>JACKDE010000008.1 GCA_020633675.1 Deferribacteres bacterium | reverse complement strand
CGCCAACCACTTCACCCACCTGCCGGAGGTGCGGCAGCATTTCAGCGCCGGCATCCTGTTTCAATTTTGTGGTGACAACCCGCTCGACAGCATCGTTTCCGAGCTCGGTGACAAAGTCGGATTGGCGCTCGGCGACCTGCCGCCGGAGCGCGCGCTGACCAGTCTGAAAAGCCATTTTGCCCAGTGCCGCTGCCTGCTGATTTTGGACGACGTGCGCGCCGACGACCTCGAAGCCCTGCTGCCCGGCGGCCACTGCTCGGTGATGCTCACCAGCCGCCGCCGCGACCTCGCCATGCTGGCCGAAAACGACCCCATCGATCTGGAAATTTTTACTGAAAAAGAGTGTCTTAACCTGCTGCGGGAATTTTTGGGGCAAAAGCTCGATGGCCACGACGCCGAAGCGCGCGAACTGTGCAAAAAGCTCGGCTACCTGCCGATGGCGGTGTCGGTCGCTGCCGGACTGCTGCGCGATGTGGCCCGCATGAGCTTTGCCCGCCTGCTCGAGAAGCTCAGTGACCCGGACAGCGGCGGCCTGAGCGTGCTGCAGCACCGCCAGCGCAATGTCGAACACCTGCTGCAAACCGCCCTCGATGCCCTCGACAGCGAGGCCGAGCTGCTGCTGTGCGCCATGGCGGTGTGCGCCGAGGAAGGCTTTCGATTTGAATGGCCATTGCAGGTGAGCGAATTGCCGGAAGCCCGCGCCGAGACTGCCCTGCAAACCCTGCTCGACCGCAGCCTGCTGCGCGAGCTCGACCGCGACGCCGAGCGCTACCAGTTGCACACCCTGGTGCGACAAGTTGCGCAAAAGCGCCCGCCCACCACCCCGCTGCCGCCGCGCCACGCCGAATTTGCTGAGCAGCAATTTGCCGAAAAGCTCACCAACTGGCGCACCCTGCTCGACGACCTGCCGGAAGCGCGGCAGGCGATTTTATGGGGCGTGGATGAGAAAAAAGAGTACCCGACTTTTTTGCTTGGCTATTATGGCTATGAGTTGTGCCGGCGAACCGGCCGTTTGCAGGAGGCGCTGGAGTTCATGCAGGATTACCAACAGTTTTCCGATCAGCTCGATGATCGTGATCGATTGCAAAGAAGCTACGGCAACCAGGCGCTCATCCTGAAAGCATGGGGAAAACTCGATGAGGCCATGAAACTGCACAAAAAAAAGGAAAAGCTCTGCATCGAGCTCGGAAACAAAGATAGCCTGCAAATTTGCTACGGAAACCAGGCGCTCATCCTTCAAGCATGGGGACAACTCGATGAGGCCATGAAACTGCACAAAAAACAAGAAATGATCTGCATCGAGCTCGGCAACAAAGATAGCCTGTGGCGCTGTTTGACCAACCAAGCCACTATTTTTCGCGACCAGAAAGAGTACGGGCAGGCAATTCAACTACTGGAACAAGTCGAAAGCATTTGTGGCGAGTTGGGCAGCAAGGAAGGGCTGGCTTATTGCTACTGGAATATGGCCACAGTGCTGCACGCACAAAAGCACACCACGCAAGCCCGCGAGCGCGCCGCCGAGGCCCTGCGCCTGTTCACCGAAATCGGCATGCCCGTCCAAATCAAAGCCGTGCAGAAATTGCTGGAGTCGCTGTAGGGGCATGGCGCGCCATACCCTATAGCCAACTGCAAATCCCACCACCCCGGTCATTTTCGTTTTGCCAATCTGCAAAAATCTGCTATTTTATGCATCCAGTTGCAGGAGGCAGAAAACAGCATGCTGAATCCCGATCACTGCACAAACTCCCGCCCTCTGCGCGCAATCCCGCAAAACATTTTTAGCTATCTCAGTTGTCGCACTGGAAGTGTCTATACTGAACTCAAATTCAAACTCCCTGCATTCGCTTTGCAGCAAACGCTGCATCGGCTCCTGGCTGAAGAACAAAGAAGCTGAATAACGGTCAACAATTTTAACAAAGGACTTTTGAACCATGCACTTTCCCCGCGCCGCCGGTTTGCTGCTGCATCCCACCTCGCTGCCCGGCCGCTTTGGCATCGGCAGTCTCGGCCACAATGCCGAGCGCTTCATCGAGCTGCTGAGCCGCTGCGGCATGCAGCTCTGGCAAGTTTTGCCGCTCGGCCCGACTGGCTACGGCAATTCACCCTACCAATCGCTGTCAGCCTTTGCCGGCAATCCCCTGCTCATCTGCCTGGAGCGCTTGCAGCAAGACGGTTTGTTGTCAGAGCACGACCTGGCCAATGCGCCAGCTTTCAACGCCCGGCGTGTTGATTTTGGCGCTGTCATTCCCTTTTATGCCGAAATGCTCAAAAGTGCATTCGGGAATTTTCAGCATCGCGATTATCCGGAGTTGCAGGCGGAATATGAACAGTTTCTACATCAGCAGGCTGACTGGCTGCCGGATTACGCCTTGTTCAGCGCGCTCAAAAAGCACTTCGGCGGCGGGCCGTGGACGGATTGGCCAAAAGAACTGGTGCGGCGACAGAAAGCCGCCATGCAGCAGTGGCGGGAAAAATTAGCAGAGCAGCGCGAGGCGGTGAGCTTCCAGCAGTTCCTGTTTTTCCGGCAGTGGCAGGCCATCAAAGGCCGCGCCAACGAGGCAGGTATCCGCATCATCGGTGACATCCCGATTTTTGTCGCGCACGACAGCGCGGACGTGTGGGCCAATCAGAACCGCTTCCATCTCAATCCCGATGGCCAGCCCAAGGTGGTCGCCGGTGTGCCGCCGGATTATTTCAGCGAAACCGGCCAGCTTTGGGGCAATCCGCTCTACCGCTGGCAAGTAATGTCCAGACAAAACTATACCTGGTGGGCAGCCCGCATGAAGCAAACTCTGCATGTGATGGATATCGTCCGCATCGACCATTTTCGGGGATTCGAAGCGTATTGGGAAGTGGCAGGCGATGCTGAAAATGCCATTATCGGACGCTGGGTAAAAGGCCCGGGGGCCGCGCTGTTCCATGCCTTGCGCGAGCAACTCGGCGAGCTGCCGATCATCGCCGAGGATTTGGGTGTCATCACCCCGGAAGTCGAAGCGCTGCGCGACGGCTTTGACTTTCCCGGCATGAAAGTGCTGCAATTCGCCTTCGGCAGCGACAGCAGCAACGAATATTTGCCGCACAATTATCCGCCAAACTGCGTCGTCTACACCGGTACCCACGACAATGACACCAGCATTGGCTGGCTCGGCGGCAACACCCATGCCGACTATGACCAACTCGGACAAGAACAGCAAATGGCGCTGCGCTATATGGGCTTGCTCAATGCGCAGGATTTTCACTGGGCCATTATCCGCCTGGCATTCTCTTCAACAGCCAGTATGGCCGTCATTCCGCTACAGGATGCGCTCGGCCTGGGCAATGAGGCACGCATGAACGTACCGGGGCGAGCAGACGGTAATTGGGAGTGGCGCTACGTTGAAGAAAACATTCCGGACTGGGTTATCGATCGGCTGGCCGATATGGTTTGGCTCTATGGCCGTCAGCCGCAGCCAGCATAAAAGGCACTGTTTCTGCAAGAAAGCGAGCACTTATTGCCAAAGAAAAATTGCATTTTTTCACATATTGTCGTTTATTAACTGGTTTTTCGTGGCAAATCTTGCATAAAATGGTTTGGTTCCAACAGCACCCCATTTCCCTTGTCAAATCCATTAAAAATTGAACGCCAGGCAGTCGATTCCATTCTGTAGTTTGACTTGTGCGGGATAATTATCAGCAGTTTAAGTCTTGTTTGAAAATGCACTGATTTTGCGCCTGTTGAACAGTCATTTCGGAGGTCCATTGAGACAAAGTCCTTCTTTTCACCCTACGCTTATTATCAATAATGGGCAAATCGCCCAAAAACTGCAATCGCATTATACCGTTGACGAACTGCAAGCTCTCCGGAAATGGCTCACATCGAAAGGCACATTTAACTTTTCAGCATTGTCCAATGGCCTTTTCCCTGCTGCCGCTCAGAGTCCATCGCAGGAAGCTGCATCCGGCTACGACAGCATTTGGATTCGCGACAACGTTTACATCGCTTTTTCGCATTTCTGTCGCGGCCAGGTTGAAGTGGCAACGAAAAATATGCGCTCTCTGCTTGCCTACTTTTTAAAATACCAAAACAGATTTGAAGACATCATTTCAGGCCATGCCGATCCACAGCAACCGATGAACCGGCCTCAAATCCGCTTCGATGGGCAAAACCTGACCGAAATCGACCAAATTTGGGCTCATGCGCAAAATGATGCCCTTGGCTATTTTTTGTGGTTTTATTGCCGTTTGCTCAATCAGGGCGCTCTCAAATTCAGCGATGAAACAGCTCACCTGCTGGCGATTTTTGTGCTGTTCTTTGAAAAAATTGCCTACTGGGATGATGAAGATTCCGGTCATTGGGAGGAAGTGCGCAAACAGAGCGCTTCCAGCATTGGCGTGGTGCTGGCTTCGCTGTATGAGCTACAAAAACTTATGCGGCACAGCCATCCGGATAGCAGCATTGCACATAATAACAGGTCCATTACCATAGCGGATGTCCAGCGGCTGATTGATCGCGGCGAAAACGCGTTGATTAAAATATTGCCGTCAGAATGCATTCAAACAGATCGACACAAACAACGCGCCCATGATGCGGCGCTGCTCTTTTTGATCTATCCACTCGACATTTTGCAACCACAACAAGCAAATGCAATCGTGGAAAATGTCAAGCAGCATTTACAGGGAGACTATGGTATTCGCCGCTATCCCGGTGATTCCTACTGGGCGCCCGACTACAAAAAAATGCTGGCCCCAGAACACCGCACACAAGATTTCAGCAACAACATCGCTGACCGTGATCTTTTGCTGGCAGCACCCGGCGCTGAAGCCCAATGGTGCATTTTTGATCCGATCATCTCAGTAATTCATGGCAAGCGCTATCAGCACAGTGGCAAAAAAGAAGAGCTCGAGCAGCAAACATTTTACTTAAATCGTTCCCTGGCACAGATCACAGCGGAGCAGTACGGGCCAAACGCGTTTCGTTGCCCGGAGCTTTATTATCGTGAAGATGGCGCATTTGTACCAAACGATCACTTGCCGCTCTACTGGACGCAGGCCAATTTGCTGATGGCGCTGCACACACTTGAAGTCAACGTGCAGGTCGGCACGCTGTCGAAATTCCACCAAAACGGGAAGGCGAAAGTCAAATGAAATATCCGATTGCACACAACTTCATCGCAGGAAAAATGGTGGCCGGACAGGGCGAAACGCTGGAGGTTTTTAGCCCCACAACCGGCGAAGTATTGTCTGCTGTGCATTTGTCGGAGACCAGTGAGGTCAGCCAGGCGGTCGCAAGCGCACAGGCTGCCTTTCCCGAGTGGTCTGGTATGCCGATCAAAGAGCGGGTGCAAATCTTTTATCATTACAAAACGCTGCTTGAACAACACCTCGAGCAATTGGCACAGCTTATCGTCGAGGAAAACGGCAAAACCCTGGATGAGGCGCGTGCGGAAGTCTTGAAAGCGGTGGAAGTAACAGAGTTTGCCTGTGCCCTGCCGCAGCTTTTCCCCGGCGAAATCGAAGAAGTGAGCAAAGGCGTCGAGTGCCGTTCGGAACGGCAGCCGCTGGGTGTGGTCGCTTGCATCACGCCGTTCAATTTTCCCAATATGGTGCCAAACTGGACCATCCCCAATGTGCTGGCAATCGGCAACACCATGCTGCTGAAGCCATCCGAATTGGTGCCGCTCAGCGCCAATCGCATTGCAGAGTTATTGCGGCAAGCCGGCTTGCCCGATGGCGTTTTTAATGTCATTCATGGCGGTCAAAAAGCGGTCGAAGCGATTTGTGATCATCCGGGTATTGAAGCTGTGTCGTTCGTCGGCTCGACGCGCGTGGCCAAACTGGTTTACCAGCGAGCAACGGCCAAATTCAAACGGGCATTAGCTTTGGGTGGCGCCAAAAACCATTTGGTGGTGCTGCCGGATGCTCATACCGGCATGACAGCCAGCAATGTCGCCGCATCCATGACAGGCTGCGCCGGCCAGAGATGCATGGCTGCATCCGCGCTGGTGGCCGTCGGCCCGGTCGATCACATTATCGAGCAACTCTGCAGAGAAGCCGGGAAGATTGTCCCCGGCAAAAATCTCGGCGCTATCATTTCGAAGCAGGCCAAGGCGCGCATCGAGAACTATATTGCAGAAGCAGAAAAGCAGGGCGCGAACGTCATTCTCGATGGCCGGAATATCAGCGTGCCGGGCCACGAAAACGGCTATTGGCTTGGCCCGACCATCATCGACCAGGTAACACCAGACATGCCGATCGCACAGGAAGAAGTGTTCGGCCCCGTGTTGGCGATTTTGCGCGCCCCCACACTCGACAAAGCGATTGAAATCGAAAACAGCTCACCTTATGGCAACGCCGCGGCGATTTTCACGCAGTCCGGTGGTTTGGCAAAATATTTCAGCGAACGCGCCAGTGCTGGCATGATCGGTGTGAACATCGGGGTGCCGGTACCGCGTGAACCATTTTCATTTGGTGGCTGGAATCAATCCAAATTCGGCAGCGGCGATATTACCGGAAAGAGCTCGATTGAATTTTGGACAAAACTCAAAAAAACCACCATAAAATGGAATCCGGAAGCCCGCAGCAATTGGATGAGCTGATCTCATTAAATGCCTTCCTATGAGCCTGGAGGTTTCGACAGCAATGCAGCCGAATGAGCATGCTTTCAATAAATCCTGCTCAGTTTATTCCTTAAACCGCAAGAAGCTCCCCACCACCAAAATTCAAAAGTGTTTTTCCTGGAAAAGAGCGGAACAAATGCCGTATGAGAGCGGTATTTGTTGCGAACCGACCGGCTTTTGCGTCAAATTCGGCAAAAATCGAAACAGCGTTAAACTCTTCAAGAAATATACTTGTTATTTCGGCGCAGAAGCAGTATTTTTTAGTTTGCATTTTTTGAACAGCGAACGCCCCAGGACCAAGCCAATTCCATAAAAAGCAAGCGTTTGATCAAACCATTATTTATGATGTGCGACTGATGAACAGACTTTTTGTCCGATTGCTCCTTTTCTTTCTCACCACAGCCGGAAGTGCGTCCATTGCGCAGGAGATCATGCCGGTCGATGAACTCAAACCCGGGATGATGGCTACGGCCAAGACCATTTTCGAAGGCAGCGAAATCGAAGAATTCGGGGTTGAAATTGTTGATGTAATGCACAATTTTTATCCCAAACGCGATGTCATCATTGTACGGCTGCACGGTGAAAAAGCGGAATTCGCAGGACCGACCGCCGGCATGAGCGGCAGCCCGGTCTATTTTGAAGACAAACTGATTGGCGCGCTGGCCTATTCCTTCTCTTCCTTCCCAAAAGATCCCATTATGGGCGTAACGCCTATTTCAGAAATGTTGGAAATTTTTGGGCGAGAGCAGCAGCGCGAGCAGGAACTTGCATTCGAAGGCAATGCAGAGGTCATGGAACGCTATCTCGATGTCGCGATGGGATTTTCGCTTCATGACTGGAGCGCATTCACACCAAACCAGGGTCCCGCCTCCTCTGCCGGAACCGCGCAATCCCTGCCTTTGCCACTGAGTCTGGGCGGCTTTGGAAAGACTTCTTTCGAGATGGCGCAAAGCCAATTGGCGCAATGGCACCTTCAGGCAGTCAGCAGCGGCAGTGGTAGCGCAACTGCTGAAGGTATCGAACTGGCGCCCGGTGCACCGATCGCAGCGGTTTTGTTGAGCGGCGACTTTGACATCGCAGCCACCGGCACCGTCACCTACCGCTCGGGCAATCGAGTGCTTGGTTTCGGGCACCCGTTTTTTGATAATGGGCCGATTGAGTTGCCGATGGCACAAGCACACATTCTCGTAACCCTTGCCAACAGCCTCGGCTCATCAAAATTGAGTTCAACCGGCAAAATTACCGGCACCCTGCGTCAGGATCGCACCACCGGCGTGATGGGCGAGATCGGCCCTGTGCCGGATATGACCTCGGTCGAAATGAGCTACCGCTCCGAAAATGGTGACAGCACTGACTTCAATTTTTCTATCATTCAGGAAAAAACACTGTCCTCGTTTGTGCCGCTCTTATTGCGGCTGGCGCTCATCAATGGCCTGGAATCCGCGCGTTTGAGTACCGGCTTCAACTCACTGAAGGTCAGCGGCTACGCAAAACTGGAAGACAACACTGTCCTGAATCTCGACAACCTTTACCCCGGTTATCAGCCATCCAGCTCCTTTTCATTTTTAAACGGCGTTTTGCACAGCACAGGCGACATCGCTTCCCGACTTGCCGCAGTGACCAACAATCCTTACAAACCTGTAACGTTTTCGGATATAAAAGTGGATTTTGTTTCACTACCGGGACGTAAATCCGCCGTACTCGAAGAACTATGGGTTGATAAAACAGAGGTCGAAGCGGGAGATACCCTTGAGGTGACCTATACTCTGCGTCCCTACCTCTCCGAACCGATCACGGAAAAACAGAGCGTGGTTATTCCGCCATCGATCAATGGCCGCCTTTTGAGTGTGGTTGTCGGAGGTGCGACTGCGCTGAACACGTACGAGCGCCGGTTGTCGCCAGGCAAATTTCACGCAACATCGTTCGACAAGTTGATGTCGATTCTAAAAACCAGTCGTCGCAACGACCGTCTATTTATTCAATTACGGCTCGTCGATCGCGGCGTAGCGACTGAAAAAGATGAGCTGCCTGGTTTGCCACCATCAGTTTACCCGGTGCTGACGTACCGCAACAGTCGTGACGAAACCACACCGATTCGGGATTGGGTTGTACAAGAGCTTGAAATTCCCAAGCCATACATGGTTGAAGGTGTGCAAGCGGTACGAATTCGTCTGCGCTGACACTGGGCCCACACTGAACGCAACGATTTTGCCCGAACATTTCACAAAAGCCAAGTCTGCGCTGTTGAGGGAAAATGTCACGCTGAGCGGCATGGGATGAGTGGCTTTTGAGCGGAGCGGTCAGGTTTCGACTTTGGCCAACATGACATTTATAGCTTTGCTGAATGGCATTATCACTAAAGCATACTTAAAAGGATTATAGAGTGAATCAAATCATGCGGAAAATTGTAGCATTTGTTGCTTTATTTATCATCGTTTCGGTTGCTTACAGCGCTTCGGTTGTCATCAAAAAATATCGGACAGCCAACGACTTTTCAACCGGCAAATCAACCGGGATTACCATTCGCCATGATGGTAAACTCACCCTTGCGCCAAAAACCGAATCGATCCTGCAAGAAAGCGTCGCGCAGGTCTGGAAGCTGGCGAAAACCAAATCTGGCCTGTACGCGGCAACCGCCAATCCGGCTTCTGTCTTCCGCATCGACAAAAATGGCGACACCACGCACGTATACAGTGGCAATGAAGCTGCGATTTTCGCACTTGCCAGTGATAGCAAAGACCGACTCTATTTTTCGCCGTCGCCCGGAGGCCACCTCTATCAATATGCAAACAATCAACTGCACAAACTGGCAACCATAGAAGCGACGTATATCTGGGATATTCTACCCTTTGGTGATGATCTGCTGGTCTCGACCGGCATTCCCGGCAGCATTCTTCAAATCAGCCAAGCCGGTCAAATCGATACTTTTTTTACCAGCAACGAGTTGCACATCCGTGCGCTCGCAAAGGACGTCACCGGCACGATCTACGCAGGCTCTTCTGACAACGGACTGATTTATCGATTTGATCGCACCCAAAAGCCTACGATTTTGTACGACAGTCCCCTGAATGAAATTTTTGCGCTGGCTCCGGCATCCGATGGGTCACTTTGGGCAGCCGGCGCCGCAGAAGGTGCGCAACTTCCAGGCGGGCACGCGCCACAGATAACGGTTGCTGATTTTGCCATCGAAAGCGGTGGCGAGGGTGGCGATGCTGCGATTGTGCAAACCGGTGGCGAGGCTATAGCAGCAAGTGTCAGGCGCGCAACCAAAGGCAAAGGCATGGTTTATCACATTTCGCCGAATGGCTTTGCAAAGGAAAAGTGGGATGAAAGTTTGGATCGCGTGCAGAGCCTTGTCATCGATGCGGACAACAATGTGTTGGTCGGCACCGGCGATGATGGCAAGATTTATCGTCTCCGTGACAACGGCCAAATCGATATGCTGCTCGAGCTGAAGCCATCGCAAATCACCTATCTCTTAGCTGACAAAGCCGGTACCTACATCGCCACATCCAATTTGGGGAGCTGTTTCTTGTTGCTCAATGAACGCGTTTCGTCAGGAGAATTCACATCGAAAAGCATCGATGCCGAGTTTGCAGCAACCTGGGGCAGCTTATCATGGAAAAGTAACGGCAATGTGCAATTCTTCACTCGCAGTGGTAATAGCGAACAGCCTGATAATACCTGGAGCACGTGGAGCCAACCGATGCAAAACGGCACAGGTTCTGCTATCGCAGCCCCTCCTGCCCGCTTCCTGCAATGGCGTGCCGCGTTGAAAAATGGGGCTGCCAGCGAAACCAGCGTATCCGCGATTGATATTGGCTATTTGCCAGCCAATTTAGCACCGGAAATTTCAGATATCACCATCCTGGATTATGGCACCGCCTTCCTCGATGCGGTTGAGGACGGTCTGCGCAGCAATGCAATTGATCAACAGCAGGGACGCAATGGCGCAGAAAATAGCCGGCGCGGACAGAGTTTTGGCAAGAAAGTCACCTTGCCCGGCTTTGTCTCTATTACCTGGAAAGCGAGTGATCCAAACAAAGATGACCTGCAATTCGATCTACTTTATCAGCCAGTCGGCGCAAAGGATTGGCGCAGTCTGGTTAAAAACTACCGTAATATTGTTTATTCCTGGGACAGCCGCACCATGCCGGATGGCGAGTATTTGATCAAAATTGTCGCGTCTGACGTGCTGACGAATGTACCTGCCAAAGCTCAAAAAAGTGAAAAAATCAGCGAGCCCCTGTTGGTGGATAATACTGCTCCGAATGTGGTCAAACTGGCTGTTTCGGGCGGCTCGCAAGCAACCCTCACCTTCGAAGCAACGGATCAGGCCAGTCGCATTACTGAAACGTTTTATGCAATCGATGCTGGCGAATGGGTCCTGCTTTACCCGCAGGATGGCGTTTCAGATTCACGGAATGAGCAATTTCAAACAGCCCTGCGAAACCTCGCGCGCGGTTCGCACACGGTGATGGTAAAAGTATCGGATGAAAATCAGAATATCCAGTTCGCACACATCGACTTCACGCTCTAACCGAAAGCTGCTTCATGCTCAAAAAGGCCGATATTGATACAATTGATGAAATCATCCGTACGTACCAGCAATTTATTGTCACCACCCATGTCAATCCAGACGGTGATGCGATTGGCTCTGAAATTGCATTTGCACACTTTTTGAAGCAACGCAAAAAGTCGGTTAAAATCCTGAACAGCAGTCCGGCACCGGACGTATTCCAATTTCTCGATCCGAATGGCGAAATTGAAATTTATGACGCCAGTCGGCATATTGAGTATGTCAGCAATGCTGATGCGGTTTTTATCCTCGACATCAGCGACTGGGGGCGACTGCGCGAACTCGGAGAGTTTATCCGAGGCAGCCACCTGACAAAAGTCTGCATCGATCACCACCCCAAAAACGAGCCATTCGTTGAGCACGACGCGATCTATCCAAAAGCCAGCTCAACCGGCGAGCTGATTTTCGAGCTTTTGCACGGCCTGGATGCCAAATTGACGACCCGCATTTCCGAAGCGCTTTACACCGCAATATTGACCGATACCGGTGTATTTCGCTACTCAAACACAACGCCGCGTGTACATCAAATCGCAGCCGAATTGCTTGGTCGCGGCATCAATCCGCAACAAATCCACAAAGATATCTACGAAAACCAAAGCCACGCCCGTGTCAAATTGATGGCGAGTGCTTTGGCCAGCCTGAAATTTCATTATGAAAATCAGCTGGCCACGATGATCATCACACAAAAAATGCTGGCGGAAGCCGGCGCATCGCTCAAAGACACCGATGGTCTTTCCGATTTTCCTCGCACGATCGAAGGCGTTGAAATAGCGCTGCTTTTTATCGAGCTGGATAACGACCGCGTGAAAATCAGCTTCCGCTCCAACGGCAATCTCGTGATCAACAAGCTGGCGCAAAGCTATAACGGTGGCGGGCATGCCTTTGCTTCCGGTGCAACACTAACCGGCACGCTCGATGGAGTGATGCAAAAAGTGCTCACCGATGCCGCAGCTCTGTTCAGATCACGATAGATTTCTTTTGCATCATACTTTCCAGTACTCCTTTGCAAAAACGTTGTTTTGTCTAATGCATTGCCTGCTATCGACGCTTATTAAAAATCCTTAATATCCTTGTTTTTTCTTGCATTTAGAGGCGTTTCGCGCTAAAATGTGACGGCTCCTCGAACCGGATACAATTTCCCGTTTATCACATATCGACAAAGGTGGGCAACCGTGGACGCAGCAGACGTACAACAAGCGACTTTTCGCAAGAAGGACACCAACCGTACAAAAAGACGCTCCTCCCTTCGCAATTTTTTTTCGAGACAAAAACAAACACACTCGCCCATTTTTCCGGTACAAAACCAACTACTGCCACAGAATCTCGATGAGTTCCTTTCTTTGCTCTCGCATACGCTCAAAACGCGGCTGATAGCAGCGGAAAGCTTTAGTAGCCTGCTGCACGATGATCTCGATGCAACCGCATCACCCGAGCACTTGCATTATCTGGAACGCATCTGCGGCAATATACACACAATGCATCAGATCATTGATGATCTGCTCAAATTTGCCCGCTTTGGCAAATTTGAAATGGTGGCAGAGCAGGTAGACCTTGATGAACTTGTACGCACACTGGTCCATGATTCCTTCCCTGATCGCGCAGCCCGCTCACTCGTCATCGAGATCCCGCGACCATTGCCTGTTGTCAGCGGCAACCGTGAAGGACTGCGGGTGATTTTTGACAACCTGCTGAACAATGCCGCGAAATATCGGCATCCCGAGAAGCCGGCATACATCGAAATCGCCTCAGAAGGCCTGCCTCGCTTTGTGGCGATTCATGTCCGCGACAATGGCATCGGCATCGCTCCCAACGAACAACATGGTGTCTTCCAGCCATTTCAGCGCGGCAGCAATGTCGGTGATATCGAAGGCAGCGGCTTGGGGCTGAGTATCTGCCAGAAAATCGTGAAGCAACATGGCGGGCAATTGGCGATGGTCTCTGCGCCCGGCAAAGGCACTACGATTTCGTTTACCCTACCGAAGTAGCTATTTTACTAACTTTCTATATGCATAATTGATTTTAGCCCAATCGACTTATTTACCAACAAGCGAATTGATAGAAATCCTTTAAGAATTCAGCCTGCCACCCTCTGCCTTGCAAAATTCATCTCCATTCTCTGGCACATTTCTTTTGCAAGTTTTTCCATCATGCCCTATTCTCTGGAATAAAAATGGAGAAATTCATGGCGGTTCGTTTCTTCGCTATATTGCTTGCGGTCTTCACTGTTTGTTCGCAATTTGCCTGCAACTCGGCAAATACGCCAGCACAACAATTGCTTTCACTGCAGCTAGTTGAGTCGCCAGCTGCAGCAGGTAGTGGCGAGCCGAATTTATTTGCATCCAAAGATGGGCGTGCATTATTATCGTGGATGGAAGATCTCGACAACGGTAAGGTGGCGCTTAAATTCTCAGAATGGCAAGACAGCAGTTGGTCTGTTCCCCAATTGGTTACCAGCGGCGATCACTGGTTCGTGAACTGGGCAGACTTCCCCTCGATGGCAATGCTCAACGATGGCACATTGGTAGCGCATTGGCTGGCGAAAAGCGCTAAAAGCACCTACGCCTACAACGTCAATATTGCGTTTTCAAAAGACGATGGCGGCAGTTGGAGCACGCCGATCATCCCCCACCGCGACGGCACGCAAACCGAGCACGGCTTTGTTTCTTTGCTACCCTGGCAAAACGATCAACTTTTTACCGTTTGGCTTGATGGCCGCAATTTTGCCGATAGTGGCGGCCACAGTGAAAGCAGCGAGGAGATGACCTTGCGCTCTGCCCTTTTGCGCCCAGACGGCAAAATTGCCCACGAAGTTGAGCTGGATGACCGTACATGTGAATGCTGCCAAACATCGGCCGCTTTGCTACCTGACGGCGCTATCGTGGCCTATCGTAATCGGTCTGATGACGAAATCCGCGACATTTACGTTGTTCGCCTTGAAAAAGGCATCTGGTCGGAGCCACAATGCGTGTTTGCAGATAACTGGAGAATATCGGGCTGTCCTGTCAATGGGCCGGCTCTTGCAACACTGGAGCAGTCGGTTGTTGTCGCCTGGTTTACTGCTGCAGGACAGAAGCCTGAAGTCAAAATGGCCTTTTCAGCGGACGGTGGAAAAAGATTTGGCGCCCCAATACTGATCAATGATGGCGAGCCTATGGGACGTGTGGATGTGGTCTTACTCAATCAAAACACGGCTTTGGTGAGTTGGATGGAATACCAGGGAGACGACGGTGTGATTAAAATGCGCCGAGTCAGCAATAATGGCTCACTTGAGAACTCCCAAACCATCGCGCTTACCGGTGGCAGCCGCGCCAGCGGCTTTCCACGTATGGTACAATCGGGCCAATCAATCTTTTTTTCCTGGACCAAAACAGGAGAAAAACCACAGGTCATGACGGCCCTGGCCAAATATTAGGCAAAGTATGATGAAGGAATATCTCGAAAAGCACAATATCTCTGCCGGCGCCTTGTTTATTGAAATTTTTTCGATCGTTTTTGCTGTACTGTTGGCGCTGGCCGTCAATGAATGGCGGCAAGCACGCAATGATCAAAAAATGGTCAATGCTGCACTAATCGGTATTCAGGGCGAGATCCAGCAAAACAAATTTTTTCTGGAAAACCGCCTGCCCTACTACCTGCAAATGACCACCACTATAGACAGCATGCTTAACGCTGGTCATTCGCGCGGCAACTCAGCTCACGACGCTATCCCGGGCTGGAAGGGCCTGTCCCCGCCCCTATTGCAATCATCGGCTTATCAGGCCACTATTGCGACCCAGGCTTTTGCAACCATGGATTTTGAGACCGCCAGCAGCTTATCGCGACTTTATGCTTTTCAGGACCTTTATTATCGACTTGTGGATCGGCTGATGGCAGCTGCGTTAAATGGCCGGCTAAGCGATCTCGGCAAGGTTCGCTCTGCATTTAATGAGCTTTATTCGCTCGGCAGTGAATTAGTCGGTGTTTACCAACAAATGCTTGAAACGATGAAATCCACTGAGCCTGCTGCATCGCCTGAATCACCTAAATAAAATGGAGTAGGTATGCGATCTTCTTTCAAATGCAAATATGCAGGTATAATTTTTATAATATTATTCTGCACAGCCCTGGCGACAGCACAGACTCAACAGCGACCGGTGCGTGCCAGCAATCCCATGCTTGATGTCAAACCGCAGGAGTATCTCGACAAAATCAAGCTGCCCGATGGTTTCCAAATTGAGCTATTCGCCGAGAACGTCGAAGGTGCGCGCTCGATGTCGATCAGCCCGAGTGGTGTTTTGTATGTTGGGACGTTCCGCGCCCGCGGAAGTGTGCCCGGCAAAGTGTACGCCATCGTCGACCGCAACAAGGACTTTAAGGCCGACGAAGTGATCACATTGGCGAGCGATCTGTTCATGCCTAACGGCGTTGCTTTTAAAGATGGCGATCTCTATATCGCTGAGATCAATCGCATCCTGAAGTTGGAAAATATTGAGGAAAACCTAAAGAATCCGCCAGCGCCGGTTGTTATCAGCGACCAGTATCCTGACAAAGTTCACCATGGCTGGAAATTTATTCGATTTGGGCCGGATGGCAAGCTATATGTGCCGGTGGGCGCACCCTGCAATATATGCGAACCGGAAGAAGAGATTTTTGGCACCATTACCCGCATCAATCCCGATGGCAGGGGCAGGGAGATTTTTGCGCGTGGCATTCGCAATACGGTCGGTTTTGACTGGCACCCGGTGACCAAAGAGCTCTGGTTTACCGACAATGGCCGCGATGCCTGGGGTGATGACCGTCCGCCCGAGGAACTCAATCATGCACCGAAAGCCGGGTTGCATTTTGGCTTCCCGTACCACTACGGCAAAACACTGGTGGATAGCAGCTTTCAAGCATCGATGAGCGATGCGGATTTTCAGCCTGCAGCACTGGAAATGGCGGCACACAATGCTGCGCTAGGCATGCGATTTTACACCGGCAAAATGTTTCCTGCCAGCTATCGCAACAAAATCTTTATCGCCCAGCACGGCTCATGGAATCGATCCAGGCCGGACGGCTACCGCGTGGTGGTTGTAACGCTCGAAAACAACAAAGCGGTGAAATATGATCATTTTGCAACCGGCTGGCTGCTTGGCGAGGAATATTGGGGACGTCCCGTGGATATCGAAGTGCTGCACGATGGCTCACTGCTGGTTTCCGATGACTTCGCCAACTGCATTTATCGGGTGACGTACGATGAGTGAGAATGTTTATTCTTCAATGGCAATCGTAGCAGAGCTTACCCTTGGCTTTTTCGAACGCTTCCCGGCCTTCCTTGAAAGCAAACCAGGCAATGCCGAGTGCGCCGAGCGCATCCAGGTACCCAATACCGGTGAGCGCGTAGCCCGCGCTTGAGACCAAGAGCACTATCGACAGGTACAGACAGGCGCGCGTACAATTGGCATCCGCGAGCAGCGCATCGGATTTCAAGGCATGCGCGACTTTGCGTTTTTGCACAATGAGCGCCCACATGGTGGCGATGGAAATCAATGAAATCACAATCCCCCAAAAAGTTGTTTCCGGATGCTTGCCAGCGTATAAATTCAATCCGGCGGTAGCGATCAGCGAAATGGTCAGCAGATAAAAAGCACCGCCGGTGATGCGCAAGGCAGTGCGCTCAAATTGATCCGGCAACTCCGTGTCGCTATTGCGCAGCCGCAACACCAGGTGCAAAATGCCTGCACCGGAAATCACCTCAACAAACGAATCCAGCCCAAAGCCAAACAACGAAATCGTCTCATCTTCCAGCCCCCAAAAAACCGATATGACGCCTTCTGCGATGTTGTAAAGTATGGTAAACCCAGCCAGCAACAATGCAAGCCGGTAAAGCTTGCTAAATGCGGTCGGCATGGCGTCTGCGCTTTCTACATCCACAGCCGGCTCTATTTTTTCCAAAATCATTTCTTGCCTAAATTGAATAATGGAACTGTTAGCGGATTTCATTGCAATAGGATCGTCGCTATTCAAAATAGCAGTTTTGCTGAAACAAAAAAGGCTTTGCGAACAGATTAGCGAAGTCCTTTCATCAATCTGCCACAAAGCCTTACTTTTGCATGATGTTAGTTTTTGTTTAGCACATCACCGGCTCAGCATTCATGTAGCTCCATTACTGCTTTTTGGTGCGACGGCTGGGCTTGCGCGATTCTTCAGCAGCATCATTCTTTTTTGCATCGCTTGACTTGCCACGCTCCCTGCTTTTCTGAACAGATTGATCATTCTTACGCTCACGCGGGCTGCGTGGTTGCTCATTGCGTCTCGTCTCTGGTTGCACAACACGATCACTTCTCCGTTGCTCTTTGCGCGCAGTTGTGCGCTCGTCTGAACGCCGCACAGGCTCACGTGCATCACGGTCTCTCCTGTCCCAACTCCTGCGATCTGCACGCGCCTCAATTCGCGGCTTATGCTCTGCTTTGCGATGAACAAAAACGGGTTTTTTCGAGCGGTATTTCCAGCGACTCTGCCATACCTGATGATGATGTGCGGGCCTGGGCACGTACCTTTTTTGATACCGGATAGCCGGCCGAATCAAAATTGGTGTGGTAAAAACGCTGTAGCCGTAAGATCGGACATGATTGGTCCAGTAGAATCCGAACCGGCTTTCAAACTCGACAGGCCCGAGGCTAATGCGCACACCAAATGCGTTGAGAGAATACGGTCGGTGCGCAAACGCATAAACTTCATCCAGTAGCCAGGGATTGAGGAACGCAGGCCTGCTGGTAGCGACAACGCTAATGTGCGCGCGTCCATCCAAGCCATAAAAGTAGAGCGGCTCATCCAGCAAATCAGAAAGCCGATAAACGCGATTGCGATACAACCAGCGTTGTTGATGTCGATTCAGTGGATAAATGACATTTGCATAACCATCCGGATCGATCACCATGATCGTGACATAGCAATTTTCGTCAGGCCGGATAAAAAGCTCGAACGCATCCTCCGACCAATAAGGATCGTCAAAACCATGATCAGCCCAAACGTCAATTCGGATACGATCATGGCCTGCCTGAGCTGCGGAAATGCTCAAAAAGATGCCTATCACCCCAATCCAGGCGATAAACGGGTTTTTCAGTTTCAGGGTCTTCATTTTGCACCTCCTGTGATGCTATTTTATGTATCAGCGGATTCTATATTGTCTTTTCAATTCAATTGGCAGCGCATCTATGGCAAATGGTCGCGCTGGCTTACCTTCAACTCATGATTGCCCGGATCCGTCTGGTATGCCCAATCAAATTCCACCAAATCCTGGTTGAGCTGCGTTATCCGAATTTTGGCAAAATGATTGTCGTGCGTCCATACGATATAAGTATGCCCTACAATAGCTTCGACATACCCGAGATCAGACCAACCTTGTTCCGGCGCATAGCTGATCTCATCCATCGATTCGGTATAGCCATAATCCTGAATATCGGTGTCATCGGAAAAGGCATTGATGAAAAACCCATCCGCATCTGGATGGTATTCAAAATAGATATCTGTGCTACCGGCCCGGTAGTGTAAAACTGCAAAATCAGAAAAATCATAACCGGCTATATCCGGGAATTGGCGAAAGTTGTAAATGCGAACGCCGTAGCCTTCCGGTCGCGGTGTGTCGTGAACCAAATCATAGCTCAGTTCACTTTCGTTGCCACTGTAATCCAGCGCAGCAACGGCGTAAAAGTAGGTTTCCCCATTTACAACATCACGGTCTACAAAGAATGGCTGGTCTGTTGCGCCGATAAAATAGTAGCCTGTATTTTCCTGGGCGCTGCGATAAACATGATAGATATCGAAATCGCCTTCATGATTAGGATACCACGAAATGGTCACCATTTCATCGCCGGTTGTGCTGGCAACGCCACGCGGGACCGCAGGTGCTTCCATATCGATTTCCGAGAGTTCATTCATACAAGCTGAAAAAGACAACGCTAAAGCCAAAACAACTAAATAGTATTTCTTCAACATGACGGTACCTCCTCGTTTGCCCTGGTTAAGGCAACCGCTGTGCCATGAAATGGCACGAATTGGAGAATCCTTAATTTTGAGCTCAAATTAGGCTTGGCTTGGCGCGCAAAATTACAGATGCAGCTGTATCAGGCAGGATATGCAGACGAACGACGCGAGAACTGTTGCACAAAAACACATCACAAGAAAACTAATTTAACACTTTCTTGTTTTTGCGTTCATTGAAACAAATCACGCTGAAATGTGAGCGTCAAAAAACGCCGAACAGCCTTCAGGCGCTGATTCAGCTACAAGCAAAAACAAAACTAAGGAAAAATGTTAATTTTATTAATTGTGTCGTCTGGGTAAGGTGGAAGGAAGGACGTTAAGCGGAGTTGGTGGCAAATAGCAGGCAAATTCTATGAGCCGGAATTCTCTTTCTGTGCAATGAGCTTTTTGGCGCTTTCGGTGATATCGGCACCGTCTTTGGCAATCGCATCTGCTGCAGCTTTGTTTTCCTGCATGATGCGATCATAAATTTCACCTCGGTACACACTGATTTCTGAAGGCGCTTCGATCCCAACCCGGATTTGCTTGCCATGAATATCAACAATTTTAATGACAATATCATCACCGATTACAATCGTTTCTCCCAACCTCCGTGTCAGGACCAGCATAGACACTCCTTAGCTAAAATCAGGTTATTCCGGTTTGTGAATTGGATACTTGGTTGAGTACTTATCATCTAGTAATACCAGTTGCTTGCCGATTCTCTTGGTCATGTTTAGGAGAATGGGTGCGCTCAAATTGCCAGTCGATTTATGTATATCTTGATCCAGAGTTATAATAATATACATGAACAGACTTTGCGGATTGTCAATCTGCAATTCGTTCAAATCTCTTTTGGAGATATTGGGCTCGTATTCAGGATAAAAAACCTGCGGGTCAATAATTAAAAAATTTAAATTTGTGTCTTCAGTATTCAGCATCCAGAGAAACGGCTGATGCTCTTCACGTTCGACCAAAATATAATGTTTCTGGCGCTCGTAGCCAAGCAGTCCCTGTGGAAAAAAAAAGATGTCATCTGCTGAATAGGCAATCACTCCCAATTTTGGATGCTCAAGCTGCATCACATTTTGAGCATTGGCTATCGGTTTTGCCGCCGACATTTCCATTGGTACACTTCTCCTAAGTTTAGACATCAATTGAACCGGGTCGTCGAGGCACAACTCCCTTTGCGCCCTGCTTTTCCTTCCTCTCCTTCCCCACCACTTTATGATAAAATTCTAAAAATCAAACGAAATACATGTTGACCAGCGCCAAAGGCAGCAGAATAGATCATTAAAATTAATCTGGATTGTCACCGTGAGTCATCTGAGATGGCTTCAGCCAGAGTAAGCAACCATGTGTACCACTCTGCAGATGATAATGCTACGGCATTCATGCCCGATAAAGACGCCAATGTAATACATTTATCCTGTTTGTGCAATAGCCAGCACACGAAATATGCTTTTTCGCTAAATTTCCTATCACATTTCGCCGTAATCAGCGAAAAAAACTGAAACAAGCTTTTGCTCCATACAGTACTGGCTTCAATGTGCTGCCAAATTTAAGTATCAGCAAATTTAATCGTACGAAATCATCGCCATGTTCAAAAGCAGCACCATGTTGTAACATAGGCATACACAAACAGGAAGTTTGGAAGACATTGGTGGATTTTGACAAAGCTATTGACAAAGTTTGCTTAATAATGTATTGTTAAGTCTACAAAGGGTCATCTGCAGGACAGACATCTTCTGCTGGCGAGAAACCGATTTTTGGAGGAAAAATGAATACAATTCTAAACATTCTCTTATTGAGTGTGGTCATTTTCGGAGTGGCCAGGCTCTTGCCTGGAGTGCATCTCAAAGGATTCGGCACCGCTATCATTGTGGCTATCGTGTACAGCATCATCAATTTTCTCCTTTTTGGCCTCATCACGCTTTTAACTTTGCCAGCCACTATTTTAACATTTGGTTTGTTTATTTTTGTGATTAACGCCTTCCTGCTTTGGCTGACAGACAAGTTGATCGGCGATTTCAAAATCGACAGCTTTTTAACCACGCTTGTCGCCGCTTTTCTGATCACAGTTTTTAATAACATTCTCAAATGGATTTTCTAAGGAGTGGAAATATGAAGCGCCTTGTCCTCTATGCGTTCGTGCTTTTAACAGGCCTGTCATTTTCATGCGCTACGGACTACGTAACCGGAAAAAAAACGTTCAGCTTAATTAGCGAATCGCAGGAGATTGCCATCGGCAAAGAAGCTGATCCGGCAATACAGGCTGAGTATGGCATATATGATGATCCTGCACTCACGGCCTACGTCGACAGCATTGGTCAGTCAATTGTACGGGTTTCCCACCGACCCAACTTGCAGTATACCTTCCGGATTGTTGACAGTCCAATTGTGAATGCGTTTGCGCTGCCGGGAGGCTGGGTCTATTTCACCCGTGGGATATTGGCGCATTTCAATTCGGAAGCGGAGTTGGCAGGCGTGATGGGACATGAAATTGGCCATGTTGTGGCCCGTCATGGTGCGGAGCAAATGTCTAAAGCGCAACTCGCATCGATCGGGCTCGGAATAGGTTCACTGGTTTCAGAAAAATTCAACCAGTGGAGTGGCCTGGCCGAGACCGGGCTTGGGCTGATTTTCCTCAGCTATGGTCGCAACCAGGAAAGCGAATCCGACAGATTGGGTGTTGAATACTCCACCAAGCTGGGCTACGATGCGCACAAGATGGCAGAGTTTTTTAAAACCATCGGCCGGATCAGCGATCAGGGCGGCCAACGCATTCCAACTTTCTTATCGACACACCCGGATCCTGGCGACCGCGAAGCCAATGTGCATCAGCTTACCAATGAATGGCAAACACAAGTCAATTACCGCCCCAAAGACATCAGCAAAGCCAGTTATCTTAGGAGAATCGAGGGCATTGTCTACGGGGATGACCCGCGTCAGGGATTTGCTGAAAATGGCATGTTCTACCACCCGGAATTGCGTTTTCAATTCCCGGTACCAACAAACTGGAAATTGCAAAATTCACCGGCAGTGGTTGTGATGGCAGACGCTGAGCAAAAAGCAATGATTCAATTTAAACTCGACAATGCAGACTCACCACAAGCTGCGGCTTCTGCTTTCGTGACCAACTCAGGCGCAACTGAAGTCGCACGCGCGCAAAAATCTGTGCATGGTTTGCCGGCAGTGGCATTGGAAACCACCTTGACAACCCAAAGTGGCAACTTGCGCATTTTGTCCTACTTTATTAGCAAAGACAATAAAGTCTATGTCTTTCACGGTTATTCTGCTGAAGCCAATTTTGGTCAATATGCCGGTACACTGACATCCGTGATGTCGGGCTTCGATGTTCTTCGTAATCAGGCAGCGCTGAGCAAAAAGCCTGACCGCATTCGCATTGCGAAAGTGCGAGCGGCCGGTACATTCGAGAACGCAGCACGCCAACTGAGTATACCTGCCGATAAAATAGAACAACTCGCCCTGCTGAATGGGCTGGTTGCACAAGACCAGGTTGCGCAAGGTGACCTGATAAAAATTCTGGGACAGTAAAATCTTAGCTTTTAATGACAAAAAGCCCCTTGCAAAAATGCTCGGGGCTTTTTTTGCAATATATTGCTTTCCCAGATTCAAACGCATCTTTCTGCAAATGCCTGCGTATCTTCGCACATTTGTTCCGCACAATTACCGTTCATCAAAAACAGTACATTATAATTGTGCAAAATCAATCATTATAGCACATACAATTTATGGTCATTCAGGCAGAAAAGCTGAGCAAACATTACGGTACAACCCGCGCGCTGCAAGGCATCGATTTGCAAATTAGCGAAAGCGGCATTGTTGGCATTTTAGGTCCAAATGGTGCCGGCAAAACAACAATGATCGAAATCTTCGAGGGCTTGAGAATGCCCTCGTCTGGCAGAGTTTCTGTCCTTGGACTGGATCCTGCCAGACAATCGAGCACACTAAAGCAGCGACTCGGCATTCAATTGCAGTCCACTTCAATTCCACCTGACCTCACCAGCACCGAAATTTTAAAGCTATTTGCAGCATTTTATCAAAAGAGCCTGCAGCCGGGTGAAATTTTGAAAAGAATTGAGCTGCAGGAAAAAGCCGGTGTGCGGTTCAGCAATTTATCCGGCGGGCAGCAGCAGCGTATTGCTATCGGGCTCGCGCTGGTCAACGATCCGGAACTGATTCTGCTGGATGAGCCAACCACCGGCCTCGATCCGGTAGCACGGCGGGGCGTGCATGACATTATTAGTCGATTGCGAGATCAGGGCAGCACAGTGCTATTAACGACCCATTACATCGAAGAAGCTGAAAAGCTTTGTGATCGTATCATTATTGTCAAATCAGGCAAGATTGTCGCGGATGGCACGCCGTTCGACCTCGTTTCGCAGGCAGAAGGCAGCTCCACGATTTGGATTGCCGTGGATGGTGAGCTTGATCCTGCGCCGCTGCAGCAGGCTGGCGTGACGCCGCAAGGCACAGAAGGCGGACACCTGCACTTTATCACCTTAGATCCCGCAGCTGCGGTGATTGCACTTGGGCACGTTCTGCAGGCACAAAACCTGCGTTTGATCGACTTGCGTATGAAGCGGCCCACCTTGGAAGATGTTTATCTTTCGCTGATTGGCCAACCGGAAGACGAGCAGGTGCACGATGATGCGCGCAAGCCATCAATGCAAAACCGGGCAGAATGATCATTTATTTTATTGCGGAAGTGGGTAATTTCTAATGTTTCGTGGCTTGGGCAGAATGGCCTATTCGTATTTGCTGATGATGTTTCGCACTAAAACTGCGCTGTTTTGGACTTTGGTTTTCCCGCTATTTATTCTCATCGGGTTTGCGATTGTCTTTGGTGGCGGCGATCCAGAGCGTATTGCCTACATTGTACCCGGCATCCTAACGATCACCATTATCTCGGCGACGTTTTTCGGCACCTCGATGAATATGGTGGCACAGCGCGAAAACGGTGTATTTCGGCGCTATCGCGCTACACCGGTTAGCCCAATTGTAGTGGTTTCGGCGCATGCCCTCGTCTCCATATTCAATCTCAGCATCTCGCTCCTGTTGCAAATATTGGCTGCCGTACTGATTTTTAACATTCAAATAAATGGATCGCTGATCTCGTTGGCTGTGGTTGCTTTCTGCGGATTTTTTGCTTTTGCGCCCCTGGGCTTAATTGTCGGGAGCGTTGCAAAGGACATGAAAACCGCGCCTGCCATTACGAATTTGCTGTTTTTTCCAATGATGTTTTTGTCGGGCGCAGCAATGCCGTTTTTTATGCTGCCCGATTGGCTGCAAACGATCGGCAAGCTGCTGCCGGCAACATACGTCGTCGAAAGCATGCTCGGCGTGATGGTGCGCGGCGCTGGCCTTACTGAACTATTCGCTCCACTGCTGGTTTTGCTCGCTTCCGGATTGGTCGCCTTTTTGCTCAACGGAATGCTGTTTCGCTGGGAAAGCAACGAGCCGCTGAATTTCAAACGCCTCGGCATGGCCGTTTCTCTGCTAACGTTGATTTACATCATTGCCGGCCTTGCCATCCCATCGCTCAAAATGTCGCAGCGGCCGGTGGCGAGTATTGAGAGCAAAACGGACATGCAGTATGCGAACGCGCGCAAATGGCCATAAAGCCTATGCCAGTGCACTAAGGCAACTTCTTTTCCTGCTCGCGAATCATCGTCACGACCTTGCGCGCAAGGTCATTCGGGATCGGAATCGTCAGATTATACTGGGCGATTTTCCATGCATCGCCGGTTTTGACCAGCACGCCACTGCCTCGGCAATCCCCATAGTTTTCATTGGTTAAAGTTTCGTCGAACCAGGCGGTCTTTTTGTCTTCGGAAAGATAAATGTAACGCGAACTATTATGGTACGTCCAGCCAGTGCCTGCGTCGAAGCGCGCCATTGCATATTTTTTGAATTCTGCAACAGACCAGCGTTCAGTTGCATCCGTGCCGAGAAACACAGCATCCTCCGTAAACAGGGCAAAATAAGCTTTACCATCAGCTTTTGCAGCGTTTTCGTGCAAGGCATCCAGCGTGGCAGAGACAGCAGTACTGTCATCTGATTGTGACTGCACGGTGGCCACAAATACGCTAAAAGTGCCCAGTAGCAGCAAGTACGCGATTTTGTGCAGACGATTCATTTTATACCTTTCCATAATTTGGATTTGGTGACGGCAAAATGCGCCAGATAAAAGTGAAATGATAAAATAGGCAAAATCAATGCGCGGGTAAAAGGAATTCCCCCCAGTTCTCGCTCAAATTTGTGATTGCACCGATCAGATCACCAGCCACCTCACAAAAGGATGATGCACACTCATCGAATGAAGAATTTGCCGGCCCGGCGACAAATCGCTTTCACTTCTTGCAATTGGCTCGCAATTTTTTTCAATTGAAAAAGGGATATTTATCATCGCCAGAAAGCAACACAATGGTCTTCAACAACATCCACAAAAGCTATATTGCCCGCTTTTTAAAAGACTTGAACTTTTTCGGAGCGATATCTGTGCCTTTTTTTCTGGACTGGCTTCAGGTTGATTAAACTAAAATTTTTCTGCTGCAGGCCTGGTTTGTGCTATGGATTGTGCTGCTGGAATTCCCAACAGGCATCATTGCCGACCGGTATGGACGCAAAATTTCGCTGGCTCTCGGCGCCATTTTTATGGGATTTGATTTTCTGATTTTTGGCCTTGTCAGGAATTACACTATCCTGTTTATAGCAGAATTTCTCGGTGCGATTGGCATGACCCTGATCTCCGGCGCAGACAAGGCTTTAATTTTTGATTCTCTGCTCGAAATGAAGAAGGAAAATTCAGCAAAGCAGTATTTCAGCCGATACGAAGCTGCCGGCACTTCAGCGATTGTCCTGTCGTTCCCGGTCGGTTCCATGATTGCGGGCGCAAAAATCATCCCATACCCCGACTCGCTGCCAGTCACATTTATTCTTTCTGGCATTTTCTCCATTTTGGCTCTCTTTTTCTACATCACAATGCATGAGCCAGAAAGACATAAGCCATCAGAAAGTTTTGTGATGACAGGCATAAACGGTCTGAAATACCTGCGCAATCATAAGGTGCTGAGAGTATTTGCGGCCAACTCCGTGCTGATTTCAGCGATCACGTTTTTCATCTTTTGGTTTTATCAGCCATTGGCTGGCAGGGCCGGTATCGGTGTGTCGTATTATGGCTTTATCGCCGCCGGTTTCAACTTATTTGCGACCCTCCTGCTGTTCGGTGTGAGCAGGTTGGAGAATCTGTTCGGCATGAAAAATCTGCTGTTTTATTCTGCATTGATTCCAGCAGCGATGTTTATTGCTCTGGGGATGGTGACCGAAGCTTACTTTGTATTGCCCGCGATATTCCTGATCGCAGGAAGCAAACTATTGCGCGCCCCTATTCTTGCCGATTTTATGAACAGACACATTGAAAGTAAGGATCGTGCGACGATTCTGTCAGCAGTCTCTTTGCTGGAAAAACTCATTATCACAATTTTGTACCCGCTGATCGGCTTGCTCACCGATTACTCGCTTTCCTACTCTCTCCTTTTTCTCGGCACACTGCTGCTCATTTTTGCAATGATAACCAGAATTGAAAATGCACAAATTTCGGCTGCGGGCTTGAGATTATGAACCATGCCAAACGATTGGTCACCGTGCGGCAAAGGGGAATCCTGTATAGTGCGCAAGCCGAACTCTACAGCCCATCCATCGCCACGGCAATTGTACCCTGCAAAGCTGTATCGTATCCGAGATTGCTGAGCCGCACACGCGGCGCGGGCACGATATTCAGGCGCGAGCGCATGGTCTCTTCTGCTGTCTCGATCAGTTTTGCTCCCCCACCGACAGCCACGCCACCGCCGAGCACCACAACATCAGGCGTGTAAAAACAGGCGATGTTACGTATGCCAAGCCCGAGATTCACACCTACTTCCCGCCATTCTTCAGAGTTGAGCTGTTCCGCAGGCTTGCCATATACACGCCGAATGCCTGTGCCCGAAATGAGCGCTTCCAGGCAGTCTGGTGCGCCACAGTCGCAATGCACCCGTTCCGGGAAAGAGCAGTGAAAGTGAATGGCTTGATGCCCGACTTCGGGATGTCCCCCCTGCATGCCACGATAAATTTTGCCATCCATTAGCAAGCCACCACCAACGCCTGTGCTAACGGTCATATAGAGCAGCCGTTCCGGCCTTTCGCCACCAAACTTGTACTCCCCAAGCGCGGCGATATTGGTATCGACATCGACATAAAAGGGACAACCAAACTCAGTCTCCATGATTTCCTTCAATGGAATACCGCGCCACTCCGGTTGGTGCAATGGCGATACAATGCCCTGTTCCCAGTCAAGCGGGCCACCGATGGCCGCCCCAATCGCTAAAACTCTGCGCTCTTTAGCGAGCTGCAACACAGCATCTTTGAGCAGGTCCAGCCCTTCTTGCAGGGCAGTGGGTGTCTGTAAGTGAATGCGTTCTAATATCTCGCCTTTTTTGTTTGCTGCCGCCGCCATCACCTTGGTGCCACCAATGTCTAAGCCGATGTAAATTTCCATACTTGCAATAATTCTCTACAGTGTTAAATTTGATAAAATATTGTTCCATTCAACTTCGCTTGCAATATCCCCAAACCGGATTTTGTATGCAGGCAATTGGTTTTCAAAACGCCAATTTAATCCAGGAATTCTGATGACCAAAAAGCAAAAAGCCGAAATCGTACAATCTACGCTTGAAAGGCTTTATCCAGCACCGCCGATTCCCCTGAAACATAAAGATCCGTTCACACTGCTCATTTCCGTATTGCTCTCTGCGCAGACTACCGACGCGATGGTCAATCGCGTGACTCCGGCTCTGTTTGCAGTAGCGGATACGCCCAAAAAAATGATGCACTTGTCCCCTGAGCAGATTCGGGAGTTCATCAAAGCATGTGGATTGGCGCCACAAAAATCAAAAGCGATCAAAGAATTATCGCGTATTTTGATGGAAAAGCATCATGGAGACGTGCCGGCCAACTTCGATGATCTTGAAGCATTGCCGGGAGTTGGCCATAAAACCGCTTCCGTTGTCATGGCGCAAGCTTTTGGCGTGCCTGCTTTTCCCGTTGATACGCATATTCATCGGCTGGCCTATCGCTGGGGATTGTCAAATGGCAAAAACGTACTGCAGACTGAGAAAGATTTAAAAGCGCTTTTTCCGAAGGACAAATGGAACCAATTGCATCTACAAATTATTTACTTTGGGCGCGAACATTGTCCCGCCCGCAATCATGTCGCTGAAACTTGCCCGCTGTGCAGCAAAATCGGCGTTAAAAGCAGGCTCGGCCAAAATAGCAAAAAGACATGATGCCACCCTCATCTGACAAGCCAAAATCTGCTGTGCGCTATTTTGAACGAGCATGTCTTTCTCTGTTGATAGAGCGAATTGAAACTGTTTTAAAAAATACGCATTAGACCTGAATTTCCTATTGATTGGGTCTCAATAGATCTCAAAGGTATTTGTCCGCTCAAAAATGGCTCCACTAATTTTGTCGGTCACGCGGATGGTCAACCGTGCTTCTCCTTTGTCAACTTTGCCGACGTCGATCGCCAAGAACTCTGCAGAAAAGGAGGCATTGCCCTGGCGGTCTGCTTTCACAGAAATACTCGATTTCCCGCCGCCAAATAAACCCAGAAACTTCTTTTTCCCACCTTTTTTCTCAACAATATATTCAATAGCAAAGCGTGTTTTGCCATCGCTATCCCGGCTCAGATTGTAAATTTCAAAATAGATATGAACCGGCCGCTTCTGCTCGTACTGTCGCGCCGGATTCGGGATGACCTTCAAGCCATTCTTTATCCATTTGCCGCGCTGTTCCGCAGGCTCAATCTGCGAAGCGAACTCAATGTCGCTCATTCGAAGAGACGATCCTGAATAATCGTGGACAACCAAATCGATATTTGCGTGGCCACCTATCAGCACTGTTTGCTCTGGTCGTGCGTGCAAGGCCAGGAAATAAGTGCCCGGTGAGATTTCGGTGGAGTAGGATTCCGTAAATAAATGATCATCACTGAGCTTATTACGATCAAAAACGATATCAGATGTTTTGAGCTGCTTCCACGCTTCGCGCCAGTCATTGAAATGAAGTGCCGCACCATTTTCAAGTCGAATATTTCCAATATCATCCGACAAAGCGTTGGCAATCGGCTTGAGCGGTACGCCCCAATAGACTTCTAGCACAGTTTTTCCGTTTTTGCCGCGAAAGGTCGCTGTTGAGTAAGGCATCGGCAGCTCTTTGACTTTCTCACTCCAGCTGTGGCGATCGCTCACAAAACCAGTATCAACTGAAGCGATGCTCTCCTGGGCCATTTCCTGTTCGAGCATGTAACGCTCGCCGGCACTATAGGCGTTTTGCATGCGGTAATAACGCGGGCTCCACTGAAAACGATCTTCAAGAAGTGCCGGATGGCTGAGAATAGGGGTCAATCGCCATAGGTTGCCAGAAGCATATTGGTCATACATAAAGTGGAACGTCATCTCGGGACTTGCATCGGTCGGCCAGTATTTCCAGGATTCATTGCTGGGTGCCGGTGATTGTGAGTTCACACCCCCACCGACCGTGACAATACGGTCATGCGGCTCACCGTGCCGCAGGTAGACCAGCCCCTTGTCGTTAAAGAACTCGTTGAGATGGTAGGCTGGCGGAAAACGCAAATATTGTAACTTGTCCGGACTGTTCCCCCAACTGCGGAAGCCGATAAACTCATAATTTTGTTCACAATAATTTAATCGTCGCAAATGCTCCGCAAGCCGTGCATTGTCTTCAGCGGCTGGCATTGGATTCCGCCGCGCCCAAAATGCCCGAAAAAATCCGGCTTTCTCATCCGGCGTGCTCAGTGAAAGATATTCCTGATACTCGCGTTGATTGATGACGTATTTGATCTCCTCAAAAACCAAATCGGCATCTGCCTGCGACGAAATGGAATCGACTGCTTTCCAGAAGAACTGCTCTGCTTCATGATCTTCTTTCTGGCTGGATTTGCTTTTGGCAAGTGCCAAATAAACAGGCTGCAATGGCATCTTTGGTTTTTCCCCAAGCAGTCCTGCAAAAATGGAGTCAGCACGAGCATATCGCTTCTCGCGCCGCAATTTTTCACCGATAAAAAATCGAGCATATGGTGAATTTGTCTGCGAGAGACGCGCCACTGCTTTGTTTTCGCTCTTACGCAAGATAAAATGCCGGTACAGATTAAAAATACCAACCTGTGCATTCGCTTGCGATGGCTTGAGTACAATTTGTCGATGCGCCAGTTGCAAGGCATCATCATACTTTTCCTGATAGCGGCGGAGTGTGGCTATTTGGGAAAGAACATCCCGGTACAACGAGTCACGCTCCAGGAGCCAGTTGAAATGCTGTTCCGATTTTTTGAATTCAAGCAGCCCACCGATGAGCGGCATTTTGCGTAAAAACTCAGGTCGAAATTTGCCAATTTCCCGATAGCAAATGGCGCGATAATAGTGTGCTTCAAGATTTTCGGCATCCCGCTCCAGCACCTTTTCGAAATGGTTGTTCGCCGCGCGCCAATCGTATTTTTTGATCGCCAATTTGCCCAAAGCAAGCCGCACATCAATGCTTTCCGGCTCAATCTTGAGTGCTTTCTGAAGTAATTCTTCTGCAGTCGCGAAGTCAAAATTTGCGGTTTTTTGCTGAGCCCGAAGGATGGTTTGTTGAACTGATTTTGTCGAATCGGTTTGAGTATAGGCTCGGGTGCAAAACAAAGGCAGAAAAAACAGGACAACGATATGCTTCAATTTAGGCTGTGAATTTTTATGAAGAACCAAGGAAAGGTGACAAGACATTATTGAGCCTGTAAGTTTTTAAGCATTTCGCGGGTCATCGCGCTCAAATCAAACGCATGGCGCCACCCCCAATCCCTGCGTGCGATCGAATCATCGATTGAGCGCGGCCACGAATCGGCAATTTTCTGCCGGTGGTCCGGATCGGTGCTGAGTTGGAAAGCAGGAATGTGCTTCTGAATTTCTGTTGCAAGCTCGGCCACTGAAAAACTGATCGCAGTCAAATTATAGCTTGTACGGATAGTCAAGTCATCGCTAGGGCTCGCCATCAATTCCAAAATGGCGCGAATGGCATCTGGCATGTACATCATCGGGAGCACGGTATCCCTTTTCAGGAAACTTGTATAAGCTTGCCTTTTCAACGCTTCATAAAAAATTTCGACTGCATAATCTGTCGTTCCACCACCCGGCGGCGTTTTATAGCTGATAAGACCCGGGAAACGCAAACTGCGCACATCAACGCGATATTTATTGAAGTAATAATTGCACAACAGCTCGCCAGCAACTTTGGTAACGCCATATATGCTTGTCGGTTCCAGAGTGGTTATTTGTGGCGTTTGCTCTTTCGGAGAGGTTGGGCCAAAAACGGCGATGGAACTTGGCCAAAAAACACGCAGTGATTTCTCCTTTGCAAAGTCCAGCACATATTTCAGACTGCTGACATTGACATTCCATGCAAGGTCCGGATTGAGCTCGCCTTTGCCCGAAAGAATGCCCACCAAATGAAAGACCGTGCCAACCTGATACTGATCGATGATCTTTTCAATTGCCTGCCGGTCTGTCACATCTACGGATTCCAGCACGCCTAATTTTTTCGCATCGTAACCGGCTGGCTTGTTTAAGTCGATACTGATGACCTGATCACTGCCGTACTGCGCGGCCAATGTTTCGCGCAACTCCGAACCAATTTGGCCATTTGCTCCGGTGATGAGAATTCGCTTCATGTTGCACTCCCTCTTAATGCGATAACAGTCGTAACTGCAAATAGCTGGCTAATGTCAATTCCAATACCGCGAACCATCAGGCTATACCCGGCTGGAACGCATCCACTTCGCTCCCGGTATGGCACACAACGCTATTCGCAGTTCTGATGGCAGATATTCAACTCAATGTTGTAGAAAATTGGATACCCAGACAAGGAATACACCCAATAAAAATGCAATCAACGTTGATCCACGATTCTGCTCCGAAGAGTGAACGCTGGGCAGCAAATCATCCGCTGCAATATGCAAAAATGTGCCACCAGCAAAAGCCAGCGCCCAGCCAATTACATCGCCGGGCATGCTGGTTAATAAATGAACAGCAATCAGGGCACCGACAGGCACTGCAAATGCGAATAAAAACATAATCGTGATGATGCGTTTTTTATGAAATTTCGCTTGTAAAAGAATGCATGACAGCGAAAAAGACTCCGGCAATTTGTGCAGGACAATAGCCAGAAAAACCATCAGGCTGATTTCGGGTACGGCAATACCAGCCCCCAGGGCTACACCGGCTGTCAGGCTGTGAATCGACAATCCCAGGAAGGATGACCAGCCCACGATATGTACATCGCATCCCGCCTCACATGAATGCACCATTATGAATTTTTCGAGCACGTAGAGCAGTAAAAAGCCGAACAGCATGGGCAGGCCGGCACGCTCTTCGATCATCATCATCGCTTCGGGGATGAGATGCAGAAAGGCTACCCCCAACAACACCCCAGCACCAAAGCTGATAAAGAGTTGCAAGGTGCTTTGCCGCCAGGGCTTATAAAGCGGGATCATCCCCCCTGTCCATGACACGGCGATAATAATGATAGAATAGACCAGCAATGATCTTTCAAATTGAAACATCAGGCTCTTTTTTCCTTCCAAACCAGATTTGCCGCGGCGATTGACGTTTAAACGAAGCACCGGAATAGTCACCAAGTATACCATCAGCAGATAGGCCAGCATCGAAAATCATCGCCGCGAAGCGCTCAGGTGTATAGAGCCTGACTTTTTCGATGTATGTACGCTTGCCTAAATCATCTTCAACAGAAATTGTTTTCACCACACGATTTCCAACCATTTTTCGCCGTTCATGAACCAGGGCGAGCCCGTGCGGACCATCGATTTTGCGCTTGGAGAAAGGCACCAACGTGTCTTTTATATAATTGGGATTGGGTAAATCTATCCACCACCAACCATGCGATTTGAGTGCTCGAGAAAGCCCGGCAAGTACGAAACGATCTTCAGCGCTCTTTTCAAAATAGCCAAAGGATGTGAACCACATGGTCACGCCGTCAAATTGAGCGACAAACGGAATTCTTCGCATATCTTTTTGCACAAATTCGGCTTTAAACTTGCGTTGAGCAAAGCGCAGGCGGGCATTTTCCAGCAACACTTTCGACAGATCAATGCCTGTTACACATGCGCCACGCTTGCTGAATGCCAACAGATGGCGCCCCGCACCGCAGGCAATATCGAGTACGTGCTGTCCGGCTCGAAACGGCACATGCTCAACGGCGGCTTGTACATGAGCTTCAGCCTCCTCCTCGGAGCGGTGAGCATAGAGAAACAGGTAATCATCTGAGAACGTCCGCACATACCAGTCAGTGTGATTTTCTAACACATCATCATTCGCAAAAGCCAAATCATTCATCGCGCCTGCTCTTCCAAATTCGACTGCACAACCAGTGCATTCTCATTGGTAATATTGCGTTTAGCCTGCTATTTGACCTGCGCCCAGCACATACTTGCAGGGCATGATTTGCAAGCAACTATATTAACAGCTTTAGCGCTGTCTGTCAAGCTGTTTTCACCTCAATGCTTACGATTGGGAATAAAAGATACTTTGGTAGTATGAACTTGAATAAAAGCAAGGAAAAGAGCTTGGGGCTTAAAGTGAGTTGGCTGGATTTAACCGGGCTTTTTCTTCATGACACAATAAAAAAGGGCGATAAAGCATCGCCCTTTAAAATTTGCAAATAACGCCTTTAATGATTGGCTAAAAATCGATACCGAATGAAACATACCACTTTGGCTTGCTGACCTGTGAGAGGTCAGTGCTCCAGGCCTGATCGATACGCAGAAGGCCAATCAGGAATGGTGTGCGCAAGCCCCAACCAAAGCCGGCGAGGATATCTTCGAGCACGCGATCGCCTTTATCATTGGTGCTAAAGGCTCGAAAATTGTTTCCGGTCCAGGCAGAACCGATATCGGTGAACACAGCGCCGCGCACATTCTGGAAGCCGAGTGGCAACGGAAAGCGTGTGATAAAATATTGAATCAATGGGAATTTGAGCTCAATATTTGTGATGAAATAGCGATTGCCAATCATCTGATAGTAGTCAGCACCTCGCAGCGGCGAAATAAACTGACTGAAGTAATAATCGCGAACCAGATCAAAATCGATATCACGCGCGAACTTGTAGTTAATCCAGTTGGTGACGCCGCCGAGCAGGAAACGTGTTGGATTTTGCCCAACACTCGCGCCGCCGGACAAGCGCAGCGCCAGGCTGTACTCTCTTCCCAGCATGATGTAGCGCCGCAAATCGCCAGTCATAGTAGTGAAGCCGATACCATTTTTGCCAAATTTCGGACTGAAGGTTACACCGAAATTCACACGGTCGCCAAAAAATGGCCCGGTATACGCCCACACCGCATTATCATGATTGTAGCCAAGTGTAAACAGCATGGTCGAAACTGTTTGTGAATCGAAGCCAAACGCCTCGCCATAAAGCAATTCGTCCTGATGCACATTGAACCAATTCAACCCGAAATCGACTCTCCGGAAGCGTGAAAATGGGTAGCTGAGCGAGCCACCGATGCCATAATTGCGAAAACGCTCAATGGTCGTCAGACGGCCGACTTGCCCGCTTCCAAACGACACAGTTCGCGTACCCTGAAAAAAGTTCGCAAAATGATAAGCTGCAATAGAGTAATCCCACCGCCGGGAGAGATTGGCATAGGCAACCGACAGATCACTATTGGCGATGCTGCGAATGATATTTGCTTGTATCACAAATTGGTGGTTACTCAGTAAGTCCGAAATCACAACCTGGGTCGCGCCCTGAACACCAAAAAAAGTATTGTACCCACCGACTGCACCCGCCCAATCGACTGAAAATTCTGGCGTGTACTTGCGTTTTTTGAATCCACCGGTAGCAGTGCGGAACTGCTCGCGAGAAAGCGCAACCGAACTGTCTCCGCTTGTTTGAAAACGGCCTTCAGCAAAATCTTTTCCGAAAACATAGTGACGATATGGGCGTGATGATTGTGAATCTTCAGCAACAGCCACTTCTTCTTCGGCTACACGCGTGGAGTCATAAGGCGCTTCATCTTTGATAAACTCCGTCACCTTCAGCGTGTCAGGTATCTCAAGATTCTGCATCGGATTTTTCCAAAGGTAGATATCGTAGCCACCTTTGTAAAACGATGTGAAAGCGAGACGTTTGGTCTCGGAAGCAACACTCAATTGATTGGCGCCACTCAACAGGTTGGTCAAATGCCGATGCTCTCCTGTTGCCAAATCCTGGAGATAAATATTGAAAATGCCATTGCGGTCTGAAACGTACAGCAGCGAATCCGCACCGTGGTACCACGCCGGAGACTTTTCAATACTCAGATCAGTGGTAACACGCTGAATCGATTTGCTCGCAATATCATATACATAGATATCGCTGTTGGAATAATTGTGTTTCAGCAGATCAACTGGCTCTTTGTTTACCGGCTCGGTAAAATCGCCACGATCAGAAGTAAAAGCTATTTTTTTGCCATCGAAAGAAAATACCGGTTCGAGGTCAGAGTAATCGTCATCGGTCAGCTTTGTCAGTTCCTTCGACTTTATATCGTAACTATAAAGATCCGACTGGCCAGCAAACATACCTACAAAAACAACCAAATCACCATTTGGCGACCATGTCGGGCTAAATACACCTTCGAGATCATCAAATCTCACGGTCCCGGTGATATCGCCCTTGCGAACGTTGACAAAGTGTAGCACATCGGAGGCGCCTGCTTTTGCCGCAAAAACAATTTGCCGCCCATCCGGGCCCCAGCTGATGCCCGGCCGCAGCCACTTCAACTCCTCAACGGATGAGGAGCGTTGCCCACTTACGAGCTTGGAAATGATGCGGCGATCCAGGGTTGACATCAGGTAGATATCGAACAGGCCGCCCCGCTCTGAGAGGAAAGCAACCATATCGCCGCGTGGCGAAAGCGCCGGCGCGTTGTTGATAAAATTCCGGCTTTTTTCATGATCCGTTAACGGTGTGGCAAATTCATCCGGGGTATCGTAATCTTTGATTTCCGGCCAATATTTTTCACGCATGTATTTATGCCACTTTTTCGAGAAGCTTTCTAGGTCTTGCCCCAAAGCTTTCTGGAAACCACGCTCAACACCACGGGTTGACTTAATGGCATTGTAAAGCTCGGTTACCTTACCTTTTCCATAGCGTTGTTGGATATAATAAAAAAGCGCATTGCCTCCCTGATAAGGCATGGCATCGAGGCGTGAGATATCAGGCAGGTAATTGTTCAAAACCGCGTCGCGGATCCACTCTTCCGTTTCGGTAGACCAGCCACCGCGCGATTCATATTCTGCCAGGCCTTCGACCACCCACAGCGGCAATTGCAGCCGCGACAGCCCACTGATAATCGCGCCAGGCCCTGTACCGAAGTAAAACTGCAGAGCAACAGCATGTGCCAATTCGTGATGAATGACGTGCCTGAATTGTTCGAGAGAGCCTTCATATGGCAGAACAACCCGGTTTTTCAAGAATTCTGTAAAACCGCCAGTTGCTTCATTTTGAATCTCATATGATAAGTTTGTTTCTTCAAAGTCATTGTGAGAATTGTACAGGATAATCGCAATCCGATCGCGCAATTGGTAGTTGAAAGAACGCGATAAATGCGAATAGGATGACTCCGCGATCGCTGCAGCCATTTCAGCGACCCTGTCTCCATTGTCGTAGAAATAAAGGTCGAAATGCTCGGACTGTATGTAATTCCAGTTCTGATGCTCGTACTGGATCTTATTTTGACCAAATTGCTGGGCATTTGCCTGAAAAAATGTAAAAAGCAAAGCGGCAAATGTAATAATGTGTCTATTCCGCTTCATGCAGTACCTCCCTGAGTGGGTAACAGAGTCCTGAACAGCTATAGATTCTCAAGGTGCATCGCCGAGCATCCCCAAAGCTGGAGCGAACACAGTCATCAATCATCTTGGCCTTAAACATGCTGCATGGAATTTCTTCAGCATGTCAGGGCAAAGCTGATCTCTGAAAAACAGATGATTTCGCTATTCTCAAATAACTATAAACATAGAAAATTTGTGTTTATTTCACAATAGTTTAAAATAACTGCGACAGATAAATTCTGGATCTTCAATAAATACGCACACCTTCATATTTACCCTTGTGCTTTAGAAGTGTTAAATCAACTTCAAGCCGTGCACTGGAAAATGCCTGGTTTTACATCCATCAGACCAGTTGAATTCAAATCAGTTCAAAAATTAAACATCAACTTGTTCATTTCGTTCCAAAAATAAAAAGGCGCTGTCGCAATCACGACAACGCCTTTTTGTTTGAAACACATATTTCTTTAGATTTAGCGCTCGAATACTGCCCGATCGAAATCATCCCAATCGACAACAAAAATTTCGCCACCAGCCGTCTGGATGAAAATGCCCCGATTGCCTTCATTGACATCATTTGAGCCGGTGAGCAGGAGTTCCCTGCCATCCGACAAGGTAATACGTGCCGCATCAGATGACTCTTTTTGGATCATCTTGATTTTTCCGAATTCAATATCGAAAACCATTTTATCCAGCTCGCCATTCAGCAATTCCCAGGTGAATGCTTCATCGTTATCCCAGCGAACTGTGCCGGTAAAAGCTTCACCCTGACTGCTATATACCGTGCCACGAATGCGTTTGCCGCCATCGAAGTCGGTGAAGGAAAAGCTTGACTGTACCGGTTGGAATTCAAGTCTTTTGAAATCGTCCCACTTCACCATCACCTGCCCAAAACCGGGATCCGACACGATAATACCACGGTTGCCTTCATCGACATCATTGGAGCCCCGTAACACCAACTCCGCGCCGGATTTGAGCATCAGCGCTGCGCTCCTGGAACTATGGCGCTCGATCCAGACGATGTCCGCAAAGCGAACTTTGCGCTTGCGCCCTCGTTCTGAACCATCGAGCACATCGGTGGTGAAAGCCTCGTCGACATCCCAGCAGACCAGACCGGTGAAGCTGTAGCCATGCCGGGTTGTCAACGTTCCATAAAGTGATTCGCCAAAACGTGACTGCTGATCCGATTTGCTGTCCATAAATTCAACTCGGCTGATATCGCGCCAGCCAAAGCGAATTTCGCCATCGCGATCATCTTCAATCACAATCCCGCGATTGTCAGTGCCAATATCCGTACTGCCATTCATGAATTCGATTGTATCGCCAGATTTCAACGTAAGCCGCGCACGGTTACGGCCTGTTGGCTCCAGTGCTGCCAAATGCCCAAAACGTATTCCGGACAGCGAGGCATCTGGCCAGTCGCGCGAGGAACGTTTACGCCCGAAAGGAATGCTCCAGAAGCTCTTCTCCGGAGACTTTTCCCGAAGTTGCCGACGGGCCTCGCGGATGTTTTCCTTAGAGATTTCCTTCGAACCGTTCAGGATATCGACCCAGGTTGCTTCATTCTTGTCCCAGCGGATGAGACCGGTGAATTCCTCGCCGTCAACCGTCGTGATACGTCCGAAAATCCGGTTTTGATTTTGCGCCGCAGCCGTCAGAACGAATCCGAACAAGCAAAACGAAGCGATCAAAACAAAGCTATATTTTTGCATCAGCACCCTCATTGACAATCTGCTTTCCTTTGTGGAGCTTACCTACGCGATTGCTTTAAGGATTGTTTCAATTGAGTTCCAGGGGATTATCGACCACAATGCGCTTCTCCTGATTGGCCACCTTCCAGCCAGCCACATACCCCATAGAGGCAACGTCCTTGATTTTTGTATAGCTGATCTTGTCCGGTGTGTCGGTTGCTTTGTGATAATCGACGTGGAGACCGGTGGTATAAAACAGCACCGGTACGCCTTTGCGAGCAAAGTTGTAATGATCACTGCGATAATAGATCCGCTGTGGATGATTTAAATCGTTCAGGCTATAGTCGATGTTGATGCCGACCTCCTGAGCGGCCAGTTCATTGAGTTTTTTCAACTCACTGCTCTGATGGCCGCCAACCACAAAAAGGTCTTTGGCAAGACAAAGCATTTCATTGGCCTTGCTGGTGTCGTCCACGGCGCGCACCCGCCCCACCATGTCCATGTTGATATTTGCGACAGTTTGCTCCATGGCGATCTTCGGATTCTCCGAATAATAGCGCGAACCGAGCAATCCTTTTTCCTCTCCGGAAACCCACAAAAATAAAACACTTCGCTTGGGGCGTTCGTTGTTCAGCGCGTAAGCTTCAGCAATTTCAAGCAGAGCAGTCGTGCCGGAACCATCATCATCGGCCCCATTAAAAATCTCGCCCTTTTCGTTGGTGCCGACATGGTCGAAATGTGCGGTGTAGACAACCACCTCATTTTTAAGAACTGGATCGCTGCCTTCCAGCAAAGCCAGGACGTTGGGCACCTCAATTTCTGTATCTTCAACTTCAACATTTATTTTGGCGTTGACATTTTCCAGCAGCAGTGGTTGCGGCTTTTTCTGCGATTTGAGTTCAGCGTGAATGTCTGCCAGCGTTTTGCCGGTTCCTGCAAGCAGAGCATCAGCGAGTTCGGGCTTGGCGAACATTGCGAGCGCATTGCCACCCATGCCCTGAGCCGGCCCGCCCGGAAGCTTAAAGCGTGGTTTTTTCATGAAATTTGCAATTTGTTCAAACTGTGCATTAGCCCTTTCATCATCATCGCCGGGTGCAGACACGAAAATAAAAGCCTTAGCGCCAGAAGCCATGGCAGCTTGCATTTTTGCTGGGAATTGAGCAAACTGGCTTGTCGCTTTGGTGCTGTCAAAAATGCTATTGCCTTCCTCATTTTTTGGCTCGGATCCCATGATAACAACAATTTTGTCCTTAGCGCCAATGCCTTGGTAGGAATCATATCCAAAGTCCGGTGCATAAATGCCATAGCCAGCGAAAACCACTTCGCCTTCGATGGCCTGGCTACCGCCACCGCCACCCATCGGCAGTGAAACGAATTGCTTCCCGAACTCAAAGGTCGTTTCTATTCCATCAACAGAAACTGACATCGAACTGGATGGAGAGACTGCTTGTTTTTCGAGCGTATAGCGCTGGAAGTACGTACTATCATCCCCTACTGGAGTCAGGTATAATTTTTCCAACTCAGTCGCGATGTACCGCGCTGCAATTTCCAGAGATTGGTCGCCCGTATCACGACCCTGCATTTCGTCTGAAGCAAGGAAGGACATGTGGTGGTACAAATCTTTTTCGGAAATTGAAGCAACACCACCGGATGGCGGAGCCTGCTGAACGGTTTTTGGAGAACAAGATGCGAGCATCAGCATCGCAACCAGCAAAGAGACATGATGAAACGACTTTTTCAATGGAACCTCCCATTCATTTTTGCCCATCAAGTGACATGTGTTGCGCATTCATTAGCGCCTGGATTTAAAAGGTGATTGCGCTGGAGTGTTCACGAAGCGCAAATTCAGCAACAGCCGCATTGGCTGAGCGCAGGAAATGCATTTTTATGAAAATTTCAGGCGAAACGCAAGCTTAAAATCATGCAAAATTTCAGACCATATCCTGTTGTGCAGCTCATGATCATGACATCCTTCATCACAGGTCGTCGCATTGAACTGAAAACTGCCTTGCCTTTACCCGGCTGATTTTTTACTTTCAGCCGCGTGTCTGAACAAAGCGGTGCAAAATTTGTTTCAAAGCGCTTGCACAATCCATGCGTATCTGCATGCCTGATGCCAGGCATGGCCATATTTAACCGCGATAGGGGCAAGATTCCGAAAAAATCAGATGGAATAATAGGTTGGTGCAGCCGGTTAAAAAGATGAGCGCACAGTGCATTTTTACAAAAGATGCCGTGTGAACATCAGCGAAAATGAGGAAAACATGAAAACAAGGTACTTTTTGCTGGCAGTGTTGATCACGTTCACTGCATTTGGATTTGCGGACAAGAAAGCCAAAAACTTCAAACTTCCCGACTTACAAAACCAGCAGGTTGAACTTGATGACTTGCTTCAAAAGGGCCCGGTCGTGCTGGACTTTTGGGCAACCTGGTGCAAGCCCTGCATAAAAGCCTTTCCTGAATTTGAACAACTCTACAAAAAATACAAGAAGCAGGGATTAACTGTGGTCGGAATTAACACCGACGGGCCGCGAAACCGGGCGAAGATTAAGCCCTTCGTAAATAGTTTCGACATCAGCTTCCCGATTTTGATCGATTTGAACAATGATGTCATGCGACAGTTCCGGGTTTTTGCGCTACCAACGACTTTGCTGATTGCGAAAAACGGTGAAATCATTTCCACACACGCCGGCTACTCAGCCAGCAAGTTGAAAGAGCTTGATGAAAAACTGGCAGAACTGCTTCAGAATGCCGATACGCACAAATAAATTTCGTTCATCATTTTCTGTTCAAACTCAAATTACAGGAGCCTGCTGCATCAAATACTTATGGCATCCAAAAAGCCAATCTGTCATCCCCAAGGCAGCATGGCTTTTGTTTTTTTGCATCACCATCTCTGCTCACCAAAGCGCAAATGCCCAACCCAGTGTCAACACGTTGTCCACTGTGCGTCAGGGCAAGCGCTTTCAATCTTTTCAGAAAGAAGATCGTCAACTCTCGTTTTACAGCGATGTGCACGCTGAATACCAGGCTGACTATTTGCTGTTCGGTGCACGTGCGCAGGGCTTTAACGCACCCGGTTTGCGCGACCTTGGCGCACCACTGCAGGAACGCTACGCGCATTTCAGCCAACTGTATGCGGAAGTCCGTTGGGACTGGGGCAAAGCACGAATTGGCAATTACTATGAAATTTTTGGCAAGGGCATCTTATTGCGTGGCTTCGAATTGCCGGGATTCATTTATGAAGGGTTGATTTCCCGCAACCAGAAGCGCATTATTCAAGATTTTTCGGGGCAGTTGCTGGTGCTGCAGCCCGGAGCCTGGACGATCAAGCTATTGAACGCCAAACCGGTTGATCCCTTGCAACAGCCAGATAACCGCATTGTTGAGCGCTATGTCGGTCGGCTCAGTGGCGTCGAGGTGGACGTAGCGCTTCCTGCTGGAGTGTCGCTCGGTGGCGCTTATCTGGAGCACCGCAACGAGGTCGCTGATCCGTTTGATGTAAGCCTCAGCATTAAAAGACAGGCTGCATACGCCACGAGATTTATGCAATGGAATGCCTGGGATGTGCTTAAAAAAACCGGCATTGAAAATGCCTCGGCAGAATTTTATATGGAATATGCCACTCGTCAGGGTGCCGACCAATTTGGCAATTTAGGTGCGGACGTGCCACACGGCTTCTATAGCTCCGGGAATTTCACCTACGGCAAACTGGGATTGAGTCTTGAGTACAAGGACTACAACGATTTCAATCTCATTTTTAATGATCCACCGCCCGGAATTCGCGAGAGCAGCGAATTCCTGCTCAATCGCGCTACCCACACGCTTGAAGCTGAATCCGAGACAGGCTATCAAATCGAAGCGTTTTACGCGCCAGGCAGGCAAACACGCATTGTTGCCAACTACAGTCTGGCGCGTAACTTTTTCGATTTTGGTATCAGACAGCTTTTTCAGGAACGCTACCTTGCGTTTGAGTTCCGCGGCAATTTGTGGTCATCACAGTTTTTCATCGATTCTGGTCAGGATACCCAAGTTGGCGAGCTGGAAAGAATAACCGGCGGCATGCTGACATCCTATCACCTTGAAAGAGGTACCACCCTTGCTTTGGATCTACAAATGCAGGGCATTCAGCCTGAATTCGGCCGCTATTTTCGCAATCAATATCTTAGCCTGAAAGTGCAGGATATTCGGAGCTTCAGCTTTGCTTTTTCCATTGAGCGCACCCAGGATCCGGATGTATTGAATGAAGCAGAAAAATCCGCCGACTACCTGCTCAGCGCTACAGTTGGCTGGCAGCCATCTTTTCGCCACAACCTTCAGCTTTTTGCCGGCAAGCGCCGGAGCGGCACCTACTGCGATCACGGCTTCTGCGTCGAGGTGCTCGACTTTGAAGGTATTGAACTGCGCATGGAAACCCGGCTATAGCGGTAAGCAGACTCCGGCAGGTCCATTTGGTTTTCCATTTCCAGCATCCACTCATCTTCTTTCATTTGCATTTTTGTCCGGCCAGCAATATCATCCAGCCAGGGGAAAGCAGGATAAGTCCAAAACGCTATGAATTCATAACATGCAAACGAATCTCTTCTCTGATGCCTTTCCACTGCAGGAACAGGGCATTGCCTGTTTGAAAAAATTCGAATTTTCTCGTGCGCTTGATTATTTACAACAAGCACGTGATTTAAGTGCGGATATCCCCAACAACCGTGTCTATTTCGAAGCGGCGCAATTCTGCCTTGCCAATCAATTCAACATAACAACGCCAGCGGCGCAGATGGTCAGTTTGTGGGAAATGCTGCACCAGGAGCAGACATTTGCTGCTGAAGCGAATGCATTGCAGAAAGTCTTGTTCGAGGTTTTTGCCCGGCGTCTGCTGGATATTGAAGCTTTTGATGCAAGTGGTGTTCTACAGCACGGCGATATCTGCTTTCATATCAGTGCGTGTTACATGCACGCCAATCAGTTTGAAGCAGCACGGCAAAGCCTGACACAACAGCTCAGTGATGACGAATCGCCTCTGCCGGCTCGTTATTGGGGCTATTTTGGCGATGCCGCGCTGGCAACCAGTCATGCACGCGAAGCCAATTTAGGATACCTGCGTCTGCTTGCCAGCAATCCATTCGATGTCGACTGGTCTGTTTTTCAGCATCGCAGGCTAAAAACACGATTTCAGAGCCTGCTCAAGCAGTACAATTTGCAGATCGCGTACGGCAGCTGGCCGTTCGCCGCCTGGCAGGATGAGCTGATCTACGTCCCGCCGTCTAACCGCTACATTCAAAAAATGCTTGAGGATAATCTCAAAAGGTATGATCCAAACCTGGCGTTGACGCCTTATGAAAAGCATTTAAGATTTGCCTTGCTGGTACTGTGTGATCAATCCGATCCTTCAGGCAACAAAGCAGTCCATCTTAGGATAATGATGAAAGAGTTGGATGGGAAAAAATTTCAGCAGTATTTAAGCACGGTTAACGAAAGATGATCGTATCGAAGGCGTTTTGGCAGGATTTTTATTTTCCCTTGCTCAGGAATGAGCACCTACGCTATTTTTAGCTTCGATGGCTTTCAAATAGTCAAATGCGATCTGGTCACGTACTTCGTCCAGTTGGACCCAGTAGCATTTCCCTTCCAGCGAATCTTGCATTTCACCACCGACGACTTCGCCATTAAAAACAACATCGACTGCACGTACGCGTGTGCTTTTGCGTTTTCCTGATAAAATATCGCGCACACCTTTGAGTTGGACATCGTAGCCGGTCTCTTCTTTGACCTCACGGATAGCCGCATCTTCGGCCGTTTCATGAAGTTTGATGTACCCCCCTGGCAAGCCATAGCCGCGCCCATCGCGGCGATTGATCATCAGAAAGCGTCCTTCGCGTTCAACAACCACCGCAACGCTGGCAAAGGGCGGCCACTCGCCGGCTGTCAACACATAAAACACTCTCTGCAAAATCAACAGCCCGAGCCGCATGATCAAAAATAAGTACTTCAAAAATAGTCCCGATTTCGGTTCAGTCGCCACCTGCACATAAATTCTGGAGTGTGTACCCGCAAAGCATCCCGAATGCATGAAATCCGCAGCTATTTCTTCACCAGGGCATTGAACCATAGAAATGCTGAGGTGCAAATCAGAAAGATAGCCAGAACCGCTCCAACGATCGCTCCCGGCACCGCATTGTGTGCGATCCCCTTAAATTGTGCGAAAACCGCCAGTGTCGCCACAGCTATAGGTATCATTGCGGGCTCAAATCGCAACACAAAATGATAAACTGCCCATAACGCTAAACCAATCAGCATACCGCTGATGAGCCACGAGCCAATGGTTGCGATACCAGTTGTTCCAGAAAATACGAGTCCCACCAGTAAAAAGATGGCTACGAGAAAGCTTAGATTTTTCGTGCCATTTTGCGTCAGACGGTTCAAACCAACAAAAACAAGCAGCAAAATAGCGGTTCTCGTGATAAAGCCGGACAAGGGCCCCAGACTTATCGGCAGCAGCGGCACAAATGCACCGGCGGCGCTATAATCGGGCCAGATGGGGGCTGTTGCCGGTTTGATGCTTGCAAAAACCGCAAAAAGACCGGCAATCATGACACCAACTGTAATCGCGAGCCCGCTGATCTGAACGGACAATTCTTGTTTTGTTTGTTGATACCAGGCATGCACCAACCCAACTACCAAGCCGACAGCCGCTGACATAAAAACCGCGCTGAGGAGGCCACCCAGTACAAAAATCGCAGCTTGATTTTTGTACGGTTGTGCAGTAGAGAACTGCATCTCCAATGTCGGCCAGTTGTTAAACACATTGAGCACACTCAGCAGAAACAAGCTTGCCATTATGACAAAAAAACTTTTCACTTGGAATTGCTTGCGGCTCCAATGCACCATCGCCAATATCGCACCTGCGATCACCAGCAAGACCAGCACCACAATCGAGCCAATTTCAAAAATGCGCGGTAAGGTTCTTTCGTTGCGCTGCGTGCGCTGCCAGGCTTCTGGCACATGCACATATCGCATCGCATCAGTCACCTCCCTGCCAGAGATCTGTACCGAAATCCGTTTTTCACCTTCCACCAGCCTGCTGTTGGTGGTATCTGCGAAAGTAAAAAGCCAATCTTGCCGTGCTTCCCGCTTGGATGGTTCTGAAGAAATAAACTTGAGTACGGATGGCTGCAATCCAAAGCTGGCTTGTACAATCGAATCGGCCACAGAACGAGCTTGGGCTTCATCAAGCGAGTCACCGGGCTGGGATTCTGGCAATTTATGCACAAACCGAAAAACCGAGCCATCGGCATCGACATGCAACTCATATTCTTCTGCACGCGCAGCCACATCGCCTTCGAATTGTACATAGCGCAAACGCCAGTATGGTGGTCCCAAATAGGTTCCGAGCAGGTTTGAATAGACCTCCGGGCCAGCGGTTTGCCAGACAAAGCGATCGTTCTCATTGTTGGGCGCATCGACGGTGCTCAGCAGCTTCCATTTTGTCCCCAATTCAATGCCTTTCTGTAACAAAGCCTTTTCACCATGTGCAATCGCTGTCTGCCGATCGATTTTCATTGGCGGCGCATCCGTCGAAAAATCTGCGAGCAAGACCCATGATATCAATCCTAAAATACCAAGTGCAAAAACAGCCCGCTTGATGATTGGGGTCATACCTTTAGCATCCAGGCTGGGCGTTGTTTCAGCTTGAGATTCGGCTTGAATTTGCGGCGGACTCCAGGCCCGGTTGTAAATGTTTTCCGGCAGTTCTTTCCAGGCGCCAGCCTGCAAACGCCGATACAAAACCACTCCGAGCGGCAATAGCGCCAGGGCAACAACCAAAACCTGATTGATCCAGGCGTTCGGCGTGTCCGCCACAAAAAGTGGCAGTGCAAACCAAACCACATCGAATGTAAAATGCAAAATCACAGCAGGTAGCAGGCCAAAACGCAAAAAAATCAGCCCGAAACCAATGGAGGGAAGAATCAACTCAACCAGTCGTGCATAGGCCGGCTGTGCCGGGTAATTGGCATGCCCGGCACCAAAAACGATGGCCTGCAGTATAAACGCGCCGGCAATCCACCATTTGCGCTGGCCAAAACGCTCTCCCAACAAGGCAGCACCCGCGATCGGTACTGCCCGAAACAACGCTTCCTCCCAAAATCCAGCCTGCGCAGAGATGGCAATCGAGGTCAACCATGGAAAATAGGTTGCCAAAGCATCGGGGTGAAAAAGCATGTCTGAAGGCGTCCACCAGCCAAGCCAATTTTGCGAAAAAAGATAGAGCCCGACATCGTACGCAAAAAACACGCTCACCAATAAATAGCCAGCGATGGTCATGCCGAGCACAGTCTTTGAACCAGCGACATCTTTTGACCAAAGCTTCCACAACTGCAATTGGTTTGGAAACGCTTTGCGTGTCAAGCTTTCCGCTGCAATAAAAGACAAAATCAGCAGAGCAGCCATGAGTAGCGCATTGGCGAGGCTGGCTGCAATTTGTTGCAGCAGGAAAGTTTGGGTCGACAGCGCTGTATCATACATCATCCAACTGAGCGGCAGTTGATTTAAGCCGGCTAAAAATTGCAGCGCTGCGATAAAAAGTCCCCAATGCACAGCCCTGCGCCATTGTACCCAGCGCTGACGCAACAAAAAGAACAGCCCGATAATGCAGCCGCCGAGAATATACAGCAGCCCCATCGCCATAGATGCGCCGAAGGCGATGGTGTCATTGGCGGAGCGCATCTCTTCATATTTGCGCGAGAAGGCTTCGGGAATGTGTACGAAATGCCTAAGCTCGGTAAGTTGGTCGCCTCCAACGACCAGCCGCAGCCGGTAGCTCCCTTCCGCAATTTTCACCCCCGGCCGCTCGTACACGAAGGTGTGATCTACCCTGCCGCTGCTGACTATTTCCTGCGACTGCTCAATGAGTGTGTAATCGCTGAAATTGATCTGCCAGTCAGCAACAGCGCTGGTTTCGGCGATGGTGCGCGCTGAGTCTGGCTGCAAGCTCGCGCCATCTGTGGCTTCGGACAGTTTTTCAGAAAATCCATACGGCTGACCAGATGGCGTAAAGTAAATGTGTGTTTCATTGCTCTGCTCTTGCTGAAAATGCCGCACATGCCACTGGTAGGGCATGAACAAATCGCCTTGTAGCATTTCCGCGAGCGCAGGACTGCCGCCCGCTTCCAGCTCGACATAGGTTTGCACTTCATTATCGACGCCAAAAGAGGCTGCCTGCTTGAAGGAGTCCGGCGCCCAGTAATTTTGCTCCGCCAGCATGCGCGCTGAGGCCAGCGCCTGTTCGCGGTCCATTTTCAAATCGAGGGTGACCAACGGAAAGGCTTGCGAGAAATATTTGGCGGCAAATAACAGGCAAGCCAGCGACACAGCGACCAGCCCGCCCCAAAACAGCGGCTTACGAAACATAATTTCTCACCTCATGCTTTATGACTAAATGGTGCTTTGCAAAGGTGCTTATCCCCATATTGTAACATGCACATGTCTAAAACAATGATCGCAACAACGCCATCCTGAATAAACAGAACCAGATAGAAACAAACCATCACTCGGCTTATTCGGATTATCATTTCACCCAGCATTCTGTCAAGATGGCTTTTTCGATTTTTCAGCTTCTTTGGCTATAGTTGAGATAAATGTCTGCACATCGGTTTGTATCAGATTTTCGACTTTTGCAGAAAACAGGCTAAACGCTTCACCATGCTTTTCAAATTCGTTGTAAGCACCGTTCAAACTAAAAAAATTCCAGCCTTCGCTTTTCAGCATTTCTACAGTTGCGCGGTAATGGCGCCAACGATCGCCATATTTAAAAAAGCCTTCGACTGCTGCCGAGACCGCAACGATCAAGCTCAAAAGCACTGTCACGCCTTTCAGGAAGCCCGCATCGCCTGTGCCCAACCCAACTAATGCTGGAATAATCACGCCACCAATGATGGTCGTCATGCGCAAAACATAGTACGGCTTTTGTGCTTTGCCTGCTTTACCTTCCATCCACATCACCTGGTCGAGCCAACGCTGCTGCAAATATTTTCGTTGAATTTCGTTTAGTTCCATTCCAGCAATGATGTCTGCAAATTCCTTGCGCAATTGATTTGCGTAATTCAGCTTTGGATTTGTTTCCTGCTCACTCATGGCTAAGCTTCCTTTTAATGGATCAACCTATTGAAAAATATGATTTCAGTATTTTCAGATTCTCTCGTGCATCAGCCTGTAGATTGAGCAGTGCAACTCGTTGGGTCGCGACCGCTTCCATAATAGACGGGCTCAGTTGATCACCCGATAATGCGGCTGCAAATTCATCGGCTTTGCGTCCGCTACCTTTTAGTGCCAGCACTGCCCGTTTTTGGGCAAGACTTAACTGTACATCTTTCAGCGCTATCTCACCACCATTGACCAGCAGTGTGAGGCTCGGAAGCCTATCGGCAATGCGGCTGGCAATCTCCGCAAGCCAGCGTGCTTCGTCGCCCCAGGCTTGCCCCGGCACCAGTATAAAAGCAGGATGGTTTGGTTCAAGGTTACACGCATCTTCACTCAATGGCGCGCGTCCCGGCCAAGAGACGGTGCCAGCAGCGGCAACGCCGATCAATTGTGCACTGCAATTGAGCACCGAATGTGCACGCCCCAGCATAGCCATGATGCCGGCATCGGTGCCGCCGGTGATCAGCACTAAATTCAATTCTTTTGCCGCAGAAATCACAACTTCGCGAAAAAACGTTTCGAGGCGCGCACTGGACTTCTCGCCCATCCCGCTTGCACCGCCAACCAGCACCAAAACCCGGGCGGGCATCGCAATGCCCAGCGACTGAAGCGCAATATCGATGTCATTCTTGACATCGATTTGCGCTGCCTGAGCCTGGCTGTTTTCGTCGAATTGTATGGTGTGTTTGACAATCATGTCCGCGCCAACTGTTCTACGTTGTTCGCAAATGATTTTTTGCAGGATAAAAATATCTGTGTTCAGACGCAACTGTTTTCGAGCTTGCTTCACTTTAAAACAAAAAGATGCAGGCTACACAACGATGGAAAAAAGGCTTGTGAAAATCAAAGCCAGCGGTCGATCATTCCGTTTTGCGGCATGTTTTTCGGACATGCAATCGGGTTGTTCGTGCAATTCGCCTTGATAATTTTGGATACGATGCGTACTGTTTGACGCTACCAGACAGCTTAGCTTAACCATACGGAACAGATGATTTTTCAAAAATATAGTCCAAAACTTCACCTTGCCATTGTCACCGCTGCGCAGGCCCACGAAAACCAGTACCGAAAAGGCACTCGTACCCCCTATTTTACCCATTTGGTCGGCGTTGCCATGATTCTTGATCGCCACAATTATCCCGAAAACTGGATCATTGCAGGGCTCTTGCACGACACGCTTGAAGACACCGACTTGCCGCAAGCTTTCATCGAAAAAAAATTTGGCAGCGAAGTAACAGAAATCGTGCTCGGCTGTACCGAGCCTCTGCATCGCGAGAAGCACTGGCAGGAACGCAAACAACACACTATCGAATATTTGCGCACCGCACCGCTGGCAGTTAAAGTCGTCAGTTGTGCCGACAAAACGCACAATTTGCTGACCATTCTCAACGATTTGCCAGAGTACGGACAAGAACTTTGGCAGCGATTTCGCTATGGCCGGGACAAACAGCGCTGGTACTACCAGTCGGTGGCTGCTAGCCTGAACGCCAACCTGGCGCAGCATGAGCGCCATGCGATTTTTGCGGAGTATGCAACCGTAGTCAAAAAGGTCTTTGGTGATAGCGAGTGATTTCTCCTGACGCACGGAACAACCGATTTTAATGAGAGGGAAAGGACATGCAGGAAATGGTATTTAGCACTGTTGAGATCATACTTTTGACCCTATTTATCCTCGCTTCCGTGGGTATATTCGCACGCGATTTAGGTGCGAGAATGAAGATTGTCCGCAAGGGCAAGTCAGATCGCAGCCGCACCGACCACATCGGCAGGCGACTTGCCACTGCCTTTAGTGAGACGTTTTTGCATACCAAAATTATCGGCGGACGACCGATTGCCGGTACCATGCACTTCATGGTTTTTGGTGGCTTTGTTTTTTTCGGTTTAGAGACAGTCGACCATTTTCTAAAAGCGTATGGCATCCATTTTATGGATATCCTTTTCGGCGATCTCAAGCCTTTCTATAAATGGATTGTCGCATTGTGGGCGATTCTGGTCACCATCGGCATTATTGGGCTGGCGCTGCGACGCTTTGTCTTCGTCAAATATTCGCCCGATCCCAAATCGTACAGCTCAGGTTACGTTGCCCTGCTGATTGTCATTTTGATGGCGACCTACCTGTACGCATTTTTAGTCCCCGAAGTGAGCGCCACTGTTGCCAAAGCAAATTGGTGGGTGCATGCCCTGACAATCCTGATTTTCCCGCATTTGATTTTGCGCTCGAAGCATCTGCATTTGGTGCTCTCCCCTGCTACGATTTTCTTTCGCACCGAGCGCATCAGCGATTTGCTGCCACTTAATCTCGATATGGAAGCGCTGGAATCAGAAGATGATATTTCGTTAGGATTGGAATCGCTTGCAGACTTGAGCTGGAAGCAACGTCTGGACTTTTTTACCTGCGTTGAATGCCGGCGCTGCACCGACAACTGTCCTGCGAATCTATCCGGCCAACAGCTCGATCCGCGTGGCTTCATCCTGGATGGCCGAAAGGCAATCTCAGCGCTGGATGATAGCGAACCTGTTATCGGCAATGTGATTAGCGAGCAAGCTCTTGGGCAGTGTACAAGTTGCGGTGCGTGCGAAAACATTTGTCCGGTTGGCATCGAGCATTTGCAAGTTTTGACCGGCGCCAAGCGGGCGCAGGCGCTCGCGCTTGGTACCGGCATGGTTGCCTCGGATTTCCTGCAAACGGTCGAGCGCACCGGCAATGCCCTCGGTGGTCAGAAAAACGCTCGAGCCCAGCTTATCGAAGAGCTGGAAATTCCTATCTATGAAAAAGACAAAACCGAATATTTGCTGTGGCTTGGTTGCGTGTGGAGCTACAATCCGGACGCTCGTACCGCAGTCGAAAGCATGATCAAAATTCTCAAAAAATCGCATACCAGCTTTGGCGTGCTAAAAAACGAGACCTGCTCCGGGCACCATTCAAGACGCCAGGGCGAAGAGATGCAATTTCAGACACTTGCAAGCGAAAATACTGAAATCATGAAAGCGCTTGAAGTGAAAAATGTGATCGCCCCCTGCCCGCACTGCCTGCATACGATCAGCCGCGAATACACCTCCCTCGATCAGGATTTCAGACCAAATGTGATTCACCACTCGCAGTTCATCGGTGAGTTGATCAGCAAAAAGACTATTCAGTTGAACGGCGCGCATCAAGGCAATGGCGCAACGTATCACGATCCTTGCTATTTGGGTCGGTATGAAAAAGTGTACGAAGCACCACGGCAGGTTATCGCCAATGCCGGATTGGAGATTATCGAAATGCACCGGCACGGCGAAAAATCGATGTGCTGCGGCGGCGGTAATGCCGGTTTTGTACGGGAGCAGGAAGTCGAAACACGTGTTGATCAGGTGCGCAAAGAGCAGGTACGCGAGACCGGCGCAAAATTGCTGATCACCTCCTGCCCCGAGTGCAAAATGATGCTCAATGCTGCCGTTGAAGACACCAAGGATCTCGCAGAAGTTGTCGCCGAAGCGATGGTGTAGTTTTACGCAGTCCAGGCCCGCGAAATGCCGGGTTGCTTGTTAAATTTAAGCATCTTTGCGGAGCCGGTCTCTCAATCAATTTGGTATCTACATGAAGAAAACAATTCGCCTTTCTGTGCTGATGCTATTGCTCCCCGCTTTGTGTCCGGCGCAATCGACCTCATCATCCTATCTCAGTGAGCTTGAACGAGAAGTGGTTGCTGAACTCAATTTCGCGCGACAAAAGCCGGCCGACTACGCCAAACTGGTGGCTGCGCGACTGCAGCATTTTAACGGGAAGCTTTATGAACCGCCAGGGGAAATCGCAGTCATCACCAAAGAAGGCAAAAAAGCCGCGCAGGAGGCGGTTCGCTTTCTGCAGCGAGCCAGGACATTGCCGCCATTTCAGCCATCGCGCGGCATGTCGCGCGCGGCCAGTGACCATGTGCGCGATCAGGGGCCGAAAGGCAGGCTGCAACACGAAGGCACCGACGGCAGTCAACCCTGGGATCGCGTCAATCGCTACGGCGATTGGCGTGTCACTGTCGGTGAGAACATCGCCTATGGTGAAAAGTCCGCACGCGACATCGTCATCGGGCTGATCGTCGATGACGGCGTCTCCAATCGCGGGCATCGGAAAAATATTTTCAATCCTGAATTTTTGGCTGTTGGGGTGGCATTCGGGCCGCATAAAAAGTACGGCACCATGTGTGTGATCGATTTTGCGGGAGGCTTTATAGAGAGAAAGTGAGTGAACTGGGTGACTATTCAGCTGTCACACTGGAAGTGTCTTTTCTGAACTTAAATTGTAATTACCTGCGTTCGCTTTATTATGAAATCTGCATAGATCCCTTGCGGGATGACAAAAAAGCTGAATAGTCACCAAACCGCTCAGCTAACTTCTGTGAGCAGCGCTTTTATTTTTTGCGCCACAATTTTTTCTTCGCCATCCTTAAGGGTGTGCACCGCCAGACGAATATGGGTGGACGCCACATCCGAGAATCCTTCTTCCACCAGCCGCACGGCAACCGAAGGCTCGCCAGCCAGCATTTGCTCTACGAGACGTTTATAAGACATAAAAACGTTATCTTGCGGCCATCGCAGCTCGAGGTAGGGCACAGGCTGCCCTGCTTCCAGTGGCACGACGCGCTTCAGCTCAGAGTCTGCTATTGCTGACAGCACGCGTTGCAAATAGTTGACTTTTTCTTCCCACACCGCTATTTTTTTTTGCTGATCGGTGCGCAGATAAATTTCGATTGCCTTGATGAGGCCGACGATACTCTCCTTGCTCACCTTCATCCCCCTACCAATGCTCTTGATGTTTGGGCCATCATTGAGAGTGCATGCCTGTATCAGATCTTTCCGCCCCAAAATCAAACCGCTGGTCTGCGGACCGCGCAAAAGCTTGCCGCCACTGAAAATCACCAAATCCGCACCTTCGCGCAGATATTGCGAAAAACTGCCGGCTGGCGGCACTTGCGCAGCATCGACAATGACAGGCTTTTCGTACTCGTGTGCAATCTCTGCTACTTGTGCAAGCGGCAGGGTTTCGCCTTTGCAAAACCAGGCAAAAATATAAAACAGGCCGGCGACATCCGGTTGCTGCAAAGCCTCTCGCAATGCTTTTTCGTCTGCATCGACTTCGATGAATCGCGCACCGGCGATATACATCGCATGATCGAAAGGATTGCGGTGATGGCGGTGCACGACAAATTTATTGGCCATGCCGGTGGTATCTGGAATTCTGCCGATCCTCTCTGCGTCGATGCCGGTCATGCAAGCAGCAGCAGTCAGCGTCAGGCCGGCACTGGCGCAACCGCAAATATGCGCAGCCTCTGCTCTGAGTCGCTCAGCCAGGTATTGTCCAGCGCGTTTTTCGAGCAGCTTGATATCGACATAATCGTGGCTGGCGTCATTCATGGCCTGAACCACTTCGGGATGCATCAGCACGCCGCCGAAAAGGGTCAGCGGGCCGGCCGCATTGATGACCGGCGCAACTCCTAACATTTTGTAAACTTCGCTGGAAGACGAAGACATGCTCACCTCAACACATCAGAGACATTTAAAATAAAATCAAAATTCGTCATTCAGTATTCGTCATTCGCAATTCGAAGATTGATGGTGCTATTCCTTTTCCAGGCTGTCAACCAACTTCTGGCAGAAGGACTGCAGCTGCTGCAAAGAGGCCGCCTGTGGCAACGCTTGCGCCGAGGCTGCCGGCCATTTCACTACATGCTGCTTCTTGTTGGCGGTCACCTGCAAAATTGCAGTCATGTTGCCGGTTTCAGAGAGCGATTGCGCAAAAAAATCTGCGCTTTGCACTTCGCGCCAGAGTGCCTGTAATTGTTCGCTTGAAAGCTTGCCAATCACTTCCGGCTTGTCGCCCACTGTCCTGCCCTGCCATGTTGAAACCGTGCCATCAGCCTGGATGGTATAGCCCTGCCACATACCGGTAAAGCCGCCGCCCTCGCCAAATTGAATTTGCAGATCAGCAGGGATATCCTGACTATTGCTGCCAGCCGGTTTGTTGGTTTTTGAGCATGCAAAAGCCAGAAGTGCAATCATCAAAAGACCCAATCCATTTTGCAGAATACTTGCATTGAAACGCATAACTCACCTTTTTTCAAGATAATAAAACGCCGCCATCACCGCCACTTCACGCAGCAACGGAATACGTCCCCAGAGTGCTGGTAACGGCTTGACGCCATAACGGATATGAAAAGTTGGCCGGATCGCATAATACTTGCGCTGCAGAATCCGAAATGGCAATTGCGCAATGACAGACTCAACTTCCGAAATCGTCGTTCGAATTTCTTTCAGTCGCAACACTTCTTCTTTCGAGTAATCATGTGCGTCGATTCGATTCACGAATCGCTGAAAAACCGATTTAGGCAGTAAATGTGTGTAGGGAATCAAACCGAGCGAGGATTGCAGAATTTGTGTGTGGCCACCGAACGGCGAATAGTACGGCGGAAAAGTGATAAACAGCTTGCCGCCGGATTTGAGCGCATCCGCAATGTTTTGCAGCATTGATTTTTTGTCGGCAATGTGCTCGATAACATCCCGCAGAATGGCGAAATCATACACACGATCCAGTTGCTGCAACAATGCCGGATCGCACATATCGCCGATTATAAAACGGAAGGGCTTGTCTTCCAGGTATGGCTTTTCCAGGTCAAAAATATCCACACCATCGACGCGCGCGCCTCGATCCATCATGGTGCAGGCAATGCCGCCCGTGCCACAGCCGACATCGAGTACAGATTTTCCTTTAAAATCGAAGCCCCAGCGCTCCAGCTGAGGGCAAAGATACAAATTGGCCAGCATATATTGATAGGCCCAGTAGTAATGCCGCCGCGACGGGAACTCCGAAACATTCAACTTGCGCGGCGTGCTGGCGCGTATAACTTCGTCAATGACAGCCGGTTTATCCATGTATTCCTTTCACAATTGAGGTGGCAAATGATAGCGATAAATTACTGAAAAGTCAAGCTATAGCTGAGCTCATTTTTCTTGATTCCGATGCATTTGCCTGCTACTTTTCCAGAACAAGATTGAACTTCAAAAGGCTAAATTTTTGAAAGGGAAATTCGCCAGTGAGCAAGTTGACTTACCAATCCGAGGTCGGTGCGATCAAAACTCTGGTGTTGAAGCATGCCAGAGATGCGTTTGTCAACCAGCAAAAAATCGATGCTGAATGGCAAGCTTTGAATTATCATCTGGCCCCTGATTTTGCCAGAGCACAGGCGGAGTATGATGAGTTGCTGCAGTTTTTCGAACAATGTGGCATTGAGCCAACCATGCTACCGCACGACAACCAGACCACTTTGGACGCCATTTATGTACGCGATGCCTCGGTCGTTTGCGATCGCGGTGTGGTTCTATGCAATATGGGCAAACCGGCACGTCGCTGTGAGCCGGCTGGGCAGGAAAAGCTATTTCGTCAGCTTGGCCTGCCGATATTGGGGTCGATTTCTGGTGCAGGCCGACTCGAAGGCGGTGACGTAGCCTGGATCGATCCGCAAACCATCGCTGTCGGTCGCGGCTACCGCAGCAATGACACCGGCATTCAGCAACTCGCCGCGTTGCTCGGTGATGCTATTTCTCATCTGGAAGTTGTTCATCTGCCGCATTACAAAGGCCCCAACGATGTATTTCATCTGATGTCCATTTTCAGCCCGGTGGATCACCAAAAAGCACTGGTCTATTCGCCGCTGATGCCGGTGACGTTTCGTGAATTTCTACAGCAACGAGACTTTGCACTCATCGAAGTGCCGGATGAAGAGTTTGCCAGCCTGGGCTGCAATGTGCTGGCCATTGCGCCGGGTATCTGCCTGGCGAAAACCGGCAACCCGATCACTCGCCAGCGCCTTGAACAGGCTGGTGTTGAAATACATCTTTACACTGGCGATGAAATCAGCGCTAAAGGCGAAGGCGGACCAACCTGCCTGTCGCGGCCGCTGCTGCGGTGTTTTCCATAAAAGCTGTGATTTTCCTCTGACAGGTTGCATTTTTGCCGCAAAATTTTAAATTTCCACTACTTGTCGACTGTTTATAATCTGACCATCTTCACCCCTTTTGCCAGTCGTGCAGTTCAAACAAACACATAGACAATAAATGCTAATTCCTGGAGTAAGGAGAATGATACGAATTGTATCCACCCTATTTTTTGCAGCAACACTGACCGCCAACACATTTGCACACGCACAAACCAGCATCGGATCAGCCAACTCGCCGAATCAACTCGAAAACCGTTTCAGTACGCCCCGCCAAGCGGTGATCAATTTTTTTGAATGGCAAAAACAGGAGCACTATCGCCCGGAAATTGTAGCGGAAATGTTCGAAACCGAGCCATCGCTTAACTTGCAGGCTCGCATCGATCGCGCCAAAAAACTAAAAGCCATTTATGATAGCCGCGGCTTGTACGTCAATGTTGATCAACTACCTAACACTCCCGATTTTGTCGACTCCCTGACCGGCTTTGCCGAAGTGGTTTTGCACAAGCAATTGCCGCAAATTTTTCTCAGAAAAACTGGCAATCGTTGGCTTTTTGCCCAGGAATCGGTGAATGCAGTGCCTGCGCTATACAGCGAAACCGTCTCTGCTCTGGTAGAATACACCATAGACCGGATGCCGGCTTTTATGCGTGTTAAATTGCTCAATGTTGAACTGTGGCAAATCATCGGCATTTTTTTGGTTGTGTTGATTGGTATTTTGATCCGCAGGATCTCCGAATATTTGATCAGCCGCATTGCCTTGCGTCTGGTGAAAAAAACCAAAACGCGCTGGGATGAAAAAATAATCGAAGTGAGCATAAAGCCGATTAGCCTGTTTTTGATGGCGGGCTGGTTCCTTCTCGCGTATCCCAACCTGCAGTTTGGCGTGATGGTGAATGCAGCCATGCGCGTTGCTTCGCTGGTGCTGGTTTACTTCAGCATCATCTGGCTTTTATATCGCTTTGTGGATTTGCTGGAAATCTACCTGACGGGCGTCACCAGCAAAACCGACAGCAAGCTGGACGATCAACTGGTGCCGCTCATCCGCAAAAGCCTCAAGATTTTTCTGGTCATCATCGGCACCATTTTCGTGCTGCAAAATTTCGACGTCAACGTCACCTCCCTGCTGACCGGGCTTGGGCTTGGCGGACTCGCCTTTGCTCTGGCGGCCCGCGACACGCTCGCCAATCTGTTTGGCTCTGTGACCATTTTTCTCGACAAGCCTTTTCAGGTTGGTGATTGGATTATCGTAGGCGGCGTAGAGGGCACTGTTGAAGAAGTCGGTTTCCGTTCAACACGAATTCGCACATTCTACAATTCGCTGGTCAGCATCCCTAATTCAGAGGTCGCCGATAATGCGATTGACAACATGGGATTGCGCGAATTTCGCCGCATTAGAACCACGCTGGGGCTCACCTACAGCACAAGCGCCGAACAAATGCAAGCTTTTGTGGAGGGATTGCGTGCGATCATTCTTGCCAATCCATACACACGCAAGGATTTCTATGAAATCCATTTCAATGATTTTGCCGATTATTCACTCAATGTGATGGTCTATGTTTTTGTTAAGGTGAATACCTGGAGTGAAGAATTGCGTGAGCGCCAAAATCTTTTTTTAGAGATGCTGCGACTGGCCGAAGAAATCGGCGTGGAATTTGCCTTCCCGACCCAAACATTGTATATCGACAGCTTTTATCGTGATCAGCCACGTGCAGTTGGCAAAGAGATGTCCCGCGACGCGCTGGCGCACACCGCTGCCGATTTTGGGCCGAGCGGCGCCAAAGCACAGCCTCGTGGTGCGAAACTGACTTACAATGGCAAACCGTTGTCATTTGCATCATCCGCGCTCAGGGCTGGTGATGAATCCGGGGAATAAAATCGGGTAAAAGAAATCGCATAAAAAAAGCCGCAAAAAGCAGCCAGAACTGGCTTTTGCGGCTTTTGATTTTAGCGATGAAATCAATTCAAAATATGACGGGAAATATCGTTTGACAAAGCAAAGACCAGGATACCCAGCAAAATCACCAGACCCACCGCCTGGGCAATCCCACGGCTCTTCATGCTCACAGGCCGACCGGAAATACCTTCAATGGTCAAAATCATCAAATTGCCGCCGTCCAGCACCGGAATGGGCAAGAGGTTGAGAATGCCCAGTTGGAGGCTAAGGATGCCCATCAATCGCAGCATTGCCTCCCAGCCGATTTTCGCCGCATCGCCAGCAACCACTGCAATGCTGATCACGCTGCCGATCTGATCGCCGGATTCTTTGCCGGAAAACACACGACCGAGATAGTCGAAAAGCATTCCGGCGTAGGCGACATTGTCGCGTACACCTTTTTGCAGTGACTCCACCAAACCCGACTTAACCAATACAGTCGTCTCACTGGAAGCAATGCCGATGCGCCCAACCTGGTTTTCTTCTTCCTGCTCCAATTTGGGGATAATCGTACAAGTGACCCGCTCACCATCCCGCAATACTGTGAATGCAAGCGGATTGCCAGCGTTCTGCTCAATTGTGGATTGTACAGCACCCCAAATATGCACTGGCTCGCCATTAATCTCGAGGAACTCGTCGCCAACCTGAAGACCGGCTTTTTCTGCCGGACTGCCTTCGTTAACAGCCAGCACGGCGTAACGCCAATTGGGGTAAGCACCCCAGAATCCATGATCGCGTATGTTCATGCTGTCGCTAAATGTAAATCTAACCATACGCTCTTCATCGCCACGCCGGACCGTCAGCGCGACATGATTGCCAGTTACCGGCGCCATTGCACTGAGCACATCTCGCCAGTTTTCAACAGGCGTTTTATCGACAGCAACGATGGCATCACCTGGCTGAAGGCCAAGACTGTCAGCCGGAGACCCAGCTTCAACCCAACTGATAACAGTCTGTTCAGTCATATATGCAGGCTGCCTGATGCCGACATAATAAATAAACGCGAAAAAAAGCACGGCGCAGATGAGATTCATTACCGGCCCGGCCAGCAAAATTGCCATGCGTTCCGGCACACTTTTCGCGTTGAATTCATCTGGTTCCCCTGTAGATTCTTCCGCCGGATTATCGCCAGCCATGCGCACATAGCCTCCAAATGGCAAAGCGGAAATGCGATAGTCCGTGTCGCCTCGGCGAAAACCGAACAGCCTCGGGCCAAATCCTATTGAAAATACATGAACCCGGACACCAACCCATTTTGCAATGATAAAATGTCCGAATTCATGCACAAAAACCAGGATACCGAGCACAAAAACAAATGAAAGAAAGTAGGTCATGTTCTCTCAACTCTTTAGGTTAACTGCAGTGAAGAACAGGCTCAGATGGCCCGTTTTAAAAACAGAATACGGTGAGACCATCATAAAATAGACGACGGAGCTGCAAGAAAGTACCGCGTAATCGAAAAATACGCAGGATATTTTGTAAAATCAAGTAGCACTTTTAGCGCCAATCTGCTAACTTTGTTGCGACTTTGACATCATTTTTAAGTGAATTTTATTTCCAAGACCCATTTCGATGAAGGGAACAAAACGTGCTCGAAAAAATCTGGATCAAAAGATTTAAAAAAGGACCGATGGATTCGGTGAGGTCGGCCCAATTAATTGCAGGGAAAGGCATTGCGACCAACGCCAACATAGGGGGCAAAAGGCAGGTGACTATTCTGTCGGCGGAATGTTGGTCAACCGTAATGCGGGATCTGGGAATCGATTTTGATCCGAGCGAGCGTCGGGCAAATCTGTTGATCTCGGAGATTGAGCTTGCCAATACGCGCGGCAAGATTCTGCAAATTGGCGCCTGCCGGATTCGCATCCACGGCGAACTGCGGCCGTGCGAGCGGATGGATGAGGTTTTTGCCGGTCTTAAAGATCGCTTAAAAAGAGATTGGGCCGGTGGCGTTTATGGCGAAGTTTTGGACGATGGCGTTATTCAAGTAGGCGATGCAACGCGGTGGCTCGACTGATTTCCGTGGGTCATTTCTGTTCCAGGATAACAAACAAGCCTTGCTCGGCAGGCACAGTGACAGCCGATCCGGCAGGCAAATCCGCTTCCTCTTGCAAGCCTTCGACTCGCGGAATATGCAATCGCGTATTGTTGTCTCCCGCAAGACCAAGCGCCTGCCAGTCGATTTGTAGCGTGACTTCGCGATCTTGCGATTCCCAGCTCGCTAGCGCGATCAGCGTCTTCTCCGGCAAAATATAGCTGGTCGCGATGATACCGGGCAAGTTAGTGCGCACCGGATTCGGTTTAACCCAATAGCCGATCATCCGGCTTTCTGCGATGCCAAAATCATCGAAAAGCGTCCAAATCGGACGCGGGTCAAAATCGCCGTACAAACGAGTGGTCATGCCATACAGCATGCCGCGATACGGGTGGCCGCCATCTTGTAGCATCTCCCCCATCAGCCCGAACGGAATTCCCGAAACTTCAGTCAGCCAGTAATCCTGGCGCTGGTTGTAATCGAAATACTCGCCAAACCATAGCCGCGATACAAACGGGAAATGCTCCATATACAAAAATGCGCTGTTGATAAAGCCATCTCGCTCGTTGAACTGATTGGCGGAGTGCAAATCGATCACCACCTCGTCGCGGTGCTGATAAAACACCGACACCATGCGCTTGACGGTCTCGCGGCTAAAGGCAATATCATCGAGATACAGCCCGTCAATTTTTTGATTTTTTGCCAGCCAGCTCAATCCTTCAATGTAATAATTGGTCCAGCGCGAGGTGCCCTTATTCAATATCGCTGCATCATCGACGCGCCAGGCATGCCAGCCTTTATGATAGTGATCCTGCAAATGCTCCTGCAACCACGGATGGCCGCCGCCTTCGCCATCGTTTAAAATCTCATCACCCAAACTGCGGAGCGCAAACAGCTCATAGCATTTGTAGGTCAGTTCTCGGATGGTATCGTAAAGCTTAACCTTAATGCCTTTGCGATGCGCTTCTTCAATATACTGGCTTTGTTTATCGAGATTGTAAAACGGGTAGTTGATGTACGGATTGATTTCATTGGCGTGATGAATATTGACCACGGTGCCCCCCCAAGCCTTCACGCTGTCGACCGGCACATATTTGTGCACAAAACGGGTATTGAAATGCGTTTTGGTATCGAGCAACTTAAACGGTGTGAGCAAAAACCGTGTGTAAAAATGCAGCGTGTCACCTTGCTGCAGCGTTCGCGCGCCGCTGTAATTTTGCACCATTACTTTATCCGCCTTGCGCTCGATACGGATGCCACCTTTGCCTTCGTTGTACCATGACGGTGGCAAATTCAACGGTTTGGCTTGATAAAAATTGGTATTGAGCGGACGCTCATAGTTGCGATCACGCAACACAAATTGCAGACCCTTATTCACCGCGCCCAGCCACGCCCCTTCGTGGTGATTGGTTTGATCCCATTTCCAATCGATGTTTGCAGGCAAACGCTGACCTTTCAACCCCAGTCCAAGCACATACTTCGCGGCCTCGGCAGCGAGAGGAAATTGCATCACAATATCGTCGATATCGGCATTTGACTTCGCAACGAATTCTATCTGATAATCGAGCATCCCCTCATATTCCAACGATCCGCGCACGCGCATGCTAAAGTCTTGCGATTCACTTTCGGCAAACCAAGTCGCACGCCCCGGATTCGGCTGCACAATATCAAAATCGCTCGATTGCCATTTTTGATCGCCCGCTTTGCTATGCACGATAAATTGCGCCGGCTGAACCAGCACAGGTTCGGGCTGCTCATTCAGCCTTGTCATTTCCTGATTAAAAAAACTTTCGATCTGTGCTGGTAAGCCATTTGGGGCCAGTACAATCCGTCGCCCTAAAATGTGCAGATTTTTGCCATCCACAGAGATTGGCTCGAACGGTGGCATGATAAAATCGGGATCCGTGCCGATTGTAGAATTGAGCCAGTGCAGACGCGACATGTTTTGCGGCTCATTATCGCCATGTGCTTCGATCACTTCATCTTCGATGGCGAGCTCCAGTGAGATTGATTGGCTCGGCAGGCCTTGCGCGCCGACAACGACCTTACTCGTGTAGACATCCGGCTCGGCTTCTTCCGGCACAGCGATGCCAATCCACAAAGGCTGCACCTCCCCTTTTTCGACCGACACGCTTTTGCTGAACGGCACGCCATTCAAATCGATACCGCCGGTGTTGATCGATTCGAAAAGGACGTTTTCCAGCTTTTTGCCATTATTCGCGACCAGCGGTTCAAATTGCACAGCAAGCGCGTCCAACGGTTGTTGCGCCGCAAATAAGCCGATTTGAAAGGCGTAATACTCGCCTTTTTTCGCAACCATCGGCAGGCGAGTCAGCAAGCCGCGCTCCAGCCAATGTTTCGGCAAAAATCGCCGCATGCGAATCGGATTTTCGCGAGTTTCCGGAAACAGATAAAATGGCTGTGGCACGGAATCCTGCAATGCCTTCACTTCCTGCGGCGTGGCAACGATCTCCATCGGCACAATGCTGTGAAACGCATCGATCGCTTCAATCCGCAAAACCTCGGCTGCTGCAAAATCAGTCTTTCGTGCTTCTGACAGTTCGCCGAGCGTCTCTCGCCATGCAGGCTGCGCTGATTCCTGCGGCGAAAGAAATGTCACACTGGGATAGTATCCCCCATTGGTTTCGTACGGCAAATAGTAAAGAAAATAGTCCGTCTGGCCACTTTTGGGCTGGAAGATCAGATCGAGTGTGTACCGATCGATTGCGACTATGGCTTTGTTTTTAATTTCTTCGCCAGATTGTGCACTGACCAGAACCAGTCGTTTGTTTTGCGGCTCTGGATCGCTGCGACGCCAAGGAATGTGCGCCCAAACATCGCCGCTGTTTTCAGCAACACGCAGAACCACGCGGTGGTTGCCAAGCGAGGTACCGGCTTCGCCTGCAGGCAGGTCTGTTTGCCAGTTACCAATTTCATGCGCTACGCCATCGATGATATTTGATGGTGCCGGCAGCTCACGAACAGAGAGTTTGTCATTTTGAGAACAGGATAGCAAAAGCAAATTCACGGACAAAGCGGCGAATCCCCGAAACCATTTTTGCATTTTACAGCTTTCCATTTCATTACCCGTAGAAACACAAAATCATGCATCTCTACCATTCACAATTTGCCCAATCAAAATCGCAGGTGAGTTCATCGCAGAAAAGCATTTTTATCATATTTGGCCGCGCGAGCCGATGCTTCGGCAAGCTGATTCTTGACAGCATCCGGGCCGGTACCGCCCGCAATGTTGCGCTGCGCCAAACTCGCTTCGACCGTCAGCGCCGCAAATACATCGTCATCAAATACCGGACTGACGCTGCGAAAATCCTGCAAAGACAAAGCTGACAGCGCCACTTTTCGCTCGATCGCCAGACGCACCAGTTTGCCAGCGATTTCGTGCGCCTGGCGAAATGGTACATTCTTGCGAACCAGATAATCTGCCGCATCGGTCGCCAGCGTGTTCGGATCAATGGCAGCGGCCATTTTGTCTTTGTTAAAGCTGGCGGTCTTGAGTGCCTGCTCAAAAATTTCCGTGCTGATACTGGCCTCCCGGAGCTGGTGAAATGTGACTGGCTTGTCTTCCTGCAGGTCACGGTTGTACGTCAGCGGCAGCCCTTTTTGCAAAATGAGAATTTGGTTTGCTGCAGCAATGGCCGCCGCAGACTTGCCGCGAATCAACTCCATCGCATCCGGATTTTTTTTCTGTGGCATCATGCTGCTGCCTGTGGCATACTGATCCGAGAATTCAACGAAGGCGATGTCATTGCTGCTCCACCATTGCAACTCGGCGCACACCCGGCTCACATGACTAAAAAAACTGCCGATAATGAACAGCAATTCCGCACAAAAATCGCGATCGCCGGTTGTATCGATGCTGTTGTTGGAAATGCGGGCAAATCCCAGCCGTGCCGCCAGCTTCTGGCGATCAACCGGGAAGGCTGCACCAGCCAATGCGCCATTCCCCAAAGGCATGACGTCGAGACGCTCAAAGTAATCATCGAGCCGCGACAACGTACGATCGACACCCCAGAATATGGCCAACAGGTAATGCGAAAGCAGAATTGGCTGGGCTTGCTGCAAGTGGGTATAGCCCGGCATCACGATGCCGAGGTTTGCCTTTGCCAGCTCGATCAGGCTATTTTGCAGCGCAGCCAGTTTTTGACACCAGATGTCGACGTGCTGCTTTAAAAACAGTCGTGCGTCGGTCGCAACCTGGTCATTGCGGCTGCGGCCAGTGTGAATTCGGGCACCGGCCTCACCTGTCAACTCCGTCAATCGCCGTTCGATTGCAACATGGATATCTTCATCATCAGGCAAAAATTCGAAGGCATCGTGCTCGAATTCTGCAGCAATTTGATCGAGCCCGGCCTGCACACTACGCGCTTCATCGGCGGTGAAGATGCCGATTTCGCACAATGCTTCAGCCCAGGCTTTGTTGACCAAAATGTCCTGCTGCCACATGTGCCTGTCGACATCAATGGAACGCGAAAAGGCTTCCATCAATTCGCTCGGCCCACTTTCGAAGCGGCCGCTCCAGACTTTGGTGGACTTCTTAGTTGTATTTGCCATTGGATTTGCGTCCTGTACAAATGCTCAGTTTTTCACTAATCACGTTTGAATTTGCTGTAATCGGGCCGACTATATGAACTTTTGCCGGTGCCGTCGATCTCGATCATGGCCTTCACTTTCACCGGCAGGCCGTAGAGATTAATGAAGCCCTCAGCATCTTTCTGATTGTAGACATCATCTTCGCCAAATGTCGCATAATCTTCACGGTACAGTGAGTACGGCGACTTGCGTCCCAGCACCATGCAATTGCCCTTATAGAGCTTCAGGCGCACCGAGCCGGTCACTTTCTCCTGCGTATGCTCAATGAACGCATCGAGACTTTCGCGCAGCGGGGTAAACCAGGCGCCGTTGTAGATCAGCTCGGCATACTTTGGCGCGATGGTATCTTTGAAGCGCAGCAGACCGCCGGTCAACACGAGGCTTTCAAGCTCGCGGTGGGCTGCATACAAAATGGTACCGCCCGGCGTTTCATATACGCCACGCGATTTGATTCCCACCAGCCTGTTTTCGACCAAATCGATCCTGCCGACTGCATTCTCGCCACCCAGCTTGTTGAGGGTCGTCACCAAATCAATGCCCGACATGGCCTGGCCGTTGAGCGCTACCGGTTCGCCCTTTTCAAAATCGATTGTTACTTCGGTTGGTTTATCCGGCGCCTGCTCTGGCGAAACAGTCAATTTATAAATTTCTTCCGGCGCCTCGTTCCACGGATTTTCTAGCACACCGCCTTCAGATGACCGATGCCACAGGTTATCGTCATGGCTATAGGGCTTATCACGCTTGGCGGTAATCGGTATATTGCGACTTTCCGCATAGTTGATCGCATCTTCGCGTGAACGGATCGACCACTCCCGCCATGGTGCGATGACAGTCAGCTTCGGATTGAGTGCTTTGTATGTCAGCTCAAAGCGCACCTGATCGTTGCCTTTACCGGTGCAACCGTGCGCCACCGCATCGGCTCCTTCGCGCTCGGCGATCTCAACCTGGCGCTGTGCGATCAGCGGTCGCGCGATCGATGTGCCGAGCAGATATTTGCCTTCATAAACGGCCCCGGATTTCAGCATCGGAAAAAGAAATTCTTCGACAAATTCCTGTCGCAAATCTTCCACAAAACAAGCGCTGGCGCCGGTTCTGAGCGCTTTCTCTTCAAGCCCGACCAGCTCCTCGCCCTGGCCGAGATTCGCAGCCATTGCAATGACTTCACAGCCATAATTTTCCTTGAGCCAGGGAATAATGATTGATGTATCCAATCCGCCGGAATACGCTAAAACGACTTTCTTGCTTTTCATTTCTGTTAACCTTAAAAAATATCGCCGATAACCGACTCAATTCACCCCACTTTTATTTGACGCAAGATAAAAGTTCGCAGGCAAAATACAACTGTTTAAGAATGAAATGAAAAAATCGGCAGAATAAAGGAATGCTTATTGCCAAATCCGTGTTTGATGTTTATACTATTGTTCAAAGTATCAACAGGCTGCTGGATTTTTGCCTATTTTGAAACAGAATAAAAACAAGCATTAGGAGCCACAGGATGAACTACTACGAGTCGAATGATCTCAAAAAATTTGCAGAGGTGGGAAGATTCAGAAAGGAGTTGATGGACAAGTTTTTTGAATACTACAATAAAGTCACCGGCGAAGATGGCGCGTTGACCAAACGAGAAAAGGCGCTGATCGCATTGGCAGTCGCGCATTCCAAAAATTGCCCCTATTGCATCGATGCATATACGACCCAATGTCTCGAAACCGGCGCCAATCCCGACCAGATGACCGAAGCCGTGCACGTGGCTGCTGCCATGGAAGCAGGCATCACGCTGGTGCATGGGGTGCAAATGAATAATGTGCTCGACCGTCACGGCGCTTAATATTTTTTTCTGAACACCAAACGGAGTATTTTATGACGACTTTGCAGGCTGACAGCTTCGCAGAAATTGAAGATGTTGATGAGTTTGACAATTTCGAAGCAAAAGCGGAGCAAGCTAATCTTGATTTATCGCCACTGACCATCGATACGCTGCAAGTCAATATCACAAAAATGTGCAACCAGGCCTGCCTGCACTGCCATGTCGATGCCTCGCCAAAACGCACAGAGCAGATGTCGCTGGAAACGGTTGAGCAATGCTTGTTGATTTTAGCGCAACACAATGCAATTCGAAATATCGACCTTACCGGTGGGGCTCCCGAACTCAATCCTCATTTTGACTATTTTGTTACCGAAGCCAAAAAGCTGGGAAAACATGTCATGGTGCGCCACAATCTGACCGTCACGTTGGATGGCCACCCGGTGACAGGCGAAAGCAAAGTCTACCTGCCGGAATTTTTTAAAGAAAACCGTGTAGAAGTCATTTCCTCGCTGCCCTACTATCAGGAATATTTTACCGACAAGCAAAGAGGGCGCGGCGTTTTTGCAAAAAGCATCGAAAGCCTGCAATTGCTTAACGAGCAAGGCTATGGCAAAGCCGAAAGCGGTTTGCTGCTCAATCTCGTGTACAATCCGGCCGGCGCATTTTTGCCTGCTTCACAGGAAAGCCTTGAGCGCGACTTTAAAAAGGAGCTCTTGGAGAAGTTCGGCATTGTTTTCAACAACTTATTTACCATGACGAACATGCCGATTCACCGTTTCAAAAGTCAGCTCAAACGCATCGGTACCTACGACGATTATATGGAAAAACTGATCGGCGCATTCAATCCTTGTGCTGCAGAGGGCATCATGTGCCGTTCACTCATCAGCGTGGGATATGACGGCAAAATTTATGATTGCGATTTCAATCAAATGATGGACCTGCAGATCGAGGCGCCGGACGCGAAAACGGTATTCAATTTCAATTTTAGTAAGCTCAGCAATCGCAGGATCAAATTCGGCGCACATTGCTTTGGATGTACAGCAGGAGCTGGCAGCAGTTGTGGTGGTACGACGACCTGATGACAAGAATTTGGCTTTAGGAGGTAGATTTCGCGCTATGCTGACTGAAACTTTCAAATCATGCTGGCGTAATTCAGTTGAAATGTCAATCTTGAGGAGGTTTCGCTGTGGAACTGTTCGCCATTCTTTTTATCGCTGCCCTTACCCTGCTGTTTTTGAAAGTTTTTGCCTTCTTTTTCGAAGTAGCCATTTTTGCCATTGCCCTTCCATTTAAGATCTTAGCCTTTTTGCTTGCAGCTGTTTTTGGAGTCCTGCTGCTTATTCCGTTCGGTATCTTTGCCGGGCTCTTGGGGATATTGCTCGCGCCACTCGCCATTCTTGCTGCATTTCTGCCAGTCATTTTGATTGTGATTGGCATCGTGCTGATTTTGCGAGCCTAAATCGCTTTTCGAATCCTTTCCCCAGGTTGTGCAGGCTGCGAGTGACGCTGAACATGGCTTCGATGAACAACCAGCCTGCGCTTTCGTCATTCCTTATAGACTCCTATCCTACCCAGGTTATGATCCACCATTCCACGGGAAAATTTTCCTCAATCGTCGTCATTTAGCAGTCAGATGATTTTTTGCAAATAAAGTCACCTTGCCGGATACTTTATATTTTTTGCTAAATTTTAGTAAAAATTTTATTTTTGGAAATAAAGTTCTTGCAAAAGTAACAGCTTTGATTATTTTTCGGCATCATTTTAATCAACTAAATTTATAATACAGAACAGAATGGAGGTGGTGCATCAACTCTGCGGGGATATTATGCTCATGGGGGAAGTCATCTCGTCATTGGAACACACTATTTCAGGGAGTCAGAATGAAAAAATCCATGCTCTTGATCCTGTTAGTTTTCGTGTTTGCGTCGTCGTCAGTTTTAGCGGGCTACCCGCAGGGAGTGACACAAAAAGCATCTGCTGCTAAATTGCAGCAAGCATCCAAAACGCCGTTGCAACTGGTGTTCAGCTCCAAAACCAATATTCCACGTTTCGCCACCTTCCGTGTTAAAACCCAATCGCCACAATCGCCTGAAACCTCAGCAATCGAATTTTTTGAAGAATATAAAGAGCTCTTTAAAATCTCCAAAGCAAGCGAAGAATTGTCGCTTAAGAACATTCATGTTGATAATCTCGGCATGACGCATGTAAAAATGCGCCAAATGGTTCAAGGAATTCCTGTGTTTGGCAGCGAAATGATTGTACATATCAACAAAAACAATGAAATCTATGCCGTCAATGGTGAATTCATGCCACAGCTTGAAATTGCCGATGTAACTGCGCGTCTTGCACCGGGAACTGCAATCGAAACAGCAAAATCAAATATCGGTGACGCGGTTTATCGCTGGGAAACAGACTATGAAAAAGCGCTTCCTGAAGGCATGAGTTGGCGACCAGAAGCTGAACTGACCATTGTACAGCACGAAAAAGCATATCGTGTCGCTTACAAAACGATGATCGCCACCGAAGAACCGATCACTGCGAACTGGATCTACTTTGTGGATGCCAAAACCGGCGAAATTCTGAACAAATATAACGACATCAAAACCAGCGATGCGGTCGGCACCGGCAACAGCCTCTACAGAGGTTCGGTTTCGATCAATACCAATTCTCAAGGCGCAAACTTTGAGATGAAAGACAATCCACGCAATCTGTGGACATATGATAACAATGGCAGAGGCGACCGGCAATTGCCTGGCTCCATGTTTACCGATTCGGACAATGTCTGGGGTGATGGCACGGCAAATGATCCTGCCTCAGCTGGTGTCGATGCGCACTGGGGTGCTGCGGTAACCTATGATTATTACCAAAGCAATCATGGCAGAAACAGTGTGGATGGCAATGGCTTGCGGATCAACTCTTCCGTGCACTATAAAAGAAATCTGGTCAATGCCTACTGGAATGGCGCGCAAATGCTGTATGGCGACGGCGATGGCTCGACTGCCACAGCGCTGGTCGATCTCGATGTTGTTGCGCACGAATTGACCCACGGCGTGACCCAATACACCGCCGATCTGATTTATCAAAACCAATCAGGTGCCTTGAACGAATCGGTTTCGGATATTTTTGCCATGTTGATCGATACCGATGATTTCACAATCGGTGAAGACAGCTGGCTTGCTAGCCCCGGATATCTGCGCTCGATGTCCAATCCGGGTTCAGCGGGTCAACCCAACCACATGGACGATTATTACAACACCAGCGGCGACAATGGTGGCGTGCACACCAATAGCGGCATTCCAAACTTTGCTGCCTATTTGATGTCACAAGGCGGCAGTGGGAAATATGGCGATTCCGTGACTGGCATTGGCCGCACGAAAACTGGTGCTATTTGGTACGCTGCATTGGCGAATTATATGACTGCCTCCACCGATTTCGATGGTGCACGTACAGCAACAGTTGCTGCGGCAGAGGACATCTATGGCGCAAATTCATCAGAAGTGCAAACAGTAAACGATGCATGGGACGCAGTAGGTGTTGCCGGCTCCGGGCCGCCTCCGCCAGATTGGACGGGTACCTTTGTGTCACACAGCTACTCGACACCGCATCCCTACAAACAGAGAAAAACCTATACGCATACGATTACCCATCCCGGCGCGACCGGTATGAAAGTTAGCTTCACCAATTTTGCAACCGAGCAGGGCTGGGACTTTGTTTCGATCAAAGATGGCAATGGCGCAACTGTCGCATCATATAGCGGCAGTCTTGGCGATTTTGTCTCTGCCGCAGTCGTCGGCGAGACGATCACGGTTGAGCTTGTTGCCGATGTCCGCATTAATGACTACGGCTTTGACATCGATGGCTACTATTACAACAGCGGCGGCGGAGCTTTTGGCCTGGCAAGCTCGGTGCCCGAGGAATTCGGCTTGGAGCAAAACTATCCGAATCCATTCAATCCGTCGACCACGATCAGCTACAAACTCGCGGAAGCATCGAATGTCACTCTCAATATTTATGACCTTCGCGGACGGCTGGTCAAAACCCTGGTCAATGGCGAGCAGGCAGCTGCGCAACATACAATTGTTTGGGACGCAACAAATGAATCTGGCTTACGGGTGAGCAGTGGCATCTATTTCTACGAATTGCATGCCGGTACCTTTGCACAAAGGCGCCAGATGGTTCTGCTGAAATGATGCGTGCAATCAGCGTTGCGCTCGCAGCTTTCTAAAGTGTTAAAGAAGGGCAGGTTGTGCAAAAAACGCCTGCCTTTTTTTGTATGAGACTTGCCACTATCACTTTTTCCCCAGCACACCTTTCGTCCCGATTCATCACATCATCCCGCTCTGCAAAATGTAAATTTTCCGTCACGCAAAAAATAAATGGAGAAAATTGCCGTGTCAGTGCGTCTAATAGATTGTAAACAACAGGAAGTTTCAGACTGAAGGATTCAGGAGAAATAACAATGGAAGTTCTCACCGCTATTCTGGAAACACTGGGACCCGCCATGTTTCTGGGATTGATCGGCGTTTATTTGATCACCGTATCGATTGTCGGCCAATTTATCCCCCGCAATATCCGTCTCAAAACCACACGGCAGCGTACCCTGCTTGGCATCTTTGGCTTCGTGCTGTTTTTGCCCACACTGGTATCGCTCTACATCGAGTTTTTCACTGTCTTTTCGCCGAGTATTTTCACACCGGAAACGCCAGAGCAGGTCATCGACCAGGAACAAACATCAGGCGAGCTGCCAGGCGAGCAGGCGGCTAATGCAGAGTTGCAATTTGCGGGCATTTTGCCAACAGCGAGTGATTTTGCTCAAAAACCAGCGCCAAATGTCAACAACAACTGTCAGCTCGTCGAGCGCTTTGGTTTAGCAGAAAACAGCACCCGCCGACTCAAACATTCACATTTTGAAGGGCGCGTATTCATCTCGATTGACCAAATTCACTACCGCCGTCCGTTCGATGTTTATATTGTCATCGGTGATGAAGTGGAATGGCCCAAATCTGGCGAGCTGAGTTATGATGCACTGCAAACGCAGATGGAACGCAAATCTCCGGAGACCGTATTGCACCTTCAGGTAGAAAAAACCGGCGCTACTGCAGAATTTGAATACAAAAACAAGCGTTATCAGCTCAAAATTGACCGCATATATGCTGTACTCTTTGGCAGCGACAAAGTGATCATCAGCATCTGCGAAATAGAACAAAAAGCATAAAATTTTACACATTTTTCTTGTGGATGCACATAAAAAGCTAATGCGGTGCCCGAGCTGTGTTAGCTTTTTTTTGAATTTCTTCAGTGCCCATTTGCAGTAACTAGTTCAAATTCACTTTCAATGCTTGCTTCGTTTTTTTACACTTTCCTTCAAAAAATCTCGTCCCAAACTTTTATCTGCAGGAGCAGGCATGAACAAAACAACCTATCTCTTTCTCATATTGCTCGTCGTGCCGGTTATATCAAGCACGACCTTGGCGCAGCAAGGCGCGTCGGCTTTGCCAATACCCGCCATTAAATTTGCACCAAAGAATTATGTCTGCTATCGATCTCCCGAGCCACTCGCCATCGATGGCAAACTCGACGAAACCGCCTGGCAAAACGTGCAATGGACAGATGAGTTTATCGATATTGAGGGCAATGCCAAGCCGAAGCCGCGTTTCCATACACGCGCGAAAATGTTGTGGGACGATCACTATTTCTATATTGCCGGTGAAATGGAAGAGCCGGATGTTTGGGCTACCCTCAAAAAACGGGATTCCATCATCTTCTACGACAACGATTTCGAGGTATTCATCGACCCTGATGGGGATACACATCAATACTATGAGCTGGAAGTGAATGCATTCAGCACAGAATGGGATTTGTTCATCGTAAAGCCCTACCGCGATGGCGGGCCGGCTTTGCATGCCTGGGACATTCAGGGTTTGAAAACCGCCACAACCATCGATGGAACGATAAACCAACCTGGCGACCGGGATCGTGGCTGGCGTATTGAAATCGCAATCCCTTGGGAAATTTTAAAAGAATGTGCTCCGAATGGCGCGCCACCGCAATCCAATTCGCAATGGCGGGTGAACTTTTCGCGCGTGGAATGGCAAACAGAAGTGATCGATGGCAAGTACGAGAAAGTGAAAAATGCCCAAACCGGCAAACCACTGGCGGAAGACAACTGGGTGTGGTCACCACAGGGACTGGTTAACATGCACTATCCTGAAATGTGGGGATATGTGCAATTTTCTGATCAAAATGCTGGTGACGGTATGGATCAATTTGAGCACAAAGGCGTTGAGCGCGCCAAGTGGAGTTTGCGATTGCTGTACTACGCTCAGCAAAACTGGCATGCATCGCATGGGCTGTTTACAGACGACATCCTTGACTTGAAGCTGGACGACCAACAGCTCTCGGAATATCGGTGGCCACCTGAAATTGATGTCAGTTGGGGACAATTCGAAGCACGCCTGGCTCACAAAGACGGCAAGCACTTTTGGCACATCAATCATGAGGGCCGCGTTTGGCAAACCGAGGCTGAGCATTAGAATGGAATTTTATTGCGCATGAGCCTTTTGCGCAGACGAAATACAGGCAAGACGACCAATAACAGAATAAGTGTTAAAATGAGGGCAACCGTTGTCCAGGTCAGATAATTGCCGCTTTTCAGCAGCAATATCGGGTTCCAACTCGCAATCCGCACAATCCGCTCCTGTGGTTGTCGATATTTTTCCGGAATGTCCGCAATGCCATTGCCATCAGTATCCTCAAGTTGCTTCAAATAGTCGAGCAGCACAACCCATTCTTTCAATTCCTGCACACCCGGCTTGACAGGATCTGCGTCGACGATGGCGTCACGCATGTTGTTCAACGGTTGGCCTTGCGCATTTTTAGGAACGATATCCAAGATGCCATAGGTAAAACCGCCGATGACCTTGATAAAAGAGGCGATATAATAATTGAAGCCGACGGAATACAGTTTTTCATTGCTACTGGAAAAATCGAGTGGCCGGTAGTTCCCAGCGCTATCTTCCATTTCGATCTTAAAAACACGATCGAATATCACTCGGTTCGGATTGTAGCGAAAACGCAGGCCAGAGACCTGCATGAAATAGGACGGGCCTTTCATCGGATGCACCGAAGCCAACACCTCCAGCGCTTTTTTAATTTCGCTCGCCGTTACATACATTTTTACAAGCGGGAAGCCCGGCACATCATCGATGATGCCTATTCCCAATCCGACCGTGCGGAATGCATCGGAGACCCACTGTACACCATCCGTTCCCTTGAAAAAATCATCACGAATTTGCCCGTTCGCTTCGACCGCTACGTCGAGTTTTGCGCCCGAACTGTCCACTCGGTCGATACCCCAGCGAATCGCATCGGTGACTAAATTGCCGATCCCTGATTCCTGCTGTTTTAGAATCAGATCAAATTTGGTCTCAGCAATGGGCTGGTCAAATGTGTAGCCAAACGGTTTCAACACTTTCCGGCTCACCACCCCTTCCAATCGCGCAATTTCCTTTTGCACGACAGCATCCCCGGGAATCGAATCATCGATATCGATAACTTCATATGACAACACACGAAGTCCACTATCGCCCACGGTCAACTCAAGCTTGCCGATATGTTGGCCGTGCTCGCCAGCTTGCACAACAGGTGTGCCGTTAACCATAATCGGCTGCGGTGTCAGCACGTGCGAATGCCCACTGATCACCACGTCAACATCTTTAACCTTGCGCGCCAAATCGATGTCTTCTCCGTACCACTCACCAGCTTTATCCTGGCGCACGCCACTGTGAGAAAGGGCGATCACAAGATCGACTTGTTCACGCTCCTTTAGCATTTTTGCCAAGGCTCGAGCTGTTTCGATCGGGTCAGAAAAAGTTACCGGCCGTGCAAAAGGAGCCACCTCTGCAGCGTCCTTGCCCATCAATCCGAAAATGCCAATACGCATGCCGCTGCGTGAAAAAATGTAATATGGACGCACAAAACCTTGATCGAATTGGCGTTGCAGGGTATCATCCTGCGGGCTGACCTGACTGAACTCCGCGTTGGCGAGCAGAAGCTGGGGGATCGCTCCACCCTTTCGGCGAACCGCATCGAGCATGCGCGCCAGCCCGCTCGGACGAAAGTCGAATTCATGATTGCCAAGTGTGGCTGCATCGTAGCCGATTGCGCCCATCAGTTGGAATTCGCCTCCCTCTTCACGGGCAATGGTATGAAAAAGCGAACCCATCAGCATATCACCGCCATCCAACACCAATGTTTGATCTGGGGCTTGTTGCTTCAAATTCTTTATCACCGTTGCCAGGCGTGCAAATCCCCCGACTATCGGATCATCACCTGTGGTTTCAGGGCTATATTCGGCATTGGGGCCTGAGCCCAGCAGTTTTGATTGCAGGTCATTGGTGTGCAAAATGATCAACTTTTTGGTGGCTGAACCGGTCGAATTGCTCTGCGCGAAGGAGACCGCACTTGCAAAAAGCAACAAGTTGACAGCCATTCGTAGCACTCTCATATCACCTCAATTCTAATCCAATTTGAAAACCCAAATCTGGCGAGTTGCGAAAATAGGCGTAATTTTCGCTCAATGCAAGCGATAAGGTTGCCTGCCTGGATAGATCGAATTTCGCCCCCAAAGTGAGCTCATGTGACATGGCGCTCAGCCCGGAATCTGTCCTGCCGAAAAACGGATTGCTATTGGAGTTTGCCTGCAGCAGCAGCGAAACATGATTTCCTAAAAGACGCTCATAAGCTAACTGCAACACAAAAAAGCTGTTCGAATCGAAATTAGACAGTTCGCGCCACGCGCCCGGAAACAACACGTCGCAAGAGAGATAAAGGGCATTTCTTGCGATCTGTTTTGAAGCCAGCAAGCCCACACCCCAGTCGATCTTGCCATTGCCATGCAATTTGGAACCGCTGCCGGTCGGCAGTTCCACCGCAACACGCGCAGCGATGGCCGGGCCGCGCCGTGTTTCATCTCGAAGCAGATATTTCGCATGCATGCTCACATCGCCAGGCCCGAAACCGGCCAGGTCAGCAGCATTTTTATGAAAAAAATTGCCACCGATAAAAAGGAATGCCTGTGCCGCATTTTTTTGAAAATCCGGGCGCTCATCATCCGGGATACCAAAAGCCGCATGAAAATCTTCGATTACGCCATCCATAAAGCCGCCACCCAAATGCATAAATGGCAGCTCAACCGCCAGATTGAATTTTGGCGAAAGTCGCATTTCACTGCGTACGCTGATACGCTTGACTTCGAGATCAAAAAAATAAGCGTCAGCGTTGGCAAATCGTTGCATCAGTTGGTTGGCCAAATGCCGATCAAAAAGCAGCCTGTTCCCCGTTTCCGGCAATATATCGAGGACCGAGCCGGATTTGACAAACGAATTGGCCTGCGCATAATTGATTTGCCAGTGCACTTTTCGGTCCTTGTTGATTTTGGCATTCTCCAAGGCTGGGCTCAAGTAAAGCAGATCGGTGGGGAAATGTTTACGCGTTGAGAGTGGGCCACGTGTTCGCGATTGCGCTGCCAGGTCAGTTTGTACAAACAGCGTAAAAAGCATATAAAGGCCCAATCTGGCAAAATGCATGAACAGATTATAAATGGAGGATTGGCGAAATCGGGGAAGAATCATCACAGTGTATTTTGGAGTGAATCAGACAACTTGCAGCTGCTTGCGATCCAGATAGCGCACCAGGCTGAGCAGCGATTGTACAACAAAATCCGGTTTAATTGTGGAATCGCGCAACATTTGTTTGCTGGTTTCTCCGGCCAGCACCAAAATCGAGAGCACACCATGCTCTTTGCCCATCAGCACATCTGAGTCGAGACGATCCCCAATGATCGCAAACTCGGAACGTCCCAAACCTGTGCGACGCAGCAGCCCTTCGAGCATGTGCAGAGACGGTTTGCCAAGTACTGTTGGACTTACCCCTGTTGCAGCAGTTAAAGCTGCGGCAATAGCGCCACAGTCCGGCAGACACCGGCCATGCTCAACCGGAATAGTCGGATCGATGTGGGTGGCATAAAAAGGCACGCCCTGCTTCAAAAGCTGCGTGGCGTGTTGCAAACGGCTGTAGTCAAAATCGTAATCGGTGCCCAATACCAGCGCATCCGGTTCATCCGGTTCATTCACAAATCCACTCGCTTCAAAAAAACGGATCAGCGAGTCACTGCCCATAATGCACAACCGGTGTCCCGGCCCAAAATTGAGCAGGTATTCCAGGGTCGAATCTGCGGAGGTGTAAATCTGTTCTTCTTCAACAGCGATGCCCAATTTTTGCAATCTTTGCAGGTAGTCCAAAGGACTTAGCAATGAATTGTTGGGCAAAAAAAGAAAGTCGCGCTGAGATTCACGAACCTTTTCGAGAAAAAATTTGCTGTATGGGAAAAGCGTGTTACCGAGATAAAGCGTGCCGTCCAAATCGAGAGCAAAGCATTTTATATTTTCCAGCTTTTCCAAAAACACCGCGTCGGTCACAGGGTCCCTCCTGCTCAATTGTGCACCATCCAGATCTGTTCGTGCTCAAAGTCGCCCGGCACAAGAATGAAATCTCAATCCAATCGAGTTCAAACACACGAAAGACCACCACAAATGTGAAAGTACTTTAACAAAATTCAGGCTGATTCGCAAACGGTTTTTGGCAGGAAAACAAATTGAATTTGGCATTGCCCTGATGCACAACTGGCTGAGCTCCGGGCCATAGACCACGAACGGACACGAATTCGCATGAGTTTCAATCCCCCTTTGACAAACTTTGCAAAGCTGTGTCAATCAAAATACTGCATTTAAATAAGCGCGACCGGCAGGTCGAAGGCGCGGTTGAGAAACCAGGTCGCACCAAACACCAGAATAACCGCCGAGCCGATCCAAACCACTTGTTTTTCGAAGCGCGTATGCAGCAACGCCCAAATCACAGGTAGCATGATGGTCACGATAACGATTTGGCCGATTTCGACACCGACATTGAAGGCTAATAGCGATGGTAGCAGGCCCTTCGTAGGCAAACCCAAGTCGCCAAGCACATTGGCAAATCCGAAGCCATGGACCAATCCGAAAAATCCAGTCACCAACCACCGGCGGTCTGATTTTTGGACAAAAAAATTCTCACAGGCAATGTACACAATGCTGAGTGCAATCGCCGACTCTACAAACCAACCTGGGATCACGATCAGTTGCAGCGCTGCCAACACCAGGGTTATGCTGTGCGAGATGGTGAACGAGGTGACAATTTTCACCAGCGTCATGAAACGGCCGCCGATCACCAGCAAACCGAACAGAAACATTATGTGATCGGCACCGATAAAAATGTGCTCGATTCCTAAAAACACAAAGGCTGCGAACTGCCGGAGCAAGTCTCTATGCTGACTGGAAAATTCCTGTTTGAACAGCGGTGTGGCATTGGTAAAAATCATTTGTTCCAGCTCGCCATGGCGGTTGATACGGCCAAGCACTTTGTAATCCGAGCCAAACGCTTCGAAAAAATTAATCTCTACATTCAAAGCGGATAAGTCTGCCATGCCGCTTTTAGCAAAATGAAAATTAATGAAAAGATTGCCAGCCCGGTCTTCCTCAAAGCTGGCATCCAGCCGGGCGAGGGATGTGCGCAGATAGCTCAATCGAATTGTGCTGTTGGTTTCAATAAAATGATAAATTTCGGGAACGCGCGTCAATAATTCATCGCGGTCGATCACCTGATCATCATTTTGATCAAGCGAAAAGACCCGCTCAAGATCTGTGATATCGAATTTATAGGTCAGGTAAAGCGAATCAGCACGCAGACCAATCAGAATATAGCCCGTGTTGCTTTCGTGGGCAATGGCTTGAGTCGAGCTGAAGCCACCAAGTATGGCCCACAGCAAAACAATCCGAGTTGCCATTGCCGGTAAATTAAATGAACTCAAAACTTGCTCCATTGAGACAGTCATGCAAAATTATTGCAATGTCTGCGTTTTCCTTATTTATTGCAATAAAAAAAGCGATCACATCTCGAAGATATGATCGCTTTTGCTCTTTTGGAGCTGTGGGAGGGAGAAGAAATCGCGTATTACTCGCGGCGCACAAAAATAAACTCGCCCCCTTCATCCCCTGTTTGCTGAATGACACCATAAAGCGGACGCTGTCGAGTTGGGCTATTATTGGTTACCGGCGCTTTTAGATTGCTGTACAGCGTACCGGCATCCAGGAACGTGTTGGTGTTTTCCTGCAACCGCTTCACCAGGTATTCTTTAAAGATGGAGCGATCCGGTACCTGCGTCAAATTGCCGGCGGTGATCGCTTTGCGACTGCGTTCTTTATACGCTTCTTCGATGGCAATGGTGAACGGACTGCGGGTTGCAAACATACTACCGGAAAAGCACGCATCAGAAAGCAGCAAAATGTGCTGAGCCTGAATACCTCGAAAAGCCCGCTGCACATCGCTATTCGAAACCCAATTGGCGCGATTGTCTTTTTCTGCATCGGATGGCAACCAATAGCCTTCGCTGTAGTTTTCATCAAAATGGCCATGGCCAGCGTAAAAAACCAGCAAATTGTCGTTCGGCGTGAGTGGCCGCTTTCCTGAAGGTGCAAAATCTGCCAATGCGCCAATCAGCTCAGCCCGCGTCGGATCGTTCAGAATCAAAATGCGGTCTTTTTCGAAGGTATAATTTTGGTACAACGTCAATGCGACATCCTTTGCATCATTGGCAGGATAATCAAGATCTGTTACGCTTGGATGGTTATATTCCCCAACAGCAACGACCAGCGCCCAATAATTGGCTTTGGTAGGCGATGAAGCAGCAAGCGTTGCCGGGCGACCAGACCGGGTATCGGCAATGGCTTCAAAGCCGGCTGAGGTGACATCAAAAGCATCTTCAGTCGTGTTGCCGGCCTTGTCAGTCGCAACAAATGCCAGGCGAATGACTTTGCCGGGTGCCGGCGCCTTAAGTTTTAAGCCGAACTTCTTCTTCGTAGCCGCATTTCCCCACAACTGAATATCATGGCCATTGATAGCCAGGCTGGCGATATGGCGGTCATCTTCGATATAACCAAGCAAGGCAATCTCACCAGTTGCTTCCGGCACTATGCTTAAACCACGCGTGCCATTTTTGCTACGGGTTGTTTCTGCCGCAGGCTTGGTAATGACAATGCTGGGTGCTTGCTTGTCCGGACCATGAAAGCGCAGCCCGAGAATGCCCGGCTCACTATAGGCACGTGCATGCTGTGCGTTTGCTGGGTGTGCGATAAAAAATGTGATTGCGAGAAAAAAACCTACTTTTTTCATTGAACCTCTGCTCCAAAGAGTTTTGCGGCGCCGAAGCAGTAATTTTTACATCACCACTTCAACTCTTGCATTGCTATCCGTTTATTTAACCAAAGTCATTTTCTTCACAAATTCAGCTGCATCAGCCTTCAAGCGATAGAAATAAACACCGCTGGATGCAGGTATTCCATCGCTGGATTTGCCATTCCAAACGGCGGTGTGATAGCCGGCAGTCAGCTTTTTGGCGTTCAACAACTCAGCCACGCGCTCGCCCATTACACTGTAAATCTCAAGCGAAACTTCAGCTTCTCTCGGCAAGCCGAAACGAATTGTGGTGACTGGATTAAATGGATTCGGATAATTCTGCGCCAGCTCAAAATTTGCAGGCAGCATCGCAGCGATCTCCGACAAACCGCTCAAATAGGCGGATTTGCCAACAGCTATCTTCAGCGTTTTTGCACGCTGACCTGCAGGTGCCACCAATGAATAGGTTTCATTCTCTTGCAATTTCTTTGCCACACTTGCATTTTCATCGATAAGGTAGGCTTCGTATGTCGATGGCAAGGTTGCAAGCCCGACAAACTTCAGGTTGACGATTTGCCGTTTCGCACAGCTCACCTGGAATTCCCACACAGCGCCATTCTTGATCTGGCCACGAATATCCGTCGAAAATGCTGTGGTCAATGCCTGCCAATCAGGCCGGTTAAATTGCACCCGCACAAAATTGCCGATCAAAGGCGGCTCAGGCTTGTCAAGCCAATCATAGCCATTCAACGCCGCAACGGACGTTCCGAGCACATTATCGCGATCCACTGCTGTTTCGCCATTGGCAATGATTCGAACGGACCAGTCCAACTGAGCTTCCCAGGACAGTGCCGTCGTTTTTCCAGTCGAAACCGGCATTTGCGGGTCGACATACAATGTATCCACTTGTGTTGTATTGCTGAACAACGCATAACCTGCAAACGGCTTGATTTCCGATACAGAACCAGCGTCACTCCACGAGCCATTGAATTCCAGTATCTCCGGTGACTCGCCACGGCTGGCCAATTGCAATTTTGTAACCGGTATGATAAAATTGAAAGGATTGGCAATAAAATTCCACTGCGGATAGAGCGGGATCGCAAATCTGCGATCTGTGCGATTGCTCAGTCCGGCTCCTGAATCGATAAGCTTGCCAGGTTCGTTCACTATCAGCCAAAAAGCCTTGCCCGGAACAAATTGACCTGCTTCACTAAATTCAGCATAGCTTTGCTCTTCGGTCAGTTCAAAAAAACGCCAATTCTGGATATCATACGTTCCGAGATCGTCAACCAGCACGTCTGCAGGATCTGCGTTGTACAGTTGAAATGGAATCGAAAAAAGCCGGTAGGCATTCTGATTTTTGCCGGTATATTGCGTGCTGCCCTGATGCTCGCCCTCGCCAGTCAGAGCGACGGGCACGGCTGACAGTGCCGAAACCGACGAAGCCTGCAGTTGGTCAAAGGCTTCCAGTACATACTCGATACCACGCGAGGTGACGTCGCCGCCGGGGATCGTTCCCTGCCAGCTTCCGCCGATGTTCGTCATTGCCACCGGGCTAAAATTGCTATCACCACCCCGGCGGTAGTGAATAATCGCGCTGGTCACGCCAGTATCATCGCTGATCGACGCGTCCACCACAATGGGTTGTCCGGCGCTTTGACTTGACGTCGGCACATGCTGGATCGCTGGTGGCTGGTTGACCGTCACCCGCACATCGAACTTCATGGTTTGCGAGCCACCAAATCCGTCGGTCGCCGTCACTTCAATACGGGCGATGCCCTGCTTGGTTGGCGCAACACTAAGCAGGCTGCCAAAAATCGTTACATCTGCCACTTCCGAATTTGTAGAGATTGCGGTATAAAACATCGGATCGCTGTCCTGATCGCGAAAAACGGTCGGCGGCTGATCCAAATTTCGTGAGAAGGGCGCCCCACCTTCGATCAGGATTTGGCTATCGATCGCATTGGCAATTTGCGGTTCATGGTTGCTATTGTTGGAGACTGTAACAACATCAAATTGCGTCGAGACGCTGCCGCCATTGCCATCGTTCGCAAAAACGGTGATGTCCGCACTACCAACTGAGTATGCGCTGACGATCAGCGTGCTGCCGCTCAGCATCCCCGAAGCGACCGAATTATTGCTTGAGGTCGTGGAATAATTCATGGTATCGCCATTCGGATCAGAAAAAACGCTCGGTGACGCGTTTAAATCGCGAATATAGGGGCTACCGCTAACGGTCAACGTCTGCGAACTGATCTCATTTTCAACCCGCGGCGCCTGGTTTCCGGAAACGACTTCAACCAAAAAGGACGTTCCTATTGCTCCCCCCCTGTTATCTTCTGCAGTGATGGTGATGGTTGTCGTGCCAACCAGCAGCGGGGTAACGCGCAACACTCCTGCAAAAATCGCAGCAGTTGCGACATGTGGTGCACTTGAAATTGCGCGATATGTCATCGGATCGCTATTGGGATCTTCGAAAACCAAACCCAGATTCAGTGAATATTTCGAACCGCCAACCGTCAGAATCTGCCTGTTAATGGTATTGATCACCCGAGGAGGTTGGTTGCCTTCAACAACCGACACACTAAAACTGGTTTCAGCCGTGCCGCCTTTTTTGTCATCTGCCGTTATTTGGACAGTCGTTGTACCGATTTGCAAGGGCTGTATCGTAAGCAGGCTGCCATTGATGCTGGCTTGCAAAATCGCTTCGTCATATACGGCCGCCGAAAATGTCAACTCATCTCCATTCGGGTCGTGAAAAACATTCAGTGAGCCGACCAGATCGATATTGAATGCAGAATTATTGAGCGGAATGGTTTGGGATGGTATCGTATTGATGACATATGGTGGCTTATTGGCAGGCGGTAACGGACTAAAAGGCGGCGCTTCTACCGGCAGTCCAGGCATATCCTGCCAGATATCCTGTGGAAATACAAAACTCGCTGGAAAATCGTTTGCTTTTTTTGGCTGTATGTAGCGCACACGTGACGGATGGACTTCAAAATCTCCCCCTTCAATAATCTTCAATGAGTCAGATCGTGGCCCGTAGCCATAGCGATAGATCAGGCCATACGGACTCGGGCCTCGAACCGTCGCATTCACTTCAAAAATCGAATCACCTTCGGTATCGACGAGGCGCCAGTCGTTTTGTACGCCGGTTTCCCTGCCCTGTAGTCCCGCCCACCAGGCATCCGTCAGCACAACATAAAGTTTGTCACGACCTTGTTGGAATGCTGGTTCGCCCGCAAGCATTGCCGGGCGCATATCAACCTGAAATGTACATTGCACTGTCTGGCTTGCTGGTACGATTCCCTGAGGTGGTACATCATTGAAGTAAACAATTTGCGCATTTTGATTCGCAGTTGCAGCAAATGCCACTTCTCGCCGAATGCCTCCGGTCGTCAAAGGGAATTCATAGCGCGGCTGGCCAGTCACGCCGGGTGTTGCCATGGCAAAGCGATGCAAAACAGGCGCATCAGGTGAGGCCATCACGGTTGCGTTTATTGCGAAAAGATCTGCATCGAAGGCATTTTGTTGCAGCTCGGCATTATCGGCAACATAGCCCCAGCCATTGAAAGGTGCAAGCACATGTGGGATATCGCTATCCGCTTGAAACAAACCGAGTTCACGCATGACCTGCATATCGACAAAAAATTTAATTTTTCCCGTTTCTGCAGGTGAACTGATAACCTGATCATCGTCAAAGAATACCACCGGTCGCGTTTGCGGTGAACCGTTCATCGTAAGAATGCGATTAGCGATGAAATTTTCATAAATGGGAAAGCCGGATTGACGAAATATAGCATATTTAAATGCCATTTGTTGGTCGCCAACAGCGTCCAGATTGACAGTGATGTTGTAAATGCTGTCAGCCTCGCTGTCTTCAAGCTGGTCATTTGTGCCAGACCAGCCATTATAATCGCCATGCAAAACCAGACGGTCTCCATTTTCAGGGACGAAAACACCTTCAAGCATTTTCACGCTCATGTTGACTTGAAACGTCACATCATTTTGAGCCTGCCCGGTCAAGGGCAGCAAGAATGTTCCGCAAAGAACCAGATTCAAGAATGAAACGAACATCCCTGTTCTCATACAATCTCCTTCATTTTGGGCTGAGCGATTGGACGCCCGCCCACGGTATAGTCTTTTCTCCTGACTGTGCGAACAGCCAACAACTTTGTTATCATGTAAAAAGCAGCGCCGACGTGCCTGTCAACGTGAATTCATTTTCAGCAAACCGTGTGTCATTTTATTCAAAGTATCAGCTAGCCTCAGGAACATCGGCATCAATTATTATTTGGCAAGCTTGGCGGTACAGGTAAATCGGAATGATCTGCAGCGCCAGAGCCGGAACCGGACAAAAGAAGCGCAGTGCCGCCAACTGCGGCAAGCCCGGCCATAAACCAGGGCCATTTGCTACGCTTTTGCTGGATATAGGCATCGACAATGAAGCGGAAACCATCGCCTTTAAGACCATTTGGAAAATCGTTTTTGAGATCCCATTCGATTTGCAGGTTTTTGCCAGGGCTGACTGAGCCACCGATCGCGCCCCGCACAGAACTGCCAGTCAGCGGTATTTTCCTGCGGGATTGTGGGATAAAAACCGACAAGGACACACTATATTTCTCAGAAGGTTTTCCAAGCAAATCATAGGTAACGGTCACTTTGGAATTGATTTCCTGCGAGAATCGAACATTTTCTACACCGAGCGACTGAGCCTGCGAATAACAAATGGTGCTAAAATAGAAAACCACAGTGAGAGCCAGCCGCGAAATTCCGTTCATTCCAGATACACTCCATTACATTTTTGTAATCAAACTTCTCGATCAAAGCCTTATTATTTCAAAAATCAGACCAAGGGCACATTTTCGTTACTGAATGTCTCTTTTGCGTTCGAAGAGCCCGACTTCTTTGCGTGTGCATTCCATTTTTGAGAGTGAAACAAATCTTTCCGCATCACAGCACTTCTTTAGGTAAAAGCACCTACCCAAAAAGTGTCAGGCACATTTGCACGCTTGTTCGGGTACTCTGATGACGTTGCCGCGACCATGGCCCTCTTTTTGCAATCTGTACACTCTGCGCTTTCAAAAACAATTTGCCTGTTTCTGACTCATCATCAGAGCTGACAAATTTCACAGCGCGCGTTTCCATGCAAAAAAGGTTCCGTTTTCAACGGGATTGCAGGATTGCGCGAATTCGCTATAGGATGGCGGAACAAACAAGGAGTGTTTTATGAAAAAGAGAGCCAAGGCCCGCTTATTCGGGATTGGAAGCACGTTCTTGCTGCTGGCATTCGCCGCACCAGCAGTGCCGCAGCAGCTTGTGCACGCTAAAGTCGCTATTCAGGTGGTTTCCAATGGAAAAGTCACCACGGCGCGCTCAAAAGACAAACTTGCCAAAGGCGATAAATTAAGGCTCTATATCGAGCCACAGGAAGAGATGTTTCTTTATGTGGTGCACACTGACCAAAATGCCACCGGCCTGCTTGCAAAAACGAATACATCAGCTACTGCTGCAAGCGAATTGGTCGTGCTGCCCTCAGAGAGTGAGTATTATGAAATCGATGGTAATAGCTCATTTGAGCAAATTACTATTATTTGCGCTAAAAAACGGCAGCCAAAAATTGAAGCGCTTTTTTCTGAAAACGCGCCATCCCTGGCTGCCTGGCAAGAAACTGAACTCGCTTTGCTGCAACAATACCAAATCGACTTGAACGAAAGTACTGACAAGCCGTTTGGCATCGCAGGCAATGTCCGCAATCTTGGTGATGAGTCCAGCTCAATAATCGAGCAAATGATCATGTATTCTGGAAAATCAATGGTCATCAAGCGCTACGAGTTCCGTGTTAAAAAGTAAAAAACTAAAAAAAACAATAGCAGTCTTAACGCTCAGCCTGTCGTTCGGCGCAATCGGCTACCTGGAACTTTCCGGAACAGTATGGAACCAGTTCGACTACCAGGTTTTGGATCACATCTACAAAAAAGCTGTGGCGACAGGTTATGGCGTTAAGAAATCGCGGCAGATCGTTTATCTCATCATCAATGAGGATACCTACCATTATTTTCAGCAAAACACCCTGAGCCGGCACGGCCTGGCACGTGTAAACGATGCCCTGACCACCTTTGGAGCAGAAGCCGTTGCCTATGACCTGATTTTTGCTCGCCCGGCTCCAGGAATTGCGGACAAACGTTTTGCCAATTCTATCCGCAAAAACGGCCGGATTTACTTACCGGTCGGCTTCAGTATCTCGCAGCAAACAAGGCCATTTATCTGGAAACAGGGCGGCGCTTTCGACCGCCTCCGCAGCGAATTTTTGGGACAGGTAGTCGAAAAAAACAATGGCGAACCCTGGCAGACCAGACGCGCTTCTATGCAGCTCGACAGCCTTTTTCTCGTGGCAAAAGGCTCCGGTCATATCAGCGCCTTAAGCGATGAAGATGGTGTTTATCGCCATGTCGGCATGCTGGTGCGTGTCGATTCGCTCTACATGCCGACTCTCACCCTATCGATGTTCCTCGACTATGTAGAAATTCCCTTTGATAGTGTAAAAATCGCTTGGGGCAAAACACTCACCATCCCGGCGCTTGAAGGCAGCTATCTTGAACACGATTTAGTCATCCCGATCAATGGCCGCGGCATGACCTATATTCCTTTTGTTGGTGCTTGGGGGCAGGATTTTAATCAGATGACGGTGCAGACTTTTCTCGAACGTACGGAAGATCCAGCACTGCAAGGTGCCCTGCGAGATTTTTTTGAAGGCACGTTTGTGTTTATCGGCGAGGCATCCATTGGCATTGCGGATCTCGGCACAACACCACTTGAGAAGGATGTGCCGCTCATCGCGATCCATGCAGCTATGATGAATGCATTTCTTAATGGACAATTTTACAGCGAGTGGTCATTTGGATCTGCAATTGGCATTATCGCATTCGCTGCACTGGTATTTGGGCTGGCGGCCTGTTTCAAGCGCAGCACCGTGCTTTATGCCACTGGCTTATTGTTCTTCACCGGCCTGTTTATCGCGGCGACGTTCGCTATGGTCGAGTTCTCACTTTTTCCTTTGGTGACAATTGCGAAATGCAGTGGCTTCATTTTCCTGGGATTGGTAGCGGGTCTGCAAATCGCCATTTCAAAAGAGCAGCTCTTTATTCGAAATGCCTTTTCAAAGTATGTACCAGACCGTGTGATTACAGAATTGCTTGCGCACCCCGATCAATTACAGCTTGGAGGTGAAGAACGCGAGCTCACCGTACTCTTTTGTGATTTAGCCGGATTTACCTCGCTCTCGGAAACCATACCACCGCGGCAGCTGGTACGGTCGCTTAATGATTATTTTAGCGAAATGACCAGCATTATTTTGGAAGAAGGCGGTATTATCGATAAATATCTCGGCGACGCGATTATGGCGGAATTTGGGGCGCCGCTACGATTGCCCGATCATCCGGTTTCTGCGGTGCATGCCGCAGTTAAAATGCAAAAAAAACTGGCTGAATTGCAGCAAGGTTTCGTTATTCGAGGCAAACCCTGTTTGCGCAACCGGATCGGTATCAACACCGGACAAATGGTGGTCGGCAATATGGGTTCGCATCAAACATTCGATTACACCGTGATTGGCGACGCAGTCAACCTGGCATCGCGGCTTGAAAGCGCCAACAAATGGTATGGCAGCTCTATCATGATTTCCGAGCGTACATTTTCATTGCTGCCTGCTGGCATTTTCCGCACCCGTCTTCTGGACAGCATTAAAGTAAAAGGCAAGTCACATGCGATTCGGGTTTATGAAGTGTATGGATTGCAGAGCGAAGATTTGCCAGAAACAGAGTTACAGTATTACCTGGCTTATGAGGAAGCATTGGCTGCCTATTTTGCGCGAAATTTCAAACTGGCAACCGAGCTATTTATGAAGGCGGAGAAAAAGCGATTGAAAGATCCCGCAGCTAAACTGCTCTTGCGCCGCATCCGCAAAATCGAGCCGGACAAACTGGCAGACGACTGGGATGGATCGTTCGCCCTGAGCGCAAAATAGTGCTTTGGACACGCTTTGTTTAAAAAAGCATGCGCAATTTCCGATTAATTTGTAGATTCCATCACATTCTTGCATAAACAGCCTGACACCGGCTGCTAAAGCCACCAGCAACATGATGGAATAATGCCCTCAATTTATTTATCTGCTATTTTCCCTGCATTTAACGAAAGTCAACGCATCCTGCCAACGTTGCAGCTGGCCTTAAAATATTTCAACCAGAAAGCTTTTCGTTACGAAATCATTGTTGTAGACGATGGCAGCGAAGACGGCACGGTTGAAGTATGTCAGCAGGCATTTGCGGATGAACAGCATATTCGGTTGGTGCGTCTGCGGCAAAATCATGGCAAAGGCTATGCGATAAAAGCGGGAATCGAAGCTGCTCGGGGCGAATACATTTTATTTGCGGATGCCGACAACTCGACGCCCATCGAAGAATTCGATAAATTTTTTCCAGAGCTTTCCCCTACAACCGTACTCATTGGTTCGCGTTTTTTGCAGCCTGAGCTTATTGAGCGTCGCCAACCCTGGTACCGCATCGCCATCTCGCGCTTGGCAAACCTGGTGGTCAGGATTTTGCTGATAAAAAAAGTACGGGATACTCAATGCGGTTTTAAGGTCTTTCATAGAGGGATTGCCGCGCAACTTGTGCAGCACCAGCATATTCATCGCTATGGATTTGATATTGAATATCTGACAATCGCCATGCAGAATGGCGCGGAAATCAAAGAAATTCCTGTCAGATGGATCAATTCCCCTGTCAGCCGCATTCGCCCCCTGCGCGACAGCCTTGGCACGCTATGGGATCTGTGTAGAATTACCTTCAACTGCTGGCGTGGCATCTATCGTAATTAAATGGTACGCGATTTGTACATAAAACAGATTTCGTTTTCAGCACTGCCATTTCAGCCTATTTTCGCACATTAGAGATTTCAGGATTGAAATATCTGTATCGTTTTCAACCACTTGGACAAATTTGCAATTCAATTTGATGCAACAATCTATTTCATTTCAGAGATTTTTCAAAAATATCTGAAACAGCGATAGAATTTCCATGAAGCAGAATTGAGGTTCCAGGCACCTTCATTTCCACTGCATCTTAAGAGTTCGTGGTTGATATCGAGAGCTCGACAAGGAGGTATTTTGTGTTTGAGGTAAAAAATTCAATGCTTCAACAGCCTAAATTTCAAGATTTGCTGACACAGCTATCAACCAATACAGCGTTGAGAAAACAATATCGGGAATACCCGGAAGAAGTGTGTAAAGCCTTTGGTCTTTCCGATGCGGAGACAACGCAATTTCAGCAACTCAAGGATAGTGTTTACAACAAGTTTGCGCTCAATCTTATCCACAATCGACTGAAGCATGCCAAGCATTATATCCCCGGCGTATGCCAGTTGCTCGGCAGTGATTTGATTGACAAATTCACCATGTATTGCCAGCGCTTTCCGACCGCTATCGATATGGAAGGCCCGCACGAAGCCATTCAGTTTTTGCAGTTTCTGACCTATTATTCGGATTATCCAATTCCGGGATATCCCTACTCGAACGAAGTGATCGAGTACGAGCAGACAAGGCTTGAATTGTTAATCGAAACGCCGATGAACGCCCACAGTCTGGAGAGCAATGACGTTTTGGAAAAGCTGCAGGTGGCGAATTGGAAAGAGTATATGCCAAAAATTTTGCCACAAATATTTGTCAAGGAATACAACTACCCGATCGATGAAATCATCGAAAAACTCTTAAACGGCGAGAAGGTCAATCCAGAGCCAGGTGCGTACTGGGTGCTGTTTGTTCGGCTGCAGACGCGCAATCAAGTGATTGTCAAACGGATCAAAAAATCCACCAAGTTGCTGATCACCCAATGCGATGGCGAAACGGCCATTAACGACATTATCGAGAATGTGCGAACCGAAATTAAATTGAAGATGCACGAGCATGTGCAGTTTGAAAAGGAGTGTCGCTACTTTTTAAAGAAACTGGCGCGCGAAGGATTTTTGGCGCTGACCGGCCGGAAAGAGCCCGCCACTTTCGAACCGATGCGGACCTAAGTTTACAACAAAAACAAAAAAGCCGCATGCTCAAAGAGCTTTGCGGCTTTTTTTTGTCATTTCGAAGACTTAACTCGTGATGCCCATCTTCGCTTTAAGGGCTGCCAGCGAATCCGATGAAGATGATGGTGCTTCCAATGCTTTGTCGATTTCATCATCCACATTGCCGATGTTCGCTACATCCCCATACGCTTCTGCCAGCGACTCTTCTTCAGACACTTTCTGTTTCATTTTTTCGAGCATCGAAATGGTGCTGGAAGAATCAACATTTGACAGTTGCTGATTGATTTTGCGCATGGACGAGGCCGTTTTTGCCCGAGCTTTCAGGGTGACCAATTCATTCTCATAACGCGAGATGGTCTGCTTCAACTTTTCGACCTTGCTTTGCAGTTGGTCAGCCATTTTTTGCTGGGCTTCATAATCCGCACTGAGGCTGGTTGTGCGCTTATCCGCTTCTTCTTTGCGGTTTAGTGATTCGGCTGCCAATCGCTCTGCTTCTGCAGGCTGCAGATCGCCGCTCTGCATTTTTTGTAGCAACAGCATAGCCTTGCGCTCATAATCTCCGGAAAGCTTTTTTTGATCTTCTGCATCCTTTCTCAACCGGATAGCCAGGCCCTTCACCTGCGCCAGGCTCTGCATGGAAGCCTGCAAATCTTGTTTCAAATCGCGAATTCCCTGTTCTGTCAGCTTGATCGGGTCTTCGAGTTTATCGACCATCGAGTGTGCCTCAGCTTGTCCAAGCTTGAACAAGCGACTGAATACTCCTGCCATTTTATCCTCCTTAGGTTATTTTTTCGAAAATGCCAACAATTCTGCTGCATTCTCTGCTAATGCCAACGACAGCGCAGAGATGCTGCCTTCCAGTTCATTTTTGTCAAGATTTTCCAGTTGCAGCGTATCGCGGAAAAAGATCATCGATGCATCTTCATTCAGAACGAAAGCGCCATGCACGAGCGTACGATTCATTTGCAGCAAGCGCTTGTAAAAATCTGCAGAATCTTTCGGTACGGGCATAATCGGCTGCTCAAAAATCACAATCGGATCTTCGCAATCGACAATGAGATTGCTAATGCCACTCTCTTCATCCCGAACGACAACGAGCTCTTCCGCTTCGTTTTCATGAGTAATGTTCAAATCAAGGTCTAAGAGAAAACCTTTGACCTTTTCAAAATTTGCGGACATTCTTTATCCTCCTGTTTAATTCAAAGTTAGATAACAAAAAACATCGATTCAACAAAATAAAAACCTTACAAACGGCAAACTACATACGGGGTCTATTTAAGACGTTTTTCAAGTTGTTCATAAGCATGGTTCAGGCCTTGCACCAATTCATTGGCTACCCGTGCTTTGTCAGGATCGCCGGAATGCAAGTCCGGGTGATATTTTCTTAGCAACGTTTTCCATGCTTTGCGCACGGTTTCGAGATCGGAACCATACGGTACCTCCAAATTGGCGTAGTACCGGCTTAGCTCGGGATCTCTTTTGGGAGCCTTTGGCGCTTCACCGCTCTGAGAACTCCTGTCGCGTGCGCCACGACCATTGGTAAATATATTCTGAAAATCCTGATCGTCAAAAAGGTCGCGATCCTTACCAGGCGATAGATTGGCGCGCAAAATGCGAAACACCCGCGAAAACACGCTCATTTTTATTCCTATGAATCAACATTCGTTGGCGATATCACGATCAAAGCATCACCGCTATTGAGCTGAAGATCGACTGGCGGATTGGAGATTAACTTTTTTTGACCTGACTTTTGCACGGCTAAAATAATCACATTTTTCTCACTTTTCATTGCGGTAAAGACTTCGAGAAATGGCTTTCCAGCCAGTTTTCCAGGCAGCGCAACCAGGTTGAGTTCATTGCCGATATTCGAACTCAGCAACTCCGAGATCACCTTTGAGATTCCATGATCGAGCGCCGCGCGCGATAGCAACTTGCTGCTGAACTCGGACCCGACAATAATCTCATCGGCATTGGCGCGCTCGCAATGGCGGACATTGCGCTCATCCACCAGCTCAACAATTGTGTAAGCATCACGATTCATCGACTCTACAGCGAGTGTCGTTAGCACAACCTGAGCATCGCGGGCGCTGTCATCTAAATTGTCTTTACCCAAAATGATGACTGTCGTCGCTTTTCCAACATTGGCGCGGTTCAGGTTATCTTCATTGACATTGCCACGGATAAAGTAGAGAAATTCATCTTCCACCGGTTTGGAATCGATGTCGGCAATCAGCACGATTGGTGTCTGCTCACAACGTTCATCGCTGCGCAACTCACGCAATATTTCTTTTGCCCGGCTGTTCCACTCGCACAAGATGATATGTTGCTCAAACTCAAATGAACTCATGCCACGTTCTTCCCTAAGTTTTTTTTCTACGAAAATCCCGGCAATGGTTGCGGTAAATGTGCCGATAATACCAATCCCCAAAAACATGATGATGCTGGCCACAACGCGCCCGCCCAAAGTGGCCGGTGAAATATCACCATAGCCGACGGTCGTCATTGTGACAATGCTCCACCATAATGCGTCGACGTAGCCGATGCTGGGCTCGAAGTAAGCCAGTGCAGCAGCGCTCATCAACACCAGTACGATAAGAATGCCTAAAACTCGAGCCAAGTTTTCTCTTTGCAAAAAATGAATAAATCTTTTCAAACGACGCTTGATCAATAGAAGTCCCACTCGCCTTTTTGATAGTACTGAAAGAGAATGAGATTGTACTCATCATTTATTTCAATTTCGGGCAATTGTTCAAAGACACCTTTGCCAAATTGCAGCATCGCGCCCATGATTCCCTGATTTAAAAATCGTGTTTCGGCCTGTTCGAATTGCAAACGTGCAAACGTGCTTTTCAATTGCAGAGTATCCATCCCGGCCGATTTAACGCCAAGTACCCACCCCCACTCTCCCATTGTCGGGATGTTGTTGTGGTATGGCAAAGCTTGCAAGCCGGCAGCCGACATCGTTTTAATAATGCAGAGAAAGGCCTTTTGTGCAAAAAACGGACTGGTGGCCTGCGTAACCAGCACGCCGCCGACTGATAGCTGCTTGGCGGCCAACTGATAAAATTGTTTGGAGTACAGGCGGGCAAGATCTACTGATTTTGGATCAGGCAAATCGATAAAGATCACATCGAAAATCTCATCGGTTTGCTGCAAAAACATGTAACCATCTGCATTGATCACCTGAACCCGTGGGTCCGAAAGCGCACCTTTATTGAGTCGCAAAAAGATTTGATTGCCTTTTCCAAGCTCAGTCATCGCCGGATCAATGTCAACCAGAACGACTCTCTCAACATTAGAATATTTGAGAATTTCGCGCACCGCCAAACCATCACCGCCGCCCAACACGAGGATATTTTTGTGCGATTTGCGGAATGTCATCGCAGGATGCACCAGCGGCTCGTGATATTTGGCTTCATCATAGCTGCTAAATTGCAAACCGCGATTCAGATACAGCCAGTAGTGATTTTTCCATTTTGTGATGACGATTTTTTGATACGGCGTTTGCTGTTCGTATACAACTTTGTCTCGATAGTTCTGCTGCTCGCTAAAAAGCATTACCGGTTTTGCCGACCAAAACAGGCCCACGAAAAAGACCGGCATGGCGGCAAATAAGACGGCAAAACGCCGACTGTACTTGAGTGCATGACGGTGCTGCAGGAACAGCACTGTTGCCACCAGGAAGTTAATGGCTCCGAGTACAATCGGCGTGTAAGTCATTCCCAACATCGGCAGCGCGATGAACGCGAACAGAATGCCGCCTACCAGCGCGCCGTAATAATCTTTCTCCATCACACTGCTGATATTGATTCGCAGCTCTTCGAAATAACTGTTCAAGCGCGTCACCAACGGCACTTCAAAACCAATCAACAGGCCGATACTGATGGCAATCAGGTAAATCAGGAAATCGATACTTTGTATGTAGCTGGTCGCAGCATAGATAAACAGTGCGCTGATTGCGCAAAGAACCGACAGGGCCAGTTCGACACCGATAAAATAATCGAGTAGTGCATTTTGTGCATTTTTGCTCAGCCGGCTGCCCAATCCCATCGCAAAAAGCATAAGCGAGATGACAACGGTCCATTGCACGACTGCATTGCCGAGCAAATAACTGGCAAGGGTTGCCATAACGTACTCAGCAACAATTCCCGCAAGCCCGGTGGCAAAGATGCAAGCTTTCAGTACAGCGCTTTGGCTGAAACGAAATCGTTTTGAGGAAGCGTGCTCGACTCTGTCTGTCATGTGCACCTAAATGACCCAGCCGATCAACATCGATGCTGCAATGTAGGAAAATGCTTCAATCGCTGCGGCGCCTATATTTGGGTTTTCCTGGTTGACCAGTTCATCGGTCAATTTTTGACCCGGCAACAGCAATTTATCGGTAACCAGCCTCACTACAGGCAGCATGAGCAAGCCAAAAGCGACCTCGACGGCAAAAAAGGAAAGGTTGGACTCCCATGAGATAAAATCGCCACTGACACCAATTCGCGCGACATTGCCGATGGCAATGATCACGCCAGCAAACGCGACGCCAACCGCCACATTATCTTTTTCGATTTCCTGATGGATATCGAATGGCGTGATAGCGTTGTAAACCAGGCTTGCGATCACCAGCGCTATTTGTCCGACAATCCAGAAAACAGCACCGGTAATCAAATCGCCGCCCTGACCGGAAAGCGCGCCAGCGATAATCAGGCCGGTCGCGATGTAGGTACCACAGACTACAGCACCCGTTCCGGCATTCTTGTCGGTGATAATTTCCTTCGTATTATCGAATTTGGAAAGAATGATTTTGTCGTTAATCCAGCCAGATATATTAAGCAGGACAATCGCGATAATGCCATAAAAAACAATGTCGATGATATCTTCCAACCAGCCAGCAGATGGTCCGGAAAGAATGCCACCGAGCGCAAAGATAATACCAAGATAATAGCCGATGACAGCAAGAGCAACCGCAAAATTATCGTTTTCAACAAGCTCGTGCTTTAAATCGAATTTTGATTGCAAGCGATCATAGAGCCATTTGCCAAAGATAAAGACCGCGAAAACAGCAATAAGATAAATCAGGGCTGTGACGATCTGGTCGATGAATACACTCATCCTTCCTTCTCCTCTCTATAAAATTCGGGCGATGCCCAATATTTTTGCGTTTGCAAACAACGACTTTGCTATTTTCCGGAGCTACGGCTTGAGCGGCTTCGCACTGAACTCATGTTGCTCCGGCGCACACGCTGCTTCACCTTGTCAGCAAAATTTGACTTGCTGACACGCTCGCGCGCTTGCCGTCTTTGAAAGAAATCCGGCTTGCTGGTTTTTGTATAAGAACCATTGGTGCCGTAAACATTGCCGCGGCCGTAGTAATCCCGACCAGAAGAACGATAATCCCGAAAATTATCATAATCCGTGCGATAAATGGGGCGATTGAACATACCAAAAACATGACTCATCATCGCATATTTACCGTACCATTCCCAAAATGAGTTACCTGAATTGTCGGTTCGCCAACGCCCATAGCGCGAATCTCCGACATATTGATAGCCCGGCGGATAGCGCGAATCATCGACCTTGCCGTCTTTGCCCTTTGAGGCGATGACCATACCGAGATAGTCCTGGTAGGTGTTGTATTGCTTTTCTTCCACCATTTCCCAGTCGGTCGTCACTGTTTGATAGCTAAGCGTATCGCCGCTACCTGTTTTTTCGCCATAAACAATTTTGTACTTGTGATAATAATCTTTGAAAAAATTGCCGTCGACCAGCATATCATCGAGAACGATCGAGTATTCAGGGTAGTTGTTGTAGTTGCGTTTAAGCTGATCAAGTGGCGTTCGAGAGGAACAGGAGGTGACAAAAAAGAGAAGGAGCGGAACAAATAAAAATGACTTTCTCATGATAAAACCTTTACTTTTCTCGTTAAGCAGCAGCAAACGAGCCAAAGCTGCACGAAACAGCAGCGCACCCAGCTGCGATCAGGATGTTATTTCGCCCGGCAGAATATTGCTAAATTGATATTCTTCAACATAGTAGCCTTCTGAAGCTTCAAACTCGGTCTCTCCCCACTGCTCGATTGTGACGAAATGTTCATCGTCATCATCGATGAAGTCCCAATAGATGAACTCCTTAGGGGTGCCTTTGCCGTTCTCATACATCCTGCCTGAACCCGATTCATCGAGGTAGTAGGTTTTGCCTTTGCACACAATCTGTTCCGGGGGATCGTCATGGTCGATAATGTGCTGCCGCACCTGACCCTCAATCGCGCCAATCGGAATTTTTTTGGAAAACGACCATTCGACTTCATCGTCTTCACTGCGTTCAAGGAACCACTTCTCCCGTCCCGAGACCAGTTCCCATTCATCTGTAGCATATCCTTCACCGAAATCATATGTATTCAATGATTTCACTTCCCACGTTTTCAGGTCAAAATCAAGATAAAAACCAACGCGTAATTTGGACAGCTCGAGGTCTCTGAGCGGATCGAAGGCATCTTTGTCTTCTTTTTTGAAAAAATCCATAAGTCCCATCAGGCTAACCTCCAATTTATGAATGCGGTTACGCGTTGTACTGGTACAAGTTGCGCGTGTTTTAAGAATAAGGTCAGGATTATTAAATTTTGTAAGAGTGCGAATAGCGTACAGCCGAGGCATAATACGGAAGTTTATATGAAAAATCAAGTCTTGCAAAGTGAATAAAAAAAGCCAGGAGCGGGCAAGGCTGTCCTGCATCCTGGCTATGGTATCTATGCTATTTAAGCAAGACTAAACCTGGCAGCATCGATCATGGTCTGGTTGGACGACGACCTTGCTGTGGCTCGGGCTTCGGTTTACGCGGAAGCTTTTCGTCACGCATTGCGGCATGATATACAAAAGAAGCAATAATGACCGCAGCTTGCTGCAAATCTGCTTCCGGTATGCGCTCCAGCACGTCGATATGGGTGTGATGGGTACGGGTGCTGTACTCCATCGGATCCTGAATAAACTGAAATCCGGGCAAGCCAACCGCATCAAATGCCAGGTGATCAGTGCCACCGGTATCGCGAATCGTCAGGGTGCTGGCGCCAAGATCATGGAATGGCTTGAGCCAGGCGTCAAAAATCGGGCGCACGGCATCATTGCCCTGCAAATAGACGCCACGCAGGCGGCCTGTTCCGTTGTCCATATTAAAATAAGCCGAGAAATTGTTCCAGTCCGGCTTGGTTTCCATCGAAGAACGATCAGCAAAATGTTTGTCGACATATCCGCGCGATCCCAGCAAACCTTGCTCCTCGCCAGTCCACAGTCCGATGCGAACTGTGCGACGAGGTTTGGCATCGATTGCCTTCAAAATGCGCATCACTTCCATCATGACTGCTGAGCCCGCTGCATTGTCGGTTGCGCCTGTGCCTGCATGCCACGAATCGATATGGCCGCCCAACATCACCAGCTCTTTCGCGAGCTTTTTGTCCGAGCCGGGAATTTCGGCAACCACATTATAGCCAAGCGAATCATCGTCGTAAAATTGGTTTTCAACATGGATGCGCATTTTTACAGCAATGCCCAATTCGACCAGGCGCGCGATACGGTTATAATGTTCAACGCCCACAACCAATTGCGCAATAGACGGTTCGGAACCGATTTCGCGAGAACCACCACTGCCGACCCGAACGACGCTGTAATTGCGTGCGCTGGGCTCCAGCAAAACTTTTGCACCTTCATCTTTTAAGAAAGCATTTACTTTTTGCATCATTTCACGGCGACGGCGATATTCCGCGTAGCGTGAACGCATATCACCACCTCGGCGACCGCGGGGTTCCGGAGCTGCGGCCAATTCTTCCAGGCTTTCGGCATCATGTCTCTTTGCAAGCGATTCCAGGCTCATCTCAGGGACATCAATTTCCCCGACCAGGATAATGCCATCGGCAAGTTTGCCCTTATACTTTTCAAGGTCTTCTGTCGATTGGATTTCGCTCAAGTTCATCAAAATCGGAGTGCCTTCAATCACGCCACCTGTGCCACCTGTCCATGCCTTTGGATGGGCAATCACGTTCATGTAGGTCGGCTCAATCATCTCTATCGAATAACCTTTCGTTTCCCAACCCCGACCAAACGTGCCCCACGGCTCAATTGCTGCATTGGCCATGCCCCATTCTTTGAGCTTGTCGCGGCTCCACTCCAGCGATTTCATCATTTGCGGCGAGTTTGTCAATCGCGGACCATACACATCGGTGAGATATTGCATGGTTTCCATCACCTGCGAATTCTGCAAGCCTTCCATTTTAATTTTATGGATGGCCTGCAAATCAACTGGTTCATCCTGCGCCGCAAGTGGCACGGTGAACAGAAAAACAAGTACCAAGAAGGAAAATAGTGTACGTTTCATAAAGCCTCCAATTTCATTCATCTGAGACCAAAAAGAAAATGCAGAATTGACTCGCATGGTAGAAAATCATTGAAGAGCAGTCAAGCAATTTAAGACAAGAGCAGGGATTAAATGTGGCGATTATGGCATTTTGGGAATGCTCGGAGCTTTCGCAATTCAAAGCCAGATTTCTCCAGATGATAAATTTTGTGCTTGCAACTTACGGAATGAATTTCGATCTTGATTTTAACCCGGGGGGCATCCTTTTTTCATTTGCACCTTTAGAGTCCCTGCTTGATTTCCCGATTTTAGATTTTTTCCATATATAAAGACTCGTTGTGAGCATTTGATTTATCATTGTTAGGATCTGCTACCAACTTCCTGCTGCCACTCCACGTTCATCGTGAACATATTCCATATTGTGCCTGAACTGAAAAGCTGTTTCCAGCAATCTTAACAACAGGAGTCTGCCATGCTTAGAGGAGTCGCTTCTGCCTGCCTGATATTTTTCTTCGTCATCCCTGCTCATGTAAGTGGTTCAAGCAAAGTCACTGAACGAGCAGGTTCAGCCAGCAAAATTAGCGCCATTGCGTATACAAAAGCACAAATTCCAACCGGGAAACTGAATGAAAACACACGCCCAAATGAATACTTTGCAGCAGAAATTCTTGCTTTTAGCAGTCAGCGCAGCACAGATGCCTGGA
>JACKDE010000007.1 GCA_020633675.1 Deferribacteres bacterium | reverse complement strand
GACTTCATCGCTGTTCAGGCCAATTTTGGCCCAGGGAAATAGCACGTCGGGTATGCCTGCGCGCAATGGGTAACTACCTGTTAGCAGTGCTGCCCGTGATGGCGAACAGCCGCTGGCAGGCATGTAAAACTGTGTAAATCGTATGCCATCGGCGGCCATTTGGTCAAGGTTTGGCGTTTCAAAACCTTTTGCACCATAAATGCCAACATCGGCATAGCCGAGATCATCAGCAAAAATGATGACGACATTAGGCGGGCGATGGTCCGTTTTTTCTGCAGCGCAGGCGACAAAAAGCAGTGAGGTCGCACAGGCAAAAAGGGCAAACCTTGCAGGACGCATCTTCATTCAGACACCACCGGCAACATGATGTGCGAGGCTTTGGATGCGGAGTGATATATACGATGCGTTTCGGCCTGAAAATCATCCTCACTGGCTTTGAAAATATTGTCGACGTATTTTTGCGGATTGCGATCAATCACCGGGAACCAGGTGGATTGTACCTGCACCATTATTTTATGCCCTTTTTTAAAAGTGTGATCGTGGCCGCGTAAATCAACTTTATATGCGATAATCTCATTCGGCTTGATCGGCTCTGGCTTTTCAAAACTATTGCGGTAACGTGCTCGCAACACATCACCGGCAACCATGAACTGGTAACCGCCCATTCTGTGGTCTGATTCGACTTCTTCAGGATAAACATCGATCAGCTTGACAATCCAGTCCGCAGCGCTGCCAGTAGTGGAAGCAAATAATTGTGCGATAACTTCTCCGGATACCGTCACATCTTCCGCAAGCGTTTCTGTCTCCCAGCTCAGAACATCCGGGCGTAAATGCACGAAACGTTGATCTTCCGTTTGCCAAACAGACCAGCCTGAACCTTTTGGGTAATAAGTGGGCTCAACCGGGCGCTTGCGGTACGGCACCGGCTTGTCGGGATCGGAAACAAATGCATCGAAACCATCTTTGGTATCTGCAGCCGGCGCTTCAAAGGAGAGTCTGCCGTTAACGTGAAAATAGAGCGGTTTTTGGGCTACATTATTTCGTGGTGGCCAATGCGCATGCGAAACCCATTCATTGTCGCCGGTTCGAAAAGTGCGCGCTTCTGAAACATCAAACTGACCTTTGTCCTTGAGATAAAAAGCAAAGAATGGCGCCTGAATCTGCTCGCGATATGCATCTCCGGTTGCGCTGCCAAAGTCAATGTTGCCAAGCTTGTCGCCTTTTCGTGCCCAGCCCCCATGATTCCAGGGGCCGACGGCCAAAAAGTTGACGCCATCCTTGTCCCTGGCTTCGAGCAATTTATAGATGTGCAATGGCCCGTAAAAATCTTCCTGATCCCACCAGCCGGCGACATTGAGTGTGGCCACTTGCACGCGTTCAATATCTGCTTTAAAAGCCTGTTCTTTCCAAAATGCATCGTAATTTGGGTGGTTGACAAAATTCTGCCAGGTCGGCAACTTGCCGAGCGGCAATTTATCGGTAACATTTGACAATGCGCCAAGGGTTAAATACCATTCGTAGGTATCGTACCGGTTAAAATCGAAGCGTGATTGCGTTTTGGATGATTCCATCATGACCACATATTCAAAGCCGTAGCTGAGTCGGAAAGCGCCATTGTGATGGAAATCATCGCCGATATACATGTCGGCTGGCGAAGCTTGTGGTGAAGCAGCCTTCATTGCAGGATGCGGATCGATCAGAGCCATCGCCGTCAACCAGCCATCGTATGAAACACCGAGCATCCCGACACGACCATTGTTTTCCGGCACATTTTTGAGCAGCCAGTCGATACTGTCGTAAGTATCGCTGGCTTCATCGATGCTGCTCTGTTTTTGCTTGTCATGTACCGGCCGCAGCATTACGAACTGGCCTTCGGATTGATGCCGACCACGAATATCCTGATAGACAAAAATATATTGTTCCGCCACCAACTCCCTCAGGTAGCTCAATTTCTGGTAGTCGAAGCGCCGGTTGATGCCATATGGCGTGCGCAACATGATCAGCGGCAGCGCTTCTTTTGCATCGGAAGGGCGGTAAATTTCAGTGTAGAGTCGCATACCATCGCGCATCGGAATCATTGCTGTTTGCTTTTCGTAGGCTGCAAGCGAATCCGCGCCTTGATGGATTTCGCCTGCACGCGCAAAACCTGCAAGGCATAAATACGCAAGAACTGTGACAAGAGCCTTTTTTTGCCATTTCATTCTTAACCGCCCTCCTCTTTGTCATTTCATTGCCGACATTTTATTGATATAGCTTACATTATTCACAAACCTCGTTGTTGTTCAGACGCTAAGTCATAATAAATAATTAACATAGATGCTTTTCAATGTACCCGCCTGAACGGGCCTGACCTTGCTGAAGAGTGATCGCAACTTGGCAATTTATGAATAATGCAGGCTAAAAGGTCCCGAACTGCATTCTGGTCGATATCAATTTTATTGAAGATCAATACAGAATGCAAACAGCATGCTTAATTGCTGGCTGTCTGACTCTGCAATTCACCGGCAACACGCTCGACATCGCGCAAGACCCGCAGCAGATTGCCGCCCCAAATCTTGGCTATATCTTCTTCAGAATAACCGCGACGCACCAGTTCTTCTGTCACATTGCCGGTTTCGCTGGCATCGTTCCAGCCGACAACACCACCGCCACCGTCAAAGTCGGAGCTGATACCGACATGATCGACGCCAATCAGCTTGACGGCATAATCGATATGATCGACAAAATCCTTGACGCTTGCAGGAGGAAAACGCTCATCTATCTTTGCGCGCATCGCTGCCAGTTGCTCGCGTTGTTCATCTGAGATTTTATCCCAGTTGCGAAACATTTCACGCCGGCTTTGGTAACCCATCATTTGTATCAGAGAATCTTCTGCCGCAATCCGCTCGGGCGAAGCAACTTTGACATATGAGCCAAGCGCAACCATTTGTGCAACTCCGCCATTTTCTTTGAGGGCAAGCAATTGCTCATCGTCCATGTTGCGCGGATGATCGCACAGAGCCCGGGTGCTCGAATGCGAAGCAATAACCGGCGCCTTACTCAGCCGCATAGCATCAAGGCTGGATTTTTTGGAGATGTGCGAGACATCGACCATAATGCCCAGGCGATTCATTTCGGCAATGACTTGCTCGCCAAAAGAGCTCACACCACCATGCTCTTCTTCACCATCTCCCAAATGCTCGCGAGGTGTGGACGAATCACAAATATCATTATGCCCGCCGTGCGAGAGCGTAATGTAGCGTGCGCCTAACTGATGATATTTCTCCAGCAGGCTCAAATCCTTTCCGATGACATAGCCATTTTCGATGCCGATACAGGCCACAAGCTTGCCACTGGCATTGATGCGCTCAATGTCATCAGCCGTATAAGCCAATTCAATTTTATCTGGATACATTTCTTCGGTCATGCGATGGATTGCTTCGAATTTTACCATGGCATCTTGTTTGGCCTTCTCATAGTTTTCGGGTGTGCGCTCAGTCTGTCCAACATATACGATGAAGAAACCAGCATCGAGTTTGCCGGCATTCATCTTTTCGATCGTCACCTGCCGATCCGCATTAAGTGGATCGACTTCTGCCGTTGCAAAATTGGCAGGAATGTCATCATGTGTGTCGATGGTGAGCACGCGCTCATGGATGGATTTTGCGGTAGCGGCCAGATCCGCATCGGACGTCTGTTGGGAACAGCCTTGAAGCAAAAAGATCAGGCTGATGATCCCTGACATGGTTCGGAAAGGTTTGTACATTTTGCCCTCCGGAAAAGGAATTAAAGTAACGGATGTATATGACTTCCCCCCCTTTTTGGCTTAATTTAGATATTTGATTGATTAGCAGGGCTAAACTTGGCTTCTGCGCGATGATGCGCCACGTATTCTTTGATTAATTTCATGAATTTCGGCGCCAAGGTGCGCATTTTTTCTTCACCAACACCATTGATTTGCCGAAAAGCCTGCTCGCTGATCGGATAAAAGGTTGCCATTTCTTTCAAAGACCTATCAGAGAAAATCACGTATGGCGGAATATTCCGGCTGCGCGCCATGCCGGTTCGCAACTGCCGCAATGCTTCAAAAAGCTGTGGATCGTAGCGACTTTGAGCATGGCGTCTTCTTTCAATTGCATCTTCGCCAGGATCGGGCAAAGCGGCTTCAACCAAGCCTCGCAAAACATCCTGTCCTGCTGGCGTTACGCTCAATATCGGGTATTTGCCGCTGTTCGAGCGCAAATAGCCGGCTGAAAGCGTTCGCCGTATTTCACGCTTGATTTCGTCAAGGCTCATGTTGCCGAGCAGACCGTAAGTCGACAAATGCGAGAAGCGACTCGCCTTTGCCGAACTGCTGCCCGCCAGCACTTCGGCAACGAGGACCACCCCGTATTGCTCATGCATTCGCATCACGCAACTCAGAATTTTTTGCACCAGTTCAGTGTTTTCTGCCGAGCTAACCATTTCACGGGTGCAATTATCACACGTATCACATGTTGTTTTTGATTTGGATTCACCGAAGTAGCTCAAAATAAACTGTCGTCGGCAGATGGTCGTTTGGCAAAAACGCACCATTTCTTCAAGACGTTGCATTGCATCATCGTAGCGCTGCGATAGATACTTTTGCCATTTTTCCGGCTCAGCTTGCTGCAATAAAAAATAGCCTCGGTTTTCAAAAGGACCGGCCAGCTCGATGATGTTCACTTCGGCGAGTTGGTTGAGAAGCAGGAGAACTGCAGATAGGTTCTGCTGCAGGATTTGTGCAACTTCAGCAAGCGTTGTGTGCCACCAGCCATTTTGCAGCTCGTCGATTGCCTGCAATGCCTGGTAGTGCTGCAAAATTATTGAATCATCCGGTTGCGATGGATTTTTAATGAGCCTGATGAAGATTTCATTCCGGTTTCCGCCGACTGCAGTGATATGGCCGAGATGTGCGAGCATGCGCATGATGCTTTCAAGCGCAAACATATTGTCTTGCAAGCCCAGCATGGTGGCCAACGCCTCGCTCTGCAGAGGAATGAATTGGCTGAATTCTGCCCTGTTTTTTTGCAACAAGTTTGAAGCTTCGACAAGGAGCTCGAGCTCAGGATTGTTGTTGGCGATGAAAAATTCCTGTACAAAACGATCTTCAGGGCTGTAAAAAAGCACACATTCTGAGCGCTCGCCATCGCGCCCTGCACGTCCGGCTTCCTGATAGTAAGCCTCCAATGAACCGGGCATTCCAAAATGCAGCACAAACCGCACGTTCGATTTATCGATACCCATGCCAAAAGCATTGGTCGCCACGATCACTCGGATCTTTTCCTGCAAAAACGCTTCCTGAACTTGCCTGCGCTCCTGTGGCGGCAAACCGGCATGATAGGCAGCGCATGAGATTTTAGCTACACGCAACGCGGTAACAACTTGCTCAACATTTTTTCGGGTAGCGGCATAGACAATGCCCACACCAGCATTGTTTTGAACAAAGTTGAGCACACCTTCGAGTTTATCATGAAAGGAATCGACAGCAAAATGCAGGTTGGGGCGATCGAAGCCTGCCACAAATTTTTGATGTTCAAGGATGCCAAGCTGATCGACGATGTCTTTTTGCACAATTTGCGTAGCGGTGGCGGTGAGTGCAATTGTTTGGACATTTCCAAGCTGTTCGCGAACACGTTTTAACCTGGTGTATGCCGGCCTGAAATCATGGCCCCATTGTGAAATGCAATGCGCCTCATCCACAGCCAAGAGATCGATCTGCATGGCACGGATTTGATCCATGAAATAAGCGCTGCTGAAGCGCTCCGGGGCAATGTAAATAAGTTTGTATTCGCCTGCCCGCATCGCATTGACGCGCTGCTGCTGCTCGGTTATCGATAGGCTTGAGTTAATAAAGGTTGCCGGGTAGCCGGAGAGTTGCAAGCTATCGACCTGATCCTTCATAAGGGAGATCAGTGGCGAAACCACCAGCGTCAAGCCGCTTTTTTGCAGAGCAGGAAGCTGAAAGCAGAGAGATTTGCCCCCGCCAGTAGGCATGATGACTAATGCACTATTTTGCTGAAGTACGGCTTCAAGGATGTCTTTTTGGCCGGGCCGGAACGTGCGATAACCAAAAATACGCTGCAGATCCAACTGGGCCTGCTCGAGCATGTCAGAAACAGTCGCCATGAATAGGATGAAACATATCCAAAAAGATTTCAGGGTAAATTTTTTGCAAGATAACAGATTGCGAATCAGACACAAGAGATGAGTGACAAAATACCCTTTGCTGGCCGGAGGAGAGTTTCTATTCGTGCAAATCGATCGAAACCGGGCAATGGTCCGAACCCATTACATCAGCAAGTATACTGGCATCCTTTAGCCGCGTTAGCAATGAGTTGGAAGTGCAGAAATAATCAATACGCCAGCCGACGTTGCGTGTTCGCGCATGAAACATCGGACTCCACCATGTATAATGGCCCGGTCCCTGCGTGAACTCGCGAAACGTATCGACGAAGCCGGCTTGTACAATATTGTCGAAGCCTTGCCGCTCCTGTGGCGTAAATCCATGGTTGTTCACATTGCTTTTCGGATTGGCGAGATCGATTTCCTTGTGGGCAACATTGAGATCGCCACAAAATATAACTGGCTTGCTCTTTTCCAGATTTTTCACGAAGGATAGGAAATCGCGATCCCATTGCATGCGGTAATCCAGCCGGGTCAAACCGCGCTGCGAATTTGGCGTGTAGACGGTGGTGAGATAAAAGCTTTCAAATTCAGCGGTAAGCACGCGGCCTTCACGATCATGCTCTGCAATTCCCATGTCGGGGAAAATCTGCATTGGCTTGCGGCGGGTTAACATGAGGGTACCGGAATAGCCTTTGCGCTCCGCTGAGTTCCAGAAGGCCTGATAGCCGGGCAGATCGAGATCAACCTGCTCCGGCTGTGCCTTGGTTTCCTGAATGCAAATCACATCCGCATCGCACGATTCAAAAAAGCTCATACAGCCTTTGCGCAGAACGGCGCGGATGCCATTGACATTCCAGGAAATCAACTTCACGAGGTGTGCTCGCTCTTTTCGTGAACACGAACGGATATGATCTTTACATCTTCTGTTGGTCTCGAGCCCTCGCCAACAGGCACTTTGCAGATAGCGTCGACAACATCCATCCCTTTAATGACTTTGCCAAAAACGGTATGTTTGCCATTTAAATAAGGCGTATCGACTTGGTTGATAAAAAACTGGGAACCGTTGGTGTTGGGGCCGGAATTGGCCATCGCTATCACGCCGCGAGCAGCTTCATGGGAATTCAGACTTTCATCATAGGCATAGCCCAGTTCCCGATACAAATCATAAAGGTTCATGCTGCTTACTTCAGAGAACATTTGTTGCACTTCTTGCATTCGGCTCTGGAATTCCTGCTGTGAACGGATGCCAAGCTTGTTGATCACATACATCTGTGCATCGCGGCCCGCAAATGCCGCTTCCGCCACGATCATGGTGTCCAGCCCAAGCGATTTCGCATTGATCTCATCTTGAAATTTGTAGCCTGGGTTGCCAGTTCCCGTACCGAGGGGACAACCGCCCTGAATCATGAAGCCGTCGATCACACGATGAAAAACCAGACCATCGTAAAATGGCCGTGTTACCTTCGCCTTGGTATTCGGGTCGGTGAATTCTTTTGTGCCTTCGGACAAACCGATGAAATTTGCAACTGTTTCAGGAGCATCTTGTTCGTAAAGCTCAATGTAGATGTCGCCTTTCGATGTCTCCATTTTTACTACTGGATTTTTCGGGTCCATGGGTTCCGTCTCATAATTTGTTTTTGTGCCACATGCTGAAATCCATGCGACGGTAATAATTGATAACAGCAATATACGTATTGCCTTCATGAGTTAACCTCCGATCAGATGAATAGATAAACGGCTCTGCGCATAAGCTGCAGGACGCGTTGAATGTTCGGGATTTGGGTCACTTATCTGACGATCATACCACCGCCCAGGCATGTATCACCATCATAAAAGACGGCAAACTGCCCGGCTGCAATGCCAGTTTCAGCAGCCGCCATATTGACGGCGAGCTTGCCGTCCGGGCATGCTTGAATCGTACAGGCAAAGCACTCCGGTGCGTGCCGAATTTTAATCTGGAGCTCGGATCGTTTAGGTGGTTCGCTGATCCAGTGTACATCACCCACCTCGAATGCGCTTCGGATATGATTTGTCAGATTTTCACGATGGCTGACGTACAGGCGATTTTCTTTTATATCTTTTCGAACCACAAACCAGGGACCATTCCCCAATCCAAGGCCCTGGCGTTGGCCGATAGTATGAAACCAATAGCCGTTGTGCTGGCCAAGGACACGGCCGGTTTCGATCTCAACAATATCGCCCGCTTGCTCGCCAAGATGGAACTTCACGAATTGCGGGTAGCTGATTTTTCCGAGAAAGCAAATTCCCTGGCTATCCTTACGCACCTGATTTGGCAAATCAAAGCGTTGAGCGAATGCGCGAACTTCACGCTTGGTATAGGGGCCAAGCGGAAACAGCGCCTTGCGCAATTGCCTTTGACTAAGGTGCGACAGAAAATACGTTTGATCCTTGACTGAATCCGGCGACTTTTTCAGAAAATAAGCGTTGCCATCAAAACTGATATTGGCGTAGTGGCCGCTGGCAATCTTATCAAAGCTGGTATCGATTTTATGATCGAATTCGCCGAATTTAATTCGCTGATTGCACAGTATATCGGAACTTGGCGTTCGGCCAGCACGCAATTCAGCTAAAGCATAGTCAACAATTTTTTGTTGATACTCTTGCTGAAGCGATACAACCTCCAACGGTACGCCTGCCTGCTCACATACAGCACGACAGTACATAAGGTCTTCTTCCCAAGGGCATTCGCCCAGGAAAGCGACTTCATCTTCGAGCCAAATTTTTAAATAAAAAGCGGTGACATCGTGCTGCCCGGATTCCAAAAGTAATCTGAGCGCAACAGAACTATCGACACCGCCCGAAAGCAATACAGCGATTTTCATTTTTGCAAACTTATGCACGACCTGCTTTGTGTTTCCTGCTCAGCAAAATGCAAAAGTGTTTTTGCTGAGCAGGTTAAATGCCTTGCAAGCCGCTTCATCATCGAACAATCGCGCTGATTGGCACGTTCGTCCGGCAAAATTCCCCAAAGAAATTCAAATTTATCATATACGAACAATTATCCTACAAAAATCTTTGCTAAATCAAAAGACAAACATTGAGATAAAAAGGCTTTGCTTGAAATAATTTTTCTTTTACTTTATCTTAAACATTCGATTTTTTGCCCTGTCTATGTTGGCGAAATGACATGAACCCAAAATGGATTGGCCCCGCATGCAAAATTCCCAAGCGCTCTTTCAATCAGCACATCGGCAGCAGGCATACGATTCGCAAGAAGAGATGATTAAGCTCGCCCAGGAAGGCGACGAGCAGGCGTATCGCGCATTGTATACGCGTTTTTGCCGCGTTGTCTATACTCTGGCATATCAGATGGTCGGCAATCATACGGACGCAGATGAAGTTGTTCAGGAAACGTTTATTCGGGTTTTTAAGAATATCCATCGCTTGCGTAACACCAGTTCTTTCAATTCCTGGCTTTACCAAATTGCGACCAACCTCAGCATCGATTTGCGCAAGGCCCGAACCAAACGCCGCATGCTGCCATTGGATGAAAGCCCTGATAATATTTCCACGTTTGAACTTGCAACCAGCCGCTGGGTCAAAAATCCGACCCAGGTTTTAGAAAACAAGGAACTGCTAAAACAGATTACTTTAGCGGTTGATGAGCTGCCTGCCCAACAGAAAGCCGTTGTGATTTTGCATGAGGTCGAAGGCTTTTCCAAAAAGTCGATTTCGGAGATACTCGATTGCTCCCTGGTGACGGTGCGGACCAATTTGCATCATGCCAGAAAAAAATTACGCAGAACCCTTTTGAAATATACCCAAGCTTAGGAGCCGGAGATGCACTGTGATGAGATTCAGCGATACCTATGTGATTACGTGGACAATGAGCTGCCGCAGACGCTGCAACAAGTTGTAGATGAGCATTGTGAACAATGCATTCAATGTAAAAATATCATAGCCGAATACAAAAAAACCTCTCTTCTTTTACAATTGCGCGCCGTGCCAGATCCGGGTGATACTTATTTTGAGAACACCTGGAATGTGGTAACAGAACGCATGCGCGCCCGTACCCTTGCGATGCCGAATATAGCGCTGCCGTCCCAATCCACATCCTGGTTGACGCGCTTTATGCGCCGGCCCGTGCTCGCATTTGCGACCGCTGCTATGGTGATCTTTGTTTCAATTACCGGATACTACTTGCTCAAAGACATGCAAAACACCGAAGAATATGTCGACAATGACATCGAGTACATCGTTTTGCCGGCAAACTGGCAGCCCGAACCACCGGATTTTGGTGTCGTGCCGACGTCGTTCCAGCCGGAAGCCGAGTTTTCTGCTTATAGCAGGGCCGCAATCGGCGGTATTGATCCGATCTCCAAAAGTGCAGTTTTTCAGCAAGTTGAGTCCGTTGCTAAATAACTGTCGCAATGGTATCAGCATTCACTTTTCACTATCCAAAACTGGGATCGATGAGATACTCGATGTTTGCACAGTCCATTCACAAGGCGTCGTGCCTGACAATTCTACTTCTGCTCTGTGGCTTCTTTGCTTCCAGTTGCTCGCAGGATGATCATAGCGTCCATCTCTCCTTCAAATACACGCCCGGCGAATCGTATGTGTACGAAATGGCGGATGACGTCACGTATGAAACCACCGAACAAGACGGAGCGGTCACCAGGGTTTTGCATCAACAGAAGCAAAAATCCGAAATAAAGGTTCTCGAGCCAGATTCGGTTCAGAATATCTACAATTTGCTGGTCAGCTTTGTCGTCGTCGCAGACACCTTTGTCTACCCGGATAATTTTGAAGGCAAGAAAGAAAAAACCAGCGAGGAACTCATCGGACGTGTGGATAAATACACCCTTTCGATGCGGCATGACGGTGAAATTGTCTATGCAAAAGGCCGCAACGACTCTGCGACCGAGTACTATGAGAGCGCTTACAAAACCCGACAACCTGTATTTCCTGATAAGGAGATACAACCCGGTTACAAATGGAAGCACACAATTTATCTCTCTATCCCGGACAATGAACCCATTCCTGTGGTCATCAAGTACAAGTTTACAGGATTTGGGAAGGTAGATGAGTATCAATGCGCAATTATTGAATATTTCAGTCAATTTGAAAAGTCCAGCGATATGACGGCGACAAAATGGAATGAAAAGAATCAGTTCAGAGAGTGGAGCGCGCACTATAAGACCCAAAGCGAAGGCAAGCTCTATTTTGCCTTCCGCAAAGGCATCGTCGCTAAAACAGTTGCGACGATTTCGATGGAAACCGAATATGATATTGTCGAAAAAGATGGCACCGCCAGCAAGTTTTTTCGCAAAACCATCGATGAAGAGCGTTTGCACCTGGTCGAAATCAAAACAGACTCCGTTTCACTTTCAAATAGCAAAATATTTTATTAGAATTAACAAACCCTTCCAACGATTTCCATCGTCCTGCTAACACGACAATTAAACGTCCACAGATCCAGGAACTTTGTTGTCTTTTCCTGGTAATTAGAAGACCTTTGCGCCATCAAGAATCGCTCTGTTTAAAAAGCGCCCGGCGCTAGGAAAACCACAGCATTCGCCGAAAGAATGAACTATGCGTCCAGTCCCTTTGATGGCTGCAACGCAAAAAGAACATTTAATTGAATCGCCGGTTCGTTCTTTCGGAATGCTTTCTGACCAGCACGGTAAAGGCATGTTTACATTCTCTCGATTCATCTCTCTTCCCTTCTTTTCTATCAATCAAACTAAACCGCTATGCTCACAGGCGCGAGATATAATCATCGTCACCGCAACGTTGGCCTTTCTCTCCCCGGTTGCCTTGTTTGCACAAAATGTTGAACAGGGCAAGAAATATTTTTTGCAAGGCGAATATGAAAAAGCCATTGATACGCTCAAGGGTCGTCGCCAATCAGCTGAGTCATTGGTTTGGTTGACCTACGCCCTCGAGCAAAATGACGACCTTGAGGCAGCAAAAGCAGAGATCAGCTCGCGTCGTGGCTGGCAGGCGTATGAGCCACTGCTGAATCGTCTGGGTGAGCTCGAGTTGGCGGCATCGAATTATGATCAAGCCCGGTCTTATTTCGAGCAAGCCTTTGCATTGGACTCGACCTATCTCGAAGCGCGTCTCAATTTGGGTGAGCTGGAAGCGGAATGGGGAAATAATGAACGCGCTCGCAGTTTGTTACAATATTTTGTCGATTTGTACAAAATCACTCCCTATCCGGATGCACGCCTGAGTTTTCTGACTGCGCGCGCCTGTGTTTTTCTCAATCGTTTTCAAGATGCAAACGACCTTTTTGCCGATGCCAGCCGTCAACGCAATCCCGACTGGCGGGTTTTTGTGCATTGGGGCAATATTTTTCTCGAAAAATACAATTTTTCTGATGCCTTGGCGACGTTCAATGACGCCCTTCGGCTCAATCCCAACGCTGTCGATGCACAAATTGGCCTTGCCCGCACCAACGAGCAAACTCAACCGCAAAGCAATCCTGAGATTATTAAAGCTCTGCTTGAAAAGCACCCGCGCCGTTTGGACATCTTGAATTATGCAGCACATTGGGCGCTCGACACCGGCGATCTGGAACGAGCGGATGAACAGATAAAAAAAGCACTCAAAATTGCGCCACAAAATCTTGAAGCCCTTACTCTGCAGGCTAAATATCATCTTCTGCAAAAGGATCGCGGTCGATTTGAAGCAACCGCGCAGAACGTTTTAAAAATCAATCCGGCCTACCATCAGCTGTTCACCGAAGCAGGCGATCTGCTCGCAAGAAGATACCTGTTTAAAGAGGCTGTAACAGAGTATCGTCGCGCCCTGGCCATCAACGAAAATGATGTGAGAGCACTGGCGGGCCTGGGAACCACCCTTTCACGCCTGGCAAAGCTGGATGAGGCCAGGGATTTGCTGGAAAAAGCTTTTAAACTCGATCCGTACAATGTATGGACCAAAAACCTGCTCGATCTGTTCGACAGCTACAAAGACTATGAGACCATTGAAACAGAGCATTTTCAAATCAGATTGCACAAAGAAGATGTTGATATTGTTGGCCCTTATGCAGCTGACCTGGCCGAGCGCGCGTATCGTGCAATGGTGCCGCGCTATAAAGTGACAATCGATTTTCCTGTGACCATCGAAATATTTCCGAGTCATGACGATTTTGCTGTGCGTTGTTTTGGTTTGCCCGGTTCACAAGCGTTTCTGGGTATTTGCTTCGGTCCGCTGATCACCATGAACTCACCGCGCGCCCGTTCAATTGGCACATTCAATTGGTTCGAAACATTGTGGCATGAATTTGCACATGTCGTTCATCTTACCCTCACCAACAATCGAATTCCGCGCTGGATGGCCGAGGGCATTGCGGTTTATGAGGCGACTACTGCAAATCCAGCCTGGGATATGAATTTTCATCTTGCAATGATCAACGCCTTGCAGCGTGACAAGGTCATTCCGCTCAAAGAATTGGATTCAGGATTTGTTGGCGATCCCGGCCGGGTCACTTTTTCCTATTATCAATCTTCGCAGATGGTCGCCTTCATCGACAAGCAATTTGGATTTGACAAGCTGCTCGCGATGTTGGGCGCTTTTCGGGATGGCAAAGATACGCCACAAGCTGTCCAGCTCGTTTTAGGTATGACCACGGAGGCATTTGATGAGGCGTTCAAGCAGTTCTTGCGCTCGCAATTTCTGAAAGATGGGATTGATTTTAGTTGGGATACAGAAAAATTGCCGCAAGAGCCATCAGAGCGTGTCGCCAAGCTGCGTGTTCTTGTTACAGATGAGCCAGGCAATTATTTCGCAACGCTACATTTGGGCAAACTCCTTGCCGCCGATGGTTTGCGCGATGAAGCAATTTCTCTCCTGGAAAAAGCCCACAACATGTTTCCGGAAGATGTTTCGCAAGGTAGCGCTTATCCGGGTCTCATCGATGCCTATCTATTGCAAGCCGATTCCTTGAAAGCGGTAAACCTGTTGAGCAAATGGGTTGATCACAGCGCAAAAAATTATCGCGCAGCCATGCAATTGTTTGAATTAGCCTCAGCTTTGGAGCAACAGGAGCTGGCACAAAAAGGTTTGGAAACCGCAATCGAGATTTCGCCTTACAATGGACAAATCCACAAGCAACTCGGCGAAATATTTATGGCGAAAGGCGATGGTGAAAGGGCTGTTCATGAATTTCGCATCGAACTCAGCCTCAAACCAACTGACAAGGCAGGCGCACACTGCAGATTAGCCGAGGCATTTTTGCTGATAAACGACAAGTCAGAAGCAAAAAAACATGCTTTGCTTGCACTGGAAATCGCGCCGACCTATGCCAAAGCACAGGAGATTTTGCTGAAATCAGTGCAAAACTGAATAGATGGATAGCTTGTTTTTATCCAACTTTCTCCGTATCATTTTGCGCCCCCGCATATGCGACGAAAAGATCGTACAAACAAGAGAATTAAGCATCCTTTTAACATGTTCGAAATGAACAAAAAAACTCGCATTAGCCTACACAGACCTACATTGGCATTGTTCTGCATCGTTTTGTTTGTACTTGCAGCACCGCAAGTGATTTTGGCGCAGACCACCACCAACACACAAACCGGAATCAATTTCGATCCCAGCTTGTTTCAATTTATTCGGGTCAAGCATGAGAGTGGGCGGATACCAGCATTCGCTTTCTATAGCTTTTTTCGCAATGGCATGGAGCCCTGGGCGCACGATTATCCTACCGCCGAACAAAATATGTATGACATGATCGAACGGCTGACCCAAGTTGGAGTCACTCACAAAACCAAAATTCTCACTCTGGATTCGGATGAAATTTTCAATTATCCGGTTCTGTACATATGCGAGATCGGCTACTGGAATCTGCGAGATGAGTTGGCTGTGCGTTTGGGAGAATACCTCAAACGCGGTGGCTTCATGATTGTGGATGACTTTCGCCTGGCGGAAGAAATGAACAATTTGCGTCAGCAACTGAAAAAAGCAGTGCCAGATTTCAAAATTGAAAAGCTCAATAGCAGTCATCCGATTTTTAATTGTTTTTTCGAATTTCCTTATCTGCCAATGGATACGCCATACTATCGCTACGGCGATCCGATTTATTACGGCATGTTCGACGAAAATGGCAGACTTGCTGCGATCATCAACTACAACAACGATATCGGTGATGGTTGGGAAATGGCTACCGCGGCGAATTTTCGGCTGGAATCCTACAAATTAGGCATCAATTATTTCATTTACTCGATGACCCATTGATATGGTTTCGTTAGCAAAAAAAAATCTCATTTTGCTAATACTGGCTACGGTATTGGTCACTTCTGCCCCCATTGCGCATGCGCAGAAATCCTGGGATGACAAATTCACATTTGTCCGTATTCAGTACAATATGGGCGAATTCGGAATGGGATTCCGATTCCGGTACGGCAATCAAAGCAGTTGGCGTGTTGACTATCCGTCAGCAGATGAGAATTTTTTGCTGGCACTGGCGCGAGGAACCTACTTGCCGATTGAAGAACGTGCACTCTCTTTTTCCCTCGACAATGAGGAATTGTTCGACTTTCCTTTTGCCTATTTGGTGGAAGCTGGCTACATGCAACTGACACAGGAAGAAGCTGATTTTTTGCGTGAGTGGCTGCTGCGTGGCGGCTTTCTCTTTATCGATGATTTTCACGGCCCGCGCGAATGGGCCAATTTCATCGAGCAGTTTCAAAAGGTGTTTCCGGATCGCACACCGCGTGAGATTCCGATGGATCATCCAATTTTTCACTGCTACTACGACTTTGAAGGCGAATTCCCACAAGTGCCCGGACTGGGCAGCATCCTGCGCGGCACGACTTTTGAAAAAGGTGGCGTGCGTGCAGAATGCAAAGGCATCTTTGATGATCAGGGCCGGTTGATGGTGCTGGTCAATCACAATGTCGATCTGGGCGACAGTTGGGAGCATACCGGGGACTATTCGTATCCCCGCTATTATTCAATCCTGGGTTATAAGCTGGGCATAAATTACATCGTTTACTCCCTAACGCATTGATCAAGAACTGTCATATTAATGGACAGATAAAGCTCTATTCAGCAAAAGGACTGGTTTATGAACGAAATGGAAATGCAAGAAAAGCAAAAAGAAGATGAACTTATTGCGAAGTTGATCAAAGGGCGTGATTTGATCATTTCGGAATTGCGCAAGATTATTGTTGGTCAAGATGATGTCATCGATGAAGTACTGATTGCACTTTTCACTGGTGGACATTGTCTGATTACGGGTGTGCCGGGGTTGGCAAAAACCCTGCTGATCCGCACCCTTTCTCAGATTTTGGACCTCAAATTCAAACGTATCCAGTTCACACCGGACCTTATGCCTGCGGACATTACCGGTATCGACGTTATCGAAGAAGATCGGACTTCGGGCAAGCGCATCATGAAGTTTATTCCGGGACCGTTGTTTGCGAATATTATCCTGGCAGACGAAATCAACCGGACACCGCCGAAAACTCAGGCTGCTCTTCTTGAGGCAATGCAGGAGCACCGCATCACCGCAGGTGGGCAAACCTACACGCTTGATGAACCATTTTTCGTATTGGCAACACAAAACCCCATCGAATTAGAAGGCACCTATCCCCTTCCGGAGGCGCAGCTTGACCGGTTTATGTTTAACATTGTGATGGATTATTTACCTGAGGATGACGAAGTTGCTGTTGTGACGAATACCACTTCAAACTACAGAGCAGAGTTTGAACGAGTTGTCAGCGGTGAAGATATTCTGGAATTTCAAAAAATCATTCGCAATGTCGCCGTTGCTGAAGATGTTGCACGCTATGCGGTCCGGCTGGTTGCAGGCAGTCGCGCCAGCAAGCCAGCTGCACCGGATTTTATCAAAAAATGGGTCAATTGGGGCGCAGGTTTGCGAGCTTCACAGTACCTGATTTTGGGCAGCAAAGCACGCGCACTGATGCACGGCCGTTTCAATGTGTCTATCGCTGATATACAGGCATTGGCCCGCCCGGTTCTGCGCCATCGCATTTTGACCAATTTTTATGCAGAATCTGAAAAAATTCGTTCTGAAGATATCATCAAGATGCTGCTCGAAACCATTGAAAAGCCAAAAGGTTTTTAGTCAGGAAAGGACTTTTTGATACATGGCAGCTACGGCTTCAGCACCAACTCGATTTCTCGATCCGAATGTGATCGCTGCGATTTCCGGCATGGAATTGCGCGCACGCGCCATCGTCGAAGGCTTTTTGTCCGGCTTGCATCAAAGTCCATACAAAGGTTTTAGTGTGGAATTTGCCGAATACCGGCAGTACACGCCTGGCGATGATCCGCGTCATATTGACTGGAAAGTGTATGCCCGCAGTGATAAATATTACGTCAAGGAATTCGAGGAAGAAACCAACCTGAATTGCCATATATTGATCGATATTTCAAAATCGATGTCTTATGCATCAAGCAAGGTGAGCAAACTCGATTACGCCAGCTTTTTATCGGCCTCACTTGCTTATCTGATGATACGTCAACGTGACAGCGTTGGTATCGTCGGATTTAGTGATAAAATCGATTTTCATATTCCATCGCGGCTGCGGCCGGGACATTTGCATACGATCTTGCATGCAATTGAGAATATCTCCCATGGCGAACGCACCACGATCGGCAAACCATTACACCAGGTTGCCGATACGCTAAATAAAAAAGGATTACTGATCTTGCTGTCGGATTTGCTCGACGAGCCGAAAGATATCATCGATGCTTTGCAGCATTTTCGTTTCCGTGGCCATGATGTAGTCGTTTTTCATATTCTCGATAAAACCGAGCTCACTTTTCCCTTTTACAGCAAGACGCGTTTCATCGGGCTTGAAGGTGAAGGTAGTTATATGACGATTCCACAAAGCATTCGCGAAGACTACATGCGTCGTTTGCAAGATCATATCGAAACGTTGAAAACTGGTTGCGGCGTGCATAAAATAGACTACGCAGTGCTGGACACCAGCAAGCCGCTCGATTTTGCTTTGCAAGCCTATTTGGCAGCACGATCGGGCAAAATGTGATTGCACCTGAGCGATCCCTTTCAGTAACGAATAGATAAATTTGAAGAGAAACCAATGCCCAGCTTTCTAAATTCGGCATTTTTGATGATTGGGGCAGCGGCAGTTGCTGTGCCAATTTTGATCCATTTGCTGATGCGCAACAAAGTCGTCCGCATCGATTTCGCAGCCATGCGTTTTTTGATGGAAAGCCAGAAGCAAGTGGTGAGATGGTTGAAGCTCAAGCAATTGCTGATTTTGTTGCTGCGCATTGCTGCGATTGCTTTGCTCGCCCTTGCCTTTGCTCGCCCCTATTTTCCCGAGAGCAGCGCGTTGGGCTTGTGGGCAAGCGATGAAAAGGAAGTCGGTTTGATTGTCGATATATCTGCCAGCATGCTTGCAGCTGAGCACCTCACACAAGCAAAGTCCGCATTGCGTGATGTTTTTGATGGCCTCGCTCCCGAAACGATTGTCTCGGTCTACTTTGCCGGCGGTCATTCGCGAATGATTGTCGAACGCGAGCCCTTGAACGATGGGATCGAGGCGCGTGTTTTGTCCATGTTGCAGCCGACTTATCAGCATTGCAACCTACGGGAAGCCACCCAAACAATGGATGATTTGCTGCGTGGTTCAGCCTTATTCAAGCGTGAATTATACATTATCTCTGATTTTCAAAGATCCGGCTGGCCAGAAACCGGAAGCTTCTTACAGCTCGCCAGTCACGCAGAAGTCAAGCTGCTGCCCGTCACGGAAAAGCCTTGGCGCAACATCACGATCATCGACGCACAAGTCCCGGACGAAACGGAGCAGCCCTGGCTTTGTACTGTGCAAAATCAAGCACTTGATGTTGTTAAAAGTGCTGAAGTAAATTTAGTTGTAGCGGGCAAAGCGATTGCGACCCAAAAGGTTGAATTTACTGATGGTTCGACGCAGGTTGTTCCCTTCGAACAAGTCAAACTGCCTCGTGGCGACATCGCCGGCTATTTCGAAGTGAACGTTGATGATGACTTTGTGGAAGATAATCGCTATTATTTTGTCGCACAGCAGCGTGAATATATCCGTGTGCTGGCAGTTAATGGCGAAAAAGCTTCTGGCCCCGCGGATGAATTGTTTTTCGCGGACAAAGCTGTCAATACCCACGGTAGCGCCTTCCGGCTCATCCAAACCGAAGCGGCGCGGCTGGATCGCATTTCGCCGGACGCGTTCGATGTGGTTTTGCTCGCCAATGTCACCGGTCTAAACAATAATGATGTACAAATTCTGAGGACATTTGTCCGGAACGGCGGCGGTTTGCTCATTGCACCCGGCGACAAAGTTGACATCAAATTTTACAACCGGTTTTTGGAAGAGATTGCGCCTGCTAGCCTGCAAAATCTGGCGAAGCCATTGTTGGATCGCAACAGCGGTGACATCATGATGCTCAGCAATATTGGCCATCCCGCTTTCGATCAACTCAGCAACGCTCTAAGCAATGATATCAGCGCAGCCCGCTTTTTTCAGCACTGGATTTTACAGCCCAAGGTCGGTTCGCAAATGTTGGCAAATTTTGGAGATGATGCACCAGCGATTGTCGTGGGTACAGCCGGACGCGGCAAGGTAGTGATGCTCTCTTTTCCAATTGATGGCGAATGGTCAGACTTGCCGATTCAGACCAGCTATCTGCCTTTGTTGCACACGTTACTTTCTTATGCACAGCCGCCTGCAGAAAAAGTACAATTTGTCCGGGTTGGACAGCCACTCTACCTCGGCGACTCATTTCAGCCAAACACGCAGGTTGAAGTTGCCACGCCGGACAACGTGGTGTCCACATGGCGGTCCGACAATTTGATTTATGGTGGTGCATCACTGCCGGGCATCTACCGTTTTCAGCAAAAATCTATGCACAAAAATATCGCTGTGAACCTGACAACTGAAGAGAGCGATACAGACATTTTTGTGCCTGAAGCGTTCTTGGCCAAACTCTATTCAGCAGATGAACAAACCGTCATCGATCAATCGCAAGCACGTATATCGTTGCCCGAGCAACAGGCAGAATCGGAACAGAAAGTCTGGCGCTACCTGGTGTTTGTAGCCTTCGCTTTTTTAATTGGAGAGAGTTTTTTAGGCAATCGTACACCGCGCTGAGTGGGTGTGGAACGAAATTCAATCGCTCGCCGTGACGCAGCTTTGGTTGGTTCATCACCGTGCCGCTCAAAGCGCCTTCATGGCAAAATCGTGAAACAAGCAATGTAGGTAAAACCATGTATCAGGCAAGAATGACACTGATTTCAGAAGTCGAAAAGGCGCTGTCGCTTTGGAAACGCGGCATTTGGCTGCGCGGCCTGGCGATTGTGGGGCTGGTCGCCGGCGCCGGCCTTTGTTTGATGGTTTTGCTGCGTCACTTCTGGGTCGATCTCCCCTGGCTGATCCCAGCCTTTTTCATGCTGACGGCTATTGGCATCGCTTTCGCGGTCTATGCTTATCTTGTGCTCCCCTTGCGCCAAAAAGCAGATGTGCAATTAGCGGCGCGGGCTATCGAAACACGCAATCCACAACTTGAAGATCGGCTGGTTACCGCGATCGAGCAAGCCAGCCGGATCGATGCAGCTTCGCGGCGTTGGCTGCAACGTATTTTGCTCGACATACGCGATCACAGTCAAGGTATCGACTTAAAGCAACAACTCAAGGTCAAGGGCCATGTAGCCTGGCAGTCACTTTTTCTATTTAGTGTCGTCTTGCTCGCCGCTCTGCTGATGACCAATTCTGCCTGGATTGGCGATTTCAAAACTATGGTGGACGCAGGCTTTGTGCCGCCGCAACCGCCACTCGAATTGACTGTTTCGCCCGGTTCAGCGCACATAAAAAAAGGTTCTGCCTTGCAGGTAAGCGCGAGCTTTCGCAACTACTCTCCTGATGAAGCGACAATTTTTTACACCACCGATGACACAAGCTGGCAATCGACGCTGCTCGAAATCGATGCCAGTAACGGTACATTCGACTACGATTTTTATGATGTGCAGAAGTCATTTCAATACTATGTCAAAATCGGCAGCGAACTCTCAGATATCTATGATGTCACGGTCTTTGAATCGCCAAAGATCAAACGCATCGATTTGACCTACAATTATCCGAAATACACTGGCCTTGCAGCGCGTTTTGAACGTAACGGCGGTGATATCTGGGCGCCGTTTGGCACAACCGTGAAAGTGAGTGTGCTCACAGAGCGACCGGTTGTTTCAGGCCAGATTCAGATTGGTGAAGATGCTGTTGCTGCAGATATGCAAATGCTCAGCGACACTACGGCCGTCGGCTACATTAAAGTGCAAGAAGAAACATTTTATAATGTCCGTTTGGTGAATCGCGAAAAACTCGATAATTCGCCCTTTTCTGACTACTATATCCATGCTGTACAGGACAATCCGCCTACTATCACGCTAAAAAAGCCAAGTCGCGACATGAAAGCGACCATGCTCGAAGAGGTGCCGGTAATCGCCGAAATCGGTAATGATTTTGGTTTGGAGTACGTCCGCATGGCGATCACAGTGAATTCCGAGCCCGAAATTTTTGCTGACATGCAACCGCTGTCTGCAAACTCTGAACAAGAAGCCAATGGTTTTTCTTTTCAGTTCCGGGATTTTCAGGGTTTGCTATACCTGGAAGATCTCGGCGTAGAGATCGGTGACTTTATCACCTACTATGTTGCCGTGAAAGACCGTTCACAAAAGGATGAAATCAAGTCAGATATCTATTTTGTCGATATTCGCAATTTTGAAAACATATACAACGTTGCGGAGAGTCAGGGCAACGGCGGCGGTGGCCAAATGGGTGGTGGCGGACTTGAGCTATCCCTTTCACAGCGGGAAATTATTACCGCAACCACGCGACTGCAGAGAGATCAGGAAAAGCTTTCCGAAGCCGACTTAGCTGAACGCCGTGATAAAATAAAAAATGCACAAAGCGAGGTACGCAAAACAACCGAGCAGATCGCCAATATGTCTCGCATGCAAATGGGCATGGGCGATGCAAGCAGCAAACGAACCAGCGCAGAATTTGAAGCTGCGGCAAAGTACATGCAGGATGCTGAAAATCATTTAGACAAGGAAGCCATCGATGATGCACTAAAATCTGAGCGTGACGCCTACACACACCTTGTACGCGCAGAAATGGCTGTCAACGAACGGCAATTGCAGAACTCTCAAACCAGCAATGGTGGCGGTGGTGCACGAATGCAGAATTCCGACGAATTGAGCCGCCTTTTCCAGGAAGAACTCGATAAGCTTAAAAACAAATACGAGACCTTGCAACAGGGCGACAAAAGCCAGACACAGCAGGCCACCAATGAAGCCATGCAAAAACTGAAGGAGCTGGCTCGCCGGCAACAGGCTATTAACGAACAAAGCCGCCAGCTTGCAAACCGGAATCTATCTGAAGAAGAGAAAAAGCGAGAGCTGAAAAAGCTGCAACGCCAACAGGAACAGTTGCAGCGCGATACGCAGCAAGCCATGCAACAGCAATCGTTGAATCGGGATGTCATGAATGAGTTGCAGCGTGCCGCAGAAGAAATGCAGCGCGCCAGCAGCAACATGCGTCAGCAGCAATCGAACAGTGCGCTTAGTAGCGGACAACAGGCTCAGGATCGACTCGAAAACATCGAAGACCGTTTGCGCAAGTCTCAGCAAAACGCCCTGCGAGATGGAGTCGAAAAAATGCAGAACCAACTGCAGCAACTTGCAGATCAACAAAAACGGCTTGCAGATTCATCCGCTGCGCGCTTGAGTCAGCAAGGAGACGCTGCGGAGCAGCAGAATCTCGAGCGCCAGCAAGCGCAACAACAACGCCTTAGCGAACAACTCGAATCATCGCTGCGCGAAATGGAGCGCATGTCGCAAGATCAGAAAGACCACCCTGACGTTCAACGCGGGCTGAGTGAGCTCAGCCGCGATTTGCAGCAGGATGGCGTGCAGGACAAAATGGAGCAGGCTGGCCGTGCGATGGAACAGGGGCGCCATGAACAAGCAGAGCGTTTACAGCGCAGCGCACAAGCTGCCCTCGACAAAAGCGCGAAAGACTTGCAGCAGATTGCCCGTGGATTGCAAGGCTCAAAGGATGAAAAACTGGAATCTGCTCTGCAAGATGCCCAACAGTTGCGCCGCAATCTCGAGGATCGCCTGCAGCATGCTCAGACCGAAGCCCAACAGCAACAAAATGGTGAAAATCCGCAAGCCGGTGAACAGCAACAGGGAGGGCAAATCGGCAATCCGCAAAGCGGCAGCCAGCGGCTAACTCAGGATATGCTCGACCAATGGAAAGACGAAATCTGGCGCACACGTGAACAACTTGAATCTTTGCAGCAGCAATTCCGCAAAGACTCCCTCGCCTTTGATGAGCGTGGCCAGCGAAATGAACTTGATCGCGCCACGGGCCAGGCAATCGAAGATTTATCCGGCTTTGTGCGGACTTTTGTCGATGCAGATCCGCAGCGCATCAGTGAAGTGGTCCAAAAACTTATCGATCCGTTGAGACGTATTGAGGCTGAATTGCAATCACAAATTCAATTGGGCAAAAGCGAAGAATCACTGCGCACAGTACGTGATCAACCAATTCCTTCAGAATACAAAGAAATGGTTGAAGAGTACTATCGTTCGCTATCAAAAGCGAGGGAATAAGGCTACCCATAGCTCTTTTTTTTACAGAATAACAACTTACGATAAGTGCCATTTAAATCAGCAAAGATTATGTTTGAATTTTTGTTTAAATACAGCAAGATTGTTTACGAGCAAGGCATTTGGGCGTTCCGGAACATGCCGGGCTGGGGATGGCTTTTGCTGGCTGTAGTCGCGCTGGCAGCGGTGCTGTTTTTTATATACCGCAAAACCATCGCACCGACTTCTGCCCTGCTACGCGCTTCATTGGCATCACTGAAAATAGCCGCACTGCTCATCATCCTGCTGATTATTGCTGAGCCGTTTATCAGCATTACTTCCATTGTGCCCAAGAAAGGCACTGTCTTGGTGCTGCTCGACAACTCTGAGAGCATGAGCATTACCGATAGCGACGATCAAAAAAGCCGTGCTGAAAAAGTGTCGCAATGGCTTGGCTCGAACCAAAATCCAGGCATTAAAAAGGCGTTGGAGCAAAATTTCAATGTACTTATCTATCAATTTGGCGAAGCTGTTTCTCCACTGGATGAATCGGACTCCTTACAGGCAACAGGCAAATTCACCGATTTGACCAGCGCACTTGCCTTTGCCGAAAAGCAGACACAGACGCACCCGATTTCCTCCGTAATCCTCGTCACTGATGGAGCAGAGACGCAATCATCTGCAACAAGTCAGTCAGAAAATGCTGGCAGTGATCCGCTGCAGCTATCGGCAACCCTGAAAAATGCAGACATACCGGTTTACACGGTCGGTGTTGGCTCCGAAATAGTTGACGATATTCAATTAACGAATATTAGCTCATCACACTCGGTTACGGAGAATGATATTGTTGAAATGACGGCGCTGATTCATACCCGCAATACCAACCAAAGAACAGCAACCATCGAATTGCTTGAAGATGGCGAAGTGATCGAGACAACACAGGTGGCTTTGAACAACAAATACACGCGGGTGAATCTGACACATCAGCCAGGCAAGAAAGGTTTTCTGCAATACACAGCACGGATTGTGCCGGACGAGGATGAAATCATTGAGGTTAACAACGAACGCCATTTTCTCGTCAACAACGAGGAGAAAGTAGCGCAAATTTTATATGTTGAAGAATTGCACCCATGGGAGTTTAAATTTTTAAAGCGTGCGATCGATTTGGACAAATCGCTGCGACTCATCTCACTGGTGCGCACCGGGCCGGAAAAATTCTATAGGCAAGGCATTCAAAGCGAAAATGAGCTTAAAACAGGCTTCCCGCGAACCAAGAGTGAGCTGTACAGCTATGAGGCTATTATCATTGGCAGCATCGGCGCAGACTTGTTGACTGAAGAGCAACAACGTTTGCTGAAGTCGTATGTCTCCGAGCGCGGTGGTGGATTGTTAATGCTGGGTGGGCCCAAAGCATTCACTCAGGGCGGCTGGCAAAACACCGAAATCGTCGACATTTTACCTGTGGATTTGCTCGACGATGCCGAAGCCGCGCAGGCTTACTCCAATCCGCTGCGACTGCAGGAGTTTCAGCTGCAATTAACGCCGGAAGGGTTGCGCTCCCCCATCCTGCAATTGTCCCCGGATCTCCAGATGAATAGGGAAATGTGGCTTGGCATGCCTGAACTGAAAGGCTACAATCCACTTGGCGCTGCCAAGCCGGGCGCAAGTGTGCTGGGCATCCACCCCCTCAGCCAACCTGATCGCGAAAAAATCATTATCGCCGAACAGCGTTATGGTCGCGGTCGCTCGATGGTGATTGCAAATTCGACTATATGGCTGTGGCAAATGAAATTAGAAGCAGCCGACGTGCGGCATGAAACTTTTTGGCGGCAAGTGGTGCGATGGTTGGCCCTGAGTGCGCCAGAGCCGGTTGCTGTTCATCAGCAAAAAGAAAACTACAGCCCGGGCGAACAGGTAACCATGCAAATTAATGCGCTGGATAGTAGCTTTAGCGCAGTCAACAATGCAAACTTGACGGTTGAGGTTACCGTACCTTTTGGTGCTAACGGACGTGGTGAAACCGGCCGCGGCGATCCACCTGTAGGGGCATCACGCATGCTTGATGTGCTGCCCGACCTTAGCCGGCCTGGTCAATACAAAGCCCAATTCAATCCAGGCGCTGAAGGATTGTATCAAGTCGATGTGACGGCCAATGATCCAGCAGGCAAATTCCTTGGTCACGCCACAACATCTTTTTTTGTCGCTGACAACCATATCGAGTTTCAGCGTCCCGATTTGCAGGAATCCCTTCTAAAGCGCATTGCCGAGATTTCCGGTGGGAAATACCTTCATATCTCTACTGCAGACAATATTGCCGATGAACTGGCAATCGCCAAATCGAGCTATTCGAAAACTGTCGAACGAGATATTTGGGACTCGCCGGCTCTGTTTTTCATAATTTTATTATTGCTTGCTGCTGAGTGGATCGCGCGGCGCGCCAAAGGATTGTCGTAATCTGACAGGAAAATCGGAATGAAACGGACTAAATCACCAGTCTACTCAAAACGCCAAAATGGACTTTTGCGAAAGATAATTTCCTCCATTGCGGTTGCATTTTTGCTCGCTGTCTCCTATCCACTTTTTGCGGCAGAAAAGAAAGTGCTGATCCTCGCTGGTAATGGCGGCACTGAAGAATATCGTACCAAATTTTATTCTCAAGCGTCCCAGCTTCGCGATCTCATGATGACCAAGTTCGGCTTTGCGGAACAGGACATTACCGTGCTTGTCGAAACCGAAGCGGATTCATTGCTGGAATTTTCTGCCAATGATGCCAAATCCGTCAGGTCAGCATTTGAACAATTCAATAGTAACCTGACAGAAGATGACGCCTTGCTTGTTTTTATATTTGGGCACGGTTCTTTCGATGGTGAATGGGCAAAACTCAACTTGACCGGCCCCGATTTGAGAGATATGGATTTTGCTAATTTTCTGAACAAATTACCTGCGAAACGCCAACTGCTGGTCAATATGGCAAGCGCCAGTGGACCTTTCGTTGAAAAAGTGAGCAAGGATGGACGTATAGTGGTCACCGCAACACGAAACGGTATTGAGCGCAACGCTACGAGATTCGCTGATCATTTTTTGCGCGCCCTGGAAATGGATCTCGATGCAGATTTAAATAAAGATGGCGAACTTTCGGTTACCGAAGCATTCATTTTTGCCCGCGACAACCTGATCCGGGATTACGAAGAAAAAAAACAACTTCGCCCTGAACATCCCTTGCTTGATGACAACGGTGATGGCGAGGGTACTGAAACACCTGATTTGCTCTCCGGAGATGGGAGGCTTGCTGCCAATTTTCTTTTTCGACAGCAACAGCAGGTACCGCCGAGAACATCAGCTGCTAATACAGAAGCGCTTTCATCAGCGCAAAAAAGCATTTTGGAACAAATCGATGCGCTAAAAGCCCAAAAGGATAGCATGTCAGAAGAAGCGTATTACAAAGCTCTGGAAACATTGATGATCGAATTGGCGAAGCAAAGGGAGAACTAGAACTTAGATGAACGCCGTCCGCCAAACCATGCCAACCATTTGGGTTAAATTAGAGGTGCGCTATGGCCGGGCGTGCTAATTTGTATATTGGGCCCGCAGGTTGGTCCTATCCTGATTGGAAGGGAAGATTTTACCCCACCAAAACCCAGAAAAGCTTCTCCGAACTCAATTTTCTCGCACAACATTTCGACTTTGTGGAGATCAACTCTTCATACTATCACCCTCAGTCTGCAGAGGCGTCAAAGCGCTGGCTGCGCAGCGTGGCATTCAATCCTAAATTCACGTTTTCGGCCAAGCTCTGGCAGAAATTTGTTTTGGAACGCAGCCATTACACTTCCGAAGAAGTTCGGGCTGTCCAGCAAGGCATTGATGTTTTGATGGAAGCGGACCGTTTTGCAGCACTGCTGATGCAATTCCCGCAATCTTTTCACAACACCATTGACAATCGTTCTTGGCTGTTTCGCATCGTCACCACGTTTAGTATGTACCCGCTGGTCGTCGAAGTGCGCCATCAAAGCTGGGATCATCCTGAGATCCATGATATGCTGCGCAGCCGAAGCATTGCGCTGGCCAATATCGATCAACCTATTGTCGGGCAGGGTCTTGCGCTCAAAAAACACATCACAGCCCCGTTTTGCTATTTTCGCTTTCACGGTAGAAATGAACACATGTGGTTTCATGCCGACGCAACCCGCGATAGTCGCTATGATTATGACTATGGCGAGGCCGAATTGCAGCAATTGTTCATCCCGGTTAATGCTGCTTCAAAAAAGACCAACTCTGCCTATGTCGTATTCAACAACCATTTCCGCGGTCTGGCATTGAAAAATGCATTTGAGCTGATGTTCAAATTATCCGGGCAAAAAGTGCGCATCCCTGCAGAATTAGCGTTAGTTTATCCATCGCTCGCCAACATCAAACGCTCCCACAATCCTGAGCAAATCGAACTGTTCTAGCGAAGCATCTTTCTTCAAACCTTTCTGGCATGACATATTCCTGTTCTCAGGCATGACATTTGCCTTCTATCCATCAATAAACTCTTTACTTTGAAAAATTTTTATCTATATTTAAACTTTTCTTTTGGGCGCTTCTTCGATACTCTCAAATTATTGAGGCGATATTGAACACGATAGGTGATAAAATACAAAATAAAGTAAGCGAGACTTCAGTGCAAACCAAGATCAATGATATTGTTATTCACGTGGCAACAGCGAATGGATCTGGCAGCCAAAGCGCGAATACAGCGTTATTGCGTTCCATTTTCCAAATGGGCATCCCGGTCAGTGGCAAGAACCTTTTTCCATCCAATATTCAGGGCCTGCCAACCTGGTTCACGATTCGCGCCAACAAACACGGCTATGTCGCCCGCCGCGACCAAATCGACTTGCTGGTCGCGATGAATCCTGAGACCGCTACGGATGATCTGTTTAAAATGCAGCCCGGCAGTTTAGTCGTTTATGACGAGCCGTTGAAGCTGGACTCCCTGCGCGATGATATCGAATTTTATCCCGTACCGTTCAACGAATTGGTGAAAGAGATTGTGCCAAATGCCAAACTTCGCAAATTGGTACGAAATATCGTTTATAATGGCATTGTTGCCAAACTGATTGGCATTGAAATGGCCGAAGTTGAGGAAGCGATCCGAAAACAGTTCCCCAACAAGCCCAAAGCTGCGGCGCTCAACATTCAGGCAGCACAAATCGGATTTGAATTTGCAGCTGAAAAGCTGCCATCGCAAGATAAATTTCGACTTGAGCGGATGGACAAAACCAAAGGCAAAATCATCATCGATGGCAACGCCGCCGCAGCGCTTGGGTGTCTCTTTGCCGGCGTGACTGTCGTGACATGGTATCCGATCACACCATCATCTTCATTAATTGAATCACTGATTGACTACCTGCGGCGTTACCGCATCGATCCGGAAACTGGCAAAGCCACCTTTGCCGTCATTCAGGCAGAAGATGAAATTGCGGCATTGGGGATGGTCGTCGGCGCAGGCTGGGCTGGTGCCAGATCGATGACAGCAACTTCCGGCCCTGGTATTTCCCTCATGTCTGAATTCAGCGGCCTTGCCTATTTCGCAGAGATACCCGGTGTCGTTTTTGACGTTCAGCGTGTTGGACCATCGACTGGATTGCCGACGCGTACAATGCAGGGAGATCTGCTTTCGACCGCTTTTCTTTCACACGGCGATACCAAAAATGTCATGCTGCTGCCATCTTCGCCTGAAGAAATCTATGAAATGGCAGGCCAAGCCTTCGATTTGGCTGAACAGTTGCAGTCTTTGGTGTTCGTTATGAGTGACCTCGATTTGGGTATGAACAACTGGATGGCCGATCCGTTTCGGTATCCTGAAAATCCCATTAACCGCGGCAAAGTGCTGACGGCTGAGCAACTTGAGAAGCTCGATGATTTTGGTCGCTATAAAGATGTCGATGGTGACGGTATTCCCTACCGTACGCTGGCCGGCACAAAACATCATAAAGCGCCCTATTTTACCCGCGGCACAGGCCATGATGAGTATGCACGTTATTCTGAAGATCATCAGAATTTTGAAGTGCTGCTCAACCGGCTCAACAAGAAATTTGAAACAGCGCGCAAACTTGTGCCCAAACCTGTTGTGGAAAAAATGGAGAACGCCAAATTCGGTATTGTTGCTTATGGCACCAGCCACTACCCGATTGTCGAAGTGCGCGATGCTCTGCAAAAGCAACATGGTCTGGCGACAGATTACTTGCGTCTTCGCGCCTATCCATTTACCGAAGAATTGGCAGCTTTTATTGATCAGCACGAATATGTCTATGTAATCGATCAGAATCGTGATGCGCAAATGTATCAATTGATGAAGATCGATTTTGGGACTAAGCGTATTGGCAAAATGCGCAGTTTGATTAATTTCGATGGTCTGCCCTTATCATCAGATCGCGTGCTCTCACTCATTTTGAACGAAGAAAAGGACAGCAAAAATGGCAGATAGGCAAAAAGTCGTAACTCCCAATCCTGCACTCAAACTCAATCAGGCCGGATTTGACCTTGGCCTTTACAAAGGCGGCAAAACAACATTATGTGCGGGCTGTGGGCACAATGCCATTTCCGAACGTATTGTTTCAGCATTTTACGAAATGAATATTGATCCCTACTCTGTTGTCAAGTTGTCCGGCATTGGCTGTTCGAGTAAATCGCCAGCCTATTTTCTGAGTGCCTCGCACGGATTTAATGCCGTGCATGGCCGCATGCCGTCAGTCGCCACAGGAGCCTTGCTTGCCAACCGCACCCTGCTCGGTATCGGCGTCAGTGGCGATGGCGATACGGCTTCAATCGGCATCGGCCAGTTTGTCCACCTGATGCGGCGCAATCTGCCACTGGTCTACATTATCGAAGACAACGGTTGCTATGGCTTGACCAAAGGCCAGTTCTCCGCGACGGCTGATATCGGCTCAACGCTCAAAACCGGAGTGGTCAATGATTTTCAGCCAATCGATACATGCGTGCTGGCAATCGAGCTTGGCGCAACATTCGTGGCACGCAGCTTTTCCGGTGACAAAAAGCAGCTTTTGTCTATTTTAAAAGCGGCCATCGCACACCGCGGCACAGCCATGATCGATGTCATTTCGCCATGCGTAACCTTCAACGATCACGAAGGCTCTACCAAGAGCTACGCCTACGTTCAGGAGCATGAGGAGTATTTTGGCGAGGTCAGCTTTGTACCTTATTTTGAGGAAATCAATGTTGACTACGAGCCGGGCGAAACCGTCAATGTCACCATGCATGATGGCTCGCAACTGTTGCTGAGCAAATTACCCGAGAACTACTCCCCCAATAATCGCGCTGAGTCCATTCAAAAGCTGATTGAGCGGCGCACTCAGGGTGAGCTGGTTACCGGCATTTTCTATGTTAATCCGGAAGAGCAAAACCTGTTCGATCGTTTAAACCTGGATGACGCGCCGCTGGGCACTCTGCCGCAAGAGAAGGTGCGTCCCAAGCCGGAAGCCCTCGATGAACTCATGGCTGAGCTGATGTAGCTCATACAATGTGACCCAGAGACAAAAACGCCTGACCTGCGCACGCCCGTCAGGCATTTTTATATGCAGCTTTCCCCGAAATACGATGAACAGTCTTCATCGTTGAATGATCGATTCTGAGATTCGATATGCCTTCCATGCCAGACTTTCACCCGGCTGTTGCCACCTGGTTTCAGCAACAATTTTCAGCACCGAGTCCGCCACAGGTGCAGGGATGGCCTTCGATTGCCAAATCCGAGCACACCCTTATTCTCGCCCCAACCGGCTCAGGTAAAACGCTTGCAGCCTTTCTATGGTGCATCGATGCGCTGTTTCGCAAAGGCATGGATACACCGCCCAAAACGTTCGCGCGCAATCGTGAAGGCGTGCACACCTTGTACATTTCGCCGCTCAAAGCCCTCAACAATGACATTTACCTTAATTTGCAGCAGCCGCTCGCAGGCATCGCAGAAACCGCCAAATCGCTCGGTTGGCACCCACCCGAGATTCGAACCCAGGTTCGCACCGGTGATACGCCATCGCATGTTCGTCAGTCCATCGTACGGCGGCCACCTCATATCCTCATAACAACGCCGGAATCGCTCTATCTGCTGCTTACTTCTGCTCAAGGACGGGAAATTTTTCGGCAGCTCAAATATATTATTGTTGATGAAATCCATGCCATGTGCAACAGCAAGCGCGGCGTGCATCTGAGTCTGTCGCTCGAACGCCTCATGCCGCTCTGCGATTTTGAGCCTGTGCGCATCGGGCTATCCGCTACCCAGCGTCCGCTGGAGCGGATTGCGGCCTTCCTGGGAGGCCAAAATATTGATCCGAAAACAAATTTTATCCAGCAGCGCGCTGTCAACATCATTGACTGTGGCGGGCCCAGACAGCTTGATCTGAAAATTGAGTGTCCGGTTGACAATTTTAACAACTTGCCGGATTCAACAGTTTGGCCGGCAGTGATCTCGCAGGTTTACCAATACATCTGCCAGCATCGTACCACCTTGATTTTTGTAAATATGCGCGCACAAGCGGAACGCATCGCGCGCCAAATCAACGAGCTGCATCAACGCACTTCGGGTAATGAGAATGCTGTTATTGCGCAGGCACATCACGGCAGCATTTCACGCGAAGTGCGCTACCAGATTGAAGCACGCCTCAAAAATGGCGATATACCGGCAGTGGTCGCAACCGGCTCGCTCGAATTGGGGATCGATATCGGCAGCATCGATCTGGTGGTGCACCTGCAGGCGCCGACCAGTATTTCCAGCGGCTTGCAACGTGTCGGACGCAGTGGTCATACGTTGGCAGCAACCAGCAAAGGCCGGATTGTTCCTCTGTTCCGTGCTGACCTCGACGATGCTATTGCTGTGGCAGCCAGTATGAAGCAAAACGAGATCGAAGAGACAACAATACCGGAAAACTGCCTGGATGTATTGGCACAACAAATTCTCGCAGAGGCTGCGTTGCAGGAATGGCCTCGCGTGGATCTTTTCCACCTTTTTCGGCAGAGCTATTGCTATCGGAACCTGTCGCAGGTACTCTTTGATAATGTTTTGAATATGCTTTCTGGTCGCTATCAGGATTCGCAAATTCGTGCCCTCAAACCGCGCTTGAGCTGGGACCGCGTCAATGACCGCTTGATTGCGCAACGCGGCAGCAGGTTGCTGGCAACCATGAGTGGCGGAACCATACCGGATAGCGGCAACTACACAGTTTATCTCTCGGAATCGAACACCCGACTCGGTGATCTCAACGAAGAATTTGCTTTTGAAAACCAGGTTGGCGATACATTTTACCTCGGAAATAATGAATGGCGCATCGATCAAATTACTCATGACCGTATCCTGGTCTCACCGGTTGCTGCCATTCAGCCAAAGCCGCCTTTTTGGAAAGGTGGCTTGTTACACCGCGACTACGCTACCAGCCTTAAAATAGCTGCTTTCCGACGCGAATTTTTGCAGCATGCCTTAGATGGCACAGCACAGAATTGGCTGCGGGAAAGAATCGACGCAGACGGAAGAACCAGTAGATTACTCATCGATTATTTTCAGGATCAATTGGATCACACCGGAGCTGTCGCAACCGACCACGAGTTGATTTGCGAATTATACAGGGATACGTCCAACGAGCCACACGTCGCACTGCATTCACCTTTTGGAGGCCGTGTGAACGGTGCCTGGGCGATTGCACTAGCCGCTGCTTTGGAAAAACGCTATGGCTCAGAGGTACAGTACATGTACGATGATGATGGCATTTTGCTGCGCCTGCTCGATACCGCCGAGCCACCGCCATTTGAAGACTTATTGAAAATGACTGGAGACGATTTAGAGAAATTGCTGGTTGGAGCGCTCGCCAACACACCGACGTTCGCTATTTTTTTTCGTCATAATGCTGGCCGCGCAATGCTGCTGCCGCGCGCTCGGCAAGGTAAACGTATTCCGCTGTGGCTGCAGCGACTGCGGTCAGCAGACCTGCTGCAGGTGGTGCAAAAGTACCCGGACTTCCCTATTGTGATTGAAACCTATCGCGAATGCTTGCAGGATATTTTTGATTTGCCGGGACTGCGCGATGTGAGTGAAAAAATCATTGCAGGCAAAATCAAAATACACTTTGTTCAAACATCCTATCCGTCCCCGATGATTTCCGGCCTCACTTTCAACTTTTTAGCCAACAATCTATATGAAAATGATCGAACGCGCTTGCCAGGACAGGCGGCGTTCATCAGCAGCGAATTGCTGGCTGATATTCTCAACAAAGAAAATATTCCTGCTATCGTTACTAACGATGTAGTTGAAGATGCTGAGCGACGTTGGCAATTTCTCGCATCGGGAACGCGCGCATGTGATGCAGAACAGCTTTTTGGTATCATCGAACGACTGGGGCCGATTTCCGAGCCTGACCTGCAACAACGTAGTGCCGAAGCAGTCTCAGCCTGGATGCAAACCTTGAGGGAAGCAGGGCGAATTACTGAAACAGCTGCTGGATGGATTGCGCAAACCGATGCAGCGTTCTATTCCCATGATCCGGATTTGTCGATTGCCCAAAAACTGATTCGGCGATATTTGGCAAATCATGGCCCGAAAAGCGGCACTGAAATCGAAATAAGGACGGGGATGTCAGGAGATTTGCTCGAGCAGGCTCTTGGCAAATTGCTTGAGCAGAAGCTCATCGTGAATGGCAAGTTGCTTGCAGAAAATGATGAAATAGTGTACTGTGACCGCGATAACTTCGCTGAATTGTACCGGCGCGCAATCTCGAAACGACGACAGTTCGACATGCCTGCGCGATGGTCTGATTTTCTGCAGTTTCAATTATGCTGGCATGGCATAGGCGAGCCCAATCAAACGCTGTCTGCAGTGCTGTCAAAATATACTGGTTATCACATGCCCCTGCATTTTCTCGAGCGTGAAATCTTTGCCACGCGCCTGGCAACAATGAAAACAGGTGAACTGCATAAAATACGAGAACACTTCACTCAGCTTGTAAAAAACGGTGAATTTGTGCTGTATGGTAGTCAGCCTGCAGAAGAAAGCCGCCGTAGTGTTTTTGTGTTAGCACGCCAACAGGGTAACCTGCGCACAACGCATGAGCAGCTCGATGCATTAGCAGATGGATTGGCAGAGACTGAGCGCACAATCATTTCATTTTTACAATCCAATGGCGCCAGCTACGGTAAAGATATCATCGACGGTACAGGTTTCAGCTTAGTACAGATACAACGAGGTTTGGCGGTTCTCGCGAATTCGGGACTAGCGAGCTGCGACAATGATACTATTTTTCTGCAAACGATATTGCACCAACCTGTCACTGAACAATCGGAACAATCCCAGCCATGGCAACAAAGCCTTCCCGGTTGGCGTCAACGCAGCCGGTTGCGGCGCCCCGCTCGCAGCCAGATCGAATATGATATTCGCAAAAGTATGCCGCTAAGAGAAACCAGGTGGTTTTTGACCAGTAATTTCGCCGCTTTTGGCCGTGAAGTGACTGAAGAGCAGCGAGCAATGGCGCAAGCGCGCTTGCTGCTGCAGCGCTATGGAATTTTGGTAAAAGAATGGTATCGGCATGAAAATGGACTGATGCCATGGCCAAAGCTCTTTTATCAATTGAAACGGCTGGAATGGCAAGGTGAAATTTACCACGGCTATTTTGTGGCAGGGCTTTCGGGCGTGCAATTTGCTTTGCCTGAAGCTGTAGAGTTGCTGAAGCGCGTTCAGCGAAGCGAGGTAGCTGAAACCGAAGAATACACGCTATTAAGCACAATCGATCCGGCCTTGCCATTCGGGCGGCACATTCAGTGGAATCTACTTAATGGAGCCGGTGAGAAAATTCGGGTCACGCGCGCATCATCAAATCACATTTTGTTTGCGGGTAGATTACCGGTTGTCTACTCAGAAAATTTCGGCACACGTTTGTTTGCGCTGGCAGATTTTGCTGAAGCGCATTTGGATGAATTGGTTGAACGATGTAAAAACTGGTTGCACCTCCATACTGACTTACGCCCGAGACGCCGGATCGAAATCCAGCAAATTGATGGCAAGTCCGCTGCAAAGCATGCAGAAGCAGCAAAATTTCTGCAAGCGGGATTCGAGCGCGAACGCGATAAGCTGGTATTGTGGCCATCGCGGGCGACAAGCTGAAACCAGAATCTGGAGAGATGTTTTAATGCATCAGCTCGTTGTCTTTATCACCCGGCAACACGCTCAAGGAAGGCATTGAGTTGAAGCAGGACATTCTGAGGAATTTCATGGCCGCCCTGAAAGCCGTGCCACTCCCCCGCCAGCCCGGCATCGCTTAAAATTTGATGTAATTTTTGTGCAGCTGCATGCGGCAATAGCGGATCACTGGAACCGTGGCTTTGAAAGAATGGCATGCCTTCACGTCGTTTGGCAATTTTGCGCAAATTTGATTCGTCGATGAGGGTGCCGGACAGGATGACCAATCCTGCAGCAGGCTTTGCCGCTTGCAGAGCTAAAGCTGTTGCTAACATCGAACCTTGACTAAAGCCACCGAGAACGATCTGCCCCATCGGGATATTGAGTTCTGCCAACATGTTCTGGCCAAGTTCGCGCGCACGCTCAAAACCATCTGGCAAACCTTGCGACAAATCGCGATATTCACCCCGCATCATCGCTTCTTGCAGTGCCACTACATCAATTTGAAACCAGGCCTTGCCCATCATGCCATAGCCCAAGTCAACATCGATACAGCCATCTGGAAAAAGCCAATTGACCTTGCAATTGGAAAGCAAAGCTTGGCTCAGTGGCATCAGGTCAAAGGCATTGGCACCGTAGCCGTGGAAGAGAATAACATATGGTGCTTTCGGCTCATTGCCGATTTGATAGACATCCAGGCCAGCAAGTCGGCGCTTCGTTGGTTGATTCATCGCTCTTCACTCACCTTTTTCACAGATTATCCTGATTTCTTCTTTCGCTGCACAAAAAATGCGGCACCGACAAAAACGATGCAAACGAGAAGCCATGCATACGGCAAACCCTTTTTACCTTCCTGAAAGTAGGCATAACTGACAATTAGTGCGACTGCGGCATTGATTAAAAAAAGCACAATGTTGGTATTGTGCTGCATTTTGTCTATATACTTCAGTGCAATCGCATTGGCCGCACAGACAATAAGATTTGCAGATCCCATCAGAATCTGATTTTCGCCAAAAGCATCTATAGCGGTTGCTGCAAATGGCAGCATGCCCAGAATCAGCGGCAGGCGAGTTTTGCGCTGTTCACGCGTCATTTTCATCATTCGGTTTCGCTGCTTTCGAGAAGTTGGGGGCGAACAGTAATGATTTTGTGGCAGGAGAGCGTTACGCTTCCAGGCTTTGCGCCGCGTGGTTTGTGTACATTTCTGGCCGGACAATACGAAACCGCAACCCTACCGCCCTGGCGCATTTTGGAGAACCACGCAGCAAGGCCAGCGGCTTCCTGCAAGGTTTGCTTGTCAGGCTTCTCACATTTCAACACCACGTGACTACCAGGCACGCCTGCAACATGTAGCCAGGTATCATTTTGGGCGGCTAACTTAAGCGAGAGATAATCGTTGCTTGCCTCGTCTTGTCCAACCAGAATTTCGTAGCCGGTCGAACTGATAAATGTCTTAATTTTGTACGCTATTTTCAATTTTTCTTGGGACGATAGACATGAGTGCTTTGACCGAAGAAAACTTCAGCAGCTTCCATTACTGTTTCGGAAAGTGTCGGGTGGGCGTGGATGGCCAGCTTGACATCCGATGCCAGCGCTGCCATTTCGACAGCCAGCACGCCTTCAGCAATCAATTCGCCGGCACCGGGCCCGACAATCCCGACACCTAAAACACGTGTGGTTTCAGGCTCTAAAATAAGCTTGGTCATCCCGTCTGAGCGATCCAAAGTGGTTGCGCGGCCAGATGCGCCCCATGGGAATTTTGCCACTTCGTAGTCGATGCCTTGCGATTTGGCTTCTTCCTCCGTCAAACCACACCAGGCGAGCTCAGGGTCCGTAAAAATGACTGCCGGTATGGCGTTGGGCTCGAACCCAACTTTGTGTCCAGCAATCACTTCAACTGCGACACGGCCTTCATGTGATGCCTTATGTGCCAGCATCGGATCACCGGTAATATCGCCGATGGCAAAAATATTGGATTCAGCAGTGCGACGCTGCACGTCCACTTCCACAAAGCCACGTTGATTGACCACCACCTTGGTCTTCTCAAGGCCAAGATTCTGGCTGTTCGGCTTGCGGCCAATCGAGACCAAAACTTTTTCAAAAGTCTGCTTTTCCTTGTCGACCGATTCTCCTTCGAGCGCAACCTCGATACCGTTCTTTTTCTCGGTCATGCCAGTCACTTTAGTTTTAGTGTAGACTTTGTGCATGATCGATTTGATCTCGCGGGATAGCACAGCGACCAGGTCTTTATCGGCACCGGGCAAAAGGGCCGGCAGCATTTCGACAACCGTGACTTTGGTACCGAGGGCGGCGTAAACGGAGCCTAATTCCAGGCCGATATAGCCGCCGCCTACCACCAGCAATGTCTTGGGGATATTTTCGAGATCAAGGGCGGCGGTCGAATCCATTAAACGTGGGGAATCGAGATCCAGATTTGGTATGGTGGCCGGACGTGAGCCTGTCGCGAGAATGGCATTCTCAAAGGAAATGGTCTCTTCACCACCATCACTCTTCTCTACAGTCACCGTGTGGGCATCAACAAACTTGGCGTGGCCTTGGACGTAGTTGATTTTGCGTGCTTTCGATAGCTGACCGAGTCCACCTGTCATCTTTTGCACCACGCTGTTCTTCCAATCCCGCAACTTATCCAGCTCTATTTTAGGTTTTCCAAAATGAATCCCCCAATTTTCAGCATGCTCCGTCTCGCGTAGCAATTTGGCTACGTGCAGCAGGGCTTTTGATGGGATGCAACCACGATAAAGGCAAACACCACCGGGATTTTCTTCCTTTTCAATCAATGTTACGGACATACCAAGATCGGCGGCAAGAAACGCTGCGGCATAGCCGCCGGGCCCACCACCGATCACAACGAGTTGTTGTTTTTCCACGCTATTATCCTCGCTATTTTCCAAAGTGCAGGGCGAACCATGCACGAATTTTCGTACGCAATGCACATTTGGTGCTTCAAATTTGAATTAGCCTTCCAGGGCTATCATAAAGGGCTGCTCCAGTGCAGTGCAGATCCAACGCAGGAACCGTGCCGCATCCGCGCCATCGATGATGCGATGGTCGTAAGAAAGCGACAAAGGTAGCATCATACGACTTTCGAGTTTATCATCGACGATTGTCGGCTCATTTTGGGTGCGCGAGACACCAAGAATGGCGACTTCCGGCCAGTTAACAATCGGCGTGAAAGAAGTACCGCCGATCCCGCCAAGATTGGTGATCGTAAAGGTCCCGCCCTGCATTTCCTCAAGGCTAAGCTTTTTATTACGCGCCTTTTGTGCAAGCTCGCCAACCTCAGCGGCCAGTTCGATCATGTTTTTGCGATCAGCGTTGCGAACAACGGGCACCAACAGGCCACGCTCTGTATCGACAGCAACACCGATGTGATAGAATTTTTTAAAAATGATCTCGTTGTTGCCGACATCAATACTGGTGTTAAAATTTGGGAATCGTTTTAATGCAGCAGCCGCAATTTTGATTAAAATCGCCGTCACTGTGAGTTTGGCGCCTTGTTCTTCAGCACGTGAAGCAAAGCTTTTGCGCAGTTTTTCCAGCTCTGTAATGTCGGCTTTGTCATGCTGCGTCACATGCGGAATGGTGTTCCAGGCTTGCGCCATCGAAGCCGCCGTAGACTTGCGAATATTGCTCATGCTCTCTTTTTCGACATCGCCCCATTTCGAAAAATCCGGCATTGGCGGGGCAAATTGGCCGATGGTGACCCCAGCTCCGCTACTTTGGGTGCGCCGCGAGTTCAGGTCGCGGGAGTAGCGCTTGACATCTTCGCTTGAAATTCTGCCACCCGGACCAGTGCCTGGCACGGCATGTATATCCACACCAATTTCTCGAGCGAACCGACGCACGGTCGGTGATGCAGGCGCAATCATTTTCGGACGATCCGATACTGGCGCTGCAGGAGCGGAAGGTTTGGCTGGCGAAGCTGGTTGTGCAGTAGATGGAGCTTCACCAGGCTTGTTTTCTTTGGTTGCGCTCTCAACTTGCGCTGGCTCAGACTTTTCCGGGGCAGGTTTCTCTTTAGGTGATTCTTCTTTTTCAGCAGGCCGGGCATCGCTGCTGCCTTCGCTATCTATCGTCAAAATAAGCTGACCAACTTGCGCCTGCTGCCCAGCATTGATGTGGACATCCTTAACAATGCCCTGAAATGGCGATGGCACTTCGATGGTAGCCTTGTCAGTTTCTACCTCTAAAAGTATCTGTTCTTCTTCAACTTTATCTCCTTTGCCAACATGGATTTGCACAACATCGCCCCCTTCGATATTTTCTCCCAAATCTGGCAATCGAAATTCTTGAATCATGCTGGTAGGCCCTCCTTCAAATCAGGAAAGATTCTGTTAGCGCTTCTTGGTTGGCTCAAGGCTGTTGGCGAAGCGTCATATTTGCTTTAATACGATGCAGAGCCGCAAAAACCAAGCTTTCGAAAAAGGCAGGGCTGCAAACTGCATCCTTAAAAAACGTGTTTAGTGTTCGATTAAGCGTACAGTGGATTTGGCTTGTTCGGTTTGATACCCAGGTCTTTTGCCGCTTCTTTGAGCGTTTTTGCATCGACCTTCTTATCACGGTGCAATGCGACCAGTGTCGAGTAAACAATCGTTTTGGTGTCGACTTCAAAAAAGTCACGCAAAGCATCACGGCTGTCGCTTCGTCCGAAGCCATCTGTTCCCAAAACCACAGGCGTTTTAGGGAACCACCGCGCGATGGAGTTTGGCAAGGCTTTGACATAATCACTGGCAGCAACGAAGACACCTTCTGCGCCTTTCAGGCACTCCGAAACATACGGTACTTGTGGTTTCTTTTCGGGATTAAGCATATTGTACCGCTCTGCATCGTTGCCATCCTGGTGGAGCGCTTTGTAGCTGGTGATACTCCAGATATCGGCAGCAACGCCGTACTTTTCCTCGAGGATTTGCCCGGCCTGCAGAACCTGGTTCATGATCGTACCGCTGCCAAATAAATTAGCTCGCGCTTTGGCGCTCTTTTTATAAGATTTTTGAAAGAGATACATCCCCTTGAGCACACCAGATTCGCAGCCTTTTGGCATAGCCGGCATCGGGTAATTTTCGTTCATCAAAGTGATATAGTAGAAGATACTCTCCTGATCAACGTACATGCGCTTGATGCCTTCGCGAATGATAATCGCCAACTCATATGCAAAAGCAGGATCGTAAGACATCAGGTTGGGCACGGGATAGGTAAGCAGCAGGCTGTTGCCATCCTGATGCTGCAATCCCTCGCCGTTAAGGGTTGTGCGGCCGGCAGTCGCGCCGAGCATAAAGCCACGGCAGCGCATATCGCCAGCAGCCCAAACCAGATCGCCTACCCGTTGCATGCCGAACATTGAGTAGAAAATAAAGAATGGAATGGTGTTGATGCCGTGCGTTGAATAGGCAGTGCCAGCAGCGATAAACGATGACATCGAACCTGCTTCAGTAATCCCTTCTTCAAGAATCTGCCCGTTTTTGGCTTCTTTGTAGTAGAGTAAACTGTCTGAATCGACTGGCTCGTAAAGCTGACCAAGGTGAGAGTATATACCGACCTGACGGAACAACGCCTCCATACCAAAGGTGCGAGCTTCATCCGGAACGATTGGGACGACTAATTTGCCAAGCTCCTTGTCTTTTAGCAGCTTGGACAAAATGCGTACGAAAGCCATGGTTGTTGAAACTTCACGTTCACTCGTGCCTTCCTGAAATTCCGAAAAGAGTGACTCAGCCGGTGCTTTAATGGGTTCCGCCAGCGCTGCCCGCGAAGGAACATAACCGCCAAGTGCCTGCCTGCGTTCGCGCAAGTAGCGCATTTCCGGACTGTCTTCAGCTGGTTTATAAAAAGGTGCTTCTGCTACGTCTTCATCTGAAATCGGGATGCCAAAGCGGGTGCGAAACTCACGCAATTCTTCAAAATTCAGCTTTTTCTGTTGGTGGGTAATATTCTTGCCTTCTCCGCTTTCGCCTAAGCCATAACCCTTTACGGTTTTTGCCAGGATCACTGTTGGTGAGCCAGTGTGCTCCATAGCAGCTTTATAGGCGGAGTACACCTTTTCAGGATCGTGGCCGCCACGTCGCATTTTGCGCAATTCTTCGTCGGTAATGTGCTTGAATAAATCGAGCAATTCCGGATCTCCATTGAGCAGGTGCTTTCGGATAAAAGCACCACTTTCTACAGAGTATTTTTGATACCAGCCGTCAACCACTTCCATCATGCGATCTTGCAGCTTGCCATTTTTGTCTTTTTCAAAGATCGCATCCCAGTCTTCCCCCCAAACGACTTTAATGACATTCCAGCCGGCACCACGGAACGAGCGTTCCAGTTCCTGCATGATTTTGCCATTACCGCGCACAGGACCGTCGAGCCGCTGCATATTGCAATTTACGACAAACACCAGGTTGTCGAGCTGTTCTCGGGCTGCGAGCGAAATCGCGCCCAAAGCTTCCGGCTCGTCAGTTTCTCCATCGCCGAGAAATGCCCACACTTTCTCGCCATTCTTTTCTTTTAAACCGCGATCTTCTAAGTACTGGTTAAAGCGCGCCTGGTAAATAGCTGTAATTGGGCCTAATCCCATAGAAACTGTCGGGAACTGCCAGAAATCGGGCATCAGCCACGGGTGCGGATAGGACGAAAGCCCGCCGCTTTCCGCGAGTTCATTGCGAAAATTCTCAAGATGGTTCTTGGTCAAACGGCCTTCAAGGTAGGCTCGCGCATACACACCGGGGGAAGCGTGGCCCTGAAAATAAATCATATCTCCGCTAAATCCAGGCTTACGGGCGCGGAAGAAATGGTTGAAGCCGATCTCAAAAAGCGTAGCAACTGAGGCATATGTAGAAATGTGGCCTCCAATACCGCTGCTTTCCTTATTGGCACGAACCACCATTGCCATGGCGTTCCAGCGAATGATACTTTTAATGCGGCGCTCAATTTCCCGGTTTCCGGGAAAGCGTGGTTGCTGATTGGCTGGAATCGTATTGATATATGGCGTATTTGCAGAAAACGGCAACACAACACCAGCTTGGAAGGCGTGGTCCTGCAATTTGCGCAACAATTGCTTAACGCGATCGCTGCCGCTGCTCTGCAGTACATAGTCAAGCGATTCAAGCCACTCTTGCGTTTCAATTGTTTCAAGTTCGCCATTTGAAGATGCATATTTTTTTGTGTCATTTGATTGACTCATAGTCCTGTTTCGCTCCGAATATATTTAGGTGGTATTTACCGAGTATTTGCAATTTTGGTATGAGAATACGGCAAAAAGACAAAACATAATAATTTAAAACAATATCGAAACTTCACAAGAAATTTGTCAATATACTGTTATTTCAGCATAATCGTTGATGCAATTTTGCCAAACCAGCACTATTTCATTATCAGCGAGCGCAAGGGGACTGTGTGATAATAAACAGAAAATGTTCTGTCCATCCCAAAAGCGAGCAGCGTAAAAGGACTTTGTTGCCTTATAAAGGAAACATTACTAAATTGTGTTTTTTCTATGTCTGCAAATCAACCTAAACCAATACTCGGGAAAATGAATGAGCGAGAGTACTAAAAGGGCCAGAATGCACACTGCCGAACATGTCTTGTCAGCTGTCATGCGCATCCATTATGGTGCACCGCGCAACATTGAACTGCATCTCGGCGACAAAAAGACCAAATGCGATTACCTGCCGGAGCAGCAATTGGCAGAAGTGGATATAAAGAAAATAGAGCAGTTGGTGAATGATGAACTTTCCAAAAACCATATAGTCAGTAGCTTTTTTCTTCAGCGTAGCGAAGCCAGGGATTATGATTTATGGAAAGTACCAGCAGATGCAGAAACCATCCGCATCTACAAAATTGGCAATTTTGATGCACAACCATGTGCCGGCCCACATGTTTCGTATACTGCAAATGTTGGTCGCTTTCATATTCTAAGCCACGAACAGAAAGATGCCGGCATTATTCGGATCAGATTTCGTGTCGAAGGCTAATAGATTGATCACAATTTAGCGTTGAAACGGGGCATATTCGCAGCATGAAACTGGCAATCCTTAGGAGTTGTGACCGCCAGCTGGAATTTTTTTGCATGTTTCAAAATGCTCCAATCTTTCGTATCTACGAGTCATTATTTTCTTGACTTTTTAGGCCGTTTGCATTAATATCGAAGCTATTAAACATAGGTTTTTTCAACAAATATATTACCGGGCCGGGAGGATTCAGATGAAGATCAATACAAGAATGATCGGTAACGTAGCGGTTGTTTCGTTAAGTGGTAAACTCATGGGTGGTCCGCCGACATCTGATGATATAAAAAATGAAATTTATAGATTGCTCGATGACAAAGTTCTGAAGATCGTGATCGACCTGGAAAAGGTAACGCGCATGAACAGTACAGGCCTCGGCATCCTGATTTCCGCTCTAACGTCTGTGAAAAATCGCGACGGTGAGTTGTGTCTCGCAGCGATTAATGAAAACATGGAAAGCATCATGGTGATGACCAAGCTCAACACTATTTTCCAGATTTTTACGACTGCAGAAGGCGCAGCCAAAGCGATGGAAGCGAATTAAAATGAAAATGGGGGTTTTATTTTGCCCGCGCAAGATGCGCAATTGTTATCATTCAGTTCCAAGCATTTTTGAGTCATTGATGATGTTGCTGGATTGATGTTATACACCGTTTTCGGGAGCTACTAAAGCTCTCTTTTTGTTTATGGACCAAATCGACACTACTCAGCTTGCAGAAATAAAATACAAGTCTCTGATTGATTATCTGGGAAAAAGCACGGAATCCTATCCGGATAAGCCTGCTTTTATTTTCAAAGATCAACCTCTCTCCTATCGGCAGTTTTCAGCCCATGTCGATTCATGTGCGCGGGTTTTGTTCAGCCTTGGCCTGCAAAAGGGTAAAACTGTTGCATTGATCCTGCCCAACATTCTTGAGCTTAGCATACTCTACTTTGCGCTGCTTAAAAATGCCGTGCGCATTTTGCCCGTCAATATCATGCTTAATGCTGACGACCTGTCGCAAATGTTGCAGGAATCTCAAACCGACGTTGTTTTCGTGTGGCACCAGTTTACAACCTTATTGGCATCGGCAACCAAAGATTCATCATCATCACCAAAGACTTTTATCATCGATCAGGCAGGTAGCGCCGATAATCTCAATTTTTATCAGCGTTTTTCACCCGGGAGCGTTGCTGGAGCTGTACGGTATCCCGCTTTGAAAAAAGATGATGATGCATTGGTCTTTTACACGGCTGGAACATCCGAAGCAACCAAAGGTGCCGTTTTTACCCATGAAAATCTTTCCTGCACCTTGCGAAGCTTATGGGAGACTTTGCTCATTTCCGATATGGATATGGTGATGGCTGTATTGCCGCTTTTCCACCCTTTTGGGCAGTTGGTCACAATGAATGTACCATTGGCAGCTGGAGCAACAATTGTATTGCACAGCAAGCTCGATATCGATCAAATCATTGACTCCATTGCAAAACATCGTATTACCTATTTGCTGGCTGTACCGGGTGTATTTGACGAGATTGCACGGCGTTCACCAAGTCTGGAAGCGTTGAAAAGCGTGCGTGTGTGCCTGGCAAGCGGCGCTTTGCTGAAAGATGGCACCTATGATCTGTTTCTGGAAAAATACAATCTCACCATTCTCGAAGGATACGGTGTGACAGAATGCTCACCGCTGGTGTCCTGCAGCCGCATCTATCGGGAACGGCGTCGTGGTAGTGTAGGCCTGCCTTTGCCTGATATTGAATTGGCAATTCTGGATGAAAAATATCAGCCTCAATCCCCCATGGGAATCGGTGAAATCGGTTTGCGCAGCAAATCGCTATTGCGCGCATACCTGGGCGCCGAAAGTGCTCTAGATGCATCAATAAAAAATGGCTGGTTTTTGACTGGTGATATGGGCCTGATGGATGTCGATGGCTATCTCTATTTGATCGATCGCAAAGCAGATATTATTTTGAAAGATGGCTTTCATATTTCGCCGATCGATGTGGAGAAAGTGCTGACGTCACATGCAAATGTGCAACTGGCGGCTGTTATTGCGGTGCCAAACAATAAGCATGGCGAGATCATCCGTGCGTACGTTGTACCAACACAAAATGATACGCTTAACGCCAGTGAACTCAAGAATTTTTGCCAGACTCAATTGCCGCCCTATAAATGTCCTGATGAAATTGATATTGTGCAAGATCTGCCGCGCACAGCGACAGGAAAAGTGTTGAAACGCGAATTGAGAAAACGCCTGAACGAAACAAATGAAAGTACGAATGGCACTATAAATAGAACCTAACACTACGGGAGGTTTACCTTGAAAGACTATTCTACCGAAAACATCCGCAACGTCGCTCTATGCTCCCACGCGACTGTGGGCAAGACAACCCTTGCAGACGCCTTGCTCTACTCTGCCGGTGAAATCAATCGTATCGGCAGCATCGATGATGGAACAACGACCTCTGATTATCATCACGATGAAATTGAGCGAAAATTCTCCATTTCAACATCCCTCCTGCACTGCGCTCACAATGAACATAAAATCAATATTATCGATACCCCCGGTTACTCTGATTTCATCGGCGAAGTCCATGGTGCCCTGCGAGCCGCTGATACAGCGCTTATTTTAATCAATGCTGTCAGCGGTGTTGAGGTCGGTACAGAATCAGTGCATTCGATCGCAGAAAGCGAACAAGTGGCCCGCGTTTTTTTGATCAACAGGTGTGATAAAGAGCATGCCACATTTACCGAAACAGTCGAGAAGCTTCAAGGCTCGTTTGGCAGCAGTGCAATCCCTGTGCAAATCGCAGTGAATCCCGGTGAAGGCTTTGATAAAATCATTGATCTGATCAATATGAAATTGCTCAGCTATGATAGCGCGGGCAAAGAGACCACTTCCGCAATTCCACCAGAACTGCAGGAATTGGCGAATGCGCAAAGGGAAGCCCTGGTCGAAGCGGTTGCAGAATGCGACGATGCACTGCTTGAAAAGTTTTTTGAAGAAGGCGAGCTGTCTGACGATGAGTTCAGAAAAGGTTTGCGAAGTGGCATTATCAAGCGAAAACTTTCGCCTGTTTTGTGCTGCTCAGCAGCACATGCCACAGGCGCCAATGCCCTGCTCGATTTCATAACCGAGTTTTGCCCCAACCCTGTTGAGTGCAAAACATTGGAAGCCCAGAAAGGCAACGATGACGGCAAAATAGCTATTCAGGCAAAAAGCGATTTGCCGTTCACCGCACAAATTTTTAAAACTATGTCTGAGCAACATCTCGGTGAATTGAGCTTTTTCCGAGTCTACTCTGGCAAGCTCAGTGCTGGCACCGAAGTGCATAATGCTTCGCGAAACGAGAGTGAAAAAATCGGGCAGATTTACACAATGAATGGCAAACAGCGTACCGAAATCGGCATGTTGGTCGCTGGCGATTTAGGTGCTGCCGTGAAATTGCGTCACACTCATACTGGCAACTCCCTGAGCACAAAATCGGACAACCTCACCCTGCCAGCTATCAAATTCCCGGATCCGGTGATCCGTGCTGCTTTGATGCCGCGTTCAAAAGGCGATGAGGATAAAATCAGTACCGGATTGGCCACTCTTCATGAAGAAGATCCAACATTCATTTTCGTTGCTGACCCAGAGTTGCACCAAACAATCATTTCCGGCCAGGGAGAGCTGCATCTTGACATTGTGATCAAGCGCCTTGCGGATCGCTTCGGCGTGGAAGTTGACTTGATCGAGCCCAAAATCCCTTATCGCGAGACAATACGTGGCACCGCTCAAGGCCAGAGCAAATATAAAAAGCAGTCCGGCGGTCGCGGCCAGTACGGCGACGTTCATTTAAAAGTGGAGCCGTTACCACGTGGCGAGGACTTTGAATTTGTCGATGCCATTGTCGGCGGTGTTGTTCCCGGCAAATTTATTCCTGCAGTGGAAAAGGGAGTCCGTGAAACCATGCAAGAAGGCGTTATATCAGGCTGTAAGGTGATCGACATTCGTGTTACCTTGTATGACGGCAGCTACCACTCCGTCGATTCATCAGATATGGCATTCAAAATCGCTTCTTCAATGGGTTTTAAAAAGCTTTTCAGAGAGGCAAAGCCTGTTTTGCTTGAGCCGGTATATCAGGTAGAGATTCGCGTACCGGAAGAATACATGGGTGATGTGATGGGTGATATTTCAAGCCGTCGCGGTAAAATACAGGGCATGGAAGCCGAAGGCGCATTTCAGGTGATTAAAGCCCAGGTGCCGCTTTCTGAATTGTACAAATACTCCACCAAGCTGCGTTCGCTCACCCAGGGCAAAGGTATTCATCGTCGCAAATTTTCGCACTACGACGAAGTACCACGCGATATTCAGGAAAAAATCACTGAAGAATACATAAAGTCACGCGAGCAGCAACATTAATATTGTTCAATAAAGCCCTGATTGCGATTTCTAATCAGGGCTTTTTATTTTCTTTTCAGAGAAGTAGACGGCCAGAAATCGACGAGGCTACAGCTCCTTGCTTTTTGCTTCTTCCCACAACTTATCCATTTCTTTCAGGCTCGCCTCATGCCACTCTATGCCTGTGGCGGCAATTTCCTGCTCGATATATTGAAAACGTTTGATAAATTTATCTATTGTCCCGCGCAGAGCGTTTTCTGGCTGACATTTGATGAAACGTCCGACATTCACTAAGGAAAACAATACATCTCCAAATTCATCTTCAATCTTTTCTTGCGAGGCGCCTTCAAGGGCTTGCTGCAACTCATGCAATTCTTCATGAAATTTTTTCCAAACACTTTCCACATCAGGCCAATCGAATCCAGCTGTTGCCGCCTTTTGTTGCAGGCGCATTGCTCTCTGAAGCGCAGGCAAACGATTGGGCACACCATCAATCACTGATTTTTTACCCTCCTTTTTTTTTAGAAGCTCCCAATTTTTGACCTGTTCGTCTGCAGTTTTTATGGTCGCGTCCCCGAAAACATGGGGATGCCGTTCGACCAGTTTTTTGGACAAATTATCGATTACATCATCAATAGTAAAGTTTCCGGCCTCAGATGCTATTTGAGCATGAAAGACAATCTGCAACAACACATCTCCAAGCTCTTTTGGCAGCTCAACAAGGTTGTTTTCATCGAGGCATTCCAGTACTTCATATGTTTCTTCGAGCAAATATTGTCGTAATGAGGCATGGGTTTGCTCAATGTCCCAGGGACAACCATCCGGCTGGCGAAGTCTGTTCATGATTTCCACAAGTGCTTCAAATTTTTGTCCGGTTTGCATGTAAACTCCTATTTGAGAAGACGTTGTTTCGGTCGAAAACATAACAAATCTTAGCTCAAAAGCCAAGTTTGGCTTACCAAAAACTGCTTGACTCTTTGGGGGTGTTTCGCTATTATTTTATGTTTGTATTAGACCTAAATCTTATTGATAATTTTAGACTAAGGCCACAAAAATGTTACTGCATAAACCCCCGATCAGGCGATTCAGCTTTAAGTCGTATTATTACGATCCTGAAAGCGAAATGGACGAGAATGAAAAGCGCATCAAATTCAAGCGCATTCTGCATTCGCCAAGGCCTGCAAAGAAGCCTGTACGGCGTTGGTTTGTCTTGTTGGTCGGCATGATCTTTTTTATCTGGTATTTCAATAACACGCAGACACCTTCCACAATTACAATAGAAGATGTGACCATCGAGGATGTGTCGCCCAAAGACTAAAGCGCAACCGCGCCATTTAACCGATGGTTCACGCAGTGGAACTGAGGCTAGGTATTGAGTGCTTGGTATATTAGTGTTGAAGTTGTCCCTAATATTGGGCCACAATTCATTCAGCAGGATTGAAAGCGTTACCTTGATCACAAGATTGTGTATCTCAATTTGAGAAGCAAGCCGAAGTACACAATCAAGGATTTTTGCATGGTTGCGATTCTGTATGTGATACATACCAGTTCATCGCCTGCGTCAAAAGCACTTTTTGCAATGTAGTTGGTTGATTCTTGGCTTGTTTGTATTCTATCCTTTTTTTGTTTCCTCAAACTTTTTATATTTCGGATTGGTGCTGTTTTTCTTTTTTCCTTAAAATGATAGGGAATTTCGTTTTGGAAATTGACAATCTGATTCATTTCTTTAAAAAGCAAACACAAAGCATTGAAGGATTTTTTCAATCATTAGGAATAAAGTATAAGCTTAGCCTAATTATCGCGCTGGTAGTCATCGCTGTTCTGATTATTTTTAGCGTGCCGGTGCTGATCCACCAAAAGGCAATTTTAGAGCAAAAAGTTGAGGAAACCTGCCGGATTAGTGCTGAGCTGCTAAGTCATAATGTCCGTGATATCTTGCTCTGCAAGGTTACGAACAAATGCGAACCGGAAGGATTGGTTCAGGAGCAAATTGAGCGGCTCATTGCAACAGATCTTTCCGACCTCAATTTTGCGTTTGTTATTGACATCAATCACGAATTGACGCTGAAGCCAGATTCGATGCGGAAGTATTTAAATTTTTCTTCCGATGAATTAAGCGACCTGCTCAGAATCGAAAAGACGGATAAGCGTGTCAATCAGGACTATATTGAGTATTACCATCCGGTACGTGTGCGAGTTGATACCAGTGGTCGCCGCAAAACCATAGGGGTTGTCGGCGTTGGTTTTTCTCGTGAAGCTATACAAGGCCCAATCGCAAAGACCCGCACGCTCATTTATACATCTGCAACTGTTATCATTATCATATCAGTTTTGGGGATCTATTTTTTAGCCGCACGAATGGTCACCCGCATTACCGAATTAAGTAGTGCCGCGCGGGAAATTGGCGCTGGCAATTTGGATATATCTGTCAATCCTGGTTCAAAAGACGAAGTGGGCCAACTCGCGCGTGAGTTCAACAACATGGTCAACCATTTTCGCGAAAAACTGCACATGCAAAAATTTGTTTCCAAACTCACCGTGCAGATGATCAAAGAACGCAGCGGCTCGATTTTAAAACTCGCAGAAGGCGAACGCCACTCTGTTGCAATTCTCTTTTCCGATATTCGCAATTTTACCACGGTCGCAGAAAAACTCGAGCCGGAACAGATCGTTAAGCTCATTAATATTTATTTTCACTTGCAAACGGAAATGATCGAAAAAAATGGCGGCATAGTCGACAAATTTATGGGCGATCAAGTCATGGCGATCTTCCCGACTCAAAACATGCTCCCCAGCGCAATTGCCGCAGCTGTCGCAATTCAGCGTGGCATTCGGGAAGTAAACCGCAAGCGCAAGCAACAAGGAGAAGTGATTCTTGAGGTCGGCATCGGCATCAATCACGGCCCTGCGGTGTTAGGTAACATGGGGCACAAGCTGAGAATGGATTACACCGTGATTGGCGATGTCGTGAATATTGCTGCCAGACTATGCGGGATTGCCAAAGCCGGACAAATCATTGCTTCAATGGAGGCAGTAAAAAACTTGAACGGCAAATATCCAACAACCCGCCTGCAACCGATTATTGTAAAAGGCAGGAGCCGCGCCATTGAAATATGCGAAGTGGACTATGATCGGGATGTCATCATGTAGGACGTGCTGGCATTGATATTGTAATCAAGCTGAATCATGCTTTTGCCGGCTTTGCGCCAGACGAATTTCCAGGCTTGAGATGTTTTGGTAGATTTTTCACAGGATGCATTGTATTCTTAGTGACGACGTTTTGATAAAAATGAAAACTAAACTTGCTTTCCGCATCGCCATTCTGAGCCTGCTGTCAAGTGTCTGTACAGGCTATTCACAAATCCCTTACCCGCAAGATAAAATCAGCGCCCGTGCCATTGGATTAGGAAATGCCAATTTTTCCTCGGTGCAAAATCCATTTGCCACCATCAATAGTCCGGCAGCACTTGCGCTTATGCAAGATATGCAACTCAGCATTTCTTCGTTTGAAACAAAGAGATTAAATTTTGTCGGTCTGGCCAATTTTTTTCCGGATATTGGCAGCTTCTCCCTCTCATTCACGCGCCTGCCGTTTGTTTCGGATACATTTGGTTCAACGTCATCTATAAACCGTTGGTCATTTGCCTATGGCCGTGGTGTGTCAAACAAAATCTTAGCTGGAGCAGGCGTACATTGGAATCGCCCTGCTGGTATGGCGAATTCGCTGACCTTTTCAGCGAGCCTTTTGGCTTTTCCCGGTGCGAATTATGAAATACAGCACCTTTTTGCTTCCAGCAAAAGTTTGTTTAACAATGTGATTTTGCCGCAAAAATTCGCCATTGCATTCGCGATCCAAGATGTACCATTCAGCAAAAAAATGCTCGACCCATCGTTCCAAATAGGCAGTTACTACCGTCTTTCTGAAAGCGGAACAACTCTCTTCAGTTCGATGAGAATTTCGGAAAATGATCAAAATATTGGTATCGGAGCCAGCATCCCGCTCAAGCATTATATCGATTTTTTTGCTGGCATTGAGCGTTTTGAAATTAAAAAATCTGCAATAGGTGCCAGTTTTCGTTTCCCACGCCAAAGCATCGATTTTTCCTACTCCTTTGCCGAAAAAGCATTTTTTCTGGATTTCTCTACCCGCATTGGCAAAAGCCCACTCCAGCGCGCCAGGATTTATCGTGAACAAGGTATTTACTACGCCAGGCAACGCGAACATGAAAAAGCGCTAAAGCAAATCAAGAAATATTTATCCTATGTACCTGAAGATACAGAATCGTTGATTTTACAAAATTGGCTACTGAGCAGGGTTGAAGAAAAGGATACGCAAATCAATCAATTGCTCGAAATCGCCTCAGAATTCGAAGAGAAAGAATGGTATATACGGGCAGCCCTGACCTATAAGCACATACTAAAGCTCGACAATGAAAACGAGTATGCTCACTCGCGAATGAGCAAGATCAAATCTGGCTTGCAAAACAATTTGAAGCGGTTATACGAGCTTGGTTTATCAGAATTTCGCAAAGGCAATTTTAAAACTTCCGAGCGTGCATTTTCAACAATTTTGCAGATCCAGCCAAACCACCAGCGTTCCGAGCAATATTTGCAGCGAATCAATGATTACTATGATCAAAGTGCTGACGAGCTATACTATCGGGGATTGGGTTTTTACAACCAAAAGCGCTATGACAAGGCTGTCAATGCCTTCGAAGAAGCACTCACGTTTGCCCCAGGCAATTTGGAAGCACAAAAATATCTCGGATTATCGCGAGATCGACTAAACCGGGTTCAAAATCAGACCCAGGCATTACTGGAAACGGCGCAGCGCTATGAAAAGCAAAATCAGATATTGAATGCTTATCAGACGTATAAAAAAATGATTGCCATAAATCCGGAAAATGATGAAGCCAATTTCGCACTTCGGCAATTAACACCTAAAATTAACAGAAGTCTCAAGCGAATGGAGAATCGAGGCGAGGCTTATTTTAAGAGTGGTGAACTTGAACGCGCGCGCTCTCTTTTTCAGACTTTGCTCAACTATGATGCGTCGAGTAATATCGCAAACACGTACTTGACGCGTATTGAAGAAGCTGACAAGCGCCAAATTGATGCGCTTTATGAAAAAGGGATGGCGAAATTTGATCAGAACAAATGGGATGAGGCCATTGCATTATTCGACTCGTTATTATCCATTCAAAGCAATTATGAATTGGCTCAGGAAAAACGGCGTGAAGCTTTGGCGAAAAGCAGTTTTGATGAATTGCTGAAAACTGCCGATGCATTTTACAGTGATGGCAAATATATGAAAGCGATCGATTACTACGAGCAGGTACAGAGCCGCGTGCCCGAGAACGAACATATCCGACTACGAATAGCTGAGTGCCGACAGAAATTGAATGCGTTCGTCGACATCCATTTCAGCAAAGCAATCAATTTGTATGCAGCCGAAGATTACTCAGGGGCCATCCGTGAGCTTGAAGCCGTCCTTGAAGCCGATCCTACTCATGCTGGTTCGCGTGAATATTTGCAAAAAGCTCAAAAGCGACTGATTGCCATTGAGACATTGCAGTGAGAAGAGTCTTAATAAATGCACTTAGCTATGCGACACGTTACGATAAGCTGGTCATTGCAGCTTGCCTGTTTTTAACTGCCAGCAGCTTATTGGTGCCGTTGCTCAAGTCAGAAGGTAGAAGCTTTCGCATTGAAATTGATGGCAAGCTACATTACGAGGGTGAACTTTTTGCTGAAAAACGTCTCACATTCGATGTCATTTATGGTCCTTTTGTTATAGAAACCAGCAAAAAGGGTGTCCGTGTTGCCCAAAGTAAGTGTCCGAATCAAATCTGCGTGAAACAGGGGTGGCGCAAGGAGGCTAATGACATCATCGTTTGCGTGCCCAACAAAGCAATGGTTGCCGTATCCGGCTCCATCGCCAAATCGTCAAATTTCTTCGATACCATTACGCGATAGTTTGGGATGAAACAAACCCTTGGTGTAACCCACAAAGTAGCCTTGCTCGGCCTGTTCCTTGCTCTTGGGATGATCTTGGCATTTTTCGAAATGTACATTCCCAGACCGCTACCCTGGGCAAAACTGGGACTCGCAAATGTTGTTACAGTCGTTCTCATCTATTTGTTCGGTTTTCGGGATGCGATAATGGTGAGTTGCGCGCGGGTTGTTCTGGTTAATTTTTTCACCGGAGGATTTGGGGGACCGGCCTTTGGGTTAGCACTGGCAGCCTCCCTGTTTTCAACAGTGGCCATGTTTTTAGCTATAACCATGACAGAACAAAAACTTGGCCCGATTGGCATCAGTATGATTGGTGCTTATGTTCATATTTTTATTCAGTTACTGCTTGCAGCCGCACTCATCATTGGTCAGATGCAGGTGTTTTATCTGTTGCCATTCTTTATGTTGCCGACTTTTTTCTCCGGATTATTGGTTGGAATCTTTGCATTGCTTTTATTACAGGAACTTGAAAAGCGGTTTGTGCTGAAATATCGCCTGCCTGCATAGATTAATTTTAGCTGAAACTAATCCACTGTACCTTTGTTAAACTCTTGAACTAATTAACATGCATGCAACTTGAGCAAAACATGACAAAAAAGATATCCCTTTTCGCCGCTGTCATTGCCATTTTGGTGAGCAACTCTTTCTTCTCCTGCGCCTATTTCAATACATATTACAATACCAAAAAATTCTACAATGAAGCGCTGCAAGAGACCGAAAAACGCACCTCCGACAAGCCGGGTTCAACCGAGCGTCAAAAGTTTGACAAAACCATTAACCAGGCAAGCAAGGTACTGCAACTCTACCCTGAGAGTAAGTATGTCGACGACGCTTTGCTTATACTCGGCAAGAGCTTTTTTTATATTGAAGACTATCGAAAAGCCGAACGCAAGTTTCTCGAATTAATTGATATTTATCCAAACAGCGAAAACATAGAAGAAGCTGAACTTTGGCTTGCAAAAACTCAAATCAGCTTGGAGCGCTATGATCTTGCTTTTCCTGAATTGCAAAAAATGCAACAAAATGCGAAAAGCAAAGATATCCGCAATGAAAGCCAATATTGGCTTGGCGAAGCCTATTTTCAGCAAGAGCTCTACCTTGAAGCCACAAAAGAATTTAATGCGGCTCTGGGTGATCTTGGTGACGACGAGATGCGGGCAAAGACATACAACCGGCTTGGCGAGTGCTATTTGGAGCTTGAAAGCTATTTTCGAGCAGCTGAGAACTTTGAAAGTGCGGCGAAATACACCAGAAGATTGGATCGGCGTTTTGATTTAGGATTGCAGCATGCCAAGGCACTCAATCTGGCTGGGAATCACGATGATGCAATCGAAAAATTGGATGCACTGATAGCCAGAAATGATCAACATAAAAACCTCAGCTTGGCAAAACTTGAATTGGCTAATTCTTATATGTCAAAGAATGCCACTGAAAAAGCAATCGAAATTTATAATGACATTATCGAACTCCATCCGCGTACAACCGCGGCTGCAGGTGCTTATTTGGCATTGGCGCAATATGATGAAGAAGTGCTGAATAACTATGAAACGGCTGAAGATAATTATCGTCAAGCTGCACTTCAGGACAATCGGAGCGACTTTGCAAAGACTGCAAATGAAAAAGCTGCCAATATAAATGAATTGCGCAAGTTGCAAAAGAGCATCGCTGAACTGCAGGAGAAGCTCATCGCGAAGACACCTGATTCAACAAATTCAGAAAGCTCGGGGCGACTTGGTTTTAATGACTCGATTGATGATGTTCGGGCAAGAAGGAATACCCTTCCAAATCGTACATCCGCAAATCGCGGTGCAGAGAATGACCCTGGACGCGGCAAAACAAAAAAGCAAAGCAATGCGGTCGAGCAGGATGAAGTAGCAAGCCAGCGTGCCCGAAGCGATGCTCCTACGCCCCGCGGCAGGAACCAACCCGGCAGGCCTGCAGAAAATGAAAACACAAAATCGTTGACCCAAGCGCAGAAAGATAGTATTGAGCTGCTCATTACCGGTCAAAAAATCCAATTAGCGGAAACATTTTATTTCGATTTTGCACAAACAGACTCAGCCTTGTTTTATTATCTCGATGCGATTTCAGGCTCTAATTCACGAGAATTTCGCGCCCTGGCATTTTATTCAATCGCTCAGATTTATGAAAATCAAACAAATCGCGCTGCAGTTCGTGATAGCGTGCTAAAAATTCTCGCCTACAACTATCAGGATACGCCACAAGGCACTGCCGCCAGAGCCGAACTCGGACTGGCACCGCAACAGCAAAAAGAGACGAACACCTTTAGCTCTGTATTCGCTGCTGCAGAGGATTTGTACTTACGACAAAACAAACCTCGCGCCGCTGAGAAAAAATTGCTCAGCCTGCTTGAAGTGGTGGAAAATGAAAACGAAAAAATGAAAGCGATCTACACACTGGGCTGGCTCAATGAACACCAGCTTCAGGAAAACGATCGAGCTTTGAGCTATTATAAGCAATTGGTCGAAAGCTACCCCACCTCCGAATTTGCAAAAAGAGTGAATAAAAAAATTATTTCTGTGGAGCAGGCCAAGCAAGCAGCAGAAGAAGCAAACTCTGAGCAAAAATCGAAAACGGTGATGACAGATTCTACGGCAACAAAATCCCCAGCACAGCTCCCGCCTCCCGAGTTGAAAACCGAGGCCAAAGCCGATTCATCCAAATCTACACAAGGCCAAAGGCCAGATCGCGAAAATTAACCACCTGTCTTTTATAGCGATTGCTCCTAAGATATGCCTTGCAAAGCAAAACTCATGCTTGCAGTTTTTTGGCAATTGCTGCATCAAAAGAAAATTTCCCTGGGCCCGTAATCATCAGCACCAGAAAGGCAACGAGAAATAAGATGGCTTTTTCCATTCGTGCAAATGGTTGGTTAAAGTTCACGATAAATGCCGCAACTAACATTGTGACGATAAGGGGAATTAAAGCAAGCCGGGTGGCAAAACCGAACATAACAGCGAGCGAACATAAAAACTCAGCGAATACTGCCAGCATTAAGCTGGTTTCATTGCCCAAGCCAATAGGATCGGAAAAGCTTGTTGCCCGCTCGCTAAAGTTGGCTAACTTGCCCCAGCCATGCCCAAAAATCATCGCACCGCCAAACGCAATCCTAAGTATGAGAGTGGCTAAATCCATTTTGTTATGCGCAGGAAGGTAGATCAAATTAGTCCACCACTTATTCGTTTGGCTCACATCTCCTCCAATTCGTTTTATTGTAACTTTATTGAGCCGCTCCCCGATCCACATCTCATTAATATTGTAAAAAGATGAACTCAGTGCGACTTTGATGATTTATAAACGCCAGAGAGTTGTTTTCGAACTCGCAGCGAATCCTCAAGTTGTCTGCAAACAAACCTATAACGTTTCAATAAAAGGAAATCCAGCAAGGACGAACAAATGAATTCAACCAAAAATCTCAAAAAAATGCTCAAATCACCGAGTTACCGGCTTGCATTTCAGGACATCGAGTTTCTCGGCCATGAAGCACTGCGCCCAGTGCGCTTGCAACTCGAGCTTCAAAAGCCTGACATGATCATGGATACACAAAATATCCAATCAACGGTTGTCGTTTTTGGTAGCGCGCGCCTGGTCAACAAGAAGGATGCACACAAGCGTGTTGCATTGTTGGAAAAAAAATTATCGAAAAGCCCTTCGTCGAAGGATATTCAGAAGCAACTTGCCGCGGCGAAGGCCGCGCTGGAAAATGCCCACTATTATGATCAGGCTCAGAAATTCGCGCACCTGGTTTCAACCACCTGCCAACTTGATGGAATTTGTGATTTTGTTGTTGTTACGGGAGGCGGCCCCGGTATCATGGAAGCTGCAAACAAAGGCGCATTTGAGGCGCAGTCCAAATCTGTTGGGCTCAATATCGCATTGCCGCATGAAGATATACCCAATCCGTACATAACGCCCGAGCTCTGCTTTCAGTTTCAGTATTTTGCCATCCGAAAAATGCATTTTTTGATGCGCGCAAAAGCATTGGTCGCCTTCCCGGGTGGCTTTGGCACGCTGGATGAACTTTTTGAAACCTTGACCTTGATCCAGACCAGACGAATGGCAGCACTGCCAATCTTGCTTTTTGGCGAAGCCTACTGGAAAAAGCTGATCGACTTTAATTTTTTAGTAGACCAGGGAATGATTGGCGAGCAAGACCTGGACCTTTTTACCTATGTGGAAACGGCAGAAGACGCCTGGAAGGAAATCGTGGGATTTTATAAAAGTCGAGGACAATGGCCTCATCATCTTAAGGAAAACAACGGCAAGTACCAACTTTATGCCCCAACAGATGATCCGGAGCAGAAGACAGATAAGTAAGCACCGCGTGCACAGCAGTGACCACGCATACAAACCTATTTTGTATAAATTAAACGTAACCCGTTGTGCGAATGAAATAAGCCGCTTATAAGCACAAAACGGTCCAAATTGTCATGCCGGAGGCATTTATTTTGACGATTCCGCGGAATCTAGCGAAGTTTCCTCACGATGCCGAATAGATTCTTCCTGAATGACAGGGGTACAATTGTTACATAAAAACAATGGGTTATACAAAAAGACTATCGCAAAAACAATTCGTACAACGCGTGAGATGTAGGTATTTTCATCCTAAGTGGCGAGCCATCTTCATGGTGAGCGGTATCGAACCATGGAAATTTTGAGCTTGTATTAAAAGGGCTTCCGATCGCCTTCGACTTCACTCAGTCTGAAAAATCAGATATTTGCGTATATCGAACTCAGGTTTTTAAAAAAGAGTGTAAATAAATGGCGCCAAAGCACTCTGCTGCGTAAAGACGATCAATGCGCTCAGCAGCAACAAAAAAATCATAATGGGGGCAAGCCAATATTTCTTGCGCACTCGCAAAAATTGCCAAAATTCTGCCATAATTGATAATTTTCCCACCGCTATATCTCCTTTAGCTACCTTCGCTTTGACTTTTGACACATTTTCTTTCAAATTCATTCATAACTGGCTTAGCTTCAAAATGCATATCACCCAGGTCAAAATTGTTTTTCCAAATTTTCAGGGACAAATTGCCTGTCATCCCTTGGCAGCCAGTAAGATTTGCACGTTTTGTCGATTTTTTGGTGCATGGGGTCCTTGCCAAGCAACCGCATGATCAGCCCAGTTGGAGCAAAGACGATACAAAACAATAAAACCAATATCACGCGGGTCATAAAAAAACCCATCATTACCGCGAAACTCATCCAGCCAATATAGACTGGCTTGAGCACCTTTGGCAAGGCTATTCCAAAAGCAATAAGCACTGCACTGATTAAAAAAAACAGGCTGGCATAAGCATTCTGCTTGTAGTACAAAAAGCATCCAAACAGGCTGAATACCACAGCAATGGTGATGGCAAATTTTCTCAGTTCTTTGGAAGAACAGCGCTCTTTAAACTGCTGTATTTCTTGTCTAATCATCGGATATTAACTTTATTACCCTTTTCACCTTCTTATTTAAAACATTCTTATCCCGAGGCAGGAATAGCTAATCAAGCTCAAATTCTTCCTGCCAGGCAAAATCATTTTCTAACGGCTGTTGTGCCGCTTTAGCAACCAGGAAGTTTTCGATCACAAGGTAATCCATATTGGTGCGCATAAAGCATCTATAGGCATCTTCCGGTGTACAAACAATTGGCTCACCGCGAACATTGAATGAAGTGTTAATTACAACCGAACAGCCTGTTTTCTTTTTAAAAGCGCTGATCAATTGGTGATAGCGCGGATTATCTTTTGCATGCACGGTTTGCACGCGTGCAGAATAGTCGACATGTGTGATGGCAGGAATGTCTGATCGAACAGATCGCAACTTTCCGAATCCATTTGCACGATTTTCCTCCACTTTTTTGCGTCGCTGTTCAGTCACTGGCGCGACGATCAGCATATACGGACTTTCGCGATCCAATTCAAAGTAGGTTCCGGCATCTTCCTGCAGCACCGATGGTGCGAATGGACGAAAGCTTTCACGAAACTTTATCTTTACATTCATGACGGTTTGCATTTCGGGCGAACGCGCATCTCCGAGGATACTGCGAGCTCCTAATGCTCGCGGTCCAAATTCCATGCGGCCATGAAACCAGCCAACAACCTTTTCTTCAGCAAGCAAATCAACCACTACATCGATCAATTCTTCGTCGCTGAGCTTTTGATACTTCGCATCGATTGCTATCAAAATTTGTTCGATTTCATCGTGCTCAAAACGGGGGCCAAGATATGTACCTGACTGTAAATCGCGACCATTGTTCAACAAACGCGGATTATCGAGGTAACTGTACCAGGTTATCAGAGCAGCACCGAGCGCGCCACCTGCGTCGCCAGCGGCAGGCTGGATCCAAATATCTTCAAAAGGGCCTTCACGGAGCAAGCGGCCATTTCCAACACAGTTTAATGCAACGCCACCAGCCAACACCAACTTTTTCATCCCGGTTTCCGCGTGAACATGACGTGCCATGCGTAGCATTATTTCTTCGGTGACATCCTGCACGGAGCGCGCCAGGTCCATTTCACGTTGGGTAATTTTGGATTCCGGCTTGCGAGCGGGTCCACCGAACAGATGCGCGAATTTGCCATTGGTCATGGTCAAGCCGGCACAGTAGTTAAAGTACGACATGTCCATCTTGAAAGAGCCATCATTTTTAAGATCGATCAATTTGTCCAGAATCACATCGACATATTTGGGCTCACCATATGGTGCCAATCCCATCACTTTATACTCACCGGAATTGACTTTGAAGCCAGTAAAATAGGTGAAGGCTGAGTAAAGCAAACCAAGCGAATGCGGGAAGTGCAATTCAGACCAGATTTCGACTTTATTGCCTTGGCCAATGCCATAACTCGCGGTTGTCCACTCCCCTACTCCATCAATCGTGAGAATAGCCGCTTGCTCGAATGGCGATGGCAAAAAAGCCGAAGCTGCATGTGACTGGTGATGTTCGGGGAACAAGACTTTCCCGTCAAATTTGAGCTCGCGCATGATGAAATCTTTCATCCACAATTTTTGCTTAAGCCAAAGCGGCATTGCTATTAAAAAGGACTTCAAGCCACGTGGCGCATAGGTGAGATACGTTTGCAGTAATCGCTCAAATTTCAGAAATGGTTTATCATAAAACGCAACATAATCCAAGTCGGATGTACCGATACCGCCTTCTTGCAGGCAATATTCGATTGCACGTACAGGAAAGCTAAAATCATGCTTTTTGCGCGTAAAGCGCTCCTCCTGAGCAGCAGCAACGATTTGTCCGTCGCGAATGAGGCAGGCAGCGCTGTCATGATAAAATGCGGAGATGCCAAGAATATTCATTTGTATCAGTAGCGTTTCAATTATATGGAATATGGCAGATTTGCTTACAGTAATTTCTATTTGGGGTCATTTTATGCGCGATTCAAGTATGGCATCCAGATGCAGCATGACAGCCTTAAGGCTTTCATGATATTGTTTCGGCAAGCCCTGGAAAGCCGATGAATTCGGCGCTTCCGATTTTGCTGAATGTGCATCAGTTTGCTGCAAATTACCGAGATATTCTATCAGTTTTTTTTCGACATTCGCAATCACATCGGTATCGTCAGTGGCAGCGATTTTTTCAGCTGCAGCAGCAACGCTGTAATCTGCATTCACCAGAGCCTGGAAGCAGATGCCACGAAAATATTCCGTAATAGTGCCACGATCGCGATTGCCAAGCGCACTCGCTGTCTGGCTAATGGCTGAACGGGCAAACTGCTGGTTGCGCAAAGAGTCAAGAATTTGGTCTTCAAATGACAAATATTGCGCAGCAGGGCTTGCATCGTCTTTCACTTCCCGGACTTCGTCAGGCAAATCCAATTCCTGGATCAATTGTCTATCCTCACTTTGCGCCAGGATCGATGCACGCCGCACTGCATTTTCAAGTTCCCGCACATTGCCAGGCCAGCGGTATTGTCGCAAACGAGCCATTGCCTGTTTGGAAATAGATAAGTTATCAAATCCATGCTTGGATAAAAAGCTTTCTGCTAACACGGCAATGTCGCTCGTTCGTTCTCGTAAAGCCGGCAACTGTACCATAAAGCCATTTAAACGATAGAACAAATCGGAGCGAAAATTCCCGTTGTCGACTGCTCGTTTTAAGTTAATATTGCAGGCACAAATCACGCGCACATCGGTGTGGACAGTCTCTTCGCTGCCGAGACGCTCGAATGAGCCCTCCTGCAAAATCCGCAGTAGCTTAATTTGAAACGCCGTGGATGTCTCCGTAATTTCATCCAAAAAAATGGTGCCGCGATTTGCCAATTCAAACCGACCACGCCGACGTGAATGCGCACCTGTGAAGCTGCCTTTTTCATGTCCAAACAGCTCGCTTTCCAAAAGCTGCTCTGGAAGGGCGCCGCAATTTACAGCAATGAAATCACAATCTTTACGCAGGCTGTTTGCATGAATTGCTTTTGCAACCATCTCTTTTCCCGTGCCGGTTTCACCAAGTATCAGCACCGGAATCGTGTCCTTTGCCACTTTCTCGACCAGCATGATGATTCCGGCCATTGGACTGTCATGCGAAAAGACAATCCCCTGGGGATCAGTATCGTCAATTGAAACTGAGCTTCGATCCGATTGCATATCCTTCAACAAATTGTCGATCCGTTCGAGAGCCTGACGTCGCTCATCAGCAAGCCGCTTGCTCTCTTCCTTTGCCATATTGTGCAGTTCACGACTTTGTTGAAGCTGCGCTTCGATTTCAGCCAGACCATGCTCCGCATCTTTGAGCGCTGCTATCTTTTCATTGATTTCCGCAACAAGTTGCATTTTGTCGGCCACAATTTGTTTCTTGCGAGTGCTATATTGCCAGGCAATCTGCAAAATAGCACTCGCAAGCAAAGCTGTAATCGGGAAAAAAAGTGGAAAAACAAAAAAGGCAAAGATGAACATCGCAGTTGAAAGTGCAAAATAGGTCAACAAGAGTAAAGCCATCCCGGCATAAATCCATTTTCGTGCAATGTTTGCAGCAATGACAAAAGGCAGCCATGCTAATAAAATTATTGTGGCGGTTTGCAGCCGAGCGGACATGGAGCGCAGATAAATTTGTTTCACGATATTTTCAGCAACGATAGCATGGATCAATGCGGCTGGAAAGGTATCCGTAAACGGTGTAGCTTTCAAAACAGGCAAAGCGGCAGAACTTGCCGCAACAATGACCAGCTTTCCGGAAACGATTTGCTCCAACGAGTCCGGAAGATCTTCATACAGCTTGAGCAATTCGAAAAACCCGATATGTTGCGTCAAGCCCACTTTGCCAAAATGGTTCAGGCGCAACTCGCCATGAGGCTGCAATTCTATTGATATGTCCGGCATGCTATCGTCCACAAGTGCCAACACATTTTGTTGAACCTGCAGGCTATCATAGCCAAGAAAAACTCTGGCCATCTCCACTCCAAAGCTGAACGCTGCGCCGGCGCTGTCATCAACAACTACAGGTACTGAGCGGATCACTGCAGAATTTCCCAGGTTGCTGAAACCGACAGCCGCTGCATGCTTTGCGAATGGGCCAAATGGCACCTGTGGCTCGCCCCCGTGGTAAAGCTGTGAACGGTGATGTTCATTACGTGAGATATCAAAATCTTGAAAAACCATCGGTAAAATGACATTCGGTGTTGACTCTAAAAAGTCAGCAAAGGCACGATCAAATTCAGGGTAAAGGGGATCTGGTTCGCTCAGCAAAAAGTCCAGTGCGATTGCTGTGGCGCCTCCTTCATTGAGCACATAGGTTATGTAACTAAAAAAATCCCGTGTTATCGGCCAGCTTCCAACCGCTTTAATATCATCATCTCCGATATGGACAAACAGAATGTCCTTTGAAAGCGGGCGTTCACCACGCATTAGAAACAGAACATCGGCGAGCGGCAAATCGATGCGGCTTCCCCAAAGGAAATTGCCAGCAGAGAAAAATATCGAAAGCGCAAATGTTGCAAAAATCAGATTACGGTGTTTTTGAGTCTTGCCAGAAAGCACGCGGTTTTTTCCACCAAATAAAATCTGTGCAAAAGCGGAACGTTTATCAGAATGAGTTTTAAAATAGGCCTGCGCGATTAAATTTCAAAGCGATATTCATCGAGTTAGCCTCAAATTTTCGCTGCTTTGGTAAAATTTTTATTCTAAGCACACAATATGTTGACAAACAAAACTATTTTACTTAGATTGCCTGCACAGTTGGCGCTGCATCGGGAGCTTGACCAGGGAAACTCTTGATGCGTAAAAGTGTACCCTGTAGAAAGGAGGTGGTCCTATTAGTAGTCGAATAGAAATGGGAGCCTCCGGAGATGCTTGCTAGCACCAAGCTCGCGGGGGCTCCAGGAAGCATTAAAGCCCTGTCAGTAAAATACTGGCAGGGCTTTTTATGTTTTGGAAGGAAAGTGTTTGACCTATAAACCGGATAGCTGCACTAATTGGTTGCCCACTCCGGAATAATCACGATGTCAATTCGGCGATTTTGAGCGCGTCCCTGTACAGACTCATTGCTTGCGATTGGCTTTGATTCGCCATAGCCAACGGAGGCAACTTTGTTTTCCGAGATGGTCATATTGGCGAGCAAATACTGCCGTACTGCAGCTGCGCGCTCTTCAGAGAGCACCTGATTTGTTTGATCGGAGCCTTGCGAGTCGGTATGGCCTTCAATGATCACCGATCCGTTTGGAATCTTCCGGATGGCATCCTGAACTTTGGTCAGCAATTGAAAAAACTGCGGCTCGATCGTCGATTTACCGACCGGGAAGCTTAAGCCATACAATCGAACAATGATATTATCGCCATTGCGCAAAACCATGCCTTCCTGGCGCGAAAAGGTTTTGGCAACCTGATTAATCAGATCCTCACGTGCCCGCTCCATCTGCAATTTTCTCTTAAGAGAGCGCTCTGCTTCGGAAAGGTTGCCGAGCCGGCTCTCCATTGATGTGAGCTGTGCCTGCAAGTTATTGATCTCACTATTGCGCTTTTCGATGACCTGAATGGCCTGGCGCAGTTTTTCCTGCGTATCCGTAACCTTGTCCATGATTGAAGTAACAATCGGATCCCACCCCCTGTCAAACTGAATATCGACCTCCGCAGAGGCGCCAATTTTCTCCACAGGCGCTTCAAAGGCCAGGAACATATCTTCCAGGGAGTAGCCTTTGGAAGTGATATTGTCTATCTGCGCATTGAGGTACAAGGCGTGCCGCGCTTCATATTTGGCTTTCTGCGCCATCTCTCGTGCTTCGTCATTATCATATCGATTCTGGCGCAGCAAATCCTCGGCAGCATTGGCGTACTTGCGAGCACGTGCCAGGGTTTTGGGGGCACGCTTCTCTGCTTTTAACCGATCGGCTTTTTCAAGCAAGGTCCAGGCCGGTGTTAAATAATTGGCTTTGATCGCATCCAGCTCAGCCTGACGGTAGATGATTTCGGCTTCAGCACCGCGCTTCTTGGCGTTATTGACATCACCATTTTCAAGAATCTCTGCAGCTTCAATAAATTTGCGCTCGGCTTGTGTCCAGGCATCTGGTGCGAAGCGAGCTGCTTCCGCGCTGACAGCATCATTGCGGGCCGCACTGGGCGAAGCGAATGTCACTTCAGCAAGTCGAACAGCTTCCAGCGCCTTGGAAAAGTAGGCTTCTGCTTCCCGCAGGTTTTTGCGGATATCTTCGAGATTGCGGCCTTTTTGATAATCATCTTCGGCTTTGCTGTATTTTTCATATGCTTTGCCGTAGCTTTTTGGGGCCAGAATATTCGCTTTTTGACGCTCTGCTTCCTCATAGATTCTTTGGGTTTGACCAAATAATTGCGATTTAACATCATTCTCTTGAGCAAAAACGCCAATCTGAAAAGCAAGAAATAGCAATCCTGCTGTCAGTGTATTGAATCGGATTTTCATATCATTCTCCACGCTCGTTGAACCATCCAACAAAATTTAATATAGCACTGCATATTTTACACTTTTTTTTTGGAAGAAGTTCAAACTGCAATTACCCTGCCATAAAAGTGTCAAATCTGAGGGAGCGCGACACATTCAAATGACGCAAGCGTTGTTATACTCAGGCTCAAAAAAGTGAAGACGATTACATTTTTGTAATGTAGGCGTTCAGGAAGAGGCAGTTTGGTTTTTGTGACTGGATAAAATCTGGGTGCTGCCAGAAGGCTAGCAGCACCCAAAACGAACGAATTACAGACATGCTTCAAGAATGGCGCGGGCAATGAAAATGCTGACGAGGAATGCTGCAACCAGTGCGGTGACGATGTGTAAAAGCATTGCGCGCGTGTTGGCTTTACAGGTTTTCAACCAATTAAAAAGCACAAAACCCGCAGCAGCAAACAGCAGAAAGATCGCTCCCCACCAGCCGGCTGGGCAACAGTTTGATATGTACAATGCAACCAGACCTGCCGATAACATAGCCGTCCAGATAATGCCCTTTATTTGGCAACTTCCAATTGGCTCGCAGAGACGTTTTTTGATAAATGATTGCCACCAAACAACGCCAAGCACGGCCATAACAGCAAAAATCAGGATGGCAATTGTTGCATCCGACGCATCGACTTCCGGGTGGAAGGTGCCTGCCGCAATCCGCAACGTCAGGCAGCCTAAAGCCAGCGACGCAAAAAAGGCCGTCAGTAGTTGCAGCCACAAGCAAGGACGTACCGGCGGTTTTGGCGGTTCCGGAGGTTGTACCGGCGCCTTCGGGATATCAATCTGCTTCTGCGCTGAGACACTGCATGTATGTGGTCCGGTCAAGTCCACGCTCGCTACGATGCGCATGTCTCGATCGCCGCGCTTGTAGGCGTGCGTCGTTACCGGATCGGTGCTTTTAACACGCGGTGAGCCATCGCCAAAATCCCACTCAAATTGTGTTGGGACGCCATCTTCGGTTTCAATTCTGAATTCACAGGTTGTGATTTTATCGTCTTCATGAACAGTTCGGGCCGTCACCAGTCGAACTTGCGGACAAGGTGGGCACGGTTCAAATGCCGACAAATCGGCCTCGGCCATGACCTTTTCGCAAGGTTCCTCCTGCCCTTCTATAGTCAGCTTCGGTGGTTGGGCAGGCGCGCCAGCATACAAATGCTTCAGATTTGCCGGGGGTGCTCCGGTGCCGGAATCTGTTTTGCCATCACCAAAGTCGCATTGCCACGTCTGCACCGCGCTACCTGCAACTGCGATTTTGAAAGTCACTTCCTTGCGCAGCTTATTCTGCTGAGCATCACGCACACAGTCACCAAATTCAGCCACAAAGCTGGAAATTTTGGGACACTGAGGGCAGGGTTTGAAATCGACCATCGTGGTTTCTTTTGAAACTCTCTGGCATGGTGATTCGCCATGCACAGTTAATTTCGGCGTGCTGGCAGGCTCTTTCTCGTATAGATGCGTGAGCGAGTTTGGTGGTGTGCCTTCGCCCGACTTGCTGCTACCATCTCCGAAGTCCCAGCTCCATTCTGTCGGTGTGCCTCCTGATGTTGAAGATGAAAAAGTCACCTCGCGCTTCATCACGCCGCCATCGTCTTTGCAATCGCCAATCCGGGCTGCTACCGAATCGATCACAGGGCATTGCGCGCACGCTTTGAAAGCTACAATCGAGACTTCTGCCGAAACAGACTGGCAGGGCGCCTCGCCTTGCACGGTCAACTTGGGCGTGCTGGCAGGTGTATTCTCATACAAATGGGTGATGGATGCTGGCGGCGCGCCATCACCTGATTCATTGTGGCCGTCACCGAAGTCCCAGCTCCATTTTGTTGATACGCCACCCGTAGTTATTATCGAAAAAGTCACCTCTCGTTTGACAATACCTTTGTCATCTTTGCAGTCACCAACGTTCGCGCTTGCTGATTCGATTTGAGGACATTCGGGACAAACTGTGAACGCCGAGAGATCTGCTTCCATGCTGGCTTCCTGTCCCAAAGGGTGGGTGCAGGTTACGACCAGCCGAGGTTGCGCTTGTAGTGCCTTCGCATAGAGATGATCGACTGATTCGGGTGGTGTGCCATCTCCGCTTTGCTCTTTGCCATCACCAAAATGCCAGGTCCAGTTTTTCGGAACGGCAGCTTTGATTTTGGCTTGCAAAGAGACTTTCCGAAGAAGCTGTTTGCTGACCATGTCAGGAACACAATCGCCAATCGTAGCTGCAGCCAATTCAATTTCCGGATTTTCGAAACAAATTTTAAGCTGTGTGCTGCTGTGGGGGAATTCGCCGCCGTCCTTCCAGCGCACAATGAACGTCCAGCCGCCACCCCGTCCTTCTTTTTCATCCAGACCGCGCGTAGAGGGCTCAACCAGCGCCCAATTGTCATTGATGGTGGTTTTGCCATTTTCTTTGACACCGAAAGCAGGCTCGGACGCGATACCGAATACTTTGCTTGTCTGTCCATCCTTTTCATTGCCCTGGTGATAAAAATAACCACCGAGAATTTCGAAATACAGGTGATCATCAAAATCGCTGGCGCTGCGCCAGCCAACCATAGCGCTCTGCAGATGCGCCACTTGAAAATCGGATTCGGCAGCAGTTAAATCAGCAGGTGGTTCTTCAGACACCTCATTCGGCTTGCCTATGCCAGAAAAAACCACACCATACTCTTCAAAACCGCTCCTTGCGATTCGCCCTGAAGTAATGCGGCGCCGTTCTATGAAGAAAGGCTCCTTTTTCGCATCAAGCTTGATTTCAATTTTCATAGCCAAAAAACTCCTTTTTGTGGGTGGGAAAACGAAACATGATTTATGCCAATCATCAAAAAATGCCTGCAAATAAGGCTTGCTTATGAGCTAATGGGAATACCTGTGGTTGTGGCACGGTCGAAAACAATTTAAATGATTCACGCTCAAGACACTACAACTCATCAAACTCCAGGTTCAAAATCGGATACTTTGCAGCATTCTGATCGTTAAAATGCCACCATTCATAGCGATAAACTTCAAAACCTTCTTCTTCCATCGCATCGCGAAGCAATTCTCGCAGCCAGCGTTGACGCGAAGTGCCGCCGACATACTGCGGAAAGGAACGTTCAGAAAATTCATCGTAGCCACCGACCATCTGAGCAGGTTTGCCGGTCTCCAAATCATACAACGTTAAATCCACCGCAGCACCGCGATTGTGGATCGAGCCGCTCTGCGGATCGGCGACAAAATCTTTCATATTCTCAGGCGTAGCATCCCAAAACATTTTGGTGACAAACCATGGGCGATAGGCATCGTGGATCAGCAAACCATAGCCCTGCTTTTTTAGCTTTTGGTGGGCACGAATCAAAGCCTGCGACGCCGGCCGCTGCATGAAAGCACGCGGCTGTTTATAAAAAACCGTGCTCATAAAGTTATTGGTCGTCGCATAGCGAATATCAAATTTCAACGTGCTATCCAGCGTCGATAATTCGACTAAATCCGGTAGCAACAGATCATCTGCCTGTTCTGGCGGCGTTGCAGCACGTGCAATTTTTCGAAGCGCCTCCACAGGCTGCACCGGCTCTATTCGAAAGGTGGCCCCGTCTTCAACACCCAGGCTTCTCCGGTCAAACTGAATGCCGGCGCTGATCACGCGCTCAGCTCTGCCCATTGCATCGCGTTTAAATTGAAGCTTTTCGCCATGATACAAGCCATAGTCCGGGAATGCAAAAACATCTTTGTCGATTTGTTGCAACGGATAAACAAATCCCCATTCGATCAGACAGTGCAGCTGGTTGTTTTTCTCGAAAACAAACAAAACATTGTGATCCCAGCCATATTCGCCGATGAGTCCAAGAAATTCGCTTTTTGCTAACGGTGGCAATTTCGAAGGCACACGCTCGTAGCGCCGATCGCCGATCTTTACCACGTCAGTTCCCTGCGGCATAACAAGCGTTCCATAGCCGTGCCGGTCATCCGCAACAAGGTGATAACCATCCTGCTTAAGTCTGAGGCGCATGCTGCCGTGCCACAAGTAGAGTTCACCATTGCGCTCGACCAATTCGATTTGATGATCTCCCGAGTGGTAGGTGCCATCAAGGGCGCGCGCCAATTCAGGATTGATTGCCGATGTTTTGTGCACCGCAGGCAGCGACTTGCCATTTTTATGCGCCAGCATCGACTGCAAGGCTAAATCCGCAATCTGTGTCATCGCACTGTTTGCGATGTCCATCGAAGTTACTACGATCACACCGAGTTTCGAATCCGGCAACGCCGACAGCTGCGTAGCGAATCCATAAATAGCGCCGCCGTGTCCGATGCATAGCTGCCCTTCCAGCTCAGACAGCGAAAAACCGATCCCAAAACCATAACGCTCACCGGTGTCAGCAAATTGAGGCGTCCACATTTGTTGCAGTGTTTCGGGCTGTAGAACGATTCCATTCGGCCCGATACCGTCATTAAACAGCACTTTCATGAATTGCGCCAATTCCAAAACAGGTGCATACATGCTGCCAGCTGGTGACATCCCCAGCTCAAATGTCGGCGCGGCAAATGAGCGGCCATCATAGCTCCACATTTCGGCTTTAGCCAGTTCAACATTTATTTGCCCGCTTGGCGCAAAGGCACTGACTTGCATGCCCAATGGCCGCAAAACCGCTTCGCGGACATATTCTGCGAAGGGCTGATTTTTAAGCTTTTCAAGCACATAGCCGACCGTCGCTATGCCGGCGTTGGAGTATTTGGTGCGCGCTTCGGGTTCGTACACCAATTCAGTCTCATTCAGGCTGGCCACCGTTGCCTGCAGGGTCGGTGCCGTAGGATCGAAATAGTGTCCGACTGGCGGCTCGCGCACCAGTCCCGATCGGTGGGACATCAACTGCCGCAAGGTGATTTTCTTCTCAAATGAATTTCGGGGAGCAAATTCAGGCAGGTAGGTAGTTACAGGCGCATCGAGTTCGATTTCGCCTTTTTCCACCAATTGCATGATAGCGATGTCGGTAAACAATTTGGAAACCGAGCCGACGCGGTAAATCGTGTTGGCGCTGGCGCGCTTTTTATTTTCCGGATCGGCAAAGCCAAATCCCTTCGCCCACACCACTTTTTGGTCATCCACCAATGCGATGGAAACGGCAGGCAACGCCTTATCTTTCATTTGATATTGAATAGCATCTTCCAGCAGCGCGATCACTGGCTGATAGGCGTTATCGGCAACCTGGTCTGTGGACTTTTGGGTGCTGCATGCAGCGACATAAAGCAGCAATCCAGCGAGAAGCAAAAGAAATTGGTGTTTTTTCGGCATGAGTTCCTTCCTCATTGGCTAATGCAGCGCAAAGTAGCGATCAAATTTTCAGAAAACAACCCTTGTTCAACCAAATGCTTGAATTTTCGGGGCTAATCCGTTAAATTAGTTTTTGCTTAAGCAGCATGCACTTGAATGAAAAAAACCGGCACGATAAACGAGCCTCACGCAAAGACGGCGTGAAGGCATATCGCTGCAAAATATTTCAAAGTCAATTTCACAACTAAATCGATTTTAATATCGAATTGAAATGAGGACACGATGGCAACTCACGGATTTGAGCTGATTAAAGAACAGGACATCCCGGAAATCAATACCAAGGCGCAATGGTATCGGCATACAAAAAGCGGTGCCGAACTGCTGTCGCTGCAAAACGACGACGAAAACAAAGTATTCGGCATTACCTTCCGCACTCCCGCTGACGACTCAACTGGCATTGCTCATATTATGGAACATTCAGTGCTGTGCGGCTCGCGCAAATATCCGGTAAAGGAGCCATTCGTCGAGTTGATCAAAGGCTCGCTGAATACCTTTTTAAATGCTTTTACCTACCCGGACCGCACCTGCTATCCGGTGGCAAGCACCAATCTCAAAGATTTTTATAACCTGGTCGATGTCTATCTCGATGCGGTCTTTTACCCCAGTCTGACGCCTTTTACGCTACAACAGGAAGGCTGGCACTACGAGCTGGAAAACACCAACGATCCTTTGATCTATAAAGGCGTCGTTTTCAATGAAATGAAAGGCAACTATTCATCCCCAGATCGGGTGCTTGGCGAATATTCGCAGCAGGTAGTGTTTCCGGACAACACCTATCAGCATGAATCTGGCGGCCATCCGGAAAACATACCGGACTTGACCTGGGAACAGTTCAAAAACTTCCACGAAAACTACTATCATCCATCCAACAGCCGTATTTATTGTTATGGCGACGATCCTGTCGAAGAGCGTCTGCGTCTGCTCAACGAGTACCTACAAGATTTTGACAAAAAAGACATCGATTCGACGATTGCGCTTCAAAGCGCCTTTAGCGATCCGAAAACCATCCACAAAAAATATCAGGCAGGCGAAGACGATGAGCAAAACAAATCCATGCTCACCCTCAACTGGCTGCTGCCGGAAAATGGCGATATTTTCACCGCATCGGCCCTGGCGGTGTTGGGGCATGTGCTGCTCGGCACACCGGCTGCACCGCTTTACAAAGCGCTGATCGATTCCGGCCTCGGCGAAGACGTTACTGGCACCGGCATGGAAACTGAATTGCGGCAAATGTACTTTTCCACCGGATTGAAAGGCATCGCCGAAGAAAACACCGCTGCCGTCGAGAAGCTGATTCTCGACACGCTCGAATCACTGGCAAAAAACGGTATCGAAGCAGATACCATCGCGGCTTCCATGAACACGGTCGAATTTCGGCTGCGCGAAAACAACACCGGCAGTTACCCGCGCGGGCTGGTGCTGATGTTGCGTGCACTGGCGACCTGGATCTACGACTGCGATCCACTGGAAGCCCTTGGCTTTGAAAAGACGCTTGCTGAACTCAAAACGGCACTGGCTGAAAATCCGCGTTTTTTCGAAGAACTGATTCAACAGCATCTGCTCGATAATCCGCACCGCGTCACCCTGATTTTGTCGCCGGATGCAAAATTGGGCAAACAGGAAGAGCAGCGCGAAAAAGACAGGCTGGCCAAAGCGCGTGAAGCGATGAACGACACGGATGTGCAGGCCGTCATCGCCAACACCATAGAGCTGAAAGCACGGCAGGAGCGCCCGGACGCACCGGAAGATTTAGCCAAACTCCCCACCCTGCTTTTATCCGACATCGAAAAAGACAGCAAAAAAATCCCGCTCGAAGTGCTACAAAAAGACCAGGCGGAAATTCTTTATCACGACCTGTTCACCAATGGCATCGTCTATCTGGCGGTCGGTTTTGACCTTCATACTTTGCCACAGGATTTGCTGCCGTACCTGCCCCTTTTCAGCCGCGCCTTGCTGGAAATCGGCACTACCGAACAAAATTATGTTCAGCTTTTCCAGCGCATCGGCCGCACAACCGGCGGTGTTTCGCCGACCGTATACAGCGCCTCACAAAATGGCAAAGCTGAAGCCAGAGTGATGTTGATGCTGCGCGGCAAAGCGCTGATGCCGCAACTTGATGACATGCTCGCCATCATGGATGACATCATTCGCAAAGTGCAATTCGACAATCGCGAACGCTTTTTGCAGATGATTTTGGACGAAAAAGCCAGCCTGGAATCGAGCATCATTCCATCCGGGCATGGCTATGTCAACAGCCGTCTGAAATCACATTTTAGCGAAGCCGGCTGGCTGAATGAAAAAATGAGCGGGATCAGTTACCTGTTTTTCTTGCGGCACTTGCAACAGCAAGCCAAAAACGACTGGCAGTCGGTACTCAGCAAATTCGAACAGATCCGCAAGTTGGCATTCAATCGCAAAAACCTGGTTTGCAACGTCACCATCGACCGCGATAACTGGCAGCAGTTCCAGCCGCGACTCGAAAAGTTCATCACGAACCTGCCTTTTGCCGACACACCACAGGCGAGCTGGCAGCGCGAAGCTGGTGAGCCCTTCGAAGGCCTGGCGATGCCGGCGCAAGTCAATTACGTCGGCAAAGGCGCCAATTTATACGACCTCGGCTATGCCTTTCATGGCTCGTCGCTGGTGGTGCAAAAATATCTGAAAACCACCTGGTTGTGGGATCGCGTGCGGGTGCAAGGCGGTGCATATGGCGGCTTTTGCACTTTCGACCGCCGCACCGGCGTGTTCACCTACCTGTCGTATCGCGATCCGAACGTGCTGAAAACCATTGAGAATTATGATAATGCGGCGCATTTTCTGAAAAATGTTTCGCTATCACGCGAGGAAATTGTCAAGAGTGTGATCGGCACCATCGGCGATATCGACGGCTACCAATTGCCGGATGCCAAGGGATACACCTCCATGGGACGCTATCTTGCCGGCGAATCCGATGCGGACATCCAGCAGCTTCGCGATCAGGTGCTGGCGACCAGCGAGGCTGATTTCCGTGCCTTTGCCGAGGCGCTCGACGCCGTGCGCGAAAAAGGCATCGTTTCGGTGCTGGGTTCGCACGACGCCATCGCCGAAGCCAACAAAGCCAATGGCGGCTGGCTGAAAGTGACCAAGGTGCTTTGAGGGGAACGTGTGACGGCTGATGTGAAGAGGCAAAATTGAGGTGAGGATCCGGCACTGTCATGCTGGAGAAAATGTCGAAAAACCTGTTTTTGTGTCATTCTGGATAGAATCTATTTTGCACCCAGGTAGAAACGACGCTCAAAATCTGGATAAAGAGTCAAAATAGATGCCTCCTGCATGACAGTTTTAGACTTTTGCGACAGCCTCGGAAGCACCTATTTTGCCAAATAACCAAACTTCTAATTTAAATCGCCGGGCGCCGGGCATAGCGCACCATGTCCCTGCCATCAAAATCAGTATTCGATCCCGTTAATCCTGTAAATCGTGTCAAAGAAGGAGACCCATCCAATGGACCTAAATAATAAAACCGCCATCGTCACCGGCGCCAGCAAGGGCATCGGCAAAGCCATCGCGCTGACGCTGGCAGAGCAAGGCGCCAATGTCACCATTTCCGCCCGCAGCGAAAAACTGCTGCAAGGGGTCGCGGCCGAGATCGAAAAGCGTGGCGGTAAAGCGCACATTTTCTGCGGCGATATGCGCGACGAACAGGACATCAAAGCGATGATTGCGGGCACGGTCGAGGCGTTTGGCGGTATCGATGTGCTGGTGAACAATGCCGGGCTCGGGCACTTCGCGCCGGTTGCCGACCTGACCACCGCCCAGTGGGACGAAATGTTCGATTTGAACATGCGCGGCGTGTTTCTCGCCACCCGCGAGGCGCTGCCCCACCTGCGCAAAGCCGGCGAATCGGCTGTGATCAACGTCGCCTCGTTGGCGGGCAAAAACGCCTTTGTCGGTGGTGGCGGCTATGCAGCGACCAAGCATGCCTTGCTCGGCTTCAGCCGCTGCCTGATGTTGGAAGAACGCAAAAACGGCCTGCGGGTGCTGGCCATCTGCCCCGGCTCGGTCGCGACCGAATTCTCGCAGCAAAGCCCGGAAAAGAAAGCCCGCATCATTCAATCGCAGGATGTGGCGGACAGCATTTTGCACATGCTGAAACTGCCGCAAAACGCCATGGTCAGCGAGATCGATATTCGGCCGAGCAATCCGTGAGGTTTTACCCCCCAGTCGTGTACACTTGCAATATTCTCAAATAGGTGATTTACGTTCAAAATCGAAAAACCAGACTAACAGAGGAGGAAAAGGTGTACGAAGCCCTCTGATCTACTGTGACTCAATTGTCGGATAAAGAAAAATTCTGTTCTTATACGACTCAGATAACGAGCAAATAACCTGCTTGCATTCTTTAAGTAAGTTTTTTAAAATTCGGTTGTTAGAAAGAATTGGCAATTGTGTAATACACGACAAGAAAAGCTAAAAATAGCGTTTTTATACGACTTGTATAATTGGATAGTTATTGGTACTGCATTGAAAACCGGTAAAAGCATCCACATTAAAAGGCAATGATGTGGAAAGGATCAGGATTAATGATGCATTTATCTAAACATGAAAAAAAACTGGCTGAAGATAGCAATGTAATTTACCATTATACATCTGCTGATATTTTTTTGGAATATATTTTCCCTGATCGCACACTAAAATTGTCGCCGTTAGAAGGTACGAATGATCCGAATGAGTTTGAGCCGTGGGTAATATCAGGGATTAATTCGAGCGATTATCATTTATATAAGGAAGTTCTCGACAAAACAAACGAATTTAAAAAAAGATGCGCATTTGTTTCCTTTAGCACAAACGGCAAAGCAGGAGAACCTGGATTTTCAAATTCACAAATGTGGGCACACTACGGACAACGGCATCGTGGTGTTTGCTTAGCGATGAATTGTAAACAATTGATTAATGAAATAGAAAATGCAGTCCCAAAGGAGTTTAATGTAGTTAACGATGCTGTGCAATATGAGAGTCCGACAAACAAACAGGCATTTGATTTGTCAGCGGCTGAAAGTATGGGAATCGCAGAATATGTTCAAAAATATATTCAAGAGCATAAGAAAGAACTATTTTTCTGGAAAGATAAGGTGTGGGAATCAGAAAATGAATTTAGAATTATAATCGAAGGCTGTAAATCCTTTTCTGTTGATATTTCAAAAGCAATACTTTGTGTGATTTTCGGAAGTAATTACCCCTATAAGTTTACAACAAATTTTGAAAGAATAGGAATTGAACTTGCACCGCCTTATGTAGGACAGTGGGTTCTCGGATCGTTAACAACGAATCCGGCTAATTCAAATATGCAAGATATGAAGACATTAATGAAGTATCATAACATAAAACCTATATTGTGATTTGAATTGACAGTCTGACGTATTCAAGTTGGTCAACTTTAACCAATAACAAGCGGCTGCTGGCGGACGGCGAACAGCCGGATTTGAATTGACGTTTGGAGGCTTCGATAAAGTCTGGTGGTAAAAGAAAGTCCGTGTTTGCCCTGTTCGCCGCCCGCAGAGCCGCAACGTTAGGCTACAAAACCAAGGATCATGATATGGCGCCATGGGCGATTACTGATCAGGTTGAATATCTTGGTCAAGATTTGCGTGCCCACTTGATTCTCAAAGATATTCGGCCTTTTGAAGTGTGGCGCCTGGATTTGCCGGGCGGCGGTGAGGGGCGCACTGTTGCGGATATTCGATCACTTACATTGGCGAGCCGTCCAAATCGCTCCGTTCAGTTTTTATTTGCCGTTCGCCGGTTCCTTGGCCGATTGTTTGGGTGGGATAAAGAATCGGAAGACAGGGCAGCCCTTTTTCAATCCAGGCTAGCCGAGGCAGATCGAGAGCTTTCCACAGTTGCCACTGGTACAAAGGATGGCCCTTTTACCGTACTTTATGTTCACCCGACCGAAGCGATGAGCGAAATCAGAAACAAAACGGTTCATGCCGCACTTGTTTGGGCCTTGCTCCCCAAGACGGACGGATATCGATTATTGTGGGGAATCCACGTCAAGCCAGTTGGCAGACTAACGGCCTTTTACATGGCATTCATCAAACCATTTCGGCACTGGATTGTTTATCCAGCGCTTTTAAGTCGTCTTTTTAATTTGTGGTGCTCAACATACAATTCGACGAGAGAAGAAAGTGCAAATGAATAATGCTCTGTCAGAAAAATGAAAATCCTGAGGAAAAGCAGAGAGGGGCACACAAGACTTCGTGTTAAAAAATTACAAGCTATCCTACAGCCGATGCTATTTCAATTTTTCCAAGCCTTCTATATTTAAAGGAACCCCATGCCCAACAAAATCACCACACTCTCCCCCCTGCCCTTGTCAAAAGTCAAATTTGAGTCTGATTTTTGGAGTAAGGTGCAGCAGCGCAATCGCGAGGTCACGATTCCTGCGGTTTGGCAGCGCTGCAAGGAAACCGGCCGTATCGATGCCTGGAAGCTCGAGTGGCAGCCCGGCATGCCCAACGAGCCGCACATTTTCTGGGATTCCGATGTCGCCAAATGGCTGGAATCCGCAGCCCACAGCCTGGCCAGTCACCCGGACCCGGCTTTGGAAGCACAGGTTGACGAATTGATCGATCTGATTGCTTCGGCGCAGCACGAAGATGGCTATCTCAACACGCATTTTACGGTGGTCAAGCCGCAGATGCGCTGGGCCAATTTGCGCGACTGGCACGAACTGTACTGCGCCGGCCACCTGATCGAAGCGGCAGTGGCCTACCAGCAAGCCACCGGCAAGCGCACGTTGCTCGAAGTGATGTGCAAGTATGCCGATTATATCGATACGGTATTCGGCATCGAGCCGGACAAAAAACGCGGTTATCCCGGCCACGAAGAAATCGAATTGGCGCTGGTGAAATTGTACCAGACCACCGGTGAGCAAAAATATTTGCGTCTGGCCAAATATTTCGTCGACGAACGTGGCAACACCCCGCATTATTTCGACCAAGAAGCCATCGCGCGCGGCGACGATCCGGCGGAATATTGGGCCAAAACCCATGCTTATACGCAATCGCATGTGCCAGTGCGCGAACAAAACCTGCCGGTCGGGCATGCGGTGCGTGGCATGTATTTGTACTGCGCCATGGCTGATTTGGCCGTCGAGTTTCAGGATAAAGACTTGCTGGCGGCCTGCAAGCGCATTTTCGAGCACACGGTCAGCAAGCGCATGTACGTGATCGGCGGCATTGGCAGCTCCAAGGCCAATGAAGGCTACACCGAAGATTATGATTTGCCCAACGAGAGCGCCTATGCGGAAACCTGCGCCGCCATCGCGCTGGTGTTTTTTGCGCATAGGTTACTGCAAATCGAGTGTGATGGCCGCTATGCGGATGTGATGGAACGGGCATTATACAACAATGTTTTGAGCGGTGTTTCTCTGGCAGGCGATCGTTTTTTTTATGTCAATCCGCTGGCAAGCCGCGGCTCCCATTTGCGCTGGCAGTGGCACCACTGCTCGTGTTGTCCGCCGAATCTCACCCGGCTGCTGGCCTCGCTGGGACTGTATGCCTATTCGTATTCCGGCTCTGAAATTTTTGTGCATTTGTATGGCAGCAGCACCGCAAACTTTCATGTCGACGGGCAGGAGATTCGGATCGTGCAAAAGAGCAACTATCCTTGGGATGGCTTGATTTCCATCGCCATCGAAACGAGCCAATCTGTGCAGTTTGTACTGGCTTTGCGCATCCCGGATTGGTGTCGCCATGCAAAACTGCGCGTGAACAGAAAAAATGAACAGCTACGAGTTGATCGCGGCTATGCCATGGTTGCACGCGAATGGCAAAATGGTGACCAGGTTGAATTGCTGCTGAAGATGCCGGTCGAAGCTGTCCACGCGCATCCGGCAGTACAGCAAAATGCCGGCAAAATTGCCTTGCAGCGCGGGCCGCTGGTATTTTGCTTGGAAGAAGCGGACAACGGGAAAAATTTGAATAGCTTGGCCGTGAACAGCAGCAGTTTTCAGGCAGATTTTAATGCAGATTTGCTTGGCGGCACAGTGGTTCTGCAGGGCAAAGCCAGGCAGCCGAAGTTAGGTGGCTGGGCAAACGCACTCTATCGCTTCGAAAGTAGTGATGTGGAAGAAATTGAGGTGCTGGCTATCCCCTATTTTTTATGGGCAAACCGCGAGCCGGGAGAAATGATCGTTTGGCTGAACAGGGACATGGCTACCCAAAGTCAATTGCAGAGAAGAGCAACATGATTCATCACGATTTTGGTTTTACATTTGAATCGTTCCCGAAAACAAAAAAAGCCCGGCTGCGAAAGGCAAACCGGGCTTTTGAATGTGCAAAAATGAATTATTCGCCTGCGGACTTGTACATCGCTCCAGCGACAGCGCCGTAAACAACCCAGCCAAGCAGCGTGATGCCAAACCAGCACCACGACAGATAATACGGAAATCCGCTAATGGTCAAGGGCTGATAAAATGCTCCGATGCCGCCAATAAGGCCAAGCCACATGCCAAAGGTTGCACCACCTTTCGGACCATGTGCCCACATCGTGCGGGTTTTGCCAAACAAAACACCGGCAGCAAGTCCCATTAGAATCGCGATGATCGGAAACCACATCGGATTGCCATCCTGCCGAAAAGATGCAATATTGGCATAGGTGTTTCCCATAATCATGCCGTGCATAATCCACTCGTACACTGCCAGCGCAACGCCGCCGACAGCACCTGCGGTCAATGCTTTACTCATTGATTCCTCCTCTCCTGTCATGATTTTTTTGCATTGCCATGCTCAGTTGAATTATTTGAACAGCAATGCGGCCCTCATTTAGGCTAACAAAATACAATCTATACAGCCAAGCCATGGTTGTCAATTAAAAAAAGTCAAAACGGTTATTACGTTAAGACAATTTTTTGGCCGAGAGTTCAATCGTTTTACATTGTTAGCATAATGCGACCATGCCGAAGATGATGTTGCGCGGAAGCGCTACGTATTTGCAGGAGGCTCCATTTCCAGCTGCATTTGCAAAGAAAAACGCTGGCGCATGCCCTCGGCCATCACCACACAAGCAGCCTGTGAAAGCGATAATGACGTTGCTGAATGCTGTGGCATGGGAATGCGCACAAAACGGTCGCAGTGTTGGCGAAAAGCTCCTGACAAACCTCTTCGCTCGCCGCCGATGGCCAACAATGCAGGCTCGGTCAGGTTTACATCGTACAACGTGCGCTTGGCATTGGCGATGCAGCCGTAGAACCGTATGCCCAACTTTTTCAGCGGCAGCAACTCACGTTCGATATGCTCTATTTGCACCATCGGCAAGCGTTCGAATGCACCGGAAGAAGAGCGCGACAAAGCAGCCGAGTCGAAGTTCCAAACATGTTTTTTTAGCAAAACAGCATGCACGCCCATGGCTTCAGCTGTGCGCAAAGTGTAACCGAGATTTTGCGCATCTTCCGTGCCTTCGATCAAAAGAAGAAACGCAGGCTCATCCGTTTTTTCGATCAATTCAATGAGCGCTTTTCCAGCAAGTGGCTCTTTAGGGTGACAAATAGCAGCGATGCCACCATGCGATCGTCCCTGGGTGAGCGCATCGATCTCGCTTTGTGGCGCGAATTTAACCGGCACATTGTGAGATTTTGCAAGTTCCACGATTTCAGCAATGCGAGTTGGCGCTGCATTTTGCTTCAGCAATACCAACTGAATCTTCCTTTGGCGTGCTTGCAATGCAGGCAAAACACAACGCCTGCCTTCTAAAATATCCATAGTTCCTGCACAAAGTTCATTTCGGATTTCATGGTAAAAAACTGCTTATTTTCTATCAAGATATGTAGCAAAAAAACAGCGCCAACTTGTGGATTTCCATGCAAAAATGCAATACTTGCGCGACCAATATTTTTGGAACAAAGATTGATCATCACAGCTTCAAAATGTGCTTTTAAGCGAAATGAAGGAGCATGGTCATGAAACAGATCATTTATCTATGTATTGCAGCACTTCTGGCTGGGTGCGCGGGCGGCAAAAAATCAAATGAATACGATGCCCAAAAAGCAGTCGTCTTTATTACTGTGAAGAATTGGTTGAACAGTACGGCGGGAGTTTATTGGAACGAGCCGGGAGGCTTCCCCAGGTATTTGGGGCGCGTAAAAGCTGGCCAGACGAAAAAGTTCGTCATCGATGAACTTTTTCACCACAGCCGCTTTGAGCTATTGGCAAAGCCAAATTGGGGAAAACCTCTCGTGGCGCGAATTCCAAAGAAAATGGAGTCGGGCAAAACAATTGTGTGGGAATTGTCGCGTAAGCACATGACGTGGAAAATCAAAGACAGAGCGGCAAACTAATCTTCACCTTCCTGCAAGGATTCAGCTACCTTTGCCAAGGTTGCCGAGAGTGCTTTTCTGTCGAGTTTATCGCCCTTCATGTCATCGATATTTTTCTTCAATTCGGCTTTAAACTCGTCTACCATAGCTCGGAGATCTGTATTTTCCTGTTCGAGATCCATCAGATTGGTTTCGAGCTCTTCTTTGAGATTCTTGTCAGCCTCAGAAATTCGCTCGTCCATTTGTTTCAGGCGAGATTCAGCCTGCTGCGTGAATTTGGCAGACTTTTCTTCGAGGTCAGTCAGCTTCTTCTCTGCCGTCGAAACGAAGGCATCGATGCGCTTTTCCATCTCTGCAAGCTTGGCATCGGTTTGCTGGAAGGCAGCTTGCAAATCACGCTCTGCGTTTGCAATCCGGTTTTCCCATTTGGAAATGTGATCACCAAGCAAGATATCGCGGATTTGCATGATACCGTTAAATTGTGCGGCATCTAACATTTGCGGCTCTTGTTTTGCGATTTTGGTACTTTTTGCATTTTTCAGATTGGAGTCTACGGTCGTGTCCATATCGCTTCCCTGCTTATTCAAAACATGATATTCGCATAACAGCAACTTAATTTGTTCTCAAATTACCTGCAATTATGCTTGACGCAGAAATTTATTTTCTTTCAAGCTCAGGAAGGAAGCAAATTTGGCACAAATTTTTATAATTCATTCAACTTTTCAAGTTGCAATGACACAATAGCTGGTACAGGTTGATGGCTTTGACGGGCTTTATTCAGCGCAGCAACTGCGCCAAGCTTGTTTGCCATCATCAGATGTGCCTGCGCAATATAGATGAAGCTCATTTGTTCGTCACTGTCATTGCTCTCAGCGACAGCACTTTGGAGATGTGGCAGCGCAGAATCCGGCTCTGACTTAAACAGGTAGGAAAGCCCAAGCAAGCGCTCGATAGTGATGCGTGCGGTTTCAGATGTGATGTTTGCAGCAATTTGTTTCAACTCAGCGATCGCGGCATCGTCTTCGGCGGCCTTGTGTAATTCAAATGCATGCTGCAATCCCGGTATCGATGCTTCATCTTCTACATTGAGCGCTGTCTCCCGGTTTAGTGAGACCATTAAAGCCATTTTTGTGGCTGGACGATTTGCCCACCAAGTGAATGGAATGATCACCACCACAGTTAGGATCAAAGCAATTTTAAGTGTCAGCTTCCAATTAATGCCAGGTGACAAGCCGGCGCGCGCATAGAGATTGTCGATTTCAGAAATGTCTTTTTCTGACCAGCCGGCATCTTTGGCCGCTCCTTTCAATTTATCGACAACTTTCTGATTTTCCTGCAATCGTTTCGCGCAGAATGTGCACGTTTTCAGATGAGTTTCAAATGCAAGTTTTTCCTTTTTGCTCATGCCCCCAAGGGCGTAGCGCTCGACAAGCAAACCGCGATTCTCATCATTGCACTGAAATTGATCTTTCATAATACGTCCATCTTCTCTGGTCTTAAAAACGAAATTTGTCGCTATCCTGCAATTTGAAATTCGCTTGCATCTTTGAGACGACTTTCCTATTGTTCATGCTGAATAAGAAAATTGATAAAAAACTGTATTTGGACAATTTATGGCGAATAATGCAATCGGGTCGATGTTATGTCCTCACTGCGGCAAGCTGATCAGCAAAAATGCGGAGACATGCATACATTGTGGCAAGCGCAATCCCAAAACAATGACTTCAGTGCCATTTCTACAGCGCCTGCTTAGCGGCAAGGTTTCTTATGTGCAAGGCATCATCATGGCATGCATCACTCTTTATATCCTGTCGTTACTTATCGACCTGTTGACCGGCAACCTGCGTTTTATGCAGGGCGGTGGATTTCTGAATTTGCTCAGCCCGAGCAACTACTCGCACAGTTTGTTCGGCTGGTCTGGCGCTATTCCGGTCGTGCATCAAGGCAAGTGGTGGTCGATTTTTACCGCAATCTATCTGCACGGCAGTCTTTTGCATATTCTCTTCAATATGCTATGGGTGAACCAGCTTGGCCCGGTCACCGAAGAGCTTTACGGATCGGCGCGCTTTTTTGCTATCTATACGATTGCCGGCGCGTTCGGCTTTATCGCATCGACCTATGCCTATGTGCTAATGCATCCGAACGATCCCATGATGTACGGCAATTATCAGCATGTCACGCTGGGTGCTTCAGGTGCGATTTTCGGCTTGTTCGGCGCTATTGTCTACTATGGCCGCAACCGCGGCGGATATTTCGGAGATGCCATTTACCGGCAAACCGCGCAATGGGCAGCAGTGCTGTTTATATTTGGTTTCCTCTTTCCCGGCATCGACAATTTTGCGCATGGTGGCGGATTTATTGGCGGCTATTTGGCGTCTCAAATGCTCGGCTACCAGGAAAAAACACGCGAAAACCTGCACCACCGTTGGATCGCTATGGCATGCCTTGGCATGACCGTACTCGCTTTTTTGTTGAACTTCATTTGAGATGCATGCTCGTCGTCTTGGCACTTCCTATAAATTTTCCAGGACATATTCTGTCAGCTTATTGAATAGGTGGATCCGTGTATCGGTTCCACGAATACCATGCAGCTTGCGCGGATAAAGCATCATGTCAAATGGTTTGCGCGCATTTTGCAGCGCATAGGCCAACTGCATGGTATTGGAAAGATGCACATTGTCATCTGCTGCTCCATGCACAAGCAACAATTTGCCCTGCAATTGATCCACGTATTCCAGCACTGAACTTTTGCGGTATCCATTCGGATTCTTTTGTGGCGTTAGCATAAAGCGTTCGGTATAAATCGTATCGTAATTTTTCCAATCTGTTACCGGTGCGACGGCGATTCCGGTTTTAAAAAGACCATCTGCTTTCAGGAAGGTCAGGGCGGCCATATAGCCTCCGTAACTCCAACCCCATATGCCAATGCGGTTTGCATCTACGTAGTTTTGTTCTGCCAGCCATTTAGCCGCAGCAATCTGATCCTGACTCTCCAAATCGCCGAGATTTTTATACGTGGCCATCAAAAAGGCTTTTCCTCGCCCGCCGGTACCGCGATTATCGACACCAAACACAAGATAACCTTTTTGCGCCAGCATCGCATGCCATAAAAAGCGCTCTCCGCCCCACTCATTGCGCACAATTTGTGACCCCGGGCCAGAATAGTTGTATATCAACACCGGATATTTTTTTGTTGCATCAAAATCATTTGGCTTGATCAAAAAAGCATTCAGGGTGGCGCCGTCTGTTCCGGGGACTTCAATAAATTCTGGTTGTGGCACATTGTATTCCTTCAAAGCAGGCATCTCATTGGGCTCGATGAAAGCCTGTCGCGCTCCGTTGATACGACGCAGCGTCACCGTTGGCGGTGTATTTGCATCCGAAAAGGTGTCGATAAAATATTCGAAATCTGGCGACAAATTGACTGAATGCGTTCCTGGCCTGCGAGTCACCTGCAGCTTGCCTTTGCCATTGAAATTGATTCCGAACAACTGCCGACCTAACACATTGTTCTCACCGGAAGTGTAATATATCCGTTTTTTCTCTTCGCTGACAGCAACAATTCCATCAATATCCCATTCGCCACTTGTCACCGGCACGAGCTTGGCTGAGCTGATTTCTCCCAAATAAATGTGCTTCCAGCCATCTTTTCTTGAGGTCCAAACGAAATGCTTGTTATCATCAAGGAATTGCAGATCATCCGTGATTTCGATCCACCCCTTATATTCCCGCTCTTCATAGAGGACACTGGTTTTGCCATTTTTCACATCAGCCAGCAAAAGCTCAAGCTGATTTTGATCGCGATTGAGTCGGGTAATACACAATATGTCAGAACGGTGCGTCCAGGTCATTCGTGGAATGTAAATGTCCTCATCATCGCCGATATCCATCCATTGGATTTGACCGTTTTCGATCTCGACAACACCAATTTTGACTTTCGAGTTCGCATCTCCTGCTTTCGGATATCGCATGGTTTGCGCTGCATTGTGCACGGGAATAAAATCGGTCACGGGAAAGGGCTGGATAGCCGTCTCATCAAATTGCCAGAAAGCGATGTATTTGCTATCCGGACTCCAGGAAAATCCTGTGCGGATGCCAAACTCTTCCTCATAGACCCAATCAAACCGGCCGATTAAAATACCGTTTCCACCTTGTGTGGTGAGCTGTTTTACCGTTCGCGATTCGATGTCCAGCAAATGCAGGTTGTCATTTTTCACGAAAGCAATTGATTGGCCATCCGGCGAAAAGGTTGGATCGCGCTCTTCGGCAGCATCAGATGTCAATTGGCTCAATTCGCGCGTTTCTGTGTTAAAAAGATGTAGATCATTGCCAGCCGGGAAAAGAATATCTCTGCGATTTGGCGCCCAGATGTAATTGTCCAGCGAAAATCGCTTTTTCTGATCGCGTTCCTGCAGAACCGGCACTTCATCCGAGCTGATGAAAATCTCACGTTGGCGGGATTTCACATCAAAGCTCCAAATATTCAAATTTCCAGTATCTTCTGCTTTCTGGAAATAGGTAAACTTGCTTCCATCTGGCAGCCACTGAATGCCAGAGACAGACTTGGACTGCAAAGCCTGATTCTCATATATATCTTCAACGGTCAACATATTCTGTCCTGATGCTTGCATCACCAAGAAAATCAGCACCACAGATGCTGAAAAGAAATTTTGAGCGAATTTGATCACGCCATACCTCCTTTTGCAAAAAAAAATCTTCATCAAAAACTTCCCGCAGACCTGAAAAATACGACTCATTCAAAGCATGTTTCAGGCAGTCGGATGCGCGATCATGAAACAGCTCCCGCGTCAACGATTGGCGCCAGCACACATTCCGCTCTGAAATCTGTGTCTGCGCGTCGAAGAGAAGTGGAAGCCAATTCACCATCGAGCCATCCAATAGAAGCATTTCGATTTTTTCATTCTGCCGAAGTTGATCTTCCCAAATGTTTCTATACAAAACAGCAATAAAAATATAAATTAATTTTTTAAATAGCAAACAACACTTTTTGCAGACCAGAATTTGCTTGCTTTCTAGTAGAAAACTTATAGTATAAGCTCGGTTGCGCGTTTTCGCTCGAAAATTGACGCGACCTGGTTTTGAAGCAAAAGTGCGCATTTCGGCAATCAAATACGGCGCAACTTGAACCTGTCTTGATATTTTTCCACGCATGTTAGCCTCTAAAATCACTTGGGCTGACAATAACAACAAACCCAGCTATAGATTTTTAACCGGATATTGATATGGATCAGAAAATCAGGGTCGGCATTCTCTTTGGCGGCCGCTCGGCCGAGCATGAAGTATCGCTGCAATCTGCCAAGAATATCATCGAAGCCATCGATCGGCAAAAATTCGATGTTACGTTGATCGGCATTGACAAAGCGGGTAGATGGATGTTGCAGGATGAAACGGATTATCTGCTTAACGCAGACAATCCCAAAACGATCGTTTTGCAGCCTTCCAAGCGTGAGCTTGGCCTTGCACCGGGTGGCGCTGCCGGCCCAAAGCTGATCGACATTGCTAACCCGAATGCGATTTTACCGGTGGATGTGATTTTTCCAGTATTGCACGGCCCGTTCGGAGAGGATGGTACAGTGCAGGGCTTGTTAAAGCTGGCTGGCATCCCATTTGTTGGTGCCAGCGTCCTGGGCTCATCAGTTGGCATGGACAAAGATGTGATGAAACGCCTGCTGCGAGATGCTGGTATACTGATCGCAGACTTTGTTGTACTGCACAAAGGCAAAGCTGCATCGTTGGATTTCGAGCAAATCAGGAAAAGATTGAGATTGCCGTTTTTTATCAAACCAGCAAATTTGGGATCATCCGTTGGGATTCACAAGGTCCACTCAGAAAGCGAGTTTTATTCCGCGATAGAAGATGCTTTTTTATTCGATCAGAAAATTATTATTGAGGAAAATATAGAAGGGCGCGAAATAGAGTGCTCTGTGCTCGGCAATGAGCAGCCGATTGCATCGTTAGCTGGTGAGATTATTCCGAAACATGAATTCTACTCATATGATGCCAAATACATCGATGATGTGGGTGCATTGCTAAATATTCCGGCTGAGCTCCCTGAAGACAAAATGATAGAGGTGCAATCGCTTGCGGTGAAAACTTATGAAGTCTTATGCTGCGAAGGTATGGCGCGTGTGGATTTCTTTTTAAAGGAAAATGGTGAGTTGCTGGTAAATGAGATCAACACGATTCCGGGTTTCACTAAAATCAGCATGTACCCTAAACTATGGGAAGTTTCCGGGTTGCCTTATTCCAATCTGCTTGAAAGGTTGATTGAGCTGGCATTAGATCGACATGCTCAAGAGCAACGACTAAAGACCAACCAGTTGCGGTAAATGGCTTCGCAGCAACTCAATGCATATTTTCCATGTTGGTCATGCCGTCATGTCCTCCCTTTCGCCGCCATTTCCAGCCAAATAAGGCTGTTGCAATTCTACGGCTCCAGCGAAAATGCCCGAACAGCTTGCGCAAAAATTTGAACCGGACATTCTCCTGCTGGCGATTCGAATGGGTTCGCACAATGCGTTCTTTATGAAACTGCGATGGATGTTCGTTTCGCGGCAGTTCTGTCTGTATCGGTTCTCCAGATCTTGCATGAATCGCTCCGCGAAGCCTGCTTTCGCAATCCGAGAGCTCCTGGTGAGTGACGAATTTTCGTGCAATCAGCGTCTGCAGAAGCGCGTCCATTGAAATGCGATCCAGAGGAATCAGATCGTCATGCGAATGAACCTGCTTGAAGCTCCCCCCGAGTTGTCCGTTGTTGTGTTGAGTACTATCCATGCCTTCGGAGATATCATATTTGAATTGGCGGCTTCGATCTCGATTCATCAGATTTGAAATATCCTGTAATCAATGCTGTATTGGCTCAAGCTTCATTTATTGGTAATTTTATATTTTTTCAATTTATATCGCAGCGAAGCCTCTGAAATTTTCAAATACTGTGCGGCCTTGGTTTGGTTGCCCTCAAATTTACCAAGTGCAACCTTCATTAAATATCTTTCGACCTGGGCAATCGCATCTGGTAATGGCTTGCCGATCAATGCCTTAAATGGATCATTATCCTTAATGAATGGCAGCGCCTCGGGTATTGACTCGCCATCATCTGCAGTCAAAACAAGGGTGCGGGTACTATTCTGCAACTCTTCCACGTTACCTTGCCATTCGTACGACATCATTGAATCATACAAATCGTCGCTCAAGCCAGCGAATGCTTCGTCCCCCTCACTTTTTTGCAAATCTTCCACAAAATGCTGAAACAAATATGGGATATCCTGTTTGCGATTGCGCAAAGGTGGCACCGTTATCAAGATTTCGCCGAGCAGGTAATAAAGCTTCGCATCAATACGTTTCTTACCTATCGCACTCTTGGTATCCAGCTCAGTTGTGGCAACGATGCGGGGACTGGATTCAGCATTACCGTTTAACTGGCCATTGCTGGCTGAAAGACAGCGTAGAATTTGGACCTGCTGCGAGGGAGTCAGCGATTCGATACGGTAAAATGCCAATGTTCCATGCACGGCATCCAGCATTTTTTCGCTGATAAACTCTTCAAATTTCAGTTCTTTGCCATTGCTGAAATGGCTATAAACCAAACTGCAGTCAATTTCGACAAAAGGTTGGTGTTTATTTGGACCGAGCAAATGTATTTTTTGTGCGAAAAATCGCTTTCCTACTCCAGATTCACCAATCAAAAGAACGTTTTCCCGCGTCCTGGCGATTTTGCGAATGGCTCGACGCAGTCGCACCATTGCCGGGCTTACGCCAATTATCTCCCCCAGAACTTTTCGTACAGAAAAATCTTGTTTGTAAACATCTTCCATCGAGTGCTTCCACCAAATTGTTGATGGTCATGCAGCAATTCCATTTTACATCAGACCGTCCTACCTGCAAGAACCTGTTCCCTGGTTCCCGGCTTATGCTGGGCATATCCATTATCGACTGATCAAATTTCCGTCGAAATGGCGACTGCTTCGCAGCATTGAATTTAATCGACTGTGCGTTGTTTGATTAAAAGCCAGTCTATCAGATCGCGCCGATAGTCCAAAGCCGAATCGCAATGGCCAGTATCACGCAGCTGGATGCCATTGCACCCTTTACCAAAATTCGAAAATCACAACGCAGTTCTTTGTCAAAAGAGCGAATTTCGCTTTTTTGCAAAAATTCAACATGAACAAATACCACTCATTGATATGTATTGCAAAAAAAGCAATTGTAAAAAAGCGCATGAAAAAAGACGTATTTTGCGAGAAAATAGGCTTTTTAATTGGTTTGCAACTTGAACATAATTGATGCGTAAGCCTTGCAAAATTGGAGGAGAATCGTCACAAATGATCGTCACTCGGGATTTGTCGCGCCAATTCAATCGCGGGCGCGTGAAAGCATTGCGAGAAGTATCCATCACTGTCAATCCAGGCCAAATTTTTGGTTTGCTTGGGCCGAATGGAGCAGGCAAGACCACCTTCATCAAAATCCTGCTGGGAATTTTGCACGCCAGCAGCGGACAAGCCACTTTATTCGATTATCCGGTTTCATCGCCTTCAGCCCGCGAAAAAGTCGGTTATCTCCCCGAAAATCATCGCTTTCCTGAATTTCTAACCGGTGCTGCTGTGCTCGATTTCTCTGCCCGCCTCAGCGGCATGCAAAACAAGCAAGACCGGACTGATCGCGCTGAAAAGCTGCTCAAGTGCGTAAATATGTGGGAATGGCGCTCCACCAAGATTAAAAAGTATAGCAAAGGTATGCTGCAACGGCTTGGTCTTGCTCAGTCCATGTTGCATGATCCAGAATTGATTTTTCTGGATGAACCCACCGATGGCGTTGACCCAATTGGTCGCAAAGAGATCCGCGACCTGCTGCTCGAGCTTAAAGCTCAAGGCAAGACCATCTTTCTAAACTCACACCTGCTCTCTGAAGTGGAAATGATTTGTGATGAAGTTGCAATTTTGCACAAAGGCAAATTGCTGCGACAAAGTACTGTTCGGGAGCTCACAACCTCAGATCAGCGTTTCCAAATTCATGCTGACATTAAAAACGAGCACCTGCTTGAGCGGATCCGGCAATCATCGAATGCGCTGCAGACGGCCAATGGATTTCTTGAAGTTGTTGTTTCAAACGTGGTGCAGCTTAACAGCATTATCGATATGCTGCGCTCAGAACAAATATTGATCCAGTCTATTCAGCCTTACCGGCAATCGCTTGAAGATAGCTTTGTGCAGACTATTCAAGGCGCGGGCGCGGCAGACTTTAATGAACTGCTGTCTAACCAAACTGCGACAGCATCGGAGGCGCACAATGGCTAAAATATGGGCTGTTTGCTTTTACACTTTCCGTGAATCGCTGGCCAGGAAAACATTTGTCACCTTTTTCATTATCTCTTCGATTACGCTTGCACTTTTTTTATTTGCCTTGAATGTCGACATTGTGGATGGTGCGCTGCGAGGAATCGCCGTTTTTGGCAATGAGCCTGGTCGTATCAATTTCAATCTCGGTGAGTTTGTACGAACGATTGAAACCGGCATTGCAACTGCGCTCTTTACAGGCGGACTTTTTCTCTCCATTTTCGCGACGGCCAGTCTTGTACCGAACATGCTGCAAAAAGGGCACGTCGATTGGCTTCTATCCAAGCCGATTTCGCGCACAAACCTGCTTATCGGACGCTTTGCAGGCGCATTGGCCATCGTCAGTTTCAATGTTTTTTATCTGATTCTTGGTACCTGGCTGATTTTATCAATAAAAACCGGCGTTTGGCATGTACCATTTCTGATATCCGGCGTGTTGATTGTGGTAATTTTTGCGGTGTTGTATGCCTTTATGGTGCTTTTGGGGATATTAGTGCAGAATTCAGCCGTTGCCATCATGGGTGCCTACCTGGTGATCTTTTTTAGCCCTTGGTTGTATCAGCGTGATCGCATTTACGCTTTGCTGAGCGAGAGGATTTATCAAATTCTTCTTGATGGGCTATATTATCTAACTCCCCGAACGTTCGAGTTCGGCGAGATAGTGACACGCAGTGTTTTAGGCCAGCCGGTGATGACGTGGGAGCCTGTCTGGCACTCCGTTTTGATTGGCTTGTTCTTTTTCGGCCTGGCAATTTATTTTTTTCATAAAAAAGATTTTTAACCGGAGGAAAAAATGAAAAGAGTCTATGCAGTCGCCCTTGCTGTAACAATACTGGCAGGTTGCAACAGTGAGCAAGCGGGTATGAAAATTTCCGGGACGGCCCAGGAAAGCCTGAAGCTTTTGCCCGCAGAATCCAATCTTGTTCTATTTTGCGATTTTCAAAAAATAAACGAAACGCCCTTAGCCAAGCAGATTCTCTCTGAATTCAAAGATCACATCAGAGAACAAACCGACGAAGATTTTGAATCATTCAAGGCTGAGACTGGCCTTGATCCACAAAAAGACTTTCACAACCTGCTTATTGGGAGTGTGCTTTCGAAAAGTCGCGGGCAACAAAAGGCTTTTGTAATTATGAAAGGTGACTTTGATGAAAATCGCATCATTGAATTTGTTCGCATTAAATCACAGCAGGAAAACCGTGAAATTCCATGGACTGAGAAGCAAGTAGCGGGGAAAACGATTTATGTGATAAAAAAGAGCAAAAATGAGTTTGGCGTCTGCTTCGCTGATGCCAGCACGATCTATCTTGGTCCGCAAAGCTGGCTGACATCTGTACTGGATGGTACGCTGGGCGAAAGCCTGATTGACAGACCGCAGTATTTGGGCGATCTGGTGAAAAATGTCAAATACGGCGATCAGTTGTGGATGGCTCTCGATGCCAAAACCCTTACCGCGCAGAGCGAGAGCTTCGCTTCCGAGCTGCGCCGAAATATGCCGGCATTTGAGCGTGTCGAGTCGGTCGTTTTTTCAGCAAAGGCAAATGGTGCTGTCGATTTTAATGGCATGCTGCTATGTGATTCGAACGAGAGCGGTCAGGTAATGGTTGATCTGATGAAAGGTGCACTGGCGGCAGCAAAGCTGGCCGTTTCGAATGAACGCACCAAAGTCGACGAGCTAAATAAAATCAAGGTGTTCCAGGAAGGCAAAGTCGCTGTTCTGCAAGGCGAATTGACAGATGAGTTTTTCAAAACACTGCAGGAGAGCCAATTTCACAAATGGAATGAGTTCTAAATATCTAGCAGAAAATTAAGCTTTTATACAGAGTAATGTAAAAAGGGATCGGCCGATTTGGCATGATCCCTTTTTTGTTTATTTTAAAAGCGCTTCAAGCTCGACACCGCGTATTTCGGCAAGCCGTGCCAATACCTCAGCAATTTTACTGTTGGGCGTCGACGCGCCAGCGGTGATACCGAGTTTGAGCGGGCCGGCTGGCAACCAGTCGCGCCGAGATGATTCTGTTTTTTGTCCGACCAGCTGATGCTTCAGCAACTCAGCAGAAACGAGGCAACGGGCATCATCGATATGATAGGCGCTGGTGTAGTCACCGGAAATCTCTGCCAAATGTGAAGTGTTAGAAGAGTTATACCCGCCCACAATTAACATAATATCAAGTTTTTCTTTCTCAACAAGTTCCAGAATTGCATCCTGGCGCTCCTGGGTGGCGCTGCAAATTGTGTCAAAGGTGCGAAAGTGCTCAGCAAGATTTTCTTCACCATACTTGATCGCCATTTCCATCTCGATGCGTCTGCCGATTGCCAATGATTCATTTGAGAGCATCGTCGTTTGGTTCGCAACGCCAATTTTTTGCAAATGCAGATCTGGATCAAAGCCATTGGACATCGCGGACTTGAAGTATTTCATGAATGCAGATTTATCCATTTTCCCACCAATATAATCGCATACCATCTCGGTTTCTTTCATATCCAAAACCACAAGATAGTGTGCTCCCGGGAATTTGGCAGTTTGTGAACTGGTTGCCAGGGTTTCTTCGTGATAGTATTTACCATGAATTACAGACGTGAATCCAGTGGATGCGTATTTTTCCACCCTTTTCCAGACGTTCAACACTGAACCGCAAGTCGTGTCGACCAAAATGCACCCTCTTGCAATCAGCATTTCCATTTCATGTGTCGTCACACCAAAAGCTGGTAGAATCACCACGTCATCTGCCTGCACAACATCAATGTTATTGCCCTTTGCATATTGTCCCGATAAAAACTCGATGCCCATTTCGAGCATGCGATTGTTCACATGAGGATTGTGAATAATCTCCCCAGTTAAAAACACACGCTTATCCGGAAATTTTCTACGGGTTTGATAGGCATAGTCAATTGCACGATCAACGCCATAGCAAAAGCCAAATTCCTTTGCCAGAAATACGGTGATATTTCCAATATCCATTTGATATTCATTGGCACGCAGTTGATCGATCAAACTGCTGGCATAGTCTGAGTCAAGTTCCTGCGCAACTTCATTTTTTAAGCCCAATCCTCTGCGAAACAATTTAGATGGTTCAGGCTTGGCCGCAGTCTGCAGATTATCCATAAGATGCCTTTCGTTCTTTTCAATATTTATTTTTTGTCGATCTGTTACAAAATCAATTTCCCAAACACGATGACAAATCAAGCTTAATACATATATACTGACAACCTGAAATTATTTCGAAAAAGTCGTAAAATATATAAAAAATATTCTAAACTGTCAACGAATGTACATTTTGCAGGGAGAGCTTGCTGCTATTAGAGAGCAGATTAGGGCCCGGCAGACAGGCGAGAAAAGAGAGTGTTGCAAAACGTGTTCATATGAACGAATTCACGCATCACACCACCACCTTCCTCGCGAAGCAGAGCAGACAGAATGGCAGGCTATATTGTGGTTACATCTGCAGCAAATGCAAAAGCAGGCGCGGTCTTGACACTGGACTAACTTGCGCTGGCTAATGAATATAGAAAAATACCAGTCAAGGTTGCTGTCATCCACACAGGAAAAAGCCAATACACGATCATTTTTTTGCGAAATCTTTTTAATCTGCCTGTTACAATTGCCCATATAGAAACCACGACCAATATTGGCAACAGCAAGGCAAACAAAACATGGATCGTTAAAATCGCAGAAAAAAGTGCGTATGGGATGTTCATATAAGCGGATGGCAGAATCTGGACTTCCTTAATGCAAATGACCAAAGAAACCCAGAAGAGAACAAAGGCAAGAAAAGAAAGATGAATACACCACTGCTCGCTGTTTTTACGTATGTGTCTTAGATAAAGGTACCCCAGCACTAATATATTTGCGCTAAGGAAGTTCAGTAGTGCATTGATGCCAACAAGACTCATGGTTGCACCTCCGTTTGCTGAATGTCCTGAGCCTATTCAAATAAGCACATACAAAGTGTTTTAAAAATGCAACAAATAAATGAAATGTGCAAATCATTTTTTGTTAACAAAGCGATTTTGAGCAAATACCGTCAAATTTTATCCCCAATCCATCTCCCAAATGATCATACTTCGCTTCGCAAGATTTCAAGCGGCGGACGATTGGTGATGCCTCTGCTATTTAATATACCAAGCAATACCGTTATCGCGCTCACGACCACAACAATAGTCAAGATCGATGCATCCGGCGGGAAGTAAGCTGAATCGAACACAAAAATCGACAGTGCCCAACTGCCTGCAATGGATAACATCAACCCGGTTAGGGAAGCCAGGCTGCCCAGAAAAGCGTATTCGAGAATCAGAATTACGCGTATCTGCCGCTGACTGGCACCGATCGTGCGCAGCAGCACGCTTTCCTGCATGCGCTGGTAGCGACTCGAAATCACAGCACCGACCAAGACTGTCAAACCGGTGAAAATGCTAAAAAGCGCCATAAAGCGAATGACAAAGGATATTTTTTCCAGTATTGTATCAACTGTGTCGAGAATGAGAGAAAGATCAATTGCAGAGATATTTGCATATTTTTGAACGACCTCCCGCTGCAACATCGCTGATTCTTCATTTGATTCAGCACGCATCACGATGACATGAAATTGTGGCGCATCTTCCAGCACACCTGTTGGAAACACGACAAAAAAATTCGGTTGCACCCGACGCCAATCTACTTCGCGCAAACTGCCAATATATGTTGTCATCGGCACACCCTGCACATCAAAAACAAGGGCATGGCCGACTTCAACATTCAAATCTTCTGCAATGTCTTTTTCCAGAGATACCCAAATCGAGTCATTTGGGCTTTTCAGTTTCCCGACAAAACGTCCGGCAAGCAACGTTTCAGTATTCGTCAAACTATCACGATACGTCGAGCGATATTCTCTGCGCAATGCCCAACGCGGAATGGTGTGAGCCGTATCCGCAAGGATATCTTCAACCGCAATCCCATTAATGCTTGCCAATCGCATGGTCACGATTGGAACATTTTGCAAAATCTGCTTCTCGTGCGACCGGGCAATTTCTTGAACGCCTTCGACTTGATCAGTTTGAATATCAAAAAAAACCAAATTTGGTTGTTTGCCAGTGCTACTTAAGGAAACTTCATTAAGCAAAACGCGCTGCATAAGAAAAAGTGTTGTGATCAAAAAAGTCCCCAGCCCAAGCGCAACCATCATCGTAATAGTCTGATTATTTGGCCGATGCAAATTGGCCATGCTTTGGCGGATCAAATAGCTGCTCCTGGCTGGCATGAATTTTTTGATCACAAGCATGAACGCTTTGGCAATCAAAGTCAGCAATAAAAAGACAACACCAACGCCTCCTACAAATCCCAGTGCCTGGCCAACACTTTTGGTTTGGCTGATCGCAAAAAGCGTTACAGCAAGCGCCATAACGAGGATCAGTATGACTCGCTGCGGCTGCCAAAAGCTTGTTTTTGCATGCTCGAACGAAGCACGCAAAACCATGAGTGGAGAGACTTCTCGAACGTTAAGCAGCGGCAGTAGTGCAAACAACACCGCTAAACTCAGCCCCAAAAACAAGCCGCGCAAAATTGCCGTGCCAGAAATTGTCAACTCGAGATCAAGCGGCAAAAAATCACCTAAAACGGACGGCAACAGACTCTGCAAACTAACGCCAAGAGCAGTGCCGATAACTGCACCAAATAGTCCCATGGCAGTCGCCTGGATCAAGTAAATCGCAAAAGTTTGTCGCGTTTGCGCACCGACGCAATGCAAGAATGCAATCGTACTGAGCTTCTGTTTTATGTAAACATGGATGGCGCTCGCCACGCCGATACAGCCAAGCAACAATGCAATAAAGCCGACCAGGTTCAAAAAGCGATACAAGTTGGCCATCGCTTCGCCAACATTCTCACGCACAGAAGCAACAGTGCGCCAGCGTAGTCGTTCTCGCTCGAGCTGTGGCTTAATTTGTTCCACCAGCTTGTCAACATCCGTGTTTTCAGAAAGCTGAAAATAGCGTCGATAACTTGCCAAGCTACCCCGCTGAATCAAGCCGGTATCTTCCAGATAGGCCATAGGGATATACACACGTGGGCCGATCATGGCTGCTGCAACCGCCTCGCCAGGAATCTTTTTCAACCTGCCTTCTACTCTGAAATGCAAGTTCCCCAACTTGATGGAATCACCGACTTCGATGCCGAATTGGATCATCAAGCCGTCATCGACCAGCGCACTCTGTTTTGTACGAAACGTCTCACGCGCATTCTCAGGCTCCGTGACAAATGAGCCATAATAAGGGAAACTCCCCTGCAAGGCGCGCACAGCAACTAGGCGAGTAGCCTGCGTTTTCGGAACCAGAATCATTGAACTAAAATTGATTTGCTGCGATTGATCTCCGCCAATCGAGTCGAACAGAGCTTCGATTTCGGCTGTAAATGGCTGCTGTCCACGAATCATCAAATCAGCAGCCAGCAGTGTTTTGGATTGTTCTTCAATCGCGCGCTCAAGATTGTCACCGAGGGAGCTGATTGCCACCAGCGCTGCAGTACCCAGGATAATGGATGACATAAAAAGCAGCAACTTGCGTCGATGGCTGCGGCTGTCGCGGACGGCCATTTTCCAAACCCAGCCCGAAAAATAGGGATTCTTTTTCATCATCGTGATTAGGTTATCATTTTCAAATTTTCAGCGTTTGCATTTTTTAAATTTCGTCTTCTTCAAAGGTTGGAAGGCAAGGCATCTGCATTAACCTGTTCGCTGCCAACCGGTTTATCTGAAATCACCTTGCCACCGCTAATTCGAATAATTCGATTGGTCTTTGCTGCCAGGTCATGATTATGCGTCACCAAAACCAGGGTTGTACCGTTCTGCGCATTCAGTTCGAAAAGCAATTGCTCGATTTTTTCACTGGTTTCCGCATCGAGGTTTCCGGTTGGCTCATCTGCAAACAGAATTTTAGGTTTATTGATAAACGCCCGCGCCAGCGCGACACGCTGCTGCTCACCACCAGAGAGCTGCACGGGGTAATGGCTCAGCCGATCACCGAGTCCAACTCTTTGCAAAAGCTCAACCGCATCATCCCTGACATGGCCATTATTGAGCAATTCCGCTGGAATCATCACATTTTCGAGCGCGGTCAGTGTTGGAATGAGTTGAAAGTTTTGAAAAACAAAGCCAACGTATTGGTTGCGTACGGCTGCACGCTGGTCTTCAGTTAAGCTCTCCAGCCGCATACCGTTCAGAGTGACCGATCCCGAGCTGGGACGGTCAAGGCCAGCGCACAGCCCTAAAAGCGTGGTTTTGCCGCTGCCAGATGGCCCGACGATTGCCAGGATCGAGCCTGCATCCAGTTGAAAAGAAACATCGCTTAGCACAGTCAGTGTTTTTGAGCCACTTTTGTAAGTTTTGGTCAATTTATCGACTTGCAGTACTTTTTCCATGGACCTTCAGAATATAAAGTTCAATTGTTGTTAGATTTCTCAATAAAAGAGTTTAGCATCACAATTCAAAGCAAAGTTTCCGGAGATGTATTCAAAGGTAGCTTTTTATTATGTGCAAAAATTGAAAGTGTGAAAGATAGGAAAAGAATGGAAAAATGTAAAGGAAGAGGCAGGCAAAACAGAGCATACAGGAAAGTTCAGCGCTTGCTCAGCTCTCCTGCATGCTCAATGTTCGTTAGCCAAGAAAATGGCCGGGTGGGTAGCTGTCCAGGCAGCGCTCAATCGTCCAATCCTGATGATAGGTGTTTTTCGCAATGCGTTCAGTCAATTCGCTCTCGGCTCTTTCCAGATCCAGATATTCAGTTGCGACAGCTCCATAAATTTGGCGCTCCTCTGAAATCCACTGCGACAGGACCTCCTCAAAATTTTGCTGCAATGCATTCTCATGAGAAGAATCAATCAACATGGATAACGGCAAAGGATGTTTTCGTCGCATAGCCAGAGCCGCAACCTTCTTGCGCTGAGTGTGCAGAACCTGCGCTATCGTGTCGTAGGCCTGATCTTTGCTTTCAACAACTCTTACGCCCTTCATCAAAATGCCTCCTTTCTTTCATGGCGATCCAGCAATCATTGGTTGTTGACTTCAGTGAAACAAGCAAGGCATCGTTAGGATACTGTTAGGCTTCCAAAAGCAAGGCAGGCACGGGGTACGCTACTATATCATCGAATTCAACTCAAATATATTTCTTGTTCCCGTGGCAGAGCTTGCTTGTATTTGATATGCGCTTTTTGTATTATGCAATCCAATATTTAAACGTTTGAAAACGGATTCGGATCGAAAATTTGGCAAACTTATTCTTCAAAAGCCGCATTTGCGATCGACGAATTCAAGCCATTTCAATAGGCCACACAACCACTCTTTATACTCTCTATTTCTGTAATAGTTACATCAGGCAGAGCACACTATGCGATTTGTGCATTTTAGCGACACACATCTCGGCTTCAGCGACCTCAACAAGATCGACGCAACAACCGGCATCAATCAACGCGAAAGCGATTTTTATCGGGCATGGTGGCAGGCAATCGATAAAATCCTGGAACTCAAGCCGGATTTTGTTGTCCATGCCGGTGATTTGTTTCAAACTCCCAGACCCAATAATCGCGCTATACGAGTTGGGCTGGAGGGCATTCAAAGACTAAATGATGCAGATATACCTTTTGTCGTCGTCGCGGGCAATCATTCGACCCCTCGTATTCGACAAACTGGCAGCATTTTTGAATCGATTGCCCTGTTTCCAAAAGTGCATGCCGCCTATCAGAGCAAGTACGAGCGTTTCCGTGTTGGCGAATGCGCATTGCATTGTGTGCCGCACTGTTCGCTTAGCGATGAGCTATCGGCCGCCTATCAAGCCGTAGAAAGAGATGCTGATGCGAAATACCAGCTGTTCGTAACACATGGTGCCTGGAGGGAATCAGATGGCGATCTGATCGGTAGCGTGGGCGAATTTAATGAGCAATACATCGAAAATCCGGCAAAGAAACTCAACATCGCTTTTGATTATATTGCGTTAGGCCACTATCATAAGTATTTGCGGGTCGCTGAAAATGCCTATTACAGCGGTTCTACCGAACGCACCAGCTTTAATGAGGTTGGCTACTCATCCGGTCTGATTTTAGTCGACCTCGCTCAAAAGACGCACGAATATGTTGAAATTCAATCGCGCCCAATGCTGTCGATTGGCCCGCTCGATTGTGCGCAACTGACCTGCGAGTCCATTTATGAAATGCTGGAAAAAAAGCAAGATGCCGTGTCGGAAGGTTGTATGTTGCGGCTGGAGTTGAAGGGATTGGCTCGCGATACACTTTTATTGCTCGATCTGCAGCGAATTGATGCCATTTTTCCGCAGGCTCTGCATATTGAAAAAATATTTCATCCAAACGAAGAAAATGATTTGCACCGGACGACTGCAAGCATCGGCTCACTTCCGACAGAGTTTGAGCGCTATCTGGAAATGCAAAAAGACTTTACCCTTGATAGAGAAAAATTTCGCAGCATGGGATTGAGTCTACTTGATCTGGCTGAGCAAAACGAACCGCTGGAGTGAAAAATCAACATTCGGGCATAGCCACTGATTACGAACTAATACGACTTCAGAAACTTGATTATAAAGCAAATTACCCTCAAAAATTATCGACGCTTTCGCAAGTTGTCGATTGAATTCCCGGAAAATCTGCAGGGATTTCTCGGCAGCAACGGCGCAGGTAAATCAACCATTATCGAAGCGATTGCCTGGGCACTTTATGGCACACGGGCAGCTCGTGGTGCGAAAGTAGACATTCGATCTTTTCTCGCCCCCCCCAAGGAAGAATGCCAGGTCTGCCTGATTTTTGAAGTTGGCAGCATAGAATACCGAATCGATCGGCAACTACGCGGCAAAAACGCCATCGCAGAGGCATCGATTTACCAGCACGGCAGCCAGGAGCCGCTCGCTGTGCAGGAAGGCGGCGTGAATGCCTGCGTTGAAGAAATAATCGGATTGGACTATCGCTCCTTTTTTGCTAGCGTTTTCGCACGCCAAAAAGATTTGGCTGCGCTAAGCGAGATGCGGCCCGAAGAACGCAAACTGGCGATCAATCGACTGATCAACATCGAAGCGATCGATAAAGCGCGCAAAATGGCTATGGAAAAGCGCAAAGCTGCAGATGACGAGTTGCGTGGTATGCAGGCCATGCTTAAGGATACCGACACGCTTGAGAAACAGGTGGCCGAATCTGCCGAGGCGCACAAGCACGAACTGGAAGCGACCAGGTTAGCGCAGGAGGCTATGCAAAAGGCGCAAACCACCCTTGAAAACTCAAAAAGCAACTTTGCCGAACTGAATGGCAAGCGCGACCGATTCCAGTCTTTGCGCAGCGAAATCGCGCAAATGCGGTCGGAAGTGAACGGCACAGACAAACAGATCGCAGCTATCAGGCAAGACCTGAAGCGAATTGAAAGTAGCGAGAGCCAGCTCGTTACTCTGGAAAAGGACAAGACCCGCTATTTTGATGTCAAATCGAAAAAGCAGGAATTGGAAAACGAGCGCTTGAAAGCGAGCAGTCGTCATAAAATGCTGGAGGATATCACTTACAATAAGCAGCAAGCACATGATGAGCAAATCATTGTAGCGCGCCTTTTGAATCAAATCGCCAAATCTCCAGATCCAGACACAGCATTCGACAGTCTTGATGCGCAGCGTGAAACGTTGCTGCAAGAAGCGAAAAAGCTAAAGGAGAATGAGAACAAACTTGCCGGTGAGCTTGGCGCCCTCAAGAGCAAAGGTACTGAACTTCGCGAACGCGAGAATCAAATTGCACAGATGGGGCCCGATAGCCCATGCCCGGTCTGTATGCGTCCGTTAGGAAACCATCACGATGCGGTGCTGTCTGCACTGAAGGAAGAACTAACGCAACTTCTGGCACAATACCGTGCAGTTGAAAAGCAAAAACAAAGCATTAGCGATCAGCTATTGTTCAATCAGGACAAACAATCTGAGTTGCAGCAGAAGCGGGAAGCCAGGGCCCAGGAAGTGACGCTGGTGCGGCAACAACGCAAAGAAGTGCAAGGCTATGAAGTTCGCCGCGATCGCTATTTAAAAAAAGCGGAAGAGATTCAAGCAGAAATTGAAGCGATGGGTGACGTGCACTATGATGAAAAAACATATATCCAACTCAATGCTGAGTTCGAAAAGCTGACCACGATCTATGAGCATATTATCAAACTCGAAGCACAAGTTGAACGCAAATCAGATCTGATCTCGCAGCAGCAAAAGTTGACTGAGCAAAAGCAAGAACTACAATTAAAGCTGCAAAAAAGCGACAGCGAGCTCGAAAAACTGCATTTCGATGAGAATGCTTTTCAAACAGCCAAAAAGCGCTATGAAGATGACGCAGACAGTTTACAGCAAGTACGTCAAACCCTGGTTGATGCTGAAAAGGCCGAAGCGCTCGCCAAAGCCCGATTGAAAGGCCAGCAAGATGAGTTGGAACGAGCGAAAATGCAACTCAAGAAAGTCGCGCTCTTGCAGGAAGAAAAGCAATACTACGACGCTTTGGCTTTTCATTTTGGACGTTTTCGACTGGAACTCGCCGGCAGATTGCGCCCGATGATTGCGGCTCGCGCCAGCGAACTTTTGCGAATGACCACCAATGGACGCTATAACTTGCTTGAGCTGGATGATGATTATATCATTACGATTGTCGATCAGGGCCAGGCCTTTCCGCTCACGCGATTTTCAGGTGGCGAACAGGATTTGGCGAACCTGTGTCTGCGCGTCGCCATCAGTCAGGTAGTCGCGGAAAGAAGCGGCAAAACCCCCGTACAATTTATCGTGCTGGATGAAGTTTTTGGCTCACAGGATGCGCATCGACAGAATCTGATAATGCAGGCTTTGCAATCACTGCAATCGCAATTCCGGCAAATATTTCTGATCTCACATGTCGATTCGATCAAGGAAATTTTGCCGGTCATTATCCAGGTGGAAATGATTTCGCCACACGAAAGTAAAGCTTCACTCATATAGAAAATGTAACAATGAATCAGCAGGCTCCGCATTATAGCATCGAAAAGCTCGTCATCGAGCGCACCGTCGAATTTGCGATGCAACGGCCGGAAGCATCGCCAGGTCACCTCCCTGCCCTGTTGGTTGCGTTGCACGGTTATGGGCAGAACTGTGACCGGTTTATACGGGTTTTTGCATCGCTTCGTAAAAAAAATATTTTGATTGTTGCACCGCAGGCGCCAAACGAATTTTATGTCAAAATGAATCCGCCCGTCGTCGGATACACCTGGTTGACACGCTACGAACGCGACCGTTCCATCACCGAATTTTTGGCTTATATGCAACGAATGCTGGAAAAAATTCAATCCATGCATCCATTTGATCCTGACCGTGTAAACTTCCTGGGCTTTAGTCAGGGCGTGTCAATGGCATATCGGTTTGCCATTGCAGAAGTACACCAAACGGCAGGTGTTATTGCCTGCGGCGCCGACCTGCCGCCGGACGTGCATGCAAAATTGCCAACTGCGACGCCATTCAGAACTTTTTTAGTGCACGGTACCGAGGACACAGTTGTACCGTTAACAAAGGCTAAAGAAGCATATATACAGTTGAAGAAGCAGGGACTGCCAGTTGAGCATTTCTTTTTTCCAGGTGGTCACGAAGTTCCTGTTGAAGCAGTTGAAAAGATTGGTTCGTGGATTACTTCGCAGGCTGGCTAATTTCATCAGATAGCGAAACCACAGCAACGCAATAGTTAGAGGAGGGATGGAACATGAACGCACAAACAATCGAATATAAATTCTATCATGTCGATGTCTTTGCAGAAAAACGGTTTGGCGGAAATCCGCTTGCTGTTTTCCCAGATGCAGAAGGCTTATCTGATGAAGAAATGCTGGCCATCGCTTTTGAGTTGAATCTGTCGGAAGTCGCCTTTGTCTTCCCGGCAGATCTGCCCGGTGCACATCATAAAATCCGCATATTCACATCGATGCAGGAGTTGCAGCTTATCGGCCATCCTGCCATCGGTGCGCACTATGTGCTTGCCCATCTCGGACGGTTCGCACTAAAGGAAAATCCGACTCGTGTTTACCAGCAGGTTTCCAACAGTGTGCTACCGGTCGATATTCATCTTGAAGATGAAGAAATCGGCCAAATTACCATGACACAAAAAGAACCGCGCTTTATGGCTTACATCGACGATCTGGAGAGGCTGGCGCATGGTCTTTGCTGCGAAGTGAAAGATCTCGATCTGGATTTTGCCAGCCCGCAGGTGGTCTCAACAGGCATGCCTTGCATGATGGTGCCGGTCAAAAATGTGGAAATTTTAAGCAGTCTTGGGCTTGAAGTCGGCTCACTACGGGAAGTATGCGACGAGCATGGTTGCGAGATGGCATATGCTTTCACCGTGCGCGACAGGCTTCGCCCCGGCAGCAATGCGCATGCGCGTTTTTTTAGCGGTCACCTGCTCTTTGAAGATCCAGCTACAGGTAGTGCAGCCGGTGCACTGGGTGCTTTTTTAGCAGCGAATGGTATGGAAAATGAAAACGGGCAAACAGATTATATTATCGACCAAGGCGATTTTCTCGGCAGACCAAGCCGGCTCTATGTCACTGCTATCCAGGAAGATGATAAAGTCGAGCGCGTAAAGGTATCTGGTTACTGTCGCCACGTTTACGAAGCCACACTGCGGCTGGAAAGATAACGACAAGGACGTTCACAATGAAAAAGCCATTTCTCGAATGTATTCAACAAAACATCATCGTCGGCGATGGCGCGATGGGAACAATGCTCTATTCCAGAGGCATCCCGACCTCACACTGCTTTGAAGAACTGAACATCAGCCGCCCGGCCCTGGTGCAGGAAATTCATCGTGAGTATATCGCTGCCGGTGCGCAAGCTATCGAAACCAACAGCTTTGCCGCCAACAGATTCAAGCTTGCACGCTTTGAGCTTTCAGAAGATCATGATGAAATCAACCTACGTGCTGTTGAATTGGCAAAAGCGGTAGCCGGTGAAGATATTTACGTACTGGCCGCGGTCGGACCTGCACGTTCACGCGAAACCGATGAAATCACTGATGACGCACTCTACAACGCATTCGCAGCACAAGTCGAAATCTTGGCGAGCGGTGATCCGGATGCTATTTTACTCGAAACCTTCACGCGCGCCAATGACATAGAAGCTGCATTGAGCGCAACACGCACAACAACCGAGCTGCCGGTCATTGCACAAGTCACGGTAGATGAAGAAGGCTATTTGCGCGATGGTCAACATATTGTTTCAACTTTTGCGCGATTAAAGAAAATGGGGGCTGCTGTCGTCGGTGTAAATTGCGCCAAAGGACCGGCAGGCATTTTGCGGGCACTGGAACAAGTTCCAATCGATGATGGTACAATCTTGTCTGCCTACCCGAATGCGGGCATGCCATCTTATACCGATGGACGCTATATTTATCTGTCAACACCGGAGTACTTTGCCGACAGCGCACTGCGCTTTCGCGAACAGGGCGTGCGTCTGATCGGCGGCTGTTGCGGCACCACTCCCGAGCACGTTCATGCCATGGCCAAAGCCTTGAAGGGCATGACACCCGTGACCACCAAGCGTACTGTACGACACAAGCTGCAGGTTGCGCCATCCCCTCGCCAACGAGACGTACGGCCAAGCTTATTGCAAGTGGTTAAAGAGCGACCAACTTTTATTGTCGAACTCGATCCACCGCGCGATTTACAGCATCAGAAAATCATCGAGGGTGCGCAGGCGCTCAAGTATGCGGGCGCAGACGCCATCACCATGGCAGATTCATCGCTTGGCATTACACGCATGAGCAACATGGCGCTCGGGCATCTGGTGAAAGAGGCTACCGGACTTCTGCCCATCATTCATATTTCTTGCCGAGACCGCAATTTGATTGGCACCCAAGCCGAGTTGATGGGACTGCACGCTCTTGGCATGAATTATGTGCTTGCACTGACAGGCGATCCAGCAAAATTTGGTGATCAGCCCGGAGCTACATCAGTTTATGATTTGAACAGCTTCAATCTGGTGCGCATGATCAAGCAACTCAATAACGGAATGGCATTTTCAGGTCGAGCCATTGGTGAAGGCACTGAATTTGTGACCGGCGTGGCTTTTAATCCGAATGTCAAAAGGCTTGATACCCAGGTGCGGCGGCTGGAAAAAAAAGTCGCGCTCGGAGCGGAGTACGTGATGACCCAGCCGATATATGATCCGAAACAGGCACGCGAATTGGCCGATGTCGCTAAAAACTTTGACCAGCCATTTTTTATCGGGATCATGCCGCTGGTGAGTTTGCGCAACGCCGAATTCCTGCACAACGAAGTACCCGGGATCGAAATTTCCGAATCTGTGCGCAAAAGATTGGCAAAGTATGAAGGTGAAAGAGCGCGGCAGGAAGGCGTGCGCATCGCATTGGAAATGCAGGAAGAAGTTTTGCAGCATTTCAACGGCGTTTACCTGATCACGCCGTTTATACGCTACGAAATGTGTGTGCAGCTTATCGAATTCGCGCGGCCAGTCAAGCAGGTTGCCACCAAACAGTAAAACCACTACCACGCTCTGGCGCAGCAGGATTTGCAGAGATGATCAATGTACACACATCGCGGTGCAGCTAAAAATAGCGCTCCGGTTTGCTCGGCAAAATCAATGCTTGTTGCTTTCACACCCAGGCGTTTAAAGCGTTTTCTCCACTTCATTCAGTGGCCAGGTCCAAATATCATTGAAAAAGACACTCTTTTTACCAGCAAGTGTATGTATTGCTGAAAAACCTCCACATAAATGCAGCTTGCCATCGAATGCAATTACAGCCTGACCGCCTCGCGCCAACCAGTCAGCATCATCCGTCACTTGCTGCCATTCAATGCCATTCTCTGACCACCAGATGTCATTCAAATAGCAATGCCAATCCGGAGACTGTCCGCCTAATATCCACAGCTTATCATCACTGGCAATGACGCTGTGGTTCGTCCGGGGCAACGCATATTGACCACGGGTTGCCTGTCTCCATTTTTTGCCGTCTGAAGAACACCAGGCATCTGCATAGGTGGCGCGTCCGTGTCCACCTGAAATCCAAAGCATACCATCATAAACGAGAGCCGCCAACCCGGCACGCGGCTGAAATTTCGGTGAATTGGTCAGAAGCTCCCAATCCGCGCCGTCTTGAGAACACCAAACATCTGCAAGAACGCCATTCTGCCCTTTGCCAGCGATTATAATGAGCTGATTTTGGAAAGTCACGCATGCGTGGTCGCTGCGCGCTGGCCAGGGCGAACCTGGGGTGACCTGAGCCCACTCGATGCCATTTCCAGAGCACCAAATATCGTTTAAAACACCTTCTTCGTTTCGTCCCGCAATTAAGTACAGCACGCCTTTATGTACAATGCATGTGTGGCCGGCACGTGCGGTCCAGGGAGCTGATCGCTGCATGCATTCCCAGCTGATCCCATTGATGCTGCACCAGATATCGCCACAAAATCCGTTTTCGCCTTGGCCACCCAAAAGCCACATTTTTTCCCGAAAGACCACAACTTGATGGCCAGCACGCGCGGACCAATCTGCCCTTTCAGAGATATTCTGCCAACTCGGCAACACCGGCGCATCCAACTCGGCAAAATGGGCTGTTGCTGCTTGCAATACATCTTTTTGCGGCACTTCAAGCTTCTCAATTGCCGCAATGATTTTCTGATCTGCGCGGTACAAACTTTTCAATTCATGCAAAGCAGTTTCAGGCTGCAAGCTGATACGGCGTCCAGTTTGGGCTGCATGAACCACGCTATCCGGCGACCACTCTTTCGGCCAAAGTGCATTGAGCATAGGCATAATCCGACGTAGTCGTGCGAGCTTGCCTGCTACACCATCCAGCAGATTGGCTTTTTGCAACAAACTGACTTGCGGCACTATTTGTAATCTGATCGTTTCGCGAACAGAAAAGCGTGGCAACTGGATGATGGTTGTCACCGTTTCACCATCATAGCGCCAGGCCATGCCCTGCAGTTTTTTGCTGAATGTCAGCGATTTTCCATTGCAGGAAATCGTCGCTGGCGGCCAAACTCCAATGAGATGGATTTCGTAGGCGCGCCATTCCAGCATGCCGGAGAACCGACCTTCAGCAGCAAAGATAACGACTTCGTGCCCACCATCGCTTTGTCCCTGATGTGTGATGCGAGTCCAGGCAAACTCGCCTTGCTGATAGTCAAGCGAGTCGCCGTGATCTTCATACACTCGCGTCTCTCCTTGATCGCCTGGAAATATTTTCATAATCAGCGGATCGAGCGGTTTTTCATCACTGCGCTGCATTTCGGCTTGCATTGGTACAATCGCGCCGGCCTTTACAAAAACCGGGATTTCGTCGACTGCGTAATGCTGGGAGATGACTTGTCCACCCTGTACATGTTTGCCCTTGGTCCAATCATACCACATGCCATCTGGCAACCATATCAGCTTTTTAGCCAGCTGATTAAGCGGACTTACAGGTTCAGAAATGGGGGAAACCAGGATATCGTCGCCGAACATGTATTGCTGCTGGAATGCATAGGCTTCATCTTTTTCTGGCCAATCGTAGTACATAGGCCGGCAAATGGACACACCACTGTCGTATGCAATGCGAGCAGCAGTGTACATGTATGGGATGAGTGCATAACGCAGCTTAATGCTTTGGCGCATCGCCGCGCTGTGCTCCGGTGGAAACGCCCAAATACGTCGCTCCGCATCGGTGTTTTTGGTCGTGTGAGTACGCAAAACCGGGCTGAAGGCACCAAATTGCAGCCAGCGCAGATAAAGCTCTGGTTCTAACTTGCCGGGCATATGCCCACCGATATCGTGGCTCCAATAGCCATAACCGACGTTACCCGCCGTGGCTGTAAAATACGGCTGAAAGGCCAAGGATTTCCAATTCGATACGGTATCGCCGGAAAAGCCGATTTGATAGCGATGATTTCCAAGTCCGCCCCAGCGATGAAAAATGAGCGGCCGCCGTTTGGCGCGCCGTTCCATATCAGTAAAATGGGTGTAATTTAAATACCAGATTGGATGCAAGTCTGGCACCTCGGTTTGATCGCCTTGCTGCCAGTCAATCCACCAAAAATCCACACCCATTTCTTCCAGGGGATGATGCAGAATTTTGAAATAGTTCTCGACAAATCGTTTGTCGATAATGTTAAAAGGCACATAGTTCTGCGTACCCGGATCGATCCCCATCGCTTTGGCCATTTGCTCATACTGAATTTCAAACGGCTGCACGCCGGAGGCCGGATGGAGATTTAGGGTAACTCGCAGTCCCATGGCTTTCAAGTCAGCAAAAAAGCTTTCCGGATCAGGAAAAAGCGCCGGTTCCCAGGAATAGCCGGACCACCCCAAATGATGCCCGGATTGATCTTGCCGTCCATCATCCCAACGCAGGTTAAAGGTTTTATGCCAGTCCATATCAACGACGAATACATCAAGGGGAACGTCATTTCGTTCAAAATCGCTGGCCAGTTGCAATAGCTCCTGATCGGTGTAAGCCCAATACCGCGACCACCACAATCCAAACGCATAGCGTGGCGGCAACGGGATGCGTCCGGCTACGCTGACAAAATCTCCCAATGCAGCGCGATAATCCTGCCCGTATCCGAAAAAATACCAATCCTGCTGATCGCCAGGCTGGCGCTTTTGCACCCACGCCCACTCGCTGTTATCAAAAACTGGTCTCGTCGAATCATCGACCACTGCCCAGCCATCTCGTGATATAATCCCCTGCTCGAGCGGTATTGTCCCCGATACCCCATCGAGCGTTCGGGCCGTCCCACCTAAATTGCCAATGTCTTCTTTGCCCGGCACCCAATCGATTTGGTCGCCTTTTGCTAAAAAGCTGATTTTTAGATTATCAGCTGCAAATTTTCCTGAATCGATACGGTAACGAACAATCAAGTGCGCGGTTTCAATCTCAAGCCAGTCATCGTGTTCCTGCACGCGCCACTGCGGCACCGGCTGCTGGCGATGCAGGAAAACCAGACTTGCACGATCTTCGAAATGGCCATCTTCGCTCCATTCCATCCGGATCAAACGGGATGTCAACATCGAAAAACGCACATTTTTATAGATGAGTGTCGCGCCTGGATCAGCAGCGGCGGATGGAGTCGTTTGCATTTCGCAGAGCACCTTCCCTATCGATTTTGGTTAACGGCTTTCAGATGATCTGAACGATTTTGCAGAGCGTTGGAAAGAAGTATCGGCGCATCCCAACAACCCAGCATATTTTGCAAAAATTCAAATTCATGACTTATCAGACCAGATGGACAGTGCAACTCCCAGCAAAATCAACAGGCACCCCGCAACCTGCGATAGCGATGGGATTTCACTAAGTAACAAGAAAGCAAAGATGGTGGCAAATACAGGCTCACCGAGCATGATCGTTGAGACCACTGGCGTCGATAGGTATTTAAGCGCCCAATTGAACGATGTGTGTCCAACCAATTGCGGCACCAGCGCGATAAGCAAGAACAAACCGTATGTTTGCCAGCTAAAATTGGAAAGCGGTGTGCCCGAAGCCAAAACAAGCAATAATAGAAAAACGCCAGCGAATGTGTATGCGAGCATCACGTATGACAACGTATCTAACTTTGCACGCAAATAGCGACCACACAACATGTAGCCGGCACCGCCGATGGCGCCAATGAGAGCCAGCGCGTTGCCGGCGAACGAGTCCTGATGATTGCTGCCCTGGCTGGCAATAACAATCATGCCGGCAAACGCCAACAGAAAGCCGAAAACGAAAAACCTCTGAATGCGTGCTTTCAGAAAAAGCCATGCCCCCAAAGCCGCCCAAAATGGCGAGGTCGAAACCAGGACAACGCTGCTTGCTACCGAGGTCATTTCAAGGGAGGATATCCAGGCACCGAAATGGATGGCTAAAAACAGGCCAGAGATAGCAGCAATGCGCCATTCGCGTGACTCCAAATTCTGCGACAGAACTGGCCATTTTCGATATCCCAGCACGATTAACACCAGCGAAGAGATGCATAAGCGATAGGCTGCAATTGCCAAAGCTGGCGCCTGGCACCAACGAATAAAAATGGCTGCAAGGGAGACCGCCAGCACACCGATTGTTGCGATCGAGATCAGCCGAAATGGCGTGGGTTCATCGTGTATGAAAGAGCTAGATTTCCCTTCTTTGGCGAATGAAGGCATTAGTCTATTCTTTTCCGGCAATAGTTTGCTCGAGAAATATCTGTATGGCTGGAAAAAATTCCGTTTCGCCGACCACGTATACATCGTTATGTCCAGCTTTTGGAATTTCAATAAATTGCTTGGGCTCATTCGCCGCTTCAAACAATTTTTGGCCCAAATGGAAAGGCACGACCCGATCCCTTCTACCGTGAAACATGAGCAACGGCAAATCGATCGCAGCAATTTTGGCTTGTGAATCGAGTTTAATTTTGGAAAGCCACCACACCGGCATAAACTTGAACATCTCACGCGCCATGTCATTGCCACGCGAGAAGGTCGACTCAAGCAACAAGCCTCCAGCATCAACCTCGCGGGCTAAATCAATTGCGATTGCGCCCCCCAAACTACGACCATGCAGAATAATTTCATGAGATGCGCAGCGCAATGTTTCCGTCAGGTAGGCGTAGGCAGCACGAGCATCCAAATAAAGCCCACTTTCTGATGGTGAGCCTTCACTTTTGCCATATCCGCGGTAGTCAAAAATAAAAACGTTTACCGGCAGGTGTGCTTTCAACTGGGCAATGAAGTGCAAGCGATGGGAAATATTACCAGCATTGCCATGAAATATCAGCAAAGTTGCAATGCTGTTTTCCTGTTCAAAATACCAGCCATGCAATTTCACACCGTCGGAAGCTTCAAAAAAAGCGTCGGTAGGCTGCAGGGCATATTGTTGCGGCTGCCAAAAACCTTCAGGGTAGGTTGCAGGAAAAAAAACCAGCTTATTTTCAACCATTCGGACCAGGAAAAGAAACAGTGCGATCAGCGCAATTGGCACTGCAACAAAATGCATCATCTTTCGAACCAAGCCTTTTGAAGTCTTGTGGTGCATGGATTGAACGCAAGAGGCGACGTATGAATTGATAAAAAAAGCGGATTGCCAGTTAGCCTGACAATCCGCTGATTAACTAAAATTTAGAAACTAAAGCAGGGATTTGGCGACTTTTATAACTGCATCGTAGTTGGGTTGCATTGAAATATCCGACATATATTCAGCATACTGAATCACGCCATCAACATCGATGACAAATGCACCGCGTTGCAGTACCCGCATCTCTATGACAAGGCAGCCAAAGGCCTTGCCAAAATCGGCTTCTTTATAATCGGAAAGCACAATAGCGTTGTCCAAACCAGCAGCACCGCACCAGCGTGCCTGTGCTGTTGGCAGATCCATGCTAATCGTCACCACCTGGACGTTTTCGCCCAATTTGCTCGCTTCTTCATTAAATTTGCGTGTTTGCATATCGCATATGCCGGTATCCAGCGATGGCACTGTGCTCAGAATGGTAACTTTATTTTTCAAAATGTCCTTAGAGTCCACATTTTCCAATAAGCTTTTGCTCACGGTAAAGCGTGGAGCTGTATCGCCGACGGCCAACTCTTTGCCATACACAGTCAATGCCTTTCCTCTGCTGGAAAAAGCACCTTTACGCTCATCCATTTCATTCTCCTTGTTCACATTCATTTTTTCATACAAAGTCAAATATATATTGGGCTGCAAAAACACACTCGTGTTTATCACAGGTTCAACCACCTGCATTTTGAATCGACCAATCGATAAATTGTGAGCGTTGGGGTGGCTGGCATTTAGGACAGAAGAAAGCGTCATAGCCTCGCACACCAGCTTTGCGTATTGTCGTGCCACAAACCGGACAGGGCTCGCCTTGGCGGTTGCGGACCTTCATATGAGTGCGTACTTTATCCTGCAAAGGCTTGCCAGCATTTTTGACCATCTCGATTCCCCACGCCATCACTTCATTAACAGCACGATAAAGAGTTTTCTGTTGGCCAGCATCCAATTGATAACTAAATGTCTTTGGATGAATGCCGGCAGCAAAGAGAATTTCATCAGCGTAGGCGTTGCCGATCGCGCTAACCGTTTCCTGCTCCATGAGAAAAACGCGCACCTGCTTGCGCGTATTTGCAATTGCATTCAGAAAAAATGCTTCAGTGAAATCGGCGCTGAGCACATCCACACCTTGTGTAGCGAAGCGCGGGATTTGGTCGAGGTCTTCTTTTCGCAGGATGTAGATTTTTCCCATTTGTTTGCTATCGTGGTAGACCAGAGACTTGCCGGCGTCAAATCGGACGCGCAAGCAATACGCTGTGTTTTTGCCTGTTTTATCCTGCTCGATATAAAAACGTCCCGCCAGCATAGGATGTACGACAATGAAAAGGTCATCCGACAAATTTATTACGACAAACGGGCCATGACGCCTAAAGCTTTGTACCACTTTACCAGGTAAAATATCATCGAGAGGCTTGCTCACCAGCACGCGGAAAATAATTGGATTGAGTACTTCAATTTCGCTGATGCGCAATTGGGCGAATTCATCATTGAGAATGGCAACGATGTGCTCCAGATCAGGCAACTCCGGCATCGACAGCCACCCTATCGTTTTCTATATCCTCTGCATGCTTTGGAAAAAGTCGCAAAGCTTCGATAGGTGTGTTTCGCAAAAAATGCTCATCAATAATTTGCTCCACGTTCTCGACCACGACTCCCCGATACCAAATGCCTTCAGGATAGACTACAATGGTCACACCATTTTCGCAACTTGCCAGGCACCCAGCTTTGCTAACTTTGAAGCGCTCTTTCAAGCCTAAGTCCGCAAGCTGCTTTCGAAATGCGCGAAACACATCTTCCCCACCCTTGCTCTTGCAGCAACCTTTGGGATGACCAGCTTCGCGCTCATTCAGGCAAACGAAAATGTGCTTCTCAAAGCGCTCCATGGTCAATTTGAGCCTTTTATCTGATCAAAAGAATCGAGCGCTTGTTGCGCCAACCTGCCTATGTCGCCATTTGCATCAACTTGTACTGTTTTTTTCCAAAGCTCAACCGCCTTGGTGTGGTCCCCTTGCAAATGAAGCGCCAGGGCCATATTGTAAAGAGCGTGCGGATTGTTTGGCTGCTTATCGAGTACCTTCTGCAGCATTTCCTGCGCTTTGGTATACTCTTTTTCATTAAACAACAAGCCTGCAAGTCGCATAAAAACATCGACCTGTTCCGGCTTTGCCTGCAGTGAACGGTTATAAAAATCTCTGGCCTTGTCAGCCTTGCCCACGCGATCATACATATCACCGATGTGCATAAGCGTATGCGGATTGCTGCCCTGTATCTGCAGAATTTCGTTGAGCAATTCTTCTTCTGCTTCGTGCTTGTGCTCGCTAATGAGCGTGCCAAGCACTCGCAGCTTCACATCATTGCGCTCAGGATCGATCTCCAGAAAGCGGCTATAGTATTTGCGAGCATCTTCGAATTTACCTGCGACTTCAAACATCTCGCCGAGTACGAGCAAGGCCGTCGTATCGTCAGGGCTGGATTCCAATACGCTTTTCAAGCTATCGATTGTTTGAAAAATCGGCATCATTTGCGCCATATCCGCTGGTGGCCCTGCTGCATTGCTAGCACCCTGGCTTTCGGGATTTTGTGACCGGAATGACAACAGATAAAAGATGCCGACAAGGATCGGGACAAAGATAAGCGGCAAAATCACATATCGCATATCCCGGCGAGGTTGGTTCTCTTCTTCGAAAAAATCTTCATCGCTGGAAGAGCTGGCTGCTCTGCTGTCAACTGAGGCGCCACAGCTTTGACAAAACTTGGCATTCTCTTTTATAGGAGCGCCGCAATCACGGCATGTGGGTACAGCAGGTGGCCCTTCAGTTTGCAGTGGTGCGCCACAGCTTGAACAAAACTTGGCATTATCGGCATTTGGCGAGTCACATTTTTGACATTTCATCTTTTAGTACTCTGCTTTTTTTGAATAGTGTTTCAGGATTTTCAACAGCTTTTTCAGAAAATCAGCTTTATCATCGTCTTCATTTTGGTAATAGACCAGGATCAGATTGCGCAGCATGCGGGATAAAATATCACGATTGCTGGCTTTTTTGAGATAGTGAAAATTGAAATCGACGCCATAATTTTTGAGCAACATAATGCATTCGCTTTCGTTCATTACGCGGCCGAAGTCGAAAGCATCAATATAAAAATGCTCATCATCTCCTTCAAATTTGCACAAAAAATGCGCAGGCATATTCACGCCGTAAATCGGCAATCCCAACCGCTGCGCAACGAGAATATAGATAATCGAAAGCGAGATAGGTATGCCCTTTTTATTTTGCAAGACTTTGTTGATGAAGGAGTTATCTGGCGCATAATAATTGTCCCGATTGCCTTCAAAACGCCCTTCGGTAAAAATCACATTGTTCAGCAATTGAATCCTGCGGCGCGGCGTTTTAAGCCCAACGAGCAAGCCTCGTGCACGGTCTGCCAACCGATCCAGCTCATCTGATATCTCTCGCTTTTCGAGGCTAGGATATGCAAATTTTGCCAATAAATAAGCGCCTTGCTCGAGATCGATCTGCTGATCATTCCAAATCGCTAATAAATGAAAAGTCTGCAACAGATCATCCCGGGATATTTTATGCAGCAACCCTCTCGCTTCAATACGAATGCGGCCATCGCTGTCTGAGGTAGCTACGTCTTCCAAAAATCGCACTGCATCTTTACCGATCAGCTGCAATTGTTGGCGTGCGACCTTACGAATCTTCACATCATCATCACCCAGCAACTGGATGAGTGCCTGTATTTTACTTTCGGCAACTTCACCTTTACTATCCATGCCTTTCACAGCAGCGCCATCTTTTGCCATAAATCCACTCAACCTGTCTGCTTCTGTCCAAAGCGATTTTCAGTACCGTTTAAAAGCCGTTTGATATTTGACCTGTGGGTGAAGACAATGAGCAGTGCAAGGATGATGCTTAATATGTGCAACGCCGCAGGTTGTGGCTGATTAAATGCAAATTCGAGAATACCATTGACAAGCGGTAAAGCAACGGCTGCCGTCATTGATGCAAGCGAGACATACCGGGTCGCAAAGGCGATTATGAAGAAGATTGCTAAGCAAATCGTCGCAGCAATTGGCACAAGACCAAATAGCATGCCTGCTGCTGTGCCGACACCTTTGCCGCCCCGAAAATGTGCAAATATGGTCCAAATGTGCCCAGCAATGGCAGCAAACCCAGCCAGCAGACTCAAATATATCGGCTCGATTGGCAAGGCCGATAATACCAGGCGGGGCACAAATATCGTCGCTATCGCGCCTTTTAGCATATCGATCAAAATGACTGCAACACCCGGTTTCCAGCCAAGGACACGAAAAACGTTAGTGCCACCAGCATTGCCACTGCCATGCTCACGAATATCGATGCCGCGCAATGCTTTTCCCATGATAATCGCAGTTGGGATAGATCCGAACAGATAACCCAATGCTATGATTAGGAAAATATTGACTGCAACCAGCACTTTACCCTCTTACAGCTCTTTTGCTTTCCGCCACATCAGAAATGATGCGCCGAAGTTGCATTCTATTTAAGTTTAAAATGTAAAAGCATTCAGCCGGAAAAGCAAGGTAAAACAAAGAGTAACATAGAAAAAATGTTTCGCGTCAGGACTTTAATCCCGGTAAATGTACCAAGTCATCAAATACAATTCCTGGGCATCAATATTTTGCTTAAGCATTCGATGCCACCTGAAGAACAGATTGCCAATGCTGATATTTTTTGCGAAATCTAATCGTTTCGTCTTGCTTTTCTCGCTTTTCGAAGCCCAGCATCAGCACCTTACATTGATGCAAGACTTGCTTGATTGCCAACAATCGCCATTTGGGTGGCAATTCATCCGAAAGAATTTTTTCAAGAGCCGCTACGCGATAACGGTCGAGCCCCCATTGCTGTGACAGTTGATCTGAATGTCCGCCATTTTTTTCAATCAAAGGCATTTCTATAAAGCCGATTGGATGCTTTGCTGCAATCCTAAGCCACAGGTCATAATCTTCACAAGCTGGCAGCGATTCATCAAAACCGCCTGATTGCTGCCATAATTTTCTCGAGAGCAGAATCGAAGAAGGACTGATGATGCAAAGCGGTATGCACATTTCAAAAATCCAGCCACCAGCCTTGCGATGTCGCTTGCCCTGATTCACACGCCTGCCATTTCTTATCCAGATTTCATCAGTATAAACAGCATGCATATCTGAATGCGCTTGCAAAAAAGCGATTTGATGAGCGATTTTTTGCTGCATCCAACGGTCGTCTGAATCCAGGAATGCCAGCCAATCGCCAGAAGCCATCCTTGCACCGGCATTTCTTGCAGCAGACGGGCCACGCTGGCTTTGATAAATATAGCGCACATTTGCATACTTCTGCACAACTTCCTTTGTGTTATCAGTAGAACCATCATCGACGACAATCAATTCAGCAACCGGGTGGGATTGCCGAAGCACAGATTCAATCGCCCCCACAAGCCAGTTGGCACGGTTGTGTGTTGGAATAATTGCAGAAATATTCCAACCGTCTGTATTTTGTAAATTATTGATAATGGTCATGAAATGCTTTGGAAAATTGCGAGAAATTTACTTGTTTTTCAAATTAGCTTGTGCTGATTTTACATCATCTTGAAAGTGGATAGTCGCCATGAATTGTTACCATTGCGCCCATGAAATCCCCACTGACACAAAGATTTTTCGCCAGACTGTTTGCGAGCAATGTGGCAGTTACGTTCACTGTTGCATGAATTGTCAACATTACGACAGCAAGGCTTACAATCAATGTCACGAGCCGGCAGCCGACCGTGTGCTCGATAAAGAAAAAGCCAATTTTTGCGATTTCTTCATTATGCGAATGGCTGCCGCTAAACAGGATAACCGTGCGGATGAGGCGCGAAAAAAACTCGATGCTTTGTTTAAAAAGAAAAGCGAATAGTCTGTATTCACAATCGGAACTTGGGGCATCGCGCAAATCAAATAGTCAAATCGACTAACTCCTGCACTGCTTCAAGAAGAATCCCGGATCGGATCAAATCAGCAGCTTTTTTTATGTCCGGATAGATCACTCGATCTTTATCCATCAACGGAATTTCTTTTCGCACCATCCCACAAATTGTTTTGGCAGCCGGCCCGGCTTCAAGAGGTGCTCGCAATTCGATGCTCTGAACAGCACAGATCAGTTCGATCGCCAGCACGTTCAGACAGTTCTCAAGAATATTGCGGCACTTTACGGCCGCATTCGCGCCCATGGTCACAAAATCTTCTTTATTCGCAGAAGTCGGAATTGAGTCAACGCTGGCAGGGTGGCTGAGCATTTTATTCTCGCTCACCAGGCTGGCGGCCGTCACTTGTGCAATCATAAAACCTGAATTCACTCCGCTTTCGCGCATCAAAAACGCTGGCAAATAGCTTAAATTTGTATCCATCATCAACGAAATGCGGCGCTCGCTCATATTGGCCAACTGCGCAAATAAAATCCCCAAAAAGTCCATCGCAGTTGAAACAGGGTGGCCATGGAAATTTCCTCCTGATAATATATCACCTTCGCTGGCAAACACCAGCGGATTATCAGTTGCAGCATTCATTTCAGAAGTGACGATTTGGATCACATGCCGAAGATTGTCCAGTATTGCTCCGTGTACTTGTGGTATGCAACGCAGCGAGTACGGATCTTGTACCCGCCCACATTCGAGATGTGAATCACGGATAGGACTATTTGCCATCATTTGACGCAGACGCCTGGCCGTATCAATCTGTCCCTTATGGCCTCGCGCGGAATGAATGCGTTCATCGAAGGCAACCGGCGTGCCCATCAAGCCTTCTGTGCTCATGGCGCCAATGACATCTGCATGCAAGAGCAGCTTTTTTCCGAGCAAGACATTTATAAGCCCCACTCCGGTCATAAACTGGGTGCCATTCAACAAGGCAAGGCCTTCTTTTGCTGCCAATCGCAGCGGCTGCAGACCATTTTCTTGCAGAATGGGCAAAGCAGGCAGACGCATGCCATTTTGCAGCACCTCTCCCTGACCAATCAACAGCAACGCCATATGCGCAAGCGGGGCGAGATCTCCAGAAGCACCTACAGAACCTTTTTGCGGAATAAACGGCAAAATATTTTGATTGAGCAATTGCAACAAAAAATCGATAATCTCTGTGCGTACACCGGAAAAGCCTTTGGCAAGAGTATTCGCTTTCAAGAGTAGAATCGCCCGCACATCTTCTTCATCGACAGGCTGACCTACGCCACATGCATGGCTCATAACGAGATTTTCCTGCAACTCTTCGAGGTGATCATGCGGAATTCGGACTTCAGCAAGCTTACCGAACCCAGTATTAATTCCATAGACCGCATCGCCTTTTTTTAGGCAGGACTGAATGACTTCGCGCGATCGCCGCACTTGTTCATCAGCGATGGGCGCGAGGCTGACGGCTTCACCCCGATATATTACATCCGCTGCAGAGTCCATCGTTAAATGCTGCCCATCGATTTGCATCCTTTGCTCCAAATATAAATTTCAGATTGATATGCATTTGCAAAGGGCAAACTTTAGCAAAATTTTGGCCGATTCGCAAGCGATTTGCATCGGATCGGTAATGCATAAAAAAAGCATATTGAGTGGTTCAGATTCAAAAATATGAAGAAGTGGCGTTGGAGATTAGAAGGCATTCGCCAAAAGAGGTGTCTATGTGAGTTGATACACAAAGTCCCTGGCTGGAGAAACCAACTCAGGGACTTTGATGGCTCTAATTCTATAGAATGGATTTGAGCTTTGTGAAGCAGCGATCATGCACTCATTTCAGCCATACGGAATGTGTCGATATTTTGCTGAATTTGACTGCGCCATTGGTTCGAGCGGTTTGCGCCGCTTTCGTTTTTCGATTTTTGCAATTCATCCATAGAACGAGTCAGGCGCAACAGGCTATTGCTAAGCTCACGATACTCTGCAGTTTCGATATCGCGCTGGCTCCGAATATTTTTGATCAAGGCAAATGACCTTTTGATCGTAACATATGCTGCATTGCCTGGCGATACCCGCAGAAGTACAATCTTGCCGATCAACTCTTCTACCTGCTCTGGCAGCTTTGCCAGATGTTCCAGGCCCAATTTGCGGGCTACACTTTTCAGTGAATATGCAGCCAGTTCAAGATTTTCGAATGCGATCCGACTTTTCCTGTTCAGCATTAATTGCTCAAGTGCTTCGTCAATCACACGAAAATAGAGATCCGCCTCGTGGCGAAATTCAGCATAGCGCTCATCTTTTTTCGCTGCATTTGCCGAGCGCTTTGAAAGCACAGCTGTTTGCTCATCTGCCGTCTGGACCACAGACCTGTGCTGCGCAAATGTCTCAACACGGTCCTTCGGTTTTTCGGAAGCTGGGATATCTGCATCTTGCGGCGCTGCCACCTCATTCAACAGATCCTGCCAACTTGCGCCATCAAAAGGCGAATCAAGATTTCCATTAATACTTGTCTGCTCAGCAGCATGTTCAGCATGGCGCTCTCTGCTTGGAATCGGGTGATTCTCGGCCATTTCCCTGGTGTCGGCATCTTCCTCAAAGGCTGAATCGTCTGCCTGCGAATAAGTGGGTTCGAATTCGCCAATATCTTTGCCATGCTCAAGATCATGCGCAGAAGTCGCCTTTTTGCTCATTTCAGGTTGAATGCGTGCGTGCTTGTTTTTGTCAGCAACATCCATGGCGGAGGCAAATTTTTCTTCATTTCGTTTTTCGTCCGAGCCGTTTTTCACCTTTTCATGCTGCGACGATTCTGGCTTTGCACGTCCGTTCTTTTCAGGTGCAATGAATTTAGTTTGTTCATGATTATCCGGTTCTGCAATCAAATCTTGCGTTGATTTCTTCAATAAATCGCTATCACTCACGCCGCTAATGATTTTCTTGCGCGGTGGTACGCCTAATATTCTAAGCAATTGTTTGTATGATGGCCTGTCGCTGAGAATTTCAGCGAAAGTTTGCACAAATTGCTCGGCGATTTTTTCAACAATTTCGTGAATGGCGTCTTGCTCCAAATCTGGCAATTGCAGACGTACGATGCCGTCGTCAAGCTGATTTACATATTCCCGGAACGAAGGCAGTTCATGAAACTGCATCAGTGTCTGAGCTGGATTTTCAGAATCAACCAGCACTTGAATCACTTTGCCGATAACGAAATAATCATCTTCTTTGAAATCATCCCGCTTTGATGAGATATGTTGCAGGCTGGTGCTCAGGCAAAGAAAGAAATAACTATCCGTGTCAAAGAACCGCTTGAAAAGCTCAGCGCGGTATGTTTCATAATTTTCACTATTGTTGCTCGACATAATGTGTACCTCTCAGTGAATATTATTTGGCGTCATCATCGGTCCTCGATGCAACGCAGTTTGTGGAGAAAATTTTTTGAATGAGATGGATGTGTTCGGTCAGTGGCGCTGTTGTTTTTGCATTGGTGTCATCCTTGGTTGCTAAGTCCTGTTGTTCAACAAACCACTTTGGGGTTTGAAATGGCGTGAATGTCGTTTATGGCGTGCGGCCTTGCTTCGGAATCATTCAAAGCGAAGCGCACAAAAAGCACAAAGAGTAATCCGTCAATCGATCATGGCAGTGTTCAGCAAAGATTCCCAATTTCTGCGTATCGTACGCTTTGAGACCCGATGATCAAAACTTGAAAAGAAATCAATCTTCCCCCAATCTAAAATATTGAACAATGCGTTTTCGCCCTCCAATTCACCGCACTCAGCGTGGACAATTTCACCCTGTTTGAAATACACGACACCCTGACTTATGCCGCGATGGAAAGTCAGTTGCGAGGTTTTCCCGGCCTTGCATGTGAAAGCGATAATTTCCTTGATGCGTGTATTGAGCAAGGAGTTACGAATATTTTGTTCCGGAATATTCAGTGCAGTATAGACTGTTTCGCGCAGCAGCAAAAGCTCAAATGGTTTTTCAACAAAAAAGATGGGTTGCGCCGTATCAAGGCGCGTTTGGACTTCATCTGATCCATATGCTGTCATCATGATAACCTTCATGCGCGGATATTTTTTGAGCACGATGTCCACCAGTTCCAATCCGCTAATACCCGGCATTTTGACGTCAGTAATTAGCAAATCGACATGGTTTTTCTGCATGAATTCCAATGCCTGATCGCCGGAGCTGACGCAGAATGTCTCGAACAGATCATCGCTACGGCGAAAATAGCGCGAAATGCTCCAAGTCAAATCTTCCTCGTCGTCGACGATCAAAATCGCTTTCTTCTGGTAATCCATGAACGCTCCCTAAGGTTTTTGGATTAACACACCTGCCTACTCTTCAGCAAACAGCATGCCATCAACACCAAACCTAAGGCTACAAACCAGACAGAATCAAAAAATTATATGACTACCTTAGCTCATGTTTTTATATACCTTAGACTATTCAGGGTATTGTGAACTTTCTGTTACAATAATTTTGCAGGCTCTAACTAGGTAGGAATACTGACTCAACCGGAAGAAAAAGTATCAATATGGTCAATTTCCGTCCACAGTGAACTCTGAAAATGTGCGGTGGCCAACGCCCACATTACGGAGGCATAATCCAGGTGAGTCTGCTGTGAAAGGCAAAATCATCCATCGATTCCATATAGTTTCATTTTCTCGCGCAGTGTCGATCTTGAAATGCCAAGTTGCCGCGCTGTTTCAGATTTGTTGCCATCGCATTGTGCCAGTACGGCTTCGATGTGGACTTTCTCCATGTCAGCAAGAGAGACCGGCGAACCATTGGTTTCAGCAGGTGGTGTTTCAGCTGTGGTTGGGCTTGCGAAAATGTTCGAAGACTGACCACGCAGCTCAACGGGCAAATGTTCGACTTCTATCATTTCCCTGGCACACAAAATAACCGCCCGTTCCATCACATTTTTAAGTTCTCGGACATTGCCAGGCCAGCGATAGTTGTTCAGCAAATCGATTGCACTGTCAGATATGACCTGAATCGATTTGCCAAATTCTTTATTGTTTCTTTCGAGAAAAATCTGCGCTAACGGCAAAATATCTTCTTTTCGCTGCCGCAACGGTGGGAGCTGGATAACCATAACTTTCAGACGGTAGAGCAAATCCTCTCTGAATTCGCCATTTCTGACCAGCTCTTCAAGATTACGATTGCTGGCTGCTACGATGCGGACATCGATTTGAATGTCAGAAGTACCACCAATTCGGCGAAAAGTTTGGGCTTCCAAAATACGCAATATTTTTGGCTGCAAGCCCATTTGCATGCTTGAGATTTCATCGAGAAAAATAGTTCCGGGATGAGACATTTCAAACAGGCCCTTCTTTAGGCTTTTCGCATCAGTGAAAGCGCCTTTTTCATGTCCGAACAATTCGGACTCGAGCAAATGATCAGGTATAGCTGCGCAATTTAGCTTGATAAACGGCTTGTCCGCACGAGCGCTGCAATAGTGTATCGCATTCGCAACCAACTCTTTACCGGTGCCACTCTCCCCTTCGATCAGGACTGGCGTGCGCGGCGTCTCAGCCACCATTTTGATCAGATTCTTGACCTGCTCCATAGCAGGGCTGCGGCTATACATTTCCATATCCGGATTTTGATTGCTCTGCTGGCGCTTTAGCCGGGAAACCTCACGTTTCAGGCTTTGTGTTTCCATCGCCTTGCTGACAACCATCCGCACTTCGGAATTTTCAAACGGCTTGGTAAAATAATCGAATGCCCCGCGTTTCATCGCTTCCACCGCCGGCTGCACGTCGATGCTGGCGGTAATCATGATAACGACAATCTCAGGATCCATTTCCTTTATCTTGTCGAAAACATCCAAACCATACTCGTCTGGCAACTGCAAATCGAGCAGAACAAGATCAATCAAATCCTTCTTGAGCACTGCATAAGCTTCCTTTGCGGAATGAGCAGTTTTGACGGAATAATCGACTCGTCGAAATACGTCTCCCAGCGATTGACACAAATCGAGGTTATCTTCTACAATCAAAAGATTTCCTTTTGGCATCTCAACTACTCCTCAGTTGGTAACAACAATCTAAATGATGTACCTTTTCCCTCTTCACTCTCTACCTGAATATCACCATTGTGTTCTTCAATAATTCGGTACACGATCGAAAGCCCGAGCCCGGAACCCTGCGTTTTGGTCGTAAAAAACGGATCAAAAATTTGGGTGAGATTCTTTTGGGAAATTCCGTTTCCGGTATCGGAGATGGTGATTTCAGCAAATTGCATGTTTCGATTTTCAACCGGAAATTTTTTTCCCCGGCGTTCTACCCGACTCAGAGTAGAAATGACCTGTCGGGCGGATACGGTAAGCTTTCCTCCTTCCGGCATGGCGTCGATGGCATTGATCAGCAAATTAAAGAGGACTTGCTGGATTTGATGGAAATCGATATATATGAGCGCCAAATCAGGCTCATAATCTTCGATAAGCTCTATTTTGTTTTTCCGCATGCGCTGCTTTAAAAGCGCCGTCACTTCATGCACAATTTCCTGCAGACGATAAAACTTCCTGACCGGCGGCCGGGGTTTTGCGTAGGAAAAGAATGCCTTCAATAATTCGTCAAGCCGATTTACCTGACGAATGATTCGCGCTAGATATTCACGCTTGCTGTCATCGTCATTCAACTCTTCTTCAAGCGTCTGCGCAACCGTTTTAATGCCGGCCAATGGATTGCGGATTTCATGCGCAATGCCTGAGGATAGCACACCAAGTGACGCTAATCGATCCATTCGGATGACCTCAGCCTGCATCTGTTTAATTTGGGAAATATCACGAAAAGAGATGATGCTTCCCACATGCTGATTGCGATTATCGATGCGCGGCGTCACCGTAAAGCCGATATAGAGACGGCGCTGGTTGGCCGTGACAATTTCCATTTCGCGGTTCATCAACCCTTGTCCCTGATCCGAACCATTGCCATTCATTTCCGGCAGGTAGCGCTCGAATTCTTCCTTGTTGAAAACTTCGCTCAAATGTTTGCCGACAACATCTTCAGAACTAAATCCGAGAATTTCTTCAGCTCCGGGGTTAAACGAGGTGATTTTGTGCTGCAAATCCACCGTCATCAAGCCAGAGCCGATGCTGTGAATGATGCTTTCGTTAAAGTTTTTGAGTTCGGTGATTTGCTGTTCGAGCTTTTTTTGCTGGGTTACATCGCGTGCGATGCCGACTGCCCCCACTACAGAACCGTGCTCAAAAATAGGATTAAAATTTGTGGAAAGATAGCGCACCTTGTTGTCGCGCGTGCAGATGCGCATTTCAAAAATTCGCGATCGCCCAAGCATGGTATTGCGGAAATTATCCTCCGCAACCACACGATCCACCTGCAAGACAAGTTCTTTAAAATCGTTGCCGACCCAGTGGTCGCGAATATGGCCGGTCAATGCCATTAGACGCCGGTTGATAAATGTGAATTTACCATCCTTGTTGAGGGTAAAAATCAGATCACTGGCATTTTCAATCAAATCCTGATATTTGTACTCTGTCTGCCGGATTTTGCGCTCTAACTCCCGATTCCTTTTTTTGAGTTGATCCAAAATAAAAACATTATCGATCACATTGATCAACTCTCGGCTGCCGAATGGCTTAACCAGGAATGCACTCAGGCCGAGTTCAAAAAGCTCTTGCCGGTTGACCTGATTTTCAGTTTTTGCAGTGAGCATGATGACTGGAGTCTCCGCAATCGGACGAAAGCGGATATTGTTGGCCAGCTCCTTCAGTACGTCATATCCGCTCAGAATCGGCATCATCAAATCGAGCAGCACCAAATCCGGGCGGCGGGAGAGCATGGTTTGCAAGGCTTCATGGCCATCGCGCGCGCACAAAAATTGATAGCCGGCGCGCTCGATAATTTTGCGGCCAATATCAAGCATATCGGATTCATCATCGACCAGCAAAACGACCTTGCTTTTGCGATCGTAATTGCTGATGATGCCGTCATCATAAGCAGAATTGAGATGATCATCGGAGAAGTAGAAGGCGTTTTGCATGTTCGGTTTGTGCTAAGTTTCCCTGCGAGATGTTATTTAAGTGCATAAAGCTTTGAGAAATTTCAGGCTGATGTACCAGCAGAAGTTGCCCATAATGCAAGATGTGGATTCTATGGTGTGATGGGCTTGTCGGTTATAAATATTGGCCGGATTTTAAAAAATAGGCTTAAAGCGCAATGCTACCTGCAACAATCGCTCTGATGAATCTGAGACGTTGTCACAAGAGCTATTGCTCGATCATGCTGACTTCTATCGAAGCCTGTTCACTGGCTTCCGGCAGCGACTCGAATGAAGGCAAAATAAAGCCAAATGTGGAGCCTTTGCCAAGCGTGCTTTTAACGGTGACGCGCCCACCATGCAGCTCGACAATTTCCTTTACAAGGGAAAGTCCCAGGCCGGTACCACTGATTTCGCGGACTGCTTCGTTATCGGCAGCGCGATAAAACTTATCAAAAATACGTGGTAACGATTCCGCAGAAATGCCATAGCCGTTATCTTCAATTTCGGTGACGATTTCACCATCCACTTCTCGCAATCGGACTTCGACCGCAGAATTTTCAGGGCTGTACTTAATCGAATTGCTGAAGAGGTTCAGCACCACCTGTTCGATCATATCGCGATCGCCAAGGATCACCGGCAGGTTGTTCGAGACGCGAACAGATACAGCAATATTCTTGCGCTCAGCCTGATGCAAATTGACATCCAGGACCTTGTCGAGAATTTCACGCAATTGTACAGGGCTTTTCTTGACCTGGCTTTTGCCAGCTTCAATTTTGGAAATATCCAAAAATTTATTAATCAATTCACTTAAGCGATTCGACTCTTTCAGGATGATGGCGGCGTATTCTTCCGACTGCTCTTTGGTCACACCTTCATCCAGTAAAAGCTCGCTGAAGCCGGAAATGGAGGTCAGCGGTGAGCGCAACTCATGTGCAACCATCGACACCAGCTCGGTTTTCATTTTATCGATTTCTTTTTCGCGCGTAATGTCGCGAATAATGGTCACAATGCCAACGATCTCGTCGCCCTCGCCTGCGACCCTGGCAGCTCGTGCCTGCAAATAAATATCGCGCCACGTATCAGGATTTTTGAGCTTGATTTCCCTGGTTGTAGTACCGCCGTCACCTTCCTTGGAAATGGCATATAGAAAATCGAGCAACTGCTTGTTATGGATGATTTGTTCTATCGGCTTATTCAGCGCCTGTTTTTCGGAGATGCCAAACAGGTTTTCTGCTACGTTATTGACGATAAGAATGCGATATTGCGGATCCGTAACAATCACACCATCGATAATATTGCGGATAATAGTGGTGGTTTTGTTCTTTTCGCGAATGATTTGATTGAGATTCATCTCATTCAAACGGCGAAGCTCTGTTGTCATATAATTAAAGATCTTCGCAAGGCGGCCAAGTTCATCGTTGGTTTTGATATCAATAGTTTGCTCGAAATTGCCTCGAGCAATTTCCGTAGCGCTACGTGTGAAATGCCCGATTGGCCGGCTAATCTTTTTGGAGAGATAGTAGGCGCCGATCGTGCTCAGGAGAATTGAAAAAGCTAAAAATCCAAACAGTGGCAGAGAGAGACTATCCTGCATACTGATCCCGGCTCTCGACAGCTCACGCAAATAGTACAGCCACGTCACCACGAGCGGGGACACCGCAACGATCAGGGTGATGAAAAAAAGTCGACGAAACAGCGTACGTCTTTTAAAAAACAATAAATCCATAAATTCCCCTGCCTCGAAGGTTTACGTATCCCCCACCTGCTTTCGCCTTCTCATCCTAAGAAAACAAAATTCGATTAGCTATCAAAGGAGATGACCCGGTTACGGCCCATTTCTTTTGCTTTATACAAGCGCAAATCCGCGCAACGGATCAGGTCATCAAATTCCGTCGCGTCCGTTGGATAAGTCGCAACGCCCATACTCACTGTTGTCCGACCATTCGGTTGTGTGTGCTCATTCGCAAAAGGATACTCTTCAACGAGATCTTTTATTTTTTCAGCAACCAATGTTGCAGCTTTCTTGCCCGTTTCGATCAGTACCAATGCAAACTCTTCCCCGCCATAGCGCGCAGCCAAATCATTTTTGCGAATGTTCTCTGCGAATAGCGCCGAGGCTTTCTTGAGAAGCACATCTCCTGCCTGGTGACCATGTGTATCGTTATAATGCTTGAAATAATCGATGTCGATCATCACCACAGAAATATGCAGCTGATGTCTTTTGGCACGATCAAGTTCCCGCATTAAAAATTCTTTAAAATTGCGGTGATTGCTCAACCCCGTCAGGCCATCTGTGATCGCTAACTGGCGCAAGCGTTCTTTTGCAATCTCCAGTTCGGCAATCTTTTCATTGAGTTGATCATGCAAGGACTTGATGCGCAACAGCGACTTGACGCGCGTCAGCAATTCCAATTTATTGAAAGGCTTGCTGATGAAATCATCAGCACCGGCTTCCTGGCCTTTGATTTTATCTTCAATTTCGTTCAGTGCGGTTACCAAAATCACCGGAATGTATTTGGTCATATCATCGGCCTTGATCCGCGAACACACTTCCAAACCATTCATTTTTGGCATCATAATATCGAGCAAAATCAAATCAGGCTTGGTTTCATTGACTTTAAGGAGGGCCTCTTCTCCATCTCGGGCAGGTACGACTTGATAACCGACGGCTTTCAAATAGGTTGTCAGAAGCTGGACATTCGCCTGTAAATCATCAACTACCAGTATGCGGCCGGTATTATTGTTCAGTTGCAAAGTTGTTCCTCAACTTTTTTCAAACTATCCTTAGTACAAAGCATATTTATGAGCCGATATCCCTTTCGGCTGCTCAAAATCGAAAATCTACGTAAGTTACAGCATGTTTTGTTTTTATGCGCAAAACTTCATCAAAGTGGTCGAAAATCGGCCAAAAGTACGATGAATAATGCTGATAGTCAAGATTTTTCACAAATTACGTGCCAAAACTCAGCGACAATCAGCCATCTTTCGCTCAGTCTCAAATATTGAAGAAGTAACCCGCAAGAAAAGAAAAGAATGCTGCGTTGTCACCTTCAAGAAAATAAAAATTGCCTGTCCCCAGCAGCATCACACTTGATGACCGCCCAACCTGAAAATGATAGCCCAGTCCCGTTAGTGTGCCGATCGCATTTTTTGCAGAAAAGGCTCTGCGTGCGCCTGTATTGATTTCATCGAATTGCCGGTAATAGCCCACACCCAAATCAAGCACAAAATGATTCATGATTCGCGGTTGTATCGAAACGGTCAACAATGTCAGGCCGGATTTTTGTTTGGAACCAGCAGCATTAAGCGCACTTTTCACAGAAGATGATGGTTGCAAAATTGTGTGTTGCACACTCCAGCGCAGATTCGAACGCAGGCCAATATCGGTAACAGCCTGCAAGCCGAAACCGGGGCCGACAGCATAGCGATTTGCGGTGTTTGAAATCGGTAACATAGCCGCGAGCGATATGCCCAGAAAAGACCCAGCGTCATTGATTGGTGAAACAGTTGGGCCATATTGGCTTGAATTGCCACTTTCACCGCCAAGAAGATTTTCCGTGTCACTCACCGTCGAAGTGCCCGGCGAATTGATCGAAAAGATATCATCGAAATTGCTGAGTGAGTCGACATTATCGAGACTGAAATTGTTGCTTGCAGGGGGAGTGCTTGCAGGCGGAGTGCTTGTGAGTGCTGAGGTCAGCGGATCATCGTTCGATGCCGCTGGTGGCGTGCTCGCACCAGAATCGAACTGATCCAAAAACGACAGCGATTCATTCAAGCCGCCGCTGGCTTGTGCTTGAATGAGGTAATCACCTTTGCGCAAGCGGCTATCCGCCAATGGTGTCTCGACTTTAACGCCATAGTAACGGCTATCCACAAGAGCGATTGACACCTGTGCCACATCGACTTCTTTTCCGTCTACGGTGCGTTTAGCCACGAACCGATCGCCTTTTTGGAATGATATCCCTGATGGCTTGGCAAAAAGCCCGGAAGTGCCCTTTGTTGCCAGAATGACATAGCTTTCCTGCGCAATTACGGGCGCGCAGAAGAGAAGCATTGTCATTACGATTAAAGTCCTTTTTAAAGCCATGGATCTATGCTCCTTTAAGTGGTGAATCAATGGGGCCTGGATGCAAAACCTGATCGTCCGGATCAGCGAATCCAAAGCAAAGTTACACCAGGATTGCTGTTTTCGAGATCGGGATCAAAAAGCTGTCCGCATTCGTTTCGCAGCGATTGTGTCTTTGCATCAAAAATGCTATAGTGCTCGCCGTCAATCGTATCGACAAGCTGCTTTCTGTTGACATACGCCCAATTCCGAACTGTCTCTTTGGTTTGCCCACCTTGCCCGCTACTACCATATCCGTGTATCACCTTGATTACACGCAAATGCGCATGGTTGCGAACGAGCAAGAGCGCTTCAAGCAGCATTTTTTCAACGATTTCGGGTCGTCGCGGCGGGTGAGCGACATCAATCTCGTAAATATAATTCACCATCGCGATACTCTTAAATTGGAAAACAATCATAGTCTGAAGGGAAAAAACATGCCAAATAATTCTGCACAACTCCATCGACGCGTTGCTCAAAACCTGCGAAATGAGGAGAACAAAGTCAAGTCGCTTCGCTCCTTTGTTGGATTTGACGGTTTTGTAGATCAAATCATACGCGTCGTCGATCAGCGCCAATCACCTCACCAGTACTCGACCATTCCAACAATCGGCAATTTTGCAAAAAGAATCGAAAAAGCGGCTGGAAAAAGCACCAATATCGAATTGGCGGTACAGCGTATCAAGCTCGGAGGAAACGGCCCTATCGTTGCGAACGCGCTCGCCAATTTAGGGACGCAGACAGCTTGCTTTGGCAACCTTGGTTCACCGAATCTGCACGCAGTTTTTCAAGATTTAGCAAACAAGGCACAAGTCTTTAGCGTCGCCGAACCGGCACTCACTCTCGCACTTGAATTTGACGATGGCAAAATTATGATGGGACAAACGGAAACGCTGCAAGAAGTGACTTACGAAAATCTGATGGCACAAATCGGTGCGGAAGTGTTCAACCAGTATTGGCAGCAGAGCCACCTGATCAGCATTAACAACTGGACAATGCTGGTGCCCATGACCGACCTATGGCGAAGCATATTGCAAAATCATTGTGATGCGCAAGTCCTGCAGCGGCAACATATCCTGTTTTTTGATCTTGCTGATCCGGAAAAGCGGACGCGCGATGACTTGATTGACGGCCTCGAAACCCTGGCACGTTTTACGCCCTATTTTCAAGTCATGTTAGGCTGTAATGAAAAAGAAAGCAATGAAATCTCTAATGCTCTTCATCTGCAAACAGGTGACCATAGCAAGAATGATTTGCAAGAGCGCGCACAACGTATCTGTCAGCGCTTGCAAATCGATGGTGTTGTGATTCATCCGGTGAAATATGCGGTTGCGGCCAACGCTGCCGGCACAGCATGTGTAGACGGTCCATACATTGCCAATCCATTGATTTCAACTGGCGCCGGCGATCACTTCACAGCCGGCTTTTGCCTGGCATCGGCACTGCAATTTGATTTGCAAGAGGCATTGTTGACTGGCGTGGCGACTTCGGGTTACTACGTCCGCCATGCTGCGTCACCAAGTGTGCCTGAGCTGGCTGACTTTATCGATCGCTGGCCTGTGAGTTGAACAGGAAACGATTTGTAAATCCCAAAACAGTTTATCGCAGTTGCACAAGAACCGATTATGCGCATCACGTTTTGGGCCTAAAAAATGAATTGCCTAAAACCGCAGCACAATACCACAACGATCTCTCATAAGTTCGATGAATGAAAATGCAATAATTTGCAAAAATGGAACTTTCATTTGCGATGAAAACATTGCATTAGTTCCAGAATCTATTATCTTATTTAGCCTGCTAAACGCGGCAGGAAATATTTCGCCGTCAGTATCACAGCCTAAACCACCCACCCCACAGGCTGAAACATTGGCGCTGGCAGGTGGCTTCTCTTTTAGTTCACAAGCCGACCTTGCTGAAAATTATGTACCAACAACGTGAGTTTCGTTCAATGCAAAAAATCACTTTCCCGGGCCGAACCGGCTTTCATCGTGAGCTTAAAAAGCGCGTCGACGCCTATTTTGCTGAAAGAGATATTTCGAAAAACGCGAACTGGCAAATGTACCTGAAAACCGCCTTGATTTTAGCGCTGGTGATCACTTCGTATGTTATGCTTGTCTTCTTTACAACAAATCTTACCATGGCGGCAGTTTGGAGCTTTGCATTGGCACAGGGATTTGTCCTGGTTGGCTTCAACATTATGCATGATGGCAATCACGGCAGCTATTCAAGAAGTCGAGCCGTGAACAAAATCATGGGATTCACTTCTGATATTATTGGCGGCAGCAGCATGTTGTGGCAACAAAAGCACAACATTTTGCATCACACCTACACCAACATCGACGAACTCGACGACGACATCCACAGCAACGGATTATTGCGCTTGAGCCCGGAGCAAAAATGGCGGCCCTGGCACCGATTTCAGCATATCTATGCGTTTCCGCTGTATAGTCTGCTCTCCCTTTCGTGGATGCTTTATGCCGATTTCCGCAAATTCTTTTCCGGCCGCATCGGCGACTATGAGCTTCGTAAACCAACAAAGTCAGAAACAACGACCTTCTTTCTGGCCAAGGCAATTTATTTTGGCTACATGCTCGTACTGCCGATGTTTTTTCATCCGATTGCTTACGTGATCCTGGCATACGTCGGTGTGCATCTTATCCTCGGATTGACCCTTTCAATTGTTTTTCAGCTTGCGCATACCGTAGAGGGCAACACCTTCCCTATTCCAGATCCGGCAAACGGTACCATTGAAAATGAGTGGGCCATTCACCAGGTTGAAACCACAGCCAATTTCGCTCCTCGCAATAAATTGGCGTGCTGGTATTTGGGCGGTTTGAATTTTCAAATCGAGCATCATCTCTTCGCCAAAGTCTGTCATGTACATTACCCGGAAATCAGCAAAATTGTGAAAAAAACCTGCGAAGACTTTTCGATTAACTATGTGAGCTACCCAAGCGTCTGGAAGGCCATTATCGTTCACCTGCGTTTTCTGAGAAACCTCGGCACCGCGCCATCCTAAATAAGGCAGTTACCATAGCCGAAAAGCAAATCATTCAGCCAGGGCCATTATTTTAACAATAACGGCTTTCTGCTGATCGACCAGCTTAACCAGTCCATGTGGAAGGTATCCGACTAGGCTGCCTTCCACCTAAAGTTCTTGCTGAATCTCAATTAGCTCCGGATTTTGCCACTTGTTTTTCAATGCCAGCCACCCTATGATTGCAATGTTTTGACACATCTGGATGTGCGGATCGCATTTCAGCATTCCGCCTACAAAATCATCACAAAAATCAGATATATTCAGCCAGGACATGCAGAAAAAAATTGCATAATAAAATCCGGCCTGTTTGCCACAAGCCAGCTCAGTTTCTTCAATCATCTCCAGCATTGACTTCGCCACATGCTGCTGGTAGTGGCTCTAATTTTTTAGCAGGTCCAAGCTTAAATATGATAAAGACCAAATATCCTCCACGCTCGCGGTGGCCTGCCTTGCAGGCACGTCCAACTATGCGCTTTGATGAAATCAAACATAATGTGTTGTCGATCTTGAGCGCAGTGCAACAAAATGGCGACGAGGCGCTTTCTCAATACACGAGCGAATTCGATCATGTCGAGCTGAACGACTTGTGCGTTACCAAAGCGGAGTTGGATGGTGCAGCACAGCACGTACCGCGAGCTTTGCAAAGCGCGATAGCGAAAGCGTCGACAAACATTCGCGCATTTCATGCGGCACAGCATGAGCCTGTCAAACCTATCGAAACGAGCCCCGGCGTTATCTGCTGGCGAAAAAGTGTTCCGATCGAGAAGGTGGGTTTTTATGTACCGGGCGGCACTGCTCCGCTCTTTTCAACGGTCTTGATGCTTGCCATTCCAGCTCGTATCGCAGGCTGCAAAGAGATTGTTATCTGCACCCCGCCCGGCGACAGTGGTTCGATTCACCCTGCAATTCTGTACTGCGCCAGGGAGCTTGGCGTTGGAAGGATTTACAAAGTCGGTGGTGCGCAGGCCATTGCGGCAATGGCGTATGGAACCGATACAATACCGCGAGTGGATAAAATCTTTGGCCCGGGGAATCAATATGTTACCGCTGCCAAACAAATTGTCAGCAGCGAAGGTGTTGCGATAGATATGCCGGCTGGGCCAACCGAGCTGGCCGTGATCGCGGATGCTTCCTGCAAACCGCATTTCATCGCAGCCGACCTGCTTTCACAGGCTGAACATGGCATAGACAGCCAGGTTGTCTTGCTTTCAGATCACGAATCGGTCATCGATGCCATTCAGGAGCAGATTGAGAAGCAAATTGCAAATCTGCCCCGCCGATCGATTGCACGGCAAGCGATGGCCAATAGCCGCGCCATCCTGCTCGGCAGCATCGATGAAGCGCTCGACTTTGCCAATGCTTATGCACCGGAGCATCTTATTCTGGCGCTCAATAACGCCGAAATTTGGGCTGAAAAAGTTAAAAATGCCGGCTCTGTGTTTCTGGGGCATTTTGCACCTGAGTCGGTTGGCGATTATGCATCTGGCACCAATCACACTTTGCCGACCAATGGTTTTGCCCGTGCCTATTCCGGTGTGTCTTTAGACAGTTTTTACAAAAAAATCACTTTTCAGCAACTCACCGAAGCCGGATTGCAAGAAATTGGCCCGGCTGTTGAAGCGATGGCGGAGGCTGAAGATTTGCATGCACACAAGCATGCCGTCTCGATCCGCTTGAACGAGAGCTCATCGGGTGAGTGAAGAAGCCTAAGTAGAGACCGTTTTTTCCCATGATCAAATTTGACCTGAATGCGTTGATTCGCGAAAACATAAAACAGCTGAAGCCTTATTCATCGGCGCGGCATGAATTTACCGGCAATGCCGAAGTCTTTCTCGATGCTAATGAAAATGCGCTCGGATCGACTGCGCACGGAGCCTGCCATCGCTATCCGGATCCGCTGCAAACGAAATTAAAAGGCGAAATTGCGGCATTCAAAAATATTGCTGCAGACAACCTGTTTATCGGCAACGGCAGCGATGAGTCGATTGATTTGCTAATTCGTGCATTCTGCGAACCGGCGCGGGATAATGTATTAATTGTGCCGCCGACTTACGGTATGTACGCGGTAAGTGCGGCTATAAATAATGTGTCCGTGCTCAGTGTTCCGCTAACAGATGACTTTGATCTTGATGCGTCGGCGGTGCTGAATTGCGTCAACGAAAAGACCAAACTGCTTTTCTTGTGCTCACCCAACAATCCGACCGGCAACTGTCTATCCGCAGCCGAAATCAGCAAGCTCTTGCTCGGATTTTCCGGCCTTGTTGTGCTGGATGAAGCCTATATCGACTTTGCCGCGGAAAAAAGCTTTGTTCCAGTTTTGAGCAAGCACCAAAACCTTGTTATTCTGCAAACCTTCTCCAAGGCCTGGGGCTTGGCTGGCGTTCGCATCGGCTTAGCCATCGCTTCAACCCAAATCATCGAGGTGCTCAACAAAATCAAGCCACCTTACAATATCAGCGAAAATAGCCAGCAAATGGCGCTCGCGGCGCTTAAAAATGTCGCTCAAAAAGACCGAATGGTCACAGAACTATTGCAGCAGCGCAATTGGTTGCGGCAGCAGCTTGTTCAACTCGATTTGGTAAAATATGTCTATCCGTCTGACGCCAACTTTCTTTTAGCTAAATTCAATGACTCTGCAGACGTTTACCAATATCTAGCAGCAAACGGGATTATCGTGCGTGATCGCTCATCGGTGGCAAAATGTGAAGGCTGCCTGCGGATCACGGTAGGCAGCTCTCAGGAAAATCAGCGTTTGGTCAGCGCGCTGCAAAATATTGGCAGCCACGCACCTGCAAATCAGAGTCCTGATAAAACTCAGCCGCCCCTCTCCACTGCCCTGCCCTCCCGCAAGGCGGTCATCCAACGCAAAACCAACGAAACGGATATATATATCGCGCTCGACCTCGACGGTAGCGGGCGTAGCGATATTCATACAGGGCTGGGCTTTTTCGATCACATGCTTGAGCAGCTTTCGCACCATTCCGGCTGCGATCTAACGATTCGTGTGACGGGAGATCTGCACATAGACGAACATCACACAGTCGAAGACACCGCACTCGCTCTTGGGCAGGCATTTCAGCAGGCACTTGGCGATAAGCGCGGCATTGAACGCTATGGCTTTTTGTTACCCATGGACGATGCGCTGGCACAGGTCGCGCTCGATTTCTCGGGAAGAAGCTGGTTGGTTTGGCAGGCTGATTTTTTACGCGAAAAAGTTGGTGACGTGCCGACCGAACTATTCTATCATTTTTTTAAATCTTTTTGCGACACCGCCAAATGCAATTTAAACATAAAAACTGAAGGCGAAAACGAGCACCACAAAATTGAAGCAACCTTCAAAGCCGTCGGCAAGTCAATCAAAATGGCGATCAGGCGCGATCCGCTAAAAATGGATATCCCAAGCACGAAAGGCATTTTGTGAGGCAAGCATGAAAAAATGGATCATTGCCATTCTCATTCTGATCTTTATCGCTCTCATTATAATGTATTTCTATCAGCAACGCACGAGTGCGCCGTCCTCGCCTGAAACGGCCGCGCCGATCTTGCCCGCCGGTCCAGGCGCTCCCTTGCTGGCCGGTAACGACGAAATCATAGAACATTCATATTACACGCTGGCTTACAACGAGCAGCACGAACAGGCCGATTGGGTCTTTTACAAGCTTGAAGCGGAATATCTGCAGGTTAAAAGCAACGAGCGCAAAGACAATTTTCGCGAAGATCCGTTTGTCAGCACTGGATCTGCAGCCTTGAAAGATTACAAGGGTTCGGGGTACGATCGTGGCCACTTGCTTCCAGCAGCCGATATGTCCTGGTCGGAAGCAGCACTCTCTGAAACATTTTTTATGAGCAATATGAGTCCACAGGCACCATCTTTCAATCGCGGCATTTGGAAAAAACTCGAAACGCAAGTGCGCGACTGGGCATTGCAGCACGACGATCTCTATGTTGTCACCGGGCCAGTATTGCAGCAAGGCCTCGCAACAATTGGCGAAAACGCTGTTTCCGTCCCTCCATTTTATTATAAAGTTATTCTCGATTACAATCCACCAGAGTACAAGGGCATCGGCTTTGTGATGGCAAATGAAAAACTCATCGGGGATTTGGGCACATATGCGGTCACCATCGATTCGGTAGAAGTGCTGACCGGCATGGACTTCTTCTACAGCCTGCCGGACGATTTTGAAGCCCAGGTAGAATCTTCGATCGATCTGGTTTTGTGGAATTTAAGCGAATGAAGGTTGCAATCATCAAATACAATGCCGGCAATGTGCTTTCTGTCAGCCATGCCTTGCGACGGCACGGCATCGAGCCGCTGTTGACGGATGAGACCGCCGAGATTATTGCGGCCGACAAGGTGATTTTCCCGGGCGTGGGAGAAGCCAGCACGGCCATGCGCTACTTGCAGGCCCGGCAGCTCGATCAGCTCATTCCCAAGCTACAACAACCGGTGCTTGGCATCTGCCTTGGTTTGCAGTTGATGTGTCTGGCGTCCGAAGAAAACGATACCCGCTGCATGGGCATCTTTCCACATCACGTACGGCGATTTCCGCCTAAACAAAAAGTACCGCATATCGGCTGGAATCGAATCGAAAACCTGAACAGCCCATTATTTCAGAATTTACCGGCCGAGCCATTTACCTATTTTGTTCATAGTTATTATGCAGAGCTCGGAAAGCAAAGCATTGCTGAAACCGATTATATCGTCCGATTCAGCGCTGCTCTGCAAAAAGATAATTTCTGTGCGGTGCAATTTCATCCTGAAAAAAGCGGCGATGTTGGCGCACAGATTTTAGCGAATTTTTTGAACTTGTAATAGAGAGAAAGACCTTGCCAGCAAACAGGAATATGGAAATCATTCCAGCTATCGACTTGATCGATGGACGCTGTGTACGGCTGACCAAAGGCGACTTCGCGACCAGCAAAACCTACCATGAAGATCCGGTGGCGGTCGCGCGCTTGTACGATCAGGCCGGCATTCGTCGTTTGCACCTGGTCGACCTGGATGGTGCCAGAGCGCGCAAAATCGTCAATCACGGCATTTTGCAAAAAATTGCCGAGCAAACGAACTTGCAGATCGATTTTGGTGGCGGCGTGCAATCTGATCGCGATATTGAGTTGGCTTTTTCCTGCGGAGCGAGCCACATCACCGGCGGCAGTAT
>JACKDE010000006.1 GCA_020633675.1 Deferribacteres bacterium | reverse complement strand
TTTTGTAAGTTTTGTTTTAGCATCTGCGGTAGGCAGATCGATCCGATTTTTTGCCTTAGCTGGCTTGATACGCGTTTTCGGGCCGCAAATAAAAAACTTTATTGATCGTTATTTCAACATCCTTGCAGTAGCCTTCACGATTTTGCTGATTGGTGGTTTTATTCTCATAAAAATCTTTTCCGATAACGGGGCGTAGCGCAGTTCGGTTAGCGCGCATGCTTCGGGAGCATGAGGTCCCCGGTTCAAATCCGGGCGCCCCGATATAAAAAAAGGGTGGACCCAGCAGGGAACACCCTTTTTATTTGTCAAGCATTCAAGTTTACATAACATTTATTCTTTTTGTTTCTTACTGATCTGGGCAAGCAGCTCTTCAGCTTCGCCTTTGATTGGCGACTTTACTTTTGAACTAAGAATCGTATGCAGATATGTTGTCGCTTCGCTGATCTGATTGCTTTTTGTGTACGCAACTGCGAGATGATAAATCGCACTCAAATTAGCCTTATTGGATTTGATTGCCAATTCCAATTTGTCGATTGCTTCATCCAACTTATTGAGCTTGATTAAATTTTTCGCCCAAATTGTATAAACAATGCTGTCCTTTTTCCCCATCGCGATAGCCTGCTCCGCGCAATTGATGGCCTTGTCCGATAGTGATTGAAAATCATATGCAATAGCTAATTGCTTAAAATACAAACCTTTCTTCTGCACTTTGAGTGCGTTTTTAAACGCCGAGGAAGCTTCCTTCGGATATCCGGCTCGCAAATAAGATTCACCGAGCGAAAACCACACAATATCGTCATTTGGCTTGTATTCGATATATTTACGATAAAGATCACCAGATCTGGAATAATCACCGAAAAGGTAAGAATTATAGCCTTCAGAATAATAATCTTCAAGATGGCCTTCTTCTATGGCGGGCAACTCGGCTTTCGGCTTCAGATTAATCGCGGTCGAGCTTGCTTCCGAAACCGAAACAATGGCGCGCTTAGCATGAATAGCCAAATGGCCGTTGTTATCAATATCGATAACCTTGCGGAAGCATTCATTTGCCTCTTGTGTATTGCCCTGAATGCTATATATTTTTCCCAAGCCAAAATAGGCGCGTTGCTCATTCGGCGAAAGCTCAATGATTTTTTTAAAGGCATTAATGCCTTCAGGATACTTTTTCAATATGCTGTATACAGCGCCTAAATTTAATATCGCCAATGGATTGGAAGGATTAAAATAAATGCTTTCCTTTAGATAGGTTTCAGCCTGGTTAAATTTGCGCAGTTTCAGGTAGATGGTACCGAGAATCAGGCGGGCTTTAAAATATATCGGGCAAATACTAATAGTCGTTTCTAAATTTTCTATTGCTTCCTGGTAGTTTTTCGCCTCGTAGAATGCGATACCGGCATTAAAATAGTAATCTGGATCTTCCGGATTGACAGATATTGCTTTAATCCAACGTTCGATTGCATTTTTATAATTTTTTTTGCGCGCGTAAGAGAGAGCTTCCTTATGCAGCTCTTCCGCCTCATCAACAACTTTTGTTAATGTCCAGCGAAATTTGGCTGAATCGCTTTCAAGCGAAACGTCCATTGCGCCAATTGCTGTATTGCCAAACTTGTCCTTTAAAATCTTCAGGATTTCGCCTTGATCAATTTCTTCACCCACAATTTCTTGATCAAAATCGACAATCGATGAAATAGCGATTTCAGCAGTGATTATTTTTTTTGCAGATGCCATAGGTAAGTCTTTTTGAGATCGAAAAAATGAATACGCCAGGAGGGAATCGAACCCCCAACCTTTGGCTCCGGAGGCCAACGCTCTATCCAATTGAGCTACTGGCGCATTCTGATTTTATGTTATATGAATCCGCTTTATGGATTCTGCTTTGCCAGTGGTTTTATTGATTTCAACCACAACACCCGACAATCTCGGATCATCTGATGAAATTTCAAACTTGCACGGAGTCTGATAAATAAATCGATACAGGGCATTCTCAATTTTGGTACCGATAACAGAATGGTGTGCGCCTGTCATGCCTGCATCCGTTATGTAAGCCGTGCCATTAGGCAGAATTCTCTCATCTGCCGTCTGCACGTGCGTGTGAGTCCCTACCACAGCACTCACTTTGCCATCAAGGTACCAGCCGAGAGCAATTTTCTCAGCGGTCGCTTCGGCGTGAAAGTCGACAAAGATAATGTCCGTCTGCACTTTCAGTTGCGCAATTGCCTCATCCGAAAATCGAAATGGACATAAAATCGGATACAGAAATGTCCGACCCTGTAAATTAAGAACGGCAATTTTTGTCGCATTATCTTTCAACGTAGCAACATAGGAGCCTGTCCCGATATTGCCATCCGGATAATTCGCGGGTCTGATCACCCGGTCTTCAGCTTCAAAGAGCTCTGGATTGTTGCGGTTTTCCCAAGTATGATTTCCACCGGTTATAACATCAACTCCGGCTTCAAAAAAACGCTTGGCAATTTTTTGAGTAATTCCACGACCATTGTTGTTTGCGTTCTCGCCATTTGCAATCACAAAGTCTGTAGCAAAGGATTTTCGAAGTTCAGGCAAATGCTTTACAAGCGTTTCGCATCCTGCTTGTCCAACGACATCGGCAATGAATAATATAGTTATTTTATCGGTAGAACTCATAGAAGAAAATAATCCGCTCGCACTGCAATATACATTAGCGCGCAAAGCTAATTGAGCGGTACTCTCGGATGACGTTGATTTTAATCTGCCCAGGATAGGACAGGTTCATTTTAATTTTTTGAGCAAGCGATGTGGCCATTTGATCCGGATATTTTTCATCATCGCTGGAATGGCTGACGATGACGCGGATTTCTCGACCGGCTTGTATGGCATAGCTATTGGTAACACCGATAAAGGAGTTTGCGATTTCCTCAAGCGACTTAAGCCGGTTAAAGTAGGTTTGCAGCATCTCTTTTTGCGCACCAGGCCGCATCCGACTGATTTCGTTCGCTACAGAAACAAGTACAGCTATGGGTGAAATAGCATTATAGCCAATTTCCTGCGAATTTGCGTAAAGAATTGCGTTTTGGACATCTTCTGACTCGCCATACTTCTTTGCCAAATCAGCAGAAAGCTCTGAAATGGTCCCGCCCGAATAATTATCCAAAGCATAGCCGATTTCGTGTAGCAAACCAGCCCTGCGTGCAACCATTGTATCCAGCTCCAATTCGCTTGCCATCAGCCCGGCTACCACTGCAACTTCCAGCGAATGTTGCAGGACGTTCTGCCCCTGACTTGTATGAAACCGCAGTTGCCCAATCAGTTTAACCAAATCATGATGCAAGCCAAAAAGCCCCACATCCACCAGTGCTTGCTCGCCATCTTCAAAAACCTTTTCCTCAACTTCCTGGCGAGATTTTTCGATGACTTCTTCAATTCGACCTGGATGAATGCGTCCATCATAAATCAGCTTTTCCAACGCCAATTTGGCAATCTCTCTCCGCACAGGATCAAAACCGGACAACATGACCATTTCAGGAGTGTCGTCGATCAGCACCTCCACCCCGGTCGCAGCCTCAAATGCACGAATATTTCGGCCTTCTCGTCCGATGATACGACCTTTCATGTCGTCATCAGGCAATTGGACAACAGTGACAGTACTTTCAACCACATGATTGATTGCAGAACGCTGAATTGCCTGCACAATGATTTCACGTGCCTGCGTTTTTGCGGTCAATTGTACCTTATCTTTGAGTTCTTTGAGCGTTTGAGCAGCTTCTTCGCGTGCGGCATCAATAATGTTTTCCATCTGTACCGCTTTGGCTTCCTCGCTGGTAAGACCGGAGATCATCTCGAGCTTCTTATTTTGCTCAGCGACGATTTCCACCAACTCCTGCTCACGTGCCGTAATTTGCTTCTCGCGCGATTTCAGGTTGTGATCAACTTGCTTGAGCTGATGTTCCTTCTGATTTAGGATATCAACTTTGCGATCAAGACCGCTTTCTTTCAATTGTAAATCGCGTTCAATACGCTTAAAATTTGCAGTTTGCCGTTTTTTCTCTTCCTCAATGGCCTGGCTTTTCTGAAAGACTGTTTCTTCAACTTCAAGAAGCTTTTCTCTTTTGAGATCTTCGGCTTCCTGCTTTGCTGAATGAATCAACTCATCGCTGTAGCTTTCAGCTTTAGAAACTTTATCTTTCCCTATTTTCTCGCGAAAAAACCATCCAAGGTAAAAGGAAGCTATAGCTACTGCAACAATTGTGATTGCAATCCAGGTAGCCATGTAGTCCTCCAAACGAAGAAATCCCTTGGACAATATTTATCATTTCCAGCTGCGCGCTTTGATATGATAAAATGGTAGTAAATTTTGACTCAAGGGATTTCGAAAATCACGTAACGTGTTTTAGACTTATTAATTATGAATCAGATTTAAATTCTTGTTCGATATTGTCCAAGATTTGCGTTAAGCGCTCAATTCTTTTTTCAAAAGTCCGAATATTTTTTTGATTTTCAGCTCGTTCCCGAAAAAGCTCATCGGCAATATTGAGAGCAGCTAATATCGCCACTTTCAATGATGATTTTGCCGAAGTATTTCGCTCAACTTCGTACATTTTCTGATCAATATAACCGGCTACCTTCTTTATATAGTCGACATCCGTATCACCCTTTATTGGATATTCGGTGCCATAAATGGTCAGCTTAATCACATTGCGTTCAGAATTTTCATTCATAAAAGGTCATTCCAGCTTAATTCGGAAGTGCTATTGCGAATGCATGGCATCGATATCGATCGATTCGATTTTGGCCAGTAGATTTTCAAGTCTCTCTGCCAATTGAGTTCGCTGCAATCCCGACATTTCACTGGCCTGGTCTTGCGCAGCAAGGAGCTTTTTGAGCTCGGCCAATTCTTCACTTTGCTTTGCAAAAATAATATGCTTTTTGTGAAGTTCCGCGCGCAGCTTCACATTTTCGCTCTCCGCATGCTCCAGTCGCGATATAATATTCCTGATTCGTTCTTCCAAATCTGAATATTTTTCTTCAAGATCCATGCAAAACTCCTCGCGAATACAGCCGATCATTGACGCAGGCTGGCCTTCAGTTCCTTCTGGAGTTGTTTGAGTATCTTGTTAATTGCATTTTCAATTTCAACATCTTGCAGCGTCTTTTCTGGCGATTGAAAGCGTATGGAAAGCGCTAAGCTTTTTTTATCGGCATCAATCTGTTTGCCTGTGTAGATATCGAACAGCTGAATATCAGTAAGGTACTTCCCTCCCGCCCTGCGAATACAATCCATGACGCCAGAAGCAGGCACAGATTGTTCAACAACGATTGCGAGGTCTCGCTCAACAAAGGGATACGGCGAAATTGGTTGATACTTTTTCGATGCTGTTGCTATACGATCCTGCAACTTGGTAAAATCAAGTTCGAAAGCAAAAACTTCTTTTTCAATGTCAAACTGTGCCAGGACACTCGGATGTAGTTTGCCTACGTGACCAATCTCAGTTTTTTCATGCGTCAATTTGGCTGCATAGCTATAAAAATCGACATCAGCTTCGCTCACCTGAACATCACGGGGCAAAAGACCAAACTGCTCCAGAATAGCTTCACAGAGTCCTTTGGCGTCAAAAAATGAAACAGCACGCCCCGAATATTCCCACGAATGCAAACTCTGTGCGCCTGTCAGCACGGCAGCAAATTTATTCTTCTCTTCAATGGAATTTGAACCGGCAGCAGAAAATGTGCTGCCAAATTCAAAAAATCGTAAATCAACAGCTTTGCGATTGATGTTATAAGCAATGGCCGGCAACATCGATGCAAAGAGAGAAGGCCGCAAAACCGCCATCTCTTCGCTCAGCGGATTGAGTAACCGGGCAAGTTTCGACGAATCTTTTATAAAAGGCAAAGCACTCTTTTCAGAAACAAAGCTGAAGGTCAGCACTTCGGAAAGTCCACCTTGCACAGCCGCTTGTTTTATTGAGTCCTGCAGGGATACAGACTTGTCTTGGGATTGCCTGAAATGAATATGATCAACCTTCGCTGGCATCACCTTGTCATAACCATATACGCGGGCAACTTCTTCGACCAAATCGATTTCTCTGGTTAAATCGGGCCTGAAGGTTGGAGCTTGCACGACAAAGCAATTGTCACCGTCACTCACTTCGCACCCCAAATTAACCAAGATGATCCTGGCGTCTTTTGCTGGTATTTCTTCACCAATGATCAAATTCGCACGTTTCGGACGAAAATTGATACGCGCTTTTTCAATCATAACAGGATAATTATCAAGCAGATGCGAGCAAGCATTTCCGTTTGCGTACTCGCAAACCATGGCAGTTGCTGCGTCAGACGCGTGCGCGATGCCATTTGGATCAATACCTCGCTCAAACCTTTTTGATGCTTCTGTACTAATACCCAGTTTTTTAGCCGTTTTTCTTACTGATACGGGAGAAAAATATGCGGATTCAAGCAGGACATTTTGGGTATTTTCATCAACTTCCGAATTTTCGCCACCCATGACACCGGCTAGGGCAACAGGCAACTCACCGTCACAAATAAGAAGATTTTCTTCTGATAGCTTATGAAGCTTGCCATCCAAAGTCATAAACTCTTCGCTATCCTGCGCATTGCGGACAATTATTTTGCCACTTTTGAGCTTGTCAAGATCAAAGGCATGCAGTGGTTGACCAGTTTCAAGCATGACATAATTGGTAATATCGACAATATTGTTGATACTGCGCATCCCTGCATGGGCAAGACGTTCTATCAACCAGTCAGGAGATGGTCCGATTTGTACGTTGCGAATAATGCGTGCCGAATAGCGCGGACAAGCATCTTGAGCGATAATATGAATTGGATAGTATTCAGGATTTTGCGAAACTTTGATTTGAGCAATCTGGCGGGAAACAAAATTCTTGTTTTCGCTGACGCAGATATCCCGTGCAATGCCTTGGACACCGAGGCAATCGGGACGGTTTGGCGTAATTGAGAGCTCGTAAACGACTTCTTCGGAGAGCTTCAAGCTATCTTTTAAGTCTGATCCGACTTGACTCTGCGCATCAAGCACGAGAATACCGGAGGCATCACTGGAGAGTCCCAATTCTGCACTCGAACAGATCATCCCATGTGATTCAACGCCTCTAAGCTTGGCCTTTTTAATCTTGAAATCGCCAGGAAGAATTGCACCAACCTGAGCAACCGGCACTTTCTGGCCGGTTTGTACATTCGGTGCGCCACAAACAATTTGTAGTTTTTCATTCCCCGTATTGACTTGACAGACTTTTAGATGGTCTGTCCCTTCGACTTTCTGCACATCCAGCACTTCTCCCACAACAACGCCCGAGAACTCCGCCTTGACTGTTGTCATACTCTCGACTTCCAGCCCAAGCATGGTTAAGTGATCAGCGACTTGTTGTGGCGAAAGCTTCGTATTTGATAGCTCTTGTAGCCAACTGTATGAAAATTTCACGAGTACTCTATGTTAAAATTGAGTTAAAAAGCGCACATCATTTTCATAGAAAATTCGCAAATCATCAATATTATATTTGATCATTGCAATGCGCTCCAACCCCATCCCAAATGCATAACCAGTGTATTTTTCAGCATCATAATCGACAAAGCCAAAAACTGCCGGGTCGACCATGCCTGCTCCTGAGATCTCTAACCAACCTGTCTGTTTGCACACTCGGCATCCTGAGCCAAAACAAGATGAGCAGGTGATATCATACTCCGCACTCGGCTCGGTAAAAGGAAAAAAGCTCGGCCGAAACCGAATTTGAATGTGTTCACCAAGCAATTTTCGCATAGCTGCCAACAGCACTCCTTTTAAGTCGGCCATTGAAACACCTTCGTCAACCACCAAGCCTTCAATTTGCTGAAACATTGGGGAATGAGTGGCATCAGGTGTATCTCGCCGGAAGCATCTGCCCGGAGCAATCATGCGAACAGGTGGTTGCACTTTCTGCATCGTGCGAATCTGCACAGGTGACGTGTGAGTGCGCAACACGCGTTCCCCTGGCAGGTAGAAGGAATCCTGCATATCTCTGCTTGGGTGGTCAGCGGGAATATTCAGGGCTTCAAAATTATAAAAGTCAGTCTCGACCTCAGGCCCAGTTTCAATCGAAAAGCCCATCTCCCGAAAAATCGTCTTAATCTCCTCCAGCACTTTCATTAGGGGGTGCATTCTGCCGATAACTGGACGATTACCGGGCAGAGTCAAGTCGATTTTAGCCGATTTTTCGCCTGCATCAGAAAGTGACGTTCTAAGCTCATCGAGCCGGTTTTGGACAAACGCTTTCATTTGATTGAGATGCTTGCCAATAATCGGGCGCTCTTCACCTGAAAGCGTTGCCATAACTTTAAACTTTTCTGCAACAAGGCCTTTTTTGCTCATGTATTTTATACGCAGGGCATCAAATGCCTGCATATCAGCAATGTCCTGAGCTTCTTGCGAAAAGTCTTTTTGAAGTTGTTCCAGCTCTTGCGTAATTGGATGCATCCGAACCTGCTTATTTTTTAACTTTTTCGACAATTTCGTTGAAAGCAGTCGGATTTTGCGCAGCGAGTTCAGCCAATGCTTTGCGATTCAAATCGATGTTGTTTTCCTTGAGCGCATGCATGAAAGTTGAATAGCTCATGCCGGCATTCCTGGCAGCAGCATTAATTCTGGCAATCCACAAGCTGCGAAATGTGCGTTTCTTAGCCCGACGATCGCGATAGGCATAACTCAATGCGCGGTCAACAGCCTCTTTCGCCGTGCGAATGGTGCTTTTGCGACGACCGAAGTATCCTTTGGCCTGACTGATTACTTTTCTTCTGCGACGGTTTGATGGAACCGCATGTTTACTGCGTGGCATATTTCCTCCGTAAATCTCAAATTGTTAGGCTAACAGCTGTAGCATTCGTTTTTCGTCTGCCGCTGTAACATAGGTTCCTTGCCGCAGATTACGTTTTCTTTTTGTCGTTTTCTTGGTAAGAATGTGGCTTTTATAAGCCTTGCTTCTTTTCACCTTGCCAGTCGCGCTCAATTTGAAGCGCTTGCTGGCCGCTCTGGAGCTTTTCATTTTAGGCATTTTAGTCTCCGAAGTGTTTATTTTTTCACAAGATACATAACCATATTTCTCCCCTCGAGCAATGGCGAACGCTCAACTTTGGCTATATCTGAAAGATCTTCAGTGAGCTTATCAAGCACTTTACGCCCAAACTCTTTGTGAGCCAGCTCACGTCCCCTGAAAAGCACAGTGGCCTTGACCTTATTTCCCATTTCTAAAAATTTTCGAGCATGTTTCATTTTAAAATCATAATCATGCTCTTCGATTTTGGGGCGCAATCGAATTTCTTTTACGCTAACGGTCACCTGCTTCTTTTTATTGGATTTTTCTTTCTTGCTCAGCTCATATTTGTATTTACCAAAATCCATTATTTTGCAGACTGGCGGACTGGCGTTTGGTGCAACTTCAACGAGATCAAGCCCTGCGCCCTCAGCGAGCCGAAGCGCTTCATCAATCGATTTGATGCCTACCTGCTCACCATCATCACTTATCAGGCGAACAGATTTTGAATTGATTTGCCGATTGATGCGAATAAAATTCTTCTTTTTGCTAATATCTTGCTCCTCAAGCTTCGTCAATATGATCTTTAATTGGAAACATTGAAATTGCAGCTGGTTGGTACAACAAATTAATAAAAATCAACGAACTACAACTCAACTTTTTTGAATAGTCGGAACAGCTTCGCTGCGGCTTGCATCTATCGCAATGTTTCTCTCCTGCAAGCAACAAGGCATCCAAAATGAGTAAGTGTTATTTTGATTTTGAATACTGGCGAGGCCCCAGTGAGAGATGAACGAATTGTGTGTTCAGGCGAGGCGATATTGGTGAACGTCAATTTCGACATTTTTCGATAAATTTATGTTCATTTCCGAGCATCCAAAAATTAAGTGGGCGGTACTGGATTTGAACCAGTGACCTCTTGCATGTCAAGCAAGCACTCTAACCAACTGAGCTAACCGCCCGCTATTGTTTAGAAAATAAATGCACATATTCTGGCACCTTTTCAAACAAGCCCAAATCTAAAATCTACAAGCATAAAAGTCAAGCTATTTTCCAAATAGATGCACAAAAATTTCAACAAGTTAATCCATCTTGATCATTCTGGCATGAACACGAAAAACACGATGCACTCAGAATGCCAAACACGCAATTCGTTGAGCAATCGATTTTAAGATATTTTGTACGCTCAAAAAGGCATCAGCCAAAGAATCCTGGACAGCGTTGGGCCAGCTTGAATGTTACCTGCGCAAATGCAATACACTATTCTCTGACAGCAGCCACGACATTGTTGATGATTAGATCAAGATTTGCACGTTCCTGGCCGGTAGCATCTGCTCCGGAAAGTTGCCACCGTGAAGTGGTGGTTACGATGAGTTGCAAATCAGGGACAACGTATATAAACTGCCCACCATATCCCCAGGCCAAATAAGCATCATGTGGGCCACCCTTGTCCATCCACCAAAGGAAGCCATAGTGCACGCTTTGCATCGCGCTAAAGCTAAAGCCCAGTGTTCGTTGCTGAGTCCAGACACGCTGGAGCCAATCCATCGGAACAAGTTGCTGCCCGGCATGCTGTCCATTTTGCAAATAGAGCAAACCAAATTTGATCATATCACGAGAAACAAGCTCCAGTCCGGCACCACCATTGTAAAATCCTCCACTTACTCGCTCCCAATTAACATTGTAGATTCCAAGTGGCTCAAACAGGTATTTGTCAGCAAATTCCTTTGTGGTCATGCCGGAAGCACGGGTTAGAATGACCGAGAGCAGGTGTGACGTAGCCGAATTATAGACGAAGCTTTGGCCGGGCGTTGAAACCAGCGGCTTGCTGAGTACATAATCGATTTGATTGCTCGAAGTGATCCAGTTGCCGTACTCATTCCCTCCCGTTTCATGCCACTCAAATCCACTGGTCATAGTAAGCAGATGCTCTATGGTAATTTGGCTTTTTTGATCCGTGAGATCAACTTCTGTCACCGGCTGCAAAAACTCAGCGATTGTTTGATTTGTACTTAAGATGAAGCCCTCGCGCAGTGCAATGCCGATCAATGTTGCCATGACACTTTTCGTGACAGAACGAACATGATTTAAGCGATTCTGATTGAATCCGGAAAAATACTGTTCAGCGACTAAAACGCCATTGCGTGCGACCAGCAAGCTGCGCAACCCATCAGTCTGCCGCGCCTGTTGGTAAGCTGCGTCGAGTTTTGACTCGTCGATATTCTGTTCGGCGGGAGTCCCGACAGCGAGCGTGCCATCACCAATTGCAGGCTTGCTTGGCGGATCATCGCTACAAGCATGCCAACTGAGTACGATTCCGGCTATTGCGATTATTTCAATAAATACCAGCAATTTCTTCAATGCGATATCCTCCTGCACATTATATTTTCTTCATGACGGATAAACAGACGGGCCTAGACACAATTCAACGTAGCAGGTCGTCATTTTTATTAAAGACAAAACCAATCCGGATCAGTTCAACCAAAACATCGGAAGCACCAACAAGATCATTCTTTCCGCGAAATGCAAATAGCTGAAATTACGGCAAAATGCCACCATTTCTCTCACGATTTTGAAAAGTTAATTACGCATTTAATCGGATAAGGATGATTGTTAAATGCAGTCCTGGAGTATATTGTCTTATTTCATCAAGCTTATTAAGATCAAGCCGGTTTGCAAGGTCGCGCACAAATTTGGAGTAATCCTGTTTGCTATTTTTGCGAGTGGCATTTATATTCTCTACTCCTTGAACTCAATCTTGACTAAGGAAAGTGGAAATATGCAATTTGATTATGATGTAATTATTGTGGGTGGCGGGCCTTCCGGGGCGACGTGCGCACTTTATGCCAAACGCCATGGCTTGCGTGTATTGCTCGTCGATAAAAAGAAATTTCCTCGCGACAAAATATGCGGCGATGCAATTTCGGGCAAAAGTGTCACCTATTTGCGCGAGCTGGATTTGCTTGATAAACTTGAAGCGCGACCACAAGTTCGCTCCAATAGTGTCACCTTTTCATCGCCCAACGGCACTGTGGTTACAATCCCCTTCACTCCTCCCAGCGCTGAGCGACAAAGCTATGGCTATGTGTGCAGGCGTGAAGTATTCGATGACCTTCTTTTTAAAGAGGCGCAGCAGCAGGTCGAGACGATGGAAGCTTTTGCCGTGACCGATCTTGTTTTGAAAAACGGCCAGGTCCAAGGGATTGTCGGCAACAATGGCACGACGGCCTCCAAAACCATCACCGCTAAAATCGTCGTAGGTGCAGATGGTTATAATTCAATCATCTCTCGCAAACTTGGATTCTATGAGCACGATCCGCTACATTGGGTGGTTGCCACCAGAGCCTATTACCGCAGTGTGACAGATATGACCGATGCCATCGAGATTCATTTTGTCAGGGATATTTTGCCCGGGTATTTTTGGATTTTTCCATTGGAAAACAACATGGTGAATGTTGGTCTTGGAATGCTGCATAGCGAAATCAAGCGCAGAAATTTAAGCCTGCGCAAAGCCCACATCGCTGCAACCGAGTCCGATTTTTTTCGCAAACGTTTCGAGCATGCTGAATTAATTGGTGATATTTCCGGTTGGAACTTGCCAATGGGCAGTAAAAAACGCAAGGTGCATGGCGACGGATTCATTCTGTTAGGCGACGCAGCCGGGCTCATCGATCCGTTTTCGGGTGAAGGGATCGGCAATGGTATGTGTTCCGGCAAAATCGCAGCAGAAGTTCTTGCGAGAGTATGCAAGGGCGAAAAGTATGATGCAACAAGTCTCGCAGCTTATGAGACACAGCTGTGGGAAAGATTATGGCCTGAACTGAACATGAGCTACACGCTGCAAAAAATCGGCCGCTTCCAACCACTGCTGAACCTTGTGGTTGGTCGTGCAGCACGCAACAAAGAAGTGCGCGACTGGATAGCCGGCATGATGGCAGGCACACAATCGAAAGAATCAATGCGATCTCCTCTCACATACCTGAAGCTTCTATTTAAATAATCTGTTGCTTTGAAATTAAGAAGTGACACTCAACGTAATGCGACATTGAAAGTCTGATTAAATGCTTGAACAACTCGACCTCAGTCAAAAATTATCGAAAAAAGAGTACAAAGCAGCAATGTCGACGCTGGAGTTCCGGCTTGCCGCGCTGCAGCGCAAGGCAATCGACCTGCAGATACCTGTTATTGTACTCTTTGAAGGCTGGGGCGCTTCAGGTAAGGGCACTTCTATAAATCGCCTTATTTTGTCGCTTGATCCACGCCACTTCACTGTATTCAATATAAAAAATCAAAACGAGGAAGAATTTTATCGGCCTTTTTTATGGCGTTTTTGGACAAAAACACCAGCAAAAGGTCGCATGGCGATATTTGACAACAGTTGGTACCATCGTGTTCTTTCGGATCGGGCAGCTAAAGCCACCGGACCACAGGATTGGATGCTCGGCTATAATGACATCAATTCGTTCGAACGCCATCTCACAACTGACGGCACCGTTATTGTCAAATTCTTCCTGCATATTTCGGCCAAAGTACAAAAGCGACGCTTCAAAGCCCTCGAGCGCAATGCTGCCACTTCCTGGCGCGTTTCCAGCCATGACTGGAAGCAAAACAAAAAGTACGGCAAGTTTTTGCTCGCTGCTGAAGACATGCTTAATAAAACCGATACGGCTCATGCTCCATGGACCATCGTCGGGGCGCACGACCGCCGCTTTGCAACAGCAAAAATCTTTGAAACCGTTGTCAATCGTCTTGAGCGCCAGATTACCCTAAAGGAAAAAGAGAATAGTATTCGTTCTCAGGTAGTACAGGAGAAGAAAATTGCCCCTGTTTCGACATCAACCATTCTCGAAAAAGCAGATCTCTCGCTCAGCATTAGCCGTGAGGAATACAGCAAGGAGCTTAAAAAGCACCAAAATCGAATTCGAAATTTGGAACATGAAGTTTACCTGCGCCGCATACCAGTTGTGATCGTCTATGAAGGCTGGGATGCTGCCGGAAAAGGCGGCAATATTAAAAGGTTGACGCAAAAGCTCGACCCGCGTGGCTATGAGGTATTGCCCATAGCAGCGCCAAATGACATTGAAAAGAAGCACCACTACCTGTGGCGATTTTGGAAAGAAATACCGAAAGCCGGACATATAGGTATTTTCGATCGCTCCTGGTACGGAAGGGTTTTGGTTGAACGGGTAGAGCATTTCTGCAGCGAAGCGGAATGGCGGAGGGCCTATCGAGAGATCAATGAATTTGAGGAACAGCTTTTCAACTTTGGCGCTGTTATCGTTAAATTCTGGCTACAGATCAGCAAAGATGAGCAACTGCGCCGCTTCGAAGAGCGCCAAAGTACGCCTCACAAAAATTGGAAAATCACAGAAGAAGATTGGCGAAATCGCGAGAAATGGGATGCCTATTTATCCGCAGTGAACGAAATGCTGTACAGAACCAGCACCAGTTATGCACCTTGGACAATCGTTGAATCAAACTCGAAACATTACGCGCGAATCAAAGCACTGAAAACGACGATTACTGCGATCGAAAAGCGGCTTGCGCGAGGCAATTAACCTAAGTCACCTATATCTTCCCGCAATTGCATAAAAAAACCGGGACTGCTTGTATTGCGCTTACAGAGGGTATGCTTGAACAAACTTCACTGTTCACAAGTTTGCTCAATTTTAGCAGTCCCGGCTTTGCTCATCAGAAGGAAATGAGAGACGGTGAAATGCTGCCAACGCTCAAACTATGGTTGTAAGCCCGAAGTTACTTGAAAATCGTGCGCATCAACAGATTCATCAAATGCTTTTGAAACACGCACGGTTGCATCCTTGGTCCAGGACATGATACCAAACTTCAGGTTGGTTGCTTTGTATCCCAGCAGATTCAATGCAGCTGCGGCTACGCCACCGGTGTGTCCGGTATAGCAATACACGACGATTTCCTTGTTGGGATCGAGCTTTTTCAAATTATCTTCCTTGGCAATCTCTTTCCATGGAATATTGATCGCGCCCGGAATGTGCCCTTTAGCATAGTCAGTCGCGCTGCGAACACTTACCACAATCGGATCGTTGCTGGCATTTCCATCCATCAGGTTGTCAAAAAGCGTTTGAGCGCTTGTTGCCGCCGTAATGTTCGTAGCAACATAATCCGCCGCAGCAAGCAGAACTGTTTGGTCATCGGTTGCTGTAGAGAAATCGGTAACCGCTAAATCATAGGTCTGGGTTGCTGTGTTCTCCGCTGTTTCAATCGCAAAATCGTGCGCATCAACGCTTTCGTTAAATGCGCTGGCGACACGCACTCCCTGATCTTTTGTCCATGACATCATGCCCCATTTGATATTATAGGCCTCGTATCCAAGAGTATTGAGTAACGTCGTCGCAATGCTGCCAGTGTGGCCTGTGTAGCAGTAGACAGCAATTGGCTGGCTTTTTGAAAGCAAACTGAGGTTTGCTTCCTTGGCGATTTCGCGCCATGGGATATTGATGGCTCCGGGGATGTGGCCTTTTGCATAATCAGCTGCTCCACGCACGCTCAGTACCACAAAATCATTTGAGGTATTGCCATCATTGATATTATCGAACAGCGATTGCGCTGTGAGCACGGGTGCGAGCGAACCAGCCACATATGTATCCGCTGCAGGCTGGATCATTTCAAATTCAGTTTTCTCGACAACAGGGCTCACAGGATTATCATCGCTGCTACAGCTAACAAAGATAAAACTGATGGGCAAGAGAACCATAAGTACAAATGAGAGTTGTTTTTTCATCATCTTTTTCATCACGACAACCTCCAGTAAATTAAATGGAATCCATTATATTGAATTGGGAATTAGCCTATCTGTTATTCTGGCACCTTGTCAACAACCACATCGCGATTGGCCGCTTGTTCCTGCGGCGACAGCTTCAATATGTCGTCACGTGTGAGGAAGAGCTCGGTATTATTATGGCACGAGCTGGTGCAATTCGCCGTTTGTGGCGTATTTTTTTGAATATTATGCGGTGTCGTCATTTTCCAGGTTGGCAGCGCCTCATAATTGGTTAGTTGTCCTGGCGCCCATTCTTCATAGGAGTCGGGCGCAATCGGGATATGGCGCAGCAGCACGTAGCCATAAGGCCGACGTGCACTCTTCAGCGGATTTTTGCCGATCTTAAAATCGAGCTCGGATGGCTGCTGAATGCCACTCTCCTCTGTTCCGACATGACAATTATAGCAATTTTTATACTCCTGGCTATGGCAAACCTGGCAGCTCATATCGTCTTTGTGTTGCAGGTGATACGCATTTTCAGCACCGACTTCATGACAGTCTTCGCATCTCGGCGCTTCAGCAATGCTGTAGCGATTGGCCGCGCTTCCGCCGGCAAAGTGTATTTCATCCGCATTGTGGCATGCTGTACATTGCATTCCCCGGTTGTAGTGTGTATCGGCTGGGATGCCTTCATGCAGTCCGCGGAATTCTTCACCAATTCGACTGCCATGGCACGCAGTGCAATTGAGGGTCATGCTTGGCTTTTCAATAAAGACGTGTCCGGCATTAAAGCCTCCGCCAACCGCATCCGGGCGGCTGATATGACACTGTCCGCATGATGTGTGGCAGGTGGCGCATTTTGCATCAAACATGGCATTTAGCTCCGGCGAGAGCGTTGCCTGCCCCGATCGAGTGCGTATCGTTTGTTTGTATCCTTCCAATGAACCGTGCAGACTTGTTTGATGTTTTGTACCAACTGAACCGTGGCATATCCCGCATGAAGTAGCAGAACCGCTCGCGGGATCTGCGGTAATACCAACGTGCGCTGTCTCAAAGGTTTGAGGAGAGGCATCGCCGCTATGACAATCTACACATGACAGCCCGCCATGAATCGTTCCCATAAAACTTTCGCCGACTAAAACCTTTTGCCATGCCTCCAACGGAGGCACTTCGCCGCCTCAGCCTTCGCCCGCATTTTCAGACGGCGGAGGTTCTGGCGTAGCAAGCTCCTGAAGCTGCACGGCGTCGGTATGACACTCGACACAAGTGAATTTCGCCGTCTCGACTACAATTTCGGATTCATCAAAGGGTTTGTTGGGAGATGAACAACTCCAGCCCACAATGAGCGCTAACAGCGCAAAAGCGGCCGCGAATTTATAAAACGAATGCATGGTACCCTCCATCCTGTCAGTAAAGGCAACTACGCTTATTTGATTTAAGATTCTCAAGAATTTGATGAACTTGAACGTCTTTTGGATCAAGTTCCCGGGCTTTTCGGAAATAGCAGCTGGCCAAATTGATATCGAAAAAAGTGGCGATCATACCCAGCGCAAAAATCCTTTCCTTGGCGGACAACAAGCCAGGCAAGTTCATCGTCCAATCAGCAAAAAGTTCCTTTTCCTTTGCGTGGTTTTGCACACTTTCTTTGCCTCCAGCATCTAAAGCTGAATGCTTTAAAAGGTTAAGGAAAAAGCTGGTAGCGCGCTCCAACTGGGAAGTAAAAACACAGCAGAGAATGAGCTTTTCAGCAGTCTGCACATCTTTTGGATATTTTTTGTGGACGCGTTCCAGGTACGGAATCGCTTGGCTGAATTTGCGCGCTAAAAAAAATTGATTTCCCAACATACGATCCATTTCGCGTGCACCTGTTGCTGAATTGATGTCGCTATAAACGCAAATCTCAGGCCAAGCCTATATCGGGCAACATGTCGCAACATTTCGTTTCAAATAGAATCTTCAAAGCAGTTTAATTGCTTTTTTATTAACCATTTACGGAAATCAAAAATATTGCAACGATCTGTTTCAAATGAAACAAATCATGAAACGCGGTGAGTGAGGAATGGTGGAAGGGAATGATGTGTAAAGGAGCTGTCAATTGCCTTTTGCGATGTCAAGTTCACGCATGCGCCGCCACAGCGTTGTGCGGCTCATGCCAAGCAATTTGGCAGCTTTTTCACGGTTCCAGTGTGTTTTCAACAAAGCTTGTTTAATACGGTGGGCATCGTCATCGAGCTCTGACATAGTCTGAAAGTGCTGCTGATAGCTTGTTTGCTTTGGCAAAGCATCACGAAGGTAGTAAGGCAATTTTGTCTCTGCAATCGTTCTGCCGTTGGTTCTGGCAAATGCGTGTTCGATGATATTTTCGAGTTCCCGCACATTGCCCGGATAGTTATATGCCATCAGCAAATCATAGGCATGATCGGAAATATCGGTAATGCTCTTTCTGGTGAGTCTTTGGTATTTAACCAGGAAGTGATTGAGCAACAATGGTAAGTCATCCATTCGTTCACGCAATGGAGGCAGGGATATTGGGATCACGTTCAAGCGATAATAGAGATCATCCCGAAAGCTGCCGTCAGCAATCATCTTGCCCAAATCGCGGTTGGTTGCAGCAATTACCCTGACATCAACTTTTACCGTTTCAGATGAGCCTAAACGTTGAAATTCACCATTTTCCAGCACACGCAGAAGGCGAAGTTGCGCTGGTGCCGTCAGGTCACCTACTTCGTCCAAAAAAATGGTCCCGCCATGCGCAAGCTCGAAACGGCCAACACGGTCATTTCGAGCATCGGTAAATGCACCCCTGACATGACCAAAAAGCTCGCTTTCGATCAGCGTATCCGGTATGGCAGCGCAATTGACTTTGACATAAGGCAACGAAACGCGCGGGCTGAGCTTTTGAATTGCATTGGCAACCAATTCCTTACCAGTACCGCTCTCACCAAGGATCAAAACCGTTGCATGGCTGTCCGCAATTTCCTCGATGAGCGATTGCACTTCAAGAATGCGTTTATTTTTGCCAATCATTCCGTAAAAATTGCTGCGAACCTTTTCTTCAAAACCAATTTTATTGCGAATCGAATTATCACGAAACGACATGATGCCGCCAAGGGCTTCACCTTTGGCATTGTAGAGAATTGTCGTGTTGGCAATGACCGAAACAATTTCTTCGTTTCGATTTTTAATTTCCAAATTGCAGTCCATGATCGGCTTGGCCCGCCTAAGCGTTTCTGAAATCGGGCATTTGTCAGCACAGTTCAAACATTGCAGCACCTGATTACAGTATTTGCCTACAGCTTCATCTTCACGCCATCTGGTGATACGCTCAGCAGCACGATTGAAACTTGTGATTCGCCATTCATTGTCGACTGTAAGCAAGCCCTCCGCCAAAGAGCCGAGAATTGCTCTTTGTTTCTCGCGCTCGCGACGCAGTTGTTCCGAGCTGCTCTCCTGCCAAACAGCAATAATTGCCCCCAAATTTTCATTTTCATTATCTGTGTTTGTGATCGGGGTGAAGTTTGCAAGGACTGGCACTTCCTGGCCATCTGGCTTCTGCACCAGGAAGCGATGATGCCGCAATTTTGCAGATTTGCTTAGTGCTCGGTTTACCCAGCACTGGCTCTCCGGCAAACTTGGACAAAATATTTCTCTAAAATGGCGGCCATGACTTTTAGTTGGAGAGATATCTAATGCATACGCAGCATAGGTATTGAGATGGCGGATATGCCCGTCAGCGCCGACAACAACAATCCCCTCAGCAACAGTATCGAGTATACTGTGCCAAAAATCGTCTTTGAAGTTGTCGGCGTTGGAGGCCATATTGAAGAAAAATTAGTGCACTTTCAGTGAAGCGCTATTCGTATTTTTCGCTTTTTTCTGCGTAGCTCATTAAAACATCGGGACTTCTTGTCCAAACACATTAATCTTACCATTAACATGCTTGCTTGCATCGATGATATTGCCGGCACGGTCGATAACGGAGCTATGGCAATTTGAGCATGCCTGAACGCCAAAAGGCGTGTGTCCTTTTGGTGGCAGATCGTGGCACGTGCCGCACGCTGCCGCATTGGGATCAGTCCAGTTTGGTGAAGCGTTATTACCTTCAATTTTATCAGCAGCATAAATGAAATCGTTGCTCGATGAGCTCTTTAGCAAGCCCCAATTGCCATGACAATAGGTGTTTTCGCAGGTCAATGTTTGCCCCGAATATGCGCCCGTTTGCGAAGGCTGGCGCGCACCGTTTTCCGAAACCGTCGAGCCAAGCGGGCCGTTAAAAACGGCTTCAGCCTGCCCATCACCATCGATGTGGCCAATATCTGTCATGGTTGCCGGCACGATATGGCACTCCTGACACGCCGCTTCTGCCGAGCCGAAAAACGCGATGTGTGGCTGATGCGCACCAATTGCCGGATCTGACGGATCCGTTTCATTGTTCAAACCCGCTGGCGGTACTGCATTGCCAAGCTCATCTGCTGCGGCAAAGACGCCATGACATGTGTTGCATGCTTCAGGGCCAGCCTCATTTGTATGGCATGTACGGCATGAATTATCAACTTTGACAGCGCTATAGTCTTCGCCATGACAGGATTTGCATGAACGGAAGTCGTAATTATTTGCTTGAATATATTTGCTGTGTGAAGCATCGCCAAGCCCGGTCCAGCCAGCAGGATGTGGAAAATTGGAATGGCAGGTGTAGCATGAAACATCAACCAGCCCACCATCATAATTGTTGCCATGGCACTGCTGGCACGATGCTGCATCGTAATTGCTTGACTCCAGGGCTGCGCCATGAAATTCACTCGAGCTTTTTTGAATCCAGGCTGCCGGGTGGACGCTTACTGAAGAAGATACGCCCAATGGCGGATCTTTCGGATCACTGCACGAAGACAACGCCAGGCTTCCGACTATTAAAAATATCATTATCGTTGAATAGCTTTTCATCTCAATTCACTCCCTGATGGCAATATCCACAGAAACCGATTCCCGACCTCTGGCTGTTGGTATGGCAATTAAAGCAAAGTGATGCGGAATTGTCGTGCCAGTCGCCTCGCTCGCCGCTCATAAAACTCGGACTATGCGTTTGCGGATCGTTGCCCTTTCCAGGTGTACGATCCACATGACAGGTAATACAGGAAGGATCTCTGCCTTCAATATCGTGACATGCCGCGCAGGATTCAATATCTGTCCGCGCAAGTTTGGCATGCTGACCGCCGCCACTGCCAACACCGATTCGAACAAAGTCGAGAGCGCTGTGAGACAGTGGGACCGGCGATGCAAATCCAGCATCCTGGTTGTTTTGATGACACTCATTGCAAAATGACTCCTGACTATGGCAGGAATAGCAATCCGAACGCTTGCTGCGAAAATCTGCTGCATGCATAAAAATATAGTTAAAACCATGCACCGACTGTTTGACAAGCGTATTCGCGCCGGATGGACTGGGTCGGTTTTCAGGCACAGGCCGCACCATAGCGCCACTTGTGAACTGCACGCTTGCATCTGTGTGGCAAGTTTGGCAAAAATTATCTTCATGGCATACAGAGCAATCGTTGGACATCCCTCCTACCCTGACGACACGTTTGTGCTCCTTTACCCAATCTATTTGCTCATGAGATGCTGGCATCAAGGTTTCGACCATTGAGTGGCAAGTTGAACAGGTGTTGTCATTTTCTATGCCGTCATGGCATGTATTACAGGTTGCCATTGCCGGCAGGTACTCTGTTGACGCAGCGACCGCGTTTTCAACACCGGCATGGCACTGCGCGCAATCTACTTCCTGCTCGATATGTGCTTTGTGATTAAAAATGACTTCTCGTTCCGTCCGCGCAAATTTTTCCATTCGATTTGCATCTGCGTGGCACATCGTACAGTTCATCTCATCTTCAACATCGTGGCACTCCGCACACTGTTCCTTCTGTGGCAACAAAAAGTCGCTGGAGACGACACTTTCGGCAGTACTGGTATGGCAGTCACCACACTCAATTTCCATTTCAGCGACATGTAATTTATGCGAAAACTTGATCAAATTCCATTGCTCAACAGGATCATCCCACGATGTCGGCTCTTCAGAATTGCCGATGGCAATGATTGCCGACATCGTGATCAAGCCGGCGATGGCAAAAGCTATTGTTCTTTTTGTCATAATTCCCGAACCAAAGGTTACATTCGAATTTAAACTTTTAATTTTCAACAGTTGCGAACCTGTTTCGACAGGCTAAATTCTCGAGAAGAAAACATATTGCAATCGCATTAAAAAACGCACATCGTTGGAGTAGTAGCGATTGTTCAGCACTTGCACTTGTCCATCGATTGTAACCAACTTGTGCGGACGAACCATCAGACCAAACGCGCCAGAGAGTAAAGATTCGGTTTCAGATGCATCCGTATCCAGCTTATACGAAGCCCAGGAGAGCATCACATTTGGCATCAGTTTACCACTGTACATCGGGTAGTAAAACGAGCCATTCACACCATTCAGGCTGCCGGCATAGCCGCCGCGAACAACATAACTGATGCCGCCATAACCCAAATCGACACCGACAGAACCACGCAGTGAGTTTTCCTGATCATAGAAGATGCCAGCAAAATTCCCATAGACACCGATATTTTTCTGAGCACGGTAATACAGTCCACCTTCCAGTTCATGGTTGTTTTCAACATTAAACAAGCTGAAAATAGAATTTCTGGGAAGTCGAGGTGAGCGGAACGTGTAAGCTGCGTTGACGGATAGCTTGGTGGTCACGGCAGTACGTGCAGAGAACTCCGCGCGGGTGAATTTTTTGCTGTAAACATCAAAATCTGAGCGGGTATAAAGACTGGTTTCGCCCTTCGGTGCCCAGCGGGCATCCAGCGAAGCAAATTGATAGGCTTGATTGTCCGGCTCGATAAGCTGCTCGAAAACATTGCCAACGGAATCAGCGCGTATGGCTCGATAACTGGCGCGTGTTTGCTTTTTATTGAAATAGCTGACACCAATTTTCAAGTCATTGGTCGGAAAAATCAATGCTTGACCACCAGCCATGAAATTATCGCTGACATCGTCGACTAATTTCAAACGCTGATTTGCTGGCAACAATCCTCCGCCAAACGCCTTTAGGCGCAGCCAGGACTTCACTTTGTATTTCAATTGAGCACCATCGATCGTACCAACAGCAACACCGCTGTAAATCGACTGCCGACCGACACTGACTTCTGCACGGCGCTGAGTGTCCCGCCATTGCAGATACAGGTTGTACATTCGCACTTTGCCGTCCCCAGCAAGCTGTGTGCTGAGATCGTTTTCTAATTGTCCGAAAGTGCGGAGCATGAAATTGCGATTTTTCAGATCAAACTGGAATGCCTGGTACCCTCGTGCGTGCGTGGAAGAAACACCTATTGTGTCACTACGCTCGAAGGTGTAAAACGAACTGGTCAATCTGCCGGAAAACGTTTGCGCTCCTGCTGTAGAAGCCGCCATCATCAACAAAAAGATTGACGCTCGAATAGTCGGATGCCGCATATCTTTTGCCTTCTTCATCTGTTAATCCGAAATGATTTGATGTTGTGAAAAGTGTGGAATTATTCGGTAAAATCCAATATGAAAATGACCAGAATTGAACTGTTTTTATAATTTTTTATACATCCATTCTCTTATCGACCTCGCGGATTTTCATGTAAACTCCTACAGCTAAGACAAAGATAAAAACAAGCGATAATGCCAGGCCTTTGCGACGGAATTGCAATTCATCCAGCGCTGCAATTCCAATTGAAAGCGCCGAATTTGCTTGCGTGTTACCCTCCTTTGTCACTTCATCCAGCCTTTCGACTGAGAGCGCATGCGCCATGGTGCGGGATTTAATCAGTGACTGATTGGCATCGCTAAGGCTAAATACAGCTTCGCTGACTTCCATACCGGCCCGGCTTGCGACAGCAACCAGGCTATCAGCTTCTACGATGTTTTGTTTGAGCGTGTCGATTTTTGCATGCAATATTTCTGCGACTTCAAAACCGGTGCTGCCTTCCGAGTGACAATCGATGCACATACTTTCATCACCAATACCGATCATCGAGTCGGTTGGCGGTTCGATGTCATGATTGCTGTGACAGGTTTCGCATTCCGGAAGCTCTTCTTCTGCGAAGGCTTGCATATGCGGGCTGCTGCGGAAGAGCTCACTGTTATTCAAATGGCACTGGCCACACACGAATCCAATCGACGGCACACCAGGTGGTACCGCGCCATGGTTGCCATGGCAATCGTTGCAGGCGGGAGCAGCCTGATCACCTTTTTCGAGCAGGGCGATACCATGTACACCCTTTTTGAAATCATCCACCTGACGAGTTGAAATACCATAGCCATCCATATAATCGCTGTCCGAGTGGCAGTTACCACAGGTCTGTGGAATATTGATAGCAAAAACCTTTGCGCGCGGATCGTTCACTTCGAAGACGCCATGTGCTCCATGACAATCGACGCATGTGGCGACTTTGGAATCGCCTTGAGCAAGCTTTTGGCCATGAATGCTTGTTTTGTAGCGATCATATTGATCGGTCGAAACGCGCGGATTGTATTTGCGCATGTAGTTCGGATCGCTATGGCAGCGTGCACAAAATTGCGGAATCTCTTTGCGCGACGGCACGCCAATGTAGCCTTTTGCCGGATTCATTGCCGCTGTTTCATCTTCATCGAATCCAGCGGTGGGATCACCGCCATGACAATCGACGCAGGAAAGCCCTTTGCTGGCATGTGCATCGTGTTCCATTGCGACGATGGGTTCAGCAAGCTCATCGCCGATCTCCTGATGACACCATATACAACTATTTGGCGACTCTGATGTGGCATCCTGGGCGAGTGCGTTCGTTTGAGCCGAAATGTACATAACGCTGACCGAACAAAGCATAGCGATAATGTTCTTTTTCATAAGATTGCCCATTCTTTAGCCTTTAAAATTTTGCTCTATTTTAGTTGGCGCCTTTTAAGACGATGACGAAATTTGGTATAAAACAGCGAAACAGCTAACAGAATCAATCCCAGCGAAATAAAAGCGATCACGCGATAACCCGCCTCAAGGCGCGCCAAATCGACCACGAAGAGATAAATGACAGCAGCAATAATGGTTAAAATCGCCATGTAGCGATATTTGATGCTCGAAAGCAACAAACTCAAGGCAAAATAAACGATTGCAGCCAAGGTCCAGGAAACCGTGACATATTCCTGCGGCACAGCACGGTGCAAGCCATACAGGACCACAAAGAACGCCGAAACGAGATAGATATTGCGGAGCATCTCGGTACGCAGTGTCAAGCGTTCCTTTTTCCAATTCATGACGCGCGCACTGGCAAGCGCTGTCAGCGCAAGGCTCAGGTTCACCATATCCACTGACGGTGACGTCACCAGATACGCCAGCAGAATACTCGCATAGATAAAGGTATTGACCACAACGATGATTTTTGATCGATACCAAAGTGCCATTGAAACCACTAGCAAGCTCTGCAGCGAAAGCCAGAAATAGGCAAAGGGGATTTTGGTATAGCCAAACACAGCGATCGTCAAGGCCATGAAACCAAAACAAGCATAAAAAGCAGGTTCAAATTGTCTGTGCGTCCGCTGCCATTGCAGCATTGAAAAGCCGAGAAAGAACAATGCGACCGCCAACGAAACCCAGACAAAGTTGTTCTGGAAAAAAGCCACGACTTCAATCAAACCGAGCACCGAAAAGCCGCCACCATTCAACAAGGTCAGAGCAACCACTGTTGAGCTCAGGTGTGCTGTCTTATAGGTTCGAATGGTCGGCAAGGAGTAGAGCGCTGCAATAGCAAACAAATAGACAAAATTATATTGATGGGAAGATACAGCCTGCAAAGGATGTCCCATCAGCGGATTGTTGAGCAGCCACAACAGCAATCCTGCGTATGCCAGCACCAATGTCGCAATCATCTGTCGTGCCCAACTGCGCTGCATGAACAGAATCACAGAAATACCTGAACAGGTTACGATGAAAGGCAGCGTTATGTGCGTGCTATCGATGAAAAGTGCGGTGGTGAATCCGGTTAGCAACGCAAATCCTGTCAGCAATTCCGATTGCTCCCGCATTGCGAAATAGATCTGGACAATGATTACAGCAACGATCAGCAGCGTCGAAATCAACTTGCTGCCAATCAGCGGTACTTCTGCAAAATAATGCAGTCGGAGGCTGGTATAGTAGAGCAATAGAAAGCTGACAAGTTTCAGCATTTTTGACAAATGTGGCAAAGATTCGCGCCAGCGGTGCGCAACCAGCCAAAATCCGGCTGCTGCTAAATAGCCAAGCAGACTCGGCAACACGGAATAACCTTTACTGTAGGTATAGGTCATCGAGAAGGCGATGCCGATGAGAATGACAATGCTACCCAGCCAGGCGAGCCCAAATTGACCGATCTTGAATTCGATGCCATCTTCTTCTTCGGCATCTGCAGCATCAGCTTCTTTGCGGTACTGCCTAATCGAGCCTGATTCGGAATCAAGACCTTCTTCGATTTCGAGGTGTTCCTCGATTTTTCCAATTCTCATTTCCAATGCGTGCAGCAGATCCTGCATTTCCTGCAAGTCGACCGCTGATTTACCAGTCGGGGATGCCATAATCCCCTCCCTTGCTTAATGGTTGTTTCTCGGTTCTCTCCTCGCGCAAACCAGCAAATCACAGCCTCGCATCAAGTGACGAGCGCGATTTACCTTGCGACTCATTAAATCCTTCACTATTCCACACTCATGTATGAAATTGCACTGATAACGATGATATAAATAATGGCTATCACACCGATAAGATTAAAAATGCGATTGGTCTTCGGATGGTCTGTTTTTTTATGAATAAATGGCACAAAAATCACCGCAGCCGCAATCAAACCAAAGCCCAGCACGCCGACGATTTCGCCATCTACAATCCAGAGTCGAGCGGGGATGTACTTGAGAGTTTGGAACATAAAAACAAAATACCATTCAGGCTTGATACCAGCCGGAGCAGATGCAAATGGATCTGCCTTTACGCCAAGCTCCCATGGAAACAACGCAGCAATCGCTACCAGACAGCCAAGCGCGATAATCCATCCCAACAGATCGCGCAGCAGGAAATTGGGGAAAAATGGCATATATCTTAACGACTTTTCTTTTTTCTCCACACCTGGCGGTACACTCATCCCCTGTACCTGCACAACCATCAAGTGAAAGCCAAGCAAGCTCACAAAAATGGCAGGCAAAATCGCAACATGGATAGCAAAAAAGCGTGTTAAGGTTGCGCCGGTTACATCTTCACCTCCTCGCAAAAATTCCATCAGCGCCTTGCCGACAAGTGGCACCACTGCGACAATCTCGGTACCGACTTTTGTTGCGAAAAATGCCAGTTCATTCCACGGCAATAGATACCCTGAAAAACCGAATCCCATCGCGAGAAAGAGCATGATTACACCCGAGACCCAAGTCATTTCGCGCGGTTTTCTATAGGCTTTCATAAAAAAGACGCTAAACAAATGCAGAAAAGCTCCCGCAACCATTAAATTGGCAGACCAACTATGAATCGAACGGATCAGCCAGCCAAAACGCACTTCCGTCATAATAAACTGAACGCTTTCAAAAGCAGACTCGGCAGATGGGCGGTAATAAAACAACAAAAGAATGCCGGTTGTGACTTGCACTACGAAAAAGAAAAGCGTCATGCCCCCAAGGTAGTACCACAAGCTGTGGCGATGCAGTGGCACCTGTTTATGCGTAATAAAAGATTTCATGCCGCCAAGATTGAAGCGATCTTCCACCCAACCCATCACGCCCTTTTGGCTGGCACCGGCTTGCGCACTGGCATCCTGTTTCGTGTGAATGCTTTGTTTTTGATTTTCTGGCATGGAGTTTCCCCGTTTCTGTTAAAGATTTTTAGAAACGATGATGTCTTCGCCTTTGATGTCGACCTTAAAAGCTTCCAGTGGACGCGGGGGCGGTCCGGATATGTTTTTTCCTGCGAGATCGAAATGGCCATTGTGACAGGCGCACCAGATATGCTTAAAGTCGGACCGGTATTGCACGGTACACTCCAGGTGTGTGCAGACCGCTGAAAAAGCACGATATTCGCCTTGCTGATTCATGACCAGAATGCCGGGTTTTCTGCCAAACTTGAAGATTTTGCCGCTATTGGGTTGCAGTTCGCCAACTTTGCCGGCAACGACACTCGATTGGACGGCTTCGCGGATACGTGGGGGGATGAGAAAATTGATAATGGGAAACAGGACAGCACCAAAGGTTGTAGCGATGCCGCTGCCGAGCAAGATATTAATCAATTTTCGGCGCGACAGTGTAATCTGATCTCCTGCCTTTTTTGATTCTTGAGCGCCGGTCGGCGTCTCCTTCTTGGCCATTTTGCATTCCTCCCTTTGAAAGAGCTCTTCAACCTACAACGAAAACACTTTAGCAAAATTTGAATTGCATTCGCACGGACAAATTGATCTTAACGATTTGGCAAATTGGGTATGCAATCCGGAAAAAGCAAGTAGCTGTACGGTTTTAGATAATCGTACAGCTACTCGATCAAAGTAGGTGAAACAGGGCAGCCACCATTTTCCAGGAAGATGGCGGCTGCCCATTTTTAAGCGCTCGCTTCATATACTTCTCATTCGTAGCGATCCCCCATTTTCATGGCAAGCGCGGCAGGAATTATGATTACTTCATCAGAATCATCTTTTTCATTTCTGCAAAAGTACCACTTTCAACGCGGTAGAAGTAAACACCCGAAGGCACCAGGCTACCGGCATTGTCGCGAGCATCCCAGGTAATCTTGAAGCTACCTGCAGCTTGATCGCGATCAACCAGCGTGCGCACAGGGGCACCAAGCACGTTGAAGACCGTCAGGCGAACCTTGCCGGCTTCAGGCAATTGATACTCGATGGTTGTGGACGGGTTGAATGGGTTTGGATAGTTTTGCAGCAACGCATATTCGGTCGGAACAGCTTCTTCGCTGCCGATACTGGTGATCGTCGCCGTCAACTCTTCAGAAAATGCGCTTTCATTGCCAGCAAAGTCAAAGGCAGAGAAGCGGTAGAAATAGTCTTTGCCTACTTCAACATTTTCATCATTGAATTCGGTATTGATCAGCGTAGCGAGCGGTTCAACTGCATTCGGATCGAAACCGCTGGATTCGGAGCGATAGACTGCAAAGTAGCGGAAATCCGGATCGATTGGATCGTCCCACTGGAAGTTCACAGACTTCGCAGCAACGCCCATCGCAATACTGCTTGGGGTTGAAGGAGCGAGGTTGTCGACCGAATAGCCACTGTCCGCGGCTGTTTCGTAATTCTGGCTAACAGCGTGGCCAGCCACAAAGAAATACGACATGTGCATACCAGCGGCGGTGCTATCGAACAAGGTCGGTACAACTGCGCTGTACACTTCACGTCCGGCAGCCGGAAGCCAGCCGACGAAATCCCACTGGCCATCATTGGCAACCGTAAAGCGTTTGCCGAGATCGCCTTCATCCACCAGCGAACCGAGTTCTTCGCGGGACTGAACGATATTGGATTTGCCGACAGAGCCGTTGGTGGCATCATCAACTCGACGCCAGACCGTATAGTTGGTCAGCGGATTGGCAGACAAGCCATCACCAGGGAATTTGTACCAGGCGACACGAACTTGTTTACCTTGATCGTTCGGCACATCAGTAATCGAAATGATATTTGCTGCACCAACATCGCCGGTGGTAACCGATTCAATCGAACGGCTCAGCAATGCAAAAGCATAACCGGCGTTGTGAACACCGTGGCTGCGATCTTCTTCGACGAACTTATAGTTGAAAGCAGCTTTTGTCAAAGCCTGGCGATAGGCTACCTGTTCCGGGGTCAAGCCGGGTGCGGACCATTTGTACTCTTCCAAAGACGCGCTGGTTGACATGACTTCGGGATCGCCAACAGGCGGCAACAGCATGCCGAGATTGTGCAACATGCCTTCGATTTCATGACGTGTACCTTCAATCGTACCGTCTTTATCAAAATCCGCTTTGGCCATAATATCGTCGAAAGACTGAATCGGGCCATGGCAATTCTGGCAGGCTGCGACATGTTCAAAATCGTCGGACGGATCGTCCGGCGTATCGTTATCCCAGCGCACTGCATAGGTGTGTTCGCCAACTTTATCCTTGGCAGGACCTTCGGCAGGAGTTGGCTGCATATGGCAGGTTACACAAGCGTTTTCAACAGCAAACTTGTGACCGGAAGTACCGATCGGAATACCGTAGTCGATTGCGTTGGAGCCATCGATCATATCCGCTTGTGCACTATAGTGTGGGCCAAAATGCGTTGAGATGTTGCCTTCTTCGCTGGCATACTCTTCAGCATTACGACGCCCAGTATGGCATTGCATACAAAGTTTACCCATACCACCATAATCAACGACCGTTTTTTCATCGCCAAGAGTCACATCGCTAAGGCTACGAACCTGGCTCGGCAATTCGGCATCATGAGGATCATGGCAAACCGCGCAGGTTACCTGATTGACGCCGAGAGTTGGACGCGTATCGTTGGTAATCACATCGATACGGGTCACAAATCCCCAACCGGAGTGGCAGCGTGCACAGGAGCCGCTGGTTGAACGGTCTGTCTGCGGATTGCCATGGCGGGAATTTTTCCATTGGATAACAGTATTGTGGTAGGGTTCTTCATCGTGGCATTGGGCGCAAGCTGCTTCATCAATCGTCATCGCGATATTTGCCTTGTTGCCCTTATGCTGGCTGCCAGGACCGTGGCAGGCTTCGCACTGAATATTGGCACGATGCGCCAGTTTGGTATAATTGGTTTTGATATCGGTCCAGTTGGCAGGTTCCAGCGTTGCCGGGAAGACCCAACCCAACTCTTGTTGGACCGCAAAAAAACCATCATTGCCAAGAGCCGTACTGGTGGTATCATAGCCAGTTGTATGGCATTCGTTACATCTTTCCTGATAATGAGCGCTGCCCAAACCACTGATTTCACGGGTGAACTTTGTGGAGTGGCCAGTTTTGGTCCATTGCTGGAAGTTTGTGTTATGGCACAGGCTACATTGACCTTGCGCGACATCTGTCGGCAAACCATCCATGCCACCGACGCCAACAAACTTGCCTGCACTAATACGAATCGATGCCGCTTCGCTGGTGCCACCGGCGGTGGTGACAACCAATTCGATCGTGTACGCACCGATAAGATCAGGACGGAAAGTAACTTGCCAGGTATCTGAGCTATCGAGAGCAGCATTCGAGCCTGTGGGTGCAGAGGCAATTGACCATGCATAGGTCGTGACTTCTGCGCCACCTTCGTCGCTGCCAACCAGATAGACCACTTGTCCGATACCTACATTGGACAAGCCGGAAGATTTAGGGCCTGGCCATCCGAGGTCGTGAATTTCTTGCGGGCTGTACCCTTGAACTTTCACGCTCGCTGTAGGAGTTTGCGCAAAGGTCATCGCCGCCAAAAACAGCAGCGACATCATTGTCACCCCAGCGCATTTCGTTTTCCGATGCTTCATTAGAAACCTCCTTCTGAGCATACGATTTAACTTCTAACAACAAATAAACAACACGTTAGCTTGTTTGTTAAGCTATGCCGTTTTTTCTCAGCACCTCCTTTCTTTTCATTCTATTGTTTATTTAATGTCTGTTGTTTTATGGCCGATGTGAGCACTTTCGTCATCACTTCGTTATCGAGCGGGTGTTGCCCAAGGTAGAAAATACCTTGTTCCAACAGCCTGGCGCCCGCTTCTTTGTCACAAACTTCTGATGCAACGATGAGCGGGAGACGCGGCCGAAGCTTGCGAACAAATGTCGCCCACTTAATCGTTTCGTTATCCACCTCGTGGCAGTCGAATAGCAGCACTTGAAATTCATCGTGTTCGAGGGCCAAAAGATAGTCAGCAATGCTTGTCTCTTTTTGCCATTCCATATGCAGGCATGAACAGATTTCATCGAAATGCAAACGAAATTTTTGATCATTGCTGTAGGCCAATCCGGCATTCGTGGACATGGCATTACCTCCATAATGGATTCTTGTATGGCAAACCACGTTCCAGAATCATTAGATTTTTTAATTTTTATGCATTTCATAGCGAAGCTAAGTTCCAAAAAAACAAAAATTATTATTCTGGGGAATTAATGACAACAAGCAAGGCATCCTATCAAAAGCCCTAAAGGGACATCCCTGTCCCACAATTTCATTTATTTTTCATCTTAACTGATTAATATTAATGGTTTTCACTGCGGAGAGATACGAATGAAAAAAGGCGGGAAAGGTATGTCTCACTTTTCGACTTATAAACAATAAAAGCACTATGCGATTGGGAGCCAAATCCAACATCAATTTCAATTATCCCAATCGATCATGCTTTTTCCCTTCGCTCATTCTCCAGGCGTTGGCATCCAGGCGATGCCGATTTAAAAGGCGATGCAGATTGCGCCGTGTCATGCCGGCTTCTTCTGCAATTTTTGTCACATTGCCATTGTGCTGGCTGAGCAAAGCCAACAAGTACTTGCGCTCCACCTCATCGATGGCTTTCTGTTTGGCTTCAACCAGACTGAGCTTGCCGAAGGTGCTTTGGCCTTGTTGCGTATTGCCCGACATCAAATGTGGCGGCAAGTCATTCAGTGTAATCTTGCTACCCCGCGCCAGCGTGATGGCCCGCTCAATGATATTCTCAAGCTCGCGCACATTGCCCGGCCAAGCATAGCATTCAAACAACGAAACCACCTCATCATCAAATCCTGTGATGGTTTTTGCAGAAGATTTAAGGAACCGGTAAAGAAAATGGTCGACCAACAGAGGAATATCTTCGGGCCGCTCACGCAAAGGCGGCAGGTGGATATTCACGACATTCAGTCGAAAATAAAAGTCCTGCCGCAAAATCCCCTCATCCATCGCAGCCTGCAAATCGCGATTGGAAGCTGAAATCAAGCGCACATCAACCGGGATCAACTCATTGCCACCCAAATGGCGCAGTTTTTTGTCCTGCAAAACCCGCAGCAATTTTGCTTGCAGATTCACCGGCATTTCAACGACTTCATCGAGAAAAAAGCTGCCATTGTGCGCAAACTCGAGAAGCCCGAGCTTGCGTTGATTGGCGCCGGTAAATGCGCCTTTCTCGTACCCGAAAAGCTCTGCTTCAAACAGGTTTTCCGGCAAAGCACTGCAGTTGATCGGCACAAACGACTTCTCACTTCTTTGGCTGCGAGCGTGTACGCTGCGTGCGACCAACTCCTTGCCGGTACCGCTTTCGCCGGTAATCAGGACGTTGGCTTCAGACTCGGCGACATTCTGAATCATGTCGTACACGCGCTGCATGGCGTCGCTCTGCCCTACCAGGCCATCAAACTGCATTTGTGGTGGCTGATTTTTGGCAATGTAGGGAGCTGCCAGCGCCCGCCGGCTGATGCAAAGTCCGCAATTGACCAACCAGCGCAATTTGATGTCGGCTACCGGCTTTTCGAGAAACTCAATGGCGCCGAGCTTGATCGCCTTCACAGCACTTTCGATATCTGGCTGCGAGGCCAGTACGGCCGTTTGCATGTATGGAGCGATGCTTTTTGACCGCTGCAGAAAATGCAAGCCGTCTATATTTTTGTTGCGGAGTTCTGTCAAGACCAGGCTGTAGTCTGTGCCCTGGATTTTGCGCAAAGCCTCATCAGTCGATATTGCTGTATCGAACGCGTAGCCGCAGGATTGCAGGTTGCGCGCATAGCCGTTTTTCAAAGCTTCGGGAGAATCGACAATGAGAATTTTGACTTCACTTTTTTTCATAGAGATGAATCAATATTTGGAAGATCCCAGCCGCCTCATTCCGCTAAAAACATGCCTGCCAGGCGCGTGAAGCATGGCATGTCAGACTCAACTTAGTATTGCTGAGCCGAATCGGAAGTTTTTTGCGACGGATCATATTTGCTTGCACATTTGGTCATAATATTGGTCGCGTAGAAAACCTGGTCGCTGCGAAAGCGGCCTTCAAGCAGAACATCGCCGCCTTCTTTAAAGGTATCCGGTACAATGCCGCGATATTCAACTTGCAGCGTCTCCCCTTCTTCGTTAATCACAAAGCGTGCAACGAGCTGGTCGGCAGACTTTTTCAGCGAGCCCATTTCCACGGTCCCACTGACGCGGTAGCCATTGTTATATGCGTCGTTTCCTTTTGCCTTCAGCTCTTTTACGGTCGTATAGTAGGTCATGGTGTCCTGGTCGAAACCACTGATCAAAAGAAATCCCATCGAGGCGATGATCACTGTAAAAACCAGATAAACTTTCATTTTCCGATGCATTGAAACAACCTCCGTATTTTGTGATAAAGGCCCTTTCGCAATTTTAAAGCCAGTTTTTTCAGCCGTGCTTCCATCGGTTAACTTCAATAAAAACTTATACTGTTTTTCTTCAAAGTCATTCCAGAATTTCCTGAATCTAAAAAAAACACTACTGCATTCTCATTTTTAGGAAAGATGCCGTAGAGAAAATTTTAAAATTGCACATTTTTCTTTTGCATAGAAATCTATATTATTTAAATTGATAGAAGCATTTTGGTGAAAGTGTTGGCATTGAAATGCTTTTGGTATGAATATTGTCAATGTACTTGACAATAAATTTGCCTCTTATCATCGGAAGAACAATAAACCAACATCATTTAAGGAGGGCATGAAAATGCGCCGAAACATTTTATTTGTTGTGACCACGCTCGCTCTGCTTTTCGCTGGGACATTGATGGCACAGGACAAATCGTCCTTTACCTATGAAGGAAGCGCCAGCTGTAAAAAATGCCATTTCACCAAAAAAAGCGGCGCAGCCTATAAAGTTTGGCAAGGTTCCAAACATGCTTCAGCCTACGAAGTACTGGCAAGCGAAGAGGCCAAAAAGATTGCCGCAGACAAGGGCATTGAAGATCCCCAAAAAGCCGATGCATGCTTGAAATGCCACGTTACCGCTCATGGCGTTGATGCCAAAATGCTCGGTGCGAAATATTCTGTCGATGAAGGTGTCGGCTGCGAATCCTGCCATGGCGCAGGCTCGGCTTACAGCGACAAGAAGGTCAAAGAAGATATCGTTGCTGGCAAAATCAAACGCGCTTCCGTTGGTCTGATCATACCGACCGAGGAGAATTGCAAAAAGTGCCACAACGAAGAAAGCCCAACTTTCAAAGGCTTCGATTTCAAAGAATACGCAGCGAAAATCGCCCATCCGCGGCCAAAAGAATAATCAGAAAGCCTTTTCTGATCGAGAGTGATTCTCGTTTATGCTCAAAAGCCCATGTTGTTGCACAGCATGGGCTTTTTTGTGTTTTGAATAATTTGCAATATTGGTGACTACAAACGCTTCTTGTGGCTTGTGCAGTAGCGCTGCCAAACATGGAAATACGCTTCGATTTCTTTGCTGGCCGCGCCAGCAACAATTTCTCCGGCTACTTTGAGAAAAGCTTGCTCGAGCTCGATGAGCGATTTTAGATGCGGATTGCTAAAGTGGATCGTGGCGTTCAGCGCTGACGTATCGACCGCCAGATCGTAGCCAATGCCATCGAGCGAACGCATGTCATCGATCTCAAGGAATTCTGTTCCGCGAAGAGCTTGCAAAACCGGCTCCTGCCAATCGGCAGCGAATTCTGCGATACAAACCTGGCCTCCGTCTGCTGATGCGTTTTCATCCTGATCAATTGCGAAGGCAGCACGCCGACGTTCCTGTTGGTAGAGCACGGCAAGGTGCGCGATGGGATCAAAGCTGGGCCTGATAGTCACTTGCCAAGCGCACTCCACCCGAAATTCGTCGATTTTAAAGCGCCGCTCATCGCGCAGGATCTGCCGCCCCGAACCCAGATATTCGACCTTCAGCGCGGAACAGATTTGCTGCTCCAGGCGGTACGAGGTTTTGTCTGTTGGGATTTGCATGGGATTGTTTATTGTATCAAATCTTCTCTGCAAGGTCTATTATTGAATCGGACAAACTGTTTAAAAAACCAATTTCTTCCTTTATAGTACTTTCGAGGATTTCTTTTCTCGCATCGTTTTCATATTGCATTTTATGCAATTCCAACAATGAGTCGTTTACATTTTTGCCAACAACCTGATATTTCCCTACTAGGTCATAAAACCGTATAATATCATTTGCTAGCGCTGGCTTTATTTCACCTATTCGAGGAAGATAGGCATGAAATACTGGAGCTCTTCCAAAATCTTGCCACCTTGCTGGTTTGTGAGAATTCAAATTCTTTTTAATGGACTGTAGGTATTTAGTACTCGTTTTACAATGCTTCACTTTAATACCAATTTCTGTTTTGATTGCCTGTAAATAGTTTTTTCTTATAAAGTCTTGTTGAATTAGATATAAAACAAGGCCAGACAATAACGCCATTATCCCACCAATAAAGGTGGCTATTATAGATATTATTAAATCTGGCATAAAACTTTTACCATCGGTAGTCATTAAATCAAATTATGTGGCTATGGTCCTTGCGCACTTAATGTTACAAGTATCATACCTATTCGTACAAACTCACGATAATCAGCTTCAAACACTGCATCCATATATTCTGGATGAAATTCACGTTGAATTTGCTGGCCTTGCTCTTTTTCAATCCTTTCAGCTTTCCTAATATAGGATTTATAAACCCTGCGAAGCTCATCATAATTATTTTTAAGTTTTTCTGCTTCTGCCTGCAATTCCTTAAATTTACCTGAATCAATCGGATATCCTTCTCCTTTCTTTTGGACAAGATAATGAAAAAAACTCTCTACAGGAAATTCACGCATTGGAATGAAGTAAATTTTGATTTCTCCTCTATAAGGTTCAGATAAACACGCACGAGTCCACTCATCATAAATATAAAAAACATAGTCAGGGTCAGTATCATTTGGCTTCCAGTACCAGATTCCCCCACGATATCTTTTTCCATACCCATCTTCAACATCTTTTTTCCATTCTGTGAGGCCTTGATAACCAATTCCTAACTTTGGTGGAGTTGGAATAGGTGATTTCTTTTGAGAAGGATCCAAGAATTTCTTGTCATTGATAGGTTTATCATCGGGTGAAATTCCCATTTCCTTTTCATCAAACTTCTTATTTGCCATGAAATTCCTCCTACAGAATAACATGCTATTAAGAGATTTCGGTGTCCAGATTTTATTAAATCGATGTAAATTTTTTATTCATCGTCTTCTTGATCACCATCTTTATGCAATTTGATATTAGCAGTTATCACTGGACTCGGCTGCTTATCTGGCTCATAGTAATTTTTATCATCCAATCTTGCCTTCAAATGCTTATTTTCGAGCTTCTGTTTCTTAACGTCTTGCTTTTTGCTCAGAAGGTCATAATCACGATGTTTTCTAATGAATGGCTCACACGCAGAACATTCACCTAACATACTCTCACAGAAAATTCCTGTCGTTGGTGTGGTTATAATTTGGGACGAATTTACATCTTTTCCGAGTTCTTTCATGCCCTCAGCCAATGCCCTATAGAGAGAAACGAAAAATAATTCATGATCAAACCCGGAAATAAAATTATCTCTTCCTATCCACTCGACTGTATATTTTTCTCTTTCTGTAGGCTCTTCAGCTACCCAGTTCTTTTGTGACTTTTTTTCATATAGTGCAGCATTTGCAAGAATTTGACCTATGTTCAATGGAAATCTAAAAACAAGTTCATCTTCTTTTATCTTGTTGCCACCAGCAGTCTTACTTTCATTTTCAGTAGCTTCTATCAGACCTAGATAATCCTCAAAAATAAACTCCGGTGAAAATCTCTTTGCAAGTTCGCCACCCGATTTAACCCAATTACTCCACTGGAATGCAATATACCTCCTTAAGTCATCCTCAGAAGGAACATCTAACCTCAATGTAAAGGCACCCATATTTCCAAAAAATCCAAGCGGTTCAGGATCAACTAAATCATTTAGGGATATCCCATAAATTGGATTATACATTTCAAATCTAATATATCTTTCGCCAGCATCTTCTTTTGCCCAAATTTTATGCAAATAATAAAGTTTGTTTTCATTCAGATGGCAGATCAAATCGTCAATATGACGGTCTCTTTCCGTTTCCTCTATAGTAGGTTTTTCTTGTTTGGAAATCTCTTCATACCATTCTGTGAGACGCTTATAAGTGTTCAAATCTTCCAAAAAATCTATAAACCGTGTCACATATCGCTGGCTAGCATTTAGGGATTGACGATAATCCACCCATGATTGGATAAAAATTGTTAAAGCTTGATGGGGATTGCTAGCGGCCTCATTCCTCAATGTATTAATAGCCGTGGTTAACCATTCGTCTCTTATTTTTGTAAGTACACTATTTGGCATATAAGGTAGCCAATCCAATTCTTGTGCTTCTCCTAATGGAAAACCCGAATTTGCCCATGTGTCATACTGTTCTAAGATAGCTGAAGCAATCGCTTTAAAAGCATCATCTACTTCCGCCGTTTTCGTTTCAGTGAAGCACCTATATCTTCTAATTGAGTTAAAGGCAGATAGAAAGCTTTTATCAAGCAAATATTTCTTAATGGTTCCTTCGTAACATCTGATGAAATTGAGGTTGATTTCTGGAATACTATAAGGGATATAGATGACCGGAATAACATTTTCTAAATAAAGGTCGAGTTTGTAATTTCGCAAAATTTCATAGAATTGATATGTTACAGCATAGCCACGATTTGTATTTTCTATCTCTTTTGTGATCCTTGTTTCAGATCCATATTCTTCACTTTCACTGACTTTCATTTTGCGCGTACTTTTGTACTTTTGGGCTGCTTTTGATGTGACTTCTGATATGTGACTAGATGTTCTTTTATTATGACTTGTTACAGTATTTTGTGCACTACCACTTGCACCAATTTTTACAACTTTGAGATTAAGATTTATTCCCCCACTAACATTTGAAGAAGATGTTTTTGTTACCTCTTTTAATATTTCTTGCGTATCACGATTTGTAGTGTTGTACTCAGATGATGTTTCTGTATCTTCAGAAAGTTCAGTTTCTTCGTGACGTGTATGCCGATCCCACGTAAAGGTTTCAATTTTGGTTTTACTGCTTGGTGGTAGGGAAATGGAGTTGATAAGATCACCTAAAGTGTATCCAAGAAAAGTCCAAGATTGACGATAGCCTAACTGCAAACCAAACATGTACTCAACGAAGGCACGTGGATGAGGTTCTAAATGGCAGGGGAAATTACTCCCAAGTTTTGTACAGGGTAAAAATTGGAACTCTGTTACTTGAGTTGCTTGTGAACTTGCACCACCACTCGTCCCAGTTGGTTGCGTAGTGGCTTGAAATGAGGGAACACTTGAAGAAACAGTACGACTTAACTGATTTGATGGAAATGCACGGATAGACGGCATCCCATCCATAATTACATGGGATTTAAAATGAATTGAATCAGGCATTTCATTAGCAGGTTTTGGAGTTGTGCATTTAGGAATAGTTGCGGGATCAGGTGGACGATATAAGTCTCCAAGTCCTAATGCTTGAAACTCATTTTCCTCCAACATTTCAATCCATTTATTCTTCATTTTCTGTCTCCTCTTGTTAAGATGCTAAAGAGATTCATTGTGCTACACAACAACATTCATTCCACCAATATCCAAATAAATACAGACATTCAGTTGTGTATTTAACAATTTGTTTTTATTATACCCAAAACAGTTTTTAAAAATCCATTACAACGCTGCAATAGCATTGACGCCATAGCGTACTTTACAAAAAATTGTATTCTTCGCTATGCTTTGAAGGTGGCGGCGTTGATGTGGTGTTGTTTCATTTTGTGGTGGAAATTGGAGACATGCAGGCCTGCCATTTGCGCCGCCTGTGTGATATTGCCGTGGGAAGCGCGCAGGCAATTGCAGAGATAATCTGTCTCGAATTGCTCGATGTTGCGCTTTTTGGCCATTTGGAAGGGAAGCCACTTGCCATTGTTGCAGACTTGATGGCGGTGAACATGCACCGGCAAATGGCACGGTTGGATTACATGCTCTTTAGCCAATAAAATAGCCCCGTGCACGATATTTTCCAGCTCGCGGACATTGCCGGAATAGTCGTGGGCGAGCAGAAGCTTTTTGGCCGCTCGCGAGAGGTGCAGTTGCTGTTTTTGGTGCTTTTTGCCAAACAGGTGTAGAAAGTAGCTCGCCAGCATGGGTATATCACTTTTACGCTCCCGCAATGGCGGAATGTGCAATTCGATCAGGTTCAAGCGGAAGTAGAGTTCCTCCCGAAAGTGGCCTGCTGCAACAAGCTGACGGATATCCCGGTTGGCCGCCGCAACCACACGCACATTGCAATGCCTGATTTGCCGGCTGCCGACGCGCGAATAGCAGTTGGATTGCAAAATCCGCAGCAGTCGCAGTTGCAGAGGCAACGGCATGTCATTGATTTCATCCAGAAAAATCGTGCCCTGATCAGCACACTCAAACCAGCCCGGCTTGTCTTCGACAGCGCCAGTGTAGGCACCACGAACATGCCCAAATAGCTCCGACTCCAGCAGATGCTCCGGCAATGCGGCACAGTTTACCGGCACAAATGGCTTGCCCCAGCGGTTGCTTTTTTGATGCAACGCATTGGCGATAAGCTCTTTGCCCGTGCCGGTCTCACCGACAATCAATACCGTGGCATCGGTATCCGCAACCTGCTCGACCAGTTCAAGCAGCTCAAGCATTCTCGGATGTTTGCCGACGATTTTCGCGCCGTTAAAGCAATGTGGAGGTGGTTGAATTTTTGGGTGGCTTCTGTTTGGAATCTGACCGTCGCTTTGTTCCATTGCCCCGCCTTTCATCATCTCCAAGCGAACAAGCACAAGCAAAACCTGTCTTAAAAGCTCGTCATGATGATGCTGGTTTAAAACATGCAGAACATTATAGAGATGACACAATCGAAATGGGGAAAAAATGGGGTTGTGATCGCGGAATAGAATCAAGTTTCAGGTTGCACAGAGGCTGGGGAAATTCTGGTTTCAGATTTAAATACCCTTGGCTGAAGGCCATACTCCCCACAATTTTTATGATAAGAATTCTTTATTCAAAAGCAAGCAGTTTAAGTAAAGAAATGTAAAATAGTGTATCCATCTCCATTCATATTTGCTTATAATCTGCGCAAACCTTTTTGCACACCAATTTCGTATTTGCCGGCTAAGAATTTCAATCCCATGGACTTTCAAAATCAATGGCTGGTAAAGCAACACCAAATTCATAGTTTGCCAATAAAATCGCGAAAATCGTTGTCACAACTCCAATGGCCAGCATCGTATACATGAGCGTTTTGCTTTCATCCAATTCAAAGGTTTCGAAACGATAGATTTCGCTAACAGGAATCAGTATTTGGCCTGTTTTGAAATGGTCCGATACCGACATGTCAATATAAGCATGAATCGTCCTGCCCTTCAAATGTTGCTGTTGTGGGACCACGGTACCTTTCAAAATGCCGTTTTGAATAGATATCCGGGTCAGTTCGCTGGTATGGTTGTTCCAATGGACAACAAGCACCCTATTTCCCTGGGAGGCAAGATCATCCGGGTGAATCAATACTGACTTGTAGCCGGCGCAACTCCACATGAAGCTGCTCGCTGTTAACCATGCTATCCGCTTGAATAGCTTTTGCTTGTAACACATGACAGCCGACCTTTTTGAGAATCATTAAAATACCGTGTTGGTGTGAATTGGTCTGCTATCTTGAGCTCATGCTATCGCTTTGCAATTGCTGCAATGGAATCTCTTGCCACTTTTCCGTATGCATGGAAGCGCCGATTACGCCACCGGCAATAAAGCCGATTGCTGCGCCAAACGGTACATAAACAGGCGAGAAATCCCAATCACCTTCATCCGTCACAAACATTGCACCAGTCGCAATACCGACCATACCACCAATGAGCACGCCAGGTAAAACAAGCGATTTCGAGCCGGTTTTGATTTCGAGCCGGTCAACAAAATCTCTATGAATAGCAGCATTTTGTTGGAATTTGGATTCTGTATGAACAAGCTTCCATTTGAGCAAGGCTGGGTCCCAAGCACGGTGCGTATTTTCCGTGCTCGTATAAACAGCGATGCGAAGCGTATCGCCATCATAGCTTTGAAACTGTATTTTTGATTTGGTTCGCCAAAGATTCCTTTCAGGTACCTTCTTGACCAAATCTTCAAGACCTGGAAGCTGCTTGTTGAGGTAGACGCGGACCTGCTGGCCTTTTTGTAAGTCCTGCGATTTCACGACATGCGTGCTGCCGAATAAATACAGCATGACCAATGTATTCAGTATGAGACGTGACATGGCATTCTCCTTTTCTAAAAATATCCACCCTGGCCCTTAAAAGCATTATTTTGTGCTCAATATTGGCGGTAACATGCCTGAGATATTCCCATCGCTATGCAATTGCTGTAAGGGCATCTCTTGCCAAATTTCGGCCTTGCTGAAAGAGCCAATCAGGTAACCAACCGCAGAGCCAACTGTTGCCCCGATTGCTATATCAAATACCGCAAATGCATCCCATCCCCTGCTTCTGCTGGCACTCAGAACGGCACCCGCACCGCCGCCAAATATCATACCGATGGCCGCTCCATAGCGAGCGTTCGAACCCTTTCTAATCCTCATTTCTATTTTTGCAATATCATCTTGATGAATTGCAAGTTGTGCACTGTCTACATCCCGACGATAGCTTTCCCAGCGACCGGAGACAGAATCTCTGTACTCAAACATTTGATCGGATTGAAAAGAGACCTTTAGTGTATCGCCATCATAACTCATATATTCTGTTTTCGATTTGATAAGCCAAAGATTGTTTCCCGGCACCTTCTTGACCAGCGCTTCATGCTCCAGAAGTGACTTGTTGAGATAAACGCGAACTTGCTGGCCTTTTTGCAGGATTTGTGAAAAGGCTGCTTGATGACTGCTCAAAACACACAGCAAAAACAGAATTCCAGAAACATAGCGCATCATGGCAATTTCCTTCTGGATTGGCGATACCCTGTCAGATTGAGTTGCGCAGCAATCGGTTAGCAAAAATTTGCGTTCTTTCTTTGTTTAATGCGATATGGTGATGTGCACTTGGATTTGATCAAGCGGCATTTGCAGCCACTTTTCAGTTTTCATGCTCCCACCGATTATGCCGCCAAGAGCAAAACCACCAGCAAAGCCACCTATTGCGCCAAATCCTGTGGCAATAGCCCTATCATCGGAATATTCATCAGTCGTGAGCACTCCAAGTGTGGCACCTGTCCCAGCTCCAAGAATGCTGCCAAGCAAAGCGCCCGCAATAAAGTTCGATCGATCTCCGGTTTTGACTTCCACTTTAGCGATTTCATTGCGATGGATCGGCCATTCCTGCTCGCTTTTCTCACGAGCAGCGGTCTCAAAGGGCTGCGAATTCGGATCCGAGTCCCGATATACATCTTTGGACAAAAATTCGATTGTGAGTCTGTTGTCGACAAAGTCCAGGATTTGGGCCTTTGGCTTGAGCAACCAATAACCAGATTTGCGTTCCTGCTTTATTTGCGTCTCCAGTTCCGGAATAGCGTTCCTAAGATAGACTCGCACTTTGTGGTTTTTTTGCAGAACTTTTGAATAAGGCGATAATACCTTGCGCATCTCGTTTTTTTCCAATGGAACATCCAGCCAAGACTCCTGTTTTATTTTTGTTCCAATAATACCTCCCACCATGCACCCAATCGGTACAGTAATCAAAAGCCAGCCGTCCCAACCGTCATACTCGCCTGCCTGAATACCTTTCCCTACTGCAGCTCCGGCCATGCCGCCGAGCATGGCCCCGGCATTCAGGCTAGATCGATTTCCGGTTTTGATTTCCATTTTAGCGATTTCGTTGCGATGGATCGGCCACACCTGCTCCCCTTTCTCCAGATCAGCGGTTTTCCAGTGCTGCGCATTCGGATTTGATTCGCGATATACATCATCTGCTAAAAATTTGATTCTGAGAGTATCGTTTTCAAAGCTTTGAACCAATGTTTTGTGCTTGATCAGCCAATAGCCATATTTGCGCTCTTGTATTAGTTGCGTTTCCAGTTCCGGAAGAGCACGCTTGAGATAGACTCTTACTTGATTTTCTTGGCCTTTTTGCAAGTCCTGTGATTTTACAACATGCGCGCCGCCGAGTACAAACAGCACCAGCATTGTATTTAGAGTGAAACGAAACATGGTCGATCTCCTTTCCTATCAATGACTTGTATTTGTGCAGGAAAGCTGAGCATAAAAAGCATTCGTGATTTGCATATTACCTGCTTTCTGCAAACACGTCGCGCCAAACATCTGTTTTATGGCTCGCCCCGACTCCAGCGCCAATAAAAAAGCCGGTCGCTAAGCCCAGGACGGCGCATGGTGCTGTGAGCCTAATAGGCTCAGAATTCGCTCCTTCCCCGATGCCCCCAAACCAATCCATCTCTATTAGCGAGCCGATAATCCCACCGATTCCACCTCCAAGGATACTGCCAACAAGTGCTCCTTTACCCCAATTTGAAACGGTCTTTTGCAAAATTTCCACTTTTGCAATTTCCTGGCGATGAATCGCATATTCCATTGTGCCCGCATTGATTTTGTCATACTCCCATTTGCCTTTGGCAGAATCCCAATTACGCTGCGATTTTATAGCGCTGATTTGAAGAAGAATCCGAAGCGAATCGCCATCATAACTTTGAATGATGGTTTTCGGTTTTATCAGCCACTGATCAACTTCTGCATCCCATGCAAGCTGAGATGTAAACTCTGGGAGCATTCTCTTGAGGTAAACTCGCGCACGCAAGCCTGTCTGCAATTGCTGTGACCAAGCTATCTGCGCAAAGCTGAACACAGCTAACAGCAACAACATTTTTTGAATAAAATGATACATCTTACCCACACCTTTTTGGCTATTATAGTCCTGCAATTCTTCGTTCTGAGATGATCTCACTCTATGGATACTGCTTTGCCTTTTCTGCTAGAATTGGATACCGCTTAAGTTTGGGCCGGAAAAATCAGCCAGTGCAATTGCAAAAGCGATTACAGTGACAATCGTGACAACCACAACAACAATCGCGGAATTTGCCACTGATTTGCCAGGATCAAACTGGTCATATTCGACACGATCTATGTCAGACATGGGAATGGAAAGCCGTCCTTGTATGAATGTCAATTCCCTGTTTTGTTTGTAAAAGAAATGAATGCTGTTCTTTTTTGGGATTTTGCGTTTCCCGGAAAATGGCATCCCTTTTCGTATGCCACTCAACCTGCTATTGTCGATGGATACATCGGTTAATTCATATGCATACTTCATCCAATGGATGACCACAACTTTTCCTTCTAACGGCATTGGAGCATCTGGCTTCACCAAAACACGATTTTGCACAGCACAGCTTCCAATAAAGCTGCACGCTAGAAACCATGTTACCACCCTGTACAGCTTTTTATGCAAACGCATGGCTTACCTCTTTTTGTGTATAGTCAAAAATGACTCGCTCAGTGCATGTAAAGATTTTGACTGCAGTGCTACCTTATCCAACCATCATGCCAGAATCGAAATTTTACGATAATTCTTTTTTTAATAGCATGTTAGAGCATCAAAATGCGGTGCTATTTCGAGTCCATTTTCGCAATAAAATTCGCAAAGACTCAATTGGAATTTTCAGCACTTGTTATTAATGAAGTTGGAATCGCTAATTTGGAAGGTCGTTTGGAAAATCTTTACGGCCGGCAATTGCAGAAAGGAATTGAATCGCCATGTGGTACGATTCACAAGTTCGGCTTGAAAATATTCAACTTCCCCATTTTGTAACGTATAGTCTGTTCCGAAATTTTAAGCTGCCGGGCGGCTTGAGATTGGTTCCAGTTGCACTGAACCAGCGTTTGGCGGATGAGCTGTGACTCGTACTCAGCAAGTCGCTCGGCCAGGGATTTGCTTACTTGCAAGTCATGGCGTGCCGATGCCGTCTTTTCAAATTCTTTGCGCAAGTCATCCGGCAAAATAGTATGGGCGATTTGGGTGTGACCAGCCGGAGTCAGCGCAACGAGGCGCTCGATAAAATTCTCCAGTTCGCGGATATTGCCAGCCCAGTGGCGATGCAACATAAAGTCGAGCAGTTCTTCATGAAATCCGTCTAATGCTTTGTTCTGCTGGCGGGCAAATGTTTGTAGAAAATGATGTGCCAACAGCGCAATATCTTCCTGCCGCTCATCAAGCGACGGAATATTGATCGGGTACACAAACAGGCGATAATACAAGTCTTCACGAAATACATGTTTTTCCACGAGATCATGCAGGTTGGTGCTGCTGGCTGCGATGATCCGCACATCCATCGTGCGGGCCCGGTTGCTCCCCACCGGTCGTACTTCGCCTTCTTGTAGAAAACGCATCAGTTTGGATTGCACATCAAGCGGCAAATTCACAATTTCATCCATAAAAAGCGTACCGCCATTCACTTCTTCAATCAGTCCTTTGCGATCGCTGGTTGCTCCTGTGAACGCACCCTTTGTGTGTCCAAAAAGCTCACTTTCCACCAAATTCGCAGGAATCGCGCCGCAGTCGATGGCGATGAAAGGCGCTGCATTTCGCGAGCTGAATTTATGAATTGCGCTGGCAATCAATTCTTTTCCGGTGCCGCTCTGCCCCTGCAACAAAACCCGCACATCACAGCGCGCCGCGGCTTCAATCGTGTGCAGCATTTTTACGAATTTCGCACTTCGGCCATACATGCCGAGATTGCTATATTTTTGCAGCAGTGCTTCGGTTCTGGCAGGCGGTGCAAAGTATTGTTGTACGCGCTGCACATTGCGCAGAAATGGTGCAACCACCGCAGCAAATGTCCGCAGGAATTCGAGCTCTCCTTCAAGCGCGCTTCCACAGGCTTGAGCATGCTGTACGATCAGCGTACCGAGCAGAACGCCTTCCGCAAAAAGCGGCGCTCCCAGCACAGCCACCCGGGTGGTGTTTTTAAACATTGATTTTGGGAAACGATTATCTTCCGGGAGATTCTGGCTTGCAAATGGCTGAACATGTTTGATGATCCAGCCGCTCACATAGGTTTGAATGCGATGCTGCTGCCGATCATCAGCATGATTGGCATTTTTAAAAACGGTCTTGATCGTCTGTCGGGTTTGCGGATTGATCATCATCACCACACCGGAATCGGCACGCAGCAACTCGACTGCTTTTTGGGTGATCACTTCCAAAACTTCATCGTAGTCGCTTTGCTGGCCGAGGAGGCTAGCCAGTTCAACCAGTGGCTCGTATCGTGGATCAGACATGTCAAGTTCCCCTCATAATGAACACATTCTAAAACGATTTCTGGCTAACTGTCATTTCGCAAAGGGCAAGAATCCAAATTACATTTTCATTTTCCGAAGCAATTGCACAAATCCCGGATGGGATCGCAGTCGATCAAATTTTGGATCGATATTCAAATAGACCAGATAGCCTGATCGCTCATCGTAGGCAGCATTTAGCTTATCCATTGCTCGGTCGATATCATCTAAACCCATATAAACCAGCACGAAATAAAGCGCAGGTATATACTGATTTTGGGCCATTTCCTCAAGCAGGGCAAGCTGACTTCTCGCAGACTCCACATCACCTGAGATGGCCTGCCCATATCCCAACATCGCTATGGTCAGAGGGTGTTCTCCCAGAAAGATGTTCGCCATACTGAATTGTTCCAGAGCTTTTTCATAGTCTCCCAGTTCCAGTCGAGTTAGCCCATAGGCCATATTTGCCTGGGCAAAATGCGGATCGAGCTTCAGCGTTTGTTCAAGTACATCGCTGGCTTTTTGGAAGTCATGCATGTAATAATGGAACCAGCCGGCATCTGTATTGATAATCATCGAAAGCGGGTCAATTTGCAGCGCCTGTCTAATTTGGTCAAAGGCTTCCTCTTCGCGCCCCATCAGCATCAGAAAAATGGCATACCAATGATTTGCCGTTGCGTGATTATGATTAAGCCGAATGGCTTCTTTAAAATAGGACTCAGCCCGTTCCCAATCCCAATCATAAAACAAGGTGATATTCGCCAGAGATGTGTATGCCTCGGGCAAGGTGCTGTCCAATTCCACCGCTTTCAGTGCATACGTTCTGGCCGCTTCCATCACCTTTTTCGGCGGCATTGCTCCGTATTCTACCGAGCCGAGCAGGGCAAAAGCGTCAGCCAGCCCGGCATAGGGCTGGGCATAGAGCGAATCCATTTCGATGCATTGCTTAAAATAGTCAATGCTGAGTTGCAGGCAATCCGGCGTTCGCTGATTCCAGCAATATCGCCCTTTAAGGTAAAGCTTGTAGGCTTCGATATTCTTGGTGCCGACATGCCGAATCATTTTCCGATCGTCGGGAAAGAGCTGAATTTGCAGGGTATCCGCAACATTTTGTGCAATATCCCCTTGAATGACCAGCACATCATCAAGTGCTTTCTCATATACTTGCGACCACAGGTTTTCCTGGCTGACGACATCGATGAGCTGAACGCTGACACGCAAATGTTTATTATAAATTCTCACGCTGCCATCCAGCAAAACATTGACATTGAGTGTCTCACTGATCTCTTTGATGTTTTTATCGCGTTCTTTGTATGGTACTACGGAAGCGCGGGCGATGACACGTAAGTTGTCCAGTCGTGAAAGGGTTGCAATCAGTTCGTCGGTCATGCCGTCGGCAAAGTACTCGAACTCATCCGAGTGATTCAGGTTGTCAAACGGCAGCACAGCAATACGCCGAACAGATTCTACACGCTCTTTTTTTTGGTCAAACCCATTTGTAAAAATCCATGAATAGGCAAAGATTGAAAAAACCGTCAATGAAAACAGAGCCACACTCGCAATAGCGAGAGCCGGCTTTCTTTGTCGGCCAGAATTTGCCGGGTATTTACTTTCGCCGGCTGCGAGATGTTTTTTCAGCTTTATTAAGTCAACCAACATTTCATCGACATGCTGGTAGCGTGTTTCGCGATCCTTGTCGAGGGCCTTGTCGATGATATGCTGTCCATCAGCCGGCATGTTGGTTTTGAAGCGCGCTAACGGTTCAGGCTCTTCCGCCATAATCGAGTACATCACCGCGCTGCTGTATTCGCCTTCGAATGGCAAATGTCCCGCAATCATTTCATACAGCATCACACCAATGGCCCAAATATCGGTGCGATGATCGATTTTCTGGCCATCGCAATGCTCGGGCGACATATAGAAAAGCGTGCCCATGGTCGAACGATCAGAGGACATGCTGGTTTTTCCAATTTCATGCGCCAGGCCGAAGTCGAGTATCTTGACAGTGCCATCTGCATCGATCATGATATTTTCCGGCTTGAGATCACGGTGCACGATATTAGACTGATGCGCTTTCTTCAAGCCTTCGCAGATCTGGATGGCTATGTCGAGCACGCGACTGATCGGCAAAGGCTTGTCGCGGGCTGCATTCAAAACTGCGCGTAGTTGCTGACCATCGAGGTATTCCATGGCGATAAATGCATGACCTTCATGCTCGCCAATTTCGTAAACTGTGATGATATTGGGATGATTGAGTACGGCTGCGGCTTTGGCTTCGCGCCGGAAGCGTTCGTTGATTTCCATGTCGGCAAGATATCTGTTTGGCAGGAATTTCAGCGCCACTTTGCGTTCAAGCTGGCTGTCTTCGGCGAGATAAACTTCCCCCATCCCTCCTTCCCCCAGTTTCTCAAGAATTGTATAATGAGAGACTGTCTTTCCCGCCATCATTTCTCACCACCCATTCTTTAGGCGTGATCAAGAAATCTAATAGTGCAAGTAAACCGATTTCTGCCACAAAGGCAAGCATTATTTTCGCAATCCACAACATTTCGAATTCCCAAAAACTACAAAAAATATAGCGCATGGCAGCATTGCTTTTTGTTCTTGAAGTTGGGCTTTTGTCAACAAATGCAGTGAAATCGTGCGAAATCCCCCCATGGCGAACGAATATTTCGCACGATATTGCTTTTGCTAAACGAGCCTATTTAATATGCAGCTTGGCAAATACACCTGCGTGATCCGACGGCCACATGCCTGAAGACGTGCGTTCATTCAAATCGTCACCGAGCACGAACGCCTGTACGGGCCCGATTTGATTAGCGCCGCGCAAGAGAATCAGATCGATGCGCCTGTCGAGATGCGGTACCGGATTACGCAAATCGGAATCGTGCGGCGCTGTATAGCCTGCTCCTTCATTGCCGACCTGGTTATTCAGCCAGATGTCTGTATACGGTTCTTCCAGCCCATTAACCAAATATTTATACACGGTGCCGGGATCGGCGGTGGTAGGTGTCGGCGCATAGGTATTGAAATCGCCGACCATGATGATCGGTAAAGTTACTCCACCCAGAACACCAGCCAATTCTGCTGCCTGCGCCAATCTGAGCTCTTCAACCGCTGATTCAAGGTGCGTGTTGACAAAACGATAGGTTCTGAGTCCAATGGTTGCACTCATGGCAACATAGCCGCGCGGAATGTCCAGGCCGGGAATAGATAAATAGTACTGGTAATGTGCAGTTTCGACATCAGCGATTTCAACATCGCCGCGCGCCAGCACGACGTCGGAATCGAGCAACCGCACATATTCGAGTTGATAATCGTCGGTAAGGCGCGGTAAAGTCACATCAGCATTGTCAAGCTTTCCTGCGAGCTTGTAGTCAAGGCCAAGTCCGGCAAGTTTGTTTTGCAAGATTTCCAAATAATCGAAACTCTCAAGTGGAATGAATTCTGCAGAAAAACGCTGAATCAATGAGATTTCCTGCAGGCCGATCAGGTGTGGCTTTCGATCGGCAATGAATTTTGCGATGGTTTCGGCGCGCTCTTCAAAGTTGGTTGCCAATAATTCTTTATACGCTATATCAACTGCTTTCATGACAGCATTTGGATCCGGTGGATCTTGTGCTGCTGCCTCAACAATTTTATCGACGTCAGCGCCGACATAAATATTCCAGGTCATGACATCGACGGCGGGCAGGCCATTGCTCTCCGGCGAATAAGCACCAAAATCAACTGTAGGCCCTTGATCCGGTTCAAACGGACTCTGCTTATCGCAGGCAAATACCATAAGTGTTGCCAAAGCAAGCACAAACAAGATGTTCAGTTTTTTGGAATACATGACATCCTCCTTTTACACAGGTAAAGTGATGGTGAATTGCTTCGAAAACTCGCTGGCGGCAGGGTTCGTTCATCCGAAGCGAATCGCATTTGCCTGATTTCTGTCAACCATCATGCCACAATCGCTGCACATTCCGTTTGTCATTAATTATTATAGCTTTACCTTTCCAATGAAAAGCTGAAAATAAAAGGCATTCCACCCCAAAGGTTCGCAAACCAATAACGAAAATTTTGGATGGTTGTTTTTTAGCGTTTTACATTCGTTAAAACACAATGAATGTGTTGAGCTGCCGCCGCAATGGAAATGCAGCAAGAAAAATTCAGGCCAAGTCGTTTTTCTGTTGAATATTTAGCCAACATTCTTTTCTTCTGAAAACGCAATGAACTATTTGGCAAATCACTCATTTTGCCCGGAGCTTTAAAAAACAATGCTAAACGCTGCGATTATCGGTTGCGGGGAAATGGGGAGAATTCATGCGGAATGTATTGAAAAGATTGATGGCATCCGTAATTGGGCTTTTTGCGATCTCGACCTTTCCCGGGCTGAAAGCCTGCGAGATCGTTTTCACGGAGCATTGGCCACGCAATACGTCAGCGAAATTTTCAGCCAACCAGCGATTGAGGTGGTGTACATCACAACCCAAACCAACAGCCACCTTTCTCTAACCCTCGCCGCACTGCAAGCCGGCAAGCACGTGCTGATCGAAAAGCCGCTTGCCGTCAGCCTTACAGAAGCCATGCAAATCCATCAGGCAGCAGAGCAGAGCAACAAGGTTGTAATGGTTGGCATGAAATTCCGGTTCTACGCCCTGATTCAAAAAGCACGACGACTCATCAATAATCCATTCATGGTCTCGGTGCAGGTCATGGACGACCCATGGCCGGAGCATTTTTGGGCCAATGATCCAGTCATCGGTGGCGGTAATGTCGTCTCTCAAGGCGTGCATGGATCGGATTTATTGTGCTATCTGGCGGGCGGCGATCCGAGACAGGTTTTCGCTTCTGGAGCAAACTATCATCAGCCAACAGGCGTGATCGACAATCTCGCCGCAACCTTTTCATTCGAAAATGGCGTTTCAGGAAGTCTGGTTGTCGGCGATACGGGCCAGCCTCCTGCACTCGGCAAATTTTGCGTTCAAATGTTTGGTTCCGAAGGTAGCCTGCTGTTGACAGAGCGGCTGACCCGGTTGGCTTTTCACCCCAAAGGCAAAGCGGAAAATCTCGAATTCCACGGAGAAGAAGATGGCTTTCTGCAGGAGAACCGAGCTTTAATAAAAAGCATCCTCGAGAATGCACCGGTTCCAGCATCAACGTGGGATGGCTACATGGCACAGGCCATGATCGATGCAGCAATTCGATCGTTAAAATCGAAAAAAGTCGAGCTTGTTTCAGAATAGCCGAATCAATGCAGTAACTGAATCGACAGAAAATGAATTCTACACGTTCCGAATATGCAACAGGATTGCGTGCTCACATTTTAAATTATAGCGCACGTCAGCACACCCATTGGCAGCGTTCCTATCGCTCGCTTGAAGCTTATTTGCAATCGGTGCAGCCGAACCGCTTGCAGTGGCAGGCGATCACGCGCGGCATCGCTGGCATCGAGACAGACATCAGGCTTGATGTGGTCGGCACCGAGCAATCATTGACAAAACTGGTACTTAAAACGCAGCATGGCTTGCATTGTGAAGCATTGCTGGCACGACCTGAAAACGCGCGCACGCAACCGCCGCTAGTTTTATGCTTGCATGGCATTGGTGGCACACCGGAAATGATCCTTGGCAATGCGGATACGGCTCCGCCCAGCTATCACGCCGTCGGTCGTGCCCTGCTGGATGCCGGTTTCACCGTGCTGGCGCCTCGACTGATCAACAATTTTCAGGAGCGCGCACAAATCAATCGCATGGCGCTTTTGGCTGGCAGTTCTGTGTGGGGACTCGAGTTGCAGATTTTGGCTAAATTGCTCGATTTGGTTTGCTCGACATTCGGCTTCGACGAAGAACGCATTGCTGTGTGGGGGCACAGTATGGGCGGCGCTTACACGCTTTACCTGATGCCGCAGTTACCACGAATCCGCACAGGCATTATTTCGGCATGGTTCAACGCCCGCCCACAAAAAATGGTTGTTGAAGATGATCGCTATACCTGCTTTTTGCCTTCTGAGGAGGAGCACGCTTTTTTGCCCGGCTTGCTTACTGCTTTCAGCGATCAGGATCTGGTTTCACTCATTCTGCCCAGACCATTGCTCATCCAAAGCGGAAAAAAAGACAACATCGCCTGGCCAGCTTTTGTTGCAAAGGAATTTGAGAGCGCAGCGCACCATTACCGGCAACTGCAACTGCAGGATCGTCTGCAATGGCTGTTGCATCCCGGTAGTCATGAAATTGATGTGGATTCAGGAGTGCAATTTTTGAAAAAATGGCTTTGAAACGGAAAGGAATATGATGCATCGAAAAACCCATTATTTTTTGCGACTGGTGATCTCCGCCTTGTTTTTGTTCAGCTGCAGCTCGGAGCAGAACGACACGCCACAAATCACGCTCAATGTGCCCGCCAATGCCAATCTCATTCAGCGCCTTGGTATGGAGCTGAAAGCCTATGAAAAAGAAAACAATGTCCGGGTCAAACTGATCCCGTTCTCAGGGCAGGAAAAGCTCTATGCCATGATCGCTGCCGGCCAGCCACCTGACATTTTTTACACCAATACCGTGGTTCGCGATCAGCTTGCAGCAGAAGGCCTGTTGCAGAACCTGCACGATATTGCAGCAAATGATCCGTTTGTACAGCGAATCCTCCCCGAGTTCATCGAGCGCGGTGAATCTCTTGACGGCGGCTGGTATCAGTTTTGTGACTGGACCTACACGTTTGGTGTTTATTACAACAAAGACCTGTTCGATCAATTCAATATCCCCTACCCCGACTCAACATGGGACTGGCAGGGAATGCTCGATCGGGCCGGCAAACTTACCGTTCGCACACAAGATGATGCCGCATATGAACAGTATGGCGTTTACATCGCTCGACATTTTTTTTCCGCAATCGAACTGATGGCTGGCGCACGCAGTCAGCCGAATGAGTTGCTCTTCGACATTTCTGAAGCTTCGCAAACGGCGCTGAGACTGTACCTGGACTTGATGTTCAAGCACGATGTGATGCCGCAACTCAAATACGTTCAAGCGCAAGGCATGCAAATGGCGCAAATGCTGAACACCGGCAAGGTGGCGATGGTTGTTGAAGCCGTGCCAAATCTCGATTTTATCTCATCGTTGAAAATCAATTGGGATGTCGCGCCGTTTCCCCAAATCGGAAATCATGCGCGCAGGTATTTCCGCTCCGCTTCAGGCGGGCTCTCGATCAGCTCAAATTGCCAGCATCCAGAATTAGCCTGGGAGTTGCTTAAATGGCTGGTTACGAAATCGCCATACAACACCCCCAATCCTGTCCTGAAAGATAGTGAGGTGATTTCAGGCTGGAAGCAGAAATATCCAATCCTGGCAAAAACGCACTTTGATCAGGTGTGGCGACTCAGCGAACAGTTTGACGGTGGTGATTCCCGGGACTTCGTGCGTTATTTTTCATGGAGCAGCAATGTCATTCTCGAACAGGTGTCGCCAAAGATGGATTTGGTGCTGGCTAACCAGCTGAGCATTGCTGATCTGCTGGCAATGAAAGCTGAAATCAACGCGAAAGTGCTGAGAGAATTGCAGATCGTGGCAGATAATCCGAGCCTGAAACCAGCGTTTCGTCAGGCCATTCAGCAACGCCTTGCAGAAATCAACAAATAATACGAACAGCGAAGACTCCGACAACACAAGCTATGGCCATTCGCATCGACCTGTCTGCAAAACAGAGAAAAAGCCCGACATCTTTGGTGTTTGAAGTTCCAAAGGAATTGCCGCCAGGCCGGTATGGATTTTGGGTGCGCTTCGAAGCAGATGACTACCCACTGCAGCAGCACTTTTGTTACATGCGTCCGAAAAGCCAGTCACGGCCATATGATGGTCTTCGCCGATTTGCAGAGATGGAATTCAGCCCAAACGAGCCTGGCATTGCAGTCGGCCCCTGGCCCCGCTGGCGCTTTGTCCCGCCGATGCCGGAAGTTACGCTCACTGTAAATGGCGTGACCTTTTCGGGCAGATTCAATTTTTGGGGTGATGAAACGGCTATCCAAAAGCTGCAAGCCCTTATCCTGGCAGAACTGCCGAGCAGCCAATCGTTAATGCTCGAGCTGAATTGGTCAGATATGCGCTTGCAGCCCATCTCCATAGCAATTCACAATTCTGCTAAGCGTAAGGCAAAGCCAATTAGAACAGTGCTCAAAGATGAACTGCGAAACAGCTATCCCCGCCTGCTCTTCGGTTCCCAAGCACTGGATGACCTTCGCAGTCGCATAACCAGCACGCACGGTAAGATTTGGGCTGAAATATTGAGGCTGCGGGACAACTGGCAGCTCGAGTTCACGCTGACTCCGGAAAGCAAAACCCTCCCCGGACCGGAAAGGCTGCACGTTTTCGATCGGGTTGTCATTTCGGCATTCATCGCGATACTCACACAAAATTCACAGGATTTTAGGCTGGCGCTGCAGACATTTTTCGATTTTTTGGCGCTGGCTTCTTCTGCGGATTTTGAGCCGATGCAGATCGACACCCAGGCAGGCGAGACGCTTTTTAATGCCTGTACTGCGTACGATTGGCTGTGGCAAAACTTTAGCAGCGAGCAAAAAGCAGAAGCAGAGAGCAAGCTATTTGCCCTGGCAGCCCGGGTGTGGGACCATCTCGGCTATCAGCGTGATGACTATGCGCAGGCGCATTTTCTCGGTTGCAGTCACGGTCTGCTGGCTTTCTCCTTCCTGTTTTGGGAAAAGCATGCCCGTGCGCGTGAATGGATTGAGTATTTTCACGGCGCCTTCAAGTGGATCGTGAATATGCTGCCAGAAGATGGTTTTTACCCGCACGGTATCAATCTGTGGATTTATGAACATCTCTTTCTGTTGCGTTATCTTGAGCTTTTCGATCATTGTGCAGATGTCAATTTCTGGGACAAATCAGCCTACTGGCAGCAAGCTTCGCACTTCCGCACTGCAACGCTTAGCCCTGACCGCCAGCTTTCATTGACCTTTGGCGATCCACAGTATCGTGTCGGCGGCGATGCCTGGATGCACTTTCTGATTGCTTCCCGATGCCAATCCGCGCAGGCACAGCAGACCGGGAATACTTTGCAATCGATCCCGCCCCAAGGTGTCGACTTTCGCAGTGTCCCGCCCCGCCGCCGAGTTTGGGAATTTCTGTATTTGAATCCGGCAATCCGGCCGAAGGCAACTCCCCCCAAACCCACATTTTTTGCCGATGGTGGCCAAATTTTTTATCGAGAGCAAAATGATCGCGATCAATTACTGATCACCTTTCGCGCGGATAGCCTGTTGGGCAAACAGCGCTACAAGGCTGGCGAGTGGAGTGGCTATGGCCATAGCGATCCCTGCAACGGCAGCTTTTTGGTCATGAAAAATCAGGCTTTTCTCATCAGTGGGCCGGGGCCAGTCTACCGCCGGGACACGGCGCTGCATAATACGCTCACGTTCGATGCTCGTGGGCAAATTGGCGACAGCTGCACCTGGGCGCCCGAGTTCGTGCCGGAAAATCGGTTTGCGAAAGTAATCCATCAGGGCGAAGATGCCCGCAAGAATTGGCTGACTGCCGACCTCGCACCCTGCTATCTTGATTTTCTTGGCGTGAAAAAATGCATACGCCATTTTGCTTTAATCCGGCCCGGTTTGCTCGTCATTCGCGACGATATTGAGTTGCTTGAGCAGCGCGAAATTCAGTGGAATGTGCACACCTATGGCGAGTTTGCAGAGCAGACGAATAATGGCCATTTCCAATGCCTGATTTCACACCAAGGCGAGCGAGTCAAACTGTATTGTCTTTCACCGGCATCCGTTGCTTATAAAACTGGCTTTTCAGAGTTTGTGCCTGCCTATCCGCATTCAGGCGAGCGCGACAGCTTTTTGCAGCTTTCAGTGCGGCATCACGCTGCACAATTTTTAGTGCTGATCAGCTTGGGTGGCGAAGCACTCTCGTGGCAGCTACTGCCAGATGACATGAAAAAAAGCAGCCAAATTGCCAAGATCATCTATGCTGGTGAGGAGTATATTTTTTAACGTGATTACCAATCCACAAAATTTCCGCCAATGGCTGCTTGACAGTGCAAAAAAAGAAGCTGAACGCTATTATGACGCAGACCAAATGCTTTGCCTGATCCCGCGCGAAACCATTTGGTACGCGATCACCCTTCTGGAGAGCAGCGAAGCATCCGATGTCGCATTGGCAAACAAGATTCTCGCCCACACCCAGGTCGATGACGGCACGCACTCCCCTGCGACGTTGTTTGTGCTTTTGCAGCGCTACCCACACTTGCTCAGCGCTTCCGCCAAAAACAATATTTTGAATAATCTCAAATCAAATTTGCCCATTTCTGCCACAGTACGTTACAGCGACGGTAATGTCAACCACCCGCTGGCCGCTTTTGTGCACCTGATTTGCGCGGGCGAGCTGTTCGAAATGCCTGCCTACAGCGAACTGGGACATCGCTTGCTTCAGGACTTTCATCGCACCATCTCAGCACGCCGCCACAAACACCATTTGCAGGCAGAGATGGCGGAGTATAATAGCCCGACCTACACAGCGCTTGATCTCTGGTTCTTTGCAATCGCTGCGGAATTTGTACAAAACCAGCAGGCACGTGCATTAGCGCTATTCCTGGAACAACGGCTTTGGCTGAATGTCGCACTGCATTGGCACGCACCATCCCAGCAGTTCGCCGGGCCATTCTCGCGGGCTTATGCAGAAGATTCCGCTGGCGGCTTTTCCGCCCTGCACTGCACGTTTGCTTTTGCCATGCAACAGCCGATTTTTCTGGATGCGGACTTGCCAAGGCGCTTTGCTCATCCTTCGGCTCTGATCGAAAATGCCCTGATCGCAATATTGAACTTCCATGTTCCGGAAGCAGCGAAGGAAATCGCTCTGAGCAAGAGCTATCCGACCGCATTTCGCATGACGACTTATTGCGAGCAATATCACGAAAACAGCACGCGGCAGGAAAATCAAAGAAGCCTTTCCTGTTTCGATGACCAGGTCTACGCGGGTGGATGGGGAGATTTAACCACCTGCATGACAGCCGAATATTGTCTCGGCACGGCCAGCCGACCGTATGTGAATGGCGGGCAAAACGATGTCTTTTCGCTGCGCTACCGGCGCGCAGAGCACATTTCGAGCTTGCAGGATTTTCGTGGCATGTATTCACGGCTCGTGTTTAATGGCGGCGCAGTCGGTCAGGATAATTTTTGCCACACGGTTGGCGGCGACATCGACAGCAGCTATTTGTACGAAGAAGGCCGAGGATTTGTCTTTCAGCATAAAAACCTGGCTCTGGTCAATTACATTCCAAAGCCGCAGGGCAACACCAATGTTGCAGAGATTCGTATCGATTTGATTTTTTCGTATCACGCACCATTTGATCAACTGCTGGTTGGTGGCAGCAATATTACTGAATTTCCGCACGAATTTAATCACACGCCACAAATCATCATTCAAGATTTCAGAACGTTGATTGCTGTGCTGCCGAGCTTCGCAAAGGGCATTAAAGAACATCGTGGCAGAATTTGGATCAACGGCGACCACCTGATGATTTCCCTTTACTTATACAAAGGCAAGAAAAGAAATTTCACGCGCGAACACTTGAGTTCGCTCTGTTGTGGATTTGCCTTTTGCGTTGAATCAACCGATCATTTCGCAGCACATGATGACTTTGCCCGTTTCATTTCAGCAGCAGCGGTATCCACGAATTTGGTGGATAAACGCCTCCAAAAAACCACTTTGAAATTTGATGGAAACGAAATGGTCTTTGTTCTCGATCCCTTCTCGGAACGAATTGCTCAGCGCACCTGGAATGAAACGGATCTGGCGCTCTTTCACACAGATGTCGAATCCCGGGATAAGCAAGTTTGCGATTATGTGCTCAACGGCCCCTATGTGCGATAAATGTTATTTGAACTGAAAATGCCAACCCAAAAAGAACTAACCTCCTTTCTCGACCACGGTGTATGGATATCCGATGACCGCGTATCGGCGTTGGCATCGCTGCGCTCAGGCGGCATCGAGCAGATTGATTTTCATGGCGAGCAGCCTGTGAGCCGCAATGCCAAATTGCTATATCACCCAGATGGTGTGCTGAAATTTGAATTGCTCTGGCAGGCTGAAGGCAAACTCCATCGAAAACTGCTGGACTGGCAAAACTTGACGATTCATCCTTTTAGCATCGAGCAAGTACATGATTTGGTCGATTTCGAGGTTGTGCTGCAGATTGCTGTGAAAAAAAATCAGCTTGCAGCGCAGTGCAAATGCTTTCCAAAGCATCAAGGCAAAACTGCACGCGATCTGCGCTTTCATGTTTTATGGAATCAGCAATCACGAACCCGGGAGGTGCATGGCGAGCGGCTCTGGGCTGACCTGCCGCCGAAGTCGGGTACCATCGCGCTTAAAGCTACTGACCAAATTCACCTGTGGCCGTGGCTGCAAAGGCAGGGCGACTATCAGGGCGACTTTCTCATTCCGGAAAATTGGCGCAGGATGTTTTTTAAGCGAGACTGCGTATCGGGGACTGCCCGCAAGGAAGACCTTAAAAACGAATTTGTAAAAACCAATCTCAAGCTCTATGATGCCGACACGTTCATCCTGATCGGGAATGCTGAGTATGCATGCCTGAAAAGCCAGCAAGCCTGGCAAGTTTTTGATGCGGGTGATGCTGAGAAAGATAGCGAAAGCCTGATTTTTCCTACGTTTACGGTACAGTTTTTCACCAGAAAACCAGGGAATGGCGCTGCAGTTCCCAGCACCGGCATTTGGAAGGCGCAAAGCGAACGCTACCATGAATTTGCAAAGCAAACGCCCAAGCTTCGCCTGCCAGGCTTTCCCGGTGTGGAAACTTTTTTTGAGCAGATGCCGCAGGTTGTCGAGTCTGCCAAAGTACAGGATTTTGGCATGACGCGAGCATGTCCTGGCACGTATTATTGGATTTGGAGCTGGGACAACATGGTCACGGCACAAGCTATGGCGCGTTTCGGCGATCTCGAAACGATGCGGCGCATGGTCGTTTTTTTGCATCAACATCGCGATATCGATGGCGCCATCCCCGGACGCTGGACCCGGCAACTTGAAGCGATGGACAGCCGCAAGATCGGTGGACTTGATTTTCTGTTTTGCGAGCTGGTAATGCAGCTTTATGCAGAGACGCTCGACCGGTCGGTGCTGCAGAACAATTATGCTGTGCTGCATCATGCATTTCGTGCCATCGCGCAAAGCTGCGATGATCAAGGGCGTTTCCTGACCATGGGCATGTACCCCGATCTCCCGACCAAAATGGCCCGCAGCGGTCAGGATTATGTCGCCATCGATACCGGGATGTGGTATTGTTTTTGTCGCAATATGGAAAAAATTGCGCTTCTTCTGCAGGATGATGCGACGGCGAATGTGGCTATTCAACTTGCCGATGCACTGCAAGGCAGTTTTTTGCCACTGTTTTGGGACGGCAAAAAGGGCTTTTGCTGTGATTCGGTTTACCCTGACTCAGACAAGATCAACCAAACTTACCCGCTGTTTTCCCTGCTTTTTATGGAATTCCCGTTTGGACAGAGTTTGCTGCATTCTCGAATGGCTGACTGCGGCGATTTTATCGAAAAGCACTTGCTGGGAGATGATGGCATACGCATCACACCAACCTGGGATAAAAACCACACCAGCGAGCCGGTGATGTCAGCCTGGTATCCACACTGGGATTTACCAGCCACAACTGTGCTGGCGCGTGCTGGCAGAAAGTCAGCTTTGCAGAGCTGGCTGAATTCCGTTGAGCAAGCCTATCAGACACTTGGTTATTGCCCTGAATTCGTCGCTTTGGATGTCCCCGCACAGGAAAAATTCAGGCTGCATGGCGCTGCCTGGAATCTCAACTGCGCCTCAGGCTGGTATAACAGTCTGATTCATAATATCGTTGGGCTTGCTTTTGATCTCGGTGGAATAACGGCCATGCCAATTGATGCAGCCGAAGCATCATTACAAAATCTTTGTTTCCGTGGTGGCCGTTGGGATGTGCAAATCAAAGGACGCGGCAAATGGCTCCAACGAATGCTTGTCGACAATATTGCGCTTTCCGGCACATCCAAAGTTCCCACGCCGTTTTACAATACTGATCGTCACGAATTGACCATTGAATTGGGCGACGATTTGCCCGTGTTGCCCGTTTTGACAGAACTTTGGGGCGGTTCAGTATTGGATGCGGGTTCAGGGTCGGATCGAACCGAATGTCGAATCTATGGTCTTGGCCGAGTTGATTTCGCTTTTGTCAGCAAATGCCGTCCAAGGCTGCTTTTCGACAATCGCACGCACGGATTCAATTGGAATGCATCAAGAAACGAAGGCAGAGGCCAATTCACTCTATCCGGCGAACATCAAATACAAATCATCACGGCTGAGGTTTAAATTGAAAATCAGCATTTCAGACAGAGCAAAACGCAATATTGAGGGCTATCTGTTTATCTCGCCGTGGCTGATTGGATTTGTCTTCCTGTCAGCAGGGCCGATTGTGTTTTCGCTTTTCATGAGCGGCACGCGTTGGTCTCTGCTCTCCGCCCCACAGTGGATCGGAATGGAAAATTACCACACCCTGCTTTTCGATGATCCGCTTTTTTACACAAGTTTGTGGAACACAGCCTATTATGTGTTCTTTTCAGTCCCGCTTGGCATGCTTTTATCGCTATTACTGGCAATTTTGCTCAACCAGCGATTGCGTGGCATCAGCATTTTTCGAACGATCTTCTTTTTGCCATCAGTCACCAATATGGTTGCCGTTTCGATCCTGTGGATGTGGATTTTCAATCCGGAATTCGGGCTATTGAATCGTGCGCTGGAATGGTTCGGTATCGCCGGGCCGCTTTGGTTGCAAAGTGAAACCTGGTCAAAGCCGGCGCTCATTCTGATGTCGCTTTGGGGCGTCGGCGGCGGCATGATTATCAACCTTGCAGCACTTCAAGGCATTCCTGAGGAACTCTACGAAGCAGCTTCCCTTGATGGCGCGAAAAGCTGGCGCAGGCTCTTTCACATCACCTTGCCGATGATTTCTCCGGCGCTGTTTTTCAATTTGATCATGAATATCATTGGCTCTTTTCAGGTTTTTACGCAAGCCTTGGTCATGACCGCATCTTCAGGCCAGGGCAGCGAAGGCGGCCCCAACAATTCAACCCTTTTCTTTGTGCTCTATCTGTATAAAAAAGCTTTCCAGCAGTTCAAAATGGGATATGCCTCCAGCCTGGCGTGGGTGCTTTTCATCATTATCCTGCTGTTCACGCTGATCCAGTTCTTGCTGTCGCAGCGCTGGGTATATTACCAAACAGATGAAAGATTGAAATGACCGAATATCGTCAACAGCAAATTCATTTTGCCAAATATCTCAAATTAGGCATTTCATATTCGACTCTGATTATTCTCAGCCTGATTTTCATGACACCTTTGTTGTGGCTGCTGTCCTCGTCTTTGCATAATCTGGACAGCATTTTTGCTGTGCCGTACCAGTGGATCCCAGACAAACTGCATTGGGATAATTATCAAACTGCGATGACCATCATTCCGTTAGGCAGATATTTTCTCAACACAAGCTTTATCACAGTTACGGTGATCATCGGTACTGTCCTGTCAAGCAGTCTCGCAGCTTATGGTTTTGCTCGGCTCAATTTTAAGGGCAGGAAAGTCCTGTTTTCTCTCTGCATTGCAACCATGCTGTTGCCGGGACAAATCACCATGATACCGCTGTACGTTATGTTTGCTAAGCTCGGTTGGGTCGATACTTACTTCCCACTGATCGTTCCAGCATTTTTAGGTTCGCCATTTTATATTTTTCTCTTGCGGCAGTTTTTCCTGTCGATTCCTTATGAATATGATGAAGCTGCTCTTTTGGATGGCGCCAGCCGATTGCGGATTTTTTGGAGCATCATTTTGCCAATGGCACGGCCGGCGGTTGCGACTGTGGTGGTGTTTAGCTTCGTCGGTGTTTGGAATGATTTTTTTAATCCGTTGATCTATATCAACTCCATTGAGAAAGCCACACTGACACTTGGTTTGAATATGCTCAAAACCCAGATTATCGGTTCCGGAGTGACGCAATGGCATGTGATGATGGCGGCATCGGTGCTGGTGCTGATTCCCAACATTGTGGTATTCTTTCTGGCACAGAGGCATTTCATGAAAGGCATTAATGTAGGCGGATTGCGTGGCTAAACTCGATCAAAAAAACACGGGCACAGATACAAAGCTTCACTTTAGACAAACCGCGTCTCGGGATGGAATCATTTATGATCAAGAGGAAATGATCGCAGAAATACGTAATCTGGAGCTTTGCAATGTCAAGTTCCGCCGCGGCACAGCGGCTGTCATCGGCGAAACAGTGCCGATGCCGCTTTATTGGCGGCAGTATGCCAACCATCAAGATCCGTTGCGAAATGCTGGCATTCATGGTGACGTGAGGCCAATTTCGCAGCAAGATTCGCATTTACGGCTGCAAATAACCGGATCAAACCAGGATAACAGTATTTCGAGCCTTTTCAAACTTCACATCACCTTCGATGCAGCATTGCAGAGCTACATTTTTGCCATTAGCGCCGAGCTACGAATTCCTGCTGGCAAATTCTGGCATGCCACCTACAATAGCGCACATGGTGAGCTGGAATTCTGCAATTTCTGGCCGGAGCATTGCTTTGAGCCCGCAGTACCGCAGCGCAAAAAATACCAGGCTTGCTATATCCAGCGCAGCGAAAAAGTGAGCCGTATTCCACACCATCATCTCGACACTTCCGATAAAAACAATATTCATCTCAAAAAAGGCGATCGCTTCTCTTGGCTGCTCGAAGATCAAAATCCGGTCGTAGAGATTATAGCCGGAGCGAACATTGAAGCCGGCATTTGTGCTTATATGTGGGATACCCATTTTGCCTGCCGTGTTATTCCGAGATCAAGCTCCAGCAAAGCAATCACTCTGACCGATCAATGTTTTCAAGCTGCATTCCGTTTGTATGCAATTGACCGTCAGCACGCAGAACGTGTTGCGAAGCACGCGGATATCACCAATAATCAGGAATTGCTGCATCACCCGCTTTATCTCGAGGGCATCAACACCTTTGCAAACACCCTTGCAGACTTTCCTGAGCATGCGCCGAATCTCTGGCCATGGGGATTTGAAACAACCTCTGACTCCAGCCCTTCAAGCATTTTCATCTACGATAAAAGCAAAGGTTTTGATGATCATTTTTCCCTGGCAATATTCCAAAAGGAAGGCGCCACTTCGCGCTGGCTGGCAACCACGATCGGCCCGGCATTTGGGCAGCAGGATTTTGTCGATGCAGCAAGGTATCGCCTGACTGCTCATATTTGTACGGCAAATGTTCGACACGCACACATTGCCATCCGACTGCATCGCACAGGTCTGGGCAGTGTTTTCGATCTGAGCAATTACGAGACATTTCGCAGTCCGCAAAGGCTATCCGGGACCAATAATTGGCAAAAAATAGAGCTGGTTACGCCACCAATATCGCCCAAGCCCGATCGTTTGCACTTGATTTTAGAGCAAATTGGTGCCGGGAAAAGCTGGTTTGACAATGTAGTGCTTGAAAAACTTGAAAATGGCAACGAAGCGAATATCTAACCAAAGAAAGCAAAAATATGAAGAAGCCCAATCCTTTACCATGCTCAGTCATGGTCTGGTCGGTTCATGATCCGGTGATTGAAGATCGGCACGTACTGGAGTCACAATTTCAAGACCTGCTCGCCAAGGAATTCGATGGCGTAGCAGTGTGGGTGCGCTGTAGTCGCTACAACTGGAGTCACCCCGATGCAGTGGCCGCCTTGCAGCACATCAGCACCTTGTGCCGGCAAAATGGCATTGCCTGTTGGCTTGGCCCGGATCCGCGCTTTATCTCGCGCGAACTCATTCAAGGCGATCAGGGTGTGCCAATCGTGCTCTACGGCGACGATGTTCGTGCCAGCAAAGTCCCGAACCTCTCCCCCGTGGTCGATGGCAAATTTAATATCCGCTGCACAATTCCACCGCGTCACACGCACATGTTGCAGGAAGTTGCGATTGAATTCTATCCGGTTGGCGTCTTGAAGGCTTACGCGATTAAGGCCGGCCAAACGCAGTTTGACGAAAAAGACGTGATTGATATTACTGAGCAAACGCACTTTTTCTATCATGCAAAAGAGCACTATATTGAAGCTTTCGGCAGATTCGCTCCACCGGATGTTGAAGCATGGCAAGTGGTGGCCTTTTTTCAAGTTCATTCTTCGCATGTTGACTTCTCCAGCGAAGCGCAATTGCAGCGCTACCTGGCCATGCTGAAAGCTTTGTCAGAGCAGGTTTCGGCAGTCGACATGATCATGTTCGATGAACCGGGCTACACCAGCGTGTATGGCGCTCTGCCCTTTTCGACAATTATTCAAAACCGCTTTCATCAAAAAACCGGCCTGCAGCTTTCCAGGCAACTGTGGAAATTTGCTGTTGCCAGCGCGGACGCAAGCCATGTCCCCGTACGCATCAACTATTTCAAAACGGTTCAGGAAACCATGGTCGATTTTCAAAAAAAGACACTGGACGCTGCGAAAAAGTATTGGTCCGATGACATGTTGTTTGGCATTCACGACACCTGGCATTTTGAATCGGCCGATATGGCGGATATGAATCACGGCAGCATGGATTTGTGGAAATCGCTGCCAACCAAAAGCTATGGATTTGTCGACTTCGGCGGCATCGACAAACTACGCCGTCCCGATTGCGACCACTATGCCAATTTTGCGGCACTTGGGATCATCTGTAAATCTCTGGGGAAATTCGCTGAAAAAGCTGTTTGCTACAACAATCTCTGGACCATCGGTGATGATGACGGAGAAGGCTGGCAGGCGGGTGTTATGGATTATTGTGTCAACAATCTGGCCGTGTTGGGGCAGCGCTGGATGCCGCACGCGTATGGGCCAGTGGGCACGATTGGCGAAGAGAACACCTTCCTAGGCTCTCCCCCATTGCCGGGGTATCCGAACCACAGCACATGGGAACATTACCCTGCCTGGAATCGCCGACTAAAAGAGCACTTTTCCACAACCGGAGAGCATTTGCCGTGGGCCAATATTTTACTCGTTTATCCAATTGAGCACCTCTTCTCGGAGCCGGATGCGCGCGCGAACGAATGTGCAAAAAATGTATTTAAAATCTTGCTTGCCTTGCATGATCATCACTTTCATGTCGATGTGGTCTCACCGGAAATGCTCCTCGGCGGTCAGTGGCAGGACGGTACTTTCCAATTGAATCAGTACCAATATGAGCGTATTATTTGCCCATATCCGAATTTCATCGATGATATTATTGCCGGTGTTTTAAGGGCTGGGAGACAAAATGTATTCCGCATTTTTGCAGCCACAGAAAACATGAAACCGGCCGATTCGATGGCAATGCAGTGCATGCAGGATATTGCCAAACTTATCGATTTTCTCAAACGGCAAAACCTTCGCCCTGTTGTTGCCCCACCACATTGTTGGGTCAGCCTGACTGTGCAGGACGCACAGAGCATCATATCCGTCGCTCCGTCACGATATACATTTACATACGAAGGTGATCTCGGGTACAAAACGCACTCAGCCACGCTTTCGCGAAGCAGCGGCTTGACCCGAATTGCATTCGCCAATCAATGACTTCTTAAGAAAACGAAGCAACACCTTTCGGTTGGTCCTGAAATTGGAAAAGTGTGTAGGGTAAAGACATTCCGGCAATTCTCAAAGCAACTACAGCATGTGGCGCTACATCAAATTGTGCCGTTTCTGCCGTGGAATGCGGGTAATCATGCTTTAACCACAGGTCACGCATTTGATATCCCTTGCTCGCATCGATACCGACGCGTTGCAATTCGAAGCTGATGGTTTGCTGACTCTCTGATCTGTTTAAAAGAGCGATGGCGACTTGACCGGATATTGTTGAAACAAGCGGCTTTGCCCACACTTCCAGCTCATTCTGTTGCTGTATTCGGCGCGCCTGGTAGACCAGACGATCCTGATTGAGCGCGATGATTTCCGAGTTGGTCAGAATATCGAGCGTTTCTGCGGACATTTTCGTCAGATCATTTCCCGCAAGCAGCGGCGAATTCATCATGCACCACATGGTGAAATGCGCCTTATCTTCTTCATAATGCATGCCGCGACCAACTTGCAGCATATCCATGTCGTTGACATGGCCCGGAGATGCAAAGCGCCACAAATCAGCGTTGAGATCGATTATTTTCAGAATGGATCCAAAATTATTGGCAATGTCGCCCGAGATGCGCCAGGAGTCCGCTTCAAGACAAGCCCATTTTCCCGGGAATTGCCAACGGCAAATATTGTAAACCACCTCAGGACGAATTTCACGAACGATGCGCCCGATCTCGGTGTACCGAATCTGCTCATCCAGCCCAAGCCACTGCCCACCACACCAGTCCACTTTAATAAAATCATAGTTCCACTCGCGCAGCATTAAATGCAGATCCTGACGATCGTGGCCATAAAGACCAACACCGGCACCGTGCCGGTCTTGATCCCAATGGGAGCCACAGGTGTTGGCGCCTGCATCCGTATAGATGCCGGCCCTCAAACCTTTCGCATGAATATAGTCGGACAAACTTCTCATTCCTGATGGAAATTTTTTCGAATGGGTAAGCAGCTTCCCTTCTTCATCACGCCCGCCAAAGTAGCCATCATCGATGTTAATATACTGATATCCTGCGCTCTTCATGCCGGTAGCAACCATTGCATCAGCCTGTGCTTTGATCAAATCTTCATTAATTTCGATTCGAAAGTTGTTCCAACTGGACCAGCCCATGATAGGTGTTTGCGGGCGGATGAAGCCATTGTTTTTAGATATTGGATTATTTCCAGCATGCTCTTGACTCATATCATTCCCTTTCCAGCGCAAGAATACAGGTGATTATTCAACCGTTTGAGATCTGGCTGCCGTATTTGTTTTTTTTCAATGAAAGTATCTGCACGTTCAAAATAAGAGTATTTCGAAAATTTCTAAAGAAATTAATTAAAAACTGTCGCCAAAATGTACTTTTTTCAGCTACCTTTCAGGTTGAAGTCATATCATTCCCACGTGATGCGCACATAAACTCGGGTTATTCAACTAATCACACTCTACGAGGTAAGAAATGAAAATGATCATCCGAATTCAAATCGCCACGCTGATTTTTGGTCTTTCAGCTTCAATGACGTTCGGCCAAACACATCACAGAGTGACTGAACGCGATTGCAACATGTTTTTTCCGCGGTCTCATTCAAATGAGATGACGCGAAGCCTGGATACGGGTGTCTCTTTTGCTGAAGTCTGGGAACAAGGTTCCTGGGGACCGGCGGAAGAATTTTACGGATTTGTTTTTGTCAAAACTGTGCAATACCAAGGAAAAAACATTGACTTATTGGCAGGCGTGAGCAAAACAGGAAAGATATTGGGCGTGCGCGCAAAAGGTAACGAAAGTGTAAATGATGCTTTTCTCGCCCAATTTAAAGGTTTGACGTATGAAAGCAACTTCGATCTGGTGCAAACTCAGAATGATTTGCTGTCAGTGCCGTCCAAAATCAAATCTATGCAAGGAAAAGTAGATCTCTCACAAAGTATCGCTCAGGGCATAAAAGAGATTGCTCAAGCAGCGAATACAGTGATCGATTGACCATCATTTAAACCGAGTTGCTGGTTTCCCAATAGACCTCGAGTACAAAGTGCATCTACTCATGCAGGATTAACCAGCACACCATCCAAGCCAGATACTGTGCAAGTATCTTCAGACAAAAAAAGGGAATCCCGCAAGATTCCCTTTTTTTGTACCAAACAATCAACTTCTGCTGCACCGTTGAATTATGGTTTTGTAAAATTCATCGATTTTGATGCAGGACAACGGTTAGAACGAAGGTGCAAGCTAATATTATCCTCGGTTTGAAAGATTATCAAGTCTTTGCCAATCTTCTTCTGTAAACGAAACAGGCTGCAACCACCTTTTTATGTGTGATTGGCAGCCTGTCATCCAATCGGGGCGACTGGATTTGAACCAGCGACCCCTTGACCCCCAGTCAAGTGCGCTAACCGAACTGCGCTACGCCCCGATATGTGTTTTTTAAAGAGTTCACTTCTCTTTTTTTATTACCTATGCCGAGCCTAAATTTAAGAGCGCTAAATTAGCGCCATTTTTAGCAAAGGGAAATTGATCTAACTTGCCCCACTCTTCTGCCTTTTGAAAAATAGACTTGAGATGTCGCAGCTCCAAATTGACTGAAGCGGGGTTATCAGATTCTAACCAACGCAAATTAAAAATTCTCAACCATTTTGGGTTTCAGCGCAGTAAACTGAATGTTGCCTGTGAATCTCTTAAAAACGGACAGGCTATGTCGATCCAAAAGGCAGGAATTTTTCGTCTTGGTCGCCTTTGAAAATTCGAGGTATTTATCAAAGAACTCGGCCAACCTTTTTCTTGATTAAGGTAGCCATCTTACGGAGCGAAATATAAGTTGGTGACTTTTAAAATGCAAGCGATTCATGTCTTTCAGGTCGTTCTTTTGCGAACGCCAAAAGGTCCGATTCTTTCATTCGGACGGACCGGCCAAAATTTTAGCTTCTTATCCACCTTTTCCGAATTCATTTCTTGATTGTTCCTGGTGACAGTTCGGTCAGTTCAGCAGCGGTTTCAATTTTTAGGAATCGATCTTTCATCTCAACCTCAATTTAAAAGTGAATTGCATAATTTCTGCTTGCTGTTTGGGCACAGCAAAGCAAAAGCATAGTCTAAAACTGCTTCAATCAGAGATGATCGCTTCACCTGAATCGATCATGGAATCAGATATTGCTATGCTTCGAATTGCCTGTTTAGTATCGCTTTCGATCAGTTCCACCAAGGTTGTATTCAGCTCATTTTCTCTTGGTGGTGATTTTACGCATCTCGAGTTGCCCTCTGCTCAACGCGCGGGCAAAGGCAACTTGCTCTTTCAACAATCGAGCTTTGACATTTTTTGAGAAAAGCGGTAATCTTGCCCGGTCAAATTGGCTCTCGAGTTGTTTGATTAGCTGATCTGCGGTCGGTACCTGCTGATTTTGAAAACCACCTTTGGCCAGCAGGGAAAGCAAAACAATGCCACATTCGGTTGTGATCACAACGATAGATGCTGGCATTTTTTTTGAATGCCAAATCGGTGACTCCCCACAGTTCTGAAAACGCGAATGTGGTCACCACTGATGCTCCATTCCCGGCTGCCTGCGTCGGTCTGAACTTCCCCCCCCAAATGCTGCTTGGCTGTTGGTCCAGTCCTCGCGATTATCGAGCAGTATAGTCTACAAAAAAGCATCCCGGTTTGTCTTCAGCTCGTGCTCGCGGCCATATGTATCGCACGATATTGGAATGTATTGCCTTTGAAGAGTTGTTTGCAATGAATGCTGTCGAGAAATCGACTGGTGTTGTAGTTCGCGAAATGGTGGTGATGGGTGGTGGAGCGGAAAATGAATTCTGGCGCCAACTCATCGCCGACATCTTCGTCAAAAAGCTCTGTTTGATAGAATGCAGCGAATCATCCGCGCTCGGTGCCGGCATCGCTGCTGCTGTCGGAGCAGTTTCAGTCTGCCATATTGATTTGTTATATACCTTACTACACGAGCATTTCTACCTACGACCATTAAAACGTATTGACGGAGCCGCCTGCAACAGGTTATTGATTTGTGCATAAGGATCACAATCTACTAAATCGAAGCAAATCTGGTTATGAAGTGTGTGCTCATGGAGTGTTCTCAAGAAACCTGTGACCTCGCCAAAGAGCGCATCAGGGCTACTGCGCACAATCAATTATTTAAGAACACAAGCTTGTTCATTTTTTCTTGGAAACCAGTGCATACCTTTTAATATCTCGTTCAAGATGCGCCAAGAACAGGCAAATTTATTTTTTAACAGAACTAAAAATATCTCAACGGAACCGATCGACTAAAACAACTGACCAACTAAAGAGAATCATGCATCGCCCTTGAGTTTCACTGTTTCTTCATTTTTATTCTCTAATCTTGCAAAGTTCATGAGAATGCAATGCGAATATTGGTTGTTGAAGACGAAGAAAAGTTAGCATCTCATTTAAAAAACATTTTGGAAGACGAGCACTACCTCGTGGACATCGGCATTGATGGCAGAATCGGCCTCGACCTTGCTTTATCTGAAGAATATGACCTCATCATTCTCGATGTTCTTTTGCCAAGAGTAAACGGCTTCAAAATTCTGCATGCGATCAGGCACGCAGGCATCATGACCCCTGTCTTGATGATGACGGTGAAAGCTGGCGTCGACGATATTGTTCACGGCCTGGACCGAGGTGCGGATGACTATTTGTCCAAACCCTTCGCATTGCCCGTGCTTTTGGCTAGAGTTCGCGCTTTGCTCAGGCGCTCCGGCGAGAATACTTCAGCAACATTGGGAGTGGGCGATTTGGAGTTAGATACGGAAAGACACCAGGTTCATTGTTCTGAGCAGCGTATTGAGTTAACGCCGAAAGAGTATGCCATCCTGGAATTTCTCCTTTACAACAAAAATCGCGTGGTTTCCCGTCTTTCAATTGCCGAACATGTATGGGGAGACAATTTCGATCTTTTTTCCATGACCAATTTTGTCGATGTGCATATAAAAAATTTGCGCAAAAAAATCAGCGATGAAACGGAGAAAAAAATCATTCAAACCGTTCACGGTATTGGGTACACCATAAAAGATGAATCATGAAAATCCGAGTTAAACTTTCAGCCTGGTACTTTGCGACCACTCTGGCAATTCTCCTCTGTTTTAGCTTTGGCGCCTATTGGGGTATGCAAGGCCTATTACTCAGCGCTGTAAATGAAGAACTTAATTTTTTTCTTGATGAAATCGAGCAATCGTACCGTCCGGCAGATGGTACCTTTACTAGCCTGGGGAAAAACTTACTTACGGATAGGCACTATCTGAAATTTTACCTGATTGTCTACGATGCGGATGGAGATGAAATTTTTCGGTCTCCTCTCGCCCAAAATATTTCTCTTGATATTCCACTTCCGGAGCATAAAATCGAGCAAAGTTTTACATTGCACAAAACCTTGCTCAATATGCCTGCGCTTCACTACAACGTTGAAAAGAATGTCGCCTTTCAGGCAGTATCACGTCAGCTTTTCAAAAATGAAAATCAGGTCGGTTGGGCGTCAATTGCTTTGCCGGTTACCAGTGTAGAAAAAACTCTGGCACATCTTTTAAAAACGTTGGTCCTGTCATTTGTTGCGATAACGGCTGTTGTTAGCATTGGCAGCTATTTCTTGACTTCGAGAACGCTGAAACCGATCGACAAAATTACAATAAAAGCCAGAAAAATTAGTGAGAGCAATTTAAATGAACGGCTGGAAGTTGACCAAAACGATGAGCTTGGTCGCCTATCGATCGTACTAAATGACTTACTCGCCCGTTTGCAAAAAGCGTTTGAGAGTCAACAGCAGTTTATGGCTGACGCCGCCCATGAGTTGAAAACCCCGTTAACGATTCTCCGGACACATTGGGATAATGAACTCGACAATACAGAGCTTTCTGTAACAATGAAAGAAAAAATCATACATGATATCGAAACACTTAGCCGCCTGAATAAATTGATTAACAATCTTCTCTTGCTGTCACAAACAGAAACGGTTCAGGCTGCGAAAAATTTTTCTTTGATCAGGCTCGATGAATTGTTGTTGGAAATTGTTTCGGATGTCGAGGTGCTGGCTGGATTGAGAAATCAAAATATCGAAGCTTTTCGCTTAGTGAATGCGGTTGTGGAAGGCGACCGCGACCGCTTGTACGAGCTGTTCTTTAATGTGCTCGACAATGCTGTTAAATACACACAAACGGGCGGAAAAATCACGGTGACCATGGATGTCGATGCACAAGAAGTGATCGTTAAAATCCGCGACAACGGACCGGGCATACCAGAAAAGGATTTGCCTTATATTTTCGAAAGATTTTATCGCATTGAAAAAGATCGCTCACGCAAAACCGGTGGCGCAGGCTTGGGGCTGGCAATATGCAGACTCATCGCTATACTACACAATGGCTCCATCATGGCCGAAAATGCAAAAGAAGGTGGCGCCGTTTTCACAATCAAACTGCCAGTTTATATAGAGCAGAAAAAACTAAAAAATATCGTTGTTGATACGGGGTAACCTTGAACCAGAATAAAAGTTCTTGCAAATAAATCCTGCCATTTTCGTTCCCTTCATGATTTCTTCATTTTTGCAAACTATCATCCCACTAAATAATTCAGCACCGCCTTAAACCTTTGACTCACTTGGAGACCAAGGAGAATGCCATGCGCAAACAGCGCTTTCTGCTACTCGTTTCTGTGTTTTGCCTGGTATTCGCCGGCTGTGGCAGCAAAAAACAAAAAGAGCCGGCAGAGTCCTGGCCTGCTGGCTGGTTGGTGGTCGATGATGATGTCTGGTTGCCCATATTAAATGATTTAGGTAGCAGCTTGTACGCAGCCCGCTCGGCTTATCTCAACAAGGACTACAAAACTGCTTCCAAAGAAATTTGGGCGGGAGCGCAATATCTAAAGCTGAAAATTCAGCCGATAGCGGGAAGGGCTAAATTAGAAGTTGAACAAGCCATTTCGCAACTGGAGCAGTTGGCGAAAGCCATTGACCAAAATGACCTCAGATCGATTAAAGAATTAGATGAAGTATTCTCAAAGGTGTATAAGGTCGATCTCAAACATCGACAGGCGGCTGTGAGAGATGGTTATTGGGCTCCTTACACAGAAGAACCGGATGCCCACTTCAATAGGGCCTATAATAAATTCGTCAATAAAGATTTTAGAACTGCGGCTATTGAGCTGCGCAAAAGTGCGGGCTATCTGAAAATGCAAAGCGTGGGGACTTCCGGCGATATCAGGTCAAGTCTGGATGCATTAAATAAATTATTATTAAGGCTTGCCAATGATGTGGAATCCGGCGTGGCTTCATCATCTGTCAGGATCGATACAACGATTGTACGTGCGCATCTTGCGCTTGCCCAATTGCATCAGCAGCAAGCTATAGATAGTTTCAAGGCAAAAAGGCTGCAAAACACAGCATATCAATTGCATGCTGCTGCATTTCATCTCGAACGCGCTGTATACTGGTCTGATTATAAGCTTGATCTTATTGACGAAGAGCTCTTCAAAAATGCACAGCAACTGGCTGGTGAATTGGCAGAAAGCGGCGGCTATAATGCCAATTTTGCAAGCAAAACCATCGTGGGTCTTGGCGAGGAAATCGCCAAATTCAATAAAACTAATAGTCCATTGTTCTTCACTTCAAAAAATTCAACTCAACACTCATTAGGAAAGGATTAGAATCATGTGTACTACCAAACGTTTCCTTACAGCAATTTTTGCTATCCTGCTGGCTTCTCAGCCTCTTTCAGCGCAGCAATCTTCGTCGAAGCTTAAATCAAAAGTTCAAGATGAAATTGCGCGTTACTATGAACAGTCGATCGGTGTGTCCATTGCGGAACCTGGCATTGTCACGCTCAAGGGCAGTGTGAAGAGTTATTGGGACAAGCTCAACCTTTGGGCAATCGTAAGCAAAGTACCAAGTGTCCACCAAATCAAAAATGACATTGTCGTGGATACCCAGGCAGTACCGGATAATATTATCACCTCTGAAATTCGACATTATTTGGATCTGAACAAAGCCATTGAAGATCCGAAGAAAATCGAAATCACCGCTGACAACGGCCTGGTTTTCTTGCGAGGGGAAGTAAATTCAATCCGTGAATCCGAAATAGTCGAAGACATTGCCGCATGGCACAAAGGCGTGAAAAGCATAGAAAACGAGCTTCGGGTGCTTCCGCCAAAAGCGGCAATGTCAGACGCCAACCTGGCCACGATATTGCGCGACATGATCAAACGCGATTTCCCGCTTGAAAAAAAATCCATTCAGATAGAAGTCATGAATGGCGTGGCGAAGATAACTGGAACCGTAGAAAGGCTTTGGGTAGTGAAGCAGGTTGAAAAAGAGGTGCGCCGCATTCAGGGTATCACCGGCGTCGACAATCAGCTCAAAATCCAAGTGATTTCTTAGGTGTATTGAACAGAGGAGTTGCCGTTAAATGAGCTCGCTCACATTTGCTGTGATGCTCATGAATGCGGACATCCATAAGTTTCTGTAAATTATAGACTCCAGCATATGCGACCATGATATCATAGAAGTTCAAAGTGTCAGCTTGTTTAACGGCACTCTTCAGCTAAAAACTCTTAAGGAGATGTAGAAATGAATGCAAAATATCGCAATAGCTTGGCAGGCATGGCGGCGCTCGCCATTGTCTTTACATCGGGCATTGCACTTTCGCCCAAAATCATGCCTACACATGAAAAAATAAAAACTCCCTCAAGCGTGGTTGCAAGCTCCCCCGCGCCACGCAGAGACGCAGGCCTGCTTGCCAATCAGCTTAGTGAAGCATTTGAGGAAGCTTCACAAAAAGTGAGTCCTTCCGTCGTGCCAATTTTTGCTGAGCAGACTCTCGATGCATCGCGGAGCTACGGTGCCGCAGATGATATGTTTAAGCAGTTTTTTGGAGACGAGTTTTTCAAACGCTTTTTTGGCGCGCCACCGGACGTCCAGCACCAGCAGGCGCCACAGGTTGTGCGAAGTATGGGCTCAGGTGTGATCGTTAGTAGTGACGGCTACGTACTGACAAACAATCATGTCGTACAGGGCGCTGACAAGCTCACAATTGTCATGGGCACGAATAAGAAATATACTGCCAAAGTTATTGGCACCGATCCACAATCGGATATCGCTGTCATCAAGCTCGAGGGCAGCGGATTTCAAGCTGCTCAGCTGGGTAATTCCGATGAAGTGAAAGTTGGCCAATGGGTGATCGCCGTCGGCAATCCGTTTCAATTACTGCATACGGTAACAGCCGGCATTATCAGCGCGAAGGGACGCTCTTCTGTCGGTCTGGCGACGTATGAAGATTTCATTCAAACCGACGCATCGATCAATCCAGGCAATAGCGGCGGCGCATTGGCTGATTTGGATGGCCGTGTGATTGGTATCAACACCGCTATCGTCGGGCCTTCTGGAGGTAACGTCGGCATCGGATTCGCTATTCCGATCAGCATGGCGAAGCAGATTATGCAGCAATTGATCGAAAAGGGCACTGTCACACGCGGCTATATCGGCATCCTGCCGCAAGATATCGACGATAATCTCGCCAAAGCAATGAAACTAAAAACGACCGATGGCGCGCTTGTTGGCGATGTAACGGCAGGTGGTCCTGGTGAAAAGGGCGGCTTATTGCGCGGCGATATCATCACTCATATTGATAACCAGGCCATTAAAAACAGCACCGAGCTGCGACAGATTGTCGCGCAGAAGGCGCCTGGCTCAAGAGTCGCACTGCAGGTAATCCGCGACGGACATGAAATGACTGTCCATGTGAAGCTAATAGAGCGGCCGAACGATTTGGCAGCCGGAAATCAACAAGGCCAGCAACAAAGCCAGCCCAAGGAACAGGCCTATGAAAAACTCGGCATGGACATTCAGGATTTAACGCCTGACATCGCCAAACAACTGGGCTATGAAAATGATCGAGGTGCGTTGGTTGCCAATGTAGCACAAGGCTCGCCTGCCGACGACGCCAATCTGCAGCGTGGTGACCTCATCAAGGAAGTGAATCGCACAACCATCACCTCAGTTGCACAGTTCAACCGGCTGATTTCAGATTTGAGCGCTGGTGATTCGGCAGCACTGCTCGTTCGCCGCGGCAGCAATACCTTTTTTGCGGCGATCACAATGCCCAAGTAAAATCACGGAAACGGATTGAAGCGCTCCGATGCCCTCAATCAGTTATGAAGTGTCGTTATTGTTGAAAAGATGTCCGCGTCGAAAGGCGAAATCCTGAGTCTCATTTCACTAACTCGGAAAAGAGACGAAACAAAAGGAGCAGAGAAGATGGCAAACTCAAATATTTCCGTCAAAAAACCAAAACGCGAAGGTATTGCAAATTTGATGGCCGCATTGGCTAGCAAGCACGGCATGGAGCGTCAGCGCGCTCGTTTAGCTTTAGTCGAGTTGGGAAAGCCCGCGGTGCCGTACCTTATCGAAGCCCTCGGGAACAAAAACCAACAGGTGCGTTGGGAAGCTGCAAAAGCGTTAGGCAGCGCCAAGGCTCCAGCCGCTGCCCCGATGTTAGTCAGCGCCCTCATGGATAAATGCACCGAAGTGAGGTGGCTGGCCGCCGAAGCGTTGATCGCCTTAGGAAAAGAGGTGATTGTGCCATTGCTGCATTCATTAGAGAAGCATTTTGATTCGCTATGGATGCGGCAGGGAGCCCATCACGTTCTCCACGCTTTGGAACGTTACGATCTTCTGGATGAGAAGACCTTACAGGTTCTCGAGGCACTACGCTACCTTGAGCCGACTGTGACAGTGCCCCTCGTGGCTCATAGCGCTCTGTTATCATTCAAAAAACAGGTTCGAAAAAAGGCCTAATCTACGAAGTAATATTACGTCGCAATATTTTCAATTTCTGATAGACGAGGAACGGTCATGCTTAAAGATCAAAATGCCAAGAGTATTTCGCATGGTGGAAATGGATCCATTGACCTGACGTCCGTTTCCCTTGAAAAGCTACAGACCCTTCTAAAGACCTCAACTGATGGTCTTGGGCAAGCCGAAGCGCAGCATCGGCTGACACAATACGGCTACAATGAGTTAGCCGAGGAGCGAGTCAATCCCATACTCAAGCTTCTATCTTATTTCTGGGGACCGATTCCCTGGATGATCGAGATCGCAGTCATCCTGTCTGCTTTTGTGCAACATTGGGCGGATTTTGGCATTATCCTAACCCTGCTAATTGTGAATGCCCTCGTGGGATTTTACGAGGAATATCAAGCTGGCAACACGGTTGCGGCGCTGAAAGCCAAGCTCGCCCTGAATGCGCGCGTCAAACGCGACGGCAAGTGGTCCACCCTTCCGGCTCGTGAATTGGTGCCGGGTGATCTTATTCGCATTCGCCTGGGGGACATTCTGCCGGCGGACGCTCGCTTATTGGAGAGTGATCCGGTACAGGTCGATCAATCGGCGCTGACTGGCGAATCCCTGCCCGTAACCCGCAAAAAGGGCGAGGTAGTTTTCTCTGGCTCCGTTCTCAAACAGGGCGAGACGGATGCAATCGTCTTTAGCACCGGCCAAAACACCTATTTCGGCAAGACCGCACACTTGGTAGAAACGGCGCACACCGAAAGCCATTTCCAGCAGGCGATTCTGAAGATTGGCGACTACCTGATTGTTTTTGCGATGACATTGGTCATTCTCATTTTGGCTTTGGCGCTGTTTCGTGGTGAAAATATGCTTACCACGCTGCAATTCGCTCTGGTGCTCACCGTTGCGGCAATACCTGTGGCGATGCCCACTGTTTTGTCGGTCACCATGGCGGTGGGGGCTCGGCTCCTGGCGGCGAAACAAGCGGTCGTCACGCGTCTGGCCGCAATTGAAGAGCTTGCCGGCATCGATATGCTCTGCTCGGACAAAACTGGCACCTTGACGCAGAATAAGCTGACAATGGGCGAACCGTTTATCGTAGATAAGAACAGCGCGGAGCAAGTCATATTTAGCGCAGCCCTAGCATCACGCGCTGAGAATCAAGACCCAATCGATTTGGCTGTACTCAACGGCGTGAATAACGCTAAACGACTCAGCCAGTATCACATCACCCACTTCCAACCATTTGATCCGGTGCACAAGCGAACGGAAGCGACCATCATCGGGCCCGACGGAGAAAATTTCAAAGTTACCAAAGGTGCGCCGCAAGTCATTCTGGCGCTCGCAGACGACGTTACGCATATTCAATCGCATGTGGAAAAAGCGGTAAACCAGTTTGCAGCGCATGGTTATCGCGCGCTTGGTGTGGCACGCACTAACAAACAGGGCGCTTGGCAGTTTCAGGGCGTGCTGCCGCTCTACGATCCGCCGCGCGAAGATTCGAAGACAACAATTGAAAATGCTGGGCAGATGGGTGTCAACGTGAAAATGGTAACGGGAGATCAGATTGCTATTGGAAAGGAGATTGCGCAGCAATTGAGCTTGGGCAGCAATATTCTGGATGCCGCCCTCTTTGCCGAGACCAATCATCATGAAGCCGGCCAACTGGCGACAAAGATTGAGAAAGCCGATGGTTTCGCGCAAGTTTTTCCCGAACACAAGTTTCATATCGTTGAAGTCCTGCAAAAGTGCAAGCACATTGTCGGCATGACAGGAGATGGGGTTAACGACGCTCCAGCGCTCAAGCAAGCGGATGTAGGAATTGCTGTCTCGGGAGCGACAGATTCTGCCCGTGCCGCAGCGGATATTGTGTTGTTGACACCAGGTCTTTCTGTCATCATCGATGCGATCAAAGCGAGCCGCAAGATATTTCAGCGCATGAACAATTACGCCATCTACCGCATAGCTGAAACAATTCGCGTGCTCCTGTTCATGACCTTTTCGATATTAGTTTTCAATTTCTATCCCGTGACAGCATTGATGATCGTTCTTTTGGCGCTGCTGAACGACGGCGCCATTTTGACCATCGCTTATGACCGCGTTCAAGGCTCAGATCACCCTGAGGCCTGGAACATGCCGGTGGTGATGGGATTGGCCACAATACTGGGAGTAATGGGCGTCTTCTCATCGTTTGGTCTTTTCTACCTTGGAGAGCGTGTCTTTCATTTCAGTCGCGACTTTATTCAGTCGATGATGTACTTGAAGCTATCAGTAGCCGGCCATCTCACCATCTTTATCACTCGGACGCGTGGTCCTTTTTGGTCCCACCGGCCGTCTCCGATTCTGCTCTCTGCAGTGGTTGGCACCCAGTTGATAGCAACTCTGATCACAGTATATGGTCTCTTTATGAATCCGATCGGCTGGGGATGGGCCTTGCTTGTTTGGGGTTACGCCCTGGCATGGTTCCTGGTGAATGATCGTATTAAGCTCCTCGCCTATCGCATTTTTGACCGGCATCCTTCTGGTCTGTTAAGCAGGAAACGAGTGTGATTTTCAAAAAAAGCAAACTACTGATGCCGGATCAATGGACAAAGTGATTGAAGGTAAGGCTCATATTCGAATATTTTGCTGCAAACATTAGGAGGATTCCATGCATTTCTCCGCTCGAAATCTATCGTCTGACAGTTCTATTTGCATAAAGCAGGAGGACACTTGGAAAAGCGCATAAAATTTTCGATTTTCTTTTATCTGCTCATTTTCGCCTTGATCTTTGCGGCTCAGTCGCTGTTTTTTTCCGGGCCGGGAGTCGAAGAAATTTCCTATAAAGAATTCCGCGATCGTATCGAGGCGGGCAAGGTGGAAACGGTTGTTTTGACGTCAGACAAGATTTTCGGCATGCTGCGCACGCCGGATTCAGCCCAAACAATAACGGCGAAGGATAAGGCCGCGCATGAACAACATACCGTAGATGTTGCGCAGCAAAAGACACCCTGGCGATTGCGTTGGAGCGAGATGGAAAAAGAGCACGATGAAATGGTTAAACGCCAATTCACAGTGCTGCCTGTCAACGACGACAAGCTCGTCGAATTGCTGCAAGCACACAATGTCGATTATCGCGCAAAAATAGAATCCAACTTTCTGAGCAATTTTTTCCTCAACTGGATTTTGCCGTTTGGTGTCATGATTTTGCTCTGGAGTTTTATCATGCGGCGTATGGGGCGCGGTAGTATGGGTGTGCTCAATGTCGGCAAAAGCAAGGCGAAAATCTACGAAGTCGATCCATCTCAGCGGGTGACCTTTCACGAAGTTGCCGGCATTGATGAAGCAGTAGAAGAAGTGATTGAAGTCGTGAATTTTCTCAGGAATCCGGGCAAGTATACACGCTTGGGAGCAAAATTGCCCAAGGGAATCCTGCTGGTCGGGCCACCGGGCACTGGCAAAACTTTGCTGGCGCGGGCAGTTGCCGGTGAGGCCGGGGTACCCTTTTTCAGCCTGAGCGGCTCCGATTTCATCGAGATGTTCGTTGGCGTTGGCGCAGCGCGGGTGCGCGATTTGTTTAACGATGCCAAAGCGAAAGCACCGTGCATCATATTTATCGACGAATTGGATGCTATCGGCAAGAGCCGAGGCGGGCCGTTCGCGATGGGTGGCCACGACGAGCGTGAAAACACCCTCAACCAGCTGCTCACCGAGTTGGACGGCTTTTCACCAAACCTGAGCATCATTCTTATGGGCGCCACCAACCGGCCTGAAGTGCTCGATCCCGCCTTGCTGCGCCCCGGCCGCTTCGACCGGCAAATTCTCGTCGACCGTCCCGACTTGCACGGCCGTGTTCAAATTTTCGAGGTGCACACCAGAGAATTGAAACTGGCGGCGGACGTCGACTTGAAACGGCTGGCCGCGATGACGCCGGGTTTTGCCGGTGCCGAGATCGCCAATGCCTGCAACGAAGCGGCGCTGTTGGCTTCGCGCCGAGAAAACTTCGAGATTACAATGGTTGATTTTCAGGATGCTATCGAACGCATTATCGCTGGGCTGGAAAAGAAAAACAAGCTCATCAATGCTCACGAGCGCAAAATCGTTGCCTATCATGAATCCGGGCACGCCATTATCGGGCACTTTACCCCTGGCGCCGATCCGGTGCAAAAAGTTTCGATCGTGCCGCGCGGCATCGGTGCGCTGGGCTACACTCTGCAAACACCGCTGGAAGATCGTTTTCTGATGTCGAAATCGGAGTTGTTGGGAAGAATCAAAGGTTTGCTCGGCGGTCGTGCCGCAGAGGAAATCATATTCAGCGAAGTGTCGACCGGCGCTTCAAACGATTTAGAGCGGGTCAGCAAAATTGCCAGAGACATGATCACCGTTTACGGCATGAGCGAACAGGTGCCGAACCTGTCACTGGTTGATCATAGCCAGCCACTTTTTCTCGGCCAGACCCCGCAATTAGCAGCGAGATCGGAAAAAGTCGAGCAGATGATTGATGAAGAAATTCTTGAGATCATCCGCTCCTGCTATGATTCAGGCAAGAGTTTGCTAATTGAAAAGCGCGACAAGCTCGAGGAAATGGCCAAACGCTTGCTGCAAGAAGAGAAACTCGACGAGTCGGATATTTTGGAAATTTTAGGGCCGCGTGCGCAAAGAAATGAATAAATACTACGGCTCATCGCCAAGATCACAGTAATGTAGAACCGTATTGGGTGGAAAAGCACGCAATAATTTTGGAGGTATAATCTTACACAATAAACTTCCATATAACGGGACACTACTTGCTATTGCCGTATCTTTAGCATCGAAAAGCGGTACCCTCTGCTGCGAAGTTCACTGATTAGCCTATTAAGTAAATCGTAGAATTTATCTTTACGATTGGGGTGAACGCCAAGATGCAGCAACAAAATAAAACCATTCAGACCTGTTTTCGATTCGCTCTCATACACAAGAATATTGCGAAAGATATCTTCACTGCCTAAGTATCTACTCCCCATATCCGGTGTCGTATAATCCGCATTGGAAAGTGTTCCGGGCGTGAAGTTTATCAGGGTCAAGCCCTGCTCACTGATCCACCGGCTGATGGTCTCGTTATACCATTCATAGGGAGGCATAAACAGCATTGCGTCCTTCTTTGCTATGCCAAATTTAGCCATTTCCTTATAGTTATTCTGTAAATCCTCAAGGAACTCGTCCTTGCTAACGAGAAGTGAGTCACGGTTTTCCCATGACACGTAAAGCAGATGCTTATCAGAATGCGCCCCGAGATAGTGTCCGTCGTTTTTTAGCTCTTTTATTAGGTTCTCGTTGTTTCGGTTGCGGTAAAAGTCGCCGGTAAAGAAAAAATGTGCCGGGACATTCTGCTTCTTCAACGTATTTCGGATATGCTCACTGCCATCATTGAATTCATGTGCGGTAAAAACCAGGTGAATTTCTTTAGCTGATGTGTCACCGCGAACAACCCCACCCCGGTTTGAAATGAATCCCGAATCCCGATTACTTACTTTGCCTTGTGCCAATGCAGAGAGATAATAGACCAGGCTTGCGGTGCCATCCATTGTTGGTTCATTGGTGGAATAATCGCCGTAATCATCATGATATACACAAAGGTCCGACTGAAACTCAGCATATTCATCACCGTTTACGATTTTCAATCCTTGCAAGCGATTAAAAATGGACGCGTATACCGGGCCATCCACCAGACCGCCGTCGATTTTCAGGTTGAAGACCGCCGTTTGAGCTGCGTGTGGATCGACAGGTGAATCACCATCCTCGGGATAGCCAATAATCATGCTCGTCCCCCATGGATTGCATCCTAATAGCCAGTCACGAAGTGCGGCTTCCATTTCATTAAACTGAGTATCGCCAGTGAGTTGCTCATAAAGTTTTAGCTGCGTTAATGCTGCGGCGACCAGGTTGTTAGAGCACCAAATAAAAGGAATCCCCATATAAAATCCATTCACTTCGGCGCGTTGATGAATAGCTACAATCCCCTGTCTCAAAAAATTGATAAACTTTTCTTTGTCCACGCTATCGGACATTTGTGCGACCAGATAGTGCCCTATATTTACGAACGGATACCATTGGTAATGTCTGGCAGTATTTGTTGTCATCCATGGTGTGACAGGCTCGAGCTCACCCCAGTAAATAGCTTCGGACAAGAAATATGATTCTTTAGAAAGCTCAAATAATTGCGCAGCAGCAAGCTCCATATCGTCCACATAGTTGTCTTCCTCATAAAAATAAGGTGCGCGATTGCTCGCTGTCTGGTTGACACCAAGGTCGGTTTTGGCGAATTTAAAAGCATCACGCGCCTTTTGAGAAATCCGTGCAACAAACTCAGGATAATCCTTTGCAAATAATTTCGCTCCCAAAGCGAATGCAGAAGCATATTTGGCCGCAGTTGACGATACCCCTGTTGAGCGATTTTTATACCTGCCCAGCCCTTGCGGTTTCCCGGTGACAAAGTAGACGGGGCGCGCTCTTCCTTTTCCGTAACTGACAGTGTCTAGCGTGGGCAACGTAAATTTGGTATGATCCCTGTCGTCCGCAATCTGGTTAAACATAACGCCATAGCCAGGATTCATTTTATCGAGCCAATCCAGCCCCCACTTTGCTTCATCAAGAATGTCGGGAATGCCGTTTGCGCCCGGGTCACCATTTTTGTCGTAGTGATCCGAAAACGCCGCAGGATTTTGCTGATAAGCAAACATCATTTGGTAGGTTGCATTTGCGGAAGTGGTGACATATTGCAAGTAGTCTGAAGCGTCATGCCAACCGCCAGTGACGTCAATGTGGGTTGAGTCAAGCTCAGGGTGATCGACAATAAAGCCGTCTTGGGTGTGACATGAATCTTGCAGAAACGGGTTGTAGCCACATCGCTGCTGGCGCATATATTTCAGTAAAAAATCTGCAGCACCATCATAAACATTCTTTTGGATTTTAAAGCGCGGAGAACGCATCTCTCCTGCCCGGACAATGAATGTGCCGGTTTCTTTGAAATCTGAAAAATTCAGTCGCAACGTTTTCATAAAGCTGGCATACGCGCCATATACTTCAATATTGTGGCTCTGAAAAACGGATTCGTCCGTGAGTATATCAACTATTTCAAACGAATTTACTTCAACGTCTTCATTGCTTCCTAATACAGCTACTTTGACCGCATCCGGAGTATAACCCACCTGGTTAATTCTTATCCAACTTTGTTGCGCAAATATATTTGAGATGGGCATGAGTAGCAGAACAATAGCAATTTTAATTTTTGACACTTGTACACCCTTGCTCTAAAGAACAGGTCCGGTTAGTTTGGGCACTTTTTCTCATTTTTCAAGTGATGGCCGCTCTGCATCAAGTAGCCTGCCGTGGCAGCTTGCCTGAACAATATGCTGCGTCCGGAGCCCTACGGTTCAGGCTATAATGCCGGCGCTCCTGATTGTACTTTTGACGCCAAACGCCAATGGACTTCTTCGCTTCAAAGGCTGTCTCATAGACTTTCATATGGTTCACAATAAGCATCAACCATCACTTAAGGCCATGTCTAAAAATCCAAGACCATGCTCCTCGGCGAGGTAGACTTCCCCTCTACCGCCTTCGCCGAGCTTTTCGATAATTTTGTAGTGTGAAATGATTTGACCGATCATCACTGAATGCTCTGACTCAATGCCTCACTTTAAAATCAAAGCCTGCGCTTCGACAGCTGCATCGAGCAGGCCCGTGACATCGGCGAGCTCGACCGTGCCGTAATACCACTCACCCGCATGCATCGCTTCAGCACGCACAGCTTTGTAAATATCGTAATAGCTGCGCTTGCCATCAACGAAATTGAAGACTTCAGACCGCATGATGTTGTGCATTTTGCTGCGGAATCGGACTTTTCCACGTCTGCCGAAATAATCTTCCAGTACAGGCGTGTTTGCTGGGATTTTTTTCGCTGCCGCAGCTTCCTGCTCGGTCAGTTTGATCTGTCCTGGATTTGTATTGTGCAGCGCGTGATAGTAGCTTTGCAAGTCTGCAAGTATAGCATTTTGTTTCGCATCGAGGCGCTTGCTAAAACTTGCAATGGTGCCCAATGCGTCGGTATTTTTTCCGGCAAAAACACCAACCGAGGCAATCGCTCGCCTTTCACGCTCAAGGCCCTGCTCTACCGCCAGTTTCGCATCCTTCCAGCTTTCGGCAGGCGTATCCGATTGTTTGGTAAGCAGGGTCATCGCCACTTGCAAATCTCTCGTTAACCGCTGTGTGCCTTGCACAAAAGTCTCTGATGCCAATAACGGCACATCTTGCGCTTCCGCAGAGCAGAGATAATATGCCATCGAGCCGATAATAAAGGCATTGCGCGCCAATTGTGTCTGGTCGATTTGGTAGAGATCGTCATCCGAAGAATGGATGTAGAAATCATCCCAATTGATCAGGCCGATGGCCGGCACGCCGATGGCGCCTTCGATAAAACACATATAATCCGAAGCCCCGAAATAGGGCACAAAACGCGCTGCAAATCCCTCGCGCGTGCCACGCGTCGAATAGATCGCACGGGTGTGAGGTCGCGCGGCCAAACCCGAACGGCTGGCAGCGAGAAACGCATTGTTGGTTTGGATGACATACATGCCGATGCTTTCGAAAAGGGCGTCCAGGTAGCTGGTAATCGATTGCGGCGGATTGATCAAATGCTGCACCCTGCTGCCGAGCGATTGTTTGGCGCCAACCATATCCTGGTGCAAATTGACAAGAAACTTTTTGGGTTCATCAGGGAAATCGCGAAAATAGCGGTACTCAGAATAGATTTCGTCCGTCCACCAGAAACGGATATCCCGCAATGGTCGCTGCATCTTTCCCTCAGCGATGAGCTTGTTCAACACCCGCGCCAGCTCCAGAAGATTGCCGCAGCCGCTGCCGTCATCATTCGCCGAGCCTTGCTCTTCCTGTAGATGTGCCGTCAGCACAATTTGCTGGTCGTGATATTTGGTACCGCGAATCCAGCCTTCCACAAAACCGGTACGGCCGGGCGCTGCACCAATTTCGGTATCCACCTTCGCTTTCAATACAATCCTGCCACCTTTGGTAAACTTGCCGGTGGCAAAAACATCCTGCAACTCATCAGTTGCGAGAATTCGGCGCAAATTGTCGCCTTTGCGCGGAGGAAGCACAAATGCAAACGTCCCATTCTTGCCTTCCGGCGGCGTCATCGGAATGCGCGACCAGGCGATCTGGTCGGGGAAATCCATCGGGGATTTGCCTTCCGATGTGGGATATGTCACCACACCGAGCGCGCCTTTTTCATACACTGCTGCGAAAACCGCCCGGCCCGGTTGGCCGTTTGTTAAAACGATTTTACCAGCCACATCGACATTTTCCAAAGCCTTGGTGCTGCCATCACCGATCCAAACCAATTCCGCCGTCACATCGGCGTCGTGGCTGCCGTCGGCCAGATAAAGGGCATGATCACCGATGTCCGCGAGCTTCACTTCCACCGGCTCGATCATCCAAAGCTCGGCAGATTTAGCTGTATAGGCTGCGCCATCAAGCGGCTGCTCGATAAATTTCACATCTTCCAGTCCGGCATCCTTCGCGGCTTGCAGAATATAATCCGCTGCTTTGAAAAATCCTTCCATGCCGGAATTGCGGTGCCAGTGTGTCAGCCAACGGATGTGCTCAAATGAGCGATCACCCGAAATCTCATTGGTCAACATCAGAATTTCATCATCAGAAAGAAAAGGGGTAGATTGCGCAAAAACGTCTGTGGGTGACGTACTGAAAAGCATCATCATCACGAGCAGGGCAAGAAATGAGTTTTTGCAGATCATGTCAATTTTCTCCTTCATATTTCTTCGGCATATTATAGTGATTGTCAAAAATTTTGTTTGATCAAATTTTCATCCCGCTTCAATAGCCAACCATTGCTATTGCCGTTGGCTCTTGCTGGCAAAAAGCCAAAAGCAAAGAGCCAAAGGCAGTTTCTGCGCGTAATGAGCGTATTTGGGCTGTTGAAATCGAGATGACTGGCTACACAAGCACCTTGCCCATCGTCGTTTGTCCGGCGAAGAACAAACACCGCATCCAAATGCGTGCGATGAGATAGACCTGTCCGATCAGGAAAGCGCCGACGATCGTAAACCAGGTTGACGTCTTTGCACCGGGTACGATGAGCCAATACACCAGCATGAGCACAATCCCGGCGATACCGATAAGCGCATACAAACCAAATGTTTTGCGAAAATTAGAAAACACAAGCGCTGCCGAGCGAACAGGCACCATAAAGACACTTTTCGATTGGCTCAGAACGAGCATGATTTTGCTGTAATCGAAAATCAAATTGACGCTTACGATCATCATCCAGACGATGGCGTATTCGATTACCACGTAGGTGAAATGTACTCGTTCATCGAGGGTTTCCCTTGTCAAACTGCGCACCCCGCTATCCAGCCAGGACGTCACGAAACCAAAAATGAAGTAGTAAAGAATGCCTGCCAAAACTGCCAGCACGAGAAACCGCGGAAAGAAATGAGCTGCCTGTTGAAAAAAGGATGGTTTCTCTCCATCGCTGGCGTAAACGGTAATAAAACCGGCTGAAAGGAACGTCCATAAAAGCAGGTACAGAAATCCTGCTGCCACAATAGAAGGGAAATTCTCGAAAATGCCGCCACGCAGGAATTGATCGAGACCATTGAAAATCGCACCCATGCCGGTCACGCTGGGGCTAAAGGTTGCAGCGAGATCTTTTTGGTTAACAGAATAGTTCTGAAACCAGGTGTCATCAAAGCCCAGGCGCAGATTTTCGCCCGCCTGGCTCGAGCCAACTGACGATCCGATCGAATTTGCGACCGAGGCAGCGAGGCCAGCGACAAGCAAAAAGTTCAGGATATACGCCAATAAAATGTATTTTTTGGTTGCCCCGGTGGCGCGCAGACCATTGGAAAAGGCTGAAATGATATTCATTTTATTTTCTCCAAAGATAATATTGATTTCTCTCGGTTAAGCAAAAAACGCAAAAAACTCGATCAGGTTTTGCACCCAAATCATCCATTTCGACGCCCATTTTGTGGCTGCAATGTCACGTTTGGACTCGTTGAGCCAGGAATTGTTGACGTAATCGACGTCAAGGGTCAGTTTATGCTCAGGATCAACTTCGACCTTGGCCACTTTTGCAGGCTTCAAGTAATCGAATTTTGTCCAATGGGCTTTGCCGTCCCAATTTTCCAAGGCTGTCGAGCCGTCAGAGAAAGTGACTTTCACCTCGACCGGGAAAATGCCTTCGCCAAACCGACGCACGAGGACTCTTGATGTGTACATCGCGGAATCCGCTTCAGCCTTATTTTTCGAGTCGCGACGCAAATCGAAGATCAGCCCATCTTCAGTCTCTTCATAGCCATTGCCCGGCCCGACTTTTTGCGAATACACCTCGCCAACGGCGTAATCGTACGACACCGCGTCATCATATATCTGGTCAAAAAACCAGCTCATGTCTTGCCCGCCAATTTCCTCAACGACAGCAAAATAGTCACTTGGCTTCGGATGTTTGAATTTCCAGCGTGCAAAGTAGGTGGACATGATCTTCTGAAAAGTCTCCCATCCAAAATAGTTTTCAAGCGTGCGCAACATCAGGCCGGGCTTGCTGTAAGAGTTCAGGCCATAGGTTTCGGGGCCATAGTGCAGCGATTTCGTCGACATTTTGTCCATGCGCCACTCGGAGCGCAAACCATCAAAAATCTCCGCACCGGCTGTACGCTCAACCTGGCTAACGCTCGAAAAAACGAAAGGCAGGAAGCCGCGGAAGTAGCGTCTCGAATAGACCGGATTCGGGTAGGCTGCTTCTGAAGTGCGAGTCGTTGAGTAGGTATTGAAGCCTTCGTCCAGCCAGGCATCTTCGAATTCGTTATTGGCCATAATCCCGAACCAGAACTGGTGTCCGCACTCATGGATCGTCACACCTTCCGGCGAGCGCGTTTCGATGGGCGAGAGCCAGCGTGTGCCGCCCGTGAACAGCGTTGGATATTCCATGCCGCCGGTACCGGAGCCATATGCCGGGTCGACGACCGTGACGTGGCCGTAGGGATAGGTGCCGAACCAGCTGCCGTAATGCTCGAGCGCTGCCGCCGTGGCTTTGAAATAGCGCTCGCGTTTGTCTGCATGATCCGGCATTAAAAGCAGGCGCATGTCGACCGACGGCAGGCCTTCCGCCTCGAATTTCTGCTCGTGCACTGTGAAGTACGGGCTGGCAACCCAGGTAAACGTGTGCACATCTTCCTGGTAAAAGCGGTGCATCGCCGTACCATCGCCATTGTCATTGCTCTCCGTTTCCCTGCCGGTTGCGCCGATCACCCAGTCGGTTGGAACAGTGAGCTTGACATCGTAGATACCGAAATCCGAGAAAAACTCAGTCATGTAAAATTGGTGGCAATTCCAGCCGGCTTCTTCGAGCACACCGATGGCGGGAAACCAGTGCGCCAACAAGAAGTAGTCGCCACGGGCGCCGGTGCGAGCAAAAGTGCGCGGCACTTTGGTGTCCCAGGCAATTTCTACGCTGATGGTCTCGCCAGGTGCGACTGGCTGGGCAAGCGGCACACGCACCACCGTGCGGTCATCTTGATTGCCGTCATCGGGTGCGATGTATTCGATTGCAGCGGACAAATCAGCAGCTTCCTGGCCACCGTCTGATTTGATTTTTATTGAATGAATCTCTTGGTACCCCCAGTCGTTTTCGCGATATTCATTATCTCGAAATTGCGTGCGATAACGAACTGAGTTCAGAAACGAGCTGTTTGTATTGCGCCAGGCATTAAAATAGAGATGAAACTGCAGTTCCTGGGTGGGTTTTGAGGTGGCGTTGCGCCATTTGATAACTTCGGTACCGCTGACAATGCGCGTATCAGCATCGAGCCGCGCATCGATGGTGTAGTTCGCGATGCGCGCGCTGAGCTGCTCGTTGGTGCCCTGGGATTGTGCCTGAACGCAAGCAATCGACATAACGAAACAGAGCGTGGGCAGGATGAGTAAATGATTACTCTTCATTTTCCATCACCTCCATAGCGATAAGCGGGCGTTCATCGGAAGACCAATTGCTCGCAACAACCAAACGCTGACCAATGAGCAAAACTGAACACCCAATAAGCGCGTCCTGCGAGTTTAGCTCTCCTCGGATTTGATTGAAACCAGACGTTTTATATTAGCTATTGCTGACGAAAATGCAATATCTGCCGTACGAAGCTATGTGCGGAGCTTTATTTTGACCGATACCCTAACGTATTATTCGCAGAGTAAGAGAAGGACAGGTCTATCGAGAATTTTATAGAAGGTAGATGTTTTACCGATCATCTAAAACTCACTGGAAGGATCAGTGAACAGCCCAGTAGTGAGGCCAATGAGTACTAATCACTCGCAAAAGACAAGCGATATCGTTTCAATCGGTAAGGCAGGAAGATTCTGAATTTTAGACTTCAACAGCACTATTTTTCATTAAGTTAGGCAAGCAAATTAGAAACAATTACCAAATGGGAATTTCAGTCCTTCATGGTTTAGGAGACCAATCGCCCGAGCACACTTTTTTCATTATCCGAATTTTTCAAGCTCCAATTCATAGACTGCTTTGCTTTGTGCTTATTCCGGCAAAACCTGCCACTTTGTTTTTCTTAACAACTTCATTGTTTAAATGGGCTTAGGTCGCCAAACGGGAACAGCAGCTTAAGCTCTGTATGCCCCATTTCCGGAGATAATGCGCAGACCCAAAGGGCAAAATAGCGATGGTTTGCCCAACGCCAATTATTCCATAAGTTACCGTAACTCGTAAACGATATGTAAAATATGTCCAATTCTTCCGCATTTCATCCGCATCGGAACTAAATCAAAAACGAATTTGCTTAAATAAATGCTGATGATTTTTCAGCCGGTCGCGATCACAAGGAAAAAAAGTGGGGACTCTGATTAAGTGTTAATTGTATTGCAAAAATTCAATTCCGAGTCCAGCTTAATCTGTGGCGACTTTCATTTAGACTAATTACATACGTCAGCTTTCACAAGCAAGCAAATCCCAGTATTTTGCTTCACTTCACGGAGACGGAGCTCCTGCCATTTGAAATCCTGAATCTGCAAGCCATAGAATATTGCAGCCAATTTAGCCAATAAGTTCTTAGTCCTATTATATCATGAAGTTGTACCCTCTATTTGCTGGACTTTCAGTTGAAATCCTGAATTTTCATTTTGCGACAAATCAGCAGGATAAGCAAAAACAAATATTTAAGTCAGTGAACTGTAAGGAATTCATTACAAAAAAAAGCAAAGGATCATTATTAATGAAATGATGAACACATTTAGATTCAAAAGCCAGACCAGCGAAGCGCCGAACGAGTAGAATCATTGTATCTTGCCAAAGAACAACAAACTAAAACCCGAAGAAAAATGGCTGCGACCATTTCCATAGGTGACGTTCTCACTTCTTTTTGTACTAAATGCGTCAACCAATTGGTGGTCAAGGCAGAATTCGATACTTTTCATTTTCAAATGCGGAGATCACCAATGTCAAGATTTAAAGCATCAAAACAAAGCGCTGCAATTCGCAACTTGGAGACATCAAGCGCTCCCCGTCAGTTTTCATTTCAAAATTTTGATCTCGCCAACAAAGCCGACTCCCTCACGTCCTGGATGAAAAACTCCACTGCTGTATTAAAACCTGTAGTCAGAAACTTGAGCCTGAAAAATGCAAGAAGACGAAATAGTCATCACAATATCGGCGTCGCCGAAGAATTCACAAATGGCTCAATTACGGACGATATGCTGGCTCTTGAATTTGCGCTAAAATCAACATCAAAATAGCTTCCAGTCGTTTGTTGATCAAAAAGCTCCTACAGCAGTCGCTGGCGGGCACAGCTCACGAACTGCTGCGTTCGCCAGTTCAGGATAAATATCGCATCAAACGACCGTAACGTACTTTGACGCACTCTTCCGGGTAAGCCAAGCGTGTAAAATCTTGCATGGTATAAAGATGGTTATACGCTCTAAAACTCACGGCAATCTGGAGCTCGGTGATGCCAAAAAATGGAAATCATCTCATGTCCCCTAACGTTTTGTCAGAAAAAACAGAATCCATGAATCAAGAATCTGAAAGATCAGAATCAGTTCGAGAAAATGAAGTTGTCGACCATTCCAGCTCAAGGGCAAATTGGTTACAGCATATTATCATGAGAGTGAAGCTTATCAGGCAAAAGTCACTCGAAAGAAAAAAATATAAGCACAAAATAGCTAAGCTGAAACAAAAGCAGGCGGTCGGAAACAGCGAGCACATAGATGACATTTTAGCTTTGGAATTTGAACTAAAGCAGAAAGGGCAGCACCCTGCAAAACCTGATGCGCAATCATATGCCGTGCAGGTTCATCAGGAAGAGATTCCTGGTGGCGTCGAATTATCAGAGCCGATCATTTCAGAAAGTGAGCACTTGAACGTTTACGACCCCGTGATTCTGGATGCTCGGCCAGATAAACGCAAAACAGTTAATGCGCGTCGCGCTTCCAAACGCGACAAAACCAAATGGCGCTACCGCTACAGTACAGACGCAGGTCACAATTCTTGTTGCCTTCGGCAGCGTCTCAATGATCGAGGGCGTGTATTCATTGCAAGAATTCAATACAGTCAAGCTGCGCGAAACAAACGCGGCTTCTCCGGCTATCCATCCGCCCGGTATCTGGGCAAAATCGTAAATCATCCTGGATGTCGACGGAATTCTAACCAGCTTTATCGTATGTGAGCCCTTGCGCTTTTTGCAAAGGAACTTATCACGATGCTTTGACAAAAAGGAATCCAAATACGGCCTTGCGCCGCTTTGAAGCCATAATTTTCAGTCGCGACATGAGTCTTCGCCCACCCTGCTTTTCTAATCGGATTCATGCCAAAGAACACTGGTCTACTCAAAAATCCCCCCATGCAATGCGATAAAATTCGCCTGCAAACACAAAAGCCCTTGCAAAGTTATGTAAAATTTATGCCAGGGCTTTTGTGTTTTATTCTGGTAGCCAGAGAGGAATTGCTACAATCACTTACAATTTTTTGCGCCTAAAAATAAGGCGAAGCGCCGAACGAGTTCGCTGTATCTTGCCGGATATCACATAACTAACCACCAGTGAGAAATGGCTAATCCATTTACACAGATGACGTATCTGCACTCCGCCCTTTTTATTATACCATTTCAATTTTACTTTCAAGCCTGCGAGAGCCCTGAAAATCGAGCAAGGCAAAATTTCGCGCCTGACTCCTGGCTCATGCTGCTTGACCTTCATCTTAGTGAAGTTGCTTATGTTAAAGCAAGTTTTATACCATAAATACACAAAACATCGAACAAATCCTAAATATACATTAATATCTATATAAACATCAGGTTGACCATCCCCAAAAACACCTTTAAGATATCTGTTTTCTACCAGGCCGTTTTCAACGCCGTAATATATTATTACATTGTAACGATTTGTTTTGTCTGGCTTGCACGTTTTGTTACACAGGACTTACGGATTACACTGCCCCACACTCGGTTCCAGAACATGATTTTGCCAGTTGCTTTTTCCATGCTTTGAATCGAAAACCAGAGACAAAGACAGCTCAGCATTTCGTTGCCAGAGAAATTTGTTTTCACAAAGGCTCTGGTAGGCTGCTTCGCCGATTCTTTTTCTTTCTTCCGCATCCGCAACGAGCCGCAATAATGCGCTTTGAAGTGCTTGCTTATTCCGTGGCAAAAACAAGCTTGCGCTCTGTTCATGATTCAGCACTTCGCGAATATTTGGTTGATCCGGTGCAACAATACACTTTGCCATCCCCATGTATTCAAAAACTTTCATTGGGCAGGCATATTCGTTGGCCGCTGGCTGTACTGCAATATCCATTGCAGCGACACAGGCCGGAATCTCCGCACGCTGTGCAGGACCAGTGAATTTGACAACGGCTTCCAAACCATGCGTTTTGACATAGGCGTGCAATGCTGGAAATGCTGGTCCATCGCCCACAAGCAATAAACAGACATTTTTTTCTGCCAGCTTTGCTTCATTCATGATTTCCAACAGCATTTCGAGCCCATGCCATTTGCGAAACCAACCGACAAAGCCAATCACAATTTTTCCTTGAAGATTATATGCAGCTCTGATCTTTTCACCAGATATTTCAGGATGAAATTTCTGTGGATCGATGCCATTTGGCATGACGGTCATTTTGCCTGCATCCACCCCTTCTGCTTGCAGTATTTCCTTCATTGCATTGCTGACGACCAGGGTGACACTGCTATTCGAACAGATCCAGCGCTCAGAGAAGGAAGCCAATTTTTTAAATGCCAACTTACCAAATCGCTTTTGCTCCAAATAAAGCGGCGCATTCACTTCGAGAATGATCGGAATGCCAAATCTTTTGCTTGCCCAGATGCCACAAAAAGTATTGAGTGCATAGCGTTCATAAATTGCATCTGGCTGGAACGCCTTGATGTCTTTTGCGAGACGTCGGTAACCAACAAGATTATATGCCAGCGACATCAGCTCATAAATCCATGGAGGAATATGTTGCGTCACCTTTTCCCATAAATGCCCCTGAATTTTGTTGTCGCCTTCTTTTGTCACAAGTGCGGCCATCTTTACTTCATGACCCAGCGAGCGAAAAGCCTTAACCATTTCATAAATATGGATGCCTTGCGCATCTTCCGCTTGTGTGCGATGATGGTATAAAATTTTCATGCGGACACATTCCCATTCAATACGGATTCAAAAACACGAGATACTTCGAGTGCCACCTTATCCCAGGTATGTTCTTCAGCATAGCGAACGATTTGGGGGTGGTGCCAGGTTTTGCGCAACGCCCGGGCAATATTGTCTGCGAAAGCAAGCGCAGTTCTTTCTGTAAGCAACCCGAATTCATCAGATGTGATGATTTCCGGAACGCCCCAAATATTGGTTGCGACCACCGGCGTGCCACAAGCCAGAGATTCCAACACGACATTTGGCCACCCTTCCCGGTCACTGGCCAGGCAAAACAGGTCTGCAGAACAATACCACTTACGCAATTCACCATGTTGCACACTGCCAATCAGACGCACGTGCCCTGTCAAACCACGATCCCGGATTTGTTCTTCCAGGTCAGGTCGATATGCCCCTTCCCCGGCAATAATTAACTGCAGGTCATCTTCGCCCCGCTCATGCACGAGCTTTGCCATGGCATCGATAAGGATATGAAATCCTTTGCGCGGAATAAGCTCGCCAACAGAAAGAATCATTTTGCTATTTGAAATTTGAAGCAAATTTCGTGCTGCTTTCTTCGGCATCGGATAAAATTTACCTTTATCGACGCCATTTGGAATCACCGCAATCTTTCTTGCTGGAACATTCAAACTGTGCATGGCATCCTTCAACGCCTGACAGACTCCGATTGCTGCATGCGCTTGATTTAACGTCAATCGCAGCAATCTTTTAATGAGTGGAAAACGCATAAAAAGATTCACATCACTGCCGCGCGCTGAGACAACAACCGGCTTCTTAAAAAAAACGCCCAACATGACCGCAGCAAATCCATCCGGGTAAACATAGTGGGCGTCGATTAAGTCGAAATCAAATTTTTTGCGAATTCTGAGAACAGCGGGCAGCACCGACAAGAACATCATAAGACCGTAGAAGGGCATCCCCATTTTCGGTATCATGAAAAACCTGGGGTGATAGACTTCAACTCCTTCAATTGTCTCTTTGCGCACAATTTGCGAGTATTTCCAGCGCCAATTCTTTTTGATGGGCGGGAAGTACGGTACCGGCGCAACGACCCGTACTTCATTGCCGTTTAGCTCCGCAAATTTTGTCATGCGCTCTTTTACAAAAACACCGTGATGCGGCATCATGTTATTGGGGTACAAATTTGTAAAAACCAAAACTTTCATGAAGTTAAAAACCTCCTGCACCAGCGTTCGAGAATGAGCAGCGTCCACAATTCATGGGCAAAATCGCGTGTGCCGCGCTGATGCTGCTTCCACATCTGCTCTATCGCACTTTTTTCGAACCAGGTGCAGATTTGTGCATCACCGGTTAGCACTGAACGCTCGAAAACCGGCTTCAAATCATGTCGAAACCAATCGGCCAGCGGCATAGAGAAGCCCCTTTTTGATCTATTAAGAATTTCGGCTGGCACAATATCTTTAAGCGCTTTTTTGAGAATGAACTTGCCTTCCCCGCCATTGAGTTTATGACGCGACGGGATCTTTGCTGCATACTCCATGAACTGGTGATCGAGAAGTGGTACTCTAACCTCCAGAGAATGTGCCATGCTGGTGCGATCAACCTTTACAAGAATATCGTCGACCAGGTAGGTTTTCATATCGACATATTGAATGCGCGACAATGGATCGAGGTCACGAACACGATCAAAGTGTGTTTTAAATACATTAAATGGGTCATAACCAGAGAGTGATTTTTGCAGCGATTCTTTGTAGAACAAGCGCTTTTGACCTGATTTAAACCACGCGAGAGAATTGAAATAGCCTTGTTCCGGGCTGTAGGAAAGATTGGTTAACAGGGTTTTAGCGCGCAAAACCTGCGGTAGCCAATCCGCCTTTGGGTAGATTGCGGCCAGGGCAGCAAAAAGCGGGCGGCGCAAGGATTTTGGCAGCAAGGCGCGTAGATGGTTTTCCAGCACATCGAATCGATATCGCCGGTAGCCAGCGAAATTTTCATCACCACCATCCCCTGACAAACAAACAGTCACTTTTTCACGCGCAATTTGAGACACGTAGTAGGTTGGCACCATCGAATCATCTGCAAACGGTTCATCAAAATGCCAAACCAAGGTATCCAAAATGTCTGAAGCCCGGGAATCAACCGTTCGCTCGTGAGGCACTGTCCTGTATTTTTCGGCGACCATGCGCGCATAAGGCAATTCGTTAAATGCATTTTCGTTGAATCCGATCGATGCAGTGTTAATCGGCTTATCGATAAAATCGCTCATTAAGCCGACGACAGCGCTTGAATCTATGCCTCCTGACAAAAATGCGCCAAGCGGAACATCGCTAATCAAATGCGCCTGGATCGATTCTTTCAACTCTGACAACAAGCCAGCCGCCATCTCATCCTCGCTTGCCATGCCATTGCCAGAAAACTCGATATCCCAATAAGCTTGATCTTTGATGCCGAACTCAGAAACAAGCAAATAATGGCCGGCTTCCAGTTTGTAAATATTCTTAAATATTGTTTTTGGAGCCGGAATATATCTATAGGTGAGAAAGTCATCGAGCGCTGTCAGCTCAATGTTGCGCTCCAAAGTGTCATCCGCCAGCAGGGCTTTGATTTCCGAACCAAAAAGGAAAGAACAACCGTCCCACGCATAGTACAATGGCTTGATGCCAATGCGGTCTCTTGCCAGGAACAATTCTTTTTTGCGACTATCCCAGATGGCGAAGGCAAACATGCCCCGCAAACGCTGCAAAAGTTTCGCGCCCCACTGCTCATATCCATGCAACAAGACTTCCGTGTCCGATTTCGTTCGAAACTTGTGACCATTGCCAATAAGCTCATTTCGCAGCGTCTGAAAGTTATAAATCTCGCCATTAAAGACGACCACGAGATTCCCGTCTTCATTGAAAATCGGCTGTTTGCCGCCTTCCAAATCGATAATATTCAAACGCCTGTGGCCAAGGCCAACATTGCTTTTTACATAAAATCCCTCCCCGTCCGGGCCGCGATGCTTGAGCGCGTCCGCCATTTTTTTAATCAGTTCCAACTGGACAGGTTGCCCTGAAAAAGGAAAAAATTTGCCGCAAATACCGCACATATGTTCATCCGAGATTAAGTTCTAAATGCAATGTTATGCTTGTTATTTTGGCTGAAATGTTCAAGCGTGATTCATGCAAGGAAGCCGATATAGCGGGATGAGAAGAAATGTATACAGCAGGATTTTGAAATACTCCCCGACAAGAAGTGCTGCGACTTTTCTGTTTCGCCACCAGGTATGACGTATTCCACCGGCCAATTCATCTGGCACAGCTACAGGAACGATCTCAACATCTTGATCCCGGCAAAAGCTCCGAACTGCTTTGGTCGCGCGCCGGAGGTGAAAGCCATTGCTGATCAGCATCAGACGCTTTACATGTTGATGCTCAATAAAACCAGCGAGTGCAACAGCCTCGGTCAAGGTGCCGAAATGCTTCTTGGTTATCAGCTTTGCGTATGTCATTGAAGACGCTATATGAAGAAAGAAATGCCGTTGTCTTGCAGGAGTTTGGTTGACCAATTCCAGCAAGCCGCCATAATCCTGAAGGCCAAGTTTCAAAAATCCCCTCCATTCAAACCGGCCAATGCTGATGATTAGCCGTTGAGAGAGCCCTTCCTGAAATAATTTTATGGCGTAAGGCTTGCGTTCAGGACGGCCGGCAAAGACAAAGATACAATCGACTTCGTCTGGCATTGTGCCAATATCCAGGAAATCATGAATAGATAAACAGGTATTTCGCAGAAGCTCGTTTTGCAAAAAGGTCCCTTCAAAATGATACAGAATGAAAATTTGTTCAATGCTATTTATACTCGGCTATCTCTGGTTGATATTCGAAAGCACCAATATCGATTTCTGCAATAATTTCTCTCTTTTGAGCGCCGATGACAGGATTGTATTGAAAATTCGGAAAGAGCCGAGGATCATCAAACAAGGCCGGATCGGTGCCGCTATTTACAGCGTGAGAATTGGCTCGCAGCCGAAAGTCGAATGCGCCGGATTCGACGAACTCTTGTGCTCCGCCCAGGTCGCCGCCCGCATTGTTTTTCGATAATACAAGATTGGTCTTTCGGATAGCAGGACCTTCAATCTGCTCGCCGATGCCGTAAAATATATTATTGATGATTTTAGCAGGCAGTGCACTTCTATTAACCTTGACAAAAATGCCCCAATCATTGCGGTCGTTTACAATCGTGTTGTTCACAACAAATAGCTCGTTCCGAGGATAGCTCAATGCTTCCGCACCGTACGAAATAATTGAATAGTTCTCTGAACGAAGCCCCTGCTGAATCACATTGCCGACCAGGAAGGCTTGCCCTCCGTTTGGTATGTCAACAGCATAGCTGGAATTTCCATCTCTTTCGTCCATTATGCGATTGTAAGCGATCTGGTTGATTGCCGCCCGACTTTTAACATTGTGTCCGCTGATCGCTCCATAAATATTGCAAAATCGTACGGTCAGACTTTTTATTTTGCCAATATAGATATTATGCGTATACCCATCGCCAAATCCATTTTGAGCGAATTCGCAATGCTCAATGAGGATTTCACTGGAGCGATTTTCTCCCGTCAGTATACCGTTTTCATTTTTTAGAAATTTGCAATTCCTGATCGTCAGGTTTGTGCCTTCAAAGCGAATACCAGCGCCATTATGGTCCGGTACACTAGCGCCGATGAACTCGATATTTTCAATTGTAATGTTGCTGCCTTTTATAACCCAAATGGCTTTGCCTTCAGCATGCTGGCCTTTGGCCAAAATATGAACCGTTCCACTCACACCGCGCAGCGTAATGTTGTTTTGCTTCCAAACAGCAACATCCCCCGGATAGGTGCCGGCAAGAATCTCTATTGTGTCACCATCATGCGCAATGTCAGCAACGGCTGAAGGCGTTTTATATGGCATATCGGCACCAACGCGGATCGTCTTTTGGCTCGTAGCTATATGCGTCCCTGGGCTGCCAGCTACCAAAGTGTTAGAAATAAGCAGCAAAAGGAAAAAAATCCATTTGGCAACCCTCTTCATGCGCGTAAAACAACCAGGCCAAAATGTCATTGTGCTCTTCATACAGTACTCCCTTTCTGTAAGCGCAAATGCGATTTTTGCTATATCTGGAAACGTGTCAGAGTGATCTTAATGCATGCTAATCGATTTTTTGGACATGATGCGTTTTGCCCTTGATCGCGACCACCAAGGTACCCTGGACAAAAACATGAGCAAGCCATCGCAAAAATGGAATATTTTGGATTGCAAGAAGAACATACCTGGGCAATCCCTTCCTGTTTTGTGTATTGTTCACATCAAAACGATCCAGCGTTTCAAAGCCTAAGGCGCGCAATGCCTTGCGCAAGCTGAAATAGCTGAACCAGTTCACCGCAGGAAATTTCGCGTGATTGACCAGCTCCGGCCGCTTGCTGGTGGCTATGCGTTCGTAATAGCGTTTTATTGGCGCGGGATACCAACTATAGAGCGGCAGCTTGAATTCATGCTGCACCGGGCAAAGCTTGTTTGTGGTTGTTACGCAAAGAATGCCGCCTGGCTTCAACACGCGATCAAATTCTTTCAGGCACTCCTGCCACTTCGGTACATGTTCAAGAAGTTCTATCGCCAGGCACACATCCATACTTTTATCAGTCCATGGCAGGTCTTCGGCGGTGCCAGCACTGAAATCGACGTCGAAACCAATTTCGGCAGCCCGTCTTTGCGCCAATTGGATAAGTGCCTGATTTGAATCGACGCCGGAAATCCGAAAACCCAGCTCAGCCCACAAAAATGCCTGGGTTCCTGCTCCACAACCGATGTCAGCCACCTCCGCATTTCCCACAGGCAGACTTTGCTGCTTCATGACGCGCAGTAGCATATCTCGCAAGCGCAAAAAGCGCTCCCGCGTTTCTTCCGTTTTGCTTGCTTCCGCGTAATATTTAAAAAACTGATCGCCGTTCGTGTTTGCAGTTAATTCCTGCGGTAGCTCATTCTGTTGCGCTCGATGTTGTTCAACCATGTTTATACCCAAAGCTAAATGACAAAACGATTTTGCATTTTGAATGAAGTTCATTTTTGTAAAAGAATGGTATTGTTGGCGATAAGGGATTTTTCCGCCTGGCTGTGAACCTTTTCTGGCAACGGCTCTTCAATCCAGTTGCCGGAGTACACAATTGCCTTGAAACACAAAGCGCATGCGAAGATCGCCCAAAACAAGTCGAAAAAAGCGCGAGATAAAAATGCACCGCTGGCCAAAAAGGCAATAATGCTCATCGTGAAACCACGGGAATAAATCGCTATCCACTCCGCTCCGGGGATACGCCGAAAGCCAAGTTCCAATTTGAGCAGGGAGAGTAGAATTGAACCGGCACAAAGAAGATAAATCGCCAGGCCACCGAATCCCTGTGTCGCCAAAACTTCAAAGTAGATGCTGTGAGCTGTGGTTGCGCCGCCGGAAAGCTGGCGCCCCAATTCGGGATCGGGAGAATATTTATCGTAAAGCTCAAGGCTCCAGCAACCAAAGCCGCCTCCCAAAGGATGCACTTTGGCTAAATTATAGGACATGACCCAGCTGTTGATTCTCATCAAGGCAGACTTGTCTTCGTCATAAGAATTAATCGAATTCATGCGTTCGAGCCATTGCGCGGGGAGCACGTTTACAGCAATAATGGCAACAACAATAAAGTTTAAAAAGACGACGACCTTGTACTTTGACTTGAGAAACACGAAGAAACCGACAACAGCCATACCGAATAATGCACCACGAGAGTAGGTTAGGAGCGTAGAAACGGCAAGAGCGGCTCCGGTTATCAGTATTGCGAAATATTGCCACTTCCCCTTGAAGAGTTCTTTCAAAAAATAGCAAAGGACGGCGACCATAAGCATTGCCAGCCCGATGCCATTGTTATCCTCCATAAACGATTCCGGCGGTCCCCAAACACGATACTGCCCGCCAGTCGACAAGCCAAATAATGCACCCTTAATACCTATAAATCCAATGGAGACGATGATCGCAAATACAAAATATTGCAAGCGCTTTTTGGTGTTGATCAAAAGCATGGCAATAAAGGTCATCAAGAAGATTTTGTTATTGATTTCCCAGGTTTGCCAGGCAGCTTCCGGATCCATCGCGAAATAGGTCGTCAAGGTAAAGAAAAGCCACAGCAGTAGAAAAAGAAATGTTTCACGGACCTTGGGAAGCTTAATTTCATTGAGATGCATATACAAGCTTACAAAGGTCACAGCGGCAGCAGCGGCGGCAAATGGCAGGCTATAAGCAAAGCCCCATGTAAAACGATGGGGATTCATGAAGCTGATGACAAAAAAAATGAGAATTCCCACGAATGGCGTTCGAATCGCGAGCAGAGCTGAAAATGCAAAGGCCGCAACGAGAATAACATCGCGCATTGATAATCCACTATTTAATTTCTATGCTGCTAACCGGCAAAGCGCTCAAAACACATTCGACTAAAAAAACCCTTCGGATCACGATCCCAGGGAGCTGTACGGTGCAATTCGAAAGGATCCTTGCTGACGGAGTTCGCCCCTGCCAGTGTGGTTACCGCACAAGTGAAACCGGCTTTTAGCAATGCTAATTTGCAGGTTTCGTTGAAATCACCTGCCTTCCCATTGGGGTAGGCAAAGGTCGATACCGGCACGTCAATTGCTCTTTCAATTGCAGATTTCGAGTCAGCAATTTCCGATTCAATTTCTGCATCGCTTATCCGCGAGAGAATCGGGTGGCTCTTTGTATGTGCACCAAATGCAAAGCCGTTTTTCAGCATGAATCGCACTTCTTGCCAGTTAAGCATGAGTCGGGTCGATTCCGCATGTTTCACGCGACATCTTTCGAATAATTGTGCAACGTAGTCATCTCTCGCTTGATGACTAAATTGTTTAAGCCAAAGCAGAAGCTTAAATGCGACCGTAGAGCGCTCTTCATCTGTTCTTATCGCGTAATCGGCAATACCCGCTTCGGCAAACTCCAGCCGATCTCTTGTAGCATATTTCAAAGCAGAAAGCACATCATCATGCCAGATTCGTTCTTTGGTGCCGATAAAATTGCTGGCCAAAAAAATGGTCGCAGGGGCATTGTATTTTTTAAGGATAGGGAATGCGTATTCAAAGTTGTCTCGATAGCCATCATCAAAGGTGATGCATACCGAATTCGGGCCAATCATGCCTGCTCGCAGTTCTGTGGCCAATTGATCCATCGTGATGAGGCGAAACGATGCAGAAAGCGCTGACACCTGCCGCTCAAAGTCTATTGTAGTGATTGCATCAATTGCAAATGGGTCAGGTGCAGGTAAAACACGGTGGTAGACTAAAATTTGAAAAGGAAGCTCGTTGCGCTTATCTATTTTGGGCGGAAACGCTCTTGTGAGCTGGTGAGATTCAATAAAATTTCGCGTTTTGGCGCCAATTACCTGCGATTGCAAAACCGATCCTGCAAGACGAATAATTTGTTTTTTAAGCATTTCGATGTGTGGCTTTAAATGCTAATGGCAGTATGGATTGTTGAAGCAGGTCAGAATGGCTGCTCGATGTTGATTTTACTGGCTGTTGGCTGCAGCATGCTTGTAAAGGAAAACTCGGGCACTGCGAGCCTTTGTAAGCTTGACAAACATCACAATACCATAATTGCTGACAGGAGCTGCCAGACAACCAAAAATATTCGATTCATTGGCCACGTGCTTAAAAATCGGTACCGTTGGGCTTGGCTGTCGCTTCCAATAATCGGTTTTGATATTATAGGAGTAGAAATCAGTCTCGCCACCCAACACCAAAAATTCACCACTGACAGGATCAGAAGTAATGACGGCTCGTGAAAGGGCAAGCACAAATGGCGCCGAAGTCATCTTTTGAATCCCGCCATCAGCAACAAGCTTATAAATGTCCGTGCTGCTATTCCCCCCGCCAAAAAGAATGGAATTATGGACTGGATTGTATTCAGCAAAGTTATGATAATTTCCCATTGTCAGATCCATTGCCAAATTCAGCCAATTTGACTTTTTTTTATCGAAAAAATTCACTTCTCCATTGATTACATGTACCAATCCATCCATTTCTGGAAAATACTCCAGCGCCATCGCAGAGCTTGTTGAGCCATTCGGGTTCTCCGGCAATTGGCTCCACTGTTTGGTCTCGATATGGTACTGATAGACTTTGCGACTATTGCACAAGAGAAAAAACAGGAGCCTTCGTTTCACATCAATCGCAACCGCATGATATGCATGACAAATCTCAATGCCCGAAAACCAATATGGATCATCCAAATGCTCCCACGTATTTGTTTGCGCGTTATAAGAAATAAACTCCATACCAGCATAATGACCTCCCCCAACAAAAAACAAGGTTTCAGAATCAGAATCCCAGACCGCCTTGTCAGCGTACTCCAGTATCGTTCGATAACTGCCATTCGAGGCGATCAGCTCTTTTGTCATTCCATGCGTTTCGAGTTCAGCCCAAGATCCTGGCTGCAGATTTGCAGCAAGACGCGCCAAAGCAGAATTAGATGACTGAGCACAGAGGCTATCCTGAAATCCTGCAAAAGTGCAAAAGATAGCAAGCGCGATGCGCAACACACGGTTGCGATATATTACCTTGATGATACTTAATTTTATGGTATTTAATTCTCGCACGGGTTTTTTAAATAAATATCGTAGTTTTTTTGCTCACCTTCTTGGCGTTTTACCGAAACGCGTTACTTCAGGCGCACGATCTTTTTAATATCTTGCCACAAAATGCGATGCGCATTATCGGGATCAACAGCGCGGATTTGAAAATAGTATACGCCTGTCGGCAGCATTGCATTCCGATCATCCCGGCCGTCCCAACTGATTTTATAGGCGCCGGTCAGGTCTCCGCGAATATCGAAGTTTCGTACCGATCTTCCCAAAATATCCACAACCCTGGCTTGTATTGAAACAGCATTGGCAGATAGCAAAAAGAAATTTACATCCTTTGTCGTCGGATTGGGATAAGCCGGACTCAACTGGAAACTATGTACCATTTGCTGCTTCCCAGATAACAGAAGCTCATTCTCCAGCCCAGACAGGGTGCCGTCTCCATACACATGCACATCTTTAAAGAGCGCCGCATCGTTTTTCCAGGTAAAAAAAGCGATGCTGCCAGATGTCAGTGAAGCGTCTTCGATATCGAATACTCTCCGACCATCGAGAAATATTTGCAGCCTCGGCCCTATCGCATAGACAACAACAGCATAATCGCGCTGAGGCTCGAAGGCAAAGGCTTCGGTCGCGATCACGCTTGCTTTGCCGTGAACAATTTTTGTCAATCGCCGGTAGCCTTGCTCGCTATCCATTGAAAACCGATAGTAATTGTCGTTATCCAAAAATCGAAAGAGCACGCCGAACTCGTCGTCATCATTCGAACGTATCGTGCATGTCATTTTAAAATCGGTCCCGGAAAAATCACGAGCCCATATTAAGGTCCCCGGCTTGTTTGCAACGCTGGCGCCGGGGAATTCAGCGCCGTCCCAAATATTGCTTGTTTGCATCAAAGCATGCGCGTAAACTTGCCAGTCTGATGGTGCTGCTATCTTGCCATTATCGATGATCTCCCAGCGTCCTAAGTTGTTATCTGCAAAATCTTCATCCAGAATAGCATCAACCCTGGCTCGGTTTTTCTTGTTTAGAGGATCGCTGCCAAAAAAGATTTCATCTCCATCCCAGGCACCATCGCCATCCGAATCGCTGCTCAAAAAATGCGTCTCCCCCTCATCAACCTGCCCATTATGATCGCTATCTTCCTCACCATCCGACAAGCCATCACCATCGGTATCCCAAAGAGTCGGATTGGAATTGCTCATCGGATCGGCATCTGGCTTGAAAATGCGGTAATTTGTGCCCCGCAATCTGCCCACCCCATCAGGGTCTGCTATGCCAACTTGCCTGCCACGTTCAAGACCGTCAGACAGACCATCGTCATCGGTATCGAATAAGCTTGGATTCGTTTCATTTTCGTCCACAATTCCATTGGCGTTTGCGTCTTCATCGATATCCGCAAGGCCGTCATCATCTGAATCGATATCAATAGGTGAGCTGCCTAGTCGCACTTCAAATCCATCGAGGATACCATCAGCATCTGTATCCCGGTTGTTTGGATCAGATTCATCAAAATCGACTACACCATTGCCATTTTGGTCTTCCGCACCATCCGCCAGCATATCACCGTCGGTATCCTTCATCAATGGATTGGTCTGCGTGCCTGGATCACCATCGCCATGAAAAATGGTCATATCCGTACCGGCAGCATCATTCATCGCCGGGATGCCATCTGTTCGTCCCAATTCAACACCATCGAGTAGGCCGTCACCATCCGTATCAGGATTTAAAGGATCTGTTTCGAATGCATCCACTTTTCCGTTCTGGTTTTGATCTTCTTCACCGTCGCTCAGCCCATCATCATCTGAATCGGCATCAAAGGGATCCGTGCCGTGTATCGCTTCCAAATAATCCGGTATATCATCTCCGTCAGACTCTTGTGGTGTAGACATGGTCGAGGCAGACAAGCGCAAAACACCTTGCGTTGCGTCATAGAAACTAATCGCAGGTGTTCCTTCTGAAGTGAGCGCCATGGAAGCCCATTGCCCCACATTCCCGGCTGTATCGACGGTTTCAATATGCCATTTGCCATCAAACCTGGCGGCGAGCAGGAGATCTGCATTGGCCTTATCATAAAATGCAATATGTGGATTACCGCTGCGATCCAGTATGAGGGGATTGGGTGTTGCAAAGACCTCCCAGCCCGACAAGTCAGCGACATCTTCGATTTGCCATTGTCCGGGCTGGCCTTTGGCCAGGCGCAATTTGCTGTCGGACTGGTTTTGAAATGCGATATAGAAATTGCCGTCAGGGCCATACTGCATCGATGAGTAGTAGCCTTGCATGCTAAAAAATCCGGTTTCATCGATGGTCTCAGGTTTCCAGACTCCCTGTTCCTGATAGGAAAAAGCCAAATCGCCGTTAAAATTGTAAAACGAAGCTGCCGGACGGCCGTCGGCATCTAAAGCCAGAGAAGCCCACTTGCCGGAAAAGCCCTCCACAATTGCTATATCCGATACGATGTTTCCATTCTCCCAATATGCATATGTCATGCGCTCAAAGCTAAACTCTTCAAGAACATGCCTGGCATAAACCATATGAAAACGATCCTGAGAATCTACCTTCAAATCAATCGAATAATAGCCGTTATCTCGCAAGCCGCCATCAATCAACTCAGTCGTCCATGTGGAGCCAGTAAGCCTTGCGTGCATCAGACGTGTGCCTTCATTAGCCTGGTAAATAATGTGTGGACGATCCGATGAATCGAGCGCCAGGGCCACACGCCCCTGCCCCTCTGAATCGACCGTCATGATGAGCCAATCTTTACCATCAAACCTGGCAAACTTGACTCCTTTTGTACCGTCATGTCCGGCAATTCGATAAGCGATTTGCGGAAAGCCATTGCTGCCGTAAGCCAACGCTGTAGACGTGCCAACCGGCGTTTGCTGATCAACAACAAAATGCCGCCAGAAATACCTGGAAGAGTCTTGTTCTTGTGAAGAAGCCATATTGGTCCAAACCAGCATCAATAAAGCGAACAATGCACCATAGCGATTTTTCATAGTTACACTCACGATATATTTTTCAGGATGAGAGAGTCAGGTGATGGAATGCAGAAGATCAGCAAAATTTTTGGTTTGGCTGCGGCGGCTAAACTGTGCTGCTATTTCCGGCTTGGCAGCTGGAATTTCGGCACCTTGCTCGATTTGTGAAATCAACTTCTCAAGTGCAAAACAAATGGGCTCGCACTTATCAAGAGGGACAACTTCACCGGCACGGAGCGATCGGAGCAGCCGACCTGTTTCGCCACCTTCAGTCGTCAGAGCCAGAATCGGTCGCCCTATACGCAGGTATTCATACAGTTTGGCTGGGATTTGCGTATCACAACTTTTGCCCTGAAAAAGCAAAAGCAGGTCGGATTCGATCATTTCCTGGAGAATTAGATGATATGGCAATGCAGGACGGATCTGAATCACCTCGGACAAGGAAAGATTCTCGATCTGTCGGGCGTAGGTTCCACTTTCATCACCAGGTGCAAAGAGGTCGATATTGAGTTTGTTGATTAATTCCGGTTTGCGTTCCAAAAGCAGACCTATTGCCCGAAAGAAAGGTACAGGATCGCGGTCAACCGGATCGAGCAGTCCGGCGTGAACAAGTCGAATCGATTTTGACTTGCTATGCTGCTTGGTGGAAATCCCTGCAAAATCGCTCTCGTCATAGCCATTGTCAATGACATTGATTTTGTGCGATTCGATTCGAGCATAACGTTCTAAAAACAACTGGCGGATGCCATGTGTGGTGACCGTCACTGCCTGTGCATTCTTCACAGACATTGCCTCGATCTTTTGCCAGGCACGGAGTCTCGTTTCGCTACCCTGGTAATGTTGATCCCAAACCGGATCGCGGAAGTCAGCAATCCATGATTTCCCGGTCAATCGATTCAGCGCATACGCGATGATGTGTGCACTTGGTATTGGTGAGGTCGAAAAAACTGCATCAATCTTCTCTTTGCGAATGACTTGTTGGCCCTTTGCAATCGCGGCTGGTATCCAGGATGAATAGCGGTCGGGCAATGCAGTGACATCGAGATAGCTCCCTCTAAAGGAAAGGTGCTGCTTTGCATCAAGCGCAAAAGCACGGTGCACTGTCAGAGTCTCCGGGAGCTGCGAATACAGGTTATCATCCGTTTTGTCATAAGCGCGAGGGTTTGCTGTGAGAACAACCGGCTCGAAGCCAAACTCTGGCAGATATTTGATAAATTTTAGCACCCGCAGCGACCCGCTGCTGCGGTGGAATGGCGGGAAATAGAAAGCGATCAGCAAAATGCGTTTCATAGCATCAACCCGGCATTTCAAAAGTGATTTGTTCGTATTTCGGAAGCAATTCATTTACGTCGTAAGCATAGTCCTCTGGCGAAAGCAAAAGGCACCGAAGCGTTTGTGCCGTGTTCGTGAAAACGGATTTATACTCGTCGCCTCCATAACCGAAATCATAGAATGCCATGCCGGTTTCGATGGCGTCGATGATGGTTTGGTAACACAGCAGTTTGCCAATCGGCAGATTCGATGCGTCCAGAAGCCTGCCTGAAAAATAGTATTCGCGCCGGTCACCAATATCGATGCAGGCATGGGCAGCAACACGCTTATCGCCAAGTTTGGCAAAGAACATCTGAAGATGTCCTCTTTGGGCGAGCTTTTGAGCCAACTCAACATGAAAGCTCTTGGTTGATTCGTTCACAGCTACCGACTCATTTCCCCACCTGCTTAAATGCAGCTGCAGATAATCATCAATATCCTGCTCGGTCAGGCCCTGCGGCAAAATTTTCTCGATGCTCCCTCCGGCTTCATGGAGTTTGCGCATGTAGCGTTTGAAATAATAACGATTTGAAGCGCTTAACGATCGGCTAAATGTATCGATGCTTTCAGGGAGCTCAAGGTATGGGTATTTGATGTCCTGGGCTGCAATTGCATCTCCCAGTGTTCTCTCAGCATCATCGCCCAATTCACCCGCATGCGTTTCGAGAATATCATGAAGCGTGTTCTCGAGTTTTTGCCGCGTTCCGGGAAACATGATCAAGCTTGAATTGAGTCGATTTAGGGTTGTCAACAGATCCACAATCCGATTCTTCACTAAAGGCTGGGCATGGCCATTATCGGCAATCTGCTTCAGGCTTTTTTTCAAATCCGGAATTGTCCAGGGATAGATGCCTCCCCGGCTTTGAATTTTTGCCATACCACCTTTCATGCCGGCTGGCAGACCATCCAATAACACCTTGCGCAAGCAACTCAGGTTCTCTGACTTTTCCGGTATATGGCCAAGGAACAGTATTCGGTTTTCTTTTTGAATGATTTCAGTTAAAGATGCAAGCATTGTAGCAACAGCGGCTTCGCGTATCGTGGGATCAACTGTGAGATCATGATAGAAGAACAAAACCGAATCCGCGCAGAAGTTTAAAAGTCGAACGGGCTCCTTTTGCGATCGCACTGAAACACAAGAACCGACAAAAGGTGCGTACGCCACCAGCTTATCATCCATTTCAACGACTACCAGGTAAATTTTTTCAAACCAGCTCCTGGTGCCGAAAAAATTCCTGCCACGCTTGCGCCCGAATTCATCGCCATCTGTTGAATTGAAATGCTGCCACCAAAGCAAAGGCTGCTCCAGGCTCTGAAACGGTAAGACGCAACCGCTTTGTTCCGCAAGTTGACGGCATGCAGGCAGTAGGATTTTTATCTGGTCCGGGGCAGTCAATATTCTGGCTTTTATTGGCATAGTCCGTTTCGCTTCAAGATAGATTGTTGACAAGTCGCATTTTTTTATAAGATAATTTCTTTTGGATGGTTGTGGCTCAAAAAACCAAGTGGACTGGCAGAATATCCGTAGGCACCTGAATTGAACACCGCAATCAAGTCTCCCTCATTTGCAGTTGGCAGCTCCATGCGCATTCCGAATGTATCCAGAGGTGTGCACAGCGGGCCGACCAAATTCACATGCTCCAATGGATGGTCGAGCTTATTCGCTACGGTGATCGGCATAGGACGATGAACCATTTTCTGTCCGAGATTGCCTGATGCAGCCAGATGGTGATGCAAACCGCCGTCGGTGACTAAAAATGTTTCTCCACGCGAGACTTTCCGATACAGTACACGACTCACATAGATTCCGCACTCACCGACGATATAGCGCCCAAGCTCGATTTTGAAGGAGGTCTCAGGCAATTCAGTACGGTATGATTGCAAAATTCTCGAGAGGTGAAGACCAACGGCCTGTAAGTCTAATGGTGTGGCCTTGGCAATGTACGGGATACCGAATCCACCGCCCATATTAATAATGGGCAAAGGAACGCCCGTGTCCACTCTCAGAGTTTGCGCATATCGCAAAATGTTGTCAAAACTGTCAGCGATGGATTCTGCACTCAGATTTTGAGAGCCGGCGAAAATATGGATTCCATGGAAACGCAGATACCGGTCATCGACAAGCGATTTGATCAGTTCGGGCACCAATTCGCTATCGATGCCAAACTGCTTTGGCCCACCGCCCATCTTCATCCCTGAGCTGGAAAGCTCGAAGGCAGGATTAACACGCACAAGGATGTTTACCTGCTTATTATTGTCCTGGCAAATTTGTCTGATATGGTCGATCTCACGCGCACTTTCAACACTTATGGCGCCAATATCGTTTTCTATTGCAAATTTCAATTCATCTGCGCTTTTACCGGGCCCCGCAAAGCTCATCCTGTCTGCTGTGGAACCGGCATCAAGGGCACGCATCATCTCTCCCTTTGACGCAATGTCCAACCCATCGTACAAGGCATCCAGTTCGCGAATGATGCTGTTGTTTGGATTCGCTTTCACCGCATAGCAAATGTTCAGGTCAGCAGGCAGTGCTTGGCGTAGCTGATGATATCGCTTATGCAGGCTTGCGCGATCATAAAGATAAAACGGGGTGCCTGCTTCTCCGGCGATTTCGGTTATCAGCCTATCAGCAACTTTCAGTTCACCATCTGCATTATCGAAATTCGCCAAGGATGATTGCAGGGCATGGTTTGTTTTTGATGTCATATACATTGGTTCTTTAGCTAATGATAGCATTTGATTCGACCATGGGATGTTGTGCTAATTGAGCCATGGCTTCCTTTATTATCTGAGAACGGTTGAGTTTGCCGTTATCATGGCGAGGAAAACTGTCCCGGAATTCGACTTCCGCAGGAATCATATAAGCCGGCATTTGTCGTTTGCAATAGGCCAGCAACTCCTGCTGGGTCAAATGAGAATGCGCTTTTGGCACAACAATCGCCATCACAGACTGTCCATAGAATTCATGCGGGATGCCCATAGCGACTGCGTCCTGAACAGCTTCGCAAGCATACAAAATGTCCTCAACTTCGGTTGGGCTGATCCGATTGCCAGCGCACTTGATCATTTCATCTTTGCGGCCGACAAAATAAAGCAAGCCCTTTTCGTCGATGCGCACATAGTCGCCTGAGTAGACGACCATTTCCCGCGATGGAACTTCTTTTTGCTGGAGCGGATTGGGGCGGTATCTTTGCGCTGTGAGCTCTGGCGCATTCCAATAGCCTTGTGCCACCAATACACCGCGATGCACCAATTCGCCAACGCCGCCCGACTTTACGGATTGATTGTTTTCGTCTAAAATCAAAATCTCTTCGCCGGGGATGGCCTTGCCGATCGAGGTCGGGTATTGATCAACCAACGCCGGCTCGAGGTAGGTCGAACGAAATGCCTCAGTCAAGCCGTACATCAAATACAGGCTTGCGTCCGGAAGACGATGGCGCAACATGCGAACATAGTTTTCCGGAATTTTTCCGCCTGTATTGGTGAGATAGCGCAGGCTATCAAGATCAAATTCTTCCCAGGAAATTTGCATGAGTTGAATCCAGGTCGTGGCAACAGCGGCCAGGCCCGTGATACGATAGCGTGCAACAGCCTTTAAAATGTCTTTTGGAAACAGATAGTCCAATAAGACAAGTTGTGCGCCGTGCAGAAAAGCTCCAGTTAACTGATTCAGGCCATAGTCGAAGCTAAAAGTCAAAATACTGAGCAAACGATCGCGTTCTGTAATCTTGAGATAGGAAGAGACTTTTTCTGCACCTGCAACGATATTCAAATGACTCAAAACGACGCCCTTCGGCTGGCCAGTCGAACCCGATGTATAAAGTATTGCAGCAAGATCGGTTGCGATAGTTGGACAAATGTCTGTGTTTTCGGGCCCGTTTTCTGCGACCGCATCCTGCCAATTCAACACGCGTATTGATTTAGGCCAATCCTGCAATTGCTTTTCATTGCCATCAAGCAAAATGACTGTTTCCAGGCCAGGCAAATGCCCGACTGTTTCGGCAATGTCTTCGAAACGCGAAGCAGCGGTAATCAATACTTTTGCACCGCTGTCTTTGACGATATGCGCAACCTGAGAGGCATGAAGCAAACGCCGAATCGGTACAAAAACACCTCCGGCCATAGAAATACCGAATATCGAGATCACCTTTTCGAACCGCTTTTCCATCAAAAAGGCAACGCGATCACCCTTTTGCACGCCACATCGCATCAATGCTGCCGACAGGCTCTGTGCATTTGTTTTAATTTCGGCAAAAGACATTGAATCATTTTTGAAAAACAGGGCGGATTTTTCAGGAAATTTTTCAGCTGCATTAAGCAGCAAATCATGAACGACGTTATTCATAGAAGTACTTCTCTGCTGAAGGTTCTAAATTCATTATCTCAACCACTGCAGCGCCCGGCGTTCAAGCTTTGATCTCTAGAACACCAACCGATCCGTACAAGGTTGCGTACCTGCGTCAAGGATTCATTTTTATTGAAGCAAAAAACGTCGAAGCTTAAAGTGGCAGGATGCATTTTCATTTACTGTCTCAGAATCGCTTCGACCGCTGTCAGGGTCTTGGGGAAAAGTTTTTGCTTTGCAGCTTTATTTGAGAAGGTGTGATCGGCACCATCGACGTAATCGATGCGCATCTGCCTCGTTTTAAAGGCTTTTTTCAATTCTTTTCTATTGGTGCAGAAATCACGGAATTGCATCGCTGTCAGGTCTGCTGTGCTCAGTAAAAAGTGGACAGGGGTATCAAGCCGAGCAAGGCCGCATATCAATTCATCCGGAAGAATTTCAGAAACAATGGAGTCTGAATCCAGTTCATTTTCCATTGCACCATTGCGACTTTCAGCAACATTGTTTGCAAAAGAAGTGAACGAAGCCACAACATTCAATCGCAGTGCAAAGATTTTTTGCCAAAAGTCTTTTTCGAACAGACGCTTGATGTAGTAGTGCCTCAAGATTGTTTTAGCCATTTCGGATTTGCTGTGAAGATACGGGTTGCAGAGCACCATTCCGGATACGCGCGCACGTTCTTCTTCGTTCAGAACAGCACAAGCGCTGGCACCATCGCACAATGACCAGATGATCAGCTGTTGCAAATTGGGTCTTTCGTCATAGATATGGTCAATCGCAGCGCGGATCGAAGGGCCAGCGAATTTGTAGCCAGACCAGTCGCCTTCGCTGTCGCCGATGCCTGAGTAATCAAATCGAAAGACAAACAATCCTTCCGAAGCGAGATATCTGGCCAGCTGCACGTACAGCCGATGGCTGCCCACACGTGTTTGCGGTCCACCAACCACCATCAGAATAGCACATGTGCTGCTTTGATTCTGCTCTGGGGTATGGGCAATCCCGTACAGACGTCGACCGTTGTGCGTCATTTGTACTGCTTTTTCGATCATGGATTATCTTCTAAAAATCATTTGCATTCGCTAAAGAAGCTTGCTGTTGCTGATCGATATGCGGTCGTTTCAGCCAGTTCACGGTCAATTGCACCAGCTCGGGTGCATCCCATTGCCAATACCGGTCCCAAAATGGCTCCATCGCCACATGCTCGAACTCGAAAGCGTGAGTGTGCTTTTGCAGCAGCATAGCTGCATTTTTCATTGCAAAAGATGGACGAGTGGTTGTCGCTATCGAAACCAGCAAGACAGGAAAGTGCAAAGGCTTGAAAATACCTATTTTTCCAAAATTCAGGAAGCTTTGGTACAATTGCCTGGATAATTCGTAACCTGCTACTTCTAACGATCCTTTCGTTTCAATTTCACTTGCAAGTTCACCCACTGTCACCTTATTCCCACCACGGGCAGCGATTTCTGCGCCGAGTCGATGACGCAAAAATTGTTGAATAAACGTTTTCAGGTCAAATACGGGTTGCCAAAGGATAGCCATGAGAGTGTGTTGTTTCTTCATTGCCTCCAGCAATGCAAGCACCGCACCGGTACGCAGGCCGAAGTAAATTAATTTCGAGACGTTGGCTTTTTGCTTTAATTGTGCGCAAGCGCATCGCAGGTCATCTTGCCAATCTGTAAGTGTAGTCGCCATCAATTCGCCCTCGCTATCGCCGCAACCGCTATAGTCGAATCGGAATACTGCAAAACCATGTTCGGCAAAGCTTCGCGCAGTTTTGGTCGCGATCGCGTGTGAGCAATTTTTCTCTTCGGCAAACGGGTGCGAATAAATGATACCGGCCGTTATCGATTCAGCATCCGGCAGGTGCAGAAAACCTAAAAGCTTCCTGCCTTTGCTGCCTTCAAAGAAGAACATCTCTTCCTGAATTTCAGGCAGTTTGGCCATTCAACTTCTTCTCCACCAGTTCCGCAACCGTACCCACTGTTTCAAAGGCCTCCGCATTTAAATCATCATCATCGAAAGTAAAGCCAAAATGTTCTTCCAGACTTACGATCAGGTTAGTCACGGCCATCGAATCAAGGTTGCCGCTGGCAAGTGGAAAGTCATTTGGCAAGGAAGTGGCCACTGTCTCTGTACGAATTGTACCAAAAATTACATCCTTCACCTCGGTCAGTATACCGTTAGTCATGCTTGCTTCCTTTCTCATTTTGAACAAAATACCGTTGAATAACAGACGATTGATATCATTTTACATCACCGCTAATTTATCGAAAACAGGCGACGTCTGCAGCGCATCTTGACGATCATGATGCTCGCGATGCCATAATTCCAGCATGAGCATTTGATAAATAATGGTACCGTAGTAGGGTGTTTGATCCTGCAATTGTAAACGCCAGATTTTGTCCAGAAAGCCGGATTTATAATAACCACGAGTCAGATGCCGGGGATCAAACAGCACGTCTCCGGCAAACTCCTTGATTTTGGGCTCTTTTCGAAACCATTGAGAAATCGGCAAGCCAAATCCATGCTTTTCCTTTTTGAGAATTTCATCGGGCAGCAAATCGCTAAATGCGCGCTTAAATATGTATCGCAGCCCCTTGCTTCCTTTGAGTTTCAGAGCCGTCGGGATGCGAAATCCAAGTTCAATCACATTTTGATCAAGATATGGATACTCAACCCGGACACCTGCCAACTCACACATTCGCGTAACTTTGCGCAAATCGTTATCCGTGATCGTCAACTTCATATCCATGTATAAATGCCGATCGAGATTTTCTGCATTCTCAAGACGATTGAAGTGTGATTCCCTTACATTGAAAACACGGAAGCGATCAATCATCTCCAGGAACTCAGGAGCGAACATGTCTTCATCTGCGACATAGCGGTATGAGAAAATGCGCTCCACTTCAGAAAGATTGGCTCGGCGAATGTAGCTAGCAGCCTTGCGAAATAAGGGCACAGGTAGCTTTTCGAGACGATCGAGCAGAATCGGTTCGAGACCTTGCTTTCTCAGCAGCGAAGGGATTTTGAAGTAATTGCGAAAAATTTGTTGCGCCCCATAACGTTCATTGCCAGCAAAGATTTCATCGCCACCATCGCCAGCCAGCATATAGTTTGCTCCATTCGCGCGGGCAATTTTCGCACAATAATAGGCTGGAAATACAGATGAATTATCGAAAGGCTCATCATACGCTGCTGATATTTTCGAGATATCTGCCAGAATATCATCCGGCTGCATATAATATTCGTGATGATCGAGATTGAATGCTTTTGCCGCGATACGGGCATAGTGCATTTCATCATAGCCATTTTCTGGAAATCCGATAGAGATCGCTTGCACCGGCTTTGAATAGCTTTTGCTCATCAGGCCACAAATTGCGCTGCTGTCCGTTCCGCCACTCAAAAAGCACGCCTGGTTTTGTCTTTTTAAAGCGCTTGCGAGCGAATCCGAAACAACCTCATAGAGATTTTGTGCGATGTGCTGTTCACTTTCGAGTATTTTTTGGTCTGCAAGCATATCCCAGTATCGGCTCTTGGATACGCTGCCACCCTGGCCTTTTACCAAACATCCGGGCTCGAGCTTTTGTACTTCCTTGAAAATTGTGAGTGGTGACGGAATCATGCTGTAGTGGATGTACCCGTAAAGCATGGAATAATCGATTTCCAATTGCGGGCAAATCGAAGAAATAGTGCGCAGGCGCGATCCAAAATAGAAAAGCTCATTCTTTACACACCAATATAAAGGTCGGATGCCGACGCGGTCGATTACCGCATTGAACTGCCCGGTTTTCGCGTCAAAAACAGTGATGGCAAAGCTGCCACGAAGCTGCTGCGCCCAATGTTTGGGATTGGCTTTGACAAGGGAAACGACAATTCTACCTAAATCGCCGCTTGCGTGACCAAATTGTCTTGCCAATTCATCAATATTTGCAAGGTCAGCAACACCGGCGATCTTGAGATGTTCATCTTCCATCGTAAATGCAACCGGCTTAAGACCTTCCCGCTGCCATCCGCCCGCTGACAACGCCCAACCCTTGCCTGAGATGCAAGATGCATCAAGAATTTCGCCATCCGTAAGAAATTCAGCCATTTTTTGGACGCGAGGTTTAAGATCAATTTCCCGGTTTTGAAGCGCAATAATGCCGCAAATGCCTTCCATGTATTAAACTCTCCGTGTATCCTGGTCCATAAATGTTTGAAACCACAGCTCCAGATTAAGGAGCAGCCAGATCCATTCACTGTAATCGCGTTGCCCGGTAGAATGGTGATGAAGCATCTTTTCCACCGCACGGCCATTGAAATAGCCACGATTATAACACCTGCTATCCAACAGTATTTCGTGTATAAAGCTGCTTAGTTGATTTTGACACCATGCATTTATCGGGATCGCAAAACCTTGTTTCTTATTTGAAATCATATTTTTAGGAAAGTATTTTTGCATCAGCTTCTTCAGCAAATACTTGGTCGTGCCTTCCCGCATTTTCAAATTGGCAGGTAGTTTTGCAGCGAATTCCACCAGGCGATAATCCAACAGGGGCGCTCGCGTCTCCAAAGAATTTGCCATGCTCATTCGATCGACCTTCATAAGGATATCTTCAGGAAGATAAATCTTGGTATCCACATGCTGCAATTTTGTCAGCTTATCCATTTTTTCGAGTTCAGCAAAAATCTCTCTGCGTTGCATGGATGCATCGAAGGATTTGAGCTCGCGCCGAACAACGCCACTCATGACATCATCTTTGATGTATGGGTAGAGCCCGAGTGCTTGCGGGCCGTCATCCATCTGAGCATAGGCAGCAAATTTTAGAAAATTGCGCGCTGGTGCCTGAAACGGAAGCGCTTGCGCGATAGGGGCAAAAAGCATTTTCCGGAGTGCAAGCGGCAATCTTCGAATCATCATATACTCATCGCGGAGCAAGTAGCTGCGATAGCCGGCAAACAGCTCATCGCCGCCATCGCCAGAAAGAATAACCGTTACGTTCTGCCGCGCCATCTCTGAAACATAATAGGTCGGCACGGCCGACGAGTCTCCGAAGGGTTCATCAAAATGCCACACCAATTTCGGCAGCAACCGCACCGCATCTGGAAATATTTGTCTAACAGTATGAACGACCCCCAAATGTTTCACAAATTTTTTTGCTTCATCTACCTCTGAAAAACCATCGACAGTGAAATCGATTGTAAACGCGCGAACCGGTTGATTGCTGACACGCGTCATTGTTGACACAATCGTGCTCGAATCCAGGCCGCCACTTAAAAATGCGCCAAGCGGAACATCGCTGATCAATCGAGAGCGCACGGCTTCCTGAAGCAAGCCATCGAGCTGCTCGACGTACTCCTGTTCTGAGTGTTGTGTCGCTGATTCCGGTTGCGGCAGGTTCCAGTAGGTTTTTGTCTTGAGCTCCCCATTCTCCAAAATCAAGGTTTGTGCAGGCTTAAGCTTGCGAATATGTTTGAAAATCGTCAGAGGCGCCGGGATATAGCCAAAAGTCAGGTATTGGTTGAGGGCTTCAAAATCAATCTCGCGTGGCACATCAGGCAAAGCCAGTATGGCCTTCATTTCTGATGAAAACACAAAGCGCTGGCCGAGACGAAAGTAATAAAGCGGCTTTTTGCCCAGGCGGTCTCGCGCCAGCAGCAGTTTTTTGCTCTGCTTGTCCCACAGGCCAAAGGCAAACATGCCCTGAAAGCATTCGACGCATGCTTCTCCGTAAAAATGATAGGCAGCAAGAATGGTTTCTGTATCCGAACGTGTCTGAAAACGAAAGCCGCGTTTCTCGAATTGTGCGCGCAATTCCTGAAAATTATAAATCTCGCCATTAAACGTGACAACATACCTCTGCTGCCAATCTTGCATTGGTTGGCTGCCGCCCTCAAGGTCGATAATTTTCAAGCGACGGTGCCCCAAAGCCACTTCATCATCTATAAAGCTGCCATCGCCGTCCGGGCCACGATGCTCAAGCAGCTTGCCCATTTGCCGTAACAGCTCTCCAGAAGCTTTGCTTTCGTATCTGCTTTGCGTAAATCCGTATATGCCACACATTCGCTAAACTCTCATTCTCATTTAATCTAAAGTGTGTAAGGTTCTGAACCAAACATCGCTTCTGCATTATGCAAGGATGGTTATCTCTACAGGACGCTTTTTCTGGTGGAGGTTGAATTGTGTTGTCAATTTGCAGGAATGCTTGCGGTCAGTGGAGAAGCTGCAGTTTTTTTAAGCACCAATTTCTGATATAATTTCTCATACAGCGCTTCATGATGCTGCACAAACTTTTCATTTGAGTGATTGTTTTGCACCATTTCCCGTGCTTGCCGTGCGAGATTGTGGCGCAGTCGCTCATCTTTAATCTGGCTACAGATCGCCTCGGACATTTTATCCGGCGATTCTGCCGGGACAAGCAATCCCGTTTTGCGATTTTGCACGATATAGGGAGTACCGCCGACATTTGTCGCCACGATTGCTGCTCCACACGCCATCGCTTCCAATATTGTATTGGACATGCCTTCATAAATGGAACTGTTCACATAGAGATCGAACGCTTGCATCGCTTTTTCAACTTGGCTTATGAGGGGGATAAAATGTACGTATGCGTTGATTCCAAGCTCGTTTGTAAGCGTCACCAATGCAGCTTTGCTCGAATCATTTTCCCCGCCAACCACCACAAGTCTTGCATGGCTGTGGGTGCGATTGACGAGTGCAAAGGCACGAATGAGCGTAGGCAAATCCTTGACTTTTGTAAACCTGCCGACGACTGTCCCAATGAGAAAATGCTCCACTTCAAATCCGAAGCGATGCTTGCAGTCATCTCTATTCGCAGATGGAAAAAATTTTTGCAGATCGACGCCATTGGACATGACCGACAGCTTTTGTTTTTTGATATGCCAATGCTTCGATATTCTTGCCGCGATATCTTGCGAAACCGTGGTGAGGTGGTCGGTTTGCCGGGCCAGCATGGTTTTGAAAGCAAGGCGTGCTTTGCTATCTGATAAGCGGTCAGCTTCGAGACCGTGCTCTCCGTGGATAATCACCGGTACTCCGGCATAGCGCGCGGCGAGAAAGGTGTAAAGCCATGTTTCCCAATTGTGGGAATGCACAATTTGCACCTTCTCCTTAGAAAAATAAGCGGCCAGTTTTAGAACAAGCCGCCAATCACGGCCTTGCTTGCGAGCGATCACAGCAAAATTGACATCAGTAGCTAATCGGTCCCGGGCATTTTGATCAAATCCGCGCAGAGATACAAGAGATGGGCGAAACAGATTGCGGTCAACCTGGTTTACAACTTTCAGCACTCCACTTTGCATACCGCCAAATTCGAGGCGACCGATCGTATGTAATACTTTTATTCTATTGGAGGAAGTCATAGGGCCAGCAGTGTAATTGAATTTTGATAATCTCGAACGAGATCACAGGTCCTGCTCATCCAGTATTCATCACCAGAAATGGGACGTTTTAGGGTAAACCAATTGGCGTGCTGATAAAAAGCAAGAATCAACTCGTTGCTTCGGCTAACAAGCCGCAATCCAACAGTGCTTGTGCACCAGAAAAGATGACGTTAAAATCCAACTTTGACCGCTCTGCAATATCCAGTAAACTGTTTTGGCCATCTGAAAGATTTAAGATCCACAACAAAGCCAATTCAAAGTGTCCGGCATTCTGCAATCCTCCTTTCTGGCGATACAATCCCCTTTTGCCAAGCTGAGGTTCGCATTTCGGACTTTGATTTTGGTATGTTTTATTGTTTTCCAATATATTGATCACAGAAACGATCTTGTAAAACGAGTCAAATAAATGCTCCGGCTTTACGAAATCAAGATTATCTGCCGAGGTATGGTATTCAGGATAACTGCCGTTCGGCGAACGGGTCAATCTTCCAAATGGAAGGTTGAAGCCTGGTGAACAGAACTGACGTTCATCATAGCCATAGGGCTGAAATGCTTGTATATCAAAGGGCTTGCCGCTGTTTTTAAGGATGTGCTGAAATGCCTTGTCGATCTCCGCGTCGCCCCTGCGGCTTTTTTTATAGGTTGAACAACCAGCGTCGCCCAGGTTCGATGCCACAAGTCCATGCTTTATATGATGGACATTATTTTCATTTTGTGCCAGCCAGGTTATCGAACCAATTGTTGCAGGCGCAAAAAGGAATCGGTACGAATATCTCAGCGAAAACGATTGCAGAAACCGCGCGACAAGTGCGATGACGGCGAGGCCGGACAAGTTGTCGTTGCACATGGATGGGTGGCAGCAATGGCTAAAGAACACGACTTCATCAGCAAGTTCACCTTGCTTAAAAAATTCTCCATAGGTCATGTAGCCATCTTTTAAATCCGCATCGATAGAGACCTCATATTCTTCATCATTTAGCGCCAAAAGATCTTTATGCTTGAGACAAAATCCCCAATCCGACTGATAGTAGCTGGTTCGGTATGGGATGCATTCCGGCATATCAGGGATCGTATGAAGATGTTTTTTCAATTCCGCCAGTGGCATCTTTTCTTTTACGGGTGTACTGTAGCTTACCACGTGCAAGTTTGATTCTTTGAAATCAACCACTCTCCTGCCGCTGCCGTCTTTAATATATGCGTCCTGAATGTTCCACTCTTTCGGCACAGTCCAATCGAAGACTCTGGTTCCGGTTTTGATTTCATGAATTTCAATCGGAACCATTTCATGAATGATGCTCAAGGTCTCGCGTACGCCATCGCCTGTTATGCTTCGGCAAATTGGGTAGAGCCTGCAGATCAAGTCATACATTTCATCGCCAAAGATTTCCGGCTGAAAAGCGGATTCGATAAAAACTTTGTTCGAAATATCCATATCACTCCAGTCATCTTTAATCTTCAGCTAAAACCTGCACGATTTATTTTCATAAAGCACAACATTGTCGTGCCCCCAACCGATCGAAATGATATCGAGATCACCATCACCATCAATGTCGACAACCTGCGCACCATCGTGGTGTTCGTCGCCGGTGTAGATCGTGTGTTCAAGCCACTCCGCTCCCTCCCCATCCCGGTTTTCAAAAATCAACAATCTTGCCTTGGCGGGGGACTCTAAATTGTGCTCTCCTGCAATCACATCAAAATCACCGTCTCCATCCATATCGGCAACATCCAAACTCATCGGCCCGACCAGTTCAGCGATGTGATGCTCCTTCCAAAGTGAAGTCGCATCTCCACGATGTTCATACCATGCCAATTTGCCCGGCTTGCTGATTGCCTCAAAGCCGACGACAGCATCCACTCGGCCATCGCCGTTGATGTCTGCCAGGCGGTTACGATCGGGATTCTCGCTTGTCTCAAAAACATCGAAAAGCTGCCAACTGTTGCCATCATTTCTGAGCCACTTGGAGCCGAGCAGGATGTCAAGATCGCCATCCGTGTCGATATCACCGACGCTTAGCTGCTCATCCTGTGAGATTTCAGATATGTGTTGCACCCGCCATTTTTTGGTATCCTGTTGGCCGGAAGGGACCTGGAGCAATTGAATTCCTTTGCCTGGCGAATGCCATGATAGCGCAACTGCGAGCCTGCCATCACCAGAAAAATCTCCAACAGCCACTCCCTGCAAAAAATCACCGTCAGCGGGCTGAATATTATCATAAGGTGAAAACGAGCCGTTGCCATCATTTTTGAGCCAGACAAATTCTGCATTTGCCTCAGCACCTTTGCCCTTGGTCGCCAGAACGTCCAAATAGCCATCGCCATTAAAGTCATAAATTGCAGCAAAGTTTCTTGCCTGGTACCCAAACGCAATGCGTTGCCATGCTTGAGCCGGTTTGCCAGGATTTTTGTACCACCATCCACCAGCCACGAGGTCGGGCAAGCGATCGCTATTCAGATCGGCAGCTTGAATAAAAATGGCTTTCCAGGGTCTTTTGCTATCAACGACATGGCGCTGCCAGCCGGTATATTGCGGTTGGCATGACTGATTTTCCCACAGTTCGATATTTTGCTGCTCACCACTCCAATTGGCGCCGAAGATGTCCATGTCACCGTCCTGATCAAAATCCAGTATTTGCATGTTGTGTGAGCCGTTTTTGCTTAGAATCCGTTTTTGCCATACTTTGCCATAGTCCAGGTTATAGAAAATCTTCACCTCATCCGGATTGCGACCCTGATGCATTTCAGCGGTAGCGATATCGATGCCACCATCGTGATCGAAGTCGGCACAAGCGACAAAATGATGGACGGCTTCGACGGAATCTTCAACAATGTGCTCTTGCCAGGGCTGTTGTGGTATCTCTGGCGCTTCGAACCAGGAAATTCGGTACCTTTCGCCTTCGCGTTCTGCCGGGGCTAAGACGATATCCAGTCGATCGTCATTATTGAGATCAGCGGTTGTTATGGTTGCATGTGGCCACATCCAGCTTTCACCATAGATGTTTTCCTGCCATACAGCATTTTCAATTGTCCCAGGATTTCGATACCACCTGCCGTTAACGACGACATCCGGCAGATGGTCAGAATCGATGTTGGCAACGGCCAAGCCTTCGCCAGCGGGGCAACGGAAAGACATATGGCGCCAGGAATCCATTGATTCGAAAATGTAAAAGTGCAACCAGCCACCATCGCCACCAAATGCGCTTTGATTTCGTCCAACGATGTCGAGATCACCATCGGCATCGAAATCGGCCAACTCGATATCGTGGAGTGTGATCGAATCAATCAAAGTCATCTTCCAATTCGGATTTTCGAACCAGACCAACATGTTTTTGGTCAGGCTGATGATATCGTTTTGACCGTCACCATTGAGGTCGGCAACTGCGTGATCAGTGCTGAATTTCAGGTTTGAAGCAATAGTATATTTTGTCCAGTTCGGGTTCTCGTACCAGACCAATTCCTGGCCAGCATTGCCGCCGACAACCAGATCAGGCATGCCATCGCCATTGATATCGCCAACAGCTTTGCCCCATGGATCCAGCGGGCCATTTGCATCAACAATTATTTGTTTGAATGGCTGCTCCTGATCGGCATCACTTCGGCCGCACGCAAAAGGATAGCACATCAGGGCGAACAAAATCAGGGATGAACTTTTCAGCTTCAATCGGTTCGTCTTCTTTTTTTTCAATATACCGGCCCAAAGGCGGCTTTACCTTTTTAGCCAAATTATGTCCTGCAGCAACTGATGGCGAAACCATATGGCTCTTCTGATCAGATATGTATACAACGCGACTTTTTCCCTTACGTCAACATCAACGCGAGCAATTGCTGCAAAATTTTTAAAGGTCATGATCCACTGTTGAAATCGCATAGACTTTTTGCGCTCAGGATAATAATGTTCATGAACCCCTTCTGCACTTTTAAGCGCAGTAGAACTCTCTTTTTCGAGCCTTCTTAGGAACAGATACTCGGGAATTTCAAATATCTTGCCGTATAACGCTATTTCTGCGATCAGGTTGACATCCGAGCTGAAATAATTCTCTATCAGCTTGGTTTTCTTTAAAACCTCAGAGCGGATCATGCCATTCATCACATTGTTAAGCTTCATATTTTCAAGCAATCCAATGAAGCGAATGCTTGGTCTGCTTGAAACCAAATGACAATTGTCCTGATATTTTTCTGCAGCGCTGCTTGCGTCTGAAAAAATCTTTGTGCGAGGATAACACATGACGATTTCAGGTTCGCCATCAAGGACTTCGACACATTTCGCCAACATTTCAGGCTCGACAATATCATTTGCGGAGGCCCATTTGAAATATTCGGACGAGGAAAGCTGAAAAACGCGATTGAAGTTCGGATTGGCGCCGATGTTTTTCGCATTGCGAAAATACCTGACGCGGGAATCCCGCTTCACATATTCCCGGCAGATCTGTTCGGTGGCATCTGTCGAAGCGTTATCCGAGACAATCAGTTCAAAATCGGTGAAGGTTTGCGCTAGAATCGATTCGATGGCCTCACCGATCCATTTCTCGCCATTGTATGCTGGCATGCCAATACTGACACGTTGTCTAATTGCTTTTGCCATACTTTTCACCCACTGCATTGTTGTTGACTTGCAGACAACCCTTTCCGCTACATTTTTTGAAGCACAACGTCATATTGTTCATCTAAAGATCGGCGAAAGGAAGCAATTTTTTTGCCGACGCGTTCCGATGCCTCCGTCCTATTCTTATCCAGTTTCTTAAATGTTTGCCAGAGTTGATCAGGGTCCAATGTGTCCAATGACAATGAATACTCACCGAGTTCCACTTCTCTCAACAGGTCATCTGTTTTGCGATAATAGCAGATACCGAGTACTGGTTTTTCTGTGAGCAAAGAGAGCACCGTGCCGTGAAATCGCGTTGCGACGACAATTTGCGCCGAGGCCAAGATGCTCATCAACTCATCTACGGTATTGCTTCGTTTTACCAGCTCTTCGGCCTCCATCTGGGTCACATTTTCTTTGCGAAGCATTACAAGGACGTCTTCGATTACATTTTCATCTTTTTTTTGAGTCGCAAAGAAAAAAACCGGATATTTTTCTTGGAAAAGTTTGGCACAAAACGCCGTAACTTTTTCGATATACTGTTGATACCTATCGTCGTCGTGAACGCACCAGTAACGACTATCGTACATCGGCATGACGTTTATGGCAACAACAGGCTTGTCAGCCACCGCATCCATTTTTCGTGGCTCATTCGCTGGCTCCGGCAGCGTTAAACTGTATGCGAGGTCCGGATATACCTTACCATTTTTAGGAAATGCTCTTGTCTCAATCAATTTCTTCGAAGCTAAATCGCGATAGGATGTGTAGTCCGAGAACATGAGAGCCAGTCGCACCAATAAGCGGCTTAATCGTGCATCCAGTGGACCCGCGCCGACGCTCAGGTAGACAAGCCGTGTGCTTGCCAGCCTGGCAAGAATCGACCACTTTAGCAAAGTGTATGGGAAACCGAACGGGCCGCCGAAATTATCGAGGAATTGATTTGAACCTGCAATAATCAACAGATCGATGTTTTTTAAGATTCCATACGATCTTGCCAAAAATCTCATTTCCTGCGGCAGGGATTTAACAAGGGAAAAAGCAACCTTTTGACCAAGCCTCATCACATCCGCAACAACGGGAATCTTTTTGAACATCGCTTTTGCTTGCGCAGCAGAACCGAGGGAATCGACTGCTGCGCTCCGGGAAGGCTGCTTGGCACTTTGCCCCATAGGCGATCGCTTGATTTTATGGGTCACCGTGCCATTTCTCGCAACATTGCGAATTGGGTAAGCTGGAATTCCGTAACGCTTGCAAGTATCGTCCGGGTTTATCGAAAATCCGTGCAACCTTGCATCAGGAAGCCTCAGCTTGATATTCTCGATCACTGCAGCGATGATTGATTCGTCGCCCAGATTCAAGTTGCCGTAATGCCCAAAAATGCCAACTGATTTACTCATCAATATACTCTGCATCACTATGGCGATTGATTTCTAAACGGCTCTCTGTAATTGTGCCTTAAGGAGTCCCAACTCTCTCGCTTCAAAAAAGCCAATCAAATAAAGCAAGAATGGCATCGAAAAGATGACCGACATTTTCAAAATGATATTGACGGCAACAGAGTCTGTCTCAATGGTGCTGCCGACGATGTAACAAATGCCCGTCACCAACACCAATTTACCAAGTCTGCCAAAATCATATTTTAGCGAATAATAATGCTGTGAAACAAAATAGGCTATGAGCGGGCAAAGAAAAAAAGAAGCAGCTGTAACAGAAGCAGCGCCCATCGCACCGTAATATGGGATCAGTATCAAGTTTAGCACCACATTGCTAACAGCTGCTGTTGCATTGATGATTAAATACCAGGATGTCTTATTCTGGAAGTAAAAGCCAACGTCAACGATGTAGTATACAATATAAAAGAGGTAGCCCAGCGTGACGAGCGGCACCACTTTGTAAGCCTCCCAATATTCAGGGGCGGCAATCACCATGAGTATTTCCTTGATCAGAATTGAAATTGCCAAACCTGCAAATGCCAGCACGAGCGTTACGTATGTGAAAACTCGCGAAAAAATTTCATCTCTGTTTGCCTGGTCATTGTATATTTCGACCCGCTTCGGCCCCCAGATCGAATTGAATGGCCCTCCAATGAGCAGCCCCAGAATCATTCCAAATTTATAACCAAGTGCATAGACACCAACTTCTTCAAGGCTGCTGAGACGGTTCAGTAAAAACCGGTCGCCCATGTTGAGAACAAAAATCATCATGCCTGCTGGAATGAGCGGCAGGCTGAAGGATATCATCTGCTTCAGTTTTCCCCAATCAAACCCCCATCGTACCATCCTGAAATTATAAGCGAGCAGCAAAATGCACGTCACACCATTTGAGATAATCATGCTGTACAAAATGCCGGCAACGCCCAATTGAGCGACGACCAAAAAATAAATATTGAGCGTCAATCCCATCGTCAACTGCATCAGCGAGATACTGATAAAAAACAACGATTTTTCGAGGATTTGCAGGTAAGCAAAAGTCACGGAGGCGGCAAGCTCAAATGCCAGTGAGATAAAAATTAAAACGAAAAAATATTGGTAATCAGCAGACTGAAAAACAAACAGAGAAATTGACTCACTGAAGTGGATAAATACAAGCGCTGCTATGATCGACAAAAAAATGATGAAAATGATGGCGGTGCTGACAAGGCTGTTTCGGCTTCCGGCATCTTCATAATCTCGATAAAACCGCGTCAAACCAGATGTTATCCGCAAAGCGAGCACCATTGAAACGATGGATGTTACCAGCGTCAATAACTCCAGGACTCCGTAATCTACGGGTTTGAGGTAACTGGTATAAAGCGGTATCATCAGGAAGCCGACCAGCTTGCTGATCATATTCCCCAGAGAATAGATAGAGCCGTGTCTGAAGAGAGATTTAAAAGCCTGCAGCATAAGCAAACAATCCGTTACATAACAATTTTGCGGCAGTGGAAGGCTTCAGCGAATCCGGTTGGAGAGCTGGATTCGATACCACGAATTCGTGCCAGGGCGCGAAAGGTCTCGTCCGTGAACCAGGATTTAGCCTTTTGGGATTCGAAACAATCCAGAAGATGGGTGATCTTTTCCTGTAGCTGAGATTCCTGCAACTGAACAAAGTAATTTGGATGGCCCAGATCGCCATCGTACTTCGGAATTTCGTATTCGAGAATGAAATGGTTTCGATAGGTGTTCCACGTCAAGTCACAAATCAAGCGATGGTCCTGATGCAAATCCGAGCGATGATGGGTAAAGATAAGGTCAGGTGAAAACTCACGTTTTAACGTTTCAAAGTATTCTTTGACCGTTTCGCCAGAATAAGGCAGGAAACCATCTCTAAAGTCCTTAATGACCACTCTATTCTTGCTATAATTTCGCAGGAATCGTTTGGCAGATTCTTCAGCTTCCAGCTTGCGTTGCGGTGTTGAAGTCAAAACAACCCAACAGACTTCGACCTGACGGTTGCTTTCAAGTAGCTTTAACATCGTGCCGCCACAGCCGATCTCAATGTCATCACAATGAGCGCCAAGGCAGAGAATCTTAAGACCAGATTGGGGGAATGCAAGTTGAGGTTGAAGCATAGGTGTTCTCAAAGTGCTAAGGTGCTATGATTGCGATCATTTTGGTTTTGCTTATTCCAGACTTCCCATGGTACATTGCTGTCTGCATACATCTTGTCCAACACCTGCTTATCTTTAAAGGTATCTATTCCCATCCAGAATCCGTCGTACTTGTACGCGATCAACTTTTGCTGTTCTATGAGCCTCCGAAAAGGTTCGATGACCAGTTCTTCGCCAGATTTCATATATTGAAAGATCTCCTTGCGGAAGACAAAGTATCCCCCGTTTATTCGAAGATCGGTTTGAGCAAATGGCTGAATTGAGTTAACCAGACCGCTCTCATCTGCAGTTGAGACGACGTGAAAGCTGAGATTGGGCCGAACCCACAGGAAAGAGCCAATCTTATTATCTTCGAGAAAATTGTTCAGGTAATCCGGCAAATGCATATCGGTGAGGCCATCGCTGTAGTTGGCCATAAACACTTCTTCGCCTTCAAGATATTTTTCGACCATCTTCAACCGTTCACCAATGTTTGATTTGACTCCAGTGTCGACGAAAGTAATTTTCCAATCGTCGATATCACTGTTTTCAAGCTTTATCTCCTTACCGCCGTTTGATAAGGTGAAATCGTTTGAAAGGTATTCATTATAATTCAGAAAGTAATTTTTGATCACATCCGCCTTATACCCCAGGCAAAGAATAAAATCTTTGTGGCCATAATGAGCATAATACTTCATCACATACCAGATCATCGGCCGGTAGCCGAGGTGAACCATCGGCTTTGGAATGGCTTCGGAAAATTCCCGCATGCGCATACCAAGTCCGCCACAAAAAAGAACGACCTTCATTGACGATACTCCCTTAATGTTGATATATCTTCACTCGAAAGTTGCTATACTTCAATTCGGGATTGTTCTCCCAAAAATGCATACATGATTCATGATTCAGCGCATTCAGTACAAACTGTTTCGCGCCTGAACCATGCCACCCTAAAAGCGATATTTTGTATCTTCAACAAATCATGCAATTTTTAAATGAAAGCCTTTTGAGGAAAACCTGTGTCCCCCACACCAACTCCTGCAGCATTTTTTTTCGATACCAAACGACTAACTGCATCAGCACCTTAAAGACCGACAGCTTATCCAGAAATTTTAGCGGGGCTCTTTTGACGCTTCTAAAATTTTCAAACAAATGCTTCCAGGTTCGCAGAAATATCTTGCCCCTGGTCATCGGGTCCCAATAGGCCTGCTGTTGTTCTTCAGAAGCAAGACTGCTGAATGCAGATGCATGGAAACGGCGAAAAAACAGGAATTCCGGTATTTGAATAAATTTCCCATACAGGATCATTTCAGCCAAAAACACCATATCCGAGCCGGGATAATTCCCTTCGAGCTTTGTTTTTCGAAGAACGTCCGAACGCATCAGACCGAATTGCGCATTGCAAAGCCCCAACTTCAAATTAAGTAGCAGAAATCTCTTCCACACCTGTTGATGCTGTAGATTCAAATCATCTTCATAGAATTTCACAATCTTGTTCCGTTCATCGATGATACAGGTATTAACCGAGCAAAGTGCAGCATCTGGATAAGTGTCGAGCATATTCTTGCACTTTTCGAGCAGATTGGGCGAACAAATATCGTCTGCAGAATTCCATCGAAAATACTTGCTTCGCGAGAGCTCAAAAACACGATTAAAATTTTTTGCTGCCCCAAGGTTTATCTCGTTGCGGTAGTACTTGATCCGCTTGTCCTTTTTCATGTACTCCTTGCAAATAGCCTCTGTATTATCGCTGGAAGCATTGTCTGAGATGATAATTTCAAAATTTGGATATGTTTGTGCCAATAGTGAATCGAGGGTTAAACCGATGAATTTTTCTCCATTGTATACCGGAACACCAATGCAAATGGGCGGAGCAGATGGGCAGATTAAATTTGGCATTTTCGATAATTCTTACATTAGGATTGCAAAAGATTGTTGTGAAATATGGTTTGCTTGGCAAAATGTATCTACGAGCCCGTCAAAATAAGCCTGTATTGAGCCTGCAAAGCGATTTGATGGGCTACTACTTGCTTGCGGATTTGATCTTGAACAGCCATGGAATTCGATTCCAGCCAGCTAATCTTTGCTTTGACTTCTTCAACCTTAAAATCTTCTATATTGAAGCAAAGGTCGCTTTGCCCCATTTCTGACATCATTGCCTCAATTTTTTCATGATACGATAAAGCTAAAACAGGTTTATTTGAAAGGTAAGCCAGGATCGCTCCATGCAATCGCGATGTAATAATAAATTGTGTCTGTGAAATTGCGGCAATGAGATCGCTCACTGTTTGCACTTCAGGTTCGATGATTTGGTCGCAAAATTTATAGTACCATTCGTCCTTCTTAAGCTCTTTTTTCACATCATCAATACCCACTGGATCCATTTTCAACTGACTGGCAAACAAGGAGACCGTATAGCCATTCTTTAAAAACCATAAAACCAGTTCTGAGACTTTTTGCTTATATGCAGAGTTTACAACTTGGTTTTTCTCCGGCCAGAAACGGGGATCGCAATAGACCATCGGGCTGATCCCCACGATTGGAGATGAATGCTCTCTACTATGATTCTTTTTAAGATTAAGGCTAAAAGCAAGGTCAGGAAAAACATGGCTTTCTTTCTTGACACCGATGCTTTCAATAAGGTTTTTCGAATCACGGTCGCGGTATGAACGGAAGTCTGCAAGCGTTAAGGCCCATTTGATAAAAAATTTGCTCAAACGTAAATTGATTGGTCCAGCCCCCTGGCTGATAAAAAACAATCGCGTTTTGGCAATCTTCGCAAGCACTGCATATTTGAACAAAGTATATGGGGTATCCCATGGTCCGCCCCAGGAGTCATCGAGCTGCCCTCCTCCTGAGATCATTAAAACGTCCAGAGTTTTGCACGCTTTGTAACAATCAAAGATAAATTTGGATTCTTCTGCCAGGGAGCTAAGGGCAATATTGCTTTTTGAGAGGGCTCTGATTACGAAGTTGGTTATTGGATTTTTTCTAAGGAGTGATTTAACCCCAGACACGGCCACCTTGAATGGTCCTTTGCCGGATGATTCCCGGGCTTCAGAGCTTTTGCGCGTTGCACGCCTGGTCGATGTACGATGCAGCGGAAGCACTAATATATCATGCCGCTTTTGCGTATCGACAGGGACGCTTGAAAATCCATAGATCGCCGCTTCCGGACAATATCTTCGAATATTTTCAACGATAGCCTGCAAAATGGCATCGTCTCCCATATTCATGTTGCCGAAATGCCCCAACAGACCAATCTTTTGGCTCTTCAAAGATCGACTTCCTTAAATATCTTGATGACACAACGAAGATGACAAGAAGTCATGTGATATTATCGCAGCAAGAGCATCTTTTTCACATCGATAAAATCGTTAACTTGCAGCTTGTAGAAGTAAAGTCCGCTGGAAAGTTGGTGTTCATTGAAATGAACGAAGTATTTGCCAGGACTTTGAAACGTGTTCACAAGCGATTCAATATGCTCCCCTGCTGTGTTGTAAACATCGATGTAGACGAATCCAGATTCAGGCAAGGTATAGAAAATGGTCGTTTCAGCATTGAACGGATTCGGATAGTTCTGGTGCATTTCAAAGCTTGCGGGATTGTCCATCTTGTCGGAAAAGCTGGAATGCCCTGTTGAAGATATTGGATCAGAAGTTCCGGGCGGCGGCAAATTAAAGCCTGCGTTGTCCAGCACAAGAATCCAATCATCGCTGCTCGGTGGAGTAAACGCAGCAATTGAATCGGAAAAGAAATCTCCAATTTCGTTCACAAAGCCGGTGGCCGGATCATACCACCACGCTCGAATCTTCGATCCAGATAGCTTTTGCAAATCGACACGAACAGCGTTTCCGGAAGGCAAGTAGCTGATTGCAGTATTGCCATCTGAAGTGATTGCCGAGCTGACATAATCATTGCTGTTTAGGTCACCATAGCCTGAAATGATGAGTTCGTGTTGATAATCGGGGATCAATTTATGCCACTCTCTGGATTGAAACAAAGCACGCATGTAGAGCATGCTTTGTGCTCCATCAGAATTCAGAGCTTCATTCCAGCCATCTCCTAAAAACCAAATTGGATTGTTGCCAAAGAAGTGGCCAGAGCCACCTCCTAAAATGGTCCAATAGGCTTGACTTCGTAAACATTTCTGGCTGGCGCCTTCATTTTCGTAGGTGCCTTCGATGTAAAAAAATGGCATCGATCTGCTGCGATGATAGTCATCGAATATCCTGGCCGGTGTTTGCGAGCAATCCGAATAGGTGGTATTGATATCAAGCCAGGGTTCATCGTAGCAATCCAATCCGGATTTTTGCCGGGAGCAGTGGGCTGTTCTGAGATGGACGGTATCGACTTCTGCAATCCCCTCCTCTATGGCTCGTAGCTCGTTCATGGCCCGCCCGGCTTCTGCATCGCCGCCATGCATCCAAATGATATTATTAAAATCCTTGTATCGATTTCCAAGAAAGCGACCATATTCCCGACACTTTTCCGGGCCACTTGCCAACATTTCCTGGCACCAGCCCTGCTCAGCGCACAAAAAGCCCAAGTAAGCCGGAGTTAACACAACCAGCATCCCCTGCTCGGCAGCTTTGTTAATGATCCAATCTGCGTGTGCGAAGTATTTTTCGTTTGGCGTTGAAAAATCACCTGGCGTCGTAAACGGCAGCTCTCCATACGCATTGCTCGGGCCACCAAAGTAATGTTCGATCAGGTTAATGATAATCGCGTTGAATCCTTGCCGGGACCGTTGCTCCAAATAGGATACAACTTCATCTTGTTTTAATGTCACAGCAAGCGACCAGGGCGTGTCTCCATTCATAAAAAATGGCTTCTCATTTTGATCGACCAGATACCTGGCATTTTGACTGATTTTTAGCGGAAAAACTGGTGCTTTTTCTTTTTGCCTGGCATCCGCAGCGGAAATCGTGCAAACTACTGCGCAAATCAGTGTGAACGTTTCCTGGAGTTTTTTTATCATCATCACAACCATTTCGTTGCTTTAAACAGGTTGATCCGGTTTGCCCATGCATTCAGGATCATCAATTGAATCTTCGCCAAACAGGTTTGACCGGGCGGCCAACAAGATAGTTATCTACTCCATTTTCAATTGCTTGTCGGTAGACACCCAGCGCTTCATAAAAAACTTCAGCTGTTCGATCGATATCCGCATCTGTATGCGAGTAGCTGACGATCAGGCTGGGGGCAAGCAAGCCACGCTTGATAATTTCCTGCAGAAAAAGCGTACGAAATGCCTGAGAGCGCTTTTTCTCACGATCCAATGTCATATAAACCAAGTTACAAGGTCTACCAGCAAGCATAAAATAATCCTGCAATTCATGTTCAGCAATAGCCTTGTTTACGGCCGCTGCCAGCCGATCTCCCTGGCGCCAAAGAGTGTCGACGACAGGCTCTTGCTGATAAATTTTCATGGTTGCCATTGCCGCTGCGAGACTGGGTGTTTCCGCACCGTGCGTCAATGAGAGCAGAAATACGCGCTCCCGATCATGATGCAAGCCACCGAGCTGCATGATTTCACGCTTGCCAGCCAAGGCCGAAACCGAAAAACCGTTTGCCATCGCCTTACCGAATGCTGATAAATCCGGGACAATGTCATGGAATTTTTGTCCACCACCATTATGCCAACGAAAGCCAGTAATCATTTCATCCAGAATGAAAACGGTGCCAGCCTGCCGACAGAGCTGCTGTGCACGATGCAGAAAATTGTCAACCGGTGGAGTGTCTTTTTCCGCTTCCAGAATGACACAGGCGATTTGATTTTCATACTGCTGAAAAAGCGCTTCCAGGCTATCGATGTCGTTGTAGCCAAAAGTTAAGGTTAAATCCTGAACGGCTTTTGGAATACCTGCCTGCATGGGTGTGGTTCCGATAAACCAGTCGTCAACCGAAAAAAACGGATGGTCTTTGCAGATGGCTACGTATTCCCGGCCAGTATAAGCTCGAGACAGCTTAATGGCAGCGCTGGTGGCATCCGAGCCATTTTTGCCAAATTTCACCATTTCTGCACTTTCAATCATTTCTAAGAGCATTTGCGCACATTCAAGCTCAATGATCGCCGGACGGACAAAGTTGTTGCCATTGCATATTTGTTTGTGCACGGCTTCAACAACCGGCTTATAGGCATGGCCGAGCGAAACCGCGCGCAGCCCCATGCCATATTCAATGTACTCATTACCGTCGAGGTCCCAAACATGGCACCCTTCGCCACGAACTATATAGGGTGCCAACGATTCGGGATATTGATCGTCACCTTTGGCATACGTGTGTGCACCGCCTGGAATCACGTCATGGAATTTTTTGCTTAACTCATTTGATTTCAACATGTCCATCATCACCTGATTTTTGGGTCTTTTAGGATTCGCGACAAATCAAATTGATCTCGTTATTTTTGAAGATCAGTTCCCTGGTTGAGCAGCACTTCTTTAAGTTGACTGAGATTCTGGTCAGGATAAGATCGATCTCTCTCTGAGATGACTGTGACGGCTTCAGGCCAGGAAATATGAAAAAGTGGATCATCCCAGCGCACACCGTAGGCTGCTTGCGGTGCGTAAAACTCCCCCATCGAATAAAAAACTTCCGTATCGTCGCAAAGTGTTATAAAGCCATGTGCAAAGTATTCAGGGACATAAAGCATTTTGCGATTTTTTTCCGAAAGCTCAACTGCAATCCATTTTAGGAATGTAGTCGACTCCGGGCGCAAGTCGATGATTACATCATAGATGGCGCCATGGGTGCAACGTACAAGCTTTGCTTCAGCATGAGGTGAAACTTGAAGATGCATCCCTCGCAGCGTGCCTTTTTTTTTATTGTAAGAAATGTTGCATTGCACAAGTCGAGCATTCAAACCATGCGCTTCGAATTCGTTCCTGCACCAGGATCGAGCGAAAAATCCACGTTCATCGTTTCGCATCTGCAATTCAATTGCATATGCACCCTGCAATTCGGTTTCGGTAAATATCATATGCGCTCGGCTATATCCTTTAATAGCAAGGTGATTGATTTGTACTGGGTTGTCCAAAGAAAGTTGAGAACTCGGATTTTCACATGAACCGAAAGTCAATTTTATGCATTATTTTAAGAGACACGCCATTTCATGGAATGACCGATACCTCGGGGATGGGAACAACAAACTGTCCACCCCACTCGCGAATTAAGGCCATCTGTTGCATGATTTCATCCTTAAAATTCCACGGCAGGATGAAAACATAGTCGGGCCGGGTTTGCTGTATTTTGTCTGGATGGTAGATTGGAACATGCGTACCGGGCAGGAACATACCCTGTTTGTAAGGATTTCTATCCACGGTGTAGTCGAGAAAATCGGTGCGAATGCCGCAATAGTTCAGCAGCGTATTGCCTTTTCCGGGGGCACCATATCCGACTATTGATTTTCCAGCCTTTTTGGCTTCGATAAGAAATTGCAATATTCTACGCTTGGTTTGCTTCACCTGCTCCGCGAATGACGCATATGTTTCCAGCCGTTGTAAACCAGCCTGCAATTCCCTGTTTTTGAGTTCTGCTGCGCACTCAGACAAACTTTTCGAGTCATCATCCTCATGGCAAGCGTAAATCCGTAATGAACCGCCGTGCGTCGTCAATTCTTCGACATCGAACAGGCGTAGCCGATGAGCGGTAAAGATTTTCTCTGCCGCGATCCATGAAAAATAGCAGAAATGTTCATGATAAATTGTGTCAAACTGGTTTTCGGCCATTAGCCGCATGAGATGAGGAAATTCCATGGTGATCACGCCACCAGGCTTGAGAATCATTTTCATGCTGCCAACAAAATCGTTTAGGTCAGGAACCTGGGCCAAGACGTTGTTGCCAATCACCAAATCAGCCAATTTGCCATCGCCGACCATTTTTCGGGCCAACTGTTCGTTAAAAAATTCAACCAAAGTCGGAACGTTTTTCTCGACAGCATCTTTAGCGACATTTGCAGCAGGTTCAATGCCGAGAGCGGGAATGTTTTTATCTACAAAGTGCTGCAACAAATAACCATCGTTACTTGCGAGTTCGACGACAAAGCTTTCAGACGTTAATTGCTGGCGCTCAATGATCATTTCGGTATATTTGCGCGCGTGCTCAACCCAACTGCTCGCATAGGAAGAAAAGTAAGCATATTCGGTGAATATTTCTTCCGGCGCGACGTACTCTTCCAGTTGCACCAGGTAGCAACTCTCACAAACATGGACGTGCAATGGATAAAATGGCTCCATTTTGTTGAGTTGGCTGGCCTGCAGGTAGCTTTCACAAAGTGGCGACATTCCCAAGTCCACAAATGTGAAATGCAATGGTGATCCACAAAATCGACAGCTTGGATTTGGTGTGTCCATATAATTCGATCCTTTAGCATAAACATGAACGAACCTGGAAAATCAGGTACTGTCATTCCCGAGAAGGCGGGAATCCGTGAAAAATAAATCGTTTGGCCGTATTTATAGATACCCGCCTGCGCGGGGATAACGGCATCTGTAGTTTGAGCGTATCGAAGCAGTTTGCGAATAGTTCTGGCTAATTACACCATCTCAAATCCTGATCAATGCGTCCGCTGCTTAGCAGCATTTTGAGATGATCGATGCGCTTGTACTTTGGTCCTTCAAATTCTTCAAGCGTGACGCCCGTATTCTTATAAGCATCGTACAATTGCGCTGCGCCTTTTTTCGCAGTCCATTGCGGCTGAAATGCCGCCAGAGTGTTTTGGATTTTGCTCGAGTCCACCCGGTAGCAACGCTTGTCCGGCCCGGCATCTTCTGCATAATCGATTTGACAACCGGGGACCGTGTCTTTCACAATTTCAGCAATCTCGCGAATGCGGTAGTTTTCTTCAGGCCTGCCGATATTGAAAGCCTGGTTATGAACCAGCTCCCGTGGTGCCGCCAACGCAGCCAGGAATGCTCGAGAGATATCTTCAATGTGTACAATCGGCCGCCAGGGCGTACCATCGCTTTTCATCAGGATTTTACCGGTAGTAAAAGCCCAGGCCGTCAGGTTGTTGAGCACGATATCGAAGCGCAGGCGAGGCGAAACTCCATAAGCTGTAGCACTGCGCATAAATGTCGGGGAAAAGCTGTCATCTGCAAGTTCTCGCAAATCAGCTTCAGCTTTCACTTTAGAGATACCATAGGGTGTGACCGGATTCAATGCAGCTGCTTCATCAAGCATATCGTCACCAGCTGCGCCATAATTGCTGCAAGATGATGAAAACAGAAATCGCTCGACTCCGGCTTCCTTGGCTGCCTTGGCCAAATGGATTGTACCACGCCAATTGATATCATAGGTGAGCTCCGGATTGAGATTACCAAGCGGATCATTGGAAAGTGCCGCAAGATGCACAACAGCATCAAAACCCTCCAGGTCCGAAGGAACGACATCACGGATATCCTTCCTCATATGGGGCACGTTGGAAGCCATTTCTTCGCCAAATGTGCATTTTTCATACAGGTCGATATCCAGACCGACAACATCGTGTCCGGCATTTTGTAGCATTGGCGTCATCACGGTTCCAATGTAGCCGCGATGACCTGTTACCAAAACCTTCATGTTTCTATCTCCTCTTCTTCAATAACTTGCTGTGATTTTTCTGGGCCATCACCACAATGGTCTGGCCAAATCCCACACTTTCCTTTAGTCCTTTCAGCAGCATGGCTGAAAGGACAAATCCCAGAAGCCTGTTGAGTTTTGCTGAATTGACCAGTCGAAGAATGCCCCGGTGTCCCGCCGGCTCGATAGTGGTGAGAACGTGCAGCAAACATTGGCGCTGGATAAGATTTCTCACATCTTTTACCGTTAGCCAGTTTCTTACCTGTCCAGCACCCTGTTCCATCACATCATGGCGGCGCTCAAACACAAATTTATTTTGTGTGGTCAAAATCAAATAGCCTGACGGTTTGAGCAAAGAAACCAGGTGATCGATAAATGCGGATTGATCAACCATGTGAGAAAGTGTTTCAAGGCAAATAATGATGTCAAAATGTTCTTTTGGCAGGTCAATCTCCATAGCATCGCCGGCAAAAAACTGCACATTCGGATGGCGCCTTTGAGCGCGCTCGATTACACTATCGGCTAAATCGATGCCGGTAACCGAGCCGTATGCTGTTAGCTCTTCGCAAAGCCAGCCGGTACCACATCCAACATCCAGTATTTCAGGATTTTCAAGCTTGAGTGAATCGAGCAATGACAGGGTTTTCTCAGCGCGGGCAATCGTCACGAGATCAAGACCACCATTTTCGCGGACATCGGTATTCCAGCGGTTCCAAAATTCTTGTTGCTTTTCAATTTGGGGATGTTGAATCGACTTTTTCTGCATATTTGCCATTCTCTTTTTGTGCGTGTTCATTTGCTTGTTTCGATGTCGGAATGAATCGATCGAGTTGACAAAGATTGTTTTCCCAGTTAAACTTCTGCTTCAGGAATTCGAAAGCCCGTTTTCTCAACCCTTCATGCATTTTGTGGTTTAGCAGCAAAATCAATACTTGCTTTGCAAATTCGGCTTCAGTATCGGCGACCAGAACTTCCCGACCCGGCCATGCGCCTATGCCTTTGGCTGAAGCCTTGCTGGTAACCACAGGCACTCCGCACGCCATGGCTTCCAGGATTTTTGTCTGCATCCCTCGAGCAATCCGCATTGGCGCCACGAAAACGGTTGCTTCTTTAATCCGTGTGCGCAGATCCTCAACATAGCCGCTCACGAAAACAGAGCGTTCCGGATTGTTTAACTTACGAACGCTTTTCGCAGGATTGCGGCCAAGAATATGAAACTGCGCTTCAGGAATAATCGCCTTGATCTTTGGAAAGACTGATTTTGCAAACCAGGTTGCCGCATCAATATTGGGAATGTAGTCCATCGAGCCTGTAAAAACGATCGAAACGTCGCCATCCAGCGTTCGCTTTGCAGGGTCATCTGGAAGATCATCACCAAAATAGTGATTTAAATCCACACCATTGCTGAGCACTGAAGTTTTTCGATCGTCATGCCCATTGCTGAACAAGTGTCTCTCGATAGGATTGATAAAAAACACATGATCGAATTTCCTGGCCACTTTTTCTTCGTAGCGGCCAAGTCTTCTGCCTTCAAATTTGCACAGCCAGGATTTCGGTGGTTTGTAGATATCCGAATATTGATTGAATTTTTCAGAATCGAGATCACAAAAATCAATAATTCGATTTGGAATATTTGCATCCAAAACGTATTCAGCCATGTTGGACGAGTAGACAAAAAGCGCGTCAAACTTCGTTTTCTGCAGGACCTCGTCAACCTGTTTCTTAAGCTCGGCGGCGTAAAAATAGTGCACGCTCAGCGGCTTCCCAGAAACCAGTGCTTTTAGCATATCCATTCGCTGCTTTTTAGGTTGAAATCGAACACACCACATATTTGGAATCAGCTCCTTGAGCTTATCAGCAGCTTGAATCTCACTTGCACCATCTGCCCAGCAAACAAGATGAACTTCATGTCGTGCAGCAAGATACTTGAGGATATGAAAAGAGCGAATTTTGTCCCCTTTATCCGGTGGAAAAGGGAGTCGATGAGTCAGAAACAGGATTTTCACAGCTCCACCTCTTTCAGCCTAGGGAAAAGCTTTTACAAGTTTAGGGCCCAGAACTTTTGTTACTTTCAGCGGCAAATGCTGCCATGCCTTAATCGCCATCTTGAATTTTGGGTTGGTTGGATTATTGTTCGGCAATGGCAAATCACCACTCATGTAGTACTGATAGAAGAGAGACGATGGCTGGAAACCCATTTTGCGTTTGAAATTATATGCACCTGTCTGCGCCTTGCTTCTGCCAAAATCGAAGAAATTGTAGCCACGCATACCTGCTTCACGCATCAACATCCAATACATATAATTGTTTGGCGATGGATTTCTTTCAGCTGGTAGCGAGCCGCCGTAATATGGCAAGACAACATCTCTAAAATAGAAGGTCAGCACTGCGGCGACCGGATTGCCTGCTCGAGAGATCAACAGAATGTCTGCATGCTGTTCAAGTTCTCGCAAGCAATTCTCAAACAGCTCTCTCGGGAAGACAGGTGTCCCCAGGTTGCGCACCGAGGCGGCATAAATATCATAAAAGCTATCCAGATCTTCCATATTCTTGCTAAAACGCGCTGTCATTCCGGCATCGTTCGCTCGCCGAATGAGCCGGCGGGTTTCTCTCGGCAACTGTTTAAAAATGGCATCTTCGGAATGCTCAATTTTCTTCTGGAAGGTCACGTACAACGAGTCTCGGGTTTGAAGTTCCTGACGCTTTTTAAAGGAGCGTTCGCGCAGTTCAATAAACTGTGCACCCAATTTGATTGATAACTTCTTGGACGCCTCAAACAAGGCCAATTCGACGGAAATGTTCGAAGCGAGCATGCCTCCATAAACAGCAAATGGTGTCGAGATCAGGGCTTTGCCAATAAAAATCGACTTCACAAAAAAGAGCGGCAGCACTCCACATATCCCCTTTTCATTTTCAGCCAGCAGATAGTATGGAGTGTAATCAAATGTTTTTGCAACAATCCTTTTCCAGGCCGTTTTATGGAAAAGGGTTCCATCCGGTGCAGCGTCGACATAAGCATCCCACATTGCTTCGTCGGCTGGCTCTAAAAACCTTACGTTTAACATCCTTTGATCCCCGTACATTGTTAGTTGTTTGTTCGTTTTATTTGTTTGCCCTGCAGGGAAAGTATCCATTGTTGAGAGCACAATAGTTTTTCAGGCAACAGGCTGCCACAATGACTAACATTGCCTTGAATATTGTGTGATTTATTATTGAAATTATTCTGGATTTTGGGTGTCCCTGAGGATCCGATTGCTTCCCTGCAAACCAGCTTTTGCCAGCAATCCATGCATTCGAATGGAAGTCTTGCTTTGATTCCAGACAGGTTCGCTTTTTGCCGAAGGATTACATTTTCAATCGATGAGGTTAGTACACGAGGGTCGGTTGGGGTGCCTGTACAGACAGGATAGCAAGAGAACCATTCGTCATCTTCACCGCGCCATCATTCATATCTATAGTCATAATAGCTCTGGCTGTAGTAATATGGCAGGGCATTTTCAAGATTATTTATTACCACACCAAGAAGCTTGTTTGAATTCAGTTGGAGCATATCGATCGCACGTTGCACAACTTTCTTTTGGGATTGGCCAGCCTTGACAACCAACAAAATCCCATCAACAAAATTGCTGAGTAAAAGTGTGTCGCTCACCGGTATGATTGGTGGCGAATCGAGAAACACCATGCACTCCTTTTCCCGCAATGATGTTTCAATGCGCTGAAGGTTCGATACCGTGAACATTTCGAGCGGGGTTTGAGCTGTGCTGCCTGCTGTCAATATTTCCAAATTAGGATTCGGGGACATTTTTAAAGCTTTCTCCAGAGTAATACTGTCAGAAAGTATTTCCGATACGCCAGATTGAATTGGCAAATCATAGAGTTTATGAACAGTCGGGCGCCGCAAATCGAAATCTGCCAAAATCGTATTTTGGCCTTGATAAAGCGCGTTGCTCATTGCAAGGAACGAAGAGACCGTACTTTTGCCTTCACCCTGCATCGCGCTTGTTATCAGATATATCTTTCCTCCGGTATTCTGGCTATGGGTCAGCAAAAGGTTTAAAAGCCTGCGAAATTCATTGATTTCGGGCTCTTCGATATAGCCAACCGGCATATGTTGCTTTTTCATACTTCAGCTTTTAAGATTGTTGTGATTAGCATGATCAGAACTCTCTATGGCAACATCTCGAAGTCGCGAATTGGTCTTTGGTTGTGGCAGTGATTTCACCCATTGATTAAAAGTAATATTTAGCTTTGGAACAATACCCCATACTTCACAGTTGAGATATCGAGTGACATCTTCAACATCTCGAATAGTCTGATCAAAATTTTCCCTTGCGTAAACCAAGGCCAGGCCGATCGCCATGCCGACACAAAGCGCCAAGATCACAAAATTGCGTTTGCTGCCAGCGACCGCATCGATCGGCATTCTCGGATATTCGACAACAATATACTTGAATTCCGCATCGCGGTGCTGCAAAGACTCTTCGATAATCGACCCACGAGATTGGTTTAGAAATACAGAGTAAATTCTGCGATTTTGCTCTAACTCGTCCTCCAGGTTCTGCAGTTTGAGCATTTCAGACGGTTCTGTAACAGCTGATCGAACAGAGCTATTGAGCTGAGTATCCACAATTTTCAGTTTCTTTTGCAAGAAATAAACATCCACCTGGCTAATCAAATTATATTCAATGATCGCATCAATTGAGGCCTGGTCTAATCCTGGAAACATTGAAGGGACAACTTCCTTTAACTCCCGCCAAAAATCCTTGCGAACCAAGTTAATTTCTTTTTCAACCGTGCTTTCAGAATTAAATTCCCTGCGGTTCACATCCGTTTCAACTTCCAACTGATTCAGCCTTTGATCTATCTGAGCCTTATAAGTTTCAATCGGCCCAATGTCATACAACATGAGCAAAGTCGAATCTTGCGAAAAATAGTTGTCTGAAATGCGCTTCAATTTCTGTTCTTTGTCTGCAATGGCAGCTTCAATGGCGCTTTTGCGATTACGCAATTCATCGATATCTTTTTCATTAACTTTCACTCCTTGCGCACGCTTTACAGCAAGATGTTGCTGGTATTGTCGCAGTTTTTCGGCAGACTCTGCAATCTTCTCCTGGTATATCTTCATTTGCGCATCGCTCTCTTCCTTGAGCGCTTTCAACCGTTGTACGACATCATCGTTGGACTCTTCCATGAAGATCTCAACTAAATAATTCACAATGTCATACGCCAGCTTTGGCGAATCATCTTTCGCGAATACCCGGTACAGTCCTTGTTCGGATGCAAGTTTTCCAATAATAATTTTCTGCTGCAACGTCTTCAGAATCAGGGCTTCGAGCGCCTGATCATAGGTTGTCCAAGGTGCTCTCGCCTGCAGTGCTCCTGCCGATTTTGAGATTTTTTCATCTCGATTGACCAGATCGAGGCGTCTGGCAAGTTTCAATAAATACTCGGAGCTGCGAAGTTTGCGGGCCAGCGCATTTTGTTCAGCATCATCTACCGAGGTTCCGGGCATCACTTGCCGCATCGAGGTATTGAGCAGCCCTTTTTGTGCGACACGAATCATCGCCGATGCTTCATATACTGGACGTATGTAATGTATCGCATAGACAACACCGGCAACAGTGACGAGCACAACGGGAATGAAAAACCACCATTTTCTCCGCCAAAGCACGAACAAAAAGTGCTTGAGGTCAATATCCTGTTTCACGATATCCAGGACCTGACGTAACGGAATATTTTGATTTCCAGAGGATGATTGCATAACAATTCGATCACATTAATTGAGTGCTTTGAGAATCAATGCGCCAGCGACCGAGGAAAGCAAAAGCTTGCTGACTTCAAGAAAAAATGGAGAGAACCGTCTTTTGCTGGGGATATAAATGACATCTCCCTCATGTAACATTAAAGGAAGAGGGGTTGCCTTTCTTAAATAGCGCCGCATATCAATTGTGGCCATTTCAGATTGCCTTCGCTGGCGATATATCACGCGCACCTGTTCGAGATCTGCCGTTTCCTTAGCCCCTCCTGCATGGATGAGTGCGTCCAGAACATCCATCTCTTTATCCATATCCACCGCTCCGGGACTTGCTACATCACCGAACACATAAATTACACTTTGTGAACTGGGAGCAGACAGCATCGAGTAAGGAGATTTGACATCCTGTTGACCAATATCAATTGTATCTCCCGGATAAATCGGCGGCAGCACAGAAAAATCACCCATTTCAAGTGCTTTGCTGACATCCGCATAGAGAATGGAACCCAGCTCGTCGGTGCTGCTGCGCACAATGGTAATTTTGCTCAGAACTGCATTAGGTAGCGGACCACCAGCTTCCAAAATAATTTGCCATATATTCGGTATCGTTTCGAAACTGTATTTACCAGGGCTGCCCACAGCGCCAGTGACGTATACCACTTTGCTGGCAAATTGCGTCACTCTTACCGCCGCTTGGGTAATGGTTACATCTAAAATAGAGATTCGATTGACTATCTTTTCTTTAAGCTGCTGAGTCGTCATGCCCGATGCTTCCAGATTTCCGATCAGTGGCAATTCTATTTGCCCTGCAGCATTTACCTTGGCCTGTGTATTCAGCTCAGGCTTCTGCCAAAAGGTAATTTCCAACTCATCACCATTGCTAATCAGATAATCGACGCTATACTTCTCGCTCTGTCCATTACAAGGCTCTGCAATAAAAACAATTATGCTCAGAATGCTGGCAGCGATGATATGCAACGAGAAGCTGATTTCTCTCAATGATGGAAGGATGTATTTCATTTTATAGATCATCATTGACTGACCACCCCTTTCACTTCATTGCTGGCGGCGGACAACCCGAATTTATCAAAGACGAGGAGCTTGTAATAATATTCCGTATCGGCCTGTACGTCTTCATCGGCAAATTCAGTTGTCGAAATTTCATGGATAATTGCAATCGGAGAAATTTGAACCGTATCAACCGGTGAAGATGTGCTTCGGTATAAGCGGTAATTGCTGAAATCAGAATCCAGGCTCTGAGTCCAGGCCAACTTCAGTCCATTCTCTATTTGCAATGGCTGAGAAAGCATGACACTGTTGGGCGGGCTATTTTTAGGTGTCTTCCCGGATACGATGTTGCTGCCAGTGCTTCTCCCCGCTTCATTGAACACGAAAATCCGATAATAGTATCTTGTGTCCGGCAGCAATCCGCTATCCTGAAAACTGGCTGCTTGTACATCGGCGATTTCCTGCACTACGGTTGAGGAGAGCGAAACGGGAAGTTCACGCGATCGCAAAAGAAGATAAGAATGGAAGTCTACATCGTTAACGGGCAGCCACTTAATCAATAGAGATGAAATGTCCTGGTCAACCGGAGAGGGTTCGCTTAAAATGGACTTGCTGGGAAATTGGTTCAAAGGGATGATGGAAATTGTAGCAGAGTGCTCACCTTCGACATTTAAGTTGCTGACTGGAGCCACTTCATAAAAATATTCAATTCCATTTGAAACCGAATCGTCGGCGTAATTGACATCGCGTGTCGTTGCCACTGCAACATAATGATCTGTTTCATCCCGGCCGTCACGGCGATATATTCGGAATGTCTTAACAAGGTCGGTTTGTTGATAAGACCAGGTAATCAGGATAGCACCACCTGTATCTTCCAGGGTAACCTCGCTCGGGGAGGGCAAAAATACATTCGGTTGATCGCCAATCGACACCAGATCATAATTCTCGCAAGCGGTTGATAGCAAACAGAGCATCGCAAATACGAAACTCTGTTTAACCAAATTGTTTTTTGCTATGCTATGGCGGTTCTTGTATGTCATTTTTCAACCAATTTTCTCACGGCTCACGATAAGCAGTTGTTCAAGAAATTGAAAATTTAAAACTTATGGTTAGTTGGCATTCGGTCAAAATCCCCGTCTGCGGTTTTTAGAAAGAGTGGCAAAGAATCAACGGCTTGTTGAAAAAAGAGGGACATGTAAATAAAGATGTGCTCCATCGTTCTGCTCTGATGATCGCTTATTCTGCGATCAGACCATCAAAATTCAGAATAGCGGGATCTGGATATTGACAATGATATCATCGCCTTTTTGCTGAATTGTCGGCATGACCTTCTTAAGGTCACTCTCCCCTTCATTAAAATTGGGATAAAAAATATAGTTTTCGAGGACACTGAGCAGCCAGGCTCCACCGGCGATGTACAAGTTTCTGTTTCGTCTTCGTTTATATTGATCGATTTCTCGCGAAAGAGCTTTAATCTTATCAAATGCCTGTTTTTGTTCGGCATATGTACCGGCTGGATTGCTGAATGCAGCGAATGCATCTTGGTAATCAGATCGCAGGCTGTGATATTTCGAATGATTGCTTGCAGCCGATATAAAGTTTGATGAAACCACTCCGAAGTACACAACGCCCGGCAGCTTTCTCATACTGTAAAAATGGCCCCAGCCAGGGATAAGCAACGATCGATAAAGTGCTTTATGCCGCGTTCTGGGTTCAAGGTCAATTTTATATACAGTTTCTGCTTCAGGCTTAAAGGAGTTTACTCTTCTGCCAACTTGATAGCCCGATTTCTCCGCACGAATTTTATACTTTCCCAACAAATCGTAGGGTATAAAAAACGGTGTGCGCCCGGTGAAATTGTATTCGCCGTCTAAAGTAACATAGGCACCACTGGGCTCCGAAACGATCATGATACCAGTCTGATTCCCTTCACCACGAGGTTGTGCAAATGAATGTGTCACCACAATGAATGTGAAAATCAGGAAATACAAAGATAAATTATAGACTCGCATAAATTTCGACATGTATTATGCCTTCAGGCTGCATGATGAATTGGAACAGAGACGGCTCCGGTGAAGAGGCTTTTTGCAAGGCCACCCAAGGATGGATTTTCAACTAAACGCATTGCGGCGTTCGGCTGAACGAATTTTTTTTACAAAGTCCCTTTCGACCTCGACTGCAATGGACTGCATAATCGCATCGACTGTTATCACCAGTCTTCCGACACCTCTATCTTCGACATAAAAACCGCGCATTCCTGCCAACGGGCCATCTACGATTTCAACCAAATCTCCACGATTTAGATACTCGTGCGGCTTGGGTACATGATTTTGTTCTAAAATATGCTGAATCGCCTGAATTTGGACATCGGGAATCCGCGACGGACGTCCATTGAAACCAACAAAGCGGCAAACACCATAGGTTTTTAAAGCTTGATATTGCTCTTTTGTACCGCTTTTAATAAACACATACGAGGGAAACAAAGGTTCTTCAATTTTCTTTTTGCCATTGCTCCACATTCGGATAACAGTACGTACTGGCAGGAAAGAGTGTAGGTCTTTCAATTGCAAAGCTTCATTTACTTTTTTTTCGAATCTTGGTCGTGTATACAGTGCGTACCAATTTTTTTCCGCATTCGAGGCCCCTACTGACGCTGTAACCTTAACACTCATACTATCCATATCCATTTTTGCATTGAGGCATTTTTGAACTCAGGCAGCGGTAAATGCCAGCGTGATTCCGGACATAGCTCCGCCTTGTGAGTACGTTTTCTTCTTATTGCATTCAAATTGACGTACTTATCCATTGATTTCTATTGTCATCCTTGATTTTTGTTTAGCCAGACACACAGATTCCATGCTGGGCATTTCAGGATCTTTGCTGTTTCCTGCGCGGCTTGCAGAATATCGCCGTACTATCAATTAAAGCATAAGGCGTGTCGCATTCTTTTAAAATGCACGATTTTGTATCTGCAATCCACACTACTTTTTCCCAGATCCCTGATCGTCTCACTTTGCCGAAACTTGTTCATCTCTTCATTCAATCAGGGCCAAACACCTGATAGATCATTCCTTGCAGAGATTGAAGAGCGATTGACAAGATAAAAACCGAATAGGTTCAACAATTCATCGTTTGTACCATCAGAGCCAATTCGCCCGTCAAAAGAACAAGCTTCAGCGTATCAATTAACAAAACCTGTGCCATCTAACAGAGCATACCGCTAACTACGTCTGATTTATCATGTAACTTGTTTAAAAACAGCCGTAAGCTTGCAGGCTTCCATGGTTTGTTTCCGAACGAAAATAGCGGTGTGCTCCGGCCTGTAATATTTCGTTACGTACGAAACATTACGTCGTAACATTCCATATCATGCCCATAATAACGTTCCTTATCTTGCATAAATCGAGTTGTCCCGGCGTTTATTGGAAGCAGTCTGAGCAAGCATCGCTCGTTTCAAATCACCAAGGTGACGATGCAAGGAGAATTAATATGGAGTGGTGGCTTCTTTGTTCTGGTTAGCCATTTCATATCCGGAAAGGAATTGTTTTCAGGCGAGAGTTTATCAATTTTCAGAAAATGCCGGTGGCAGTCAAAATAGGCCACCAAATAAAAAAGGGAATCACATGGATTCCCTTTTGACATAAAAACAAGTATTTACGTTAGTAGCTGAGCCTTGATCAAGCTCAATCGATGCTGGAGAAGTACTATTTGTTCTGCAATGCATCGAGATAAACAGTTCCATATGGACGAATACTCAAGACCATCACTTTGCCTTCCCCAAAAACACTTTCAATGAGATGGATATAATTTTCAACAACTTCATTGGGCAAAAACACTTGAATCGTTCCGGCAAATCCCCCGCCATGCACCCTGCAAGCCCCTGCACCTGCATTGGCAATGAATATTTCAGTTAAAGCCAGTGCCAAAGCAACACCCTGCACCTGAACATTTTCAATCGAGTAAATATTTTGCAACCACTTGAAAGAAGAATTTCCAGAGTCTTTTACCAAATCCAGAAATTTTTGAAAATCACTGCACCTTAAAGCCGCGACTTGTTGCTGAACGCGTTCGTTTTCAGCAATGAAATGCAACGCACGCAGCACCGCCCTGTCTCCAACCTGTGGACGCAACGACTTGATTTCAGCTACAAAATCAGTATTATCGATTTCCCGGCACACCTCCTTGCCTAATGCGTTGGCAACTGCCTTCATTTCCTTGGGAACCGAAGCATATTCTTTCGTTAAATCTGCATGATTACCGCCTGTGTCCACAACCAGCAAACTGTACTGCTGCGCTGCAAAATCAAAATCCACTTTTTCCACGATCGGCTTTTGTGGATCATTGAAATCAATCGCAATGATGCCACCCACCGCACATGCCATTTGATCCATCAATCCGCAAGGCTTGCCGAAATACTTGTTCTCTGCAAATTGGCCAATCTTGGCTAATTCTTCAGGTGCAATGCTGTTATCATTGTATAGTGCATTGAAAATAGATCCGATCAAAACTTCTACCGACGCGGATGAGCTCAACCCCGAACCGGGCAAAACCTCACTCGTCATCATGCCACTGAATCCGCCAATCTCATATCCCAATTGCCGGAATCGTGCCGCAATTCCGCGGATCAGCGCGCCAGTTTTTTCCTTTTCACCAGGCAGTGCATCAAGCTTTTTTAGATTCACCTCAAAGGGCTCATCATATCCTTCTGAATAAAGAACAACTTTTTCGGTTTCATTTTTGCTGGCTGCTGCAATGGAATCCAAGCTGACGCTGGCCGCCAACACCCGTCCATGATTGTGATCGGTATGATTGCCGCTCAGCTCTGTTCGTCCGGGAGTGCTGAACAAATGAATTGGATTTTTGCCAAACTTTTGAACATGCCCCTGTATCAATCGCTTGAAGCGCTTTTCGTGTTTGGTGAGGATTTCATGCTCACTTCCGTATAATTCGCCAAGCGCGGTTTCGTAGCTACTCAAACTGAATCCCATTGGTGCACCGAAAGGTCATTTTGTTATCGTTTTTTTGGGTCACAATATGACAAGGCAGGCCTTCTGTATTCGCCGGGATGATCGATCACATCCTTTATCGAATTAAGAAAAACCGCCCACCGACTGGCAGTGGACGGTGAATCGAGTTTTGCTTTTCGATCTACCAGAAAACAGCGTATAAGGCAGCCAGGATAATCAAAATAACATAGGTGCTGATATTGAATGCCGGGCCGGTTTTAAACAAACTGGCAGTTAGTTCAATACCCTTGGGATCATCCGGCGCTTCCGATGTGGTCATACTCACGCCGGCAATGATGGCCATTGTGATCAGCATGGTGTAAAACATTTGATCCATCCAGGGCAAGTCAACAACAGCTGTCTTGAGCAGTAACGCGACCACAATTGAAAAAAGAACACCTGCGATAGCTGCTTTGTTGGTTGCCTTTTTCCAAAACAGCCCCATTAAAAACACAGCCAGTATGCCGGGACTTACGAGCCCGGTATACTCCTGAATATATTGAAAAATCTGTGAAGTATTGCCTAAAACCGGTGCAACCACAATCGCAATAATCAAGGCGGAAAACGCTGTGATTCTGCCAACGGTAACCAGATTTTTTTCAGATGCCTGCTTATTGATATAGGGCTTATAGATATCCATGGTAAAGATAGTGGAGGTCGAATTAAGCATAGATGCCAGCGACGAAACAATGGCAGCTGTTAAAGCAGCTAAAACCAATCCTTTTAATCCAATAGGAATAAATACACTGATTAGCCATGGGTAAGCCTTGTCATAATTGATGCTGCCATCACCGTTAGAAAAAGCTTCCTGCACGCCGGGAATCAAAGCTGTACCTTCCGGTTGAGTAAACATCACATATGCCACGATTCCAGGGATGACGACAATCAATGGAATGATCAGCTTTAAAAATGCGGCAAAGGCGATCCCTCGCTGTGCTTCCTTTATGGATTTGGCAGCGAGCGTTCGCTGAATGATGTATTGATTAAAGCCCCAATAGTACAAATTAGCCACCCACATGCCACCGATGAGCACGGCGACCCCAGGCAGGTTAAAATATTCCGGGTTGTCCCTGGTCAGGATCATATGGAACTTATCACCGGCTGTATTGTAAACATGAGACAAACCGTGCAATACACCGCCCTCGGGCGTAACATGGTTCAATGCAATCACTGAGGTAATCAATCCGCCAATGACCAAGAGTGCAACCTGCACGACATCAGTCCAGGCTACCGCTGAAAGTCCTCCATAAAGTGAATAAGCGGCTGCGATAAAAGCCAATCCAAGGATCGCCCAGATGATCATACTACCATCACCACTGCCGATAATGGTATCGATTGCCTTGCCACCCAGGAACAATACGGTTGTCAAATTAACAAAGATAAAAAGCGCGACCCAGAACACAGCCAAAATTGTTTTCAGGTTTTCACTGAAACGCGCTTCAATAAATTCTGGGATGGTATAAAGTTTTTTCTCTATAAATATAGGCAGGAAAAATTTACCTACGATGATCAATGTGATGGCGGCCATCCATTCATAAGATGCGATAGCCAATCCGATGGCAAATCCCGAACCGGACATCCCGATAAACTGCTCTGCAGAAATATTAGCGGCAATCAGTGAAGCTCCGATTGCCCACCAGGGCAAAGATTTTCCTGCAAGAAAATAGTCTTTCGAATCTTTTTCATGACCTTTTTTCTCGCGGGAAACCCAAAGGCCCAATCCAACGATGAAAATGATGTAGCCGAAAAACACCCCATAGTCGATTACCGAAAATTCCATTCCACCTCTCCACGTTTTTAAGTTAACATTCGATCATTTTGTCTAAATCCTACAATTCGCCCTCGCTTTTCATGTAATTCATGGTTTCAAAATTATAGATAAAAAAATAAACGGACTTTGAGAATCAAAAAATGCCGGATTCTCAATTCAACCGCGCCCGGAAACAGGTTTTCCTTTGCTTGGAAAAATGTTGAAGATATGAGTAAAAGGTATCTGCACTTACCTTAGTCGAGTGTTATCACGAGCATACTGGTAAATACTCCCTCAGACCTACGACCGAATTCCTTCAAGACAAAAAAATAGCCATAATCTCCACTAATTTAGGGAAATTACGGCCCATAAAAACCTTTGACTTCTTAACTTCTTCGCTGTTGGTATCAGCTAAACATACAACCGAGGTGCACAACAATCCATTTCGCCTCGAAAAACAGGCAAATCGTTTGTTTAGTGTATGCCATTTGCAGTGTGCTTGTTGAATTTTATTCAGCAGATGGAGAGTGCTCCGTATCAGCACTCTCATTTCGCAGAATCGTCAGCATTTCGCGAATTTCATGTTTGACTTCACTCAGCACATCTGCAACTTTAAGGTCATCCAGCGTGCTCATTGATTCTTTATCTGAACTTTTTCTTAGTGCTAACAGCTTTTGCCGCGCGCCTTCGAGTGTGTATTTCTCATGATACAGCAGCCGTTTGATTTGGTAGATCGTCTTGATATCGCTCAGTCGATAGGTCCGATTGCCTGCCCTGTTTTTACTCGGATGCAGTTCAGGAAACTCCATTTCCCAGGTACGCAATATGTGTTTTTTCACGCCGGTGATTTGGCTCACCTCGCTGATGGAGTAGTATAACTTTTTAATGCTTTCTGATTCCATCTCAAATTCAGATTTATAATTTTTGATCCACTATTTACGATTTCAAAAGTACAGTCGCTCTCGAGCCGAAGCTGATAATTTGCTGGAGTGCAAAATGCCAAGTGGAAGTTTTGTTAAAGGCCTGTATTTTGCTTTGAAAACTATAGAGTGTATCAAAGAGATAAACACCTAATCGCGGCATGCACATTTTGCCTAATTTGATTTGCTTCTGAAACGGCAAGCCAAGGCCGACGCCATATTGATATCCGCAATGCCTCGCGATTTTGCAGACGCGCTGATCTGCATATCCAAATGGATAAGAAATCGTTTTAACCAATTTGCCCGTCAATTCTGAAATCCGATCTCGTGATACAGCCAAATCTTCAGACAGCTTGATTTTGCTCAAGCGGCCGAGAAAATGATGTCTACGCGAATGCGATCCAACCTCCCACCCTGCTTGTACCAACGATTTGAGCAAGTGCGCATCAGCATGCAGCCACTTTCTTGCATAAAACTGGTAATCCCAATTGTTGAGTTTGCCTATGTAGTCGCTGATTGCGAAGCATGTGCCGACAAAACCATAATCGGACATGATCTCAGCAGCATGCTGAATAGATGCGTAGGCGTCATCAAATGTAAGCACGACGTACTTTTGGCTGCTATTTTGCGATTTTGCATAGTTAAAATTGGCGGCTTCCTGCAGTGTTAACGTCTGATATTCATTTTCTTGCAGCCAAGCCATTTGTCTTTGAAATTGCTTCAGGCTCGTGCGGGCAAATCCCAAATCGACTTTATCCGTTACGAGATGATAGGCTAAAACAGGCATGTGCATGGTGGTTTTCACATTGTGGTGGTTTGAAGCAAAGGCCGGGTGCAAAAAATTTGGTGGCAGCACAACGAAAGGATCAATTGATGCGCTGCCACCTCGTTATCAATGTCTATAATTCCAATTTGGAACTTATATCAGTTCTTCGAGAGGCGTGTACTCCATCGAGAACGCCTCAGCCACACCCTGGTAGGTGATTTTGCCATGTATGACATTGGCGCCTCTTGCCAGCAATTTATCACTTTTTAAGCAGCTTGGATAGCCCTTGTTGGCAATAGTGAGTACATATTTTAGCGTGGCGTTGGTCAATGCAATGGTCGATGTCACCGGAACAGCGCCGGGCATATTTGCAACGCCGTAATGCACGACGCCATCAATTTCATAGGTCGGATTATCATGTGTTGTCGGCTTGATCGTTTCCACGCACCCACCTTGATCGACAGCCACATCGACGATCACTGAACCTTGTTGCATCAAGCCCAGCATATCGCGCGTGATGAGATTCGGAGCTTTCGCGCCCGGAATCAAAACGCCACCGACAACAAGGTGCGAATGTGTAATGGCTCGCCGGATATTATCAGGATTTGACATGACCGTGTTGACATTTTTCGGCATCACATCGTCCAAATAGCGCAATCGATCAAGGCTTATATCCATGATGGTCACCTGCGCTCCTAAACCGGCTGCAATCTTGGCTGCGTTTGTCCCGACCACGCCGCCTCCAAGTATGGTAACACGTGCGGGCTCAACGCCCGGCACGCCGCCAAGCAGCAATCCGATGCCACCATACATTTTTTCAAGGCAAATTGCACCGACTTGAATCGACATGCGACCAGCGACTTCACTCATCGGCACCAGCAGCGGCAACGATCCATCGTGAGCTTCGACAGTCTCGTAAGCAATGGCGATACATTTGGAGTCGATAACGGCCTGCGTCAGCTCACGCGAAGCCGCGAAATGAAAATAGGTAAAAATAATCTGATCTTCTTTCAGCAGGGGATATTCTGACGGCAAGGGTTCTTTCACCTTCACAATCATATCTGCCTTTGCGTACACTTCCTCTGCTGTGTCGACAATTTCAGCGCCAGCTTCGAGATAGGCTTCATCCGTAAATCCGCTACCTGCGCCGGCATTTTTTTCAACGATTACACGATGCTTGTTTGCTTTCAGCAACTCAGCACCGACCGGCAAAAGCGCGACACGATTTTCGAGTGTTTTAATCTCTTTAGGCACACCAATTATCATCCCGCCTCCTCCTCAGTTTGAATGTTTGAACATAAAATTGATGTCACCAGCCCGTCCGGATGCAACATTATTTCTGCTACATTTTGAATATCAGACAAACTGACTTTCGAAATACCATCTAAAACCTGATCCAGTGAGTAATAATTCTGTAAATAAATTTCCATTTTTGCAATACGATTCATACGACTGTATGTATCCTCGAGTCCCAGCATTAAATTACCCTTAAACTGAGATTTAGTCGCTTCAAGCTCATCCACTGAAATGCCATTCATCCTGATAGTTTCGAGCTCCCTGGCGATCAGGTCGTGCGCAAAATTGCTTTTTTCCTTATCCGCTCCCGCATAAATACAAAAGATACCGGTATCGCTGAAAAACTCCAAATACGAATAAATATTATAGCACAGCGCATGCTTTTCCCGCACTGACTGGAAAAGTCTCGAGCTCATTCCACCACCGATCAGGGTATTCAAAATCAATGCTGCATACTTTCGTTTGTCTGCAAAATGTAAAAGGTGGGAGCCGATACAGAGATGGCTGAGCAATGATTTTTCGTTATAGATGCGTGCTTTGCGCTTTCTGCTCAGGGTTGCGGTATGCGTCTGCTCTCCGTTTAATCCAGGCTTTGCATTTGGCAATGCAGCATCGAGCAATGCAGCCAGTTGATCGTGGTCGACATTGCCTGCTGCAGCAAAAACAAAAGAATCCGGCCGGTAAGTGCGAGCAACAAAATCTTTTAGCTGTTGATTCTGTAATGCATGAACCGAATCTGATGAACCGAGAATGGGCTGTGCCAAGGGGTGGTCTTCAAACAAATCTGCGAAGAAATAATCATGGATTTTATCTTCAGGCACTTCATTTGCGTCGTCGATTTCTTCAAGAATAACTTGTTTTTCTTTCTCAAATTCTTCTTGCAAAAATCTTGAATCAATCAACATATCGGTCAGGACATCAACTGCAAGCGGTAGGTTTTCATCGAGGATATGAGCGTAATAACAAGTCAGCTCTTTGCCAGTAAAAGCGTTTAGCCCCCCTCCAACACTTTCAATGGCGTGGGCAATATCAAAGGCACTGCGTTTGCGGGTGCCTTTGAATAACATGTGTTCAACAAAATGAGAAACGCCATTTTCGCCCGGCGCTTCGTGCCGACTCCCGGTTTTTACCCAGGCACCTAAAGAAACCGAGCGAACATGATCAATTTTTTCTGTGACAAGGAGCGCGCCATTGGATAGCTCGCTTTTCTGAAAAAGCGTGCTATCCGTGAAAAGCGAGCTTTTACTAAGTTGACGAATTTTACTGGAATTCGAGGTCATTCATCATTACCAAGAAGAACTTTCCTGCTTAATGACCATTTACCTTTTTCTGCTCTGAGAAGCTTTACTTCAACTTCATCGCCGACGTTCAGCACGTCTTCGACGCGGTTGATGCGTTGCGTATCGATTTCAGATATATGCAGAAGCCCCTCTTTGCCTGGCATGATTTCAACAAATGCGCCAAAAGTTGCAATCTTGGTGACTTTGCCTTTATAAATCGCGCCGACTTCAGGTTCTGCGACAAGGTTGTCGATCATCGTACGAGCAATCTGGCTGGCCCGAGGATCGACAGCGGCAATTTTAACAGTACCATCATCGGAAATATCAACAGTGGCACCGGACTTTTCGACGATGTCACGAATCACTTTGCCGCCCGGGCCGATGACCGTTCCGATGTTTTCCGGATTGATTTTAAAGGAAATGATGCGAGGCGCATGTTCAGAAAGATCTTCGCGTGGGCTATTCAATGTAGCATTCATCACTTCGAGAATTCTCAACCGCGCATTTTGAGCTTTTTGCAAAGCTTCTTCCATCACTTCAGTCGAGATTCCTTTGACTTTAATGTCCATCTGGAATGCTGTGATGCCACTGGCTGTACCTGCAACTTTGAAGTCCATATCGCCGAGGTGATCTTCATCGCCGAGAATGTCGGTCAGAACTTTGAAATTAGAGCCATCGGTGATCAGGCCCATGGCAATGCCAGCTACAGCTTCCTTGACCGGAACACCCGCATCCATGAGAGCGAGCGAGCCGCTGCAAACACTCGCCATTGAAGATGAACCATTTGATTCAAGAATCTCGGAGACAATGCGGATTGTATACGGAAACACATCTTCACGAGGAATGACCGGCTTCAAAGCACGCTCGGCCAAATCGCCATGTCCGATTTCACGACGACCGACACCACGAATGGGACGTACTTCGCCGACACTGAATGGCGGGAAATTATAATGCAGCATGTAGGTTTTAAAATATTCGCCATCCAACTCGTCCATACGCTGCTCATCCACTTTGGTGCCGAGGGTGACGACACCGAGAGATTGCGTTTGACCGCGAGTAAAGAGGCACGAACCATGTGTACGTGGCAACATGCCGACCTCACACGAAATATCGCGGATGTCATCGGGGCCACGTCCATCCAGGCGTCGCGACTCATTCAGAATTGCCGAGCGTGTAATATCTTTTTCGATATCATGCAAAACCGAGGCGATTTCTTTTTCGCATTCCGGAAATTCCTCGGCCAATTTTTCCTTCAAATCTGTCGAGAATGCCTTGATTTTGGAACGACGGTCCGCTTTTTCAGTGATTTTCAAAAATTCTTCCAATGCAGACGTTGCTTCTTCTTTAACGCGATCCTCGAGACCATCCGTTTTGCCCGGCAAAGCAAATTCAACCTTGGCCTTACCTGCTTCGGATACCAACTGTTTTTGTAATTCGATCAGCGCTTGCGCCGACTTTTGTCCGAACTCAAGAGCTGCCAGCATATCTTCTTCAGAAATCTCATCAGATTCGCCTTCGACCATCAGAATTGAATCTTCACTCACCGCCATAATAAGATCGATGTCGCTTTCTTCCAGTTGTGAAGCAGAAGGATTCGCAACAAACTCGTCATCGACACGCCCAACACGAATGCCAGCAATAGGTCCCATCCACGGGATATCCGACAAGCTCAATGCTGCCGAGGCGGCGGTGATGCCAACGACATCCGGAAAGTTTTCCTTATCCGCGGACAGCACCGTGACAATAATTTGTATTTCATTGCGGAAACCATCTGCAAAAAGCGGGCGCAATCCACGGTCGATCAATCGGCTGCTGAGGATTTCCTTCTCGCTCGGGCGACCTTCCCGCTTGATGTAGCCGCCAGGAATCTTACCAGCAGCATAGCCTTTTTCGCGATATTCCACGCTCAGTGGAAAAAAGTCGCGGTCGGTGGCTTCTTCGGAAGCAACGGCCGTAGCCAGCAGGACAGTCTCGCCGTATGTAACGAGCACTGAGCCGTTGGCTTGGCGTGCTACACGTCCGGTTTCAATGTTAAAAGCTGTATTATTAAGAGTTGTCTCTTTCACTACCATCATTAGGATTGTTACTCCTTAACACTATAAATAAGTTTTTCAAAACACACTCAACGAAACCATATGCCGAAATGCATAATTTTGCGCACATTCATTATCAAAATGAGCATAATCGTTTTGAGCACGTGATGCTGTATTAGATGCATTGGCCGCAAGAGAACGCGCGCTGTTTGAAACGCTAGCTCGCGACCCTGCTTGCTTAGCGACGCAACCCAAGCTTTTCGATGAGTGCACGATAGCCTTGAATATCCTTCTTCATCAGATATTTGAGCAGGCGTCTGCGTTGACCAACCATTTTCAACAGGCCTAATTGTGAATGGAAATCTTTTTTATGAGACTTGAAATGATCGGTCAATTCGTTGATACGTTGCGTCAGCAACGCAACCTGAACTTCTGTACTGCCGGAATCCGAATTATCTTTGCCAAATTTTTCAATAATTTCTTGTTTGGTTTCTTTTGTCAGTGGCATTTGTTAATGACTCCATAAAATTGCATTTTGAGTATGACTAAACAACTGTTTTGTTTGCATTTTATCGTTTTCAAGTTGCCGGATCAATTGTTCAACAGATCCAAACTTGACTTCATTTCGAATTTTTTCACGAAAACTGATGCGAAGCTCATGATCGTAAATATCGTCATCAAAAGCAAATAAATGTACTTCGAAAACGATTCGATCGCCGTCAAATGTCGGACGAGTACCGATATTGGCCATGCCTGAAAAAGTATCCATGCCAACTTGAGCCTTCACGGCGTAGACTCCATTTGCAGGCAATAGCTTGGCAGATTCTGAAATGTATAGGTTTGCAGTTGGAAAACCTAATGTTTTTCCCCGGCCATCACCCCGCACAACCTTGCCAATCACGCTGTATTCATAGCCAAGCAGGGCATTTGCCTCACCTATCTGCCCTTTTTTCAAATGTTGCCGTATTTGTGTTGAGCTAACATGCGCTCCATCTGCAGTGAGCTCATCAAGTTGCAGTACTTCAAATGCAGACTCTGAAGCAATGCCTTGCAATGTTTTCAATCCCCCTTCACGGTTGCGCCCAAAAGCATGATCGTATCCCACAACAACCCCTTTCATACCAACACGATCAACAAGTATTGAACGAACAAATGCTTCAGCACCAAGCTGGGAGAATTCCTTTGTAAATGGAAGAATCACAAGCTTTTGAATGTGGAGCTGCCGAAGTAACGGAATTTTTTCTTCGATAGTCGTTAAAAGCTGAACAGGCTGTCCATTCTCTTGCGCCACAATCTGCTTTGGATGAGGATCAAATGTAACAACTGTTGCAACGCCGTGATTGGAGTGCGCAAGGCGAACCAATTCTTCTAAGATAAAACGATGTCCTAAATGTATGCCATCAAATGTGCCGACCGTCAGCACATTTTCCGAGTCGCGAGGTAATCCCTCCAGAGTGCGGTATATTTCCATTTAGGCTGCTTGGGCTTTAAATTCTCGTTCATAATTCGATAAATCGAGAGCATTCTCTATCGTATAGAAACCGATACGCGTTCGCACCAGTTCTTTCAAAAAGCCACCATAACCAAGAGCGCGACCAATATCCCTTGCCAAAGCACGGATGTATGTTCCTTTTGAGCAAACAACGTCGATTTCAATCAGATCGCGCTGCAGGGCCAGCATCTTCAGTTCTTTTATATACACGCTGCGAGGCTCGCGCTTGATGCTTTTTCCCTTGCGAGCCAAGTGATATAGCTTTTGACCGTTTTGTTTCAATGCCGAAAACATCGGCGGTACTTGCTGAATTTCACCTCGAAACTGCTCGAGGGCGGACTCAACTTCGTCCTCATTTAGTGGCAATGTGAGTGGTGTTTCCTGAATAACTTTACCGGTTACATCATGACTATCTGTTTCAGCACCGAGTTGAATCACGCCACGATATTCCTTTTCAAGCACCATTAAATGTTCCACCCGCTTTGTTGCTTTGCCAAAACACAGTATGAGCACACCTGTTGCGAACGGATCCAGCGTGCCTGCGTGTCCGATTTTCCTGATGCCCGTCACCCTTCTCAGTTTGTTTACGACATCGAATGATGTCCAATCTGCGGGCTTGTTGAAGGGAATAATTTGTCCCTCTTGTAATCTCTCTTTCGAGTATATTGAATCAGCTTGTATCATCAAAGCTTCTGCGTTTAGTGGTGTAGACAGGCTGGCCCCAGGCGTGCGAAACGCCTTTACTTCTTGTTTAGGTCGCGCAGCAGCTTCTCAATATTCTCAGCATACTCGAGCGAGTGATCATAAACAAACTGGATTTCGGGTGTAAATCGCAGTTTTGCTTCAGCAGCAATCTGGCTACGAACAAATCCCTTAACCTGTTCCAGCGCCTGCATCACTTTTTCTTCGTCCTCTTTCGCAGAGCCGATGTAAATTTTTACAGAACGCAGGTTTCCGGTCACTGTAACATCATGCACAGTCGCTTTTCTCGCCTGCGGATTTTTCACTTTGAACATCAGCGTTTCGCCGACGATTTGCTTGATGAGGCCGGCGACACGATCCGATCGATTCATGCTCATATCAGATCACTTCAACTATCTTATTAACGACAATCACACGACCGTCAGCTTCAATCAAATCCAATGCTTTTTGCACGGCCTGATCGAGAATTTTGCGCTCATTCGCCACCATCGATAATCCGATGACTGATTTTTGCCACTTGTCATTTTCATCGACTTCAGCAACCGAAAAGTTGAACTTTTGTCGAACGCGCGTTTTGATACTTTGCAAGACAAATCGCTTTTCTTTGAGCGAACCACTCTCGGGAAAAAATAATTCGAGCTGCACAACAACAACCAGCATGGCACACCATCTTCAAACAAAACAGAACTAGACCAACGTCCGCTTTACTTCGGTCACCTGAATACACTCGATGATATCAGAGACATGAATGTCATCAAAATTCATCACACCGACGCCACACTCAAATCCGCTTGCGACTTCGCGAGCATCATCTTTAAAGCGCTTCAGCGATGAGAGCTTGCCTTCAAAAACAAGCTTATCGTCACGGTACACACGTATCTGGTCGTTCCGCTTCACCTTGCCGGATAGAACGTAGCAACCAGCTACCGTTCCCACCTTCGGTACTTTAAAGGTTTCGCGGACTTCAAGCGTGCCGCTCACTTCTTCTTTCATTTCAGGTGAAAGCAAGCCTTCGAGTGCTGTCTTGACATCGTTAACTGCATCATAAATGATTTTGTAGATACGAATATCGACATCTTCTTTTTTGGCCATTTCGCGCGCTTGCAGTGATGTTCGGACGTTGAAGCCAATAATGATCGCGTCTGAAGCGACCGCGAAATTGACATCTGCTTCCGAGATTCCGCCAACGCCTTTATGGAGCACATCAACAGCCACTTCATTGGTCGAAAGCTTCATCAAGCTATCCGAAATCGCTTCAACTGAGCCGTCGACGTCGCCCTTGACGATCACCTTAAGCTCACGTACTTCGCCTTCTGCGATCTGCTTGGAAATTTGATCGAGGGTGCGATGGCGAACTTTGCGGAATTCATGTTCACGGCGCAGCTGTTGCCGTTTCAGGCTGATCTCTTTTGCTTCTTTCTCGGTTTCCATGACCACAAACTTATCACCAGCCTGCGGCACAGCCATAAAGCCAATCACCCGCACGGGTGTTGACGGAGGCGCCTTCTTGACTTTCTTACCGCGCTCATCGAACATGGCGCGTACACGTCCCGACGTCACGCCGCAGACAAAAATATCGCCCACCTTAAGGGTACCGCTCTGTACCAACACGGTAGCGATCGGGCCTTTTCCGCGATCTAGTTCCGATTCGATCACAATGCCTTTCGCATCGCGATCGGGATTGGCCTTCAACTCCAAAATGTCAGCTTCAAGTAAAACCGAATCGAGCAGCTTATCAATGCCTTCTCCTGTTTTTGCAGAGATCTCGACCGATTGATGCTTACCGCCCCAGCTTTCAACTAGCAAACCGTGTTGTGAAAGTTGCTGCTTTATATTGTCAGGATTGGCGTTTGGACGGTCTATCTTGTTGATTGCCACAACGATAGGCACACCTGCTGCTTTCGCATGGCTGATGGCCTCTGTGGTCTGCTTCTGGACACCGTCATCCGCCGCAACAATTAAAATCACGATATCGGTAACCTGTGCACCGCGTGCACGCATTGCAGTAAACGCTTCGTGACCGGGGGTATCGAGAAAGCAAATGGTGCGGTCGTTCGTATACACTTCATACGCACCAATATGCTGGGTAATACCGCCAGCTTCACCAGCGATAATATTACTTCTTCGCAGGTAATCGAGCAAAGAAGTTTTGCCGTGATCAACGTGGCCCATGATGGTAACCACTGGTGGACGCGGCGCCAGATCTTCTTCAGCTTCTTCGACTTCTTCCTCGATTTCGGCGCCGAATTCTTCTTCCTGTTCAACTTCAAAGCCGAATTCATCTGCCACCATCACGATGGTGTCCATATCGAGGCGCTGATTGATGGTCACCATCAGGCCTAACTCCAGACATTTCTTTAATACCTCGGCCGATTCAACATCCATCAGCTTTGCCAAATCAGCTGCGGAGATAAACTCAGCGGCTTTGATGCTTTGCGTTTCTTCAACTTCCATGCCGTCTTCTTCAGAACGCGAACGACGCCGCCGACGCTTTGATCGGCCTGTGTCCTGAATGGCAGCTAAAGTTTGGCGAATTGATGCTTCAATTTCTTCTTCGCTGATCTTGCGCTTTTTCTTTTTGCGCTTTTTGCGCTTTTTGTCGTCACCTTGCGCTTTATCATCAGCAGGTTTTACGGATTTGTCTTTGCTTTTAGCTTCAGAACCTGCAGCGTCGGCAGGTGGCCTTTTGCCTTTGGATTCGGCGGATGTTTTATCCTTGACATCAATGAAAGAACGTGCTTCTTGCACAATTTCATCACCACGATCGTGTTTTCCACCCACTTGATCCGCAGCCTGTTTTTCGTCATCAACCTGTCTCGTATCGTCTTTAGTGTGGTCAGCGCTCTGTTCTGGCTGGCTGATTTCGATACCCTTTTCCTGAAGATCAGCCTTCTCATCCGATGTTTTCCGTTCTTCGGACATTTCCGGCTTATCCGGGTGGGATTTTTCAGATGTATCTTCCTTAATTGCATCCTTCCAGCCTTTATTCCGAAGTTCAGCTTTCGCCTCAGCTTTCGCCTCAGCTTCAGCAATCTTCAAGACTTCAGCTTTTGAAGGTTCTTTGCGCTTTTTCAGGGACTTTTTGGCGATTTCCTGGGTGATACGCAGCCTGTCCTCGAGCTCATGGCGAGCGCGCTCGCGGCGTTTCTCTTCCTCGAGTTTCTTTTCCCGCAAACGTTTGCGAAAATCACCATCGGGATCTTTTGAAGCACCGCTGCTCGCTGCTGGCTCAGATTTATATTTTTTGCAAACTTCTTCATACATCTCCTCAGTTACCAGGCTCATGTGGGTTTTCACATCATAATTGTGTTTACCCAGAAAGGCGATTAGCGCCTCATTGGAGATGTTCATTTCTTTTGCGACTTGAAAGATTCTGCGTTTGTCAGCCAAGGGCTTTCACCCACTTTCTTTTGTTAGGAATTTACGATTTCGAGAATTTTGTCAACTGTTTTTTCACCGACGCCGGAGATTTCCAGCAGGCCTTCCCGACCCCTTGCAACAATATCGCGCACAGAGTGAATCCCGTTTGCCTCAAGTTTTTTCGCAATCGATGGAGTCAGCCCTTCCAGTTGGTCCAGGGAAACCTCTTTCTCCTTCTCTTCCTGAACCATTGCACGATATTCAGATTCTTTTAAAATCTCAACGTTGTAGCCAGTCAACCGGCTTGTCAGGCGACGATTCAAGCCGCCCTTGCCGATTGCGATTGAAACCTGGTCATCAGGTATCACAGCAACAGCGCTTTCATTTTCATGATTCAGGATCACCCTCAGCGGCTTTGATGGACTAAGCGCACGGGTAATGAAAATTTCCGGCTCACTGCTGAATGGGATAATATCGATTTTTTCATTATTCAGCTCTTTGCTAACTGCCTGAATCCGGATGCCCTTCATCCCTACACATGCACCAACGGCATCAATGCGTTTGTCATTGGAGTACACTGCGATCTTTGCACGCTCTCCGGGCTGGCGAGCAACGCCTTTAATTTCAATAATGCCATCATAAATCTCAGGGACTTCCAATTCGAACAAACGGATCAAAAACTGTGGATCAGCACGCGAAATGATGATTTCCGGACCGCGTATCGATTTGCGCACTTCCTTGATAATTGCCCGGACATGATCGCCACGACGGTAGCGTTCACTTTCAATTTGCTCGTTTCTCGGCATGACCACTTCGGTTTTTTCGATATTCAGATAAATATCATCGCGGTTGATTTGCCGTATATCACCGATCAAAATCTCGCCGATGCGGTTTTTGTATTCGTCATAAACAACTTCTTTTTCAATATCACGGATGCGTTGGTTGAGATTCTGTTTTGCGGAGGTAATCAAGCGACGACCGAATGCCGAAGGATCCACAACTTCAAGAAAATCATCGCCAATTTCGAGCGACGGCTCGACTTTTCTGGCTGTTTCCAAATCCACCTCGCGGGTAGGGTCAACAACCTCTTCAACGATGGCTTTATTTTGATAAATTTCGATTTCGCCTTTGTCCAAATTGACGAAAACTTCGAAATTATCTGCATGGCCGTATTTCTTTTTGATCATCGCAAGCACGATACCTTCGAATATCTCCGAAAGTTCGCTTTTTTCGATGTTCTTTTCTTTTACGACCTGTGCAAAAGCTTCGGCAATTTCTGCGTTCATCTTTTTTGTTTGTCCTCCAGAACAAGTAGAGAATTGAATACAAAACGCTTCAATTCAATAAAAATAATGTTAAGACCACTTAATTTGAATCATCGCACGTTTGATTTCGGCGATGGGTACTTTGATCGGCTTACCACCTTCCGGTACAAGCTCGATATTTTGCTCTACAACCGCGACTAACTCACCAGAAAATGTGTGCTCATCATTTAGGGTGATGACTTCAACTTGACGCCCCACATTTCTTAGAAAATCACGCTCAGATTTCAACGGCCTGTCGATACCTGGCGACGAAACTTCAAGTCGGTAATCGCCGGTAAATGGGCTTTCGGGAGCGTCCATCACTTCGTGCAATGCTTTGCTGATCCTGGCACACTTATCAATGCTAATTCCGCCAATCTCGTCGACGAAGACTTTGATCACTACTTTTCGCGTAGAACCGCCGGCCTCCAGATCAACAAAATCAACACCGAATTGTTCGATAATCGGTACGAAAAACGCGTGCAATTCATGTTTAATTTTTTGCATATTCGGCAATTCTGTCTTTTTAGACAATAAAAAAGTGGGCTTTTAAGGGCCCACTTTCAATCTTGATATTATAGATAATTTTTCAGGCAAATGCAAGTTTTTTTATTGCTATACGCTTGTTATCATACATAATTACAGTTGCGCGAATGCCAAAGTAACGGCAGATATTTTATGTGCACCCGCCAACCTGAGTGCCGATGCACATTCAAGCAAGGTTGCGCCGGTCGTCATTACATCATCGACAAGCACAAAGTGGGCATTTGACATGTGAATTTCATCTTTAGATGTGCAAGCAAAGGCACCAGCGACATTCCGTCGCCGCCCATCCCTATCCAAATGAACTTGTTGCGCTGTATGCACGATACGGATGAGCGCTTTGCTAAGCACCTTGCTTTTCTGTTTACTTGCAAGACCGGTCGCGATCATTTCGCTTTGATTAAATCCCCGTTCTCTTATCCGCTTTTTATGCAACGGCACAGGCACAAAAACTGTTTTTGCCGAAATCGGCTCCTGCACTCTCATGCGCGAACCGATTAATTGACCAAGAAAAGCACCAATTTGCTTATGCTTCTGATATTTCAACTCATGAATAAGTAAACGCATGCTATCATCAAATGCCCAACCAGAAAAAACATCAATTGCGTGTTCGGAGTGATCGTCCTTACCAATTATGTTTTGGTGTATTTGGCAATCTTGCAAAAGTTTGTTGACGCATGTATTGCATAGCCATGGCATGCTATTTTCATGATACTGCTCACACAGCAAGCAGCTCGCCGGATAAAGCAGACAATCAACACGGCTTTTGACGCTTTGCCAAACGGCAATCACCTCTACCTTCCCCCAATGCTAAACGGATAGACGAATGCCAGTTGAGGCTCTACACGCCGTTGCGATTTGTACTCGCCTGATACCGGATCAAGTTTGTAGGTCCAAATGTAGTCCATATATACAACAATAAATGGATTCAGCTTGTACCCAAAGCCAAAACGCGCAACCGAACGCTGATCAAGTCTGAAGGCGTCCGCAAACGAATTGATACCAGTGCGGTCGTATGCGGCACGCAGGCTCATTTTGGGTACAGTGTTAGGCACGATTGCTTGCAAATGCAAAATACCGCTGTTCGGAACGCCATCGAGGCGTTCATAGGTACCGAGTATATCGATGGTATTGATGAACGAGCCGCGCAACAAACCGAATGTGCCGCGCGTTTTAGGCTGTGCTGCAAGCAGGTCTTCTTTACGAAAGGCGCCAGCTGCGCCGGGCATGAGCCGAAAACGGTCAATTTCGTAGAACGCATTGAAGTAATTCGCTTTGAAATTGGCGTTGAGGTATCGCCGTTCTAATTGCGCAACAAATTCAAAAGTGCCGCCGACACCTTCCAGAATCATCTCAATGCCCACAGCTTTGCCACTGCCATGCTGACTGATTTTTGCATAATCTGCATAGACAATCGTTTCAAAAATAGGTGATTTTATCAGCGGCAATTCGATATCAAGGCCATATTCTGCAAGGCCATCGCTCGTGTTACGATTCTCATCCGGGTCGATGTCAGTCACGTAGCTGGCGCCTATTGCAAGATTTTTCAACACAATAGTGCCAGATTCATAAAGTGGCCGATAATAGACACGTCCGCCAAAAATTTCTGCACGACCAAGATTGCTTGTCATTGACTCAAAGCCAGCTACCCCCGCATCCATGTCAAGCGCCAAACCAATTTTGCGACGGTCGTAATAGATGATATTGTTATTGTAGAAATTCATGATGAAACCGTGCCCGATTCGGGTGGCATCCAACTCACCAAAACGGGCATAGAACGGATCACGCTTATAGCCATACCGAACAAAGCGCAATATTCTGAAATAATCGTAGGTTTCGTTCCAATCTTCTTCGCGCAAATCTCCGGTTTCGGTATTAAATCGAAAAGGGATGGAAAGTCCAAATCCAAGCTTGCCTATGGCAAATTCAGGATAAAAATTGAACGCGACGTACGTTTCATCATCAATGACAGAGACGCCGAGCCCGCCCATAAAAACACCTTGGTTGGTTTGATTCGGCATGAGAAAAGCACTTTGTCCAAACAGATTAACGGGAGCAGTTGCCCCGAAAAGCAATAACAATAATGAGATTTTCTTCGACATGGGACATCCTGTAATTTAATCCTAAGAAGTTTACGGTGCTGCCCGGGTGCAGCGCCGTTCAACGCATCCGGTGAAAGTATCAAATAGAGGAAACAAACCTCGCACCAAAAATCTCAAGTAACCGCACCTGATCAACCGGGGCGAAAAGTATCGCCAGAAGGCAGCACACGATCGTCCCGGAATCCGCGAAAAGACATCATTTAGGTTTAAACTTATCGGGCAAACATTTGTTTCAAGACACCCTGTGACGCTCTCTGACTATAAAATTGGATCGAGCAACACATTCTTCAGGGCTGGTGAAGTGTTTCCCTCCAATTTTAAAATATGATATGCATCGAACTCAATCGGAGCCAGAAAGTCGAATGCTGTCAGCTTATTCGCATCCAGAAACAGATCATGCGGCGCTCCATCAAATGCGATGTTACCATTATGCAAAACAAGCAACCGGTGCGCAAACAGAGCTTCAACAGGGTCCTGTGTGATCAAAATGACGGTGGCTTTTCGCTCTGTATTTACAGATGTTACAAAATCCAACAGCTTCTTTTTGTGTTTGAAATCGAGCATGGCTGTTGGTTCATCCAAAATCAAATGCGCTGGCTGCATTGCCATAACAGCAGCCAAGGCCAGGCGCTGCTTTTCACCACCGGACAAATATGCTGGTGATTTTTTGCGGACTGGTGCCAGTTCAAAATCATGAAGTGCTGCATCGACACGCCGTAGCATTTCCAAGTGTGGAATCCCTAAATTTTCAAGGCCAAAAGCAATTTCACGCTCAACTGTGGTTGAAACAAGCTGGTTATCCGGATTTTGAAAAACCATACCGACCAGACGTCTGATTTCAGGAATATTCTGGCGAATTGCTGCGGAAATCGGCAATTTATTCACACAAATCTCGCCAGAAGAGGGCAAAACCAGTCCATTACATAATCTGGCCATCGTGGATTTGCCAGAGCCGTTTCGCCCCATAATCGCGACAAATTCGCCGTCATCAATCCTTGTACTTAGTTCGTGCAGGACCGGATGCTTGTCGCCGTTGATTTTTTGATAGCTTGCATAAACCCGATGGAACGAAATCATAATTTTCTTTTTTTAGTCATTAGGCTTGCTAACATCTTGATATTGCTATTCTTTGGATGAAATGTAAAGTATACTGGCTGCATGGTTGAATTGCAAGCACAATCTTGGCACCGAACACCAAAAAATGAAACACTCCGGAATTTGGACTTGCGTTTGAACGAGGATTTTATAAAAAAAGCAACTAACCCATTTAAAAGCATAAGAGGAGTGTAATGTACCCCATTCAGTATATTGCCGACAAAGATGTTGACAACAGCTTGGACCAAGCCTTGCGAAGATTGCTTACTGTTTGCTTTACCAAGCCGGGCGATGAAGTTTTTCAGAAACGACGTTATTTCATCGATCCGCCAATACACCGCTGGATAATAGCAGACAAGGAGAAACTCGTGGCGCATGTCGCGGCGCACGAGAAGACCATCATTCACAACGCTCAAAAAATGACGATTGGCGGGGTTGCAGAAGTATGTGTACACCCTGAATACCGGCGCCAGGGACTTGTGCGCGCTATACTGCTCCGGGCACATGCTTTATTTCGCGCCAAAAAATTCCCCTTTGCTGCACTTTGCGGCGATGCCGCGATTTACACCTCAAGTGGATACGTCGAGGTCTCAAATTTACACTTCAAACGGGGAGAACAGCTTAGCAATATACCAGGCGCGATGGTTTGCAAGCTTGGTGACCAAAAATGGCCGAAAGATGAGGTCGTTCTGCTTGGCAATCTCTTCTGATCCCCCATTAAGCGCTCAATGAATCTATCCGAGAAAGTCGGCTAACGGATTGGAAAACTTGAAACCGAAATACTCCGGATCTTCACAAATCACGGCAGCTGAAAAGATATAAAAGACATAATCACGTGTTTGCTTGGGGAGTTGGAATTTACGCATTAAGCTCCAAAAATTACGTTCGCGCGGATTTTCTTCCATGCTGCGAATCAAGCTGCGTACGCGATTTTCGCCGTAATTGTATGAGGCGATCACCAGCAAACCGGAAGCCTGCGCCTCTGTACTATAAATACGCTTCAAATACTCAGCAGCAGCCTCAGTCGATTTTTCGAAATAGTGGCGTTCATCACGAGGATCGGTCACTCGCACATTCGCCAGTGGCCCGATTTTCAAGCCGTATTGGAGTGCAGTGGCGGGCATAAATTGCCACATGCCTTTGGCAATACCGATACGCGTGCGCGGGCCGACTTTACTGGTGTCAAAATCGCTCTCCTGCAAGGCGAGATAATAATAGTGGGGCGGCAACCCTTCCTTGAACATCGCCTTGACAATGGGCTCGACATACTCAAATTGGAGCGAACGCATGATCGATTCATTCAGACGCGGCGAACTTTGCCATTTTCTGATGTATGCTTTCACCGTCTCGGAAAATTCTGCAGGCATTTCCAGTTCGCTTTCACCAAAGATGCGCGCCATGCGTAAAATCAACTTATCTTCATAACCACGAAAGCCTCTGCCAATATCCAATTCTTCCAAGTAGCTGTCGTAGCTTTTGCTCAGCTCGGCCAATTGTGAACGCTCAGCGCTGGCATCGAGGCCACGCAATTGTTGTTGCGCAATCTGAATTTCCAGAGACTTCATCTGATAGAAAATGCCCTCGGCAATGACACGCAAGTTGGCAAGCTTATTATATTGATAAATAATTCCGGCTCCGCCCAGGAAGGCCACGGCCAGCAATGCCAAAACCAGTTTTTGAGAACGCTTGGTCTGCAGCTTTTTCATTTTAAAAATGGTTTTGCGAAAACGCTCTTTATCCTTGCGGGCCTCCTCCGCAACCAGATTTGCTGCCGCGCTGACCATCCGTCCCTGTTTTGCACCGCGGGATAGTAAAATCGCCAGAGTGCGCCGGCTGATTGTTGACTCGGTTTGTCCAAAAACACGAATGCCGGGCCCCATCGGTCGGCCTAAAAATAGCATACTGCCGTTCGGTACCTCGAGGTATTTGCCGACCTGCTTCTCATTCACCCAAATCTTTGCGCCATCTTGGGGGACAATAAACCACTTTCCAGCTTGATAGATCAGGGTGGCATGAAAATCGGCAACATCCGCATCAATGATCGGATCGAATTTGATTTCGCACTTCGCGCCAGTACCGATTTTAAAAGCATCCCCTTCGATATTGATTACTTGATCCTGGCGAGAGCTGAGCAAAAACTCAATGCTTGCTTTGCCAATCACCTTCCGCCATCTCTTATTCGGGGCCATAATTCGGGTGCCTCAAATCGTAAAACGATAATTCACACAGGGAGTATCCGCCATAGAATGACAAAAATGTAACAGGACACAGATAGAGATGCAAGCGCAAAATCACTGCCGGATTTTTGCACATAGCTTAATGCCTGCAGCGCGAAGAACTTTTGGCTACATCTTGCGTGTCAAGTTCGGTTGATTTCTGAAAATATTGGATTATCCTGAAGGCGTTCTTTGGGGCTGGTGTAAATAATCCAAGTAAGCAAGAATTGTCTGAATATTTTAGTCAACCTGATATTTTCTGGCCGTGGTGAGAAATGCTGTGTGAGCCACCATGCGCAACATAGGCCGCACGCTAACGTCATCGACCTTCCATTCCCGCAGCATAATTTCGTGGGTCTGAATGCGGGTAAATGTTTTCAACTCATGCAACTTTTGCACAAAATCTCTGACCTGCAAAATAGTTGGTGAATAAGAGCACAGTACAGCACCAGGACGCAAAGCATCTGCCGCGGAAGCGACCGCGCGCCACGGTTCGGGTACATCCAGTATCAGCCGATCGACATTTTTATCTACGAATTGCTCGTAAATGTCAATTTCGCGCACCGTGTGATTCTTTTTCAGGCCAACAAATGTATCGATATTTTTGGTCGCATTATTGATAAAATCAGGCCGTATTTCATAACTGATCACCTTGCCTCGACCTCCCACTGCGCGCAACAGGAATGAAGTTAATGCCCCGGAACCCAACCCGCATTCGACAACCTTCGCACCGGGGTAAATATCAGCCCACACCAATATATGGCTTATATCCTTTGCATAAATCACCTGAGCGCCGCGGCGCATCAAGCGCGTATACTCTGCCAGGGTCGGCCGAAACACTCGAAAAAAATTATTGCGTTTTGAAATCAAACGGAATCCTTCTTGTTTCCCGATGATTTCATCGTGTATCAGGATATCACCACGGATATTCTTCTGTTTTCCTGACTTCAGAATATCGTAATATTCGCGATCCTTTTGATCGAGAAAAAGAACTGGCTCGCCCTCGCTGAATAATTTGCTATAGTCAACCATTTTGCTTTGCAGAGTCCTTTCCATTTTTGCCAAGGATGATCATCTCAGTTTCCTTCACCGCAGTTTTGACGAGCTGGTCGATTGGCAGATTCTGTTCATATTCCATGATTTTATCCGGTTTCGCACTGGTTTCAGGATTGTCCGGTACAAATAGTGAACAACAATCGTCATACGGTTCAATCGAAATAGCAAAAGTGCCGATTTTTTGGGCGAAGTTGATAATGTCCTGCTTGTCATCACCGGCAAGTGGACGCAGCACTGGCAAATGGGCAACTTCGTTGATCGCCAGCATGTTCGGCAATGTTTGCGAGGCCACCTGTCCAACGTTCTCGCCCGTAACCAGCGCCTTTCCTTTATTTTTGAACGCGAATTTTTCAGCAATACGCATCATCATGCGCCGATACAGCAAGACACGATAACTTGGCGGGGTTAAGCTGGTGATATGTTGCTGGATTTCGAGGAAAGGCACCAGGTAAAGTTTTGCTTTTTTTTGATGTCTTGCGAGACGCTGCACCAACCTCTTGGTATTTTCGACCGACGCCGCACTGGTGACCGGCATGCTGTGAAAATGCACAAAAACGAGATTCACGCCACGACGCATGATTTTGTAAGCAGCCACGGGTGAGTCAATACCGGATGAAAGTAATACTGCTGCCGTGTTGCTCACTCCGACTGGCAATCCTCCCGCTCCTTCAATCCGCTCACAATAGAGTATCGCATCGCTATCGAATATTTCGATAAAGATGGTGAACTCTGCCTTTTTTAAGTCAACACGCGCACCCGTCTTTTTTTGCACAAGCGTACCGATGTGGCTGTTCAACTGCACCGATCCCATTGGAAAGGTCTTTTTAGCGCGCTGCGTTGATATTCTGAAGCTTGAAAACGTGTGAGAGTCGGCAAGTTTTAACGCAATTTCAGTAATCGCATCCGGGTCTTGAGCGGCTTTGTAGGCTGGAGCAAAATAGGCGATGCCAAAAACATTTTTCAACGCAGCTATCAAGCCGTCGATATCGTATTGCGCGGTCGGAAAAACCAATATGCGTCCGCGCAACAATCGTACTTCACGAATGCCGAGTTTACCGGCTGTCCACAATATATTTTGGCGCAATTTGCGTTCAAAAAAAACGCGATTCTGTCCTTTAAGCGCGATTTCATGATAATGAACAACGAAGCAGTCTGGTCTCATAATTGGTTTTCCGGTAAACTAAGAGGCAGCAAAATGATGTGATGCACTAAGTCTTTCAGTGAAGATTGTAAAAGCGTACCGTGAGCTAATCTCCCAGCAGAGCCTGATGCAAAATTTCGACAGGATGCAAAGCCCGACGTCCACTGCCATGCTGGATTTGGTGGCGACAGCTGAAGCCGCTGGCTGCGATAGCAGTATCAGGCGCAGCGCCGCGAACGGCGGGCAACAGACTGCGTTCCGCCATCTTCAGAGAAATCTCGACATGCTCGGATTCGTAGCCGAATGAGCCCGCCATGCCGCAACAGCCAGAGTCGACTTCTTCGGTGATGGTGCCATCTGGCAGGCGCAACATCTGTGTTACCGGCTCAGTGCCGACCACGGATTTCTGGTGGCAATGACCGTGCAGCAACACACGGCGATTACCCGCAGCAAATGCTGTCCTGAGATCACGCTCCACTGCAATTTTTGCTATAAATTCTTCAAAAAGATAGCTGCGCTCTGCAAGTGTTTTAGCATGCTCATCACCGGGTAGCAGCGATAGATTTTCGTCACGGAATGTCAGCAAGCAGCTTGGCTCCAGGCCAATAACAGGCAGGCCTTTTTCTGCAAAAGGATGAAGCGCCTCAACCGTGGATAGGGCCGCCTTCCTCGCTTTCTCGACCAGCCCCTTCGAAATCATCGGTCGCCCACAGCATGCCTGGTGAGATAAAATCACTTCATAACCAAGCTTTTCCAAGATTTCGGTTGCCGCAATCAATACGCTCGGCTCGTGATAGTTGTTGAAGGTATCACAAAACAGCACGACCTGTCCATATTCCGCCGGTGCGGTTTGCCGGCGATCGCGGTCCTCAAACCATGTCACAAATGAGATCGGGGCAAGCGCAGGTAGCTCACGTTCCATGGCTATCCCGAGCAGCGCGTGCATGGCTGAACGTACAAACCTGGAGCGATAGATGAAATTGGTCACCGGCTTGAGTACACCCTTGCTGAGCCTGTTGAATTTTGCCACGTCTGCAAACAGACGAGATCGCAATGGCACGCGATTCTTGCGATAATATTGCCCTAAAAATTCAAATTTAATCTTGGCCATGTCCACCGAAGACGGGCATTCCGACTTGCATGCCTTGCATTCGATGCACAAATCCATGACCTCGAACATGCGCTTGCTGGTAAGCGAACCAGCCGGTAGTTTGCCGGAGAGTGCTGCCCGTAACGCATTGGCACGGCCCCGTGTGCTGTGCTCTTCCTCATGGGTCACCATAAAACTCGGGCACATGGTGCCATTGCCGCTTTTACGACAAATCGCTGCGCCGTTGCACATTTCAACTGCGCGATGGAAGCCTTGCTCTTCCGAAAAATCGTAGCCTGTCTCTAACTGAATGGTGCTGTAGCCATCACCATAGCGCAGGTTTTCAGTGATATGTTGTGGATCGACAATCATGCCGGGATTGAGGCGATTTTCGGGGTCGAATGCTTTCTTGATTTCCTTATAGATGCCGTACAGTTCTTTGCCGTAAAAACGTTCATTCATCCAGCTTCGGCTGCGACCATCGCCATGCTCACTTGAAAGCGAGCCGCCAAACTCGCCCAGTAATTGCACCGAAAACTGCGAAATCTTTGGCAGCTTTTCAATGTCAGAGGCGACTTTTGCGTTGATCAATGGCCGGATGTGCACGCAGCCCGCACTGGCATGCGCATAGTAGGCAACCTGGCTGCCGAGATCATTGCAGAATTTTTCGATCTGCGTAACATAATCCGCCAAATGCTCAACCGGCACAGCAGCATCTTCGATAAACGGAATGGGTTTGTGATCGCCTTTAATACTCATCATCAAGCCGAGTCCAGCCTTCCGCACAGCCCAGACATTTTGTTGGGTGCGAGCATCCATCGCCGGCACAACTTCCGCGTTCACCAGGTTGCTTTTCAGATGCTTTGCCAGATTTTCGATTTTGGCCAGAAGTTCGTTTTCACTCTCACCATAAAATTCGGTAATCAGAAGGCAATTTGGATCGCCGGACAAAAACGACTTCAACAGACGGGCAAACTGCGGCGTTTTCCGGCACAGTGACAGCCCAAGATGATCCAGCAGCTCCACTGCTGACGGATTGACTTCCAGAATGATCGGTGTGGCTGACAACGCCTCGTAGAGATTTTGGAACTGCACAATTGCCAGGCCAGTTTTTTGCGGTGTCGGTACCAGGTTGAGTGTGATCTCTGACATAACAGCCAGTGTGCCTTCTGAACCACAGATCAGTTTTGCCAGGTTAAAGCCAGGCTGTTGTGGCACTTTGTAGGTAATACCCTCTGCGACAAACCGATCGATATTGTAGCCGCCGCAGCGCCGCCAATGTCGCGGCGTGCCTGTGCGAATCGCATCGGCTTTGCTGTCCGCAAGCTCGCTGATGCGCGCATAAATCTGATTTTCAAGCCCGGCCCCATTTGCTTTTTGAGCGAGGGTGGCATCGTCCAGCGCAGAAAATTCAGCTTCACTCCCATCGTTGAGAAAAACTTTCGTCGCCAAAACATGGTCAGCTGTCATACCATACAATATCGAATGGCTGCCGGTGGAGTTGTTGGCAACGATGCCGCCAATTGCCGCACGATTGCTGCTGGCCGGGTCCGGGCCGAATTGCAAGTCATGCTGTTTTAAACGCGCATTCAATGCGTCGAGAACAAGTCCTGGCTGGACACACACCCATTTTTCTTCAACATTAACTTCAATGATGCGATTCAAATATTTTGTGAAATCGATAACAACGGCTTCATTGACGGCTTGCCCGGCGAGGCTGCTGCCACTGGTTCGCGGCAGAATGGGCACGCCATATTGGGCTGACAACTCCACGGCGGCCTGTACATCTTCCATGTTTTCCGGAAGGAACACGCCAAAAGGCATGACCTGGTATATGCTGGCATCGGTGCTGTACAACATCCGCGAGTACTGATCAGTACGGATATCTCCTGCAGCGACCTTTGCCAGCGCGCTGAAGTAATCCTGCAATCGTGCATTTTTCGACATTTGAAATGCCTGTTTTAAGGACTTAATTGTCTCGTGAATTTTCGTTTTCTGATCGTGGCGAAAAAGCCAGTTTACCCAACGCGACTCCCAACGCAACACCGACGCCGATGCCAATTGCGAGATTATCCAGTGCCGCGCCGATACCTGCTCCCATCGCTACACCAATTGCAATACCTTTTCGAATGCCACTTGCAAATGGGGCTTTGCTTTTTTTGTCCTGTTGGTTTTCTGAAACAATATTCTCTCCATTTAAATGCGAGCTTATATTGCCTTTCTGATTAAATGCGAGCTTATATTGCCTTTCTGAGCGCGTTAAGCAGAAGGGTAACATTTTCCCGGCGACTGTTAAATCCCATCAATCCCACACGCCAGACTTTGCCAGCCAGTTCGCCCAATCCGCCGGCAATTTCGATGTTATATTTTTGCAGCAACTCTACTTGCACTGCTTTCGCATCCACTCCTTCCGGTACGCGGACAGTTGTCAGGCTCGGCAGACGATGCGCTGCTTCGACATGGCACTCCAGGCCGATCTCTTTCAAGCCATTCCAAAAATATTCAGCATTGTCGTGATGGCGCTGCCAGCGCTGCTCCAAGCCTTCTTCGGCAACGAGTCGAAGTGCTTCTCGCAGACCGTAGTTCATATTTATCGGAGCGGTGTGATGATAGGTTCGTTCGCTGCCCCAATATTTGCCAACCATGGTCAAATCAAGATACCAGTTCGCTACCTTTTTCTGCCGATTGTTCAGTTTTTCAACCGCGCGCGGGCCGAAAGTCAGTGGCGCAATGCCGGGGGGACAACTCAAACATTTTTGGCTGCCACTATACGCCGCATCGACACCCCATTCATCGAGAAAAACCGGCAAGCCGCCGAGACTTGTTACCGTATCGAGAACAAGCAAACAATCATTTTGTTGACACAAATCGCCTATACCTTCCATCGGCATGCAGGCACCAGACGAGGTTTCAGCATGCACTAAACCCACCAGCCTGGGTTTGTGCGTGGAAACGGCCTTTGTAAGTTCATTCAGCTCGAAAACTTCGCCCCACTTTTTAGTAATCGTTTTCACTTCTGCACCATAGCGCTCGGCCATATCCACCATCCGCAGGCCGAAATAGCCATTTATGCCGATCAGCACGACATCCCCTGGCTCGATCAGATTGGCGAAACACGCTTCCATCGCTGCGCTGCCAGTACCACTCACCGGAATCGTCAGTTGATTCGATGTTTGCCATGCATAGCGCAACAGCTCCTGCGTTTCAGACATCAGCTCAATAAATTTCGGATCCAGGTGACCAATTTGACGCATGCCAAGTGCCTGCAGTACCCTCGGATGAGCATTTGAAGGTCCGGGACCGAGCAGCAAGCGTGGCGGTACATCCAATTGTGCGACGGTTGTGCGATGCGTATTCTTGACAGCAGGCATAGAATCTTCCTTTCAAGCGATCTCAAAAATTTTGTCATGAAATGATGTGCAGACGATGGCGCAAACCAAGCTTTATTAGCAGATTTGATAGTAATGAAAAAACAGTCAGGAAGCAAGCAGATTGGGATGGATTGCTGGAGTTCAGAAAAAATTTGGATAGCGTGGAGTGATAAATGGAAAATATCAGCTTCTTCAGCTTGAGCGAAGACGAAGACGCTTAGAAGCCCTTGTACTGCACGCTCAAAATCTTCATGGTTCGACTCCCCTCACCATGAAAAAACTCTCCACTTAGGCTGAGAATACCTACGTCCAACTCCCGTTCGACGACCTAATGCTGGTGCATTGAGCCGTTTTTTTGCATCTTTTCGAGATTTGGGCTGATATACGGAATGCCAAGCGATAGCCCGCGCAGCACCAAAATCACAGCCAGCACTGCGGTGACAACCGGTATCAGGCGAGACAGAGATTGCCGCCATTTCACGGTCAGCAATTTACCAAATGTGGTTACAGCAAACAGCGCCGGAATCGTTCCAACACCAAAAACCACCATAAACAGCACAGCCTGCTCAACATGTCCGGTGGCAGTCGCGCCCGCAAGCGCTACGTACACCAATCCACACGGCAGAAGCCCATTTAACAGGCCGATGATTGCGAGACCGGGCAGTGAACGTTTGCGCAAAAAAGCACCCGAGACCTTGCGCCAGGTTTTCGCAAATCGATCAGGCATCGTAAAAAGGCTGCTGATTTTTTTGGATGAGAAAATGGATACAAATAAAAGCCCTATCCCAAGCACAATGGAAAGGCCCTGCTGAAAGCCCGCCAGCGAAATCGTTTGGCCGAGCAGACCGAAAATAAATCCGAGCAGTGCGTAGGTCAGTACTCTGCCCAGATTATAAAGGAGCGTACCCAGCAGTTGCTGCCAGCGGGAAGCCTGTCCATGTGGCAAAGCGAGGGCTATCGGCCCGCACATGCCGATACAGTGCAAGCTGCCCACGGCACCTAATGTTAATGCGGTTAGGAAAATCATGGCAGAATAATTGTCTCTTCCATAAAATATTCGACGCTGTCCATTTCCCATTGGATTTTGGCTTTCCACAGCCCTGTACGCAAACGCAAATTTTTAAATTTTTGCACTCCATCTGCATTGAGTCGCAGAGGCATCGCAAAATCCATCGCTGCATTCGAGGGCCGGACCATCATGATGCGGCCACCATCGGCATCCGGACGCAACGAGTGATCAAAAACAACATTGACCTCCTGTGCCCCGGCATCAAAAAAGATCTGAGGCCTGACCGGTAGCGCATTCGTGCGCTCGAGCCGATCGATCTGATTCTGATAGGCAATTTGTTGCTCATAGTAATTATCCGCGACCAAGTCAACGCCGATCGATTGACTGAACGCAAAATATGAAAACATAAATAGCATGAAAATGCCATAGGTTACCATTATACCAATTGGCCAGACCATGCTGTTTTTTTTCTTTTCCGACATACGGACACGCTCCTTTTGCGTGAAGAATAACAACGATTTTAATTATTTTGCCGGCCCGATAAACGAGGTTTCAACCTCATCCACGACCTCGCCTCCGGCCACAACCTCAATGACGATATGTGTATTCATTCCACTGAGCTGATCTTTAGCAATTTCAACAAAAAAGGCTGTTTCAGCATGGCCATCTTCAGGCACCTGCAAATCACCACCAACCATTTTTATCTGGCCTTCCGGTGAAGCTAATCTTAAAGTGGCTTCCATCGTTTCGAATTTCTTATTCACCAGACGCACAGAATAGAGGTTGGTAATATGGCCAGTTTCAGTTGTTTGATACAGAGAACCCGGGGTGCGCAAGATCGTGGTTTCAACATCATTCCGGTTTAGCAACATCGTCCCCACCAAAACGATCAGCAATGTGAGTACAACCGAATAGCCAATCGCACGCGGCGTAAAGAGCTTTTGCGTCTTGCCGATGATGCTATTGTATGAAGCATAGCGAATTAAACCTTCCGGTCGCTTCACCTTTTGCATAACATCATTGCAAGCATCGATGCAGGCCGTGCAATTGATGCATTCAAGTTGAGTGCCATTTCGAATATCGATCCCCGTCGGGCAGACATCGACGCAAAGGTGGCAGTCAATGCAATCGCCCAGTTCCGCATCCGGATTTTTTTTCGAGCGCTTGCCTCGTGGTTCGCCACGCTTAAAATCATAGGAAACCACAATCGAGCTCGGATCGAGTAGCACAGATTGAAAGCGACCATATGGGCAAACGATAACGCAAGCCTGTTCGCGGAAGAAGGCAAAATTTGCGTAAAATAGTAAGCTAAAGAACGATACAGCCAGAAAGCCGCTCCAATGTTCCCACGGTGGTTGACTTACAATGGTTTTGACCTGATCGATGCCGACAATATAGGCCATAAATGTGTTGCCAATCAAAAATGCGATCGCAAAAAAGATGGCGTGCTTTAAGCCCTTCTTGAGCACTTTTTCTTCAGTCAATGGGCCTTCATTAAGAGCGCGCTGCTTACGGGCATCGCCTTCAATCCAGTATTCAATTTTACGGAACACCAGCTCCATAAACACGGACTGTGGACATGCCCAGCCACAAAACAACCGGCCAAAAACAGCCGTAAACAGAACGATAAAAACAATAAACGTGAGCATGGCCAGGGCAAACAAATGAAAATCTTGAGGCCAAAAAGCCAATCCAAAGATGATGAATTTGCGTTCGAGAAAATTCAATAATAGAATTGGTTGCCCGGAAATTTTAATAAAAGGCCCGGCGAACAAAATCGCCAGCAAGAAAAATGAAAACAGGGTTCGGGAATTATACAAACGGCCCTTGGGCTTCTTTGGATAAATCCAAATGCGCTTGCCTTTTTGATCTACTGTAGAGATGCGATCGCGATAGCTTTCGCTCTTTCTATTAGAAGCGGCTTCCGTTTTTTCTTCAGTTGGAGTCGTATCTTGCATGGTATCACATAGGTTAAAATGATTCGCGCCGCCTTTTTCAATCAACATCATCCATAGGCAGCGCGAAGGCAACTAATCGATTTTCGTTCCTTGCGGAGCTTTCGGATTCGGCGGCGACGTGCCCTGCAGGGTCAGCACATAGCTGCCAACTTCCAGAATTTGCTCCGGCTTAAGATAAGTTTTCCAGGCAATCATGCCTTTAATCGGTACGCCATTTCGAACGGTGCGCACAATACCGGTAATGCCACCATCTCCATGCAACCAATAATCATCCGTTAAATTTGGGCCAATCCCGCCTTCGCCAAGTTGGCCATGACAACTCACACAATTCTGCATGAAAATGCTTTTGCCGCCTGCCAGGCTCTCAGCATCAGTCAGAGCTGTATACTCGATTGTATCCGCTTCCTCAACGGTAGCAGCCGGCAGAAGATCGTCCATTCCTCCCATCTGTGCCATCATTAGCGGAGTGACATCGGCATTTGGTTCATAAAGTGGCGAATGATAGGTGCCTGTCAGCAAGAACGGGCGATAGACTTCGTTTGTGCTGGCGACATAATTCGGATTAATTTCTTTATAATATTCGGCTTCGGACAAATCTCCGATACCAAATACATGGAAATACAGCATGTAAATGAATCCCCAACCAATGGAGATATAAAACAGATTTAGCCACCATGGTGGCAGACGATTGTCCAGTTCGCGAATGCCATCGTATTCGTGATCCAGCAATTTATCCTGATTTTCAAGATCATAGTCATGCGCCATATTTCGTTCTCCTTCTCTATTTTAAATTGCTCAGTCGCTACAATGCTTCTTCCCACCTCATTTACCGTTTTTAGCAAATAGATCAGCAGGTGGCGCATCATCTTTTTCCAGCGGCAAATTCGCCATTTTGGATACGGTCTTTTTGTCCATCCTCGCAATCCAAATGATGACACCGATAAAGAAAGCAAAAAACAGCACCAGCGAAATGACTGGAAAAGTCGCGACGCCGGCAATCGACTGCAAAACATCTTTTAACATGATTTTCAACCTTGTCTTTGCAAGAAAATCGACGACCGGCCGACTCAGCAACCGGTCGTTCACCACGTTTATTTAACTTCACTTAATGTGAATCCGTCACCTTTCACACTGATATCGGTACCCAATCTTTGCAGATAGGCAATCAATGCAATCAGCTCGGTAGTCGATTCTGCTTCAATACCGGATTCTTTCAGGCGTGCCGCGATTTGCTCGCCCTGACGTTGTAAATCACGATTGGCAATTTGGGCATAACCGTCCTGATAAGGAACCCCGAGCCACTGCATAGCCTCGATTTTGGCTACAGTGGTGCTGGTGTCCAGGGTCGAACTGGCCAGCCATGGATAAGGTGGCATAAGCGAGCCCGGGGACATCGAACGCGGCTCGATCATGTGATTGTAGTGCCACGCATCAGGGTATTTGCCACCGACGCGATGCAAATCCGGTCCGGTGCGCTTCGAGCCCCACTGAAATGGGTGATCGTACACAAATTCACCGGCTTTGGAATATTCACCGTAGCGTTCGGTTTCTGATCGAAACGGCCGGATCATCTGCGAGTGGCAGTTATAACACCCCTCTCGTACATATAGATCGCGGCCCTGCAACTCCAATGGCGTGTAAGGTTTCACGCTGGCTATGGTCGGTATATTCGACTTTATCATGTACGTTGGGATCAGCTCAAAAATCCCGCCGATCAAAATCAATACAGTGGTGGCAACCAAAAACTGCACAGGACGGCTCTCAATCCAGCGGTGCCAGAAAGCAGGCTTGCCTTCATCCGCGTGTGCGGCTTCCAGTGCTGGCGCTTCGGCTTTTTCTTCTGGAATCAATGAGCCCTGTTTGACGGTTTTCACGACATTATACAGCATCACGAACATGCCACCGAAGTAGAAAACACCTCCGAGTGCACGAATGATATACATCGGCACAATTTGCAAAACGGTTTCGAGAAAATTCGGATATTGCAGGAAACCGTCTGCAGTGAATTGCTTCCACATCAGGCCCTGGGTCACGCCTGCCCAATACATCGGGACGGCATAAAACAGAATGCCAAGTGTACCGACCCAGAAATGCACATTCGCGAGACTACGCGAGTAAAGCGTTGTTCCATACAATCTCGGGATCAGCCAGTAAATTACACCGAATGTCAGAAAGCCAACCCACCCAAGCGCGCCAATATGCACATGCGCGATCGTCCAGTCGGTGTAATGCGAAAGCGCGTTAATCGATTTCACCGCCAGCATCGGCCCTTCAAAGGTCGCCATGCCATAAGCGGTTACAGCAACTACCATAAACTTTAAAATCGGATCTTCGCGCACACGATCCCATGCGCCGCGCAAGGTCAGCAAACCATTGAGCATACCGCCCCAGGACGGTGCGATCAGCATGACAGAAAAGACGGTGCCAAGAGACTGAGCCCAATCAGGCAAAGCAGTATACAGAAGGTGGTGCGGACCCGTCCAGATATAAATAAAAATCAGCGCCCAGAAGTGCACAATGGAAAGCCGATAAGAAAACACCGGACGATTGGCAGCTTTGGGGAGGAAGTAATACATCAGACCGAGAAAGGGTGTGGTCAGAAAGAAACCGACTGCATTGTGGCCATACCACCATTGCGTCAGTGCATCCTGCACACCCGCATAGACCGGGTAACTTTTGAGGGCGGTAACCGGAATTTCAACTGAATTGACGAGATGAAGCACAGCAATCGTTATCACCGTTGCGATGTAAAACCAGATCGCAACATACATGTGCCGCTCGCGGCGCTTAAAGATGGTACCAAACAGGTTTATGGTAAAAATGACCCAAACGAGAGTGATCAGGATATCCACAGGCCATTCGAGTTCAGCGTATTCTTTACCGGTCGTATAGCCCAACACCAGCGTTAACGCTGCACAGACAATAATGAGTTGCCAGCCCCAAAAATGCAATTTGCTTAAAATATCGCTGTACATCCGCGCTTTGCAAAGACGTTGCAACGAATAATACACACCCATAAAAATTGCATTGCCGGCAAAGGCAAAGATCACGGCATTGGTGTGCAGCGGACGCAAACGGCCAAAAGTGGTGTAGGCAATGCCTAAATTCAGCTCGGGGATAAAGAGCTGAATCGCCACAATAATGCCGACCAGAATTCCGACGAATCCCCACAATGTGGTCGCAAACGCGAAATTCCGGACAATCCGATTGTCATAATAATACGTTTCCACAGCCATAAATTACTTCTCCCTGATTTGTTTTTGCTGTTTTTCTTCATCCCATAATATTCGTACTGAGGGGGTGTATGTATCTTCAAACTGGCCGTTTTTAACAGCCCAGATAAAAGCCACTAAAAAGGCGATAGCCACCAGCAGGCTCACACCGATAAGAATGTAAATGACTTCCATTTTGACTCCAATAGATTTAATTTATCCGCAGCTTCATTGCCAAAAGCCGCGTGGTGATCGTAGCAAAAGCGACCACCGATATCGAACTGATCGGCATCAGGATCGCTGCAAACAGCGGCGAAAGCATGCCGCTGACCGCGAAGCTGAGCCCGATCAGATTGTATAAGAACGAAATGCCAAAACTCAGCAAAACGACTCGATAGCTCAACTTGGAAAAGTGCAGCAATGCCCCGAGTTGCTCGAATCTCCGGGCATCCAGAATGGCATCGCATGCAGGAGAAAACGATGCCACATCTTCCGAAATCGACACACCGACATCACTCTGCTTGAGCGCACCAGCGTCATTCAATCCATCACCGATCATCATCACATGGTTGCCTTCACCCTGCAATTTTTTGACAAACATGAGCTTATCCTCCGGAGATTGATTGAAATGCATGCGCGTCGTGCCGTTGTTTTTGCCAAAAAACGGCTCAAGATTGCCTTTTTCTCGATCGTTGTCTCCGGAAAGCAGGTAAACCCGATAGCGTGATCTGAGCTTTGCCAACAAGCCCTGCAGATGCGGACGATAGTTGTTGGCCACATTGAAATGACCGCGATACCGGCCAGCAATTTCCAAAAACACCTGCGAGTGGTTGGCAGAATCGCCATCTGATTCAATCAGTTTGCCATCAGCTAAAATCCACCGTCGCGCTCCCAGCCGCACCAACTGCCCATGGATTTCGGCCATGATGCCTTTCCCCTGCAACTCAGCGAAATCCGTTACGGTTGTGCTTTTTTCGAGCTTAAGCCAACGAGAAATTTGGTAACTGAGCGGGTGTGTTGAGTGCCTGACCAGCGAACCGACCATTATCTTCTCGGTAGCAGAAAGCGGCTCGTGCTCAGCGCTTTGAAAAGTAACACCAACTTTGCTCTGCCAGGTCAGGGTGCCGGTTTTATCAAAAACGATGGTGTCGATTTTCGCCAGACGCTCCACCGTGTCAGCGTTTTTCAGGAAAAAAGCGCTCTTGCCAAAAATGCGCAGGGTGTTGCCGAATGTAAATGGAATCGACAGGGCCAATGCGCACGGGCACGCGATAATGAGCACTGCTGTTACTGCTGACACCACTACACCAGGTTCGGTGAATAGCCAGTACAGAACTGTAAAAAGGGCGATATTCAGCACAGCCAATGTGAAATACTTGGCCACTGTGTTTGCCAGATTGGTTAGCGCGTTCTGTGCAGGCTTCTGAAAGACATCGTTGTTCCACAGGCTGGTAAGGTAACTTTGCGAAACGTCCTTCATTACGCTCATCTCAATTGCCTGGCCCACCTGCCGCCCGCCGGCAAACAGCAACTCGCCTTTGCGTTTGCGCACAGGCACCGATTCACCCGTTACAAAGCTATAATCGATGAAGGCCTGTTCGGATAACAAAACGGCATCCGCAGGCACCAATTCCTGATTGCGCACAACGATTTGATCGCCAATTGCCAGGTCGGAGAGTGAAATAATGCGCTGACTCTGCCCCACCTTTTTGGTGACAGAAATCGGGAAATAGGATTTGTAATCCCGGTCGAACGACAAGGCATCGTAGCTTTTCTGCTGAAAGAGCTTGCCAAGCAATAAAAAGAATACCAATCCAGCAAAGGAATCGAGATAGCCCGATCCGCTTGCGCTTAATATTTCATATGTGCTGCGACAAAATATCGCCAGAATGCCGAGAGAAATCGGAAAATCGATATTGAGCATGCCCTGCCGCACTGCTGACCATGCTGACACAAAATAGTCGCGGCTGCTGTAAAGCAGCACCGGAAGAGACAGCAAAATATTCAGGTAGCCAAAAAAGGACTGCAGCGTGAGCCCGAGATCATCCCGAATATCGAGATATTCAGGAAAGCTGAACAGCATGATATTGCCGAACGCAAACCCGGCGATGCCCAGCTTCAAATAGAGGCTACGCTGCGGCGAAGCAGATTTCGTGTTTGCTTCAAGACGATCAAATTGCAACTCCGGTGCATATCCAATGCGAGCCAGCAACTCGACCAGTTTGCCCAGACTAATGCGGTCATGCTGGAACACGATGGTCACTTCTTTGCGCAAAAACTGCACACGTGAACGGGTGATGCCCGGATTTAATTTATTGAGATTTTCCAGTAACCAAATGCAGGCACTGCAATGCATCTGTGGGATGCGGAAGGTCACCTTGCTGATATGATCATCAGCAAAGTCGATGAGCTTGGCGCGAGTCGCTGAATCATCAAGGTAGGCATACCCTGTATGGAGATCGGCCTCTCGGGCTTTCATTCCCGGCTGATTTTCAAGCGAGTAATAATTGAGGAGTTGGTTGTCTGTCAACAGCTCATAGACGAGCAGACATCCCTGGCAGCAAAAGGGCTTTTCATCATGAAAAATCGTTGCGTCATCACACACTTCACCACAATGAAAGCATGTCTGTTGAACAGAGCGCTCAGTTTGCAAGGTCATCATTTGCGCAATTGTAGATACTCATCCCATCCCGAATTATCCACCGGCCTGAACGAAAACTGTGCCAAGTGCATCAGGAGAAATTTTAAATCTTTTATGTATTTGTTTTTTATTGTTTTGCCTTACATTTTAAAGCCGATACCGCAGGCCTTTGGCATTCCCAATATCGAGAAAAGGCTATGCTCTTTCTCAATTTTGGAAATAAATATTGAGCGGCGTTGGTTGATTGTGCAAGACAATTATTATTCTATTACAGAAACCCAAATAGCGATGCTTCACACCAGGCCAGAAGCGAAATGCTGCAGCTGCAATACGTTTTATGAATCATGCCTTTATAAAAATGGTCTGGTTTAATACTTGGCGAAGCCATTGTGCTCTCTTATATTAACCCGTTGTGCGAATTAAATAAGCCGTTGATGAGCACAAAATGGCTCAAATTGTCATGCCGGAGGCATCTATTTTGACGTTTCCGCGGAATCTAGCGAAGTTTCCTCACGATGCCGAATAGATTCCTCCTGAATGACAAGGGCACTATTATTATATAAAAACAATGGTTTATCCAAAAGGACTATCGCAAAAACAATTCGCACAACGCGTTATATTAAGAACGATCAAACAAGAAGATAAAAAAGGAAATAGAATGCAAATCAATTCTGCCCTGCGCAACGCTTCCAATATTGGTTTTTTGATTATTGCCGCAGTTGCCCTGGCGCGCCTTTTTTGGGTACTACCGATGGCGCAACTCATGCTTCTTGGCGCCATACTGCATTTCTTCGCGGGGCTTTTAGTCCTGCCCCGTTCATCTGCAAACAGCTTTAAAAAGGCATTTTTTCTTTCCTGGCCCTATTTCGTAGCCGGCACTGTGCTGGTATTTTTTAAGCTTTCGAACATCTTCTATCTCATTCCTTTAGCAGCACCTGTTAGCGCCTTTTGCGGCTTTCTGGTTCGCGAAAAATGGCAACGCTCCCATGTGTGGGTTGCCGCACCAGCTTTTATTTTATGGGCTGTTGTCGTCGGAATCGCTTATCACAGCATAACCCCCAAAGCGCTGTCGCACGATTTTGACATCGATCTCAATGAAGCTGCGCCCATCTTCAGCGCGCAAATGCTCGATGGCCAGCGAATCACTTCCGAAGCTCTCAGTGGCAAAGTGACTCTGATCGATTTTTGGGGCACCTGGTGCGCTCCGTGCCTGCAACAATTTCCCGAGCTTCAGGAAGTCTATGAACGATTTCTAAATCATCCGGAAGTCGGGATTCTCGCACTCAACACAGGTTGGAGTGGCGATGATCCAGACAAGATCAAGCGCTTTTTCGACCTGCACCCTTACTCTTTCCCGGTCGCGCACGATGACAATTCGGTGAGCGAAGATTTTGGCATCACCAGTTTGCCTCACCTTGTCCTTCTCGACAAGATGGGCAAAATTCGCATGCGGCATACAGGTTTAATGCGGGAAAAAGGTGGCCTGAAAGCAGGTCTGATCCAGCGTATTGAAGAGTTATTACAGGAAGAACAGGATTTAAATCAATGATTATTTCTGCTTGGGGCGCGTGGTTTCGGTGCTGTCATTGCCAACTGTCGGGTTAGCTTCGCGCTCGAGATTTTGCACCACTAACGCCCAAAACTCTTGCCATTGCGTCTGGTCTTTTTGATATTGCGCAACTGTTGTTTCAAGCTTTCCTTGCAGCCACCAGCCATTGGCCGCCAACAAGGAGTCAACCTTGCGCGCTGCTGAAAGGCTGTCGTAATTTTGGTGTAAAATCACAGCTTGTGAATAAATGTAAGCAAATTTATCCATGCTTACGGTTTCTTGCTGCTTTTCAGCGGGCGAACTGCAAGCTGCAAATGCAGCAAGCGAAATCGCAAACAGCATGCACAGGTATTTCAAACAGTGCCGGATATTCTTCATCCGATGACGACCTCGTTATCAGAGCTCTCTTCAAAAATTGAATCTGCGAGTATACAGCATTCATAAACGAATTGCAACGACTTTTCCTCCCAAGAATAACTTGCTTTATTGCAAGCGAATGTCTATTTTTGCTGCTCACCAAATTGCTGTATAGAATAGACTAATGCGATGCTGCTCACCCCAATCCGGCTGTTAGGCCGCAATGTTCTCGATATTTTGCAAAAATTCGGTGGTATGACCCTATTGCTCAGCCAGATTCTGAGCGAATCGCGTTCGATTTTTCGCGATCGCATGCTGGTCATTGAGCAAATGCATTTGGTTGGTGTGCGTTCGCTGCCATTGGTTTGTATCACCTCGCTGTTCACCGGCGCGGTTTCTTCATGGCAAGCCGCCTATCAATTTGAAGGCTTCGTCTCGCTTTCCTATCTCGGCGGCGCCACCAGTTTGGCGATTTTCATCGAGCTTGGACCGGTATTGACGGCATTTGTGATGGCCGGCCGTATCGGCTCTTCTATCGCAGCAGAGCTTGGCACGATGAAGGTAACCGAGCAGATCGATGCATTGGAATCACTGGCGATCAGTCCGATTCGCTACCTCGCGATGCCACGGTTTTGGGCAGCCTTTCTGATGTTGCCACTGCTCACGGTGTTCGCGGACGTTATCGGTGTATTTGGAGCATATATTGTTGCAAACAATTTGCTGGATATCAGCACGACCATGTTTTTTGACAGTGTGCAGTATTTTTTTGAAGTACGCAATATCTTCGGTGGACTGGCAAAAGCGTTTGCATTTGGGGCAACCGTCGCGATTGTCGGTTGTTTTGTCGGGCTGAGGACCTATGGTGGCGCAGAGGGTGTTGGCCGCTCGACCATCGAAGCATTTGTGATGTCGGCAGCGCTGATTTTGATCAACGATTACATCATGGCCACGCTCATTTTTTAATATGATTGCAATCCAAAATATCCATAAATCGTTTGACCGCAAGTCTGTGCTGCAAGGCGCGTCGCTGACCATCGAAACCGGCGCTTCCCACATTATTATCGGTCGCAGCGGCTGTGGCAAGAGCGTGCTGCTCAAACACATCATTGGCTTGCTGCAACCAGACCAAGGGCAGATTGTCATCGACGGCAAAGCGATTGTCGGCATTTCAAAAAATGAGCTGTACGCGATTCGTCGCCGTATCGGCATGCTGTTTCAAAATGCGGCGCTGTTCGACTCGCTGACGGTTGAGGCCAACATCGCGTTGGGCGTGCGAGAACACAGGCTCTACAGCGAACCGGACATCCGTAAAAAAGTCGCTGAAAAGCTCGAAATGGTGGGACTTCCCGGCATTGAGCCGATGAGCCCGGCTGAGCTCTCTGGTGGGATGCGCAAACGCGTTGGTTTGGCACGTGCACTAATGATGGAGCCGGATTATATTTTGTATGACGAGCCGACAACCGGTCTCGACCCGATCATGGCTGATGTTATCAACCGGTTGATTTTGCGCATTCAGGAAACCACCGGCGTTACTTCGATCATTGTGACGCACGATATGGTGAGTGCTTACATGGTTGGAAACGCCATGTCGATGTTGCATGACGGCCGGGTTATCTTTACCGGCACGCCGGACGACATTCGCAGCAGCCAAAATCCGCTGGTACAGCAATTCATTTCCGGGGACTCGGCAGTGGAGCCGGTCAGTGAAAAATAGCAAACAAAAATGGAGTGCAAAGCTCGCTTTGCATAAAGCGGATTTTCCAAGCAAAGCAAGCTTTGCATTCCAGAACAGCTTGACCTGTAGATTCACTTAATAGCACAATTCCTAAATGGCTCCTTCTTCAAAAAAATCTAAAGTCCAATACGTTTGCCAAAGCTGCGGCTTTGTATCGCTCCGTTGGCTTGGCCGTTGCAGCGAGTGCCAGGCGTGGAATACGCTGGTTGAAGAACGCGTCGCCATCAAACCAGCGCGACCTTCGGCGCAGGTTAAAAGCGATGCCAGCAAGCCGGTCAAGCTCTCTGACATTGATTTTTCTGAGGACAGCCGCACACGCTTTGAAAGCGATGAACTCAACCGGGTGCTCGGTGGCGGCATGGTGCCCGGTTCGCTAATTTTGATCGGCGGCGATCCCGGCATCGGCAAGTCGACCCTGCTTTTGCAGGAGGCCACCCGGCTCGCCAGGCCGGATTTTCCAACACTCTACATTTCTGGCGAGGAATCCGGCAGACAAATCAAATTGCGCGCGCAGCGGTTGGGCATCGACTCGTCGGATTTGTATCTTCTTGCCGAAACCAATCTCGACGAGATTTTGGCTGCTGTGGAAAATGTGCAGCCCGGGCTGATCGTGGTCGACTCGATCCAAACGATTTACCAGCCGGCATTCGAAAGCGCGCCCGGCACGATTTCGCAAGTGCGCGAATCAGCGCTGGCGTTTTTATCACTGGCCAAATCACGCCACATTCCGGTCATTTTGATTGGCCATGTTACCAAGGAAGGCTATTTGGCTGGACCGAAGGTGCTCGAACACATGGTCGACACCTTGCTGCAATTTGAAGGTGATGCGAACCAGCATTTTCGCATTTTGCGCGCCCTCAAAAACCGCTTTGGCTCCACCCGCGAAATCGGCATTTTCGAAATGCTGGAAACCGGCCTGCGGGACGTTGCCAATCCGTCAGAAATTTTTCTTTCTGAGCGCAACACACAGGCTTCCGGTTCAGTGGTAGTCTGCATGATCGAAGGCTCGCGCCCGATATTGGTGGAAGTGCAGGCGCTGGCAACCACGACCAACTATGGTATGCCGCAACGCACCTCCACTGGCTTCGATGCCAAACGTTTGTCGCTGATTTTAGCGGTGCTGGAAAAGCGCATTGGCTTGCGGCTGGGCGGCTTCGATGTTTTTTTAAATGCGGTCGGCGGCGTACGGCTCGATGAACCGGCTGTGGACTTTGGCGTGGCGGCGGCGATTTCGTCGTCGATGCACAATGCGACCGTACCGGAAAACACTGTGCTGATCGGCGAAGTTGGCCTTGGCGGCGAAATTCGCACTGTACCGCAGCTGGAAAAGCGCATTCATGAAGCAGCAAAACTCGGTTTTGCCCGCGCGTTTTTACCTGCTATTTCAGGCAAAAAAATAGCCGTTCCGGATAATTTTGAGCTTGTTCACTGCACACATCTCGATGAGGCTTTTGACAAGCTTTTTTAAGCGAGAAAGCTATCTATGCAATGCGTATCGTAGCGAAGGAAAGGATCTTTTCGTATCGACTTTTCATTTACACTTGAAAAAACCGACAGCGGCAGCAGTGCACGTGCAGGTACACTCAAAACAGCGCACGGCGAGGTCAAAACACCGGTTTTTATGCCAATTGGTACGCAGGGGACAGTCAAAGGACTGACGCCGGAGGAAATCAGCAATGTCGGTGTACGAATGATTCTCGGCAACACCTATCACCTCTACTTGCGGCCCGGTCTGGAGATATTAAAACAAGCAGGTGGATTGCACAAATTCGCCAACTGGCCTTTTGCCATGCTGACCGACAGTGGCGGCTATCAGGTCTTCAGCCTGGCAGCACTGCGCAAAATCCACGCAGAGGGGGTGCGTTTCCAGTCGCATATCGATGGCAGCTACCACGAATTTACGCCGGAAAATGTTATCGAGAAGCAGCGCGCCATCGGTGCAGATGTGATGATGGTGCTCGACGAATGCCCGCCCTACCCTTCCAGTGAAACGTATTGTGCAGAATCGAACCAATTGACAGCTGCATGGGCCAAACGCTGCAAAAACGCATGGACATCGCAGCCACCACTTTATGGCTACGATCAGGCTTTGTTTGCGATTGTGCAAGGCGGTGTTTATCCTCACCTTCGCCAACTGAGCGCAAGGCAATTGATTGAGCTTGACTTTCCCGGATACGCAATAGGTGGATTGGCGGTGGGTGAGCCGGCAGATCTGTTGTACGAAATGACAGGCGTAACGACAGAGTTGCTGCCAGTTGAAAAGCCGCGCTACCTGATGGGTGTCGGCAAGCCGGAAAATCTTGTGGAGGCTGTGCGCTTGGGTGTCGACATGTTCGACTGCGTGATTCCGACCCGCAACGGCCGCAAAGGACAGGCCTTCACGCGCACTGGCACACTCAACTTGCGCAACGCCAAATTCAAGGAACTTTTCGAGCCGATCGAGCAGGATTGCCAATGCTACACCTGCCAAAATTATTCATGCGCCTATATTCGACATCTTTTTCAGGCTGGGGAATTGCTTGGAATGCGATTAGTCAGCTTGCATAATATTTATTTTTTCCATACTTTTATGGCTGACATGCGCAAAGCGATACTGAGCGACAACTTTGAGGGCTGGCGCAAGGTGTTTTATGCGGATTATAACACCGCGCAATAACACGTTCACAACGCCTGCCACACATTACAACAAGACTGTCGCAGCGATGGCATGTCCAGGAATGATACTTACAAACCATTTCGTTTAATTAAGGAGATTGAAGTGACGACTCTTGCGCAAATTCTTTTGATGGCTCCCCCCCAGGGCGGCGACGGCGGCAGCATGCTTGGCCTGCTTATGCCTTTCGTACTCATTTTTGTCATCATGTATTTTTTTATGATTCGCCCCCAAGTCAAAAAACAAAAACAGCACCAACAAATGCTACAGTCGCTGGAAAAAAATGATAAAATCATGACCACCGGCGGTATTTATGGCAAAATTGTTGGTGTGAAAGAAAAGTCGTTCCTGGTGCAAATCGCTGACAACACCAAAATTGAAATTTCAAAATCGGCAGTTTCTGCGAAAGTAGACAAGACGGAGTAAATCATGGCGCTCCTGCAAATCAGAAAATACGGCGATCCGGTGCTGCGGCAGAAGGCAAAACAGATCGATCCCATCGATGATGAAATTGTAAAATTGGCTGAAGACATGATCGAAACCATGCAGGTTGCCAAGGGTATCGGCCTCGCAGCGCCGCAAATCGGTCTGTCTTTATCGATGTGTGTGGTTGATATTGGCCTGATCGAAGAAGGAGCATCTCCTGAGGCTTTTATCAATCCTGAAATCATCGAAGAGTTCGGCGACGATTATACAATGGAGGAAGGCTGTCTCAGCATCCCTGAGGTCAATGATGATGTGACACGCAAGGAAGCCATACGCGTTACGTATCAGGACATCAACGGTGAAAAGCACGAACTTTCCTGTGATGGCATGCTGGCGCGGGTACTGCAGCATGAAATCGACCATTTGCATGGCATCTTTTTCACGGACCGGCTCAGCGCGATCAAGCGCAAGCTGCTGGCGAAAAAGCTGAGAGCCATCGAGTCGGAAGCCATTCATGAACGCATCGAACGGAATCGACAGCGTGAATTACAAGCTCAATAAAACACGAATCGTCTTTATGGGCACGCCGGATTTTGCGGTTGAAAGCGCAGAAACTTTGGCCGCGCATGGTGCCGAACTGGCTGCAGTGGTGACTGTGCCGGACAAGGCAGCCGGCCGTGGCTTGCAAGTGCGGGAATCGGCGGTAAAAGCCTGGGCGAAATCTCGCGGCTTCGATATTTTGCAGCCGGAAAATCTGGGCGATCCAGACTTTATTTCCGTGCTCCAATCCATCTCTGCCGATCTGTTTGTGGTGGTAGCATTTCGCATTTTGCCCCCCGAAGTGTTCAAGCTTCCCAGGCTCGGAACAATCAATCTGCATGCATCTTTGCTGCCGAAGTATCGCGGTGCGGCGCCGATCAACTGGGCCTTGATCCACGGAGAAAAAACAACCGGTGTCACCACCTTCATGATTGATGAGCACGTTGACACAGGCGATTTCTTACTGAAAAAGTCCACTGATATTGGCGAGAATGAAACATTCGGCGAGCTTTATTCTCGGCTAAAAAGTATTGGTGCGGAGTTGCTGATCGAAACCGTGCAAGGCCTGGTGGAGGGTACCCTTCAGCCACAAAAGCAACTTGGCGAGGCGACGAAAGCGCCAAAGCTTACCAATGAATTGCGGCAAATCAACTGGCAGCAGTCGGCTAAAGACATTCGCAACCTGGTGCGCGGCTTATCACCGATACCAGCAGCCGTTTCGACATTGCAAGGCAAAACGCTCAAAATTTTTGCTTGTAGTGCCGGTGCAGCGAGCCGTACTGGTAAAGCGGGCGAAGTGATCGCAGCAGAAAACAAAAAGGGCATTCTTGAAGTCCACGCAGGCGACGATACGAGCGTGTGTTTGCAAGACGTGCAAATGCAGGGTAAAAAAAGAATGCTAGTGGATGCATTTTTGCGTGGCTATCAAGTGAATACCGGCGAGATATTGGGATCACGTTGATGGTTGATACCCCAAAAACTGATTTATCGGTGCGATTACTGGCGGTGAAGCTTTTATCAAAAACTGAAAATTCAGGACGCTACATCGACCACTTGTTGGAGACTTCAGAAGCTGTCCAGCACCTGACGCGCCGCGATCATGGCTTGTTGCAGCAAATCGTCAACGGTGTTTTGCAGCACAAGACCTATCTGGATTTGGTGGCCAAACATTACATTCAAAAGGGCTTCGCCAGTTTCCCGTCAATAACAAAAAACATCTTTCGCACGGCATTTTATCAGTTGATGTTTTTGCAGCGCATCCCGGCCTATGCAGTGGTTTCTGAAAGTGTAAAAGTGGCTAAAAAAGTACTCGACCAACGGCGAGCTAAATTTGTTAATGCCGTACTGCGAAGCTATCTTAAAAAGCCGTTTACTCCACATCCGCCCAAGCCCAAAAAATTGAAGGAATTGGCGCAATATTATAGCCATCCGTTGTGGTTGGTCGAGCGTTTCATCGAACAGTACGGCAACGAAAATATCATCGAATGGCTGCAAGGCAACAATCAGATTCCGCCTTTGTACGTGCGGCTTTTGCAAGCGAATCTACCGGTGGGAGCAACCGAAGTGCTTGAGGCTTTCGAGCCAGTGAAACCCTATTTCAAATACAGCGAAGGTGAGTCACCAACGCTGATTCCGGGCTGGGATGCCGGCGCGTTTCTGGTGCAGGATCCGGCAGCCGGTTTGGTGGTGCAAATAGCAGACGCGCAGCCCGGCGAGAGTGTCATTGATTTTTGCGCGGCGCCGGGCGGCAAGGCGATTGCACTGGCCCACAATGTCGGCGCTGATGGCGTGGTGATTGCAGTGGAAAAATCGCCGTTGCGTGCAGAAAAATTACGTATCAATCTTGCACGCACCGGATTGCAGAATACCTCTGTAGTTGTCGGCGATGCGCGTTCTGTAAAGGTTCCAACGGCAGATGTGGTGCTGCTCGACGCACCTTGCAGCGGGCTGGGCGTTCTGTCGCGGAGGGCAGATTTGCGCTGGCAAAGGGCCCCTGAGGATTTTGCTGAGTTGGTCACATTACAGCGCGATATTTTGAACCATGTAGCACAATTCGTTGCGCCGGGCGGGCGACTGGTGTATGCAACCTGCAGCATCGATCATGAAGAGAACGAATCGGTTGCGGCAGCCTTTTTGCAAGCGCACCCGAAATTCGAACTGGAAAACGCCGCAGAATTTGTCGCAGAGCATTTTGTCACCGAACAGGGCTATCTGAAAACCTTGCCGCATTTGCACGGCATTGATGGTGTATTCGCAGCAAGGTTTCGAAAAGCAAATGACAAGCCGCTTTTTCCTTCAAATTAAGTGCGGCACAGGCAGAAGTTTATTCGTAATCATTCGGCTTTTGCGCTAATGTATGCAGTTCGATCTAAAATTCGAATTTCCCCCATGCATTCGGCACTGCACCACGGGAAGATTCCTCACGGAATGCAATAAAAGCTGAATCGTAAATTTCGCTCAAAGGTAAAGGATGTGAATATGGGAAATTTGTGGCTGAGGCTGCAAATTTTGTGGCAAAAACAATGGCTTCGAATCCTGGTTTATGCATTCGCAGGTTTCGTCGTTTTGGCTGGGCTCATGGATATGGTCGTGATGCCGTTGTACACCCGACATGGGCAAGCGATTCCGCTGCCAGATGTCACAAAAATGATGTACGAAGATGCAAAAGCAAAGCTTTCGGATGAAGGATTTAAGATCATCCGGGAAGAAGAGCGCTATGATTCGGCTATTCCATCGGGCTATGTGATCGAACAAAATCCCAAGGGCGGCGCGCTGGTCAAAAGTGGTCGGCAGGTTTACGTCATCATCAGCCGTGGCGAACTTAAAGTAACGATGCCGGATTTGACGGAGAAATCGATCCGTGAAGCTACGCTGCAAATGAATCGTCTCGGCCTGGCGATAGGCTCGCGACGCTACGAGCCATCGAGCTACTACTTTGAAAATGTGGTCATGCACCAATCGATTTCACCCGGCGTGGAAGTATCGCGCGGCACCCGCGTTGATGTGACCATCAGCATCGGTGATGTCGCCGAAGAAATTGTGGTGCCGTTGGTTGAAGGCCGTACGCTGGATGACGCAAAAGAACGGTTGGGGCAAAAGGGCTTTCAGATCGGTACGATTACCTACCAGGAAATGGCGTCCTTGTTGCCGGAGACCGTCATCAAGCAATCCATCGCCGCCGGCACGCTGGTCAATCGCGAAGAGAAAATCGATTTGATTGTCTCCACCCTGCCCCGCGGCGGGCAGTAAATTTTTGCTTTAGCGAACCCCTCAGGACTGTTCCATTCAAAGGCATTTTACATTGTGTCAAAAAAGTTAGGGCATGGCGCGCCATGCCCTTTTAACGACATCCCTTTTATGAGCTCGTTATTTTGCCACAGATAAAATCTTTTCAAGCAATGCATCGTCTTTCGGCAGCAAGCCAACTTTTGGCAGACGGCGCACCAACTCGGCCCACCTCAGATCACGATCAAATACCTTTTTAAACAATGGTAACGCCTCATCGATCCGACCGATCGAAGCCAGCGTCACAGCCGGCCAGAAGGTCATTTCGATGTTTTCAGGCGCCAGTTCCATTGCCTTGGTATACTCCTGCATCGCTGCATCAACCTGGTTGGTCGTCATCAACTCGTCGCCCTTATTGGCGTGGGTATAGACGCGATTCACATGCAGCAGGCGCTTCAATTCTTTTAACGGTTCCTTGTGATCATCCACCCTCAAATCGACAATTCGACTATTCCACGGTGTACCGCTGGTCTCCCCTGCCACGATCAGCATCGCAGCAGATTGTTTGCCGCGGATGTCGCCTTTTTCAGCCTGTGCAGCCTCCAGCGCCGCCATCAAACGGCTTGCCAGATCGCCGGTGGCTTCAATATAAGCATTCGCCATTGCGACAGGCACGGTATTTTTCTCCATCATGTTAGCCTGGCAGGAAAAGCCTGGCCCGCTGACACTGCCGGCATAATCGATACAATTGCTGCCCGTGTGCTTCGAAACGTTGCCATTTGCATCGACAAAGGCCACTTGCCGCACAGCTTGATTCTCATCCGCTTTTAGCAAAGCTGAGAGTGCCGCATCGGCAGATTTACCCGCACGCATCAGCGCCAAACCGAGCGGGCCGTAGCTCGGATCGATGAACGATTGGGTCGCGACAGCCCCGACACCGGGCTCCGCCCACGAAACAATGCTGCCCACCGAAAACCAGTTCGACTGTACCGCAACTCCCAACTGCCCCGTCACCGAGTCTCTGGCGACAATTGAATAGGTCGCCACCGGCCGCAACGGCATTTCGAGCTGTGCAAACAGCGTCGTCGCCATCAAAAGGACCAGAGTTAAAGCTGGCAAAACACGTTTCATCTCATTTCCTCCAAAAAACAATTCTCGATAAACTTCAAATTGTCATACTCCATTTATTATATTGTGATTTCGAGCTAAGCATATTCCACCTGAGTGGAGAGTCATCTTCATGGTGAGCAGCGCCGAAACATGAAAATTTTGAGCATGATGTACAAGGGCATCGGCTCGCCGTCGACCGCGCTCAGGCTGAAGAACCTGATGTTTTGCTCTATCGAACTCAAGTTAATATAGCCATCGTGCCTGCGCATGCCAATCGTTATTAGCCGAAAGTGAGCGGTTATTTTTAGCCAGGCTCCCCCTGATATTTCCATAAAAAAAGCCGCGCCCGAAAAAAATCATCCCGGAAACGCGGCTCGCAATTCAGAACAGCTCATTTTCAACTGCGTTTATAGTGCTCCTGCAGGCTGCGAACGGTATACTGATTGTCTTTCGCAAAGCGGATGCCCTGAACGGCCGCCACCGCCGCCGATAGTGTCGTCAAACATGGAATATCGTATGCCATGGCATTGCGTCCGATGGTGTACTCATCCTCCCTGCTTTCGCGACCAAGAGGCGTGTTGACGATCAATTGCACATTATTGTTGACAATGTGATCAACGATGTGCGGCCGCCCTTCGCCAACCTTATTGACGCGTTCAACTTCGAGTCCGGCTGCTTGCAAAGCGCCAGCTGTTCCGGCACTCGCGATCAGCTTGAAACCAAGCGCAATCAAATCGCGCGCCACTTCGATGACACGTTTTTTATCAGAATCGTTGACACTGAGAAACGCTGTGCCGGAAAGGGGCAATTTTGAGCCTGCGCCAAGCTGGGCTTTTGCAAATGCTTCTCCAAATGTAGCGCCTAATCCCATGACCTCACCCGTCGATTTCATTTCCGGGCCGAGGTAGGTCGGAACACCAGTGAATTTCATAAATGGAAACACCGGGGTTTTGCAACTGATGTGTTTGTATTCGAAGGAATTCGGCAGCTCAAAACTTGCAATCTTGCTGCCTGCCATCACCTTTGCAGTGATTTTTGCAAGCGGCACTCCGGTTGCCTTGGCCACAAAGGGCACTGTCCGGCTGGCGCGGGGATTCACCTCCAAAACATAGAGCAGATTGTCTTTTAAAGCATACTGAATATTAATCAAGCCAAGTGTATTCAACCTTTTGGCAATGCGTGTCGTTTGATTGATGATCTCGGTGCGGATATCGCCGCCGAGCAGATAAGGTGGCAACATACAGGAGCTATCGCCGGAGTGCACGCCAGCTTCTTCGATATGCTGCATGATTCCAGCAATATAGACATCTTCGCCATCACAAATGCCATCCACATCGAATTCGAAGGCATCTTCGAGAAACTTGTCGATTAAGATCGGATGTTCCGGCGAAACATCTGCGGCCTTTTTGATGTATTGACGCAAGCTCTCGACATCATACACAATCTCCATCGCCCTGCCGCCGAGCACGTACGATGGCCGCACCAGCACTGGAAAGCCAATCCGTTCGGCAATCACTTTGGCTTCGTCGAATGAACGGGCTGTCCCGGCTTCAGGCTGTCGCACGCCAAGCTCGTCCAGTAGTTTGCCGAAACGTTCACGGTCTTCGGTTAAATCGATACTATCAGGCGATGTGCCTAAAATAGAAACACCAGCCTGCTCCAATCGCAATGCAAGCCGGAGCGGTGTTTGGCCACCAAATTGAATAATCACCCCATCCGGTTTTTCCAGATCGATTATATTCATTACATCTTCGAATGTGAGCGGCTCAAAGAACAATCGATCAGATATATCGTAGTCAGTAGAGACCGTTTCGGGATTGCAATTGATCATAATGGCTTCGAAACCTTCCTCACGCAACGCCATCACGGCACGCACACAGCAATAGTCGAACTCGATGCCCTGCCCAATACGATTTGGACCACCGCCTAAAATCACCACTTTTTTCTTGTCCTTCGGTACGGCTTCATTCTCAGTTTCGTAGGTGCTATAATAGTAAGGCGTTTGCGAAGCAAACTCAGCCGCACAGGTGTCAACTGTTTTATAAACCGGTACGATGCCGGCTTTTTTTCGCAATTCCCGCACTTCCAATTCTGATCTTTTCAGAATATGGCTGATTTGCACATCGGAAAAGCCATATCGCTTTGCTTCGAGCAACAAGTCGCTATGCTTTTCGAGATCAAATTGATCAATAGCCCGCAAGCGGTCTTCCAGCTCGACGATTTCCTGGATTTGATACAAAAACCAGGGATCGACTTTTGACAAGTCAGCAATTTCTTTGAGCGTAAATCCGTAGCGGAAGGCATGCCGAATGACAAACGGCCGTAAGCTGGCAGGAGTAGCCAGGTGTGTCCGAATGAATTTGCGGATATCGCTGGGATTGTCTTCCTGTTCCGGAAAAGGCTTAAAACCGTCTTTGCCATCGGCACCAAGTCCCATACGTCCGGTTTCCAGGGAGCGCAGCGCCTTTTGAAAGGCTTCTTTAAATGTGCGGCCGATGGACATGGCCTCGCCTACAGATTTCATTTGCGTGCCGAGACGGATGTCCGTGTTTGGAAATTTTTCGAAATCCCAGCGTGGAATTTTGACCACAACATAATCCAGCACCGGCTCGAAGGATGCGGGCGTTTCGCCAGTAATATCGTTGGTGATTTCATCGAGTGTGAGTCCGATGGCAAGCTTTGCTGCAATTTTGGCAATCGGGAAACCGGTCGCCTTGGAGGCCAGAGCCGAACTTCTTGATACGCGCGGATTCATTTCAATGACCAGCATCTTGCCATTTTCCGGATTAAGCGCAAACTGCACATTGCTGCCGCCGGTTTCCACACCGATTTCACGGATAATCCTGATCGCGGCATCGCGCATGAGCTGATATTCACGATCGGTTAACGTTTGGGCCGGTGCAACGGTGATGCTGTCACCGGTGTGTACACCCATTGCATCAAAATTCTCAATCGAACAGATGATAACAACATTGTCCGCCAGATCGCGCATCACTTCGAGTTCGAATTCTTTCCAGCCGAGAATAGACTGCTCGACCAGCACCTCGCCGATGGGACTGGATTTGATGCCAAGAGATGCGAATTCTTTCAGTTCTTCGATATTGTAGGCAACATTGCCACCGGTCCCGCCCAGGGTATATGATGGCCGGATAATGATCGGAAAGCCGATTTTTTCGACCAGATCAACTGCTTCATCAACTGATTTTGCGAACCCACCGACTGGCATCTCCAAACCAATTTTCTCCATCGCTTCCTTAAAAAGTTCGCGATCTTCAGCCTTTTGTATGGCTTCCAGCTTGGCGCCAATCAACTCAACATTATATTTTTCCAAAACGCCATTTTCCGACAGCTTGACAGCAATGTTCAGGCTGGTCTGGCCGCCCATCGTTGGCAGCAAAGCGTCAGGGCGTTCTTTGGCGATAATTTTTTCTACCACTTCCGGCGTAATAGGCTCGATATAGGTATGATCCGAGAACTCCGGATCGGTCATAATGGTTGCCGGATTGCTATTGACCAGCACGATTTCATAGCCAAGCTCCTTTAAAGCGCGGCAAGCTTGCGTGCCGGAGTAGTCAAATTCGCAGGCTTGGCCGATCACAATCGGGCCTGCACCGACGATCATAATTTTATGAATATCCGTTCTTTGCGGCATAATATCACTCGATTGATTCTAAATAAAATTTTAAAATTTTCAGAAGGAAAATGCGGGTCAGGCTGAATCGCCATGAATGGGCAATATAGCATGAATTCATCATAGCGATGAAAGCACCATATTTTGGAGTTGCTGGAACAGGTAACCGGCATCGTGCGGGCCTGGCGACGCTTCGGGATGATACTGTACGGAAAAGACCGGCAGCTCGCGATGGCGAAATCCTTCAAGTGTCTGATCGTTCAGATTGATGTGGGTGATTTCGATTTCATTTGCTTTGAGAGAGTTCGGATCAACTGCGAATCCATGGTTTTGTGAGGTGATTTCAACCTTGCCGGTTTGCAAATTTTTCACCGGGTGGTTGCCACCATGATGCCCGAATTTGAGTTTGAAAGTTGAACCGCCGATTGCAAGGCCCAGCAGCTGATGGCCGAGACAGATTCCAAAAATCGGCTTCTGGCCAATCAGTTCGCGCAACGTTTTGATAACATAATCTACCGGTTCAGGATCACCAGGTCCATTGCTGACCAGCACCGCGTCAGGCTGCAAGTCTAAAATGGCCTGCGAAGCAGTGAAGGCTGGCACGACGGTCACTTTAAATCCAAGACTGGTTGCCCAACGCAGGATGTTGCGCTTCACGCCGCAGTCGATTACCACCAGATGCAGCCTTTTTTCACTCAGGCTTAATTGATTGGGCCTATCAAATGCCGAGTACCAATTGTTTTCGAGCGGCTCCTTCCAAATATAGCTCTTTTGGCAAGTAACCTGTTGCACCAGGTCGAGACCGGTCATCTCAGGTATGCCCTCAAAGCGCTCGCGCAGCTTCTCCGGGTTGGTTTCTTCGCTCGAAATAATGCCCCGCTTGGCGCCATGCTCGCGAATATGACGCGTCAGGGCGCGCGTATCGATCTCCTGAATGCCAACAATGTGACTACCAGCGAGATAGCGCTCGAGAGTATTGCCAGCGCGCCAATTACTCGATATCGGGCTGCCCTCTCTCACGATCAGGCCGCTCGATTGCGGGATCATCGATTCGACGTCAACCATATTGACGCCATAATTTCCAATGTGGGGATAGGTCATGCAGACAAGCTGTCCGCTGTAGGAAGGATCGGTAATAATTTCCTGGTAGCCGACCATGCTGGTGTTGAAAACAACTTCTCCGCTGGTGGTACCAATTGCGCCGTACGCATATCCGTTAAAGACTTTGCCATCGTCAAGAACGAGAACGGCTTTTTGTCTTTCGCTCATTCTGTTTTTTGTGAACTTTCTGCGTTTGTGAGTATTTCGACTATTCTGCTGCGCAACTCTTCCAGGCTGGTTGGCGTGCTGAGGTCAATCGTGTACAAGCCTAACTTGCCAAAGCGGTCAGAACTGAAAACGATCTGCTTGCCATCTGGAGAGAGAGATGGATAGATATCTTTGCTTTGGGAGGCCGTAAGGCGCAGCAATTGCTTATTATAAAGATTCAGCAGATAAATATCAACATTATCGTCCTTTTTCATAAAAAAAGTCAGAGACTCTCCTCTTTGCGAACTCGAAAGGCCACCCTTCGGATGCGCATCGCTCATCAATGTATCCGGCTGTACATCTGCCGTTCCTGTAAGAATACGATAAATACCATCATCGATTTCAATCCATGCAAGCCTGCCATCATGCAATGCTGCAGGAGACGTTTGTTCCGCTTTCGTTTTGCGAAAGTAATGCGGTTCAATTGTTGCTACCTTCGTTGTCAGCAACCGGCTTTTTCGAACGACAAAACTATCATCGTCGCGAGCATCTTGTTCTGAGACATAAATCAGTTGGCTGCTGTCCGGGTAAAAAACAGGCGCCCAATCATCAATATCATTTTTTGTGAGTCGCCTTTGTTTGTGGAATGTCAGATCGTATAAAAAAATCTCACGCTTTTCATAACCGAGCGATCTCGGCTCCAGCTCATGCCGATTGCTGACAAATGCCAGGAACTGGCCGTCAGGTGAGAAAGCCGGACCTTCATCATTGCCCTTATCAAACACAATAGCCTGTACAGCACTGCCATCTGCTTTTGCCAAATAAATGTCCCAGTCGCCATTACGATCGCTTTGCCAGGCGATCTGCTGACTATCAGGAGAAAAACGTGCCATCACATTGTTGCCCGGCCCTACAGTCAATGGTCTGATTGCATATGGCATGCCGACTTCCGTCGCAACCTGCTCCACATAGTTATGGCCATGCGGAAGCGCGAGCACCTTGAGATAGGTTGCAAGCACAACGGCGGAGTCGTTTTGTTTTTGATGAATTTTGGCTTTTAAAAGGTAGGCTTTGGCAAAGTTGCGATCCAGCGCGATTATTTTTTCAAGTTCCCGTACTGCCTGCTCATCGGCCCCCATAGCTTCATGTGCCTGCGCCAAATGAAAGAGCGCATTCACATCTTCGGGTCTTTGTGCGGCTTTTTGCTGATAATCCGACAACTGCCTGGCAGCCTGTTGTTCCGTCATCTCAATCACTGGTTTTTGTGGAGCAGCACAACCCGCCCAAAAACTGCTCAAAATCAAAGCAGCAAACAAGTTCTTCATAGAGTAACCTCATGTTGCAGTGCATTTGGGAAGAAGACGCATATTCATTAACACATACTGATAATCGCAGCTTTTTACGCAAAAACCGGAGCATTTTTAATGCTGCTTGATCACAAAAAGCTGGTGCACAGGCTGGCTGATTTACCGCCACTGGCCAAAAATAGCTGGCGTGTTTTCAGTCAAATCAAAACCACTGGGAAAAATGAACAGCGACCTTGATGGGTTAAAAAATTGTTTTTTAAGAGGTTAGTAGGAAAAAGGCGTGATTCATTTTTTTGGCATTCAAGTTGCAATAGGTAATGCAAAAATCAGAAGAAATGAGTCAAAGCGAACGCAGGAATAGGACGTTTAGAGTTTATTGACGAAGGATACTTTGCCCAACTCATTTCTTCTTTATTTTGAAGATTAAGCATAAATCGGCCTTTAATTGCACAACCTCACGCACGCACAACTTAAAGGCCAAAGGAAAAAAGGGGCTGGCACTTACATCTTTGCGCAGGCACCATAGTCCGGTCAGTCCCTTTTTTTATATTTCCACTGATTGCCCCACTTCCAATATCTGTGCAGCAATGCCGCGCGCAGCCACCTGTGTAATGAATGGCACCGGATCGACATCAATCACATCAAATGTCTTGTAGTGTATCGGAACGGCTTTGCGTGGCTGAAGCAATTCAACTGCTTTCACCGCATCATCGACTCCCATTGTGAAATTATCACCAATCGGCAAAAAGGCGACATCGATTTTGTTCATCTCGCCAATCAGTTTCATATCATAAAAAAGCCCGGTATCGCCGGCATGATACAACACCTTGCCATCGGACTGAATAATGATCCCTGCAGGATTACCAAGATAAATGATTTTGCCGTCCTCGATCAGGCCGCTGCCATGATGCGCAATCGTCAACTTGACACGGCCAAAATCAAATTTATGTGCGCCCCCAATGTGCATCGGATGAACGTTGCAGCCTTTCATCTCGCAGTAGCTGGCCACTTCGAAATTAGCAATCACTGTGGCATCATTCGCTTTTGCGATTTGAACGGCATCGCCTAAATGGTCACGATGTCCATGCGAGATGATGACATAGTCACATTTTACATTTTCAGGTTTTGTTTTCGCGACTGGATTTCCGCTTAAAAACGGATCGATCACAATGCGCTTGCCCTTCACTTCAACCAGAACGCAACTGTGCCCCCAAAATGTTGCTTTCATACTTCCACCTCCTTTTCATCATTCATCTCATCGATGGTTTGCGATCAAATTCATGAACTCCTCACGGGTGCGCGGATCATCACGAAAATCGCCATGCAAAGCGCTGGTTTTCACAATCGTATTCTGTTTTTCAACACCTCGCATCATCATACAAAGATGATGCGCTTCAACAACGACCGCGACCCCAGCAGGCTGCAGATAACGCATCAGCGTATCGGCAATTTCGTTGGTCATGCGTTCCTGAACCTGCAACCGCCTGGCAAAAACATCGACGATGCGTGGAATCTTGCTCAAGCCGATAATTTTGCCGTTAGGGATATAGCCGACATGGCACTTGCCATAAAAAGGCAACAAATGATGTTCGCACAGGCTGAAAAAATCGATGTCGTTCACCAGGACCATTTCCTGATATTTTTCAGTAAAAATAGCCTGGTTAATGATTGCATCGATATCTGCGTTGTAGCCTGCAGTCAAGAACTCATACGCCTTTGCAACGCGGTGTGGCGTTTTGAGCAGGCCTTCACGTTTTGGATCTTCACCGATTTTGATCAACAATTCATTGATAAGATTTTCCACTATTTCTATCCTTCCAAACTTTCCAGGTAGCGCTCGGCATCAATGGCTGCCTGACAACCCATACCTGCAGCCGTGATGGCCTGACGATAGTAATGATCAGTCACATCGCCGGCAGCAAACACACCTGGCACATTGGTCATGGTGCGTTCCCTGGTGATGAGGTATCCGACGTCGTCCATATCGAGCTGATTAACAAAAATATCGGTGTTCGGTTTGTGCCCAATGGCCACAAAAACCCCACCGACTGATTTTTCGGTCAATTCGCCAGTTTTTACATTTTCGAGTGTCGCGCCTGTTACGCGGCCTTCTTCAACGTCATGAATTTCTTTAATAACGGAATCCCACGCAAATTCAATTTTATCATTTTTGAACGCGCGCTCCTGCATGATCTTGGATGCACGCAAGCTGTCACGGCGATGCACGACTGTCACTTTGGTCGCAAAGCGTGTCAAAAAATTCGCTTCTTCCAGCGCTGAGTCGCCGCCACCAACGATAATGAGTTCCTGGCCGCGAAAAAAATATCCGTCACAAGTCGCGCACGTTGACACACCCCGCCCCATGAGCTTCTTCTCCGATTCAAGTCCAATCAATTTGGCTGAAGCGCCGGATGAGACAATCACAGTTTTGCTTTGAAATTCTTCCCCATTCACCCATACCCGAAGTTTGCCATCGCTAAAATCGACTTTCTCAACTGTATCGAAGACAATTTCGGCGCCGAATCGCTTGGCTTGTTTGCGCATTTGCTCCATAAGTTCCGGGCCCATGATGCCGTCGGAAAATCCCGGAAAATTCTCGACATCCGTGGTGGTCGTCAACTGGCCGCCTGGCTCAGGGCCGGCAAACAAAAGTGGCTGCAGATTGGCACGGGCTGTGTAAACGCCTGCTGTGTATCCTGCTGGTCCAGATCCGACAATAATGACATTTCGCATGTTCATAACGCTCCTTTAGGCATTAGCATTTCACATCTCTCTGCGCCCTTTAAAAGTCGATGCCTTTTTGCGCAAAGTGTCCTTTTTGAAATGGATGCTTGATCTCACGCATCTCGGTCACAAGATCTGCTCTTTCAATCACATCCGGGTGTGCATTGCGACCGGTCATGATCAAATGGCATGTTTTCGGTTTTGCATCCATAACGCGCACCACATCTTCAATTTGAACCAGACCTGTATCCAGGGCAACATTGATTTCATCTAAAATGACGATATCATATTTTTCGCTTTGAAGAATTTCGATCGCACGCTCGATAGCTTTGGCAGCGGCTTTTTTGTGTTCTTCTTCCGGCAAATCATCATCGATGATTTTGTAGAAGCCCTTGCCCATTTGCTCGATTGAAAAGTAATCGGATAGCAACAAGGCGCCATCTTTTTCACCATAATACCAGGATCCCTTTATAAACTGGATCATTTTGGTTTGCAGATGATAGCCGGCAGCACGTACAACAGTCCCGAGAGCGGCTGTCGTTTTACCTTTGCCATTCCCGGTGTATACTAAAATCAGGCCATTCTTAATCTTAATTTTCTTATCCATCCAGCAATTTGCCCTTTCATATGTAATTGCATCAATATCCGTATTTTATCGTGAAAAATCAAGACGATTTAATTAGCATTTTTAATAGAAACTACGTCGGCGCGCATTTTAAACTGCGTACTTTTGGGGGAGGAACAGATAAAAAGAATGTAAATAATACGCAAAAAATACACGACATTCAAGAATCCATACATCACGATAGAAACAGACGAGAAAAGCACTCTTTAGCTTTCAATCGAGTGATCAGGTATAACTGAGAACACATGCTGCTGGTGACAAAATCGTTAAAAATGGAATTTCAAAAAGGCTTGACTTTTGCGGATTGAATGCTAAATTATGTGGCGTTTGGGGCTGTAGCTCAGCTGGGAGAGCGCATGACTGGCAGTCATGAGGTCGTCGGTTCGATCCCGATCAGCTCCACGAAAGCCTTGTGTTCACAAGGCTTTTTTTATGGAATGCTGATTTTCTAATCAGGCAGAGACGTTTTGGTTTTCTGCGTCTGAGAGAAAATCGGTAGGAAATTGCAGCGTACCGAGTGTAATGAAGCTATATAGCTGTCGGCCGCAGCCATTTGGGCACAGATACTCTTTGAAAAGAACATCTGCGTCAGCCTGGTTGGCAACTGTAAATTTTTTCACTTCCCCGCATGATTCACATGCAATTATAAGATCTGTGTACAAAACTTCATTCATTGTGCTCGCTCCATTCAAGCTAAGAATTGCAGGAGAACATCCTGTTCGGCTCGATAGTCAAAGAGTATACAAGTTAACATTTTTTATTGCAAGTGCAAAATTTGGCTACAGTTAAATGCTCAAGGTGATACTCATCACATTTTTGATGCTGGCTTTGTTCTTCTTTACTCGTTACAATAAAAAACAATCGCGGCATTTGCGGGAAAAGCGAAAAGAGATTTTGAAAAGAATGCGCGATCGTGATTCATTTTAGCATTACCACGGTATTTTGAAGGCAAGAATAGTTAAGACGTCTTTGTTTTCACTGCAAGCTATCATTCTTGTGAGCGATACTCGGAAAGAAAATTAAACTTCCCCAAAAAAAAACTTGCCTTCCGCTTGCAGTTTTTCTTATATTGGCGTCTGTTCAGCGGGAGTAGTTCAGTGGTAGAACACCACCTTGCCAAGGTGGGGGTCGCGAGTTCAAATCTCGTCTCCCGCTCTTTCTTTTGGGCGGCGTAGCCAAGTGGTTAAGGCGAAGGTCTGCAAAACCTTTATTCATCGGTTCAACTCCGATCGCCGCCTCTACGTAGGCCGGGGTGGCGAAATTGGCAGACGCAAGGGACTTAAAATCCCTCGGTCGTTTACGACCGTGCCGGTTCGAGTCCGGCCCTCGGCACAAATCCTAATCCAACCTGTCTTTTGTCAAAGTCTCCACTTATCTATCATCTAAGGTCCTTTTTCCAGATTGCCTGCCTGAGTCCATTGCTGTTTTCTATGCACGTTTCCTTTGATCAAGATTCTATCGCACTCTTTGTTTCATCCGCTGCTCCCCGAAGTTTGAACGGCGATTTAAATTCACCATGCCTCTATTATTGGTGATATTCTTTCGTTGTCAGCAAGTCGCTCGAATTGCCGCATGCACATGTACAAGGCACGAGGTACATGAAAACAACCTTTCCACTTCCCTCCTTTTAAATCAAGCAAAACATTTCCTTGTCGCGACAGATAGCCATACCATTCACCATGTTCAGGGTCGGGAAAATGGAGCCAGGTATAGGCATCTACCTTTTTATACCAATCCCACAGCCGCTCGTCACGTGTCAGTCGGTAAGCCATCGCCAGCGCAACCAGCGTTTCCAGGTGCACCCACCAGAGCTTCTGATCCCACTCCAGTTGTTGCGGCGGCGTATTTTGGCTATCGAGAAAATAAAAAATGCCACTATGCTCGTCGTCCCAGCCAAAATCGAGTGCATGCAACAGCACGCGCACTGCACGCTCGACTAAGTTCGCATCCTGTCGACGCTCGGCAATGTCCAGCAAAAACCACATCGCTTCAATGCCATGCCCCGGATTGATCAGCCGCCCCTCGAAGCAATCAAGTTTGTCACCATTGGGAGCCACATGCTCGTGCAGCAGTTGCCGTTTCGGGTCCAGAAACAGACTGAAAATATCATGAATACAGGAATCGATTGCAGTGGTCACAGTCGACTCGTCCAAAAGCCATTCCAACTCAAGCGACAGATTCGCCAAAATCATCGGCAGAGCCAAGGAGACCATTGGGCGTGTTCCAGGATAATTTTTATTGTACTGCCCTTTCGGATTGTTACGCCGCTGCAAGATGCGTTTGAACGTTTCTACAGCGATTTGGCGCGATTCAGCGTTATTGCTGGCGAGAGCATATTGACTGAATGCCATTGCGGCGAAGCAATCTGAGAAAATATTGTAGGGCTGGATCAATGGTCTGCCTTCGCGATCCAGTGAAAAGTACCAGTTGTTCTCCTTATCCCGGCCGTTTTTATGCAGAAAACCGACGCCGTGTTCAGCGATATGGAGCCAGGCATCACGCTTCTCCAGGCGATTGTACAGCATCGAGAAAGTCCAAACCTGGCGGGCTTGTAGCCAGATAAATTTATCAGTATCGAAAACGCTGCCATCTCGGCGAAAGCAGGTGAAGTAGCCCCCGTGCTGCTGATCTAGGGAATGCTTCTCCCAAAACGGCAACACATCGTCAAGCAGGGCATGGCGATATTTTTCAGCGAGTGCGGCAAAATCTTTGTTCATTTCAGTTCAACAATGGGTATTTTTGGAATCGGTAGTTTAATGCGTGTCAAATTTTGATTTCCAGAATCCTGTCAACCTCACCATTTAGAGAATCAGGAATCCGTATGGCGACGCCAAAGGCATTCTGGCTAAAATCCAGTATTGCGCCGGTGGTAAATGCGGTGACCGATTTCACTTTCTGGGCGAGATTTGGCAACAGAATGGTCGAATCTTGCCAATCTAAAACGTGCACAAAAATCCGGTTGTCTTTGTGTGTGGTCACACCCCAGTCTCGCGGCGAGATTGGGCCACCACGAGTGCCATAGATGGTCTCACCATTTTTATCGAGCCACTTGCCGATGACTTTCAATGTATCGGCAAACTCCTGCTGAATCCGGCCGTTCGGCATCGGTCCGACGTTGAGCAGGAAGTTGGAGTCGTAGCCTGCCGCCTTGACCAAATACTGGATCAGCTCCTTGGATGATTTATAGTTGCTGTCGCGTAAATTGAAGCCCCACGAGCCGTTCATGGTTTCGCAGGTTTCGAGCGGCAAATTGCCGATTTCGGAATCGCCGCTGAAGCCAGTGGTGTTGTGGCCGGGCAAGTCTTTTTCGAACATCTGAAAATCTTCACCCGCTTTTGGTGGCTGATGGTGGTTGTTGCCGATGAGAGCCTGCGGCTGAAGATCGTGGATCATTTTGTAGGTCTTGTCCAACCGCCAATCTGCCTTTGGCTTGTCCCACCAGCCATCAAACCAGATGCCGCCGATCTCGCCGTAGTTGGTCAGCAATTCCCGCAATTGGCCGTCAAGAAAATCGAGATAGCGATTCCAGTCGCCGCTGTCCGGTCGGCCGGAATGTTGTCCTGTCCTGCCGCGCGGATAATAATCCTGGTGGGACCAATCGAGATGCGAATGGTAGAAAAACAACTTGATGCCCTGTTTGTGGCATTCATCGGCAAGCAGCTTGAGCACGTCTTTTTTGTAGGGCGTGCGGTCGACGATATCCCAATCGGTCAGTTTAGAGTCAAACATCGCGAAACCATCGTGGTGTTTGCTGGTAATGGTGATGTATTTCATACCAGCAGCTTTCGCCAGCGCCACCCATTCGGCCGCATCGAAATCAATCGGATTAAAGAACGCCGGCAATTTTTGGTAGTTTTTTTTGTCAATTTGCTGGTTCTGCATCACCCACTCGGCATCGCCAAGCACCGAGTAGGTGCCCCAATGAATGAACATGCCGAACCTGGCTTGCTGAAACCACTCACGCGCTTTCAGATTTTCTTTCGTTGGCTTGTATTCTGTTTGCGCCTCAACACAAGTGCCGCCAATAGCCAAAACGGCGAAGGCAATCAGCATGCTGAACATGTTTTTTTTCATGGGTGTTCGCTCCAATATCATTTTGCTAAAAGCAATTCATTCTATAAATAAAATCGCAGCAAATTCATTTTCCCAAATAGTTGGTATTGTCTCGTATCTTCACTTCACCTTCCACTCGTGGATGCCGCCTGCCCAGTTTTCCTGCGATTGCACTTCCAGCCGAAGCTTTGGCGTTCGCACCGTTTCGAAGACGGCTTCATTGTAGCCATCTTTGGCAATTTCGTAGCCGTCCGGAGTGTACACTGGCTTCCAGTCGCCATCTTCCCAGTAGAGAATGCGCCAGGATTTCGGCAAACGGCACTCACCGATACCGGTATCATCAAACCAATACACCTGTACGATCGACACTTCTTCTGGCTCGGAAAAATCATATTGTATCCACTCGGTCGTGCCTTTGTTGGGCCACCAATGAAAATAAGGCACTTCATGGTCGATGGAGCTCGACGGTTCCATCAGGTCGTTAACCGCTTCGGGATTTCTGCCAAACGAAGCCGAAACCTGACTGGTGGATGCCAGCGTCGGCTGGCCAACCGGCAGCACCGCTGACTCTTCGCGCGCAAACCAGACGGTCATTTCGCCTTTGCCACGATGTGCCCAGGCATAGTATGGGATCGCCAACAGATCACGCTGGCTCTTTTCCAGCGATTCATTCGCAGCGAGATAGTAACCATCCGCCTTGCCACGAATCACCAGAATGCCACTCAATTGATCCGGCACATACTCGCTGGTCAGTTCGGCGTCATCCGACAGCAAAAGATTTCGCACATGGCCATCGGCATGATCCGGCCACTCGGCGCAATAAACGATCGGCCCGCGCTCGAGAGCCACCCGCCCGATGTCCGCCTTGACGCTATCCGATGCCACCACTCGCCGGATGCGCATGGGAAGCTCCAGCTCGATTACGTCGCCAGCCTCCCAGCTACGTCTGATTTGCGCAAAGCCATTCTTGATGCTTACAGGAACAGCGTCGCCGTTAACTTTCAAGCTGATCTCCGCAGGCTCATCATTAAGGTAGCGATACAGATCGCTCGCCAGTGGTCTTCCCTGCGCCCAGCCGGGAATGCGGAGATTGAGCGTTAATTCCATTTTCTCAGATTCCGGCTGCATGGTCAAATTGATGGTACCATCCCACGGGTAATTTGTTTGCTGCTTCATGCGAAGGCGGCCTTTTTGCAAAGCAAGCGCCGCTTCGTTCGATGCATAGAGATTGACAAACACCTCATCTTTTCGGACAGCGTACACATAACCCGGCACCGAAGCCATGAAACGCGTCACGTTGCCGGTGCAGCACGGGCACCCGAACCATTCCGCGCGCTCATGTTGGCCAACCGAGGCCAGTGGATTCGGATAGAAAAACTGCTTGCCCTGCAGTGAAATACCGGACAACAAAGCATTGTACAAAGTGCGCTCCATCACATCGATATATTTTGCTGCGCCGTGCAGCAAAAACAGCCGATGGTTCCAGTAAACATTGGCTATGGAGGCACAGGTTTCATTATAGGCGCTCATGTTGGGCAAATCGTAATTGCCGCTGAAACCTTCGTTGCCGCCTCGAGAGCCAAGCCCGCCGGTCAGATAGAGCTTCTTGCCAACCACATTACCCCACAGCCGGTCGATCGCTTTAACATAAGAACGATCATTCGACAGCGCCGCGACATCTGCCATGCCAGCGTACATATAGCCTGCACGTACGGCATGCCCCACGGCTTCATCCTGCTCCAAGACCGGTTTATGATCCTGGTTGTATTCGCCGCGCAGCTCGCGACCATCGAGCGGCTTGCCGCGCATATCGAGAAAGAATTTTGCCAGATCGAGATAGCGCTGTTCGCCGGTCACACGGTACAATTTTGCCAGCCCCATTTCGATAACCTGATGACCGGGCGGTTTGCGCAACTTTCCGGGCCCAAAAGTCCGATCAACCATATCAGCCACCTTTACAGCGATATCAAGCAAATTGCGCTTGCCGGTGGCCTGATAATGCGCAGCTGCGGCTTCGAAAAGATGTCCGGCATTGTACAGTTCATGGCTTCCGTCGAGTTTTTCCCAGCGTTCGTCACCAAACCAGCGTCGCAGGCGGTCTGCCTTGTTGGTTCGCACGGTATACAGGTAGCCATCTTCTTCCTGCGCTGCACCGATGATCGTAATCACACTGTCAAGATAGGCTTCCAGCTCCGGATCAGAATTGACCATGAGCGCATACGATGCTCCCTCGATGGTTTTGAACACATCCGAGTCATCAAATGGATAGATACCCTGCTGTTCGCCCTCTTTCAGCCCACCCGCAATAGCGAAATTGTCGATGCGTCCGGTTTCTTCAATTTTGTCGAACACATGGCGGATGGTTACCGCCCGGTTGGTCTCCATACGTCCGCGCCAAAACTGGTCGGTCATCTTGACTTCAGTAAACGCCACCGGCTGGATCGGATAATCTTTTTGTGTGGAATGGCTACAATTCAGCGCATTGAGCGCTAAAAGACAAAATACAGTTCCCCATTGCAGCATTTTTTTAAGATAATGAGACATGCCTTCCTCTCAGTTTGTCCGGTCAACCCGCTCGCCAGCAGATTTCATTCAGGTGCTGATTGAATCAGAAGCTCTCGCTACGAATTTTGCTGTTTTGGTCAAAATAATCGTTATACCGAAATGGAGCAACCGTTTTAGGCTCATTGCAATTGTGAAAATGAAAAAGTTGATGAGACAAAATTTTGGGGGCAAACATGAAAAGCATTAGAGGACTCCAAACACCTGCCACAGAATGGCGATTTGATCTTGTTTGGACTTGAAATGGTGCAGTCTTGCAGTTTTGCGGAAAGAATGCTGTATAAAAGGAAATCCGGGACATTCACCAGCAAGACTGCTGGAAACATCCCGGATAGCACATAAGCTGTGATTTAAGCGGAAAGTCTTGCAGATTTTCTGCGGCGATGATTTGATTTTTTTGCCGCGTGCCGGAACGATTGAGAGCTTTTGCGCGCAAACCATTTTTGTTCGCGGCGAGCCTGAATTTCACTGGTGAAATCATTTTTTCCCAATTCAATTTCAGGCAAAGGTTTGCGCTCGATTTTCGTCTTTACCAAACGTTGGATTGCCTCGAGCGAGCCTTCTTCTGCATCACTGACCAAGGTCAATGCTTCGCCAACGGCCTTTGCTCGTGCAGTGCGCCCGATGCGGTGAACATAATCAGTTGGCGACACCGGCACATCGAAATTGACCACATGGGAAATACCATCGATATCAATGCCGCGTGCAGCGACATCGGTCGCGACCAATACGCGAAAGCGCCGGGTCCTGAATCCTGCCAGTGCTGCCTGTCGTTGATTTTGCGTGCGATCACCATGAATGAGCCCCACTTCCAACCCTCGTTGCTTCAACTGCCGTGCAAGGCGATTTGCCCGCATTTTTGTGCGCATAAAAATAAGCACAGATTCCATTTCAACTGAATTCAGCAACGTCATCAATAAATCCGTCTTCTGGTTCTGCGCGACCGAATAGATGCTCTGTTTGACACCTTCCGCAGGCGTTGCCTGGCGGCCGATTTGTGCGATTGCCGGTTTGATCAGAATTTGTTTGCTGAGTTTTTGAATTTCTTTTGACATCGTAGCCGAAAACATCATTGTCTGCCGGTCCTGCGGAATTCGCTCCAATATGCGTCGGACATCCGGCAAAAATCCCATATCGAGCATACGATCGGCTTCATCGAGCACAAGGAATTCCAACGCGTCAAATCGCGCTGCACCGCTATTGATGTGATCCAGCAGGCGGCCTGGTGTTGCCACGACGATATCCGTGCCACGCCTGAGCGCGTTGATTTGAGGCTGCATACTTATCCCACCATAAATTGAAGCAGTGGTCAATGCGGTATTTGCAGCAAATCCATGCACAACCTGTCCGATCTGCATGGCCAGCTCACGTGTTGGAGTTAAAATCAGTGCTTTTGTTTTCCGGCTTTTGCTGGAATGAAGCTTCTGAATAATCGGCAGTGTGAAAGCGGCTGTTTTGCCGGTGCCTGTTTGGGCGCAGCCGATCAGATCACGACCTGCCAAAGCGTGAGGAATTGCATGCTGCTGAATTGGAGTTGGTTCATGATAGCCCAACTGAACAAGTGATTTAAGCAGATCGGCATGCAAGCCAAGTTCTTGAAAAGACATAAATATCCTTTTGGTAATCTCACGGAGGAATGTGCAAAGAGTTCACGGTCATCCGGAATCAGAATGTATCTGAATACTGAAAATTAGTTGTGGCCTGGGAATCTCTTTGTCTACGGGTCAATTCTCAACACTTACCACCGTGACCGGTGACAGCAGTGCTATTTCGGTAAGGGAGGATAAACTGTGGGATTGTCTAGAAGCCACAGCAGAATGCGGGGCGCCAGACAGTGTCACAGGTGAGATCTGAGCAGAACTTCGGCAAAAGCCACTGATAGATAATCTAACGGCTGTGCTTTCAGTCTCATCAAGGCGTTGCACAACCACTCATGCCGCTGCCTATGCAATCAAACAAGTGGCAGCCCAATTAGAATCATTATAGTACACATTCAATCCGTAAAACACAAGTTTTATTATTTGCTAATACTTTCAGCAATGATCCACTGGAAAATTTGGTATGCGCGGGCAATGGCGCGATTTATATTATGGCCGATATTGTCTCATTTGCATGCCTTTGTCATAATGCCTTTGTCAATCCTGCCAATCTCTGCTTTATTGTGAATGCTGTTTGCAATTGACTATAGTTGCAACACCGTTCAGTGAAGTCAATCTCTTCATGTCGAGCGAAGTCGCGACATAAAATTCACGCTCAGCATGAAGCAAATTCTTAAGTGAACATCATTGGCTCATGATCAAAAGAAGATTTCATCGGGCAATCATCCAATTTTGAAAGGAATGGCAAATCGATGGGACGAAACGACATTAGCCGTTACAGCATGGTCCGCTTTCGCTTGATGGACTTGTGCTGCCTGAGCTACATGACCATTCTCGGCCTATTGCTGCCTTTCTTCCACTATCAGGTCCCATCCTGGCCGCAAAATTTTGTCATGCATATCATCTTCATCTTCGGCGGGCTTGAGATCATCCGGCTTGGCGAGATGCGGCCTCAAAACAGGTTTCTCAGGGCCTTGCGCACATTTTATCCAGTGATTTTCATATTGTATGGCTGGGATGAGTTGAACGACATGGTCCGCATGTTTTTTGGCTCGTTTTGGATGACGGACATCCTGATCGATTTGGATGAGAAGATTTTCGGTGTTCACCCGACAGTTTGGATGCAACAATATTACTCGCCCTGGCTGGATGAGCTTATGTCTTTTTTATATTCGGGTTATTACCTGATGATTCCTTTAGCTACGCTGCCGCTTTATCTTCGCGGGAAACACAAGGAAACCATGGCTGTCTTTTCAATCGGTACGCTGGCCTATTTTGCCAACTTTGCACTATTTTATATTATGCCGTCCGTATGTCCAAGGTCAATCCCTCTCATGGACAGTCTCCATTCCGTGGATTACACAGGATACTTATTCGCTTCATTGATTCGTTTTTTGCAGCAAGGTGGCTCCGTTTTGGGAGGGTGCTTTCCATCATCGCACGTGACTGCGAGCTTCGTCTGGGCTTTTGCTACCTGGCGCTACAACCGAAAATTGGGGTATTTGCTTTTGCCGTTGGCTTTTGGGGTTGCCATTTCTGCGGTGTACTTGCGCTACCACCATGCGGTCGATCCCCTGTCCGGGCTTGTACTAGCAATCATCGTCTATTTTGTAGCTATTGCGATTCTTAGAAAGAGACGGGAGTTAGATTGAACGCTACGGCTTTAAGAGGCAAACGTTTTTTGCAGATGATCAATCTATCCCTGACCATATTCAGTCGAACATCATCGAACCAGCAGCATTTTGCGAGTTTCGGCATATGCGCCGGCGGTCATTTTGTAAAAATAGACACCACTGGCTTGCGGTTGCCCGTTCGCATTTTGACCATCCCACTCAACCCTGTAGCGGCCCGCACTTTGCTCTGCATTGACCAGCGTCCGAACCAGCTTACCTGTCAAATCGAATATTTGCAGCATAACAGCGTTCTTCTCAGGAAGAGCATAGTCGATCACGGTCGCAGGGTTGAAGGGATTGGGATAATTCGCGCTCAGTGAATAATCGCTTGGCCCCTGCTCTGCCACGAATTTTTGGCCAAGCCCGGTACCGGGGCCAGCAAGATAAATCTCGAACTCATAAAGCGAGTACCCCCATTGTGTGGCACGCTTGATGCCATCCATACGCACATATCGTCCGCTGGCGTTCACCACAATTTCATCAAGACCGCCATCGCTGTCTGTGATGTGCTCGATAGTCGTCCATCGCTGTAGATCATTCGAAACCTGAATTTCATACTCCTTTCCGTAAGCCGTTTCCCAGAAAAGCAGCACGCGGTCGATGCTTCGCACCGAATCCAGATCAACCAGGATAAATTGAATATCGCTGTAAGCTGAAGCCCAGCGCGTACTATAATTGCCATCCACTGCGTTTTGTGCTTCCAATCCGCTTCCCTCAACAGAAGTGGCGATTACGCGCCGGTGCAATGCGGCGTTGATAGCTGGCGCTGGTGAGACCTCGAAGTCGATGCTTTTGGCATTGTTGGACTCGATGCACTCATCAATACGACTGTCGGCATCGACTTCAGCCTTAAGTGAAAAAGTGCCGACTTGTGAGGCACTCCAGCTGCTTTTGCCATCGAAGCCGATATTCGCACCAACGAGTGCCATGCCTCCAACCGGAATGGCGCTATCAAAATCAATGGATTGGCTGACCTCAGTGCCGTCGACAAAAAAAGTCACCTGGTGCGATTGCCCTGCCGGACTGGGGCCGGTTCCCTGGTTGATCACCGTTGCGAGAAAAACCACATCATCATCTTGCACAGGAAATGGCGGCACCATGGTGATGTTGACGATCTGCAAATCCGGCTTTGGATCAGCAGATGTAAGCTCAAATTGATCAGAGAGCGGGAGTTGGTCTGAGCTGCTGCCCACCCGCACCGTGAATCTGCCCGGCTCGATTTCGTAGCGGTCAGCGACCTCATTGAAATAATAAAACTCATCGGCAGCCAGGCATAGAGTGATGGTCTTCTTTTCGCCAGCGCTCAGGGCGACACGCTGAAACGCTTTGAGCTGTTTCAGCGGCATCGCTACGCTTGCGGCATCATCTGTCAGGTAGAGCTGCACCACTTCTTCGCCATCACGCTTGCCGACGTTCTCAACGTCAACACGGACTTCAACCTGCTGACCAATGGTGGTTTGGGATGGCGAAACCATTAAATTGCTGTATTCAAATTTTGTATAGCTTAAGCCAAACCCGAATGCGAATTGTGGTGTCAGGTTCTGCTGATCAAACCAGCGGTAACCGCAACCGGCGTCATCGGTAGAATCCGAATTCCTATCAGGCAACTGTGCATCATTAATGGGCATTGTCACGGGCAGCTTGCCTCCCGGATTGACATCACCGAACAGCACATCTGCGATGGCGTTGCCGCCTTCCTGCCCCGGGTAAAATGCATAAATCAGCGCAGGGATCTGTCCGATACTGTTTGCAAGACCGCAAATGCCACCACTTTTGAGCACGACAATCAGGCTGCGATTGACCGCAGCCAGTTGGTTGATCAGGCTCTGTTGCTGACCTGGAAGCTGAATCGATCCGCCTACGCGATCAAGCCCTTCACCTTCCTGACTGGCATCGAGACCGCCGACAAAAATTACGGCATCCGATTGCGCCGCAAGCAATTTGGCTTCAGCGAAACCACTGACATCGGCACTGTTGATATCGCAGCCCTTGGCATAGCGCACCCGGGTTGCACCGATTTTGTTTTCGATGCCGAACCTGGGTGAGATAGTGTAAAAAGGTGTCACATAACTGCTGCCTGTTCCATCGAGTTGCGCAACATCGGCACTCGGTCCAATAACAGCTACGGTGTTCAATGTGGATGCATCAAGCGGCAGCAGATCACCTTCATTTTTTAGTAAAATGATGCTTTTGCGTGCTGTTTCCAGCGCGAGCGTCTGGTGTGCATTGCTGTTAAGATCGGCAGGATTGGGTCGTGGATAGTGATCGAGCAATCCGATCATCATTTTCGTGCGCAGTACGTTTCGCACCGCTTCATCGATTGTTGCTTCGGAAACAGTTCCGCTCTGCACGAGGCGTGGCAGGTCATTTTCATATTTGTCCGATCCCATACAAATATTGCAACCGGCTTTGATGGCAGCCTCGCTGTTCCAGATCGATCCCCAATCTGAAACCACATAGTAAGGAAAGCCCCACTTTTGTCGCAAGATAGTGGTAAGCAGATTGTGATTCTCAGCACTCTTTTGACCATTGATCAGGTTGTAGGCGTTCATCACCGAAAGCGCACCGCCCCGCTGAACAGCGGTCCTGAAATTCAGGCCATAATGCTCCATCAAGCCACGCTGGGTAATGAGGACATTGCTGTTGTGGCGGTTGTTCTGACGATTCACCCCGTTGTAATGCTTGACTGTAGCAACAATCGGCTGGGTTTGAATGCCTTTCACCAAAGCGCTAACGATTTGCGCGCTCAGGTACGGATCTTCGCCACTGCTCTCCGCGCTGCGGCCATTTCTCGGATCACGGCACAAATCGATACACGGACCGAGCGCCTGGTGCCTGCCTTTGGCTGCAAACTCCTTCCCCATAGCCACACCAATTTTTTCGATCAATATTGGATCCCAGGTTGCAGCCATCGCGATCCCGACCGGAAATGCTGTTGCCAGGCCATCGCGGACGCCGTGCGGGCCGTCGGCCATAAAAAAGCCCGGGATTCCCAGGCGCTGATTGTCGGCAGTATTAAAGCTGCCTTCCTGATGCAACTGTTTGATTTTCTCTTCAAGCGACATCTGCGCAACCAACGCATGAATCCGTTGCTCGATCGTTTGCGCATTTACAGCATTGACAATTAGTGCGGTAAGTATGGTGGCCTGCACCCAGATCACTGCGATTCGAGACCTTCTGCAGTAAATCGGTTGCTGAAAAAAAGACCCTATTTTCATCATCCGGCCCCTTCCATTCGATCATCATGCATCAATCAAAAAATACTGGCCAAACTGAGGCAAGATCAATTTGGTGGATTATCACCCAGCTTTGCATCAAACACGCCCTGCACGGCCCAGCGATTTTCTATTTACAATCAAGTCGGCTGGCTGAAAAAGGCAAGTATTATCGATTCAGCGAAAATGATAGCCCACGACACAAAGCTGGCATAGAGAGCAGAAGGAAAATTACAAAGTATTCTGGTAATATCGGAAAAAGGCGTGATCCCCCACGGCACGAAAACCCCTGTTTGCATGACTACTGATGCTTGCTATCGATCAAGGCACGGCACATCTCTCGCACCGCTTCGATCTCATCCAAATTAACGGTATGGCCCATGCCGGGGTAAAGCCGCTCGGTGACCTGCCCGCCGAGCTTTTGCAAAATTTCAGTGCTGTCGTGCACGCGCTGTTTAGGCACATGAAAATCGACATCGCTGCAGCCGAGAAAAATAGGTGTGCCTTCGAGGTCACCTGCATCCGCATGCGTGGTTGTGTCCGGCCCGATGAGCCCACCGCTCAGCCCTGCAATGCCACCATAGCGGCGCGGATTCCTGGCTGCGAATTCGAGCGTCAGGCAAGCGCCTTGTGAAAAGCCCAGCAGGACGGTTTTTTCTGCCGCCACCCCACCCTGCTCGATTTGCTGCAGCAACTGCGCAATCACATAAAGACCGGAGGAAAGTCCGGGTTCATTCTGCTCGGTTGGGCTGAGAAAGCTGTACGGATACCAGGTGTTGTTGGCAGCCTGTGGCGCGTAATAGGCAAAACCGGCTGTTTCGATTTCCGGTACCAAGGTCAAAATACTGTCCGCCGTCGCGCCGCGTCCGTGAACTAATATCATCGCCGCTTCTGCCTGTTCGAGTGGCACGCCGCGACGCAAGACCGGTTGTCCGAAATGTGGTTTCATGAAGGTACTCCCGGTATGATAATTTTTGGCAAGACCGCTTCGATTTCCGTTCGATTGTCTTCGAGCCATGGCGGCAGCATCAGTTTTTGTCCCATCGTAGCAGACGGTTCATCGACGGCAAATCCAGGCGGATCAGTGGCAATTTCAAAAAGGACGCCACCCGGCTCGCGAAAATAGATCGAGTGAAAATATTTTCGATCTTTCATCAGGGTAGCATGAAATTCGCGCGCGATCAACTCATCGCGCAAGGCGTCCTGCAACTCATCATTTTTGATTCGCCAGGCGAGGTGATGCACGGCTCCAACACCCATTTCGCCGCGCGGTGTGTTGGGCTCGCACAATACATCGACATAGGTGCCCGCACCTCCAGTTCCAACGGCATAGCGAAACCTGTTGCCCTTTTCTGCGACTGATCGTGCAGCGAAGGTTTCGGTCAGCAAGCCGCCTGTGCGCTCATAGTGGTTGACCGTGAGCGCTGCCCCAAAGAAGCCACGAATACTATGTTCAGCGGGGATGTCTCCATTTTCCCAGCCCGGCCTTTTGTCTGTTTCTGTCGCAATCAACTCAAGCACTAGCCCATCTGGATCTTTCAAGCGCAAGACTTCTTCATCAAATCTCGCAAACGGGCCATTGAACTCAATTTGATTTTGCTCAAATCGCTCAATCCAATAGCCCAAAGAAGATACAGGAATAGAAAACATCGTAACAGTCACTTGTCCTGCACCAGCACGTCCGCGCAAAGATGCACCAGGCCAGGGGAAGAAAGTCATGATCGTACCAGGCGAGCCTTTGCCATTGCCATAGTAAAGATGGTATGTGCCAGGATCATCAAAGTTGACCGTTCGTTTGACCATGCGCAGCCCCAGCAGCGCAACATAAAAGTCGATATTTTTTTGCGGCTCGCCGGCGATGGCGGTGACATGATGTATGCCGTCGATTTTTGGGAACATGCCATATACTCCTTTTGCAAAAGAATGCGGCGCTCAACTTTTTTAAAATAATGCTCATCAACATCAGTTTCAAGCCTTCCGCCTTGCAAGTCGTAAATTCGCGAAAAAAAAAGCGCGCCACAGATTTTGTGACGCGCTTCATCTATGTTAATTCATGAGAGAGGAAAAGAACTCATTTGGTGAATAACATCTTCCTGGTCGAAACAAAATTCTCAGTTTTGAGCTGATAATAGTACAAGCCGGTTGTTAAGCCCGCAGCATCAAATTGCAGGTTGTGGCGGCCAGCTTCCTTAAAACCTTCAAAAAGGGTTGCCACTTCGCGGCCAAGCATATCGAACACTCTGATCTGCAAGTATTCCCGATTCGGCAAATCAAAGCTGATCATGGTCGACGGGTTGAATGGATTCGGATAGTTTTGTCCAAGCTCGTAACGATCCGGCAATCCCAAAATGTCGTCATGAACACTTGTCGTCACCGCCGAAAACGGCACGACATTGCCATCCGGCAAAGCAGCATACAGGCCGAAAGCCGGACCATTCTGGTCGTTGGACGGGGTCAGGAAACCCGAGGCGAACACCACAGCTGCGCCACCGGCAAGGCCGGACAAATCAGCCTGAAACGTCGCCATGACGGCGTTGTTGTCCTGCGCAGGGGTGATGTCCAGAAGATAGCTGGCCGGATCAACCGAAAGATACGGTGTGTTCTGGCCGTAGTCGGCATCGTCCACCAGTGTGCCTACGCCACGGGCGAGCACGTCAACCGCAGGAGCGTCGTTCGAGCCGTGAAACACCATGAAGTCGACTTTGGTCGAGTCGGCCGCCATCTCGCGGGCGTCGCCGATCGGATAAATGTCGAAGCCGATGCTGCGGTTGGCGTCGATGCTCTCAAAGCCACTCGGATCGAGCACGCCATTGGCAATCGCGATGTATTTGCCACCTGCCTGCAGCGTGAAATCGAACGAAGCAATCGCCTCTGCCGAAGAGGCACTGCTCGGCGGAGCCACCTTCACGTTCAGGGCGGTAGGCACGTCCAGAAAAGCCGTGGCGGCACGAAACGAAAAGTCATCCAGCTTCGCCACGTCATCATTGACATACACATCCACGCTGGCAGCATTCGGGTCGGCCGCGTTGTGAATCACCTGCAAGCGGGCAGTCTGTACATTAGCCGCTGCTAAGCCGAAAACGCCAAGAATGAATACTATCGCAAGTGAAATCTTCGCTTTCATTATTGCCTCCTGTCTAGTTCTCGTTGTACGGTTTGTTGCCAATGTATTGCAGCGGCGCATGCAACCACTGCAATGATCTATTTTCAACAAAACATTAACAAACTATCGTCAAAGTCTCGACAACTTGATCAATATTACGATATCTGTAAATTTTCGTCAAGCAAGAAAAGCAATTTTTCTGAAATTCAAACGAGCCTCCATCTTCTAAAACATGCCAGAACTAAACTCAAAGCAGCCATTCGCCAACCAACAGACACAGCCTACAAATCCCAAGGAAGAGATTATCCATCCATCGTTTAATTTTTAGACATCATTTAGACAAATCAAGCAACCAGACTACGTTTATGCAGCACGAAGCTTCTTGCCGAGCATGAGTACGGAGATGACTTTTTGGTAGGTTTTTTCATCTGCAGCCTGCTTTTGTACGCTGCGATGGGAGAGGGAATTGAGCGGCAGGCGCATGCGTGGATTATTTTGCAAGCGCTCACGATGCCGGGCAAGGAAGGCCCAGTAAAGCGGGGTAATCGGGCAGTTTTTTTGCGGATCGAATTGGCAGGATATACAGAAATCACTCATTTTTTTGATGTAAGCAGCGCCTGAGATATACGGTTTGGTGCTCATTACTTCGCCAGCGGAAAAGGTGCCCATACCCAACACATTCGGCTCGACAACCCACTCGAATGCATCGCTGTAAGCCACCCAAAACCAGTCCGTCAATGCGCGCGGATCAACGTCGAGCAGGGTGGCGATATTAGATAACACCATCAACCGGGTGATATGATGGCTGTATGCCTCGCGCCAGACATCGGACACCACCTGATCGAGACAAGTCAGCCCGGATGGGGTGCCCCAGAATGCCGGTGGCAGCGGGTTGCGCGCATTAAAAAAGAGTGGTCGCGCCCATCGATCCGCGTCGTCACGGCTTGCCGGCGTGATCGTTTTTTGCCCGTGCCATTGTGCATAGCCCGCATCACCGCGCGCAATGAGTTCAACTTCCACTCCATTCGGCAATATTCGAAAACCATCGGTGCTGTCGTGGATGTGCCGGACAAATTCGCGCCAGCCGAGAATTTGGCGCGCGAAACCTTCTTTGCTGGCCAGCGGAATATCGAGCTGAAGCGCATCATCCAAAATGCGTTGAGGCAGCAGGCGATGCATGTTCACCAAAGCAGAAATGCGGCTGTGAAAAAGCCCGGTTGAGTGAACCGACATGGCATCTTCGTACGGTCCGAAGTGCGGCATGCACTCACGTTGGGCCCAAATCCAGAGCACTTCGGCATCGTCCTTAGTGGCGGGCAGATGCACCAAATCGAGCTTCCCCGGATGATGCGCAAAATTTTGTTCGACCAGAGCGCCTACCTCCTGCTTAATCGCATCGACCGGAAAAGCGGGCTGTTGCGGTGCAGGAGGCTGCCTATGCCACGGTTTTCGATTTTCGGCATCAAAACTGTATTTGCCGCCGACCGGTTTGCTGCCTTGCATCAGGATGCCGGTTTGTTGGCGCACATGCCGATAAAAAGCATCCATTCGCCACGTCACCTTGCCCTTTTGGCTGCGGGCAAATTGCTCACTGGTGGTGAGCCAGCCTTCATGCGGCACGATCACGAGCGCTCCTTTTTCGACCAATGGTGCGATATCCTGCCGCAACTCGCGCTCTGCTGGCTGCATCATCATTATGTTACCGATTTCCCGCGAAAGCTCTTCAAGCGCATTGCGATACGGCCCATCAATAAACAGGTACTTGACTGCGCAACCGCGCGCAGCCTGTTCGAGCGCAAAGTGGCGCATGTTGCTCAAAATGTACGCCAATTTTTGTTTATGGTAAGGCCGGCGTGCAGCTTTCCAGCGATTTTCGATCAGAATGATGCCGATGTCCGCCGGTTGCGCATGGCGCAGTGGCCCGATTTGGTCGGAAAGCTGGTCATACGGCACGAAAATCCATTTACGATGCTGCTGTCCTGCAGGCTGGCGCTCGGTCAGCATTTTCAGGAAGACACTCATACTAAACTCGGCGAGATTTTCACTTAGCGGTTGCTGAATAGCGTGCTCTGGCCCGAAGGCGCATAGCGTTCTATGTACTCCTTCACAGCCACTTTGCGCGCGGTATTTTCTGAAGTCATGTAGCGGATTTTACCGAAAATTGGCCGCTCCGGGCCCCACGGTCGGTCGTAGCGGCCCAGCACCCAAAAGATGCCGCTGTACGAGTTGGGATTACGACCATCAAGGGCGTATTTGTTGTTGAGCTCGATCATCACAGCCAGCGCTTCGCGCGGCGAGGCGCTCCATTGCAGGATTTTTTTGCCCCACAGCATGCGCAAGTAATTGTGAATGCGTCCCTCCTGCCGCAGTTGATTTTGCGCGGCATTCCACAGCGAATCGTGGGTGCGAGCGTGCTCGAATTCCTCCAACGAATACAAATCGGGTCGGTAATCGCTGGCGTGCTGTTCGAGGGTGGTGATGGCCCAATCCGGCAGAGATTCGTATTTGTCATAATCCGGATTGCGAGCGCACATGTTATAACCGACTTCGCGCCAGGTGATCAATTCATCGAGGAAGGCTTCGGCCGGGGCGCGCATGCCCCACCAGCCTTCGCGATTGCCACGGGTAGTGGCCGCAAGCTGCTCGATGCCCCACTGCTCCTGCGCTGCAAGCGCGGCAAAAATACGGTGCGCCGAAAGGTGGCCGAAATGCAAATACGGCGACAAGCCGCTGGTGACCTCCTGCTGCGGCTGATTGCGTTCGTCGCTGTAACGCGCCAGCCGCTGCTGCAAAAACACCTCAAGTTGCTGCTGAGCCGCCTGATGACCGCCGCGCTGTCCGACTATGCCGACGTTATGATCGATGGGCAGACTTGCCAGCATTTTATTGCGCGATCTTTGCCATGCCGACAAGTCAGCAGCCGGCCATTTTTGCAAAATGTCATCCGGCAACGATTCGAGCAATGGCAAATCCAGTTCAGCCAGCGGATCGGGTTGCGGGAATTGCGATAAATGCTTAGGCAGCTCACGCTGTAAATATTGGCGAAAGTTGTAGGCGGTTGGGTAAATTTTGTCGGTGAGATACATCGGCATCAGGCCGTTGCTGTCAATTTTCTCCGTGCGCACCGGCACCTGCTTAGCAGCAGCAGCCAGCATGTTCGGCAGCATGAAGCACGGAAAGTCGTCGCTGATGACCACGCAGGCGCGCTCTGCCAGTGCCCGCAGCAGACCTTTGCCCGCGCCACGCTCGGACTCGATGTATGGATAGTAGCGAACCCGCGTATTCGCGAAAGCCGCAGCGTTGTCAAGCATGCCATCGATGATGAAGCTGTGCAGGCGGTCGCTGACCCATTGGTAATCGCAGCGCAGCGCTTCCAACACCAGCAACGGCTTGCGCAGATGCCGCGCATAGCCCAGCGCGCGTTGCAGGCTAAAATTGTCGTTCGTCCGACGATTGGCAATCATCCAGTACAGGACGAATGCGCCATCTTCACGCACCGGCTTATCGTTGCACGCGGTAATCCGGCTTTCGGGGAAGGTTGTTTGCATAAAAGGTGTCAGGGTTCAGGTTACAGGCTTTCAGTGATCAAAGCTTTCAGCGATCAGCTGTCCGCTTTCAGCCTTCGTCATTCAAAATTCATCATTCGCGATGCAATTATAGGCGCTTTGCGGCGGGACGTCAAGGGCAGAAATCGGATAGTAGGGGCACGGCGCGCCATGCCCAAATATCATTTTCACCGCAGAGTGCGCTGTGTTCGCGGAGATGCTTTGGCAGATACTCAACGTACGCCGCGTTCTCTGCGGTTTAGTGCATTTTGAAAATTTTGCCCCGCCTTCGGCTGGAAGAATATAGCCAAATGGATAGATCACCAAGCAATTGTCAAGAACGCACTGCTCTGACGTAAATATCATAATTGACCTGGGCACTGACATTGCAATAGCCGTGGAAATAGCCCGCGAACCAGGCAGCGACTGCCAAGATGACCGTTTTATCCGCTGTCCAGACCTTTTGCTGTTTGTTGTCAAAAATGGGGTCGATATACATGCCGTCTTTTGATTGCTTTGGCGCCATCAATGTCATGGCTTCTTCGAGCGTGGGCAAGCGCCAATCGCTGTAGCCGCCAAACCTGTCGGCATTGAGCTGAGCGATAAATTCCAGCGCAGCATCGAATTCCATTGGCTTATCCGAGCCGCTTTGTTGCCAATACAAGCCGGTAGCCGCATCGTGAATCACGCCCGGATCAGCTTGTTTTTCAAAGGAATGCCTGATGCCCTTGCACTGTTTATTTTTTGTCTTCTCAAAAAAACCATGCTTTTTCACCATTTGAGCGACTTCATCCATCGACAGCATCTCAATGGGAACCGAGCGGTATCTTTTCTCCACTGAAGCTGGCTGATGCACCTTGCCTTGATGATCGCTTCTTGCCGAAATGATTTTCATTGCCGACAGCAGTTTTCTCATGCCATCGTCATAATTTTGGGTAAAATCCGAATACTGGCGGGCGCGCAGGTGAAACGGGCGCTTGCACGGCTTGTGCAAAACCGGAAAGATATCTTTGCTTTCTTCACGCGCAAACAGCACTTCATCGAGCACATTGTCCGATTGCACCGAGGCTTTGGAGAGCACCACAATCATCGCAGTGCATTCCTCAAGCGCCTGCTGAATCGAGCGCACCCAGTTTGCGCCGGTCGCGATATCGAGCTGATCGAGCCAGATATCAGCACCGGCTGCACGTAAATCCTGTGCGAGCTTGAGTACAAATTCCTGATCGGCGCGGGCATAGCTGATGAAGGTCTTCGTCATTCCGTAGCGACCTTTCCGTGTGAATTCAGATTACTTTTGCATAAGGACAAATAGGCTTGCGCATCATGCCGTGGATACTGGCAATTCCATGCTTGAAACTACTGGATTTCCGCCTGCGCGGAAATGACACCCAGTTGGCCGCGGCCTTTATGATTTCAGTTCTGTACACTGACCTTTCCCTGTATACGGGCAGTGGCATCTTGAGCGTGCAGTGCATTTTTGTAAACAATTACACACAAAAAGACTATCGTTTTTGAACGAATGTGAATGGATGAGCAAAGCAGCTGAGCGCGCTGTGCGCGCAGAGATTGTTTCCGCATTTGCCTGCAACAAATCACAATATGCCAAAACAAATTCTTGGCTTTGCGATGGGGAATTTTATATTTACAGGCTATGGAACGCATCTATTTTGACAATGCGGCCACCACTGCGGTGGCGCCGCAAGTACTCGAGGCTATGCTGCCCTGTTTTTCGACAGTCTATGGCAATGCGTCGAGTCTGCACACATTCGGGCTGGAAGCCAAGCGCGCACTGGCGCAGGCGCGCAGCAGTTTGGCCATCAGCCTGGGCGTGAAAGAGCATGAAATTGTTATTACATCCGGCGGTACCGAAGCCAACAATCTGGCATTGAAAGGCATCGCAGCACTGCATGAGCATCCGCAGCATCTGATCGTCTCTGCCATCGAGCATCCGAGCGTGCTGAAAACAGCCCGGGCGCTGCAGAAAGCCGGCTGGCAGATGAGTTCTTTGCGTGTCGAGCCAGATGGTCGGGTCGCGCCGGACACGCTACGAGCCGCTCTGCGCGACAACACGGCGTTGGTGAGCATCATGACTGTCAACAACGAAACCGGCGTGGTGCAGCCGATTGCCGAGCTATCGGCGATTGCGGCTGAACATGGCATCCCGTTTCACACCGATGCCGTACAAGCGATGGGAAAAATACCACTGAATCTGGACAATCAAAATATCGGCTTACTCACTCTGGCAGCGCACAAATTTCACGGCCCGAAAGGTGTTGGCCTGCTGGTGGTGCGCAACCGGCACAAACTGATTTCCCAGGTCACCGGCGGTGGCCAGGAAGAGAAGCGCCGCGCCGGCACCGAGAATCTTCCCGGCATCGTCGGCATGGCCAAAGCAGCCGAGCTGGCGACTGCCGAAGGACAGAAAAATCGAGCACATCTAAAAGCGCTGAGCGATCACTTTTTAGATTTCGTCGAATCGCATCTCGAAGGTGCATGTCTCAACGGCGAACGCGCGCATTTAGCGCCCGGCATTGTCAATCTTTCGTTCCCCGGTATGGATAGTATGGCGCTGATGATGGGGCTTGATTTAAAAGGATTCGCGGTTTCGAACGGCTCTGCGTGCAGCTCCGGCAGCGTGTCGCCCTCGCATGTTTTGCAGGCGATGAGAATTCCAAAAGTCCGGCAGTTGTCTGCCCTGCGTATCAGTTTTGGCAAATGGAATACGCCTGAGCAAGTCGAGGCGCTGCAGGTTGCACTTTTGGAGCTGACGAAGGGCAAAATGAAGGTGGCGAAACTGGCAAAACAGACATGATTTCACACACAACACGGAAAATCGTCACGGGCGGCATGTTTATCGCGCTGGCCATCGGATTGGGCTATGCGCTTTCATCCTTTCCAAACATCGAGCTGGTAACGGCCTGCGTATTTTTGAGTGGCTATTTTTTAGGCTGGAGAATGGGCACGGTGGTTGGCGCGATCGCCATGTTCATCTACTCTGCTTTCAATCCATACGGGATGCCGACGCCGCCATTGCTGGCATCGCAAATCATCGCGATGGCAATTGCCGGCCTGACCGGCGCTTTGCTGAGAACGCCGCTGGAGATGGCGTCTGGCCGCAACAAGGTCATCTTGCTTGCCGTGGCTGGTGCTGGCCTCACGCTGCTGTTTGATTTTTTAACCACAGTCGGTGACGTCCTTTTTCTGAGCCTGACGATGCAGAGCAGCGACCATATCTTCAAAATTTTTATTGCTCGGGTGGCATTTGGCATCGGTTTTTTCGTGACGCATATTGTTGCGAACACCCTTATTTTTGCCGCGCTTCTACCCCATTTTATCCGCAAACTCGATGGCAAAATTCTCGCCGTTGTAGAAAATGTGCCTGCAGCGGTGAGTTCCACAACGGCTGACGAACTTTAATCCGGAGCAGCATTGCAGAAAATCACATATCCGTGTTTGCAATTGATCAGCACTTGCGCTTTCTTACTGACCATCTCTGCGTCATCGTCTGCAAAAATGCTTGCAATCCAGGAACCTGCACGTCCAGGAATCGCCAAACCGGATAGCATCCTGCAACTTGCAAAAATGGATAGTCTGCAAAAAGCTGCACCTAAAGACACGCTCCGCAAAAAGCCGATACAGCGCACCGTGCTGGCTTCCTCGCTGTTGCCTGCCGAGCCAACCTTTATGGGCTTTCAGCCATCCGACCGGATCGATCTGCTATACGAAGACGTGCCAGAACTGTTCGCCGCCTTGGCGGGCATGCGAATCTCGCGCAGCGGCGACCTTGGTCAATTTGCGCAGGTCAGCTACATGGCAGCGCCCGCGCGCTTTACCAGCTTGCAATTTGATGGCATAGACTGGCCGGTAGGTTTCTATGGACAAACCAACTTGTCCGCCGTCCCTGAAGTACTCGCGGACGCCATCACGCTCAATCCCGGCAGCAATGCTATCCGCTTGCAATCTGTAGCGCCGCACGATTCAAGGCCCTGGACACACATCGAATACGTCAAAGGCCCGTTTGACGTCGATGTGATGCGTGTGCGCTTCAAGCGCTCTCTGTCGAAAAAAATCCAGCCCTATTTTTCGCTGAATCTCGCCAATTCCAATGGTCAGCAGACCATTGTCGGCAACGACGCCCGCGGTGGCCCCTACGATGCCACCCGTATGTATCTGCGTACCGACTACCTGCTCTCTGCCGACCTGCGCCTGCGCTACCGTTTTCTTTCCACGGTCAATGAAGCAGTGGTTGCCACACCCTATTTTTTTGAAGAGCTGCCAGATGTACTCGACAGCGATGCACACTTCAAAGAAAAGCGCATTTTGCACGCGCTGGCTGTCGCTAAAAGCGCCGCTTTCAGCGACACGCTAACCAAACAAGTCAGCGAACGCGATCTTTACCGCTTCGAAATCTACCACTGGGCCAATCACGAAGAGACACGCGATGACTTCAAAAATGGCTTGATAGAGCATAAAAACAACATTCTGGGTGGCACAGCAAAATGGTCGTTTTTCAGGCGGCGTTGGTCGCTCTCCGCTCTTGCCAAATTGGAACGCCACAACTTCACCAGCCCAACCATCACAGAAGATGCGGTCAATCTTGCCATGTCGCAGGCTAACGCACAGCTCAAGTTTCACGATCATCTGGTAGGCGACGCGCATGTTAAAGTGCAGCATCATACCAAGTTTGGCAGCCTGCTTTCCGGTTCGGCACAAATTGCTTTTGCACCTGCAAACGGAATGCAAATCTATGCTGCTGCGGCGCGAACGTATTCGATGCCAGGCCCTGCCGAGTATGCTAATGAACTGCCCGGCATATTAACAGGCAACACCGCTCTTGAATCGGCTTCGCTGGATAAAATCGAAATCGGCATGCAGCACGCTCACGACAACATTCAATTTTCGGCAGCGTTAAACCATTTGTCGTTGCAAAATCAGTATGTGCTCGCCATCAGCGATACCGTGCTGCAATTTCAAAATGCTCCAACTTCTGAGCTCTATTGGGGGTATTCCGTTTCTGCCCGCTGGCTGCCATTCGCCGGTATGCAAGTCGACTTCAGCAGTAACGGCACATTGGAGAAACCATCAGCAATCTACGATTTTTGGTACCTGCCCCGGGTTGTTCACCGGCTGGGCATGCTGTACGGTCGTGCATTGTTTCAGAACGATTTGCACGTAGAAATGCAGTTAAGTGGCCAGTATTGGGGCGCACACCAGCAACCGATTTTCGCAACCGGCGCACTGCCATCTATCGACATGGCTGCCGGGGGATTTTTTGCTGATGGCCAAATCAAACTGATTTACAAAGATGCTGTGCTTTTTTTCCGCCTTGATAATTTTTTGAATGAAGCGCTGGAGTGGCGGCAATGGCAACAAATGCGTGGCCGAGCCTTCCGCTATGGCATTTATTGGGAATTTTGGAATTAGTATCTGAAAGGCGAGGCTTTGTTCTTTTTAAACAAGAAATCTTTGACCACCAAAGCACAAAAATTCCAGGAAAAAAGCCAGGTTTCTGTCTGGCTAAATGGTCATTTAGGGTTGCAGCTCATCTGTAGCAGGATAAAAGGCGTACCATCTCATCGATTTTCCAGTTCGGTCATACGGGCCATGCTGATTTTGTTTGGCCTGGGAATCGTGCTTTTAGCGAGTTGCAAACCCAGCCCGCCCACGGGCATGAACGATCCTGGGCAATTGATTTATCTTGGCTACAAAGATACTTTCGTAAGCTGCAAGAGATGCCACAACGACGAAGGTGAAGGCTCGCTGCAGGGCCCGGATATTCGCGATGCGATCAAGGAATTGGGACGCGATAAAGTAAGTGAGTTGATTGTCATGGGCAAGAAAAGCGATGACTACGAAGAAGATATGCCAGCTTTCGGAGAAGATTTGAGCGGCGAAGAAATCGAATTTGTGCTCGATTTTATCACACACTGGGGGAAACAAGACTCGGTTGTTACGGATTCGGCAAAAAGCCCTGAAACAAATTGAGTCTGCGCAGAATCGTTGCGCAGACTCAAAATACCTGCTAATTTACCCATGTATCCGAATCGACAGGCGCGCCAGTCGTCGGATCGTAAGATGTCCACGAGCCACCAGCCGATGTCCAGCTTGATTCGAAAATTTTCACACCTGCCTGGAAAACAACCAAACTGCCTGAGGCGTCAGCATTGCCTGTCCCCTGCACTTGTAAATCCCCGGCAGTCAAGTCAATGTTTGCATTGCCTTGCGCATCTGCAGTCCAGGTCGCATTGCCGGCAGCATTCGCTGAATTGACCTCATAAATGGTCAAGTACCCATTAAGGCCGTCTGCTGTCGAGGTACCGGTCATGGCGGTCCAATTGTTGAACTGCGTGCCGCTGGAGGGTTCAGTCCCGTCCAAGTTCAATTGCCAGTCCAGACTATCGGATTGCTCGGTAGCGGTCAAGGTAATGGTCAAACCATCTTTGCTGTATTGCCAAACCCACTTGCCATCGACCAGAGTTGGCTGCGTTGCAGTCACAAAATTCAAATACGCCATTCCCGTGCCGGTCAGGCTATTGGCAGCAAATATCATCAATTGGATATCCGCAGGCGCATTTTGTGGCAAGGCAATACTCAGATTCGATAGATCCGGCAAGGTGGGCGGTGTTGCGTTGTCACCATTCGGAGATGACGGATTGTTCGAACAAGCCGAGATGGCAAGTACAGTCAAAAAAAACATGGCTTTACAGAGCCGTCCCATAGAAGCATCCTCCTGAAGTCATTTAGGGTGTAAAGTTGACAAGAAAACATCCTGTCAGTACCAGCACAGACAGGACGTTGCAGAGTGCTGGATTGAAGATATTACAAAGCCAAAATCCTGCCAAAATAATTCCACAACAGGTTTCACCTCAAAAGATCACATGTCTTTGCAAATCCATACCGTATTTTTTGAAATAATTGTGCTCATTTTGCACAGCAAGCAGGTATAAGGTTAAAATTTACAGATTTTATATGGACTCTTATTGATAGAATTTGTAAAATATTTTTTGCATTCTGCAGAGTTGCATCTCAACCAACAGCACGTTGTGACACTTGGAGAAAGAGGACATGCGCCAATTTACCGTTGAAGAAGTTGAACGAGCATTCCTGATGCGCAAGGATGAAGCGCATGCGAAGGACTTGCAGGCACTCGTGCGAACCAATCTCAATCTTATCGGCCTGTCTCGACAAGATTTTATCGATATTCTGCGCGACCTGGAGCCACATTTGCCTGACATTGAGGAAGAATTTATCTGGCTCAATTTTTTGCAGGACTTGTGGGAAAACTCCTATTTTGAAGCCCGCCTATTCGCACTCGAACTGATGTTTGCCAAATCGGAATTAATCGATGCACATTTGTGGGGTATGCTTGACCACTGGAGCAATGGCGTCGACAATTGGGTGCTGTCCGATTGGCTCGGTCACTTGCGCGCAATCGCCATTCGCAAAGCGGATAGCCTGATCACACGTATGACGCCCTGGCTGACCAGCAGCGATCCTTGGCGTCGGCGCTCGACCATCGTCAGCTTACTCTATATCGATCCCGAGACGCTGCAGCAGGAATTGCTGATTGAACCACACGAGGTTTTCGCATTTATCGAGCCTGCGATTGAAGATGAAAACCAGGCTGTGCGCATGGCCCTGGCATGGTTGTTCCGGCAAATTCAGCAACGTTCACCGGAAACGCTTATTGGATACTTGCGAAAAAACAAAGATCGCATTTCGCCAGATATCATCAAAGCTCTGCAGAAGCCAAAATCGCAAACCAAGCAATCCTTCAACGTACTCACACAATGATTGTGACACGGGCGGATTCGCTCCTGCGCCGCCCATTTTTCTTTCCATTAGCAGGCAGTCTATATCACCTTCAAACATTGCCATTGAGCACAATAGCCACCTTCTGGCAATTATTTTCTTTCATAATCCATCATAAAATCAAAATGTTACCATTAAGAATAAAATGCGAAATACAAGCAGCAAATTGAGGTAGTAAGATACAGGGAAGACAAAAAAAGCCGCTCCACCCTGAGATAGCTCACAGGCTTGATGGAGCGGCTTCAAATGCACATTAATTGGCGGAGATAGCGAAAAGTTTTGTCCGGCTGGCAATGTAAAGCACACCATCTTTGGCGGAGGGTGTTGTGTAAACGGCGCTGCCCATGTTGGTCTCGAACAGCAATTCCATTTCTTTGCCGGTTTTGAGCACGGCCACATCACCGTCTTCATCGCCAATAAAAATTTTGTCGTCGATGATAATCGGCGAGCCCCAGATTGCAGCGAACGCATCGTACGTCCAGTATTTTTTGCCAGTTTCCACATCGATGCAGTAGACGAAACCACTCAAATCAGCCGCGTACAGCAAGCCGTCATGAATGGCGACGGTCGAAATGGTACGATTAAAATCCTGGTCACCGAGGTGCCACACAAGCGCTTTCTCGGTCACATCGCCAGTCATGCTGGCATTGATCGCGTAAAGATGGCCCGGCCCCTCGCCATGCTCCGGATCTTGCCCGACAGCAATAAAGATTTTGTCATCATAGACCACCGGGCAGGCGATGAGATTGTTTTTCGTGCCGCTTCCGCCCAGCTCCCAAACCGTGCCCGGAGGATTACAGTTAAATTTCCAAATAATCTCGCCGGTTTTGGGCTCAAGCGAATATAGCCAGCCATCGCCGCCTGGAAAGAAGACTTGTGCTTTGCCATTGATCACGCCATAGGACGGATTGCCCCATTGGCCATGCAACACATTTTCGCCCGGAGCATTGTTTTCCCAAACGAGTTCGCCAGTGTTTTTGTTCAAGCAAATGAAGCTTGGTGCAAAAGGCGAAGGCAAATTGACGTGCCCTTCATCGACGCCATTGCCGGTGATTATGTAGAGATGGTCATCGATGATCAGTGGTGATGAGGCTGTCATATTATGCGGGTGCACATCCAGTTCATCCATCAAATCAAATTCCCAGATAAAATCAGCCGCCAAATCGCCGGTAAATTCTTCATCGGTTATGGGACCATCATTTTCGCCATCCTGAAATCCGTTGGCATCGAGACTGACAACCGTACAACGATTGGTCGTGTAGTACAAACGATCTCCCTGTATCGTGGGTGTCGAGCAGATGCCCTGCAAAGGCCAGTCGTTGACAGGGCCGGCAGGCAATTTGGGGTGGACAGCCTGCCAAGCCAGCTTGCCAGTTGCGGCATCGAACACCAAAACGTTGCCGTAGTCACCATTCAAATCTGTGTCGTAACGTGCCTCATTGTTGGTGCCGACATAGATTTTGCCATCAGAAATCACCGGGCCGGCATAGGTTTGCGAGCCGAGATTCGCCACCCATTTGATATTTTCACCGGAATCAATATCCCATTTTGCCGGGATATTCTTTTCATGCAGCACCATATTCCGGGTGACGTCATTTCCAAACATCGCGAGTTTGGCGCTGTCTGAACCAGACATTGCAATCAAAAAGATGATTGTTGCAAGACTTAAAAAACACATTGCAATCTTTGACTTCATGGTTTTTTCCCTTTTAATTCATCAATTTCACCTAAAAACGACAACTACTCAACTGCCATTTTTGGTGATTTTTATATTATCATAGTACAAATTTGTTTTCGTAAAACCGTAAATACCGGGGCTGCCTTCGCGTACAGGGTGTGGATCTTCGGCTGTAATTGTCCAGGATTCCGGCTCCGGCGCGTCCTTTTTCCAGATCTTGCCCCGAACAATGGCATTTGCACCAGTATTATCGACTTGCAGCTTCATTGTATACCAGGTATCGCCTTCCAATTGAAACGGTACTTCCTTGGCCATGCGCCGCTCTGAAATCCACGAAAAAATCTCCAGCTTTCTGCTCGGCGCGATTACTTCAAAGGTGTAGCCACTGTTGATCAGTCCCGGGTTGGAGAGCTTGCGTTTGATTTGCTCGCTCAACACATCAGCCTGAATGGTGTAATTCTTCAGGTTCGGCATACCGATATAAACTTCACCACGCTGAACCCCGCGTTGCGAAACCGGCTTGTTCAGCACCTTATTGCCGTCAAGATCAGTCACAATAAATTTAGTTGCTGGTGAATTCGCGCTGCCACCGCCAAGCCAGAATGGTGGATTTTCTCCTGGTGCGTAGGTTTCAAAATCTTCTGTCGTTGGCAATGGAGATAAAATACGAAGGCGAACCGTCCCTTTCAAGCCTTGATAGCTTGCTTCCAACACTTTAACAATTGGCGTTGTTTCCGGCGTTGTTCGTAAAACCTGACCATCGCTCATGCTGGCTCTGAGGTCACCAAGCTGCCACTCGGCTGTAACCTCAGAAATAAAGCGCCGCTTGTCATCAAGAATGCGCGCACGAAATGATACTGCATCCCCTGCCTGAATAGTAACATCAGCGGGAACAAGCTGAAGATAGGCTGGCGCTGCGCCTTTGGCTGCTTTCCAGTCGGTTGCTGAATCCATTTTGCCGCGCTCTGCCTGATATTTGGCCTTTTTGTTGCCAAGGCAAAAGACACCATTTTCCGAAGCAAAATAGAGCCTTTCGTAAGCAACTGCCGGCGAACCATATAGCTCGGCATAGCGGCCATCTGCCATGGTTATTTTCTCATTATCCAGCTCCACACAACTGGTATCTCCCGGCTGGAGTATATGAAATCTGCCGTTAACTTCGGGATAATAAATTTTGCCATCGGCCCACACAGGCGAAGCTTTTCCGACCGTGCCCAGACTGTGCTGCCAAAACTGCTTGCCTGTTTTGCCGTCCACTGCATACAGATTGGCTGAATTGTCGACGAAATACAATCGTCCATCTTTCACCAGCAAGGAGGTATAACCGACTTCTGCACCGTCGATCCGCCACAACTCGTGGGTTTTGGTCACATTACCAGTTCCCGTCGCATCGATTGCCACGACCCGCCCCATGATTGGGGTGTCACGATTTTCCTCACCGTGAGCTGCGTATACAATATTGCCATCGACAACTACAGAGGCATGTAAGCCGCGCTTGCCAAAATCAAACTGCCAGATTTTCTCGCCAGTGCGCACCTTCATCGCATAAACATTGCCATCGGCATTCCCGCCAATCAACATGCGCTCACCATTAATCACAGCAACAACCGGGGTAGAATAAATATTGGGATTCGTAAATCGGCCACCCGGTGCAGCAATCCAACGAATTTCGCCTGTGCGTTTTTCAAAAGCAAAATAGCGCAAGGCTGGCAAGCCATGCTTGCCCCATCCCGAGCTGACAAAAGCGATGATCACCAAATCCTCATCGACGACAGGCGTTACGGTTCTGCCGCCAAAACCGGTGGTTACATTAAATTCATCTGTCATATTGCGATACCACAGCACTTTGCCGCTTTCGCTGAAACATTGGAAAAGACCATTCGCTCCAATCACGTAGACATTGCCCGTTTCCGGATCGCCGGCCGGACTGGCCCAGGAAACCCGCTTATGTGGCACAGCCGTATTGGAAACGCTGTTAAAATGCTCCCACAGCAGTTGCCCGGTTTCAGCATCGAAGCAGGCAATATGCTCCTGCTTGTCGATGCCATCTCCAGACCGGCCGGTCACATAGACTTTGCCGTTCATAACAATGGGGGTCGACCGTCCACAAAACTCGGCGCGCCATATTAAATTTTCGCCATCGACTGACCAGCTCGAAATCATATGGGACGCATCTGAAACGCCATTTTGGTGTGGGCCCCGCCAGTGTGTCCAATCTTCCGCATGTACTAGCGCTACAATGAAAAAGAGCATATTGATAGATAGGAACATTCTGAATTTCATCTGCATAGGGTCTTCCTTGTTAAGAATCTATATCCGAATAATACCAATAAAATTGTTTCGAACAGCAAATCGTATTGGAATGATTTTGTGGCTTTGGCGACTTTACAACCAACGAGAAAAGACATCCCGGACTGTTTTCCGTTCAACTCATGCATCTCAAAAAGTTTTCCGGCGGGGAAAGCCGTGCGAAGCGACTTGCGCAATGTCAGTCAGTGGATCCCCATATCGTGACAACCACCTTGCGCGCGCCACCTCTGTTGCGGTGTTCGCACAAGTAAATACCCTGCCAGGTACCAAGATTCAGTCTCCCATCGGTTATTGGCAAACTTAGGCTTGGGCCGATCATGACGGCTTTGATGTGTGCAGGCATATCATCCGCGCCTTCGTAAATGTGTTCAAAATAGGGAGCGTTTTCCGGAACTATTTTATTAAAATGGGCTTCCATGTCTGTGCGCACACTCGGATCGGCATTTTCATTCAGACTCAACGATGCAGAAGTATGTTGGATAAAAAAATGAGCCAGGCCAACGCGCAATGAATGCAGTTCGGGAAGATGCTCCAACAGTTCGCCGGTGACCAAATGAAAGCCGCGTGGCTTTGGCCGGAGAACCACTTTTTTTTGAATCCAATTCATATCAACTTTGCTGTTTGCTGTTTGCTGTTTGCTGTTTGCTGTTTGCTGTTTGCTGTTTGCTGTTTGCTGTTTGCTGTTTGCTGTTTGCTGTTTGCTGTTTGCTGTTTGCTGTTTGCTGTTTGCTGTTTGCTGTTTGCTGTTTGCTGTTAAAGATAATGCTCGACGGTCTCGAGCCCAAGCTGAATCGCCGTGAGCTGTAACGCGATAGCCTTTTTAAGCGGCATAGGCGAAAGGCCAAATTTTGTCTTCACTTCAGCAATTGATTCACCACGCATCAATTGGCTAATAAGTGCTGCTTTTTGCTCGCGAAAAGCCAGATAAGACATTGGTACTCCCATCTTTTTACCTGCATTTTCTCCCTGGACAATAAACAGCGGCAACTCTGTCACCAAGCACAACGGCTCTTTGCTGAGCGTACGTACGTAGTCCATCGAGCTATCGTGAAACAGATTTGCGATCTCGGGGTGACCCTGCTGCAGAAAAAACCCCCGCATTGCATTGCCTTCCGGGGTCGTGGTAAAACCCGGACCGATGTAGCGAAAGCCCTTCTCCCCAGCCCGATCGTGATCATGCAAACCCAATCCCAAAGCAGCTGCTTCTTGAGAGAAGCGTTCTCTCATAACCTTTGTTCGGTCGATCCAGCGCTGATCAATGAGCAACATTGCGCCTTCGGAGAATCCCATGCCGTGCAAACTCATGTGCATGGCAAGCTTCGGCTGGCGTTTGAGAAAGGAAGCGACACACCGATTTTCAGGACGCATATCCGGAAAACCGAATTCAATATCGTCGCCGGGCAGCTCGCGAGCCGCGTGCAGCAAATACGCTTCAAGATTGGGCCACTCTTTGATCCAGCGCTGATTGGCCATCTCGCTGTCAGGATTGATATGTGGAATAACCACAAAGCGGAATCTTTCAAACAACTCTGGCGATGCATCGCGCAATTCTGCGCATTTCCGAATCAACAGGCGTAGCGTTTCCGGCCCAACAGGTTCATCAGCATGTGCTCCGGCAATTAAGCTTATATCGATTGGACCGCGTCCGAGGGTAAAAGCATCGAGTACCCGCTTTTGCCTGCTTTTCCCCAAATAGACATGTTGAGCCAGTTCAGGGTATTTTTTGCAAACTTTGAGCAACTCTATGCGTATTTGCGCACATGTGTGGAATCGGTGGTGTTCGTTTATCAGCAATGGTTCAAACATCTTTTCCTCAACCGCAAAAACTTCTTTTCATAATAAAAAAGAATAGCAGAATTCCAAATAAATTGATACTATCTTTTTTTCTAAAATGATTGGATCTTGCCAAACTATTTCACTAATTTTTAAAATATCGCTCAGGGGGCAAAATTGGGAGCCTTTAGCATGAGGAGAATTGAAGATGTGCTTTAGATGGAGAAACAAGTCATCAGCTCTGCTGACTGCTTGCCTGGTTCTGGGTTTGCATGCTGGCAGTGCCAGCCAGGCGGCTGCGCAAAATATATCCGCTGGCGTCAACTTCCTGGTTGGTGCGCCAAAAGGAGATTTCAAGGACAATGTCGAAAATGCCGGATTTGGCATTGGCGGGCATATCGGCTATCGTTTTGGTCAATCGCCGTTCATGGCTGGCCTTGATTTGGGTTACATGATATATGGCAGCGAAACGCGCACAGAGCCATTCAGCACAACGATTCCAGATGTATTCGTTCGCGTCGAGACCACCAACAATATTTTCCTTGGTCACTTTCTGCTGCGGATGCAGGCCCCTTATGGCAAAATCCGTCCCTATATTGATGGTGTGCTCGGGATGCACTATCTTTTTACCCAAACGGCCATCAAGGACGAAAATCGCACCGATGATGAGACCATCGCCAGCACCACCAATCAGGATGATGTGGCCTTCAGCTATGGAACGGGTGGTGGATTAATGGTGCAAGTCCATCGCGCAAAAAAGAAAGAGACCGGCAAGGATGGCTTGCAGGAAGTTCTGGTTAATTTTCGTATTCGTTACCTGTTCGGCTCCGAATCGGAGTATTTGAAGGAAGGTTCAATTCGACGGGAAAACGGTGCTGTCATTTATGATCTGATCACCTCACGTACAGATATGCTTACTTTTCAGCTCGGTGTGATTTTTGGTTTTTAGCCGCAATCTGGCGATCAATCGGTTACATTCAGTACGATTTTGCCAATATTTTCGTTGGCTTCCATCAAAGCGTGGGCATCCTGTACCGCGCGCCAGTCATAAACACGATCGATGACCGGACGCAGGATGCCCGCCTGCCACTTCGAGCCGGCAAACTGCCAAAAAGCTTGCGTGAGCCTGATTTTTTCATCGATGCTGCGGTTGCGCAAGGTTGAACCCACAATTTGTAATCGTTTTGACAAGATTAGCCTCAAATCGATTTCATTTGCCAACTGGCCGCTGAGCAGAGAGAGCAACACCAAACGTCCATCCAGGCCAAGGCATTGTAAATTTTTGGAAAAATATGTCGCTCCAATGAAATCGATCACAAGGTCTACGCCACGGCCATTCGTGACACGTTGAACAACCGCAGCAAAATCATCCGTTTGATAATTAATGAGATGTTTTGCACCGAGTCTTTTACAAGCCAGCAGTTTTTTTTCGCGGCTGGCAGTCACAAATATCTCTGCGCCTATTTCGCGAGCAAGCTGGATACTGGCTGTGCCGACGCCGCTCGCACCAGCGTGAATGAGTACCCGCTGGCCGGTTTGCAGATTTCCGAGCAGGAAAAGCGCGTGGAACGCGGTTAAGAATGCCTCGGGTATTGCTGCCGCCTCGGCATCATTTGCGTTTTCAGGAATCGGCATCGCCATCTGCTCGTGAATGGCGGCATATTGCGCATAGCCACCTCCTGCCAGCAGCCCACAAACGCGGTCGCCAATTGACAATCTATGGCAGTTCGCGCCGAGCGCCACGATTTTGCCGGCAAACTCCAATCCCAGAATGTTGCTTGCTCCCGGTGGTGGCGGGTAATAGCCTTTACGCTGCAAAATATCGGCGCGATTGAGTGCGGCAGCACGCACACGAACCAATACCTCCTGCTCTCTTGGCTCGGGAGTTGCCAATTCACCGATCTGAAGTTCTTCAATCCCACCCGGCTTGTTCACCAGAATCGCCTTCACTCTGAGTCTCCGATCATGCTTTCATCAACGCGTATCAGGCATTTTTGACAATCTGACTGAAGCCTTCCAGCTGCGCCTTGAACTTGTCCAAATCATTATTGAGATTTGTGAGCAATTTTTGCAGCCGTACAGCATCCGTGCCTTGCAGCTTTGCTGCCATTATGTTGGCTGCATCCGCATTGAGCTTGGCTGCGTGATGGCTTGCACGCAAATCATGAATGAGTTTGCGCGCAGACTCGCGTTCGATTTGCACACTGGCTTTATTTTTTGACTTACCAAACATAAAAAGTTTTCCTTCTGTGCAGGTAACCTGAATTTTTGCGCAATATTACGTTCAATTAATATGCCATATTGCCAACCAACTACCCGACAGGGTGATTATTGCGCAAATCACCAACCGAAATGACGAAATCGTGTAAATTTTTCTTCAATTGCAACAAGTATACGCACAAATGTCAAGGTAAACAAACAATTCGGCACGCAATTCCGGTGCGTATCCGTAACTTCAAAATGACAACTTTTCATCCTTAACTTGCAATTCGCAAATCAAACTGATAAAATATGGTTGACAAAACAATGCAGTCAACTCCCACTCAATTCGAAATTTGCAATTAGCCGAGACAATTATCGTGCAAATACAGAAACGCTTTTCGGTTCCAGAAGCGACATTACTTCAACATATTCTTGATGTTATCAAGACTCAATTCAGTGTACAGAAAGAGCCGCTGGTTCGAAAAATCCAGCATTTCTACGATACCTTTGATTGGCGCTTATTCAACAAGTCTCTTGTTTTGCAAACAGATGGCACAGATGTCAGCCTCGGTTCGTATGTCGATGATTTGGTACTGGAAACGGTGCCTTGCAAAAAATTGCCAAAGTTTGTCTGGGACCTGCCGGATTCGCCGCTTAAAAAACGGCTTGCCCCTATTGTTGAAATGCGCGCGCTTCTGCCGCTTTTCGCGCTACGCAAACGAACCACGCCAAATCGCATTTTGAATGAGGATGCTAAAACGGTGGTGTATCTCGATTTTGAGAACATCAGCATTAAGCAAGCCGGAAAAAGTCTGTTACCACTGCCCCTCACCGTATCGTTGCGTCCTGTGCGCGGTTATGAAACGGAAGCAGCCCGTGTCGCGGATTTACTCGAAAAAACTGGTCTGCAGCAAGCAACATCATCTTCTTTTGCTGCAGCATTGCAAGAGACCGGCTTCGACACACAGCGATATTCATCAAAGCTAAATGTGTTGTTGCAGCCAGACCAGCGTTCCGATGAGGCGGCAAAACAGATTTTTCGCTTTTTGCTTGACATCATTCGCAAGAATGAGCAAGGCGTCTTGCAGGATACTGACACCGAATTTTTGCACGATTTTCGCGTTGCGATTCGGCGCACACGCTCAGGTTTAAGCCAAATCAAAGATGTATTTGCCGAGACCGTCACCGAAAAATTCAAAAAGGAGTTCGCGACCATTGGCAAAGCCAGCAACCAGCTACGCGATCTTGATGTGTACTTGCTGGATGCGGATCGCTTCAGAGCCCGCTTGCCAGAGCACATGAGCGACGACATAAGCCCGTTGTTTGTGCAACTGCAAAAGATGCGGCAAAGCGCCTTACAGGATGTCCGCAAGTTTGTGCAGTCGGACACCTATTGCAATACGCTAATCGATTGGCAAGCTTTTCTGAATCAGCCGCCAGCGAATCCGGCTGCTGCTGCAAACGCAGAACGCCCGATTGCTACGGTTGCGCGCGAGCGGATCAACAGACGCTATCAGTCTTTGCTCAAAAAAGGCCGGCGCATCGATGCGAATTCTGAAGATGCACAGCTGCATGCATTGCGTATCGATGGCAAAAAACTGCGCTATTTGCTGGAATTCTTTGCCAGCCTTTTTCCGGCACAGCAACTTGGCATTTTGCTCAAGCAGCTCAAAAAACTGCAAGACAACCTCGGTCAATTTCAGGATTTATGCGTGCAGGAAATGGAGTTGCAGCAATTTATCGATTCCATTTCGTTGCGCCAGCGCGGCGCGCGCAAAACTATCGCTGCAATCGGCTGCCTGATCGGGGCCATCGACCGGGAAAAATGGCAGGTCCGCAAGCAATTTGATCACATTTTCAAGGATTTTGCGTCATCGAAAAACAAAGCACTATTCGCAGAACTTTTATCAAATCAAAAGGAAGAGTAGACGCTTGAAAGTACTGGCCTGTTATCATCTGAAGGGTGGCGTTGGCAAAACGACCGCCGCCGTCAATCTCGCCTATCTGGCATCGACAAGCGGAGCGAAAACATTGATTTGTGATCTCGATCCGCAAGGCGCTTCGAGTTATTATTTTCGCGTGCGCCCGAAATTTGTTTCAGGAGCGAAGGGCTTTTTAAAAAAGCGCAAAAATATGTCGAAAAACATCAAAGGCACCGATTTTGATCATCTCGACATCATGCCAGCCGACCTTTCTTTCCGCCATCTCGACATTAAACTGACGCGGTTCAAGCGCTCAAAGCAGCGTTTGCGCAAGTTGCTTTCGCCGCTGAGAAAAGAATATGATTTTATTTTTCTCGATTGTCCACCCAATTTGACCGTCGTCGCTGAAAACGTTTTTGATGCTGCCGACAGAGTCATCGTACCGGTGATCCCGACCACACTTTCGCAGCGCGCGCTGGAACAATTGCTGAGCTTTTTAAAGCGCAAAAAATATCCAGCCAAGAAGCTTCTCGCCTTCTTTTCGATGGTCGAAAAACGCAAAAAACTGCATCTGGAATGTATGCGTGAGCTCTCAGCAAGTCTGGATGCCCGGCTGCTGCCAACTGCGATTCCCTATCTTGCAAGCATCGAAAAAATGGGAACAACTCGCGAGCCCATTGTAGTCACCGCACCACAATCAGCGGCTGCCAATGCTTATCGCAATCTTTGGCACGATTTGCAGGCTGCGCTTTCAGGCTAATCCTGCCATTTTCTACACGGTTCTCCTGGCTTTTCATGTCCCGAAACCGATTCGCGCGTTTCATCTTGCCTTTCATTGGCGCGATACCTATGCTATGCTTCCGAATCAAACAATCGGTGATGCACAATTCGCCACCACATCAATCCACTTGTTTTTTTGCGGTATGCCAAAATCCTCAAACAAGGCCAGGTTGCCTTTTTCCAAAGAGAAGCTGCAATACGTCCTGCTGGAATCTCTGTTAATTGTGCTTGGCGTCGTGCTCGCTTATAGCGTGAATGAGTATCGCGAGCACAGACGTGATGTCAGTCGTTCACAGCAAGCCATGCGGCTCATCCATGAAGAGTTCGCGCAAAACAAAGAAATTTTGACCAGTGCACACGCCTATCATGCGTACCTTATAGACACGCTGAAAAGCTACATTGGTACCGATCGCCAACCAGGCATTCGCGTGTTTCACTCCGGCTTCACAGCGCGCAACAGCGTGCTCACCAGCGCGTGGGAAACTGCCAAGCGCACTGAATCTCTCAGCAAAATCCCAATGACGGAAATGCTGGCGCTTACCGAACTATATCAAAGGCTGGAGTCCTATAACAAGATCCGGGAAATAAACGGTCAACTTTTTATGATAAAATGCTTAATGAAGGTCAGCAAGGTCTGCTAAAACGCTATGCTAACCTGCTTGCCATCATCAGCAGTCACTGGTGAGTTGAACGCGAAATATTGGTAAAATTGCAGAACGCCGATTCACTGCGAGCCTTTACTTCGATCGCAAAATAATTGACATTTGACAAATACATCGCGCACATCTATTTCTGGAGAGTTCATGAAAAAACCGATCGCTATTTTTGACTGGAATCAACTCGAAGACCGACAGCCCGCTCATGCGCTTGTTCGCAGCACAGATTTGGTGCTGGTGCGCTATGATGATAGTATATCGGTGTTTTACGGCCGCTGTCTGCACCGCGGCGCTCTGCTGGCTGATGGCTATATCGATGGGCACAACCTGATCTGCGGCGTGCATTATTGGGACTATCGCTATGACACTGGCGTGAGCGAATACAACAACAGTGAGGTTTTGCACAAATTTGCTGCTGAAGTCAAAAATGGAAAAGTGTGGGTTGACGAAGCAGAAATCATCGGGTTTGAAGCTGACTCTCCGCCGGCTATCGACCGGGAAAGCTACCTCGGTGTCTATGAATCTACGCAGGCGGCGCCGGAAGAGCCTAAAACGGCTGAAATTCATCGTCTGGCAAAATACGGTTTGTCCAAAGATGGACACCACGGCCCAGTCGATGCGATGGGTGTCAGCTACCAGGATTTGCCCAAATGGGATCATATTCAGATTTTGCCCGCGCAGCTTGCCCGCTTCCCGCATCTTGAAAATGTTGAAGTCGGCAGTGAAGTTGTGATCGGTCCGAATGCCAAAAAGCCATTGAAGCTAAGCATCCCGCTTTTTGTATCGGATATGAGCTTTGGCGCACTTTCTGAAGAAGCAAAAGTATCGTTGGCACGCGGCGCGGAAAAGGTCGGCACCGGCATCTGTTCGGGCGAAGGCGGCATGCTGCCCGAAGAACAGCAGGAAAACAGCCACTATTTTTACGAACTGGCATCGGCAAAATTCGGCTTTAAAATGGAGCTGTTGAAAAAGGTGCAAGCCTTCCATTTTAAGGGCGGTCAGGGAGCAAAAACCGGCACTGGCGGTCATTTGCCCGGTCATAAAAATCAAGGTAAAATCAGCCAGGTGCGTGGCATCCCCGCAGGCGAGCCGGCAATTTCCCCGCCGCGCTTCACCGATTTTTCCTGCGAAGATGATTTCCGTGAATTCGCCGAAAAAGTGCGTGCAACCACTGGTGGCATTCCGATTGGATTTAAGCTTTCCGCAAACCATATTGAGCAGGACATCGATGCCGCCATTCGCGTCGGCGTCGATTATATCATTCTGGATGGCCGTGGCGGCGGCACCGGTGCAGCACCCAAGATTTTTCGCGATCACATTTCGGTACCGACCATCCCGGCACTTGCGCGCGCCCGCAGGCATTTAAACAAGCGCGGCCGACAGGACATCACACTGGTGATCACCGGTGGTTTGCGCACCGCGCCGGACTTTATCAAAGCGCTGGCCCTCGGCGCCGATGCCGTGGCCGTTTCCAATGCAGCGATTCAGGCGATTGGCTGCCAGGCAATGCGAGCTTGCCATACCAACAATTGCCCTGTTGGCATCGCCACCCAAAAGCCGGCCTTGCGAAAGCGCCTGGATATTGAGCTTTCTGCCCGCAGGCTTGAAAATTATTTCAATGCCACGGTCGAGTTGATGCAAGTGATGGCACGTGCATGCGGCCATGATCACCTCAACCAGTTTTGCCTCGACGACCTCAGCACCTTTGATCGCGAAATGGCTTATTTGGCCGGTATTCCCTATGGCGGTATGTCGCCGCTTCTCTAAATTCGAACTTTATGAGTAATCTGGGCACCCAATTTTGGGTGGCTCACACGCTGAAAACTCTGCAAAAGAGCAAGATTTCAACCTACAAGGAGCATACCATGCAAGGTATCGTTCAAGCAAGCAGACTCAACGTTCGCGCACGACCGGACAGGGATGGCAAAATTGTCGGATCGCTGCTCAATGGCACCATTATCGATGTTCTCGGGCAAAAAGGCGGTTGGTTCGAGATCAGCTACACCGGCTTGTCTGCCTTCGTCAACGATGATTTCATCGAATTGATCAGCAAGCCCAAAGCCATGAAGGGTGTGGTTACGGCAAACCTGCTGAATGTGCGCGCCCAGCCTAGCCTGAACGGCCGAATTGTTGGCAGCGTCATAGGTGGTGCGGTGGTCAATATCCTGGCGCGCCACGGTGAATGGCTCGAAATCGAATTCAACAGCGGCATTGCTTTTGTACACCGCGATTTTGTTGATATGCATACTGCAGATGAACTTAAACGAGGTGTCGTTTCCGTTGGGCTATTGAATGTGCGTTCACAGCCCGGCTTAGCAGGTTCTATAGTCGGGCAGCTGGCGCAAAATGAAACCGTCAATATTGTCGCGCGGGTTGGCGAATGGTACGAAATTAAATTCAACGGCTCGTCCGCTTTTGTGCATAGCGCGTTCGTTGACACCGATAGTTTCGCCATTTCCGATGAACCTGATGCGCCTGTCGAAGTCTCCGCGCGCGAAGAAGATGAAGATGACAGCAGAATCCCGCATGCACCGGACATCATCGACAGCCATGACAGCCCGGATACGGCGCCGCTTGAGCCTGTGCATAAAATGCCGGTGGCAGGCAATTCACACGCTCAGAATGTCGCGCGCACATGGAACAAATTCGGAAATTTGCTGGACGTGATGAGCCACGACATCGGGATCGATACGGGTGCAGCGGTTGCCGTGCTCTGCGTGGAAAGCTCCGGTAAAGGTTTTGAAGCAGATAACCAGAATCGCATGATCATTCGTTTCGAAAACCACAAATTCTGGAGCTATTGGGGCCGCCAAAATCCCGAAAAATTTCATGCTCATTTTCAATACAAAAAAGGCGAAGCCTGGAAGGAGCACAAATGGCGCAAAAGCCTCAGCGATGAGTGGCGCACCTTCCACGGGAATCAGGCCGCGGAATGGCAGGTGCTGGAATTCGCACGTTCCATCGATGACTCCGCTGCGCTGCAATCCATCAGTATGGGCGCACCACAAATTATGGGTTTTCACTATCAGCGCATCGGCTATGACACGGTGCAGGATATGTTCGAAAAGTTCAATGCGGAGATTCGTTTTCATATTCTCGGCTTGTTCGACTTTTTTGACAACAGCATGATTCAGGCGCTCAAAAAGCTTGAATTTGTTACTTTTGCCGGCAAATACAACGGCTCCGGGCAAATGGAAAAATATGGTCAATGGATTCGAAACCATTACGATGCCTATAAAAAATTGATTGTTTGAAATTTCATAAAAGCACATTTTTAAAAGGGAGAAAAGCTCATGGGAATTTTTAGTTTCATCAGCAACATTATTAAGCCTGCCACGGATTTAATCGACAGCGTAACCACCACTGAGGAAGAAAAATTAGAGCTCAAAAAGCAAATGCAGCAGATCGAAAATGCATTCCAGTCCAAGGTACTTGAGTACGAAACCAAGCTCATGGAAAACCAGGCATCAATCATCAAAGCAGAAGCGACTGGCGCGTCCTGGTTGCAGCGAAGTTGGCGGCCGATAACGATGTTGACTTTTTTGGCGTTGGTCGTACTCGATTCTTTTGGCTGGCTGGCGAATAGTCTGGCGCCCGAAGCATGGACACTTCTCCAGATCGGTTTAGGTGGCTATGTAGTTGGCCGGTCTGCAGAGAAAATCACCAGCCAATATGTTAGCAAAAAAGGCTCGGGAGGCGACGGCGCTCAAGGTTGAGCCACGCCGCGAGCAAAGCATTCAGTCAGCAAGCGCGAGTGTCCCCTGCTCGCGCTTCTTATTTTAAAAGAGCGATGCGATTCCCCACTATGCCAGCCTAAAATGTCTGCATATTTCAGCAAAAATGAAACTTTCCGAGCTATTTTCCCTACAATGTAGGCATTTAAATTTTTGTCAATGTCGGTCGTGCCTCTGCATTTCCGACTGATTAAACGTGAGTTCGATATAAGCAAAACATCAGATTCTTCAGCTTGAGCGCAGTCGAAGGCGCTCAGAAGACATTGTAATAAAAGCTCAAAATCTTCATGGTTCGAGTCCGCTCACCATGAAGATGGCTTTCCACTTAGCCGAAAATTACTTAAGTCGAACTCGCGTTATTAAGATAATTTGAAAGATTGTCATGGCCCTTATCACACGATCCGAGGAGTTTTTGCTACTCGCGGTTTGGCGCCTGCAACAAAATGCCTATGCTGTCACCATTCACGAGCAATTGAAGAAAGCGATGGGCAAATCGTGGGCATTCGGCGCTTTGTTTGTTTCGCTGGAGCGATTGGTTAAGAAGGAGTTGCTCGTTTCCGAGCTCAGCGATCCCACGCCCGAACGTGGCGGCCGCAGCAAGCGCATGTATCGGGTCACTGAAGAAGGTCTGCGAGCACTGGCGGAAGTCAAGGAAGCCGAAAAAGCCATGTGGGCTGATCTGCCCGAAATCACCGCATCCAAATTGCGATAGCAGAGCATGCAATCATGAATAAAAATCCCCGCATGGCCTCACCACCCAAACTGGCTGAATGGCTGATCCTGCGGCTTTTTCCGGATCGGCAAAGCTACTCCCTCGCCGGTGATCTCGCAGAAGTCTATCACGAAATCGCACGCCATCACGGTAGACTGCGTGCCTGCTTTTGGTATTGGCGTCAGGTGCTGCTCGCTGTGCCGGCATTTTTCAACCAAACAATGTATTGGAACACAGTCATGCTTAAAAACTATGTAAAAATGGCTATCCGCAATCTCTATAAAAATCGCATGGTCTCTGCGATTAACCTGCTGGGGCTTTCTGCCGCGATCGGGTGCAGCATCGTGGTTTTTCTCTTTATCGAGGATCAGTACAGTCAGGACGCATTTCACGAAAATGGCGAGAAGATTTTCCTGATCGAGACGCAGGTTGAACGAAATGGCAAGGTGCAGCTTTGGGGCGACTCTCCCCTGCCGCTCGGCCCTGCAATGCAAGCCGATTTTCCACAAATCGAGCGGGTAGTGCGCATCGACTACGGCACCGCAACAATGCGCTTTCGAGACAAAGTCTTTAACGAAACGCTTTATTTCGTTTCGCCTGAATATCTTGATATGTTCACGTTTCCGCTCAAATATGGCGATATCTCAGCCTTGCAGCAAAGGAGCAACGTTATTCTCAGCGAAGAGGTCGCTGCAAAATATTTCGGCGAGTCCAATCCGGTCGGCCAACAGGTGACGCTTCATGTAAAAGGCAAACAAAGCAAAGCATTCTTCGTGGGTGGCGTCGCGAAAAAATTTCCACTCCGGGCCAGCTTCAGATTCGATGTGCTGCTGCGTCACGACCTGCAAGTTGACCTGGGGGTGAGGACTGCAACTGAAATGAATGATTGGAAAAAATTTGCCGGTGCAACATTGATACAATTGCGCAATCCAAAAGATTTAGCGGAAATCGCCCAAAACATGGAAAAATATCGTGAACTGCAAACGGCTACCGATACCAATTGGCCAATCAAAGCATTTGTATTTGACAATCTGCGAAATCTGGCGCTCAATTCATACAAAGTGAGCGGTGACATCTCGCATGGCAGCGAGCCGGTTGAACGCATCACCCTGTTTTTCGTTGCGTTGTTTTTGTTGCTGTTAGCCTGTTTCAATTACATGAACATCGCTATTGCTTCTGCTGGCAACAGGCTAAAGGAAATCGGCGTGCGCAAGGTCATCGGAAGTCGAAGATGGCAATTAATTCAACAGTTTCTCGGCGAAAATATCCTATTGTGCCTGATCGCCCTGGTTTTCGGAGCCATTTTGGCACAATTTATTTTTGTGCCGACCTGGAATTCACTCTTTCAAGGTGAAAACTTGGTGATAGATTACACCAGCAGCATCTGGCTGTTTTTCATCGCCTTATTACTGTTTACCGGGCTTGTCGCTGGCATTTACCCTTCTTTATATGTTGCTAATTTCAATCCAATTAATATCTTTCGCGGCAAACAAAAGCTCGGCGGCCGAACCACGCTTACCCGGAGCTTGCTGACGATGCAATTTACCCTGGCGCTGGTGTTGGTTGCTTCAGGGATTGTTTTTTCACTCAATGCTTCGTTCCAGGAAAATCGCGATTGGGGCTACGATCAGTCGCAAAAACTGGTGGTGGAGCTGGACGGCGCCACGCAATATCGCACATTCCACGACGCCATTCAATCCTTTCCCGGCATCGAAAGTATCGCCGGTGCGCGCTATCATGTCGGCAAGCGCCGCGCGCTCACTGTTGTCGAAATGCCGCATAAGAAAATGCAGATCAACCAGTTTGAAATCGGTCCCGGGTATTTTAAAACCATTCAGCTGCGTCTGCAGGCAGGCCGGTTCTTTGATGAACGCATCACATCCGACCTGCAGGATGCCGTGATCGTCAACGAAGAGTTTGTCCGCCGTGCTAATTTAACGGATGTCATTGGCCAGCGCGTGCGCAGCAGCGACAGCACCTTTCAAACCATCGTCGGTGTGGTTGAGGATTTTCATTACCGCGACTTTCGCGAATCCATCGAGCCGGTGGCTTTCCGGCTGGCGGACGAAATGCAATTCAGCTATTTGATCGCGAAAACCCGTGCAGGCAGCGCCAAACAGAGTGAAAAACACCTCGCCGATACCTGGAAATTGCTGTTTCCGGATGCGCCCTATGAAGCATATTATCAGGACCAAATTTTTGCTTTTGCGATGCAGATGAACGAAGGCATCCGCAAGCTGTTTATTTTTATCGCCGCGGTTGCGTTGCTGATTTCCTGCATGGGGCTTTTCGGATTGATTTCGATGAATATTCAAAAACGCTGGAAGGAATTCAGCATCAGAAAAGTGCTTGGCGCCAATCTTCGTCACGTGATCACCCTGGTCAATCGTGAAATCCTGACGATTCTGCTGATCGCGACAGTGCTCGCCGCGCCGCTGGGATTTGTGCTGCTCAACCTGGTGCTCGACAGCTTGTACAGCTACCGCATTCCATTGAACTCAGGGCCGTTTATCATCGCGACGGTGATTGTATTTTTCACGGCTGCAGCAACTATTGCCTCACACATATTCAAAATTGTGCGCGCCAGTCCGGTGGATGGTTTGCGGAGTGAATAACGAGAATATGGATAGGGATTTTGCCGCGCTCAGGCAGCTTCGCGAAAAGGCAGGCCAAAGTAGTTGTGAATAAATGCTTTGCGATTGTCGGTAGTTTTGGCGTATTGCACCATTGTATAGAGTTTCTTTTGCTCACGCTGCAGCTTTTCAGCGAGATAATCTTCATCTGAGAGCAAATCAGGCAATCCGTCGACAATTTGCAGGTTTTTCTGCTCAATCGAGCCACTGACCACACCGAAGCGGTCGAGCATACCGAGCGCGGTTTCGAGCCGGAAGTCGGTGCGGTTTTTAAACAACAGCCGCTCTTTCATCCACTCGATGCCAAGCGCGTTGGCTTTTTCCAAATCATCCAGCAAAATATCGTAAACGCGCTGGTAGAAATCCGCGCCCGGATTGTTCCACTTGATGAAATCCATCTGAATGAGCAAATCCTGTTCATCGTACAGCAGGTGACAGAACGCTTCTTTGCCATCGCGCCCCGCCCTGCCGATTTCCTGGTAATAGGACTCCAGCGAGCCCGGTATCTCAGCATGCATCACGTAGCGGATACTCTCTTTGTCGATGCCCATCCCGAAGGCATTGGTCGCCAGCACAAGCTGATTTTCGCCGTTCATAAATAGGCTTTGGATGCGCTTGCGCGCGGCTGTTTCCAAATCGCCGTGGTAACAAAGGTGCGGGATTTTGGCGTGTGTCAGGCGGTCGCTGAATTTCTCCAGCGTTCTGATCAGCGAAAAATACACAATGCCATTGCCCGGAACTGCGCGATGCATGCGCTGGATGGCTGCGACCTTCTCATCTTCGCCCCAGGTGTCTTCGACCTCAAGATGCAAATTAGGACGGTCGATGCCTTCGTGAAACAATTTCATTTCGGTAGGTTCCAGCCCGAGCTGAGCGACAATATCACGCTGCACTTCGGGCGTGGCCGTAGCGGTCAAGGCGATAGTCGTCGGGTCGCCGAGGAGCTTTCGGAATTCCTGCAGGCGCGTGTAGTCGGGCCGGAAATCGTGCCCCCACTCGCTGATACAATGCGCTTCGTCGACGGCCAGTAGAGCAATGTCGCGGCTTTTCAGCGTCGTGAGAAAATCAGCCTTGCGAAAGCGCTCGGGCGTCACGTAAAGCAATTTGTGCTGGCCTCCAGCAATAGCCTTATAGCGTTGCTCACGCTCTTTTTTGTTCAGCGAGGAATTGATAAAAATCGCATCGATGCCACGGCTTTGCAGCACATCAACCTGGTCTTTCATCAGCGCGATAAGCGGCGAAATCACGATGGTCAGTCCGTCGAGCAACAGCGCCGGCACCTGGTAGCAGACGGATTTGCCCATGCCCGTCGGCATGATCACCAGCGCGTGCTGGCCATGCAGCACATGCTCGATGATGGCTGCTTGCTGGCCGCGGAATTCAGAATAGCCAAAATATTTTTGAAGAATCGCATCTGCAGTCATTTAATTCACTCGCTTTTAGCCACAAATTTCCGCGATTCAACTCGAATACATCGACAAAATTCTCATTCGTGTTCATTCGTGCTATTCGTAGCTGATTTTTTCATTTTTCGGTAAAAATCAGATGGTCAAATCGACTTGAAAGGTAAGCGGATATCAGGCTGGTACACTCTCGAAATCCATCCAGGCAAACCAGTCGGACAAGCCCAAAAAGTCTGCCCAGTGTTGAATCATTTCAACATCGCCTTCGTGGTCGTCGCGATCCGAATCATCGGTAATCGCGACCAGTTTTTTGCCTTCCTCAGCAAATTGGCTTGCCCGAAAAGGCAGGTCAATTGCCGTCTCCAAAAATTTGCCGAGTGTGGTCAGGTAGGCATAGTTCATCACGTTCGCAGCTTCGTAAATCATCGGCGGGGTCAAATCCTGTACCTCGTCTTTGAGCGATCCGGCAGCGGCATCTGCCTGCATTTTGATCGCCTTGCTCTGTACAGGCCTGAGCTCGGGATAGTATTTATAAAGCCACTGCTCGATGCGAATATCGACCGGGTAATTGGAGAGTTGCCGGATGATGCTATCGTACCAGAAGTCCTGCATTTTCCGGGCCATATCGTCGGTCAACTCGATAGCCGTCTCTTCGATTTCGGCTTCGATCATCTCCAAAGCTTTGTCGCGCATTTCCGAGGTCGCGATTGGCACGATGCGCTTACCCGGCTCTGCTTCGAAAAGCCGCAAGATGTGCACGCACTCGTGGGCGATGGAATGGTAGGAAATATCGCCGTGTGTCGGATCAAAATAGAGCAAATGCGCCGGCACTTCCGGTCGCGCAACCTTTACAATCACCGGCATATTCATGCCACGTTTCTCAACAAGCCTGACTTTTTTGGCTGAAATCTTTTCAACCTTGCGGATAATATCCTGCAAACATTTCGCGAGCACTGCGCTCATGGTTTTCCTTTTTTAGGGATTCGTGTTCGAAATTTTTCAGTGTATTTTCACGTGCGATCAAAAGATAGCAAACATGCCGCTAAATTGCAGCCTCATTTTATTTATTGGGTGGAATTTTGATGATAAATCTATGGCTGATTGTAGCTAATGATTCGTTTTGTTTACATTTCCACAGCTATCATTAGAGTTATTTTAGGGGAATAGCGTCCAACCCAAAGCAGCACGAGGGCGACAGCCCATCCTACTTACAAATCGTACAAAAACGTCGTTCTGTCATGCAATAGACAAAAACGATTCCATCTGGCGGCGGTTTTCTGAAGAACTTATCCGCAAAAAGACAAATCCCTATTTACCCAATCGAAGCAACTCTTCTGCAAGGATATCGAGGCCGAGATCGAGCAAGTCGTTGGAAATCACCAGCGGCACCAGAATTCGAACCACGTTTTTATAGGTACCGGCCGCCAAAATGAGCAAGCCACGCTGCAAACAGGCATTGATCAGATTCGAGCACAGCTCGGTGTCCGGCTGACGCGGATCGCCATTTTTCACCAGCTCGAACGCGATCATGGCGCCAAGACCGCGCACATCACCAATAGCCGGGCAGCGTGATTGTAGGTCGGTCAGCCTTTGCCGGATGTGCTGTCCCACTTCCACCGCGCGTTCGTTGAGCTGCTGCGTTTCCATCACCTCAATCGTCGCAAGCGAAGCAGCGCAGGCAACCGGATTGCCGAGATACGTGCCGCCAATCGTGCCCGGCTTGGCCGCATCGAGCACTTCCGCCTTGCCAATCACAGCACCAATCGGCATGCCGCTGCCCATCGCCTTGGCCCAGGTCGACAGATCAGGCGTGATGCCCGCGTGCTGAAACGCGCCCCACTTGCCGGTGCGGCAAAAGCCGCTCTGCACTTCGTCGCAGATCAGCATGATGCCGTGCTCATCGCACACTTTGCGCAGGCCCTG
>JACKDE010000005.1 GCA_020633675.1 Deferribacteres bacterium | reverse complement strand
ACTGGTGAAAGAGAAGTTCAGAAATCCTTGAGAAAGACATTATTGAAATATCAATTGCACAAAGATGAAGATCTGTTCTCAAGGGCATACGAGTACATTAAAGAATATTATTAAATAAAAATTTATGGCTAAAGTCAGTAAAAACATAATAATTGCATCAACTTGACCGCAGGGCTCTGGCGTGATTTTGACGTTTTGAGCATTGCCTTAAGTATTTGCAAGTATTGAAGTTTTGTGCTTTTAAACCTGCGGCAGGTTAGCCAAAGGCATTAGACAGACCACAAACCAAAAAAAACCCACAAATGAATCGAAACCACATCACTTGCGTTTTCATTACTCTCTTGCTGACTACAGCAGCGTGCTTTGCACAAAATCCACTTGATTTTGGAAACGATATTCGCACGGCTGATCCCTCCGGGCATGTTTGGCCTGATGGAAAAATGTATGTGTACACATCGCACGATGAAGAATGCCAGCCCGATTTTTTTATGAAAAACTGGCATGTCTTTTCGTCTTCCGATCTGGTGAATTGGACCGATCATGGCCCAATCTTGTCGGTAGAGCAGCTTTCCTGGGCGGACAATTATGCGTGGGCGCCCGATGCAGCCTATAAAAATGGCAAATACTATTTGGTTTTCCCGGCCGGCACAGGAATCAAGGATCGCAAAAATCCCGAGAATAGCACGAAGTGGATGGGGATTGGCATCGCAGTCAGTGATGCACCAACCGGACCTTTTAAAGACGCGATTGGAACACCGCTATGGCGGGAGCCTTATGCGAACGATCCATGTCTGTTTCTCGATGATGATGGCAGCGCGTATTTATATTTCCATGGCAAAAACTTCGATTACTATGTCGTTGAACTGGCAGAGGATTTGCTCAGCACCAAGGGCGATTTTATTAAAATGGATATGGGCGGCTATGAGCCGAAAATGGAAGGGCCGTGGGTTTTTAAGCGAAACGATCTCTATTACTTCACGATGCCGGAGAATAATCAAGTCTTGACCTACTACACCGGAAAATCGCCAAAAGGTCCCTGGCAATATCAGGGCGTCTTTATGGAGCAAGAGCACAATAGCAACAATCATCACTCCATTGTCGAGTATAAAGGCCAGTGGATTTTATTTTATCATCGCTGGTTGGAAGTGCCGGATTCAGATTGCACGCTCAGAAAAAGACAGCGGCACAGTGCGGCGGAATATCTCTATTTTAATGAAGATGGGACTATTCAGCAGGTCAAAAGAACATCGGAGGGCGTGAAGGACTTCGAAATACGAATTCGCCGTAAATAAATTTTTGAAGACAAAGCGTTCTTTCTTTTCTTGATGTGTCATTGAAATGATCCTTTTCGCCTTGCAGCCGCAAATTTTCCTTCCCCAAAAGCCTCAAAAAAATGTTAAAATTTGACTTAAATGCTTTCATCAAAACAAAAAAATGCTTACATTGCGGCTTGTTCTACAAACCATGATAAACAAGCACATACGGTGTTTTCATTTTAATAATTTGACCTGTTGATATCATGCTTCGACTTCGCTCAGCATGAAGGTCGAATCGCGAGTTTCAACAACGGAGCAATATGGCAGAGACAGAAAGCAGAATTCTTCCGGTTTTCATCGAAAGCGAGATGAAGGAATCCTACATCAATTATTCGATGTCGGTGATTGTTTCGCGCGCTTTGCCGGATGTACGCGACGGCCTGAAACCAGTGCACCGCCGCGTGCTGTACGGCATGCTCGACCTCAACTTGCGGCCCGGAAGCTCTTATAAAAAATCGGCCAGAATCGTCGGTGAAGTGTTGGGTAAGTACCACCCGCACGGCGACTCGGCTGTGTACGACACCATGGTGCGCATGGTGCAGCCCTTCTCGCTGCGCTACCCCCTGGTCGATGGCCAGGGTAACTTCGGTTCGGTCGACGGCGACCCGCCTGCGGCCATGCGTTACACCGAAGCCCGGCTGATGCGCATCGCCGAAGAGGTGTTGCGCGACATCGAAAAAGAGACCGTCGATTTCATCCCCAACTTCGATGAATCGCTGAAAGAACCGGTCGTGATGCCGTCGGTGTTGCCGGCGCTGCTGGTCAACGGCGCTTCCGGTATCGCAGTCGGTATGGCCACGAACATCCCGCCGCACAACCTCGGCGAAGTGGTGGACGCGTTGGCGGCATTGATCGCCAACCCGGACATCAGTATCGAAGAGCTGCATGAGCACGTTAAAGGTCCGGACTTTCCAACCGCTGCAATCATTTACGGCAAGGAAGGCATCCGACAAGCCTATCACACCGGCCGTGGCAGCGTGGTCATCCGCGCCCGCACTGATGTCGAAGAACATCCCAGCGGTCGCAATGAACGCATCATTGTTTCGGAGCTGCCCTACCAGGTCAACAAGAAAAATCTGATCGAAAAAATAGCAGAATTGGTGCGGACAAAGCGTCTCGAAGGCATTTCGGACGTGCGCGACGAGTCCGACCGCGACGGCATGCGCATCGTCATCGAGCTCAAGCGCGACGCCGTGGCGCAGGTGGTGCTGAACACCCTGTACAAGCATACGCAGATGCAGTGGACGTTCGGCGCGATCATGTTGGCGCTGGTCGATGGCCGGCCGCGGGTGCTGACGCTCAAACAGATGCTGGAAAAATTCATCGAATTCCGTCACGATGTGATCGTCCGTCGGACCCAGTTTGAGCTCGCCAAAGCCGAGAAGCGCGCCCATATTCTCGAAGGCTACATCATCGCGCTCGACAACATCGATGAAATCATCGCGTTGATCAAAGCCTCGGCCAGTCCGGATGCAGCCCGCACCGCGTTGATGGAGCGTTTCGGACTGAGCGAGTTGCAGGCCCAGGCCATTCTCGACATGCGTTTGCAGCGCCTCACCGGTCTCGAACGTGAAAAAATTGAAGCGGAATATCGCGAATTGATCGAGCGCATCGCCCAGTTGAAGGCGATTCTGGAGAGCAAACAACTGCGCATGGATATCGTTCGCGATGAATTGCTGGAACTGAAAGAAAAATACGACGACCCGCGCCGCACCGAAATCACCCACGCTGCTGAAGAGATCAACATCGAGGACATGATCGCCGAGGAAGACATGGTGATTACGATCAGTCATGAGGGCTTCATCAAGCGCGTGCCGGTGACCGAGTACCGCACCCAAAATCGCGGCGGCCGCGGTGTGTCCGGCTCGACCACCAAGAACGAAGATTACGTCGAGCACCTGTTCGTGGCATCGACGCACAACTATATACTGTTTTTCACCAACAAGGGCCGCTGCTACTGGCTCAAGGTGTACGAGATTCCGGTGGCCAGCAAAAATGCCCGCGGGCGTTCGATTGCCAACTTGCTGCACGTCAGCGCCGATGAGAAAATTGCCGTGTTTGTCAATGTGCGTGAATTCAGCGATCAGCGCTACCTGGTGGTTGCCACCAAGCACGGCCTGGTCAAGAAGACTGTGCTGTCTGCGTACGGAAATCCGCGAGTAGGGGGCATAAATGCTATATCTATTCGAGATAACGATGAATTGATCGATGCGGATATCACCGACGGCAGCCAGGAAATCATGATGGCGACGCGCAACGGCAAAGCCAATCGTTTTTCCGAAACGGAAGTCCGGCCGATGGGACGCACTGCCAGCGGTGTGCGCGGTATTCGCGTGGCCAAAGGCGACGAGGCGATCGGTATGGTGGTGTTGCAGCGCGGCGGCACGGTGCTGGTTGTGACCGAAAATGGCTATGGCAAGCGCACGGCTGCGGAAGATTATACTTTGCAACACCGCGGCGGGGGTGGCGTCTTGACCATCAAGACCAATGAAAAAACCGGCAAGTTGCTCGCCATGAAGGAAGTCATCGATGAAGATGATTTGATGATTATTACCCAAAAGGGTATCATTATTCGTCAGAATATCGCCAATATCAGCATTTTGGGACGCAATACCCAGGGTGTGCGCTTGATTCGTCTGGACGAAAGCGACACCATCGCGGATGTGACGCGCGTGCTGAAAACAGACGAAGAGGAAGATGAACCAACCAGTGAAACAGACGGCGAAGACGAGACGCCGGATATCAGCACAAATGGGGTCGGCGATGCATAGTGCACGATGCATCGCTTGCGGCTAAGCCGAAGCAGGACGGAGCGAGGAAAACTGCAAGACGAACAACACAGGATTTATTTGCGAGGGCAGTTGATGCTAAAAGAAACGTTGCAGGACGAAAGAAAAAGGTTGGCTTCCGCACTTGAAGAACGAATGATCGACGGCAAGCAGCGGATCGCGTTTGCGGAATTGAAAACACTCGAGTTGCCGGACATGTTGCTCGGCTCGCTACAAAAACAGGCGAAGAGCATCTTCAAAAACGAAAAACCGATCCGTATCATCCAAAGTGACCGGTTCGATTTTTCCGATGATAAAATCAAGGATGAATTGACGCGCCTGCGTGATATTTTGCTGGAGCAGGTGTACTTTGCCCCGACGGAAATCCGCAAAGCCATCAATCTCAGCATGACCCTGCATTTCGATCTTGCCATTCAGCCTTTCGACACGGCTGCAGCCATTCTTTTTCAAAATGCTGATGAGAAAAAATGCCGCGAAAGCATCGAGATTTTAAACAATATCGGTGAAAAACTGCCACCTGTCAAAGCACTCAGCGAAAGACTGCTGGTACATGACGCTGAAAGCATCGATCGCGATGGCTTAAGCAAGCTGGCGGATGTCATCAAAGCGGAAGTGTATGCAGAAAATCCGGTATCTTCGATGCTGTTCGATATCGATTATCTCAAGCAATTTTATGACGCGATTTTTGAGAATGGCGAAAGCGCTTTTGCAGCCGATGTGGTGCACGCGATGTTGCGTGAGCGTGGCATGAGTGATTTTGAGAAAGGTTTTGAAGAGCAAAAAAGCCAGAAAAAATTCTGGAACATCGAAGATATTCAGCAATTTCTCGAACGCTTCCTGCTGGTGGGCCAGCTGCAGCACGATAACAGCTTTTCCAGCCATATTTATTATTCTGAAAAAGAGGATGAAGCCGATACCAGAAAACCGGCCAGTGACATCGAGGTCGAGCCTGTACCGGAAGCCCATGAAGAGCCTGAACCACAACGGACTGCCAAAGCGGAGACCGAGCAGGAAGACAAGCCGAAAAATGGCATCACCGAAGTTCCGACAGAACCTGCAGCACCTTCCCGCCGGTCCCGCAATGTCTTTCATTTTGACGACACCGATCTGATCGACCGCAAAAAAATCGAGTATCAACCACCGGGCCCATATCCATCGTTGGAATCGATCATAGATAACAAATCGCGAAATTTGTTTATCAAAAAAATCTTTAAGAAAGACAAACTGGCCTATCTGGAATTTATTGAGAATATTGAGAAAAAAGAGAGCTGGAAGGAAGCCAAAGCCATACTGGATAAAGAATTGAATGCTCGCAAAATCAGCCATTTTTGCCGTGAGGCGGTCAAGCTGAGCGATTTGATTTTTGCCCGCTATTTTTCCAAAGGAAAATTCTAAAAACGCTGGCCAATGGTAAAATAAAACCTTTCCTGCCCGATATTGGCTTTGCCATATGCCAGCTCAATCGCTCCGAGAAAAGTATCCAGCCCCACAAAAATCCCCATCGAATTGTTCAGCTCTTTATACACGGCTTTTTCGGTGTTTTCCCACATCCCCCAAATATCATATCGCAGTCCTGCATAAGCCGTGAACGGCAAGCCTTCCGGTAATTTATAGCGATAAGTGAAGTTGCCGAGGATAAAATGCCTGCCAATCAGTTCCTGATCTCGCAAACCAAAGACATGTTCATAGCCGTTTAAGCGAAATTGCATCACAAACGGCGTGGTTAAATCAGCAGTTCCCATGGTAAAGCGCGGATTGAAGGTGTGCTTTTTTGCAATGGTGTTGTAGGTTTCGAGCTCGATGAACGTGCGAAAAAATGATACATCTTTGCTAAGCTGTTGATTGAAAAGCTTGCTGCTCAAATCGTAAAAAAAATGCACATAACGGCCTTTGGTGGGATAGGGCAACTGGTCACGGGTGTCGAGAATGGAGCGAAACGTAAACCGGTTGATGATTGAAATGCCGGAGCCGAAACCGGTGCCGGAAATCTCCGATAGCTCGAAGCGGTCGGTTTGTAGTTCAACATTGACCACACCCAGCCTTTCGACCAATTGGCCGATGCCGATGCTCGCCCCCATGCGCTTTTCGATATATTCGCCAATGGGACGGTTTAGGCCCGGATTGTAGACAAAATTTTGTTTGCGCGAAAAAAAGGCTTCCGCATCAAAAGTTAGGTACGTTTTAAAAACACGTTCGAGAGAAAATTTGCTGCGCAAACCACGATCCTGGGTGCCGTACAAGCTTTGCAGCGCAAACTTGGCGCCGATGCCAAACAGGTTTTCATCTGACACTTCCAAAAAACTGCGCGATTTGCGCTCCGAGTCGATGCGAACCGACACGCCGAGCGCAGTGTATTTTTTCTCCTGCAATTTCAGTAGCAGGTCTGTACCGCCCGGTCGGGATTGCAGGGAATACGATACCCGATCGAACAAGCCGGTGCTAAAAATATTGTCGATACCTCGCTGCGCATCCTGAAAATTGAAAATATCGCCCACATCCTGCGGAAATTCTCGGGTGATGACGTGGTTCTTGGTGCGCTGCACCCCCGAAATATCAATCTTGCGTATCAGACCTTCATCGATTATGACGGTGCCTGTGCCGGAAGGCGCATCGAAATCAATGTCGCGAATGCGCGCCAGCGCATAGCCTGCATTGCGATAAAGCGTGATCATTTGATCGAGGGCTTCTTCCGAGCGGCTATGATGCAAGGGCTTGTTTAATAAATCTGCAAAATAGCTTCGCAGCGTGTCAGATGGGAAAATCGTATTGCCCTGGATCACCACCCTTTTCAGTACAGGATTGGGCCTGGCATGAATCCGGCAAGAGTAACCAAAATCCGCTGGGGTGATGGTCGCATAGACTTCGGTGTAAATATCTTGCTCCACCAGGCTGGTCAAAAATGCCATGATTTGGGTTGTGCTGACCGGACGCCCTATACCATTTGAGTTCGCATCGGCAGCCAAAAACGATGGCAGCTTCAATTCCCGGGCATGAACTTCAGTGATATACAGGGTTGTGTCAACGAAGGTGTGCGCTTTTTTGTTTTCGATCCGGGCAATTTTCGCTTTGAGAGCTGGCAGGTGAGCCGCCATTTCGGCCCGTCCCATCGCGATCATCGTGTCGATATTGGAAAAATCCATGTTGGTCCAGTTGGCTGCGTCGATGTTGATCAGCACGTCCGCTTTTTTCCGGCTGACAGCATTGCGATCGCGCTGCATGATGGTCGTCACCTGATCGGCGATCTCCCAGGGCGCATTCAGTTGGTCTGGTTGACGCAAGCCCGAACTGGCATCAACGGCGATGACGATATCTGCATTGAGCTGCCGCACTTCATCGACAGGAATATTGTCCATCAGTCCGCCATCGACCAACAGCCTGCCTTTCCAGGGCACCGGGGTGAACAGAAGCGGAAAAGCCAGGCTTGCGCGCATGGCCTCGGCGAGGTCACCCTCTCGTAAAATCACCTTTTCTCCGCTGTACAGATCTGTGCAGATGGCACGAAACGGGATGCGCAAATGATCGAAATCGCTGGCGGAAGCATATTTTGCCCGCATCGTCAACTGCGTGAGAATCGATTGAATTTTTTGGCCGGGAGTAAATGCGCCGGGGATATGTGGTTTTAGGCCGTCAAAGCGGATCTGAAACAAAAGGCGGTCGCGATTCTGCTTTTGGCCGATGAAGAGATTTCGGCGTGGCGGGCGATCCACTAAAATGGAGCGCCAATCGATTGATTTGGTGATATTTTCGATTTCGTCCGGGCTGTAGCCTGCAGCAAACATGCCTGCGATAAAACTGCCCATGCTGGTGCCGACGATCACATCAACAGGGATACCTTGCTCAACGAGTACTTGCAGCACACCAATTTGCGACAGACTGCGCACACCGCCACCGCTAAAGGCCAGCCCGATTTTTGCGCGTGACAGGGCATAGTGCTCAATAAAATGCCGGGCATTGCGATGCGCAGGCTCCAACACCGGCTGCAAGATAATCTTTTCGGGCTCGGGCTGCCCACCTTGAGCATGTGCAACAGCCGGGCAAGGCAGACAAGCAAAAATGCCAAGCAAAGCAGTCAGAAGACGGCTGGCAGGATGTGCTGAAAACACAAAATTGCGTGACCAGGTTCGAAGCTGGTTAATCATTTTGAAAAACTCGGGGCGGTTGACATGCAAAAGAGAATGGTGTTTTTGGCCTTGCAAATATAGCGCGCACTCACAACAGATGCAACATGAAAGCAATTGACATTCAAAAGCCGATTTTGTATAATCAAATACTTATGAGCGGAAATAAAGTGTCCGAATCACGATTGAAAGAGCTTATCGCAGCAGCGATGTTCGCGGCTTTGACGGTCATCGGAGCGCAAATAAAGATTCCTTTGCCGGCCGGCGTGCCGGTAACTTTGCAGACATTTTTTGTCATACTCTCCGGCTATTTGCTCGGTTCCTTCTACGGTCCTTTGAGTCAGCTAATCTACCTTTTCGCTGGCTTAATTGGCTTCCCTGTTTTTGCCGAAGGTGGTGGACCAGCCTATGTTTTAAAACCGACTTTCGGGTACCTTGTCGGTTACCCGCTGGCATCGTTTGTTGTTGGGAAAATCACTTACGGCAAACACGTGGTGCGCGATTTGATGAGTAGCCGGTTTCAGCTTGGCAAAATTACGAAAGGCCGATTGTTGTTGGCCGGTATGGCTGGCATTTTGGCCATCTTTGCTCCGGGTGTGGCCTATCTCTTTTTTGCTACAAATTACATTTTGCAGGTTTCAACGCCTTTCTCTGTGCTGTTCACGGGTGGTTTTCTAATATTTATTCCGGGCGATATCATCAAACTGACAACAATCTTGATTTTTTTGTCTTTTTGGACAATTCGCGAAAATTCGCAGAATTGATGTGTGTATTTCGCTACAAATGCGGGTAGATTCTCACGGATTGAGAAACGGTGAGCTTGATGTACCCGCAGCCACAGGAAAAATGATTTGAGAGGACTTCGATGCAGAAAAAGACAGGCATCAGTTATTTTGGAAACCGCAACCCGCGCCATTTTTTAATCGATCTCGAAGAGATGATTTCCCACCACTGCAGCTTTGTTCTGCACACCTTTTCAGAAAACGATCAGCTTTTTTACCAGGCCACCATGGCCGAAATGGTGGGACTCTCCAAAGGTGCCGGGCTGGAAGTCTATTTGGCGCCCTGGGGCGTCGGGCGTGTGTTCGGCGGAGAAGCATTTTCTGATTATGCGCTGAAAAACAGATCGACGTGCCAAAAATTATTTTCCGGTGAATTGGCGCCAGCCGCCTGCCTGAACACGCCGGCTTTTGCTGAATTCATGATGAAATGGATCGACGATGCTGCCGAACTCGGTGCCGATGTGATTTTTTGGGGCGAGCCGCATTTCTATCACGAGCAAGCCGCGGATCGGGCCGTGCAGGACTGGGCCTGTATGTGCGATAGTTGCAAAAAGAAATTCAAAATCTTTTACGGCGAAAATTTTCCGCTGACACCCAATGATGATTTTTTTCGTTTCCGTGAAGATTCGATGGTGGAATTTCTTGCGACCTTGTGTGCATACGCGAAAACAAAAAATCTAAAAAACAGTATTTGTTTGCTGCCGATGCAGGAAAAAGCGTTTGGCGTATCCGATTGGGAAAAAATTGCGCAGATTTCCGAGCTTGATATTTTGGCCACCGATCCCTATTGGATCGCATTCGACCGGAATCTTGAATATGTCAGCGAAAACGCCAAGCGAATTGTGAACCTGTCGAAACGCTACAACCTCGAGCCGCAATTATTGATTCAAAATTTCAAAATTCCGAAAGGCCGGGAATCGGAGATTTTGGAGGCTATCGCGATTGCCTATGCAGAAGGGGTACGCAATATTGCCGGTTGGAGCTTTTACGGCAGTGAATATATGTCTTATTTAAAGTGTGACAATCCCAAAGATGTGTGGGACTTACTGGGGGAAGTTTTCGGCAAAATTCAATCTGGAGACTGGGATTGACTCGGGATGTTCAATGGGTTGTCGGCATCGATGGCGGCGGCACCAAAAGTGTTCTTTCGCTGATCGACAGCAGCGGCCGTGTCCTGGCGCGTACACGCTGTGCCGCGACCAATTATCAGCCACAAAATATCGAAAAAATTGTTGCTGAGTTGACGCATGCTCTGCAACAGCTCTTTCAGCAAGCCGGATTTCCTGCGACAGAAAAGCCGGATATATTATGTGCCTGCCTGTCCGGCCTCGGGCGTGATGATGCCCGGAGCCACGTAAGGCAAGCACTGACAGATGCACAATTAGCGCGACAGATCATCACAGAAAGCGATGCCTTGGCTGCGCTGTATGGCGCATTTTCGGGACAGCCGGGCATCATTGTGATTGCCGGAACGGGCTCGATTGCCTTCGGCAAATCGCCATCCGGAGAGGTCTTTCGCTGCGGCGGTTGGGGCTATTTGCTCGGCGATGAGGGCAGCGGCTTCGCTATTGGACGCAATGCCATCACGGCAGCATTGCAGGCCTGGGATGGACGTGGACCAACGACAGCACTAAAACAAAAAATGGAGACCTTTTTCGAAGTCGACAGCATCGAACAGGCGATCACCGTTATTTATCAGAACTATGCAACACGCGGTGCCCTGGCCCAATGTGCGCCGCTGGTTTTTGAAGCCGCCCAGCAGGGCGATCAGGTCGCACTGCGCATCGTAACAGACGCTGCTGGTGAGCTGGCAAGGTTGGTGGTGATTTTGTGGCAACAATTTGCCGAATCCGGCGCAGGACATGTGGCGCTATTAGGTAACCTGTTTCAAAATGATCTCCTGCACGCTCACGTTGCCTCTATGCTCCAACAAAGGACTCCGACAGTCACGATTGTCGAGCCGGATTTCCCCGCAGATATTGGTGCAGCATTGCTTGGAATGGAAAAGTGTCAAATCAACTTATCGGAAACCGTACGCACTGCACTCAAAGAGAATCTTCGCGATCATCTGATTTCAATCTAAGCCATACCGAAAATGCCTCATGCTATGTCACTTTTTGGCTTGCAGGAAGATGCAGGGCACATCGGCGTTGCCTTGATGTCCGGCACTTCGCTCGAGCTGATTTCGCGGGTGAACCGTGTGACAAACTTTGCACGTGCACAGCAATGAGCCAGCAACAGTGGAAGCGGCACGCAGTATGGATTCAGGAAAAAAATGTTTTTCTTAAAACTGGTTTTAAAGTGAATTTTTTTTTGTAAACTCAATGTTTTATCAAGCAAGATAATAGTCAGAGGAGTTGACGATGAAATACGATTTATGCATTTATGAAGATGATAAAGCAATACAATTTTATCCGCTGACCCTAACTCGGCCTGTGCATGAGCTGCGCTGCGGCATGCTGAGCCTTTCCCGCAAAATGATTCGGCGCTTTCCGGGCCACCGCATTCGCTATTTTGTGCGGCGTGATATGGCAGAGGTATTGGTCGATACGCGCATCGATGCCAATGCCAGCCCATCGCCGGAAAGCGGTGCTGTTTTTATCAACAGCCGCTTCATTTTGCAGGAAGATCTGCCGGATGTTTTTGACCGCAGCGTCACCTTCCACGTGGATGGCGTTTGCGTTGGGGGTTATTTGAAAAAAGCCGATTTAAAAAGGCTTCAATTCGGTGCAGATGATCTGTTTTCGGAAGAGACCTTTGCCGGATTGCCGGCATTTCCGGTCAAAGGCATTCTGCTTTCCTATCCGTGGGATTTGGTGCACCTGAACGCCGAACAGATTCGTGATGATTTTGACTTTGTTGGCCGTGGGGGCCAGATTTTGGGCAAGCTGTACCAAAATGTGACTTTGCTGGCGCAGGAGAATATTCACATCGGGATCGATGCCATGCTGTACCCAGGCGTAGTCATCGATGGCGAGGCCGGGCCGGTGTATATTTCAGAGGGCGCGAAAGTGATGGCCAATGCTGTTATCGAAGGCCCTGCTTTCATCGGCAAGGACACAACAATTAAAATTGGCGCAAAAATATATGGCGGCACCACGATTGGCGATGTTTGCAAAGTTGGTGGCGAAGTGGAAGGCTCCATTTTACACGGATTTGCCAACAAGCAGCACGAAGGTTTCTTGGGACACGCCTATCTGGGCGAGTGGACCAACCTGGGAGCAGATACCAATAACAGCGATTTGAAGAATAATTATAAATCAGTGCGTGTCTATATCAATAACGAAATGGTGGATAGCGGTTCGATGTTTGTCGGTCTTTTTATGGGCGATCACTCGAAGACCGGCATCAACACCATGTTCAATACAGGTACTGTGGTTGGTACGTGCTGCAATGTATTCGGTGCAGGCTATCCGCCAAAGCATATTCCGTCCTTTACATGGGGGGGCGGTGAAGGTTCGGAAAAATACCAAATCGAAAAAGCGCTCGAAACAGCACGAGCGGTGATGCAACGCAGAAAACAGGAAATGACACCGGCACAGGAAGCGCTTCTGCGCAAGATTTATCAGGCAGCTACAGATACAAACGAAAAGTCCAAATAGAATTTTCCATAAAATCGAGAGGGCATTTCTATCTCATATTCAGTGAATATCGACAGGATTGAGCAGGACCTCTACGCGTTGGCTAAAATCGGGTATTGCGAGGAAGATCACGGCATTTACCGGCAAGCTTTCAGCAAGGCCGACCTGGAAGCGCGCAAATGGCTGACCGAACAATTGATCAAGCTGGACATGCAGTCTTATATGGACGGAGCCGGCAATATCATCGGGCGTTACGGCGATCCGGACAGGCAGGCTATTCTCATTGGCTCGCATCTTGATACGGTTCCGCGTGGTGGTATGTTTGATGGTGCGCTCGGCGTCATCGCCGGCCTGGAGTGCATCCGTATCATTCAGGAAAATAACATTCCCTTGAACAATCCGATCGAAGTGATTGGCACCAGTGAAGAAGAAGGACGGTTTGGCGGCATGCTCGGCGCAATGGCTATCACAGGGGGATTGACGCCAGACTGGGTGCAGCACGCACACGATCCGGCGGGGGAGTCCTTGCTCGATGCAATGAATGCTTGTGGACTAAACGAACGGAATCTTTTGCACAGTCGCCGGGAGCCGGAGTCGATGTTAGCCTATCTCGAACTGCACATCGAGCAGGGGCCGATACTGGAAGCGGAAGGCAAATCCATTGGTGTTGTCGAAGGCATTTCCGGGGTGTTTACCTGGCTGGTGCGATTGATCGGCAAGGCGGATCACGCCGGCACGGCGCCGATGGATATGCGCAGCGATGCCTTTACTGGCGTCGCTGATTTTGCACATGAAATCCAGCGCATTATCGAAGAAGATGGCACGGATAAAAGCCGCTTGACCATTGGTCGGCTCGAGCTTAAGCCCGGATTTCCGCACACCATCCCCGGTGAAGTGGAGTTCACACTGGTTGGACGGGATATGTCGCAAGAGGTGATGCTCAACCTCGCCAGCAGCTGCCGCAAAGTGCTGTCGGCTATCGCCCGCCGCCATAGGCTGATGTTCGAGTACGAGGAACTGAGCTGGCTGGAGCCTGCGATCTGTTCGCCGGAAGTGATGCAGCGTATTGAAGCGAAAACCAATGAGTTGGGCTATGACTATATCCTTATGCCGAGCGGCGCCGGCCATGATGCCCAGTTTTTCACCAAAGTTGTGCCGACCGGTATGATTTTTATTCCCAGTGTCGGTGGTATCAGCCATGCCCCGGACGAATGGTCGCACTGGCAAGATGTCGAAAAAGGCTGCAATGTATTGTTGCACACAGTACTCGAAATCATGCAAAACGGATTGCAAGTATAAATCCAGTAACAGTCGGAGAAGAAACACCAGTGAAAGAACAATGATTTAGCTCTATGTCGATTTTTGTGGGTATAATCCCACCTTCAATTTGAGAATTCCTCTCTTGTCTTCTCTTTTCGGCCTTGGAAATTTGGCGTGAAGCATTTTCAGTTTCGCTTTCGAAAAGACGCATTTTCTGTTTGAGCGCAGCGAGTTAAAATGCGGCCGGAAGCGATGCTGAAAATGTAGCCAAATTTCGGCAGCCGAAGCGTTTTTTGCTTCTTTTTTGCGCACAAAAAAGAAGGCATAGCTTTGGTTGCGCGATAAAATCCAAATCTGCAAAACAGCTCGCCGATGCACCGCTGAGATGAGACGAGATACGCCGAGCGCAAATACGCAGAGAAAAAAGAGCAAAAGAGAATTGTTCAAGATAATCAATCATCGATTCAGTGGTGCGATGATGAGCGTGCACCCACTTGAAACAACATAGAACAATGATTTTAAGACATTTTTGCATGTGCGCCGCTTCGATAGAGTGCGAAATGTTAATAAGCAACCGGATTTACCTAAAAAGAGGGCCGTATGAATTTAGTTAAAAAAGCGTGTTTGTCGTTTGTCACAGTGACATTTTTCCTTTCGCCACTATGCGCACAAGATGCAGCGCTGCAGCGTCTGAATGAATCGCCGCGCCACCATGAGTGGGTGCAAATCAAGCAAAGCGATCGCACCGTGCACAGTTTTGTGGTCTACCCTGAGGTCTCGGGCAAGGCGACGGCTGTGCTGGTCATCCACGAAAATCGCGGGCTGACCGACTGGGTGCGTGGTCTGGCGGATCAGCTTGCAGAAGCGGGCTATATTGCGATTGCCCCGGATCTGCTCTCTGGCATGGGCCCGGAAGGTGGCAAGACCAGCGATTTTGCTGATCGCAATGCCGCACGCGACGCGCTCTACAAGATATCGCAGGAGCAAATTACGGCAGACCTCAATGCCGTGGCGGATTATGCTAAAAACCTGGCGGCAGCGAATGGCAAAATTGTGGTGTCTGGGTTTTGCTGGGGCGGCAGCCAAACTTTCCGGTTTGCGACCGAACGCAAGGACTTATCTGCGGCTTTTGTTTTTTATGGCACCGGCCCGGATTCCAACGCAATCGCTGCGATTCACTGCCCGGTTTATGGCTTTTACGGCGGTAATGATAATCGTGTCAATGCAAGCATTCCGGAAATTGAGATGCAGATGAAAGCGGCAGGAAAAAAATATGAGCCTGTGGTTTATGAAGGTGCCGGGCACGGTTTCATGCGCGCGGGAGAACAAGCGGATGCTTCCGAAGCCAATAAAGCCGGCCGGGAAGCCGGGTGGCAGCGCTGGATGAAAATTTTGGCGAAAATAAAATAGTGCATACGATCTTTACGATGCTGCACTCAGCACGATAAGGACACATGTTGATAAGCATGCGTCCTTTTTTGTTTTGGACTGAATCATTCAAAAACTGCCAAGACGCGAACACGCAAAAAAATAGATTATTGGCGCCTTTGAGTCAAAATTTATAAGTAATTCAGGTTAAAGCGGTTTGATTCCGCTTCATTTCTGCATCTGCAAATACTCCTGAATCGCCTGCACAATCTGAGAGTGGGCAGCGCCGTTGCTCACCAGCAGCCCGTTGAGGTTGTGCACGTCAGGTCGCAGATAGCTCAATCTCTCGCCACGCACATCCGTGAACACGCCGCCTGCTGCCTCGAGAATGGCTTGCGGCGCACAGCTATCCCACAGCTTGGTGTGCGGACTGTTGTGAATGTACAGATCATAATCACCACGGGCAATCAATCCGCACTTCAAACCTGCGCTACCACATTGCAGTAACTCTTTGATGCCGAGCTTGTGTTTGATATCCTCGACAGCCGGCTCGAGGTGGGAGCGGCTGACCACCAGCTTGAAACGGCTGACCTGAGTACGCGTCGAGACGTACAGCCCGTGCTTGCTGCCACCCTGTTCGAGCGTTGCGCCCACGCCGGGAGCACCGAGGTAGAGCAGCTCCCCAGTTGGCTGGTACACAGCCCCTAAAACCGGTTCGCCCTTCTCAGCCAATCCGATCATGACCGAAAATTCGCCATTGCGATTGATGAACTCTTTGGTGCCGTCCATCGGATCGATGATCCAGGTGAGTTCACGCTCAAAGCGGTTTTTGTTCTCTTTCGACTCTTCTGAAAGAATGGCTTCGTTGGGGAAGGCTTTGGTGATTTTTTCGATGATCAATTCATTGCTGGCGTGGTCGGCCGCTGTGACCGGCTCGTTTGGGGCTTTCCAGTGAACCTGGGTTGCGCTGCCGTAGTATTCCAGCACAACTTTCCCCGCTGCGCGGATCAGCGGCGCAACCCAGTCCAACCGTTCTTTGATTTCGGAATGTGATAAAGGCATATTCGCTTTCTATCCTTTTGAGCGTGTGCACTTTAGTGAACCAACAAGATGAAGCCCCAAGGTCAGAATGAACGCACAGAAAGGACTGTTGCGAATTCGTTTCATCGGCGATGCACCAACGTTCTCCAAAAAATCACCAGACCTTTCGACAGCCCGGCAATGATCGAAGTGAGATCGAGCAACGGGCGCTCGACGCGTTCGCGCAACATTGTTTCAAACTCGCGGATATCCATTGCAGTGCCTTTCAGCGCATCAAGGCTGTCACCGACTTTGGGCATTTCCCGCTCGAGCGTTTTGACGATAGAGCGAATATCTCCGGCAATCTGGGTCGCATCGTGGACGAGCGGCGCTGTTTGAAACCGCACCTGTTCGATGAGTTTGTGCGCCTCGTTGAGCGTCGCCCGAGCTTTGATCGCCACAGAAATCACGCCCGTTGTCAGGATGATGCAGCAAAGCGCGATGACGGAAACTGCGATTTCGATTAGCATGTCATTCTCCTGGGAAGTCAGAATGTCAGAATGGCGCGCGCCACTCTACTTTTTTTTCTCTTTTGCATTGGTTTCTGTCACTTCGTCTTTGTAAGCCTGCACGCCTTTGGCAACTGCGTCTTTCACGCGACCGGTCTCTTTTTGGATTTTTTCCTTGCCCTTGTCGGCGACTGCATGTGCCTTGCCGACCGCTTCGTCCGCAACGTGGGTGATGGTCGATTTGCTGGTTTCGAGCAATTCATGTGCTTTCAATCTGGCTTCAGCAATTTTGCGCTCGGCCTCATCGCGCAGCTTTTCCGCCTCTTTGCGGGCTTCTGCAATGATGTGATCGGCATGCTCGCGCACATTGCCCGCTGCCGTTCCGGCTTCATCCAGCAATTCCTGCGACCGGCGTTTGATGTCTTCACGGGTTTCTTTGCCGGATTTTGGAGCATACAACAATGCGAAAATTGCACCAATCGTACCACCAAACAAAAAGCCCTTAAAAAAATCACTTCCATTGTCAGCCATTTTACCTCTCCTTTTCCTAATGTGAATATTTTTATTGTTGTCATCCAGTCAGGATATATTCGATAAAATCACGAAGTTGTTTTGTCGAATATATCCTGTTTATTGCTAAATAGGTCCTTGCAGGATGACATATTGGGTTACAAGGGCAACCAAACCTGGATTTATCCCACCATCTCCAAAAACTCATCTTCCGTTAAAACGTCAACACCGAGCTGCTCGGCTTTTGCCAGCTTCGAGCCTGCGCCGGGGCCAGCTACAACATAATTGGTTTTTTTGCTCACCGACGAGGCTGCCCGGCCGCCGCGGTCCATCACCATTTTCTCGGCTTCGTCGCGGGTAAACTTTTCCAGCGCGCCGGTAAAGACGAAAGTCATCCCGGCAAATTTTTGCTCGGTTTGCTCGTCCACCAGCTTTTGTTGGACTTTGACACCACCAGCAAAAAGCCGCTCGAGCACTTGCTGGTTGCGCGGCTCGGCAAAGAATTTGTTGACGCTCTGCGCCACTTGCGGGCCAACTTCGTGGATGTCCTGCAGCTCTTCCTCGCTGGCTGTGCTGAGCTTGTCGAGCGTGCCAAAATGGTTGGCCAGCACCCGCGCCACATGCTCGCCGACGTGCCGGATGCCGAGTGCATAGATCAGTCGGTTGAGCGCAATGTCCCGACTTTTATCGATGCCTTCGAGCAGATTTTGCGCTGACTTCTCCGCCATGCGCTCGAGGTCAGCGATTTGTTCCAGCTTTAGAAAATAGAGGTCGGCGTAGCTTGCGATCAGCTCTTTTTCGACCAGTTGATCGACCAGCTTTTCGCCGAGACCTTCGATATCCATCGCGCCCTTGCTGGCAAAATGGCGGATCACCTCCTTCACCTGCGCCGGACAGGCAACATTCTCGCAGCGCGCGACTGCTTCGTCCTCGATGCGCACAACCGGAGCGTCACATACCGGACAGGTATCCGGCAGCGTGTATTTTTGTTCTTTGCCAGTGCGCTTCGAGGTGATGACCTTCACCACTTCCGGGATCACGTCGCCGGCGCGCTGGATGATCACCCAGTCACCGATGCGGATATCCTTGCGGTCGATCTCGTCCTGGTTGTGCAACGTCGCGCGCCGCACCTCAACACCACCGACTTTAATCGGCTGCAGTACAGCAACCGGGGTGATTGCGCCAGTTCGTCCGACTTGCACGACAATCTTTTCTATCTGCGTGGTCTCCTGCTGCGCTGGAAACTTGTAGGCGATGGCCCAGCGCGGGCTGCGGCTGCGAATGCCGGCCTGATCTTGCAGTGCAAAGCTGTTGAGCTTGATCACTGCGCCGTCGATTTCATACGGCAGTGTGGGGCGCAATTCCAAAAATTCGGCATGCGCGGCAATCACTTCTTCGATGCCGAGGCAGATTTTGGTGAGCGGATTGACGCGCAAGCCCCATTTTTTAAACGCGGCCAGTGCTTGCGATTGCGAAATCAGGGTTGAGTTTTCGGAATAGCCCAGGCCATAGACATAAATATCGAGCGGGCGTTTGGCGGTCAGTTTCGGGTCGAGTTGCCGCAGGCTGCCGGCGGCCGAATTGCGCGGATTGACAAAGGTCGGCTCACCGGCTTTTTCGCGCTCTTCGTTGAGTTTTTTGAATGCAGCGGTAGGGTAATACACCTCGCCGCGCACATCGAGGCGTGCCGGCACCGGTAATTCAGCATCGCGCAACCGCAGCGGAATCGAGTGAATAGTTTTGAGATTAGCGGTAATATCCTCGCCGGTCACGCCGTCGCCGCGGGTGGAGCCAATCGAAAGCAGGCCATTGATGTAGACCAGTTCAACAGCCACGCCATCCATTTTCACTTCGATGGTGTATTCGAATGGGTCGTCCATTTCAAGCAAACGATGCAAACGGGCGTCAAAGTCGCGCATTTCCTGCTCGTTGAGCGCATTGTCGAGGCTTAGCATCGGCTGGCGGTGCTCGACGGTTTCGAAGCCTTTGAGCGGCGCACCACCCACGCGCTGGGTCGGCGAGTCCGGCGTCACCAACCCGGGGTATTGCGCTTCGAGTTGCTGCAATTCGCGAAACAGCCGGTCGTACTCAGCATCGGTGATGTCCGGATCATCGAGCACGTAATAGCGATAGCTGTGCAAATTGAGCTGTTCGCGCAGGTCGGTGATTTTTTTTCTGACTTCGGTTTGGGTCACATTCTCTCCACGAAAATCAATTTATGCCGATGAATAAATGTTGGAAATGTGCATATCAAAATCGGGCGTTATCCCTTGGTACGCCCCAACGGCCGCAGCTGGGCGACTTTCCTGGAAATGCCGGCATTGGCGCAGGTGTCGACCACCTCGGTTTATGCTTTTATTTTTTCTAAGAACACGTGCCTACTTTGATTTCCAAACTGCCTGAACAACATCTCGCATCACGACAAGTCGACCAAGCCACTCGGATTTTGAAAATTGATTGATGGCATGCATAACCCGTCGGTGAATTTTTTCCTGGTTTGGTTTCTTTAAGCATATGATAAGTATGCCAAAATGCGTTTCGTTCCTGCGGCTGGAAAAACCCTTGTCCGTTGAAATGAGCAACCTCTGCTCTTTTTGAGCTTTCTGCCACAATAAGGAATCGGGCATTCCTTCATCGGCTGTACCTCGTATATCTGCTACGTCATAATGCTGTTGACGCAACGTCTCTACCGTAATCAGGGGGATATTTTCATCCACTATAATTTTCATGCTTAAATTGCGACAGATTCTATTGGTGCGACTTGCTCTTCTGCCAAAGTCCCAGCGTATTCAAGGCATGCGAAAATATCTGCTCGTTCGATAGTTGGGTAAGCCTTGAGAATATCGTCGATTGTATCGCCATTGGCGAGCATGAGAACAATCTGGTGCACGGGAATGCGTGTTCCTGTGATGCAGGCTTGTCCATGGCAGACTTGCGGATCGATAGAAATGCGTTTATTCATCATATTTACCTTTTAAAAAAAATCTCACCCCTTGATACATCCCAACGGCCGCAGCTGGGCGACTTTCCTGGAAATGCCGGCATTGGCGCAGGTGTCGACCACCTCTGAGACGTCTTTGTATGCCTCGGGAATTTCTTCATCGATGGTACGGCGACTGGCACCGCGCACATAAATGCCTTGTTCCTCAAGCTCCTGACGGACATCACGGCCGTGTGCGACCTTTTTTGCTTTGTTGCGGCTCATCGCGCGGCCAGCGCCGTGGCAGGTGCTGCCAAAGGTTTCCTGCATGGCGGTTTCGGTGCCGACCAGCACGTACGAATAGCGCCCCATGTCGCCGGGAATCAGCACTGGCTGACCGATGTGGCGATAGGCTTGCGGCACTTCGGTGTGGCCGGGCGCGAACGCTCGTGTTGCGCCCTTGCGGTGCACGCAGAGTTTGGTTTTTTTGCCGTTCACTTCGTGCATTTCAATTTTAGCGATATTATGTGCCACTTCGTAAACCGTTCGCAATCCGATTTTTTCAGAGCCTTGCCGCAACGCTGCTTCGAACGCCAACTTGGTGTTGTGGGCGATGATTTGCCGGTTGGCAAAGGCATAATTGATGGCACAGCGCATCGCGCCGAGGTAGCGTTGCGCCTCATTCGATTGCACTGGTGCGCAAGCCAACTGCCGATCCGGCAGCTCGATGCCGTACTTTTTGATCGCTGCATCCATCAGCGCAAGGAAATCGTCGCAAACCTGGTAGCCGAAGCCGCGTGAGCCGCAGTGGATGATCACCGTGACCTGGTCTGGAAACAACCCGAGTGCACTGGCAGCCTGTTCATCGTAAATCTCAGCAACGTAGCCGACTTCGAGAAAATGGTTGCCGGATCCGAGCGTGCCCAGTTGCTTCTGCCCGCGTTTGTAAGCTTTTTCGGACACAAAGTCTGGCTCGAAACCATCGATGCGGCCGTTTTCTTCGATGTATTCCAAATCCGACTCACTGCCGTAGCCATTGCTGACGGCCCATTTGGCGCCACCTGCGACCACCCGCTGCAAATCTTTGTTTTTGACGTGCAGCTTGCCGGAAGCGCCCACACCGGTCGGCACGCTATCAAAAAGATGCGCCACTAAATTTTGCATCCGTGGAGCAATCTGATCCCGTGTCAGCTTGGATGCCATGAGCCGCACACCGCAATTGATGTCATAGCCGACACCACCCGGCGAAATCACACCGCGATCGAGGTCGAAGGCCGCCACGCCGCCGATGGGAAAGCCATATCCCCAATGGATATCCGGCATCGCCATCGAGTAGTTGACGATACCCGGCAAGTGAGCAACATTGGCGGCTTGCTGCGGAGCATTATCCGATAAAATCTTCGGCAGCATGTGCCTGGTGGCATAAATCCGGGCCGGTACCTGCATCTTGCCGGACTTGGGAATTTCCCACAGATAATCGGATATTTTTTTAAGCTTCAGATCGTTGCCCATGACACGATTAACTTAAGTTTTTAACCGGATTGACAAGATTTTCTTGAATCCTGTAAATTCTGTTGATCCAGTCGAAGCATCTCACATATCAAAAATGAATTGTGCCTGCCAGCCTTCCGATACCTTTTCGACGCGCAAATGGTGGTAGGTAATCGCCTTCACTTCGGTGTAAATCGTGTGCCGGTTCGCATCGATTGGTTCACCTTGAATTTCAGCATGTAATTGGCCGTCCGCTATCGATAAAATGTGGAATTGGCAAAACATCAGCTCATCCGTGATGTGGCGAAAGTTCAATTCGGAAAGCCAGCGTACGAACAGCGATTCCAGGTCATCCGCTTCGACGGAAAGTTCGACTCTTTGCTGCGTTTGGACATTTCCCAATTCGCCGATTACCTCAAACATCGCGCGGGCAGCATGCTCGAAAAGCTGCTGCAAGGTGTGCGCAGTGACCACCAGGCCGATATCACCAGTGTGATCGATTTGCCGGACGATTGGAAGACTCACTTTAATTGCCTGAATTTGCAGACGATAGCGTACAACAACTTGCGCAATGTACAAAGATATTCAGTTGAGTTCAATGCGTTTTTTTTGTGCAGAAATGTTCTGTCAGCGTTCGCGCTGATCCTGAGAGCAGAACGCTAAGCCTTATTTTGAGTGCGAAAAAGGGAGAGCGGCAAATTGGTCTTTGGCGGTTTGGTTGCCGTGATAAAACCAAAGGCGGAAATGCTTGACATTGAGAATGCGATTGCGCATACTGCGAAAAATGCCTGAAAATCGCCAATCCGGGAGACGCGCCATGATCACACTCAGTCAAAAAGAAGACGTCAAGCCCATCTGTCCGCACTGCGAAAAGCCTGTTGATGAAATCTGGTTCCGCGAATTGCGCGGAACGTTTGGCAAGCGCTATATTTATTTCTGTGCCAAATGCAGGAAAATTTTGGGTGTCTCGCACCGCAAAGGCTTCTGGATGGGATAGCAGCATTCCCCATTCCTGCAACCTTTTGTTTTAAGTCTTTTTAGCACAGTCAAGTTGTTCTGGCTGAGACTGATTTTCTGGATTCACTGTTAGAAAGACTTAACAACTCGCCCGGTTAATTTCACTGGGAGCATTCCCCACTCCGGAAAGCAAAAACAAATCGCAATCACAATCATTCCATAAATGGAGAACAGACATGGCAGCAATACTCTTTGTACGCGCAAAATCCAGCCTTGATCAGAAAGAGTTAGATCAGCGTTTGCGGGAACGCCGGCCCCGATTTCTTGAGGTGCCGGGCTTGATCCAGAAGATTTACGGCCGGGATGAATCGACAGGCGCTGTTTGTGGTATTTATTTTTTTGAGAGCAAGGCGGCGCTTGCTGCGTTTCGTGAAACCGAGCTGGCGAAAACAATTCCAACGGCTTACGAAGTCGAAGAAATTCGAGCTGAAATCTACGATGTGCTTTATCCGCTGCGTCCGGAAAAGGGACCGCTTGCGGAGTAAATGATTTGGATTGCTCTCTGCAACAAAAGCAGGCAGAGCTACAGTAAAGGCATTAATATGAAAACCAAAACAACACCATTGGTGCTACCAATGCTTCTTCTGGGCTTAGTACTGTCTGGATGTCAATCAGCGCAGGAAAAGATCACTGGCCACGATATTCTGTTTCAGTACTCAACCCTGGGCTCTCTCATGGAGGGCATTTATGATGGCGATATGACCTATGCTGACATCAAGCAGCGTGGCGACTTTGGTCTGGGGACCTTCAATGCGCTCGATGGAGAAATGATTGAAATCGATCACCAGGTTTATCAAATCAAAGCAGACGGCATAGCTTATCAAGTCGACGACGATATGAAAGCTCCATTTGCTGTTGTCACGCATTTTGATGCAGATCAAACTGTGAAATTGCAGGAAAGCGTGGATTTTGCGCAGCTCAAAAAGCGCATCGACAATTTGTTGCCCACAGAAAATATCCCCTACGCCATAAAAATTGCCGGGCTGTTCAGTTATGTCAAAACCAGGAGTGTGCCCCGTCAGGAGAAGCCCTATCCACGTCTGTCGGCAGTTGTGGAAAATCAGCCGTTGTTTGAATTTCAGGAAGTCAAAGGCGTGATGGTTGGATTTCGATTACCTGATTATATGGCGGTCGCGAACGCGCCGGGGCATCATTTTCATTTTATTACGGCAGAGAGAAATGCCGGCGGGCATGTGCTGGAGTGCCAGGTAAAAAATGTGGAGATCGCAATAGACTACACCGATCAATGGCACATGAATTTGCCCGGGGATGACGCATTCTACAAGGCGAATATGTCAGGTGAAGTGTTCAAATAAACAGAGGTGCGGACTCATCCCGGCGTTAACGAAGCGGCTACCCTAAAATTAGGCTTGGCATGTATTGCAATTCATCTCATTTCTGGCCGAGTGACAGTGTGCAAAGCATTTTTTTTTCAAAACGAGCCGCTATATGCAAGCAAGCGCTGTACTGGATTGAAGTTATACAGGTGGCTTTCTGTTCAGGTAGTGCTGAAGGCGCTAATGTCAAACTAGCTTGGGAAAAAATTGCTTGACTGCGCCGGTACGGTTTGACATCTTCATTTTTCGATTTCGCTGTAAGCGTTTTCAAACTTTATTTCGGAGGATAGGATGAAGAAAGTATTCTTGCTCATTCTCGGAGTACTGATGATGTATGGCTGTACCAAAGAATCATCAGATCATGCTTACCTGGACAATACCGGCCGTGCCGATGCGCTGAGTGGCGGCGTGCGGATGATACCGATTTCTACGCCAAAAGGCGAATTTAAAGTCTGGACCAAACGCACTGGCAACAATCGGAGCGTAAAAGTGTTGTTACTGCACGGTGGGCCCGGTGTTACCCACGAATATTTTGAGGCTTTCGACAGCTATTTTCCGGCAGCAGGCATCGAATACTACTATTACGATCAACTCGGTTCATACTATAGCGACCAGCCGAATGAGCCGGATTTGTGGGATTTGCCGCGCTTCGTTGAAGAAGTGGAGCAGGTGCGTCAGGCGCTTGGTCTGGATAAGGAAAATTTTTACCTGTATGGCCAATCCTGGGGCGGCATTCTGGCGATGGAGTATGCGCTGAAATATCAGCAAAATCTCAAAGGCCTGGTGATCTCGAATATGATGGCAAGCATCCCGGCATATAACGAGTATGCTGAAAAAGTGCTGATGCCGGCGATGGACCAGGTCGTATTGGCGAAGATCAAAGCGTACGAAGCGGCTGAAGATTTTGGCAATCCTGAATACATGGGCCTGCTAATTGAGCACCACTATGTGCATCATATTTTGCGGATGCCCGCCGATGAATGGCCGGATCCGGTGAATCGGGCCTTCAAGCATATGAATCCGGACATTTACGTGCCAATGCAAGGGCCCAGCGAACTCGGCGCCAGTGGCAAGCTCGGGAAGTGGGATCGAACGGCCGACCTGGGGCAAATCAAGGTGCCGACCCTCGTCATCGGAGCGCAGTACGACACCATGGATCCAAAGCATATGGAATGGATGGCCGGAGCGGTACAAAACGGGCGTTATCTCCATTGCCCGAACGGCAGCCATATGGCGATGTATGACGACCAAAAAATCTACGTTGATGGCTTGATCCAATTCATCCAGGATGTCAACAGCGGTAAATTTTGAAGCAGCACTTATGTTCAACTACCCTGCATCCGCATCACATCGGGTATTGATTTTTCAAGGCTTTGTGCTTGCTTGCCTTTTTTATGGGAACCAAAATGTTCCCCTCACTCCCGCACAAAGCCTTCCATCTTCTCCGTCATGAAAGCCGCCACTTTGTCGAGCGACACACGGGTTTGCTGCATCGAGTCGCGCTCACGGAGGGTGACGGTCTGGTCTTCCAGGGTCTGCGAGTCGATGGTGATGCCGGTGTCTATTTGGGCATAACCGAAGCCCATAAAGGCCAACTCGTAAAATGCGGCTAATATAAAAAACTTGCATTTTCTGACAATTGATGCTATAATATAAACAAAATTGGTGAACATTTGTTTTTTGCATGGGGTGCACTGATGGAAACAAAAAGAAAATTTAACAAAGAAATTTTCAAGGAAATGATATTGTACATTTCCGATCGTACTGCAGATATTCCAACATTTGCGTCTACCCATCTCAATAAAGCACTACATTATTCTGACTTTTTTTCATATGCTACCACAGGAAAATCAATAAGTAACGAAACATATATTCGGCAAAAATTTGGACAGATACCAAAACATCTTGTGCAGGCTCGTAAAGAACTTATAGATACAGAAAAACTGGAAATTGTTGAGCAAAACTACTTTGGTAAAAACCAAAAAAGACTTAAGGTAAAAAATAATCACAGCTTTGAACTGCTTACAATTGAGCAGAAAAAGATTATTGATTTAATTATTCAACAACTTGCTGGATTTGGCGCAAGTGGTGTCAGTGAAATTGCTCATCAGGACTTAGCGTGGCAATACCTTGAAAACGGTGAAGAAATTCCTTACGAAACGGTATTTTTTCGTCGATCAAATCCTGTTTCCAGGGAAACAATGGGATGGGCCGAATCGGTAATTGATGAATATGAAGCATCTGGTGGGGATGACGATTATGCCATATCAGGTAGTTGAGACAGTCAAATTTAGGGCAAAAATTGAAAATTTAGAAAAGAACTTTTTACCAAGAATCGCAGATTTTCGAAAAGGTCTCCACATTACTCTTTCCAACGATCCTTTCACATGGGGCAAACCGATTCCCAAAAAGCCTGGACAGAAATATGGATTCTATTTTGTGGGCAGTTCTGATAAAATTGGAAAGTTTCCATCCTTTGACGTGGTTTACAGAGTAGATGATGATACTGTCTACCTCATTGACATGAGAGGATTGAGGCTCTGAACTTCTCTTTCATTTTTTGTGGCTATGTTGCACATTTGGATGCAATTATAGTTCAGTCAAACAAAAATGATCTCACTCCCGCACAAAGCCTTCCATCTTTTCCGCCATAAAAGCCGCCACCTTGTCGAGTCCAACGCGGGTTTGCTGCATCGAATCGCGCTCGCGGATGGTGACAGTCTGGTCTTCCAGCGTTTGCGAGTCGATGGTGATGCCGAACTTTCATATTTCAGCGCAGCGTCCAATAATAAAATCAACGAATGCGATGAGCTGAGAATCACTTGACAGTAAATGGTGCTTCTTCATGGTGCAAAAAAGTGTGGAATACTATCCACCTACTAATAAATATATTAAACTCAATATTGCTAACGATTTTTTAGTAAATGAACAAATATAGAGCCAATTTTTAACAAGGCTTAACCTATAGAGTATTTTAGAGATGTGATTATCTATTGGTATTTATATGGACTTTTTCAACAACGATACAGCAAATTCTGTCCAATTGATTTCAATGCCCATCGAAAGCATAGGCTTCATGCTTACTTTTATTGAAGTGATTAAGCCAGATATTGCCGACAAAATTGAAAACTTTATTGATAGAGCCGAGATTCAAAGTCTTTCGCTCTATAAGAAGCATTTAAATAAATTAGGTGCCTTTCTTCAGAACGGAAAATTAATCTTAGCCATGATGATATTTGCTGTAGCTTGGCTCGCAGTAGGAATCTACCGGACTATATATGATCTGTCTTTCGAGCAAATTAGCCAAATATTTTGGATTGTAAGTTTTCCATTAATTGTGTTTTCTTTTGTTCTAGTTTACGGAATTCTAGTAAGCTCACTTAATTCTCTAATCAAGTTTTTAAATACATTTTCCAACGGAAAAGCACTTGGCTCTATTGGCCTAATATTAGCCTTTTTAGGATTGTGTGGAGAAATTTACCAAGTATTAACTCTTTTTTTTGGTACTTAAGCAAAATCTAAAATTTTAAAGAGCGCAGATATAAGAATTAAGATTTGAAAAATGTTTTTTGCATTACGCCCATGCGAAGATGTGTAATAACTGAACTCTCTGAAAATAGATCACCATATCGGCTTGGAATTGGCTTCACTCCCGCACAAAACCATCCATCTTTTCCGCAATAAAGTCCGCCACTTTGTCCAGCGCCACTCGGGTTTGCTGCATCGAGTCGCGCTCGCGGATGGTGACGGTTTGGTCTTCCAGCGTCTGCGAGTCGATGGTGATGCCGAACGGTGTACCAGCTTCGTCCATGCGGCGGTAGCGCCGGCCGATAGCGCCAGATTCGTCGTAAAAAACCTTGAACTGCTTTTTGAGCTCGTCGCGCAGCTTCAGGCCGATTTCCGGCATGCCGTCGCGTTTCACCAGCGGGAAAATACCCGCTTTGATCGGCGCGATTTTCGGCGAAAGATGCAGCACAACGCGGGTTTCGCCCTCCACCGTTTCCTCGTCGTAGGCATCGACCAGGCAGGTCAGCAGCGTGCGGTCGCAGCCGGCTGAAGTTTCGATGATGTACGGAATGTACTTGCGATTCTCGTCCTGATCGAAGTAGCGCAAATCCTTGCCGCTGTATTCCGCATGCCTTCCCAAATCGTAGTCGGTACGGTTGTGGATACCCTCGAACTCGTTCCAACCAAACGGAAATTCGTACTCGATGTCAAAGGCTTTTTTGGCGTAGTGCGCCAGCTCGTCCGGGCCATGCTCGTGAAAACGCAGCTTCGATTTGCGCAGACCGAGGCTGAGCTGCCACTGCATGCGCTGCTCCATCCAGTACTCGAACCACTTGTCATCCTCGCCCGGCTTGACGAAAAACTGCATTTCCATCTGCTCGAACTCACGCATGCGAAAAATGAAATTGCCCGGCGTGATTTCATTGCGGAACGCCTTGCCGATTTGCGCGATGCCGAACGGTACTTTCTGCCGCGAGGCCTGCATGACATTAAAAGCGTTGACGTAAATGCCCTGCGCGGTTTCCGGCCGCATAAAAATGACGTTGGCCTGTTCTTCGACCGGGCCCATGAAGGTTTTGAACATCAGGTTGAACTGACGGGCTTCGGTGAGCGCCTCTTTGGTGCCGCAGCGCGGGCACTGTCCGGGCTTGTCCGGATTCAGGTCGTCCTCGCGGAAGCGGGCTTTGCAGTTGCGGCAGTCCACCATCGGATCGGTGAAATTTTCGACGTGGCCGCTGGCTTCCCACACGCGCGGGTGCATCAAAATTGCCGCATCCAGGCCTTCGATGTCTTCGCGCTCGATCACCATGGCACGCCACCAGGCTTCCTTGATGTTGCGCTTCAGCTCGATGCCGAGCGGGCCGTAATCATAGCACGAATTGATACCACCGTAAATCTCGCTGGATTGAAAAATGAAGCCACGGCGTTTGGCCAATGAAACAATTTTATCCATCAGTTTGTTTTGGTTCGACATGGAATCTCCTGGTTGATAACGCGTAAAGCGTAATAACTGAATTTGAAATCGTTTGCGTTTTATTTGTTACGTTTTATAAAAGTATTCTTTTCCAACGCTTTCATCTGCTTCAAAACTTCAAGCGCCCGCAGGCCGCGGGTTTCTTCGAGATGAAAAGTATAAAAGGCGCTCAAAAAAGCAAAAATATCCATAAATGCTGCTGGCGGCACCTGCAAGGTGTGCCACCTGGCAGCGGGCACAGTCGCCAAACATTGCAAGGCTGCGCGGGCAGCCGGTTGCAGGAAAACCCCTGAATGTACGGCTTGCGCGCATTTTTTGCAATATAACTTTGCTTCTTCGATGTGGAATTTCCACTCTTCGCTCTCGCTGGTTTGGCAGGCCACGCATCGGTTCATTTCCGGCGCGAAACCAAGGTGCTGCAACAGTTGCATTTGAAACGCGAACAGGATCAGCCGGCCATCAATTTCGAGGCGGTCAAAGGCGCGAATGGTGGCGTGCAGCAAACTGTAAATGACAGCATTGGGATTTTGCGCGGTCTCGAAGCGTTCGATCATTTCCGCGCAGGCCATCGCCATGACGGTGCGCTCAGCATCCTTTAGCAGGCGTTTGGGGGCAAACAACACCGACACCTGGCTGAGAAGCTGCATGTCGCGGCTTTCCTTTTCGTAAAAAACCACTTCCACAACATAGAGTGTTTCCAGCATGCCGCCGAGCCGGCTTTTCGGGCTGCGTGCGCCCTTGGCGATCAGTGTCAGCACACCATTGCGGCGGCTGTAGAGCTTGAGCCGCTTGCTGGTCTCGCCCATTTTGGCGGTGTGCAAAATAATCGCTTCGGATTTGACGATGGCCATGTGGGTTTCGTTTTTTTCGGTGAACAGAGTCGGTTTTCAACCACGAATCTTCGCTAATGTATACAAATTTTTCATTACGCTAATTCGTAAACATTAGTGCCATTGGCGGCGAAAATCTGCGTCGTTCTGTAGAAACGCAAGATATTGCGTCTCTACAAGACAAATTTTACAGCAGCTGCGTCGCGATGCTGAGGTAGATAAACAGCCCGATGATGTCGTTGGATGTGGTGATGAACGGACCGGTTGCCAGCGCCGGATCGATGTTGAGACGCTTTAGCAGCAGCGGAATGGTCGAGCCGAGCAGGCCGGCGATAATGATCACCATGACCAGCGCTGAGCTGATCAAAAAGGCCAGTTGATATGGATTGCTATTTTCGTCGTTCCAGCCGAACGCCACCACAGTGAACAAAATTGTCGCTAATATCAAGCCGTTCAGCACTGAGATGCCCAGCTCTTTGCCGCAGCGTGACAGGTAGTCGTGTACCGCGATTTCGCCGGTTGCCAGGCCGCGCACCACCAGCGCCGAGCTTTGGATGCCGATGTTGCCCGCCATCGCCATGATCACCGGCACAAAATAGGCCAGCACGATCTGCTCTTTCAGATTCGATTCGAAATTCACCATTACGCTGGCGCTGATCAGCCCGCCAAACAAGCCCCAAACCAGCCACGGAATGCGTGCCCGCACAATGCGCAAAATGGCCCGCTCGCGCACTTCTTCCTCATCGGTAAAACCGGCCATTTTGTGAATATCCTCGGTCGCTTCTTCTTCCATGACGTCGACGATATCGTCGATGGTGATGCGGCCGAGCAAGCGGTTTTGCTCATCGACTACCGGCACCGACACCAGGTCATATTTGCGGGCAAAATTGGCGACCGCTTCCTGGTCCATCGTCACCGGCACCGACAGAAAATCGCGATCCATGATCTCGGATATTTTGCGGTTGCCGCGTGCGATAATCAGGTCGCGCACCGGCACGATGCCCAGCAGTTTCTGTTCGTGGTCCACGATATAGACGTTGTAAATCTCTGCGACTTCATCGGCTTTTTGGCGAATTTCCTTTATCGCACCATCAACCGTGCAATCTTCCGGTACCGAGACAATTTCCAGCGCCATGATGCCGCCGGCGGTGTCCTCGCGATGTTTCAGCAGTTCTTCGACTTCACGAACATCTTCGGTCTCGACTTTTTCGAGCACCTCTTTCTGGGTCTCTTTGTCGAGTTCGGAAACAAAGTCGGCGGCATCATCGGAGTCCATTTCGTCGACCAGCTCGGACAACCGCTCCTTGGCCATCTGCTCGACCAACTCTTCACGATTGACCTCGTCCATTTCGAGAATGACCTCGGAAGCATCCTCAGCATCGAGCAGCTCAAAAAGGTAGAGCCGATCCGGATCGTCGAGCCGGTTGGCAATTTCAGCAATGTCCGAAGAATGCATGCTGATCAGCATGTTGCGTAACTTGGCGTTCTGACGCTGTTTGATCAGAAATTCGAAATCGTCAACGATGGTTTTCAAATCTTGTTCATCTATTTGCATATTCACTCCATTGCGAAGCAAGGTACAACTTGTTATTCAGGAGGAGTAGTTGGCCTGAATCAGGTTTGCAATTTATTGGCAATCTCAATCAGCGTCTCGACAGGAAGTGCTTCCGGCCGTTTTTGCAGCAGTTCCGGTTCCGGAAATGGCTCTTTCAGTTCGGCTAAATACGATTTTAGCGAGTTCCTGAGCGTTTTGCGCCGCTGGCCGAAGGCCTTTTTGATGACTGCGCTGAAAAATGATGGATCGCAGGGGGGCGGCTGTTTTTTTTGTGAAAAATCCCACAATACAATGGCTGATTCGACATCCGGGCGCGGAATAAAGACATTCGGCGACACAGTGAATAAAAATTTCGGTTGTGCAAAGGTTTGGCTGATCACCGATAAGATGCCATAAGCTTTGCTGCCGGGTGATGCCACGATACGTTCAGCAACCTCGCGCTGCACCATCAACACCATATCGCGGATGAGCTGATGATGCTCGAAGGCGGTAAAAATGATGCTGCTGGTGATGTGGTACGGAATGTTGCCGACCAATCGCAGGCTTGCCGGTTCGGTGCTGATACGCCGCAAATCAAACGTCCGGAAATCAGCATGGTGCAGCGTGAAATTTGAATGGTCGCTGTATTTCTCCTGCAAAGCCGGCACCAGCCGCTCGTCGATCTCAATGCCGGTGTATTGGCAACCGGAAGCGAGCAAATGCGCCGTCAGCACACCAAAGCCCGGCCCGATTTCGACGATGCGCTGATCAGCATTGGGCAAGATGGCGGCTACAATTTTGCGCACGACATTTTCGTCGTGCAGAAAATTTTGCCCGAGGCTTTTTCGCGCTGGAAATGAGCGGAGATCTTGAATCATATCGGTGTGCTTTTTCCTGGCCGTATCGCGCTCAAGCACGATCGGCTAAGCTAAATATTGGCAATCTTCTGCCCGAAGGCATTGTGATCGCGTTGCATTTGAGACATAACACACCCGCCGAAATCGAAAAATTCGACAATGATTTATCGAATAGTAATTTGAAGCAAAATTGGACGCCATGAGGCGGAAGAGCAGGATTGTTTTTCGATAGCGGCGGGCGTATCGGTCGGGCAATATAAGAAAATTCAGGAAAGAATTAAATAAAAGAATTTGTTATCGAATTAGTTGTTCTGTGCGTTATAGTTTGGCAATTGTGAAAATGAGGAGAATCTTGGCTTTAAAGTTTTTTAGAAAAATGGATTTCTAAAATTATGTGCAATTCAAACTAACGCACAATTAGTTCCAGTAGCGCATAGTAGTGAGTCAAAACCGAAAGGAAGCACCATGTTCAAGCACGTTACCTACATTATGGTCAATGTCTCTGATATGTCCAGATCGGTAGCCTTTTATCGTGATAAATTGGGAATGACACTGAAATATCAGACCGATTATTGGACAGAGTTTGAAACAGGAACGACAATTTTGGCACTGCATCTTGCTGATAGACCAGCGCGGGATGGAAAAAAAAGCAACAGCGCAGCAGTTGCCGGAACTTGTTCGATTGGCTTCAGCGTTGACGACATTGAGCAAACATATACGCAATTGCAGGCCAAAGGCGTAACCTTTGTCACGCCTCCGATGACGCAGGAAGCTGAAGGAATTAAACTAACGGTGTGCGTTGATCCGGATGGGCTGCCGATATCTCTTGCAGAAGCGCTGCAAAAGTAGATCGCAATTTTCAAGTAAATTGCTGCTGCAAAATGCTCAGGCACAAAAGATGATTCAGCAATGCGTCCTTTCGGGTCAGGGACACGCTGTTGGTATCGTGCTGATATTCATGCAGAAAATCGAGTACCCGGCGCTCGTCCAAAAGCTGGCTCGCACGCAGCCGTTCGGGCGAGAGATAGGTGTCGATGAGTGCTTGCACAGCTTGACGTTTGTTTTTTTCGGTGTGGGCAGGCGGCGCCATGAAGGCGAATTTCTCGCGCTTGTACAATACTTCGGGCAAAATGTTTTGCATGGCTTCCCGCAGCACCCATTTTTCCACGCCGTCCTTGATGCGCAACGCCGGAGGTATCTGAACGGCTGCCTCCGCGACATGATGATCAAGAAATGCCGGTCGCGATTCCATCGAATTGGCCATGTCGACGCGGTCGCCGCCCCAATTGAGTATTTGGCACTCCAGCATGGTTTTGCTCCAGCTATACTGCGCGATATCCAGGGGGTGCCGGCCTTCGATAAAAGCCGGATCCAGCGATTCAGCAATGGCTTCGATCGGATCGTAGTCTTTTAATTCATCGAGCACATTGCTGTGCAGTAGCGGCCGAGCGATCAGCAGCGTTTGCATCCACGGCTGTATCCACGAAGGCGTAAAGCCGCAGCGCGCTTCGAAAGCCGGGTGCGACACAAAATCTTCGGAGAGTATTGCGCCGCGAAACAGCTTGTTGCTTTTTTCCATCTGCTCGCGAAATGCTCGCGCCTCCGGCGAATCGGCAGCATAGCCATGCCGAAACATGTCGCGTTTGAAGGCCGGATAGCCGCCAAACAACTCATCCGAGCCTTCGCCAGTGACCACGACTTTGTAGCCGCAGTCGCGCACGCGCCGGCTCATGCACCACTTTGCCACACCGAGGGTGTTGTAAAAAGTGCGCTCGGCATGCCATACTGTTTTGATATAATTCTCACCATACAGGTCAGTGTGTGTCAGGTTCAGCAATTCCTGATCAGCCTGCACCTGCTCGGCCATTTCTGTGGCAATCGCTGCTTCGTCGTAGGCTGAGTGATCAAAACTAATGGTGAACGCTTTAACCGGCGATTGCTGCACAGCGGAGGCCAGGCCGAGCATCGAGCAACTGTCGATACCGCCGGACAGGTAACAACCGACTGGTACATCTGCCTCAAGCCGGTGCTGCACAGCTTCCAATAGTTGATCGCGTACCGACACAATGTAGTCCTGTTCATCTTTTTGTGGCCCACGGTCGGTGTCGATTGGAAAATCAAGGTCCCAATATTTGTGTTCTTTTATGTTCAGGCTGTCACCATTGCGCTCGACAATCAGAAAATAGCCGGGCTTGAGTGCATGGATGCCTTCGAAGGCGCTTTGGCCGGGAATCATGGTGTGCATCAGTTGGTGCAGCGCTGCAGTAGCGCTCATTTTTTGGGGGATGTCGCTGTGCGCCAGCAAAGCTTTGGCTTCAGAACCCCAAAAGATATTCGGGCCATCGATGTGATAGAAGAGCGGCTTGATGCCGAAGCGATCCCGCGCCAACAGCAAGCGCTGTTTTTCCGCATCGAATAGCGAGAAACCAAACTCGCCACGCAAATCATGGATAAAATCCAGGCCTTTGCGCTGATAAAGATGCAGGGCTATTTCGCTATCGGATTTGGTGCGAAAGCGTGCGCCATCGCAAGTCAACTCTGCCCGGATGCGTTTGTAATCATAAAATTCGCCATTTACCGTCAAAACGTGTTTTTTCGTTGGGCTGAAAAGCGGCTGATCGCCTGTTTCCAGGTCGATGATCGAAAGCCGGGCATGCCCCATCGCTAAGCCGGATTCGGATTCTAAATGATAGCCATAGCCATCCGGCCCGCGATGATGCAGCACCCTGGTCATCTTTTCGAGTTGTTTTTTGTCTTCCGGACCGAGCCGGCTTCCTTTCCAAAATCCTGCAATGCCGCACATGGGCTTCTCTCCTCGCTAATCTATAAGATCGCGCAACAAACTGTGTTCATGTGACGCGAATCGTTTTGGTTTTTATCAATACAGGCTGATACCGGATTCCGGAATTGCGGCATCCCTTGCATGTTTTTTTACTTATTTTGTAGAAAATTTTCCGGCAGATGGTCAAAACGGTTGAGCACCGAAATCAGCAATGCCTGCCGAATGAAAACTGCACCGTGCGCCTGTGTGAAGTAGAGGTTGTGGTTGGTTTCATCAAGACTTGGGCTCAATTCATCCAGCCGGGCCAGGGGGTGCAGCACCACAGCTTTCTTTTTTAACTTGCTGTCTTTGTGCAGTTTGAAGCGCGAGTCGAGCGATTTGTAACTATCGCCCAAAAACGCGATCGAATTCATGTAAATGACATCGAGATCGGCCAGGACATCATTGATATCGTTGGTAATATTGATATTGATGTCTCTTTCGCTCAACTCTTTTGCCAATTCTTCTCCAAGTGGATCCGCCATCTCAGAAACGATGGAAATCTCTTTTAAATTATCTTCGAAAATCAAGGACATCAGCAAAAAGCTTTTAACGGCCCGCATGCTGCCGGGCGTGCCGAGTATGCCGAGATGGATTTTGTCTTCCGGGTGCATTTTACCCGCTAATTTGGGATTCCATTTCAATATGGCATACCAGTCGGCCAGTGCTTGCGTCGGATGTTCGCCTGAACCGTTACCGGCATTGATGAGGGGCAATCGCAGCGTTTCCATGAGCTGTTGCACCGAGTCGGTCTCGGTATGGCGCATCACCACGGCGTCGCCATAGGCATTGAACATTTCGCCGATGTCGGCCAGCGATTCGCCTTTGGCCATGCCGGTTGTTTGGCCATCGGCGATGCTGATGATTTTGCCATCCAGCCGCAGCACGGCGCTCTCGAAGGACGTGCGCGTGCGGGTGCTGGGCTCGAAAAACGCCGTGATGATCAGCTTGCCATCGAGTGGATGACAGGATGCGATATCGGATGCTTCCAAAAGCGCAGCGAACTTGCTCAACTCGACGATCAGCTTCCGATCGAATTGCTTTACCGAAACGATGGAATGACCAACCATTTTGCCAAGCGTTTCGAGATCGATTTGTTCTTTGGGATTGAGCTTTTCCGGGTTCGGATAGAGTCCGGCGGAATCGAGTGGATTGGCTTCGAGTGTTGCCAAATCGGGTTTTTTGATCTTTTGGATTGATGTTTCCATGTCACCATACCTTATTGGTTTTTTTATCTTTTAAGAGCAATAAAAGCAGAGCCACAAAAGCCACACCTGAAAAAATCAGGGAGCCGATGATCACAATATAGAGAAAGGTTTCCGGAAAATAGAGCATGCTAATTTCCTCCCGCAGTCTGAATTTTGGGTTCGTCGAGGTGTTTCCAGTTAAAATCTTCCTTAACCGTGGCGCGGAAAATCAGCACAGTCAGCATGGAAACCGCTGCGCTGATAAGAGTTGCTGTGTACCAACCTAACTGAAAATAGGCGATCAGACCAATGCCGGAGCCGAGCAACATCGCCCAAAGTGCACCTTTGGCGCTGGCATTTTTCCAGTAAAGGCCAGTCGCAATAGGCCATATCGTACTACCGACCAGCGGGCCGGCAAAAAATAAAACCGTTGCCAGGGTACCGACGCGTGGCAGGCAAATCAGCCAGGTGAGAAAGCCCAATCCGACAATGATGAACGCAGAAACCTTGCGCAAATTCTGTTCGCTTGCTTTCGGATTGAACAGTTTCCGGTAGATATCTTCGGTGATCAAATCCGAGGTCGCGGCCAGCAAGCTATCGATACTCGATGCAAGCGAGCAGAATAAAACTGCAAAGACCACAATTGCGCCGACGCTGCCGAGCACGTTTGCTGCAACCAGCGGCCCGACCATATCAGGGCTGGTGATGTTGATGCCGAGCGTGCTGCCAGTCAGGGCGATGAAGCCAGCGGCAACCGGAATCGGCAGCCAAAACAGTCCACCGAGCAAATAGGCTTTTTGCCCGACATTTTTGCGCATGGCAAAGGCGCGACTCCACCAGACATTGCTGTGAAAAATTTCACCGATACCAAACAGCAAATTATTGAAAATCGCCATGATTGAAGCTGGCAACAGCACATTGATCAGCATCGGCGATTCGGATTCGAGATGTGTGTAGGTTTTGCCAAAATCGATTGAATGGACAATGCCAAAGCCCACCACAACAATGCCGATCAAAATGATCACACTCTGAATAAAATCTGTTCCGATCACAGCGAAGAGCCCGCCGAAAAGCGTGTAGGTAACACAGACAAATAAAATCACCGTCATGCCGATTTCATAGGGAATGCCTGCCAGCGCATTCATCAGAATGCCGCCTGCCATCCCCATGCTGATGAGCCAGGTGAAGCCGTAAAAAATGGAAATGACCAAAAACACCAACCAGGTGGCTTTGCCATAGCGCAACCGGATAAAATCGCCGCTGGTATAGCCGTTTGGCATGAGCTGGCGAATGCGCTTTGCCAGTGGTGCGAAAAGGAACAAACCGAAGGAAGCGGTTGAATAGGCAAACATCCCCCACACACCGAGCTGAAGCGCGAACTGTGGCGCCAACATTGTGGTGTTTGAGGTGATCCAGGTCGCCATTGTGGTGGCGACGCCAAGTGCCAGACCGACATTACGGCCTGCGAGCATGAATCCTTCCATGCTTTGAGCTTTTTTTCCCCAGTATCTTCCAAGCCAGATCCAAAGAACACCCAAAATAGCGAGCAGAATCCAGCCGATATTTGCGCTTAAAATTGCAGATTGATGTGACAAACCAGCTCTCCTTTAGATGAAAATAGACTATTCGATATTCGCCTTGCGGTTCCCTACAATGACCAGAGTGACTGTCGCGAGCACGACGATCGCTCCAAGCCCGAGCAGCGTGAATGCCAGCCGCAGCGATTGATGCTGGACCTGCACTGTCACCGGCGTCGACCAGCCGCCCGCTTCTCCATCGAGCCTGGCGCGCACTCGAAACCGATAATCGCCATTGGGCAGCCCTGAAATGAATGAAGCGCGATCAGGGCCGGAGTAGATGGTTTTGGCCTTTTGAAAAGCCACGTCTGAAGTTTGTTGCAGCTCAAATTCGATTGCCGCCAGATTTTCGGCATTATCCGGCACATCCCAGCTCAAGCGCACATGACCGGCTGTGCTCACCACATCTTCAGATGCGGCAAATTCCGGCACCGGCAGGTCGTTGCCGGGTAAAGACGCCGATTGCAGAATGATCGGGTAAAGCAACACGATCATTCCGAAATATTTTTTTTTCAATAAAAAAATAATAGTACCCTCCTGCTCGTAATTACAGTTTTCCACCATGGGTATGTGCACACAAACTCATCTGTAAATTGGCCATGGATAAAATGAAAATGGCGCACCTTATTGCGCTCTGGCAACCACAAGGATCGTTTTGGTGAGTATTTCGCCTGAATTTGTATCCGCGGGAGAGACAGATGTTTAGAAAATTCAGCAAACAGTTTGAGTCTTTGATAGATGGTCTAAACGTCTGCACCCTCGATGAGCGTTTTCTCACCCGATTTTTCGAATTTGACAATGATAAAGTGGTGGCCGCCATCAGATTTTAATTTTTTGACCACAGTGCCCTTGTCCTGAAAGCGTTGGTGCTGGATTTCCTGCCCGATCCAGTATGTTTGCTGTGGCGTGTATTCGATACAGGTCGCCAGTGCTTTTTTGCGCTCTTCGTATTCCGCTTCGCTCAAAACACGCCCGGATTTCAGCACGCGAATGAGTGGGAAGGTTGTGAGCTCGTTGCATACTTTGCACTTCAGCGATAAGGTTTTGCTTTCCTGGTCGAGATGGCTCAGTTGCAGCGGTCTGATGTGACCACATCTAGCACAGATGCCCTCAAAATTTTTGCGACGCAAGGCTACTTTCGGTTTCGATTTTGTCTCAGTAATGGCAATTACCTCCACCTGTTTGCAACATGTCAAGGGTGATCAAATGATGTTGGCTCAGCTTAAAATGATTGAATGAGAATTTGTGTGATTCGCCGAGCTGGGGAAACGCACAAATGCAGGGACCTCAAGCAAGGGTAAATTTAAACGCACAGACTTTTGGAGATATCAGGATTGGTGGACGCTCGGATCCGGCGGGCGAGTGAATCTAAAGAAGGGGTTGTAGGATAAACAATAACGGATAACAACTGCCCAAAGGGTTACTTTTATAAAACTAAAGCTGTTAAAACCTATCATTATTGCCAACAAAGTCAAGGAATTAATTATTTTTGACTTCATGCACCGGGATCGTTGTCATGCCTGACCATTTGATTTAGTCATCAAAACCAAAAAGGGAACGCGCATTGCGTGTGGTAGCGGTGCAAATTGTTTGCAACGATAGCTTTCTAATTTCAGCATGCTTTTCGGCGATGTGGCGAACGTAGGCGGGTTCATTGCGTTTGCCGCGCATGGGCACCGGTGACATAAAAGGGCTGTCCGTTTCCAGCAGCAACCGGTCGAGCGGAATGGCTGTGGAAATTTCGGCCAAGGCGCTCTTTTTATAGGTGATGTTGCCCGTAAATGAAATATGAAAACCGAGATCGAGTACAGTGTGGGCGTAGTCAACGTCTTCAACGAAACAGTGGAACACACCCTTCAAGGGAAGGTCCGGCACCTTGGCAAGCACATCGAGAATGGCCTGACCTGATTCGCGATTGTGAATGACAACCGGCAGGTTGAGCTTTGCAGACAATTCGAGTTGGGCAATGAAAAAGTTTTCCTGAATGGCGGCGGTGGTTTTATCCCAATAAAAATCCATGCCGGTCTCGCCGATTGCCACGACTTTTGGGTGGCGCGCCAACTGGGCAATTTCGTCGAGGTGGGCAAGCTCCGCTTTCGCAACGTCTGTCGGGTGGATGCCGACGCCAGCGTAGACGATGGAGTACTTTTCGGCCAGGCGTATGACTTCGTGGCTGGTTTGCAAATCGGTGGCGAGCGTGAGTATCGCGACTACGCCAGCCTCCTGCGCGCGTTCGATCACCGCGTCTCGGTCTTCATCAAATTTGGGCCATTGCAGGTGGGCATGGCTGTCGATGATTTGGATTTTGGTGTTGTTTTCCATGTTGTTCCATCGTTTGAGCGTTGCATGTTTCAATTAGAGCGCTGGCAGGATATGCTTTTTTAAAATGTCGAAAATCACCTTGTCTTGCCCCTTGCCATAGTTACCAGCATTTGAGGCGACAACCAATTGGATTTCCGGGAAAATAAACAGGAACTGTCCGCCATCGCCCCATCCCAGAATGGTGTGATACTGCCTGCCTTTTGCTGAAAGGTTCATTTGCTGCCAGTAATATCCATAGCCAATGGTAAAGGTTCTCTGAAAATAATCTTGTGTGGAAAGCTGAATCCATTCAGCACTCACAAGCTGATGGCCTTGCCAACTACCTTTGTTTAAAACAACTTGGCCAATTTTTGCCAAATCTCGCGGACGGAGTGCAAGGCTGCCATCGGTGTCAAAGGTGCCATCGGGATATTTGCTCCATTGCGCCTGCTCTATCGCCAGTTTATCGAACAGGACATTCGCTGCGAATTCTGCGATGCTGCTATTTGTTGCCTTTTCAATGAGTGCTCCAACTGCAGTGGCGGATGCGTTAGAATAATTTAAACGATTACCCGGCTCGGAAAAGAGATTTTTTGAAAAATAATAACCTAACACATCATCACACCGATACAGATTTCCTGCGTCATTTCGCTCATCTTGGAAAGAATAGCCAAACTGTATCCATGAAAGCCCGGATGACATCGTTAATAAGTGCTTGATCAATATTTTGTCTTTACCGTTGGTTTTGAGTTGCGGGTAGTCCGCAAAATAACGATAGATTGGATCATCCACGCTACGCACATTCTGGCGGTCAATCGCAATACCGAGGAGGATAGAAGTTATTGGCTTGGTGATGGAAGCGAGGTGATGGGGCTTTTTTTGATAAATTTCAGATATGGATGGGCCTGTGAGTTTTCCATTTGCGGCGAAATATTGTTCAAAAATCAATTTGCCGTCTTTCGCAATCAATATATTGTGCACATCACCGTATTTGCCGCTGCTTACTTCCGAGATGAGTTCCGAGAAAATACGCGAATCAAAATTCATTGTCGCAGCATGTGCCACTTCCCAGCCATCGCTCATTGCCGAAGGAGCCATGTAGGTTTGTTCCTGCTCCATTGCTTCGACAAATCGCGCCATAATACGCTGCTCCTGGCTGGTTGTAGAACGCACATGAACAACTGGATAGATCGTACCTGTTGCATCGCGAAAATGAATGTGCAGAGTATCTTTGTCGTTATTCAAAAATGCGCTAAATTTGTCATACCAAAGTTTCCCGTCTTGAAAAGAGATTGTGCCTTTGTTTTTCCAAACTCTGCTCCGCGGTCCTTGTTCATACTGCAACATGCTTAAGCTGCTGTCGGAATTATAGAAAAATATTCTCAAATCTAATTCCGAACCGACTCTATTTTCCTGGCTTATTTGTCGCCAGACACCGGCAAAATCAGCGAAGTCGCCAGGAGAATTTTGTACGGATGCATTGCACGCTTGCATGGCGAGCGATAGAAAAAGATACAGAGCCAGGGGAAAGGCCTGTTTTTTTAATGAAAAAGATTTCATTTAACTGAAAGTGAACACCTCGACTTGTGTGCTCACTCGATTTTTATGCAATAAATGGTAGTTGCTTGAGCACATCTGCTCGTACTTCCTGGGCGGACCTTTTGGGCTGCAGCCAGTTTTGGCCATCCCATGCCAGTGTTAGCATCGAATGCATGGCATGTCCGCACTTTTGACATTGCAGCGAATCCGTGCTCGCAGGTGTGATCTGCGAATGCAGGCATTTTTCGCAGCGAAACAGGCTTTTACGGCCGGAGGCTTTGCCTCGTTTTGCCAGTAGCTGTCCACCGATTTCCACTAAATCCATGGAGTAGTCGAGCACACGCGCTGACGAAAGCGAGGTACCAACTCCATAGGCGTCCGCCACTTCATTGTACTCGGAGATCGTATTCGAATCGAGACCGCCGGAGACAAACAGCTTGACCTCTTTGTGGCCGCGGATATCCAGTTCCCAGCGAATTTCTTTCATGATTTGCAGCAAATTACCGCGGCGGCTGCCCGGCGTGTCGAGGCGAATCGCAAACAGTTTTTCACCGAGCGCTTCGGCAATGCGGATCGATTCGAATTTTTCATCGGCAAAGGTATCGATCAGGCAAACACGTGCGACTTTGGCGTCGATATGGTGGTCGAATGCCTGCATGGTCTTGAGTGTGTCGCCTAAAATCAGCACCAGCGCGTGCGGCACGGTGCCGGTCGGCTCAATGCCGATCAATTCAGCACTTTGAATGGTGGCGACGCCGTCGCAGCCACCGATGTAGGCATTGCGTTCGATCATCGGCCCGATCACAGGGTGCATGCGGCGCGCACCAAAGCTGAACAGCGGGCGATGTTCGGCTGCAATTCGGCAGCGTGCAGCCTGGGTGGCGATGCCGGAAGCCTGGCAGATCAAGCCAAGCAGCGAGGTTTCGAAGCGGCCGAAGTCGAGATAATTGCCTTCGATAATCAAAACAGGTTCATTGGCGCGAAAGATCGTGCCTTCCGGCAGCGCCCAGACTTTCACCGGCAAGGTTTTGAGAATTTCAGCGGCCTCTTCCAATCCAGCGAACACGCCCCACTGCAAATCCTTTGGAAAGCTTTTTACAACAAATTCAGCAACAACAGGCTTGTCTGCGTTTTCTGCCTGCAAAATCTGGCGTGTTCGTTCAAAATAGACGTCGGTGACTTTGCCGGCAAGCACTTCTTCTTCCGTGGCGATATGAAATTTTGAAGACATGTTGATTCTCTATGAGCGGGAAATGTGTAGTGAATTATCATCTGGGCAGCGATAGCACGATGCATGCGGCAATATACGGAATCGAAGTCCGGCATTCAACAGGAAAGCGTGGAGGAAGGAAGCTCGTAACAGGCAGAGCCCCAAATGCGAATTGGCATGATGGGCGATGCTAAAAGGGCTTAACGTCGAAAAAGATTTTGCACCACATAGCCTGCAATCTGTGGATTTTCTTTCAAACGGCGCACAGAATAGGCATACCAGTGCTGGCCAAAGGGCACATAAACACGTAACTTATGGCCCTCATCGACGATAATGCGACGCAGCTCTTCATCGACCCCGAGCAGCATTTGAAACTCATAAGCATCTTTCGGAATGCCCATGGTATCGATCAGATGCATGGCATTCCACACCAATTTGAGGTCATGGGTCGCAATACCGACGTATGCTTTGCGCTCGAACAACTCCTTGAGCAATGCCGTGAAATTGTTGTTGATGACGTGCGGATCTTTGTAGGCGATAAAGCGCTTTTCGATATAAATTCCCTTGCAAAGACGCAGATTGAGCGGATTGATTTCATCGAGCATGCTGCGGATATCGGCACGGGTGCGGCGCAGATAGGCCTGCACCACCAGCCCGACATTTTGGTGTTCTTTGCGCAGGCGTTTGAAAATATCGATGGTGGTGGAGGTGTGCGCGGATTCTTCCATGTCGATGCGCACAAAGTTGTTCAGTGACTTGGCCTTTTCGACCACGGTTTGAATGTTCTTAAAACAAAACTCCGGATCGAGCGCCATACCGAGCTGGGTCAGCTTCACTGACACATTGCTGTTGATGCCTTCAGAGTGAATGGTGTCCAGCGCATTCAAATAGCCATCGACAGCAGATGTGGCCTCCTCTTTCAACGAAATGTGCTCGCCGAGGATGTCCATCGTGGCGCAGCAGCCTTCTTTTTCGAGCTCGCGGATGGTGCGGACGGCGTCGACGATAGTGTCACCAGCGATATAGCGGTTTGAAAACTTGCGAACGATTGGCTTGGGTACCAATGGCAGAGTCGTTACGATGGCACGATTGATCAAGCTCACGTTTCCCTCTCGAATGCGTTTTGGAGTCAGGTGTGGCAAATCGCCCGCAGTACAGGCTTCGTTTTCTATTTCCAGGCTTCAGCGTTGACCAGGTTTTCCGGCTTTTTGCCGGAAAGCACAGCAATGCAATTGCTTGCAGCCATGGTTGCCATCTTGTCGCGCGTATCAAGTGTGGCTGAAGCGATGTGTGGTGCAATGACGACATTTTCAAGATCGAGCAAATCGGCATGAATCTCCGGCTCTTTTTCGTATACATCCAAACCGGCGCCGGCTATCACCTTCTCTTTCAGTGCCTGCGCCAATGCGGCTTCGTCGACTACCGGGCCGCGTGAGGTGTTGACCAGGTAGGCCGTTTTTTTCATTTTGCGCAGCGATTCAGCATTGATCAAATGGTGTGTCGATGGCAGGAGCGGCACGTGAATCGATACATAATCCGACTGTGCCAATAGCGTGTCGAGATCGACTTTTTTCGCGCCAAGCTCATTTTCCAGTTCCTGATTCACCATTTCGTCGGTATACAAAATTCGCATATTCCAGCCGACCGAGCGCTTTGCGAACGCCGCTCCGATGCGGCCGGCGCCGATGATACCGAGGGTTCTGCCCACGAAATCACCGCCGAGCAACAGCTTCGGTCCCCAGGCTTTGTATTTCAATGCGCGCGAGAATCGTTCCGATTCGGAAATGCGGCGAGCTGTGGCCATCAACAGCGCCCAGGCAAAATCCGCGGTAGCGTCTGTCAGCACGCCCGGGGTGTTGGTCACCAATATCCCGCGCTCAGTCGCTGCCCTGGTATCGATGTTGTCATATCCGACTGCATAATTGGCGATGACTTTGAGTTGCGGGCCGGCAGCGTCCATGACTTCCGCATCCATTTTGTCGGTGAGCAGTGAAACGATGCCGTCCATGCCTTTCACTGCAGTCAGCAGTTCATCGCGGGACAGCACATAGTCGTCGTCCGGATTATACTTGAAAAGCGGAAAGGCCTGTTGCAACATATTTTGTCCGGCTTCAGGGATGGGGCGGGTCAAATAGACTTTTTTATCGCTTAAAGACATGAGCATATTCCTTTTGGGAGTTGGATTCTAATAAATATCGACATCCCGAATCATATCATGCAGGCGCATTTCGGGAGGCCACGACCACCGGTTGAAACTAAAAAGAATTCTGTTTTTGAAAAGCGCAATCGAACGAATGGCGATGCTTGTCAAGGTGTCTTTATCTACACATGCTTGCGAAGTGCCCGCGCTTTGAAGAAAAACTTCGCGATAGGCTGATTATGCCTTATAATATGTGCCGACCACTTTGGCGGTTTTTTCGAGGTAACGCTGATCATGAGGCTTGAAAGCATCCGGGCGATGGCTATCGATGTCGATTTCGCCGATGATGGTTTCGTCGCGATAGATCGGCACCACAATTTCCGATTTGGTTTCGATGCTGCACGCCAGATAGCGCGGATCGGCATGGACATCCGGCACGATGATAGTTTGCTCTTCGGCAACGGCCGCACCGCAAATGCCGTGTCCGATCGGGATACGCACATGCGGGGTCGGCGCACCGACGAAATGATCGACCACCAACTCATCGCCATCCACCATGTAAATGCCAGTCCAGTCGTACTTTGGAAAAGCGGCAGCCATTTTCTCGACGGCAAGTTTCAACAGCGCATCATTGTCGGCTTGTTGGGGCGCCAACTCTGTGACCTCCGCTGCCACCGCATGGCCGAGCAAAGCTTCGACGCCGTACACATAGCCATCTTTGCCATAGCCGAAAATTCGGTCGATGCAAACATCGCCGATCACCGAATGCTGCCGGAAAGGCTCACGCTTGGTGATGTCGGAAAGGTGCACTTCAACGGTCGGGATTTGTACCGCGCTGATCGCGTCGCGGATGGCAATGCTATAATGAGTGTACGCTGCGGGATTGATGACGATGCCGTGGAATTTGGCCGGAGCGGCCTGGATGGCATCAATCAGAGCACCTTCGTGATTGGATTGTTTAAAGCTGAACTCAAGTCGATACTCTGCTGCTTTATCATGAATATAGGAGTGGATGTCATCCAGTGTATCGTAGCCGTAAATTTCCGGCTCACGTTTTCCGAGCAGGTTTAGATTTGGGCCGTTCAGGATGAGTATTTTTTGCAAAGCGTTCTTTGACGAATTCATATAGATGCCTCGCGGTTTCTTCCTTTTCCCAGCCGTCTTCGCACTCAAAAACATAATCAGCTTTGTAGTAATACTGCTCGCGCTTTTCGAGCATTTCGATCACAAATTCGAGCAATTCCTCGGGTGGGGTGTTTTTCAAAAGAGGCCGGTTTTCAAACTTGCGAAGTTGTGCAACAAGCTGTTCCGGAGAGCGGCGAAGATAAATGGTTTTGCCTGACTCCCACAAAATCGGCCAGGCTTGATCGTTGACTGGCGTTCCGCCCCCAAGTGCGACAACTCTTTTTTGGGTTCGAGCGATTTGACGTAGTTTTTCCAGCTCGAGCCTGCGAAAATAGGGCTCGCCATATTTTTTGAAAATATCAGAAATCGACATTTCATATTCTTCGGTCAGCAATTGGTCTGTGTCGATAAAATCTCTCTTTAAGACTGTGGCGAGCAATTCGCCCTGGCGGGTTTTGCCACTCCCCATAAAGCCAACAAGGTAAATATTTTTTCGAATTTTCATTCCACGATTTTCCTTAAATGGGTGAAAATACCTTGTAGAGCACGGCTCAACGCTTATCCGAAACAGGATTCACATGCACTTCGGGCCTGTTCGGATAAGCTGCATAAAGCCGATAAAAATTTCGCGAATTTAATATATTTAAATGCCGGTGTGCAACGGAAATATTTCTACTGGATTTTGACATTCACAATGAACTTGAAAGTAATATTGTCGTTGCGTTTTGGAGCGCACTACTGCATCTCGTGCTGACGCCAGTTGGCGATGCGTTCGGCAATTTCTTCATACGAGTCGCCACCAAATTTTTCCAAAAAGGCATCTGCCAGCACCAATGCCAGCATGGCTTCGCCCACAATACTGGCAGCAGGCACGGCACAGACGTCGGAGCGCTCGCGATGGGCAGGCGTTGCTTTCTTGCTGTGTATGTCCACGGAATCGAGTGGCCGCATGAGCGTGGAAATGGGTTTCATCGCTGCGCGCACGACCAAAGGCATGCCGTTGGTGATGCCTGCTTCCAGCCCGCCGGCATTGTTTTGTTTGCGATAGTAGGCCGATTTACCTGCGTCGTAGTAGATTTCATCATGCACCTGCGAGCCAAATCGGCAGGCTCCGCCAATGCCATCGCCGATCTCCACGCCCTTGATCGCCTGAATGCTCATCATCGCTCCAGCAATGCGGGCATCGAGCTTGCGATCCCAGTGAACATGGCTGCCAAGGCCGATCGGCAGATTATATGCGACCACTTCAAAAATGCCGCCGACGGTATCGCGTTCTTTTTTTGCCTGATCGATCAGTGAAATCATGGCGCTTTCCGCGTCGGGATCGAGACAGCGAACGGGTGATTTGTCGGCAATTTCATTCAACCTGTCCAACTCGATGTGCCATTCCGGCTTGCCGTAATCGATCAGCGACTGCCTGGCGCGCGCATCGACCATCTGCAAAACATGGCTGGCAATGCCGACGCCCAAATGCGCTAAAAATTGCTTGGCAATCGCCCCCAGGGCGACGCGAGTGGTCGTTTCACGGGCAGAAGCGCGCTCGAGCAGATTGCGAATATCGTCTTGCTTGTATTTGATCGCACCAGCCAGGTCGACATGGCCAGGCCGGGCGACATGCACGGGATTCGCATTGTTTGGTGAGCCTTCGATGGCCATTTTGGTTTTCCAATTTTTCCAATCGCGATTTTCGATCATCAGGCTGATCGGGCCGCCGAGAGTTTTGCCGAATCGCATGCCGGAGAGAATGTTTGCCTGATCCTTTTCGATGCGCATGCGGCCGCCGCGCCCATAGCCTTGCTGCCGCCGGTGCAGCTCGTGGTTGATCGCATCTACTGAAATGTCGACATTGGCGGGCATGCCTTCGAGAATGCCGATCAAAGCCTGGCCATGAGATTCACCGGCAGTATAAAATTTGAGATGAGACATATGATAAGCAGTTTGGATTAAGATTTAAGATGTGTTGTCAGTAAAATTTTTTGGGCGACAAGATACGCTTTAATCGATAAATTTCCAACGATTAATCGCTGTCGATCTAAATTGATGTATCTACTGTGGTTTTCAAGCTTCAAGCATTTTTCCAGCTTGATTAAAGCTCGCTGGTTCGCTACATTTGCCGACTTCAAATAGTCGAATTCAAACAAAATCAGAACATCGAAAATTGGCAGAGTTGCATGCAGCAAACATCATTTGAACAATTTCGGCAAGCCGCTGAGCACGGCAACGTCATTCCTGTGGCGGTGTCGCTGTTAGCTGACTTGCTCACCCCGGTTTCGGCCTATATGCGGCTTTATGAACATGAGGGCGAGAGCTTCTTATTGGAATCGGTGGAAGGAGGCGAAAAACTGGCGCGCTTTTCATTTTTGGGCAAAGATCCGGTTGAGCGGATCGATTATGACGGCCACGTGGTAACAGCGACAACCAGGCAAACCAGTGAGCGTGTCGATGCTGATATTTTTGCTTATTTGCAGCAGCGTTTCGCAAAATACCGCTTTGTCGATCAACCCGATCTGCCGCGCTTTTCAGGCGGTTTTGTCGGCTACTTTGGCTATGATACCGTCAGACAGATCGAAGAATTGCCAATCAGGAACCCTGAACTGGATAATGTGCCGCATGCCCATTTCGCGCTGTATGAAACGGTGCTGGCCTTCGACCATTATCGGCAGCAAATCCACATCATCAATAATGTGATTTTGGAAGATGGTGCGGATTTAAAGGCGAGCTATGATCAGGCTCTCATGAAAATTGCAGTGATCCGCAAGGCACTGTCTCAGCCTTTGAAAAAGCAGCCTGCCAGGCCGGCCCAGATCGACGTTGGCGTGCAGTCCAATTTTCAAAAAAATGAATTTTGCGCGGCCGTAAATCAGGCAAAAGAATATATTCGCGCTGGCGATATTTTTCAGGTCGTGTTGTCGCAACAATTCTCGCGGCCACTGGCTGCGGCGCCGCTCGATGTTTACCGTGCGCTGCGGGTGGTGAATCCGTCACCGTATCTTTATTTTTTGCAGATTGACAGCAATTACATCATCGGCTCGAGTCCGGAAATGCTGGTGCGGGTGGAAGATGGTGAAGCGACTGTGCGGCCGATCGCGGGAACGCGGCCCCGTGGCAGCACACCACAGGAAGACACACAGCTTGCCGAAGAGTTGCTGGCAGATGAAAAAGAGTGTGCCGAGCATGTCATGCTGGTCGATTTGGGCCGCAACGACATCGGCCGGATTGCGCGCTATGGCGACGTGCGCGTCACGCAAAAAATGATTATCGAGCGCTACAGCCATGTAATGCACATTGTTTCAGAAGTGCGGGGCAGGTTGCGGCCGGAGCTCGATGCGATCGATGCGCTCAAGGCCTGTTTTCCGGCAGGTACGGTTAGCGGCGCACCAAAAGTGCGGGCCATGGAGATCATTGAAGAGCTTGAGCCAGCCCGGCGCGGGCTGTACGCCGGTGCGCTCGGTTATTTCGATTTTTCCGGCAATCTCGACACCTGCATCACCATCCGCACGCTGGAAGTGCGCGATGGCGTGGCCTATTTTCAGGCCGGCGCCGGCATCGTTGCTGATTCTGTGCCGGAAAAGGAGTACGAAGAAACGGTGCATAAATCCAATGCACTGCGCAGCGCCATTGCGCTGGCCGAGCGCGGGTTGGATGATTGGGGGCTGTAAGGGCGAGCTATCCTTCGATTTCGACGATGAGCTGAATTTGGCGCAAGATGCCCATCACCTTAAAGCATTTCTCGAATGAACCTGTGAATGCAACAGCCTTGCCTTTGGAGTGCGCTTCGAAAGCGATGCGCGCCGCTTCCTCGTCGGTGCAACCGGTCGCTTTCATGAGTTGCAGGATCACCTCGTCGAAGCTGTGGATATCATCGTTGTATAAAATCACCTTCCATGGCGCTTTCAAGCGCTCATCGGTGGTGTCATCAACGATGGTTTCTTCATCCTGATCGGGATGCACGGAGAGCCGGAACATATTCTGCTTCCAGCTTATTGATGACTTTTTTGTTGGCGGTTGCAAATGCATAATATTTGAGCTCGTTCGGTTTGACCCAACGCCAGTCTGTGGCAGTGGTGAGGCGCGGTTCGCCATCTTTGAAAAGGCAGTGATAGACATGCAAGGTAATTTTAAAGTGCGAGTATGCATGCTTCACTTCCATGAAAAAATCGCCGACTTCAACTTCGAGGTTGATGTCTTCGAGCATTTCCTGCTTGATCGCTTCCTGTGGTGATTGGCCATTCTCTAATTTCACCCCCGGGAATTCCCACATGCCTCCAAGCAAACCATTTTCCTGTCGGCGATTGATGAACACAAAACCCTCGTCCCAAATCAGCGCAGCCGCGAGATTGAAATGCGGCACGTTGCGTTTTGGCGGTTTGACCGGCAGGCGTGACGGATCTTCCAATTTTTGGTAGGCCTGGCAAAAATCCGAAATTGGGCATAGCAGACATTTGGGCTTGCGTGGCGTGCAGATGGTCGCACCAAGCTCCATCATCGCTTCGTTGAAATCTCCCGGTGCAGTCGTGTCGAGCAATCGCTGCGCGGATTCGCTGATCGAGGCTTTGGTGCTTTTCTCTTTTGGATTTTTATCGATCAAAAGCAGCCGGCTCAATACGCGAATCACATTGCCGTCGACGACTGCTTTGGGCTGCCCGAAGGCAATACTGGAAACGGCAGCGGCTGTATACGGACCAATACCATTTATCTGACATAAAGTGTCATAATCTGCAGGAATTTTTGCACCATGGGACGCCACAATTTCTTTTGCTGCCCGGTGCAGGTTGCGTGCTCGTGCGTAGTAGCCAAGCCCCTCCCAGGCTTTTAGCACATCGTCCAACTCCGCACGTGCCAGCGCACGGATGGATGGAAATTTTTGCAAAAAGCGGTCATAATATTCCAACACCTTGCGCGTTTGCGTCTGCTGCAACATCACCTCCGAGACCCAAATGGCGTAAGGTTCGTCGGTTTTTCGCCAGGGCAAATCGCGCTTTTCTTCTGCAAACCAGTTCAGCAACTGTTGACGTAAAGGCGATAATTGTTGTTCTGATAGCGTTGAAGCCATTTTTCCATTCAAAAATATGTTTTGCGATTCCGAGCAGAATTTTAGCTGATTGAGATCATCGCAAATGGATTATCGATTTAATTGCAAGGCTCTGCAAAACGAATCAGGCCAGCAAATCGTAAATGTAGAAATAAAAGCCAAATTTTCAACAGCATATTTGAGCATAGCTCATTGCGGCAAGTGGCGATGCGAAAAAAATGTTGAAATGCAGAGGCGACTTTTGTATATTTATGACAATCGACAAGCGCGTTTGTAGCCTGCTGCAAACGCGCATTTTTTTTGTCTAACTGCAAAACCACAGGAAAAAGTCGGAGTATTATTATGCCTGTCTATTATTTTACCGAGCAAGGCTACGAGAAATTGCGGAAGGAAATCGAAGAAACAGAGCGCATTCTCAAAAAGGATATTGCGAGGGAGATCGCTACAGCACGTGAACACGGCGATCTGCGCGAGAATGCCGAATACGAAGCCGCAAAGATGAAACAATCCAGCTACGGCGCCAAGCTTTCGAGCCTGCAGGAACGTTTTGCCAATGCCCGCGTTATTCGCAAGGGGGACTTGCCGGATGGCATTGTGACGTTAGGCAAAAAGGTGACGATACAGGAAGTGGGCAAATCGAACAAAATCACCTATTCGATCCTCGGGGATGGCGAAACCGATATTGATAATGGCATTATCAGCTACCAGTCTCCGCTGGCGAAGGCTCTGATCAAGCACGAAATAGGCGATGAGGTGGAAGTCAACCTGCCTCGTGGTTTGAAAATTTTTAAAATTTTGGACATTGGCTTTTTTGATGAATAATTGCGGCAATCGCTCCGGGGGGGCTGTTTATTTCAGCCATTTTACCGGATCGAGGTGATCGAACTTGTTCCAGACCTGGAAATGCAGCAAGGGCCCGTCCAGGCTGCCGGTTTCGCCAACTGTGCCAACAATTTGTCCTGCTGAGACGGTTTGTTGCAGATTGACCATAATCTCATCGAGGTGGGTATACACTGTATAAAAACCATCGCTGTGGTTGATAATAATGAGGTTGCCACGGCCTCGCTGCCATGTGACGGCTGTTACCTTTCCGTCGGCGACTGTGTGCACCGCGGTACCGGCCTCGACTTTAATGTCAAGTCCCAAATTTTCGGTAATGGTTTTGAGCACCGGATGCTGATAAGGCCCGTATGGCCGTAGAATTGTACCTTTGGCCGGCCAGGGCAGACGCCCTTTCAGCGATGCGAATGGCGTACCCGGGGTAAAGTCGGCCATGTCGCTGGTGGCGGATGTGGTTGGTTCATTTTCAGAAGCTGCAATCAGGCGCTGGATTTCTTCGATTGCCTTCTGGAAATCATCTAACTGTTGCTGGTAGGCTTTTTTATCCTGTCGTATATCTGCCAGCATTTTTTTGCGGGCTTGCCGATCTGACGAGAGCTCTGTTTCTTCCTGCCGTTTTTCTGTGAGCATTTTTTGCTGCTTATTGATTTCCTGTCCAATTTGCTTTTGGGTGCCGAGCAAGCGTTCCTGTTCTTCCTGAATGCTCTGCATTTTTCGCTGGTCATTTTCAGAAAGCCTGCGCTGGTATTCTGCCCACACCTGAATTTTTTGCAACGAATTGGCATCGACCAGCAACTCCAGGGTTGTCACTCTGCCGCGTTTGTACAGACTCACCAAACGTTCCGAAAAGCCTGCTTTCAACTCGGCAAGATTTGCTTTCAGGGTATCCTGGCGGGATTTTAAGCGCGTCACTTTTCGTTCCTGCCCTCTGATCTCCTTCTGCAGTTTTGACACATAGTCCTTGGTTACATTCATTTTGCGATCGATCGTATCGAGCAAATCGAGGGTTTCTGCTTCTTTTCTATTTTGGGATGCTAACTTTTTTTCGAGCTGGCTAATTTGGGATTTAATCTCGCTGAGCTCGGTCGAACTCGTCGATTGCGCAAAAATTGCGTTCGCAGAGATTAAAATGAACGGTATAGAAAGATGTAGCAGGAAGCGCTGATTCATTTTTCTTTTAAAAAGCTTTTTTGATGGTTAGATCAAATTTAATTTGATAAAATGGCAGTATCGCGAAACTGTACAAGACAAGCGGCTTTATCGAAGAAATTGACGCAACGGCGCCAGATTGAATGATGATTATAGCAGGCTGCGCACTGAAATGCAATGAAAATATGGCGATGACGGGCATGCTTCAAGTGTACGCTTTGTAAGCACTGCGCGTTTAATTTTTCCCGCTAACACATTAGAAAATAGACGCTTTGAAAGAACTTGACTGCCTGCGAAGAGTTTGCTATATTCCAAAACAATTTTCCTCATTTTTTCAAATCTACTCAGCGGCACGACGATGAACAGCAAAAACGGAACATCCAAGTCGATTAAAATGGTCGATAGCTTTTGGGGCAACGTTTTCAAAAAGCACTCCTCCGGCGAAGACGATATCGTCTCGACACTCAAGCTGATTCCACTTTTTCATGATATGACCATTCCTGAGTTGAAGGAATTTCGCAAAATCATCCACCGTCGCATTTTTAAAGAAAATGAGCCGATTTTTTGGGAAGGTGAGCCGGGGGTCGGCATGTATATCGTTAAAGCCGGGTCAGTTGGAATCTACAAGATCACTTCCGATCGTGGCAAAAAAGAGATTGCCGTACTAAATGCAGGTGAGTTTTTTGGTGAGCTGGCGCTTCTGGATGAAAGCCCGCGTTCGGCAACATGTATCGCCCGCGAAAACTCAGAGATTATCGGCCTGTTTCGCCCTGATCTTTTCAATATCATCGCAAAAAAGCCTCGCCTTGGCAATAAGTTTTTGCTACAGCTCGCTGCAGTCATCGGTGAGCGCCTGAAAGCAACCAACAAAGAAATGTATGCACTGCGCGCCAAACTGGAACAAGCGGATATCATCATCTCATGAAATCGTATCGCCCACCCCGCTCCTTCACCATCAGCCTGGATGATCGCTTTTTTATCCGCATCATTCGCATCATTTTTTTTCTGGTCAGCTTTTTCCTGCTGCTTCAGCTCGTCCCCCTGCTCAATCGCGTATTTGCAACCCTGATCGCTGCCATTCTTATCACCACTGTGCTCGATCCCATCGTCAGCAGTCTTGAAAACAATGGAGTCAATCGCATCGGCGGCATTCTGCTGGTTTTTTTATCGATTTCCATACTGCTAACATTTGCCGTGCAAGCAGCCTCGCCGCTGGTGACTGAACAGATCGATGCCCTGTCACTATCGTTGCAGGATGAATCGCCGGCCAAAATGGTGGACAATGTCAAACGTGCCTTGTTTGAAAATGTACCTTTCCTGAGAAGCCCGCAAGTGCAAGTGGAAGTCAGCGCCAAACTGGAGATGTTCGTTAACGCTGTGATGAATGCCAGCTTTTCGACCGCATTGACACTCATCACCTCTTTTCCCTACCTGATTATCATTGCCTTTTCGGTCTTCTTTTTCCTGAAAGATGGCTGGATTATCAAGCGTGCACTCATCGAGTCGATGCCCAACCGCTATTTTGAAATTTCGCTGATCGTTATCCATAAAATGACCGAACAATTGGGGCGCTATATTCGCGGGCAGCTAGTGGTATCCGGCATTATCGGCAGCCTGTCGATTTTCGCGCTCACTATTCTCGATATTCCATACTCCTTCTTTATCGGCGCACTGGCTGGTCTCGCCAACATGATTCCCTATTTCGGCCCATTGCTGGGATTTTTTCTGGCAGCAGCTGTGGCTTTGCTGCATGAGCCGAGCTTTAGCATCGTCATGGCAGTGGCCGGGGCATTTGCGACTATCCAATTGATCGATAATATTCTGGTTTCGCCGTACGTGGTGTCGCGCAGCGTGGAGCTTCATCCGCTCGCCGTCATCATCGTGATTTTGATCGGGACGGCACTTTTGGGTTTGTGGGGCGCTTTGCTGGCTGTACCTGTCGCCAGCATTTTGAAAGTGACCTTCAGCTCAATGCGCTGGGGCCTGGAAAATTACCGCTTAAAGGAACGCACTCGATTTGAGAGTGGTTGATCGATCAGCCAGCTTTTCGGCTGGCATGGTAGGCCGACCGCACTGGAATGAAATTTCGAACATCCAACCAATAAATGACCTGTTTTATTCCCCGGAACTTCACCCAACTCACGTAACTTCGGCTAAAGCATTTGGTAGTCGATTACTTGCATTTCTGCTTTTTTTTGTTAACCATTCGCAACATCTGTGCATGTCATTTGTCTTTTTCAATAAATAAATCCCGGTTTCAGAACATGATGAGGAGGCGTGATGAAACGTAAACTGATTCCTGGCGTGTGGATTATGCTTTCTGCTGCGCTATGTTGCGCTTTTGCTGCACAAGCACAGCCTGTGCTTTTTGAGCAGCCGCTGAGTCCGCGCATTGCCAATTACGACATCGATGTCCGGTTGCAACCGGATAATCGAACCCTCAAAGCCAGTCAGGTGCTCACCTGGCACAACAAAACCAACACCACCATCACTGAATTGCAATTTCATCTTTATCTCAATGCATTCCGCAACAGTGAATCCACATTTATGAAAAGCTCAGGTGGTACGCACCGTGGCAACACCATTAGCCGAAATGGTTGGGGCTTCATTGAAGTCGACAGAATTGCGCTGGCTTCCGGTGCAGATGTGACAGCCAAAATGGAATATATTCAGCCGGATGATGACAACGAGCACGATAAAACGGTTTTTCGATTGCCACTGGACAAGCCGTTGCGCCCGGGCCAGAGCATTCAATTAAATATGGATTTTACAGCAAAATTGCCAACACCGCCCTTTGCCCGAACCGGCGCAAAAGAAGAGTATCTTTTCGTCGGTCAGTGGTTCCCGAAAATCGGCGTGCATGTCGATGGCAAATGGAACTGCCACCAGTTTCACGAGAACTCGGAGTTTTTTGCAGATTACGGCGTGTACAATGTGCATATTACTGTGCCGGAAGAAAATATTGTCGGTGCGACCGGTATTGAAGTTGAAGTCAAAGACAACGGCGACGGTACCAAAACCCATTTTTATCACGCAGAAGATGTGCATGATTTTGCCTGGACGACCAGCCCGGAATTTGTGGAGGTCAAGGGCAAGGCACAGGATGTCGAAATCCGTGTTTTGATGCAGCCAGACCATGCCTATCAGGGCGAACGCCATTTGCAGGCAGCCATCACCGCGGTCGAATATCACCAAAACTGGTACGGCGATTACCCCTACCCGAATCTCACCGTCGTCGATCCCCGGCGTGGCGCAAGTGGCTCCGGCGGCATGGAGTATCCAACCTTGATTACAGCAGGCACATCGTATGGTGTACCAGAGGGTGTGCGCGTTGTCGAGTTGGTCATCATTCACGAATTCGGGCATAACTACTGGTACCACCTGCTGGCGTCGAATGAATTTGAAGAAAGCTGGATGGACGAAGGCATCAATACCTACACTGAAATTCAAATCATGAACGACGCCTACGGCCCGATTGGTGACAGCTTTGATGTATTTGGCCTGAAGATTAACGACCTGCAAATTCAACGCGGTCAATATATCAATGTGGCTGATGTCGATCCGATGGTACGTCGTGCCTGGGACTACTACAGCGGCAGCAGCTATGGCGTCAATTCCTACGCCAAGCCCGGCGTGGTGTTGACGACACTGCAAAACTACCTCGGCAATGAAAAAATGCTGGAGGTCATGCGGACCTATGTTGAACGCTGGCGCTTCAAACATCCCAAAACCCAGGATTTTATCGACGTGGCAAATGAGGTGGCAGGTGAAGATTTAACCTGGTTTTTTGATCAGGCCTTTTTTAGTAATGCTGTGGTTGATTATAGTGTCGATGCAGTCTTTACGCGCCAGGTTCGGGACGGGCGTGGTTTCGATTTCAATCTTTCAGTCGATGAAGAAGCGACCACCGGTGCTGCAGATGATTCTGTGCAGGCAACCGATGGTGCAAACGGCGATGCCGAAAACAATGACGCCGATGTGAAAGATGAGGAAAAGGAAAATCAGAAAATGTATTACAGCGGTGTGAATATTCGCCGCCTGGGTGATTTTCATTTTCCGGTAGAAGTCGAATTGGCTTTTGATGACGGCGAGAAGATTCGTGAAACCTGGGATGGCCGGGAACTGTGGAAGAAATTCCGTTACACCAAGCCTGCAAAACTGGTGTCTGCCACAGTCGATCCGGATCACAAAATCATCATCGATATCAACTACACGAACAATAGTCGTGCTGTAGACGCGCCCAGCGCCGGTGCCAACAAGCTGGCTACGCGCATGTTGTTCTGGCTGCAATTCCTGATGGATCAACCGGATTTCCTGAATTTCCTGACAGTAATGCCGAATTGAGTGCGTGGACGAACACAGTTCAAATATGATTTAAAATGAGGATTTAAATTATGATCTTCTCAAGCATAAAGCATGGCTTTTCCCAGGCCTGGTCGCACAAGCGCATGCTGTTGGTATTTTATCTGGCCAATTTCCTGCTGGCCTTTGTGGTGATGTGGCCAATGCGGGCCATGCTCAAAGGCTTTTTGGGCAGCAGCCTGATGGGCGCCGAACTGGCAGGTCAGTTGAATTGGGATTTTGTGTTGGAATTTTTTAAAGAAGTATCAACAGCGCCGAACGTTTTCGGGAGCCTTGTTATCGTGGTGCCTCTCATCTTCTGGCTCATTACATTGTTTTTGTCTGGAGGCGCACTGGCAGTTTTCGCGATGCAGGAAAAGTACCAGCCCGCGTTTTTCTGGGGCAGCGCTGCGAGCTTCTTTGGCCGGTTTGTGCGGCTGGCCCTGTGGAGCATCCCGGTTTTTGCGGTGCTGATGTGTCTGCAATTGCTGTGGCCGATCGTTGAGCGTATCGGCTTTGGCAGTGATCCCTATCAGAATGTGACTTACTGGGGAGGCTGGATCAAGCTGGGACTGCGCTATCTCGGCATCGTGCTGTTTTTTATTGTGCTTGATTATGCGCGCATTTACTTGGTGCTTCACGATGAGGCCAAGGCGCGCATCGCGATTTGGGAAGGCATTAAATTTACCATAGGCAACCTGGGGCGCACGTTCGCGTTGGCATTTTTTCTGATTTTGATTGGTTTGATTGCGCTGCTTCTTTACAATCCGATTGCCAATGCCCTGAGCGCGCCAAGTGGCCTGGTCATTTTCCTGCTGTTTCTGGTACAGCAAGTCTACATGCTGTTCCGCACTCTGCTCAAGCTGGCTTCGTATGCCGGGCAAATGCATTTGTACACAGGCTTGACCGAGAGTGAAGCGGCAACTGCTGACGAACCTGATGGTGAAGCCGATTTGGCTGGCGCCCCGGCATAATTGATAGCTTTGCATTAAAAAGCCTGCTGATATGTATATGCGTCAGCAGGCTTTTTTTGTTTGATCGGCAAAAGTTGAGAAGTGCTAAATGGCAAAATGATCTCACCGCATCAGAAGCATCTTGCGCACTTGCACGGCTTTCCCGACACGCAGGCGATACAGATACACGCCACTGGCGACCGGCCGGTTTTGATCGTCGCGTCCATACCAGGTCACTTTGTGCTGGCCGGCGCTCTTCACAGCCTCTATCAATGTGGCCACTCGCTGGCCGATTGGATTGAAGATGGTCAACTCGACGTTGCTGATTCTTTGAAGTTGATAATTGATTACCGTCGTTGGATTAAAAGGATTGGGATAATTTTGCTCGAGCATAAAGTCGCCCGGCACAGATTTTTGCTCCAGAATACTGGTAGAAACGGCTAAATTTTCGAAGTAGGTCAATCCGCCGCGCGCATTTCCAGCCATGATATCCGCATCGCCATCGCCATCGAAATCTGCGAGTACCGGCGTGTTTCGCGGCAGCATGGCCAGCTCAAGTTCCGTGTCTTGAACAAAATTGGCCTGGTCTTTTGAGCCATCGTTGCGATAAAAATGCAGAGCCCCATCGCCGGAGCCAACGTACAAATCGAGATCGCCATCACCGTCTGCATCAGCAAATGCAGGAGCAGCGTGCGATGTGACGGATATGCCAAAATAGCGCGTGGTGTCGAGTACAAACCGTGCATTGCCAGCGGTACCGTCGTTGCGGTAAAATTCGATGTTTCCGAGAAAATCGCCGACGAACAGATCGAAATCGCCATCAGCATCGATGTCTGCAAATGTGGGCAGGCTGTTGTTGCCGACATCGATATTGCCAAATTTACTGGCTTCGAGCTGAAGCTGTGGCGCTTGGGCATTGCCAATGTTACGAAAGAAATTGAGTGAGCCAAAAAACTCACCCGCAAAGACATCCAGATCACCGTCGTCGTCGATATCGACAAATGCAGGTGCCGGGCTGAAACCGATGTCGGCATCGAGAAAATCGGTGTTTTTGAGCATAAAGTCAGGCGCAGTCGCCGTGCCGGTGTTTTCATAAAAATAGACTTTACCGTTGCCGCTGCTGTTGTTGGCACTATCTGCCTCGTTGCTGACAAACAGGTCGAGGTCGCCATCATCGTCGATATCCGCGGCTGCCAGCATGCTGTTTTTGCCGACATCCGGCATGTCGATAAATCGTAGCGATTCCAGCGCAAAATCCGGCTGCTCCGGCGAGCCATGATTACGATAAAAATAAAAATTTTCCACTGCATCGATGGGGAGATTAAAGGCGCCGCCCAGCGCGCCGGCGAACAGGTCGAGCGTGCCGTTGCCGTCAAAATCGACAAATTGCGGCGTGTTGAAACCGCCGGTCAGCAAGGTGTTTTGCGGCGGGTAGGTATCGGCGGTGAGCGCGATTTGCGGGTCGCTACAATCGCCGCTGTTTTTAAGAAAGCGCAGACCGCGATTGAAAAACTCACCCCAAAACATATCGCTGTCGCCGTCATGATCGATGTCGACCACAGCCACGGTGCTGGAACCGTGCCGCGAAACATTGCCTGTTGCGGGGGGCTGTGCGCGCTTACCACCCTCGACAAAACGGATATCTTCGAATTGATCGGTAATGAAAGTGAAAACCGGTAAATCGCTGCCGTTCGGTGCGGTATTTCGATAAAAAACGACCAGCCCGGCAGCTGTGGTCAGAAACAAATCAAGGTCGCCATCGCAGTCGATGTCGGCCATTTCCGGGATGCTGGGCACCTCGGTCAGGATCAAATTGCCTGCATCATCGCGCAACGAGTCGGCCGCCAGCACAAACTGGGCGCCATCATTGCGGTAAATACGAATCATGCCGGCAGGGCTTTCGCAGTACAGGTCGGGATCGCCATCGGCATCGAGATCGGCCATTTTAAACCAGGCACCAACGGACAAATTTTGAAATTGCGCACTGCGCCATTCGAACTGTGGCGCTGTTAGTGAGCCGGTATTTTCAATAAAGATGATGTCATTGCTGGCTTCCTGCACAAACAGATCGAGATCCCCGTCGCTGTCGAAATCGGCGAATTGCGGGTGCGGCCGGTTGAAGCCGCCGAGAAACGGCTGCGCCGAAGCCATGCCGGTTGCGTTGCGCACCGGAAACGGATTGATGTTGTAGTGAAATTCAGCCTGTTGGGATAGCGCAGACGAAGCGGCAAGCAGTATGAAAAGCGAAGATTTTATAATGGAAATTTTGGACATTGTTATGAGCGTACCATTTTGCCAAGCTAATTGTATGATACTCCATTTTTGCTGCAAATGAATTCTGGGAGTTGTTCTTTAACGCCATTAAGGTAAATTGCTTCCCGAAAAATCACAGAGCATGTTTTCATAGAACTTCATTTTGATCCCTTCAACAACACTATTTCAGCGTCTGTCACTTCCTCAACGATAATCTTCTCTCGGCGGCGAAAAGACGTCGATGATGCGGCAATCGCTGATGGCGCGGCCGGAGTGCACGGCATTGGCGGGAATGACTGCGATCGTGCCCGGCTCGAGTACACGCGTTTCGCCGTCGACGGTCAGCTCGAAGCGGCCCTCTACCACATTACTGATCTGCTCGTGCGGGTGACTGTGTTCGGGAAACGGCGAGCCGGCCTTTATGCTGTAAAAAGCCGTCGTCATGTTTTCGGAATGGACGAAACGGCCAATAAAGCCGGGAACGCGTTCTACACCTGGGAGTGAATCGACTTCAATAAATGGCATGGTAATTTCCTTTTGAATGGTTTTTCAGGACGGCGGGTTGCACCTGTCGCCAGCGAATTAAAAATAATGTGTTCGTTGTATGGAGCGCATCAGTCGTTTATTCCTGCTGCAACTTCCAGCAATGCAAAATAACAGATTTTTGTCATGATGTGAAAACGGTTTCGAACCGTTGCGTCGCTGGTCTGCGTTTTATCGGGCACCAAAACGGTCATAATTTCTTTGCAAAAAAAATCCTGACCAGCTATTCTGAATGTGAATCATTTGAAGAAGAACGCGCCAATTTGGACTAAGTTGATGAACCGTATCAAAATGATCATCCTTGCCGCGCTGGCCCTCATGCCTCTCTCGAATTTCGCTGCCCAGAAGCAAGAGTTCGATTTGCTGATCAAGGGCGGCAAAGTGTATGACGGCAGTGGCAATCCGTGGTTTTATGCGGACATCGGCATTTCCGATAACACGATTGTTGCAGTCGGCAAGTTGCAGAATGCCTCCGCCAGGCAAATGATCGATGCCAAGGGTCGCTACGTTGTGCCGGGCATGATCGACTTGCACGCACATGCTGATGAAGGCAGTCAACCGGAAGCCGGACTTCGCAGCGAAGATCCGCGCCGACGGGCTGCGCCGAACATTGTGTCACAGGGCGTCACCACGGTCGTCATCAATCACGATGGCCGTTCTGCCTGGCCGATCCGCCAGCAAATCGCTGAAATTCGCGCCAAAGGTATCGGACCGAACGCTATTTTGCTATTCGGGCATGGCGAAGTGCGACAGCAAGTGATGAACGATGATTTTCGCCGCCCGGCAACAGTGGGTGAGATCGTTGCGATGCAAGAGCTGGCGCGCCAGGCCATGGGCGAAGGCGCCTTTGGCATGTCCGCTGGACTCGAGTACGTGCCAGGGCGCTGGAGCAGGACTGATGAATTGATCGAAATCATGAAGGTCGTCGCGAAATACGGGGGGATGTATGTGTCGCATGAGCGCAGCGAAGGGGCGGATCCGATGTGGTACTGGCCGTCGCAAGACAGTGCGGGCCCGCCGACCCTGTTGGACGCAGTGATGGAAACCATCGAGATAGGCGAGCAGACTGGTGCGACAGTGGTATGCACCCATATCAAGTCGAAAGGTGCGCACTTTTGGGGTGTCGGTCGCGCTGCCATTCAACTAATCCAACGCGCCCGCGATCGCGGCGTCGATGTGTGGGCGGATCAATATCCGTACAACACCAGCGGCTCGGATGGCAATACCCTGCTGATTCCATTCTGGGCATACGGCCTTGCATCGCGTTCTTCGAATAATGCTGGGCAGGCTGGAGTCAATTACGCTCTCACACTCAAATCCCGCTTGCGCAACCGCAGCATCGCCGAAAAGGTGCGGCGCGATATCGCACACGAAATCCGGCGGCGCGGGGGTGCTGAGAATATGGTGGTGTTCGACTATCCCGATTCCAGTTTTATCGGCAAAAGCCTGGCGCAACTGGCTGCACAGCACGATCTCTCGCCTGTGGATATGGCTTTGAAATTGCAATTTGATGGCTTTGCCGATCGGATCGGCGGTGTGCGTCTGCGAGGTTTTTCGATGTCAGAGATCGATGTGGAAGCGTATGCGGCACAGCCTTGGACGATCACCGCCTCGGATGGCGGCATCGCTTTGCCCGGCGATGGCCCGGTGCATGCCCGTTTTTATGGCACATTTCCACGCAAAATTCGGCGCTATGCCATCGAACGCGGCATAATCTCCGTCAGTGATGCGATTCGCTCGATGACTTCTTTGCCGGCACAGGTACTCGGCCTGCGCGATCGTGGCATGCTGCGGGAAGGCTTCCATGCCGATCTGGCTATTATCGACCTGGAAAACTATGCCGATACCGCCACTTTTAAAGAGCCGCATCAGTATGCCACTGGTGTAGATTATGTGTTCGTGAATGGCCAAATGGTGGTGGAAAAAGGCATGCTCACCTGGGCGCTGCCGGGCGTGGTCATTGAAAAGAAGTGATGTGCGGCAAGTGAGAAGATCAACCTGGACAACCAGTTGGCTAATGCTAAAAATGGATAATCTGGTTTAAAGTGTGAAAGGTCGTTTTCGCGAGCAACTTACCCGGCTTTCCAGCGTTTGAGATAAAGGCGTTTCATTATATACCCATTGTGCGAATTAAATAAGCCGTTGATGAGCACAAAACGGCCCAAATTGTCATGCCGGAGGCATCTATTTTTGCGTTTCCGCGGAATATAGCGAAGTTTCCTCACGATGCCGAATAGATTCATCCTGAATGATAAGGGTACTATTGTTACATAAAAACAATGGTTTATCCAAAAGGACTATTGCAAAAACAATTCGCACAACGCGTTTCTATTCTTAAAATAAGATGACCTGCATAATTCGCACTGCACCCTTCAATTCTCACCTCCTATTGAAGAAGGTCAAGTCATGCCTGCTAAGATGAATAAGTTTTTTGTGTTTGATACCAATGTAATCCTCCACGACAGCAGCTGTATTTACCAATTTGCCGACAATGATATTGTGATCCCAATGACGGTGCTCGAAGAACTCGATCATTTCAAAAAAGGCAATGAAATGATCAACTTTCATGCACGCGAGTTTGCCCGCGATGTCGATGGACTGAGCGGTGAGACTATTTTTGACAGCGGAATCTCGCTCGGCCCCAACCTTGGCAAAATCATTATCAAGCTTGACCGGCCATTTCACGAAGATTTGCGCTTTAATTTCACCACCGACAAACCGGACCATCGTATTCTCAACACGGCTTATTTATTGGGTAAGGAATATCCCAAGAAACAAGTCATCCTCATATCGAAAGATGTCAATTTGCGCATGAAAGCCAAATCCCTGGGCCTGACAGCGCAGGATTATAAAACCGATCATGTCAAAGATATCGATACACTGTACAAGGGACATCATCTACAGGAAGATGTTCCGGGTGATCTGATTGCGAAGTTGTACGAAACGCCCTTCGAAATCGAAGCCAGCGAGCTCAAAACCGACACGGCATTCACGCCAAATGAATTTTTTATCTTGCGAAATGAAAAGCAATCGGTCTTGGCTTTTTATGATTCTATGTTTGCCAAAATCAAAAAGGTCGATAAAGTGCCTGCTCAAGGCATCACGCCACGGAATGCCGAGCAAACATTTGCCTTGAATGCCCTGCTGAATCTCGATATTCCGCTGGTGAGCATCAGCGGCAAAGCGGGAACCGGCAAGACACTGTTGGCCCTGGCGGCTGCGCTTGAAAGAAAGAAAAGCTACCGCCAGATTTATCTGGCGCGACCGGTGGTGCCGCTCAGCAACAAGGACATCGGCTACTTGCCGGGCGATATCCACTCCAAGCTCGATCCGTATATGCAACCATTGCACGACAACTTATCGGTTATCGAACACAGCCTGCCAGAAAACAATGGCGGACGGCGGCAGATCAAAGAACTGCTGGAGCAGGAAAAACTGGTGATTTGTCCGCTTTCCTATATTCGCGGTCGCAGCCTGGTGAAGGTGTATTTTATCGTCGATGAGGCGCAGAACCTGACACCGCATGAAATCAAAACCATCATCACGCGGGCTGGCGAGGGGACTAAAATCGTCTTTACTGGCGATATTTTCCAGATCGATCACCCTTATCTCGACACGCTTTCGAACGGCCTGAGCTATCTGATCGAGAAAATGCAGGGCCAGAAAATCTACGCCCACATCAACCTGGAAAAAGGCGAACGTTCGGAACTGGCTGAATTGGCGAGCAACCTGCTATAATATCTTCAATTTTCAAAAAGGAAAGCGCATGCATTATGGCAGTTCATCTGCTGCATCAAACCGATTTATTTCGGCCGCATCAGGACCCGGACGATCACTGGGACCTTGCCTGTGTTTATGCATTGGCGTTTGCGCGGCAACTCACCCTGCACGGCGTTTTGATCGATTACCCGCCGCCTGATCGGGACCGCACGCCCGATATCGCGGCTATTGCGCAATTGAATTATTTGACGGGATTGCGTGTGCCATTCGGCGCAGGCTCGCCCAAAGCCATGTCAGTCCGAACCGATCAGCAAAAGGGTGCTTCGCGCTCAGAAGAGAACGGTATCCGCATGGTTTTGGACACGCTGCAAAATGCGCCAGAGCCAGTGGTGATCACCATCGTCGGCTCCTGCCGCGACGTGGCGATTGCCGGTAATCGCGCACCTGATCTGTTCCGCGAGAAATGTGCGGGGGTTTACCTGAATGCCGGCTCCGGAACGCCAATCCCCGAGCGGCTGGGTGAGCTTGAGTACAATGTTCGCCTCAATGTCTCAGCGTTTGCCGCCATTTTTGACCTGCCGTGCCCGGTTTACTGGATGCCTTGCTTTGAAATCACACCACCGAATTGGTGTGTTGAAGAGTACGGCACATTTTATCGATTCCGGCAAGATGAGATTCTGCCATACTTGAGCCCGCGGTTGCAAAACTATTTCATCAGCATGTTTGGCCATAAAAGCGCCACTCGCTGGCTCGGTGATTTGTGCGGGGCGAAGGATGAAGCCATATTTGCAGCGCAGTTGCAGGAAAAGCGCAATATGTATTGCACAGCCGGCTTTCTTCATGCTGTTGGAAAGATGGTTACGTGCGCAGGGGATATCGTCGATGTCGCTGTGGCAGGTGAGACCGCCGTTTTCACCTTCGATGAAATTGAAGTGCGGTGCAAGGATAATGGCGAGACGCGCTGGAAACCCGGCATATCAGCAAGCAAGCGTTTCATCTTTCATGTTCGTGATGTGGAGGCATACCCGCAAGCCATGACAAAGGCGATGAAATCGCTGTTAAGGGAATTGCCTTGATTTATACCATACTCAAGTTATTGCATAACCCCCACCAAAGGATAGAGTGTGTTTCGCTATCAAAAAGGCATAAAGCTTGACGATCATGATTTATGGATCGATGCGACTGGCAGTGTCGAAAGCGCGTTCGTCAGTCATGGCCATGCCGACCATATCAAAAAGCACAAGCTTAGCTATGCCACGCCGGCAACGGCTTCGTTTATGCGTCGCCGGCTCGGCAAAATCAGCATCAACCAAGTTGAATTTGGCGAACCTGTGGCAATCGGCGATTTGCGCGTCACGTTTTTGCCTGCGGGCCATATTTTGGGATCAGCGCAGGTGCTGGTGGAGCGCGATGGCCAGCGTTTGCTGTACACCGGCGATTTCAATACGCGCGAAAGCGCCACTGCCGAGGCAATCGCATACGAAAAGTGTGATTTGCTGATCATGGAATGCACTTTTGGCTACAAAAAATATGTCTTTCCGCCGCGTGTGGAGTTGATCGATCGCTTGTGTTCGTTCGCGAGCGAGGCGCTGCGTCAGGGTGAAATTCCGTTGGTTTTTGGCTATGCGCTCGGAAAAACTCAGGAAGCGATGAAAATTTTGGCGGATAACGGCTTTTCACTTTGCGTGCACGGATCTGTGTTGCACCTGGCGGAGGTTTACCAAAAGCATGGTATTGAATTCGGGGATGTCGTCAAGTTCAACCAGGTGCGTGCACGTGAAAAACGTGTGGTGATTTTACCGCCACAAGCCCGCAAAAACCGTCAAGTGCAACGCCTTGCACCAGCAAAGTCGGTGTTTTTGAGCGGCTGGGGCATGGAGCCGTCATCCCGCTATCGCTATGGCGTCGACGAAGTCATCCCCCTCAGTGATCATGCGGACTATAATGAACTGCTCGATTTTATCGAACGGGTCCAGCCTAAAAAAATTTACACAACGCACGGCCCGAAAGATTACTATGTCTTTCTGCGAAGCCTGGGTTATGATGCAGAGCCGCTCAAACAAGCCAACCAGCAAGAATTGTTTTAAACCATACCCGCACAAGGCGAGATACGAATCCGGCTGCTCTTGTCAGTCTGATTCGTATCTTAACTCCATTATCGGCAGAAAAGCACAATTTTCCGGAACTTGTTCAGTATGCCTTGCATTCGTGCAAAATAATCCAAAACTTATTCTTTTTGAAATTTTAAGCAGCCTCTCTTTTTAACCACTAAAACCCCTTCGAATCGATTTTAGATCATGCCCAAAATATCAAGAACCCCACGCTTTCTTAAAACCTGGCAGCATATTATCAGTCGTGAATTGATGCGCTTGCGAATGAGTCGACACACGTTCATGGTTATTGTGGCCGTGTTGATCGGGATTGTCGGCGGCTTCGGCGCCATTTTTTTTCGTTTTGCCATCCGATTTTTTGAAGCCGTCTTTTTTGGATCCTGGGAATATTCACTGGATTATGCGCTACAATTGCCATGGTATGTGAAATTGCTGGCGCCGGCTGCCGGTGGATTGATCGTCGGGCCGATCGTCTTTTATTTTGCGCGGGAAGCAAGAGGGCATGGTGTGCCGGAGGTGATGGAATCCATTGTATTGCGTGCCGGTGCAATACGACCGCGTGTGATGTTTGCAAAGGTAACAGCCTCAGCAATTAGTATCGGCTCCGGCGGCTCGGTTGGCCGCGAGGGCCCGATTGTTCAGATCGGCTCTGCGCTCGGCTCGGTGATCGGCCAGTTGCTCAAAGTCACCGGCACACGTTTGCGGACATTCGTGGCTTGTGGTACAGCAGCCGGCATCGCGGCCACATTCAATGCACCGATTGCCGGCGCGCTCTTCGCGATGGAAGTGATTCTCGCCGATTTCGGTATTTCGCAATTCAGCCCGATCGTGGTGTCGTCGGTCACAGCAACCGTGATCTCCCGCCACTTCATGGGAGATTTTTCCGCGTTCACCATCCCGCAATATGAATTGGTCAGCGTTTTTGAGATGATACCTTATGTCATTCTCGGTATTTCTGCCGCGTTTGTCGCGCTGGCATTTATCAACATTCTTTACAAAACAGAAGACTTGTTTGAGCAGGTGAAAATTCCGCCGCTAACCAAACCGATTATTGGGGGCCTGATCATAGGTTCAATAGGTATTACTTTCCCGCACATTTTTGGTGTTGGCTACGACTCCATCACGCAGGCGCTAACCAATCAGCTCACGTGGTATTTTTTGCTGTTTTTGGTCTTTTTGAAAATAGCTGCAACTTCGATTACGATTGGATCGGGTGGTTCCGGAGGTGTTTTTGCGCCATCGCTGTTCATCGGCGCAAATCTGGGCGGTTTTATGGGAAGTATCGTGCACTCGCTTTTTCCAGCGATGACAGCCTCATCCGGGGCATACGCTCTGGTTGGGATGGGGGCTGTTGCTGCCGGCGCGATGCATGCACCGATCACCGCCATCATCATTATTTTTGAGCTGACAAACGATTACCGAATTATTCTGCCGTTGATGATTTCCTGCATTATCAGTGTCCTCATTACCTCGCGTTTGAAAAAGGACTCGATTTATTCCCTTAAGTTATCTCGCCGCGGTATCAATCTTTTTCAAGGTCAGGAAATCAATGTTCTGCATTCCTTAAAAGTTTCCCAGGTCGTCAAAACCGATTATGAGCGGGTTTACATCGATACGCCGTTTCGAAAATTGATGGATTTAACCGTTCGCAGCCCGCACCCCAACTTTTTTGTGGTCGACCGGAAAAATCACCTGCTGGGCGTGATTTCCATTCACGATATTCGAAAATTTATTTACGAAAGAGACTCACTCGAAAACATCCTGGTCGCACACGATCTGTTGACGCCAGTTTATCATTATTTCACACCGGACGATCGCCTGGATATCGTCATGAAGTCATTTGGCGAGATTAACATCGATCAGTTGCCAGTGGTTGACACCAAGAATGTCAAGCATCTAATCGGTACGGTTTCTAAAAATGATGTGATTGAAATTTACAATCGGCAGGTTTTTAAGCGGGATATGGTGACGTCGGCTTCGGGCTACATCAGTTCCACACAAAAATTCAAGCAAGTCGAGTTGCTGGACGGGCAACTGCTGAGTGAAGTCGAAGTGCCTGGCGAGTTTGTCAACAAGACGCTGAAGGAGCTAAATTTACGTGCCCGCTTCGGGGTTGAAGTCATTCTCATCAAGCAACATTACGATACCCAAAATCGCGAGAAGGAGAAGGTTATCCCGATACGGCCTGATTACCGCTTTCAGTTAGGTGACACTCTTCTGCTGATGGCATCCAGGGAAGACCTGAAGAAAGTTAACCAGCTCAATGGCAATTAGGCTTAGATTTGTGTCTTAAAAATTTTTCGCCATATTTGCCTGCATCATTGCAGCTTCATGTGCAGCTGCCTGGGCAAAATCATCATTCGCACTGGCGTAAATGATGCTGCGCGATGCATTGATGAGTGCATTGCTTCCATTCACAATCTCCAACACCTGGTTCAGGCTCCCACCTTGCGCACCCACCCCTGGAATTAGAAAAGGCATGTCCGGATACTGCTGGCGCAATTCCTTGAGATGTGCAGGTTTTGTGGCCCCGACCACAATGCCACAATTTTTTGCTGCATTCCATTTTTGCACCAATGCACCTACATGCTTAAATAGCGGTTGCTCGTCGACCAAAAGATATTGCAAATCTTTGGCGCCTGCGTTGGAGGTCAGGCACAGGCAATAAACACCTTTGCCCGGATCAGCCAGGAACGGCTCCACAGCGTCATGGCCCATGTACGGATTGACTGTCACAGCGTCGAATGCCATCTCTTCCAAAATAGCTTTTGCGTATTGCCTGGCACTGTTGCCGATGTCACCGCGTTTGGCATCCGCAATCGTGATGCAATCTTTGGGTACAATTTCCAGCAAACGTTGCAACGTCTCCCAGCCTTGTGAGCCCATTACCTCAAAAAATGCAAAATTAAATTTATAGGCAACAGCGTACTGCATAGTCGATTTTATCATCACATGACAAAATTTAAACAGCCAGTCTTTATCATCAGCGAAACGTTTCGGCAGTTTGTCATACTCGGGATCGATGCCAACACAGAGCAGACTTTTCTTGGCTTTTTGCAATCTGGTGAGTTTTGCAGAATAAGATTCAATTTGCTGTGTACTATCGGTCATTTTGGGATCCGGAATTGTTGTGGTGGAAAATGATCGTGCGTTAAAGCAGAAAGGTATAATACTGGCAGAAAAGAATCAACGTGGTTTTCGGGAAAATTAACACATAGCTGGCCAATGTGGCGTGCAAAAATGCTGGCGTGTCGAAGGGTACGATAAATGCCTTAATCTTTTGAAACGACTTTTGTCACTTCTGGATTTTGTTCTGGTGCCACTGTTTGATCTTGCTTCGGTTTGGATGCCGCAGAGCGTGCGGGGGATTTGGGTTGCTCTATGGACTCTGTTTCGCGAAAGATCAGCGTGTAAGTTCCGATGAAAATATGGTCATCGTGAAAGAGAATTTCCGATCGTATGAGTGGATCACCGTTTAATTTAACCGGATTGGTTGCGCTCAAGTTTTCGATACACCAATAGTTCTTATCGCGATTATACGTCAACCGGGCATGGTTTCGGGATACGGTCAAATCGTGAAGAATCAAGCCGTTGTTTTGCTTGCGGCCGATGGATAATGCTTCTGCTGTCAGTTCGATCTGATCAATATGCTCATTTTTTAGAAAAACGTCGAGTACTGCCATCATGATTTGCCGTAATTGATTTCAATATGTGTAAAGTGATTTGTGATCGGCATGCGCCTGTCGCGGCCAAAAGCCTTTGGCGTAATGCGGATTCCGGGCGGCGCTTGTCTGCGTTTGTATTCATTGAGGTCGACCAGACGCACAATTTCGCGCACCATCTGTGCATCAAAGCCCGCGTTGATCATCTCAGAGACACTCTTATCGTTTTCAACGTATTCGGTTAAAATACGATCCAGCGTATCGTACGGCGGCAAACTGTCTTCATCTTTCTGGTCCGGTCGGAGCTCAGCCGATGGCGGTTTGGTGATAATGTTGTTCGGGATGAGCTCGCCATCGCGGTTTATAGACTTTGACAACTGGTAAACCAATGTTTTTAACACGTCCTTGAGCACGGCAAAGCCGCCGGCCATGTCGCCGTACAATGTGCAATAACCGACACTGGTTTCGCTCTTATTTCCAGTCGTCAGAACCAGCCAGCCAAACTTGTTGGAGAGCGCCATCAAGATGTTGCCGCGAGCGCGGGCTTGCAAATTCTCTTCTGTGATGTCGCGCGACGTGCCTTCGAACAACGGCTGCAAAGCTTGTTCAAAGCAGGATACGATACTATCAATACCGACCGTGTAAGTTTGGATGCGTAAATTTTGAGCCAGCGCCAGCGAGTCATCGATACTGGATTTTGAGCTGAATCGGCTGGGCATGAGTACACCGATCACATTGTCTTCACCGAGCGCTTTTTGCGCGATCACTGCCGTTAGAGCCGAATCGATGCCACCGCTGAGACCGATCACTACTTTTTTAAAGCCATTTTTTTGTACATAATCCCGCGTTCCCAGTACCAATGCCGACAGGATTTCATCCAGCGCACCGGGAGTCGGATTGATTTGAGGCTTTCTATGATCGCGTTTTGTGTTAAATTGAAAATCGAGTTTCTCATGAGCGAGTTGATAGGTATGCTGAAAATAGTATTTCTGGCCGCTGGCTTTCTTGCTCGGTAGCTCGACATCGGCAATCACCAGCGCTTCTTCAAAGAACGGCCCGCGGGAGACCATCTCGCCTTTTGGATTGTAAAGATAACTGCCACCATCAAAAACCAAATCATCCTGCGCTCCAACCATATTCGCATAGGCCAAAAAGGCGTGACAGGAACGTGCGCGTGTTTCCAGCATGCTCTCGCGATCTTCGCTGCGCCTGGCGTGGTACGGCGACGCAGAGATATTGCAAATCAGAGAGGCCCCGCCTTCGATTGCCTGGTGCTCAGCAACTCCAGCTTGCCAAATATCTTCACAAATATTGATGCCGATTTTGTGGCCACCTAAATCAAGTACCAGCGGTCGTGTGCCTTGCCGGAAAGTGCGCTTTTCGTCAAAAACGTCATAATTTGGCAGGCAGATTTTATGGTATATTGCCACAATCTGTCCACGATGCAAAATGGCTGCCGCGTTGTAAATGCCGCCACCGTTGTTGTCCGCGAAACCGACGATTGCGACAATATTGCCGACCTGCGCAGCGAGTTGCTGCAATTGCCGCTTGTTTTCACGCATAAATGAAGGCTTATACACCAGATCTTCGGGCGGATAACCGCATAGCACCAACTCTGGCAACAAAACGAAGTCAGCGCTCGCGGCTTCAGCCTGCTCGATATGCAGCCTGGCTTGTTGTGCGTTGTATTCGAAATCGCCGACGATGGCGTTCATTTGCGCCAGCGCGATGCGACAGGTGCTCGTCGTTTTCATATTCGATTCTGGCTCCTTTATTCCGCTGACGGACTGCGTTCCCGGTAACGCGTCAGTGCATCGCAGATTCGATCCTGAACTGCCCGGAACGGCCAGGTGCTACCGACGAAATGCGACATCATGATCGAAAAGGCCAGGACTTCGCCATCATCGGCTGTGGTGTAGCCTGCCAAGGTGGAAACGCCGCCCAGTGAGCCGGTTTTTGCGTGCACGATGCCCTCTGCCGCCATGCCTTTCATACGTCTGGACAAAGTGCCATCGACGCCAGCGATGGGAAGTGAAGCGATGAATTCATTGCGCACCGAGAAATTTTGATACATATTGGCAAGCAAGGAAATGATCGCATCTGGCGAGAGCAGTCCATAGCGCGAAACGCCGGAACCATCGGAAAAACGGATGGCTTCGACATCGACGCCCATTTCTGCCAGCAATTTGTTCAACACCTTTTTGCCTTTCTCTGCGCTTCCGGGCGTGCCTTCGACCTGCGCACCAACCACTTTCAGCAGCAACTCAGCATACAAATTGTCGCTTGGCTTGTTCATGTTGGCAACCAGCGTGGCCATTGGATCAGAGTAGTGAACGGCAAGCGTGGTGGCATTCTCGGGTGCGGCATCCAGGGTAATGTTGCCAGCAATATGAAGGTCTGAGCGCAGACAAGCTTCCTTAAACAGCGTGCCAAAATAGCGCCCCGGTTCAACGATGTTTTGGTAGCTCCGTCTTTCGCCATTCCCGGCTTGGATAAATCCCCTGGCATCGAAAACATTGGTTTGTTCACGCCAGCGCCTTAGAATCGAATACGGTTCATGGCGGTCAAGTGTATCGCTCATTAACTGTGAAAATGTTGCGCTGTCCACCGTTGTGCTTTCATTTAAAATTTGCACATAACTGGTGCGTGGAGCCGTACGGATTCGGGCTGGCTGGCCGATGTCACCCGCGCGTGAAAAGAGTTCGATATTGTTGCCGTTAATACTCAATGCACCAATCGGTGAAAAGTCGGTGTATGGTTGATCGTCCGACATCCAGCCTTCACCGTAACGTTCGTTGTCCAGGAACGTGTCGTCACAAATCACATTGCCGTTGATATAACGAATGCCCTGATTGCGAAGTTCGTCGATCAATTGCGCCAGGTTGCCTGTGTCAAATGACGGATCGCCGGTACCGATGAGATAAATGTCGCTGTGTAAGGTGTCGCTGATTGCGGCTCCCGAGTCCGCAGCGACTGTGGTGGTGAAACGAAAGGCTGGCCCGAGATAATGAAGTGCAGCCGCAGCGGTGAACAGTTTCATGTTGGATGCCGGGTGGAAAAGCTTTTGATTGTTTTGCTGGAACAGCACCGCACCATCGCTGAGACGCACCGCCTTCACACCCACATTGGTTGCATTCAATATCGAGTCCCGCAAAATGGCGTTTAGCGTTTGGGCCAGCGCAGCTTGTCCGACAAGCGCATTCGCAGAGGGTGCCGGAACTGTGGCCTGCGGCGCAACCTTTGCGCTACCTGCACAGCCGGCGAGGCCAACTGCCAGAGTAAACAAAAGCGCTTCATTGATCAATTTCGTTTTGTGTCTGCACATCTTTCTCGTTTTCTTTCTCTAAAAAATAGGCGTGTTGATTGCCAGGTTTATGCATTGCTACAAAGCAACAGGAGTGCGAGGCTTGCCTCGCACTCCTATGTATTCGAATTTTGCAGGTGGTCCCGATAAATTTGCAAACAACCATCAGCAGACGGTGTACATTCCGCTGCGTGTTTTTTGATAAAGTCATCCATTTGCTGAAAAGAGCGGCCAATAGCAAACAGATCTGAGTACTCGAATCTCTCTTCGGCTTCGATTGCAAATTTTTTCACTTCTGCACTGGCAACATCGAGACGCGACACAAAAGCCAGTTCGGGTTTGAGCCATTCGCTATTTTCCAACAATCCAATACAGATGGTCTCCACAATGCAATCAACAGGCACACCCAGTTCGCTGCGCACTTCATCCTCGATTGCAAAAAATACATCCGGTATGCCGTTTGGAGCATGGTCGACGGGGTGGACATGACCACCGATGACATCGAGAAATCCAGCATGCTCACTGACTTTTTCGCTGCGACGAATCAGCATAACGCGCGCATCTGAGGTTTCGACCATCGTGCTAATACCAAGCCCGCGCGCTGATAGGTGAGCTTGGCCAGTTTCCCGCCACTCGGCAATTTTTGAATTGGAAAACATCTGATCACGATAACAGGTCTCATAGATATACAACGCCAGCTTGCCGTCTACCTGCTCCGCGCCAGTGAGTGAAACCAGCTTGCCGTTATAGAGCTTCTTGGAGCTTTGTTGAGCGCGCTGCCAAAAAAGTTCAGCCTGCTTGTCAAGCCATGCCGGCCAGGCTGGCTTCTTTTCCGCAGGCAGTACTTCAATTTGAGCCCTTTCCCACCTTCCAAGGTGATGGATCGAAAAACGCATGATCGTCTAAATGAAAACCTTGTGCTCACGTCCAAGATCGTGCGCTGCGGGCGTGATTTTTGTGTTCGGGCCAATGGCGATTTTTGACTTTTTGCGGATCGCAATCCTTACATCATTTTCGGTAACCAGTCCAACACGTGGTACGGCTTTGTTCAGCTCTGAAAAACCGATGATTTTGACGTGATCGCCATTTTTCAAACCCGATGCATTGGCTTCGTCAATGTCGATGTGAAAATCCAGCACAAAACGTTCGTTGATGCGAATGAGAACATTGTCGAAAATGAGAGAACGTGGTTCGTTTCTCGTTGAAAATTGTGCTGGACGCGAGGGAGCTACGATGACGCGCGCGCCGTCAAAGACGCCGAACAGCTTAGCATCTGCCGGGCTCATGTGGATGTGCCGAATCGGCAGAATGACGCCTTCCGTCAGTTCGATACGGCCTGCCGGCCCAACGAGCGTTGCTCCAGCGCTGCCATCCAAATCGCCACTGTAGCGCACCGGAGGAGAAATACCCAGCGTAAAAGCGTCACTTGCCGATAGTTCGAGTTGTGTGCGGGAGCGCGTCGGTCCGACAATGCGAATTTTTTCGATTTTCCCTGCCGGACCGTGCACACCGACAGTCTCATTGGCAGCAAATTGGCCGCGTTGTGAAATATCGCGAAAATTGCTCAGCCGGTAGCCTTTTCCGAATAGAATTTCGAGATCGGTTTGCGAAATATGAAAATGCCGGTTGGATATGCCGACGGGAATGGTTTTGACCGCCATGTTAAACGAGCTTTCGTTCCTTTAAAAAATCGGCAACAATCTGATCGACCTCCGCGCCACTCAAACCTTGGCTACCATATTTGTGGCCGTCCTCTGAAGAGGCAGTGCTTGAAAGGGGCTTTGGGGGCGGTGCAGCATATGCTTTTTGTTGTCCTGATCCCTTGCGGGACACATTCGAGAAAACTTTTTGATACGGGAACTCTGAGTCACTCTGATCCGCATTATTGAGCTTTGCAGCTCGCCATTGTACGTAGTCGGGCTGCTGTGTGGTGAGTGGCTTGGTTTCGTACGCAACCCGCTTGGTGTTCATTAAATGCTTGGGCGAAATATTGTCGGCGGTAATGTTGCCACCGAGCGAACCACACCCAAGCGTCAGCGATGGATCAAGGCTGGTGGTGTAGCCAACCGCGCCGAGGCTTGCAGGTGTGTTGACCACAATGCGAAAGGCGGGTTTGTACAAACCAAACTGCATGATCACATCATCATCTTGCGCGTGAATTGCCAGCGTGTGGCCGCGCCCACCGATATTTAATAGCTCGATGCAGCGTTCGCAACCCTGTTCCCAGCCGTCTACGCGATACAGCGCCAGCACTGGTGACAGCTTTTCACGGCTGAGCGGATAGTCGGGGCCAACCCCGTCGATTTCGGCTATCAGTGCTCGGACATCTTCAGAAACGGAAAATCCGGCATATTCTGCAATCGCCTGGGGCGAGTGCCCAACCAAATCACCGTTTATGCGGCCATCTCGGGCTACCAGTGCCTCCCCTACCCGTTTCGCTTCGTCTGCGTTCATAAAATAGACTCGATTGGCGCGCAACAAGGACACAGCTTGTTCATAAACCGGCTCGTCGATGACCAGCGCCTGTTCACTGCTGCAAAGCGTGCCCCAGTCGAAGCTTTTGCCGGCAACAGCGTCGGCAATGGCTTTTTCGAGATCGGCGCTGCGGTCAATGTAGACGGGCACATTACCCGGCCCGACGCCATAGGCCGGTTTGCCGGTGCTATACGCTGCACGCACCAGCCCTGGTCCGCCGGTGGCTAAAATCACGCCGACTTCCGGTGCGCGCATCAGGGCGTCGGTGCCATCGATGTGCATCACTGTCATGCAACCGATCAGGCCTTCGGGCGCGCCAGCCTTGACGGCAGCGGTCTGCATGATGCGCACTGCCTCTGCCGTGCAATGCGCTGCACGCGGATGGGGCGACACCACAATGCCATTGCGAGCTTTGATAGCAATCAGGCATTTAAAGAGCGCTGTAGATGTGGGATTTGTCGTCGGAATAATTGCGGCGACCACGCCAACTGGCTCGGCAATTTCGATGATGCGCTTGTTTTTATCCGTATGTATCACGCCGGAGGTGGGCATGTCTTTATACGCTTCATACACATGGCGCGAAGCAAACTGATTTTTGAGAATTTTGTCGGTAACTTTGCCATAGCCTGTTTCCTCAACAGCCTGCCGTGCCAAGCGATCAGAAGCTTGAAAACCAGCCTCAGCCATTGCCGAAAAAACCTGGTTCACCTGCTTTTGGTTGAATGTTTTAAAGATGAGCTGGGCTTTTTTTGCGCGTTCGAGCAGGGTGCGCACTTCCTGCACAGCCTGCAAATCGCGATCTCGGATCATGTCAGCCTCAAGTTTGTTAGCTTAAATCAGTCTTCCTGCACATGAATTTTTTCGCTGGGGAACATACGTAGCATCGTTCGTTTTTTGCATATTTCATCTTTCGCTGGCTAATCTTGTGCGTTCTTTCCGCGGCGCTCTGCCAATCGCTCAAACTGCGTCGGCTTCGAACGGTTGCTGCTTCTGACTTGACTCCGCTAAATCTGACATGCCTGCTACCATTGCTGATATTCGGGCCTGAAATAGGACAACCAGCAGGGCCATGAAGCTGATCAGCGCAACAGCTTGGTGCAGCGACGCTAACAGAACAGGCACCTGCCAGAGCACTGTGAAAATGCCCAGTATGATTTGGACGCCGAGTAATAGCATAAAAGCTTGCAGGGTCACATCAAGGGCAAAAGTGCGCTGCTCTCTGCGGAAATAAAACATCATGATCCCGGCGAGAAAAAACACAAAAAATCCATTCCAGCGATGCACAAAATGCACCATGAATGGATTTTCGATAAAGTTAATAAACCAAGGCTGCATCGACCAGACGAAGTCGGGGATCCACACCTGCGACATTTTGGGAAATGTGTTCGAAACCAATCCTGCCCGCAATCCGGCGACCAGCCCGCCGAGCGTGATTTGTACAACCAGCGCAACCAAAGTCGCCAGCGCAAAACGACGTGTGGTCGAGCGTACAGGGTGTGCGCGGATCACGCTGTCGCGGCCCAGCCATTCAAGTCCGGTCCACAGGCAGAGTGCGATGAACGAAAATGCCAGCAGCAAATGTCCGGTCAGGCGGTAATGGCTGACCCGAGGCATGTCGATCAGTCCGCTTTTCACCATATACCAGCCAAATAAGCCTTGAAAAACCAGCAAAATACCGATGCTGGCAAAACGCCAGAGATGAGTGCGGCGTATGACACCTTTTCTCCAGAAATAAAAAAAAGGCAATAGGTAGAGCAAGCCGATCACCCTGCCCAGCATGCGATGTGCATACTCCATGTAATAAATAAACTTGAATTCGCTCAAGGCCATGCCTTGATTGATCTTCTGATATTCAGGTGTCTGTTGATACTTGGCGAATTCATCTTGCCAACCTTGTTCACTCATCGGTGGTACAATACCAGTGACAATGTGCCAATCGACCATCGACAAACCCGATTCTGTCAGTCGAACCACTCCACCCAACACGACCATCACAACAGCCAGTGCTGTGATCAGAAAAAGCCACCTGGCAACAGATTTGTTTTTTGTTACATTTTCAGGATTGTTGAGTTCATTCACTTTTCAACCTCACAACTTCTATCGCTTGCAACAATAATCAAACTTTGGATAAAAAGAAGCAACCACAAAATTAGTGTTGCGATGTAGCCGGTCAAATTGTTTAAGCAGCATAGGCATGTGTTAGCTTAAGCAATAATTTAGATGCACACAATCAATTGGGGACGGATCGATGAAAATATTCATTTTTTGAGCACAAGCAGTTACGGTAGGAATTGTCAGTGACGATGCAATTTTGCAAGCAGCCTAACCTTGCATCCATGGAGAAGAATTTAGCAGAAAATTCGATTAATGCAAATTTTTTGATCAGATGATATTTGCTTCAGGTGAGAGGGAAATGGAGAAAGCCACAGGGTGAACAAGGCTGCGCATCCTGTGGCTTTTGTCCATCAGATGTCTACCGAAAAATAAGCTTCGAGTTCTTTCAAGACGCCATTTTCCGAGCCTCGAATGTCGAGTACATCGCGCAGGGCTTGGCCTTTTTCGAGCAAGAGAATACGTGTCGAAATGTCGGCGACGTGATTGAGATTGTGGCTGGAGACCAAGATTGTGGTGCGCTTTTCCTGGTTGAGTTGGGTCAGCATGCGTTTCAGGCGGATTTGTGAAGTTGGATCGAGGTTGGCAAAAGGCTCATCGAGCACCAGTATTTTTGGCTCCGGCAGCATCGCCGCAGCGATGCCTATTTTTTGAATGTTGCCTTTCGAAAAATCGCGAATGTATTTTTTTTTGCCTTGTCCCAAAACCTCATCGTTGAAAAAGGCTTCGAACTTTTCCAGGCTCTCCCGAATCTGCTTGCCGGACATCTCGTAAGTGGTGCCGACAAACTCGAAAAACTCCTCTGGGGTGAGAAAATCGATGATAAAGCCTTCATCGAGATAAGAGCCAGTGTAGAGCTTCCAGGATTCATCTTTCGCGACGTCTTTGCCGCCGGACAAAACACAGCCATCACTGGCTTGCACGAGATCGAGCAGCAGACGAAAAAATGTGGTTTTACCTGCACCATTGTTTCCGACCAGTCCGAACAGTTCACCGGTTTCAATCACCAGGTTGGGCAGATCGACTACGGCTCTGTTGTTGTACTTTTTAACGAGATTTTGCGTTTCGATTTTCATGATTGTCTAAAGCCCTCCGCCATTGCATATTTTTGTTGTTGAAATGTATTGATCAAAATTTTTTGCCACAATGGGAATGAAAGTAACCCCAAAAAACCAAGGCTGTACAAACAAATGATCGCGGTTTTTATTGAATTAAAGCCTGCTGATGGCTCAAAGGTGCTGACAAAAAAGCCGTAGGGAATAATAAAGATAAGGACCTTTAATAGGTTCCATACGGTTTTTCCTTGCCACCCCCCGGTTGCCATGATGCTGCCATTGAGCGCAAAAGCCCTTCGGTGATAGAACCCAGCATAAACTAGTGAGAATGTGAGCCAACTTGCTGCATAGATGAACAAGGCTAAAACAAAAATCACATACTCTGACTTGATTTTGATGAACAGTAGACTGAACAGAAAAATCGGGATTGAAAAGGCAATAACCAAAAAGCTGAGCTTGCCATGAATAACTTCGCTGCCAACAAATGATCGCACTAACAAAGCGTCAAAATAGCGACCTTCCCATGAAAAAAGTGCGCTTCCGTATGATACGATAGATGTTTGCCCGGCACCCAACATTGACATGAACATGAGTCCGAAAAAAGACCATTTTGCTTGAGCCACCTTTTGGTACAGTATTGCAATCAAGACAATGTTTAAAATAGCTGCAAAGATTAAGAAGGATCTTGGGACACGATTGCGCAGAACGAGCTGAAATTCGAGCTTCACGAGCAGCCAGATTTTACCGAAACGCGCAGATTGGATTTCTTTGCTTTTACTATTTTTGCGCAAGCGACTGCTTTTTCCTTCTGTCAAATAAAGCTGACCGCGCAAAATCCGAAAAAGCACGAAACCAATTATGCCGGAGCCAGTTGCAAGGCCAAGCAAAACAAGCCAGTTGCCAGCAAGCAATTGGTTGAACACGCCGCTAGACAGGGCTGGCAAAATGGCAAAAACAGGCAACTGGTCGAGCATGAAAAGCCCGACAACGATCAGCAAAAAAGTGGCAAATATCAGCGGTCGGTCGAAGGCGAATATCTTCACAAGCAAAACCAGTGCTGCGCTTGCGAGACTCAGCAACAGGATGCCTGTCAGCCACAAAAGGCTGTGCGTGATTGGATAAGCAGGCAAAATTTTTTGCACCCATAAAGGCAGGGCCACGATGATCGGCACAAAATTGAAGGCGTGCAAACCGAGCAGGCCGAAATAAGCCCAAATCAGCCGCGATTTGCGCACTGGCAGGGTAAGGAATGTTTGCAACTGCACAGCCGGCATCTTTTGCATAAAATAGCGCATGAGCAAAAGAGCCAGGAAAAAGTGCAAGATGAATTTATTAACGAGTTCAGGAATATTGGCGCCGGGATTGCTTTTTTCAAGAATAAGTGGCAAAAAATAGCCTACAAAAAGCAAATTCAGCAAAAAGTATAGTCCAATAAAAGCGCCAAGTATTCGCATTGCAAGGCGCTGCCCAAATTGCGGCGAGCGCGAAAACTGCTTCCAGTGAAACTGGAGAAGCGTTCGGAAAACGAGCGCAGAGCCGACTTTTGTCATTCGCGAAATCCTTCCAAAATAAGATATTTTCGCCGCTCGATGATCTTTGTGATGAGCTTCAGAATAAGCTTATAGCAAAATATACAAACCAGGCCAAGGATGAAGAGAATGAATCGGCCTTTTATTGCTAATTCGGATTTGAAAAAAATAAGAAAAAAGGGGATGAGTACAAGTGCTTGCCGTCCCCAGGCTACGCCTTCATAGTTAAAAAAAGTGCTGCGTGAAGTATCTATGCGTTCTTTGTCAAACGATGCAGCTAGCAAAGCCAAAGGCAACAAAAAGCCGACACTAAGAAGCAAGAGAATTATATTCATGCTCCAAAAGCTCGATGCACCAAATAGTTCAAATACAGATAAAAGCAGAAAACCAACAGCACATAACAATGACAAATAATAATATTTAGCCTTTACATAAATGAAGGATGAGATTTTTCTGCTTCTCAAGCCATCATAAATGCACCCATCTTTGCTAAAGGTGAAAAATGCAAAGTTAATCGCGATGACTGCAATTACTGCAATTTTTAGCAAGATTTGAAGCTTCAAATCTATATGGATGAAATACATTGGCAGCATAAAAATCAGCGCTGACGCATTGGCAATAAAAAGCTGTCGCATGCGCCTGGTACGGAAAATTGAACGCATTTCGAGAAGCAGCAATTGCAAAAGCATAAATTTAGATCTCATCAATTAACACGTCAACGCCGAAATCCTTCCAGCATCAGATATTTTCGTTTGTGCAACAAGGCGGCGATTCGAGCAGTAATTCTGCCATAAGCAGCCAGAGAAACACCACCGAGTACAAGCAAAATGATCCACCATTTTGCGACGAACTTCGGCGCGATCAGGGGCAAAATCAACGGCAGGGTTGGAAGCTGTTGCCGTACCCAGGCCACGCCTTCATAGTTAAAAAATGCACTGCGCGACGTGTTGATGCGTTTTTCATCAAAGGCTGCGGCAAAGATGACTGACGGGACGATAATGCCGATAGATATCGTTAAAAATGCCAAATTGAGCCCCCACTCAACTCTGCCTGCGAGCAAGTCGAACGCCTGCACAAGCAAGAAGCAGGGGAAGCACAGAAAAGCAGCAAACCAATACTTGGCTTGCACATATTGCAATGCATTGTAGGGCTTGGTTTGAATTGCTGGAAAAAATGCGCCATCCTTGCTAAAAGCAAACATGGTTAAGCCAACAGCAATAATAGGGATAAGGAGCGCTTTGGCTAAAAGCATTAAGCTGAATTTGGCTTGATCCAAAATAAATTGGACGCCAAAAATAATAACCATCATCGCATTCAGAATGAGGAGTTGCCGCATTCGCCTGGTGCGCCAGATCGACCGCATTTCGAGCAGAAAAAGTTGCGAGTGCACAGATAATCCCCCTTGCAAGAGGCTACCAAACCAAATTGTATTCTCGTTTAATTTTTTGAATCTGCTGGAAATTCAAGTTAGGTTGCATCAAAAACATTCTTGATCCTAAAAGGTCAAATTCACGGATATTGGCGCCGTTTTTATACCAATACTGCAACAGACTTTTTAATTCGGCTTTCTTTTTTTCCTCCAGTGGAGCGAAAGCCAGAATCAGCTCGCTTTCATCGGTGGCGTTTTTCCGCATTTTGATCAGCCATTGGTTCCCCTGCATATAAAAATGGATGCGTGGTTTCCGGTCTTGTAGAATGTGAAAATCATGCAACCGCGATTCCAGATCAATAAACTGGATTGAGTCTTTATGCAGTCTGATGGTACCGCGTTTTTTAAACCGGCGTTGAATGAAAGAGAGAGCAAGAATAAAGAGAACGATTAAAATTGAGGCAAGCGCAATAACGAGCGTGGCTGTTGAGCCTAAAGCTGACCGCGTCTTCAACGAATTGAGCAGGTTTAGAATGCTGGAAATTAGAGTCAAAGAAACCCAGATTATATTGTTTCTATTGTAGTGAATCGTCCCGGGCGCAAAAACTGGCAACTGCATGAGTACCCCATTACCAAAAAGCTTGGAGACAGAATTTTTCGAAATCCCATTTATGATGGCAAGAATTGTATTGTTGATGCTAATAATCGGTAAACTTTTGTGAAATTGCAAGATGAAACTGCTTGACCAGGTGCGCAAATCTGGAACTGCTTTTAATTACAAGTGCCCAATAATTGCTTTATGTAATCAATGATTAATCAGCAGAAGTAGTCCTGCCTGCTATCATTTTGAAACCGATGAAAATAATTCATTTTCCGGCCTTGTTTGATTGCGCTCTCATTGCAAGTTTAATTGCTTTTCATTGTAAATAACGATTCGCCTTTTATACAATAGTTTGGCAAAATGTTTTAGCCAAAAAGGCAAAAGCAATGAAATCAAAGATGGACCACATAGGACTAAGTAGAACAAAATATTCTCTAAAGGCTTAGAGTACGATTCATAGAAAATAAAAATAACAATCAGTGGGTAATAGCAATATAAAATGCGAAACAATCTACTCCATACATTAACACCATGATGCTGAGAAATCTGTATGAACGATGCATTTACATGTGTCTGCAGATAATTGTTAAGTGATCCCCAAACTGATAAGATTGTGCCGGCTCCCGCATACAAAAAAAAAGTAAGCCATGCCATTATATTTATTCGGTAACTTAAAGAATTGAACATAATTATAAGTATGATGGCATGGAAAACAAAAAATGCAAATTGCAAGATAACTTTCACACGAATATAATCACCTAAATTGACGCAACGAGTTAATATTCCAGGCAAAAAGCTATCACTCCAACTTCCAATAAAAAAGCCGATGAGAAGACTTATGCTTCCTCCGGAAATTAGTGGTATTGAAAAAATGTGATAAATCTCTAATGACTCTGAATCTGGCATCAGAATAAGTATTGCTGTACCAAGCAAAATAGATAATACTAGTTGAAAAACGGCATTTTTAGCTGCACGATTTCGCAGAAGCATATGTATTTCGAGCATAAGAAGATGAAGCATTTTGGCCCTCACAATAGAAAAAGAATCGAGATGAATAAGTCCAGCTACCCATCTCGATTCTATAATTCTTGCTAGTTTGGCTTATCGCTGATTGCAGGCATCTGTTAGTGCATCCTCAAAGAACGACCAAGCTACGCTGCAGGTCGCTCCTATAACAAAAGCGGCCACTCCCCCTGTAATTGTTCCTAATATAGCACCAGTTGCACCACAGGCGATTGCTCCAGCAATATGACTTATTGTTCCAACAGGGCATTCACCGCCGATCAAACAATTCATTTCGATTTGGCTTAACTGTTTCATACTAAGTCCTCCATTTAGTTTTCGCAATATAATTAACCATCCACCCCACGGCAAGGGCATTATTTGTTGCCGCTAAAATGGCGTTCCGGACCACCATTCTTTTTCAATTCATTCAGTATCCCCTCGAGTTTTGCCTCACCGCTGATTTTCGAGGTGAGATTGCCCTCTGGATTAAAAATATACATCATCGGTGTGGCGCGCGGAGCGAAGAGCTGGTTCAGCGTGTCTATGTCAGCAATACCCCAAGTAATACCGGAGGCGCTATTCAGACGTGGCCATGCTTGTTGTTTTAGTTTTTCGAAAAAATTACTTTCGTGTGTGAGCAGAATCATGCGCGTATCAACAAATTCGCCGATATTTTCATCGAACTTTTGTAACATTGCCCGGCAATATTTGCAATTGGTGTGAAAGTACATCAGCAATGTCATGCGCGCGCTATCTGGCTGCAGCATGCTTGTGCCACTTTCAGTTTGAAATGACATTGCCGGCATGGCTGCGCCAATCGGTAATTTTTCAGGCTGCAGGGCGCCATATATAAGCAAGCCGGTCAGGATCAGGAACACCAGCAAAAACAGGCTTGCGAAAACTCTCGCCAGTATTGTCCTTCTCTTTTTCATCCGTTCACCCCGGCAAAGTAGGCGACCAGTCCCCATTGGAAAAGCAGCAGAACGATCCAAATCCCGAAGACTAACAACAGCACAGAGTCTCTTTTTATTTTTGATGTTGCGACCAATCCTTTGTAGAGCAAAACACACCAGGCAAGCTCGAAAAGGCTGAACTTATTCAAAACGAAAATTGCTGTTTTCGGATAGCTGCTCGCGTCGATGAATGCTGTTAGCGAAAAGGGAACGACATTTACAACGGTCTGTGTGAGCTCGCTCGGAGCATAAAATGACAGCCTCAAAATCTGAACAATGCTGAGCGCCATGGTCGCCAGTGAAGCGATAAGCACGATCCGAAAAATTTGCCGGAACGGGATTTCGATAAAAACCAGCATGAGCGGTGTTTGAATGAGCAGAGCAAAAAATGTAATTTGCAGCCAGAAGAGCAGCGGCTGGAAGAGATAGCCCCAGAGGCTAAGTTTGCGGGTGAAATCAAAATACTCATCAATACGGCTGGCTTCCAACTGCTCTGAAAAAAGACTGTGATAGACCTCCCGCGTTACAATAAATTCGTTGTAGATCCAACTTATGATGAGATTGGCGAATAGGATTAGCAGGAACAGTTGCCAGGTTTTCAGGCTCACTTCTCGCTTGGCCTGCAGCTCTTGTGCAAGACTAATGGACATGAATCAGTCTCCCATCGAGTTTTTCGTGCACCTGTTGTTGTGTATGCCAAAGCGCTTGAAATCTTTTGCTGGTTTTAATCAGCCTATCAGGCTTCCCACTGGCGGTTATGCTGCCATTTTCCAACAAATAGAGAAAATCTGTTTTTGCCAGAGTTCGCAGATTATGAGAAATCAGAAAAACAGCATTTTCTTGTGCATATTCCCGCAAGGTGTTAAAGATGAGATGTTCAATCTCAACGTCGATTGCACTGATGCCTTCGTCGACAATCAGTACTTGCGGCTTGTCGAAGAGCGCGCGCACCATTCCAATAACCTGAATCTCGCCGCCTGAAAGCTGCCGGCCTTCTTCACCGATCAATGTCAGCAATCCCTGCGGATAGCGATTGAAAAACTCAGCGAGCCCGATTTCTATTATTCGCTTTTGCACAAAATCGAATTCACGAACTTCCCGTCCAATTAAAAGGTTTTCGAGAATCGTGCCATTGAAAATTTTAACACTTTGCGGCAAGACAGCGACATTCTTGCGAAGGTCATGCATATCTATCTCATAGGCTGGCGTGCTGTCGATCAAAATTTGCCCACGGTCAATGGCATACTTCCTCTGCAGAATTTTAGTAAGCGTGCTTTTGCCTGCGCCGCTGATTCCCCACAATGAGGTGATTTGGCCTCTGCGGATCGAAAAAGTCAGGCTTTTAAACAAGGGAGTACTTTTGGGCCAACTGAAATGCATATCTTTGATATGAAGTGCTTCAACCAATTTAAGAGGCATTTTTCCAGTGTTCTGCTCTTTGCCGACAAGCAACAAATCAAACAAACGTTGCACAGCAATGGAGGCGCCTTGCAGGGAAATGTTCGCATCCACTAAACGGTTGACTGCGGGCAGCATATTGGCAAGCAGCGAATAGGCCGCCATCATTTGTCCAAGCAAAAGAATGTCATTAATGACCAGAGTTGCACCAAATCCAAGGGCACCGATGATTAATATGCCCGCAGCAAGCTCTGCCAAAAATGCTATGCGTGCCTGAGTAAAACCGAGTTGTGCCGCTTTTTGCTGAAAATTTTCGAAAAGCAATTTATTGCCTTTTGTGAAGGCGGTCGATGAATTGAAGCTCAAAATATCGTCGATGCCACCCAGGCTATCGAAATAGAATGCCTCGACCTGTGCATAGCTTTTCATCGTTTCGTTTTGCTGGCGCTTGATTTTTCGGGTTACGACGGCAAGTAGTAAGCCATAAAATGGCAGTGTTGCCAGCGCAAGCCATCCCACTGGCGCAGCCAGCAAAAAAAGAAAAAGGAAAGAACCGAAGATGATCAAACCGTCGATGACGGTCACACCAAAGAATTGCAATAGGGCCATCTGGATTTTAATGCCATCATTGATGCGTGCGGTGATATCACCTTTTTTGCGGGTTGTGAAAAAGTGTAATGGCAAATGAAAGATGTGGCTTAAAAAATCAGCATTCACATTTATATTAACGCGTTTGTTGAGCTCGACCAAAAAACGCTGGCGCAAATAACCTGCACTTGCTCTGAGTATTTGCAAAGCCAGCAGAAATGCACCGGTAATCATGATTTTGAATAAATCTTTTTCAGGGATGAACCGGTCGATCAGCCACTGTACGAAAACCGCCACGAGCAAGCCGAGAGCGGTTGCGACGATGCCGAGAAAAAGCGTTTGGTAAAGCCAGGTTTCTTCTTTGCGGAAGTAGGAAAAAATCCAATTGAACCAGTGTGGCGGTGCTTGCCGCAACAGCTTTTTGCCTGGTTTAAGCAAAACAACGGCCTTTTGCTGCCAGATGGCAAGAAACCTTGCTTTCGGAAGCCGGTACAGACCTTTGCCCGGATCGCCCAGTAGTACACCTTCTGCGTCGATTTTATAGACCACGACGAAATGCTGTAACCGGTCGTCCAGAATCACATGCGCGATGCATGGCATTTGCTCTCTCATTAGGTCTTCATACTCTCCCGTTGCGCCAGAGGCCTGGAATCCAAGTTGTTCTGCTGCTTTGACCAAACCGAGCATATTGGAACCCGTTGCATCGGTTTGTGTCAAATTTCGCAGATGGACGATATTGCTGTCGCCGCCATGATATCGCAACAGGCTGAGCAGGGCAGCAGGCCCACAATCAACTTGATCATATTGGCGAACAACGGGGAATTTTTTTCTAAAAAGTTTTAGCTGATTCATTCGAACCCCCGAGGTTTTCAGTCAGCTCAAAACCAACTCAGCGGATTGGCGTAATCAATCCAAATGCTTTGCAGCGATGGCTTCTCGCCATTTTTTCATCCAGAGTGTGGCCCAGTGGTCGTTTTGTGCGGCGGACAGCAACTCACGGTACTCGATGCCGATGAGCCTTTTGAGCCGTTCAGAAAAATTGAAATTGGTTTCGATTTCAAGTCGTGCAAGTGGTGACTGACCGTGCCGCTTATTGCCATTTTGCTCAATTTTATGCTCTTCATCCATTAGCGCTAAAGTCTGCCGAAAAAGCACTATCGCTCGCAAAAGCTTGCCCGGACTCACTCCAAAATATTGAGGAAATGATTTGCGCAGTTGACGGTCCGATAGTCCAAATAGCGCGGCAAGATTTGGAACGCTCATCAGGTGATCTGGCATTTGAGAAATGCCTTCCAGTACTGCAAGAAAATGATTTTTTGGGATGTGCATTTTGTTTTGCAAACGGCATTTCATAAAAAAGTAATGCGGGTAAATATTTCGCGAACGGCCTGTTAGAACGAAAAGCCAGTTTAGAAATATTTTATCCGAGCACCATGGGATCCAAATGTTTCGTCGAGGTTGATGAACGGGAATCGATGCTTCAGCTGCGAACCTTAAGGTCATAATGGAACCTGTCTGGTTTGAAAGAATTTGTTCCAGTATGTGATTTCTATATTTGTGATCAGATCTTTCCGTTAGCGTCACGTGTGCTATTGGAACACCATTCAAATTTATATGCCTGGAAGATGTTGTCGGTGTTTCTAACTGCAACTGCTTGGCAATGGAAGCTTCTTCGCAAATATATACCGTGCGCATTCGAATCCTTTTTAAATCAAAACCGAAATTGGGTATCGGAAGCGCGAAGCTGAGTCAGTTATTGCTGTTGAATGGAGGAGCAGGGAGATGAAATACGAGTGCAAGCAATCCCCCCCGGGTAATATATGAATTTTTCCAAAGCAGTGCTGCTTCGGAATTCGTGTACAAAATAAAGCCAGAAGCCAGTTTAAGTCAAGCCGATTTTCGGAACGTTCGAATCAAGCTGCTTCCAGGATAGTTACTGTACTTCCCCAGCGTGATCTACAAAGCGGATACAAACGCAGAGAAAATCAATACGCCAGGAGGGAATCGAACCCCCAACCTTTGGCTCCGGAGGCCAACGCTCTATCCAATTGAGCTACTGGCGCAATTTTCAACGTGCTGCCCCCTGGCGTTTAATGCGCCTGCAATTCATGACTGATGATATTGCCTGAAGCAGCAAAATGCAAGTGAAATCTATCACAAATATTTGAAAAGTCTAAGCAGAATCTTAATTCATTAACAAGACTGTTCCAGCCAACCGGCGGTGGTTGGCTCAAGGATTTGAAAATGTGCGGCGAGAATTGAATGAAAACCAGATTGTGGTGTATATATTAGCATGAGACGCTGGCTTTTCTGGCTACGTGTTGCTTTGTCGGGTGCCTTGAAGTGAAGAAAAATGGATTTGCATTTGCAAGATATCGATCTGGTCTACGGGCGTTCACGAATTGTTGTCTTAAAATTATTGCTTTTGTAAACAAGATTGCCGAAACTTTTGCATATTTAAATCCGTCAGTAGTGATGTTTTGCATTTCCGAAGCGCTATGCGAGATATCCTGCAGAACTGTTCAGGTAAAGGAGGAGGAAGTATAATGAACGAAGCGACCCAATCTCCATCCGATCAAGGGTTGAGTACCATTTCACGTATCATTGGTGTGATCACATCCCCGCGCCCGACATTTGATGATATTGTGCAAAGACCGACCTGGTTAGTGCCGTTTGTGCTGGTTGTTGCTCTTGGTGTGTTGAATTCCTATCTGCTGATCGATCTGATTGCAAAGGCCCAGGTCGAACAGATGAGCCAAAATCCGAATGTAACCGAGCAGCAGATCGAGATGACCACCAACATCACCAAAAGTTACGGCTGGATGTTTGCAATCGTAACAACTCCACTTTTTTATGTGATTGTCGGAGCGGTATTGCTTTTTACCGGCAATGTGATTTTGGGTGGCGAATCCAGGTTCAAAGTCCTGTTTTCGGTAACCTGCTGGAGCGGTGTGATCAGTATCATTACCAGCGCCATTACCGTGCCGATTATGCTTTCCCGGGGGGCGATTGAATCTCCAACCAGTTTAGCCTTTCTTGCCCCTTCCGATGACAAAACATCGTTTTTATACAGTTTGCTTTCTTCGCTCGACCTGCTAACAATCTGGTATGTTGCAGTTATGGGAATTGGTGTTGCCGCTGCTTATAAATTCACCAATCAAAAAGGCATCACGGTAACTGCGACCTGGTGGATCATCCTGATTGTGGTTGGCGCAGGATGGAGAGCAATGTTCAGTTAGTTTGGTATGCTTGATTTTTTCAAAACGAGGAGTTCACAAAGATGATTTTCAAGAAGCTATTGGCTTTTGCATTAGCATCATTGCTGCTTTTTCCGGTCGTGGGATTTTCACAGTCCGGGCAGAGCAAGCCATTGACATTGGAAGAATGCGTGCAAATCGCTCTGCAAAAAAATTCCAGTTATCTCAATGCCCAGCGACAGGCACGCATCGCAGAAACGCAGGTCACTTCGGCGAGAAGCCGCCTTTTACCTACTCTGAGCTCCTCGTTTTCGAGCGGTCGATTCCGCCAGGGAACCAGCACGTTTAAGCGCGATGTACCGATTATCGATACAAACACTGGTGAGACGATCGGTTATCGGCAGTTGGAAGTTGAGCAGGACGGGAGCGTTCGGCAATCCCATTCTGCATCTTTCACACTGAATCAAACTATTTTCGATTTTGGCGATACGTATAACACGCTCAAGCAAGCCAGGTCCAATCGTGAGTCGGCCTTTTACAGCGTGGATAACAGCAAGCAAAATACGGTTCTCACAATTCATCAGAGATATTTTGAATTGTTGAAAAACATCCGCTTGCTCGAGGTTGCCAGCGAGGCAGTCAAGTCAAGCGAAGAGCAACTGAAGCGGACACAGAGCATGTTCGAAATCGGTTCAGTCGCCCAGGCCGATGTGTATCGTGCTCAAACCACACTTGGCAACGACAAGATCAGCCTGATCCAGCAGCAAAATATGGTGCGGGATTCGCGCGCGTTGCTGAATGTCGCAATGGGCCGGCAACCTGATGCTGAACTCGAAATAATCGATTTGGAAGATGTTGAAGCACAGCCGGTTTATAATGAAGAAGAAGTACTGAATATCGCGATGCAGAATAATCCGCAAATTTTTCAATTCAAATCCGATATGAACGCTGCAAAGTATGGCCGTCGGGCTGCGAAAGCTGCCTACTTACCGATTATTAGCGGCTTCGCACAGTACTCAAGAAGCAACTCCGAGATTGATCGTGTTTACACCAATTATGATAAAAACTTTTCGCTCAATCTTGGCCTGCGCCTGAACTTCAATCTTTTTAATGGATTTGCCGATGCCGCAAATGTTGAGCGCCAGGCTCAAAGTTACCGCATAGCCGAGGAAAACCTGGTCAACACCCAGCGCGAGCTGCGTCGTCAGGTCCGTGAAGCCCTGCTCGATTTGCAGGTCAATCAGGAAGTCTCGCAAATTAACGAAGCCAACCTGCAATCCGCTCAGGAAGATTTGCGTTTGGCGCAGGAACGCTACCGTGTGGGTGCTGGCACCTTGCTGGACGTCATCACGGCGCAGGTAAACTTGACGAGGGCGCGCGCCACTTTTGTGCAGGCAAAATACAACACTAAAATCACCGAGGCCCGCTTGCAAGCTGCAATGGGTACTTTGAAGTAGCGAACGGAAACCCGTTCACGCAATAAGATGATTGCTTTTGCGTGAGAGACAATTTGGGGCCTTGATATGCTAATTGAAGTTGAACAGTTAAATAAAATTTACCAGATCGGCACCATCGAGGTGCATGCACTGCGCGACGTCGACATGAATATCGACCAGAACGAATATGTCGCGATTATGGGGCCATCCGGCTCCGGGAAGTCGACGCTGATGAATATTTTAGGCTGCCTCGATACGCCGAGTTCCGGTGTCTATAAATTGGCCGGCTCGCTGGTAAATGAAATGAATGACGATCAACTCGCAGACATCCGCAACCGCGAAATCGGCTTTGTGTTTCAAACATTCAATCTGCTGCCGCGCGCGAACGCTTTGCACAACGTCGAATTACCACTGGTTTATGCCGGAATTTCGGCGGGCCAGAGGCGGAAGCAGGCAACGGAAGCATTGGAGCGAGTCGGGCTTGCCGATCGTATGGATCACAAGCCTAATGAACTGTCCGGTGGCCAGCGGCAGCGTGTAGCCATTGCGCGTGCTTTGGTGAACAATCCATCTATCATATTGGCAGATGAGCCGACCGGCAACCTTGATACCAAAACCGGCGATGAGATTATGAACATCTTTACCGAGTTACACAATCAGGGTAACACGATTATTTTGGTTACGCATGAAGAATACATCGCTGAACATGCCAACCGGATTGTGCGGCTGAAAGATGGCTATATCGAACGCGATGAGGCGGTGAACAAAGCTGCCGAGAGTATTCCGGCAAGCTGATACTTTTCGAAAAAGTGTAAAATTTCGATATGCTGCCCAAATTTTCGATGATTGATTTGCGAAAGCTTGATCGGGATTTTAGCAAAAAAAGAGTGATTGATATCCATGGGAGCGAATGCTCCCATTTTTTTATGTGGAACTTTATCTTGACTCTTGAAACGATATTGTGTATTTTCCTCGATTGATTTTTAGCACCCGGCATCATTCTTGTTGCATAACTTCCGTGAAATCAAAAATTAACAGGATCGTTTAGCGTTTGTCGTTTCAGACCGATTTTCAATGTCAAAAGCAAGCTCCACCTTTGACCAAAAGCTTCTAACTTACAAGCAACCCGTTTCCCAATATCTCTCCTCCATCATTACGAAAGAGAAACCCCAAAGCTTGTATGAGCCGATGCAATATGTGCTCAGCGGAGGTGGCAAACAACTCAGGCCGGTACTTATGCTCCTGACTGCCAATGCGTTTGGCGGTGCAGTCGAACGCATGATCCCTGCAGCCGGTGCGATTGAAATTTTGCACAATTTCACCCTGGTCCACGATGATATTATGGACAATGACGCCACCCGCAGGGGCCGACCGACGGTTCATCACAAGTGGGGTATCGATGTGGCGTTGCTTGCAGGCGATGGACTGGTCGCACTCGCATACGAAAGCCTTGCGCGAACGCAAACAGATCGTTTAATTGATGTCCATCGCATGTTCACCGAATGTATTCTGGAATTGTGCGAAGGCCAGGCGCTCGATAAAGAATTTGAAGTCAGTGAAGACGTCTCGATGGAAGCTTATCTCGAGATGATCCGCAAAAAAACCGGTCGGCTTTTGGGGTTGTGTACGGAAATGGGATGTGCGCTTTCCGGCGGTTCAAAAACGGATATGGTTGCGCTGCGCGGTTTCGGAGAGAGCCTCGGTATTGCTTTTCAAATCCAGGATGATTTGCTCGATATCACCAGCGAAGAAAAGGTGTTGGGCAAAGACTTCGGAAGCGATATCAAACGCAAGAAAAAGACCTTCCTGCTCATTCATGCCCTCGAGCATGGCACGGAAGCGCAAAGGGCAGAGATTCGAAAGGAAATGCAAAGCGAGCAGATCAGCCGCGATGGCATTTATCGAATCCGGCAGCATTTCGAGGAAATTGGCTCGATTCAATGCGCTTTAACAACCGTGCAGGAGTATATCGATACAGCAGAAGCTCATCTCGATTCGCTGCATCGCGATATCAGCACTGGCGATTTGAAGAACTTTCTGCGCTATATTTTGAAACGTAAATTTTAAATCGATACACGGCACAACATGAAAGAAGTCGCTGTTCATATCAAAAACAAATTCGGTTTGCATGCCAGGCCGGCTGCTTTGTTGGTGAAAACCGCATCGAAATTTAAATCCGATGTTTTCATCAGTAGAGATTCGCAAGTGGTCAACGGTAAAAGCATTATGGGAGTGATGATGCTCGCTGCAGAAAATGGTGCTGAGTTGACGATTTCCGCCAATGGCGATGACGAATCCGAAGCTGTTGATGCGTTGATTGCCCTCTTTGAACAGAAATTTAACGAAGAATGATCGAGAAAAAAACTAAGCCAAGGGCGAATTATTGCTTTAAAGGTGTGGCTGTTTCGCCAGGCATCGCTATAGGCAAGGCCTTCATTTTATCCGGTGAGTCGGTCAAAATTGAAGAACGCCGGATTGACGACAATGAAATCGAAACAGAACTCGAGAACTTCTGCCAGGCCATCGAAAAAACCAAGCAGGAGCTCAAAGAAGATACTGAAAGCGTGGTCAGTCGTATCGGCGATGAAAATGCCAAGATTTTTGAAACCCACCATCTTTTTCTCGATGATCCCTACCTGATCGACGAAACCAAGCAAGCCATTGAAGCAGGAAAAATGGCTGCAGACTATGCTTTTTACAGCATTATAGAAAAATACCAAAAACAACTCGCAGGCTCAGATGATGAGTATATGCGTGAGCGTGCAGCCGACCTGCGCGATATCAAACGCCGGGTGATCAGAAATATTCAGGGCAATCGCACTGATTTTCTGAACAAGCTCACAGGCGCGGCAATCATCGTCGCACGCGATTTAACGCCCTCCGATACCATCGCCCTCGACAAGCACAAAATTCTTGGATTTGCTACCGATCTAGGCGGCAAAACCAGCCATTCGGCAATTATGGCGCGCTCATTTCGCGTGCCTGCGGCGGTCGGCCTGCATCGTGTAACCGAGTTCATTCAAAATGAAGATCGCGTTATTCTGGATGGTACCGAGGGGATTGTTTACATCAATCCCGATAAAAAGACCATAGACCGGTACCGTCAAATCCAAAAAAAGCTCAATGCCATCAATCAGCAGCTCACCAGAATTCGTTCATTGCCAGCCCGGACGCTTGACGGAAAAGAGATCGAGCTGGCTGCCAATCTCGAGTTTTCAGACGAGTTGGACAATGTCATCGAATTTGGCGCGCGAGGCATCGGTTTATACCGAACCGACTTTCTGTTTCTCGCCAAAGAAGAATTACCCACTGAAGAAGAGCAGTTTGAGGAATACAGAAGTGTAGCCGAGCGCATCCGGCCATATCCGGTCATCATCCGCACTCTGGATGTCGGTGGCGACAAGAGTCCGCAAAATATCAGTATTCCGCCTGAAGACAATCCCTATTTGGGCTACCGTGCTATCCGCATCTGCCTGGAACGTCCTGATATATTCATCACGCAACTGAAAGCTATTTTGCGCGCCAGCATGCATGGTAATGTCAAAATCTTGTTTCCAATGATCTCAGGGATTTCCGAATTGCTTGAAGCCAAGCAAATGCTCGAAAAAGCCAAGGCAGAGTTGAGCAAAAAGCGTATTCCGTTTCACAACAAAATCGATATCGGCGTTATGGTGGAAGTGCCGTCTTCTGCGGTCATCACCGATTTATTGGCGGACGAGGTGGACTTCCTCAGCATCGGCACCAATGATTTGGTGCAATACACGCTGGCAGTCGATCGCGGCAATGAGCGAATCGCCTATTTGTACAGAGATTTGCACCCCGCAGTTTTGCGTTTGATTCGCAGCGTGATTGATGCTGCTCACAAAAAGGGCACCTGGGTTGGTATGTGTGGCGAAATGGCCGGCAATCCGCTTGCGACACTGATTTTGCTGGGACTCGGCATCGATGAGCTCAGCGTCAGCCCGATCGTTTTGCCTGAAATCAAAAACATCATTCGTTCAGTCGAGTATTCGGAAGCAGTGGAGTTAGCCAATCAGGTGATGGAGATGAAGACGCCGAAAGAGATCGAAGATATGATGATGAAAAAGATGCGTCAGAAGTTCAAGGATTTGATTTTTTAAAGTGCGCAGGACGGCTGGATAAATATTCGCTTCGGCTGCCTCAAATGCCGCTCACGTTGTCATTGTCTGCAAAAAGATCAAGAGAGTGTTGTCTCGCGCCTGCCGAACGAGATCAGCGTAAAAGAAACTGCCAACAATCCATTTATTCTATGTTCATTTAATGGCTCTTGACATGAGCTGGAGAGAAAGGAGTGCAAATGGCCTCAAAGCTGTTTACATCCGAGTCGGTTACGGAAGGCCATCCGGATAAAATTGCGGATCAGGTTTCCGATGCTGTCCTCGATGCTGTTCTGAAAGACGATCCCAATGGAAGGGTCGCTTGTGAAACCTTCGTTACGACCGGCATGGTCCTGGTCGGCGGCGAAATTACCACAGAAACATACGTCGATATCGCGAGCCTCGTACGCGATACGGTTAAAGGTATCGGCTACACCAATGCCGAGTTTGGCCTCGATTTTCACACCTGCGCCGTGCTGCAGAGTATCGATCAGCAATCGTCCGACATTGCGATGGGAGTAGATCGTCTCGGCGCCGGCGATCAGGGCATGATGTTTGGCTATGCCACCAAAGAAACCGATGAACTGATGCCGATGCCCATCCTGCTGGCCCATAAAATAACCCGCCGCTTGGCAGAAGTCCGCAAAAACAATACGCTCGACTACCTGCGTCCGGATGGCAAATCACAGGTCTCTGTTCGTTATGAAGATGGCAAACCCGTGGCTGTCGAAACGGTTGTGCTTTCAACTCAGCATAATCCGGATGTGACTAACGAGAAGTTGCGTTCCGAAATTATCGAGACAGTAATTCGGCCTGTGCTGGAAGAATCCGGAATCGGCACTTTCGATAAAGTAAAATACCATATCAATCCGACAGGCCGGTTTGTGATTGGCGGCCCGCAGGGAGACGCCGGCTTGACCGGTCGCAAGATCATCGTCGATACCTATGGTGGCATGGGACGCCATGGTGGCGGCGCATTTTCGGGGAAAGATCCGACCAAAGTCGACCGTTCCGCTGCCTACGCAGCGCGCTGGGTTGCAAAAAACATCGTGGCTGCCGGACTGGCCGAGCGTTGCGAATTGCAGCTTGCTTACGCAATCGGCGTGGTCGAACCGGTATCGGTTTCCATCGATACATTTGGAACCAATACCATCCCCGAGGAAAAAATTGAGCAGGCTGTTTCAGCAAATTTTGACTTGACGCCATCTGGCATCATCAAGTCGTTGCAGTTGCGCAGGCCCATCTACCAGCAAACCGCTGCATATGGTCATTTCGGCCGCAATGAGGATGGTTTTACCTGGGAGCTTACCGATCGGGTCGATGCCTTGAAGGCATAGATTAGACTTATGCAGGCAATGAAAAGGCTTCCCGGCAACCACCGCGAAGCCTTTTTGTTTGCACTGCAAACCAGTCTAAGGAGGTGGTCGATTCTTGCTTGCCTGTCCTGTTCTGACCAGCTATATTGCTTGGCGATGAACGTGAAATGAGCGACGGGAGGTCGAGATGTATCGTTTACCGCCCTGCAAAAAGCACCTGCCGAACTTTTGCAAAGCGAATCAAAACGGTGTTCTTCTTTTATTGGCTATGTTCTTATTCAGCTGTCAACAGCAGGCCCGGCTGAGCGTGACTGAAGGCGTTTCTCTCGAACTGGCGACATACCGGGCAGGCACGATCAGCGATTTGCATTATATGGTGAATTTTGCCATTCCTGATTCGCTATCCGCAGGGATTTCTGGTCGCGTCGAAGCTGAATTCCAGCTCAGTGAGCTTTCGCAACCTGTTGTAATTGATTTTTTTGCGGCCCCGGAAAATCTTCATTCGGTCAAAGTCGATGCTGGCGACATTCCATACACCTTCAGGAATGGACACATTATCATCGAAAGCCAGCATGTACAACTTGGCAAAAATCGCATCATCATTGAGTTTACTGCCGGCGAAGGTCCACTCAATCGCACAAAAGACTATCTGTACACGCTGTTCGTGCCGGACCGCGCGGCTGAAGCCTTTCCCTGCTTCGACCAGCCAAATCTCAAAGCGTGCTATCAGCTTAGTCTGGACATTCCAGCGCATTGGCATGCAGTTACAAATGGGCCGGTACAAAAAGAAACCAGCGATTCTGCGCACAAAAACATTGTTTTCGAGCAAACAGCAGCCCTGCCAACGTACCTTTTCTCGTTTGCCGCTGGCGAGTTCGATAAAATCGTTGCCGTGCGTGATGGCCGTACACTGGAAATGTACCATCGCGAAACCGACCGTTCAAAAATCGAGAAAAATCAGAAAGCGATTTTCGATTTACACGCTCAGGCCATCTCCTGGCTCGAAACCTATACCGGCATCCCGTATCCTTTTAGCAAATTTGGCTTTGTGCTGATTTCGTCATTTCAGTACGGTGGTATGGAGCACCCAGGTGCGATTTTGTACCGCGCCAGCCGCCTGCTGCTGGATGCCTCAGCCACGCAGAGTGACGTACTCGGACGTGCGAGCCTGATCGCCCACGAAACTGCGCATATTTGGTTCGGCGATCTGGTCACCATGAATTGGTTCGACGATGTCTGGATGAAGGAAGTCTTTGCTAATTTCATGGCTGCCAAAATTGCCAACCCGGCTTTTCCTGAGCTTAACCATGAACTGCGTTTTTTGTTCGCTCACTATCCGGCGGCGTATGAAGTGGATCGCACTGCTGGCGCCAATCCGATCCGCCAGCAGCTTGAAAATTTAAAGGAGGCCGGCTCGCTGTACGGCGCAATCATCTACCAAAAAGCGCCAATCGTGATGCGGCAATTGGAGCGGCTGGTTGGCGAAACCGCCTTTCAGCAAGGCATTCAAACCTATTTGTCACAATTTGCGTTTGGCAATGCCAATTGGCCGCAATTGATCGAAATCTTGGACGAGTTGAGTGACGAAAACCTGCAGAAATGGAGCAGGGTCTGGGTGGGCGAAGCGGGCATGCCCACCATCGAAACTGCTACCGAAAATGGCAATGATGGACAGCCTGTGAAGTTGATGGTCCGGCAAAGCGACCCCACCGGGAAGGGCCGGATGTGGGCACAAAATCTGACGGCAGTTGTTAGCACAGACGACAAGCTGTATCGCTTTCCTGTAGCCCTGCGCGAATCGCAAAACAGCATTGAATTACCAACGGATACTGGCGAGATCAATTTTGTGTTGGGAAACGGCGATGGTGCAGGTTACGGCTACTTTGCGCTCGATGCAGACAGCAGGGAGTATTTGCTACAGCACGCGCATACCCTGGGAGAGCCTGTTCTGCGCGGGGTGGCGCTGCTCACGTTATGGGAAGAATTTCTCAATGAAAAAATCATGCCCGCGCAGCTTTTGGCGACGCTGCAAAGCGTGATTCTCGTTGAAAGCAACACACAGATTGTGCAGCGTGCTTTGGAGATGCTGCACACAATCTATTGGCAATTTTTTACTGATGATATTCGGCGTGAGATTGCGCCCGCGCTGGAGGATGTGCTGTGGCAAAAAATGGCTGACTCTCCGCAGGCGAATGTAAAGGCGAGCTTTTTCCGCGCCTTTCGCGATATGGCGCTTACGCCAGACGGTGTACAGAAACTGCTGCAGATTTGGCAGAAAACGATCACGGTGAGCGGCCTGCCATTTTCAGAGAATGACTTTACCACCATCGCGATGGAACTGGCTGTGCGTGACGTGGCGGGCAGCGCCGATATAGTGCAACAGCAAATCGAGCGCATCGACAACCAGGATCGCGCTGATCGCCTGCGATTTGTGGCGCCTGCTTTGTATGCAGATGCTGCCGTGCGCGACGCTTTTTTTCTCAGCTTGCAGGATGTGCGTAACCGCCACCGGGAAGCGTGGGTGTTGACCGCATTGCACTATCTACACCACCCGCTGCGCGCTGAGATGGCGCGCGACTATCTGCGGCTCAGCCTGGATTTGCTGGAAGAAATTCAGCGCACCGGAGATATTTTCTTTCCAAAACGCTGGCTCGACGCAACGCTCAGCGGCCACCAATCTGCGGAAGCAGCCGAAGTCGTTGCGCAATTTTTGCAGGAAAATCCAAATTATCCTCGTCGGTTGCGCGGCAAAATTCTGCAATCGGCTGACATGTTGTTCCGGTCTGCCAAAGTACTGCATAACTGGCAGCAATAAAGCTTTTGCAGCCGGGGCACGGCGCACCACGCCTTTATCCTTTTATCATAGTTTGGTCTAATCCAGATACAAAACATGCCAATTCATCTCACAAAACCGGGCTTTCTTATCGATTTCGGCCTGACCTTGCGGCGTTACATGGCATTTGGCGAGGATGCCGCCAATCTCTTCGATGGCCAGGTTTTTCATAAAGCCTTCCATGCGGAAGGCGGGGTGTATCTGCTGCGCTTGTCAGAGTTGAACAGTGGGATCGGGATGGAGATTTTTCCGGCAACCGGTAGCCCGGCTGTCGGGGCAGAAGCTATGCGGATTGCGCGGCAGATCCTAGGACTTGATGCGCCATTGGATGATTTCTATGCCTTTGCCTGCGAGCATAAAGTATTGGCGCCGCTTGCCCAAAAGTACCGCGGCGCCCGCCCCACGCTTTCAGCCACCCCTTTTGAAATGCTGGTGACTTCTATTACCGCACAGCAGATCAATTTGCAATTTGCCTTCGCTGTCCGCAGCCGAATGGTTCGCCGCTATGGCGAATCGCTGCAGGTTGCCGATCAGTTTTATCACGCCTTTCCGCAGCCGGAGACGCTGGCGAAAGCTACCGTAGCAGAGCTGCGCGAGCTGCAATTTTCCACCCGCAAAGCCGAATACATCATCACACTTTCTCAAGCCATCGTTGGCGGTGGGTTACAATTGTCTGCACTCAACGACCTCCCTGATGCAGAGATTGCCAATGAGTTAAAGCATCTGAGGGGCATTGGGCAATGGACAGTCGATTGGTACCTGGGGCGCTATCTCGGGCGCGGAAATGCCATTGCAGCGGGCGATTTAGGTGTTCGCAAGGCCATCGAGCACTATTTTTTTGACGGACAAAAGCAAAATGAAGAAGCCATTCGAGCTCTTGCAGCACAATGGGGCGATTTTGCCAACCTGGCTGTACACTACCTGCTGATGGATTTTTATTTGCCGCAATAGCCCAGCCTTCGCAGCTTGACTTTGCCGAAAAAAACCGCTATTTTTCCGACCGAAGAATACAAATTTTCACAACAAATTGGCCGATGGGGAATTCTGTTTGCCATTTCGCAGAAAAGTCACTATTTTTCAACACTTTTTAGTGAATTCAAATCTATCGCTTGATCAACTCACATGACTCCCTTGTCGCAAAGCTTTATTCGAAGGGATCGAAAACAGCAGATCACGAAACGCAGGAGAAAAGGTCATGGAATACACATTCAAAGATTTGAAAAGCAAAACCGTTGCACAATTGAAGGAAATTGCCAAAGGGCTGGAGCACGAAGCCGTGCAAGGTTATACACAGTTGAATAAGGCCGATTTGCTCAAGGCGGTTTGTACTGCGCTAGGCGTCGAAATGCATGAGCACCACGAAGTCAAAGGGCTCAATAAAGGCCAGATTAAGGCGCGTCTTAAAAAATTGAAGGTTGAACGCGACAAAGCGCTGGAAGCAAAAGACCACGTGCAATTGAAAACTGTTCGCACGCAAATGAAGCGCTTGAAAAAGACACTCCGCAAAGCGATGGTGTGAGGAAAAGATCGCATTTGATGCGACGTTTTGAAATTTTTTGCGGCCAGTAAAGGTGTAGCGAATGCTTCCGATGCGCCGCAATCGTGAAGAGAAACAGTTTGCTCGAGGAAAGTTTGGCTTTCCTCGAGTTTTTGCTTTATAGGCAAGAACCTTATGGCAGTCACTTTTGACAACATACTCGGACAGCCGCATGCAAAAGCATTCCTGAACCGCGCTTTTGTGCATCGGCGCATCTCGCATGCCTACCTGTTTGTGGGCGCGGAAGGCACAGGTAAAGCTGCCATGGCTCTGGAATTCGCAAAGGCGCTGCTCTGCACAGGTACGGAAAAAGGTAGCCAACCTTGTCAGCAGTGCGTCGATTGCCGCCATATTGCCGAGCTCAACCACCAAAATCTGGTGTTTTGGTTTCCGCATCCTAAATCAGCCAAGGAAGCGGACCTGCAGGCAGTGCGCGCCTCCATGATAGAGCAACCGTATGCTTTTAAAAAGCCCTGGCCAAACGCCACTATTTCAATCGATACGGTGCGCGGATTGAAGCGGGAACTTGGCCTGAAGAGCCACCAGGGCCGCAGCCGCGTCATTGTCATCACTGATGCGCATTGTATGACGGCAGAAGCCACCAACTCGCTGCTCAAGATTCTCGAGGAGCCGCCGGAGCAGACGTATTTTGTGCTGACATCCGACCGATCTGATCAGCTTTTGCCCACCGTGATCAGTCGCTGCCAAATGCTGCGTTTTAATCAAATTGGCGTAGCGGATCTCGAAGACGGTCTGCGTGTCATCGATGGGCACGATGATACACTGAAAAGGCAGGCTGCGAGGCTGGCGAACGGCAGCATGCGGCGTGCTCTCGAATTACTCGACGAGGACATGCTGGCCCTCAACGGACATGCGGTGGAATTGATGCGGGCCACTTTTAAATCGCCTTCACAATCTGCCATTTTTGCGCTTGAATTGGCGCAAAAATATGACAAAGCCAGTATTCAGCAAATTCTGGAAAATTTGCTGCTGTGGCTGCGCGATGCCCTGCTGATCTTGAATCTCGATGCAGAGCAGGCCAAAGCGCACGTTACCAACGAAAATGAAATGGAGACCATCACTCGATTCGTCGAACGCGCACCGCTTTTTGATTTTCAACAAGCGATTCGAGAAATAGAAATCAGCGTGGAGATGATAAACCGCTATGTGCAACCTGGCCTGGTGTTGACAGTTATGCTGAACAAGCTCCGCCAGTTCGTGCAAGCGCGCTCCGCGCAGCATGCAGCGTAAGCACGGTACGCCGTCCGCGTGTAGCCGTGAATGTATCTAATTGAAAGGTCACGAATCCTGTTTTTCAGGACGGGAGACAGCCGAAAACAAGAGGTTAACCTTGCAACAATATATCGAAGTGAAGTTTAAGGGCAGGCGGTCCGGTGTGTTCGCCAACCCGCAGGAATTCCCGTTCAAGGTGGGCGACTATGTCGTTGTCGAAGCGGAAAAGGGCATTGACTTCGGCAAAGTCAACAACCTGAATGTCGAATACATGCCATCGAAAGGCAAAAAAAACAATAGACATAAAAAGGTGCTCCGAAAGTCCCTGCCGAACGACTTTATCAGTCACACCCAAAACAAGACCAGCGAAAGAGCGGCGCTGGAGCAATGCCGGAAACTGGTGGAAAAGCACAGGCTGAACATGAAGCTGGTCGATTGTGAATACCAGTTCGATGGCAATAAAATCACCTTTTACTTCACAGCAGACAAGCGGGTTGATTTTCGTGGATTGGTCAAGGATTTGGCGGCCGAATACAAAACCCGTATCGAGCTGCGGCAGATCGGCGTGCGCGATGAAGCCAAACACCTCGGCGGCTACGGCGTCTGTGGCCGGCAACTGTGCTGCTCCACCTGGATCGGCGACTTCAAACCTGTCACCACCCAAGCGGCCAAAGATCAGAATTTGCCACTCAATCCCAACAAGCTTGCCGGCGTTTGTGGTCGCTTAAAATGTTGCCTGATTTACGAACGCGATTTTTACAATTGGGCGATCAAGCAATATCCCGAGCTGGCCAAGGAAATCAAAACCGACAAAGGTAAGGCACGCGTAGAGCGCATCGATATTTTTAAGGAAACCATTTTGGTGAAGCACGGCGACCAAACCTACGAAACCCTGCCGCTCGCTGACATCAAAGACAATATCTATAAATGCCAGAATGACTGCGGCCACGACCACGGCAACACGGAAGATCTGAAAGGGAACGACGAGTAATGGCAACATTGGAAAAAGGCAAACGCATCCTGGTCACCAGCGCCCTGCCGTACGCGAATGGCCCGATTCATCTCGGCCACCTTGCCGGCGCTTATTTGCCCGCCGACATTTTTGTGCGCTACTGTCGCCTGAAAAAACGCGATGTCGTCTACATCTGCGGCTCCGATGAAAACGGTGTGCCGATCATGCTGCGTGCCCGTGCCGAAGGCAAAGATCCGCAGGAAATCGTCGACCGCTACCACGCTATGATCAAAAACAGCTTTGAAGGCGTCGGCATGAGTTTCGATTATTATGGCCGCACCAGTTCGCCCGTGCACCATGAAACCAGCCGCGAATTTTTCTGCAACCTGGCCGAAAAAGATATTTTTGTACTCAGAAAAGAAAAGCAGCTTTTCGATCCGGAAGCTGGGCTTTTCCTCGCTGATCGCTTTGTGTACGGCACCTGTCCATCGTGCGGATACGACAAAGCCTATGGCGATCAGTGCGAAAAGTGTGGTACCAGTCTCAGCCCGGATGATTTGATCAATCCGAAAAGTGCGCTCACCGACACAGAGCCGGTTAAAAAAGAAACGACCCACTGGTATCTGCCGCTGGACACCATTCAGCCTGAGCTCGAAAAATGGCTCGCCAATCATCAGGATTGGAAGCCGAATGTGCTTGGCCAAATCAAAAGCTGGCTCACCGAGGGCCTGAAAGAGCGCGCCATGACCCGCGACCAACCGTGGGGCGTGAAAGTGCCGAAAGAGGTCGGCGATAAAATCGGTGTGGACGTATCCGGCAAGGTGCTGTACGTTTGGTTTGATGCGCCGATCGGCTACATCTCCGCCACCCGAGAATGGGCGGAGCAGCAAGGCGATCCCGAGCGCTGGAAAACTTACTGGCAGGATCAGGACACCACCCTGATTCACTTTATCGGCAAGGACAACATCGTTTTTCACTGCCTGATTTTCCCGGCCATCCTGCAATTGCATGGCGACTATGTGCTGCCGGAAAACGTGCCAGCCAACGAGTTTCTCAATCTTGAAGGCAACAAGCTGTCAACCAGCCGCAATTATGCGGTCTGGCTGGATGACTACCTGCAAAAATTCGATGCCGACTCGTTGCGCTATGCCCTGGCGGCCAACATGCCGGAAACCCGTGACGCCGATTTTTCCTGGAAGGAATTTCAGGCGCGCCACAACAACGAGCTGGCGGATATTCTTGGAAATTTCGTCAATCGCACCTTCACGTTCATCACCAAATACTTCGATGGCAACCTGCCGGAATGCGGCCCGCTCGATGCCATGGACAACGAACTGGTCGCGCAGATGCTGGCCAGCCGCGAGCAAACGGGCGCCGCCATCGACAATTTTCGCTTCAAAGACGCCACCCGCAGCTTTATCGATCTCGCGCGGGCAGCCAATAAATATTTTAACGACAAGGAGCCGTGGCGCACCCGCAAAGATGCGCCCGGGCAATGCGCCACCACCCTGCATTTGTGCGCGCAAACCACCCACGCGCTGGCGATTTTGATGGGGCCGATTTTACCGTTTACCGCCGAGAAATTGTGGCAATTCCTTCAGCTCCCCGGCCGCGCTGACCAGGCAAATTGGCAGGACATTGGCAGCCTGCCGCTGACAGCCGGCACCCACTTCGGTAAGCCGGACATTCTGTTCACTAAAATCGAAGATGCGCAAATCGAGCCGGAAATCGCCAAACTGCAAAAAATCGAGGCTAAAATGAACCAAGCGAAAAGCGAAGCCAGTCCTGCCGAGTCGCAGTCAACGACCATCACCATCGACGATTTCAACCGGGTGGATTTGCGGGTGGCGGAAATTCTGGCGGCGGAGAAAATCAAAGGCGCGGACAAGCTGCTGAAGCTGCAAGTGGATACCGGACTCGACAAGCGCCAGATCGTCTCCGGCATCGCTCAGCACTTTGAGCCGGAAACATTGGTGGGCAAAAAAATTGTGATTGTAGCTAACCTCAAGCCGGTCAAGCTGCGCGGCGAGCTGTCAGAAGGCATGCTGCTCACCGCCGAAAGCGCCGACGGCACCCTCACCCTGGTCGATCCCGGCGCCATCTCACCAGCAGGAGCGAAGGTGAAGTAGGATTTTAGGGCCGCGAATTTTTGGATTTAGGTGGGGTGGATAAATTGGGGAGTGGGTTTGCATTTTTAGCGAAAAGCCTATTGTATTACCTAAAGTCTACCAATAAAAGCTAATCTGATCGCCTAAACAACAAGGGGAACGCCATGATTAAGCACCTGGTGATTGAAAATTTTAAAAAATTTCAAAGAATTGAGTTAAATCTCAAAGATATGACAGTGCTAATGGGAGAGAATGGCTGTGGAAAGACATCAATTTTACAAGCTATAGCACTTGCTTTGCGCTTAATTAGCACAACTGATTTGTTTCAATGTGAAAGCAACTCTAATCGCATTAGGTTTCGGAAAAAAGGGGTACCTTATACTCAGCTCCCAGGATTCTTTGTTGAAGATCCTGCAGATCTATTTTTTGCAAAACAGATGAGAGGTGGTCAAAAAGCTGGGGTTACATCTATTAAAATTGAAATTACAGATAGAAGCGATAATGTATATAAAATTAACATAACATCGTTGTTTGGCGCATATACTGCGAAAGTGGCAAGCAAAGCAAATGATTTTGTTTCTTACCCGAGCTTAATTGACATCGAACCACTATTTATTTCAGGTTTTGTAGGAATTCAATCAAGCGAGGAGAGATTGTTTCCTCTTGCGCTCCAGGATAGGCTAACAAGAGGCCGAGTAAGTGAAGTCCTGCGCAACCTAATTTTCGATATTTATGAAAAAGATGAAGAAAAGTTTAAAAGATTGTACGAAAAAGTTAAAAAGCACTTCAACTTTGAAATTGGAAATGTAAACTTTCAAAGCGAAAAGGACTTGTTTGTTCATGCTGAGTTTAACGAAAGGGTTGGTTCAAAGACAATAAACTTAGATTTGTCGTCTGCGGGGAGTGGCTTTCTTCAAGTTCTGCAGATACTAACACCAATTTATCGATTTTCAGAAAAGTCAAAAGTGATTTTGCTTGACGAACCTGATGCCCATTTGCATCCAAATCTGCAGCGAACTATTGCAAGAGTTATAAAGGAAATATGTGAAGAAGAAGATTTGCAGGTAATTCTTTCTACTCATTCTACAGCTATCATTAGAGAGACTAGCCCCGAATCTATTGTGCCGGTTTCTGCTAAAAAAATAAAACTTGGTTATCTGAATTCATCCAATGATATTGAAGCTGAAATAACTGCAAGGATCGATAATTTTTTCAGTGCAAAAGCGAGTATCATTGGCAAAGTATTGTTTGTCGAGGACAAAAATAAAAAGATACTAAAATATATCGATCAAATTATGGGAATCAATCTATTTGAAGGCCTTCATTCATTACCCGTTTTATCGACACAAGGCAAAGATGATAAAATACCATTTCGAATAAAAACATCGCTTGAGGAAATTACTGGCGAAAACATTGATGTGTATTTTATTAGAGATTCCGATGGGTTGCCTCAGCAATGGCAAACTGAAATTATCAAACATGCTAAAGAGAGCAATGTTAATCTATTTTTGCTGCCATTCCACGAGATTGAAAATATTTTGCTGAAGCCCGCAATAGTGCAAAGATATCTTAAGAACAACCATGGCTTTCATATGAAAATATCAGAAATAGAGAGCTTAATTATCAAGATGTCAAAAAATATTCTGTCAATGTCAAAGTTTGGATTTGAAAGAACTTTAAGAGATAATTTTTACAAGGCAGCAAAAATATTGAACAAGGATGGGTATTCCTATCAAAGCGCAGAAAGCGATGCATTGAAATTGCGGAATAATTATGAAGCGATTGATGATTTCGATCAGCTAGTTAAAGTTGTTCCAGGAAAGGAAGCTGTAAAAGAGCTACTTTTTTCTATTAAAAGAGAAACTGGAATTCCAATTTCAATGAACAATTTAATTTGTTCTGTTCAATTAAGTGATATAGAATCGACATTAAAAGAATTCTTGCAAAATGTTAGGCAGCTGTAGTCTGTCCAAGTGTACATTGAATTTATACTAATTTGTTTCTTGCTGAATGTTAAGCAAAGGGTCTAAATTGTAGGTATCAAAGGGGAATTTTTCGTTGCAAAAATATTCTCTTCAGGCGCTAAAAAACTGGACAAATGAATGTTTTTTCTGCGCGCAATGCGAGACTTAAAGCTCGCTACACTCTCACCAAATTTTTTCAACAATTGCAGCTTGTCGCCAACGCACGCGATATATAAAAATACAAAATGTGTTGTGCAGTTCTTCTTTCCATTCGCCTCAAATACCTTGTTTCGCAAGCACATTTCAGCAATATTCCCCGCCAATGATTCACAGATTGAAATTCATCTCAAATTCAGGGAGAAGATTATGCGCAAAGTTTTCAAATTGCCATTGCTGGCAATAGTATTTTTGATGTTAGGCAGTACGGTGTCCGCTCAAAAAATCGGCTATTTGAACACAACGTCAATTTTGGCTGAAATGAGCGATGTCAAGGCCATGCGATCCGATTTGGAAGCGCTGAAAACCCAGTTGCAAAAGCAGGGAATGGCCAAGGTAGAAGCCTATAACAGTCGAGAAGCAGAGCTGATGAAAGCACTTGAGGCAGGGGAGCTTTCAGATAAGCAGAAGCAAGCCGGTATGGATGAACTGGATGTAAAACGCAAAGAAATACTTGCGCTCGAAAAAGAGATGGCCAACAAGCTGGCGGACAAAGAGGCCGAGTTGTTGAAGCCGATTTTAGACCGTGTCAACAAGGCGATTGCGGCGGTTGCCAAAGAAAACGGCTTCCTGTTTATTTTGAGCGAACAAGCCCTCTTGTGGGCCGCTGAATCCCAGGATATCACCAACCTGGTCAAAGCCAAATTAAGTATGTAGTCAGCAGATGTGTTGCTGCCATCGATTCAACCGCGATAGCTTCTATTACCAATTTGAGTTTGTCCCACCTGCCCGCGCTGCTGAATCAGCTGGCGGCGCGGATTGAATCCAGCCATTGCCAGGCCTCCTGCCTTTCGAGCTGCATGCTCCGCCGTGATGGATCAAAATACCCCACTTTCTGTAACATCAGGTTCGCGAAAAATGCGATGCCCGATATTTCGCTTCAAACTAAAAGCTGATTTGGTTATCTTGGCGCTGTTAAGCCATTTTTGTTCGCATGGATGCAAAAACTTTTTTTCGGTGCTGTCGTCTTAAGCATAGTCAATCAAGAGGAAGAGAAAAGCACGCATCAGACGATGGCGGTGAGCAGGCGGATTTGGCGAATCTCGCGAGATTCTTAGCCTGCCTGAAAACCGCCAGCAAATGAATGCAGACCTGGCGTGCACAAGGCAGCGTAATGGTTTTTGCCAACCCAACGCTCACAGCAGTTCCACTCAGGCAGCGAACATTGTCTGCCGTTGGATTTGCTGACGAGGGTCAACCATTTTAGCGATACGAGGATTGATGACCGACGAGCAATTAATTCGGAAATATCTGGATGGAGATATTGAGGCTTTCAATACACTTGTCTGGCGCTGGCAAAAGCCGATTTACAATTTCACCTTGCGCTATTTCAAGGATCGTGAACATGCTAAAGACGCCACACAGCGTGTTTTTGTGAAAGTCTTCAAAAATCTCAAGCATCTGAAAGATTCGCGCAAATTTTCGTCATGGATTTATCAAATTGCGCTGAATCTTTGCAAGGACGAAACCAAGAGCAAGTACTACCAAACAACTTCGTCGCTGGATGAATTGAAGGACAGCAAAAACTTTGATGTTTCCAGCGAGACGGACAGCAGTGCCTATGCTGGCCACAATCCGGAGAATACATTGGAACGACGCGAATTGCGATCACTGCTCGAACGCGCTCTCGACCAGATTCCTGCGGAGCAGAAAGAAGTGGTGGTGATGAAAGAATTTCAAGGTTTAAAATTTATTGAGATAGCAGAAATTTTGGAGCTGCCGATCAATACTGTTAAGAGCCGTATGTATTACGGCTTGCATGCTCTACGAAAAATTCTCGACAAGTGGAATATCGATAAGGAGGCGATAGCCTATGAACTGTGATTTGGCTAAAACGCAGTTTGTCGACCTGATGTACGAAGAGCTCGACACAACGGGCGCCAAAGATTTGCACGCCCATATCGCGGAGTGCGCATCCTGCAAGAAAGAATTTGATGCGCTGGTGGGCACCAGGCAGGTACTGAAAGCAATCCCGCAGGAAGAACCACAGGAACGCATTATTTTTACCGCCACGCCCAGGCGATCCTTTTCCGGGTGGCTGCGCGATGTGCGGGCTGTGCTGCCGCAGACCGCCTGGGGACGCCTCAGCTTTGCCGTGGCAACAGCGGCGTTGTTCGCGCTGGTTGTGGGCTCGGTCGGCAATTTTAACATGAAATACGATGATCAGGGCTTTTCGGTCAGCATGGGCGTGCTGCCGCAACAGTCGTCGGAGATTTCACCGGAGGTGATGGCCGTGATCCTGGAGCGTGCGCGCCAGGAAAATGCGCAATACACCGCAAGCATGATCGCCGCCTCCGAGGAAAAGCAAAAACAATCCTGGAGTGACAATTTTACCAATTTTGCACTGGAAATGGATCGAAAACGCGATACCGAATTGTACATGATCGGCAATCAGTTGGAACGCATGAACGAGTCGACCAACAACCAGTTCCGTGAGTTAATGCGCTCGGTGAATTATCAACGGTAAATGCTTGCAAGGCTTTGTAAAGTGCGGACAAGTATCACTGTATTTTGAACACAAACCAATGCCATCGAATAGCTATATGAAAAACGCAGTCATGAAAAAGCGGTTATTCGGAAAATTTTTGTTGATGTGCAGCGTCATTCTTATGGCGGGTGAACCCCTGCTTGCGCAGGGCAAAGATTATCCAGCCCTCGACCTGACGCGCATCCAACGCGAAGTCAACTTGATGGAAACGATTTTAGCAGACATGCTCAGTAACGGTTACCGCCTGAGTCAGCCATTCAGTGACAGCCGCGTGCGCGGCGTTTATGTGCCGGCAGTTGGTATGATTTTCCGCGTTTCGACTTCACCTTACATCACCAGCATGCAATATTACATGCGCACGCGCTCCGGCGAAAAACGCGACAGCCAAAGCGGTGTCTACATCATCGGTCCGGGTGGTGAAATCGCAAAAACCAACGCCGCTTCCTATCGCGCGTTGATCGATTCGACTATTTTTGAATTTCTCGAATACTATGCTGATGCCAGCGGTCAGTTGGATGATCAGGAAAAAGTGATCGTCGTTTACGAGCCGGGGACGTACGTGTCGGCTCTTGCCCTGCAGGGCAATCAAAGCCATGCGCTCGGTTCAGCCACCTTTTCCGCAAAAAAGGCGGACATCGCAAGCGTACGCGCGCGCAAGCTCGATCGGGAACGATTTGTGCAGAAAATCGCAGTAACGGACGCGCAGCAAAACAAACAAGTCAACGAGCGTTTGCGCCGTTTCGCGAGTGTGTGCAAAGCCATGCTGAACGATAACGAGCAACAGAACGGGTACCGTATCTACGGCGAAGTGAGCAATCTTTTTCTTGATGATTTCGGTGCGATTTACATGTTTGATGCCGTGAAGAGCGTGCAAACACCACACAATATTATCATTCGCATTCAAGACGAAATTCGCCGCCAGGAACAGGTCGTCCAACAATTAAGTGAACGTGCCCGCAAAAAAGATGATAGCCGGGATGTCGACGAGATTCTGGCGCAGCTTCAAGCGGAATCCGATGCCAAACGTAACAAGGATGACCGAAAAGCATATGAAGAATTTGAACAGCGCATCAGCGATTTGATGTTGTCCTACGGCCGAAGCCTGCAAATGCTCGATGCCGACCAAATGCTGACGGTCGCTGTGAAAATTCTCGACAATCCACACCTCGTGCCAGAACGGGTTGTTTTTCAGCTTAAGAAGAATGATCTGACGGATTTTGATGCCGGCAAAATTGATCGGGCAACCATGCTGAAAAAAGTCTCGATCAAGCGCTATGGAGCGTCGGTGCAATAGCAAGTCAACCTGCATATCGCCTGACGCCTTCCAGTTTTTTTTCGCCAAACTTCAGCCTGAATGCAAGCTTTGCTCAACATAATCACTGACTTCTTGGGCAAACTGTCAAGCCTCAATTCCTGCAGTCAATTCCATACCTTTTATTGTTCTCCGCTAACTTTTTCCTGTTTCCCGCTTAGCGACGACTTTAATGATTTTTAATTCAACTACAAATTGTTTTGATTTTGTGTCCGAAATGATTTGAATGCAGGAGATTTCGGCAGTACTTTAGATTTTATTGTTATCACTCAGCATTGCTGACGCGTGCGTGCTGAAAACGTAGATAAAGTGAACATTATTATCTGGAGGCCAAAATGTCCAAGTCCAGGATAGGCTATCGCAAGCTCAATATTTACAAGTATCAATTGATGGAAGCGTATTCTGTTAAAATCGGTGTTACGGACAAAAATATCTCGACGCCCTTCATCGATCTGGATGCGGAAGGCAAGCTCACGATCAAAAAGGGCTATGCCTGGGATGGCCCCAGCGGCCCGACTTTCGACACCAAGTCTTTTATGCGCGGCTCATTGGTTCACGATGCGCTGTACCAGCTTTTGCGAGGCAGGCACCTGGAGCAGGAGCTTCGAAAATTTGCCGACGATTTGATGAAAAAGATGTGCCGCGAAGATGGTATGTTTTTTATCCGTGCCTGGTATACGCACCTGGGTGTGCGGTTTTTTGGCGGGAAACACGCGAAGCCACCCCAAGAAGAAGATACGACCAAAATTATTTGGGTTCCATAAACGCGCAAGTCGCTCAGCCCTTGACGGCCCCGGCCACCAGACCGGCCGTTAAATAGCGCAAGATGTAGGCGAAAAGCACAAAAATCGGGATTAGCGCAATGACGGCGCCGGCACACATCAGCCCCCAACTGATGTTGTATTTTTCGATGAAAGATGCCAGGCCGATCGTCAGCGGTTTTTTGCTGTCACTGTTGATGAGCATAACAGCAAAAAGTAACTCGTTCCATGCGCTGATGAAGGCAAAAATGAGTGTCGCTGCCAGGCCCGGCAATGAGAGCGGCAGCATAATCCGCCAAAACGCGCCAAACTGGCCACAGCCATCGATCTGCGCGCTCTCATCAAGCTCCTTCGGCAAATCCGCAAAAAATCCCCGCATCAGCAAAACACAAAACGGGATGTTAAAAGCTGCATACACCAAAATCAGTCCGGTCAAGGAGTTTACCAGCTTCCAGGCTGCCAGTTGTGTAAAGAGCGGCACTACCAGCAGCAAGATCGGAAACATCTGGGTGGCGATCAGCAAAAACAGGATGGTGCTCTTGAGCCGGAACTGGAATTTTGCCAGGGCATAGCCTGCCAGCGTCGCTGCGATGGTGGTGATACTGCCAGCGGTGCCAGCCACCAGCAGGCTGTTGCGAAAAAACACCGGAAAGCTGGTACCGAACCAGACATCGATAAAGTGTTCGAATGTGATGTTCCCCGGCAGATATTGCGGCGGATTGGCAAAAATATCGATTTCCGGCTTGAAGGCGGTGATAAACAGCCAATAGATCGGCGCGGCAATCATCAGCAAAAAGATGACAAGGCCACACCAGCGAAATATTTGCAGGTAGTTTGCTCGCTTCATGTCTGCCGTCCCTTCACTGAAATGAAGCGATTGAGCAAGAAAAACGCCCCAATGCCAGCAGCCAACAGCAAAAAAATCGTCACTGACAAGGCGCCAGCATAGCCAAAATTTAGATTTTTATAGGCTGTGGTGAACAGATAGGTAACCAGAATTTGCGATTTGTTCGCCGGACCACCGTTGGTCATCACCCAAATCAAATCCGCAAAATTAAAAATCCAGATACTGCGCAGCAGCAGCGCGGCAAAGATGACCGGCAGCATAGCTGGCACCGTGATGTTCACAAAGCGTTGCAGCGCTCCTGCGCCATCGATAGCGGCTGCCTGGTAGAGTTCACGCGGAATCGAAGCCAGCCCTGCGCCCAACATGATCGCAAAAAAGGGAATGCCGTACCAGACGTTGGCGGCAATCACCGAAGGCAGGGCAAAATCGGGGTGCGATAAAAACGCAATCGGGCGCTCCATCAAACCCGCACCCAGCAAGAGCTGATTGACGGGCCCATACTGCGGATTCAGCAACCATTTCCACATCACCGCGATCAAAAAGCCGCTGATTGCCCACGGGGAAAAGACCACGGCTCGGTAAAGAGTGCGCCCGCGAAAGTGCTTTTCCAGCAGCAGCGCCAGCGCAAATCCCAGGATGAATTGCCCTGCCAGTGAGCCCAAAACCCAGATTGTGGTGTTTTTCAGGCTTAAATAGAAATCCGCATCGTCGGCGAGCGCAGCAAAATTGTCCAGCCCGATAAAGGCGCGCTGATTGGGGGCCGTCAGTACGTACTGTTCGAAACTATAGAAAAAAGCTTTGACGAGCGGATATAAGATGAAGACAGCGATCAACAGGAGTGCCGGCGCGAGCATGAGAACGGGCATGAGCGAACGTTGACGGTTTGGCAGCATCGCACGCTAATCCACTTTAGCATTTTGGCGCATTTTGGCAGCCGTCAGCTCAGCAGCCCACTTTTTCGCGACTTGCTCTGCAGTGGCTTCGCCGAGCAAAAGGCGCTGAAAATCGATATGGGCAGCTTCAAAAAAAGCAGAATATTCCGGCAGTTCGTAAGGGGGGAAATAAACGTCTTCCGGAACAGCAATTTGGGCAAAGAAGGGTTTGAAAATTTCTTGTTGAAAATAGGGATCCTGTTCGCCCGTTTTGGTCAACGGCACCATGTAGTTGTTTTTGGCCCAATAAGTACTCATTTCCGGACTGTTCATAAACGCAATAAAGCGCCACGCGGCTTCCTTGTTTTCCGACGCCCGCAAAATACTGTAGCTGCCGTAGCCGAGCTTGATAAAGCGACGCCCGCTTGGCCCCACCGGCAACGCGGCAGTCCCAAACTTGCCCTCGCCAAGGTGTGAAAGCTGGGTTTTGATCGTCTCCGGATCGTTGATGTACATGGCGGTCACGCCGCTGTAAAACGCTGATACCAGTTCGTTGTAACCATAATTGATCGCATCCGGTGGTGCGACGTGGTGTTTTTTGTACAAATCGGCAAAAAACTGCAAGCCGCGGATGGCGCCGGGCTGGTCGAAGGTGGATCGCCCTTGCTCATCAAAATAGGCGCTGCTGCCGTTGAAAACGAACATGAAATAGGTCGCCATATCGAAACAGCCGCGCCCGCCGCGCAACGAGTAGCCGTAGCGAGGTTTTGCCGGTTCGGTGAATGCCTGAGCAATATGCACGAATTCGTCTGTCGTGGCTGGTGGCGTGAGATTTTTATCGGCAAACCAGTCTTTGCGGTAAAACAGTGCTTTGACATAGAATCCGTACGGGAAAGCATAAAAGGTATTGTCGTAAACCCGGCCTGCCCGCCAGGTCACATCCTTGATTGCCTCGCGATACGGCCATTGCGCCAGGTGCGGTTCCAGACTTTCGAGCGCACCCATCGCGGCAAACTCGCCGATCCATGCGTCTGCCATCTCCACGACATCGGGTACCGACCCGGTCGCCACCATGGTCACCAGCTTTTCGTGCGCCTGATCCCAAGGCACGGATTGCAACTCCACTACGATGTCAGGATTGGCCTGCTCGAACTGGCGGATCATTTCCTGCAAAATTTTATCGCGGTCTTTACCGCCCAAAACTTGCAGGAAGGTTACACGCGTTTTGTTGCTGGTTTCGCCGCAGCCGACAAAGAGGCTTAGCGCAAAGGTGATTAGCAAAATTTTGAAAATAAATCTGAAAATCTGCATCGACAAACCTGACGTTATTTGCGAGTTGCTTCAGACGGCTGCTTTCTGGGGCCACGAAGGGCGTAAATTATAGCGAATGAAAATCGATAGTATTGATCCTGTGGCGAACAAGCCGTTCGCAATAAGCTGATGAACAATGAATGCTAAATTTCAGATGGCGCGTGAAAAAACTCTGCCGGCAGCTCGAACAGCTCGGTTAGGTGAGTTGAAAGCGCCTTCAGGCCGATCACCTCGGTGTCGTAGTGCCGGCCATAATATGCGTGCATGCGTTCTTCTTTGGTATAGTAATAAAAGCTGTGACGCGGCTCGCCGGTGAGGAAGGCCTCAATGCCGAGGCTGCGGGCTTCCGGAAGCAGCGAGGCGCCGGCACCGCTGCAAATGCCGATTTTGCGAAAATGTTTGGGGCCGAAGGCATCCATGCGGACGTGCTCACCCAGTACATCCTTGAGCTGTTGATGGAAATCCTCGGCCGTCAGCCGCTTTTTGGCGCGCCCATACACCGCGATCGGCGTGCCGCTATAATCGCCGAAATAATACTCGATATCGAGATTGAGCGCTTTGGCAAGCTGGGCATTATTGCCGACTTCAGGGTGTGCATCGAGCGGCAGGTGTGCACAGTAGAGATTCATCTTGGCATCGATAAGCGTTTTGATGCGGGTGAAATGTGAGCCGGTGATCGGCTGCACTTTGCCCCAAAACAGGCCGTGATGCACAATCAGCAGATCGACTTTGGCTTTGGCAGCCGCGCGCAGCGTCTCCAGGCACGCATCGACGCCAAAACCGATTTTTTCGATCTTTGTTTTGCCTTCAACTTGCAGGCCGTTCAATGAGGCGTCGCGAATCTCACGCACGCGCAGGTATTGGTCGAGGTAATTGACAATGTCCTTGGTTTCCATGCAGCGGCTCCGCTTTAGTAAGGTGCGATTGGATTGCGATTTTTAGTCGGGGGCAGGATTTTCGGCATGAGCGTGCCAACGCTATCGGGATTGGCGACCGGATACTGGGTGTAGAGATAGACATCCTCAATCACGCCGCAGCCGGAAGATTTGCGGAATTCATACGCGAGGCCAGCCGGCTCGCCGCCGATCGTGATCGCGTTATAATAAAACCACGTTTCCCGCCAAAATTCGTCTTTGCCAAGCGTCAAAATCTCATCCGGTTCGCCGTTATTGGCGCGTACTTCGTCGCGGTCATCGCGTCCGCCGCAACTGAAGGTGTAACTGGAGATGAGCAATGCGGCGCTCAAAAGGAAAAAAGCTTTTTTCACGAATCATCCTGTTTTTAGACATGCGATTTGGGATTTGGCTGCAAAAGTAGCGATCCCAGCCACGAATGGCAAGCGAAATCACGGAACGGCTCAACGTAGAACATTTTTCCTTCGCCCTGGATGAACACAGATTTTGACTAATCTTTGCAAAAATTGTGAAGACTTTGCGGGCATACTTTTAAAGTATGTGGCGAAAACCTCATTACGAGGCAGGGGCCGGTCGTGATGCGGCAGCACGTCTCCGCCTTGTTATGCGCTCACCTGCTGGTTCAAACGAGTTGTGTTTTTTCTTGTGCAAGCGCACAAACTTTCTTATTCTTTTGGCTCAATAAAACTGAAATGAATTGCTGGAGGTTTGCTTTGAAAAAGGTTGGATTTTTGCTTTTGGCCGTCGCGATATTGGCTGTTTTGGACGGTGCGACTCTGACGGGTGCGGTTACCAAAATACCAAAGATGCCCGATAAAAGGCAGGTGTCAATTGAGGTGATTGCGGACAGCGCCAATACGCTGAGCGCCTCCGTGATGGTGGAGCCGGGCACCAATGCGCGCGATTTGATGGAAAAGCTGTTTCAGATGGAATATGCCGATAGCGGCAGGAAATTCGTGAAAAGCATTGCCGGTTTTGGCCCGCGCCGTTTCAAACGCGAATATTGGTCGCTCGAAATCGATGGCGACTATGCCCAGGTCGGCATCGCTGAAATCCGCGTCGAAAAAAGCATGAAGCTGGTCTGGCGGTTGGTGGCGTACTGATGGGTAGCGCTTTGCGAGGAAGCCCTGGCTTCATCTGAACGGCTAAATAGTAGATGGATTTCAGCCTGGAAATATCGCCCAGGCGCGCCCAGCTTTGGCCTTCGTATGGATTGGATATTAGCTCTTGTTTGATATTTTTTGAATTTCAACACGTTTCGTGTATTTGAAAGCTTCATCAATAAACAGCTTCATTGCATATCCTGCTCTCTTTTGATCCACAAGATTATCCAAAAAATAAAAGCCGTATGGCTCGATTGAGTAATTGTATATTTCTGTCATTATTGAACTCAGTGGCGAAGGTAAGCTCATGAATAAATCAGATGGATTGTAATCTTTGGGCATTTCAAATTTAATTTTATACTCTGCTTTCATTTTGTATCATTCCTTCCCGGGTAACGCTTACGAACAAGAGGCGCGAAAGCTTGAGATGCTTCCGTAGGCAAAAACTGGAGGTATTTCGAGTCCGATATGATGCCGTTGTTTTGCGTAATCTAATCGTAAATTCAATGGTGATTTTAATGGTCGCATTAATGCCTTTTATCCAATGTTACGAGCTTTTTTTATTTCTCAGTATTTTTACAATGCGGCTATATACAATTTCCGATAAATTCCAGTTGTACCCATTAAAATCAGTTGTGTTTGTAAATTGAATGACAACCGTGTCGATGTCTTTGTGGTACTTGGCAATGCTTTGATAGCCAGGAACCAGGCCGGTATGTTCATAGCCATAGATGGATGAATAGATTTCCTGCTCTCCTTCATCAAACACTGAACCGTCGTTTAATGCCCTCAAGAAGATGCCCACATCCTCTGCTGAGGCTAACATGCCGTTTTCATCTGTTTTTAAATCGGCATCAATGCCAACATAGTAGCCACTCATCACATCGTCTACATTCACTTCACCAAGCGAACCGAACGTATTGTTCAGATTAAGTGGGGCTAAAATTTTTTCCCTGATATATTGAAAATAACTATAACCGAGCACCTTGTCCATAAGTTCTCGAATCAGCAAATAATTCGTATTTGAATATCCGTAATCTTCACCTGGTTTAAAGTTTGCCGGTAAATCAAGAACCAATTCAAGCTTTTCTGCGTTGCTTGCCGGTGGGTCAATCCAATAATTATAAGAGTCGGTATAGTTGGGAATGCCACTCCGATGTTGTACCATCATTCGCAAGGTGATTTTGTCTGCATTTTCAATCCTTCCTAGAAGTTCAGGAAAGTAATCAGCGAGCGTTTTATCCAAAGACAAGCGGTTGTCCTTGACCAGTTTGGCGATGGCAACAGCAACATATAACTTGCTGATACTGGCAATTTTGAACAAGGCGTTCTGGTTGGCAGGTATTTCCTTTTTTCGGTCATGCCACCCCGCTGCATAAAACGCTGGTGGCTGGCCAGATTCGTCCACATAAACAATAATTCCATCAAATCCATGATCAATGGTTTCATCTACTTGTTCCTGAACCGTATCAGGTAGTGGCGGTAACCATGCAAACAGGATTGGCCATGGCACGAAAAACAAGGAGATGACGGTTCCAAGAATCAATGCTATTCTGATGATCTGTTTTGTTTGTTTCCCGGTCATATTATCTCCGGATCGAGCATATTTAAAAATTGTTCATAACAGTCGCGGGGTGATGCACAAATGAATTACGAAAAGGCGCTGCTGCCTCGTAACGACAAGAGCTGGGCTGGGGCAGCACAACCAAGTTGGCTAAAATGCCCTTTTTCCAACTCTAAATGCAAATTGTCTGGAATCAAACATGTTAAGACTATCGCGTTGTGTGAATTTTTTTTGCGATAGTCTTTTCGGATAAACCATTGTTTTTATGTAACAATAGTACCCCTGTCATCCAGGATGAATCTATTCGGCATCGTAAGGAAACTTCGCTACATTCCGCGGAATCGTCAAAATAGATGCCTCCGGCATGATAATTTGGGCCGTTTTGTGCTCATCAACGGCTTATTTAATTTGTACAACATGTTAAGTTTAAGGTTTCTCAGGAGAAATATGTACTTTGCTCATTCGCGAGGCTAACTTGTAGCTTAGAAATGCGAAGATCACAGCTGGAAGTATGAAGTTGAGTATCCAGGGTATTCCTGAAAGTTGACTGTAGTTTTCGGGCTCGAGCGGAACAAGGAACTGAATCCCGATCGGCCCTTTCGAAAAGATACTGTTGAGAACATAATTCCAGCCGAAATGCAAGCCAACAGGAAGCGCCATTGAACCTGTTGCCGAGAAGGAATATGCCCAAACAAGCCCGATTAGACCTGTTACAACGAAAACAAGAACCATCGCGACGGGGCTTCCAATGATTCCGTAAGAGAACCAGTGATAAATCCCAAAACTTGCTGCAGAAAGCGCGAGACCTGCGCGAGTGCCGAGTCTTTTTATGGCGATATAGAGCAACGCGCCTCGAAAAATGAATTCTTCGAAAAGAACAGACTTCAGGTTCCACCAGACACCTTCAAAGAAAAGTCTGAAATCGAACGCTTTGTTTACTTGCCAACTAACGCCTGTTAGATTGGACTCAATCAGCTGTGCGATTCCACAAACAATCGCTGCTAAACTAAATCCGACCAAGAGCTGCAAGATTCGTTTCCTGATTGGTTGGTAGCCGAGTACAGAAAGACTTTCGTGTTCGACAATTCGAATCAAAAGCCACGAGAGAGCGATTTGGATGAGAATTCCGAGCATATAGTGAGCCTTGTTTACAAAGGGATTAAAGGGCCAAGTTGCCGAAGCGCCCTGAATTGATAAAAAAGCGACAGGTCTGTTGTTTAGTACACTCGCTTAAACTGAGAGCATGGCCAAATGCTTACAAGGAAAGATACCAGTATCCGTAGTATGCGCTATACTGTTGATGCAGGCAACTGAATATTGATGGCACGGGCAAACATCCTGCACAAAAAATCAACCTATCGATTTGCGCATCACTTGTGCCTTGAGTTCCGCTTTGTAGGCAATGATCTTCTCCCTTACTGAATTGTTTGATACGGAAATGATTTGCGCGGAAAGAATGCCGGCATTTTTTGCCCCGTTCAGGGCGACCGTGGCAACAGGGACGCCGCCTGGCATTTGCAGGATTGAAAGCACCGAATCCCAGCCATCGATCGAGTTGCTCGATTTGATCGGCACGCCAATCACAGGCAACGGGGAGAGAGAAGCAACCATGCCCGGCAAGTGTGCCGCGCCACCGGCTCCGGCAATGATGACCTGAATCCCTCGCTTGTGCGCATTCGATGCAAACTCAAACAGTTTCTCCGGCGTTCGGTGCGCCGAAACGATATCCATCTCGTAATCAACGCCAAATTGATCGAGCATTTCCGATGCCTGCCTCATCACTGGCAGGTCAGAATCAGAGCCCATGACAATACTGACTACTGCTTGTCCCATGATTTTACCTTTATGAGCTGTTTCACTTTTTCCGCTTTTTGTAATGCAGATTCGACAGAGGTCGATAATACGGTGATGTGCCCCATTTTCCTGAATGGGCGGGTGATTTGCTTGCCGTAAAGATGAATCTTCACCCCTTCAATTGCCATGCTCTCAGTCAAACCTTCATAGGCGACCGGGCCCTCATAGCCTTCAGCCCCCAACAAATTGATCATCGCGGAGGGGAGTTTCAGCTTCGTGCTCCCCAACGGCAGATTGAAAATAGCCCGCAAGTGTTGTTCAAATTGTGAAGTGATCGCGCCTTCAATCGTATGGTGACCGCTATTGTGCGGGCGTGGAGCCATCTCGTTGACAATTACGTCTCCGTTTTCATCAACAAAAAACTCAATTGCAAGCAGACCCTGCATATTTAACAAATCGATCAATTTGCTCGCCAGGTGAATCGCTTTTTCCGATTGTTCCGCCGTTATTGTCGAAGGGCAAATCAATTTATCCACAAGGTTCGCTGCAGGATCAAACACCATTTCGACCGCCGGGTAGCATTTGACTTCGCTGTTTTGATTGCGAGCGGCTATCACCGCGATTTCTTTCAATATGCTGATTTTGTTCTCGATGAGCGATGCGCCATCGAGCAATTTATACAAGTCATCTTCGTGCTGAATCACCGCAACGCCGCGGCCGTCGTATCCTCCCGTCCGCAATTTTTGCACAAAAGGAAAGGCGATAGCGTCGCTGGCAATTTTTTGGTGTATTTCATCCAAATTCGTGCAGGTCGCAAAGGGCGCTGTCGGTATGCCGTGCTTCAAAAAGAATTCTTTCTGTCTGCCTTTATCCTGAATCAATTCGAGAATATCCGGGTCGGGCACAATATTCAATCCTTCGGCTTTCAACTGCTTCAACGCCTCTATGTTGACGTTTTCAAGTTCAAAGGTCAGCAGATCGACCATCTTTCCGAATTGATACACAGACGCAAAATCAGTATTGCTGCCTTTCACAAAATGGGTGGCAAGACTATTTGCCGGGCAATTTTCATCCTGGTCCAGAACATAGGTGATGAGATTCCATTTGCTCGCTTCCTGGATAAGCATTTTGCCGAGCTGCCCGCCGGCAATGATCCCCAATTTAAGATTTGATGTGACAAGTTGTTCCATATTTGATTTTCTTTCGCGTTGCTCCTAAAAGCTGTGTAAGTGCCAGGAGTCTAAACAATTATTTTGAATATTCTGCGGCGGGATGATATCTCAAGGGCAAAACGGAGTGATCTGTGTTGGATTGAATTGCAACAACATGCCCGCGCTCGACCGAGTATGCGAAAGAATGTCGAAAGGTGCAAGCAATATCAGGTCATTGCCAGATGAGGCCTTAGCATATTCTGGTTCAATGCTGTTTTTCTGAACATGAGAAAAGTCGTTGGAAAGCAAAAAGTGTGAACAACATGAACCGCAGCATGTTAAAACTCCAGGCTTAATCCAATTCCGACGCCAAATGCGGAAAAATCGATTTTTGCTGGCGTTCTTAAGAACGGATTCGAAGGCTCAGTTCCGAATGTTAATGAATTCGAAGATGTGAGCACTTCGCTATTTTCCGTTCCAATACCGAAAAAATTGTTTGCTTCGACCAATTGCGCAGCAAAAGGCAAATTGTTATCAGCAAAATAAAAATAGAAACCGGGCCCGGTCAGGTTGTCAAAATCAACCATTCGATAAATCGCTCTTACTGAAGCATACAGCGGCCCTGTTAGTCGCCTGCGTGCACTTATAGCTACTTGACCACCCCACTTCTTGCGTGTCAGATCTGCTTGCAACCGATCATGACCACCGGGCAAATCTGACGGAGACCCAAATTCCAAAAATAACAAATCATAGGAATAGGAAAACTTAGCAGCATGATGCTCAAGCGCAACCAAAGTTTCAAGAGTTGTGTTTTGTGCAATAGGCCATTCTCGCGCAATGCCGAAACCGGCAGACCAAACAGTAAAATCAAACTCCTGCTGAAAATCCATTTGATAGTCGTAAGATGACATTGTGCTGGGATTGGGTCTAACTTCAAAAGTAGCAGCAGTGGCTGAGTAGCTGCCCAGCAAGATTGCCTTCCACGGACCTGAAATCTGATAACTGACATTGGCCCAAAGTGAGGCATCGCCATTGATTTTGTCGTAGAATCCTGTAGACTCTTTGAGTTCGTTGCCCAACCTGATTTCCCGCGAGACTTTTTCCATCACCTTGTTGTAATTCTGCCACGGATTAAAGTGGTAGCTTCCACCGAATCCAATGCCGAGTCGCTGCAAGGAGAGCCAGCCAGGTTGCTTATTTTGTGCGTAGGTTGATTGACTGGCATTCATCACACCGAACACAAGAATCAGGCAAATCAAAAATGCTTTTTTCAAATGATTACCCTCCTTTTGGAAAGCTAAAAGTTTTGTCACACTACGGCAGTATGGTCAAAACCAATCTTTGCAGGAGCGAAAAGTTAATCTGATTTTGGCGGACAATTTGAAATAGCGAACATGCATGAAGGGAATCTCCCCGCTGAGTGCAACAAGGTGCAGAGATGTACGAAAAATGTCAAGTACATTTTGCCGAAACACGCCATCACATCGATCACCTCCAAAAGCGCTACAAACACTGCGTGCGGCCACCGTCAACCGGCAGGTTGGTGCCGTTGATGTAGGCTGCTGCCGGTGAGGCCAAAAATGCCACGGCTGCGGCCACTTCTTCCGGTTCGCCGATTCGCCCGACCGGCACTTCCGCTTCCATTTGCTCGATAATTTCCTGCTCTGGAACACCAGCCTTTTTTGCCTTCGACTGAATCAGGGCATCGAGCCTGCCGGTTTTGGTCGAGCCCGGCAGTACATTGTTAACCGTAATACCAAATCGTCCCACCTCGCCGGCGAGCGTTTTGGCCCAGTTCGCCACCGCACCGCGGGTGGTATTGGACACGCCCAGCCCTTTGATCGGCTGTTTGACTGAGGTCGAAATGATGTTGATGATGCGGCCGTATTGGGCTTTTTGCATGCCCGGCAGCACCGCCTGCGCGAGAATGTGGTTGCAGAGCAAATGCTGGCTGAATGCGTCGAGAAAGGCTTTCAGGTTGGCCTCTGTGATTGGCCCGGGTGTTGGCCCACCGGTGTTGTTGACCAAAATATGGCACGGCTCATGGACGGCGAAATAGGCATTCAGCGCTTCGCGCAGCATATCCGGCTGACTGAAATCGACGCATAAATAGTCGTGAGGCGCATCGACCAATCCGTGCAATTCATCGATGACTTTTTTCAGGGCGCTTTCGTTGCGGGCGACCAGGGTGATGCGCGCACCCAGTATCGCCAGTTCGTGCGCACAGGCGCGGCCGATGCCCTGGGTGCTGCCGCACACCAGCGCGTTTTTGCCAGTTAAATCAAGATTCATGCTTTGGTGGGTCCTTCCGAGTAATAAAATCCCAAGTTTTTGCGGTAATCATCCGGCAAAGTCGGCAAATCCGAGCGCGGGATAATGAAGGTGGAAATATTGAACAGATCGGTGAAAACTCTGTTGCGGTCGGCGGCTTTTTTGAGATAATCGATGCCGGAGGTGCCGCCGCTGCCGATTTTCGAGCCGATCATGCGGTGCGCCATCAACACGTGGCGGTGGCGCCAGGTGGTAAACAGTTCGTCGATGTCTACCAGCAGCGTGATCAGGCGGAAGGGCAGATGCAGGATCGGTTCGTCGCGATACAGGCTGATGAGCAGTGCAGCTTGCATGGCTTTCAGCGAAATGCGGCGCTGGCCCTGCGCCACCAATTTCTGATGCTGCTTTTCATCGAACAGCGCGGCAAAGCTGGCCTCAGTTTTGTCCATTTCCGTCAGTTCGCGCAATTTCACATCATCGCTGAGCACCGGATTTTTCTGGATGGTCTCGCGATCCTGCGCTAACATATTTTCAACCGCACGGCGATAATTCTCCCAAAAATCAAAGCCTTCGAACTGCAAAAACGGTGTGCGTTCAAGCCATTTTTCCAGCAAGTTGAGCATGGACGGCTGTTTGTAAGCTTCGACCAAAAGGGCGCGATGCACTTCGGACAATCGCGTGTACGACAGATCTTTCGGTGGTTGGTGGTCTTTGCCTTTTGGACGCAGGCCGAGCTTGATTTCGATCAGCCGGAACTGGTAGCTTTGGAAGCCGGAAGCGGGTTGCAGATAGTCACGAAAATCGAGAAAATCGAGTGCGGTCATGGTTTCCAGCACGCGCACCTGGTCGATCAGCAATTTTTGAATTTCAGTGATGCGCTGCAGCCGTGACACAGCGATGCTGATGGTTTTTTCTGCCACATATTTGTGCTGGAACGCTGCCATAATGGTGTCCAGTTCATGCAATATTTGCTTGAACCACAGCTCATAAGCTTGATGCACGATAATGAAGAGCATCTCTTCATGAGCCAGTTCGCCATATTGTGCGCTGCGCTCGTGCTGGCAATTGAGCAATTTGTCCAGCATCAGATATTCTGCATAATAGGCGGGCGGGCAGTCTTGCTTCATCCAAATGCTCCTGCTTTTTGGGTGATTTCCTATTTTAGAAAATTTCGAATTTTATTTTTAGCTGCGAAGTTTTGCTTTTTCGAATCCCTCCACTACATGGCAGTATTTCAGAGTAATTCAAAAATTTAGCCACGAATCTTACGGATTTTCATGATTATAAATGGAAAAATCATTCGTGTATATTGCCAAATTTGTGGCTAAAATAGACGGCCTGCTCATCAGCAAGCGTAAAAAGTGCCCGGCAGCACGTTTAGTCCAGTAAAGAGATGGGTACTTCATCTTTGTTTATGTGTGTTTTTTTGTTAAAACGCTTTATGGAAATGATTTGTGCGACTTCAGTGCATATTGAAATCGATCTCCACAAAGCATTGTCAAGCTTGACTAAAGCTGCAATCGTTCGATGCAGAAATGCAACACCTGGCGATTCTTTGCGTTAAACAGGCATTTCCCGCCCCAACACTTATGATTGCCACAAATAGAATACACCGATCAAACGAAGGAGGTCGCTATGCGACGTGTCGTTATTTGCTTTATCTGTGCAACGCTTATGCTATCTGGCTGCTATTCAGCAAAAATGGTTGCCCCATCTGATTCAGATGTGAAAGTCCTGACAGAAACCGACAACACTGAGTTCAAAAAAGAGATTCGTTTGTGGTATGTGCTCTTCGGGGCAGTGCCGATCAACGAGCCAACTTCTGCCGAGATCATCGAAAAATATCAGCTTACCGAAGTGCGCGTTACCACCAAGCACAAATTTCTCGACTATCTGATCGGCGCCTTTACCGGTATCGCTTCGATCGTGCCGATGACCATGGTTATCGAAGGCAACACGCAAGCAAGCAACGCCGATGCGGCAATGACCAATCCGCAGGATGCCGAGCAATTGCGTCAGATCGCTGCAGATTTGAAAGCAAGCGCCGACCAACAATAGCTTGTTCACATAGCCAAACGATAAAAGCCGGCCGTGATGAACGTGCCGGCTTTTTTATTCTTAGCCCTGATCGATCAGGAATCCACCGGCGTGGGTATGGAAGCCATCACTGTCCATCCAGCAGACATAGGGCGGATTCTTTTTTGAACCCATAATCGCGTAGCAACCGACTTCGCCATCTTTGTTCATCGCCACATATTTATCGTTGAAATCGACCTCAACGCCAGCGCGTTTGTTGATCGCAACGATGCGTTCGCAAGCGATTTTACAGGCTTCGTCCGGTGATTTGCCGCGCCGCATCTCTTCGACCACCAAAAAGCTGCCACAGGTGCGAATCACTTCCTCGCCGCGGCCAGTTGCGCCCGCTGCGCCGACCTCGTTGTCGAGATAGAGTCCGGCGCCGATAATGGGTGAATCACCGACACGTCCGGGGATTTTGAAGCCGAGCCCGCTGGTGGTGGTAATGCCAGCAATGTCGGCTTGGTCATCTTTGCCGAAAACATTGATGGTGCCGGTCACGCGCTTGCCATTCTTTTCCACGCCTTCCTGTGGCGCCAGCCAGTCGTCTTTGTCGCTGACATTCTCTTTCCAGCGCAGCCATACTTGCCGGGCTTTGTCGGTCAGTAGATTCTCGATCTGAAAGCCGTGCATCACCGCGAAACGCTGTGCGCCCGGGCCGACCAGCATGATATGATCGGTGCGTTCCATCACCAGCCGCGCAACACTGCACGGTGTTTTGATGCCCTCCAGCGAGGCCACCGAACCGCAATTGTGGGTTGGACCATACATGATTGAAGAATCCAGTTGTACCACGCATTCCTCATTCGGAATACCGCCATAGCCTACGGACATATCTTCGGGATCGAGCTCGGTGACGTTGGCGCTTTTTTCGACGGCATCCATCAGCTTGCCGCTTTTCGACAAAATATCAAATCCCGGCTGGGTGACTTTCGGGCCCCAGCGCTCACCTCGGCTGCAGACGATCATCGGTCCTTTGCCTTTTGGACCGCGGGCAGTTTTGCTGGTATGGATGGCCGGAAAGGCCAATTTTGCAGGCAGCAGTGCACCCAGACTGAGCCCCGAGGCTGCTCCCAAAAATTTGCGTCGTGAAAATGATGCGCTCATGCTTTCTCCTTCCGTGCTTGTTTTGAATGGATCCGCTTTTGCAAATACTGCAAAATAACATCCGAGCCTGCGAAATAAACAAATTTCATCCCAACGCTGTCATTTGGCCGGTGCTTTCACTGAATTATTTTGCTGAAAACGCCAAAAAGTGTTGAAGCGCATTGCTGCAGCATGTATTTTAACGTGAGTTCGATGTAAATATTTTCAGCCTAAATGGAGAGTTTTCTTCATGGTGAGCGGAGTCGAACTATGAAGATTTTGAGCTTGTCGTACAAGGAAATTCTAAGCGCCTTCGACTTCAAGCTCTTTTTAACATAGTGTCTCAGGCTGAAGAATCGAATATTTTGCTTATATCGAATTCGCGTTATTTTATTGTTTCCGCAAAAGGGGAGCGAATTTTTAAAAGGAACGTTTCGGACGATGGAAAAAGCAAAAACACTGATTTTGACATTGGCCATTGGCGCGCTGGTTTTTGCGTGCAAGCCAGACTCAAAGCCCAAACAAAGCAAACAGGCACCCGCCAATCAGGCATCGGCTCAAACACAGCAACAACAAAACCAGCCACCAGCGGCACAGCAGCCTGAGCAGGACGCCGTGCAGGAACCAGACAGCTATCCACCGCCCCCAGCGAACGAGCCAGTCATGCAGCAACAAATGGCGCCAACCGGGCCGCATGCCATTTTGTATGGCCAATTCGGCACAAAACAGCAGGCTGAGGACAATATCCGTATTCTGCGCGCCAGCCGGGTCAACTGCTTTATCCACGAAACATCTGTCGGCCAATATGGTGTGCTGGTCGGGCCGTTCCGCAACTACAATGAAGCCAGCAAGCAGATGGGGCGCCTGCAGGAACGCGGCATCGATAATTTAACTGTATATCAAATGGAAAAATGAGCCTTAAGGCCAAACGAATGAGGAAAAATGGCACAACCGCAACGCATCCAAATTCTCATCCACCGACTGCCGGGCAGCGACGACCTGCCCTTGCCGCGCTATATGACTGCGCACGCATCCGGAATGGATGTCTACGCCGCAAATAGAGAAGACATTGTGATTGCACCGGGTGCTTCGGTGATCGTTCCAACCGGCCTGGCGATGGCTCTGCCGGAAGGCTACGAAGCGCAGATTCGACCGCGCAGCGGCCTGGCGCTCAAGCACAGCGTTACTGTTTTAAACACCCCCGGCACCATCGATGCGGACTACCGTGGCGAAGTTGGGGTGATTTTGATCAATCATGGCAGGGCGACCTTTGCCGTCAAGCGCGGTGAGCGTATTGCGCAGATGGTGATTCAGCGCTACGTACAGGCGGAATGGCAAACAGTCGAACAGCTGCCGGCTTCCAGTCGCGCCAGCGGTGGTTTTGGCAGCACTGGCAAGTGATGGGCATCAGCACTGCAATGACACAGCATGGCTTTCCCCTGTTTTCAGTTCAGATAATTAGTTTCTCACCTCAACGGTCTTGCTGGGAAAATCAGCTAATTCTGTTCTAAATCCAGCGAATCACAACCTGATTTAACTTGCAAAAATCATGTCGATTAACCTGGATCAAAAGCGTATTCGAGCTTTTCGTTTAACGCGGCACGGCTTGCGCGGTGACGCTGCAAGTACGCTACTGGATGCAGTACGGCTGATGTGCGGCGCTCAGGCACAAGTGCAGTCCGCGGCAGAGCTGCAAATCCGGGTACGTAATCCGCGCATATCGCGTGCAATGATCGGGCAGGCTCTGTGGCGTGACCGCAGTTTGGTGAAAACCTCTGCCATGCGGCAAACATTACATCTTTTGCCAGCGCAGGACTACCAACACTATATCTGCGCTCTGCGAAAAAGCCGAACGGACGCGCTGGTAAAAATCATGTCGAAGTTCGGGATCACCTCCGGCCAACTTGCACGATTGAATGAATTGATCATCGAGCTGCTGAAAGATGGCCCGAAAAGCGCCGCAGCACTTTTTCATACGATTCTGCCGCAGGCCAGCAAGCCAATTCAAGCCTACTGTGAAAAAGCCTGGTCCATTCAATTGTTTCGTCTGGCGATGATCGATGGTTTGATCTGTTATGGTCCAGATGATGATGGCAAGCCGACTTTCGTGCGAACCGATCAGTGGTTACCCCGGCGGCAACCGCAAGGGTCGGTTCGCCAGGCGCAGCGTTGGCTGGTGCAGCGCTACTTGCACAATTATGCTCCCGCAACTGTCGCTGATTTTAGCCGGTGGTCCGGAATACAGGTCACCGAAGCCCGCATGATTTGGGCTGCGAATAGCGATTTCCTGCAAGAAGTTCAAACTGGATTTGGTAAGGCGAGCATGCTGAAACAGGATATGGCTCGTATCGTTGAAGGCCAGCCTGTGGATGGTTCCCTCTGTTTATTACCTCACTTCGATCCGTTTTTACTGGGTCACTGTGCTAAAACTCAGTTTGTTGAACAGCCGTTTCTCGACCGGGTATATCGAGCAGGAGGTTGGATCGCACCGGTGCTTTTATGCGCAGGCGAGGTGGTGGGAACCTGGTCGGCGAAACGCGCTGCTCGCAAAGCGACCTTCTCCGCATATCCTTTTGGGGAGTTTACTGCCAAGATGCGAAAAGCTTTTGATGAAAATGCAGCAGCATTGGCAGATTTTTGGGGCGTCGATTGCATCACAACTGTGAATGTATAGCTTTGTCGATTCGCGACTTCCATCTTTGAATAAACAAATTGTTTGTTTAGATTTGTGTTATGATAAACCAATGGTTTGCGAAGGTCGGTTGGCATAATGCAGTGATGCGGGTGGCGCTGAGCACATTCGTGTTGCTGGTGTGGGATTCGATTGCACTCGCACAAGCACCAAAACTCGACGCAGATGTGCTGCAGGCCATGCAGCAACTCTCGATCGACTCGATTCGCCAGCACCTAAATGTGCTTGCACATGATTCTTTGCAGGGGCGCGCTACCGGTACTCCCGGGAGCGAAAAAGCCATTCGCTACCTCGCCCTGCACCTGAAAAAATATGGTATTGAGCCGGCCCATCGCGGTTCATCCTATTTTCAAAATATCCCTTTGCATGGCGCCATTCCGCAGCCCGAAAGCGAGTTGGCGCTGCATGCCGGGGATACGACCATTCCGCTCCAGCTCTGGCAAGATTATATCCTGTACAATACCGGGGCACAAACGTTTAGCCCAACGCCGATACAGATGGTTTTTGTTGGTTATGGTATTTTTGCACCTGAATACGATTATAACGACTATTACGATCTTGACGTCACCAACAAGGTCGTTGTGTTCTTTTCTGGAGAGCCGGGCTCTGATGACCCCGATTATTTTGATGGAAAAAAGCCTTCACGCTATGCTGATCCGGTGATGAAGCATCGCATCGCCTTGTCACGTGGAGCGCGCGGAAGTATCATGATTCCACTGCCGCGCGAACGGATTTATCTCGATTGGGACTACTGGAGGGACCAGTTCGCTTTCGAGGAGGTGCGACTGCCGTACAATGTTGCGGATAATCTAAACGTGCTATTGCGATACGAGCAGGCACAGCATCTTTTTCGAGGTGCGTCGCATGATCTTGAGAGCGTGTTAGAGTTTGAGCGTGTTGGTGCCATGCGCAGCTTTCCGCTCGCAGTCGAAGTGACATTCAGGGGGCAGTTCAAAGAGCGTGATTTCGTTGCGCGCAATGTGGTCGGCATTGTGCAAGGCAGTGATCATCTGCTGCGTGACGAGTTTGTTCTCTTGTCTGCGCATTTCGATCACCTCGGAGTCGGCGCAGCAGTAAAGGGCGACTCCATTTATAATGGTGTTGTCGACAATGCCATCGGTGCGGCTGCTGTTTTGGAGATGGCGCGCGTGTTTGCTGCAATGCCGAAGCAACCGCGCCGATCCATGTTATTTTTGTTCGCCGATGCTGAGGAAAAGGGTTTGCTGGGCTCACGGTTCTATTGCGATCAGCCGCTGGTGCCGCTATACAAAACCATCGCTGCAGTAAATGTTGACGGCCTGGCGATTATGGATACGTTTGACAGCATCAACAGCGTCGGACCGGAATACTCGACACTGGGAGAGCATTTGCAAACCGTCGCCACCGCCCTGGACCTGTTTGTCGATAATGTCCCTTCGGTTTTTCGCGAAATCGAATTTTTTCATCGTTCCGATCAGTTTAGTTTCGCCCAGGCCGGCATCCCTGCAATCTTGATTATGGAAGGCCACGAGTACCGCAACTTACCGTCTGGCGCAGGTGTGCGCCGCTTCATTATGTGGGGACGCGAAATTTATCACACACCATTTGATGATTTGAATCAGGACATCAATTTTGCAGCCACGCTCCAACACGCACAATTTATCTTTGCCTTCACCGGTACCTTGGCCAATACCTTCGTGCCGCCCCAATGGAAGCCCGGCACCGTTTTTAGCAATGCACGGTTGCAATCGATCGCGGAAAAAAGATAAATTGGTTTGGACGCAAAATGTTCAACTGCAATCCATATGAATCAATGCAAAGCGAGGTTCGATGCGACGTTTTAGCCTTCTGGCCTTCGTGATCCTGTTCTTGTTTGGCTGCTCGGCTGGTAAAAGAGCCAACCAGCAGGATGCCAACATCATTCGGATAAAAGGCTCGGATACCATGCTGAACCTGGTGCAGCGTTGGGCCGAAGCTTTTATGTTGCGCAATCCAGGCGTTTCGGTATACACGGAAGGTGGGGGCTCACGCACGGGGATTGCGGCCCTGATTGATGGCAAAGTAGACATCGCTGCGGTTTCCAGGCCGCTGCAGGCAGACGAGATCCGCGAGTTGGTCGAAAAGCAAAACTCGCTGGGTATCTCGGTTTTGTGCGCTAAGGATGCATTGAGCGTCTATCTCAATCTGCAAAATCCCGTTCGCAACCTGACCAGCCAACAAATCCGGGATATTTTTACCGGCAAAATTTCTTCATGGCGTGATCTCGGTGGCGAAGATGCGCCAATTTCGGTGATTGGCCGTACGCCCAACTCGGGTACGTACCTGTTTTTTGAAGAACACATTTTGCTGGGCACACCCTACCGCGATGGTGTGCTCGCACTGTCGACCACGGAAGCGGTAGTCGATGCAGTTGCGAAAGATCGTTATGCGATTGGCTATGGTGGCATGGCCTACGGACAAAACGTCTTCCACGCCTTTGTCGATGGCGTCGAACCTTCAGGCGAAAATGTTCGCAACGGCGACTATCCGTTGGCGCGCTATCTTTACCTGTATACAGCGCAGAAACCAACGGCTGAGTTGAAAAAGTTTATTGACTGGGTGTTGGGGAGAGAAGGACAGGCAATTGTGCAGCAGATTGGCTATATCCCGCTTTATCCGGTGCAATAAGATGCCCGGTGCCTCTGGCATTTATAGGTTTTGCAGACGGTGTATCCAGGCATTCATCTCACCATTCTCTGCGATTTCAAGAAAAGCAACACTCGGCCTCGTTCTAAATCGGGATGGCCCCGCGGAGCCGGGATTGATCGTCAGCACGCCGTCGAGTTGTTCGATGCGATCTTTGTGGGTATGGCCATAAATAAAAACATGGGGTGGCTCGGATTCATCGACGCGAGTCAACCATTTTTTAATAATTTTGGGCTCGAAAAGCAGCATGATGTGCGTCATTAAAATGCGTTTTCCCCCCAACGTTTCCAGCCGCACTTCCGGATACTTCCCCATTAATGGAAAGGTATCCACATTTCCATAAACCGGGTAGACCGGCGCGATCGTTTCGAGCGTGGTGATGATGTCTTCGTTACCGATGTCGCCTGCGTGGAAAATGGCATCGACGCCGGCGAAAGCGTCCATCACGCCCGGATGCATTTTACCATGGGTATCGGAAACTATGCCGATTTTCATGCTTCTCTTTCACCTTGAAAAAATTCTTCCGCCTCACGCACGTCATCATAGCTGCCAATAATCAGCGGAATGCGTTGATGCAAGTCATTGGGTTGCAGTTCAAGAATACGCTGGCTGCCAGTGCTGGCGTAGCCACCTGCTTGTTCCACGATGAATGCCAATGGATTGGCTTCATATAGTAATCGCAATTTGCCATTCGGATTCTTATTGTCCGCGGGATAGAGAAAGATACCACCATAGAGCAGGTTGCGGTGAAAATCTGCCACTAAGGAGCCGATATATCGGCTTGAATACGGACGCCTGGTTTCTTTGTCCGGCGTTTTAAGGTAGTTGATGTAGTTTTGTACGTTCTTGTCCCAGTTGAAAAAATTGCCTTCATTGGTGCTGTAAATTTTAGCCCGGCGCGGAATGCGAATGTTGTTGTGCGAGAGCAGAAATTCACCCACACTGGGATCCAGGGTAAAACCGAAGACGCCATTGCCGGCGGTGTAAACCATCATGGTGGAGCTGCCGTAAATAACATAGCCAGCGCCAGCTTGCTTATAACCCGGCTGCAGGCAATCTTCGAGCGTACCGTGGCCGTCATCATCACTGATTTTGCGGTGAATGCTGAAAATAGTGCCGATCGACACGTTGGCATCGATATTGGATGAGCCGTCGAGTGGATCATAGAGCAGCACGTATTTTCCGGTATCGAAGCGTTCGGGGATAGTGATGATGTCTTCCTGTTCTTCGCTGGCCATGCAACACAGACGTCCTGTATGATCAAGTGCGCGAAACATGATATCGTCCGCGAACTCATCGAGCTTCTGAACCTGCTCGCCCTGGACATTTTCCTTTCCCGTAAAGCCGAGAATATCGACAAGACCGGCCTTGCGCACCTCTCGCGAAATGATTTTTGCAGCGAAGGCAATATCATAGAGCAATGCGGAGAAGTCACCAGTCGCTTGTGGAAACTGCTTTTGCTGCTCGATAATATGTCGCTCAATCGTAATTTGTGCTGCGGGCATGACGCACTCCTTTTGCCTCGAGTTCAGTTATAGAGTTGTTTACAAGCACCTGATACAGGTCGCCATTGCACAAAATCTCGGTTTCTTTCCGCCCCGCAAAGCGTCGAAGGTGATCATTGCATTTGTAGCTCGACTGGGGCGCCGAGCACGGCGGGTTCTGTTTTTAAGATATATATATCCAATATAGCCTTTACGCGGGCAATGATTTCCCGCAATTTTGCTTTGTAGGATTGCCGTAGCGGCACATCCTGCGATGAATAGGCTAAGACATCCATGCCGTGATTGGTCCCCAAAAAAACTGCACGGTAGTTGTGGAACCCATCTGAAACAATGGTGAATTTGTTTTGCCCGAAAATTTTTTTGGCGCGTACGATCGAATCCAGCGTCCGGAATCCCGCATAATCTCGGGTGATGTCTTTTTCGGGGATACCATATTCATCAATCAGCGCATTTTTCATGTCAGTTGGCTCGTCATGCCAGCGCTCTGCATTGTCACCACTGACGATAAGATGACGGATTTTGTTTTTACGATAAAGCTCGGCGGCCGCAGCTATTCGATTTTGGAAGTGTTTGTTCAGCACGCCGGTTTTCACATATTTTGATGTCCCCAAAACCACAGCCACTTTGTTGGCAGGTATGGCAGCCGGATTGTCATATACACGACCAAAGCTGCTGAGAATAATCCAGATGTTGCAAAGAAAAATAAAAACTGCGACCGCAATCACAGCTGCTGCCAACACTCGAAACATAATGCAATCAATTTCAATGAAATGTTCAATATTTACGTCGATCAAACAAAAGCGTGGCGGTAGTCGGGCCTGATGAATGGGAATGTATCGGTCGTACCTAAAGTCATTTGTTGAATATCAGGTGGAAAATCTATTTCAGGCTGTGAATAAAAGCGACCAGGGCATTGAGCGTTTCGTCATCCAAATCCCAGGCTTGCGGCGGGTGCATTGGTCTGTAGCCTGCAACAATTTTTGCTTCTGGGTATAAGACAGATTCTTTGATGTAGTCAGCGTCAACGACAATGGTGCTGCCATCGTTGAGCTTTTCTTCCTTTCCGTAAAGCCCCTTAAAGGTCGGCGCCATCAGGCGCTTGCCATCTTTGGTGTGGCACTGGGCGCAACCAAGCGTCAGGTAGAGTTGTTCGCCTTTTGCGATCAGTTCCGGGTCAGTCACCTGCGTCGTGTTTGATTGGTTCGTGGATTTGCCGGAATTGCATGCAGCAAACTGCAGTACGGCAAAAATGAGCAAAAAAGTGGGCCGAAAAATGTTATATGCGTGTCGAATGAGCATGAATCGTCCTTTTTCACAAAAAATGAACTGTAAGCAATCCTGTCTGATACGAAGGTGGCAAAAACATAGAAAAAACGGTCTGCAAAAACAAGTGAAAAGGGGCGAGCCATCAGGAGCATGGCTGCAAAGACTGGTCAGTTTTTTTCGGTGACCGAGCGGATGGCACGCAAGTAGTTAATGTCGGATGCTGGTTTGTTGTAGCAGATACCTGCGGAAAAATCGGCAAACCAGAATTTGTTAGTGCCTGCGCCATCCGCTGTCCACAGGTAGGCCAAATTGGTGTTGAAAACCGGGTTGATGTGCAGGCCACCAATGCCCTTCTCCGGCGTCATCAATGACATGACTTCTTCGAGTGTTGGCAGACGCCAGTCGGAGTAGCCGGCAAAGCGTTTTTTATTTAGGAATGCAGAGTTAAAAATTACGAGGCAATATAATGATCTGAAGCAAAAGTAAAAATGGTTCATTAATCCGTTAACAAAATGTCAAATTTTTGTAAACAGGTAGAACATCATGCACGCCGATTTTATCTCCCGGATGCTGCTCTGAACTGAAAAACTGTTGCATTTTGAACACGGCTTTCATAATGTCGTTTGCTTAAGCTGTGGCTGCACGTATCTGCGATAATCCGGAGGCAATATCGAAAGCTTGTGCGAAACCTGTGCGCATAAGAAGTTGGTTGTGAGCAAACGAGGCTCAAAATTCATTCTTTGCAACTATTCAAAAAAGGATAGTGCCTATCCTAAGTACCCCATTCAACCAGTTTGGCTTTGCAAGGCCCACTGTGCAGAACGCAAGCCATGTCGGTGAAAAGGAATCATTTACGCCAGGCACTTTTGCGATAGTAAACTGGATGACAGAAAAGCAATTGGGAAGGAGCCCATCATGAAACGAATTCAGAACAAGATTTTGCTTTTGCTGATTGGAGCAGTCCTGCTTTTTATGGCCTGCTCAAGTCCTCGCTACAAGAGCGATTCTGCTGTCGGAATCGATCAGAAGATTGCCTATGAGCGCGGTATGGATCTCGAAGCCTTGATTCAGGCGCGACTCGAAAAAGCAGAGCGCGGACTTGAAGTCACCGTTCTGATAGATAACCTCAATGCCGCTTACCGTCCGCTGCAAAAATGGATAGCAGAAATTAAGGATACGGAAGGTACAGTGAGTGATCCGCAAAAATTGCTTGAGCGCTATCCGGTTCTGCAGCGCGAAGGCGCACCGGATGAATTGACTCGCCTTAAAAATAAAATAGCAGATAAAACAGAAGGCCTCTTTAATGCAACAGAGCGCAATCGCAGAACTTTGTTGGCTCAAAAGTTTAATCTGACACTCCGCGAGGAAAAACAAAACATCCTGTTCTTGTTTTTGCATCGCGGAAAATTGGGGCAACAGTAAATCTGGGTGTGCGGGTTTTTCGGATAAGAAATCTGGCAAATATTGGCGGTTAGGCAGCACGCTCTGAAGGATGGTGATCGGCCTGTAAGTCGCCGGACTGGAGCAGCCACTCGCCTGATTTGAGCTCAAAATGCAATTCACAGCGACCGCCGGGCAGCGCATCGACTGTGAAAAAGTAAAAGCTTCTGTTGTGAGTCTCCTCTTGCCGTGTGGCGAGTATATTGCGGATCAGGTAACGTTTGTTTTTGAAAATGAACTGAATCGGTTCCACCTTGCCGCGAATTGAGCGTGCAAAAACATGGACTTTCTCGTGCATCAGCCTGCTCCTTTCTTGATATGAATCGATAAATGGTGAACGTGCGGACAATATAGTGAACATAGATACAGTTGTCAAGGATAAGTTGATTGTGTTTTTAAAAAAATGGTGGCTTTTTGTTTTGTTTTTTGGTGTCTTGTTCACCAATTTGCTGGCAGTAAATGCATCTGCCTTCTTTGAAACCTGCTATTCTTCCACTATTTACCCTGTCATCACGCAGATTCTAACTCACCTGACCAATTGGATGCCCTTTTCACTGACCGAGGTGCTGGTCATCGCGCTGATGGCATTTGGACTGATTGGTATTGTATTGGCCATTTTACGTAAATGGCAGTTTAAAAAATTTATTGCCCTCCTCATACAGCTTCTTGCGCTGATTTATGTTTGTTTTTATTTGTTTTGGGGCTTTAATTACTATCGCCTGCCGATAACCAAGCGGATGGACTTGCCTGCCGTTGCTATCGACAGCACCATGTTTCGGATGACATTGAGTCAGGTGCTTGATGAAGCAAACGCTGCCTATGTGCCGATCAGGAATCTGGACAAGGATCAAATTGATCATGCGATTGAACGAGGATTTAAACGTGTTGCTCAGCAGCTCAATCTTGATTTGCCGGGGGGCCTGCGCAATCCCAAGACCTTGCTTTTCAACATTTTTCTCGATAAAACACTTACCAGTGGCTTTTTTAGCCCGATTACCCATGAATTGCATATAAACAAAAGCCTGCTATTTGTTGAGTATCCGTTCACTCTTGCGCACGAGAAAAGCCATCAAATGGGTATTGCCAATGAGGCGGAAGCTAATTTTTTGGCTTACCTTGTTTGCCTTGCCTCCGGCGATCCGGCGGCGCAGTATAGTGCAAGAATGGAAGTATTGGGTGAATTTCTTGGACGCGGCAGACGAATATTATCGGATTATGCCGACTTTCGCGCCCGGATTGCGCCTGGCATTGTTGCCGATTTTCGAGCGATCAATCAGCGCTGGCGGCGGCATCAAGGCGCTGTTTCAAAAGTCTCCTCGCAAGCTTATGATCGCTATCTCAAAGCCAACAGGATTTCTGAGGGGATTAAAAATTATCGTGGCGTAGTGGAGATGGTGATTCGGTGGAAAACAGGTGCAGATGGCGAAATGGAAATAGAAAATCCCGCATCAGAGAAGTGAGCGGGATTTTTATCGTTCGATCTGTATTTATTTTTCCAACATTGTTGATATTTTGTCGAGGTGAGCAGCAAAGCCATTTAATACTCCGGCAATGGCGTGAACATGCCCTTCCACGCTATCCCACTCTTTTTGTTCGATAGCCTCGCGCACAGCAGGCAACGTTTTGACACCATATCCGGTATAAAAGCCCGGCGCATAAATTTGGTGCTTGAACCAGGACCGCCCGGGAAGTCCCTCAGCAACTGTCAGTTTTTGTTCTGCTTGCAGCAGCATCTCGTTGATCTTGCCTGGCAGATTTTTGCCCGATTTTTTCCAGTTTTCTGCAGCCTGCTGATAGCGCTTTGCGCTGTTGGTCAATTGCTCCGAGGCATTGGCAAGGGGCGCAAAGCTCAGATACGGTGGTACTGTTTCTTTTTCGGGCAGAACGGTTTTTTCGCGTGGATCAGCTATTGCAGAATACACGCCCTCGTCTATTTGACGATTCTTTTCGATGATGTCCCTTCGAATATTTTGAGAAAGATCCTCAAGTTCATCGAGATAATTGCTCACCGTTTCCGCAAAATTGTTGAAATTGTAGGGCAGCAAATCCGCTTCGGCAAAGCGCATGGCCGCGGTGCCTGCGACTTGCGAAAGCGCCCGGCCGTAGACGAAATCGGTGTCTGCGAATTTTATGTACCAGTAAAAATCGTCATAGGCCGAATGGTAAATGCCACCGCCATCCATGCCACCAAAGCCAAAATGCACTGATGCGATGCCAAGATGATCGAGAAATGCGGTATAATCCGAACCTGAACCGAGTGCGCTAAGCCGCAAATCGGGGCGGCTGCGGAGCTCTGCGCGTGTTTGCGCGGATCCAGCACTGTGAATTTGGCGCAATTTTGAGCGTGCATATACCGACAGGTCCGTTTGCGGATCGTTGATATCTTTGGTGACACCACTGGCAAAGCTTTCCAGCGAGTGCGAGCCTGCAGCGAACAAAAAGCCCCGTCCGTTTGAGTCCGTATTGATATAGAGTGCAGCATTGCTTTTGAGTTCTTCCGCATGCGTTTCTGCCCACTCGGTCGAGCCGATCAGGCCTTGCTCCTCTGCATCCCAGGCGCAAAATAGCATCGTGCGTTTGGGACGCCAGCCCTGTTTGTACAGCTCAGCAAAAGCACGGGCTTCTTCCATCAGCGCCACCATGCCGGATATGGGATCCTGTGCGCCGTTCACCCAGGCATCGTGGTGGTTGCCACGGATCACCCACTGATCAGGGTACTCCGAACCCTTGATGCGCGCGATCACATTATAGATAGGCTTGATATCCCAATTGGCGATCACTTTCAAATGCACTTTTGCCGGCCCCGGGCCAACATGATAGGTGATGGGCAGCGCACCGCGCCAGTGTGCCGGTGCAACCGGGCCAGTCAATGCCGTGAGCAAAGGCTGCGCGTCGGCATAGGATATGGGCAGCACCGGAATTTTGGTGATGGTTTTCACATCTTTGCGGTCAAGGCGTTTGGCGTTGGCTGTTGCACCGACGCCAGGCGTAAGCGGATCGCCGGGATAGAGTGGCATATCCATCACGCTGCCGCGCTGCACGCCATCCTTTGGACGCCATGGCCCTTGCGGAAATACGTCACCCTGGTGGTAACCGTCATCGCGAGGATCGGAATAAATCAGGCATCCGATCGCACCATGCTCAGCAGCCAATTTGGGCTTGATGCCGCGCCAGGATGCACCATAGCGTGCAATCACGATTTTGCCCTCGACGGAAATCCCCATGCTGGCAAGCTGCTCATAATCTTCGGGAATACCATAATTTACATAGACAAGCTGTGCGGTCACGTCGCCATCGGCGGAGTAGCCGTTATACGGTGGCAACTGCTCATCGTGTTGACCAGATGTCGGATCGCCGGCAACCGCCGGCTCCATCAGCTTGGCGCGGAAGGATACCGGCTCAATCAACTCGACAACGCGTTCTTTCGGTGTAGGGAAAAGTACATCATAGCTTTCGATTTGTGCATCCAGTCCCCACGAACGGAATTTGTGCAGCATCCACTCTGCATTGCTTTTGCCATAGACCGACCCAAGATGATGCGGCCGTGCGGAAAGCCTTTTCATGTAGGCGCGCATCGAATCCGGGCTTGGAATGGCGTGGAATTTCGCTTCCCACTCACTCTGTTGTTGCGCAATGAGGGTTTTGGGGGGAACTTGTGCAGCAAAAAGCATAAAAGCCAATGCTGCGGCGAAAAATTTCACCTTGGACTCCATCTTTTCCTCCTTATTTAATTGCATAAGCAAAACTTCTGAAAAATAGTGCGACACACAGATGTGAACAAGCAAATAAAGCCGAGATCGTCCAGCAAATTCATATTGAAATCCATGCCGGATTTCACTATACTGAAACAAATTCAGGCATTTGGCCTTAAATAGTGAGATCATGATGTTGCGGTTTGGTCACAGTCTCGATACCCTGGTTCGGCGCGCTGAAAAAATGATGGTGGTGCGCAAGGCCGATTTACGTGCAGGTGACTGGGTTGTGGTCAAAACCTTCAATTCGGTCTATCGCATGCGGGTTGAAGGCGATGATTTTTATCAGGTTACCGGTGGCTGGTTCGATCAAAATGGTCAGACACCGGAACGGCTCAAAATCGTGGGCTGTACCTGGGGGGGCAGTATCGTTAAAATTGATATTATCGCGGCGCGTGGACTTTGTTTGGAATTCAGCAATCGCGTTGTGACCAGCCCGGTACAGAAAATATGGCGCATCTCCGTTGCGCAGCAAAACTGAACACTTTACAATAAGCATCTAAAAGCGACCCAAATCCAGACATCTCAAGAGTTGAATTTGCGTTTCTACAGAATGGAGAGTCTTCATGCTTAAGCGTCCCGCACGCGGCGAATTTGTCGATTTTTACCACACATATATCAGCAAAGTCCCGGAAGGTGACATTATTGAGATTTTGCGCACGCAATGCGATGAAACCGTTGCCCTGCTTGCTGGCATAGACGAATTAAAAGCAGATTTTCGCTATGCGCCGGGAAAATGGACCATCAAAGAAGTTGCGGGCCATATGCTGGACACCGAGCGGCTGTTCAGTTTCCGCGCCATGACATTTGCGCGCAACGACCCCGGCCCGCTTCCGGGTATGGAGCAGGAAAACTATATTCAAAATGGCCATTTCGAGCAGCGCCCGCTTGCAGATATTGTGGAGGAATTCCGGCTGCAACGCCAGGCAAATATTCTGCTTTTTCGCAGTTTTGACGATGAAGTCACAATGCGTAAAGGCACAGCCAGCGGCTTCGAATTTACCGTGCGCGCACTAATTTATATAGTTGCCGGGCACGAACGCCACCACACACTCATCTTAAAAGACCGCTATCTCGCCGGCTGAAAAATATTTTTGAGCGATACGAAAATTTTTTCGATTCGTGTGCAAGAGCCTGACTTGCTGATGTTTGGCTCAAGAAAAGAGATCTAATCGATTTTTGAATAAAGATGACTCGATTTAGTTACTGGCTTCAAAAAGCATTGCGCAATCCCGGCGGAGTGCTTTCCTTTTTTATCATGCTGCCGACAAATTTTAAGCTCATCAGTCAATTGATGCGTGATCCGCGCGTTGGATTGCTGCCGAAGCTGTTGTTCCTGGCTTCCCTCGTCTACCTTATCTCTCCGCTTGATCTGGTTCCAGATTTTATCATCCCGATTCTTGGTTGGGGCGATGATTTGGTTATCGTCATCGCAGCAGCCAGATTTTTGATCAATGCTGCTCCGGGAGAAGTCGTGCAGGAGCATTTAAGACAGATCAGGATGCGCTGAACGGTTTGTTGAAGTGGCCCCCAATATGCCTTTCTCCTGATACCGGAATATCATTTTGGATGGAGTGGATAAATACACTTAAGCACTGCACCTCAAGGCGAAAAAGTTTGGTTTTAGGCCAATCATAATAATTGAGCGTGAGGTCAAAATGAAATATTCGGCAAAAGGATTCACCCTTTCAATTGGACTCCTATTTTGGTTTATCGTCAATTTAGAGACAACAGCACTAGCACAATCAAAAAATGAAAATGCCACACTTTCAGGCAAGGTGACGGCTGAGTCAAAACAGATGCCTTTGCCATTGGTTGAAGTTTTCCTGAAAAACACTGGCAAGGGCGACGTGTCCCAAAAAGATGGTACCTTCCGTATCGATAACATCCCACCCGGGAAATATGAACTGATTTTTCGCCGCCAAGGATACAAGACAATTGAGCGTCAAAATGTGCAATTGATGCCGGGCGCCTCGCTGGTGTTCAACGCTTCCATGCGGGAAACCGTGCTCGAAGGCGAAGAACTGATTGTGACCGCAACACGCAACTCGGAGTACGCGCAGGATATCCCGCAACTGGTAACCGTCGTCACCGCAGAAGAGATGCGTGAAAATAACATCGTGCAAACGCCTGAATTGCTGCGTGAAGAGCCCGGTGTTTTTATCCAAAAGACCAACCAGGGGGGCGGATCAGCTCTGATTCGGGGACTGAAGGCAAATAAAATCCTGCTGATGATCGATGGCATCCGCTTGAACAACGCCACGTATCGTGGCGGCAACACCCAATATCTCAACACCATTGGCTCACAATCGCTGGATCGAATGGAAGTGGTGCACGGCCCGGTTTCAATGCTCTATGGCAGTGATGCACTCGGCGGTGCCATCAATGCTATCACCAAAACACCTGTGCTGACTTCGAGTTCGAAGCTGCAATGGAGTGGAGTTGTGTCCGGATTGGTCGCCTCGGCAGAAAATCTGATATCAAATCACATCAGTTTGTCGGCTGCAAATGCAAAGTTTGGTGTGCTATTGGATGGCGCATTCAGTGCGTACGGGGATGTTCGGCGTGGCGAGCATGGCGGCGTTACATTGATGGAGCGATTGCGCAACGATTCGCGCGAAAGCCGCTCCTTACCGGTGATCCAAAGCCCAAACGGATTTGAATCGTATGATTTGATGGCAAAAGCGTACTACCGGCCCGCCGAGCAACATGAATTCACCGTGCTGTATCAACTTAATCGCCAGCCCTCCGTTCCGCGGTATGATGTGTTCGAAACGCAAAAATATTCTATTTGGCACTACGAACCCCAAGAGCGTGATTTTGGCTATTTGCGCTATAAATTGAATATGCCAACTGCCCTGTTTCATTTTGCCACCGTCACAGTCTCGTTTCAGAGCCAATATGAGCAACGCATCAAACAGCGTATCGGCAGAACAACCAAAACCTTCGAATCCTACCGGACCAATACCATCGGTTTTGAGCTGCAAATGAACAAGGTATTCAACGAGCGACTTTTTGTGGTTTATGGTTTTGAGTACTATGGAGATGACGTACAGACCGCTGCAATCGAAGAAAACCTGGCATCCGGTGCAATTTCCAATATCACTACCATTTATCCGGATGGCTCAACATATAAGAGTTTTGGCGCGTTTTTGCAGGGCGAGCTGGTGCTGACCAGCCGGTGGGTGATCGATGGCGGGCTGCGCTATAGTGCGTTCGATTTGTACGCACCGTTTGCTCCGGGTTCGACCGGCGATGTCGATCTCGGTACCATCGAACAAACGCCGGGCGCGCTGACGGGCAGTATTGGTTCGCGTTTCAGGTTGGCTGAAAATGTCAACTTCGTCACCAACATTGCACAGGGTTTTCGTGCCCCGAACCTTGACGATGCGACCAAAATTGGTGGAGGAAAAGCCGACAGCTTTTACGATGTGCCCAACGCTGATCTCGGTCCGGAAAAGGTCCTGTCAATAGATGGTGGCTTGAAATTCGGCTTCGATCGCCTAAAAGCACATGCCTTGATGTATTATAGCGATTTCACCGACTTGCTGGTCCGGCAGCCTGCGCTATTTGGCGGCCAGCCATTTGTGGTGATTGACACGGACAGTATTCCGGTTTTTCATCGTGCCAATGCAGGTGAAGCCTATATCACAGGCATTGAGCTCGGTACGAAAATTCAGTTCGGTGAAAACTGGATTGCGAGTGGTAGCCTCAGCTATACCTACGGCCAGAACAGCTCCGATGATCAGCCGATATCCGGCATTCCGCCGCTCCATGGTTTCGCGAGTTTGCGTTACCGTGCCGAAAGATACTTCATAGAGGCAAATGCGCGTTTTGCCGGTGAGCAAAAAAGGTTGGCAGATGAAGACCTTGAAGACTCGCGCATTCCCGAGGGCGGCACACCCGGCTGGCTCACTTTGAATTTCCGCAGCTCCTGCACGCTGAGTCCTGCTTTTTCACTCAGATTTGGGGTCGGCAATATTTTTGATCTCAACTATCGTGAGCATTTGAGTGGCTTGAATGCACCGGGGCGCAATTTTATTTTAGGGGCCGAGCTGAGACTTTGATCAGCTAAAGAAATCGATCATGGAGTTCTGGCGTCGGCACGCGACAGACATCGCGCTTGCCAAACCAGCGGTAGCGATGGCGCGCTATCCAGCGATAGACGGGATCGCGCAGAAACGCAGGAATGAATATCAAAAAGTATAGCAGTTGCCACGGAAAGCCAAGCCGTCTGCAGATGCGCAAAATGGCAGTCGATTCGGTGTAAATTTGGTGGTTTTCAAACAGCACGACCGAATCGGGAAAGGAATCATCTGTACAGGACGCGATGAGTTTTTTCCCAACGTCTGATTGCAAAGCCGCAAACCGAAAAACACCTTGCTTGTCGCGATCCAAAATGAAGTTCACCGAAGCATTGCATAAATTACAGACACCATCGAACAGAACAATGGCAGGCTGTTCGGATTTTTCCTTGATACGGGCTTGCTTGTGCATCAAAAGTCCTGAGCTGTTAGCCAAGCATGTTTGCAACAAAAAAGCGCTGCCAATCTGCATTAGCAGCGCTTCCTGGGGTATATTGCGCAAATGCGACACTCCACCGTGCTTGGGAAAATTTTCAACAAGCAATATGCACTACTGGAGCTTTTCACATAGACGGATTATCACCCAAAATGTTTTTGCGTTTTGGAAGTAAGATTTTGCGTGGTGTGTTGGCGTGAAGTTGTGCGGCATGCAAAAACCTGAATTTTGCTCATCCCGCAAAGGGGATGTGACAAATTTGAAAAACCTTGCGCTTAAATACATACAATTCTGCAATATGCGTAAAATCGCGCAGCTGCCCCAAACACAACTACATTATTTATCGATTATAGTTTAAAAATTTCGCCTTCCTTTGCCAGCCGAAATCCCTTTTTGCGAACTGCCTGCGCTTGCTCACTTTGCGGCTGCATGACAGGATTGCTATGGTTGAAGTGAATGAATGTCACTTTTTGCCTGTCCGTTTGCTGTAATTCGGCAAACCGTTGCATCGATTCGATGATGAACGGGTGCGGAAATTCCGACATATCGCGGCCCTGCACTTCATCATTATAATAGAAACTCCCGTCCAGATAGGCCCGGTCACTGCTGGTGATCAACTCTTCGATTTGCCGATCCCATTTTTCCCATTTGTCAATATCGGGGATGAAGATCGCTGACTGGTTTGGCCCGCTGATGCGATAACCGACCGTTTCGCTGTATTCATCTCGATGCGGAACCAGAAATGGTGTGATCCGAATGCGTTCGTTGAGTTGAACTTCCACGCCATCGTTTACAGGCTGAATATCGATATTTTGCAAACGCACAAGTTGATGCCATGGTCCGGATGATTCCAGGAAGCTTTTCATCCGCGGCATAGCGTAGACCGGTACACTCTTCGCGCCAATAATTTCAAATCCCAGATGCATCAGCCCGGTGTAATGGCCAACGTGCGCATGCGTCAGCAGCACTCCGTTCAGCGGTTGCGTATCTCGATTGCTGACATGCGTGTTGAGTTCCCACAACTGCTCCTTAAAGTTCGGTGTAGCATCGATCATCCAGCGTTCACCGGAAACCGGATCGACGATGCCAAGACAGGCTGTTTTCTGGCGGATAGCCGGATTTTTCCATGCTTCGGCGCAGCACGCTTTTTGACAATCCGCTTGAGGGAAACCAGCATCTTGCGCGATGCCGAGCACAACGATAAATGGCGCGTCATCTGTTGGTTGTGCAAAAGTGTTTGCTGCGAAAAGCAGGCAAATATTGAAAAATAGCCATTTAAAGAAAATGATATTTTTTTGAGAATTTTGTTTATGCTGCAAATCGCGCACGGAGTCTCCTTTCTGATCAAAAGTGTGAAATGCTTTATGAAATGAACATTATTATGTTGATAAGGTGCTGATAAAGAGCAATTATAGCTTTCCTCATATTATGATAAAAATGCAAGATTCAAAAGAGTATAAGCCGGATAGTATGCGTTTCTTCTTTCGAAGAAATGAATTTTTTTATCGTAAGACTGCATTTTTTCTTGAAATGGCTCTTTAGACCGTATTATTACTAAAGCAAAGGGCTAATTAACGAAATCCTAAGTTTTAAGCTAATCCGTTGCCCAAAGTATCGAAGGCCAATTTAGCGCAATTGCAAAGTTTGGAAGAGATGTTTTGGGCTTAATGCAATACCCGATTCAGGAAGACAACATTCGGGAAATCGAAATGTCACTCTCAGGTTACGACAGCAGGGATGATGAAACTTGTACGAGAGAGTATGATCCAACCTGGGACGCGTACATGAAGAATTTGCAATGAAAGCAACTCCAATTGTTGGCAAGAATGACGCATGGAACGAGCCAATCCTTTTATAGCAGGGCCGCCAATAGAAGATGAAAAACGGTTTTTTGGACGCGATGCCCTCATTCAACAGCTTCTGCAACATCTATCGGAACCGGAAAAGAGCAGTTTCTTGCTTTATGGTCCGCGTCGCATTGGCAAAACGACAGTTTTAAAGCAACTCGAATACTATTTGAGCGATGAAGGCTTTACTCAAATCTATTTTGATCTCGCCGGGAAAACGCACCTCAAGTTAAACGAACTTCTATTTGAAATTTCCCAGGCGATCGCGAATGCGTGCGCCTTTGAACCACCGCGTTTTGAAAGCTTTGACCATGAAGGCCGTTTCTTTCTTGAGGCTTTTTTGCCTGTCGTCGAAAAATCGGACGAAGTTGGTGATTTGGCACTTCTCTTTGATGACCTGGATGCCATTGACCAGAATAAAGACGCTGCACAGACAGGTTTCCTGCCTTTTCTCAGTCAAACACTCAAAGTCCTTCGCAGCACGAAAATTATATGTAGCCTGGATAGCGGCAGCCCTCATTTTGAATTATCTGCCCGATTCGATGTTGCGATGCCGGTTACTCGATTTACCCGCCGTAATTTTGAAAAATTGCTACAAGAGACCGGCACATTTGCTCTGCAATGGCATCCGGCTGCCTTCGACCGCCTATGGGATTTGACCAAAGGGCATCCCTATGTGGCGCAAGCGTTTGGAGCGGTTTTATGGGATACCCTTCAGCCGGTTGGTAAAACAGTCGCCGTCGATCCGCATATTATCGATGATGTCTCAGGTGCGTCCTTCTTGCGCTTGCAATCATTTTTTGATTCGACCTGGCGCAATTTGAATGGTGACGAACAGGCTTTCTTCCAACTCTTGCTCAATCACGGTGACGGGCCCATCCCGTTGGATCAAATTTATGCGCAACTTGGCAGAAATGGCCGGGTCAACCAGATCAATTCGATCCTGGGAAGATTTCAAACTTTGGATATTATTGAACACGTTGATCGTGAAAAGCAGAGCATTGCTTTCTCGGTGCCGCTGTTTAAAAACTGGGTAACCGAACAGATCCGGCAAGATATCGAACGTGTTGAAGCTGAAAAGACAAAGGTGAAAAAGGTATCTGAAGTTCCGCTTGAAGCTCCAAAGCCTGATTCTGATACGGTTGAACAACAAGATTGGGAAGCAATTGTGGATGAGTGTGAGCTGGAGTTGATCAGAAATCCGGAAAACAGCGACATGCGAGCCAAGCTGCGGCATGCACGCAATCAACTGCATCTGGCGATTCGCTACGAAAAGGCACTCGATGCGATTTCGAACCAAAACTACGAAAGCGCTCAAAAACTTTTGGCTGAGGTGATCTTGCGCGATCCGGCATACCGGGAAGCGCCGCGTTTCCTGTTATTGGCGACGACTGGCATCGATGCAAAAGAACTCAAACAGAGAATGGAGCGCGAACAAAGCGAACTTGAGCAGGCAAAGTCTCAAATAAAATCACTGCAACAGGAAATTGCCAAATCGCAGTTCAGCGATCACGAAGCAAAGACGGCGCAAAAGGAAATTGAGCTCCTCAAGGCGCAGGTTGCTTCTGCCGAATCGCGGGAGCATGAATATAAAGAAAATCTCTCTTCTGCAAATCAAGCAATCAACAATTTGCGGGCTGCACAGGCAAAGCAAACAGCACCTGTAGTTCCTGTGTCGGTGCCTCCACGTCCGCCAGCACAATCCCCTGTTACGCCGAAAGCAGCGGCTCCACCAGCGGCGAAATCCATGGCACAGTCTGGCCCGGGTATGCAGCCATCAGCTATTCCGAATGTTCAAGCCAATACCAAAGAGGCTGAAGCCAAATTGCAGGATTCGTTGAAAATGCTGGATTCGATTCTGGAAGGCACCGATCAAATTGTGTCCAGGCCTGGTCCGGCAAGGCCCGTTCAGCGGCCTGCTCCGAAAGCTCCACCGCTTCCTAAAAATCCACCGGCACCAATGAGCCCGGCACCTCAGCAGCCTGTACAAAAAACAGCCCCAAACGAACGGGTGCCGCAACCTCCACCACAGCAAATTGCTTCGAGTACGACAATCCCGAAAGGGCCGGCTGGAGTTGCTCCACACCAACCTGTCGGGCAGGTGACGCATCCAATGGCTCAAAAGCCGCCAGCACAGCATAGGCCGCCGCAGCCAGTACCGCAACAAAGTGCCCCGAGCACCACAATGCCGAAGGGATCGGCTGGAGCTGTGCCACAACAGCCTGTCGGACAGGCAACCCATCCAATGGCACAAAAGCCTGCAGCGCAGCATAGTCCGCCACAGCCATCCGTGCAGCCTGCGCCACAAAGGCCAGTTCCGCAACCGCGCCGCGATGAAAACGCATTTCGGCAGCAAAATGAGCAGCGACCTGCGCCGCAAAGAAAGCCTTCGAAGTCGACCTTGCAGAAAAAATTAGAAAAAGCGATGCAGGAGTCGACCTTCAAGGCGCCGGAAAAAGTCCGGGAAGTGCCAAGACAGTCAGCTCCACCTCGGCCGAAAACCGCTGTTGAAGCAAAAACAGAATTGGCGAAAACGAAATCCGCGAGCCCTGCAAAGCCGAAACCGCAGCCAACAAGGTCGGCAACGGCGGCATCCAAGCCGGTTCCAGAGCGCAGGAAAACGGTAGCCGACAAGCAGGCCGCATCTTCTTTTACCGATACTTCGACGATTGAAGCAGGTACCGTAAAAAGAGTGCCGGATGAAAAATCGTGGATGTCTGCCAAAGCAGAAGAACCAAAGCGTACACCTTCAGGGCGGCAGTCGCAACCTTCGCCAACTCCCGCTTCGAGGCCGGAGCCGCGTCCACGACCCGTTGCACCGCCGCGGCCGAGACCAGCACAGCAACCCGAAAAACCAGTATTACGGCCTTATAGCAAGCCGCAGGAAAAACGCACTTCAGGTCAGCCGGAATCGCTTCTGTTTCAACGGCAAGTTGCGATGGAAAACCGGCGTAAACGTACCCAGGCAAGCTGGATTGCCGGCACCATGAATTTTTTACCTGTATTCCTGTGGTCTCTTTGGCTTTGGTATGTTCAGCCACTTGAATGGGGCAATGGCGGCAAATTTTTTGTATTGCTGGCGAGCATACCAGCCTGGCTGGCCGTAGCCCGCTTTGGATTATCCGATAAAGACAAGCACATCAGAGGCTTCCTTGGCGTAGCCCCGGTCGTGGCGCTCACCTTTTTTGGCGTATTAATTTCGGAAACGTTGCAACCTGGCATCCCACCAATCGTGCAGGGCAATGATGTCCTGATATTTATAGGAATTATTGTTTATAGTATTATCATGATACTTTTTTCTGTGCAAAGTGGCAAAGTAGCTTCAATTGCGACAATGTGCAGCCTGGCAAGCGGAGCCGCGGCTGCCGCTTTGTTTCTCATGGGCGGCGGTTCGATTGAAGCAACCATTGTTTTGGCAATTATTGGTGCAATCATGTTGATCATTCACAAGGTTAACGTCGGTGAAGCGATTGGCGCCGGTGTTGGTGCATCTATCCCGGCAGGATTTTTATTGTTTGCGCTGACACACCGCACCATTGCAGATTCCGGTGGAACCATCTTCCGCGCCAGTATTTTAAGCCTTTTAAGCTTTTTTGTCGTCGCCGGGATTATTTACCTGCTCGTCGCGCTTTTTTCGAAGCAATTCAAAAAAACTATTTTATGATGGGTTTGAACTGAGCGCAAATCGCACCGGTACGGTAATCCACACTTTTACCGGTCTATCTCGCTGAAGTGCTGGGTGAAAAACCAGCTTTTCGATGGCGCGCATTGCGGCTTCATCCAGCCCTGCTTCAGTGTCCACACCTTTCAACAATCTTGTTGCCATTACTTCGCCTTTCTCATCGACCTGCACACTTACCAATACTCGTCCTTCGATGCCTGCACGCCTGGCCTCCATCGGATAATCCAGATTTTGATATAGCGAGTTCCAGCCACCAATCGGAACAGGTGGTGTATCAAAAGCAACAAATGTGTCTGAAGATGCATCGACTTCGTCCGTCGGAGGAGCTGGCGGGGCCGGAATTTCATCGAATTGAATTTCTGATATCGTAATGGTTTCCTCCTCCGGGAGGTCAGGATCGTCGCTGGGCATGGCAATTTGTGGACGGGGTGGTGGCGGCGTGCGACGCTCCTGTTCGGTTACCGGAATCTCCTCAACCTGCACCATGACCAAATCCGGCATGACTGGCACTGTGGCAAGTTGGCCGCCGCGCAACAGCAGTAGCGCAACGAAGGTAAGCGCTAACGAGAGCACAAAGGAAAGTTCTGTGGTTTTGCGGTTGAGCCTTTCAAGGGATAGATTTGGATGACGGCTTTTCAAGCTCTGGATTTGCTGACTTGCTGCCAGTACGTCAAATCTTCGCCTGATTCAGTGATTTTTCCGACTTCAACGCCAAATGGATTGAAGCGTTTATTGGATTGTAGGTTTCGCATTATATTCTCCATGTATAAGGATTTTTCCTGAATTGCGAGTGTGTTTACGGAAGTATTTTGCAAACGTGATAAAGGCTGCATGAAGATTCGATTAAGCCTATTTTGTCATGCAAACTGACTGATTGCTATAGACGGGCAGCTTATTTTGTTGATAACAATCTTGGTAATTTTGGCAAGAATCGGGTGGAAAAAGATTGTTGGTAGCTTTATCTTGAGTGCGGATAAAATGAGGAGACCTACTGATGGAAGAGAAATACCAACAAGCCACACAGGATTACCAGCGTATTGAGCGTGCGATCAATCTGTTGGAAATGAATTTTAAGGCGCACCCGCCGCTCAAAGACATTGCTGCCAGTGTGGCAATGAGTGAATTCCATTTTCAACGTCTTTTTAGCCGCTGGGTTGGCATTAGCCCGAAGCGTTTCTTGCAATTTTTAACGGTGGAATATGCCAAACAGCAACTCGAGAAATCCAGCAACTTGCTGGATGTGACATTTGAAAGCGGACTTTCCAGCCCCGGGCGCCTGCATGATCTGTTCGTATCCTGCGAAGCCATCACGCCCGGCGATTATAAGGCTAAAGGCGCCGGACTGCGATTGGAGTATGGATTTGTGCCCAGCCCGTTTGGCGATTGCCTGCTCATCAAAACAGAAAAAGGCATCTGTGGACTCGCTTTTGTACAAAATAATGATCCCGTTGGCACGCTCAAAACTTATCAAATGCGCTGGAATCGTGCGCAATTTGTCGAAAACCGGGAAACGATCGAACCGTTGGCAGAGCAGATTTTTTTTCCGGATGATCATGCGTCCCCAACGCCCCTGCATCTGCATGTTCGTGGCACCAATTTTCAGATAAAAGTGTGGAATGCCTTGCTTCGCATTCCGATGGGAGCGCTGACAACATACAACTCGCTCGCTTCTGCACTCGGAGCGCCGCGCGCAAGCCGTGCTGTCGGCACAGCTGTAGGGCAAAACCCGATTTCTTTTCTCATTCCATGCCACCGTGTGTTGCGCAAAAATGCCCACATCAGCGGTTACGCCTGGGGGCCGAATCGCAAGCGCATCATGTTGGGGTGGGAGGCGGCTCAAAGCAATTCTGCCATTGGGGGGTAGCAATATTTTTCCAACCAACTTATTTGGTTCAACTGATTGTTTTCTATTGTGATAAGCGGCTTTCAGCGTTACGCAGTTCAGTTGAAATATCTTCTTCGTTGTCATTTTTTCTTGACATGAGAATAAATATGTTTATATTTAGCTTATCTGTTACAATATAACAATACGGGGACTTTTATGTCAGCTAAATCAAAACAGCATCCGGACTTATCGAAAGCAGAGTACGATATTCTGCGTGTGTTGTGGAAGTCGAAGCGGCTTTCAGTCCGTGAAGTGCACGACCAATTGCAGCCTGTAACGAAATGGGCATACTCCACCACTAAGACGATGATGGACCGCATGGTTAAAAAAGGCCTGCTGCTGCGTGAATCTTTTCATGGCCTGTTTTTGTACCGACCTTTGATTTCAAGACCAGCGGGATTGGTGAAAATGGTGCAATTTTTCGCGGATCGTGTGCTGGAAATGGATTACGGATCAGTGGTTTCGCTATTTGCGCGCAGCCATGCACTCAGTCAGGAAGAAATCGATGAACTGGAGCAATTTCTTGAGACCGAAAGCAAGAAAGGCGGGAAGGAATGAGTGGTTCTTTTTGGACTGTTCTCGAGCAAATCAGCTATCGAACAGTCACCTTTTTGCAGCAGGAAGTGTACCTCTCGTTGATCATGCTGCCCGTCGTGTTGCTGCTGGCTTATGTGCTGCGCAGGCGTTCGCCGTATTTACAGTATGGTCTGTGGATGCTTTTGGTGCTCAGATTGCTTCTGCCGACCGATTTATCGCTGCCATTCACTACCGGCAAAATTTTGGCGGCAGTCTGGCCTCAATTTGCCCAAAGCCTTGACGTGAATCAGGACATGGAAAGCGCAACTTCACGATTTAGCCTTCAAGGCAATCATGGTGCTCCCCAGGCATCAACACCGATTTTTGCGGAAGATCCCGACAGCGGTTGGCAGATAAATTTGAGTTGGCATGTCTGGGCTTTCTTGCTGTGGCTAACAGGTGCTTGCCTGTCTACTGCGCTGTTTGCAGGAAAATGGTTGCGCTTTCATCAAATCGTGCGAGCTGCGGATCGCGTCCACGACCGAGAGATGCACAGCGAACTCGCAACGTGGTGTACTCGTTTTCGCTTGCATTGCCGGGTGGAGTTGGTGTCTTCAAACGCGTTCAGTTCACCATTTACGATTGGTTGGCTGCGCCCGAAGATTTTTTTGCCAGCAGCATTACTGGCAGAAAACCAGCTTGAAAACGTACCGGCAGTCCTCGCACACGAGTTGGCGCACATCAAGCGCAGGGATGTGCTGTGGCTGCGGCTGCAAAATGTTGTGCAGATTGTCTATTTTTTCTATCCGCTCTCCTGGCTGATCAACCGGCAGCTCAATCAAAGCCGCGAACAGATTTGCGACCATATGGTGTTGGCGGAAAATGTATTGCGGCCGGTGCAATACGCAAAAAGCATGATTGCTGTGCTGCGGCTTAACCTGAACGGTTTGCAAGCCTGGCAGCCTGTGCCCGCCTTTGGCAGCGACCACTTTGCGTTCAAAAACCGAATCCACAAAATTTTCAATACAAACACAACTCAAAAAAGAAAGGCAAAGACCATGTTCATCTTCATTTTTATGATCGGTTATCTTGTTTTGCCGATGGCTCCCGGTTCGGCGTTTCAGCAAGAAGCAACAAGCTTGATCGCTGGCGTGACGACGCAGCAACAAGCTGAGACCTATCAAAAGCCGGTCAATAGCAATCGCGTGACGTCGCCATTTGGTAAAAAAACAGCAAACTCACCGTTTCATCGCGGCATGGATTTCGGTGCTCCGCTTGGTGCAGATATCTATGCATTTGCCGGTGGTGTGGTGGATTCCGCGATAACGGAATATGTGAAGAATCGGGGCTATGGCAAGAAAATTGTGCTGACACACGCCGATGAAACGCAATCTGTTTATGCGCATCTCAGCGAGGTCCTGGTTGAACCGGGACAGGAAATCAAAGCTGGGGAAGTGATCGGCAAAGTGGGGAGCACCGGCAAATCGACCGGCCCGCATTTGCATTTTGAGGTTTTGAAAAACGGCAAACCGGTCGATCCGCAAAACTATTTTGAAAATCAGTAGAATCAGGAGGTCGGCAGCGTGTAAAAGGTAACCTCGCCTTTGGCGGCATCGGCAATGGCCAGCCGATTTTTATCGACAGCCAGCAAATGTCCCTTGCCGTAGCCACCGACCAATTTTGAAAGCACGCTGCCATCCCTGTCGAGCCGGTACAATGTATGGTGGGTTTGCATCGCCAGCAACACATAAAGCGAACCATCTTCCGCGACAGCCATATCGGCCCAATAGGAGAGCGGGATGTAGGTTGTCGGCACCTCGAGTAGGCGATTGCGAACCTGCACTGCGTGCCGGATTTCTTCCATTTCCGGCACGTGCAAACTTTTTTCAAAAAGCAGCGTGCCATCTTTAAAGCACTTCAGCAAAGGCCGGGTGCGATGCAGCGCATAGAGGCGTTCGTCTGCGCCCGTTGCCACCAGCACGCTGTTTTGCAGAAAAGCCGGCACCTGCCCACGCGCCAGAGCTTGCCTGATCGAATCCTGCTGCGGCTGCAAAACTTCAGCATAATTGATTTGTCCGACTTTTTGCGCAAGCTTGCCATGCCGATCAATTGCGACGATTAACGAATCATCGCTCAATCCTTCTGTGCTGTGATAAAATGTGCCCTTTCTACCGAACGCCACATCCCCCGGGCTGAGCGGCACGGTGATCGGTGTGACTTCCTGCAATTCGCCATCCGCTCGCCATGTCTGTATCTGACGATTCATGCCTGTCAGCGCGTAAATATGCTCTTTGTCCGTGCCAAGCGCTAAACCATCGGCTGATACAGCATCAGAAACTTGGAGAGGATCATTCACCGCACAAGACATTTTTTCTTTGCCATATTTATCGAAAACAGTGATACGGCCGCTGTCCTGTGCCAATGTGAGCAAAAAGCCCTGCTCGTTGAATGTGATGGCTGCGAGTGGCGTATGTGCCAATGTTTCCTGGCTCGAGAGGCCGGAAATGTGAGACTGTGGCTGTAATTTGAGCGTGGTTGACAATGGCGGTGCCGGAGAGCATGCCGAAAGCATGGCCAGGCTCAGCCAAATTGCCAAAACGGTGTAGTATGGGGCACTTTTTGTCATCGTCCACTCCAATATATAATACTGCGGTTTATCCTCAACATGCGACCAATTACGCGACTTTTTTGAAAAGATGCAACGATTTGTGCGGCATTTCGTTTGATTTTGCTTTATTTTTACAACATTTCGTCATTTGTATAGATGATTTCCCGAACGAACCATTCCCTGATTCGTAAGCAGGAGATGACAAATGCGCCGTACAAAATTATTTTTTCTTCTCTTCAAGTCGATTATGACAACGGCCTTGATTGTATTTGTTTTGTCGGCTGATCTCAGAGGATGCCAGCCTCGCAAGGAGGCCACGCCTGTTGCTGCGCCTACCCGTTAGCCATGCCTTAAAAGCGATTAACTATTTTTTCAAGACGCGAAGTGAACAAAAATTGTCCGCATAGCAGAATGTTGTTAGGTCCGAGTCAATTGGCTTTGCTGTGTGATTTGGTGCAAGTCATCAATGGATTTTTATCCTTTCATAAAAGGCCTGCATTCGTGATACCGAGAGCCAAAGTTGGATTGGGAATATCATGATTCGAGTTCAAAATCTGCATTTCACTTATCCCGGAAATGAAGTCGAAACCATTAAAGGTATCGATTTTGAAGTTGCGCCGGGAGAAGTCTTTGGCTTTCTCGGCCCGAACGGCGCAGGCAAAAGCACCATCCAAAAAATTCTGATCGGTATTTTAAAGCAGTTTCGCGGTTCGGTGCGCGTACAAAATACCGAGATGCGGTCGGCCGGTTCGGCATTTTACGAAAAAATCGGCGTCGCATTCGAGCAACCTAATCTGTACAGCAAATTCACCGCACTGGAAAACCTGCGTTTTTTCAGCACCTTGTACCGGCACGCGACCGCAGACCCGCTCGAATTACTCGCTGCGGTGGGACTTGAAAGCGAAGCCCAAACACGTGTGGCTGCGTTTTCAAAGGGCATGAAAATGCGCCTTAATTTTTGCCGTGCCCTGCTCAATCATCCGGATGTCCTGTTTTTCGATGAGCCCACTGCGGGACTCGATCCGGTCAATTTGCAGAAAATCAAGGCGCTGATTTTGGCGCAAAAAAAACATGGCCGTACAATCTGCATCACCACTCATGACATGCACGTGGCCGATAGCCTGTGCGACCGGATTGCCTTTATTGTCGATGGCAAAATCGCGCTCATCGATTCACCGCGCGCACTGAAACTGCAGTTTGGCGCGCGTCGCGTCCGGATCGACTTTGCCGAAAATGGCACCCTGCAGCATGCAATTTTTGAACTCGACCAACTCGGACATAATCAGAAATTTCTTGAAATTCTGCGGCACAAGCAGATCGAAACCATGCACACACAGGAAGCCACACTCGAAGACATCTTCATCCAGACGACCGGGCGGAAATTGGCATGAGACTGCTGAACATCCTGCGCTATGACGCCCTGTTTCAATGGCGACATCGATTTTATCATGCCTACTTTTTGCTCACGATCCTCTATGTGTTGGCGTTGCAGCATCTCGATGGCGCTGCGGCGAGAATGGCGGCAACGCTGTTTCTGCTTTCCGATACGGCGCCGCTCGGCTTCTTTTTTATTGGCGGCCTGATTTTGCTCGAAAAAGGTCAGCGTTTGCATGATGGGCTTTTTGTCACGCCGCTGACTGTTTTGGAATATTTGCTGTCGAAAGTGCTGTCGCTCTCATTTGTTGCGCTGCTTTCGGCGCTGGCAATTTTGCTGGCTGCGTTTGGTGGCATCCAAAATGCAGCCTTGTTTGTGCCTGGATTTATCTTGAGCTCGGCATTTTACACCCTGTTCGGGGTTCTGTTCGCAGTGCATGCGCGGCACGTGAACGATTATTTTGCCAAAGCATTGCTCGCAGGACTCCTGCTATGCGTTCCGGTAGTGGGGCTGTTTGGCATTGCTGATCATGCTCTTTTCTTGCTGTTCCCAACCAAAGCAACAATCTTGCTGATTCAGCTCGCGTTTGGCGAGGTGAATACAGGGCAACAGATTTATGCATTTGCCGCGATTTCATTGTGGCTTATCGCTGCCGGCTGGGCGGCATATCGAGGGTTGTGGCAACATATCATTCTGAAGGTCGGCACACAATGATTCGAAAAATGATCGCGTTGTCGTTGGCGGATTTGAAGAACATCAGCCGCGAGTCGACGCTGCTGTTGGTGTTGTTCGCGCCGCTGGCGTTGCTGCTGTTTTTGCGCTTTGCCTTGCCGCAGCTCTCCGGCATTGTGCAGGCACAGTTCGACATCGATTTAAGAGAGTATGATCTCTTCATATTCGCTTTCATGAGCCTGATACCATCGCTGTTGTTCGGCATGGTGTCCGGATTCATCATGCTGGATGAGCGCGATGAAGACATTATCGCATTTATCGCAGTCACACCGCTACAAAAGTCCGGCTATTTTTTGTACAAATTGCTTTCACTGACAGCGGTGGTTTTCGCATTCTTTTTCGTGCTTACCGGTCAGGCAGGGCTGGTGCAATTGCCGCTGTTGTCATCGGTGGTATTGGCTTCACTCATTGCCCTTGAAGCGCCGATCGGTGCGCTTTTCCTGGCGGCATTTGCAGAGAATAAAGTGGAAGGATTGGCGCTGAGCAAAGCTCTGGGCGTGATGTATGTCGGGCCATTCGTGGCCTTTTTGGTCGATTCGAACTGGCAGTTTACAGCCGGGCTGTTTCCACCATTCTGGATTGCAAAAGCCTTTCAGCATGCTGTGCAATTGGATTTGACTTTTTTCCTTTATGCAGCAATCGGGCTATTGGTGCATCTTGTCGCAATCGGACTTCTGTTCCGGCGATTTGCGCAAGATCAGCGATAAGGCCGTACCCATTTGAAATGCCGCTTGACCATACGAATGTGGTATTGCTGATTGCTTAGAATAAGGTGAAACAGGGCCGCTGAATCATCAGCATTTTCGAGAGGACGTTTTCGATGAACCAAAAAACATTTGAACAATCAAAAAAAGATGGGGGACACCAGTTCCTGGCCAGCCTGGCGGGCGAATGGCAGGGCATGACCAAAACCTGGTTCGAGCCCGACAAACTGGCCGATGAATCGCAGACCCGAGCAACATTCCGGCTCGTGCTCGATGGCCGTTTTGTCATGCAGGAGTACGAAGGCACGCTGATGGGCAAAAAAATCCAGGGCATCGCCATCTGGGGCAACCATTTGCAAACCGGCATTTTTCAGCGCATTTGGATCGACAATTTTCACATGGGCACGGGCATGATGTTGTCGGAGGGCAGTCGTATCGAGCATGGCATCAATGTGATTGGGAGTTATCACGATAGTGCGGGAGGGCAAGACTGGGGCTGGCGCACGCAACTTGAGTTGGCCGAGCCGGACACGATTGTGGTGACCGCCTTCAATATTTCACCGGAAGGCCATGAGGCCAAGGCCATCGAGACGCGCTATGAGCGGGTGAAATAGCTTGTCTGTTTAATCTTGATCGCTGAAGACCACGCGCAGGCCACGCGTCAAGGCTGACGGAAAGACACTGTTGTGCGTTTCATCCGGGAAAACATGGCTGTTGATGTGCAAATCCGAATAGTTATGCGCGTTTAGCGCTGCTTCCAGTGCCATCAGATCATCTACCATCGCCCTGCCATGTTGAGGTTGATTTTCATAGCTGCCAACCCCCAAAAAAACCCGCGCGTGCAAGTTGTCGCGCTGTGCTGCAAACTTGTTTTCCATCTCAAAAATCACTTTGTTATCGTACCACAGCGACGGACTGACCAGAATATAGCGTTGAAACATTTCCGGTTTGGAAATGAGCACGAAGCTGCCGAACAATCCGCCATACGAATGGCCGACAAAGGTGCGATCGCGTGGATCTGCATAGTAGTTTTTTTCGATAAACGGTTGGAGCTCCTGCGCGATAAACTCGCGAAATTTTTCTCCGCCACCTGAATATTTCTGAAACGCCGGGCCATAGCCGCCTTCCAGGGTATGCGTTGGTGTGTAATCGCGGGTGCGATTGCGGCGATAGACCGGAATATCCTGGCTGGCGCCAGGGTATGCGATGCTGACCACCATCATCGGTGGCAGATTGCGGCGGTCGACGAAATGCTCGACAATATTGTGCGTTAAGGCAAAAGCATAGTCGGCATCCAGCGTGTACACAACGGGATAGCGTTCGCCCGCAGTGTTGTAATTGCGCGGCAGGCTGATGTACAGCACATAATCGACGCCGGTGATTTCTGAAGAAAGAGTGCGCACTTCCGTGTGCGGCAAGGTGTATGCTGCGCTTTCGTCAGTCGCGCCATTTTGTGCCAACGCCAATGTTGAAAATCCCCAAAAAAAAGCTGCGAGAAAAGCGTTTCGGCTGCAACGGGAATGCTTCATGCAGAACAGTCTCCAATCGTTCAATTCTGATCAAAAATGAGTTGATTGAATTTCTTTTCAAGGTAATTTCGATCTTCGGATTGTTGCGATAGCGGCCCGGTGTAGCCCTGCGCTTTGGCGATAGCAGCGACACGACCCTGGTTGTTGAGCAAGACATCCGGCACGATAGTCGCGATGGCATCCTGGTACGCATCAATCGGCGAAATGATGCCCCAACCTTGCCTGCGTACAAAATAGACAAAATCATCGATAAACAGGGCGGCGAGGTCATTTTCGTGCAACAGCAAAACATGCCGGACAGATCGGCCGAGCACTTCACGCGAAAGGCCATCGTAAAATTGCACGCTGTTCCAGAGATGCTCGATATAAAGGGCCTTCAATTGCTCAAAATCGATTTTACGGCCAGTGCGATGTCCCTCTACGAAGAGCGCGTCGAGTATCCAGTCATAGTTGTCAATGGTCACATAGGCATTCTGGTAGCCGTTGCCTGTGAGGGCAGCGCGAATGGCATCGCGGGCGGAGCGGGTGCGACCTTCATCGAGAAACGGGTAGCGGTACCAGGGATTATAGCCGGCAAATCCCCGTAAAAGCGAGTCCGCAATAAAAATGTCATCGATATAGTTTGGCACGCCGATGCGGCGCATCGACTGATGGCGATGCGAGTGGTTGGCGATGATGTGCCCGGCTTGTGCATAACGCTCGATGCGTGCGGTGCCGGCCGCATTCAAACGCGACGTGACAACAAAAAAGGCGACCTGCTCAACGCCGGCATTTTTGAGAGCAGTTAGCAGCGTGTCCGTGCGTGCGCTGCCGGAAAAATAGCCGCTTCGCATCGGTGCATCATCGAAGGTGAGCGCGATTTGCTGAGCTTGCAGACTGGTGTTGGAAGTGGTTAACAAAAACAGCAGGCTAAAAATCGTTGCGGCAAAAGAATTCATGCGGAGCCAGAGAATGGTGTTGATGATATTGATTTCGCTGGTGCGAATTGACCTGATTGCACTAATTGACGGAGAGATGTGCTGTTTGTTTAATTGAAAGGCGCTTTAACTTCGATTATTCACGATATCGACACCAAATGATCGTTCAACCTGTGTCGTTTGTTCGGTCAAAATCTATTGATTCTCGAGAGAAGGTGCTTGAATGCAAAAAGCAGGACATCAGTTCTGTGAAGGGCTTCCAATTGGCTGTTGATGGTTTCGGTAGACTCCAATTGAACAATGCTCGAGTGTCTGGAAAATCACATGTGAAAAGAAGAGTGGAGTGTCAAAATTCATTTCGACCTGTGGTATGTCCCAAAATATTGGATTTAGGAATAGTGACACATTATGTAGGGGCATGGCGCGCCATGCCCCTACATATTAATATTTTCAATTCTTTGTGCGACGACGCAGCTTATCAAGGCATTAGCACGGTTGCATGGCGCTTTGCAGCTAAATGAACCACATCACAGCTTAAAATGCTGCGGCGCTGGAGCATCTTCGTCGCCGACTTCGGTAATGATCTTTTCCGCGATGGTCATGAATTTTTGGGCTGCAATGGAGTCGGGATGCTCCAGCACTACTGGTTTGCCCTCATCGCCACCTGTACGCAGTTCCGGAGTGATCGGAATGTCGCCGAGGAAGGCCACCTTTTCGCGCTCGCTGGCCTTTTTCACGCCGCCTTTTCCGAAAATGTCATGCTCTTTTTCGCACTGATCGCAGATAAACGTGCTCATGTTTTCGATCATGCCGAGAATCGGCACATTGACTTTCTGGAACATCTTCAAGCCTTTGACCGCATCGGAAAGCGCGACCGGCTGCGGTGTGGAAACCAGTACTGCACCCGCCAGCTCGAGGCGCTGCGAAATGGTCAACTGTGCGTCACCGGTGCCCGGCGGCAGATCCAGAATGAGGAAATCCAGCTCGCCCCATTCGACATCCTTCAGCATTTGCTCGATCGCGCGGCCAACCAGCGGCCCGCGCCAGATGATGGCCTCTTCCTGCGGCGCCAAAAAGCCAAGCGACATGATTTTGATCTCGTGCTTTTCGAGCGGCAAAACTTTATTGCGCTCGACCTCAGGGCGTTTGCCTTCCAGGTCAAACATGATCGGTATATTCGGGCCGTACACGTCGGCATCAAGAATGCCGACTTTCTTGCCGAGCTTGGCGAGCGCACACACCAGGTTAACGGAGACGGTCGATTTGCCGACGCCACCTTTGCCGCTGGCGACGGCAATGATATGCTTTACACCCGGCACCAACTTTTCCATTTGCTGCTGGGGTGGTTGTTGCGGACGCGGTGGCTGGCTTTGCGCCAACGGAATCTGTGTGCCGCCGGGCAGTCCATCCATTTTGAGCTGGACATTTTCGAAGCCAAGCGTGCGCATACCGTTGCGCACCTGCGCTTCGATCATGCGGCTGTGCGGCGTTGTTTCCGCATTAAATTGCAGGCGAATAAAAACATCGCTGCCAGCGGCTGTCGCTTCCTTGACCAGGCCAGCCGCGACGATACTGGTGTGGCTGCCTGGAATCGGAATTTTGCTGAGCTTTTCCAGCACGGCATCGTTGTTTGAGGCGGGTTGTGGATTATTGTCATTCGTCTCGTTTTCATTTTTGCGAAAATTTTTCAAGAAACTCATCGAATCCATCCTTAAAACTTTTGCTCGGTAGATTGCTGTATTGAAAATGCATATTCTGCGTGGCGACGCATACTTGGTATTGCGCAGAATATAAGCCAAATGAAATACAGGGGCAAGTCCTTTGCACGGTATGTTTGCGCGCCACCCGCAGTTATTTTCAAATTCATCTCAAACGCGGTAAACGAAATACAATCTCTTTGCATTTCTGTAACAGACCATTTATATTAAAACTTGTTCCATAGGGGTGTCCCCGAAAAACGGGACTGAGAGCATACCCTTTGAACCTGATCCGGGTGATACCGGCGTAGGGAAATGGCGAAGAATTGAATCGAGCCTGGTGGCTCATTGATTGATCGTTTCATGGCGGCGGCCATTTCCCGAATCAGGAAGTGGCTTTTTTTATGCTGAAAATCTTGGAGCATTGCTATGAAACTTTATCGATTTTTTGCCATGTTGATCCTGTTGATGGCAGCCACAACTGCCATCGCCCAAAGCAAATTGACCATCACCGGCCGGATTTCTTCGGCCGACAGCAGCGAACCGCTTGCCGGCGCCAATGTCATCATCGAGGGCACGTCCCTTGGGGCCCAAACCAACAGCGACGGGCGTTTTCGCCTGCCTGCCTTGCCGCCCGGCAGCTATCGAATCACTGCGAGCTTTATCGGATACAGCCAAAAAACAGTGCGCGTCGACCTGCGCCAAAATCAACAGCTTGACATTGTTCTCAGCCAAACTGTGCTGAGTGGCCCGATGGTCACGGTGGTCGCGACACAGGCCCGCGAGCGTGTCTCGCCTGTGACCTTTACTTCGCTTCAAAAGCAAGATATCGAAGCCCGTTATACCGTGCAGGACATCCCGGAGATCGTGGCTGATATGCCATCCACGACATTTTACTCTGAAGGTGGGCATGGCCTGGGCTACAATTACCTTAGCATCCGTGGCTTCGGGCAGCGCCGGATTTCGGTGCTGATCAATGGCGTGCCACAAAACGATCCCGAAGATCACAATGTCTACTGGGTCGATTTTCCGGATTTGACCGCCAATGTACAATCAATTCAGGTACAGCGCGGCGCGGGTAATGCCTTTTACGGGCCGGCAGCGATCGGCGGCTCGATTAATATTCAAACCAACTATTTTTCGCCAAACCGCCAGTTCAAGGCTTCCTTCGGGCGCGGCGCTTTCAACACCGAAAAAGCCTCGTTATCGTACAACACTGGCCTGCTGGCAGATCGGTTCGTATTGTACGGCAGGGTTTCGAATCTCAAAACCGATGGCTATCGCCAAAATGCATGGATCGATTTCCGCAGCTATTTTGCCGGCCTGGCTTATTACGGCGCGCGCAGCAATGTGCGTTTGCAATTTTATGGCGGCCCGATCAAAGATGGCCTGGCCTATCTCGGCGTGCCTAAAAGCTATAACGATAATGACTCTCTGCGAAGAACGAATTTTTTAAGTGCACGCGAACGGGAAAATTTCAACCAGCCCCATTTTGAATTGCTGCATGAAATCAAATTTTCGACCAAAGTGCGACTCAACACCAGCGCCTTTTTCATCCGCGGCTACGGCTTTTTTGACTACGATGGTAGTTGGGGCACGCCGGAATATTACCGCCTGACCCCCGATTTCGGCTTTGCGGCTTCCGAGATTCCAGCCGATGCCCTGATACGCGCTTACGTGGATAACCGCCAGGTGGGCTGGTTGCCACAATTGACCTGGCAGCACGGCAAGGGAGAGCTGGTGGTCGGTGCTGAGTTGCGACGGCATCGTTCGCTGCATTGGGGACGTTTGCAGGAAGGCTCGAACCTGCCAGCCGGCGTGGCCGGTGATGATGGTAGGCGCTATTATGAATATCGCGGCGGTAAGGACATCGCCTCGCTCTATATGCGAGAAGTGTTCAATCTGCGTTCAAATCTCATCGTCAGCGCGGATGTGCAATATGCCTACAAGCGCTATAAGCTATACGATGAGGCTTTTCTGCAAACTGATTTTGCGGTGCCGTATCACTTTTTGAATCCGCGTCTCGGTGTCAATTTGAATGTGAGCGAATCCATCAACCTGTACGGCAATTTATCGCGTACCAGCCGCGAGCCGCGCCTGAAAAATCTGTACGATGCCGCTGAAGCGAGCACCCCTGCTGATTGGGGCGCGGTCTTGCCACAATTCGATCTCAATCCGGACGGCAGCTTCAATTTCGAGACGCCGCTGGTCAAACCGGAAAAACTCAACAACATCGAATTGGGATTCGGCTACCGCAGTGAGCGCTTTTCCGGCAGCATGAACGGGTACTACATGGATTTCCGCGACGAGATCATTCGCAAGGGTGGTTTGGATCGCTTTGGTCAGCCCATAACCGGCAACGCCGAACAGACTTTGCATGCGGGACTCGAACTAACCGGACGCTGGCAACTGCTGCCGCAACTCGCGCTCAGCGGCAATGCGCTAATTAGCAAAAATGAGCTCAAATCATATAGTGTTTTCGAAGATGGTACCACGCCCACCGTATTGGATGGCAACACCATTGCTGGCTTCCCGAACACGTTGGCGAATCTGCGGCTGACCTATGCATGGCAAGGTGTCTATGCGTCACTGCTGCTCAAGCATGTCGGCAAGCAATACACCGATAATTTCGAGACCGATGCGAACAGCGTCGATGCTTACCAGGTGGTCAATTTTAGCCTGCGCTACGATTTGGAGCGTCTCGGCTTGCGCGGCTTGATATTACAGGCCAGCCTCAACAATGTGTTGAACAAAAAATATCTGGCCCATGGTGAAGGCAGCGATTTTTTCCCGGCCGCCACCCGCAATGGCTTTGTCAGCCTGCAATATGCCCTGGATCGCTGAGCATTTTAAGTCAACGTGAGTTCGATGTAAGTATTCTCAGCCTAAATGGAGAGTTTCCTTCAAGGTGAGCGGAGTCGAACCATGAAGATTTTGAGCTTGTAGTACAAGGAATTCTAAGCGCCTTAGATTTCGCTCGGGCTGAAGAGTCTAATATTTCGCTTAGATCGAATTCAGGTTAAATCAATCAAAATGGTAAGCGTATGGCGCGCCATGCCTTACAAATCGGTCACCGCAAAACGTAAATGTGAACATCGCAAAAATGCATATTCTGATTATCCTTAATGCCCCGATGCCCAACGCTGCCCGTTTACAACAGGCGGTCTCCTCTACGGACTGCATCATCGCGGCGGATGGCGGCGCTAACCGTGCCTCCGAAGCGGGCATCCGGCCCGATGTCGTCGTCGGAGACTTTGATTCGATGGACAACGCGGTGCGGCAAACCTGGCCGGACACCGAATTTGTGAACCGACCTTCCCAATACGCCACCGACTTCGAAAAGGCTCTGCAACTCGCCGTCGAGCGCAGGGCCAAATCAGCGCAGATTGTCGGTATCAGTGGCGGCCGCTTCGATCATCAAATCACCAACTTGAATGTGATGCAGCGTTTCAGCAAGCAAATGGCGCTGATCTGCATCGATAACGATGGCTATGGCCAGTTCGTGCACGATCGGCTGACTTTGCAGACCGTGCCGGGGCAACAAATCAGTCTGGCTGCATTCCAAAAAGCGACCGGCATCGCCACGAGCGGATTGAAATTTGCGCTCGAAAACCGCACACTGGAGTGGGGTAAAAATGACGGCCAAAGCAACGAGGCGCTCGCTTCTGAAGTGACGATTGAGCTGAAAAACGGTGCCCTGTTTGTCTATGCGCTGTGGCCGGAGGCCCTTTGAGCACAATTAGCGTTTCCGGGATCGATGCCGTCATTTTAGCCATCTATCTGGGCGTGACTTTTTATCTCGGCATCATGAAGCGCAGCAATGGTGGCGCAGCTGATTTCATCCTGGCCGGGCGGCGGGTGACGTTGCCGGCGTTCGTGGCCTCGCTGGTTTCCACATGGTACGGCGGTATTCTGGGGGTGGGTGAGTTTACCTATCGCTACGGCATCGCGAATTGGCTGGTTTTTGGTGTGCCGTATTATTTGTACGCGCTGATTTTTGCGCTGTTTTTAGCCCGTCGCGCCCGTCGCACAGCTTTTTACACCATCCCTGATCAGTTGGAAAGAAGTTATGGCCGGCGGACCAGCATCGTGGGCGCGGTATACATTTTTATCTTCGCGCTGCCTGCTCCCTATCTGCTCATGCTCGGCACCTTGATCGTGCTGTTTTTCCCGATGCCGCTGTGGCTGGCCATCGTTATCGGCGCGGCATACTCATATCTGTACATCGCGCGCAATGGCTTTGCTGCGGTGGTGCGCACCGATATGTTCCAGTTTATTTTGATGTTTGCTGGTTTTATCACACTGCTTGTTTTTGCGGTGAGCCAGTATGGTGGCATAACAACTTTGAGCTCAAATTTACCGTCAACCCACCTGCAATGGCATGGCGGCAACAGTCCACAATATATATTGGCCTGGTATGTGATCGCAGCCAGCACGCTCATCGACCCCAATTTTTATCAGCGCTGCTATGCCGCCAAATCCGAGCGCACCGCCCGCGCCGGCATCCTCATTTCGATCCTGTTTTGGATTCTGTTCGATTTTCTCACCACCACCACCGGCTTGTACGCGCGTGTGTTGTTGCCCGAGCTCGGCAATCCGGTTGAAAGCTACCCCATGCTGGCGGAAAAGCTGCTGCCTAATGTCGCCAAAGGCCTGTTCTTTGTCGCGCTGTTCGCCACCATCATGTCGACACTCGACAGCTATGCGTTCGTGTCCGGCATCACGCTCGGCCGCGATGTGATCAGCAAGCTGCGTGGCAAAATAGGCGATGCGGATGGAAATGCTTTTGTGCGCATCGGCCTGGCTGCTGCGTTTGTGCTGTCGATTGGCTTGACCCTGTTGACGCGCTCGGTGATCGATTTGTGGTATCAGCTCGGCAGCATCGCGACACCGGCACTGACGCTGCCGTTGCTGGCAAGTTTTTCAAGGCGCTGGCGGCTCATGCCACGCCTGGCATTGGCGAGCATGGTGTGCGCAGGCGGGATTTCGCTGCTGTGGCTGCTGGCCAGCCTGGCGACCGGCAGCAATCTCGCCGGCATCGAGCCGATCTACCCCGGATTTGTGGTCTCCGCGCTGTTCCTGCTATTCGGCAAAAAGCAGCGCTGAGGTTTTGACCGGATCGACAGGATTTTCAGGATTAAGAATTGATTGATTTTTTTCTCTGCGACCACCGTGTGCTCTGTGGTTTGGAACTGAACAGGTACCCTCTCCAAAATCCAGTCGAGCCAGTTCATCCTGTCAAAATCATCACAAAAACAGCTCCGCCAGCTCGGCGACACTCTCGACGACCAGATCGGGCTGGTAGTCTTTTTTGCCGTTGTCGAGGTAATCCGGCCGGTAAATCCATGCCGCATGGCAGCCGAAATTTTTGGCGCCTTTAATATCGGTAAATTGCAGGTCGCCGACGTGCAGATTGGCCTGCGGCGCGATGCCGAACGGCTCGATGGCCTTTTCGAACATCAGCGGATGCGGCTTGCAATGCCCGACCTCGCCGGAGAAAATCAGCGTTTCGAAACAGTGCAGCAGGTCGTTGCGGCGCAGTTGCTCGCGCAGCACGCGTCCGGGCGTCCAGGCTGTATCGCTGATCAGGCCGAGGCGGTAGCGCTGCGCAAAAGCCGGTATCGCCTCCTTCACCCCCGGAAACAGTTTGAGCGTGGTTTCATTGACTATCTCCTCGAAAAAGCGTACCAGCCGGGCCTTGTCTGTTGCCGGAATCTCGACTTGCAAAAATTGCAGCGCGGCTTCGATGCCGTCGTTGGCGTCGAAGCCGACGGCCTGTTTCCACAAGGCATCGAAATGCTGATAAACGTGCCGGAACGCGGCCTTTAGCTGCTGTTCCGGAAAGGTGTGGCCAAATTCGGAGAGGGTATCATAAAAATAGGCCAGCTTGCGCTGCTTGAAGGTTTGCGTATCTGGCGGCACATGGGTTTCCTGCACCAGCGTGCCCCAAAAATCGAACGTGATGGCCTTGATCTGCCCGCGTATCGCCGCGGCCTTTTGTCGCTGTTGCTCTGAAATCATCGCGTGTTCCTGTTTGTGGTGAGCTTCGATTTGGCTGAGTTTTCTTGCAGCCAGTTTCGTCTAAAAATAGGGCTTGTGGATTAATGCAGCAAGGGGATTTTAGAGGAGTGCTTTGATGCTCACGCGTTTTCGAACAGAAATATCTTGACATTTTCGTGGGTGTTCGCATTATTGCGGTATTCTCCCTTGTTTCTGCACAGCGCCTGATCGATTTATCGATAAATGACAATCCTGATGGGGAATAGAGTAGCACTTTCCAAATTTTTTAAAAACTGATTTGAAAAATCAGACATGTTGTACTTTGCGTCGAATGTCGTGCAATAACGGTCTTTGCGTATTATCCGACTCAGAGAATAGTCAAAAATCAGTTTTCGTTTTTGTGGATAAGCTCTTTGAATGCTGTTGTAGTTAATCCCAAAACTGTTTTGTGTCTTACACGACAACAAGCCCCAAAACAAGCGTTCTTATACGACTTGTATAAATGAATAGTTAGGTATGAATTTGTATTAAGAATCCACACAAGTAACGATACCATTTAGTAAATGGATGAAAATTATAAAAAAGACTTGATCACATTCGTGGAGTCGCAGCCCTATTTTCTTGCATTTAATACTGAAGAGCGTAAGTTTTACTATCAACTGCTATCCAAGTTACCGATCGATAACCACAGAACTTTGAAGATCGCAAAGAATCGGTTGATTGCCGATTACTTTTTGGATGCAAAAATCCTAAATTATCCGTTAAAAGACAAAATTGATACCAAGGTAGAAGTCTTTTTTGTATTGGCTGCATTCCCGGTTATGATTCTCACTTTTTTGTTTTTTGCCTTTCTTAGTAAAGGAATTAACCTCTTTACTCCGAGAATTTTCAATCTAAATATCTTGACGATTGTGCTCGGTATTTCAGGTGCTCTGTTGGCGGGATTAGATATATTTTTGGAAACCAAAAAACTAGCGGAATGGGACAAAACCTTTTGGAACTTTATTCAATTATATCTGAGAGGGTATAAAGATTCTATCAAAAACGCATTTTTAATTTATAACCGCCGACCTATAGATTTTGCAGATTGGGTTGTTTTCCCTTTCGTATTCATCGGAGGGATTTTGGCTTTTCTATCGTTAATCAACCTCCCTTCAGATGAAGTATTTTCTTTTCTATTCTTATTGATAGGGGTAAGGTATATCGCGAGAAAGAACATCCCTGTAGCGGTCTTGTGTATATTCCTTGCTTTTAACTATGCTAAAGGCCAAGAGAACATAATTCAGTTTATCTGGCAGGATTCAATAGTCAGATACCTCTATTTCTATTTCATAATACTATTCTCTCTAAGAATTGGCTATGATGGCCTTCCGAAGTTACGTAAATATTTTTTGTGTTTGATTTGGATACTTGGGTTTCCATTCATTTTCATTTTGAAAATATTTTTTAGAACGATTCCTTTTGTCTTTTCAATCCCATTTTACTACTTCACAAAGTTGATAAACAAATTGAAACCAACAAGTCTGTTAAGGCTTATCGGCCTTGTTCTTATCATTAGCAGTGTATTAGTAGGGTATTTCACATGAGCAGATACCTAACTTCGCGTCAACAGACCTCGCTAGCGACGGCGGTTTTGCTAGGGTTGGTAATAGTCGCGAAAAATCGTGGTGTTGCTGATAGCTGTCTAGGAAATCCGCTCGGCTGGTTACGCAGTCGTTAGGCGCCAAAATGGTCATGAAGTATTTGCAACTTGAACCCGAGTCAAACCTGCCGGATATTTCGTCAATGAAGCCATTCCGGACAGTGGTTATTGTCGACGACAAACCAACCTCTGAATGGCAGGCCAAGGTTAGCGAATGGCTCGTGCGGTCAGGTTGCCTCTATATGATGGCGTGGGGAAAAGACTGTAGTTCGTGGGACGACTCAGTGGATTCTGCTAACCTAGAAGAATTCAACTTCGGTGATATTCCAGAAGACAAATTCGTAATGACGACATGGCATGAAAAGGATTCATTGAGTGAAACGTTCTGGTTTTCAAAACACAATGCTTTTCATCCTGCCGTCAAACTACAAAATACAGTCATTCTCCACATCTCTCGGAACAATCGAGAGAAAGAGTTGTTGGCGGGCTATGCTGGCGCATAACGGTTAGGTTGTCCACACCACATTACCAAGCCCCAAATAACAGTTCCCCTAAATCCTCGCCTGGTAGGTATAAAGCTGATGGTAGCGGCCCTGTTTTTGGATCAGCTCGTCGTGGGTGCCACGTTCCACAATTTCACCGTTTTCAATCACCAAAATCTGGTCGGCACGGCGGATGGTGCTGAGCCGGTGCGCAATCACAAAGGTGGTGCGGTCCTGCAGCAACTGGCCGAGACTCTGCTGAACTTCAGTACATTTTCAGGTAGAATCCACCTTGCAATTCAAGAAATCGTTTTGAAATTGACAGCGGCCTTTTTATCTTCGATCAATTGTTTGAACGGAAATAAGGGAATGTATGATGACGACCGTTGATAGAATCAGCCAGCAAGTCAACCAACTCCCCCAGTCATTTCAGCGTGAAGTGCTCGACTTTATCGAGTTTTTGATTGTTAAAAGCAGGCACAAACTCGATCGAGATGAAGATTCCGAGTGGTCATCAATGTCACTTGCCTCGGCAATGCGCGACATGGATGATGAAGCATATCCTGTTTATGATGAAGCTGACCTGAAGGAGAAATGGGGGTGAAACAACCAGGACAAATCGCACTGGTGAAATTTCCGCAAACCGACCTGGTTTCCTCAAAACTACGCCCGGTTCTCCTCCTTGCTCAAATCCCAAATCAATACGACGATTGGCTGATCTGTATGATTTCATCCAAAACGCAGCAAGCCATAAAAGAACTCGATGAAATCATGGATGAAAAGGCTTCAGACTTTGCTGACTCCGGGCTGAAAGTCACAAGTGTTTTTCGAATTACGAGATTAGCCGTTGTCTCGGGAGATATTCTCGTCGGAACGATTGGTCAGATTTCCCACCAACGAATCAAGCAAATCAAAGATAAACTTGCTGAATGGATTCGGTCCAGTTAGCACGCTGTCTCCCTCTAAATCCTCGCCTGGTAGGTATAAAGCTGATGGTAGCGGCCCTGTTTTTGGATCAGCTCGTCGTGGGTGCCACGTTCCACAATTTCACCGTTTTCAATCACCAAAATCTGGTCGGCACGGCGGATGGTGCTGAGCCGGTGCGCGATCACAAACGTCGTGCGACCCTTCAGCAACTGGTCGAGACTCTGCTGAATGAACAGCTCGCTCTCGGTGTCGAGATTGGAGGTCGCTTCGTCCAGAATCAGCACTTTCGGGTCGGCCAGCAAGGCGCGCGCAATCGCCACCCGCTGGCGCTGCCCGCCCGATAATTTCACCCCGCGCTCGCCGATCAGCGTGTCCAGCCCGTCTTCGAAACGGTCGGCAAACTCCTTCACATGCGCGGCTTCTACGGCCTGCAACAACTGCGCTTCGCTGGCCTGCAAATTGCCAAACTGAATGTTCTCCCGAATCGTGCCCTCAAACAGAAAATCATCCTGCAGAACCACGCCAAGCTGACTGCGGTAGCTCTCCAAACGCAGCTTCGACAAATCCTGACCATCGACCAGCACTTTTCCAGCATTCGGCGCCATGAAGGAGGCCGCCAGCCCGGCAATGGTGGTTTTGCCGGAACCCGAACTGCCCACCAGCGCAGTCACGGTGCCCGCCGGTGCCTCAAAGCTGATCTGCTTGAGCACGTTTTCCTTGCCGTCGTACGAAAAAGTCACATTCTGAAACGACACATCGCCTTTGAGCTTTTCGATGCTGATTGTGCGTTCGGGATTGTCGTCCTCCTGCGCCATGCTCAAAATCTCGTCCATGCGATCCAATCCGGCAAACGCCTCGGTGATTTGGCTGCCGATATTGCTCATCTGCAAAATCGGCGCGACCAGGAAGCCCAAATAGAGCGTGAAGGCAAAAAAATCACCGATGGTCATTTTGCCGTCGATGATCATCGAGCCGCCCAGGCCCATAATCATCAAACTGGCCGCGCCCATCAACAGGGTGGCGAGGCTGGTGACCAGGCTGGTTGTCGTCAGCGATTTTTTGACATTTTGAAAAATGCGGTCGACGCCGCCTGCGAACACGCTGATTTCGTGGGTTTCGGCGTTGAAGCCTTTGATGACGCGAATGCCACTCAGTGACTCGGTGAGCCTGCCGGTGACGTCGGCGTTGATTTCGCCGCGCTTGCGGAAAATCGGCCGGATGTAGCCGAACGCTTTCAGGCTGATCAGCCCGAAAATGATCAATGGCACCAGCGTGTACAGGGTCATCAGCGGGCTGATGCGGATAAGCAGGAAAAACGACGCGATGGCGGTCAGGATGCCGCCGATCAGTTGCACCAACCCGGTGCCGACCAGGTTGCGCACGCCCTCGACGTCGGTCATGATACGCGATACCAGCACACCGGCTTTGGTGTTGTCGAAATAGCCGATTGGCAGATGTATGATGTGCTTTTGCATTTGCGAGCGCAGTTGCGAGATCAGGTGCTGTGCTTCCACGCTCAGCAGACGTGTGAGCGAAAACGAGGTGGTCGATTGCACCAGCAATGCCACCCCGACGATGATCAGCAGCCATTTCAGCATCTGCATATCGGCATTTTTGATGACATCATCGATCAGGTATTTGCTGGCGCCGGGCAAGACCAGTCCGGCAGCGCGGTTGATGAAAATCAGCACCAGGCCGAGGCCGAGCAATTTGCGGCGCGGCCAGACGATGGTTTTGAAAGCATGGCGGATGCTCGACAGCGAGACTTTTTTGGATTTTTTATTTTGGTTCATGGGATCGCTTTCATGGTTCTATGATGAATCGGTCGATCAATTTTAAGATTCGTTGAAGTAGCGTGGATTCTATCTTTGGGCTGGCCTGCAAAAGATCGAAATCAAGCCAAAGTCCTGAGGCCGAAAGAAAATTAAAAACGGGTTTGGCCTGCATCATTCAGGGCTTGTCCCTGCCTATGCTTAATGCAAGTTCATTTCGATATGTTTCTGTTGGGCATTCACCAAATTCCAGACGATAAAGATCAAAAAATACAAATTCGTTGCAAGAAGCGCAACAGGGATGTTTTATATGGAGTCGGCAGAAGAAATTTGACCATTTTGTATTTTTTTTATAACGTTTCGGCAGTTGACGTTGTCTTAACAACATTAGCTAAATTTATTTCGGTCCGGCATGAATCAAACGAGGAGAAAGGTTATGAAGAAGTGGTTTGTGTTGCTCATGTTGGTTTTGCTCAGCAGTTCGGCAACTGCTGAAGAAGATTACTGGCAACAATTTGTGCACTACAAAATGAATGTACGTTTGGAGCCGGAGACGCACATGCTCACCGGCACATCGTCGATTCTCTACCAAAACAACTCCCCTGATACCCTCACCATGTTTTATATGCATCTCTACCCGAACGGCTTTCGCAGTCCGCAAAGTTTGCGCGCGAAGGAAGCCAAGGCATTTTATGTAGCGCTGAACACCGATACCAGCGCTGTCGGCTGGATCGACATCACCCAGTTTCGCATTCTGCCAGCAGATGGCGAGGCAGAAACTGGCGCAGCGATGAGCGCCTTCGAGATTGATGACACCATTTTAAAAGCAACGTTACCGAATCCGTTGCCGCCGGGCGGCAAAGTCCGCATCGAGCTGGAATTTGCCTCGAAAGTGCGCAAGCACAATGGCCGCGCCGGCTATCGCGGCACGCAATATGATTTTGCGCAATGGTACCCGAAAGTCTGCGTCTACGACGAAAATGGCTGGAACAATGTGCCGTTTCACCTTCAGGGCGAATTCTATGGCGAATTCGGCACCTTTGATGTGACCATGGATGTGCCGTTCGAGTACATCGTCGCCTCGACTGGCGTGGTGACCGATGGTGATCCGGGCTGGTCGCTGGTGCAGGTTGATACCTCACTTTCGGATGCGGACTGGCAACAAGCTGCCAAAGAAATGAAAGAAAAAATCAAGCAAGCGACGGAGAATACTCCGAGGCGAACCGTGAGTTTTCATGCCGAAAACGTGCACGATTTTGCCTGGATTACTTCACCGGAGTTTCTGTACGAGAAGGGCGAATGGGACGGCATTCCGATTCATGTACTGTATCGTTCGTATGTGAAATCACGCTGGACCAAGAAAGTGACCGAGCGCGGCAACCGTGCGTTGGCCTGGCTGTCCGACAAATTTGGCCGCTATCCCTATCCGCAATTGTCGATCACTCATGGCTTGCTGGGCGGCGGCATGGAATACCCGATGCTGGTGATGAACGCTTCAGAGAGCGAAGGTCTGATTTTGCACGAGGTCGGTCATATCTATTTTTATGGCATTCTCGGCAACAACGAAACCAAAGAGGCGTGGCTGGACGAAGGCTTTACCAGCTTTCAGACCCGCTGGTATATGGAAGATCGCTATGGCGCATGGGGTTATGACCGCGAGAGCGCCATGGCAAACGCCAGTTGGCTACAGAAAAAACGCCCGGGAGTAACCAGCCGTGAGAGCAATCGCGATTTCGCCTTGCAATATATGAGCAGCGGACACAATGAGCCGATTAGCAAATGGTCGCAAGAATTCAAGGACGGGTTGGGTTACTCGGTAAATGCTTATACCAAGGGTTCGATTTTCTACGAAATGCTACGATACGTCGTTGGCGATGAGACCTTCCAGAAAATCGTACATGAATATTTTGCGCGCTGGAAATTCAAGCATGTCAACGAAGCGCGTTTCAAAGCCGTATGCGAGGACGTTTCGGGCATGGATCTGGATTGGTTTTTTCAACAATGGCTGCACGATACGCCGACGGTCAATTATACGCTTGGCCATGTCAGCAAAACCCGCATGTCCGATGGCAGCTATGAAACCAATGTTGAAATCAAGCGCGAAGATAGTGGTATCATGCCGGTAGAAGTTGAGATCACTCTGCCGGATGGCAGCAAGCAAGTTCAGCGCTGGGATGGCCGCGAAAAAAGTGGCACCCTGACTTTTCGCACCAGCCAGCAACCGAAGCAGGTCGTGCTCGATCCTGACAACGCAGTGATGGATCATAACCTGATGGGGCAGGGCCAGATGAAGCTGGAGATTTATCCCGAATACCCGCGTATGTTTTACAATCCACCAGATGCCTATGTGGTGACCTGGAAGCCGAATTTCTGGTACAACGATGTCGATGGATTGCGTTCGGGGATTCGATTTAACGGTAGCTATCGCAATAACTACAATTTTTCATTGCAAACATGGTTCGGTGCCGAGTCGAAGAAGCTCGATGGAACGCTCAAATATTCGCCCAAAGGTGGATTTCAGCAAGGATCGAATTACACTATTTACGGTGGTCGCATGGAAGGCCGGAGTTTCGGCACGTTCGGTTTGACCTGGAACAAGGGCAAGTATCTGTTCCAGGGGCCACAGCACCGGGTTAACATCGGCTACACTTTCACACGACTCGATGATCCGGCATATGCTTTTACGGAATACGATGTCGATGGCAAGACAGTGGCTATGCAGAACTGGTCAGCAGGCGACGATGGATTTATCGACGCAGGCTATCGGGTCAATCCACGCGGCATCAGTTGGCAGAGCGATTTGCAATTCAACGTACGCGCCGGTGCCTCGGCGCTTGGCAGCGATGTCGATTTTACCCGGCTCGATGCAGACGTCAAGCTGTGGTGGCCCGGCCAGGCGGTCGGTGTGTACCTGCGGGGCTACGCGGGAGCGTTCGTTGGCAACAAGGATGATCTGCCGGTACAGCACACCTTTTCTGCATTTGGTGCCGATTATCACGAACAGTTCCTGAACAGCCGTTTGTCGCGCTCGCGAGGAGCATTTTTTACTGAAGCGCATTATCACAAACCGGGCGGTGGCAATCTGCGCGGTTTTTACGATCGCCCCGAATTGCTGGGCGATCAGATAGTGTCAGCAAATCTGGAGCTGCGCAAAAACGTCAAGCTGCCGGTGCTCGATCAATTGCTGATCCGGCGTTTTCTGGGCAGTACGGAAATGACGTTATTTGGTGATGTCGGTTCGATTTCGCAAAATGACAAAAGCGAAACGCTGGCTGATGCCGGCATCGGATTCTATTTTCAGAAAAATTTGCCGGACAAATGGTACACGTTTATCACCGGTACCTCTTACCGCGTGCGCATCGATTTTCCGGTGTGGGTGAACGAACCGCTTGGAAGTGATGATAATCTCAAATTCCGCTACGTTTTGAGCTTCGAGCGGGCGTTGTAAATGCATTAAAGCTCGAATGATGTTAAGGAACAAAAAAGCCTGGCTAAATGTTACTCAGCCAGGCTTTTTTTGTTGATTTGCTTTCAGAGACTCATTTCACGCAGCAGCAGAGCAGCTCTCCCATTCTTGCTTCGATGTCGCTGCTGCCGGGGTTGCACCTTCATGGGCCAGCTTGTTCTGCTCACACTCCGCGACCAGCGCCTCAAAATCACCCACCGATTCTGCAGTCAGCAACTTTGCGCGCATCTCCCGCGCCCCGGCGATGCCGTGGATGTACTTCGCAACATGTTTTCGAAACAAAATCAGGCCGAATTTCGGGCCGTAAAACTCAAGGTTGGCGGCAAAATGGCGCCGCACCATCGCGATTTTTTCATCAAAGCTCACCTCGTGCACATCTTTTCTGGCAAAAATCCACGGATTGCCGATGGCCGCGCGTGCGATCATCACTGCATCGCAGCCAGTGTGCTTTCTCATCCGCTCGATATCAGCGACACATGTCACATCGCCGTTGCCGATCACCGGAATGCTGGCATGGGCTTTGACCTCCGCGATAGCGTCCCAGTTTGCTGAGCCTTTGTAAGCCTGATCTTTGGTGCGGCCGTGCACCGCAATCAATTGCGCACCATTCTCTTGCAAAGCTTTCAAAACTTCAAGATAGTTAAGCGATTTCTCGTCCCAGCCGAGGCGGATTTTGCCCGTAACCGGAATGCTCAGCGATGTACTGAGCAGGTTGAAAATGCGTGCAATTTTAGCCGGCTCGCGCAATAAACCGGCACCGGCGCCGCGACCGGAAACTTTGCGTACCGAGCATCCCATGTTGATGTCGATAATATCCGGTCCCAATTGCTCGATTCGTTTTGCAGCTTCGAGAATGATCGCGGGATCATTTCCGAAAATCTGGAAAGTGATGGGACGTTCAGCCGGATCGTAGCGCAGCATTTTAAGGCTTTTGGCATTGTCGCGAATCAGTGCTTCGGTGGCAACAAATTCAGTATAGCTCATACCTGAGCCCAATTCGCGGCAGATGGAACGATAGGGCATATCGGAAAAGCCGGCCATCGGCGCCAGAATAACGTCGTTGCGGATTGGAATGCTCCCAACCTGCATGACGGCTTGTTTGGTCTGGTTACTGGAATGTTCTTTGCTATTCATTGTCAGATTGATATGTGATCACTCTATGCAGTTTCGATATTTAGAACATAATGACGCACAAAAGGGAAAGCTAAAATAGCAAAAGCGATTCGATTTTGCAACAGGCACTTCATTGCGCAGAACTTCGAAAGTATTCAACCTGCTTAAGTGTGTAAAAAATTGTGCTTTTTGCTTGTGGTCTGTGTATGAACGACATGTTAAATATTTGCGGTCGTGGTCGAAATGACTTGACATTTTAAGTGATTTGGTTAATTTTGTAAAATACAAAAAAATGGATCGAAATTTATGAGACAGGCAAAGAAAATTTGTAAGACATTGACGAGTGTTGTGGCATTTTTTGCCATATTTCTTTCTGTCGCAATTGTCTTTTCCGGTGTTCAAATTACCAAGTTTTCGCTTGAACCGGGATACAATCAGGTTACAGTGCGATGGGAAGTGCAAGGCGAAGCCGATGTCAAGGGCTATGAAGTCCAGCGCGGTTTGAATGAACGCGATTTCAGCAAGGTCGCCTTTGTGGATTTTAAACAATCGGTTGGAACTACCAATCGCTATGAATATATCGATCAGTCAGTATTTAAGCAGCAAAATGCCAACGGGCGAACCTATTATTATCGTCTGAAAGTCACCAGGAATAATGGCTCTTTCGAATACTCAAAGGCTGAAAATGTGACTCCAACCATATCCAGTGCCCGGCAAACCTGGGGCAGCATCAAGGCGATGTTTCGGTAGATTTTTTTAAAGCGTTAAAATAGAAAAGGCAATCTTTAGTAGATTGCCTTTTTTTATGTCTATAACTCAAAAATGAGCAAAAAAAAGCGGATGAAATCGGCGTCATAGGGCTGGGGGGACACCCTACAACATAAGGTGTGGATTTCATCCGCAGCAACAAAAATATAAAAAATTTTTATCCAGTCAAGCTTTTTTTAGAAAAAAATCCATATTTGCTGTAATGCGGAATTTTAGTTGCTATATTGACTGTTTTTAGCGGTAGGTTGTCCGCCTTTTAATGATATAATGTGGGTTAAGCTGCTGTTTTATATGATTTTTTTAGCTTGCTGACAAACGGTTGGAGCAGTGTAGAATAATCTTTTTTCGGTGCAGGCTGATGATGAGGCTTGTTTTTCTGCAATTTAAAGCAGTTGTTCAAAAGGTTAAAGCTATCTATCTGTTTTTCTAATGTCCCTACATGGGCACTTCGGCTTGTTCCGCGATTAAGCCGCCAGGCTTGAAAGCTTGTCGTTTGCCTCGATGAATTGCTCCTGCGCTTTTTCGAGATAGGTACTCATCTCGTCGACATAGCCATCGGTCGAGCAAGACCAGGCCCGATTAAGATAGCGCTCGCCTGCAGCAAAAAAGCTCATCACGTCGGCATAATCCTGCAGCGAATAGGCATGGGCAATCGTTTGGCGTGCATCTGCAAAAGCAGTGATTGCCTGCGGAAGAGATGCATCGATGCGTTTGTGCATGTCATAAACATGAATCGATGATTTTTGGTTATTCAATTCGGCCATTTTCTCGACGATTTGCGCAAGGCTGGTGCGAAGGGTTTGCAGGTTTGCAGAGAGCTTGCCTTCGGACCGATGATGCCGCTTGTCGATAATGCGAACAATGGCGATGCCACTTGCGCCAAAAACGAAAGCAGCAATAAAATAGCCCCACTGAACATTTCTTACTTCAAGCACACTGATCAGTGCTCCTGCTAAAAATCCGACTGTAATGAGAATATAGCCGACTTTTTTCATCAAAATTCTCCCTGTCAATTGGGTGCGCGCACTGTTTGGACAACACACATTTAAATAAATGTTCATTGGGTTTCAAGAAAATCGCGACCAAAATTGCATCTGCTACAGATTTTGTCCCCAATTTGCAGGTTTTTAGTCTGCAAGATGGGAAATTGGCATGCAAATGTGTTCCTGTTTTCAGAGCAAAAATCCAAGACAACAGCTTTGTGTGTCACTTGATTCTGTTTCAAATTTTAGCTAAGTTGCAGGTTGCAACAAGATTCACACCCAGCTCAGCCTGGAGCGATGCGAGACAGAGGATTTTAACGTAGGATGCAATACGGAATGAACAATTTAGCACGGCGATGCCGGCTTGCTCTGCTTGTCGCTGCTGCCCTTTTGGGCACTTTTGCCTGCGACATCGAGCATGGACTGGCGCCGATTCAGACAAAAATCAGGGGGATTGTAGTTTTTGATGGCCCTCCTCCCGGCAGCAATGTCGCTGAAGTACGGGTTGCTGCAACCAAGAATTTCCCGCCACAAAACCTGACGACAGACCTGCTTTACAGCAATCAACTTCAATTCAACCGCGATCCCAATCGTGTTGGCCCGGATACTGTGGCATTCGAAATTTCCGCCCCACCCGGCACCTATCCGGCGATAGGCGTCCTGTGGCGAGAGGGCGGTAAATCGTGGGAAATCACCAATATAATCGGTATTTACACCGACCTGGCAGTGCTTGCACCGAAGGAAGTCGTGGTTGACGAGCAAACACCGATTGTCGACGATGTCAGCATTTTCGGCGATTGGCAACTTGCGCGCCGCAATGCCTTTTTGGAAGGCGATATCCACTTCAAGGGCGAGTGGCCCCCCGACTCCGAGATTTTGGCGCTGGCGGTCTTCCCGATTGTTCCCGATCCAAACAACCAACTCGAATTTCTAACTTTACAGGCACTTGATTTTGCAATTCCGAAGTTTCGGGAAGAGCCTTTTCATTACCGCACGCGCATACCGGCCGGCACCTTCAAGTTTATCGCCGTTTTTTGGAAGGGCAAATCCAGTGGCATTTTCGACATTCGCGCAATTGGCTTTCATAGCTGCCCGAACGATTCAACTGCACCGAAGACCGTCGTGGTCCCGGACGGCGGCACAGTCACCGGCGTCGACATTACGGTCGATTTATCGAGCTTGCCGGGCGGGGCTCATTACCGCGTTGACGGCGATGGCAAATGTGGCGGCTAAATTGGACGCAAGCTATTTTAGGGAAGCCATATCAATTCAGGAAGAAACAGCATGAAAAAAGCAATTTTGAAATATAATGTCCTATTGTTTGTATTGCTGCTGCAGCAGAATGCATGGGCACAGACAGGGATCATTTCAGGCCGGGTCTATGACGCACAGACCAACGAAGGCTTGCCCGGCGCAAACGTGATGGTCGCGGGCACGTATCGAGGCAGCAGCACCGACAATGATGGCACGTTTCGCATCGCCCGTTTGGCGGCCGGAAATTACACCATCCGCGTGTCGTTCATCGGTTACGATCCAGTGCAGCGGACGGTTCGCGTTGGCGCTGATTCAACGGCCTGGGTGTCCTTTGCTCTGCAGGCGGGCGCGGTGCAAATGGGCGAAGTGGTTGTGATCGCCAGCAAGCAGGAGGAAGAACTCGAGAAAACCACCACAAGCGTCAGCGTGCTGACCAGCGAAACAGCGATGCGGCGTAATGCACTGCGTCTCGATAATGCGCTGGAAAGCGTACCCGGCGTCAATTTGATGGCAGAGAATGTCAATGTGCGCAACAGCACAGGGTACACTCGCGGTCTCGGCAGCCGGGTGCTGATGTTGCTGGATGGCGTGCCGATTTTAATGAGTGATTTTGGCAACATGAACTGGGATTTGGTGCCGGTTGCCGAAATCGAGCGCGTTGAAGTGCTGAAAGGTCCGGCATCGGCCATTTACGGATCGTTCGCACTGGGTGGTGTGATGAATATCATCACCAAAGCGCCAGCATCGCAGGGCAGGTTTACTATCCGCACCACTGCCGGCATTTACGATCAGCCATACTACAGCGATTGGGATTGGACCGATCGCACGTTGCATTTCAATCGCACCGACTTGAGCTACTCGCGCCAGATCGGCACCGTTGGTGTGAAAATGTCGCTCGCCAAACACGAGTCGACCGGCGATCGCATGAATCGGCATTTCCAGCGTGTCAACGCCAGCGGCAAGCTGATTTGGACGCCGAGCAGCACGGCGCAGTTGGCGCTGTTCAGCTCGTTTGTTCGCGACCGGCGCGGCGAATTTGTCTGGTCGAGATTGGATCAGCCTTATTTGGTCGATCCGGAGTTTGAAGATTTTCGCGTATCACAGGACGCGCTGTCCTTTTATCTCAAATATCAGCAGTTGTTCGGCGAACGATTTGAGTTGAAAGCGCGTGCCTCCTACATCCGCCAGATATCCGGCAACCAGTACAAGGTAGATGGCGATTTCAAGCCTGCTGAAGGCCCGGGTGCCAACATCGAGTTGGGCACAAAGCTGCATAAAACCTTGCATCTGATTACCGGCGTAGAATATAAATATGACCTGGCTGAACAGCGCCATTTCGGACGCCATTTTAGCTACACACTATCGCCATACATTCATCAATCATGGGAACCTGTATCGCGCTTACGATTTACTGCTGGCGCACGTTACGATTTCCACTATCTTTTGCCTTCTGCCAAATTGCAGGACCAGTTCATCAAACTGCCGCCGATTGTCAATCCATTACCGGAAGGCAAAAAAGAAGATTACATTAGCCCGCAGGTCGGTATGAGCTACGAGCTTTTTGATGGCACCGTATTGCATGGCGGGTATGGCAGCGGCATTCGCATTCCGACCATCGCGGAGCGCTTTACCCGCTTTACCATTCCGCTGGAGTTTATCGGCAATGCCAACCTCGAAACGGAAAAATCACGTTCGTTTGAAATCGGGATACGACAGCGCATCGGCAACCATGCCCGACTGGAAATCACCGCTTTTACGAACACCTATCGCAACTTGATCGAGCCCGTGTATGTAGCCGATCTCACACGTTTTTACGCAACGCTCATCAATATTGAACAGGCAGAGATTCGTGGTATCGAGGCCGCTGCGAACTTGAATCTGTTCGGCAATATATTCAGCCTCGATCTTTCCGCCACGCTTACCGATCCAGTGATTCAGGAAACGGGAGTGCATGAAGGCATTCAGTTGCCATTTGAAAGTGGCGATTATTTAAGCTACAGGCCGCGCTTGATTGCCTATGCATCGCCAACGCTGCAAATGGGCAGTTTTTCGCTCGCGGCAGATTTTGCTTACACGTCCAAGTTGGAGCGAGAGCAATTGCAGCTTTTCAAAGATGACAAGCGTATCGCCAAGCGTCAGCTCGATGTTCGGGCGTCGTATCAATATAAAAATGCCCTGCTGCAATTCATCGTGCGTAACGCTTTGCAGTACCACTTTACACAAATTGAACGCAACCTCGGTGAAGTGCGTAACTTTTCGCTGGCGCTGCAGTGGGAATATTGAGTTCGCCCAAGGTGCCCTGCGCACAAATCTGAGGCCCCGCACAAAAAAAGCCGGCAAACTCGGTTTCGTGATGCTTCCCGAGCGCCGGCTTTTTTGTAGGATACGCAGCGTTACTTGAGCAAGGTCAGCTTACGTGTTGCAATACGGTTGTCGCTCTCGATGCGATATAAATAGGTACCGGCCGCAGCCTGCTTGCCGGCGTCCGAAAGCCCGTCCCAATTGGCACGGTGCTGTCCGGCATTCAGCTGGCCATCGATGAGGGTGCGGATGGTCGCACCGGTCAAATTGACGATACTGAGCTTCACATTGGCTGGCCTGTTAAGCTCGAATGTAATGGTGGTTTCCGGATTGAACGGATTCGGATAATTTTGGTTAAGTGAGAAATCTTGTGGCGCCAATTCATCTGGTGTTTCGACTGCTGTGCTTTTGCTGAAACGGGGATTCCAGTAATTGGTGTCGATCAGCAGGCCGCCAGAAATAGACGAAGCGATATCTTTCCAACTGGCAGCACCGGCCGGATAAGGGCTACTTTCACCATTATGATACATGAAAATGCCCTGAGGAAACTCGCTGCCGAGCGGCACATTCGCGACATCAATGCCGTCAGTGCTCGTCACGCCGTCGATCTGGAATTCGCCGACAGGATTGTGTGGTGGCTGGCGTTCGAAAACAGTATATCTGTTTTCGCCCTGGCTTGAGGCGATCAAATAGCCGGTTCCGTTCGCTGCATAATATAAAGTCAAGCCTTCGACATCATCCGCCAGGCCGCTGGCATCGCCAACTTTGGCGATCATGGTTGGCGACTCTCCATCCTCTTTTTCAGCGCCGATTTTCCAAATGCCTTCATCTTCCTCACCAAAATAGGCTTGCCCCGTTTCGTCATCGCAGACACAGCCTTCGGTTTGTGAGCTCAGGTTAAACTCCCGCACTAATTTGGCGTCAACTGCGCCGTTGTTTTCGAAAAGTTCGAATTGCTGAATGTGACCATTTTTTGCGGTAATAAAGGCGTTATAAAGACCGGTTTTAGGGCTCAAATAGAGGCAAAGTCCATAGTTGTTGGTCGTTTTGATTTCGCGGGTATCGATGCGCTCGAGCAGCCGGGTGTTGCGGTCAACTTTGTAAACGACAAGGGTATTGCCGTCGCGATTATTGAAAGCCACAATATCGATCAGCTCTCCGCCAATGGGAAAGCCATAGCGCACATCGATGTTGCCGGGCTTGTAGTTATCCGAAAGGGTTTGCAATGTCTGCCCTTGCAGATCATAAACAAAAATTTTGCCGGCGACTTTATCGGATGCGATGATGGTGCTTTGCGTTGGATCATTTGGGTGTATCCATAAGCAGATGTCGTCCTGATCTTCGACCTGATCATTAGTTAAGACCAGGCTCTGTTTCACCACCGGCTGCGCAGCCACTGAAACTGCCCAAGCCAGGCCGATGATCGTAAAAAAGAGTCGTTTCGAATATTGCACGGGTTACCTCCTGAGATGCAAGTTACATATTCGAGTCCCATTAGGCAAGCTGCATGCCAGCATGATCATTTTAGCCACCTCAGGCTGGAGCCGCGCATTTTAAAGTGGATTTTTCCAACTGGGTTGTGGGTTTGTGGGCAAATTTATACATGCTTCATGTAAAAAAAACACACAGATTTTTGGATGATGACGCGATGCAGCAGAAATTTAAAGGCAACACTTGCCGCCGATTGCCGTCTATCCCAAGCGTCAGTGCACGATGCCAAGCCGATTTTTGCTTGATTTCATGCAATATTTTTGCGACACTGATGAGCCTGCCATTTTAAAAACTGTGCGCCCGAGGTTAATTTCGGGTTGCCCTGAACATCAATCAAACATTCAGAGGTGAAAACATGAACGATGTCTGCATTCCTATTCCCCGCATTGAAGCGCAGCAAGTGGCAGAAGTTGTCGTCAACATTAACGGTAATCGCAAAAAATACAATTATCGGCTGGAATCATTCGCTTGGGCGGGCAATGCTCCGGAAGTCAGCAGCGATACCGAGGCGCGTGTCTCCCGCCTCAAAAATCAGATTGAGGGCTATCAGGCAGGCTGGGAACTGGTGCAGATTTACAATCCCAAGCCAACCGACAGCCACATCCATGTGCTGTTTCGCCAGCGCAGCCAGACGTTTTTGAACTAACGCCGACCTGCTGGCAATCCCAAGCCAGCCTGCTCCAAATTTAAAAAGCCCCACATGCTTGCAAGCTCGGGGCTTTTTTATTTCATCTGAATTGCATTGACTCGTTTGATATTTTGAGTAATTTGGAGTGACTATTCAGTTGTCACACTGGAAGTGTCTATGTTGAACTCAAACTGGCCTTTCCTGCGTTCGTTTTGCTACAAAATCTGCATAGATCCCCGGCGGGATGACAAAGAAACTGAATAGTCACAATTTGGAGCTTGTTATTCTACCGGAAAATATTTTATCAGATAGAATATTGGCAAAGGAGCATCGATGCGATATTTTAAGGCAACTTCATGGCTGACAGCACTGTTTTGTGCGATCGGTTTTTCCGTCTATGGCCAAACTGGCGACCTGCAAAATTTGAAAACACGTGCTGAAAAATCCGGCTATGAGGAAACCTCGAGCTATCAGGACGTGATGGATTTTGTCAATGTGCTGGCCATAGCCAGCGACGTGGTCCATCTTACTAGTTTTGGTAAAACGGTCGAAGGGCGCGATTTGCCGCTGATCGTGCTCGGCGCAAAAGACGCCACGCCCGAGGCTGTTTTGGCCGAAAACAAAGTCCGGGCCTATGTGCAGGGCAACATCCATGCGGGTGAAGTGTGTGGCAAGGAAGCCCTGCAAATGTTTTTGCGCGAGTACGCCCTTGGCCAGCACCGTGCCCTCACGGACTCGCTGGTTTTGCTGATCGCACCGATTTACAATGCAGATGGCAACGAACGTGTCGATCTGAAAAATCGGCCGCGTCAGCACGGCCCGCTAAAAGGTATGGGGCAACGTCCCAACGCACAAAACTACGATCTCAATCGCGATCACATGAAGCTGGATTCGCCGGAAGCGCACGCACTGGTCGGGTTGTTCAATGCTTACGATCCGCAGGTGATCATGGATTTGCATACCACCAACGGCAGCTACCATGCCTACCACCTCACCTACGCGTCGCCGCTCAATCCGAATACTCCCGAAAAAATTGATGCGTTTTTACGTGAGAAATGGCTGCCCGCAATAACGCGAGACATCAAACAAAAATATGGCTGGAATTATTACTATTATGGCAATCTACCCTGGCGCGGCATGAACGCCGAGCGCGGCTGGTACACCTTCGATCATCGCCCGCGGTTCAATAACAATTATGCCGGCCTGCGCAATCGATTCGGCATTTTGAGCGAGGCGTACTCCTATGCCACCTTTGAAGATCGCGTCAAGGCGACGCTCTATTTTGTGCAGGACGTGCTGGCGTTTGCACATGGTCACGCATCTGAAATTCGCGCAATCGCAGCAGAAGCCGACCGGCAAAATCTGATTGGTACGACACTGGCTTTGCGTGCGCAAATGGCCAAATCCGGGCAGCCGGTCGATATCCTGATGGGTGAAGTGGTCGAAGAAAAGAATCCGTACAGCGGTGAGGTCATCTTGCGCCGCCAAGACGTCAGTCGGGTGGAAAAGATGTATGAATATGGCACCTTTTCGCCCACACTGACGGGCATTGTTCCGGAAGCCTATTTCATTCCGCCCACGCAGAATGCTGTGCTGGCATTGGTCGAAGCACATGGCATCCGGCATGAAAAGCTCGATGCCGCCCAGATTCTAGCTCTCGAGCAGTTTCGCATCGATTCCGTGCAGGTGGGCAGAAGGCCATTTCAGGGGCACGAGCAAGCTACCGTCTCCGGCAGCTATGAAAAAACAAATATCGAATTGCCTGCCGGCACGGTCAAAGTCCCGCTCGATCAGCCATTGGCCAGACTTGTTTTTTATCTGCTCGAGCCGCAATCGGACGACGGCGTAGCCGCCTGGGACTTGCTCGAACCTGGCTGGCGCGAGGCACAGGATTATCCGATTTTGCGCGATCCGGCAAAATAGCGATAGCAGGGTAAGTTTGCAGGGACGATTCGCGCGAATCGCCCCTGCCCTCGGTGCAGCTGGATAGAGTGAGCTGGGAATTGCCAAAGCCGCCATGCAACTCCACCGACAAAGCCCTTGCGGATATGCCAAAAAGTTTGTATCGTCAGCCCATGAAAAAATATCTCACGATTCATGGACATTTCTATCAGCCGCCCCGCGAAAATCCCTGGACAGAGACCATCGACCGTCAACCGAGTGCCTACCCCGAGCATGACTGGAACGAAAAAATCAATGCCGAATGCTATTACCCTAATGGCTTCTCCCGCATACTGGACAGCGGACATCGTATCAACGGCATCGTCAATAATTACAGTAAGATTAGCTTCAATTTTGGGCCAACCCTGTTGAGTTGGATGGAGCTGCATGCGCCCGATATTTATGAGCGCATCCTGCAAGCAGACCGTGAAGGCTGCGAAAACTGTGACGGACATGGGCCGGCCATCGCGCAAGCATACAATCATGCCATTCTGCCGCTCGCACCGGTCGAAGATCAGCATGTGCAGATTCGCTGGGGCATTGCCGATTTCAAGCGCCGGTTCCAGCGTGAGCCGGAATCGATTTGGCTGCCTGAAACGGCAATCAACCAAACTACGCTCAATATTTTAACCGAATACCCGTTCAAATACATCATCCTGTCGCCGTATCAAGCCCTGCGCTTCCGTCCGCTCGGCAGCAACGAAGACAATTGGACCGGCGTCGAAGATGGAAGCATCGATACCCGCCGCGCTTATCGCTGTTTTGCAAAGGATGAGCATGGCAACATGATCCCTGATCGCTTTATCGATATCTTCTTTTATCACGGCGAACTGTCGCGTGCGATCAGCTTCGAAAATCTTCTCGATGATGCCAGGCATTTTGCCAGCCGCGTTGACCAGGGATTTGGAGCTGGCGATGGCCCGCAACAAGTGTCGCTGGCGACCGATGGCGAAACCTATGGCCACCACAAAAAATTTGGCGACATGGCTTTGGCCTACTTGCTGAATGTCGAAGCGCCGGAACGCGAGATCACACCTATCAATTATGGCGCATTCCTGGACATGCATCCCCCACAATTTGAAGTGGAAATCAAGCCCGGCCCGAATGGCGAAGGTACCGCATGGAGTTGTGCGCACGGTGTAGGCCGCTGGTACCGTGATTGTGGTTGCCACACAGGCGGTGAGCTGAGCTGGGATCAAAGCTGGCGGCAACCACTACGGACTGCGCTGGATAATCTGCGCGATGAGCTGCGCAAGCTTACCCACGCTTTGGGCCAGCCGCTGCTGAAAGATTTTAATGCTGCCCGTGACAATTATATTCATGTCATCCTCGATCGTACGGAAGCAACGGTCGCTGAGTTTTTTGCACGACACGCGGCGCATGAACTCTCCGAAGATGAGCGGCGGCAGGTTATGGCTGTGATGGAAATCGAGCGGCAACTGCAGCTCATGTATACCAGTTGTGGCTGGTTTTTCTCCGAGATCTCCGGCATCGAGACGGTGCAAATTATCAAATATGCCGCCCGCGCTATCCAAATCGCTGAATTTACCACAGATCGCAATTTTGAAGACCGGTTTCTGAATGATTTGCAGCAGGCCAAAAGCAATTTGCCGGCGCATAAAAATGGCGAATGGATTTACCTGCATTTTATCAAGCCGCTGGTGGTGCCGCTTGATCAGGTCGTCAGTCATTTTGCGATCAGCACGGCTCTGCGCGTGATCAAGTCCGATAAGGTTGCGCACAGCATTTATATTTACGAAGTTGAGCAGCAGGACTACCACCAAAGCGAGTCGGATGATCAGAAATTGCAGATTGGCAAGGTTCGCGTGCGGTCGAGAGCGACACTGCGGGAAGAGACATTTGGCTATGCTTTGATCCATTACGACACGGTCGAGAAAGTCAAATGTGCAACGCGCAGCATGCGCAACGGCTGGGACTATGAAACTTCAAAAAACAAAATGTTGCAAGCGTTCGGCAGCGATCACAACGATCTCGAATCGATGCTGAGCAGCGTTTGGGGAGGTCAGCAGTTTTCGGTGCGCGATTTGTTTTATGAAGAACGCCAAAAGGTCGCGGATCAAATCATCAAACGGCAAATGCGTACAGTCTCGATGTGCGCGGAAGAGATTTATGAGCAATCGCAGGGTATTATTATAACGCTCTCCGATTTAGGTTTGCCTTTGCCAGATGAGATCGCCCAACCTGCTCGTATGACATTGAGCAACGTGATCCTCGGTGAGGTGGCCCGTTTGCGCAACGAAACAGACATGGCGTTGTTTGAGAAAGCCATCGAAGCCGCGCGCACAGCACAGAAGCTCGACATCAAGCTCAACACGGAAAAGGCCGCGCAAATTTTCCAAAAAATGATCATTCGCCGCTTGCGCCGTCTCAAAGAGCATTTCGATTACAAGCACGTCAAGCCATTTGCCGAGTTGGTGGAGTTGGCAAATCGCATGAATTTGAAGTTGCATCTCACGCCCATTCAAAATCAGGTCTACTCTATTCTGCAACAACAACTGGCCCCGGCGATCGAGCATGTGATCCAGCAGCCGGAAGACGATACGTTATACAAAGCGGTGAATGCGCTTTTGCAAACCGCCTACAGCCTCAATTTCAACATTCAGCCTTATAAAGAATCGCTGGAGTCGATTGAAAAACCCATGGCTGACGATCCGGCAAACTGGCCGTAGTTTCCCACCCTGACCTGCTTTCAACGTTCAGTTGAGTTCCACAAACCGTTTTGGTGTTTTCATAACGAAAGGCTGATGATGAATTTTGCAGAAAAATTTTCGCAGCTTGGACATTGGCAGCCACCGCCACATTGGCAGCAGATCACCACCATCGATGCGCACACGGAAGGCGAGCCGCTTCGGGTGATCACGGGCGGGTATTCTGCTTTGCTCGGCAAAACCATTCTCGAGCGCCGTCAGTTTGCAAAATCCCAGCTCGACCACTTGCGCACAGCTTTGATGTGGGAGCCGCGCGGCCATGCCGATATGTACGGCTGTTTGGTGACACCACCAGTTACAAAAGACGCGGATTTTGGCGTGTTGTTTTTGCACAACGAAGGCTACAGCACGATGTGCGGCCATGCTATCATCGCAATTACCAAGGTGGTGCTGGAAACCGGCATGTTTGCGATGAATATCCCACAAACTACGTTGCGCATTGACACACCCGCCGGGCTGGTGCGGGCATATGCAAACATTACCGATGGCAAGGTGCAAAGCGTGGCGTTTCACAACGTGCCTTCATTTGTGCTGGCGCTGGGCGAGTCGGTCGATGTACCGGGAATGGGTGCGGTGTGCTATGATCTGGCTTTTGGCGGGGCATTTTATGCGTATGTGCAGGCAGCCGATGTTGGTTTGCGCTGCACACCGGATCATTTTCGTGAACTGATCGATAAGGGCATGGCGATCAAGCGGGCGGTGATGGCGCAACGCGAAATCATCCATCCCTTTGAAGCGGATTTGAATTTTCTCTACGGCACGATTTTTATCGACGAAGCAGAGCAGGCAGGGCATCATAGCCGCAACGTTTGCATTTTTGCGGAGGGCGAAGTTGATCGCAGTCCGACCGGTACCGGGGTGAGCGCACGGCTGGCGATTCATCACGCGCGCGGCGAGCTCAAGGCAGATGAGAGAATTGTTATCGAGAGCCTGATTGGCAGCCATTTTCGTGGCAGGGTAGTGAGGACAACCACATATGGGCCGCACCCAGCCATCGTGCCGGAAGTGGAAGGCACCGCGCACATCACCGGCATGCATCGCTTTGTGATTGATCCGGATGATCCGCTGCGGCACGGCTTTATTTTGCGGTGAAAGCAGCTAAGTGCACTACCTGTTTTTGTGCTTGCTTCTTCTTCGCCCGATGATTTTGAACATGTAAATGACTGCAACAGCGTCAACTATAACCAGAACGATTTCGATATAATATTTTGAAACCGCGAATGCAGCAAAGTCAATTTTTGATACACCGATGAGCATGGCAACCAGGCTGGTTGTGACAAAAACCCCCGAGGCAGAAATGGCATTAGCCTTTTTCAATATTGATTTTTTTTCGTCGATCTTCTTTTGGCGAATGTACGTTTCCCACCTGATTCCATCTAATTTTGTTTCTATTTGCTCTTTGATGTAATTGCCGATTTCTCCGGCTCTCACATCGCTTTGCATCCAAGCAATAGCTAAAAACAAAGCTAAAAGTGGATAAAGCAGCAAGATCACACCATCGTCAGGCTTCGCAGTGCCATATGATAAAATTGCACCTGCCACCACTAATGTAAATGTCAGGACCTGTTGCCTGATTTCTATTCTTTTTAAGATCTCTTCACGGAGCGATTGATATTCGGCTAAAAATTCAGAGTGTAATTGTGGCGAATCATATGGCTTCATGTTAATTACCCTATGCCTAAGGTGGTTTATTGTATGGCTAAAGCGTATTGTGTTAAAATTTGGGCATGCAAAAACGCCAAGGGCAGGTTTGGTGTCTCATTTAGGTCTGTCCAAATCACTTCAGAGATTTCACCTGAAGATAGGTCGATTTTGCCAACTGCCTGCCCGACGAAAACGCCTACTACTGCATGAATGCCCCTCTCGGGGATGATTTCATCATTATAAAATTGAAATTCAGGGGCGAAATCCAATCCCAATTCTTCCAGGACTTCCCTGATGATCGCATCTTTTGCAGGCTCGTAAGGATCAATATGCCCACCGGGGAGGGAGAGAAAATTTTTAAAAGGCTCGGTGTTTCTTCGCGCGAGCAAAACTTGCTGACGGCCATCTTTTTGCCTTGTGATGATGGCAGCAACTGTGGCTTTTGGCAAAATGCGCTCTCCAATGCTTCGAAGGAAATCATGCTTAAATCTATGTAAAAAATATTTTTATGGCATGCGAAATAGAGTTTTAAGCCAGCGGCACATGTTGCGGCGCACGCAGCCAGATATGTTCGGTAAAATAAAGCCCGATCAGAACCAGCGCACCTGCCAGCGCCAGATATTCAGTGCCGGTCAACCAGATAAGCAGTAGCGGCAGCAGGTTGCCGAACGCCAAAACGCCGCCGTGAAATAGCGTGCCAAACTGGCCCTTGGTGATCATTTTCACTGCCAGTTTGGCATCGGCCGTGGGGTGTGGTATGATTAGCTCAAACGCCATCACCAGCACGTTGACCACAATTGCAACCTGCAAAGTCTGGCTGAGATAGCTTGCCCACATCGCATCTCCGGGTATTAACAAGTCCAATATTGCAAAACAACTCGCACCAGCCATGGCAGCGTGCACCAGCATATGTATTGGTAACACCGGCGTTTGCCAGAAGTCACGCCCCTTTGCCTGCGCGAACAGAAACGCGGTGTAGATCGCTACCAACACGCTGAAAATGAGTCCGCCATACATCGCAAACGCTGTCAAGCCATCAATCTGCAAAAGTTTTCCGATTCCCCACAGCACCAGGAAAAACCCATAAAAGGTGATGAAATAGCCGCCTTTCACCAGCCACGATCCCCACTGCGGCCGCAGAAGCACATACACAAATCGCGACGGCTGATCCAAATCCTTGATCAGCAGGAAGCCGGTAATCGCCAGGAAAACCAGTGCCAGGCCGACTCCTGTCCATTGCGTGGTTTCGGTAAGAGGCGCCATGTTGAGCCATAGCGCTAAAAACGGAATCAGAAACGCACCGGCTGCGATGGCTTTGGTCCACACATAAGCCGAAACCTCCCAGCCCCATAAGACACCTTTTGATGGTGCGTCGTACACGCGCCGTGCCTGCTCACGCACCACCGCCCAGGCTTTGTCCAGCATTTTTCCGTTGGCCGTATCCGCTGGTACCGTAACGCCATATTGCTGCGGCGTCTTTTTTTCGCCAGCGAGCGTTTGCGCCATTTTCTCAGGATCGGCGATGTCCATGCGCATTTCAGCGTAGCGAGCAAAGTGGCCGACGCCGGCTGTTTGCTCGGCTTGTGTGTACGTTTTCTCGGGCCCGGCCACACCCGGCACCAACGATGCGGCATCCGCTTCGATATAAAACAGTTTTGGCAGCGTGCCTTTTTCGATTTTGCGGGCATGCACTTGTTCGCGCGCCAGCAATTGCGCGATTTCGGATTGCGGATCATCCATGTTGCCGGAAATAATGGCATGTTCGGGGCAAACATTCACGCAAGCAGGCTCGAGACCAATGTCGATTCGGTGCGCGCAATAGTTGCACTTCGCTGCAGTCAGCGATTCCGGGTCAATGTACAGGGCGTCGTACGGGCAAGCCTGCATACAGGATTTGCAGCCGATGCAGCGACGCTTGTCGAAATCGACAATGCCGTCAGGGCGTTTGTAGAGCGCAGATACCGGACAGATGGTAACGCATGGTGCATCTTCGCAATGGTTGCAGCGCATCACCGAAAACAGTCGACGTGTGTTCGGGAATGTACCCTTTTCGACATATTTTACCCAGGTCCGGTTCACGCCGAGCGGCACATCATGCTCGGCTTTGCAGGCTACCGTACAGGCGTGGCAGCCAATGCACTTGCGATTGTCGATAACAAATCCAAAATTCATGTGCTCTCTTCACTTTCTTCTACCGACCCGCCCAGTGACGCAGGATTTGAAGGGCAGTCCCAGAATGTATATTGTCAAAACGTATTTTGCATTGATGCAAGTATCTAAAGAAATGGTTGTGCAAGTGTGATCAGGTGTGTTTATTCAGTACAGCAGTGTTTTGTCACAAAAAATGTAACAGATGTGGTTTCCCGGATTATATTTTGCCGCTTTGCGGGATGTTGTGCGATGCTGAGACTTTAGCGAAGCGCGAGACATCGAAGTCCGCCTAGACAAACAGACTGACATCAGCATCTGCGGCGAATTCGAGAAATGTGGCAGCACCGCCAATTTCACATTCATCAATAAATTCGTCCTTGCTAAATCCAAACACATCCATGGTCATTTGGCAGCCAATCATACGCACTTCGAGATCGACGCAGGCTTCGCGCAATTCATCGAGGCTGGCGACACCTTTTTGCTTAAACTTTTTTTTCATCAGGCTGGTCGCCATGCTATCGATCCCGGGTACATTATTGAGAATGAGATTCGGCAGGTTGGCGCTCCAGTCGATTTTTTGCAGACCTTCCGGTCCAAATGGCAACCGCATCGGCATGGCCGGATTGCCGGCTGGCGTGACAGCGGCGCTCAGATCTTTTTTGAGAAGCGGCAAGCCGTAGAAGGTAAAAAAAACCGCGACCTGCCAATCCATCGCAGCAGCAGCGCTGGCAAGAATAAATGGCGGGTAGGCCCAATCCAGCGTGCCTCTGCTGGCGATGAGAGCGAGACGACGAGGGTGGGAAGCATTGTTCTGATTCATCGGGTACCTGAGTTGGATGACCGGCTAAAAAAGCAGGAAAGTCATGTGTGATTAGTGTGTTTTTTTTATGAGAAAACGAAATTTGTCGCCGTCGAATTTTTCCGCTGACAACAGCTCATGCTGCGTCTGATTGGCCCAGGCTTGCATGTCCGGGATGGCGCCGGGATCGGTGGCGACCATTTCCAGAACAGCGCCTACTTCCATGTCCTTGATCGCCTTTTTGGTTTTGACGACCGGCATTGGACAATTGAGGCCAATGCAATCGAGATATTTATCTGCTTTGATTTCCAAATGTGCTTCCTCCATGCAAATGATCAGCGATAGTTGTGCAAAAAGAGGAAATCAAGATTTTGAATGATTTTGAAAAACGCAAGTTGGATAGAACGGGAGTGGAAAAATAATTTTTACGAAAGTGCATGTTCGGTGAGGATAAAACGGTAGGCGACAAACCCCACGCCGCCCGCATGCTTGGAAGGCCCAACAATCAATTACACATTCATACCTTCTTCGCGCAGGCGGCCACAAACCAACAAACAGAGTCCATGAATACTGGGGTCGTCTATTGAATAATAAACCTTTAAGCCGGATTTACGGCGCCGCAACAAACCCTCGCGGGTCATAACCGCAAGATGCTTGCTGATATTTGCCTGTTGCTGACCTGTTGCTTCAACCAATTCCATTACACACATCTCGCCATGTTCTCCGAGATTGTTGAGCAGCTTTAGTCGAAGTGGATCTCCCAGGGCTTTGAATCTTTGGGCGACTTTTTCTAAAAAAGCTTCAGGCAGCAGTTGGGACGCCATTGATATCTCCTTGATTGATAGCTGGTGTTTAATATATTCCTTTTGTGGAAAATAGCAAGATGTTTTTGAGATAGAGAAAGTGTTTTTGATTGAAAGTTTGGAAATGTGGATTTGTGCTTATAATTACAAAGATTTTCTGATTTTAAAAAAACATTGCTTTTTTGATGAAGCTGTTTATATTCCTTTTTTAGAATTTAAAGGCGCTGCTTCTGTTGGCGTTTGCGTGGATTAAAAAATAGGTACAAGAGGTCGGGAACAAACTTGGAGGTATCCGGATGCTGTTTCGCATGCTCTATGATGACAATCTTGCTCAAGCGGCTTATCTGATCGGCTGCCAGCGCACCGGCGAGGCGCTCGTGATCGATCCGGAGCGCGACGTCGACCGGTATATCGAAGCCGCTGCGAAAGAGGGCATGAAGATTACCGCTATCACGGAAACGCATATTCATGCCGACTTTCTGTCCGGCGCACGCGAAATGGCCGAGCGCACCGGCGCGCATCTTTATCTTTCGGATGAAGGCGATAAAGACTGGAAATACCAATGGCTGCACAGCAAAAGCGATAAAGGCAGCTATGCGCACACGCTGCTGCATGATGGCGATCGGTTTATGGTTGGCAACATAGAATTGAAAGTGATTCACACACCGGGACATACTCCAGAGCACATCAGTTTCCTGGTGACCGACCTTGGCGGAGGTGCGAGCGAACCGATGGGCATTGCAACGGGTGATTTCGTGTTTGTCGGCGATGTCGGCCGTCCGGATTTGCTGGAAACTGCCGCAGGGCAACAGGGCGCAAAGGAGCCGTCCGCGCGCGTACTGTTCCAGTCGCTGCAGCGCTTTAAAGCTTTGCCGGACTATCTGCAGGTGTGGCCTGCTCACGGAGCGGGAAGTGCATGCGGCAAAGCGCTCGGCGCCGTTCCGCAATCGACCGTCGGCTACGAAAAGCGTTTTAACGCCGCAATTGCCGATGCTGCCGATGAAGAGCAATTTGTTGCAGCGATTCTCGATGGACAACCAGAGCCACCGGTCTATTTCGCACGTATGAAGCGCGAAAACAAAATAGGGCCGAAAATATTGGGCAAAATGCCTGCGCCAACACATATTGATGCTGCAAAATTGCAAAAGCTGGTGGCCGAACAGGTTATGATTCTGGATACACGCTCATGGGATGAGTATCGCGATGGCCATGTCCGCGGTGCATTGTGGGCGCCGCTCAATAGTTATTTTTCGAACGTGACAGGTTCATATGTGGAGCCCGGTTCACCGATTTATTTGATTGTTGATGAGGAGAATCTGCAGCATGCTGTTACGATGTTGATTCGTATCGGTTTGGATGACGTTGCCGGTTATACGACACCGGATGCACTTGCAGCATACGAGGCCCTTGGTGGCAACCTGATCAAAACACCGTCGATACCGATTCATGAAATCGGATCACTCAACGGACAATATATTCTGGATGTGCGCGGACAGGCTGAATATGAAGCTGGCCACGTGCCGGGCGCAGCAAATGTCGCATACACCAGGTTGCTGCCGCGCCTGAGCGAAGTGCCGAAAAACCAGACTGTTTACGTCCACTGCCGCACCGACAACCGGTCTGCGATTGCCAGTTCCTATCTGCAAAGACATGGCTATGAAACCGTGCATCTTGCGGGTGGCTTCGAAGCTTGGCAGGAAAATGGCGGCGATGTGACCACGTAATATCATGCAATCGCTTAAAAAATGGATTCCAATCGTACACTGGCTGCCGAAGTATCAGCGAAATGATCTGCGCGGTGATATCGCAGCCGGCCTAACAGTAGCGGTCATGCTGGTTCCGCAAGGTATGGCTTATGCCATGCTGGCTGGCCTGCCGCTAATTGTCGGTCTGTATGCGTCGATCGTGCCACTTTTGATCTATGCCATGTTTGGCTCTTCGCCGCAGCTTGCCGTCGGTCCGGTTGCTATTGTTTCGCTGATGGTCGCTACCGGTGTGAGCCGTTTGGCCCAGCCAGGAACGGGCGAGTACCTCCTACTGGCAACTTTGCTCGCTCTGTTGGTTGGAATAGTACAACTCGGCATGGGCATGACGCGGCTCGGATTTTTGGTCAACTTTTTAGCACATCCGGTCATCAGTGGATTCACCTCAGCAGCAGCGCTGATAATTGGCCTGAGCCAACTGAAACACTTGCTTGGCATCGCGATCCCGCGTGGCGGCATACACACAATTTTGTGGTACACGCTTCAACATATCAGCGATGTGCACGTGACGACGCTGATCATTGGCGTGTCGAGCATTGCAATGTTGATGATCTTGAAGAAGTGGCAAAAGCTGCTACCGGGCGCTTTGGTTGTGGTCGCGGTCGGAACAACATTGGTGTGGCTTTTGGGATTGGCTGATGCTGGTGTGAAAATTGTCGGTGTGGTGCCAGGCGGCTTGCCGAGTCCCCAATTGCCTGCCGTCGATGGCGATGCAGTTCTTTCTCTGCTGCCAATTGCGCTGGCCATTTCGATGGTTGGCTTTACGCAGTCAATTGCCGTTGCGAAGTCATTTGCTGCTCGCAATCAGTACGAAATCGAGGCGAATCAGGAACTGACCGGCTTGGGTTTGGCAAACATTGCTGCCGGGTTTTTCGGAGCCTATCCGGTCACCGGTGGATTCTCGCGAACGGCTGTCAATGCGCAGACTGGCGCGCGCACAGGCCTGGCCTCGATGATTACTGCAGGCACCATTGCGCTGACGGTGCTTTTTTTAACGAATTTGTTCTATTATTTGCCCTATGCCGTCTTAGCTGCGATTATCATGGTTGCGGTATTGGGGCTGATCGATGTCAAGGAAGTGGTTTTTCTGTATCGGGTCAAAAAATCGGATCTGTCGCTTCTGATCCTGGCGTTTGTGTCAACCCTGACACTTGGCATTGAAAATGGTATCCTGGTCAGTGTGTTTGCTTCGCTGGTTCTGGTTATTAAGCAGACGACAGCGCCTCATTCAGCCGAGCTTGGACGTCTGCCAGGGAGCACTATTTTTCGAAATATCGAGCGCTATCCGGAAGCTGAAACGACAGACGGTCTGGCCATTTTAAGAATCGATGCGCCGCTCTATTTTGCCAATATTGAATATTTGCGAGATCGCCTGCAGAAGCTTGAGCACAAAACCACATCGCCATTGCACGCCATCGTATTTGACGCCAGCAGCGTCTCCAGTATCGATTCGTCTGCGGTGACAGCTTTGAGTGAAATTGTCAAAAATTATCAACGACGTGATATTCAGTTTTATATGGCAAATGTGCGCGGGCCGGTTCGAGATGTAATGAAACGTTCGAGCTTCTATGATTTGCTCGGGGCCGATCACTTTTTTTATTGTATTGAAGACGCGATCAAACATTTTCATGGGCAGATCGAGAGCATCGAGAATGAAGCGCCGCGCGGCATCGTCATTGCGCAATAACAAAAGGTATTGAAAGTGTTGCCGCAAATTGAACCGAATGTGAACCTGTTAAAAGGAGAGAAATTCTACAACAGAAGTCACCAAATTGAGTAGATATGCAGGGCGCGTGCCTTGGGTATTGCACACGCTAAGTTGATCGAAGGCACGCTCGGCGAGCCTTTACTATAGCCGGCATTGTGAGTGGTCTCTGGATATAGTGCATGCAGCAAAGCAAGGCTCCGGTGCCAGTCATGCCTTACAATAAATGATAGATGTCTTGCATTGACCTTGATGGATGCCAACTACCATGTTGAGCAAATGTTCTGCGCTACTGCAATAGTAGCTAAGCTATTTGCCTGCTCGTGAATGATAGCGGAAGCGGATACCCAAGTCAGGGATGCGTAGTATGAAATGCTTGTTGGTTGCGTGTTCCTGTTCGTTAAACTGGCCCAAAGGGTTGATCAGGCGTTGAATGTATGAAAAGTGAGGAAGATCATGAAGTATTATTTTGCAAAGGAAACCAACCGTAGTTTCGAAGATGCCATCGCGCATGTGACTGAATTGCTGAAAGATGAAGGCTTTGGTGTTCTGACGGAAATTGATGTCAAGGCAACCATGAAGAAAAAGCTTGATGCCGATTTCCGGCCTTACAAAATATTGGGTGCTTGTAATCCACCGATTGCATATAAGGTTTTGCAGGCTGAAGAGCAGATTGGCCTGATGCTGCCATGCAATGTGGTGGTGCAGGAGAAGGAGTCCGGTGTGGTCGTATCCGCCATCGACCCGGTTGCATCGATGACAGCGGTTGAAAATGAATCGCTGCGTGAACATGCGGAAGAAGTGCGGCGTCGTCTGCAAAAGGTCATTGAAGGGGTTTAGTGCCAGGCTGATTTTTTATCAGCACTTCACTGTCACGGGCACAATCGAGTGCTTTGTAAAATCAAAAAAATATTTTTTCTTTCGCTGTTTTTTTTGTTATCTTGCACGCTGATAATTTTGTGAAAATCGGTGTTGACAGGGCTGGCAGCAAACGCATTTATTATGAATTGCCAGAAGAAGTGCACACCATAAAAATGATCAAAAGGCGAGTTGAAACAGGAAATGCAGTCTCTGATTCTTGATATGAATGAGTTGAAACGTTCGCCAGATTGCATGCCTCTTGCGTTTTTGGTGAAGGATTCTGTTTAAAGCCCTGGTCGATTTCCGTCAGGGCTTTTTTTTGCTTAACGACAATCCTGTTCGCTGTAAAATTTCAATGACAAAAAACAAAAAATCAATTCTTACATATTTCTTTCCATTTCTGCGCTGGTTCCCGATGACAATAGGGACTTTGCGTGCTGATCTGATCGCAGGAACCACGGTTGCCTTGGTGTTGATTCCGCAATCTATGGCTTATGCCCAGCTTGCGGGATTACCAGCATATTACGGACTTTATGCCGCATTCTTGCCGGTAATGGTTGCGGCGCTTTGGGGATCTTCCAATCAACTCAGCACCGGCCCGGCCGCGCTCTCTTCTCTGCTGACAGCCAGTATTTTGGCGCCATTTGCCGTTGAAGGTACGCAGAAATTCATTGAGCTGGCCATTATGCTGGCTTTGGTGGCTGGTGTGATCCGTATTTTGCTCGGCGCGCTGCGCATGGGCATTATCGTAAATTTTCTCTCCTACCCGGTGGTGGTCGGCTTCACCAATGCGGCTGCAATTATTATCGGTTTGTCTCAATTAGACAAATTGCTGGGGGTTGTGCGCATCCGTAATGGCCACTTATTAACCGATATCTTTGTCGTTTTGCAAAAAATCGGTGAAACCCATCTACCAACTTTGTTGATCGGCTTGCTTGCCTTTGCAACAATTGTATTTATACGAAAAGTTCGACCACAATTGCCCGGCGTACTGATCGCAGTACCGCTGACCATCCTGATTAGTTGGCTGACCGGCTTTCAACAAGATCAGGTGGTGCCGGTCGATGCGTTGCCGAATGAGCAGATACGCCAAAAGGCGCAAAACTATCTCGCCGAAACCGAGCGCCTTTTTGAAATGAAGGTCGAGTTGGCGCGAGAAAACACTATTCTGAATGGCCAGACGCTCGAATCCACACAAGACCCGGAAGTGCTTGAAGCGCTTTATAAACGCCGCGTGCTGGCTGTGCAGATCGAGAAAGCTGAGAAAGCCAACAAGGCGCTCTTATACAGTATTCTCGGCAAAAGGATTGTGCCGCCAACAGATGGAACGACACCTGCTGCGAGCACAGAAATGGAGAAATGGCGCATCGTGTCGATTTCCGCTGATCAGACAGTGAAACTGTCACATGGGGGAAAGGTCGTCGGTGCAATCCCGGCCGGTTTGCCGGAGCTCTCCGTCCCGAAAGTCGATTTTGATAAGGCCCTGGCTTTGTTGCCGGGAGCTTTTATACTGGTTTTGATCGGGTTTGTAGAAGCGCTATCAATCGCCAAAGCCATTGCCACCAAAACGCGCCAGCGTCTCGATGTTGATCAGGAAATGATCGGCATTGGTGTCGCAAACGTAGTAGGCAGTTTCAATATGTCCTATCCGGTCGCAGGCTCCTTCTCGCGATCAGCAATCAACCTGGCCATGGGGGCAAAAACCGGCTTTTCGTCGGTCGTTGCCGGCAGCGTCGTGATGCTTACGCTGCTTTTTTTCACTGGCGCATTCTATTTACTGCCGGAATCCGTTCTCGCCGCCGTCATTATCAGCAGCGTAACGGGCCTGATCAATTTCAGGCCATTTATCACTGCATGGAAAGTCAATCCCTTCGATGCCGTGACGGCAATCATTACTTTTGTCACGACGCTTGCATTCGCGCCTAATTTGCAAAATGGTGTTTACCTCGGCGCCAGCCTCGCGATGGTATTTTATTTGGTGCGCCGAACCAAACCTCGTGCCGTGTTGCTTGGCCGCCACTGGGATGGCACACTGCACGATGCAAAAACCTACAATCTGCCGACCTGTGATTACATTTCGATTTTCCGCTTTGATGGCTCGCTTGATTATGCGGATGTCAGCTTTTTTGAAAATATTGTGATGAAAATTTGTTCATCCAAGCCAAAAACCCAATTTATTCTTGTGGTCAGTGACGGCATCAATTATATCGATGCCTCCGGGCTGGAAATGCTGCGCAATGTATACAGACAATTGCAGGAGATGGGGGTGCAAATGGTGTTCACGGGCCTCAAGCGCCAGATTATGGAGAAGTTGGCGGTGACTGGTTTTTTGAAAGCGATCGGCCGCAAAAACATCTTTCGCACCGATGAAGAGGCCCTGCAAGCGGCGATCAGCCAGATCGATGATCCTGAGTTCAATCCGGATGAGTGTCCATTGCATCCTAAAGATACACGCTTCTACCGGCAACGCAAAAAGCAGCTCAATGTGACGCTGGAAGAAGAAATGCTGCTGCATTAGAACGATTTGTGCTTGAAAAGTCGCATGATGCCAACTACAATTGCGGCAGAAGCTGTTGCCGGAAAGCAAAAGGAGTAAAATTCCAAGGAGATGATCGCAACGCTGCGATGGTGCTATTTTTTCGCTGAGAGGGAGAGAAATGAAAGTCGCATTTTTGGAAAGTTTTTATGGCGGTTCCCACAAAAGCTTTCTGGATGGCCTGATGAAACACAGCACGCACAAGATCGATCCGTTTGTGCTGCCTGCACGTTTTTGGAAGTGGCGGCTACGCTGCGCCGGTCTCTATTTTGCCGAAGAGCTGGAGGGGATCATCCGGAACTACGATCTGGTGATCGCCAGCGATTTAATGAACCTGGCTGAATTCAAATCGCTGGTTGGTTATGATGGACCATGCATCCATTTCTTACATGAAAATCAGCTTACCTACCCATTGCCGGAAAATGATCGCGGTGAGATGCACTTTGGCTTTGTTAATTTGGTCTCGGCGATGGTCGCCGACCTCAATATTTTCAATTCCGAATACCACTATCGCAAGTTTGAGCAAGCATTGCCCAAGTTTGTTAACAATATTCCGGAATTTGTGCCGCTTAACAGCCTGGGACGTGTTCTAAAAAAAAGCCGCGTCATGCATCTCGGTTGTGATTTTGACAGTTTTGGAAAGCCCGCTCCACCCCAAAACAGAGTGCCGGTGATTTTGTGGAGCCATCGCTGGGGATTTGACAAGCAACCCGATGTGTTCTTTCGTGTTCTGTATGAGCTGGCTGAACTGGGGCTGGACTTCAAAGTGATTTTGATCGGAGAGAATTTTCAGGTCCACCCAAAAGCTTTTATCGAAGCGCGCGAGCGACTTGGCAAACGTATCATCCAGTTTGGCTTTGTCGATGCGCACGAGGACTATGTTCGTTATTTAAAAATGTCCGATATTATTGTTTCCACAGCTATTCAGGAGAATTTTGGCTACTCGGTAGTCGAAGCCAGCTACAGCCAAACCTTGCCGCTTCTGCCGGATCGTCTGTGTTATCCTGAGATTCTGGGAAAATCGTTTCATCAGGATTTTCTCTACCGGGATGAACGTGACCTGAAAAATAAACTGATCGAGCTTTTGAAAAATCATCGCAAGTTGGACAATGCGCGCCAAAAAATATCCCAATCGATGGAGCGCTTTCATTGGAAAATACGCGGGCCTGAATTCGACCAGGTATTTGAAGAGGTCGTGAGCCAGCACACTGGCAATTAGCGCTAATCCGGTAGCAGAAGGGACGATAGTGTGAGAATCACGGCCACCAGCATGGCGCGTGATGCCACCTGCCTGGCCTGTATGCGCAGCTTGGCGATCAGCTCAGTATCTTTAATGCGCTCGATACCTTTATCCGTTTCACGCGAACCGCGTGCAGCCAGCACCGCTCAGGTTTTTTCGCGCGCCTGCAGGATGCCAAACGAAGCGTAGATAAAGGGGAAAATCAGCAGCAGGCGCCACCAGCGCGACATGCCCTGTGATGCTAAATACAGCGCAGCGGCGATCCCGAACGCGAGTGCGATCAGCCCGCCCCAAAAACGCCTTCTCTCCCCCTGTTTGTTGATGTTGGCTACCCAGTCTTTCGTGTTTGCCATTTGTAGTCCATATTTATTGGTGCGAGTGTAGTTTTGGAATTTGTCTCCGATTCGCTGCCAATTGTTTGTGTGTCGTGCTGGCAATTCAGGAGCGAATCGAACGAAAATGAAAACTGCAATTCCGGTTTGTAGAAGGATCGGCTTGCCGCAAAACATTTATTACTGAACAATCAATTCTTCTACAAAAGATACTTCAATATGAACACAAGATCAAGAAATCGCAAGGTAGAAAATACTGTTGATACAACTGTATTGATTGTGTATATTTGATGCTCGCTTAGCGGCGACATCAGTATAAAGGCCCGTCGCCCTGAAATCGCACAATCATTTTTTGCGGTTGGCACAAATTATGGAAAGCGACGATATCAAGCATTGCAGAGAAAAACTGCGCAAAGATGCGAGAGCCATTTTTGAAGCCGGATTGATGGCGGTCAAGCCGGACGTAGCGCTTCGAAAGCATATCTCGCTGGCCAGCGGCACACTGAAAATCGCTGCGCACGATGTACCTGTTCGGGATAGACGGGTTTTTGTTTTGGCATTTGGCAAAGCCGCTGCAGCAATGGCGCAAACGCTTGAACAGATACTCGGCGAGCACCTGACCGCAGGCATTGCGGTGACAAAATATGGCCATGCAGAAAATTTTCGTTCAGATAAAATTACCTTGTATGAAGCTGGTCATCCTTTGCCCGATGAAAATGGTGTAAAGGCGGCGCAGAAGGTCATCGAGCTTGCACATCAGGCAGGAGAAGATGATTTGGTGCTGGTGGCGATTTCCGGTGGCGGATCGGCTTTGCTATCGATGCCCGCGGCGGGCTTGTCGCTGGCTGATAAACAACACACTACCGACTTGCTGCTGAAAAGCGGTGCGGATATTCGCGAACTCAACACGGTTCGCAAGCACTTGTCCGCTGTCAAGGGCGGGCAACTCGCCGCGGCGATTGCACCGGCGCAACACTACTCGCTGATTTTGTCGGACGTGATCGGCGATCCGCTTGATTTTATCGCTTCCGGACCGACAGTGCCGGATTCGACTACATTTCAGGATGCCCGGACGATTTGTGAAAAATATGGCTTAAGCGACCGCTTGTCGCAAGCGGTGCGCGATTATTTGCAAAAAGGCGTGCATGGCAACATCGCCGAAACACCCAAGCAGGGCGATGCGATTTTTGAAAACGGAGCGTGCGTGCTGATCGCCAATAATTTGCAGGCAGCGCAGGCAGCTTTTGATAAAGCTAAAGAGCTGCGTTACAATAGCATGATTTTGACCACCAATTTACAAGGCGAAGCGCGCGAACTGGCCAAGCTCTTTCCCGCACTTGCCCGCGATCTGCTGGAGCGGCAAGACCCTGTTGCCCTGCCAGCCTGTATCATTTGCGGCGGTGAAACGACCGTAACAGTGAAAGGAAAAGGCAAAGGCGGCCGAAACCAGGAGTTGGCGCTGGCCACCCTGCCCGGACTCGCGGGCTTGGCGTGTTGCACATTGCTTTCCGGTGGCACGGACGGCACAGACGGGCCAACCGACGCAGCCGGTGCGCTGGTTGACGATCAGTCTGCAGCACAGGCAAAACAGGCTGGTATCGATTGGCAGGATTATTTGGCCCAAAACGATGCCTATCATTTTTTCGCGCAGGCAGGCGGCTTGCTCATTACCGGCCCGACTGAGACAAATGTCATGGATTTACAAATTTTACTGGCTGCACAATGCTGAAACCCGAAGAGCGAAGCACAAAAATTGTCTGCACGATCGGCCCGGCCAGCGATTCACTGGAGATGCTTGAAAAGCTGATCGATGCCGGAATGAATGTGGCGCGCATCAATTTTTCGCACGGCACACACAAGGAGCATGCAGCAAAAATCAAATTGATCCGGGAGATCGCAGCCCGGAAAGACAAAGCCGTTGCGATTTTGCAGGATCTGAGCGGACCTAAAATTCGCATCGGCAAAATGCTGCGTGATGTAAAACTCGAGAGTGGCAGCAAATTCAATCTGTATAAAAATCAGCGCGGTGGCGACGAAAAGGGAGTTTCAACTTCCTATCCGGATATCGTGAAAACCATCGACGTCGGCGATACAGTTTTGCTGGCGGACGGGGCGATTCACCTGGAAGTGACTGCGCGCCACGACGATCGAATCGAGTGTGTCGTGATCGTGGGTGGCGTTTTGAGCTCAAATAAAGGTATCAATTTACCCAGCCGTTCACTGGCGATTCCGAGCCTGACTGAAAAAGACAAAAAGGATCTCGAGTTTGGCATCAAACACCATGTCGACTTTGTGGCATTGAGCTTTGTTCGCAGTCCGGAAGACGTCTTTAAAGTGAAGAATATACTCGATTATTTTCGTGTTGATATTCCGGTTATTTCGAAAATCGAAAAGCATGAGGCCATCGCTGCGATCGACGACATTATCGACGCTTCGGATGGTATTATGGTCGCGCGCGGTGATCTGGCAGTCGAGACCGCACTGGAACGCGTGCCAATGGTGCAGAAGCGCATCATCGAAAAGTGCAACCGCAAGGGCAAGCCGGTCATCACGGCCACACAAATGTTAAAGTCGATGGTGGATAGCCCACGGCCAACACGCGCCGAAGCCACCGATGTCGCCAATGCGGTTTTTGACGGAACCGATGCAGTCATGTTGTCCGAAGAAACAGCGATGGGGAAATACCCAAAAGAATCGGTCGTTACCATGCATCGGATTTTGGTTGAAACAGAAAAGGCATTTGAACCACATTACGGTCTGAAGCCCGAACAATCCGATGGCGTGGTTTCCATTCAGGCTGCAGTCAGTCATGCCGCCTATATGATGGCGAACCAGCTCAACGCAGCGGCGATTATCACGCCGACCGAAAGCGGCTCATCGGCTCGCATGGTGGCGCGTTTCCGGCCCAAACAGCCTGTTGTAGCGCTCTGCACCAGCGAAACCGTGCAACGTCAGCTTTGTGCGGTATGGGGTGTGTATCCCTATTTTGCCAAAGAGGTTTCTTATTCGGATGGCATTCTGGATATTTCCAAGCAGGCTGCCATTGAGAATGGCTTCGCGCGTGCTGGCGATCGTATCATTATTGCAGCAGGCTGGCCGATTGGGATGATCGGCTCGACCAATTTGATTAAAGTCGAAGAGATTGAATAACAGATTTCCCTGAAACTTCCCCCTGTCAATCGGCAGAAGTCTTTTTCGCAGACTCACCAATCCTGTGTGCTTCAGAATGATTACGTCGTTGCAAAAAAGATTATTGCAAAATGACAGATAGGGCACTAAATAAGCTCTAACTTTTTATTTTTAAGGAGTGTGTGATGCAATTGATTACGGATATTTTTGCCCGCGAAATTTTGGATTCACGCGGCAATCCCACGATTGAGGTTGATGTTTTGTTGGAAGATGGATCGTTTGGCCGGGCAGCCGTGCCGAGTGGTGCCTCCACAGGCGAGCATGAAGCGAACGAGTTGCGCGATGGCGATCAAACCCGCTATCTTGGCAAGGGTGTACTGCACGCCGTGGAAAATGTCAACAAATTGATTGCACCGGAATTGGTGGAAGAGTTGGTTTCCGACCAGGTTGCAATTGACAAACTGATGATTGCGCTCGATGGTACCCCTAACAAAAGCAAGCTTGGCGCCAATGCCATTCTTGGCGTGTCGTTGGCGGTGGCGAAAGCGGCAGCAGAAAGCAGTGGTTTGCCTTTGTTTCAGTATCTCGGCGGTGTTTATGGCCACACCCTGCCAGTGCCGATGATGAATATCATCAACGGCGGCTCGCATGCCGATAATAACGTTGATTTGCAGGAATTTATGGTCATGCCTGCCGGTGCGAAAAGCTTTCGCGAAGCGCTGCGTATGGGCGCTGAAATTTTCCACAATCTTAAAAAAGTGCTGCACGGCAAAGGCTACAATACCGCTGTTGGTGACGAAGGCGGCTTTGCGCCGGATTTGAAGTCGAATGCCGAAGCGCTCGATGTGATTATGGAAGCGATCGAGAAGGCCGGCTACAAGGCTGGCAGCGATATTTTGATTGCCCTCGATCCTGCATCGAGCGAATTTTATGACGCCAAGAAAAAGAAATATGTGCTCAAATCGGAGAACCGCGAGCTGAGCGCCAGCCAGATGGTCGAATACTATGCCGGTCTTGCCAAGCACTATCCGATCATTTCGATTGAAGACGGCATGGCCGAGGACGACTGGGACGGCTGGAAAGAGCTGACCGAAGCCATCGGCAGCAAAGTTCAGCTCGTTGGCGACGATCTGTTTGTGACCAACACCAAGCGGCTGGGCGAAGGCATCGAAAAAGGTATCGCAAATTCAATTCTGATCAAAGTGAACCAGATTGGCACGCTGACGGAAACCATGGCAGCAATTCAAATGGCGCACAAGGCAGGCTACACCGCGGTCATCTCCCACCGTTCTGGTGAAACCGAAGACACCACAATCGCCGATATCGCTGTGGCCAGCAATGCCGGCCAGATTAAAACCGGCTCCGCCTCGAGAACTGACCGCATCTGTAAGTACAATCAGCTCTTGCGAATTGAGGAAGAGCTGGCGGAAGCGGCATACTACCCGGGCATGGCGGCTTTTAAGGTGCAGCGATAAATTTGATGAAATCGGCTCCCGAGGCGCCCTCACTCACAACCGCTGACTGGCAACATATCTGCCAGGGCATTGCGTTGTACAACGATGGTGCGTTTTGGGATGCGCACGAAGCATGGGAAGTGGTGTGGCGGCGCTACCCCGATGACTGGCGGCTGTTTTTGCAAGGCCTCATCCAAATTGCGGCCGGCTACTACCAGTTGCGGCGGTGCATTTTTCACGGCACAGTCAAGCATCTTGAAAATGCCCGCGCAAAACTGGCGCAGTTCCCGGACGATTTTCTCGGCATCGACGTTGCGGCGTTGATTGACGGGATCGATGCGACGCTGGCGCTGGTAACGTCGCAGGGCAGAGACGGGCTTGAAGCCATACCGAACGACTGCTTCCCGCAAATAAAAATGATTATTTCAGGAGAGAATGATGGCAAGCCACTTGATCGATGAATTGTGTGTTGAAACCGAAAGCAAAATTGTATTTTTAATATTGGATGGGTTGGGCGGTCTGCAAATGGGCGAGCATCCGGTGACCGAGCTCGAGGCTGCCAATACGCCCAATATGGACAAATTGGTGGCGGGAAATACCTGCGGCGCGCTGATTCCGGTGGAGCCGGGCGTGACTCCGGGCAGCGGCCCCGGCCATTTTGGCCTGTTCGGCTACGATCCGGTCGATGCCAATATCGGCCGCGGCGTGCTTTCGGCCGCCGGCCTTGAGTTTGAGCTGACCGAGCGCGATGTCGCGGCACGGGTCAATCTTGCCACGCTCGATGCCGACGGCAATATCAAAGATCGGCGTGCCGGACGCATTGCAACTGAAGAAAACGAACGCATTTGCGAGAAGCTGCGTAAACACATCCACCTCAGCGATGGTGTAGAATTCTTTTTAAAAACGGAGAAAGAGCACCGCGCATTGTTTGTGCTGCGCGGTGATGGTTTGGGCGGCGACCTTGAAGACACGGATCCGCAGCAGGTTGGTGTACCAACACTCGATCCAAAGGGCGCTGATGCAGCATCAGAAAAGACCGCCAAATATGTGCGGGATTTTTTGCAGCAGGCGCGCAAGGTGTTGAGCGATGAGCCGCAGGCCAATTTTTTGATGCTGCGCGGTTTTGCAAAACACCGCCGCTACAAAACACTGAACGAGCGTTTTAAGCTCAAAACCTATGCCATTGCCAATTACCCGATGTACCGCGGCATTTCCCGGTTGGTGGGCATGGAGATCGCGCCGGTTTCGCAAAACTTGTCGACGCAGATCGATGAGCTTGAGCGCACCTGGGATAAATACACCTTTTTCTTTATGCACGTCAAAACCACCGATGCAACGGGTGAAGATGGCAATTATGCGGGTAAGGTCAAAGCCATCGAGGACGTCGATGCGCTGGTGCCGCGTATTCTCGCGCGGAAACCGGATGTATTGGTGATCACCGGCGATCATTCGACGCCATCGGCGATGCGCTCGCATAGTTGGCATCCGATTCCGATCCTGCTGGCGGCAAAAAATGTGCGTCGTGACCGTGTTATGGCCTTCAATGAAAACAACTGCTTGCAGGGTGGCCTTGGTATTTTTCAATCACAACACCTGATGAACTACGCCCTGGCGCACGCTGGCAAGCTGATTAAATTTGGTGCGTAGGAGCTGGCTGAAAATGCAAGTCAAGTTGGTCTCATCCGATAAAGAATTGCAAAAAGTTGCCGATACCATGCTGCAACTGCGAAGCCAATATGACAGGCAAACCGTCATCAGGCAAATGCAGGAGCAGCGCAAAGCCGGCTACCAAATCGCCTATGTCGAAGCAGATGGCCACGTGCTGTGCGTGGCCGGATTTGTGGTTGCTGTCAAGCTGGCCTGGGGCAGACATATTTATGTCGATGATTTGGTAACCGATGCGCGCTATCGTTCTAATGGCGCAGGCAAGCTTTTGATCGACTGGTTGAAATCCTACGGCAAAAAGAGCCGTTGTCGGGAGATACATTTAGATTCCGGCGTGCAGCGATTCGGCGCTCATCGCTTTTATTTACGCGAAGGTTTTCATATTTCCAGCCACCATTTTTTGCTTCAATTATAAATGAAGATGTCTTTGTGTGTTGCGGATAATGGCAACCCGCACAGTCCAATCTTAAACGGTGCCAGGATTATAGCGTCGCCAGTATCGAATTTTTGATCTGAAAATAGTATACGATGGAGTTGACTACATGCGAACAATGAAAAGAAGCCATACATGCGGAGCATTGCGTGGCGCAGATGTGGGCAAGAAGGTCACGCTTATGGGGTGGGTTTCGAAATGGCGCGACCATGGCGGCGTCATTTTTATCGATTTGCGCGACCGCTATGGTTTGACACAAATCGTTTTCAACCCGGAAGACGAAGCGCTGCATCAGGAAAGCAAGCAATTGCGCAGCGAGTTCGTGATTGAAGTGCAAGGCGAGGTCCACACACGGCCGGAAGGCATGGGCAATCAAAATATTGCCACCGGCGAAATTGAAGTGATCGCCCAGAAAATGACTGTTCTCAATGCAGCCCTAACGCCTCCTTTTGCGATCAATAACGAAGTTGAAGCTTCCGAAGATTTGCGCTTGAAATACCGCTATCTCGACTTGCGGCGGCCTGTGATGCAGAGGAGTATGTTGTTGCGCCACAAAGTCTATCAAACCGTTCGGCGGTTTTTTGATGAAAATGATTTTATTGAGGTGGAAACTCCGATTTTGATGCGCAGCACGCCCGAAGGTGCCCGCGATTATCTTGTGCCCAGCCGTATCCATTCCGGCAAATTTTATGCATTGCCGCAATCGCCGCAAACCTACAAACAATTGCTGATGGTTGCCGGTTTCGATCGTTATTTTCAGATTGTCAAATGCTTTCGGGATGAAGACTTGCGCGCGGACCGCCAGCCGGAGTTCACTCAAATCGACGTGGAAATGAGCTTTGTGGAGGCCGAAGATGTGTATAGTATGGTCGAGGAGCTAATGGGCAAAATTCTGAACGATTGTTTGGGCGCCGAGCTCCCGAAATCGTTTCGCCGCATCACCTGGGACGAGGCCATGAATACGTATGGCTCCGATAAACCGGATACCCGTTTCGGCCTGGAATTGGTCGATCTTTCCCAGACCGTTGCCGGCTCTTCGTTCCGCGTTTTCAATGATACACTCGAACATGGCGGCGCCATCAAGGGGATTTGTGTGCCTGGTGGTGCCAGTTTTTCACGCAGCAAAATAGACAAACTTACCGAATTTGCCAAAAATGCCGGGGCTAAAGGCTTGGTTGCGATCAAAATCGGTGCAGACGATTGGGATAGCAATTTGAAGCAATTTTTCTCCGATGAGATACGAACCGCAGTGTTGGAGGAGTTCGGTGCAGTGGCCAATGATCTGTTGCTGATCGTTGCAGATAAATTGCAGCATGCAAATGAAGTGTTGGGCGATTTGCGTTTGCATGTGGCCAAAAATGAGAATCTGATTCCTGAAGATCGCAATGCCCTGTTGTGGGTCACGGAATTCCCGCTGCTCGAGTACGATCCGGAAGAGCAGCGCTATGTGGCGCGTCATCATCCGTTTACCTCGCCGATGGAAGACGATTTGCACTTGCTCGACAGCGCTCCCGAAAAAGCGCGTGCAAAAGCCTACGATTTGGTGCTGAATGGCAATGAGATTGCTGGTGGCAGCATCCGTATCCACAAGCGCGATTTACAGAACAAAATGTTTTCGCTGCTCAATATCGGCGAGGAAGAAGCGCGCAACAAATTCGGCTTCTTGCTGGATGCTTTTGAGTATGGCGCACCTCCGCACGGCGGCATCGCATTTGGTTTTGACAGGCTGGTCATGTTGCTGGCAGGGCGCAAGTCCATACGTGATGTGATCGCTTTTCCGAAAACCAACAGCGCCGTATCGCTGATGGATGGCTCGCCGAATACAGTTGATGAGAAGCAGTTGCAGGAATTGCACATCCGGCTGCGGCAATAAGTTTTTCTGCGAATCGATGAAAACAAGACAAGGCTATTGGGCGATGTTTTTGTGAAGCCATGGTGTTGGTACTTTTTACTTGACAATGTGTTTTTTAATTGCTATAATTAGCCCAATTCGCCATTAGTCGTTAAAAAACAACTCTCTCCGATGGCTAAAATTGTTGCTGTCGGTATTAAAGATGAACGGCGGGAAGGAACTATGGAAGGAGGTATCCGGCATGACTAAGACCTTCGGGAAAACTATGAGATGGGTAGTGCTGCTGAGTTTCTCTGCATCATTGACGATACTGGGATGCAGCAGACACCCGAACGAACAAGAGCTGCAGGCGCTTGCTCAAGCGCAACAAGCTGCAAACTCGGCTGAACAGGCCCTTCGCGATTGTAATAACGAGAAAGCCAATCTAGAAAACCAACTTTCGCAAAAGAAAAGTGAGCTGCAAAAAGCTGAAGACGAAAAACAGGCTGTCAGTGCTCGTCTGGCGAATTGGGGCAATTAAGCGAAGATTTTTAACGAAAAAATAGCGAGGAGTTGGAAAATGAAATCTCTATATAGAAGTGGCCTGATTCTGGCTGTTGGGAGTCTCGCGCTCTTCTTCTCTGCTTCAGCATTTGCTCAAGAGAAAATGAGCATGGAAGAATACAACGCCCAGTTGCAGCAGGCAAAAGATCGTGAAGCGCAAGCACAAGCAGACCTGCAGGCTTGTGAAGAAAGCAAAAACAGCATCAATCAGGAAATCACCAGCACGGATCAACAAGCTAAAGCATTGTGGGATGAAATTTACGCAATGGTTGGTTCTGATGCTGCTGGCGTAGAAGCTTACAGACAACAACTGCAGGCCTTGGAGCGAGAAGTTGATGGCTTGAGCCGTCTGTCTCCGGAAGAACTATTCAAACGCAGAGCAGAGTTGGATGACATCGAATCACGCCTGAATTCGATGAAAGAAAACAAAATCTATGCGTTGACGGAAATGCAAAACTCGGTTGCTCGTATCGAAGGAAAAATTACCGATTTGCGCAACAAAATGCCGAAAGCAATGTACGACGAGTACACCGTAATGCGCGGCGACTACCTCTGGAAAATCTCCGGCAATGAATACGGCGATCCCTATCAATGGATCAAAATTTATTCCTACAACCAGGAACAAATTGCAAATCCTGACCTGATCTATCCTGACCAGGTTTTCAAACTGCAGCGTGGTTCCGGCCCGAACGAATATGTCGTTGCTAAAGGCGATTTCCTGCATAAAATCGCAGGCAAAGCAGAAGTATACGGCGACCCGACGCAGTGGACCAAATTGTACGAAGCCAACAAAGCGCACATCGAAGGCGCTGGCGGCGACTCCAATACGATCTATCCGCACGCAGTGCTGTCGATCCCCCGCTAAGCAAAACGTATAATTTGGGCAGAGTTTGAGATCAGGCTATAAGATGCAATGCTTATAGCCTGATTTTGTTTTAGGACACTTCGGAGTAACAAGGAAGTTATCGCACTTGAACGCACCGATTCTGAAGCTTAGACGTGCTATGCTTTAACAGGAAGCTCTTATGGAAGGCTCGTTTCTTCTCGTAGGGGCTTTTTTTATTGGGAGAAAGCGACTTGGCAGAAAAGTCTATTGTAAAAAACCTCGATATCAGCGGCATCGATCAGTCTGTATTTCTTGGCTACAGCGATCGAAAGCTGAAAAAAATTGAATCCGCACTTTCAGCAAAAATTACCGTGCGCGGTTCCACCATTATTTTGCGTGGCACACCCGATGAAGTCGAAGCTGCAGAGAAGGTTTTTACAGAACTGATTCTGCTCTACAATCGGCACAAAGAGTTTGATGAACGAGATATCGATGCGATCATCAGTGTGTTGGGCAAAAAGAGCAACGGCGGCGAAGCAGAACGGCTTGAACATCAGGAATGGGCACCCATTTTGTATACCAAGGATTCGGCAATTCGCGCCAAAACTCCGGCACAAGCCAAGTATATCGATAAAGCCGCGCAGAACGATTTGACCTTTGCGATAGGGCCTGCCGGTACTGGCAAAACCTACCTAGCTGTTGCACTGGCTGTCGCAAACCTGCGCGATCGTCAGGTGTCACGCATTGTGTTGACCAGACCTGCCGTCGAAGCTGGAGAGAGCCTGGGATTCCTTCCCGGTGATCTGCTCGAAAAAGTCGATCCCTATTTGCGGCCGCTCTACGATGCGTTGTCGGATATGCTGCAATTCGATAAATTACAGCGTTATCTTGATACCAAAATCGTTGAGGTCATTCCTTTGGCATATATGCGTGGTCGCACCATTAACAATGCCTTTGTTATTTTGGATGAAGCGCAAAACACGACGCCGAAACAGATGAAAATGTTTCTTACAAGGCTGGGAATCGGTTCAAAGGCCATCGTTACTGGAGATATCACCCAGATTGATTTGCCTCCCGGTACCGAGTCGGGATTGATTCAGGCGCAAGCGATTTTGAGCGACGTGGCTGGAATCGATTTTGTTTATTTATCTGAAAATGATGTTGTGCGGCACCGATTAGTTCGCGATATTATCAATGCATACAACGCGCATAACGCTCAAAAATAGTTAGAGGAACAATGTCCACATCACTTTTTGGTAAACTTGCGCCGCATTTTAACAAAATCAAAAAAAGCTTGGCAGGCAAGGGCGATCTCAGCGGACAGTCGCATTTGCCGAAAATTCTCATCGGCTGTGTCGCCGTGATCGCAGTCGTGCTGATGTTCCCGCGCGGCAAATCCTACCAGTACTCTGATTTGAAGGAAGGCGAAATTTACGTTGGCGAGCAAATCGTCGCACCATTTAGCTTTTCGATCAACAAGACAAAAGAGCAATATGAGAAGGACAAGCTTGATGCCCGACGGGCTGTCGCACCCGTGTTCGTACAACTTGACAGCATTTCGAATATTCATTTGCAGGAATTGCGGAATCTGCTCGATTCTACTGATGTGGTGTTGCGCAGCGCGCTTAGCGATAGCTTGAAGTCGCGGCGACTCGGTGCAGTGTTTGGCAGCTTCAAAATCATTGTGCCTGACGAGGATATGAACTTCTTTACCCACAAGCTGCGTTTGCAAACCGCTCCTGCCGTGAAGCTCAAACAGAATAAGTCCACGCCTCAAAATAATCCAGAAGAAGAGCTGATCCCTTTTAAGCAATTTCGCGATGTGCTTATTTCGGTTACGCAGGATATCTATTCCGTCGGTGTTCTGAATATTGCTGCGCAAAGCATTCCGAATGCCCCAACCAAAATTGCAATCGATGACGGCAAAAATGAATATGTTGGACAGATATCCTCATATAGCGATATTGAGACCGTTAATGCTGTTATCCAGGATAAGCTGACCAATAATTTTGACCGCAGCGATGCCGTGAAAGCTGGCTACTATATCCTGAGTACCTTGCTGAGGCCAAATCTGATTTATCAGGAAGAGATTACACTTAACCGTATCAAGGCAGCCGAAGCACTGGTACCTAAAGCACGTGGCACCGTTTTGAAGGATGAGAAAATCATCGATAGCCATGAGAAAATCACCAAGGAACATATTCAAAAACTCAACTCGTTGGCAGAAGCGCTCGAGTTGCGAGAAGATGATAGCAATACTGCTGGCACCCTCATTCCGTTGCTCGGCAAAACGGTGTTCGTGGTGCTGAGCATTCTGCTTCTGGTTGTGTATCTCCGTCTGTCCGAACCTGAAATTCTTGCCGATGTCCGTAAGATACTGATGATCACCATCAGTATCTTAATTGTGCTTTTTATCGGCTATTTGCTCGGCGAGGTAGCCTTGTCTGAGTATCTTGTGCCCGTGGCGATCGCATCGATGCTGTTGACCATTTTTTTCAATGCACAAGTCGGATTTATGGGCACGATCACGATGGGTTTGCTGCTGGCCGGCATGCGCGGAAATGATTTTGGTGTTCTGACCATCACATTGGTTGTCGGTGCAACCAGCATTTTATCGGTGCGCAGAGTGCGCTCACGATCGTGGATTTTTAAATCGGTTTTGTGGGTTTCTCTGGGGTATGTCATTTCAATTATCGCACTGGAGTTGTCGCGCTACACCGCATTTGAAACATCGCTCAATAGTCTGGTCTATGGCATCAGCAACGGATTTTTATGCCCGGTTATCACCTACGGCTTGATGGCAATATTTGAATATGTTTTTGATATGACGACTGACGCAACGCTACTCGAGCTGTCCGATTTGAATAAGCCTCTGCTACGCAAACTGGCGATGCGTGCGCCCGGCACGTATCACCATAGCATATTGGTCGGTTCTCTGTCTGAAGCGGCAGCCGAAGCCATCGGCGCTAACTCGCTGTTGACACGCGTCGGGGCATATTATCATGATATTGGCAAGATGGATAAGCCGGATTACTTTGTCGAAAACCAAAAGGGTGGCAAAAATCCACACGACAAGCTGTCACCAAGCATGAGCTATTTGATCATTGTCAGCCACGTCAAGCGCGGTCTCGAAATTGCGCAGGAAAACCGGTTGCCGAAAGAAATTCAGGCATTTATAGCAGAGCACCACGGCACCAACCTGATCAGCTATTTTTATAACAAGGCGCTCGAAAAAGTCGAAGATAAAGAAATCAGTGAGACCGATTTTCGCTATCCAGGCCCGAAGCCGCAAACCAAGGAAACTGGCATTGTGATGCTGGCAGATACAGTCGAAGCCGCCTCACGCACGCTCAGAGAGCCGTCGGTCAGCCGGCTGCGCGGGATGGTGAACAGCATAATCGATGACCGGTTTAAGAATTGTGAGCTCGATGAATCGCCATTGACTTTGCGTGAATTGACACTGATTCAGGAGGCATTTGTACAAATTTTAACCGGCATTTTTCATGGCCGCATTGAATACCCCAATCAGGACCGTTTGTTCCCAGGCGAAAAACCCGAGCAGGCTTTGACTGATTTGGCGAAAGAAGAGAAGGTCGTCAAAGCGCTTTAGGCATGATCAAAACCAACAATACAAGCCCGCTGAAAAATATTGATCGTCGTGGTTTGCGTAAGCTTGCAAATCAAGTCTGGCAAGTCTACCAAAAAAAACAATGCGAGCTCTCGCTCACTTTTGTCTCGCGCCTTGAAATCGTTGAAATTAATAAAAGCTATCTGAAGCGCAGCTATGAAACGGATGTCATCGCCTTCAATCTTGGTGAAAGTCCCGATGGCCGCGTGTTGGCGGATGTTTACATTTGTCCAGAAGTGGCGGCTGCCAATGCAGAAGACTACGGCTGTGAGCTTTCGGTTGAATTGGCACGATTGGTTGTTCATGGCGTACTGCATGTGCTGGGTTTTGATGACCACACCGAGACCGGGCGCGAGGAAATGCGGCAACTTGAAGATCAATTTCTTGAACAATATGTGAAAGAGCAACACCGTGGAAAAGAATGAATTGCGGCGAGATCCTGTTTCCGGAAGATGGGTCATTGTTGAAAATCGCAAGATTGATATCGATGCGTTGATCAGCCGATCGCAGCTTCAGCATGCGGCGAATTCAGCGGATGCCTGCGAATATTGCGAGCATCACGAATATGAAACACCGTCTGAAATTTATGCGATTCGACGTATGGGTGGCTTGGCAAATGAAGCCAATTGGAGTGTACGGGTGGTACCGGAAGTATATCCCTTGCTGCAAATTCATGGTGAGTTGAACAATCGCGGGCTGGGTTTGTATGATTTGATGGATGGCATTGGCGCGCGTGAGATCATCGTCGAAACGCCTCGGCATGGCGAGTTTTTTCAACATTTTTCCGTGCAGCAATTTGAAGATGTTTTCGCAGTGTACAAAAGCCGCATTCTCGATCTCAAGCTTGATACCCGCTTCAGATATGTGCTTTTGCATAAGCTGCATGGGGATTTTGATGATAGCAAATCGAATCATTCTTTTTCGCATCTGTTGGCCAGCCCGATCACACCGTTTCGTGTGAAGGCAGAGTTGATGAACGCAGAGATGCATTTTGCCAACAAGGAGCGCTGCCTTTTTTGCGACATTATCCACCAGGAGCAGAGCATGGAAGCGCGGGTTGTGCTTGAGAATCAAGCCTTTATCGTGCTTTCGCCATTCGCGTCGCAGCGGCCGTTTCAGGTCGTGATTTTGCCAAAGCGGCATGAGGCTTTTTTTGAATGGAACAACGAGTTGCATGATCTGGCTTCGCTTTTCCATGACCTCTGGAAGCGCTTCAGCACAGTCCTGGGCGATTTTCGGTACGCACTGTCGTTGCATTCCGGGCCGAACATCGCAGCCGGCAAACGAAAAAATTATTGGAAAACCCTGGAGCGAGATTTTCACTGGCATATCGAATTGACGCCAAACCTGACCGACACCAAAAACTTTGATCGTGATTCGGGTTTTGAAATCAATCCGGTTCCGCCAGAGCTTGCGACCTCGCTGCTTAGAAAAACAAACGATCAGTGAAATTCAATCAATCCTTGCAAAAAGGGATTTTAGAGAAACGCTACAAGCGATTCTTATGCGATGTGATTCTGCCCTCTGGCGAAAGAATTACAGCACATTGTCCGAATCCCGGTAGCATGCTTGGCTGCTCAGAGCCGGGCAGTGAGGTCCTGCTTTCTGCCTCGTCAAATCCGCGCCGCAAACTCAAACACACGCTTGAGCTCATAAAAGTGGCATCGCGATGGGTAGGTGTCAATCCAATGCGCGCCAATGCAATCGTCGAGGAAGCGGTTGCAGCGCGGCAGATTGAAGATTTGAGCGTATTTGACCACATTCAGCGCGAAGTGCCCTATGGCAACAACAGCCGCATCGATGTGTTGCTGCAGCAGGGAGCTCGCAAACACTATATCGAAATCAAGAGCGTTACGCTTGCCGATGCAGGTTTTGCGATGTTTCCGGATGCGCCAACAGAGCGCGGCCGCAAGCATTTGCGCGAATTATCGGCGATGGTTGATCAGGGTGAGCTTGCGACGCTTTTTTTTCTTGTACAACGCGAAGATACCCACACTTTTCGGCCTGCAGTGCTTATCGATCCTGCTTACAGGGATGAGTTGGAGCGTGCCGTAGTTGCGGGAGTCAATATTTTAGTTTATGATTGCAAAATCGACGAAAACGGTATCCGGATCCGGAAAAAACTGAACTGGGAGATGACATGAGAAAAAACAAGCAATCGGAAATTATGTACTTTAACACAGAAAACTATGTCTCGTATCGTTGTGCCTACTGCGGGCAGAAGAACGTGACTGAAATCGACATTTCCATGGGATTTGTGCAGGAATATATCGAGGACTGTCAGGTTTGTTGTTGCCCCAATACCTTGAAAATCATGTTCAATGAGATTAGCCAGTCTCTGGACATCGATGTAACCTATTCTGGCTGAAATCCAATCGTGGCTTCGTTTCATATTCCGATGATTGCGCTTCAAGCCCTTTCGTGTCGCCAATGCAGAAAGGGCTTTTTCGTTTGATTTGAGTCATGACCAATTTTTGAAGGAGCAAGCACAATGCAGACCTCAAATAACGGCCAACACGCAGATATCGAATGGAAAAAAGCCATCTGCGGCATTTGTCCGGCAGGATGCTGGGTAGAAGTTGGGATGCAAAATGACAAAATGGTTGACATCAGGCAAGATACCAGCCATTCGCTTGGCATGATTTGCCGCCGTGGTCAACACGCCCCGGAAATCATCTATTCGGAAAAGCGTCTGCAGTACCCGATGAAGCGCGTCGGGCCAAAAGGCACGTACGACTTCGAGCGCATCTCGTGGGATGATGCGTATGATATCATCGTCGAGAATCTCAACAAAATCAAGTCTGAATCCGGCCCGGAAGCGGTGTCGATTTACACCGGCCGCGGTGCTTTCGAGCTGTCTTTGTGCGATATGTACCAACCGAAGGATGTAGCGGTTTCGTCAGCATCGAATATTCTGTTTCCGTTCGGCTCTCCAAACACCATGGGGGTCGGGGCATTGTGCTATGTCTCGTTTGCGATGATTGCACCGCATGTCACCATGGGGCGCATGCTGGTCAATATGTTCACCGATATGGAGAATGCTGAAATGTTGGTGGTCTGGGGCGCCAACCCTGCGACCGACTCGCCGCCGCTCGATATGCAGCGTCTGGAAGCTGCAGCCAGGCGCGGCGCTGACATTGTCGTGATCGATCCGCGGCATACCGAGACTGCCAAACGCACTAATGCCCAATGGGTGCCCATCCGGCCTGGAACCGACGGTGCGCTGGCGCTCAGTATGATCGAAGTGATGATCGAAGAAGACATGTTCGATGAAGATTTTGCCCAAAACTGGTGTCACGGCTTTGAAGAATTGGCAACCTACAGCCAGCACTTTCGACCGGAAGTCGCAGAGAAGATCACCGGTGTGCCGGCGGCAACCATTCGCGATCTCGCCAAACGCATAGCCAATGCCACCGGCGCGTGCCCGGTGATGTACACCGGACTCGAGTATTCGAACAGCGGCATTCAGGCTATTCGCGCGGTGCTGTCGTTGTTTGCGCTTGCAGGACACCTCGATGTGCCCGGCGGCATCGGGCTGGCGATGCTCAACACCCATTTCCCGATCAATCGCTCCTGCAATCAGCCCAATCCCAATCTCGACCGGGCGGTGGCGCGCGATAAATTTCCGATTTACAGCGATTATCGTGGTGAATCCCACGCCAGTGGTCTGGTCGATTCCGTGCTCAAAGGCGAACCATACCGCATTCGCGGATTGATCGTACACGGCGCTTCGCTGTTGACTTCCTGGCCGCAGACGGCTGTTTGGCGCGAAACGTTGTCAAAGCTCGATTTTCAGGTCAGCATCGACCGCCAGCTCACGGCTGATTCTGCCTATGCGGATGTGCTTTTGCCGGCAACGACCATGTTCGAAATCGATTCATACATGGCTTACGGACCGATTTTTCGCCTGCGTGAAAAGGTTATCGAGCCGGTGGGCGAGGCGCGAAACGATTATCTGATTATGGCGGAACTGGCAAAGCGGCTTGGCTACGGTCACCTTTACCCGCAAACCGAAGAAGCCCTGATCCGGCAGGCGCTTCAAGGCTCGGGCTTTACGCTCGAAGATGTGCGCGAGAATGGTGGTTGGGTGAAAATCCCGACACCGATGATGGAGTACAAAAAATGGCAAAAGGGCAGTTTGCGCGAGGATGGCAAGCCCGGCTTCGACACGCCCACCGGCAAATTCGAACTGTGGTCGACTACGCTCGATGAGTACGGTTATGAGCCGCTGCCAAAGTACACCGAGCCGGTCGAAGGGCCGCAGGGCAATACCGAATTGGCAAAAGACTACCCGCTGGTTTTCAACTCCGGCGCCCGCCCGCACACCGATTTTCGTTCACAGCATCACGGCATCAAAGGCTTGCTCAAAGACAACCCGGAGCCAACCATCGAGATGAACGTGGAAGATGCGGATGAGCGTGATATTAAAAATGGCGATTTGGTGCAAGTCCATACACTACGCGGCACCGTGCCGTTCCGTGCCCGCGTCACGCTCGATATCGTCAAAGGCGCGGTCGAATGCAACATGGGGGGTGGCACACCGGTGGGGCCAAAAGCCTGGCAGGAGTGGAATGTCAACGAACTGACAGACATCAACAATTACGATGAAATATCTGGCTTTCCAGTCTACAAAGCGCTGTTGTGTGAGGTCGAAAAGGTCGAAGAAGGTACGCCAAAACAGCGCCGGCAAGTCACGCGCCAGCTGCAGGCATGCGGTCTGCAATTGCTGATTCCCAAGCGTAAAAACGGCAAGTCGACGCGACGGATTTATCTCGACAACAATGCCACTACCCAGGTTTCAGATGCCGTGCGCGAGGCCATGCTGCCGTTTTTCGGCGACAAGCACGGCAATCCATCCAGCATTCACAGCACCGGCCGCGACGCAAAGGAAGCCGTCGACTATGCCAGGCGTCAGATTGCGAAAACCATCAATGCCAAACCGCGGCGGATTGTTTTTACTGGCGGCGGATCCGAGGCGGACAATTTGGCGATCAAGGGCGTAGCGTTCGCGCATCGCGAGCGCGGCAACCATATTATCACCACCACTGTCGAGCATCCGGCAGTTTTGGGTGCGTGTCGCTTCTTGGAAAAGCTGGATTTCGAGGTGACGTACCTCGAGGTTGATAAGAACGGCTGGCTTGAACCGGCGAAGCTGTACAATGCCATGACCAACCGCACGATTTTGGCTTCGGTGATGATGGCGAACAATGAAGTTGGCACCATTCTGCCAATCAAAGAATTGTGTGACATTGCCCATGAGCGCGGCGTGCTTTTTCACACCGATGCCGTGCAGGCGGTCGGCAAAATCAGCGTTGATGTCGAAGTGCTGGGCGTGGATTTGTTGAGCTTGTCCGGTCATAAATTTCATGCACCGAAAGGCATTGGTGCGCTGTATGTTAAAAAGGGTGTGGTGCTGGAGCCGTTGATTCACGGCGGCAAGCAGGAAAGCGGTTTGCGGGCAGGCACGGAAAATGTCGCCGCGATTGTCGGTTTTGGCAAGGCGGCGGAACTGGCGCAGCAAGCTTCACAGAATGGCCAAAAGGCGTCAGCGCTGCGGGACAAGCTCGAAGCCGGCATCCGAAAGCTGATTCCGGAAGCGCGCCTCAACGGCCACCGGGATTTGCGATTGCCAAACACGCTCAATTTGACCTTGCCAGAACTGCGAGGCGAATCGCTGGTGGTGGCGCTCGATCAGCATGGCATTTCGCTCTCGTCCGGTTCGGCCTGCAAATCCGGCTCGCCCAAGCCGACGCATGTGCTGATGGCGATGGGCAAAAGCGAGGAAGATGCCCATTGTGCGGTGCGTTTGTCGCTCTCGGACAGCACCACTGAAAGCGACATCGACGCTACGCTCAAAGCCCTGCGCGAAGTGCTGATCGAAATGGAGACCACCGTGCGCTTTTTGCCGTGTAAATAAGTTGTCTTTGGGCTCAAAAACTCAATTCGTGCCAATACATCAGCCCAAGCTCGTTTGGGTGCGTCAGCGCCTCGCTGTGGGGGCGCACCCGCAACTTGTAACTCGTCCCAGGTTGGTGCGGGATGCTTTGTTTGAGCGCAAATCGCTGCAAGATGGCCTCACCATCATCGCCGGCATGCTCGAGCGCGAAAATCTGCACATCAGTCCCGCCCTCCGCATTTTTCGATTCACAGTACAACTCCACAACCACATTACCGGCTGACAATTCGCCAATGTACAATTCAACCTGAATAGCCGTCTCGCCATTTTCCGGTGCGATGTGCGCCTGCACCGAGGTAAAATGCAGCAGCGGCCAGTTGTCGCGGAAAGTCTCTTTGCTGGCTGCCAGCGCTGTTGCGGTCTGCGGTGCTTTGGCAAGCTCTTGCGCGTGCGAAATCGCAATCCGATACAGTTTGTTGTAGTAATTGCGCACCATCACTTCGGTATTGAACACGGGCACGGTGGTCTTCAGCGACGCTTTGGCAAAGTCTTCCCACGATTTGCCAGTGATGTCATGCTGGCCATAATAAAGCGGAATGATTCTGTTTTCCAGCGTGTCGTAGAGCGAAAAGGCATCTTCATCATCCTGCACTTCGTCGCTGGGATAGTCCTCTTCGCGGCCGATCTTCCAGCCATTTTCGCCATTGTAGGCCTCCGGCCACCAGCCATCGAGAACGCTGAAGTTGATGCCACCGTTGATCGGCACTTTCTGGCCGCTGGTCCCGCTGGCTTCCTGCGGACGGCGCGGATTGTTGAGCCAGAGATCGACGCCTTGCACCAGTGCCCGCCCCAAACGCATATCATAATTTTCCAAAATGACAATTTTACCTAAAAATTCCGGCATCTGCGAAATGCGCCAGAGCTCCTTGATCAATGCCTGTCCGAATTTGTCGGCCGGATGCGCCTTGCCGGCGAAAAGCAATTGCACCGGCTGACCCGGATTGTTGACGATTTTTTGCAAGCGCTCCATATCTTTGAAAATCAGCAGGGCGCGCTTGTATGTGGCAAATCGGCGCGCAAAGCCGATGGTCAACGCATCGTGATTGAGCCAGTTATCGATGCTTTGCAGCGTTTCCACTGATGCGCCATGACGTTGGTATTGCGCCCGCAAACGTTCGCGAACCAGAGTGAATAGATCATCTTTCAATGCTTTCTGCACATTTCGAAATTCGTCCGGTTTGGACTGATCGAAATTTTGCCAAAAATCACGGTTCTCGAGCTCATGATGCCAATGCGTGCCGAGCGATTTATCGAGAAAATCGGCCATTTGCGGCGCCATCCAACTGCGGGTATGAACGCCGTTGGTGATGCTGGTGATCGGGTTTTCATTGTGAGGCACTTCCGGCCATAAGTGCGCCCACATTTTTTGCGAGACGATGCCGTGTAACGCACTCACACCATTGCTGACACAAGACAATCGCAGCGCCAGCACGGTCATGCTGAAAAATTTCTCGCCATGGGAGCCAAGTTGCAGGCCAAGCCGGATAAAATCAGCCACATTCAATCCGAAGCCTTTGCAATAGTGCCGAAAATAGCGGTCGAGCAGCGGAATGGAAAAGGCTTCGTTGCCGGCAGGTACCGGCGTGTGAGTGGTAAAAACCGTGGTGCTGCGAACCGCTTCCATCGCATCTTCGAAAGCATACTTTTCATTTTGCATCAGCTCACGAATACGCTCGAGCAGTGAGAAGGCGACATGGCCTTCATTCAGATGCCAAGCTGCAGGCTGGAGCCCCAGTGCCCGCATAAGACGCACGCCACCGATGCCCAGCACGATTTCCTGCATAATCCGCATTTCGCGGTCGCCACCATAGAGCTGCGCCGTGATTTTGCGGTCGGCTTCGTTATTTTCATCGATATCGGTGTCGAGCAGTAAAATGACAGAGCGGCCGACGGCGACATGCCAGGCTTGTGCCGTGACATCCCGTCCTGGCAGCTCAACCGTTATGCACAGCGGTTCGCCGTTTTCATTGATAACTCTCAGGATCGGCAGCTTTGCAAAGTCATGCGTTAAAAAAACAGTCTGCTGGTTGCCGTCCGCATCGATCTCCTGCCGAAAATAGCCGTTCCGGTACATCAGGCCGATACCGATGAACGGCAAGCCCAGATCGCTGGCAGATTTGGTGTGATCGCCAGCCAGCACGCCCAGGCCGCCCGAATAAATCGGCAGCGATTCATGCAAACCAAATTCAGCGCACAAATAGGCCACCAGATTCTCGGTGGTGGCTGACTCGGCAATCCCAAGCTTGCTTGGCCGTGACAACTCATCGAGCATGTTTTTACGCACACTTTTTACGCGCGCCAAAAAGGCATCGTCTGTGGCCAACGCACTCAGACGCTCGCGATCGGTTTCCTGTAACAGGCGCACCGGATTTTGGTAGGCTTGCCAGTGCTTCGCGTCTATTTCGCGGAAAAGCGATTGTGCTGTTGGCATCCATGTCCAATAAAGATTGTAAGCGATCTCGCTTAATGTGCCGAGCGGTGCCGGCAAATCCATGCTTGATAATTCGGTACGAATGGCGTGCATGATGCATCTATCCTTTGCGAATAAAATGTGTCTGTTCGATTACATAATTTGACCGGTAAGCGATCCAGTTCACCCACTGTTTGGGCTATCTTGCCAAACAGTGAGAAACGGTTAGAAAAACTATCATTTTTTGCGTCAAAATGCAATTGGAAATCAAGGGTGGCGGTAGTGCCAAAGGCGGCCTGGTGGGAAAATTAATTTTGGATGAGCAGGGGAAGCACAACTGCGAACAGCATGCCTGACCACAGGATGGAAACCGCAAACCAGCGCGAAATATTCGGATCAGTGCGCTTCCAAAGCAAAATGGTGAACAACACTGCCAGGCTCATTTGGCTGACGATGGTGCTGTTGCCATTCGAAAACAGGATGGCGAGAATGAGAAAATTGGTAGCGAGCAGGACGATTCTGTTTTTGTTGAATTGCATATCTATCGTTTCAAATTTAGTCTACAAAGTCTCCAAGACACCAGGATCCATTGTCGTTCTGAAAGAGTTTTTTCGAAAAACTGGTCCGGCTCAAAATGACATTCAGAATTCCAATAGCCAACGACCAGAATTTCCAAATCCATTCTTTGCGTCTTTGTGGTCAGTGCGGTAATTAATAGCCCAGCGAGCGCAAGGTGCTCTCCTTGTCGCGCCATTTCGGGCGCACCAGCACCACCATCTCTAAAAACACTGGCCGGCCCAGAAACGCTTCGATTTCGATTCTGGCTGCGCTGCCGACTTTCTTCAACGCATCGCCTTTCTTGCCGATCAAAATGCCCTTTTGCGATTGCCGCTCAACCAAAATCGCGGCGCGAATGTAGTCTTTGCGCCCGGGCCGTTCGCTGAATTCCTCGATCTGCACGGTGGTCGAATATGGAATTTCCTGCCCGTACTGAAAAAAGACTTTTTCGCGAATGATTTCCGATACAAAGAAACGCTCCGGCGCGGTGGTCAACTGGTCGGGCGGATACAGCGCCGGCGACAGCGGCAAAAAGCCCGTCAGCGTTTTGAGCAAGTCATCGATGCCGTCGGCTTTGAGCGCGGATACCGGCACGATTTCATTGATGCTTTGTATACCGGACAGTTTCTCGATTTGCGGCAAGATGCGGTTTTTCGGCACTAAATCGATTTTGTTGATGCATAAAATGATCGGCTTGCTGTGGCGCGCGATATTTTCGAGCAGATCAAAATCTTCAATCGCCAGCGCTTCGTCGGCCTCGATCATAAACAGCAGCGCATCCGCCTCGGTGATGGCATTTTCGGACGCACGCATCAGCATTTCGTGCAGCTTGTATTTCGGCTCGATCAGGCCCGGTGTGTCGAGGAAAATGATCTGGGCCGCCTCGTTGTTGAAAATGCCGAACAACCGGTGGCGGGTGGTCTGCGGCTTCGGCGAAACGATTGAGAGCTTGAAATCGAGAATTTTGTTGAGCAACGTCGATTTGCCGACATTCGGCCGGCCGAGAATGGCGACGTAGCCGCAGCGGAAAGTACTGTTATCTATTTTTTTCATTTTACAATTTTTTATCGTTTCGGATGCATTTGGCGATTTTCAAAAGTAATGGCCTGCGATTTTTCAGGATTATTGGTTGAAAAACGCACAACTTTTTGCACAAATCGAAGCAGCGCCTTCTTTTTTGGCCGCAAAAAAGAAGCAAAAAACTCTCTCGGCTGCAGAAATTTGGCTAAATTTTCAGCATCGCTTCCTGACGCATTTAAACTCGATTCGCTCAAACAAAAAATGCGTCTTTTCAGAAGCGAAACTGAAAATTCTTCACGCAAAATTTCCAAGGCCGAAAAGAGAAGATAAGATAAGACAAGAATGTATCAAATTGAAAAGCCGATTCGTGTCCATTCGCGATTATTCGCGGCTAAATTATTTATCCCGAATGCAGCGAAACCCAACATGCTGCAAATGCGCATCGACGGCGACGGTATCGCTGTCGGTGGTTTGGCTGTAATGCAATTCGTTGCCTTCCACCACAAATCCGCCCTTAATGATCGCGGCAAGCGTGCCATCCGCCAGCCGAAGCGTGTCAGCCGTCCACTCCCAGGCATTGCCGGACATGTCGACGATGCCGAACGGCGTGCGGTCGCGCCAGTATTTGCCGACGCGAACCAGGTGTAAATCGTCGGGGCCGATCATGAGCGGCTTGGGCTCCAACCCGTCCCAGGGCGTGAACTCGGATTTGCGCGCGGTTTTGGCGTACTCCCACTCCGCCACCGTCGGCAGGCGCTTGCCGGCCCATTTGGCGTAGGCATTGGCCTGAAACCAGCTCACTCCCACGACCGGAAAATCTTCCAGCCCGGTTTTGAATTTGTGGGAATTATCGAAGCGCCAGAATTTGCCGTGCGTCACCTCGTACTTGTCCATCGCAAAGCTTTTGATGGTCGAGTGGTCGGCGGGCGCCGGAATGGTTTTCATCGCTTCGAGATCAGACACCGGGATCAGCGTGTTGCGGTATTCCCAGATGTTGTAGGCAGCGCCCAGCGTCATCACCAGGACGACGGTGTAAAATAGCGAGGGCTTCATTTAATACGCCTTTGCAATCACAACGCGCTCTTCGGAGTTGCCGCCGCACAGCAGGCACTGGCCCTTTTCTTTGGGATTGTTCATCGGGATGGCGCGGATGGTGGCTTTGGTTTCCGCCTGCAAGCGGTCTTCGCAGTCGCGGCTGCCGCACCAGTGCACGTAGAAAAAGCCGCCCTGATCGTCCAGCATCTGCTTGAATTCTTCATACGATTCGAGGTAGTGGCTGTTGTTTTCGCGCCGCTCGACCGCACGGTTGAAGAGATCGACCTGTATGGTTTGCAGCGTCTGTACGATGGTATCGCGCAACTCGGATTGGGCGATGAACTGCTTCTCGCCGGTATCGCGCCGCACCATCACAGCCTGGTTGCTTTCGAGGTCTTTCGGGCCGATTTCGATGCGCACCGGCACGCCGCGCTGCTCCCATTCGTTGAATTTCCAGCCCGGACGATAGTTGTCGCGGTCGTCGATTTTAAAGGAAAAATGGCCTTTCCAATCGGCGGTGAACTGATCGACGCGTTCCAGGATGGCAGCGCGTTCATCGTCGCCGCGCCAGATCGGCACGACCACAGCCTGCAGCGGCGCCAGCTTGGGCGGCAGCACCAGCCCGCGATCGTCGCTGTGGGTCATGATCAGTGCGCCGACCAACCGGGTGGAAACGCCCCAACTGGTGGCCCAAACGTGCTCGCGCTGGCCGGCCTCGGTTTGGTAGGTGACGTCGAAGGCTTTGGCAAAATTCTGGCCGAGAAAATGCGAAGTGCCAGCCTGCAGCGCTTTGCAGTCCTGCATCATCGCTTCAATGCAGTAGGTCTGGATGGCGCCGGCAAATTTTTCTTTGTCGGATTTCAGGCCGACGATCACCGGCATGGCCATGAACTCCTCGGCGAACTGGCGATAGACTTCGATCATTTGCAGGGTTTCCTGCACCGCCTCTTCCGAAGTGGCGTGGGCGGTATGGCCTTCCTGCCACAAAAACTCGGTGGTGCGCAGAAACAGCCGGGTGCGCATCTCCCAGCGCACGACGTTGGCCCACTGGTTGATCAAAATCGGCAAATCGCGGTAGGACTGAATCCAGTTTTTGTACATCGACCAGATGATGGTTTCCGAGGTCGGGCGCACGTACAGCGATTCTTCCAGCTCCTTGCCGCCGCCGTGGGTGACCACCGCGCATTCGGGCGCAAAACCCTCGACGTGCTCGGCTTCGCGTTTCATAAAGCTTTCCGGGATGAACAGCGGGAAATAGGCGTTTTCGTGGCCAGTATCTTTAAACAGCGTGTCGAGCGCGCCCTGCATTTTTTCCCAAATCGCATAGCCGTTGGGCATGATGACCATGCAGCCTTTTACCGGCGCGTAGTCTGCCAGCCTGGCCGCAGCGATCACGTCGGTGTACCAGCGGGAGTAATCCTGTTCGCGAGTTGTGAGTCCTTTTGCCATAATCGAGCCTTCTTTTCAAAAAAATTGCTTCGGCCCCTATTGCAGGAGGAAGCATCTTCAGTGTGTATTCAGCTTCTTTGTCATCCCGTTAGGGATCTATGCAGACTTTGTCGCAAAGCGCATGCAGGAAATTCAGATTTGAAGTCAGCAAAGACACTTCCAGTGTGACAGCTGAATAGTTACCATTTTCTGTGTGTATCTTCATGTTTCATTTAGAATTGCGGAATATAAAAAGAATCGGCCAGATTGTCAATCGGATTTTCGAGGGGAGACTGGCGAACCCAGAAGTCGAGCCGATTTTGATTTAAGGGACTGGGCTGGGGTTTGCTTTTATTTTGTGTGGCATGTAGAATTAACTATAAGCTCACCGTTTGCAGGGGAAAGCAGCGGAATTACCGCCCGGTGCTGCATTTGGTTGGGCGAAGCTTTTTGAAAGAAATTGTTCAATTTTAACTGAGAGCAATTCAGGAAATTTTATTTCACATTCCCAAGCGACTAATACTTCCCACCCAAGTTCTTCGAGTTCTTTTAACGCTCTTTTATCTCTTTGCATATTCCGCTCAAGTTTATGCTGCCAATATTTGACATTTGATTTTGGAACATGACCATCTTTACATTTTGCATGCTGATGCCAAAAACAACCGTGAACAAAAATAATTTTTTTGCGGCTTGAAAAAACGAGATCTGGTTTTCCTGGCAAATCGTTTCGATGAAGTCGATAGCGGATTCCCATATGGTAAACAAGACGTCGCACAAACATCTCTGGAGCCATACCCTTACTTCGAATACGACTCATTGTTTTGCTACGAACTTCTGGGGAAACTTTATCTACAATGAGCTTACTCCTTCCCAAGTGCTTTTAAAATTGCGTCTTTGTAAACGTTCTCTTCTGGAAGCGTTACGTTGTTGAAGGCTTCCTGAACTTTATAAACTGTGGTTGAGTGAGAAAGCATTTCTTTTAAAGGTAATAACTCGCTCTTTTTTGGTGGATTCTCCATATCGTGTCCGTAAGCTAAAAATGTAATCGACGCCGGTTGCAGAGCGTAGCGAATAAGTCCATCTTGTCCGCCAAGCCTGCTTGCAATATGGTCAAAAACAGGGGGTGGGCAAATGAAAAACAAACCCTTTTTACACATTTCTTCACGTTGTAGAATCTGTCCCTTATATATCAACTGAGGAAGAATTCGCTTTGATACATTTTCCCAATTCAAACCAGCGGTGGTTTTTACAACATTTCGATTGATTTTGAGTTCTGAGTATCCGTTACGGTAATTCCCGGTTGTATCAATAGTTTGGACCTCTACCGCAACAAATTCCAACAATTCACCATCAGAATCCAGTTTAGCTAACACCCAATCTACAAAATAGCCACCACGCCCTAATTTTTGAGGCAAGCGTAACTCTCCACCCCAACGTTTACCAAAAACAGCAACACAGCATTTTTGTTCGGTCATAGCAACAGAAACTGCATCTCGACCAGGGATCAAGTCAAAATCTTCTCCAAAAGCCTTAAAGGATACGTCACGAAGAATCTTGTAATCATCAGCATAAAGGCGAATTGGGCAGCAGATGACTGGATCAGTAGTCATTGGTTTTAGAGTACAAACACCAGAAATCACGCCGTCGTTAAAGGTTTTCTCACACCTTTCTTTGATAATTGGGCATAGTTCATTCTGTGCTGCATTTTGGGCTTCGGTTGATTTATTGTCGGATCGGTATCCGAAAAACTCCCAAATTGTTCCCGCCATTATTACATAGCCCTTATGAATTCTTTGTTTTCGTAGCCTAACGCGCGCGCCAGCGAACGACCAATAGCGACAGCAAGTAAAGGTGGAACTGCGTTGCCAACCTGCTCATATTGCTCAACACGAGACCCGATAAAATGGAATGTGTCAGGGAATGTTTGAATTCTTGCTGCTTCACGGACTGTGAAGGTACGATCTTGGTCATAATGAAAATAGGCTCCCCAATGCGGATCACATTTGGTTAGAATTGTCGAGGCAAGCCCTTCAGGGGCTACGCGGCCATAGCGTTTTGTGTGGTCAGAACGCCTTGCGCGTTGCATACCTTTTGGTAACAATGCTTCTGGAATATTCGTCCAATTTCCTCCTGGCGGTATGAATGCCAACCGTTCAATATTTATTTTACTCAACTGTAAAGCTTGGTGATTGACGACGCCGTCCGATCCTGCCCGCATTGCTCGTTGAAAGTCATTCATTGGTTTTGTTCGGTATTTTTTTATCTTCGCACCTACTTCACCATTTTCAAGTACAGGTAAGTCACTGATAGCATCCTTAACTGAAATAAAGGAAGGCAATTCTACCTTGCAAGGCAGCGCTACAATGTTACGACCTCCAAATCTAGATGTAAAATTTATCCGGGTCGGAGCTTGGCGGACAGGTTCAGGGAAAAACAATCCAGATGTTTGCCCATCCCGAAGCCCGATTATAATCGTTCGCCACCGAGTCTGTGGTACACCATAGTGAGGTGCGTAAAGTATTTTTACATCTGACTTATAACCATGTTTTTCAAGCGCTGTCAGTATTGCTTGGAGTGTCATGCCACCCTCAAATGACACAAGGCCGGGCACATTTTCAATAAGTACCGCACGTGGGAAGAATTCATCTACAAACCTGAGAAACTCCTTAAATAGATGGTTTCTCTCATCATCAGTCGAACGAACGGGAGCATTGATAGAATACCCTTGGCAAGGCGGACCTCCTGCGATTAGTTCTAATTCGCCTCGCTTAAGATTTAGGAGTTTACGTACAGAATATGCATCTACCTTGCGAATGTCACACCGTTCTATAATTGTGCTTTGATGGTTTGCTGCGTATGTCTCAGAATAGCTTTTTTTGATCTCATTAGCGTATAGGCTATTGAATCCAGCTTCACGAAGTCCCTCAGACAGCCCTCCAGCACCAGCAAATAGGTCGATCATCTTGAGTTTATTGTTGTTTTCCAATGGTAATTCCACTCCAAATACTTATAACATAACCTATTGCTTACAGCATGTTCCTAAAAATATCAATGTGCTTACTTTCATGTTTAAATAATATCGTTAAGCATCCACCTGCCGCTGGCCCGCAGCGCCATTGTTCGGGCGTGAAGCTTCCGAATAACCAAATTAATACTAATCCGTCATAAAAGGCAAAACTTAAAATTTTTGCCGGTATAAAACGGAATTGAACTTCTCAGATTATCCAGCACAAGCACTGAAAGATCACTAGTTGTACATCTGTTGGTCACTTACTATCCAGTTTTATGCAGATCAGTATAAAACATCTCAATTCTCATACTGGTAACTCTGGAAGTTGCTTTGCTGTACGCGCATCTCCCACAGCACTTTGCTCCCACTTCAACGATTCCCTTTCGATTGCTTGCTTCCCTTGGATGACGCTAAATATGCAAGCTCATTCCACTAAAAGCAATCTTTTTCTTGCCATCTCAGCGGCTTTGCGTGAAAACAGGCAAGGCCGCGCACGCAAAGACGCCAAAGCGCTAAGGGTCGCAAAGTTGCGCTAATTGAAAATGCGTCACAACCCGGACGAATCTATTCGAAGCGACTCGACGAAAAACAATGCGCGATTTTGCCATCCGGGTCGTGAATCAACGGGTCGAGGTTGTCTGCGATGATGTTCGATAAATAGAGCTTGTCGATTTGGGCATACTCGCCGTCGGTGGCCAGCAACGCCGCCTGCTTGGCTTGCCGGCGTAAAACTTCGGTATTTCTGACCACCATGTGCCGGACATGGCCTTTCACCATCATATAAGGCCGAGACTGCGGGGTGGTGCTGTGATCGTTAATGTGCAGCCCGTCGATCAGCAGCGAGTCAACCTGCGCGGGTGTGGTGCCAATATCTTTGATGTCCGATGCCCCCTCAACATAAACCAGATAGCGGTCGTCCTGCGGATCGATATAGGTGATATTTTTCAGCATGAGATTGCGGTGATTGCCTGAAATCCGGAACAGGAACGGCTCGGTGTAGGTGTAGTCGGCTTTGGTCTGGCGCACATCGATATTTTCGAACAGCATCGAGCCAAAATCGCCGCGGTGGCCCTTGCCCCGGTAGTCCCACGCGCTCAAATAAAAGCCAAAACTGCGGTAGTTGCCGCTGACATTCCGCACCGTGATGCGGTCGACAGCGCTGTTGCGGCTGAGCACGCGCAGAATCTGCGCTGCATCATTCACCATCACCGTATCCACCACCACATCGCTGATCGGGCCCATCGTTGCGCAGGGATGGAAAAAATTCTTTTCGCCGAGATGCTCTTCGTCGGCGTTGAGGGCAATAAAATCGTCGCCGGTGGTGCCCTGGATATTTTTGAGCACAAGAAAGCGGCCAGGCCCCTGCACATGAATGCCGTCCTGATTTTCGCCATGCAGAAAATCGGTCAGCTCCAAAAAGATGTTCTCCATGGTGACTTTCTGCCAGTTGGTGATCAAAAAGGCAAAGCTGCGCTGATTGCGAAGCGTGACATCCCGGACCAGCAGGTTCTCGACGCCAAAAAAGGCGATGGCGACCACCAGCGCGTCTGCCTTGGAGTAATGCACGCCCTCGGGCAGGTGGTGCGCCTGGTGCAAGCAATTGTGATTGTAAGTCCCGCCCAAAAGGCTGATGTTCTGATCGACAATTTCTTCGGTGGTGGGATTGGCGTTGATGATGAGAGAGCGGTTGGCGTGGCCAGCGAGGTAGAAACCGCAGGCTCTGTTCAAGCACTCGATGGTAGTGTTGCTGTGCAGCACCAGCCCGGTGATCAGCGCCGCGCCGTCCATAATCAGATGCACGCCGCCGTGTTCGTGGGCAAGGTCCAGGATTTTTTGCAGGGCTTGGGTATCATCAGTGCCGCCGCCGGTGATGACATTGCTGTCCAGTTTGGCTTCGGTCTGGCTGGCATAAATGACTTTTGTGGGCATTTGGGGCTCCTTTTCAGATTATGTAGATAGCGACAGACATTTAGCCGCGAATCATGCGAATGTTCACGAATAAAGAACGCAAAGTGTCCTGTAAAATATAATCTTTCAATTCACTACCTGACATTTTTTTCGCCACGGATGAACACAGATTTTCACTGATTTATTTCATTACTTACCCGTTGTGCTAATGAAATAAACCATAAATGTGTCCAAAACATTCTGATAATGATGGCTCTTTTCAAACATTTCTCTGAAATCCGTGTGTATCCGTGTCCATCGACGGCTACAATAGTGTTACTGAAAAGTGTCAGATAATGAAAAATTCGATCATTTCAAATGATCTTTAAAAAAACGTTTAAGCAGATCGAATTCTGGGTGCATGCGAAGCCTTATCTTCTTGTTTGCGCGCAAAAAAGAAGCAAAAAAAACATCGGCAGCAGAAATTTAGCCAAATTTCTAAGGCCGGAAAGATAAAGCGAGAGGAAATCTTTTCAACAATAATATCAATTTACAGCGAATTCCAGTACTAAACAACGGCTTGACTTGTCGCAGAAGACGATCACTCAAAAGGTGTTCGCAAGCTTTGGTACAAAATTTCACGAAAAAAGCTGCGACGCATTTTGCAAACGCTTGCAAGTGAAGGTACTTGGAACTGATAGAATTGTCAACAGATTTACATTTTAAGTGGTTTCGCTCGCAGCATACGATGCAGCTTTTGTATGTCGCAGCAGGATGAGAATGGTGGCTGAGGAAATCACGTACTTCGATGGTAAGGGCTGACTCTCTTTCCAGGTAAATGGCCTTCCGTTGGCCTGAAGAGCGCTTCCCGGCGCTTCGCGACCACCGCTTTTTCGATTCCCGCTGTTTTCCTGCCTGCCCGTACGCAGCTGCAGGGCCACCGCGATCTGCAGGCTGTGCCGAACCCAATCTGCACTGAGATCATATCCATTCTTATCGAGCAAACAAAGGTACCTTATGCCCAGGACGGTCGTTTTTCTATTTGTTACACTGTTACTGATCGCCGGTTGCAGCAGCAGCCGGATCGCGCAGAACCAGGACGACACCACCCCCATCACGGCGAGAGAGCGCAAGGATTGCTGGGAATTCGCCAACGCCCCGACTTTGCTTTCTGTCATGCGTCAGTCCATGCAAACGCCGCTGGAGCCGGAGCTGATCCGCGACAGTTACATCCAGACATTCGGCTGCGCCTACGAAGAAATCGATATCGAAAAAAATTCCATTCAGGCCGTTTATCGCGCTATCATGCAATCTTTGCGCAACCGCAACATCACCGTGCGTGACGATTTGATGGCGTTGCTGAACTCGCGGCCACCGCGCCCGGAGAATCTGGTGCGCGAGTACTCGGTCTACGTCAATATGCTGACGGCAACCGGCAAGGACACGGTAGCGAGCTACCAAATTCGCATTTTGCAGTTGGAAGTCGTGCAAACCGTCGAGTCGCATCTGTCGGTATGGACGCGCGTCGCCACCCGCTTTCAGCACCGCGAAGATCACTATCGCGCGCTGCCGGTTTCGAACGAACGTTCGGCATTTGTCAACGTGATGGAAAAAGCCCAGCGCGTGCTGTCGATAACACAGGATAACAAAATTGACAAAGTGTTGGAAGCCTTCGCCAGCCCGGGCAACGGTGCCGTAGCTCAACCGCGCACGCTGGCGGAATTGACTTTTGGCGATCAACTTTATCTGGTGGACGAAAGCAATCCGAATCGCACCTACCCGGCGTTGTTTCTCGGCAAAGGCATCCTGTTTACCTCGCTGCCGAAACAGGACGAAGTGGTTTTTAAGTTTGGTGAGGAGCGGTTGTTTGGCTTGCGCCTCAATCCATACGATTTCCGCAGATTGAGCACGGAGTTCGAAGAGTTCGGCTACAAAGCCCCCGAAACCATTCTGCAGTGCATGTTTTTAAAATCCAGCAAAAAGAAGCTCTCGACCAACCGATAGCGGGCCGCGTGAGCTGAAATGACAGGCTGTTGTTGTGCAGTGTGACTGAAATAAAAAGATGATCATCATGAAAATGCGCCATTCCCGAATCGAGCAAGAAAACATACGGCACATGCGAGCGCTGCACAAGAGTCTGATCGCCGCCCTTGCACTGGTGCTGGTGCTGTCGTTGAGCGCGCCGCACATCGAAGTGACCAACCGCTTTGAGCTCGATCCGGCAGATTCGAATCTGATTTTAATAGCGCTCAAGACCGTTTCGCCGAAGAAACCTGATCCACCCAAGCCCAGGGTGATTCCACCGCCAGCGGTTGTGGTGAAGGAACCCGAAAAAGTACCGGATGTGATCAAAACCAAAATCAAGCCGGCGCCCAAGCGGCCAAGACGGCAACGCGGAAGCGAAACCAAGCTCAATATCAACCACAACACCGATTTGCTGGCTTCCAATTCGCCTTCGCTTGGCGATCTTTCCGGGCCAAACGCACATGGCCAGAGACGGGGCTCATCGATTGGCTTGCCCGATCTCGACGCGAATCTGCTAAGCGATCGCCTGGTGAACGACGCAGGGCCGGGTGGGCTGGATATCGGCGAAACCAAGGCACAAGCGCGCCGGGAGACGGCACCTGCGGCTGCACGCATGAATCTGGAGATCAAACGCGAGCCCGAACCGGAGCCTGTGGCAACGCAAGGCAACGATGACGACATCACCTCGTTCCTCGATGCCGATGTCTCGCTGGTGCTGACCTCTTCCGATCTGAGCATGGGCATCGAGGAATATCAAATTTGGAATAAAATTAACGCAGAACTTGATCGGTGGGACAAAGGGCGTTACGGCTCGCTGCCGCAGTCGTTGCAGCGGCGCGGACGCGCTATTGTCGCATCGTTTCAATATGATGATGGTTCGGCGCACCGGTGTGTCTGGCTGCGCGGCAACACCAAGTTGTACGTGCTCGGCAACAGCGACCGCAATCGAATTGCGGAATTGCAGCAGGCATTGACGGCCATTATTCATCTCAATACCAAAAGAGGCAGGTTATAGGTATGGTGAAAAAGTTCATTGGGGTAATCGGTCTGCTTTTTATAATGACCGGCTCAGGCTCTGCCCAGAAAGTGGCGGATATGTTCGAGCAGGCACAATCGTCCTATGAAAGCAACCAATATCAGAAAACAGTGGATCTGTGTTCGCGCATTATCGGTCAGTGCGAGCAGAGCTATGCGGAAGCTGAATGCCGGTTTACCGACGTTATGCGCAATGTGTATCTCTACAAAGGCTTTTCCGAGTTCCGGCTATACGAGCAAAATCAGGAACTCGATTTGTTGACAGAAGCGATCAACTCGCTCGAAAAAAGCTATGAGTTGTACGGCGATCCCAACGTCTCGTTCTATTTTGGCTACATGAAAACCGAGCGCGCCATCAAGCAACTGGACGGGGCCAACCTCGAAGGCCTGGTCGCTGCCTGGGACGGCATTTTAGGCCTGTACGCCGACCAGGAATGGCAGCTCAACGATGAGCTGATCAAGAATCTCAAAACGTTTATCAAACAGAGCGTCGAGCTGACGGTGACGCCGGCGGACAGCGCCCTGACCACAGGCCGCTTCACCAGCTTCATGGTACGGCTGGCATGCGATCTCGGCGAGCAAGGCAACCTTTCGCAGGAAGACCGGCTGTTTTTTGATGTCTACCGCAAACGCGCCACCGAGGATAATTTCAACCTGCGCGGCAATGAATGGCGGGCACGCGGCTTCAATTCGGAGGAGAATTTCAACAATTCGCCGGACGAGCTGAATTACCGCATGACGCGCACCTATCTCGAATTTGCCTTGCGTTATGCCAAGAGCATCGAACGCCAGGTGGAGATGTTGAAGGAGCTGACCAAAGTCGCGCTTTTTATGGAGCAAAACAGCGACTCGCGCGATTCCGAAACCGAATTGCAATATGCCCGCGAAAAGGCCAGTCAGGCCTATCGCTTGCTGATCGAGCGGCGCCCGAATATTTCCATCGATCTGGAAAACGAAATCAAGAAGGTTTACGGCAATTCGATTTACCGCCTGGTCGATTATTACTTCAGCCTGGCCGATTCCACCGACCGGCTCAACGCCTATTATAAGGCCCGCCGCGTTGGTGAAGAAATCCTCGAGCCGGATCGCAATGGTGGCTGGAAACAAAAATTCAATTGGGACGGCCATGAAGAGCTGTATCTGCGCCTCGCTGACGTCGGCTACGAAACCGGCGATGCGGACTTTGCGGTCGACATGGTTGACAAAGCCTGGAAAGCCGCGCTGCATGCCAATCGCATCAACCAGAGTCAGATTTGTCAGGGCATTCCGTCTGAAAACGCCACCAGCCTGATCACTTTTGTCGAGGTGTATCAGTTGGTCGCCCGGCGTTTTGGCCTGCAAACCGTGCTGCACTGGCTACGGCCAATCCGTTCGTGTCTGCTGAGTCAATCAAGCTCAGCCGCATCGATGCGCTGATCCGACGCTTTGACAGGTTGGCTTTCGGTTTAAAATTTTACAGCAATCAATCTTGCCATCGCAAATTTTGGAATTTTAAAATATGCAAAAACGAGCAAACCGGCTTTTGCTGAGTGTGATTTTGATACTTGGCGTCGTGCCGTTCTTTTCGAGCGCACAGGCCCAAACGGTCGAATCCACGCTCGAAAAGCTGATGGTGCATTATGAAGAAATGGTGCTGCAAACCTACCAGGAAATGCAGGCGCTCGATCCGGTCGAGATCGCCAAACCTGAACGTGTTGCTTTCGATAGCGTGCTGTCTGCTTACTCGACACGCGTGCTGGAGATTTATGAAACACTGACTCGCATGAAGGAATTCACCCTCGAGAACAACCGCAACATCGCGGGCCGGGTTCTCATCCTGCGCGCGCTGGCTTTTCTCGATATCGCCAAAGAGGCGCCGTATCGGCTGGAGCAGGCGTGCAGCGATTACCGGCGCGCATTGCTTCTAACCAAAGACAGCAAGATACCGGTCATCAACCAGCATTTGCCGTACGAAGTTTGGGTTGGCGACCGGCTTTATACGCGCCTGGCAGACCTGCTGGACGATAAAGATAAGAATTTCACTTTGCTGAAGTGCATGCAGCAAGCTACCAACAAGGAATAGATTTATGAAGACAACGAAGCTGACAGCGTTGATGGTTTTGTTGCTTTTTCAGAGCGCAATTGCGCAGCAGACGTATGATTCGCTGCTTCGGGAGATGCGACAGTCTGAAACAGATGTGGTCGAAACCTATCGCAATTACCTGTGGCTTTTTTATGAAGAAAAACAAAGTAGTTCCGAGTTGCTGGCGTTCGAGGAATTGCTCGGCATTTACATCGTCAAGCTGCGACAGGCTTACGAAACCATGGCGCTTTTGGGGCCACAAAATCTCGAAGAGCCGAGAGATATCGCCGCGCGTTCGCTGATTTTCCGGGCATTGACATTTCTCGAAAAAGCGCCGATCGATGTGACCTATTTTGAAAAGGCATGCTACGATTATTACGAAGCGCTCACGCTGTATGAATCGACAGAAAAAGTCCCGGTCATTTTTAAAAATCTACCATATACCATTCGTTTGGGGAATCGACACTACAACAGGCTGATCGATTTGCTGGACGAAAAGGGTCGCGATTTATTCCAGTTTGGCCAGGTCCAGTTGGTGCTGAAGAATTTTAAAGTCACCTCGCCGTTCGACGAGAATTCGCTTGAGCTGGTGAAGTTCAATGAAGCCGATAGCTCGGTCTACACTTACACGCTGGCAGAGAGCCGTTTGCGTGAGACATTCCGCACAGCCCTGCAGTCCAATCGCACCGAACGTGTATCGCTGGCTTTGCCTTCCGGCACGTATTTTATTCGCTCACAGCAGGCAGCCAGAAGCGATTATCGCAATCTGGCGACGGTGTATGTGCGGCCGAATCAATACATCAGCTATCTGGTCGAGCCGATCGCAGATTGGGTGATTTTTTACGAAGTACCGGCAGGCTATTTGGAGACGGGTGATGGGCAGCCAAATGCGCCAGCGCTCGCCGGCAGTTCGTTCGATGCGACTGCGGACAGCAGCGGCACCTCGACCGCCCCTGGCTACACAAACGGAAGTGGAGCGCAGGGATCCGGCACGTTTGGCCAAAGTTTTCATTCTGTCGAGAAAATTTCCATGCTGATCGAAGGCCAGCTGAATTTGACACCACAAGCAGGCTTGAGCGCGCTGCCGATTTCAGGAAATCGTGATGAGTTTGTACGCAGTTTGGCGCAGATCATTTCATCACGGGTGAGCGGAGAATATTTAAATAGCTGGAATCTGTGGACGCAGGCGTGGAATATTGCCAAATCGGTGACGGAGGTGTTTGCGAGCAATCGCCCGGTGAGTACGGCGACCATTGAGCTGGCGCATGCCATCGTCAGCCAGCTCTAAATAAAGAAATGCAGCTGGCTAACTTTACCGGTTAAGTCAGCTGCTATAAAACGGGAGATCAATGCTTGCGGGTGAGGACGTTAATGCGGATCCCGAAAAAACGATAGGCTGAAATCACCAGCGAATTGCTGAAGCCCAGGCGCTCGATGTTCAAGCTTGCGGGCACGCCATGCTGCATGGACCTGCCGATGATCACCTTGCTGAATCCTCTCTCATGAAATGCCCTTGCGGCTGATACCACCAGATATTTCGACAAGCCAACGCCTTTGTACCCATCCATCACGGTAAGATCGTGCAGGTAAACTTCGCCGGCGCGCACGTTCACGAGGACTTCAGAATCCGGAGCATAGGTGTCCTTGAAGGCAGCACGCACGTAGCCAACCACGGTATTGGCGATGGATACAACCGAGAGCGCTTCGCCATGATTGGGTCTGGCGATGTCAACGACATTTTGCGGCACGGTAATCGCGCCATCATAGGTTTGGGTGTGGATATCCGTGTATTTTGCCAGGGGGGGCAGGGCACGAATGTCATCGCACTCGAAGAGTTCGTATTTTTGCACCGAGAAGATCGGCGAAACCAACTTGCGGAGAAAATGCAGGAAGCGCTGCAGGATTTTGGATTCCAGCACCACTTCTGCGGTTCTGGCCCTGGCACGGTGCAGTCGCAGCGCCGCGATCCCCTCACTCACGCCTAACAATGCTTGCCGTGTGCTCATCTTTCGAATTTCCATATTCTGACTCCCCGCGTATGTATGCTGGTCAGTTGCATGAATTAAAAATCACAAAGAACAAAAAAAGTATTTCAACAATTATGCCAGTTTTGACAAATTTCTGTTTCGTTGAAAATGATGAAGTTGCGTGCTTTTCCCGGGAAAAAGGACGTTTTGGCGCTGGTCGATGATTGACCAGGTGTCGCAAAACGGTACAGCGGCCGCGATGTGTTTCGCGCGAAAACAGGAGAAAGGTTTGCGTCAATCTGACGAGTTCTGTATATTGCGCCGCATATGACCTGGGTTACTGAAAATATGTACGCTGCTACGCGTATTATTTACACAATACTGTAAAGTTCGTTGCATATCATCGAACCGTCACCAAAAAAAGCGGTGGAGTCTATGAAAACAGAAATCGTCGAATTGGTTGGAGTTCCTCTCGATCTCGGCGCCGGACGGCGCGGTGTGGATATGGGGCCATCAGCAATCCGCCTTGCCGGACTGACCGATAAACTGTTGGGCATGGAATATCAGGTTGTCGATGGCGGCGATCTGACAATTGAAGTGCCGGAAGTGCTGGTTGTGGAAGACACCAAGCTCAAATATTTGAGCGAGATCGTCAACGCAATTGAGCAACTGGCAGAAGCCACCAGCGCAGCGATCGGCAAAGGGCATTTCCCACTCGTGCTGGGCGGCGACCATTCGATTGCAATCGGTACGATTGGCGGCGTGGCTGCAGCCATGCGTGAAAAAGGGAGTCAACTCGGTTTGCTGTGGATCGATGCGCACGGAGACATGAATACCCATGAAACCACACCATCCGGCAATATTCACGGGATGCCGTTCGCCGCTATTCTCGGGCGCGGTGCAAAGGAGCTCACTGCAATCGGTGGCGATTTCCAGAAGGTGAAGCCTGAAAACGCCGTGCTGGTCGGTGCGAGAAGCCTCGATCCGCGCGAACAGGCTTTGGTGCGCGAGTCCGGTATCACTGTTTATACCATGGAAGACATCGACCGGCGCGGCATTTTCGATGTCATGATCGAAGCGCTCGAATTGGCGACCAGTTACACTAACGGCCTGCATTTGAGCCTGGATATGGATGCGCTCGATCCATTGACTGCGCCCGGCGTGGGCACACCTGTGCGTGGCGGCCTGACCTACCGCGAAGCGCATACAGCGATGGAAATCATTGCGCGCTCGGAAAAATTGATTTCGATGGAGGTGGTGGAAGTCAATCCAATCCTCGATACACGCAACGCAACAGCGGAGGTTGCGGTTGAACTGGTGCTGAGCGCCCTTGGCAAGCGCATACTGTAGAGCAGCACTAAAACGATTTTTCCGGTGAGATTTTGTAAAGATTGATTTTTTTGTGCAAGTTGGTGCGGTCAATGCCAAGCGCTTGCGCAGCCTGGCTGATATTGCCGTGATATTTTTGCAGTGCCGACTGAATGGCCTGCTGCTCGGCGTTTTCGCGGATTTCTTTCAGTGTCCTGCCTTCGCTCCATCCGAATGTGCTCGCTTCTGCTTCAATGTTCAGCAGGTTGGCGGGCAGATCGTTCTTTTCGATACAGGCACTGCCGGACATAATGACCAGGCGCTCAATGATATTTTTTAACTCGCGAATGTTGCCGGGCCAGGCATAAGCCTGCAGGGCCGCCATGGCATGCTCACTCACCGAAAGCCGTTTGAAGCCATTTTCCTGGCAGTAGCTTTCGATGAAATGCTCGATCAGGAGCGGAATATCGTTCCGGCGCTCACGCAGGGGGGGCGAAATGAGTGGAATCACGTTGAGCCGAAAGTAAAGATCTTCGCGAAACCGGCCGGCCCTGATCTCGTCTTCCAAATTTTTATTGGTGGCCGCGATCACCCGCACATCGACGCGCTCGGTTTTGCTGCCACCGACCTTTTCGATTTCGCCCTCCTGCAACGCGCGCAACACCTTGGCTTGCACTTTCAGACTCATATCGCCGACCTCGTCCAAAAAAAGCGTGCCACCGTCCGCCTGGCTGAATTTGCCCTGCCGGGTCTCAATCGCGCCGGTGAATGCGCCTTTGACACTGCCGAACAGCTCGCTTTCGATCAACTCTTCCGGAATTGCCGCGCAGTTGACTTTCACGAACGCAGCGCTGGCCCGTTTGCTGTTTTCGTGGATCGCACGCGCAATTAATTCCTTGCCGGTGCCACTCTCGCCTAAAATGAGCACTCGTCCATCCGTCGGTGCAACCCGTTGAATCTGCTCGACAATTTTTTGCATCGCCGCACTTTTGCCGATCATTTGCTGCTGACCGGCAATCTGAGCACGTAGCAGAACATTTTCCTGCTGCAAATTGCGACTTTTCAACGCGTTGCTGATCGCGAGCAACAGCTTCTCTTTATGAATCGGCTTTTCGATAAAATCATAAGCGCCCTGGCGGGTGGCGGCGACAGCGTTTTCGACCGTAGCGTGACCGGAAATCATAATCTTCACGATACCGGGAAATTTAGGATGAATCTGGCTGAGCAGCGTTAGACCGTCGGTGCCGGGCATGCTGATGTCCAGCATAATCAGGTCGATGGCTGTGCGTTCCAAAATTTTCAATGCCTCTTCGCTGTTGGCCGCACTGTGCATCGCATAGCCCTCACCTGCACAAATCAACTCGACCGAGCGGCGGATATTTTTTTCATCATCGACGATGAGAAGGGTGTGTTTTTTCATCAGCTTTCAACTGTTTTTTGTGAAGCAATTGGGTGTACCGCCAATTTTAGGAGGAACAAGGAGTGTCAAACTTCAGTTTGCTTTTGGGTTTGTCCCGGAATAAATCATTTTGTGCTGATTGTGCAATATGTGGTAGGGGCATGGCGCACCTTGCCCCTACATGCGGACACACATAACTGTTTTTGCATATTTTGGGGCAATACCACTCCTGATTCTGATTATCCGACAATTTGTTCTGCAACTGCGTTCATCGGCAATTCAATATCGAAAGTCGCGCCGCGCCCGAGCTCGCTGTTGCAGCGGATACTGCCACCGTGCTCCTGCACGATATTTCGTACGATAGCCAATCCCAGCCCCATTCCGCTTTTTTTGGTCGAAAAATGGGGTTCGAAAATTTTGGCCAGCGCCTGTTCGGAAATGCCGGTGCCGGTGTCGCTAAAACGCAGCAAAACCATCTCGCCAGTTTTTTGCGTTGTGATCACGATCGCGCCACTGCCTTTTTCGTGAATGCTGTACCGGCTGTTGTCGAAAAAATTGATCAGCACGCGACGCATTTTTTCAAAATCCAGCAACATCTCCGGCACTTCGGAATCGAGCTTTGTGGTGATGTCGAGATCGCGATACCGGCGCGCGGTTTCAGCGATCAGCTCGTTGAGGCTGCCGGTTGTTTTTTGCAATTTCGGCATACGGGCGAATTCGGAAAACTCCCGCACAAGCTGCTGCAAGTTCTGCAACTCATCGTTGATAATATCCGTGCATTCTTTTAAAAGTAGGCCATACGCGCTGTTCTTATCGTCATACTTGTCATTGAGCTGCTGCACAGTTAGCTGAATCGGCGTAAGCGGGTTTTTGATTTCGTGAGCGAGCACACGTGCCATCTCGCGCCAAACCGTCATTTTTTCAAGCTGAACCACCCGATCCTGTCTGGTTTTGACTTCCTCGACCATGCGGTTGAAGGCGGTAACGAGCTGTCCCAATTCGTCCTGTGCGGCATACTCAACCCGGTGTTGCCAGTCGCCAGAGGCAATTTTTTGGGTGCCATCTGCCAGGATTTGCATTGGTGCCGTGACTTTTTTTGCAAAAAAATAGCCTACCAAAAGTGACAGCGCGGCTATCGGTACATAAACAATAAAAAAAGCAAACACAAATCCTTGTCGCAAATCATCGCGTAGCAAACCGATCGTTTTGAACATCTGGTTGACTTCGACGATCTGATGCGAGCTGCGCACGAATGCCGGGTTGGTTCTGGCAAACGCTATCAGAATACCATTTTGTGCCGGAATTGGCGCGACAGCCATCAGCACTGCCGGGCTGTTGGCATGCGGCACAATCCGCGCGCTGCTGCCATCGATCAGGCTGGCAATTTCACTCCGCGACAGGGCTGGCGCTCGCCATTCGATCCCAGTATGGCCCGCCGCGAACACATTGCCTTGCCGATCCAAAGCGCGCAGATCAAGCGCTTCGAACAGGCTTAAATCGGTTGGCAAAGATAGTGTAGACTGCCCGATTTTGCTGTCGGCATGTGCTGCATCTGTTTTCTGGGCCTGCGCTTCCACAATTTCAAGCAGCGCCTCTTTGTAATGGGCGAACAGAAGCTGCGACATTCCGGCGGCGCCTTCCAAAGCGCCTTCGACTTGTGGATTCAGCCCGACTTCGATGCTGGTTTGATAAAATTTATCGATGAGAAAATACAGCGGCACGACCGGCAACAGCGTGATCAGCAAAGTTGCCAGCATGAATTTGGTTTGAAAGCGAAAATTGACCATAGCATGCACTACTTGAGTTCAGATATCCGAAATTCAATCCGGCGCTCGGGAGATGTGTTGCCGCGCCGTTTGTCGCCACCGATTAAGAAAGAGACCAGTTTGCTCAAATTCAGTTGAAAGCCGGAAGCGCGTTCCTGCGAGCCAACGTCGCTGCGGATTTCATCGGAGTCCTGCAGCCACGAACTGAATTTTTGCGATTGCCTGCCGGAGATCGGCGAGATGCCAGCCTGGACCGTCAGCACGTAACTGAGTTGCCCCTTCAACTGCGCTAATGCCGACATTTCAATATCATGGAGCGTGCTGCTTGCCTGCTGCATGCTGTCAAAATTGGCAAGCGTGCGCCGCAGCGTATCGCGCTCAATAGTGTAGCGCTCCTGCCAGATATCGTACGAAATGCTCTGCACAATGCGCTGGCGAGCAATGCGTCGACCGCCCTTTTCAGCGAGCTCGATATCGACAAAAACAACCGACGGCAGGCCGCTGCGAATGGTGCCGATGATTTTTTCGGAGAACAGATTCTCGATTTCAATTGTCACGGCGAGACGTGCCTGCGACACACGCGGTGTCACACGTTTGATTCTGACCTCGGCGTCCTGCACAGCCCAGGCATGGCTGGCAACGCTTTGCCAGGCAAGCAGCATCAAACAAAAAGTGTTTATTCGTGCTGGTCTCAAAAGCTGTGCCCCAAGCTGATGTGAAACTTGAAGTCGGTGTTATCGATGGTTTCTGCAGGGAAAGCAAAATCGAAGCGGGTCAGGCCGATAATCGGCACATTGAAACGAAACCCGAAACCAAACGAATTGTACAGTTCGTTGGCATCCGGTTCCTGCGAAGACAGCCAGGCCCCGCCAATATCAAAAAACAGCACGGCATAGGCTGGCGATTGGTTCGGCGTTTTGGGCTCGGCAAATGGAATGCGCAGCTCGGCACTGCCTTGCAGCAACTTGCTGGCATAACCGATGGGGGTGAGCCTGCGTTCAGCATAGCCGCGCACGGAATTGGCGCCACCGAGATAAAAACGTTCGTAAAATGGCGCCTGTTCACTGACGAAGCCGCCTTTAAAATTGAGCGCAAACACCTGCCCGCCGAACAAGTTTTTGTAAAATCGGGCATCGAAAGTGAAACGTTCGAAATCGATTTCGCTGTTGAACTCATTGTCAGCCTTCTCTGCCGTTACTGCACCCCAAAAACCATTGAGCGGATAGGCGATACGATCGCGCAAATCGGCGTGCAATCCCAGCGAAAAAGCTGCGATGCGCTTTTCAGTCAATCCGTCTGCAATGGCTGTGGGCAATGAAGTGGCTGTGATCGTGGAATCATTTTCTGAAAAAGTTGCGGTGCTGCGAGGACGATAATTGTACGTTCGCATGCCAAAACTGATGTGTTTGAACAAGCCGTGATTGCCACCGAGACGCACGTTCAGGCCGCCGAAATCGACCTGATGCACAACCTGCCGGGCATTGAGATAATAGAGATATTGCCTGCCGCCGCCAAAAAGCTCTACATCGAGATAGCCCGCGCCGCTGAAGAGCTTGGGCGTGAAGTAGTTGAAAGAGAGCTTGCTGAGCCGGTCACCGACAAAAATCCGGATACCGCCGAAATTGCCGTGGCCCAAAAGGTTGTCAAATCGCAGGCTGACCGGCACGAAATACCAGCCGTTTAGATCGCTGTGGCCGCCTTCAAATTGAAAATAGGGCCAACGTCGCTCCTGCACTTCCATCACTACAACAAGTTTGCCTTTTTCGCTGCCGGGCCGGGTATAAAATTCGATTTCCTTGAAAAAATGAGTGTTTTCAAGCTGCTGCCAGCTTTGCTCGATTTGTGCTGGCGAAATCGCATCGCCTTCGGCAAAATTCAAATAGCTCAAAATGACGCCGCGATGTGTTTTGTCATTGCCGACGATCTCGATTTGTTCGACGATCAATTCCTGGTGTTTTGGCTGGTTTTGTGGGAAAACGGGACCAGGAGGCTGCGCCCAGACGAGAAAAAATAGCAGAGGCAGAGCAGATAATTTTCGCTGCAAAAAGCTGGTTTTGTCGGAAATGTGCTGGAGAGTATGCATGGCATATCGCATTCAAATGGAGTTTGGTGCTCGTTTGAGCGGATCTTCTTTAAATTTAAAACAAATGCACGACCGGGCAAGTGAAAAATACACAACACCGGGAGGCGCACCTTAAGCTGAACTCCCGGTATCGGGTAAAAAGCAATGGATCATGAGCCGAATTGCCGGCCTCCGTTCGGAGCGATGCTGACAGACCGTGTGTTGTTGCCATCAGTGATCGTGCCGGTTCCCGAGCTGTCGGGGTTGAAGTTGATAATGCCTTCGACTGCTGGCGCTTCACCGTTTTCGAAAGATTGCTTGTCCGGCCAGCCGGAAAATGTCAGCCGTGCGCTTCCATCCGAGTAGCTGTCGATTTCGATGATAAAAAAGGCACCATTCGCTTCGGTAACTTCGGCTTTTATGTGCGCACCGTCGACACGCTCTTCCATCACGACCACGCCATTGCTGCCATCTGCGTTTTCAATTTGGATGCGAGTTGTTTTGAGGCCTCCGCTATACGATTCATCGATCACGACGTTCTCGCGCCTCACTTCACCATTCAGGAATGTCACTTCTTTTGAGAAGGCGCCGTGCAAACTGGAATCGGCGTCCATGCGGAAGGTGCCGGACTCTGCAATCGATACTGGATCGCTGCCGACTGGATAGGCGACATTTTTCGAAAAGCTGCCGTTGCCGTCGTGCTCAGCGCTGTCAAAGGTGCCGGATATTTTGGTACCGTCACGACGCACTTCTTCGAAGCTGCCGGTTTCATCTGTGTTGAAAATGGCTTTTTCGGAACTGCTCGAGCCGTCGGAGTAAGTGACTGCTTTTTGCCACTGACCGCCAGTGGCCTGATGCCATTCTGCGCGCTCTTCGGTTTTTTGGATGAAGCTGCTTTCATTATAGATGGTTGTGCTTTCGAAAATGCCGCCCGTCGGCTCACTGCCGGCTGCATAGGCATCGGGCGTAAAAGTGCTTTGCTTTTGCTGTAAATGGTGACCGGCCTTGTATCGCTGCAACTGCTGCAGCGAGAGCAGCACATCATCGCTGTCATCGAAGAGCGTGCCGTTCAGGTCAGCCCGAATTGCGGCGCTGTCGTATTGCAGCCAGTGCCTGTTATCAAAATTGTATTTGATCGCCTCAAGGCGCGCTTTGCCGGTCGCCGCATCGTAAAAAAGTCGCACTGTTTCTGTGTAGCCTAAAAATGGCTTCTGATTGGTGACTTGCCACAGCAGCGAATCGGCAGCGATGCCGTCGATGTGGTTGATGGCAGCGCCGTGGGCTGCGAGATCAGCGAGTACGACCTGACGTGCGCGTTTGGCATGCGCAAATGCGCCGGACGGATTGTTGATGTTCACGTCCTGTAACTCAACTTTCTCACCGGCGCCGCGCATGAATTCGCTTGCGGTCTGTACCGAAGCGACAGTATTGTACAAATCGACGCTGATCCGGGCAGCTTGATTGGCCGTCGTGTTCTCATCCGGTACAATACTCGGGTCAGCGGGATTGCTTTCGCAGCCCCAGATGAGAGCTGATAGAATAAGCGGGGTGCCAACAGTTTGTAAAGCTTTCCTGATTTGAGATCGCATTGTGTCCTCCTGATTTGCGTTAAGTCATTCGACATTTGTTTTGCCGCAGAACCAAGCAGCGGTACCGATGCTTACACAACTTGTGTACCAAAATATCTGGTTGTCGCTTAAGGTGCTGTTTGTAAGAGAGATAGTGAAAAATAGCCGAGGCGAAGGAAGCTTAAAGAGGCGTGAAGGACAACGACAGGTGTGGTGTAATCGCAACAATTAGGGATGTGTTTCCGGAGAATTCTATTGAAACGATCTGGTGAAAGCGGGAGGCGCAAAAAGATCATCTAAGCTGGCGTGCACATACGTATGATCGAGCTTTTTCAGAACACCCTTTGTTTCCGCGACTGCAGTCAGCAGGGATGGATTCCAACCAAATCCAGTTTCGATTTTGCAGCGAAACCAGCAATTCCAGTGCAGGTTCTCTCAAAAAGACAGGATCGATAATTAATCCAGAAGTGGTTGCATGAGTTGCGCTAAAAACTGCCTTTCAGCTCTCGATTGATTTTATCGATTTCAAAACGCAGATCCCCGTCATCATATTTATAGGCGAGCTTGTAATGGGTAAGCGCATCCGAAACGCGACCGAGGTGCTGGTAGCAGCGCCCGATGCGGTAATGCGTCCATGGCAATATCCATTTTTCCGGAGTCTCCTTGATGGAAAGCACCTTCTTAAAATCATCGACAGCGCTGGCGTAATCTTTCATTTCAAATTTAGCGCGGCCGATATTGTAGTAAAGCTCGGGCAACCTTTCGAGTGGATATTCTATTGCGGTGCTGGAGAGTTGCGGGATGACATCGCGATAAATTGCAATTGCTTCATCAAACTGGTGGGTGATCAGATAATTGCGCGCACGGATCAAATCCGCATCAACTTTCAACATGGGATTTTTTAGCCGGAATACTGCCTTTTCATAAGCAAATTTATTGTCATCTTTTTTAACGCGCTTGTAAAAACTCTCCGCCAGTTCGCGGCTGCCCAGCATTTCGTAGCATTCGCCTTGTTTGTACAGACCCCAGGAATAAACGCCATCGTCTGCATTGGGAAATTTGGCGGCATTTTCAACCGCAAGTTCATACATTTCGATGGCCGATTTGAGATCATTTTTTTCAAAATAGATGTTGCCCATCAAATAGTGCGAACTGTTGACCAGCCGGGGAAATCGCTTCAGAATCGGATCGGCAACCGATTGTTTGTATGCAGCGATAGCGAGATCGTGCTTGCCAAACTTTCGGTAGCTGTCCCCCAGCACAATGCGAAAAACCGGATTGTTTGGATAAACGTCGCACAGTTCGCGAAAATAGGAGACGGCTTTTTGATAATTTTTTTCCAGATAAAGGTAGATATAGCCTAAAAAGAACTTTGCTTCCACGCTTGCATAGGTACCTTTTTGGCGGGCAACCTCCAGTTCCTGCAGGCCGCGTCTGCGGTCCGCCTCCACGCCCAGCAGAAAGGAAATCGCTTTGACCAGCTTTGGCATCACTGCTGCATAGTAATGATACAAACCCAGCCCGAGATAGGCGTCGTAATACGCCGGATTTTTTTCTGTTAACGCTTCGAGGTAGTTGATACCTTCTTTGCCATACCAGTACGCCCGCATCCAGCCGTTGTTTTCGCCGTAGTACGCGGCCAAATACATGTTGATGGTGCCGAGTGCAAACATAGCATCCTGGTCATCCCGGTTGCGCTGCAGTCGTTTTTGCGCCACCTCGCTGGTGGTTGCGGCCAACTCGCGAAAACTCGATTCTGCCGATTTGTTTTCCATGTCGACGAGATAGAGATAATAATGGCTGATGGCTTTTAAGAGGTGGCCGTGCGGATTTTGTGGATCGATATTGATGATGGCGTCAAATCGATTGAGAGCCTTGTCGAATTCCATGTTGTAGGCATAATCGATGCCTTCGAAGGAGATTTGGTAGACCTGGTTATCCTGGGCAGAAAGCGGGAGAGTGCAAAACCAGAATAGAAGCCAAATGCTGTTGCAAATACGCTTCATAGATGTTCCTTCCATAGATGCAATTTCGACAAAACGTTTGTGCTCAGATCGACCGGATATGAGTTTCGCTCTTGTACAATACCGGCAGTCCAGCCTTTCTGCGCTTGCAACTGGCGGTTTTTCCAGCCAGTTGCAAGCGTCTCGCGATGGATTGTAAAGGTCATGAGGCTGTTCCGTCGGAAAATTTTTCTTGCATTTTTACAAATTTTGGATATTTTATGTGTCGCAACACACAATATCGCAAGCTTCATGGAGATAGTATGGGCGTTACCTTACAGCACTGGCTCAAACAATCGCGCTTCGAAAGCGTCCAACAGGAAGCGCTGCTAAACTTAATGGTCGCAGCACATTTCGTTCGCAAGCAAGTGGCGGTGGTGTGTGCAGAGTTTGAACTGACTGCTGCACAATATAATGTTTTGCGCATTTTAAAAGGTGCGCATCCGCATGGCTACCCGCGCTGCGAAATCATTTCTCGCATGATCGAACCAGCGCCAGACGTTACCCGGCTGATCGACAGATTGGCGAAGATGGGTCTCGTACAGCGCATGCCATCGCCGGACGACAGACGACTTTCGATTGCGGTTATTACTGAAAAGGGCTCCGCTTTGCTGGAAAAAATGCGCCCGCGTATCCGGCATATCGAAAACACCATGCTCTCATCCAGGCTGAGTGAACAACAATGTCAGCTGCTCTCTGATCTGTGCGAACAGGTTTACGCAAGCCAAACGGACTGATTTTTTTGCAATATTGTGTGTTGTGACACATAAAATGAAACTTATTCACAAAAGGAGAACTGAAAATGGCAAACACTGCAAACTTCTGGCAAAAACTGCTGGCGACGGACAATAATATCGCCTCAACAATCTTGCGTATCATGTTGGGCATCGTGATTTTTCCACATGGCGCACAAAAACTGCTTGGCTGGTTTGGCGGCTATGGCTTCACCGGCACGATGGGCTGGTTCACCGAGACGATTGGTGTGCCGTGGATTTTTGCTCTGCTCGCCATCATCGCGGAGTTTTTCGGATCGCTCGGATTGATCACGGGCCTGCTCACGCGTGTAGCTGCCTTCGGTGTCGGTATGGTCATGCTGGTTGCAACCCTGACCGTGCATTGGCAGGTTGGCTTTTTTATGAACTGGGGTGGCAATCTGCAGGGTGAAGGTTTTGAATTTCACCTGCTGGCCATGGCGATGGCTGTGGTGTTGATGATCAAAGGTGGCGGTGCAGCTTCAGTCGATCAAAAGCTCACCGCAGCAAAATAGTACTTCGATGCAGAACGCGCGATCATCCGTCTCGATCGCGCGTTCTGCATTACGGATTTTGAGAAATCCTGCCTGAAATTTCCGGAAATTCCTAAAAATAGGAATGTCACCTCCATTGATCTCTTCCTGCTTAAAAAGCCTATTCAGTTGATTTGCAGATATTTATATCCGTTTTTTTTATTGAGCTTCTTTCTGGCACAAGCGTTGCCTGAACTGCACCTGACGTGAAAACGAAAAATCATTTCTGGTACAGGAAAAAGCATGAAACGCCTTTTGACCATCTCCCGCTGGCTGCATAAATACCTCGGTTTGCTCCTGGTTTTGTTTTTGATGTGGATGAGCCTGTCCGGTGTGCTGATGAATCATCCTGATATGATCTCGGGCGTCTCGGTGCCGGGATGGCTGGTACCCCCGCAATACCATATTAAAAATTGGAATCGCAGCGCAATCGTGAGTCTGGTGTATTCGCAAAAAAATTCCCACATTGCCTATGCCGCAGGCAAGGAAGGAGCGTGGATTTCTACTGATGGCGGGGTGACGTTTTCTGAGATGATAGAGGGCCTGCCGGATTCTCGCTATTATCGAAAAATCAGTCATTTATGGCTGCATGAGGGCGAGGCTGGCAGCCTGTTGCTAGCGGCAACCAGCCGAGGGCTGTATGCATGTGCGCTGCCGGAACAGCAATGGCAGCCTGTGAATTTGGGTGAGGAGCCTGAGCCGGTGCGCAAAATATTGACTGTCGGCGATGCGCTGATGATATTCACCGATTCGCATGCCTATCGATCGAAACTGCCGCCTGCGAGGCTGCATTTCGAGCAAATCAACCTGATGCGCCAAAATTCTGAGAATCGCGTTTCGCTGGTAAAACTGTTTTTTGACCTGCACGATGGCAAGGTATGGGGCCTGCCCGGCAAGCTATTGTTCGATGCTGTTGGCGTGGTCATGTTTTTCCTGAGCTTGTCGGCGTTTTACAGCTGGTACTACCCATGGAAGCGCAAACGCGAAAATGCGCAAAAGCGTCGTCAAGGTTCGCGACCCATGCGGCGTTTGTTTAAATGGTTTTTGAAGTATCATCTCAAGCTCGGTATTTGGACTGCCGCCATTCTGTTGTTGATCGGGGGCACCGGCTTTTTTATGCGGCCACCACTGCTCGCCGTGATCGCAGAAGGCAGCGTTGCGCGAAGCTGGTATCCCGGCGCGTTGCCGGATTCGCCCTGGCATGAAAAAATCCAGAATGTGTTGTACGATGCAGTTGATGACAAGCTGGTGATTGCAGCGACCGATGGTTTGTGGACCGCACCTGCGGATTTTTCGCAGCCTTTTCGCGAACTCGAGCTTGATGTGCCGATTTTTGTGATGGGCGCGACAGTATTTGAGCCTTACGGCAGTGGCGGGTATCTGGTGGGTTCGTTCAACGGTTTGTACCATTGGCAGCGCGCAACCGGCACGTCGGTCGATATGCTGACTGGCAAAGAAGCCGGTGAGGTTTCCTCGGTTCGACCGGCGGAGAAGATGATTACCGGCTATTTTCAGACACCGCAGGGGGATATTTTGATCAATACCCATGAGCAGGGCATTTTGGCGTTCGACGCTACTTCCAACTATGAAGTGCTGCAGCTTCCTGAATCCCTGCAAAACGATTACCGCATGCCGCTATGGAACTACCTGTTCGAAATCCACAATGGCCGCTTCTTCGCCGATGTGATTGGCAAATGGTATATCCTGGTGGTGCCGCTCGGCTCATTGTTGTTCCTGCTCATCACGCTATCCGGCGTTTTTGACTGGCTCTATCTGAAGCTGCGCCGGGTGAGGTGAACGTTGCAGTTTGCCCGGGACTGCCCAAAAACATGCAATAGCGGATAGGTTTTCATTGGTAGGGACATGGCGCGCCATGTCCCTACCACATATTGTGTTATCACTACAAGATTATATGCTTTGGGACAACCCCGAGATGAATTCCAAATTATCCTCATTTTTTCGCTTACTCCCTTCATTCGTCAAGTAGCATTTGCCAAATCTTGCCCGCAATGCTATTATCAAGAACCTGCTCAAAATTTAAGAAAATCCAGTTTGCAAACTCCTATCTCGTGGAGGGTGGTCATGTTGACAAAGAATTCATCGCGTAACCGTCTGCTATTGGCGGTGTGCGTGGCAGTACTTTGCTTTGTGCTGCTGCCGGACAGCTATGCGCAAAAAACAAAGACGTTTGATGAAAGCCTTTACAGCGCACTGAGTTATCGCAGTATCGGACCGTACCGTGGTGGCCGGTCGGCAGCAGTAACCGGCGTTCCCGGCAAACCTACGCTGTTTTATTTTGGTAGCGTCGGCGGCGGTGTGTGGCGCACGGTCGATGGCGGGCAGAGCTGGAAAAACATTTCCGACGGCTTCTTCGGCGGTTCCATCGGCGCTGTTGCGGTTAGCGATTGGGACAATAACGTCATTTATGTCGGCGGCGGTGAGAAAACCGTGCGCGGCAATGTTTCGCACGGCTATGGCATGTGGAAATCGGTCGATGCGGGCAAAACCTGGAAATCAATCGGCTTGAAGGACTCACGTCATATCCCACGCATTCGCATTCATCCGAAAAATCCGGATGTGGTCTATGCAGCCGTGCTGGGGCATCTTTTTGGACCGGGTGAAGAGCGTGGCGTTTATCGCAGCAAAGATGGCGGCGCAACCTGGGAGCGTGTGCTATTTGCCGATAAACAGGCTGGTGCAATCGATTTGCTGATGGATCCGAGCAACCCGCGCATTCTTTATGCCAGCACCTGGCGCGTTATCCGCACCCCCTACAGTCTGGAGAGCGGCGGTGAAGGCTCGAAATTGTGGAAGTCGACCGACGGCGGCGACACCTGGGAAGATTTGACGAAGAAAGAAGGATTCCCGGGAGGCACCCTTGGCATCATCGGTGTGACGGTCTCGCCTGCCAATCCCAATCGCGTATGGGCTATCGTCGAAGCTAAAGAGGGAGGTGTGTTTCGCTCGGAAGATGGCGGCGAAACCTGGAGCCGCATCAACAAGGAACGCAATCTGCGCCAGCGTGCCTGGTACTACACTCGCATATATGCCGACCCCCAAAATGAGGATATTGTGTACGTGCTGAATGTAGCGTTTTGGCGCTCAAAAGATGGCGGCAAAACCTACGAACGCATTCGCACCCCGCACGGCGATCACCACGATTTATGGATTGCGCCGGAAGACCCGAGCCGCATGATTATCGGCGATGACGGTGGCGCGCAAGTCAGCTTCGATGCCGGCGAGGGCTGGAGCACCTACCACAATCAACCGACTGCCCAGTTTTATCGCGTGACGACGGACAACCATTTTCCTTATCGCGTTTTGGGTGCGCAGCAGGATAACTCGACAGTACGCATACTCAGCCGCAGTGATGGCGGCTCGATCACCGAAAGCGATTGGGAGTCGACCGCGGGAGGCGAGAGCGGCTGGCTGGCGCCACACGCTGAAAATCCGGACATCGTCTACGGTGGTTCATACGGCGGCTATCTCGAACGCGTCGATCACAAAACCGGCGAGAGTCGCCTGGTCAATGTCTGGCCGGATAATCCGATGGGGTATGGCGCAGAAGGAATGAAATACCGCTTTCAATGGAATTTCCCGATTTTGTATTCTGTTCACGACAACAACACGCTGTACACGGCCGGCAACATTTTGTTCAAAACCAGCAACGATGGCCAAACCTGGGAACCGATCAGTCCGGATTTAACCCGCAATGATCCCGGCAAACTCGGCCCATCCGGCGGCCCGATCACCAAGGACAATACTGGCGTCGAATATTATTGCACCATTTTTACGGTTGCCGAAAGTCCGCTACAGCAAGGTGTCATTTGGACAGGCTCGGATGATGGGCTGATTTACCTCACCCAGGATGGCGGTGCGAATTGGCAAAACGTCACGCCTCCCGCTAAAATGATGCCCGAATGGATACAGATCAACAGTATCGAGGCCGATCCGTTTCATGCCGGTGGTTTGTACGTCGCGGGAACGCGCTACAAATCGGATGACTTCGCACCGTATTTGTACAAAACCAGCGATTTCGGCAAAACCTGGAAAAAAATCACCACCGGCATCGATCCATTGCACTTCACGCGCGTGGTCCGCGCAGATCCGGCACGCCAGGGCTTGCTGTATGCCGGTACCGAATCGGGCATGTACATCTCGTTTGATGACGGTGCGACCTGGAAATCGTTCCAACTCAATCTGCCGGTTGTGCCGATTACCGATTTGACCATTAAAAACAATGACTTGGTGGTCGCAACCCAGGGACGCTCCTTTTGGATTGTCGATGATTTGACACCACTGCATCAGCTTACCGATGAAATTGCACAGAATAAAATGCACTTTTTCAAGCCGAGGCCGAGTTACCGGATGTCTGGGGGAGGCGGCTTTTTTACCCCGGAAAATGCCGGTGCAAATCCACCGAACGGTGTGGTGCTGCGCTATTATTTCAAGGATTTGCCCGACAGTGCCAAGGCTGCCCTGCGAATTTTGGAAAACGATGGCAGTGTGATTGCGACTTACAATCCCAAAAGCCGCAACCGCCGCGACCGGATGGCGCTCAAAGCGGGCATGAATCAGTTTGTGTGGGATATGCGCTATGCCGATGCAGAAACCTTCCCTGGCCTGATTATGTGGGCCGGCAATACCTCAGGCCCGAAAGCGGTGCCCGGGCAGTATCAGGCACGCCTGATTGCCGGCAGCGATTCGGTGACGGTCGATTTTGAGATTTTGCAGGATCCGCGTTCGACTTCTTCCAGGCAGGATATACAAGCACAATTTGAATTCCTGGTCGGCATTCGCGATAAATTGACCGAAACGCATCAGGCTATCAAGCAAATCCGCGATGCACGTGCGCAAGTCAACAGCGTCAGCAAGCGGCTCAAGGGCGTCGCTGATGCGGATACGATCAAGAAAGCCAGCAAGGCGTTGCTGGCCAAAATCAAAGAAGTGGAAGAAGCGCTCTATCAAACCAAAAACCAAAGCGGTCAGGATCCACTCAATTTTCCGATCCGGCTCAACAACAAGCTTGCTGCGGTTTCCGGTGTCGCTGCACGCGGTGATTTCCGTCCCACTGACTCGATGGTGGCGGTGCGTGATGAACTAACCCAGCAGATCAATGCTCAACTCGAAACATTGCGCCAGGTGATGGCAACCGATTTGCCTGCCTTCAATGCGCTGGTACGTGAGGCGAATATTCCAGCGGTGTATATCGAAACAGAAGAGCAAGCTGGCAGTGATGATGGTGGCGAATAGCGATTTTGACTAAAGAATCCTCCCCATAAAAAACACGAAAAGGCGGGACATTGCAAAGTGTCCTGCCTTTTTCGTTATGATGAACAAGCGCAAATTCGAAAGCACTTTATGGATTGTTTTGAAATGTGCTCCGGTTATCCTAAAGTCTTTTTGCAGCACCTGCCAGCTAAAATGTCAGCGTGATTTTCGCCGTGCTATTTGCGGATTTTGAAGGAAAACGCAGGTTAACCAGCATACCGATTATCTGCTTCTCAATCGCTTGCAAATTTGCAGAGCCATTTAAAATTTGCGCACCACTGACTTTTCCATTTCGGTTAATTTTGAGTTCAATAACAAGTTTTAATCCCGAATTTGGACGTGTCCGGCTAATCTCTTGAAGTACCCTGCCGAGCTCCAATCGATGCTGCTCGAATTCAGCTCGTATTTCAGTTTCGGACAAAGCGCCCTGAATTGAAATTTTGGCAATTTTAAGCGAACCGGGAACCAAAAGCATTGCATCCGATGGCGCCATTTCCGGGAGCGCAGCATCCAGCGATCGTGTCGCCTCGCGCTCGAACGCGACGGCTGATTGGACCGGCGCGGCGCCTGCATTGCCTTTTTTAAGCATTTGTATGCCAGCAGGAGCGAAACCGCCGGCGATAGCGAGATTGGAGACGCCCTCTGGCATTGGCAAAGGCTGCTTAATTTGTGTGGAATGGCCATCTGCGTTGCGGACTTCACTGTCGATTGCGACGAATGATGTGTAAGCGGAAAGCAAATTGTAGTGTAGCCCCAGCGAGGTGATTTGTTCGATCAGTTCGTTGTCATGACCATTTTTGAGCAGGTTGTAATCGGCAAGCGATTTCAGCCGGTGCCGCGCCCACAAATATCGCAACGCTGAATTGTTGGCTGCCGCAGCGAAATCCTGCACAACCAATTTTTTTTCATAGCGACCCTTTCCGCTATGCCCATTCACTCGAATGATGCCGCGCGCTTTTCCACGCCATTTGCCAAAAACGAGCACCGGGCGCTGCGCCAGCACATCGGGTACCGATAGCGGCTCGATATCGTAGGCGTCGAACTGTCCGAAATCGATTTGAACCTGCGTCAAAACCGGCGACTGCACCATCTCGGCAAAACGTTTGGCCTGGCGCCGTGCTTCGGTTTCGCTGGTCATCACAAACGGCTCGCCCATGCCTGCGTGTGCCATGCCTTCGATCAAATGGCGATTGACACTTTTGCCGATGCCAAATGCAAACAAGTTGGCGGTCCCCAGGTTTTTGCGAATTAAATCGAGCACTTCGGGCTCAACGCGCACATAGCCATCCGTCGCGATAATGATGGTGCGGGAAGCTGCTTCCTCTGCGCGCGGCAATGCCAGCGCACGCTGCAGCGCGGGCAAAATCTCGGTGCCACCACCGCCCCGCTGGTTGCCGATCAACTGCAATGCTTTGTCGATGTTGGCTTGATTGGCTGGCAAAGAGTGCGCTGATAAAATCTCGGAGCTACTGGCAAAAAGCAGAACATTAAAGTGATCGCCTGGTCGCAGTTTGCCGATCAGCTCGCGCAGCAGCGCTTTCGAAACATCAAGCGGGAAGCCGTGCATCGAGCCGGAGACATCGACGATAAATATGTATTCGCGCGCCGTTACTTCGATAGCGTTCACGCGTTCCGGCGGCTCAAGCATCAGCAAAAAATGGTTTTCGTCCGCGCCACGATGCAGAAGCAGACCGCTTTCGATCGCTTGTCCTGCCAGTTGGTAGCGCAAAATAAAATCGCGATTGCCACCATACTGCTCCTCCGGCGACAGCGAGAGCTGCGCAGCCGTTTTTCCACTGTAGCCAATGTCGACACTGTGCGAGACGCAACTCAGTTGCTGAATCGGCATGCCTGCCTGTAGTCGCGCTTCAATTTTGAGCGTGGAAGTGGGCTGTTCGTCGGCGTGCAAGTATGGGTTGGCGACCCAGTTTTCACCGCCAATCGCAGCTTCGCCTGGCACATTTGAATAGCGCGGACCAACAACGGTCGGATAGACAAATTCGTACTGGCCATTTTCCGGTACCAGCAATTCTGTGTATTTGAGCTCGACTTCGATGCTGTCGCCGGGCATGATGTTGGCAACATTCATCTGAAACACGTTCGGGCGCTGCTGCTCAAGCAAGGAAGCACTTTGGCCCTGCTGGCGGGCCTGTTCATAACTCTGCCGGGCTTGCTCGCGCCGGTCGATTTTTGCGACGATGGTGCGCTCGCCAATGGACATCGTCATGCCATAGACCGCTGCGCGTGTTGACGCTGGAAAAGTGTAAAGCGCTTCGAGCGCTTTTTTGCCCTGATTTTGATAGATCTGCTTGACGGTCACATCAGCGATAACGCCGGAGATGTTTACTTTGACCGCTGTCGACTTGAGCGGCATTTGATCGATGGCAGGATCGTCGCTGACAATGAAAAAGTATGGTGACAGCGTCAGGTCGGTATCTTTGGTCTCTTCATTGTTGTGCATGCCTTTGAGTGTGCTACTCAGCAGCAAAAGCAACAGGGTGGCAGTCAGGGATAGGGGCCATCGCTTTGTTCGGAAAGGTGATCTTTGCATGGGAAGCTCTCCTGTTTGTAGTGCGTCCTGATTTCAACTCAGCAAAAGCGGTTCACTCCTTGTTCGCCTGTGCCGATGAACGTTTTTGCTTCATGCGCGCTACTTTCCATACAGATCAAATAAGCGATTATTCCCCAAAAAATTTTGGAAAGAATTCTAACCTGAAATTTTGGCGGCTTATCCTGTTTCCGAGCACATCAAAATGTGCTATCGGAACAGATCAGGGTAGAATTGCCGAACTGATTGTGGCCAAAAATTTTTATCCGCAAGAAGCGGGATCCGAAAGAAGGTGCATTTTGCGATGAAAATGTGGTCAAGGCTATCTCGATCACATCGCTCCAAAAGCGTATGCTCGTAACCGCAGCATTCAGCAACTTCAGTCTGCAGTTTTTGCGCGACACCATTGTCGGCAATCGCGTTGCCAATCAACACTCCGCGCACGATGAAAGTCAAAACAAAAAAGCTGATGGTCAGTACTCTGTTCAACATATTTTCTCCATTAATTTTTCGCTGGCCCTAATTTGATGCCGGGCGTATTTGTCTGGCTTTCCGGCCTTTCACTATCACAAATTCGCCGGGAATGCGGTAGCCGTCCCCTTCGCGAAAGGATTCGATGGATTCGAGATATGCCTTGCAGACTTGACTGCGTGCTGGCTCATCCAGATTTGCATGCGCCAGTGCAACCGGACCACCCTGAAATACGGCTGCGCAGGCTGCCTCCGCTGAAGGATAAAAAAGCCGGGTGGCGATGCGCGTGCTTTCGATTTCTTCGAAGCCGCCCATGTGAAAATGCAATGCGAGGCCGTCGCCGGTACCCAATTGAAAAAACAATGGACTGACATCCGTTTTAATCCGGGCGTCGACGATCGGAAAAACCTCCGCCCAGCCGCATTTGCTGCGCTGGCCCCAAACTGCCGCAACAGCACGACCGCCCGGCCTGAGCACGCGGCGCATCTCACGCAATGCTTGCAACGGATCGGCCAGATACATCAAACCTAACGCGCAGAACGCGACATCAAATGCAGCATCATTGAAGCAAATTTTTTCCGCATCCATTCGCAAAAACGAGGCTTGTGTATAGCCGGCTTGTTCAGCCAGGTGCGCTGCCTTCTGCACCATCATTTCCGAAATATCGGTACCGACTGTCCGGCCACGCCGGCCAACGCTTGCGGCAGCCTGCAAAGTTACGAGTCCTGTGCCGCAGGCAAGATCGAGTACTCGCTCGCCAGGGCGCAGGTTTGCCATTTGCAAAATTTTGTCCTGTGCTGGCTTGAGCTGCTTCTGCCAGTACTTTTGGTAATATTCGGCCGCCCGGTCCCAATCATAGCGGCGGAATTTTTTCTGTAAACGCGGTTGCATGATGTATCTCCTGTGCTCTTCGATCTTTATCGAAATGTCGGAATGTACTTTCCACACTCTAATTTGAAATTGCAGGGAATCTGTCGTGCAAAATAAATTTCAGAATTGATGCGCACAGTATACACAATGCAGCATGCGTTTCCACCTATTGAAAACGATGGCTTTTTTGAAATGCCGAAGAGGCCGATTATCTTTTTCGATAGGCATTTGCTAAAAAGCCGGGGATTCATGAGATTCGGACTTGTTTTCCTGTGGCAAAAGGTTGTATACTATTGGATTAATGCATGAACAAACAGTGCTACGAACGATCAGGTTTGTGCCTGCAAGAAATGAAAAACGGGTAGAAAAAGAATGGCGACTGAAAAGATTATTCCGGCAAAAAAAATTGATGGCAAGCTTTCCGTGCCTGGCGACAAATCGGTTTCCCACCGTGCGTTGATGTTAGCGGCTCTGGCCGACGGCGATTCGGTGATCGACGGCTTATCGACTGCGCAGGATGTGCATCGTACGGCGGACTGCCTGCGCGCGATGGGTATTGAGATTGCGGCGGATGGCTTTGCCACAGTTGTGCGTGGTAAGGGCAAGGATGGTTTGCAGCAACCAGCCAAAGTGCTCGACGCTGGCAATTCCGGCACCACCATGCGTCTGCTGTCCGGGATTCTGGCTGGCCAAAGGTTTGCGTCTACCATAGACGGAGATGCGAGCCTGCGTGCCCGGCCGATGGAACGCATCGTGAAACCGCTGCAGCAAATGGGTGCTGAAATAAGCACACAAAACGGCAAAGCACCACTGACGATCCGTGGCGGCAAGTTGGCGCCGATTTCTTACGAAATGACTGTTGCTTCCGCGCAGGTCAAGTCGGCTGTGTTACTGGCCGGGCTGTTTGCGGAGGGAGAAACTTCGGTCTTGCAGCCATCCGTCTCGCGTGATCACACCGAACGCCTGTTGCGGCATATGGGCGTGCCGGTGAGCAGTGAGAAAAACCGCATAGCGTTACAAGCCGCGCCTTTACAGGCAGGCAAAATTGTGGTGCCGGGAGACTTCTCCTCGGCGATTTTTTGGATGGGCGCTGCATTTTTGCTGCCGGACAGCAACCTTAGTTTATACAATGTAGGATTGAACGCGACCCGCAGCTATGCACTCAAAATCATGCAACGGGCCGGGGCACGCCTCGCACTCGAAAGCATCGATTTGCACAATGGCGAAGAAATGGCTGATCTTGTGGTTGCATCGAGCCAGTTGCAGGCATTTTCGATCAGCGGCAAGGAAGTTCCATTGGTGATCGACGAGATTCCGCTGTTGGCGGTGTTGGCCAGCCAGGCAGAAGGCACCAGCCGATTTGAAGATGTTGGCGAATTGCGCATAAAAGAATCTGACCGTATCCACACCATCGTTGAAAACTTGCAGAAAATGGGAGCGCGCGTACGTGAGTGGCAAGACGGTTTTGAAGTGGAAGGACCCACCAAATTGCACGGCGCTCATCTCGATTCACATGGAGATCATCGCATTGCCATGGCGTTTGCCATCGCAGGGTTGGTGGCGGAAGGTGAGTCCTTGATCGAGGGCGCAGAGGCTGCGGGTGTATCGTATCCTGAGTTTTTTCAGCAAATAGAAGAGTTGGTGACTTTTTAGAAAAAATGAAATTCGAACGCTGAAGGAAGCGATGCAATAAAGAAGCCCCACAAAAGCGGGGCTTCATAGCTTTGACCCAATGGTCATCTCGTGGAAGGAGATTTTATGTAAATTCAACCAGCACTGTGTAATGCGCTGGTTGAGAGTGAGGCCGTTACGTCATCTGGAGTAGTAGAGACGACCGCAAGAATCGAAAAGTTGCAGTGCTAATTACCCTGAATGATTTTTTGCAAAATGGTGACAGCGCGAGGCGAACCGCTTTTGCCGAGCAAGCGGATGGCTGTTTTTTTCACGGTCGGATGTGGATCGTTTTGCGCACGGTCTGCCAAAAGATCGATTGCACGTTCATTGTCGAGATGGGCCCGCAGCATGCGCACTGCATGGTAGCGCACAGCAGCACTTTCGTCTTGCGTTAAGACTTTCTCAAACATGTCCAGTGCTTCATTATCGCTTTGGCGGGCAATCGTTTTCAGCGCCTGCACGCGCAACTCTTCCGTTTCACTCAGCCGCCGGAATTCACGCGAGACGCTGTATTCTGCAACATAATAAGACCTATCAAAATCAAAATCCGGGGCGGCAATAGCTGGAATCGCCACGTCGATCTCCGGAATGTCAATTGGCGCAATCTCCGGGATGACAATCTCAGCGATATTGATTTCCGGAATCTCGATATGAATTGGCGCGATTTCAGCAATCACAGGCATTTCCGGAAATTCCGGCATGGGGGGCATTGCAGCAAGCACCGGCATTTCCGGCATTGGAGGCATCTCAAAGCCTTCTAATGCTTCCATGGATCGCTCCAGCGATTCCATGGAACGTTCCAGTTCGAACATCGCACGCTCCGAAGTGGGCTCGACACGCCGCAACTCCTTGCGAACCTTGGCCATTTCTTCTTTTTTGGTTGCTTCCTGCGCAAAAACAGTCGTACTGCTGAACAGCAGGCAACTCATCAGCAACAATAACAGGCTGGAACGTCTCATTTGGGCCTCCGCGGATTTAAGGATCGTGTTTCTTTCGCTGCGAAATGTATCAGTAGGACGTAAGCAGGCAGGAAAAGGTTTACCAAAAAAATGCCACTTGCTGTTTTTTGTCAGCAAATGGCATTTTTAAAAGTGGAATTTTTAAGAACTATTGATGCATCGACGTGAATGCTTGACTCTGGCGTTTAGCCGAAGATAAATTTAAAGATATAGTAGAAGCCGATCGCACCGATTGCGCCAGCAGGAATGGTCACAACCCACGAAATAGCGATATTGGTCACAACACGCAGGTTCAACGCACTGATACCTCGCGCCAAACCAACCCCCAAAACCCCTCCGACCAGAGTATGTGTCGTACTGATTGGCAGGCCCAGTTTGGAAGCGATAACAATCGTGGTTGCCGCCGCAAATTCAGCGCAAAAACCGCGCGTTGGCGTCAATTCAGTAATCTTCTTGCCGATGGTGAGCATCACACGCCAACCCCATGTCGCCAAACCAACAACAATGCCAACGCCGCCCATGCCGAGTATCCAAAGCGGAACTGCAGCCTGCATGGCCACCAATCCTGTTCTTAGCGTTGTGATGACTGCGACCATGGGGCCAACAGCATTGGCGACATCATTGGCGCCATGTGCAAAGGCGACAAATGCTGCGCTGAGTATTTGCAGGTAGACGAAAATGCGCTCCACAGAATTAAGCTCTGCGCTCCCGGTCTCCTTCGCCACCCCTTTTTTGATTCCCTTGTCGATGGTCGTCAGATCGTGTACCAATGTCGTAAGCTGCTCTTTGACATCGCCACGTGCATCGATTGCAACGCTGCGCAGCGTCTGCAGTGCCTGCGCTACGCCTGCGCCAACAGGTTCTGGCTGAAAAACAATCTCCCGTTCGCTTGTTTTGACCGGCTTGATTCTTTTTACAAGCAAGTGTCCAACCAAAGATGCAATCAAGCCAACTCCAATCGCGACTAAAAGGGCCTCGCTGAAGTCTAAATTCAATTTTAGGTTTTTTAAACCCTTAAAGACCATCGTCAAAGTCAGTACCAGGAAAACGAAAAAGACCAAAAACGGTGTGAGCCGTTTTGCCGCTCCCACCGGATCATCACTGCCATAAATCGCTCGACGCAAGAACAAAAAAATTAAATAAGCTATTGTACCACAAATCAACGGAGAGACCACCCAGCTCGCAACGATTGAAGTGACCTTACCCCAATCCGCAGCTTCCATGCCGCCGTACATCACACCAAAACCGAGTACAGCACCAACGATTGAATGCGTGGTCGAAACAGGCCAGCCAAAATAGGAAGCAACCTGCAGCCAAATCGCTGCTGCCAAAAGCGCTCCGATCATGCCGAAAACCAGATCCAACTCATTGCCAACAAAGAGTTCAGGACTGATGATGCCCTTGCGAACCGTTTCCGTTACATGGCTTCCAACCAAAAATGCACCTGAAAATTCCAGCAGGGCGGCGATAATGACAGCCCTCTTGACCGTCAATGCACCCGATCCGACTGATGTTCCCATCGCATTCGCAACATCATTTGCGCCAATGCTCCAGGCCATATAAAAGCCAGAAATGACTGCAATGGTCAACAGTATTGTTTCAATACTCATTTCCTTCCTCTCACAAATTTCAACTTTACTGCGCCATACTCAAAAAAATTACGCCTGGAAATCTCTCAAAGATGGCTTACCACTTCCTCCAAAACGAGAATACGATTATTTGATATCCAGCAAAGCCCGTATGCGATGAGCCAATTTTTCCGCTAAATTGCCTAAGGCCGCGATGCATTGCATGACATTGATCCATAAGATAAAGCTGCTGTAGTGGAGTGAATCTTCCATGTTGTAAAGCTTCTTTAGCAGTTTTCGCTGGATGATATCAGCCTCATGTTCCATGTAGGCAACTTCATCGACCATTTGCCGAACCTTCTCTGCCTCCTTGCCCCCGAAGGAAGCCTGCAAGAGCTCATCCATCTCACGAATGATTTGATGAGCATGGGCAACGGCTTCCGTGTTTTTATCGATGAACGATCTCAGGTCATCCTTGATGGATTCCAGCGGTTCGAGCTTTTTTAGGTTCATCAGAACACCAATATCTTCCGTACGGTCGGCGATGGTGTCCTGCAATGCTAAAATCTCCAGCAGCGCACTACGGTTAACAGCCAAAAAAAGCCCGGTTGGCAAATTGTTCCGGATTTCATTTTTTGTCAGATCGGCAGAGTGTTCCAATTCGGAAATTTCTTCCGCCAACGTTTCCATCGAAGCATAATCGTGGTTGAAATATGCGTCAAATAGTTCGTCGGCTTTTTGTACACAGCTTGCTACTTTTTCCATGTGTGATTGCAAAGGGGAAAAAGGAGAGCGCACAAATAAATTTTTAAGGATCGACATGCGGTCCTCCATTCAAAGTTAAAAACACGGGCTTGCTATCGGTTTGAACATGCTTGTATGCGATATTTTAGTGCGAATTTAATGTGTAGCCTTTAAGGCGAATCGTGAAAATTCTTGCCTGAGCGTTGTTGCGTAATCAAATGAACCAGACCACATACGGAATTCGAAAGCGGTAAGATGATCGAATTCACGCTAACTTAACGTGAGCTCGATATAAGAAAAATTTTGCTTATTCAGTCCGAGAGCCGCAAGGATTTTCGTTACGGCAAGAATTAAATCCTCATGCTTCGAATTCACTCACCAGGAAGGTGGTTTTCTATTCTGTCGAAAACGACTTACATCGAATTCACGTTAATTTAGGATTATCTGTTGGGATGGCAAATGAAACTTAACGATTTCTTAACATGGTTTTAACTTCACGTTCATGTGGTCACGTTATCATGCCATCGTGAAAAAAATGATAATTTCTTAACATCGATTTTACACAGAATTGACAGCAAATCATTTTTTTAATTTTACAGCACCCATCAAAAATGAGCTTTAAAGGCCGCGAAGGAGAAATTGCATATGCAATATTCGTATTACGAAAAAACATTGCAGCGTGATATCGATTTTATCCGCAACAAAATTGTGGAGATGGGAGAACGTGCAGAGAATGCGCTTCGTATGAGTCTGCAAGCGATTATCGATAACAATCGCGAGATGGCATACAAGGTTATTCTGCAGGATCGTTATATCGATGAGCTGGAAAAATCAATCGATCGGTTGTGTCTGGAGTTCCTGGTAAGGCAACAACCTGCAGCCGGACACCTGCGATTTGTTTACGCAGCCATTAAAATCAATAATGAGCTCGAGCGGATCGGTGACTACGCAGAAAGCATTGCACGGCAGATGCTTTCGATCAATTCGATTTCCCCGCGGCCGAATTTTGAAAAGGTGATCGAAATCGCCAACCTGGCCATTCCGATGTTGCGCAATGCAATGGATGCCTTCGCCAACAACAATTCAGAATTGGCAAAAGCAACGATGCATGGCGAGGCACAAGTCGATGAAGCACGTACCAATGCCCACAACAATATTGTAAAGAGCCATGAAAAGGAAAAGCTGCCGCTGGAAGCTCTGGCGCCGATGATGATCATCGCCAGCCGTTTTGAGCGCTCTGCGGACCAGGCATGCAATATTTGTGAAGAAGTCATGTACATGGCGACTGGAGAGAACATCAAGCATCAGGGCAAGGAAGCCTTTCGTGTCCTGTTCGTCGACAATCATGATGCCTGTCGTGCGCAAATGGCGCTCGGCATCGCTTCAAAGCTCGACTCAGACCGCTTTATTTTCAACAGTGCCGGTATCGATCCGACCGAAATTGATGAAAAAACCAGCGATTTTATGGCTGGTATGGGGATCGATATTTCCCACCAAAAGCCCAAGTTTTTAAACCAGATCGTCAACCTGGAACACTATGAAGTGATTATTTCTTTGGCCGAAGAGGCTGATGTGGCCTTCCCGCCAGCACCGACAAAAACGGTTAGCATCAAATGGCATATCGACGATCCGTCAGAAGGCAGGGGCAAGCCAGAAGAGATGAAACGAGCTTATGAACGAACCTATCAATTTTTGGATAGTCATATCCGGGATTTGGTCAACGCCATTCTCGGAGAAGATGAATAATTAAGTGTACTTAAAAGGAGGAAGTGAGATGAAATCGTATGGGAAAACACTCGTGGTCGCGGCAATGGCGACAAGCCTCAGCTTGATCGGTTGCGGCGGAGGCGGCTCCAGTGATGGCAGTGCCAGCAGCGAAAAATTCGTGATCCAGAACGCCGGTTCCGACACCATCGTCAATCTGGCGCAAACCTGGGCCGAAAAGTACGCCGCTGTCAATTCCGGTGTGTCTGTTGAAGTTTCCGGTGGTGGTTCCGGTACTGGTATCGCCGCGCTGATTAACGGCACCATCGATATCGCGAACTGCAGCCGGGCAATGAAACCGGAAGAAATGGAACGCGCCAAACAAAATACCGGCAAAGAGCCAAAGCAATTCATCGTCGGCTTTGACGCCCTGGCCGTGTATGTGAATGAAAACAATCCGCTGAATGAAATCTCCATCGAGCAATTGGCAGGAATTTACGGTGAAGGCGGCAACATCACCAAATGGTCACAACTCGGTATTCAAAACTCCGCCTGTTCCAGCGATGAAATTATCCGGGTCAGCCGCCAAAACAACTCCGGCACTTACCACTACTTCCGCGAAACCCTGCTTGGCAAGGAAAAAGATTTTAAGCTCGGCTCCCGTGATTTGCATGGTTCGAAAGACGTTGTTGAGCTGGTCGAGAAAACACCGTGCGCCATCGGCTATAGCGGCATGGGCTATGCAACCGAGCATGTCAAAATGCTGAAAATTGCACAGGAATCGGGCGGCGCTTCCTTCGCACCAAGTGTGGAAACCGCACTCGATAAAACCTATCCGATTGCCCGTCCGCTCTACATGTATACGCTCGGCGAACCAACAGGCGAAATCAAGGCTTTTCTCGACTGGATTCATTCCGACGAAGGCCAGGCCATCGTGGCCGAGAGTGGATACGTTCCAACCAACATGAAATAGCCGATACTGGATTACATCTGATTCCTCGGGAGCTTAAAGACTCATGGATAACAGACGGCGATTTGAAGTGATATCCGAATTCCTGATCGAGTGGACGATCAAGATTTGCGGAATCAGCGCAATTGTCTTTGTCTTTCTCATATTTTTATTCGTTTTCCGCGAGGGCAAGGACTTCCTGCTCAACAGCCTGGACCTCAAGGAATTCCTGTTCAGCCCGGAATGGTACCCCGATTCGGTAAGTCACAAGCGTTATGGCGTGCTGGCGCTCATCGCCGGCACGTTTAGCGTAACATTGCTGGCAATGGCTATTGCCGTGCCTTTCGGGCTGGGCGCAGCGATTTTTGTCTCTGAGTTTAGCAACTCGAAAGTGAAAGAAACGCTGAAAATCGTGATTGAATTGCTTGCCGCAATCCCGTCTGTTGTCTGGGGTTTTATTGGCTTGTCCATCATGAATGAACTTATCATTGAAATGTTTGATGCGCCTATTGGCCTGACTGTGCTGAATGGCGGCATTATCCTGGCTTTGATGAGCGTACCAATCATCGTTTCGATTGGTGAAGATGCCTTGAAAGCCGTACCGGATTCCTACCGGGAAGCTGCTGTGGCGTTGGGCGCAACGCGCTGGCAGATGGTGTACAAAGTGCTGCTGCCGGCTGCCAAAAACGGCTTGCTTGCTGCGGTGTTGCTGGGTGTGGCACGGGCCGTGGGCGAAACCATGGCTGTGTTGATGGCCACTGGCCATTCCCTGCAGATCCCGCACAGCGTGCTCGATTCGGTCCGCACCTTGACGGCCACCATTGCTGCCGAGTTGGGAGAAGCGCCGGTTGGCTCAGATCATTATCAGGTCTTGTTCATTATCGGTATATTGCTGTTTACGATTACCTTTATTGTGAATTTAACCGCTGATCTAATCGTGAAAGGGATCCGAGGAAAATGAGCATCAATATCGCCACAGGCGCTGATCAGGGTATCACGGTTAACCGATTTACCGAAACAGCAATCGTTCGCAGAAAAAAGCTGGCCGAGTTCTTCGCTCGTGGCGTTTTTTTGCTGATGACGCTGCTGATGATCGTGCCACTTATTCTGATTGTCGGCTATCTCTTCTATAAAGCCGCACCGATTTTATCCTTCGATTTTATTTTTAGCAATCCGGCTCGAGGCATGCGTGCGGGCGGCATTTGGGCCGCTCTGCTGGGCACAATCTACCTTGTCGTTATCTCGCTTGTCATCGCCGCGCCAATAGGTGTCATGGCCGCTGTCTATCTCAATGAATACGCAAAGGACAACTGGTTTACGCGTATCATCAACCTGGCTGTGGTTAACCTGGCGGGTGTGCCGAGCATAGTGCACGCGCTGTTTGGACTTGGTGCTTTCGTGCTTTTTGCCGGAATGGGCCGCTCGATTCTTGCCGCATCGCTAACACTGGCGATCATGACGCTGCCAGTGATTATTGCCAGCACCAAGGAGGCGCTCGGCGCTGTGCCTGCCGCTTTTCGCGAGGCGTGCTGGAACGTCGGTGCAACCCGGTGGCAAACCATTCGCGGCATCGTTTTGCCAAACTCGGTGAGCGGCATTTTAACCGGTATTATTTTGCAGGTTTCGCGTGCAGCCGGAGAGACTGCACCGATCATGTTTACGGGTGCTGTTTTTTACAAAGCGATCGAAGAAGGCAATGTTTTTGCCTACGGTCTGCTCGATCAATGTATGGCGCTTTCGATGCATTTGTTTACCATTTCCACGCAAGTTCCGGGCGTGCCGGAGGCGCTGCCTTTCGGAACAGCGGTGGTGTTGCTCGGCACGGTGCTGCTGGTAAATGCCGTCGCAATTGTGCTGCGTGTCTACCTGCGTTCGCGCAAGAGATGGTAAGTCGGGCGAGGAAAACGACCCTATTTTCAATATCGCCGATCAAGAGATAATGAATTCGAACAAGCCAGGCGATAGCGCATTTGGGAGCCAGAAAAAGTGAATTCCAGAAAGGGATGATTGATTCATGCCGAGTTCTGTAAAAAAAGTTGAAATACAAAATTTAAAAGTCCAGTACGGCAACAAGGAAGCGCTGAAAGGCATTTCTCTCGATATTTACGAGAATGAAATCCTCGGCGTGATCGGTCCGGCACAATCGGGCAAAACCACTATGCTGAAGACGATCAATCGTACCATCGATTTTACCGTCGATGCCACTGTGGCGGGGACAGTGAAAGTCGATGGCGTCGATGTACGGTCAGTTAAGAATATCTTTGAGCTGCGTCGCAAAGTAGGCATGGTGTTTCCGCTGCCAGTTGGCTTGCCGCTGTCGATTTACGACAATGTGGCGTTTGCGCCGAGAGCAGCCGGTATGCGGGACAAAAACAGGCTCAATGAGCTGGTCGAGCGATGCCTCAAACAGGCTGCACTGTGGGATGAAGTGAAAGATCGTTTGAACAGCCTTGGCACCAAGCTATCAGGTGGTCAGCAACAGCGATTGACCATAGCCCGTGCACTTTCGCATGAGCCCGAAATTCTCTGCCTGGACGAATTCTCCATTGCGGTCGACCCTGTGACAACGATGCGCATCGAGGATGTTCTGAAAGAATTGCGATCGAAAATGACCATCATTTTGGTGACGAATCTGGTGCAGCAGGCACGGCGGCTTGCCGATCGCACGGCGTTTATTTTAAATGGCGAGCTGGTGGAAATCGACAGCAACGACGTGATATTTTCCGATAAACCGGCCCGGAAAATCACCTTCGACTACGTCAATGGAAATTTCGGATGAGCAATAAAATGCAATTTAGTATTGAAACCAAAGACTTGAATCTCTGGTATGCCGATTTTCAAGCGCTTAAAAATGTGACTGTCAATATTAAAGATGGCTTGATTACCTCGCTGATCGGTCCGTCCGGTTGCGGCAAAACCACATTATTGCGCTGTTTCAATCGGGTCAACGAGCGTTATGGCTATGTGACCACAACCGGCGAAATCAAAATTCTCGACAAAAATATCTACGATGAAGATGTGTCGCTGCCGGAGCTGAGAAAGGCGGTCGGCATGGTTTTCCAGCGCCCCAATCCGCTGCCGATATCAGTTTATGAAAATGTGGTTTTCGGATTGCGCATTCATTCCAAAAACCGTGAGCTGAGCAAGGCCAAAAGTGACGAAATCGTCGAAAAGGCGCTGACCGAAGTGCGTTTGTGGGATGATTTGAAGGATAAATTGAAAACCAAGGCAACCACGCTGCAACTCGAACAGCAACAAAAATTGTGCATCGCCCGGTTATTGCCACTCAAGCCACAAGTCATTTTAATGGACGAACCCTGTTCTGCCCTCGATTCGGAAGCGACGCTGGCAGTGGAAGAGCTTATGCGCAGCCTCGCCGGCAGCTACACCATTGTCATCGTGACGCACAACATGGCGCAGGCGCGCCGGGTCAGCGATGAGTGTATTTTTATGTTGCTTGGCGAAATCATGGAGCACGATCGCACCCAAACCATCTTTCTTACGCCACAAAATCCCAAAACGGCCGATTATATAGAGGGTCGCTACGGTTGATGTCCTGCGCAAGGAGAGTCTTTTACAACGGCTGGTTGCACAGCAAATTGGTGCGGCCAGCCGTTTTTATTTGAGATTGAGCAAAAGTTTTGCAACTATCCGCTTAACATTGCGAAAGAAAGAATTGTTGTTTTGGCAAGAATTTCCCAAATTGCTGCGGCCATCTATGAACTTGCATTTACAAACTGGAGCCTTGGATGTTTAAATTATTTTTTTCGTTCGCCATTTTAATGATGTTGAGTTTCACTCAGCTGTTTGCCCAGGATTACCCGATTCTCTTTACAAAACAAATCAACAACAACGATAATCTCTATCTCTACACACAGCAAAATGGCTTGCGTCAAATCACCGATCATGGCCGGAAAGACAGCAGCCCGGTGCTTTCACCCGATGGCCGGTTTATCGCATTCGCTTCGGAGCGCGTTGGCTGGTGGAAGATTTGGCTGATGGATTTGGGCAATGGCGCGTTCAGGCAATTGACCAACGCCGGCAATGCCGATTATGCACCCTGCTGGTCACCCGATGGCGGGAAAATCGCGTTTGTGTCCGGCCGGGATGGCAATGCAGAAATTTATACGATGAATCAGGATGGCTCCAATCCGATCAATTTGAGCCAAAGTCCCGGCCAGGACACACAACCGTTCTGGGGTGAGGATCATAAAATATACTATTCTTCGCAGGTCAAAGGTGTTTATCAGCTTTTAAGCATGGATGCTGATGGCGCAAACAAGACGGTTATTACGCAAGGTTTGGACAACAAATTTATGCCGCAAGTTTCGCCCGACGGCAAAAGCATTCTATTCTACAGCGAAATCAAAGAAAATGATGAAATTTTCAAAATAGCAATCGATGGCTCGGGGCGTCAACGGCTGACCGAAAATCCGCTGCAGGATATGCGCGCCAGATGGGCACCGGATGGGAAAACAATCGTCTTTGAGCGCGGCGACAAGCGCAGGAATCACCATATTTGGGTGATGAATCAGGATGGTTCGAATCAACGTCAAATTACATTTTCCGATTATAATTATTCACCATCATTTGTGAAAAACTGCCATCACCTTTGTGCCGACAAATAGCTTGCCACACGGTGTAGCCTGATGATGCAACTGCCGAGAGTGCTAATAAATCTGTCGGGCGTTTTAAAAAATTTCATTCCTGGGAACGGATATGAATCAAACCGATCTCCGCAGCGTTGTGATGGCACACAGTGCCAGCGCGCATGAAAAATTTTCCGAGCTGACCATCTCGTCCAAAATCCGGGTTGCCTGGGAGGTGTTTCGGCTACAGGCATCTCTGATGTTTTCACAAAAATTGCTGTGGGTATTGCTCGGCGAGTTGGTTTACCTGGTGCTGCGCTATGTTGAAAATTATCACGATGACGTGGTCAGCCGTGTGACCCAGAATGGGGTGGTCAACGAGCTGCTTGCTTTTCCGCTCGTCGTCCTTGCCGTGCTGATGAATATGTTTTTGATCAGCGGCGAAAAGGAAAAACGCACGCTGGAAGGCATGTTTACCACCGCCGGTTCGCGCTACAAAGTCTGGTTGCTGCGCACCGTTTCGCTGAATATCACCATTTTCCTCATGGCGCTGGCATTGAGCGTTCTGACCTATTTTACCTTCACCGACTTGCCAATTTGGGGCGCCACATTCCATGTGTTCGTGCCGGTCTTTTTTATCGGCAATATGACGCTCTACTTTTCCGTGAAATTCCGCAGCGCCCTCGCCGCAGGCATGGTGGCGGGCATCTTCATCTTTTTGTTGCTGATTATCAATACCTTTATGGAAGAGAGCGGTTTTTATCGCTATATGCTGTTCTTCAATCCCTACGAATTGCCACGCGAGATCGATCCCGCCACCTGGGTGGTGTGGACGTGGCAAAATAAAATCAGCGTGCTGGTGCTTTCCTTCGCGATGCTTTTTGCTGCGCTGCGCGGCATGAACAATCGCGAGAAACTCCTGCGCTGACCCACGCCTATCCTTCATCATGTAAGCAAATGCAAACCTGGCCATTTTGTGCAAGCCAGGCGGCTGGCAAAATAAACCTTGCGACCGTTTGCGGATTATTTTATCTTCAAAGCCTTGATTTGAGCGTCGAACTTTCATCGTCGTGGAAACGCTGTAACGAACGATCGCGCCTGAATTTGTTTGCATCGGTCGCTGTCCTACCAAGCATAAATTTTAAATCAATCATACAAAAACCATAAAACAGGGAAAAGGAGCATGTTTATGAGCGAGAAAAGCTACGGGCTATTGAAGGGGAAAAAGGGGATCATCTTTGGGCCGCTGGATGAAAACAGCATCGCCTGGCAGATTGCGCTGGCTGCTTATCGCGAAGGTGCGGAATTCGCCATCTCCAATATCAAAGTGGCGCTGCGGTTGGGGAATGTGCCGGAATTGGCCAAGCAGTGCGGCGATGCCCCGCTGATCGTTTGCGATGCCACTTCCGAAGAAGATTTGCAAAAGACGTTTGCCGAGCTGAAAGAAAAATATGGTCAAATCGATTTTATCGTGCACAGCATCGGTATGTCACCGAATGTGCGCAAGAACAAAGGCTATACCGAACTGAACTACGATTGGTACCACAAGACGCTCGACGTGTCGGCATTGTCGTTCCACCGGGTGATGGCGGAAGCATTGAAACAGGATGCGCTGGCGAATGGTGCGAGTATTGTCGGCCTGAGTTATATCGGTGCGCAGCGCACATTTTCGAGCTATTCAGACATGGGCGATGCCAAGGCCTTGCTGGAGAGCATTGCGCGCAGTTTCGGTTCACGACTCGGCCATATCGGCGCGCGCGTCAACACCGTTTCGCAGAGCCCGACCAAAACCACCGCCGGTACCGGCATCGCCGGTTTCGATGCGCTGTATGATTTTGCCGAGAAAATTGCGCCACTCGGCAATGCCACAGCCGAAGACTGCGCTGATTACGTGGTGTCGCTGCTCTCCGACCTGACGCGCAAAGTCACCATGCAAAATTTGTTTCACGATGGCGGCTTCAGCACCATGGGCATCAGTGATGCTTTGCTGGAGGCGTTGTACGGGGAGAAGAAGTAGAGGGCTTCAAGTAATCTGGTGAACGGCAAACAGGGGGAATTCTCCCTGTTTGCTAAAAATCAAAGCCTGGCGAGGGAGAGCGCTGGCGGCTGCCTGGATTATCCTTCCTTTTTGCACAAACTATCCGTTTCAGATAACCGGCTGGCAAAGGAGCACAGTGGAATTGCCTGTCTGAATCAATGCCGATTGTAATACCGCGCAAAGAAAGCTCCCGCCGTTGGTTAATCTAACCTGAATTCGATGTAAAAGGCAGAATACAATAATTGTGCTTCGACTTCTTAAAGTCCCCCTTCAAAGGGGGAATAAGATGTGTTTTGCACAAAACGTATTCTGGTTTTCTTAGATCGAACTCACGTTAATATAATGAATCACCCCGCAAGTTCAGAAGCCCCATGCAACCCTTTTATCACCATCTGTGTCCCAATTACAGCGAGGATTAGGCCCATCATACGCGTGACGACTCCCAAAGCACTCGCTCCGATGTACGTAACAAATTTCTCTCCAAAGACAAAAAGTACATAGGTGACCGCACAAAGCACAGCAAACATAGCGATTGTCACGACCACTTCCATCAGGCCACCACCTGCCGAGAAATTCATTGCAGTTGCTATGGTTCCCGGACCGGCGAGTATCGGCATCGCCAATGGAGATACCGCAACACCGAGCACTGCTTCCCGGGATTTCTGTTTGTCCTCTTCACTTGGGTGCTGAACACTCGAGTGACTACCTTGCAGCATATGAAAACCTATGAGAAAGACAACCAATCCCCCGGTAATTTGAAATGCGGGCAGAGTGAGGCCAAATAATTCAAAGATCACCTTTCCAGCCACCGAAAATAATGTAACGATCAGAAATGCCAGTGTTAACGATCTTAACGCCACGGCCGCAATTGTCTGTTCATCATTGCCACTTGTGAGGCTGAGAAAAATCGGGACATTTGCGATGGGATTCATTATGGCAAAGAATCCCATAAATACGGTTACAGCGTGGAGCAACATGTTTTCCATTTTATATCCAATTCTTTCTCAGCGCCTGGCGTGCAGTATAACGCTTGAAATCACGCGATTGTGGGCCAGTGAAACCACGCGCAATCTCAACGCACCGCCGCAGGCCCAACCAGTTTCAATGTAAAGCGGCATAGCAATTCGCGTGCATTGATTTGTTAGGGGCCGTGTTGTTGAGAAGACTCCGTTGAACTACAAAGCTTATGATTTTGGCGGCACGATTAATTGACAGGCAAACAGCTATTCCGCGAAATCCGTTCACCCTAAGAATTCTGAAATCTCATCTTGTGTAAATATATCTTCATTTTGCCACACCAAATCTTGAAATGTGTTTGATATGACTTCGTGAAGAACGCCGAATGTTCCATACCATTCTTTGCTAAGAGCGCGATCTTGGAAAATAGTTTCATCGCTGAAATCAACGCCTGCTGCCGAAGCTTTAGAGACGAGTTCAAATACCACATCAAAATCCAAGTCATAGTGGAGTTTGTGGGCGTAGGAGTTGCGAATACTGTTAAAGAACAAGAGCAGCTCAGAAAATTGATCATCTATCACACCGATAGCAAGAAGGTATTTGACCTTCTTGTAAAATCCGAAGTTCAGTGACTGAAGAGCGGTCGGGTTGTCTGTTTTCTTGTCGACAATCTCGTTGAGCAGGTATTCGAGATATAAGTGACCACGAAGCACCAAGTGGAGTTTTTCGCTTGCTCGTTCGTCAATAAAATTAACTATATTTGGTTTCTCATTCATCGCCTTCAACATCCCATTACTGTGTTTCCAGCCTGCTAAAATAGTATTAAACGACACCTTTTTCCGATATTATCCGACAGGTGCTGTCGTTTATCACAAATTTAATGATTTTCGTTAGGTTGTTATTTTTATGAATGTTGTCCTATGATTTTCTGCAAAAAATGTTGGCATTAAACGACAGATTTGCTTGTGGCTTAATACTGTTGTTTATCCTGCTACTTCATCGCTTGTCCGTTGGGCTGCGCATACCCAAACTGCGTTTGTTAAGCACATGCGTGCATCCCATCGTCGTGCTGGCATCTGCATAAATGTTTCACTGCATGTCTACTCGAAATTCGATTTTATTCCGCAGTTAACTCCTGTTTGGAAGGTGCTCTGTAAAAGCATGCTCCCCGTGACATGATGGAAAACCAAAATGACGATCCAATTCGAAAATGTCAATCATTTTATGGTCAAGCAAATTGGACTTCTTGCCGCGGGCGAAGGTCACAAATGCAATTCATGCCAGTATCGTCAGCTCCAAAGTTGAGGTCAGCAGAGAACACCTTTATACCCCCGCCAGATACTCGTGGACAAATTTAATGGACATGGCCCCCTCACCCACTGCGGAAGCAATGCGGTTCATGGCGCCGGCTCTGACGTCTCCGGCGGCAAAAATGCCGGGACAACACGTTTCAAGCAGAAATGGTTCGCGTTCCAGCTTCCATATTTTCCTGAAATCAGCATGGCGCTGTAAGTCACTGCCGGTTTCGATGAAGCCGCGTGCGTCTTTGATGATGTCCAATTTAACCCAGTCCGTAAACGGCCTGGCGCCGATGAAAATGTACAGGGCTGCTGCCGGTACATGCTGCTGCTCGCCGGTTTGGATGTTTTCCAGCACGATCTCCTCCAGCTGGCCATTCCCCGAGGCTTCGACAACGGTTGCGTTTCCGATGATAGCGATATTCGACGTTTGGCTGATCTGTTCGATGAGATACTGCGACATGGTCGCGCTCAAATCGGGTCGCCGAATGACGATATTGACCTGACGGGCAAAATTGGATAAATACATGGCTGCCTGTCCTGCCGAGTTACCACCGCCAACGACATACACATCCTGGTTGAGACAAGCTTTGGCTTCAGTGGTGGCAGCGCCATAATAAATGCCTGCGCCGGTGTAGTCATCGATGCCCTTTGCCTCGAGTTGACGGTAGTTCACGCCAGTGGCAATAACGATGCTGCGGCTGTTGATTTCCGAGCCGTCGGAAAGCGCCAACCTTTTGTAGTTGGCCTGCAGATCGATATTCACCACTTCCTGCGGGGAGACGATTTCCGCGCCGAGACGCCGTGCCTGCGCCACTGCACGATGTGTCAACTCGGCTCCGCTCAATCCCGACGGAAAGCCGAGATAGTTTTCGATTCTTGAGCTGGTGCCAGCTTGCCCACCGGGAGCGCGTTTTTCGATCAGCAAGGTTTTTAAGCCCTCGGAGGCGCCGTAAACTGCTGCCGCCAATCCCGCCGGCCCGGCACCGACGATGACGACATCGTACATCTTCTCCGACGCGATCGATTTGAGCCCGATCTTTTCGGCAATGGCAACCGGTGTCGGATTCAACGCGAACGCGCCATCCTCGAAAACAACCGCTGGCAGGGCATCATTGGAAATGCGATGCAGCTTTTGCAATTCCGCGGCTTTGCTATCGGTCTCGATGTCGAGCCATTGATACGGAATTAGATTGCCGGCCAAAAAATCCTTCAGCAAATGGGACTTTGGCGACCATTGAAATCCGATCAATTTCAGACCTTCAAATTCAGGCCGGTAGCCGGCTTGCCATGTATCCAACTGGTCGCTCAACACCGGATAGAGCTTTTCTTCCGGTGGATCCCAGGGTTTCATCAGATAGTAATCCAACTGCACCGTATTGATGGCCTTGATCGCTGCTTCGATATCCGAATAGGCCGTCAATAGAATCCGTTTGGCCTCGGGATAGAGCGCCTTTGCCCGCTCGAGAAAGTCGACACCCAGCATTTCCGGCATGCGCTGATCGGTCACAAACATGGCGACCGTTTCGTTTTTTTGCTTCAGTTCACGCAGGGTTGCTAACGCCTGATTGGGCGATTCGGTGTGGATGATGCGATATTCTTTTCTGTAGGCATTTCTGATATCTCTGGCAATCGCGTTCAAAACCTGTGGATCGTCGTCGATAGCAAAAATAATTGGTTTTTTCATTGAAGGCTCACTCACTTTTAGTAGGGTCTATACTTGGTTGCAAATGATCTGGATTCATTAAGGAGTTGTTCATTTAATCGGCAGGGAAATGCGGAATTCGGTTCTTCCCGGCCTGGAGCTGACTTTGATATAGCCATTGTGGTGCTGGACAATTTTATGCACAATATCCAACCCCAGGCCAGTACCTTCTCCCACGCTTTTGGTGGTAAAAAATGGATCGAATATGTGTGCCTGATGCTCCTCGGAAATGCCACAACCGTTATCGGCGATGGTCACCAGAACAGACTCACCATCTCTGGCTGCTGTGATTTCGAGCTTGCCATCTTTGTCCATCGCGTCAATGGCATTGTCGATAATGTTGGTCCAGACCTGGTTCAGTTCGCCGATAAAAGCGTGGATACCGGGCACTTCATCCGGTACATTCAGCTCAACCTGAATATTCTTGCTCTTGAGTTTATGATTGAGCATCGTCAGCGTGCTGGTAAGGCCTTGCCTGATTTCGGTTGGTTGCTTGTCGGGTGCTTTATCCAGATGGGTATAGGTTTTAACCGCGTTCACCAGGTCAGCGATTCGGGCAGCGGCGTCATCGATGTCCTGTACCAGTTTTTCGGAGGTAAGTACATCGTTCATCCAGCCAACCACCGCAGCGACATGGTCTTCGGAAATCGTATCGAGAAGCGTCTCTAACTCTGTTAAAGTAAATTGGCACTCGAACAAGGTTTCGGCAATGCCATAGCCATCTTCGAGACCATGGGATTCGAGCCAATCCGCCATTTCATCGATTTGTGCGGTCTTTTGCATCAGTGATATGCTCTCTGACGCATGCTGTTGTTCGATTTTGGCCAGCAATAGCGCATTCACGGCCTTCATTTGCTGTGCTGAGAGTCCTGCTGAAACGATGCGCAGCACGGCTGACGGCGCGGTGCGCACGTTTTTTTTGAGCTCGCGGGCGCTGCGTATCATCGCCGAGCTCGGATTATTTAGCTCATGTGCCAGCCCGGCTGAGAGTTTGCCCAGCGATAGTAGCTTTTCATCGTGATGGCGGATTTGACTGTATTCCCTGACCCGCGAGATCATGTTGTGCACCAGCGCCTCCACCAATTCATGATGGAACTGAATCATTTCGGGAAAATGTTCTTTATGCAACTCGAGGATGACAGTGGGCTTTGCGGCGACACCGGCACCAACGTGTCGATCAGCCCGCGAGTAAGGCAGGATACCGGTGATCTCTCCGGCTTCAATGCGAGCGATTTCGCGGTAGTGGCCTTTTTGTTCCAGGCTGATGGCGATCGTGCCTTCCAACACGACTCGCATATTGGTGAAAGGCGTGTTTTTATTGAAGATCTTGTCGCCTGCCAGATATGTGACCACTTTGCTTTTGGTGAGCAGCCATGCGAGTTGCGGTTCCGGCAACTCCCGAAAGGCATGAACCGCTTTGAGCTTTTCAATGGTGTGATTTATGTGATGCTCCGACATCATCGTCCTTCCGTTTGATTGATTGCCATGACCGCGGCGATGGATTTTTGCGCGATGGAACTTTTTCTTTTGGGGTGATTTTCAACATGGCTTTTAGGCTGCCAGTACATGTTTGGCAAGCTACTGCTTTTCTGGTTCTATGTTGTTTTATGTAGGTGCACACTCATCATCGCAACACAGAATCGATGATTGATCCTATTTGACAATTCTCAATTGCTCTTTCTTCTCTGCGTATTTACGCTCGGCGCATCTCAACGGTGCATCGGCGAGCGGTCTTGCAGATTTGGGTCTTATCGCGTAGTCGAAGCCACGCCTTCTTTTTTGCCGCAAAAAAGAAGCAAAAAACGCTTCGGCTGCAGAAATTTGGCTACACTTTCAGCCTCGCTTCCGGCCGCATTTTAACTCGCTACGCTCAAACAGAAAATGCGTCTCTTCGGAAGCGAAACTGAAAATGCTTCACGCCAAATTTCCAAGGCCGACAAGAGAAGAGTTTTCAATTGAAGGGGAAAAATTACCCACACAAAATGACATAGAGTCGCTTTTTTATACTGGTTTGACAAATATCCTGACTTCGCCCTTTTCCAGCTCCAGATCGTGGTGTTGCTTAGCCTGCCCGCCAGTATCGAGCGCCATCGGTTTGTGTAATGAAAGCGTACGCTGACCGGTGCTGGTGGCCACAATCATCGCCGCATCTTCCGTGGCGCGGACGATGTCGGCCCTGTTGCACCAAAGTCTGGCATGCGCTTTTTTAGCCAGCCAGCGTAGCAGTGGAATGGGCAGAGGAGCCGCACCGCAGTAGATCGAATGATAGCCAGCATGCTCCTTGCCCGCCAATGCGACCTCGTCTCCTCCGTCCCACATGCCCCAGGCGTCCGCTGCTTCATCGGTCACGGCAAAGCGCGGCCAGTGCGGCGTGTTTACGCCGAATTTCAGGCTCTGTTCGAGGGCGTCATCCTGAATGGTGCTTTTGATCAGCATGGCGCCTGGCTTTTTAAGCATTTTGAATTTAAATCCGGTCAGCCCCTCCATTTGTGACGGATCCAGTTTTTCCGGGGTCATCAAGCCGGGAGCGTAAAACCAAACGACCGTGGCGCCGCTGTTGTGGAAGATTTCGCTAATCCGCCCAACTTCGCGTTGATCCATAAAAAAATGGTTGACCATAAAAATCAGCTTGTAGCGGCGGGCATCTTCCGGCCTCAGATCACGTGCATAAAGAAAATCCATCGGCGCGCCCAGACGATGAAAAGCACGAGCCTGGCTGTTCAAAAACCAATGATTGAAAAAATCCGTCGCTTTGATCGCATAGTTGCTCCAGGGCTTGCCGGCAAGCCAGTGCTCTGTTGCACAAAAGACCTGGTCATCGTAAACCGCGGCAATTTCTGCAACCGGGGTAATGTCCAGCTTTTGGCGCAACTCACCCATCTTCACGAACCGGGATATTTCCTGAATGATCTCTTCGCTGGCATACCAGCCATTCTCAGCCTGGTTGAGCGGTCCGAAATCGTACAGCCAGCCACCACTTCCGCTGGCGAAGACCTGCCCCAGGTCGCGCTGCATAATGCGCCTGGAGCCCATAACGGTATCGCTGCCTTCGCCGCCGTGTCCACCAAAAACTTCAAGGGGATTTTTGTCAAGATGGGTACTCGGGTCCATTTCCGAGAAATAAAGCTTGCCGTGACGGCGAAGCGATTCAGTCAACATGCGAAAACCGCCATCACCAGCGACACCGCGCGCATTGCCGAGAAGGTTGCCTGCGCCATCTTGCGTCGTATAGCGGACGCCGTTTTTGTCGGTCACATTGCCTGGCATGTAGCTGTAAGGCCCGGCGATGTAGTCGATGTAAGGGCTTTGCAGAAATTTCCGCATCGCGAGGTAGCCGCCTTCCTGAATCCGTACCTGTTCAAGCAGGTAGCCGTAAAAAACACCTACAATGGCCCGACCCTTGGTCGCTTCGCGCAGTGCCTGACACATGCGCAACGCCGTGTCGGCGATGGTGTCATGGTACTTTTGATAAAAGCTGATGATCCGACTTTCCTTTGCCGGGTCGCGCAACAGACCAAAGGTCGTTTGCAACCGGGCGTCGCTGTCCGGGATTTCTCCACATGCCCTGCGCATGGGGGCACTGTAGTCGGGAAGAAAATCCGGCCCAAACGTATTCCATTCTCCGGTCTGCCCGGTGGTTGGCATATAGCCGATGATTCGGCTGCGCAGCGGCGATCGTTCAATATGTTCGGCAAAGGCCCGGAGCATCGTTGCCGTATCCTCGCGCCAGACTTTTGACGCGAAGGACGCCTCCCAAAGCTCATCCCGGGCGCGGAAATAAATGCCACCCTCCGACTGTTCCAATTGTCGTTTTTCAATGATATTGTAGTCTTTTTGTGAAGTCTTCAGTCCGAATTGCAGCATTTCATCCGGATGGGCTTCCTTCCACCAAACAGGTGTTCTCAACTGCAGCCGCGGCATGAAATAGGCATCCGGATCAAGCTCCAGCAACTGGCTGAAGAAGGCATCCATTTTCGACCAATCGTAGGTGTTCTCACCCAGCCAGCCAATGCGCATACCGACGAGCGGATGATACATGTGAATACCCGCTTTTCTGAAATTGTCGATTGTGGGGAACATGTGGGTGCTGAGCGCCAGCAGGGGGTAGATTTCCGTGCCGTTGAGGTAGAGCCGCGGTCCACCGCGTTCGGTTTTGATCTCGGCTCGCGCCGGTTGTTCATGCGCTATTGCCCGCAGATGCTGCGCGGCGCGTTGGGGATTGCTTTGCAGCAGTTTGGCAAGATAGGACTCAAACGCTCCGCCCGGAAGCAGCGACATGGACATCGCTGTTGAACTGAAATTTTTGATAAACTCGCGTCGCTTCATGCGTTGTCTCCGGTTTGAATTTTTAACACCTTGTATGACGCCATACAGGCGAAAGCAGCCTGAGCGCTCTGCTGCAGACTGTTGCGCCAGCGGCGTTCAAATCCTTAGCGAGCCGCGGAATCCCCTGGCGGCATAATAGGATTCTGCGCCGTTGTGGTAGACAAAGACCGTATCGTAGCGGCGGTCACAAAAGATGGCGCCGCCGAGCTTTCTGATAGCGGCAGGTGTTTTCACCCAGCTTGAGGTTTTGGTGTCGAAATTCCCGAGGTTTTGCAACTCCCGATATTGCTCTTCCGTCAGAATCTCGATGCCCATGGCAGCCGCCATATCCTGAGCACAATTTTTCGGCTTATGCTCCTTCCTTGCTTCCAGTGCAGCACGGTCGTAACAAAGGCTCCGGCGGCCTTTGGGGCTTTCCGCTGAGCAATCGTAAAAAATGTATTCGCGCGTCTTTTGATCGTAACCGACAACATCCGGCTCGCCACCGGTTTGCTCCATTTCGTTGAGCGACCACAGCTTTTGTGGATTCGCTTCCAGCCTTGCCTGCACTTCAGTCCACCTCAGGCTTTCGTGGCGATTCATGTTTTGCTCGAAACGGGCTTGCAATGTATTGAGGAGTTCTGCCCGTTGGCTTGCTGTCAGTTTTTCGTTATTCAACTTGCACCTTTCCTGCAATCACCTGTGACTACTTCATCAAGATCATCTTGTTCGTTTGCTGATAGTCGCCGGACGCAATTCGGCAGTAGTACAGGCCGCTGGCATATTGCGAGGCTTCCCACTGATACTGATACGTTCCCGCCGCAAGATTTCCTGAAAAAATCGTGGCGATTTCCTGCCCGAAAATATTGTAGATTTTCAGGGTGAAAAAATCGGTTTTTGGCAAGGAAAATTCGATGGTTGTGCCACTGTTAAATGGATTGGGGTAATTGATCAAATTCAGGCTCTTGGGGATTTGACTGCTTGCCAGTGGTTCAGCCACAGCAGTGATGCGCTGTTTTAAAGCGATGATTTTGTTGTAGGCATCATCGATTCGGCTCATCGGAATCAAACCGGCAAGCACTTTTTGCTCAACAATTTCGATGACCTCCCGAACCAGGGAGTGATTGTTTCTTTCGTTTGTACTATACAGCAATATATCGGTACCGGCATTGATCGCCAGCTCAATGGCCTGGTCAAAGCTGTAATTGTTGACAATGGCGCCCATCAGCATTTCATCGCTGATCACCGCTCCGGTAAATCCCAGGCTGTCTTTCAGCAGACCGGTAATGGTTTGGTAAGAGAGAGACGCCGGATAGGTGGAATCGAGATGGGCATTGTAGACATGCCCTGTCATGATCAAATCCGCATAGCCTTGCCCGATCAATTGTTGGTAGGGCACCAATTCGGAGTCCGCCCATGTTTGGGTGATATCGGTGAATCCAAAATGGGAATCTGTCTCTGCACTGCCATGTCCCGGAAAATGCTTTAATGTCGTGGTAATATCTTTTTGATGAAATTCATCGATAAACCACGCGGCATGCTGAAAAACAGTCATGGGATCGCTTGAAAAGCTTCTCTCCCAATGTCCGATTGCCGGACTCGCCGGATTGACATTCACATCGACGACCGGCGCGAGATTCAGGTTGATCCCGCGCCCGGCAAGCCATTGCGCCATCATTTCGGCACTGCGGCGAGTCGAATCTTCAAGATTAAACGTGGTGCCCAGCGTAAAAGCTGTGTATGTATCGGCGAATCCATTATCAGCATCGAGCCGTGATACATAGCCGCCTTCCTGGTCTATGGCAATGAACAGCGGAATTGTGGCTGCTTGTTGTAGTTGGGCATTTAAATGCTGGATTTGAGCGGGATTGACGACATTGCGCCCGAATAAAATAACGCCCCCTATATTTCTCTGCTTAATGTCAACCCAAAGCGTATCCATAAAAGGGCTCGGCTGATGAAATCCCACGATCAGCATCTGCCCTATTTTGTCGCTTAAGCTTTGAGACTGCACAGGATTTGTCAGAAAAAATAGCGGAAGCGCGCAAAAGAGCAGACGTATTTTCGATTTTTTTGCCATATTTGCTGGTCCATTTTTTATCGCTACCTGACACTTTTTGTCATGTCATCCATCCCGGGGTTTAAGAAGAATGACTTTATTCAATTTTTTCTATAATCATATCATCCCTTCGGAATTTCCATCGCACGGCAATTCCATGGAGATTGTCGAAAAACCTACTTTTATGTCATTCAGGATGGAATCTATTTTGCATTCAGGTAGAAACTACGCTCAAAATCAGGATAAAAAATCAAAATAGATGCTTCCTACATGACAATTTTGGACTTTTTCGACAGTCTCATAGGGGTGAAAGGTTCGTGCGCCATAAAAAAGCGTCAGGTAGTGGATTCTTTGAAATAGCGATTCAGCATAATATCAATCAAATCCGGCATTGTCAAGCACAAGCACGCCCGATTGAAGCCCAACGCAAAATCGCAACTGGCCGGCCGGGCTTTTGCTAACTACACGATTTCATCATTACGGTTACTTTAAAAGCATAGACAGGATGAACACGATAAACATGATGCTTACGAGACTGTCGAAAAACCTGTTTTTGTGTCATTCAGGACGGAATCTATTTTGCATTCAGGCAAAAAATTGTGACTATTCAGTCTGTCATGCCTTGAGGCATCTTCCCTTGAATATTATCCAAATTTAATCTTCCAGTCAGAGCTTGTGGCCGGAAAGATTGCTAAAGCAATGACACCTCAGACTGAATAGTCACATAAAAATACGCTCAAAATCTTGAATAATCAAAATAGATGTCTCCGACATGACAGTTTCGGGTCTTTTCGACAGCCTCTTTCATTTTGTTCATCATGTAAATTGCGTCCAAAATAGACCACTTAGCCATCCATATCACGCAGGAAAGTCCGGCTCGCCCACCACAGCGTGCCTGCCCGGCCGATCATAAAAGCCAGCATCGACAGCCACAGCACGTGGTTGTTTTGTATGTACCAGCCCAGCAGCGCCACCGGCAAAAACAGCGGCAGTGTGCTCACCAGCATGCTGTTGCGCAGCGTCCGCCCCCGCAGCAAGCCGATAAAAAAGCCATCGTAAATGTAGGCTGGCGCACCGAAAACCAGCACGATCAGCACGTACAAATCGTATTTCTGCACCAGGTCGATGATGTTTTGGTGTGAGGTCAGAAGCTGGTAAAATGGCACCGGCGCCAGCAGCAGCACCGCAATGATGCCCAGCGCAAACGCCTCACCGATCAGCAGGGCGTAGCGCAGCACCGCTGCCAGCATGGCCTTGTTTTTTTGGCCGTAAAAAATGCCACACAAGCTTTCGGTCGCGAACGCCGCACCATCGATGAAGTAGGCAGAAAATTCGAGAATGCGTAGCAAAACGGCATTTGCCGCCAGCGTTGCCACGCCCAAAGTTGCGCTGAAATTGGTGAATACCGCAAATGCCGAGATCAGCCCGAGTGTGCGAATGGTGATGTCGACATTGAGCTTGAGCATGTCCAGCAAAGCCTTGAAATCGATCACTTCGCGCCAGGCAATGGTTGCCTTGCCAGCCAGCCGCCGGTATAAAAAGATCGCAACAGCCAGGCTCAAATACTGCGCGATCATGGTGGCCAGCCCGGCCCCGTATGCCGCCAGGTGCAATTCGAACAGAAAAATATAATCGAGAATGACGTTGGCGATATTGGCAACGATGGTCATGTAGAGCGCGTAATCGCTGCGCTCACGGCCGAGAAACCAGCCCAGAAAAACAAAGTTGGCCAGCGTCGCCGGGGCGTCCCAAATGCGTGCAAAAAAGTAATCGCGCCCGGCTGCCTCGACCGGCGCTGTGCCGGAAAGCAGACCGAAGCCGATCCACGCCAACAGTTTTTGCAGCAGCAAAATCAGCAGCGCAAACAGCGCAGCCAGAAACAGCGAGCGGTACAAAATGAGCGCCAGACCGTGCTGGTCATCACGGCCGACAGCCTGGGCGGTCATGCCGGTGGTGCTCATGCGCAGAAAGCCGAAAGTCCAGTACACGAACTCGAACAGGATCGCGGCCAGCGCCACGCCGGCGAGAAAGCGGATGTCGTCGAGATGGCCGAGCATGGCGGTGTCGACCAGCCCGACCAGCGGTACGGTGATGTTGGAGAGAATATTGGGAATCGCCAGCCTAAAAAAGCGCCGGCGCAGCGACAGAGTGGTGGTTGGTTGTGGAGAATTCATTCTTGCTTTTGTTTGGGGTTGGCTCTATTTTATTTGCAGTTCATTTTTTGGCCACAGATCGACACAGATTTTCACGGATTCGATTTTGTTCAATTCATGCGAGTGGGACGTAACTAATTCCCGGCTGCGTGGAGGCCATCTTCATGGAGAGCGGAGTCGAACCATGAAGATTCTGAGCTTGGGGTACAAGGACTTTTGATTGCTTTCGATTTCACTCAGGCTGAAGAATCTGATGTTTTGCTTACATCGAATTCAGCTTTCATTCATTCAAATGTCAATCTCGAGCATTCGGTTTTAAAATTTGCCGCAAAGTTCTTTAATCCGTGGCTTAAAAAAACAGAGACCATCTCAGAGAAATCGTCAATCCTTCGACTAAAGAAAGCAACAATGGACAGTAGCCAAATTCTGATTCTTTATCTTGTTTTGTTCGCGCTGCAATTTGCCTGGGAAACATTGCTCAATATACTGAACATGCGCAACGTGCGCGCCAATGCCGCCGCGCCGCCGCCAGCGTTCGCTGATCGTGTCGATGCCGCAACCTACAAAAAATCCATCGATTACACCATCACCAAAACACGATTTGGTATCGTCTCTTCGCTTTTTTCGGCGCTGGTCCTGCTGGCCGTTATTCTCAGCGGTGCGCTCGGCTATCTCGATGACTGGCTCGGCCAATTTCAACTCGGCACCTTTACCCATGGTGTGATTTATGTGTTTGCATTGGCGCTGCTGTTCAATTTGGCATCGCTGCCGTTTTCGCTCTACTCCACCTTCGTTATCGAAGAAAAATTCGGCTTCAACAAAATGACGCCGAAGCTGTACATACTCGACATGCTCAAGGGTCTGTTGTTGAGCGCCGTCTTAATGGCGCCTTTGCTGTACGGCTTGTTCTGGTTCATGGAGTCGGCTGGGCGTTTCTGGTGGCTGTATGCCTTTTTGTTTATCGCCGGATTTCAATTGCTGATGGTGTTGCTGTATCCGACACTGATCGCGCCGCTGTTTAACAAGTTTACACCGCTGGAAGTCGGTAGCCTGCGCGAGCGGATTTTGGAGATGGCTGATAAGTGCGGTTTTCGCACCAGCGGCATTTTCAAAATGGACGGCAGCAAGCGCTCGAAACACAGCAATGCCTATTTTACCGGCTTCGGCCGCAGCAAGCGCATCGTGCTGTTTGACACGCTGATCGAGTCCCTTACCGAGCCGCAGGTGGTGGCAGTGCTGGCGCACGAAATCGGCCACGAGAAAAAGAAGCATATCAAAAAAATGCTGGTCTTGTCGATGTTGAGTTTGCTCGCTGGCCTGTATGTACTGAGCCTGTTGCTGCAACTCGACGCCTTCTTCCAGGCATTCGGCTTTGCCGAAAACAGCTATCATGCAGCCATCGTCATCTTTGGCTTCTGCGCCGGGCCGTTTACTTTTTTCCTGTCGCCGCTGAGTTCGATTCTGTCACGAAAATATGAGTACCAAGCTGACCGTTATGCAGTGGATGCGACCGGTAGCGCGGAGGGCTTGCACGGCGCGTTGCTGAAGTTGAGCTCGGAAAATCTCAGCAATTTGACGCCACATCCCTGGTACAGCTTTTATCATTACTCGCACCCGACTCTAGCCGAGCGGCTGGCCGCGATGGATGCTTACGCAGCGAAGGTGGTCAAGGCCTAACCACCTTCATTCGGCAGCAAGCTGCTCTGCCTTTTGGCGAAGCATATCCAGCGCCAAATCGATGGTGTCGCGATGGGTGCGGAATGCCAGCACCGCCGCTCGCAGCGTGAATGTGCCATCGAGCACCGTGGACGAGATGAAAACGCGCCCGTCTTCGTGCATTTTTTGTACGAGTTTTTGATTGAAGGCGTTGGCGTCGCCGCGCTTTGGCACGTAACGGTAAGTCACTACCGACAAATCCGGGAACGGTCCAACTTCAAAACCGTCGATGCGCTGGATTTTTTCGTAAAAATAGCGTGCCAGCTCGATTTTTTCGGCCAGACAGGCGCGGAATGGCGCCAGGCCGATGAGCTTGAGCGGCAGCCAGACGCGCAGGCCGCGGAAATGCTTGGTGAGCTCGGGCGACAAATCCGCCGGCGACAATTCCTCGTTTGCACTCACGGTATCCTGCATGTAATTTGCCAGGTAATAATGTGAGTCCAACAATTTTTGACGATCTTTGACCAGCACGGCACCGCAGCCATAAGGCAAAAACAGCCCTTTGTGGGGATCCATCACCAGCGAATCGGATCGATCCATGCCTTTCAGTATTTGTTGGCCTTCATCGCACAAAATAAAAAACGCACCATACGCGCCGTCGATGTGGTACCACAGGCCTTGTTGGTGAGCAATTTCGCCGATGGTGCTTATCGGGTCGACCGCGCCGGTGTCGGTGGTGCCTGCCGAAGCGATCACCAGCCATGGCAAAAGGCCGGCAGCCTTGTCTGCGACGATTTGTTGCTCGAGCGCCTCGCTGCGCATGCGATAATGGTTGTCCAGCGGCACGTGCCGCACAATGCACTCTTTGAGTCCGGCGATGCGGATGGCCTTGGCGACGCTGTGATGGACCTGTTTGGAAAGATAGATCACCGCGCGCTCAAAATCTTTGGCCTTGAGTTGCTGGGCATCCCGTGCGGTGACGATGCCGATGAGATTGGCAATGCTGCCGCCTGAGGTGAGATTACCGGCAGCCTGCGCTGGATAACCGATCAGATCAGCCATCCAGCGCAGCAGCATGTTTTCCATGCGCACCGCGCCCGGGTTGGCGAAAAAAACACCGGCGTAGCGATTGCTGATGTCGGCAAGGAAATCGGCGAAAGCGGAGTGCACCACGCCACCGCCGGGAATATAGCCCAAATGTCCGCCAGAGGCTGGATTGATGCCGGGGGTGTCGACATGCTCCGACAGCAATTGCAATGCTTCGTTCAGCGCAATGGGCTGCTCCTGTATCGGCGATGACAGCAGGCCAAACCCCTGGTCACTTGTTTTAATGTAGGCGGGCACATCGTAGATTTTATCGAGAAAGGCGCGCGCGTACGCTTCGGTTTGCTTGAAAAGGCCTTGCAATGTCGCGGGATCCGGCTCTAATTGCCGGGCCGTTTTTTCCAAGGCTTTGAGGCGTTCGATATCTATTGGCATAATTGACTCGCTTTTAAAGGCTTTGGAAGCTTAAATGCTATTATCGTTGAAATTCGCACCTGACATTTTTTCTTTCGCCACGGATAAACACAGATTTCCACTGAATTTTTTAAAAGTTTGAAGAGTTTGTTCAAAAAAACATTCTGCAATCCGTGTATATCGGTGTCAATCTGTGGCTAAAAATCTCGTTTCTGAAACTTGGCAGGTAGTGAGAAAATAGGCTTGCATCGAAAGTGGACGCAAGCAAAAAATCCTCAGGCAGGAAAACAATCGTGCTGTGATTGGTACCAGAGGACGGTCGACAGCGGTTACATTGAAAATAAATCTCATCAGAAGGTATATCCATGTTCACAAACATCACGGTCATCGGCTTGGGGATTATCGGCAGTTCATTTTGCCGGGCAGTCAAACATGTCATGCCCAATACACACATCACTGGCATCGATCAAGATGAGCTGATTCAAGAAGTGGAGAAAACCGACTTGGTAGATCGCGCGCTGCCAGCTTCGATGCTTGCCGAAGGCTGCCGATCTGCCGACTTGATCGTACTGGCCACGCCGATTCAGGCTGCCCTCGACCTGCTGCCGGAAATCGCGCGCCACAGCAGCGAGAATGCCGTGGTGACCGATGTTTGCAGCCTGAAAGCGCAAATTGTCTCTCAGGCACAGACCCTTTTTAGCGGCAAAAATGGCTGGTTTATCGGTGGCCACCCGATGGCGGGCAGCGAGTTTTCCGGCTTTGCGCATGCCGATCCGTTTCTGTTTCAAAATGCCATTTATGTGTTGTGTCCGGCGGCTGGCGTACCGGAGCAAAGCGTGCGCAAACTTGCCGACCTGGTGCACGCGATTGGCGCACATGGCGTGCTGGTGCAGCCGGATGAGCATGACCGCATCGCAGCGGCAGTCAGCCACTTACCGCAAATGCTGGCCGTGGCCCTGATGCGCTACCTAGCGCTAAAAAATGAGCACAATCCGCTTTATCTCAAAATGGCGGCCGGTGGCTTTCGTGACATGACCCGCATCGCCTCCAGCCCATTCACCATTTGGCGTGATATTTGTGACGGCAATCGCGAGAAAATCAGCATTGAGCTGGATGGCTTGATCGATGTGCTGACCGACTTGCGACAACAACTAAACGAAGGCAATCTGGAGCATGCCTTTGAAGAAGCTGCCCGCACCCGCCTTTCGATTCCCCGTGACACACGCGGCTTCTTGACCAACCACTTCGATGTGACTGTGGTCGTGGAAGACAAGCCGGGCATTATCGCGCGCATTGCTTCGCCGCTGGCCGAGGCGGGAATCAACATTAAAGACATTCAAGTGCTGAAAGTACGGGAGAATGAGGGCGGTACCTTGCGCCTGTCGTTTGAGAGCGAAGAGAAGCGAATGCAAGCATTGGCTGTGCTGCGCGAAAGTGGTTTAAAATGCGAGAAGAAGTAAACGGCACTTTTAAACTGATAAACTGGAGGGTGTCATGTTTGGTCGAATTTTGGCAGTCATGATTGTGTTTCTTTGGCCGATCACGCTATCGGCCCAACTCGAAATCAAGCGCGTCTTTGAGAATCTGCCCGCCTTTTCTGCGCCGATTCTGCTCACGCATGCCGGAGATGCCAGCAATCGCCTCTTTGTGGTCGAGCAGCGCGGTGTCATTCATGCATTCGAAAATCGCGCTGATGTAGGCTCACGCACAACGTTTCTCGATCTGCGGGGCAACCTCAATAGCCAGTATGCTGAAGCTGGTCTCTTGGGGCTGGCCTTTCACCCGGAGTACGCCAGCAGTGGCAAGCTCTATGTCTACTATACAGCGGGTTCCGGCCTTCCGGATTTTTCTTCTCGGGTTTCAGAGTTTTCCGTATCCAGCGATGGAAAAACGGCCAATCCGGCCAGTGAGCGCGTTTTGATGACAGTCGCCCAACCAGCCGGCAACCACAATGCCGGTCACATGGCGTTTGGCCCGGACGGCATGCTCTATATCACATTCGGTGATGGTGGCGGCGCCAACGACCAGTATCGGAATGGCCAGAATCGCAGCTCGCTCCTCGGCAGCATCGTGCGCATCGATGTCGATTCGACTACAGGTACTTTGGCTTATGCAATTCCTGCTGATAATCCATTCGTCGGCAATAATAATGGTTTGCTTGAGGAAGTTTGGGCGTGGGGCTTGCGCAATCCCTGGCGATTCAGTTTCGACCGCGCCACCGGCGAGCTGTGGGCGGCGGATGTCGGTCAAAACGATTGGGAAGAAATCGATATTATCGAAAAAGGCCAGAATTATGGCTGGAACGTGATGGAAGGATTTCACTGCTTTCGCAGCACTAACTGCGATATGACCGGCCTCGTGCTGCCTGTTTTCGAGTACGATCACAGCCAGGGACGCTCCGTGACAGGTGGATATGTCTATCGCGGCAGCAAAGCACCGCAACTCACAGGCTTGTACATTTACGGGGATTATGTATCGCGGCGGGTGTGGGCGCTGCAATACCAAAATGGCCAGGTTAATAGCAATACCCAAATCGGCGCCAGTCCCGGTTTTTTGTCGAGCTTCGGCGAAGATGAAGCTGGCGAGCTGTATCTGGTCACACACGATACCGGCCGGATCTATCGTTTTGAAGATCCCTCAACCACAGGCATTGAGGGGGAAGAAAGTGTGCTCGCTCCGGCAGCCTTTGCGCTGCACCCGGCATTTCCGAATCCATTTAATCCCGAGACAGCGATTCGCTTTGATTTGGCGCAATCGGCGTTCGTGGACATCACGGTATTCGATGCGCTCGGCAAGCGGATCAAAACGCTGCTTTCCGCGCAAAAAAACAAGGGCGCCCATCGAGTTTTGTGGGATGCAAGGGATGCAACCGGGCAAGCCGTGAGCGCCGGTGTCTATTTTGTAAAATTTTATGCAGCAGGATTCCGTCAAACCCAAAAAATTGTGCTGCTGAAATAGCGGGAGCTCTCAGGCATTTATGGCAGACTTAGGCTGACCAAATTCTTCGATGAGTGTGGTGGCGTCCCAGCCGAGGTCTTTGCTCTTGCCGACATCCTCCATTTCCGTAGAGAGCAGTTTTTCCAAATCGGCGATACGCTGTTTGGCGCCGCGAATCAGCTCTTTTTGATCATGGCGCATTTCCGCCAGCTCACGCAAATAGCGCTCATCATGTTTGCGGAACGTTTTGATGCCGCGATAGACCGCATAGCGACGCTGTCCGAGCAGACAGAGCGCATCGGCCGCCATCCGCAGCGATGAATCGAGGGTTTCGCGGTAGACATGTTTGATGCCCAGATCGAGCAAATCATAGGAATCATTCCAGCTATTGGAGCGTGCGATGATTTGCAGGTGCGGAAAGTGCTTTTGCGCGGTATGAATGATTTCTGCCGTTTTCTCCGGGTTGTCAACCGCGATGATGAGCAGGTGCGTCTCTTCAGCGCCGGCCGCGTGCAGCAAATCCTGCCGTGAAGCGTCGCCATAAAAGACCTTCAGCCCCATTTTTCGCAGCAAATTTACATTATCGGCGTCGATGTCGAGGTACGTTGCCTGCACGCCATTGGCTTGTAAAAAACGCCCGATGGTGCTGCCCACACGCCCGAATCCTGCGATAATCACGTTGTTTTTTTCGTCAATGGCATCCGGCTCTTTTTGCTGCTGCTGTTTGGTGCCAAAGCGCGGCTGGATCAGCTTTTCGTTGATGAGCATGACCAGTGGCGTGAGCGCCATACTGAGCGCAACAGCAGCGATGAGCGGATTCGCGACTTCCTGGCCAAAAACTGCGTTTTGTATCGCAAAAGAGAACAGCACGAAGGCAAATTCGCCGCCCTGCGCCAATGAAAAGGCAAACAGCAGATTGTTGTCGGTGCCCATCCGGAAAAGCTTGCCGATGACAAACAATACCACAAATTTCAGCACGATCAGCGCCAAAACCAGCTCGCCGATCAGCAATGGCCGCGAAGCGATCAAATTGAAATCAATCGAGGCGCCGACAGCGATGAAAAAAAGACCGAGTAGAATACCTTTGAAAGGATCGATGACGGTTTCAAGCTCGTGCCGGTACTCGCTTTGCGCTAAAACCACACCGGCGAGAAAGGTACCAAGAGCCGGGCTCAAGCCGACCTGCGTCATCAGCAACGCAATGGCGATCACCAAAAGCAATGCCGCAGCCGTGAACAATTCACGCAAACGGGTTTTGGCAATGGCGCGAAAAGCGGGACTGATCAGATATTTTCCAGCCAAAATGATGAAAAAGACCACGCCAAATACCACCAGCGTCCGTCCCCAGATCGGCAGCCCGTCCACCCAGGTATGCCCGTGTTCGAGTTCAGCGGCACCTTCACCACCCGTCCCACCGACAGCAAGCAGAGGCAAAATTGCCAGAATCGGGATGACCGCAATATCTTGAAAAAGCAGCACCGAAAATGCATTTTGCCCACCATCGGTTTTGAGCAGGCCTTTTTCATTCAGCGTTTGCAGCACCATCGCTGTAGACGATAGCGCTAAAATCAAGCCAAGCGCCAGGGCGGTTTGCCAGGCCAATCCGGCAAGGATGCCGATCAGCATGCCAAAGGCGGCGGTTAGGCTGACTTGCAGGCCGCCCATGCCGATGATCGGCCCGCGCAGTTTCCACATCATGGCGGGCTGCAATTCGAGCCCGATCAGGAACAGCATCATCACCACGCCGAATTCGGCAAAGTGCATCACGTCCTGTCCCTCTTCGCCGAGAAAACCCAGAACGAATGGCCCGATCAGCACACCAGCCAGCAGGTAGCCGAGCACCGAGCCGAGTCCGAGCCGTTTGGCTATGGGCACGGAAATGACTGCCGCTGCTAAATAAACAAATGCCTGATAAAAGAATCCGCCTTCGTGCATGAGGAGTCCTTTGCTATGCGTAGTGGGGGTGATTTATCGTGGATTCGAAACGTGCTTTTGCCAGTTCATGATCAATCGGCCAGCAGATCATTGAGATATTCGAGACTGCGCAGCCTGTCCAAATCAACTTTTTCGTCCCTCAGCATCTGCAATATTTGGTGATATGCCTGCCGGTGAGTGCTGACCTGATCAGGCTGAATCGAGTGCGTGCCATGAATCACAAACGGCGCGATGAAGTGCATCTTGCAGAGATTGATCGTCTGCTCGATCGGCGCCAGCAATTGCCGGATGCTGAAGTTGTTGTGCCCGCCGGAGCGGTAAGCTTCCTGGCGGCCACCTGTGGTCATTACATTAAAGAAAAGCTTGTCCTGCAAAGCGACACCCTGGCTGCCGTAAGCCCAGCCGTGCTCCAGCACCAAATCCTGCCATTCCTTCAAAATCGGCGGCGTGCTGTACCAAAAGAACGGATGGTGAAAAACGATGATGTCATGGTCGATTAAAAGCTGCTGTTCGATACCTACATCGATATCGAGTTCGGGGTAGGTTTGGTAAAGGTCGCGAAACGTAACGCCCTCGATTTTTGTGAGCCCTTCGATCAACACTTTGTTGATGCGCGATTTTTGCAGAGCCGGGTGGGCAAAAAGAATCAAAATGGTTTTCAATCTTCTCCCTCACAGAAGCATTTTGTGTGATGCAGCGGCGTGTCTTTATGTAAGGCATGGCGCGCCATGTCCCTGCCGCACATTGTGCCATGGTTCCAGAATCTTATGCTTTCGGACAGCTCCCTGTCAGGTTTTGCGCTTTTTCTTGCGGGCTGCCGGAAACAGGATATTGTTCAAAATTAATCGATAGCCGGGCGAATTTTTGTGTAGGGAAAGCTGCGTTGGGGGATCGTATACAAAGTGGCGGTAGTCTTCCGGATCATGGCCGGCGTAAAAGGTGAAGGTGCCTTTGCCGATGTTGCCGTGGATGTAGCGCACTTCGTCCGTGCCCTGCACTTCGCCCATGATCGTCACGCTCTTTTTGATCAGCGGGCGACGGTAGCCGGTGGTTTGGCCCATGAAGCCTTTGACGATGGCAACATGGTTTTGCGTCAGCATGGTGGGCACCGGATCCCATTTGGCGGAGAATTCGAACAATGAGAAGTAGTCGGTGCTTTCGTCGCGGGTTGGCGGACTAATGCTTGACGGATTGTCGATATCCGAATATTCGTAGGTAAGCGGGTTTTGAATCAGGGTGAAGTTTTCAAAGGCAATGCATTTGGAAAAATCGAGTTTTTGCTGGGCATTTGCATCGACAGGATCGCCATCGTAAATGGTGTCGGCGATGTCGACACCTTCTGCTGCCAGCGCGATGTCGAAGGAATCGGTGGCGGAGCACATCGCGAACAGAAATCCGCCGCGCACCGCGTACTCTTTGACCTTGCGCGCCACAGCTTTTTTCATATCGCTGACGCTTGCATAGCCGAGCTTGCGAGCCAGTGCTTCGTTTTTGGCAACCTCTTCCTGGTACCACGCGGTGTTGTTGTAGCTGGCATAAAATTTTCCATATTGCCCGGTAAAGTCTTCGTGGTGCAAATGCAACCAGTCGTACTCGTCCAGTTTGCCGCTCAGCACGTCCTCGTCCCAGAGCGTTTCGTACTCGACTTCCGCATAGCTCAGCGCCAGGGTGACGGCATCGTCCCAAACCTGCTTGTTCTCGGGCGTGTACACGGCAATTTTAGGCGCCTTCTCCAGCAGAACCACATCCATATTGCCCGCTTCGATTTCAGCATAAATTTGCGAGGCGGCACTGGCGTCGATCACCGAAAAAGCCACTCCACGCACCCGCAACTCTTTTTCCACTTCAGGGTAAAAATCGATCAAAAAAGAGCCGCTGCGATAGTTCAGCAACCACTCGACATTGACACCACGATTGAGCGACCAAAACGCCACGCCATAGGCTTTCAGGTGGTCGGTTTGCTGCAAATCCATGTAAATCAATATTTTTTGAGCATGTGCTGTCGCAATCGAGCTAAAAACCATGAAAACAAGGGCGACTATTTTGAAAATTTTGCTGCGCATGAAAATCCTGGATTGAGTGCTGTGTCAAGGTGATTTTGTCGAATGTAAAACAATCGTCTCCAATATTGCTTCGGCAATTTGTTTTGCAGACCAATTATTACATTGCGCTGTCGTCGCGCAAGGCGCGCAGGTGTTTTCGCGTCTGCTCAAGGTAGATACTCATGGGAAAATCCTGCAAAATTTTTTCATAGGTCGCCAGCGCTTTGTCGATTTGGCCGCTCTCCTCATAGCTGCGCGCCAGCAAGAAAGTCCCCTCGTCCGCATAGATGGAACTGCCATACTGGCTTGCTACACGCTGATAGGCATCGATTTTTTTTTGCGGCTGAGCAAGAGCGCCGTACACCGCACCGAGATCGATCAGGGCTTTGGGCGCGAGAAACGATTGCGGATAACGAGCCACCAGAGCTTCAAGCGAATCTGCTGTGGCGGCAAAATCGTTCCTTTTGCGCATACATGCCGATTCAGCATAGAGCGCCAGTGCCGTGCTGCTGTCGGCCAGATTCTGCTCGATCACGAAGATGAATTCGAGCGCATCATTGACCAGATCGTCCTCAAGCAAGCGGGCATTTTGTACCGGTTCGACTTTCTCGAGCTTCTCGATGGCATCTGTGAATTGGCGTTCACAGAAGGCCAATTCTGCAAGCTTATAGTGCACCGTGTTACGAAAATCGACTTCCCTGTCTGACAGGAAACGATAGGCGCTCAGATACCACTCGCGCGCTTTGTCGGTATTGCCGAGATGAAAGTAGACATCGCCAAGCGACAAGGCTGACTGTCGTTGCGCTTGTGGATTTTTATAGGTGTTGTGCACATCCATAAAAACCGATAGCGCTTGCTCCGGCTGATTGAGAAGGTTGAGAAAAATATCGCCTTTCATGAGTTGGGCACGCAAAACGTAGTTGCTGTTTTTGTTCTCTGAAACAATGTCATCAAGACTTTGAACCGCTTCTGCATAGCTGCCGGCCTGCATCAGCGATTCCGCCAGCCCGATTTGCGCTGCCGGGTAGAAAGGCGAGTTTGGCCAGTTTTGCAACAGCTCGCGATATGCTTCTACCGCGACACTGAGTTGATCTGCACGCTGCATCTCGCCAGCAAAATTAAACAGCTCGCGACCGTTCGGGGCAGGTTTGCTGTCGGTAGGGCGCTTGCCTTCCAGTTGGGCGTGGACCAACAATGCTTCTTCAAACCGGTTCAACTTTTTGAGACAATTGGCTTTGATTTGCAATAATTCGTAGGTCGGGGAACCGTTTTTCCTGATGGCATTTTCCACTTCAGCCAGAATGATTTCGCCGGAGTCGTCGTTGAAAAGCGATAAAATGCGCTCCTGCACGTAAAGATATTGCTTGGGATTGGCATCGAGGTAATGCAAAAATTCCTGCACGGCCAGATCGTATTGCAAGCGTGCGGTGTAAGCGTTAGCCATTTCGATGGCAAACAGATTCTTGTTGCCCAATTCGCTACGGCCTCTTTCGTATACGGCGATCGCCTCTTCGATCAAGTTGTTTCGCAACATTGCGCCCGCAACTTGCGAATAGGCGCCGCTGCTGCTGCGGTAGCGTTCCAGCAACGCATCCCACTCTTTTCTCGCTTCATCCTGTTGATTGCTGCGGTACAGCGCATCACCCAAATCCGCATGTCCGACAATATCATCTACGACTTTAAGCCGCTGACGTACCACGATGACCAGTTCGTCGTAGCGCCCAAGACGCTGCAAGTTGCGTTTCAAGCCGCCATAATAAGAAGCGCTCGCTGGCATGGCCCGGAACAACGTCAGAAAATGCTCGGCGGCTTGCTCATAGTTGCCGAGCCGCTCGTAATCTGTGGCGGTTTTGTAAATGCGATTGAGGTCAGTGCGTTGCTGGGCTAATGCGGTGGATGCGATGCAGGAGAGAGCGATGCTGAGGAGCAAGGTGAGCGTTGTGCGGTCGATTTTTGTGCGTTTTATATTCATCGTTTTGCTTTCGAGTTGTTGCGCGGCGAATGGAAGCCTTGACCATGAAGGAACTGGCGCATCGATGTTTAGACGAATATGCACGACAATGCGTTCCATAAAAAACAACCCTGCGATCTTTGCTGTAACCACAGGATTGTTTTATATACATTTTACTTATTGTTTTTTCTGAATCTTTGCCCAGGTGTCGCGCAAGGTGACGGTGCGGTTGAACACCGGCTTGTCCGCCGTCGTATCGTCGTCGACGCAGAAATAGCCCGTGCGCTCGAACTGGTAGCGCTGCCCGACCGAAGCATCTTTCAGGCTCGGTTCGACCACCGCCTGCACCACCTCGAGTGAGTCCGGATTGAGATCATCGAGAAAGTCACCGGTCGCCTGCCCCGGATATTCAGCCGTATACAGATGATCATACAGCCGCACTTCTGCCGGCACGCCATGCTGCGCCGAAACCCAATGAATCGTGCCTTTCACCCGCCGGCCGTCGGGCGCATAACCGCCCTTGGTCTCGGGATCGTAGGTACAGCGAATTTCCGTGATCTCACCGGTTTTTTCATCTTTGATGACCTCATCGCATTTGATGAAATAGGCATAGCGCAGCCGCACTTCATTGCCCGGAAACAATCGAAAATATTTTTTAGGCGGGTCTTCGCGGAAATCATCCTGATCGATGTAGAGCTCTCGCGCAAATGGCACCTGGCGGGTGCCAGCATCCGGGTCTTCCGGATTGTTGATGGCGTCGAGCATCTCCACCTGGCCTTCGGGATAGTTTGTGATCACCACTTTCAATGGCTTCAGCACACCCATCACCCGCAGCGCGTGCTTGTTCAGATCATCACGAATGCTATGTTCCAGCATGGCGAGATCGACCGTGCTTTCGTTTTTGGCCATGCCGATCATGTCGCAGAAATTGCGGATCGATGCCGGGGTGTAGCCGCGCCGCCGCATGCCGGCGAGCGTGGGCATGCGCGGATCATCCCAGCCGTTGACATGGCCCTGTTTGACCAACTCCAACAACCGGCGCTTGCTGAGTACGGTGTAATTCAAATTGAGCGGAGCGAATTCGATCTGCCGCGATGGGAAAATTTCAAGCTCGTTAATGTACCACTCGTACAACGGCCGGTGCGCTTCGTATTCAATCGTGCACAGCGAATGGGTAATGCCTTCGATCGAATCGCTCTGGCCATGGGCGAAATCGTACATCGGGTAAATACACCAGTCGTCGCCTGTGCGGTGATGATGGGCATGCCGGATGCGGTACATCACCGGGTCGCGCATATTGAGATTGGGCGAGGCCATGTCGATCTTGGCGCGCAGCACGTGCGTGCCATCGGCAAATTCTCCGGCCCGCATGCGTGCAAACAGATCGAGATTTTCTTCGATGCTGCGGTTGCGGTAGGGGCTTTCTTTGCCGGGCTCAGTCAAAGTGCCTCGGTATTCGCGAATCTGATCCGCATTGAGATCGTCGACGTACGCCTTGCCTTTTTTGATCAGTTTAACCGCAAATTCGTAGAGTTGCTCAAAATAATCGGAGGCGAAATAGAGCCGGTTTTGCCAGTCAAATCCCAGCCAGCGAATGTCTTTTTTGATCGATTCGACGTAATGCTCTTCCTCTTTGATCGGATTGGTGTCATCGAAGCGCAGGTTGCACAAGCCGCCAAATTCTTCCGCCAGTCCGAAATCGAGGCAAATGGCTTTGGCGTGACCGATGTGCAGATAGCCGTTCGGTTCCGGAGGAAAGCGTGTGTGCACACGGCCATCATTCTTTTTGTTTTTAACATCTTCAATGACAATGTTGCGAATAAAATTCGATGGCGTATTGGTCTCAGGCGCTGGCATATTTTCAATCCTTGTTGGTTTTGAAATTCAGTGAAATTGGTACGTCGATCATTGGCATCTTCACTATCAGACCTTTTTCTGATATGGTACTTTTAGCCGCTGATGGGCACGGATTTTCACTGATTTCTCAATTTGGTTTTTTTGAATCCGCGCAGATCAGTGTCCATCCGTGGCTAAAAAAGAATCGCTAAAATAGCATCAATTTTGATCAAATTCAACAGCTAAAGCGCATCGGTGATGAGTTGGCCCAATCGCTGCACACCCTGCTCGATGACTGCTTCCGGTACGTAGCTGTAACAAAGGCGCAGGTGGTTTTGCCCGCTGCGGTCATGATAGAATGCCGGCCCGGGCACGTAAGCGACTTTTGCCTGCTCGATACTTGCAGGCAGCAACTTTTCGGTATCGACGCCATCCGGCAGCGTGACCCATGTGTAAAAGCCGCCTTCCGGCCTGGTCCAGCGGGTCGCGGCCGGGAGCGCCTCTGCCAGCGCGGACAGCATGACGTCACGCTTGCGCTTGTAAATGCCCACAGCCCTGGCAATCTGTTTTTCGATCAGGCCACTTTGAGCAAACGCGGTCGTCAGATATTGGCCGATGGTGGACGAGCATTGGTCCTGTCCCTGTTTGGCCAAAATCAGTGCATCGATCAAATGCCTTGGTCCACACGCCCAGCCGATACGCACGCCGGGATTGAAGACCTTCGAAAAAGTATTGATGTGCAACACATTTTCCGGATCGAGTGCGGCCATCAATGGCGGCGCCTCGCCTTCAAAACGCAAATCCCGGTAGGCGGCATCCTCAATCACCAGCAAGCCAAACTCGCGCGCAATGTCGAGCAGGGCTTTGCGGCGCTCGATGGACAATGTCAGCCCTGCCGGATTTTGAAATGACGGCACCAAATACAGCAGTTTCGGATAAATGGATTGACGCTGCAGGTTGCGCAACTTATCACGTAACGCGTCCGTTTGCATGCCGGATTCATCGAGGGGCACGCCGGCAAAACGCGCCTGGTAGCTGCGAAAAACATGCAAGGCCGCAACATAGGCCGGTTCGCCGACCACAACCGTATCGCCGGCATCGAGCACGGATTTGCAAATCAAATCAAGCGCGGCGATGCCACCAGTCGTCACCACGGTTTCTTCAATGCTTGTCGGGCGTCCCTGGCGGGTCATGTGCTCAGCAAGCCAGGTTCGCAGGGTTTTGATGCCAGCAGTCGGGCCATATCCTAACGCTGCCTGGCCGGTCGCTGCAAGCACCTCTGCAGTCAGTTCGCGCGCTTCATCCAATAAAAAAGTGTGGGGATCGGGCAGGCCGCCTGCAAAAGAAATCACTTCGGGGCGCTCAGCCAATTGCAGAATCGCTGCAACATCCGAGTGTCCGATATACTGAAAACGGTTGGCAAGTATCGCCTTGCTGTGCATATTTTGTCTCGCTATTCCACTAAAAATTTCAGTGAGCTGCGGCGATTTTTTTGCACAGCATCAACGTGTTCATCGAAATTGAGCATCGAAAACAGGCTTTCACTCTGCTCCATATGCTTTAAAATGTGCGATTCTTTGCGCTGAATTTCTTTGGCGAGTGGCAGAGCAGATGCCAGTTCCGCAGCCGTTACCACGATCAAGCCGTCATCGTCGCCAAAAATGATGTCACCCGGATTGATCGTCACGCCGCCGCATTCAACAGGAATCTGGGTTTCAAAAATCTGGTTCACCGTGCCTGAAATCGGATAGGCATTCCGGCAATAAACAGGCATCGGCAGCTCACGAATTTTTTCCACATCCCGGCAAGCGCCATCAACGATGATACCAGCCAGTTTTTTGCGTGCTGCTTCCGTGGAAAAAAGTTCGCCAACCACCGCACGCCGGCTGTTTTGTGTGTCGATCACCAAAATATCCCCCTCGTTTGCGTCCCGCAGCGCCATCATAACGGTCAAGAAATCGTCGTGGCAGCGTACTGTGTGGGCACGTCCGATTATCTTAAGGCCGTGTTGAATCGGCTGGATAGCGGGATCGATAACGCGCATATTTTTATTGGTGTCGCAAATTGAAGCAGTGTCGAGCGCATTCAATAACGCTTTCACATCGGCAAAATTCATCGTTTTTCCTTTCTTGTTTTGCAGGTTGGAAAGGCAGACAATTGGTATGCAGTCCAGAATGCCGTGTCGTCTGCAGCCCAAAGAAAGCAGCTTTGAGTTGCGAACGGCAGGGCAAATTTGTCGCACACACAGCCTGGTTGATGAAAAAGTGTTTGTTTCGTCGTGAAATATAATAATTTCGTCTGCAACGAGCAAAATCATTCTCTTGCGAAGTGATATCCTTTTAAAGTTTTAGCAGCCTGAATAAAGCAAAGAAAGGAGTGATTGTGGCCAAAGGAAAATGGCAGGCAGTTGCAGGAACCCGCTATCATTTGCATCCGGCATACGCAATGGAAGCGGCATTTATTCGCAATTTGCCCGAAAAAACCGGCAAATCCCTCAAGCATTGGCTTGCCATAATTCGTGAAGACGGCCCTGCATCAGCGAAAGAATGCGTGCAATGGCTCAAAGATCAACATGGTGTGAGCACCAACTACGCACGTTTGCTGGCGCAACAGGCGGAAGGGGGTGGCGGCGCGGAAAACTATGATCCGCAAGCCTTGGTGGTGGCGATGTTCGCTGGTAAAAAAGCAGCACTTTTGCCGCTCTACGAAAAATTGCAGCAGCTTGCTTTTGCATTGGGTGACGATGTGAAGGCATGTCCGACCAAAACGTTCGTACCGCTCTATCGCCAGCATGTTTTTGCACAAATCAAGCCAACCAGCAACACCCGCATCGACCTCGGTTTAGCGCTCGGTGATTTGCCAGCAACAGGCAGATTGCTCGACACAGGCGGATTTGCAAAAAGAGATCGCATTACCCACCGGATTGCAGTGAGCAGGGCAGATGAGATCGATGCAGAACTGGTAGAGTGGTTGGCGCGGGCTTATGCGCTGGATGCCTGATCGTCGATGTTTCCAGTGCGCCATAAAAAGCCGGCGTAGAGGTAGGCTTTCACTTCGAGCAAGCCTGCCGTGTCAAAAGCGTATTTGATGTGGTTGAGCCGCCGCACATGTGCAATCTCCGCTTCAAAGGCTGTGTCGGGTGGTTGCAAATGCCACTTCTGCGGAGATTGGAACAGGGCCGAATCCTGCCCGGGCCACTGCATTAGTGCATCCCGCTTTGCTGGCGTGCAAGCTTTTTGGGCGACCAGCGCGTCCAGCAAGGAGGGCCAATCTCGTTCACTGCGCGGCTTGATTTCGACGCCGATTTTGCTGTTTGCGATGTCCTGCAAATCGAGTCCCAAAACAATCGACTCGGCACAATTCGGCACGGCTTCGATCTCATATTTGATTGCGGACACATTGCCACGCCAGCCAATTTTTTTTAGAAATGTTGAAATTGCCAAGACTGGCATTTTTAGGCATAGCCGCACAGGCTGCTGCGGCCGCGCCAGCATGGCGCCAAGATAATAGATACCGGCCCTTGCTGGCAGAGCAGACAAACAGCGGTGTAGCGCTTGCTCCGTTTGCTGATCCGCGGGCAAGGCGCGAAGGATGGACAATGCTTCCGTAACAATCCATTGACTTTCAAAAACGGCATCTTCGCCGACGTCAAAAAAAACCGACGGCGCTTGCCTGCGAAAGGCCGATTGGTCGAGATCGAATTCGAGCCAGACATTGTTGACGTGATCGAGAATGGGCGATGATGGGTCGCACCAATGTAGGCAAAATTCGCGCAGGGCATGCCATTTTGCTTGATTCGCAGGTGGGGAGGCCGCCACTGGCTCATACTCAGAAAACGCCTCACGTCCACCTTCGCTGGCCATGGCGCGCAGACAAAAATCGACCTGATCGGCTTGATTCCCGAGCCGCACTTCGAATCCGCACCCGGATGTGGCTGGAAGCGATGTGACCAGGTGTGCAATGCGTTGCTTGGCGGATTCGCCGGCGAGTTCAACCGGCAGATGCGGCATCACCATAGCAATCAGATCCACCATTTTGCGATACTTTTGCAGCCGCTGGCTTCGCGGTGTGTTCGTCAAAACCGGCATATGCTACCAATTCGATGGATTCAGGTGTTCGACCGCCCAGCCCGCGCCTTCGAGCAGGCCCTTGGCGGCATCTTCGGCGAGGCCATAGCCTTGTTGCAAGACTTTACCAGCTTCTTCGGCAGCAAATCCGGCGGCTTTCAGAGCTGCTGCAGCACCATCGGCAGCCAGGCCGTAGCCATCTTCCAGCACATTGCCAATTTCTTTAGCCGCAAAACCGGCTGCCTTCATGGCTTTAGCCGCCTCGCTGGCCACCAAACCATAACCATCTTCCAAAACTTCACCGATTTCTTTGGCAGCAAATCCGGCAGCTTTCAGTGCGTTTGCAGCATCCTTAGCGACCATTTTGTAGCCATTCTCCAAGGCGCCACCGATCTGTTTCATGGTAAATTTGGCGTCTTTCAGCAGCTTGGCCGCTTCTTTTGCAGTTTTCTTATAAACATGCTTGAGCGCTTTGCCGACTTTCTCCATTTCCGCTGCGGCAAACTCGATCGCGCCACCGATGGCAGCAAGCCACTCTTCGACCGTAGCAAAAACAGTGTTGAAGTAACTCAGCGCATGTTTTTTGATTTCTGCTGCGACAATCTGTTTGAGCTTGTTCAATGAAGTCGGTGCCACTGTAATGGTGAACGGGCCGACCGACAAACCTTTATTGTTTATTTTAAAGCTTGCCGAGATGCTTGCTGAAAAACCAGCTTCAGAAATGGTGACACCGACGCTGGCTGCAGCGTGAATATCAACTTGCCAGTTTCCCATATCGACCAAACCACCGGTCACCCCGGATACGGCTTTGCGAATGGCGCCAAAGTCGATGTGCAGATCGAACGCAAAACCTACCGTGCCAGCAAAAGTCAGCACATTATTGCGTTTGCCGATTATCAAACCAGCAGATGCGCCAAGCCAGGTGCCCGAAACTTTGACCAGGTCATTGGAAATCATTGCCTGCGCGCCGACAAGTGTCAGCCCTTGGAGTTTGGTTGATACCGAACCCGCAAGCTGGAAGTGGTTTTTGCCCAATTCACCGGAGATTTGACCTTTGACCTGCAAGGGCGATGACGCGGGCAAAAGATCGAACTTGCCAATGAAGCGAAAACCTCGGTCGGAAATTTCGATGGCCGTTTGGAGTACACGATGGCCGAGCACATCAAAATGGCCGTGACCGGTAACCATAAAGATGGCGCGCTCGTTTGGCGTGCCCGCTCGCGGCGCACCGATAGCCACAGCGCCGCCGAGCTCCATATCGATGACGCCGCCGCCAACGGTACCTTGCAGCAAAAATCCGGTCTGGAAGCCCATCGTGCCGGAAGCAGCAATGGCGAAACCGCCCTGCAGCTCGATCACATTGCGGATGCCGGCTTTGGTGCGCACGAACGCCACCAGGCCTTCTTCGCCGGTGGCCGCGCCGGAACTGGCGGGCAGCAACTTCAAATACTGCTCTTTTTGTGCAGACTTGATTTTGAGCTGATTGAACGCACCTTGCCGAAATTCGTCCGGCGTCGTCAGCAGCCAATCGATGCTGAATTCGAGCAAATTGAAAAAGCTGATCGACTCCGAGCCGATACGGTACTTGATTTCGATGGCGAGGATCAACTCATTGATCGAAAAGGTTTTGGTAAAGTTTAAGAAGTGTGCGACGTTTTCCCATGCGCTGATGTGTACCAACCGGCCTTTTTTACCCAAAATCTTGCCGCCGAGATATTCCGGCAATTCGAGATAGGTTTGCTCGACTGTAAAAGCCAGGTCCGTATCGCCCGGTGGCTCTTGTGGATTCAGCAGAAAATCGCGCTCTTCGAAAAATTGTTTTAAATTCGTGAACAAATCGACAATCGTCTTCAGCCCTGCATCTGGCATGGGAAATTTGGCGTGCCCCTGCAAGCCAACACCCTCTATGCCTTTGTATTCGATGCCAGCAACATCGTAAAAAATCGGCACCGGAATCGGGATGACCGTCTCATAGATAATGATCATAAACAAATCGTCGAGCACAATCCGGCGTTGCAACTCATCGGAAGTGGGCAACGGAAATTTTTTGTCCTCGGGCAGAAGCAGGGAGAGCGCCAGCGAAGCGATATCGTACTGTTCGAAAACGCCGTCGACTTCGAGTTGAAACAACGAGCCGCCCATCAATGGACCGAACGACAGCCTCCGTAAGCTGATGCAGTTGAAGCCGGGTTGCGGGATCATGCCGGGGACAATAGCCGGGCTGAGCCAGCGCAGCGGTTTGGCCGCGGCTTTGGCTTTGGCGCGCGCATCGCCTTTTGTGCGATCGTAATCGTAGGTTTGCAAACCAAAACTAACGCTGCCGGTTGTGTCGACAGAAATTTCAAAAAACAGCCGGTCCGGGATGGTGAAATCAAGGTAGTCTTTGAAACCATCCGGCAGTCGATCGGCAATATCTTCCACGCCGTCGAGGGCGTCATTGATCCACTGCGGCAGATCGACGCCGGTGCCGCTTTCGAGGATTTTTATCATCTCGCTGACCTGGAAATCGCCGTTGTCGTCGATGATATCGATGCCTTCGAGGGGCAGGCTGTCCGGCAGCAAATTGGCCGCATCTTTTGAAATGGCGGCTTGTAGCAGGGCTTTGATCGGCGTCAGCGGCAGACTGAGCGGCCGCACAATTTCGAAGCCGCCGCTGGCTTCAAAGCTGGAGCGATTGGCAAAATAGGTGAATTGCGGCACCTTAAAACGGATCGCGCCGAACTCACCAAAGTCGCAATTCACAAAGCCGTCTTTTACCTTGATTGCGGTGAAAACCGAGCCTTCCTGCCATTTAAAATTAACCGCACCTCTGCTGCTCGCCCCGAGCCTGAACAGGATGGTGGAATTGTCGAGATCATTTTTATCGTAGGTCTCAAATATGTCGTGCGTGGCTTTGCCATTGCTGTCCGTTCCGAATATGCTGTTGAGCGCGGAGGGCAGCCCGAGCCGGAAATCGGCTGACAGGCTCACTTCTTTTGCCAAAGTTGCGGACAGGTTGCTGGCATCGATCAGCATGGTGCCGAGCTTGATGCGGTCGCCGCCCACTTCGATATCGGGAATCGGAATCTCCACCGCTTCGAAAATGCGGTCGATTTTGACATCAACCTGCTTGTTGGTGATCGCGATGGCCGCGTTGATTTCATCGGTCAGTACCTCGTCGAGCTTTTTGGGCAGGCCATGAATTGCGATACCGGTACCCAATTCAAAGGAAAATCCGGTGTTTTTGTCCTGCACCACCGAGACTTTGGCTGGCTTGAATTCGAAGGTCCATTTTTCGTTGCTGGCACCCGGCGCCAGCGGGATATCGAAGCGTCCGGAGGTGTTTGCGAATTGCAGCGAGAGCCGCTTTTGCTGGGCTGTTTTTTCGAATTCCAGTGTACAGGTACCCTTGAAAATATTTTTCGATGTGTCGAACAGGTCGTTGATTTGAAAATCACCGACGCCGGAAAGCGCCCAATCGGTTGAACTGGCCGCGCCTTGCCGCTGGCTGCCAACCTGCCGTGTGATCGCCAGGCTAAGGTGCGACAAAGCCAGGTTAGCCACACCCTCGAGATCGAGCACCTCGATGGCCTGCGGTGCTTGCCAGTCAAAGGTGAACAATTCAGTCTGGCCATTTTTCGCAAAAGAGAGTGCCAGCTCAAAATCGTGGCCAAAAACACTGGCGCCGATGCTGCCCGCTGCGGACCAACCCGCGCCCTGCTCAAAGTCGAAACTGAAGGCGAGTTGCCGCATGGCAAAGCCCTCACCGATTTCGAGATCAGTCATGCCGGCGATTTGCATGTTGAAATCGGTCTGTGCTGGTAGGGTGACGTCGACATCGCGCCTTGCCGGTGCGTGCGAGACCGTAAAGCTGACCGTGTCGAGGTCGATTTCGGCGTCGATGAAAGGAAAATCGAACTGGCCAAACGCTTCGGTTGTGAAGGTATAGGCTCCGGTCTGGGGTGCCACACTCAGCCCGACATAGGAAATGCCGACTTCTGGAATGCCTTCTGGCAAAGCGGCTCCACGCGGCAGGTAGAATGCCGCCAGCTCGGTTAAATGGATGTTGCAGTCGAGCCCGAACGCCACTTCATCGACGCGCTTTTGGGCCGGTGTGATGGTGAAACTCAAAAACCGCAGCGAAAAGGCATCTTTCAGGGCAAATGAATCGGGCAGGATTTCGCTCAGTTTCATGTCATTTACAAGGGCGTCGAGATGCCCTAAAAAGGAGGCGGAAAAGTCGCGCAAATCGGCGATAATCTGTACCTGCCCAGCATCGGAACCGGTCAGCGACACTGTCGCCGGAATTTCTACCAATTTGCCGTGATCCATGTACTGCAGACGCAGCAACAGCCTGCTGAAATTGAGCATGACCGGATCGAAATGCAGCATACTGGCAGCGCTGCCCACCGACCGCGCTAACCGCCCGTTCGCTTCATCAGCAGGTACCGCATCGATCGCCGTATCGTCTGCTTCCGGTGCAATGACGGTCGCCAGGTATTGTGGCTCGACGATGATTTTCAAAAAACCGAGATCGATGCCGTTTCCGAGCCAGGTGCTCAGCAGAACTTCCGGCTTGTCTTCTTTAAAGCTGATGTCGCCGTGGAGTTGCAGGCGGGGTGCTGGAATTTCCAGGGCCAGTAGTTCCGGTGTCGGCTGCCAGTTTTGCAGCGTGCCGCGAAAATTGAGGCCATGCTGCAAGCGTTTGGCGGGTTCGCGCACACCGTTGTCGTAGGAATTCAAAAGCAATGCGGCGTCACTGAAGGCCAGATTCTCGAAAATGGTATTGTCCAGCCCTGCGATGTTATCCGGCAATTTCCAGCCATTCGGTAGATCGATGGTCAGTGTGAGTTGCGGCGTGCTGTTGACGATATGGAAGACCGCTTCGAAATCGGTTTTTGCGAAATGCAATTTCGGTAGCGCGCCTTTACCACGAATGGTGATTTTGAAATCTTTCAAGATGGTGTTCGCGTTCTCGATCACCAATTCGCCGTTGGGGAACCAGTTATCGAGCAAGCCTTCGACGGGCGATTCGATACCGAGTTCTTCGCGCGTGACCTCATCGAGATTTGGGCGTGTACGGAAGTCTGTTGCCGCCACACGGAAGGTACCGCCATTTGCCGGTAGCTTTGGCGAGAGCTGATCACGGAGCTGGGAGAAATTCATTTTTGCCTCTATTTTTTAAGCCTTCACTGCAAATTATCTGTGGCTATTCAGCGCCACACTGGAAGTGTCTATGTTCACCTCCAGTTTTGATTTCCTGCGTTCGCTTTGTGATGAAATCTGCATAGATCCCTGACGGGATGACAAAGAAGCTGAATAGCCACCATCATTTTTTTAGAGATTGAATAGAACCGGAAAATGATCCGATGTGTCGGCCATGTTGCGCTGGACTTCACCTACGTGGCTGTTTGGCCCGGAAGTTATGGCATAATCCAGCATCTTTGATGGCGGCTGCTGTTTGGCATTATGGGTATTGCCATTCGCACGACAAATAGAACCGGCAATTTTTTTTGAAGCCATTTGCGATTTCAGGCTGTCCGGCTCACGATTAAAGTCGCCGGCGACAACCCAGGGCTGCAGCGTTTTGCTGCCGGTTTTCGGATTGAAAAGTGTTGTGCTTTCCGGGACGGTTCGCAGCAAATCGATGGCATCTTTGCCGCCGGGGCTAATGGCGTGAATACAAAAATACCACGTCGCCCGCCGCGTCGCTCCGATTTGGACACCCAGAGCAGGTCGCCAAATCGTGTTGCTGATTTCCGGCAAAGCTTTCACGCTGGATGGCTGAACCGGAGTGGCAATGGCGAGGTTGGTACGGTTACCTGCTGCATCCCAGGCATAGTGAGTGATGAAGATTGGCTTTTCACGCGCACGGCTGGCATCGCGCTGCGACGGGTAAAGAACAGTGCGCACATGTGCGATCCCCCAGGGTAGCTTCAAATCTTTTGCTGTATCGGGAATGGCGCCGCATTCCTGCAAACACACGACCGCGCCAAAGTCGCGAACCAGCTTTCGAACCAACGGCCACTTGCTCAATTTTGCGGAATCGGTTGCGCCCTGCATGTTCCAGGTGATGAGTTGCATTTTGCCTCCAGGTTTGATTGCGCCGGCGATGGACAGCCGGGTTGAGAAAAGAACCTTCCGGAAGAAAGTCATAAAGTGTCTCATGCTGCCTGAGAAAATTTACAGCGTCGATTCAATATAATTTGACTTTTATTATTCACAAATACCTTTTCATGCAGGCTGGAATCCATAATAAATCAATGGCTTAGAAGTGTTTTGGATGCTGCATACGCGGGTATGTACTGTTGAAGATTGATCGCAATTGGGCAGTTTGTGAATAATGCAGGTTAAGATCACTTATTAAAAATGATTGTAGATTGGGTGGGGAAATTAGCAGAGAAAAAGCGGGAATCAACCGCTTTCATACGAAAGCGGCCGAATGTGACAATAATTTCTCAACTGAAAAGCGGCGGCCGGGACTGTTCGAAATCGACCGCCGCTGCAAATCGTTACGGACCATCCGTCTCTTTCAACACAAATGTGACCGGATAGCCAACCCAGACTTTAATGGCGCGATCGCGCTGCTGGGCCGGGTGCCATTTGACTTTAAAGGCCGCAGCCACAGCCGCCTCCTCGAGCCCGACGTTGGAGTCGCAGCCTTTCAACAGCACCGCATCTTCGACGATGCCCTGCTCGTTGACCAGCACCTTCAGAAACACCCTGCCCTCAACCCCTGAGAGTTTGGCAATTTCCGGGTACTCGATGTATTTATAAATTGCATTCCAGCCATCAAGTGGAATTGGCGGGACGTCATAGGCGACAAAGATGCTTGAACTGTCATCTGTCTGTTTTGGTGGCGGTGGCGGATCGGGAATGTTTTCAAAGCTGAACTCGGTTGCTGCAATAGTCTCTTCCTCCGGAATACTTTCGTCGTCGGAAGGCATGACCATTTGTGGCCGTTGCGGTGGCGGCGTGCGATGCACCTGCTGAGTCAGGGGAATTTCTTCGACTTCGATGTTGTGGACGATTTTTTCGAATTCCACTTCCTGCATTTGTACGTTGCGAAACCACTGGAAAACCAACAGCACCAGTGCTAATGAGGCGATTGTGGCGCCCTCCAGCAGCTTGCGATACTGTGTTCGTAAATCATATTTGGGGTTCTTTTCTCGCGGCAGGTTCGACGTGTCGATTGCGTTCCAAAATGCCTTCTCGTCGTTCGTTTCAGACACTTTGCCCACCTCGACGCCGAACGGATTGAAGCTCTTTCGGTCTCTTGTGAACATCGTGGTTTCCTCTCAAAATGGGTGCCATGCTTTCCCTCAGCCGCCATTTGATCAACCTCCTTGGCCTACGACGAGGCTCTGCTGTTGTTGCAGACTTCTTTGGCGAATGTTACGCGGCGTTGTTCGCTGGCGTGCACCGGCTGTGTTGCCAGCGTATAATCGGGATGATCCATCACCTGCTGCAGGCAGCAAAAAACGCTGGCCTGTTTTTTGAAGTAGATTGGATCGCCCTCTTTTTTTGACTTGTTGATGTTGGGGACAAAATCGTACTGAAAAACAATGAATGGATTACATAAAATACAAAGTGGAGCGAATGTGTTTAAAAACTATTTCATAATCGCGCTGCGTACGGTACAAAGGAATAAGCTCTATTCACTGATCAATATCACCGGTCTTGCAATCGGTATGGCGGCGTGCTTTTTCATCATGCAATATGCTGCTTTCGAGCTGAGCTATGATACTTTTCATTCGAACGCGGAACAGCTATACCGCCTGACAAATGATCGCTATCAAAATGGCGAATTAACCCAGCATGGGGTGATCACTTATCCATCGGTGCCGAAGCAAATGGCAGCAGATTATCCCGAGGTGCTGAACTTTACCCGTGTGATCCAGTTCGACCCCTTATACTTGCGCCGCGGCGAGGACGGTTTCGAAGAGCGTGTTGTGTTTGCTGACTCGGCCTTTTTTAGCATGTTTTCGTTCCCGCTGCTCGCTGGAAATGCCAGCACAGCTCTGGCTCGACCGCATTCGATTTTGCTGTCAGAAACAGCCGCGAAAAAATATTATGGCATCGATTGGCAAGAGCGCAATGTGCTCGGAACGACCTTTAGCATCGATAATCGTTTTGATTTTGCCGTGACGGGCGTCTTTCAGGACGTACCGGCCAATTCGCATTGTTCCTTTGACTTTTTGGCATCCTATACAACGCTGGGAATGGAGTTCGGCCCGGAAGCTGAAGACAGTTGGACCAATTCCAATTTTATGGCCTATTTGCAGCTCGCCTCTGGTGTTGATGCATCAGCGCTTGAGCAAAAATTTGTCGGTTTCAGCGAGCGTTATTTTCGCGGTACCGAAGTGACCAACAGCCTCGAGCGCTTTTATTTGCAGCCTTTGACCGATATTCATTTGTACTCTGATTATGAGTACGAAACCTGGGTGCACGGCAGCAGCAGTGCGGTTTGGGGGCTGCTTGGCATCGCCGGGTTCATTTTGATGATCGCCTGGGGGAATTACATCAATTTGACCACTGCCCGTTCGTTTGAGCGTGCGAAGGAAGTCGCCGTACGCAAAGTGGTTGGGGCTCGCAAAGGTCAACTTTTCAAGCAATTTTTCATGGAATCTGTTCTGATCAATGCGGCTGGATTTTGCCTCGCTCTGGCAATTGTGGAAGCTTTGCAGCCCAGGTTCCGCGATGCGCTCGGCATTCGCTTCGCGGATGACTTTTTTGCCACCAATTTCGGGGTAATCTTTCTGACCATCTTGCTGTTTGGCACGCTATTGACCGGTTTCTATCCTGCGATGCTGAACGCATCTCATCGGGTGGGTTCGGCACTGGGCAATAAAATGAGCCCAACTAGCGCCGGACACAAGATCCGAAAAGCGATGGTGGTGTTTCAGTTCGGGCTGTCTTTTGCGCTCATTGCCGGTACCTACACGGCCTACTCGCAACTCGATTTTATGATGCAAAAAGATTTAGGTATCAACATCGAGCAGACTTTGGTGGTTGACGGCCCGCGTCTGACAAGTTGGGATTCCACCTATTTCGACCATATCGGCAGCATCAAAGCCGAACTTGCCAGTCTGCCAACAATTGACTATGCTACCACATCGCAGCGCCTGCCCGGAAATCGTATGGGGCGAATTTTTAATATCCAGCGCAAAGCTGGCACCTCCGATACGCGCTACACTTCCAGCCAACTCGGCGTCGACTATCAGTTTTTTGAAGCTTTTAAAATGGAAATTATTGCCGGGCGGGGCTTCCGGCGTTCGGACCATGATTTGGATTTTAATGCTGTCCGGTCAATTGTGCTCAATAAAAAAGCCGCCAGTCACTTCGGTTACGCCTCTCCAGAAAAGGCCATCGGGTCTGTGCTGCAATACTGGGACAAAGAGTGGCAGGTCGTAGGAGTGGTTGCCGACCATCACCAGCAGTCGCTGCGCGTACCTGTCGAGCCGATTGTTTTCATGCCACTGTATTCGAGCAACCAGTATTTCTTTTTCAAGCTGAACACGGATGATCTTCAGCAGACAATTGCCGATGTCGGGAAAACCTACCGGCAATTCTTTCCCGGCAATGCCTTCAATTATTTTTTTCTGGATACGTCTTTCAACCAACAATACCTGGCTGATCTGCAGTTCGGCAAGCTCATTTCGCTGTTTGCATTTTTGGGTGTGCTGCTGGCTTGTCTGGGCTTGTTCGGACTGGCATCGTTTATGGCCACACAGAAAATCAAAGAGATTGGCGTGCGCAAAGTGCTGGGCGCGACAGTGGCGGGTGTCGTATCGCTGCTTGCAGGACAGTTCATCAAGTTGATTGTCCTGGCAAATGTACTGGCATGGCCCCTTGCCTGGTTCGTGCTGGAAAAGTGGCTGCAGCGCTTTGCCTATCGCATCGATCTCGGCGTGGGCATTTTTATCGCCACGGCGCTGTCCACTGTGCTGGTGGCGTTGTTGACCGTCAGCTACCAGTCCATCCGCGCCGCGCTGGCCAACCCGGTCGAAGCCCTGCGCAGCGAGTGAGGAACGGCCACACGTCGGTTGGTTTTTTGCTGTAAATTGTGGCATATTCAGATGCGAAAACACAGAGGGCGATCCGCCGGATCGTCCCTGCAACCTGCCTATTGCTATCTATTCCCCCAACAGCACCCGCGGCACCACCGGCAGGCCGCGCCACTCGGCGATTTTGTGTCTTCGTGCCTTGTTAGTGTCATCGAGAGGTTATGACAATCCTGCTGAAGTCTGAGCTGCACAGCAACAACAAAGAGCATTTTCGAGCAACAGGGCGGTTTTGGCCCGGACTCGGCAAGAAAAGCATGGCCTTTTTTGGTGCAATTGTTATATTCCCCAGCATCCTTTTTGAAAACAAGACCTGAACCGTGCAGTGAACGCGCTGCCAGGCCGGAACTGGCGGGCTGCGAGTCCTGCAGCAATCCAAACAGTTTTTATCCATGTTCGGAAAACCTGATTACGATGCACTGGCCATCGGCGCGCACCCGGATGATGTCGAAATCGGCTGCGGCGGTACCCTGGCCAAACTGGCGCGCAAGGGCCACAAAACCGCCATCGTCACTACCACTTCGGCGGAGCTGAGCTCACGCGGCGACACCGCCACCCGCGCCAAAGAGTTTGCAGCGGCGGCACAAATTCTCGGTGCGCACACTCACAAAATGCTCGATATACCGGATGGCCACGTGCGCGCCAGCCAGGCAAACAAGCTCAAAATCGTGCGTGTGCTGCGCGAGTTGCGGCCACGGGTGGTGTTCACGCACCACTGGGTAGCGCGCCACCCCGACCACCAGCATACTTGCGAATTGGTGCAGGAAGCGTTTTTCCTTGCCGGGCTGGCCAAAATCGACACCGGCCAAAAGCCGTGGCGGCCCTACAAACTCATTCACTACCCGAATCGCTATGAATTTCAGCCCAGCTTCGTGGTCGACATCAGCGAGACCTTTGCCACAAAGATCGAGTCGATCCGTGCCTATCACTCGCAATTTCACGCCGCGGACATGGAAAAATACGGTAGTGTGCAGACCGCCATCAGCCACCCGGCTTTCCTCGATCACATCGAAATTCGGGCGCGGCAGTACGGCATTTACATCGGTGCACAATATGGCGAGCCGTTTTTGGTGCGCGAAAACCTCGCCATCGACGATCCGGTGGCGCTGTTCGACGAGAAGTGTTGGTACACGGTGCCGTGATGATAATTTAATATTCCAGTGGTAGGGGCACGGTGCACCATGCCCCTACGAATTTTATTAAAATGGAGGGTTTTGCAATGAAAATAGCATGCAAATATTTGGCAATCTTGAAGCTTTTTGTTTTCGTAGCAGGATATTCACAGGACATTTTTGCACAGGTCGATTATTGGCAACCGATACGGGGACTTGAAGGCGTTCCGATATCTGCCATTGCCGTCAACGCGCAGGGAGATATTTTCGTTGGTGCGGATAGCGGACGAATATATCGAAAACTTGTGGGTGACGATTTTAGGTCGGTTGGTGATCTGCCTAAATTCGGAGGAGCGATAAGTCAAATTTCAATCAGTTCAGTCGGTGAGCTTTTTGCAAGGTATGCTGGAATTCACTTCTCGAAGGATAACGGTGAAAGCTGGGTTCCTTTGAGTACAGGTGGCATGCCTTTGATGGGAAATTTTGCCATCGATTCAAGCAGCAGCATCTTTGTGGGAGTCCGTGGAAATGGAGTATATCGTTCACAGGATAATGGCCAAACATGGGATTCTCTCTGTTGTACTGACAGGTTTGCTTTGTATATTAATGCAACAGCGAACGGTAGTCTTTTTGTGGCGACCAATTGTTGCACAAATGCCGGAACGTGGACAGGCAAAATCTTTCGTTCCACAACAAGTGGGGAGAGTTGGACCAAGGTGTATGAAGATCCTTGGTACCTGCCAATAGGCAGCTATGTCTCGGTCGTGCGCGCCAACGAAAAGGGTGATGTTGTGGCTAACGCGACTGCCGGAATCGTTTATTCGCACGATAATGGCGACACATGGAAAAAAATCGAAAGAGAAAACTTGCGTTATTCCAGCAGAAAGATCGTCATCGACTCGCGCGGTGATCTTTTTCTTGGAACAGAAGAAGACGGCGTTTTTCGTTACTCTTTTGCCGATACGAGTTGGCATGAAATCAACAATGGTCTCACCGACTTGCGAATAAGGAATATTTCCCTGGATCGGAATGATTATCTGTATGTCGGCACCGTGGACGATGGCCTTTTCCGCAGCGTGAAGCGCACGACATCAGTCAACCTTTCCGCCGGTTCCGCGCCAGATGATTTTTTGCTGGAACAGAATTATCCCAATCCATTCAATGCCGGCACAACAATACCGTTTTCGCTGTCAAATGCAGGCTTTGTTACGCTGAAAGTTTATACTTTGCTGGGTGAAGAAGTAGCAACGCTGGCAGCCGGGCAATTTGTGGCCGGAGAGCACCAAATCAAGTGGCAGGCTGAGGAAATGGCAAGCGGTGTTTATTTGTATCAAATCCGCATGGGCCAGCATTCACATACCAGAAAAATGATTGTGCTGCAATAGTGTTGATATTTTAGCAAGCAGACCAATCAGTAGACCAAAAATTTTTCGTAGCAATGGAGATTTGAACCATGTCAGCCAGCATTTTTGACGACAAGGCCAGTCAGCCGGGCGAAGATCAACTCCGCAAAGTACTGGCTGCTTCAGCAGAATATTGGGGTGCGCTGAAGACATTTCTCGAAGACAAATATGCTCCGATCACGACCGAGTGGAAATTTTATGGCAAAAAGTCGGGATGGTTGCTGAAAGTATTGCGAAGAAAGCGCAATTTGTTTTTTTTCATTCCACAAGACGGCTATTTTCAAATCACATTTGTGTTCGGCGACCGGGCTGTTGAAGCTGTCGAGAAAAGTGATTTACCTGAAAATTTGAAATCTACCTTGCGAAACGCCAAAAAATACATGGAAGGCAGAGGGCTTCAGCTTGAGGTTCGATGTGCTGCCGATCTGGAACACGTCAAAAAGCTGGTTGAGATCAAAATCAAAAATTGATTTGTTTTGTCTTCCAAAACAGAAATGACTCTCTCAAGTCGTTTAACTCCAATACCGTTCAGTTAAACCAATCGCTTCATGTCGAGCGAAGTCGAGACATGATATTTATGCTCCATACTTCATCCATCGACTGCGCTCAGGATGAAGCAAATCATAACTGAACGGCAATGCGTTTAACTCCTATCCATCGAAGGAGTGTATTGCTATGTCAAAAAAAATCGTACTGATCATTCCCTTATTTTTTGTTGTGAGCTGTGCAAGCAAAATGAAAATTATCGACACCCCCATTTCGTTTTCTGAAAATCGCATAGAGCAGACAAGAGAGTACATTCGCGAGCACTACGGACTCGAGGTCGACGACATCACCATGGTGCCCAAAATCGTGGTGCTGCACTGGACGGCCATCGATGATTTCGATGCTACTTTTGCGGTCTTCAACCGCGAAATGCTCGGCGGCTCGCGGCCGGATTTACAGGGTGCCGGACAGGTCAATGTCGGCATCCAGTTCGCTGTCGATCGCGATGGCACGGTGCATCGCCTGATGCCGGAAAACTGGGTGGCGCGCCACTGTATCGGCCTGAATTACGATGCCATCGGCGTCGAGAATGTCGGTGGCGCCAACGGCGTCGACAACATGACCGACGAGCAGATCGCAGCCAACATCAAGCTGGTGCGCTATTTGAAAAAGAAATACCCGAGCATCGAATATTTGATCGGGCACCACGAGTATCAGGAATTTGACGGCCACCCGCTGTGGCGCGAGCTCGATGACAGCTACCGCACCGAAAAAACCGATCCGGGCGAGCGCTTTATGAATGCCGTGCGCGCCGGCGTTGCTGATCTCAATCTGAAGGGCGTGGACGAGATCCGCGCTGAAAAGTAGCCTCTTTGTCATCCCGCAAGGGATCTATGCCGTTTTTGTCACAAAACGAACGCAGGAAAATAAAATTTGAGTTCAGCATAGACACTTCCAGTGTGACAGCTGAATAGCTATTCCCCATAAGCACAAAACAACTGAATCTGAACATGATCGATATTCAACACCTCGAAAAATATTACGACAAAAAGCATGCAGTCAAAGGCATTTCGCTCACCATTCAGCCGGGCGAAATTGTCGGCTTTCTCGGCCCGAATGGCGCCGGTAAATCGACCACGGTCAAAATTTTGACCGGCCTGATCTCCGCCAGCGAGGGCAATGCGTTCATCAATGGTTTTTCCATCAAAGAGCATCCGGTTGAAGTCAAAAAAAGCATCGGCTATGTGCCGGAAACCGGTGCGCTGTACGAATCGCTGACCGCCTGGGAATACCTCGAGCTGATTGCCGACCTGCACTATATTGAGCGGCCGGTGTTCGAAAAACGCGCCGGCGAATTTCTCGAACTGTTCGGCCTGAGCGAGGAAAAAAACAAAAGGCTAAGTGGCTTTTCCAAAGGCATGCGGCAGAAAGTCTTGATCGCAGCGGCGTTGTTGCACGACCCACCGGTGCTGCTGTTCGACGAGCCGCTCAATGGCGTCGATGCCAACACCGCGCTGGTTTTCAAGCAGCTTTTGCGCCGCCTGAGCCAACGCGGCAAAACCATCCTGTTTTGCTCGCACATTCTCGAAGTGGTCGAGCGCCTGTGTACGCGCATCATCATCATCAACGAGGGCGAGCTGGTGACTGACGGCACGCCCGAGCAGATCGCCCGCGATACCGGCCACGCCAGCCTCGAATCTGCCTTCAATGCCATCACCGGCGGCGCGGATGCCGATGCGAAAGCCGAGGGCTTTATGCAGGCGCTGAAGGGTCTGGACGAATGAGCTGGTTTTTACGGAAGATCGGCGTCGATCCCAGGCACTATTTTGCGCTGGTCAAGCTGTCTTGGCGTGTGGACATGCGCACCAGCAAGCTTTCTTTTGGCGCGCAAAAAAAGGGCAAAAATCCGGTGCTCATCCTGATTTTAACGGCCCTTTTCTATCTCATTCTCGGGATATTCTTCGCGGACATGAGTTATCAAACTTCCGACACCTTTCTCGGTGCAACCATCGTGGTCGGCGGCATCATGTTCATGCTCGGCGGCATGATGCTGGTCGAGTACAACACCATCGTCATCTCGCCGGACGATTACCACATTCTCGGTTACATGCCGGTTAATTCGCGCACCTATTTTTTTGCCAAATCGACCAACCTCTTGCTGTATATGCTGACCTTTGCCACGGTGCTGGGCGGCCCGACTATCGTTATGCATTTTCTTCGCGATGAGCCGAGTGTGCTGCGCGGCTTGCTGGCAGCGACAGCGGTTTATGGCACCGGCCTGTTTGTGAGCCTGGGCGCGGCGGTATTGTACGGCGCCTTGTTGCGCCTGCTGTCGCCGGAGCGCTTGAAAAATATTTTAGCCTACATTCAATTTGGCGTATCGTTTGTCATTTATGGCGGCTATGTGGTGCTGCCGCGTTTGATTGAGAACTACACCGCGACTGCACAAGTCGACAAAACCGCCTGGCTGCTGCTGGTGCCAACGACCTGGTTTGCGTCGCTGATCGAACTTGGCTACGGCGATACCAGCGCATTCTCGCTCATTGGCGCCGGAATAGCCGTCGGTGTACTGTTTTTGATGCTGCGGGGCGTGGTGTCGCGCATCTCGCTCGACTATGCCGCCCGCGTCAGCGCGATGACCACGCAGTCGACCTCTGACAGCAAGCCCGAGCGACGCACCAAAACCGGTGCACGGCGATTTTCACGATTTTTTCGGCGGCCGGAGACGCGGGTGGTCGTGCGGCTTGTCAATGCCCAGTTGCGGCACGACAACAAGTTCAAATTATCGATTATCGGCATTATACCGCTACTGATCATGTATTTTTTTATGGGTTTGCAGGAGGGGGCTCTGTCGGATCCATTCGTGGCCGGGACGGAGGGGCTTTCAAAATTTTTTCTGTTCTTTTTTGCGCTGCTGATGATTCCGCTGATTTTAAAGCAGAACATGGAGATGTCGGATGCCCATGAAGCAGCCTGGATTTTTTATTGCACACCTTCTGACAAGTCCAAAATTGTGATGGCATCACGCAATGTGCTGTTTATGCTGCTGACCTTGCCTGCGCTGTTTTTTGTTTTTTTGCTTTTTAACTACTATTTCGGATCGCCGCTGCACGCCATATTGCACACACTCACCATCGCCGTGATCAGCTTTGTTTTTCTGCAATTCATTTATCTCGCCAGCCCAAAACTGCCGTTTGCCGAGCCAAAAGCGCGTGGTGGCCGCTCGCGGCTTTTTACCGCTTTGTTCATCATTTTGCCCGGCAGCGGATTGGGTGTGCTCTATGTGTTGATCCGATTTGTGTATGTCTCCCCGACTCGCTTTGCCGTGGCGATGGTCTGCTTTGCGCTGCTGATCGCCGTGCTCGAAAAACTCTCTTACCAACGGATCCGGCGCGCAATGCGCGTTTAATGTATTATCTTTTTTTGTGCCGCTTAAAAAATGCCCAAATCTCCTCGTTCGCATCGATGACGGTGGTCGCCGGGCCGACGATGCGCTCGAAACGCGCTTTTTCGATGCCGGGCCAGCCGTGTCCCGGACCGTGCAATTGCCAAAAAACAACTTCCGCTCCAGTTTCGCCAGCCCGATAAACCAGTTTGATAGCTGAGTGCCCGCGGTCGCGACGGCGTATGCCGTGCCGCACTTCGACCGTGTCCGGTTCGGCTGTGCAGCCATTGAATGCCAACCATGTAGCCAATACGTCTTCCACGGCTGGATGCTGAACGCGATAACGCGTGAGCGGAAAGGGCGGTCCCAGGCCACCATCATACAGCGCGCGCGGATCGTCGACGCTGTGGATGTGCAGAATCGGAATTGGGTTGGCTGGCGCAAAGTTCTTAACAACCATGCCGCCGGAAACGGCAGCAATCGCAGAAAAATGGTCGGTGGCTTCAGCGGCGAGCCGGTAGGCCAGCATTGCGCCATTGGAGTGACCCGCAGCGTAAATGCGTTCTCGGTCGATGGCTGTGCGTGTGCCGAGATCATCCAGCAAATGGAGCACAAAGCCGACATCGTCGACATTATCTTTTTGTGCTTGTCCGCAACAGCTGCCGGCATTCCAGGTCAGCAATCGCTTGCGAAACCTGCCAGTACCGTTTGGATACACAGCAATGAAGCCTTCCCGGTCGGCAACCGCATCCATCTTTATACTCTTCTGAAGCTGCGCTGCATTGCCGCCACCGCCATGAAAATTGAGCACCACCGGCAAGGGCTGCATCCAGTCAGCAGCAGGCGGCATGTGTGCGATATAACTGCGCGGCTGGTTGTCGTGCTGCAGCTCAAAGGTGTGATTACCGTGCGGCAGCACCACATCCTGGCTCATTTGCATCTGCGATTGCACAGATTGTGCGTTTAAAAATAGCAGGAATGCCGCCACTTCAGCTCTGGCTAAGGCCATTTTCTTCATCCCCAAAAGTTTCAAATTCAAGCCTGTCGTTTGTTGGTTTTCGTAGCTGAATGATAAATTTGTCAGTAACAAAAGTCAAGCATTCTCCTGTTTCGGGAAAAATCTGCTCGGATGGTGTCTCTCTGTCAAGCTCCACTCTCCCCATCAACCTCCCAAAAAATTCACGTTCACAAACTGCAGGGGTAGTGTTATGAACAAAGCAATGTTGGATGAAGTCGCTGAAAAATTGCAAACCAACGAGGTCTGTGCTGGCATGGCGCAGCTTTTTAACGGATTGCAGGATCTGCGTCTATCTAACCAAGCTGATGTGTGGCAAAAGATGGTTGAAACCGACTTGCGCCCGCACGTGCTTGCCGAGTTGTTGCAACTCGATCCGATGACGCACAGGAGCTTTCTCAAACCGCGCGGCTATGCCGGCGATGCCGTGCTGCTCGACATGGTTTACGGGCACCCGGCTTTCTCAAAAAAGAACGTACCGGGCCTTGGCAGGGAGATTTACGAGTATATTTTTGCCGGGCAGGCAGGCCGTGCGGTGCGGTATCGGCGCCACATCATCGCCGATGCCATCGATGATGTGGCGAGCAGAAAAACCAGGCCCTGCGTGATGTCGCTGGCCTGTGGGCACTTGCGCGAGGCCGAGCTGTCGGAAGCTTTACAGGGTGGACACCTCGGCCGCTTTCTTGCGCTCGATCAGGATGAACGCAGCCTGCAGATCGTACATCACAATTACAGTCAGCTTGGCGTATCCGCAAAGCACATCTCTGTACGCGACATCCTGAAAAAGAAAATTCGAAGTGAGCGTTTCGATTTGATCTACTCCTCCGGATTGTATGATTATCTGCCGCTGAAAACGGCAAAAGTGCTGACGCGCCGCCTTTTCGATCTGCTGCACACCGAAGGCCGCCTGCTTATCACCAACTTCTTGCCGGTAATTGAGGCGATTGGGTACATGGAGTGCTTCATGGACTGGTATCTGATCCATCGCGATGAAGTCGAGATGATGGCATTGGTTGCGGACATTCCACGCAACCTGATCAAACGTATTGAGCTGTTCGTCGAGAAACAGGAAAATATCGTTTTTCTGCAAATTCAGAAGGACGGGTCGGCAATACGAAAATAGCCGCCGGCCATGCACGCATCGGGAATGGCATGCAATACATCAGGTCATTGTGACGAGCTGCATTGCTCCTCGACGTCCCAGCGAAACTCGTTTTCCTTGTACCACGGCCGCCATTTTTCGCATGAGTGTTCGCGACCTTGCAGCCCGCAAATGGTGCAGAGCCGAAAATCCCCGGCCTGCTGAGCTGTGCGTGTCTTAATCTTGTTCTCGTCCGGCATTTTGCTGATGATGATCGCCACCGGCGGATCGTCTTCGCTGCTGGTTTCGACTGCAGGCTGTTCGCTGCGTATATCGGTACAGCGAAGCGATTTGTTGAACCAGGTCAGACGATAATTTGCGCCTTCCTCACTGATTTTGTTGAGAAAAGCATGAATTCTACGCGCATAGGCAAGCCAATTGCAAGCATCGCTGGCGCTGCCGATTGGCAAAATTTCGATTACTTGAATTGGATTTTCCTGCTTCAGCATATCCACAAAACGGGTGTCGTCTACAGTGCGTTCTGTCCAAAAGCCGAAGATACGATTGACGCCGAAATGGCGGTTGTGGCACGGCATGTCTTTCAAATACTGGATGTTGAAAATCCATTCCTTGTGCTCTTCAGCTTTACGTCTGAAGCCGGGAACGTTCCCCTCGACAATACGCATCAGCAGCGTATTCAACGTAAAGGCCAGCGGGCCGGTCATCGACTTTTCGCCGCGGACGCACAGCATGATACGAGCAGACGGGTAGCTTGCCACTGCATCTACAGAATGAATCGGCGTCATGTGATTTCGACAATGATAGTTTTCTGCGAACTTGAGCTTAACATTTGGATTCTGCTCGGTCTCGACAAATTTCTTTCGATTGGAAGCGATGACATAATCCTGGTAGGCCGCAACCGGGCAGGTGTTCATGCTCGGACAGGCTTTGTTGCCAAGTGATTTGGCATCATCACTATCCAGCAAAATACGCTTGAAGCGTTGCATATCAATATCAGGCTTTTTGTCGGCGTCTTTGCATGCGAAGTGTGCAATCGCTTCCGGCACAGTTGGCGGGCCGGATTCACGAACCACCTTTTTATCATCGTCGTCTGAATTATAGTCTTTGCCGTCTTTCAAATACATTCGAGCATAAAATCCACGATCAGCACTCTGCTGGTCAGCGAACTCGCCCATTGCATCCACACGATCACCCTGCATTTGCAGTGCGGCATAGCCAGTGATTACAATGCCACGCCCGGCTGCATCCATTTGGAATGCGCGCAAGTATTGAAAAAACGGAATTTCAGGGTTCAAAATATCCGGATCTTCGCGAAATTGCAAGCCGGAAAGGTGTGCGGTGAGGGCTGCAAGGCTCCCACCGACACCGGGAATGCAATTGTTGATTTCCATGTATCCCGCTGCTTCACCAGGCTCATCTTCTATACTGTTGATGTAATCGAACTGGCTCTCGTGAATGCCATTGATCATCTCTTGCGCATCTGCATTAGAGTCAATGATCGCCTCGCGCACAATCATTTGGCGCATACGATTCCAACGTGCGTGTGCCGGGTAGCTTTCATCTTTGGCGAGCGCATCGCCATGCATCATCACCAAGCCATTGTAAAACCGGCTCATATCACCGATGGCGGTATTTTCATGCTGATTGCCCTGCAAAAGTGTGAAAAGCATCAGCGGAAAATGTGCATCGTCATCAGTTTTCTTTTCCGGTGCGGTAAACACACGCTCGAGTGCTCGGATGGTATACATCGTGACCCGCAACGAGCTTTCCATATTATCCGGGTTGATGACAATTATATCTGGTTTTTCCTGTTTAAAAATGCCATCAAGTTGACCGGCAAATGCATAACGTGCGTCGTAAATTGGAATGTGCAACAGTGGTGGTGGTTGGGTACCGGCATAACGGCCACCGCTGCTGAGCCGCAGAGGCAGCTCGAGCCTTTTTACTGTTTCATGATTGTTGCCAATGACCTGCTGACTCAGTGTCTCCATAATGATTTGCGTACGGCTTTTAGGACGATAATGCGTCATCACATAGTCCATCGTTCCAATATTTTCGCTATGAAAATCATCCGGTGTTTCCGCGACGACAAAAATGACATGCTTTTCCAGCCACTCGGCTTTGGCCTTGTGGTCGCCAGGGATGTTGATCCAAAGACTTTCCAGTATATAGTGCTTGGTGATATTTTCACCGATGATACAGATTTTTGGGCGGGTCTGGTTCTTCATGTCGAGTTGCCGCAGGGCCTGCATTTTTTTTACCGCAGCCCATAGCCGTTGCCCCATGGTCGCTCCTTGTGCTGCAAATGGATAAACCAACGCTACCTCTCGTGTACTGGCACGATAGGTCAGATAGTTCATCTGATCGCTTCGCGTCAGACAGAGAATCGCTTTGGTGTTCAAGTCGGTAATCGATTCGAATGCCGCATTGACGCCATAGTGCTCCGGCACAGTACTGATCAACAGTTTCGCTCGCTCCAGGTTTGCACGCGCAAACGCAAAAGGTTCAGCAAGATTGCCTTTGATCGCCGGCACTAGGATCGATTCATTTTGGGTGACGCCCCATCGCCGGAAAAATTCCCACGGCGACGCAACCAGATTTTTAATAATTTTATCTTTCAGCCGCATCGGGTCAATATGTTGTACGCGGATGACACCGTATCGGCCAAGCAGATCATTTTCAGCTGCGTAGACAAAATCGCGATCTGATGGATCGATAATCAAAGCAGCAGTACAAACGCGCTCGACGATCAAGTCTGGCGTGACCATGTCTTCGAATAGTTCCTCCCGTGGCCGCAAGGCGTGCAGCCGGTTCATGTCACGCTCAACCGTGCGTCGCCCAAGATCGCCATAGCCAAAATAGACAACATGATTTTTGATTTGCATGATCACTTTTGAGACCGATTGATTGAAATAGGTGCCATAGCTCGCATCGATTTTCGCGATAGCGATAATCAACGGCACGATCCACGCAGCAATCAATGCAAAAGCAAAGAAGAACGTGTCTTCGTTGAGCATGGACATCACGACCTTATACTGTCCAGTACGGTAGAGAATGATCGGTAAACCCAGATAAATCAAAGTCCCTACGAACCCGCCAAAAACGGTAAAGGAGTACTGATCAAATAGGTAAAAACGCATATCCTTTGCATAAACCCACGCCTTGCGAATCACTTTATCCGCGTACTTCTCGGGTTTCTTAATTTGATGCAGCGCCGTTGGCATGGCGGCGTGCATAATCAGCATGTTGATACCACCAAACGCAATCAATCCAAAGGTCAGGAGAATGCCAGCGAAAAGCCACACAATTAATCGGGATGAAATCAAAGCCCATGGTTCATGGGTTTTATCCGGGTATTTCATCAACTTTACATAGGCAGGTACACTTTGGACCGGCGTTACGACAAGCGAATCGTGCAAAGCATGTGTTTGAAAGTCGTTGAATAGATGAGAGAAAGGAGCAACCGGTACAACGCGGAGTGAGTCTCGCTCAAATTTGTGGAGCTCCTCCGCATTGGCAAACATTTCGGTGGAGGAGTGCAAACCTTGCAGGATGTTCTTTTGTGGTGATGCTAAATGAGCGAGAAACCATAGTTCGACTAAAAGGAAGATAAATAAAATACTCATCAGGCCCATGATGAGCTTAAACGTACGCCAAATTTGACTGTTCAGAAACGCTAACTTCACTAGAAAATAATTATGGAAATTGCCAAGTCGTGGCACATAACGCAAATGATAGAACAAAACGAGTACCGTTGACCAAATCACAAATCCACGTATGAACGCAAATCCCTCCGCGCCAAAGACAAACACCAAAAGTTGATAAGGAAATATAGAAACAAAAACGACAAAGAGTACAAGGTTTCGAACTGGCCAAATTGCTGTTGCAAAACGTCCTAAACTGTTCTTCAATTCTGTGAATGGTGAAAGTCCGACCATCGTCAAAACGAGCAGTATTGCTATAAAATGCAACGTGAATACAATGGTGATTTTGGATGTGCCAGCTACATCGAAAAGCAATTTGCTTAGCATAAGCATAAAAACAGATGCGGCTGCTGAAGGCAAAAGAAAGTGGATGCGGACAAATCGCAACCAGCGTTTGCGCTGGTGTCTTTTTTTAGCAGCGTCTTTTTCAATGGTGAGTCTTTTTTGTACTGAGTCCCCTAAAGAAGATAGGTTCTCGCGCATGTTTCCCTCCAAACATCAGACATATCATCATTTGAAGTGCAAGTATTACGGCGGCGACCTGCAGTTTACCCCAAAATCATCGACGATTTTGTAAAAGGAAAGGAGATTGGGAGGCGATAGGTGTTTTGCAATCAAGAAGAAAGATGTGGCGCAATTATTAACTTGCGCAATTCAAAGCAGCAAATCAACAAAGCTGACGGCTGATCCCCACTTGTGATTCGGAAGGGTCAAGCAATGCTGTAAACCAGAAGCTAATTCGCCAGAATTGTTTCATTCGATGGACGCACTTGGTGCAAAATAATGGCAATTTGTGGCTGTTCCGAATACAAGTACTATAAAAACAAGCAGAAATTTTCGAATTTCGCAAGAAGTTTATTTAAATTTTTAATTAACTGCCCCAAATTCAACCGTAAACAGCATGTGTTGCAGCCATATTCACAACTTTTTCAAATTTAAATGCGCAGAGAAGTTGCAGCCACTTTGCGTTTTGTAAAAGAAAAGATAAAAAAGGCTTGTTTTCACAGAGCAGGAGTGCGTTGAAAAAGCGAAAGCACTTTAATAATATGCTGCCATTTCAATGGCGAGCGCAGCGCTTCCCTGCGAAGAAAAGAATGCAGCGGGATCGATGTTCATTACCTGATAGTCCTGCTCATCTTGAGGAAGCTCCAGGCGATAGAGCTGCCAGGCGCCGTCCTCAAATGTCGAAAAAACCATGTAGTGACCATTTGCAGACCAGCTCATTGCCGGTGTCAGTTCGGAAAGGCCAACAACACCGCTCTGCAGAAAAGTGACTGGTATGATTTCACCTGTGGCCATATCCAATTTGTAAATATTGGACACGCCCTGGTGATCGGAAACAAAGGCAAGTTCCGCGGCATCATTCGACCATTGCGGGCTGTTGACATTGCCGGCCAGCGCAGTCAATAGTTCGACCTCTCCCGATTGCAAATGGTGGAGCGCGATATTATAATCGTTTGGAAGGACATCATTTTTATCTGGATTGGGAGTGTGGTCAGTTATAAAAGCGATGGTTTTGCCATCGGGGGACCACTGCGGTTGCAGATTGGAAAAGCGATCTTTGGTAAGACGCCGAAGCTGGCCGGATTGCAAATCGATGATAAACAAATCGGAGCGCCCGCCGGCAATACCGACAAACACAATCTCATTGCCATCCGGCGAAAAGCTTGGCGAAAGCAGGCCGTCGAGTTCTTTGAAAACGAAACGTTGCAAAAAGGTGCCGTCCCTGGCATCTGTCACGAACAGAGCGTCGTCCTTGCCGCTCATGGAAATATAAGAGATTTTCTGGCCGTCATGTGACCAACTGATCGTCGTGTCAAAAAAACGCAACGCATCGAAATCTGAACTCTGACTGCCTTTGATTAAACGACTGGACTTGAACAGGTTTTTCCCGTCTTCTTTTAAAATATAAATGTCGTCGGCCAAATTCTTATCGGTTAAATAGGTGATCTCATGCCCATTGGGACTGATCGCCGGCACAGCATTTACGCGATGGAAAAAGCTCTCTTTTTCTGTCAGCCTGCTTGCGATTGCCGAGGCTTTCTGCAATGGTGCATCGCTGACCGAATAGGTGTCACGCATCTGTTGATGCCAGGCTGCGGTGAGTTGTACCGAATCCATACCAAGTTCAGCCTGAAAAGCTTTGTCGAGATTGCCGAAAGCGATGGCGCTTTTGAACAGTTGTCCGACTTTCTTTTTGCCATATTTTTCAGCAATATAATGCCAAAACGCCGCGCCCTGCCGATACACCCGAATATCGAATGTACTGCCAAGTTTCTCCATGCTGAGCAGATGATCATGCATGACACCATCCCGAATCCACATGCGGGTATGGCTGTCCATACCCACGGCCAGGTATTCCGCCAAGCTCTCGAAAAACCATAAAGGCGGATCGCATTCGCCAATAATTGCTGCATTGTGCGTGATGTCAAATTGAAAAGCATGGACAAGTTCGTGCAGAAGTGTCTGGTTAAGCTCCCGGTTGGAGCCGGTAACAGCCAGCGCCACACGCAGCTCGGCCAGGTCAGTGACTCCGCTGGGATTGTGCCCAAACTGGCGAATGCTATCAGCTTGCTGGTAATCATTCAGAGAAGCGAAAAGCACGAGAGGTATGCGCTTATCCAGTCCGTGTTCAAAAATAGCGCTCAGGTGAGCATATCCGCGCTCAGCCAAATTCGCAGCATCACGAGCTGCCTCAGCTACTTTTTGTTCATGCTCCACATCAAAATGCTCGGTCTGGAACAATTGCCAGCCTAAATGAGTTGGGCGAATGTTTTTGGGGCTAATACGGTTTTGCGCAAATAGATCGGTCATGAAAAAGAGCGAAATGATCGCCAGCGTGAAATGCCTTGTGTATTTCATGCAAGCCTCCTAAATTTGCCGGACGAAATCGGTGACACCTTAAGTTGAATTTTAAAAGCAACGGTTGTGCCACGATCTCATCGTGAAACCAAATTCGGGCTTTTCGTCCAATTTGGCGCCTGATTGAGTTCAACTCCAGCTGCTGCTGCAATTTTTGTTTTTTGCCCTTTGCATAAACTGCAACATTTTTATAGATTTGTCAGTTACAATGCGCAATGATTTCGCTGTGCTTCATTTCGCTGAAAACGTTCGCGGACAGTGCTGCCAATAATATTTTGTTGCATTTGCACACAAAATGGAAACAAACTGAACAGTCAATCATACTATAGCTAATTCTTTCGATCTTCAACTTTCTCGCTGCAACAATTAGGATGAGGTCTGATGAAGAAATATTTTCAACTCGAAAAGATGCAAACCATGAGTGGCTACCTTTTGCTGGTCTTGATGTCGTACAATCTCTACAACATTTTCATTTTCGTTCCCACAGAAAAAACCATGGGGATTGTCCAGCGCATTTTTTACTTCCACGTGCCTTCCGGTATAGCGGCATTTCTGGCCTTTTTTGTGGTGGCCGGCTACAGCATTGCCTTTCTGAAAACCCGTAATCGCTGGTACGATCGTGTCAGTTTCGCGTCAGCGGAGCTTGGGGTGCTGTTTTCGACCGGCATATTGGTCACAGGCATGCTTTGGGCAAAACCGGCATGGAATACCTACTGGTCGTGGGATCCGCGTCTCACTACCATGCTGATTTTGTGGTTCATCTACGTCGCGTATATGATGGTACGGGATTTCGTTGGTGATGACGAACGTGGGGCGCGCTTTGCGGCAGTCTTTGCCATCGTCGGCGTGGTGGATGTGCCGATTGTATATTTTTCCATTCGTTGGTGGCGAACCATCCATCCGCAGCCGGTGGTCATGGGTGGAGAAGGGAGTGGACTGCATCCTGACATGACCTATACGCTTATGATCAGCATGCTCACTTTTTTCGTGCTCTATTTCTATATGTTGTGCGCTCGTCTCAGACTGGAAAAATCGCGCGAGCGTTTAAATGAGCTGAAAAAAGAGGCTGCACTGGCGGATGTTTAATTGAACGTAATTTGGACTTTAAATAGAGAGGGCTCACATGGACAGCAATCTGAATTTTTTATTTATTTCTTATATGGTTATCTGGGTTTTGATTTTTGGATATATGTTCAGCATTTCCAGACGCCAAAATAGCCTGGAAAAAGAGATCAATCAGATCGAAGCGACCAAAAAACAAACCTTTTAAAGCAAAATGAACTTTGTGTATTGAAAAGATTGGACAAGAGAATGCATGCTTGCTTTTTGATGCCAGCAGTCAAGAAATGCCGTTATGCCTGCACGATAACTTTTGCAGCGCTGATTTTTGCATCCAGCATGGCGCAGGCCCAGCAGAAATTTGATGCAATCAACTTGCTCAAAACCGTAAAACTTCTCGCTTCCGATTCGTTGCAAGGCCGCAAAACAGGTACACCCGGCAATCAGGCTGCGCGTGAATACATTGTCGCTGCGTTCAAAGGGATGGCGCTCGAGCCGGTGTTTGACAGTTACACACAGCCTTTTAGCTTTGAAAGCAGACGCGAACAGGGCAAACGCTACGACGGAATCAACCTGATCGGCAAAAGAACCGGCCAGAAAACACCTCAGAAATATATCGTCGTTTCCGCGCATTATGACCATGTCGGGATGAAGAATGGCGAGATTTACAACGGCGCAGATGATAATGCTTCCGGCGTGGGAGCCTTGCTGGCCGCGATTGATTATTTCGGCAAACATCCGCCGGAACACACTATCATTTTTGCAGCGTTCGATGCCGAAGAGTTGGGATTGCAGGGCGCGCGCGCTTTTATCAACGAAACTCCGGTACCGAGGGACAGCATCCTGCTCAATATCAATTTTGACATGGTCAGTCGCAATGCCCAACGCGAATTATACGCTGTCGGCACCAGTCACTATCCGCAGCTCAAACCATTTGTAGAAGCTGTTGCAGCAGAAGCAAAAATTCATGTTTTATTCGGGCATGACACCAAAGGTGAGAAACCGGGTGATGACTGGACTTCTGCTTCTGATCATGGACCCTTTCACCGCGCAAACATCCCTTTTATCTATTTTGGGGTCGAAGATCATCCGGATTACCACAAGCCCAGCGATGATTATGAAAACATCGATCCTGCGTTTTATATCGATGTGGTCGATTTTCTGATCGATGCGGTTGCCGCCTTTGATAAAGGCATGTAGCGACTGGATGTTAACCAAGCTTATATGCGATGGCAATCTATCGCACAGATGGCGCAGTTTTTCGCTTCCATAGCTCGGATAATGGATAATGAATTGCTGCTGCTGTGCATGTGTAATTGCTGAATATCCCGTCTCACTTGCAGTAGTGCATAGCCGTGTGTGCTAAAATTTCCGCCAATTTTTCCACCGAAGCGATATCCACCCATTCTTCATCGGCATGTGCGCCTGCGCCCGCAGGCCCCATCACCACTGTTTCCACGCCCGCCTTTGCCAGCAAGGCGGAATCCATCCAAGGCGTATCACCCATAAAATCAGGTTGTTTGCCGAGCACGGCTGTCGAAGCCTTTGCCAGCGTTTGCACGATTGATGCGTCACGCGGTACTTCGAAGGCGTCTCGTACGCAAGTTGTTTTGAGCGTCGCTTTGAAATTCGGATCTGCTGCTGCGAGCCGGTCGATCATTTTTTGCAGCGGTGCCATCACATCAGCTTCAGTCTCGCCTGGAATGGTGCGGCGCTCGATTTCCAGTGTGCAGGAGGCTGCGTAGGTGCTGATGCCCGTTCCACCGCGCAGTGTCGCTGCATGCAATGACGGTGGCCCAACCAGGGCATGCGGTGCACTACTTCGCAGCGTTTGTTGGTAGTGGTCAAGCTCCGCCAGAAAACGCCCCATGTGCATGTTGGCGTCGATCCCAAGCTCAAAGCGACTTCCGTGCGCTGCGCGGCCGGAAGTTTCAATTTCAAGCCAGACAAAGCCCTTGTGCGCCAAACAAATCTGCAAATGCGTCGGCTCCGTCACAATGGCTGCATCAACCGGATAGGCTTCAATGACATCGCTCATGCCGATGCTGGTAAATTCTTCATCTGCCACACCGGAAATCACCACATCACCGCGCAACGCAATTTTGTTATCAACTAAAATTTTCATCGCGGCTATGCAAGCAGCCATCGCGCCTTTCATGTCAAATGCACCGCGCCCGTACAGCTTGCCGTCACGCACAACCGCTGAAAAGGGCTCGGCCATGCCTTCGACGCCGACTGTATCGATGTGGGCATTCAGCATCAGTGATTTGCCGCCACCGCTGCCTTTCAGCACACCAACAACACTGTCGCGGCGCGGAACAGATGCGAGACGTTGCACAGCAAGTTTTAAGTTTTCGAGTTCTTTGGCAATATAGGTCGCAATCTCGCTTTCACCAGGCGCACCTATCGCCAGCGATGGATTGACCGAATTGATTTTGACCAAATCTGCCAGCACACGCCGGACATATTTTTTATCGGTTTTGATTTGCATAAAAACTCCTTATTTTGCCAAACTTAGTGGAGGCATATTTTGACGAATGTTCACGAAAAAAATTTCAATTATAGCTGTTCGAGTTCATTTGCGAAATTTGTGACGAAAAATATCGTTTGGTTTGATTGCTTCTGAGAAGGCTCAAATCATAAGACTGAGCATGATTGCAATAAAAAATCACCAACGCCAATTTACAAATCTTTCTCTACAAAAGGCAGGTTGATATGACACAAAAAGAAATCTTCAATATTTTTTACAGGAGCGGCGCCTTACACACAGGTCATTTCAAGCTTACCTCAGGCTTGCACAGCGATCAATATTTCCAGTGCGCGCTGGTGCTGCAACATCCGCGCTATGCTGAGCAGCTTTGCAGCATTGCAAAAGAATATTTTGGAGGCGAGCAGCCGGAAACGGTGATCGCGCCGGCTGTTGGTGGCATCGTGGTTGGACAGGAAATCGCGCGAATTCTCGGTTGCCGGTCCATTTTTGCAGAGCGAAAAGATGGCCAGATGACCTTACGCAGGGGATTTTCGTTGCGGAAAGGTGAGCGTGTTTTGGTTTGCGAAGATGTGGTGACGACTGGCGGTTCGGTCAAAGAAGTGATCGAGTTGGCGCAGCAGGCTGGCGCACACGTTATCGGCGTGTTTGCCGTTGTGGATCGCAGTGGCGGGGGAGCGAACTTCGGTGTGCCCTTTCTCGCCGCCATGCAAATGCAGGTCAAGACCTACCCGCCTGAGTCTTGCCCTCTCTGTGCGCAAGACTTGCCCATCGACCAGCCCGGCAGCCGGCAACTTTAAACATAAGAGCCTGCAAAAGCATTCCCTTCCACAGGCTCTATAAAATGACGGCAGATTTTGACGGACTGATTTTACCAACGGATCGCGGCTGAGGCCCAGGTGAAGCCGGAGCCGAACGCGGCAAGAATCACCAAATCATTCTCCTTGATGAGCTTTTTTTCCAGAGCTTCATCGAGGGCGATGGGGATGGAAGCTGCAGTGGTGTTGCCGTAGCGCTGAATATTGTTGTACATCTGCTCGGGACGCAGGTTCAGCCGCTGTGCAACGGCTTCACTGATGCGCAGATTGGCCTGGTGCGGAATCAGCAGGTCGATATCTTCGGTGGTCAAATTGTTATGATCGAGCGCTTCTTTAATTACCTTCGGAAATTTGGTGATCGCATGCTTGAACACCTCTCGACCATTCATATGCGGATAGCAACTGCCATCTTCGAACATATCGGGATTGATGCGAGGAATTTTGCGACTGCCCGGGTCTGTGACGCAGAGCTCAAGCGCATAGCGGCCATCCGCGTGCAGATGCGTTGACAAAACACCGCTGCCATTTTCACTCGCTCCTAAGATTGCCACACCGGCACCATCGCCAAACAACACGGTGACATGCCGGCCGCGTTCATTGTACTCCAGGCCAGTTGAATGTACTTCAGCACCCACCAGCATGATGCGATCATACATTCCGGTGCGGATAAACTGGTCAGCAACCGACAATCCATACACGAAACCACTACACTGATTGCGAACATCGAGGGCGGGCACACCGGGGATACCGAGCTTTTCTTGCAGCAGCACGCCGGAGCCAGGAAACATGTAGTCCGGACTGAGTGTTGCAAAGATGATCATATCGATATCCTCTGCATTCATATCTGCGCGTTCCAGTGCAATTTTCGCGGCTTCAAAGGATAAATCCGATACACCAATTTCCGAATCGACAAAGTGGCGCTGCTGAATACCTGAACGCTCGCGAATCCACTCATCCGAGGTTGGCACCATCTCTGCCATCATATCATTGGTCACGACTTTCGACGGTACATATCGCCCGGTGCTGATAATTCGTGAAGTGCGCATTTAATCGCCCTCCTTTTCAAGTTTTTGAATACTCTCCATTTCAGGTGACGCCCTTTCTGCGCTGGCCGAATCACCCTCCTCCTGTACATCTTGCGGCACATTTTCAACAAAGCGTGCGAATATTTTCGGATAAAGAAAATATTTGGTAATACTGTAAGCGACAAAAATATAGAGCACACCTATCAATAAATCAACCACATAATGATGGTTGAGATAAACCGCTGAGAACCAGGTCGCAATCGGATAAAAAATCAGCAAAGGCAGATATTTACGAAATTTTTTCCATGCAAAAAAGGAAACCACCACAGGATAGGCGCCATGCAAGGACGGGATTGCCGCGAAATGGTTGGCGTTAAAGGAGTCCCACAGCGTGGTAAAAAAGGATACACCCAGTAACCGGTCGACATCGATCAGGTTGCCAGCACTGATACCCCAAAAACTCGACTCTGGTACAGGCTGTACAAATCCGTATTTATAAACATACCAGGGCGGAGCAGCAGGATACAATATGAATGTCGTTAACGCCATGACATTGAGGATGGTGAGCGTGTAAACAAATTTGTAAAACATCGGTCGGTCATCCGATGTATGCCAGAGCAACCAGCCGAGCAAAAGCGGCACAGCAAAGTGCGCTGTATAAAAATTTGCCGCAAAAACGCTCACAAATTTTTGAAATACCGGATTCCAAAACTCACGGGCAGCCTGCAGCAAAAACGAGGGGATTTCGCCATGAAGGATCGGCCAGAACAAAGTCTGTTCCATCCGATAGGGTTCGATGATGTGTACGTATTGGCGCACTGAATCCGCCACGCCGCGCATCATATCATACAATATCCAAAACAATATAAATGGCAGCCAGTCGATCAAAAAGCGCCGCGCACGGCCACGGCCCAGCACAAACGAAAACAGCACCAGAGCCACGAAAATATGATCGGGGCGAATATGAATGACCTGATTGATGATGACAAAGTAGGCGAGAATGCCGAGAAAGACATAGACTTTCCAGCGATGCTCTTGTTTGCGAGCACTTTGCAATGATTTTTTGATATTTTTCAGCATATTTGGGTTTGTTAAAGATGGAACGACACGATGCTGGCAGGCGTTTGCTTGTCTCGTTTTGCTTTGATGAGCAGAGATGAGTGCTGCAGCCGTGTCTGGTTTGATGAATCAATTTACAGGGGCACGGTGCTCCTGGTCTGAGACTTGTTCTGCCTGAAGCACCCGCACGGCGTGAGGCAGGGTTTGAACAATCGCTTCAAGATTTTCGAGCGCACCTTTGGGATTGCCGGGAAGGTTGACAACAATCGTTTTTCCACGTGTTCCGGCAACTGCCCGGGAGAGAATAGCATAGGGCGTTTTTTGCATGCCAGCCAGATGCATCGCTGTTTCAAATCCGGGCAACCGCTTTTCCAACACGGCCAAAGTCGTTTCTGGCGTGATATCGGTCGGTGACAAACCAGTGCCACCGGTGGTTAAAATCACATCGGCAAGACCTTGATCGCAAATACGCTCGAGATGTGCTGTCAGTGTTTTCTTTTCGTCAGGAAGGACCAGGCGTTCGGCCAATTGCATCTCAGCTTTCTGGATGCGGCTTGTGAGAGCATCGCCGCCGAGATCGGAACGTTCGCCTTTCGAGACACGCATGGAAAGTGTGATGATGACAACGCGAATTTTCGAGGCTGCCAACCGACTCCCTCAATCCTAATTATTGCTGCAGCAGAACATGGAAATCACTTTGTCCGGCGTTTCGGCAAGACGCAATTTATCGAGAAACGTTTTTTCGCGCAGCAATGTACATAAATTTTTAAGAATGCGCAAGTAGGTATTGGGATCGTTTTTGGGAGTTCCCATGAGGAAAACAAATTCGACAGAATCGAGAGGACGATCGCTGAAGGAAATGGCAGGCTCAATGCGGGCAAATGCAATTACGGGTTTATCGACGAAGTACGTTCTTGTGTGCGGGAGCGCCACGCCACGACCGATAGATGTGGGCGATACATACTCGCGCTGAAGAATTTCCTCGAGAAAATTTCCCGGCTTGCTGATGACCTTCCCCTCGGTCATCGCCTCGACAATTTTTTGAAAAATCTCTACTTTGTCATTCGCTTGAATATCAAGCAGGACAAGGTCGCTTCGCATGTAGGAAGATAAGTTAGCCATGGTATTCTCACGTTCCCCTTAGTAACCTGAGTCATAATAACCTCAAACTTTCCTCTCTCCGGTGAAAAACCAATGATGCAATGCAGTTGAAGATATCTTTCCGTCCTTAGGCGATGCTAATTTATTCTAAAAAGCTACTCTTGCTTAAGTATTAAACTTAAATATCGGAAAAATGTTTATTTTCCACAAGGGTGTATACGGTAAATTATTGTCCTTTTTGTCTATTGAGAACCGCTTTGCTCTGCAGCACGTGCACTCGACCAAATCACCTTGCCCGTTTCGTCGAAAAGATAAAGCGCTGATTCAGCTGTTTTTTCAATGTCATCGGACTGGCTTTCATTTAAAATCGTCTTACCCAGCGACGCGCGTGGCGTATCGTTTCCATCAAAAAGGACAAATGAAGGTATGCCGTCTTCCCACAATTTCAGCTGCGAACGCACTTTCCCAGCCTGATCGATATAGCTTGTCTGGGGAGCATCATTTGCTGTCATTTCTGTGATCGCACGCAACTGACTTTGTGCATCGAAAAATTTCAGTGCTGGTTTGTCTTTGCCATCAAGGCTCAGCTGAGCTCGCGAGCGACCATCCGCATCGTTCAGATCGAGCGAGGGCAAGCCAGTTTCCGAGATGCGAAAACGGCCACGCACTTTACCATCTTTATCACTGATGCTCAGGCTGGGCAATCCGGAAATCCCTGGTCCCAGCTCAACGGACAAATTGCCCTTTTTATCCAGAAAATTCAGGCTGGCAGAGCCGTCGCCCCAAAGCCGCATCGTTGAGCGGGTGTTTTTGTTTTCGTCCAGAAAATCGATGCTGGGCGAGTCATCACTCCACAAGCGCATTGATAGCCGGGTTCTGCCGCGAGAATCCAACAAGCTAAAGCTGGGGGAGTTGTCAATTCGCATTTTCAACAAAGCGCGTGTTTTTCCATCTTTGTCGATCAACCTGAACTCTTCTGCTGTTAAAATTGTACCTTGCACATTTCTGTTTTGCGCAAGCAAAGGTGCAACAGTCAACCATTTTGATGCGATGATACCGCCGACAATGCCGGACAGAGCGACAATGAGTGCAAGTACCAAAAACTGCTTATTGCTCATGAGCACAAACCTTCCTGGGGATAATTTGCATGGTTTTTCAGTGCGCCTAACCTACAAAATTCTGGTTTGTTCGGCAATAGATTTATTTGCGGTGGGCAAACAAAAAATGCCGACAATGTGCATACTGGCCCACGAAAGGTTGCAAGGATTCGGTTGATCGGTACGGAAAGCCTTGTTTCTTTTCCGGGATTCTTTCTAAAATGGCGCAAGAGCTCTTGCTTTTCCAAATGATCCTTTGCGCGAATTTTCTTCACTTGACATATTATAAATTCATAAGCTTCTTTCGATGCCATCAGCTACAGACAACATGCCTTCGAGCCATCATCAGTCAGAAGCACCGGCTGCCGCCGCGTTGCCTTCTGTGTCAATCCTTATCTATGCACACAACGAAAAAGAAGCGCTGAATCGTTGCCTGGTCTCGATTCAGCAGACCAATCAGATGCTTCGACATGAAATTCTGATTATTGATGATGCCAGCAAAGATGGCACAGCAGCGTTGGTTCAAGACCAGTTCCCGCAAGTCACGCTGGTGCAAAACAAGAGTGCACGTGGGCAAGTCCGCTCAATCAACCAATTACTTGAGAAGGCAACCGGAAGCTACGTTTTGTTGCTCGATGCACGCACAACGTTGCAGCCGCATACACTCGAACAGCTAACAGGCATACTTGGCAAAAATCCCGAAGCAGGAATTGTCGGCCCGCGTCTGGCTGCACCTTCCGGCGAAACACTCGATATCTGTCGCAGTTTTCCCACCATCACTACCTCGTTTCCAAAATTTTTGCAACGCGTGTTTTTCAAGCAGCCAGCGAGCAGCCCTGCCCAGGCCGGCATCTCCAAAGCAGGCAACAGCATGGAAGTCGAGTTTGTGCCCTGGCTGTGTCTGCTGATTCGGCGCGAAACACTCAGCGAGGTTGGTCGGCTGGATGAGCGCATTTCCGAAGGCCCGGTCGATGCTGATTTTTGCATGCGGGCACGTTCGCACGGCTGGAAGATCCTGTACGATCCGCAGCAGACGGTGTATTTGGACAGCATCGAGCGAAAAAGTGCGCGGATGAGATTTAAAAAGATCTGGAGCGCCTTCTATTTTTTCCAAAAACACAGCTACTTGTGGCGTGCGGAAAGCCGCGATCACGCCATCATCATGCCGCGTGCCATCGAGCAGTTTTTGTTGTTTAGCAGCGACTTCATCGCCATCATCGGATCCTATTTGCTGTGGTCGAAAATCCGCGGCATGCTGGGCTTTTTTACCATCGCGACGCTGCCGGAGTTGCTGATGACCGGCTTTTGGATTTTTTGCTACTGGTTTCTGGTATTCATGTTTTTCGGGCTTTACCGCACTTGGTATGCCTACTCCCGGATCGATGAGGTGATATCGATTTTCAAGGCCGTTTTTTTCGGCGTGCTGTTGATCTTTGCGCTCACTTTTGAGATCAGCGATCTGTCCACCCCATCGACCAGCCGTTTGCTCATCGTCAGCTACTGGGTATTGATGACTTTGGCGGTGGCAACCGGCCGCGGCTCTCTGCGCACGCTGCAACGCCGCATGTTGGAATCCGGCATTGGCCTGCGGCGCACACTCATCGTTGGCTGGAATAAAAAAGCGCGCTCGCTCTACGACAAAATTCAGCGATTCCCAGCGCTCGGTTACCGGGTAGTCGGCTTTGTTGAGACCAGCAGCCCGACCGACCGGCAATCGCACGATGGCGTACCAGTTATCGGCAGCGTTTCACATTTGGGGCAGATTGTATTGCGCGAAAACATCGAAGAAATTTTGATCGCGCTGAGTTGGAAACAGCGAAAATTTGTCATGGCGGTGATCAGCCAGTGCGCGGAAAAGGATGTAAAGCTGAATATCATTCCGGATCTGTACGGCACGGTGGTAGGACGCGCCCGCACCAATCAAATCTATGGCGTACCGCTGATTGAGATTTTGCCCGAGCATATGGCGCCGTGGGAGAAGAAAACCAAGCGTTTGCTCGATATTTTGGTATCGGCTGCTGTAATCCTGATCGGCTTGCCGTTTTGGCTTCTGGTCGCCCTGATCATCAAAATTGATTCGCGCGGTCCCGTGCTGTATTCACAAGAACGCGTGGGCATGAAAAACAGGCATTATCGCATGTTTAAATTTCGCAGCATGGTTCAGGATGCTGAAAAGCGATCTGGCCCAAAGTGGGCGGACAAAGATGATCCCCGTATCACCAAAATCGGCAAGTGGCTACGCAAAACGCGCATAGATGAAATACCGCAATTCTGGAATGTTTTGAAAGGTGAGATGAGTTTGGTAGGACCGCGCCCCGAGCGCCCGTATTTTGTCGAAAAATTGCGCAAGGAAGTACCGCTTTACAGTCGTCGGCTTCGGGTGCGGCCAGGCATTTCGGGCTGGGCCCAAATCAAAGGCGATTACGACGCCAGTCTCGATACCGTGAAGCAAAAACTGCAATACGATATTTTCTATCTCGAGAATATGTCACTTCGGCTTGATTTTAAAATATTGTTGATGACACTGTATGTTGTTCTGCGAGGACGCGGACAATAATAACCGGCCGGCGCTGCCTGCAAGTGCAGCCCGACCGGCAATCTGTCATTTAATCGAAGTAAAATTGCCACAGAATAGCTTGAACCGCCCCGTCCTTCATCCGTAAACAAACCCGCCCCAGGCCAGCATGCATTTCATCGTAAATCCAAATATTGTTGTAGCTGATGTGTGGTAATCCGAGAAATCGTTCCACGTCAACTGTCGTGGAGCCGACTTTGAGCGGACTAAGTGGTTGATAACGATCTGAGTTCACAGCAATATCGACTACAAATTCTTTACCAGCCAGCATGGCTTCATAAAAACGGATTACCATGCCAGGATAATGGAATGTATGCACCCTGTCCAGAAAAACCGGGTGGTGGGCATTGGGAACATCGCGGCTGTCAACGCGCGACGGTGGCCCAAACACTGCGACCACGTCTTCACGTGAACTGCCAGGATGAATGGGCGAGCCCTGATCGATAAAAACGGTCACGACCGACAGGGTTGAATCTGCAGAAATCGAATAGCCGGGGAATTGAATAACCAGCATGGCTGCAACGATCCCGATGGTCAGCAACCTGCGCAGGGAATAGTTCTCAAGCATTGGGCTTCCTCCTTTTATGCGTATCGTACCTGCCGGAGAAGTATTCAAATTCAGTGCCAATACTGAAAACGCACAACGCCCTGCTCAGCTAAAGCATTATATTTCAATTATTTCAAATATTTGGAATTAAAGTTTCGGGATGGTGTATATCGCAACAAAAAGCTATTTCAGAGGACGGATGGTGTAAATATTACAGCGTAAGAAATAGGCACAAGCCACATTGTGCAAGGCTGCGAGAATGCGGCTTGTGCAAAAATATTTCACGGCTATTCCTGCACAGCCTCGATTACACCACAAGCCAAACGTGCTCCGGCGTTGCCGGTCGGCTGCGAAGTCAAATCGTCGGCATTAGCATGCACAATCACGCCTCGACCAATGATTGAGTGCGGACCATTGAGCTCAATCATCTGATCGATAAAGCTGGCTGTGACCGAGCCATTTTCGTCAGCTGTCAAATTGCCAAGATCGCCGACGTGACGTTTTTCAGCATGGGGCCCTGCATGTTCGACACCTTCGGGATTGAAATGGCCACCAGCCGATGTGCCGTCCGGCGCACTGCAATCGCCTTTTTCGTGCACATGAAAACCGTGCTTGCCGGCACCGTCGAAGCCTTGCAGGGAAATATCGACACGCACGACGTTCTCAACTTGTGTAAACGTCACAGTACCGCTTACAGTATTGCCTTCCGTTGGGTTGAGCTGAGCAATCGCCTTTGTGATTTGTGTTTGCTTAGCTTTCTGTCCATCTTCATGCTGTTTCTCACCTGTGCCACAGGCTGACAATAAAAAAAACGTTGCAAGTACAAGGTAACGAGCATATTTCCAATTGTTTGTTCGCATTACAAAATCTCCTGATTTATCCATTAAAATAGCGATCATGTGACCAGACCTGTTTGCCATTTTCATCCACAATTCCAAGAAAAACCGGCAAAGGCTGGCACGGTTCTGTAGCCACGTTTATGGCTGTTTGTATTCGTTCAACAAGATGGCTTGCAATCGGCTGTTGCGATGCAAAAAGCGTGGCAATTTTTTCGCCCACTTGCACGCGGTCACCAACTTTTCTATGCAATAGAATGCCGGCAGTATAATCGATGCCATCTTCTTTTTTACGGCGGCCAGCGCCCAGCAGCATCGCTACCTGGCCAAACGTACGGGCATGCAATCCGTGCACAAAACCACTTGATTCTGCCAGCACGTCGCACTGATGGCTTGCCGCCGGGTATTTTCCCGGCGCATCCAGTATCGATATATCGCCGCCCTGATGGCTAACTATTTCGCGAAATCGCTGCAACGCTGCGCCGCTTTGCAACGCGTGCTCAACGTGTTCCTTCGCGTCAGCAAAAGAGGGGGCAAGCCCACCCAGCCAAACCATATAAGCTGACAAGGCGATCGTGACGTTATAGAAATCGCGTGCAACTGGTTTGCCCGCCAGCATATCGATGGCTTCGCGCGTTTCCAGCCAGGTACCGATACTGACGCCCAGCGGCTGCTCCATTTGCGTGAGCAGAGCCACTGTTTTCAAACCAAACTTCGCTGCAGTTTGTACCAGCTTGTGCGCCAATTTTTCGGAGTAGGCCGGATCCGGAAAAATGGCGCCGCTGCCGCATTTGACATCCAGCACCAGGGCATCGAGATCTTCTGCAAGTTTTTTGCTCAAAATGCTGCCGCAGATCAGCGGAATGCTCTGCACGGTACCGGTGGCATCCCGCAGCGCGTAGATTTTCTTATCCGCAGGACAAATGTCTTTGGTTTGTCCGATCAACGCAACCTTGCGGGCTTTGAGATATGCTTTGAATGTGGCCAAATCGAGTTGAGTGTTGAAACCCGGTATGGCTTCGAGCTTGTCGAGAGTGCCGCCGGTATGCGCCAGGCTGCGGCCCGAGATCATGGGATTGGTAACGCCACAGGCAGCCACTAACGGCGCCAAAACCAACGACACTTTATCGCCGACTCCGCCTGTGCTATGCTTGTCCACTTTTGGCGCGGGCAGATCCGATAAATCCAGCACGATCCCGGAATCGCGCATCAGTTCGGTCAGGCTGGCAGTCTCGGCATCGCTCATGCCCTGAAAATAGACCGCCATTAAAAAAGCTGACATCTGGTAATCGGGGATATCCCCGCCGGTGTAACCAGAGATGACAGCTTTGATCTCGGTATCGCTGAGCGCTCGGCCATCGCGTTTTTTCTGAATCAATTCAACTGCGGTCACCCATTCTCCTTAACTCGAACACGAAATTAGTAGCCACTTCCGGCTGCGGGCTGTTTGCCGCGCACGATTTCGATTCCGGCGCTGGCGCCCAGCCGGGTCGCACCGGCTTCGATCATCTCTTTGGCAATTTCGGAGCTGCGAATGCCGCCCGAGGCTTTGACGCCCATAGTTGGACCGACAACGCGTCGCATCAACGCCACATCACCGACGGTAGCGCCGCCGGTGCCGAAGCCAGTGCTGGTTTTCACAAAATGTGCGTCTGCTTCCATCGACAAAATACAGCCTTTGATTTTTTCGTCATCGGTCAAATAACAGGTTTCCAGGATCACCTTCACCGAAGCCGATTTTGCCGCGCGCACCACGCCTGCGATGTCATCCCGCACCCCGTCATAATCGCCTGATTTGAGCAAACCTACGTTGACAACCATGTCGATTTCACGCGCACCTTGGCCATAAGCAATTTCGGTCTCGGCCGCCTTTGCCTGCGGGTGCATGGCTCCGAGCGGAAAGCCCACCACTGTACAAACCGTAACATCGGTATTGCCCAGCAACTCGGCGCAAAGCGGCACCCAGCACGAGTTGACGCACACCGAGGCAAAATGGTATTCCAGCGCTTCCCGGCAGATCTTTTCGATTTGATTGCGCGTGGCATCGGCCTTCAGCAAGGTATGATCGATGTATTCACCGAGTGCGCCATTCAGCTTTTTCATATCCGGCCCGGCGCCAACGCGCGTGGCGCCATGCCCGACCATACCTTCCACCACTGCGGACTGGCAATCCGGGCACACCCAGCACCAATTACAGGCTGGCTGGTTCCGGCCCAGCTCTTCTGCTATCATGCGGTCGATTTTTTCATTCAGCGACATTTGAGTTCGCCTTTATTATGAATCTGTGTTGGTTCGAACCGACGATGTGATATCCATGCCATCGACCACCGCGACGATGACCGCTTGCACAGGCGTAGTCGGCTTTTTCAAAATCATGCGCGCCGAGCCGCCTTCTTTATTGACCAGCACCAAATCGCCGTCGCCGGCCTGGGCTCTGTCAACGGCGATCAGTTCGTTGCCCATCGGCGTGTGGGTGTCGAGATCGACAGGTTGCACCAGCAATAGTTTTTCACCAGTCAACTGTTTGTTTTTTATGGTTGAAACGATATCGCCAACCACACGGCAGAGCAACATGCGACTTCCATCATCAACAGGATTAAGTGCCAGGTGCGCATTCATGAAAATGCGCGTTCGAGATACCTTAAGCGCAAGAACTATAATAAGAAGCTTTCGAGTAAATGTAAAGTGAAAGATCGCTTTGGCGGGTAGATTGGGCAGGACGGAGGCGAATGTATGCGGGGAGATCAGCGGGGCTGGCGGATTGAACCAGCCCACGGCAATCGAGCATTATTCTGAAAGCGCTGCTTCTGAAAGCTCACTGGCCAGGGCTTTTGCTTCATCTTCTGTTTGGGCCTCGGCCATCACACGGATGATCGGCTCGGTATTGGATGCGCGCACTTGCACCCACGATTTGTCGCGTAAAATTTTCAGTCCATCGGTTTTGTCGAGCTTTTCTTCTGCGTATTTTTCTTCAAGCCTGGCGATAATCGCTTTCGGATCCATGTCATCAGCAAGTTCAATTTTGCTTTTAACCATGCTGTACTGTGGCATCTCAGCGCGCAACTGGCTCAATGACTTGCCTGTTTCAGCCAGGGCTTGCAATGTCAAAGTGATCCCGATGAATGCATCGCGGCCTAAATGAATATCGGGCAAAATCACGCCACCGTTGCCTTCGCCACCGATCACTGCATCGATTTCGCGCATATGCTTGGCGACATTGATTTCGCCAACCCTTGTCCGCTCAACGGGGGAATCATATTTTTGTGCAAGGTCGTCAATCGCCAGCGTCGTGGAGACGTTCGCGACCACCGGGCCGCGTTTGCGTTGCAAAATAAAATCAACTGCCAGCGCCAGGGTATACTCTTCGCCAAGCGGCTCGCCCTTTTCGGAAACCAAAGCCAACCGGTCAGCATCCGGATCGACCACCACCGCGAAATCCGCGCCGTATTGCTCGACAGCAGTCGTCACTTCGCCAAGATTTTCAGGTAAGGGTTCCGGCGTGCGGGAGAATTTGCCATCTGGCGTGCCATTGATAATAACGCTGTCACATCCCAGCGCGGACAGCAATTTCGGCACAGCCACTGCTCCAGCGCCATTGATGCAGTCTGCGACAACTTTAAACTTGCGGGCACGGATCTGCGAAACATTGACAAACGGCAGTGCCAGCACGGCTTCGATGTGCTCATCGATGGCACGGTCGTATTTTTCGACATGACCGATTTGGTCCCAGGAACGAAAATTGTAAGCACCGCGATTGCGAATATCGAGCACTTTTTCACCTTGTTCAGCATCCAGGAAAAGGCCATCCGACGCCAGCAATTTGATGCCGTTCCACATGACCGGATTGTGGCTGGCAGTGATAATAATGCCACCGGAAGCATGCAGATTTTCGGTCGCAAGTTGCGTTGTCGGTGTCGGGCAAATGCCAAGATCGATCACGCGGGTGCCAACGGAAATCAGCCCTGCAACAACAGCGTGATGCATCATTTCTCCCGAAACCCGGGAGTCGCGGCCTACAACTACGGTCCCACCGTTGCATACGGTGCCAAATGCTTGTGCGACTTCCATTGCAACTTGCGGCGTTAGCCCTTCCCCGATGACTCCCCGAATCCCCGAGATGCTGATCATGAGGCGTGACATATTCTTCTCCAGTTTCTAAATTGACAGTGGCTCGACTCTATAGTGATTTCTGAAATACCACCAGTTGCCGCCAGCTGCGTAGTGAATTTGCAGCAAAGGCTTTGACAAAATCTTTTGCGAATGCAGCTTAAAGCAGATTCGCATCTTAGCAACTTTCTCTAAGAATAGCAAGAGAAACTGCCCAAACCTGTTCGATGGATTAGTGCTTTTTGCGGAAGGGAAAAGCGCGGTAAAAAATTACTTTTTCAGGTCTTAAAGCCAGTCGACGTGCCTGGAAAAATGTGTGGAACATGAGGGAGTTGCAGTCTGCCCGGAAAAGGGATTTTCATGCAATTTAATAATTGAATTTAAAGCACTTTACTCGCGATCAGTCATATCTTTCAAAATTCAGCGGCACTTTTTAATATTATCCGTGTTGCGTTTATATCAAGTATAGCGTTTGGCGATGTGCTCGGCCGAATCGGCGATCAATTCTCTGAGTACATCAAGATCGATGTCCTCGAGTTTGTTGACATAAAGGCAAGATTTGCCGGTTTTGAATTTACCCAATTTGCCAAGCAATTCATCATATCGGCGAAATCCAGCCATAATGTAAATGCTTAAGCTTTGCTTGCGCGGCGAACAGCCTGTCAGAAACCAGTCGCCTTCACGGCCGCTGTCATATTTATAGTGATAGCTGCCGAAGCCGATAAGACTCGCCCCCCACATCTTCGGTTGCTCACCTGTGACTTCCTTCATCAATTCAACGACTGTGCGGCAGTCCTGCCGCCGCTTTTCATGTTCCACGCTATCGAGAAACACTTCGACACTGGCTTCATTTTGAGCTGTTTTCAATTCTGCCATTTCTTGCCTCTTGCTTCAGATACGGATTTGGTTCATGTAACGTATGCAGGTCTAAGTGCTGTCCAAAGTATTGCTGGGCAATGCTTTGGTCTAAACCCAGCACGGACTGTTCGACTAGGCCAGAGCTCCCGAAGGCATCGCATCCGGATTACCAAAAAGCTTCAGCATTTTCCAATGCGAACGGACAGCGCCCCAAAAGGTCGGGTGGAGATTATATGGAACATCATACTTTTCCGCAACTTCCTGCACGATCGGGCTAATGTCCGGATAATGTACGCTGCACATTTTGGGGAACAGATGATGTTCGATCTGGAAATTCAGGCCGCTGACATACCAGCACAACAATTTGTTACCGCGGGCAAAATTGGCTGTGGTTTTCATCTCATGAACCAGCCATGCGTCTTCAATCATTTGATTTTCTCCAGCTGCCGCCACATGCTCTGTGCCCTCAACAACGTGGGCAAGCTGAAATACCAGACTCAGAATCAGGCCTGCTGTGATGTGCATCGCCGCGAAGCCGATTAAAAATTGCCACCAGGCAACATCGAGCAACAGCAGTGGCAACACAATCATGTAGCTATAATAAAATAGCTTCATCAAAATCAGTTTGATCACTTCGGTGCGTGGGTGCACAATATTCTTGTAGGGTCCGAGATCGCGCCGCATCAATTGCTCGTAATCTTTCACGAACACCCAAAACAGTGTGGTGAGGCTGTATGCAAAAGGGACGTACCAATGCTGATAGCGATGAATCGGTTTGTGCTCGGAAGTCGGCGACAAGCGGATCAGCGGTGAAACTTCCAGGTCTTCGTCGATGCCTTGAATGTTGGTGTAAGTATGGTGAATGATGTTGTGGGTAATTTTCCAAAGATAACTGCTGGCACCGTTGATCTCAAAGCTCATTCCTAAAAAGGCATTCAGCTTCGGGCTGCCAGTGTAGGCACCGTGCAGGGCATCGTGCGCGATGGAAAAGCCGCTACCGGCGACACCAACGCCCATTATAATGGCTAGTCCTAACATTTGCCATGGGCTGAACTGATTGCTCATAATCAATCCGTACGGGACGAAAGTCAGGGCCAGCATGAAAAAAGTCTTGAAAACCATTTGAGCGTTGGCTTTTTGGGAAAGATCATTTTCAGCAAAGTAGGCATTGACGCGTTGTTTCAATTCATTGGCAAATTCACGCGAAGCATCGCGGGAGAACTTTACAGAAACAGGCATGTTTTGATCATCAAATTTCTTCATACGCACCTTTTGCTCTTTCTGCTCACGGTTGGCGGCGAGCATCAATTTCCCATCTCCATTGGTGTGTTTTGATTACTGCAGCACCGATGGAGATGGAGTTAATTATTTTTTTGAATGTTTTCAAAATGAGAGACGAATTGTTCCGGTTACTCTTGCAGCATGGTTTGCTTTGCTCCGGCATTTTTAACGTATTTTTCCAGCCAGGTATTCATTTCCCACAACATATGCATGATGGACTCGCGGCTGCGGTAGCCGTGGCTTTCATAAGGCAGCATCACCAAACGTGCCTTGGCGCCTAACCCTTTGAGCGCATGATAGTAGCGTTCGCTTTGGATCGGAAACGTACCGGAATTGTTGTCGGCCTGGCCATGGATCAGCAGGATCGGCTCGTTGACTTTTTGTGCATGCATGAAAGGCGACATGGTATAGTAGACTTCCGGCGCTTCCCAATAAGTACGCTCTTCCGCCTGAAAGCCGAAGGGAGTCAGCGTGCGATTGTATGCACCGCTACGGGCAATACCGGCCGCAAACAAATCCGAATGCGCCAGCAAATTGGCTGTCATAAATGCGCCGTAGGAATGCCCGCCGATCGCGATACGGTCCGGATCTGCAACACCACGCCGCACCACTTCGTCGACTGCGGCTTTGGCGCTCGACACCAGCTGCTTCACATAGGTATCGTTGGGTTGCTTGTCGCCCTCGCCGATGATCGGCATGGTTGGATCATCAAGCACGGCATAGCCCATGGTCAGCCAGATCGCCGTCGACCAATAGTTGATGCGGGAGAATTGAAAGGGCGAGCCGCGCATTTGCCCGGCTGCGGTGGCGCTTTTGAATTCGCGCGGATAGGCCCACATCAACATCGGCAGCGGGCCTTGACCTGATTTATAGCCAGCGGGTAAATAGAGCGTAGCGGTAAGTGGCACGCCGTCTTCACGCTGGTACCGAATCACTTCTTTTTGCAGATCCACCAATTGGGGAACAGGATGTGCGAAATGGGTCAGTTGGATTAATTCATCCTTTTTGATATTCCGAATGAAATAATTCGGTGGCTCTTTGGTCGATTCACGTCGGGTCAGCAGAGTGCCCTTGTCGACATCGAGCAGATCGTAGGCATACTCATAGTACGGCGCTTGCGATTGCCACATGCGTTCACTTTTTTTGCTGTTCAAATCGAGTGCATCGAGAAAAGGTTGATCGCCTTCTGGTGAAGCACCGCTGCCGGTCAAGTAAATTTTAGTGCTTTTGCGATCTGTCATCAGCACAGAGTAGCCAGCCCGGTTGCGCTGCATCAGTGGACGCCCCGGGTCGTTGTAGCGGTCCTGGTAGGAGTAGTCGAATAGCAATTCCGGCGCACTCTTCGGCGAGCCGGGGCGAATTTTCCAGGTTTTTGTCCAGCGTGTGCGCCACCAGCTTTCGCTCACCAGCGCAAGGTCATTATTGCCCCACTGAACGCCAGCATAGCGCGTGGCCAAAGACATGATTTTGGTCGGCTGTTGGTCAAATGGCGCTGCCAGGATCAACATATTGTCACGAATATCGGCTTCAGCATTGGGATCACCGCCATCCTGTGCTTCCACCCAATACACCGTGGCGTCTGCATCGTTGCGCCAGCCATGGTTGCGTGGACCGGCAGGAACCGCGCCGAAGCCAATCGGAACTTCCTCGGCAAGTGGCAAATCCACCAGCTCCTTGATGCGCTTGCCCTGCATATCAAAGATTTCAATGCGATTGGGAAATCGGTAAAGCGGAACCAGGTATGAAAATGGCCGGTGCAGAGTCTCGGTCAGCAAAAAACGCCCGTCGGGCGAGGGCTCGATGCTGCGTATCAAACCCGAAATGCCAAGGTCTGTGCTGCCGCCATCAAGTGTGATGCGCATGATCTTTGCAGACATGTAGTGCTCGAACATCTTTTCATCATGCGGATTTTCCAGCAAATCCTGATAGGTGCGTGCCGGAGCTTTTTTGCCAGTGCTTTCCTGAATCACCGGTCCCATCGGCACCATCGGCTTTTCGGGCGCAGGCCCGCGATCCGGTGGCACAATTTTACAGATGAGCGACTGGCCATCCGGGAGCCATTCCACCGACGAGCCATACATGCCATTCAATTTGGCCGTCGAAAGCTGGCGCGCTGTGGCTGTGGAGATATCGGCAAGCCACAGGTATTCTCCCTCCGGGCCAGTGACCACAAAAGCGATATGCTTGCCATCCGGTGCCCAGTCCACGCTGCGAATGCGGGCATTTTCCGGCAATCCGGCAACATTCTTCTCTTCACCAGATGCAATGTTTTTGAGTCGCATACCGTTGTAGTAGCGGTTTCGGCTGGGGCCATTTGTGCGCGGATTGAGTCGCACGCCGGCAATGCGCAGTTCCGGTTGTGCCAGGTCTTCGATCGAGGGCAGGTCGGGCTGCTCCAAAAGCAACATCCACTGACGGGCCGGGCTAAGCAGAACTGCTGGTGTCGTCGGCGCATCAACAATGTCCGCCAAAGGTTTTGGTGGCATTTGGTAGGGAAGCGAGGGTGTTTGGGCAAGCGTCATCGCGCTACCAAAAAGAATTGAAAGGCAAAGAATGGTAAACAAACATTTCGGCAAATGAATTTTGCCTGCACATTTCCAAACAGGTACGGTTTTTTGCATCTCTAACCTCCTTTTTACAATGAAAGGCAGGTGTGCGAGTTGTACGATCAGCATTTTCAAACTTGAAATCTTCGGCGATTGCGCGGCTTTTTGACCAATCAGGATGTTTTTTGTTGCTGCATGAGCGCCATCGCTTCCCTGAGCACCTCGGCAAACTGACCGGAACCCGGCAAATTCTGGCCGCCATCCACCACCAGCGTGGTACCGGTAATGTAGGAAGCCAGTGGTGAAGCCAGAAAAACAGCAGCCTGACCAATTTCGTCAGTGGTGCCATAGCGACCGAGAGGGATGCTTTTCTTGAGCTTGTGGTCCAGGCCAGCGGGTGCCAGCCGCTTCATCCCTTCGGTGCCCTCGATCGGGCCTGGCACGATACTGTTGCTGCGAATACCGAACCGGCCCCACTCCAGGGCCAGATTGCGCATCATGTTGTCCACCCCGGATTTGGCTGCGCCGACGTGTACTTGCGCAAAATAAGGGATCAGGCTCATGCCGGCAGAGATAAAAACGATCGAGCCTTGCGTTTTTTTGAGTTGTGGAAATGCGGCTTTGCATGCATGAAACGAGCCAAGCAAATCGATATCCATGACCGCTTTGAAGCCGTTCGGGCTCAGCTGCTCTGCAGGACTGATGAAATTGCCAGCCGCTGCACACACCAGGGTGCTGATTGGCCCAAGTGTTTCCTCGCAGGCATTCATCACCTTTTCCAGCATTGAATAATCACGCACATCGGCGGATTGTGCGAAGACACTTGCCCCGAGTTCACGCAATTCAGCCGATGCTTTTTCGAGTTTCTCCGCACTCCTGCCGCATATGCCGATGTTGGCTCCCAGCGCAGCAAAATTTTTTGCAATCCCAAAGTTGATGCCGCTGCCGCCGCCGGTGACGAAGACTGTGTGATTGTTAAACATGTCTTTCGGAAGATATTCCTGAATGTGCATTTCATGCTTCCATTTTCGGTTTTTTTAAAATGAAAATATCAAAATTGGCGCTTTATTCGGATGCACTGCGCCAGGCCAGGTAGGCGCCCAACGCCGTGCCGAGCGGTATAAATTCGGTCAGCGGTGTCATGCAATACAGCCCTGCTGCAATGGCGAGATAGATGCTTTGCCGTTGCGGGACACGTTGCAGCATGCATAAAAAATAAGTTGCTGCTGCACCGAGCACAAAACCGCCGTACAAACCCAGCGGCCCGAATGTGGCGAAATCGATAATGTCGATCAGCAGACCGGAGATGATTGGGAGCAAAACCTTTTTCATGTTCGCCTTATATTACTGGTCGCAGCTATTCTGTGCATTATTGCGCCCACAAGGGCAGCGATGTGGTGATTCCCATCAAAGGCACGATGATAAAATAGGTCAGTAGCGTAACGATGACCATGCCGATAAGATTCAGGTAAATGCCTGCACGCGCCATCTGCGGCACCGAGACATAGCCAGATGCGAAAATAATCGCGTTCGGGGGCGTCGCCACCGGCAGCATGAACGCACAGGATGCTGATATTGTGGCCGGAATCATCAACAGAAACGGGTGGGCACCAATCGCCACAGCAGCGCTGGCTAAAATGGGCATAAACAGCGTGGTCGTGGCCACATTTGAGGTCAACTCTGTCATAAAAGTAAGCGTTCCGCAGGTCAGGAGAATCATCACGATCAGGGGCACCGTTCCCAATAAAGTTAGTTGCTCTCCGAACCATTGCGCCAGCCCACTCACTTTGAAGCCGTCAGCCAACGCGATGCCACCGCCAAATAGCAACAGGATACCCCATGGTATTTTGAGCGCCGACTCCCAGTCCAATACAAACTCGCCCGTTTGTATTTTGTGTGGCAAAATGAACAGCACCAGCGACGCCAAAATCGCGACTGTGGCATCATTGACGTACTCGCCTACGCCCAGCGTCGATGCCCAGCCGTGCAATGTCACACTGCCAATGGTCAGATCACGCCGGCTGATCCATGCCAGGGCAGTGAGCACAAAGACCACCGCAACACTTTTTTCAGAGGATTGCATCGGGCCCAGTTTGTCGATCTCTTCCCGAAGCACTTCGCGACCACCGGCGAGCGTTTGACTGCTGACTTTAAATATGAATGAAGTGAGCAGCAGCCAGCAAATCGGCAAAAAGATCACCACCAGAATCAGGCCAACCACCATCCAGCTCACGAAGCTGATTTCCGGCGCCTCAGGGTAAAGCCGCGACACCGCGCTGACAAAAACAATGTTCGGTGGTGTCCCTACCAATGTCGCGATGCCCCCAATGCTGGCGGCATAGGCGATTGCCAACATCAAGGCAGTACGAAAATTCGCGACACCCATTTCGGAAAGCGCATCGCCCTCAGCGCTATAGTCCGCCAGATGCAGAATAATTGCCAGCCCGATTGGGTACATCATCATGGTCGTCGCCGTATTGGAAATCCACATCGACAAAAAGGCGGTTGCAATCATAAAGCCGAGCACAATCCGGCGTGGACTTGAGCCGATGAAATAGATCAGGTACAGTGCGATGCGGCGGTGCAGCCCCCAGCGTTGCATCGCCATCGCGATAAAAAAGCCGCCCATGAACAGAAAGATATTGCTGTTGGCGTAGTTGCTCGCGACCGCCCCGAACGGGCTGACTTTGAAAAAGGGGAAAAGCAGAAGTGGCAGCAGTGCTGTCACCGGGATCGGGATGCATTCCGAAATCCACAATATGGCCATCAACAGCGCGGAAGCGAGCACAAACCAGCCTGGCGCAGACAGGCCCGATGGCGGCGGCAGAAAAATCATGATCACAAAAAGTGGGAAACCGGCAAACAAGCCGACTTTCTGGCGGGTGCTGTATTCGTTTTTCTGCGGATTCATAATCGGGCAGGTTTAAAATGAAACTGTGCAGGCATCGCGCGCCAGACGGTTTCCTTTTAGAGGGCGCCATCGATATTTTTCATGGTCAACAAGAAGCGCGATGCCGGATGAAATTTAATCCTGCATGCGCTTCATCCAAGCGATTTCCTACGTAATGCACAAAAACGATTCGCCTTCACTGTAACCGTTTTCGTTCAAAAAAGTGCGAATCAGCTCACGCGCGCCCTTTGTGCCGACGCTCACCAACACAAGCGTGCCGTCTGCCGGGATTGCGTCTTTGGAAACGACAGGCATACCACGGACGAGCCGGCCGATTTTTGCCGGATCGATGTCGATAAAAGCCAATGGCTTGCAACGGTGGTGCTCGAGCGCTCTGCACATTCGGCGGCCATCACGGCCGGCGCCCCAGATACGAAAAGGCCGGCCATTTTGCAGTATGGTTTGCGCGAGATGCCGGGCTTTCAAGCTTTGGAAGGCGTCACTGCTGTAAACATCACTGTTGCGCGAAAGACGATTGCCATGCTCGCGCCAGCGATACAGCACTTCCGGTACTTTGGCGAAGTGCCAGCCTGCAGTATGCATACGCAACAGCAAGTCGTAGTCTTCCGGAAACAGGCCTTTGCGATAGCCGCCGAGTGCACGGACAGCCGCCGTCCGCATCAGCATCGAAGGGTGTAGCAATGGCATTTCGACGAAGATATTCCTGGCGTGATCTTCGGGGGTCAGCAGGCTGTTGAGCCAGCGCAAGTAATGACGCATACCGGCTTGTACTTCGCTGTTCGGGAACATCTCGACGCAACAACCGACTGCTCCCAGCTTTGCATTTGGACCGATCAACTCAAGCTGAGCGGCCAGTCGTTGCGGGTGGCTGAGGTCATCGGCATCCATGCGTGCCAGGTACGGAGCACGAGCCTGCTCGATACCATGATTGAGTGCCGCAACCAAACCATGATGGGGACGCGACAACACACGCATGCGTGGATCCGTCATGCTCGCTAACAACTCGGCCGTGCCGTCGTCAGAGCCGTCATCGATCACCAGCAATTCAATTTCGCGCAGCGTTTGGGCAAGCACGCTTTCGATGGCATCCTTCAGGGTGGTGACGGCATTGTAGGCGGGCAGCAAAACAGAAATTTCAGGCTGAGTTGACATAGCAGGAGGTTGCGTTCCTTAAAAAGGGCATTTTTGCAGCAAATGGCCGCTGCGCTCCATTTCTTCGCAGCGTTTCCGATAGTAATGTCGCCTGTGCGATATGAAAACCAAAATCGCACGTTTTAGCGATTGCTGATCCGTTTAAAGCTGAAATCCTGTTCACAAATGGTGAATTCTGCTGCCCGGTTGCCGGCATTGCAAAAAACTTTGCTTTGATTTTGCTGCTGATTTGCGTTAAATTGCCGGATGCAAAATTTACAATCTTATCTCAAAAACAAACGCACGCGTAACGAAAAGCTGTTATCGGTGTATCTGACCTCAGGCTTTCCGGATTTGCAGGCAACATTGCCATTGTTGCACGCAATCGCCGATGGTGGCGCTGATTTCATCGAGTTGGGTGTGCCCTTCAGTGATCCACTCGCTGACGGCACCACTATTCAAGCCGCTTCGCAACAGGCGATCTCTGCCGGGGCAACGCTTGGCTTTTCCCTCGATATTGCCAAACAATTCAGTCAAAAATCCGACACGCCCATTCTGCTGATGGGATACGCCAATCCGTTTATGCATTTTGGCTGGGATCGTTTGATTTTGCATGCAAAAGAGGCTGGCGTACGGGGCTATATCATACCGGATTTGCCTCCGGAAGAGAGCGAAGACATTGCTAAACAAATGCAAGAGGCGGGTCAGAGCCTGATTTTTTTGGCGTCTCCCAACACCAGCGCGGAACGCATCGCGCTGATCGAAGACCTGACGACAAGCTTCATTTACGCAGTGTCAGTTACTGGCACCACCGGCGCACGCGAGGCTTTTCCTGCTGAGACCATCGCGTTTTTGCAGCGCCTGCGCCAGCAAACCAAACATCCGGTTTTGGTTGGCTTCGGCATCTCCGGCCCGCAAGCCGCTCAAAAAATGGCTGCGCTCAGCGACGGTGTCATCGTCGGAAGCGCGATGCTCAACCGCATTTCTGCCTGCAATGATATGCCATCGGCATGTCAGGCTGCTCGGGATTTTGCCCACGAAATAAAAAGCAATCTTTTGAATAACAGTGAGGATGAGCGCGATGGAAATCGCTGACTGGCGCAAAAAAATCGATGAACTCGACCAAACATTGCTTGAACTTCTCAACAAGCGTGCGAACTACTCGCTTGAAATCGGCAAAATCAAAAAGGCTGCGGGCATGGCAGTTTACGATCCCAAGCGCGAAGAGCAGATTTTTCTGCGCCTGGCACAACTCAACAACGGCCCGATGTCGGATCAGGCTGTGCGCCGCTTGTTCGAACGCATCATAGACGAATCCCGTCACATCGAAAAAGAGATGATGAAGGCTAAAGGCAAGAAATCCTGATCAATTTAAGGACCATCAATTAAAAGCCAATCTGTCCAGTGAAGCAGTGGTTATCAAATTAAGCTTGGTCACAACCTGACCATAGTTTTGTGAAGTCAGGCTTCAACGCTGCTTGGTGTGACGCCAATCGCTAATCAGAAGAGATATTTGCTAAAATAGATTGAATCAAATGAGCCGCGCAGATGAGTATTGTGTGACGGCGTCGTTTTTTAGATACGGAGAGAGCTCATGGTTATCGTAATGCGAGAAGACGCATCGGAAGAACAGGTTCAACATGTTATTTCCAGGCTGATCGATATGAATTTCGATATTCACCGTTCCACCGGGGTCAACAACACAGTGCTTGGCGCTATTGGAGAGGTGCATAACATCGATAAAAGAAACATCGAAGTCCTGGATGGCGTGAGCGAGGTCATTCGCATCACCCATCCCTATAAATTGGTTGGGAGGACTTTTCAGCCAGATGACACCATTATTTCGATAAAGGATGTGCAAATCGGTGGCGATGAGGTAGTGGTGATGGCCGGGCCCTGCTCGGTCGAATCGGCCTCGCAGATCGACGCCATTGCCGAAGTGGTGAAACAAGCGGGCGCCAAAATTTTGCGAGGCGGGGCTTTCAAGCCACGCTCGTCGCCCTATTCATTTCAGGGATTGGGTGAAAAGGGTCTGCAACTGCTGCGGGATGCGGCGGATCGGCACGGCTTGCTGGTGGTCTCGGAAGTCATGGATAAAACCAAAATTCCGGTTCTGCTCGAGTATGCCGATATTTTGCAGGTTGGGGCGCGCAACATGCAAAATTATGATTTGCTACGGCAGTTGGGCAAGGCCCGCAAGCCGGTGTTACTGAAGCGTGGACTGGCAGCCACCATCGAAGAGACACTGATGTCGGCCGAATATTTGATGGCCGGCGGCAACTACCAGGTCATGCTGTGCGAGCGCGGCATCCGCACTTTTGAAAATTACACGCGCAACACCATGGACATTTCCGCCATTCCGGTTTTGCAAAAGCTCAGCCATTTGCCGGTGATTGCGGATCCCAGCCACGGCACCGGTATCCGTAACAAGGTTGCGCCGATGGCGCGGGCGGCTGTCGCAGCAGGCGCGAGCGGATTGATGATCGAAGTCCATCACGATCCGGACAACGCCAAGTCGGATGGTGCGCAATCGCTGTTTCCGGAGCAATTTGCACAATTGATGCGCGAATGCGAGATGATCGCCCAGGCTATCGGCAAGCACTTGGGGCAGGGGGCTGCAAAATAGCCCCTGCTCTCACTTCAGCTGCACCTTGATTTCCTTACGCACGTAGCCTTCATCGCCATCAAAGGAAATTTCGATAGTTGTGCCATCCTTGAGCCTGGCATTCTCCACCGCAATTTCTCTGTCAGCTCGATAATTCAGCTTACGGATTGAGCCAGCCGGTGCCTCAACCGTCACCGCCACGGTGCGGTCATCCACTTTATGCAAATCAATCAACTTCATCTGCTGCGGCGGATCGCCAATTTGCGGCCGTTGGTACGGCAGCCAAATCCGCAGTGGATCATCGACAGCTACCATCACCTGCTCGTGCTCGGCTGTGCTGAATGTCAGCCTGGTGTGGGTCGTACGGCCATCGTTCTGCAAGTGCGCGGAAAGGCCCGGCGTGGTGCGCGCCGAATCCAGCTCGGCAAATGGCCCAAATGCAGGCCGAAAGTCAATCGTAATTGGCGCGTCCGGCTTGTTGAGCAGGTTCAATCCCATTCCGTTTGTTGCAGGCGACAGTTCCAGCGATACCTTTTCCCCGCCAACATCGATATTCTCGATTCGAAACCGCGGCCAATCCGGCGGCACCTGCGGCGCCAAAATTAGTGTGCGCGTGGCGGCGTCCACTTCCAGCCCAAGCATGCCGCGCAGCAGGCTGGCGACAAAGCCAAAATTGGAAAACAACTGATGCGGTACCGATGTTTCGAGCGGACGGAAATAGGCGCCGCTGACGATCTCCGGCATGACTCCGAGCGCATCCTCATGCGTCCAGGTGGCGAGGTTGCGCAACATTTGCAGCCCGGCCTCGGCATTGCTTTGCTTGTAGAGCGCCCAGGTGGTAAAGCCGGTCAGGAACGGCCAGACGCCGCCGTTGTTGTAGGCCAGCGGATCGTATGCTGGGCTGTCGCTCGACAACATGCGGCTGCCCCAATCGGTGCTGATTTTGGATGAAGCGATCTCGCGCAATGCGAGCCGGGCGTGCTCAGCAGGCAGCAAATCGAATAACATCGGAAACGCGATCCAGGCTGTGAGTTCGGGATTCGGCGCGCCATTTTTTGCGAGGGAAAAATTGTAGTTTCCTGTATCGGCATTCCAGAATTTTTGTTCGAGGCTGGCCTTGCCGCGTGTGTGCCATTGCATGGCATCCTCCTGCAATTTTTTGTTCTTTCCGGCCACCCGCGCCAGCTCGGCGTAAGCTTTCCAGGCCTGCACACCGATGGCGGCCAGAAATATGTCCACGCCGGTCGCCTCACGCAGACTGCCGAGCTCGGAAGCGCCCAATCCGGCCAGTGTGTTTTCCATCAAACCATCACCGTCGCTGTCGGTTGCACGGCACCATTCATAGGCCTTTGCAATCGAATCCCAGCTTTCACGGACGAACGCCGCGTCGTTGCTGTGCTGTATATATTTTTGCAGCGCGGCCAGGTAAAAAGGTGTGGTGTCGCCGTGAATGTAGCCGTAAGGAAAATCGCCAAACCAATCGAGCAGGCCCGCCGATTGGCTCAGTTCGTGCATCATTTTGCCATCCGCGCGCTGGTATTTTTGCAAAAACGCAATGCTCTTTTTGACGATTTCGAGATCGCCATATGCGGTCATGGCAAGGCTGTTGGTGAACATGTCGCCGCCGAAATACCAGCCAAAGCCCGGCCGCTTGCTGGCGCCGGACTTGCCAAATCCGGCAATCATGCCGCAGCCCAGATCCGGATTGCAGATAAAGCCTTTGTGCATCGCAACTTTGTTCCAGTCGAGCACCTGATCGAACTCGGTGCCAGTGAGCCGCACGGTACTCTGCAAAAAATCCCGCCAGTAAATTTGCGTTTTCCGGTACTGTTCCTGAAGGCTGGCAAGCAGGGCGGAATATCTTGCAGCGCAGGCTTCGCGGCTGGAAAAATCGGCTGTCATCACGATCGGATAGAATTGCTTTTGAGCCTGTTCCGGCTCGATTTTGAGCGCAAATAAAATCGGCTTTTGCGATAATTCGTGCGCCAGCGGTGGCGATTGTTTGCGGGCATCGGGACTGCCGATCATTGCATTGACCTGGCGCCGGCTCTCGGAAATCAGGTAGGCATTCTTGTCAGCCTGCCAGGTAGCATACTGGCCGCCCATACCGCCGGGCCACATCGGTTGCAAACGTGGAAAAAAGCTGGCGTACAAATCGAATGCTTGATATGTGTCGATTTCCAACAGCATGCAGATGGCTGGCTCGTCGATTGGTGCAAAAAGATGCTGACGAATTGTAAACAACGGGTGGCTGTAGGTTATGGTTGTGCGTTCTGGCAAAACGTCGATGCTTTCGGCATAGTGTGAAAGATCATCAGGCATGGCCATACCGTCAAAGCGATATTGCAAAGAAAAATTTTCAACAATCTGGAATGGAAAAATCCAGGCTTCAAAACGGCCATCCTCCTGCCCGAAAATAGCGCTTTTACGACCTGAGACGTCAAAAAATGTGCCGGGGCGCACCTTGCCCTGCAGCGCCGGCATGGATGGTGAGAACGCGAATTTTCGCCACTGCGCATGCGTTTCTCCGGCTGCGAGCACCATCCCCGCAACCACCAAAAGAATCAACAAATCCCGCATCGAAACCTCCTGGAAGTGATGTATAAAATAGAATGACGCCAAGATAGCGAGAAAAGAGTCAATCTTCCAAAAGGCAAAGGACAGGATAGCATTGGGGTGAAGGCTGAAAAAAAAGCGTCCACCAGTAGAGACCGATGGACGCTTGTGCGGGGGGAGAATTGTGGTTACGCTTCGGCTGCGGCTTCCGAGCTGCCCGAAGCTTTGATTTTTGGAACAAGCATGGGAACCTGCTTTTTATATTCTGTGTAGTGGTCACCGAAATGCTGGGTCAGATCGCGCTCTTCAAGCTGAATCGCGACCAGTATATAGCCAGTGCAGGCTAAAGCAAAGATGAAGTGCGCAACGGTCATCATCGGTGTTGCCCAAAACGCCGTCAGGAAACCAAAATATAGAGGGTGGCGGACATATTTGTAAAAATAAGGTACATTGAAGGCGAGCGGTTGATATGCTTCACCGCGCAGATAAAACCACACCTGCCGCAATCCGAAAAGGTCGAAGTGGCTGATCAAAAATGTACTGATAAAAACCACGATCCATCCAAATGTTGCAAGGCCATGTATAAACATTTGTGCGCTGGCATTTTCAATCGCCCAAATCGTTCCACCCATTGGTTGCCAATAGACAAACATGGCAACCAGGCATAAATTGGATAGCAAAACATACGTGCTGCGTTCGATTGGCTCAGGCACGTATCTCGTCCACCACTTTTTGAAGCCTTTGCGCGCCATGATGCTGTGCTGCAACGCGAACAAAGTGAGCAAACCGGAATTGATCAGCAATGCCTCCATAAAAGGCACTTGTGGCGCAGCATCAAGAGATGTCGGCACCAAAATGTTGCTGATAAAACCGATAGCGTAGGTAAAGGTGACCAAGAAGCTGACATAACAAATGATACCGTACAGAAAAAACAGAATCCGTTTCATAAGAACCTCCCGTAAATTGGTTGAGATGAGAGAAAGGTGGTTTGATTTATTCGTTGAGTTGAAATTCGCTTGATAAAGCAACATCTTTCTGGTGCAGGCCCGTGCCTCGACAGGCGCGGCATTCCATATAAATAAACAGCAGGGCATTGCCGGTGCCGGCGCATTCACCGCAGAGTGCTACTGCACCGCATGCATTGATGTTGGCCTGGCGTTTCGCCTGATCGCCCGCAAAAACCGGCTCGCGGTACAGAGACCAGGCGGCTTTTCGCAAAAACGCAGCCGAGCTTATTTCGTGCTTGTTCATTTTTTCACCATGCTAAAGTTCACGGTTCGCCATCTTTTGAGTGGCTTTGCAATTGACGGGCATAATCTACGGGGAATCAACGGGTCATTCACCTATTGGAAAAGATGGAAAAAAGAGGATGTTTTTACAGATGACCTGACTGGATTGATAGGTCGCGCAGGGATTTTGTGACGATTTGCCTTTAAAATAAATCGCCAGATAAGCTGCTACGGGCTGACTTCGATTGCGAAAGCGACTGCAATTGCCTTTTCGTATCCGGTCGATTTCCTGATTGATCGCTCAAAATTTCAGGCTTTGAAGCTGGGAAATTCCTGTGCCATCCATTGACAGTGTGGCTAATAAAATGGCCTTGAAAATTTTCGATAAATTTTGGGATTTTAAACTTGCCTCCAAAAGTCGGATGTATTATATTCGCCAGTGTTGCAGCTGATTTACATTTGTGTGAAAAGCGCAATGAATCGCTAATCTGAAACAGGAAAAAACCAAACCATGAGTGGTTTCACAGGATAGAATTTCGAAAGGGTGTGTCAGAAAACTGACCACCCTTTTTGCATTTTAGAGAGAGAAGACATGGTTAAAGTCAAACACATAAACGCAAAACCGTCCCCCAGCGATGGTGAAAGAATTTATATTGACCGGTTGTGGACCGACAGCGCGTATACGCGTTTCGTTGCGATTGCAGAATGGGATCAGGCAATCGCCCCAAGCTATGATTTATGGCGTTTCCATTTCGATCCTCAAAATTGGGATCAATTTGTAGACCGCTACCATGAAGAGCTGAAGCAAAACGACAAACAGAATGCCTTGAAACGGCTGTTCGAAAAAAGCCAAAATGGCACTGTGACCCTGCTTTACGGAAATGGTGACGCGCAACACAACTGCGCCTTGATTTTGCAGAATATTCTTGCGGAGATGAGCTCCAGGTCCATCGCCGCCTGAAACCGTTTTCTGCATTTCGTAATCGGATTGTCTTTCAAAAACACTTTAAATTGAAAAGGATCCGTGCTTCAATGCCAATAAACACAAAATTTATTTCTCGATTTCAAACAATTCATCAGCCTGTAAGCGAAATGCGGAAATCCGCGCTTATAGGCTTTTTTTATTTCCACCCCACATCCCCAAAGGAGGTATGCGATGAGCTGGCATGAAAATCTCATTGAGGAGGACAACGACATCCGGGAAATATTGCGGGCGTCCAAAAGAATTGCCGTCGTCGGGATCAAGGATGAAGGACATAATGGAGAGGCAGCTTACAGTGTGCCAAATTACATGCGAGAGAATGGCTACGAAATTATCCCTGTGAATCCGAATTATGAGCATGTTTTTGGAACCAACTGCCGCAAGAGCCTCGACGAGGTGCAAGAGCATGTCGATGCTGTGCTGGTCTTCCGGGCGCCCAAATATGTTCCAGATCACGCCAAAGAAGTATTGGAAATGACAGACAAGCCAGGCGTCTTTTGGATGCAAAGCGGTATCGCAAACATGAAAGCTGCACACGAATTGGCCAACGCCGGTATTAAAGTCGTTCAGGATCACTGTATCTATCGTGAACACCTCCGACTCATCGCCGCCCATTAATCTGCGAGTGTCTGGCATTTGGCTTCTGTCTTTTCCATCAACGCATGCTGCTGCACCCAAGAGTGCTCTTTGAATAAGAAGTAAATGCCAGACATTTTCCCATCTCAATGCATACATTTCCAGCAAATTTTCCCCAAATCCATAGGAGAAATCATGTTTGAAGGCCACGAGCTTCCTCTGCCTGCTCATTTTGATCCAGCGAAAATCGGCGAAGTCTGGAAAGTGGATTATTACACCCGCGCAGCCGAGGCGGAAGCTTTCGCGACGGAGCATCAAATCGAACCGGCGAGCAAAGATCGGTTCACAATTTGCCTGATCGCCGTCGATGTACAAAACACCTTTTGTATTCCGGGCTACGAATTATTTGTTGCTGGCCGCACCGGCACCGCTGCCCTCGATGATAATCATCGCTTGTGCGAATTCATCTACCGAAACGTGACAAGTATCACCGAAATATGCCCGACGATGGACACACATCAGGCTATTCAGATTTTTCATGCCATCTTTTTGATCAACGATGATGGCGAGCATCCGGAGCCTTTCACATTGATCTCTCGTGAAGATATTTTACAAGGGAAATGGAAATTCAATCCGGCATTGAGCGGGCAAATCGGTGTCGATGCTGAGCAGGGCCAGCGCCATCTCGAACACTACGTCGAGAAGCTACAAGCGGGCAGCCGTTACGAGCTGACCATATGGCCGTATCACGCCATGCTCGGTGGCCTGGGGCACGCGCTGGTTTCCTCGGTGGAGGAAGCCATTTTTTTTCACAGCATCGCGCGCAGCAGCCAGCCCAACTTTCAGGTCAAGGGCAATCATCCTTTGACTGAAAATTACTCTGTTTTGAGTCCGGAAATCCGCACCGATGCCAACGGCAAAACCATTGCCCACAAAAACCGACAACTCATTGAAAAGCTCAAAAACTTTGATGCAGTGGTGATTGCCGGACAGGCGAAAAGCCATTGCGTTGCCTGGACAATCGATGATCTGTCCAAAGAATTGAAGGCACACGATGAAAAACTGTTGGAAAAGGTCTATCTGCTGGTCGATTGTACTTCACCGGTGGTGATTCCTGATGTCATCGACTACACCGACGCAGCGAATGCGGCTTTTCACAAATTTGCGGAATCCGGTATGCACCTGGTGCGCTCGACCGATCCGATAAAAAGCTGGCCGGGTATTGGCGCCTGATGAGAATTGCCACGTGAAATGCAGAACGCAAATGATACCGATTGTGGGGAAGCGCAGGCAAATACAGCGCAGCAACTTGATGAGTGAAATGTCTGATTTCCTGCAACTGTTTTTTCCAAATTCACAAACTTAAACATAGGAGGAAGGCATCATGCGCTTTAAAATTGTAGTGCTTCTGATGCTGGTTTTGGGCCTGTTCGGCAGCGCGTACAGTCAGCCTGCGACGGCAAGTCACCCTTTTTCCGTGCATGATATGCTGGCGATGGATCGCATCGGCGATCCGCACGTTTCCCCAGATGGCGAGTGGGTGGTTTTCACGCTGCGCAGCACCGATCTCGAGGCCAACCGTGGCCGCACTGACCTGTGGCTGATCAGTATCGATGGCCACGGCTTGCGGCAACTCACTTCGCATCCGGCCTCAGATTTCAGCCCGAGCTGGGCACCCGACGGCCAATCGATCTATTTTCTCTCTACCCGTTCCGGCGGTGCGCAAATCTGGCGTATTCCTGTGGGGGGCGGCGAGGCGCAACAGGTCACGGACCTCGCGCTCGGTGTCGGTAATTATCTTTTGTCTCCGGATGGCAAAACGTTTGCGATCACTATGGAAGTTTACCCGGAGTGCGAAAGCCTCGAATGCACCGAAGAGCGACTGCAAGCTGAAAAGGATCGAAAAGCGAGCGGCAGAATTTATGACAGGGTGTTCATTCGGCACTGGGATACCTGGAAAGATGGCCGGCGTTCACATCTGTTCACGATGGCTGTCGATGGTGACAAGCCGGTCGACCTGATGCCGGGTTGGGATGCAGACACTCCGTCCAAGCCGTTTGGCGGTATCGAGGAAGTCGCGTTTGCGCCGGATAGCAAATCGCTTGTTTTCACCGCACGTGTGGCTGGCCGCGAAGAGCCGTGGTCTACAAACTTCGATCTCTATCACGTACCGATCGACGGTTCTGCCGATCCCAAAAACTTAACTGAAGCCAACAAAGCCTGGGACACCGCTCCATCCTTTTCACCGGACGGCAAAACATTGGCCTACCTTGCCATGGCGCGTCCCGGTTACGAGTCGGATCGTTTCCGCATCATGCTGCGTTCCTGGCCAGATGGCGAGACGCGTGCGCTCACTGAAAACTGGGATCGCTCGCCGGGTGGCATCGTGTGGTCAAATGATAGCAAAACCATTTACACCACCGCCTCGAATATAGGGCAAAGCTCGCTTTTTGCCATCAATGCGCAAAACGGTAGCGTGAAAACGGTCGTGGAAAAAGGCTATGTCGGTGCGTTGACCACTGCTGGCAATCGCCTGTTGTTTGGCATGGATCATCTCAAATCCCCGGTAGAGCTCTATACTGTCAAGCCGGACGGCAAGGATGTACGCCAAATCACCGACATCAACGCTGAAAAAGTTGCCAGGGCACGTATGGGCGATGCCGAACAATTTACTTTTAAAGGCTGGAACGACGAAACCGTTTATTGTTATGTCGTGAAGCCGGTCGATTTCGACCCGAATAAAAAGTATCCTGTGGCGTTTTTGATTCATGGTGGGCCGCAGGGCTCCTTCGGCAACCATTTTCACTATCGCTGGAACCCTCAGGCCTACACCGGAGCCGGCTACGCCGCTGTGATGGTCGATTTCCACGGTTCAGTCGGCTACGGCCAGGCTTTCACCGACGCCATTGGTGGCGACTGGGGTGGCAAGCCGCTCGAAGATTTGCAGAAAGGGCTGGCTGCCGCACTGGCGCGCTATGACTGGATGGACGGCGAGCGCGTTTCTGCCCTCGGCGCCTCATTTGGCGGTTATATGATCAACTGGATCGCCGGCAATTGGCCAGATCGTTTCCGTGCGCTCGTCAATCACGATGGCAATCTCGATGAACGTGCAGCTTATTTCGCCACCGAGGAGCTGTGGTTCCCGGAATGGGATCACAGGGGAAATCCGTGGGACAATCCCGAAAATTTCGAAAAACACAATCCAGTCAATTATGTCAAAAACTGGAAGACGCCGATGCTGGTGATTCATGGCGCACTCGACTACCGTGTGGTCGAAACGCAAGGCATTTCGACATTTACAGCGCTGCAGCGGCGCGGTATTCCCAGCAAGTTTCTCTATTTCCCGGACGAAAACCACTGGGTGCTGCAACCGCACAACAGCATCCTGTGGCATGAAACGGTCATTGACTGGCTGGACAAGTGGACTAAAAACGGCGGCACCAACTAAATCCGCAGCACGTATTCCACTAAAATCGATTCAACAAAATGTGCATGTTCGGTGTCCACACCGGATGTGCACATTTTTTGTTTTTGGAACATTCAGTATGCAAACTCGGTTTCTCAAACATCGCCAAAAATTTAGACCTGCTGTTTTAGCTTTGAGGTGGTGAAGCACTACTGTCAAACACATAAGTCAGATTTTGCAACCATTGCAGTCTCGCACCCGAACCTGGATGCGCTTTGTGCACAATTTCGCTACGCGTTTTCTATTCATTTTAGCCGAAAAATGAGGCCGGCATGAACAAAAAACAATTCGCCAGTTTAACTCTGGCCGCCAGCTTTCTGTTCATTAGTGTTGCAGCCATTTTGCATTTCCTGGGCAAAGTGCAGGGTGAGCCCAATGAAGCACGTTCCGAAATTCGCGAGGCGCTCGAGCTTATCAACAATGCGCGCACTTACCCGGAAACCGAGCTGCCCTCGGCAGGTTTGGCGCCAGCATTCGCAGCAAAGCGCGCTGATCTGTTGCGAAAATCAGCCCACCAACCGGATGTGCCTCCCTGGCGCACAATCGGCCCGACAAATATCGCTGGCCGTACATTGGTGCTGGCTTTGAATCCGCAAAATCCCAACACGATTTATGCCGGTTCGGCCAGCGGCGGGCTGTGGCGCAGTTATAACGCCGGGGTTGGTGCGAAAGCCTGGCACAAGCTCGAAACCGGCTTCCCGGTGCTTGGCGTGGCTACTATTGCCATCGCGCCGGACGATTCCGGCACGCTCTACATCGGAACGGGTGAGGTCTACGGCAGCGCACAAACTTTTCCGGGGGTCGCGATTCGCACAACCCGAGGCAGCTACGGCATCGGCATTTTAAAAAGCACCGATGCCGGCCAAAGCTGGCAAAAAAGTCTGGACTGGCTCTATAGTCAGCACCGCGGCGTGCAAAAAATCGCTATCGATCCAAAGCGCTCAAACGTTGTGTGGGCGGCTACCACAGAAGGCGTCTACAAATCGAGCGATGCCGGCGCTACCTGGCAACGCTCTCTGGCTGTGCCGGTCGCCAATGATCTGGTCATCAACCCGCAGCACCCGGACACCGTTTTTGCTGCTTGTGGCAATATGGGGAGCATTGGACATGGAATTTACCGCAGTTTCGACGGTGGCATAAATTGGCGGAAAATGGATTTGGGTGCGAACGGGCCGCAACAGTTTCTCGGTAAAGCCCAGCTCGCGATGGCCGCTTCCAGTCCCGATATTGTGATGGCGAGCATCGGCAACAGCAACGGCTATTCTGAAACCGCAACCTGGCTCTGCAAAACAACTGACAGCGGCGAAACCTGGCAGGTGGTGTCAACTTTAGACTACTCTTCGATTCAAGGCTGGTACTCACACGATGTCGCGATTAGCCCGACCGATCCGAACGAAATCTGGACGGCCGGGCAGCCGTTCAGCCCATTGATTTCGACCGATGGTGGAGCAAATTTGCAATATGCAGAGAATCTGGGACTGGTGCAGCCCGCCACGGAAATTGAGTCGTATGTATATCCGGATTTGACCTTATGGGCTGATTACCACGATATCGTTTATCACCCGACCGATCCCGATATCATCTATTTTGCCAACGACGGCGGCGTGTTTCGTACGACCGATGGCGGCAAAACCATCGAAAATTGCAATGGCGGTCTGCAAACCACCCAATTTTATAACGGCACTGCCAGCGCCAGCTCTGACTCCAATTTTTATATCGGCGGTATGCAGGATAACATGAGCGCTGGCTATCGTGGCAGCCCGCAATGGCAACGCCTTGGCATAACGGCTGATGGTTCGTGGTGTGCGATCAATCAGCAAAACAATGATATTATTTACCTGTCGTATCAGGGACTTTATATGCTGCGTTACGCGGATGGCGGCAATGTGGATGGTGCGAATGCGCAGATTGTCGCGCCACCAAACCGGCGCACCATCAATTTCATTGCGCCGTACGTGCTCAGCCCGGTCGACAATCTCACCATGTATGCTGGCAGCGCGTTCGTTCACAAATCATCGAATGGTGGCCTGAACTGGCAGGAAACCAACAACAAGCAGCCGCTCGATGGCAATCCGGTCCTGAGCCTGGCGATCTCCCGGCAAAGCACTGATGTGGTTTATGCAGGCACGACGCCGATCAGCAGCAGGGCGCGCTTGTTCCGCACTGACAATGGTGGCAACAGCTGGTTAAATATCACTGGCAACTTGCCCGATCGCTATCCCACAGATATCGCAGTCGATCCAAACAATGACCGGATTGTATATGTGACCTTCGGCGGGTTCGACAGCGCTCATATATTTAAGTCGGAAAATGGCGGTGGCAATTGGACCGATATGGGTGCAGGTCTGCCAGATGTGCCGGCATGGGCGGTCGCCGTCGATCCGTTTTACAACCAGCACATTTACTTCGGCAATGATCTGGGAGTCTATTTTTCAGAAGATGGCGGAGCCACCTGGCAGGTTTTTACCGATGGTTTGCCGGAAGCAATCATCGCGATGGATTTGTCGATATCACCGGCGAATCGTGCGCTGCGGGTGGCCACACACGGCAACGGCGTGTACGAGCGCAAGCTGGTGAGCAGCGGGCTGGAATTGATAGCAGATGACGATTTTCAGCCGAGCGATTTTGTGCTGTCGCAGAATTTTCCCAATCCATTCAATCCGGCTACCACCATTCGCTACACGCTTAAAAAACCGCAGCATGTTCGCTTAAAAATTTACAACATCCTCGGCAAGGAAGTCGCGATTTTGGTGGATGCATTGCGTGCACCGGGTACATATAGTATTTCTGTCAGCGCTTCACATTTGGGCAGTAGCGGCGTTTATTTCTATCGTCTCGAAGCCGGCGGCTTCAGTCAAATTTGCAAGATGGCTTTGACACGGTAGGTTAATCAGAGCTAAAAAGCAATACCCGTATCGAAGATCAATTCTGTTTGGCCGAGATCGTTGGCGGCGAACTCCAGGCGGGCGATATGCACGTACGGCAAATGAAAATTCAGGCCAATGCCATACCCAAACGCCCATTTTTTCGGCTCGACCTGCGGTCCGAAAACCCCGGTTGTAAAGGTCGCAAGATCATTGCGTTGGCGGTTCTGCAGCCAAATGGTGCCAGCATCGAAAAAGATGCTACCGGAGATGCCAAATTTCAGGTTTTGTCCGTACGCTCCAAGCGTTTGGCTGTCCATGTGATGGTAGGTCACCGGCACTAACGGGAAACGCACTTCAGCGCTGGCCTTCATGCTGTGTTCGCCCTCCACCCGGTCGTTGAAATAGCCGCGCAAGCGCTCGCTGAAGCCGAAAAACACCCGATCATAGCTTGGCAATGTTCCCGTGCTCATATTGGCCTCAAAAGCAAAGCCCAGCGTCGATTGTTGGCCCAGCGGTAAATATTTGCGCATGTCAACGGTTGCACGGCCATAATCGATGTATTCAGCGCCGGGCATGCCGGTCCTTTGCAGCATCAGGCGGAAATAGGAACCGCGGGTCGGATAAAATACCAGGTCGCGATAATCGCGGGTCAGAGTGAGAGCGGCTTGCGGAAGCCGGTCACGGCCGGACGGATCGAGCGTGAGGGTGGTGTCCACAGGCGAGATTTTCAATTGCCGATAGCTCACACTGGCGCTCAGCGATGTGTTGAGCGTCAACCGTTTGCCAAAAGTCAGGCCGCCGCCGATGCGATTTTCATCGACTTTGGTGTCGCGGATTTCAGAAGATTTGTTGCGAAAGCGCGAAACGAAAAAATTCATACGCATGAACAGGCGCGCATCGCCGAATATCCAGGGATTTGAGTAATCGACCGAGAAACTGGGATTAAAGCCGAGCAGACCGGCAATTTGCACAAATTCCGCGCGGCCACGAAAATTGGTGTGCGCAACCGCCGCGCCGTAGGTCAGCTTTTTAAGCTTGAACTCGCGATCATTAAAATAAAGCACTGGCAGCGGGAAAACATACCACTGCTCGGCGACGACGATAATCAGCGCGATGCCGTCGCCCTCCGGCTCAGCGCGCATTTCTACCCGCGAAAACAAGCCGAGACTGGCAATGCGCTTTTGATCCAGCTCGAGTTGTTGCAGTGTGACTGTGTCGCCTGACTGGGTTTTCATTTCACGCAAAATCACTACAGGCTTGGTTTTCTTATTGCCTTCTACCTTAATATCGACAATGTGAAAAGTCTGTACAAATTCGGCTGCTACCTGTTCCTGAGCAAAAATAACCCGCCCGCACAATAGCACAGCAAAGAAAAGAGATGAAAGAATGAGCCGAGTTGGTCGACGGCTTTTGTTAAGCATGATAAGTCACATCCTGTTTTTTTTATGCTAAATTCGATTGAGCTCTGCTCAAAGTTGTACTTTCCGATTGATCGGCTAAGATTCGCTGGTATAGGTGTGAATGAAGCGTGCGAAGGACGGCTGTTTGCATGGTGAAGTGAACAGTGGCTCGCACGTCCCTGTGCGTATGCGCCATTCAATTAAAAGCGCGCTGCCAGTAGCCAAACCGGCAGCGCAAAATCTATTAAAATTTTTCCAAAATGCGGAAGAAGACTTGCCAGGCATCGCCGCTGCGGTCGAGGCGTTTGGCAACATCGAGACGCAGCAGACCTTCCGTGAAAATGACCGAAAAGCCGAGGTTTTGACGCAAATCACTTAGGCCGAACTCGCCAAAATCGAACAATCCCGCATCAGCATTTTGGGGATCACCAACCCAGGCGTAGCCAAAGTCATAAAACAATCCCAGAGACAAAGTCTCCCAAAATGGAATTTTGTGCAGCGGGATTTTTTGCAAGATATCACCGCCGAAACCATACTGTACCGTACCAAATAGTGCGCGATTACCGATAAACTCTTTGTTCTCGTAGCCGCGCAGGCTGCCGATACCACCAACGCCCATTAAATGCTGGGCGGCCCAGCTGCCGGAGCGGGTGCCAAAATGCAGTTTTGCTTTGATCTTTTGGTTGCCAAAAGTGGGCTGGTAGCGCTTGGCGGTCAAAAACAGGCCGTTGGTTTCGAAATCATCGAAAGTCTTCTCAAAGATGCCTTCAAAATACCAGCCGATGATCGGGAAAATGGGATTGTCGCGAAAATCGAACGCTGCCATCAGCTTGACCGAGGTCTCCCTGCCGCCTGCAAAGCCAATTGCCGGGAATCCGTGCGGATTTGGAGCGTAGTCACTACCGCGCGCAAACAGGCTCCACTCGGTATTGGGCGCCACATTCAGCACATCGTAGTCATAGCTCGCAATTTCCATCCGCAGGTTGTGAATCTGCATCAGCTTGTAGTCGATAAAGCCGCCGAAACCCTTACGTGCAACATAATCGCGGTAGTCATTGTGGGCAAAAATGGCGTGTACACTGTTCTCGATTTCGCTGATGATCCAGCTATCCTGAGTGTAGATTTCGTCAAAAGCGCGTACGCCGATCGAGAGGCGGTTCGGTACAAAAAAATCTTTTTGCAGGCCGGCATTCCATTTCCAGCGTTCACTGTCCTGGTTATGGAAGCTGTAGCCGACATCGCCCCACAGTCTCAATCCCTGTGCCTTGACTGGCTTGAAATTGAGACCGAAGTTCAAAAACAGGGCTTCAACACGATTAAAGCGGCTGTTGCTGTAATAGGTCAGCGGTTTTGGCTGCTCGTAAGCGAACGTGTCTTTGATTTTATCAAAGGTGAATTGCGCGAATGCATTTGATGCGGAAAAGAGTCCAAAAAATGTAAAGAGCAGGATTTTGCGAAAATTCATGTGCCCTCCAGGCAATTAGCTGTCATTTTATCTAAAAAGACTGTCCTTTAAAGGATTTGGGTGCAAGACGTATTGAAAATCAACCGGGATGCTCGGACAGGCATTTCAAATTTTGCCGGCGATATAGTCGCGATAATTTCCGGATTCGATCAACACAGCATTTTCGAGCGGCTGATTGTAAAAATACGCCCAGACTTCCTTGGGGCCTTCCCGGGTGTCCGCAGTGATTTTTTCCCGAATATATAAACTCCGTTGCGGGTGCTGGTGGTTGTACCCTTCAATCAGGTCCAGCGTTTCAAATAAAACCAGCGGATCGTTTACCTGATAAATTTCGCCATGGGTGCAATGTTCTCCGGGTTTACCCTCTGCCGGCTTGAGAATGGCCGGGAATGGTCCGAGATCGTATAAGGCACAGGGAATTTTGCCTGCAAGAAAGAAAACGGCTTTGTCTGGCGAACCGAGAAATGGCGCATTCTCAAAGCCTCGCAGCAACGTTCCATAAACGAAAAGAAGTGCTTGATCCTTATCTTCGTCCAAAGAGCTCTCCACCATGTTCAAACCAAAAGTGCGAATTCACAATACTATTTACCGACATTACGGTAAAATTTGCGCATTTTGCGCATACTTTCGTCTCTTCCAATTAACCGATTGAAGAAGCTGTAATATAGCAAGAAAACAAAAAATGTCAATTGAAGCCGCATCAGCTTTACTTTTTTTTGTATTTCCAATCTTGACTTTTTTGTACAAATGCATTATCTTCAGCGCCGTTGTTGAGGAAATTTAAACTATTTTAACCAAAAGGTATATCTGATGAGCGATGCTGCGATGAAAGAACTCCCCAAAAGCGATTATGATGATAAATTTGGCTCGCAGGAGCAGCAGGAAACGATAGAGCGCATTACCAAAAGTGAATACAAATGGGGCTGGACCACAGATATCGAAATGGAGACGGCTCCTAAAGGTCTGAATGAAGAGATCATTCACTTTATTTCGCAAAAGAAAAATGAGCCTGCTTTTATGCTCGAATGGCGCTTGAAGGCGTTCCGGCATTGGCAAAAGATGGAAGAGCCGCGCTGGCCAAACGTGCAGTACAACAATATCGATTACCAGAATGCCTACTACTATGCTGCGCCGAAAAAACAAAAGCAGCTCAAGAGCCTTGACGAAGTCGATCCGAAACTGCGCGAAACCTTCGACAAACTTGGCATTTCGATTACCGAGCAAAAACGTTTGACCGGCGTCGCCGTCGATGCGGTGATGGATAGCGTTTCGGTTGCAACTACATTTAAAGCCGAACTGGCCAAGCATGGCATTATTTTTTGCTCGTTTTCTGAAGCAGTACAAAATCACCCGGAACTGGTGAAAAAATATATCGGTTCGGTCGTGCCATACACCGATAATTTCTATGCCGCCCTGAACTCTGCTGTCTTCAGCGATGGTTCATTTTGTTACATTCCCAAAGGCGTGCGCTGCCCGATGGAACTGTCGACCTACTTCCGTATTAACGCCGCCAATACCGGCCAATTCGAGCGTACCTTGATTGTCGCTGAGGAAGGCGCATATGTCAGCTACCTCGAAGGCTGCACCGCGCCGATGCGTGATGAAAACCAGTTGCACGCAGCCGTTGTGGAAATTGTTGCGCACAAAGGCGCAGAAGTGAAATACTCGACGGTGCAAAACTGGTATCCGGGCGATGCGGAAGGCAAAGGTGGCATCTACAATTTTGTCACCAAGCGCGGCATTTGCCTAGACGACAATGCCAAAATTTCCTGGACGCAGGTCGAAACCGGTTCGGCAGTGACCTGGAAATATCCCAGTGTCATTTTGAAAGGGGATAACACCGTCGGCGAGTTTTACTCGGTAGCGTTAACCAATAATTTCCAGCAAGCCGATACCGGCACTAAAATGATTCACCTTGGCAAAAACACCCGCAGCACCATCATTTCCAAGGGTATCTCTGCTGGTAAAAGCCAGAACTCTTATCGCGGGCTGGTGCGGGTCGGCAAGAATGCAGAAAATGCACGCAATTTTTCACAATGCGACTCCCTGCTGATCGGCGACCGTTGTGGTGCACACACTTTTCCTTATTTGGAAGTGCACAACAAAAGCGCTAAAATTGAACACGAAGCAACAACTTCCAAAGTTGGCGAAGATCAAATTTTTTACTGCAATCAGCGCGGCATTTCGACTGAGGACGCCATCGGCATCATCGTCAATGGCTATTGCAAGGAAGTTTTCAAAGAACTGCCGATGGAATTTGCGGTAGAAGCACAGAAACTGCTCGCAATCAGCCTTGAAGGCAGCGTGGGATAGTGAACTTTGTCTTTTTCAATGAATGGAATTCAAAAATTTATCGATAATAAGAACAAAGGATTAGAGATAAAAATGTTAGAAATCAAGAATCTGGAAGCTTCAATTGAAGGCAATAAAATTTTGCGCGGTATCGACCTGAAGGTAAATGCAGGTGAAGTGCATGCCATTATGGGGCCAAATGGCTCAGGAAAAAGTACTTTGGCGAATGTACTTGCAGGCCGCGAAGAATATGAAATCGACGGTGGTGAAGTGTTGTATAATGGCGATGATTTGCTGGATATGTCGCCGGAAGATCGTGCACGAGCTGGTGTGTTCATGGCTTTCCAGTACCCGGTCGAAATTCCCGGCGTGACCAATGCCCACTTTTTGAAAACCGCTTTAAATGAAATTCGTGAAGCCCGAGGCGAAGAAAAGCTCGATGCCGTTGAATTTTTGGCCCTGGTGAAAGAACGCATGAAGCTGGTTGAACTCGATCAAAAACTCCTCAATCGCTCTGTCAACGAGGGCTTCTCCGGTGGTGAAAAAAAGCGCAATGAAATTTTCCAGATGGCAGTGCTCGAACCCAAACTCACCATTATGGACGAAACCGATTCCGGTCTCGATATCGATGCGCTCCGCATCGTCTCCAATGGTGTCAACAAATTAAAAAACCCGAACAGTGCGACATTGGTGATCACGCATTATCAGCGCTTGCTCAACTACATTGTACCGGATTTCGTGCATGTGCTGGTCAATGGCCGCATCGTTGAGTCGGGTGGCAAGGAATTGGCGCTGAAACTTGAAGAGCATGGCTACGATTGGGTGAAGGAAGCCAACAACGTTGCCGCTTAAGTGGCCTGCTTCATAAATGCAGAGACGCAATACTCGATGTCAGTTTTAACATATTTTGGACACGATTTACATGATGAATAAGATGAAAGTATCCTGCTTATCTTGTTCATCATGTCTATAGTAAATGAAACCGGGAAATAAAATTATGCCGCAAAGAGCAATTTTAGATCATGAATTTATAGATTGGACCAAGTCGAGTTTTCAGTTACTGGAAAACGGCTTGAATGGCAGTGCCAGGCTGCCCTTTCACGGCGTTCGCAAGGCTGCGGTTGCGCAATTTGCCAAACTCGGTCTGCCAACAACACGCGATGAAGAGTGGAAGTACACCAATGTGTTGCCCATTTTTAAAAATCAATTTGCGCTGGCCAATCAGGAGCCGGTTGTTGCAAAAAATGCGATCGATGCGTTCGGCTTTGAAGGCCTGCGCGATAAAATGATCGTTTTGGTCAATGGGCGCTTTTCTAAAGAGCTGTCGACGCTTGCTATCGATGACAGCACGGTTAAAGTAGGAAGCCTTTCGGATGCCATTGCACGTGGCGAGAAAGCAGTACAGGAGCATCTGAGCCGCTATGCCGATTTTAACTCCGAGCCATTTGTCGCCCTCAACACGGCATTCACTTTGGATGGTACGTTTATCCACATTCCGGACGACATCTCAATGCCGCATCCGATCCACCTTTGCCACATAGTCGTAGCTGAAGATGCTGCAGCGGCGATCGCGAGCCCACGCACCTTGATGGTAGTCGGAAAAAACAGCCAGGTGCACTTGATTGAAAGCTATCACACGCTGGAAGAGAGTGCCCATTTGACCAATGCGGTCACCGAAGTGGTTTTGGAGCAGGGTGCAACAGTCGAACACATCAAAATGCAGCTCGAAAGCAAATCAGCCTATCACATCGCTGCCAGTACCGTGCATCAGGCGGAAAAGAGCTGCTTTTCATCCGTCAATATTGATCTCGGTGGCGCCATTGTTCGCAACAATTTAAATGTCGTGCTCAACGGCGAGAACGCCGAGTCCCATCTGTATGGCTTCTTTCGTACCACCGGCTCGCAGTTGATCGACAATCACACATTTATCGATCACGCGGTGCCAAATTGTGAAAGCAACGAGCTGTACAAAGGCATTCTCGACGATAGTTCAAAAGGTGTTTTTAACGGCAAGGTGCTTGTTCGTCAGGATGCGCAGAAAACCAATGCATTTCAGGAAAGCAAATGCCTGCTGCTGACTGACGATGCGGTAATGTACGCCAAGCCACAGCTCGAAATCTTTGCAGACGATGTCAAATGCAGCCACGGCGCGACAGTTGGCCAGCTCGACGAAGATGCGCAGTTTTACCTGCGCTCGCGCGGCATCGGTGAAGAAAAGGCCAATTCGATTTTGCGGCATGCCTTTGCCAGCGATATCTTCGAACGCATCGAAGTTGCTGAAGTCAGAGATATGCTCGAATCGCTTGTTTTCGAGCATTTCAACGACTGAAAGTGGTGTCGCGATATTTCGAGCAAAAAGATAGTGCGGAGCGCAAGCCTTGTCCCAAAACATTAGATTTTTGAATGATGGCAAAAAGCGAGGCAGGGCATGCCGATGCCTTTTGGACATCCCCTCTCAAGTGAACGTGCACCTATTCTTTTGGCATTTTGATGATTAAGAAAAGAAAGTAGGTCTTATGGCTGAAACGATTGAAATGGATGACCGGACGATTGCGATCGGAAAAAATCATAAGCTTTTTGACGTGGAGCGCATCCGCGCCGATTTTCCGATTCTGCATCAACGCATCCATGGAAAGCCACTCGCCTATCTCGATAATGCTGCGACCTCGCAAAAGCCAAAAGTTGTGATCGATGCGATTTCGCACTATTATCAAGCTCAAAATGCCAATATTCATCGCGGTGTCTACTATCTGAGCGAAGTCGCAACCCAGGCTTATGAGCAGGCGCGTGAATGCGTACGTTCCTTTTTAAATGCTGCATCGACTGAAGAAATCATTTTCACGCGCGGCGCAACCGAAGGTATCAATCTGGTGGCGCACTCGTATGGACGCCGATTTATTCAACAAGGTGATGAAGTCATCATCACCACCATGGATCATCACTCAAATATTGTCCCTTGGCAAATCCTGTGTGAAGAAAAAGGTGCGCAGCTGCGTGTTGTGCCGATTGATGACCACGGCGAATTGATGATGGACGAATATGCGAGTTTGTTGAGCGCTAAAACCAAACTGGTCGCATTTGGCCACATTTCCAATTCGCTCGGAACCATCAATCCGATAGAAAAAATCATTCAAATGGCGCATCAGGTCGGCGCGGTAGTGGTAGTGGATGGTGCACAGGCAGCGCCACACACCCCAATTGACGTGCAGGCGCTCGATGTCGACTTCTATGCTTTTTCCGGGCACAAAGTTTTCGGGCCAACCGGTATCGGTGCTTTATACGGCAAGGAAAAATGGCTCGACGCCATGCCACCGTACCAGGGTGGCGGCGATATGATCAAGTCCGTCACGCTGGAAAAGACGATATACAATGATCTGCCTTATAAATTCGAAGCCGGTACACCACATATTTCCGGCGGTATCGCCATGGCAAAAGCTCTCGACTACGTCGGTCAGATCGGTTATCCCCAAATTGAAGCATATGAAAACGATTTGCTGAATTGTGCGACCGAGGCGCTGCAAAAAGTCGATGGTTTGCGCATCGTCGGCACGGCACAGCACAAAGCCAGCGTGGTTTCGTTTGTGCTCGAAAGTGTGCATCCGCACGACGTCGGCACCATTCTCGATCGCGAGGGCATCGCGATTCGTACCGGCCACCACTGCACGCAACCCGTGATGGATCGTTTTCACATTCCGGCGACGTCGCGGGCCTCATTTGCGTTTTACAATACCAAAGAAGAGATTGACAGGCTGGTCGAGGCGCTGCACAAAGTTGTTCGCATGTTTCAATAGCCTCGGGATTCAGATAAACTTGAGAGGAGTGGAGCAGGTTTTTAGGCTGCAGGCCGTTAGGACATAAAAAGAGAGCTTGGTTTTAATCGGCAAACCGCTTTTAAAGACTACTTGAAGCGGACTGAACGCCTAAAAAGACCTTAAGCAGTCTATCTAACTGAAAGACAATAAAACATGGACACCGATTTAAGAGACCTCTACCAGGAAATTATCCTGGATCATAACAAAAATCCGAAAAATTTTCATAAACTTGATCCTGCCAGCCACAGCGCAGAAGGCTACAATCCCCTGTGCGGCGATAAAATCAATGTCTATTTGCAGGTGGAGGATGGAAAGATTGTTGATATTGGCTTTGAAGGTTCTGGCTGTGCAATTTCAAAAGCTTCGGCTTCGGTGATGACCACGATTGTCAAAAATAAAACGGTCGAAGAAGTGAAAGCGTTGTTCGAAAAATTCAAGGGACTTGTGACCGGAAAAGTCGAGCCAGACATGCTTGAGTTGGGTAAACTCGCTGTTTTTGCCGGCGTGCGTGACTATCCGTCGCGGGCAAAATGTGCTACGCTCTCCTGGCACACGGTGATGGCCGCGCTGAATTCAAAAGAAGAGCAAGCCATTGTATCGACTGAGTAAGCGACCTGCATTACATTCTTAAAGGAAAAGCCATGACAGAAGTGTCCAAAGACGAACTCGTGTTGAAAATGGAAGTGGTGAAGGTGCTGCAAACGTGCTTCGATCCGGAAATTCCCGTCAACATTTATGATCTTGGCCTCATCTACGACATCGAAATTCATCCTGAAAACAAAATCAAAATCCTGATGACACTCACCTCGCCGGCTTGTCCGGTAGCCGGGACGCTGCCCGGTGAAATCGAGACCAGAGTTAAGGCTATGACCAGTGTGAGCGATGCGGAAGTTGAAGTGGTGTGGGAGCCACCATGGAATCCGGAAATGATGAGCGAAGCAGCAAAGCTCGAATTGAATATGTTTTAGAGTGAATACGGTTCAAGCAAAACGGAGCAGCACTTTCAACGGTGTTCGGTCCATGCAGCCGTTTTGAAACAACAAATGACATCATACCCTGAAATCGAGGAAAAATCATGCAAAATATTCCGTTGAGTTTTCAGCCGACATACGATCCCTTCTCCGTTCAACCCATGCGCGATGAACTTGTCGCTGTTGGTTTTGACGAACTGATGGAGCCGGAAGATATCGACGCCGCCATTCAAAACAATGCAGGCAAATCCGTCTTCATCGTGATCAATTCCGTTTGTGGCTGCGCTGCCGGTAGTGCACGCCCTGGTGCATCTCTGGCTCTGCAGCACAAAACCATTCCGGATAAGCTCTACACAGTTTTTGCCGGACAGGAAAAAGCGGCGGTCGATCGCTTGCGGCGGCAGTACTTAAGCGAGTTTCCGCCATCCTCTCCGGCAATGGCGCTGTTTAAGGATGGTGAAGCGATTTTTATGCTGCATCGCTACCAAATCGAGGGCCGGAACGCCCAGCAAATCGCCGAAATTTTGATGCAGGTGTTTCAAGAACATTGCAGCAACGAAGGCCCGTCGATCCCACCGGAGCAGTTTGAAAAGGTGGTACACGCAAAAGCTTGTGGCTCGAAAATTCCTCTTTTTAACGGATAAAAATGAAGATATCAGCTCAAGAAGAATACGGCTTGCGCATTTTGATGCAGATCGGCCAGCATGAAGGCGCTGATGGCATTTCCATTCCGGAAATCAGCCGGCTGGAAGGTCTGTCCAATCATAATGTTGCCAAGCTATGCCGGATTCTGCGGCTCGCCGGGCTGATTAAAAGCTCTCGCGGCAATGTCGGGGGCTACAGCCTGGCCAAACCGGCAGACCGTATCATGCTCAGCGAAGTGCTCTCCGCACTTGGTGGCAGGTTATACGATGAAGAGTTTTGCGAGAATCATGCTGGCGCACTCAATTTCTGCAGCAATTCCATGGATTGCAGTGTGCGATCGCTCTGGCAGATTATTCAGGTTAGCATTGATAAGGTCTTGGAAAATATTAGTTTGAAGAGCTTGCTCGAACCAGCGCCGACGCTTTATCACATTACGCCGAACAAACCCGGCAATCGGATGAAGCTGGCAAAATAAAAATAGCCCTTGTACCTTTTCCTTAGAGATACAAGGGCTATTTCCCCAAACAATCCTTTTGTTCAGGCTAAATCCTGCAAATACTATTTTCCAAGCATTTCTAACATAAATGCCAGAAAAGAGCATCCGCAGAGAATGAGGAGAACTTCAAACATCTCAGACCTCGGTTTAGTCCCTCAATCCTGTTAACTGTACATTCCATGTACGGTCCTATCCTAATGCAAGCATCTTGCCAGCTCTTAAAACTTTACTTAAAAGTCATTTTTCGCTGTTTGAGTCGTTCTCGAAGTTGTCGTCAAAGCCATGTTTTCTAAAAAGATAAACTCCTTTGTGCAATTTGAGTGAAAATCGACGATGCCATGAAAAAAGTGTCCGCTATGGTACTGTTTTCTCATATTTAGGCAACATCGGAGCAGCTTTATCTTTTTGACAAAGCGCCTTTTCAGATTGGCCGCATCCAATTAAAAAGAATTTTAATCAATCAAAAAGAAAAAGTAACCAAAACTGTTAAATTTTTTTCATTGCTGATTTTTCGTGGAGAGAGCCTCAGCGCTATTTTTCCTGGCTTTGGCTTAAAAATGAGGGCATCGAGGATCGCGGCGCTCCAAACCAGACCCAATCCCAGGGCCAGGTTGTTGCGCAAAAGATGATATTTGTTGTAGCGGTCGTACGCTGCAGCAACGTTCAGTTCATTCGCATTGAAATAGTCATCACGTGCGGACGTACGCAAAAAATGGCTGGTCAGCGCAGCCCCGGCAAGCGCGACGCTGGCAAATGTGAAGATATTGCCCCTGGCGTTTTCGCCTTTGAAGCGCTGGCCCCATCCGGGCAGCACAAGCGATTTCCATGCCGCGGTCAGTCTCGGATCCGACACCATGACATAACGCGTCTCGACATGCCCTGCTGCTTCTGAAGCCGGCAGGCGCGCACGCATGCTTTCAAAATGCTGCTGTAACGCAGGTGAGAAAAAAATTGTATCCAATTTTTGATTTGGATTGAGCTGAAGAGCCGCCAGAAAATGCACATCGACTTGTGAACGATCTCCCTTTTCCGAAGCCACCAACGCGCGCAAGGTATGAATTTCCGCCAGTTGCTTTGGAGCAAAATTGTCGAAGTGGGCTATGGCGCTATCGGCAAGATCGACAGCCAGCTGATAATCGGCCCGCTGCAATGCACGCCGGATTTCATCGCTGCGTTCAACTGTCCCGGACTGGGCGGAAAGCGGCTGTCCGACCAGCAGGCATAAACTGCACAAAATAGCTGGGCAGACGAAATTGATAAGCTGAAATCGCATAGTTTAATTGGTTTGCGTGAACATGTTGACCGATACTACCCGCCGCTCACCCGGCTGCAAAAACAATGTTTCGTTTCTCTGCCCAAGCATGGGGTGCTCAAACGAAATCTCGTATTTCCCCGGTGACAAAATGAGCTCGCTCTCCCCATCTTGCAACGCTTGTGGCAACCCGTTGATGGCAACTTCTGCCCACGGAGTGACCTGTAGCTCCAGGGTGGTGACATGCTCCCACAGGCTATAATGCAGCGTGTCCGGCATGCCTGCATTGACGTCGATACTGAATGCGAGATTTGGGAAAAGTGGTTTCTTGAGCAGAAGTTCATGGAAACCTTGCTCCAAAACCAGAGGCTGCCTCATTGGGGTTGGGCCGATGGAATCGCCATCGACAAAAATGAACGCCCAGGGCTGACTTTGAATGACCACGTTTCGCTTTAAAACAACAGACGCAGGCTCACGAATCAGTGCAGCAGACCGTTTTTCGTCGACCGCCTGAATTGCCTCAGAATTCGGGGTGTTCGTTGAAGGCTCAGTGTGCGTTTGAGTCGCAAGTGTCGGCGAATCAAGGGGCTTATTTTCCCCGACGAATGCTGCGATGCTGTCCGGCGATAGTGGTTTTGCAATAGCCGGAGCAAGCTGCTTCGTATTCCCGCTGGCCTGAATTGTTTGTTCAGGCTTAATTTGCCACCCAGACGTGATCCAAAATGCGCTAACTACTGCCATGGCGACAGCAGCAAGGGCCACGCGCAATCGACGCCGGGTCCTGTGTGCCGCCACCTTATCGCTTTGCTGCTGTTGCACAAATTGGTCAAAATGATCTTGAACAAATTTTTGCGGCGCAGCAAGATAAGCACAGATAACGTCAGCATTTTTTTGCAAGAGTGCCGGCACAATGCGCCGCTGCAGCCCGGAAAGGACGTCGTTGCTGCCAGGGCGCAATTCAGACTTTTTTTCGAGCAGCGCTGCCGATAACTCATCAAAAAATGGGTGTATATCTGCGCGTACTTTGCTCGGAGGCAGATGCGGCATCTGTACTGTGGCCATCATGGTGCCCCCCGAAGAGTTGGCTTCGAAAGGACGGGTGCCGGTCAGCATTTCGTACAGCACGATACCGGCTGAGAACATATCGGCGGCCGAATTCACCTTTTCGCCAAGAATCACTTCCGGCGCCAGGTAGCCGTGGGTACCAGTTAGCCCGCTGGAATGGCTTTTCTCACCTGCAATGGCCAAATCAAAATCGCAAATTTTGACCATTCCTTCCCGTGAAATCAAAATATTTTCCGGCTTCAGATCGTGATGCACAATTTGATTGTGGTGCAGCGCCGCAAGGCCCTGCAGAATATCGCGAAACAGAACAAGTGCGATTTGCAGGGGCAGAGTTGAGGTGTTGGCTTTCAGCAGTTGCCGCAGCGTCAGACCTTCAATATACTCAAGAACCAAATATTTTAGTTCATCTTCGATGCCATATTCGAGCAGGCGCACGACATTCGGATGTGAAATTTTGGCATAAATTTGCGCTTCACGCTCAAATCGCGCTTCGGCTGCTTCATCGACATTGCCGTGACGCCGGAACGTTTTGACCAGCACCAGTTGCTGGCTGTCGAGGTCGATGCCGCGATAGGTTGCGCCGAATTGCGTGCGCTTCATCTCGGCAAAAAGCTGTTTGTTGGCAATTTTTCGCATCAGAATTCAATTTGCCATTCTTTTAAACGATAGTGCAGCCAGCGCCGTGATACATCCAGAACCTTGGCAGTTTCGGTTACATTGCCATCGTTTTGATGCAGGATTTTTTCGACGAAATGCCTTTCAAAATCGCGCAAGGTCATCGGGGTGCCGTTCGCTCTATCGACATGGTCGAGCCGTAGGTCATCGGGCTGAAGGTAATCGCGCTTTGCGAGCAGCACGGCCCGCTCGATGGTGTTTTCCAGCTCACGAACGTTTCCAGGCCAATCGTAAGCCAGCATGCTGTCCAACGCTTCCTGGGAAAAGCCCAGAAACTGCCGGTTAGCTTTTTGGGCAAACCGGTCGAGGAAATGCTGCGCCAGCAAAATCACATCGTGGCCGCGTTCACGCAATGGCGGCATGTGAATTGAAATGACATTCAATCGATAGTATAGGTCTTCACGAAAACGGCCCGCTTTGACTTCTTCCTGCAAGTCTTTATTGGTAGCGGTTACCACACGCACATCAATTTTGCGGATTTGCGATTCGCCGATTCGCCGAATTTCACGTTCCTGCAAAACCCGCAGCAGCAAAGCCTGTATTTTCGGACTGATATCACCAATTTCGTCGAGGAAAATGGTACCTCCCTGTGCTTCTTCGAACAGACCTTTTTTATCGTGAAGTGCACCGGTAAAGGCGCCCTGCTTGTGGCCAAAAAGCTCGCTTTCCAGTAAACTTTCCGGCAAAGAGCCACAAAAAAGAGCGATGAATGGCTTCTCCGCTTTTTGGCTGTTGTAATGCAGCGCACGTGCGATCAGTTCTTTGCCTGTGCCACTTTCGCCGAGAATCAGTACGGTTGCGTCGGTATCGAGCACGCTGCGCACGGTTTCCTGCACCTGCCGCAGGGCCTTGCTTTTACCGATGATCCCGGAAAAATCGTTTGCATCCGCGACAGCTTTGCGCAACCGTCGATTTTCTACCCGCAGGCGGTCATACATTTGAGCATTTTCGATCGCGATGGCGGCCTGGTGTGCGAATGCATTCAAAAAAGGTTCGATTTCCGGGCGGAATTTGCCGCGCGTCTCGGTGCTATCGATATAGATGGCCCCGAATCGGCGGGTTTTGATACGCAACGGCAAGCAGGCCGCGGCTACAATTTTTTGATCAACAATGCTCATCGATGTTTGGAAACGCGAATCATCGATCGGATTGTAGCTGATCAGTGTCTCCCCGGCAGCGATGGCGGCATCAACCACGCTGCGCGAAAACGTTGCCATCGCGGGGATGGCTTTAGAATCGATGTTGTGCGCGACCCGCACGCTCAATTGCGATGGATCATCTTCTGAAGACATTAGAATAAAGCCACGCTCGGCATTGACCGTTTTGAGCGCAATAGCCAATATTCTGGCGAGCAATTCGTCGATTTCATAGAGGGTGTTGATGGTCTCGCTGATCGAAGAGAGCGCATACAACGGATCGGCTATTTCGTTGAGTTCTTCGGACATGTCCTAACAAATCTCCTGTTTCTCAGCACAAAACGCACTATTCCACGACAAAGCTGGCCTCTTTGGAACGGCTGCTGTTGCCGAAATCATCGATGATGCGCAGGGTCCAAAAGTAGCTGCCAGCCGATAGGCGCCCAAGATAGGGCAGGCTTTTCACATCAGACTGGATATTGCTGATCGCGGTGACCAGCGTAGGGAAACCCGCATCGAGTCGATAGATTTCCAGGCGCTGGGTATATGAAAAAGCAATATTCGGTAACTGCCAGCGAAACGTCGGGGCACTCAACGCAACATTGCCGTTGATCGGCTCGATGGTCTCTGCTTCTTCTGAAATGAGTCGGGTGAGAAAGAATGGCTGGGAAATCACCTCCGCACCCGGAATGTCATAAACAATGAATTGCAGTGGCGCACCAACCAGTTTGCCCATATCGAGCGAAGCCAACTCTTCCGGGATAAAGGTGCGCTGCCACTGGCCCACTCCAATTGCCGGCGCCAACGTATCGCGAAACGATTGCATTGGAATATTCAAGACAACCCGGCAAATATCATTCGCTCCATCCGGATCCTGCAACTCGGCCGCGATGTCGAGAAAAAACAGCGGGCTGGGTGCCTCGCGTGTCGCCACTTTGCTTGAAATAATGCGACTGCCTTGCACGAATGGCAGCCCATTCAAGTGGAAGTCCTGAATAACCTCGCCACGTGGTGCAATGACCAGCGTATCCATCAGACTCGAAAAACCATCCTGTACAATAGAGACAAAGTAGCTATCCGGCGCAAGGTCGGCAAAAACAAACCTGCCGTCAGCACCACTGCGCGCGACCAGGCCGTTAGGTTGCAGCTCGATGGTTGCCTGTGCGATTGGCTGATAGGGCTGATAGAAGGTCATAATCCTGCCAGCCATGCGACCATTGATGGAATAATCTGGCGAGGCTGGATCGAGCGGATTGCTGTGGGACGGCGAATCAGTACAAGCACCGAGTACCAGCGCAACAACTATCAGCGGTGCCCAAAGTTTTGCCATCGCAGAAGGATGCTGCTTGAAACATGCAGTTTTTCGCAAAATGAAACAAAATAATGAAGTAACCATTCAGCCCAAATGGATTAGAAATTTTGGAGAAAAGCCATTGCCGCCAACCCTGGCCGACAAAATTGAAACCATCTTAAATAATGTGCAATTTTTAAACCATAGATACATGCATTGCCAGCGAACGCGTTTTCCCGCGCACAATTTTCAGAGTTAGCCGCTCATTTCCACGCAAACGGCTTTTTTTTATAGCCGGAAAAAGATTCGGAGTAGAGCAAAACCGGCTTCTGAACAATCAGGTTTGCAGAAAGTGCAAATCATGCGCATTCACCGATTGTATCGCTGTGCAAAATATGCGCAGACCGATATCGCATTGATTTTCGATCCGAAATAGCGAGCGGTTTTGAGTTCAATTTTGTATTTTTGAGTTATTGGAGCTGTTTTGGCATCGAAGTTGAATAAGAATTGGCCGCAACTTGTGACGCGGATCGTTTGGAAAATGAAAAAGTTCAAAGAACACGGAGGATCTTTTAATGAAAGCAAAATCGACAACCTACCTTAGCCGGATAGGGGGACTTGTCGTCATCTTGCTGCTCGGCTTTTTGGAAACGGGATTTGCCCAGAGCATGCAGCTCTCCAAAACCGCCGATTTTTCAAGCCATGATGGCATTTACAGTTTTTCAGATGTGTTGTACGCCAAGGTATCAGCTCCACAGGTTGATTATCTCGATCTCAAAGAAAATTCTTTTCGGTTGAAGCCGGTTATGGGGGATGATGATCACGATATAGAAGGCATCCTGACCAATAATTTTGACGGTACCTATCAGGCGCAGATCGGGCTAGCCAACCTTAGGCGCAGGTACACATCCTGGGAGTTTCGTGTTGAAATTCGCGATGATCACGACGGCCGTTTTGAGTCACGCATTCAAATCATCATCCAAGATTCGCCAGGAAGCGGCGATTCGGTGCAAGTGTATGGGAGGGTCGATTCACTCGGCAGCAATTTTTTCAGAATTTCCGGCACCACCATTTTTGTCGATAGCACGACCCAAATCAGCGAATCCGGCCAGACTTTGTTATTCAGCGACTTGCAGAATAGCTGGAAAGTCAACGTTTTTGCTGAAAAGCGCGATGATGATCAATTCTGGGCAAAAACAATCGATGTTTTGCGGCGCAATGTCAGCAATCAGGAAGTGCAGACGCGCGGTATCATCGCCAGCCTCGATAGCGTTTCCATGATTGTGAACAATATCAGATTCATTTTTGCCGGCACAACACAATTTAGGGATCACGAAAAGCGAGATATCCCCGTATCGAGCTTCGCTGTGGGCATGCTCGTGGAAGCTGAAGGCCGCCTCGATGCGGCAGGCAACGTCATCGCACAGCACATCGACCTCGAAGACAGCAGTATTGGTGATGATGAAATCGAGTTGGTAAGCAAAATTTCGGCTGTCGTTATCGACAGCACCGAAAACTCGATCACCATCAGCGGCACACGGTTCGTTGTGGACGCCAATACCCTTTTGCTCGGCTATCGAAGTGAAACAATTCAGCTCGGCGATTTGCGCGTTGGGGAGCTTGTCCAGGTGAAAGCACGCACCCGCGCCGGACAGGCACCGCTTGCCGAACGCATTCAGCGCGAAGATAACCATGGCGATGAACTGGAAATCAAAGGCACCATTCTGAGCATTGAGGACTCCAGTCTGACAGTTGGGCAGTATACGATCGCGGTTACGAGTCAGACCATCATTTTTGACGACGATCATCGCTTCCTGCAATTGTCCGATTTGCGCACTGGACTGCTGGTTGAAGTTTATGCGAATATGGTCGGCAGTCGCTACATTGCCGCTCGCATCGAGTTGGAGGATCATCACAACGATGAGATTGAGTATAAAGGATTTATCGAAAATATTGCAGATAATCGCGTCACAATTTCCGGCCAGGTATTTGTGGTCGACAGCGCGACCGTCATCATAAATGATGATAACGATGCCATCCGTTTTGGTGATCTGCAGGTCGGCATGCGTGTCGAGGTACGGGCCGATGCAAAAGTAGATGGCAGTTTGTACGCCACACGGATCAAAATCGAGGATTTCCTGCAGGATGAAATCGAACTGAAAGGTGTGATCACCGCCATCGGCAACGACAATCTGACTGTCGCGGGCATCGTTTTTCAAGCCAACGGCTTGACAGCAATCACTGATGCGAGCAATCAGAGCATCGATTTCAGCGCCTTGACGGTTGGCATGATCGTCGAGATACGTGCGGATATGCAAAACGGACAGTGGCATGCATCGCGCATCCATATTGAAGATCATATCGACGCCATAGTGGAAATTCGAGGCAAAATCGAAAGCATCATCAAGAACGGCGCCGGTCCGCTGTCGGATGTCTTTACAGTTTTGGCGCAGCGCATTATCGTTACCGGATCGACGGTCATTTTGGACAGCCAGAATCAGGCAATCCCCTTCGCAAGCCTGAACGTTGACGATTTCGTCGAAGTGAGAGCTCAACTTTCGGCTGACAGCATGCTGTTTGCCCTGCGTGTGAAAAAGGAAGATAACAGCAGTGATGAAATCGAACTGACCGGCGGCCTGACCGCCTTGTCCACCGAGGCGATAACAGTTGGCAGCGAAACGTTTGCCATCGACGGCACAACGGTCTTTTTGAACCACGATCAGCAGCCGATCACCGTGCAGGATTTGCAGCTTGGCATGGTGGTGGAAGTCAAAGGTCAGCGCTTCAGTGATGGCTCGCTGTTCGCGGTGCGGGTCCAAATTGAAGATCGCCACACCATCACCGGCCACATCACTTCCATCTCTGGCAATTCAGTCATTTTGCAGAACATTGAGCATAAACTGACCGAAAGCACGGTCATTTCGGATGCGCAAAACCGCCAGATCCCGGTGCAATCTTTAAAGGTGAATCAGCTCGTGCAGGTGGTCGCACAAACCAATCAGTCACAGGCGGAAGTATTGACCCTGCGAGTGGTTTTTGAAAATGCCACAACCGCAGTAAATGGCGAAAATTTTGTTACCCCAAATGTCTTTGACTTGTCGCAAAACTACCCCAATCCATTTAATCCAACGACCGTGATCCGGTTCGCCCTCCGGGAGGCAGGTGCTGCCCGGCTTGCGGTCTACGATCTCCTCGGTCGCCGGATCCGCATGCTAACGGAGGGCGTGCGGTCCGCCGGCGAATATGAAGTGGTGTGGGATGGCCGCGACGACTTCGGGCAGCAGGTAGCCAGTGGCGTTTATTTCTATCGCCTTGAAATGCACGGTTTCAGCCAGACCCGCAAACTCACATTGACGCGCTAAGCACGATAAACAAATTCCCCCCTCACAGCCCGTGGGCGTGGCAGGAAGCCACGCCCTTTTTTTATTCCGGAATGATTTGAACGGGTTCGCCGTCCCGGAATTTGATGCGATCACAGCAGACCTGCCGGTCTGTGCCATCGATCCCGTTCCACTCCATGCCGCGATGCCAGTCGCGCTCCGGCACCACACTGCCATGCCGGTGATAAACCAGATAATAATCCGTTTCCTTTTTTGCAATCGAAGCATGGCCGGTACCGCGCATGGTTTCGGTCGGCGCGAGCAAAATGTTGTGTTCGGGCATACGATATGGGCCCAGCACGTTTTCGCTCCACGCATAATGAATTTGGTAGCGTGGATCGCGCGCATCATACACAGACCAGCTCAGCATATAGCGCCCTGCAATTTTTTGCAAATGCGCGCCTTCGTTATAAAGGCGCAAATCAAACGCGTACGGATCATTGTCGCGGGCACGATAGTCGCGCTCATAGGCAGCCGGATCGAGGCCTTTTTGCCGATAGAGCTGATCGCTCAGGCAAACAGGCTCCGCTGCAAAGGTGTGCATATCTTCCCGCAGCGGCGCGATCCAGAGTTTGCCTTGTCCCCAGAGCAAATACGGCTGACCATCGCTATCGATGAACAGATCGGGATCGATGCTCTGGCAGCCGAACGCGTCGCGGCCGATCAGTGGTCGCTGCAGGATATCGGCAAAACGGCCGAGCGGCTCATCCGACACGGCCAAGCCGATTTGGTTATCGGCACAGAAGTAGAGATAAAATGTGCCCTGCCAGTAAGCCGCAGTCGGTGCGTAGGCGAATTTGTCAGCCCACGCAATGTTTGCCAAATCGAGAATCCCGGTCGGGCCGCGCCAGTTCAATAAATCTTTGGATTGAAATGCATACAATGTGGGATGCCGCCAATGCGGGCAATCTTTGGTTGGATACAAATAGTAGCTATCGCCGTGTTGCAACACAAACGGATCCGCCCAGGTCCCGGGCAGGATGGGATTGGTCGATTTTGTTTCCATGCCGCAAGATACGCACGCATTTGCTGCAAAACATGGATTTTTTGCCAAAAAAATAGCCGGCTGGAGCACGAGTCCGGCCGGCTAAGAGCGATATCGTACTCTATTGTCGCGGCTATTTGCGTTTGATGCGATACATCACCCGGCCGAGATAGCCACCCTCATCCACCTCGGCGATATACATGCCAGCCTGCATGTGCGCTTTTCGGTTCAGCATGCGGTCGGAGAGCGAGGCCAGCAAATCACCCGCTTCCCACTCTTTTTCGCTGTCGGCCAGTGCAACCGTTTCTTTGCTGTCGATGATGTTCTGCAAGATTTCCTTCAGGTTCATAAAATCCTCTTTTCTGCATAATGTTTACATTTTTAGCTTTGATTGAGCCGGTTCACAATGAAATGATCGATTCATGACATGTTGACCAGCATCTTTCCAGCTAAAGCGAGCATGAATTTGTCGAAAATTGCCGGACGAGTGAGCACGATAAATTGCCTACTCGCTGCGCAGGGTATCGATCGGGTTCGACAGCGCGGCGCGCACAGCCTGCATTGACACGGTTAGCAGGGCGATGGCAATCACCAGGATGGCGGCGGTCGCCAGCATACTCCAGCCGACTTCAATTCGCGACGCGTAATTTTCGAGCCACTTTTGGATGATCATTGCCGCAACAGGCAGCCCGATTAAAATGGCGCCCGCGACCAGCGCCATGAAGTCCCTGGAGAGCAGAACGACCACATCCGGCAAAGTTGCCCCCAGAACTTTACGAATGCCGATTTCACGCATGCGTTTCAGTGCAATATCCGCGGTGAGCGCAAATAATCCGAGACAAGCGATCAATATCGCGAGGGCACTGAAAAATCCCAAAATTTTGCCGAAATTGAGGTCTGCACGAAACTGGCGGCTAAAGTATTCATCCAAAAAGTAATAATCAAATGGATTGCCGGCAAAATGGCGCTGATATCGCTGTTCGATTGCATCGATCGTCTGCGGCAAATCGGAGCTGGCGAGCTTGATCGCATAAAAATTGCCGCTCGCACGCAGAAAAAAGACTGTCGGCGACTGGGCATACTGTGGTGAAAGCTGATGATGATTTTCCAGCACGCCAATCACTTCGAATGTTTCATCCCGCCACCCGACGATGCGCTTTCCGAGGGCGGCTTCCGGCTGCTCCCAGCCCATTTGCCGAGCTGCGGCTTCGTTCAGCAAAACAGCAGACCGATCCGCCTGGAAATCGCGCGAAAAATTCCGCCCTGCGAGCACATTCATGCCAAAAGCAGGAATGAAATCGTAGTCGATTCCGGTAAAGTCGGCGTCGATGTCGGCATCTGTTTCAGTGCCAACACGTCGAACACTGCCTCCCCAGGTACTCTCTCTACCCGGAATGTTGGTCGCTGCCGTCACGCTTTGTACAGCAGCTAAAGATGACAGGCTCTGTTTAAAGCTGTTGAATTGCTGGCTATAGGTCGAATCGACCACACTCGGTGCCCGCACAATCAACGTCTGGGCGATATCTACGCCCAGGTCTTGATTTTGCAGGTAGCGCATTTGCTTGAAAACAGCCGTTGTCGCAGCGATCAAAATGACGGCAACGGCAAATTGTGTAACCAGCAGGATCTTTCGTATGGGAAACTGCTTTTGACCGCCGAAGGTTTTTGCCTTCAGGGCGGTGATAGGCTGAAATGAGGCAAGAATCCATGCCGGGTACATGCTCGCGAAAAGGGTGCCTGCCAGCAGTGACACGATGGCAATACTCCACACTACAGTACCACCATTGAATGATAGCAGCATCGTTTGGCCGGTCAACCGGCTGAAGGCCGGCAGCGCTTGCATCACCACGATAAGGGCGAGCACAACTGCCAGAAAATTGACCACAAGCGACTCCAGAAGGAATTGGCTGATCAGGCTGCGCGGGCGAGCCCCGACAACTTTACGCATGCCCACTTCGCGCGCCCGATCCAACGAACGCGCGGTCGACAAATTGACATAATTGATCCATGCAATCAACAAAATCAAAAAGGCGATGAGCGCCAATCCATAGGTCACGGTCGCGCTGCCGTTGGGTGCGGCTTCGCCCTCCACTCTGGAATAGAGATGGATGTCGAGCACAGGCTGGAGCGCAAGCTGGACATGCTGCATTTCACCGAGTTGTGCGCTGACCATATTTGCCTGGTTCAATTTTTCGCTGACAGCTTGCGGCGAGGTGCCGGGCTCGAGCAAAACATAGGTCAGAAAGTCCGCCCAGCCTAACATGAATGTCTGATTCTCGATGCTCTTGAAGGACAGCAAAAAATCGAATGGCAGATGCGAATTTTCAGGGACATCTTCAATGATGCCGGTCACGCGGTAGGCATCGCTACCGTTGAGCACCACCGATTTTCCCAAAGTCGGCACGTCACCGAAATATTTGCGTGCAAACGATTTTGTCATGACGATGGTGTGGGGTTCGGTCAATGCGCGATCAGCATCGCCTTCGATAAAATGGTGTGTAAAAATATCAAAAAATGCCTGATCTGCATAATAGACTATATCTTCGTTGAACCGGATTTCCCCGTTGCTCATCACATAATTCCCCATGATGCCTTGCAAATTGATCAGGCGCGCGGCGGCCCGGATCTCCGGGAAAGTCTGTACAACCTGCGGGCCGAGAAATCCGAACACCCTCGCGCGCTGAGAAACCAGTTCTCCCTGCTCATACTGCCCCATTTGAATACGATAAATCCATTCGCTTTTTTCATGAAAGCGGTCATAGCTCAATTGCTGGTTCACGTAGATCACGATCAGCAAACAGGCGCTCAGCCCTGCACAAAGCCCCCCGATATTGATGAGGCTGTAAATCCGATTTCTCGACAAATTTCTGATGGCGGTCTTCAAATAGCTTTTAAGCACACGCAATCTCCATTGTTACTCAAATCATTCACTGCGCAGGGTGTCGATCGGGTTCGACAGCGCAGCCCGCACAGCCTGCATCGACACGGTCAGCAGGGCGATGACGATCACCAGGACGGTAGCCAGCGCAAAAGTGAGCGGCTGCTGGCTGGTGCGATAGACAAAATTGGCCAGCCAGCTTTCCATCATCCAATAGGCAAACGGAAAGGCCAGCAGGCTTGCGATGATAACCCATTTGGCAAAATCTTTTGAAAGTTGTGCGACAATACCTGGCACCGAAGCGCCCAGCACTTTGCGAATACCGATTTCCTTGCTTTTCTGTTCAACTGTAAATGATGCGAGCCCGAACAGGCCCAGGCAGGCGATAAATATCGCCAGGGCTGAAAAGGCGGTGAACAACCGGCCGGTGCGTTCTTCGGCGCGATAACTACGATCAAAATTTTCATCCAGAAAACCGTGCTCGAACGGACGCCCGGGCACCAGTTTGCGCCAGGTCGATTCGACAAAGCTCAGCGTCTCTGACATATTGCGCGGGTTGATTTTCAGCAACAAATACTGATACGAATTCGGTCCGATGTACATCAACTGGGGCTCGATTTTGCTGCGCAGTGAAAAAAAATGGTAGTCGTTGACCACGCCGATCACTTGCACAGTCTCGCCCTCGCCGCTCCCGACAAACTCCTTGCCGACCGCGTCTTGCCAGCCCAGCTCACGTGCCGCCGTCTCGTTGATGATCACGGCATCGTTGGAGTCGCTGGCGGAGCCGGGCCGAAAATTGCGGCCCTGTACCAGCTTCATTTCCATCAGCTCCAAAAAGTCATGGTCGATGGCGCTGAAACGGGTCATCAACTGCTGCTCGCCATTGCTGCCTGCTACCGTCATCATGCCGTTCGAGCCGCTGGCGCCGCGAATACCGGCTGCGGCGGCCGTCCGTAGTATCTGTGGATTTTTGAGCAGCTCACTTTTGAGCACCGGCAAACGCTCGCGTGCATCAGGACTGCGCAGCGGTACATACATTACCTGATTCTGGTTGAAACCCAAATCTTTGCCGCGAATGTAGTTCATCTGATCGCCGACGCCGCCGGTACAGATAATCAGCGCCACGGCGATGGCAAACTGCGTCAGCACCAGCGTTTTGCGAAGACGCACGCCCCGGCTGCCGGTGGCAAAATTGCCCTTCAAGGTTTCCGACGGCTTGTAGGCAGAGAGAAAAAATGCCGGGTAGGTGCCGGAAAGCAAACCGATCAGCAGGGCAATGCCGATAATTTGCAGCCAGAAAACCGGTGCAGATAGCAGCCCGGTAGAAAAGGTGCCATCAAAAATGTGCTCGAAAAAAGGCGTGCTCACCAGTACCAGGAGCGCCGCTCCGAGCAGGCCGAGCAGCGCAATCAGCACCGACTCGCCGACGAATTGATAAATCAGATGCTTGCGGGCGGAGCCGACCACCTTGCGCAGGCCGACTTCCTTGGCGCGCCGCGCCGAACGGGCAGTCGACAAATTCATGAAATTGATGCTGGCGATCAGCAGCACCAACACCGCGATGGCGGAAAACAGATAGACTGTCTGGATATCGCCCTGGTTGCGGTTGTAGGTTTGATACAACAAATGGCCGGAGCGCAGGTGGATGTCGTTCAATGGTTGAAAATACCACTGCTCGAGTTTGCTCTCTTCCCGATCTGGCACATTTTTATCGATGAAACCCTGCATGCCCTGTTGTACATCCGCGATGTCCGCGCCTTCGCGCAGCAAAACATAGGTGGCGAGCATATTGGTATTGAAGCCGTTCAACGCGGGCTTATCACGCTCCAGGGCGGCTATCGAACCGAGCGCGCGGAAGAACAGATGGGAGTTTTCCGGATATTTTTCCATCACCGCCGTCACGGTGTAGGCTTCAGTGCGGTTGCTGGCGGACACGGTGATGGTGCGGCCAACCGGATCGATATCGCCGAAGTATTTCTCCGCCAGTTCAGTGTCGATCACCAGGGAATTGATGTTGCTCAAGGCGGTTTTCGGATCGCCGTATTTAAGCGGAATGGTGAAAATATCAAAAATGGAGGTGTCGGTCATGGCGATGGCGGACTCATAAAAGCCGTTATCGCCGACCTGGAAATAGGCATCGAACAGCGGCCGCAAGCGCACGGTCTTTTCGATCTGGGCAAAGTCGCTGGCCAGCGCCGGGCCAAGCGCACCGGGCGTGACGCCATTGTGGACGCGCCCCATGCCCGGCCGGTTGAAAACGCCAACCGGCCGGTAAATGCGATCGGCGTTTTGATGGAAATCCTCGTAGCTGAGCTCGCTTTTGATAAACGCGACGATAAAAATAAAACTCGCCAATCCCACCGCCAGCCCGGCGATGTTGATCACCGAAAACGCTTTGTTGTTGCGCAGATTGCGCAGCGCGATGTTGAGAAAACTCCGAAACATGCACACCTCCTCGTTCACACACCCGATCTGCCTATAGCACCTTGTTTTTGCATTAAAGAACAAGACAGAGAAAAGCGCGAAAAGGTTGCCATGAAATTTTCTCGCCCGCTATAGACCTTCGAGGCAATACCGTTCAGATAAGGAACACGCTTCATCCTGAGCGCAGACAAAGGATGAGTTTTTGAGCCTGAATATTCTGTCTCGACTTCGCCCGGCATGAAGAAATTGCCTGAACGGAGCGGTATTGGCTTTGGAGAGTACAGCAATTTTGCTTGACATTTTTTTGGGGAATGGGGATATTCGCCAACCGATCTTGAATGGGGCATGCAATCGACACACAATTATCCGCAAGACCTGAGTTTGCCCATTGAAGATGGATTATATGGATCAGTATAAGCCAGCCGGGGACACGTACGGTCGCGAAAGATAATAATTTGATAAAGTGGTACTTACATCATTTTGCTGAAATAAACTGGCGCTGTTTTATGCGGAAACGTTTTCCATATTTAGTTATTTATACCGGATCAGTCTAAATAGAGTTAGATTTCAAAGGAGACAACGAGAAGTGAATTCGATTCAAGAAGCCCAAAAAGATATGAATAAAGCGTACTTTTTCGGTGTGCCTGGAATTATTTCATCCGGTTCTATATGGCTGTTAGCAGGTTTAACTGCACTGTTGCATAGTTCAAAAGCAGGCATTGCTACGTTAATAATTGGTGGTACCTTAATATTTCCTATTTCAGTGTTAATTTGCAAAATAATTGGGCGCAGTGGTAAGCACAAAAAAGATAATCCATTGGCACCACTTGCTATTGAGGGCACGTTTTGGATGTTGCTCTCAATACCGATTGCAATAGGGGCTGCATTTTATAATTTGGAGTTGTTTTTCCCTGCAATGCTCTTAGTAATTGGTGGGCGGTATCTAACTTTTAATACGATATATGGCAACCGTTTATTTTGGGTGTTTGCGGGCTTCCTTGTTGTCTCTTCTATTGCGCTTACTATTCTTAAGGCGCCAGTTTACGCTGGTGGTATAGTTGGTGGAGTTGTCGAATATATATTCGCGTTTGCTATTTTTCTACAGGCAAAAAAATCTAACAAATTAAACCAGCAGGACGCCGCAAGCGGCACCTGAAGTCATCGTTAATTTTTAAAGAAACAAACCATGAATTCAAAATTTATATCAATATTTATCATTTCAACATCAATACTCGGACTTGCTCTTCTTTCATTCTATCGCCAACAGGTAGAACCATTTATTGGTACAGAAATTTTTAAGATGATTATTCAATTTTCTTTATTTGGTGTCCTCGGTGGAGCGATCTCTTTTCTCTATAAACAACTATCAGTCGAGCTTCAACAAAGGGATTCTCGAAAAGAGATTCAACGCGAATTGTATTCACAAATAATTAATTCATTTACATCTGCGAAAAAAGTTAGATGGATGATTAGAGCGAACTCGTTGATATACAAATATGACGAGCAAGGAGAGCATATACGGAACCATAGAGGCCATAAAACAAGATTAGTATTAGCTGACTCATACGCAAAACAAATGGAAAATCTAATTGATTCACAGCTTCAATTTCAATTATTTCAACACCAAATTAAAGCAAGCCCAGAAATCTACCCAAAGTCAAAAAATTTGCTTGAAGCATTAGATAAAATAGAAAAATATTTAAGCAGAATAACAACCGAATTTAGAAACGAATTCAGAAATTTTAAAGGAGAACCTCCCGTAAAAGAGTTACATACGCTAAGCGGATTAGAGGATTTCGTTTGGAGTATAAAAGATCCAGATATAGGTTTTAATACTGATTTTAAAAACCAATTTTCTACAATAATCAAGTTTTTCCAAGCAATAATTATTAAGTAAAAAGATTCTTAAAAAAATTAAGATAGATCATAAAAATTATAACATCAGGCTGGTGTGGGACTCGCTGCGCTCGTGCTAGCTTCCGGTTTTGTGGTGTTTCAAAGTTCTGTGGCTTCGTTGACTTTCCGTGGTGGAGGTCCGCTCGCCCCACAGCCAAGCCGTTATACCGCTTCTGGAAACTGGATTTAGTTTCTCAGAGTAATACAGCAGAGAAAATCAAGGCTCTTCCAAGCTTGTTTCATTTCAAAGGAGAATGCTAAAATGTCGTCGAAGAAAATTGTTGTACAAAGAGCAGTCATGGAAATTTTTAACAAAAAGAACCTGGCTGCCATTGATGATTTCATCTCAGAAAATATAGTTGATCACAGTGCTCCTGAAGGGCTTCCTGCAGGAATAGAAGGCTATCGAATGAAAGTGACCGCTTTTGTTGAAGCCTTTCCAGACCTGAACATATCGTATAGCCATCAAATTGCTGAAGGAGACATGGTTGCTGGGAGATTTACTTTAACGGGCACTCACAAGGGAGACTTTGGTGGCATTGCTGCTACGGGCAAGAAAATATCGGTCACGGGTCATGATCAACTGCGAGTAAAGGAAGAGAAAATTGCCGAGCATTGGGTTGAAATGGACATGCTGGGAATGATGCAGCAATTGGGAGTTATAGCAACAGCCTAACACCGAATTAGGGGCTATTACTTTGTTAATAATGAATGCATTACGGTATACCAAAATTATTAGCCTGACGCTATACAGCCCGACGGTGATTCGGGAAAAGTAATGGTCGTTCGAATAGCCTTCAGCGCAGGCTACAATCAACGTCGGGCGGAAAAGAGCATCGCCCTCATAAAGGAGACACACCAATGTCCAAAGTGACACCTTTCCTCATGTTTGACGACCAGCTCGAAGCTGCCATTGACTTCTACACCTCTACGTTCCCGGACTCTGAGATCAAGAATGTTGCCCGGACTGGCGCGGACGGCCCAATCACTTCTGCCGAGTTCGTCGTCGGTGGTCAGTCCTTCATGGGCTACAACGGCGGCCCGTACTTCAAATTCTCCCAAGGGTTCTCGCTTTTTGTCGACTGCGAAGACCAGGAAGAGGTTGACGCGTACTGGAACAAGCTCGTCAGCGCCGGCGCAATCCCATCGCAGTGCGGCTGGATTACCGATCAGTTCGGCGTCACCTGGCAAATCGTGCCGAGGCGTTTCATGGAACTCATAGCCGACAGGAACTCAAAAAAGGTACAGGCTGTGATGGATGCCATGATGACGATGGTGAAGCTCGACGTGGCGGCACTGGAGAAAGCCTACAACGAAGCGTAGTCGCGTTCGACCAGTCAGTTGCCCTCGCTTTTCATGAATGCCGCCCAACAAGCCGCTGCAACCGAACGTATCCGGCGGCGGCTGAGCGGCAGGCGGTTACCCGCTTTACTCCAGCAATCCCATCGATTGCCTTCACGACAACGCCACGCAGCTTTTACACGCAAATTGCCCTGCAAAGCCTAAATGGAGCCCAAACCACAATGATCATCAGCAAATGTGCACATGCCCCCAAAGCCGCTCGCATTTGCAGCAAGCCCGGTACGCCCCAAGTGTATCTGCCTGTTTTCGCTTGACATTTTTTGCGTGAATGGCAATCTTTTCTGCCACTTCTCGCAGGGGAACAAGCCGCAACACCATTCACCGGCATTGGCCTCTGGGAGGCTCATTTCGTTGAAGATGCGGATAAATGAGACAGATCACCGCGCAAAGATTGTTGTATCTATTCCATCTTAAATTAAGCGCTCTTGAATGGGAAAAATAACCTCACTGTTCGTCCGAAAAGTGCTCGAAGGAGTCGATGATGGGGTCGACAAGAATGCCTTGCTGCGTTCTGTCGGCATCGATCCCAACAGCCCGGTCGATCCTGCCTTCATGATCCCGGCCATCGAGTATTATGGATTTCTCGAGCGGACTGCAGCAGCCGACAAAGATGCGACAACGCTGCCCTTAAGGGTGGGCGCAGCCATGCGTAGCGATGACTATGGTGCGTTCGGGCTTGCCTGGAAAACAGCCATCGATCTTCGAGGATCCTATGAACGAGCGGAGCGTTATGCGCGTGTGCTGACGAGCGTTGCGACCTACGAAGTTGAGAAAACAGATGCTGGCGCGTTCATGCACTTGCATCGCGCTGGCGAGAGACACCTCGGCATGCGACTTTCCAACGAAGCCACTATTGCGAGCATCGCTTCCATCAGCATAGAAGTTTCCACAAAAGCATTCAAGCCGATAGCGGTGTATTTCAAGCACAGCGCTCCAAAGCGCATAACTGATCATGAGGCCTATTTTGATTGTCCGGTTCACTTTGAATCCGATCGCGATGCGTTGCTGATTTCAGGAGAAACCTTGCGAACCCCGAACAAGCTTGGCGATGCCACTATTTCAAAATTTTTTGAGAGCCATCTCGAAGCAGAAGTTTCAAAGTTTGAAGACGAAAATTCGCTCGACCGGCGGGTTCGAAGCCAGGTTTCCAAATCCTTGAGTGAAGGCATTCCTCACCTCTCCGATATTGCCAAACGCCTCGGTATGAGTGGGCGAACCTTGCAGCGCAGGTTGGCGGATCAGGGTTACTCCTATCAAACGCTGGTCGATGAGTCGCGGCGGCAGTTAGCGAAACGGCTGCTGCAGCAAACAGACTTCTCCCTGGTCGAAGTTGCTTTTATGACAGGCTTTTCTGAGCAAAGCGCCTTTGCGCGCGCCTTCAAACGCTGGGCGGGGCAAACGCCGCGCTCCTACCGCATCAAGACCCAATCAAAACCACAATAGCCCACAATTTGGCGTGCAGAGTCAAAAGTTTGGCGGCGCTCGTCAAGAATTTTCCAGCTAAAACCTTTATCATGTGCTTGCAGTTCAATAAAATTTGTTACACAACAAAAGGAGCAAGCCATGAATCGCAATGGAAATCCATCATCCCAACAAGCAGGCCATGTTCTTGTACTTGGCGGCACTGGCAAGACCGGTCGCCGTATCGCCGCTCGTCTGCACGCGCAAGGCACGCCGATCCGAATCGGTTCACGATCTGCCTCCCCGTCCTTTGACTGGAACAACGGAGCCAGCTGGGACGCCTGTCTGGAGGGTGTCGAAGCAGTCTATATCAGCTATGCCCCGGACCTTGCCATGCCCGGCGCAAAAGACGCCATCCAGGCATTTGTTCATTTGGCAAAACGACACGGTGTCCGGCGTCTGGTGCTATTGTCCGGCCGTGGCGAGGCCGAAGCGCAGGCCTGTGAACGAATCGTGCAGGAAAGTGGAATGGACTGGACCATTCTCCGGGCAAGTTGGTTCAACCAAAACTTCTCTGAAGGTGCTTTTGTCGAAATGGTACAAGCTGGCCAGATAACTTTGCCCGCTGGCGATACGCCGGAGCCTTTTGTCGATGTGGACGACATTGCTGAAGTCGCGGTCGCCGCGCTGACAGAGCCGGGACATGCCGGGGAAGTCTATGAAGTCACCGGACCACGGCTGATGACGTTCGCTGATATCGCTTCTGAACTGTCAAAGGCAACCGACCGCGAGATCGGCTATGCACAAATTCCACATGAGGCTTTTATCGCTGGCGTTGAAGCTTCCGGTGCGCCCAAAGAAGTCGTCTGGATGCTGGATTATCTTCTTTCCACCGTGCTTGATGGCAGAAATGCACATGTAAACGATGGAATTCAACGCGCCCTCGGGCGTCCACCAAAAGACTTTGCTGATTACGCTCGCGAAGTTGCGGCCACGAGCTTGTGGAAAGCGATTGCCGCTTAAACTGCAAATGCCAAGATCTCCAGAAGTGCCGGATCAGGGTGGAAATGGTCCGCAAGCTCCAAAGCTATACAGCCTTTGCCGGATAAGTGAGGCCACCACCCTCGATTGCACGATATCATTTCCTGCATAACTGGCTCATTTGATATGCAGAGCCACCCCAAGGCCACTCTGTCAACAGCACGCCGTGCATAAAAACGGAGGGCAGCTATCGAATCGGCGAGCTATTGCAGTCAACGAATCAGAATGAGCACCCACCAACCAATTCCTGCACATAAACACGTGAATAGCCGGGAAATTTGTCTATTGCGAAACAGCCGCTCGCGTTTGCGGCAAGCGCGGTACGCCCCAAGTGTATCTGCCTGTTTTCCCTTGACATTGTAGCAGTGGATCGGGATATTTTTTCCACACTCGTCAACCGGATGCCATCCTGGCGCGAAAATTTCAATTTATAGCCGCGAGCCAGTCCTTCGTTTGGCGCCGGAACTGGACGCGCTAAACACGATGCTCGCCTAAATGGAATAAAATATGAACCGAAGCCCAATTTCTCGTTTGGTAGGGAGAAAAGTCGGCCTGGTGGCGGCCGCCATCCTGTTTCTGCAATGTGGCGACAGCCCGCCTGTACCTGAACAACCCAATGTGATCATTCTTCTCAGCGACGACCAGGGCTGGGCCGACATCGGCTACAACAATCCGAAAGTTTACACGCCGCATCTCGACAAACTGGCTGCGAACGGCGTGACGTTTGTTAACCATTACGTTATGCCGCAATGCACGCCCAGCCGGGTTGCCCTGCTGACCGGGCGCTATCCCGGACGCTTCGGCCCGCATGTGCTGCAGGCAACCAACGAGCCTGCTTTTCCCATCGGCACGCCCACGATTGCGAGCATGTTTCAGGCCTCCGGTTACGAGACCTTTTTGTGCGGCAAATGGCACCTGGGTTCATCCCCGGAGCATGGCCCCAACCATTTTGGCTTTGACCACAGCTACGGCTCATTCACCGGAGCTGTCGGCATGTACGATCACCACTATCGCACCGGCGAGTTCTACGAAGCCTGGCATCGCGACCACAAGCCCATCGATGGTAGCGATAATGGCGTGCATGCGACCGATTTGGTGATGCAGGAAGCCGTGAGGTTCATCGAGAGAAAGCGCGAACAACCTTTCTTTCTCTACCTTCCCTTCAATGCCGTCCACACACCGCTGGATGAGCGCGGCGAGTTTGTGGATCAGCCCACGCAGCTCGATCCGCAGAAGCCCGATCGCTGGCGCAACGAAGATAAAATTCAGTGGTTCAACGACCCCGATGGCAAAATCCAGAGCGAGCCGGATCCGGAAAAGCGCCTGCTTTTGGCGGCAGCCTATCACCTCGACCATGCAATTGGCGAAATCGTCGCGGCGCTCGAACGCACGGGGCAACGCCAAAACACGCTGATTCTGTTCTCGTCCGACAACGGCCCGCAGGTCAACTGGCCCGGCAACGCCTATCCCGACGATCTTTTGCTAACCGATTTCAACCAGCCGCTTCCCATGCGAGGTATCAAGTCAGACGTGTGGGAAGGCGGCATTCATGTGCCGGCCTTTGCCAATTGGCCCGGCAAAATCGCTCCGAAGCAGATCGCTGATCGCGTGCACATTATCGACTGGTTTCCGACTCTGGCGAATCTGTTGGACTACCAGCCGCAGACGCCAATTCCCTGGGATGGTGTGGATATTTCGGGAATTGTCTTTGCTGATGGCTCGCTCCAAAAACGCGATCTCTACTGGATCTGGAACCGCCAGACCAACCGCTGGGCGTTGCGTTTCGAAGATTGGAAAATTGTGAAATACGGACAGGGTGAACCTGCAAGTGCTGACGTCTGGCAGCTCTTCAATGTAAAAGATGATCCGAAAGAACAGCACGACATTGCCGCACAGCATCCTGTGATTGTCACCGCAATGCACGAGCGCTTTCTTGTCCAGCGCAGCAAAGATTTAAAGCAAAGCGGCGAATCCAATCGATGAGTCTGGCCTGGTGGGAACCAACGGCGCCGTGCAGTATGGCTTGATGACGATCCAGTCGCTGGGCATGGTTGGCGATGCTCTGCCGACCGAGTTCCCGCCGGAAGAAGAACGGCCCGCCCACCAACGCCGCGGTGAGCGGTAATCGTGACATGGACGCTCAAGCCAGCTTTGATAAGAATAGACCTCTTCCGACACTCTGCAAAATGATGCTAAGGGACAGACCCGTCTTTTGATATTATTTCATGCTTGGAGATAAGGATAAGCGCGTGGAAGATTATCAGCTTTTAATAGACCTTCACAAAGGTACAAATCGGCAAGGCCCAGGCGGTGATGCCGAGACGGAATTGGCCATCGGCCTTTCGATGATAGATCGATCTGCGCCATTGAAAATTGCCGACATAGGCTGTGGAACCGGGGCTTCCACTTTGGTGCTGGCGAAACAGTTGAATGCTCAGATTACGGCTGTGGACTTCTTTCAGGATTTTCTTGACGTACTTGAAAATAGGGCCCAAAACTTGGGGCTTTCGCAAAAAATATCGACCCTTTGCTGCTCAATGGATAATTTGCCCTTTGGAGATAGGGAATTTGATATTATCTGGTCTGAAGGAGCGATATACAATATTGGTTTCGAAAGAGGGGTAAAGGACTGGAACCGCTATCTGAAATTGGGCGGACTATTAGTTGTTTCGGAGATCACCTGGACTACAGATTCACGTCCGCCGGAACTTCAAAAATATTGGGATGATGCTTACTCCGAAATAGATGTAGCATCATCAAAGATTCGCGTACTGGAAACGAACGGCTATTCTCCGGTTGGCTATTTTGTTTTGCCAGAGCATTGCTGGATGGAAAATTATTATCGACCGATGCAGAACAGCTTTAAAGATTTCCTTGGCCGGAACGGAAATAGTGAAGCCGCAAGTGCAATAATAGAAGAAGAAAGTCGAGAAATTAAGCTGTACGAGAAATTTAAAACTCACTACAGCTATGGTGTGTATATCGCAAGCAAATTGGCTTAGCCAAAGCCATAGCAAAAGCGTCAAACCGGGCTGGCAATTCCGCCATTTTCTATTGTCAGGCGATTTTGTGGGCCGTTAATCCAGAGGAATGCATGTGATTCGAAACGTATTCATCAAGATAGTAACTGTCACAGCTGTCGCTACCATCATGGGCATTGCAATTTGGGAGCAGACTGCTGCGGGGAAAATAGAGAAGCCTAATATCCTGCTCATTTTTTCCGATCAGCAGCACTGGCAGGCCATGGGATTCATGGACCCCTTTTTCGATACTCCTCATCTCGATGCTCTGTCCGAAGAGAGTATGGTATTTGAGCGCAGCTTCTGCACGACCCCGCAGTGCTCACCGAGCCGGTCTTCTCTCTTAACCGGATTCTATCCAAGCACAACCACAGTCATCGGCAACATCGGCGCTGCAGGCGGCAACTCGCTGGCCTTGCCAACCATTGGTAAGGAATTGCAGGACGCCGGTTACACAACCGGCTACTACGGCAAATGGCATTTAGGCAAAAAAGCGATCGCGACAGCCGGCTGGGATCATCATGATTTCTTGATCGATGATCCGAAGGCAGAAGCCGGCGCACTCGCTTTCCTCAAGACCAAACGCGACAGGCAAAAGCCCTTTGCCTTGTTTGTGTCGCTCAACAATCCCCACGACATCTATCATTTCAAGCAGCATGATGCAGAACGCGACGAGGTCCCGATGCCACATTCCTGGAAAAATGAAACCTTCGAGGGCAAGCCTCCCATTCAGATCCAATTCATGGAAGAAGATCAGGGGAAAGCGATTCATGGCCAGTCACGCGAAGATTGGGAGCAATACCGGGACTGCTACCGAAGCAAGACCAGTTTGTATGACCAGAATGTAGGGACGCTTGTAGATGAACTGAGGCGACAGGGTGAGTGGGATAACACCATCGTTATCATTACATCAGACCATGGCGATATGGATACCCGGCACAAGCTCATATTTAAAGGCCCGTTTATGTATGAGCAGATGGTTCGCATTCCGCTCATGATCCGTGTCCCGGAGCTACAGGCCAAAATCGCTCCGCGGTGGGAAAAAGATATCGACGTGGTCAATGTCGATATTGCTCCGACCATTCGCGAATTCTGCGGTCTGCCGATTAAGGAATCTCACGGCATTTCGTTGGCACCGCTGTTTTTAAATCCGGAAAAGTACAAGCCCCGTGAGTTTGTCATCAGCCAATATTACAGTAAACAGCTCTGGGTAAATCCGATTCGAATGATTCGCAGCAGGGATTTCAAGCTCAATCGGCATATTCGCTGGGGAGATGAACTATACGACTTGAGAAGTGATCCGCACGAGCTGCATAATCTGGCAGCAGATCCAATGTACGCTGAGGTCAAGCAGGATCTCGTAAAGAAACTGGATCAATGGATCAATGACCATCAAGACCCGTTTTATTCATTGCATGTTACATCCAGATCGGGGGAGAAGTTAGCAAACGAATAGAGCCATATTTGAGGGTGCTTCGCAGCACTCACAGCTTCCTCGGACAATTGAATATCTTAATAGAGCGCAAAAGTAAACAGAAGGTGACCAGAACATAATGAACCGACGCATCATTTTCGCGGTAATCGGTATCATACTGAGCTTGATTCCTGCCGGAGTATCCCTTACGGCATTTCAGTCGAACGCTGACAAGCCGAATATCATCCTGGTGATGGCGGACGACCAGGGCTGGGGCGATACCGGCTACAACGGGCATCCGTTTGTGCAAACACCAGCGCTCGATGCTATGGCGAAAAGCGGGTTGGTGTTTGATCGCTTCTACGCTGCGGCGCCGGTGTGTTCCCCGACCCGCGCCAGCGTGCTGACCGGGCGCACGCCGATGCGCACCAAGGTGACCAACCATGGCCGCTACATGCGCCCGCATGAACAGACCATTGCCGAAACTTTGAAATCGGCCGGATATGTGACCGGCATTTTCGGCAAATTCCACCTGGGCTCGGGACAGCCCGACTCGCCCTGCAATCCCGCTGGCGCCGGCTTCGATGAATGGGTGGTCGGTCTCAACTTTTTCGACAACGATCCTTACTTGAGCCGCAATGGCAAGGTTGAACATCGTGAAGGCAAAGGCTCTGTCATCCTGATGGACGACGCGCTCGCGTTTCTGAAGCAACACAAGGATGGCGACCGTCCGATGTTTACGGTCATCTGGTTTCCCTCTCCTCACGATCCGCACGAGGAAGTGCCGGATGGCCCCAATTTATACGCCGACCAGGAAAACGCCGGATACTACCGCGAGATCACGCTGCTCGACCAGCAAATTGGTCGCCTGCGTGGCGAGCTTAAAAGCATGGGAATCGCCGAAAATACGATTCTCTGGTACTGCAGTGATAACGGTGGACTTGTCGAGGCAACCTCGGGCGGTCGGGCAAAAAAGGGCAGCATTTACGAAGGCGGTCTACGTGTGCCGGCGATACTTGAGTGGCCTGCCCGCAAGCTCCAGGGCCGGACTGCGGTGCCGGTATCAACCTGTGATCTGTTTCCGACCTTGCTCTCCATGGCCGGGGTTGAATCGGACTTTCCGCATCAGCTCGACGGAATAGACCTCAGCGACATTATTGCGGGAAAGGTGCAGAAGCGCAGCAAGCCGTTGGGATTCTGGCATAAATTCCAGCAAGGACAAGCGACCTGGAGCGACAGGATTCTGAAAGCGATCATGGAAAAACAACAGGCCGGCGCCCCCGAGCCCTATGATCCACCCAGAATGCGCAAGGATGTCGACGCGTTTCCGCAGTTTGCCGAGAACAACGCAACAGGACACGCTGCCTGGAACGATTGGCCCTGGAAGCTGCATCGCATCGATGGCGAGAGATACGAGCTGTACAATCTGGAACGTGATCCGCTGGAAACAACCGATCTTTCCACACAGCCTGAACAGCGGCAGCGGTTGCAGCGCATGCAAAAAGAGCTGGATGCATGGATGCGTTCTGTGGTTCGAAGCCTCAATGGCAAGGATTATCAGTAAGCCGCATTGTATGAGGGGATTTGGGCATGGCGGATACAATCTGCCCTACTTTTGATGACTCACAACTCAGAATGATTCACCACCAAGGCGCGAAGACACGAAGTGTTATAAAAACATCTAATTGAAAAGGAGCGATCCCGTGAAAAGACTTCTGTTTATCTTTTACATTTTGGCATTTGCTGCGCAGTTCTCTTTTGCCCAAAAGGCAGCGGAGCAGGAGAAGCAGCTCATTCAGGATGAGCTGAAAAAATTCGATGCGTTTGCAAAAAAAGCCAGCGAGCATGGCGCAACTCATGTGGATATCACCAAAAATATTCCCCCGGCCCTGTGGCAGTTTGATACCGAAGGTGATCCTTATCCGGCCTGGTATATTTATCGCGCCAGCCTGTTGAAGATTTTCCCCCCGCAGCAAATGCAGCCCTATGTCAATATGGAGTACGCGGAAAGAGTGGCCGGCATACTTGAAGCCAGGTGCGCGATATTGAGGCGCCATGGATTGAAGGCCTATTATTTTGCCACAGAGCCGGCGTTGCTGCCGGAGAAATTTTTTATCGATCATCCCGAGCTGCGCGGCGCACGGGTCGATCATCCTAACCGCTCGCGGGTGGCGCGCTTTGCGCCCTGTGTCGACCGCCCCGAAGTGCTGGCCATGTACCGCGCAGCCATGAAGCTTATGCTCAAAAGGTGCCCGGAAGTCGAGATCATTAGTCTTTTTACCTCCGACTCGGGATCGGGGTTTTGCTGGACACACGGATTGTATGCCGGCCGCAACGGCAACTCCGATTGTGAGCACCGGCCTATGGCTGACCGGATTTCCGGATTTATGATCACCTTGCAGGACGCGGCGCGCGAATCAGGTTCGGAGATCGAAATCAATCTCAGGCCGATCAGTCCACGACAATGGATGCCTGCCACCTTTCACAATCCGCAGCAGATTGCCGCGAAACTGCCCAAAGGCCTGACCCTGGCCGGCTTCTCGGACGCGGCTGGTGAGGATTTTGATCGGGGACGGGCAGGCTGGGGCGGCGAAGCCTTTTACCCGGTGGCAGGCTTGACCAATCCCCTGCCGACAGCCCGCCGCTTGACAGGCAGGTTTAGCAATGCAGCTCAGCAAAACTCGCGGCTGATCGTTTCCTATGATGAGCCGGATGTGCTCGATTTTAACCTGGGTTTGTACGAGGCGTTTAAACGCGCCAAGCCCGGCAACAAAGTGGAAATGATGCAGGCTCTCCGGGGATACGCGGCCGAATTGGCAGGCGAGCAGGGAGCAGATGACCTGCTGGAAATCTGGCTGGCGCTGGATTTGATTTCGAACGATCTTGAAGTGCTCGATTTTGGCCCGGTTCTCTCCTTCGGCCCCATACTGGCACGCTGGATCAATCGGCCGTTGGTGCCCTTTCCGTCAGAACTATCTTCCGAAGAAACGGAATACTATCGTCCGTTCCTGTTCCAGGCCAAAGGCGAAGAGCAGGCCAACAACCTGATCGATATTCAGGCCATGCGCATGTTCGAAGGCTACGGCGCCAGAATGCTGGCGCAACGGGTTTATGAAATGGTGATGGCCAATCTATCAAAAGCGCTCAGACTGGCTGCCGGATTGCAGGAGAAGGCAACCGATCCTGCCCGCTCAGCAGAATGGAAAAACATGATCAATCGTCTCACGGTGCTGCGCAGCCTGGTGCAAACCATCGACAATGTGATTGCCTACCAGGCCTTGCTTGACCTGGCGCGTTCGCGAGGTGCCGAGCCGGAAGCCAACCCGGTGCTGGGAACGGCAGCGTCGTGGGATCGACAGGAAATACAACGCCTGGCAAGAAATGAAATCGACAATGCTGTCAGCCTGAAGCGACTGATCGAATCATCCCCGGTGCCGCTGATCCACACAGCGCCGATCGCGGAATACGAAACTATCAGGATGCTGGGGCCTGATCTGCCGGCGCAATTGAAAAATAAGATCGATATCATGAACCGGCATTGGCTGGATTACAACCGGATTTACACCGTGCCAAATATGTAGCTTTTACACCGTTTAAGCCAGGGGGGGCACGAATGACATTTTAATCATGTTTTCGGACGCCCCCCCCATTTTTTTTCTGTTAATTTGCCATCTGCTCAAACAAATTAAATTATTGACGCACAATTCCGAAAAGGAAATCTATGCCTGCTCCCCAAACCAGTTTCGTCGTTGAACCAGCCACCCGCGAGCGCGTCACATTTCGTCTCGGCTTTATCCTGTGCTGCCTGTTCCTGGGCACTGCCATCACCGAGGGTGCAAGCGTCTATGTACTGCCACTGACAGTCGAGCAATTCACCTCAAACCCGCTTTACATCGCTCTGATTCTTGCCCTCAATCCGTTGTTTGGCGTCATTGCCCAACCCCTGGCCGGCTTGTTGAGCGACCGGATCTGGACGCCGGTTGGCCGTCGGGCTTTCCTGATGATCGTCAGCGCTCCCATTGTGGCTTTGGCGCTGGTCTTTGTGCCGTATGCAGCGGCTTTATGGCACATTGTGCTGTTGGTGGTCGTGATCCAGTTTTTCCAGGACATCCTTTACGGCTCGGATCAGCCGCTGCTGGCGGATCTGGTTCCCCCTGAGCAGCGCACCTTCATGCTGGGATTGGTGAAAGGCTTTGAAAACCTCGGCTTTTTATTTGTGTTGTACGTGGGCATGAAACTGGTAACGGGCTACCGTGAGCTGCACGGAACGTTGCACTACGGCTTGCCGCTCTATTTTATTGCGGCCGCAGCCCAGATTGCGCTGGTGATGCTGCCATCGTTCTTTCTGCAAGAGCGCCGTATCACCTCGAACACCCGCACCCGCATGACGCCCGCACAATATATCCGGGATTTTGTGCAACAACCGATGCTACTGCGGCTGGCTTCTGCATATTCGATCCGCTCGTTTACCCGCACGGCGGTGGTCGGTTTCGTGGCGCTCTACGCAGTGAAAACACTGGGTTTTACAGAAGACCAAATTGGCACTTCGTGGGGATTGATGCCGTTCGTGGCGCTTGTGCTCGGCATTCCACTGGGTTTGGCGGTTGAGCCGTTCGCGAAACACCGTGCGCTGCAGGTCGGCTTTCTGATCATCATCGGCACCTGTTTCGTCGGCTACTATACGAACTCCATTTTGGCGCTGGCTGGCGTCGCCTTGCTTTTTGGCTGCGGCGACATGATTCTGGAAGTGACCCACAAGGCGTTTATGTCCGATCGCTACCCGGCTGACAAGATCGGCCAACTGACGGGGGCGGTCAACATTTTTTATGCGCTGGGCCGGACAGCGGCACTGGTCTTCGTGGGGGCATTGGTGAAATGGCTCAATCCGGAAGTCGATTGGAGTTCGGTCGAGACCGTTGCCAAGGTCGACTACTCCGCCATCTGGATCGTCGCCGGAGTTGCTGCGCTGGCTGGCATTCTGCTGCTCAACACTGTGCGGGACTTCCGGCACGAAGCGAGGGGCACGGATATGTGATTGAACTGGCGAAGACAGTGCAGAAGGTGATTTTTTGTTGAAATATCTTATTAGGCCAATACCGCTCAGTTGAGCTAATCTCTTCATGTCGAGCAAAGTCGAGAAATGAAGTTTGGGCTGAACATTTTATCTCTCGAATGCGCTCAGGATGAAGCAAATACTTTGCTGAGCGCTATCGGCCTTAAGACAATCCACAAACAGTGAGAAAAATATGAAATTCAGGCTCCATCTCTTTCTGCTCACGGCAACTTTGCTTTTCCCCACTGCAATAAAAGCCCAATCGAATCACATTTTAGCCTACCAGCAACCCGCAACCTATTTCGAAGAGAGCTTGGTGATGGGCAACGGCAAATTGGGTGCAACCATCTTCGGTGGCATCGATTCAGAGCAGATTTATCTGAATGACGCGACGCTCTGGTCGGGCGAGCCGGTCGATCCGTACATGAATCCCGAAGCCTATAAAAACATTCCCGCCATCCGCCAGGCGCTGGCCGACGGGAATTACCCCTTGGCTGATCAATTGAACAAAAAAATTCAGGGCCAATTTTCACAGTCATTTGCTCCGTTGGGCACACTCTTTCTTGATTTCAATCAGGCAGCGGAAGCCACAAATTATCATCGCGAGTTGGATATCAGCAATGCCACGGCGCAAATACACTACGAAATCGCTGGCGTGCGCTACAGTCGGGAATGCTTTGTTTCCCATCCGGATCAGGTCTTTGTGATTCGTCTTGCTGCCGACAAAAAGGAAGCGCTCAACTTCAGCATTCGGTTTGAGAGTCTTTTGAAATATGGGACCGAAGCGTTGGATGAAATTTTCAGCGTGAATGGCTATGCTCCCTATCACGCCGAGCCGAATTATCGAGGAGAAATGCCCGAACCCGTGCGTTTTGATGCCGATCGTGGCACGCGCTTTTCCACTTTGATCAAAGTGCATTCAGATGGCCGCGTTACTTACTCCGACAGTTCGGTTGCAGTGAGCCACGCCGGTGACGCGACCATCATCGTTTCCGTTGCGACCAGCTTCAATGGCTTCGATAAAGACCCGGCAAAAAATGGCCGCGATCACAAAGCTCTGGCGATGGAGCAACTGCGGAAAGCATGGTCAAAAAGCCCGGATGCGCTCAGGAAAAACCATATCGAAGATTATCAAAATTTCTTTCAGCGCCTTTCCCTTGACCTCGGGCCAACGACGGCTCCGGACTTGCCAACCGACGAGCGTCTCAAGCGCTATGCGCAAGGCCTGGAGGATAAAAACCTCGAGATTCTCTACTTTCAGTTTGGGCGCTATTTGCTAATCTCAAGCTCGAGAACAGAAGCTGTTCCGGCGAATTTGCAGGGCATCTGGAATCCATATCTTCGGCCGCCGTGGAGCAGCAACTACACCATGAACATCAATGTCGAAGAAAACTACTGGCTGGCGGAAAGCGCCAATTTATCCGAGATGCACAAGCCTTTTTTGAGCTTCATCGGCAACCTGGCGCAAACAGGAAAAGTGACCGCAAAAACGTTTTACGGTATCGATAAAGGCTGGGCTGCCTGCCACAATTCGGATATTTGGGCGATGAGCAATCCGGTCGGTGATTTCGGGCAAGGCCATCCTGTCTGGGCCTGCTGGAACATGAGCGGAGCCTGGTCAGTCACGCACCTTTGGGAGCATTATCAGTTTAGCGGAGACCGAGAATTTCTTGAGCATACTGCTTACCCCCTGATGAAGGGCGCTGCCGAGTTTTGCCTGGCTTGGTTGATTGAAGACAAACACGGTTATCTGATCACTTCCCCTTCGACCTCTCCCGAGAATCAATATTTGACACCAGATGGCTACAAGGGGGCGACTTTGTACGGCGGCACCGCTGATTTGGCCATGATTCGGGAGTGCTTCCGGCAGACGATTTTGGCTGCAGAAGAGCTCGAGATTGATGTGGCCTTTCGGGAACAATTGCAGCAGGCTCTCGAACGCCTTCATCCCTATCAAATCGGCAAAAAAGGCAATTTGCAGGAATGGTATCACGATTGGGAAGATGCCGATCCGAAGCATCGCCACCAATCGCACCTTTACGGATTGTATCCGGGCCACCACATCACGCCGGAGAAAACACCCGAGCTGGCAGATGCCTGCCGAACAACGCTTGAAATCAAGGGCGATGAGTCGACTGGATGGTCCAAGGGCTGGCGCATCAACCTGTGGGCGCGACTTCGGGACGGCAACCGATCCTACAAAATGTATCGCGAATTGTTGATGTATGTCGAGCCGGATGGCGCCAGAAAAGCGAATTATTCTGGCGGCGGCGGGACGTATCCCAACTTGCTCGACGCGCACCCGCCTTTTCAGATCGATGGCAATTTCGGCGGTTCTGCCGGTGTTGTCGAAATGCTGCTGCAATCGAATGAACAGGAAATCCACCTTTTGCCGGCCCTGCCCGATGCCTGGCAGGAAGGTTCCGTACGCGGAGTCTGCGCCCGCGGTGGATTTGAGCTGTCATTTAATTGGCAATATGGCCATCTTGTTGGTGTCACTGTACTTTCAAAGGCAGGGGAAAATTGCCATCTTCGTTATCAGGACAAGCGGATTGCGTTCAATACCGAGCCGGGGATGACATATTCCTTCGGAGCCGGTTTAAAAAGGGCAGATTGATATGATGAGTCCATTAAAAATATGCAGGAGGTAGCATCATTATTACGTTCAGCAGAACACATATTGTCAGATTCCTGAGCGCAGCGCTCGTTGCCGTCGCCTTGGTCTTCATTGCCAAAGCGAGATCATCCGGGAAAAGACCGAATATTCTTTTCATTATGGCGGACGACCTCAACACTGCTCTGAGTGGCTACGGACATCCGCAGTGCGAGACGCCCAACCTGGACAGGCTGGCGGAACGCGGCACAGCTTTTACCAGGGCCTATTGCCAGTATCCGCTTTGCGGCCCGTCACGTGCATCGATCATGTCGGGCCAGTACCCTCTTTCGAATGGCGTGACGAAAAATGGCGGCCTGCTCACAGGAGAGGCGCCGACCTTGCCACAGCTTTTCAGACAAGCAGGCTACTGGACCGGACGCGTGAGCAAAATTTATCACATGGGCGTTCCCGGCAATATCTACACCGGCGACAATGGTGCGGATCATCCGGCATCTTGGACGGAGCGCTACAATGTCAGCGTGATGGAATCGCTGACCCCGGGCAAGGCGGAAGACGTGATGCTTGTCGACAGCACGCCGGTTTATGAAGAATACCGGAAGAAATGGGCAGCGCTCAAAAACAAGGGCGGCAAGCTTTTTATCGACCATGGCAATCATCAGGGCAGCGATTTTGTCATTGTCGAGGCCGAGGTCGATGATGCCGAGCTCGCTGACGGCGCGGCCGCCAACAAAGCGATTGAGTTGCTGCAACAGCGCGCCGCCGCCAACACACCGTTTTTTCTCGCTGTAGGATTCGTGCGTCCCCATGTGCCGCTGGTTGCGCCCCGGCGTTCTTTTGAGGCATACCAGGTCGATGACATGCGCGTGCCGGACGTGCCTGAGGGCGATCTTGACGACATGCCCGAAGCGGCGAAAAAGCAGACAAATGCAAAAAAATACAAGCTGACACCGGAGGCCCAGCGCAAGAGTCTGCGCGGATATTATGCCGCCATCAGCTACATGGACGAACAGGTCGGGCGATTACTCGATACACTTGATGAACTTGATCTCCGGGAAAACACGATTGTTGTTTTCCTTTCCGATCATGGCTACCATCTTGGCGAACACACGATGTGGCAGAAGATGAGCCTGTTCGAAGAAAGCATCCGCCCTCCGCTGATTATCAGTTCTCCCAAACAAAAACAGGCAAACAGAAAATCGGCATCCATGGTTGAATTGATAGATATTTATCCAACCCTGGCGGAGCTGGCGGGCCTCGAAACACCGGAGGCCGTTCAGGGGCGCAGCTTCGCGAGACTGCTGGACGTTCCAGGTGCAGACAGTGCCAGGGAAGATGCGTTCATCCAGGTGGGATCGAATTTTTGTTTGCGCACCAGGCAGTGGGCATACATGAGCTACAATGCCGGGGAAAAGGGCAACAGCGAATTCATGCTGTACGACATGGAAAATGATCCACAGCAGTACACCAACCTCGCCGGCAAAAGTGCTTATGCCGAAGTTGAGAAAGGTCTCAAGAAGCGCCTAACCGAGCGCATTGCGCAGGCACGGAGCGCGAATAGGTCTGCGCAATGAGAATTCTACATACTCAAGTCATTACATTCACCTAAACCGCCCAGGCTTTCGGCCTGCTTGGCAAATTGATTGATGTGGTTTTCACAGCAGGGCGCTTCGTTTCAATGGGACAGGCCATGCCAAGGACTGAAAAAGTGAAATCGAAACATGACCTTCTCGCACCGTATTGGGCTGCCGGATTGATCGCGCTGTGTTTAACGGGCCTGTCAACAGTTTGGTTTGATTTCGGTGCTTTCTGGAAAGGATACGTACTGGATATGACCGGGCCTGCATGGAATTATATTCTCTTTCGTGGCCTGAACACAGCCAAATCACAAAATGTCTGGTTTCGCTTTTTTACACCGATTCGAACGCTTATACTTTTTCTTTTTGTCTGTTTTGGAATTGAATGTGCGCAATATTTTGAGCTTTATGAGTCGACATTCGATCCCTGGGATTATCTGGCCTATGTTTCACTCTTGATTCCACTGTTCCTGATGGATGTATGGCTTTCGGAAGACAAGGAGTAGACAGATCAAATCGCATTGCGGGCATCGCTACAACGTTCAAACTTGAATCCATTCTGGACAATGACTATGATGGAATATGCCATTCAACGCTCGTATCATTCCCATGAATTTGACGCAAGCATTTTTCAAAAAGTCAGAATCCACTCGATGCTGGCTTTCCAGCAATGACAATCTCATACAGAGGTAAAAAATGGAAACCAATAAGCTGCTATTCTTACTTCAAACCCTGTTGTTTTTTTTCGCACCACTTGGCATTTCGCTCATGGCCGCATCCTTGTCTCCGACCTATTTGCGTTGCGAATACAAGGTCAATCCGGTCGGAATCGATATTCTGCAACCAAGACTGAGCTGGCAATTCACTTCCGAAAAACGTGCAGTCACGCAATCGGCGTATCAGATTCAGGTGGCCTTGTCGCGTGAAGACCTTGGCAAAGAAAACGCTTTGATCTGGGACAGCGGCCAAGTCGCGTCGGATCGATCCATCCAGGTGGAATATGCCGGGCCGCAGTTGCAATCATCGGAACACTATTACTGGCGCGTGCGTGTTTGGGATGATCAAAACAGGGTATCGGATTGGAGCGACGCCAATTTTTGGGAAATGGGATTGCTCTCTGTTGATGACTGGCATGCGGCCTGGATTCAACCCGATTTGCAGGAAGACACGCTGAAATCGAATCCGGCGCCGATGCTTCGCAAGGAATTCGCGCTAAAAAATGCCGTCGAGCAGGCACGATTGTACATCACTTCGCTCGGGTTGTATGAAGCTGAAATCAATGGTCAGCGGATTGGCGACCAGGTTTTTACGCCCGGTTGGACCAGCTACGACAACCGCCTGCAATACCAAACCTATGATGTCACGGAGCTGCTGCAAAACGGCGCAAACGCTATCGGTGTGACCCTTGGCGATGGATGGTATCGTGGTCGCATGGGATGGCACAATACCCGGAATATCTATGGCGAAAAACTGGCGCTGCTGGCACAGTTGCAGGTCGACTATGCAGATGGCAGCCGCGAGATGATCGGTACGGATGCGACGTGGAACTCGGCAACCGGGCCAATTCTCTATTCCGATATTTACGACGGCGAACATTATGATGCCCGGCTGGAAAAAAAAGGCTGGTCGCAAGCCGGTTTCGATGCTAAAAACTGGTCCGGCGTGAGGGTGATTGAACACAGCAAGCGCATCCTGATTGCGCCGGAAGGGCCGCCGGTACGCCGCACTGCCGAGATCAAACCGATTCAAATTTTGCACACGCCGGCCGGCGAAACGGTCTATGACATGGGGCAAAACATGGTTGGCTGGGTGAGACTTCGCGTGCAAGGCAAAGCCGGCACAACCGTCACGCTCAAGCATGCCGAGGTGCTGGACAAAATCGGCAATTTTTATACAGATAATCTTCGAAAGGCTGAACAAATTGTCCGATACACGCTCAAGGGCGGTGGCACAGAAATCCATGAGCCGCATTTCACTTTCCAGGGCTTCCGCTATGTCGCCATTGAAGGCTTTCCGGGAGAGCCAACTCTGGATGCACTGACCGGCATGGTGATTCATTCCGATATGACGCCGACCGGCTCTTTTGCAAGCTCTGATTCGCTGCTGAATCAGTTACAGCAAAACATTCAGTGGGGACAGCGCGGCAATTTTCTGGATGTCCCCACTGACTGTCCGCAGCGCGATGAACGGCTGGGCTGGACCGGCGATGCGCAGGTTTTTTGTCCCACAGCAAGCTTTAACATGGATGCCGCCAGCTTCTTCGCCAAGTGGATGAAGGATGTCGCGGCCGACCAGCAGAAAAGCGGCGCGGTGCCACACGTTGTCCCCAATGTCCTGACGCACAGGCAGGGAAAGGGCGCTTCCGCATCTGCCGGCTGGGCAGACGTTGCGGTGATCGTTCCCTGGGACATTTATCAGATCTACGGCGACAAACGCATTCTGCAGCAGCAGTATCCGAGCATGAAGGCCTGGGTCGAATATCAGCGCGGCAGGGCCGGCGAGTCCTACCTGTGGACGCAGGATTTCACTTTTGGCGATTGGCTGGCTTTTGCCACCACCAACTCCGACTATCCGGGCGCGACCACAGACAAAGATTTGGTCAGCTCCGCCTTCTTTGCCTATTCGACCAGCATTTTGCAGAAGATCGCAGACCTTCTTGGCAAAACCGATGATGCGCGCAAGTATGCTGCACTTTTTGCAAAAATCAAAGCGGCCTTTGCGAAAGAATTCATCACGGCCACGGGGAGATTGGCCTCCAACACGCAGACGGCCTACACCCTGGCGTTGGCGTTTGACCTGGTGCCTGAGCATCTCAAAGCTGAAGCGGCAAGTCGCCTGGCAGAGAATGTACGGACATTCAAGCATATCACCACCGGCTTCCTCGGCACACCGCTTATTTGTCATGTGCTGAGCGCCTATGGTTATTATGATGAAGCATTTATGTTGCTCAATCGCAAGGAGTATCCATCCTGGCTCTATCCCATCACCAAAGGCGCAACGACAATCTGGGAACGCTGGGACGGTATCAAACCGGACGGCAGCTTTCAGGACGATGGCATGAATTCGTTCAATCACTATGCGTACGGCGCCATCGGGGATTGGATGTACCGCCAGATCGCCGGGATCAATCCGGACATCAGTGCACCTGGCTACAAGCACAGCCTGATCACTCCGCACCGGGGCGGTGGCTTAACACACGCTTCGGCCACCTACAATTCGATGCACGGCCTGATCGAGTCCGGCTGGGAGCTAGAGAACAATACCATGCAAGTACGGGTGACGATCCCGGCCAATACCACCGCGACGGTGATTCTGCCAGATGCGGCACTTTCTGAGGTGAAAGAAGGCAAGGCGAACGTGGCCGGCACCAAAGGCATTCAAAACGCCGAGCAGGTGACGGAAGGTGTTAAGCTTGAAATCGGTTCAGGATCATACACCTTCAGCTACCCTGTGAAGCAGAGCAGCGCAGGCTCCTGACTGGTCGGTTACGTGTTCAAAGCCAAAACTCGCAAGCCGGAAAAACCAAAAAATGCATGGCAAACCTTGAGAAAATGATCATATAAGGAAGACAGATGGAGACCATTCGCCGAATGGGCATTCTTGCCATACCCGGCACTTTTTTGCTCTCTGGAGCAGGTATGCTCTGGCTTTTGGCAGTGGAAAATGCTCCGGGCAATTTTTTTCAGCAAGTTTTAACTCGTGAGTCCGCCTGGCTCGGCGCTCATCTTTTGCTTTTGTTGGGAACCATACTTTTGCTGCCCGCAGCACTGACCATGCGATCGGCAATTATGGACAAAAAATCAGGCCTGGTTGCCACACTGCTGATATTGATCATTGCACCGACAGCGATGTTGCTGGGCGGGCAGTATGCAATCGACTTTGTGGTTCCCCTGATTGCAAAGGTAGGTGGTGAAGCAACAAAGGTTCATGCACTTCTAAATCTTTCACCATTCGTCGATTTGCTTTTTTACAAACTCCCCAATTTGGTTTTTCTGGCAATGATGTTGTTGTCCTTTTTGCTCGTTTGGCGTGGGCCACTTTCCGGTTGGCAGGCAGCATTGATCGTCATCAATTGGTTTGCTGTGCTGCTTGGAAATCTTGTGCATCCGGCCTTCCAACGAGGAGCTATTCTCTCTCTGGCGATCTCATTTATTCCGCTGACGATAAAAATGTGGCAGAACGGAGAAAAATCAGCAAACCGGGGCTGAGCGCCTCTAAAAAATTTTCTAATAAAGTCAGACTTGTAGTAAAATTCGCAATTTGGAGAAGAAATTGATGTCAAAACTACGCGAAATCAAGGAACAGAAGCCACGCCTTCTTGGACTGTTTTTGTGGATACTGTCTATTGCAATCGCAATAGCTTGCTTTATGTATCAGGATAAAACCGGACCAACCTATCCGCTGGAAGGAACAATCGGCACAGGTCTGGGGGAAGTAAGCTACACATTCCTGCGAAGTGAGATCATCGGTACGGATCTAAAAATCATGTTTCTTGATCCAATTCCGGAAGGCATCTCCGGATCTGTGCGATACAGACGCTACAAATCCAATGATGAGTGGGCGACCATGCCTATGACGGAAGGCACATTTGAATTTACTCGCCGTGGGAGCACAGAGAGCGTGCAAGGGATGGGCGCAGAATTGCCCTCTCTGCAGGTGCGGGCCGGGAAGTATGAATTCTATGTTTTTATTGATGATGGCGTTGAAAAACCAACTTCGATTACCGGTGATCAACCGATCTACGCTCGCTACAAGGCGGAAGTGCCGGGGGTGGTGCTTCTGCTCCACATTCTGGTCATCTTTGTGTCCATGACCCTGGCGGTGCGGACGACTCTGGAAGCTCTATTCGATGGCAGCTTTAAATGGATGATCAAAGCAACAATTCTCACCCTGTTGTTCGGTGCGTTTGTCCTGGGGCCGCTTGTGCAGTGGTATGCGTTTGGCGTGTTGTGGTCCGGCATTCCCTTTGGCTATGATTGGACAGACAACAAGGTGCTCCTGGAGTTGCTGTTCTGGCTGGTGGCTGCCTACATGAATCGTGGTGGTTTGCGGAATCCCAAATCGGTTTATCTGGCCGGCGTCATGACCTTTTTGGTCTACTTCATTCCGCACAGTATCTTTGGGTCGGAGTATGACTACACCACCGGAAAAGGCCACGGGACTGCGGGGTAGAGCAGGGCTATCATCGTCAATCGGCCTGGCTGGTTGCAGATGGCTTTATGCGGACCGTATTCTAAATTTAATTTTATATACTGGATCAGTCGAAATATGATGATCAACCATTCCGGCCTTGAAACGCTAAAAAATTAACTTGTAATACCGTGTTCAAATGCAATTTTTATAGCAGATATGATGAGCAAATGGTGCTTGATTCAGCAATCCCGTCAACACGAATGGTTGGCAACAGATCACAATCTTAGGGAGATATAGAAATGAAATACCACAACCTGGGACACAGCAATGTAGAAATCTCTGTCATTGGATTGGGCTGTATGGGGATGTCGGAGTTTTATGGTTCAACCCGGGAGGCGGAGTCTATCGCTACGATCCATCGAGCCATTGAAATGGATGTTAATTTTTTTGATACCGCTGACGTCTACGGTCCCTGGAAAAATGAGATGCTCGTCGGCAAAGCGATTGCTGATCGACGCGACAAGGTTGTTTTAGCCACCAAATTTGGCAATATGCGAAATGATAAGGGGCAATTCCTGGGCCTTAATGGTCGGCCCGATTATGTGCACTCAGCTTGTGATGCTTCCCTTAAACGATTGGGAGTGGATTGTATCGACCTGTACTTTCAGCACCGCGTTGATCCTAATGTGCCAATTGAGGAGACAGTCGGCGCCATGGCTGAACTGGTACAGGCGGGTAAAATACGCTATCTTGGCCTGTCTGAAGCAAAGCCTGACGTGATCCGAAGGGCACATGCGGTCCATCCGATTAGCGCGCTACAAACCGAATATTCATTGTGGAGTCGGGAGCCGGAACAGGAGATTTTAGCAACGACTCGTGAGTTAGGGATCAGTTTTGTTGCCTATAGTCCGCTGGGGCGAGGATTTTTGGCTGGTCAATTTAAGCGTTTTGAAGATTTGGCTGAGGGCGATTGGCGGCGAACCAATCCGCGCTTTAAAGGTGAAAATTTTACCAAAAATCTGGTTCTGGTCGAACGAATTACCAAAATTGCTCAAGACAAAAATGTGACTCCAGCCCAATTGGCTCTGGCCTGGGTTTTGGCACAGGGAGACGACATTGTCGCCATACCGGGCACAAAACGCCGCACCTATTTAGAGCAAAATCTGGGCGCACTTGAGGTGACCTTGACGGCGGAAGATCTAACTCATATCAACGATGCGTTTCCGATGGATGCGGCTGTAGGATCCCGCTATTAGCAGCGTTCACGCCAATCTGCCATTTCAACAATCCAGGCTCCACATCACTCATATCGCAACGATTCCACCGGATTGGCGAGGGCGGCGCGCACGGCCTGGGTGGCTACGGTCAGCAGGGCGATCAGCAGCGCCAGGCCGCCAGCCACCGCAAACACCCACCAGCCGATGCCGACGCGAAAAGCGAATTGCTGCATGGTCGCCTGCAGCAGCAACCAGGCAACCGGCCCGGCGAGCACATTCGCCCACAACACCAGCTTGAAAAAATCCATCGACAGCAGATTCACCACACTCGCCACTGATGCGCCCAGGACCTTGCGAATACCGATTTCCTTGGTTTTCGCTTCGATTTTGTAGGTCGCGATGCCCAGCAATCCCAGGCCGGCGATCAGCACGACCAGTCCGGAGGTCAGCCCGAGCAGACGGATTGAATCGGCATATTCGGCATAGTTGGCCTCAATTTGGGCATCGAAAAAGGCGTAGCGGAACGGATGCACTTTGTCGAGCGCTCTCCAAATCTGTTCGAGCTTTTGCGCGACCGCAGGAGCGCTGCCAGCCTGCACGCGCACATTGGCATAGCTGAACAGCTCCGGCTTATAGGTCAAAATCAGCGGCTCAATGGCATTACCCAGGCTTTCGAAATGAAAATTTTTGACCACGCCCATCACCGTGAGCTCGGCGCCATCGCCACTGCTGATGCGCTGGCCGATGGCAGCCTCCGGGTCCGCAAAACCCAACCGCTGTGCGGCTGCTTCATTCAGCAACAACTGTTTGTCCGGTGTGCCGACAAAATTTTGCCCGGCGATGATCTGCAATCCCAGATTCGGTACGAAATGACCATCGACCGAATAATACAGCACCCCAACCGGTTTGTCCAGAAAAGCAGATTGAAAAACCGTCATCTCGCGTTCGCCGGACAGCGGCAAAATCGACGCTGCTGACACATCGATCACTTCCGGCAACGCCAGAGCTTCATTGCGGAACGCTTCATGCGAAACGGTCTCCTGCAGCTCAACATTGATGATATGCTCGCGATTGAAGCCGTAGTCTTCGTTTAGCATATAGGTAACCTGCCGCTGCAATTGCAGCGTGAACGCGATAAAAATGAACGACAGCGCGAACTGCAAAATCAGCAAGGTTTTGCGCACCCGCCTTGCGGTTGGCCGCTGGCCCTTGCCGATGCCCTGAAGTGCAAAAACCGGCTTGGCCCGCGACAGAATCAGCGATGGTGACAAACCGGCCAGCAAGCCGACAACTGCTGCGAAGGCCGCAAACAGCAAATAGACTTGTGGATCGCCCAAAGCGGCAGGGTCGATCCGCAGGCTGTCCGTGCCGACCACCGACAGGCTGTTGAACGCCGGGATCAAATACTCCAGCAGCAACACCGCGACCGTCGCGGAAAGGAAGGCGAAAAAGACCGCTTCGCCCAACATTTGCCGGACAATATCCAGGCGGCGCGCGCCGATTACTTTGCGAATGCCGATTTCAAGAGAGCGTTTCATCGCACGTGCGACCGTCAAGTTGACATAATTGAAACCGGCAACAAGCATGATGAGCACCACCAGTGCAGCCATCGCGTAAATCAGTTCATTCGGGGCTTTGGTGCCGATTTTGTTCGACAAATTCGGGCCGAGGTTGATGTCGTCGAGCGCTTGCAGCCTAAAGCTGTATGTGCCGGGCAGATCGGTTGGATAGTGCACAGCGGCGATTTCGGCGAGCGCCTGCTCGATTTGGTCTGGCCGCGCCTTTTCTTCGAGCAGAAAATAGGTGTAGTAGCGAAAGGTGCTGTTGGTCCATTCCTGCACCGAATTGGCGGTTGTTGGATCGGCCGGCAACGCCGCCAGCGGCACCAGAACATCAAATTGCAAATGCGTGCGTCGGGTTTGTTTGGCGAGCACGCCCGTCACAATGAAATCGCCGCCATCCTGGATGGAGATCGATTTGCCGAGCGGATTTTCATCGCCAAAAAAGGCCTGCGCTTTTTCCTGCGATAAAATCACGCCGTTTGGTGTGGACAACGCGGTAGCTGCATCACCGTGCCGCAATGGAAAGCTGAACAGATCAAAAAAGCCCGGCTCGACAAACAAGCCGCGCAGCGCGAAAGTGCGATCACCTGCCGTGCCGTTCGAGCTGAGGCGGCGCATGGTGATGGCCTGTTCGATGCCGGTGTAAGTGCTTTGCAGCGCTTCGGCCATGCCTTTCGGTGAGGTGGCCAAATCCATTTTATTGTTCGGAAACTGGACGTGCGAAATAACGCGGTAAATACGATCGCCGTTGGCGTGAAAATCGTCGCGGCTGAGTTGCTCGCGCACAAAAAGCAACATCACCATGCACAGCGCCATGCTGAATGCGAGTCCGAGCAAGTTGATGCTCGAATAGCCTTTGTATTTCAGCAAATTGCGAAAGGCGATTTTAAAATGATTTTTCCACATCGTACCCTCGAACATCAAGTTTAGTGATTTTCGCAAATCACGTTGATTTTTTAACCTGACCGCGGCAGCAACTGGATTCCCGGCGCTCCGCTGTCAGCCAATTTTATGACATGGCCAGAAAACGCTACTCGCAGCGCAGCGAGTCGACCGGATTGGCCAGTGCCACCCGCACGGATTTGTAGCCGACGGTCAGCAGCACCAACGCACAGGAAGCCAGCAGCGCATAGCCGAGTAAACCCGCACCGAGCTCGATGCGGTAGGCAAAGTCCGCCAGCCAGGATTGCATCAGATAGTAAGCAACCGGCGCAGCGACGACGAACGCCAATATCGCGAGCAAGGTCAGCTCTTTTGAAAGCAAAGTCAGGACGTTGGTGAAGGTCGCACCCAGCACTTTGCGAATGCCGATCTCTTTGGTGCGCCGCGAAGCCATGTAGGAAATCAGCCCGAACAAACCGAGACAGCCGATCAAAATGGCAATCGCCGCGAAAGCATTGATCAGGTAGCTTGTCGCCTGTTCTTCTTCATAAAAGTGCTCGATCGATTCGTCGAGAAAGGCAAAATCGTAGACAAATTCGGGGTAGACCGCCGTCCATGCCTGCTCGATGCTCTCCAGCGTGGCGCTAACATCCTTCATGTCGATTTTGACGGCGGCCATTTGGTAGCGGTTTTGCCCGGCCAACACCACCGGCGGCATTTTGTCGTGCAGCGAGGTGGTGTTGAAGTTTTTGACCACGCCAACAATCGGTGCACTCCGTCCCCAAATGGTCAGGTTCCTGCCAATGATATCGTGATAGCGTGCTCCGTAACCGACTTCTTCGACAAATGCCTGGCTGACCAGGAAGTCGCTGACCGTATCCGCAGCCGTAAGATTTTTGCCCGCTATCAGATTGATGCTGTAGGTTTCCAGAAAATCCTCATCGACAAACTTGATCTGCGCATCGCCTTTCCTGAGTTCTTCACCATCAGTGAGCTTATAGTTGCCATTCCATGTATTATTGGAAGCGGTGCCGGTATTCGAGTAGGCCATGCTGCGGATAGTCGGATTTTGCAGAATGCTGCTTTTCAGCCGCTCAATTTGCGCACGCTCATTGTCCGGCAACGAGATTTCAACAATGGCATCCTTGTTGAAGCCCATGTCGTAGCTGCGAAAAAAATCCATCTGCTTGCTGATCACGATGGTGCCGATGATCATCACCTGTGAAATGGCGATTTGCACAATCACCAGCCCTTTGCGCAACCGCAAACCATCGCCATACTGCGAGCGCACTTTTTGCCGGATGGCATCGATCGGGCTGAAGCCGGAGAGATAGAGCGCCGGGTAAAATCCGGCGCTGATCGTGACCAGCGCAAACAACGTCAGCAGAAAGACACCCATCTGTGCGTCGGCAAAAATGTTTGCAGAAAGCGGATAGCCGAGCAGCGTTTTCATCTGCGGCATCACGATTTCCACCGCCGCGATGGAAATGGCGATGGCGGCAAAGGTGATCAATGCCGTTTCGCCCAAGAATTGGGTGGCCAGCTGCCGGCGCGTGCCGCCGAGCACCTTGCGCACGCCAACTTCTTTAGCGCGTTCAATGGCCACGGCTGTATTTAAATTGACAAAATTGATGCAGGCTGTGATGATGAGAAAAACGCCGATCAGGCCCAATGCCCACAATGTTTCGCGCGCCGTCACGTGGTCGCCAAACGTTCCAAAGCGCTGATCGAAATGCATTTCACGCAAAGGTTGAAGCCAAAATAGGAAGTGTTGCGCGCGCTCCTCGCTGCGGTGCTTGGCAAAAAAATCATGCAGGCGCGCATCGATCTGCTCCGAGTTGATATGCTCCGGTAGCATCACGTAACATTGCACTGCTCCCGAAATGCTGCCCCAATTGTCGCTACCGCGCTCTTTTGTATCAAAAGCCAGCAACAGGTTCAGGGGCATTTCTGTATTCTCTGGCATATCTTCGATCAGGCCGGTCACCTGAAAGGTCAGGCGATTGTTATAGGTAAGCTGTTTGCCCAATGGATTCTCATCACCAAAATATTTCTGCGCCAGAGAGCGCGAAATGACAGCAGATTTTGGATTGGCAAGCGCACTTTCCGGATTGCCAGCCAACCAGTTCATGGTAAACATGCGTAGATAATCCTGGTTCACATGCGAGACGCTTTGCTCTTCTTCGAAGCGTGCAATGCTGCCATCCGGGCGTTCAACCGAGATCACCACTGAACCGAAATTGCTATCGACAATGGTCAACGCATCTATTTCAGGAAAATCGAGACGCAGCGCTTCCGGCAGCGGAATCGGCACACCCGGACTGTAGTCATCTGTATCGAATTCGGTATCATTGTGGACTATCCTGAAAATGCGGTCGCCGTTTTCCTGAAAAGCCTCAAAACTGGTTTCGAATTGAATCACCCGGAAAATGATCACTGCACAGGTCATTCCCAGCGAGAGCCCGATGACATTAATGGCCGCGTGTGCTTTATTTTTCAACAAATTACGAAAGGTGGTTTTTATAAAATTTCTCAGCATTTTGGACTCCATTTTGCGATGCACAGTGATCGATTTTTATCAATTTCGCCATAAATTTATTCGCGATGCAGCACATTGACCGGATTCGCCAGAGCGGCGCGAATTGTCTGCGAGCCGATGGTCACAATCGCCACTACGAGCAGGGCCAGCACCGGCCAAACGAACAGCCCAACGCTCAACGGCGCGCGTTGTGAAAAATGTTGCAGCAGGACATTCGTCATCAACAAACAGAGCGGCACAGCGATGACCGCCGCGATCACCAGCAATTGCACAAAACTCCGTGACAGCAAAAGCACCAGCCCCGCCACGCCCGCGCCCAAAATTTTGCGCACGCCGACCTCTTTGGTACGTGTTTCGATGCCGAAAATCACCATGCCGAGCAAACCAAGGCAGGCAATCAAAATCGCAAAAGCGGAAGTCAAACTCAAAATATAAATGGTATCGCGCATGCTGGCATACTGGGCTTCAAGGTGCTCGTCGAAAAAGACGTAACGCAGGGGTGGCGCTTGCGCAAAGTCCTGCCAGGTCGCGCGCAAATGTGCAAGCATGTCCGGCAATTGCATGCCATGGAATCGGACGGCAGCATAGCGGAACCAGCCTGGATCATAGCGCAACGCTAATGGCGGTGCGGCACTTGATAATTTGCGAAACGAAAACTCTTTGATCACGCCGGCGACGGTATGTGGCTGCGTCTCTTCCAAAATGACCACTTTGCCGATGGCATCCTGTGGAGAGGCAAACCCGAAATCCCGCACCGCCTTTTCGCTCAGAATAATGCTTTGGTTTTCGGTGGCGCGCGCTGGGTCGAAATTGCGCCCGGCCAGCAACGATAAACCGAGATCGTCGATAAAATGCTCGTCGATTGCCAGAACGCAAATCGAGAGATTGTTGTCCATTCCGGCTGTTTTGCCGCGCTGAAAGGTTTGGCCGCCCAGCGGAATCGCAGAAGCCGCCGACACGCTTTGTACGCTCGGATGCGACATCATTTTCTGGCGGAATTGCGTATAGGACATGTCCTGCAACTCGACAAACACAAGATGGTCGCGATCAAAACCATAGTCCGCTTGCAGCATGAAATTGACTTGCTGATAGATAAAACCGGTCAGAATGATAAAAATGAGCGCCAGGGAAAATTGCACCACGATCAAAATGCGCCGGAAGGTGAGCGCAGAAAAACCGCGAATCTGTGACAAGCCTTTCAACACTTTCACCGGCAAAAATGCTGACAAACTGAGGGCAGGAAACAGGCCTGCCAGCAACCCAATCAAAATGCTGAAGCCCAGGAATGCCAGGTAAAGCCAGGGATCGAACAACACCTCGCTGGTGATTTCGGCCTGCATGTCGCGTACAAAGGTCAGGTTGTTGAACGCCGGAATGAGCTCCAGCAGCAGCACCCAGGCCGCCGCCATCGCCAGCAGGGCAGTGAGAACCGACTCGGTTAAAAACTGCGCGATCAACTGCTGCCGCCAGGCTCCGGCAACTCTGCGGATACCGACTTCTTTTGCGCGTTTCAGCGAGCGCGCAACGCTCAAGCTGATGTAATTGAAGCAGGCGATCAGCATGATGAGCGCCGCCAAAACCGACAGGATGTAAACGGTGGTGCCAGGCATGAATTGCCCGATTTCGTTGGCCAGCTCTCTGCCCAAATTGATGTTTGTTAGCGCCTGCACCTCAAAGCCATCCGCCCGGTCTCCAAATTCGTTTGGCTCCGTGGGCACAAAACGGCCGTGAATGATGTTCAAACTTTGCTGCAATGAAGCTGCCGACATGTCATCGCCGAGCAGCATGTAAGTGTAGGTTCTGGTAAAAATGCTCCAGTCATTCAGTGCCAGCTTGCCGGGATTTCGGGCATCGAGCACTTCGAGGGTGCTGTATGAAACTACCGCTTGAAATTGCAGATGACTGGCCGCCGGTACATCGCGCAGCACGCCGGTGATGCGATACGGATCACCATTGTCGCGCACCAGCACTTCACCCACCACATCAGTGCTGCCGAAATAAGTTTTCGCCAGGCTTTCGGTCAGCAGGATCGAAAATGGCTCGACCAGCGCACTTTTGGCGTCGCCTGCGATCAGTGGAAAATCAAAAACCGACAGGAAGCTGGGCTCCGTGTACAAGCCGTCAAAAGCAAGCGTGGTGCGCTGGTTGTGCGCCTTCATGCCGAGCCGCCGCATTTGCACGATCGATTCGATGTGCGGCAGACTGGCGCGCAAGGCTTCCGCCAGCGGACCCGGTGTGGTCGCCAGGCTTGTTTTGCCGATGAGCGGGCCTTCGATATCTGTGATCACGCGGAAAATCCGGTCAGCGTTGGCATGAAAATGATCGAAGCGCTGCTGGTGCCGGATAAACGTGATCAACAACAGACACACTGCCAGGCTGATGGCCAGTCCGATCAAGTTAATCGCAGAAAAGGTCTTGTGCTTCCACAGGGTGCGAAACGCGATTTTCAGGTAGTTTTTAAACATCATTGGCTCCATTTGGCAATGAGCAATTGATTGGAATCGGCAATTTGTTATATGCCAATAGCCAATAATTATACCAGTTGGATGTTCAGGGGAGTTTTGGTCTAAAAGGCAGCCAGGGAAGCAGGAAGCTATCCGTTTGCATAACAGCACATGTACGCCAGCGCACATGCCATGCGATTTAGATGAAGTCAAGTGCACCAAAGTGGCGAGGAAAAACAAGCGCACACGCAAAGCCGCAATGACGCAAAGAAATCGCAAAGACTTTTGAATAAGTTAAGCCCGTTGTACGAATTAAATGAGTCGCCAGTGAGTACAAAAATGCCCTGATTGTCATGCAGTCGGCATCTATTTTGACATCTTTGCGGATTTCGGCAATACTTTTTCACGATGCCAAATAGATTCCTCCTGAATGACAAGGTTGCTAAAACCAAGCAAAAACAAAAGTTTATAAAAATAGAATGTCACAAAAATAGTTTGTAAAACGGATTGATTTGGCGCTTGACTCCGATCCATTGTCCTTCCGGGCGAGCAAAGCGTGCCCCGGAATCCATCGTTGCCAGCAGATCATGGAGACCCACCTTCGCCATAGGCGTCCAAATAATGTGTGGATAACGAAGAGAAACTCCAAAGGAGTGAGATGTTTATAGCCAGGCAATTGATTCCATTTGAAGCTGAACCCCTGCGGGGTGACATAGCAGCCAACTTGCATGCCACTCCTACGGAGTTTTATTGATTTTTGCGCCAAACAACTATAAACGTTCCACCCCTATCGGAGTTCAGCAAGTAGCATCTTAAAGGTAGGGCGGATTGTATCCGCCATTTTCAAATTGCCGCATAAAATTCGGCCTACATGAATTAGCAGGTTTGTAACTTTGAGCGTAAAACGCAAATTTGTGAAGAATGCAGGTTAGAACTAAAAGAAGCTCTGTTTTTTTCCGCCCTGAAGGACGGGATTAATAACTTCGACAAACTTTTGTTCAAATGACACGGTGCATGTTGCGCCGTGCTGCACGGCAACTCGCCCTGCTCATTCTTTATTTTTCAACACCTCCGCCAAATTGACCTTGGCCACCTGCCACGATTGTTGCCCAACCGCCAGCGCTGCTGTCAACAAAACCAGAACATTCGCCAGAAAAAAGGGCCCGATACCCGGTTGAAACGGCCCGGTAAATTCCTCGGCAAATTGCACTAAAATGGTGATGCCGATAAAGCAGAGCACGCTGGCAAACACACCCGCCAGCACCAGCAACACGCCGAACTCGCGATTGACCAGCAATACAATTTGCGCGACCGGCGCCCCCAGCAATTTTCGGATCCCCATCTCCTTCAGGCGGCGTGAAAAATGCTGGCTCGCCAGGCCATAGAGTCCCATGCACGCGATCAGCAAGGCCAAGCCGGCTACATACCCGAAGGTGTTCGACACATTGCGAAAAGCCCGATAAAAGCCTTCAAAAACATTGCTTTGCAGGAAGTGATTGGCAGGCACATTGGGGAAAAGCTGCTGCCACGCCTGTTCGATGTCCTGGCCGATTTGGCGATCGTCGAGGTTGGCAAAACGCGCGATCAGATAGCTGTATTTCGAAGGCTCGGCACGAAAAAACAGCGCTGGCAACACCGCCCCGGAGCCGAATATTTTGAAATCGCCGACCACGCCGATAACAGTGTAGTCCTGCTGCGCGATGCGAACCTGTTTCCCAACCGGCTGCTGCCAATCCTGCTTGCGCACGAACGCTTCGTTGACGACCACCGCCGTCTCATCTTCGACGCGGCGCATCGGGTCAAAAAAGCGACCTGCACGCAAATCCAGCCCCAGAACTTGCGGATAGTCCGGCCCGACATCGAAGCAGAAAATCTGCTGTTTTTCCATACCGAACTCGATGTTTTCGCGCCGGAAGGATTGCCCGACATGGTTGGCTGAACCGGCGATGCCCTGCACAGCCGCGCTCTTCAAAAGCTCGTTTTTCAGCAAATCAAATTGACGGCTTTCGGTGAGCTGCACAACAACTGTGTCGCGCGGGTCGTATCCCCACGACACATTTTCCCACTGCCGCGCAGCCGTCAGCAACACAACGGTGACGATAATGGCAAAAAACGCCAGTCCGAACTGGATGGCCAGCAAGCCGCGTCGGAAGACATTTTTGCTGTTGAATTTGAGCTTGCCTGCGAGGATCGCAACCGGCCGGAATGCCGAGATGTAGAGCGCCGGGTAGGCACCGGAAGCGAGGGCGGTGAAGGCCAGCAGTGCGACCAAAAACAGCCACAGTGTTGCATTGCCGGCAAAAGAGAGCGCAATTTTCAGCACCATGATTTCATTTAAAAGCGGGATAAAAACGATTTCTGTCAGCATCAATCCGAAGACCAAGGCAGCAAAGCAGAGCAGCAGGTTTTCCGCCATAAACTGGCCGATGAGCTGACGACGCAATCCGCCCAACACCTTTCGCACGCCGATTTCTTTCAAGCGCCTCGAAGCAGCGCCGAGCGAAATATTGACGTAATTGAAGCAGGAAAGGGCCATCATTGCCAATGCAATGAGAGAAAAGACCAATGTCAAAGCCGGGTGCAGCACCTCCGCCGGACGATTGATGACATTGTACGCTTTGGGCGCGGGATGGCGCAGGTTGTCGAGCACGAATGCACTGATCGGCGTCTCCGGATTGTTGGCGTTGAAAATCGGAAGATACCGCTGTATCTGCGTAGAAACCGCTTTGGCATCTTCCGGTCGGTGCAATTGCACAAAAATTCCTCTGCTACGGCTGTCCCAGCCCGCTGATTTGAGCCGTTCATGCACGACATGGTAGCCGGTGAGAAATTGAAAATAGAAGCCGGTGTTATTGGGGAACGGTTTCGCAACGCCCTGCACGATAAATTGTTTGCGCTCCAGATTGCCTGTCACCAGCGTGATCGTCCGCCCGATCGGTATCTCATCAGGGAAATACTTTTTTGCCATTTCAGCACTTAAGATGATTGCACTTGGATCAGTCAACGCGGCCGGGTCACCATACTGCAGCGGAAACGTAAACATGTCGAAAAAGCCGCTATCCGCATAGGTCAGCAATTCATTGAAGACATTTTCCTGCTGAAAAATTCGCACCCCTTCATACTGTATGCGCACGGTACGCTCAACCTGTGGGATGTCCGCCTGCATGGCTTCTGCAATCGGCGCAGGTGGATTTCCCCACGCTTGCGGCTCACCATTTTCTTCGGTGACATACTCCACCATGAAAATGCGTTCGCCATGCTCATGAAAATCGTCCAATGCCTGATAGTTTTGTAAAAACAGGAACACCGTGATACTGCAGGCAATCGCGATCGACAAGCCAAACATGTTGATGAAAGATACAATCTTGTTTGCCTGAAGATGTCGCCAGGCGAGACGAAAATAGTTTGTAAGCATTTTTAAGCCTTATGTTTTGAATTCACTGCATTCGTTTTTGATCTGAAAACAGATAACGCAACCTGCTTTGCCGTTGCAAGTGCATTTATTCATACCGCAGCGAATCGACCGGATTGGCCAATGCAGCGCGGATGGCCTGCGTGCTCACGGTTAGCAAGGCGATCAGCAGCGCCAGCCCACCGGCCAACGCAAACACCCACCAGCCGATATCGACCCGGTAGGCAAAGTTCTCCAGCCACTTGTGCATCGCGTACCAGGCGATGGGCCAGGCCAGCAAGTTGGCAATTAGTACCAGCTTGACAAAGCCGCTCGACAAAACCAGCAGAATGTTCGGCACCGTGGCGCCCAGCACTTTGCGAATGCCAATCTCGCGACGGCGTTGCTGCGCGGTGTAAGCCGACAGCCCCAGCACGCCGAGACAGGTCACCGCAATCGCCAGCAGAGTGAACGTCAAAAAAACCTGCAGAAATCGGCGCTCGGCGTGGTAAAGCTTGTCCACACTTTCATTTAGAAAATTGAAACTGAACGGCTGCTGGGGAATCATCTCGTGCCAGTTCTTTTCGATAAAACTGAGCGTACTGGCAAGCTGGTCGGCATTGACTTTGATCGCCATGGTGCGTAGCGGTGTGGTTTGCTGCGTGTGCAGTGAAAAGACCGTCGGCTGGATTTCGGTATGCAGCGAAGCCATATGAAAATCCCGCACCACGCCGATGATTTTGGCTTGTTTCCTGCCCCATGTGGTACCGTCGTAGATCCTGCCGTTGAGTGCCGTTCCGAGCGGCGCTTCCAGCTCTAAAAACTTTGCAGCAGACTCGTTAAGGATGTAAGCCTCGCGGTCGTCGGTGCCAAAAGTCCGCTCGAAATCGCGCCCTGCAATGAAATCGGTTTTGAGGGTGGCAAAGAAATCATGTGTCACCACCATGGTCGGGATCATCACGTCTTCTTCTCTGCCTTCGAGATCGTATTCGCGCCAGTTGGACACGCGCGCCGGCAGCGGATTGTTTGTGGCAGCAACATGCAAAATATTCGGATTTTCCTGCAATACCGTCCGCAACTGCTCGAACTTGTCAGCGATTTCATTGTTTGCCAGCGGTACCGTCAGCACATGCTCTGCATCGATACCGAGCTTTTTGTTCTGCATAAAATTGATCTGATCATAAATCAGCAGCGTGCCGGCAAGCAAAGCCACGGAAGCGACAAACTGCACCAGCACCAGCCCCTTGCGCAATCCCATCGAGCCGCTGCGAGTGAGCTGGCCTTTGAGCGTGCTGATCGAATGCATGGCTGACAAAAAGGCCGCGGGGTAGCTGCCCGACAGCAAGCCAATCGCGATGGCAAAAAACGTCAGACCGGCAAAAAGCGGCACATTTTGCAGCACCTCGAAATGCAGCGACTTGCCAGCCAGGGCATTGAAATAGGGCATGCTCAGTTCAACCAAAATCACCGCGAAAAACAGCGCCGCAAGCGCGGTGATCACCGACTCGCCGAGAAATTGCGTCGCCAACTGCCGACGACTGGCGCCAACCACTTTGCGCAGCCCGACTTCGGTGGAGCGGTTTGCTGCGCGCGCCACCGCCAGGTTCATATAGTTGATACAGGCCATCATCAAAATGATCACCGCGACGACCGACAGCAGGTATACATACAGGATGTCGCCGTTCGCTTCGATCTCGCTGTTGAGGTGTGAATGCAGGTGGATGTCTGCCAGTGGCTGCAAAAAATAGCGCCGCTCGGCAGCAAAACGCTCGTCTTTTGTTCGCATAAATTCGGCAAGCTGGCGCTCGATGGTTTCGGGCGCGATGCCGTCGTTCAGCTCGACGTAGGTATAATGGCTGGTGCCGGTGGCGTTGGTCAAAATCCAGTTTGGGTAGGCTGGCTCGGCGGTTTTCATCGACAGTATAAAATCGCCATGAAAATGGCTGCTGGCGGGCATGTCCGCGATCACGCCGGTAATCTTGACCGGCACACCGTTAACTTGCAGAATTTCGCCGAGCGGATTGGCGCTGTCGAAGTATTTTTGTGCAGCAGAATGCGACAGCACCAGGGTGTTGGGCTCAGCCAGCGCGGTGGCGGGATCGCCCTGCAGCCAGGTATAGGTGAAAAGCTCAAAAAACTTCTCGTCTGCGTACAGCACGTTGCTTTTCTGGAAGAGCTGATCGTCCAATTTCACCACACCGGTGCTGCGCGGATCGAGGCGCACCACATTTTTAATGTCCGGGAACGAGGCATCCAGCCAGGGCTTCATGCGGTAGGTGGTCATGGCGCTGCGATTGCGGCTGGTGCCACCCTGATCGTACTCGCCTGCGATGCGAAAGATGCGATCACGCTTTTGATGAAAAGCATCGTACGACAGCTCATCCTGCACAAACAGCAAAATAAGCACAGCGCAGGCCATGCCAATAGCCAGGCCAAGCACATTGATCAATGCATTGCTTTTATTTCGACCCAGGGTGCGCCAGGCAATTTTCAGGTAGTTTTTCAACATCATCTCTCTCCGTTTCCGCATGACAAATTCATTGTGCTGTTTTCAAAATCCGATTGGTTACTGAAGCTGATCGTAACACATTCGGATAACAGCGGCGCTCTTAACCCGGCAATGTGTTCAAAAATAGAGCCAGAGCCGATTTTGAACGGTTGGTGACTTTGCAAAGTGCTGTCTGCGCAAGCAATGTATCCGCCCGCATTACACCGCCTGTACGCACATGAACAGTTTTGTTGCCAAAGCGCATGACCGGGCCAAAGAGAGTGGCATTGCCGTCAAATTTCTCTGCGCTCCGTATCCTCGGCGATTTTGGGCTATAGCGTTTTGAATTTTGAGACAAATACTGAGATCGATCGGATTGGTAGGAACGATATAGCGTTTTATCGAGGTGGGACAGGGGAGATCAAAACTTAAATTTTTGGAATAACGGCGCAATGCGTGACAGCAGCGAGGCGCACTATGCCCCTGCAAACGAACGCACCGGATCATTTTTGCTAAACTGGCTTTCAAATATGATAATTTTATGTGGATCGTTTTGTCGGCTTTGGCTTCAAGCTCTTGATGTACGCCAGGCTCAGATCGAAATAGTGCAGCAGTTCCTCCGGCTGATCGAACAGCTCTTCCGGCACATTGACGTACTCTTTCATGATCGTGTTGTAGGATATGAAAGGCGGAGAGTTGTACCTGGCTTGAAACGCTTCACGGTCGGTTTTTGATAAACGCAAGCCGAGTTCGCCTTCTTTGTTGAGACCGCTGAACATGTGGCCGTTCAGAGATGTGTAGGGATTGGCCGCGCCTTTTCTCACAAGTTCAGGGTGCATGGCCAGCACGCGTTCGTATCGGTCTATTTTATCTTGCGGAATGGTGGTTTTGGTGGTCGCCATCCTGTTCCTTTCATTGGTTGGTATCGCCCGGATTGATTTCGACTCGCTCGATTTCGTAGCCGTAGACGTAGTGGCCGGCATTGCGCTCGAAGTAATGCGGGATCATGTAGCCCTCCACCGGCGCATAGTCCATAAAATAGAGCGATTGTGTTTGCTGGCCGTCCTCGTCCATGAAAGTCGAGCTGCGTTTGACCGGCAGAAACGATTGCGCATCGAGGAACCACTGCTCTTTAGGGCCATTCTGCAGCGCCACCTCCAGCACATAAGCTGGCTGGCCTTCGATGCTTTCAGTGCCGGCAAGCGCAATTTGGTGGCCTTTGCTTTTGTAATCGACCAATGCGCCGTCAAAGTCGGCCATCATCTCGACGAAATGCCGTATGCGGGGGTCACGGATGGCTTTTTTGTCGCCGCTCTTTGCATCGATCGCATGGGCGGTCTCGCCATCAAAAAGGTACATTTCCGGGCCGTAGCCACTGCTGGTTTCCAGCCGGAACATATTGGGCCGCCGGCGCTGTATCATCAGCGGAAATTCCTGACCACGGAAAATATGCAGCCCGCTCAGCCGGATCGACTGCAGTTGTTTGATGTTGTCCATGCCGCCGCGCGCCGCGATATGCTTTTCGATGATCGCCTCGACCGGGATGTCTTTGTCTTGCGCGAACGAGTTGGCAGATATGAATGAGATCATGCCGATGCAGATGAGAAATCGTGCAATCACTATAAATCCTCCTCTGTTCAAGCAATTTGTGGCTTCATATCGATGGACGTGAAATTCCAGGACAATTTCGACATGATTGACATGATCGACAGGAAAACAATTATTTGCGAAGCGATTATGGTAAAAAAATGCCGATTAAAAACCACGTAAAAAGCCCGTTCTATCCTGTCAATCTTGCTGATCCTGTCAAATATTAGCCGCGTAAACGAAAGCATATCCAAATTATTTCATCTTCAGGCACAGCAGTTCCGTCTGATTTCGCAAATAGAGCTTGCCATCGGCTAAAGTCGGCGGCGTCCAGCTTCGGCCGCTGAGCGCCTGATGGCGGGCCAGTTCAACGTACTGCTGCGGATTGGCCTCCACCAGCACCAGTTGTCCGCGCTCGCCCAGAACGATCAGCATGCCGTCGGCGTAGATGAGGGAGCCTTTGCCCAGCCGCCGCTTGCCCCATTTCTCGGTGCCGGTCTCGACCTCGATGCACTTCAGCGTGCCGTTGTCGAAACCGTAGAGATAGTCTCCCAGCAAAACCGACGAATGGAAATGGTTCGACATCACCCGGCTTTTCCAGACTTCGCGCACCGAAACCGAATCGCCCTGTGCGCCGATCTGCAGCAAAACCGCGCCGATATCATAGGCGGCAGACACAAAAATTTTGTCCGGTGGCACAAAAACCGGCATGGCGATTTTGATAAACCAGCCGCCCCAATTGTAGCTCCAGTTGATGTTGCCATCCGCCGACATCGAAACGACGTCGTGGGCGGTGACGAAAATGTATTGCCGTTTGCCGTGCATGTCGATAGCAATGGGGGTGGTGTAGGCCGCAAATCCGGCAACGCGCGACCAGACGAGCGCGCCAGTGTTTTTGTTGAATGCCGCGATGGTGTTTTCGCCGTCGCCGCCAGCCTGCACCAGCAGCAAATCGCCATCGATGAAGGGCGAGCCGCTGAAGCCCCACCAGTACTGCGGTGGTTTGAAGGTAAAGCGTTCGGTGAGATCGACCTGCCAGATCAGCTCGCCGGTTGCGGAATTGGCTGCCAGCAATTTGCCCTGTGCACCGAGGGCATAGAGCCGGTCGCCCTCCAGCGTTGGCGTGGCGCGCGGGCCGTCGCCGTAGGAATTTTTGTACTGCGGGCCGATGTTTTGACGCCAGAGCAGTTCACCACTGCTGGCATTCAGGCACAGCACAGACTCTGCGCTCGAATCGCTGTCCATGGTGTACAGGCGATTGTTTTGCACCGACATGCCGGAATAGCCGATGCCGAGCAGCATGCGCCACAGTTGTTGCGGGCCGCCCGCTGGCCAGGTTTTGAGCAGGCTGCTCTCCTGGGAAATGCCGTTGCCCTCGGGCCCGCGAAAGCGCGGCCAGTCGAATACTTTTTGATCGCTGTTTTGAAAAGCGAGGGCGCTGAAATGGGGGATAACCACGCATGCGATGATCATCAGTCGCCTGGCCGATATGCTGTTCATGACGAATCCTCATTAAAATTTCGCCGAGACATTCAAAATGAACAGACGATTTAAAGGGCCAAGCGTTGATAGAAATTTTCTTTTGCGCCATCCACAGCAGCTTTCAAGCTGGATTTGAATGGTGTATTGGGGGTTCGTGATTTGAAGTGGAAGCGCCTTGCCGTTCATCGGTCCTTGAAATTATTCATTGTGCAGCGCGTCAACCGGATTGGCCAGCGCGGCACGAATCGCCTGCGTGCTGACGGTCAGCAATGCGATCAGCAGGGCCAGCCCACCGGCGAGTGCAAATACCCACCAACCGACCTCCACACGATAGGCAAAGTTTTGCAGCCAGCGGTTCATGGCAAACCAGGCAACCGGCCAGGCCAGCAGATTGGCCAACAGCACCAGTTTGATAAAATCTTTCGAAAGCAAGGTCAGAACGCTTGCTACGCTGGCGCCAAGTACCTTGCGCACACCGATTTCCTTGGTGCGCTGCTGCGCCGAATAGGCTGCCAAACCCAGCAGGCCAAGAAAGGAAATAACGATCGCCATGAGGGTGAACAGCTCGACGATCTTACCAAAACGGGCATCGGCGCGATGGATTTTGGCAAAACTGTCATCGGCGAAAAAATACTCGTAGCCGCCCTTCGGATTGAATTTTCGCCAGGTTTTTTCAACGAATGCCAGCGTTTCCGATAGATTCTCGCCATGCAAACGCACGGAGAGAAAATTGTACCAGTAGGATTGTTTCATTTTGTGCAAAATCAGAGGCTGAATCGATTCCCGAAACGATACCATGTGGAAATCTTTCACCACGCCGACAACACGGCCTTTTTTGTAGTTGAATTGCCAGCCGATCTCCTTGCCGATGGCATTCTCAGGCGGGCCCCAGCCAAACGCGTGCACCGCCGACTCATTGAGCAAAAACGCACTCGAATCGCTGGCGAGTTGTGCAGACAAATTGCGCCCGGCAATCATTTCGATTTTATAAGTCGCCAAAAAATTCTCGTCGATGTTGAAATTTTCCATCTGCACCGGCTTTTCGATGCCCTCGATATAGACCGGGCGGGTGTCAAAACTCTCGAGATTGACCGGGATGCGGGACGATGCACTGGCATCCACCACAGCCGGATTTTGCTTCAATTCATGGGTAAAGGCATCGGCGCTCTTGCTCATCGGCAGCACCACCACCTGATCGAGATTGGCACCGAGATTTTTGCTGCGAATGTACTGCAACTGGCTGACAATCACGATCACACCGATCATCAGGGCAATCGACATCGTGAACTGAAAAATGACCAGGCCCTGGCGCAGGCCAAATCTATTCGGCATTTGCGCATTGGTTTTGCCCTTCAAGGCAGCAATCGGCGAAAAACGCGACATGATCGCTGCCGGATAGCTGCCAGCCAGGATGCCGGCTATGGCGACAACGCCCATAAGCAGCGGCAAAATGAAGCTATCGCTGAAATAATGGATGTGGATTGCTTTGCCGGTAAGCTGATTAAAATACGGTACTGCCAGCTCGGTCATGGCAATCGCCGCCGCCAGGGCGAGCAGGCAGTAAACAAACGATTCGCCCAGGAACTGCACCACCAGCGAGCGGCGCCATCCGCCGAGCGCTTTGCGCATGCCGACCTCTTTGGCGCGCTTGAGCGAGTGTGCGGTGGCGAGATTGGTAAAATTGATGCAGGCCATCAGGAGAATGATCACCGCAATTGCGGAGAACAGGTACACGTACACAATGTTGCTGGTCGGCTTCATTTGAATGTCGAGCTGGGAATGCAAGTGAATGCGTGGCAACGGCTCCAAACCGAGTGCAAACCAGCTTTCGTCGTCGCCGAGGTTCGGCTTGATGTGGCGCTCGAAAAAATCCGGAAATTTTTGCTCCAATTGTGCGGGTGGGAAACCCTCGGGCAGCAACACATAGGTCCACAGCGAGGTGAACCATGTCCAGGGAAATTCTTCATTCTCGACGATGAGCAGCGAGCCGAGAAAATCAAAATCGAACTGGGTGTTGTGCGGCAAATCGTCAAGCACGCCGGTCACGGTCAAATCTGCCGGCCCGGCCCAGCCTTCGTAATGCAGCACTTTGCCAATGGGGTCCTGCTCTCCAAAATATTTTTGCGCCATGCTGGCTGTCAGCACGACATTGTTTGGCTGGGCCAGGGCCGTTTTGGGATTGCCGCTCCTGAGTGGAAAGCTGAAGACCTCGAATACACCCGGATCGGCAAAATAGAATTTTTTCTCGGCAAAGTTCTGTTGGCCGTAGCTCAGAACGCTCTGAGAACCTTCGCGAAAGCGCACCGTTTCGAGCACTTCGGGATAGGCATCCCGCAGCGCAGGGCCAATCGGAAACGAGCTGTTGGCGGAATCAAACGCGCGTTGCTGCTCGCGCCCGGACTCGGCGATTACCCGGTAAATGCGATCTGCGTTCTTGTGGAATTGGTCATAGGACAATTCGTCGCGCACGTACAGCGCAATCAGCAGACAGCAGGCCATACCGATTGCCAAACCGCCTAAATTGATCAAGGAATAGACCTTGTTTTTTCTCAGCGTTCGAAGCGCAATTTTCAGATAATTTTTAAACATCATTTCTCCAATTGTCGATGAAGTCATTCATAGTGCAAACTCTCCACCGGATTCACCAGCGCGGCGCGCATCGCCTGCGCACTCACTGTCAGCAGCGCGATCAGCAACGCCAAACCGCCCGCCAGCACAAAAATCCACCAGCCGATCTCGATGCGATAGGCAAAATTTTGCAGCCAGCGATGCATGGCAAGCCAGGCAATCGGCCAGGCAATCAGGTTCGCCAGCAGCACCAGCTTGATAAAATCGCGCGACAGCAGTGCCGTGATATTCGCTGCAGACGCCCCAAGTACCTTGCGCACGCCGATCTCTTTGGTGCGTTGTGCCGTTGCAAAGGCGGCCAGGCTCAGCAATCCCGAAAGCGCAATCGCGATGGCCAGAGCCGAAATGCCCAGAAACAGCGTGCGGAAACGCTGCTCGGATTTGTAGAGCTGGTCAAAGGCTTCGTCCAAAAACCAGTAGTCAAACGGTGCGGTCGGCGCGATATCCTGCCAGACCGCTTTGATCGCCGCCAGCGTCCCGGCATAATCAGTGGTTTTGACTTTGATCGACAGAGCGGCAAAGCGATCACGTGCCGGCTGGTTGGTTATGATTAACGGCTCGATCTGGCTATGCAGGGTGGCAAAGTGGAAATCCTTGACCACGCCGATGACAGGATGATCACCATTGCGCCGGATTGTCTTGCCGACCGGATCCGTCCAGCCTAACGTTTTGGCGAGCGTTTCATTGATCAGAAAGGCATTGTTGTCGGTAGCAAACTCGCGTGAAAAGGCCCGCCCTTGCACAACCTCGATTCCAAATGTCTTCAGGAATTCGTTATCGACATCGACAACATGAATCATCATGGTCTTGTCGTGGCCTTCGGGGAAATAGCCATTGCTGGTCAGGCCGCGGTGTGGCACTTCCGAGCAAGCGGCAACATCTGCGATTGTGGAGATGCCGAGCAGGGCCTGCTTGAGCGTTTCATGTCTGGCCTGCACTTCCTGACCGATGAGCGGCAGCACAATGATATTGTCCTTGTCAAAACCGATGTCTTTTTGCTTCAGAAAAGCAAGTTGGTTGTTGACTGCAAATGTGCAGACGATCAGCGCAATCGAAATGGCAAACTGCAAAATTACCAGCACGTTGCGAATGCCGCTGCGATTGCCGGGTGACTTCCCGCTCGCTCTCAGCATGCCCGCCGGTCTGAGCGAGGACAAATAAAAAGCCGGGTAACCGCCGGCGCCAAACGCCACCAAAAGCAGGATCGCCAGCAGTGCAAGGGCGGTCGTCCAATCCAGTCCGCCAAACAACGTCAGTTGCCGGTCGAACAGGCTTTGCTGAAACGGCAACAGCAATTCGACAAACAGCAGGGCGAGCACAAAGGCAAGGGTCACCAGCAGGACCGACTCGCCCAGAAATTGTCGCGCCAGCATCCGGCGGTCGCCGCCCAATACTTTGCGTACGCCGACCTCTTTGGCGCGTTTGGTTGCGCGCGCCACGCTTAAATTCACAAAATTCATGCAGGCGATAAAAAGGATCAGCACGGCCACTGCGGCAAAAACGTAGAGATTGCTGCGTTGCGTTTCCGAGTCGGGCTCGTAGTAGAGGTGAATTTGTGGCAAGGGCTGCAAATAGGGCTCAAGGCGGATGCCGTAATTCGCATACTCTTTGTTGATATAGCCCCACATAAAATCGGGAAATTTGGCATTGACGCTTTTCGCAGAAGCGCCCTTTGCAAGCTGGACATAAGTGATATATTGATTGCCACCATCCCAGCCCAAAAACAACTCGGGATTTTTGTAGAGCGTTGAAAACGAAATCAGCGCATTGAACTGGATATGCGAATTGGCTGGTGGTGCTTTGGCGATGCCAGTGACAACGTAGCTGTCACGATCATCGAGCTTGATGGTTTGCCCCAGTGGATTTTCGCTGCCAAAAATACGAGCTGCAACCGGCTCGGTGAGCACAATGGCGTACGGATCCGTGAGCGCGCGCTGCGGATTACCGACCAGCAACTCAAATGAAAACAGCTCGAAAAAGGTCGAATCCGCATGCGAAATACCATCGACTTTGAGTGCGCGCTCTTTGTAGGACAGATACGCCACGCGCCGGGTCGACATTCGTGCCATTTTTTCGACTTCCGGGAAGTCCCTTTGCATCGCGGGGCCGATGGGTGGTGTGAAAACCGGACTATCCGACTGAATTTTGCCTTCCTTTTTGTCGATGACCGATACGCGAAAAAGCCGGTCAGCATGCCGCTGGAACGATTCGTAGCTAAGCTCAAAGCGAATGGACAACACGATAAAAATAGTCGCAGCAAGCCCGACAGCGAGCCCCAAAATATTGATCAGCGAATGACTTTTATCGCGCAACAAACTGCGCAACGCAATTTTGAGATAGCTTTTGAACATCTTTCCTCCAATTATCAATGACCATAAACAATTTATTGCCGATACATTTGATCCTTGTTCATTGTGAATTGCTCATTGAAATCACTCACATCGCAGGCTCTCCACTGGATTTACCAGCGCGGCACGGATGGCCTGCGTGCTGACGGTCAGCAAGGCGATCAGCAGCGCCAGCGTGCCGGCCAGCGCAAACACCCACCAGGCGATCTCGACACGGTAGGCAAAATTTTCCAGCCAGCGATGCATCGCCAACCAGGCGAGTGGCCAGGCAAGCACATTTGCCAGCAGCACCAGCGTGACGAAATCGCGCGACAACAAAGCCGTGACACTCGCCACCGACGCGCCCAGCACCTTGCGCACTCCGATCTCCTTGGTGCGCTGTTCGGCGCTGTAGGAAATTAGTCCCAGCAAGCCGAGGCAAGCAACAAATGCGGCCAAACCCGCAAAAAGCCCAAACACCTGCCCAAGTTTTTGTTCAGCACCGTAGCGTTGTTCAAAACGCTCGTCGATAAAGTAATAATCAAACGGGTAATCCGGTCGCCAGGACAGCCACTTTTGCTGCAAAAAAGCCAGCGTCTCGGCGACATTTTCGGATCGCATGCGGATGGAAATGCGGCGCAAATAGGGGGATAACTCGAATAACATCGGCTTGATCGCCTGATGCATCGATTCAAAATGAAAATCCTTCACTACTCCGATGACCTGTCCATGCTGCCGGCCGTATCCGAATGGCTGGCCAATGGCTTTCTCCGGCGAAGACCAGCCCAATTGGGCAACCGCCGTTTCGTTCAACACAAAGGCCTGGGTCGAGTCGCTTGGAAAATCTCGCGAAAAGGCGCGCCCGGCAATAACCTGCATACCGTACGTTTCAAAAAAATCGTGATCGATGCGCACGAACGGCAACCGGAAACCAACCTGGCTGGCTTCGCCGTCGTGGAAAACTCGTGCTTCCTGCGCATCGTTGAGAAAACCGGATGGCACGCGTGATGAAGCAGCAACACTCAAAATTCCAGGATTCCGCTTTAATTCATTTTTGGCGGACTCCAGCCTGGCAATGATTTCTGTAGAAGCTGGCAGTGAAACAATCTGCTCTTTCGAAAAGCCAAGGTTTTTGTCACGTACAAAATGCAACTGCTGTTCAACAACGCCGACGCTGATCAGCAATACAATAGAAATAGCAAATTGAAAAACCACCAGCGCGGAACGAAAAGCAAATCGTCCGCGACCGCTTTGCTGACCACCGGCAAGCGCGCGGATGGGCCGAAAACTCGAAAGTATCAGCGCCGGGTAGCCGCCTGCGATCAAGCCGATAAAAAACATCATGGCCAGCAAGCCTGTTAAAAGGGCCGGATTTCCGAGAAAATCAAAGGCCAGCTTTTTGTCTGAAAAATTATTGAAAAACGGCAAAACCGCATCGACCAGTACCAGCGCCAAAAGAAGTGCGATGCCTGCATACAGCACGGATTCGTTAAGAAATTGGCGCATCAACTGGCTGCGGGCAGCGCCGAATACCTTGCGCATGCCGACTTCGCCGGCGCGCCGTGCTGAGCGTGCAGTGGAAAGGTTGACGAAATTGCTGCACGCCACCAGCAGCACCAGCAGGGCGACCGTGGAGAAAATGTACACATAGGTAATATCGCCGGTCGTAGCATAATCGCTGTCGAAGCCGGAGTGCAAATAAATGCGCTTCAGCGGCTGCAGGTGTATTTTAAAAATGTCGGAGGCTTTTCTGCCCTGGTTTTCGGACATGTTGCGATCGAGAAAAGCCGGGAATTGCTCTGCGAGCTGAGCCGGTTGTACGCCCTCGGCAAGCTTCAGGTAAGTTGGGTAGTTGTAGTCACCGCCGAGAAACCCCATCACAGCTTCGATGTCGACGTTGTATTCGCTAACAATGCGGCTTTCCCAATCGGCAAAGGGCACCAGCACATCAAAGCGGAGATGTGAGTTTTGTGGAACATCCCGAATTACACCGACGACGCGATAGGCTGCCGTGGTATTTCCCGAATGGAAGGCCACGGATTTGCCGATTGGGTCAGCATTGCCGAAATACTTTTTCGCAGCAGATGAACTCATTACCATACTATTGGGTTCGTGCAGTGCGGTTGCTGGATCGCCGGAGATGAATGGCAATGTAAAAATATCGAAAATTTCCGGCTCGACATACGCAAAGCGTTCTTCGACAAATTTCTTGTCGCCGACGCTCAAAACAGGATTGGACCACAGCCAGAAGCGTGCGCTCCGTATAATTTGATCCGGAAATGCGGCCTGCAATTTGGGGCCGTAACCTGGCGAAGCCGGCGCCCAGGTTCGACTGGTGGCGCCATCCGGCTCGAATTTTTCGATCACGACACGATAAATCCGGTCGGCGCGTTCGTGAAAGCGATCGAATCGCAGTTCATCCAACACGTAAAGCGAAATGATCAGGCAGCTGGCGATGCCAATGGCCAATCCGAAAATATTGATAAAAGAGTAGCCTTTGTATTTCATCGCGTTTCGCAACGCAATTTTGAGATAGCTTTTGAACATCTTTCCTCCAATCATCAATGACCAATAAACAATTTATTGCCGATACATTTGATCATTGATCATTGATCATTGATCATTGTGAATTGCTCATTGAAATCACTCACAGCGCAGGCTCTCCACTGGATTTACCAGCGCGGCACGGATGGCTTGCGTGCTGACGGTCAGCAAGGCGATCACGAGCGCCAGCGTGCCGGCCAGCGCAAACACCCACCAGGCGATCTCGACACGGTAGGCAAAATTTTCCAGCCAGCGATGCATCGCCAACCAGGCGAGTGGCCAGGCAAGCACATTTGCCAGCAGCACCAGCGTGACGAAATCGCGCGACAGCAATGCCGTGACACTCGCCACCGACGCGCCCAGCACCTTGCGCACTCCGATTTCCTTGGTGCGTTGTTCGGCGGCGAACGCTGCAAGCCCGAGCAGGCCCATACAAGCGATAACGATAGCGAGCGCCGCAAACACGCCGAAGATCTCCAATAATTGCTGTTCGGAAATGTAAAGTTGGGCCAATTTTTGATCGAGAAATTGATATTCGAATGGATGGCGTTGCTCAAAGGCGCGCCATTTTTCAGCGAGAAAATCGAGCAAAGCCGGGATGTTTGCCGTGCTGAAGCGCAAAGTGATATTCTCATAACGCGGCGCAAAGTAGATCACCAGCGGCTCGATTTTGTTGCGCAGCGAACGCAAATGAAAATCTTCCACCACGCCGATGACGCGGCCACCGGAAAGCTCACCGGAAATATCCAGGCGCTTGCCGACCGGATCGTCCCAGCCCAAGCTCCGCGCCAAGGTCTGGTTGATCATCACCGCCCGGGTGGAATCGGACGGAAAATCCGGCGAAAAAAAGCGCCCGGCATGCAACTTGATGCCGTAAGTGTTCAGCAAATCAAAATCATCCACGCGCATGCCGACTGAACTCCAACGTTCGGTTTCCGGCTTGCCCTCCGGCAAAATCGTGAAGCTCATGCCGCCGCCACCCGGGATGCTGTTGCTGCCTGCCGCGCTCAGCACCGCCGGATGACTCAGCAGCTCATTTTTAAATGCCTGGAAGTGGTTCGAAATTTCGGTGTTGCCGATTGGCAGCACCAGCAATTGCTCTTTTTCGAAGCCGAGGTTTTTGCTGCGCAGAAAATGCATTTGCTGATAAACAACCAGCGTGCCGACGATCAGCATGATCGAGATGGTGAACTGCGAGGCTACCAACACCTTGCGAAAAACGCTGCCTTTCGCTCTTGATGTTGTGCTGTTTTTGAGTGCGGCAATCGGTTGAAAACGGCTCAACACCAGCGTCGGGTAGCTGCCGGCCAGCAAGCCCACCAGCAGTGCCATTGCCAGCACCGCCAGTAGCGACACCGGCTCGCTCCACAAATGCAGGCTGATGTCCTGGCTGGCAAAAAAATTAACCCGCGAAAGTGTGACTTCCACCAACATGAGCGCGATCACCAAAGCGGCAAGGCTGTACAGCACCGCTTCGCCGAGAAATTGCTGGGCGAGCTGGGCACGCAGGCCACCCATCACTTTGCGCACACCGACTTCGCGGGCGCGTTTGCTGGCATTGGCGGTGGCGAGGTTGATGAAATTAATGCAAGCAATGCCCAGAATCAGCAGCGCGATGCCGCTGAAGGCGTACACGTAGGTGCCATTGCCGGCGCGCGTGCGGTCGGTGAACAAGATGTGCGCGGACTGCAAATAGATGTTGGTGAGTGGTTGCAGATAAAGTTGGTACTGGTCGGCACGCTCGGCGAAGAAACGCTGCATAAAATCGGGAAGCTTGGCTTCGAGCGCAGCGGCGTCGTCGCGGTGGGCGAGCAGCAAATAGGTAAAATCAACCTGTGTGATCATGTTGTTCATCCAGCCAAAAGCCAGCGGCCCGATGCCGGGCACGGTGGTCGTCCATGAAACCAGGGCATTGTAATCCAAATGCGAGTTTTGGGGTGCATTCTCAACCACACCGGTTACCGTGTAGAGATGATCGCCCTGGCCGACAATGGTTTTGCCGAGCGGGTTTTGCTCACCAAAAAAGCGTGTAGCAGTCTGTTGCGACAATACGATCGATAGCGGCGCGGCAAGGGCAGTATTGGGATTGCCCTGCAGCAAGTGAAAATCGAACACATCGAAAAAGTTGGAGTCCGCAAACACTACATTTGACACTTTTAGCGTTTTTTCTCCGGCCGTCATCAGCACCTCGTCGAACCATGGCAGTACCCGCAGACTCTGCTCGACTTCAGCGTAGTTGCTGGTCAGCGCCGGCCCCATCGCGCCGGAGGAGATGGCATGATGCTCAGCCACACCATCCTGCGATGTGGCGATTTTGTTGAGACGGAATATGCGCTCCGCTTTGCTGTGAAAGCGGTCGAATGACAGTTCATGCCGCACGTACAGCAAAATGACCATGCAGCAGGCCATGCCGATCGCCAGCCCCAAAATATTGATCAACGAATAGCCCTTGTATTTCAAAATATTGCGCAGCGCAATTTTCAGATAATTCTTCAGCATTGGTTTCTCCTTGCCCGGTTCATTCAAAGTAAACAGATTGTCACCCAGCGGCTCGCCATGCCATTCGGCAGTTGGCTCAACACGGATGATTCAATTTTCGTTCCGTTCGCATTGCAGGCAGAGAATGTTCGTCAAATGCGGAAGCGCACCAACGGCACTATCCGGTCGCATTACATAGTGTGTACGCTGGTGAACATTTGGGGCAGGAATTAAGCTTCAGGCGGCAGGCTATTCGGCAGGGCATTTTTTGCGGACAAGCATTGGCCCCGTCCTGCAAAGTGGAGTGCAGAGGTGGGAATGGATACTTTTTATTTTCGAAGGAGCTGTTAAAAAAGTGGTTTTTCTCATTCTGAGCATCGCGAAGAATCACAGCTCGCTGGGCGCAAACAGAGATTGTTCGCAGGGTCTATCCTGCGCTTGTTGAAAGGCGCAGGATGACTTCCTCTGTAGTCTATTGCATAAAAATAGCCCGTTGTGTGAATAAAATCAGCCATTGAAGTGTCAAAAAGTTTCAAATTGTCATGTGGAAGCATCTATTTTGACTGTTCTGCGGAAATCAGTCAAGCTTCCTCACAACGCCGAATAGTTTTTTTACTGAATGACAAGGCTGCTACAATTATATAAAAACAAAAGGTTGTGACGAAACGAGCATTGGAAATAATTCGCACAACGGGTAACCAGGGTGACGCAATATTCGTTGCAGGTCTCCATCCTGTCCATTGCGTCGATCCAGTCAAAAACACTATTCAAACAGCTTCAGATACTGACCGTAGCCCTCTTTTTCCAGATCTTCTTTCGGGACGAAGCGCAGGGCGGCGGAGTTGATGCAATAGCGCATGCCGGTCGGGGCCGGGCCATCCGGGAACAGATGGCCGAGATGCGAATCAGCATGCTTGCTGCGAATCTCGGTGCGCACCATGCCGTACGAGCTGTCGGTTTCTTCCTCGACGTTCTCCTTCTCGAGCGGTCTGGTGAAGCTCGGCCAACCAGAGCCGGAATCGTACTTATCGAGCGAGCTGAAAAGCGGTTCGCCGGAAACGATATCGACATAGATACCGGGCTTTTTGTTGTTATAATACTCATTTTGAAATGCGCGTTCGGTGCCGTTTTCCTGCGTGACCTGGTACTGCAGTGGCGTCAGTTTGGCGCGCAGCTCGTCCTTCGAGGGTTTCATGTAGCTTTTCTCCTTGTTCATGCTGCTTTTTGGGTCCAATACATCGCCCCAGTGCTTTTGAATAAAGGCATCACGGCCGGAGGCGTTGCGATAGCGATGGTAATGATCGGGATTTTTTTTGTAATAATCCTGATGATAATTTTCCGCCGGGTAAAATTTTGTAGCCGGGCGGATGTCGGTCACAATCGGGTCGTCGAAGCGGCCGGACGCAGCGAGCGCTTTTTTGGAAGCTTCGGCGAGTTTGCGCTGTGCTTCATTGTGATAAAAAACGGCGGAGGTGTACTGGTGGCCGCGGTCATAAAACGAGCCACCGGCGTCGGTCGGATCGAATTGCATCCAGTAGACATCGAGCAAATCCTGATAGGAAATTTTTGTTGAATCGTATACCACCTGCACCGATTCGATGTAGCGGGTGGTGCCGCTGCTAACCTGCTCGTAAGTCGGATTGGGCGTGTCGCCGCCCATGTAGCCGGATATGACGGCCTTGACGCCGACGAGCTTTTCAAATGGCGTTTCCATGCACCAGAAGCAGCCACCGGCAAAAGTGGCTTTCGCGCCTTCCGGCACGACCGTATTTTGAGCGCGACTGCAACCGGCAAACAGTACCATCGCGGTCATCAAAAAGATGATTTTTTTCATTTTCAAAATCCTTACAGTTGTTGTGCGTTTTTTTGAAAGCATGCTTTTTTTGCCATGGGTAACCGCTACAACACCATTTTCGCCGCGATTATTCATAAAATTTCACCGGATAGCAAAGCCAAAGCCTGCAACATACATTTCAGGCAGGATACCAGCAGGTCGCCAATACACCAAATTTTTTGCACCTTGCAGATTCAACCAGGGAAAAAGCGAGCCCGGGAAATGGTTAAACCGCCATTTTCGCAGCGGTGGGACTGAAGGATACGTCAATAGTTTTTGGCTTCTTCATGCAGCAGCGAGTAGATGTCGCCACCGGGCCAGACTGTGCTTTTATTGCCGATATTGGTGAAAATGATGACGCCGGTTTTGGTGGCACGATTCACATCCATGCTGGAAGAGACGCCCACGAAGCTGCCGGTGTGCCCCATGTAGTTGTCGCCTTGCGCCCACCAGATGTGCGCCAGGCCCGCGCTCACAACTTGCAGACTCAGCATTTCCGTCACCGTCGCTTCTGCCAAAATGCGCTGGCCGTTGTAGCTGCCGCCGTTTAGAATCGCTGCGGAAAAATGCGAAAAATCGGCGATGCTGCTCAGTACGGTGGTGGCTGGATAGAACGTCACACTGTAGGGCTGGGTGACATTGTTGAGCGAGGTGTGCACCGGCGCGAAATCTTGCTGACTTTCAAACTGATCAACCCGAAAACCGGTGTTCGTCATGCCGAGCGGCGCGAAAATGTTCACCCGGCAATACTCGGCAAAATCCTGCCCGGTGATGGCTTCGACAATGTAGCCCAGCAAGGCACCGCCGGCATTGGAATACTGCACGAAACGCCCGGGCTGGGTGTTCTTCCACATCGCCGCAACATAGAGCGCGCCTTCGGGCCTGAGGTATTCGCGCAGCCATTCACCCAGGGGCGGTGCTGTTGCGCCGGGGTAGGTACGGTAAAAATTCGGGTCCTCGCCGTTGGGCCAGGCCAGCCCGGAGCGGTGTGTCAGCAAATGGCGGGTGGTGATCGGCGTGTCCGGAAAGTTGGGATTGCGCAGTGTGAACGGCAGGTAGCCGTTGATGTCGGCATCGAGATCGAGCAGGCCGCGCTCCCAAAGCTGCATGATCGCTGTTGCAGTAACCGTTTTCGAGATCGATGCCAGGTAATACACGGTCTCGGCGGTCGGGGCAGTTGTTTTGGCCGCATCCACAAAGCCGTAATAGTTTTGCCACACGATGCTGTCGGCTTTAATGATGCAAGCCGCCAGTGACGGCAGGCCATCGGCGCTGACTCTGAAGCGGATGCGGGTATCCAGTTCCGCCAGCCGAGCCGCTACCGGATCGATTTGCTCAGGATTGGTGGAGGAGTCTTTACTACAAGCGGCAAAAAGCAGCAAGGCCAGCAAGAGTGTCCAGCGTTTGAATCTCAGCATCGTTCCATCCATAGTTTGGGAAGTAATTTTGACGGCTTGCATTTCAACGGCAAACTCCTTTCGCATGATCGGCATATTGATTGGTCGCAGTATGGAAGGACTTATGAAGCTGCATAAATTGTGGAGGACGCAGCTTTGCAGCATAGCGTTGCACGCTATACTTCATGGAATGGATTCCCGGCCAATAAAAGCGTGCAGTACGCTCTACAATCGCACAATCTGGTGGCGGGTGCTGGAAATATCCAAAATTTCATAGATGCGTTCGATGATCAGCGGGCCGTATTTGATCAGGTACGGGGTGAAATTGTGTACGCGTTCCTGCAGGCTCTGGTTGGGATAGAGCGCTGCTGCGACTTTATAGAGTTGCTGCCGTGAAATGTCATCCTGGCGTTTGGCGGCCTGCACCATTTTCTTTTCGAACGCATCGATGGTGCTGGCAATGCGGCCGGCAGTGTTATCGAGCATTTTCAGCAGCGTCGGATCGAGCTGCTCGATATCGTCTTGCAAACCATGCAGTGCCTCCGGCCACCTGGCCTTCATCGCGGTGACCTGCTTGGTCAGCGTTTCGGGCAGGCGCTGACGTGCCAGCTCGGTAATTTTGCTCTCGATGTTACCCCAGGCGTCCTGCATGGTCAGGCTGTGCTTGTCCATAATGCGGTCGACAGTCGGCTCGATGATCGTCAGGGACTTGCGCGGATAAATCGCTGGCATCGGCACCTCGAATGCCTCGTACACGCCCTTGAGCTGGGCAAAATAGCCCACTTCTGCCGGCCCGGCCACGTAGGCAACGGTTGGAAATAGCGTGTCCTGGGTGATGGCGCGCAGAATCACATTGGGACTGAAGCGCTCGGGGTGGTTGCGGGCCAGCTCCAGCAACTGCACTTTGCTGAACTGCTGCTCGCCATCTGTCGTTTGAAAGCCGCTGTCGATGATTTCGAGTGGCTTGCGTTCGCCGTCGAGGTAAAACAGGTTGAGCCGACCGGCTCGCAGCGGTACCTGCAGGGCGTAGCCGCTCTTTTCAAGAGCATCGGAAGTCTGCAAAACCGCTTGTGTCGATGGGCTTTCCTGCTCGATCTCCCGCACCCAGATATCGCTGAGAAAATTCCGGATTTGTGGATCGGTCGGGTCGATCAGGATGATACCGAACTCTTTCAAACAGTGCATGAGCCAGTGCCCGAAGGCGCCGCTGACCGAGCGCTGGGATGTGTAGGCGGCCTGTACATGCTGCATGATTTCCTGTAAATACTCGGACTCACGCACGCTGTCGGCAAAGCTGGCCAGCAGTTCATCGATGCCAGCGCCGAGCGGAATGTCGGAGACCGGCACATTGCCACTCACGCTTTTTTCGATTGCGAGCGTCTGGTTTTCGAACTGCTTGTTGAGAAAAGTGATATGGTTGATTTCCTCAAAATCCGAATCATCGGCAGCCAGCCAGAACACCGGCACAAACGGTATTTTGTGCAACCGGCTCCAGCGATCCGCCAGTTTGATCGTGGTGAGGGCTTTGTACAAGACGTACATCGGGCCACCGAACACGCCGGTTTGCTGGCCGGTAATCACCACACGCGCGCTGCCGGATTTGAGTTGCTCGAGTTGCGCCATGGTTTTGTCGCATGCGCCGAAGTGCCGATTTTGTTTTTCGAGAATATCCGCGAGTTGCGTGAAAGGGTAGGTTCGGTTGGCGAGCGCCCGGGCATGCTCGACGATGGCGCTGTCCTGGTCGTACGGTACGCGGTAAAACGGCTGCAGACTCTCTGCGCGGGCGATGTAATCACAATTGAGCTTGCTGGCGCCGGGCAAATCGGCGGGCGAAATTTTCATGCTTAAATATCCACAAATACTTTGGCGATGGATGGCCCGGCAACATGGACCATGAATTCATTAAAATAGCCGAACGGCGTGATCTGCACCGTGATGCCGGCACTGGCAAGGCGGTCCGCAATTTTTTCGATGACGTAATTGGCGGTCTCCGCATCGGCACGGGTGGTGGCGAGGTGTGCGAACGAGTGCAGCACCACGATTTCACTGTCGACTTTGCGGGCGTGCCATTTGATGTTTTTGATGCTTTTGGTAATGGTGTTGCTGAGCGATTCCTCGTCAGCGGCTTCCACATGGATCAGCGCGATCACGGCATTGCGGCAGGAAATCGCTGCGGCATTGTTTTCCGCTGTATCGATGTTCTTTTCAAAGGGCTTGAGCCAGTAATCATGTGCATGCAAAAGTAAAATTTTCATGTCTCCGACACGTAGCGGCTCTCCTGCGCTACACCTTTCCTGTAACGGCAACTCTTCAGCTTTTTGTCATTCCGCGAGCAATCTATTCAAATTTGTAGCCAGGTAACCGCAAAAAGTTCTGACTTGAGATCGAAATAGACCCTATCCAGGGTGGCAGCTGAACCGTTGCCAGTAACGTTCCGTATATGCCTGAAATTTCACGAAAATACAAATAATCCATTCCGCACGCAAGCAGTTTTGCTAATGCGCCCGCCGGACATTTTTTGCTCTAAGCCGTGCAGGATCAACGGGATGTGCACAGCATCGCGGATTTCACTGGTTTGAGCTCGCTACTGTATATAGTACAAATTTGTAATTGGAGTACACTATATATTGTGGTTTTTTAAAAAAATGCAAAATTAATGCTTGCATTTATTTTGTGAATTTGTTAAAGTCAAGCCGCGACGTGCAGGTCTGACACCAGAGCGTTTTTCCGAATCAAGTACGTTATGACCAATCGCGACGAATGCCCGGAATTATTGGGGACCCGGTTTTGGAGGACAGCAGCCCACTTCATACAGAACGAGGATCTGTCTGAACGCTGTCCTTGACTGCGTGAGAATGTGAATTCTGCCGCCAAAACCCATCTTTGGCCTGCTGCAAATTTCTGCTGCGATGTCGGTTTGCTGAGCAATCGCTGATGAACAGGGAAGCTTCATCCATTGCTTGAACAACAGCCGGCATGTCTCGCACTTCTAAATCTATTGTTGTGTTGCAAGATCACCCGTGCTCAGCCAGCCAACGCAGCTTTGCGCGTACCTGCGATGGCCTGCCAACGCCTGTGAAGGATTGACTTTGCACACAAACGCCAGAACCAGCACTCTTAAAGCGACAAGGAGAAGGCCCATGCCAAAAAAGACAGAGGTTCAATCTGCTGCTGACGAAAAATCCACCAACACTGAAACAGCAACCAAACAAGCACAAAAGCCTCAAAGCAAGCAATCTGCGGATGCGCCCGGGAACAGCAACAAGGATGTTCGCCTGGAGAACGGGACCATGACCAAAAATGGCAGCCACAAAAATGGCGTCAATGGCAGCGCAAAGAATGGCAAACATACAAAAGAAGAGATTTTCCCGCCGGAAACCATCGTCAAGCGCGATGGCCGCGTGGTGCCGTTCGATATTTCCCGCATCGAGCGCGCCATCTCCCGTTGCTTTTTGGGCACCGGCAAAGAGCCGCGCACCCCGGTCGCCGACCTCGCCAAGCAGGTCATCAACATCATTTCCGCCAAGAAAGACCAGCCCAATGTCGAAGGCGTTCAGGATATTGTCGAAATGGTGCTGCAGGCAGCCGGCGAATACGAAGCCGCCAAAAGCTACATTTTGTACCGCGCCGAGCATGCTCAGCAGCGCAAAGAGCGCCCGATTCCGGAACAGGTTCGCAGCCGGTTCGCGGAATCCGATCAGTACTTTCCGACCGAATTGCAGAAATTCCAGTTTTTCGATAAATACTCACGCTTCAATTACGAGCTCGGCCGCCGCGAAACCTGGGTCGAAACCGTCGACCGTTCGGTAAACTTTTTGCGCGAACTTTCCGAGTTCCGCCTGCCCGGCGACCTCTACGAGCGCGTCCGCAAAGGCATGCTCGAAATGAAAGCCATGCCATCGATGCGCCTGCTGGCGATGGCCGGCCCGGCTGCCCGTCGCAACAATGTCACCATTTACAATTGTTCATACATGCCGGTCGAAAGCGTCGATTCGTTCGTGGAAGCGCTGATCATTTCGATGTGCGGCTGTGGCGTCGGCTATTCGGTCGAGCGCAAATATGTCGAGAATTTCCCGCGCATCCGTCGCCAAAAAGGCGGCCCGAAAAACCGCTTGCAAATCGAAGACTCCGCCGAAGGCTGGGCCGACGCCCTGCGCACAGCGCTGCATACCTGGTTTGCCGGTGAAGATGTCGAATTCGATTACTCCCAGTTGCGTCCCGCTGGTGCGCCGCTGCGGGTAAAAGGCGGCCGCGCTTCCGGCCCCGAGCCGCTGCGCAAAATGTTCGAGTTCACACGGGCGCGGATTCTGGCGCGCCAGGGCGATTTCCTGCGCACCCTCGACGCACACGATATCATGTGCGCCGTCGGCAATGCCGCTGTCTCCGGTGGCGTGCGCCGCACCGCCATGCTGTCGCTTTTCGATTTTGATGACAACGAAATGAAGTTCTGCAAAAACGGCGATTTTGAGCGCAACAACAGCCAGCGCTGGAACGCCAACAACTCGGCTGTCTGGCCGGCGCGTCCGCTGTCACAGGCGGAGGTAGCGCATTTTGTGCTCGATATGGTCGATTCCGGTCGCGGCGAACCCGGCATTTTCAGCCGCCAGGCCGCGCTCGATACCCGGCCCGACCGCCGCAAAGCCGCTGATTTCGGCACCAACCCGTGCGGCGAAATCATCCTGCGGCCGTTCGAGTTCTGCAACCTGTCGATCGCCATTGCCCGCGCCGACGACACCTACGAAACCCTGCGCGAGAAAGTCGAGCTCGCCACCATCATCGGCACTATCCAGTCGATGGCGACCTTTTTCCCGGGTCTGCGGCCACAGTGGAGAGAGAATTGCGAAGAAGAGCGCCTGCTCGGCGTCGACATCACCGGACAGATGGACAGCCCGATGGCGCAAGACCCGGATGTGCAGGATATGCTGCGCCAGGTTTCGGTCGAGACCAACCGCCAGGTCAGCAAACAGCTCAGTATCAACCAGTCGGCTTCGGTGACCTGCGTCAAGCCGTCCGGCAACTCGTCGCAGTTGTTCAACTGCTCGCCCGGCATTCACGCGCGCTGGTCGCCGTACTACGTGCGCAACGTGCGGGTCGGCACCCACACGCCGATCTACAAAGTGCTGCGCGATATCGGCGTGCCGATGGACCCGGAAAACGGCCAGATGCCGGAAACCGCCAACACCTGGGTGATTCATTTCCCGGTCAAATCGCCGCAGGGCGCCACCACCCGCAGCGATGTGTCCGCGCTCAAGCAGTGCGAATACTGGCTGCAAAACAAAACCAAATGGACCGAGCACAATCCGAGCGTGACCATTACTTATCAGCCACACGAAGTGATCGATTTGATCAAGTGGATTTGGGAAAATCAGGACAAAATCGGTGGCATGGCGTTTCTGCCCTCCTTCGATGCCCAGTACGACCAGATGCCGTATGTCAGCATTTCGAAAGAGGAATACGAAAAGCTGGCGGCCGACTTTCCGGACATCGATTTTTCCAAGCTGTACCGTTACGAAGAGGAAGATTTCACCACCGCCGCGCAGGAATTGGCCTGCCTGGCGGGTGGCTGCGATATCTGATTTTGCTTTCCGGGGCGTGTCCTTCGCACGCCCCTTTTTTTATGCGAGATCGGCTTAAATATCGCTTTGTTTATAGGCAGAAAACAATAACTAACTGGAATAGATTTAATGAAAGTTAATTTACATACATCCCATCCATCGGCATTTATAAGCTCAACTTTCAATGATTTGCGAGAAGAGAGGCAACTCGTTGCAGATACCCTTCGTGAAAGCGGATTAAATGTTAATGCTTTAGATGTCAAGCCAGCATCAACAACCTCATCTAAGAAGGAAATTTTAAACGGAATTCAAGAAAGCGATTTTGTTATTTTATTAGTCGGAAATCGGTATGGTTCTATTCTGCCTAAAATGACTCGCAGCACGTCTAAAAGTATCACATGGTGGGAGTATGAAACAGCGTGTCGGATGAGAAAGCCTGTTATTGCCTTTTTTAAGAATATCACAAATTTTAAGGCGTCTGATGATGATGATTTTAATGATCTAAAATATCAACTAAAGAGGTTTCTCTTTAAAAAATTTAAAGAGAAAATTACAAGTGCGCATAATCCAGCATATTTTGCAGATCCCATTGATTTATCAAAGAAAGTGCGGAATGCTTTGATCCCGACTTACCGATCGGGAGTTATGTCATTGCTTAAACAGAATTCTGCATTGCATTCAGAAAATGCAGATTTAAAAGAAGAGTTAGAAAGGTTAAGGTCGTCAGTTGGAAGCAATGCCTTTGGATTAACGACGCCAACAAATGATTCTGCGATTCAAGGGCTCCTTAGATTAGCGCGTGGAGAAAATCAATACAGACAATAAAAGGTGGGAGCAACTAGCACTCGAAAATATCATCATAAAATTTCAAATTTATCGCCGTAGCCAAGCTCCCCCAAAAAACCCGTTGCATCGTTGCTGGCCTCTTCGTACTTTGTTTGGCGTTGTTCTGTAATGGTATTTTTTGCCCAGTGCCTTCAGCAACTGAGTCGTAATCGATATCAAGTCATGAAGATGCGCTTTACCGGAGCGCAATTCTGCAAGAGTATGCGGACTGTAAAGCTGCTATGAAAACCACAAAGTATTTCGATTTCAGAAGGAAACAACCGGATCGCAAAGACATAATAGATGAATGGATTCGCAGAGTCATCAATGCACCGCTGCGTCGAGAGATACAATCTGATGGGCGCATCAAAGTTTGGGGCAGAATTGAGGAAGTGGATAAGTTTTTGCGAGTGATTTTGTTGGCAGATGGCAGCACTGTGCACAACGCATTTTTTGACAGAGGCTTCAAAGGAGATAACTGAATGAAAGTCAAATATTTTGAAGACACGGACACGCTGCACGTCGAGCTGTCCGGCAGCGCTGAGGTCGTCGAAACCAAAGAATTGAATGAAAATCTTTACGTCGATCTCGATGCCGATGGCAAAGTTATCAGCCTCACCATTGAACACGCCAAAGCCGCGTCGGGGAAGTTGGACTTTTCCTACGAGACAGTTGCAGCATAGCTATGAATTAAATGTGTGAATGCATCTCGCACATGCTCGGCACAGATTTTCGCTTTCCCCAAACAGGCTTGCCTGCATTTTCAAAATCCCCCCAAAATCCTGTTGCATCGCCGCTGTCCGGTTCGAGTGCTGAATTTCAAATCGCGAATGTCGACGGTGGGCCAGGTCATAAAAAAAGCAATTCCCAAACTGTCATTAACACCCCGATTCATCGGGGTGGATAGCAAAGCACCACGCTCGCTCAGCAACCGTTTTAACGGTTTCACAGCCTGAAGGCATGGTCAAAAAACGCCGTTAAAACGGCTTGGTCAGGATGAAATGCGGAAGGCCCGGTTGTGCCCCCGCCCTGAAGGACGGGGTTAATGACATCGGCAAGCCGTTGTTTCTCAGATGGTGACTTCCTTAACCTAAGGTTATCGGATTTGGGAGCAATACCGTTCAGCTAAGCCAATTTCTTCATGTCGAGCACTTCGGCAGGCTCAGTACAGGCTCATCGAGACATGAAATTTACGCTCAAAAAATTCATCCTTCGACTCCGCACAGGATGAAGCATTCTCATTAACTGAATGGTTCTGGGTTTAGCTGTGGGGCTCTGCCCGCACAAATCTAAGGTTTGTGCTCTCGAACGCGCGCTATTTGATCGAGCGCTGCAAGGCTTTTTCAATGCGCGGCGCGTGGCTCGAACCCATGGTCACAAAAACGATCTCGCCCTTTTTGACCGCCTCGAGAATGATTTGCACCATGTGCTCATCCCGCAGCAGGTTGGAGCGATTGGCCATCTCACTTAAATAGCCTTCAGGCCAGCCGTATTGGTCAGAGTAGTCCCGCCATTCGATATCCGGAAAATCTCTTTTCCAAAGACTGTCGAGCTCAGTCCATGAACTAAAAACACCACGGAGGTGATCGATATCGGTCCGGCTTTCCAGATATTCCTGCAGTTTTTTCTCCGGGTTCTCCGGTTTGCCATAGCGCATCTTGCTGAAATACGGCCGGAAAGCATAGAGCATGGCAAGTTGCTCGGGCGAATAGATTTGCATTAGGATTTCGATTTGGTCTTCCTTTGTCGGCTCCCAGGTGTATAAATCGATGCCTTTTTCCTTCGCCAGTTTTGCGGTCAGGCCATTTTCACCGTAGCTTTTGACCGGATCCTGAAACCAGGTAAACAAAAATCCCAGCCGGCCTTCGACCAGGGCCAGTGTCGGGCTGGCTTGATCCCAAACCTGCCGCAGCGTGTCGAGTTGCGGATTGTGCGGGTCTTTGGTATGATCCAGGCCCAAAATATACACCTTGCCGCCAGATTCAGATTTCAGCGAGTACACGTAAGGCCGCCGGTGCGCACCCATTTTGCCGTACGCTTCCATATCCATGATCGGCTCTTCGAGCTGCACTCTTTTCTTGACTTTATAAAAGGGCGGAGAGGTCCAGATCACGCCGCAGGAAAACAGCATGACCACGGTTGCACAATAAATTGCAACGGCAATAAACAGCTTCTTCATCGTTTTCGCTCCAGTTGAGTTAGGATATGGAACCTGAGTTCGGCGTAAGCCTTTTCGATGCAATAGGCAGCCATCTTCATGGTGAGCGCAGTCGAACCATGAAGATTTTGAGCTTGTCGTGCTGGCACTCCTTATCGCCCTCGACTGCGCTCGGGCTGAAGAATTTGATGCCTTGCTTGTATCGAACTTGCGTTATGGAGCAATACACGCGATGCGGTTTTTTATTCAGTTTGGGTTTGAACACTATGTGGAAAATTGCAATAAATTCCGCTGCATTAACGCTGAGCGGTTGGTATGACCACAAAGGCCCGATGACGCGAAGTGTGTTGAGCACCTGAGCCAGCGGACTGCACGCTGCATCACCGAACCAGTTCGGGCATTCCCGACAGAGTTGCACCAGCTTTTGCCTGGCTCATCTGAACATTTTTCTCTGTGCATGGTTGTTTGAATATGCGTTCTGTGACCCGCCACGAAGCAGTAACCATGCAGATGAAGTGATATGATTATGGCAAAAATGAGCAAACTCGCCATTTCCGTACTTTTGTTGATGGGCTTGGCGTTCAGCGGTTGCAGTGACAATGTCAATTCCGTGTCCGATGGCAGCGGCCGTGACATGCGGGCTGCCGAAGCACAAAATCTCGATGGCATCCTGCTCACGAAAATGTTGAGCCGCATCGATCTCGGTCACTTTGGCGACATTCACAGCGTTCTGATTGCCCGCAACGATGTGCTGGTGCTCGAAGAGTATTTTAACGGCTACGATCGCAACCAGTCGCAACTCATCTATTCCGTGACCAAGAGCGTGACTTCTGCTTTGGTCGGCATCGCGCTGCAGCAGGGCTTTGTTCAAAGCACGGATCAAAAGCTGCTCGAATTCTTCCCGCAATATGCCATTATTGACAATCTCGATGCGCGCAAGCAAGCCATTACCCTGGAAAATCTGCTCACCATGACCGCCGGTTTGCAATGGGACGAGTGGTCGATACCCTACAACCAGCCCGGCAACGATGCGACTCGGCTTTACAACAGCGGTGACTGGATGGCCTTCATGTTGAATCTGCCGATGACCGCGGCGCCTGGCGAGCGCTTTATCTACAGCAGCGGCGTGACCATGCTGCTCTCCGGCATTCTGCAAGAAAGTGTGGGCACGACAGCAGCGAATTTTGCCGCCAGCGAATTGTTTGTCTCACTCGGCATTTCCAATCCACCCTGGGACGCCGGTCCCGGCGGTATCACCAACACCGGCTGGGGCCTGCACTTGCGGCCAATCGACATGGCGAATTTCGGCAGCCTGTATTTGCACAATGACCGGATCGGCACCAAGCAGGTCGTCCTGGAGCAGTGGGTAGCGCTGTCGACAAAAAAGCATATAGCCACCAATAATGGCTACGATTACGGCTACCAGTGGTGGCGCTTCCGCGATGGCAGCGAAGTGGCCAATCTGCTGCGCACAAATGACATTTTTTTCGCATGGGGCTATGGCGGTCAGTTTATTTTTGTCGTCCCCCATCTCAATATGGTCGTCGTTACGACCGCTGGCAATTTTACCGACGCCCGGCCCGGTTTCAGTCTTTTGCGGGATCACATTTTGCCGGCGGTCAAAGATCGCTGATTACAACAAGTGCTTTGGTTGCATTGCTGGAATGGGGGGGATTCTGGTCCCTTTACAGAAGTTTTGCCTCGAAAATCAGCTCGCGTGGTTGTCCTTGCCTCTCGCAATTCACTTTCGCAATTTGCATGCAATAGATGAACGTTGATAACTATCGCACATCGATTGCGATTTATATTTTGGTCCTATTTGGGAAATTCGGTTTTTAAGGATCAAGCCAAGCCGCGATCATTCAGACTTCACAAAAAACCAGTCATACCATGAAAAGATTCGTAACGAAGTTCGTCTCCATCCCGTTTCTTGCCAGCGCCTATCTGTTCTGCTTTCATGCCAATGCTTTCCCCCAAGGCCGATTGTTGGCAAATGATAATAACCGTCAGCAACACGTCCTTCCTGACAAGTGCGGGTACGATGATGTGCTTGCGAAACAAAGCCTTGTCCTGTTGGGGGATCATTGGGGCTATGGCTATGACAATTTACTGGCTGACCTCGATACCTGGAGTCTAAGTCCGTATGTGACGATCGCCTCGCTTGGTTCGAGTGTTCAGGGCAGAGCCATTTGGCAATTGGCCATCACCTCCGATGTGCATGAAGTCGTGCCGCGCAGAACCGTTTTTATCCATGCACGCACGCACCCGATTGAAGTGCAGGGCTGGTGGGTGACCAACGAACTGATCAACTACCTGCTATCCGAAGATGAAGCCGCTCGGTTTTTGCGAGAAAAATGTGTGTTCTACATCATCCCGATGTACAATCCGGACGGCGTGGAACTGGAATACGGACGCGAGAATGCAAACGGCATCGATATCGAAAGCAATTGGGACAAAAGTCCCGTGCAACCGGAAGTTGCTGTATTAAGGAGTCGTTTCACAGAGCTTATGGCCTCCGGGGCGCCTATCGAAGTTGCGCTGAATATGCATTCGGCCTATGCCTGCCAGCGCTACTTTGTTTATCATGATGCTGCTGGCACATCGGGGGCGTTTTCGCTGTCGGAAGTGGATTTCATCGAAGGCATACGCTCCTATTTTTTTGAGGGCATTCAACCATGGTATTATTTCATCAGTTGGAAAAACGGCACCCCTTCCTACTATCCGGAAAGCTGGTTTTGGCTCAATTTTCGGGAGGCGGTGATAGCCTTAACCTATGAAGACATGAATTGTACCACTGCGGGCAATTTTGACAAAACCGCCTTGGCGTTGCTGTACGGGATCTCCGATCATCTGCACTTGACCATGCCGACTGTTGTGGCGCAGCAGCTCGAATACGGCCCGTCGAGTTTCAGTTTGAAGCAAAATTTTCCGAATCCCTTCAATCCTGAGACGACCATCCAGTATCAGCTCCCGAAAGCAGCGAATGTGAAACTGGAAATTTTCAATTTGCAGGGCCAAAAGGTGTCGACGCTGGTGGCTGAGAAACAAAATGCCGGTTTGCATTCTGTGCGCTGGCATGGACGGGACCAAGCCGGGGCGATGGTAACCAGTGGGGTGTATTTGTATCGAATTGGTGCTGATGAGTTTGCGCAAACACGCAAGCTCACCCTGTTGCGGTAAATCCAAATGAATCGCTGACCGAATCAGTGCGGTGCCCCGTCTTTGCCTGCCGACATGCGCAAAAATCGCAAAAAATCCCGTTGCATCGTTGCTGACGGGTTCGTATCTTACGCGGCTTTTTTTGAATGATGAATACCGAATACCGAATACCGAATACCGAATACCGAATATCGAATATCGAATGAAGAATGAAGAATGTTGAATGTCTGAGGCAGGTCTTGGTGTCTTCCAGCCTTTGTGGTATCCAAATTTTCATAGAACATAACGAGAGAACAGATCGATGCAAACGCTTCCACAAAGCGAAAATTTTCTCGGCCTCGAGGCCGGGCAGTCATCTTTCGATAGCGCGCAGGCGGTGATCTTGCCGCTGCCATACGAAGGCACGACCACCTACATGAAAGGCACGGCCAACGGTCCGCAAGCGATTTTGCAAGCATCGCAGCAGGTGGAGTTTTACGATGACGAGCTTGGCAGCGAGCCCTGCACGCACGGCATTGCCACGCTGTCGCCGCTGTCCTTTGCCGGACAAAATCACGAGCAGGCGCTGCACAAAATCGGGGCCAACGCAAAAAACCTTATGGAAGCCAGCAAGTATTTTGTTGCCCTCGGTGGCGAGCACAGTGTCACCATTCCGGTGGTGCAGCACGCGGTCAAGCATTACGACAACCTGTCGGTGCTGCAACTCGACGCTCACAGCGATCTACGTGACAGCTATGAGGGCAGCCCGCTCAATCATGCCTGCGTGATGGCGCGCGTCAACGAATGCTGCGATTTTGTCAGCGTGGGTTTGCGCAGCGGCATCATGGGCGAGGAGAAGGGGGTGCGTCCGGGCGCGAAACTGATCTATGCGCGCGAAATGGTCGGCAACAGCGACTGGCAGCAGGCTGCACTCGACGCGCTTTCGGACAATGTGTATATTACTTTCGATCTCGATTTTCTCGATCCATCGATCATGCCGGCGCTGGGCACGCCGGAGCCGGGCGGCTTTCACTGGAACGAGACCCTGGCTTTTCTCAAGCGCGTTTTCAGCGAAAAAAATGTCGTGGCGTGCGATGTGGTCGAGCTTTGCCCGATGCCCCATCAGGCGCATGCCGACTTTCTGGCGGCGAAACTGGTCTACAAGCTGATCGGCTATAAATTAAGCTTGACAAAATAGTTTTAATTTTATACTTTCCACGTCTTGAATTTACATAGGAGACCTGTCCGTTGAAGACGTATATACCCAAGTTAGATGAAATCGAACAAAAATGGTTTGTTGTCGATGCAGATGGCAAAACATTGGGCCGTTTGGCCTCCACCATCGCGACGATTTTGCGCGGCAAAAACAAGCCATATTTTACCCCGCATCTCGATACCGGCGATTTCGTCGTGGTCGTGAATGCCGATAAAGTGCGTGTGACGGGCAAAAAAGCCCAGCAAAAAGTGTACTCACGCTACACCGGCTATCCGGGCGGTTTGCGCCAGGTCAACCTGGAAACACTGCGCCGGACGCATCCGGAACGCATTATTCAAAGCGCTGTCTGGGGCATGCTGCCGAACAATCGCCTTGGCCGAAAGCTGCTCAAAAAGCTGCATGTATATGCTGGCGCGGAACACCCGCATGCTGCACAAAAACCGGAAACACTGGATATTCAAGCATAAATTTCTCGGAGACTGAATGAAGAACCATGATTATTATGCCGTCGGGCGCAGAAAACACTCAACTGCACGCGTCCGTCTGGTACCGGGAGACGGAAAAATCATCGTCAACAACCACGCTGTTCTCGATTATTTCAAGCGCGAAACCCTGCGCATGATTATCGAGCAGCCACTCAACAAGGTTGAGGCGCTGGGCAAATACGACGTGATCGCCAATGTTCATGGCGGTGGCTTGTCCGGGCAGGCCGGCGCGATGCGTATGGGCATTGCACGCGCCTTGCTGAAAGTCGATATCGACTTTCGTTCGCCGCTGAAATCGGCCGGCTTTCTGACGCGTGATCCGCGCATGAAGGAACGTAAAAAATACGGCCAAAAAGGCGCCCGCAAGAGATTCCAATTCTCGAAACGCTAAGCTTTTATCGGGCGATAGAATTTTAAAAACCCATCCCAGATTCCGGGATGGGTTTTTTTGCGACGTACATTTTGTGTTTATAATATTCATCCGTCTTAAACGTTTACAAACAAAAAAAACACACACTTGTCCGGTGTAGCCGGGGTGCCTCTGTGTTTTGAGACTGACCTGATGACAACGCTTTTGCAGCAAAGAATGCGAAAACGATCACAGGCTCGGTTGCCAAATCACAAAGCGCATGTGCTACGCATCAACCGGCAAGTGGCGGAACAACCCTAAGGAGAGTCTGAAACATGTCAAAAGTTACTCTGCAAGATCTTCTTGCCGCCGGCAGCCATTTTGGCCACCTCACCCGCCGTTGGAATCCAAAAATGAAGAAGTACATTTTTATGGAACGCAACGGTATTCATATCATCGACCTCAATAAAACACTTGAACATTTGAAAGCTGCGCAGGAAAAAGTTGCCGAACTGGTACGCGATGGCGATTCCATTTTGTTTGTCGGCACCAAAAAGCAGGCAAGTGATTTTGTGCAGGCTCAAGCCGAACGCGTTGAGATGTATTATGTGACCGAACGCTGGCTTGGCGGCACGCTCACCAATTTCAGCACCATCAAGAAGTCGATCAAGCGCATGAAAAACCTGGAAAAGCTGTCGACTGACGGTACCTATGATAAATTGTCGAAAAAAGAGATTCTTTCGATCGAACGTGAGCTGGAAAAACTGTCAAAAGTGCTTGGAGGCATTCGCGATATGACCCGCTTGCCCGGCGCACTTTTCATCGTCGATACCAAAAAAGAACATATTGCTGTCGCTGAAGCACGCCGCCTCGGGATTCCAATCATCGGCATGGTTGACACCAACTGCGATCCCGATGTGGTTGATTTTCCGATTCCCTGCAATGATGATGCATTCAAGTCAATTGCTGTCGTTGCGAAGGCCGTCGCTGATAGCATCGCTGAAGCAAACAGCCAGCGCTCGCGCCAGGCTGAAGAAGCTGCCAGAGAAAAAGAAAAAGCTGAAGGTGGTAAGGAAGAGAAAGAACCTGTAGAAGCGGCAGTTGAAGAAGTGGTTGAAAAACAGGAAGAGGCCAAAGCCTGATTTGGTCAGTACCACCTGCCCGACCCTAATGCTTGTAAGATATTTTTGAGCTGTTCCAGCCAACTGTATGCAGACGAAAAGCAGCATGGATCGTTATGCTGACAATTATGGCAGCGCGACAGGCTGAACGCTTTTTCATATTCTGATAAATTATTTGAAATAGTATTGATGGAGGCATAGATCAAATGGCGATTTCCGCTGAAGCTGTAAAAACATTGCGCGAGCGCACTGGCGCCGGCATTATGGATTGCAAGAAAGCTCTTGCCGAAACCGATGGTGATGTTGATAAAGCGATTGAACACCTTCGCAAAAAAGGTGCAGCACTTGCCGAGAAAAAAGGCTCCCGCAGCACCAATGAAGGGATTGTCGAAGCCTATATTCACCCGGGCAGCCGCCTCGGCGTGCTGATCGAGTTGAATTGCGAAACGGATTTTGTCGCAAAGACGGAAGACTTCAAAAGCCTGGCTCGTGATTTGGCGATGCAGGTTGCGGCCGCCAATCCGGCTGCTGTTGATCGCGATGATATTCCGGCTGATTTGCTCGAACGGGAAAAAGAAATTTACGTCACCCAGGCGAAAAACGAAAAAAAGCCTGATCATATTATTGAGCGTTTTGTACAGGGCAAGCTGGATAAATTCTATCAGGAACATGCGCTGATGGAACAGAATTTCGTCAAGGATCCGAATAAAACGATCAAACAATTGGTGACGGACTATATCGCCAAGCTGGGCGAAAATATTACCGTTAAAAAGTTCACGCGCTTTCAACTCGGGGAATAAGACAGCTTATGAATCAGCCGCACTACAAACGTGTTCTGCTCAAACTGAGCGGCGAAGCCTTGATGGGCGATCAAGGATTGGGCATCGACCCGAAAATTGTTGAGCGCATCGCAAGTGAGATCAAGAGTATTGTCAGGCTGGGTGTGCAAGTCGGGCTGGTCATCGGAGGAGGCAATATCTTCCGCGGCCTGTCCGCAAGTGCGCGCGGCATGGACAGAGTGCAGGCTGATTATATGGGTATGCTGGCGACTGTGATCAATTCGCTGGCTTTGCAGGACTATCTCGAACGCCACAACGTTTACACGCGTGTGCAGACCGCCATTAAAATGGAAGAGGTTGCCGAGCCCTTTATCCGTAGACGTGCAGTGCGTCATTTGGAAAAAGGCCGGGTGGTGATTTTCGCCGCCGGTACCGGCAATCCCTACTTCACAACAGACACAGCCGCTTCGCTGCGTGCGATCGAGATCGGTGCTGACGTAATTCTGAAAGCAACCAAAGTCGATGGCGTGTACGATTCTGATCCGAAGCTCAATAGCGATGCCAAAAAATATGAGAAGCTGACGCACATGGACATCGTGAAAAAAGGCCTGAAGGTGATGGACATGACCGCTGCCACTTTGTGCATGGATAATAAACTCCCCATTATTGTTTACAATCTCACAGTTCCGGGAAACCTGCAGAAAATCATTTTTGGGGAAAATATTGGAACTCTAATTTCCGGAGAGTGATATGACGCATCCTATTTTAAAAGATGCCGATGACAGAATGGCGAAAACCGTTGAAGCCACCCGCGAAGAGTTGTCGAGAATTCGCACGGGAAAAGCCTCGCCATCTTTGCTCGATCCTGTCCGCGTTCATGCGTACGGCAGCACTATGCCGCTAAACCAGGTCGCCACGGTTTCCACGCCGGACCCCAGACTGATTACCATCCAGCCGTGGGACAAAAACCTGATCAACGAAATTGAAAAGGCGATTTTGACCGCCAATCTCGGTTTCAATCCGGCAAATGACGGTAATCTGATTCGTGTGCCGATTCCTGCGCTCAACGAAGAGCGCCGGCAGGAATACGTAAAGATTTGCCGCAAAATTGCGGAAGATGGCAAGATTGCGATCCGTAATATCCGCCGTGATGCCAATGATCATCTGAAAAAACTCGAAAAAGACCATGAGATTTCAGAAGATCAATCCCATACCTTTATCGATGATGTGCAAAAGATTACCGACAAATACAGCCACGGCATCGATGACATCCTCAAGATGAAAGAAAATGAATTGATGGAAGTCTGAGCCGCGAAACCGCTTGCAGCAAATATGCATTGGTTTGCTGCAAGCGGTGATCACTCAACTGCCATCTCACTTCATCTCTGCCTCCATCCACCCCCTTTCCACCAGGCTGACTCAGCAGGTGCAGATTGTGTCATGAGAAAAATGCTGATCCTTTGCGCCACTGCAAGCTCCATTCAATCCGAAAGGAATACTCCTCCCGATTGTTTCTGCTTGCGAAGCGGTGAGCAGTTCGCTATTATGCTGGAAACCTTTTTTGTACAGACCGTATGGAAATTTGTTGTCACCTCGAAAACAAGCGTCCTGTGCACATCATAAAAAGCAATTGAAAAACCTTGTTATGGTCCAATCAAAAATAAAACCGATTCTGCTGGCGCTTTTCGGCATCGCTGCGATTTTTATCTATATCAGCCTGTTTCTGCATGCAGATGGACTCACCCTGTTGAAATTTACCTCGACGCGAAGCGAAATCAAGGCAAAGGCACAGCAGATGTTCGAGCAATCTGTACTGGCCGATCAGGATTTGGAGCAAACCAACAACATCTCGATCAGGTCCGAGCTGTTTCGCTACGCACAACTCAACAAGGATGTCCGTGCCAAAGAGCAATATTTGTCTATGGTCAGGTGGAGTTTTTGGTGGCGCGGGCGCTTTAAAAATGATGACGAAGAGGAAAACGACAAGAAAGAACAGATCTCCTTCAGCGTGGAGTATGATCTGAATGGCAGGCTGGTGCAGCGCTCCTGTGATGTGCCCGGGGCGATGACCACGGCAACGCTTGATGAGCCACAGGCGTTGGAAAAAGCTAAAGCGTTTTTGGAGACAAATGCTATCGATACGGACTCGCTCGAGCTGAAAGGCAATGCCCTGACCCGCGATTCCAATATTTTAACCTACAAATTTGATTTTGAGCGTCCCGTCCGCGAGACCAGTGATCTGGTCGATAAATTCTCGGTGGAGCTGACGGGCGATATCATCACCCGCTACAATGCCTACACCGATCTCACCGATCCTGCGCTCAAGCAACCGGATTTCGAGCGCAATTTACAAACCGCATTCGGCATCAGCGTGACCCTGATGTGGGGAGCAATTATCATTATTTTTATTGTGGTGTTCATCAAGCGCCTGCGGCATGATGAGCTCGACTTCAAGCGTGCCAAATGGCTGGGTTTGATCATGTTCCTGGCGATTGCCGGCATGGTGGTGATCGGTGCGTATCCTGATGTTATGGGAATGATTCTCGGTGGCGGTCTTTCCGGCCTGTTCGTCGGAGCCGGGGCGCTGGTTACCTTTGCCACGACTGAATCCCTGACCCGAGACGTCTCCCCCGAGAAAATTGTGCTCAGCGATCTGGTGTGCCGAGGCTATTTTCGGGTGCGCGAGATCGGCGTGGCACTTTTGCAAGCGCTTTTCATCGCTGGTGTTTCGCTACTCATTCTCGGCGCGATGATTTACCTGACAGAAAACATGCCGTTTGGCTCCCTGATTTTTGATAATGATACGCTTGAAGGATTGCTGAGTGGCAAGGATTACATTGTCGCATTGCTCGGCAGGCTGGTGCAGGTCTATTTTGTCGCGACCCTGGTGCTGTCTTTTTGGAGCGCCTACCTGCGCCTGAAAGTTAAAAATACTGTTTTGCGAATGACGCTGCTGGCATTTTCTTTTTTGATGGCCGGCATGTTTCTGAACTACATTCGACCGATCCACTTTTCCTTTGCCATCAGTATTCCGCTTGCGTTTTTGTGGGCCTATTTTGTTTATAAATACGATATTTTTACCATTTTGATCGCTTTGGTTTTGACGTATTTCTGCGTCAACATCGCCATGTTTGGAGTATTCCCGGAGGCGCTAAGTGCCTTGCCGGGTATAGCCCTGGTAGCTGCGCTGGTCATAACATTTGGCGCTGGCGTTTATTTGATGAACTCGCGGCACAGCGCTACCGACATCGAAGATTATGTACCGGAGTACGTCAGCCGCATCGCTGAGCGCGAGCGATTTTTGAAAGAGCTGGAAATTGCGCGTCGCATCCAGTTGCAGTTTTTGCCTCAACAGGCACCGAATTTCCCCAATCTGGAAATCTCGAGCATCTGCAAGCCTGCAATGGAAGTCGGCGGCGATTATTTCGATTTTATCCAGGACAACGAGCGCTATTTCAGTGTGGTGGTCGGCGATGTTTCCGGAAAAGGTGTTTCGGCGGCATTTTACATGACCATGGCAAAAGGCATCATCAAAACGGTGGCGAAGAAGATTCGTGCGCCGAAGCTGCTGCTGACCGAAATGAACAATGTCTTTTTCGAAAATACTCCCCGCGAAGTGTTTATCAGTGCAATCTACGGTCTGTTCGATATGCAGGAGCGCACGTTGACCTTTGCGCGAGCCGGTCATAATCCGCTGATTATGCGCAAGACCCAGCAGGGCAAGCCGGAGTTTCTCAATCCACGCGGGCTGGCGATTGGGCTTGATCCGGGAGTAATCTTTGCCAAGACCATTGAGGAGATCAAAATCAAAATCGATCCGGGCGATGTATTCGTTTTCTACACCGATGGCTTGTCTGAGTCGATGGACAAGCATGGCGACGAATTTGGTGAAGAGCGCCTGCGGGAAATTGTCAGCAAGCATTCCAAGGCATCGGCGAATGAACTGCTGGAAATCATCCAAACTGCTGTGAATCATTTTGCCGGCGATGTGCCGCAGCATGATGACTTTACCATGGTTGTGGTTAAAGTTTTGGGCACGCCAGCATCTGACGCTGCCCGCATCGATTTTGAGCAGGCACAAAATGCATAGCATCCCTATGTAACTCCTTCACCACCAGTTTTGATAAAACCATGAGTCACCCTGCCAGCGATTCAACGCTTAAATCATTTCTTCCGGTTTCGGAGCACGGCCATTTTCCGATCCAAAATTTGCCCTATGGCATTTTTGTACGCAAAAATGCATCGCAACAATCGCCCGCGATTGGCGTCGCGATCGGCGATTTTATCCTGGATTTGGCGGTGTTGCGGCAAAATGGCTTTTTCGAAACGCCACATCTCAAGGGCCAGGATGTCTTTTCGCGTTCCAGCCTGAATGCGTTCATGGCGCTCGGCCGTCCGGCCTGGCGAGAGGCGCGCAGCATCATCACCCGCCTGCTGCGGATTGACGAGCCAGCTCTGCGTGATCGATATGATTTACGTGCTCAGGCTCTGCTTCCCATGGCCGATGCGCAGTTGCACCTGCCGGTGGAAATCGGCGATTACACCGATTTTTATGCTTCGCGCGAGCATGCCACCAATGTCGGGATCATGTTTCGCGGCAAAGAGAATGCGCTCATGCCGAACTGGCTGCATCTGCCGGTCGGCTACCACGGCCGCGCAAGTTCGGTGGTGTTGAGCGGGAGCCAGGTGCGGCGCCCGCAGGGCCAAAGCCTGCCCGATGGCGCCAGCGCGCCGGTATTCGGCCGCAGCCGACAACTTGATTTTGAGCTCGAAGTTGGCTGCCTGGTCGGCACAGGCAATGCCTTGGCGCAGCCCATCCCGATCGCAGAGGCGGAAAAACATGTATTCGGCGTGGTGCTGGTCAACGATTGGAGTGCGCGCGATTTTCAGCGCTGGGAATACCAGCCGCTCGGCCCGTTTTTATCGAAAAATTTCATCACCTCCATCTCGCCGTGGGTGGTACCGATGGATGCGCTCGAGCCATTCCGTATCGCCGGGCCGCAGCAATCCCCCGATCCCCTGCCATATCTGCGACATCAGCAAGCCGGCCACTTCGATATTCGTTTGCAGGTTTCTCTGCAATCTTCCAAAATGGCCTCACCGCAGATTCTTTGCCGAACCAGCACGCGCTATTTGTACTGGAGTTTTGCCCAGCAGGTCGCACATCACACGGTGACAGGCTGCAATTTGCGCACCGGTGATTTGCTGGCTTCGGGCACCATCAGCGGCCCCACCGAAGGCAGTTACGGCAGCCTGCTCGAACTGGCGTGGCGCGGCACAAAGCCCATAAAACTGAACTCGGGAGAGCAACGCACTTTTCTTGAGGACGGCGATACCGTCAGCATGACCGGCTGGTGCCAGGGGGAGGGCTACCGAGTTGGTTTCGGTGAGGTCGTGGGCACGGTTTTGCCTGCCAATCCGCAATAAAAGCTCCATTGAAAGGCCCGGAAAAATGATTGTGCAAAGCCGCACTTTTTTTGCTACAAAAATGGGCCGTTTGATGTAACCTTTCACAAGCCTGTCTGTCCTACTGTCAGAAATGCAATTGCAAAATCAATAAAAGCGGAAAGCCACTTTGACGCGCACAGAAAATGAAGCGGCACTGGTCGCACAAGCCAGCGATGGTGATATCGATGCGTTCCGGGAATTGTTTGAGCGCTATCAATCGCCTGTCTTCCATTTTATCACAAAAATGGTCGGACAGCCTGAAGATGCTGAAGATATCACCCAGATTGTTTTCGTGCGTGTGCATCGCAAACTGGCGTCGCTGCGCGATAAGCAAGCGTTTGCAAAATGGCTTTTTACCACTGCACGCAACGAGTCCATCAATCATTTGCGTCGCAAAAATGCCAAACAAGCTGCGTCGCTGGAAGCCATGCAGGAGAATAAAATGCCAGTCGAACCGAAAAATGCGGATCATCACACTTACAATCCGGAGCAAATGGCAGCCCATCGGGATATGGACGACATTGTGCAGCAAGCGTTGAACGACATTCCCGAGATCAACCGCTCAGCCTTCGTGCTCGGGGTATTGGAAGGGTATTCCTATAAAGAAGTCGGCGCGATGTTGGGTTGCTCGGTCAATAATGTCAAGCTGCGGGTTTTTAGGGCGCGGGCGTTGCTGAGTGAAAAACTGCGGCCCTATTTTGGCCGTTAATTTTATCAATTGAGTGCATCGCAAATAGCAGGTAAAGCTGGATTGGGAGTGTCAAAATTCATCTTGACACGGTGCTGTCCTGAATCTCAAAAATTGTCATTCAAAGCAAAGCGAAGAATCTTGGTTTGAGATCAAATTGTTGAGAGTCATCGTCGCTTAGCGATTCAGAATGACATCTTAATCATGTTTTGTGGACAGCCTCATTCATCTCGTCCTCGCTTTTCGGAAAAGTAGCTGTGAGTTCATACCGATTCGATTGGAAAATTGGGTAAGAAAATGAAATGTCATGACGTTGAATTGCTGATCTCGGCGAAAATAGATGGTGAAGTTACGACTTCTGAGTGGCGCGAAGCTGAGCAGCACATTGCAGACTGCAAGCACTGTACTGAATTGTTGGCCCTGTTTGAGCAGAGCAACAGCTTTGTGCAGGCCAACAGCGCCAGTTTTGAACCATCGCGGGATTTGTGGGCCGGTATCGCTGAGCAGTTGCGAACGCCGGCGCGCAGCCAATGGTATCAGCGCTGGGCAATCCGAGCCCGCGAATTCTGGCACGACCAGTTCGCAAAACACGATGCGGGTTGGCGCTATGGCCTGATTGGCTTTGCCACAGCAACTGTCCTGTTCGTGTTCATTATATTCGCCTGGGATGTGCGTTTCGATGCTGGCGACCAACCGCAGGGATTTGGCCTCGAGCAGCAGGATGTGCTGCAGTTGCAAGCTTTTGCCGATTTACCGCGCGAGCAGGGGCTGGCTCTCTATCAACGTGCGGTGGTCTTGCAGGATTTGCAGCGCTATTTTTCACAAGCCGGCCTGCTGTTGATGGAAATCAAAAACAGCGATGCCCGGAGCAATCGGCAAATGTTGGAAAATATCCGCACCACATCGAAGGCGCTTTTGGATGAAACGGTGGTTATCAAAAAAGAGCTCGAAAAGCCGGAATTGGCGCTGGTGCGGGAAGTTGTCGAGCAAATAGAAACAGCACTATTTGATGTGGCCAATATTCAGGAAGATGCCGCTGCTGATGACTTTGAACTGATCAAGGCGAGTATTTTACGCAAAGATTTGCTGATCAAAATCGAAATTATCGACTTGAAAAAACTTGCGCAGCCGCCGCCGGATATCGAAAGCGAGCAGCCAGCCAGGCGTGATGCGTCCTCGCAAATTTAATCCTGGAGAAAAATGATGAAACGAACTTCTATTTTGAAGCGATGGAGCCTGCTGATTGTGATGATGGCTTCGCCTGCACTTTTTGTTCATTCCGTGATGGCCGTGCCCGTCCAACAGCAGGATTTGGTTTTTAAGCTTTACGGAGATGGCATAGCGCTGCGCGATCAGGGCAAATGGCAACAAGCCATCGATGTGTTCAAAAAATTGCAAAAAGACTATCCGGACAGTTATCGGGCCGATGACGCGCAGTTTCAAATCGCTTATTGCCTGCAGCGCATCGACGGCAAGAAAGAGCAAGCATTCGAAGCCTACAAAGCGCTGACAGAAAACTATCCGAAGAGCAGTTGGGTGGACGATGCGGAGGCGATGATGGTTGAGATGGCGGCACATTTCGTCGAGCAGGGCAAGGAAAGCTACCAAACCTATCTGAACAAAGGGGCAGCCGATGCCGAAAACCGCCGCGTGCGGCTGCAAGCGTTAATCGCGATGGGTGAATTGAATGATCGCCGGGCCATTCCCTTGTTGATCGATATTTTGAAAAAAGAAAACGACCCGGCGATTCGGGAGAGCGCGTTGAGCATTTTATCCGATTTTGGCGCCGAAGAAGCCGTGCCGATCGTGCTTGAAATCCTGAGAAGCGATGCAAACGCACATTTGAAGCTACGTGCATTGCATTATCTCGATGATGTGCCGGACGAGCGCGCCCTGCCTGTGGTTATGGAGCTTTTGCGCACCAGCAAAGATGACAATTTAAAGCTGCGCGCGCTCTATGTGCTCGAAGAGATGCAAAATGAAGAAGCCCTGCCCATTTTACTCGAAATCGTTCGCAGCGAAAAAAATGATAATCTGCGCCTGCGCGCGCTGTACGCACTCGATGATATCGGCTCAGAGCGCGCGTTGCCGGCCATGCTGGAATTGGCGCAAAACCGCAATGAAAACAGCAGTTTGCGTCTGCGTGCCCTGTACAGCATCGAAGATTTTCAAAATCCCGAAGCAGTACCTGTCCTGATCGACATTCTAAAGAATGACCCGGACAAGAATCTTAAATTGCGCGCGCTGTATGCGCTCGAAGAATTCAATGATCCGGGCATTTTTGAGCAAATCAAAGAATTGATTCTACATATGATAAAAAATGAACCGGATGATAATTTGCGTCTGCGCGCGCTTCACCTGCTTGAAGACATGGAGTCGCCGGAGGCCGTGCCGATCCTGATCGAGTTGCTGCAAAAGGAGAAAAATCGTGATTTGAAATATCGTGCTTTGCGTGCACTGGAAGGCTCAGCGGATGAAAGATCACTGCCTGCATTGATGCGCATTATTCAGCGCGATGAGGATGCCAATATGCGCATGCTGGCGGTGCGCATTCTGGAAGAATTCGATCCGGAAAAGGCGCTGCCAGCGCTGATCTATGCGCTGAAAAATGATCCATCGGCGAATATTCGCCACCGTGCGGTCGCAATTTTGGAAGATACCGGCAATTCCGGAGCGATCGATGCATTGCTGCATGCTGCCAAAAATGACCCCAACAAAAGCGTGCGCACGCGCGCCGTGCGTGCCCTGGGTGAATTCGACGATCCGCGCGTAAAGGATGCGATGCTGGAAATTTTGAAGGAGAATTATCGCTAAGTTTTTGTGCCAGCCGTTCACGGCAAAGAAAAAGCACATTTTGCATGCTGCAAATGTGCTTTTTTTATACTCTGTTGTCCAACCATCAGAGAAATTTGAGTTGAATTTTTTTGCCGAGCAGATTGGCATACTTTTGCAGCAAACCCAATGTGACCTTGCCGGAGTGCTTTTCCAGCATTTCAATTTCCTGCTCGCTGACGCCCAGTTTTTCCGCCACTTGCTTGCGGGTTAGACCCTGGTCTTCGCGGGTAGCCCGCAGCAAAGCCCCCAATTCTTCCTCGATAAATTTGGTTAGATCGTTCATAGCTTTTCTGTTTGAGACGGTTCGCAAATGCAGATTCAGGATAGATGGATCGACATGCAGGGGCATGACGCACCATGCGCCTGCATATCGAGATGGTATTATCCTGCAACGATTCAGCTACGGGAATTCACGGAGAGTGCTTAAATGTCACTATGAATCCTACTTCGTGAGCATGATTTTGCGCGATGCAACAAAATCGCCAGCCTGCATGCGTACCAGGTACATGCCGGAGGCCGCGCGCTCACCGTTATCCGCACGACCATCCCAGAGCTGCCTGTGCGTGCCTGCGGGCAGCGAAGCATTGACAAGCGTGCGGACTTCCCTGCCCACGCTGTCATAAATCTTCACCATCACGGCACTGGTGCGTGGCAGATTAAAGCTGATGGTTGTGCTTGGGTTGAAAGGATTCGGATAGTTTGGGTGCATTGCAAAATCGGCTGGAATTTCGCTGCCCGATTCAGCCGTACCTGTGGTAATATCGCTGCTGAAAATGCCACGGCCATGGGTGCCGGCGACCACTTTGCCATCGGTTGGGCGTGATTTCACCATTTCGACAACAGTATTGCCAATCGAAGTTGCACCTTCCAGTTCCCAGACAGTGGACATGCCCTGCAGTTGCGAAGTAGAGTACAGGCCTGTGCTTGTGCCTGCAAAATAGGTTGTGGTGCCGCCAAATGGCAAAATCGTTACCCAGCGCACGGATGGGCCGGCACCGCTGCCGTTGTTATTTTCTTCCAGGTTGCCGCCGATTGGCTGCCAGGTGTCACCGCCGGAGCTCGTGTAAAAGAGGCTCTGAACGTTGTAATTGCTGAAAACCACAACGATGCGATTGGCATTTGTGGGATCGATGGCGATGCTGTTGACATAGCCTGATTGTGGGAAAGATGAACCGGTTATCTCGATTGGCGTCGGCTGACCGGAGTTGGCATTTTGCAGCTTGTAAACCTCACCTGTGCTGGTGCCATAGACGAGTATATTCGCGGGGGATGTGGACGTCACCAGCGCAGAGACTTCGGAGTTTTGCGCGTTGGGCAATTGCGTCCCCGTCAGTTCATCCCAGTTAACGCTGGTCTTGTTTACGCCTTCCGGAACACCCATAATGTCGCTGTTTCGCCATACGGATTTGCCGCCGGCCAGGTACATGATGTTCGGATTGTTGGTGTCGAGCACAAACGGATTGATGAACATATAATCCGATTCAGATAACCCGCTGGGATCGAGTCGCGCAAAGCTGGAGACACCTTCTTCGAGTGGAAGACGATAAATCTGCGCGTTCTGCGCTGAAACGACCAGCACACTGCCGTCCTCGGTGACGCCGCAAAAAGAGCCATCACCACTAAAAATGGCATCCCAATCTGTCGAAGGATTGGTTGAGTAGGTACCGTACGTGCCATTATCTTGCATGCCCCCCAGAACCAAATTGCTGGAGGCGCTCTGTTCATTAAATGCAACCGTATAAAATTGTGTGGTGAGATAGCCATTGTTGAGTGACTGCCAACTGACACTTTGCAGCGTGTTGTTGGTGGTGCGGCTCACGCCACCGTCGTGGCCGGAATACATGATATTCGGATTGGACGGGGAAAACGTGATCGCATGTTGATCCGGATGGTGGTTGGGGTAGAGCGAGTAATTCCGCAATGAGGCGTTGTAACCACCAATCCAGCTGGTTTTTGAGGTCGTCGAAAAACCATCGCTGGATCGGTACAGATTGGTACCGCCGATAAAAACGACATCCGGATTATTCGGTTTAACGCGCACAACGATGTCATAAGAGCCTTGTGTGTCAAAATTGCCGACGCCGTCTACGCCATCGGCGCCGGGTAGATTATTGGTTCGCTCTTCCCAGACACCGCCATTGCCCGCACCGCTGCCTGATTGGTAAGTATACTTCCAGATTTGGTGATCATTCTTGCCGCTGCCCGGGGTTTCGGCCAGAAAATAGACGATATTTTCGTTTGATGGCGCGATGCCAATCGCGACGCGGCTAAATTGCTCCGGCCAGTCTGTAGGTGTGATCTCTGTCCAGTTGATACCGTTTTCGGAGCGAAAAATGCCCTGAGTGCTGGCATTCGTGCTGCCAAAAAAGATTGTGGCCTGACTCAAAGAAGCATACAGCACACCAGTCGGGGAAATGGCCAATTCGGTATAGAGTGAACCGAATTGCGTGTCGAAACTACCGAGCACGGTTTGCCAGGTTTGTCCGCCATCTGTCGAGCGCTTGACTTGAGCATAGAGCGCGGCGTAAACTTCGTCGTTCGCTGTGTTTGAAGGGTCGGTCACAATATTCCAGACGTAGTCGAATTCCTGGTCGAAAACGTGCGGCACGCTGGTGGCTGTTGCGGGCAGAATGTCCCAGGTAAAACCGCCATCCGTCGATTTGAAAATGCCGTCGCCTCGGTAAGGCGCGCCCGAACCTGCTGCGCTGCCAAACAATTCGCCGGTGCCATAATACCAAACATTGGTTTTACCCGGCCGGGTATCCTGAGCGATGCTGGTCACGCTTGGCAAAACTGCCAGATCGGTGGTGCGCTGCCAGGAATTGCCGGCGTCATCGGAGCGCCACATGCCACCGGAAACGCCGCCAGCCAGAATGACATTTTCGTTCGAAACATCGACGGCAAGCGCGCGGGTGCGGCCTCCAACATTGTATGGCCCGCGATGTACCCATTGCAGACTTTTTGCCTGGCTGCTCTTGGCAAGCTGATCAGCGCCGGGCATGCCTTTCGCAGGAAGCTTGCGCGCAAATGTCAGCTCTCGCTTTCTGATCTGCTCCGGAATGCTGCCGGTTTCCGGATCCTGCAAGCGCATATGCTCCCAGCGCAAGCGGGCGGACGGATCATCTTTTGTGCTGATTTTCATCGGTACGGCCGGCCTCAGCTCGTGCGGCTGGTGCTGTTGTGGCGCATCGGGTTGGCGCAGCATGAAAAACAGCGTAATTAAAACAGCGATTGATGACAGAGTGAGCGTTTTTTTCATCTTTTTCCTCGTCAATAGAGATGAATTTATATTTTAGGAGAGATTTAACAAAAATCGGACCGGAAGGGAGTTCGTATTGTGCTTGTTAAAAACGCGTTTGGACAAATTTGGTTCTCGGATTTTTGAACAGGTGCTTGCCGCATGCTTTTGCGATGCATCAAATCAGGAAACTGTCCTTTTATCAGAAATTTTACAAGCAACGCTGGACGAATGCGGCGGCAAACTTGTGGTCGAAGCGAATTGCTGTCCGGATTGTGCCATTGGTAAACGATATCAGGCGGTGTCGATTCGCTTGACAAAATTAGCAGATGTGCATATTTTCTAAAATATTTGTCATTACTGACGACTTTACCAAAACGAACGGACACATGCCAATAGTTTTGATGCAAAACCGAACAACATTTGTCACAAAATTAATATTATTTTCGCGATGACCCAATTAATTTTCTGAAATGATTGGGTTTTCTTTTTTTGGTCAGGGGATTTAAGCGTTATCAAGAGCAGAGTGAATAGTTTTATTTGGTACTCACAAAAAGAAAAGGGAGAGTTGGATGATGCGAAAAAATCTGCAAAAAATGGCATTGTTTCTGGGCAGCACTACGCTCGCAATGGCTCTGCTGACAAGCGCGCATGGTCAAACCATGCCGGTCGTTGGCATCCATGAAAACACACCGAATGTGGTGGCGCTGACCAATGCCAAGGTTGTTGTTGCGCCGGGGCAGGTCATTGAAAACGCCACATTGGTCGTCCGTGATGGTTACATTGCAGCGGTTGGCGCCAATGTCGCGATCCCGGCAGATGCGGTACGCAAAGATCTGTCCGGCAAAGTCATTTATGCCGGCTTGATTGATGTGTTCAGCAATTACGGTATGCCGAAAGAACGCTCACAGCGCAGCAGCGGCCAAAACGGTGGCAGTTCGGATAGTGAGGCCGGACCGGCGCATTGGAATCCGGCTGTTTTGGCCGAGAAAAATGCTGCTGAAATGTTCAAACCTGATGACAAGACTGCGGAAACGCTACGGAAACAGGGTTTTACGACTGTGCTCAGTTTTCAAGATAAAGGTGTTTTTCGCGGCAATGGCGCACTGGCTTTTCTTGGCAAAGGCGATCCAGGCGAGCTGATTTACGCCAGCGGTATCGCGCAGGGCATGTCGTTTAATAAAAATTTTCGCACCCGTAATGGCGATTATCGCGACTACCCGAATTCGCTGATGGGGGTGATCGCGTTGATCCGGCAAACCTATCTCGACACAAAATGGTACGAAAACGCCTGGAAGGCCTATCGTGCTGCGCCTGCGGGACAGGACGCGCCGGAAACCAATCTGGCTTTACAGGCGCTGCAACCTTATGCCAGCGGCGCAAAGCCTGTGTTGATGGAAGCCAGCGATCACCTGAGCATTCTGCGCGCTGTGCGCCTGGCTGATGAATTTAATCTCAAAATGTGGATCGTCGATGGCGGATATGCTTATCGCCGTCTCAATGAAATCAAAGCGGCGGGCGCAAAGCTGATCACGACACTGGATTTCCCGGATGCACCGGACGTTGGCACCATTGAAGATGAATCGACGGTCGAATTGAACGAATTGAAACATTGGGATATCGCCCCGGAAAATCCCGGCCGTCTGGCAAAAGCCGGTATCGAGTTTGCAATTTCGGCAGCAGGCCTGGAAAAGCCGAACGCATTTCTCGGTAACCTGCGAACAGCGGTCAAACGCGGACTGGCGGCAGATCAAGCCCTGGCTGCATTGACGACGGTGCCGGCCAGTTGGCTGGGCTTGTCCAATCGCTTGGGGACACTGCAAAACGGCAAAATCGCCAACTTTATTGTGACCGATGGCGATCTCTTCGACGCCGATACCAATATTCTCGATAGCTATATTTCGGGCAAGCATTACGAAATAGCTGACGAACCGGAAGTCGATGTGCGCGGCACTTACACGCTGACGTTGATCGCTGAAGCACGCGAAGACACCGGCGCTGTAATACTGGCCGGCACGATCAGCAAGCCAACTGCGGAACTGCGCATCAATGGCGCTAAAATAAAAGCCAAGTCTGTGGAGGTGAGTGGTGGTCAAGTCGCGATTTCATTCGCAGGAGATTCGATTGGCATCGATGGTGTGATTCGGCTGACTGGCCTGCTCGACGGCGAGCACATCAGCGGGCGCGGCGTTTGGGCCGATGGCAGTGCGTTCGCATGGACAGCGACTTTTGCGGATGCTTTTAAAGAAAAAGCTAAGAAGGATCGCGAGAAGCCAATCAAAATGGCTGAATTCCCGGTAGTATACCCGGAAGGCGCGTTTGGTCGCAGTGCGCCACCCGAGCAGCCCGAAGTTGTGTTGGTCAAGAACGCGACGATTTGGACCAGTGGCCCGGATGGTATTCTTGAGAAGGCGGATTTGTTGGTGCGCAAAGGCAAAATTGCAGAAGTTGGTGAAAACATAGAAGCGCCAAATAGCGCGCTGGTCATCGATGCGAAAGGTAAGCATATCAGTCCGGGCCTGATCGATGCCCATTCGCACATCGCTGCTGCGGCGATTAACGAAGGCACCCACGCCATCACTTCGGAAGTGCGCATCGGGGATGTCATCGACAGTGACAATATACACATTTATCGCCAGCTTGCCGGCGGTTTAACCATGGCCAACATTCTGCACGGATCAGCCAACCCCATCGGCGGGCAAATTCAGGCCATCAAGTTGCGCTGGGGAGCGGCGCCGGAAGGTTTGAAGTATGAAAATGCCTTTAACGGAATCAAGTTTGCGCTCGGCGAAAATGTCAAGCGCTCACGTGCGTCCAACAATACCCGCTACCCGAACACACGCATGGGCGTTGAACAATTTATCCGTGATCAATTCCAGGCGGCCAAAGACTATCGCGACGAGTGGACTATTTACAATGGCTCGAAAAAGAAAAGTCCAAATATGGTCCCGCCGCGCCGGAATTTGCGTCTCGAAGCCCTGGTTGAAATCATGGATGACGAGCGCCAGATCCATTGCCACTCCTATCGTCAGGACGAAATTCTCGCTCTCATTCGTGTCGCTGATGAAATGGGCTTCAAGGTCGACGTCTTTACGCATATTTTAGAAGGCTACAAAGTCGCTGACGATATGAAAAAACATGGCTCAATGGCATCGACGTTTAGCGATTGGTGGGCCTATAAATTCGAAGTGTACGACGCGATTCCGTTCAACGGCGCACTGATGAATGAAGTGGGACTGCTGGTGAGCTTCAACTCCGATGATGCCGAATTGGCTCGCCGCATGAACACCGAAGCGACCAAAGCCGTAAAATACGGCGGCGTTGAAGAAGCAGAAGCGCTTAAATTTGTCACGATCAATCCGGCGAAGCAGATGCGGATCGAAAAGTATGTTGGCAGCCTGGAAGTGGGCAAGGATGCGGATTTCGTCATTTGGAACGGCTCGCCGCTTTCAACACTGAGCCGTTGCGAACAAACCTGGATCGATGGCCGCAAATACTTCGATATCGAAGAAGACAAAGCCATGCAGGAACAGGTGGCGCGCCAACGTGCGGCGCTGGTGCAAAAAATTCTAAATGACAAATCGGACAAGCCGGCCAATGGCCGCCGTGGCCCACGCCCGACCACACCGATTACGATGCCGGAGACGGAGTGATTGGTGTTCAGTATATTGTAATTGGTGACAAGTGTTCAGTAATCAATGTTTGATTGATTGCAGAATGACATTTTGTTGGCGCCTGTAATTGGCAAATACATTTAAATAAGCGACATAAAGGAGATTCCCTCCATGCAACATAAAATCAAACACTTCGGATGCCTGCTGATCTTGATGGGCGTTGTGTGCATTGCAGTCATCGCTTCAGCACAAAATTCCGCTCAAATCCCGACGCCACCACAAGCCAAAGCCGTTGCGCTGGTCGGCGGCACGGTGCACACGCTGAGTGGCCCGGCCATCGAAAACGCCACGATTCTTTTCGACAATGGCAAAATCGTTGCAATCGGCAGCAACGTCACCGTTCCGGCCGATGCGGTCAGCCTGTCCATCGCTGGCAAACATGTCTATCCGTCAATTATTGAAATGGTGAGCAATCTGGGACTCATCGAAGTCGATGCGGTCAATGCGTCTGCCGATTATGCTGAATTGGGCGACATCAATCCGAACGTGCGTGCAGAAGTTGCCATCAACCCGGATTCCGAGCTTCTGCCGGTCGCACGCGCCAACGGTATCGGCATGGCGGTTTCGTTGCCGAGAAGCGGATTGATTTCCGGCAAAGGCGCGCTTATCCAGCTTGATGGCTGGACCTGGGAAGACATGGCCCTTAAAGCGCCGGTCTGCATGGTGCTGAACTGGCCGCGCATGACGAATTTCAATTCACCATGGGTTCGTGTATCGCCAGAACAGCAAAAACGTCGTCGTGAAGAGCAACTCAAAGCGCTCTCCGGTGCTTTTGAACAGGCGCGTGCCTATCAAAAAGCCAAAGAAGCAGCCGGAGAAAGCGGCGTGCCTTTTCATGCGGTCGATGCGCGCTGGGAAGCGATGATGCCGGTATTGAAAGGCGAGCTGCCACTGTGGGTAAATGCCAGCGAAATCAAACAAATTTTGGCGGCAGTCGATTGGGCTACGCGAGAAAATGTTAAAATCGTGCTTAATGGAGCGGCTGATGCCTACATGGTGACAGATTTGTTGAAGAGCAAAAACATTCCGGTTATTGTCGGTGGCGTATTAAATTTGCCGTCGCGCAGAGATGAAGGTTTCGATTCACCATTTGCATTGCCGCTCAAGCTTTACGAAGCCGGTGTGAAGTTCGCGATAGCTGGCGGCGGAAGCTGGGACGTGCGCAACTTGCCATATCATGCAGCCAAAGCTGCTTCCTATGGACTGCCGGTGGAGGAAGCAATCAAATCGATTACGCTCTACCCGGCGCAAATCCTCGGCATCGATGATCGAATTGGTACGCTCGAAGCGGGCAAAGACGCCTCGCTCATCGTTACCGATGGCAATCCGCTCGAGCTGACTACCCATGTCGAAAAGCTCTATTTGCAGGGCAGAGACATCGATTTGAACAACAAGCATAAAGCGCTGTACAAAAAATATCGTCAAAAATATATTCAGCGTGGTCATGTCGCTCCGACTGACAGCGAGTGAATAATCAATTTTCTGTAATCAAGCAGCATGTTTTTAAAAGGAGCGTTTTAAAAACATGCTGTAACGAATTGGTGTATTTGCATGTAGGGGAATGGCACGCCATTCCCCCAACGCATATTGTGCTTTGTTTCACAATCCTGTGTTTTAAGCCAGTCGCTGCTTCTTTGCTTGCCGTAATCATAACTGCGAATCAATGGTGCCCGGAGCACTTGAGAAACAAAAAATAGCCTTCAAGTTGCCTTGCGAAATTGGTACAAACCTATGCGCAGTCTATTGAAAAAAAGTGTATTCCCAGCTTGCCTGGCAGCTTTGATCATGTCATGTCAGACTTCGTCCATCGAAACCTTATCCGATTTGGCCGTACAAACCAACCGTCCTGCCGGGGCGCCGAAATACAGCGATGTCAGCTTCTCCAGTCGATGGCCTCATCCGCGCGATGTAAACGATCCGCACGACACCTTTCGCGATGCGGCAGCTTTCCATGCCACCCGGCTGGATTGGGTTTACAGTTTCGATCCGGAGTGGATCCGGGAAAGCAAAGCACGAGGCTTTCATTTTGGTGGTGCACTGAATACCAAACTACCGGATAAGCCGGACGGTGTCGAGCGGAAAAAGGGGCGTGTGCTCAACCAAAAGGCCGAGCTGGTGACAGCGCCATGGATGGCCACCTGGGAACACTGGTGGGGCTGTGTCAACAATCCGGCTTATCGGCAGATTTATCTTGAGCACGCGAAGCTGATTATCGACGGCGGCGCGGATGTGTTGCACATGGACGATCCGGGGCTCAATTATGCGGCGGTTGAATGGGGCGGCTGCTTTTGTGATTTTTGCCGCGAAAAAGCCGCTGCACAGGGTGTAGATTTGCAAACCGGGATGAAAGCTTTTCAAAAAGCTTCGGTAACTGACTTTTACCGCTGGTTTCGCGATGAAATCGATCGCTATGCCGGCCGGCGCGTGCCGATGTCTTCAAATAATTATGAAGGTGTTTGGGGATTCCCTTATAATCTTTTCGATTTTGGCATTGCCGAATTGCCGGAGCCGCTGGGCACACCCCATCAGATGTATCAAAAATTTAGCTGGTTTGCACGCCATGATATTGCACAAGTCTTCACGTTTGTGAGTGTGGATGTCGCATTGTACCGGCGCGTGATCGCCACGGCGTATTCTTGCGGTGGCCATGTGTTGGCGCCGTATGATGTTTATCATGAGAACCATCCACGCATTTTCGGTAAGCCGGAAGACTACGCAGATTTGTACGGTTTTGCCCGCGCGATGGCAGGGTATCTCGATGGCTATGAAGATGCTGCGGTGGCAGGTCAGGGCTTTGCTGACGAACGCTTTGCTGAACTGCCGTCGGTTGAAATTGCCGCGGATAGTGTGTATGCCTTTGTGCGCGCACGTCCACACGATGCGTCGGCACCTGTGGTGATACACATGGTCGATTGGCGCAGCCGTCCGGAGCCAACCACAATTATGCTCCTGCCGGTGCGATTTTTTGCTGAGAATAAGGTTGTCGCGGAGCTGTTTGTGCCGCCTGCATACGAATCTGATGACCATGTTGCAGCAGAAAAAAGTGGGGATTTCGCAGAGTTGAAATTCGGGCAAAGCCTGCAGCCGAAAGAAGAAGGTAAGCTGATTCAGCTCGACATTCCGGCGCTACATCCCTGGGGCATGATTATCGTAAAACCGCAAACCGATTGAAATTACCCGGTTTCAGCCCTTGCTACACGCAGGGAAATGCGGTTTTCAACAAATCGCACTTCCAGAAAGACCGAGAAATTTTTCCGCACTAACCGTGTTCTCCACCCTGCCAATCGTTATTATTTAAGATGAGTTCGACATTAGCAAAAATTCGAATTCTTTAGCCCAAACGCATTCGAAGGCGATAGAGAGTTCTAATACTCCAAGCTCAAAATCTTCATGGTGAGCGGAGTCGAACCATGAAGCTCGCTCCTTTTCATTCGAAAGCGGCTTAAATCAAACTCAGGTTATTTACATAAATTCGCTTTGCATGCTCCCTCAATTTGCCGAAATTGTGATGAGTGTTTTACATCAAAAGGGCGAATTCAATGATGACAATTGCTCTGACAATTGGCGATATCAACGGGATCGGGCCGGAAGTTGCCCTGAAAGCAGTGCGCGATTTCAGTCTGCCGAATGACGTTCGCCTGGCGCTTATCGGGCCATATGACGCGTGGCGCTATTGGGCGGAGTGTGTGGAGTTGCCGCTCGACCAGTTCACTTTTCTTGGAAGAGACGATTTTTTCCTACCCAATTCGCAAAAATATTTTATTTTAGCACCTGGGCAAATAGATCCGGTCCGCATAGAAGTCGGTGCTGCAACGGAATTTTCAGGCAGAATAGCTGCGCAGAGCATTACTCTGGCGACAAAATTGGCGCTCGGGAAAGTAGTGGATGCCATCGTGACGGCACCGATCTCAAAAGCAGCGCTGCACCTGGCGGGCGTGGCATTCCCGGGACATACGGAGATGCTGGCAAGCCTTTCCGGGAGCGGCCGGCCAGTGATGCTGTTGCTGGCAGGGGATTTTCGGGTAGCGGTGGCCACGACACATATTCCACTCAGAAATGTGGCATCGGCGCTCACTGCTGAAACGATCATGGAAGTCGTGACTGTTCTTGACTCTGAGCTGAAGGGCCGCTTTGGGATCAAAAATCCACGCATCGCAGCGACGGGTTTGAATCCGCATGCCGGTGAGGATGGCACTCTGGGCGACGAAGAACAAAAACTGCTGATCCCGACGTTGGCCCAACTGCGCAGGCATGGCGCTCAGGTGGAAGGACCTTTTCCTGCCGATGCACTGTTTTCACGTATCAGCGCCGCCCAAAACTTTGATGCCTATCTTGCTATGTATCACGATCAGGGGTTGATCCCGGTTAAAATGCAAAGCAAGGGCAAGGGCGTGAATTACACCTGCGGTTTGCCGTTTGTTCGCACGTCACCTGATCACGGCACCGCATTTGAAATTGCCGGCAAGAATATCGCCGACGCAGCAAGCACCATGGAGGCACTCCGCTTTGCCATCGAAATCGCAAGAAAGTGTCAAGCACGTTAGCGTCTACAGCCACATCGCGCCGTTGTATGATTACATGATGCGCCATGTTAACTATGTGCAGTGGTATCGCTATATCGATTCTCTGCTTAACGCCTATGCACCCAATCCGCGGTCTCTGCTGGAGCTGGCATGCGGCACCGGAAAAATGCTGGAGAAGTTTGCCGGACAGGTACCTGTGTTGATGGGCCTGGATCGTTCTTTTGAAATGTTGCAGGGCGCGCGCCAGCGGCTTTCCGGCAAGTGTGACCATTTGCTGCTGTGGAATGGTGATATGCGACAATTTGCCATTCAGATTGAAGTACAGGTCGTGTTGTGCCTATACGACAGCATTAATTACTGCATGAGCGAAGATGAGCTGACAGCAACATTGGACAGCGTGCATGTCTGCTTACAGGATGGTGGTATTTTTATTTTTGACATTTGCACGCGCCGCACCTGCAAAAATTACTTTCGGTCGCTACATGAAGTGGATACTTTCGCGGGCACGGAGTTCGTGCGCAGGGGGCGTTATGATGATAAAAACGATTGGCAAATCAATGAATTTTGGCTGAATCAACAAGAGACCGGTTCCCAGTATTTTGAGCGTCATGTGCAGAAAATATACTCTTTGCGAGCCGTTAAAAAGTCGATAACGCGTTCGCAAAAATGGGATATCTTGGGTGTTTACAACAACTTCACCCGCAGGCCTGGTTCAGAACGATCGTTTCGGGTACATTTTGTTTTACAAAAGCGCACGGGATGATTCATTGATTTTTAAATGCGGCACATAAATCGCTAAATAACTTAGAGCTGGCTAGCCAGCAAAGCGCACTTTATGAATATTGTCAGATTGAACAATGTCGGCATGAATTACGTCACTGGCGATGGTGTTAAAAACATCAATTTTGAACTGGAACAAGGCGAGTTTCTATTTTTGGTCGGCCCAAGCGGCGCCGGAAAAAGCACCGTTTTAAAGCTGATTTATTTTGAAGAAATGCCTTTCGTTGGTGAAGTGGAAGTCGGACAAATCAGCTCCAAGAGTCATAAAAGGAGCGAGATTGCCTATCTGCGCCGGCAGCTCGGCATTGTCTTTCAGGACTTTCGCCTGCTTGAAGATCGCAATGTGTTCGAAAACATAGCGTTCGTGCTGCGTGTGACGGGTATGCGCCGGCAAGACATCAAAAAAAGGGTTTTGCGCGTGCTCACCGATGTCGGCATCAGCCACAAGCGTTACAAAATGCCGCACGAGCTTTCCGGTGGTGAGCAGCAACGTGTAGCCATTGCACGCGCCATCGCTAACGAGCCGTTGGTTTTGCTGGCAGATGAACCGACTGGCAATCTCGATCCGGATACAGCTGACGAAATCATGCAATTGCTGGAAGTGATCAACACTCGTGGTACAGCTGTCATTATGGCGACGCACAACTACAACCTGGTCAAAAAACACAACCATCGGGTTGTGCGCATTGAGGAGGGGATCACGCGAGCTTGAATACCTTGATTTTTTGCCTGGTCGACGGGCTTGCCGGGCTGCGCCGATCCAAATTGTCCGGTATCTTGACGATTTTTACGGTTTCGATATCGATCTATTTTATCGGCGCGTTCTGGGTGCTGAGCAGCAGCTTTATCACCATTTTTGACGAGATCAGGGCGAAAGTTGTGCTCGAAACGTTTATCAGGGATCAGTTGCAAGGCGAAGAAATAGCCGAGCTTAGCCGCGAATTGGCGTTGATGAGCAAGGTTGATTCCGTTCAGTTTGTCAGCAAAGATGAGGCGCTGGAGATTTTTCGGGAGACGTTCGGAGAAGACTACTCGCAACTCATCGAAGAAAATCCGTTGCCGGCGAGCTTCCAGGTCTATTTAAAAAAGCAGCACTTGCATCCCGATTCCGCTCAGCTTGTAGTCGATCAAATCGCTGCCCTGCCCGGTGTCGAAAGTGTAATTTACCGCGGCAATCTGTTACAAATTTTGGATCAGTACTACAAAACTGCCATTAGCATCATGATTTTTATCGGCATCGGCCTGAGCTTGATCGGGTTCGTTTTGGTTGCTAATAACATTAGGTTGACCATTGCAGCCAAAAGACGCATCATCGAAACCATGTTGTTGGTCGGAGCGACCCGCACGCTTGTTCGTGGCCCGTTTATTGTACAGGGCATGCTGGAAGGCGCGACCGGCAGTCTGTTGGCTATCTTGTTTCTCATGGGCTCAATCGCATTCGGCAACTGGTATCTTGGCGGCTCATTGGTGCAGGCGCCAGCCTATTTTTTTGCAAAGATTCTTGTTGCTGGCACGGTCTATGGCGTTCTTGGCAGCTTGTATGCATTGCGAGGTCGGCTGCGGTAGGAATTTTTACTTGTAATAGCGAGCGAAATTCCTTAGATTTATTTGTTTTCATTGAATCGGATAACTTATTTGAAAATGGCAAGTTGCGGTAGCTGCAAATGAAAAAGATCGACTCTGAAATGAAAGAACTGAGTGGACGTGAAAAGAGCATTTTGCACCTGATTGTGGAAAATTTTGTCCAGCACGCTACTCCGGTCGGCTCGAAGCTGATCGCACAAAATTCCGATCTTGCACTGAGTTCTGCGTCGATCCGTAATGTGATGATGGATCTCGAACAACAGGGCTATATTGCCCAGCCCCACACTTCTGCAGGACGTGTTCCAACAGACAAAGGATATCGCACCTACGTCAATTCGCTGATGCGCATGCAGAAACTCACGCCACGTGAACAAGGCGAAATCGTGGAGAACCTGAGCCGGTTTTCTCAGGACATCGGCTTCATTCTCGAAGCTGCCTCGCGCACACTTGCCAAAATATCGAATTTGCTTGGCGTGGTGTTGGCACCGCGTTTTTTTGAAGGTGTTTTTGAGCGAATTGAGCTTGTTCAGGTCGCTGAAAAGAGAATTTTGGTTGTGATCAGTATTCAGTCTGGCCTGGTGAAAACCATCTCAATGGAACTGGAAAAAGATGTTTCGCGCGACAAACTCGAACAAACAGCGCGGGTGCTCAACGAGCGGCTTCATGGCTTAACCTTGCGTGAAATTAAAGAGACCATCGACATTCGGCTGAAAAATATCAGCGTGGGGGATACCGGATTCATCGATATGATTATCGATTCATCCAAAATACTTTTCGATTTTTCTGTGCCCGGCGATTTGCACATTGGTGGGACTTCAAATATTATTGTACAACCTGAGTTTTTTAAGAAAGATTTAACAAAAGATATCACTGGTTTGCTGGATGATCGCGAGATTATGATCCATGTTTTATCGCAGGAAGAAAGTGATGATGAAAGCGATGAAAAATATGTGGACGGCAATGCTGAGAAAATACGCATCGTGATCGGCGAAGAAAATCGTGAAACCCTGATGCAACACTGCAGCCTGATCACCGCATCGTACAATGTTGGTGAAATTCACGGCACGGTTGGTGTGCTTGGACCAACGCGCATGCAATATTCCAAAATCATCAGTCTGGTTGATTACATGGCTCAGGCATTGACCGACACACTGACTCCTGGAAAAATGAAATAATAGATCTGTTCATAAGCTGGATTTCGCTTTCAAAGATGGTAGATTCAGTTTTGTGAATGATGGGATAAATTAAGAAGGAAGCTTAAATGGCCAAGGAAGATAAAAACAAGGATACGGCAGATAAAGAGGCGGTCGCAGAAGAGGCTGCAAAAGAAAAAGTCAATGGCAAGGTTGAGCAGACCGATGAAGCTTCTCAGCAGGCGGAAAAATCCGATAATGGCAAGCAAAAATCCGCCAAATCTAAAGAAAAAAAAGAAACTGAGAAGTTTAAAAATGAGCTGGAACAGTTGCGCGATCAGTACCTGCGCAATGTTGCGGATTTCGATAATTATCGCAAAAGAAAAGAGCGCGAACTGACAGAGGCCTGGGGGCTGGCCAGCGCTGAATTTGCAAAGAAGATTTTGCCGGCACTAGACGATCTCGATCGGACAGTCGAGTCAGCAAAAAGCGATAAAGATTTTGACGCACTGGTACAGGGACTGGAGTTGATTTACAAAGCGTTCTCCAAAGTGCTGGAAGAAGAAGGCATCGAAGCCATCGACGCCGTCGGGCAGGAATTCAATCCTGAATTTCATGATGCTCTTTTACAGATGGAAAAGGACGGTGTGGAGTCAAATATTGTGATCGACCAGAGCCAAAAAGGCTATAAAATGGGCGATCGCATTCTCAGGCCTGCCAAAGTTATTGTAAGCAAATAATCGGCTTGTTCGAGGGAGCAACCGTGTTAATTAAACGTCGAGTTATAGCTAAAATATGACCAAACGGGACTATTACGAAATTTTAGGATTAAGCCGCGATGCAGGGGACGATGATGTCAAAAAAGCCTATCGCAAACTGGCGATGCAATACCACCCCGACCGCAATCCCGGTGATAAAGAAGCAGAAGAGCGTTTTAAAGAGGCTTCCGAAGCCTATGAAATTTTAAAGGATCCACAAAAACGTCAGCGCTACGACGCCTACGGCCATGCAGGCGTCAAAGGTGGTTACGATTCCTTTGCCGGATTCGATTTTGATTTGAGCGATGCCTTGCGGACTTTTATGTCTGAAGGCATCTTTGGCGATTTTTTTGGCGCCGGAGCTGGTCGAGGCCAGGGACGTCGGCGTGCCCAACAGCGTGGCTCTGATTTGCAGCTGCGCATTGCGTTGACGCTGGAAGAAATTGCCAGCGGCGTGACCAAAAAAATCAAGCTTCGCAAGCTTATCAAATGCGACACCTGCTCTGGAAGCGGTGCGACCCAAGGCAGCCAGCCGATCAATTGTACTGCATGCGGTGGCACTGGCGAGATTCGCAATGTCAGCCGCTCGTTCTTTGGGCAATTTGTGAATGTCAGCACCTGCCCTCAATGCCATGGCGAAGGCAAGGTGATCAAGGATCCTTGCGTAAGCTGCCACGGAGAAGGCCGGATCAAAGGGGAAGGCACGATCGAAGTGACCATTCCCGCTGGTGTCTCGACCGGCAATTATATGACGATTCGCAATGAAGGCAATGCCGGGCCGCGCGGTGGCGCACCAGGCGATGCTATCTTGCTGATTGAAGAAAAGGAACACAAGGCCTTTGATCGCCATGGCGATGATATCTTGTACGACCTCATTCTGAGCTTCCCGCAATTGGCTTTAGGCGATAACGTTGAGATTCCAACGCTAAAAGGCAAAGCTGAGCTCGATATTGCTCCGGGTACACAAGTGGGCAAGATTTTAAGAATGAAGGGCAAAGGCATTCCCCATCTGAAAGGCCACGGCAGCGGTGATCAACTTGTGCGTGTCATGGTCTGGACGCCCACTAAATTGAGTGCCAAAGAAAAGGACTTGCTTAAGGAGCTGGCACAGGCGGAAAATTTTGTTCCGCCCAAATCTGCAAAAGGAATTTTTGAGAAAATAAAAGAGGTGTTTTCTTAGAATGCCTGATGAAATGGGGGGATTTTCGCGGCTGCAGTCGAGCACGCTCGCACTTATGGTATTTGCTTTATTGATTGGCCTGGCGATACAGGTTTGGCAAACCAATCAGCCTTTGCCACAGGTGGATCCGGCACTCGAAAAGCGGTTCATTGCCATTTCTGATAGCCTTGCTGCGCTACAAAAAACCGGTTCTGAAGCTGGCCCTGAGGCAATGGACATCAGTGTTTATATCAATACAGCGAGCCCAGAAGAGCTGCAGATGTTGCCGGGGGTTGGTCCTGTGCTCGCAAACAGAATCTGGCAGTATCGCAAAGAGCATGGCCGCTTCAAAGCAAAAACTGAGTTGCTGCATGTAAAAGGCATCGGCAAAAAAACGTTGGAAAAGCTTTCTGCAATGATTATCATCAACTGATCTGCACGTTCAGCGCCAAGCCTGAGAATCAGCAAAAACAAGCGGTGTGTTTGTTAAAAAATGTTTGGTTGGGGATGTATTTTTACTAAATTTGCAAGAATTCATTTGAATGATTTTTGAGCAGTTAGTCCTTTTCAAATGTGCACATTAAATAATTGAGAGAGGGAGGAAAAATGGCGACATCGCGCTACGGAAAAGGCTCATGGATTTACAAACTTCTGATAATCCTGTTGACGGTTGCGCTTATCGGCTCGATTTATCTTCCTAAGAAGTTGTGGCAAGAAGAAGCAAAGAATGTTGAAGAATGCCGTACACGCATGAACAATATTTTCAATGCTGCGCTCTTTTATCAACACTTCAATGCAGATTTTACTGACAGCCTTGAACAATTGATCGAGTTTTTGAAGACAGACAGCACGTACCATGCCTATGTCGATTCGGTCGTTGGCAAGCCGCTCAATGTCTATCTGCTGGAGATCGATACGCTTCGTCAACGTCAGCACGAATTGGAAGCGACATTTCCATCTGTCGATCCACTCGACTCGCTGTCGGTCAGCGGCTTTTACAAACATGTCGAAAGTATCGTTTTGGACAACAGGTTGATGCGGGACAAACTCGAAGCCTTGCGTGAGGAGATGAAAAGGCATCCATACTTCCCACTCAACATTTATGATGGTGCTCTGGATATCATCGAACGGAAGGATTTCTTCCTGCAATATGAGGTGATCCGGAATATGATCATGCAAAATACTCCGCAGTTCGCCGTGGATGCGAGTAATGCTATTCTTGGTGATTATACGACCATTACCGATAAATTGAACGAAACGCTGGCAGCGATGCCAGACATGTACACGCTGGCAGATTCGCTCCATGCATGTCCAACAACGCACAATCCATATAAATTGAGCGTAGAGTTTATCGATACAACCAATACCATTCGCCAGGTCGTTGTCGAGTGTCCAATCGATTCCGCCTATATCGAGAGTGTCAATGCTGATTTCATGCTTTCGACAATCGGTGCATTGACTGTTGAAAATCACGGCAACATCAAAGGTGGCGACAGGAGTTGGGAAGATCAAAAGTGAGCGGATCGTGACTGTGCGCGTCATCGATTCACCATAGAAGTGTGAGGTAACTTGATGTCTGAATTCCAGACCGAGGAGGGTCTGATCGGGATGAGTTTGCGGGATGACAGCCTCAAAATGACGGAGGTCACATTTGGGGATTCTCGCACCGTCACAAATGTCGCGGAGAGTGCGACACGCGTCCCATTCTCATTCGAAAGCATAGAGGACCGTTCGACTATTTCCATATTGCGTGATGACATTAACACGCTGTATGAGACATCCGGTTTTAGCTCAAATCAAATCGCTCTCTCGATTGATTCCGATTTTGTCCTGATCAAAAAAATCCCGATCGATGCTACCTTGCAACAAGATGAGTTGCGCGAGCATATTAATTGGGAAATTAGCCAATTGATGATCAATGACCTCGATCATTTTATTATTGACTACGAGGTGCTGGACGAATCCCAGCGAATGAGCCACACGAAGCAAATAATCGTTGTGAGCATTCGCAAGTCGATTGTGGAATATGTACGGGATATTTTTGCAGATACTGATTTGCGTCTGAACACGATTGACGTCGATGTCTTCTCTGCACAGCGCATGATCACCGATGGCAGTGTTTTTTCCCCGGACCAAAAGATTGCACTCATCGATATTCGCAATAAAAACCTGCAATTTTCAATACTGCATCACGGCTTTTATCTGGTTGTTGAAGTTCCGTATCCAATGGACGAAGGAGTCGAAATGAATACGGATAAAGATGAACACATGGCCAGGATTATTTCCAAGGAACTGCGCCGTATCATTCTCGATAATAAGCTGGGAAAAAGCATTGAAGATATGAATGAGGTTTTTTTATATGGCGATGGCGTGGAAGACGGTATTGTTGAGCAGCTTTCGCAAGCTCACAATGTCAACCTTCATCGCTTTAATCCATTTGAAAAACTCACCTTGTCCGACTCACTGAACAGTGTTGAAATTACAAACCACCCGGAGTCTTTTGTAATTTCACTGGGGGCTGCAATAAAAGGATTTTAGCATGATTACATTAACGCTCACGGAGGTGGAGCATGGTTAACATCAATTTGAATCAAGAAGACAGTTACAAAGAAACCCGGTTCAAAGAAGAAGACAACTTTCAGGAAACTCTGAATATAGAGTCGCACGATTTTGCGGATGAACACGGCGATTATCGCTCGGATATTCCCGAGTTCCCCAAAAGTTCGAGCAATTCGCGAATCTACATCGTGGCGGCAGTTCTGCTAATTGTCGTCGTGGTGATCGTGTATTTTATGTTCCCGTCCAGCAGTGACAAAATTAGTGATGATGAATTTGCCGAATTGACCGATCCATCCCTCATTGAAAATCCAGTTGACGACCCATCTGCGGCCAATCCTGAAGCTGGTGCGACTGATCCCATGCAACAGAATCCCGGCATGACTGAAACTGCGCCTCCGGCCTCTGCCGCGGCTGATCTGTCCATGTTGTCTCCAACAGAACGCAGTGCCCGCATTTCTTCCTATCTGGGCAAGCTCACCATTGATGGCATTACCAATGCCTTGGGTGGTGGTGCAGCGTTTACACTGGTGCGATTTTCGAACAACTCCTTCCTCGCTGAGCTGGTTTGTCAGTCAAGTGCAGATTTGAATAGCATTGCCGCTGCCATTGGAGCGAACACAGGCTCCGGAGATTTGCGCATCGTTTCACAGGAATCGACAAATATGCGTGGCCGTAACGTCGTGAAGGCGTTGCTTGCCGGTTCGATGAGTATCGACAGCGCACCAGGCTTTGTAAGCGCCACCCCGGGGACGACCAACGATCTGTCATCCTGGGCGCGCAGCGCCGCCCGCTCATCTCAATTGAGCGTGAAGAGCCTTGCCGAAAGCGCACTCAACGATGCCAATCTTGTTCAGGTGAACTTGCAAGGCAATTTGTCGAATATCCTGGGCTTTTTGAACGCATTCGAAGATGTTGCTGCAAACGTGTTGGTCGAAAAAATCTCACTGATCAACAACGATATGAGTGCAAGCTCCACTAACTCGGTCAGTCTGGTCATGGTTCTGAAGCAGTATCGCTTCTAATTGCGACGATGAGAGTGATTGCCGGTTCCGCGAAAGGTACCAAATTGTTCGCACCGGATCATTCGGGCCTGCGACCAACAACAGATCGTGCAAAACAAGTTCTGTTTGACACACTGCTTCCGATTATGGCTCTCCCGGACTTCATCGTTGATTTGTTCGCAGGCACAGGCGCATTGGGTATTGAAGCGCTGAGCCGCGGTGCAAAGCAGGCTGTTTTTGTGGAAAAATCAACGAAGACGCTGAATTATCTTAACCGGAATTTGGATAAAACGCATCTCCGTTCAAAAGCTACGGTTTTTTGTTCAGATGCGTTTGTTTTTTTAAAGCAAGAGCGCATGCAGACTATTGAACTCGCGTTTGCTGATCCACCATACGGAACTGCAGATGCACCGAAGTTGCTCTCGCTTTTTGCTAAAAACGATGCCTTCGTTGCTGGAGCGATTCTTGTCCTCGAAGAATCTTCACGCTTTGTGCCGCAGCCAGATGATGAAATTGAATTGCTCACGGAAAAGCGCGTTGGCGATACCAAACTTTTTTTTATGCATAAGAGAAAAATCGCTTGAAACGAATCGCGATCTATCCCGGCACATTTGATCCAATTACAAACGGCCACATCGATATTGTAAAAAGAGCTGTCAATCTCTTTGACGAAGTGCTCATCGCCATTTCAACCAATCTTTCGAAGAAACCGCTATTCACTGTAGACGAACGGACTGCTCTGATCGGCCAGGCTCTGCGGCATGTGAAGGGGATTAAAATTGTCAGTTTCACGGGCTTGCTTGTCGATTTTGCCGATGAGATGAATGCAGACGCAATTGTAAGGGGATTGCGTGCGATTTCCGATTTTGAGTATGAATTTCAGATGGCGTTGGTCAATCGCAAAATCAACAGCAGGCTTACAACAGTCTTTCTCATGCCACACGAAAAGTTTACCTATCTCAATTCGACCATCGTGAAGGAGTTGGCGCACTTCGGCGGCAAAGTGAGCGATTTTGTACCGTCGAATGTCGAAGCCGCCCTGCGAGGTAAATTTGCAAAAAATGAATCTTCTTGATCAGATAAAGCAAAAAGCTCAGCTACAGAATCGACGCATCGTTTTCCCGGAAAGTCCGGATGCACGTGTGCTGATGGCTGCTGAGCGTTTGCAGGCAAAAGGGCTATGCCGTGTCATTCTGGTTGGCGAGCGCGATGAAATTATGGCGCAGGCAAAAGCCATGAGCGTTCAACTCGATGCTGTCGAGATGATTTCGATTCGAAAGTATGCCGATCAATTCCAAGATTTGTATGCTCAAAGAGAGCATTTCAAACCGAAAAGCCGGCAAGAGCTGCAAGCTTGGCTGAACAATCCTCTGTTTTACGGTGCAATGCTGGCTGACCAGGGCATAGCCGACGGTATGGTTGCAGGTTCGATGGCGCAGACAGCCGAGGTGCTGCGTGCAGCGATCAAAGTGATCGGTGTACGACCTGACATGCATCTCATTTCGTCGGTATTTTTGATGGTGGCGCCGCAAGAGAGCAGGATTCTAACCTATGCAGATTGTGCGGTCGTTCCGAATCCGTCCGCACAGCAACTCGCTGATATTGCGATCATTTCAGCCAAGACGCATCAGCTTCTGACCGGTGAAATTCCGCGGGTCGCATTACTCTCTTTTTCAACCAAGGGTAGTGCACAACATGCGGATGTCAGCAAGGTCATCAGCGCTGTCGAATGGATCAAAACAAAGGCGCCCGAGCTGGAAGTGGATGGCGAGTTGCAAGTCGATGCTGCTTTGGTTGCAGAAATCGGCAAACAAAAAGCGCCAGGAAGTCAGGTTGCAGGCTCGGCCAATGTGCTGATTTTTCCAGACCTGGACGCTGGCAACATCGCTTATAAGCTGACACAACGACTTGCAAATTATCAGGCGATTGGCCCGATCCTGCAAGGTTTGAAAATGCCGGTCAACGATTTATCACGCGGTTGCAGCGTCGAAGACATTGTCAATGTAGCTTGTATTACTTCAATTTTAGGCGGGTGAAGCGAATATTCGCAAAACAGAGGGAGCTTTTGTGGAGAAACAATTTTCTGGACAGAATCAAAAAAAACTGGGCTTGTCGCAGTTCGTGCAAGCCATAGAAGCTTCGCGTACCTTGGCCATCACGACCAAGGTCACGGAGTTGCGCCGGCAAGGCAAAACGATCATCGATTTGGGAGCAGGTGAGCCAGATTTTCCGACCCCTGCACCGGTTTGCGATGCAGGCATTCAGGCTATTCGCAATGGCAAGACCAAGTATACGCACAATGCTGGCATTTTGGAATTGCGGGAAAAAATAGCCGCATTTGTGAACAAATATGGTGGTCAATACCAGCCGGAGCAGATCTTGGTGAGCGCCGGTGCAAAACAATCTATCTTTAATGCACTCCTGGCTGTCTGTGATCCTGATGACGAAGTTTTGGTGATCTCGCCATATTGGACCAGCTATCCGCAGCAGGTGAAAATGGCTCGGGCAACACCGGTCTTTTTGCAGGCAAGCGAGCGCGATCATTACAAGGTTACCGCCGAACAGTTATCGAAAGCGATCACGCCGAAAACCAAGCTTTTGATGTTCAATAGCCCATCGAATCCAACCGGTGCGACCTACACAAAAGATGAGCTGGCAGCCATTGCCGACGTCGTTGCTCAGCACGACATTTACCTGCTCAGCGATGAAATTTACATGCAGCTGGTTTATGACGGCCTCGAGCCTGTTTCGATGGCGATGTTTCCGCAAATTCGCAGTCAGTTGATATTGGTAAACGGGCTCTCGAAAAGCCATGCGATGACTGGCTGGCGTGTCGGTTATCTGGCGGCAGAGCTGCCTATCGTGAAAGCCGCTGCCAAAGTGCAAAGTCATTCGACTTCGAACATCACTTCCATTTCGCAATATGCGGCTGTTGCTGCGTTTGAACTGGCCGAGACTGAATTGCAGAAAATGCGGACAACCTTTGCGGAACGGCGTGATTTTGTCACCCAACGGCTGAGAAGCATGCCAGGTGTTTCGCTAAGCTTGCCGCAAGGCGCTTTTTATGTGTATCCGAATTTTAGCCAATACTTTGGCAAAAAATATCAGCAGAAAACGCTGAACGCTGCCCTTGACATCGCTGATTTTCTCATTGATGCGGCAGGGGTCGCCGTGGTGCCGGGGGAAGCGTTTGGCTCAAACGAAAATATTCGCATATCTTACGCCAATTCCATGGAAAACCTCGCCATCGCGATGGATCAGATTGAAGTGGCGCTAAAGAAACTGCAATAGCAAAAAAACAGAAAACATAGGGTTCGGGGAATAGGGTCTCGGAGGAAAGATGCCAACTTATGACTATCGTTGCAAAACATGCGGCCATCAATTTGAGGTGTTCCACAGCATCTCGGCTGAGCCGGTGCAAGCTTGCCCGAATTGCAATGGCAACGGGCAGGTAGAGAGATTGATCAACGGGGGAATCGGGCTGATATTTAAAGGATCAGGTTTCTATTTAACAGACTATGCTAAATCGAACAGCTCAAGTGCCACGAGCACGACCAGCAGCGATAGCACATCGGACAGCCCCAGCAAATCCGATGGTGAAAAATCAGGGGGCAAAAAAAACAAGAAATCGACTGATTCGTCAAGCTCATAGCGAGACTGCGTGGCGAAGCTGTCGAAAATGCCTCCGCATTTATGTCAACCAGGCAGCATTGGAGTAAAGGGACATGCAACAAAAAGGACTTAACAGTGAAATCACTGTTGGCAGCAAAAGACTTCATGTGCAGACATCTTTCCTGCAATCAAGCTCAAAAATAATTTCGAATGTCTTTGATGACGGCCGGGTTGTCGAAGCCCGTGAGCAAAATCTTATCAAATCGCAAGTCAATGGTCATCTCGATCAGCACATTCAAGATGTACATCAACAGATTGTCGCTGATATTGAACTGTTGTTTGCAATGGCCAAAAAGGTCGAGTCGGTGCGGCATGCCGTTTCCTGCGCAAAAATCGGATCCGTTTTTCTCAGCAAAGGCTTTTTGGACGAAGCGATCCATTTTTTCAACCTGACTCTGGCAGTTGAGCAGAATAATGCCGAGGCGTACAAGAATCTTGGCATTTGCTACATGAAGAAAAGGCACTACGAGAAGGCAGAAGTTGCCTTTTCGCAGGCATTGAATTATGCTACAGACTATGCTGATATTATTTTAAAACTCGGGTTGCTTTTTCTCGAAAAGAAAGACTACGTGCGGGCGTTCGAGCTTTTCGAAAAATGCCTGACGATCAATCCGTCCTTTTTTGCGGCGCATGTGCAAATCTGCCGAACCCTGCTGATGACCATCAATACCCAGCAGGAGAGCCCCGGGCTGCCATCTACGCCAAATCGCATCAAGCTAATCGAAAAGCACATTGATGAAGCCTGTCGCGCCCTCAAGGCGTTCGATTTCAAAACCACCCATCAAGCGCGCACCGCCTTGCTTGCAGGTGATTTTGACAAAGCCTCTGAATTGCTGGAAAATGCCTACGAGCAAGTCCAGCCTGCCCTGGATCTGACCTTCGAGCATGAATTTTATTTAAAGTTTATGTATGGTGGCAAGGGCAAAGACGATGTCTTTATCGAGCAATACATCGGTCGCCTGAATCAGGCTGTTGAAGATCAGCCCGGTTATGCCGATTTGCATAACAATTTGGGGATTGCCTACCTGATACTTTGCCGGAACCTGTTTTTGAAAGCACTCGATGAGTTCAGAAAGGCGCTGGGCATCAATCCGAATTTTAAGCGTGCGAAAAAGAATTTGCGACTAGCTGAGAATGATGGCAAAGGCTTCCTGATTCTTTTGCGAGCGCTCCTGAAATAAATGCCTGGCGTGAAGATTTATATTCCTGCCAATTGTCCCCTTCTCGCAGGCGCAGACGTACGCGCTACGTTTGGCCTGCGCCGTGTTGATGTTACACCCGTGTAAATTCCATTTCGAAACAACAGTGTTTGATGATCGAACACTTCCATCGATCAGGCTACAGGAACGCTGTCTCTGCATGAGCCATAAATTTCGTTAAAAGATTTTAAAATCCATGCGTGCAAAATTGCGCCTGCCGAAAGTCCGGGAAAACAGGTTGCAATGGTACACATTTTGTAGTGCCTGAGCGAGTTTATGCAAAAATTTCTGCATTGCAATTTTACGCATTCTATGCGAAAAACAATTAGAATTAGTAAAAATATGCGAGTATTGGCAATGAAACTACGCACCACAGTTTTTCTCCTGGCCGGGTACATGCTGGCAACTGTATCCGTGTTTGCACAAAGCAAAGTCAATATCGCCAGCCTGCAGGCAAAACCTGCGCAGGAGGCGATGTATAAATTATCCATTGAGCTGGAGCGTGAGCTGCCGGCAAATGCCGAAATTGTGCTGGAATTCCCTGAAAAGTATGATCTTGCTACCATTAAAATTGCCGGGTCAAATGAAATCAAAGGCGGCATTAGTTATGAAACTGCACAGAATAAACTGACTTTAAAGCGCAGCGGTCTGGGTGCAGCCATTGCAGTTGGCGAAAAAGTTTCGATCGTTTTTGGGCCGCTGAAGAATCCCGACGATCTTGGCAAAGATTTGTGGGCCAAAGTTGTCTTGCCTAACCAGGCAGCAACAAGCACGGTTCGAGAAAAAATTCAATTTGAGTCATATCAAATCCGCCAATAACAAGAACATTACCTGCACGTTTCAATGATCTGAATGAGGCCGGAAGAATGCGATAATGGGCAAATGCAGACAGGTTTGTGCTTGCAAAAGGCCCACGGAAAACAGCTTCAAATCAACTCTAAGCGCAAAAGATTGGCACCATGTTTAGGACGAATATGCAACGCAGCGCGGCAACAGTCGCATGGATGACTTTTACCTGTTTCCTTTCGATTTTTTTATCCCCCACATCTTCTTTCGCACGCGAAATTACATCGATTTCCGTAGCGCCAAGCAATAATCAGGCTGGCGCTTCGACGCTTTACGATGTGACATTTACCACAGCCGTAGATATTTTCGCAGATGAAAAGCTGGCCCTGACCTTTCCGGCCGGCTTCGATCTCACCGGCGTTGTGGTCGCCAGTGGCGTATCGGTTTTGGATGGTGGCTTGCAAACTTCGGTGGCCGGTCAGACGATCACTCTCACTCGCGATGGCACGGGCAATGGAATTTCGTTGGGATCGACCATTACCATTCGCTTTGGCGCAGTGGGCAACACCACCATCGCGAGCAGCTCCTATACTGTTTTGATGGAAATTCAGGATAATGGCGGGGCTCCAAAAGACAGCGGGACATCCAATCCATTCACCATTTCCGCAGGCACTCTTGACCATTTTGCTGTAACTGCAACCGATAATGGTCTGATCGCGGATCAGGCAGCCGGCTCCGCCTTCAATATCAAAATTGTTGCCCAGGATGCAAATGACAATACGGTGACCAGCTTCACTGGCACGGTGACGCTCACCGATCCAACCGGCACACTTTCGCCAGTGACTTCTTCTGCTTTCGCAGCTGGTGTTCTGGCTTCGCAAGCTGTGAGTATCACAAAGGCGCAGGCTAATGTGGCCATCACCGCAGCCAATGGTGGTAAATCCGGTATTTCCAATGTTTTTGATGTTGCTGCCGGTGCTTTGTCGAAATTCGCTATTGCTTCGGTAGGCAGCCCGAAAACTGCAGGCGTGCCATTCAATATCACCATTACAGCACTCGATGCGAATGATAACACAGTCTCCAGCTTTGCAGGCAAAGCTGCACTGTCGATTACAGGAGGCGGTTCGTCGCCAGATTCGACCAACAGTTTCAGCAATGGCGCGGTCGCACAAAGCATGACGGTCACGACAGCACAAAGCGATGCCATTATTACCGCAGCCAATGGTTCTTTTTCCGGGCAATCGAATGCCTTCAATGTTGTGCCGGGTGCACTGGCACAGTTTGCCATTTCGACGATTGCCTCTCCGCAAGCAGCGGGCTTGCCATTTGAAATAACCATCACGGCACAGGATGCAAATGAGAATATCGTGACCGGATTTAACGGCACTGTTTCCATTACACCAAGTGCTGGCTCGGTTTCTCCAACCACCAGCGGCGCCTTTATCAATGGTGTGCGAACCGAGCAAATTACACCGAACAGCGTGCTCACAGACCTGAACTTGACTGTTTCAAACGGAGGCGCGCAAGGCACTTCCAATTCGTTTGATGTGGATGCCGGTACTATCGACAATTTTTTGGTCACGGCTACCGACGATGGAAATATCACAACGCAAACTGCAGGTTCGCCATTCAATATTAAAGTCGTTGCGCGTGACAATCAGGGCAATACGGTCACCAGTTTCAATGGCACGGCGACAATTTCCGATGCATCCGGCACGATTGCACCCACAACGACCGCCAGCTTTGTGAGCGGCGTGTTGGCATTGCAGCAGGTGACGGTCAACACGCAAAAAACAAACAACACCATTTCCATCAATGGTAATGGTGCAAGCGGCACTTCCAATGCTTTTAATGTCACTCAGGGCTCCCTGCATCATGTGCTGGTGCGTTCGGCGCCAAATGGTGGCGGTATCGAAGTCGGTAGCGTTTCGCTGACCGCAGATGACAGCCTGATCGTCTACGCGGCAGGGTACGATATTGGTGGGGCATATATATCCGATGTCAGTGTGAATTGGACGCTTTCGGGCGGTCTTTCAAGTAATCCACCAAGTGGCACAGGCAGCGCATTCACCTTCAGGCCAACCACTGCCAGCGCAAGTGGCACCACCGGCTTGATTCAAGCGAATCATTCCACCGCACTCGATGATGCCACAGGAACCATCACAGTTAGACCGGGCGTCCCGGCCAATGCGCTAACCATCACGGCCACACCCGTCACGCTGCCAGCAGACGGCACCAGCCAGAGTACAATCACCTCCAGTGCTGTGCTCGACTCAGATGGCAATGGCGTCGGTGCAAATCGTGAATTTACGGTTCAGGCTTTTCCCTCCGCTGCCGGTTCGATTCCCACAACTCAGGATACCAATCCGGTTTTAAGCGGTGTGCAGGTGAGAACCAATACATCAAGTCAACTCAGTTTTAAATTCCAGGCGGGCGCTGCCGGCGGTACGGCACAAATTATCACTAATTCGGTGAACGGCGCTTCCACTGGCCAGACCAGCGTTTCGGTCGGCAGCATGGATTTGCTCTCGATCAGTACACCCAAGCAGGTCTCCCGTGGCCAGGCCCAGGCGCAGGTGAACATGGCTGTACAAAACCGTGGCGGTAGCCCGGTGGTGGTGACCTCCGCAGGACTGAATTTTACTGGCACAGGCGGAGTGAACCGCAATGCGGATTATCCCGTCGTCACGCGAACCGATACCTTCACTGTGATCCCACCAGGCTTGACGCGCACTTTGCGGTTTAATGTTACGGTCGGAACAACGGCGACGGTCGATACGGTAACAGTCAGCGGTGTTGTGAACGGCACCATCAACGGCATTCCGGTATCGGACAATATTGCTGAGACGCTGAGCGGCTGGCGCGTCAAACTTTCTGCCGGCGTGTTGGTCGATGTGGTGACAGCGCCTGCGACTGTCGCGCAAGGACAGACAAGCGTTCCTGTAACAGTGATTGTGCAGAACCGTTTTGGTTTTAACGATGTGTCGGATTTACTGGTTGACTCGGTCACTTTGAATTTTAAAAAAGGCGCGACCGATGTTTCCAGTCAGTACATCGTAACGCCCAACGGCAACAATCCGGACACACTGAAGGGGGGAACGAGGGCCACATTCAATTTTATTGTCGACGTTGGTGCAACGGCAACAACAGGCCAAATTACTGTCGATGCGCAGGCGGCCGGACGCGATGTGAATTCCAATGCGAACATTATCGACACGGGCGCTTCTACTCCAGCCAGTTGGGAAGCAACAACCGGCGCCTCTTTGCAAATCATTGCGATCAATACGCCAGTCAGTGTGACAGCTGGATTACAGGGGAGTTGGCAGGCGCAAATGGTGCTGCAAAACAACAGCAACTCGCAAATTGATATCGGTATTAACAGCACCGACACCTACATTCGCTTCTTTAAGGGTGTGGCGAATGTGACGAATGAATATACCATCACCCGTGCGAGTGCACTGCAAAGTTCGGGAACTTCCATCCTGCAGCCGCTTTCGACGGATATTCTGGCATTTACAATTACCAAAACCGGCGCCACAACAGGTGATATCAATATTAGCGGCAGTGTTGTTGGCACGGACATTGGCCCGAACTTGCCAATTAGCGATACAACTGAAGATTTTGGTCAGGGATTGGTGAAAGTGCAATCACCGGCACTGCTCAATATTTCCAGCATTCAGCTCTCTCAAAATACAGTCACCCAGGGACAAAGCGCCGATTGGAGGATCCGCGTAAACGTTGAAAATACAGGAGGCAGCCGTGCTTTGCTGGATTTCAATGGCAGCTACCCGCAAGTCTTTCTTTCGGATACGGCGGGCTATGATATTCTGCGGCCGGCAACTCTGGTTTCCGGCAGTGATACGCTGAAAGGTTTTTCCTCGGACACGTTAATTTTTGTGGTTGATACTTCAGGAACGCTGCTTGGACAAAATATCGTCAATGCGAAAGTGACCGGTATCGAAATCAATCGTGGCGTGATTGTACAGGACTCCACAAGCCAGGCTGACGGCAATCAGGCGGCATTTACAGTGCAATCTCCGGCACAGTTTTTTATCGACTCAACGTATATTGCTGCACCTAATGCGCCGTTTGTGAATAAAAATGATTCTTTTAAGGTCAATGTTCAGTTTCGCAACCTGGGGCAGGAAGGTGTGAAGAATTTGACGGTTGGATTAGCGTCGAACGGCAATTCACAGGTTCTGTTGCCCCCCCAGGTTACGCTGCCGTTATTGGAAGGTGAGAAGACCGGGATTGCAACATTTTCAGTTTTGGCGGATGCTGTTGAAGCTGATGAAATTTTTACAGCAAATTTTGTCGCGGCGCAATCAAACAATACCGATGCGTCGTTGGCTCCAGAGGCTGCAGTAGATGATACGGTCCTCGCACATATACAGGCGCCTGCCGCTTTGCAAATCGTTGATGTCGCACCATCGAGTGCGGCCGTATCTGCCAATCAATCCAATCCACCGTGGTTCATTTATGTCGCGGTGCGGGATACGGGTGGTGCACCGATTCAGTTTGATCCGCCACGAGCAGATGACATCGAATTTTCTGTCAATGGCATTCCAGCTCAACCGGGTGATTTTGTCGTGCAAGCGCCAACTGCACTTAAAAATTCCGGCACATTGCGCTTGCAGAGTAATACCCCGGATACGCTGGTCTATACTGTGACGCGCACTGGCCCAACCGGTGGCACGGCAACCATTGCTGCAACCATATCAGGCAAGGATGCCAATGACAACAGCACCTTTCAGCTGTCGGCTAACGGCAACGTCGAAATTACGACCAGTGCAACGGTAGGCATCACGGGTACCACAGCACAGGTTAACAATATCGACAGCCAAAATGTCGGTTACGTGAATAGCTCGCAAATCTATACGATCCGCGTACGCGTTCGCAACACCGGCGTTGAGCCGGTGCGGGATATTGCGGTTTCGCTGTTAACAAATGGCGGCAGCACCATCGATCAAAATCAAAAACTGATTCCACAAATTGATATTTCCAGCGAAGCAGCGGTGACGTTTGACATCACCTCGCCCGCCAACCCGAATGAAACTGGCGAAATTTTTACGGCACGGATCGATAGCGCGTTTTCAGTGAACAGCGGTGCAAAAGCCAACATACTCGCACCTTCTGATCCCACTGAGCGCGTTGTGACGCAAATTCCAGCAGATCTGACCCTGATCGCGACAACGGATCCGGCAGACGGCAAATTTTCTCTCAAACAGGAATTTCTCGTTAAAGCAGTCGTACGTAATGCACCTGGTGCGGCTGGAGTTAATCAGAACGGCCAGGTTTCGATCACTCAGGTGCCAACTGGTTATACGCGAAAAAGTCCGGGGCTCGAGCCTCTGACCCGTTCATTCAAGCTCGATACAACAGTTACGTGGACGTTTGTCGCACCGGAAGAACCGAGCGCTGCATCAGATTTTATTTTGCAAATTACCCGCGCACCGCTCGATTTAAACAGCGCTCAGGACGCAACGATCGCCGATAGCACGGATACGGTGACGGTAGAAACCGATACCGTTACGCTTAGCATCACCAGCCTGGCTGTGGTGTCACCGCAAGGCGCAACCGATGGCATCGTGTCGACGGTACAGATTTTTACCCTGCAAGCTGATGTCGCTCACTCAGCCAATTTATCCAATATTCAAGCGACGATCTCACTGCCTGCGAACTACTCTTTACGTTTTGCAGATGAATCCGTCAAAAATGTCGTTAACAATACGGTTAGCTGGGAAATTCAGGCTCCCAACTCGCAGACTGGCACACAGGATGAATTTTCTGTGCGCGCTTTTGGGCAAGCGACGGATCTGAGCGTCGTCGAAGACACCGAGACGGCAAATGTGACGACAGTCAGCCAGTCAAGCGTGCAATTCAATGCACAAATTACCGAACCGCCGGGAGCGAGCAGCGGTAGTCTTGCCAGGGGCCAGGAATTCAAGCTCGCCGCTTCGTTAACCAATCTTGGCGGCGCCAACACCGTCGGTGAAGGTGAAGTGGTACTGGAATTGGGCGATACGCAGGTGACTGCCAGCAGCCCGCTGACGCAAAGTATTCGCGTCGGCGAGCCGGTCATTTGGGAGTTGCAGGCTCCGCAAGCATCGGTTTCGCTGAAGCCCCTGACTGTTCGCTTAACCAAAACCCCGGCTGACGAAAACACTGGAAATGAAGCAGCGATTTTTGATGGCATCCGTGCCAAGGAAATCAATGTTCAGACCCGTGCATTGGGACAATTGACAGCCGGTGATCTGACTGTTACCAGTCCAATCGGCGCCCAGGATAGCGTGATCAGCACCGAGCAGGAATTTACCGTACAAGCTACGGTTAGCTGGCAAAATGCCGCCGATGTGCAGGCTGAAATTCAATTCCCGCCGAATTCAGGCTACACGGTGGATAATGTCAACCAGCCTGCCGAAAGTCCTTCATCATCTGGCAGCGAGACGTTTCAATGGAAAGTGGTAGCGCCCTCGGAGCCGCGAACCGGCGATGACTTGGTTGTGCTTTTTACCGCGCGTGACGCTTCAGATACAACGCGCTTGAGCACAACCACCAATGCTTTGCCGATACAGGTTGTGCAAAAGGCGCGGATTTTCTTGTCGGTAAACATTGTCGATCCGCCATCAGCGATCGATAAAAAGGTCTCGCCGGACCAAAATTTTACCGTGCGGGCAACCATCACCAATGTCGGTGAAGCGGATACCACCGGACATGCAAAAATTCAGATTATTTTGCCGCTCGATTATGTGATTAGCGATACCAGCATCAAAGAGACGGCTGGCGGGGCGGCGGAGTGGACGGTGCTGTCGCCACCGGCACCACACGATGATATCCGCAATATCGATATTATCGTGATCGATACGCCACGGGATGAAAATACCGGCCAGAAGCTTGAGCTCGATATCACCAAAGAGAGCATTGGCATTACCACCGAAACCAGCAAGCTCGCCATGCGCAATCTCGAAATTCAGCGTTCATCTGCTGTTGTCAATGGCCAGGGCGATGTCGAGATGTTTCGATTCAAAGCGGAAAATCTCGGTGAGGTGGGGGCGAGCAACATTCTGTTGAACGGACTTGATATTGAATTTATCGATCGTATGGGCAATTTGATTTCTGCAGACCAGGTGGTCACAGGCATTTCTGTAAAAAGTGCGAGGCGTGGAAATATGTTGTACCAGAGTGGCAGCGGCTTGAGCAGCGAGAAGCTGCAGTTGAATTTCACCACGCCGGATACGCTGCAACCCCTACAACCTGACTCTGTTGTGATTATGGTTGATGTGGCTGATAACAATGCCGCCAAAAGTTTTTCGCTGCGTGTGAATAGCACGGAAGATGTGCGGGCTGTGGACCAGGAAAGCAAGCGCATGGTGTTGGTCGAGTTCTTGAATGCGCTCAACCAACCGGTACAGGAACTGGCTTCAAAAAGCGCTGTTTTGATTTCCAATGATTTCGAAACCAGTTTTCGCAATGCACCAAATCCGTTCAGCCCGGATGAAGATATTTTTACCGAGTTTCAGTATGTGCTGCAGCAAAGCACAGAAATTGAGTTGCACATCTATACGCTTTTTGGCGAGTTGGTGAAAATTTTCAATTTTAGCGCTGCCGACTGGGAAGGGACCTATGACGGGCAGTCGAAAAAAATCAGATGGGACGGCAGGAATGGCGAAGGGAGACCGGTTGTCAATGGCCTGTACCTTGCTGTTCTGAAAACTTCAGCAGGAATTGCCACCACCAAAGTGGCAATCGTGAAATAACTCCAGGAACGGACAGGATTGATCATGCAACGGATGAGAATACAACAACAGCCTGCAAGTCTGCGCTGGCTATTTGGCCGATGCCGCCAAAATATGTCTTTTGCCAGTGCCCGATGGATGCTAAGTCTCGCGCTGCTGATGACGTACAGCAGCCTGCACGCCCAAAAGCAAGACGCGGGCCAGGAGAGCATTTTTTCATACGGAGTCGGTGCGCGCGCGCTGGGACTTGGCGGCGCATATATTGCTGCACCGAACGATGCCAGCGCGGTGTACTGGAATCCGGGTGGGATGGATCTGCTCGAACGCAAATCAGCGACAATGTTTTACTCAAATTTGCCTTTGGGCGGGCAATACAATTTCGTTGCGTACGTCCATCCGACGTTGAATTTTGGTACGCTCGGTGCGGCGATCTTGCGAGTTGGCAATGACTTTCAACATGTGCATACCAACGGAGAAATTCTTGGCGATGCCTCTTTTGCAAATACGCAGTTTCTGTTTTCCTACGGCAAAAACCTGCCGCTAAATCTATCTGCGGGTCTAAGCATTAAAATCGAGCAGCAGAGCTTCACGCTTTCTGATGGTGGCACCCTGAATGGCCGCGGCGTTGGTGCCGATTTTGGTTTGATTTACAGACCTGATTTCGATATGACACTTCTGCAAAATACCTCCCTTGGAGTTATTATACAAAATGCAATTCCCCCCATCATAAAGGCTGGTAATGAGAATCAACAAATACCCAGATCTTATAAGTTTGGATTTGCAAAGGATCTCCGGTTCCGTGGCCGGGATGACTTAGTCTCGCTTTACGCCGATCTTGAGTATAACGTCAACAAGGCGCCGAAATTCCATTTCGGTACCGAATATGCTTATCAGGGCATGGCGATGGTGCGTGCCGGATTCATGGACAATGTGATGGTTTTCGGAGCCGGGGCCTCCGTTGGTCAGTTCCAGATCGATTATTCTTATGGCAAGTTTGCCACCAGTCCGTTGCTCGAGGCCAATCATCGCATATCCGTGACGATTGAATTTGGCATGACAAAGGATGAATTGCTCGCGCAAGAGCAGCGCCGCCGTGATCAGGAAGTAGCCGATCGGGTTAATTTTGAAACGCGATTGCGTAACCAGGTGGAAGTGCAGAACAATCTCGATGCAGCGAATGCCTTTTTCCGGCAAGGCAAATATTTCGATGCGTTGATCCGCTACAATGCGGTGAAGCAGCTCGATCCAACGAACGAAGGGGCTGCCCGGGGAGCGCAACTGGCGGAATCAAAATTTGAAGAAGAAAATCGTTTGCGGGAAGAAGAGCGGCTGAAACAGAAGGCTGCTGATCTGAACGCAACCCGCATCAAGGATTACGTCGATACCCAGCTTAAAAAGGGCATCAGTTTTTTCAATGCCGGTCAATACGATCGAGCCGTAACCGAGTGGGAAAAGGCGCTGGCCGAGGATCCGCAAAATGTTACGGTGCAAAACTGGATCGGCCGGACCAAGCAAGCGATTGAAGATGAAATTTCACTGCTGTTGCGCGACGCCGATCGCCTGACCGCGCAGGGCAAATACATTGAAGCGTTGGACAAATACAAAGAAGCCCAGCGCACCAAGCAGCTCGATGAATCAGCACGCAAAAAAGTCGAGACGGAAATCGCGATTCTGCAAAACCGCATGAACCGCGATGATGCCTATCAAAAAGGCATTGCCGAGTACTTTAAGAAAAATTATGTCGATGCGCTCGAATATTTCGATCAGGCCCTGCGCCTCGATCCGAATAATGCGCAACTCCGCGAGTACTGGGACAAAGCTGATGCACGCGCCAATGCCCAGGACGAGCCTTTTGCTAACGATTACATCAAAAATCAGTACAAAACCGCGGCATCGCTGGTTTTCCGCAAGAGATACCAGGAAGCGCTGGATATTTTGCTGGAAATTCAGAAACAGCAAAAATACAACCGCGATATTTTGAAGCTGATCGATGAAGCAGAAGAAGCTTTGAACAATAAGTAATGCGTAAACAACGGGAATCTCAGCTTGTTTAAAAACACCGTCAAGGAACAACTTAAAGTCCCGGCCCATTTTGATTATTTGGGGGAATTGCGCGATTTTGTCACCCGGATCGGCCGAAAGCATGGTTTGAGCGACAAAGTCATCAATGCATTTAAGCTCAGCATTGATGAAGCTGGCTCAAATGTGATTCGTCATGCCTATCGTGAATTTGATGAGCCTGGCTTTATTCTGCTGCGCGTGATCGTTCGCAAGGCGAGCATTACGGTAAGCCTCATCGATCAGGGCAAATATTTCGATCCGCGTTTTGTCAAAAATCCGGATTTGAAGCGCTACGTCGATATCGGCAAAAAAGGCGGACTTGGTATTTTCATTATCCGCAAGTTGATGGATGAAATCGACTATCGTAAAACGGAAGAGGGCAACGAACTTCGCCTGACAAAATACCTCGATCCCGACCGCCGAATCAAGCGGTTGCCGAGCAAAGTCGCCAATATTCCGCTGACGCTGAAAGCCAAATACTTTATCTGGACCGCGGCGATCATTACCTCCGCGATCTGTGCCGGATATTTTTACTTTTATCTTCGCGCCGGAACCACCATTCGTCAGGTCGTGTATGATGACCTCTATTCGTTTGGCGAGCACATCGACAGCCTGGTGGTGAATGAGCCGACGATTCCGTACGATTTACGCGATACACAAGGGCTGGTCACCAAAATCAAGCAGGAGTATGGTAATCGCATTTACGAGATTATCATACTGGATAATGATGGCATTGTGCAGGGCAATTTGCGTGGCAATGATGACGACAGCAAGTGGCTCAATAAGTTTGTTCCCCCCGAAAAAAGCGAAAAAATACAAGAAAAAATTTACAAGGCGCGCATAAGCGACCGAAGTGGTCAGGAAACCGATGTGTTCGAATACATATCGACCCTGATGGATCGGGATAAAGGGGCAAAAAAAGGCGAGCTTCACATCCGTAGATTGAAGTCGCACGTTGATGATGCTGTATCTGAAAAGCGCTGGGAAGAAGCCCGGCTTGCTTTGTTTATACTGCTTTCAAGTTATCTGGGCACCATTGTCCTCATTTATGTCCTGCTCAATCCGTTCAAAAAGCTGGGGGACTGGATTCGTGCGCTCGACCATGGCGATGAGGTTGAAGATGAAATGGATATCGACTCTTCGACGGAAATCGGCGAGATCGCCAAGGCCTTTAGCGAAATCACCACCAAATTCCGGCAATCGCAGAAAAATTTGGTCGAGCAGGAACAACTGCAAAAAGAAATGCAGGTTGCGCAGGAAATTCAGCAAACGCTGCTGCCAACGGATTTTCCTGAGCTGGAAGGCTATGAAATTTCTTCACTTTATCAGGCGGCGAAAGAAGTGGGCGGTGACTACTACGATTTCGTCGAGGTCGACAAAGACACGCTGGGCATTGTGGTGGCTGATGTGTCGGGAAAAGGTGTGCCGGGCTCACTGGTGATGACCATGATTCGCACCGCGTTACGTACAGAAGCGCGCGGTATGCGAGACGCGGCAGAGGTGCTGGCACGCGTCAACGATTTCGTCGTCAATGACATGAAAAAAGGCATGTTCGTGACAATTTTTTATGTCATCATCGACTCGAAGAGACGCCGTCTCAATTACGCCAGTGCTGGCCACAATCCGATGATTCTCTACAGACCATCAGTTCAAAAGACCTACTATCTCAATCCGAAAGGATTTCCGATTGGCATCCAGCTTGCTGAAACGGACTTATTCCGGAGTTCTATCGAGTCGGATACCATCCAGCTTGCAGAAGATGATATTTTGATTTTATACACCGATGGTATTACTGAAGCGATGAATGGTTCGCGCGATCTTTTCGGCGAAGAAAGATTTCTAAAATCGATTCGCGAACATGGGCTTCTGCGGGTAAAACCTTTTGTTGAGAAATTGCAACTCGAAATCGAGTCGTTTACTGAAGGCGCCGTGCAATACGACGATATTACGCTGGTTTCGATCAAGGAAAGAACAACTCAGGAGAAAGAAGAGCTGCGCCGCGCCAAACTGGCACATAAAGCAATCCTTGAAGGCAAAAATATTCGCGATGCCTGCGAAGAATCCGGCATCACCACTTATGCTTACTACAACAAATACAAAAAGCAGTTTGAAGAGCACGGCATCGAAAATTTCGAGGTCGATGAAGATGTTTCTGTCGAAGCAAAACATATTAGCATAGAAGATAAAACCAAGATCTTTGACATTATTCGCAATCACCCCGAGTTTGGCGCCAAACGTATTTCAGAAGAGCTGAATACCGAAAAATATGGCATGACGCAAATCGGCGAGAATAAAATATACGATGAGTTGGTGCGCAGCCGCTTGAATACGCGACAATTGCGTGAGGCATTTGTCACTCGTGGCGACCGCAGCAAGCGCCGAATGAAGCAACCCGGCACACCAATGCTTACACTCGATGGCCGCGTCATTATCGACCGTAATGAACCGGAAAAATCGCATCGCACTGCTCCACGACCGGTGGAACCTGCTTCCAGGAAGAGCCAGGAAGCAAAGCCGGATGCTACCAGGCCACCGATTGAAATTAAAAAGCGTTTCAGAGGACTTGAAGATACAAGTGTTGATCTCGAAGTTGTCAATACTTCGGCCGGCCAGATGGCCAGCAAAAAGCCGGATCCCGAAGATGACATCATGCGCGAGTTTCTTGAGAAACATGCCAATAAGCCGCCAAAAGCCACATCAACTGAACCGGAAAAAAGTGAATCCCCTGCGCTTGACAGCGGCGATATCCAGCACATACTCGCAGGCAAAGACGCAACGCATGAATTCGATTTTGAAGGGATGACCCGGAAGCAGGTGGAGGAGACCCTGCACGGCAGCAGCAGCACCGGAGTTGGCAAAAAGCGCGATGAGGCGAGCAGCGATGCTGATGAAAATGATAATCTGGTTAGCTCAGCATCTCCGGTACAGCACGGACAGGTGGAAGATGATTTCGCATTTACCGCTTTTGAAGATTTGCTGAAAATGGAGATCACCAACAGCTTTGAAGATGAATCATCCAATGTCGTTGTTGAAGAAGCCGAAACACAGGAACCGGCGGATGAGGTCGTCGCTGAACCGGCATCCGAGAAAGAATCTGAAGAAAACGAGCCGGAACCTGAGGAACTGCCAGTAGAAACAACGCAGGAGAGTGAGGCAGAAACAGAAAAATCAACAGCAGAACAATCGCTGAATGAAGAAACGGAATCCGAAGAGCCAGAGCCTAAAGACGCGGAAGTAATTGCTGAGATGCCCGAAGATGAGCATGCTTTTGAAGAAGTGCAAATTGAAGCCACAGAGGCAGATGCTGTCCAGAAAGATGAAATTAAAGAAAGTGAAGTGGAATATATCGCTTCAGATGAAGACGAAAGTGAAGATGAACAGGCGTATCCGGTGTTGGACGCTGAAGATTTTGAACGGGAAGAGGAAGATGACGACTACAATGTTTTTATCGAAGTGAGCGCAACAACAGACCGCGAAGAGGAAGTCGAAGAAGATGCGGCGGATGAGCAAGACGAAATTGAAGAAGATGAGGACGAAGATGAAGAACAGTTAGCACAAGTCTTGCGGGAAGCGGCAGAATTTAATAGCACAGATTTGCCCGTTCTCGGTGACGATACGATTGAAATTTTGACAACGAATCTGATGCGCGCAAAATCTGCACAAAGCAGCTCTCCGATTCGGGTTGAGAAAGTCAGCAAACCGTTGCCCGGTTTTGATTTTCAGGCCCTTAAACCTCGCAAGTTGCACTCCACAAGGGCGGGGCGCTCGGCAGGAGTGGAGGTAGAAATGCAGCATTATCGCAGCACGGAGCCGCCCGTGCAACTCGAAAAACACGAGCAGGATGAGAGCGATACCAATCGACTGGAAGCGCCGGATGAACAGACCTATGAGAGAGCAGAAATTTCTGATATTCAGGAAAAACCGGAAAAACGAAACAGTATGTCGGACGATGAGCAAGAGGAATTGCTGATTGCTGGCTTGCGATACTATAAAAATCATGAATACGATCGTGCTATTTCGCAGTTTGAAAAAGCGATCTCACAATACCCGGATTTCAAGGAAGCGCATAGCGTGCTTGGCAACGCTTATTTTCGTAAGGATTTGTACGAAAAAGCCACAGCCGCCTATCACCGGGTGCTGGAGCTTGATCCCAAAGATGCCACAGCACATGAAAATATGGGTGTGATATATGCGAATCAGGGGCGGTTGGATAAAGCCATCGAAGAATGGGAAAATGTTATTCGCCTTGACCCTGCTCGATCGGACATCAAGAGGAAGATTCAAAAGGCTTTTGAACTTCTGGATGAGGGGCAGGTTATCAGTAAATAATTGTCAGTTTCCATTGACTTTAAATAATAGGTCTATTATATTCGATGCCATTACGAACATCATATCAATTAGGAGTCAACCATGGAAGGTATTCAGGTGTCTGTGGAACGCGCAGGAGTGAATAACAACATAGCTGTTATCAAGGTTGGCGGCTATATCGACACCACTACATCTGCAGAATTGGAACATTCTCTCGATTCCCTGCTGAAATCCGGGATTTACAAAATCATCATCGATTTGGGAAACGTTGATTATATCAGCAGCGCTGGCTGGGGTATCTTCATTAGCGAGATTAAAGGCATCCGGGAACGGGGTGGCGACTTGAAGCTCGTCCGGATGATTCCTGATGTATACGAAGTCTTCGAGCTTTTGGAATTCCACTATATTCTGAAGGCATTTGATACACTGGATGAAGCTGTACGCGATTTCGATCGTGGCGGCGTGTCGCTTCCTGAAAAACCGGCTGAATCTCGCAACGAAGCCAAAGAACCCGAGTTCGTTTCGGGTGGTCGCGAATCGGTTGTGACTGAGCGGCCAAAAACATCGACAGCAGATCGGGTGTCGTCGTTTTCTCAGAACACGATTGAAGACAAAGTAAAGGCTGCTGTTGTCAGCAACCCGCAGGCAGGCACGTTCAAATTGAAAAAAATGCTGAATTCGCCCAATTATGGACAGGTGAATCTTGGCTTTTTTGAGCTGCGGCGCTTGCTGAAGAAGTTGAGATTGGATTCGAAAGAAAGGCGTATTCGTTTCTATCGGCAAAGAGCGACAAGGTAATGAATGACCTGTAAGTGTCTGGCCTGATTCCCGCCTTTAATTATCCTCAATCAAAAGCTATCCCAGATTTCATTAGAAACGTAGCCTCAATTCATCATTTTTATGACTAATAAAAGGAATACTCTGGAGGATAATGGATGGATTTCGCAAAGCTAACAGTTCCCAATGAGGGCGAGCGTATCACGGTTGACGGTAACAAGTTGAACGTGCCAGATCGCCCAATTATCCCGTTTATTGAAGGTGATGGCATCGGCGTTGATATCTGGCGTGCAACTCAGCGCGTTCTCGATGCTTCGGTCGAAAAGGCTTATTCGGGCAAAAAGAAAATTTCCTGGATGGAAATTTATGCAGGCGAAAAAGCCAATGAACTTTACAATGAATGGCTTCCTGAAGACACGTTTGCCGCAATTCGCCATTTCATCGTAGCGATTAAGGGGCCTTTGACCACCCCGGTTGGCGGCGGTTTTCGCAGCCTGAATGTTACACTGCGCCAGGTGCTCGATCTCTACGCTTGCGTGCGCCCGGTCAAATACTATACCGGTGTGCCTGCACCTGTGACCAATCCTGAAAAGATGGATGTTGTGATTTTTCGTGAAAATACCGAGGACGTTTACTCCGGTGTTGAATGGAAACAGGGCAGCGCAGAAGCGCAAGAGATCATCGAATTCATCAACAGCAAGTACAATAAAGGCATCCGGACGGACTCTGGCATCGGTATCAAGCCGATCAGCGTTACCGGTACCAATCGTCTGGTGCGCAAAGCGATCGAATATGCCATCGCGCAGGGCCGGGACAGTGTCACACTGGTGCACAAGGGCAACATCATGAAATTCACCGAGGGTGCATTCAAGGAGTGGGGCTATGAACTGGCGAAAAAAGAATTTGGTGATCAAACCATTACCGAAGATGAGCTTTGGAGCAAATATGATGGCAAGCAGCCGGAAGGCAAAATTGTCATTAAAGATCGCATTGCGGATAACATGTTCCAGCAGATTTTGACCCGCACCAACGAATATGATGTGATCGCAACCTCTAACCTGAACGGTGATTATCTCTCGGATGCATGTGCAGCGCAGGTTGGCGGTCTTGGAATGGCTCCTGGGGCCAATATCGGTGACTACGTTGGTTTGTTTGAAGCAACTCATGGCACGGCTCCCAAATATGCCGGACAAGATAAAGTTAATCCTGGTTCACTGATTCTTTCCGGAGTGTTGATGTTAGAATATCTCGGCTGGAATGAGGCGGCCAAACTTGTCGAAAATGGTATCGCTAAGGCCATTCAGCAAAAGCGTGTGACCTACGATCTCGAACGCCAAATGACTGGCGCCACCCTGTTGAAATGCTCGCAGTTTGCTGAAGCGATTGTTGAAAATATGTAGGTTGAAAAACCGCTTCTACAAAAGCAGGGCGTTGTCCCTGCTTTTTTTTTGCAATCCAATACAGGACTGACGCGTTGGTAGCGCAACACTTGTGATCGAAGGCATGAATGTGCTATTTTCTCCACGAAACAGGTGATGCGGCCCGGTTAATAGCAATTAACGTACTTAAAAATCAATATGTTTGTAGATCAAGCAAAAATCTGGATCGCCTCAGGACACGGTGGCAGCGGCTGCGTGAGCTTCCGGCGCGAAAAATATATGCCCAAAGGTGGCCCGGATGGCGGCGACGGTGGCGATGGCGGCAGTGTCATCTTTATATGCGATCCGCACATGCGCAGTTTGTATGACTTTACACGTCGCAAGCACATTCGGGCACAGCGCGGCGAGCATGGCAAGGGCGCAAATAAAAGCGGCAAAAATGGCCGCGATGTAGAAATCAAAGTTCCTGCCGGTACCCAGCTGTATAGCGATGAGACCGGCGAACTGATTGGTGAAATTACCACTGACCAGGATCGCCTGGTCGTCGCGAAGGGTGGCAAAGGTGGGCGTGGCAATGCCCGGTTCGCAACTGCAACCCACCAGGCGCCACGCGAGTGGGAGCAAGGCCAGCTCGGGCAGGAGATGCACATTCTGCTTGAGCTTAAGTTGATTGCCGATGTCGGCCTGGTCGGCCTACCAAACGCAGGTAAATCGACGCTCTTGTCGCGGCTTTCCAATGCCCGTCCGAAGGTCGCAGATTATCCCTTTACCACCCTGCAGCCAAATCTCGGTGTAGTGCATTACAAAGATGCTGGCGCTTTTGTGATTGCTGATATTCCCGGTTTGATTGAAGGCGCACACGAAGGTAAGGGCTTGGGGCTTGAGTTTTTGCGTCATATCGAACGTACAAAAGTGCTGGTTTTTCTGGTCGATATGGCATCGGAGACGCCATGGCAGGATTTTCAAACGTTGATTAGCGAGCTTGAATCGCACGATTTATCTTTGCTGCAAAAGCCACGCATCGTTTGCCTGAACAAAATTGATGTGGTTGATCAGAATAGCCATGCAGCAGTGATGCGCGAATTTGAGAGTATTGCCGTTCACCAACTTTCCGCGGTGACTGGAGATGGCGTGGAGCGCGTGCTGGATACAATTTGGCGAGCACTTCAAGCTGAATCAAAATAAATAGATCTACTGGGGGATTTGCCTGTGGCTGATAATGCCTGGACTCTGCAGCCGGATGAGTTGTCTCTTTTGCTGAATTTGACCAAGGCCCGCGGCATTGGTCCGATGAAAATCAGAAAGCTCATACATGCCTTTGGCTCGCCTTCAGGAATCCTGGAAGCTTCACCAAAACAATTGCACCGCATGCCGCAGATCGGCTCATCGATTATCAGTGAACTTCAGCACATCAAATCGCTTGATTTTGGAACAACTCAAATTGCTCAATGTCGATCAGCGGGTGTGCAAATTATTTCTTTATGGGATGCCCGCTATCCGGCGCTACTGAAGAAGATCGATGATCCACCAGTTTTTTTGTTTGTCAAAGGCGATCTGAGCATTCTGGAGAATCCTGCGCTGGCGATAGTCGGAACACGCAGTCCATCGGAATATGGCAAACAGGTAGCGGAAAAGCTGGTCGCTGATTTGGTGGCAAAAAATTTTGTTACAGTAAGTGGATTTGCGCGGGGTATTGACACAATTGTGCATGCTGTCACCATCAAGCGCGGCGGATTGACCGCTGCGGTGGTCGGATGCGGGCTGGATGTCATTTATCCACCGGAAAATAAAAAGCTGGCCCAGGCACTTCCTTCACAAGGCGTGTTTATCAGCGAATTTCCCATGGGGACCAAGCCGGATGCAATGAATTTTCCACGCCGAAATCGAATCATCAGCGGGCTTTCGCTCGGCACCATCATCGTTGAAGCAAGAACAAAAAGCGGTGCGCTTATTACTGCAAATCTTGCGCTTGAGCAAAATCGTGAAGTATTCGCAATCCCGGGCAGCATTTTTTCACCACTGAGTCAGGGACCGCACGAGTTGATCAAGGAAGGCGCAAAGTTAGTGTTCAGCATTGATGATATTTTAGAGGAAGTTTCCGTGCAAGGCAGGCTTTTCAGTCGACAGACCATGATGGCTGCCGATACGGCGAAACTGGATGCGAGGGAAAAGCGTGTTTTTGTCGCCTTGACTGAGCAGCCAATTCATATTGATCAACTGGCGGCCGAAGTCGGGATGTCGACCGCTGAGTTGCTGGGTGTATTGCTCCAACTTGAATTTTCCGGACTCGTGCGTCAAATGCCGGGCAAACTGTTCAGCCGACTGTAGTTTCTCGGGCTTTCTTTAAGAGAAATTGGATCAAAAAAATCATTGCCCTGCAAAATGAAAATTTGTATATTCCGGGTCTGTTTGGAGGGCTAGTCCTAATTGGTAAGGCAGCGGTCTTGAAAACCGCCGGGTTTCCACCCATGGGGGTTCGAGTCCCTCGCCCTCCGCTGATTTGGCTTATGCCGGGCAGCATTCTGGCCTTCTTCTGAAGTGCAGGAGTGATGCCTTGTTTACGAAATTTGGAGAGGTGCCTGAGTGGCCGAAAGGGGCCGCCTGCTAAGCGGTTGTAGTTCCAAAAGATCTACCGAGGGTTCGAATCCCTCCCTCTCCGCTGATATTGAATTTGGCTTGTTCGCAAAGTGAGTAGCTGCCATTGATACGAGTACGATTCGCCCCGAGTCCGACAGGTTATTTGCATATTGGCGGTGCGCGAACAGCGATTTTTAATTGGCTCTTTGCAAGAAAGCAGAATGGCAAGTTCCTTCTGCGAATTGAAGACACCGATCAACAAAGATCGACGCAGCAGGCTGTTGAAGCCATTTTTAAAGGCTTGCAGTGGTTGGGCTTGCAGTGGGATGAGGAGCCCATCTACCAGTCGCAACGGCTGGCGGCGCATCGTGCAAAAATTCAGCAATTGCTGGAGCAGAAGCTGGCCTATCGCTGTTTTTGTTCAGCAGAAAGGCTGGCGGACGAGAGAAAAAAGGCGATTGCAGAAAAAAAACAATATGTTTATGATCGGAAATGCCTTCATCTCTCCGAAAGTGAAATCAGCGAACTGCTGCTGGACGATATGCCCTACACTGTGCGCTTTCATGTCAGTGAGGACAAGGTTGCGATCCAGGATTTGCAGCATGGTGAAATCAAAATCGATGGCTCTGCAATAGGTGATTTCATTATTCAGCGTGCTGATGGTAGCCCTGTTTACCAGTTTGCGGTGGTGGTGGATGACCACGAAATGGCAGTTACGCATGTCATTCGCGGCGACGATCACCTGCTCAACACACACAAGCAAGCTTTGCTTTTCCGGGCGCTTGGCTGGCCACTTCCGGAATATCTGCACATCCCGCTGATTCATGGTGCGGATGGAAAACGGCTGAGCAAACGGCATGGCGCTACAGCGGTACATGAGTATGCTGAAAAAGGTGTGTTGCCTGAAGCTTTGTTCAACTTTTTGGGACTTCTTGGTTGGTCATCAGGTGATGACCGCGAGTTTTTCTCAAGAGATGAACTGATTGCGCATTTCTCAGTTGATGGATTGCAAAAAGGCAGTGCTGTCTTCGATGAAAAGAAGCTCGAATGGATGAATGCGAAATATATCGCCGCTTTATCCGAAAGCGAGATTTTTGAACGCATCCAAGACAAAATCGTCGAAGCTGATTTCTGTGACCGGGATTTTCTGGTTGAGAAGAAAGCTGATTTTTTGAAAATTTTTGCACTTTTAAAGCCAAGATCAAAATACCTTGTTGATTTTCTCGATCCTTTGAATTATTTTATCCGCGATCCGCAAGAATATGACGAAGCCGGTACGCAAAAGCTTTGGAAAAACAAGGAAGTAGCGGATCAGATTTGCCAATTGCAGGAACGATTACGCGCCCTGCATGATTGGACTGAAGAATCTATCGAGAAGGCGTGCAGAGACTTGGCCAGCGAATTGCAGATCAGCGCTGGTAAATTGATCCAGCCTTGCAGGTTGGCGCTCACAGGCCGAACGGCAACGCCCGGTTTATTCGAAGTGATGAACATTCTGGGCAAGGAGACAGTCCTAAGGCGATTGTCGCATGCACTGGTGAAAATTGAAAAATTACACTCTGATTGGGGAGTCGTCTAGCGGCAGGACACATGGCTCTGGACCATGGAACCGGGGTTCAAATCCCTGCTCCCCAGCTTTGAGGCGCATTCGTCTAGTGGCCTAGGACGCCGGCCTCTCACGTCGGTAACACGGGTTCGACTCCCGTATGCGCCAGTCATTTTAATTTACAATAGCTGCGCCCGTAGCTCAACTGGATAGAGCGCTTGGCTACGGACCAAGAGGTTAGGGGTTCAAGTCCTCTCGGGCGTACTTAAATCAAAAAAAGCGAGGTGTCGTTTCGACCCTCGCTTTTATATGTATAGCACTTTGGCAATGCACATAAAATGGATGGAATTGGCGCTCGCAGAGGCTGAGAAAGCTTATTCAAAAGGCGAAGTGCCCATCGGTGCGGTGATTGTGCTCGATGATGAAGTTATCGGCAGCGGCCACAACCTGGTCGAGACACTGCAGGATCCAACTGCACATGCAGAAATGCTTGCTATCGCACAGGCAGTGAATGCGCAATCATCCTGGCGGCTTAATGACGCTCGCTTATACGTCAGCCTGGAGCCCTGTCCGATGTGTTTCGGCGCTTGTCATCTGGCGCGTATCAGCAACATCATTTATGGTGCGGACGATCCGAGACTCGGTGCTTGTGGCTCGAAGGTTGACTTGACAAATTTGGACGCTATGAGTTCACCGATCAGCCTTGAAAAGGGGATACTGGCCGAACAGTCACGTGCCTTGATTCAACAGTTTTTTAAAGAGCTGCGTGCAAGATAGCTTCGCAAATCGAGCCGGTTGCATGTACATAAGTTTTGAAAAATAAAATTTTTATGGGGCAGTAGCTCAGCTGGGAGAGCGCTACGTTCGCAACGTAGAGGTCGGCGGTTCGATCCCGCTCTGCTCCACTTTCTCTACCCTTCATTTTCAATTATTAAAAGTATCCGTTTTTAGGAGAGGTGCCAGAGTGGTCGAATGGGGCGGTCTCGAAAACCGTTGTCCAGCTTGCTGGACCGTGGGTTCGAATCCCACCCTCTCCGCAGTTACCCCTTTATCCCCCAAAACATTTCCTCAGCTCAAAACAGGCAGCTCAGCATGGTACGTGCTGGGCTGAACGGCATTCAATCTTTTCTTATGTCTTACAACAACTATCGCAATGCTCCGCATGCGTTGCAGCAAGGGAGCAATCCTTTGTGCAGGACAGGATGGTTGTGACTTCTTCACGATTGGTTGCTGCAAGACTGTTTTTTGCGATGCTGACTTTCATTCCTTGCAAAAGTGATTCAACTTGTATTTTTAAACAAGCATGTAAAATGGAGTGCCGCCGCCATGCAGTCCCCGGAAAATCAGGGAATTGATCTGTTAGATGATGCCACCCAGGAGAAGACCAATTCTCAAGAAAATGATCTCCGTGAGGAGAAGCCAGAAAAGGTTAACATGCACACGATGGCCAGGTGGCTGGCGTTGGTCGTTTTCCTGGCCGCTGCTGTTAGTGCAATTTTGCTCACCAGAAATGGAGAGCAAGTCGAGCTGTCACCAGCACAGGACGATATAGAACCAATCAAAAGTGCAAAAACGCCAGAGCCAATCTACATTCATCCTTCAAAAGACAATGTTGCAGTCGCGGAAGTTCCAAAGCCTGTTCCATTGCCAAAAAACGCAGGCGCCTACATCCAGTCCGTTTTTGGTGCGCTTGATGATACCAATTATGTGGCAGTGGTCGAAAAATATGAAATGTTGCACGAAGAAGGGTTGTTCGATTTGCGTCTCAATCCAAACGTAAAAGGCGCTGACCACAATTTTCAGCTGCAAGCGAATGAGCAGGTTGTTTATGATGCAACGAGCGGGCTCTTCTGGCAAAAAAATGGTTCGGAAAAACCGATGAAGATGGATCCTGCGCTCGACTATATCAAGTCTTTGAATATGGATGAATTCGGTGGATTCCGGGACTGGCGATTACCGACGCTGCAGGAAGCGATAGCGCTCATGCAGCCTCAACGCAACGCTACTGGCCTTTATATTGCAAATATTTTTGGCCAGAAACAGTATTGGACCTGGACAAGAGAAGCGCTGCCCGCTGGCTTCTTTTGGATCGTGCTTTATAAGTATGGCTACTGCGGCCTCAGCAGCAATTACAGCAGCTACGATTTTTATGTGCGGGCAGTACGGCCATGAAATCAGGTTTTTAGCGATGTGCGCCGTCGCAAGACGTGGTAGTGATTGGTTGCCACAACGATGCTGCCGGTAAGCGGCCAACTCGTTGAGTCTATTTCTCAAATTGCGTCATGATCTCGCCGAAAATGAGTAAATTATCGCTTCAAAACTTTAAATGCCATTGTGCGACCTTGCTTTTGCATGATTGCCAGATTGATCCAGTTCAGGGCGAATTGTTCGAGCAGACCAACCTTGTCATCTCCACCAAAATCATAGCACTCAGCAAAGCCGGCATCCATCGCCAGTTTTGAAGCGACTAGTTTGGCTTTGCTGCTCGAACCGGCCATGAACATATCTGCAAACATTTCACCGTATTGCGGATTGGCCATGTTTTCGAAGCCGGTACTGTTGAAGCATTTGACTACATCCATGCAACCAGTCATTGCCAGCACAGCTTCAAATGTGTGATGGTACGGTGCCGGTTTCTGGAAAACCGCGTTGGTGGCATCGATGACGATTTTTCCTGCCAAATTTTCGATTTGCTTTAAAACTTCGACAACAGCTGGAATGGGCAGTGCTATTAAAATCACTTCTGCTATGTTTGCCGCTTCTTTTACAAATATTGCCGAGATGTCAGGCATATCGGTGAGCAGTGCAGCAATTTTTTCACTGCCCGGGTTGCGAACACCTAAGGTGATTTCGTGGCCTGCTACGGCCCATTTTCTCGCAAGCGCCTGCCCGACGTTGCCTGCCCCGAGTATAGCTATTTTCAAAGTAATTCCCTTCTCTGGACTGCTTAAATTCTTCATACTCCAAGCGCTTCAATCACTAAGTGTGCAGATGCAGCACCGGAAAACTGCTGCTGGCCGGTAATCAGATTGCCATCGCGGATGGCAAATGCCTTAAACGAGCCTCCGACAATAAAATTGGTATTTTGGATTTTGCGTGCCTCCGTTTCAATCCAAAACGGTTGGATTCTTTGCCCGACAAATTGGTCCGCATACTGCTCTTCCGCATCGGAAAAGCCAGTCCATGTCTTGCCATCCACCAGCAAAGAATCATCGCGCAGTTTTGCTTTTAACAGCACGCACGTTGCATGGCACACGATAGAAACGATTTTGCCTGCTTCATAAAAATCCACCACCAACTGATGCAATGCTTCATTGTCGCGAAAGGTATACATCGGCGACTGGCCACCGGCCAGGAAAAGTGCATCGTATTCCTGCATACGGACGTTTGCGATACTAACAGTGTTTTCCAGCAACGCAGCGTGTTTTGGAGAGTTGAGAAAACCAAGACTGATGAGATCATCTGCTGAATAGCCGCTTTCGTGGCGCGGATCGCTGAAGCCGTCCACTTCGAGCTTGCCGCCGTGCGGACTGGCGATATCAACAGCATATCCATGCTCGGTAAATTCATAATAAGGATGGGTGAGCTCTGCTGCCCAAAATCCGATCCGCCAGCCTGTTTGTTCGGAAACAGCCGGATTCGCAGCGATGATCAGGATTTTTTTCTGGTTCAATTTGTCGATTTTGGCACTCATATTATGTCCCTTTTTCGCTTTGGATGAATGACCGCACTTTTCTATTCCTCCTTGTCCGGCCGCTCGTCGTCCGGCACAAAGGAACGTGTTGCGAAAAATACTGCAATTTCATAGTTTGGTCAAGAATGCACTTTAAAGTGCGATACGCACTTGCCGGTAAGTATGAAGCGCTCATTTAGGACACAAACAGGGAGGTGAGGTGATGCCAAGATTCGAGTTTCGCGACAAAAAATACAATAATCCGGTTGAGCTGGCTCTGGACATCGTTGGGGGAAAATGGAAAATGCCAATTCTTTGGCGATTGGATGAGCGCATTTGGCGCTTTAATGAACTGAAACGCAGTCTCGGTCGTGTGACTCATAAAATGTTGACCGAACAACTGCGTGAGCTGGAGGAAGATGGCCTGGTGTTTCGAAAAGTCTATCCTGAAGTGCCGCCAAAAGTGGAGTATTCGCTGACACCACTTGGCCAAACCGTCATCCCGATGATCCACCAACTGCGCGACTGGGGCATTGCCTATCGCGAGCAAGCGGGCTGAGATTTTTTGCTACTTCACAAATTGCAATTCGATATCTTTAGACAATTCGCCGGTCCAAACATCCGGTGTAACTTCAGCATTTTTAAGCGCGAAACCTTTGCTTTTCAACGCTTTTAATGAAAGCGCGACCGATGCTGAAGCAAACCACTGTTCGGCCCGGGCAACTCGCAGTTCAACCATTTTTCCATCTTGTGATATCTTCAGGCTGAGTGTGCATCTGCCAAAGGTCGTAGGCATGCCTGCGAGTGAAAGCTCGGCGCCTGGGGTAAGCCACTCTGAAGGCAAGCCATGCAAAAGATGCAGTTCACTCCCGCGTTCGAGAATGAGCAAATGACGCAAAAGCCGGATAAACTGTGCATTGGCGTTGGTTTGTGGTGTGTCGCCGGCGATGCGCGTGCCCTTGTCTTGCGGCATTTGCTCTTCCACCCACAGGTAGGTCGGTGCTGCGTGATCTGCCAAAGCTATCAGCGCAGCCTGCGCTTTTTCTGTGCGTCCCAGCCACATTTCCGCCAGGCCTCGATGGGTGGCAAAAAATGGCCAAACGCCGCCTTTGAGCCAGCCGGTATCCTGAACCAATCCCTCCACCAGCGCTTCGTCAAATATTTTAAGCATCCCTGCCACGAATGGATCATCCAGATCAAAAATGCCGCCTGGATAAATAGCGTGGCACAGTTGACCCTGCCCGCGCTGTGGATGTGGAATATCACCGGTTTGCATCATCTTCATCGGCAAAAAAGGATGACCGTTCGCATCGGTGCGCAGATCACGTTCGGCTGCCCGGCGAAATGCTGATAAGAAATCATCGAATTCGTCCCGCCATGCCTGTGCTTGATCATCTTTGCCAAGCATATCTGCTGCCGCGACTGCGGATTTAAAACCGATCAGCCCCCAGTAGACACCGCCATATTCTGCATTGATTCCACCAATGCCACCATCGGTCAAGCCGGGCGGTGTCAGGCCGAAATACGGCGCAGTCGAATC
>JACKDE010000004.1 GCA_020633675.1 Deferribacteres bacterium | reverse complement strand
GCACATTCGGGTGTTTTTGTGCAGTTTGCCAGAGATGGTTCTCTTCATCGATCGTCAAAAAGCGCCGCTCGATATCCGGCACAGGCGTTTCGCCATTGCTGTTCATTGCAGGCAGCATATTTTTCAGTGCGATGACGGTCACATCTTCCTTGATCGGCTCACCAAGTGTAAACTGCTCGATGGCATTTTGCAATTCGATCAAAAAGGGCGTCGGCTGCTTGTGGCCGTTTTTGCGTATGGTTTTGAGAAAACGGTTCATGCCGAAAGGCTCGCCCCAGGCATTCTTTGCTTCAATGACACCATTCGAGTAAAAAATCAGCAAATCATGCTGTTTAATTTGGACTGTCTCGGACTTCAGGTTTGGGATATTGTTGCGAAGGTGGCCATTAAAATCTTTGTAGGCTTGTGGAGCAAGGCCAAGGGCATTGCCTTCGCAATTGAGGCGGAATATCTTTTTTTCGTCGGGGCGGTATACCAGCATCGGTGCGTGTGCGGCACTGGAGAAATTGGTCTCTCGCTTGTTTTGATTGATGATCGCATAAAATGCTTCAACGCCCGCAGCGGCTTTGAGATTTTCACTGAAAAAGCTGTCCAGCGCACGCAGGGTAGTGGAGGCCGATTCGACATATTTCTGATCGCGAAGAGCTGATTTGAGCAGCAACAGGTCGTCATCCGACGCACCGGCGCTGGAGGGGATGTTGACCAGCAGCACCCCGAAACGGTTCTCGCCCAGCATGATCAGGTCGACATGGTTCTTGCCCGCATTCTTGCCGCGCATCGATAAAAAATCGATCAGCAGACCACTGCGTTGCTGCCGTGCTTTCGGAATATACGGAAATGCAGCTTCGACTGAGGGGCGTAGTTCGTGGTGGGTTTCATCGGGGCTGAAGTTGACGCGATTGCTGTGCCACTTCACACCATTTGTCTCTTGAATTTCCATACCTGTCAGCTGACCTTGCGGATTGCCATGTGTGCGTGAAAAATCCGATGCTCGCGCATTATTAATGAAGCAAGGAGAAATTGCTCTGCTTGCATCCTTGCTGTCTTGACAGAAAAAACATCGGATAAATAAAAAATCAGCGCCAGCCTAATGTGGAATCGAATGGTGTCATTTTACGGTGGCTTTGGGGAGGATCGCCGGACCAGCTTGACTGCACAGTTCGCGCGTCCCGGCAGAGGCTTTAGATCCAACCCCGCAAAATATATCGCTGCAAAGGGCGAATGTCAAGAAAAACATCTGTGTGCAAATGTAAAATCTGACTTGCTGAAAGCCTGTATTTTTTCTAAGATTAGCAATTCGCAGATGTTAGCGCTATTTTCGCAGGAATTTGAAATTTCAGTAACTTTCTCAAATCGTGAAAAATGAAAGGTGAACCGGCAGGCGGTTTACCCGTGTGAAACGACGAGAGCACGTGATAACAGGCGGGCTTATTCACCGATAATTTTAACCACGACGCGCTTGCGGCGACGGCCATCGAATTCGCCATAAAAAATTTGCTCCCATGGCCCGAAGTCGAGCGCGCCTTTTGTAATCGGCACCACCACTTCGCGCCCCATAATCTGGCGCTTCAAATGCGCATCGGCATTGTCTTCGCCGGTACGGTTGTGGCGGTAGTGCGAAACCGGCTCATGCGGCGCCAGCTCTTCCAGCCAGTCATCGTAATCCTGAATCAGGCCGGATTCATTGTCGTTGATAAAAACCGAGGCGGTGATATGCTGCGCCGCCACCAGCACCAGGCCTTCCTGCACACCACTTTTGTCAACCAGCTGTGCGATTTTATCGGTGATATTGATGTAGCCGCGCCGGTCTGTTGTGTTGAAAAACAGATATTCGGTATGAGATTTCATCGGAGTACCTCCTTTTCGTTGCCGGTCTGTCTCTCCAAAATCGCCACAATGAGCCGGGTAAAATCATCTTTGATCGCATCGGCAATTTTGATGACATCGGCATGCTCTAAGCGTTCGGCGCTCATGCCGGTCGCCATGTTGGTGATGCAGGAAATGCCCAAAACCCGCAGCCCGCGATAAGCCGCTGCAATCACTTCCGGCACAGTCGACATACCGACCGCGTCCGCGCCGATACGTTCCGCCATACGAATTTCCGCGGCTGTTTCGTAGGAAGGGCCGTTCACGCCTAAATACACACCGCGATGGATGCGCATGCCCAATTGCAAACCCTCGTGCATCGCCAAATCGATCAATTTATTCGAAAACGGCGCGCTCATATCCGGAAAACGAGGGCCGTGCTGCAGATTGTTCAGCCCATGCAGCGGATTTTTAAACATCAGGTTGATGTGGTCGGTGATGGCCATCAAATCGCCGGGACGATAGAAGCGATTGATGCCACCAGCAGCGTTGGTGATGATCAGTGTCCGTATTCCAAGCGCCGCCATCAGATGCACCGGGAAGGCGACCTTTTGATGCGGCAGGCCTTCGTAGCCGTGCACGCGGCCCTGCACCGCCAACACATGTGTTGCGTTGCACTTGCCAACCACCCATTGCCCCTTGTGCCCGTGTACCGTTGAAACAGGATAGCCCGGAATCGATGCGGTAGAAATGGCTTTTCTATCGGACAATGTCTCGGCAAAATGGCCCAGGCCGCTGCCGAGCACGACCGCGATTTCGGGAAATGAGGCAAAATGCTGCTGAATGCTTTTGACAGCCTGCTCGAGTTCGTCCGTCCTGACGAATGGCTGTGGTCGAATATGCGACATGCTTTCCTTTCGCTTGCTTAAGTCAAAATCATTCCGGCAATGGTGGCCGTCATCCAGCTGGCAATCGCGCCACCGAACATGGCTTTGAGCGCAACTTTTGCCAAATCACCGCGGCGATGTGGTGCAATCGCGCCGATGCCACCGATTTGAATGCCGATGGAAGCAAAATTTGCAAAACCACAAAGCGCGTAGGTGGCGATGATCTGTCCGCGCTCCGAAATGGTGTTTTGCGCGATTTCCGTACCGAGAGCGGAGTAGGCGACGAATTCATTCACCGCCAACTTCAAGCCAAGCAGATTGCCAACGGCCATGCTGTCTGCCCAGGGCGTGCCCATCAGAAAAGCCAGATAGCGCAAAACATTGCCGAAAAGCAGTTTTAGGCTACCGGGGAAAATTCCGAGATACTGGCTGGTGACCGGCGAAAACGGGCTGGCAGCGACTTCAACAAGTTCGCCTCCCAGCAATTGGCCGTCGATCAGGTAATCGAGCATGCTGAAAATGTAGCGATCGACCAGGCCGATGAGCGCGATAAATCCAACCAGCATCGCGGCGACATTTACGGCCAGCTTCAGGCCGTCGCTGATACCATTGGAAGCCGCCTCCAGCAAATTGCCGGCTTTCTCCACTTCCGGCACATTGACATCACCGGCTGTTTTCGAGTGTTCGGTTTCCGGAAAAATAATCTTGCCGACGACCAAGGCAGCCGGGGCGGACATCACGCTGGCAGCGATCAGATGGCCGGCATTGACGCCCATTTGAATGTAGCCTGCCAATACCCCGCCGGCAATGGTCGCAAATCCGCCGACCATAATCGTTGCCAGCTCCGAAATCGTCATATCGTCGAGATAGGGCTTGATCAGCAATGGCGCCTCTGTTTGGCCGACAAAGACGTTGGCAGAGCAGGACAGCGTTTCCGCGCCGCTGGTACCGATGGTCCAGCGCATAAATTTTGCCATGGTCGAAACGATTGTTTGAATCACGCCATAATAGTAGAGAATGGACATGAAGGCAGCGAAAAAAATGATCGTCGGCAACACACGAAACGCGAACTGGAAACCGAATTGGCTCATGTACTGTTCTTTGGCGAGCTTGTCGAACAGGAAAGCCGTACCGAGATCGGTAAGCTGCAGGAAACGCGCGACTTCTGTGCTGATGGCCTGCATGATCATCTGGCCGTACAATTCGCGGGCGAAAATAATGCCGAGCACGGATGAAAGCAAGGCAGCAATCGCATAGCGGCGCAACCACACATCCTTTTTGTATATGCCAAATAAAATCACCGCCACTGCTGCGATCGCAAAATAGATCGCCAGGCCATGACCATCGAGAAAAATGGTGATGGCGATGACCGTTGCTGCTGCGACGCCAACGCCACCAAAAACCAGAACTTTTGCCTGAGTTTCGTTCGAACCGACAAATTTATCCGAAAACAGGTAGATCAGCATCATACACAGAAAGATATACATGCCGATAAACGACATGATATTCTGGCTGAGGATGATCAGCGCAAACAGCAACTGCAATCCTACACCCCAAATAATGATACGCGGCCGGATTTTCGATTTATGGCTCGACATCAGCCAGGCGACACCAAGCAGGGCTATCAGCCCCAAAATGCTGATAAATCTCATATTCCTCCCTCTCTTCGATGGTTAGGCATTTGCCGGTACTTTGTGGCATTTGCGGCACCGGGCTTCATACATTTCTTTCGCGCCGACAATCACGCGACCCTCGTCCGCGCTCAGGCGTTGCGTGCGGTTTGCGGGACTGCCGCAGACCATACAGATCGCCAGTGTCTTGGTGATCGATTCCGCGATAGCAAGTAATTGCGGAATCGGCTCAAATGGTACCCCCCTGAAATCCTGATCCAGGCCAGCGACGATAACGCGCAAGCCGCGGTCCGCCAAAGTATTGCACACATCGACCAGTTCCATGCCAAAAAACTGCCCTTCGTCGATGCCGATCACCTGGGCGTCGCCGACGTTGTCCAGAATGTCTTGCGCTTTGGTAACCGCAATTGAGGGTATGCGTTGTTCGTTGTGCGAGACGATGTGGTCCTCGGAGTAACGATTATCGATGGCGGGCTTGAAAATTTCGACTTTTAGTTTGGCGATTTGGGCGCGGCGCAACCGGCGGATCAACTCCTCAGTTTTGCCGGAAAACATGCTGCCGCAAATCACTTCCACCCAACCCAGACCATCTTTAACAACGTTCATCATCCTTAAGCTGCTCCTTTTGTGTTTTTGAACTTTTATGAAGACTACAGGCCGCTCGGCTGCCGAACCACATCGGCTGACAACACTGCTACAAAAATTTTAAAAGTAAGCATACTGATCGTTGCGTGCAAAACAAAATTTAATCCAACCAAACAAAATGCCGTTTGTGTTTTGCCTAACAATGGCGATGCATTTCTATTCCGGTAAGCCTGACCGAAATCGCCGGAATAAGCCGCACCGTTATTAAGAATTGGCTCGCTGATTTTTTTTGAAAAAAGATTGACTTTTAATGGAATGTTCTTAAATTATCGGCTACTTTTGAGCAGCAAGGGCGCTGACCAGCGCTTTTGGAGAAGCTCGAAAGTGAACACGAATTTCCCGAGTAGCTCAATCGGCAGAGCGGGTGGCTGTTAACCACTAGGTTGTAGGTTCAAGTCCTACCTCGGGAGCATGCACAAAAGGCTCAGTCCAAGATTTGGATTGGGCCTTTTTGCTTTAGGCGAGAGGGGAATGATGACTTGAATCGGTGGGTCCGTCACATCGAATGGCCCCCGAAAAAAAACGGCGCACACCTGCAATAGTGTGCGCCGCCTCGAGCATATGGCACGAATTGACAGGGACAGACCAGCCTATCTCATCAGCACCATACGACGCATGCTGACGAATCCATCCGTCTGAATACGATAAAAATAGATGCCTGATGTTTGGATTTGCCCGGCTTGGTTGCGACCATCCCAGGTGATCCTGTAGCTGCCGCGCGCAAGTTCCTGATCGAGCAGCGTCCGCACCGTCTGGCCAAGCGAGTTAAAAACCGTCAAGCTGACCTTGGCGTTTTCGGGCAGTTCAAATTGAATTGCCGTCTCCGGGTTGAACGGATTGGGATAGTTCTGCGACAGTGTGTATGCGGCTGGTACCTGTCCGGCTTCATCGCGCTCGACGCCGGTGGTGACCGGCCACTGAATATCGGTAAATGATGTGTTGTGCACAAATGACAGCGCGGTATCACCGGCAACGAAGGCAAGCACATCACGCCAGGCATGATCGGCAGGCGGGGCATCATAGCCGCCATTCTGGTTCAAGTCTGCGTAATAATCGACTCGATAGTTTCCGTTTGCCCGCAAGCCTGGGATGGAAACGGAAAAATCTGGCAGTATAATACCTTGCAACGAAATGCGTCCTGCCTCGTTATCGCTGTCGTTATCAACCAGCCGCATTTCAAATTTTTGTCCAAGATGCGGATTCATGTTGCTGAGATTCAAGGTGAATAAATAGGGCCATTCAAAATTGCTGAAATTGGTATTGTGGCCAAATTCGACGACAACATCGCCGTTGCTCGTGAATTGTTCCCGCCAGGCGTGGTCAGCCGGCGGGCCGTCGTACAGGCCATTTTGATTGAGATCAGCATAAAAATCTAACTGATAGTCGTGCCCGGGCAAAATTCCGGGAATCGAAACTTCAAAATCAGGTTGCGTGATTGCAGAAAGACTGGTGCGACCGATCTCGCTGCCCGTCGCCAGATCGACTACACGTGCTTCGAACTTTTGTCCGACATGCGGATTCATATTGGTGAGTTTGAGTTTGACAACGTTCGCCCATTGGACGTCAGCAAAGGCTGTGTTGTGGGTAAAATTCAAAATGGTATTGCCAGAACTGGTAAATTGTTCCCGCCAGGCATGATCGGCGGGTGGGCTGTCGTACTGGCCGTTCTGATTTAAATCTGCATAAAAATCAATCCGGTAAGTTCTGTCCGGTACAATGCCCGGGATCTCCAACGAAAAATTCGGTACTGCGATCGGAGTGAGTGACGTACGGCCCACCTCGCGCATGTCGTACAAATCGATGACGCTCGCCTCGAATTTTTGCCCGACATGCGGATTCATGTTGGCCAATTGCAGCGTCAGCGCATTGACCCAATTTATATCAGTAAATGCGGTATTGTGGCTGAAAGTCAGTGAGACATCACCCTGCACGTTTGGCGCTTCCAGCCGCCAGGCATGATCTGCAGGCGGCCCATCGTATCTGCCATTCTGATTCAGGTCAGCGTAGAAGTCGATGACGTAATGACGACCCAGTTGCAGCCCCGGAATCTGCACGGTGAAATCAATAAAATTTAAGGAAAAAAAACGCATGCGCCCAATTTCACGGCCATCGCCTCTGTCCACGACCCGGAGCTCGAACAATTGACCCTGGTGTGGGTTCATACCGGTGATATTCAGCGTCATCAAGTAAACCCACCCGATGTCTGTAAAGCCTGTGTTGTGCGAAAAGGTCAACGTCGTGTCGCCCTGCGCATTGTTCAGTTCCAGGCGCCAGGCATGATCAGTCGGTGGACTGTCATAAACGCCGTTTTGGTTGAGATCGGCATAGAAGTCGATCCAATAGCTGCCGCCAATATCGATCGCTTCCAGTTCCACCTCAAAGTCATGGTTGGCTATGGCATCGAGAGAGCTTCTGCCAACTTCTTTGCCTGTTGCTTTATCCACAATCCGCAACTCAAATTTTTGTCCAACGTGCGGATCCATATTAGTGAATTGTACCTTCAGGGTTTCGTGCGCTTGTGCTGCCACCCAGAAGCTGACAAAAAGCAGGCTCAATGTCATTCGCTTTTTACAAAGATGCATAGCATCCTCCTGATTTTAGGTTGACGGGTACATTAAATTGCCCAAAAAGAAGCCGATGCTGGTCGATTCCTTTCGACGCATTACTATTTTATCTGCATCTACAACAGCCAAATGATGTGCCAGTCTGTGCAATTAAGACGGATTTCATTAATTTGAGCAGAAAGGTTGGATCTAATAGGCGGGAACAGAAGATAATCGCTGTGGTGAATCGCTGTACTGGATGCAAATTTCGTGTGGCAGGAAATTGCAGTTGCTGCAAAGTGGCTTGACGGGACCAATGCCATTTCGGTCCTGTAGCTATACAAAATTGGACATTGGTAGGATTGTATTTGCCTTTGCGGCAACGAATTCGCATCAAATGGCAACCGCTTTGCTGGTGCGCCGCTTCGCTAAAACTTTGCGTGGAAAACCGAGTTGTTTTCTCGCAACAGGATAGCCCGCAATTGATAACAGGCGGGCAGGCACAATCAAGCTATGGAAAGGGGACGAACATGGGCTCTGATGTCAAAGCAAATCCACCCGGAACAACACACCAAACCTGTCCTTTTGGCGGTGGTGGCACTATTATGATTTCCTATCCTGAAGGCCGGGCATCCGCGATTTGTTCGCTGGCAAGCGCGATTGGCGGTGCCACGCTTGCCAGCCGTGAAACGAATCTCAAAGACAGGGGGTGTCCGCGTCCCCAATTGCTGCGAAGCGCGTTTTTGCCGGTTCCGCTAACCGCATCCGAACGCGACTGCATCTATGCGGATGGCAAATCGCATGCATTGAACTGATTCGAATGCTGGAATCCACTATTCTCCGGGGGATGTATCCCATAATTCAGGCGGGTGCTGAGCGCGCGAAAAATGCTCATGCACGATTTTCCAGTCGCCATTGCGGCGCACAAAAACATGGCTGCCTCGTCCGGTAATCTCATGCTCGCCGCTGGCCGTTTTCATGAATATACTCCAGTAGAATGTCGAGACAGCGGTTTCGCCATACTGGTGCACTTCGACCTGATCCAGGGCGAACTCCATCGATTCGGAACGTTCCAAATAATACGAAAAGGTGTTGCGCATTGCTTCAAGACCGTGCAGGCGCTCGTGCCGGGTCGACGAGAAGCCAGCCAGGTCCTGGTCAAAAAAGGATAGAATTCGGTCGATATCCCCCTGGTTGAAGGCATCTGCCACATCCAATTCGATCTGCCGGATTTCCTGCTCGGTTTTAGGCATGATTCACTCCTCTCGAAAATGACGTTCAGCGTTTCCCGGAATGGTTGGAGTTGTGTACGAGTTTGAACTTAAACTAATTTCAACTTAACGGATTAGCGAATTTTTTATGCATGACATCCACAATGCCAGCAATACCAATCAGCGAGATTGCGGTTTGCGGCAGTTGTGAGTTTTAAAGCAATACAAGATCAGTCAGAGCGCATGCAACTAATGGTGCTCATTTGGCAAAAAGGATTTCCAGAATTGTCAAAGCATTGGCTGTGGAAAACCTGCGAACTCGCTTCGTTTGGCACTTGTTTCAAGGTAGTGGCCCTGGCGCGAAAGGCAAGCATGATCGGACAAATGCGCATGCCAAATGGGTGATGGTATGATATAGCCAGCAGAACAGGAAAAGGCGTTTGCATTTTTAGCGACCCCATGATATATTAATCCAATTCAAAATGCGCAATCGGGCGCTATAGCATATTGAATACTGAGAGAAGAACAAAGCATGCAATTTGACATCAATGGTGAAGAAAAGGTTCAGCAGGAAATTTTGAAAGTTGCCATCCAGGCTGCACAGCTTGGCGGCGAGGTGTTGCTGACCCATCTTTCACGGGTTAAGCACTATGAGTTGGAAGAAAAAGGCGCTTCCGATTATGCCACGTTGGTTGATCACGCCTCCGAGCAGGCAATTATTGAACACATAAAGCGGCATTTCCCGCAGCATCAGATTTTAGCAGAGGAACGCGGAGAAATTCCAGGTGACGGCATTTATCGCTGGATCATCGATCCGCTCGATGGCACGACCAATTATCTGCACAATGTTCGTCTGTTTGCCGTGTCGATTGCTGTGGCGCGCGGGGATGAGTTGGTTGCGGGCGTGGTTTACGATCCTGTACAGCGTGAAATGTACACCGCTCAGAAAGGCCGCGGTGCTTTTTTGAACAATTCACCAATTTCCGTGAGTTTTGCCGATGAGGTGAAAGACTGCCTGTTCGCGACCGGCTTTCCATTTCGGAGCAAGGAAAAAATCGAACCCTACCTGCAGGCTTTCCGCCGCTTCTTTGAATCCGCACGCGATATGCGGCGCATGGGGGTTGCTGCCATCGATTTAGCCTATGTTGCATGCGGACGTTTCGATGCTTTCTGGGAATTGGAGTTGGGTGCCTGGGACATTGCAGCGGGTGTTTTGCTGGTGCGTGAGGCTGGCGGTATGGTCACCGGTTTCCATCCGAATGAAAATTGTCTTGAAACCGGCAATATTGTCGCTACAAATGGCAGAATACACAATTTCGTCACCAGCGAACTGATGACGATTTTTGAAAAATAGCAGCCTGCTCCGCCAGCGCATTTGCCCGGCGCTCACCGCTCAAATTGAAAAGATATGAACACAAAAGTATACCGGACCAGCGGCCACTTTAAATCCTTCCTGTTTGTAATCGCTATCGCCATCATCGGCTATTTGCTGTACTACACCCAAAATATGGTACAAATCCTGCGCGGGGAAGCCAGGCAAATCATGGAATTCTACGCGCAATTTTATGCCAGGGCTGCAGATGATGCCACCGGCGCCGAGCTCAATTTTATTTTTGAGGAGATTATCAAACGTACTGATTTCCCGATTGTTTTGAGCAGTGCGGAAGGCGAGCCAATCGGCTGGAAGGGCACTGAATACGACCCGACGGATTTTTCCGAAAAGAATCTTGCTAATGTCCGCAAGCTCATGAACGCCATGAAAAGGGAAATTGACCCGATTCCGATCAAGTACGGCGATATCGTACTGGCTGAACTCTATTATGGCGATTCAAAGTCGATCCGGCGTTTGCAATGGCTGCCTTTCGTCGAAATTTTCATTGTGAGCCTGTTTATCATGGTCGGTTTTTTTGGATTCAACAGCATCCGGCGTAGCGAGCAGCAATTCATTTGGGTTGGCATGGCAAAAGAAACTGCACACCAGCTCGGCACGCCTATTTCATCATTGATGGGGTGGACGGAAGTGTTGAAACACCGCAACCTCGGTGGCGAGCATGAAACGATTATCAGCGATATGCAGCAGGATATTTCGCGGCTGGATAAAGTTGCCAAGCGCTTTTCCAAGATCGGCTCAAAGTCTGATTTAAAGGAACGCGATTTTGACGAAATGCTACCGGGGGTGTTGAATTATTTCGAGCGCCGCTTACCGCAGATGGGCAAAAAAGTCCAGCTTAAATTTGAAAACAGATTCAAAAAGTGCGTGCCGTTTAATCCGGATCTGATGGAGTGGGTTTTTGAGAATTTGATCAAAAATGCCCTTGACGCCATAGAAAGCGTGCATGGCGAGATTACCATAATCGCTGCTGACTCGGATAGCCGCAAATACCGCGTGATGATCGACGTCGTAGACAATGGCAAGGGGATGGACGCACAAACTAAAAAAATTATTTTCAGGCCCGGCTTCAGCACCAAAAAGCGCGGCTGGGGTTTGGGTTTGAGCCTGGCGCGCCGTATTGTTGAGGAGTATCATCATGGCAAACTGATGGTCAAGGAAACGCAGCCTGGTAAAGGATCAACCCTGCGGATTTATTTGTAAACCGGACTACGGGCGTTCGCCTTTCAGGCCGTCCTGCTCGAGGCGGCTGGTGAGTATTTTTCGTAACAGCGTTTTGGTGAGCGCCGCCTGGCTACCCGCGCTGCCTTCACCCTGGCGGGCGAGGTAGTTTTGGGCCAGTACGTAGCTGAACATATCTTCTGCTCCGACCAGCGGCTGATATTCATAAACGCGATTTTTCAGGTTTTTTGAAGACATCTCCACCGGCACAACCATCGGTCCGACAGCAAAACCCATCGTGAGCTGAGGAGAGACGATTTCTTCACTGACGAAGCCCCGCTCGGCCATATTGCGCAATACCTTCCAAAACATCTCTGCTGTCATTTGCACCAAAGCACTGCTATCCAATTGTGCAAAAAGTTCGGGGCCGGTGCTGGCGCCGTCGATCCACAAGGCGTTCAGCACATCCATTTCGAGCGGGCTGGGCAACGGCAAATCCTGAACCCGTGGCAACTCCTTCGGTTTTTTGCCTTTTAAGAGCGCCCCCGCGGCACGCAGGGCACGGCCAAAGTCCAGCACAGCATCGGTACCCGATTGCTCACGTTTGATCTGCTCCCCAATCTGATCACTTCGCCGCATGTCATCCTGAAATCGGATGCTGTCCGGGATCCCTACATCGAGATTGAATGCACTGCTGATTTTGAATTGCAGCGTGTCGGAAATGCGGATTGAGTCAAGAGCTGCAAGTGCGGCTTCCACCAGTTCCTGCCGACGCTGATAGTATTTGAGGGAAAGCGTGTCCACCGCCACCAGACGTATTGTGCTGAGCGAATCGGCCTGCGTATCGCTGCTGGCTTGGGCATGCAAAAAAGCATTCGGCCAAATCATGCAGCAGAGGACAAGCCCCCCAAAATAATTTGTCGTTTGCAATTTTTTCATCTCACAAAAGCTGTCCACAATACAAAGTGATGCTGGAAGGAAAGTGCTTGCTGAAATGGTGCAATTGTCATAAACTATCGAATTCGTTGGTGTGCGAAGATACAAAAACCACAGCACAATTCGTGCAAAAAAACAATGTCTTTTTGTTGGACGCCATTTGAGCGGCATTGGCCTTGAAATTTTTTTCTCAAGCTTTATTTTTATCAGAGCTTGACCGAAAGCCCGGGGTCCTGGAGCAATGGTGCGGTATGTGGCAGGAGTATAGCGCATCGGGACGCAGCATAGACGTACACCGATTTGTTGTAGCATTTGGGGATAGGCGCCATGCCGGTTTATTGCCGGCTGCACTAAAGTTGAGAAATTTAATGATGGTGGGGGGAAGATGGATCGTTTTGAGAAGGAGTTTGATTGTGACGCGGCAGATGATTGTTTTGTTTCTATGTTTTGCTTTTCATTTGACAAATGCCGGGGCAAAAACCGGGAAGTTCGCAGCGGAAAGCGAAAAGCCAAAGCTGGTTCTGGTGATGGTCGTGGATCAAATGCGTGCAGACCACCTCACCCGTTTTGCCGGGGTATACCGGCATGGCTTTGCGCGGCTGGCGCGCGAGGGTGCACAATTCAGTCAGGCTTATCACCATCATGCTTATACGGTGACCGCTGTCGGTCATTCGACCATAGCAACCGGCTCATTTCCGGCAAGACACGGTATTGTCGGAAATGATTGGTACGATTTTCAGCAGGCGAAGAGTGTCTACTGTGCAGAAGACAGCGAAGCAAAATTGCTCGGCTATCCTGATGCGAAACCAAGTTCGGGCCGTTCGCCACGCAATTTGTTGACATCGACTTCGGCTGACTGGATCAAAGCGAGTTCGCCCCAGAGTAAGGTTTTCGGTGTCGCGCGCAAGGATCGCGCTGCTATCTTGAGCACAGGCAAAAAGGCAGATGGCGCTTTTTGGTTTAACGGCGATGATGGCAACTTTATTACCTCAGATTACTACGGCAAAAAAGCACCGGAATGGCTGGAAGCGTTCAATAGCAAGCGCGCTGTTGATCGTTACTTGGGGAAAGAGTGGCGCAAAGATCGGAAAGAAGAAACATATTTTTTGGCGCGCGAAGATACCTTTGCATCGGAAGCCAATGGTGTCGACACCTTTTTTCCTCATGCTCTTGAAGGCCAATCCGGGCAGCCGGACAAGCGCTACTACGCACGCTTGCAAACCTCGCCCTACATCGAAAAGTTAGTGCTGGAATTGGTTCAGGATTTAATCGAAGCTGAGAACATCGGCAGCGACAGCCACACGGATTTTCTGTTCGTTGGATTTTCCGGTGCGGATGATGTCGGCCACAGCTACGGACCTTTGAGTCAGGAAAGCATGGATTATTTTATGCACCTCGATCAGTACCTCGGCGATTTCTTGAGCTACCTTGATGAAAAAGTGGGACGCGATAATTATCTCACGATCCTCAGCAGTGATCATGGCGTTCTGCCGATGCCGGAAGAGCTGGCCAGACGTGGATTCGATAGCAAACGGATTCCACGGGATGACATAAGGCGTGACATCCAAAACGCTCAACAGGAAGTCATGCAGGAGCTCGGCCTGGCTGGCCAATTGATCTTGCGGGTGCAGGGCTATTCGTTGTTCGTCAATTATGACCTGGCGGAGAAAAGTGGCCTATCGCCTGCGCAAGTCGACCAAAAGTTGGCGGCTGCGCTCGAGAAGATTCACTATATCGCTGGCGTCTTTACGAAAGAGCAAATCGCGGTAGCAGGCGAAAATGCCTCGCTCCTTTTGCAGCGCGCTAAAAACAGTTACCAGCCCGATCGCAGTGGCGACCTGCACTTTCGTTTGCAAGAACACTATTTGGTCGATAACGCCTACGGCACCAGCCATGGTTCAACCTACGATTACGATGCGCATGTGCCGATTCTTTTCATAGGCAAAGGCATCGCCAACAAAATCATCGATACGCCGGTGCACACGGTTGACATTGCACCGACGATTGCGGACTGGCTGGGCATTCGCCCCGGCAACGAAATCGATGGCAAAAGTTTTGCCGAGCTGATAAAAGAATAATTTGTTCGGAGCAAAGCATGGCTACTCTGCAGGAAATTTTTGAAAACACCAACTATCCGCCTCATTTGGCTGCTCTGTTTGACACCGAAACACTCATGCCGCTCGGGCCGGGTAAGCCGGCAAAGCAGAAGGAGCCTACGCTGGAGAGTGCAAGCGTCGCAGCGCTTTTTGCACCGCACCAGGTCGTTGATCAGGTTGCAGCCCGGGCATGTATAAGCGGATTGTGGCTTTTTCACAATTTTATCGACCGGTCGCATCTCATCTGTCAGTCCATCGACACAAGGGAAGGAAGCTATTGGCACGCTATGGTGCATCGCCGTGAACCGGATTTTTGGAACAGCAAATACTGGTTCAACCGGGTGGGGCAGCATGCCATTTACAATGAGTTGTGCCAGGGCGCGGCAGAGCTGGCGGCGGATACAAGCAGTGAAGCGGCTGCATTGCTGCGTCGTCAAAGAAGCTGGGAAGCCGCGGCGTTTGTCGATTTATGTGAATCGAGCTATCATACCGGTTCGGCAGATGAACAGCTATGCCAGCGCGTGCAAAGATTGGAGTGGCATTTGCTTTTTGCACATTGTTTTCGCATGGCGATTGCAAGCTGAGCAAGCCGAAGATTTACTCACGTGCATTGGTCAGCGGGTAGAGTTGAAAAGACAGCACAGGCTAATTCGCTTGACATGCGTGTTTCACCTTGCTATATTTTTCGAAAATGGCGGTTCTATTTTGATTGAGGATTGTGATATGTTGTGCAAACGCACCTTTTCCGGATATATTTTGCTGGCATGCCTGACCTTTTTGGGGGCTGCCGCAGCGAATGCCCATCCACGGATGCTTGAAGGCAAGGTCAATATCAGTGTCGATGTTGTATTGGAAAAGCTGCCGCTGATCAAGCAAGAAAAAATGAAAGACTTTCAGGAGAAAGTTCACAAGTACCTCAACGAATACGAATGGATCGAAGAGCAAGACTTCCCGCCATTTAATATGCACATCCAGCTTTTTCTCGAAGATCAGCCATCCAACATTGAAGACCGCTATCGCTGCAGCGTGGTGGTTTCCGGGCCGGACGTGCAGTATGTTGACGAGCGCGCATTGTTCGCCTTTCAGGAAGACCAGGAATTGCAGCACGACGGTCAGCATGATTCGCTGAAGCTTCTGCTCGATTTTTATATGTACCTGGTGATTGCCGGTGAATTTGACAAGCTGGGCTATTTGCAGGGCGATCCATACATCACCAAAGCACGTAACGCCGTAAAGCTCGGACTGTTTGATCGCTTTGTGCGTGGCTGGGATCGCAGGGATGACTTGATGAAGCTGATCGATGGCGAAAACTACAAGCTGTTTCGCGAAATGAAAGACTATTATTTTTATGGATTGGCGGTGTACGAAGAGGATAAGAAAGCAGCGCGTGAGAATGTTGCAAAAGCCGTTACCATGCTGCGCGATGTGCTGGCCACGGATTACGATTTACAAGCCGCAAAAGATTTCATCAGCGCTCATTTTCGCACCATTTGCGAGATGTTTAAAGGTACTGATAACATCAAGCCGATCAAGACATTGTCCCAACTCGATCCCGAACATGAAGAGTATTATGCGGAGTTTTTGAACTGACGATAATAACCACGATTTTTTGATAGCCGATTTTGGGAGCTCACCCGGATCGGCTATTTTTTTGTCTGCGCATCCGATACCGCGAATTGAAAAAGATCCCGCCGTGCATAATGGCCCGTCACATCGAAATCAAACCGGCTTTTTACCAACAGTTCCAAATCCAATTCAGCCAGCAAAATATCTTCTTTATCCCACACAGGCCCGGCCAGATATTCGCCTGACGGATCGATGATGGCGCTGCCACCACGGCAGAATGGTTCGGAGACAGCTTGGAGTTCAGGCCAGCGTTGCAGTTCGGGCGGATAATCTTTTTTTTCGATAAACTGATTGCACGCCAGCACAAAGCAGCGGCCTTCGCAGGCAATGTGGCGAATGGTTGCCTGCCAACTTTCGCGGTTGTCTGCCGTTGGCGCCACATAGAGATCGATGCCCTGCTGGTACAGCGCCATGCGCGCCAGCGGCATGTAGTTTTCCCAGCAAATCAATCCGCCCAGCCTGCCGAATTCAGTTTCCACCACCGACGGCGGCATTTGCCCCTCTCCCCAAATGATGCGTTCCGATGCTGTCGGTTTGAGCTTTCGATGCTTGCCCAACAGCGCACCGTACGGACCGAAATAGAGAATCGTGCAATACAAGGTGCCATGTGGATGCATTGCATCTTTTTCAACAATTCCCATTACAAGATGGGCTTTTGCCTGACGCGCGACCTGGCCAAGTTGAGCGATCACAGGGCCCGGAACGGCAACAGTGCTGTCATGGTAGCGCGCAAAAAGCGCCTTGCCTTCCGGCGCGCGGCTGCCCACGATTGTGCCAAATCCGAGTCCGCGCGGATAGCCGCCGATAAATGCTTCGGGAAAGACGATGATGCGTGCGCCCTCGCTGGCTGCCTGCTTGATCAACATGTCTGCTTTCGCGAGCGTGGCTGGCAGATCGAGCAAAACCGAATGGGCCTGCACGACCGCGACACGAACGGTCTTTGGTGCGGCTGTGGGCATTGACGCGTTCCTTTCAGGAAAACACTATTGTTGATTGGCCATTTTTTTGCGCAGCGACAGTGGCTCAGCGCTGACTTTGCGCAAGCGCAGATTCAGCATTTCCACGAACACCGAAAAGGCCATGGCGAAGTAGACATAGCCTTTCGGGATGTGCAGATCGAATCCCTCGCCGATAAGGGTAAAGCCGATTAACAGCAGAAAACTGAGTGCCAGGATTTTGATGGTCGGATGGCGCTCGACAAAAGTGCTGATGGAATTGACGAAGATCATCATGAAAATCACGGCGATGACAATGGCGATTATCATGATCTCGATGTGTTGCACCAGACCGATGGCCGTGATCACCGAATCCAGTGAAAAAACGATATCGAGCAGCGCGACTTGCACCAGCACGCCGACGAATGAGACTGCAGCCTTGCCGCCGCAGTGGTGTTCCTCGCCCTCCAGTTTATCGTGAATTTCGAGTGTGCTTTTGCTCAAGAGAAATAACCCGCCGATGATCAAGATCAGATCGCGACCGGAAATGGCGGCACCGAGAATCGTAAAAAACGGATTGGTCAGCCGCATGATCAGCGTCAGCGAAAACAGCAGCGCAATGCGCGTCAGCATGGCCAGGCCAAGGCCCAGAGTGCGTGCGCGTGGCTGCTGCTCTTTTGGCAGCTTGCTGGCCAGGATGGCAATAAAAATGATGTTGTCGATACCGAGCACGATTTCCAAAGCTGTGAGCGTTGCGAGTGCGATCCATGCCTGGGGATCAGCAATCCATTCCATTTTGGCTCCTTTGCGAATGATTGGTTCAATCAAAAGATGTTGAACCAACCGTTGATTTCAAAATGCTTTGAGACGGAGTACCCTTACTGGTGCCGTCCGGAAGCGTGCTTTTGACTCGGCAGGCATCACATGCTGCCGTTCGGCTGCAGAGAACAATGTCGGGTGCAAGATTAAGCGAGATGTGTCAGTGCTGATCACTCTTTAAAGCGATCAGGCGACAACGCTGCCTGTGATGTCCCATCTTCAATGTTGCACGCATTTTCTTTTACTCAAACACCTGCGCATGCCTTTATCTTTTGAACAAATCATTCATGCTGCCAGGTTGGGAACTTGCGCAGCCGGTGTGAGTTTGTACTATAGCGCCGCCAGCGCAGCAAGCATGTTCGCAATATGAAGCTTACATTCGCGATGTGATCAAAACAGGATCGCACAAATTTCGCTTGCCTTTTCAGGGCGATTTGGTTAAGTTTTCCCTTCTTCAAAACGACTTCTTTTCAAAATTGGAGCTCAATATCGGCAGATTGTTACGGTAGTTAAAGCAATTGAAATGAATTTTGCAGAACTCAGGGCGTTTGCGGCTTCGCGATGGCAATGAATTCATGACTGGCGGATGTTCAGTCTTTTCCGCTTGCCTTGTTCTGTAAATTCGAATAAAACGACTGTCACCAACAGGATAATGAGCTTCAGCATCCCACAAATCTGCGGAGTACGTTTGTCCCGCAAATTTCCAGTTATTTTTTCGTCTTTTTTCTGCAGCCTGCTCTTTTCGGGTCAGCAGATTTTTGCGCAGGAGCCAGCTCTTGGCGTACAGGAAGGCCCGGGCTTGCGGATTCAGTTGGGCATTGACCGGCGTGCTGAACTGTTTCCGGAAGATCGCTGGCAGGGCATGTCTCTGTCCGGTTTTTCCGGCACATTGCTGAGCCGGCCAAGCGGCTGGATGCGCAAAGTAGCGCTCGATTCAACCTCCACCTATGTCATTGCGAATGAATCTGTGAACGGCAGTCTGGTGCGCCAGTCGCGCACGATTCCACTTTCCGAATACATGGCATTGAGTGTTGAGCACAATCGCCACAAAATGTGGCGGGAGGCAACGCTGCAAAGTCTATTTGCCGCAAAAACGAGGCGCAGCGGCAGTGGTGGGCTCAATATTGAAATCCCGGTGGAGATCAAAAGTCGCGCGTTTCAAAAAATCTTCGGTGGCGACCGGGTCGGTTTGAACGTGCAGGGCGAAATTCGTATCGACGGCGGTTTTCGAAATGAAAATCGCAGCGAAGTGAAGACTTCGATCGCGCAGGGTTCGAATACCAATTTTAAAATGAATCAGACCCAGCGCTTCACCGTCACCGGTAAAATTGGCGAGAAAGTCACTGTCAATGTCGACCAGGATTCAGAGCGTACCCTTGACTTTGAAAACAATATTAAGCTCAATTATAAAGGCTTCGAAGACGAAGTTATTCAAAGCATCGAGGCGGGCAATATCTCGCTGTCGTTGCCGGCAACCCGTTTCGTGACCTTCAGCGGCAAAAGCACGGGCCTTTTCGGCGTTAAAATGGACATGCAGCTCGGTGATTTGCATTTGACCACCATCGCCAGTCAGGAAAAAGGCGAAAGCCAGAAGCTGACGGCTGGCGGCGGCGCTACCGGCAACCAGCGCCAGATTCGCGATTATGAATTTCGTCGCTACACCTACTTTTTCCTCAGCGACGAACATCGCGACCAGTATCGCCAGTACGCTTTCAAGTGGCAACACATCTACAACCCTGCGATTGCCATCCGGCGTATCGAAATTTACAAATCGCTGCCAGGCTATCAGGAAAAGCCTGAGGCCATCCAGGGCTTCGCATTACCGAACCCGGCCAACCAGGCTGATACCAGCCGCACCGAAAAGGAGTATTATCGCGGGCATTTTATTCGCCTGGAGCCGGATCGGGATTACTTCATCGAGAACAATCTCGGTTACATAGTGATGAATCAGCCGCTCAACGAAGACGAAGTGCTGGCGGTGGCGTATGAAGATTCATCGCTGCGCAAGGTAGGGGACATCGATTACGATTTTACCAGCAACCTGCCGATCTTTTTGAAAATTATCAAAGCGCAAAGTCCGCAGCCGAGTTACAAAAATACCTGGAATCTGGAATGGAAAAACGTCTACTACCTCGGCTCGCGCAACATTGACAAAGAAGGCTTTGAGATCAAAATCTTTAAAAAGGCGCAAGGCGCAGGCACAGATGATGAAAGCCAGGGAGCGGATTCATTTTTAAAGATTTTTGGACTCGATACGCGCGATGTTTCGGGGAACCTGCAACCCGACGGAAAGCTCGACGACGATCCGAACGTCATCAACTGGGCGCGCGGCGAACTGATTTTGCCCTACCTGCGACCATTCGATCCGCGCGAAGATGTGATCATCGGTGGAACTGCCGAGCCATCTTTGTTGGATCAGGACGATTTCGAGCCCGCCATTTATGATACCACCAGTCAGCGCTGGATTACCCAGAACAGCAATTTCTATTTTGAGTTCACTTCGACCAGCGCCAGCACAAATTACAATCTCGGCTTCAATGTCATCGAAGATTCGGAAGAGGTCATTTTGAATGGCGAGCCGCTGGTTCGCGGGCAAGGTTACACCATCGATTATTGGTCGGGTACGCTCAACGTGCTCGATAGCCGTGCCTCGCTGCCGAATGCGCAAGTCGATATCACATACGAACGCAACCAGCTTTTCCAGTTGCAGAAGAAGACCATATTGGGGACGCGCGCCGAGTACCGTTTCGGCCGCGATTCGTTCCTCGGCGGTACGCTGCTATACCTCAACGAGCGCACGCTCGATCAAAAAGTACGCGTTGGCTCCGGCCCGATGCGTAACCTGGTTTGGGATTTGAACACCTCGCTGAAATTTGAGCCGAATTTCCTGACCACAGCCCTGGATGCTCTGCCGATCATTGATGCCACCCAGCCATCGCGCCTGAACTTTGAAGGTGAAATTGCCCAGGTTTTGCCGAATCCCAATACCTTAAACAGTCAAGATACCAACGACAACAATGGTGTCGCCTATATCGACGACTTTGAAGGCGCAAAACGCACAACGCCACTGGGTGTGCATCGGCGGGCATACACGCTGGCTTCCGCACCGGTGGAGTATATTCCGGGAAACATCGATGCCGAGTATCAGCGCAGCGTCGAAAAAATGGGCAGCTTGGTTTGGTTTAACCCGTTTTCCGGCGTCGACAAGCGCGACATTTACCCGAATCAGGAAGTCAATTCGCAAACCGGTTTTACTCAGGACGTACTGACTATGCAATTTACGCCGAAAAGCGACGGCGCTTTTGCACCGCAGGAATCCTGGGCCGGCGTGATGCGGGCGCTCTCGCCAGGCTTTTTCGATCAGACCGAAAGCAAGTTTTTGGAAATCATGGTTCGGGGTGATGTGGGCGTGCTACACATCAATTTGGGACAGATTTCAGAAGATGTCATCCCCAATAAAAAATTCGACACCGAAGACAAGTTGCGCGGCGGTATCCGGGAAGGTCGGCTCGACGACGATGAAGATGTCGGTCTCGACGGCATGGGTGATGGCGATCCGCGTGCGACAGCAGCAAACGGAGACTTTTGGGACATCAACAACAATGGCACCAAGGAATCGTTCGAACCTTTCAGTAACGATAACTGGTTTTATCAAACGCAGTCCAATGACTACGACCATATTAACGGTACCGAAGCAAATGCAAATGACGGCACGCGTGAGCCAGATACTGAAGATTTAAATGGCAACGGCACCACAGATCTGGCCAACAATTATTTCGAATATTCTTTTGATTTGAACAAGTTTAGCCCGGACACGACACTTATCGCTGGAGGTCAGGGCAATCCAGCAGGCTGGCGCTTGTATCGCATCCCGCTCAACGAACCGCGCAAAGTCGTCGGTTCGCCCGACCTTGGTCTGACAGAATACATCCGCTTGTGGGTCAATGGCGCGGATGCGGAGACTCAAATTTCGATTGCAGAAATCAATCTGGTGGGCAATGAATGGCGTGAGCTTAATCGCGAAGATGAGCAGCTTGCCGTGGCGGTCATCAATACTCACGAAAATCCTGAATATATCCAGCCACCGGGCGTGCAAGGCGTGCGCGATCGGATTACCCAGGTGCAGGCGCGTGAGCAGTCATTGGTGCTCAAAGTAAACAATCTGGTACCGGATACGCTGGTGATGGCGCAGAAATCGTTTTTTGAAGCGCAAAATTACATTCACTATGCCCGTATGCGCATGTTCGTTTATGCGAACGATTTTACCGGCCAGCACATGTTGCCAACTGTCGGCAGTGAGCCAGTAGAAGCCGACACCATGAACAGCGATATTGTCTTTTTTATCCGCTTTGGCACCAACGAACAGAACTATTACGAATTTCGCGAGCTGGTCTTCTCTGGCGATGGCACCACCACTGGCGCATGGAATCCGCGCAATGAAATGGATATCCCACTCTCGGAACTGACCAATCTCAAGTTCAGCGAGGCCTATCTTAATTATCTGACAAGACTCGATTCTTTGCAGTATTTTGAGCAACAAATCGGGCCGACCAAATGGTATCGCATCAAAGGTGAACCGTCGCTGACCAATGTGCGGGTGCTGTATGCCGGCGTTGAGAATCTCGGCAAATTGAGCAGCATACCTTTCACCGGTGAAGTTTGGCTTAACGAGTTGCGCTTGTCCGATGTCGAGAAAGAAAAAGGCATCGCGATGCGCGCGCGCATGGATTTGGGGCTCTCGGACTTTATTAGTGTCAACGCCGAGGTCAACCGCCAGGATGCTGATTTTCACAACGTCGGCACGCGCTTCGGTACAGGCGATAACCGCACTGCCACATCCTTAAACGGCAACGTGAAGCTGGATAAGCTTTTGCCGAAAAGCTGGGGCATTTCCCTGCCGCTCACGCTCAATTATTCCGAATCGCAATCCACGCCCAAGTATGCTCCCGGCAAAGATATTTTGATTACGGACAACACGCCTCAGGATGAAGTGGATGCCAGCCGTTCAACCAATGTGCAGAAGGGCTTTGGTCTGTCGTTTAACAAAACCACCCGCTCCAAAAACTTTTTTGTCAAGCACACACTGGACAATGTGCGCGCGAGTGTCAGTCAGACTGTCGCTGAGCAGACCAGCCCGACAGTCGAGAGTTCCGCGCGCAGTGCCTGGGCAGGCAATTTTGACTATTCTCTGCAATTCGGACAAAAAACATTCGTGCAGCCGTTTAAGTTTTTGTCTGGTTTACCATTGTTGAAGAGCGTTGGAGAGACCAAGCTCTACTACCTGCCTCGCAATTTTAACGGCAAAGTCGCTGGCAATCTTTCCAAAACCAATTCGCTGACCCGGCTTGGTGCGGCCACCAACGTGTACACTTACGATTTAACGCGCAGTTACTCCACCAATGTCAAAATTTTTGAGAATCTGTCCGGCTCGTTTGCGCGCAATTGGCGCGGTGATGCCCGTGAAAGTGGCTGGATGGGACTTTTTAATGGTGATATTGTTGATTTGAGCAAGGGCCAAAATCTCAACGCTGATTATTCCCCGCAATTTTTTAACTGGCTCAACAACAAAGTGTCCTACAGCAGCAATTATCGCTACACCAACAATATCACCAATCAGCGCACCGGGCGCAGTGCCGGCACCAGCACCAACCTCAGCGCCAATATGACCCTGAAATTTTCCCAGCTTTTCAAATCTACACCATCGCAGGGGGCGACTACGCGTCGCCGCACACCGCCGGGGCGCCGCCGTACGCCGCCGGGCCAGCGTCAGGGTGAAGAGCAAAACAAGGATGACGCGGAAAAAGACAAGGCAGAAGAAGATACGGAAGCCAGCGAAGAGAAACCTAAAGGCCGGAGCATCAATCCGCTTGATGCGATCAAATTCATCGGCAAAGCGCTGAGCAATTTTCGTGACATCAGTCTTACCGCCTCACGCCGCAAGAACATCTCGAATATCGGTTTGGAAGAAGGGGACCCGACTTTTGAATACATGCTCGGTTTTACCAGCGATCCCGGTCTTGGCACGGTGGCGGATGTTGCGACCAACACTTTCACCGAAAACATTACCGAGTCGTTTGGCGCCAGCACCGGCTTGCAGCTTTCGCGCAATTTCGATCTCACACTGCGCTTTACTCATGACGAACAGCGCAACGCAACAACCCAGGTGACAGGCAACTATTCAGACTCCTGGCTCAAGCTTGGCGATTTTAATCTGCCGTTTCCGGAGTGGACGCTGAGCATCTCCGGCCTGGAAAAGTTGAAACTGTTTTCCGTGTTTGCCAAAAGCATTACCGCCAGTCATAATTTCACCGGCAAGCGCTCGATTGTGTGGAAAAGCGATCGCGATCAAACCACCAAAGAAGATTTTTCAATCAGCTTCAGGCCATTGTTGAAAGTAAGCATCTCATGGCATAATGGTATGCAGACCAATTTCCAGATTGACCGTACCCGTGGCTTTAACAATACCTTCAACCCGATTTTTATCGACGATTTTCTTGAATTGCGTCAGGTTGGCGGCCAGCGTTCCACTCAGCAGAACATCTCCTTCTCCACCAACTACAGCAAGCGCGGTGGTTTGAAAATACCGTTCTTCAAAAATCCGCTCAACAACACCATCGACTTTTCGGTGACGTTCAACATGAACAGCACCATAAACGAAAGCATTCGTGGCGAAAGCAACGAGTATGTGGTCTCAAGCGAGCGTTCGAGCTGGACCTTCGAACCGCGTGTAACGTACAGTTTTTCCAACCGTGTACGGGGCGGCACACACTTCCAAATCGGCAAAACCAAATCCACACTCGCCGGCGATGTGTCGATCAAAGAGTTCGGTATCGATGTGAATATCAGCATCCGCGGTCAATAGAGCATTACGTGGTCCGACTCACGCAGCGCTTTTATGTTTGACATTCTCTGCCGTTTGTTCTACATTGCAGCGTTTTCCCCGGTTAAATTCAGCCAAAATCCACAACCAAATCGAATGATTTTTTGAATCTATGTTTAACAAAGCGACGCCTTCTTCCACTTCAAAACGGCTTGTCTTTTTCCTTGCTCCAATGGTTTGCGTTCTGATGCACGCCTGTGAAAGCAAAAAACCGGTATCCCCGTTGCATGTGCCGGCATTCGACAAGCAAAATGCCTTCGCGCATCTCACCAACCAGGTTGACTTCGGTGCGCGCGTGCCGGGCAGCGAAGCGCACGCAGCTTGCCTGGCCTATCTCGATTCCTCGTTGGCGCAATACGCGCAATCGGTCGTGCAACAAAGTTTTGAGCATACCATTGAAAAGACCGGCGAAAAGGTGAAGTTGACCAACCTGATCGCCAGCTTTGGCACCGACAAAGGGCAGCGCGTTTTGCTGGCAGCGCACTGGGATTGCCGGCCCTGGGCCGACTCTGATCCCGACACAGCCAATCAGCGCAAGCCGGTTCCCGGTGCCAATGACGGTGCTTCGGGGGTGGCAGTGCTGCTGGAGATCGCGCGCATTCTGAAAAATGAGCCCCCCCCAGTCGGCGTCGACATTGTCCTGTTTGATGGCGAGGATTTTGGTATTCATGGCCGCGACGAAACCTGGGCTGTTGGCGCGCAGTATTTTGCCAATAAGAAAGATCCGCGTTATACACCACAAATCGGCCTGCTGCTGGACATGATCGGTGACAAGGATTTGAAGCTGATGAAAGAAGGCTATTCGATGCATTATGCTCCCGGAGTCGTGGACTTTGTCTGGGGATATGCCTCGCGACTGGGCATCAGCGAGTTCGTCGGCGAGCAGATGGGGCCGATTACCGATGACCATTTGCCATTGCTGAAAGCCGGCATTCCCTGTATCAATCTGATCGATTTGGATTACGATTTCCACCACACCATTGAAGACACGCCTGACAAATGCAGCCCGGAGAGCCTGGAGAAAGTCGGCAAGGTTGCGCTGGCGGTGGTGTACAATCCGCAGTGATTTGTTCGTTTTTGATGAAGAAATAGAAGGCGTTTATCATAGACGCCGGATCCATAAAGTTCGATGAGACAATTTTCTTGTGCGTTAGCATTAAATTGTGGCTGATTTGTGCATAGAAAATTTTTGGTGAAAATGAGAGGGGAAAGAGTATGAAAACCAAAAATCAGGCCTGCCGTGGAGGTGAGTACCTGTTGAAACAGGCTGCCCCCGCCGATGTTTTTATCCCCGAAGACTTTGATGATGAATTGCGTATGATCGCGCAAACCACCGAAGAATATGTTGAGCATGAAGTGCGCCCGGTGTTGGATCGGCTGAACGTGCTGGAGCCGGGGCTGAGCGAGCAGTTGATGCAAAAAGCCGGCGAACTCGGTCTGCTGGCAATTGAAATTCCGGAAGAATATGGCGGCGCACAACTCTCCAAGACCGCTGCGACCATTGTTGCCGAATATTCAGCCGGTAGCAGCGGTTTCAACACCACTATTTCCGCCCACTCCACCATCGGCACCCTGCCACTGGTCTATTTTGGCACCCACGAGCAAAAGCAAAAATACCTGTCCAAACTTGGCAGCGGCGAGTGGGTCGGCGCCTACGCCCTCACCGAACCCGAGGCGGGCTCGGATGCGCTCGGCGGCCGCACCACAGCGGTGCTGTCCGACGATGGCAAGCATTACATTCTGAACGGCTCGAAAATGTGGATTTCCAATGCGGGTTTTGCCAAGCTGTTCACCGTGTTCGCCAAAGTCGATGGCGACCGCAAGAAATTTTCTGCCTTTCTGGTTGAGCACGACCGGCCGGGCTTGTCGCTGGGTGCGGAAGAGAAAAAGATGGGCATCAAATCATCTTCCACCCGCCAGGTGATGTTTGAAAATGTTAAAATTCCGGTAGAAAACCTGCTCGGTGAAATCGGCCAGGGCGCTAAAATCGCCTTCAATATTCTCAACTCAGGCCGTTTTAAGTTGGGCGCGAGCTGTGTCGGCGCAGTCAAGCGCATCATTGCAATGAGCGCGGCCTACGCCCAGGAACGCAAACAGTTCGGCGTGCCGATTGCATCGTTCGGTTTGATTCGCGAAAAGCTGGCGGAGATGGCGATCCGCACCTACGCAGCCGAGTCGGCAACGTACCGCACAATCGGCATGATCGACGACATGATCGGCGATGACAAGAGCCTCGACACCCAGCTCAAAAGCATCGAAGAATACGCCATCGAATGCTCGTTTATCAAGGTGCTCGGCAGTGAACTGATCGATTTTGCTGTTGATGAAGGCGTGCAGATTCATGGTGGCTACGGCTACTCGGCGGATTACGAAATCGAGCGCGCCTACCGCGATGCCCGCATCAACCGTATTTACGAAGGAACCAATGAAATCAACCGGCTAATCATGCCCGGCATGCTGTTGAAACGTGCGCTGCGTGGCGAGCTGGCGCTGTTTGCTCAGGCAGGCGCGCAGGTTGAAGTGCAGTTGCCGGTGCTGCAGCAGGAATTGCAGACACTGAACGCGCTCAAAAAAACCGCAATCGCGATACTGGGCCAGGCTGCCAAAAAATATGACAAAGCGCTCGAAAATGAGCAGGAATTGCTGGCACGTATCGCGGATATGATGATGGCGATTTTTGCTGCCGAATCAGCCATCTTGCGCACCGCCAAGTTGCATGCGGCTGGCAAAGACAGTGAGCTGTTCCAAGCCCTGGCGCAAGCCTATGCTGCCGGCGCGGTTGAGAAATGCACAGCCTCCGCGCGTGAAGCCCTGAGCCTGTTTGCGCAAGGCGAGGCGCTGCACAAACAGTTGGCGGCGTTGGCAAAAATCCAGTCGCAGCCGGTTAACAGCATTGCCCTGCGCCGCACCGTGGCCGATGCCGTGCTGAAGGTAACCGGCTATCCTGTGGTCTGATCTCATTAAATTAATGGGGAAAATGTGTCTGCTATTCAAAATTGGCTAAAAAATATCGAAGGCCCGACATTTCGCCAATTTTATCAACAAGTTGTTGATGATTTAGAAGTGTTTCCAGAAAATTGGACAGAGGCTCCCTTTTTATTATTCCGTGGAGAATCAGAAAAATATAAAACCTCAAATTTATGCACCTTCGATAGAGGTCCGATTGAATACACAAAAGACCAAGAAATCGATTACACAGAACAGGTGTTTAGAAGTATTTTTCACGGAGCAAATCCATTTAAGTCAGACTTGAATTGGCAGTTTCTCGCGTTCATGCAGCATTATGAATTCAAAACCAGATTGCTTGATTATACCAGTGATGAAAAAATTGGTCTGTGGTATGCAGTGAAAGAAAATGATGAGAAAGCCGGCTTTCTTCATGTTGCTTGCGGGATTAACATTCGAAATTTTGCTGATGACCTTGACAATGCTGATATTGAATCGACATTATACAATCAGGATTTTATGAGCAGCGAAAATTTTGGAGTTCTTTCAAAAAGACCATGTTTGTTCTACCGGGATCAGAATAAATATAATTTACGTGCAGTAAGGCATAAGGCTTGGTTTTTAGCTCAACCTAAATATTCTAAAAATTGCAAGGAATATGTTTATACATATAAAATCGAACCTGATCACAAACGAGCTATTAAAAAGGAGCTTGATGCGAATTTTGGAAATTGGCAAACTAAGGCTTTGCATCATTTGTCTAAAAATGGGGAAATTAGCTTTAGCAACTATTTAATGGCAAATCCTGATCATATAAAGAAAGAATTCGATGTTAAAAGGTGGGAACCAGTAAAATTTTATGTGAAAACTCTTGATCAGGTGTTAGATTTTTACGCTAAAATTGCGGCCAAACTCGATATCAAAGGTACTGAGAACGATGAAGAGTTTTTTGAAAAAATTAAGGGGCTTAGTGAGCTTTCACGGGTTACAATGATGGATTTGAACAACAATATACGACTACACCTCCAATTTAATGAGATGGCATATCCAAATTCGGATAAAGAAACTTTTCGTTTAATGGTGCAGCATCTTGCGAATGAAGTTTTGTGAGAATCTGAGTCCGATAGCAGTGACAGCCTCGCATCTCGCCTCACACATCAGCTCTCCTGCATTCACCAGCCAAACCTGCCTTTTGAGGATGAAAATATGTCCGCAATGACCCTGACCGAAAAAATTCTATTGCAGCATGCCCTCGGTTGGCACAAGCCCTTTGTGCGTCCCGGTGATATCATCACGATTTCCGTCGATTGGACCATCGCCAGCGAGCTGGCCTGGAACGGTATGAACATGACCTACGATGCGCTCGGACGCCCGCCGCTGTTCAACAAAAAACGCTTTTATCTCGCCCTCGACCACACCGTTGACAGCCAAACTTTGACCAATGACAGCCGCACGCAAAAACTGGTGCAATTGTCGCGCAATTTCGCCAAAGAAGCGAAGCTCGATTATTTTTATGATGCCAATGAGACCATCATGCACACCGAGTTTTTCCGGCAATTTATCCGCCCCGGCGAAATCGTGCTTGGCGCGGACAGCCACACCAGCTCGCACGGCGGTATGGCGGCGCTCGCCATCGGACTCGGCGGTGCGGACATCACCGTGGCAATGGTCACCGGGCGCTCGTGGATCCAAGTGCCGGAAGCGATCCGCGTGCACTATGCCGGCCGCCTGCCATTTGGCCTGACCGGCAAGGATGTCATCCTCAAAACGCTGGGCGATCTCGGTCGTAACACCGTCGCGATGGAGCGCACGGTTGAATATACCGCCGACCATCTCAGCGACTTTAGCACCGATTTTCGTTTCACTATCGCCAACATGACAGCGGAATTTGGCGGACTGAACGGTATTTTCCCTGCCGATGAGCAAGTGGCGCAGGCAGTCTCCAGGCGGCGCAATGCAGAGTTTCGCGATGGCGGCTTCTGGTTCCGTGCTGACGAAGATGCGCACTACACAGAGACTTTCAATATCGATTTATCGAGACTGGTGCCGCTGGTGGCCAAGCCGTTTTCGCCGGACAATGTTTTTACTGTCGATCAGGCTGCCGGGCAAAAGCTCGATGGCTGTTTTGTCGGTGCCTGCACCACCACACAGGAAGAGCTTGCGCTGGGCGCGTTAGTACTCGAAGCTGCGCTCAAAAATGGCGGCAAAGCCATTCCATCCGAGAATCGCATCGTGATCCCGGGCAGCCGCGAGGTCGAAAAAAATCTGCGCGAGGCCGATCTGTGGCGCTTTTACGAACAGGCCGGATTTCGCATTGGTGAGCCGGGCTGCAGCATGTGTCTCGGCATCGCCAGCGACCGCGCCAGGCCGGGCGAAGTGTGGCTGTCGTCGCAAAACCGCAATTTCCCCAACCGCATGGGCAAGGGCAGCCTGGCCTGGCTGGCCAGTGCCGCAACCGTGGCCGCCAGCGCACTCGACATGCAGGTGCGCGATCCGCGGCCTTTTTTGGAACAGGTGGATCGTGAAAAATGGCAAAAGATCGTTGGCCAGCAAACTGGTTTGTCGGCAGTGGTGCACAGCGAGCCGAAACCACAGTCTGCAGCGGCGGTGGCAGCGGCAGCAGGCAGCAATGGCAGCCACGGATCAGCAATCAGCGGTCGTGCACAACTCTTCGGCGATCACATCGACACCGACGCGATCATTCCGGGTGAATTTTGCCATTTGTCGGATTTGAAGGAGATCGGTGAGAAAGCGTTCTACCATGTGCGGCCGGAGTTTGTCGGACGGGTCAAAAACGGCGAAAACATTATCGTTGCCGGCGAAGGCTGGGGCTCCGGCTCGAGCCGCGAACATGCCGCTTGGGCGCTGAAAGGCGCCGGTGTGCAGGCTGTCATCGCCAAAAGCTACGCTTTTATCCATAAGCGCAATCTCGTCAACGAAGCCATCCCGTTTTTGATTTTGCAGGAACAAGAGTTCTATCAAAAAGTTGAAGATGGGGCTGAGCTGCAAGTCGATTTGCAAAAAGGCGAGGTGGTATTAAACGGCAAAAGCTACAAAGGCCAGCCTCTGCCAGTCGTGATGCAGGAAATCATGCACAGCGGCGGATTGGTGCCGCATGTGAAGAAGCGCTTGGGGCAAAAGTGAAGTTTGCATTTTGCTCGATTCTAAGCCACGGATGAACACAGATTTCCACTGATTTTATTTGAATTCGTGTGCATTCGCGCTGATTCGCGGCAAAGATTTTAGCAAAAGCCTGCTCAGCTTTCCGCCAGCAAACTGAGCTGCCAGACATCCTTGCTGTCGGTGTGCAGGAATGGCGCGATGGCCAGCATGCCGGTGGTGCCGATGCTTTTTTGCAAATACTCGATTTCCGCCAATTTCGCCGCAATGCTCGGGTCGGGCTTGATCGGAAAGCCGCTTTCGCGCATCATCAGCACACCTTTGGCGCGAATCGCCAGCTCGACCTGCAAGCGCAGCAGACACAGCATGTCCGCCACCAACTCACCCCGGAAACGCGCTTTGAGCGCATACAGATATTGCCCCACCCGTGAATCGGAAAACTGCCCCGATTCGATCAACTCCAGCAATTCCTGATCGGTATCCAGACCGACGCCCAACCAGTCACGCGTAGCCTGCTCGCTGCGCTGGAAAACTAAAAATATCACAATCGGCAGAGCCGCGACGACAAGCAACGTTGTTTGCAGGGGCGGCAACACGAAATGATTGAAAAAGCTGTGCAGCGCATAAGCCGCCAGTGCTGCGAGTACAAATGGCCGGACAGGATGGTTTTTTTCTGGTTCGAAAAAGCTCTTTGCGATGATCGCGAAAAGTGCGGTGACGCCGCCGTGCATCACCGCCGTGCCGAAACCACGCACGATCCACACCATCATTACTGTGTCGTTCAGCGCAGCCAAATAATAGATATTCTCGATCAGTGCAAAACCAGCACCGACCGCAAAACCATGCAAGGCGCTATCGACCGCAAACCCGGTTTTGTTGGTGCGAATCAGGTAGACGATGTAGCCAGCTTTGAGCGTTTCTTCGATCACAGGAGCGAGATAGCGCGAGTATATTTTGAGCTCGATTGCCAGCGTGGACAGCAAAAAGCTGTTGATGGCCAAACTGACAAAAGCCGAGGTAAAGCCAATCGCTATCGACAAAAAAATGTGGCGCAGCCGTACCAGCTTGAAGCTATCGAGCAAGTAAAGCGCTGCCAGGAAGCACAGCACCGGCAGCAAACCGAGTAAAATCGCAACGGTCATGGCTGTGAAGAGTTCCCTTCCTAAAGTCGATATTCAAAAAGCACGTCGTCGTCATTGGGTACAGTGGCGCCGGTTGCACGATACAATTCGACCGCGGCGTTGTTGGCGCGATTGGTTAGCACAAACGCGCTCAGCATTTTGCGCTGACGGGCGAGCGCAACGATGTGGCGAATCAATGCCCGGCCAATGCCTTTACGGCGGTATTGTTTCGCCACTTCAATCTCGTAAATAAACATTTTTTGCGCATCTTCTTTCAGGCGGTCGAGGGCATGGGCAAGCAGAAAACCGGCGGTCGCACCATTGATAGTTGCCGTGAGCAGATAATTGTCGGGATTTTGCAGGAATCGCTGCATGTGATCAGGCGGTTGGGCAGCGGAACTGAAGTCGTCTACCAGCTCAGCCGCCAGATTGTGATCGGGCGCGGCCAATCGTTTGATTTGAATAAGCGGGGTAGATGTACTCACAAATATTTCCAATGCACTGTCAAAGAAAGCTTAAGGTGTTTTCGGCAGGCTGGTCTCGTAGCGAATATTGCCATTTTCAACGATTTTAAAGCGGAGCTGTGGCGAAGGTGACTCATTTAAAGTGACAAATGAAATCCGACTTTTGACGCCGTTTTGTGGGCGGAATGTCATATTGCCAGCGACAACCTGAATGCTTTCTGGAGCCGCGCCATCGTTCAAAATAGCTTCAAATTTTAGCCTTTCCGGATCGAATTCCAGCACAAAGTCAACAGCCTCGTCTGCGACAAAATCAAGCACGATGGTCATGCCTTTTTGTGATTTTTGTACGACAAGCGTGCCTTTTGTGCTGCCGAGATCGACCGCGACGGGCTGACTGCTTTGTTCGGAGCTGGCCAGCGTTCCGAAGAGTTGCGATGCGTCGGGTTGATTTTGGCCGAGTTCGCTGCCGGTGAATAGCGCAAAAAGCAAAAGCCCGAGCGCCAGACCACCGGCAAAAGCAAAGCTGATCTGAAAGCGCGGCTGGCGTGGCAGCAATCCGGCAAGCCATGAGCGGGATGCTTTTGTCTGTTCAGGCTGCTGTTTTGCCCGAGGCAGGGCGTTCATGATTGTGGCTTTGAGATGCGCCGGCGGCTCGTGCATCTCTGCCTGCTCGAGTGCGTCAACAACGGTTCGCAGCTCTTCATACGATTTGTGAAGTGCAGCATTTTTCTCCATCAAGGCGTGCAAATCAGCACTTTGCTGCGGCGAATTGAGCCCATCAAGCTCGCGCTGAATCAACTCGAGATATTTTGCCTCACTCATTATTGTACATATCCCTGTTTAAAAAAGACCTTGCGCATCTGCTGCCGGGATTCGTAAAGCCGGGATTTGATGGTTTTTTCCGGCAAATCCATGATATAGCCGATCTCTTTGTACGAAAGCCCGTGAAAATGTTTGAGCACCACAATCGCACGATGACTTGGCTCCAGCACCAGCAGCGCCAGGTCGATTTGTTCCTTTGTTTCAAACTGATGGAACGCATCTTCCGAAGCATTTTGATTGCTGAGCGTGTTTAAATCCAGGCCGGCAAAGCGGTTTTCCCGCTTGAGAAAATTGATGGATTCGTTGATCGTCATTTTGTACACCCAACTAAAAAATTTGTAGTTCGCGTCGTAGCGATCAAGATTTTCAAACGCTTTTATAAAAACCGTCTGCGTCACATCTTCGGCATTTCGGGCATCGCTGAGCATCCGAAATGCCGCGTTATACACCGGCTTCTGGTAGCGGTCAATCAAGCCGGCAAAGGCATTGACTTCGCCATCGAGACAGCGTTTGATGAGTACGAGATCGCTTTGATTTGTCATAACTACAATCGTGTTTGCGAAAAGTTGGTTGGGTTCGATTGTTTTTTTATCATTTATAAAAAATGCATGAGCAGCACCTCATGCGCCTTGGGGAAATATGAAACTGAACTCTGCTCCTGGCGCTAAGCTACTGGCAAACCAGGAGTATTGCAGCAAAAGCACTATGTGAAGTCGATTGCCGTTCGGTTATCCAACTTGCTTCGCAAACCGCTGAAGCGGTTCAAGGGGTGCACGGTTTCTCATTAACACCACGATTAATCGTGGTGTTAATGAGAGTGAACGAATGTTACAAAGCCATTTCAACGGCTTTCCTGAGCAAAATGGCTAACCGATGATTTGCCGAATTAAAATCGTTATATTTTTGCTGCTAATAATGATGACACGGCAATAATGCTACCGGTCAAAAAATGCAAGCCGATAGTGCTTCTGCACACTTCCAACATGCGTTCTCGGGAATCGTATTCGCTCCAGCAAACCTTGGCAATTTTCCATAAATGCCCAATGGTGAGCAGTGCCAACAGCGCAAGCGGTGACAGCGATCCTGACAGGACAGCCAGCAGAAGCGTCGCAACAAATGAGATCACAAGCGCAAGCACGCCATAGCGTCCGGAAAAACGCAGGCCAAAATCAATCACCAACGTCCTGCGCCCGCACGCTTCATCATCAGCCTTGCTGGCCAGCTCATCAATCCAGATCCACAAGCCAGTCACAACAATCAGGGGCAGCGAGGCGAGATAGACCGTTCGCGTAAGATCGCCGACATGAACAAGGTATGCCCCAAGAACCGGCAGCATGCCGAGGCTTTCAGCAAGGACGATTTCGCCACCGAGCCGGCGGCGGAACGAGAACGGGGGCATGACATAGAGCGCCCCCACGAAAAGCATGACCAGGCCATATAGCAAAAATATGTAACCGGGAACTCCAGTCTGCAATGTCAAATTGCTGTTCAGATACAGACCCAGCAAACAGGCCAGGAAAAGACATAGCGCACCATAGAATTGGAGCGACTGTTTTGATCGCGTGGCTGCCGGCTGGCTGAAACCTGCCTGCAGAAACGAAAACCCGGCATGCAAAAATATCGTCGCGACAAGAAACGCAATGGCTTCGATCCATTTAAAAGAAAAATCGGGTGGGTGCAGCCAGAACGGCAGCGTTGTACCTGCGATGGCCGGAAACAGGGAAGCCGTCCAGTAGCGATAGCCTGCCAGGTGGAGAATTCCAGATCGTCCTGTAAAAGGAGCTTTCGTTGGCAGGCCTTCTTGCTTCGTTTCAGGGAGCATGATCTCATTTGCCTTATTCGCGCATGAAGCACAGCGCATTGGATTTTCAGTGCAAAAGCAATCGCATCGTAGTCTGTATAACGGGATTTTAGGAGGGGGACGTCGGATTTGCAAACAAAAAATGACTTGAGCGCGTGCGGCATGCGACTCACATCACTTGCAAAGAATGGTAGGTAACGGTCAGGCTTCGGTAATCTCAAAAATAGTATCAAAACCAGCGTAACGAAAAACGTCGAAAATGTGCTTGTTGAGATTGGTTAATTTGAGAGCATGGCCCTGCATTGTCAGCCGCTTTTGCGTTTTCAGCAAAATGCCCAAACCAACGCTGGAAATGTACTCGAGCCGTTGACAATCGATGTGGCACGATTGCCCGATCTTGTCGAACACAGTGCGTGCGTGTTCAGCCTGAGCCGCATCAAAACGTCCCTTCAAATAAATGGTGTGATCGTCCAGGATTTTGATTTCAAGCATTTTTTTCTACTACGATTGGCGTGATGAGCATTGTACTCTGCGCTTTTCCGCTTTGGATAGAATGTTCTCTTTCATTCAACTCACTGCACTTTGATGGCAATAATAGCCATATCATCACTTTGAGATGCGTCGCCGGTAAAATCCCGCACCTTTTGCACGATATGCGTAACCATCTCGCCGGCTTGTCTGGCGCTTCCGCACTCCCTGACGGCTGCCAGCAGGCGCGTTTCTTCGAACATTTCGTTGTTGCGATTGAAAGCCTCTGTTATGCCGTCGGTATATAACACAAAAACATCGCCTGCTTGCAGATCGATCACCTTTTCGCTGTATTTAGCCAGCTTGGTCAGACCGACAGCCGGGCCGCGCAGCTCGATGAGTTCGCATTTTTGCTGGCTGGCTGCACAGCGGATGAGCGGATTGTGGCCGGCATTCGAGTAGTAGAGTTTGCGTTCCCGGCTATCGAATACCAAAAACATCACGGTGACAAACATGCTCGGCGGCATGATTTGCGTCAGGATGATGTTGATTTTGCCGAGCAACTGGTCGGTGCTGGAAAAATCGTATGCCAACGTGTGCAAAATGCCCTTGACCATGGTCATCATCAGCGCGGAGGATGTACCGTGCCCGGAAACATCGGCCATGACGATCCCGAATCGTCCGTTACCGAGATGAAAATAATCGTAATAATCGCCACTCACCTCATCGGCGGGGTTGAAGTAGCTGGCGATATCCAGCGATTCAGCATCGATCGATTCGGTCGGCAGCAGGCCGTGCTGAATATTTCGCGCCATTGCCAGTTCCTGCTCCATGCGCTTTTTGGCGATGGTTTCTTCCTGCAACTGCGAATTGCGGATGAGCTGTCCGGACTGTGCGGCAATAATGGAAAGCAGGCGCAAATCGCTGTCGTTGAACGGGGTGAAAGTTTTTTTATTGGTAACCGTTAAAATACCAAGCATTTCTGTGCGGAACCGGATCGGGATGCACAATGCCGACTGAATCTGCCTGCGCTCTTCTTCTGTGGTGTTGAAGCGTGTGTCTTCGGAAAGGTTGTCGATTTTCAATGGCTGCTGGTGTTTTAAAACCCAGCCAGTGATGTTGGCGCCGACTTTGTAGCTGGCAAACTTGCCGGTCATCAGCGCTTCCTGACGGATCAGGGTTTTGAGAGGCGCCTCTTCCTGCTCGGTAAGCAACAAAATCGCACCCTGCTCCGCCTGAACCGCCCGAATGGATTTTTCGACAATGATGTCCAGTACCTGGCTCACTTCCAGTGTGCTGCTGGCAGCGATGGCGATCTCGTTCAGAACAGTCAGCTCCTGAATAGCGGACTTGAGACGCTCGATTTCATTTTGTAAACGCTGTATTTGCGTATCGCTCACGCTTGCGCACCTTCTCCATTAAAGCAACAATGAATTTGAAAGTGCAAACATACTGAAATCGTGCTAGAAAAAAAAGAAGAAATTAGAAGGGCGGACATGCATCAATTAGATGAGCGTCATTACGGTCGGTGTCATACCTGCGCGTATTGCCCGGGCGTCATACCGACGAGGCGTTTGAAGTGCCTGCTAAAATGGCTTTGATCGCAAAATCCGGTTTCGCAGGCGACTTGCGCCAAAGATTTGCGTTCAGCGATCATCCTTTTGGCGCGCTCGATGCGCAGGTTGGTGAGGTATTCATGCGGCGAAATGCCAAAGGCATCGCAAAATGTGCGAAGCAGGTGGAAGGAACTCATCTCCGCCACTTGCGCCAACTGGTGCAGAGTGATTTTTTCTGCGAGGTTTTCGTGCAAATATGCCTGCGCGCGCTGCATGCTTTGGCGAGGTGGCGGATTCTTGCCTGATATGAGCGTACCGGAAGGGGCGCTGGTGCGAACCAGTCCTGAAAATGCTTCGCAGAGCAAAGTGTCGCGCGCCAGTTGATCTTCGCCGAACTCAAAGGCCTGATGTACTTGCAAAAGCTTGTGAAATAAACCAGGCTCCCGCAGCACGCGCCGATGAAAAAGCGGCATCTTGGCCGTAGTCAATTCCAGCTCCCCGAGCAAATCGTGCATCAATGCAATCGATGGATACAGGCTGCGGTAAATCAGCGGCTGGGCGCCGACAGACTGGCCCGTGTGCACTTCATAGGGATTGATGATCACGATGCTGCCGGCGGCTGCGTTATAGGTTTTGCCATCGCAAAAAAAGCGATCCATGCCTTGCAGCACCATTTCGATCACATAGGTTTCGTGTAAATGTTTTGGGAAAGCATAGGTTGAGTAGGTTGCATGCAGGAATGTCAGCGCATGATAGTTGGGAATGCGCCAGAATTTAGTGTGATCTATCATTTTGCTGTCGCCAGTGCATTGTGTGCAGATATTTCTTCATTAGAAGCACAGTGCGCCAAAAAGGTTCAAGCCAAATTTTCATTTTGCAAAAAAAGCGGTGCGCGATCTGTGTCGCAACACCGCTTTTAAATCCATTTCTGTTGAAACGGCTTACTTTTCGTCTGCAGGCGTGAACTTCTCAATCCTTTTCGAAACCGCAGGAACGGTGCGCAGATAGTCATAAATTGCGCCCAGATCATCCTCCGTCATGCCAGAAAAGGCATACCAGGGCATCACGGTAGGATTCAGGCCTTCGCGCATGGGGATTTCCTGCATTTCCGGCTTCTGGTAGGTTTTGAAGCGTTCGATAAAATAGTCTTTGCTCCAATTGCCGATACCGGTTTCCGGATCCGGCGTGATGTTGGCCGAACGGATAATGCCAGCCTTTTCCGGGAAAGGCTCACCGCCAGCAAATTCGTTGCCCGGTACAGGATTGCCCTGGCTATCATGCTGCGTGTGGCACGAGTGGCATGCTGCAATTCTCGTCAGATATTTGCCGTAGGCGATGGAGTCGCTTGCTGCCGGCTTGGTCTGTTCTTCATAGGGCTTCGGGATCATGCGGGCGACCAGATTGAGCGGAAAGTTGAGCTCGGATTTGCGCGACTCGCCTTCCTTTGCCGGCAAGGTGCGAAGATAGGCGATGATCGCTTTCACATCATCGCTGCTCATATGGCGATAGGAGGTATAGGGCATGATCGGGAAAAGCGGTTCGCCATCTTTGGCGATGCCCGCCGTAATCGCGCGGAAAACCTCGCCATCGCTCCATTCGCCGATCCCGGCCGGCGTGATGTTGCGCGCGAACAGTCGGCCCGGAAAGTTGGAATTGTTACCAAAGAAATCTCTTCCCTGCCCTTCCGTGCCAGACACAATCGGTTCGGCAAACAGGTCCCTATTGATCTCCGAATGGCAGACGAAACAGAGCGAAACATTGTTGGTCAGGTACTCTCCATGTGCAATCAATTCAGGTGATGCCTCGATGGTGAGGTCTGGCGCAGGTTCTGCGTTGGGAAAGCTGAACATGACAAAGGCAACACCCGCCACAATCAGCACAACCACAATGCCAAGCAAAATTCCGAAAATTTTAAGCACTTTTTTCACTTTTCTCTCCCGTATCAGTGAATATGACAATTAACAGCACAGCCGGCAAGCTTTTTATGCCGGCATGTTTTCAAGTAAATACAATCTGCGGCGCTTTTTGTTGGAAAACCGACAAGATTTTTTCTGAAATCGTCCCGAAAAATGACAGCAAGCGTAAGCTGGCTGTTCACAGCACATAAAAATGTTGCTAAAATAAAGCTGCTGCGATTTGTAGTCAAGTCATTTGAATGTGAAAAGGTGGGAAGCTGCAATGAACAGGAAGTTGTGGTCAGCCTAAATGACCTTGATCGGTACCCAAATCTCTTCTTCGGCGTTCGGATTGTCCGGCCGATAATCCGCTTCCATCAGGTCGAAATGTTCGCGTTCATCCAATTGATAGCCCGAAGAAGGCAGCCAGACTCCGAAAATAAACTGTGCCGTTTTCGGGTACGCTGCCGCCGGCCCGCGGTGGATAAACACAGCGTATTGCCCGCCCTGTAATGTGTGCGAGGCCATACCGGCTGGAATATCATGGTAGGTCGTCACTTCAACAGCGGCCCATTTTTCAAATGGCGTATCCGGACTGAATGACAAGTCCGGCACTTCGGTGAAAATCTGCATGGAGACATAGAGCTGGTTTGCCCGGTTGTTGATCTCGTCTCTTCTGCGCATAAACCTCTGCCAAAGTGCTGCCGTTTGATCGTCGGCAAGCGTCATTTGCATGTGCATGCCAACGAGCTTTCTCGGCTCAATTGTTGTGATTTTCGGTTTCAATATGCTACCCTGCGGAGTTTGTATCCATTGCCATGCTAAAAATTGCTGCTCGCCCTAAATTGGAGATCATGTTATAAAAAAAAGCAAATTAGGTGGTAAACACAACAGATTTGATTGCAGATGGTACGGTAGGCTGCAACGAGGGCGTCGATCTGAAAACAAGGCGGGAGTGTCAGAGGCTGTTTACAATCCCGCCTTAGCATGAAGGATCAGGTGAAATCGCCGCTGCCTTCGGTTGAAATAAAGGCTTCGTGAAGCGTAATACGCGTTATGCCGAGGTGCTTGCCTTTTCAGGATGCAGCCAGCCGATGGCCACTTGCATTCACTATTTCGAACGCGCTTTTGAAGGCTGATAGGTCAACGGATCATCACGCTGGATGTGCCTGACGTGCTTTGACGATACATAAAAATGTCGAGTTCAGGACTGTGTAGCGCTGGTCGTTATGAGGTTGCTACAAAATAGTTGTTAAAGAAATCACCATCGATCTGGTGAATCTGGACATTCGAGAATCCTGCCTGCTTTAAAAGCTCAGTGGCTGTCTGCTTGCCCCAGGCAGTGCCGAGACCCTCGCCGCCTTCTGCCAACGAGACGGTCATGCAGTGCAGACACGACGTTGTGTAGAGCCATGGAGCGAAGGGATGATCAATATTCTCGTGCGTGTGGCTCGATGCTGCAATGTCGACCATGAGAAACGTCCCGCCCGGACGTAGCGCAGAATTGATGGCAGACAACGCCGCTGCCGGGTGCGCCATGTCATGGATGCAGTCGAAAGCGATGATCAGATCGAACGCAGCTTCCTTCTTCAGCTTCGAAACATCACGCGACTCAAAATGAATGTTGGTCAGCTGTTTTTCCGATACGGTTTTTCTGGCTGCTTTGACCGATTCGTTCAATAGATCGTAGCCCGTGAAGCGACTCTCGGGAAACGTTGCAGCAAGGGTGCTGCTGACAGCCCCATACCCACAGCCAACCTCAAGAACATCGATGCCCTTCTCCAGTGCATTGGCGCCGCCTGGTAAGAGTGGAATGACTTTCTCCACAAGACGTGGACAATGCATCTCCGCTGTTATCCCAGACCAAAGCTTCATATAATCCGAAAAGGCGGCATAGGAAACGCCGCCACCTTTGCGAAAGCACTCGGCCACATCCTCCTCAATCCTGCCCAGGTATCCCAACGAACGGGCAAAGCGCGCGATGTTATTTGCACCCGCCTGCGAGTTCAGCGCAGCGGCATGCTCTGCGGGAAGATGGTAGCGTTCAGATTCGGGAATGTAGTCGACAACCCTGCTGACGACCATCGTATCGAGCCACTCCCGGACGTAGCGCTCATGCAGTCCGGCGGCGTCGGCAATTTGCTGACTGGTAGAAGGTTCAAGCGCCGTGAGAACGTCAAAAAGATCCGTGCGATGGCCGATGCCAAGCATCAGGCCCAGCATGCCGCCGTTCAGGGCGTCCATCATTTTACCCGCAAAAGCTTGTGCCTTTTCTTGATCGAATTTCGACATGTCTAATCCTCCATGTGGGAATTCTTGATTTCACAACGCACTTCGATGTCAGGCAAAATCGTTCCTGCAGCCACAAAGATAGATCAGTCTTTCTTGGTTGTTGCTGGCTTGACTTTCATCTCTATATAGAAGCCTTCATAGGGTTTATCGCTGATATTCTCTACGGCATGTTTCGATGCAGGGGACCAAGCCGCTCGCCCTGCCTTTACAATGAAGTCCTGCGTCTTTCCATCGGGGAGAGTAACTTTGGATCGAGCATCTGTAAGGGTCACGACCACTCCTTCGGAATGCTCGTGCATATTTGATTTTTCACCGGGAGCGTAGGTGACTCTTATGATTCGTAGCTGGTCATTCTCGAATTCAACTTTGTAATGAGCAGAGTCGACTTTGGTCGCATCCTGTGCAAATGCCATTTGTGTGAAGGAACAAAAAAACAAAGCGGCAAACAGGGTGCACAAAAAACGCTTCTGATTCTTCATGATGACCTCTCCTTTTCACTTTCTGATTATTAAATGTTTCGGGGAAATAATATGCTCGTGTGGCTTAATGTAGTCATTATCCGAAAGGCCAGTGAAACCGCACGCGGCGTTCATTTGCGGAATCAGCTTCTTCACGGTTCCTGTTCCAGATAGACCTCCAGATGTTCCAGGTACCATCGGCTTGCCTGCGCAGGTCTTGGAAAGCAGGCGATTACTCATCCAGTAATTCTGCCGGTAAACCTGAATAGTGCGCATGCACATTAACCCATCGACCATTTCTCTTTTCTAAAACCCAAGTGGCTCTCCAATTATGCACTGGCTGATTTCTTGCAAAACTGCCATATTGGATAAAAGAAACCCAAGCTGCCGTACCTGAATTGTGCACCTTTATTATTTCATTGCGTGAATTGATTTCAAGGTTTTCTGCCTTGTCGAATAGTCTTTGAGCTGTTGATTCGAATTCGTTCCATCCTGTCGTAATTCTTCCGCCGGCATGAAATACAATCATGTCATCATCATGGGCAATCAACGTCGAAATCGTATCCATGTCTTCATTTCCGAGAGCCTCATGATATTGATCGATAAGCGTCTGGATTGCCTTCTCTTCTGTTCCTTTATCAAACCTCTCCGCGCAGGCACATAGGACCAACAGGGACACAGCCAGTAGTACAATTGATTTTCGCATCAGGAACCTCCATTATTGAAATTTTTTTGAGGATCACAATGATGGGCAAAACCGCAAGTAGCCCTTAATCGCCGGAATCAGCTTCTTCGCGATTCCTGTTCCAGATGGACTTCCAGATTTTCCAGGTACCGTCTGCTTGTTTGCTCAGAACATTCAGGCACATTGCATTGTGATGAAAAGGCTCACCTCCCTGTTTGGAAGTAATCGTTCCCTTCCAAACAACACGTTGAAAGGCAAGCTCACCGTGTAACTCAGTGTTTTCGGTTATGATATCAATATCAAATTGGTTGTGTGATTGAACACCCTTATACCAATCTCGTATGACATCTTTGCCAACTAGCGCACCTGTATTGGGTGGCATATACACGGCATCATCAGCAATCAAGGCGACATATTCTTCAATGTTGCCCTGATTGAAGGCCTGAATGGTTGTTTTTGTTATGCGATCTAATGCGGCTTTGTCCTCTGTCGTATCCAACCTGGAAGAGCAGGCAGTTGCGGTCAGAATGGATACAATCGCAATCATGGTTCGATTTAAGTTTTTCATATAGACCTCATTTCTCCGACAAGATTTGCAGAAAATAATGACATTGCCTAAGCCGAAAAAGCCTTGTTACTCTTTTTTCGATTCCTGGCTGGCCGCAGCTTGTTTTTTGACATACGCCAGCATCTTGTCGAATTCCGCCTTGAATTCCTCATAATCAAGCCCGGCGCCGTTCAAGACTGTGCTCCAGTGACGAATTTCGGCAGCTTTTGCAACGGCTTCTTGCATCTCCGCTTCGGTGGCGCCCAACATTTTTCCCATCTCGGTGTGATAGTACACACAATAGTTACATGGAATTTGCGCCGCGACTGCGAGCGCGATGAGCTCGGAATACTTCGCCGGAATGGCGGCATCCGGGCTTTGCCAGGCTTTGGTCCATTCCCATATGCCCGGGCGCAAATGCTCCGGATACACCTTCATGAAGGTCGGGAAGGTGCCGAAGGCCTGTTCCATTTCCGTCTGCACTTTTCTGACCGCATCCGATTGGCTTTCCTGCGCGAACAGGGGACTTGACAGCAAAAACACGGCAATAGCCACTGCAATTGCGCTGGTTGTAAAATTCATGGTCGTTTTCATAACATTGCTCCTCGCTTTGAAATAATGAAGGTTGCTTTTTCTTTGCACAAACAAACATTCTAAGTTTTCATCCGGCCTCCTCGAATTTGGATCAAGGTTTCATCGACAGTCATCTTTTTTGCTTCATATCAACTGGCATGCCACAATAAGGGGAATGTAATCAAGGTTTATATATTCAATAGGTTACGCAGCGATGATGTGATGGTAGTAATCGGCGAGAATGTTTGTAAAAACCAACAATTGTTGGTTTTTACAAACAGGTGGATCCGTTGGAAATGAAGGATTGCATCGTGGGAATACGGAAGTGCAAAAAAGCAGCGAAGAGGTATTTCCGCAAAAACTTTGCGCCTCTGCGTCTTTGCATGAAGTCTTCTGCTTTTACTCCGAAAACTTTTTGAGCAATTGATTTAGGTAGGAACGGTTGACTTTGAGAATTTTCGCGGCTTTGGTTTGGTTGCCACCGGTCTGTTCCAATACGTGGGAAACGATGCTTTTTTTATAGTCGTCCACAGCTTCCTGCAAAGGGCGGGGAGAAAGAATGGTGTTATCGCTAGGTTGTACGGATTCTAAAAAGGGAAAGTCGTGCACACCAAGCTCATCGGATCGGCACAGGACAACTGCGCGCTCGACGGCATTTTCCAGCTCACGGATGTTGCCCGGCCAGGAATGTGATTCGAGGTGGGCGATGACTTTTGGATCAAATCCCTTGATCGTCTTGTTGTATTTTTTGGCATTTTGCTCGAGAAAATGGTTGGCGAGAATGACAATGTCCCCGGCCCTTTCCCTCAGGGGTGGCATTATCACTGTGACCACGTTGATACGATAATAAAGGTCTTGCCGGAATTCGCCGGCAGCCAGTTTTTCCTGCAAACTCTCGCTCGAAGCGGCAATGATGCGCACTTCGACTTTTTTGAGCTTGCTGCTGCCCAATGGACGGAATTCGCCTTCCTGGATCGCGCGCAAAAATTTCATCTGGATTTCCGGCGCCATGTTGCTGATTTCATCCAGGAATAATGTGCCACCATGCGCGTCTTCGAACAGCCCGATGCGATCCTGGCTGGCGCCGGTAAACGCACCTTTGACGTAGCCGAAAAGCTCACTTTCCAGCAAATTGGTCGGCAACGCGCCGCAGTCCACCGCTACAAACGGCGCATCCTTAAGTGGGCCGCTGTAGTGGATAGCGCGGGCAATGCGCTCCTTGCCGGTGCCGCTCTCGCCCTGGATGAGCACGCGCACGTCCGTCGGGATGATACTGTCCAGCAGCGCGAACACGGCTTGCATTTTCGGACTGCCGCCAATGATGCCCTGCAAAGCATACTTGCCTTGCACTTCGCGTTTCAAACGCGCGGTTTCCGTAAACAGCTTTTCATGAAAGTGCGCATTCTTGATGAATTGCGCGAACTGTGGCGCCATGACTTCCAGCAAGTGCTGCTCACGCTCGCCGAAACCGCGCTCTTTGCTCGCGCTGATGAGATTGATCACGCCGATGATTTTTTCTTCATGCACCAACGGAACGCACAGCGCGGAGGTGATTTCCGTGTATTTGCCGGCAATATTATCTTTGCCGAGTGCTTCAGCCAAATTGTTCGTAAGCAGCGGCTTTTTATGCACCGCGATCCAGCCGCACAAAAGCCGGTTGAGAAAATTGTCCAGCTTTTCCTCGCCGGACTCGCTTCCCCGAATCAGGGTTTTCGCTTCTTTGGGCTCTTTCCGATCCGTCAGGATGATCGAAGTTTCATCGGCGCGGCAAAACTGCAATGTTTGTTCGCAGATTTGCTTCAGCGTCTCTTCGACATTTGCAGCCGACGAGATTTTTCGCAGGAATGCAATGAGCCGCTCGAAATCGTGAACCTGCTCTTCGAGCCGGCTGTTTTGCTCCAACAGTTGCTGTGTTTCAGAATTCTTCGCTGTGTGCATATCACTACTCATACATCAACTCCGCCAGCCAGATGTCACCAAATGGGCGCCGTTGAATGAAGTAGAGTTTCTCGCCATCTGTCGCCATGGATGCCCAACTCACTTCAATAGCGATGTTGTCCAAATCCAGAACCTTGCGCATGGATCCATCGGGGACGGAAACGGCCTGGATGCGCACCTTCGGATCGCTCTTTCCCGGATCATAATGCCGCAGGTAAATGGTCTTGCTGTCCTGCGACCAGACATGGCCCACCCACTTTGGAGAGCCGACGTTCGTCAATTGTTTTGCTTCGCCGCCGCTAGCCGGCATAAGATACAGATCGAACGTCCCTCCCCGGTTTGAAGCAAAACTGATAAAACGGCCATCAGGAGAATAGCGAGGATCTCCGTCATCCGCCTGATGGTCAGTCAATTGTCTGGTCTCGCCGCTGCTTAAGGAGGTCTCCCACACGTCATAGTTACCGCTGCGATTCGAGTTGAAGACAATCCTTTCGCCATCCGGCGACCATGCGGGAAACGCATCGACATCTGCCGAATTCGCCGCTAAGGCCGTGACTGGGCCACCGTCGACCGGCTTTGTGTAAACATCCCAGTTTCCAGTTTGATTTGAGCTGAATGCGATACGGCTGCCATCCGGCGACCAGCTTGGAGAAAAATGGTTCGATGAGTTGTCTGTTGTGAGCTGTCTGAGCATCTGGCCATCTTTGCGCGCCAGCCAGATGGCACTATGTCCTTCGCGTCCAGACGTGAAGGCGAACCACTTATGATCCGGCGACATCGCCAAATTCCACATCATGTTGTTTTCATGGGTGATCTGAACGGCGTCATCCATGGTGAGAACACGATCTGTTTCAAGATGGATGGACCAAATATTGGCGTCGTGTCCGCCAGTGGAATAAGCAAGCCTGGATCCATCGTTCGAAAGCGAGAAATCATAAGCATCCAAACCAGCGGACAAGGGCTTTGCCGAACCAGCAGGTCTGCCATTCTTGTCCACGGGCACCCACCAGATGTCCCGGACGCCGCCGCGATTCCATTTGAAGAAAATGCGTTTGCCATCATGGGCCCAAAATGGAGTTTGAGGTTCAATGGTCGAATCAGTGACTGCGATGGCATCCGAGCCGTCAGCACGAATGGACCAGAGTCGTTGACCTTGCTGCCTGGTAGATGACCATGCAGCGCCGGATATCAGCGCGATTCTTTGGCCGTCCGGCGACCATTCTGGCCAAAAAACCTCCTGCGGGCAAGGAATCGGCTCAGGTATACCTCCGCTCGCCAGCACGGTGTGTAATTTTCCTTTCACCGTATAAACCAGTTTCTTGCCATCCGGAGACCAATCGAGGCCCCCCAGGTCTTCGAAGTTGTGAGCCACGACCTTTCTGACAGCGCCGCCATAATCTGATGTCACATAAATGCCACCGCCATTTCTGGCACTGACGTAGGCAATCCAGTTGCCATCCGGCGACCAGACATGACCACCTGTAGGGCTCTTTTCGTCCTTGGTCAAGTTCATCGTTTGTCCCGAGGCAAGTTGTCGTACCCATAAATCATTTTTCCCATCTTCGTCTGAATCGTAGGCTATCTTGGTACCGTCCGGTGAGAGCATTGGACCGCCTTCACTAACCGCCGTCGTGTTCGTAAGCGCGTGGACTTGCACGATTTTGGGTGTGGAGATTTTTTGTTGGAACAGATTGTAAGCAATGACCAAAGCTGCCACGACAGCCAATCCGCCGTACACAAATGCCCGCTTTGACAGCGGCGCCCGGCCGGTCGTCCCTGCGGACGCGGTGTGTTTCGCAGAAATCCCGGATGCCTTCCCCTGCTGCAGCTCGCGTAAATCCGCCAGCAATTCATCGGCATTTTGGCAGCGCGCATTTGCCCTTTTCGATAGCGCTTTCGTAACGATCTGCTGCAAGATTTCCGGCACATCGTCTCGCAATTTAGCAACCGGCTGCGGTTCTTCATTCAAAACCTGGTACATCACCGCCTGCTCATATTCACCTTGAAACGGCAACTGACCGGTCAGCATCTCGTACAGCACCACGCCCAATGACCACAGGTCAGTGCGCTGATCGACCGGCTCGCTTCGGAATTGCTCCGGCGACATGTAGGAAACGGTGCCGAGAGTGGAGCCTGCCTTGGTCAATTTGCTCACGCCCGCCATGCCCGCCAGGCCGAAATCGAGAATGCGTACCCTACCGGTCTTGTCGATGATGATATTCTCCGGCTTGACGTCGCGGTGGATGATGCCTGTCTGATGCGCGGCACCGAGGCCTTCGCAGATTTGAATTACAATGTTCAAGATTTGGTCGATTGGCAGGGGCGACCGGCCGGTTGCTTTTACAATATCCCGCAGCGATTCGCCTTCGACATATTCCATGGCGATGAAGGCACGGCCTTCGTGCTCGCCGATTTCGTGTATGGTGACGATGTTGGGGTGGTTCAATGCAGCGGCCGCTTTGGCTTCGCGGCGAAAACGCTTGTTGAGATCAGCATCGGAGATATAGTGCTGTGGCAAGAATTTGAGCGCGACTTTGCGGGCGAGGGCGATATCTTCGGCAAGGTAGACTTCACCCATGCCGCCTTCGCCAATTTTTTCGAGGATGCAGTAATGGAGTATGTTGTCACCAATCATGCCTGACCCTCAGGAATTAAGAGGTAGCGCTACGCCTAAAATTGAGGCATAGAATCCCTGTTTGGTTAGAGATTGCTATCAGGTCTTAATTTGTGATCTATAAAAATCGCGTACAATCTAATTGCTATTTTAGCTGAAAATGAAGAAAAAATGAGCGAAAGCGGGTAATGGTAAATATTAGAAAGCTGAAAGTCAAACGAATTGGTCTGAAAACACAATCACCATAAAAGACGTTCGAATTGGAAAAGGTTCACATGTTTTCTTTCGTATTTGGATAGAATGAGTATTCTGCGGGATCGTGATGTGTCGAAAGTTCAATTTTGCCTGAAATGATCATGCCATACCCATGAAGTTAGACTTTGTTCCGGCGCGCTTGCCTTTGAGCGGATGGCGTGCTATCATTTGCTAAAAGAGGAGGTTGTGATGTTTCAAAAGCGATTTTTTGCAATTTTCACCTTGCTGACACTGCTGATTGCGCAGGCCGGTCTGGCCCAGCAGAATCCGCTTAAAATCTTCATTTCGGTAGACATGGAAGGGATTGGCGGGATCGGAACACCCAAAATGACCAGCAGCGATGGCAAAGATTACGCGCTCGGCCGCAAATTAATGACAGAAGAAGTCAATACGGTGGTGAACGCCATTTTCGAACAGGGCCCTGCCGATATTCTGGTCAATGATTCGCACGGCGACATGCAGAATCTGCTGCACACCGAGCTCGATCCGCGCGTCCGCTACATACAAGGCAACACCAAGCCATACGGCATGGTGCAGGGCCTGAACAGCAGTTTTGATGCGGTGATTTTTCTCGGCTACCACACCCGCGCCGGCACCGGGAACGGTTTTCTGGCACACACCGGATCGGGCAATGTCAAGGGCTTGTGGTTGAACGACGTGGAAGTTGGCGAAGGCGGCATGAATGCGGCCTTTGCCGGTGAGCTCGGCGTGCCGGTGATTTTGGCCGCTGGTGACTCGGCATTTACTGTGGAAATCAGTTCGCTGCTCGGCAATACTGTGCGCACAGTGGCGACCAAAGAAGCGATCGGTGCGCGCGTGGCGATGCTGTATCATCCGGAGAAAGTCCGTGCGCAACTCGCAGAACAGACCAAAATTGCGCTCAAAAATCTCGCCACTGCCAAACCGCTGATCATCGGCAAGCCGGTGCGGATTCAAATGCGCTTTGCCACCACAACCCGCGCGGATGTGTTGCAGGCGATTCCGGACATGCGGCGCGTTGATGGCTTTACGGTTGCGTATACCGCAGATGACGCTGACCAGGCCTATCAATTGATCCGTTTGATGTACAAATACATCAGTTTTTGAGCGCACGGTAGAAACAGGTATTTTGATGCGTCTGAGCAGGAAAGAGTTATGAAGAAAGCGGAAAATACCGCAACCTGGCGTGCTACGCTTCACGAAGTGATTTACGAAGCCGATACCAGGGCAGGCAAGCTGTTTGATATCGCGCTGATTTTCTGTATTCTGGCCAGTGTTCTGGCAGTGATGCTCGAAAGTGTTGCGAGCATTCGGGCCGTACATGGCGGGGAATTGATTGCGATCGAGTGGTTTTTCACAATCTTGTTCAGCATCGAGTACCTGTTGCGACTGCTGAGCGTTAACCGTCCGTTGAAGTATGCCGCCAGCTTCTTTGGCGTCGTCGATTTGCTGGCCATTCTGCCGTCCTATTTGAGCCTGATTGTTCCGGGCACGCACTACTTTTTGGTGATTCGCGCACTGCGTATATTACGGGTTTTTCGCGTGTTGAAGCTGGTGCCGTACCTGCAGGAGTCCGCGCTGTTGATGGATGCGTTGCGCGCCAGCCGCCGGAAAATCACAGTTTTTCTCTATGCCGTGCTCACGCTGGTCGTGATCATCGGCTCGATGATGTACATGATCGAAGGCGAGCAAAACGGTTTTACCAGCATCCCGCGCGCCATTTACTGGGCGATCGTTACGCTCACGACAGTTGGCTATGGCGATATTGCACCGGCGACCCCAATCGGCCAGGCGCTTGCTGCCGTCGTGATGATTATGGGCTACGGTATCATCGCTGTCCCGACCGGAATTGTCACAGCAGAGCTATCGCAGGCTAAAATGCGCACCGTCACCACGCAAGCATGCCCACATTGCAGCGCAGAAGGCCACGATGCGGATGCGCTTTTTTGCAAACGCTGTGGCGAAAAACTTTAGCCGTTTGTCAGCGGCAGCGAGCCATTAAAGGGGGGCAATACCCGTTTGGAATAGTACTTTTTGCCCACTTCCAATCTCCTTCATAGAATCCATCGTGTTCCCAGTCAGTCATATTCAAACAAGCCAGAACGAGCTGTCGCTTTATAAGAAAAAGTGTTTGAAAAAGCACTGTACTTGATTTTTTTACCCAAAATTTTGATAAATAACTGGCCAAAACCGATCTGTCGAATCATCTAATTATTTAATGAGTTTGATAGAAAATCCGTCCTGATTTTTTCAGCTTTGACGCACTTGAAGGCGGCACTGGATTCGAGCCCTTACCTGCCTAAAATCCCCATGGTTCGAGCTTGGTCACAATGAAACTGGTTTCTTTCACCAGAGGTCGAACTCTCCCAATAAACAATTTACAAAACGGTACGCAGAAGAAACTCCCATGAAAAAGATTATTCTAACCCTAACATTTCTCGGACTGGTTGTTATTTCGTTTGTGATTGTCATCAGGTCGTCTACCTACAATCCACCACAAGTTGAAGATTTGCGAGAAAAGTACACAAAAAAGAGAATTTCGAGTGTCGATCATAGCCGGTTTGCTGTGCTCGATAGAAACTTTCAAAGCCCACAGCAGGTTACGGCGACCTGCATCAGTTGTCATACCGAGCGGCACAAGGAGGTCATCAATTCCTCGCATTGGAATTGGGAGCGCCCGGAATACATCGACGGCAAGGGCATTGTTTATCTCGGCAAAAAAAATGCGGTAAACAATTTTTGTATCGGTACCCAGACCAACGAACAGGCCTGCGCGAAATGCCACATCGGTTTTGGGATGAGCGAACAGGGATTCTCATTTACCGATTCTACCAATATCGACTGCATGGTCTGTCATGATAATTCCGGCAGCTACGTCAAAGCAAACAACAAGGCCGGCTATCCCGATCCAGCGCTCAATCTGAATACCATCGCCCAGCACATTGGCCGGCCAACGCGCGACAATTGCGGCGTGTGCCACTTTTATGGCGGTGGCGGCAACAATGTAAAGCACGGCGATCTCGACATGGAGATGTTCCAGCCGGACAGGGATTTGGATGTGCACATGGCGACAAACGGCGCCGACCTGGTGTGTGTGGATTGCCACGAAACCGAAAAGCACCAAATCAAAGGCAAAGTCTACTCCCTGGCATCCATGAATGTCAATCGCAGCACATGCGAGCAATGCCACACCGAACGGCCCCATGCGGATGAAATTACCAATGAGCATACCATAAAAGTCGCTTGCCAGACCTGCCACATTCCGGTGTACGCCAAAGCCAATTCAACAAAATTGTATTGGGACTGGTCGACAGCCGGCAAGCTGCAGAATGGCAAGCCATACACAGAAGAAGACTCTCTCGGCAACCATACCTACATGTCGATCAAAGGTTCGTTTCAATGGGGCAACAATTTGGAGCCGGACTATATCTGGTTTGACGGCACGGCAGATCATTATTTGCTGGGCGACAAAATCCAGGATACCACCAAAGCGCTGGTGCTGAATCAGCTCAACGGCTCCTACGACAAGCGCAATGCGCAGATCATTCCTGTGAAAATCCACAAAGCCAAACAGATTTATGACCCTGTAAACATGCATTTGATCCAACCGAATCTGTATGCGGCGCAAGCGGGAGAAGGTGCATTTTGGAAGGATTTTGACTGGAGCAGAGCTTCCGAAATTGGTATGAAAAAAATAGGCTTGCCCTACAGCGGACAATATGCCTTTATCGAAACCCAGATGTTTTGGCCGATCAACCATCAGGTTTCACCAAAAGAAGAGTCTTTAAAATGTGTCGACTGCCATGTTCGCGAAAACGGCCGTTTGGCTGGCTTGACTGATTTTTATATGCCGGGAAGAGATTTCAATCCGTGGGTTGAAAAGATCGGCGCTGCGGTGATTTTGTTTTCTTTGCTCGGCATATTGGTGCATGGTTCAGTCAGGATCGCGATGTCTTTTAAAAATAAAAAACGGGATCAATAATGAAAAAAGTATTCATCTATCGAAGCTTTGAACGCTTCTGGCATTGGGCGCAGGCCGTTTTGATTTTTTTTCTGATGCTGTCAGGATTTGAAATCCACGGCACGGTTTCCTTTTTTGGATTTGAGAATGCGGTCAAATACCACAATGTGGCCGCCTGGGCTTTCATGATTTTGATCGTTTTTGCGGTGTTCTGGCATTTCACCACCGGCGAATGGAAACAATACGTTCCGTCCTTCCAAAATTTGAAAGCACAACTGGATTTTTACCTGTTCGGCATCTTCAGAAACGCGCCTCACCCCACGAAAAAGACCGTGTTGAGCAAGTTGAATCCACTGCAAAGGCTGACCTATCTCGGCCTTAAAGTGCTGGTCATTCCGATTATGGTGATCTCCGGCATTCTGTACATGCTTTATCGATATCCGCAAAAAGATGGCATCATTGCGTTGAACGTGGATGGCCTGGAGTTGATCGCGATCTTGCATACCATCGGCGCACTCATGCTGGTGGCTTTTGTTGTCGTGCACGTATACCTGATGACAACCGGGCACACGGCACTATCGAATTTGCAGGCCATGCTGACCGGCTACGAAGAGCTGGAAGATGATGAAACAGTTGCTAAGAAAACAAATACAGTTACAAGCATTTAAAGGTATTTTGAAATGGAAAACGAACAATATATGAATCCCTTTCGAGTGGGCGTTTTGCTGGGACTGCTTTTGCTGCTGACCATTTTTATCACGGGAAGAGGCTTGGGGGCAAGCGGTGCTGTGAAAAGCGCTGTCATCGAAATTGAAAAAACCGTTGCAGCGTCACATACGGAAGGCATGCAATTTTACAAAGAGTACGACGCAACTCATGGTGAGAGTCCGCTCAAGTCCTTTCTGGTTTTTGAAATTATCGGCGCATTGATCGGTGCGTTTGTCTCTGGCATTATTTCGAACCGGCTCAAATTCACCATGGAAAAGGGGCCTCAGGTCACCACAAACACACGCATTGCGATGGCGATTCTCGGTGGGGCGCTCTTCGGCTTTGGCGCGCAACTGGGTCGCGGTTGCACAAGCGGGTCAGCTCTTTCAGGGATGGGCGTTTTTTCCACTGGTGGCATTTTGACGATGTTCGCAATTTTCGGCGGAGCCTATGCCTTCGCTTACTTTTTTAGAAAACTATGGTTACAGGCATAAATTGAAGCGAGATAAAAATGGGTCCTTTAGTTCCTGATATTATTAGCAATGAGTTGAGCTTGATTATCGCTCTGTTGATTGGCATTGCTTTCGGATTTTTGCTTGAACAGGCAGGCTTTTCTTCTGCCAAAAAGCTGGTGGGTCTGTTCTACGGGTACGATTTTACCGTATTGCGAGTATTTTTCACTGCCGGAATCACGGCAATGGTGGGCGTGGTTATTTTCGATCATTTTCATCTGATTGATATGAATGTGATTTACATCAATCCACTCTTTTTGTGGTCGGCGATCGTTGGCGGATTGATTATGGGGCTGGGATTTGTCATCGGTGGGTATTGCCCCGGTACGAGCATTTGCGCTGCTGCCATCGGCAAAAAAGATGCGATGTACTTTATTCTCGGTGCAGCTATCGGAATTCTGGGCTTTATCGAAGGCTATCCTTTGCTTGAGGACTTGTACAAATCGGCAAATTTCGGCATGCCGCAACTGGTGGATACATTTAATGTCCCCAATGCTATTTTCGCCTTTGTGTTTGTGATGATTGCCATTACCGCCTTTGCGCTTGTAGTGAAAATCGAGCAAAAGCGAGCGGGGGCGCCGGTATGCCGCATGTCGACAAAATACCTTGCCAGCCTGGCCGTGATCTCTTTTGTTATCGGTGTGTCTCAAGTCTTCCTGCCATCGCATGAGCAGCATTTGCAGCGGATTGAGAACATGACCGATTTCAGCGCCTATGAATTTAATGAAATCAGCACCGATGAATTGGCAATCCGCATTTTGCAGAAAGACAAATCGCTGCATTTTATCGCAGTAGATTCTCTCGAACAGTTCAAAAAATTTGCCCTGCCGAATGCCATCCACGCCGACTACCGGAACTTTATTCATCGCGAGTGGGAAAAGGTATTTCGGATCGAGAACCAGATGACGATCATCTATGCTGAAGATGAAGTCACGGAAAAACGAGCTGTGCTGGCAGCTCGGGATGTCGGATTCGAAGATGTGTATATCCTGAAGGGTGGATTAAAAGCGTTCCGAAAGGACATCCTGGAATTTGAAATGCCGAATGAGCCTGTAGATCCAGCGCTACAGGATACGTACAGATTTAGAATCGTCGCTGCAAGCCAGCTTCCCGGCATTATTGATGCAGCCAAGCCGAAGGCGGTTGAGAAGATAAAGCCCAAAAGAGTGCTGGGTGGTTGCTGAGTTTTTGCCGAGCGCAGCAAGCCATTTTTGAGCTCGGATTGTTTGAGTTGACACCGCCACCGAGGCGGCCATGCCTAAACAATCCGGGCTTTTTTTGTCCGTTCTCACGAGGGTAGCAGCTATCGTCCTGTTGTCTGTCTTGTGTTTTGCTGAAAAATTCGCAAGGCATCATCAAAATCACATACAAAAAGAGGGCCATGCGACCAAACGGGCGGCAATGCTTGCAAATCAACGGAAAGATGCTATTTTGGTGGCGTGAAAAGACTTGCCTTGAAAGTACCGACTTTGCCGAATATCGTGATTTTGGGCGTAGCGCTGCGGCTCATCCTGCTGACTTACGCGATGTTTGTGCCGGAGATCAGCTATGATGGCGATTCGCACGAATATCTCGAACTTGCGCACCATCTGGCCGAGACCGGCGTCTACGGCGCAGAGACAGACCGGCCTTTCCCACCGGACAGCGTGCGCCCGCCGCTTTATCCGGCTTTTGTCGCGTTCTTTGCCTTTCTGCTCGGCGACGGCACACCCTTCCTGGCGCTGCTCGTACAAGTTCTGCTATCTGCCGGCGCAATTTGGCTTACCCACCGGTTGGCACGGCAACTGGGCGCCAGCGATTGGATCGCTCGATTGGCAGCGCTGGTGCTGGCATTGGATGTGTCGAGTGTGATTTATGCGACGACGCTGATGACCGAAACGCTCTTTACCGTGCTGCTGCTGCTTTTCGCTAGCGCACTGGTGCGGACGTTGAAAGTACCGGATCGCCGCAACAATTTGGCGCTGGCGGTTTTGAGCGCCGGCTTGATTCTCACCAAACCCATTGCCAGCTATCTGCCGCTCGTCAGTGCCGGGCTGCTGCTGTGGCTGGCCCACGAACGCACGGCGCAAAAAGCGCTGGCAGCCGTCGCGCACCTGGCTTTGGTGGCGGCGTTGGTGCTGCCATGGGCATTGCGCAACGAGCGCAAGCACGATTTTTTCGGTGTCAGCACGATTCAAAGTTTCAACCTGCTCTACTACAACAGCGCATTGGCCAAAGCGCGAGCCGAGGGCACCGGCATCGATGCAGCGGAAGATGCGCTGACCGCAACTCTGCAGCAGCGCATCGATCTCGGCAGCGCCAGCACCGGCGAGCAAGCACAGGCCATGCAGCGGCTCGGCTGGCAAACCATCGCCCGCTATCCGGGCAATTATGCCATGCTGCACTTGCGCGGTATGCTGGCCATGCTCGTCGATCCGGGCCGCATCAATTTGGAGCGCGTGTTGTATGGCGCGCCAGGCAAAAGCGGCTTGCTCGAAGCGTTCTCGACGCAAGGCACGACCGGAGCGATGGTGTTGTTGCTGCGGCAGCAACCTGCTTTGCTGATCGTGTTTGCAGCGGTGTTTTTATGGCAAATAGCGTTGTTAAGCATGAATGCCATCGGCGGGATCGCCCTGTTTGCCAAACGCCAGCCCATTCTTTTTTGGACGCTTTTCAGTCTGATTGCATATTTTCTGCTCACGACCGGCCCTCTGGGGGCGGCCCGTTTTCGGGTGCCTGTCACACCGTATTTGGCGATCATTGCCGGATATGGGGCCGAGCGTCTCAGGCAAAAACTTTTGCCTTGATTTTCAGAGCGATTATCGCTAACCTGTCACTTGGCAGTTTTGAATTTTCATCGAAACCGGAATTTTTGAAGAAAACAGTAGGTGCAAATCCTGTTTGCCGGTGTTGGTGGCCCGTTTTTGAAGGCAAGTCTTTTTTTCTCACCTTTTGAAGCATCCTCACCTTCCCCCGACGAATTTGATTTTTTCTCGTTGAATGTTCTCGGCTGTTGATTTATCAAACAGTGCAGACAAGCGTGTGCACTGCTACGCGCATATAGCAATCGCGATTGTCCTTTTTCGACTCAAAAGCAAGAGGTTATATTATGGCTAAAGCAAAAAATGGCGACAAAGTAAGCGTGCATTACACCGGCAAGCTTGCTGATGGCGAAGTGTTCGATTCATCGCAAGGCAGAGATCCGCTGGAGTTCGAGCTTGGCAGCGGCAGTATCATTCCCGGTTTTGAAAAAGCGGTTATGGGCCTGCAGCCCGGTGAGGCCGTGACCACAGTCATCCCTTCAGATGAAGCATACGGTCCGCATCGCGAAGACCTGGTTTTGGAAGTGGGGCGCGACATGATGCCGCCGGATCTCAAGCCTGAAATCGGTCAGCAATTGCAGATGAGCAGCAAAGATGGCCGCACCACGCCTGTGTATGTCGTCGGTGTCGATGACAAAAACGTTAAGCTCGATGCCAACCATCCGCTCGCTGGCAAAGAACTGACATTTGAAATTGAGCTGGTTGAAATACAGTAAAACAAAAATCTAATTCATTTGGACCTGAAACCACAATAAATTTTGTCGAACTGTGAACTCCTGAAAAGTGCTCCTGGCCTGAAATTTTCAGTACATGACCTGGCAAGGATTTTAACGTGGCATGATGGACTTGCGATCAGGCTCCCGAGAGCAAACGCAAACAGACAGGAGTAAACAATGAACATTTATGTTGGTAACCTGGCCCGCGAAACTTCCGAAGATGAAGTGCGAAGCCTTTTCGAGTCACACGGCAAGATCGATACGGTAAATCTCATCAAAGATCGCTACACTGGCGATTCCAGAGGCTTTGCCTTCGTGGAAATGCCGGACAAAGCCGAAGCCCAGGCCGCCATTTCAGCGGTGGACGGCACCGAAGTCGGCGGCCGTGCGTTGATCGTGAATGAAGCACGCCCGCGCAAAAGTGGCGGTGGCGGCGGTCGTCGCTTCTAATCATCGGCCTTTCGTACCATCCCCTTGAATTCAGTTCGGGAGCAGCTTTTGGTGGCTTGAAAATCATCCGCAAAAGCGCTCCCGAATTTTTTGCTACCGCCAACGCCCCCACCCATTTTTTTAAGTACAGACAACGATCTTTTTGATTTGAATAAAGCTGTTCGTCAATCAAATGCTGTTCCAGTTGCGCTCTATTCCGCCTCAATATACTTGACATTGCAGGTCCTTATGGACATTTTGTCCGCGCAAGAATGCCAAACTTAAAAAGACATTGAGCTGTGTGAACACGCAACCACATGGTGAAAAGGATGAAATTCTATTTGCTGTCGAATTTTTGGATGAAGCCTGTTTTCCGGCTCATTATGGTCGTATCCATTTTCAACGTCGGCTGCATCCATTCACGCCACATTCAGCCTGGCGTTCCATCAGATGACCTGATAAAAATGAATAAAGAACTGGCAGGGAAGCACGCACAAATCGCATTGCTGCACGATGATGCGGTATTGAGTGCGAAAAATGTTCATGTGTTTGCCGATACGGTTTTTTTTATCGATACAAAAACGGAAGAGCGTCAGCAACGTGCCATCGCCGATATTCACCGCATTGTCGTCAAAAATCATGCTCGCGGCGCTGTGGAGGGATTTGCCGGTGGCGCGCTCGCGTGGGGCGGTTTTGTTGGCGTTGCCTACCTGGCGACGCTCGGCGATTCCGAGCCAAGTGAAGGCGGATTTGCCGAAGGCACCTTGCCGTATTATGTTTTTCTGGTGGGCACATCCCTGCCAGTATTGGGCACTATCATCGGAGCAGCAAGCGGCAGCCAAAAGCTGTTTGTATTGAATCAAAAGTAAGGCATAAGATGGGCTTTCACGCAAAGGTGCAGAAATTTTGCATAATCTTTCCGGCTTGGCGACTTTGCGTGAAATATGTGCTTTTCATCGCACTACATAACATCCATATACAAAATCTTCCAAAAAACGATTTCAGATGAGTTCTTCGCTATCTTCAACCATCGAAACCGCGCGCTTGCTGCTGCGGCGTTGGCGCGATGATGATTTGCTACCGTTTGCCGCTCTCAATGCCGACCCGCTGGTGATGGAGCACTTCCCGGGCGTGATGACGCGCACCGAAAGCGATGCGCTGGCAGATCGCATTTTGCGGCACTTTGAGCAGCATGGCTTCGGACCGTGGGCGGTGGAGATCAAAGGTGGCGCGCCATTCATCGGTTTTGTCGGGCTGATGGTGCCGCGCTTTGAAGCGCATTTTACCCCCTGTGTGGAAGTCGGCTGGCGCCTTGCAGCCCAACATTGGGGCCACGGCTACGCCACCGAAGGCGCGCAAGCTGCGCTGGAATTTGCCTTTCAATTCCTAAACCTCGATGAAGTCGTTTCCATGACCACGCCCGGCAATTGGCGCTCGATCCGGGTGATGCAAAAGCTCGGCATGAGCCGCAAGCTGGAAGACGATTTTGACCATCCACTGCTGCCGGACAGCCACCCGTTGCAGCGTCATTTTTTGTACCGCATCCGCAAGCCAGAGGCTGTGGCCAATCACGCTGAAAGCTCACCACAAAAGCCTTGACATTACAGCCGTATCTTGCCATTTTCCCTGATCCCAAAATGGCAGCCCACCGAATGATGCTCTCAGCCAAAGCCGCCATTACAACTCGATATTTTTAACACTGAATCTATTACCACATTCATCTTTCGGCCTCAGGAATTTAGCCACATTTCGTTAGCTGTGATTTTTTGCTTCTTTTTGATCTAGCAAAAAGAAGGGACGGACTTGATTTGTGCAGGCGAGCGATCATGTTATTCGCAGCCGTTCGATAGAAACAAATAATCAAATTCTTTAGACAGAGCAGCACCAACAAGACAATGGAGAAAATATATGCTGGTCATTCTCGCCCCTAATACCGATGAAAACGCCAAAGAATATCAAAAAACCTGGGAATTTCTGAGCACGCTTCCGAATGTGCAGCTCAGGAAACACATCGTTAGAGGCATGCAGCAGCGGCTGACGGAAATCTACCTGATTGGCGACACCACGCGCATCGATTCGGAGCAGATTGCCGCCCTGCCCACCGTCGAGCGGGTAATCAGGATATCCGAGAGCTACCGGATTCTCGGACGCCACAAAGATAGCCAGCGCGCGGTGGGATTTGAATACAATGGCGTGCATTTCAGTCAGGACAATCTCAATGTCTTTGCCGGGCTGTGCGCGGTTGACTCGCGGGAACACACCGAACAGATGATGAAGGCGCTACAGGAAAATGGCCAGCAGTGCACCCGCATGGGAGCCTACAAACCGCGAACCAGCCCCTATTCATTTCAGGGTCATGGAAAGGCCTGCCTGCCGTACATTTTCGAGCTGGCCGGCAAATATGGCATCAAAGTGATCGCGATGGAAGTGACCCATGAGCGCCATATCGAAGAAATCAGCGAGTGTCTGGAACAAACCGGCCGCCCGACCGGCGTCATTCTGCAAATCGGCACCCGCAATATCCAAAATTTCGAATTTCTCAAAGCGGTTGGCCGGCAACTGGAATTCCCGATTTTGCTGAAACGCGGTTTCGGCATTACCCTGAGTGAGTCGCTCAATGCGGCGGAATATTTGGCGACTGAGGGCAATGCCAATGTTATTTTCTGCTTGCGGGGCATGAACACCTCACTGGGCAATCCCCACCGCAATTTTGTCGATTTTGCGCATGTGCCGGTGGTGAAAAGGCTGACGCGCATGCCGGTCTGCATCGATCCGTCGCACTCTGTCGGCTCGCGCGAAAAAACCCCGGATGGCCTGCTGGATGTTTTTCATGCCACCGCGCAGGGCATTATTGCCGGCGCCAACATGGTGCTGGTTGACTTCCACCCAGCGCCTCAAAAAGCACTGGTAGACGGCCCGCAGGCGTTGCTTCTCGCTGAGCTGCCCATTTTTCTCGAAGACATCGACATCGCCCGACAAGCCTACATCAAGCGCACGCAACTGACGAAGAAGCTCGAGACGCGTGGTGAGGTGATGTGAATAGAGAATGGTGCGACACACTTTTTATCACATCAGCAAGAAAACTAGTCACACGACAAAGTGCTTGACATTGCGTGTATTTCTTGTAATCTTAATTCCGCTTCAGTTGGGGGCACATCTCAAATAGAAAAAAAGTGACTATTCAGTCTGAAGTGTCATTGCTTTAGCAATCTTCCCGGCCACAAGCTCAGACTGGACGATTTAATTTGGATGATATTCAAGGGAAGATGTCTCAAGGCATGACAGACTGAATAGTCACGAAAAAAATACTTTAAGTTTTAAAGAAAACAGTATGTTCAGAATGTGATGTTTTGCAAACAGTTCAAAAAGCTGGCTGATAAAGAAAACTTTAGATATATACGACATCGCTTGACAGCACTTTAAAAGTGAAAAGCATTATGGGGTAGCAAATACTTTTCAATTTTTGAGATTGCGATCAAAGAATATGAGTATCTCAATAATCTTTGAAGCCTATGATAACAATGCAGGTAATTCGATGCGTTAGGCTTGGAAATATAATGGCTTGAGTTATTCCAAATGGAGTATTGCCAAATGTCAAATCATCATTTTGTTAGTTATTCGGTAGCAGATGCAAGAGAGTTTGCGCTAAAATTATACATAGAATTGATTGATGAACCTCTTTCAGTTCCTGCTTGGATTGATAAGAAGGAAATCAAACCCGGGCAAGATTGGGATAAGCAAATTGTAGAAGCCATTCGCACTTGTCGCAGTTTGATTTTTGTTATGACGCCTGATAGTGTTGAAGATGTATCAATTTGCAAAAATGAATGGACTCGGGCATTGAAGTACAAGAAACCAATAATTCCGATCCTATTGCATCAAGACGTAGAAGTCCCTTTCCAACTTGGAAGTCGACAGTATATCGATTTTACCGGTGAATTTGAGACGGCGTTAGTAAAGCTTAAGAAGCACATAAGGTGGCTATATTCGTCAGAGGGCAAACTGCAGGCTTTGAAAGATCGTCTCGCAGATGCGAATCGTGATTTGCGCAGAACTGAGGATTCTGGCCAGAGAACAAGAATAACAAATGAAACCGAGTCTCTGAAGCAGCAAATATTTGAACTTGAGCAGATTGTTAAGGATCCAGAAGGTGCAAAGGAGCGTGTAGAAAAAAGTATATCAACTGGAATGGAGCGTGAACGACAACCTATAAAGCCAACAGATGGCGTGACTAGGACAAAGTTTATAAATCCGCCACCAGGAGTTGCCCCCACATATTGGCAAAATCGGCATTATGAGTCAGAGCTTATTGGAAAATTTTTGGAAAATGAGGTTGAATGCTTATTAACAATAGTTGGACGCGCAGGCGTAGGGAAAACTGCCTTGGCTTGTCGATTACTCAAATTTCTTGAATCTGGTCGGTTGCCGAGAGATGTTGACGGTTTGACAGAAAGCAAGGAATTAAAAGTTGATGGCATAATATATCTCAGCGAAAGAGGTTCACGAAAAGTTAGTTTTCCAGACATCTTTTTTGACCTTTGCCGCTTGCTTACAAAGGAGGATACCCAAAAGCTCAGTGAAATATACAAGGATGCTACAATTAGCACGGTTGAAAAAATGAAATGCTTGCTAGGATTTTTTCCAATAGGGCGTTTTGTTGTTCTGTTGGATAATTTTGAAGATAAAATGAGCACGGAGACATTAAACGTTGAAGATGAAGATGTGTATAACGCCTTGGTTGCAGTATTGAAATCGGAACCGCACGCGGTAAAGTTTATTTTGACCACTAGAATAGCGCCAAGAAACTTGGCGCTATTTGAACCTGCAAAGCAGAGGCGATTTGATTTAGATGAAGGCTTAGGATCACCCTATGCTGAGAATATTCTGCGTGAAATGGATACAGATGGGAAAATTGGCCTAAAAGAAGCATCCGATGAACTGCTTAATAAAGCGCGTGAACGAACCAATGGGTATCCTAGAGCCCTTGAAGCTCTTTTTGCTATACTCTCGGCAGATCGAGATACATCACTCTCGGATATCTTGGCAGATACGGATAATCTTTTACCAGAACACGTCGTAGAAAAAATGGTAGGTGAGGCTTACGATAGATTAGATGGAAACGCACAGATGGTGATGCAAGCCCTGGCAATCTATGGCCGACCTGTTTCTAATGTAGCCTTGGATTATCTACTAAAGCCTTACCTAGAAGGAATTGATAGCGCTAAGGTCTTGAATCGCCTCGTTCATATGCATTTCATACGTAAAGAAACTACCCAGTACTATTTACATCCAGTTGATAGAGATTATGCATTATCCCGTATACCCAAGGGAGGGCAAGGTGACAAGTTTATTGTGATGTTATTGGCCATGACTCAGAGCGACAATTCAGTAGGGCAGGCAATCTTTAGTCGGTATGCACTTCTGGAGCGGGCTGCACAATATTTTAAGAAAATTCGACTTCCACGTGAGGACTGGAATAGTCTTGCTGATCTGACACCACAGTTGAATGAGTTCGATCTGCGCTGCCAATCAAATGACTACGATACTGCGGCGGGGATATTATTGGAGATCGATAACAACTACTTAACGCGATGGGGCCATGCGCGCTTAGTATTAGAGCTTTATCAACGCTTAGAAGGAAAAATTGAAAATAACAATCTCAGGATGGTCTCCCTATCTAGGTTAGGCTCCTGTTTTTCACACCTGGGTGACATTCGGAAAGCAATTGAATACCACAAACAGTCTTTGGATATTTGCCGAAAAGTTGGAAACCGACAAAATGAAGGAGCAATCCTAAACAATATAGGGAACTTTTATCTCACTCATGGCGACTATCAAAAAGCTCATGAATATTTTGACCAATCTTTGCATATCGCCCAAGAAACTGGTGATCGCAGAAGTGAGAGGTTCGTACTAGCAAGTCTGGGGATTTGGTATCGCCATCTCGGTGATTATCAGAAGGCAAGTGAATTTCATCAAAATGCTTTAGAAATTGCAATTGAACTTGGCGACACGGCCGCTGAAGGAAGCAGCCTTAACAATTTAGGCATGTGTTACCGCTACCTCGGCGAGTATCAGAAAGCTATCGAACATTTTCGTTTAAGTTTGGATATCAATAGGAAACTTGGCAGCCGGCGCAGTGAGGGAACCAGCCTAGATAATTTAGGCCTTTGCTATAACGGGATGGGCGACTATAATAGAGCGATAGAATATCATCAACAGTCTTTGGATATTAAGCGTGAAATTGAGTACTATCAGGGCGAGGGATACTCTCTCAAAAACTTGGGTTGTGCCCTGCTGTGTTTAGGTGAGAAGGAGCTCGCAACAGCCCATCTAAGGACTGCTGCAGAAATTTGGGATAAAACCGGATCGCCTGATGTTGTAGAAGCATATACCGTTCTTGGAATTGCCTTGTTACGGTCGAACCATGGTACGGAAACGAAAGAGAGTTTTGAAAAAGCTTTAAATCGGGCTGATGCTATTCTTGATAAGACAGATCGGGGCGAAACCATTGATTACAAAGGCCTGGCTTTGTGTGGCTTAGCGATCTGTGGCGATGATAAAATCTATGCAAACAAAGCAAAAGAAGCTTTCGGGCAAGCGCGCGCGCTATCTTCAGCCAAGGGCTTGGTGGATCGTATTCTTAAATTTTATGATCTGATTGCAGATATGGACAAAAATAAATTGTTGGACGGAGTGCGCGAAAAAGCCGGAGCCGCTAAAAAGTAGCAATGGTGCGGACGCTTCCCGCTGCCGATTTGTCGCTGACTCGCAGAGCCTTTGTGATGTTTGTGCTGCTATTATTTAGTGAATTTCCAAAATCTATTGTACTTGATAGAATATAGAGGAAAGCACAGAGTGTTTGTAAATCTTGTTTTTTGACAAACAATTAAAATCTCTTGCTACCCGACACACTACCCCACAACCGCTCGCGATACCTCCGGCTCACCGTCAGTTTTTCACCATTTTTGAGAATCAAAATGTAGTCGCCGTGTGACCAGGGCTGCATTTCGCGGATGGAGTCCAAGTTGACAAAAAACGAGCGGTGAATGCGCACAAACTGTGCCGGATCGAGGCGCTGCTCGAGCCGGGTCATGGTCTCGCGGATCAGGTATTTTTTATCGACGGTGTGCAATTGCACATACTTTTCCTCAGCCGAAATATAGGCGATCTCCGCCGTTTTGATGAAAAAGTAGCGCTGGCCGCTGTTGACCAAAATGCGTTCGAGATTTTTGCCATGCTGCTGCAAATGATCGAAAGCCTGCAAAATCGCCGCAATGCTTTCGCGCCGGCTGGCCAGCCGCTCTACCGCTCGCCGGAACGACATCTCGAAGCGCGCCGCGTCGTAGGGCTTGAGCAGGTAATCCACCGCCTGCACATCGAACGCCTCGATGGCGTATTGGTCGTAGGCCGTCACGAACACCACCGCCGGCATCGCCTCGCTGCCCACCGCTTCGATCACCTCCAGCCCGGTCATGCCCGGCATCTGAATGTCGAGAAAAATCAGGTCGGGCTTGTCCTGCTCGATGCTCGCCACCGCCGCGATGCCGTCGCCGGCTTCCAGTACCGCGCTCACTTCCGGGCGATTTTTCAGGAACGTCCGCAGCTTCTTGCGCGCCGGCGGCTCATCATCCACGATCAATATTTTTAGCTGCTGCATGACTTTTCTCTTTTTATTGGCTGTCATCCTTCGACTTCGCTCAGGATGAAGCCATTTATTTGGCTGCTTGAGTCCAGCACTCTATTTCAATTCGTTTAGATAAGCCTGACCTCTTCATGTCGAGCGTAGTCGAGACACGGGATTTAGGCTCAAATATCCACCCTTCAACAGGTCAGGGCGACAATTGGTGCCATGCTGAGCGCTTCGACACGCTCAGCACGGGCTTCTCGAAGCATGACGGTCGTTGATTACGTTTTTTCAACCACAAACGGCAGCTTGATTTCGACTTTCAACCCGCCGTCCTCGATGTTTTGCATGCTCAAGTGCGCGGCGCTGCCGTACATTTTTTCGAGGCGCTCGCGGGTATTGGCCAGGCCGATGCCCTTGTCGTTGTTGGCCTGCTGCCCGGCGTCGATGCCGGGGCCGTTGTCGGTGACGATCAGCACCAGTCTTTCGCCATCGCGCTGGCTGACAATGCCGATCTCGGCTTTCTGCACCGCCTGCATGGTGTGCAAAATCGCGTTTTCGACCAGCGGCTGCAGGATGAAGCTCGGTACTAGCGCGCTCTGCGTTTGCGCATCAATGTCGAGCGAAAATTGCAGTTTGTCATCAAAACGCGCCTTCATGATTTCGATATACAAATCGATCAATTCCAGCTCTCTGGCCACCGTGTGCTGTACGGTCTGCGCACTGCCCAACGTGGCGCGCAGCAGATCACTCAAGCGCGTCAGCATGGCGTCGGCCTTCTCGATGCTGTCGTACATGGTGGATGAAATCATATTGAGGGTGTTGAACAAAAAATGTGGGTTGAGCTGCATTTGCAGGGCTTGCAAACGCGCTGCGGTGAGCTGCTCCTGCAACTGCGAAGCCTGTAGCTTTTGGCGCTGAATATCCCGAAACGCATTGACTGCGAAAAAAATGCCGTACATTACCCAGTAGGTGATGATTTGATGATTGTACTCCATCAGAAAGCGAATATCGAGGCGGCCATAGTTGTAATTGATTCCGAACGCCAGCCAGTAAATCAGCTTGCGGCTCAAAAACATCAGCAGCGTGTGGCTCGCGCCAAAAGCCACAGAAGCCAAAAGGTGCAGTGGGATGAGTTTGACAAGCTGACCGCGGCGCAGCGAAAATTTTCGAAAAAAGGCGAACAGCGGCGGCAAAAGCAGCAGGATGGTGTAGGCGCCGGTCATCTCGTTGATGAAGATTTTGGCAATCGGCGGCTTGTTGTTTTGCGCCAACTCTTCGGTGGTAAAGCGGTTGAAGTTGGCCAGCCCAATAAGCGTGCCGAGCAAAAAAATTCCGACCCACACTTTTAAACTTTTGGGCCCTGAAGAACTTGTTGTTGTTGCCATTTTGGTTTGCTTGTTTTTAATTTTGCGGAAAACGGAAAACGGAAAACGGAAAACGGAAAACGGAAAACGGAAAACGGAAAACGGAAAACGGAATCTCGAATTGGAAGGTCGAAAAACGAAGATCAAAGAACATAGCAACATCTTGTTCGAAATTCTACATTCGATATTCAATAGGCCAGCTTTCGGCTATTCCACGCTCAAAGATACGCGCACAGGCTCGGTTTTCAAAGCATTTGTTGACTGAGCCGCTCGCTTGGGGCGCATGCCGAAAACCAGCCGCAGCAGATTGTTGTGCTTAATGACACCTTCGAGCAGTAGCCAGCAGCCCAAAAATGTTACCGCCGCCACCAGCAAAAATTTTGTAGCAATGCTTGCCTGCCAGTTGACAATATAGTAGCCGAACACGACGGTAATGGTTTGGTGCAAAATGTAAAACGGATACACCGCCTCGTTGGCATATTTCAAATGGCGATGGTTGCGATTGAGGTGGCGTTTGGCAAAACCGAGAAAGACCAGCAGCCAGCACCACAAATGAAACATCCGCAAGCTGCGATAAAAAACCAGCTCTGCGACGGATGCGACCTGCAAATCTGAGTACCAGATGCTGTACAGGCAGAAGGTCGCGATGCTGGCCCCTGCCAGTGCTTTGAAACGATTGCGCTCGATAGCCTGCCAGATGCCAATGTGCGAAGCCAGCATGAACCCAAAGCAGAAAATTAACAGAGTGGTGCTGAACTGTGCCCAGTCCGCGAGCAGGTTGTTGGCATTGTCCGGCCAAAACGGTCGCAGCACAATTTCAGAAATCGCAATTGGCACGAACCACCCCAAAATGCGCTGGCCCTTTTCAAAAAAGTCGACACAAGCGGTCAATTTTGCCCTGCCGGATTCGCTCTTCAAGTACCGAAAAACCGGGAACATGATCAGTGAGAACGTGAAAATATAGGGCAGATACCAGAGATGGTGCCAGCTGAAGTTGCCTTCAGGATAGGGAGTGAGTTCGAAAATAGTTTTGTAGAATTGCCAAAAGTTTTCGAAGATTTGGCCCTGAAACAGTCGCTCGTGGTATACTTGCGGCGGGATGATGAACAGCATACCGAACAGCAGCGGTATGAGCAAGCGCTTGTGCCGCTCGGCGATGAACTTGCGCCCGGCATATTTATCCATCGCGAACCAGATGGCCGCACCGGAAATCAGGAACAGCAGCGGCATGCGCCATTCGTGCGTAAAGCGCATGATGTACTCGAACAGCACGCTGGTCTGGTTGTTTTTGACATGCCAGCCCCAGGTGTTGAACATCATGCCGGTATGGAACAAAATCAACAAAGCAAACGCGAGTACGCGTAGCCAGTCGAGATCGTAGCGGCGTTGGTTGGGTAAGTGCGCCATAGATTTTCCTTTCTCTGTTTGGTGTGACGGTTTTTTCGTCATGTGCAAAATAGAGAAATCGGGCAAAAGCCCAACACTACGGGCATAAGCGGGACTGGCGGTGGCATGAGCGGGATGTTATTTTGACAGGATGAACTGGATTGACCAGATTTTGAAAGAATTTTGATCTGACAATCGTCAACTTACAAATTTTAGTCCACAGAGTTACAGCGAAAGCGCAGAGTGTCAATGAAGCTTTTAAGAAGCTCGGCGGGAGATCTTCAACAGCACAGATCATTTTCGCAAAGTATGCAAGAATATTGATCCGGTGGATCCTGTAAATCCTGTCAAAACAAAGCCAGCTTATTTCCCCATCAGCTCAACTGCGCGGGCAGTGAATTCGAGGCGGTTGATTTTCATGTCGGCTTGCGTTTCGGGAAAGGGCCATGCGAAAATGTGGCGCGGAATTTTAAAACGCGCAATTTTGGCGGCGAGACAGCGTTGAATAGCTTCGCTGTCGATTTGCATGCCTGCCTGCATGCGCACAAAAGCTACCGGAAGCTGGCCAAATTCGTCATCCGCAACCGGCACGACCACCGCTTGCAGAACGCCATCGATCTGACACAATGCTTGCTCGATTTCCTCGGGCTGAATGTTTTCGCCGCCGGAAATGAACATGTTGTCCTTGCGGCCGGTCATGTGCAAATAGCCGTCAGCATCGAATCCGCCGAGGTCGCCGGTGGCAAACCAGCCTTCGGCATCGAATGGCTCGAGCAGGCCAGTCGGTGTGAGATAGCCTTTGAAGCGGGTTCTGCCGCGCACCAAAATCTCGCCACCCGGCGAAATGCACACCTGCCGATGCGCAAGCGGTTTGCCGGAAGTGAACAGCTTTTCAAGCGGGCAATCGGGCGGCGTGGTGGTCACTTGCGACGCCATTTCGGTCGAGCCATAGGTTGTGAAAACAGGCAGGTTGTGCTCCGTTGCCTTGCGCAACAACGATGATGGAATTGCGCTGCCGCCAAGAAGCACAGCTTTGAGCGTTTTAAGTCTGGGCAGGCTGTCAGATTTTTGCATTATTCGATAAAGCTGGGTCGCCACCAGCGACGCATGTGTGATGCGGTGTGATGCGATGGCCGCGGCTAAATCGGTGTTATCCGAAAACACAATTGCGCCGCCGCCATGCATAGCGCGGAAGAGAATACCAAGCCCGCCGACGTGGTAGAGCGGCAGCGACAAAAGCCAGCGATCTTCTGGCCCGAAGGACAAATTGGCATTCGAGCCGATGGCGCTTAAATCGTGGCTGTGCAGGCTGTGCAGCACCGCCTTGGGTTGACCGGAACTGCCGGAAGTGAACAGAACGGTTGCGTCGCTCGCCGGATCAAATGCGGGCAGTGCTGTTTTGAGTTCACCGTCGCCTATTTCTGCAAAAATTTCGTTGACAGCGAAAGCTTTGAGTGACCAATTTTCATTTGGGGTGTTGTCAAAAATCAGCTTACCCACGCCGATGTTATTCAACATGTGTTCGGCCTGCGAATGTGGAAAGCGTGTGCTGATGGGCACTGCGACAACGCCACTTCGCAGGATTGCCAACAGCAAGACGATATAGGCTTCGCTGTTCGGCAGACAAATCGCCACACGCTCGCCGGGCTGGAGACCGAGCGCGCGCAAGTTCGCCGCAACCATGAGCACCTTTTGCTGCAATTGTTGATATGAAAACGTGTAAGCATCAGAAACGAGTGCGGGAGCGAGGGGCGTTTCGCGCGCGAGCTGCGCAAGTCGGTCAAGTGCGCTGGGGTATGGCATCGCTCAAAGTATCCATCCGATAGAGAAGGCAACGCTGTAGAGCAATAGAAACTGGCCGGTGCTGGCCAAAACCGTGTTGAGAACTGCGCCATCGCTGTGGAAAAATACCGTGCGGATAGCTGGAATCACCATGAAAATGGTGCAGGTTGCCAACAGTGCATAAAAGCGGCCATCTGCGAAAATGAGCAACGCCAGCGGGAGCAGGCATGCGAGCAAAATGGCGAGCAGGTACTCGATTTTGGCAAAGCTGCTGCCAAAGCGCACCGCCAGGGTTTTGCGGCCGGCTTTTTTGTCCTGCTCGAGATCGCGCAGATTGTTGACCGTGAGAATGGCAGTCGAGATGAGCCCGGGTGCCAGGCCCATGATCAGCACCACCGGCTCGATTGCCAAGGCTTGCACGTAATAGGTGCCGCCGACGGCCACCGGGCCAAAAAAGATCAGCACAAACAGGTCAGCGAGGCCGGTGTAGGCCAGAGCCCAGCGAGTGGCTGTATAAATTACGCCGAGAAAAATCGACACCGAGCCGATCAGCACAATAATCCAGCCGCCGCGCCAGACCAAATACAGCCCCAGGAGCATGGCAAATCCGAAAATCGCAATGAAGCCATTGCGCATGCTGGTTGGCGGAATCAGTCCTGCCTGGGTGGCGCGGGTTGGCCCGATGCGTTCGGATGTGTCGGTGCCTTTCAGATAGTCGAAATAGTCATTGGCGAAATTAGTGCCGATCTGAATGCAAATGGCTGCCAACAGTGCTGTGATTGCGGACGGCCAGTGCAGCAGGCTGTCGGCCTGCGCCATGGCGGTGCCGATCAAGACCGGGCTGATCGCTGCCCAGAGTGTTTTGGGGCGGCTGGCCAGAAGCCAGGCTTTTATCTTGTCACTCATGCTGGTTTTCCGTAGTGTGGCACGTAATTATTGACCTTTTAGTCGTTCCGGGAGGAATCTATTCGCAATTTGTTGCCAGGTGCTCGCAGGAAGTTCAGACTTGTGATCAAAATGCACACTTCCAGTATGGCAGCTGAATAGTTACTGCGGCGATCTATAAGAAGATGCCATTTCAGATTGAAGTGCCTATCATAAAAAAAAATATCGACTTTTACAAGCGATTGATCTGCAAGAAATGGAATAAGCAGCATGGATTTTTGTTGCAAAGGACAAGCGCTGTTCCGGCAAACGGAGCAGGCAATGGTCTGCACTGCTGGTGTTGCCCGGGAATCGCAATCCGGAATTTCTATTGACATATTTGCATGGATTAACTATTTTTGAAGTTCGGGCTTTGAGCGAATTCAAATGAAATAGCAGGAGAAAATCATGATTACAGTAACAGATAAAGCAGCTGGCGAAATCAAAAGAATTATTACCCAGGAAAATGACGCCGAATTGAAACTGCGCATGGGTGTGCAGGGCGGCGGTTGCTCGGGCTTGAGCTATTTCCTGACTTTGGAAAAAGATACCACCCCAAACGATCGTGTGCTCGCTCTCAACGGCGTTGAAGTTGTGATCGATTCGAAAAGCTACATGTACCTCGATGGCACTGAGCTCGATTTCACCGACGGCCTGAGCGGCAAAGGCTTCACGTTCAACAATCCGAACGCCGTTCGCACCTGTGGCTGCGGCTCATCGTTTTCCGCCTGATTTGAAGCTTTCTGAAGTGAGCACAATAAAGCCTGTTTGAGCTGCCACGTTTTCATCGACGATGTGGTTGATTCAAGCAGGCTTTTTTTATTTCTTTGCGATGCCCGGATTAATCGAGAAGCTTTAAAATTGTAGGGGTGATTTGTTCGATGGCGGCGATTTGGGAAGCGGCTTGGTGATGGTTTCGACCCCAAATGCACGTTGGCACGAAATTCCGGGTGTGGGTTTTGACACTTAAATCTTCCATGTTGCCATGATCGCTGCTCAAAATAACCGTTGTCTGCTGCAAATCGAGTTGTGGCAGCAATTGAGCGAGAAAATTCTGTAAATTGTCGATCAAGCCGAGTGCGACTTCGAAATCCTGCTTGTGACCTGCCTGATCACTCAAAATGAATTCAAATAGACAAAAATCGACTTCATCGACGATGCGCGCGAGTATTTCAGCACTTTGCGCAATCGTAAATTGCGGCACATTATAGCCGCGCTTGCGCAGAAAGGAATTGGTGAAATCGTGCGAGACCGCATTGAAGCGGTGCAGATCGTCGAGCATGCGCGGGGCAAAACCGCCGGCCCGCTGTGCACGCGCCGTGGCGGAGATACGCTCACCCAGACGTTCGAAATAGTCTTGCGACAAAGCATTGGCGAACGTGGCTGTACGGCCTTTGTCGCGCAGCTTGCGAAAAATACTGTGTGCGTCGATGATTTTGCGCAGCGATGGCGATGGGAATCCGGAAATATGCCGGCCGACCATCTGCGCACTGGCGACGCCGCAGAATAGTGCGGTCTGGCCGGTGGCGCTTTGCGGCAGTCCCGGCATGCCCATGTCAGCGGCGGTGGGGATCAAAATACCATCATGCGGCAAAGACGTGTCGTAGCCATTCTGATAGAAAGGCAGATAGGGGGAGCGAAATTTTGCAAAAGGATTGCTGGCGGCCTCATCCATTCCAAGGCCGATGCCGTCGCAAAAAAGCAGGAGAACTTTCGCCATTTTTATTCGATTTTACGAAGACGGGCTATTTTGATTGTTTTGACTCAGGTCGTTCGATGGCTTTTCGCCATTGCTGTTGTTTTCCACTAAATTTTTCTTTTCGGCGAGAGCATCACTGAAATTCATGTTCTCACGCCAAAAATAATAGAATCCAACCAGTGTCATCGGGATGTAGTTGCTGACATGCAGCACGATGGCGAAGCTCAATGCATCGGTCTCGGCCACACCGAACAGAGCCAGGCCCTGCTGGCAAAGATAGTGGTACGTGCCGATAAAACCGGGCGATGACGGAATCATGATACCGATGCTGATCATCACCAAAATCACCAGGCTGACAATCATTTGCGAATTCTCTTCAATTTTCAAATCGAAGGCGAAAAAGGTGACATAGATGATGCCGCCATACAATACCCACAACAAGATACTTTGAACGATAATGGTAGGGTAATGCTGCGTCTGCCGGAAAACCTCGAAACCGCCAAGGAATTTGCGCAAGTTTTTATTGATGCTTTTGCGGATTCTGCGCGGCAGGGGGGAACCCAGCCACCAGACAAAGCGGATCGTTCTGTCGGTTTTCTCCATCAACAGCACGATGAATACAACTAACAGCACCGAACCTGCAAATATGATGAGACCGGCATTTTTGATATTGGGGGGGAATTCGTGAAAAAAAACGGTGAAACCGAGAATCATCAACAGTGAAATCACATCGATGATGCGCTCGACCAGGATGGTTGCAAACGCCGACGTACGTGAAATTTTCGCTGAATTGCCAATGGCGAGTGCACGCATGATTTCGCCGAGACGCAGTGGCAGAACGTTATTGGCCATATAGCCGATCATCATCGACGAAAACAGCTTCTTGATGGGCACTTTGGCGATGGAGAGCAGAAAAAACTGCCAGCGGTACGCGCGGATGCCCAGACTGATGAACATCATAACGATGCCCGGCAACAGCCACCAATAATTCGCTTTTTCCAGCGCTTCGACCATCTCTGGAATGTTGACGTTTCTGAACGCCAGGTACAGAAACACCGCGCTGATGAGGAGCCCGATGAATACTTGCTTTTTCATGTTACACGTTGAATCGAAAAGTGATCACGTCGCCATCCTTTACAATATACTCTTTCCCCTCTAACCGCAATGCTCCTGCTTCGCGGCATTTTGCAAGAGATTTATTTTGCAGCAAAGCATCGAAGGCAGCTGTTTCTGCCCGGATAAAGCCACGCTCCATATCAGAATGAATTTCACCTGCGGCCTGCCGCGCCGTGTAGCCCTGTCTGAGCGTCCATGAGCGCACTTCGTTTTCGCCAAAAGTGAAGAACGTGATCAGGCCGAGCAAATTGTGCGAATAGCGGATCATGCGAGTTAGCGCCGCTTCTTTGATCGACATTTCTTCGAGAAAAAGGGCTGCATCTTCTCCGCTGAGCTGCGCAATTTCCATCTCGATTTCGGCGGAGAGTGCAATGAAATCGGTCTTTGCGCTCTGATGCTTTTCCCGGAATGCTGCTTCGATTTGTTCTGAACCGGGGATGTCCGATTCACTGATATTGATGGCGACCAGAGTTGGCTTCAAGGTCAAAAACTGGAAGCCGCGCAAGGTCTTCAATTCTTCATCGCTGAGCTCCATCGAGCGCAGATGATTGCCTTCTTCCAGGCAGGCGTTGCAGCGTTGCAGCAGAGCCCGCTCCTTTTCAAGAGCGTCGGTTTTGGTTTTGCGGATCTGCTGCTCGAGCCGTCCGAGCCGGTTTTCGACCACAGCCAAATCGGAGAGCAGAAACTCATCGGAAATGGAGCTGAAGTCGCGGTGCGCATCAACGCTGCCGTCGGCGTGTGGGATGGCTTCGTTGTCAAAGCCGCGGATCACCAGCAGCAAAGCGTCCGCCTGGCGCAAATCACCTAAAAACTGTGCGTCAAATCCGGATTGGCCACTGCCTTTCTCGACCCCCGCCATGTCGAGGTATTCGATGGTGGTCTGCACCTTGCGCGCATCCGGCACCAGAGCGTGCAGTTGATCGAGCCGGGCATCCGGAACTTTGACGACGGCTACATGTTTATCCCGGCTGCCCGTGCCGAATCCGGTCGATTCCCGCTTGCCGGTCAGCGCATTGAAAAGGGTGGTTTTCCCGGAAAGGGGAAGTCCGACAATTCCTATTTGCATGATTCATTTCCTAACGGGTATCAGCAACTGACGAATTCATATTTCAATCAATCCGCTCAAAATGCAGGGATGAAGCATAAAATGGGTCAGCCACAAGTTCGCGATATCGAAAAGAAAAAAGCGAGATTCGGGTCTCGCTTTCCCTCCACAAAACAAGTTCGCGAATATACGACCTGAGCCTGTTCAAATCAAGCGATTTCAGCCTTTGTTTTGGCATGTTTGAGCAGAAAATTGTACCATGCCCTGACATTTGTCTCATTTCAGCACATGCGAGCAAGGAGTGAAATGCGAAAGGATTTTCGCAAGTGTTACGAAAATTTACGCGTCAGCTTACGCGTTTCATTTTTAAGCAGGTAAATACTAAGCTGAAAGCGGAGTTTTGCAAACCAACCTTGCAGCGACAAGGACCAGGCTGCTCATTTTCCGTGGCATTAATTTTGTTCAGCTCTCACTGAATTTTATTTACCCTCCGATAATTTCTATTTTGCAGTTGGCATGCTGCAAATCATCTTGGGTTGTGCATCACGTAGCATAAGGAAATGCAATGAAACAGAAAATTTGCCTCTCCCTGATTTTCACTTTGCTGATCTCTTTCATCTCGCATGACATGCTTCTCGCTCGAGCATTTCAATCGCAGAGTTATTCGCTGGCAGTGATTCCGTTTGCTGTCCGCGGGCGAATCCCTGGCGACGCCTCCGAGCGTGTCGCTGAGCGCATGCAAGTCGAATTGACTCGCACCAACATGTTTGTTGTCACCAATATGGCGACGGTCAAAAGCACTTTGCGTGACAATGGCATCGTACCGTCGAATTGCGGCAGCATTGAGTGCGGCCGCCAGGCAGGTCGCATCCTCGGTGCGCGGCTGGTTGCAAATGGCGAAATGCGGCGCGTCGGTTCACGCATTATTCTGGAAGCCCGCATTGTGCACGTTGCCAGCGGCAAAATCGTCCAGTCTGTCAACGAGCAGTATTTTGACGGCAATGTCAATTCAGTGATCCAGGATATGCCAAACATCATCGAAAAGCTGGTTGGCAAGCAGGTTGGCAGCACACCCCCACCTCAGGCGCCGGCTACAGAAGCCCCTGAGAGCCGGCAGCAAGAGCCGGATTTGTTGGGCCAGGAAAACCAGGAACCGAGCACTCCCGCTCAGGATCCGGACGATCTGTTTACAATTGGTGATCCAGAAGGTGCGCCAACGGGCCAGCCTGCGATGCGTCGCAGCGGTGGCGGCGGAGGTATGAAGTGGGCATTGATCGGCCTGCTCGTTGCCGGTGGCGTCGGTGCTGGCGTACTGCTTTCCAACAAAAGCAAAAGCGACGACAACAATGGCAACGGCGATGGCAGCACAGTGACCAAGCTGCCCGGGCATCCTATTTTCCCATAACGAATACTAAAATCCCGGCGAGTTTCGCCCTGTTGTTCATATAAAAAATGAATGGCCGCCACATCGGGTCGGCCTGACGATGCAGGGGCATGATGCCCCACTTTTGCATCAGCTCAGAAATGACATCTCATGAGGACGCATCAATGAAAAAGTGGATACTTTTTTTTACGCTCTTTGCAATGAGCAGCACCTCGCTGCTGGCGCAAGCCCCAAAACTGACGACGATTGCCTTTACCAAAGAAGGCTTGCCAACAAGCCAGGTCAGCTATGGCTTCGTGACCGTCGAGCTGGTTTTTGATAAAGCGATGGACACAAACGTCAATCCGACCATCAATTTCAGTCTCGACCAAAATTATGGTTTGACCTTTCCGGCCCAGGGCAACTGGCAAAGCAATACCATTTGGCAGGGTCAGGCTTCCGTGACCAACATCGTGCCTTCCACGGGTGATGGTGAGTACCTGTTTCGCATTTCCGGCGCAAAAGATGGCGGCGGAACCGAGATGGACACAACCTATAGTAAAAATATTAACAACACCACGCTCTTCATTTGCCGCACCGGCAGCGCGAGCTTCAATGTTGATTCGCTCAAATTCGGCAATACCCTGCAGGGGGCTTCCCAGGACCTGCGTTTGGTGATCTACAACACCAGTTGTGCTGCTTTGGTCATCAACAGCTACTCCGCTCCCAAACCGTTTTCCATCGTCAACACGCAATTCAATACGTCGATCCCGGCAAACGATTCGCTGGTTTTGACAGTGCGTTTTCAACCCACGCAGCGCGCCGGGTATGTCGACTCACTGGTTTTCAATACCAATGATCGCCAGCAAAATACCCACTATGTCTATATCAGCGGAACCGGTATCGGGCCCAATATTGTGGTTTCCCCACCGGATACGCTCGATTTCGGCAAGGTGCGACTGGATTCCAGCGCGACCCGTGAGGTGCGTATCCACAATGCACCGGCGGGCAATGCACAATTGAATGCCAATCTGATTGTTTCCAGTATCTCCACCCCGCTGGAAAACGTGTTTGAGTTCAGCCAATCGAATTTCATCATTGCGCCCGGTGACACCTCCCCGGCGGTGACCGCAACGTTCACGCCCGCGCAGGCAATCGATTACACCGGCACGATTTTGAGCATCGTCAGCAACGATTCCACCAAAACACCATATCGCATTTACATCAAAGCCGACGCCAACGATGAAACGCCCCCCGAGCCTGTGAACAACTTGCAGGCCATCTGGAGCGGCTCCAACGGCTTTACCCGATCGGACAGTCTGCTGATTTGCTGGGACAATCCAGCTGATGCCAGCGGCATTGCGCGCATCTCGTGGAAATTCGTGACCAGCGATGCACCGCCAACCTCACCGAATGACACCACCAATGGTGGCAGCGCCGCACCTGTGCTGGAAGAAGGCCGCTACTGTGTGTATTTGCCTTTGATCGGCAGACTCACCACCAGCGGCAGATGGAATTGCTACGTCTGGCTGACGGACGGCAATGGCAACTCCGGCTACCAAACCGCTGTGCGCACCACGTTCACCTACGATGTCAATCCGCCAAGTGCTCCCAAGCTTGTGAGCCAGAGCATTCCCGGAGATCAGTGGTTCGACAATAGCCAGGTCTATCAGATCAGTATTTCCATTCCGAATGATACCCAGCGCGGCTTTCCGGATGCAGCGGAAATTCGCTGGAAGTTTAAAAATCCGCCATCCAGCGCAACCGATTTCGCTGGCAGAACCTTTTTCAATGCCCAGCAAATCAATGCCGCGACCGTGACCATCCCGTTCCAGTCCACTTCGCTGTGCGGCGATGACAGCGTCTATTTTTGGCTCGCTGATTCCGCGGGCAATTCCAATCCGCAAAATTACGCCTTTGCGCGCTATCGTTTCGATATTTGCTCGCCCGATCCTGTGGCCAATTTGCAGGCGGTTTGGAGTGGCTCCAATGGCTTTACCCGCTCAGACAGCCTGCTGATTTGCTGGGATGATGTCAGCAATCCAAATGGCATCGCCGGCGTTTACTGGAAATTTGTCACCAATAATGCGCCGCCGACCTCAGCGAACGATACCACCAATGGTGGCAGCATCGTGCCGGTGTTGCAAAATGGCCGCTATTGTGTTTACCTGCCTTTGCGTGGCCGACTCAACACCAGCGGCAGGTGGAATTGCTACGTCTGGGTAAGAGACGGTCTCGGCTATTCCGGTTATCGCAATGCCGTGCGCACCACGTTTATTTACGATATCAATCCACCGGCAGCGCCGGTATTGACCAGCCAGACCATCGCGGGCAATGTGTGGTTTGGCAGCAATGCACAGTATCGCTTAAATATTTCGATTCCGAATGATACCCAGCGTGGCTTTCCCGATGCTTCGGAACTGCGTTGGAAATTTAAAACACCACCGACCAGCGCAACCGATTTCGCAGGCAGAACCATTTTCAATGCCCAGCAGATCAGCTCGGCAACAGTGACCATCCCGTTCCTGTCGACCAGCTTGTGCGGTAGTGACAGTGTCTTTTTCTGGCTGGCTGATTCCGCCGGCAATTCCGATCCGAAAAATGTCACTTTTGCACCTTACAGCTTTGATATCTGCCCGCCGCAGATCACTCGAACCGGCAGCGATACGGTTGCGGCTGAGCTTGGCGCGGATTTCAGAGAGACGGTTGTGATCACTGACCATGTGCCGGTCGATACGGTTTGGTTTGAGTACCGCTTCGGTGGCGCCGAAACCTCGGAACCACCACGGCAACTGATTCGCCAGGCAAACACCGATACCTTTTATGTCGATTTGCCGGCGGCCGGCATCACCCGGCGTGGTATCGAGTATCGCGTCATCGCGCGTGACTCGCTCGGCAACCAGGGCAACGGCCCGACCGGCGATGCGCAATGCAGCAGCGATGCCTGGTTCCCGATTGCCACACGCGTAGCCGGGCAGGGCGATTTTCGTATCGATACCGATGGCAATGCCGTGCCGTTGATTTCGGGCACCGACAGCACGACCTATCAGTTGATTTCCGTGCCGTACCAACTGGACAGCAGCGGCGTTATGCAGGTGCTGGGCGATGACCTCGGTGTTTACGATGACAATCAGTGGCGTTTGTTCGACTACAATACCGCCACTTCGCAGTGGCTGGAAGGCGCATCCGCCCGCAATTTCATGCCGGGCCGGTCCTTTTTTGTGATCACCCGCCAGGAAAATATCGTGGTCGACAGCGGACCGGGAAAAACCGTCAAAACGGTCTGTTCGGATTCCATTCGACTTTACCCGGGTTGGAATTTGATCGCGACGCCGTTCAATTTTCCGGTAGCAAAAGACCGCCTGACTTTGGTGAATTCCAACAGCCAGGTCACCCTGCGCTCCTACGAACGCGGCTGGAACATCGTCGACATCATGGAGCAATGGCGCGGCTATGCGATTTATGTGACAGCGGTGAACAGTGCCGCTCCGATTTATCTGGTCGTCGAGCCGAAAGCCTCTGCCGGCCGCCGCGAAAAAGTGGCTGCTGAGGAGTCATTGCTGTCTGGCGAGTGGATGATTCGCATTGCAGCGCAGGCAGGCAAAGTCGATGACAAAGACAATTGGCTCGGCGTCCGCACCTTCGCCTCCGATAGCTATGACGACCTGGAACTGGCAGAGCCGCCGGTGGTTGGCAAGTTCGTTTCGGTCGCGTTCCCACGCGCGGACTGGAGCCAGCCGGCCAAACATTTCAGCACCGATTTCCGTGCCACAGGTGCACAGGAATTTGTGTGGGAATTCACGGTCGAAACCAACCAAAGCTATACCGATGTCGATCTCAATTTTGATTTCATCGGCGAAGTTCCGGTTGGCTCGGAACTGTTCCTGATCGACGAAGCGGCCGGTATGGCGCATGATCTCAATGCCAGTCGCCACTATAGATTCCGTTCCGGCAAAAACGGCTCGCACAAAACGTTGAAAATTGTGGCTGGCAGCCAGCAATTCGCCCAGCAACAGGCTGGCGACATCGCGCTGGTGCCGGGAGAGTTCACCTTGCAGCAAAACTATCCGAATCCGTTCAATCCCGAAACCACAATTCGCTACAATTTGCCGCAGACTGCTGAGGTGACCATCGCCATTTACAACCAGCTCGGCCAAAAAATCCGCACGTTGGTCAATGGTCAGCAGCAAAATGCCGGCTACTATTCGACCGTCTGGAATGGCCGTGACGATGCGAATCGCCAGGTGGCCAGCGGCTTGTATCTGTACAAAATTACCGCAGGCAGCCAAACCCTGACCCGCAAAATGGTGTTGATGAAGTAGTTTCCAGTAACCAGTGATCAGTATACAGTCAATGTCATTAAGTTAAGCCAAATGTCCTTCATGCCGAGCGGAGTCGATGCATGTTTTCACGCTCAAAAAGTCACCCTTCGACTTCGCTCAGGGTGAATAGAAATCCCTAACTTAATGACATTGAGTATACAGTAATCAGACTGAACACTGATTACTGAATACTAAATACTGAAAAAGCCGGGCATGATCACCATGTCCGGCTTTTTTTGCGCCAATGTAAAATCTCTCCCCGCCTGATCCGCAACAGTCTTTTCCGCACGTAATAAGGAGTGTTTGAATCGCTTGCAAAAGGATTGCGAGCATTTATAGCGGGCAAATTCAATCTACTTTTGCCTATCCCACCCATTCTCATCGAAATTTAGAAAAAATCCATTCCCTTCGGCACGACGGAATGCACATCGGCACGGACTTGCCGCCATCAGTATACCGGTTAGGAGACGTTATGAAAATTGCGCTTTGTGTATTCCGATTGTTAAACAGCTTTAGCAGATGCGCTGCGTGTTCCTTGAGCTTGATACTGGCGCTGCTAACGGGTACCCCGGCAGCGGCGCAGGACCTGGACTGGGCAAAAAGCGCCGGCGGAACCAGCAATGATTTTGGCAACAGCATCGCGGTGGATGGCAGCGGCAACAGCTATGTCAGCGGTTACTTCTTTGAAACAGCGACCTTTGGCGCAGGGGAGAGCAACGAAACCACCCTGACCGGTGCCGGTAATAATGACATTTTTGTGGCGAAGTATGACAACAGCGGCGCGCTGCTCTGGGTAAAAAGTGCCGGCGGACCCAACGGTGATCAAGGCCACGGCATCGCGGTGGATGGCAGCGGCAACAGCTATGTCACCGGTAGCTTCCAGGGTACGGCGACCTTTGGCGCCGGGGAGAGCAACGAAACCACCCTGACCAGTAACGATAATAACATTTTTGTGGCGATGTATGACAACAGCGGGGCACTGCTCTGGGCAAAAAGCGCCGGCGTGAACGCCAGCGCTGGAGGCTACGCCATCGCGGTGGATGGCAGCGGCAACAGCTATGTCACCGGCGTCTTTGGGGGCACAGCGACCTTTGGCGCCGGGGAGAGCAACGAAACTACCCTGACCGGTGCCGGTTCTAATGACATTTTTGTGGCGAAGTATGACAACAGCGGCGCGCTGCTCTGGGTCAAAAGTGCCGGTGGAACCAGCTATGATGAAGGCTACAGCATCGCGGTGGATGGTAGCGGCAACAGCTATGTCACCGGTATCTTCGATGAAACAGCGATCTTTGGCGCCGGGGAGAGCAACGAAACCACCCTGACCAGTAGCGGCAGTATTATTAACGAACTTAGTGAAATTTTTGTGGCGAAGTATGACAACAGCGGCGCGCTGCTCTGGGCGAAAAGCGCCGGTGGAACCGACTATGATGCAGGCTCCAGCATCGCGGTGGATGGCAGCGGCAACAGCTATGTCACCGGTTACTTCAATGGCCCAGCGACCTTTGGCGCCGGGGAAAGCAACGAAACCACCCTGACCGGTGCCAGTATTTATGACATTTTTGTGGCGATGTATGACAACAGCGGCGCACTGCTCTGGGCAAAAAGCGCCGGCGGAACCGGCTTTGATCAAGGCAGAGGCATCGCGGTGGATGGCAGCGGCATCAGCTATGTCACCGGTAGCTTCAATGGCCCAGCGACCTTTGGCGCCGGGGAAAGCAACGAAACCACCCTGACCGGTGCCGGTTTTGCTGACATTTTTGTGGCGATGTATGACAACAGTGGTACACTGCTCCGGGTCAAAAGCGCCGGCGGAACCAACGGTGACAATGGTTTCGGCATCGCGGTGGATGGCAGCGGCAACAGCTATGTCACCGGTTTCTTCAATGGCACAGCTATCTTTGGCGCCGGGGAGGGCAACGAAACAACCTTGACCAGTGCCGGTTTTACTGATATTTTTGTGGCGAAGTTCCAGGGCGGCAATGTTCCGCCACTGGCCACCAAGCCCTACCTGATCCTCGCCAACGAGAATGTCAAATTCGACGGCACCCTGCTGTCGGATGGCGACATCCATTCCAATGGCGACATCGCTTTCCACAATGATGAGAAGGGCACCCACAAAGGTAATCTGAGCGCCGTGAAGGACATCACCATCGACAAGGGCGTGACCATCGACGGCGATGCCACCGCCAAGCGCATTTACGAGTTCGGCGACATCACCGGTACCGTCACGGACAAGGCCACGGTAGCCGAGATTCCACTGCCGGTACTGAATTTCACTGCTGGCGGACCGGAGAAAACCGCGCCGAAAAAAGGCAGCCTGACTCTGGCTCCCGGCACCTACGGCAAAGTCAAGGTTGAGAAGAAAGCCACCTTGTATCTGACTTCCGGCGACTACTACATGGATGAGCTCGACACCGACAATTTCGCGAAAATCGTGATTGTGATCGACTGCGGCGGCCCGGTCAACATCAATGTGGTCGATGATCTCGAAATCGACGATGCGGTCGAGATCGTGATCGATCCGGGTGGTGACAGCAACTCCGATCTGCTGACCTTTTCGACCATGCAGAAGAACAAGGTCGACATCGGCAAATACACCAAAGTGTTGGGCAACATCATCGCCCCGAAAGCGGAAGTGCACTTTTCCGATGAGAGCCAATTCCGTGGCACGGTCTGCGCCGACAAAGTGACCGTCGAAGAAGGCGTGCCGTTCCTGCATCACAACTCGCCGAGCGCATTGCCGAAGCGGGTGGTGCCGGAAGATCTGGAAGACGAGCTGGCTGGTGATGAATACATTGTGGACAGTCTTGAACTGATGCAGAATTATCCGAATCCGTTCAACCCGAACACGGTGATTCGCTATCAATTGCCGGCGAGCAGTGACGTAAAACTGTCGATTTACAACACGACCGGGCAGTTGGTGCGGACACTGGTAAATGGCGAGATGCCGGCGGGCAGCCATGCCATCACCTGGGACGCCACCGACAACAGCGGCCAGCGTGTCGCCAGCGGCGTGTATCTGTACGTCATTCGTGCAGGTGACCCTTCGTCAGGCTCAGGGCAGGCATTCACTTCGCAGAAGAAGCTGATTTTGATGAAATGAGCAATCAGTTGTCAGCGATCAGCGTTCAGCGTTCAGCGTTCAGAAGCTGATAGCTGATAGCTGACAGCTGAAATGCTGATGGCTAAAAAAGCCGGGCGTGCCACGCATGTCCGGCTTTTTTTGAAACAGTGCGAAAAATATGTACAATCGATGTGCAGTTTGCCGCAATAAGCTGGTTTTATAGCGATTTGCAAAAGTCATGTCCGAAGCTTGTTTATCTGTGTCCCATAATGTCGACCGATTTTAAACCGGTTGTTTGTTGTTCGTTTTTGGCTGTTTCGCCAAGAGCCAACAGCAAACAACCAATGGCCCTGACTGGATATTGAAGCTATACTGAAATTTGACCAGACAAAATTTTTGAGAATCGCAGTAAATTACCTCGTCAGCCCCACTTTTTGAGTCAATTCGTCAAATCGATGATCGCCCCGCAGGCTGTCGAAACGCGGTTCGACATTGAGAAAATTGAGCCAGCCATTGTGCTCGTCAAATGCTTTTTGTAGCCAGGCGAATGCCTCATCGACTTCCCCCAATCCAGCATATATCAAGGCAATATCATAAGATGAAATATAGCTTGTAGCGGCTTGCGCTTTGAGTTGCCGCAAAATATGCTCGGCCTCGTCGCGTCGGCCGCTCACAGCGTAGAGATAAGCCAGCGAACTATAGCTGAGCGCACGCCGGCCAGAGAGTTCGACGGCTTTCTTCAGCGCTTCCTCCGCCAGAGTATATTGCTTGGTTTGGATGTAAACCTGGCCGAGCAAATCATATGCAACCACAAAATTCGGCTCTAAATCCAGTGCCTTGCGCAATTGGGTGGCAGCCATACTGTAATTGCGGGCGAGCAGAAATTGCCAGCCGATTCCGGACTTCAGAATCAGCGACAGCGGATCGTGCTCCTGTGCTTTCATGAAAGCGATCAGCGCGCGGCTGAAGTGGCCACGTGGCATCAAATACCACACCGCATACCAATGATGTGCGGTTGCATAATTGGGCTTGAGGGCAGCAGCACGTTCAAATTCGGCTTTCGCAGTGGACCAATCATGATCGTAGGTGGCGGCAATGCACCCTATTGATGTATGGGCTTCCGCCAGTTTTTCGTCGATTTCCAGAGCACGCTGTGCAGCCTGTTTGGCTCTTGGCAACAATTGTTGCGGTGCAGCGTGACCCTGAAAACTGAGCAAAATATATCCGTCGGCGAGGCCGGCATAAGCCAGCGCATAATCAGGCTCCATGGCAATAGCCTGCTCGCACAGCTCGATGCCGCGCTTCAGACCGGACTCGGTGCGTTTGTTGAGCTCAAATCGGGCTTGCAAATAAAGATGATAAGCATCGATATTTTCGGTGTAGCGCTTAAAAAGGCTGGCTTCGGACTCGCCCTGCACCAGTTTCGATTTGAGCTTGCTGACGATGGAAGTGGCGATGTCTTCCTGAATGGCAAAAACATCATCGATTTCACGGTCGTAGCGCTCCGACCACATTTGAAAGCCATCCGCGATATTGGTCAGTTGCGAACTGATGCGCACACGATTGCCGGCTTTTCGCAGGCTGCCTTCCAATGCGTGGCTTACGCGCAGCTGCTCACCAATCGCACGAATGTCGACAACTTTGCCTTTGAAGGCAAATGCTGATGTTCTCGAAACCACGCGCCAGCCTTCTACCTTTGCCAGCGCATCGATCAACTCGTCGGTCATGCCATCGCAAAAATATTCCTGATCCTTTTCAGCACTCATATCCGCAAATGGCAGCACCACAATCGATGGCGGGGCGGATTCCTGCGCGGGGGCCTGAGCTGTTGTTTCGACCTTCTTGCCGGACCTTGCCTTTTCAATGTCCTCGACAAAGTCGCTGAGATTTTGGTAGCGCTTGCCCGCCTCTTTTTGCAGGGTCCTGGCCACCACGGCCGCCAGTTCCGGTGAAACCTTCTCATTTAATGTATCCAGCGATGGCGGGTCTTCGTTTAATATCGAGTAAATAATTGCCTGTTCATAATGGCCTTTGAAGGGCAATTCGCCGCACAGCATTTCGTAGATAGCTACACCCAACGACCAAATGTCGGTGCGGTGATCGACTTCCTCGCCGCGCGTTTGTTCGGGCGACATAAAGGCGATGGTGCCGACCGTCATGCCAACCTGGGTGAGCCGGTCGGGCTGACCGGTTTTCGCGAGGCCGAAATCGAGAATTTTAAGCTGCCCGCCAGATGTGACCATCAAGTTCGCCGGCTTGATATCGCGGTGGACGATGCCTTTATCATGGGCGGCCTGCAGTCCGCGCGCGGCTTGAAGTGCGTAATGCAAGGCTTCTTCCAGCGGGAGCGGCGACGCCGTACCGGCAGCCGCGACCAAGGCTTCGAGCGACTGGCCATCGATATACTCCATGACGATGTAAAGCTGCCCCTGCTGCTCTTCGATCGCATAGATAGTTGCAATGTTAGGGTGATTCAGTGCGGCCGCTGCCTGTGCTTCAATTTTAAAGCGCTCGCGAGTATGTTCTTCGTTGGCAATTTGTTTTGGCAGAAATTTGATAGCGACTTCGCGTTTCAGTCGGGTATCTTCGGCAAGGTACACGACGCCCATGCCTCCGCTACCAATTTTCGATTTGATGAAATAGTGTGCTAAATTTTGACCGACCATTTTGCTGAAAATAGTTTGTGAGCTTAATCGTGAAGAATTTTTATAAACCGACACCATCGCCATATTTGCCGCAAAACAGAGCAGTAGACCACGATGTGAGTTACAGGTAAGTTCTATATTTTAACGAATATAGACGAAATTCTCGCAACGGCAACAAAAATATCGCAAATGGACAAACAAATTATAGCGATGATATGAAGGGAATATGAAATATTGCAGCACGTTTATAACTTGTGCTTTAGCCCTTGACAAACGTACGGAAAGTTGGTAGATTGCCGGACGTTTTGCTTCGCCGCCCCGGAATGTCCTGTGCAAAAATGACTGAATCCAGACTTAGAAAAAAGCGGGCCTTCATGCCAATGCTCAAAATGACCGTTCGAATTTTTGCAATCCTGACTTTAAGCTTCCTGCAATTTGCACACGCCCAGGAAAAAGAGCTTCCATTTCTCAAAAAAATCGCCACAGATGACGATAGCAAATACACCACGACTGGCAGCATCGGGATGACCATCAGCAATTTCGGCACGTTTGGTGACGGATTCGCGGTACAGGCGCCAGAAGACCAACCGTCCTGCGAATATCCGAAAGGCTCCGGCATCGAGCATGTTTTTGTCGGCGGGCTGTGGGTCGGCGGCAAGCGCGATGACGGCACTATCCTGGTCACCACCGGCGCACGCGATATCCCTTCCTTGCGCGATGTAGCGGCCGGATTCGAGTTCACCAACTCTGCGGACCCGGGCGACGTCGTGCGGGAACGTTCGAGCTTGATTGACAATCCGTTTTTCGATCCGGATGCCGTCAGCCACCAGGATTTTATCGCTGATTTTACCGACTCCAATACGGTTGTCCCCGGGACGAGCATCGCCATTCCCCAGCACACACCCATCAATCTCTCTGTTCATCTCGAAACCTATGCATGGAATTTTCCGTTCGCCGATGCTTTCGTCATTCTCAACTACACCATTAAAAATACCGGCCGGCAGCGTCTCAATGATGTATATGTGTCTCTTTGGGCAGATCTGGTGGTGCGCAATACCAATATCACGCCGCCGCGTGTCGGTGCGCCGTTCTATCAGCATGTCGGAAATGGCTATGAAGACTCGCTGCGCATGGCCTATGCGTACGACTACGATGGCGATCCCGGCTTTACGGACAACGGTTTGTATGTATCGATGGTGATGCTTGGTGCAACCCCGCAAAGCAATGACACCACCTACAAAGTCGGCAGTGCCTATAACGCCTGGCTGTTCCGCGACACAAACGATCCGATTCTGTTCTCGCCGCAAACGGATATCGACAGCTATGCCAAGCAGCAAGTTCCACTCGACAGACTGATTATCGACACGGTGATTCGTGGCCAACGTGGCAATTTTATGACCTTACTCACAACCGGACCGTTTAAAAGCATCGATCCGGACTCTTCCGTGAATGTCGCTTTTGCGATCGTGTGTGGCGGTAAAAATGGTACGGATGCCAACAACACTGATTCAATTGAAAATCGCAAGAATCTCTATAACAATGTTTTTTGGGCGCAAACAGCCTACAATGGTGAAGACCGCAACGGCAACAATCAGCTCGATCCCGGTGAAGATATCGACCGCGATGGTGAGATCGACCGATATGTTTTGCCGACACCACCGCAAACACCGCGCATAAGAATTGTACCATCCGACCGCAAGGCGACGGTCTACTGGGATCGTTCCGCCGAAGAATCGATCGATTTTATCAGTGGTGAGCAGGATTTTGAAGGCTACCGCTTGTATCGCACCAAGCTCGCCGAAGATTTGCCCGGCCGCGATTTGCTGTCATCGCTCAGCATGATTGCCGAGTTCGACTCAGTGAACGGCATTGGCCTGGACACCGGATTCGATTTTGTGCGGCTTGCGCAACCAGTTACTTTTGGTGAAACGTTTACCGATCCAATCACCGGCAACGAAGAGACGATTTACTATCACTATAAATTTGAAAACGAGAATTTGCTCAATGGTTGGCAGTATGCCTACTCAGTGAGCGCGTTCGATCGCGGCGATCCGTCAATCGATTTGCAGAGCTTGGAGAGCAGTCGCTTGTCGAATGCCACCCGGGCATTTCCGGGCTCACCCAGCCGGGAACAGCAAATCGCCAATCAACAGGCTGATATTAAAGTCGGTGTTTATCCGAATCCATACCGGGCCCGCGGTGCCTGGGATGGCAACCTCGAGCGTGATCGCAAAATCTATTTTTACAATTTGCCGCAAGACAGCGAAGTGCGCATTTTTACCCTGGCCGGCGATCTGGTCGATGTTTTTCAACATCATTCCAGCTATGCAGGCGAAGGCATTCAGTGGTTTGATAAGTTTTCGCGCGGCAACCGTGTTTTTGCCGGTGGAGAGCATGCCTGGGACCTGGTGACGCAGGATGACCAGGCGCTGGCAACGGGCTTGTATTTGTACACGGTCGAGGACCTGAATACCGGCGAGATGCAACGCGGCAAGTTTATGGTGATTAAATGAAGCTGGCGACTTGGCTCAAAATTTCAAATATAACCCGTTGTGCAAATGAAATAACCCGTTTATAAGCACAAAATGGCCCAAATTGTCATGCCGGAGGCATCTATTTCGATGCTGCCTCACGATGCCGAATAGCTTTCTCCTGAATGACAAGGGTACTATTGTTACATAAAAACAATGGTTTATCTAAAAGGACTATCGCAAAAACAATTCGCACAACGCGTAAGCATAATGACTCAGGAATCAAGAACCAATCCACATAATTTTTTCAATAACTGGAGGCACCGTTCATGAAAAAATGGCTACAATTGAGCATCACAAGCTTATTCGCGCTGGCAATGGCGCACACTGCATTTGGACAGGATCACTTGCTGATCACAGAATTTGCTGTTGAGCCGACTGCCGGTGAATTTATCGAGATTTACAATCCGACCGATCAAACCATTGATTTGTCGAATTACTACATTTCCGACGCGACCTTTGCAGGTGACGGAACATACTACTATAAAATTGTCCAAGGCAATGGCGGTGGCGGTGGCTTCGGCGATTTTAATGCGCGATTCCCAGACGGCGCGAGCATAGCTCCCGGCGAGCACCAAACCATCGCCCTGGCTGGCAGTGAAGGCTTTAACTCTACCTATGGTGTCGATCCAACTTACGAGTTGTTTGAAGATGGCACCGAGGCAGACGGTATCGCCGATATGCGCGAAGCAAGCGAAGGCAGTATTAACGGCCAGGGTGGTTTGTCGAACAATGGTGAATTTGTGGTGCTGTACTACTGGGATGGCGCCAGCGATTTGGTGCAGGATATCGATTATCTGGTCTGGGGCGATAAGGCTGAAGCCGTCGACAAATCCGGTGTGAGCATTGATGGGCCGGACGATGGCGAAGAAACTTCAACCTACGCAAATGATACCGCAATCGATGATCAAACGGTTGTCAATGCCGACAATGATGATGATGAAAATCCGCATGATTTCGGCATGACAGCGCAGCGTCGCTTGGATGTCGAGGACCTGGAAAACTGGAGCGGCGGAAACGGCATCACCGGCCATGACGAGACCGGCGAAAACACCTCCTATAAAGGCGGTATCTGGAGCATCAACGAGCCGGCTACCCCCGGTCGCCGTGCTCTCACACCCTACGCACCTGCTGACAGCTTGACGATTGAAGATGTGCAATTTGTGCGTCAGGAAGATATTGGTGCGGACATCAATGATGATTCGCCATTTAACGGCGATACACTGACTGTAACCGGTATCGTGATGCATGGCATTCGTGACATATTTGTCGGCGCCCGCTGGGGGATCTTTGTGCAAGATCCGCGCGGCGGCCCGTGGAGTGGCTTTTTTGTCATCCAAAACGACACCGCTGCTTCCGGCACCCAGTTTACTGCGGCCCTGCCCGGTGATGTGGTGAAGTTTACCGGCGTGATGTCGGAGTTCCCAACCGGCTCGAACCAGGCGAGTATTTCCCAGTTTGCTTTGCTGACTGACCCGATTACGCCGATTGAGTTTGTTGATTTTGCACAACCTCTGCCCGATCCAGTGCTTTTAACGCCTGGTGATTTAGGTCTTGCTCCCGGTGGCGCTTCCGCAGACCCGCAGCTCTCTGAGCGCTGGGAAGGTGTTTTGGCGCGTTTTGAAGGCCTGACAGTGACGGCCAATGGCCTGGCAGGCAACACGTTGAATGCCGGCGATGAAACCGGTACGATTATTCTCGATGACTATTTTAACGCAGTCAACGGGCCGGTAACCAATAACGGTGGTGTTTGGCCGGGCCTGCCACCAGGCACAAAAGTGAATGTGACTGGTTTTATACGTGGTGGAACGTCCTCGGGCTTCATCACCATCAATCCGCGCTCCCTCGATGATGTCGAAATCGCCTCGTCTCCGCCGGAAATTTCCAACGTCAGCCGTGATCCGGCCGTACCAACTTCATCGCAAAGTGTGACGGTTTCAGCAACAATCGCCGATGCGCAAACGACAGTCGCCAGCGCAGATCTTTCCTATCGCGTAGATGGCGGCGCTTTTACCAAGGTTGCCATGGTCGCAGGCGCGGATAATGGCTGGACTGGCGAGATTCCAGCGCAAGCTGATGGCGCGTTCGTCGAATATTTTCTCGAATCAGCCGATGATGGCGGCGCATCAACAACAGCCCCTGGTGACACCAGTGCAGCCAAATTTTTCTATTTTGTACGCGATGGCGGTCTGACGATCCAGGATATTCAATTTGTGCCGGACCCACTTTCGAACGATGCTTCGAGCTTCGTTGGTCTGGAAGTAACGGTTACCGGGGTTGTGACCTCGGATTCCAGTGATTTTGCTTATTACTGGATTCAGGATGGCAACGAACCCTGGAGCGGCGTGTTGGTCAATGACCTGCAGAACAATGTCAAGCTCGGCGATAACGTGACCGTGACAGGCACTGTGCAGGAAAATTTTGGTTCAACACGAATTAATAATGTGACCAATGTAAATGTGAATAGCACCAACAATCCTGTCCCCGATCCGGTGGTTGTAAACACCGGCGATATTGCGACCGGTGCAGCGACTGCCGAACAGTGGGAGGGCGTGCTGGTTCGCGTTGAAAATGTTGCCGTTTCCAATCCATTTGCTGACGGCAGCAGCAATTTCGGCGAATTCTATATCGACGATGGCAGCGGGGAAGTCCGCGTGAACGATAATGGCAATCACCGCGGCAACCTCGACACCACGTATGCGGAAGGCGACAGCCTCTTGTCGGTTACCGGCTTGCTTGACTACTCGTTCAGTAATTTCAAAATCGAACCGCGCAACCTGGGCGATATCGTTCGCAAGTCTACGGCTGTCGGCGATGAACCGATTCCGTATACCTTTGATTTGGGACAGAACTACCCGAATCCATTCAACCCGGAAACGACCATCAGCTATCAAATCGCTAAAGCCGGAGCGGTGAAAATCACCATCTACAACCTGATCGGGCAGAAAATCCGCACCCTTGTGGATCATGTCAGCTCAGCCGGCTCGTACAAGGTGGTTTGGGATGGCCGCGGTGATGATGGATTGAACGTGGCAAGCGGCGTTTATTTCTACAAAATGCAAACGACTGACTTCGTCAAAGTCAATAAAATGCTGTTGATGAAGTAGTTTCGGATATTTTCTGAACTCAATGCCGTTCAGTGAAGAAGAATCATGTCATGCCCGTGCAGATGGGCATCCTAAATGTATAAAAAGTGGATTCACCCTTAACTGAACAGTATAGTTCCTGGAGTATCGGGTGTCGGGGCTTGGCGCGCCTAACCCTGACAAGCTATTATTTCCCAGCTTGTAATGGATGCTCGGGATCTCCCGGCAAAATCTCATCAGGTGTGTATCTGTGATATGCTCCTGTTCGTTGCCCGGTCGCTACCCGGTGCGATCGGGCACACTTTTATTTTTGCGATGAATTTCATTGATTTTTTTGTTCGTGATCGAAAAGACTCTATTTCAAGTTTCCATGTGCTTTTAACCTAATTGAATGAGCCGATGCGCTTACTGATTTGTCTTGCAGGTTTATTGCTCGTTTCCGCCTGCTCGGAAAATTTTGCCGACAACCCATTGGCGAATAAGCCCCCTGAAACGTTTATTTCGCTTTTCACGGATAACGAATTGAATTCGACCATCAGTCGTAAAACCATTCACTGGTGGGGTGATGATCCGGATGGCGTTGTCGATGGTTTTATCTATACGTTTGATGACAATGCGGCGGACGTGCAGAGTTGGGATAGTGCATCGCCAGCACAGGGCTGGGTATTTACAGCCGAGACGGAAGAAACGTTCACGCTCACATTATCGGGTTCCGATACGGTCTATACCTTCCGCGTCAAGGCTATTGATGATGATGGCGTGGCTGATCCCACAGCTGCTGTCCGGCGTTTCCCGGTCATGAACAGCCGGCCACAAGTCGATTTTGTGGTTGCGACTGAAGTGCCCGAAACCACCTTCACTGTGGCTTCTTTTACCTGGCGTGGCACAGATCTGGATGGTGACGATACCATCGAATTCTACCAGTATGTGCTCGATGACACCAGCAATGCCGATGCATGGATCGATGTGGATGCACGCTCGAATTCCTTGCTGTTGACCGAAGCTGATGGCTTGACCGAAGGCAATCATGTGCTCTATTTGCGTGCGGTCGACATTGCCGGCACGTCCAGCGACATCGTACGCATGCCCAGGACTGAAAATGATGTTTGGTATGTCAAAAAGCCCAAAAGCACTTTCCTGTTGCTGGATGATTATAACATTGCCGATAACACGGGCTCTTTCTATGCTTCAGCACTGCGTGCGATTGTCGGTGATATTGATGTCTGGGATATCAAAAGCAGAGGGGGCGCGCTGGAGCCCGCATCCTCGCAGGCATTTACGCAAACCTTGCTGCTCTTCGATCGCGTGTTCTGGTATGCTGACACCGATCCTACACTGGAGAAGGCTCAGGTCAGTTTACCGGAATTTCTCGACAACGGCGGCAAAGTGATCATGACAACCAGTTTTAAAGAGTTCGCCAACAACCTTGGTGATCCGTTGGTATTTTCTCCGGCAGACAGCCTCGGGCCAAAAATCTCGCGGATTACCCGCAATCAGCTTGTTCCGCCAACTGCGGAGTTTGCGGCGCTCGGATTTCCGGAGTTGCAGGTCAGCACAACCATTATCCCAAATGTTTTTCCTGTTGTCCCCAAAATCAGTTCGCGGGTCATGTACACGTTGCCGGATAACTCGAGTGCATGGTCCGGCACGCCACCGATGGCGGTAATCGATGCGACAAATTCGTTTGTCTTTTTTGGGCTGCCAGTGTCGTCATTGGATGGCCAGCAATCGGTACAAACCGTACTCAACAAAATTTTAACTGAGCTTTTTTAGCCGATAAACAGACCGTATCGCAAAAAATAGTGATGAAAATGATTCGTCTGAAACCACTACTTGCCGCTCTGACAATGCTGCTGCTTTTGCCTGCTGCCAATCTCCTGGCGCAGAGCAAAGGCGTGATCAAAGGCAAAGTTACGGATGCTGAAACGGGTGAGGCGCTACCCGGTGTCAATGTGATCGTGACAGGGACCTACTATGGCGCCGCAACCGATATTGATGGCAATTTCGAAATCGGCAACATGAATCCGGGCGTGTATACGGTCGAAGTGTCGATGATTGGCTATAAACAAATTCAAAATACCGGCGTCAAAGTATCCGCTGCTGAAACGATTACACTCAATTTTGAACTCGAATCCACGGTGCTGACCTTTGGGCAAGAGGTTGTCGTTATTGGTGAAAAGCCGCTTTTCGATATTGAGGAAACCGCCAGCTTGCGCAGCATTACCAGCGCGGAAATCCAGGCTGAGGTGGTTGAAAATGTTCAGGATATCGTTGCGAATCAGGTGGGAGTTGTGCAGAGCGACGATGAAATTCACATCCGTGGTGGCCGCTCGTACGAAAATGCTTATTTGCTCGATGGGATTTCGGTGCAGGATCCATTGGCCGGCACGGGCTTCGGATTGCAGCTCAGCACCGATGCGATCGAAGAAGTGGAAGTCATCACCGGGGGGTATAACGCCGAATACGGGCAGGCAATGTCCGGCATTATTAATGTCAAAACCAAAGAGGGCGGCAGCAAGTACAGGGGCGCAATGGCGTTCAAGCGCGATCATTTTGGCGGCTTCGATTCGGGCACGCCGGTGATCGGTCTGCTCAGCGATAAAAGCGCGCAAAGCTTCAATACAGATATCGCGGAAGCCAGCATCAGCGGCCCCGAACCATTTTCACGCTATGTGCTTCCGGCACTCGGCCTGAAGTTGCCAGGCGAACTCAGCTTGTTCGGCAATTTTTACATGCTGCTGAGCGATACCTATGTGAAAAAATCAGCTACCCAACTCTACTCATCAACCTTTCACGGCACCCGCTTCGCACCACGTCAGGAAAACAATTGGTCTGGCATCTTTAAATTGTCATGGAAATTCGATCCGACCCACAAGCTGGTGCTCTCGGGCAACCAGTCAGTCGGCATCAACCAGAACACCAAGTCGTTGCAGACCAATTTGGAATTTGTGGAGCCCGGCCCGGGCTATGCCTACGATTATCAGGAAAATCTCGACAATTTTAATACCTTTACCCATCTCAGCAAACAGCTCGCACTGACCTGGACGCACACCCTCAACAACAAGTCTTTTTACGAAGTGCGCTTGTCACGATTCTTCACCAACCTGCGCAGCGATGTCAACGGTAAACATTGGACGGAATACGAAGAACCTCAGGATTTCGTCACCCAGCCGATCAACTACTTTTATAGTCCCGACAGCACCATCATTTCGGTTTTTCCGGGCGATGGTTTCTGGGATTCCGGTGATGGCGAAACCTGGCATGACCATTTCGTCGAAGAATATACTGCAAAGGCGGATTACACCCTGCACTCGGAAGACAATGCGCACAAATTCAAGGCGGGTATCGAGACCAGTTTTGCACAAATGCAGATGATCGATATTTACCGTCCCTGGTTTGGCGAGCTGGGTTTGAACAATGATATTTACGAAGTCAGTCCGTCCTACGGAAGTATGTACGTGCAGGACCAAATCAAATTCAAAGGCCTGATCGCCAATTTCGGCCTGCGATTCGATTATTGGTTCCCCGGAAAATTTGTAGAAGATGCAGTTGACAATCCCGACATTGTCACCATCAGCGATCAGGTCCGGGACGATTTTCGCAATGAAACCTACAGCTTTTTCGGACGGCGCTGGCGTGGCAGAATGAGTCCTCGCATCGGCATTTCGCACCCGATTTCAGATAATCAAATGCTGTTCTTTTCCTACGGCCACTTTTCCAAACGTCCCAAACCGCAGTTTGTGTATGCCAAGCTCGGTGAAAACAGTGCATTGTCCTCTTTTCAAAAATTTGGCAATCCCAATCTCGATTATGAAACCACCGTGGCCTATGAGTTCGGCGTCCGCCACAAATTTTCGGAAAATGATGTTTTCACTGTCACCGCCTATTACAAGGACATTTTCGATTACGTGACGACGGTGAATTTCGGCGGCACCGGCAGGTTGTCAGGGCGCTCCTTTACGACCTATTTGAATCTCGATTATTCACGTTCGCGCGGCATTGAGGTCGAATATCGCAAACGCGCTGGCAGATATTTGAGTGGCTCGATCAGCGGCAGCTACTCGATCGCGACAGGCAAAAGCTCGTCGCCGGATGATGCTTTTTTGGTGGCACAGGGTTCGCTCAACGAAAAGCCTATCACTGAAGATTTCCTGATATGGGACCGGCCGTGGCAAATATCGGCGGTCGCCAATTTGTCGGTTGGAAAAAACCAGAAGCCAAAGCTTTTTGGTCTCCCTGTTCCCAATAACTGGAACATGAATATACGCGCCTTTGCGCAGGCTGGGAAGCGCTTCACGCCGCAATTTGCAACCGGTACTACCCTGATCGATGGCCGGCCGGAATACGACGACGATCTCGATCAAAATGGCGAGCCGGATGATCCATACGGCCAGTTGGCCGCCACCTGGTTCTGGGTCAATCTGAATTTTGAAAAATATTTCAGCTTGCTCGGCATGGAGTATACCTTTTCGGTGGAAGTCATCAACTTGCTGAATCGCAAAAATTCGCAGATCATCAATCCTGTTACCGGGCGAGCTTATGAGTTTGGCGATCCAACGCCAACCGGGTACAACGATCCGCTCTATCCGGATACCCAGGCGCCGATTTCGCCGTTCCCGTTTAATCCGGCACGTTATTTAACGCAGCGAAATGCACGCATCGGCCTGGCTTTGAGATTTTAGGATACTACTATGCGCTTTTTCGATAATACCCCATTGTATCAAAAACGACGATGCTTCATAAAACACTCAGGCCGACTTTGGCTTGCTGCAATGTTGTTTTTGGGCCTGAATTCGACTGCTACTGCGCAGCTTATCCCGGTTCTCGGCAGCCAGCGCGCCGGTACGGCCATGTACCAGTTTTTGAAAATTGGTGTGGGCGGAAGGGCTGTTGGCATGGGTGAGTCCTTTGTTGCTGTGGCAAATGATGCTTCTGCATTGTACTGGAATCCTGCCGGCATTACCCAAATTCAGCAAAATGAAGTGCTGTTGTCGCACGTCAGTTGGCCGGTCGATATGCGGCATGAATTTTTTGGGTATGTGCTGCCCTTTGGCGGGGCGAATCGTCTCGGCATAAGCGTCACCGCACTGCACACGGATGAATTCGAAGAGACGACCGAGTATCAGCCCTTTGGCACCGGAAATTACGTGGCTTTCGGGGATATTGCAGTTGGCCTGACCCTGGCGCGCCAGATGACCGATCGCTTCAGCGTTGGTGCGACCGTCAAATATGTCGATGAGACGCTGGCAGAACTGCATGCCCGTAACGTTTTGGTTGATTTCGGCACGTATTACTTGACCGGCTTTGCCAGCACCCGCTTCGCCGTGTCGGTGCTGAATTTTGGCACCAACATCAAACCGAGTGGCTCACTGGTGTATCGCGATGGCAGCGGGAACTCCAGCTTCCAGGATTTTGCGCCACCGACGATCTTCCGCATCGGATTTGCATCGGAGCTGATAGACAATGAGAAGCAGAAGGTGACCGCTTCGATTCAGCTCAATCACCCCAATGACAACGCTGAAAATGTCAATCTCGGGATGGAATATTGGTGGAACCGCACACTTGCCCTGCGCGGTGGCTATCGGATCAACGTAGAAGAAGAGAGCTTTGCCTTCGGTGGTGGCCTGAATTTGCCGCTCAATCTGATCGATTTGCAATTGGATTTTTCCTACAGCGATTTTGGACGGTTGGGTAGCGCCAGCCGATTTTCGGCGAGGATTCAATTTTGACGAAAGCGCTTTTGGCCTTTTGATCTTGGTAAATTGCCGGATTTCGAGTGATAAACAATTCTCTGTTTTGTAAGCATTGTGCTCATTGTGCCCTTATGGTCACTATTCCAGGTTAAATTGCAAATATATCTGCGATCCGCTGCGATTTTGAGGAAAAGCACTATTGAAAACAATTTCGATTGAAACAGATCGGTTGCAGCTGCGGCCATGCACTGAAGACGATATTCCGGATTTACACAAGCTCTGGACGCACCCGAACGTCCGTGGCTTCATTTGGGATGACGTCGTCATTACAGAAGAGAAGGCGCGCGAAGTTGTGGCGCGCAGCATAAAAAATTATACAGAGCATGGCGCCGGTGTGTGGGTTGCATATGCAAAAAGCAAAGATCGGCTCGTCGGCTTTTGCGGCCTTGGACATTACGGCAAGCAGCCTGAAAAGGAAATCCTGTACGGCATTGATCCGCAATTGTGGGGAAATGGCTATGCGACCGAAGTGTCGTTGGCCATGTTACGCTACGCTTTTGATGAGTTGGGCTGCCAGCTTGTGCTCGCCGGAGCTGATCCTCTGCACGAGGCATCTTTCCGGGTGATAGACAAACTGGGCATGCTGTTTGTGCGCCGCGTTCAGGCCGATGGTGCGGATGGAGCCAAACTGGATTTGATTTACTATGGTATCAAAAAAGAACAATTTGATGCTGGCGACGCATTCTATAAACTGAACAAAGATTGAGATATTCGCAATGACAACAGGCGATTTCAAGCCACGCTTTACATCGAGCCTTTTTTCTTTTCTTGCCTTCATGCTGTGGCTTTCAGCATGCGGCGGCGAAAAGATTCCTGTCCCCGCACAGCCAACTTCGCTCGACGGCACCGCAGCGATCAGTGATACAACCTACCTGCAGTTGCGGCCGGTGTGGGGCGCTGAAACAAATTATGCATTCGACGGCCCCAAAGATGTCTTGCTCGGCAGAGAGCCGCTTGTTTATGTGGCTGATAGTGGCAATGATCGTATTGTAATGCTGGACTTATCGGGGAATGTTATTGGCGAGTCTCAAACTGTCGAGAATCCGGTGGCGCTGACACAAGATCCCAAGCTCAACTTGCTGATCGTCACCGACAGCAACAAAATTTATCGCATTGATCTGGTCGCGGTAAACCATCGTATCGAGCAGGCGCCGGTTCAGTTGGTTTTTGAAGAGGTCGATAATCCGGATCGAAAATACACCGGAATAGCGGCCTCGTTGACGGCGGTGCAGGGGACAGCGCGCATCAATTATATCGTGACTGCGACTGGCGACAGCAGAAACGATAACCAGGTGCTCATTTTTCCTGAATCGTTCGATGTTCGTGTGCCGAACGCGGTCAATCTCGAGCCGAACGGTCTTGGGATTTTATCGGCTGCGAGCGCCAGTGGCATCACCACCCTGCGTGACTTTTCACCGGATTTTATTTTTTGCATGGTTGGCGAAAACAATTTTAAAGTCCAGTGGATTACTATTTCGGAATTCGGCTATGTGCCACGGCTCAATCCGTCGCAAGGCAGTTTTGATTTGTTCGAACCGCGTAAATTTGAAGCGCCGGAGGATGTGACAGTCGATTTGCAAGGCAACATTTTTGTGGTGGATGCCGCACAAAATCGACTATTCAAGTTTTCACCAAGCGGAGAAGAGCAGCAGTCGTTCGGAGAAGTTGGCACCGGCGAGAAACAGTTCGATGCGCCGCATGGCGTGGCCTTTTTTGATCAAACGCTATATGTCGCGGATACCGGCAATAATCGTATCGTTCGCTTCAAGCTTTCTTCTGACGTGCAATGAAACAGCCTGGCAATTGTTCCTGATGATACCAACCTGCCTTAAAAAGTCCCGATCTGCTCAAAATAAAACTTGACTTAAATCGACGTGTAGCGTATATTCGCTGTCTATTCTGGAGACGGTAGATCTTTGAATTGATGCAATTATCAACGGGGCATAGCGCAGTCCGGCAGCGCATCTGCTTTGGGAGCAGAGGGTCGCAGGTTCAAATCCTGCTGCCCCGACAATGAGCTATTGCAGGAGTGAAAAACTGGAGTTGTCACGAGCAGATAGCTTCAAACCCCACACTCTGCCAATTGATTGTTGCGCCAGTAGCTCAATCGGATAGAGCAACGGCCTTCTAAGCCGTGGGTTGGGGGTTCGATTCCCTCCTGGCGTACTAAAAATACGGGGGGATCGAGTCATGGACTGCCGGATTTCGAATAGATGGTGGGCGTAGCTCAGCTTGGTAGAGCACCAGATTGTGGCTCTGGTGGTCGCGGGTTCAAATCCCGTCGCTCACCCCATATTGTCACAAATCCAATTCCCCCAAGAAGGAAAACCTCAAGTATATAGTGGCCCCTTCGTCTAGTGGTTAGGACTCAGGACTTTCATTCCTGCAACAGGGGTTCGAATCCCCTAGGGGTCATCCAAAGCCGTTTGTATCGAATGATACAGACGGCTTTTTTATTTCGATCTCACTCATTCCTGCAAACATAATTTTTTCCAGATGCGTTTATGCTGTTTCCGGCATGAATGTTGGCATTAGCACGCCCTTCGGTGTCTGATAGGCTCCACGCACCTGGCTGAAATGAATCTCGGTATTGCGCGCTCCCCAGCCATATAATTTTTTGATCAATCCATGGCAGGAAACCGGCACCAAAAATATCTTGCTCCGGCCACGATTGCGCTGCAGATGCGCGATGATCAGCGCAGCAGCCTGGTCTTCTGTTCGCATCACTCCCGGGCCGAGCATATTGCTGCCCGGATGACTCACCGAAACCAGGAATCCTTCCAGTACGCCTTCCGCGTTTTCATAAACCAGCGTCTGCCAGATGCCCTGTCGATTTTCAATAAAATATCGATAGTCTTTTTCGCGCCGGATGTGGCAAAGCGATTTTTCGAGATCGGCCATTTGCGGCACATCTGCGAGCGTCGCTTCGCGTACTCTTTCTGCGCCGGACTCCATGTGGGGAAAACCTTGGTCTGACACTGTGAGCATCATGTCCTGAAAAGCCTGTTGCGGCACAAATCCGTTGCGGGTGTACAGTGAAAACGAGTCCAGGTTCATCGCGCTGGACACCAGTCTTACAGGCTGGTGGCGCTGTTCTGCAAAATCAGTGATAAATTTTAGCAAGCGCACGGCAATGCTGGCGCCGAAATGGTTTGGGTGCACATTCATAATGCCGAGCGAGACATGGGTTTCGCGCGGGTGGTAAAAGCACGATCCCATAATCAGGCCGGTCTCAGGATGGGTGGCGAGAATACAGCAGCCAGGATCAAGCGCTTCATACACCTCGCAAAATAGCATCGTGGCGGCAGATGCCTTTGGGAAAATGGCTGCCATGCCATGCTTTTCATACCAATTGTTTGTTGAAACAGCAATCAGATCGGCGACTTCAGGCCAATCTGCTTTTTCCATCGTGCGAAGCTTGATTTCGATCATTTTACCACCTGTGGGCTTTCTTTTTGAAGCTGGTTTTTTATAAACGATAAAATGATTTCGCACGTTGTGCAAAGCAAAACGACCGATATTCACGCGCTGTCGTCTCGAATTGACCAGAACGCCAGGTTTCTGGCTTAGCAGATGGTGCGAGGTTTCCAATGCGACCAGAATTATCAAGGCCATTTAATCGAAGAAGCTTCGACACAAACGACGGGTGCTGTGATGCATCGTCTTAACGTGCTCTGCAGCGATTACGAATGGCGGATTTGACCTGTACGCGCCAAAAGTACCTGTGCATTTTGCATTGTTCTTTTCGGCATTTTTGTTTTCTTGATCATATATTAGAGTGAAATTTTGTATCAAATGAATGTCGATGTGCCGCATTATGAATAGATGGAAGAGTGGCTGATTTGACGATTGGTCGAGCATGGAATGGCACTTTACGACTTTCAGTACTTATTCAACATAATCTCATTGCAGCATTTGCATGGACGCAGTGCCCGGCAATTTACTCACAAAGCATTCTTTTCTACGATAGAAAACGCCACCCGACGAAGGCCACAAGACTTTTGTTGGTGTGCAGGACAAAGCGGTATCTCTCTCAAAACGAGAATATTTGATCCCGCTTTTGTGTTTTGAGCCCGATCATGCGCCGTACCCGACTGGCACCTGCCATTGCTCGCGTCCACTGAATTCCGGGAACCAGAGTCAGTTTTAACGATCAAAATTCTCTGCGTGTGCTTGCTTTGCCCGATTATTGTCACGGATGACTTTAAATTGAACGTTCTGCTTGCAGTTCGGAGGAAACATGGACATCCTGTACAATATTGGCTGGCATTTTTCGATCATTGGAAGCATGGCTCTGGAAGGCTTTCTGCATAATTTTCCGGCCCTGTGGGGGCCTGGATGCGGATTTGCCTTTGTTGCTGTGGCGATTTGGGGCTGGCGCAAAAAGCAAAACAGCGATCAGGTAGCAAGCGGATCCCAGCGGGCTTTGCTGTCAAATATTCCTACCTACCAAAGCATGCTTCCCTACATGACGTTTGAACTTACACGAGCACGCCGATACAATCATAACCTCTCGATGCTCATCCTCGGCCTCGATCATTCCCAAAAGCAAGAACTGCTCAATAACAACCGAAGCGACTCGAATCAATGGGGCAACGAGCAACTCGCTTCCAAATTTTTGTTTTCATTAATCGGCACAATCTTACGCGAAGGCTTGCGGGATAGCGATATTTTGTCCTGCGAAATCTTGAACGATCGTTTTATCGTTCAGTTAACGGATACGGATAATGCAAAGGCAATAAGAGCCGTCGCTCGTTTGAATGCCATGGTTTATGATCAGGTAAATACGCGCCTGAGAGCGGGGATTGCTGAATTTCCATCGAATGGTCTGACCATCGAAGACCTGCTGAAATATGCAGAGATGCGCTTTTATCATCACGCGGCGAAAGCAGAAGCAGCACCGGCTGGCTGTCATGATGGCTATCGGACTCAAAAGGTCGAAAATGGAATATCCAGGGCCGATCGTGATGCGGTGGTGTCTGAAAAACACTGATCGAAATCAACGTGTGAATCAGACATTCATCCTTTAGCAGGTTTTCATCGGCGGAATTTGATCAAGCCATTGTGTCTGTGCATTCATCGAACCTTTACCCAAAGAAAGAAGAGCCATGGTTGTCAGGAGCAAAGCACCACTACGTTTTAATTTTGCTGGTGGCGGGACGGATTTAGAACCTTATAAGAATGAAAATGGCGGCCTGGTCCTCAGCGCAACCATCGACAAATATGCTTATGGCTCACTCATCGTGCGGCAGGATCGCAATATTGTTGTGCAATCGCTCGACTACGACTTTATGGCAAAATACCATCTCGATGACGAAATGCCGTTTGAAGGTGAGTTGGATTTGGCCAAAGCCGTAATCGACGGACTGAAGGCTGATTTTAAGTATGGATTCGATTTTTTCATCCATAGCGATGCGCCGCCCGGCTCTGGTCTCGGCTCGTCCTCGGCATTGGTGGTTGCGCTGATCGGACTGATCAAGCATTTGCAGCGCATGCCGCTGACCAGTCGCGAAATTGCCGAGCTTGCCTATCAAATCGAACGAACCGATTTAGGTATAGAAGGCGGTATGCACGACCAATTCTCAGCGGTTTTTGGCGGCTTCAACAGCATCGAGTTCTCTAAATCTGCCGCCATCGTTGATCCGCTGCGAGTGGAACCGGAAATTGTCAACGAGCTCGAATACAATTTGTTGCTTTGCTATACGGGACGCACCCGCATATCGGCAAAAATCATTTGCACGCAAGTACAGGCATGCGAGCGTAAAGTGCCAGAGGTGCTCAAAGCGCTGGATGAATCAAAAGAGATTGCCGTTGCGTTGCGGAAGGCGCTCTTGCAAGGCAGGTTGAATGAGTTTGGCCGCCTCCTGCACACGGCCTGGACGATAAAAAAACAAATCGCTGAGCAAATTACCACACCAATCATCGACAAGCTGTATGCCGCCGCATGCGAAAGCGGCGCAATGGGCGGAACACTTCTCGGTGCCGGCGGTGGTGGCTATCTTCTGCTCTATTGTGAGTTCGGCAAGAAGCATCTCGTTGCTGAAGCACTTGAAAAACTCGGCGGCCAGGTCGTCGAATTTACCTTCGAACAGCGCGGACTGCAGACCTGGGCAACCCGCGACTGATTCCCCGCCCGGCGATACAATCGTGAAAATACAATCGCGGCAGATTGAATCGCATTTCTGCACTCTTGTTGAATTTTCCAGTTCCTCAATTATTTAAAAGGCAGATGATTACATGCTCAATACATCCCGCTACGCTTTCGGCATTTGTGCGCTCGCCTTCGCAGCTTGCGCACTCGTACTTCTGAAATTGACCTGGGACGTTCCCAAGCCGATGCTCCTTTTCGCAGCTGCAACCTATACGCTAAGTTTGGTGATTTTTGAGTCGACCTGTCGCATTCCAAATCATTCGAAACGCAATAAAATTGCTTTGCTGACGGTGGTTTGGTTTGTCACTGCCGCATCGATCCTGGCGGTGCTTTTTCGTCTGGACCGGGCCGGTTGGTGGTGGTTCCAGGCCACGGGCTACGACTTCGTCATTGAAGAGAGATTGCCCGGCTCACCGCGGATGTCTGTTGCCCTCTTTCTGCAACAAGCGCCATTTTTTTCAGTCGCAGAAGGCGAACCCGATACGATTTTGTTGCGGGCAGGCACTTATGAAATCGACCGCACGTTGGTGATTCCGGCTGGTACGAAAGTGCGTATCGAACCGGGCGCGGTTTTGCAGTTTGGCGCTGCTGCCTCGCTCGTCTCGTATAGCCCGATCATCGCGCAGGGCACACCGGAAGCACCGATCGTTTTCATGGCACAGCATTATTGGCGCAAGTGGGGTAGCGTCGGCATCGTCGGAGGGCAAGGCTCTGTTTTCAAACATACTGTATTCGAAAGTGGTCGGCGCGCACAAGTTAATGGGGTCAATTTTTTCGGCGCACTCTCGCTCATCGATTCGCAAGCCGATGTATCCCACAGCACATTTCGCAATCTGAAAGGCAAGGATGGCTTGTATGTGGTCGACGGCCACATTATGATTCATGATAATCGTTTTGAGAATTGCAGCAAAGATGGGCTTGACCTCCAAGGCGCCGAGGGCGAGGTTTTCAACAACACTTTTATCGATTGTGCCGATGAAGGAATGGATCTGAGCGAAAATGAAGCTGTGCGTGTTTACGATAACATCATTCTGGATAGAAGGGGCGGCCGTCTGGAAGCAGAACAAAATTATGATGCAATCGTTGCAGCAAATTTTTTAGGGTATTCCAGACGAATGCGGCAATCGCACTAACGTTGCAACATTTCTTTGCATTGTTCGTTCAGGATGCTTATGCATTGCTTTGCTCGATGGAACATGCTGTTGCACGTAGCGCAAATTTTTCTTGTTTTTGGCCAAATAAAACCGTTCATTGAGCCACCAATTTTAATAACTACTACCAAATTTTAAAAGCCTATGCTGGTCATGTAATTTCTTACCGTAGCCCACTCCGAGTTCAACTTTCCTGCAGCTATTGCTGCAGCAGTTGGCGCGATAAAAATTGCGACATCGGAGAACTCCACACCCGGGCGAATCAATCCATCGATTTTTGAACTGAAAATTCAGGGGAGACTGAAATGTTAATCGATTTTGCCTTTTTGATGGGACTGCCGCGATAGCGGAAATGTGCTTCACGTACCCGACCAATTTTTAGCAAGAATGAGAATTGCCCTGTAGTGCTGCTTGTGCCAGTTTTGCGCAAACTTGCAGCAATACCAGCGAGTGCCGCATCAATCTCTTTGCACTCTGGCAATCTCCGCTAATGTGTCGATTCACTGCGTACGTTTGTACATCAATGCGCGGTGGCGCGTGTTGTCCTGTCGCGTGTCCTGTAAATCGAAATGCCCCATCCGCTGGTGTCGTGTGCCCTTTGCTATCTGTCCAGGGCAAGATCAATTTTGAATAGGTACGAACCGGTTCGTCTGGCCGAGTTCGATTTATGCGCCGTTGACAGCGGTGTTTTTGGGCGGAAGTCCGCTTGGATCACCCTTACTTTTGGCGCAAGCATAAAAAAGCGAGAAAAAAATGAGTCTTGAAAATAAAGAGCAGGAAATCGCGCTTGCAACGAATCCTTATGTAAAGAGCCGTCGATTTCGACAATTTTGGCGCAGCATTTGGCAGGCGCTCAATGGTAGCGAGCAGGATTTCACCAGCGGCAGTCTCGGCAATGCCATCATGTTGCTGGCGATTCCGATGGTGCTGGAAATGGTGATGGAATCGATTTTCGCGGTGGTCGATGTCTTTTTTGTTGCCAAACTCGGCCCGGATGCGGTTGCCGCAGTCGGGTTGACCGAGTCGATCATCGTGCTGGTCTTTGCCGTGGCGATTGGCCTGAGTATGGCGACCACGGCCACGGTGGCGCGCCGGATTGGTGAAAAAGACAAAGAAGGCGCATCGGTGGCGGCAGTACAAGCCGTTATCTTAGGCATCATGGTATCCCTGCCGGTGAGCTTGATCGGCGCGTATTTTGCCAAAGATTTGCTCGTTCTGATGGGAGCATCTGAACAAGTTGTCGAGATCGGCAGTGGCTATACTGTCATGATGATCGCAGGCAACGCCACCATTATTTTGCTGTTTTTAAATAATGCCATTTTTCGCGGCGCCGGTGATGCCGCCATCGCGATGCGTGTGCTGTGGTTGTCTAATTCCATCAATATCGTGCTCGACCCGTGCCTGATTTTTGGGCTAGGCCCATTCCCTGAACTTGGCGTCACAGGCGCGGCGGTCGCGACCACCATCGGGCGCGGCACAGGTGTGCTGTTTCAATTTTATCAACTTGCTCGCGGTAGCGGGCGGCTGAAAATAATGAGGCAGCATTTGAAAATCCGCTTTGATACCATGATGAAGCTGGTACGCGTTTCACTGGGTGGTATTCTGCAATTCACTATCGAGACGGCGAGTTGGATCGGCTTGGTGCGTATCATCGCGATTTTCGGCAGTGTGCCGCTGGCAGCCTACACCATCGGTACCCGCATCATTATTTTTACACTGTTGCCGATGTGGGGCTTCGGCAATGCAGCTGCCACGCTGGTGGGGCAGAGTCTCGGCGCTAAAAAGCCCGAGCGCGCCGAACGTGCCGCCTGGACCACCGCGCACTACACGGCGGTGTTCATGCTGCTGGTCGCTTCCCTGTTTATCACCTCCGGCGACTTTTTGATGCGCTTGTTCACCGCTGACACCAGCATCATTCCAATCGGCTCAGAATACCTGATGATCGTCAGTTTTGGCTATGTGTTCTTTGCTTACGGGATGGTATTGGTGCAGTCCTTCAACGGCGCGGGTGACACTGTCACGCCGTCAGTGATGAACTTCTTCTGCTTTTGGCTGCTGCGGATTCCGCTGGCTTACGTGCTGGCCGTGCCGGTGGGCATGGGTGCGCGTGGTGTTTTCGTCGCACTGACTATTTCCGAGGCCATCGTCGCGCCGATCGCGATCTGGCGCTTCCGTCGCGGCACGTGGAAATTGCGGGAAGTGTAGGCGGGAAACAACGACAGCGGCATTGGGCGAGGTATAAAAAGCAAGGTAGGGGCATGGTTCGCCATGCCTTAATCATTGTTCGTAAATCAGGAGTGCGAAGCTTGCTTTGCGAAGGAGTACACGAATCATCACGAATGTGTACGGATGATTTTTAAAATGGCGTGAGTTCGACTTACATATTTTCAGCCTGCGTGGAGAGCCATTTTCATGGTGAGCGGAGTCGAACCATGAAGATTTTGAGCTTTTATTACAAGGTCTTCTGAGCGCCTTCGATTTCGCTCAGGCTGAAGATTCTGATATTTTGCCTATATCGAACTCACGTTAAAATTAGCAAAATTCGTGGCTAATTTTGAATGGGAGTGCAAAGCTTGCTTTGCGAAATTGCAGATTTGCCCAAGGCAAGCCTTGGACTCCTTCACCTAACGCTCGTAAATCACCGGATTCTTGGGGGAATCGATGGTCGCGCCTTCCGCAATGCCGGGGCAAAACACATCCCGGTCGACTTTTTGGTATTCGTTTGCTGGCTTGCCAAGCAGCATGTCGATGTCCATGTAAATGATAGTCATCACCGCGCGCGGAGTGGTTGTGCTGTTCGGGCCGGCGCGGTGGAAGGTCCAGCCGGCGTGGAAGCTGACCTCGCCGAGCGCGAAAGGCTGCTCGACATACTCGAAATTGGCTTCTTCCATGGCTTGGCGGATTTTGACTTCGCTGTCGTCGCTGATCGGCAAATCGCGGCCATAGGTAAAATTTTGACTTTTTGCTGCGAAGGCCAGCGGCCCCATCTCGACCGGCGTTTCCTGCAGCGGAATCCAGGCGGTAACGCATTTTTCGGTGGCCAGCGGCCAGTACTGCTGGTCGGCATGCCACGGCGTGAAACCGCCGCTCGGCTCCTTGTACAAGGCCTGGTCGTGGTAGAGCCGGGTGCCGCGCACCTGCATCAGCTCCGCTGCAACCCTGCCCAACCTTTTTCCTAAGACAAACGCTTTTGTCAGCTCACTTTTTTCCCACAAATTGCTGATTTGAATGAAGGCCTTGTGGTAGGTATCGCGTTCTGCCAATGGCTTGCGATTCGGATTCAGCGCGATGACCTTTTCGGTGATCTCGCAGCCATAATGCGCCAGCGTCTCAGCCGACAGGACATCCTTTAGCTTGATAAAACCGTTTTCCTGGTAAAAATCGATCTGCTGTTGAGAGAGGGAGTAAGATGAGTCGATATCGATGGCCATATGCAAAATCCTGTTATTAAGCGCCTATCTAAAAACATCCGATGTCATTCAGGATGAATCTATTTTGCCCAGTCTCCGGGGTTTTGAACTCAGGTTTGGCTATCATGCAGAAAAGATTCTTCCAGAATGACACAGTGAGTTTCCTTAACTCAGCGGTATTGGCTTTTGTTTTTATTCGATAAAAGTCGGTTAAATAATCATGCAATCGTCACGATGTGATATTTTTTCTTGCCCATGCGCAGCACCAATCGGCCATTGTCGAAATCTTCAGGGCTGACGGTTTGGGTTTCGTTTTCAATCCGGGCATCATTGACATATAAACCACCACTGCGCGCCAGCCGCCGGGCTTCGCCATTCGAGCTGGTCAAACCCACCTGCGTAAACAGGCTCGTCACTGGCATGCCGCCATCGAAATCCGCGCGCGCAAAGCTGGTCTCGGGTGCGCCGTCTGCTGCGTTGGCGCCAGCGCTGCTGAACATCGCTTTGGCCGCCTGTTCCGCTTTTTCCGCCTCCGCCTTGCCGTGCACAAAGCTGGTGACTTCGAATGCCAGTTTTTGTTTGGCGTCGCGAATTTCAGCGCCCTGCAATTTTTCGTATCGGGCGATTTCTTCCAGCGGCAAGGGGGTGAAAAATTTCATGAAGCGTATCACGTCGCGGTCGTCACAGTTGATCCAGTATTGGTAAAAATCATACGGCGACATTTTTTCGGGCGACAGCCAGACGGCACCGGCAGCGGTTTTGCCCATTTTCTCGCCGGAGGCGGTGGTCAGCAACGGGAAGGTCAGCGCATGCGCATCGGCGCCGTGGATGCGGCGGATGAGTTCGGTGCCTGCCAAAATATTGCCCCACTGGTCGTTGCCGCCCATCTGCAGGGTGCAGCCATATTTTTCGAACAGCACCAAAAAGTCGTAGGCTTGCAAAAGCTGGTAATTGAATTCGATGAACGACAGGCCGGTCTCCATGCGCATTTTATAGGCCTCGGCCGCCAGCATGCGATTGACGCTGAAATGCCTGCCGATGTCGCGCAGGAATTCGATGTAGTTGAGCTTGAGCAGCCAGTCGGCATTGTCGACCACGCGGCAATCTGCGGCGGAGAGATCGATAAAGGTGCCGATTTGCCGGCTGATCTTTTCACCGTTGGCGAGGATCGCCTCGCGACTGATCATTTTGCGCATTTCGGTTTTGCCGCTCGGATCACCGACCATGGTGGTGCCGCCGCCGAGAATGGCGACCGGCTTGTGGCCGTATTTCTGCATGAAATGCATCGCCATCAGCGGCACCATGCTGCCGGCGTGCAGGCTGTCCGCCGTCGGGTCGTAGCCGATGTAAAACGTGACCTGGCTCGAGCCCAGAAGATCGTGCACGGTCTGTTCGTTGGTGACTTGCTCGATGAAGCCACGTGCTTTGAGTTCGTCGTATGCGTTGGTGAACATGGTTTTCCTTTGCTGTTGGCTGTTAGCCATTGGCTATTAGCTTTTGGCGGATTTACCAACAGCCAATGGCCAAATGCTAACTAAATCTTCCCTTATTCTTCATCGCCCGGCTGATTTCGCGGTCGGCGTCGCGTTTGGCCATGTCGTGGCGCTTGTCGTAGGCGCGCTTGCCACGGGCCAGACCGAGCTGCACTTTGACTTTGCCTTTTTTGAAATAAACTTTCAGCGGCACCAGGGTCAGACCGGACTCTTCGGTTTTGCCGATCAGCCGCCGGATTTCATAATTGTGCAGCAGTAATTTGCGCTCGCGTTCGGGCAGGTGGTTGTTGTAGCTGCCGTGCGAATAGGCGCTGATGTGCGCACCGATCAACCACAGCTCGCCATTTTTGACTCGGGCGTAGCTATCCTTCAGATTGATGCGTCCGTCGCGCAGAGATTTGACCTCCGTGCCCAGAAGCACAATCCCGGCTTCCATCGTGTCGATGATTTCGTAATTGTGCCGCGCCTTGCGGTTGAGGGTGATGACTTTTTCGGACATGTTTTTTGCTCGCAATCAAATTGCCGGTGGGTACCGGCGCACAGCGTATTCGCGTAAAATGAGCACCAAATATAATTGAATTGTAGCTAAAATGCAAGAGCGGGTGAGGCGTGGGGTGAAATGGTATTTTTGGCAGGGGCCGAAAAGGTCTTTATACTACATACTATAATTCGGGGAATCGAGGCTATTTAGATATAAACAATGCAATGAGGGAAAACATTAACTATATTCGTGCTGAGAAATTAGTTGGTGTCAACTGCACATCATTCCTGATATTTCCATGAAGTGCGAATATGCGTGGTGATTCCCGGAATTCAAATATTCTATAAAGGTAGTAATTGCAACTATTTATTTCTGAGAATCTTAATTCGTTAGCTGAAATATAGAATGGTGTATTGATACCGTATTTAGTTGTTTTGCATTCAATAAAACGATCAGAACCATTTAGTTCAAAAGAAAGAATGTCAAATCCTAAATGGTCACCTTGTGCTATTGATACGTGTTCAATTTTATCTGCTAGGTTTTCTTTGCCAGCTGCAATAAGGCGCGCCCTTTCAAAGTTTATTGCAAATTTTTCACCCACAAGACCAAGTCTAATATTTGAAGCTTCCCTCTTTAGATAGTCGCAGCTATAGCGACTGTATTGCTGAGAGCTATCTGCGATTTTTGGGTAACTTTTTTCATTTTTCTCCGGTGGATCAACGAGAATTGAAAGAATATCATCAATCGATGGTACTGCAGGAACTGTTTCAATATCCTGTGTAATTTGCGTATGGATTTTGGGAAATTTTGCAAGGTAATCCAAAATGGCGTCAGGGAGCAAATATCTTTGATAATTCTTTAGAGGTTTGTATCCGGATATGTAAGGCATTCCTAACTCGATCAGTATTGCGCTTATGTTTTGATGTTTTCGTTCGATCGAGCCATTAGATCTATTCAGCAACTTTGAGCTTAATTTGCGTCGATGCTGGGACTTGTTGTATGGCTGCCCGGCCATTTCGCAAGAAAGCATTTCAAAGTAGTCATTGACAATTGCTGCAACCTCACTCTCAGACCATGAATCCGCCATAATAATCTCAAAATTAGCTTAGGTTATAAAGAAGCTGAAAAGAAAGACACCTTCAGTTATTAGTATGTTTAGTGCTGTCGTTTATCACAATTACTCAGTTTGAGTAGGTGGCGATTTATAATCAGTTGTCTTGAAAAATTTGGTCGAGAGTATCAGAGCTAGATAATCAATTTTGTTTCCGTTTTTTCCAGAGCGGCAATGGAAGCTTGCTAAAATGCGCGCCACGACCTAGTTGTTCTTAAGACAATTAGCCCTAATATTATATACACAACAATACAAGTAATCCTTAAGGACTGACTGTTAAAAATGTTTTGTCCATCACGCAATGTCAAGCTGTTTTTACTTCGGCATTGCGTTTCGATGGCCATGTTAACGGCAAATTAGCTTGGGTTTGCGTTTTACAAAATACCTATCTACAATTATAAATGCGTAATGCGATCTGAATTCTCTCGAATCATGATGGAAGTGAAGGTTTGAGCAGCAAAATAGAGAAAAAGAGGCCCCGAAGGTAGTGCCTCCAGCTTAAGCTATATTGTTTTCGTACTCAAGGATCAACTCAAGCACCTGTTGCTTAGCCGCACCCCGATCCCGCAGCATATCATCATTGGTTGGCTCGAAGTCAATTTTCCATCTGGGCCGCTTGTGCTTCCGCGTCTTGTGAAGTCTGTTGGTCGCTTTTTTTGCTGTTGCCATTGCGGATATAGACTTTATGCATCCCTCTGACCGAGTTCAGCAGGTAGATGTTTGGGCTGGCGAGCAGCTCTTCTATGCTGATGATCTTTTCCTGAAGCAGACCCTGCTCGAGCATCAGCGCGCGTTGGGTGCCCTGCAGCAGCCCGCAGCGCACCGGAGGCGTGTACAGCACGCCATCCATCTCGACGGCAAGATTGGCAATGGTGGACTCGGTCACCTGTCCGGCCTCGTTAAAAAGCAGCACATCGTCGCTTCCGGGACACGCTCGGACGGCTTCCTCATACACGTTGCGGTGGGTGGTTTTGTGGTACAGAAACGGATCGCGCCGGTTGATTGGATGCTTTGCCAAAGCCACCTCTCCGAAGCGCTGTGAGGACGCGTTCAGCTCGGTTGCTTCGCAACGCATTGCGCCCTGGCGGGACACCAGCATGCGAATCCGATAGCTTTTCGGGGCCAGCTCGGCAGCGATACGCGCCAATTCTGCTTTTATTTTACTCAGATCAATTTTAAAACCGAAATATTCGGCCGAACCGGAGAGGCGCTTGAGGTGATAATCCAGAAGAGCATATCCGGCGCCGGGAGTCCACAGCATGGTTTCGAGCAGATCGAAGTCGCGGGGGCGGGGTGTCAGCACTTTGGCCTTGGTCAGGCTCTCTTCGTACTCACCCGCTGGCGTGGAGTCCCACACGATGCCGCCACCAACGCCGTACTCGGCACCTCCGGTCGGTTGGTGCAGCAATACAGTGCGGATGGCGACGTTCAGTTGGGCCCGTCGACCGGGGGCAATAAAGCCTATTGTGCCGGTGTAGATGCGCCGCGGCGATGATTCCAGGTTTGCGATGATCTCCATCGTGCTCTGCTTCGGGGCGCCGGTGATGGAGGCAGGCGGAAAGGTGGCCTGAAGAATGCGATCCAGCGACGCGCCAGTCCGGGCGACGACGGTGGAGGTCAGTTGCCACACGGTCGGGTACTTTTCGGCGGCGAACAGGGATGGCACCTGAACAGTGCCGATATCCGCCACACGCGAGAGATCATTGCGCACCATGTCGACGATCATCAGGTTTTCGGCGTGTTCCTTCTCGGAATGGATCAGGCTGGCCTGCTTCGCCAGGTCATCCTCGAACCACAAGCCTCTGGCGGCCGTGCCCTTCATGGGCCGCGATTCGATCTGATCGCCATCCAGCCGGATGAAGAGCTCGGGAGAAGCGCTGCATATCGCCCATTCGCCCGTATCGACAAAGCCGGCAAAAGGCGCCTCGCCATCGCCGGCCATCTGAACGAACAAACGCCAGGGACCGACATCCGTCTGTGCCCGCAGCCGGTAGCTGAAATTGACCTGGTAGGTATCGCCGTTCCGAATGTGCGTGCGTATGGCGTCAACGCAGCGGTCATATTCCTCTCGCGTAATGGAAGGCTGCCACGCAATGGAAACAGGCTGTTCGTTGCTGTCATTCGGCAGCGTGATTTCGTTGACCTGCTCGAAGAGCCCGAACCACAGCAGCGGGAATTCGCAGTCCGGTTTGGCTGTTAGTGACGGATCAAAAGCGGGGGTGGCTTCGTAGGAAATGAATCCGGCAGCATACAAGCCTTCTTCCTGAACGCACTTCTCAACCTCACGCACCAGCGGAAGCACTTCGTCGATCTGATGGGTCGTGATGATTCGGCGGGGCGAAGCGAAGTCCAGCCATTTCTTTTCAGCTTCATCTCGCAAAACCACCCGCCCAAAATTCTGTTGCATATGCTGTCTTTTTAGTTAAGGCTGAATTCAAAAATCGGAGTACAGACTCACTACCTGATACTTTTTGTCATGTCACCCCTTGCGGGGTTTGAGAAGTGTTATTTTATTCCATTTTTTCTATAATTTTAACCCAAGTTGTGACCTAAAAGAAACTGACACTGTATGCGAGCACAAACAAGAAAACTTTGAGTTCAAAGCCCTTTGCAGTGACCGCATGTATCGATTTGGGAAGAGTTCTTTCGATCAAGCTGCCTGCGGTCTCGACCCTTTTTCGATAATAATGCTGCAGATAGGCGACATATCCGGGTACAGCACGTTTTGAATTTTTCTTTCGCAAAGGCGAGAGCGTAATCTCGCAGAGTTCTTCTAACAGGTCTTCGGTTTTGTACTCGTTGTAGGCTTTGTCAGCATAAATTGTACTGTGCTCCGGCAAATCAAACTCGTACACTTTCAAAGCATCGACATCGGCGACACCGCCGGGCATCAGAAAGGCTTCAACGGGTTGGCCGTTTTGGGTAATCATGATGTGAATTCTCAGGCCATAAAAGTATCTTCTTTTGCTTGGGATATAGCCTCGATACTGTTCATTTTGATAGATTCGCGACCTGCGAATGCGATAGTTATCGCAAACCGCAATCGGGTAACTATCAATCACATAAATCGATTCGGTGTTCAGGTCTTTCCACGTTCGACTCAAACACTGGAAAAGCTGAACAAAGCGATCTGTTAAGCGATGCAGGCGGCGGTTGAACTGGCTTTTGCTCAGCATGTCAGGAAAATACTGTGGTAGTTGTAAAAACCGGCACGCTTGAGCGTAATTGCCACCAAAACAGTAGGTAGCGATAATCGCAGTGGTCATGATTTCGGCATCGGACATTTGACATTGCGGATCTTCGCGATGTGACAAGGCTTTGAGAAGATCATCGCATAGACAGTAAATTGAAAGAATTTTGTCGTCCATGAAACTCCAGAGGAATATGAAAAACAATTTAAGCTATTGTTCTTTTGAAGTTTCTGGCGACAAATCCTCTTGATTTCAGACCAACGATATTTTTTTGAAAGAACAGTTGGTGATCAAAACGATTACATCAATAGGTCACAACTTGGGTTAATTATATCATCCCTTCGGGATTTCCACCGCACGACAACCCCGTAGGGATGGAAAGATTATAGGAAAAGGCATCAAAACCTTCATCAAAACCCCGAAGGGGTGAAAGATTAGCTTTCTTCATGTCGAGCGAAGTCGAGACACGAAATTTACTTAAAAGTTCACCCTTCGACTGCGCTCAAGGTGAAGCAGGCTCCTTAACTGAAGGGTATTGGCTCTACCGGATTTTACCTCACGAGCGCCATTTTGCCAGTTTGCTGGAAAGATGCTGTTTGCAATCGATAAAAATACACACCACTCGGCAAGCTCCCAGCGTCAAAGACCACCTCATTCCAGCCAGCCGGCTTAACTTCATCCAGCAAAATTTCCAAAAGGCGCCCCGCGAGGTCATAGACTGCCAGACGAACAGGGCTTGCGCCCTGCAGTGCAAACCGGATTGTCGTTTGAGGATTAAACGGATTCGGATAATTCTGCTCCATTTGAAAATGATCTGCTGGCGACGATTTCTCTCCCACATTTGTAGAGATAGCCGTTGCATATTTGGCCAGGAAAATATCAGTTACCCCGAAACTGTTCAGTATCGTTTCATTGGATTCAGTCTCACCGAATGCTGCGGACTCATGAAATCGACCCGTTGCATAGACGTCACCAGAGGGCCCAATGGCGGTACCGCCGCCAGCATCGTATTGTGAGCCACCGGCTCGTTCCGCCCCAAGCAGCATCCCGTCGCTGTTAAATGACGCCACAAGAATATCACTGTTCCCGGCGCTGAGAAGAATAGCCTGGTTGGCTTCACCCCGTCCCAGTGTAGCCGCGCCTTGAAATGCGCCGGTTAGGTAGCTGTTTCCGGATGCATCTACTGCCAGCCCATAGCTGATATCATACTGTCTGCCGCCTGCAGTTTTTGCCCAGACCAATTGGCTGGTATTGTCATATTTGGCGATAAATATATCACTGAAACCTGCCGGAGTCAACACCGTTTCATTGGCTTCGCCCGAGCCTAAAGTTGCAGAACCTTCAAATGTTCCAGCAACATAGCTGTTTCCGGCAGCATCCAACGCGACACGACTGGCGCTTACATTTGAGTTGCTGTTTGATTGCGTTACCCACAAGAACGCGCCATTCGGGTCATATTTTGCTAAAAAAATATCAATGGATACTGTGCTGATCGTGGTCTCATTGCTTTCGCCAATGCCAAAAGTCGTGCGTGTTCCGAGCCAGCCCGTCACAAAGCTATTGCCGGAATTGTCTACAGCGATACCTTGCCCTGAAGTGAAGCCTTCACCACCGGCTTGCCGGGCCCAGACCAATTCGCCGTTTGCAGCATATTTAGCGATAAAAACATCGGAAGCGCCTTCGGCAGTCAACGTCTTTTCGTTGGCTTCACCGGCGCCAAAGGTTGCCGCGCCTGAAATAAAGCCTGATATGTAGCTATTGCCCAAGCTGTCAATTCCGATTTCTGTGCTACGATTTCGTTCGACGCCAATGGCTTGTTTGGCCCAAAGCAGTATCCCATCTGTGGTATACTTCGCTATGAAAATATCCTCGCTGCCTGCACTGGATATCGTGGTTTCGTTGGCTTCGCCAGCGCCCAATGTCATCGTATCGAAAAAAGAGCTGGTTAAATAGATCGCACCGGACCCATCCACGGCAATTTCCGACCATGCTTCTGCAGCGTTGCCCACGCCTGTGTTTTTTGCCCACAGCAGACTGGCTTCTGCACTGTATTTGGCGATGAAAATTGAAGAAAGCCCGGTGCTGGTGAGCCGGGTTTCATTATCTCCACTCCCAAAAGTCGCCAAGCCTTCGAAGACGCCAACGACATAGCAATTTCCGTCCGCATCGACAGCAATATTGGAGCCCAAATCCAGGTCAACACCGCCAGCCTGTTTCGCCCAAATTAAATCCTGAGCATGGGCAGCAATGGCTAAAAAAAGGAATATATAACCGAATAGCAGAGCTATAATGGACTTTCTCTCTCGCAAGTAGAAATTTCGATGCCGCATAATTTTTCTTCCTTTTGAGGTGTTTTGTGACGGTGTGTCGATTCATTACCGTTCAGTTACGCCTGATTTTATCATTCAGTTCCGATGTGTCGGGACGACGCGGCTTCGGTTCTCAACAGAACGGGGTTGTGCGTAGCATGTTTTTTGGCTGATCCAGTCTAAAAGCCAGAACCTGATATAGATATTCAGATAAAACAGATGCGAAGCCCAATGAATGCGAGAACTTTAAGGAATGGTAGCGAAACAAGGTGTGGGTCTGGGCGGGAAAAGTCAAGTCCCTTTTCTATAGATTAACGTGAGTTCGACGTTAGCAATTTTCGACTAAATTCGACTAAGAGCCTATCCGAAAACCTCCAATGTCGTTCCGGATGAATCTTTTTTGCCAAATGGACAAGCCTTTGTTTTATTTGATGCTTGCAACAAATGCAAAATAGATCCTTTCAGGATGACAAAACGGCTTGTCGGATAGGCTCTAAATAGGAAGCCCTCTTCATGGTGAGCGTAGTCGAACCAGGAAGGACTTGAGCATGATTTACTGGACTTCCGTATCGCCTTCGATTTCGTTCAGGCTGAAGAATTCGGTGTTTTGTTCATATCGAGCTCACGTTAGATTAAAATGCTGATTTCCCGCTCTCACGGATCAAATTGACAACATACTGCTTGACCGCATCGCGGCCCTGCAGCAGGTCGTCAATGGTTGGCTCGAGGTAGATGTCCGGCATCACGCCGGTGCTGCGCGGCATGTCCTGTACCGCTGCGGCGAAGGTGCCCTGCGCCACCTGCAATTGAATGCCGGTGTTGGGCAACGGAATGGTGGTTTTGGCATCGTTGCAAGTGTAGGTGCCGCCGGTCTCGCTGCCGACGAATGTGCCGATTTGGTGCTGTTTCATCACCGCGGTCAGATGGCCGGTGGTCGAAAAGCACTGGCCGTTGATAAGCGTGTAAAGCGTGCCGTCGAACGGCTGAACTGCACGCGCAACCGGCTTGGCCAGTATACTGTATTTGCCGTATGGCTCGGCAAAATAGCGCACGGGCTCATGTTCTAAATAGGACAGAAGGTAGGCCGCGCTAAAGGGGTGGCCGCCATTGTTGTCGCGCAAATCCAAAACCAAATTCGCCGTCGCATGTTCGCGCATCTGCGCAAAGACGCTGTCGATGAAGGCTTCGAATTGCGCTTCATTTTGATAATAGGCAAAATTATTGATCGTCAGCACCGCGATGTCGCCGTCATCGAGAAAATCGAACTGCAAGCGCGACGACCCATCAACGGCTTTCCGGGCCTGCTCGCGTGTGACTGCGGGCAGATCTGCGGTCTGCACGCCGGCGCAATCGTCGGCGCGATAGCTCACCAGAAACCGCTCCGGCTGTCCGAAATGCAGCGCATAAAAATCCGCAAAACGGCGATGGATTTGCTCATTTTGGTAGTTGCGATTGTAGCCATCCGCTGAGATCACCTCAGAAAAGCGCTGCAAAATTTGCTCGATTGGCACGTCGTTGATGGCGGCGATCTCGACGCCTGCCGGCAGCTCGCTATCGGGGTGCAGCGCGCGCAAAACATAGGCCCTGCCATCGATGATACGGATTTGAAATGGCGCAAAATGATCCGGGCTCTTGGCCCACCACGCCCCCGGCATGTAGACGCTCGAATGCCCGCAGCCGATGCGCGCGACCAGCGGTGCAACCAGCCGATAAAAAGCGATGCCGTTCATCGGCTCGGTGATGCGCTGGCGATATCGATCAAACAGTTCGTCGAAGGTGGCTTTGTCGGTAAAGGCATAGAGCGCCGGATGCAAGCCTTCTATGGTGAGACGCAGCCCGTCAAAATCAGCCTGCAACTCCTGGACGCTGAATAAGTAGTCCTCATCCAGGTAATATTTTTCGAGATCAAAAATGGCGGATGATTTTGTGGTTGGCTGCGAAAAGTCGAGGCGGCGGTTGCCGTATGGCGGATTGCTCGGCTCGGGATTGCGCTCCCAAATATCGGTGCCGTCGCTCTTATGAATGACGAATTTATACTCGACCTGCGCTGGCATTCCTTCAGAAAAAGTGAAGGTGGCGGAATAGATGCTGTCGCCAAAGGCATCCTGCAGCACAAATGCGTTGCCCTGCCAGCCGTTGAAGACACCGCGGACGACAACGAAATCGCCATTGTCCGGCACCAAAACATGGTGGCGCAGCGGCACGCGCATATCGACCTGGAAGCTTTGTTGGATTTGAGCAAAAAGGGGAGACATGGTCAACAAGATTGCAGTACAGAAAAATCGCCAAAACTTCACGATACACCTCCTTTTCAATACTTGTCATCACATTCCAAAATTATAGGTGCAAAAACTGCTGTTTTGTACGGAATAGAAGACCATTTGTTCGCGGCGTAGGCGTAGTATTTGTAGGCCTCGTCGGTGAATAGGGGAAAGTGAGCGGTGTTCCTTTCGATTTTTATGAAAAGCCCATTTTCATACTCTGTTCTCCGGCCTAAGAAATTTAGCCAAATTTCCGCGACAGGGAGAGTCTTTTGCTTCTTTTTTGCGGTCATTAAGAATGGATAGCTTTAAGTTCTTCGATGGGTTTTTGTGTTTTTGATCAGCTCGTGCATAGTATCGGCACTACTCATACTCAAGCTATCTGACTATCCTACCAATGTGCTGTGAAGAGTAACTAAACACTCAGATTTTTGGGGATCATCTGGCCACTAGCCGGGCAGTGCAATGTTATGCAGTGGCGTCGTGACAATGATTTTTTGGTATTTGCACAAAACGGAATATTTGCTATATTCAAAAAGTTATGCAAATTGCTTGCTGGAAAAAAGTTAGCGAATACCTGCCGGGGCGGAACCAATTTGCCGCACTTCGGTTTTCTAACTATTCGATAGTCAACCTGATTCGTCACACAACACACCTAAAAAATAAAGCTCCTATGCGAAAATCTGGATTTTTTTTATCGATCATCTGTCTTGCCACTTTGAACGTGCCAGCAGTCGCACAAGACGGATTCATCCTGCAAAGTACCAACCAGAATACAATCCGTTTTACCTTCAACGCTGAAGCGCCAGCGCTCGATACCATCGCCGTTGCCGGGCAGAACTATCTGCGTCCGGTTTTTCGTGATCAGGTTGGCGTGCGTCATGCGCAGGGTGCGGAATTGCCACGCATGGCCGCCATGCTGGCCGTGCCACCCAGCGATGCCAGCTATGAGCTGGAGGTGATCGGTGCAGAGTGGGCGCCATTGCTATCTGCTTTGCCGCTCAACCCACCGCTGACCTTTCCCCAGGATAGCGTGCTGGCTGCTGCAGCAAATGCTGGTGAAGCGGACTGGCCGGCATTGGCGCGCCTCGATCACACCGGCTGGTTCCGTAATCTCAAAGTTGCACGGGTCGAAATTGTTCCGATTCGAAATATCAACGGTCAATGGCAGTATCTCAAAAATGCCACCCTGCAGCTGCGCTGGCGCGATTTGTCGAACGGCAATTCTATCGCGGCGGCCGCGCCACTTTCGCAAGCCATGATCAGTCAAACCGATCTTGAGTTGTACCGCGGCACTATTCTCAATTTTGATGATGTTCGAACTTACGTCAAGCGCGATGTTGTTCAGGCAAAACGCTCCAGTTTCCGTGCCGGCGAGCAGTATCTGCTTTTTGAAGTCGGCGAAAACGGTGTTTATCGCATCGATGGCGCGACGTTGCGCACTCAGGGCATCAATATTGATGTAGTCAATCCGGCTGAGTTTCGGATGTATAACAACGGTGGCAAAATCCTGCCTTCCGCGCTCTCCGTCGAACGTCCGGACACGCTGATCGAGATTCCGATTATCGTGCAGGATGGCGGCGACAATCGCTTTGACGACAACGATGCGATTTATTTCTTCGGTGTGAGCGTAAATGACTGGTATTTTGAGGAGCGGGACAGCAGTTGGCAGCACTACACCAATCCATTCGAAACGAAGAATACTTACTGGCTTTCCTGGTTTGATAAAGCTTCGGCTGCCAGGCGACTGACGGCCAGTGCGATGGGTGGTGTGGCGACCACGCCCTATACCAGCGCGATGAAGCTGGCGAGCGTCGAAAATGAAATCAATAATCCGTTCGATTCGGGCCGCGATTGGTACGGGCGCGAATATTCGACAGGAGATACGGCACGCTTCAGTTTTGACTTTAGCGCACCACCGGCCAACGCGACCGGCACGGTGCGTTATCGGGTCGTATCGAAAACGGATGGCTTTCACAATGTGCGCTTTTACTGGAACGGCCAGTTGCTCGATGCCGTGTCTTTTTCAGGGGCTGTACACTATGAAGGCTATTTGATTTTGCGCGACCGTGTACGCAATGTCGTTTTAAGCAGTGGAACAATCCGGCAAAACAACACAGTGCAGATTGCCTACAGCAGCACAGAGACGTTTGGCCGGCTGTATGTGGACTGGATCGAAGTGGCTGTAGAAGATGGCTTAAGCCCAAGCGGCGAAAATGCGACGGTCGATTTTATTGCGCCACCGGACTCCGGGCTAACGCGTTTCCAGCTCTCCAACCTCGACGGCGATGTACGGATTTTTGATATTTCCGATCCGGTCGCGCCGCGCTATTTTGCCTTTGAGCGTGACGGCGGCAATCTGGTATTCAGTGACAGCCTGATCGCTGGAAAGCCCACACGCTATTTTGCCAGCTGCACAACGTTGGTTCCGGAGAATTTCCGACTTTACACAACTTCGGACCTTCGCACACCCACCAAAGGTGCAGACCTGGTCATTATCTCTCCTGCGGAGTTTTTCGAAGAAGCCAATCGGCTGGCGGAGCACAAGCGCAGTTTTCGCAATTTTGAAGTTGAAGTGATTGACGTCGAGACGGTTTTAAACGAATTCTCATGGGGCTTGCTCGATCCGGTCGCGATTCGCGATTTCAATGCCTATGCATTCCAATACTGGCGCAAACAGCCCCGTTTCGTGCTGCTGCTTGGCGATGCGACCTATGACTATCGCAATCTGGGCAAAGGCAGCAATCGCAACTTGGTACCGAATTACCAGGGTGAAGAATCGCGTTTGGAAGAACTCTTTAACCGCAATATCGAAGCGTTTTTTACCTATGTCAACGGTAATGACCGCGATATGGATTTGGCGATTGGACGTTTGCCGGCACAGACGCTTGCTCAGGCGAAAATCATGGTCGATAAAATTATCGACTACGAAGCCAATCCGGAATATGGCATTTGGCGAACCACGCTGACTATGGTCGGCGATGATGAATTGGTAACCGGTGGCCGGGATAACAACGAAACCATCCACGTTCAGGATGCAGAGCGTATCGTCGAAAATTATGTGCCGGAATATATGAATGTCGAGAAAATTTACCTGATGCAGTATCGCGCTGTCCGTGAGGCTTCGATTTCCGGTGTTCGCAAACCGGGCGCACAGATCGATTTGCTGCAACACATCAACAACGGTTCGCTGATTGTCAATTTTGTCGGCCACGGCAATCCAACACAATGGGCGCATGAGGTGGTTTTTGAGCAGGGACGAGATTTTCCACTGATCCAAAATGGCCGCAAGCTGCCCTACCTGGTGGCAGCAACCTGTGACTTTGGCCGCTTTGACCGGCTGAACTCACAAAGCTTCCCCGAAGAAATGATGATGGCGGACGGACGCGGCATCATCGGGATTGTGACGGCGAGCAGAGTCGTATTTGCCTCATCAAATGCCCGATTCAACGAGCAATATTACCGCCAGTTGTTTCGGACAAATGGAGTGCCGCTGACGATTGGTGAGGCGTTTGCGAATGCGCGCCTGTTTACTTCCGATATCACCAACGATGAAAAATACAGTATCCTCGGCGATCCATCGATGTTGTTGGGAATTCCGCGTGTACCGGCATCGATCAGTGCCATCACGCCCGATTCGCTTTTTGCGCTGAATCAAACACGCGTGCAAGGACAGCTTGTCGGCGATTCGGTATCAACCGGGACGGGCCAGGTGGAGTTGCTGGTTTTTGATGATCGAAAAAATACTTTTTATGTCACCAGCAATGGCTTGACCGTCAGCTATTTTCTGCCGGGCAACTTGCTGTTTCGTGGCAAGGGCACGCTGAGTGATGGCCAATTTGACATGCGCTTTATCGTGCCGAAGGATGTGACCTACGGTGGAACGGATGCCAAGGTGAGCCTTTATGCTTTTGGCGAGGGGATGGAAGCGATTGGTGTGCGCGACCGCATTCCGATCAGTCTGCGCTCGAGCGTGCTGTTCGACGATTCCGGCCCGGCAATTGCTATCAATTTTGAAGACCGCGAGACGTTCGCCAATGGTGATCCGGTTCCTCAGCAAGCCAGCATGGTGGCCACCATCATCGACTCGGTTTCCGGCATCAATGTCACGGCTGAAATCGGTCATAAAATCACTTTTACCGTCGATGGCGAAACGCAAAATCAACTCGATTTGACCAGCAACTTTGTCTATTTCCCGAACGATTTTCGCGGCGGCCAACTGGTTGCGCAATTGCCGGAGTTGCCGCTTGGCCGCCACTTTGGCGAGTTGAAGGCATGGGATAACTCCAACAATTCGGCGACCGCGTTTGTCGAATTCGTGGTTACTGAACGCGATGCGCTCAGTTTGACCGAAGTGTGGAATTATCCGAATCCGTTTTCCAGCAACACCAGCTTTACTTTTGTTCTGAGCACAGAGGCGGAGGTGAAAATCTCCGTTTACACCGTCGCCGGCAGGCTGATCAAGACCATCGATGGCATTTTTGCCAATCCGGGCTACAATCAAATTGCCTGGGACGGCCTCGACGAAGATGGTGACGAACTGGCCAATGGCGTTTATCTGTACCGTGTCGTAGCCAAAACGCAAACTTCGGACGGTACAAAATCGACCGATTTTATCGGCAAAATTGCCGTTCGCCGCTAAGCATATTACCGTTTTCATTTTTCAACCAAATTGTTGGCAGAGACAGATAAGCCACCATGCAAATCGAGCTTCTCAAAGCGTACCCGCACTATATCATCGAAATTGCGCGCTGGTATCAGAGCGAGTGGGGCGATCTGGATCCGGCAAACAGCATAGATGTGTTTGTCCGGCGTTTGCGGGAATTCAGCAATGAAGGCGAAATTCCTGTCGCTTTTGTTGCCTGTGAGCATGAGAAGGCGGTTGGAGCCTGCAATATTCGCCTGCGCAGAGAAAAAGAGCCGAACTACGAGCCGTGGTTTGCCGGGCTCTACGTGCTACCAGCCTTTCGGAAACAGGGCATCGGCAGCGCGTTGCTTGCCCACGCTGAAAAATTTGCACAGAAATTGGGGATTGAGACACTCTATTTGAGCACGCCTGATCAGCAAAAGCTGTATGAACAGCATGGCTGGCGGGAGTTTGACAACACGGATTTCCGTGGCCAACGGGAATCGATCATGCAGAAAAGGTTGCGGTGATGATGCTGCGGTTGGCATAAAACCGCCGGCATTTGTGACTTCTGTACAAAACTCTCGTACGAGTGTCTTGCAAGCTGAACTGTATACTTGAAATGGAGTGAATTGAATCATGCAAGCACCCGATCAATCCCGTTCATCCATCGGCAATGATATGCTCGAAGTCGCTCGTGCACTTTTTGCCAATATGAATATTGGTTTCATCCTGCATCGGCTCGAAAACACCAATGATGTCGCTTCGCTGCGTTTTATTTATGCAAATGAAGCTGCTTCCAAATATACTGGCACGGATTTGTCGAAATTGTTCGGCAAGCCGCTCAGTGCGGCTTTTCCTGAACTGGTGAAAACCGACGTGCCGGATATTTTTGCCGAAGTCGTGCGTACCGGTGAAGCACACAACATCGGCGCCATGGAGTACAGTGACGAGAACGTGAAAAAAGCCTATTTTTCGGTCAAAGCGTTCCCGCTTGCGGATCAGCACGTCGGCGTGGTGTTCGAAAACATCACGGCACACAAGGAACTGGAGGCTTTGGTTAAAAAGTACACTGGGCAAATCCGCGACAAAAACCGTGAGCTGGAAAATCTGCTTTCGCAGATGTACAATGACGTTTCGGTGCCATTGCGAAAAATGCATTCGGAGGCAGCGGCGTTGCTATCGAATGCTGGAGAAAAACTGGTCGGAAAGGATCGCGAGGCCGTTCAGGGATTGGCTGATCAGGCACAGCGCTTAGCTGAGCGCACCGATGAACTGCTGCGCACTGCGCGGGGCGGGGAGTAAGCAGGAGCGCATTTTTAACGATCTTTAGGGGATTAGAATTCTCATGAACTTTTAGCGTTATTTCCCCGAAATCCCTCCGCCAGCAAAAAATGCCGGGCGGAGGGCGGTCTATGTCAAGCCTGCACGGATTCGACAGCTTCACTGCTGTGAGAGATGATGTCGAAGCGCAGGGCGTTGTCTTTGGCGCCGATGCGCAGGTGGTCACCTTTTTTGAGCTTGCCCGCCAATATCTGCTGCGAAATGGCGTTGACGATCTGGCGCTGGATGACGCGTTTGAGCGGTCTGGCCCCGAACACCGGGTCATAGCCTGCCTCTGCCAGCAGATCCTGCGCTGCCTCAGTCAGTTCAACCTCGATGCCTTGCCTTTTCAATGCACCCACAACCATACGCTCGAATTGAATGCCGACAATCTCGCGAATGTTTGCACGCGTGAGCGGATGAAACACGATGAATTCATCGACGCGGTTGATGAACTCCGGCCGCAAACGCCGGCGCATGAGTTGCAGCACCTCATCGCGGGCTTCGTTGTACAAGCGCTCTGGATTTTCATCATCGAGCCGCTGAAATTTTTCCATAATCAGTTCGGCGCCCAGGTTGGATGTCATGATGATGATGCTGTTTTTGAAATTGACAACATGGCCTTTGCTGTCGGTCAGCCGGCCGTCGTCGAGCATTTGCAGCAGCACATTGAACACCTCCGGGTGCGCTTTTTCGATTTCATCCAGCAAAATCACCGAGTATGGCTTGCGACGCACAGCTTCGGTGAGCTGCCCGCCTTCCTCGTAGCCGATGTATCCCGGAGGCGCACCGATCAGCCGCGAAACATTGAACTGTTCCATGTACTCAGACATGTCGATGCGCACCACAGCGTTTTCGTCATCGAACATGAACTCAGCCAGGGCACGCGCCAATTCGGTTTTGCCGACGCCGGTCGGGCCAAGGAAAATGAACGAGCCGACAGGGCGGTTTTCGTCGCTCATGCCGGCGCGCGAACGCTGCACCGCTGCCGACACCGCCTCGATGGCCTCGTCCTGCCCGATGACACGTTGACGCAACCGGTCGGCTATGTACAGGATTTTTTCGCGTTCGCTTTCCAGCATTTTGGCCACCGGAATACCTGTCCAGCGCGAAACGATTTCAGCGATTTCGTCGTCGGTGACTTCTTCTTTCAGCAGCGTGCCGTTTTGATGCAGCTCAGCCAGTTTGGCATTTTGCGTTTGCAACTGTTTGTTGAGCTCGACCAGCTTGCCGTAACGCAACTCAGCCGCTTTATCGAGGTCGCCATCACGTTCGGCTTTATCTGCGAGTGTTCTGGTCTCTTCGATCTGTTCCTTGGTGTGATGCACTTGCTTGATCGCTTCTTTCTCGACCTGCCAGCGCGCCTTCAAATGCGATGATTTTTCTTTGAGATCGCCCAGCTCTTTCTTGAGCTGGCCAAGCCGTTCTTTCGATGCGTCGTCTTTCTCTTTTTTAAGCGCGACCTGCTCGATTTCGAGCTGTTTGATGCGGCGTTCGATTTCGTCGATTTCTTCAGGCATCGAGTCGATTTCGGTGCGCAAACGCGCGGCGGCTTCGTCCATCAAGTCGATGGCTTTGTCCGGCAAAAAGCGCTCGGAAATATAGCGGTGCGACAGCGTGGCTGCCGCAACAATGGCCGCATCGGCAATGCGTACACCGTGATGCACTTCGTATTTTTCTTTCAGTCCGCGCAGAATCGAAATGGTGTCTTCCAAGGTCGGTTCATCGACCAAAACAGTTTGGAAACGCCGTTCCAGCGCTTTGTCTTTTTCGACATACTTGCGGTATTCGTCGAGGGTGGTGGCGCCGATCAAGCGCAACTCGCCGCGTGCCAGCATCGGCTTCAGCATATTGGCAGCATCGATGGCGCCCTCTGCTGCGCCAGCGCCAACCATGGTGTGCAACTCATCGATAAACAGAATAATCCGTCCGTCCGACTCCTGGATTTCCTTGAGCACTGCCTTCAGACGCTCTTCGAATTCACCGCGATATTTGGCGCCGGCAATCAGCGAGCCCATTTCGATTTGGATCACCTTTTTGTTTTTGAGTGAGTCCGGCACATCGCCATTGGCGATGCGCTGGGCAATACCCTCCACCAGCGCGGTTTTGCCGACACCGGGGTCGCCGACCAGCACCGGGTTGTTTTTGGTGCGGCGCGACAAAACCTGGATCGCGCGGCGGATTTCTTCATCGCGACCGATGACCGGATCGAGCTTGCCGCGCTCGGCCAGTTCGGTTAAGTCGCGACCGTAGCGCTGCAATGCTTGATACTTGCCTTCGGGATTTTGATCGACCACCCGCTGTGAGCCGCGAATCTCTTTTAAGACTTTAAAAATAGCATCACGGGTCACGCCCTGGTTTTTAAGGAGTTTGCCGGTCGCGCCGCTATCTTCCGTCATCGCGATCAGCAGGTGCTCGGTACTGACGTACTCATCTTTGAGCTGACGCATCTCTTTGAGCGCGTTGTTGAACACATCCTGTGTGCGCTTGGAGATGTAGAGCGAACCAACCGCACCGCCACCTGAAACGCGCGGCAACTTTTGTAGCGCTTCCTCGAGCCGGGTGTTGATGAGCGCGACATTCGCGCCGAGCTTTTTAAAAATCGCCAGCGGCACACTTTCGCTATCGGCCAGCATGGATTTGAACAGGTGCTCGACCTCGATTTGCTGCTGCCCGGCTTCCTGCGCAATCTCCTGCGCCCGCGCCACAGCTTCCTGTGCTTTATGGGTAAATTTATCGAATGTCATAATTAAGCCTTTCTTTAGGTTGCAGGAATCAGGTAACAGGTTTCAGGGATCATGGGCCGAACTCCTGTTTCCTGAAACCTGTTACCTGTCATCTTGATTTTCCCCCAACTCTTTCGCCAGCTCTTCCACCAGCTTTTTCTGTTTGGCTGTCAGCTTTTTCGGCAGCGCCACGCGAACAGTGACGTACAAATCACCGTTTTGTTTTTGAGTTCGAATCCCCAATCCGGCCAGCCGGAATTGCTGATCCGGCTGTGTGCCAGCCGGTATGCGCAGGTTGGCAAATTTGTGCTCATGGGTCTCGACACGGACGGCCGCTCCCAGCAAAGCCTGTGTTAAATTGATGGTTGTCTCGATGTGAATGTCGTTGCCCTTGCGTTTGAAACGCGGATCTTCCTGCACTTTTACGGTCACGTATAAATCGCCCGGCGTGGCATTGCCGCTGCCAATATGGCCTTTGCGGCGCAATCGCAGTGTTGCGCCATCATCGATACCTGCTGGAATTTTCGCAGCGATGGTGCGCGATTGCGTGACCCGTGCGGTGCCGTTGCAACGGGAGCAGTAATGCGAATGCGCGCCGCCCTGGTGGCCGGTTCCGCGACACACCGGGCACGCCACTTCGGTCGGGATTTTGAGTTCGATGCGTCCGCCTTCTACCGCAATCTGAAACGGAATGCTGATCGACGTGCGGATATCGCTGCCTTTGCCGTGTGCGCGTTGACGCGCTGTGTGATCCGGCCCGCCAAAAAACGAGCCGAACAGTTCATCGAGGCTGAAATCATTGCCGGCATTGGAAAAATGGAAGCCACCGCTGCCGGCGCCTGTACCAAATCCGCTGCCCATTTTGGCGAAAATATCATCCCAGGAAATGCCTTCGCCGGCAAAATTGTAGGTGCCAGCACCCATTTTGCGAAGCTGGTCATACTTGGCGCGCTTCTCGGAATTGCCTAGTACCGAATGGGCTTCGCTGATCTCTTTAAAGTGATCTTCTGCCGCCTTATTGCCACGATTTTTATCCGGGTGGTACTGTTTCGCGAGCTTTTTATACGCTTTTTTGATTTCCTCGGCACTGGCATTTTCGCTGACGCCGAGGACGCTGTACAGATCTTTGTTGGTCATATGGTTATCATCTTTAAAATGAATGTCAATTTTTGTCAAATGCTCAAATCGTCATCTTGCAGCTTGACAACCTGTTCGATGGCGTGTTTTGCACGAAGATTTTCGAGCAATCGTTCCCGCATTTGTGGCGGTAAACACCAGCCACCAAAAAGCACTATTGCAAAAATAACCAAAATGGTCATCCAGCGAAAAATGTGTTTTAATTTCATTTGCAGACCGGACCTGCCCAATTTAGCCTTTTACATCCACCAACCGCCCGAAACGATCGTAGATTTTGTATTGGATTCGACTCGAAACGTTGAACGGATCACGCGAAAAATCTGCCGAAGTTGCTCTTCGTGGTTGTGCGATGTCGGCGACGCGTACAAGGCCGCGCATAAACCATGGCACACGCTGCACTGAATCTGCTGCTACCACACCGATGGCCCGGCCATTCCGGACGACCGCAAACTCTGTTAGCGCACTGTTTGGCAACACAACTTCTTCGAAGTACTGCACCGACATCCGTCCATCAATTGGCTCCATTTCCTTGCTGTGCCACCCATCAACCGGATCATACCATCTGCGATATTCGGCATATTGTTGGTTGCTCCTGGCGGCATGGTTTAAAAACATACCAATAAACACCAGCCACAAGCCATTTCCGAAAGCGCCACTTAACATCATCAGCGCGCCGAGTCCCATGAAACCGTATGCAACATAGCGGCCTGCCGTGGTGGCAGTCTTGGTGGCATCGTAATAGCTTTTACGCCGCTGCCAAAGGTAGGCACGCAAAACGCGGCCGCCGTCCATCGGAAAGCCGGGAATCATGTTGAAAAGCACCATTGCCAGGTTGGCGCGTGCTACGAAAAGCGTTACTGCGGCAAATGCACCTGTGGCCAAGATTTCCGAAATGAGAAAGAAGCCGAGCGCTAAAGCTGCGCTGACTGCCGGGCCGGCCAGGGCGACCTTGAGTTCAACCATTGGGCTGCGTGGTTCACGATCCATTTGCGCTACGCCACCAAAAATGAACAAGCGAATACCCAAAATGCGGATACCGTTTTGACGCGCAACATACGAATGTCCAACCTCGTGCAGCACGACACTGAAAAACAACAGCATTGCGCTGACAATGCCCAGCCCCAAAAAGAAGCCACCATCCCCGGAACCCAAAACCGCCGGGAAATAACCGCTGGCCAATGACCAGCTTAGCAAAACTGCGATGAAGAGCCACGACCAGTCTGCTGAGACACGGAAGCCCATAATGTCGAACAGTTTGAATCCACCTTTATTCGAAAGCATTTCAATTTCCTTTCTCGATTTGTCCGGAAATTACATCCACATTACCACACCGGAGAAATCCAGCTGCAGATATCGGGCCTGAGCAGATGCCCTCGGTGTGGCAATAGCCTGTCGTCTGGATAAAACGCGATGGATCAAGAGCAATTCCAATGCCAGATAATTGTTCGGGTTCAGTGGTTTGTTTTTTAATGGTTTGTACTGATTTTGATAAAATCAAGATAGCTGTCATGTTGGCGCACCGGGTCACCCAAATTTTCAGAACGATGGCAACTCTGTCAGGACAAGCGGCAAAATGCCATGATCGGTTGGCTTTAGACTTTTTCCTCTTGCGATCAGAACTGTTGTGCCATACAATAAAGGCGCTTAAGAGAGCGGAGTATCGAGTATCCAAAGAGAGAGATGCAACACCCCAAATCGTAACGGAGGAGAGAGCGGATGGTTTTTCTGGTTTTGAAGTTTTTGCATATATTGATGGTTGTGATGGGCGTGGGGGCATTGATTGCCGAGTACGTTTTGCTAACCGTTCACAAGCGCTCGGAAGAGAATGAGCAGCGGCGCGCCAGTGAAAAGATGGCCTATGTTCTTGTGAAAAAAGTCGCATCGCCTGCTTTGCTTCTGGCCTTTTTGTTTGGCCTGGGTATGGCTTTGACCAATATGACCTACTTCAAGCTTCCACATATGCATGTGAAGATGTTGCTTGCATTGTTTTTGGTTGGCTTGCCACACATGGAAGGCGCCAATCTGCGGAAAATGCTGGTAGCTGCCGAGGCGAAAGATGAAGTACTCATCAATACGCTTAAAAAGCGGCATTCAACGTATATGGTGGCTGGCAGCGTACTGGTTCTGGCGATCTTTTATTTGATCATTTTCAAGCCATTTTGAGCCCACACCACAAGCCGGCAAAGAAGAAAAGAGAATTGACACGATGGCACGAAAAATAAAAACACATCTCATGTTTGAAGGCTGCGCTGAAGAAGCAATGAACTTGTATATAACCCTTTTCAGCGAATCTAAAATTGTTGAGATTGAAAAGTACGGAGCACATGAAGCCGGACCCGAAGGTTCCGTTAAAAGAGCCAGCTTCTTATTGGACGATCGGGAATTTATTTGCATCGATAGTCCTGTGAAACACAATTTCTCATTCACGCCTTCGGTTTCCATTTTTGTCGAATGCGAGAGCCTGGCCGAAGCGCAGACTCTGTATAAAAAGCTCTCACTCGATGGCAGCGTGTTGATGCCCCTTGATGATTATGGCTTCAGCAAACAATTTGCCTGGGTGACGGACCGCTTTGGTGTTTCCTGGCAGATCAATTTGGCGTGAAATCAGGCAGGTGCTTCTTTTTCCGGGCCGGCAGCGTCGCTAAAAAGCGCTGCTGGCTTTTTTTGTGCGTTTCTATCCCGCTCGCGGCGTCACAAATCCCGTTCACACCAATTTTTGAGTCGACATAGCAGACAGCGCGTATTTTGTGGTAAACTTCCGCAAAACTGAGATTTAAAGCTGGAGTGAGCTAATGAAGAATATCAAAGTTTCGCCCGAATGGCAATTGATCTGGCTGCTGGCTGCTGTCAAATTGGCATTGCATTTTTTGACCAATACAAATTATGGCCTGCAACGCGATGCGTTTCTGTATTTGGCGTTGTCAGACCATCTCGACTGGGGCTTTTTGTCTGTGCCGCCACTCATTGCTGTGATCGGCAAAGTTACCACAAGTTTATTTGGTGATTCGGTTTTCGCTGTACGCTTTTTTCCAGCCATTGTCGGATCCGTGTCCGTGATGCTGATCGGCCAACTTGTCCGGAATTTAGGGGGCAAAAAGTGGGCGATTGGGCTGGCGTGCACTGCTTTCATTCTCTCACCAGCCTTTTTGCGTAGCAACACCCTTTTTCAACCGGTTTCCTTCAACCAGTTTTTCTGGCTGCTGACTGTTTTTTTGGTTATGAAAATGGTGCAGACGCAGACTCCAAAATATTGGTTGGTCATTGGCCTGACGTGCGCACTGGCGTTTTTGAACAAATATTCCATCGCCTTTTTGGTCGCCGCGTTGCTGATTGGCTTGCTGCTGACGCCACATCGTACACTGCTGCGATCGAAATATCTGCTATTTGGCGTGCTTGCCGGTTTTGCACTGATCGCGCCGAATTTGTACTGGCAGCACCAGCACAACTGGCCGGTCGTCACCCACATGGGAGAGTTGCAGCGCACCCAGTTGGTGCACGTTAACATCGGCGATTTTATGTTGATGCAGCTTTTGATGAACCTGCCGGGACTGCCGGTGTGGGGGCTGGGAGTGCTGTTTTTGCTGTTTTTCAAGGATGGCCAAAAATATCGCTTTCTCGGCTTCACATTTTTAGCCATGATTTTGATTTTGCTGATGCTGAGTGGCAAGCCGTACTACACGCTCGGCATTTATTCGGCATTGTTTGCAGTCGGTGGTTTCGCTGCAGAACAATATTTTATCGGCAGGAGACGTTTTATGCAACCTGTCATTTTGATATTCATGCTGAGCATCGCCTTGCCGATCATGCCATTCAGTTTGCCTGTGCTCAGTCATGAAAAAATGGCAACTTATGGACGCATGATGAAACCATATGGCTTCGGGGGTGCGTTACGATGGGAAGACGGGCGTTTGTATGCACTGCCGCAGGACTATGCTGACATGACCGGTTGGGAAGAACTGGCACAAAAAGTCAGCGTGGTGTACAATAATCTTGAACCTGCCGAGCGCGCGAAAACTGCGATTTATGCAGAAAATTATGGTCAGGCCGGAGCGATTCGCTATTTTGGCAGAAAATATGGTTTGCCGGAGCCGGTCAGTTTTAGTGGCAGCTTTCTGTTTTGGGCACCGGACAGTGTCGATATGAAAACGCTGATATATGTCAATGATGATCCCGGGCCGGATATATATGCGCTGTTTGGCAGCGTTGAAATTGTTGCGCGCATCGAAGATCCTTTTGCGCGGGAGAGCGGTTTGCCGGTATTTCTGTGCCGAAATCCGGATCCTGATTTTTTCACGTTTTATCGGGAAAAAGTATCTGGACGCAGGTCCCGTTTCTTGCGCTAAATAAGTTTACGGCAGCACAAAATAGTGTGAATCTGCGTTTTTGTCGCAGGCGGCAGATGACAAGGGGGAAACTTTAGATTTGGCTTGATTCTTAGGGCGATATATTATATCTTCAAAATCGTTTTGGGTGAATGCCCAGTCAAGTCAAGCACGGAGAGGTGTCCGAGTGGCTGAAGGAGCACGCTTGGAAAGCGTGTATAGAGGTAACTCTATCGAGGGTTCGAATCCCTCTCTCTCCGCTTCATCAATAGCTGGTATGCTCTAAGAGCCTGCCACGTTCATTGCTCCACGACTGCAGTCAAAGCCCGTGATAATCACGGCAATCTCTTGCAAACGAAATAAGAAGCTGTGCTAGGTGGGGAGTTAGCGGTGCCCTGAACCTGCAATCCGCTATAGCAGGGCCGAATTCCCACTCGCGATCGATTTCTGCTTCTCCGTTGCAGTTTCAAGCGGCGTCGACGAATCAAGCCCCACGCAATGGAAATGTGCCCAACCCCGTCAGGCCCGGAAGGGAGCAGCGGCAAGCATTCTTTCCATGTGCCGCGGGTCTCCTTGATTCCAGCCGATTGCAGCGGCGCGGACAGGCAGCAAATGACCAACGGTGGGTGCACAGCTTTTGTTGCTTTTGCAATTGCCTGTTGGCCATTAGCTTTCGGCAGAATTTCGGTGAGCCGGCAGCTAAAAGCCAATCGTCAATTGTGTGTTTTCTGAATTCATCCGGAGGTGGGATGTCGTATTTAGTGTTTGCCCGAAAATGGCGGCCGACGGTTTTTTCTGAAGTCGTTGGACAAGAGCATGTGACTGTCACGCTCGAAAATGCCATAAAAAGCGACCGCCTCGCCTCAGCCTACCTTTTTTCCGGCCCTCGCGGCGTTGGCAAAACCACCACTGCCCGGATTCTGGCGAAAGCTCTCAATTGCGAAAAAGGTCCGACGACCACACCTTGCAACGAATGCACTGTTTGCAAAGAAATCACTCAGGGCAACAGCATCGACGTACTGGAAATCGATGGTGCTTCCAACCGCGGCATCGACGAAGTGCGTAACTTGCGGGAGAGCACGCGCTATACGCCGGCAAAATCCCGCAACAAAGTCTACATCGTCGATGAAGTGCACATGCTGACCAATGAGGCCTTTAATGCACTGCTGAAAACCCTGGAAGAACCACCACCGCACGTGGTGTTCATTTTTGCCACCACCGAAATGAACAAGGTGCCGGCCACGATTTTATCGCGCTGCCAGCGCTTTGATTTCAAACGTATCGCCAATCTGCAGATCGTGCAACAACTCAAGACTATCTGCGAGCACGATCAGATCAAGATCGAGGACAGCGCCCTGCACCTGATCGCAAAGAAAGCAGATGGCTCGATGCGCGACAGCGAGAGCCTGCTCGATCAGGTGGTGTCGTTCTGTGGCACGGAAGTGAGAGAAGCGGATGTGGCGGATTTGCTCGGCTTGGTGCAGCAGGAATTGTTTATCGAAATCGGCGAAGCCGTCCGAGAAAAAGATTTAGGCAAAATAATCGAAATTGCTCAGCGCGTATACGAGCACGGTTTGGATGCCGGCTCGCTGTTGCAGGGTTTGAACGAATACCTGAACAATGTGCTAAAGTTGAAAGTGACCGGCGCGACCGGCCATTTGCTGGGACTTGAAGCATTTCACGGTCAGTATCAGCAACATGCGGCAGCTTTCTCGGAAATCGATTTGATCCGAAGCATACAGGTCGTCGCGGAAGCAGCAGCCGTTATCAAGCGTAGCATGAATCCGCAACTTCAGCTCGAAAATACCTTGATGCGTCTGGCAAAAATGAGCCCGGCGGTAGAGCTTTCGAAACTGTTAACCGGTATCGAAGAGCTTAAAAAAAAAACCGTAGTCACTGAAATCCCGCGCACGGAGCTCAAGCTTATCCCGGAAATCGATCCAAAACGGGTGAGTCGGAGCTTGTTTGCACGCATTAGCGCCGGCCAGATAGGCACGGATGACCGAAAAAGCAACGGCTCGGAAGAACAACTGCTGATGCCGGACAGCACCGAAAAGGTCACGCTTGACGAGATCAAAACAGCCTGGCCCAAAATCGTAGCTGCTGTCAAGGCCAAAAAATTTGCCACTGGTTCATTTTTGCAGGAAGGCCAGTTGACGCGCGTGCTCGATAATCGCATCGACGTGGTTTTTAAAGAATCGAATGGCTTTAACGTGGCTTCGCTTAATGACCAGCGCCGCTTGATTCAGGATATCATCCTCGAAATGGTTGGCAAGCGTGTGCTGCTGCATTGTATTAGCGGTGCTTTGCCGGCTCCGACTGAACCTGAGCCAGAAGCGCAGGCCGAGCCTCCAATCCCGGATGAGCTCGAATCCGCTTTGGCAGATGCCGACGCCGAAGAGAAGTTAGTCGATATGGAGCCGGTTAAGCAGGTCGCCGCAGTCGATTTTAGTGTCGCCGATAAACTCGTTGAAAGCCTGGATGGCGAATTGATTCGCTCATAACAATTGAAAATTAAATGCTTGGGAGCCAAGAATGTCGAAACTCAACATGGGAAATCTCTTAAAACAAGCACAGCAAATGCAGTCAAAGCTCCAGAAAATACAGGATGAGCTGGCTGAAAAAACTGTGGAAGGCTCTGCCGGCGGCGGCATGGTCACTGCCATCGCGAATGGCAAGAATGAAGTCGTTCGCATCAAAATTGATAAGGAAGTTGTCGATCCGGAAGACGTGGAAATTCTGGAAGATTTGGTTGTCGCTGCGGTCAATCAGGCTTTGAAGAATGCCCAGGAGATGGCTAGTTCTGAAATGGCGAAGGCGACTGGCGGCATGATGCAGAATCTCCCGGGCGGCCTTAATTTTCCTGGAATGTAGCTCGTGCAGTCCACAACCCAAGCTGTTCAAATCGCTATTGAAGAGTTGGCAAAGCTCCCGGGCATTGGTCGAAAAACCGCTCAGCGGCTGGTTTTTTTTCTCTTAAAAAGGTCGGAAGGCCAGATTGAAGCGCTTTCCCGCTCTTTGATTAACTTGAAAAAGACAGTGCATTTTTGCGAGATCTGTTTCAATATCACAGAGACCTCGCCCTGTGCAATATGCACCAGCCACAACCGCAATCACAAACAAATTTGTGTGGTTGAAGAGCCGAACGATGTCTACGCTATTGAGCGCACCAATGAATATCGTGGACTCTATCATGTGCTCGGCGGCTGCTTGTCGCCATTAGATGGTGTGGGGCCTGATCAGCTAAAAATTCGGGAGTTGTTGCAACGGCTCGAAAAAGGAGTTGAAGAGGTCATCCTGGCCACAAACGCTAACGCCGAAGGCGAGGCAACGGCGATTTATCTCAACAAATTGATGCAGTCATTCGGACTGCAGATCACCCGTATCGCGCGCGGCATCCCGATGGGAGGGGATTTGGAATATGCTGATGAAATGACGCTGTCCCGGGCACTGTCAGAGCGTGTGAAAATGTGATGCGCGATGCAAAATTGAGCACAAACTCATAAACTTTTATATATGAATTTGCAGATAATCACATGACATTCCCCAATCAACTCACCCTGTTGCGTATTCTGCTCACGCCAGTGATCGTCTATATCCTGACGATCGACACGCTCTATTATCGTTGTCTCGCGTTTGTGCTGTTTTTTATCGCATCTCTGACCGACTGGTATGACGGCTACATCGCACGAAAATTCGGTTCCGTCACCTCGTGGGGCAAGTTCCTCGATCCGCTGGCAGATAAAATTCTGGTACTGTCCATGTTCATGGCTTTCTTCGTGATTGGCGAAGTCGCGCTGTGGATGGTCATTGTGATCGCCCTGCGCGATCTGGTGATTACGGTGTTGCGAATTTATGCTGTGCAGCACAAAAAGCCAATTGTCACCAGCACCTTTGCGAAATGGAAAACCGCCTCACAAATGGCCGCGATTTATCTGATTTTAATTGTGCTGGTGCTCAAGCACAAACCAAACCTTTTTATGGATTCTCCCAATTGGTTCAGCCGCATCGAGTCGTTCGGCTTGGTCGAAAAGATCATGTATGCTGTCACGTTCATCACAGCGACGACTGGCGTGCATTATCTGGTTGAAAACCGTCACCATGTAAAAGGCTTTGCTGTTTCCTTTTTTCGGCTTTTCCTGCCCAATCTCTGATCTATCGCCCCGCAAAATTCTGGCAGCACGACTGTGCCGGAAAACCTGCTTGCTTGCTCGATGCATTTTTCGTATTTTCCACAATTCGTTCAACTGATTTTACTTCTGGTTTTTTACCGCTGATAAGGCCAGACAAGGGGCAGGATTTCGCAATAACGTGCCAGTTGCGCGAACAGGTATCAACCCGTTTTCTTTGCAAAAGCATCGCTCGCGCGATGCAAAAGGATCGCAAAAATCATGAACGCGTGTGTCATTTCGATCGGCAATGAGTTGCTGATCGGGCAAACAATCAACACCAATGCCGCCTGGATCGGCCAAAAGCTCAGCGACATCGGACTCTTGCTCGATACGGTCATTACAGTCGGCGATGAAGCACAGGCCATCGTCGAAGCGCTCGATGCTGCGTTGGCAAAACATACTGTCGCCATCGTAACGGGCGGGCTCGGGCCGACACACGACGATATCACCAAAAAGGTGATAACCGATTATTTTGGCGGCAAGCTGGTGTTTCATCAGCCGGTACTCGATAAAATCAAAAGCTATTTTGAAGCGCGCGGATACCAGATGCCGGCTAACAACGAAGGGCAAGCCTGGCTGCCGGACAATGCTGAAATTTTGCCGAATAAAGTTGGCTCGGCACAAGGCATGTTGTTTCGAAAAAATGAGAAATATTGTTTTGTTTTGCCTGGCGTGCCGCGCGAAATGAAATACATCATGGAAACCAGCATCCTGCCGATACTGCGGGAGCAGATCCGGGATCAGGTCATTTTGCATTATACCTGGCGCACTGCCGGGGTTCCAGAGTCTGTGCTGGCGGAGAAACTCGACAATGTCGCTGAAATCGAGCAGCATGGACGGTTGGCATTTCTGCCAAAATACACCGGTGTCGATCTGCGCCTGACGATCAAGGCTGGAACAATACAAAATGTCGAAACCCACCGCCGGGCTGCCGACCAACACATACGAGCTAAAGTCGACAAATACATTTACGGAACAGGCGACATACCGCTGGAGCAGGTTGTCGGCGAAATTTTGCGAAGCAGGAAGCAAACAGTTGCGGTGGCGGAGTCGTGTACTGGCGGCCTGATTTGCCACAAAATGACCAGCATCGCCGGTAGCTCGGACTATTTTTTGGGCGGCATGATCACTTACAGCAACGATCAGAAGATCAAAGCATTGGGTGTATCGGAAGCGACACTGGTTGCGCATGGGGCCGTAAGTGAGCAGACCGCAGTGGAGATGGCCAGTGGTGTCCGGCATCGCGTTGATGCAGATTATGGTTTGAGCGTGACCGGGATCGCCGGACCGGGTGGCGGAACTGCGGAAAAGCCGGTCGGGCTGGTCTATATAGGTTTGGCGACGCCGACTGAAACCCGCGCGCATCGCTACATGTTTGCCAATGATCGCGAAATCAACCAGGAGCGCAGCGCGGCAACGGCCCTGCTACTTTTGTTTAAAGCACTCAAGGGGGACGGGTGACAAAAGGCACGGTGAGAGCATTTATCTGTTTCGAAATTGATCAACATGTTTCGGCAGCGCTTGGCCGCTTGATAGATGAAGGCAGGGCGCTCGGCGAACGTATCAGTTGGTCGAAGCCCGAAAAAATCCATCTCACCCTCAAGTTCCTGGGCGATATCGAAAACGCGCAGGTTGAGCAGGTGAGTCAAATTGTGCGGCAGCTTGCCGAAAAACAACGCGAATTCAAGCTCACCATCGACAAACTTGGTGCATTCCCCAATTTTCAGCGACCGCGGGTGTTTTGGGTGGGTACTACAGACGTGCCGGCCGAGTTGAATACACTTGTGACTGAACTGGAGGATGCGCTGGCGCAGATTGGCTTTGCCAGAGAGTGTCGCGCTTTTGCACCGCACTTAACGCTCGGTCGCGCCAAAAGCGACCGCTGTGCACAAACAGCCGGATTTTTGAAAAACAAACAGCTTGAGTCCCGGAAAGTGCATTGCGCCGAGTTGGTGCTGATGAAAAGCGATTTGCAGCCGAGCGGAGCGGTCTACACGCCGCTGGCGACATTCGATTTGCAACCAGGCAAGCATGTCTGAGCATTGCTTGAAGCCGCTAAAAGCCAAGAGCCAACGGCCAACAGCACATTCAAAAAAGGGCATTATTTTTTTGCGAGTTAAGGATAGTCAAATCACATCATCCAAATCACGAAAAATGAAAGGTGGGGCGGTATATGGAAACGAACTCAAATGAAAAAAAACGCGCTATTGAAGCGGCGATGGTGCACATTGATCGCCAGTTTGGCAAAGGCTCCATTATGCGTCTGGGCGACCATCGCGCCAAGGTGGCGGTATCGACCATTTCAACCGGCAGTATCTCGCTGGATGCAGCACTCGGGGTTGGTGGTATTCCACGCGGCCGCATCGTTGAAATTTATGGCCCGGAATCGAGCGGTAAAACCACTCTTACGCTGCACGTGATCGCAGAAGCGCAAAAACTGGGAGGCCTGGCAGCGTTCATTGATGCTGAGCATGCGCTGGATGCCAATTATGCCCAAAACCTTGGCGTCGATGTCGACAATTTGCTGATTTCGCAGCCGGATACCGGCGAACAGGCTCTGGAAATTACCGAAACACTGGTACGCAGCAATGCGATCGATGTGATCGTGATCGATTCGGTAGCGGCGTTGGTGCCGAAAGCGGAAATCGAAGGCGAAATGGGCGATTCACAGATGGGCTTGCAGGCGCGCTTGATGAGCCAGGCGATGCGGAAGCTGGCTGGCGCGATCAGCAAATCAAAAACTTCGGTGATTTTTATCAACCAGGTGCGCGAAAAAATAGGCGTGTTGTTCGGCAGCCCCGAAACCACAACCGGTGGCCGCGCACTGAAATTTTATTCATCCGTGCGCATCGACATTCGCCGCATTTCGAGCATCAAACAAGGCGAGGATGTGGTCGGCAACCGCACCAAATGCAAAGTGGTGAAAAATAAAATTGCTGCACCGTTCCGCCAGGCAGAATTTGACATTATGTATGGCACCGGCATCTCGAAAGAAGGTGATCTGATCGATTTGGCAGTCGAGAAAAACATCATTCAGAAAAGCGGTACCTGGTTTTCCTACGGTGAAGAACGATTGGGACAGGGCCGTGAAAATGTAAAAAAATACCTGAAGGAAAACGCCAAACTGTCGCAGGAAATCGAAGGCAAAGTGCGGACAGAGCTCGGATTGGTGAGCAGCGCAAAGCCTGCAGAAGAGCCGAAAGAAGCCAAAAGCTGATGCTGACAACTGGTGGTGTCATTTGCGAATTTTTATCAACCGTGGAGCGCACGAAAGCCATTGAGTTGTATTGAATTTTTTTGCGAACGCGAACTCTGTGATGATTTCTTTTCTCGTTTTGGCTCGTTTTCGCCAGAATAGATCATCAAAAATCAACGAAAGGATGACAACATGATTCTCTCTACAACTCCGACCATCGAAGGCCGATCCATCCGTTCCTATCATGGCGTGGTGACAGGCGAGGCCATTCTTGGCGCCAATATTTTCAAAGATTTCTTTGCCGGTATCCGTGACATCGTTGGCGGACGCTCGGCAGCCTACGAAAAAGAACTGAAGCGCGCTCGTGATATTGCCTTTCAGGAAATGGCCGCAACGGCCCGCGATCTTGGCGCTAATGCCATCGTGGGTATCGATATCGATTATGAAACAGTCGGTGCGCAGGGCAGCATGCTGATGGTAAGCGTCAGCGGTACTGCCGTCAGCGTTTGAGCGAACTGCAGAGTAAAGTGATGGACACGCTCCCCAAAGGCGGCACGATCACTGCGCTAAAACCACAGCTCAAGCACAAAAATCGTTTGTCGGTTTTTATCGACGGCGAGTTTGCGTTTGGTCTCGATGCGGATGTGGTGGCGCAGTTTGGCCTGCATGTTCGCCAGCATGTCGACGCAGCGCTGCTGGATGAGATTTTATGCAGCGAAGAGTACAAACGCGCCTGCCATCGCGCGTTTCGTTTTTTGGCGACCCGAGCCCGCAGCCAAAAAGAGCTCGAAGACCGGCTGGCGCGCTACGAGTATCCCCCGGCGCTGATCGCGCGGGTGGTTGCGAAATGCAAAAGTTTGAGCTATATTGACGATCGGCAATTTGCGTTTCAGTATGCGCGCAGCCGGGTGGTGCAAAAGCCGCTCGGCCCTGAGCTGCTGCGTCGGGAATTGCAAAAATTTGGCATTCACAAAGCGCTGCGGGATGAAGCCGTGGCACAAGTGTACGAAGAGAATTCGCCGCTCGCGTTGGCTTTGGCGCTGGCCGAAAAGCGGATCGCACGCCTGCGCGATCTGCCGCCGGAAAAAGCGCGCGCCCGGCTGATCGGCTTTTTGAAACGGCGTGGCTTCGACTGGGATGTGGTGCAGCAAGTGCTTGAGGTGTGTTTCGAGTGAATTTATCAGATAGTAAGAACTTTCTGATTCCCCTTCGAATCCATTATGCTCAACAATGTTTTAATGATATACAATGCCCAAAAGAATTAGACCGAGACTGTTTAATGAGAATTCATTGAATCATTCAAAACTTCGACGAAAGTGGAAAACGTGGTTGCCGCATTTAAAAGACGATCTTGCAGATCTTCTTCGCAAAAAAGAGATATTCTGGGACTTGCAAAAGATCGCTGAAGAAAACCAAAAAGTTTTAGCACCAAATACTTTTTTTGATTGGATGTGCAGAAACTATATAGTTGCCGTGTGTGTTGGAATTAGAAGGTTTGCTGATCAAGACAAACGATCACGTTCACTGTGGAGAATGCTATTTGAAATATTAGAAAATCCAGGGGTAATAAACAGAAGATACTTTTTGGCTCTTGGGTATAATAAGTCAACTAAGGTTCGCGCTAGCGAAATCGCATTTGATAAAATAGTTGGTCCTGATAAAGATGTGTTGACTCAAGCGCAAGTTCGTTCAGATTTGAGAAAAATTGAAGATTATACAGAAAGAATTCGTCGCTTCACAAATAAGAGAATAGCACATTTTTCCAATCCGGGATCTATTAAACGGCTCCCTATTTTCGATGAACTTGATACAGCATTGAAGAGTTTAGATGATACTATTTGTAAATATAATGTGCTTTTGGCTGCTGAAGCGTTGAATTCGCTTCATGCAATTCCTCAGTATAATTGGACTGAAGTTCTGGAAAGCCCCTGGATTCTTCCCGGCAGCAAATTTAGCACAGAGATTTAAATGTCTTAGTTCCTTAAGTTATTACGCTAATCTTTACATAAATACAACTCTGCAAAAAGCGATCACGTCACCTACAATTTCTAATACTTTTTAAAAACCGTGAGCCGGCACGGACAGATTGGCCGGCAGCGGCAACACGATAAATGACAGACAGGTACGTACTATGATGACAGCCTCAGAAATCAGACAATCTTTTCTCGATTTTTTTAAAGAAAAACAGCATGCTATCGTTCCGAGCGCGCCGGTGGTGCCGCAGGATGATCCGACCCTGCTCTTTACCAACGCAGGTATGAATCAGTTTAAAAATATCTTCCTGGACCTCGAAGAGCCCGCCAGCAAGCGCGCAGCGGACACCCAAAAATGCATCCGGGTGAGCGGAAAGCACAACGATCTCGAAGACGTGGGTTTCGATACCTATCACCACACTTTTTTTGAAATGCTGGGCAACTGGTCCTTCGGCGATTATTTCAAAAAGGAAGCCATCGCCTGGGCCTGGGAGCTGCTGACGGAAAAATGGGGTATTCCGAAGGAGCGGCTGTACGCCACAGTATTTGCCGGCGATGATGCGGACGGTCTCGAGCCCGATACGGAAGCGGAAAATCTCTGGAAAGAAGTGACTGATATTAAGCCGGAAAATGTGCTGCGTTTTGGCAAAAAAGACAACTTCTGGGAAATGGGTGACACCGGTCCCTGCGGCCCCTGCTCCGAAATCCATATCGATCTGACGCCGGATATGTCCGGGGGCAAGCTTGTCAATGCCGATGATCCGCGCGTAATCGAAGTCTGGAACCTGGTCTTCATCCAGTACAACCGTCTGAAAAGCGGCAGGTTAGAGCCGCTGCCAGCCAAACATGTCGACACCGGCATGGGCTTTGAACGTATCGTTGCCGTACTACAGGGAAAAGATTCGAACTACGATACCGATGTCTTCACACCCCTGATTTCGGAAATCAGTAAATTGTCAGGTGTTAACTACCCCGGCCCTGATAATGGCATGGCGCACCGTGTGATCGCTGACCATATCCGTACGCTAACTTTCGCCATCGGTGATGGCAGCCTGCCTTCGAATGACGGCCGTGGTTATGTGCTGCGCCGGATTTTGCGGCGTGCCGCCCGCTTCGGCCGCACACTCGGACTGCATGAGCCGTTTATTTACAAGCTGGTGCCACGGCTGACCGAAATGATGGGCGAGGTGTTTCCCGAATTGCGCGAAAAACAGGAATACATTTCGCTGGTGATCAAATCAGAAGAAGAGAGCTTTAACCAGACGCTCGATCGCGGCCTGGAAATTTTTGAAAAAATCGTGACGACAGTGCGCGAGAAAAACAAAACTGCCATTCCGGGTGATGAAGCGTTCCGGCTCTACGATACCTACGGCTTCCCGCTCGATTTGACTGAGCTGATGGCGCGCGAACAATCGCTGACGGTCGATAACGCAGGATTTGAGGAGGCGATGGATGAACAGCGCAAACGCGCACGCGAAGCTGGCAAATGGGAATTGGCGATTGACTACCAACCGGAGAAATGGGACGAGCTCAGCAAGGGCACGGCCTCGCGTTTTATCGGCTACACCGACCTCGAAGCCGACACCGAAATCCGGCGCTTGATGCGTGAAGACGGCCGGGTGTTTTTTACCCTGGCGGACACGCCCTTTTACGCGCAATCTGGTGGCCAGGTCGGGGATCGCGGCATCATCGAAGGCGATGGATTTCGCATCCGGGTTTTGGATACCCAAAAAGTCGGCTCGCATATCGTGCATGTCGGCGAAGTCGATGGTGAGCTTGGCGAAGCCAAAGTGATCGCGCGCGTCGATGCTGCGCGGCGCCGTGATACCGAACGCAACCACACGGCCACGCACTTGCTGCATCAGGCCCTGCGTGATACCCTCGGTACCCATGTCAGCCAGGCCGGCAGCTTGGTGTCGCCAGAGCGGCTGCGTTTCGACGTGACCCATTTTCAGAAAATGGAATTTGCGCAGCTCGAGGATATCGAAGGCCAGGTCAACGAGCACATCCGGCAAGACCTCGAAATCGAAACCTTCACGACTTCATTTGTGGAGGCCCGCAAGCTCGGCGCCATGGCGATTTTTGAAGAAAAATACGGCGAAACCGTGCGCGTGGTGAAAATCGGCGATTACAGCCTCGAATTGTGCGGCGGCACCCACTTGACGCACACTGGCCAGGCTGGCTATTTCAACATTCTTGCGGAATCGAGTGCGGCTGCCGGCATCCGGCGGTTGGAAGCGTTAACCGGCAGCGGAGCAGAAGCTTACCTGCGCTCAGCCCGCCGTATCGAGGATGAATTGCAGCAACTATTGCACTGTCAACGCGATGATTTAACCACGAAAGTACAGGAGTTGCTCGAGCAGCGCCGGCAACTGGAACATGAAATGCAAAGCTTGCGCGGCAAGCTGGCGGGCCAGGAAATTTCCGGCCTGGTGGCACAGGCCAGCGCTTTGAACGGCTTCCGCTATGTGGCTTCCAAAGTCCATGCGCAAAATGTCGACGAGTTGCGCACGATGAGCGACACCCTGCGTAATCAGCTGCGTTCGGGCGTGGGCGTGCTGGCTGCCGAAATCAACCAGAAAGTCACGTTCGTATGCATTGTGACCGATGATTTGATTCAGGACAAAAAGCTGCGCGCGGGCGATATCGTGAAACAAGTGGCGGCGATTGCCGGTGGTTCGGGCGGCGGCAAGCCACACATGGCGCTCGCTGGCGGCAAGGATACCGATAAAATCGATGCGGCGCTGAAAGAAGTGCCGGGCATTGTGCAAGGGATGGTGAACGGATAGGAAGCGGAGTGTCAATTTATCAGTATTTTCGAGATGTCGTCGACGAAAAAGGCGCTGGCTATTTCGTTTTGATCGATCCCGACAGGCTGGCGAGAGAAGCGATTCTGGATTTGGCGGAGAAAGCATCTGCCGGTGGTGCTGACGCGCTGTTTGTCGGCAGCAGCTTGTTGCTGAGCTCGGATCTCGACGATCTGCTGCTCGCGATCCGTGCGGTTGCGACTATTCCGATTGTTATTTTTCCCGGCAACATCATGCAAATCTCCCGGCATGCTGATGCAATTTTGTTCCTGTCTCTGATCAGTGGCCGCAATCCGAATTTTCTGATCGGCGAGCAGGTGCGCGCGGCTCCCATCATTCGTCAGTATGGCATCGAGCCGATCAGCACCGGCTACATGCTGATCGATTCCGGGCGGCTGACCAGCGCGGAGTTTATGAGCAACACCCGCCCGATCCCGCGCGACAAGCACGATATCGCAAAAGCCACGGCACTGGCGGCGGAATATCTGGGCATGCGCCTACTGTATCTCGAAGCCGGCAGTGGTGCGCAAAATCCGGTATCACCGGAGATGATTCGGGAAGTTGCGAAGTATGCTTCGTTGCCGATCATTGCCGGTGGTGGCATTCGCACGCCGCAGCAGGCGCGCGAACGGGTGCAGGCTGGCGCATCTTTTATTGTGACGGGCAATGTGCTCGAAAACAATCACGACGGAAATCTGATCCGTGAATTCGCGTCAGCTGTGCATAGCAGGTAATTTCAGATCGTGCATAGCTTGTAATTGAAGTACAATTTGCTTGCCATGAAAGCGAGCCTGGTTTCGGTTCTCTGCATCTGACTCGTTTGAATTTTGTTTGCAAGAATTAAAGAATCGAATTTTTTTGCCTGAAATGTTCACCGATACAATGCACGCTGTCTCGCATCTGCGGGAAAACGTGTTTGGCCGAATTTGTGAAAAGTGCAGGTTTATGGCTTCCCGAAGAGCAAACGGATTTGCGATCATAATATAAAACCGGGGGATTGGAGAAAAAGAACCTCTCATGCAACTTTTCGATATTCATTCACATACCCTGCCTAAGATTGATGATGGCTCGAATTCCTGGGATGAAACTATGGCAATGGTGCGCCAGGCACATGAAACCGGCACCACGGATGTTGCCATCACCCACCATATGATCCGGCGCTCGGATTACGACAAAGAAAACGAAATTATTGAAAAATTCGCCGCGCTGAAAGAGCATCTGGAGAAAAATGACATTCCGCTCAACCTGCATTTGGGCGCTGAATTGTACTACAGTCCTGATCTCGAGTTGACCCACAAGATTTCGACCTACAACAACAATGGCCGTTATTTTCTGGTCGAGTTTCCGATGCAAGGCATCCCGCGTTACTGCGACGATAAATTTTTCGAGTTTATTGTCGATGGCAAGAACCCGATTTTAGCCCACCCGGAGCGCAATCTCGGTATCATTCGCAATCCAATGCGGGCTTATGATTTTGTGCAAAAAGGCGTGCTGTTGCAGATGAATGCCGGTAGTCTAACCGGCATGTACGGCGAAACGGTTCGGCAGGCAGCCCTGCAGTTGCTGGATGCCCGTCTGATCCATTTTGTCGGCAGCGATGGCCACAACAACACCAAGCGGCCGCTGGTGATCCGTGATGCCTATGATATTATTATCCAGCGCTGCGGCGAGACCTATGCGACCAAAATATTTCAGGAATTCCCGTGGAACGCCATGTCTGGCAATGAAATCACTATCGACGAACCCATGCCGATCTCGATGACGCCGGAAAAAGCGCAGAGCAAAAGCAAATTCCTGAAGCTGCTCGGCTTTTAAAGTGGCGATCTTCAATATGCATTTACATATCAATTGAAATGTATCGCAATTTTTCGGAGAAGCGAGAGAAGTGTCAAATTTAAATTTAACACTTTTGGCCTTGTCAAAATGAATTTTGACACTCCCGATCCTGTTTTTTCTGCAATTTGCTATACTCCCAAGTCAGAATCCTTGCTGCGCGTACCACTTACCCAATACCAGTCATTTTTTGCTGATTTTCAAAATAGAATGGTTTGAAATTAGATGCTTTCAACACAAAACTGAGCCAAACTGGAGGTCGCAATGCACATTCCAAATTTAGATTACGACTGTTTTGTGGCAGCCAAAAAGGCACAGCACGAGCATCAGGAAGACTGGTTGAAAACAGGGTATGCGCCGAAAGGATTCTATCTCAAGGATTTCTGTCTCATTCGGGCTGAAAACGAGTGGCATCTCTTTCATATCGCTGGCACGCCGGGCGTTTCGTGCTGCTTGCCCGGCAACGAAATTTGGTTTGGCCATGCCACAACCAGCGATTTTTGCAAGTGGACCACCCATTTGCCTTGTTTCTACATCGATCCCAAAAGCTGGGATTGTGGGCATGTTTTTGCGCCCTACGTTATTGAAAATAACGGACGCTACTGGATGTTTTATACAGGATGCGCGATCGAAAACACCCAGCGAATTGGCGTTGCTGTGTCGGACAACCTGTTCGATTGGCAGCGAGTGTCTTCGGAGCCAGTTGTCCGTCCGGATGAATATGGCTGGGCCTTTTGTCCAAAAACCAACGGTGCTGCCTGCCGGGATCCGCACGTTAGCCGCGTGGGGAACAAGTTTGTCATGTACTACACGGCCGTCACCAAGGAAGGCCGGGCCTGCGTAGCCGCTGTGGAATCAACGGATTTGCTGGAATGGCAAGACAAAGGGCCGGTCTATACCGCGCCAGGCCTTGCCCATTGCGAATCCAGCAATATGCAACAGCTTGACGACAAGTATCTGTTGTTTTTCGGCGGACACTACGAATACTGGAGTTATGTCATCTCGGATACACCTCTCGGTTGGCCAGAGCAGGAGCCGATTCCGCTGAAAAAAGGTATCACAGCTATGGAGGTTATTCTGCGTAACAACCAGCGCTGGCTTGTGGCCTATTTTAAGAAAGATTGCTTCCGAATGTTTCTTGGCATTATCGATTGGTCCGATGCAACACCGATATTTGAGGAAGTGACTGATGCCCAAAGCCTGGTTGAGTTTGGCTTCTTCGTCCCACCAGCACCTGATTCTATTCGGTAAGATACAGTCTGTCATGCATTTATGCATCTTCCCCTAACTGAACATTCCGATAGCTATGCTCGGAAGAAACTGCTTGACACAGCCAAGATTTAATACCATTTTGTCTTTAAATTGATTCATGGGGAGAATGCGCTTTCGCATCAAGTCATGCAAACAGACACTTCCGACTGAAATTTTAAACTTTCTGAAAAAAACCCGAAAAAGAACTTGCGAAACCGAAAAGTTGCACATATATTTGCAACCGATTAGTTTCGCAATTTAAAAATAGTCGATATGAGACGAGACATTTTTCAAGCGGTAGCAGACCCAACAAGACGATCCATAATCGTCTTAATTGCTTTACAGGCAATGACACCAAACGCCATTGCCGACAACTTCAATATGACACGACAAGCCGTGTCAAAACATTTACGTATTTTGACAGAGTGTGAACTTGTAAAGCAAGAACAAAAAGGTAGAGAAATTTTTTACTCACTCGAAATTGACAAATTGAAAGAAATAGACAAGTGGATGGAACAATTCCGAAAGATTTGGGAAACCCGATTTGATCAATTAGATAACTTATTATCAACAATTAAAAAAAACAAGAAATGAACAATTTACAATTTGACTTTACGGTTGACAAGTCAGCCAACTCGGTTTTAATAACCAGAGAATTTGATGCAAAACTTTCACTTGTTTGGGATGCATTTACCAAACAAGAAATTCTTGACCAATGGTGGGCGCCCAAACCTTTTACTTCTAAAACCAAACATATGGACTTTAAAGTTGGTGGAAGACGATTTTATGCAATGGTTAGTCCTGAAGGACAAGAAGTGGGTTGGCAAATTCAAGACTATACTTCAATTAGCCCCAAAATAAATTTCAAATTTTTTAGTGTATTTGCTGACAAAGATGAAAATCCACATTTGCCAGGTTCAAATTGGGACTTGAATTTTATTGAGCGAGACGGAATTACAAAAGTTAGCATTACGATTTATAACGAATCTCTTGAACGAATGGAAAAAATGATTGAATTGGGCTTCAAAGAAGGATTTACAATGACCTTAAATGAACTTGACAATTTATTATCAACTTTAAAAAGATAACGCAATGAAAAAGATATTCAAAAAAAACAACGCGCTAAAATCAGTACTTCTGATTGCAATGGCTATTCTTGCTACATCTAAAACAAAAGCACAAGAAGTCAAAGCAGATGACAGTGGCTATGCACCTGTGAATGGAACAAAAATATACTATGAAGTATATGGTGAGGGTGAGCCTATTATTTTATTGCACGGTGCTTTTTATACCATTGAAATGAATTGGGGACAACTAATACCTGAATTATCAAAAACAAGAAAAGTAATCGCAATTGAATTTCAGGGACACGGACACTCACCTTACTCAGACAGAGAATTAGATATTGTTACATTAGCAAAGGATGTGGAAGAAGTAATGAATTACTTAAAAATCGACAGTGCTGATGTAGCAGGGTATAGCATGGGCGGTTCTGTGGCTTATCAGTTTGCTGTGCAAAGCCCCAAACGATTAAAAAAATTAGTAATCATTTCTTCTACTTACAAAACTGATGGTTGGCTACCAATAGTGAACACAGGGTTTGAAGATTTTAAACCTGAATTTTTTGACAGCACACCACTAAAAACAGCATACGATGCAGTAGCACCTGATAAAACCAAATGGACAAAGTTTTTAAAACAGATGTTTGATTTTGCCAAAGTGCCATTTAACTGCGGAGACTCCAATATCGCAAAAATTACTGCACCAGTATTAGTCATTTCTGGCGACAATGACGGACTTGATAAAGTTGAGTTGATGAAAACATATAAATTATTAGGTGGTGACGTTTCTGCTGATTTGCAACCAATGCCAAAATCGCATTTAGCAATCGTACCATCACAAGGACACGTGAGCCTAATGATGCAAACGAAGACAATTTTAGGTTACCTGAAAGAATTTTTAAATTAGTAAACAGGCAGTGAATCTCCCCCCAAAATCCACACCTGTGTTTCCAGGCAAAATCCAACCGCCCGAGCGCCTGCCGCAAGCCGATATTAACCTGGCGCTCCGAACTTTGACTTGCTTTCCTGTTCGCAATTCGATATTTTGCTTGCCGAAGTCAAAACAACATTTTGGTCGCTCTACATTCATCATCAAAGCATGCACTAAATGTTTACATTCCTCAATAGCGCCTTTGCGTGGGCATTGCTCGCCGCGGCGATCCCTATCTTAATACACCTTTTTACCCGCAAGAAGCTCAAGCGCATTCCGTTTAGCTCGCTGAAATTTTTGCAGGCCATGCAGAAAGAAAAAATCCGGCAGGTGCGCATCAAGCAGCTTTTGCTATTGCTGCTGCGCACGCTCATCATCTTTTTGCTGATCGCGGCGTTTTTGCGTCCCACACTCAAAACCAGCGATTTTGCGGTCGGCCAGCGCGCCCGCACCTCGATGGTGATCGTAGTCGATAACAGCCTGAGCATGGCGATCACCCGGCGCGGCCAGAGCAAGCTCACCGAGCACAGGCAGCGGGCGCAGGAAGTGCTGCAATTGCAGCAACCCGGCGATGATGTTTCGTTGGTGACAGCAGCCTATCCTGCCAGGCAGGTTAACGAAAGCCCGCTGTACAATGCCGAAAATGCCAGCTCGGCGCTCGAAAGCATCGAGCAGCGCGCCAGCAGCACGGACTTGCAGGGTGCGCTCGAAATTGCGGCCAGTGCGCTGGCTGCTTCGCGCAATTTGAACAAAGAAATCTATGTTTTTTCCGATTTGCAGGCCGAGCTACCCAACGCGACGGCGCTGGAATTGTCCGGGCAGAGTACCCGGCTTTTTGTACAAAACGAACAAGCCGATCCGCAGCGCAATTTGTCGCTGAGCAGCTTGCGCATCGACAACCAGATTTTTGAGCTCCGCAAGCCGGTCGAGCTGAGCGTGGAAGTGAAGAACAATGGGCCTATCGACGAAAATGGCAAAATGGTGTACCTGTTGCTCAACGGCAGCCGTGTGGCGCAAGGCCAGGTCGATGTACCTGCAGGCGAATCGCGCAGCGTGTTGTTTCGGGTGGTGCCGGATAAACCGGGCTATCAGTTGTTGACCGCTGAGCTGGAAAATGACGCGCTCTCGCTCGACAACCGCGCTTATTCGTTGTTTTATATTCAGGAGCGCACGGATGTGCTGTTGGTCGGCGGCGATGCGGACGACCGGTTGTATCTGCGCCTGGCGCTGCAGGAAAGCATCGCAGAAGGCGGCATGCAACTCGAAGAAATGGATGCAGCACAGCTCAGCCGTGTTAAATTTCAAGCCTACGATTTGGTGGTATTCTGCAACGTACCATCGCTATCACCGGAAGTCGGCCAGCGCTTACAAAATTATCTCGAAAATGGTGGCGGGGCGGTGTCATTTTTGGGCAATGCCGTCGATTTACGCAATTACAACGAGCAGCTTTTTGAACGTTTTGGACTTGGTCAGCTCGGCGAATCCGTGGGCAGCCAGCAAGGTGGCCAGGCCATTTTGCGCCTCGGCACAGTCAATAACAACCACCCGATTTTTCAGGGTGTGTTCGAGCAGGGCGAGTCTGAAAAAATTGATTCGCCTGAGTTTCGTTTCGCCGTTGTGGCGAGGCCGGCTGCTGATGCAGAAGTGGTGATGCGCTACAGCAACGAAGCGCCCTTCCTGCTCGAAAAACGTGTCAAGGATGGGCTGCTGCTGGCCTATTTGGCATCGGCTGATGCCGAGTGGTCGGATCTGCCATTCAAGGGGATTTTTGCGCCACTGGTTAATCGCAGCATTCGTTACGTCGCCGGACAGGGCGGCATGCCGGGCCGGGAGATTTTTGCCGGACAGCCAGCGCAGGTCAGCCTGGCCGGTGAGAATCTGCAGCAGTTTTCGGTGGTGACGCCGGATCAGTCCGTGCAGCAAATCCGTCCGAATATTGTCAACGGTCGTTTTGCCGTTTCGGTGGATGAGACGCGCCAAACGGGCTTTTACACGCTGATGGCCGATGGTAAAGTGCAATATGTGTGGGCGGTCAACTTTGACGCGGCCGAGTTGGACACCCCGCCGCTGCCAAACGAAACTTTTCGCGAAATCTACGGTGAGAACAATGTCGTAGTGCTGGATGCAGAGACGCCGATGCAGGCTGCGCTGCAAAGCTGGCGCTACGGCAGTGAGCTGTGGCAGTTCTTTCTTGTGCTGGCGCTAATCGGGTTGCTGGCTGAAATGCTGCTGTTCCGGGCGAAGAAAGAATCGACATCTGTAAAACCGTCTTGAATTATTTTAGGTGAAATTTAACTGAACCACGAAGACACCAAAACTAAGATTTGTGTCTTCGAGCCTTGGTGGTATCACTGCCAAAGATCATTATTTTTAAAGGAAAACTATTTGTTCGAACTCAATGACAAGCTCGAAGAACGAGCAATTTTGGTGGGAGTGGCCCGGCCATACACAGACCGCTGGGAAGTTGAAGATCACCTTGATGAATTGGCGTTTTTGGCTGATACCGCCGGCGCGACCGTGGTCGAGAAGGTGATGCAGGAACGCAAACAGATCGATCCAACCTATTTTGTTGGCAGAGGCAAAGTGGAAGCGCTAGCCGAAATGGTCGACGAACATAGCGCCGATATGGTGATTTTTGATGACGATTTGTCGCCGGCGCAAGCCCGTAACGTCGAAAAGATTTTGAAAAAAAAGATCATCGACCGCAGCGGGCTGATTCTCGATATTTTTGCCCGCCGCGCCAAAACACGCGAAGCGCGCACGCAAGTCGAACTGGCGCAACTGCGTTACCTGTTGCCGCGCTTGACCCGCCAGTGGACGCACCTTTCCCGGCAAGTGGGCGGAATTGGCACACGTGGCCCCGGCGAAACTCAGCTCGAAGTTGATCGGCGGTTGATTCGCAAACGTATCAGCGTGCTGGAAGCGGAGCTCATAAAAATCGAAAAGCAGCGCAATTTGCGCCGAAAGCACCGTGGCGACCAATTCAAGGCCGCGCTGGTCGGCTACACCAACGTCGGCAAATCGACGCTGATCAACGCGCTCACCGAAGCCGATGTGTTTGTCGAAGATCGGCTGTTCGCAACCCTCGATGCAACTGTGCGTGCCTTGCGTATGAAAGACAGCGAACCGGTTTTGCTGATCGATACGGTTGGCTTTATCCGCAAACTGCCGCATCATTTGGTGGCCAGCTTTAAAAGCACCCTCGAAGAAGCCCGCGATGCCGATTTGCTGCTACATGTTATCGATATTTCCCACCCCCATTTCGAAGAACAGATTTCCACAGTCAACAAGGTCATTGCCGAAATGGAGTTGCAAGACAAAGAAGTGATGTACGTTTTTAATAAAATCGACCGCATTGACAACCAGGGCATGATTCAGGCCATGCGTGAAAAATTCCAACCCGCATTGTTCGTCTCTGCTGCCCGTGGTTTGTTTTTGAAAGCGTTGCAAGAGGCGCTTTTTGAGAAAGCCCATGCCAAAGAGGAAAACTTGCAACTGGTACTCGATGCAGGTGACGGAGCAGCTGTTGCCCGCGTGCACGAGCTGGCGGAAGTGCTCTCCAAGCACTACGAAGATGGGCGGGTGGTTTTGCAGGCCCGCACCACGATTGAGAAAGCGCAAAAGCTGAAGGCTTTTTTGCATAGCAGGGAGAGCCACGTTGAGCTCCAAACCTCATAATATTTTGGTCATTTCCGCCGATGAAAAGATGCCCGGCCTCGATGCAGACATGCTGCAAAAAGCCGGTTTCCATTTTTCATTCTGGCCCGCCGACAAACAGCCAGCCGCATACACGCGTGCAGCGCTCATCGACATCATTTTGCTCGATGTCAGCATCCGTACTGAGCTTTCGCAGCGCTTGCTCGCCCAATTCGCAGATCACTTTCCCGCTGCTCAATTCATCCTGGCCGTGGAGAAAAATGCCATCGACCGCGTTTTGGTCATCAGCGAAGAGATGGCGTTTGCCGTTCTCGAAAAGCCTTTTTCCGCCGCGCGCCTGCTCATCGAATTGAAAAATGCCACCAAGCGGGTGCAGATGCAGCGCGAAGCCGAGCGCTTGCAGCATATCGTCGGCGATGATTTCAAAATGCTCGGTGGCTCGCCGCAAATCGAAGCAGTGCGCCGCGCCATCGAAAAAGCCGCCCCTACCGACGCGCGGGTGCTGATTTCCGGCGAAAATGGCAGTGGCAAAGAATTGGTCGCCGAAGCGATCCACCGCGCCAGCAAACGAGCTGATCAGCCCTTCATTAAAGTCAACTGTGCTGCGATCCCGAAAACACTGATCGAAAGCGAACTGTTCGGGCATGAAAAAGGCGCATTTACCGGCGCATACGAGCAAAAAATTGGCTTGATCGAAGAAGCGGACGGCGGCACGCTGCTGCTCGATGAAATCGGCGATCTGTCGCTGGACATGCAGGCCAAGTTGCTGCGGGTTTTGCAGGAAAACGAGTTTCTGCGCGTCGGTGGTACCCGCGCCATCCGTTTCGATGTGCGGGTGCTGGCCGCAACCAACCGCAATCTGCGCGAAGCGATCCAGCAAGGACATTTCCGCAGCGATCTGTTTTTTCGCTTGAATGTCATCCCGATGGAGGTGCCGCCGTTGCGCGAGCGCGGCGATGACGTGGAACTGCTGGCCAAATATTTTCTCGAAAAAGCCGGCAGAGCCAGCGGTACGAACAAGCGACTCGCGAAAGACGCCATCGAATTGCTGCAAAATTACCGCTGGCCGGGCAATGTACGCGAGCTGCGCAATGCCATGGAGCGCGCGGCGATTATGATCGAGCACGAGCAGATCAGTGCGCAAGACTTGCAGCACGTCATGCCGGATTTGACCAACGCGCAGGAAAGCAAAGATGCCTTTGCCCTGCTCGACGGCAAGTCGTTACGAGAAAAAATCGATGATTTCGAAAAGCAGCTGTTGCAGGACGCCTACAGGCACAGCAAGGGCAATGTCAGCCGCATGGCCCGCCTGCTGAAAACCGACCGCGCCAACCTGCACCGCAAGCTGTCGCGCTACGGCATTCGGTAGCGGCATAAGCAAAATAGGGTTGCCATCGGGGAAAAATTGCGTTATGTTGCCTGTTGGTGAAAGCCAGATGCTGAAAGTGGTCTCCACCAACAGAAATGCAAATCTTTGAAATCTAAAAAGTCCCAAACGCTGGAAACTTGTTCCTATTATTGGATACCAATTTTGGCATAATTTGGAAGCATACTGCACAGTTTGGGATTTTAGCAAAGCACAAACGATTGGCCATAAACGACTAAAATTAGATTGAAAGTAATATGAGAAGAACTGTACAACTTTATATAATCAATACTGTTGTTTTTATTTTATTTACTAATCAATTATTAATTTCTCGACCACAAGCGTTTTCTGGATCATGGATTGCAAAAAAGACAATAGAAATGCTAGCAGCTTGGGCATTCGATGAGATTGTGGATTATTCACTTGATCGCTTAGGCATATCGGAGCGTATCAACAACACTATAGATAATCTTGTTGGTATTAAAAAGAAAAACAAATTAAATCAACATGATAAAATTATTATAAATAAACTTGAAAATGATTTGTATTTAGTCAAGAAAATTGTTGATGATCTGAAAATTTCAGATTTTGAATGCAAAAAGCTTGTTAAAGTTATCTTTGTTAATTTCAATCAAATCAAAGGTGAGATAGAAAAAATTGATGAGAAGATAAAAAGAATCGAACATGAGCAACATAGTCAACTTAGGATGATAGTTGATAATAAATTCAAAATTATTGAATTAAATTCAAAAATAAAACTTAACGAAAAACGACTAGAAAGGCTGGAAGATAAATTAGTTATTGAGCCCGATACAGTAATTATTAAGACTCCCCCTGCTGCTGTTTTAAGAGAAAATCCAAATTTCTCTCTTAATTTAGGAGATATAAAAAGCATAAAATACATTAGAAGCAAGGTTGGCCGAAATAGATTTGTATCTATGCACAACCGACAAGCAGTCTACGATGTTACAACTGGTCTTATGTGGTTGCGTTCGAGATACAATGAATATGCTACTAATTTATATGATGCAGGAGGCGATGTTTGGAAGCTTAATAAGGATAAGGTTTGTGGATATAGCAATTGGAGATTGCCGACATTGGAAGAAGCTATGTCATTATATAACTTACAATACAAAGGCAGAGACTACAAGATCGCTGAGTTTTTTGATGTCAATTGGATATGGACTGCGGATAAAAGCTCTTCAGGTGCCAGTTGGGTATTCTCATACGGTGATGGGGGGTGCTCCACTATTGAAGATGAACACAGCGGCCCGACCTATATTGCGGTTCGGAATAACAAGAACACATTAAATTTTTTTAATTCTAATTTGTTTAAAAGCAAAGATGAATATGTCTTGCGTGCAAAGAGTCAAGATGATCTCTCTACAGACGAAGTAAATCTGATGATTAAAAAATATAATTTTTACTGCTTCGATAAAGAACTTCGCTGGGCTAATGTTTCTGGAATGGGTATAAACAATAATTTTGAACAGCAAAACAACTTGCCAATTATCTACGATGAAGCCACCAACTTAACTTGGGAAAAATCCGGTTCAGAAACTAGTCTTTCTTCTGCTAGTGCAAAAAAATACGTTGAAGTTTTAAATAAATTAAAATTTGGTGGGCATGACAATTGGAGATTGCCAACATTAGAGGAAGCGATGTCATTGGTAGAAAGGTACAGAATAAATAAAGCCTATAATATTGATCCAATGTTTGATACTAAGCAAAGCACAATTTGGACATCGGACAAATTTTCTAAGAAAAAGCCATGGTTAGTTCACTTTTTTGGGGGCTATTGTGATACAAACAGTTGGGGAAATATATATGTTCGTGCTGTATGTTCTAACAAGTAAAGGTAGATGACTCTTAGCGGAATATAGTATCTCAAAAGTAAATTGCTGGGTGATTTGCAAAATATCTCGAAGACAGAGCTGTCTGCAATGCTCTAATATTCGTTCGTGGTGTCAGCGTCCGCCGCTAACGGATTCTCAAGTTTGATGGCTTCATGATTGATACGGTCGAACACATTTTTTGAACGAGTGTGAACGTTGGAAAAGCGATTCTCAAAACTGAACGATAGGGCCTGCGTCACAAAATCGTTTGGATGCCAAAAGTGACGGCATGAAATGAATGAGAAAATGGATCGAACCCAGATACTCATTGGCAATGCCAAAGAACTGGAAAGAAGCGATAGAGAATACTGGGCAGTGGCAAGCATAGAAGAAAAATTAAGGACCATGACCTATTTGCGGGAATGTTTTTATGGCGTTGAAGCAACTACCGGTCGAGTTCAAAGATTTTATCAGGTTTTTAAACGAACATGATGTCCGATATCGAGAGTTTTGAAGAAGAGCAAGATTAATTTTGCTGGCCTGAGAGCAAGCAAAAAATGCCATCTAACGGAACCCACATATGCAAGCCCACAAATACATATTAGCGCTCGCCATTTGCTTGAGCTTTATCCAGCCGAGCTTTGGGCAGGAACTACCCGAACGCATTCGCGGCACCAATCCGAATTACCGGCAAGGTGACTGGATCAGCTACGGCGTGACGCGCTATGTCAACTCGGTAGCGGTGGGTCAGCAGTATGTTTATTTCGGCACCACCGGCGGTATTACGCGCTACGATTTTTTTGCCAATGAGTGGGATTTCCCGTTTACTACCAGCAACGGGCTGCCGGACAATAATATTACGGCTGTGGCCTATGATGTCTCGACCGGCTATTTGTGGGCAGCGACACGCACGGCCATTTGCTACTACCATCCAACAGCCGAGCGCTGGCAAAACAGCTTCAAAGATGAAATCGGCATTCCGCGATTCGATGATGTGGTAAGCATCGGCATCGGCCTGAATGATGTATTTTTTGTTACTGAAGGGGGCAGGCGTTTTCGCGGCAGCAAATTTGGCGGCGCCATTTCGGCTGAAATCAGTGTCGGCGGCTCCAACGGTGAAGTAGTCTGGTTTGGTATGCGGGCCTATGAGCGGCCACCCTACCCGCAATATTTTATGGGGCAGGGGTATTATTTTCAACAGGAAGGCGTCGTCAACGATTTTCGTTTGCGGCGCGGTGAGGTCACCAGCGCCGTCAATGACAAGTGGGGCAAGGTGTGGATGGGTACCTGGCGCTTTGGCGCGATCCAGGGTGATGTGCGCAGCGAAATGCTCGACATCATGCCCTACGGCCTGTATAGTCCGCGCGTGGACGCCATCGCTGCGGATGAAAATGGTGTCTGGTTTGGTGGCCGCAACACGCAAGTTGGCGAGTCCGGTTTGACGTATTGGGACCAAAGGCGCAACCGTTGGAACTACTACGAATCGCAATTCAATGCAGAGTTGCTCAGCGATGAAATCAATCGCCTGGTGGTGTCGGGCGATACACTTTTTTGCGCGACCCGATTCGGCGTTAGTATTTTCGACATGCGCCGCAATCAATGGTCGCGGGTGACGATTTCGCACGGGCTGGCGCACGAATTTGTGTGGGATGTTTTTGCCGACGGCAAATATTTATGGATCGGCACGGAAGCGGGAATGAATCTGCTCGACATGACTTCATTACGCAGCGACAGCCTGAAGATGACCCACATTGCACCGGAAGCACTGAACCTGGTGCCGATTTATGACGTGGAAGTGCTGGAGAAAGAAGTGTGGGCTGGCACGCGTCACGGGCTTTTCGTTTACGAAATCGAGCGCAACGAAGGCCATTATGTTGCGGAAGAAAAAGGTCCGATAGGAGAGTCGGTATACAGCATATCTCGCAATGGCGATGAGATGTGGTTTGGCGGCGATGGCAGCGTTTATGGTTATAATCTGCGAACCGGGAAATGGGTAGATGCGCCAGCGCGCAATTTGAATTTGCCTGGTCCGGTACTGGCGATCGCAGCGAACCGGCAGGCTGTGTGGGCGGGCACCGAACGTGGCGTCTATCGTTTTCATCGCAAAAACAGAGACTGGCGCCGCTTCGATACCAGCGATGGTTTGCTCGATCTCGAAGTCAACGCCATCCTGCTCGACGGTGATTACATCTGGCTTGGCACCCCCGCGGGCGCGACGGCCTTTTTCTGGAACGATCCGGGGCGGGTGGATTAGGCCAGAGATGGTCAGCCATAAAAGTTGTTTGAAGAATGAAGTGGCCCCGGTCAGCGCCGGGGTTTTCTGTTTTAAGTGAAGAACAAATTGTGTGCGATAAACGTTATCTTGTAAAGTGATAAAATGGACTTATTCGAATCGTTAAGCCAGGAGCAGGCGCAGAAAGACGCACCACTGGCGTCGTTCATGCGCCCTGACACACTGGATGATTTTGTCGGCCAGCATCACCTGGTCGGCGACGGCAAGCCGCTGCGCCTGCTGATGGAAAACAAACAGACCATCTCGATGATTTTTTGGGGACCGCCCGGCGTCGGCAAAACCACCTTGGCGAGACTGTTTGCACAAAACTGTGATGCCGCTATTTTTGAACTGAGCGCCGTCACCAGCGGTGTGGCGGATTTGCGCAAGGTGATCGAAAAGGCGGCTGCCAATCGCAAAGTGGGCAGGCGTACCGTTCTGTTCATCGACGAAATTCATCGCTTCAACAAATCGCAGCAGGATGCGCTGCTGCACAGTGTCGAAGATGGCACGTTGTTTCTGATCGGCGCCACGACGGAAAATCCATCATTCGAGGTGATATCACCGTTGTTGTCGCGCTGCCGGGTGTATGTGCTGAAAGCCCTGGAAGAGAGTGATTTGGCAAAATTGCTGCAGCGCGCAATTGCAGCCTACGGCAGCAAGCGAAGCGAGGAATTGGCACTCGATGCTGACGCGAAAAATGTGCTGATCCAGCTCTGTGGCGGCGATGGGCGCGAGTTGATCAACGGATTGGAGCTGGCGGCGTATTTGACCAGGCCTGATCGTGCCGGGCACAAAACCGTCACTTCAGAACAGATTGCGCTGGCTTTTCAGCGCAAAACTGCGCGCTACGACAAAGCCGGCGATGCCCATTACGATACCATTTCGGCTTTTATTAAAAGTGTGCGCGGCAGCGAGCCGAACGCGGCCTTACACTATTTGGCACGCATGATCGATGCGGGCGAAGACCCGATTTTTATTGCGCGACGTCTGATTATTCTCGCCAGTGAAGACATCGGCAATGCTGATCCACAAGGACTGGTTCTTGCGACATCGGCTTTTCAGGCGGTGCACGCGATTGGCATGCCGGAAGCACGCATCGTGCTGGCGCAAGCGACGACGTATCTGGCGAGCGCGCCAAAAAGCAATGCCAGCTACACCGCGATCGACGCGGCGGTGAAAGATGTGCAGGCTGGTGCGGGTGGTCCGATTCCGATGCACATCCGCAACGCACCGACCAAGCTGATGGCCGAACAGGGCTATGGCAAAAGCTATCGCTATCCGCATGACGCGCCCGATGGCTTTGTCGAAGAAAACTATTTGCCGGAAAAGCTGCGCGAGAAAATTTACTATCAGCCCGTTGAGCGCGGACAGGAAGCTAATATCCGCAGCCGGCTTGCAAAATTGTGGCGACACTACCGGCAATTTTTCGATCAAAAAGCAAAGAATAATCAGGATGATTTTTAGCAATAAAAAAACGCTACGGCAACGCCAAAAAAATGGCGCTCTCGCGTGGCGCATTTCCATCTGCGCAATCCTGTTTTGCTGGAGCGCACCTGCACTCGGGCAGCAGGCAGGCCAACCCAACGGAGAGAACGCTTCGAGGCTGACCCCGCCAGATACCAGTCGCAGCCAGATCGAAGCGCCGATTAGCTACGAGGCCCACCACAAGGATTTCGACATCGTCAATAATAAGCTTATCCTGATCGGCGATGCTATTGTGACCTATAAAAGCACCACCATCGAAGCGGGCCGGATCGAAGTGGACTGGAATACCCGCACACTGACCGCCGAGGCCATTGCCGAGACGCTTGCTGTAAAAAGCGATTCTTTGCGAAGCGCCATTCCGACGGACAGTGTCGAAATGCATATTGTCGGTTATCCGGTTTTGATCGAAGGGACCGATCGGATTACTGGCGAACGAATGGAGTTCAATTTTGATTCGGGAAAAGGCCGCATGGTGCGCGGCCGAACCAAATTCGAAGGAGGCAACTACGGCGGCGAGCAGATCAAGCGGGTGGCGCCGAATGTGCTCAATATCAGCCGCGGCACATTTACCTCATGTGATTTGGAATCGGAGCCGCATTTCCATTTTTGGGCGCGCCGGATGAAAATCATTGTTGGCGAGCGCGTGATTGCCAAGCCGATCGTGCTGTATTTGGGCAAAGTGCCTTTGGCGATTTTACCCTTTGGCATGTTCCCGACCCAATCCGGACGGCGCAGCGGCCTGGTGATTCCGCGCTATGGTCAAAGCGCCATAGAGGGCCGCTATCTGCGTGATTTTGGCTACTATTGGGCCATCAGCGAATATATGGATGCCAAGGTCACAGCCGATTTTTACGAAAAAGCCGGGTGGCTTTTTAAGGGCAATTTTAACTATGCGATGCGCTACAATTTTCGCGGCAATGTTTCCGGATCGCTCACACGCAAAAATTTTGCAGAGAGCGGCGTGCAGCAACGACGCTGGGATTTGCGCATCAGTCATAATCAAACCATCGGCAAAACGTCATCGCTGAATGCCAGCGGGACGTTTATATCCGATAACAGCTACTATCGTGATTTCAGTTTTAGTCCGCAGCAGCGCCTCAGTCGTACGCTGATATCGCAAGCCACCTATTCGAAGCGCTGGACCAAAACGCGCGCAAACATTTCGGTGAACGTCTCTGAAAACAAGGATTTGGATAGCGGTAACATTACCCGGCAGCTTCCGCAAGTCACGTTTTACCTGGGCGAACGGCAACTGTTTGCACCAAAAACCGACGCGCGCAAGCGCGGACTTTCTGGCGGGCGGAGCAGCATCGGCGGCAACAGCAATCCGAAATGGTATGAAAATATTTATTTCAGTTACAGCTCGCGCGCCCAAAGTCAGTTTCAGCGCACACTGATCACCTCAGACTCGACCTTTGATGAAGAGCAGCGCTCCTTTGCCAGCCACGACATCGGCCTGCGTTTCAACAATCCCGGCAAGCTGTTCGGCTGGCTGGGCATGTCGCAATCCATTTCAATCGATGAAGATTGGTTCGATCGCAAACGCGTATACGATGATTTCTCTACCACCAGCACTGAAACGACAGAGAAGGGTTTTTATGCACGCCATCTGTTCCGCTACAGCGCTTCTGCCAACACCAAGCTCTATGGTACGTTCGCGCCGAACATCGGGCCGGTCAAAGCGCTACGGCACGTGGTGACGCCGTCGGTTTCGTTTAATTATCAGCCGGATTTTTCCGATCCGAAATGGGGCTATTATCAAACGGTGCAGACGTTCGATGCGGACAGCAATATCGTCGAAGAACAACGTGATATGTATAGTTTTCAAGGGGGGATCGGCACGCCGCGAGGTGAAATTGCCAGCCTGTCTTTTTCGGTCAATAATCTTTTTCAAATGAAAACCATGTCGGGTGAAAAGGAGAAAAAGATCGACCTTTTCAGTATGAACATCTCCTCCGGTTACAATTTTGCGGCTGATGACAAGAAGCTGAGCAATCTACGCACGACGCTCAGCGCAACACCGACGCGCACACTCAACATCAGTATCGGCATGTCACACAGTCCGTATGCGTACGACGACTCGCTCAGCCGCGAAACGAATCGCTATCTCTGGGCGGATGGCGGCTTGTTTGGCGGCAAATATTTACGGCTGACCAGTCTCAATATCTCTTCGAGCATTCGTTTGCAGGGCGCTTCGGCCTCGGACGATGCAATGCAGGAAAATTTTGGCGAGATTGAGAATTTTTCTGGCTTTGCAGGCAACCAGGACCGTTTTGAAAGTGGTAGCACGTTTTCCAATACAGGTATTCCGTGGCGCGCCAACCTGACTTTCTCATACACACTCAGCAGCTTTAATCCCAATCTAAAGTCAAAAACCGCCTATCTGAATATCCAGAATGCAGAAATCAACCTGACGGATAATTGGCGGGTGCGCTTCAATGGACAAATTGACTTGCGCAAGAAGCAACTCGTCAGCCAGTACTGGACTTTTTATCGCGATTTGCATTGTTGGGAGGCGTCGTTGAGCTGGAATCCTGTCGGGCCTGCGCGCGGTTTCTATTTTCGAATTAATGTTAAGGCGCCACACTTGCAAGATCTGAAGCTGGAGCGTCGTGGCGGTCGGTCGAGCATTTTTGGGGGCAGCTATTATTAAAAAGTGCAATAGCAGATGGCAAGCGGCAAACTGTTTTGTTTGATGCTTGTCTATCCTTTTGTAAAATTTAAATTTATGTGTTTGTTTTTCAGAAGCTTGCTTTGTAAAAACAGCTTGATTTTGAACAATTCTTGGTTTATCTTTCAAATCTTGAATTTATACGCAGGATTGAAATGCCAAAAATAATTGCAATAGCCAATCAAAAAGGCGGTGTTGGCAAAACCACCACTGCTGTAAATTTAGCGGCTTGCATAGCAGTCGCCGAACACCCGGTGTTGGTGATCGATATTGATCCGCAGGCCAATACCACAAGCGGTTTTGGTCTCTCCAGCAAGGATGCCAAGCGCACAGTCTATGAGGTCTTGGTCGAAGATCTCGACATCAATAAAGCCGTGGTCGGCACAGATTTAAAATACCTCGATGTGTTGCCTGCACATGTACGGCTGGTCGGTGCAGAAGTCGAATTGGTTGGCACGATTTCGCGCGAGAAAATACTCGATCGTCAAATCAAGCGTTTGGCTCGTAAATACAGCTATATTTTTATCGACTGCCCACCATCCCTTGGTTTGCTGACGCTCAATGCCCTGACTGCCGCCGATTCCGTATTGATTCCGATTCAGTGCGAATATTATGCCTTGGAAGGCTTGAGCCAATTGCTGAATACCATTCGTCTTGTGCAAAAACACCTCAATCCGGCTCTTGAGATCGAGGGCGTGCTGCTGACAATGTTTGACAATCGCCTTAATTTGAGCCGGCAGGTTGCTGACGATGTGAAAACCTATTTTGGCGAAAAGGTCTTCAAATCGGTGATCCTGCGAAACGTTCGCCTAAGTGAAGCGCCGAGTCACGGCAAGCCGATTATTCTCTATGATGCAGTTTGTACCGGCAGTGAAAATTACATGAGCTTAGCAGAAGAGGTACTCAAGAATGGCCACCCAGAGACTCGGCAAGGGACTGTCGGCGCTCATCCCTGATATTCAGGAAGCCGATACCATACGCAAAGAAAATCTCTCCGAAATTCACGTTTCCAAAATCTCTCCCAATCCATTTCAGCCCCGAACCGATTTCGATCATCAGGCATTAAGCGAGCTTAAGAGCTCGATTTCTGAAAATGGCCTGATTACGCCGATCAGCGTGCGTCGGCTGGGAGATGGCTATCAGCTCATTGCAGGTGAGCGGCGTTTGCGGGCTGTGCAGGAGTTGGCTTACGAGACCATTCCTGCCTATGTGCTCGATGTCAGCAGCGACCAGGAAATGCTGGAGCTCTCGTTGATCGAAAATATTCAGCGGGAAAACCTCAACCCGATTGAAGAGGCGCTGGGGTACAAGCGATTGATCGACGAATGCAATCTGACACAGGAGAGCGCAGCCAAACGTGTCGGAAAGGATCGGGCAACCATCGCGAATTTTATGCGTTTGCTCAAGCTCCCGGATCTGGTACAGGCAAGCTTGCGCAGCAAAGAAATTTCCGCCGGACATGCGCGTGCCCTGCTTGCTTTTGATGATAAGAGTGAGCAGTTGAAAGTCTGGAAAAAGATCAAACAAGACGGGCTGAGCGTCCGCCAGGTTGAGAAGCTGACTTCACCCAGGAGAAAAACTGCAAAAAACAAGGCTGCCAAACCAGCGTCACTGGAACCACATCTGCAGGAAGCAGAGGATAAAATCAGGCAGATTTTTGGAACGCAGGTCAGAATCCAGAAGAAAGGCAAAAAGGGTGCGATCGAATTGGAGTATTACTCTGAAAATGATCTCGAACGCATTATCGAGTTGTTGTTGAAATTATGGTAAATGCAGGCAGGAATGTAAATCGCTTCTACCTTTGAAAAAGGGTTGACTTTTAAGCTGATAATACATAGATTCCGCCTTCTATAGAAGAACGACTGCTGAAAATACGATAGCAAACAAAATGAAAAAAAATAGACCGAAGCGCATTTCGGTTTTATTTATTCCTGACGATAATGCCGAACCACATAGCTTTCGGCTGAGCATGCGCATCGTGCGTGTGCTGATGATTGTTGGCATTGTGCTGTTTATGCACATGCTTGCTGGTATTTATGCCTACTGGCAATGGTATCATGTGCACTCTGACAACAGAATTCTGACGGCTAAAAATGATGATCTGCGCGAAGACAATAAGCGCGTTTTCTACTTGCAGCAACGCTTTGAAGCCATCAATAAAGATTATCAGAAAGTGCTCAATCTGCTCGGCGTCGATGGTGTTAAAAACCCAGCCATGATGGTTCGCGATCGCCAGTATAGCAGTAGCAGTGAGCTGCAGAATCGTGGCTTTGACGAAGATGTTTATTCCGGAGTACAACCGGATATTGAAAAAATTTCTTCGCAATCGAGTTTCGTGTCGCGTAAGAACTCAAGTCTTCATGATTTTACGCCAAGCCTGCCAACAATGCTGCCGGTCGAAGGTTATTTGTCAGCCGACTATTCGACCACTTCATGGCTGCTTGGCAGTGGCGATCCCGGTGCCGATAAATGGCATCCGGGTATTGACATAGCAGGACGTCGTGGCACCGACATCCTCGCTGCCGGTTCAGGCATGGTTGTTTTTGCCGGATGGACATCGCGATACGGAAATATCGTCATTATCAATCACGGCAACAACGTTTTTACATATTATGCACATAACAGTAAGCTGCTTGTGGAAGACAAGGCTTATGTCCGGAAGGGAGAGCCGATCGCGCAATTGGGCAACTCCGGTTACACATCCAAAGGCCCGCATCTGCATTTCGAGGTGTGGCGGGATGGCAAGCCGGTAAACCCAAGAGAGTACATCTTGGCATTTCATTCCAGCGGTAGTTGAACAACTTAGGCTCCCAACTTTAGCAAGGTGAATTATGTTAGGAAAAAAAGAAGTGGATGAATTCGATCGCTCAGGGGATTTAAACACTTTTATCGGCAAGGGTACTTATTTCGAAGGCACGGTCAAGGTGCAGAGTAGTATTCGCGTCGATGGCCAGATCAAAGGAAGGATCACCACCAGCGACACTCTGATTGTAGGGAAAGAAGGGGAAGTCGATGGTGAAGTTTCTGCCAAAAATGCTATTATTGGTGGAAAAGTACGAGGGAAAATTCATGCAACCGGCAGAGTGATGCTGGAAGCGCAATCGCTCTTTCAGGGAGAGCTGCAAACGGCAAAATTGGTTATCAATGAAGGGGCCTTCTTTGACGGCGTCTGTTCGATGGGACAGGGAGACGGTAAATCTGCCTTCAAGGATGGCGAAGGGGCAAAATCGCTATTGGGTGCTCCGCAAAAATCTATGCCCATGCCACAAAAACGGTGAGCAATTCCGAGCAAAACAATAAAAAGCGTCGTCAGCAGAATAGCTATGTAAAATACATTGATCTTGGTTTCCGTTTTGCCTTCTCCATTCTGGTTTGGGGGTTGGGTGGTTACTGGCTGGATACCAAGTTGTCAACGTTGCCCCTGTTCTTTATCCTCGGGGCTCTTTTAGGTACTGCTAGTGGCTTTCTCACCGTTTATCGCGCAGTTTTCCCTTCTCAATCAAAAGATAAGCAGAACAGTGATGACTGAATTCGGCAAGTTCTCGGTGCTTGCAATCGGAGGAACATGCTTGGTGCTCCTCCTGTCTGCTTTCCCAATCCTGCATTTTTTTGATCGTGGCGTGCTTCATGCGGTTATCGCAGGAAGTCTTGTAGGATTGTTGAATATTTTTATCGCCTATTTTTTCAACAAAAGAGCTTTTCTGGTTGAAAAAGAGAAGCTTTTGAAAGTTTTCTTTTCCGGAATTATCCTGCGATTCTTTATCATCGCGGTGATATTTCTGCTTGTAGCCAGCCTCAGCAACCTGAACCTGCTGGCTTTTTCGCTCTCTGTAATTGTATTCTATCTCGTACTGCAAGTCTACGAGCTAAATTATCTAAACGCTCAATTATCGAAAAAGAAAGAAACATCCTGATGTTTTCTAACTCGATTATAAACACTGCTCTCTTGCTGGGGCCGGGTAGTGAAGGCGAAGACACCAATGATATTCTGCATCATATTGTCGATCACGTTGTGATCCCTTTGCCAGAAGTCTTTGGGATCGATCTTAGCATCACCCTGCACACATTGTGGATGTGGGGTGTGGCTGGCCTGCTCATGATTGTTCTACCGATGCTCTTCACCAAAAAGCAACTGGTGCCCAAGGGCATGGCCAATGCTATCGAGGCGGTGGTCGTTTTTTTGCGCAAGGACATTGTTGAAAATTATCTCGGTGAAGATGCCCGCAGATTTGAGCCGCTCATCTTTACCTTTTTCTTTTTTATTTTGTGCAATAATCTGGTAGGGCTGGTGCCCGGAGGCGCAACGCCAACCAGTGATTTGAGCGTAACTGGTGTACTGGCGATGATCACCTTCGGCACGGGATTGTATGCCGGTATGCAGAAAAATGGCGTTTGGGGATTCTGGAAAGGTTTGGTGCCACACGGCATCCCTGTCTTTCTGATTCCGTTGATTGCGGTGCTCGAAGTGATGAGCTTGTTTATCAAACATTTCGTGTTAGCCATGCGTTTGTTCGCAAACATGACGGCTGGCCACATCGCGATTTTGTCGCTGATCGGCATTGTGTTTATCTTCAAAAGTTATGTTGTGGCGCCATTTCCTGTTGTGACTGCAGCAGTGATTGGCATTTTGGAAACACTTGTCGCCTTTCTGCAGGCATATATTTTTACTCTGTTATCAACTGTTTTCATTGGTGCAGCCATTCATCAAGAACATTGATGGGCTTAAAATAAAATCGAATAAACAAATAATTAACTTCAACAACGACTAGTATAGTCAAGAGGAGGTTCCATGGAATCCGTTGCATTAGCTTTCTTGAGTGCGGGCATTGGCGCAGCCGGTGCAGTTATCGGTGTTGGTATGGGCATTGGCAAATTGGCAGCCGCAGCGATGGAAGGTATCGCCCGTCAGCCTGAAGCGTCTGGTGACATTCGCGGCGCGATGATCCTGACCGCAGCACTGATCGAAGGTGTCGGTGTTATCGCGCTGATCGTTTGCCTGCTACTGACCTTCAAAGCATAACAACAGGATAGAAAATGGATTTGTTAACGCCAAACACCGGTCTGATGTTTTGGACGGCGGTGACATTTTTGATATTGTATATCATTTTGTACCGCTTTGCTTGGGGGCCTCTGCGCGAAGCATTGGACGAACGGGAAAAAAAGATCAAAGAATCTCTCGAGCAAGCTGAAATCGCACAAGCCAAAGCAGCGGAATCGCTGCAAAAGCAGGAAGAAGTGATCGCGCAAGCTCGGGATGAAGCGCAAGCACTGATTGCAAAAGCAAAAAGCACAGCTGAATCGATGCGCGAGGAAATCGTTCGCAAAGCGCGTCAGGAAGCGGAAGCGCAGTTGGAGCGTGCCAAAAAAGAGATTTCTGTGGAACGTGAAAAAGCGATTTCCGAAATCAAGCGGCTCTCTATTGAGTTATCCATTGCGGCGACGACCAAAGCAATCGGCAAAGCGCTTTCTCCAAAGGATCATGAAGATTTGATCCTGCAATCCATGCAAGAGATGGGAGACGTGAATTGAAAGCAACAGTTTTAGCACACCGGTACGCGAAAGCTCTCTTCGAACTGGCTGTTGAGAAAAACAACTTGGACACCATCGCTAAGGAAGTTGCAATATTTGAGCAGGTTCTCCAGCAGAACACCAAGCTTAAGTACTATTTTCATTCTCCCGAAGCAGGGAAAGCGGGAAAACGTGCCCTGATCGAGAAAAACTTTCAGGACCGCTTCTCGGCGCTTTTTATCCATTTCGTATTTATTTTGCTTGATAAAGGCAGACAGAATATTTTTAGTGAAATCGCTGCCGAATTCAAACGAATCAGCGATAAGCACAACAATAAAGTGCGGGCTAGCACGATAACGGCCGTGCCGCTTCCCCAAAACCAGCTTGAGCTCCTCAAGAAAAATTTGGGTGAACAATACAAGGCTACCTTTGAAATCGAAAATTATGTTGATCCCGATATCCTCGGCGGCATGGTTTTGAATATCGAAGGCAAGGTGATCGATGCCAGCCTGCGCAATCAACTGGAAAAAATGAAAGCAGCAATGTTCGCAAGCCGAAATTAAGCGGCTATGTAGAACAAATACTTCCCTGCCAAGATGTATCCGCACAATTTGTAAGGAGGATTGAGTTCGGCATGGATATTCGACCCGAAGAAATCACTTCGATTATTAAGCAACAAATCGAAGGCTTTGAAAAATCGATCGACGTCAGCGAAGTTGGCGAAGTGATCCAGGTTGGCGATGGTATCGCCCGCGTCTATGGCCTCGAGAATGTCATGTCTGGAGAGCTCGTTGAGTTTCCGGGTGGCGTATTTGGAATGGCCTTGAACCTGGAAGAAGACAACGTTGGTTGTGTGTTGTTTGGCTCCGATCAACAGATCGGGGAAGGCGACACCGCCAAGCGCACCGGACGCATTTTGCAGGTTCCGGTGGGCGATGCTTTGCTGGGCCGCGTTGTCGATCCGCTCGGCCAACCCGTTGATGGCAAAGGTCCAATCAAAACCGATCAATTCGGTTTGCTGGAACGTAAGGCACTCGGTGTCATTCAGCGTCAACCTGTGAAAGAACCGCTGCAGACCGGCATCAAAGCCATCGACGCAATGATCCCGATCGGTCGTGGCCAGCGTGAGTTGATTATCGGCGATCGCCAAACCGGCAAAACCGCGGTGGTGCTCGACACCATCATCAACCAAAAAAATTCCGATGTGGTCTGTATTTACGTCGCGATCGGCCAGAAAAATTCCAGTATCGCGCAGGTAGTGAACACCCTCGAAGCAAACGGCGCAATGGATTATACCATCGTCGTGGCTGCGCCTGCCGCTGCACCTGCACCTATGCAGTTCATCTCACCATACACCGGCGCTGCGATGGGCGAGTATTTTCGCGACAACGGCAAGCACTGTCTGGTCGTTTACGATGATCTTTCCAAACACGCTTGGGCTTACCGGCAAGTTTCATTGCTGCTCCGGCGTCCCCCGGGCCGCGAAGCCTACCCGGGCGATGTTTTTTATCTGCATTCAAGATTGCTCGAACGCGCTGCTAAATTGAACGACGATTTGGGCGGTGGCTCGCTAACGGCCTTGCCGATTATCGAAACGCAGGCAGGCGACGTTTCGGCATATATTCCGACCAACGTGATCTCGATTACGGACGGCCAGATTTATCTTGAAGGCGACCTATTCTACGCAGGTGTTCGACCTGCTGTTAATGTGGGTCTCTCGGTTTCGCGTGTAGGTGGCAACGCTCAGATCAAAGCGATGAAACAGGTTGCGGGCCGGTTGCGTCTCGATCTGGCGCAGTATCGCGCGCTCGAAGCCTTTGCAAAATTCGGCTCTGATCTCGATAAAGCAACACAAAATCAGCTCCGTCGTGGCGAGCGCATGGTGGAAATTCTGAAACAACCTCAGTATCGTCCATTGCGTGTGAGCGAGCAGGTTATTCTGATTTTCATGGGTGTCAATGGTTTTCTCGATGAAATCGAAGTCAGCAAAATTGGCAAACTACAGGATGAAGTGATTTCGTTCGTTGAATCCAATCATCCGGAGTTGTTCGATGAAATCGAGAGCAAAAAACAACTTGATGATGAAACCACGGACAAATTGAAGAAAATGAGCTCGGAATTTCTAAAAATGTTTAAGGGGTAATTTGACGTGGCAACTCTCAGAGACATTCGTCGGAAAATTACCTCGGTCAAAAAAACACAGCAAATCACCAAAGCGATGAAGATGGTGGCGGCGGCTAAGCTGCGACGTGCTCAGGCGCGAATCACGCAAATCCGTCCCTATGCTGAGACGCTTTCAGCTATGCTGTCAAATGTGGCATCGAAAGTCGATCATAGTCTGAATAAATTTTTGCAGGAGCGGCCTGTCAAAAATGTGGCCGTGATCGTTGTTGCTGCGGACCGTGGATTGTGTGGAAGCTTCAATGCCAACGTCATTCGCCATGCAAAAAACGAAATCGATAAACTTGTTGATGAAGGCAAAACGGTTACGCTGGTCACCGCAGGAAAAAAGGCTTTCGAGTTTTTCTCTAAACGTGACTATGCAATCGATCATAAATTGAGTGGCTTTTTCAACCACCTTGCGTTTGAACATGCATTGGACATTTCGCAGTATGTACAATCGCAATTTGTCAACGGGGCTTATGATCAGATCGTGCTGATTTACACCAAGGCGGAATCCGCTGTGAAACAGCACATCATGGTTGAACAGCTTCTGCCGATCAAGCCGCAGGAATTGGATGAAGAGCAAGGCTCATTTGAGTACATTTTCGAGCCTGGTCCCGGAGTAATCCTGGACAAGCTTTGCCCGAAAAGCGTCAATATTCGCGTTTGGCAAGCGATGGCAGAATCGTACTATGGTGAAGAAGGTGCTCGAATGATGGCAATGGACAATGCGACAGAGAATGCGCAGGAAATGATCAATAACCTGACCCTGCATTACAACAAAGCGCGGCAAGCTGCGATTACCAAAGAAATCAATGAGATCGTTGGCGGCGCAGAGGCGTTGAAATAGGCTTAGGCCAATGCATTCTCAGCCGTGGATTGTTGGTTAGGCTTGTAGCTGCAAGGGCCCGTAGATTTGTATGCGCAACAGCAGTCATGAGCGAAGCAACCGGAAGTGCAAATATGCAAAGAAAAATAAGGATTTAAATTCATGAATAAAGGGCAGATTGTTCAAGTTATCGGTGCTGTCGTCGATGTGGGATTCGAAGATGGCAACCTACCGGCAATTTTAAATGCGCTCCAGGTTGAGAAAGAGGGCGACAAGCTCATTCTCGAAGTGCAGCAGCATTTGGGTGAACGGGTTGCGCGCTGCGTGTCCATGGATAGCACGGATGGCCTGCAGCGTGGACAAAGTGTCATCGACACAGGCCAGCCGATCAGTATCCCGGTTGGCAAAGAGGCACTCGGCCGTTTGATCAACGTTCTCGGTGATCCGATTGACGGTCTGGGTGACATCAACTCAAAGGAACACTTGCCGATTCACCGTGAACCCCCGAAATTCGATGAATTGAATCCACAGCCGGAGATTCTGGAGACCGGTATTAAGGTTATCGACTTGCTCGAACCGTATTCCAAAGGCGGTAAAACCGGCTTGTTCGGTGGTGCCGGAGTTGGCAAAACGGTTATTATCCAGGAATTGATCCGTAACATCGCGACCGAACACGGTGGTTACTCTGTGTTTGGCGGCGTAGGCGAGCGTACCCGCGAAGGCAACGACTTGTGGCTGGAAATGAAAGAGTCTGGTGTGCTTGAAAAAACCTGTTTGGTGTTCGGACAGATGAATGAACCGCCCGGCGCGCGTTTGCGTGTAGCGCTGACAGCCCTGACCAACGCGGAGTATTTCCGTGATGTTGAAGGGCAGGACGTGCTACTCTTTATCGACAATATTTTCCGTTTTACCCAGGCCGGTTCTGAAGTATCGGCGCTGCTCGGCCGCATGCCTTCTGCTGTGGGCTATCAGCCAAACCTTGCAACCGAAATGGGCGCGATGCAGGAGCGCATTACCTCGACCAACAAGGGCTCGATCACCTCTGTACAGGCTGTGTACGTTCCCGCTGATGACTTGACGGATCCTGCACCGGCAACGACCTTCTCGCATCTCGATGCGACGACTGTGTTGTCGCGACAGATTGCAGAACTGGGTATTTACCCGGCAGTGGATCCGCTGGACTCGACTTCTCGTATTCTCGATCCGCAAATCGTCGGTGAAGAACACTACCGCGTAGCGCGTGAGGTCCAGCTCTATTTGCAGAAATACAAAGATTTGCAGGATATTATCGCTATTCTCGGTATGGAAGAGCTTTCAGATGAAGATAAGCAGGTTGTGCATCGCGCACGCCGCATCCAGTTCTTCCTGTCACAGCCATTCTTTGTGGCTGAAGCATTTACCAATACGCCAGGCCAATATGTGCCACTCGAAGAAACGATTCGTGGTTTTAAAGGCATTATCGAAGGTGAATACGATCATCTGCCTGAACAGGCATTCTTTATGGTCGGCACGATCGATGCGGCGGTTGAGCAAGCCAAGCGTATGCAGGAAGCTGCCTGACGTTTATGTAAGCATGTGTTTTGCATGCTGATCGAATTATATTTCAAGAAAACAACTCCCTTCGCTGCGAGGTGAAGGGAGTCTTCTCATAAAAAAAAGCAAAAATTGATATGAGCGACTTACTGCTAGAGATCGTTACACCAACACAAAAGGTGTTTTCCGGTACTGTAAAAAGTGTTGTAGCGCCAGGTAGCCAAGGCTATTTCGGCATTTTGCAGCGACATGCTCCTCTGCTTTCAACCTTGGCGATCGGGGAGATCCGGGCGAGAGTGGATGATCGCGACAAAAAGATTTTTGCTACCTCCGAAGGATTCCTCGAAGTCTCCTCCAATAAAATCACCATTATCGCAGAAGCCGTGGAAGAAGCCAATGCGATCGACGTCGATCGTGCCGAAGCAGCCAGACATCGCGCAGAAAAGCGCATTGCAGAAGGCCGCGAAAAGTGGGATATCGCCCGCGCACAGGCTGCACTTTCACGCGCTATCAATCGCCTGCACGTCGTCGGCAAAAACTGACGAAACTTACAACTTTCCCGGCGTTTAGCGAGAGTTTTTTCGATTTCGGAAAAATAATTCTGTGTTCCGTTTCAAGTGGATGTATATATGGTAGAGGATAATACCGTTGATATATCCTGCTTGCATTGACGAATCTGATCTTTGCGTATCGTTTGCTGATCAACCAAGAAGGTAACGGCACACAGTAGACTGAAATTGGAAAAACCAGTGGCTACTCTTTCCTTGAAAGCCCACCCATATTTGTTGAGGGAATTCATGCGTTATGAGCTATGGAGGGTTCAACGCCACCTCCAACCTATCTTCTTTTTTCTTCTATGCATCATTCCACTATGGAGTAGTGCGCCTGCCACGGCACAGGTTTTTCCCGAAAAAACTGAAATCAGCGTGGGCTATCAGGGGCGAATGCAGTTTTTTCTGGACCAAATGAGCAAAGGCTACCTGGTTGAGATGGCTGCCCGCGAAAAAATGTTGCTGCAAATGGTTCGTAATGTCGCTGCTGAAATCAAATCGCGTGGCACGACTGCTGTTATGCGGGACGATCCCAAATTCGGACCGTTATACAGCAAAATGGACGGCTTGATTACCGAATACGGGCAAGAACTCGATCACGTAGTCGGGCTGATTGCAGAAATTGACAGCCTGAAAAACATTATGGAGAGCGAGCGGCGTTTTGGCATGGCCGACCAGTTTGCTTCGCTCAAAGATTCGCTGGTGGTGCTGATCGACAACCGTGATTTATACCAGTTTTTTCCAACTACCAAGGGCGATATGCAAGCGCTTTTGCAGGAATATAATTTTGAAATTGACTCGCTGGTGACGTTTTATAGCCGCTTAACAGAAATGGAAGCACGGCTGGATCCGACAACGGATCACCTGCTGCTTGATCGGATCAAAAGGCAAAAATACAATATATCCGAATATCTGAAAGTCGCGCTGCCAGACAGCGCACTCACGGGCATGACCGATGCCTATGCTGCAGAGGCTGATCAACTACTGAGAGTCCTGACCGAAATCAATTCTATGCAAAAAACAGCCATTCAGGATAATCCGGAATTGCTGAGCGAGCTGGACAATGTTAAAAAGGATGTGCTTTCCAGCGTCGACACGCGCATCGCCGCTTTGCTGGGAACCGAAGGCGGCGCACTGAATGACGGTGTGCGCCTGAGCGAGATTTTTCGCGAGTGGCGTTTGACCAGACTTGCTGATTTCGAGGCCAAACATCATGAATACCTGGTGATGAAAACCTCGCTCCTTGAGAGTGCTAACGATCGACAACGGTCGCGCATGCTGCAACGCGATTTAAGCGATGCTCTCCTGAATTATGTCGATGGGCACTATACGCTGGCGGAGTTGCAGCTCAATCACTTGATCGATCGGTATGGCGCCTATTATAAAACTTTTGATGCAGTCTACTTCTTTCTTGCAGAGTCGAAGTATGCACGCTTGCAGTATGAACAAGCGTACCGGGACTATGCCGAACTGCTGGCAAACTATCCGGACAACCAGTACAAACAGGATATTTTTTTGCGGCAGATCACGATTTCCCAAACGCTGGGCTGGAAGGACGCGTTTTTTAAGCACTATGATGCGTTCCTGGAAATCGAAGATAGCGTGGATACCAAAATCAGCGACCGTATCCACTACCTGGCGGGATACTACAGCCTGCAACTGCGGGATTCCAAAAGCGCCCAGGCTGCATTTGAAAAGATAAAAAGTGGCTCGAAGTACCACCTGCCCGCACTCTACCTGACCGGAATTGCCTATGCGAATCGTAGCGATTATGAAAATGCGGTAACGATTTTTAAAAAAATTGTTGAGATGGATCATGTGCCGTGGGCCGATCCAAATCTTGCTGTCATTCGCAATAATGCGCTGTTGCGGTTGGGATTTATTTTTTATGAGCGCCGCGATTATGCGCAGGCTTTGACGTGCTTTGAGTCCGTGAGTCGCGGTGCGAACGAACGCGACAAAGTGTTGATTGGCTCGGCCTGGGCACACATGAAATCCGGCGAATACGATGCGACCATCAGCAATGTCGATGCGCTGTTTCAAGACTTTTTGGCCAGTGATTACACCTATGAGGCGCTGGTGCTTACAGGCTTGTGCAAGCGCTATTTGAATCAGCCGGATGAAGCGGTGCGTGATTTGCGTTATGTCACCAAAGCGCGCGGAGTGCTCGATTTGGCGGATCGCTACAATGGCGAGCGCGAGTATGTGCTGCACCAACTCGATGAGTTGGAACGCATGGAAGAGACTGTGCTCGACACCAAAAGCGAGCATATGTACGATATCGTCGCAGATTTGAAGGCCTCGGTGCAGGACAAACTGATCAAAATGGGTTACGAGAACGGTTTGGGCACGCCGTTGACAGAAGATTTCGCCAGCGAACGGCGCGAAATTTTCGATCAGATCAGCGAACTGGAATCGATTATCGCAACAGCGAAGCAGATCGGCAATGAGGACGTCCTGCAAACAGCCACGCTGCGGCGCGAGCGTCTGGTGACCACGTTGTCAAAATACCAATCGGCAAAAATGATCAGCAAGGCCAACTACTTCGTCGATTATCCGCTCGCCACCAAAGAGAGCAGTGTGCATTATCGCCAGAAAATTTTGCAAAACCTGGTGCGGGATATGGACAGCGAGAAACGCCGCATCAACCAAAATCTTGTCGTCCTGCGGGAGCTGAAAGCCCGGTCAGCAGCATCCGACGAAGCTTTTGTCGACCTGGCTGCATTGCAGCAAGACCTCGAGGCGCTGGAAGATCGCATGGATCGCTTTCAGTCATGGCTTAAGACTTATCAAGTCGAGGACATGCAAACCGATTTTGATCGCTGGGCGGATTACTCCGGCTACGGTATCAGCGACATCACGATTCAGGAATTGCGTCAGCGCGAGCAACAGATTGTCACGTACTCACAAAATGTGGTATCGATTGACAATTTGCTCAAGTCTCGGAAGGCTGTATTGGAGCAGCGGCTGGCCAAATTTGATGGCGAACTCGATGTGATTCGCCGGGAGTTGGAAGCAGAAAAGCTGCGACTTGAAAAGCTGGAGCGCGAAAAATATTTTAAAAATTTCTATTTCGATGCATCGCCAACGGAAACAAAGGGCTGACGAACTTATCAAAATTGATAGCAGTTGGTGGTGCTGCTGCTTTTCAGGATGAAAACAAGCAATCGTACGATCATCTCAGGTGAGTGATCGTCAATTTGTATCTCAGGCATATCGCCGAGTCACATCATTTAAGAACGAATTTTTCTCAATCGCCATTGACCGGACTTTTGCATTTTTGCTGTGAACGGAGTTCAAAAAAAGTCCCGGATGACGCAACACTTCGGTGAAAGCAACAGGACAATATGGCAAAAACGTTTATAAAATCCTTCCTTTGCATACAGATCCTTCTTAGCCCCGCCTATGCGCCAGCGTTGGCGCAAACCGGTGCTGCAAATGGTGCGGCTGAGATTGCATTTGCCGATGCGATCGGTGATTCGCTGCTGCGTTCGTATAGCGTCGATGAATTGCTGCGATTTAAAAATTTCTACGAAAGCGAGCGCTTCCAGCTCGAAAAAGAACGTCAGTTGTTGCGCGAAAAGGGCATCCGCGATCTCGAAGGCTTTTTGCGCAACCATCCTGAAAGCAGCGTGCTGGACAAGGTGATTTTTCGCCTGGCAGAGCTCTATTATGAGCAAGCTGAAAATGATTATTTAGCTGCCCAGGAAGATTACGGCCGGGCGCTGGAACTGCACGACGCTGGCGAAGTGCAGCAACTCCCGCCGGAGCCACAAAAAGATTTTAGCAGCGCTCTCGAGCTATATCACCAAATTGTCGACGGCTTTCCGCGCAGCAGCCTGCTCGATGACGCGCACTATGGCATCGCCTTTATTGCGGAAGATATGCAGGATCAGCAGGCTGCTGTTGAGCTCTACGAATCGTTCCTCAAAGAATTCCCGGATAGCCGCTACACTCCCGAAGCGTTGATGCGGCTCGCAGAGTACTACTTCAATCCGCCGAAAAACGAGATCGACAGGGCGATTGAAATATATAAAAAAGTGCTCGACTACACCGACTCGCCAAAATTCAACGAAGCGCTGTACAAACTTGGCTGGAGCTACTACCGGATCAACGAATACCCCAAAGCCATTTCCTACTTCACCATGCTTGCCGATGACATCAGCCGGGCCGCGGATTTGGATCCGGAAAGCAAGGTCAGCAATCCGGCTTTACGCGAAGAGTCGATCGAGTATATCGGTATCAGTTTTCTCGATTACACCGGTGTTCAGGGTGCGGAAGCGTATCTCGAAGAGATTGGCGGGCGTCCGTATGGCCTCGATATTCTGCGCAAAATCGGCGACGCCTACATGAATGTCAAAGAAGAATATGATAGCGCCATTTACGCGTATGAACTGTTGTTGAAATTCTACCCTTTTGCTGAAGAAGCGCCATTGGTGCAGGCGAAGATTGCCGAGGCGCATCGTTTTCTTGAGGATGACCAGCAAACCTATCTTACCCGCAACGAGCTGTTTGCGAAATATCATGTTGGTACCGAATGGTGGGAAGCGACCACATCCAAAGATGCGCGCGCGAAAGCGCTGGAATTGTCCGAACATGCCTTGCGCGCAAACATTAATTTGCTGCTCGAAACCGCTATGGAAACCGGCAACGTCAATCTGTATGCGCAGGCTGTCGATGATACCAGAGACTACCTGAAGGTATTTCCGGATGATAGCAATGCTGTACTGCTGCACTGGAACATGGCGCTGACCCTTGATGCGAAATTGAATCAACCTGACGCTGCTTTTGGCGAGTATATTCAAATCAGCAATTTATACTGGGGCTCAAAGTTTCAACAGGAAGCGGCAAAAAATGCCATCGCTATCGCGCAGGAAATGGTGCAGATTGACAGTCTGCAACGACCGGAAGTTTTGCCATTGAACATCGGCGACATGCGCGAACAGTTGGAGAAAAACGCCGCGAATTTGCGCCGTAGCCTGTCATTCGAGCCCATTCCACTTTCTGCAGGCGAAAAAAAGCTGATCGAAGCGATTGATAATTATCTCAAGCTTTATCCGCTCGAGCCGGAGTCTCCGGCGCGACTCAGCCAGGCGGGATCGTTGTGCTACAACAAGAATGATTTTATCAATTCGCTGAAATATTACAAGACGCTGCTCAAGCATTTTCCTGACGATACCCTGGCGCACGAAGCTGAGTATTTGGTGATGGAAAGCTACTTCGGCAATCTGGATTTTCGCAGTGTCGAGGTGGTCGCAAAACGCCTGCTCAGCAAAGATGCAAGCGCGGAAGTAAAGGGCAAGGCCAGTCAGCGGCTGGCGGAAGCCATTTTTTTGCAAGCGCAATCCTATGCAGAAGCGAGCGAACATTTTAAAGCTGCGGAAGAATACAGTCGGGTTGCGGAAGAAGTGCCGGATGCGGAATTCGCGGACCTGGCGCTGTTCAATGCCGGACTTGAATACGATAACGCGCGCGAATACAGCCGCGCGGTGGAAATCTACGACAAGCTGACCACGCGCTACAGCGAATCACGCCACTACCTGCCATCACTCAATAATTTGGCACTGGATTATCGCGAGCTGCACGATTATCGCAACGCAGCGATTATCTTTGAGCGGCTGGCAGAAGAAGACAGCTCGAGCGCCAATATAGAAACGCATTTGTACAACGCCTCCGTTTCGTACGTAGATGCAGAAGACTGGAATCGCGCCATTCGGGTGAACAAGAAATTTGTTGACAACTTCCCGCAATCCGACGATGCGGACAATATGCTGTACAATATTGCCAGCTATCATCTCAAACTCAACGAAATTGCTCAGGCGAATGAGATTTATGGTGAATTTGCGCAGAAATTCCCGGATTCGCCAAGGGTGGTGGAAACCCATTTTCGTCGGGGCGAATACTATCTGCGCAACGACAGTCTCGATATCGCACGGCAGGAATTCCAACAAGCTGTTGAAAAGAGCCGGATTTTTGCAGAAGCAGGGACGGATGGCCACGACTATTTTGCTGCCGAAGCGCTGTTTCAACTCACCGAACTGAAGCGCAAAGAGTTCAATATGATTGCGTTTCTGCTACCTGAAGAAAATCTGTTGGCAGCCAAAGCCCGCAAAAAGAACATGCTGATCGAGCTGGTGGAGAGTTATAGCGACGTCGCATCGTATGCGACCATCCGGCTTTATGAATCGACCTATAAAATAGGATTGATGTACGAATCCTTCGCCGATACATGGGCGCAGCAGGAAATCCCGGCGAACAATGAAGAAATGCGTATCGTCGCAAAAAAAGAAGTCAATGAAACCACGGCTGAGCTCTATGAACGCGCGGCCAGCGCCTATAAAAACAGCCTGGATGTGTTGTCGCGCATTGCGATGCAATATGAACATTCCATTGTCGAAACAGCGCAAACAGATACCGCCGCCTATGGCAAAAAGGTGACCATTGCTGACTCAACCCTGTTCGTAGCGAATCGCTGGATCGAGCGCTGCAAAGAAAAAATTTCCGAAGTGACATTTAAAATTGCCGAGATCAATTTGAGCACGGTGCGGGAACTGCTGGCTGCGCCGGTGCCAGAGAGCATGGATGCGCCAACGCGGATGGAATTTCGCAATCAGCTTCTGTCTCGATATATTTCGTCATTGGTGCAGACAATCGTCGCAGCACATGTGCGCAATCTCACCGAAGCACGTGCTTTCGGTCTGGAAAACCGCTGGGTTGAGCGTTCGCGCAAAAGCATCGTGACCACAAACCAACTCCTGGCGGCTGAGTATGAAATCCTCGCCTGGGATGCACTGCGAAGCTATGCAGAAAAGATAGATGATTATCGGGCAATTCTTGCTGAAGATAAGCTCTCGGCGCTGCATGTAGCCGACGAGATGGCAAGTTTGATCGAATTTGAGCACAACTATTCCATCGCGGCACTTCATGCCTACGATTCGACCATCACCCGGGCGAAGCATGAATCAATCGACAACAGAGCACTGCGGCAAGTCGAGAACGATTTCCTGAAGTTTACCCATTCGTTTGCAATGTATTCTGACTCACTCGCCCGCATAGCGAACAAGGCCCGCAGGGAATTTGAAAGCCGCTTCAGGACGACGCAAAACAGCATTTATGAAGATGGGCTTTTCACTTTTGAAGACAATTATTTGAGCCTGAGCGATCACACCCGCGCACTTCTTAAGCTCGGCTATGAAGCGTCTCAGCGTCTTGAGATCAAGAATGAATATGCAGATAAAATCCTGCTTGCTTTGGTCAAAAGCGATCCGGGAACGTATGCAGGCAAGCTTGGCTTGCGTGTCGAGCAGACGCAGGTGGTGACCGATAGAAGCTGGCATGGAAGCGCCGTTCCGGCAAGCGGCTGGACGCGCATCGCCTTCGATGATAGCAGTTGGCAAGCGCCAATTGTGATCGATTCGCTTGCCGCGTTCGGGGCTTACGGAGCAAAGCGGCTTTGGCTTAACCAACAGTCTACCGAAGGGCCGATAGCGGATTCAACGCGGACGGATTCTTTGCAGGTGGCCGCACACGATACGCTGACCGCAAAAACGGCGCAGCGAATCTTTTTGCGCAAAACAATCGATGTGGATGGCTTGCCGGTTGCCGGGCAAATCCAGATTCGCGCGGATGGCGCTTATAAGCTGTATATCAACGATGCATTTATCAGCGAAATGCGTGACAGTACGATACAAACCCACATTCACGAATTTGTCGATTTTCTGGTCGCTGGCAAAAATGTCGTCGCGCTCGAAATCCTGGATGCGGATACGCTGCCGGGCGGGGTGGAGGCGCTCATTTTTATCAAGCACATTCCGGGTTGGCAAAAGCGGCAAGAAGATATTGCAGCACAAAAGGCCCTTGAATCCGAAAATTTGTTGTTTGATAAGGCGATAATCGAAAAAAAATGATGGACTTACAGATGACAATGCGAGTTTTGAAAATAGCGGTTTGCGTTGGTGTGCTGTTCATAGCTGCGGCAGCTGTCGCGCAGCAAAAAAGCGACACGACCGCAACCAGGAAAGTGACACAAAAGCAGGACTCTGTCCGCACACGGGCTCAGGCACCTGCAGGTCCGGTTGATGAAATCGTGCTCGGCGAGATCAACATTGAAGCGATCATCGAAAAGCCCAATGTCGATATCATTCCGAAACGCAAGCGACCGGAGCTCGAAGAAATGTCGCTTTCGGAACGCTCTTTCGCGCGCGAAATTCGCGAGATTCCCAAAGATTTGCATTTGTACGACAAGGAATTGGATGAGCCCAAAAAGCTGGATAAGCTCACAAAAATACTAACTGCCGACAAAAAGAAAAAGAAGTAGCGTTTTGCGCTGCCAAGGTGGCGGCAAAAGACATTTAACCTCAGGAGGTCATGTATGAACGAGATCATCGCCGGTTTTTCACCGGACTCTGGTGGCTTTTATTATATGGTCATGCTCGCGATTGTCGCTGCAATCGGTGTAGCAATCGCCATCGAGCGAGGCTACTATATTCTGGTGCGCTCCAATATCAATGCGCCGAAATTTATGACCGAGATCCGCAAACTGGTTAAGGCGGGCGATTACAAAAAAGCCCTGGCACTCTGCGAATCCGCTCCCAATCGAGCGCTGCCGAGCGTGGTTGGCGCCGGATTGCGGCGCGTGGCGGAGAGCGAAACAGTCGATTTCCGTACCATCCAAAATTCGGTTGACGAAGGCACGCTCGAGGTCATTCCAAAACTGCAGGAACGCACCGGCTTTCTGGCAATGATCGCCAATGTGGCTACATTGATCGGCTTGATGGGCACCATTTGGGGGCTGATTCTGGCCTTTCGCTCCGTTTCCGTAGCTGGAATCGACGCGGCGGAAAAATCGCGTCTGCTGGCAGCTGGTATCGGTACGGCAATGAACACCACGCTGATGGGACTGATGATCGCGATTCCTTCGATTTTGGCTTACACCTTTTTGCACAATAAAACCACCAAAATCATTGATGAAATCGACGAACACACCGTCAAATTGATCAACCTCATCACCGGCAATCGCTAGAAAAAGGTGACATCATGGCTTATCGACCATCATATCGGAAAACAACGCCGATGGAAAATGTCGAGCCGAATTTGACCCCTGTGATGAATCTCATGGTGGTGTTGATTCCGCTTTTGCTCTCATCGGCTGAATTTATAAAAATTGCAATTTTGGAACTGAACCTTCCGCCAGCAGCCGGGCCTGTGCAACAAAATCTGCAAAAACCGCAAGAAACCATCCGCACGCTCGATTTGACGATTTCCGTTACAAGCGATGGCTTTTATATTTCCAGCGCACTCGCGATATTGCGCCCGGAAACTGCGGACGGACCATCGATTCCACTGCGCGCGGACGGTGCGTTTGATTTCGATGGGCTGTCCCAAAAATTGCTGGAAATCAAAGAACAGGCTGAAGGGAAATTCCCGGATGCGCAATCCATCATCATCCAGGCTGAACCGGTAGTCGACTACCAGACCCTGGTCAGTACGATGGACGCTGCCAGAGCCATTCGCATCAACGATCGGCTGATCACGCTTTTTCCACAGGTCTCGCTCAGCGCTGGCATTATTTGAAGCAAGCGGATGCTTGCACGGGTAGCCCATTTTTATACTGCATCTGTGGTAAATGGAAATTTTGTACCGGAGTCATCAATGGCTTTTATACCTTCACGGATAAAAAAACACAATACAGGAAGCGGTGAATCGAAGCTCAACCTGACTTCGATGATGGACATGTTTACCATCATTCTGCTTTTCCTGCTCAAAACCTACTCGACCGAGGGCCAGCTCATTTCGCCATCTGAGCATCTGACACTGCCGAAATCGACTGTCGAGCAATTGCCGGAGGTCGGCCTCGACCTGGTGGTCTCAAAGCAGGTCATCATGGTCAACCATGAGGTGGTGGCCAAGCTCGATGATGTGTTGCGCAACGAGCCCGGAATCGTGGAGAACGGTGTGATCCTGCCGTTGCAGGACCGGCTCAAATACTATGCCAGTCAGGCCCAACGCATGGAAACCGATTACGGCGTGAAGTTCTCCGGCAAGGTGACCATTCAGGGCGACAAAGATTTGCACTATGAAGAACTGGTCAAGGTCATGCGCACATGTGGATTGGCAGATCACCCTAACATGCGGTTGGTCGTTTATAAAAAAGAGTAGCCAAAAGCGCCGTTTATCGGGATGTTTATCGACAACAAGTAAAATGACAAGAGGTTGCACGTGACGCCAAACACACATCTGCAGGAAGACAATCTCGAAAACACACTCAGTGTTTCAGCTCATGAGTTCGACAAACATTTCTTCGAACATCTCGACCGGCGATACTATACTATTTTGCTGATCTCAATTTTTGTCCATCTTTCTGCGGTTTTTTATTTTGTGGCCAATCCGCCAAGCGGTGAACTCAGCGAGTCGGACATCGAAAAAATGCAGAAGCGTTTTGCAGACCTGGTGCTTGACCGGCCAGAAGAAACCGAAGAATTGACCTTTACCGATTTCACCGTACCGAACGAACAGACTGAAATCTCTGATGTGACTTCACAGGAAGGGCAAGCTGATTCGGAGGGCGCGGCTACGCTGCCCGGTGCGAAAACTGGCAACACGAACACAACAGCCCCGGCTGTTGCTGATGCAGATGGATTTGAAGCTGGAGAGCCGGCTGCGGCAGCGCCCCGGAGAACTGGCGAAACCATTCGCAATGACGCGCGAACTCTGGGTGTATTGGGATTGCTTTCGAGTACGAGCGGCAAAGCATCTGGCCAGGATGTGAGCGATGTGTTAGGGCAGGGCGAGCCGGGCGGTCAAATCAAAGAGAAGCTTGCCAACATCTCCGGGACACAGCTTCCTGGCGCAGAGAAAGCCAGAAGCGGGAGCGAAGGCACGATTCGCGGTAGCCGTGAAACTGAAGGTGGCGGAACCGATGAGCTAAAGGTAAGCAGTCTCGGCAAGTCAGGCACAAGCAACAAAGTTGCCCGCAGTGGGAATCTGCGGGTGCAGGAAGTCAAGCCGTTGATCGACACCGATGATGGGGAAATTCTGCAGGGTGCACGCGAACCGGATGAAGTGGCAGCCGTGGTGCACTCGCATAACTCGGCGATCCAATATTGCTATCAGCGTGAGCTCAAACGCGATCCTGATTTGCGCGGGAAACTCGTTGTGCGTTTTAAAATTACCCCACAAGGCACAGTGAATAGTACAACAATCTTGTCATCTACTCTCAACAATACCAGCGTAGAAAAATGTATTGTCAGCCGCATCAACCGCTGGAACGACTTCGGCGCTATCGATCCTTTGAAAGGCGACACCACCATCCGCCAAGTCTACACATTTGGCTATTGATGCGATCGTGAATCCAAGCTTGCCAATATCTTGCAGCTAAAGTTCCCACATTTTCCCCCGATTTAAGTCTTCGTCTGTGTGGATTTTGCGAAATCTTTTTGTTCCCGAACGCAAAACCAAGCCGTCGATCTGCCAGTGATCTAATCATTACTGTGTTCATAATTGCAAGATGGACGGATTCCTGCAAAAAAAAGCGTGCAAAACCCGCCTGTAGGTAGCAGGCTTTGCACGCCAGGTAAATCAGTGAAATCGCTTAAATTGAAAACCAACGGCTGATTTTGATCAGAAAAACATTGTTGGGGTAAACGTTGAACAGTCGGTCAAGGTCGCGCTGGAAGGAAAACTGGCCATCCGATGTGAAGCCGGTACGACTCTGCGACCAAACCAGGTACATCGTCGAGCCGGGGATATATTCCCAACGCACAATCAGATTTGAACGGAACTGCCGGAAATTAAAATTGGGTTGCTCGATGCTATAGTCGACTTGGCCATCGCTGTTTTCATCGATTTGATAGACTTCACCCTGCTGATCGTAGCTGATTTCAGTGCTGGTAAATTCATGATAACGATGTTCGTAGAGATCGGCGCGCGGTGCAGTGATGCGCTTGAAGGCTGCATATTCGCCTGCTGAAACAAATGGCTGCCCGTAGTACTGAATCGACAAAGTTGGTGTGACACTGTAATTCAGGCGCAGGGTCATACCGATGGTCTTCTGGTCGATTTTTCCGAAAAGATAGCGTGCTTCACCATTCATGTCGCTTTCCTGAATGTACTGCAACTCATCTTTGTTGATGTCGAGAAACGGACTGAGGCGAATCGATGCCGCATTGCCGGGGCGAAAGGAAACCGATACCCGCACATTGTGGTAACGCGTATCCGTGCCTTGTGTCCAGCTATTGAAGCCGCCGAAGCCGAATTGCAGCGATTTGCGCGAATCGGTGCCGAGATCGTACCACTGGTTGATCTGTCCCGGAAACTTCATGGCCGGTCCGCCACGCAATGAGCTTGTAGACAGATTCATACCTTCCCAGCCAATACCACCCCAAATCTGCCAGTAGTTTTTGAGCTCACCTCCGCCGTTGATATTGCCGCCAGCAAACACTGTTTCGCCGCCAAAATTCCAGCCGGCCCATTGGTTCAGATTGATATTCAAACGCCGGAAAATAGAAAACGGCTCTGTGATGCGATAGCCAAGCCAGCTGTACTGCATGATGCGGTCGGCCTGGCGCATGTAGCCGAGATCGTTGAGTTCGAGCCCTGGCGAGCGCCACATCCCGCCTACAGAGTATCGCACTGCACTTTTACCGCCTTTGTTAAAGCTGAGATAGCCGCCGTGGCCGCTCATTGAAGTGCGGGTTGGGTCAAAGTCGAGATAGCCGGCATCGGGGCGCTGAAAATAGCGTGCAGATGATTCCTGCGCATTGGTGATCGATTCCGCATCGCCCTGGATGTTGCTGAAGGCTGTCCGGAAATCGAGGGAGTATGTTTTATTGTCCCATTGATGACGCAAATCAAATCCACCGGAATATGCTGAACGATTAAGAAAATTCAAATGGTCATCCTTGATATTGCGGTTGGTCGCTGTTAGCATGCCGCCGATGGATGTGTTGCCGTCATGAAAATCTTTTTGCACGCGTCCGATAAAATAGTTCGTCATTGGCTCTACTGCCATTTTGCGCTGCTGACCATGCAACGCGATAACGGCATTTTCCTGCTCGGTAATCGCATCGAGAATGCCAATTGACCAGCCGTTGCTGGTTTTGCCAGTCAGCTTCAGCGCTGTCGAGATCGAAGAATTATCCGGCTGATCGAGATATTCGTTGTCCTGCAAGTCTGGCGAGTAACTCGGCGCACTGCCGATACGGCGGGTGTAAAAAAGCCGATCGTTGGAAAATCCACCATCGCCGCCCATCAGTCGAAAATCCATAATGTTTTGACCTTCGATGAAAAACGGCCGTTTCTCCTCAAAGAAAGTCTCGAAAGCACTCAAGTTGATTTCGGACGGATCGGCTTCAACCTGCCCAAAATCCGGATTGACGGTGACGTCCAGCGTCAGATCACTGCTCAAGCCGATTTTGGCGTCAAGACCACCGGAGTAACGGCTGTTCTGACCATCGGCAAAAGGATTGCCTTGCTCTTTTTGATAGCGACTGATATCTGCCACTGAGTACGGCAGCACTTCGATGCGGCGTGGTGGTTGAATGCCCTTAATGCCTTGCAGTTCACCAAAATAGCTCACCCATCCGCCAGTCTTCTGCGGGATGAACTGCCAAACGGATCGTTCCTGCGCTCGGAAAAAGCGTCGCGTCACCTGAATGCCCCAGGTATGAATGTCTTTCTGCGCGAAACGCAACTGGCTGTACGGAATGCGGAATTCCGCCAACCAACCTTTGTCATCCACTGAGGCCTTGCCGTACCAGATTGGATCCCAATTGGTGTCCCAGTTGTTGCCATCATCCGAAATGGCTTCGTCACCCTTCACCCCGGCTGCAGTCAGTGTGAAGGAAAAAGCTGTGCGGTGATCAAAATAGCTGTCGATGTTGATTTCGACCCAATCCCCTTCAAAAGCGTCACGCCGGGTGACGCGCCGTTCGATTTTATCCGGTTCGTCATCAAAAGCACGGATGAGCACGTAGAGATTGTGATCGTCGTACATGATTTTGAATGCGGTTTGTTGGGAAGGTGGCTTGCCTTCATATGGCTCGCGTTGGATAAAGTCACCTGACCATTCAACTTTTTGCCAGACAACATCATTCGCCAAGCCATCGATGATAGGCGGGTGCGGATTGATTCGCTTGGCATGATAAACGCGCTTTTCGGCATCATCCTTTTCTGCAAAAAGCGCGCTTGATAAAATCAACAAGAGTGGCAGTACCAAAAATTTTCTCATCATTCATCTCCTCTGATAGATGTGGCCGCATCGATCAATTTGTTGCCAAAGCCGGGCTGCTCATACCCGGCTTTGGCAAAGTGGTCTGTAGGAACATCCTCCCCAATTTTTTCTTTGCTATCCTCACTGGTAGACGCGCTGTTTTCGCAAAGGTTACGTAATTGACTTTGCGCTAAAAAAACCAGAGCTCGGTTTTGTAGACACTGGTTTGCAGGAAAAGGTTGGCTTGGAATATTGATTGATTCGTTTTAGCTTTTCGATAGTTGGCAAATTAGCCTGATATGCAAATTGGGATGATTTGGCGCAGAAATGCTGTTCTAAGCAGATAATATTGGGTGTCAGTTTGCATGAAGCGGAGATAAACATGCAGCGAAAATTTGCCAGCGGTGTTTTTGTCGCAATACTATTCTGTGCCACTATTTCTTTGGCTCAGGGTAAAGGAAAAGCGCTTTTTGAGAAAGCAGACCAGTTTTTCGCAGCCAATGTTCATCACGGGAGGGTGGAGTATCGCCACATTCACCAAAATCCGGCGGCACTGAACGAACTGGTTAAACTGATCGCCACGCTCGAATTCGACGAGTTGTCTGAAGGCGATGCGCAGAAGGCATTTTGGATCAATGCTTACAATATTTTGGTGATAAAAGGGGTTGTTGAGCATTGGCCTACGGTTTCGCCAATGAACATCGAAGGTTTTTTTGAACAGAAAAAATACACGGTCGCGGGTCAGCATATGACGCTGAACAGCATCGAAAATGATCACATACGCGCACGATTCAAAGATGCACGCATCCATTTTGCGCTGGTGTGCGCGGCTGTCGGTTGCCCGGCGTTGATGCCTGCTGCATATTTGCCGGATAAGCTTGACCAACAACTTGCTGCCCGTACTTATGCGGCAGTGAATGACAATTTGCATGTGCGGATCGATGCTGAGCAGAAAACAGTTTTTATCAGCGAAATTTTCAAGTGGTACCGTGAAGATTTTTTGGCAGAAAAACTAACGATTCTCGCCTATATCAACCAGTTCAGGAAGCCACCAATACCTGCTGATTTTCGGATTGATTTTATCCCGTACAATTGGCAGCTCAACGCCTTTGTTGAGCCTGAATAGCCGGGATGCGGGTTTGCAAACTGTTGACACAGGCCGATGATCGGTGTGGCTGAACTGCCGGATGAAATTTTGAGAAAATCAGTAGCCGCGGTTGCGGTCGATGGCGTTGATAAGTGACTGGTTTTGCTGCAATCTGCGGTAGTTGGCTACGATTTGTCGCACGGCCGCCTGCGGATCTGTGACGCTGGATATGTGAGGCGTAATGATGATTTCTTTGCGCTGCCAGAATGGGTGATCGATGGGCAGGGGTTCCTGCCGAAACACATCGAGGCAGGCGCCCGAGAGTTGGCCGCAGTCCAGTGCTGCCAGCAGGTCATCTTCGACAAGGTGGCTGCCTCGTCCGACATTGATCACATAGGCACCGCGCGGAAGCTGAGCGAAAAGTTGGGCGTTTAATATATTCGTCGTTGTTGGAGTGAGCGGCAACAAGCAAACAAGGATGTTTACATTCGCAAGGAACTGCGGCAATTGTGCCTCCTCAGAATAGGCCTTGATACCAGCCAGTTTTTTTGGGGATCGGCTCCAACCCTGAACAGTAAACCCAGCCTGCCGCAACGCGTGCGCTGTGGTTGCACCGAGCCGGCCCAACCCCATGATGCCGACGGTCTGTTGGCTTGCGGCGATGGGCGGCAACGGCTGCCATTGCCGTTTTAATTGCGATTTTTGATAGCTGGGAAAGCGTCCGAGGTGATTGAGCGCGGCGGTTGTAACATATTGCGCCATCGACCGGGCCAGGCTTTTGTCAACAATGCGCGCCACTGCTACGTTGGGAGGCAAAAGCGGATCGCGCAAAATGTGGTCGACACCGGCACCGAGGGATTGCACGCAGCGCAAGTTGGGTAGTGTGCTAAAAAGACCGGCCGGGTGGTACCAGGCAATCACAAAGGTAATGTCACGCAATTCACCACAGTCGGGCCAGATTCGAAGATCGAGCGCATCGTCGACTTCCCGCAGCGCGCTCATCCACGGTTTCGCATCACGCGCGCCAAATGCCAGCAGGATGGCCATTGTTCAAATTGCCAGGATTACGCATAAAAATTATCCCATGCCGGCGATGATGTACGAAATTGCAAATCCGACACCGACAAGCGCCTCACCAATGATGAAACCGGCCGCGACTGGAATGCCAACCTCTTCACCCCACAATTTGCCAAATTTCCAATCGCTAAAAATTCGAATCAGTGTGCCGATGCTGTAGGTCAGCACAATGTTGAATGGCAGGTAGAAACCGAGCCCGACCAGAACCCCTAAGCCACCGACACCGCTGGCGCTGAGAATGGCGCCCAGGCTGGCCCCGGCAATGTACTTTTGCAGTGGCACATCGCCGCCGAGAATGCCGTTGACCATGCTGGCGAGAACCTGTCCCTGTGGTGCAGGCAGGCGTTCACTGCCGAGCCCATAGGCATTGTGCAACACAAAAATCAGCGCCATGATGACAATCGGGCCAAGCCAGGCACCGATAAATTGTGCCATCTGCTGTTTGCGTGGGAGCGCGCCGACCAGATAGCCTGTTTTGAGGTCAAGCATCAGATCCGTTGCCTGCGACATCGCGACGCAAGCGGCCGCGCCCACCAGTACCGATGAAATGATCGCTTCTTTGTCTCCCAAACCGCTGCTGATAATGATCAGAATCGTTACCGCGATGAGCGTCATGCCACTCAAAGGCGACCAGTTTGTGCGGCCGATACATTCTGACAGAATGACGCCAGCCACCCAAATCCACAAGGTACCGAGCAGGGCCATCACGCCACCGCGCAGAAAGCTCATGTGCTCGGTTGAATAGATTGCAATCACAAATAGCAGAAGGGCTGCGCCACCAATAGCGAAATAAAGCAACTTGATCGGCATTTCATCCTGTGCAAGTCCGGATTTGACTTTTGCGGCGCTCTGCATACTTTTGATCGCACTGATGATGAGTGGAAAGGCGAGCGCAATCCCCGTCAGCGCACCCCCGATCAGCATGCCAATGCCGACCGGCCGGAACAGGCTGACACGCAAAAAGCCGGGCATGCTGGTGTCCATCGATTGCAGTGTGTCCGCAGTAGGCAGTAAGCCAGCGGCAGAAAGCATGGGAGCTAAAATCCAGTAGCAAACATAGCCGCCAACAATAAAAAAGAAGCCGCCACGTCCTGCGATGAAACCGACGCCGACTGTCAACAGTGAAACGTACCAGACGCCATTCATGTATTCGGGCAAGCCGATTGCCGCACCGATGTTCCAATTTTCGAAGCCGGTAAGCTGACTGCCAAAATGCAGGATAGCGCTAACGCCAGCGCCCGCCAAAAGCAGAATGGCTTTTCGAATCCCAGCGCCTGGTGATTTCAAAATGGTGGCGACGGCGACACCGCCGGGGTAGGTTAAGCGCTCGTAATCGATCATCTGTTTGCGAAGGGGAATAATGAAGGCGATACCCAGAAAAGCGCCGGCAATACAGGCAAACACCATCACGTACGCATTAAAATCGGTCTGCCCGAGAATAAATAAAGCCGGGACGGAAAACATCATACCGGAGGATGCACCATTTACTGCGCTGGCAATGGTCTGGTTGATATTGTTTTCAACGATACTGTTGCGGCGCAGCAGGCCTCGCAGAATACCAAAGCCAAGAATCGCGGCTAACTCTGAGCCTTCAATGGAAAAGCCTAATATGAGGGCAGCATAGCCTATGCTGAGAGCGATCAAGATGCCGAGCCCCCAGCCCACTAGTACGGCTGGAACTGTCAACTCCGGATAAGGCCCGGTCCGAATCGGGCGTTGCTCTTTGTGTTCTGCCACGAGATGCTCCCTGAAATTTTTGCAAAATGGATAAAATTGCGACCAATTGAAAATTGTGCTGCATAAAAAAAACATAAAAATAATCGCTTACAAGTAATTCAGAACGAAGCTTAAGCGGAATAATTGCAAGCATGCAGCAGCCTGCTGACGAGAGATGGATTTTGTCATTTTTGCGAAAAAAACGTAAAAAATATCGAAAATAGCAAAATGACATTTCTGCTTTCCGGCGGTTCGCTGAACGGGTGGCATTGAAAAATAAGAGATTAGCAACTCAGTTCGGTTACTATCCTTTGTCTGGCATGGTATTTGATTGTGTTGATGCAAGCGTGCTTGGTCAGGTGGGTATAATGACCATCTGGGACAACGCTGATTTTATCTTCCTGAATATATTTTTCAAATCTCTTCCTCATTTGGTCATTCCAGACCGCACCTGCCCATTGCTTTTTCTGTAAGCCCTTATCTATTGTTTCAACACATTGAATTAACATGGAGATTGCTATGACGCGAACTGTTAAGACACTCGACTGGGGTGGTTCTGACAGTCCTGCACAGCAGAGACTTCGTATGCAAAAGGGCCTCATCTTTACTGCTTTGTTTTTTGCGCCCGAAAGGAGGAAACCATGTGGCGTAATTTTTTGCAGCGTTTGCAAAATTCCGATTCCCCCATAAAAGAGATTGAAAAAGAGATCGAGACCTATGCAGGGGATATAGGATATTTTGCCAGGTTTTTCCGGAGCCTGGAACAATTGTGTTTTCACATGATGATCTGTTTTTATTTAACCCTGATCTTCTATGCTTCCATCAACCAGCTGACATTGGAAGAGGGGGCAACGCTCATCCATTTCGTCATTTGGTGGCATTTGGCCGCAATTCTGCTGCTCTTCATCAAACCAATTTTTCAAAATTTCACAAAATCGCCCCTTGGCATTTTGCTGTCGCTGGCAATCATCGTAAGTCTCGTCGTGGCTTTTTTAAGCACGATCAGAGTGGCTGTGAATCAGATTGTCGGTTGGTTTAATGAAGCGCTACATTACTTCGAAATGCTGGTTTGAGAATTCAACAACAATGCTTGGGTGGCAACTCAAATAACGGATTGCTGCCGCAATTGCGCAATATCGTTTTCGGATAATCCGGCGAGATCTCGCAAGACTTCATCGGTGTGCTGGCCGAGCAGCGGTGGGGCAGATGGCTGAACGGTCGGCGTCGAAGAAAATCTTGGTACCGGCCCGATCAGTTTTAAAAGGCCAGCAGCAGGATGTGGAACTTCGGTTAGCATTTCACGTTCGCGCACAACCGGATCGCGAAAAACTGCTTCGATGTCCTGAATCGGAGATGCAGCGATTTTGTATTGACGCAGCTTTTGCAACCAGGTTGAGGTGTCCCGCTGCACAAATTGTTGGCGCAGCAAGGCAATCAGTTCCTTTCGATGTTTGACACGTTCGGCATTGCTGGCAAATCGAGGCTGCCCCGCCAGTTCTGGTTGATCGATAGCGTCGCACAAGCGACAGAACTGGCCATCATTGCCGGCAGCCACAGCGAGATAGCCGTCCGCAGTTGGGAAGGTCTCATACGGCACAATATTCGGATGAGCATTGCCGTGCCGTTTCGGTGGCTGTCCGCTCACCAGGTAGTTCATGCCAACGTTTGCCAACCATGAAACCTGCGCATCGAGCAGCGAAATGTCGATGTATTGGCCTGTCCCTTTACGATCGCGGTGGTGCAGCGCGGCCAAAATGCTCGATGCTGCGTATAAGCCGGTCGTGATATCCGCGATGGCCACACCGACTTTGTGGGGCTCGCCTTGCTCCGGCCCGGTGATGCTCATAATGCCACCGCGCGCCTGAATGATAAAATCATATCCAGGCTCCGAACGCTCAGCAGTGTTCTGCCCGTAAGCGCTGATGCTGCAATACACCAGGCGAGGAAAGCGGCTCCCGAGAGTATCATAGTCCAGCCCCCATTTTGCCATTGTTCCCACCTTGAAATTTTCAATGATGACATCACATTTTGGCAGGAGTTTGTCGATGAGCTGACGGCCGGATGCCTGCTGCAAATCGATGGTTACGCTTTTTTTGTTTCGATTGCAGCTAAGGAAATAGGCAGACTCCCCTCCCGTGTAAGGCGGCCCCCACTGCCGGGTATCATCTCCACAGCCGGGGCGTTCTATTTTGATGATTTCTGCACCCAGGTCACCTAAGAATTGGGTGCAGAATGGACCGGCCAGAATGCGAGAAAAATCAAGGATGCGCGCCCCTGTAAGCGGTGCATTACGCGATTTTTGCAACGTTGCTCCTTGCTCTTTTGTAGCCAAAGGAATTGTTAAATCTGCGGCTTTTTCGCAGAGATTTTTGCGCTCCAGATCTGTTCATCAATTTGAGGCAGAAAAGGCTCCAGTTCTTTTTCCAGATCGCAGCAACCGCATTCGCCTTCTGTAAGGCCTTTGATTTGTGATCGATCATATACAATGCGATCTGTTACCTTGACCTCCTGCAGGCCTGCTTCGCGCATTTTTTGCAGATAGTCGGTTTCTTCCAGCGCTCCGGCCACACAACCCACCAATGCCGAAATACTTGTGCGCACCTGCTCAGGCAATGTTGTGCCGAGGACGACATCCGAAATCGAAACCCGACCGCCTGGCTTTAATACGCGAAAAATTTCAGCAAAAACTTTATCCTTGTCCGGAGCGAGATTAATAACGCAATTTGAGATGACCCAGTCTGCAATGCCATTTGCAATGGGCATATCATCTGCATCGCCGAGTCGAAATTCAACATTATTCGCACCAGCGCGGCGGATATTTTCGGTGGCTTTTTCGATCATTTTGGGTGTCATGTCCAAGCCGATGACTTTGCCATTATCCCCCACAATTTTTGAAGCAATCAGACAATCGATGCCGGCTCCACTGCCGATATCCACCACAACATCACCTTCCTTCACACCTGAAAAGGCAAGTGGATTACCGCAGCCAAAGGCATTTTCAACCGCGTCTGCGGGCAAGGATTGCAGTTCGGAGCTCGAATAGCCGGCCAGTTTGACCAAGCTGCCTTTCATCGTATCCGTTGGCGAACCGTTTCCGCCACCACAACAGCCACTACCGGGCTTTTCGATAGCTTTTGTGTACGCATCCTTTACAGCGCTTTTGATTGAATTCGAATCTTGATTTGACATGATAACTCCTTTTTGTTTGTATAATGCAAGTATTTGAGTGAAGAAAATGATCGATGGCCATAGAAATCGGACAGATATTCGAGATTATAGATTCAGGAGATTGATTGGTTTTTGCCGGGCACAACACAGCAGTGATGTTGCCAGCCTGCGACTGATTTTTCCAATTCACGTAGCACAAACAACACGCTGTGCCGTGCTGCGGGTGAAATTTGCTGCAAGATTTCCTTCTCGCTGGCAATGAGATTTTCTTCAATTTCAGACAGTAATTTTTTGCCAGATTCGGTCAAAGATACGTAGATGATCCGCTTGTCGCCGGGATCTTGCTCACGCTCGGCATAGCCTTTTTTTTGCAACTGATCGACCACGCGGCTCATGGTGCTGATATCGAGAAAAAGCGCATTGGCGAGGGAACGCATGGAGAGTGGCGCTGTTTTGAGTTCAGACATCACATAACATTGCGAAACGGTAATGTCGTGGCAGCAAATTTGATTGCGGTCGCGAAACTGATATTTTTTCAGCAATTCATGTACGATCTCATACATCTCTGTTGCCAGTTCATCGAGTGCTTTGTTTTCCATATGTATCCTTGTCGTTTTAGTTGTATTGTGCAAATAAATCAAATTTTGTGACATGTGCAAGCTTTTTTTAATGGATGCATTTATCTTAAAAGTAGGAATTATTTGTCCGATTTATCGATATTGAGAAAAACAATACCTATTTGTCTTGTTTTGTGGTATCTTGTTAAGACTATTATTTTCATTGACTTAAATTTGTTTTTTCAAGTTGGCATAACCATTGCTTGCCGATGAGCATGCAGTTGTCGATGCGCATGTAAATCAAGATGAGGGAGAGCATACCATGAAAAATATCACTGCACGCATCGTGCTGTGGATCGTCGGCGTTGGTTATCCTTTGTTGGCGATTACAGCAGTATTGCTGGCATTGTCGAAGGATCCGGGATATCCGCAACTCATTTGGCAAAATTCACTAATTGGTTCGCCCGTAGCGGTAGGGGCATCTGCAAAACCTTCAAACCCAAATGGCTTGAGCGATTTTGAAATGACCAACGGTATTGGGCCGCTAAAGGAAGCAATTGAAGTGGGGGCCATCGATCCGGCATTGGCCGCTCGAGGAGCCAAATTATTTAAAATTAAATGTTCTGCCTGCCACAAACTCGACGAACGCTATGTCGGTCCACCGCTACGTGGTGTCACTTCATTTCGTACACCAACCTACATTTTGAATATGATTCTCAATCCCAATGAGATGGTGCAAAAACATCCGGTCGCTAAAGGATTGCTGGCGCAGTACCTGACCATTATGAGCCCACAGGGCATGGATCGCGAAAAGGCGCGCGCGATTCTCGAATTTTTGCGTCAAGATTTTGAACAGAATATGAAATAGGCCAGTTGCGAAGCCTTTTGCTGAGCGTGGCAGAGTTCTCTTTTCACCACATTTACCCGTATCGGGCGAGGAGTTTATATGTTTCAGCTTTCTAAAAGAGGTATCTGGTTTAGCGGCATGTCTGCTGTACTGTTGATTGCTGTGCTTTATTTGCTTGGAGGGTGCGGTGGGCAAACCGAGCAAGCTGGTATGCTTGGCCATAGCGAAGCTGCATCCAAAGTATATGTCGCGCCCGGAGATTACGATGAGTTTTATTCATTTTTCTCCGGTGGTTTCAGCGGCCAGTTGTCAGTGTATGGCCTTCCCTCAGGACGCTTGTTCCGCATCATTCCGGTTTTTTCACAAAACCCGGAAAATGGCTATGGCTATTCCGAAGAAACCAAGGCCATGCTCAACACTTCGCACGGTTTTCAGGCCTGGGATGATGCCCACCACCCTGAGCTCTCCCAGACAAATGGTGTCCCGGATGGGCGCTGGATTTTCATCAATGCCAATAACACACCGCGTGTTGCGCGTATCGATCTGAAATCATTCGAAACAGCCGAGATCATCGAAATTCCGAACTCTGGCGGCAATCATGCGTCGCCTTTTGTCACCATGAACACGGAATACGTTGTCGCTTCAACCCGCTTCAGCGTGCCGATTCCGCAGCGCGATGTGTCAATCGACAGCTACAAAGAAAATTTTAAAGGGACAATTACCTTCATTAAAGTCGATCCGCAAACCGGTGAAATGAATGTGGCGTTTCAAATTTTGGTGCCCGGCTACAATTATGATTTATCCCATTCCGGCAAAGGCCCGTCGCATGGCTGGTCATTTTTTACCTGCTACAACACCGAGCAGGCCAATTCATTGCTCGAAATCAATGCTTCCAAGAATGACAAGGACTTTATCGCTGCTGTCAACTGGAAGCTGGCAGAAAAGTTTGTCGCTGATGGCAAAGCCAAAACCATGCAGACAAACTATTACATCAATCGCATGAATGAAAACACTCACAATGCGACTTCGAAACAAATGACCTCCGTGCCGGTGCTGTCTCCTGAGGATTGCCCTGGATTGGTTTACTACCTGCCGACGCCCAAGTCTCCGCATGGCGTCGATGTTGATCCGACCGGCGAATACATCGTCGGTGGCGGCAAGCTCTCGACGGTGCTGCCAGTGCATTCTTTCTCAAAAATGCTGAATGCAATCGATAATAAGCAGTTTGAGAAAACCATCGACGGCATTCCGGTGCTGAAGTATGAAGCTGTGATCGCCGGCGAGGTGCAAAATCCCGGCCTCGGGCCATTGCACACCGAATTTGATGGCAAGGGCAATGCCTACACGTCGGCATTTTTGTCGTCGGAAGTGGTGAAATGGAGACTTGGCACTTGGGATGTCGTCGACCGCATTCCGACCTACTACTCCATCGGTCACTTGATGATCCCCGGCGGTGACAGCCAAAAACCGTGGGGCAAATATTTGGTAGCCATGAACAAGCTCACCAAGGACCGTTATCTGCCGACAGGTCCTGAACTTTGTCACTCGGCGCAACTGATCGATATTTCCGGTGAAAAAATGAAGCTGCTGCTGGACTTTCCGACCATCGGCGAACCGCACTATGCCCAGGGCATCGCGGCTGATCTGGTCATGCCCAAAACCACCAAATTTTTCCAGCTTGAAGAGAATGAGCATCCATATGCGATTATTAGCGAAGAAGATGCACGTGTCGAGCGCAAAGGCAACGAAGTACATATCTACATGACCACCATCCGCACCCACTTCATGCCGGACAACATCGAAGGCATCAAGGTTGGCGACAAAGTCTATTGGCATGTTACCAATCTCGAGCAGGACTGGGACATTCCACATGGCTTTGCCCTCAAAGGCATGGGCAATGCTGAATTGTTGGTCATGCCCGGGCAAACGCGCACGCTCTATTGGGAGCCGAAAGATGTTGGCGTGTATCCGTTCTACTGCACCGATTTCTGTTCTGCGCTGCATCAGGAAATGCAAGGCTATGTACGGGTCTCTCCCGCTAATTCGAATATTCAAATTTCATATAATCAGCGTTAATGATGAGTTCCCGCACCCTGGCAGCAATTCAAACCCTGCCAGGGTGTGGCATTTATAAAACATGAGAAATATGATGAAATTGTTGACCAAAGCCCTGCTTGTTTTCGCTGCATTGTTGCTGTTGTTGACGTTTTTTGTGCCGCTGTGGCAGATCAGTCTGGAAGCACCGCAGTACCCCGAAGGTTTGGGTTTGTATATCCATCTGCACACGATAACCGGCCAGGAGCCGAATCATTTAAAACTGATCAATGGCCTGAACCACTACATCGGCATGCAGGCGATTGTCCCTGAGTCAATCCCGGAGCTGCGGATTTTGCCTTATGTTGTCGGTTTTTTGGTGCTGTTCGGCCTGGTAACGGCCTTGGCCAATCGCAAAAAGCTGATCATCGTGTGGCTGGCATTGCTCACTCTTGTCGCGACGGCGGGAATGATCGATTTTTACCTGTGGGAATATGACTATGGTCACGATCTCGATCTCGAAAATGCTTCGATTAAAATTCCCGGCATGTCCTATCAGCCACCGTTGATTGGCTCGAAAAAGTTGCTGAACTTTACAGCACACTCCTATCCGGCAACAGGTGGGTGGCTGGCGGTAGCGACCTTTGCATTCGCGTTTGCAGCCCTATTAAACGAGCGAAGGAAAAACCAATCAGGCACAACTGCACATGCAGCAAAAATCAGCACTGCTGCGCTGCTGCTGATGTCAGCGGTGCTCGCTGCAGGCTGCACGCCATCTGCGGAACCGATTGCGTACGGCAAAGATGGCTGCGCGCACTGCAAAATGACAATCGTTGATGCCAGGTTTGCTGCTGAGCTGGTCATGAAAACTGGAAAAGTCTATAAATATGACGCCATAGAATGCCTGGCCGCAGCGTCTGCACAGGCGGCTGTACCGAATGAAAAAGTGCATGCCCTGCTGGTCGCAGATTTTGTGCACCCGGAGACATTTTTGGATGCGGGCACGGCCACATTTCTGCGCTCGGAAAACATCCGAAGTCCGATGAGCATGAACGTCTGCGCTTTCGCTACACAGCAGGATGCAGACACGATGATACAGCAAGCCGGTGGTGAGATTTTAAATTGGCGGCAGGTTGTTGAACTTGCAAATGCAGGATGGCAGACTGGCAGGCAAAAGACAAATCATCACATGAATCACATGCAGCCCAAGCCTTGAAATGAAGAAACGCATTTTCAAAAATTTTGCTATCATCGTCCTGTTATCGCAGATCAGTATTGTTTGCTTCGCAGGCGAATTGACTGTCGAGCCAAATGGCACGATTTCAACGATCGAACAGGCACTGACGCAAGCGCAGCCGCACGATACGATTTATGTCAACAAAGCGCTGTATCGTGAAGGCAATATTGTGATTGGCCTACCTGTGACGCTCATCGGCGTAGACTGGCCGGTCATCGATGGCGAAAACGCTCATGAAGTGCTGACCGTCACGGCTGACAGCGTGACCATTAAAGGTTTTACGATTCGCAATGCCGCGATCAGCTACATTGAAGAAAATGCAGCGATCAAAGTAAAAGAAACACTCGGTTGCATCATCGATGGGAATCGCTTGCTGAACAATTTTTTCGGCGTCTATATGGAGCAGTCGGAAGCTGCAACCATTACTAATAACGAAATCAGCTCGGTGGCGAAGCGCGAAGCCAATTCGGGCAATGGCATTCATTTGTGGTATTGCAAATCGATTACCATCCGGAATAATCGTATTTCCGGTCATCGCGACGGTATCTATTTCGAGTTTGTCGAGCACAGCAAGATCAGCGGAAACATCAGCGAGCACAATTTGCGTTATGGCCTGCATTTCATGTTTTCGAACCACTGCAGGTATACAAAAAACACTTTCCGTAGCAACGGTGCGGGCGTGGCGGTGATGTACACCCATAACGTTGAAATGGTCGAGAACATTTTTGCCCAAAATTGGGGTTCGGCATCGTTTGGGCTGCTGCTGAAGGAGATCACTGACAGTGAGATTCGGCGTAACCTTTTTTGGCAAAATACCCTGGGCGTGTACACTGAAGGCTCAAACCGGCTGCAAGTCAATGACAATGTTTTTGCCCAGAATGGCTGGGCTGTGCGCGTTATGGCCAATTCGATGCAGAATCACTTTGCCGGCAATCAGTTTCTTGAAAACAGCTTCGATGTTGCCACCAACAGCCGGCAAAATTTTAATACTTTCGAAGGCAATTACTGGAGTGCCTACCGCGGCTACGATCTCAATCGCGATGGCATTGGCGATGTGCCGTTTCGACCGGTTCGGCTGTTCTCGCTGATCGTCGAAAAGCAGTCAGCATCACTGATTTTGTTGCGCAGCTTTTTTATCGACATGCTCGATTTGGCGGAACAAATGCTGCCAATGCTGACACCGGAAACACTGATTGACAGGAAACCGATGATGAAACGCGCCAAATGGTTGGCTGAGGTTTATCGCCCGGAAGCAATGCTTGGGGGGGAAGACCAAGCGAAAACCTTTTATGATAGAAACGAAGCAGTAGCTCAACACTGAAAAGAGTGCGGCATGGATTTTATGCAAAATGGGAATGGTGTACTGGAATCACCGGTTTACAACAGCAATATTATGGCAGCAGATAACCAATCGGATCATCAAACAGTGCTGCTGCGCATCGAAAAGCTCGAGAAACAGTTCGGAAGCCTTCCGGTTTTGCAATCGGTCGATGTCACCATCATGCCCGGCGTAGTCACTGCGATTGTTGGGCCCAATGGTTCGGGTAAATCGACGTTGATCAAATCGATCCTGGGGCTGGTGCGACCGGATCGCGGCACGATTTGGATCAAAGGGCAAAAAATAAATGGCGATTGCAGCTACCGTCGTCATATCGGCTACATGCCGCAAATTGCGCGCTTCCCGGAAAATCTGCGCGTGCGTGAACTGCTTTACATGATCAAAGATGTGCGCGAAAGCGAGGCGAAACTCGATGAAGATTTGTGGCGCATTTTTGCGCTGGATAAGGAGCGCGATAAGGTGCTGCGGACCCTGTCCGGTGGCACGCGCCAAAAAGTGAGCGCGGCCATTGCGTTCATGTTTCAGCCGGAAATTCTGATTCTGGACGAACCGACCGCCGGACTCGATCCGGCCTCCAGCAGCAAGCTCAAAGATAAAATTTTGCAGGAAAAAGCACGCGGCAAAACGATTGTGCTGACCTCTCATATCATGAGTGAAGTTGAGCAGATGGCGGACGACATTGCGTTTTTGCTTGATGGCCAGATCCGATTTACCGGCAAAATTTCAGCTTTGAAAGCACACGCAGGCGCGACAACACTTGAGCGTGCAATGGCGCAGATGATGGAGAAGGGTGCCGAATGATGAATACGACCATGAAAATCATCAAATATGAACTTTTCGATGTTCTCCGCAACAAATGGTTGATCGGTTATGCGCTGTTTTTTCTGCTTGCAACCGACACGTTGTTTCGATTCGGCGGTGGCGGTGCGAAGGTCGTCCTGAGTTTCATGAACATCATGCTGTTCGTCATTCCACTGGTGTGCCTGATATTTAGCCTGATGTACATTTATAACGCTCGCGAATTTATCGAGTTGTTGCTGTCGCAGCCGATTCGTCGCAGCACCTTGTTTCGGGGCATGTATTTCGGCTTGAGCGCACCGCTGGCGCTCGGCTATTTGTTCGGCGTTGGTGTGCCGTTCCTGCTGCACGACAACGGAGCGCACCTCGCCAGCCTGATAATGCTACTCTTGTCTGGTGTGTTGCTGACCTTTGTGTTTACGGCACTGGCCTTTCAAATTGCTGCCTGGCAAGTAGATCGAGCGAAAGGTTTTGGTGCCGCTTTGTTGGCCTGGCTGGTTTTTGCCGTGCTCTATGACGGCGCCATTTTAATCATCAGCTTCACCTTTGCCGACTACCCGCTCGAAAAGCCGATGCTGGTGCTCACCATGCTGAATCCGATCGATCTCGCCCGCATTTTGATTTTGCTGAAATCCGATTTTGCTGCACTGATGGGCTACACCGGTGCCGTTTTTCAGCACTTTTTTGGCAGTGAACTGGGCGTGGTTCTGGCGCTGACTGTTCTGGCCGGTTGGGCGATCGCACCGTTCTGGCTGGGAGCGCGATTCTTCCGCAAGCGTGATTTTTAGCCATTGCATTTCTTAAGCGATAACCGGTTCCATCTTGCTGACAAGGATTTTCTGACTATTGGTACAGTCGCTCAAGTGGATTTTATGAATAAACAGAACATTAAGGCGTTACAATTCGGATTTTCATAGAATCTTTGAATAGCTTGGACCACCTTGTTTTTCTTGCAGTTCATCCTACCCATTTAAAGTACTCTCCCCCAATTCGTTGGCGAATACTTGCGTCTCTCCCCGCTATTCTTCAATTTCAGCGTCATCATTCAATTGATTTTCGATTCATTTTTTGAGGGAGTTGTATGAAATTCGTAAAGGTGTTGGCGGTATTGACTGCACTGCTGGTGCTGGCATTTTTGGCGATGGGATGGATTACGCCGGAATATAGCTATGAGAATCGCGTGACCATCAAAGCGCCGGTAGAGCGTGTTTTTGCGACTTTTATGGACGAATCACGCATGAAAGAGTGGATGCCGACTTTTTCTCACATGGAAAATATCCGAGGTGCGGAGCGCGCGATCGGCAGTCAATGGCGACTGGTTTTCGAAGAAAACGGCGAGCGCATTGAGCTTCTGGAAGAAGTCACAGCATACGAACCACTGGAGCGCTATGCCTTCAATATGGACGCCGATCCGTTTGCGGGCGATACCGATATACGCTTCACCGCAATTGATTCCAGCACGACTGAGCTTGGCGCAGTGACCCATGTCGTGGGCAAGGGCATGGTGTGGAAATCGCTCATGGCATTATCGAAATCGACAATCACAGAGCGCTCGCAGCAACAATACGAGATGCTGCGCGATCTCATCGAAGCAGAATAAGGCAGGCTACTGCATTGCAATGATAGAGACGCAAAATTTTGGGTCTTTACATGCTATCCACGAAATGTGTAACATTTTCCCGCGACAGTCCGTCTTATCGGCACATCACCTATCCCACCAATTGACAGGCAAAACAGGCACAATCAGAGGAGGCCGTTCATGCTGAAGAACTATTTGAAGACAGCATTTCGCAGTCTTTGGAAGCACAAAGAGTATTCTATTATCAATATTTTAGGTTTGGCGATTGGCATGACCTGCGTCATCCTGATTTTGCTCTATGTGCGTGAAGAGCTGAGTTACGATCAGTTTCACCAAAACAAAGATCAAATATTTCGCCTCAACGTGTCAGCAACCAATCCTCAAAGCGGCGAAACAATTGAGCGGGCAATCGGCCCCTGGCGGCTGGCGAAAGAGCTGAAGCCGGATTTTCCTGATTTTGAGCACATCGTGCGCATTGCGCCACAAGGCCGCACTCTGGTTGAATATGAAGATAAGCGCTTTGTAGAAGAAAGACTCATTTTTGCCGATCCGGAATTGCTGCAAACCTTTACCTTCCCGTTGTTACAGGGCGATCCGATGACTGTACTTGAGGAGCCGTTCTCGGTGATCATCACGGAAGAGATTGCGCAAAAATATTTTGGCAATGCGCCCGCCATCGGCAAATTTTTGACTTTTGAGGATAACCTTTTTAAAGTCACAGGCATTCTCGAGAAAATTCCGGGCAATTCACAATTCCAGTTTGAAATGATCGCTTCGATGAACTCGGCCGAGCAGGTATTCTCCCGCATCGTGCTGGAAAACTGGGGCGAAGGGTCGTCCGAAACCTTTGTCATGCTGGCCAAAGACATGCGCCCGGCCGATTACCAGGAACGCCTGGCTGCCTTTGTCGACTCAAAGCTGGAATCGTGGCGTGCGTTTTCGCCGGTCATTGTTATGCAGCCTTTGCCTGATCTCTATTTAAAATCACAGGATATCAGCACCTACTTCGCGGGTGGCGATATCACGTATGTTTATGCTTTTTCAGCAATCGCAGGCTTTATTTTGCTGATCGCGTGTATCAACTTCATGAACCTGGCTACAGCACGTTCGGCGAACCGGGCACGCGAGGTCGGCATGCGCAAAGTGGTGGGAGCGCACCGCACACAATTGATCCGGCAATTTTTGAGCGAGAGTACGCTGCTTGCTTTGCTCGCTTTAATCATCGCAATTGGTCTAACTGTGGCGAGCCTGCCGGTTTTCAATAGTTTGGCTGGTAAAGAACTGAGTCTCGGCTTTTTGCAGGACGCACCTTTGCTTTTGGGCCTGTTGTTGATCACACTGCTGGTTGGAGTGATTTCTGGCAGCTACCCGGCACTGTTTTTATCCTCTTTTAAACCCATACAAGTACTCAGCGGCACGCTCAAAAAGGGCGCAAAGGGCGGTTTGCTTCGCAAGGGATTAGTGACATTCCAATTCGCCATTTCGATTTTTTTGATTGCTGTGACGGCGGTGGTCTACAGTCAATTGGAGTATGCGCGTACCATGAAACTCGGCTTTGAAAAAGAGCAACTGGTTTTATTGGGTGGCACGCCTATTTCGATGCGGCAACAATATGATCAGTTTCGTGCAGAGCTTGTCAGCAACCCGAACATCGTGAATGCAGCTGCTTCATCGCGGGTGCCGCCGGGCAGACTGAGCAGCTCCCTGCGCGCGCGCCCTGAAGGCGTCCCTGAAGACCAGCAGCGCGGGATGCAGACGGTGTGGACAGATTTTGATTTTATCGAAACGATGGGATTTGAGCTGGCAGCAGGCCGCAGCTTTTCGCGCGAACGTACATCGGATGCAAACAGCGCCTTTATCATCAACGAAGCGGCGGTAAAGGAACTGGGCTGGACCAACGAATCGGCTATCGGCAAAAGCTTCGGTAGTTCAGAGATAAGGGACTGGAACAGCGGGCAGTGGGTCGACCGCGATGGCCACGTCATCGGTGTACTGAAGGATTTTCACTTCGAATCGCTGCGGCAAAAAATTGTGCCAACAGTCTATTTTATTGCACCTTATATGGCATGGAACTACGTCATCCGTGTTGGCACTGGCAATATTCAGCAGACAATCGATTACATTGAGGACAAGTGGCAGGCGATCAATCCGGAGCTGCCTTTTCTCTACACATTTGTTGATGAAAATTTTGCCAATTTATACCGGACTGAAGAGCAACAGGGCAAAATTTTTGGTGTTTTTGCTGGCCTGGCGATTTTTGTCGCCTGCCTGGGCTTGGTTGGGTTGGCGTCGTTCACGGCAGAGCAGCGCACCAAAGAAGTCGGTATACGCAAGGTGCTGGGAGCGACGGTCAGCAATATTATTGTGTTGATTTCGCGCGAGTTTACCTGGCTTGTTTTGCTTTCCTTTCTCGTCGCCGTGCCGATTGCCTGGTACGTGATGGAACAATGGCTACAAAATTTTGCTTATCATGTGCAATTGGGCTTTGCAGTATTTGCGCTCTCCGGATTTGCTGCGCTGTTCATTGCGTGGCTGACGGTGAGCTATCAGGCGATAAAGGTGGCGCTGACCAATCCTTCGGAGGCGTTGCGTTACGAATAAACTCTTGGCTGAATGGTTCCCCGGCACAATCGTTGGGGAACCGTCCGGTAACGCCCGCGGATTGAGTGCAAGCCTGCCCGCTTGATTTTTCTTGACTTTCCTGCCACTTTCATGCATTTTGGCATATCTTTTATTCTCGCATGATTCGAAGTCAGATCCCCAAAAATGCATGAAACAAAGACAAGCTTTTAGAACTGCTTTTCCAAACCATCGCAAGCTGCCACGACGCCTGCCAATCGCCATGTGGCGCGCGGTGCAACTGGCATCGATCGCTATGCTTGTTGGATTGTGCTTTCTTTTGGGCTCTCGCCCCGAAGCCGGGCTCAAGCTCTTTTGGCAAGTTATTATTCCATTCCTGCCTCTGTTGTTGTTCACTGCGCCGGGCGTGTGGCGCAATATTTGTCCAATCGCTACGATAAACCAGTTACCATCCCACCTCGGCATCAGCATGCTGCGAAAAGTGCCGGGTACGTTGAGACGGCACAGCCTTTGGATCAGTGCTGGCTTGCTATCCCTGATCATTCCATTGCGCAAATTGGTGCTGAACAGCGATGCGGCAGCACTTGCAATTTGTTTTGTAGGTGTTCTGGCAGTAGCTTTTGTAATGGGGTGCCTATTCAAAGGCAAAAGCGGTTGGTGCACCAGCTTTTGTCCTGTACTTCCGGTCGAGCGGCTTTACGGACAAACGCCATTTGTACGCGCCCTGAACGCACATTGTGAACCATGCCGGGTGTGTACCACTAATTGTTACGATCGCAATCCGCCAATAGCTTTTCTCGAGGAACAATTTCGCGGCAATCGCAATTCAGATTCAGCGTTGAGTGCCTTCGCCGCGCTTTTCCCTGGATTGATTGCCGGCTACTATACGATAAGCGAACCGGTCGAGCTTGCTGTATTGGAAGTCTACGGCTATTTTGGAATTTGTATGGCAGTAAGCGCCGTGCTGTGTTGGTTGCTTTCGGCACTTACCCGATGGAACGCTGGATATCGGACGATGCTGTTCACTATTTTGGCGTTCAATCTGTACTATTGGTTTAATGCGCCCTTGATTGCTGAGTTGATTGCATCACCCTGGCCAACCTCTGTGCTGTGGACGCTGCGCAGCCTGGTATTTTGCTTGTCTGTGATGTGGGGCGTGCGAACTTTCCGCTTGCAGCGACAGTATCATCAGTTAATCGCCAGCAGCACCGCGATTTCATCTCCATTTTCCTCGATGATGTCAGCTGACCTGGAGTTAAACGAAAAAATTGGCTCGAAAAATCAGGATTGATTGAGTTTCTTTCAAGTATGCAAATATTCCGATTGGTCTATCGCCTCATCGCCATCACCGTATGGACTGCTGTGATGTACACCATCATTCTCGTCGGCAAGGCACTGCTGCGATTTTGGCCACACCCTCGCAGGAACTGGCGCAGCACGTGGGTCAAATGGTGGGCATCCGGCATCGCATATATCGTCAATATGCGAGTTCGTGTGATTGGCCCCATCCCGCAATCGCCAATGTTTTTGGTTTGCAATCACGTCAGCTACGTCGATATCATTTTGCTGTTTACCAGAGTAAAAGCCATTTTTGTGGCAAAAGGCGATTTGGAAGAGTGGCCGGTTTTCAACAAACTTATCAAAGTTGCAGACACCATATTTATTAACCGCGAAAACAACAAAGATATTCTGCGTGTGAATGCCCTGATTGAGAAGGCCATTCAGAATCATGACAGTGTGATCGTTTTCCCTGAAGCGACCAGCTCGAGTGGTAATGTCCTGTTGGATTTCAAGCCATCGCTCTATCAATATCCCGCCAAACATGAGTTTCCGGTCTCCTGCGCCAGTATACACTACAGCACCAACGGAAACGACCGTCCTGCCTATCTGTCGGTGTGCTGGTGGGGCGCAGTGACCTTCGCACCTCACTTTCTGGATTTTCTAAAGCTGTCCCGTGTCGAAGCCACGATTCGCTTCAGCGAGGTGAACGTTCGCGGCAAAAACCGAAAGCATCTTGCACAACAATCCTGGCAGCTGGTGTATGACAAATTTGTGCCGATTGTCGATCTCTTGGAGACGGACGAATATGGCAACAAATTGGACGGGCCCATTGAAAATCATTCATCCTCAACGAGTCTAATCAACCGCAAGCTGAGTAAGTAAATGCAATTTGACACAGCTTTTACGCGAGATATTGGCTGCGATTTGCCAATTGTGGTGGCGCCGCTTTTTTTAATCAGCAATATTGACATGGTGGTCGCTGGCAGCGAGTCTGGCGCGCTTGGCAGCTTTCCGGCGTTGAATGTGCGCCCGGTCGAAAAGTTGCGTGAGTGGCTGCAGGAGATCAAGCGCCGCACTGACAAGCCTTTTGCGGTCAACCTGATCGCCAATCGCACCAATATTTATTACAAAAAGCAGATGGAGATGTGCCTTGATGAAAAGGTGCCGATGATCATCGCATCTTTAGGGAATCCCACCGAATTGATCGAAAATGCGCATCAGTCCGGCACAAAAGTCTATTGTGATGTGATTCGCCATGAGCATGCCCAAAAAGCCGTCGATGCCGGCGCGGACGGCCTGATCGCTGTTTCTGGCGGGGCAGGCGGGCATGGCGGTTTCATTTCTTCGATGGTATGGATTCCGTATTTACGCAAGCAATTTTCATTGCCCGTGCTGGCGGCCGGCAACATTGCGACTGGCGAAGGTATGCTGGCTGCGATGGCACTCGGCGCATCCGGAGTATATATGGGGACGCGATTTTTGGCCAGCGAAGAATGCCCGATATCGGAAAATTATAAATCCGCCATTATCCATGCAAGGCCACAGGACATCGTCACCACTTACAAACTCGATGGCGTGGCTGCGAACGTTATCAATACGCCGTATGTGCAAAGGAAAGGCACGGATATTTCGTGGATCGAAAAAAAACTGTTTCGCAGCCGCAAACTGCGCCAGTTACTGTTCGGTTTGCGGTCGCTGCGCAGTATAGGCGTGTTGTCCGAAGCTATCAAAAAGCCGACCTGGAAAGAATTATGGGGTGCCGGCCAGGTTGCGGGCCTGATCGATGAGGTTGCTCCAATGCAGGACATCGTAGAAAGAATTCTGCAAGAATATGAAGAAGCAGTACAAAAATTGCCGCATGCGGCTCAACTAAAAAAATAAACCGCTCCATGTTTCCACTCTCTTTTCCAACCACAAGAATTATCAGCTTCCACGTAAATCGTCGTTTGGTGAGCCTGCGCTTCAAGTGTTAAAAAATGTTAAGGCACTTTTGGCGCTAAAACTTTTTTTGGGGCAAATCAGTCACCAGTTATGAACGTCCGGACAAAACCAATTTTAAAAAATATTCAGAGAAACGAGGAGAATCCGATGAGAGCGATGTGGTTACCAAAGCATTGGGGCAAAGCGACCTTATTAGCAGGCGCCATATTGTTGTACCTGGCAACGGCCGGGACTGCAGCAGAAGGCAAGCCTGTGATTAAACGCGGCTGGATTGGTGTGAGCGTACAGGAACTGACGCCTTCGCTGCGTGATGCGATGCAACTTGGCAGCAGAACTGGCTTGCTCATCAACGATGTGGTTGCGGATAGCCCTGCCGATGAGGCCGGCTTGCGCCAGGAAGACGTGCTGCTGGAATTCAACGGCGAAAAGGTCGAGCGTGTCAAACGCCTGAGCAGCCTGGTTCGCAATACCGAGCCGAATACTGATGTAGAAGTGAAGATTTTTCGTGAAGGTGAAGAAAAAACAGTCACGCTCACGGTCGCTCGAATGAAGCCTCGAAGTGCCAACGTGTACTCATTCGGCAAAGGCGACAATGTATTTACATTGAGAAACCGCCCCATGCTTGGCGTGCGTGTAGCCGAACTGAACGAAGATCTGGCGCCTTATTTCAAGGTCGATAGTCCTCATGGTGTTCTGGTATTGCAGGTGGAAAAGGATTCGCCTGCCGAAAAAGCCGGACTCAAGGCTGGTGATGTCATTTTGAAAATCGACGGCGAAAAAGTACGTGATTATGAAGAATTGACCGATATTTTATCGTATTACGAAGACGGTGAAGAAGTGAACCTCGACTTTGTGCGACAGGGCAAAAACAATAAAGTCGCAGTCACACTCGATGAACAGGGCAATTCAGCCTGGGGATTCAGAATGCCAGACGACAAGGATTTTGAATGGAATTTTTTCGAGAAAGACGGAAATCACATTCGCATCATGCCACCTGGCTCACACGAGCGAATTATGGATTTGCAGGACAATATGATGATGTTGCGGGATCGGGCAAAGGACGGTGATGCGCGCTATCGTATTCGCATCCATGACAAAAGTGCTGGCGATTCAATTTAACCGGAACAGCGAATGCAGCCAAGGCTGATGATGAGTGGGTGCGCAATTTTTATTCTTGTGCTGTCAGCAAACTCTCGGGCTGCAACGACGGTTCGGACAAAAATCTCTTCCTCCACCAAACCGGAAACGGTTACGTGTCGCTTAGGGGCAAGTTTGGCAAAGCTTGCCCCTTTTTTATGGCAGCAAGTATGGAATCAGCAATCCGATGCCGATGGTCATTATCAGTGTCAGCACAATTTTATCGCCTTTGAAAGGTGTGTCTTTTCTAAAGTAGATAATGACTGAAAGAATAAAACCGGTGCAGATCGAGAAAAAGACAAAATAAAAATGATTTTGCACCATTCGGTAAATGGCGGCACCGACAAATGCCCAAACTATTGAGCCGCTGCTGAAAATGGCCATAATCATCCACGAAGTGCTCTTTTTTTCATCTTTATACAGATCAACGCCTTCGGCTTCGAGTTGCTCATGCACTTTTGATATCCGAAAAACCACGTAAATGACGCAAATCACACCGACTACAAAGCCGGCGGACAGGCCTCGCATAATTGTTTCCATTGCTTCCTTACTCTTGATGTATCAGTTTGTAGTTGCCATCGCCCTTTTTATCGCGGAAAACATACCGGATATCCAGGCTTTTGTAATACCAAATTTCGATCGGCGGGCGACCGAACTCATTGCTTTGCGAACGAACCCAGGTTGGTGGCCCGTTTAAAATATAAATTTTGCCACGGTCGGTTTCCCAACCCTGCATTTTTAACTGAATGATCGAAAAATGCCGGTTGGCAAACTGTGTCCTGCGGTCAAATTCATCCCGCAGTTCATTTGCGGCTGTATTCGGTGTCGGATCACGCGGCTCCCAAAAAGCGGCGATATGTGTTTCTTGTGAATCTCCAGTCGAATTGATGATCTGCTGATATTCATCATCGGAGCACAAGTACTTTAGCGCCAGATAGGTTTTGTCTGCGCTCGGAGCTTCGCTGGCGCCATTGCCTTGCCCCGGTTGAAATTTGACCGAAAAACGACCGGCTATTTCCACAGCCTTTGGCTCAGCCTGACAACTGACTTCCAATGTGTAATTGCCGGCATAAGGAACGTGCTCGGTAATGTTTCGCGTCAATTGCAGCATGCCAATTTCAGGAGTAATGGTCTCCTGCCAAGACTGAACAATGCTGTCATCCCATTCTTTCAAGACATACCTGAGTTCCAGTGGCTGGCCGGCCTTCACACCCGAGAGCGCGAATAATACGGCGATCTGCTCGTCTTCATTTACATAGGTTTCCGTTAAATTATAACGCAGCTTCTCATCATCAGCTCCTTGATTTAAAAAGACAATGGAGCTGAACTGCTGATGATCATCGCGGAAACTTTTGATATCGAGCTTCTCGTTATACAGCAGCCGTTTGCGGGTTTCCGAATCGATGATTTCGAGGTGGAAGCTGTGTGGGCCAGCGGGTGCGAAAAAGTCAAATGCGTGCACAATGTGCGAACGCCGGCTATTCGATGCCTCAAAATCATTTACAGAGACGCGGTTTGTGAGCGCTTTTTCGGAAATGATTGTCCCGCTGCTATCGAGCAAATCCAAAGTCAATTCGTAGCTTGCTTCAAATGTGCCATCATCACGTTTGACAAATTGCAAAATATCGTTCACCAAACCGATTTTGACTTGTACCAAGGCTTCCGTCTGTTCACCAGATGGGAATTGCAAGGCACGAAACACAAATGGAGGCAGACCAAATACTTTCGTAAAATCCGTGGTTTGGATTTCCTGGTGAGCTGCAAGTGTCAGGATGCTGAGCAGAATGAGCAGCAAAGCTGGTCTTTTGCGCATTGATTTCCTTTCCGATTGTTTTACAATACCTTACAAAGTCTTTTAGTGCGGACTCACAAAGGGAATTGCATGTTTATTATCTGCGGTAAAATGCGCAGAAATTGTATGATTGCACAGTTTAGCAAAATACAAACTGGTTGGAAAAAATGCGAATGGAATTTGTGGATTAAAACTCTGATCCCAGCGAAAAATAGTAGCGCGGTGTGCTGGCTGTACGCCGCCAGTCCGTGCTCCACGCAATATCTATCCTCAAAAGCAAAAATCCGAAGTTAATGTGCGCGCCTAAACCGTAGCCCATCTTGAGATCATTGAGCATAAAGTGGTTGCCGCCGAGCGAACGGAATGGCTGGAAACGCTCTTTGCCGCGTGTGCGATCCCAGCCAGCGCCGAGGTCAGTAAAGAAGACGCCACGAATGTTGTTTGCCGTGATTCGCACTGGCCAGCCTAGCTCAAAGCGCCGGATGAGTGGGAAGCGGAACTCCAGGTTTGTAAGCACAAAGCGGTTGCCCGAGCTTTCGAAAAAGCTGGTACCGCGCAGCGGGAGTTCGAATGAACTGAAATAAATCGCTTCAGGATTATCGATGCGCAGCGGGTGGCTGTAATCCTGATTAAGCCAGTTGTCAACACCGCCAAGATAAAAGCGCTGCGGATTTTTGCCCGCACTGGCGCCGCCGGCTACCCTCACAGCTAAAGAATATTTCTGCCCGATCTTGAAATATTTGCGATAGTCGCCGCGCAAAGTCAAAAATTCGATACCCTCATCTTTATGGAGTCGCGGACTGAAATTGACACGAAATTCGCTGCGTTCGCCATGTACCGGGCCTGTCCAGCCCCAGGCAGATGTATCGCGTACGTAAGCGGCACTGGCCAGCAGAACTCTGATTTTCCGTGATGCCGCGTCATTTTCGAGGTACTCGCGATTGATGCCGAGCCAGGCCAGGCTCGCTTCCAGCCGCTTGAAGCGGTCGAACGGGTATGCTCCATAGGTGTTGAGTCCAAAGTAGCGGTCGCGCATTAAGCCTTCATTGCGCGAATTAAAGAAAAACGCCTGATGAAATGCCCCAATACCAAGATCGATGCGACGCGGCAGGTAGAGGTAATTCAACAGGTAATCTGAACTCCCAAAGTCATAGTACAAGTTGGTAAAAAAGAGCAGACGATGATTGCCAAAGACGTCGGAAAGCGCGATTTGTCCAGCACCCTGAACACCCCAAAGCTGGCTATAGACAGCCGTGCCAAAAGCAAAGTCCGGCGAGAAGCGGGGCTTGTATTGATTGATTTTGAAATCGCCGTTGTCGTCTTTGATTTTTTTGTTTTCGAGAAAGGCCCAGCTTTCCGTTTCGGGATCACGGTACTCGTCTCCTAAATGTGCCCGCAGAAAATACCTTCCAAACCGGCCCTCCATGCGATCTTCGCGAACATTGATCCAATCGGAACGAATGGTATTTTCGCTTCGGCGGATTTTTAGACTGGAGATGAACTGGCTGGTCTTCGGAACAAGCTGGTCGATATCGCGATGGCTAAATTGGTCGAGGACAAACAGATCGTAGCCGGCATTGCTAAAAGCAGCAAAGGCCAGCTTGTCGCCGGCACGAGACCATGAGAGATGTCCGGCGCTGCTAACAAGATTGGTTGTTGCGATTGCCGAACTGTCACCCGGCTTTTGAACATAAATGTTGAAGATACCGCTGCGATCGCTGGCAAATGCGAGCTTCTGACCATCAGGCGAAAAGACCGGTGACTTCTCCCAAAATGGCGTGTCGGTTATCCGGCTGATTGGCAGGTCGTTCCTGGCACCGGTTTGCAAAATATAGACGTCGTAGTTGTGATAGTCGTAATGATGGATCGCAAAGTCGTCCGGCAGCCTTTCTGTGTTCAAGTGATCGCCACGGTCACTGACAAAAGCAAGCCGCGATCCATCTGGTGAATAGCTGGGCTCGATGTCGCTGAAAATGTCATTTGTCAGCTGCCGCAAGCTGCCGGATTCGATTTCGACCTCATAAATATCCGACTGGCCATGCAATATGCCGCAAAACGCGATGACGTCACCGCCCGGCGACCAACTGGGGCTGAATGCGCCATCGAGTGAAAATTTGAGCGTGCGCACGATTTTTTTCTTGCCAACGTCGACAATGTGCAGCACGTCGCGCTGCCCTGCCTTGGCTGCAAAGACCAAAAGCTGACCGTTTGGTGACCATGAAATGCAGGGGCGCAGCCAGTGCAATTCTTCCAGCTTACCAGATTGCTGGCCGGCGATAAGGCGCTCCGCTGATTGCGGATCGTCGACATCTGCCACATAAATGTCAAAATAGTCTGATCGGTCCGAAAGATAGGCGATGCGCCTGCCATCCGGCGAAAAAGCCGGGCTGTTATTGATAGAATGACCTTCGCGCCTGTGGTCGGTCAGTTGCCTGGCAAACTCAGCCGGTTCTTTGTGGCTGGCGATATCCGGCCAGTAGGTTTTTTTGAGATATTTATGCCAGGCAGCATTCAGGCCTTGTACATCGAGCCCAATGGATTGCAGCAAGCCGGCATCGAGGTTACGCGCGAAGCGGATTTTGTTGAGCAAGTCTGCAATACGCTCCCGGCCGTAGGTCTGTGCGATAAAGCGGAACACCGATTGACCACCTTTGTAAGCAAAAAAGCCGTTGAGATAGGGGAGAGCTGGCAGGTAGCCATTGAGCGCAGCATCGCGCATAAAATCGTCACTTTCGATATCCCAGCCCCGGCTTTGATATTCTGCCATGCCTTCGATGAACCATAGCGGCAATTGAAATTGCATCAGTCCTGCTATGATTGCCTGAAAGCCCGAGCCGTACATCATTTGCAGCATAACAGCGTGCGTCAACTCATGGTGGATTACATGACGGAATTTTTCCCACTCACCCTCAAATGGCACCACGATTCGGTTTTTGTAAAACTCGGTAAAACCACCAACTGATTCTTCGCCTGGAGCCAAAACCACATTGGTTTGCTCAAAATCATTATGGCTGTTGTAAACGATGATCGTGATGCGGTCCGTTAGTTCGAAATTGAAGTTGTCGCGAAGTTGATGGTAGGCGTCTTCCGCTGCCTCCGCTGCAAATTCGGCTAATGTCCTGCCATTTTCCGTGAAGTAGATATCGAAATGCTGGCTTTGCAAATAATAGCTTTTGAAATGGGTATATTGCACATGGTTTTTGCCAAATTGCTGCGGCAAGAGAAAGTCGGGATTGCAGGCAGATACTAAAAATAGCAAGCAAATCAAGGCTCGATAGCATTTCATGGAGACGCTCCGGAATGTGTCCCTATCGGCTGGCAATTTCGCTATTTAACGGATGGAAGGTGATTTAGTTTGTCCAGTTCCCGATTTTTTATGAATCCGAATTGGAACAGTTCACAGCCGGAAGAGGATGTGGCTAAGGCTATTTGGCCACAGATGAGCTGAATGCAAAAAGGCGTGCAATCCAGGGTGTTGCACGCCTTTTTGACAATGAAACCGATACATGTCTACGCGCCATGGCACTCAAAGCATCCCGTAGTGCGCCACTCTTCGTCGATATCTTCCGGGTGCTTAAAGGTCAAGCCATTGATATTTTCTTCGCTGATATCCTGACCTTCCTGTTCGATAATCAAGTGGCAGATATTGCAATCGTTGGATACCACCGATCCTTCGTCGTCGAAATGCAGGCCATTGTGGCAACGGTGGCAGCCTGGCGAATTGATATGGCCAATATTATTCGGGTAGGCTTGCCAGTTTGCTTTCATGCGCGGAAAGAAATTGCGTGTGAATATCGCCTGCACTCCTGCGACTGCGCGATCAATCGTCTCTTTTTGACTCTCCGCAATTTCGGGGTAATCTTCGTCATAGTAGCCATGGATGCTGTTGGCGATAGTGGCCAGAGCGGCATCTTTGGTGCTATCTTCGGCAGCGCTTTGAATGGCTTCGACCGCTGCCATTTTCACGTATGGTAAACCCGCATCGATTGTTTTTTGCTCGATTGCATGGTTGACTGCGACTTGTGGTGGCTGGAAAATATGCGATGGCCGGTTATGGCAATCGATACAATCCATGACGCGAATATCGTCTTCGTTGATAGCTGCTGTTTCGAGGTCTTCTGCATCCTCGTGCTTGAAGACTTTAGTGGAGCCGTCTTTATAGGTGACCCGCACCCATGGGATTTCCTGGCGCCGCTCATCGTTGGCGATGTATTCAACCTTGTTGTCGATGTGCCAGTGGATGCCATCGCTGTTTTTGGTGCCAGTTGCCTTGCCACCGATTTTCAGCAGCAGGCTGTAGCGCCAGCGGGTATTTTCTTCATCTTGCATAAAATGAATTTTGTCGGTCTGCTTGCGACCGTAAAATTTTTCCGGCCAGTGGCAGCGTTCGCAAGTTTCGCGTGCCGGGCGCAGGTTGGCGATCGGCGTTGGGATTGGACGCTCGTACGTGTTGAGCGTAACAGCGATAAGCTGGTGCGCGCCGGAAAGCTTGGATTTAACAAACCATTCCGCACCTTCACCGACGTGACATTCAACGCACTTGACCCGTGCGTGCGGGCTGCTTTGGTAGGCAACAAATTCCGGTTCCATCACGCTGTGGCATGCTTGCCCACAAAAAGTAACCGAGTTCGAAAATTCATAGACGCGATATGTGCCGATGCCAGTGAAAAAAAACAGCAGTACCGATCCACCGAGAAAAATAGTGAAACTGCGTCTATGACGCGGAATGTTCAGGTCCAGCCTGGGCATGCGCCGCACTCTTTTGCCCATCACTTGTCTGCGATGTAAACGCCACATACCGATGGGAATTAAAAACAGGCCCCCTAACAAAAATACCGGCAGGATGATATAGGTTAAAAGTCCCAAATATGGTGCATTATGGCCGGAAACCCAATCGATCAAGATCAAAAGCAGGATGAGGCCGAATGCCAGCAGAGCCATGTAGGCTCCGAACAAGCTGATGGGATTGTAAAATGTGGATACAAGATTTCGATTCTTCTTGGGAGCCTTGTCGTTCACGCTCAAATTCCTCCGTAAATGAATAAAGTGCCATGTATAAAAAAATCGGCTTCTGAAACAATAAAGATACATTACAGCGCATTACCCTGCTATCGCAGGACAACAGGCTCAAATGTTATCGATAATGATAGTGAATCAGAAGCCGATTTCCAAACCTATTGATACAGAAAGATCATCGCATAGATAATCATTACGATGATAGAGATGCCAATGCCCAGGAAAGTGAAGCCAATAATTTTGGCGCCTTTTTCCAGCCAGGCTGGCGGTGCTTCTGTGACCATTTTGCCGATCTTGCGGCTTTTCATCAGTTCGGCGTATTGCCGCGGCCGATCAGCCTTCAACTCTTCCAGCTCCACGCTGCCGGTAAAAATGACGGGGTCCATCGGGAATTTGTCCGGCCGGAAATGGGTATTGAAAAAATGCACAGTGAAAATGAAACCGGTTGCAAGCAAAGCTTCATCGCTGTGGATAATGGTGGCAACGTTGATTAGCCAACCGGGCAGGCCGATATGGGTAAACAATTCCGGAAACCACAGCATCAAACCACTGGAGCCAATGATCGTGACACCCCAGAATACGGCGAAATAGTCGAATTTTTCCCAGTAAGTCCAACGGCCATAGTTGGGGCGGGGACCAATGCCGAGGAACCATTTGACGGTCTGCCAGAATTCGATGAGGTCGTTTTTGCGTGGCAACATGGTGTCATCGCCGGTCAGCATGGCGCGCAGTGGCGTATTTTGTTTGCGCTTTTTGTAAATGATCTGGCCGAGGTGCAGGAAAAAGTATAGGAAAGTGATGATTGCCGCCACACGATGGATAAATCCAGTAACCTGGTACCCGCCCAGCACTTGCGACAATGTCTGGAAAATGCCGACACCGGAGAACTTAATGGTCATGCCAGTGATAGCAAGCGACAAGAAGCTGGTGATGACCAAAATGTGCAGGAATCGCGAGAATGGATCAAATCTTTGCACGTAGGTCTTTTTGCGGCTGATCGGCAATTGCTCGTTCGATTTGGCTTTTGCCCGAAGGTGTTTCCGTATCTTGCGGCGTTCGACCATTGCGCGTGGCACCCAAAGCAGAGTGTGCAGGCCAAAAAAGCCAAACGTGCTGAACAGAAGCGTCGACATGAACAGAAATGTGTAATACAAGTAAGGATATTTGGATTTATTGTGATGTGTTGCGTGTGATAAGTAACCAACAAATTTGCGATTCGAGTTTTCGTGACAGTTCTTGCAGGTTCCAACAATGTTGGCACGGCTGAGCGTCGAGTTGGGATCAGTCGGAGGTAGAATATTGTGTGCGCCGTGGCAATCGTAGCATTTGGCCGTTTCAGCCGCACCCAACTTCGATACTTTGCCGTGGAACGTATCGAAATACGTTTCCGCAACCTCAGTATGACATTTGCCGCATTGATCGAGAATGCCCTGCCGGAAATCATCAACATCTACGCGCTTAATGGTGTGCGACAAATGGCAGTCATTGCAAGCGGGCAATTTTTTGTCGGTTTCAGTGACCAAAGGACTGTGCACGCTGCTTTTGTACTGCTCGTAAATACCGAGGTGGCAATTCGAGCATGTTTGCGCAATGTTGTCCGGATTCACCGTCGAATTCGCATCGCTGGCAGGCAACTCGCGATGACTGGTGTGGCAGTCGATGCAGGTCGCCGTCACCATCAAACCGCTTTGTAACAATCCCTTGCCGTGAATGCTCATGGTGTAGTTTTCGACAATCTCGTGCTCACTGCCTTTATAGGCTACCGCTGCTTTCTGGCCTTCGCGATGGCAGCGGCCGCAGAGGTCTGGAATATTACGGGCAAAAATCGGTGAGCTCGGTTCCTGCCGGGATTGCATCTCATGTACGCCATGACAGTCTGTACAATACGGTGCAATCAGGTTGCCTGCTTCGCGGAACTGGCCGTGCTGGCTGAGTTGGTAATCTTTGGCTGCATCTGTATGGCAATTGGAGCAATCAACCTTGCCGCTATCCTTACAAACAGGCCTTTTCGAAATGTTGACATCCGTGTGGCAGCGGATGCAGGTTTGATTGCGGTGCACGGAATGCTGTACGCCAGTTTCATCGATATGCAGGGAAATGGTATCACCATCGACGACTTTGAAGATATCCGGCCTGGTGTGGCAGGCCAGGCATTGCTTATCCGGGAAAGCCTCCTCGTAAAAAACACGACGGACTTTATGCGGCTGATGACAGTCGATGCAGCTCGGGATGATGTGTGGCTGTTTTTCCCACAGTTCACCTTTGATGACTTTCAAATGCACACGCTCAATTTCAACGTGACACTGGGTGCAGGTGTTGGCGATATTTGCCCGATTAATCGTCGATTCAGGATTTTCGTGTGGCAAGATATCATGCGAGGTATGGCAACTGGTGCACACTGCAGTTACAAGCAAGCCACGCCGAAACAGGCCGTCACCATGAATGGATTGCGAGTAGTCTTCGAGCGCATGGCGCTCCGCAACGTTACGGAGTTGCGAGACTTGCGTTCCATCCTTATGGCAGGAGCCACAAAGAGTCGGAATGTTCATGGTGTAGGTTTTGGCCTTCGGATTTGAGGCGGGCAAAATGTTGTGCTTGCTATGACAGGTTGCACAAGTGGGAGCGAGGAACTTTCCGTGCTTGAGCGCATCGCCATGCAAGCTGCGGTCGAATTTCTCGGCCGCTTCATCGTGGCAACCGCTGCAATCGACATCGGCGAGCTCGTCTTCGTGAGGAACTTCCTCGATGTCTTCATGGCAGGAGATACAGCCATTTTCGCCGTGAATCGAATTCTGGTAGTGATCCCAGTTGACAAAAATAGAAATTTCCTTGCCATCCCTCTCCATGGTAAAATCACGTTCACCATGGCATTCCATGCATTCTTCGTCATCCTGCGCAAACGCAGATTGGTTGGCAAAAAAAACTGCCAGCAAACAAACCAGTATGATGATTATTTTTTTCTCAGACAATTTCAGCATCCATGTGCGCATAGTTCGTGCTACTTTTCTGTCGTTAAAATTTCTTGTTCGGGTTCCTGTTCAGGCTCTTTCGTCAGGAATTCTTCTAATTCAGCAGCATGCTCTTCTCGCATCTCCTCTTCGGTGATGTAACCATTAAACATGCTGAAATTGACGGGATAAACAGTCGGATTGAAAATTACAAAATAGAAATGCCAGACAAGAATGGCGAGCGTGGCCAAAATGGCCTCATAAAAATGAATGACCGTGGAGACATCCAAAAACCATAAGGGAAAAATCTGCAATGAAATGTTTTCGAACCATAAAACCAGGCCAGTGAATGCCATGATCAAAGTTCCCCATACCAGTGCCCAATACTCAAATTTTTCCCAATAGGTGAAATGTCCGTACTTGGGTACGGTGCGGCTTTTGCCAAGATTGTGGAGAATCTGGTCTTTCATATCAAAGATATCCTGCAATCTCAGCTTGAGCGCTTGCAATTTTGCCCGGCCTCGTTCATTAAATAGCAAGTACCAAACATGGTAGAACGATAAAGCAAGATAAGCAGAGCCGGCAATCCGATGCAAGGTACCCCTCAGGTCAAATGCACCGGCATATAAAAATGGCCAGGACCACCAGCTCTCCGGGTATTTCAGCGCAAAACCGGTGAAGACCAAAACGATGAACGAAATGGCCAGAATCCAATGCTGAGTTCTTTCATTGACAGTCCAGCGGAGATAAGCTTGAGAATATTTTTCGTTACTTTGCATGATATTTTTCCGCGCGTATATGTCTGATCTTAGCGGCTAAATCAAAGCCGTTGTGGATAATCATAAAACCGATAATGACAACAATCATCGAAATGTAGAACGCTTCGACATAACCCATGATGACAGTTTCATTTTCGCCTTCAACCAAATGGATTTTGCCCCGGGTGAAATTCTCTGAGGCGTTGGGGTGGCACGTTCCGCAAGTCGAGGCCAGGTTGCTGGCATTGATTAGAGAACGTGGATCGGACGAAGGCAAAATATTGTGCACACCGTGGCAGCTGCCACAATTGGCGACTGCAGCTTTACCGCCGCGCGAGGCCAGGCCGTGGTAGCTATCCTTGTAGGTTTTAACTCGCGCTGCATTCAGACCGTATTTGGCGGCCATGCGTTCCGACGCGTGGCATGGACTGCAGACGTCGACCGCAACATTGAAGCCCGAAGTACGAGAGTCAGGGTTATCCGGGCGCAGCACGTCATGCTCGCCATGGCAATCAATGCAGGTCGGTGAATCTTTCGCGCCTTCCAGCAAGGATGTACCGTGCACACTCATCAAATATTCATCTTTTTCCGACTCGTGGCATTGGCCACAGGTTTTGGAGATGTTGAGCTTGTAAATCGATGATTTTTCGTCAAGGGGATAGAGCGTGTTGTGCCCGCCATGGCAATCGCTGCAGGTTGCTGCATCGGCGCTGCCACTCAAGGCCAACTCACCGTGGATGCTTTTCTCATACATGGCAACCGCGCTTTTAATCGCAAAATTGTTGCGCGCAATCACCTCCGGATTGGCGTGACACTGTCCGCAGGTATTGGGCTGATTCATGCGGCTGACCAATGAATTGGGATCGTCCTTGGGCAGGATATTGTGGGTGCCATGACATCGTGCGCAGCCCGGCAAGTCAGGCGACTGACCATTTGCGAATTCTCCATGCACACTTGCAGCGATAGCTTCCACCGCATCATCGTGGCAATCTCCGCAGTTCACTTTTTGCAGATCGTCTTCGTGGATGGCGTCTTCGATGTCGGAATGGCAGTCGATACATTCAAAACCGCCATGAATGCTTTCACCGAAAAGGTCTTCATCGACAAACAGAGAGATGGTTTTGCCCGTGCTGTCCGGCTCTTTAGCCAGCTCCGGATCGCTATGGCATTCAAGGCATTCTGCATTGCTCTGTGCGTAGCTATTCGTTACAAGCGCCAAAAACAATACGCACACCAGTCGAGTCATCATTTTCACAGTCATTTTAAATCGTCTCGCCTTAAGGTTATTTGTAATTGCAAGCAAACAGGACTGTGATTTGCTTTAAATAGTAGAGTTTTCGGAAAGTGGCACTTCCGAAATCCAGGCATTGGGGGCCGCGATGTTGAAAGTGAGAAGTCAAAAGTTGCTTTCGCGGCGCCGCTGCAGCGAAACACCATTCCAATCTAACCGTGCCCGGTTTTCATTTTGGAACATGCTTTCGCTTCATTGGCGCAAAAGAATTCACAAATTCCATACCAATTTTTATTTGATAAACCAGCCTGGCGTGCAGATTTGTCTGGCAAATAAAAATAGAAGGTTAGGTCGTTTTTAGATTTGGTGGGTGCTAAGTTGGAGAAAAAGCGGAGGTCGGATGATTCCCATAATCAATAAAGGGTATTTTGATATTCCTACTTTCGGGAAAGCAAAGCGATTGCAGCGATTTCGGCATGCGACACGCGAATCAGATCGGCAGCCGCCAACTCGATGCCGGCCATCGGATCGCCGCTGCTGATGTTCACCTTGCTGCATTGTGCGATGGCCTGATCAAAAATGACGGGGATGTTTGGCGGCAAACCAAGCGGGGCAACTGCGCCTTGCACAAAACCTGTGACGGCAAGAATTTCATCAGCGGTAGCGAACGACAGTCGCTGCCAACCATCTGGTAGATGTGCACGTACCGCCTTCGGGGCGAGGCGCATATGACCGAGCACACCTGCCATGACATAGCGGTGCTGCCTGTCGCGCAATAAAATGGATTTGACCATCTCTTCGGCGATCACTCCGCGCTGCTGTGCTGCTGCGGCAACGGTAAAAACAGGCTCGCAATGTGGCAAAACACGGTAGGAAACCTTATGGGCATCCAGAATTTGCGTGACTTTGGTGGTTGGGATTGGCATGATTTTGAGTTGTAAAGTTTTTGGCTATTGTAGGGACATAGCGCGCGATGCCCCTACAATACAATATTTGCAGCCTCGTGATTCACATCAAGCGCCCGGGTCGATGATTTTGCCGATGAACAAGATCGTACCTGAGTGACTGTCTCGAATGGCAAAAAGGAACGGCCGGTTGATTTGCATCTGAATGTTGACCGGCACGGAGGTGCGTTCGATTTCTACGGAGGTCACCGCAGCAGCTTCAGTGCCCTCTTCGTTGATTTCCAAAAATGTTTTGTGCTTGACTTTGCCGATGTACAGGCCACCATCCTTGTGCATGCCTGTGAAATCTGCATTCCCGGCATCGAAAGCGATGCCCATGCCAAGTGCCGTGAGGGCCTTGCTCAGCTCCAACTCATACTTAAGCGTAAACTTCGGCAACGCCAAATCGACATCGACTTCTTCAAATGCAGCGAGCCAGTTCTGCCAGTTAGATGCATTCATCTGCTGCGCCAGCGCATCGATGTCTGTGCCGGATTTTGGCAGGAACACGGTCATGCTGTATTTGCCGCTGCCGTACAGCAGATCGACGCTTTGGAAAAGATCGTTTTCCGCATAACGCAGCGCGCCGCTCAAATGCATCATCGGCACCGCTTTGGTCGAGCCATTCGCCAGCGCAAAACCCTGATCGAAGGTGTTGGCCGGATCAAACTGGTATTGCCAGCTACCTTTGAAATAGATGGCATTGATCAGGAACATGACCGTACCCCAATTGATGTCGCCAGCCTCGACAATCTTGTCGATTTTGCCGTGGGTTTTTTCGTTGACCCAGGCATTGATGATGTGGGCAGCACCTTCTGCATCACCGAAATCCATGGCACGCACGACGGCATCGAAGTATTTCTGGTTGAGCTCGATGAATGCTTGCTCAAAGGTCATTTCCTGCCGGTACCAGATCGAATTGGCAATTTCGAAAATCACATTTCGATCCAGACCTGTCAACAAGTCGATCAGGCTGCGATAGGATTGATTGATTTCACCCTGGCTGAGGCCGCTAAGTTCAAGCGTCTGTTCCATCGCTGACTGTGTGGTACCGGCCGCGCCATTCAGCGTCATGCCCAGCGCCATCGATATACTCAGCGGCGACACAAAGATATTTTGATCCTTTTCAGTGCTGACAATTTGCCGGAAAAATTTAAGTCCGAAATCACCGGACGATTGTACCAGTGATTTCTCCGCCGGCGTCAATTCGCGAGCAATTTCGACTTCCGGTTCGGTGGTGTGGCTGCATTGCAGCAGCAAAAAGCTCATCGAAAGGATCGCGGCGGCGAGTAAAGTTTTTCTTCGCATAACGGCACCTTCAAAATTTGGTGGATACTTGCAAAAATTTGAGCGCAACAAGCCAGCTATTCAATTATTTCACCAGAAAAGGTCTGGCTTGCGGCCATCTCTCCACCAAAATGCAAATTGCTTGCCGGAGATGAAAATCAGAGCAAAAACTGCAGGGAATCGGTCGGTGCGAGTTCACACGGCAGTTCGCCATGGTGGAAGATGCGTATGCTTTTATCCCCAAACAGCGAGATTGAGCCGCCTTCTATCCGCAACAAGCTGCCCTCGCGCAAACCGACGACATACATATCCGGATTGACTTCGATGAATTCCAGCAGGCGTTGCTCGCGGGTTTCGCCCTGATGCCCCTGTGGATTCGCATCCAAATAATGCGGATTGATTTGGAAAGGCACCAGGCCAAGCGCTTGGAAGGATTTGGGCATCACGATTGGCATGTCGTTGGTGGTTTTGATTGTCGGGCAGGCGACATTCGAACCGGCGCTCCAGCCTATATACGGCATACCTGCCTGCACACGCTCACGAATCAGTACCAACAGATCGTTTTCGTATAGTTGATGCAGCAGTTGGAAGGTGTTGCCGCCACCAACCGCGATTGCCTGGGCTTCCGCTACTGCCTGTTTCGGATTGGAAAAGTCGTGGATGGCATCAAGCTTGAAGCCGACTTCTTCAAAAGCCGGACGGACTCTCGCAGAATAATCGTCGTGGCTGAACGTCACACCGGCATAGGGCACGAACAGCACGCGCTCGATCTGCGCGCCCAGGAAGCTTTTGAAGTGTGGCTTTGCGTGCTCCAAATAAGCCATGCCATGATTGAGCGAATTGCTGAGAAGGAGAAGTTTCGGATGGGACATAGAAATGACCTGTGTTAAATGAATCCATTGCCAACTGCGAATTCTGAATTATGAGTGACACATTAATTTGGCAGCTTTTTCGTAACTTTCAGGAACCAGCGGATACACTTGTGGCCGGTGTCGACCGGCTCGCAGTACATCATCGGACAAGCGCCGGCAATGACGGTGATGTTGTTTTGCTCGCAGATGGTCACGGCCTCGGAAGAGACGCTGCCGGGCCCGAACGAACGATGCAGCCAGGCGCGCGGCACTTTTGCCTGTACGCATTCCCGCGCAATTTTGTCGGCCGTTTCGGGCCTGGTTACCACCACCACGCCATCAACCGGCTCGGGAATGGCAGCTAAATCGTGATAACACGGATCGCCTTCTACGCTTTTTGCATTCGGATTGACTGCATAAACGTGATAGCCGGCTCCTTTGAGTTTGCGATAAATGGCGTTGGCCGCTTCGTTCGGATGGTTGCGGGTGACGCCAGCGACTGCAATGACTTTCTGCGCTAAAAAATCGTCGATTTTTGCTTTTAATGTATCCATGATCAAACCTTTTGAGATTGATTGAAATTTGGATGTTCAGATACGTTCCGGATATGGCCGGAGGTCATTTAATGTCAAAATATCAATCCTGTAAATTGCTTTGCTGGCTTTTAAATGGCTCAAGGTGGATGATCACATCCGCGACATCCGGCCCTTGTTCCAGTAATTCCCTTTTGACATCGTGCGAAATTTGATGGCCATGCAGCACGCTCATTTGTGGATCGACCATGACGTGCAGGTCGATGTGCAGCATCGTGCCCATGCGCCGGGCGCGAATGGCGTGTACCGATTCCACACCCTGAACCGCCGTCGCTATGTCGGCGATTTGCTGATTGACGCCTTCCGATGCGCCTTCGTCGATCAGTTCCCGCAATGCCGGATGAATGATTTTCCAGGCAGCATGCATGATAAAAAGCGTTACCACAAATGCGCCGATCGGATCGATAAACGCCCATTGCGGCTCGAAGGCTGCGGCAGCGATTGCAATGGCAACCGGTATCGAGCTCAGCGCGTCAGTGCGGTGGTGCCAGGCATTGGCCATCAGTGCCGGTGATTTGATGCGTTTGCCCGTCGACGCTGTCCATCGGTAAAGTGCTTCCTTGAAAAAAATCGATAGCAGTGCACCGCAGAGGGCGATCCATTGCGGCTGATGCATTACTTCATTGCTCAGTTCCTGTAAAGCGTCATAGGCCAGGCCAACGGCGACCAGTAGCAAAGCGATTCCGATGGCAGCGCTCACCAGCGTTTCAATACGTCGATGGCCGTACGGGTGGCGATCGTCCGGCGGCTTTGACCAGTATTCAACACCGATCAGCACGGCAAAATCGGTCACCAGGTCAGAGAGTGAGTGGACCGCGTCGGCGATGAGGGCATTGCTTTTTCCCACCAGCCCGAACAACAATTTTAAGCCGGAAAGGCTAAGATTGATTACCAGGCCGATCCAGGTGACTTTTTTGGTCTCAGAGATGTGTTTCAGATCCATAATACGCTCAACAGGCTTTGACAGGATGCAAAGTGACAGTCAGGTCTTCCTGCACTACAACAAAATGGTTCAACGGGACTTCTTGCCAATCTTCCCTGACATCAGTGAGTTTCTCGGAAACCACCAGCACCGAATGTTCAGCCGGATCTGCCTGTTCCATCCGGCAAATACCATCTTTGCAGGAAAACCGGCTGCCTTCGGAATGATAAAGTGTCGCAGCCTGGGTGCTGGTGCCAAGCGTGCATTTGCTGGCCACAATTGCGGTGCCGTCCGTAACCGCCACATTTAAATAGGATGGGGCATTATCGGCATATCTGGCCACCATTTCCAGAATTTCCGCGTACGTTTCGTCCAGGGCTTCAGCCATGCCATGGGCATTTTTTTGCCGCGATGGCTGAAGGTATTTGTCGAGAAACAGTGCGAACAAATGCTCGGAGTCGGTCGTGCCCTGAATCCAGTTATAGCGTTCATCCGAAAGCCGATCGCGCAAGCGGCGTTTGATTTTCGCGAATCCGCCGATTTCGCCGTTATGCATGAATAAAAAACGACCGAAATGGAACGGATGGCAGTTGGTCTCGGAAACATAGCCGATGCTGGCCGCCCGCACATGGGCGAAAATACAATTCGAACGTATTTTCGGTGCATTGTAGCGCAAATTACGGTTGTTCCAGGCCGGCGTGGTCGCGACAAAAAGGGCCGGTATCGGATCGATTTCCGGCACATAAAAGCCCACGCCGAAGCCATCGCCATTCAGTGGTTCCTTGCGTTCCAGCGCATGAAAGCTTTGCGATACCAACGAATTCTTCGGTTCGTACAGCAACTGATTCAGGATGATCGGTCGGCCGATATAGGCCAAAAAACGGCACATTTCCAGCTCCTTTTACAGCGGCGGGATTTTGTCTTTGTTATTTGCTGAATTTTTATTATTTGCATGCTCCCGAGTATGTCAAAATTCAATATCAATCGCAAGATTTCAGATACAGGAGTTGACCATGTTTCACTCGACCGTTCGCGTCATCTATCCGCTGCAAAACGGCACCATCGTCCTGCGTACCGAGCTGGATTGGGGGCGCGATATCGAGTCTGCCAATATTGCCGCAGACAAAACTGTACATACGTTCGAAATTTCGCACGACCGGCCTTTTCTGCATTTCAAGCCCTGCATTCGTGACGGCTGGCGCTTCGAATGGGCCCAGGGCAGCAACAAATTGCTGGTGATGAGCAATAATTCTTCACAGGATTTTTACCCTTATTTTTACAGCGGACAGCAGGGCCGAATGACTGGTGTCATCGAGTTATCGTCCGCCCATTTGCAGCGCAACCACCGCTTTCGGATGTATCTGCCAGCCGGCTATGACGAGAACGGCTTGAAGCGCTATCCGGTTCTGTACATGCACGACGGTGCCAATCTGTTTTTTCCGGAAGAAGCCTTTCTCGCTCAGGAGTGGCGCATCGATGAAACCCTCGATATGCTGGATGTCATGAACCTGATCGACCGCACCATTGTTGTTGGTGTGCATGCCGGCGATCGCTTTTTTGAGTACACCCAACCGGGTTATGAAGTGTTCGGCCGCAGTCTGATCGATGAATTGAAAGTCTGGGTTGATGATCATTTTCGCACGCTCACACATGCTAGCGCTACCGCAGTAATGGGATCGTCACTGGGAGGAGTGGTGTCGTTTTATCTGGCGTGGCAATACCCTGAGATTTTTGGGAATGCAGCCTGTATGTCCAGTACCTTCTCCTATCGGGACGACCTGATCGAGCGTGTGCGCCGCGAGCCGCAATCTCCTCGCAATCAGCTTAAAATTTACCTCGATAGTGGTTGGCCCGGCGACAACTATGAAGTCACCTTCAGTATGGCCGGCGCATTGCTGGAACGCGGTTTCCAGCACGGCAAGCATTTGCTGCACTTTGCCTTTCCGTATGCCGGACACAATGAAGGCGCCTGGTCTGCGCGCAGCCACCTTCCGATCCAACATTTCTTTGGCAAAATCAGGCGTGCATAATTTTTATCATATGCACGCCCAAGCCACTCTTTTTTCCGCAAAATCAGTGCGTGAGCAACAGCTTGCGTGTGATCACATGGTTGCCGGCGAACAATTTAGCGAAATAAATGCCCGAGCCTGCCGGTTTACCAAGCCGGTCCAAACCGTCCCACCGCACCGCGTATGAACCGATTTCGTGGCGCCTGTCGACGAGCGTTCGAACGGCATGACCCTGAATATCGAAAATCTGCACCGTCAGGCGTGCCGTTTCAGCAGCCACAGAATAGCGCAGCAGTGTGCCAGCATTGAACGGATTCGGATAGTTCTGATCCAGCATAAAATCGGCTGGTTGGCGGTTGTTGGCGTCATTTTCAACGCTGGTTATAATATTCATTTCTGTGACAACACGATTAACCAGCTCGGGCGTTTTGTCCGCTTCGTTAAAATAACCTGAAAATCGAGTAATCGCCGGAGATTCAAATTCCAGCAAATGGTCCACAAAAGACGGATTGACGCTCTGGTACAGCAGCTCTGCGGTCAGAATCAACTTTCCGGACTGTCCAGCAATATCAATCAGATAGTGGACCTGATCGCTTCCTGTGCCTTCGGTCCCGCCATCGCGGTTGAAATCGGGATCGTTTGCCGCTTGCCCTAAAATGGCAATGTCCGCGATGCGATCGTGCGTATCCATGAAGCCCTTTGGCGGAATGCGGTTATCTTTGCGATATTGTGCCCCGCGCAGCAAGACAAAGGTCAACTCACCGTCGACATCTTCCATCACCGATTCGTAAATTTGTACTTCTGAACTCTGCGTGATGGTTTGATGGTGCGGTTCAAAATCGGCCTGCAGACCGGTGATCTGTCCATTTTCGTCAAATCCACCGGATTCGAAAAGCGTTTCTCCAGCAGCGTTTTGCACCAGGACGTGCAACCACGCCCGTCGGCTCGGAAATCCAGTCGGGAATTTGTGGCCAGCCAGATTTTCGATGCCGATGGTGAGCTGAAGTTGACCGTTTTGGACCTCGGGAACCAGCGTGAGCCTGGCGGTACTGTTTTGCAGCAAACTCTGCGTCCGCGCGATTGTGGTGTCGAACTGCGCTGCCGTCGCTGTAACACCGATGGTTTCGCCATTGTCTCGCAGAATGCGCAGCATGAATGCGTTGCCGCCGATAAAGGTGTGGCGGCCAAATGGCGCATGGCCGGACAGCGAAGGGGGGATATTTGAGATCACAATCGATTCATCGATTTGCTGCATATGGCAGTCCTGACAGTGTTGTTCCTGTTGGGAGAAAACACTGTTTTGCCATTCGAAATAGGCTGTCTGTTCCGGAAATGTTCCGGCGATCTGTCCATTGTTATCCAAGTACGGTGTGAAGAGCGTATGGCAGCTTGCGCAGAGCTCGGATTTGTCGATATGCGCGCCAAACACAGGCGTGTAGTTGACGATATTTTTCATCATGCCGGCCAGTACATTTTGGTAAGGTCCATAAATGGTGCGCGAGTCGTTGATGATGTAGCCGCCGGAATAGCTCTCGTCCAGGCCCAGATTTTCGGGCTGGACTTGATGGCAAACTGTGCAACTCACACCATCACGGCCAAGCGGGTCGTCGAGAGCCTGCTCAAGCCCGTAATCCGCGATATTGTCGTATTTGGCTTGCGTGCGTGCCATCGGTGCGTGGCAAGTGATACACTTGTCTTCGATTACTGATTTGAGTTGCGGATTGACCTTTACTTCACTTTCGACCTCAGCCTGCCAAAACGGGTCACGTGCGGCATTGGCCAACATAGTCGCGCGCCAGTCCGTCGGTATCGACAAATCGGTCCCATGGCTGTCGGTGAGTGCGATGCCGTTGCTGATATGGCAAAATGCACAATTGCCGGAGCCAGTGAACAGTGATGACTCTGCTGTCGGTAAATCGGTGGATTGTGCATTGAGTTGCGATGAGACTGAAATAAGCAATACTGCACTTAAAATGCGGCGAAAAAAAACTGTATTTGCCATGATATCTCCGGGTCTAGTATGAAAATTGTTGGCCAGAAAGTGGGTGCCACTGATCCGACAAAACCCTGCTCAGACTGCATTCGATGTTGCACCCCGAACAGGGCTGCTGTTGCTGAGCCTATCGCGGTGCGCATTACTGCGCTGTATAGCCGCCATCGATCACCAGTTCACTGCCGGTGACGAATTTGGATTCATCAGAAGCGAGATAGAGAATACCATAGGCAATATCGTCTGGTTCGCCCACTTTTCCGAGAGGATGCAGGCTGTCGAGATGGGCACGAAAACCTTCCACGCCATCCGGTGCACTTTGGCCGAGATTCTCTACAAGTGGTGTCCAGATATAGCCGGGGTGCACAGAATTGACGCGAATTTTTTCCTTGGCATACAGCAAAGCATCGGTCTTGGTCATCAGGCGGACAGCGCCTTTCGATGCATGATAGGGCGGGATGTCCGGCGCGCTGATTAAGCCATAGATCGACGAAATATTGATGATGCTGCCGGTGGTGTTTTTTTGCATATAGGGGATGGCGGTTTTGGTGCAGAAAAAGACGCCTTTTACATTGACATTCATCACCTGATCCCACTCTTGTTCAGAGAGATCATGTGTTGCTTTGTTGGCGCCTGCAATACCGGCGTTGTTGACAAGGACGTCTATTTTCTCAAATTTCTCCGCAACTTCTGCAAAAACCTTGCGGACTTTTTGCTCGTTGCTGACATCGAGATGCCAATACTGCGCTGTGCCCCCGATGCGTCGGATTTCATCGACCAGCGCTTGTCCTTCTTTGTCCAGTATATCTGTGACGGCCACTTTTGCACCTTCCGCAGCCAGCACCTTGCAGGTTGCCTGCCCGATGCCCAGGGCACCGCCAGTCACAATCGCCACCTTTCCTTTCACTCGGTTCATGGGAATCTCCTTTCCCTATTTTTCAAACATTTTGCAAATGATCTTTCGTATCTGCAGCATAATCGCTGCACATCGGCGGCAATTTTACCAAAAATTTTGTTTCGGCGATACGCGAAGCATTTTTCGTCGCATCAGCCTACAGCGGCCAGTCGCGCAGAATGCGTTCGGTCTCTTCGGAATGGCCGCTTTCGTCACGAACCATATCTTCGAGTTGCACGGCCAGGCCTTTTTCGCCGAGCGCTTCAGCTTCCTTGGCGCGCTGGGTGTAGTCTTTTGTCGCCTGGCGCTCGGCCGCCAACACAGCCTCAAGCATTTCGCGGTTGTTGCCGGCTTTGGGAACGGGTCGCGGCTGGGTGGTTGGCTCGCCGCCCATCGCTACGACTTTGTTTGCCAGAAATTGTGCATGCATCTGCTCATCAGCGATTTCCGCCAAAAAGAATTGTACCAATTGCGGACGGTAGGGGCCAGTCGCTTTTGCGGCATAGGTCAGATATTGAATAATGGCGCTCAGCTCACCAGCCAGGTCTTCATTCAGATTTTTGATGAGAGTTTGCTTGTCCATATTTAATACTCCTTCGTCTTTTTATATTTTATCCTGATCTCAAGTTGTTGGAGAAAAGCAATTTGCGTGCAGTTTTTCCACCAACTGTTCAGTTTCTCAGTATCCTTCGCCCTGCGCAGGCAATTTGATTTTGCCTCGGAAAGAATAAAAAAGATAGGCGAAGTAAAGGCATGTCAACGAAATGCCAATAATCCACCAGACCAGACCTACCTTGAGACCGTACTCGCCAGCTGCAGTATTGAAAATCGTCAGGCTGTACTCAGGACTCGTCGAAGCGGGCAGCAGATTGGGGTACAAGCCAAAAGCTGTGCTCGCGGCCATACCAGCGATGAAGGCGGTCGATGAAAGGAAGGCAGCCGTATCGCTGGTTTTTTGGTGGAAATAAAACATGCCACCCAATCCCGCCAGGCCGATCAGCGGAAAAATGAAGCCCCAGGGGTGCGCGCTGTAAGGATGCCAGATTTGCGGACGAATCGTTGATACGGCAATCAATGCCAGCAACGATGTAGCAAGAACGCCCCATGCTGCGATGCGCGAAATCGCGCGTGAGCGTTTCAGCAACTTCCCGCTGGTCTTCATCGCGATATAATTGGCGCCATGTGCGGTCAAGGTTGCAAAAGCAACCAAGCCCATGAGCAGCGTGAACCAATCCAGAATACCCGCCTCGGGCACTACAGTGAAAGTCGTCCACAGCGGCTCGAAGAAGTAGCCGTCTGTATTGAGCGGGACGCCCCGCACCACGTTACCCAGCGCTGCTCCAAGGAATATTGTCAGCAAGATGCTGGCGATTGAAAAAACTACATCCCAAAACGATTTCCAAAGCGGATGATGAATGTGGTGACGAAATTCGATGCCGATTGCCCGAAGCATGAGCAGCCAGAGTACCATCATCAGCGGCAGATAAAAGCCGCTAAAGCTTGATGCATATAATAAAGGAAAAGCAAAATACAGTGTGCCACCGGCTGCCAGTAACCAGACTTCATTTCCATCCCAAACCGGTCCAATGGCATTCAAAATGCTCCGACGTTCATCGTCGGACTTTGCTGCAATCAAATGAACAATCCCGGCACCCAAATCGAAGCCGTCGAGAATGACGTACATGGTCAGCATGAAACCGATTGCAATGAACCAGAAGGTTTCCATAAATGATCTCCATTCACGCTAATTTACGGCTTCGCCATGAGCAGAACCGGGGCCTTGAAAGACAGTTTTCAGGACCAAAAATAAAAACAGCAGTCCCAGCAGCGTGTACATTCCCATGAAACCGATCAGTGTAAACAGGCTGTTTCCGGCTGAAACGGTCGGCGAGATGCCGTCGACCGTGCGCATGAGCCCGTAAACAAGCCATGGTTGGCGGCCGAGATCTGCAGTCATCCAGCCGGTTGTGTTGGCGATATAGGGAAATGGCACCGCGAGCATCAAAATCCACAACAGCCAGCGCGTCGAATAGAGCTTGCGGCGCCAAAGCAGAAAAGCGGCGGCAGCCATGATTGCGATGAAGATGGTGCCGAGTCCGACCATGATGTGATAGGCATAATAAAGAAGTGGAATGTTGTCCGGCCAATTCTCGCGCGGAAAGGCATCCAGACCCTTGACTTCAGCCTTCCAGCGATTGTAGGTCAGGAAACTGAGCATGCGTGGAATATGCAGGGGATTGTCAATTTTTAACTTATCCATGTCAGGCTGGCCGATGAGAACCAATTCGGCGCCTCGTTTTGTCTCGAACAAGCCCTCCATGGCTGCCAGTGTGACAGGTTGATGTTTTGCGACGTTTTTGCCTTGAATGTCGCCGGTTGGAAAGGCGGAAAAAACGGACGCAATCAGTCCGGCAATGACGCCAACTCGCAGAAAGATTTTACCATGCGTTTCATTTCGATTAGCCAACAGATAGTAAGCACCGACCGCCGACATCACAAAGGCGGCCGTGATGACCGAGCCAAGCATGGTGTGGGCATATTGCCAGCCAGCCCACGGATTCAACAGCAATCCCCAAAAGCTGGCAAGTTGCACTGATCCGTCTGCTGCGGTGCTGTACGCGACCGGATGTTGCATCCAGGCGTTGGTGGCAACAATGAGGTAGCCGGATAACCACGAACCCAGGAAGACAAAGACTGCCGAAATGAAATGGCCGACCTGGCCTAATTTCTTTTCACCGAAAAGAAACAGCCCTAAAAAGCTGGATTCGAGGAAAAAGGCAAAAACGCCTTCCATTGCCAGGGTTTGGCCGATGACGCCACCGGCAAAAACCGAAAACTTCGCCCAGTTGGTGCCGAATTGGAATTCCATAGGGATGCCGGTGACCACCCCCATGGCAAAATTAACCGCAAAGATTTTTGCCCAAAATTTCGCACTTTCATTATATCTTTGATCGCCTTTCCACAAAGCCAGACCTTTTAAAACCACGATCAATAAACCCAGTCCCATGGTCAATTGCGGAAAGATATAATGGAACATGATGGTGAATGCAAATTGCAGGCGATTGATGATGAACGCGTCTTCCATCCGTTCCTCCGGTTTTGTTGAGAACAGCAGGCTGCCGTCTCATGCGTCCGGCTCTGATCGCATTCAGCTGTTGTTGCCCAGCGATTTGTCTGTCGGGAATGCTGCCGGGGTGCAATGCTTTATCTCTAATCCATTCTTCGTGTTCACGATTTGCAGCAGCCGCCACTCCAAACCGGCTTGCCGATTTCATTGCGCAAGTTCAGCACTTCCGTGCCTTTTTTGATCTCCCTGGCGATAATGGCTTGTTGCCCATCCTTGCTCACAAAGGAGCCTGTCACCTCAAGCTGGTCATTCGCAGCAAATTTCAACTTTTGAGAATTCATAAACCATTCCGGGCCGAGATAGACATTGTACTCGCCGTCGTCCGTTTTAAATTTTAGGTGGAAGCCCATGAAGTTACCTTTTTGGGCTGAATGCTTTTCAACTTCGAGCACGGTGCCAGTAATGGTTTTGACCGTAGCCGGATCATACTCGTTCCTGCCTGCCCGCGCCATGCCTTTGCCCATGCCGCGTGGGCCACGACGGTTTGCCGCGCGCCAGCCAGCCCATGCCGGATAGCCGGTCTCGCTGCGAAGTGTCAAAGTTTCATCATTTTTAATGATTTGGGCAGCCACCAAAACCGGTCTTCCTTCATAGCTGATTTTTGAACCGGTGACTTCAATTTGATCTTTAGGAGTAATTTTGGTATCCTGCTGCTCGACGAACCATGCCGGACCGAGATGCACGGTGACATTTTTTTGCTCGGTTTTCAGCGTTAAATGCACACCATCGGCTATGCCTTTGCGTGCAGTGAACGTCTCGACTGCCAGCACTTCGCCGCTGATGGTTTCAACCGTGTTGACATCGTACATTTTGCCATATTGCTCGCCCGGTCCCCAGCCTCCGCTGCCGCGCCATTGCAATCCGCGCTGGCCAAAAACTGCGGTAGCGAGAATCAATATGAATGCTGTTGGAAGTGCACAATACATTTTCTTCATTTTGAGCTCCTTTCACTTCAAACAAAATCAAATAAATGCTCAATTGGGAAATGAAATGCGTAATCAAAAATTTTTAAACCACCAAGGCTCGAAGACGCGAAGGAAAGAGTAATTGTGTCTTCAAGCATTGGCAGTTGAGTCTTAAAAAACTTCGATCAACAATGCTTTCATTCCACAGCGGTCGTGGTCATACCGCCACCTGAGGCAATCGCCGGCTTTTTCTCAAACGGATTTTGAAATCCGGGTATGTGCTCGTCTTTTTCCAGCCAATTGTACAAAACCGGCAGCACCAGCAAGGTCAGCAGCGTCGATGTGATCAGGCCACCGATCACAACCGTCGCCAGCGGGCGTTGCACCTCCGAGCCTGGCCCGACGTTGAAGGCCATCGGGATAAAGCCGAGACTGGCGACCAGGGCAGTCATCAGCACAGGGCGCAAACGATTGGCTGCGCCTTCAATCACCGACTCACGCACGGTTTTGCCTCGCTGCCGCAGCTGGTTCAAGTGTTCAACCAACACGATGCCGTTTAGCACTGCTACGCCAAATAAAGCGACGAAACCAATGCTTGCGGAAACCGACAGATACAGGCCGCGAATCCACAGGAAAAAGATACCGCCGGAGAGTGCAAAAGGCAAGTTGATGAAAATCAGGTTGGCATAACGAATCTGCCCGAACATCAGATACAACAAGCCGAGGATGATAATCAGGGATAGCGGCACAACAATAAGCAAATGCCGCATAGCGCGCTGCTGGTTTTCGAACGCACCACCGTATTCAAGAAAATAGCCCGGTGGAATCGAGAGTTCTTGACTGATAGCCTGCTGCAAATTGGCTACATAGGAGCCAATGTCAATGCCGGTGAGGTTTACGCCGACAATCACACGTCGCCAGCCGTTTTCTCTGGCAATTTCGCGCGGACCTTCCTGCGCACCAATCTGAGCCAGCCGTTTTAGCGGCATCGAACCACCAGTCGGCAGTTGTACCGGAATTTCCATAATATTGTCGAAATTATCGCGCGTGTATTCGGGAAAGCGAATTACGATATCGAAACGACGCTGGCCTTCGAAAACCTGGCTCACGGCTTTGCCGCCGATGCCGACTTCAATCACGCGCTGTACATCATCGACATTCAGTCCATAAAAGGCCACGGCATCGCGATCGATCTCGATATTCAAATACGGCTGCCCGGTTGTTTGTTCCAGATAGAAGTTATCCGTGCCTGTCAGGCGTTGGACTATCCGCGAAATGTCAGCACCGACCTGGCTGAGCACATCGAGGTCTTCGCCATAAATTTTTACCGCCACATCGGATTTAACGCCGCTGGTGAGCTCATCCACGCGCATGGCAATCGGCTGGGTGAAGTTGTAGGCCAATCCCGGCTCTGATTCAAGGTACGGCCGGATCAACTCCTGGATTTTTTCCTTGGTCATGCCTTTGCGCCACTGATCGCGCGCTTCGAGAATCACCCACACATCGGTTTGATGCACACCCATCCAATCGTTGGCAAGGTCGGAACGGCCGGTTTTCGGAACCACGGTTTTGATTTCCGGAATACTTTTCTTGAGTTGCGTGGCAAGCCAGTTGGCGTTTTCGATCGATTCGCGCAAGGTCACGCTGGGCATCCGCACCTGCTCGACCAGAATCGAGCCCTCATCCAATTCCGGCAAAAATTCGGTGCCGAGAAAAGGCAGCAACAGCAGTGAAAAAACAAAAACCGCGGTCGCAATCGGCAAAATGAGCCATTTCCGGTCGATGTATTTTTCTAAAAATTTTTGATAGCGCGGCTTGAGCCAGTCGATAAAAAAGTTTCGTCGTATTTTAATGCCCTTCTGAAACACAAATGCCGACATCGCCGGAATGTACACCAGGGCCAGCAGCAGTGAACCGAAAACTGCCGTCGCCACGGTGATGGCCATCGGGCGATAAAGAATACCTTCCATGCCTTCAAAGGTCATGACCGGCACATACACCATTAAAATGATGAGCACACCGTAAAAAATTGGCCGCGCCACTTCATGCGCCGCTTCGCGCATCACATGCAGCTTCGATTTGGATGGGTTTTCCTGCAGCTTGTGGACAATGTTTTCGACCATCACTACCGAGCCATCCACCACCATGCCGAAGTCGATGGCGCCCAAACTCATCAGGTTGGCTGCCAGGCCGAACTCGCGCATCCCGATAAAAGCAAAAAGCATCGAAAACGGAATAACCGTCGCGACGATCAGCGCGCCTTTGATTTCACCCAGCAACAAAAGCAATACCGCAATCACAAAAAAGCCGCCTTCCACCAGGTTGGTGATGACGGTTCCGGTGGTGCGTTCCACCAAATCAGCCTGGTCATAAAATTTTTCGATGCGTACGCCTTCTGGCAATCCCAAATTGACCTGATCGATTTTTTGCTCAATTTCCTGGATGACCTTGCGGCCATTGCCGCCGCGCAGCATCATCACAATGCCGGTGACGATTTCGCCTTTGCCATCCTGGGTCACTGCACCCTGCCGCAATTGCCGGCCAATCTGAATGTCAGCAACGTCGCGGATGAAAACGGGGCGCGTGTTGAGTTCGGTCACAATGATTTCTTCAATGTCTTTGCTGCTGCGAATCTGGCCAAAGCCGCGAATGATGTACTGCTCGCGATTGTGTTCGAGGTAATTGCCGCCGGAAACGCTGTTGTTGTTGGCGATCGCATCCATGATGTCTTTGAGCGACAGATTGTATGCGCGCATTTGGCCTGGCTTGACGATAACCTCGAACTGTTTCACAAAGCCGCCGAACGAATTGATTTCGGTAACACCCTGTACGGTTTTGAGTTGCGGTGCAACCAGCCAGTCTTGAATGGTGCGCAGCTCCGTCAGCGAATGGCCCTCACCGCGTATGGCGTACTGGTAAATTTCACCGAGCGCGGTGGAAATCGGCCCGAGCTGTGGCGACGATACGCCTTCCGGTAGTTCATCCATGATGCTCTGCAAGCGCTGGCTGACCATTTGCCGGGCGAAATAGATGTCGGTTTGTTCTTCAAATTCGATGGTTACCGCGGACAGGCCAAATTGCGAAATCGACCGCACTTCACTGATTTCCGGCAGGCCGTTCATAGCGGTTTCGATTGGATAGGTAACCAGTTTTTCGACATCGTACGGAGAGTAGCGCCCGGCTTTGGTGATGACCAGAACCTGCACCGGTGTGACATCCGGCAACGAGTTGATCGGGATGTTTTGCAGGGCGGTGAAGCCGGCAAATGCCATCAAGCCGACCAGAGAGACAGCGACGAGCTTTTGCCGCAGGCTAAAATCGATGATATATTGTAAAAGCATAAAATGGACTCGTTTTTTGGGTCAGTGCCTATTCGGCAAATTCTTCCAGCTTGCTCAGTGCCTTCAGGCTAAAAACCTGGCTGACGGCTACCTTTTCTCCGGCCTTGACACCCTGTGAAATGATGGCCTGATCAGCAGTCATTTTGCTGATTTGAATCATACGCTTTTCAAACGTCAGATCATCGACTTTCACAAAAAGTGTGGCGTTGGTCTGTTCGTACTCGATTGCCGAAAGGGGGACCGCCAGTACAGGCTGCGGCGTGGTCACCATGATATCCAGGCGAACATTTTGTCCCGGCTTGGGCCAGCCATCCGGCGTGTCGGCCATGATGTTCAATGTAATCGATTTATTGACTTCATCCAGTGCGGGATTGATGGTGGTGATGGTGGCTTTTTTGACCAACGTCGGATATTCCTTCAGGCTGATGAACACCGAGTCGCCGGGCTGCAGCACCAGCACATCTTCCGGTGAGGCGTAGCCTCTGATCAGGACTTTCTCCAGGTTCAAGATGGTGAGCATTTTGTCGTAGGCGGTTACCGCTTGTCCCATTTCGATCAGGTGCTCGTTGATGCTGCCGTTGATGGAAGCGGCAATTTTGAGACGCGGGATGTTGCTTTTGCTCGCATACATCTCGTCGATCTGGCCGGTCGTGACGCCGATGGCTAACAAGCGGGCTTCTGCTGCACGCGTGGCGGCATTGGCGCGGGTGTAGTCCGATTGTGCCTTTTCCAACGCACGTTGCGGGCTGATTTTCTTTTCCGCCAACTGTTGCAAGCGCTCCAACTGACTGAGTTGATACGCCTCTTCTGCCCTGGATTGCAGATATTCAGCAACCAGGTTCGCGAATTCGAGACTTTCCAGTTCCACCAGCACATCGCCTTTCCTGACTCGCTCACCTTCATGCGCGTGAATCGCGACCACACGGCCATTGACCGGCGCGCTGACAATTGAAATATACTCCGGAGACGGGAAAACCGTACCCGGAACTTTGAGCGAATATGAAATGGTCGCCAAATTGACAACCTGAGTTTGAATGCGCAGTTCATCGGCTTGCTTTTGCGTGAGGGTGATGAGTTGTGTTTCACCATCTTTGCCTTCTTGCGAAATAGATGGCGGAGCAGCGACGGTTTCCTGTTCCTGCATATCGGGAGTCTCCTGGCCGCAGCCAGCCAAACCGCCTATAATGAACGCAACCAACAAAAACGAGGTGAGCAGTTTTTTCATTTTATTCTCCATGAACATGTCATATTTAGCCATAAGGCTTGCCTGGAAAAATCAATCATCTGATGAAAAAAGCATTGCTTGTTCTGCCACACAATACTTTTGACTAACGCAAAATGATCTTGAAAGCAATCGTGGCAGCTTCCGCAGTTAAATAGGCAAAACGCTTCATATCATTCATCAGCTTGAAAAACCAGTTCTTTACCGATAAATTTTTCGAGCTCGATCAAGCGGAAATAGTAGTCGCGCAAGGCGCTGAAATAGCCGCTTTCGCTGCTCAGGTAGGTACGCTGCGCTTCCAAAAAAGCCAGTAGATCCAACTCACCTGCCTGATAACCTTCCAGGGTTAAATCGAGCAAGTTTTGCGCACGTACGCGAATGACCTGGTGAAATCGTCTAATGTTTTCACGACTGTTTTCAAAACCATGCCAGGCATTTTCCGCCTGCTGTTTCAGGGATAAAAACACGGCGCGCTGTTGCCATTTTTGGGCATTTTGCCGTGCGGAAGCTTGCTGAATGCTGCCGCGATGCTCGAAGGCAAACCAGAGAGGCAGGGAAATGCCGACTTCAAATCCACGATAATCATACCCACTACCAAAATCCTGCTGATAATACATCAGTCTGATGTCAGGCAAAATCTTGCTCCATGCTTCCTTAACGCCAAATGCGGCTGCACGCGTGTCAAGAGTCGCGCGCTGGTATTCCGGCATCGACATGAGGCGCGTCATGGCGATCTCCTGATCGACTTCCAGTTCAAAGTAGGTCAATGTGTCCGGAAATTGCATGGCATAGGTCTGTTCCTCTGGATCGAAGCCGATAAGGTTGAAGAGATAGTAACGCGCCTGGTGCAAATCTTTTTGGGCTGTTCCCAAGTCATTTTGTGCTTCAGCCAGCTGGATTTCCGCTCGCATCAAATCGAGCTCCGAAGCCTCACCGAGCTCGAAACGCGTGGTTGCGGCTTCCTGTAAACGCTGCGCGAGTTGGACTTTTTGTTCTGCCAGGTGGATCATTTCAAGCTGGAAGGCGAGAGTGGTATATGATTTTTTAACTTCAGCGTCCAGTGCCAATTCTTCTGTTTTGAGTTGCTGTTCAAGGGCGCTCTGTTCATTTCCGACCTGTTTGATGCGAAAATAGGAACGCAGCGGAAAGTCGAGCGATTGCGATATGGCAAGGCGTTTTTCACTGAAGCTGCCGGGCTGGTCAGCTTCAATTCCCTCTTTAAAATAAAGCAGCTCCGGGGAGCGTAATCCCACCGACATCCATTTCTGACCTTTTTTCCCGCGAATTTGGGCGCGAATCTGGTTGAGGGCGGGACTGCTTTTGCGGGCTGTTTCGATCGCAGATCTAACCGTCAATTGCACATCCTGTCCTTCCTTTGGCGCCTGTGCTGATGCAATCGCCAGTGGGCAAAGTAAAACAACAAACGTTGCAAGGGCTTTTCGACAAAGCCGCTTTTTCTTTTGCATTTTCGAGAAAGGCAAACCGTTTTTTCCTAATTTTAAATGAGAGTGAAAGGTCTGGTAAGCAAATTCAGTGCATGCTTTTGCCTGTTGTGCGCAAGTCCGGATGTTGGCAAAAGATATGAGGTTAGTGGTTACAAACATTGTGCCGCAAGCTCAACCTGTTTCGCTGCTAAACAGGCTCGAAATCAGGTCAACTTAAACTTTCGGAAAAGGCCCGCCACAGTGCTGCCGCGCGTTGACTAATAGGGAAATTGAACTCGCTCAGCGACCAAATAAAGCAGGTCGTCTGAATCAATCCGAGAAAAGCAAAGGCGGTGGACTCGGTATCGATATCGCCCTTAACCTGCGAGTGCTCAACAGCACTGGCCAGCACATTACGCACAATATTGAGATAGCCGTTGGTGATATCGAGAACAGCTTTGCGCAAAACCGGATCCTGCTGGTGCACGGCGTCGGAAAAAACCAAACGCGGGATACCGCGATGCTGTTCGAGATATTCTAGATGGGCCTGCAAAATATTTTTAAGCTTCTCGAGCGGCGCATCGGCGGTAGCGGCAGCCTGACTGATGGTGGCATTGAGATCCTGGCCGATGCTGTGAATTGTTGCCAGCATCAGGTCATGTTTGCTTTTAAAGTGCCGGTACAGTGCAGCGTCGGTGGTGCCGATTTTCCGTGCAATGCGCATCATGGTAAGGCTTTTGGTGCCTTCTTCGCTGATGATCTGCAGTGCGGCTGTGATAATCTGCTTTTTACGATTCGTTTTTGCCGGCTTGCCGGATGTGTTCATAGCATTTATGCGGTTAATAGACAGCCAAAGCGCCAGGAAAAATTGATTGAGTCCCACCCTCGGTGCGCTCGAATACATATCGATAATATGCGTCAATTTCAAATGCTTTTTTCCCAACAATGCGATATCACTCATGCGAGATTATTAATTTTGCGAATGAATCTATCATTTTTTGTGGAGGGTATAAGTCGCTAACATATTTGAAATCAAGTGGTAAGGCTTGGGTGGCGTTTTTGGTCCAGTGATTGCTGATCCTGTATTTCAAAATACAGGATTTCGAAAGCAGGAATTTGTAATGGAAGGTGAATCAGAGCACAACGAACAAAGGGCGATGAAAATCGGCCAGGTGGCACGCGAACTCAATATCTCTGTTGAGACCATTCGCATGTACGAAACAGCCGGCCTGATTCTTCCCGAAAAAACAGGCTCCGGTCAGCGCCTGTTTGACGTAAATGATGTGTTTTGGCTCAATTGCATTCGCAGGCTGATCAAAGAACAGGGAATGAACCTGGAGGGAATCCGCAGGTTGCTCGCGCTTATGCCTTGTTGGAATATCAAGCCGTGCACCGCTAAAGATCAGCAGATCTGCCCTGCGGTTTTAAAAGCGGAACAACCCTGCTGGGCGATGAAAGAGCAGCTCCCGCCAATCTGCAAAACAGCCAACTGTCGGGAATGCGCGGTGTACCAAAGTGCTTCAAAGTGTACAAATTTGAAAACGTTGCTTTACGGAATTCGCAAGAGAGCAATGGCGTTGACATTTTAAAGCATTGTGGGGATAATGAGCATGTTTTAATGAACGAAGTGTGATGTTGCTATGGAAATGACGAAGGAAGTCTACATTGAAGATCTGCTTCGGGAAGTGCCCGGAGCGGCAGCCTATTTGCGAACGAAAGGCATCAAATGTCTGGCTTGCGGCGAGCCCATTTGGGGCACACTCGAAAGCGCTGCGAGGGAAAAAGGTTTTTCCGATGTCGAAATTGCTGCTTTTGTTGCAGACTTGATTGAATTGAAAAGGAGCCAATCGTGAGTGAACAACACAGTTTTTCGCTTGAATTGCAGCGACGGGATGGGTACGAGTTCGACACCCAGTTTGATTGGGAACACTTGCCAACATTGCTGGTTGATGAACCGGAGCCGCTCGGTGGCAGCAAAGGGCCGAATGCCTCGCGCCTGCTGGCTGCTGCTGTCGGAAATTGTTTGAGCGCCAGTCTGCTTTTCTGCTTGAGCAAAGCAAAAGTTGAGGTGAAAAATATGCACACGAAAGTGACCGGCAGCATGACCCGCAACGAAAAAGGCCGCCTGCGCATTGGCAAGCTCGATGTCCACATCACCATCGACGCGACAACTGAGACGCCGCAGCGTTTTGATAGATGCCTGCAACTGTTTGAGGACTATTGCGTGGTCACCGCCAGTGTGCGCAAGGGTATTGAAGTGGAAGTGCTGGTGACCGATCAGGCTGGCACCCAATTGTATCACGCTTAGCGAGCGATTCGGCTAATAACACATCGCGCTGGACTCGCAAAAAAATTGTGTATCTTTTCGATCCATAGCAATGGAGTGGAAATGAGCGAGACCAACCTGTTTTTGCGCTTCGGCGTTGCCATGTTCATCGGTATTTTGATCGGCATGCAGCGCGAGATCGCTTTTGATGAGCCCAACCGTGAGTTACCGACTGGTGTGCGAACTTTTGCATTGCTGGGACTGCTTGGTTGCGCAGCCGCGATGATCGGTGAGCAACTGGGCGAAGCCTGGGTTTTTGTCGGCATACTCGCCATCCCTGGCTTGTTTTTGGCGGTCAATTATTTTGCCGATATTGAGTATGGCAAAACCGGACTCACCACCGAAGTCTCCGCTGTGCTGACCATGCTGATCGGTGCCCTGGCGTACTGGAATTTCCTGACCCTCGCAGTTGCGCTGGGGGTGGTCACTACTGCTCTGCTCACACTGAAATTTGAGATGCACCGTTTTGCGCAAAAAGTCACCCGTCAGGATGTCTACTCCACGCTTAAATTTGCGGTTATTACCGCAATAGTCCTACCCGTTCTGCCCAATGAAGCTTATGGGCCAGGCATGCTAAAAATTTTCAATCCGTTTAAAATCTGGCTGCTGGTCGTTTTTATCTCCGGAATCAGCTTTGCCGGATATGTCCTGATGAAATTTGTCGGCGCCAGACGCGGCATCGGCTTGACTGGATTTTTGGGTGGACTGGCTTCCAGTACAGCTGTTACGTTGAGCTTTGCACATCGCAGCCGGGATGAAGAAAATCTTGGCCCGACATTCGCCTTGGCGATCATTCTGGCCTGGACCGTGATGTTTGCAAGAGTGATAATCGAAGTCGCTGCGGTCAACAGCCAGCTCATTCGGTTGATTTGGTTGCCGATTGTAGCGCCAATCGTGGTTGGCTTTTTGTATTGTTTCTATTTATATCGCAAGCAGAAAAGCGCTGAAAAAGGGCATGAGTTTGCGTTCGCCAATCCATTCGAGCTCAGGCCGGCGATCAAATTCGGGCTGATTTTCACGCTGGTGCTTCTGATTTCAAAGTTGGCTCAGACATTTGGTGGGAATCATGGCATATATGCCTCCAGTTTCCTTGCAGGGCTCGCAGATGTCGATGCCATTGCATTATCCATGGCGGAGCTGAGCCTGGGTGCGGCAACGGTCGATTCTTCCACCGCGGCCCATGCAATCATTTTTGCCGCCATTGCGAATACACTTGCAAAAGGTGGGATTGTGGTTTTGGGGGGAGCGCCAAGTGTTCGACGCGCCATTTTGCCGGGCATGCTGGCAATGATCGCATCAAGCATAGTGGTCCTGATGCTCATCGAAATGTAACGCTTCAGCTATCCTGTTCTTCTGTTTTAGCTTTGGTTTTGCGAAACGTTTCGTTCAGGTTTTCGATGATTTCCGAAGCCACCACCAAAATCTGCTTCGGCTCAAAACCGGCTTTGCGCAAATCTTTATAAAACGATTTGGCGATGATTTTAGCCACTTTGTTTGGGTATTTTACCGAATCGACCAAACGCGTGAACATGCCGTCCTGATCGGCGCTGGCTTCCTGTTCACTTCGGCTCCAGGCTGCCGCGGTATAGCGCGAGGCCAGCAATTGCCGGATTTGCTGCATTTCAACGGCGTGGCCGATATACTGGCTCAATAAAATAAACTGATTGGCATCAATGCTGGAATGCTTGAAATCGTGTTGCTGGCGCCCCTTCGTCACGCACAAATAACCAACCACTTCGTCGCGGATATAAAGCGGCATCGCGAGCTTGTCTTTGGTAGGGTGATGCACTCTGAGCTGACAGTTGCCGTTGGCTGAGTCTGCTTCCATCACAGACCAATCTGTTTGGTTGGTGTCGACAAAAACGCCTTTTTGGCCGTTGTTGCGAAAACTGGCGCGCACTTCAAGAGCAGCCTGCTCCTCTGTCATCCAGGTGATCACGCTATCTTCCACATCCAACAGCCCAACAACCAGTTCAGATGCTTTTTGCAGCAGTGCAGTCATCGAAGGATGTGGCGCAAACAGGCTATTTAGCTTTGACAGCCAACTTTCCGGTGTGGATTTGGTGGCGATGGTTTGCAAATCGGTTTCTGCCTGCATAGTTGCCTCCGCCCAAACGGGCTATTATTATTTTACGATCAATTGAAATCAAAATTGTTTGACAAAAACGAAGAGATGCCGATTCTGACAGCTGGAGAATGGGGGCAAAAAATTAGCAGCGGAAATGTTTGGGGCGACCTCATCGTTTTTGTTATCCAAGCTAAAGATAGTCGCGCTGAGGGCGCTTTGCAGAGGCCTTGAGCCAAATTAGCACATTTGCGGTGCGGATTTGACAAAAGCGGTGCTGGTTTTTTCTGCAATTGGGGATACCAGCCGAAAAGGGGAAAATTTAGCGTTCAGTTCTTCTTTTTCTTCAGCAATCCTTCCAGACCCTTCTTGGCTTTTTCTTCGAGCTTTTTCTTTTCATCAGCAACTTTTTGCTCAGCTTTCTTTTTCTCCGCTTCAATGCAGTTTTCTATTTCTTTTTTATACTGCTCGATTCTTTCCAGTTCAGCCTGCACTCGTTGCTGCAATTGCTCGACTTCGGCCAGCGTTCCCTGCCGGAAAGCCTGCACGCGCGATTCCGCCTCACTGCGATAGCGCGCCACGCTTGCGCGCACGCGTGTTTCAAGCTGAGCCTGCGCTGCACGGAAGTTTTGATCGAGTACGCTCATGACTCCATTCGATAGCGCATTGTCGATATTCGAACCCATTCGCAAGGCGTAATCACCCTGACGTCCGGCCAAGGTAGCTGTCAAGTCGATGCGATTGATGTCGGCCAAAACGCTGCGCACAATACTTTCAATTTTGCCGCTGGCTTCGCTGGCATAGCGAAACGTGACCGGAGTAGCTTGAAAGCCAAAATTGATATTAATCGCATCACCGGCGAAGAAGCCAGACAGCTCAAACGAACCGCGTTGGGCAGTAAAGGATGCAGGCAAATATTTGCTGCTCGGCAGCGATTGTTCGCCAAGGCGAATCTGACTTGCAGAAATCCACAGCGAGTCGCGGGCAGCATCGACGTGGTCCAGCACGCCACGAATTGCATATTGGTTGCTGGATTCCCGGTAAAATTTTACATCGAATTTTGTTGGTTGACCATAAACCGGCGGTTCGGTAGTGAAGCCAAGCACCTGGCCGTCGAGCGCATAGCCGCGGGTGCTGTCGCCGGCAGCAGTCATGCCGCTCAGGTGGATTTTTCTGATCAGCAGGCGCGGGTAGCGATAGTGAAATGGAAAGTAAATGTCCTGACCTTCAAAGCGCGGGGGATTCGGCTCCTCCTCGGAAGTCAATAAAACACTGGCTGCAGGCAGGTATTTGCGTCCGAGACCGACATAGTGCAGAATGTGCTCGATCCTCGCGATCACCGGCTCGCCGAACAGTGCCAACGCAACGTCCTTCACCTCCAGACCTTGCAGGTTGGCGCGCCTTTTGGCCATTTCGATATCTGCTTGCACGGCATCCTGCAGCCCTGACAAGCGCGTTTGAATACTTTGAAAATCATTTTTGATCGCCTGCCCCTGCCCGCCGATTTGTTGTTTGAGTTGCGTCACGCGTTGATAGAGAGCATCGAGTTTTTTCACCATCTCAGCCATCGCGACCACATCATTTTGAACAGAATCAGGCTTGAGCTGTGATATTTCAATTTCGAAGTCTCGCAATTGTCTTTGGTAGCTGTCGCCGGTAAATTGTGAACGCCAATGCCCGAAAGTAGAATCTGCGTCACTGGTGAATTCCTGGTAGCCCTGCACAGAATTCAACATTTGTGGATCGACGAGCGAATCGATTTTGAAGGTCCTGGCCAGGGCTGAAAGATCGAGTTCGGCCAGTTCGGTAATACGTTTATTGACGGCCCGTGTCGCTTTTTCCGCCAGCCCGGGCTGTGCAGCTTCGCCGGGCGCAACCGGTAGCGAACCGTCTGTACTTCGACACGAACCGCTGCGCACCTCTTCGAGCGCCAGTTCATCGATCAGGATTCTGCCCCAAAAAAGCGGGCGCATTTCAATGGCAAAGGCGGCACGGCCGGTTTCGAGCAGATTGCGCCATGGATCGTTTGGGTTGGCGATCTGTAACCGCTGCCAGCTGCAACTCAAGTCGAAAAGGCTGAAATCAAAGCCATCTATTTCGACTTTCGCACCAACCACTGCTTCGCCTGTGCGCTCAATGGCGCGCTCTATGAAGCGATCTTGCAGAAAATAAACAAGCACGCCCACCACCACAATGATGATGGTGAGAAATATCAATGCGCTTTTTCTCATGTCAGTTCCCTGATCCGAAGGATCTTTTCATACCAACCATAGAGTTTGCTGCTTTTCACTGCCTGCACGATTTTCCACTTTTTGATGCGCGCTTCGATGCGATCGCGATAGTTGATCACCAACTTTTTCATGCCCCAAAAGACCGGCCAGACCGTGATGATACCGATCAGTATGCTGCCCATGGATACGGTGTTATAGAATCGTGTCAGCGGGGCGATTGGCAGATTGTAAAGTGATTCCCACAGGCCATGCAAAGCAGGAATCTCGACCAACACCCAAAAACCCAGGCTGTGAATCAGCGGATCGAGAAGCCAGGCAACAAAGCCAGCAATAAAAATAGCAACAAAGCCAGCAGCCAGGTTGACGTTGAGCAAAAAGAGCAGAGCAAACAACAGCACGGTTTGCAGACTGAAAAATGGCATCAGGCCGATAAGATAACCGATGCTAAATCCGGCTGAAACCTGCCCCGGCTCCTGTCCGGATCGCAAAGCGCGAAAGAAATCGGAAATGAAAGATAGCCAGAACATGTCGGGGTTCCTTTTGAGTTCTGCGTTAAAATGCAGATTGATTGCTACGCGTGGGTTTTGCGAAGGCCTTGGTCGATTTCGAGCAGTTCCTGATAGGCTGCATTGAGCTGCAACATTTTCCTGTCCAAGGCTTTCATGGCATTGCGTCTGCGTAAGCCGCTATCGACCAAGGCTGCCAACTGTTCGTTATCCCATGGCTTTTCGATATATTTGTCCAAAGCGACCTGGTTGATGGCGGCGATAGCGTTTTCTTTGTCGGCGTAGCCTGTCAGCAAATAGCGCGGCACAGCAGGCTGCAATTCTCGCACGGCTCGCAAAAATGTGATCCCATCCATCTCCGGCATCATCTGGTCGGATATCACCAGGTCGATTTCATGCTCACGAATGTATTGCAGCGCCTGATTCGCGGAGGTGAAATCCATGATATTGTAATTGGTTTCGAGCGCGAAAAAGGCGTTTAAACTGGCCAAAACCATTTGCTCATCATCGACGATGACAATGGTTGATGCTTCTGTGTCTGTTGAAGTCATGCACATCCTGATTTACTTGAAAATGGTTGAATTAGGCCAATTTAAACAAATAAATGGCTCCGCGCAAGTCCGTTGATGTGACAATACTCGTCATTTGCAGAAAGCACACTCTCGAAATAATACAATGCAATCGAATTGGTCGGTGGTGTTGCGGGCTCTGGGGCTGCGTCACCTGGATCAGTTGATCTGCAAACCGATCCGGATGCGGCGTCCGAATTGTTCCTGGAAAGGAATGGTAGGTTGGCTGCCAAACAACGAGATCGTGTCCCGATATTCGTTGTAGCGCACATTGAAGAAGTTTTTCACTTCAATATAGGGTTTAAATGCCATGCGTTTTGAACCGGCTCTATAGAAGAGCTTGAAATCGAGCAACGTGCGCAATGGCAGTTTTTCAGCAATTTTCTCTGTGCTCGTTTGGGTATGCCACTCACGCGGACTGTAAAACCTGGAAGCAGCATTAAGCTGAAAGTCCCCAATGTTGGCAAATGCCATCAAGCCAAAGCTGTGGCGCTGATCCCAGTTGAGTGAACCCTCGCTTTCATTGAAGTTGCCTCCGGTTTGAACAAGCTCATAGTAATTCTCTTCTGGCGTGTTGGAAGTACCAGTGGCATGCATAAGAGAATAGATCGCCTGCGCTGAAAAACGGGGTGAAAACGTATGTGCAATTTGCATTTCGATTCCACGCGCGCGACTGCTCGCCCGGTTGGAAAACTGAAAAACCGGCTCAGCACTCGCTTCGCTTTTCAGAACCTTTGAATCCAGCAGATCGGAATAATGCCGATAGTAACCGGTGATTTTCCAATTGGTTGTTTTGTCAAAGTTTTTGCTGTAAGAAAGCTCATATTGCCTTGTTTCGGTTGGCCGCAGGTCGGGATTTCCAACCAATGACAACATGGGAACATCTTCCAGCCTGAGATTTTCACCAGCATACAGGTGGAAAAAAGAAGGGATTTGAGCGTATTTGCCGTAGTTGAAGTAGACAACGTCAGAAGACGTGAGCGGCAAAGTAAGTGCGATTCGAGGCGAAAAGGTCAGCTTGGTACTGAAGGATTTATGCGTCACGGTACCATCAGTAGCGCTGTTGTCGATGGCAGGCACCGCGACGTTAGGATTGAGATAATCCAGCCGAATGCCGAATTGCCCGACGAGAAACGGCAATTTGATCCGGGTCTCTGCATAGCTTGCGAGCGTGAATGGAAATTTGTGGAAATCGTTGACCAGTCTGTTGTATGCATATTCCTGGCCGTTCTGTGCCGCTTCGAACTGATTGGTTTGCAGTACGAGCTTTTCGGCTTGCATGGACAAATCATAATATTCGGCGCTGAAGCCGGCTTTGAACTGAAGGTATCTGCCAAATTGCTTGAAGATATTCGACTGCAGGTAGTAGTTGTCTTCGCTAATTTGTTGTTCCCACGGCATCACATCCAAATTAAATGCATTGGTTGGAACAGGATTGTTGGAAAAGATGATCGCGCCGAGAGAATCAGGTACTTCGCCGTTGATGGCATCGTGCAATCGATTGTAGCCAAGGTTGATCTGATAAAAAACCGATGGACTGACAAAGTGCGTTAAGCCGATGGAGCTGCTTAAATGCCTGTTTTTTCGAAGCGGCATCGTTTCAGCAGGATCAAGACTGTTCTTTTCCTGCTGGCGCCATTGCCAATTTGAGATTGTGGTCTGAAATGCCAAATTGACATTTTTCGATACTTTGATATCGTAGATAAACGAGCCGTTCAGGTTTTTGAAAACCGTTTCGTCAAAGGCCTTCCGCAACGGCGCGCCTTCCGGTGTGTCCGAGAAATTGCCATCCAGGCTGATGAAGTAATTGGATTCCAGCACCGGCCCGCCGAAACTCATCGTTACCGGTCCGCCGACACCGATTTGGAAACGCCGGTTATTGTCCGAGCCTGTCGAGCCAATGTCAAAATGATCGAAATAGGACTTTGCACTGAATTCGAAATGGTTGCGGGCACGCTTGCGAACGATGTTGACGACACCGGCATTGGCGTTGCCATATTCGGCACTAAAACCACCGCTGTACACCGCGATCTCTTCAATGGCGCTATTGGGAATATCAAATGCCAATTCGCGTGTCAAGGCGCTGATAATGGGCATGCCATCGACGAGATACAACACATCGCTGGTGCGGCTGCCGCGAAAATGATTTGAAAAAATACCGGGAAGATAATTGAACGTATCCAGGTAGTTGTCGGCAGGAAGTTTGGCGTTCAAATCCTGGTTGCTGATGTAGTGCACCGTCGACGTCACTTCTTCCTGGACCGGATTGCGAACACCCGTGATAAAAATGGGCTCAGCCTGTATGATTGTTGGATTCAAGTCGAAGGTGAGCCGGGTGGTGACATCGGTTTTAACCTGCACTTTTTTGTAGGTGATGGTCGTGTAGCCGATAAATTTTGCTTGTACTTGATAGGTACCGGGTTGCAAGCCGGTAATAATGAAATTGCCATATTTGTCCGCTACTGTATAAACACCAGCATCGATAACACTGATGAGGGCGCCCTTTAGCGTGCTGCCATTTTTCGCATCCGTTATCGTGCCAGCAATACTACCGGTAGTACCTGCCTGCAGCGAACCAGCTAAAAGCATGATGAGTGAAACGATCAGCAAACGGGATTTTACATAGCTATAAGTCATGTGGATTGAAGCGCGATAGTTACAAAAATGTACAAGCTATGACTCAAAACGAACACTTTGCTCAAGTGATAAGGGTTTCATGAATGGACGTCTTGAGTTGGAAAAAGTTCATTGTAATTGGGACGATGACAAAAAATCCCCTAAACTGGGGAAGAAAAAGAGTTTTCAACAAAAATAAATCGCAAGGAATATGCCAATTGAACGAAAAATGAAAAATTCATGCAAACATAATCGATGATATAAAAATTTGATTGGTTTTTTGACTGTTATGTCGGATTTTAGCGCAAAATTGGCCCAAAAATAGGGATCAGAAGTGGAAAAGAGCGTAACAACGCAATTGAAATGTCGGCGGTTTTGGTGCATGTATGCAAATAATGACCAACGTTGCGGTAAAAAATTGCACAGTTTCATACAATAATTGACTGCTTCGCTCTGAAAAGGAGATGCCTTCGAAATGATTGCAAAGGATATACAGAATTATCTCGATGGCCTGGGGATGTTTGGCTGGAAACTCGGCATCGATACCATCCACACCATCATGGCTGCGCTGGATCATCCGCAAAATAGCTATCGCTCTTTGCACTTGGCTGGCAGCAATGGCAAAGGATCAGTAGCCCGTATGCTCGAAGCTGTGTTGCTGCAGGCGGGAGTGCGCACGGGACTCTACACCTCGCCACACCTGGTGTCACCCTGCGAACGCATTCGGGTGGCAGGCAAAGAAATACTGCCAGCCACCTTCGATACCTTGTTGCGTGAGATTCAACCTGTTTTGACAGAGCAACGTGCGACCTATTTTGAAGCATTGACGGCACTAGCCTTCCTGTATTTTGCCCGCGAAAAGGTCGAGATTGCGATTGTCGAAACAGGGCTTGGCGGACGACTCGACGCCACCAATATCATCGATCCGGTGTGCTCGGTGATCACCTCGATTTCCCTCGAACACTGCAATGAGCTCGGCAACACCATTGCTGAAATCGCGGGCGAAAAAGCCGGTATCGTTAAAGCAAACCGGCCTTGCGTCGTGGGTAAACTACCTGCGGAAGCAGAAGATGTGATCCATACGCATTGCAAGAAGCTCGGTAGTCCAATGGCCAAGGCAGCAGAGCATGTGTCGGTGACACTAATCGGCCGTTCGAAATGGGGCGGGACCGAAGCGCAATTCGAATTTGCGCAACAGACCTGCACTGCCGCCATCAGCCTGTCGGGGAACCACCAGGTCGGCAACGCAGCAGTCGCCATTGCGGCATTGCTGCAAATTTTGCCGTCTGCCGAAATTGCCGCAGTGTTGCCGGCAGCGCTTTCGCAGGTTCGTTATGCAGGCCGCATGCAAATTGTCGCGCAAAATCCGGTGGTGCTGTTGGATGTGGCGCACAACGCCGAAAGCATGACCGCGCTGGCTGACAACTTGTCCGAAACGCTTTCCGGTTCTCCCATCCAGATTGTGATTGGGCTTTTGAAAGACAAAGATATCGATGCGATTCTGCGCGTGCTGGAGCCCGTGCAGCCGCGGCTTTTTTGCGCCACGCCGCGCTCAAATCGCGCTTTGCCAGCCGCCGATCTGATGCAAAAAGCCCGGGCTGTGGGATTGCAAGCCGTTTGTGTCGAATCTGTCGCGGCGGGTGTCGCGCAAGCCCGCTTTCAGGCAGGCTCGGATGGCACAGTTTTGGTCACTGGATCGCATTACATCGTCGGCGAATTTTTAGAAACCGTGAAGATTTAGGCTGATCACTGCTTCATCTGCGGAGCCCCAGCCACAAAAAATGCAGCCGAGATGGAAATGAGCTGATTCCATCTCGGTTGCGCAAGTTTACTTTGTCAGCAGCATGCTGCGTGTCCGGATCTGTTCGCCGATACGCAAACGATAAAGATAGAGTCCGCTTGCAACTTTAGCACCTTGCTGATCACGTCCATCCCATCGCACTTTGTACGCCCCTGCCGCCTTGCTGCCATCAACAAGAGTCCGCACCATTTGTCCTGCCATATTAAAAATCGACAGATTGACTTCGCTGCTGATGGCCAATTTGTAACTCAGCATTGTTGTCGGATTGAAGGGATTGGGGTAATTCTGTTCCAATTCGAAGCCATCCGGTAGCTCAGGACCTGCCTCATCCACCGACGTCATGATGTTGTTATAGGTGACGGTCATTTTAAGCTTGTCGAGCGCCAGATTGGATATGGTGATCGTGCCGCTATCCTGCATCGCCTGGCTGACGACAACGCCCCCAAGCAGGTCTTCGAGCAGCCCGGTCACACCGGCCGGCAGATTCCAACCGATGGTGATTGCGCTGCCATTGCTGCCGGCCTGGTATTTGAGCTCGTGAACAATTATGCCGCTGTAGCCCGGGCCGCCGGTTCGATAATCCTGGTACGAGCCAAGCCCGATTTCGGACAAGCTGATGTCATCGCCGATGAAACGCGCTTCAAAAATACCGCCTGGCGGAAAGGGTGGCAGCTCGTTTTCGTTGAGATTTGCGTCGATGCCATTGGTGGCAGCGGCATCGAGGCCGAAATGCAGCGTTTGCGCATTGCCCGCATTATCTGAGACCGTTAGTTGCAAATCGAGCATTGGCTGTTGCGCGAAGGCTGCCGTGCTCAGGAAAAACATGCTATATAAAATGAGTTTTCTCATCTTGGCTCCTTGAATTTTTAAATGCATCTTTCCGTGAGCAGTATTTCATAATACTGCTCACGGAGTACCGTTTACTAAATTCGATTATTTCGTCAGCAACATTTTTTTGATTGCTGTGAATTTATCGTCGGCTTGCAAGCGGTAAAAATAGACGCCCGTTGCAAAGCGCGATGCATCGAATGTGATTTCATGGGATCCGGCTTTCCATTCTTCATCAGCCAGCTCGGCAACAACTTCACCGAGCAGATTGTAGACTGTCAGTTTGACATGGCTGTTTTCCGGCAATTGAAAGCGAATCACCGTATTCGGATTGAATGGATTGGGATAATTTTGCAGCAATTCAAACTGCTCCGGCAGGGCTTCCGCAACCAACGACAAGCTGGTTACGCGTGCATCAGTGAGTTCAATCGTGCTGTTCGAAGCGAGATGATCGCTCACCAAAGAGCCGGTCAGATTATCCTGAATGCGCACATCGATGCCCTCGACGCGTACTGTGACCGGGTAAACCGCTCCGCTTAGCTTTATTTCCTGCAGATCGCCCTGCAATTTGGCCGCATAGCTGTCGCTGCCAAAACGCGCATCGAAAATGCCGCCTAGCGGGGCGGGAGGCAAACTGAACCCGGACAGGTCGGCGTCGCCATCCACAGCGTAGAGCACAGCACGATTGTTCGCGGCATCGGTGATGATGATTTTGCCCCAGCTCGAACTTGCCGCCACATGGTTGGCGATGGTGCTGCCGGTGCGTTTGGTCACAGTATTGTTGCTGTTCACATTCAGCAAGCCGTTCTGCGAAACTTGCACCCAGTAGCCCTTGCCGCTCTGCAGCGTATTCGCAACCACGTAGCCATTTTCATAGCCGAAAAATTGCGACGTAATGATGCCTGCCGGTGTGGTGGTCAGCGCTGAAATGGGCGTGTCTTCGTCAAATGGGCCAATCATGTTCCAGCCGGCCTGCACTTCAATTTGCAGTGGCGCCGCCTGGCGTCCGCAGATTTCGATGGTATCCGGCGCGTCGAATTTCAGCCAGTAGCCTTCGCCACTGCGCAGCAGGTCATTTTCCACATAACCTTTCGCGAACGAGAATGCCTGCGAACTGGCTTGCGGGAAAATGGTGTTTTTGAACATGTCGTTGGATTCCAGTGGCACAGAGATCATATTCCAACCGGCAGAGACCGCTACGGTCTGGCACAGGTAGGAAGACACGAACTCGATGCGCAGGCTGGTGATGGCACTGTTATCGAGCATGTAGCTGGATTGCGCTTTCATGTTGATATCGATGATGTCGCCGGTGATGGCATCGCGCAGGAAAAACTCTCCTGCTGGCAGGGCGGCCGGATCCCATTCGAGTTGCAAGGGATAGCCACCAGCGCCAGGTTGGAAGCGCAGGTCCCACGTTGCATTCTGTGCGCTGCTGCCGCGATAATCAGCCAAAGAAGCAGAAATCGGCTGCGTCGGCAAATCGAAGCCTGCGTAAAAAACGCCCGCAGGTGGCGATGGCGGCAATTCCGATTCACCGATCAACGGATCGAGTCCGTCGCTGGCCATCGATGATTGCCCTATCGTCAAACCTGCGCGGTTGCCTGCCCCCGCTGCATCGGTCAAGTCGAGGTCGAGCGCCCAGGCACTGCGGTCGATAAAACCGGATGCGGCAATCGAGTAATTTTCGCCCTGACTGCAAATAGCGACGGCCCGCACCTCATAACGGCCATTGGGGCGCTGTGAAGCATCCCACGCATAGCGCAAGGTATCGGCCGGCAGGCTGGCGCGCGCAAAGCTGGTGATGTCGAGCCAGCTCTGGCCATCTTCGCTGTACTGAAGCTTCAGCGCGCTCAGATTCGGATCGCTTGCATCGTAATCGCTCAGCACGAATTTCACCTTATCCGAGCTGACCTGATTGATGTTCCAGCCGGATGCAGGCTGCACCAGCAATATCTCGCTGCACGGTTTGATAAATTTTGCCGAAAAAGAGACCGTGTCAGCAAATTGCGGATCGTGCTCGGCAAACAGCCGGATTTGCAGGTTGTCATATTCGTAAGGATGGCCAGTGAGCCGCGAGACATCGACCGTCACTTCCTGGAAATCCTGTGCCGGAATGGTGTAGCGCAGCTTGTCGATAAACTGATTGCCAGAGCGCACACTGGCGCCACCGGGATTGCTGGCCTGGATCAGCGACAGCAGATATTCGCGTGTTTCGTTGGTCGGGCTGGTGTTGAAAAGCCGCAGCTTGAATATCGCCGGATCGGCTGGCTGCACGTCGACTTGCTGTGCCGGATCGACGAACAACAGCAATCCATCGCGTGGCTGCGAAGGCAGACCTTCCCAGGGATTGCTGCTGGTGCCGCCGATCAGATCGAAAATGGGCGTGCCATAGACCGGATCGCCTTTTAAATTGACGGTGAAATCGTCGCCGCTGTCGTCATCGCCGAGATAGTAGCCGATGGTGTTGGCGGTCGAAATACCGGCATCCAGCGAGGCGCCGACTTGCAGTTTGGCGCGCACTTTTACGCCGGCTTCAGCCTCGTTAAAGTCGCCGACGGTGACGCCAGCGCTGGTCGCAACAGTCTGTTCGATATACAGATTGAATTCGATGCCGGCACTCAGCGATTGGGTGACGGTTTCGCTTTCTTCTGCGCCGAGATTGCCGCTAAAGCTGATGTTCTGGCGCACAATCGGTGCATCTTGTTTGAGCTTGACATTCATCGCCAGCACCTGCTGCCACACTTCGATGGCGTCGAGGAAGCGCACGGCTTTATCGCTGGTTTCGGAGTTGTCCGCCAAGTACTGCAATTCGGGAATCAGGTTCTCGCGAATGTAGCTTTCGGTGTACATGTAGCGGGTGGCAAAGCCGTCGCCGCCCCACACCAGTTTTTCGTCAAGCGCCACACCGCAATTGCTATAAGTCAGTTGGTCGGTGATGCCATATTTGATATTGAGCGCACCACCGATATACACATCGCCGCGCGCGCCGGTGATCTGCTCCGAGTCCGACGTGTTGAGCCGCTCGCGATTGACGATTTCCAGGCCGACCGTGGCTTCGGTTTCCACACTTGCGCCCACTTCCAGCGATTTGCTGAGCTTGGCATAAGCGCCGCCACTGCCTACAAACGGAATGTCGAAGCCGCCGCCGACTTTGGCGTTCGAAAACACTGTCAGGCTGGCATCGACGCCGAAAGACAGGCCGACGTTGAGATACTCACTGGTTTCTTTTTCGAGATAGCTGTAGCTCTGGTCGCCGGGCGGATCGCGCAAAATCATGATCGGCAATTGCGGAGAAGTGGTCGAAAAAGGCTCGCCGGGACGCGGTTTGTGACCCGTCACCAAACTCCAGAGCGTGTCGGTTTCGGCGTAGCGCTCGACGTTCGCCGTCACCTTCAGCCATTTTTGATATGGATGCGCTGCGTTGTCCAGCAGGATATTCGGCACACCCGGCGTGACCGCATATTTCGCTTCGCCATTCGCGAGCGCAAGTGTCTTCGCCGAGGCGCCATCTGCAATACGATCATCGATCACGATGGTGCCGCTATCGACCGGGCAGGTGGCGATTTGACCGTTGTAACTGTATTCTTCATACACTTCGATACGGAGCGTATCGGTGCGGAACTGCCGCATAATCGGCACGCCGGCAAAATCGTCGCAGCCAACGGCATACGGCCCGTTGATGCGGATTTTCGGCGGCGAATGGTAGATATAATCGAAGCTCGAATCGCCGAGCGTGAGATCAAGCGTGTCTTTTTTGAAATAGCTCAAAATCGTGCTGTTATCCGCATTGGCGATGCCGGTCAGTTCGATGGCATATTTTTGCGCAGGCAGAGTGAGCGAATAGTTGCCGTTGCTGTCGGTGCTGATTTTGCGCTGAAAACAACCATCTGGATCAAGGCTGTGAATGGTGATCTCGCCGGTGCCGATAAAATTCGTACAGCCACCAGCCACAATGCCGCTGATGGTGACGGTTTTTTGATCGAGAAAAACGATGCCACCGACATTGCCGGTCACCTCAAGGGCGAGTTCTGCAGGCTCGAAAGTGTGGTTGCCGAGCGCCGGTTTCAGGGTGTAATTGCCTGCCTGCGGCACCGAGACGGAAAAATTGCCACTGCTGTCGCTCACGCCGGCGACCTTGCCGTCTATCAAAATCTGTACATCTGCGACACCACAACTTGGTTCGCTGAAAAAGCTGATTTTGCCGCTGATCGAAAAAGATGTGGTGTCAATAAAATTGGCATTGGCGATCCAGCCATCCGGCGGCACATTTTCGAGAAAGCGATAGAGCGTATCCGGCTTGTCGAAGCCGTGCCCAGCTTTAAAAGGCGCAATGGCGAATTCGTTTTCATCGTTATAATAGATGCCTTCGATTTTGTAAGCACCTTCGCCGCGATCATCGCTGCGTGCGCTGTAGCGCAAGCCGGCTTTGTTGTCTGCCCAGGCTGGATTGCCGAGCAGTTCGCCGTGGTGGCCGCCATTCTTGGCGTAGTCGCCGGCCATTGTGCCACGATTTTCATTGAATGGCCAATAAGCTACCAAACCGGCTTCGTCGCCCTTCAAAATCCGATGCATGTCTGCGTTGATTGCCGAGTCGCTGCGGGCGATACGCCAAAGGCGGATTTCGTCAATTTCACCGTCGACCGAGCGCGCTGCTTCATCGCGGCCGATCAACAGCGGGCCTTCGTTGCTCAAATCCGCCGCGCTCAACGGCACTTCTTCCTCGAGCACGCCATTGATAAAAAGACGAATTTTGCCCGAATCGGCATCCTGCACACCAGCGACGTGGTACCACTGTCCCTGCGCAGCTACGGTGCTGGATTTGGCGCGATTGCCAGTGCCGCCGGTGTAAAACCGAAAGCTGCCATCTGCGGCATTTTGGATTTGATAATTGAGCGTGCCATTGTCGCCATTGATGCGCTTGTTGACGAACACACCGATGGTGTTGGTGACATCCATTTTGGTCCAGAACTCGATCGTCATATTGCCGCTCAACGACAAATTCGGAGTGTGGCGCACACTCATAAAATCATCCGCGCCGTCGAGGGAGAGCGCGCTGCTGAGGGTGTCGATGGTGGGCCAGGCCGAAACCTGCACATCTTGCACGCCGCCACCGGTGGTCGCGCCCGGGGTTTTGACTGTGCCGCGCACCTGTCCGTTCGCGGGCAAAAAACCGTAGTCATAATGTGACAGCACCGGTTTGCGATTTTCGTCGAGGGCTGTGATTTGATAACGATGCAGTTTGCCCGGCTGCGCATCCTTGTCGTCGTAGGATGATTGCGAAGCAGTAAAAACACCGAGCTCATCACCGTCGCGGCTGAGCTTGACCTCGGCGGCAAAATCAGGATCGCTGAAGTTGGTCCATTGGATTTTCACTCGGTCGACTTGCGAACCGTCCGCAGCGGAAAACAGGAAGGCGCGTCCGGCGTCGCTGGCGCGCTCCGACTCCAGCTGAGAACTGCTGTTGTAGGCGCCAGCTTCGTAGGTATAGGCCACGCCAGGCTGGGCACCGGTATCGAGATAGCCGGTGGTGGCTTTCGGCAAGGTCGCGATCAGCTTGCTGTCGCGATACAAGTTGGTATGGGTAGCGTAATCGGACGGCGCGCCCCAGCTCAGACGCACGTAGCCGATAGTGGTGTCATCCGATGCGATGAAATTGGTCGGCTTCTTGTAAACTGTGGTTGTGATGCTGCCCTTGGTGGTACTGGAGGTTTTAGCGGGATTGTTGGTGTAGCCATAAAACCGCGTCGCCACGCCCCATTCGTCATTGCTGTTCGGTGTGGTGCTGGCGGTATAGCTGATGTTGCTGGACGCTGTAGATGTAGTGCTGCCGACAAACGCACCGTTGCGGTAAATGTAATAGCCGAATTGGTAGTTGCCGGTGCTCGGGTGCTTCGGGGCGATATCAGTGCCTTTATTGAACGTCAGTGTGACGAATTTATCGCTGCCGCTGGTGGACAAACGCAGGTTGGTTGGCGCTTTCAAGCCGCTGGTCTTGCCGGTGGCCGTCAAGGTCTTGGTGTTGTCGCACAATCCGCCCTGTGCCCGGCGCACTACCTTGAAACTGACAGACTCGCCCGGACCGCCATAAACTGTCAAGCTGCCGGTCACTTTTGTGCCGACGGCCAGGTAGGACCAGGATTTGCTCGAAGCCTTCACTTGCTTGCCGCCGCTTATGGTGTAGTAGACGGTGACACTAAACTTTCCTCCGGTCACACAAATTTGTGAGACAGAGTAGCTCAGCTTGGTCGAGTAATCGGATTTATACTGGGTTGCGCTGGCAGACTCGGCAGCTGCAGCTGCGTCGACGTTGCCGGTTTTGGCCAGCATGCGTAATTCGGTATCGCTGGAGTCGACTTCAAAGGCGATGTCGAACGCCACAGGGGGCGTGTCGCTGGCTGCGGGCTCGTCTGGCTGTTGCGCCTGAGCGATTCCCGGCAACAGCGCCAAAACGAACAGTAACTGCGTGGTCCATTTTGAGGTGGTTTTAGATGTCAACATAAGCCATTGTCCTCCTGATTTTGTGATGGCAGATGAGCGGGCAGATCATTCCGCCTTGGAACATGCCCTCACTTCTCAACGCAGGAAAATGGCGCAAAAGCGATCATGGAAAATGAAATCAATGTGAAATTTTTATACTAATCAAATGGCTTGACTCAACTTATATTAATTATTAAGTTGGCTGAAAAGTGTCAAACAGCAGAGCTTGCCATGGATGACAAAAATTTAAACTGGCAAAAAATCCAGCAGCTTTTCGATGCCGCGCTGGCGTTGCCCGCTGGCGAACGCGAAGCCTTTTTGGAACAGCGCTGCGGCGATGATGCCGGCCTGTTGCAGGAAGTGCAGTCGCTGTTGGATGCCGACAGCGAAGGCCACAGTCTGCTCGATGGCGGCGCCATGCAGGCCATCGATGTGCTCGAAGATGCCCACGAACCCGGCACGCAAGTCGGTGCCTACAAACTGGTGCAGCAAATCGGCATCGGCGGCATGGGCACGGTCTTTCTCGCCGAGCGCACCGAAGGCGATTTCGAGCAGGAGGTCGCGCTCAAGCTGATCAAGCGCGGCATGGATTCCGACGAAATCATCCGGCGCTTTCAAAGCGAACGCCAGATTTTGGCCCGACTGCAGCACCCCAATATCGCAAGGCTGTTGGATGGCGGACTGTCGGAACAGGGCACGCCGTTTTTTACCATGGAATATGTCGATGGCCTGCCGATCACGGACTATTGCGATCAAAACAAGCTCGATATCGATTCTCGCCTGCGGCTGTTTCAAACTGTCTGTGATGCAGTCGATTATGCACATCGCAACCTGATCGTACACCGTGATTTAAAGCCCAGCAATATTTTGGTCACCGATGACGGCACAGTGAAACTGCTCGATTTCGGTATCGCCAAAATGCTCATCAGCGATGATCAGGCCGGCGCGACCCTCACCGAGGCCGGTCAGCGCGTCATGACGCTGGAATATGCTTCTCCGGAGCAGGTTCGCGGCGAGGCTGTCACCACCGCCACTGATGTCTACTCGCTTGGTGTCGTACTGTACGAATTGCTTGCGGGTCAGCGGCCATACTCTTTCACTGCCCGCACACCTGCTGAAATTGAAAAAATCGTACATGGCCGCGATCCGCAAAAACCCAGTACCGCAGCAATGCAGCGCCGCCCGCAAGCCGATACCGAAACCGCAGCGACCACACCGGAAGCCATCAGCCTGGTGCGCAACACCCAACCCAAGCGCTTGCAAAAACGCCTGTCCGGCGATCTCGATAACATCTGCATGATGGCGCTGCAAAAACCGCTCGAACGCCGATACGGCTCGGCCGGTCAGCTCCGCGATGATGTCAAAGCCCATCTCGATGGCCTGCCGGTGCTGGCACGGCCTGACAGCTTTGGCTACCGTGCCGGCAAGTTTGTGCGCCGCCATCAGGCTGCCGTCGCAGCAATAGCATCAGTGGTATTGCTGATTGCCGTGCTGGTTGGATTTTATACGGCGCGTTTGGCGGAAGAGCGCGACCGCGCCCGGCTGGAAGCGGCGAAAGCGACCGAAGTGGCGGATTTTCTGCGCGGCCTGTTTGAAGTCTCCGATCCGGGGCGCTCGAAAGGCGAGACCATCACGGCGCGCGAATTGCTCAACCGCGGCGCGGCCCGCATTGACCGCGAGCTGGCGGAGCAGCCGGAAGTGCAGGCCAACATGATGGAAGTGATCGGCACGGTCTATCAGAGCTTGGCGCTGCTCGATTCCGCCAACTCGATGCTGCACAAATCGTTGGCGCTGCGAGAAAAACAGGGCGGAAGTGCGGATGCGGAAATCGCCCGCACGCTGTGGGTGCTCGGCAAGGTCAAAGCCCAGCAGGGCGCATACGACCAAGCGGATTCACTCTATCGAAAATCGCTGCAAATACGGCGTGCGACTTTTGGCGAGAGTAGCGAAGAAGTCGCGGAGAGCCTGACCAATTTGGGCAAGGTGCATTATCAAAAAGGCAATTTCGCAACGGCGGATTCGTTGGCACGGTCGGCGCTGCAAATCCGGCGTGCGCTGTTCGGCAATATCCACCCCGGCGTGGCGCAAAATCTCGACGACCTCGGCTGGCTGATGCATGAGCGCAGCAACTACGACGCGGCCGACTCGCTGCACCGCCAGGCCCTGTCGATCCGGCGCGCACTGTTCGGCGAAGACAATCTCGAAGTGGCGGAAAGCCTCAACAATCTCGGCAACGCGCTCTACGCCAAAGCCGAGTACGAAGCCGCCGAGCCGTTCATGCGGCAGGCGCTCGCAATCCGGCAAAAATTGCTCGGTAACGATCACCCCACCACCACCTACAATCTCACCAATCTCGCGGTTCTGCTGGAAACCAAACGCGATTATTCCGAAGCCGAAAAATTCTACCGCGATGTGCTCGAGCGCCACAAAGTGCGTTTCGGCGAGCAGCATCCGGCCATCGCTGATGACCTGACCGACATCGGGCGGGTGCTGGCTGCGCAGGGCAATTTTGATGCGGCGGAACCGCTGTTCCGGCAGGCAGTGCAGTTGCAAAAACAGACGCGTGGCGAGGGGCATTGGCTTGTGGCCTACACCCTAAATTCTTTGGCAACGCTGCTGCACGAGCAAAACAAGTTGCCCGAAGCGGAGCAGACGTTCCGGCAGGGCCTGGCGATTTATCAGGCTGCATTTTCGCGCCCCAATCAGCACGTCGCGACCACCCAGCTCGGCCTTGGCGATGTGCTGACAGCGCGCGGCAGGCTCGCAGAAGCGGAGCCGTTGATCCGCGCCGGCTACCAGATTTACAGTGACAGCATGCCGCCGGAGCACTGGCAACTGGCGCGCGCAAAAAGCATTTTAGCCGCCTGTTTGCTGGTGCAGAACAGAGCCGACGAAGCCAAACCACTGCTCGAGCAAAGCCTCGCCGTGTTGCAAAAATCCCGCGGCGCCGACGACAAGCACACCCGCCGCGTGCAACAGTTGCTGGAGAGTTTGCAAGGAAAAAGGTGAGACATTCCTGGCGTAAAACCATGCTTTGTGCTGTCATTCAGTAGGAATCTATTTTGACTTTTGTCTGCACTTTTGAATGTAGATCGGCTATCGTTTCGAATAGATTCCGCCTGAATGACACGTTGGAGCACTTTGCTTGTTGGCATCCATTGATTTTGCCCACCAAAAACGCCATCAATTCAGCGCAATCGACAGCCCCGCCCCGAAAATCAAATCATTCTGCAAAATCTCCGAGGTTTCCAATTCCCCGACCTCCCAATACATAATATAAATGTGGTCATTGACATCGTTGCGGAACATCAACTTTTCATTGACCGGAATCCGCAGACTGGCGCTGGCAAAGTTGGCATCATTTCGTCAAGTTGATTTGCCATACGAGCCGATCAACAATCTCCACCCCCCACCTCCCCACTTGACTTCCGCGGCCAGATTTGTTAGTTTGTGCATCTACAATTGAAGATGCTCCGCGCCGCAACAATCTGTACGAATTCGTTTCACATAAAAAAGGCAAAACCATGCAAAATAATAATTTGGTCGTATTGCAAGGTATGTCCGCTGCGCGGAAGAAAGAGAGCGCATCTGAAGAGAAGACTGTGCTGTCGGTGAGCGGCATGCACTGCGCCGGTTGCGCCAATGCGGTCGAGCGCAAGCTCAAGGAAACGCCCGGCGTTAGCGATGCGGTAGTGAATTTGTCGATGGAAAAGGCTCACGTCAGCTTCAGCGGCGAGCCGGTCACGCGCGAAACGCTGGTGGCTGCTGTACGCGCCGCCGGCTACGATGTGCGCGAGCAGCAGACCAAAACCACCCTGCGCATCACCGGCATGCACTGCGCCGGCTGCGCCAGCAATGTCGAGAAATTCCTGCGCGCGGTCGATGGTGTGATCGATGCCAACGTCAATCTCGCCACCGAAAAAGCCTTTGTCACCTACGACGCGGCGGTCGCCACAGTCGATGATCTCAAACAGGCGGTGCGCAATTCGGGCTACGATGTCGCGGAGCAGCGCACCGAAAAGCCGGAATCGTTGGTGGACGAGCAGCTCAAACGGGTGGCGCACTACAAAAAGCTGATGACCATCGGCTGGGCAATCACCGGCCCGATCATGCTGGTGATGCTGGCGCACATGGTTTTCAATCTGCACATCCCGATGATGGAGCTGCTGTTTTTGCTGGCGGCCACGCCGGTTGTGTTTTGGGTCGGCGCGGATACCCACAAAAGCACGTTCAACGTGGTGCGGCACGGCGGCACCAATATGGATGTGCTGATTACTCTCGGCGCATTTGCAGCCTATTTTACCGGCATCGCCGCCTTTTTCACGCCGGTCGCCAGCTACGCCGCCATCGCTGCGATGATCATCTGTTTTCACATCACCGGCCGCTATCTCGAATTCAAATCGAAGGGCCGCGCGTCGCAAGCAATCCAAAAATTGCTGACGCTGGAAGCCAGAACCGCCCGCGTGCTGCGCCATGACGAAGAGGTCGAAGTGCCGATCGATGAAGTGGCAGTAGGCGATGTTTTACTGGTAAAGCCGGGCGAAAAAATCCCGACCGACGGCACAGTCATCAAAGGCCACAGCGCGGTCGATGAGTCGCTGGCCACCGGCGAGTCGCTGCCGGTCGAAAAAAGCGAGGGCGATGCGGTGGTCGGTGCGACCATCAACAAACAGGGCGTGCTGCAGGTGCGCGCCGAGCGTATCGGCAAGGACACCTTTTTTGCGCAGGTCATCCGGCTGGTGGAAGAGTGCCAGGGCACCAAAGTGCCGATTCAGGAATTTGCCGACCGCGTCACCACGATTTTTGTGCCGGCGATTTTGCTGCTGGCCGCCGCGACGTTTGCGGGCTGGCTGATTTTCAGCGACACCTTTGCCTCGGTCGCAAGCTGGGCGGCGGGTTTCATTCCGTGGGTCAATCCCACCCTCGGCGCCACTTCGCTGGCGATTTTTGCGGCGGTGGCGGTGCTGGTGATCGCCTGCCCGTGCGCGCTCGGCCTGGCCACACCGACGGTGCTGATGGTGGCTTCCGGTATGGGCGCGGAAAACGGCATTTTGATCCGCAACGGCGCGGCCATTCAGGCGCTGCAGGAAATCGATACCATTGTTTTGGACAAAACCGGCACCATGACCAAAGGCCGCCCGGAAGTGACGGACGTGGTCGCGCAAAACGGTTTTTCCGAAAAAGAGCTGCTCGGATTGGCGGCCAGTTCCGAGCGCAATTCCGAGCACCCGCTGGCGCAGGCGCTGGTGACTCATGCCAAAAAACAGGGCAGCGTGTTGGCCGAATCCAGCGATTTTAAAGCAATCCCCGGCAAGGGCATCGCGTGTTCAGTGGGGGGCAAACAGGTGCGCATCGGCAGTCCGCGCTGGTTTGCGGAGTTGGAGATCGGTGGCCACAGCGCACAGAGCGAAATCGCCGGGCTGGAATCACAGGGCAAAACCGTGATGCTGATCGCGGTCGATGGCGCACTGGCGGGCATGGTAGCGCTAGCGGATGTGTTGAAAGACGATTCGAAACAGGCGATTGCCGCGCTCAAAGCGATGGGCTTGCGGCCGGTCATGTTGAGCGGCGACAATCAGCGCACCGCCAAAGCCGTGGCGGACATGGTTGGCATCGATGAGGTGATTGCTGAAGTGTTGCCGGAACAGAAAGCCAGCGAAATCAGCCGCTTGCAGCAGCTTGGCAAAAAAGTCGCGATGGTCGGCGACGGCATCAACGATGCGCCGGCTTTGACGCAGGCACAGGTCGGCATCGCCATCGGTACCGGCACCGACATCGCCATCGAAGCTTCGGACATCACGCTGGTGCGCGGCGATTTGAGCAGCATCGTAGCGGCCGTGCGTCTCTCACGTGCGACTTTCAAAAAAATCAAGCAGAACTTGTTTTGGGCCTTCTTTTATAATGTGGTGATGATTCCGGTCGCGATGCTCGGCTTGCTGCACCCGGCGCTCGCCGAAGCCGCCATGGCGATGAGCTCGATCAACGTGGTCAGCAATTCGCTGCGGCTGCGGAAGATAGATTTATAGCGATTTTCAAAAATTTTGTCTGATCAAACTTCCGTTCGTTTCAGCATCCCGCCAGTGCTATTGGCTGTTTGTCTTTGGTTCTTGGCAAAAGCCAATAGCAAAGAGCCAAAGGCAGGTCTGATTTCATTCCGGATACTCGGAAAGTGAAACAATTATCGGACATGACTATTGCAAAATGCTATTAGCTCGAATTAGGTGAAGCCTTTCTCCGATCCTACCCCAACCAGCGCATCCAGGCGCAGTCGATCAAATCCAGTCCAATATGAATGAGCAAGCCGAGAGCGAACAGCCGTGTTTTGGCTGGCGCCAGCAAAATGACATAACCGACCATTGCAGGCAACGTGTGCAGCGGATGGAAGCCGATGCTGCAGCGGTTGGGTGCATAGATTGGCGTAGCCAGCAAGTGATCGAGGTCGATGACCAGCGCCAGCATCAGGATGAGGAACGCCTTGGTACGCTGATTATTTGGGAAAAACAGCCATGCAACAGCGAGCGGTACCAACACGTGCAACAGAATATGGATTTCAGATCGGGGCATTGTTGTGTCTTATTGAATGGTTGGCCGCATCAAATTCGTTTTAAACAAAAAAAAGCCCGGTGAAAGCGGCCACTCTCACCGAGCGAATATCTGCAGGACCAGGATGTCCTTTACAGACCACTCACAACATAGCGAATCCCGGCAAAAAAGCAAGCGGTTTCAATTGGGATAGCTGCCTTTTTGCCAACTCAAGGTACGCTGATGCTGGAACGCCTGGCGCGATTTAGCGCAAGGTGTGCTTAAAATTCCCCCAAACCGGGGATTGCAACATGCACGCGATTGCGGCTATTTTTTGCAGCAAAAAATGCTTGAGCTGTACAACGAATTTCAGAAAGCGCTGTCAATAGTGAACAAGTGCAGCATTGAATCGCCAAAACTGAGAAGCCTGTGACCTCCACAGCATAAGCCCCCCGAGTCGGCTGATCCACTCCCTCAGCCGACGACGCGTTGTCTTGAACAGGCGGGACAACGCGACCACACAGCCCACCGGTTTGAGCATGGCCGGTGGGCTTTTTTTGTACATTGCCAAAATGCTGCTGATTGGAATGGGATAAAAAAGTCGATGATGAGACATCATAATGGCCTGGTTCCTTTTCGGCATAATATTTGTAAAGCTATTGTTGTGCATCTGTCGGGCTGGATGCGCCGATGCCGAAATAGATTGCTGATTCTATTCCCAAACAAAAATTCTCTGGCAAGTTGACAGACCTGAAGGCCTGCAAGCAGGCGCGAACAGGTTACCTGTCATTTCGGACAAATTGTATTACTTTGAATGAGCAATTACAATATTGGGATTGCGCCGCGGGATTGGGCCTTTACAGGCACACATTCTGGCTGGTATTTTGACGGTCGAGACCGCATCGACGAATGTAAAATAGTGCTTGCGCAATCCTCGCTGAAATAGTATATTGGACAGCATTATGTTAAATCAGGAGTTAGCGAATTAATGCGGTATGGCCTCATATCCGATATCCATGGCAATTTGGAAGCCTTGCAAGCCGTTTACCAGGAGATAGACAGACTCGACGTCGACGATGTGCTATGCCTTGGAGATGTGATCGGCTATGGCCCGGATCCGGAAAAATGCATCGAATTGGTGCGGGAACGCGCCAGTGTCATTTTGGCAGGCAACCATGATCACGCTCCCATCGGGCTGGTCGATGTGACTTATTTTAACTCGTATGCCAAGCAGGCCGTCGAATGGACAACCGCCCAAATCAGCCAGGAAACCCGCGATTTCCTGGAGTCCTGTCCGCTGATTCATGAATTCGAACGCTTCACGATTGTTCACTCAACGCCATCCAACCCATCTGCATGGGAATATATCTTGTCGATAGACGATGCGGTCGAGAATTTTCCATATATCGACAATCGATGCTGTTTTATCGGACACTCGCATGTGCCGGTCATCATCTCCAAATCATCAAACGAGCAGATTCAAGTCCAGCGCCTGAACAAAATCGTTTTTCAGGAAGATGCCAAATACATTGTCAATGTCGGCAGCGTCGGCCAGCCCCGCGATCTTGATCCACGCGCGGCGTTCGCAACTTTCGATGATGAGACGTACCAATATGAATTACATCGCGTCAGATATGACATCGGCAAAGTGCAAAGAAAAATTCTGGATCGCGGCCTGCCGCCTTTTCTTGCAGAGCGATTAGCGCTGGGCCAATAATGCTGCTGGCGAAAGCGCAAAAATTCCAATGCAAACAATCAAATTTAGAAACCCTGATACCAATGGAGGCACGTTACTATGGATTTAGTCAGGGAAAATATGCCCAAATCACAGTTTATGCTCAGCACAGAGACGTACAACAAAATTACGCGGGTTCTCAAGGATCTGGAAAGGTCGACTCGCGCGGATTTGGTGCTTTTTTGTGAATCGAATGGCGTCGCCGTCACCCATGCCGGCAATCCGGACCATCTCAATCTGTCCGGCTTCTCATCGCTGAATGCTGCCAATTACGCTGCCACGCGTGAGATGGCTACGATGCTCGGGGAGCAAAATGCCTTCAAATTCCTGTTTTTGGAAGGTGAGGAAAACAATATTTATATCTGCAATGTCGGTTTCGAATTCCTGCTCTCGATTACCTTTTCCAAATCTGTGGCACTTGGCATGGTGCGCATCTATGCCAGCAAGGCTGTCAAAGAATTGCAGCAAATTCTCGAAGATGCCAAACAGAGCGATGAACAGATTTCAGAGAAGGTGTTGGATGATGAGTTCAGTGCGCTATTGAATGATGCATTCGACTCATCTTTTAATCTATAGGATGTCACGTCAAGCAGAGTAGGAGTCTCGATCCGGATGTTTATCAACTGGGCGCAGAAGGAAATTAATCTCAAAATTGTCTATTACGGACCTGGCCTGAGCGGCAAAACCACGAACCTTGAACATATTTACAACCGCATCGATCCTTCCGTGCGCGGCGACTTGATCGCGCTGAAAACCAAGGAAGAACGCACGCTCTATTTTGATTTTTTGCAATTGGAAATCGGCAAAATCAAAGAGATGCGGCCAAAGTTTAATCTGTACACGATTCCGGGACAAATTTACTACGCGCAGAGTCGGCGCATCATTTTGCGCGGAGTGGACGGCGTCGTTTTTGTGGCCGATTCACAAAAACACCGTATGCTCGAAAATCTCGACTCTCTGCTTGATCTCGAAGAAAATTTGATCGGCGAAGGCAAGACCCTGGAATCCTTTCCCTGGATTTTGCAATACAATAAACGCGATTTGCCGATGGTTTTTAACCGGAATGAATTGGAAAAAAAGCTCAACTTCCTGAAGGTGCCAGCCATCGAAGCGGTTGCCACCGACGGCACAGGCGTCGTCGAGACGCTCAAGCTCATCATCAACAAGGTGATTGGGCATGTGCAACAAACGATTTGAGCTACGCTCGCAACTCTTTGATCGAATGCTATCGTCTCGAAAAGGATAATAGAAATGGCAAAACAGCAAGCACCGCAAGCTTTGATCGAAAAGCAAATGAAGACCATCATCCAGTTTGGCAATTACGAAGCAGCCTACCTGTTTTCGCGGGAAGGATTGCCGATTGCACAGGCTGGCAAGGGCAGCAATGTCGATCCGGATCGGTTGGCGGAAATGTCGATTATGTTTCAGGATGTCCAGCGCTTGACCAATACGCTTGGCGGTATCGACAGTCTGAAGGAAGTGTTTGTGGAAGGTACCAATTTTCGCAAAGTGGCCTTCCGCTTTTTCGAAGCGTTTGGCGAAAATGTCGTGCTGGCCGTTGTGGTCCCACCAGGCAAAACCTACCGTAAATATACCAATGATCTGCAGCGGCTGATCCATGCGATCGAATTTTAGTGACGGTGCTGTGGGCTTTGATGTGCTAACTTTATTTTTTGCAAAAGCTTACCTTTTCTCAATACTAAAATCATATTGACATTATAAACGAAATTCAATATATTTCGCGCGTTAGCGAGGGTGGCGAAATTGGCAGACGCGCTAGACTTAGGATCTAGTCCCGCAAGGGGTGGGGGTTCGAGTCCCCCCTCTCGCATTTTCGCAACAAGAAATGGCGTTACTCAATTCAAACGGGCGACAATGCCCGTTTTATTTTGTCAAAAACAGGGAGTCGCATTGGACGTTAAGATCACTGAAGAAGCCAATTGGCGTCGAATTGTGGATGTGACGGCAACGCAGGATGAGCTGCGGCCGGAATTTGAAAAAGCATTAAAAAAACTGCAAAAAAATCTGAAGCTGGAGGGCTTTCGGCGCGGCAAAGTTCCGATGAACATGGTGCGCCGCCTGTATGGTCAACGGGTTGAGATTGAGGCGATTGAAGATATTCTGCCAAGCCTGTTCGCAAAAGCAGCCCGGCAGGAGAATTTAAAGGTTGTTACCCGCGCCAGCGTGGAAGACCTGCAATATCAGCCTGGCACCGATTTGAATGCAAAATTCAGCGTGGAAGTTGAGCCTGAATTTGAGCTGAAGAAACTGGAGAATTTTAAGCTCGAAAAGCAGATCTACGCTGTCGATGAAGAAGATATTCAGCACGAGCTTGAGCGCATTCAGGAATCGCAAGCGCTGTGGGAAGTGACAGAGGACGCTGCGACCGAGAAAGATTTCGTCACTGCCGATTTACAGGTGGTGGACCAGAGTGGTGTGCCCGTCATCGGTGAAAAGTTCGAAGGCGAGACCATCGCCTTGAGCCAGAAGAGCGGCGAAGTGAATGAGTTCGGCCGTCAATTGAACGGTGTTAAGGCGGGTGATGTGCGCACGATCTTTATGACGCCACCGCCGCAGGAAGGCGACGACAAGCCGCAGGAGCAGGTTCAATACGAGGTCACGATCAAAGAAGTCAAACGCCGAATTTTGCCGACCATCGATGATGACTTGGCAAAAGATCTTGGCGATTATGAGTCGCTCGATGCGCTCAAAGAAGAAATCAGAAAGAGCATTTCCGACAGCGTGCAAAAGCGCTTTGATGATAGTCTTGAACGCAGTCTCATCGACGAAATCATCAAAAACAATTCCTTTGAAGTGCCCGAAGGTATGGTGAAAAGCTATCTCGATAACCTGATCGAGCGCTTTAAATCCTCCAACAATTCTCCGGAAGAGTTGGACGAGCAAGCCGTGCGGGAAAACTACAAAGCCAATGCGATCTGGTCGATCAAATGGCACTTGATCCAAAAACAATTGATCGAAATGAACAACATCGAAGTCTCCGACGATGAAGTTCAGGAGTGGGTCAAAGAGTTTGCTGAAAAGAACAAGGTTGATTTCAAACGGGCCTGGAATCAAACCAAAAATGATAAACAGCAACTCGAGCGGCTGCGCGAGGACCTTCAGGATAAAAAATTGATGGAAAGCTTGCTGGAAAAGCAGAAAATCAAAGAGAAGAAGGTCACGCGGAAGGACTTGATGAAACAAAGTGAGATTCAAAAATAATCACGCATTGCATGGCGCCAGCACGGCAACAAATGCAGTGACTCATTTCATATTGCGAGGACAGCTATGAGCTTAATTCCAATGGTCGTTGAGCAGACCGGCAGGGGCGAACGCGCCTATGATATTTTTTCCCGACTTCTGAAAGAACGCATTATTTTTTTGGGTACACCGATTGACGATACGGTAGCGAGTCTGGTGATTGCGCAAATGCTGTTTTTGGATGCCGATGATCCGGAAAAAGATATATCGATGTATATCAACTCGCCGGGTGGCTATATTTCTTCAGGTCTGGCGATTTATGACACTATGCAGTTTGTAAAGGCGGACGTGATCACCTACTGCATCGGCCAGGCTGCCAGCATGGGCGCAGTTTTGCTGGCTGCCGGCGCCAAGGGCAAACGCTTCGCTTTGCCGCACTCCCGGGTCATGCTGCATCAACCGATGGGCGGAGCGCAGGGACAAGCCAGTGACATCGAAATTCAGGCAAATGAAATCCTGATTTTGCGTGAACGCATCAATGAATTGCTCGCAGACCACACTGGTCAAAAAGTCGAACAGATCGAAAAAGACACGGATCGCAACTTTTTTATGTCCGCAATCCAGGCAAAAGAATATGGCATTGTCGATGAAGTGCTGGGGCGGAAAAGCGACAAATAAGCCCGGTATCGTTGGAATTGCCGGCATTTTTGCAAAAATCAAAGCTCGCATAGAGCAAACTGACCGAATGGAGCAGCATGTCCGAGATCAATAAAAAAGAGCGCTTGTTTATTTGCAGCTTTTGCGGCAAAAACTCAAACCAGGTCGATTGCATCGTCACCGGCCCGGAAGTCTATATCTGCAACGAATGCGTTCGCAGCGCCAGTGAAATCATTCGCGAAGATATGCAAAAACGTGCCGTGCCATTTTATGGCCGCATCCCGACTCCGGCGGAAATCAAGCGTGAGCTTGACGACTATGTCATCGGTCAGGATCAGGCCAAAAAAACTTTGGCGGTTGCGGTATATAACCATTACAAGCGTATCGAGAGCTTTGATCCATTTGAAGAAGTCGAGCTCGAAAAAAGCAATATTTTGCTGGTTGGCCCAACCGGGACCGGCAAAACTTTGCTGGCACAAACGCTCGCGCGCTTTCTGCAGGTCCCGTTTACCATCGCTGATGCCACTACCCTAACCGAAGCCGGCTACGTTGGCGAAGATGTCGAGAATATTCTCGTGAGGCTGTTGCAGGCTGCAGACTATGACCTTGAACGGGCCGAAAAGGGCATCATCTACATCGATGAGATCGACAAGGTTGCGCGCAAAGATGGCAATCCCAGCATCACTCGTGACGTTTCCGGCGAAGGCGTGCAGCAGGCCCTGCTGAAACTGCTGGAAGGCACTTCGGCCTCCGTGCCACCAAAAGGCGGACGCAAGCACCCGGAGCAAAACCTCATCAACATCAACACCAAAAACATCCTTTTTATCTGCGGTGGCGCTTTTGAGGGGCTGGACAAAGTCATTAAAAGCCGCATGAACGAAAAAGTGATTGGCTTCGGCGCGGATAACAAGAAAAAGGAAGAGGGACATGACGACCACCTTTTCCGCAACGTCCAGCCGGACGATTTGCTGAAATATGGTCTGATCCCGGAATTGATTGGGCGATTGCCGGTTGTCGCTGCGCTCGATCATCTCGACGAGAAAGCGCTGCTCAATATTTTACAGACGCCTAAAAACGCATTGACCAAACAGTACAAACGGCTGTTGCAAATGGACGGCGTTCACCTCGAGTTCGAGCCTGATGCGCTGAAAGCGATTGTCCGACAGGCGCTCAGTCGCGGAACAGGCGCGCGCGCTTTGCGCTCCGTGATGGAAGAGTTGATGCTGCACGTGATGTTCGAAGCTCCTTCATTGCCGGATGTCAAATCGTGTGTAATCACCGAAGCGACTGTGAACAAGAAAGCGCTGCCGTCGTTTACGTACGAAAAAGTCAAAAAGAGCGCATAAGCTCAGGGCCGTTGCGCCGGAGTCTCGTCAATCTCTCGTGGTATATAGCTTGCCTTGTTTGGGCTTGCATTGCAAAAAATCACACCATGGAGATTTGCGATCTGCCGATGTTAAGTAGGGCGGCAATGCTGTTTCCCACCGTGCAATGAAGCCAAACCTTCTCTTCATTTTCACCCTGCATATGGGACGCCAGCGGCGCAGTTGGCCGAAACCGTGAAATCATAATCTCAAAAATTTTGAAGAAAATGCTCACTATCAATCGCGATCAAGAACAAATTGAAGTCAATAGCAGATTACCAATTCTGCCGTTAAAAGATATTGTCGTTTTTCCTTATATGATATTTCCTTTGCTGGTTGGACGAGAGCCTTCCCTGCGGGCTATTCAGGAAGCGATGCTGCTGGATAAAATGATTTTCCTGACCGCACAAAAGGATACCAGCACCGAAGATCCGGAGCGCGAAGACCTGCATCGCATCGGTGTGGTTGCACGGATTTTGCAAATTCTCAAGCTACCGAATGGCCTCATGAAGGTGCTGGTCGAAGGCCTGGTGCGTGCAAAAATTGTCCGGTTCATGCCAGTGTCTGATCACTTCGAAGCCAATATCGAGATTTTCAATGATGTTGAGCGCGATGATTTGGAAATCCATGCCAGCATGCGCAAAGCTGCCGGCCTGTTCAAAGAATATGTTCATCTCAACGCCAGCATCCCCGATGAAATTTTGCTCAGCATCGATAGCATCGACTCGCCACATCGATTATCTTTTTACATATCGGCGCACATCCAGCGTGAAATAGCCTTTAAGCAGTCCCTGCTTGAAGCGCTGGACATCAATCAGCAATTGCTGCAACTGATCGAATTGCTTGAGTCAGAGAAGGAAATTTTGGTGCTTGAGCGCGATATCGATGAAAAGGTTCGGCATCGCATCAACAAATCGCAGCGGAATTTTTATCTGCAGGAACAGATGCGCGTCATCCAGGAAGAGCTTGGCGAGGATGGTTCGATCGACAGTGACTTGTACCCACTGCGCGAAAAAATATTGAAGGCGCGTATGCCGGAGCAAGCCGAAAAAAAGGCGCTGGAAGAGCTCGACAAACTCAAAAATATGCCACCGATGGCACCAGAATCTTCCGTCATCCGCAATTATCTTGATTGGCTGGTCGCCGTGCCGTGGCGTGATGCGACGAGTGACACCATCGAAATTCAGAAAGCGCGCGAAATCCTCGACGAAGATCATTTCGGGCTGGAAGAACCGAAAGAACGCATTCTCGAGCATCTTGCGGTGCTGAAGTTGGTGAAGGAGTTGAAGGGCCCGATTTTGTGTCTGGTTGGCCCACCCGGTGTCGGCAAAACATCGCTGGGCAAATCGGTTGCACGCGCCATGGGGCGCAAGTTTGTGCGCATTTCCCTGGGTGGCGTGCGCGATGAGGCCGAGATTCGTGGCCATCGCAGAACCTACATCGGCTCGATGCCGGGCCGCATCATCCAATCGATGAAAAAAGCCAAATCGATCAATCCGGTGTTTTTGCTCGATGAGATCGATAAAATGAGCGTGGACTTTCGCGGCGATCCGTCTTCAGCCCTGCTCGAAGTGCTGGATCCCGAACAAAACAAAGCATTCAACGATCATTATCTGGAAGTCGACTACGATTTATCAAAAGTGCTCTTCATCACTACCGCGAATGTTCGTTCGCAAATCCCCGAGCCGCTGCAGGACCGCATGGAGGTGATCAGTCTGCCGGGCTATCTCGAACATGAAAAAGTCCAAATCGCCACCAATTTCCTGATTCCGAAACTGCTGGAACAGCATGGGCTGGACGATAAAAAAGTCACCTTCATGCAGCCCGCTATTTTACGACTGATTCGGGAGTATACACGCGAAGCCGGCGTCCGCAACCTCGAAAGAGAATTGAGTGCCATTTGTCGAAAGATCGCAAAAGATATTGCGACCAATGGCAAACGCAAAAAATCGTACAAAATCACGGCTTCGAAGGTAGAGTCATTGATCGATATGCCGAAATTTCCCGAACGCCGGCGCCTAAGCGAGACGCGCGTTGGGCTGGCTGTCGGTTTGGCCTGGACCAAGTACGGCGGTGATATTCTCGAAATCGAAGTGACCATTTTGCGCGGCAAAGGCGAGCTCAAACTGACCGGAAAGCTCGGCGAGGTGATGAAAGAGTCCGCCCACGCGGCGATGAGTTATATTCGTCATAAAGTCAATGAGCTGGGCATCACCGCCGAGTTTTGGAAGGATAACGATATCCATGTTCATATACCGGAGGGCGCGATTCCCAAGGATGGCCCATCGGCAGGCATCACCATCGCGACGGCGCTGATTTCGGCGCTGACAGAAAAAGCAGTACGCCCCAGCCTGGCCATGACCGGCGAAATCACACTGGCTGGTCGGGTGTTGGCGATTGGCGGCCTCAACGAAAAAATGCTGGCCGCGCAACGTTTTGGCGTGAAAACCGTTATTGTGCCGAACGAGAATGAAAACGAACTGAAAAAACTGCCGCCCGAGCTCAAAAAGGGCCTGGAAATCATTCGCGTCAAGCACATCGACGAAGTGCTGGATATCGTTTTTAACGGACAAAACAAGTAGCCTAACCTGAGTTGGATATAAGCAAAATATCAGATTCCTCAGCCCGAGCGCAGGCGAAAGCGATAGAGAGCTCCAATGCCACAAGCTCAAAATCTCCATGATGAGCGGCGTCCAAGCATAAAGATGACTCTCCACGAAGGCTGAACATCGCCGAGCTGGAGCAGGCTGCCGAGGGCGTGTGAATACGCAGCTGTGTGCATCGAAACGAGACATCTCAAAACAGGTCTTTTTCAATCATTTTGATGTTCGAAGTGCAGCTTTCATCCATCCATCTATTCAATGACACCATATGAAAATTACACAGGCTGATTTTGTCGCCAGTTATTCGGATTTAAAGCAGCTGCCCAAATTGCGATTGCCGGAAATTGCATTTGCGGGACGTTCCAATGTTGGCAAGTCGAGCTTGATCAATCGTCTGCTCAATCGCAAAAATTTGGCACGCACCAGCGGTACGCCTGGTAAAACCCGACAACTCAACTACTTGCTGATCAACGAAAGCATGCATTTTGTGGATCTGCCCGGCTATGGATTTGCCAAGGTCTCGCGTGACGAACGGGCACGCTGGCAGAAACTGATCGAAGCCTACATGACGGAAAACGAAGCGCTCAAAGCAGTGGTGAGTCTGATCGACGTGCGCCATGGTCCGACCGAGCTCGACATGGAATTGCTCGAATGGTTGACGCATCTGCGCATGCCCACCCTGATCGTCGCCACCAAAATCGACAAATTGAAGCAAGCACAATTGGCGCGGGCCAAAAAGCACATCACCAACATTGTCGGCAAGCTGCCAGTTGACGGCCCGATTTATTTTTCATCGATAACAGGCGCGGGCAAAAATGAATTGCTGCACAGCCTGGATAGCTATTTGGAGAGGTAGAATGCGTCCACGTCTGTTTACGCCGGGTCCCACCCAAATTCCGGAGCGGGTCATCGCGGAAATGTCGCAACCTTTGCAGCATCATCGCAGCCCGGAGTTCAAGCAAATATTTGCTGAAGTCTCGGAAAACCTCAAACAATTTTTCAGAACCGCTGGTGAGGTGCTGACACTGACCACTTCCGGAAGCGGCGCGATGGAAAGCGCGGTTGTCAATCTGCTCAGCAAAGGCGATAAAGTCATTTCCATCGAAGGCGGCAAATTTGGGGAGCGCTGGGGCGAAATCTGCCGTGCCTACGGCTTGCAAGTGGTGGACATTCAGGTGCCTTGGGGCGACTCGATTCCTGCTGAAGAAGTGCGCACAACCGTCCGCCAGCACAGTGACGCAACTGCGGTATTCATGACCCACAGCGAAACGTCGACTGGTGTGGCATTTGACGTCAAGGGCATCAGCGAAGTGGTACACGCAGAAAGCGATGCATTGCTAATCGTCGACGGCATCACCTCGATTGGTGTGCTGCCATTCGAGAAAGATCAGTGGCATATCGATGTGGCGGTTTCGGGCTCGCAAAAGGGTGTCATGATTCCGCCGGGTTTGGCTTTTATCGCTTTGAATGACCGTGCCTGGGATCGTGCTCAAAACAGCGATTTGCCAAAATACTACCTGAGTCTGCTGAAAGCCCGCAAAGCGCTGGCGCAACAATCTACACCTTTTACACCGGCAACAACATTGCTGATTGGATTGCGTCTTTCACTGGAAATGATTCTGGCCGATGGTTTGCCCTCTTTTTGGGAAAAATATGCGCGACTGGCGCACGCCACCCGCGAGGGCGCCAAAGCGGTAGGGCTGGAGCTGTTTGCATCGACACCGAGCAACGCACTCACAGCCATCAAGGTACCGGATGAATTAGATGGTCATAAGTTTGTACAGACCCTGCGCGAAAAATACCGCGTAACGGTTGCCGGTGGTCAATCGCAATTAAAAGGCAAAATCTTCCGCGTAGCGCATATGGGCTATTACGACCATCTCGATATGGTCAGCTTTGCTTCTGCGATGGAAATGGCGCTGCAGGATTTAGGCTGGCGCTTCGAGCTTGGCAAAGGCGTTGCTGCTGTACAGATCGCTTACGCGACGGCTGGGAAATAAAATGAAGCTACGAGAATTCAATTTCAGTAAATCGTTCGTAGTTACGTTTCATCTTCTCTGTTATCCCGCCTGGGAGTTATGTGCGCCCTGTTACAAGGCGTACGCAGCGAATTCCAGCCCGAAGGCATCATGGATACTTCCTGTGTGACGGTTGAACAGTCACCTCTTATTTGGTAAACAATATTGCACAAAATCCTATTAACCGATAAAATCTCAGACAAAGCGGCCCTCCTTCTGCGTGATCAGCATTTTGAAGTCGACAGCCTGCCGACGATGCCGCGTGAAAAGCTACTGGAATGCCTGGGCGACTATCACGCCATCGCCATTCGCAGTGCCACGCTAATAGATGCAGAACTGATCGCGAAGTTGCCGAATGTGAAGCTGATCGTACGCGGCGGTGTCGGTTTCGATAACATCGATATTGCTGCAGCCAGCAAGGCCGGCATTGCCGTGGCCAACACGCCCGGCGCGAACACGATTGCTACAGCAGAGTTGACATTTTCAATGTTGCTCAACCTGGCGCGCAATGTGGTAGCAGCGCACGACTCGATGGTAGATGGCAAATGGCAGAGGGCAGCATTTGCCGGGATCGAATTGTGTGGCAGGACGCTTGCTGTGCTCGGCTTTGGCCGCATCGGACGTGAAGTCGCGTTGCGTGCAAAAGCTTTTGGCATGCACGTTCTGGCATACGATCCGTTTTTGCCAGAAGCGTTTTTGGTCGAACGAGGCGTTGAGCAGGCCACCTTTGAAACGGCAATCCGGCATGCCGATTTTATATCTCTGCATTTGCCATTGGATGATGCGACTCAGCACATTTTGGATGCAACGGCTTTCGCGAGCATGAAACTGGGCGTGCGGGTGGTGAACTGCGCGCGCGGCGGCTTAATCGACGAAAATGCGGCTGCCGAAGCGCTGCAAAACGGGCAGCTCGCCGGGCTGGCACTGGACGTTTACGAAACCGAGCCGCCAGCGAAAGAAAATCCGCTCATCGGTCATCCGGGCGTGGTACATGTACCGCATTTGGGCGCTTCTACTGCGGAAGCCCAGGCCAAAGTTGCCGATGAGGTGGCGGAGGTGATGGTCGATTTTTTTGTAAACGAGAAGTATGCGAATGTATTGAACCGAAAAGAGTTGTCGCTGGAGTGAGTTTTTACTAAAGTCATGCCCGCGGCTTACCATCTGCAAATGTCCCTGATGAACCGGGCACTTTTGCAGGCTTGTTTTTTACCACATTGCACTCAAACCACAAAAAGTCAAAATGGCAAGAGTTCTCATAGCTGAAGATGATCGCAACGCACTGAGCGGACTTGTCGAAATTTTGCGGCAGGAAGGCTACGATGTTGTCGGCGTGGATAGCGGACCGAAAGCATTGAAGCTGCTCGAACGTGAGAAATTTGATATTCTGCTCACCGATTTGCGCATGCCCGAAATGGACGGTATGGAACTGTACGAGCGGTCTCAAAGCATCGCCCCGTACATGAAAACCATCGTGATGACCGCCTACAGTTCTGTCAAGGAAGCGGTGGAGGCGATGAAGCGAGGCGTGTTCGAATATCTGACCAAGCCGATCGATCTCGACGATTTGTTCGTGCATTTGCAAAAAGCCATTTCCGAGCAAAATTTGCAGCTCGAAAATGAAGAGCTGAAAAGCAAATTGCAGGTTTCGTACCGATTTGAAAACATCATCGGCAAAAGCGAGCCGATGCAGCGCGTTTTCCGCACCATCGAAAAAGTGGCGAAAAGCAACGCCACTGTGCTGATTCGTGGTGAAAGCGGGACCGGCAAAGAGCTGGTGGCCCGCGCCATCCACTACAACAGTCCGCGCGCGCCGAAACCGATGGTGGAAATCAGTTGCGCCAGTTTTCCTGAAACGTTGCTCGAAAGCGAACTGTTTGGCTATGAAAAAGGCGCCTTTACCGGTGCGGCTTCTCGCAAAATCGGCCGATTTGAAATGGCGCAGGAAGGCACGATTTTTCTGGATGAGATCGGCGAGATATCCGGCAATGTGCAAACCAAACTTCTGCGCGTTTTGCAGGAACGCATTATTACCCGGCTCGGTGGTACCGATGCGCTAAAGGTCGATGTGCGGCTGATCACGGCCACCAATCGCGATCTCGAAATTGCCATCACGGAAGGTCAGTTTCGTGAAGACCTCTACTACCGGCTGAACGTCATTCCGATTACGCTGCCACCCCTGCGTGATCGCAAAGATGACATCCCGTTGCTGATCGATCACTTTATTCGAAAATATTGCGATTTGAACAGCCGTGAATTGATGTCCCTTTCCGAAGAAGCGCTGCACATGTGCATGGAATACAATTGGCCTGGGAATGTGCGCGAATTGGAAAATGCCATCGAAAATGCCATTGTGCTGGGTGAGGGCGACAAGATTCTCGGCGAGTATTTGCCGATTTCCTATAAGTTGAGTCGCATGGCGGCAGAAAAGAAAGAATCGTTTATGGATGCAGGTGAGACGTTTAAAGACAAGGTGGAAGCTGCTGAAAAGTTGGTGCTGGAAGAAGCCATCCGGCAGTGCAATGGCAACAAGTCCGAAGCCGCCAAAATTCTCGACATCAGTCTGCGTACCATGCGTTATAAAATCAGCAAATATGGCCTTTAACATGAATGCATAATGCACGAAAATGATCTGAAATTTACCGGGGATATGTCAGCCGCGGATTTCCGCAAATATGGCTATGCCATGGTTGATTGGATTGCCAATTTTTTTGACACGATTGAAGACCGTCCTGTTTTGCCGGCAATTCAGCCTGGCGACATCAGAAGCAAAATTCCATCATCTGCTCCCAAATTGCCCGAAGCTTTCGAGAAAATGATCGCAGACATTGACCGGGTGATCATGCCCGGCATGACGCATTGGAACCATCCTCGCTATCTCGCTTATTTTTCATCTGTGGGCTCGGCGCCCGGCGTACTCGGTGAGTTGCTGGCTGCCGCGCTCAATATCAACGGCATGCTGTGGCAGAGTTGTCCGTCATCCACTGAACTCGAGCAAGTTACAACCGCCTGGATGCGGCAATTGCTCGGTTTGCCTGATCATTTTTTTGGCGTGATTTATGACACAGGTTCGGTCAGCACGATGCATGCCCTGGCAGCCGCCCGCGAGCAGATGGCTGATCTGCAGATTCGCGAAAAAGGTATGACTGGCCGCGCGGATCTGCCGCGCCTGCGACTGTACATTTCCGAGCACACCCATTCATCCATTGACAAGGCGGCGCTGGCATTGGGCATCGGTATGGAAGGCATCCGCCGCATCCCGAGCGACGCCAATTTTGCCATGCAGCCTGAAGCGCTAAGGACTGCGATCCAGGAAGATCGCAGCACTGGTTGGCGGCCATTTTGTGTGGTCGCAACTATCGGCACCACGTCCACAACTGCCGTCGATCCGGTGGCGGAAATCGCGAATATCTGTGAACGGGAAGATCTCTGGCTGCATGTAGACGCAGCATATGCCGGTTCGGCAGCGATTTTGCCGGAAATGCAGCATCATTTTGCGGGGTGGGAAAAAGCAGATTCGGTGCTGGTCAATCCACACAAGTGGCTGTTTGTGCCGCTCGATTTGAGCCTGATGTATACCCGCAAGCCAGGCGTGCTGCGCCGTGCGTTCAGTCTGGTTCCGGAATATCTGCGTACCGCCCACGATGACAATGTCGTTAACTTTATGGATTACGGCATCCCGCTTGGCAGGCGATTCCGGTCGATCAAGTTGTGGTTTGTTTTACGCTATTACGGCGTCGATGGTTTAATGGCGCGCCTGCGCTACCACATTCAACTCGCACAAAATTTAGCACAAAAAATCGATGCCGATTCTGATTTTGAACGCGTTGCGCCGACGCATTTCAGCACAGTTGCGTTTCGTGCCTGTCCGGCAGGCTGGCAGGACGAAGATGCGCTCAATAAATTAAATGCGCGCTTGCTGGAAGCCGTGAATGCCACTCGGCGTTTCTACCTGACTCATACAAAAATCGGTGGCAAATTCGTGTTGCGCATCGCCATCGGCAATATCCGTACAGAGGCGCGTCACATTGAAGACGTCTGGCAACTGCTTCGAACCATGCTGCGTGACGTGCTCAAAAATGTTCAAAACGCGTGAAGCTAATTTTCAAATAAAAACCATGAAAGACTTCATCTATGCCTGAACAAGTACAGGGTGTCCTGCAAACACTCAACAAAGGTGGCGGTTTTCTCCGCAATCCCGATATGTCCTTCCAATCCACGCCGCAGGATCCATGGGTATCATCAAAGCTGATTCGTGAATATGGGCTGGAAGACGGTGCATTTATCGTCGGCACGGCCGAGGCCAACAAAAAAGGTTTGCAATTGTTGGATGCCGCATCGGTCTGCGGACTTGAACCGGCACAGTTTCAAAACCGCACGCGATTCGAGCAACTGCTCGCCATCAGCCCGACTGAGCGCATGCGCCTGGCACAAAGCGGCAACGTCTCAATGCGTGTGGTCGAACTGGTCGCCCCGATTGGCAAAGGTACACGCGGCATGATCGTAGCGCCGCCAAAAACCGGCAAGACCCTGCTGCTGGAGCAGATTGCCAACGCGATCCATGCACACGAGCCGGATACGCGCATCGTTGTGCTGCTGATCGACGAGCGTCCGGAAGAGGTGACGCATTTTCGCCGTAGCGTGCAGGCAGAGGTGCTGGCCAGCTCCAGCGATCAGAACATCGCTTCGCACACCAATTTAGCCGAGCTGACGATGGCGCACGTCCGTTGCGATCTTGAGTGCGGTCGAGATGTCGTGGTACTGCTCGACAGCATTACCCGTTTGGGCCGTGCCTTCAATTTGCACGGAGCCGGAGCACGCCGCACCATGTCCGGTGGTCTCGATGCTAAGGCGCTCGAAATTCCGCGCCGCTTTTTCGGCCTGGCGCGCAACATTGAAAACGGCGGCTCGGTTACGGTCATCGCCACCGCCTTGGTCGAGACCGGCTCGCGTATGGACGATTATATCTTCGAAGAATTCAAAGGGACCGGCAACAGTGAAATTGTGCTCGATCGTGGCCTGGCGGAAGCCCGCATTTTTCCCGCGATCAATATCAAAGCCAGCGGTACACGTCGTGAAGAACTGCTTTATCCGGAAGCGGAGATGGAAGGGCTGGCGCACCTCCGTCGCAAACTCACCGAATACGAAACCAAAGATGCGATGCTCGAATTGCTGAAGCTGCTGGAAACCGAGCCTGACAATGATAAGCTTTTGCGCCGCCTGCGTTTGCGTTCGTGAGCAAAAATGCTCAAATTCAGGAACCAAGGAGGTAAGCGTTCATGGAAAAGAAATGGCTGCTTTACGGAGCTTATGGCTACACCGGTGAGCTGATCGCCGAAGAAGCGATTGCACGCGGCCACCGGCCTGTTTTGGCGGGCCGGTCGCAAAAAAAACTGGCTCCCCTGGCGGCGAAATTGGGTCTGGACATGCGCGTTTTTGATCTGCGAAACGAAATGGAAGTCGCAGAGCACATCGCCGAATTCGATTTGGTGTTTCACGCTGCCGGGCCGTTCATCCACACCAGCCTGCCAATGGTGCGTGCCTGCCTGAGAACACAAACTCATTACGTTGACATCACCGGTGAAGTGCCCGTTTTTGAGCAGAACTTTGGTTTCGATGCGGAGGCGCAGGCGGCCAGCATAGCGATCGTCTCCGGCGCGGGATTCGACGTGGTGCCATCGGATTGTCTCGCAGCTTACGTTGCGCAAAAAATCAACAATCCAGTCCGGCTCGACATCGCTTTTGCCACACCGGGTGGCCGTCCGAGTGCCGGTACCACCAAGTCGGCTCTGGAAAATCTGTCGATCGGTGTGCGGGCACGCCACAATGGCGAGTTGGTGCATGTCAACCCCAAAAAGACCACACGCAAAGTGCGATTTTCGGACTGCGAGCGCCACGTCATGCAAATTTCGTGGGGCGATCTGGCGACCGCCTACCGCACCACCGGCATCGGCAATATCCGTACTTTTATGGCGGTACCGCCGCAGATGGCTTCGCGTGCCGGCGGCTACTTGCGCACCGGCCGCAAGCTGCTCAAGTTTGGCGCGCTGCGCTGGCTGGCTAAAAAATGGGTGGAAAAAAGCGTTAAGGGCCCGGATGCGGAGACGCGTGCCACGGCACGCAGCTATTTTTGGGCGCGGGTCGAAAATGATGCCGGCCGTTTTGCTGAAGCCTGGCTTGAAACCCCGGAAGGCTATTATCTCACCGCGCTGGCGGGAGTGCGCATCGTCGAAAAATTGCTGGCTGGCAGCATCGCGGGGGCGTGCACACCAGCCGTCGCTTTTGGAGATGATTTCGTGCTGGAGCTGCCCAACGTGCTGCGTTTTGATCAACTTCAAAAGAACCCATGAAAGTGGTTTGAACAGAATTGCAGCGCGAACCGTCACTCACTCCGTGCGGTAAGCGAATTCTCACTGTTCCAATTATGTAATTCAATTTTGATTTGCTGCCAGGCTGATAATCCTGGCCGGCACATTTTGGAGGAAGGAAAGCGTTGAAGATTTGGATGCATTTCAAAGGCAATGCAAGAATGTCTCTACGATTGGCAATAGGGGCTCTTTTTCTGATCCCTGTTGGTTTGTATGCGCAAAAAAATGGCCAGACGACCGACTCTGAAGCTTTGCAGCTCTCTCCGCAACAATCGGATGAAGTGCGGATCGATGGCATCTTGTCGGAGTCGTTCTGGCAGCAGGCGACGATCGCGACCGGTTTTCGTCAAAAAGAGCCGGATGAAGGCGCTGCTGCAACCGAACGCACTGAAGTGCGGGTGGTGTACGATGACAATGTGCTGTATATCGGCGTGATGGCCTATGATAACGAGCCGGAAAAGATAATCTCACGCATCCTCGAGCGTGACCGCGTTATGGGGCGTTCGGCGTTCAACGGCAATCCGGCTTTCAGCGGTGACGACGGCATTGCTATTTTGCTCGATCCGTTCCATGACCACCGCAACGCCGTGGTGTTTGCCACCAATGCCAACGGCGCGGAATTCGATGCCCTGATCAGCGACGAAGGCAAAGTATTCAACGTTGACTGGCGGGCGATTTGGCGTGTCGAAGCCAAGCGTGTTCCGCAGGGCTGGTCAGCGGAGTTTGCCATTCCGTTCCGCACGCTGCGCTATCCATCCGGCGCAGGTGATGAGCCATGGGGCTTCAATGTGTTCCGCAGTATCCGCCGTAAAAACGAAGATGTGCTGTGGAGCGCCTGGTCGCGTGATAACGAAGGCTTTGCCCGTGTTAGCAAGGCCGGTCATTTGTACGGCATGCGTGACCTGCCGCGCCCTGGCATGAATTTGGAAGTGAAACCGTTTATGCTCTCCAGCGGTGCCGAGCAGGTCGATGAATTCTCTAAAAAAATATCTGATGGAAAATTCGAAGCCGGACTGGATGCCAAGTGGGAAGTGCGGCCCGGTATGCTGCTGGATCTGACACTGAACACCGATTTTGCCCAGGTCGAAGCGGACGATCAGCAAATCAATCTCACCCGCTTTAATCTGTTTTTCCCGGAAAAGCGTGATTTTTTTCTGGAAAATGCCGGCATTTTTGAGTTCGGCTCGCGCGGATTTGGCGGCCCACCTCCGTTTATTCTGTTCTTCTCGCGTAATATCGGCATTGCCGGCTCGCATGAGGTGCCGGTTATCGGCGGTGCACGGCTGACGGGCAAGATGGGCAGGCAGTCGCTTGGTTTCCTGAATATTGTCACCGATGATTTTTCAAATGCGGATGTCAGCGCCGCACGCACCAATTTCTCGGTCGCACGCATCAAGCGCGACATCGGCAATAATAATAATGTCGGTTTGATCGCCACCGACCGCCGCACACGCGATACCGCCAACAGCACCCTCGGTTTGGACTGGAGTTTCTGGCTGACCAAAAGGCTGAATTTTACCGGCTACGCGGCGCAGATGTTTACCAAAGGCGAAGGTGGGGATGATGGCGCGTACCAGGTCAGCTTTGATTACACTGCGGACAAATGGGGCTTTTTTAACGAGTTCGTGAGTATTGGCCCGGACGCCCGCGCCGACCTGGGTTTCATCACCCGCACCGGTATTCGCAAATTCCAGCAAACCTTTCGCGTCTCGCCGCGACCAAAGGTATTCGGGCTGCGCATGATCAACATTTTCATGCGCGGGGATCGCTACACTACTACCGATGGCGAAATTCAGGATTGGAGCTACGGTCCAAACATTACCTTTAACTGGAATTCCGGAGAAAGCCTGGGCTTGTCGTTCAGCGACGGCTTCACGCGGCTGAATGATGGCTTCGATCTCGCCGGGCGTGTGCCGGTGCCGGCTGGTGACTATGACGATCGCTCTGTGAGGGTGACTTTCAGCACCAGCAGCAACCGCAAATTTGCGTTCAGCAGCGGCGTGTCACGTGATAAAACGTTTGGCGGTACGTTGACGAATTTCAACGCCGGTGCCGATGTGGCGATGAACGCGCATCTGGCCTTTGGGCTCAGCTACAGCCACAACCGCGTCGAGCTGCCAAACGGTGAGTTTAATGCCGATATTGGCAGGCTGCGCTTGTCGTATGCCTTTAGTACGCGTCTGTTTTTGAACACGCTCATGCAGTACAACCGCCTTGAAAACACCATTTCCACCAATTTCCGGCTCAATTATATCCACAGCCCGGGCAGCGATATCTACCTTGTCATCAACGACAATCGCGGCGATACACCGGGATCGGTGTGGGATTTGGACAATCGAGGAATTATTCTGAAGGTGACCTATTTGCGGCGGTTGTAGGAGCCAAACCGCTGAGTGTGCAGTGATCACGGAGACGGATTGGGGGACTCTGCGCGCATTGCAAACCCGGTGGTATTGTTTGTGGCAATCATTAAATGGTTGACGGTTCCGTGCAAATTGCTACATTATCTTCAATTTTTCCTATATTGTGTTCCAGATTGTAAAAGTGAATAGAATCGAATAGTGGAATGGGAAAATGAAGATTTTTGGCGACAAAGTGAGATATAGCTATGCGCTATTGCTTATTTTAATTCCACCGTACTTGGGTTTTGCCCAATCCCTCCACATCATCCCGCAAAAGACGATCACTATCGCCGATCCGGCGAACGCCAAAATGTCGAAATACGGCGCGATTTCCGTCAATACCCAAAAAGAAATCTATATTACTGACATCGCTTTAAACCGCGTGCTGCGCCTTGATGCCGACGGAACTTTGCTGCGCGAGACCGGCGGCTTTGGTTGGGAAGCCGAGCAATTCGACCGGCCTGTCGACATTTGGGCGCAGAATGTGCTCGATGTGCTGGTCGTCGATTACAACAACCACCGCATCCAGCGCTTCGACCGGAACCTCAATTTCGTTTCGGTGTTAGCCAATGACGCCAGCCGTGATGCGCGTTTGCAGTTTGCCTACCCGGTCGCGGTGGCATTCTCCGCGTTCGGTGAACTGTTCATTGCGGAACAGGAGCACAATCGCATTTTGAAATTCGATGCTGGCGGGCAGCCAGTACTGAGTTTTGGCGATTACGATTGGGGCGCCGGTTCATTGCAGGAACCGGTCGATCTCACCATCTCTGCAAAAAACGAGCTGTTTGTCGCAGATGCCGGCCGCCGGGCTGTGGTGAAGTTCGACTATTTTGGCAATTTTTTGCAGGAAATGCGCCATGATGCTTTTGCCTACATCGAAGGCCTTGCCGTTGCTGAAGGCCATCTGTTTGTGCTTAATGCGACATCTTTGCCTCGCTTGCTCGTGCTCACACTAACGGGGGAACCGGTGGCGGAATTCGACCTGAACAACGTGCTGAAATCCAAAGCGGCCCGCGCAGGCAACATGGCCATTATGGGCAAAAGCCTGTATGTACTCGACAGCGCCAGCAGCCTAATTCATGTTTTTGAGATCAAACGCAGCAGCAAATGACCCACTATTCCAACATAGTATCTCCACAAATACAGCATTCCATTAAAAAACAATCATTTCTAAGCCTGCTGCCAACCATTCTATGCACCATCATCATTTCCAATGCGCACAACGTCGTGGCCCAGCAATCGCCAGCCATACAGAACCTCACCAAAATCTTTGCGATAAGTGACTCCAGCCGCACGTTCAGCCTGGCCGATAGTTTTATCGTGGTCGGCTCGGAAATGGTTTGGCTCAACGAGCGATTGTTGCAAGCCGAGCGCGATTACCGCATCGCCTATTTTGCTGCACGCATGACGCTGCAACAGGCCCCTTCGCCCGGGGATACACTGAAAGTCAGCTACCAGCGCGCCAATCTGCCGCTGCAACGCGAGTATGCCCTGCGTACCGTTCAGCGCACTGAGCCTGCGACAGGTCGCGCTGATTCGGCGCTTGCACAAACCCGCCTGACGCGACTGCTTGAGCGCAGCCTGCCGACCTACGGCGCAGACTTGCAAAAAAGCGGCAGCCTGACGCGCGGCGTCTCTATCGGCACCAGTCAGGGCTTGAAAGTCGAGTCCGGCTTGCGGCTGCAAATCGCCGGCAAAATCGCCGAAGACGTGGAAGTGGTGGCGGCGTTGTCGGATCAGAATATACCGATTCAACCCGAGGGCAACACCCAGACTTTGCAGGAAATCGATAACGTTTTTATCCAGCTCAACGCTAAAAAATTCAATGCCACTCTTGGCGATTTTCAGCTTGCGTTTAGCGGTACCGAGTTCGCGCGCTACCAGCGCAAATTGCAGGGCGCACGCGCCACAACCACGCAGGGCAAGGCACAACTCACCCTGTTCGGCGCTGTGTCGCGCGGCAAATACAACAGCATGGAAATCGCCGGTATCGAAGGTAAGCAGGGGCCGTACCAGCTCACCGGCGACCGTGGGCAAATCGACATTATCGTGCTGGCGGGCACCGAGCGCGTGTGGGTCGATGGCGAAGAGATGCTGCGCGGTGAAAACAATGATTATGTTATCGAATACGGCAACGGTCAGCTCACTTTTACCCGCAAGCGGTTGATCACCGGCAATTCGCGCATCACAGTCGATTTCCAGTATTCGGACGAACGCTTCGAGCGAACCCTGTCCGGCGGCGAAGCAAGCTGGGGCGGAGTGGATGACAAGCTGCAGGTGCGCGCCACAGTGCTGCGCGAAAGCGATGACAAAGATGATCCGCTCGGTTTGGCCCTCGACGATGATTTGCTGGATGTGCTCGCCAATGCCGGCGATAGCCTGGCCTATATTGATGGCGCGACGTTTGTCGGGACAGGCCAGGGCAGCTACCAAAAACAGGACTCGTTCTTTGTATATGTCGGCACCGATTCCGGCGAGTACCGCGTGCGCTTTTCGGATTTTGGCGTCGGGCAGGGCAGCTACGACTACACCGGCTTCGGGCGTTATATTTACGTCGGGCCGGGCCAAGGCCGCTACCTGCCGCTGGTACTGTTGCCGAAAGCTCAACGCAATGACCTGGCCGATGTGCGGCTTGATTTCGCGCCGGCAAAAAATCTGCGACTCACCACCGAATTCGCCTCCAGCAGTTTCGATGACAACCTTTATTCCAGCGCTGGCGATGCTGACAATCGCGGCGGGGCTTATTTTGTTCATTTCGATTTTTCGCCCGAAAAGATGTCTTTATTTGGCAAAAGTTTGGGCAAGGGACTTTTCCGTTTGAAATACCGTCATCGCGGCGAGCGCTACCGCGAAATCGACCGTGAAAATGTGGTGGAATTCGGGCGCAAGTGGGATCTCGGTGATGCGCAATTTGCAGCGGGTTCGGCGGAAACCATTTCGGAAGCAGAGTTTCGCCTCGAGCCGTGGCGGGATGTGCGTTTTTTCGGTGCTGCCGGCGCGCTCGACCGCGAAGCACAGGGCATCGCCTCGTCGCGATGGGAGTTGGGTACCGAGTGGGCGCGACCCGATCGGCTCGATCTGCGCTATCGTATCGAAAGCATCGCACGCGATGATGCCAATACGCAAAACAATGAATGGTTGCGGCAAAGGGGTACGGCCTCGCGCAAAATCTGGCGCTTGCGGCCGCTGTTCGAACTCGAAAGCGAGACAAAAAAAGAAGCGCCCATCGATTCGACATTGCGCGCCGGCTTTCGCTTTTTAGATTATGCCGTGGGCCTCGGCTACGAGAGCGGCCAGCATCTGCGCGCGCAGGCCAAATTCGCCACCCGCACAGACGACGACCGTTTTGACCAAACCTTTCGTGAGCGCAGTATTTCAAATACCCAAAGCTACAGCCTGAGCCTGCAAAACTGGCACAACCTGCAGGCCGAAATCAGCTACATTCACCGCCAGCGTGATTTTTCCGATAGTTTGTCGCAAAATTCGCGTACCGACCTCGCCGAAGTGCGGATTGGCTATCAAAACTGGCAGCGTGCGGTGCAAGTCGATGCGCGCTATCAAATCACCAACAGCCAGGTCAATCGGCAGGAGCGCGTGTTTCTGCCGGTGCGCGAAGGCGATGGCAATTACCGCTTCGATGAAGACCTCGGCGAGTTCGTCAGCGATCCGTTTGGGGATTTTATTTTGCGATTGGTGCCGACCGAAGATTTTTTGCCGGTAGCGGAGCTGCGCAGCCGTTTCAACCTGCGCTTGCGGCCAAATTTGGCGTATCGCAAGCTCGAAAATCCGAGTCGTTGGCAAAAAATGCTGTCCGCCCTTTCCAGCGAAACCACGCTGCGCATCGAAGAGAAATCGCGCGATCCTGAAGTGAGCGAAATTTACCTGTTCAATTTTTCACATTTCCAAAATTCCGAATTCACCCTGTTCGGCACCATCGCACTGACGCAGGATTTTTATTTATTTGAGAACCAGCGTAATTTTTCATTGCGCTACCGGCTGGCGAGCAGCAAGGATTTGAACAACCAGTTTCTGGAGGGCGAGCAGCGCCGGCGGCAGATTCAGCACGAGCTGCGATTGAATACTGCGTTGTCGGCGGAAGTAGCCGGGCAGGTGGAGCTGATTCGTAACATCGAAGATCGCCGTTTTGCACAGGCCGGACGCGCCGACCGTTTGGTGTGCGGCTGGCGCGGCGAGGGCGATCTGTCGTGGCGGCCACGCTCACGGCTGGAGATGGCGCTGAAGGGCATTTTCGGCGTCGACCGGGATGAAGCGCAAGCGCCGGCCACCAAAGTGACGCGCGTCACGCTCAAGCCGCGGGCAGTCTACTCGTTCAGCGGCCGTGGCCAGTTCCGCGGCGAGCTCGATTTTACCGAGGTGCGCGCCGAGCCGGGCAATCGCGTCATTCCGTTCGAGCTGGCACAGGGCAACCGTGTCGGCCGCACCTTCCGCTGGGATGTATCGTTCATCTACCGCGTCTCCACCAACCTGCAGGCCTCGCTGTCGTACCAGGGCCGCAACGAGCCGCACCGTCCGCGCACGTTGCACATTGCCAAAGCCGAAGTGCGGGCATTTTTTTAGGATCGATTCGCTTAGGATTTATCTACAGAAAACGCTTTGATTGGCCCCAGGTATTAGCCATCCGGCCTCTTCCAGCCGGTTTTTCTTTTGCTTTTATCCGAAAAAGTGTACTTTGGCGGCCAACACAAATGCAGAATGGCTGTCTTTTGCCTGTGAAAAATGCAATCATGCACTGTGTTTTGAGCCAAGCAAACAATGAATTGATATTCTATAAACCGGAGGATTGTTTTGATGAAACCTCGGCTTTTTGATCTGTTCTCGACGAAAAAATTGCTTTTCATGCTTTTCATATTTGCGGTTCTGTTGCTGGCCGCCTGCTCGTCGGAGAAGAGCGAGTCAGGCAGCGAGCGCCAGTTTTTGAGCATCGGCACGGCACCGCCCGGAGGCGCTTTTTTCGTGGTCGGCAGCAGCCTGGCGCAGGTGATCGGCGACAATGCCGCCAGCCTTAACCTGGATTGGCAGGTCACCACGGAAGCCACCAAAGGCACGCAGGAAAACATCCGCCGCCTCGATTTCGGCGAGCTCGACTTTGCACTCGCCAACGCGGCCATCACTTATTTTGCGGTGCGCGGACAGGGCGATTGGGAGAAAGCCTACGGCATGCGCTCGGTGATGACGCTCGCCCCCAATATCGCGCTTTTTATCACACCAAAATCGTCCGGCATCAAAACCATCGCCGATCTAAAAGGCAAGCGTGTGGTGGTCGGGCCGGCCGGGGCGGGCTTCGAGTATTTTGTCGAGCCGTTGCTGCAAGCGCACGACGTAACCTATTCTGATTTCACCCCGCTCAACAACACCCAGGCCGGTGCCGTCGACATGCTCGCGGATGGCTCTGCCGCAGCCGCTTTCCTCGGTGGCGCGGTGCCGACCGCCAGCATCACCCAGGCCTGTGCTTCGCAGGATATCCATTTTGTGCCGTTCGATGAGACGACCCGGCAGCAACTGGTTGCCAACTATCCGTTTTTCGAAGCCGCCAGCATTCCGGCTGAAACCTACCGCGGCCAAACCGAAGCCTTCAATGGCCTCAATGTCGGCTCGATGCATTTCATCACATCCGAAAAAACCGATGAGGAAAAGGTCTATCAAGTGACGAAATTGCTGTACGAATATCGCGAACAGGTGGCGGCCAAGCACCCGGCCGGCAAGGCGATCAACCCCAAAAATGTCGTAAAAGACACCGGTACACCTTTCCACCCCGGCGCCATCCGATATTATCGCGAAATCGGCATATGGCCGGAAGCTGATGCGCAATAATTCCTTCTGCGAAAAGATGATTATTTAGGCCATGAATAGCGCGAAGGGTCGCGAATCTCACAACCAGCCCCATTTTCTTTTGCCGCGGATGAACACGGATTTTCACTGATTTTTTCTTTCAACTGATTTTTTCTTTCAATTGAAGAAAAACTTCTGAAAAATAGCCCGAAATCCGTGTGGATCAGTGGCTAAAAATTTTGTTTCTAAAAAGTCCCCGGTAGCAAGTACACGAATAAGTGCTTGCCCGAAAACCTTGTTTATCATGCTGGAGAGACTGTCGGAAAAGTCCAAAACTGTCATGCAGGAAGCATCTATTTTGACTTTATATCCGATTTTTGAACGTAGTTTCTGCCTAAATGCAAAATAGATTCTACCCAGAATGACAAGAAAAAAGTTTTTTTAGCTTCTTCGTAAGAATCCCTTTCGCAGAAGAGAATCCGGCGATATGGCATTCATTGTCGGTTGACTTTGCAAATAACGGAAAGCAAATTTTGATGATGCGTTTTTCGATTTCCCGCTCGTCTATTTTTGGCGTTTTGGCAACGGTGCTAAGCCTGCTTATTTTGGCAGAAGTCAACTATCCACAGCTCACGCCGCAATCCGAGTTGGCGTTCTTCGCCATGCTCGGGCTGATGCTGATTTTTTTGAGCTATCCCCTGCACCCGAAAGTCACGGACCAGACAATTTTTCGCGCGCTCGATTTCGTGCTGGTCGCCGCGACGCTGTTGTGCTTCGGCTACATTTTGATGCAGTCGGAGCCGATTTTCAGGGCATTCTGGATCGATGGCCAGCCGCTGGGCAACCGCGCCGGCGCCGAGCGCAGTATCGACCATCTCGTCGGCATCATCGGCCTGGTGCTGGTGCTGGAGGGCACACGCCGCTCGCTCGGATGGGCGTTGCCGTTGCTGTCGATTGCTTTTTTGCTGTACGCCGTCTTCGGGCAGGCGATGCTGGACTGGTTGTTCCCGCATCGCGGCTATGGCTGGCAGCGCATTGTCGGGCAGACGTTTTTGCACAGCCAGGGCGTGTTCGGGATCGCGCTCAATGTCATGTTTACCTATGTCTATCTGTTTATTTTATTCGGCACTGTGCTGGAGCGCACCGGTGCCACGGATTACATTATCGATCTGGCGCAGCGGCTGTTTTGGCACAGCACCGGCGGCTCGGCAAAAGTAGCGGTCATCAGCAGCGGCCTGATGGGTTCGCTCTCCGGCAGTGCGGTCGCCAATACCGCCACTACCGGCACTTTCACCATTCCGATGATGCGCAGCGCCGGATTTGGCCGCAACATCGCCGGCGCCATCGAGGCCGCAGCCAGTTCCGGCGGCGCCCTGGTGCCGCCGATCATGGGCGCCGGTGCCTACATGATGCTGGAGATCGTCAACCCACCTGTAACCTATTTGCAGATCATTAGTGCAGCCATCATTCCTGCGCTGCTTTACTACGCGGCACTACTTTTCATCGTGCATTTTCATGCCCGGCGCGTCGGCGCGGTGGAGGCTGAGACCGAAAAGCCGCCGCCCAGCACGGAAGAAAAAATGCATGGCATTGTTTTCGTGATCGCGTTTGTGTCGCTGATTGGCTTTTTGCTGATTGGCTACACGCCGTTTCGTGCTGTCAGCCTGAGCTTGTTGCTGGTGATTGCGGTGGCAGCCTGGAAAAAAGAAACGCGTGTCGGGCTGCGCGGCTTTTTCGAAGCGATGCGGCAGGCAGCCCGCGGAGGCGTGCCGTTGGTGGTGGCTGCCTCGTGCGTCGGCATCATTCTCGGCGTGGTGACGTTGACCGGCGCCGGCACCAAATTACCGGCGGTGTTGTTGCCGCTGGCCGAGCATAATCTGCTGCTGGCCCTGTTGCTGATGATGGTGTCGACCATTATTTTGGGCATGGGCCTGCCGTCGGCGGTGTGCTACCTGCTGATGGCGACGTTGATCGGGCCGATGCTGGCGGATTTGGGCATCGTACCGTTGGCAGCGCATTTTTTCATTTTCTATTTCGGCATGATGTCGATGGTAACGCCGCCGGTGGCGCTGGCTGCTTATGCAGCCGCAGCGATTTCGGGAGGGGGAGTGATGCAGACCGCCTGGGCAGCGTTCCGCTTTTCGCTGGTGGGTTTTGCGTTGCCGTTTGCATTTGTGCTGCAACCGGAATTGCTGTTTTTGGCACCTGACGGCAGCGCAGCCGGGATCGGGCTGGTGTTGACGAGTGCGCTGGTGACATTTTTAGGCCTGCCGCCACTGGCCGCAGCGCTGGTCGGCCATTGGTTTGCGCCGGTCAATTGGTGGCATCGGCTGTTGCTGTTTGCCGCCTCATCCGTGCTGTTCATGACACCGGTGACCGGTCTGCAGAAGTGGCTGCACTTCGGCGCGCTGGCGCTGGTGATTGTTTTAGGGTATGTGAATTGGCGTGCAGCGCAAGGGCCGTCGCACCCTCAGAGTGCATCATAAATGTGCGCGGCTTTCGATCCCTGCTTTGCTGCAATAACTTTTGCACTTCACATCTCATGTTCTCATCGCACTAATGTCAGCTTGCGGCTCTGTGCTATGGGTAATGCTCCACTTTCGAAAGAACGATAGCTGATTTGCAGAACGTACACGCCGGAACTGACCTCGATGCCGCGCGCATCTGTGCCGTCCCATAGCAGTGTGTGTTCGCCCGACGGCTTGGTCACATTTTGCCAGCCACGCACTTCTTCGCCCAGCAGATTAAAAATGCGAATCGACACTTTACCCGCATGCGGCAAGGTGTAGCGAATGGTGGTGGCCGGATTAAACGGATTGGGGTAATTGGGTTTCAGCGTAAATTGGGCGGGAGGTTCAAACGAGTCCCGGCGAGACACACCTGTAGCATAGCTGCCATTTGCAACCACATAAAAAAGGCCGCTGGAAACGCCAAGCAAATCCAGGTCACCATCATTGTCGAGATCAACAGCTTCCAGTCTGAACGAGATGCTACGATCAAAAAGCAATGGGATGCGATTGACTAATGAAAATTTTCCATTTCCATCATTGGAATAAATGCAAACATCCGGCTCGTAGACGACCGGGAAACCGCTAACGAGATTGCTGTTGGCAAAAGCAAGATCGATATCACCATCACCATCAAAATCACCTCCGGCTACAGCAATTCGCAGTCTTTGGGTATCCATGCTGTCGACCTGTAGGCCTTCTGGCAACAAAGCGCCGGTGCCGTCATTCATATATTGGATTTCCAATCCTGAGCCGCCGCCAACCATGATGTAATCGATGTCACTGTCGCCATCGAAGTCGTTGCCGTGGAAATTGCGAACTTGAAATTGGGTGTCATAGTGTAGAGGCGTTGGGGAATCGCTTGAGTCGATATCGAGATAGCGCACAAAGCCGCGTTTTGATCCAGATCCGCGTCCATTGTGGAGCAGGTCTATTCTTCCATCGTTATTCAAATCATATGTAATGCCAGCTCGATAAAACTCAGGTTTGATTGCCGGGAGAGCCACCTTATTCATTGCAGCTGGCATTTCAGCGGCACTACAATAAAAAAACACAGTATCGTTTTGGACGGAGCCTATTGCAAAATCCATAATACCATCGTTATTGAAATCATGAGCTTTTACTGAACCTACAGTTCGTTCAGGGAATTCTCTTATCGAAAAGTTTCCCTTTCCATCATTGAAGACTAAACGGTTGCCGAGATAGGCAATATCCTGGTCACCATCACGATCAAGATCAACTACTTCAGCAAGAGGCTTATTGATATCAGCAATATGACTGAATTGCATGATGCCGGTTCCATCGTTGAAAAAGACAATCATCTTTCTTTGGACACCATCATCATCGCCAATCAGGTCCGCCCAGCCATCGCCGTTGAAATCCGATACATTGAAATACGTTGATCCGCCGCCAGTGAAGAGTGCATGGGGGCTGAAATGACCACCAAAGTTTTGCCGCACTGCTACGGTGTAATGCCAGGTGAAGCCTTCGAACAGTTGGCCATCAGCGTAGCGCAGGCGGGTGGTGAGCGTCACGGTCACGCGTTCGCCGGCATTGAACGGCAGTCGGTCATTCAGGCGCCAGTGGCGCGGCGCAATGCGCACGGTTTGGTCGCCATCTTCGAGCGTCACAGTCAATCGGTGCAGACCGGTGATGTCTGACCAGACATAGATCGATGAATCGGAGAGCGATGCTGGATCGAGCGGTGCCTGCAAGCCTACAAGCAATTCAGCATCAGCGGGAATATTCAAACCGTGCTGCGGCGGGTGGAGCGAGGTGATAAAATCGGGCTGGGCAAATAAAAAAGATGGAAATACAGCAGCGATGAGGAGAAGTTTTATCAAACGCATCGCGCACCTCTCAATCGGCGTTTTTTGAATGATTGGTTTGACAGCGAAAAAGATCCGCCGACGCAAGAAAGTACAAATTTGTGAAAAGCTCAAAAACAGGAGTGGTTTCGGAAAGCGAGTCAGGAAACAAGTAGCGTGTTCTGTCGCGGCCCCACATGTGTTGTTATGTCGACAAATCCCATTCAGTCGTGGTGAAGGTGTAAGTGTTTTTTTGAAAGTCAATATGTGCTATTAATACAATTCGACTCCAACCAGTGGCACAAAAAACAGATGCGTTTGTTGCTGTTTCTATGGTAACAACTCAGCCTTTGCGCCCGCGCAGCAGGGCGGCAATACCGGCCGCGGCCAAAACGCCGCCCGCTACCGAATCGATGATCAGCGCGGACTGCGACAGCGTGGTGAACAATGGGGTGAGCATGGTCAAACTACCCAGAATCAGCAGGATAGTGCCAGCGGGCTGCCAAATGGTTAGTTCGAAGGAGTCTTGTTTTTGGTTCATCTACCTTCCTTTTTTTATCGCAGCAGTGAAGCTACCAAATACATCAAAATCACTGCCAGCACCAAAGCTATAGCCAGCTTGCGCGGATTGGTCCCGCTTTTTTGCGCGTCGTCATCCGAGTCGTGCGGTTGCAGCGTGTCATGATAATTATCGAAAGAACTCATCAAAAGCAACACGGCGCTGGTCAGTAAAAAAGTTGCGCCGGAGCGCAGGAACAGCGTATCCTGGGCGATTTGTTTGAGATTGCCTGTCCAATCGAGCACAAACAGCGTCGCGGCGAACAGCATGCCGGTCACCAGCGCGACTTGCGCGGCACGCGGACTGGCTTTTCTCCACAAAGCGCCCCAAATCGCTATCGCACCGAACGGCGGCATGATGGTCGCGACAATGCCGACTGCAAACAGAAACATGCCATCTTTGGCGAAGCTGAAAATTACCGCCGTACTGATCGCAGCGAGCGTGAAAATCACCCCGGCAATTTTGGAAACCCGCAACATCTGCCGGTCGCTGGCATTTTTGCGCAACATGCCTTTGTAAATGTCGGTAGTGAAAATCGTGCAAAAAGCGTTGATCTGAGAATCGCAGCTCGAAAAGACCCCGGCCAGCAAGCCGACGATGGTAATACCGTACAAGCCTGGCGGAATGAAATCGCGCATCAGCGACGGCGTGGCGAAATCGTTGTTCGGCAGCCCGGGGTAGAGCTGGATGGCGGCCATCGCCGGCAAAAACACCACCAGCGGTACCAGCAGCGCGTACCAAAAACTGGCGCCCATGTAGCTGATTGCCGCCTCGTCGGGATTGCGAGCCGAAAGCGGGCGCTGCACTACCTGCGCCTCGCTGCTCCAATAGCTCATCGCGATCAGCGTCATGCCGCCGAGGGTCAGGCCCAGCGGGCCGAATGGGGTGGGGGAGTGCCACAGATCGGCTTTCTCGGCGGGCAATGATTGCAGCAACTCGATCGGCCCGCCGACTTCCATCCAGACAATGCCGGCCAAAATTATGAACGGAAAGAACATCAGCAGCATTTGGATGACGTCGGTCGCAACCACCGCGCCAAAGCCGCCCAAAAGCGTGTAAAGCGCCGCGATGATGCTGAGCACCACGATGCCGACGTACAAATCCCAGCCGACCAGCGTGTGCATCACCAGCGCACCGGAGTAGATGTACAGCCCGAGGTTGAACAGCATCCACACGAATGCCCAAATCACGCTGTAAGCACTGCCGATGCGGGCATTGTAGCGCTCGCGCAGCCACTGTCCGAGCGAATAAGCGTTGCGGCCACGCAGCTTGCGCATCAGCACCAGCCCGACGAACACCAGTACCAATGCGTTGATAAATTGCTGGTGCATCATCACGATGCCGACACCGTAGACCGCGCCAGCCATGCCGATGAAGTCGTTGGCGTTCATGTTGGTCGCGACTGTGGAGAGCGAGGCGATGAAGCCCGGCACTTTGCGGTCGGCGAGAAACGACGCAGACAGGCTGCTGGCGGCGCGTCTGCGCATCACAAAGCCCCAGGCGATCATGCCCGCGGCAAATGTGATGATCATCAGCCATTCATTGAGGAGCAGGGAGCCTGGTTGCATGTGGTTTCCGTTGAATTGGAATGGATTTTTTTGTCACGAATTGCGCGAATTTTCACAAAAAAATCGGGCTCAACAGCTAATGAGCATTCGAGGAAATTCGCGGCTGTCTTTGCTCGCAGGGGAGTTGCAGCTCCCCTGCGGAATCGGAGGGCAGGGAGTTTTGTTCGCCAGCCAAACGCATAACAAAAACAAGCAATATCTATGGAGCAACTTACAATGATCAGCCCCACTTCGCAACAAAAAGCCACCCACTGAAATACAGCGACAACCTGTATCGGCTTCGTTATTGCTTATTGTGGCGAATTGTGTTATATTTAGCGCTTGCAAAAGGCAAAATAACCAAGCCGCGTTGAAGCGGCAAACTGTGGAGAAAACCATGATTATCGATATCAAAGAAAAATTAAAAGAATACCTGCCCCGGATCGAAAATCTCCGGGGGTGTCTTTGACATCGAAAAGCGCAGAAACGAGATTGCCAATTTAGAAAAGAAAAGCACTGAGCCCGGTTTTTGGGACGATCAGGCCGAAGCCCAAAAGGTCATGCGCGAAATCTCCTCGCGCAAAACCTGGGTCGATGCGTTCGATAAAGTGGCACGCAGCGCAGAAGACGTTCAGGTGATGATCGAAATGGCTGAAGAAGAAGACGATAGCGATATTGCCAGAGAAGCCGAAAATGATGCCGAAAAACTGTGCGCGGCAGTAGAAGATCTCGAATTCCGCAACATGCTCAGCGGTGAAAGCGATCAGAAAAATGCTATTCTGACCATCCACCCGGGCGCGGGCGGCACCGAAAGTCAGGATTGGGCGCAGATGCTGTACCGCATGTATTTGCGCTGGATCGAGCGCGCCGGATTCAAGGCTGAAATTCTCGATCTGCAATACGGCGATGAAGCTGGTATCAAAGATGTTTCCATCGAAGTGGTTGGTGATTATGCTTATGGCTATTTAAAGGCCGAAGCCGGTGTGCACAGGCTGGTGCGCATCTCGCCATTCGATGCCAATTCGCGCCGTCACACTTCGTTTGCGTCGGTGTTTGTTTACCCGGAAGTAGACGACGATATTGAGATCGAGATCGACGAAAAGGATTTGCGCGTGGATACCTACCGTGCCAGCGGCGCCGGTGGCCAGCACGTCAACAAAACCTCTTCTGCCGTACGCATCACCCATATGCCGACCAATATCGTTGTGCAGTGCCAGAATGAGCGTTCTCAGCACCGCAATCGCGATGCCTGCATGAAAATGTTGCGAGCCAGACTCTATCAGCTCAAGCTCGAAGAAGAGCAAGCCAAAATGAGCGAGTTGGAGAAAGACAAAAAAGATATTTCATGGGGCAGCCAGATTCGCAGCTACGTGTTTCATCCGTACAATATGGTGAAAGATCATCGCACCGGCATAGAAACCGGCAATATCGTTGCGGTCATGGATGGCGATCTCGATGACTTCATCAAAGGCTTTCTCATGGGCGTGCGCAGCGAGAAGGCGAAAAAACAGATGCAAGCCTAAGTGCTCTATTTCATAAATACGGCGACATCCTATTCGATTAAGAGCTTAATAAATTTTGGACACGATTTACATGATGAACAAGATGAAAGCATCCTGTTTACCTTGTTCATCATGTCTGCATTTTTCTGTAACCGTAATGTCGTGTAGCAAGTGTGAGCATCGCTTCGACAGGATGGTCGAAGCCGTGCAAGATGCGACATGCGCCATTTCCTCCAGAGAGGTTTCTTCATAAAGGCATAAGGACATGCATCCTACTTTCGTTGAAATCGACCTGCAAGCCATCCGGCAGAATATTCTCAATATCCGTCAAAAAGTGCAGCCCGCCGAAGTGATGGCGGTGGTCAAAGCGGATGCCTATGGTCATGGCGCGGTTCCGGTGGCACGTGCAGCGCTCGAAGCAGGCGCCACCCGGCTGGCGGTTGCGCACGTCACCGAGGGCGCGGTATTGAGGCAGGCCGGCATCACCGCACCGATTCAGCTTTTGGGCGGCTTTTTCCCACAGCAACTCGAAGCGATACAACAATACCAGCTCGAGTGCACTCTGTGCAATTTAGAGAATTTGGCGCCGCTGCAAGCCTTTGCGCAAAAAAATAACACAAATCTGCCAGTGCATGTCAAATTCGATACCGGTATGCATCGTGTCGGTTTTGCCTGGCAACAAGCCGATGCTGTATTTGCCGAGTTGTCAAAAAGCACGGGACTGCAATTTATCGGGCTGATGACCCACCTGGCCTCATCAGATGCGTGCGACAAAGCCTATGCGAATGAACAACTGGCGCGTTTCCATAGCGTGGTTTCCAAAGCAAAGCAGGCCGGGCTTCACATTCCATACATCCATGCGGCCAACAGCGGCGCGATTATGGATTTGCCGGAAGCACATTTCAATTTGGTGCGTGCCGGTATCGCCATGTATGGCTATTATCCGTCAACCGAAACTTCGGAAAGCGTGCCTTTGCAACCGGCGCTGACCTGGCGGTCGCGATTGCTGCAGGTGAAAAATATCCAGGCAGGCGATGCGGTCAGCTACAACGGCATTTGGCGAGCGGATCGCGAAACCTGTATCGGCACGGTGGCGGTGGGCTATGCGGATGGCTACAATCGCCAGCTTTCGAATCGCATACATGCCGTGGTGAACGGCCGCCGCGTGCCAGTGGTCGGGCGTGTATGTATGGACATGATTTTGCTGGATTTGGGGCCGGATGCGCAGGAGAAAGCTGGCGATGTCGTCACTCTGCTCGGAAGCGATGGCACAGCCAGCGTGCCGATGCACCAATTTTGCCAAGCCCTCGATACCATCCCCTATGAAGTAACGTGTATGATCTCGAAGCGGGTTGAACGGAAGTATGTAGGGTAGGGGCATGGTGCACCATGCCCATGTGAGCTACAATTGCCCTGTAAATCAAAAGTCAACTTTTTGTGTGCATGAAAGTTCGCATTTTATTATATTCCCGCCTTGCTTGAAGACAATTCGATTTAAAATACAGTACAGGAATTTTGCAGATATGGCTGAACAAGAAAAAACAACACCGCAGGAAAACACGGAAGACTTAAACGCAGTTATGCAGGCGCGGCGTGAAAAGCTTGCACGTTTGCAAGAACTCGGAATTGACGCCTACCCGCATCACTTTGAACGCAAACATCTCGCGCACGATATTTTGACCCAATATGAACAGTGTGACGGCAAGGAAGTCACCATCGCCGGACGGTTGATGGCGCTGCGAAAAATGGGCAAGGCTGCTTTTGCCCACCTCGAAGACAGTTCGGGCCGCATTCAAATCTATGTCCGTAAAGATGACATCGCTGAGTCCGAATTTGAAGCCTTCAAACTCTGTGACATCGGTGATATTGTCGGCGTGACCGGCACCGTGCTCAAAACCCGCACAGGGGAAATCACCGTGCAGGCAAAGGCTTTCGCTTTGCTGACCAAAAATTTGCGCCCGATTCCGATTGTCAAAGAAAAAATCGAAGGCGACCAAAAAATCGTTTACGATGCTTTTGCCGATAAAGAGATGCGCTACCGTCAGCGCTACCTCGATTTGATCGTCAACCCGGAAGTGCGCGAAGTGTTCATCAAACGCACCAAAGTCATTAACAGCATGCGCGAATACCTGACTGGCCGTGGCTTTCTCGAGGTTGAAACGCCGATTTTGCAGCCACTGTACGGCGGTGCGACAGCGCGACCGTTTACCACCCACCACAATACGCTCGACATGACGCTGTACATGCGCATCGCCAACGAGTTGTATTTGAAGCGCCTGATCGTCGGCGGCTACGATGGCGTGTTCGAATTTGCCAAAGATTTTCGCAACGAGGGCATGGATCGTTTTCATAACCCCGAATTCACCATGATGGAAGTGTACGTCGCCTATCAGGACTACCATTACATGATGGATTTGGTCGAGGAGATGTTCGGCAAAATCGCGATGGATGTGCACGGCAGTTACAAAATCACCTACCAGGGGCAGGAGATCGATCTGTCGCCGCCGTGGCCGCGTGTGCCGTTGCTGGAGGCGATCGAAAAAGAGACCGGTCACGATTTGTACGGCAAAAATCTCGACGAGCTGCGCGCGATTGCGGACGAGTTGAAAATCTCCACCGACCCGACTTGGGGCGAAGGCAAAATCATCGATGAGATTTTTGGCGAGCTGGTTGAACCAAAACTCATTCAACCGGTTTTTATTACCGACCACCCGCTGTCGCTGTCGCCGCTGGCCAAAAAGCACCGCGACAAGCCGGGGCTGGTAGAACGCTTCGAGCCGTTTATCGCCGGCAAGGAGATGGGCAATGCCTTCACCGAGCTCAATGATCCCATCGATCAGCGTGAGCGTTTTATGGCGCAAGTGGCGCTGAAAGAGCGCGGCGATGATGAAGCCCAACCGCTCGACGAAGACTTCCTGCGTGCGCTCGAATACGGTATGCCGCCGACCGCCGGACTGGGGGTGGGCATGGATCGGCTGATCATGCTGATGACCGACCAGTACTCGATCCGAGACGTGCTGCTCTACCCGCAAATGCGGCCGGAGCAGTATTGATCAAACCGTAGAGATTCGTCAAAACCTGCCCAAATGGTGTTTGAGTTGAAATTAAAGAGAAAAAAAGCATGGGATTCGAATATTTCGTAGCAAAGAAATACCTGCGCTCGAAGCAAAAAACCACCTTCGTCAAGCTCAGTCTGATCACCTATATTTCTACCATCGGCGTGATGATCGGGGTTGCGGCGCTGATCATTGCGCTGTCGGTGGCCAACGGCTTTGAGCACGAGGTGCGTTCGCGCATCATCGGCTTTGACGCGCATGTCAAGTTACGCACCTACCACGACCGTGGCATCAGCGATTACGAGCGGGTGGTGCAGCGTATGGATTCGCTGAAATCGGTGGTCGGCGCCGGACCTTATCTGAGCGGCAAGGGCATGATCGCCTCTGGTGCTGGTGGCAAAGAATTCGTGAAAATCAAGGCGATTGATCCCGAGCGTGAAAGCAAAGTAACCAATCTGATCAACAATGTCATTTATGGCAGCCTCGATCTCGGCATGATCAAACCGAAAGAAGATGACAAAAGCGACCGCGAATACCCCGGCATTTTGATCGGCAAATGGTTGGCGGATCGCTTGCAAGCCAGCGTTGGTGACCGTGTGCAGGTGCTGAGCGCTGCCGGCATCGACCTGGGTGCGTTTTCATCGTTGCCGCGCATGCGCACGTATCGCGTTGCCGGCTGGTTCGAAACCGGGCTGTACGAATACGATGATATCTATGCTTTCATCTCCATTGAAGAAGGCCAGAAATTGTTTGAAATGCCGGGCAAGGTCACAGGCATTCAAATCAAGCTCGATGACCTCGAGAAGGCTACCGAATTTTCTGCACGATTGAATGACCAGCTCGGCTATCCATATTGGTCGATCACCTGGTTCGATCTCAACAAAAATCTGTTTTCGTGGATGGAACTGGAAAAGATCATGATTTTTCTGGTTTTGAGCCTGATTATTTTGGTCGCTGCGTTCAACATCGTCGGCACGCTCATTATGGTGGTGATGGAAAAGCGCCGCGATATCGGTATTTTGAAGAGCATGGGAGCGATGGCTTCGAGCGTGATGAAGATTTTTGTGTACCAGGGATTGTTTGCCGGCCTGATCGGCGCGGCATTGGGGCTGGTTTTGGGCTATGTCTTCGGTTGGTCGCAGATGAAATACGAATGGCTTTCGATTCCGGGCGATGTGTACATTGTCAGCGCATTGCCGATGCGAATGGAATCGATTGATTTTGTGATGATTGCCACCGCAGCGGTGCTGCTGTGCTTTTCCGCAACCGTTTACCCTGCGTATAAAGCCTCCAAGCTTGATCCGATCGAGGCAATCCGCGACCAATAAAGCGCTTGACAAAGCATTCCAGACCGCGACACACTTTTGAAAGGACGCAAACCACATTCATGCAGCCAATTCTTTACACCTCAGATTTATATAAAAGCTACCCCACGGCGACCGGCGATGAGTTAGAGGTGCTGAAAGGCATCGACCTGATCGTGCGGCGCGGGGAAATGATCGCGATTATCGGGCCGTCCGGTGTCGGCAAAAGTACGTTGCTGCACATTCTTGGCGCGCTCGACCGGCCAACGCATGGCACCGTCGAAGTGGATGGTGTTGAAATTTTTGATTTTTCCGATCGCGAACTGGCTGATTTTCGCAATCAGGAAATCGGATTTGTTTTTCAATTCCACCATCTGCTGGAAGAGTTCAACGCTCTCGAAAATGTCATGATGCCTTCTTTGATTGGTGGTCTGCGAATCCCAACCATTCGCAATCGGGCGATGGAAATCCTGTCGCGGGTTGGATTGGCTGAACGTTGGTCGCATCGACCCGGCGAGCTTTCCGGTGGCGAGCAGCAACGCGTTGCAGTAGCGCGCGCTTTGATGAACGAACCAAAGCTCATTTTAGCGGACGAACCATCAGGCAATCTCGATAGCGCATCTGCGAATGACTTGCACCATTTGTTGTGGCAATTGACCCGAAATGAAGGCAGAACCATCATTGTTGTTACGCATAACCTGCAATTGGCCCGCCTTGCGGATAGGATAATTACAATGGATGATGGACGAATTAAAGAGGATCAACGCAATGACAACGGTTGAGATGTGCCAAAAATGCAAAACCTCTATCGCTGAAGTAACCGTTATCCATTTTGAAAATGGCCAGAAAAAATATATCAAATTGTGCGAAGAGTGCGCCAAGCGCCATGATGAGCTGCAGCAGTTAGCTGCGGTTCCGGAGTTTTTCAAGAAATTCGCTGAGAATATTTTTGAGCCGGATGGCGAAAACGCGCATGCATTAAAATGTCCGAATTGTGGCATGACTGTCGGTACATTTGAAGCCAACGGCTTGCTTGGCTGCGAGCAATGCTACCACACTTTTGAGGATGAGCTGACTGCGCTGCTGCAGCGCATCCATGGCAGCCATAAGCACATCGGCAGCCGGCCGCGCCCGGTCAGAAAACTTGACGCCAGTTCCGATATGCAATCCTTGAAAAAGCGTTTGCAGGCTGCGATCGCTGCGGAAGATTTTGAACAGGCCGCGGAGTGCCGGGATTTAATACGGGACCTGGAAAGAGAAATGCAGCGCCGGCAAAATGGCCACTAATTCCAACACACAACAGCATGAAAAAAAACGCACCTGACCAGGTGATCAAATATACAGAACCACAAGCTTGCATCAACAAGCTGCTCACCCGCATACCTGCCTGGCTGGCCGTGGATGACAGCGGCGCCGACATTATTTTGTCGACACGCATTCGCCTGGCCAGAAATCTGAGCGCTTTCGCTTTCCCCTCAAAAGCCGATGCTTCAACGCTTCAACAAGTGATTGACGCGGCCGTTGCAGCGTGTCCAAAACTTGGCATGCTGAAAAATGCCTTTGTGCTGAATATGACGGAATTGGATGAAATCGCGGAAAAAATGCTGGTTGAGCGTCGTCTGGTAAGTCCGGCATTTGTTGAAGCCAGCCATCCGCGTGTGGCGATTATCGATCCCGATGAGTTTTTCAGTATCATGATCAACGAAGAAGATCACCTGCGCATTCAAAGCCTGCAGCCTGGCTTGGCGTTACAGGAGGCCTGGCGGCAAATTTCTGTCCTGGATGATGAACTCAGTGATCAGCTCGAATTTGCGTACAGTTCGCATTTTGGCTACCTGACGGCCTGTCCAACCAACACCGGCACCGGGATGCGAGCCTCACTTTTGGTGCATGTACCTGGTCTGTCGATCGATCAGGATACACATAAGCTGATGAAAAAACTGGCCACGAAAGAAATTACCGTGCGCGGTTTTTACGGTGAAGGTTCGGATGCGATGGGCAATATTTTTCAGATTTCCAATCAACTCACTCTCGGCCGTACAGAGTCTTCTATCCTGAAAAAACTGGAAGAAATGGCGCAGAAAATAGTGGAAGCGGAGCAAGAAGCAAGGGAACGGCTGCTATTCAAACAGCGTACTTTAACTGAAGATAAAGTTTTTCGCGCTCTCGGACTTTTGCAGCATGCGCGAGTAATGAGTTCAGCGGAGCTGCTCAATCACCTGTCTATGGTCAAGCTGGGTGTCGAACTGCGCGTGCTGCCTGCTGCAAAGGCCAGTTTTATCAACGAACTGATCCTGATGACGCAGCCCGCCCACATGCAGACGCTCCAGGGGCACAAGGCAGATTCCGCGCATCGCGATGCCATGCGCGCCAGAATTGTACGCGAGCGCTTTGCGCATGCAAGCCGGTAATGGATAGGGTTTGTCGTAATAAAAGGTCAGATCGCCTTTGCCAACTGGCACGGATCGTGTAAAATTTTTGTAAATGAAGTTTCGCTGAAAATGAGGCGCCGATGGTAAATAATCAAGATTTCAGCGGGAACTGAGCGTTGCGCAGCGCGGAAGTGAAAGGAAGCGTTCTTCGTTTGTCAGCGCAAACAAAATTCTATCTTTACTTTTTCTGAAAATTATTATACCTTTTAGCCAGTTGCTTGAGAGTTACGATAAATTAGATAACTCGATTTACGAAACGGAGCTTTGTAATGAAAAATAACTTTTCCAGCCGTGTGCAGATGGTGATTCAGTTTTCAAGGGAAGAAGCCCTGCGACTGGGTCACGACTACATTGGCACGGAACACCTCCTGCTGGGATTGATTCGCGAAGGAGAAGGGATCGCGGTTGAGATTCTTCGTAACTTGGGGACAGATTTGGAAGAAATTAAGCGCGCAATTGAAGATGCAGTGAAGTCTTCCGGTGAAACCATGACCATCGGCAATATCCCCTTTACCAAACGCGCCGAAAAAATTCTGAAGATGGCATACGTTGAGGCAGAAAAATATAAATCCGATATTATCGGTACGGAGCATTTGCTGTTGGCCCTCGTGAAAGAAAAAGATGGTGTGGCCGCCCAGGTTCTGCTCAATTTTGACGTGACCTATGATGCTGTTCGCGAAGAACTTGAAAATATTTTGCGCGGTACGCCGTCATCAAAAGAAGGCGCGGCGCAGCGTTCCAAAACACCGGCGCTCGACCATTTCGGTCGCGATTTGACGGAAATGGCCAGGAAAAACGAGCTCGATCCTGTGATTGGCCGTGCCAATGAAATCGAGCGCGTGGCGCAGATTTTGAGCCGCCGCAAAAAGAACAATCCAGTCCTGATCGGTGAGCCGGGCGTTGGCAAAACCGCGATTGCAGAAGGTTTAGCGTTACGAATCGTTGAGCGCAAAGTGCCGCGCATTTTGCACAACAAGCGGGTCGTGACATTGGATCTTGGCGCCATCGTCGCGGGTACCAAGTACCGTGGCCAGTTCGAAGAGCGCATGAAGGCGATCATGAACGAATTGTATCGCGCAAAAGATGTCATCCTGTTTATCGATGAATTGCATACCATCGTCGGTGCAGGCGGCGCCAGCGGTTCGCTCGATGCGTCGAATATGTTCAAGCCTGCATTGTCACGAGGCGAATTGCAATGCATCGGCGCGACCACGCTCGATGAATACCGCCAGTATATCGAAAAAGATGGCGCACTCGAACGGCGGTTTCAGAAGATCACCGTCGATCCGCCGACCGCTGAAGAGGCAGTACAGATTCTCTACGGTCTGAAAGATCGCTACGAAGAGCATCATCACGTCGTTTTCACCGATGAAGCCGTGATTGCGGCAGTAAAATTATCCGAACGCTACATCACGGATCGCTATCTTCCGGATAAGGCAATCGATGTATTGGATGAAACCGGCGCCCGCGTCCACCTCGCCAATATCGTGGTGCCAAAAGAGATCACCGAACTTGAAGAGCAGATCAAAAAGGTCCGCAAAGAAAAAGATCAGGTGATCAAAAATCAGGAATTTGAGCGTGCGGCTGTGCTGCGCGATCAGGAAAAACGCCTTAATCGCAAACTCGATGCTGCCAAGCGTCGCTGGCGCGAGCAGGAAGATAAAGTGCTGGCCACGGTTAGCGAAGACGACATTGCAGATGTGGTCGCGATGATGACCGGCATTCCGGTGCGCAAAGTTGCACAGTCTGAAACTGAGAAAATTCTCAGCATGGAAGAAGTGCTCAAAAAACGCATCATCGGCCAGGACAATGTTATCGAGATGCTCTCGAAGGCCATACGCAGAACTCGGGCAGGCTTGAAAGATCCGAACCGTCCAATCGGCTCGTTCATTTTTCTCGGCCCCACCGGCGTCGGAAAAACGCAATTGGCGAAAGAATTGGCCAAGTATCTTTTCGAAAAAGAAGATGCGCTGATCCGGCTCGATATGTCCGAGTACATGGAAAAATTCGCCGTTTCCCGTTTGACCGGCGCGCCTCCGGGATACGTGGGTTACGAAGAAGGCGGGCAATTGACCGAAAAAGTTCGCCGACACCCTTATTCGGTGGTGCTGTTCGATGAAATCGAAAAGGCGCACCCGGATGTGTTCAATATTTTGCTGCAAATTCTCGATGATGGCCAGTTGACCGATGGCTTGGGCCGAAAGGTTGACTTTAAAAATACCATCCTGATTATGACCTCAAACGCCGGTGCGCGTGAAATCAAGAAATCAGGTGGATTCGGTTTCACCAGCGATGACGGCGCGATCGATTTTGGTAAAATGCAAACCAAGATCATGGATGAAGTCAAGCGTCTTTTCAATCCGGAGTTCATCAATCGCGTTGATGAAATTGTGGTGTTCCACTCGCTGAACCGTGGTCACATGGAGCAGATTATCGAAATCGTGCTGAAAGAAATGCTCGATAAAGTCTCTGATCGCGAAATCGAAATTTCGCTCACAAAAGGTGCGAAAGAGATATTGGTCGAGAAGGGATTCGATGAAAATTATGGTGCCCGCCCATTGCGGCGTGTGATCCAAAAGTTCATCGAAGACCAGATCGCGGAAGAGATGCTGCGGGGTCGTTTCAGCGACGGCAGCAAGATTCAGGTCAAGCGCAAAGGTGATGAACTTGAGTTTGTCGAAATCGAGCGCAAACAAGTCAAAGCCAAAGAAGAAAAAAAGGTTAAAAAAGAAAAGAAAGACGACAAAGAGGAAAACAGTTCGTCTGAAGAAAAACCTGAGGAAATGAATCTGTAAGCACCAATATGATTATCCAGCCCGGACAAACACACTTTGCCCGGGCTTTTATTTTTAAGCGTTGTTATCGTCTCCGCTTGCCAGCCACAGGCCGCCTGCGGGGCAATTTGCTGGTCCATTGAACGGATTTCCCATGATCATCTCCCGACTCTACCTGCGAGCTTTCAAGTCAGTCTTCGAAATGACCATGCCCATCGACCCCAAAATCACCGTGATTATCGGAGCGAACGAGAGCGGCAAAACCAATATCCTCAAAGCCCTGCTCAGCACCTCTTCGGGGATGGCGTTCAATAATTCGCTCACCTGTCAGTACTCCGATTTTTACTACCAGGGGAAAAGTCCGGAAATTGCCGTGGAATATGCAGAATTGAGCAAAGAAAATCGACGCAACCTGCTGAAATATTCCGAGAGCTTTAAAGATACCGAAAGCTTTGTGGTACGGAAGACCGGCGAGAAACTGGAAGATTATCACGTCTTCATTAATGAAGCTGAAGTGGCTGTTTCGGAGATGGGCGGCTTTCTGAAAACTCTCCCCAAGGTCCTGTATTTCGATGATATCCCGCTCTTGAAAAGTCAGGCTACCATCGAAGACCTGGTCGGCACGAAGGAAGCGTTCCGCACCGAGCGCAATCTGTTGCGCATCGGTGGCGTTGTCAATCCCGAGCTGATTTTTGAAGATTCAACTCGCGGCCGCCGCGCCAGCGAAGAAGCCAGCCGATTGATCACCCAGCAAATCCGCCGGGTCTGGAGCCAGGAACCGACTATCGAAATCAAGCTCAATGTCAATGGCAGTATTTTGTATATCGATATTTCCGATGGCACGACAGTGTTCGATACACCAGAGTCGCGTAGTGCCGGTTTTCGCTGGTATCTGTCGTTTTACATCAATTTTATCGCGCAAACATTTGAGGCGCGCGCCAACGAATATGTTTTTCTGATTGATGAACCCGGTATCCATCTGCACCCGGCTGGCCAAAAAGATTTGACGCGCGTGATGGAAGATCTGGCGATTAAAAATCAGATTGTCTATACCACGCACTCTCCTTTTATGCTCAACCGGGATTATCCGCACCGCGTGCGTCTGGTCTCCAAAGACAAGGACGGCACCCGTGTTGACAGCGAGGCCTACCGTGAAAACTGGCGGCCATTGCGCAGCTCGATCGGCCTGATGATCGGCGATCTGTTTTTCTTTAACGATAGCGGCATGATGTTGGAACTGCCATCACGCAAAATGCCGTTTTTACGCAAACTCCATCGCTCCCGCTACGAAAGCAACGGCAACCGCAATTAAAGCTAAGCTTTGCCCGGTCTTCAGAAAAAATCCACCAAAAATAAATAGCCTTTCCAATTGATGAAAAAAGCAAATAGAAAGCCCAAACTGGATGCATTGTGCGATGTTCCCGGCTTACGTATCGGGCATGCGCAGAATGATGAAGCCCGCACCGGCTGCACGGTCATTTGGCCAGAGAACGGCGCAGTTGCCGGCGTCGATGTGCGCGGCTCTGCGCCCGGCACCCGGGAAATCGAGCTACTGCGGCCTGTGCGGTTGGTGCAGCACATACATGCTTTGCTGCTGACCGGCGGCAGTGCGTTCGGCCTGGATGCAGCAGGTGGTGTGCAGCAATTTCTCGAAGAGCGCAACATCGGCTTTGATGTCGGTGTGGCGAAAGTGCCGATCGTGCCTGCTGCGGTGATTTTCGATCTCGCTGTCGGCGATGCCAAAATTCGACCAGACCGGGAGATGGGCTATCGTGCAGCGCAAAACGCCAGCACTGATGATGTGTCGAACGGCATGGTTGGTGCCGGAGCGGGATCGACAGTAGGGAAGAGTGCCGGGCTTGAGCATGCCATGCCGGGTGGCCTGGGACAGGCGTCGGAGCAGGTGGGCAATACGATCGTGGTGGCGGCGTTGGTGGTGGTTAATGCATTCGGTGATGTGATCGGAAAAAATGGTGAGATTTTAGCTGGTGCGCGCGCAGACGACGGGACGTATTTCGATTCGATGGCACTGCTGCGACAAATGGCTTCTGGCGAGCAGGGATTCGCGGGCAATACCACGCTGGCGGTGGTAGCGACGAATGCGGCGCTCAGCAAAGAAGCGTGCACCAAAGTCGCACAAATGGCACACGACGGACTGGCGCGCGCCATCAATCCGATCCACACGATGTATGATGGCGACATCGCCTTCGCGCTTTCCTGTGGAGACGAGCCAGCCGACACAAACGTGATCGGCGCTGTCGGTGCCGAGCTGGTGGCCCGCGCCGTGCGCAAGGCTGTGCGGGGTAAGTGAGTCCGGCTTCGCCGCCCGCTACTTGACCAGCAAAAGCTTTTTCACTTCCTTCACCCCTCCGGCTTGCCAGCGATAGAAATAGACACCGGTTGCCTGTGATTTCGGTGCCCAATTGTAGACATACACCCCCGGCGCTTGCACGGCGTCGACCAGCGTCTCGACCTGTTGACCCATCGAATTATAAATGACCAGCTTTACGGGCGCGGTTTTTTCGAGCGTGTAGCGAATGTTGGTGCCGGCTTTGAACGGATTGGGATAGTTTTCGGTGACATCGGTGGTTTTTGGAACGTTTGCTAATTCATCCTGCACATATTTGACCGTGTGGATTTTGGAATTGCCAGTAAATCCTCTCTTCTCGCCGGTCATAAAAACGTTACCCCAACCATCCACGACCAGCTTTTTAGGATCATCCGGCTGGTTGCCCGGCGAAACATAGTTCAGCCGCCAGGCTTCCTCACCCTCGCGGGTCAGTTTGATCGCCACGTAGCCGCTCCGCTCGGGGCCGGACTGGCGCTGAGAAAATAACATATAAATGTTGCCCAACCCATCGATAGTTAATTCTCTTGGAGTAATCCACAATATATTTTGTGGCGCATAGCCCCAGCGCCACAGGATTTCCCCATTGGAGTTGAGCTTGATAACATCCATTCTGTGGCGCCTGTTGTCCTGCGCCAAAAAAATCGGATTGCCACTGTTGTCAATTTGCAATATTCTGCCGACGAGATAGCTACCTTCACTGGCTGGTATTTCCGCCAACCACTGCTGTACGCCATCGTGGCTATGTTTGCTCAACACGCTGATAGCCCCAAAGCCTTCCTCTGGGCGAATATATCCCAGCAAATAGATGTTTTGGCTGTGATCCATGCTTAGCGTTGTTGGGTACATATCCGAATAGTTTTGATCATCGAATCGATCAATCCGGAGAAGTTCACCATTGCCACTAAATTTGACCATCAGAATGCTAATATTGGGATACTGTGATTGACTTGAGCCAAATAGATAAATATCGCCATTGGGAGCGATTTCGATTTTTCCGAGTGATTCATAATAATTGTCGGGCGAGCGATAAAGTGTGCTCCAGGCTTGCTGGCCATCCGGGAAATATTTTCCCAACAAAAAGCCTTGTGGATCGAGTGAAGTGGTGCTGCTGCCGGTGACGTAAACGTTGCCAGACATGTCTATCGTCAGCCATCTTGCCGCCTTTTCCACTCCGTCCGGGCTGGCAACCTTTTCTTCCCAAAGAAGCTTGCCCGCAGCGCTCACTTTGGCGAGCGCAATCTGTCGCTCGCCAAATCTGGTACTCGTTGCGACGGTGTAAATATCGCCATGGGCGTCAACTCCAAGACCAACCGGCTGCTCGTTCGCATTGTCACCAGAATCGTAGCGCCATTGCCACCGCAGGTTTCCGCTCGGATCGTACTTTAGCAGTAGCAGATCGATCCCTGAAATTTTATGCGCGCTGCTGGCCAGAACAATCACATTTCCAGCGAGATCGTAAGCCATATCAATCGGCACGTCGTCGGACAAGCCGTCGGTGTGGTAGCGCTGCTCCCACTTTGCATTGCCAGATGTATCATATTTGATGGTCAAAAAATCGCCATCGCTGAAACCGGTGACGAAAATATTGCCATCGTTGTCTGCAGCCAGCGCATGCCCGGCATCGCTTAATGTTACTTCGCCATTGTACCGCTGTACCCACTTTTCGTTGCCGTTTGCATCGTATGCAACTGTGGTCATGTCTGAGATGTAGAGCCATGTGCCGTTTAAATCCGTGCTGTAGCCGGTGACGCAAACGCCGCCGTCGCCGGTGAGCGTCAGCTTCCACGGCCGGTCGAGGCTGTTTTCGACCGGGCCATCATAGCGTGCCTCCCACAGCAGATTGCCCTGATTGTCGTATTTGAGCGTGGCGAAATCATCGTTTTCATCATTGCCAGCCTGGCTTTCGCCGGTGACGAAAACATTGCCATCCTTGTCCACGACAACATCATGAGCTTCATCTCGTGATTCGCCCGGGCCATCGTAGCTTTGAATCCAATCCTGCCGGCCATCTGCGGTGAATTTCGAAATATAAAAATCATAATAACCGCCCCACCTCGGCTCACCGCGCCCTGCCACAAAAACATTGCCGGCTGGATCCGTTGCCATCGTGGTGATCCACCCCCATCTGTCAAAATTTTCTGCTGATCGCGCAATCCAAAGCAAATTTCCAACCGAATCGTATTTTACGACAGCAAGCTCATCACCACCACCTTCAATGGCGCTGCGTCCGGCAACGATAATATTGTCTTGTGCATCGACCGCAAGCGCGTCCGGGAAATTGATATTTTTCGGTTCCGCATAGCGGCGGTGCCACAGCTTTTCGCCCTGGGGATTGAATTTGAGCACGATGAATTCCGATGTGCTGCCATCTTTGCGAAAAGTGCCGGTTAAACAGATGTTGCCGCGGCTGTCCAGCGCCATACCATCCAGGTAATCGACCACTCCACCGTCCTCGCCGGCAAAAGTGGTAACCCATTGCTGTGCGCCATTGGTATCATACTTGATCAGTACAACGACATTGGTTACCTCTGTTGTGTAAGGCTCGTCTGATAGCCCGCCGACATAGACATAACCGGCTTTGTCTATCGCAACGAAATGGGCTTCGTCGTAATTTCGCAACGGATCATGGTAGCGCGCTTCCCACAGCAAGGCCCCGGCTGCCGAGTACTTGGCTGTATACATATCGCGGTCGGTTTCCGGATGGACGCTGCTGCCGGTCACATAAACATCGCCATTCGCATCGACCGCAATATCGGATACCCAGTTTTGGCTCGGCGCCATGCCGGAACCAAATTGCGCCGCCCATGCCATGTGCACGTTCTGACTTGATTTGGGCGCAATTTGCGCGGCAGCGGAATGTGATGGTTTTGCTTTTATTGGGAAAAAGTCTTCCAGTTTGTGGCATGCCGGCGTCATTGTCGTTTCGAAAAAATCGGGCGGCAATGCTGGCGGCAAGTGCTGCATGTGAAATTGCAGAAAGTGCATGCGCATCGCCTGGGTTGGGCGCAGAGCGTGCTTGAGCTGCTGCGTTGCTTGACCCGGAAAATCGGGCAATAACACAGCATCTTGTCCGAAAGCTGAATGCATAATTGACAGACAGCCTATCAGCAAAAATAATTTGAATCTCATCATAATTCCACCCCTTTTCGATGCGATATGTCGGTTAGGCAAGCAGATCGGCGCAAACGCGCCAGACAACAACAAAATAAGCAATTTGTGCTTTCCGTCAAGCTAAAAAATACATTTCACTACATGCCGGCAAACAAGTCTTTACATCTCGCGCCGCACTTACTATATTCATTCATCATTCATCATTCATCATTCATCATTCATCATTCAACATTCGAAATTCCAATGATCCATTCCCATCACAATATCGATCCAAAATTTGGCGAGAAGGTCTTCATCGCACCGAACGCAACCGTCATCGGCGATGTCGAAATCGGTGAGGACAGCTCAATCTGGTTTGGCGTCATCATGCGCGGCGATGTCAACATCATCCGCATCGGCGAACGCAGCAATATTCAGGACGGCACCGTGCTGCACGTCACGCTCAACAAATGGCCGCTGCACATCGGCAAGGGCGTATCGGTTGGGCATGCTGCCATGCTGCACGGCTGTACAGTTGGCGATTTTGCGTTGATCGGCATGCGTGCGACCGTACTCGATGGCGCGGAAATCGGCGAACATGCGATTGTGGCGGCGGGCGCAGTGGTGCGGGAGGGCATGAAGGTGCCGGCGCGCACGCTGGTGGCCGGCGTTCCGGCGGTGGTGAAACGCGAAGTCAGCCAGCAGGAAGTCGACACCCAAATCGTGCAGGCAGCGCGCTATATCCGTTACAAAAACGAGTATCTGGCCATGGGCATGCAGCACCCGGCGCTGCTGCGAAAGTAGCTTTTCACGGCTGTCTTGCCGCAAATTCTTATTAACTTTTAGCAGATAAAACACCAAGTCAGGAACAAAGCTACCCGGTGCTTGCGTGCCTTGGTCGTTTGCAAAATACTCACCGTTTCGCCCAAAAATGGAGAACCTGCCATGCCTCTTTTTTCTCGCCGTGATTTTATGAAACTATCCGGCGCGGCCACGGTCTCGCTTGCCCTGCCAGCAGTTCAATTGCGCGCTGCGAGCACCACAGCTGCGGATGCACTTGCACATCAGCTTGTTTTTGATGCTTCGGCATTGCCGGGCATGCGCGAGCTCTTCCGCGACAACACCCGATTTGCAGACTTTCGCGATAAATTGTTGGCCATCGACCGCATGGCGGAACGGCGCTTTTTGCAATCGGAAGTGCGTTACAATGATCAGCTCTTCGACATTGTGCGTTTGGGCAATACCGCCGAAAACATGGCATTTCTTTATTTGATGACCGGAGACGAAGATGCTGCCGATTTGGCTGCTGCGTGCGTGCGCACGATTATGCGATTTCCGAAATGGGACTTTTTCCTGGAAGCGAAAAAGCTCACTATCGGCGTGCAGCGCGCCCCCAGCTCCACAGTGGCGGTTGCGCTTGTCTCCGATTGGCTCGGCGACCGCATTTCGCACAACGAACGCGGCGAATGGCTGCGCATCATGTGCGAGCGGGGCTGCGAGCCGTGCTATTTGTCGCTGTATGGTATTCGCTACCCCGAACGCGTCGTCGGCTGGTCATTCGACCCCGAAAGCACGTTTTTGCAGCATCGTCCCGGCAATTACACGGACATGACGCGCCGGCCCGAAATCACCCAAAGCACCAATTTGCGCGCTATTCCGGCAGCGGCACTTGCGATTGGTGCGGTGGCTGCGCGCGCTCAACTCGGTGATTCGGATGATACGAAACGCTGGCTGGAAATGACCATTCACGCCATTGAAGCGTTCGAGGCGGTTTTTAAAGCCGATGGCTCCTATCATGAAGGGCTGAGCTACGCCAACTACACCACCGAAAATCTGACCCAGGCGATCACGGTTTTGCAGCGCAGCGGGGATGCTGACCTGCGCAATATTGTCAATTGGGTGGGCTACAACGATTATTTGCTGCATTGCTCGCTGCCGACGCACATCGATCCGTACGGGATTGTGAATTTCGGCGACAATGGCAATCCACAAACCGGCGAGAAAGGCAGGGTCACGCGCTCGGCTGTGCCGTACTGGGTCGCCAAACAAACGCAGAGCGAGCGTGCGCAGTGGGTCGGCAATCATCTCTCCGGCGGCGCCGACAAATGGTCGCTGATCTGGCACGATTCGCAGCTTAAAGAGCAGGCCCCGCCTGAAGGCAACCAGCTTTGGCGGTCGGAGCTCGATTGGATGGTGGCGCGCAGTGGGTTTGGCGTGGATGATTTGGTGGTCGCGATGCGCAGTGGCGGCCCGGCCAATCACGAGCACGCCGACCGCAATGCCCTGATTGTGAAGTGCTATGGCGAACAACTGGTGACGGACCCCAATCGCCCACCCTATTCGTTTGCCGATCCGGCATGGTCGATGCGGCTGACACACGCCCACAGCGCCGTGCTGATCGACGGCCGTGGCCACCAGCACCACAACGGCGTCGAGGGCACGAATGCTTCCAACGCTTATTCTCGCATTGTGCGTATAAAAGATGAGCCGGAATATTGCTGGTGGATCAGCGATGCCACCCAGGCCTACCGGCTGGTCGATGTCGAAATCAAATCGGTGGTGCGGAGCGTGCTGGTGCTGTACGATGCGCCGGTGGTGTTAGTGGCTGACCGGGTGACCAAGTGGGAAAAGCCGTCGCGGGTGCAGGCGCGCTTTTTCGGCTACAATTGGGATGGCCAATTCCAGCACGCTATCAGCAAAAACGGCTTCACGATGCAGCGCCCGACGGCAACCCTGCACGCTCAGGTGCAGAGCGCACAGCCAGCCGCTATCCGTGCCGGCAAGCTCGACATCCCCGAAGAGCGTGCACTACGCCATCCGTTCATCGAAGTGGACACCGAATCCGCGATGGCAACCACGCTGGTGGCCGCTTTGGCCATCAGCCGCAGCGGCGCTTCTCCGGCGCAGGTTGACATGCAGCAGATCGGGAATGGTTTTGCCGTGCAAGTGCGGACGGATTCAAAGACATTTCTATGCAAAATTTTGGAAGACGATATTTTGCCGGTGTTTGAGGTGGTTTGATGGTTTTTGACGGGATGAGTCGGATGGACAAAGTCCCCCTTTGAAGGGGGATTTAGGGGGATGTTACGATAGCTCGGCTTGCTGGGGACACAGGAACATCCCCCTGCCCCCTTCGAAGGGGGAAAGAGGCTCCCCACTCTACCGCAACACTCAAATTGCCGCATACAATGCGGTTTGCTGCCCCAACAATCAGATTTTGCGAAAGGGCTCTTTTTTTGGGGGAGCCGCTGCAAGCAATAGCGAGTAGCCCGCCCCATCTTGTCATCCAGGAGGGATCTATTTTGCATTTGTATCTGAAAACGCAAGTTCTGTCATTTTTCGGCAAAAAATCTTTGCCTACTAAGGCACGAAGACACCAAGAAAATGTCTTTGTGCCCTGGTGTCTTGGTGGTGATTTTTAGCCGCGGCGCGTCCGCCTTTTGGTTGCAAACTCTGCCAAAACAATGGCCTGCAGTTTTGCCAAATAGGTTCCTCCTGAATGACAAGAGGTAGGGCTTGCGCAATGTCAGCTTGGGCCACTGCCCCTGCCACCGCCGCATGCAATGCGGCTCTACGGCTCCAGCCGCGCGATGAGGAAGAGAATCTCCGCTGCGTCATCATAATCGAGCGCGGGATCGTCGGCGAGGGCGGGGTCGCGGGAGCCGCTGAGGATGGTGAGCACGGCTTGCATCAGTTTTTTGAGCGATTCCGAGGCATTGGGGTCATTGCCAAGCTGATGAATAAGCGCGTTGACTTCAGTGGATTTTTGTTGCGATAGCAAGCCCAGTATGTGTTCCACTATTTTTCCACCATTGCCTTGCGAAGGATAACCGCCCTGCTGGCGGTAGGCGAGATAGGCCTGGCGCGCCTGCGCCCAGGCCGCGCGCGCGGCTTGCTGGTTGCCGTCCGCGATTTCGATGTCGTGCAAAATATCGAAAGATTTCCACGTTTCCACCGCTATGCCAAATGGCCTGTAACATTCAATCGCGCGCTCGATTTCCGCCCGCGCTTCATCGTAGCGTTTGAGCTTGCGCAGGGCGTTGGCGATGTTGTTGCACTTGGAACTTGAATCCACAACATAAAAACTTTAACTAAAGCGACAAACTTTAATTTTCCTTTCCCGAAGCAGTGACAATTTTTTAGCCGCGAATTTTCGCGAATGTGCACGAATGGTCTCTTTCAATCTTATTTGTGGAGATTCACAATCGACGCTGGCGTACAGGCTGTTTTCGCGGTCGCCTTTGTTTTGGGCTTCCAGTTTGGCCATCAGTTGCGCGGCATTTTGGGTGGTGGCGCGCACGCCGTCAGCCACTTCGCGGGCCAGCAGCACCAGCGCGCGCGGGTGGCAGTTTACGGTCTGCACCAGCTCGCTAATCTCTTCCGGGGTGGTGGCGTTGTCGTTTTGCGGCGGCTGCCAGCCGTTGTTGGCCATCACCCGCTCCACCAGCTCAATGGCTTCTGTTTTCGCTCAGGCGGCCAAGCTCCACTGTGTTCGGTTTGGCGGCAAACGGCTCGGGCAGCAGCTCGCGGCTGGTAAAATCAGCCGGCAGCGCGAGTCCGCAGCTAACAGTTGCTGGCACAGCTCGAGCATGGCGGTCACGTCAGCCACGCCGACAGCCGGGTTGTTGCCGTCGTGGTCGGGCAGCACGCTTTCCATGTTATCCATCAGCAGCACGGTCGCGGTTTCGCGCAGGGCGCGCTGTACCGGCTGCAGGGCGGCGGCGCGGTCGTTGCCGTATTGCGCCACGGTGTATTTCGGCAGCAACTGGCGGCCAATGGCATCGAGCACGCCGTTGACGTCCTGCACATTGTGCGGCTCCACGCTCACAAAAGCGGCGCGGCTAAAACAGCCGCTGCGCACCAGCCAGCGGGTCAATTCCGCAGGCCGTGACGGTCTTGCCGGCGCTGCCGCTGCCGCGGATCACCACGTAGTTTTGCGCGTGCAGCAGGCGCTCCACGTGCAGCAGCATGCGGCTGCGGCCCACAAAGCTGTGCGCCGGTGGCTCGGGCAGCTTGCCGAGTTGCAGCGCTCGCCGTTGCGCAGCCATGCGGGGCGGCGGCTTCGCCCGGTTTGACTGTAAACAGTTGCGCATCGTCTTTTTCCGGTACAGCACCGGCACAAACCAGTCGTGCAACTCGAGATTGCCGGCGCCCATAATTTTAAAGCGGTAGCGGTCGTCGTACAGCGCCACCTGCCCGGCCAGCATGGCGTCGCCCACCCGCCTGCCCTCGGCCAGCGCGCGGTAAAACGGCTCGACAAAGCGGCGGGCGGTCTCCACCAGCACCGAGTGGGCTCATGGCCACCACCGCGCCCACGCCCTCTTCCAACAGCCCGGCGGCCACCGAGCTTTCGGGTCTTCGCTGGCCTGTGCGGTCTGGCAGGCGTCGAGGTAGATCAGCGGCACGCCGTATTCGCGCAGCTCGGCCGCCAACTCGTCGGCATGCACCAGTTGCAGCAGGCGCTGGCCGAGCTTGTTGCCATCGGCCGGGTCTTCGAAACAGAGCGCGCCCAAACCCACCTTTGCGGTCGTACACGCCGTGGCCGTCGAAATGCACGATTTCATAGGGGTCGTTTTGCTGTTTGGCGTGCTTGAGCGCTGCTTTTAGCGCTTGAAAAGTCGGGGGTACAAAATATCGACTTTGACCAGCTCCTCGCCGAGATTTTCCATCGCCTGCACCAGCGGCAGGGCGCTGCTGCGGTGGTCGAGGTAGCCGACCGGGTTGCTGTCTTTATCGATTTCCGGGCGCGGGCTGAGCAGCAACACCCGGATCGGCAGGTCGGCGTGCAATTTGGTGGTGCGCTTGCGGTTGGGCAGGCGGCGCGCGCACCCGCACGGCATTGCCGCCCTGCGACAGGTCAGCCGCTGCCGTCGTGCAAAATTTCCCACGGCAGCGCCAGCAGGTCGCTGGCTGCTTCGTGAATGCGGGCGCTGTCGTCGTCGCATGCCCCTACCAAGTCATTCCCACGAAAGTGGAATCCACTCTAATGGCCGATGGTGCCTGCCTGTGCAAATATAGCGTTCGCAAAATGCCGACCATGTGGATAACATAAAAACTTTACCTAAAACGACAAACTTTAATTTTCCTTTCCCGAAGTTGTGACAATTTTTTAGCCGCGAATCTTGCGAATGTTCACGAATAAGAATGAGAGAGGCCATTCGCAAAAATCCGCAGCATTCTCGGCCAAATTTCTGATTCTCATCAAACAAGCGTCCGATAGCGAATCCCGTCGATCCTGTTCATCCAGTCAAAAACTTTTATTGCCGAGCCGTTTTAAGGAACAATCCTGCGATGGTCATTAAAATGGCGCTGAGCAATATGTAAATCATGGCGTTCTCGCCGCCGGAGACCAGCAGCAAAATCAATGGCACCACGCCCATGCCAGCCGCCGCCCAGCCGATGATGGCGTTCGGTGCGGCCTCGCCGGTTTCCTCTCCCAATTCGCTCGCGACATCCACCGGCCTCTGCAATTTCTCGAAAAAGCGCGATACCCGCTCCTGTGGCGCCACCACATCGCGGGCAAACAGCGGTAAAAACAGGCCGTTGCAGAGCACCACGCCCGCCAATGCCAGCAGCAGCCAAAGGCTGTCCGCTCCGTTGCGGGAAACGCCGATCTCCATTGTCGGTGCCGAGACGAAAGCGAATAGCAGCCACAGCAGCGCGCCCATCGCAACCACCGCGGCCGTGCCCTGCAGCTTCTGCTGGTGATACAGCCGTCCGAACCAGCCAGATCCCACCAAAGGCAGCAAACACACCAAAATCACCGCCAGATACTGTGGGCCAAGCGACCAGTTCAAATCGAAGCGTGTCACCGCCGCGATGGCGATGCCGGACAGGATCGACGGAATCGCCGACCAGGTGGCCGGGCGTTTGCTGATCACGCCCATCAAAAGCGGCACGGTCACCGGAATCGCGATCAGGCCGAGCACAATGTTGCTGATGGTAAAAATTCCCAGATCGCTATGCACGATAAACAATGCCATGACCACCGCAGCCACGGTCAGCCCTACCACCGTGAAGCGGCCCACCCACAGCACTTCGCGGTCGGTGGCCTGCGGACGCAAATGGCCTTTGTACAAATCGACTGACACAATCGCCGAAACCGTGTTCCACACACTGTCGAGCGCCGACATCGATGCTGCGATCATGGCAGCCAAAAACAGTCCGACCACGCCCGCGGGCATGTAGCGCATCACCACGGCGATAAAAATGCTTTCGTCCGGCTTGGTGGTGCCGGTCATCGCGGCGAGTTGACTGATCTCGGGCCAGAGTAATTTGCCAGCGAGCGGCGGCAGCCCGAATAGAATGGGCGATGTGAAAAACAACGCAATCGCCAACCAGCCGGTTTTGCGCGCGGCCTGTTCATCGCGAACGATGAAAAAGCGCTGTGCCTTGTCGCCGACGACATTGCCGAACACCCCGGAAGCGATAATCCCGATCAAATACCAGTGCGTGTAAACGGTGTTGCCGCGAATGGAGTGCTCGAATTCGACAGGCGGCACGCTGGCCAAAAACTGCATCGGCGTACCGACATCACCGGAGGCAAGAATCGTTATGATCACCACGATGCAGACGGACAGCAAAATCAGGAATTGCAGCACGTCGGTGATGCTGACGGCCCAAATGCCACCGGCCACAGTGTATACCAGCACAAATGCGCCGAAAAACAGGATCAGCGCATCGACCGCCCATGGCGTGTTCGGGAACAGTGCAGGCGCGCCAATTTTCGATACCGATGCGAGATGGTGACCGGGCCAGTACATCATACTCAATACCAATACTACGCTCAACAACAGTCTCGTCGGATGGTTGTAGCGATCCTCGACGTATTCGACCGGCGAAGTGAGTCGCGCGCGCCGCCATTTGACTGCAGCCAGCCAAAATCCAATGCCAAATCCAATTGGCTTGACAGCCATGTACAGGAAGCCGAACCAGCCGGTGTTGTACACAAAGCTGGCGGCGCCGGTGAACATCCATGCCGAGAAGGTGGTCATGTAGAGCGAAATGCCAGCCGCCCACCACGGAATACGGTTGCCACCCACAAAAAAATCGCGCCCGGTTTTGGTCAAACGCGCAAACCAGAAGCCGGCAGCCAAAATAGCGAGCAGATAAAAAACGACCACGACATAATCAGCGAGCGGCAATTGTTGATTGAGCATTCGGAAACCTTTTCATTTGTTTTAATGCGTTGTGCGAATTGTTTTAGCGATAGTCCTTTTAGATAAGCCATTGTTTTTATGTAACAATAGCGCCCTTGTCATTCAGGATGAATTTATTCGCATCGTGTGGAAACTTCGCTAGATTCCGCGGAAACGTCACAATAGATGCCTCCGGCATGACAATTTGGGTCATTTTGTGCTTATAAACGGCTTATTTAATTTGCACAACGGGTTTTGTTTTGGATAAATTCATTTCACAGCAGTCACTTTCAATTTGATTTCAACGTGGAATATAGGTATGCTCTGATGGATTCCGAAAATGTTTCGGACGTATGGCAAACCCGTTGAGCATAGCTCATTTTGTTCTCGTTTATCTTTTCAGTGAAAAATGCACCAGTCTCCCAAAAACTCCACCACCTGGTCTTTCGTGCATGTCGCCGATATGCATGTCGGCACGCCGCGCTCGTATCGTTTTCAGCCGGCCTGGAACGAAAACTGGGCCACGGCACGCCAGCAAATCATCGCGCTGCGGCCTGATTTTCTGCTGGTGGGTGGTGACCTCACCCGCGATGGTGCAACCCATCGTTTCGAACTCGAGCAAATTAAAGCCGATCTTGATGCGCTGCCTTTCCCGGTGCATTGCATTCCCGGTAACCACGAAGTCGGCAACAAATTTTCGCCGGATTCGCCGGTCGCTATCCAGGAGGCTTATGTCGATTTGTACGCCTCGGTTTTTGGCGCCAGTCAGTGGTCGTTTGTGCACAATAATGTTCGCTTCAGCGGCTGCGATGCCTTTCTGCTCGGTTCCGGCCTGCCCGCTGAAGCGAGATTGCGAGAATGGCTCGAACAACAGCGCCAGCAACCTCGCGCACGCGAGCATGTCTGGGTGCTGCATCCGGCCCTTTTTGCCGATCACCCGGACGAACCCAATTGGGATCGGCGCAGCCACCGCACCGAATGGTATTTTGCCCTTGACCGCGAACATCGCTTTGCCTTGCTCGAGCTGTTTCGCGCCACCGCCGCTACGCATGTGATCACGGCGCACATCCACTGCCGGCGTCAGGTGCAGGTCGATGGCATGCACATCCATTTTGCGCCGGCCACCGCTTTTTCGCAGTGGGGCGAGCGCTGGCCGGATGGCGACCCGACGCTTGGTTTTTTGCATTTTGCCGTTTCAGAAAAAAGTATCACCTGCGAATTCGTGCCTTTGGCAAAAACCTCGCAGGCCACAGGCTACGGCCCCGGTGGTAATCCGCCACTCGAAGGCAGGGATTACTCGGTTGCCTGGCAAAAACCAGCGCTGGCCGCCCGATTGAAAAAACAAGGTGGGTAGGGGCATGGCGCGCCAAGTCCTTACAAGCCAAACCAACGATAGCTTGTCACTGAAATCTGTCACCTGACCCTTAAAATACGGAGCACACCATGCCGGATAGCAAACGCATCAACCAGTACATCGACAAAACCCAAAGATACCTGACCGAAACCCTGCTGCCTTTTTGGATCGAGCGCTCGCCGGATCCGCAGTATGGCGGCTTTTTAACCTATTTTGACCGCAACGGCAACGCCACCGGCGAAACCGAAAAAACTTTTTTGATGCAGATTCGCATGCTGTACACCATGGCCAGCGCCCACCGCGCCGGCTACGGTGATGGCCGCTGCGCCGAGCTGGCACAGATGGGTGCGCGCTTCATCGCCCGGCGCTATTGGGATCACCAGCATGGCGGCTGGTTTTGGATTGCCGACCGCCAGGGCATGCCGACCAATCTATCCAAAGTCGGCTATGGGCAGTGCTTTGGCATTTATGCGTTCAGCGAGTACCATCTTGCCACCGGTGAAGAGCTCGGGCGCGAGTATGCCGAGCGCACCTACCGCGCAGTGTGCGAGCACATGGTCGATACCCGTTACGGCGGTTTCCTCGAGCTGATGCAGCGCGACTGGCAGCCCGACCGGCCCGGCATTTATGGCGGCGACCGCAAAAGTCTGGACGTGCACATGCACATGATGGAGGCGCTCACCACTTATTATGAAATGACCGACCACCCCAGCCACCGCCGGCGCTTGCTCGAAAATATCGATCTGCTGCTCACCAAAATGCTGCGCCCGGATTCCGGCACCGGCTACGCGCAGTTTGCCTATGACTTCACGCCGCTGCCCGCGATCTCGTTTGCCACCACCTGGGGCCGCGACGCCGAGCCGGAAGACGGCCAGGCCCATCCGCTCGACTTCACCTCCTACGGCCACAATGTCGAGTTTGCCTGGCTGCTACTGCACGCGGCGGATATTCTCGGCCAGGATCGAAACGACTATACCGAAATCGTGCGCCAGCTCTGCGACCATTGTTTGGCGTACGGCTTCGATCACAAATATGGTGGCGTGTACTGCGAAGGCCCTGTGGTCGGGCCGCCGATGAATACGGAAAAGCAGTTTTGGCAGCAGGGCGAGGTGCTGGTCGGCATGCTGGATGCCTACCGTTTGCTCGGCGATGAAAAATACTGGCAGGCGTTCGAAAAGCTCTATGATTTTCTGTTCAAATACATGGTGAACATGGAGGCAGGCGGCGAGTGGTTCGAGCGCCTCGACCGGCAGGGCAACGTGCTCGACGACGCCCTCGCCCATGCCTGGAAAATCAGCTACCACAGCGTCCGCTCGATGATCCAGGTGATCAATCGGCTGCGGAAGTTGGGGTGAGTTTTTTAAGATTTGCTTGACATTTTAGGGGGGATTTTTCATAATGCAAAATACTGAGGAGCCTGTCAAAGACAAGATGTCGATATCAGAACAGATAATTCTCTCTTGATCCAACAAAAACAAAATAAAAGCTATCCCATGCCAAACCGCTATTTCCTGATATTCACTTCTCTGCTGATTATTCTGATTGCTGCGGGCTGTAAAAAGGATTCGGCGCCGACGCAGACGCAGGAAGCGGCGCACATTGAGAAAAGTCCGAAAAGAGGGCTCGCCTACGATCTGACCCATGCAGCCGATTTGGAGGCGCTCAAAGCAGGCATTTCGTGGTGGTACAATTGGTATTTTCGAACCAATGCCGAAGCCGATTATTACGACAAATATCAGATGGAATTCATTCCCATGCTGTGGGGCGGCAACAGGGCCGACGATTTTACCCAGATGAGAAATTTCATCCTGGCGCATCCCGAAATCAACTATCTGCTGGTTTTAAATGAGCCCAATTTAACCGATCAGGCCAATCAGACGCCGGCCCAGGCTGCGCTCGAGTGGTTGAAATACGAACAAGTCATCAGCGAACTGGCAGCCCTGCAACGCACCGTTTATCTGGTCGGGCCAGCCATGAATTGGGGCACGATGACAGGCTACGCGGATCCCATCGTCTGGCTCGACGATTTTTATGCGGCATACAAATCGGCAAATGCTGGCAGAGAGCCGAAAATTGACTACCTGGCGTTCCACTGGTATGATTACGGCCTCGAAGCGCAGCTCGACCGGCTGAAAAAATATGGCAAAAAAATCTGGATTACCGAAATGGCAAACTGGAATGCGCAGATCGATTCCTACCAAAAGCAAATTCAGCAGATGCAGGACATGGTCGCCATTTGCGAGAGCAGAGACGATGTTTTTCGCTATGCCTGGTTTATCGGACGCGGTGCGGAAAACAAGTATAGCAATTTGTTCAATTCCGATCCCGGTGAGCTGAATAATCTGGGTACATTGTACGTGAATTTGCCCTATTCGAAGTGAATGGCTTCATGCAAAAGGACATAGTGAATCGGCAATGCAAAAACAAGGAACACGAATATGCCCCAACACGAAAAAATCAACTACCTCGAAATCCCTGCCACCAACATCGAAGCGACTAAGGAATTTTTTACAGCCGTTTTTGGCTGGTCATTCACGGACTACGGCCCGACTTATTCGTCCTTCGCGAATGCAGGCATCGACGGCGGTTTTTTTCAATCCGAGCTATCGGCTTCCACCCAAAACGGCAGCGCGCTGATCGTTTTGTACAGCAAGGACTTGGAACAAACACAGGCAAAAGTCGAGCGAGCGGGTGGCTCCATCGTCAAGCCGGTTTTCGATTTTCCGGGTGGTCACCGCTTCCACTTCACCGATCCCAGCGGCAATGAGTTCGCCGTTTGGTCGGATGCTGGTGTTTAGGGCAACTTCGCGCCAAATTTACCGTTTAAAGCTGCATGCTTCAAAGAAACCTGTCCGGATTTGCGGTCATTCTGTTCACGAGCGCACTCTCTGCACAATCCCCAATCCCGCAGCACACCACCGCACTCAATTTACAGCACGGCTATTCAGCGCATGGCGAGGTGCGCGAGAACTGGCTGGCGGCGCTGCGTTATCTGCGCCGGGACACGCAACAGCCGGTCGGGCCTTTTACCGATAAGCCTCTTAGCGCAGAAGAATCTGACTGGGCAAAACTGATTGCATCGAAAGTGCCAGCGTGGGCTGAGATGATCGATTCGCTGCGAGTACCGTTTGCCGACACCATACCACCGGATTCCGCGACAATCTTGCTCGGCAACCAGGGTGGGGAAGATGCCTTTCTGTATCGGGATGCCACCATGTGCTTCGACGTGCAGCGCTTGCAGCATGTTTACGGCGACGCCGCGAAACCGACCAATATTAACCGCCTCGACCGTTTTTTTGCACACGAATTCACCCACATTTTGCACAAAGCCTGGCTGAAAAAACACCCTGTGCCACTCGACACGCCGCTGCAAGTCGCGTTGTGGGACTGCCTGACGGAAGGAATTGGCAACTACCGCTCGCTCTCCGCGAAATGGACAACGCCGGATGGCGGTTTGTCCGAGCATGCCAAAGCAATATTGCAGCGCTTGCAACCGATCTTTGTCGAGCGGCTCGTGGCGTTGCAGCACGCCAGTCATGAAGAGGTGCCTGCGCTCATGGATGGCCTGTCGATGGGGCCATTTGAGCAAAAGTGGGGTGCACTGACGGTGGCGTTGTGGCTGGTGCAGGAGGCCCGCGATGACGATACGCGGTTGCAAAAATGGGTCGATGCCGGGCCAAACGGTGTGCTCACATTGGCGCAAAAATACTTGCCAGATGAACTCAAGAATCGCCTGCCGAAATAAACGCTGCTTCGTTTTGATGAAAATCTTTGGTGGTTTTCTGTTGTGCCCAACCGGAACGAATCGCTATTTTACCACAATTTTTGATCTGCCTATCAAGCACGAAAACTGACAAGGGACAAACATGCGAATTCACAAAGACGAGAGCGTGGCCATCTTGGTCGATATGCAGGAGCGGCTGTTTCCGCATATCCACGAGCACGCGCAGTTGGAGCAAAACATGCTGCGGCTGCTGCGCGGTCTGAACCTGCTCGAAATGCCGGTTCTGGTCACCGAGCAATATGCCAAGGGCCTCGGCCCAACCATCCCGTCGGTGCAGGCGGAGCTGGTAAGCTACGCGCCGATGGAAAAAATGTCGTTCAGTTGCTGTGGCGCGCAAAGTGTGATGTCGGCGCTCAGTGAAGCACACGCCAAAACCGTGCTGCTTTTCGGCATCGAGGCGCATGCCTGCGTGCTGCAAACCGCTGTCGATTTGCTGGAGAGCGGCTACACACCGGTGGTGGTTGAAGATTGTATTTCATCGCGCAAGCTCAACGACAAACAGGTGGCGGTGGCGCGCATGCGGCAGGAAGGCGCGATCATCACCACCTACGAATCGGTTTTGCTCGAGCTCTGTGTCGAAGCCGGCACCGAAACGTTCAAAGCGATTTCCAAAACGATCAAATGATGCGATTTTCAAAAGCAGATATTTTGAAATATCTGTGTGGGTTTGCGGCAGCTTGCCTGATCGCGCCGGCATTTTTGCATGGGCAAACACAGCCGAGGCGCACTATCGGTGCGCAACTGCAAGCCTATCCGGCCGGCGTGATTCCGGCAGTTAGCATAAGCAAGTCAATTGGTCATCGACAGTTTTTCACACTGCTGGCAGGCTATAATTTCACTGAGCGCCGAGATTTTGGCAAGCATGACAATGAAGAAGGCGGCGGCCCTGGGTTTGGCACGGCTTGGCGCTATTATTTTCGTAACAGACAGGGCGGCTGGTACCTCGGCGCGCGCACCGATGTGTGGTTTTTGCAGATCGACTGGCGAGATGATGTTGGCAATCGCAGTGGCACCACTGACATTACCGTGCTGCAACCGACGGCGCAGGGTGGCTACCGCTGGCTTTTCGGCGATAACCTAACGTTCGCTGCCACGGCGGCCCTGGGTGCAGAAATTAACATCCGCACCGATGGCGAGGCTGTCGGCGAAGGCGCGATATTACTGATTGGCCTTGAGCTCGGCTATCGGTTTTGAGCACACATTTTCAAATGATGCAACAATATGTCAACTTTTAACAGGCACTAAAGCACCAAAAACCAAACTACAAATCTCAAATAATGACCAATTCACAGATTTCAATATTCCAAACTGTTTGGGAATTGTCATTTTGATATTGGAATTTATTTGTTATTTGGGATTTGCGACTTCGCCGCGCCGTATTCATCTGTAGCCAAATAATCAAAGCATCCAAAAAATGCAAGATTTTACCCAAAAAGTCATCGCCACAATCCAGCGGATTCCATACGGCAGAGTGGCGACCTACGGTCAAATTGCCGCCATGTCCGGCGCGCCTCGACGGGCACGGCATGTCGGCAGGATTTTGCAAAAATACAATGGCCCGGACGATTTGCCCTGGCATCGGGTGATCAACAGTCGTGGACAAATTTCACTGCCGCATTTTGGTGGCTACGAGGTACAGCGCGCGCTTTTGATGCAGGAGGGTGTTGTGTTCAACGAGCAGGATGTGGTGGATTTGAAGCTGTTTGGGTGGTGATTTGTGGGTTGGAATTTAGGATTGTATAGGAACTTGGCTTCAATCAATATCGCTGATTTCAACGAGGACTTCACCCTTGTGTAGCATATCCAACGATTTTAGAAGTGTTTTTCTCAAGATTTTTTCAAGTGCTCATTCGATGTATTCCCACATGTTAACCATATAACCTCTGGTGGTGCTCCTTTCGCATCCAGAAGCTCTGGGAAATCCGCATCTTTTGTTAAAACAACTACAGACTGTCGCCCCGCAGCAAGAAAAATTTCATGATCAGTTGCATTGCGCAGTCCAACATCACGAACAGCACGTGCATCGATTTGGAACTCTTCTCTAATCATCGGGCAATTTCCGGAGAAAGTTGGGCATCAATCCAGATCATCATGCGACGAGTACCGGGTGACTAATCCGTCGGCTTGCATACTGCATACATGCTTGCAAATCTGCTTCCTCAAGGTCAGGGAGTTCTGTCAGAATTTGCTCTGAACTCAAACCAGCAGCATATAAGTCAAGCATGTCTGACACGCGTATACGCATACCGCGAATGCACGGCCGCCCACCGCACTGTTCCGGATTTACAGTGATTCGCTTTAAGATATTTTCCATTCATCGTCCCTTCTATGAAGAAAAGAGCCAAAATTGGCAAAAAGAGCAGTATTTATTTAAAAGCTCTCAAAAAGTTTTACAAAACAGTCCTGCTTATTCTTGTTTAAAACTTTGACAAAATGACCTGACAAAATCAAGACTTTTTTAATCTTGCAAATTGCAAAGCGAAAAAAATCAGGAGTCTTTTAGATCGTGCCTCCCACTTCCCCCTCGCCCTTCTCGACCTCATACTGCTGCAAAATGCCATCGACAAAATTTTGTTCCAGAATGCCCAGCACAGCAAACGACTCGCTGCCGAGAGCAGCGCCCCATTCGTGTTTGGCGCCATAAAAAATATGGGAGCAGTTCGGCTGCAATTTTAAAACTTTGTCAATCGTATCGAGAGATGCGTCTACAGCAAACAAGAGTAGCTTGACTTTGTTGCGTCGCACCATTTTTTCCACCACGGCGGTGCCGACCGAGACTTTGCCGGCCCGGCGTGCCAGGCCGACGAGCCGGAAGATTTTACTTTCCATTCATCACCTCGCTGAAAAGCGTCTCAAGCTGGCGATAGCATGACTTCGGCACCTTGGTGCGATAGGCACGATCCAGGCTGTATTGTCGCTTTGCCAATTGCAGACAGTTCGTATCGCGGCACAGGTAGGCGCCCCGCCCCGGCAGCTTTTTGTGTGGATCGAAAGCGAGGCGCTGCTCCGAAGGCTGGTAAACCAGTCGCAGCATTTCGGACTGTGCCTTTACGCATCGACAGCCAAGGCAAGATCGTTTTGGAATATGTTTTTGGGGCATAATTCTTGGTTTTGATCTCAGGATTTATTCCTTTGAAACTACACGCTAGTTTTTTAGGCCACATGTCAGGCTGTAGGTTGATAGTTTGTAGGGACTTAGGTTGTCTGATGATTTTACAAACTGGTTGCCTAAAAACCTACAGCCTATTCACCTGCATTTCCGGCGGCAGGCTGGTAGCCAGCTTTTGTCGCTGCGATTTCTTCTTCGATCTTCTGCTTGTCCCAGCCGAGTTCGCTGGCCAGAATCCCGGCACACTTGTACAGACCGGCATCGCTGGGGCACATGGCTGAGCCCAGCTCAGTGCGCCGCCGCACCGCATCGCTGAGGCTGCGTGCCATTTCATGTCGCACGCCGTGCAAAACTTCCGCAGCCAGCACATCTTCGTGCCCGTCGATTCGCTGCCCCCACTTCTCGTCTTCGGATAAATGATGCAAAATATCGGTGTAGCGGGTACCGTATTGGCCGATCAAATGCCGTACAGTCGTTTCGGCAAGTCCCCAGGGACGCTTGCCGATTTCCTGCTCAATATACCCACCGACATCGTGCATGTCACCGCCGGGAATCGGGCGTATTGCCGTGCTGGATTGGGTGTCATGGCGTTTGAGCTTTTTCGCCACCAAATCGATGGCGCGGCTGGCGACATCGCGTGCTGTGGTGTACTTCACGCCCAGGACCGAAACCAGGCCCTCGAGACGAGCCGTTTTATGATGATCGATAAGCTTGTATTGCTTCTCCGCATTGACATTTCCGCTTAACTCATTACCATCTTCAATCGCCGGCAGCACGCCGAGGTGATATGCACAGATTTCCTCGCGCTGTACTTGCATGGCCGGATAGGCTTGATTGAATTCATCGAGCAAGCTTTGAATATCGGCTTCCGAAACAGTTTGATCGGACGGATCACCGCTGTACGGAAAGTAGGTGGTGCCCAGAATCGAGTATTGCCGCCAGGGCGTGACAAACAGCAAGCGCGAGCCTTTGTTGAACACCGCATCACGATCTTTGAAAGTATAGGTGCTTGGCACACCGACGCCAACTTGTTGAAAAAGCTGGCGGTTGACAATCAAGTTAATACCCTTAGCCAGAGGCGTTTGGGTCATAGGTTGAAAGCCGTTCAGCATCGCAAAAGTACGATTCATCCACGGTCCGGTGGTGTTCAGCACAACCTTGCCAAAAACGGAATGCTCTGCTCCATCTTCGCAATCTTTGATTTTGGCGCCAATCACGCGGTGGTCGTCGGTGATGAAATTAGTCACTTCGGCGTAGTTGGCGAGCTGTGCACCTTTTTCCGCTGCACCGGTCAGCAGTGCCAGCGTCAACCGCTCGGAGTTCTGTAATTGACAATCGTGCCACTGAGCGCCGCCAGTCAGCCGTTTTTCAGGCACGCCGGGCAGGGCGTTCAGCAGTTCAGCGCGCGACAGGATTCTGCCACCCGGTATTCGCTTATCCGGATGGACGTCTTTATTGCGATCCATGCTGATCAGATCGTTGAGCCGCAGCGCAATGGTCATCACTTCGCGCCCCTTCAGTCCGTGCCCGTAGGTCGGCATCAGGCACGGCAGCAAGTGCACAAGGTGGGGTGCGACACGCAAGAGTGTGCTGCGCTCACGGATCGACTCGCGCATGCGTTTCAGATCGAGGTGCTGCAGGTAGCGCAGACCGCCGTGAATGACTTTCATACTGTTGGCGGAAGTGGCGCCGCCGAAATCGGCGCGCTCCAGCAGAGCGACCGAAAAGCCGCGCAGACTGGCGTCCCAGGCAGCCCACGCTCCGTAAATACCGCCCCCAACTATGATGACATCGTATTGGTGTTGTGCAAGTTTGGTGAGATTGCGTTTCATGTTCGTGACGTTCCGAAGGTGTATGGTTTGGCAAATTTAGCTGGCTGAGAATGCGGATCATTCATCGCCAAAGGAGGTGCCGACTGCCCTTGCGGCCAGAATTTCCTGACAATCCGGTGGCACAAGCCGCTGCTCGGCAATGGCTTTTTTGATCGGCACGGAAACGATTTTGGTGCCGTTGAGCGCGACCATGCGCCCGAATTTACCTTGTACCACCAATTCACACGCATGCGCACCATATTTTGTCGCCAGAATGCGATCAAATGGGGTGGGGGAGCCGCCACGCTGCAAATGCCCGAGTATGGTCACGCGTGTTTCCAAATCGGTATCGGTGGAAATTTTGTGCCCGACCAGATCACCGATGCCGCCGAGTCGCTTGGCATCAGTGCGCTTGACATCGATCTCCTTGACCACCAGTTCGCCGCCCTTGGGCTTGGCCCCTTCAGCTACGCAGATGATGCTGAAACGTTTGCCGTGCAAGCTGCGTTCGCGCACTTTCTTGTAAATGCTCTCCCAGGTAAACGGAATCTCCGGAATCAAAATAATATCCGCACCGCCTGCCAGACCGGCTCCAAGCGCAATCCAGCCGGCATAGCGTCCCATCACTTCGATAATCATCACCCGGTGATGCGAAGAAGCGGTGGTATGCAGGCGATCAATCGCCTCGGTGGCGACATACAGCGCTGAGTCGTAGCCGAATGTGACATCGGTGGCAGCAAGGTCATTGTCGATGGTTTTGGGCACGCCGACAATGTTGATGCCAAGCTGGCTCAATTGATCACAGATGTGCATGGTGCCGTCGCCGCCAATGGCGACCACCGCGTCCAGGCCCCAACGTTTGTAGTTGCGCAACACCCGTTCCGATTCGTCGATGATTTTGATATTGCCGTCTTTGTCTTTTACCGGATAATGGAAGGGATCCCCTTTATTGGAGCTACCTAAAATGGTGCCGCCAAGGCTGAGAATGCCGGAGACATCGTTGTTGCCAAGCTCGCGAATTTTGCCTTCCACAAAGCCTTCAAAGCCATCTTCGATGCCAAATACGGTTGCGTCTTCCGAAAGCGCAGATTTCGCCACAGCGCGGATAACAGCGTTCAATCCGGGGCAGTCACCACCGCCAGTGAGGATACCGATACGCCTGACTTCATTTTTTGCCAATGTATTGCCTTTCCAGATTATCGATTCACTAATCGCACATGAATTGCACGGTCGCCTTTCATTTCCCGGCGCACATCGAAGCCCACGCGCTGACCTTCACGCAAACGCTTGCCGGGCACCGTTGGCTCGATATCGTTTTTGCTGACGAACAAGTCATCATCGTCATCTGTTTGAATGAAGCCAAATCCCTTCGACTCATCCCACATGCGGACAATTCCGTATTCCATAAGCATAGTCCTTTCGATTATGTGATGACCACCAAGGCTCGAAGTCACGGAGATTTTTTCGTGTCTTTACGAATTTGATAACAGCACTCTTGTTTTAACATCGATTCGCGATTTCCGATCGAATAAAATCATTTTAGCGGCGAGGCGTCCTACTTTACCAAATTGTGCATCAAACAACCAGCTTTATTTTTGCGCAGGCGTGATGATAAATTGATAACGATACGCTTTTGCCGGAATGGTGTATTCTTCATGCACCAATCGTCCCCATGAGGTATCGCCGCCAACGCCCATCTGCAGATGATCGATATTCCACTGGACTGTTTCGCCCATCTCAATATCCGCTCCGTGCCTGGCTGTCACCGGCACCAGCCCGGAGGCGGATTCACCGCCGCCCTTGCCTGCTTCAAACTCCAATTCAGAGCCAGAAAATGGCCAAACACTGCTGCTCAGCAATTGATGATCCACAGGATGTGCGGTCAGCGTCAGGCGCGCCGATTCGACACGAATCCAGCGTACGTCAGACTTGTTGCCGGTTTCCTGCGGCCTTGGGTAGCGATGAAACTGGTCCTGGATCAGGCCTTCGTGGATGGCAATTTTCCCGGACGATTTTCGATCCCAATAGGTTTCGTGGGGCCCAAGGCCGTACCACGCAACAGTTGCGTAAGCGGATGGTAGCGTTAGATACATGCCCAGCCGAGGTAAGTTTGGCAGGCTGTCCTGCGCTGGCGCAAATTGATAGTCAATCAGCAATGCGCCATCATTCCTCAGAGTATACTCCACGATAAGTTTTGCCATCGTATCCGGCAGTTGGTAATTCACTTTGAATGCAACACCGTCCGATGTCAACGCTGGCGGTTGAATGAGTTGCGGCTTTGCTTTCTGCGTTGCGCGTTGCCACACTCGAGCCCAATTTTGCATGCCATTGCCCAGATCGTTGTCGGTCGGTGGCCGCCAAAAATTTGGCTGGATCGGTGCTTGCGTAATCAGCTCTTTGCCAAAACTCCAATGGCTGATTTCTCCGGTTGATTTGTGTATCAACATGTTCACGACATTGTTTTGGATCACAAAATGATCCTGATCGACCGCAATCTTGAGCGGCACCTGTTTAGGAGGCGACAGTGCTTTGGATCGGTAAGGCCGCAAAATAAATTGCTCGAAGGCGATCTCGTGATTCGTCTCCAGTAGGCCGTTTTGCTTGTCGGTGATGAGCTGAACAAGCAGCACCGACTCCCGATCGCTCGGAAGCGCACTGATGGGAAGCGCGTAAATTTCAGTCTGCTCAGGCTGAATTTGAATGTTTTCGACGACGCCGGTTTGTACTGCAATATCATCTTCCAGGCGCTTCCATTCCAGTCTGATGTTTTCCAAAGCAGCAAAGTTGTTTTTATTGGTCACCCGCAACGTTTTTGCTTTCTGATCCCAGTCAAACCTGGCTGATTGATAGACCTTTTTGACTTCGAACAAATGCGGGTGAGGCTGGCGATACGGATCGACCAGACCGTTGTTTAAAAAATTTCCGTCCGTTGGCAAATCAGGGTGATAGTCATGGCCATAGGCCAGGTAGGCTTTGCCATTTTTATCTTTGTATTCCAGCGACTGATCGACCCAATCCCAAATAAAACCGCCCTGCAGCGCGGGATATTTTTCGATGATGTTCCAGTAATCCTGCAGGTTGCCAACCGAGTTGCCCATCGCGTGGCAATACTCGATCATGATGCCCGGCTTGTCGGGGTCGCTTTCGGCATACTGAATCAGGGAAGCTGGTTTCGGGTACATTGGGCAATAAATATCGGTGTAATCTTCATGTTCGGCTGGTTCATATTGCACCGGCCGGGTAGCATCATGCTGCTTCAGCCAGCGATAGGTCGCGCGGAAAATATCGCCATGCCCGGCTTCATTGCCCAAGGACCAGATAATGATCGACGGATGGTTGCGATCGCGATAAAACATGCGCTGGGTACGCTCCAGATGCGCCGGCAGCCACGACACCTCGTTGCCGATTTGGGTCGCCTCGTCGTTAGCGAGCGGATGGCTTTCGATATTGGCTTCATCAATCAAATACAGTCCGTACCGGTCACACAAGTCGTACCAGTAAGGATGGTTCGGGTAGTGGCTGCCGCGTACGGCATTGATGTTATTTTGCTTCATCAACCGGATATCTTTTTCCATTGATGCTCTGGAAACCACATGGCCGGTGAGCGGATCGGTTTCGTGCCGGTTGACGCCTTTGATGGTGATGGCTTTTCCGTTCACCAGCAATCGACTGCCCTGGATTTGCACATTTCGAAAACCAATGTTTTTCTCGACAAATTGATTGTTCTGCTCGTTTTGCTCATCGAGTAATTGAATCTGCAATTGATAGCGATTTGGTGCTTCAGCCGACCACTGCTTGACATTGGCAAGCGTTGTCTTGAACGTGACCACTATCGTGTCATTGGCCGGGATTTCTATTCTTTTTTGAGCGCGAAACAGCACTTTTACTTCGTCTAAAATCTGCACATTGAGTGTCCGGCTGGCATTCTCATTGGAATTGTTGGTGATGTCGACGGTGACTGTAGCCAGTCCGTCTTTAAAAGCATCATCCAAATCTGCAATAACGCCAAAATCGCTCATGGCGACTTTTGGCCGGCTGTAGATGTACACTTCGCGCTCGATGCCACTCATCCGCAGCATGTCCTGGCTTTCCAGATAGCTGGCATCACTCCATCGATACATCTGCAGGGCGATCAGGTTTTTGCCGGATTTCACATAGGGCCGAATATTGAATTCAGCCGGGGTTTTCGAGCCTTGCGAATAGCCGACGAACTGGCCGTTGAGGTAAAGATACATCGCTGATTTTGCTGCGGCGAAATGCAAAATAATATCGCCAGCCAGCCATGCGTCAGGAATTTCAAATGCATGCCGATAGGTACCGACCGGATTATAATGCTCGGGCGCTTGCGGCCATTTTGTAGAAAACGGATAGCGTTCATCCAGGTAAATCGGGTGATCGTAGCCCTGCACCTCCCAATTTGCAGGCACGGGAATAGTGTCCCAATTGCTATCGTCCAGAGCTAAATCATAGAATCGGCGCGGGCGGTCTTTGGGTGAGCGCACCCATTTAAATTTCCAGTTGCCATTGAGAGAGCTGAAGCGCTTTGATGCTTCGATGTTGCTCTGGCCGGCCAACTCAGCCGATTCATAGGTAAAAAAATCGGCATGCGGCCTCATTTTATTGAGCGCAAAAACCATATGATCTTTGTGTAGAAGGTGTTCCTGTTCCTGCGAGAGCAGCGTGCAAAATGGCAACAGCGCAAATAAGGGGAATTTACAGAGTCTGGAGATCATTTTATTTTTGGAATTAGCGTACAATGAGAGCTGAGTGCATTGCATATTGCAGGAGAATTGGAATGAGGCGTGTTGGCATCTATTTTGATAAGATCAAACGAAAGTTTGACACGGCATCGTCCCTGATCTCCCGATGAATGGCTATGTACTCTTTTGATTTTGGGAGTCGTTAGCTGATTTCTCGGCAATCTCGAACGTATGAACGCGCCCTTAAAAATCAAAATTCAAATCGCTTTTTTCTTCGTCCGGTGAATTGCGTACCACCACCAGCACGGCAGCTTGTGGCACGATCAAAAATTTTTCGTCATCCCATTTGATTTCAATCGCGGCTTTTTTGAGAAATAGCGCAAAATCCCCTTCTTCGACCTGTACCGGTACGTAGCGCGGTGCCTGGCTCGATTGCTGCCAGGGCTCATCCTCTGCATTGCCCAAATCCGGCAACGGAATGCCCGGGCCGACCGCCACAACACGCCCTGCCTGGACCTGCTCCTTTTCGAGCACCGTCTGCGGCAAAATCAGTCCCACTTCCGTGCGTTCGCTGGCATTTTCCGGTTCGATCAGCACCCGGTCGCCGATCACAATCAATGATTTTTTCTTGCCTGGTGATTTCATGTTTTGCTCCCTGTATTTCAATGCCGGGAAGCCAAGGCTTCATGCGGCGCCATGTTCTGCCAACGTAAAGACTCTCACAGTTATTTGCAACACTAAAATAAGGCCGCCAGGGCGAATCGGCAAGCTGCGAGCAATCAGAGACAGGAGGGCTAACGGTATGCAGACAGGAGTTGCAGGAATTTCGGATTGGCCACATAGCCTAAATCAACAGCTTTCTGGCAGTACTTTCGCGCCAGCGCAAACTCCTGCCGATTGTAGTAGGCGATGGCCACGTTATAGTAGGCAGCAGCATTCTGCGGATTGATGTTTAGCACTTTTTTGTAGGCAGCCATTTGGTTTTGCACCATGCCCTTCTCGCCATAGGCAATCGCCAAATTGTAATGCGCTGCTTCGAGATCGGCCTGCAAACGTGTCGCCCTTTTCAGCGCTGTGATGGCGGCATCATAATCACCTTTGGTGAAATAGGCGATACCAAGATTTAAAAAAGCTTCGTGCAACTGCGGCTTGAGAGCCACTGCCTGCTTGTAATGCCAGATCGCACGCTCCAGATCGCCCATTTTTTGGTGGTACAACACGCCGAGATTGTGGTGTGCTTCTGGCAAGTCGGGATCGTTTTCGAGCGCATTTTGATAGGCTGCAATCGCGCGCTCGGGCATTTCGCCTGTCAAATTGTACAACAGTCCGAGGTTGTAGTGCGCAACCGCCGATTGCGGATTGAGAACGATCGCTTTTTCCAGAACTTGAATCGACTCGCTATACCGCTTTTTGATGCGGTACAAATTACCGAGGTTGGTCAGCACTTCCGCAAAGTCCGGTTTGATTTCGAGCACGCTTTGGTAGGCGGTGATAGCTTTATTGTAAAGCGCGAGCTCAGTGTAGATATGGCCGAGATTGACGCGCGGGCTGGTATCTTCCGGATTGCGCTGAATGGCTTTTTTGTAGGCAGCGATCGCTTCCTGATTGTTCCCAAGGCCGCGATAGACATTGCCGAGCAGCGTGAGTGACTCTGCGCTGTGCGGTCGCAGCACCTCGGCGCGCTGCAGCGACTGCAAGGCACTCTGATAATTGTGCAGTTCATAATGGATACGCGCGATGTTGACATGGGCGTTGGTCAGGTCCGGCTCGATTTCGAGCGCCTTGCTGTTGGCTGCAATGGCTTCTTCAAATTCGTTTTTCGCGAACAGTGCGCTGCCGAGATTCACCCAGGCACCAGCCAATTGCGGATTGAGCGCAACAGCTTTGCGCTGATGCTCCAGAGCGAGGTCGTCAAAGCCGTTTTCGAGATAAGCGCTGCCCAGATTGGTGTGCGCCTCGGGATAGCCCGGGATGAGGTCGACCGCAACTTCGAGCGCGTGCATGGCTTTGATGGGATTGCCCGAGCGATTGTACAGGTTGCCAAGATTGTTCAGGATAATGGCCAGTACCTGTTTTTTGGTCAAATTATGCAGATAAAACGGATCCGGCCTGAGCAAATGGTATTTTTCAGCATAAAAACGGTCTTCGACAAACGCTCCATCGCTGGTGGTCTCGATGTTGATCTGCGTTGCCCCATCGTCGTAGCGCACAAAAAAATGACCGGGTGCCGGCACGCCATAAAGCGGCAGATTGAGACGCTCTCCCAGACATAAATAGGGAATCGACAGCGACAGGCAATAGCCGATTTTGCGGTCAAGCACGGTGTGCAAAAACAGGTTTTCCGGATTCTGACCATTGCTGTCCGATGCATCGACTGTGAAGCGCCAGCGCGAAAAATAGTGCCAGTTAATGGTTTTGATAATCTGTCCGGGTGTCTGCTGCCCGCGCAACTCCGGCTCGATGACGGCTGCCATGCGATCGATGCGCTGTGCATACTCATCCACGGAAAAGCTCTTGCCGAGAATGATTTCGCTGGCCTCGCGCGAGAGCGTCAGTACGGCTTTTGCCAGATCAAAATCTTCATCCGGCAGCGACAGCACCTGCTCGAGGGCTGGCGCGGCTGTGGGTACGGCATCCGATCTGTGCGGCATCGGCTGGGCCAGGACGCTTGCAAAGCCCGGCAGCACCAGCCCCAATAGCAGCCCTGTTTTAATGTATTTGTTCATGCCTTTGATCATTTTAAGAACAGTTCATCCACTTGATCGTTAGTTTTCAGCCAGCGCCGCATCGATGGCCTTGCGTATATCCGCTTCGTCCAAATTATGGCCATCGAGCTTTTGCTTGATGGCATCATTAGTATCGTATACAACCAGCCCATGTGAGCCAAATCCCAGCGCCTGGATGGCTGCCTGATTTTCGTCGGCGGTCGCGTCTTTGATGATGACTGAAATCGCGCAGTTTTTCTCTTTTTCGATGCCATTCACGATGGCAGTGACACTCTCGCAATACGGTCAGCCGGGGATGGCATAGTACACAACCCTGGCTTGCAGTGCTGCGCGTGCGTCATCAGCGTGCTGCTGTTCGGCTTGCTTGCCGCAGCCCAGCGCACTGAGAACACTGATTGCCAGCAGCAGCAACGCCAGCTTTAAATCGACCTTCTGCATGTTTTGCTCCCTATGAAGAATGAAATACCACAGTACAATTCCGTTCAGAAAAATGTCATTCTATCGCAGATGATGACGTGCTTTAAAAATGGAGATTCATTTTCCCGAACAATAATGCCATTTTGTCAAATCAACTGCAACTCCTTTTTGTCGATCGCGAGAGGCGCACGCAGTCATTTGACAGGAATTTCACAAATAGAGAAGGAACAACATTCGTTTCAGGAAATATACCCAGAACCCAGCAACGTGATGTGAGCTCGATGTATATATTTTCCGCCTGTGTCGTGAGCCATCTTCATAGTGAGTGGCGTCGAACCATAAAGATTTTGAGCGTGGTAAGCAAAGGCTTCCAATCGCCTTCGACTGCGCCCAGGCTGAAAAAGCTGATATTTTGCTTATATCGAACTCATGTTAACGTCGTCTTGTACCTGCCAACCTTCCTGGCGCGGCTTCAGTTCCGCTGCATGCCCAACTTTACATAAAACAAACATATCGTTTTATCCGGATTATTCACCCCTGAAGCTCCACGACTTCGGGAAAAGACGTCATGTCTTCGAGCCGTGGTGGTCACTTTCTTGAATCATTCAGGCTATCCCTATTCGCCTGGATAGCGCTTTGTTCGCCCTGCAATTTTAAAAATGAAAAATTTTGTCTTTTAATCGCTGCAATAAATGCAAGAATGCCTTACATTCTGCCATGACGATAATCGACAAACACCAACTTTTGCCTCGCCTGGCTGACAGCGAACGGGTTGAACTGGAATTGGGGTGTGGTAATCGCAAGCGCGACAAATCCTGGATCGGCATTGATGCGCTCGACTTTGACGATGTCGATTTGGTGGGCGATGTCTTCGAAGTGCTGGCGCAGTTCCGGGATGGCTCCGTCGATGCTGTGCACGCCTTCCATTTTTTCGAGCATGTCGCCGATTTGCCGGCGCTGCTGAACGAACTGGCGCGCGTGCTCAAAAAGAATGGTGCTCTGGAGGTGGTGGTGCCGCATTTCTCCAATCCCTATTTTTACTCGGATTATACCCACAAGCAATTTTTCGGTCTCTACAGCTTCTCGTACCTCGCCGATGATGCAATCATGAAACGCCGCGTGCCGCAATACATCCCGACCACAGCCTTTCGCCTGTCCGAAGTCGATTTAAACTTCAAATCGTCGCCGCCCTTCTATGTCCGGCATGGCTTCAAAAAAGCACTCGGGGCTTTGTTTAATCTCAATAACTATATGCGCGAGTTGTACGAAGAGAACTTCAGCGCGCTTTTCCCGTGTTATGAAATCCGATTTTTGCTACGCAGAAAATAGGTTTTGGCGCGAATGATGCGAATGCCCACGATTCACTACCGGACACATCTTTCGATTCATCCACACATGTCACCCCTGAAAGGGCTTTGAGATATATGTGGAATCACTTTTCTATATTCATGCCAATCTTCCGGAATTAGTGTAATAAAAAAATCCCGAAGGGATGATATGACTATAGAGATTTTGGATATTTTAGTTGTCAAAACCACGAAGTGTTGACATATATGGGCTACTGCAGAAAATGCCCGGTAGCCCACGAATCATTTGCGGCCCGTGAAAATTCTTTGATCCATCGAAAGCAAAATCCATGAACCGTCCAAAAGCACCTGCCAAAAACAAGGCCCCAAAACCGTCATCACTACTTGCAGACCTGCGCGATGAAATTGTGCGCACGGTCGCACAATCAGCCCTGCCATTATTGCCGGACATCCTGCACATTTTCGATGAGCTCACCACATGGCAAAATACCAAACTCGACGACTCCGCATTGGAAAAACTCAAAATCGATTTTTTCAAAAAAGTGCAGATCAGTGCTGTTCATATACCTGCTTCGTTTAAAAAAAATGAGCTGTATCCGACCCGATCAATCGCCTCCGAAGTCGAGGAAATGGCCGAGCGCCTGTTTGCCGACCTCGACGGCGCATTTGCCCGCTTTGCCATCAAAAAGTCGCTCAGCGCTGACGAGAAACGCGACATTTTGTACGGCATGTTGCGCACCCGCTATCTCGATGCCCGGCTCAAAAAGCTGTTCACCAACTCGGAAGTCAAGCTGCCGAGCGGTGCGCCGTTTCAGGGCAAAGGCTTTCGTTCGATGGGACAGGAAGCAATTTACGCGGCGGGCATCCGCCTGAAGCGCCAGCCCGATTCGACCGACGCCGCAAGCTACCAGGGCGATTTCGTCACCCCGATGATCCGCGATCTCGGCCTGGCGCTGGTGATGGGCATGGAACCGATTGTCGCGATGACGGCGCAGATGGGCAAGCGCGGCATTCCGACGCATGGCAAGGACCTGCATATCGGCGATTTTGCCAAAGGTGTGCTGCCGCCAGCCGCACCGATCACGGCCAGCACCGGCACCGCCTGTGGCCTCGGGCTGGCGCTGAAAGGCAGCGGCCGCGTCGTCGTCAGTTGCATCGGCGATGGCGGCACATCCTCCGGCGAGTGGCACGAAGTGGTGAACTATGCGGCGGTGCAAAAAATGCCAATCGTTTTTATTGTGCAAAACAACCAAACCGCGCTGTCGACGCCGATCCACGAGCAGTTTGCCTGCACACGGCTCGGCCAGCGCGCACTCGGCTACGGCCTGCGCAGCATCACCGTCGACGGCACCGATCCCGAAGCGATTTTTGCCGCCGTGACCGAAGCCGCAGATGCCTGCCGCCGCGGTGACGGCCCGGTGATGATCGAGCTGATTTCGATGCGCATGTGCGGCCACGCCCACCACGACGACATGCTCTATTTCGGCAGCGAGCCCGACCAGTATTTGCGCTATCCCGAGCCGTCGGAAAATGGCTATCTCGACCCGGAGAAATATCGTTATTGGCGCGAAAAAGATCCAATTGAGCAGTACCGCAAGAAGTTGATTCGGGAGCGTGTACTAACCAAATCTGCTTATAAAAAAATGGTTGCAGAAGTCGAAGCCGAAATCGAAGCGGCGGCACAGCAGGTGATCGCGGCGCCGTGGCCGGATGTGAGCGAGGCCTGCGTCCCCGTGCTGACCGACGGCCCACGCTTGCAGCACAGCGAGCCACTCCACAACCGCACTTCTGCCTTTCCGCCAAAAATCGACTGGCGCAGCGATGAGCCGGTGGGATTTGAGATCAACGCCAAGGGCAAAACTTTTTGGCAGGCCATCGTCGAGGCGCTGCACGAAGAGCTGGCGCGCGACCCCGATGCTTTCATTCTGGGAGAGGATGTCGGCGGCAAATATGGCAACGCTTTCGTGATTTTAAAATCATTGCTGGAACCGTTTGGCGACCGCATTCTGAACACGCCGTTGGCGGAAGGCGCGATCATCGGCGCGGCCACCGGTGCAGCGCTGCTGGGCAAGCGCCCGATTGCCGAGATCCAGTTCAACGATTTCATCGCCAGCGGCTTCAATCAATTAGTGAACAACACTGCCAAAATTTTTCCGCGCTGGCAGCAGCCGGTGCCACTCACCATCCGCATGCCGTGGGGCGGCCTGCGCTCGGCCGGGCCGTACCATTCGCAAAACACTGAGCCGTGGTTTTACCGCACGCCCGGGCTGAAAATCGTCTGCCCGTCGACGCCGCGCGAGGCCAAAGCTTTGCTGAAAGCCGCCATTCGCGACGACAATCCGGTGCTGTTTTACGAGCACATCGCGCTCTACCGCGACGCCCACATCAAGCAGTATTTGCCGGACGCAGTCGATGATTTTGTACTGCCGATTGGCACGGCGCACCTCAAGCACGAAGGCACGGATGTGAGCATTATCACTTATGGGGCGTATGTGCATACTTGTCTGAAAGTGGCGAAAAATTTGGAGGTGGAAGGCATTTCCTGCGAGGTGCTCGATCTGCGCACAATTTTGCCGCTGGACAAAAGTGCGATTTTGGCGAGCGTGCAAAAAACTGGGCGTGCGCTGATCGTGCACGAAGACAGCAAGACCGGCGGCCTCGGCCAGTCGATTGCCTCGATCATCGCCGAAGAAGCGTTCGAATACCTCGATGCGCCGGTGCGTGTGCTGGGCGCCCTCGACGCGCCGGTACCCTACAGCCCGCCGCTGGAGCAGGCATTCCTCGTCAGCGCCGAGCAGATTGAAGAAGCGGTAAGGGGGGGAGTGGGGTATTGAGATATGCTATTAAGCATGGCACCTTCGCTGCTCTGTGCACAATCGTAGCAAAAATCAATATCCAGTGCAAAACCTGGGGAGGAATAGCGCGCCATGCTTCCACGCTCATTCATTTATATAATCAAGCAACTTTGACACACCAAAATAAAAAAGCCGTATCGTGCGCGGCCTTGCGTTCTATTTGATTGGTTACATGCTTTAATGCATCAAGTGTCTACCCGAAAATCTCCAGTGTCATTCCAGATGAATCTTTTTCGATAAAGGGGCATGTTTTCGTTTGATCCGACGCATGCAATAAGGGCAACATAGATCCTTTCAGGATGAAAAGACGGCCTTTCGGATTGGCACAAATATGAATCCTTCTACAAATTTTACATTATCGGTCAGTGCATGAGAAATGCACGTCAATTCCCTTCAGCGATCTCCCCTTCGATGCCAAGCGCCCGGATACGATCCCGCCAGAGTTTTCGCGCAAGCATGCGCATATCCTCGATTTTGTCCTTTTCATCGATAATCTCTGAGCCGAGCAAGGTCTCGATTACATCTTCCAGGGTCGCCAGGCCTTTTGTGCCGCCGTGTTCATCGACCACCAGCGCGATATGCTGGCGGTCTTTGAGAAAACGCTCCAGCAACATCGCGACTGAAACGGTTTCCGGAACCCTGATGATTTGATGTTTCAGCGTTTTGAGTTTTTCATCGCTTTCGCCCTGGGCTTTTCTCAATAAAATATCATCTCGAAGGACGAACCCGGTGATATCATCGATGTCCCTTAGATAAACGGGAATGCGCGAAAAGGGAATTTGGATGACAGGGTTCATCTTCTCTTTCACGGTGGCATCTTCCGGCAAAGCAAAAATAACCGTGCGTGGCGTCATGACGTCAATCACGCACAGGGAGCCGAACCGAAACAAGTTTCGGATAATGCGGGATTCTTTGTCCTTCAGCAGTCCGGTTTGTTCGCCGAGCCGTGCCATGGCGATGAATTCGTCCCGGCTGAAAATGTGCACAGGCTTTCCGTGGGAGATGAGCTTGGTCACTTTTTCTGATACCCACACAATTGGGTAAAGCGTGATGATCAGGCCATATACAAAAAGTGCGATCGGCCTTGCCAGCCTCGCCCAATAAAGTGCGCCGACAGTTTTGGGAAAGATCTCCGACAGGAAGAGAATCATCAGTGTCATCAGCGCGGAGAACAGGCCAAACCAGGCGCTTCCGAGTATAGCTGTCGCCTGGGCGCCAGCTCCGATGGCCCCGACAGTATGCGCAATGGTATTTAATGTGAGAATGGCAGCCAGCGACTGATCAATATTGTCTTGCTTCAGCCGTTTTATCATCGCGGCGAATTGGGGCCGTGCTTTTTTCTGGCTCTCGATGTAGGATGGCGTGATGCTCAAAAGCACCGCTTCGGCGATTGAGCAGAGAAAAGAAAAAACCAGGGCGAGCAAAACATAGATGACAAGCAGCACAACAGCAGTGGTGTCTCCCTGCTCTGGAATTGCCTGACCTGCTTGTTCAATTAAGCGTGCAAAGATCGAAATGATGTGCATAATATGTAGAATAGAGACGACTAACTGGTCATGATTTTATTTCGATTTTACCGACACTGCAAATTGGCCACATCTTTGATTTTGACAAAAATCAATACCCCTCCAGCACCCACTCTTCCCAACCGCCGGGGTAGATTTTCACATTTTGGCAGCCTAAAGTGCGCAGCTTTTCGGTCAGGCGCTCTGCCATGTCGCAGTGCGCGCTGCTGCAGTAAACGATCAGCGCCCGCTCGCGCAACTTGTGGGCATCCACCTGCGCGGCAATATCATCGTCATCCACATAAATATTGATCGCGCCGTCGATGTGGCCGAACAGGAACTGGTTTTCATCGCGCGCATCGATAATCACAGCGCTGCCCTCCGCGATGGCCTGCTGCACGCCCGCCATGTCTACCGTGCCCGCGCCTGCCTCATCGGCAATCACCGTTGCCGGACTGCTGGCAAACGGCACACTCGCAAAGGCCAGAACCAGCGCAATGATCGTCACCATGCCCAATCGGCTCGCGCTTTGGGGCTCGAGCTGGCCGGATTTTGCCAAAAACCAGATGCCGGTGAAAATGCCGAGCACCAGCAGCACGTGCCCGCCGAGCGGAAATTCCTTCAAAAACGGCAAAGCACCAAAACAGCCGCAATCGACGCCTTTGAGCGCGCTGTACACCAGCACAAATGCAAACGCCGCTGGCGCAATGAGCAACAGCAGCGTCGGCCGTTTCCAGAGCAGCAGCACCACCGCCAGCTCAAAAATGACCAGCGCCACGATAAAAATGCGTGCGAGATTGGCAGGCAGATAAAAAAGCTGTGAGATCGGCAGCGCTGCCGCCGGAATATCGATAGCCTTGCCGAAGGCCGACAACACAAAAATCGCCGACAACAGCACCCGCACAGCGGTTTGGATGTTCTTCGTTTTCATAGGTTCCGATGGCTCCTTTTGGGTTCACCGTAGGGCACAGGGTCGCAAAATGAGAGATATGTGCCTATGCGGTTTCAAGAAACAGAACAGGTTCTATGCTACCTGTTCATATAGCGCATTAATTATATCATCGGCGTCGAACACAAAGCCAAAATCCAGCGCCACCCGCCAGAGCGCCAGTTCTTTGGCCAACTCCGTGCGCGCCGTTTCGCGGTTTTCGACTGCGGTCACGGCCTGGCGGACGGTCGAGCAAAGCAACCCGTGTTTGCGCATATCAGCCATACCGCCGGGGGACAGCAGCAGGCACCAATTGATGGCAAAGCCGATGTAAATCAAATGGTTGACACCATCTTCCCGACAGAGCGCGAAAAGTTGCTCACTGCATTCGGCGACACCTTCGTTGTGCATTGGTCGCGCTTGTGCGGCAAAATCCAGATCGGCAAATGCGCACCGGATGTCATCGCTGTTGTGTTCGCCAAAGGATAGGTTCACGCTGCGCAAGTTTTCATAAACAGGATCAGGGCTCACTTGCGGCAGGTCAGATGCCGGGCCGGCAAGCGCCTGGGCGCGTTGATAGCCGGGCAAATGCTGATAGTAGGTGCCTTGTTCCACTACATGGTACACTTTCAGCGTGGAAGCGCGGGCTGCTGCGAGCAAGTCCGGAAACAGCGTTTCGCAAATGTGTCGCGCCCGAGGGATGTATTCGACCACCCGCAGCCAGCCGGGGCAGCTTTCGGCGCGGCTGAAATCCCAGGCATGCATCACAACCAGCGCAGTGTGCTGTGGCGCAATCTCGATTTGCGTTGTGCGCCAACCGCCAAAGTTCTCCGCCGGTATTTCGCGGTTTCTGTCGGCGTCGAATTGTTGATAAATATGTGCAATCAGTTTCATGGCGTCAACATGTTTTGATGAGCCGCGAATGACACAAATTCTCGCGAATTTAAATTATTCGTATTCATTCGGTCAATTCGCGGCGAGAAAAATTAGAACGATTTTCAAAAGCACTGTCCAATAATTGTTTCTCGATTTCTGTGATTCCGGGTAGATTCCCGACCTGCTTTTGGCCCTTCGCTATTGGCTTTTTGTCGCAGACAGCCAACGGCAAACAGCTAATAGCGCTGGCTGATTATTGATTCGGACTGGAAATTGATAAGGCAACTTTTTGCGAATTGCTAAAAAGAAGCGTTTACTCCTTCCACCTCACCCAGATCGGGCTGCTCCAGGCCATGTTGCCGTCTTCCTGCAGCACGCGCAAATAGTAATAGTGCGATTCTCCCGGCACGATGATGTTGTCATCGAGCGCGAATTGCATTTCGGTCAGACCTTCGCCCGGCTGGCTTTGCACACCTGCGAAAACATGCCCCGAACGCACCACTTCTACTAAACGAATCGCCGCGGTGCCGCGCACCTGCGCCGTCAAATGCGGTGCGTCCTCGCTCATGATATCCGATCCCATCAGCGCGCCATTGATGCGAAAATCGACAAAAATACGCACGCCTGAGGTCGCATAGCAACGCCGCGCGTGCAGGGCATCGAACAGTGCTTCGCGGGTGAGCTCTGGCGCCAGAATGGCAGTCATGCCGGTGCGAAAGGCATCTTCTTTCCAGCCGACGTGTGTGCCCGCCGGGATGTGCTTGGCGCGGCCTTCGAGCTCGGTCGCGTGCCATTTCAGGCCGTGGCTGTCGCTGCCGCCGACGAAGCCGAGCCTATATCCGCGCGCCAGGGCATCGAAAATAAATTTGCCCGGATGAATGTGGTCGCGCCGGTAGCCGATGGGCTGATTGCCGGAGTATTCGAAACGGCCGTGCGTCGAACAAACTTCGACCAGGCGCTGCAAATTTTCGTCGTGCGCGTCCCAATCGGTGCCGCTCCAGGAAGTGTGGTGCGGAATCACCAGCGCGCGTTGGCCCTGCAATCGCGCCAGCAGCTTTTTGCCGGTATTGGCGCTGGCTTCTCCGTAGCTCACCAACGGCCCGCTCTGGTCGCGATACAAAATGTGGCGATGGCCTTCGCCGACCGTGCCGCCCTCGCCAGCATGATCCGCCAGCGCCGGTGAGGTCCATTCGTAGGCGTAAAATGCCACAAACTCGCCGGGGTGGGTCACGCGGTCACTGTGATTCCACATCATTTTCAGCTCGGACTGGCTCAATTCCATGCCATCGAGATAATCGTGCTCGGTCAAAGCGGCAAAATCATAGCCGTAGGCATCGCGATAGCGGTGGTAAAATTCGTCGACATCGTTACAGGCGTCGCCGTAAATCGAGTGGGCGTGCAGGTCACCGAAATAGACGTTGAGTGCCTGCTGCTCCGGGGGGTGAATGACCGGTCGTTGCCACGAAGCTGATTTGGGCAAAACAACAGACACCGGTTCGGACGGAGGCGTGGTGCTGATGTGTGTTTTGGCAGGCTGCAAGTCGATGCGCTGCAATTGCGCGCCCTGTAAGCCCATCGAAGTGAGAAAGATCGGGCCGTCGCCGGCGGCCCGGCAGCGCGGCTTCCACGTTCCCCAGTGTTTTGGTGCGATCGTGTACAACTCCGACCACCTGTCGCCCGCATAGTATTGCGCGTAAAGTGTGTGTGATGACTGGCCGAAAAGCCAAACGCGACCGGCGGAATCGACTGTGACTTCGGGAAATTCCCAGCCCTGAAACGAGTCTTCATTATACACATCCCTGCCGTGCTGCTCGCCAACCGGATCACTGAAATGCTGGCCGTCGAAGCGCCGCAGATTGGCCCACTTGGTCAGCCACCAGCGATCTTTGAAGGCTGCATTCTGATTGCTGGCCCAGGCGATCCACAAATCGCCGTTCGGGGCGGCGGCAAGCGAAGCCTGCACATTTTGGTAGCCATTTGGGCTGACACACACAGCCTCGCTTTGGATATCGATGCGCTGCAGCCACACACGATAGTGTCCATCGAGATAATTGTCGTATGCCATCCACACGCTGCCGTCAGCACGGCTGGCGAGACTGGGGCGATAGCAACTACCTGTCGGAGTCGCGAGTTTTTCGGGCCTGGCCCAAGTGCCGTGCTGTTCGCGCATCATAAAAAGCTGAGGTGATTGCTCGATCACGTTTTCAAACACGAGATAACAGGTACCGTCTTTGGCGAGCAACAGGCGCGGATGGAAAATACCGTCAATGTGACTGGCGAGTACTTTTTCGTCGCCGGGATTACTATCGTGTAGATCGCGGGCGAGCAGGTGCCACACGCCTTCACGGAAGGCTGTCCATGCGATACGCTGGCCGCCATTTTTGAGTGAGATGATGCAAGGCTGGCATTCAACGCCACGCATGCTGCTGACGGTGATTTTCTGCCTGGCCGTCGCATCGGTTCGTTGGGCGCAAATGGCATCGCCATCACGGCCGCGGCTGCACCATGTCACCCATAAATCGCCGTTTTCAGCCAGGTTCAAATCCGGTTCATGCGCGGTTTGGCCATCGATCACTTGGGCCGTGCTGATGGAAAATGCGTTTTCTTTGATGAGATTCTGATCAAATTTCATGCTGAGCTTTCGTGGTTTTGACGGGATTTACTGGATTCACTGGATCAAAAATGTGCTATTGTTCTATCAAAACAGCAGTTTGTAAAAAGTGAACATTGCAAAAGAAATCGCAATGCGGGCAAAAATGAAAACCCGCTTCTTAAAATCCTGTTAATCCAGTCAATTTCCCAATTTCAAGTTCAAATTTTTTTGCAAAATATTGCGGAATCGGGTGGCGCTGATGGGGTGATCAGCCAAAAGCCGGCCATCATGCACCAGGTTGAACATGCCGTATGGCGAAGGCATCTGTTTGCGGGCCGTGGCAGCATCCGGCATTTCCATCAGCTTGAGCGTAACGCCATGCTGTTCCGCAACCGGCGGCAGCTCCAGCACAGCCTTGCCGATGAACGGACACTGCTGCGTGTACAGCAATTGCAATCCGCGAATCGCCGCCAGCCGCTCCTGCCAGTTTTTCGGAAAGGCCGGCAACGGTGTATCGCGAAACGTTTTGGCCAGCAACTGAAAATGCGGTGCGGTTTCGTCGACGTGCCGGAAGCCATTTTTCAGATATACACGTTTGTCCGCCATCCACGGGCCATCACTGGTGACGACTGCGATGCCGTTTGCGTCTTTGGTGATGGCATCGCGTTCACAATCCTGCAGCAGCACTGACGCCAAACCGGAAACGCCGAATTGATGTGTGTTCACCCACAGGCAATGGATGACAAAATACTCTCGCGCTTCAACCACCCGCCAGGTGAATTCGGCTGGAATGTATTCCAAAAAACCTGCTTGTTTGTCTTTGATCAGCAGCAGCTTGAGGCGCAATCCTTCCGCGAAGCGCTGCTGCAGCCAATCGCGCTTGGCGAGATAGCCCGGATGCTTTTTATTCTTAACACAAAACAGGCCGTGCTGCTCGAAATTGTCTGCATCGACGGTTATGATGGTGTGATTTGGCATCGCCACTCGACTCAATTCTTTATAAATTCGTGTTAAAAATGCTGCGCAAATTGCAATTTCCATGCAAAAATGTCAAGCCAAACCACCCGATAAAACCTTGCATGCCGGAAGGGAATATCGTATACTTAAAGCCTTCAACTCGAATCGTTTACCACAAGGTACAAAGACACGATGTGCATCGCTTGCTGTACAATCTTCAGTTTGCAATGAAGGAAATGCCCAATGAGTGTTAAAATTTATTTTGACATTGTCAACCTGAAGTTTGACACACCGTATTTTTTGCTATTCACTTAAGTCATTTTGACTATGAATCGCCGAACCATTTACATCCTGTTGCTGGCGATTGCCTTATATGGTTGTTCGCAGGAAACCGGGCCGTCAGCCCGCTGGCAGCGTATCGCGCAAAAAATAGCTGAGGATCCCATGAATCATACCTCGGAATTTGTGGCCCGCCAACTCGAAAAGGGCCTGAAAGCCAATCGATTGATCGAAGAAAAAAGTCCGTATTTGCTGCAACATGCCTTCAATCCGGTCGACTGGTTTCCCTGGGGACAGGAAGCCTTTGATCGCGCCAAAAAAGAGAACAAGCCGATTTTTCTTTCGGTCGGCTATTCGACTTGTCACTGGTGCCACGTTATGGAACATGAGTCGTTCGAAAATGTCGATGTAGCAGCGGAGATGAATGCGCGTTTTATCAATATTAAAGTTGACCGCGAAGAGCGGCCGGATGTCGATCGCGTGTACATGGCAGCGGTGCAGGGATTGACCGGCACCGGCGGTTGGCCGATGTCGGTTTTTCTGACCCCGGATTTAAAGCCGTTTTGGGGTGGTACTTATTTCCCGCCTCATGGCCAACACGGCCGTCCTGGCTTTGTCGATATTCTTAGACGTATCGACGATGCCTGGCAAAATCAGCACAATGAGATTGTGAAATCAGCCGCTGAGATTACAGAAGCCTTGCAAAAGCAGATGAGCGGTGTAACGAAATCTGACGAACTGGCGATTTCGGTAGCCGATTCGGTTTATGAAGCATTCCGCGATTCGTACGATGTCAATTATGGCGGATTCGGGCCGGCGCCAAAATTCCCACGGCCATCCGTATTTCAGTTTTTGTTTCAATATGCGAAAGCGCGTGGCGTTGGCCTGGCCAGTGACATGGCGCTCACCACGCTGCAAAAAATGTATGCAGGTGGTATGTACGATCATCTCGGCGGTGGTTTTCACCGCTATTCGGTCGATGCGTTTTGGCGGGTACCGCATTTCGAAAAAATGCTCTATGACCAGGCGCAACTCGCCAATGTTTATCTCGATGCCTATCAAATTACCAACGATGATTTTTATGCACAGGTGGCGCGCGATGTGCTGGAGTATGTTCGCCGCGAAATGACGTCGGCGGAAGGTGGGTTTTATTCAGCAGAAGATGCGGACAGCGCCCCGGATCCGGCCAGTCCCGATCATAAAGTCGAAGGTGCGTTTTACATGTGGACCACTGCAGAGCTGAAGCGCATGGTGGGTAAAGACGTCGGCGAGATTTTTGCGGCAGCATACGGTATCGCGCCGGAAGGCAATACGATAAATGATCCGCATGGAGAATTTGGCAGCAGCAATGTGCTGTATGCGGCCTATGGAGCAGATAGCCTAAGTAAGCGCTTTGGAAAAAGCCCGAAAGAGATCGAAAAAGTCATACAACAAGCCCGGGCTGATCTGTTTGCAGCGCGCGAAAATAGGCTGCGTCCACTGCGCGACGATAAGATCATCACCTCGTGGAATGGCCTGATGATCTCGGCATTTGCGCGCGCCGGCCTGATCTTGGACGCACCCGAATACACACAGGCCGCCCGCACAGCAACCGATTTTGTGCTGCAACATTTACATGATGCAGGGAGCGGAGCCCTGTTCAGGCGATTTCGCAGCGGCGAGGCGCGCTACCCCGGTCACCTGGATGATTACGCGTACCTGCTGATCGGCCTGATCGATGTGTACGAAGCCAGCGCGGAAATCAGCTACCTGCAAAAAGCCGAGCGTATTGCGGGATCAATGATTGAGCGCTTTTGGGATACTGAACATGGCGCATTTTTTGATAGTGCCAGTGAGTCGAAAGAACTGCTTTTCCGCAGCAAAGAGCTGTACGATGGTGCGGAGCCGTCTGGCAATGCCATAGCGATACTGGCGTTGTTGCGGCTCGGCCGAATGCTCGACCATGATGCCTTTTTGCAGCGAGCTGAGCAGGCGCTAAAAGCCGTATCCAGCCAGATCTCGTCCGCTCCTTCGGCATTCCCGCGCCTGACGGCTGTGCTGGAGTTGTCGCGCGCCAGGCCGATACAGATTGTTCTCGCCGGGGCGCCGGACTCGGACGACACGCGGGCCTTGCTCACCGAAGCGCGCTGCAACTACTTGCCGAACCGTGTTGTGCTGTTCGCGGATGGCGGCGACGGGCAAGAGTGGTTGGCCGGCAAAACGGCCGCGATTGGCAGCATGACGCCCCTCAATGGCAAAGCAGCAGCCTATGTGTGTGAAAACTTTGCTTGTGAATTGCCGACCAGCGATCCGAAGGCGCTGGCCGAGTTATTGGGGGAGCGAGGCCAATTCAGACACTGATTAGCACAGATTTTTACAGATGAAATGAGCATTTCGAAACGCTTCTTAGCGGTTCAGCGAAAATAGGTGCTGGTCCGTGGCTAAGGTGTGATTAACAATTGCAAATGAATCGCTAGAAACGAAAATACCATTTTCAGGATGAAAGTATGAAAACCAAGATCACCCTTATTTCAATTATCCTGCTCTTGATTTCCTGCCAAATCAGCTTTGCCCAAAGCAGGCGGTCTTCCGGCAACGATGGCGCCAAATTCGGATTTTTCGACATGCGAGAACCTGCGCTTGGTTTGCGGCTCAACCTTGGCCACGTTTCGCCCCACTTGCGCGCCCAATTCGATGGTGACCTGATTCTGAGCGGTCAACCGCGCGCCATTCTGGATGTGTCGCTACGCTATATGTTCGAGCGTCAACGCTACACCCAACCTTATGTTGGTGGCGGCCTTGGTGCCGCACTCGGAGATGACAACTCGATTCCGGCACATCTGGTGGGTGGCTTTAATTTCACCATTGACACCCTGCCTGTCTTTGTCGAAATGAAAATCCATCTCAGCCGTCCCGATGCAGTCAGTCTTTGGTTTGGTTACCGCTTCCAATAGGCCGATGACGCGCGTCGAAACGTCCCATGTGCGGACAGCTGTTTTGCGACGAAACACCCGTCCTTTTTTAGAACCATTCTATAAATGAAGGGCTTCCTGCCTGTTCGTGGCAAAATGGCGATAATCGCTAGACGAATTTTCCATCAAATTTTTTGGCATTTAATTTGTTATATGTAGGCGAGATTTAGCACTTTTTCCCGCTTAACATAGATTCGTGTGAGAGAGTGAATGTCATAATGGTGTGATCGCACCAAAGGTATCTTGTTACTGCAGGGTACCGCCGCATCCGATTGTGGATATACGCTAGCCCAATGTCGTGCAGTAGAGATGCCATCCTTTCTATTGTTCGGCGAACTCAACATGAACTACAACAACGCGTATATCCTTTTATTTGCATCTGTGACATTCGCTCCCTGACACACTTCCCCAAAAGAGGGGCAGTGCGCTCATGTAAAAGGCCCCACCATTGTTGCAGGGGCTTTTTATTTGGTGCTGAAAACGGTTGCCTGATGAGGCGCCGAACTCTAATGCATCACATCAAGCCGCCTGCCAAAATGCGTCTGCATCAATAGACGCGCACTGGCTGTAAAAGGAGAGATTCATGAGAAAAACTTTGCTACTTGTCTCGGCATGCCTCGTGCTATGCACCCTGGCATCTCCAAACCAAACTGCATCAGCGCAAACAGCAAAAGCGATCAGCAAAAATAAGCATGTTGCACAGGCAAATCAGGCCTGGCGAGAAACGATTCGAGCCATCCAGGAACTGCCGACTGCCCAACAGCCGGATGCCTTGGTTGCCGCCCTGCGCAACAATACGGATTTGCTCAGCAACAAAAGAACATCACGCAGCAGCAAGTTACCCAATCTGCCTTCGGTGTTGGCCAGGATCAATCGCTTGCCCGAACAGGAAAGAGTTAGCGCACTATATGACTATCTCAAAGAAAATAAAATTCACAAAGCAGCAGGGCGCAGCCTGCCAAAAGCAAACGCCGCCAAAGCAGGCATTCGGTCAGAGTCAGAGCCGAACGAAAGCTCAGCGACTGCCAATATCATCTCTACCAATCAGTTGATCGCAGGCAGAGCAAGTTCGGGCACAGATCAGGATTGGTTTACCTTTACCGCCAATGCCGGCGATATTCTCGACGCGTTTGTTTTTGCCGAAGAATTTGGTTCCACTTTCGATGGTTACATGGTTTTATACTCGAGTGACGGTCGTACAGTATTGGCGGCAAATGATGACTATGAACTGCGCGATCCACGGGTTTTGCATAAATTGCCCAATTCCGGTATTTACTACCTTCAGCTCACCGCCTTCGATGCGGAAGCTTTGGGAGATTATGAGCTGAGCTTGAGCATACTCGGAAACAGCCAGGAAAGCGAGCCGAACAATGGTATCGGCACGGCCAGTATTTCGAATGCGTTGCCTTACGCTGCCATCGGCGAAATCGACCAAACCAATGATAACGATTTTTATGCCATCACAGTCGCTCCCGGAGACGTGGTCGGCATTCGGCTTGAGTCGGTGACAGGCGATGCGCAGCCAGATATGGTGCTGGCCATTTATGATGCAGCCGGATCTTTGATTACGGTCAACGATGACCATCTTGGTGGCCGCTATTTTAACTCCGAGTTGTCGCTTAAAAATCGTAGCGGGCAAAATGCTGTTTACTATTTGCAAGCAACCACCTATCAAAATCAGGAAGCCGGCCAATACATTATTTCAGTGCGCAAGATCGCGACGGCCCCACCTGGAACCTTTTACGCAGCCCTTGGCGATAGCGGCGGCGGTCGATTTATGTCGCTGAACGCGACAAACGGTCAAAGCGAAATGCTCGGATTTAGCCGTTTTCATGGGATTTCGGCCCTGGCTGTGAACAACTTTGGCGAAATTTTTGGGATTCGAAGCAAAGCAGAAGACACACCGGTTTTTCGCATCGATCCTCTCACCGGCAATGGCTATGGAGTTGCCACGATTTTTGGATTGACGGATGTGTACGCGATCACCTTTGACTCGCAGGATCGCATGTATGCTTTGAACAGTTTGAATGAGTTGCATTTGATCAATTTTGGTTCCAGCTCGTCGAGCAAAGTTTTTGGCTTGACCGTTCACAACGATTTGGCTGAGGGCATGGCATTTGATCCTAAAACCGGCAACTTGTACCTGGCCAGAGGAAGTGAAATCTGGCGCACCAATTTGGGCAACGGCATTCAGTTGCCTGTGGGGAATTCCGGGCTCGCGGAGCCGGTTTCTGAACTCTTTTTTGATCATGATGGCAATCTATACGGTATCCGAGGTGGGCTTGACCAGAACAATGCGCTTGTCTCGATCAACAAGAATACGGGCGCAGCTACCGCCATTGGACAGACCAGCTTTGTCGGCATAGAAGGAGCTGTAGCATCGGTCCGGCACGCACTCGATGTAAAACTCGATGCCATCGTCTCGCCGGCAACGAACCCGCCCTTTGGCGCGACCGAAAAAGTGTCGGTTTCCCTGACCAACCTCGGCACAATCTACCGCAGTGGCCTGCCGGTCGGCTATCGCTTGCAGGGGCCATTCGGCACGACGGCATCTGAAAACACCGGCTCGGTGGTGATCCTGCCGGGACAGCAAAGCAAATTTAATTTTCAAAAAACAATCGACATGCGGGCAACTGGGCAGTACAAACTCGATGTCTATGTCAGCGCTTCGGGCGATGTCAACAGCACAAACGATACGCTGTCCATCACCATCCAAAATGGTGTGAGTGCAATCGGCGACGAAGATGCAGTGCCCTCCAGCTTTGCAATGCATCAAAATTATCCGAATCCGTTTAACCCGGAGACTTCGATTGCATTCGATTTGCCAATAGCATCGCGTGTGCGTTTGACCCTTTACAATGCAATCGGGCAAAAGGTGCGCACTTTGCTTGCGGATTATTTTGCAGCGGGCCGGCATAGCGCAAAATGGGATGGCAAAGACGATCGCGGCATTGCAGCTCCGAGCGGCCTGTATTTTTACAAAATCCAGGCAGGCGATTTTGCCGCAATGAAAAAGCTGATTTTAATGCGCTGATTTCGATGCGCGATGGACACATTTTTCCCATCCTCCTTCCGGGCCTCCCGTTGAAAACGCGGGAGGCTTTTTTATTTCTACCAAAACCGAAAGGTCTGGTTTTATGTGACCCAGTACCGGCACATTTTAGTTTTGCTGATTGGGTGCGAATTTTGGTTTTGGAGAAGTGCTTTGCCACTTTTAAAGGGGTAAACTGCACATACAAATTCAACCACCTCATTCAACTCAGAACAAAAAGCAGCCTTTTGTAACGCGATGATACGATCTCCGGTCGTGCATTTTGCCATACCTTCCAATTAGATAAACCTCGCTCTTGCAACCAACCTCCTGTTCGTCACTGCAAAGAATATTTTCATAGAAGAAAGATTCTTGTTAGAAAAAGTGTTGAAATTTTTGTAAATTTAACGATTCATTTTTAAACGAAACCAGCATCGTACGTTGAACAAACAAGATGCGAGGAAGAAAGGGAACTATGAAAATCGGCATTTCCTGCTATCCCACGCACGGAGGTTCGGGGGTTGTCGCGGCAGAATTGGGCCTGCAGCTCGCCAACGCCGGCCATGAAATTCATATCGTCAGCTATGCAACGCCGTTCCGGCTCAATACATTTCATCCCAATATCAAGATTCATGATGTCGAGGTCGCTGCTTATCCATTGTTTAAGTACCCGCCATTTGCGCTCAGCCTGGCAACCAAACTCGCCGAAATCGCGAAAGAATACGGGCTGGACATTTTGCACGCACACTATGCGGTGCCGCATGCAACCAGCGCCTGGCTGGCCAAGCAAATCATCGCTCCAACAAAAATAAAGCTTATCACCACCCTGCACGGCACTGACATTACGCTGGTTGGCGCCGACGCCTCCTTTCAGCGGGTGGTGAAATTCAGTATCGAGCAATCTGACGGCGTGACGGCCGTGTCCAATTACTTGCGCAAGCGCACGCAGGAAGAATTCGGAGTCAAACATGATATTCGCGTGCTGTACAATTTTATCGATCCGGCGCGCGGCGATAATCCAACACATGTGTGCAAAAAAAGCCAATATGCCCCGGATAATGAATTTTTGCTTATGCACGCTTCCAATTTCCGGCCGGTCAAACGGGTGACCGATATCGTGCGCATCTTTGCCAAGGTACGCGATGCGGTGCCGGCCCGGCTGCTGCTGATTGGCGAAGGACCGGAACGCATGTTGGTGCAGCAGGTGGTGAAAGACCTCGGCATTCAAAAAGATGTGATTTTTATGGGGCAGGTCGACCTCATCGATGATTTGCTCAAATGTGCTGACATCTTCTTACTGCCCAGCGAACAGGAGAGTTTCGGGTTGGCAGCGCTGGAAGCGATGAACTGCCGTGTACCGGTCATCGGCGCGACTACGGGCGGGCTGCCTGAAGTGGTAGTGCACGGCGAAACCGGCTTTCTTTTCCCGGTTGGCGATATTAAGGATATGGCCAATGCCTGCATCGAACTGCTGAAGAACCCGGCGCAACATGCGGCGTTCCGCGAAGCGGCCCGCAAACGGGCTGTCGAGGAATTCGGTATCGATGTGATCATGCCGCGCTGGATGAAATTTTATGAAGAAGTGCTCGCCGGATAAAGCGGCACTGCAATTTAGTAATCATGGCCATTTGAGCTGCCAGGTGATCCTCGCCCCGCGCTGCGCAGCTGTTGAATGCTGAACAGGCGAATAGCGAAGCATGAAGTGTGAAAGATAACGAACGCGGAGCACTTGATCTGGTCGCCTGATCTCTGAAACTTGTGTGCTCCCGCTGGCAGTTCTTGAAGGAATATATGCGCTATCCGTCCTTGTTTACTATGCCCTTTGTGCTATTATGCCTCAGTGGTCTGATGTTCTTTATCAGTTTCAATATGATTGTTGCCGAGCTGCCGAACTATTTGACTTCGCTTGGTGGCGAACAATACAAAGGACTGATCATCTCGCTGTTCACGGTGACAGCCGGATTGTCGCGGCCATTCAGCGGCAAGCTTGCCGATTCCATCGGCCGCATTCCGGTAATGGTGATCGGTGCGATGGTGTGTGTGGTGTGCGGCTTTATTTATCCGGTCGCCAACTCGGTGTTTGCATTTTTGACTTTGCGACTTTTTCATGGCTTCTCGACCGGTTTCAAGCCCACCGGCACGGCGGCATACGTAGCGGATTTGGTGCCGGCGACGCGGCGCGGCGAAGCGATGGGCTTGCTCGGTTTTTTTAATAGTATGGGCATTGCTGCAGGGCCGATTATGGGGAGCTGGATTGCAGCGGAATACTCGCTCGATGCGATGTTTTATCTATCATCATTGTTTTCTTTCTTGTCTGTCTTTATTTTGTTAAACATGAAAGAGACGGTTTCCGAAAAGAAATCCTTTTCGCCGGACTTGTTGAAAATTTCATTTGCAGACGTGTTTACACCGGAAGTCTTGCCAGCGGCAAAGGTGATGGCGACACTCACCTTTACATTCGGCGCCGTGCTGACGATCATCCCTGACTTCAGCGACTATTTGCAGGTGGGCAATAAAGGCTATTTTTTTGCAGCGTTCACCGGGGCATCTCTCATCGTGCGGGTTTTTTTCGGCCGCGTATCCGATCTGTACGGACGGGTGCCAGTGCTGTTTTTTGCACTGCTGTGCCAGGCTGCGACGCTGATTTTTCTCGGCTTCACCAATTCCGAAACCATGTTTTTGATATTGGCCGGCTGTTTAGGGATTTGTGTCGGTTTTCATGCACCGGCTGTTTTTGCATGGACAATCGATTTGAGCAACAAAAAACATGTCGGACGCGCCGTCGCTACTTCCTATATCGCGCTCGAAATCGGCATTGGCAGCGGCGCATTTTTAAGCGCAATGGTATATGCAAATCACGCAGAAAATTTCAAGTATGCCTTTTGGTTATGCGCCCTGGTGGCACTCATTGGCTTTATTTATATCAGTTCTTATATGATTAGACGGAGGAGTTTTCGATGATCCTGGCAGGTGATATTGGCGGCACCAATGTCCGTTTTGCACTTTTTGATCATCATCATGGGGTCTTTGTGCGTAAAGTGATTGAAAAATACCAAAGTAATGATTTTGCGGACCTGCCCGAAGCTGTGCTGCATTTTCTGAAGAGCCATTCGGCCAGCATCACCAGCGCAGCTTTTGGCGTGCCCGGCCCGATCATTGATGGCGTGGCGCATTCTACCAATCTACCGTGGCGCGTCGATTCCAAAATGATGGCGCGGGCTCTGACCACGGAGCGGGTGAAGGTCGTCAATGATCTGGTGGCCATGACCGCAGCCATACCCTATTTGCGCGATAGCGATGTGCGCATTTTGCATGCTGGCGAACCGGATAAAGACGCCAGTACTTTTGCTGTTGTTGCGCCCGGAACCGGACTCGGGCAAGGCTATTTGCACAAAAACGGGCCACAGTTCAGCGCCCTGCCCTCAGAAGGGGGGCATGCTGATTTTGCGCCAAACACACTTGAACAGGTTGAGTTGTTGAGCTATTTGATGAAGAAATTTGGTCACGTGAGCTTTGAGCGCGTTCTTTCCGGCCCGGGGCTGCTGAATATCTATGCCTTTTTAAAGGAAACCGGCAAAGCAACCGAACCTTCTGCGCTGCAGGATGAACTGGAAAGTGACTCGCCCGGCAAAACCATTACCCGGCACGCGCTGTCTGGCGAGTATGAAATTTGCGTGCGCGCTGTTGATTTGTTCGCGCAGGTGCTCGGCGCCCAGGCCGGCAACATGGTGCTGACGCTGATGGCAACCGGTGGCATTTATCTCGGCGGAGGCATTGTACCGCAACTGCATGAGCACCTGACCAGCACGGGTATGTTGTCCGCCTATTTAAACAAAGGCAGATTGTCTTATCTGGTCGAAAAAACGCCGCTGAAGGTGATTTGCGATGACACCGTCGCCCTGACCGGCGCAGCTTCTTTTGCAGCACAAAAATTATGACCCTATCGAAGAAAAAAATGTCAGGACAATTGCTATTTACGTCCAGAATGAATGCTATCAGGTAGAGCACCAATGATTAAATTTAATCCAACGTATCGTAATTTTCATTATCTAAACGGTGATGTTGCATCGTTCAATGAGGATATTAAATTTGTTTTTGTACTTATGCCGTTTGGACGATCTGAGACAGAAAAGAAATTGTTCAGGAATGTGTTTTTTGCAATCAAGAGGATCGCAGAACAGGCCTGTTTTCATGGTGGTGTGCTATCATGCAGTCGCGCAGATTTAGAGGACGGTTTGATAGTAATGGACGATGTATGTAAGAATATTAAAAAAGCAGGACTTGCAATATTTGATATTAGTATTCCCAATGCGAACGTATATTATGAATTGGGGCTTGCCTGTGCCTTAGATAAAAAGATTCTACTAACCTTTAATTCCACTTTACACTACGAAGCACACCCTGAAGAAAAAATCCCTTTCGATATAAATCAATTCAGATATGTTGAATATCAATCGATCCAAGATTTAGAGTCTAAGCTTAAAAGAAAAGTAGAATCTCTCATAAGGCTCGAGGATTACAAAAAAGTTGACCTACATAAAATATATCAAAAGGTACAAAGGATAACCCGACATTTTGAGCTCGATTCAATTTCGGAACAAATAATTGAGGATTGGGAAATAACCGATTACGAAATTGATAAAGCCTGTGACGCGCTCGATAAATACTGGAACGATCCAAAGCTTGAAGCTGAAAATTTTAGTGGTATTGCATATCATGAAGTTGAGATAGAGATTAGAAATAAAATTAGAACAGATAATTATTCGAAAGTTAAAGCAATACTTCGAGCGATATACTGGAATGGACATTATCAATCATTAATCGCTGTATTGGAAAGACTTCCAGCAGAACTCTATGATATTAAAAGACATTACAGGAAAAAGGCAAAGATAGAAGATAAAAAAGAATAGATTTGATCTATTGTGAGTTGAACTCGGACACGCGGCAGAGAGACGGTTTTTCAACAATCAATGTTTCGTGCAATGTTTGGTAGTATTGCGAAAGCTGAACTTTAAATGTTGCGTACCGAATAGCCAATCGATCCCCTACATCTACCGAGGAGAGCAGCGATGCAAAAAAAATCGGTATCGCAGCAGGCAGAATTTAAGCTTGCTGCGCACCAGCAAACCGTTGAAGACAGTCTGAAAACACTGCGTGAGCAGGATGTGATCAGCCGCATTTGGGTGCATGATCATACCGTTTGGAAACCGCAACCGACCGAGATCAGCAACCGGCTCGGCTGGCTGAAAAGTCCCGAGACAATGGCCGGACAATTGCCGGAAATCGACGCCTTTGTTGAGAACGTGCGTGCAGAGGGCTTTACCCATGTTTTGCTGCTCGGCATGGGTGGCTCAAGCCTGGCCCCGGAAGTTTTTCGGCTGACATTCGGTGCAAAAGCTGGCTATCTCGACCTCGCTGTGCTCGACAGCACGGATCCGGGGGCGGTGCTGGCTTGCGATCGCGCGCTCAATTTGGCAAAAACGCTGATTGTGGTGTCGACCAAATCCGGTGGCACCATCGAAACGCTGTCGGCATTTAAATACTTTTACAATCGCACTGCAGCGGTGGTTGGCGATAACCACGTCGGCAGCCATTTTGTGGCGATCACCGATCCCGGCAGCGGTCTGGAAGCATTGGCGCAGGAACTCAATTTCCGCCAGATTTTTCTGAACGATGCCAATATCGGCGGGCGCTTTTCGGTGCTGTCGTTTTTTGGCCTGGTACCGGCCGCGCTGGTGGGCGTTGATGTGCAGGAGTTGCTGGCACGCACGGCGCAGATGGCGCAGGAATGCATGAGCGCGCCGAATGATCTGCACACCAATCCGGGCGCATCGCTGGGAGCGGTGATGGGTGCGCTGGCCAAAGCCGGCCGCGATAAAGTGACGCTGATCAGTTCACCGCAGATTGCTTCTTTTGGCGCCTGGGTTGAACAATTGGTTGCCGAAAGTACAGGCAAGGAAGGCGTGGGCATTTTGCCAGTTGCGACCGAACCACCGGGCGCACCTGATGTGTATGCTGATGACCGTGTTTTCGTTTATTTGCAGATGCAAGGCGACGTTAGTCATGACAATCAGATCGCTGCCCTCGAACAAGCCGGCTTCCCGATCATTCGATACCAACTCGACGACCGTCTGGATTTGGGAAAAGAATTTTTTAAATGGGAGATAGCGACGGCAGTTGCCTGCTATTTTTTGGGTATCAATCCATTCGATCAACCCAATGTGGAATCTGCCAAAGCGCAGGCCAAGAAGATGATGGCAGCCTATCAGGAAAGCGGTGAATTGCCAAAAATGACGGCATCTGCTCACGATGGCAGGATCACGATTTACAGCGATTTCGGCGGTAAAACTGCGGCCGAAGCTGTGCAAAATTTTCTGCAATTGGCGCGCTCATCGCAAGATGGGCCACGCCCGTATGTGTCGCTACAGGCCTATTTACCGACCACACCCGCTACGGAAGACGCACTCAATTTGCTCGCCTCAACGATCCGGGACCGCTTCCAGATCGCAGTCACCTACGGTTATGGGCCACGCTTTTTACATTCAACCGGTCAGCTTCACAAAGGCGACGCTGGCAATGGCCTGTTTATCCAATTGACAGCAGATATGCCGGAAAACATTTCCATTCCCGAAAAAGCCGGCACCGTGGCCAGCTCCATTTCATTCGCTGTCTTAAAAATGGCGCAAGCTCTGGGGGATCGCCAGGCCTTGCTCGATAACAACCGCCGCGTGCTTTGTCTGGATTTAGGCAGCGATATTGTCGGTGGGTTGGAACACCTGACGCAGGTTGTGCAGTAAGCCATTGCCTGTTAACGTTGCTTGGGTTGAAACTGGTTGCGCTTTCGGTCGAAAATGGCCATTTACAAGAAGGAGAACGCGTTGTCCGTTGAGCAAGATGAGCTGAAAAAACAGGCTGCAAAGCATGCGGCCCAGGCTGTCGAATCCGGCATGGTGGTCGGGCTCGGACACGGTAGCACGGCCTTGTTTGCAGTCCAGGCACTGGCGGAGCGGTTACGGCGCAAGGAGATCGACAACATTATCGGTATCCCTTGCTCTCAATTTATCGAAGCGCAGGCCCGCAAGCTCGGTATTTCAGTGTCTACGCTCGAAAAATATCCACACGTCGACCTGACCATCGACGGCGCGGATGAAGTATCTGCCCGGCTTGATCTGATAAAAGGCGGCGGCGGCGCATTGTTGCGCGAAAAGATTGTGGCGCAGGCTAGCGCGCGCGAAATCATCATCGTCGATGACAGCAAGATGTCAGAATTTCTGGGTGAAAAATGGGTCGTGCCTGTGGAAGTCATCCCGTTCGGGTGGCGCACCGAATTTGAGTTTTTAATCAGACTTGGCGCATCGGTAAAACAGCGCAAATGCGAAGATGGCGCGATATTTCAAACAGAACAGCATAATATGATTCTCGATGCCGATTTTGGTCCGATTCATCAGCCGCAAGAACTTGCTGAGCAGCTCAATAGTCGTGCAGCGATTGTTGAGCATGGTTTGTTTTTGGGGCTGGCAACTCAGGTTATTGTGGCCAGTCAAGAGGGGATACGCGAACTCACTCGCGAATAATTGCAATCCATGGCGGCTGGCATTTCCGCTGCCGGGAACAATGGAGGAGGAAAAGTGAAGATTACCATTGTACCATCTATTCTGTCTGCAGATTTGACGCGTTTGGGCGATCAGGTTCTTGAAGCAGAAGATGCCGGAGCAACAGCTATTCAGATCGACGTGATGGACGGGCGTTTCGTGCCGAATATCACCTTCGGGCAAGGTGTGGTAAAAGCGATCCGGCAGATTTCCGACCTGTTTCTCGACGTCCACTTAATGATTGTGGAGCCGGAAAAATATCTCGAGGAATTTGCCGATCTCGGTGCGAATCGTTTGATCGTACATCAGGAAACCTGCCCGCACTTGCAGCGTACGCTGCAAACCATCCGTGATCTCGATTTGGAAGCAGGTGTTGCGCTCAATCCGGCCACTCCGCTCAGTGCCATTGAAGAAGTGTTCGACGTAGCCGACGTGATTCAAATCATGACGGTTAATCCCGGCTTTGGAGGACAAACCTTTCTGCACAATCAAATCGACAAAATCCGCCGTCTCAAACAAGCGATTTTGAGCGTACAGGAAGATGTGCGCATCGCTGTGGATGGCGGCATCGATGCCGATACGGCACCGCTGGTCGCTGAAGCCGGCGCGACGATTTTGGTGGCTGGTTCGAGCGTCTACAATGGCGATGCCGACGTGAAAACGAATATGACCAAAATTATGAAAAAAATCGGCAAGTAACGCACTGGTTTCGCGCTTGAAACTGTGTACATGATTGGCTATTTTATGATGTGTAACGGATGCCAATCTATAACAGTAAAGAGCCGACAACAAGATATGAAATCCTATCAATCCAAAGCCATCATCCCGGATTGCAAGCTATTTAGTGGCTATAAACCTTGCTTGCCTTACAAAACCTGCGAAGGCTGCCCGGATCCGCAACCATTCGGCACGCGCATCCTGATCATCAACCTCGATAACATGGGCGCTGTGTTAATGACCACAGCGCAACTGCCTGCCATCAAAAAGCAGTACCCGAAAAGCACGATTTACTGGTTGACTCAAAAGATGTGCCTGCCTGTTCTTGAAAACAATCCGTACCTGCACGAAGTTTTTGCATGGAATGACGAAAACCGCATGATTCTGCAATCGATGTCTTTTGACCTTGTGCTTAATGCAGATAAAAATCGTAACTCGTGCGCGTTTGTGAGCAAACTGCACGCTCCGGAAAAGCGTGGGTTTGGTTTGAACGCCAACGGCGCGACGATTCCACTGAATGCAGGTGCCGAATACAATTTCATGCTTGGTACGCACGATTATCTGAAATTTCGCGATAATACCCGCACGGCGCAGGATATTCTTGCCGAAACGTGGGACATACCGTACCAGCGTGATCCCTATGTTTTGCAGCTCAGCACGGCTGAATTGGATGAATGTGAAGCATGGCGGCAGAAACTTGGGCTGGAAGAAGCGAGCGTCGTGGTCGGACTCAACACGGGCTGTTCCAACGCGTTCTCCAATAAAAAACTGTTGCCGGAACAGCATGCACAGTTAGCTCAACTGATTCGCGCACAAGTGCCGGGTGTGGCGGTGATTTTGCTCGGCGGAAGCGAAGATACCGAGCGCAACAGTCAGATCGTTGACCTTGCTGATGGTGCAGCGATGCAAACGCCGACCACATTGGGTTTGCGCAAAGGTATTGTTCTTGAAAATCTTGCTGATATTGTCGTAAGCGGCGACTCCCTGGGATTGCACATCGCCATCGGTTTGCAAAAGCATGTGATAGCGTGGTTTGGGCTTAGTTGTGCGGCCGAAGTGGATGTTTATGAGCGCGGCATCAAACTGGTGCGTGACCTGCCGTGTGCGCCGTGCTGGAAAAAAACGTGCGACATGCCGCATGGCCCGATCTGCGTCACCGAATTCGATCTCGATACTATCGTGAAATACATCGCCAAATTTGCCGCACAGAAATTTAAAGCGAAAACCGGCGAGTCCGAGCCGGTCGAACAGGCTGCCGAGGTGCTGGTGTGAGTTCGGTATCGGTCATTGTCATTACCCTCAACGAAGCGGAAAACATTCAGGATTGCCTGAAGAGCGTCGAGTGGGCAGACGAAATTGTGGTTGTTGATGCGGAAAGTGTGGACGGTACGGCGGAGCTGTCGCGCGAATTTACCCAAAAAGTTTATGTGCGCGAATGGCAGGGTTTTTCAGCGGCAAAAAATTTTGCATTGCAAAATTGCACCTGCGAATGGGTGCTCTGGCTCGATGCTGATGAGCGGGTCACGCCGGAGCTGAAAGCAGAAATGCAGCAAACAGTGCAGGCACCGAAACACGTTGGCTACGAAATGCCGCGACTGGCCAATTTTTTAGGTCGCTGGATTCGACACTCCGGCTGGTATCCCGGGCACGTGCTGCGTCTGTTCCGCCGGGACGCTGGTTCGTTTAACGATGCGCTGGTGCACGAAGGCGTCGCGCTGAATGGCTCGGTCGGGCGCTTGCAAGCGGACTTGTTGCATTACACCGACCGTACGCTCGAGCATTATTTTAAAAAATTCAACCATTACACCAGTTTGGCGGCCGAGCAGCTTCACGAACAGAATCGCACCTTTCGCTGGCATGCTTTGCTGCTGCGACCACCGTTTATGTTTTTTCGCATGTATATTTTGAAGCGTGGCTTTCTGGATGGCCTGCAAGGCTTCATGCTGGCGTTGTTGTCAGCATGCTATGTGTTTGCCAAATATGCCAAGCTGTGGGAACGCTCCTTGCGCTGAAGGATGGGCCCTAAAACTTAGAATTTTGGAATAGCAGTATATCTGTGGTAGTGGCATGGCGCGCTATGCCACTACATACGGACAAACCGATTTGTTATAGCATGTTTTTGGACAGCTCCAAATTTGCAAAGCAAGTTTTGCTCCGTTTTTGTGCACAGCGCCGTTCAGTAAATCAAAGCCCGAATCTAAAAGAAAAAAGTTGACCCTTTTCCTTATGAATCGTAATATGAATCAATGGTTTGAAGATTTCTCAAACGGCTCGATGCGCGCGCTGGCGCGGATTATTTCGCTGGTGGAAAACGATGAGCCAATTGACGACGACCTGCGCGATCAGCTTTATCAGCGCACGGGACAAGCTTATCGTATCGGCATCACCGGCCCGCCAGGTGCAGGCAAAAGTACGCTCGTCAACCAGATGACCAAGCTTTACCGCCAGCAGGGCAAAACCGTCGGCATCATCGCGGTTGATCCGACCAGCCCGTTTACGGGGGGCGCTTTGCTTGGCGACCGTGTGCGTATGGACGACCATACGCTTGACTCCGGCGTTTTTATTCGCAGCATGGCCACGCGCGGCTCACTCGGTGGATTGGCGGCCAAGGCACAGGAAGCAGCCGACATGCTGGATGCATTTGGCAAGGATATCGTCATTTACGAGACCGTTGGTGTTGGCCAAAGCGAACTTGACATTGTTGAAGCGGCCGATACCACGCTGGTGGTTCTGGTGCCGGAGAGCGGTGACAGCGTGCAGGCGATGAAAGCCGGACTGATGGAAATCGCCGACATTTTTGTGATGAACAAGGCAGATCGTGAAGGTGCGGATCGTGCGTTACGCGAACTCAGCGCCATGCTGCATTTGCGCCCGGCACAAGCCTGGAATCCACCGGTGAAAAAGGCTGTTGCCATGAAAAACGATGGCGTGATCGATATTCTCGAAACTATCGGCAAGCACCGGCATCACCTTGAGGATGGCGATCTGTTGACGCGAAAACGCAAACAGCGTTTTGTGAAAACCGTACATGCACTGGTGAGCTATCGTTTGAAGCAGGATTTCTGGGATGAAACGGCCCGTCAGATTCTGGAAGGGCACATCGAAAGCCTCGATCAAAAGAAGACCTCCCCCTATCGGGCTGCCAAACAATTGATGGCGAACTATCGCGAAGGTGTGCGGTGAGGATAAAACTGAGTACCAAAGTTGATTTGAACTGTTTGAAATAAATTGGGAGAGAGCGATGTCAAAAAATGGAAATATGCGAAATGGCAAGGCTGACAAGCCTGCTCAAAATAGCCAATCGCAGGAACGCGAAACCAAATTTATGACCACCTCCAGCAAGCCGATCGATCCGCTGTACAAACCGGAAGATGTGCAGCACATCGACTATCAGCGCGATCTGGGCGATCCGGGCGACTTTCCCTACACCCGTGGCATTCACAAAAACATGTACCGCGGCCGCTTATGGACCATTCGACAGTTCGCCGGCTTCGGTACCGCAAAGGACACCAATGAGCGCTTTCAATACCTGCTCAAAAACGGCCAAATGGGACTGTCGGTTGCTTTCGATCTGCCGACGCTGATGGGGCGCGATTCCGACGATGCGCTTTCCGAAGGCGAAGTCGGCGTCTGCGGTGTGGCCATCGATTCGCTGGCTGACATGGAGGTGTTGTTCGATGGCATCCCGCTCGATAAAGTCTCGACGTCGATGACCATCAACTCGCCGGCTGCCATTTTGCTGGCTTTCTATATCGCGGTGGGCGAAAAACAAGGTGTTCCGCAGGAACAACTGATGGGCACGCTGCAAAATGACATTTTGAAAGAATATATCGCTCAGAAAGAGTTCATTTTTCCGCCGGAGCCTTCGATGAAACTGGTGGTCGATACCATTTTATACTGCACCAAGCATGTGCCGAAGTGGAATACCATTTCGATCTCGGGCTACCACATTCGCGAAGCGGGCAGCACGGCCGCGCAGGAACTGGCGTTCACGCTCTCCGATGGCTTCGCCTACGTTGATGCGGCTATCGATGCAGGAATGGATGTCGATGAATTTGCACCGCGCTTGAGTTTTTTCTTTAATTCTCACCTCGATTTTTTTGAAGAGATTGCCAAGTTCCGTGCCGCACGCCGGATTTGGGCACGCCATATGCGCGAACGCTACGCTGCCAAAAGCGAGCGTTCGTGGAAATTGCGTTTCCATACGCAAACCGCTGGCTGCTCGCTGACAGGCCAGCAACCGATCAACAATGTCATGCGCACGGCTTTCGAAGCACTGGCTGGCGTACTGGGCGGCACCCAAAGTCTGCACACCAATTCTCTCGATGAGACTTGGGCATTGCCGACCGAGAAGGCGGCCAAAATCGCCCTGCGCACCCAGCAGATCATCGCGCACGAAATCGGCGTCACCAACACACCGGATCCGCTGGCAGGCAGCTATTTTGTCGAAAAACTGACTGACGAAATCGAAGCGGAAGCCGAAGCTTATTTTCAAAAAATCAATGATCTGGGTGGCGTAATACCTGCGATCAAGCAAGGCTTCCAGCAGCGTGAAATTGCTACAGCCGCGCGCCGCTATCAAGATGAATTCGAAGCGAAAGATCGCATCATCGTCGGTGTTAATGAATATGCCGAAGAGAACGAAAAACTCGAAATCCCGATTCTGAAAATCGACCAGTCGGTGGAAAAAGCTCAGCTTGAACGTTTGCAGCAATTGCGCGCCAGCCGCGATAATGGCGCGGTTGAAGCCGAGCTCGAGCGCCTGCGTGTTGATGCGCTGGCCAACAAAAATGTCATGCCGGCTTTGATCGACTGCGCCAAAGCCTACTGCACTGTCGGCGAGATGATCGGCGTGCTCAGGGAAGTCTATGGCACCTGGGTGGAAGAACCGGTGTTCTAACAAAAAGCTGAATACAATCATACGAAATTAAGCAATTCGTTATTTCATGTGGAGCTATAATGAGCAAAAAAATCAGAGTGCTTGTCGCGAAACCGGGACTGGATGGCCACGACCGCGGCGCAAAAGTCATCGCCAGTGCCTTGCGTGACGCCGGGTTTGAGGTCATCTACTCCGGCCTGCACCAAACGCCGGAGAAAATTGTGTCGATGGCGCTGCAGGAAGATGTCGATGTGATCGGCATTTCCATTCTTTCCGGTGCGCACATGACACTATTCCCGCGCATCATGGATCTGATGGCAAAACAGGGCATGTCCGATGTGCTGCTGACTGGTGGCGGCATTATCCCGCCGGAAGAAGCAAAAGAACTGGAAGGCAAAGGCACCGGCAAGCTGTTCGGCCCCGGCACCTCAACACGGGACATCATCGACTACATCAACACCTGGGCGGCTGAACATCGCGCCTGATTTCACACAAGCCTTGCGTTAATGAATCAAGCATATTCATGCTGAACTTATGCATCACTTACAAAAATGTCACTGAGTTTTCCGCGGAATGTATACTTGGTGACTAAGTAACTATTTGCTTGACTAAGTTAAAGATCGTTTTTATATTTTACGAAAATTCAATACCATTTCGATATCGCCATTCACACTCCCCGTTTTTCTCACCACGCACGACACCTGAATGGTGATTTTTTTTGGAAGGTGGGTACACAACTTGCCGGGCACGCAAGCTTTTATTCGCATTGCGGTGCAAACTACACGCCCATCCACCCACCTGCAAGATTTTCATCGAAAGCTCAAATTGTCTTTTTTATCGGCTTGACGGAACAGGCATTCTGGAAATGCCGGCCCGCCGAGCTGACCGCTTTAGCAGACACATTGCGAATGCAACGGTTGCCATGCTTTGTTTCTCCGCTATGGAGATGCGCGAACAAAGAAGCACCGTTTGTGCAAGGTGCCTGTTCATGACCTGCCTTTGTGCGATATGAGGTGCCGACCTAACGAGAAGGTCCTTAAGGAGGGACAGGGAAAAGAGTTGCTGTGATGCAAGTCCGAAACAAAGTGGCTTCTGGCACAGCATGTTTTCAGAATTTGCAGATGCATCAGCCCTTCACTGTTTTCTGACAGGGAAGCGCGATGCAATACGCCAAACTGTACCTTTAAGAACGAACACGCAGAGCACGGCACAACCCGCCATTTGCACTGATTTTCTCGAGATCAAGGATTGCTCTTGAAAACGCTCATCAAATTTCTATTCAGTCTCTTCGCTTTGCCCTTTTTAATCCCGTGGTATTTGGCGGATAAAATCTTTCAGCATTTTATCCAACCGCGCATCGTGCGAAAATACCAGGTCGGGCAAATCCGCGTGCGCTCCAAAAGCCGATTCAGAGTGCAGCCGCGCACGATGGTCACATCGCTGATCGTGTTCTATTTTGCTGTAACGTTTTACCGCTTTTTCGACAGCCAGCCATCCTTTCTTGCCGGCGCTGCAAACTACAAAGTGCTGCTGTTTGTGATGTATAATGATGTGATTTCGGTGGTCAATACTGTATTGTCGCCGATTAACAATATTCTGATTTATGCGCAGGGTGGCGCCATCAGCAACCGTGAGGCATTATGGTCATTTTATTTGTTGCTGGTTCCGGTTATCGTGCTGAGCAATTTTGTGTTTGGTTGGTTGACCACACGTGTGATGTTGCGGCAAGCTGTGCAATTGCGCAATCAGGCTGATCAGGACGTGCATATCGTGGCTTTTTCGGAGCGTGCTGGCAATGACGAGATTTTCTGTGGCTTGGACCAGCAACGCAATGGCGCACCATTTTTTGCCAAGGTACGCTGGATGCAGGGCCATATTCAGGTGATCGGCTCGCCCGGCAGTGGCAAAACCGAAAGCATCATCCAGCCGTTGTGGTATCAAAGCGTACGCCGCAACGTTCCCACTATCGTGTTAGATGGCAAGGCTTCGAGCCGGAATGTCGATCGCTTTTACACTATCGCAACCTCGTTGGCGCAGGGCCATGAAATTCTCTATTTCAATCCGTCGGAGCCGGCACGATCTGCATCGTACAATCCACTGCTGCATGGCAACATCGATGCGATTAAAGCACGGCTGCTGAATGCCATTAACTGGAAAAAGCAGACTGCAGCCAGCCATGAAAAGCTCGATTACTATCTCGGTCTGATGCTGCAGGCAATTCGCAAAACCGGAAAAGCCATCACGCTGGCGGAGTTGCTGCGCTATTTCGACTCAAAAAATCATGTGCAGCAGCAAATAGAACGTATTGGTGATCCGGTGTTGCAGGACAATCTTCGCGACTTGCTTTTGCGCTATAGCGAGTTTCAAAAAGAAACGGCGTTTTTTACGCTGCTGCTGTTACAAATTTGCAATGCCGACTATGCCCACCTGCTGCAAACCGATAGTCCCGATCTCGATGTGGCAAAACTTTTTGCTGATAGAAAAGATTGCTATTTCACCCTGCCGATCAGCACGAACGATCCGGCGATGTCGTTTTTGGGGCAGCTCATTTTAGGCGACATTCAGGCCACCTTTCACCATTTTGCCACCCGCGAACACGCTGACCAGGCGAATCACCCTGCCGGCAATGGCGTGCTCATTATCGACGAGTTGGCGAAATTTGCCAGCCCGCATTTTATCGATTTGCTGCGCACCAGCCGCACCCTCGGCGTGAGTGTCTGTTACACAAATCAGACCCTGGCTGAGCTGGAAACTGGCGAAATGGCGCTCGGCAAGGCGTTCATCGATGAACTTGCTGAGCATACCAACATGATTTTTTGTTTCAATCTCAACACACCAGAGACAGTCGACGCTATCGCAAAACGCATGAGCGGCGAGGAGACCAAAAATGTGAATGCGGCTGAAATGATCAAGCAACTGGAAGTCGGGCGGTGTGTGGTTTTTGTACGGCAGCCGCGTGTTTTTTCTGTTTTAAAAACCGGCTATTTTAAATTTGACAAGCTGATGGCGTTTAAAAAGAATGAAAGTAGCACAGGCGGCGTGCTCTAAAAAATTTTTGTTTTTGCACAGAAATTTGTGCGAAGATACCATTCGGTTCGAACTTTGTAACGCATTGTCATTTATGCGTCAAAACTGTGAGAACTGTTGAAATACGGCTTTTTTGCTTACGAAACTGTAATCAGATTACGAGATAAGATGGTCGGATGTGAAAAGATCACTGCAGCGATGACGAAAGTGTGATTCCGCCAGCTGTTTTGTTAAGATTTCTGAAATATCCAGGATAGCTTTGTTTTAGAAATAATCACAACGGGCAACAGTTCGATAGCTCGTTTTTATGACCTTTTTCATTTGTCAAGGAGGATAAAATGCAAAACCTGCTTCAAGCTCTCAACAACCTCATCAATGTTGCGCTTCTGATCGCAACCCCCATTTTGGTGATCGCCTTGATCGTTGCCGGCATGAACATGGCCAGCGCTGATGGCGGCCGCCATGAAAAAGCCAAACGCCAGTTGATCGGTATCACCATCGCTGTTGTCATCATTTTCGGCGCGAAATTCCTGGTGCCGGCTTTGATCAATTTGGTGCCAGGCGCCAGCTCTGCCTCGCCGTTCTAACGAGCAGTCAGTCTTTTCATTTCGGTAACCCGTTTCAAGCAGCAAGACAGGCCATTGGGAAACCACTTCCCAGTCTGTCACGACTGAATTTCAAGGACGAAATTATGGAAGAAAAATGCTATCGCCATTTGCAGACACAAAGTGGCATTGGTGGCATCGGATTGCTGGAACTGCTGGCGCTGCTGGCTGTTCCGATTATGCTGTTTCCGGTGTTCGTGATCATGGAGCTGAATTTTGTGTACATTCTCGGCATTGAGATTATGCTGGCGATTGTGTTTCGCATGGCCAATAAAATTTCGCCGTTTCAGCACGGTCTGGCATCCTTTGTGTCGTTCAATTTTCTCTGGCCGAAAAAAATGTCGGCCTTCAAGCTGCAGGAGCAGTCATATTTTTCAGGGAAGAAATAGGGACTTGTTTTTATGTCATTTACCAAACTCACCGATCGCAACCAGTCGCTCGACCGGCCGGCGTTGGCAAAATACCTGCCGTACGTCGACATCACCGATGGCTATTTGATCAAAAAGAATGGCAATTTTGTCGCCGGCTTTGAGTTGCTGGCACACGACAACATGGGCATGTCGGCAGAGAATTACCTGGCGCTCGGTGCATCGCTTGAAAATGTCCTCAATCAGGTGGACGAAGGCGTGAACCTGCAATTTTTGTACAGCTTCGACTATTATCCGTACAAAAAGGACTACGTTTACGCTGATGACAACACGCTCAATACCTTCAAGTTTCGTCGTCACCAGTACTATTCTTTCTACAAATATCTGACCTGTCGCATGTTTTTGTTTGTCGATTTCGATGCGGGCAAAACGACGCGCACACCCTACAATATTTTGATGTCGACGAGCACGATTGTGCAGCGGCTGGCGGAAGAGCATCGCCGGCTGGCGCTGACGCGGCAAAATGAGCTGAAGGGCTTGTACTCGAATTTCCGCAGTACCGGCGTGCAACTGCGTCGATTGAATAATGCCGAGCTGGCTGATGTCGCGTTCAAGGCGATCAACTTGACCTCGGATGATCTGCAAACGACGCCCAACTCGATGGCGCTCAACAATGCGCTGGCTGTGGCAGATTTTCAAGTCGATCGTGGCTATTTGAAAGTCGGCAATCAGTACGTCGCGTGCTTGTCGCTGAGCCTGCTGCCGGAAGTGACCCGCCAGTTTTACAAATACAACGGCATTCCGCTGCCGTATTTGTTCCCGCTTTTGCACAATCTCTCGTTCCCGCACAGGGTGGTGTTGTCGACACAAAATCTCGATATGGAGCAGGAAACAGCACGACTGTCGCGGCAACTCAATTTGACCCGTTTCATCACCAATTTTTCGCGCAACCGCGAAGGCCGCAAAAGTGAAGTCAAATATCGCGAATTGAACGATTTGATGGACGAAATCTACAATCAGCACAAAAAGCTCGCCAGCATCAGCCTGAGCGTGCTGCTTTGGGACGCAGACATTGATAAACTCAACCAAAAAATCACACAGGCCAATCTTGCTTTTGGTGCGGTCGATAAAGCACAGGCGGTGCTGGAAACGCTGGATGTGCTGCCGATTTTCATGAGCTGCCTGCCGGGCAATTCCGCTGAAAACTACCACCGGCTGATGGTGAAAACCTCGAATGCAGCCAATTTTATCACCCTGACCAATTTCAACAAGGGCTATCATCAGGGCATTCTGATGAAGAATCGCCACAACGAGCCGGTGTTGTTTGACTATTTCGATCAAAATTTGAACTCATGGAACAGCATTATCATCGGTCCAACCGGCACTGGCAAAAGCTATTTGATGCAGTCGATGCTGCTGCAAATGCTCGAACAGGGCGTGAAAGTGTTCGGGCTGGACGTCGGCGGAGTGGGGGAGACCGGCGGCTCCTACAAAAAAATGGTGCAATTGCTCAATGGCCGATACGTCGAGCTCAATATCGACAAACCGATTCCGCTCAATCCGTTCGCGCTCATCGGCGATAATTTTGACACCAAAAAGCAACTTTTTTTGCGCGCATTTATCGAAAAATTGCTGCTCGAACGCGACCAGACTTCGCTGTCAAAAATCGAGCAGGGATTCATCAGCAAGGTGCTTGAAAAATATGTCAAGGAGTTCCACGGTTCGCGCAACCTCACCACGTTTGTGAATTTCTTTGTCAAACAGGTCGATCCCGAAGGCTATGTCGATACGCGGCTGATGGCGCGCAAGATGTACATGTACACCCACGGCGAATACAGCCGCTTTCTGTGCGCCGATGAGATGATCGAAATCAACGAAGATCTGGTCTGCTTCGATCTCAAGGGGCTGGAGACGCATCCCGATTTGCAGGGCATCATCGCGATCATCATTACCGGCCTGCTGTGGGATTTGATGGAGCGCAATCTCGGCCACCACAAAGTGATTTTCGCTGACGAATTGTGGAAGGTGCTCGATGACAGCAGCACCATCGGCCATTTGGTGGTGGAATTGTTCCGCACTGCACGGAAAATGGGCGCCGGCATATTCGCCATTTCACAGTCGATCGACGATATCGAAAAAGTCAGCTTTTCAACGCCGATCAAAGACAATGCGCTTAACCATTTTATTTTGGGGCACAAATCCAAACAGATGGATGCGCTGACACGGGCGTTCGGCTATGGCGAACGCGAGCAGGCGCTGGTCGCCAGCCTCGATCGTGGCGAATTCATGCTCGACCGCGACGGCCGCATGACCGTGATGCGCGCCGACATGAGCCTGTTCGACCACTATCTTTTTACCAGCGACCGCCAGGAAAACAACGTTTTGGAAAAGAAGATTCACGAGAGCAGTGGCAATTTGGTCAAAGCCATCACTGAAATTGTACGAGAAAAGGAGAGTGCCCATGAAGCGTCACCGTATTTTCTCTGATGAATTTCGGGATTGGGAATCGAAGGCACAGGCCAGCCCCGGCCGCAAATCCTGGGGCACCATTTTTCTGCACACCAGCAACAACCGGCTCGAACACTGCACCGTCGAGTACGGCGACTGGGGCATCAAAGTGTACGGCTATTCTTATTTTACATAAGTTCAGAGAAGAGAGTACATTGATACCTAAGAGTATACTATGAAATCTCAAACAAAAACCTATGCTGTTTTTATTTTTTTGTTTTATTCCGTAGCGATATTGTCAGCGCAAATCCGTTCGGATTTCGTCTTAGTTCCAATAGGTGAAACTCCTCACTTAAAATCCGATGGCAATAGCCGGATTCACGCAACATGGTCGAGTGATGGAAGCGTGTATTACGGACTTTTTGATTCACTGGGCAATGAAATCAATATGCCCAAAAAAATCTCGGAAAGTCGTGCAACACTCTTTCCACGCCTTGCTCTCGATGAAAATAATATTGTTGCTGTTTGGAGGAGGGTGTCATCTTCATTCAATTCTTTCATTGTGGGACAGTTAATTAGCCATACTGGAGACACGGTTTTCTCAAATACTCTATTTCATGATCCAAGTGGAGATGCGCAGCGTTTTAACCCTGATGTTGCATTTCTAAATGATAGTTCATTTATCGCTGTTTGGACTGCCGGTGCTGGTAGCGGAACGGTTTCAGGTGTTTATGGACAAATGGTTTCAACTTCAAATCGGATGATTGAAACCAATAAACTGTTAAGTGATGCGCATGGCACTGGTATCATCCATGACGTTTCAAGAGTTGCGTACAACAAAACATCAGGGCAATTTTTGGTTGTTTGGCAGGATAATCGATCAGGTAATAGTCAAGTTTTCGGTAGGCTTTTCTTCTCCAATGGACAGCCTGTCGATAACAGCTTTCTGATCAGCGAAGACCAAAAGTTGACCAATGTCGCTTTTCTCAGCGTCTCAGTTGATTCCGATGAAGGGTTCGCAGTGGTTTGGGGTGGGGAAGTGAATAATCGTTGGGAAGTCCAATTACGTCGTTTGCATCAAAATGGCCAGCCGAAAGACGTCAGTCTTCAAGTCAATTCAGACCCTGATAATGTAACAAGCTTTCCGTTTGTGGATGTTTCTTATGATATCGATGGGACATCCATCATTATATGGGAGGGAAAGAAAGACGGCTCTTCGAAAATAGTTGCACAGCGATTTCTACCTAATGGAAATCCATTCGGTGGAAATTTTTTTGTTTCAACAACCGATGACACCCTTCCCGAGTCCTTCCCCAGTGTTGCATTATATAATAATAAAATCTACTTTGCTTGGGGCTCAGGGGAAAAGATATGGGCAAATATATATGATTTTAATGATCCCACTGTTTCGATAAGAGATCATACTACCCATGCTGAAAATGATATTTATTTACTGCGAAATTATCCGAATCCATTCAATTCCAGTACGAAGATTAGTTTTACTCTACCAACACAAACATTTCTCAAGCTTATTATTTATGATATCAACGGCAGCGAGACTGTTACTCTTATAAGTGACGATATGCAAGAAGGTAACCATCAAATTTTTTGGAATGGTAAAAATGCAAACGGTAACAAGGTTTCTTCCGGTGTTTACTTGTATCGTCTCATAAGTGATGATTTTACAGTTATGCAAAAGATGCTGTTAGTTCAATAATATGAAAATTCAGCTACACTAAATAAGGGGTGACAAAATGAATAAATCAAAATTATTTCAATATCGGCAATTGCTTCCGAAGCTATCACTCTTCGTATATACAATCTTTATTACTTTTGCAATAGCAAATGTATATGGTCAGCAAACATCTTTAACGGTTTCAGAAGCAGAGATTGTTGTTGAAGATGGAATGAGAAGATCAAAGCTTATTAATATCAAATTCAATCAAAATGTTTTTCCCATCAGTGCAGGTGTGAAAAAAGTAGAATTGAAGCAAATGAGTTCCCTTTTCCCTTCCTTAAAATTTTATTTCACCCGACTTGAGCAAAGATATGGGAAGTCTATCTTCCACAAAAAAATTCCAAATGCGATTTGGGGCGATACTTTGCGTACACACAAAAGAACCGGCAAGACTGTTAAAATTCATGATATGTCACAACTGTTTGCTATTCGGTTTTCACAACCAATACCTATCGATTCCGTGATTTCTGACTTAGAAGTATTTACTGAAGTCGAATATATTTATCAGCCTATCCAAGCGATCTCGTTTGATGAACCCGATGATCCGTGCTACAACAATGCCTCAAATTGTTTTTCAAATCCTCCCGTAACTGACCAGTGGAATCTAAAACGAGTAGAAGTGGAAAAAGCATGGGATTTAACAAACGGTAGCAGCACGATAGATGTTGGAATTATAGACACAGGTGGATTTAACCGGAACCATACTGATCTCAGTTCGAAATTCACATCTAATGGAGATTTAACAAGCTCAACCGGTTTCCCGCAACATGGCACTGAGGTGGCTGGAGTGGTTGCAGCAGAAACAGACAACACCACAGGTATTGCCAGTCTGGGTTGGAATATCAAAATGACATCGTATCAATTTGTGGATCAAATTTACGAAAATGTAAACGACAATAGAAGTTTAGCATATGAAATCCAAAGAGCAATTAATGATGGCGTGGATATTATAAACTGTAGTTTTGGGACTATTGAATTTGTTGGTAGTTGTGTCAAGTCAAAAAACTACGGAGAGATTCAGGATTTAATTCAAGATGCAATTGATGTTGGTATCATCGTTGTAGCGGCTACAGGTAACACGAACCCAAATCCTCCCGGCCCGTGCGATCAATACTTCCCTTATGTGCCATATCCTGCCGGTTATTCAGGTGTTATTGGCATTACGGCAACAAATCCAAATGATGATCATCCAACTGGATATAATCACGAAGATCTAGATTCTCCTTTATTCATTGACGTAGCTGCACCAGGAATCGATATACTCACAACTGTGAGCACTGGATATGGTTTTGACAGTGGCACTTCCTTCGCATCTCCACTTGTGACCGCGCTTGTTGGGCTTTTAAAAACAATCAATTCAAGCCTGGATAAAGATGATGTCGTAGACATCTTAAAGACTACAGCGGAAAAGGTAGGGCAATATTCTTATTCAAATGGTCGAAATAAATATCTCGGCCACGGCCGCATCAATGCCTACGAGGCCCTGAAGTACACCCTGGAAAACTACGGTGGCACACTCAGCGGCGAGGTGCTGCTCACCGAAGACCTCAATATCCAAAACGGCGCAACCTTGACCATTGCACCCGGCACCATTGTCAAATTCGCTGCACAGGGAGTTGATCTCTGGATTAACGACGGCGCAAAGCTCGACGCCGTCGGAACGCCGAGCCAGCCCATTACTTTCACCTCGGCACAAGCCAACCCCGGCCGCAAATCCTGGGGCACGATTTTTTTGCACACCAGCAACAACCGGCTCGAACACTGCACCGTCGAGTACGGCGACTGGGGCATCAAAGTCTACGGCTACCCCAGCACCTCCAGCGGCAATGTCATCAAAGACTGCACCACCCGCAACAACGACCAGGGCGTGCGCATCCAAAACACCACCGTCACCGTCGAGAACACCACCATCGAAGACAACCGCCATGCGTTTGTGATTCTCAGCAACAGCACCTCCACGCTCACCGGCAACAGTGTTTCGGAAAATGACCGCGACGGCATCTACTCTTCCAACGCCGTCATCGATCTGTTCTCCAACTTGTTCGAAGACAATGGCCTGGGCAACAGCAGTACCTATCACGGCATTTATGCAGGCTCCGGAGACGATGTTTCGTTCGGCAGCCGTACTTTTAGCTCGAATCCCAATACGGCAGGTGGCTTCAACACCATCCGCAGCAATCACGGTGCAGGTATATTTGTCGCGTCGAGCGCAACGGTCACAGCCGGTATCGTCAGCGGTGGGACATCCTATCTCGCTGGCAATAACTCGATTCACAGCAACGGCACCCAAACCGGCACCAGCTACACCGGCAAGGATTTTTACAACGTCAATAGCACAACGCAAATGGCGGAGAACAACTACTGGGGTGGCAATTGCCCACCGGCAGCCAGCCAGATTTACGGCTCGGTGGATACCGACTATTGTTTGACAACCTCCCCGACCGGCCTCTCGCCCATGCCAAAACCCGCGATGCTGGCAGAATCAAACGGCCCGATTGATCTCGATACCCAAACCAAACAGGCAATCATCGACCAAAACAAGCAGATCATCGTCAGCCAGCCGAATACGCAAGCAGCGGTCGACGCTTTGCAGCAGTATTACAGCTTCGTGCGCACCGACGAGCAGAACAAGCTCGACGCGCGATCCGGCATGTATGACGAGCTCGATGCGATTTATAAACAGCACAGCAAGCTCGATTTGGGCAAAACCGCTCTGCAATTGATGATTCTCGAAAGCCAGCGCATCGGTGATTTCGTCAACGCCATTGCGTTGTCGGAAACGGCACTGACGGAAGTTTCGCCTGCCGACCGCTCGGGCATGCAGTTCAATCTGATTTTGCTGTATCTGCACGACGTCCAGCTCAGCAACGCGCAAAATTTGCTGGCGGATTTCAAGAGCCGGTATCCGAAAGAGCTGACCGCCATCGAGATTTTGCAGAGTACGGTGGCCAAAGCGCCCGAGCTGTATGCGGTCACCGGCACCAAAGTACAAAGTGCGGCGAGTCCAGCCGCCGGTCAGGCTGCCAGCCATTCCAGCGAAGCTGCGGCAACGGGCGAGGTGCTTTTCGAAAGCTACCCGAACCCGTTCAACCCGGCGACCGAGCTGCGTTTTCGATTGCCGAGCCCGGGCACAGTGCGTCTGGCGATTTACGACATTTTGGGCAAGCAGGTAAAGCTGATTTTCGATGGCCGTACCGAGTCGGTTGAGCAGCGCCATCGCTGGCAGGCTGTGGATGGGCGCGGCGCGCCAGTGAGCAGCGGTGTCTATTTTGCCATGCTCGAAGCCCGGCTGGACGATGGTCGCACGCTGAAATCAGCACAAAAATTGTTGTATGTGCGGTAGGATTTTTATATTCAATGGAGGTCACAAATGAAACCTCGTTCTATTTTCTCTAAAGGCCATTCCAAAATATCTGTCTGTCATCCTGAAAGGATCTTTGTTGCAAAAAATGCAGCTTGTGCAAAAAAGGAGCGCCTGGCAGTTTTGCTGAAAAGATTCATCCCGAATGACAGATGGGGCGTTCGGGCGAATTCAAAAGGCAAAGAACAAAGGACAAAGAACAATCTTCGAGCATTTTGTGCTTTGTGCTTGGTACTTTGTCCTTTGATTCCGATAAAGAAAGGCAACGCCCAATTTTTCGATCCGCAGAGCAGCGTGATGTTGGGGGTGCTGCGCGAGATTTCCAGCAAGCACAATGTCGGGCTGGCCGAGCAGCGCATCCAGACCGCCAAAATGATCGAGCAGCTCAAGCAATTTTATGACACCTATACTGTTCTGCGGCAGGACGTCGAGTTCACCCAGAGTTTGTATCGCGATTTTCAAGCCATCGACAATATGCAGGTCAGCAATACTTTTGCGGTGACCAACCTGATCTTGAACGGTGACCGACTCAACTACTGGCTGCCCAGCACAACGCAACAGGCTCAGCGCAGCGTCATGGACAGTGATGCGCTGTTGCGCAATGCCGATGCCCTGCGCGAAACCTATGATGGTTTTGCGGTATCAGCGCAATCGGATGCAGTGCCTGCCAATGCCGATGCTCGGCTATCCAATGCATATGAGGCGCAGGAAGCCTTTTCGCGTGCGTTGTTCGAACAGGGTTTGCGCAGTCAGAAGCTGGCAGTGACGTACGATTCGCTGGCAACTGAGCTATACCGGCAAGTGGTCAATGACAAAAACAAATTTACTGAAGCCGAACGCACACAATTGCTTCTGGAAAGCGTGAAAATGCGCAATATGTCCAATACTGCTTATGAAAAGTACCTTGAAATCATGCAGCAGGTACAAAATGATGAGTTGGCGCTGCGTGAAGAAAAACTCGGCTACCTGCGTTCGAAGGTCGATTGGAAAGCGCTGAAGTCGCAGGCGAATCAGGTATCGAAAGTGCGTTATGGATTTTTTGACATAACGCCCGGGGCAATTCAGTAAAAAGTCCTGTCAGGTTGTTTATCGGTGCAGAAAAAAGAACAGATATCGCTGGTCTACAAACCGATTGCTGACGCCTGACAGCCAAAAAGAGGCAAGCGAACAATGTTAGAAACATTTTTCAGCTCGACATTCTTTAATTCTGTTCACAGTTTGGTCAACGAGATCGTTCGGGTGGGGACGGTCTTTTTGACTTTTGGCGTCATCGTCTATTTTATCGCCTCGCTGTTCCGCATGATGACCTTGCGTGAAGATGACAGCGCCAGCATGTACCACTTTGTGTTTATCATCTCGGCCACCATCGGCCTGGTGACCTATCAAACCTGGTCTGTCTGGGTGGGCAAGCTGTTTGTGCTGATGGCGCGCGGCATTTTCGATTTGGAGCAGGGCAACATCATGTCCGATTATCTCAGCGCCTTTTTTGCGGGTTCCGATGGCAGTGGCTTGCGCCTGTCACTGTTCAATATTTTGAGTTTGGAATCGTTGTCGTCGCTGTCATATATGCTGGTGATGATCGTCTACGAAATTTTCGTGATCATTCAGGTGATTGTGCAGATTTTTTTCTATCTGCTGGGTCCGCTGGCGATTGTGATTTCGCTGTTCCCGAACTTTCGCGGCGTGTTCGTGACCTGGCTTTCCAATTTTTGCGCGGTCAATTTTTGGTCGGTGCTGGCGGCCATTCTGTTCCGTTTGGTCAGGGTGTTGACGAATTCGCAGGGATTTCAGACAGCTATTGCCAATGGCGAAAAAGGCATTTTGTGGGACTCATTCATTCTCGGCGTGATCATCGCGGTGACATTGGTACTGATCCCGAAATTCTCGGCCGGCATTTTTAGTCGTGCCGGCGCCAGCGCGGATCTCGGCACCTATGGTGTTGGCATTACCGCCAGCGTGGTACTCTCTACAGTGTGGCGCAGATTGAAAGCATCGACTACGATGGCGACCAAGGTCGTCACTGCTTCGACTGCAGCTGGAGTTGTTGGTGGTGCGCAAGCAATGGCAGCAAGTCCGAGCGCTGATTCGGCGCGGGCGCTGGCTGATGGCGCGGGCTCGCCTTTTGGCGGCTCGACACAACCGAATGCATGAAGAATGGCTGAAGGTGATTAGGTTTTCTTTGTTTACAGCCCTAAAGCCTGCAGTCTAAATACCTTTGGCCTCAAAGCCTGTTTGTGACAAAACAGATATTGCAATCTCAATAAAATAGTGCTATTATGAGTAAACAACCTAAGTATTATGAATTTTACGGTGAGTTGATCAAGAGCAACATCTTCCTGAAACGGTTGGTGATTGGCCTGGTGGTGATCAATATTGTATTGGTCTACTTAAGTTTTCTCGGATTTACACGACCGGTGGAAACTTTTGTGATCAAAGATGGTTATGCATATGCAACCCAGGCACAGGATGATCGCCGCACCAGCTATGAAGTCAAAAAGTTCGTTTCGGAGTTTGCCAAGCATTTCCTCGAGTACAACCGCTACAATTTTAATGAGCGTTTCAAAACCGCGATGAAGATGTGCACCACGGAATTGGAATATTTCATGCACGAAGCGGTGACGAACTCCGAAATTCCCAAAATTGTGCAGAGCACGACCGAAACTATCCGTTTTGATATTGCCGAAATTCAAGTGCGTGAAGGCGCTCAATTCGAGGCCTTTGTGACCGGCGAGCAGGTGTTTCCTAAAATGTCCAAAATCCCGATTCGTTTCTCGCTCACGATCATCGCCGTACCCCGGACCGAAGAAAATCCCTTCGGTCTTCGAATTATTAACTACGTTCAGCAAAAACAATGAAAAAACTGATTCTCCTTTGCGGGATGTTCGTTTTGTTTGCCGGCCAGGTTGCGATGGCACAATCGCAGCGGCTGGTGCGCGTGAAGCCCGGCTTTTCTACCGTGATCGTCTGTCCGGCGCCACCAGACCTGGTGACCGTTGGCAACCCTGATGATTACACGATTCAAAGTTCGGGCAATTTCATTTTGGTGAAGCCAATCGTGCAAAGCGGCTCGACCAATATGTTCGTCAAGGTCGGTGCTGAGACATTCCACATGATCTTGCGCGTTGCCGACACACCGGATCTTGAGATTCGGCTGGCGCAAACTGCGATGACCAATCCGCAACAGCAAGCGAATGGCAGCGCAGCGCATAGCAATCCCAGTCCCGGTGGTAGCAGCAACACGCCATCGACGACAGTGAAACTGTCCGCTACCCGTGACTTGCGACCGGTTTTAGCAAAGGCGCGCACCGTGCTGCCGACTTATCTGCGCACGCCGAATCGCTATACCTACAGCATCAAGGATTCCGACGTCGTCCTGGCGCTCGATTACATGGTGCAAATTCAGGACAAGCTGTTTGTGTTGTGCACACTGGTTAATAGCTCAAATATTCCATACGATATCGGTTATGTGCGCTTCAAGCTGATCGATCAGGCTCGCTCATTTATTTTCTTTAATAAAAAAATCAAGGAATCCGAACTCGAGCCGATCCGTGAAGTGTACAAGCAGCAGATCTTGCCAAACTCTGCCAGCCGCATGGTGTTCATTTTCGACAAGCATGGCTTTTCCGACCGCAGCCTGCTGCAGATCAAATGCATGGAAGAGAGCGGCCGCCGCGATCTGACGCTGGAAGTGCCAGCGTCGTACGTGGAGTGAGGGTGGATGAATTTTGAAAAAATGCCCAATTGGGGCATAATGGACATTTATCTTCAGATATTGAATTTTGGCGGCCAGTTTTTGGCCGTACACTGACAGTCGATCTTGCTAACAGGTAAGAACGCATGAATAGGATGAGTTTCATATCCGGGATCATTTTTGTCGTGCTGGCTGTGATGGTGTTTTTGTTGGCCGATGGCCTTCGAAGATGGTACAGCGGCATTTTATTTGCGCTCATTGGTGCGGTGCTATTGGTGAACGCTATGCGTCAGGGCCGCGTACCTGATCAGCAGAACCAGTCAGGTAAGTAGGATTATGTGTCAATCGCGCGGAGTCTAACGGCCACTATATTCCAAATTATCAATAAGTTTTGATATTGCAATAATCGCTTCAAAGATGCGTATATCGGCTGCCCATACTTTTTATTTGTAAATTTTATGAAAATGATTTGATCAGTTCGGTTTGTACTGCGAAAACCAGACCAGTCGATTGCCAAAAAGGTCTAGCTTGAGAGAGCAAGACTTGGACAAACACGAACAAAACCACAGCCTTATGGATTAGAAAATGGCAAGTTTCCTCTATAAATTTCTCTCCGGCAAAAGCAAGTTGAAACCGCAGGTCATCATCATCGGGGCGCTGATGGTGGTCGCTGTTTTTGCTATTTCGGTGGTGTCGGCCTACCGCGACGCGGCTCAACAAAAACAGCGTCCATCGAATCCGTTCACAGTACAGCCTGCACCGCCAAAGCGTGATTTGGACTACAAAATCATCAAAGTCGACTCGATCGCGTATGGCAGCAGCCTGGCTTCGCAGCAACAGCAGCACAATGCAGCAATGTCGAATAGGCAGAGCAATACGCCGGCACAAAATCCGGAAACGCAAACGCAGACCTCGAAGCAGCAAGAACAGGTTCAGCGCCCGGTGCGTACACAGCAGCAACGCTCAAGCACGCCGAGTTATGCCAGTGCAGCGCTCAATCCACGCCGCACGCCCAGCTCCAACAGCAACATGATTATTGTCGATCGCAGCCAGCAACAGCAAACACTGACTGGTGGCACCATCAGCGGCGGCATTACGGGCTTGCAGAGCGCACGTCTCAAGCTGCTTGTCGTCGAGCGCACGCCCGTGACCAACGGCAGTCTGGTGGAAGCCCGGGTAATGAACGATGCCAGTTACGGCAATATCGAGATCACCCGGCGTTCGCAAATTTTGGGTACCGCACGTCTGCAGAATAACCGCATCGAAATCGATTTTCGCGAAATTCGTACCGACGGCAAAACCTACACCTGCACCGGTCGGGCCTATGATTTAAAAAATTTGCCCGGCATTCCGTACAATCCACTCAGCACCAACGCCAAACAGGCTCTGCTCGATGAGTTTAAAAGTGCTGCCTCTGGTGTGCCGCTGGTCGGCCGCATCGTGAATCAGCCCAATTTCAACCCGGTCACTGATGAGCTGGCCGCGCTGGATGAAGGCATGGAATTCTATGGCTTGATTACCAGTATTTATTGAGATGCCGGACTGGTGGAGGCTTTGAAAACCAGTCATGGCACAGATATCATTTTTGAAGAAGTGAAGGCAAAATCTGAATGATCACATATCGTCAATCCCGCCGGCAGTGGACGCTGGCGTCCAGCCTGCTGATTTTTGCAGCACTGCTGATTTATGCAACAGGCTGTGAGTCCAAAAAGGATCCGTTCTCTGCGAAAAATGTCGCGCCGGCTATCGCGGAATTTTTCTTTCAACCCGACCAGAACTTGCCGAATATTGGTGAAGATTCATTGAAATTCAAGGCTGGCGAGCAGTACAAATTGCGGATCGAGTACAACGATCCTGAATTCGCCAGTTCCGAAACCCAAACGCTGGAAGCGAGCTTCGACTTTGTCAGTGGCAGTGGGACCTTCAGTCACGACCAGTTCGAACCGATCGGGACGAGCGGCAAGCGTTTCCGGGTACCGGCAACTTTCAGTGATGATGTGCTGTTTTCGCCGGATGCATCCGGGCTTGTTCGCATCGAGCTGACCCTCAGCGATGGCGTGAAAAGCACCGAAACACCGGCGCGCACATCTGCGATTTTCTTCGAAAACCTTGCACCGATTCCGAGTTTTTCTTCGCGGGCACTCAACCAGGTGAATCCATACCGTTTTGAGTTCAATCCATCCACCAGCCGGGACCGCGATGGCACAATCGAAAGCTATATCTGGAATTTTGGTGACAATACACCGACCGAAACAGTGCTCAACAACTCGGTGATTACGCATGAATATAACAATGCCGGGCAGTATCGTGTTATTCTAAAGCTGGTTGATAACGAAGGTAAAATTGATAGCACAGAACAAGCGATCACGACCAGCAATCAGCGTCCGGTTGCGAATTTGAGCATTGATCCGGATCCTTCCACCGGCAAAGCACCTTTTACGATAACCTACAATGCTGGCAGCAGCTTCGATCCGGATGGGTCGATTGCCTCGTACCTGGTTTCTTTTGCAGACGGCTCGACTGCACAAACCGTCTCGGGTTCGCATACATATGTGGCTGATGGTTCGTACCGCGTTCTGCTGATCGTTCGCGACAACCTGGGCCTGGCGGACTCGACCTCCAAGCAAATTCAGGTCTCAACACCGCCAAATGCAGTGCTGAACGTGACGCCCAGGCAGGGCGCATTTCCACTTGAGGTGGATATCGACGCCGCAGCATCGAACGATCCGTTTGGTGGCGATTTGGATTATGAAATTTTCATCGATAATCAGCTCACTTACACTGGACAAAACAAGGTCAGCCACGTTTTCGATACCCCACGCGTGTCAGCTTACATCGTACGGCTGCGCGTCACCAGCCAACGCACTGGCCTCAGCGATGAAGCCAGTGAAGCGGTTACCGTGAAGAATACGCCTCCGGTTGCCAACTTCACCTTTTTCCCGACCAAGCCACAAGCAACTGTCGATATTCGTTTTGATGCTTCGACCAGTTTCGATCCGGATTCGACAGACGCCATTACCAATTACCAATGGAATTGGGGCGACGGCAGTCAACCGCAAACCGGCGCCGGCCTGGTGACAGTGATTCATGAATACCTAAATGATGGGGAGTACCTTGTGCGGCTGACTGTGACAGATCGTTTTGGCGGAACCAGTGCCAAAACAGACACAGTGCGGGTGTCGACACAATGAGTGTAGTTGCGCGCTATAGGTGCACAGTAACCAGGCTGAAACCTGCAGACCGGACAAGGAAAGCTGATAGAGAGAATCTCAAGAAAATAAGTGGGAATTGACATTGAAAAAAATCATCTTTTTGGCGCTGATGGCTTTGCCAGCGCAATTGTTGGCACAGGAGCCGTACTATTTTCACACTATTCGCACCAACTCGCTGACTGCCTCCTTTGGGCGCACCTGGAAGGCGCAATACAGCTACCAGCTCAGCCGTCGCGGACAACTCAAGGTGGTTGGTACCTATGTCTCGGATGAATATGATCAGGGCAGCAACCGGATCAGTGCCGATGTCTACAACGTCAATATTCAGTTGCAGCAGAATGTGTTTCACTACGAAGAGTTTTTTGCACACCTTAGCGCGGGAGTCGGTGGCTATCAACTCGATGCCAAAGACAAAATCGACATCACTGTGCGGGAGCGTAAGTTCAGTTTTTCTGGCGGATTGCAGTTCGAATTCTATGTGATGCGCAACAGCATCGCGATCATCGGCGATTACGAGATTTTATGGATGCCGTTCAGCGATGTTTACCGTGTTTTGCATGCACCAACCATCGGTGTCGGCTTCTTCTTTTGAACTAAGGATAAAGCAACTCTTTTGCCCAGCTATCGCCTTCTTTGCGATACAGAATCCTCTCATTCAATCTATACTGATGGCCGATCCAAAATTCGAAGCGTTCGGCCTGCACCCGGTAGCCCGACCAAAAAGGCGGGCGTGAGATATCCTTCCCCTTGAATTTTTGCTCAAATTCCCTGAACCGCGTCATCAAATCATCACGCGACGCCATGACCTCACTTTGTTTCGATGCCCACGAGGCGATCTGGCTTTCGCGCGGCCGGGTGGCAAAATAGGCATCCGCTTCCTGGGATTCGATTTGCGCAATCGCCCCTTCGATGCGTACCTGCTTCAGCATTTCCGGCCAGAAAAAACACAACGCTGCATACGGATTGTGTTGAATATGCCGGGCTTTGCGGCTCTCCAGGTTGGTATAAAACACAAAACCATTTTCGTCAAACGATTTCAGCAGCACCATACGCGAAGATGGCCTGCCTTCCGGACTAACTGTTGAAACGCACATGACGGTGTCCTGCGGCTCGACATGTTTTACATGCGCCAGGTGATACCACTCGGCAAATAGGCTAAGGGGCTCATCTGTTTTTTTTGCTTGCATTCGGTCTCCAATCATATTACATACATCCCCCCGATGAAGCATTGCGAAAAGATGTGGTACCGTTCGCCGTTCAATACTGAATGTCAAATTGATGGGATTCAGCGCGTCCATGCTTGCACTGCTGGAAAAACAGTTTTCAGTACCACTTTCGTTTGCTGCCAGTAAAGGTCTGGTAGCGCAAAGGGCGAGAATTTAAGAGAATTCGAATCAAAAATCAATGGCAGGGATGGAAAAATGGCAGCTGATAAATTGATGCCGGTTGAAATGAAAAAAATCGATGATGAGACACTTGGCATTACCTGGAGCGATGGCCATGAAAGCCGATATGTGATGCGAATTTTACGCGCAAGTTGTCCATGCGCCGAGTGCGTTGATGAGATTACCGGCAAGCGCATCATTTCGCTGGACGATGTGCCGAAGCACATTCAGGCGGTTGAGGCGCGCCCGGTCGGCCGCTATGCCTACCAAATAGTCTGGTCGGATCGTCACGATACCGGTATCTTTACCTATAAATACCTTCGCGCGCTGTGCGGGTGCGTTGAATGCAGCGCTGCTCGTGAAGAGAATAAAGATCAGTGAGCTATCCACTCTCAAACTCACAATTACGCTTTTTTAGCTGAATTGCATACAGCGAATTTTTTTTGCAATGATTTGCCCGCCAAAACGATCCTAAAGAATTAATGAAAAACAAATTTTGTCATCAGTCGCGCTTTCGCAGCGCATCATTTCGATGAGGATACGCAAATGTCACTCATTCTTTGGATCCTTCTGTCATTTGTAAATCAGTCTGCCGTACAACAGGAAGCTGAAGTCGTCTTACCTTCGGTACCGTGCCTGGAGCAGTACGACGAGGCTGAGGCATCGTACAAAAAAATCGAGATTGCCTTTACGAGCGGCGAAGCCCCTTTGGCAGGCCAGCTCTATTTGCCTGTCTCAGACGGACCACATCCTTTGGTGGTACTGCTTCCGGGGGGTGGCAACAATGTCGAGTATTTGCGGAACACCCCAAATTTTTTCGCGCCACGTTTTGCCCATTGCAGCTTGGCTGCATTGACATTCGACAAGCGTGGTACCGGCGAATCGGGCGGCGATTATGCAACATCTACCTTTGATGATTTCATTAATGATGCTGGAGCAGCCATCCGTAAAATGGCTGCCCGGCCGGACATTGATGCAGACCAAATTGGTGTAGTGGGTTTCAGTCAGGGGGGACGATTGGCGCCGATTGTGGCAGTTCGCTCACCGCAGGTCGCTTTTGTGGCCAGCGTCTCGGGACCGCTGACATCGGTTGAAGACACCCGCTATTTTGCGCTTGAGAATGCATTCCGTCGAAGCCAGGTCAGTGATTCGGTGTTGGCTCGCGTCATGCCACTTTGGCGTCAGCACCTGGATTTCGTTGCAGCAGATGATTTGGTCAGCCTGCAGCGACTCGATCAGGTTCTTGCTGAAATGTCGAACAAGGTGCATCCCGCTCTGTTGCCGCCGCAATCCGATCGCCTGCCGCAAACGGGCATTTACAATTCGATGGGCCTGGATTTCAGCACCGAATTGGCGCATCTGCGAGTGCCCTGGCTGAGCCTGTATGGCGAAATGGATGCCGTGGTTCCCGTGCAGAAAAGTCTCGACATTTTGCACGAGCGCATGGCTACTGGCCAGCATAACAATTACAGTGTCATTGTTGTACCGGGCGTTTCACACAGCTTTGTCCACCCCGAAACACACGAATCTGTGCCTTTCGAACGGTTCGTTTTTGACTGGATTTTAAAACAGGTTGAGGAAGTTGGCGGCAAATCGCTCAACAAAACACATTAAAAGAGCCATCAGGAGCAGCCTGCGGGTCGTGAAGCCAGGCCTAATCTGCACGACCGGTCTTTCGAATATATGCCGATGAATATATATGCACGCCACTATCCTGGCGCTGGCTGGCAACTTGCAGCATGGCGTCCGCAATTGCGCTGGCCTGCACCGGTGCATAGTTGCCGAGCCAATTTGCGGGCAGAAATTTGGAAGCAGCGACGGCAAAGGTTTCGCCAGGACGGCTTTCGTCACGATCCCCCAAAATCAATGACGGCTGGAAAAGACTGATTTGTTGATAGGGCAAATCTTTCATCGCTTGTTCTAACTCGCCTTTTACACGATTGTAAAAAAACTTTGAATTTGGATTCGCCCCGAGAGATGTGACGAGCAAGAAATGCCGCGCTCCGTTTTCCAGTGCCAAACGGGCAATCTTGAGCGGAATGCCGTAATCGATTTGCCGAAAATGCGCTTTTGATTTTGCTTTTTTATGGTGGTGCCAAGAGTGCAAAAAACGTCATCAGCCCGCACAAGTGTTGAACTTTCTTCCAGACGATCAAAATCGACCAGGTGAACGTGTAAGTGCGGATGGCCCGGGTCGTCTTGCAGTGGACGGCGGCTAAGCACAGTCACGCGCTCGTACTGCCCAGTTTCGAGTATTTTTTGCAGGCAATGCCCGCCGACCAGGCCAGTCGCACCAACAATGAGGGCAGTTTTGGAAGTTTGCATGATCGGTTTCCTCAATTGAGATTTTTGCATCATTCGGTTTGCATTTTTTAACGAAAATTTGCTTTAATTGAAAAAACATTTTATTGATCGCATCGAAAACCTGACATGTAAGATAGAATGAAAAAACCGCTCTGAAACAATGAAAGCTATTTTGGCATAACGAAAAGAGGAAAAGAATGAATATGGGCAAATCGGTTCGAATAGGTCTTACGCTTGTGCTGGCTGCTGCTGCAGCGCAGGATGTGGCCGCACAAAACTGGCCGCAGTGGCGCGGCCCGCAACGCAATGGCCACTTGCCAAACGTTTTGCCATTTGAAACATGGCCGGAATCACTGACTGAAGTTTGGCGGGTGCCGGTCGGTGAAGGCTACAGCTCACCGGTTGCAGAGAATGGCAAAGCCTGGCTGCTGACCCGGCGTGGCGAAGACGAAGTGGTGCGTTGCTTCGATTTGGAAAATGGCAAAACCCTGTGGGAACAGAGCTATACAGCGCCGTTCAATACCAACCAATATGCCACCCGGTTCGGCAAAGGGCCATTTTCAACCCCGACTTTGGCGGAGGGCAAGCTCTATACCCTCGGCGTCGGCGGCATCGTCACCTGCTTCGATGCGGCAACCGGCGACGTCCTTTGGCGATACCAATTTACCGATGGACCACCGGATTCAAAAACATTTTTCTCTGGCTCGTCGATGTCCCCGCTGATCGACGGCGAGCGTTGCATCGTGCACATCGGCGATGATAAAGCTGGCGCATTAACGGCATTTCACAAAGACACGGGCAAAGAAATCTGGGCATGGCGCGGCGACAATCCGGGCTATGCATCGCCTATCATCGTCAGTTTGGATGGGGTGCGCCAGGTTGTGACGCTGACCCAGCATTTTGTGGTCGGTGTGGCGGTTGACAGTGGAAAGCTGCTGTGGAAAATTCCATTTCAATCCGATTGGCGCGAAAACATGCCGACCCCGGTGTTTATTGACGGCATGATTATTTATTCCGGAGTCGGACGCGGAGTGACGGCTATTGCTCCACAAAAAAGTGGTGAAGACTGGCAAGTGCCCCAGCGCTGGCACAACGATGAAGTGAGCCTGTACATGAACTCCCCAGTGCTGGCGAACGGGCGTTTTTGGGGAATGTCGCACCGCAACAAAGGTCAGTTTTTCGCACTGGATGCGAGTACCGGTACGCTGATGTGGCGTAGTGAAGGTCGGCAAGGACAGAATGCAGCTATCGTGCGAAGCGGAGATATGCTGCTGATTCTGACCACTGGTGGTGAACTGCTCGTTGTCGATGCCACCAGTGAAGAATATGCGGAAACCAAGCGTTATAAGGTCGCATCCTCTGCAACCTGGGCGATGCCAGTCATTTGGGGCGAGCATGTCTTGCTGAAAGATGCTGACACGCTGAGCATGCTGCGCTGGGTCAGGTGAAGCTTGCCAAGTTGGTCGATACTGCAAATGCGAAAGCCTGTTTAAATGCTCATTATTGATAATTGGGTGCCTGTCTATGATGTGAGTTGAACCTGAAACAGGATGCTTGAGCGAGTAAAAAAAATAAATGTTTTTATCTAAAAAATTAAAAACTCCGAAACTTCGATATGTTTGTTTCGTTGAAAGCACTAATCCCAATGCAAATATTGGACAATCCCTCCCCTGACAGCATATTTTTGAGAAGCACTAAACCATGCCGGAGCAATTATGAAATTGCGCACTCATATTTGGGCATTCTTGCTCGTCTCTGCCGCTGCAGCGCATATCGGCTGCTCATCTACGCCCGCCACCGAACAGGTACAAATGACCTTCCAGTCTTTCCAACGCATTCCCGGAAGCAATTCTGTCGCAATCATTCTCGCTGAAAAAAATGGCAAAAGCTTCCTGCCTCTCTCCATCGATCGCAGCCAGGCACTCTCGATCTATATGGGCCAGAAAGAGATCCCCAGCGATCGGCCGCAATCACATGATCTGATGGCGAGTATGCTGCAGACCTTGAATGCCAAGCTTGACCGTATCGTCATTACCGATTTACGTGACAACGTCTACTATGCCCAACTCGAATTACGACGTGGAGACGATCGGCTGAAAGTCGATGCCCGTCCGAGCGATGCAATTGCGCTGGCATTGCGAGTCGATGCACCGATTTTTGCCATGAATCACTTGCTCGATCGCAATGCTGCCATCGAGAAAGCTGACGATACTTTTTCGCAAGCGCGTGTGAAATCGTGGGGTTTTACCGTGCAGGATGTGCGTGGCACGCTTCAAAAAGCCTTTGGCGGCCAAACCGGGGTGGTTGTGGCGCAGGTCGAAATGGATTCACCGGCAGAACAGGCAGAACTACAGCCCGGTGATCTGATTCAGGCGATCGATCGTGAAAGCGTTGCAGGGATGCAGACCTTTAGCGACAAGATGGCCGGAAAAGCGGGCGAGGAACAGGTGGAATTGCTTGTCCAAAGAGGGGAGAGCACCAGGCAAGTCACTTTAACAAAGCATAACTAAAAAGCCTGGCTACGAGGGGCGCAACCAGGCTTTTAACAGCTTCACTTCATTGGCGTACTTACGGTGCATCCAGGCCAAAAGCTTTGTAGTTGTAACCAATAAAATCCTGCATATCATCCGGCACTTCGTCTTCCGGGAAAATTGCTTCCACCGGACACTCGGGCTCACATGCACCGCAATCGATGCATTCTTCCGGGTGAATGTACAACATAGGCTTGTACGCCTCATCGCCTTCCGACAGTTCCGTATCTTCAACTTCATAAATACAGTCAACCGGACAGACGTCAACGCAGCCACGGTCGCGTACGTCGACGCAGGGCTGAGCGATAATATACGTCATGAAAACCTCCTGAATTTGTATTTGGTTTGAATGGGCTATTTTAAAATGCGCAGACAAGCTGCAGTCGTTTCTTGAATGACAATCGGATAATTTACCGCAATTTGGCCGCTTTTCATGTAAAAAATGGTTTGTGTCAACATGCCAAATATCATGGCTGCGGCTAAATGAGCATTGGCCTCACGAAAAAACTTTTGTTTTTGGCCGAGCATGAGAATTTTGATGAGCATGCGCATTGGTTTCATTTTTTGACGCGAGAGCTTTTTCAACTCAGTTTGATGCGCTGCAATCACGAAGCTGTAGCGGCGTTGGTGCCGACGGGCAAATTCAAAGCAACCGCGAATGTAACCGCTCAACAATTGCTCGGGATCATCACCACGATGCAGGTAGTGCCTTAAATGTTTCCAGAACAGCTCCAGGTTTTGTTCAAAAACAACCTGCGCCAGTTCGGCCTTGCTTTTGAAGTGGCGATAGATGGTTCCTTCGGAAATATCTGCTCGCAGGGCTATATCGCGGGTGGTTGTCGCTTTAATGCCTTTTTTCATAAAAAGGGCCAGCGCTGCATTGACGATATCCTGCTTTTTGGTTCGAACCTGCGCCATCGCTCCACCTGCATAAGTGAGTGTTTACCCGCAAATATAGCGACGGAGGGCCGAAAGTCAAGAACGAATTTCCGAAATTGGTTTTTTCGCAAAATTTTAATTGTTAAAGTGCTATGAAAATATTACTTTTATCACTCCGAAAATTGATACTGCAAATTGATTATGCAACAATTAAGCCTTCCTTTTCAGGGCTGTATTCGCACCGAAATCGAACACCACGCAACCATTTGTTTCAACAAATTTTGATGAGGCTGCTCGCATGACTTCGAGTTGCCCCCGCGCATGTTCTTGGACGAAAGAATGACGGACATGGAATAGTGCGCGTATTTTTTACCATTTAAACATGCAGGGAAACATGGCAAAGATTCAAAGTACATCCATCCCTTTTGCCGGTTGTTTTACCAAAACATCGGAGATTCTCAGCAGCATTAAGATTGTTTTTGCCGGACTGCCATCCGATTCGCAATCATCATTTCGCCGCGGCAGCAAGCGCGCTCCGGATCGCGTGCGCAACGCATACGACGGCAACTGTTTTAGCGCTACGACCGAATCCGGCGTGGATATGTATCGCATGGTCACCGATCTCGGCGATTTTGCTGCCAAAAACACCTGGGATGAGACCTCTGACTATTACCGCAAGCAGTCTGAAAACATTTTTCTTTCCGGCAAAAAACCGTTTTTTGTGGGAGGCGATCACGCCATCACGATGCCAGTTGTGGAGGCGATGGCTGTGCTGAAGGAGCCGATTCACTACATCCATTTCGATGCCCATCCGGATCTGTATCCCGATTACAACAACAATATCTATTCGCATGCCTGTGTTTGTGCGCGCATTCTGGAAATGGACCATGTCGCGAGTGTAACCCAAATCGGCATCCGCACCATGAACGCCATGCAGCAGCAACTGGCCGATAAATATAATGCCAAACTGCGGGTATTCTACGCGCGAAATCTCCTGCAGAGCCTGCCATCGTTGGCTTTTTTGGAAGACGGGGCGCCGGTATACATCAGCATCGATATGGATTGCTTCGATCCAGCTTATGCGCCTGGTGTATCACATCCTGTGCCCGGCGGGCTGACCCCGCGGCAAGCACTCAACTTCATTCAGGATATGCGTTGGAAACTGATCGGCATGGATGTGGTGGAGGTCAATACTGAAATCGATCAAAACAATCAGACTGCCATTTTAGCCGCGCGATTGTTGCACGAAGCCATGGGTTATGTCGCCAAGCGCAGTATGTAATTTGAATCGAAAATAGGAAGCAAGGTCGCGAGCATGACAAGAGAACAAGCCTATTCTTTAATGACCGAATGGACCGAAAGCGATAATTTGCGCAAGCACATGCTGGCTGTAGAAGCTGCCATGGTGTGGTATGCGAAAAAGTTCGGTGAAGATGAAGAAAAATGGGCAGTGGTCGGGTTGCTGCACGACATGGATTATGAAAAGCATCCAACCAAAGAAGAGCATCCTTATGTAGCAGTGAACTATTTGCAGGAAAAGGGTGTGTCCGAAGAGATCACCCGGGCGATTTTAGCGCATGCTGAGTACACCGGAGTTGTGGCGGAGACACAACTTGAAAAAACATTGCTCGCTGTCGATGAATTGTGTGGTTTTGTCACTGCATGTGCCTATGTGCGCCCCAATGCCAGCATTCTGGATATGAAGGCAAAATCGGTCAAGAAAAAGCTGAAGCAGCCCGGCTTTGCGCGTGCCGTCAATCGTGACGATATTCATCGCGGCGCGGAACTGCTGGGCCTGGCTCTTGATGATCACATCAATAACGTCATTGAAGCGCTGAAAAGCATCGCACCGACGCTTGGGCTCGATGGCAGCGCGCAGTAACGGTACCAAAAAGCGAATGGCTGACACTCCTTTTAAAGATCATTTTTCGAAACAAGCCGCTGCTTACCAGACTTACCGGCCACACTATCCAGAGGCCTTGTTTCGACACATCGCCTCGCACGTCTCTCGCCACGAAATGGCATGGGATTGCGCAACAGGCAACGGCCAGGCTGCTCATGGCATGGTGCCCTTTTTTGATAAAATCATCGCTACCGACGCAAGCGAAAAACAGATTGAGCAAGCCGCACCGCACCGCCAAATCGAGTACCTCATCGCACCCGCGGAAGATGTGCCGCTTCAAAGGCAGTCAATGGATTTGGTGCTGGTTGCCCAGGCGCTGCACTGGTTTGACTGGCCAAAATTTTATGATGAAGTTCGCCGTGTTGTGCGCCCGGGCGGCCTGATTGCAGCCTGGTGTTACGGCATCGCACACATCACGCCAGCGGTCGATACTGTTATGAATTATTTTTACAGAGAGATTGTCGGCACATATTGGCCGGCCGAACGTGCTCACATCGAAGCCAATTTTAACATCATTCCGTTTCCGTTTCAGAGAATTCCGACGCCGGATTTTGCCATGACAGCTGAATGGAAGATGATCCATCTCGCAGGCTATTTTTCAACCTGGTCAGCAACGCAACGCTATAAAGAAGCACATGCAGCCGATCCAGTCGATGAAATCCGAGCAGATTTGCAGGCTGCCTGGGGGGATGCCGAACAGCCACACACGATAACGTGGCCAATACACCTTTTGCTTGGCAGGATTTAACAGTATTTGTGCATTTTGTTTTGAATCTGTAAACCTTTTCCGTTAATATGCCGTATAGGCCATCAGTCATGGATAGGTCATGATCGCAACTCATTGCAGCCTGTCTTTGCAGCTTGCTTTTTCTCGCTGCAGTGGCTACATTAGTTGCATTGCGCGGCTTTCGGAGCCGGTTTAATTCAAATCAGAACAAGCAAAAGGAGCTTTTTATGGAAAAAAAAGAGTCAGTTGAGAGATTTTTTGATGATGTGGTCAAAACGGTAAAGGTTGGTTTTGACAAGGTCGTTGCTAAAACCGACCAGTTAACCCACATGGGCCGGTTGAAGATGGACATTCTTTCGATCAATCGTGATATCGAGAAAAAATACATCGAGCTGGGTACACGGGTTTATATGTTGATCGCCAAAGGCAAAAATACTTCGGTCAACGAAGATAATCAGGTACAAAGCATCATCTCGGGTATCGAAGATCTCGAAGAACGGTTGTCGCTGAAAAAAGATGAATACGACCATGTAGCGCGGACACAGAGCAATGCTGCTGCTGCCGAGCAGCCAGCGGAAGAAGCGCCTGCGACCGAAGCTGCTGATAAAGAAAGCGAACCGGAAACACCAACAGCAGAAGAAGTGGCTGCCGGAGTCGAACCTGAAGCAGAGAAGACCTCCAAGAAAAAGTAACCATTTTTTAGCCTGAATTGAAGCATGCTCACCCATTTACGCTCGGTACAAGACATATCTAAATTGCGACTCGCTTTGATCCTCTTGACGTGCGTAAGTGGGTGTGCTCATCATTCCCCGCCCGAGATTGATTTTTCCCTGCCACCAATTTTAAAAATCCAAAAACACACATTGGTTCCAACGATCAAAAGACAGCCAGTTGTTTGGTTTAAAGGTCTGCACGGCGATTTGCGCGCAATGGATTTTTTTCGCAGCAACCCGGATTCCTTTGCCTATTCTTCCAGTGGTGTTCGCATGTTTCGTGGCAATCCTGCCCACACGTTTTATGGAACAGGCGTCATTTCAAGACAGGCACCCGCGGTCCTTTGGCGATTTCGTACCGGTCAAAGCTTCAGCAAGACATTGGAAACACCGTGGGAAGGGCTCGGCTGGACCGGACAGCCGGCGGTATCTGTAGAGCAGGAAGGCACATTTGTTTATATCGCATCTCTCGATGGGCATCTGTACAAGCTTGATTTTTATACTGGTCGCGAAGTGCTGAAGTCGAAGCAAAATTTCAATATTATCAAAAGCAGTCCTTCTGTAACCGATCGATATGTGCTTTTTGGCTCATGGGATAATGCAGTGCACATACTCGATAAAACCACCTTTGAAGTGCTACACCGCGAGGAAGCGATTTACACTCCGAGTGCATCCTATGATTTTGACAGCAGTCCTGCGGTCGATGGCGAGTCCTTTTTTATCGGGGGTGAGGATGGTTATGTGCGCAAGGTCAGTTTGGAGCCGCCCTTTGCACGGCATTGGGTGTTTCCTGAAAGTACGCCGCGGTCGGATTTTGTTTACGAAGAGACGGGCAAGCCTTATGTTGGGATTGAGTCGAGTGTCGCCATCGCTGGCGATCGTGTGATTGTGGGCTCCGGCAGGGGGAAAATTTTTATTCTGGATAAAAAGCACGGTGAGCTGTTGGCGCAATTCGAAACCGGGGACGATACCGATAGTTCGCCTGTAGTTGACTTCGCAGACAGCAGTTTTTATATTGGCGTCGAACAGGATTTTGTCGAAAAGCCGGGCGGCTTGTACAAGCTTTCTTTTGATGGCGATTCGTTGTGGTTTTTTGAAACCGGCCGCAAAGGCATTTTTTCCACGCCGGCACTTAACGAAAAACGAGTGATTATTACCGGCGATGATCGCTATCTCTACTCACTCGATAAGAAAACCGGAGCATTGCAGTGGAAGACGCGCCTGCGAGACGGCAGTTGGTCATCGCCAATTCTAATCGCTGACCGAATAGTCACTGCAGATTATGCTGGCTATCTCTATGGCATTGACGCCAAAGACGGTAGCATCCTTTGGCAACTAAAACTGGGGAATTATATCGTCTCATCGCCAATTCTCTGGCAGGGCACCATACTGGTGGGCACTCGCGATGGTTTTGTTTATGCCCTAAAATAGCCTTCGTTGACAGCATTTTTACAAATATATCTATATCATTTTAGTGGGGGATCAATGGCAAAAAAACTGCAAATCTCAGAGCAGCGCTTGCATGCATTTTGGCAGAAGTCGCGCTACTTCACCCGCCTGCTGCTGACATCCAGCAAACACCAAATCGAAATCATTCATCGTGGAAAGTACAACCGCGACGCCGGGCCTGATTTTATTGGCGCCGTCGTCAAAATCGACAACAAGCTTTACAGGGGCGATGTGGAAATACACGTAAACGCACGCGACTGGTTTGCCCACGGGCACCACACCGACCCGGCTTACAATCAGGTTATCCTGCACGTTGCCCTGGAGCTTGGTGCCAAGCAGAACGAGCTGACTTGTGAAAATGGCAGAGAAATCTTGCAGCTTTTTGTACCGGCCGATGAACTGGCTTTGGCTAAATCATCGGCTCCGATCCAGAACGAAAGCCTGGCGCTGGCCTTTTGCCCGCTTGCCAAGCGCAAATGGGCAAAAAGAACACGCACTGTGTATGCTGCGGGACGAATGCGACTTAATGAAAAGACGGCCCGCATGCGTGAACTGATCGACACAATTTCCTGGGATCAACTTCTGTATCGCGGATTGTGCGAAGCCTTGGGGTACTCCAAAAATCAAAAACCGTTTTTGCAACTTGCAGAACTCGTGCCAATCGATTTGATTTTTAATGAGTTACATCATCGGCGCATCGAGTCGCCGCGTGTGGTCATATCGGCATTGCTTTTTGGTGCGGCCGGTTTGCTCAAGCCTGCGGAAGCCGGAGAATGCGATGCTGAAATCAGGGCCTATTTGGCGCCGCGGCATATATTATGGCAGCATTTGCAGCACACATTGCAAATCCAACCAATGCCCGAGGCTGCCTGGCAATTTTTTCGTTTGCGTCCGCAGAATTTTCCAACTCGCCGCATTGCAGCACTTGTTGAGCTCATCCAAAAATTTTATGGAAACGGAATGCTGGAAATGCTGGTGGGACTGTTTTCAGCAGGGAGTGCAAAAGCTGGAGAGACAATCAAGGCATTGCGGCACGTGTTTACCGTCGCGCCGAGCGGATTCTGGCTGCATTATTACGATTTTCGCAGCAGACTGACTCCTCACACCTTTCAGCAAACCGGCGCATTGCTGGGTGATAAAACGGCAGACGCCATGATTGTCAATGTCGTTTTGCCGATCATTCAGCTTTTTGCAAAAGAGACCGCCTCTGCCAGCTTATCGAACAGCGTGGCAGAGGTCTATTCAGCCTTTCCAAAACTGCAGAGCAACCAAATCACCCGCAAGATGCAGCAACAATTGTTTGCCGGTGCAGCTGAAGGCTATACGGTACCGGGCGGCTCGGAATTCCAACAAGGTCTCATTCACCTGCACAAAAATTATTGCGCATCCCTGAAGTGTGAAGCCTGCCTAAACCTGGCAAAGGATTGCCCATCTTAGCATGATAAGCAATAGCGCTTATGCTCCAAACTGAACAGATGCTTTCGAAAGCGTAAGTGCGGGATTAAGCCTCAGTGATCTCGCCGATTCCGAAACAGGAAAAATTTTCATTATCGTTCGTCATCGTACAGAGATTGGCCATACATCTTTGCCAGGGAAAAGGCAGCTTGCCTAGGCGGCATGCTGTTGTAAGCGCGCCCGGTCGGGGAGTGTGCCCTGAAGAACAATCCGATAGGTGCCTGTTTGTGGATCGAAACTTGCAACTGCTGCGCTGTACGAAAGAGACTGGTTGAGAATGCAGTCTACCTTTTCCTTGAGTGCAGTAGAAGATGGTGGCAGGATTTCGAGATGATCAAAATCAGCGGTTTGAAAGCGTTTCATTTAACTACCTCCTGTAGCTCGATGAAATTAAAAGAGTGGTCATTGGCGCGCGACCGGCACGCACACAATTTGATAGTTTGATACGGTCTCAAATGTAACAATGTTATCGCCATTTCCAATAAATGTGACTAAACTTTATTGAGATTGACGGAATTTCAATATTTTCAATATTTTTTGGAACACTTTTGAGTGGCGTTGCATTCAGGATTTAGCTTGACTTTTCTTCGCATTTACGGTATTTTTCGGACTTGAACATGAAATTTTATTGAGTGTAAGGCATGCGAAAAGAATGAGTCAGGCGGATCAGAAAAAACAGGCAGATTTTGTTAAAAAACAAATCCTTGATGATGGCAAAATTCCTGCGCATGTCGCAATTATAATGGACGGGAATGGCCGCTGGGCGAAACAACGTCAACTGCCGCGCGTTGAAGGACACCGCGAGGGCATCAAATCGGTGAGAGAGATAGTTCGTGCTGCCGGCGAGCTGGACATTCAATTTCTGACACTATATACCTTTTCCACCGAAAACTGGAAACGTCCTCAAACTGAAGTCAGCGCCCTGATGAAATTGCTGTTGGAAACCATCAGGGAAGAGTTGGCAGAATTAAAGCAGAACAATGTTAAGTTGCAAACATTGGGGCACCTTGAAGATTTGCCTTTCTTGCCGCGTCAGGGCCTGCAGCATGCTATCAATGCGCTGCGCAACAATACGGGCCTGACGCTCAATTTGGCGCTTAGCTACAGCAGCCGTCGTGAAATGATCGACGCTGTAAAAAGCATCGTTGCGGAAGCGATTGCCGGCAAAATTACGCCGGCTGATGTAGATGAGCACTTGATTGCGAGCCGAATGTATACGGCGAACTTGCCCGATCCGGATTTGCTGATCCGCACCAGTGGCGAGTTTCGCATCAGCAATTTTTTGCTATGGCAATTGGCTTATACTGAAATTTATGTTTCCAGCTTGTTTTGGCCCGAATTCCGAAAATTGGAATTTTTCAATGCGATTAGCGCCTATCAAAAACGAGAACGGCGCTTTGGCAGGGTCAGCGAACAGCTTGAAGAAAAATCACTGATTCGTAAGTGAATTTTCATGAAAAAACGCCATCTACTGCTCATCAGTAGCTTTTTAATGCTGTTCAGTCTTTTGATTGTCTATCATGCATGGAGACTGTTCAGCGTAAATTCGAAAATTGCCGACTCAGTCAAAGAGCGGCTCGAGCACGAGTTGCAAGATCAGCTCTCCATTCAGCAGGTCTCGCTCGATTGGGGTGTGCTGCGTCTGCGAGACATCACTTTTATCCCTCCAAGCCATGCTGTCGAGCTCTGGGTGGAGAACATCGATTTGGCTTTCGATTGGAAATCGTTTTTCTCCGGCGGATTTCAGTTGAGCAAAATCGACCAGGTGACTCTGATCAACAAGCCCCGTATCACGATTTGCCATTCACCTTCCCGGCAAGACTCTGTTTCTTTGACTGAAATGGATCCGTCTAAAACTTTAGAGCCCATCCTGCAGTCTATATCCACGTATTCGCATTATATCCGTTTTATCGAAATCGCCAATGGGGAGTTATTTCGCAAAAATCTCGACTCCGGCGAATCGCAAAGGCTGTTGGAAGGCATTAACGGCTCGGCACAAGCCCTGCCAACTGGAAAAGCACAAGCCAGTCTTGCAGGGAATTTTGATAACTCTAAGCAGTATGTCGTGTTGCATGCTTCGCTGGATTATCAGGAAAACCGTTTGGATTCACTGGTGGTGACCTTGCCCGCCTATCGTGCAAATCGGGAAATGCTTTCGGCGGACTTGCCATATATCATGTTTGAAGATGGTGTGGCGAGCGGCGAAATCCGCATCTTTCAAAACGATGCGAAAAATGGCCTGTCTGTGCACGGAGATTTAGCCTTTACCGAGGGACGCCTGCGCTTAAGGAATGAAAATATCGTTTTTGATCAAGTTAATGTTCACGCAAATATCGAAGATGAAAACATTCGGTTTTCGGAAAGCAGTTTCTTGCTCAACGGTTCGCCAACGCAGTTGAATGGGAGCGTTAGCGGACTTTTGCAGCCAGGGATTGACATCCAGATTAGCTCGCAAGCCTTTGATCTGAAAAAGTTTGTATCCACTTTTTCCCCGGCTTCGCATATGCCGATTTCCGGCAATGGCCAACTCAAAATTGCCTTAAGCGGCGACTTGAGAAATCCTGTCTTTGAGGGTGATTTTGTAGCTCCATCTTTGAGGCTGGCAAGTCAGGAACTGACCGACTTGCATGTCGACCTGGACTTCCGCGATGCGAAATGCACTGTTCGCGAATTCGTGGCAAAGAATTTTGACAGCGCTGTCCAGGGCTGGGGCAGCTTGCAGTTTGGCGACAAGCAAGATTTGGTTTCCGGGACTTTTGTGGCTGAAGGAGATTTCACCAAAAGCCTGCAGGCGCTTTTTCAATTTGATATGCCGATCACGACCGGCACTGCGCTAACCGAGATTAAAGGCTCGCTGCAGGCACCGCTGGTAAATGGCAAGTTCGCCTTCGATTTGGAAGGCCCGAATAAGAAAAAGCTTGATCTGCGCGGCAACTTTGACGTCGAAAAATGGAATCTGACTTTTCAGTCAAAAGCGGCGAATGATGATTTTGCAGTGAATGGTATCGTCGACGGTATCAATAGCAGCATGGTTTATTCGCTCAATATTGAGAATTTGACCAGCCTGGGTGGTGTTTTCGACATGCCGGTGATATCCACGCTGAGTTCGCGCTACCGCCTGGACGCGAGGCTGGACGGAATCGCTGCTCAGGTACAGCTACACCTGCTTGGCTATTCAAGAAAAGCCGATGCTGAAGGGGTGCCAGAGTTTTCATCGACATTTACTGTAAAAGATTTTGAAAGCAGGCAAAAGCAGATCGAAGGCACCCTCAGCATCTATCCGGCTCTGACCAATTGGTTTTCGACCAGCTTTTCAGCCGCGTATTCCGACAGTTTCCTGGTGTTTCATCGTCTCGGGAATGAGCGCTGGCTGGATGGCAATCTCAAGATCGAGCTGTTTGATGAGCGTGCTATAGTGGGCGATATCAAGTTTCAAAATGTCGAGATAGAACGTTTGGTCAGCAAAAACGACAAAGGCGTGCCCAAGATGTCGGGGCGTGGTTTTGGAGAAATTAAATTAGCCGGTACGCTCGAAAATCCGAATGTCCAAATCAATAGCTGGATTTTGGATGGCTATCTTAACGGGATCGGCGTGTTCAAAGCAGACGCGTCTCTCAGTCTTGAAGATGATGTATTGCGGCTGATACGCTTCGATTTGAAAAAGAACGATCAAAATTACTTGCAAGGCAAAGGCGAACTGCAGGTTTCCACCAGGATGGCTGATTTTCGCCTTAACGGTCAAAATCTCGACATCAATTCGATCATTTATGTGATCACCGGGAAGGATAGCGTGCTCACCGGCAAGGCAAATGTCGCTTTACAATTTTGGGGAGACAGTTGGCCGATTCCGGTTTATGGCCTGATCGAGATCAAAAATGGTAAAACTGTTTGGTTCAATTTTGATGAGTTGACTTTTGATATGGGCGTGCCGGGTGAAAGTGAGCATGTTTCGCATCTCGGCGGCGAGGGTTTGTATGTCAAGCGCGTGTCTTATTTGCGCGGAGATGACTTCATAGCGCAGGGTGACGGCACGTTTCCCTTTAATAAACAAGATGATATGCGCGTGCACCTAAATGGGACGGGCAATTTTTTGAGCCTGCTGTCTGATGTTGCACCGATTGTCACGCAAACAAGTGGAATCGGGCAAATCGATTTGAATTTGGTCGGACCATATCAAAAAGTGAAGCTGCTGGATTCAAAAATTCAGATTTTCGATGGTGTAATCAACATGCCGCCGATCGCGAAGGAAATCAAAGATATCACGGCGGAAATCATTACCGAAGGCGAATTTATCAATATTCAATCGGCCCAAGGCACAATCGAGAAAAGCCCCTTCACGATCCGGAATTATCGTGAGATTGAAACAGAGAATGGCCGCGAAGCGGAGCCGCTTATTATCAACTACGACTGGATGAATCTCGGGATTGTGGAGCTGGAAACCGAGTCTCCGGGATTGCCATTACATATCCCAACGATCATGGAAAATGGAGAAGTTGGCCGATTCTGGTTGAAAGGACAGGAGATTAAACCGTCTGAACAGGCCGGACAGCAAAAGCTGGAGCCATTCAAGTCGCAATACGGATTCACCATCTCGGGGCCCTGGAATCATCCGCTTTTCCGTGGTGAAGTGGTGTTAAACTATACAGATGTGACCTACCCGTTCCTGGAAACGGATGAGCCTCCAAGCCCGATTATCATGAACCTGCTGATGAATGCGGAGTGGGATGTTCGCGCCATTGCGGGCAAGGATAACAATTACGTTCGCAATATCAATTACGGCATCAGCAATGTGTATGTCAATATCGGTATCGATGATCAAGTCAGCAGATTGCACTTTACCGGCATTGCCCTGGACACCTCGAGATATACACCTGGTGTCGTCGAGCTTTCTGTTGCGCCGAATGAATTTCGCGCACAAAATGGCAATGGCGCTATTGACTCTGCCGCAGTAGAAAAGCAGCAAGCCATGAAATTGCCGATATCTTACATCAATAAGGAATTGAAGGATGCCGCCGGGCCGGACACAAGCTCATTCCGCATCGATGGCAGTATCACGTCGACGCGTGGCAATATCGAATACTTCGATTTGATATTCCGGGTCGATCAGTTCGGCGCAACCTGGGATCGCAGCCAGCTGCAGCCGGTCTTGTATGGCAAAGCCTGGGCAACTGTACCGGATTCGCTCAACTATAGTCGGGACGTCTATCTCAAACTCTATGCACAGGATCCGACGACTGGCGCCAAAAGCAACCGAGGCAGAATGGAAGACATCTATTTCGATCTCGAATCCGATTATCAAATTGAATTTTTGGCCTATGACCAGTCTCGTGTGCAATTGTTGGACGTGCTGGGGATTTCGCTGAACGACGTGCGTGGACAGGCGACAGAGTTACTGACCAGCAGTACCGACAAAGTTCTGTTTCAGCAATTCGTGCGGCCGATCGAGCGGCAGCTGGAGAAATCGCTCGGACTCGATATTGTGCGTTTGAATTCGCGTTTTACCCGAAATTTTCTCGAAATCAATCAGGGCAGAGTGCAATCTGAAGCCACTTTGGCGCTCTTTCGCAGCACTAAACTGACAATCGGCAAATATCTGTCAAGCCGTATGTATCTGCTGTACACGGGGCAAGTTGCTGCCTGGCCGATCAACTATGGTTATACCGATCCGAATATCGGTCTGCGCCATACATTCGGATTTGAATACCGTATCAATCCGACCTTGCTGTTGCAGATGGAATATGATTACAACAGTACACTGGCTGAGCAGTGGAAGGAGGATAAAAGGATCTGGCTACGGCACTCGTTTCCATTTTAACGCACGAACTTTTTGCTTTACATTCGAGTTTAATTTTTGTAATTTTAAAGCCATTTTGAAAAATCAGGAAAATACATGAAGTTGATGTTTTTTAGATATTTATTTGCGATTTCAATAGCGCTATGCCTGTTTGGGCAAACCACTGTCTTTGGTCAGGGAAGTGCGCGCAAAGCCAAAATCATGGCCATTAAGGTGGAAGGCAACGAGAGCGTGGATGGCAATTTGATCAAATTGCAATCCGGGCTCGCGGAGGGCGCGGTTATCACTGGCGATGATATCCAAAACGCGATTAAGACCTTGTGGGAATTGCGCATTTTTTCTGATGTTCAGATTTTGCTGGATGATAAAGTCGGTGATAATCTATACATCACTATCAAAGTGACCGAGTTCCCACATCTCGATACCATCCAGTACCAGGGCAATAAAAAGGTCAAAAAGAAAGATCTCGACAAAGCGCTGGATTACTATCGTGGCCTGTCCGTCGGTCCATCGCAGGTGGCAAAGTGGCGACGGCAACTGCTCGAGCTGTATCGTGAGAAGGGTTATCTGCTTGCCGAAATCGAGCCTGTCACCGAGCAGTCTCCCACCGACACCAGCCGCGTCAACGTCAAATTTAAAATTCATGAAAACAACAAGGTCCAGGTTCAGCGTATCACCTTTCACGGCAGCGAAGCGTTCAGCAGCAAAAAGCTTCGCAAGCAGATGAAAGAAACCAAGGAAGATACCTGGTGGCGCGGAGCAGATTTTGACCCCGATAAATTTATCGAAGACAAAAATCTTGTTCTCGACTTTATGCGCTCGAAGGGCTACCGGGACGCCGAAATTGTACGCGATTCTCTCTATTACGGGCCAGAAAAAAAAGATATGTTCATCGACGTTTGGGTGAACGATGGCAAGAAGTATTACTTCGGTGATATCTCGTTTGAAGGCAATAAGCTGTTCACCGATGAGCAACTGGCGCAACAAGTCGGATACAAAGAAGGCGATGACTATAGTTTAAAAAAGCTGCAGGAGTCTGTTCAGGAAAAATTAGGAACTCTTTATTGGGATGCAGGCTATATTTGGGCGCAGATCAATCCGAATGAAGAACTCGCCAGCCAGGATACAGTCAACATCAACTATCTGATCAACGAAGGCAGCGCAGCAACGATTCGCAAAATCAATATTGTCGGTAACACCAGAACCAAGGATCGCGTGATTCGACGCGAACTGTTTGTTCGGCCGGGGCAAACTTTCAGCCGCGAACTTCTGGTGCGTAGCGCACGCGAATTGTGGGTGCTGAATTACTTTTCCAATGTGAATCCGAATCCGATTCCTGTTGATACATCTCAAATTGACATCTTGTTGGAAGTTGAAGAAAAGTCGACGGATACTGCCAATATGTCTGCGGGTTGGAGCGAGCGCGATAAAATCATCGGCAGTATCGGCGTCGCCATGAACAATCTGTTCGGCAATGGTCAGAGCCTTGGTTTCGACTGGAATTTTGGACGCTTTTTCCGCTCTTTCCAAATCAGCTTTACCGAACCATGGTTGCGAAATTCTCCAACACTACTGGGCCTGAGTTTTTACGATACCAAGCGTGACGCAACTTATGTCGGATACAAGCAAGAATCGAGGGGCGGCAGTGTACGCATTGGACGGCGCCTGCGTTGGCCGGACAATTTTTTCCGCGGCGACTGGATTTATCGCATCGATCGCACCAATCTTTCGGATTTTATTCCGGCATTCCAGTCGTTTATTCGTGAAGAAGATTATCCAATTACCTCAAGTGGCGTCACGCAGATCATCAGCCGCAACAGTCTGAACCGCGCCGAGTTCCCGACAGCCGGATCAAATTTTTCGCTCTCGACAGAATTCGTCGGTGCGTTCTTTGGTGGCAATGTCAATTACCACAAGCACCAGTTTAAGGCTGAATGGTTCTCTCCCCTGATCAGTAGCCTGGTTTTGCGCTCAAATTTTGAAGCGGGTGTGATTCGTGGCTTTGGCAGCCGGGCACGCATTCCATATCTCGAACGTTTCTTTTTGGGTGGTGAAGGTTTGACGCGTTCAACACCGCTACGCGGCTACGAAGATCCGCTCAACAACAGTGCTTCGCCGGAAGAACGCATCGGCGGTGAGGTGATGCTCAAATATTCATTCGAGGTTCGTTTGCCCATTTCACCGAACCCGACGATCTATGCATTGGCTTTCGCTGAAGCTGGCAACACCTGGCGCTCGCTGGAGCAAACCGATTTCAGCAATTTGCGCCGTTCCGTTGGCTTTGGTGGACGTGTCTTTATGCCGCTCCTGGGTATGTTAGGCTTTGATTATGCTTACGGCTTTGACAATATTGATCCGGTAACCGGTGCGCGTACCGGCCGCTGGAAACCGCACTTTGTTTTCGGGCGCAGCTTCTAACGGTATATCCGCACTTGAGCGATTAGTGCTGAAGCAGGGCTAACCCTCCCGCCATTTTTTCGATGATGCTATGAAATGCGCTGAGCAAATGGCACGTATATCGGTTTGATTGAAGTTAGGAATAGTCAATATCTTATTTTTTTGAAATAACATTTTTCCGGAGGTTTTTGTGAAAAAGTGTAAAACAGTGTTTTCGGTCGGAATTCTGATTCCTTTTCTGTTTACTGCCATGGCATTTGCCGAAGTCAAAATCGGCTATGTCGATTCCCAGGCTATTATTTCGAAGCTCAAAGAGACAAAAGATGTGCAGGATAAATTGAATGAGCTCTATAAGTCCTGGGAACAGGAAGCGAAAAATATGGAGCAAGAAATTCAGAAAAAACAAGAAGATTTTGAGGCCAAAAGCCTGATGCTGACTGATAAAGCCAAGGCTGAGCGGGCGCAGGAATTGCAAACGATGGCGCTTCAACTTCGGCAGTTCGAGCAGGATAAACTCGGCGCGAATGGCGAATATTTCAAGGAACAGAATCGCCTGATGCAGCCTATTATCGACAGGGTGCAGGATGCCATCAACAAAGTCGGAGAAGATGAAGGCTTCGATTATATCTTTGATACAGTCAATGCCAATATCGTCTACGTCAGCAAAAGTCAGACGAACCTGACAGAACGCATTCTGCAAGAGCTCGAAAAAGAAGGCTCTGCAGCCGCTGCAGGCTCTGATAAATAAAACAGATTTAATGCAATGAAATATAGGCAAGTGCTGCAATCCGCTTCAAATTGGGTGGGTGCAGCACTTTCTTTGTTTGCCATATTCCTGCCCCATTTTGCTGGCCGGATACGTTTACCAGGTTTGCATGTTTTTTCGAGAAAACACATTGCTGGACTGGTAGCTATCTTTATCTATGGAATCGAGGTACAAAAATCGTAAGGCATAGCGTAAAAGACCTCGCTGCTCGCGTCGGCGGCGAAATCGTAGGTGATGATAATCTTGAAGTTATCGGTGTCTCTTCGATCGATCAAGCCTATCCCGGAAGCCTGGCTTTCATTGTTCAAGCCCGCTATGATCAATTTCTTGCAGAAACCGCAGCTTCCGCAGTGCTTGTTCGGCCAGATTCCCCTATCGTCGAGAATAAAACGCTCATTAAAGTCGCCAATCCATACCTGGCCTTTGTTCGCATCGCCCGCGAGGTTTTCCGGATCGGTGAACCTGTCGCGAAAGGAATCCATCCGACCGCATTGATTGCACCGAGCGCAGAGTTGGGCAAAAATGTCAGCGTCGCCGCGTACGCAATTGTCGAAGAAGGCGCGAGAATTGGTGACGATACCATCATCGGTGAACATGCCATCATTGGACGCAGCTCAATCCTGGGCGCACGATGCCAAATCGGCAGCCGGGTTATGGTTACACACCAGATTAAAATCGGTAATGAGGTGATTATCCAGTCAGGCAGCGTGATCGGCAGCGATGGTTTTGGTTACGTAAAAGACGGTGAAGTTTCCTACAAGATTCCGCATATTGGTGCGGTTGTGCTTGAAGATCGTGTTGAAATAGGTGCAAATTGTGCCATAGACCGGGCCACTTTTGGCGAGACCCGTATCCGGCATGGCGCCAAACTGGACAACCTGATTCATGTTGCACACAACGTTGAAATCGGTGAGAACACGGTTATCGCAGCACAAACTGGCATTTCCGGCTCGACCAAAATTGGCAAAAACGTGATCATCGCAGGCCAGGTGGGCTTTGTCGGCCATATTGAAATCGGCGATGGTGCAATTTTCGGTGCGCAGGCTGGCGTAACCAAATCCATTCCAGCTGGCCTCACCGTTTCCGGCTACCCGGCAAAGGATCACAATTTGGCAAAAAGGGAGGAAGCAGCCACCCGGCGTGGCCCTGAATTGCTCAAGCGTGTCAAAAAACTTGAGCAAAAACTTGGTGAACTGAAGCCCGGCGATAGCTGATTTTTAGATTGATGTGAATAAGGAAAAACTATGCTCGACCAACAAAGAACCATCCAAAAAAGCGTAAGTGTGAAAGGGATCGGCTTGCACACCGGCAACTCGTCAACGCTCACTTTTGTGCCAGCTCCTCCCAATTCAGGCATCTGGTTTCAGCGCATGGATTTGGATGGCCAACCTAAAATAAAAGCAGACATCTCTTACGTTGTGGACATCTCCCGTGGTACCACAATAGGCAACAGCGAATTGCGCGTACACACCGTCGAGCATGTGCTCGCAGCCCTGGCCGGATTGATGATCGACAACGTTATCATCCAACTCGACGCCAACGAGCCGCCGGTCATGGATGGCAGCTCGATTCCGTTTGTGGAAGCACTTAAATCTGCCGGCTTGAAAGAGCAGGATTCGCCGCGTGATTATTTCGTACTCGAAAAAACACTGGCCTATTCTGACGAAAAAAACGGTATCGATATTGTTGCGTTCCCGGCCGATGAGTTTCGACTCACCTTTATGATCGATTACAAACACCCGACTCTTGGCAAAAACTACACTTCGATGTACTCCCTGGAAGATGAATTCGAAAAAGAGTTTGCTCCGGCAAGGACTTTTTGTTTCCTCAGCGAAGTTGAAATGTTGGTCAAACAAGGCCTGATCAAGGGCGGCAGTCTCGACAATGCCCTGGTCATCGTCGACCGCAAAATTGAAGACAACGAAGTTGACTACCTCAAAAAGCTTTTTGGACACAAAGGCGATGTGGAATTTGGCACAGAAGGCTATCTCAACAAAACGTCTATTCGTTTTCCGAATGAACCGGTGCGGCACAAAACGCTTGACTTGATTGGCGATCTTGCATTGCTGGGTATGCCACTCCGAGCCCACATCATCGCAGCGAAGTCGGGGCATGCCGCAAATGTTGAGTTGGTCAAGCTGATCCGCAAGGAATATGAAAAAAAGCAAATTTCGACGCGCTTCAAGGGCACATCCGGCAGTTCCGACAGCTTCCTCGATACGCAGGCGCTGTTAAAGATCTTGCCACATCGCTATCCTTTCATGCTGGTTGACAAAATTATCGATATGGTGCCACGCGAACGCGTGGTCGGCATAAAAAATGTGACCATCAATGAGCCGTTTTTTGTCGGCCATTTTCCAGGTCATCCGATCATGCCAGGCGTGTTGATCATGGAAGCGATGGCGCAGGTTGGCGGCATTTTGTTGCTCAACACCACAGAGAATCCCGAAAATAAGCTGGTCTACTTTACAGGGCTCGACAAGGTCAAGTTTCGTAAGCCGGTGCGACCGGGTGACCAAATTCGTTTCGAGCTCGAGATGGTCAACTACCGCAGGACCATTTGCCGTATGATTGGCAAAGCTTTTGTCGACGGCGATCTGGTGACGGAAGGCGAGTTGACTGCTGCGATCGTTGAAAGATAAACGGAAAGCACATCCAGGAAAATGGCGCATATACATCAAACAGCGATAGTCGATCCCGAAGCGAAGCTCGGAAGCAATGTGACGATCGGGCCATATGCCATCGTTGAAAAAAACACTGTGATTGGTGATGACACGGTCATCGACTCGCACGCATTGGTTGCAGCCGGTAGCCGAATTGGCTCCAAATGCAAAATTGCACACGGCGCTGTGGTCGGTACTGTCCCGCAGGATCTAAAATTTCAGGGCGAAGAGACCACGATTTCTATCGGTGATCGTACCACTATCCGCGAATTCGCTACCCTCAATCGGGGCACCGTCGATCACGGAACCACAACCGTCGGCTCGGATTGCCTGATTATGGCCTATGCACATGTCGCGCATGATTGTGTGCTTGGCAATCATGTGATTTTATCGAACTCCGTCAACCTGGCCGGTCACGTCAGCATCGATGACTACGCCATACTTGGCGGCATGACGCCCGTGCATCAGTTTGTGCATATTGGTCAACATGTTTTTATCGGTGGCGGCTTTCGTGTTTCAAAAGATGTGCCGCCGTATATTCTGGCAGGGAATGAGCCACTGCGGTTTACCGGGCTGAATTCAGTCGGTTTGCGCCGACGGAATTTCGCAGCGGATGTCATTGCCAAACTGAAGCGCACCTATCGGCTGCTCTTTCGCTCTGGTCTGAATGTCAGCCAGGCTTTGGAGCAAATTTCACAAGAGCCGGAAATCATTCCAGAAGTGCAGTCGGTGATCGAATTTGTCAAAAAAAGCCAACGTGGAATTATTGGTTAGGCAGGCCATTTGAGGCACACTCTTCACAAAGTAACGGAACAGGAAGTCGTTTTTAAGTCTGACTGTTTTTGCAAACAGGCAGAGACCACTATTTAAAGGAGAATTGAAAATGAGAAAGTTGCTCCTCGTTTGTCTGGCAATGTTGTTGTCGGTTAATCTGTTTGATGGATCCCTGTCAAAAGCGCGCGCACAGAATTTCGATTTGAGCATCTACAACACCGCAGATCTCTCTGATGTCGTGGATCCAATTATGAAGTTTTTTGGGACAATCGGTGGTGCCGGCTTTGTGAACACAGCCAAATTGCACAATTTCGGCGGCTTTGATATTAGCGCGCGAGTTGTCGGTGTCATGATCCCGGATGAGTATAGCGGCATTGCAGGGTTGGTACCTGATCAGAGTGGTGCACTCACGTCGCCGTTTAAAAATGAAAATCTGCTGGCTTTTCCATTCCTGACCGCCAGTGTCGGTCTTTTCGGAAATTTAGAGGTAATGGCACGGCTTTTTCATTACCCGCTTGGTGACGATCCACTGCGTGGTGGTGTAACCTTGCTTGGTGGTGGTCTCAAATATGGATTGGTGCAAACCGGCTTGATCCCCAAAGTCACCATCATCGGAGCCTACCAGGCGCTGATGGTACCAGACGAATTTGATTTTGGTACCGTTAAAATCGCCAGTCTGAAAGCCTTTGCCAGCAAAGATTTTCTGATTTTTACCGTTTACGGCGGTGGCGGAGTCGATAAAACATACCTGACTGTCGATTTTGCTGGACTGCCGGCCGACTTTAATGGCGATTACAATGCGACCAATTCGCATGGCACAGTCGGCTTTGGTGCAACCGTCTTTCCGTTCGTGAAGGTGAACGGTGAATATAATTTTGGTACTTTTAACAGCTTTACTCTCGGAGCATCCGTCTCCATCCGTTAGTATGAAAAAACTTTGTCTGCTTGGCGCAACAGGTTCAATCGGCAAAAGTTGCGTCGATATTGTCAACCGCTTCCCGGAAAAATTTTCGATCAGATACGTATCTGCGCATCGGAACATTGAAGATTTATTTGCGCTGGCACAGCAATTTCGTCCGGAGATTGCTGTGCTTTCCGGGACAACGGTCGAAGCAGCCTGGCAGACAAAATTTAAACGTATTGGGGTGAAAATTGAGTCGGGTGTGGAAGCGCTTGCCGAGTTAGCCGGCCAAAGCGATTATGATTTGTTGGTGAATGCCGTTGTCGGCGCGGCAGGCTTGCAACCCACTCTTTCCGCGATTGGACAAAACAAAAACGTCGCCATCGCCAATAAAGAAACGCTGGTCACCGCTGGCGATCTGGTGACGCGCCTTTCCCGCCAAAAAAATGTCCAGCTTTTTCCCATTGACAGTGAGCATAGTGCCCTGTGGCAGTGCCTGGTCGGCGAAGATCCTTGCAGCATCGAACGGCTGATTCTCACAGCTTCCGGCGGGCCTTTTCGAGAACTGCCTGCCAGCGAATTTAAAAATGTCACAGTTGAGCAAGCCTTGCGGCATCCAAACTGGGCGATGGGGCAGAAGATCACCATCGATTCCGCGACGCTGATGAACAAAGGCCTGGAAGTGATTGAGGCTTTTTGGCTTTTCGATGTCGATTTGGAGGATATTTCGGTGCTGATTCACCCACAATCCATCATTCATTCGATGATCGAATTTCGAGACGGCTCGATCAAAGCGCAGCTTGGTCTGCCGGATATGCGCGTACCAATTCAGTACGCGCTCAGCTATCCTGAACGAATCGCCAACGATCTGCCACGAATGGATTTTATGCAATTCAGCGAATTGACCTTCATGGCGCCGCAGACGGATAAGTTCAAAGCGCTTAATCTGGCATACCATTCCTTGCGCGAAGCGGGTACAGCGCCGGCCGTGCTCAATGCAGCAAACGAAGAGGCGGTGTATGCATTTTTAGGGAAAAAAATCCGGTTTGACCAGATCCCTGCTTTCGTCGAAGACGCTCTTGAAAAACACAGCAATCATCGCGACGTGACCTATGAATCGGTTTTGCATGCAGATCGCTGGGCGCGCCGGTATGTGGGTGAAAAAATAATATAGGCCTTGCTTCTGCTTCTTTGACCCCCATCGCAAGTACAGAATCATCCCCAACTAATATAGCTTTCCAGTTGTTGAATAGTGTATTCGTGCTCGGAAATGATGCTGCGGATCACGTCTCCGATGGAGATGATTCCGACAAGTTCGCCTTCGGATTTCACCGGTAAGTGGCGGATCTTCTTTTCCGTCATGATGGCCATGCAGTCTTCGATTCTCTGTTCCGGGTGAATGGTGATCACTTTGCTGGTCATGATTTCGCGCACCGGTGTTGCTTTGGATGACCTGTTTTTCAGGATAACTTTTCGGGCATAATCACGCTCGGAGAGAATCCCGACCAGTTTTCCCCGCTCCAAAACGACCAGTGCGCCGATGGATTTTTGGGCCATCATTTCGATAGCAGTATAAACTGTGTCATCCGGAGAAACAAAATAGATGGCGGACGATTTTTTTGCATCTAAAATATGTGCAACAGTTTGCATTGGACATCCTCCTGGTTTGGGTCATCACGCAGGGGAAATGACGTAATGCGATCCGGCAAGCTGTGCCAGCGAATGATCTGTGCTGCAGACCTAATCATTTGCCGCGCTGCGCTGGGAAGTGAAAATCGTACGCGAATTGTTATAGTATAAAGCATTCATCAGGTAATTGCAAATTTTAATTAGAGAAAATTTTATTAGTTATGAAAAATAATGAGAAGGCTGAACTGATTCTCATCCGCCACGCTGAAACAAACCATAACGCCAACGGGCGATTTCAGGGACATCTCGATACGGATTTGAGCGCGCGCGGACACGTGCAGGCTGCAGAACTGGCACAACGCTTTCATCCTAAAAAAATCACTGCCCTTTACAGCAGCGATTTGCAGCGCACGCTGCAGACCGCACAACCGGTCGCAGCTGCAACGGGTCTTGAGATTTTTCCGGATCCGCATTTGCGAGAGAGAAACGTCGGAATTTTTGCTGATCACACTTTGGATGAGATTAAAATGAAATATCCGCATGATTTTGACCGGTTTATGCAGCACGATCCCGATTACTGCATCCCGGAAGGGGAAAGCAGCAAGGAAATGCAAGCGCGTGTGATCAACGCTTTTGAAGCGATTGCTCAAAGACATTTGGGCGAGCGTATAGCCGTGGTCACGCATGGCGGGCCGATCATGGCGCTGTTCCGACATGTTTTACAAATTCCACCAATCTATCCCCGCCGCTTCAGCAACCACAACACCAGCCTGAATGTTTTCCGGTACTATCAGACACACTGGCAGGTGGTGACGTGGGGCGATATTGCGCATCTGCAATCTGACCTGTCGCCCGCACTGGACATTTGAAAATTACCGCTTGAGCCTTGTCGGGTTCCGCCGCCTCATTCCTACCACAACGACCTGAATTTGAAATAGCCACAGTCGAACTCTAGCGTATTCTTGATCGTTAAGGTACGCGTGAAGTGTACCCTTTGGGACACTTCGCGGCAGGAGCTCCCGCATCATTTATGTAACTCCTTAATAAACAATGTGCATATTCTGTGGGAGAGAATTTGGCATGCCAGTTGTATTTGAAGGCGCAGAGTTGATGAACAAGTCATCTGGAATCCAAACAAGGAGATGGAACGATGAAAAGAGCAAAAATTCTACTTACCACCGGTTTGCTGTTGGCCATGCTGACATCTGTGCAAGCTCAACATGGCAAGCGCGTGTATGTGCATATTGCACCACCCAAGCCCAAAGCTGTGCATGTCGTTAAATCGAAGAAAATGCATCGAGATGCCATTTGGGTTGCCGGTCACTGGAAATGGAACGGGAAGAAATATATTTGGGCAGATGGCCGCTGGCTTGCCCCGCGCAAAGGCATGATTTATGTGCCGGGACATTGGGAAAAGAACCGCCAGGGATGGTTTTACATAGATGGGCACTGGAAAAAAGCCTGATTGCCAGGCTGGCAAATCGATCGGACCATCAGGCAGGATGTGGTGTGCCCGAAGGATAGAAAACAGGATGTTTGCAAGGCGAATCAATTGCAGTGCACAAAGCCCCGTTGGATGCGGGGCTTTTTTATGCTGTGATTCGGACACCAACCAGTGTGGTGTCATCCTGCATGCTCGACTCCGAAGTAAAGTTTCGAATCAATTCGATAGCATCCTGGCAAAAGTGCTCGGCGGTCGGTGCATTTTCTGTTCTGAAAAATTCTTGTAGACGGGCTTCGCCAAACTCCTCGCCGTTTGGACTGGATGCTTCAAAAATACCGTCTGTGTACAGAAAAAAACTGCTGCCTGCTTGCAATGGCTCTTCAATGTGTCGGAATTGTGTCTCGCGCCGCATGCCGACGCCAAGGTTCGGCGTGCGCAATTCTTTTATCGCCGCTGAATCGGAAGCTTTGTACAGCACAGGTGGATGCCCGGCCGACACCAGCTTGGCCGTCCGAGCACGGTGATCCAAAAGCAGCAGGCAAAATGTCATGAAAGTTTTGCGATCGGTGACAGCATAGATGGTTTTATTGATGATATCCATCGCTTCAACGATGGATTTGTGGCTTTCCAATTGGCTGTAGAGCGCGCTTTTGGCCATTGCTGAGAGAATGCCGGCTCCGACGCCGTGCCCGGAAACATCGCCAATGGCGACCAAAATTTTATGTTCATCGAGCTGAATGATGTCAAAATAATCACCACCCACATCGGCGGCCGGAATCGTCATGCCGGCGATCTGGCACCAGTCCGTTTGTACCGTGCCTGCAGGGAGCAGTGATTTTTGAATGGATTGTGCGATACTGATTTCAGCTTCCAGCGCACCCTTCGCTCGCAAGCCCTTGCTCACCACCTGCAAAAACACACCGTAGCTCGCTGCGATGCAAAACAAGCCGATGAGGCCAATCGCTTTTCGGGGCGCGCCGGACGGACTTCCTGTGGTAGATGCCGACTGCAGCGTTGCCTGTTCCGAGCCAGCTTGTTGGGAGCGTGGGCTTGATTTTGGCTTCATGGCAAGGCCGGATATGACGATGGCAGCAGTGAACAGCACGGTGATCAAAATAATGTTGCGTGTTTTGTAGCCATAAAGCAAAATGCCACCTGCCAGCAAGCCTGAAGACAGCGTGATGGTGATAAAGCTCGGCCATGTGAATGAGGACAGGTCGGCAGGCATGAGGGTGATCAGCGGGCCAAAGGCGGCAAAGGCGAGCCCAACAGCCAGGGCAAGCCAGCGCAGCTCTCGGCGATCCATCGTTTTCCAGATGAATTTTTCCGGTTGCAGGCTGGCGAAGAATCTGGAGCCGAGCTGTCGTATCGTTGAGTTTTTGCGCATAGTTTCGTTGCCAGGCGCCGGGGTGCGGCTGTGCTATCGTGCGATTGCGGCGATTTGTTGTGAAAAGCTAAAATCTTCGTGGTCGAGAAGTCCGATTTGCTGCAGCAGTGCATCGCGCCGGGTGGAAAAAGCAGCCATCTTTTCGGCTTCGATTTGTTTGCCGGATGAGGGCCGGAGCTTGAGCGGATCGATGGCTTTGCCGTTTCGGTACATCGTGTAATGCAAATGTGGGCCGGTTGCCAGACCTGTAGAGCCAACATAGCCAATCAATTGGTTTTGTACAATATGGCTACCGACCTTCAATCCTGCTGCAAAACGTGATAAATGCCCATAAAGCGTAACAAATGTGCCGTTTTTGTGGGAAATTTTGATGCACTTGCCATAGCCGCCCAGCCAGCCAATGTGGATGATGCGCCCGTCAGCTGACGCGACGATCGGTGTGCCACGTGCGGCGGAATAGTCCACTCCGGTATGGGGGCGAACAATTTTGAGAATCGGATGCATGCGGCCACGCGAAAAATAAGATGCGATGCGGCTATAATTGAGCGGTGATTTCAGAAAGGTTTTTTGGAAGCTGTTGCCCTGCGCATCATAAAAACGCGAGTAACCTTTCTCATCCGGAAAGTTGAAGGCAATGTAGGAAGAGTCCTGCTTTAAATAGGCACCGGCGAGAATCTTGCCATAACGTAAAAAGCTGCGGCGACCGGTATTTTCATCTGTAACAAATTGTTTCTCGAAAATCATCGCGAATTGATCGCCAACGCGTGGCTCTGTAAAGAAATCGATATCCCACTGGAAGACATTGGTAAATGCGGCGATCAGCTCGGGCGATTCGCCCTGTTCGAGCACGGCATCATAGACCGTTGTTTCGAGCGAACCGAAAATGTAGCCCGTATCCGTAACGACCGGCAAAGAATCGACAACCGCGATAAACTGATCGTTCAGATCTCGCTTGATGATGATAGTGAGTTCGGTTGCCGGTTTGTAATGCAGTTCCGCGATGCGCGCCTTTTCATCTTTGGCAATGCGGATAACATCGCCAGCTTTGATTTTGCGTGGATTGTAGACCGTGCGCATTGCCGAGATTATGGCATTGGCTTCGCTGTTGGAAGCACGACTCTGATCGAGTACGCCAGCGAGTGTGGAGCCAAATCGCACTCGTACGGACTCGAACTCGAACTCTGGCTCAGATAGGCTGTTTTCATGCGCATTTTCCGGATGTGTGATCGTTTCTGCGCTGGCAATCGCAGGATGCGGTGCGTTCAGCCCAGATTTGACTTCTGATGATTTAAAGTAGGAAAAGCCCAAGATTACGGCCAGGCCAACAAAAACGATTATAAATATTTTGATATGATTATAGCGCATAATTTCCTGAAAATAATTTGCTGAATGTAAATCCTGCTGATTTCCAAATCGCTTGCATCGGGATTCAGCGGGCGCACGTTAAATGGCGGCCGCCATCGATGCTGAGCGTTTCGCCGGTGATCCAACCGGATTTTTCCGAAGCGAGAAATAAAATCGATTCCGCAATTTCATCCGCATTGCCGACGCGTCCCAGCGGATGTGTTGTTTTGCTATGCTCCAAAAACGCCTGATATTTTGTCTCGTCCATGCCGCTGGTTTTGTGCAAATTGGTGACGACCACGCCGGGATTGATGGCATTCACTCGAATACCTTTTGGCGCCAGTTCCAGTGCGATACAACGTGTCATTTGGTCAAGCCCGGCTTTGCTGACGCAGTACGCTAACACATTTGGAAAGGCCCGCAAGCCGGTCACGCTCGAGACATTGACGATGGTACCTTTCGTGCGGGCAAGGTGCGGAACAGCAAGTTGCGTCAACTGAAACACGCTGTTAAGATTGATATCCATCATCTGGTGCCAGGCTGCAGGCTCGGTCGTTTCAATGGTGCCGTTGGCAATGATGCCGGCTGCATTGATCAACATGTCGAGTTGGCCGAATGCAGAAATTGTCTGTTCGATGGTTTGTTTGCATGCATCCAATTGCGTGACATCAGCGGGCAGTGCCAAGGCCTCACCGCCGGCCTGCTGCAGTGACTCGACCAGTTGAACGAGTGGTTTTTCGCGCCGGGCCACCACCACAACGCGTGCGCCATTTTCAACAAAGAGCCGGGCCGTTGCCATGCCGATCCCGCTCGATGCGCCGGTAATCACGGCAACTTTATTTTCTAAAAGCTTGGCAGACATTTTCAAATTTTGCTATCGTTTAAATAGTAATTTGACCTTCGAGATAAAGCACCGCGCCTCCCGAAATCGAAACACGGTCACCTTGCAGTTCACAAATGAGCTCGCCACCGCGCTTTGAAAGCTGCTGCGCTTTTAAGCGGGAACGGTCCAATTTTCCTGCCCAGTAAGGTGTTAACAAACAATGTGTTGAGCCAGTGACCGGGTCTTCATCCACGCCCAGTTTGGGAGCAAAAAAGCGCGACACAAAGTCGGCATTGTTGCCCGGCGCTGTTATGATCACGCCACGCCCAGCCAATTTTTTCAACTTGCCCATGTCCGGCTGAATGTCGAGAATATCGCGCTCAAAAAGGAAAACTGCAAGAAAATCATCCCCATCGCTGAGGACGGCTTCTGGCCTTTTTCCGAGTCCCTCTGCAATTGCTTCGCTTCCATCACATGGCTGCGGCGGTTTGGACGGGAAATTCATTGTCAAAAGTCCGTCATGTTGGGTAACAGTCAGCTTGCCGCTGCGGCTTGAAAAGGCTACGGATGGTTGATCGTACTTAAGTACATTGAAAATCACAAATGCGCTCGCAAGCGTTGCATGGCCACACAAATCGACCTCGTCGACCGGCGTAAACCAGCGCAGGTGAAAGCCACCTTCGCCGGGCACAAAAAATGCTGTTTCCGACAAATTGTTTTCGAGGGCAATCGATTGCAGCACAGCATCATCGAGCCAAGCTTCGAGCGGGCAAACTGCAGCAGGATTGCCACTGAAAACCCGGCTTGCAAAAGCATCGACTTGGTAAATGGGTCGTTTCATGTTGGTACCTGTTTTACTCGCAGTTAATCGAGCCGCGAGGCGACCAGCGAATGGTATTTTTGCAGATCGATGTTGCCACCACTCAAAATGACGGCGATGTGCGCGCCAGGATTGGCTGCTGCAATTTTTTTGGCAGCCGCAACCGCCACAGCGGAAGTTGGTTCAATGACCTGCCGGATCGTGCTGGCGATTTGATACAGGCTATCGACAATCTCCTGTTCCGAAACCAGCACAACTTCCTGCAGCAGGTCCTTCATGATTTCGAAAGTCAATATTCCGGGACTGGTGACCTGCATGCCATCGGCTAAGGTTTGTGGCACCGGAATTTCAACGCGCTCGCCCTTTTTCATGGACAGGTAGGTGTCGTTCGCGCTGGCGGCCTCAGCAGCAATGAATTTCAGGTTAGGCCGCTTCTCGACTAAAGCTACTGCCGTACCGGCCATCAAACCTCCTCCGCCGACTGGCGCAACCAAAAAATCGAGGTGATCGGCCTGCTCGTCGATCTCCAGACCAATCGTGCCCTGTCCAGCGATAATGTAGGGATCATCGAAAGGCGGCACCAGCGTCCGGTTCTCGCGATCGCAGATTTCCTGGGCAATGGCTGCGCGGTCCTCTTTATAGCGATCGTACAAGATAATCTCGGCGCCCACTTCGCGGGTGGCCGCGATTTTGTTTTGCGGGGCATCCTGCGGCATCACGATTTTTGCGTGAATGCCGAGCAGGCTCGCGGCAGTCGCCACAGCCCGGGCATGATTGCCACTTGAAAAAGCCACGACACCATAGCGTCTGCGCTCTTCGCTGATGGATGTGATTTTATTGTAAGCGCCGCGCATTTTAAATGCGCCGCCGCGTTGTAGATGTTCACATTTATAATAGAACCGGGCTTGCGATGGCGGTGCTTCGTGAATCGGTGACAACAATGGTGTGTGGCGCACCACCCCGGCAATGCGCTTTTGGGCTGCGATGATATCGCTAAATTCAACAATCATATCTTTCGTTTAATCAATAAGGTAAGTTTGTTGAAACTTGTTTTAAATGCCTGGGTACTGTTTGTAATTGAAATGTTAAAATAACGAAAAATCTTACGAATGCAAGTACTTTGTTGTGTGATAAACGCTGCAATTTAATGCTTGCGATTGCAAAGAAAACAGTGCAAATTCTTGCGTATTTTTATCCTGTTTTCAGGCAGAGAAAAAATGAATGAAAAGAGAGCGATACATATTCAAATGAAATGGAAAATCATCCTCAGTCTGCTGCTGATTCTGCTGGCTGGCTGCGAATTTGATAAAGGCCTCGATGTACTGAAATCGCGTATCAGTGGCGAAGTGGTCTTTCTGGGCACAGAATCCCGGCCGGATAATATCGATGAAGTGCGTGTTGTCGCGGTTGCCAATTTCCCACCAAGTGGGTTGGCCGATGTGTTTTTCAGTGAAGCGATTCCGTTTGATCGTGACACAGCGAAGTATGAAATTTTGCTGCCACTCGGGGATTACCCGGCCGTTGGTGTGCTGTGGAAGCCGCGCGGCAAAGATTGGGCGTTTACCAGCTTGCTTGGGTTTTACGGTTTCGAGCCGCCGGCATCAGCGAGCCTGCAGCCAGTCACGTTGACAGAAAACGAACCGATCGCTACCGATATCGACTTGTTTGCGTTATGGGAACTGGCGCGTCTCGATGCCGAAATCAGCGGCACGGTCACATTTCAGGGCGAGCTGCCGGAGAATACCGATACCGTTTTGCTGGCCGCATTCACCGGCATACCCGATCTAAATAATGTTATCAGTCTGTTGGGTATTCTCGGAGGCCTGCCACTGCCGGTACCGCTCAACAATATTTCCCCGGGCGCGACCTATGAATTTCAATTGCCGGTGCGAAGTGGCGGATACAAATACCTGGCCGCTTTTTGGGTCGCAAAAGGTGGTTTCGAAACGATCCAATTGCTCGGCTTTTTGCCTGATCCGCAGGATCCGGACAAACCGCGCGCATTTACGTTGCCCGCGGATAGCGTCCTCAGCGGACTGGATTTTATCGCAGACTTTGAGATGGTCAAATAGCGACATCTCAACAATAAATGAAAGCAGGGTGGAAGCCTCCGGGCGACTCACATTATGCTTCTCTGGAGAGAGCAAAGATGAAAAATCAAATAAACTTTCGCAGCACGCTTGCGATTTGTTTCATATCAATCATTATCGTCCTTTTTGCTGCGGTCTGGTCGCTGGCTGCCAGTGAAAAGCCGACCGGTGCATTGGTCGGTACGGTCACGGATGCAACCACGGACTTGCCGCTGGTTGGCGCCAATATCACAGTCGTCAATACACTCATCGGCACCAGCACCGACATGAATGGCCGGTTTCAACTGCCGCGCGTGCCCGTCGGCAAGCAGCTGTTGAAGGTCTCGTTTATTGGCTATCGGGCTGAGCGGGTGGAAGTTGAGGTGTTGCAAGACGAGAGCACGCACATCAATTTTGCGCTCTCGCCTTCCGCCATCCTGTTCGATCAGGTGGTGATCACAGGCTCACGGCAATCCGAGGAGCTAAGTGAAGCTGCCAATAGCGTGAATGTCTTGTCCAATCTCGAAATCCGCCAGCGCAATCGATTCCGTCTCGATGAAGCATTGGAGGCATTGCCTGCCGTGCAACGCGTCGGAGAAAATATCAGCATTCGCGGCGGCACCGGCTACAGTCTGCTCGGCGTTGGTGGCAGCCGTGTGTTGATGATGATCGACGACGTGCCCGTGCTCACCAGTGATCTCGGGCGCGCCAACTGGGATCTGCTGCCGGTTACGGAGGTAGAGCGCGTTGAAGTGCTGAAAGGCGCAGGCTCGGTTTTATATGGCTCTGGCGGTACCAGTGGCGTGGTCAATATTATTACCATGCGGCCGACCGAAGCGCCGGTCTTTAAATTTCGCCACAGTGCGGGAGTTTACTCTAATCCTTCTGTGCCGGAGTGGAAATGGACAGACGAGAACCTCTACTTTTATCGCAGTGATATGAGCTACAGCGGCACCATCGGGCGGGTTGGATTGCGCCTCAGCGCATCACGCCATTATTCCACCGGCGATCGCCAAAATGGCGATTTTAGCCGCTGGTACTTTACCGCCAGGCCGGTCATCCGTTTTGATGATGGCTCCAATCTCGCGATTTTTGCTGCGTACAGCCGTGATGAACGTGGCTTCTTTTTGCAGTGGCAGGATCAGAATCATGCATTGAACACCAATTTTCAGGATCGTATCGATGTCGATGGCTTTTTCATTTCAGCGACCTATAATAAACTCTACTCCACTCGTTTCGCGCTCAAGTCCCGGCTTTCGTTCAATTCGCAACTGATCGGCTTGCCGTTCAACCTGACGCGAGATTTCAAGCCCGCGCTCGGTTTTTCCGGGGAGATGCAGGGCAGTTGGTTGCCGAACGACCGGCATACACTGACTTTTGGCATCGACGCCAAGCGCGATTTGGCCGAATCAAGCTATTTCGGTGAGCATCGCGGTTCCGCGGTTTCGCCATACCTCCAGGAAAAATGGAAGGTTAATGAGCAGTTGCAGCTCAGCGCAGGTGTGCGTTACGAAGCCTATTATTTGGTCGGGGACTCGGCAGAAACGCAGTTCAGCCCGAAAGTGGGATTGAGCTTCAAGCCGTTCGAAGGGACTATCATTCACAGCTCGCTGGGACGCGGCTTCCGCGCGCCAACCATTGCTGAGCGCTTCAGTGTGACCGATCCAAGCGACAATGTGCAACTCGTCAACAATCCGACACTTTTGCCGGAGCGTTCCACGCTGTTCGATATCGGCATCCGCCAACGCATCGGCGAGTTCCTGTCAGCGGAAGTGACTGCTTTTTCAAACAGCTATACCGATTTGATCGAAATTGCCCAAATCAGCGATCTTACCATTGAATTGCAGTTTCGCAATTATCCGCGTGCCCGAATCGAAGGCATCGAGACTGAAGCAAAAATGCAGCTTTTCAACAATCGGCTGGGTGTGCAGGGCAACGCCACCTGGATGCGCTCGCGCAGCCTGGAAAGCGATCGGCTGTTCGATCTCGATGTCGACACACCGCTACCCTATCGTCCGCGGTTTAGCGCCTACGTTTCGCCGTTTGTGAAATTCGGAAATTTGACATTTGAAGCAGAATACCGCTACACCTCGCGCTTTGAGCGGGTGTCGTTTTTCCCGCGCGACGAGCGGGTGCCACTGAAAGTGCTCGATTTGCGCGCGCGCTACCAATGGAAGCGTTACAGCTTTCTGTTTCAGGTCAACAATGCTGTCAATTACAATTACACAGTGATCGAGCAGAATTTGGGTGAGCTGCGCAATTTTTCGATTGCGATTTCTGGGGAGTTGTAAGTGCTGGATGATTTATAGCAGGACACTTCACTTTTGAGGCAAAAACCATGCAATACGAAGCCAAATCCCCGTTGGAATACCTCGCAATGCTGGAAAATGATTGGCGGCGGGAAAAACTTGAAAAGCTGCGGGAAATCATCAAATCGAAAGCGCCTAATTTTGCCGAAGACATCAGCTACAAAATGTTGAGCTACAGCGATAGCCGGGGCCCGCTCTTTTATTTGAATGTACAAAAGAATTACGTCAGCCTGTATGTCGGTGATGCCAAGAAAGTTGATCCGGAAGGGATCATGCTGGCGGGCGTTGATGTTGGCAAAGGCTGCATTCGCTTCAAAAAATCAGTGTCGATTTCCGGCACACGTATCGATGAATTCATCGAGCGTACGGTTGAAATGTGGAAACGCGGAGACGACGTTGGTTGTTAACACCCGGCTATCCATGAATTGAACACGTTTTTACCCCCGCCATCACTTCTTCTTCATCAAAAAGCTGAAGGTCGTGCCGATGCCGAGCTTGCTTTCCACTTTGACTCGGGTTCTGTGCGCCTCGCAGATATGTTTCACAATGGCAAGCCCCAAACCGGTACCGCCAACCATACGCGAACGCTCCTTGTCGACACGATAAAAGCGTTCAAAAATACGCGTAAGGTGCTCATCGCCGATGCCCGGTCCGGTATCCGATACAAAAATCCGCACATCGTCCTCAAGCACATCATAGCCTACCGTCACAGTGCCATATTCTTTATTATAATTGATCGCATTTTGAACCAGATTGAGCACAACCTGGCTCAGGCGCTCTTTATCGCCCATCACATAGCACTCGATTTTATCATCTCTATTGGCAAAGTGGACGGTAACGCCTTTTTTGTGATCCTTAACCGAATACTCCGATACGATCTTTTCGAGCCAATCGTGTACCATGATTTTGCGAAAGCTCATCTTCATTTCGCCGGACTCGATACGCGAAATATCGATCAGATCTGTGAGCAAATTATTGAGCCGCACAGAATTCTGAAAGGCTTTTTCCACAAAAGTGCGCTGTTTATCGATATCGAGATCAGTGCTGTGCAGGAATGTTTCCAAATAGCCCTGCAGCGCAAAAATTGGTGTGCGTAACTCATGCGAAACATTACCTAAAAACTGGCTGCGCATGGTTTGGAGCTTCTGCATCTGATTGACATCTTCACGCAGCTTGGTGACCATCTCATCGAGAAGCTCGGCTAAATTGTTGATATCACTGTCGGAACCGTGTTCAAAGTGGGCATCGAGATTGCCTTTTTTAACCTCTTCAGCGACGCGGGCCAGTTTCCGGATCGGATCGGTCAGCCGCTTCGATAACAACAGGCTCACGATGGCGATGATCAGCAGTGCAAAGGCGCCGCCGACAAAAACAGTCCAGCGAATTTCAGACAGCACTTCTTCGATGGCGATAATCGGAATGGCCGCACGAATAAATTTGGATTGCGCCAGGTTACCGGCATTTTCGAACGCTTTTGGTGTGACAGCGCGGGCAGCATAAAGCAAGCGAACACCGGTTGTGGCGCTCAACCGCTCATTGGTGCCATACTGATGATGCAAGGCCATTTGCACTTCCGGGCGCGTGAGATGATTTTCGAGGTAGCGCAGCGAATCTTTTTTGACCCATGAATCGAAAATGACCACCCCAAGCGAGTCTATCAATGTGAGCCGGATCGATGCCGCATCGGCAAAGGCGATGAGAGATTTGTATTCGCTCTCTGTGATGTCATCGGATAGATTGAGGGTAGAGATAAAAAATTCAGTTTCGCTCATGTGGGTTTTGAGCTGCTCAAAAACGCGTTCTTCGAAAAAGTTTTGGACTTCGAAGGTGGTAATCAGGCCTGCTGCAATGGTGACAATTAGCAGAAGGGTAAGATTGACGGAGATGATTTTTTGGCGCAGAGATAATAGCATAGCTTGTCAGTTAAATACGATCCGGGCTAAGACGGTGATTTGAATGCGAGGCTGCACGCCTGGATTCTTATCGCAAGACCATTTGTTTTTATCCGGGAAGAAGCCTTTTTGCCCGATTGCATGGAATAGGATCGCGTAGTGCCGGTTTTGCATGGAAAATTCCGTACAGTGCTATTGGCTGTTTTCAGCTGGACTCTTGCAGATAGGGGAAGCCATTGGTTGAGCTTTTTTATTTGATTGGCTGCAACCTGGGCTGTTGTTAGTCTTCCACCTTGAAACGGTAGCCAACGCCCTTAATCGTTTCGATCAGATTCTGGTATTCTTCGCCGAGCTTTTCGCGAATCTTGCGGATATGCACATCGATGGTGCGGTCGATCACGACCACATCGTCGCCCCAGATTTCGTTCAGCAAAATGTCTCGGGTGATAACGCGTCCTGGCCGTTTTGCCAGATAGGCAAGAATCTCGAATTCTTTTTTGGTCAGATTGACGGTACTGCCCTGAACTTTGACAATATAACTCGATGGATCAATTTCAAAATGTCCGAAGTGGATTTTGCCTGATGGCTCGTCCTGCTGTTTGGCCGTTTTGCGCAGCACGGTTTTGACACGCGCTTGCAATTTGCGAATGCTGATGGGCTTGATAATATAGTCATCCGCGCCCAACTCCAGCCCGACCACCTCGTCGACTTCGCTGTCTTTGGCGGTGAGAAAAATGACTGGCAGGTACTGGCCTTCAGGGCGCCGGCGAATTTCCCTCAGGACTTCCCAGCCGTCTTTGCCGGGCAACATAATGTCGAGAATGACCAGGTCGAGAGGCTGGCTTTCGACCAACTCCAAAGCTGAATCGCCATTGAGGGCAGTGACGATTTCATACCCTTCGGTCTCGAGATTGTGTTGCAGCAGATCAAGTATATCCTGCTCATCGTCGACAATTAAAATGCGTTTTTTCATAGAGTCAAAAGCTCGTTTTGAAGGTGGATGTGTAGACAATCGCCAATGGCGATGCTTTGCTTTCAGCAGCAAGTGTGCGATTGCCGTCAGTGCAGTTGCTGCTTGGTCAAGAACACAACATAGATTAAATGTAGGTTAAAAATTCAATCAATAATAGAATTGCAGTTTTAAGAAACAATGAAGAAATGATTAAACCTTTAAAAAAATACCTGCAGCACGCTTCATTTGCACACTTTTGGCCAGATATGCCCATGTAGACGACGAATCAGGCTGGTGTTACAACCTGCGCAGTAAATACAGGATGACACCGAGCTCGAAAGATTGATCCTTCAATGGCTTCCTGTCTTAGGCGCCGGCGTATTCGGTGCTGCTCTTCTTGGTAAAATAGCGCTTCTTAAATCGCAGTGCTACGGAGACCAGGGCAACCAGCACGGGTACTTCCACCAATGGCCCGATAACAGTTGCCAGCGCGACTTGCGAATTCAGGCCAAATATGGCGATGGCGACCGCAATTGCCAGCTCAAAATCGTTGCTGGCTGCGGTAAAGGACACGGTTGTTGTTTTTTCATAACTTCCACCCATTTTTCTGGCCAGGAAAAAGGTCACAAAAAACATGGCTGCAAAATAAATTGTGTATGGTATGGCCACGCGCAGCACTTCCAGCGGCAACTCGACGATCACTTCGCCTTTCAGAGAAAACATTACGAACACGGTGAACAGCAAGGCAATAGGCGTCAGCATGGCGATTTTTGGAATGAAGTTGGTGTGATACCAATTTTTATCTTTCAACTGAATAAAAATCAAACGTGTGAGCAAGCCGGCAAAAAACGGGATGCCGAGATAAATCAACACAGTTTTGGCAATTTCACTGATGGCAATATCGACCAAGGCCCCGCTCAGGCCGAATAAAGGTGGCAGATAGGTGATGAAAAAATAGGCATAGATCGAATAGAAAAAGACTTGAAACAGCGCATTGAGCGCCACAAGCCCGGCGGCGTAGTCGGCGTCCCCTTTGGCGAGATCGTTCCACACCAGCACCATAGCGATGCAACGCGCCAATCCGACCAAAATGACCCCAACCATTAAATCCGGCTTATCTGGCAAAAACAAGATAGCCAGGATAAACATGATCAAGGGCCCGAAAATCCAGTTTTGCGCCAGCGAGAGCAGCAGCAGTTTGAGGTTTCTAAAGGCTTTCGGCAATTCCTCGTAGCGAACCTTTGCCAGTGGCGGGTACATCATCAAAATCAAGCCGACAGCGATGGGGATGTTTGTTGTACCGGATGTGAACTGATCCCAAAATCCGGCAATTTCAGGCACGAAAAAGCCGGAACCGACGCCCGCAAGCATCGCCAGGAAAATCCATAAGGTTAAATAGCGGTCGAAGAAAGACAGCTTTTTTGTAATCGACTCCATAAATGTTCCTTAATAAAATGGTTGGCCTTCGATGATTGATGGTGATAATGCTTCCGGTTCTGCTGGCATGAGCGTATAGATCATCCGTAAAGAATAATGGATGTCATCATTACCATGATTTGCACGACCTGGCCCAGGCTTCTTTAATCATATTGCTTATTTAGCCAGCTTGTCGTAGAGCCCGCTCAACTTCGAGCGGTAGAATTCTCGTATTTGATCTTCATGTTCACCGATCGGCTTGACTGGAATGAGGTCAGTCACTTCCTGGTAGCTTAGTCCCGAATCGTACAAAACCTCCAGGCTGCCGCGAACCATTTCTTTGATCCCAAGGGTTGTTTCTTCAGAGGATAGTCCAAAGGAGCCGGACAAAGCGTGCAGTTCACTGAACTGAAACCAAAAATAAGTAGGGCCCATGGCTGTCATGATTGCATACGCTTCAAGCTTGCCTTCATCCACAATCGGCGATTGGCCGAACAAACCGAACCATTTGAGGAAGTTTTGTTTTTCCAAATCTGAAAAAGTCGATGAAAATGAGACTGGATTGAAGCCGCTATTGAGCAGTGTGGCTGCATTTGGAATCATCCGGACGATTTTTCGGTGGCCATTCAGCAATCCTGAGACCGCAGCAATGCGAAATTTGGGCGCCAAAGATATGACGACAGCGTTCTTTTGCAAATGCGGCGCTATCTCAGACAGGACGTCGCGCATGGCCGGAGGATGGACAGCTATAAAAACAATATCTTGTTCCGCGGCCCTTGCATTATCTGATTCCAGCGTGATTGTCGCGTTCCCGATGGATTTCTGCAGAGTGTGCAACACTTCGGCCTTTGAATCACTCACGACGATTTTCCGGGGGATGTGGTTTTTTCGTTGTAACGCGGCGAGAAGAATCCTTACAATGCGTCCCCCACCAACAAAGCCAACTGAATGAATTTCCATGATTACCCCTTTAATTTTTCAAGGTAGAATGCAAAGAAATCTCTTTTTATTTCATCACGGATGCGGCGAAATTCGGATAGAATCTCGTCTTCTGTCCCGGTCGCTTCCGCTGGATCGTCGAAGCCTATGTGAAGGTTGTGCCTGACTTCACCCATGAAAACCGGGCAGGTTTCTTTCGCGTGGCCGCAAACTGTCATCACGTAATCAAAGGTACGCGACAAAAAGGTGTCGACCGATTTGGGGCGATGGTGACTCAAATCGATGCTGAGTTCCTGCATCACCTGGACGGCCTTGGGGTGTACCTGTGTTGCCGGGTTGGTGCCGGCAGAATACACTTCAAGCGAGGCATCGAACGATTTCAAAAAACCTTCCGCCATTTGGCTGCGACAGGAATTGCCGGTACATAAAATTAAAATGCTTGTCAAAATATATTTCTCCGATTTCAGTTGAGTTATAACGATTTTCAAAAATTTTGTCTGATCGAACTTCTGTAACGTTTCAGAATCCCGTCAGCGCTATTGGCTTTTTGCCTTTGGCTCTTGGCAACAAAGCCAATAGCTAAAAGCAGGTTTGTATTCATTCCGGATGCTCGGAAATAGAACCAATTATCGGACATGTGCAAAATGCTAAAGAAATCCTTTGTGTGAATTAAATAAGCCGTTGATGAGCACAAAATGGCTCAAATTGTCATGCCGGAGGCATCTATTTTGACGTTTCCGCGGAATCTAGCGAAGTTTCCTCACGATGCCGAATAGATTCCTCCTGAATGACAAGGTTACTAACACTATACAAAAACAACAGGTTGCAAAAAACGATCATCGCAAAAACAACTCGCACAACCGATTATTACTTTTCAAGATTTACAAAGCTGGTCGCGGTCAACAGCCAGGACTTTTTCGCGATCGCGCTGAATCTGTGGATCATCCGGCAGCCATTGTTGCAGTAGCGGCAGCAATTGACTGACGTATGACTGATTGGGGGCATCGTTTGTTGAAAAATTGACCCACTTCCCAATCTTCTCATCGAGAATCAGGCCGGCATCGCGCAGCAGCGCCAGGTGTTTCGAGACGGTCGACGGGGCGAGTTGCAAAACCTCGGTGATCTCGCAGACACACAAAGGTCGAACCTCCAGCATCTTCAGGATGCGGAGCCTGTTGCCGTCTGATAATGCTTTGAAAACTTTGATCAAATGGCGCATGATGTTTTCATTTCGTTAAATGGCGAAATGTAGAAATGATATTTTCAAAAAGCAATTTTTTTCTGCTCGATATTGTATTTTGGCTTTGGAGCCAATTTTAGCTCGCTATAAATCCCACCAATTTGCTGCCGTTTACGCTCAAAATTCTCATCCAACTCATTTGCTTAACATTTCTTTCATACAGGCTAACGCACTTTTAACACACGGTTTAATTTCGTCTAACCTGTTGCGTTTATATTGACCGCGGAAAATGGAAAAGGATGGACTCGCAAGGGATGCACGCACTTCAAAATGAAGCAAGGATGCATGACCATTAATAATATGGAGGTCTGATCATGGTAAAACGCACACTCACCATTATAGCCACGCTGGCACTGCTGGCGTCGACGCTTCATGCGGGTGAAAAAATCACCTGGCGTGATGGCTCAAAAGTCTTTACCTGGGCAAACGCTGTCGAAAAAAGCCATGTTGTCGATGGCCGTCACATCGGTGAAGCCTGGCATCTCAGTTATGCCAGAGACGGCGAAGACGAACTGCTGGGCCTGGTTGTCCTGAGTTCGGTTTCTGTCGATGGGCAAGCTATCAACCTGGTCGTGGGCATTTCCACCTCCGGTGAAATCTCCCGCGTCGCAGTAAGAGAGCATGGCGTTGTTGATGCAGAATTTCTGGCGCAGTTCGAAGGGTTGAGTGCAGCTTCGGATTTTGCTATCGCAGAGAGTGTCGATGATTTGACGACCATCCCGGCCGCTTTGAAAGCTATGCGCGGCAAGGAAGCGCTGTCGATGGCCATCGCGAGCGAGGTTAGCGCCGTGCTCGCAACAACAACGGGCGTAGCGGGAACTGTCCCAACGCCCTAACCATAAATGCCCGAGGAGATCGGGTGTATGGCGTGCAAAGGTCAGATTTAAGTGGAGATGGCTGGCGCGCGTCATACGGCTCTTTCATGTAAGTTCGCATCGCAAGCCGCGTTGAGTGGATAGCGGCGGCGATGCGAACTCACTCGTAGCAGTGGGAAAAAGGAAACTAAATCTGGCTTTCATCCTCGCAACATGAAGGCCGGCATCAACTAAATGTACTTTACAAATCCAAGTAAACTCGTGGGAAATGAGTGGAAAAGGGAAAGGAATTAAAAATGTCTCGGAAAAAAGGTTTTCAATTTTTATTTGGCTTCTTGTTAGCCTTCTGTTTTGCAACCAGCGCTTTTGCGCAAAATGGTATTATTACCGGCAAGGCAATCGATGCCGAAACCGGTGACGCTCTGCCGGGTGTGAATGTGATCATCACCGGCACGGACCGCGGCGCCGCCACCGATCTCGACGGTGTATTTCGGATCGCGCGTGTGCCGGTGGGGAGCTACTCGGTCGTCGCGTCTTTTATCGGCTATGCAAAAACAACCATTGACAATGTGCAGGTTGTCGATGGTCAGGCCACCACGCTCAACTTCACTCTCGCCATCGAAGCAGTGATGGGTGAAGAGGTTGTTGTGACGGCAGCGGCGTTGAAGGATTCCGAAGGCGCTTTGCTGAAAGATCGTCAGAAAGCTGCAGCGGTGAGCGACGCTATCAGCTCGGAAGCGATGTCGAACTCCGGCGCCGGCGATGCAGCCGCAGCGATGAAAAAAGTCACTGGCGCTTCAGTGCTGGACGGCAAATATGTCTATATTCGTGGCCTGGGCGAGCGCTACTCGCTGACCACCTTGAATGGCGCGGAATTGCCGAGCGCGGATCCCGATAAAAAATCGGTGCAGCTCGATTTATTCCCTTCCAGCCTGCTGGACAATATCGTCACACTGAAAACATTCACGCCGGATAAGCCCGGCACCTTCAGCGGCGGCCTGGTCGACGTTTCGACCAAATCGTTCCCGGAACAGTTTTTCTTTCAGTTTTCGAGCTCGGCAGCCTACAACAGCATGACAACCGGCAATGCACAGTTTGCGCTGCCAAACAGCGGTGGCAGTGACTGGCTCGGCTTTGATGACGGTACCCGCGATTTGCCTGCGCTGCTGCAGGATCCGGCCGCGGAATTCCCGCGTCCGAATGCCGTTCGCACCCGTGAAGAAGCCCTGCTGCTGGATCGGGTCTCCAAGGATTTCAGCAATGTGATGGCCCCGATCGAAGCCAGCGCACCTGTCAACCAGAGCTTTTCGCTCGCTACCGGCAACCAAATCGAAGTCGGTAAAAGTAGCGCGGTCGGCTACCTGGCATCGCTGACCTGGGGACAAAGCTATTCCTTTTACGACAACGGCGAGATTGGCCGCTGGAATCTGGCTGGCCCGCTCGCAGATGTGGAAGCGCTCGATCCGCAGCGCCTCTTTAAAGATACCAAAGCCTCGCGCGAAATCAGCTGGGGCGGCATGGCGCGCATCGCCTATAAAAATCCCGGCCTTGGTCATATCAGCGCCTCCTATATGCGCACCCAGGGTGCGGAATCGAACGCGCGTTCGCTCAGCGGTTTTTGGAGCGATCTGCCTTCAACCGCGACCTACGAAACGCGCGTGCTGGGCTGGATCGAGCGCAGCATGAATTCCTATCAGCTCGAAGGTCAGCACCAACTGCCATTTTTGAACAGCGAGTTCGAATGGCGCAGTTCCTACGCAATCAACAACCAGGACGAGCCCGATTTGCGCTACTTCTCTGATCATTTCACCACACGCGTTCGCAACGGCGAAACCCAGGTGATTTATCAGAGCCCGGCTTCGCTGTATCCGCCGCCGATTCGCTACTACCGCAATCTCGAAGAAAAAACCTTTGCCAATAATTTCGACCTTAACATTCCGTTCACCACCTGGAATGGCGGCAAAAGCAAATTGAAGCTCGGCATGCAGGTCAGCGATATTGATCGCGATTACGGGCAACGCCGCTTCGAATACGAAGAAGATGGCATTTCCTACCGCCAGTATGGTCCGGATGTAAACGCTTATTTCGGCGCTGCCGGCATAATCGATTCAACTTCATCCGATCCGTCACGCTGGATTTTCGGCAATGTCATCACTGAAGTGAAATCGCCGAGAAACAACTTTACCGGAACCCAAAGCACCCTGGCCGGCTACCTGATGCTCGATATGCCGCTCACTCGCAGCTTGCGCTTCATTGGCGGTGTGCGCGTTGAAGATACCGAAATGCGCGGCGTCAGCGGTGATCCGGGTCAGCCGGAAGGTTTACTGCAAAATACCGATTATCTGCCTTCTGCCAATTTGGTGTATCAACTCAACAGCCGCATGAATGTGCGTCTGGCTTACACCCACACCATCGCTCGCCCGACCTTCCGCGAGCTGGCGCCATACACCAACTTCGAATTCGCAGGCGACTACCTGTTCGAAGGCAATGCCAACCTCAAGCGCACCCTGATTCGCAACTATGATGTACGCTGGGAATGGTTTGTCAATCCGGGCGAGATTGTCGCCGTCAGCGGCTTTTACAAGGATTTCGAGAATCCGATCGAGCGCTATCAGGATAACAGCGTTCCGAATGGCTTGCTGTCGGTGCAAAACGTGCAGAGCGCCCGCATCTACGGCGTTGAACTGGAGCTGCGCAAACAACTGGGCGACCTGATTTCACCACTGCGGAACTTCAGCATCGGCTCGAATTTCTCGCTGGTCGAATCTCAGGTCGATATCCCGGAAAAAGAGCTGTTTGTGATTCGTGCCAACGATCCGAACGCTTCCGACACCCGGGCTTTTCAGGGACAATCGCCATACCTGTTCAACATCGATTTGTCTTACAGCAACTATGAAGCAAAATTCAACGCTGGCCTCTTTTATAATGTCTTTGGCGACCGTCTGTCGATTGTAACCGAAGGCGCCAGCCCGGACGTGTTCGAAAGAAGCTATGGCACACTGGATTTCAAAATGTCGAAAAATATCAAAGGCGTGAAAGTCGCCTTCTCCGCGAAAAACCTGCTCGATCCGGCGATCCGCTTCTCGCAGGAATTGAAGGGACAGGATTTCATCTACCAGCAATACAACCGTGGCACCACCTACTCGATCTCGCTGGGATCATCGTTCTGATGATTGAGCCGAATGCCCGCTTTTGTCATCCAGCAAGGGTCTGTTTTACTTGAGGAAAAATCGTCTAAAACGCAGCCGATGGACCTGTTGCAAAAGAGATTCCCACTGAATGACAAATCGGGCTTTTCTTTAAAAAACGCTCTTAACAAATGAGAAGCAAAGCTTAGCGGAGAATACAGATTAGCTTCATAATCGCTTAACAATAATTGTTCAATTTCAGCGTAGAGATCAGGTGCAAGCCAAATCGGAAAAACATGCTCACCTGATGTGCTGCAACGAAAAGGAAACCACCTCATAATGAAAAACCCAATCCAAAAGATGGAGGAAAGGATGCTTCGAAAAGTACTCTGCTTTGCGACAATTCTCATGGTTTTACCAACCCTGCTCTCTGCGCAGGCCACCCGCACGATTGTGGATGCGGACATTCCTGTCGGCGCACAGGTGACGTTCCACTCGGACACGACCTACGTTTTGAGCGGTCTGGTGTTCGTGGACAGCCTGGCGGTGTTGACGATTGAGCCGGGCACGGTGATCAAAGGCGAGGATGGCCAGGACATCAACGCCAGCGGTCTGGTTGTGACCCGCTACGGCAAGATTTTCGCAGAAGGCACGGCTGACCGCCCGATTATTTTTACTTCGATCAATGACGACCTGAACGGCAGCCTGATCTCGACCGATCCGGTGACCGGCGCGCTGGTACCGCAACGCGGCGAATGGGCCGGTGTGGTGCTTCTGGGCCGGGCTTCGACCAACAACCAGACGCCGGATGGCCTGAAGCAGGTAGAAGGCGTGGGCTCGATTCTGCCCGCCGGCGACCGTCGTGGCCTGTACGGTGGCACCGAAGATGAGCACAGCTCGGGCGTGTTCCGCTACGTATCGATCCGTCATACCGGCGTGAATGTTGGCGACCAGTCCGGCAACGAAATTCAGGGCCTGACCCTGGGTGGTGTCGGCAGCGGCACAACCATCGAATATGTGGAATCGTTCGGCAGCGCGGATGACGGCTTCGAGTTTTTCGGCGGCACGGTCAACACCCGCAACCTGGTGAGCGCGTTCAACGAAGACGACTCCTACGATTACGATGAAGGTTTTCGCGGCAAAGGCCAGTTCTGGTTCGCGATTCAGGCCCCGGACAAAGGTGGCCGCGTAGCCGAACAGGATGGCGCGACCGGCGATGAGTTTTACGCGCCGTATGCGATTCCGCAGTTTTCGAACATGACTTACATCGGTGCCGGTGTCGGTGCCCTGATGGAAGGCGACGGTTCACAGATGTTGATTTTCCGCGACAACGCTGGCGGTAAATACTACAACAGCATTTTCACCGACTACGATGCAGCCGCCGGTGGCGCCGGCATCACGGTGGAAGATATCGACAACACCGGCTCGAAGACCGAGGACAGCCGCAAGCGTCTGGAAGCGGGCGACCTGGTTTTGAGCAACAATGTGTGGTACGATTTTGGTGACGGCAACGATCTGGCGAGCATTGCCCCGCAGGATTTTGTGCAGGCGCATTTGTCGGCGAACAATAACAGCATCGTCGATCCGCAGTTGCGCGGCATCAGCCGTGAGCCGAACAACCAGCTTGATCCGCGTCCTGCTGCTGGCAGCCCGGCTTTGAGCGGTGCGGTTGCGGTGGCAGATGACTGGTTCGTACAGACCAGCTACAAAGGCGCTTTCAGTGCAGGCAACAACTGGCTGCAGGGCTGGACAGCCTTGTCGCAGCTCGGCTATCTGGCCGAAGGCTCAGGCGGCAGCGGTGCCACCCGCACGATTGTGGATGCGGACATTCCTGTCGGTGCGCAGGTGACGTTCCACTCGGACACGACCTACGTTTTGAGCGGTCTGGTGTTCGTGGACAGCCTGGCGGTGTTGACGATTGAGCCGGGCACGGTGATCAAAGGCGAGGATGGCCAGGACATCAACGCCAGCGGTCTGGTTGTGACCCGCTACGGCAAGATTTTCGCAGAAGGCACGGCTGACCGCCCGATTATTTTTACTTCGATCAATGACGACCTGAACGGCAGCCTGATCTCGACCGATCCGGTGACCGGCGCGCTGGTACCGCAACGCGGCGAATGGGCCGGTGTGGTGCTTCTGGGCCGGGCTTCGACCAACAACCAGACGCCGGATGGCCTGAAGCAGGTAGAAGGCGTGGGCTCGATTCTGCCCGCCGGCGACCGTCGTGGCCTGTACGGTGGCACCGAAGATGAGCACAGCTCGGGCGTGTTCCGCTACGTATCGATCCGTCATACCGGCGTGAATGTTGGCGACCAGTCCGGCAACGAAATTCAGGGCCTGACCCTGGGTGGTGTCGGCAGCGGCACAACCATCGAATATGTGGAATCGTTCGGCAGCGCGGATGACGGCTTCGAGTTTTTCGGCGGCACGGTCAACACCCGCAACCTGGTGAGCGCGTTCAACGAAGACGACTCCTACGATTACGATGAAGGTTTTCGCGGCAAAGGCCAGTTCTGGTTCGCGATTCAGGCCCCGGACAAAGGTGGCCGCGTAGCCGAACAGGATGGCGCGACCGGCGATGAGTTTTACGCGCCGTATGCGATTCCGCAGTTTTCGAACATGACTTACATCGGTGCCGGTGTCGGTGCCCTGATGGAAGGCGACGGTTCACAGATGTTGATTTTCCGCGACAACGCTGGCGGTAAATACTACAACAGCATTTTCACCGACTACGATGCAGCCGCCGGTGGCGCCGGCATCACGGTGGAAGATATCGACAACACCGGCTCGAAGACCGAGGACAGCCGCAAGCGTCTGGAAGCGGGCGACCTGGTTTTGAGCAACAATGTGTGGTACGATTTTGGTGACGGCAACGATCTGGCGAGCATTGCCCCGCAGGATTTCGTGCAGGCGCATTTGTCGGCGAACAATAACAGCATCGTCGATCCGCAGTTGCGCGGCATCAGCCGTGAGCCGAACAATCAGCTTGATCCGCGTCCTGCGGCTGGCAGCCCGGCATTGAGCGGAGCGGCTGCGGTGGCAGATGACTGGTTCGTACAGACCAGCTACAAAGGCGCTTTCAGTGCAGGCAACAACTGGCTGCAGGGCTGGACCGCTTTGTCGCAGCTTGGCTACACACCAGATGTTGTCTCCTCGGTTGAAGAAGAGCAACTGCCGGGTGCTGTGCCGACCGCGTTCGAGCTCAGCCAAAACTATCCGAATCCGTTCAATCCATCAACCAACATCCAGTACAGCATTGCCAAACCTGGCCATGTCAAGCTGATCGTGTACAACCAGATCGGCCAGCAGGTGGCGACGTTGATCGACGGCGTGCGTCAGGCTGGACAGTACACCGTCACCTGGCAAGCCGAATCGGTCGCCAGTGGCCTGTACTTCTACCGCCTGCAAGCCAACGGTCAAACCACCACCCGCCGCATGCTGCTGGTACGCTAACAATGAGCAAAGACCATTGATCAATAAACAATTACCATTGTTGATTGTTTATTGCCAATTGATCATTGCAAAGGAGTCTCCCTTAATCCACTCCTTTTCCCCATGCGAGAATCCCTTGTCCGAGCCATCGGGCGGGGGATTTTTTTGTGGTTTTGGATTTTGAAAGAGATGTGGCTAAAAGGATTTCGATACAACGGCGGGTATCTCCGCAGGGGTTGTCCCAAAACATGCTATTAAGAATCGGTGTGTCCGTATGTAGGGGCTTGGCGCGCCATGCCCCTACCAAACTTGCTTGATTTTGCTGATGTGATTGTTGTGGAAAGGTGTACGGGTAGAGACGCAAAATTTTGCGTCTCTACGATTTTGCATATCCGCCAAGCCTGCAATTTGGGACACAGCCACAAGTCACGAAATTCTTGATTCATCATCTCCCCATTCCGCCTCAATCTGCTTGTGTTTTCCGGCAAAATTTTGCATTATGCCTTTTCGTAACAAGGCTGCCAAATTCAGCAGAAGGCAGCATTTTCGCCACGAATGACACGAATTTTCGCGAATGCTGGCAACACGAATAAACTTAAACGCGATCTGAAAACTTTCGCTGCTGTTTGGCAGGACTCTTTTTGCAAAATGGCCAACTCTCTGTTTTTGCCAATAGTTGCAATGACTGCAAAATAGATCCTTCCAGGATGACACGCTGGGTTTTCGGACAAGTTCATTTTCGTGCTCATTGGTGACGTTCGCGGCAAATAATCAATTCGCAAGCAATGGAGACACGAAATAAACATGTGGAAAATTCAGGATTCCTACGACTTGTACCAGGTGGAAGAGTGGGGCAATGGCTTTTTTCGGATCAATCGCAAAGGCCATGTCGAGGTGCTGCCCAAGCGCGATGAACGCGCCAAAATCGATTTGAAAGTGCTGGTGGACGAAGTGCAGACGCGCGGCATTCAACTGCCCATCCTGCTGCGCTTTTCCGATATTTTGACCGAGCGCATCAAGGAACTGCACACCAGCTTCGACAGCGCCATGAAGGAGTACGAATACCAGGCGAAGTACCGCGGCGTCTACCCGATCAAAGTCAACCAGCAACGGCACGTGGTTGAATCGATTGTCAAAGCCGGCAAAAAATACCACTTCGGCCTCGAGGCCGGCTCGAAGCCGGAGTTGCTGACAGTCATGAGCATGCTCGACGATCCGGAGGCGCTGATTATCTGCAACGGCTACAAAGACGAAGAATTTCTGCACCTGGCATTGCTCGGGCGCAAGCTCGGCATGAACATCGTGGTGGTGATCGAGAAATATTCGGAGTTGCAGAAGTTGCTCAATCTGGCGGATGAGCTGCAGGTTGCACCGCAGATCGGCATTCGCGTCAAGCTGGCCTCGAAAGGCGCTGGGCGCTGGGAAGCCTCGGGCGGCGACCGCGCCAAGTTCGGGCTGAACGCCACCGAAATTCTGAATGCCATCCGCTTGCTGCGCGAGCGCAACCAGCTCGCCAATCTGCAATTGCTACACTACCATCTCGGCAGCCAGATTTGCTCGGTCAGCACCTTGAAATCAGCCCTGCGCGAGGCGGGACGCTACTTTGTCGAAGTTCAGAAGCTTGCCGGTGGCCTGAAATATCTCGATATCGGTGGCGGACTGGCGGTCGATTACGACGGCTCGCGCACCAATTTCCAGTCGTCGGCGAATTACACAATGCAGGAATATGCCAACACGGTGGTGTATGAAATCAAGCAAATCTGTGATGAAAATGAAGTCGGGCACCCGACCATCGTGTCGGAATCGGGACGCGCGGTGACAGCCTATCACTCCGTGCTGGTCACCAATATTCTTGGCGTTACCGGGGTCGCCACGACCCATGTCAGCCAGCCCAATCTTGACGAAGCGCCGAGCCAAATCAGCGATTTGTGGGAAAATTACAACAGTATCACCCAGAAAAATTTTCAGGAAACCTATCACGACATCATGGACATGCGCGATCAATTACTGGATTTGTTCAAGCTTGGCTTTATCAGCCTGGAGTGGCGGGCGGTGGGCGAAGCATTGGTGAGTGCCTGCCTGCAGAAAATCAGGAACATCACGCTGCAAGCGGACTATGTGCCGGAGGAAATGGAGAAGCTCGAGCGCGAGCTGGCAGATATCTATTTTTGCAACGTATCGTTTTTTCAATCTTTGCCGGATTCGTGGGCCATCGGCCAGATTTTCCCGATCATGCCGATCCATCGCCTGAGCGAGAAGCCGGGCCGTGCGGCAGTGCTGGCGGACATCACCTGCGATTCTGACGGCAAAATCGACAAATTTGCAGATCTGCGCGATGTGCGGCCAACCTTGCCGGTGCATGCTACCGAGAAGGACGAGGAGTACCTGCTGGGCTTTTTTCTGGTCGGCGCCTATCAGGAAATTCTTGGCGATCTGCATAATCTATTCGGCGATAACAATGCTGTACATGTTTCGTGGGACGCAGACGACAAAACCTACAGCATCGACCACGTCGAGTATGGTGACACGGTAACGGAGGTACTGGGCTACGTGCAGCAAAGCAACGATGAACTGGTCAACCGGTTTCGCAGCAAACTGGAGCGTGCTGTGCGTCGCAAGCAGGTCTCGATCTCGGAGTCGCGCGAGATTCTGGACATGTACCGCAGCGGCTTTGACGGGTATACGTATATGGAAGGGTGAAGTGAGGGGCGGTGGCAGCAGCGGTCAAGAGTGGAGAGTGGATGGGTGTCGAGCAACCAACAAAGCACAAAGATCAAAGTACAAAGAACCGAGCTCAAAGAACCACCCACCCACCCTTCTCAATCGTTTTCAAAATACTGTTTCTTCAGTGCCATCACATCCATCGTCTCGCCAATAATCGTCAGCTGATCGCCAGCCTGCAATGCTGTGTTGCCACGCGGAATGATGACTTCGTCATTTCGGTGGATCATCGCAATCAGGCAGCCGTCCGGGAAAGCCAACTCTTTGATTTCCTTGCCGATGAGCGTGGAAGTTTTTCCCTGCGGATCGATTGAAAACGACAGGAATCGCTCATCGCGCAGGAAAATTTCCTTGAGTTCATATTCACTTTTGGCAGCGAACCACAGTTCCATGAAATGTTCGTCTTCCACGATCGTGGCAATTTGCGCCAGCAAGCGCAGATGCAGGCGCGGCCGCTCGGGCGAACTGATCAGGAAAAACAGCGCAAAAACCTTCTCGAATTGCTCGCCATCTTCTTCCATGCTGGAGCGTACCAGCACACCTTTTTTGGAGCGCACGATCACCATCGTTTGCTGATTGACCTCCGGCAGCCGCAGATGGGGAAGGGCGAAGCCGTTGGAAACCGGTGTTGCACCCATACGCGTACCCTGCATAAACTCCTTGTGCAGCATCTCGGCAGACAAGCCGAGACGGTCGGCAAACTGCTCCGAAGCCCTGCGTGACACATCAATAAATGGCAAACGCTCCGGCAAATCGATGACCGCCGCTTTGGCGATCACCAAATCGAATGGATCGTCCGCTCGCAGCCCTTTTTCTTTCAAAATGCCGCGCAACTCGCGGTCGAGGCCTTCAAAACGATGCTCTCCCAATCGCGCAAAGATGTGGTAAATCGCTCCACCTCGCACTGCCGTGCCCTGCGCATATTTCATGTATAACGCCACACCGAGAACGATCAGACCGAGCGTGAACAGGGCCGTTGTCCATCCCATTTCGGCGATCAGGAAAAATGGAGCGATAGCGCCGAAAATCTGCATCCAGGGGTAGAGAGGGGAGCGATAACCCGGATCGTAGGAATCGATTTGACTTTCCCGCATGATGATCACCGCCACACACGACAGCGAAAAAAGCAGCAATTGGAAGCCGCTTGCCAATTTGGCAATTTTGGTCGGATCGAAAAAGAGCAGACACATCACGATGAGCAAAACGGTCAGGTAAATCGCGTTTTTCGGCGTGCCATGCGAACTCAATGCACCAAAAAAACGCGGCGCGAGTTGATCCCGGCTCATCGCCAGCGGGTAACGGGATGCACTCAAAATTGCCGCATTGGTGACGGAGAAGAAGGCCAGCAGCGCAGCAATTGTAAGCAGAGTGGCGCCCCAGTTGCCGGCCAGGATGTGTGCGGCGGTGGTGACCGGCGTCAGGTCGTGGTAAAACTGCTCTGGCGGAATGATGCCGACCATGATCGAAATGCAGATGGTGTACAGAAAAATGGCGGTCAACAACGCCAGCATCATGCCGAGTGGCAGGTTGCGTTCCGGATTTTTTACCTCCTCAGAAACGCTGGCGATTTTGGTGATACCGACGTAGCTGATGTAGACCATGCCGGCCGTGCCGTAGATCGCGTCGAATCCTTTTTGAAAGAAATGACGGAAATGCGAAAACTGAATGGAAAACAGGCCGTAGCCGGTAAACCACATCAAAATCAGAATGATGACGCCGACCAAAATCAGTTGAAAACCGCCGGTTTTTTTGGCGCCAATCAGGTTGATCGCCCCCAAAATAAACGCAAAACTCACTGCGAGTGGAATGACCGGCAAGTTTGGAAAGAACAGTGAAACATAGGCTCCCATGCCGATCAGCGCAAAAGCTGTTTTTAAAATCATCACCAGCCAGGTGCCGAGACCACCGATTGCCCCAACCATCGGGCCGAGGCTGCGATCGAGATAGTAGTAAATGCCGCCGGAGCGCGGCATGGCTGTCGACAATTCCGCCATGCTGAAGACTGCCGGAATGAGGTGAATCGCAGCAATGATGTAGGCTGCGACAACCGCGGGGCCGGCTTGTGCGGCAGCGATACCTGGCAGCAGAAAAAAACCGGAACTCAGGGTTGCGCCGGTGGCGATCGCATAAATATTTAGCAGCGAAAGTTCTTTTTTTAAACGCTGGGGCCGACCATCAGTGCTCATGTTTTTATCAAAATTAGTTGACCAAACGATTTCTGGATTGCTGAATTAATGGGAGTAGCGGAAGGTTGTGGTATGGCGTGAAACGTACCGGAAAGCTGTTGTGCCTACCGTTGTGAATGTACATAATTTTCGGGGGAAAATGCAATTGCTTTTGTTGCGGGCCTGATATTGATTATGCAAAGCTCGCATGCCTGCCCTGTGCGCATTGCAAGTGTTCTGCAGGTCATGGGGTTGGAGAGATTCCACTTGACTATTTAATTAGATTTGTTAGTTTTTCTGAACAATTCACAAAAACCCGAAACTTGAATCCCTAAATGAAAAGGGGGCAAGCTATGGCAAAAGGAACGGTCAATAAAGTGATTTTGATCGGACGTTTAGGGGCTGATCCGGAGCTCAAGTACACACCATCGGGGGCGGCAGTTACCAATTTCAATATTGCCACCAACGAAGTGTGGAAAGACAAAGACGGTAACTTTCAGGAACGCACCGAGTGGCACCGTCTGGTTTTGTGGCAAAAATTGGCGGAACGCGCGAACGAATATCTGAAAAAAGGCCACCGTGTTTACGTCGAAGGCCAACTGCGCACACGCGATTGGACCGACAAAGACGGTACCAAGCGCTACACAACCGAAGTCTTTGTTCAGCAAATGCAATTTCTCGAAAGCCGTGAAGGCAGCGGCGGGACGGGCAGCTCGATGCCGCCACCACCTTCGGAAGACGATATGTCAGGTCCAGATTTTTCATCTTCTGATGACGATTTGCCGTTTTAAGACCATTTTACGGTGATAAAATTAGCGAAATCCGGGCGTATCGTCCGGATTTTTTTTGCTTTCCAAACGGATCGGGTTGATGCAAAACTATCCTGATGATCAAAAGCTGGGCGTGTTGGTCGATGCAGCGCAAGATGCCAAAAAGCAAGCCCTGGCTATCTATTCGCAATTCAATGTCGGTGCTGCGCTCGAAACGGCTGATGGCCGAATTTACTCCGGCTTCAATATTGAAAGCAGCAGTTACGGGCTGACCGTTTGTGCTGAGCGCGTAGCCCTTTTCAAAGCGCTTTCGGAAGGTGAACGCGCATTTCGGCGCATTGCCGTCGCGACCGATACGGATGCCTTTTGCTCGCCATGTGGCGCTTGCCGGCAGGTGATGTGGGATTACGCACCGGATCTGGATGTGTATCTCGTCAATCGCGCCGGTAAGATGGAAAAACACCAACTTCGGGATTTGATTCCGCATGCTTTTGATAACCGTATGCTAAAGGTGCCCGGAAAAGATGAAGGCAAAAAATAAAAGCATTTTGATCGGCATCGCTGGCGGCTCCGGCTCCGGGAAAACGCTGGTCGCCAAACGCATTATCGAAGAGATCAGCTCAGAAGATGTGGTGCTGATCGAGCAGGATTCCTACTACAGAGATTTGAGCCATTTGTCGGTCGCCGAACGCGCGCAGAGCAATTTCGATCATCCCGACGCTATCGACGGTGAACTGATGATTCAACAGATTCGTGATATCATCGAAGGCAGGCCGGTCGAACAACCAATCTACGATTTCACCACCCACACACGTACCCACGAAACGCGCCACATCTCCGGCCACCATATTGTCGTTTTGGAAGGCATCCTGATTTTGTATTCGCCACGTTTGCGCGCGATGATGGACATCAAGGTTTTTGTCGACACCGATGCGGACATCCGCTTGCTGCGCCGCATCAATCGCGATGTCGCCGAGCGAGGCCGCACGATGGAATCGGTGCTCGACCAGTACCAGCGCAGTGTCCGGCCGATGCATTTGCAATTCGTCGAGCCCTCGAAGCGTTATGCCGACGTCATTATCCCGGAAGGTGGGCACAACATGGTTGCGGTCGACTTGCTGAAAACCAAAGTTGAGGATTTACTTCGAAAACGCGGGGTGACCTGATATGCCACAGCAAAAAATCATCTCCCAAAAGGCACCGGAACCAGTTGGGCTGTACACGCACGCACGTCAGTTTGGTAATCTGCTTTTCCTCTCCGGCATCGGTCCGAGGGAACGCGGCAGCGACAAGATTCCCGGCGTCGAGTTGGATGAGCATGGCAACATTCTGTCTCACGATATCGAAGCGCAGTGTCACTCGGTATTCCGGAATGTGCGCACCGTGCTTGAAGACGCAGGCTCGCGCTGGGAAAATCTGCTGGATGTGACGGTTTTTCTCACCAACATGAAAACCGATTTTCAAACGTACAACCAAATCTACGCACAGTATTTTAAAAGCAACCAGCCTTGTCGCACTACGGTCGAGGTGAATGCGCTGCCCACGCCGATCGCCATCGAGTTGAAATGTATTGCAAGCATCGACGAATCATAAAACGGAGGACTGCTATGAGCTTGATGCCACCGATTAATTTCAAAAAATGGATCGAAGAGAATCGTCATTTGCTCAAGCCGCCGGTCGGCAACCAATGCGTGTACAAGCATGCCGAGGATTTCATCATTATGGTTGTCGGTGGGCCGAATACGCGCAAAGATTTTCACTACAATGAAGGCGAAGAGTTCTTTTACCAGGTTGAAGGCGATATTACGCTTAGGGTGATGGATGAAGGCAAGCCTGTCGACATCCCGATCCACGAGGGCGAAATCTTTCTGCTGCCGCCTAAAGTGCCGCATTCACCACAACGCCCGGCCAAGACCGTTGGCCTGGTGATCGAGAAAATCCGAAAGACCGATGAAACCGATGGCTTCATGTGGTTCTGTGAAAACTGCGGCGAAAAACTGTACGACGAATATTTCCACCTCGAGGACATCGTCAAACAGTTGCCTCCGATCATGAATCGCTTTTATGCTTCCGAGGAGAACCGCAAGTGTAAAAGCTGCGGTGCGGTGATGCAACCACCGGTAAAGAAATAGTTCTACGGCTTAACACAAACTTCAGCGACAGGATTGGAGGGTAACATGGCATGCTATATCGACGGATTCGTACTCCCGGTGCCTCGCGACCAACTAAGGGTATATAGAGAAGTTGTTGAAAAGGTTGCGGAGATTTGGAAGGAACATGGCGCACTTGATTACTCGGAATATGTTGGTGACGATTTTAGTTTGGAAGGTACCCGATCTTTTGCTGATGTCGCAAATGCAAAAAAGGATGAAGCTATCATCTTTGGATGGGTCGTATTTGAATCTCGTGAAGGGCGCGATCTTGCCAATAAGAGAGTCGCAGCTGATCCAAGGATGGCGGATTTGATCAATCCACTAACTTGCACTTCGAAGCCGATTTTTGATGCTAAACGGATGGTGTATGGAGGCTTCCGGTCGCTCGTTCAATCAGCTAAACAGAGCGCCGTATAACATGCAAATGCAGCCAACAAATTTTCCGCTGCATTTCCAATTCGTGGCTGCATTACGGCGTTAGGCAGCGCAACAAACAGGAGATTCCGATGGCGAAAATTACTGGCATTGGTGGCGTCTTTTTTTTGAGCAAAGGTGATAACGCGGCATTAGCAGCATGGTATCAAAAGCATTTGGGGTTGTCGCTGGAAAGCTGGGGCGGAGCTGTTCTCAGATGGCCGGACGATAAGGCAGAAGACGAGGGCATGACGGTGTGGAATGTCGCTGCGAAGGACAGCCAGTGGTTTAGCCCAAGTCGTTCTTCCTTCATGATCAACTACCGAGTTGACAATCTCGACGAATTGCTTGCGCAATTGCGTGCGAACGGTGTGGAGATTGTCCAGGGGCCGGAATCGCACGAAAACGGGAAGTTCGCATGGATCATGGATCCTGAGGAAAACAAGGTTGAGCTATGGGAACCCATGATCTGGGACGATAAGAACAAGAGCGCCTAACTCCTGCCGAAGAGTGTTTCCAGCAGACTGTCGGGCAGTGCGTGAATGTCATTTTTGTACCAGTTTTAACGTCTCGCTTTCGATTAAACTTTATCTCGCCTTGCTACTGCTGGAACCTGTGAAGAGTGTCTGCGCTTTTCGCTTTTAGCCGTTTGCATTGCCAATAGTCAAGTACCCTCAAGACGACTTATGCAAACAACTGGAAAACACCATTTGAAAATCGATATCCACACGCATATACTTCCTGAAAATTGGCCGGATTTGCGGGAAAAATATGGCTACGGCGGTTTTGTGCAGCTTGAGCATATCTGTCCGGGCACGGCCCACATGCAAATCGACGGCACCTTTTTTCGCGAAATTAAAAGCAATTGCTGGGATCCGGGCATACGGCTGAGCGATTGTGACCGCCATGGTGTCACTGCTCAGGTGCTTTCCACCGTCCCGATCATGTTCAACTACTGGGCAAAAGCCCAACATGCCTGCGACCTGTCGCGGTATCTCAATGATCACATCGCCAATACGGTCGCGGATCACCCGAAGCGCTTTATTGGACTTGGCACTGTGCCGCTGCAAGCGCCCGGGCTGGCTGTTCGCGAGCTGGAACGTTGCGTCGCCGAGCTGGGATTGGCAGGTGTCGAAGTTGGCACACACGTCAACGAATGGAATCTCAACAGTCCGCAGCTTTTTGAGTTTTTTGAAGCGGCGCAAGCGTTGAATGCAGCGATTTTTGTCCATCCGTGGGACATGATGGGCAAAGAAAGCATGCCGGATTACTGGCTGCCCTGGCTGGTCGGCATGCCGGCGGAAACCGCGCGGGCCATCTGCTCGATGATTTTTGGCGGTGTGTTCGAGCGCTTGCCGAAATTGCGTGTAGCATTTGCGCATGGCGGCGGCTCGTTCCCTGGCACCATCGGTCGCATCGAGCATGGCTTCCATGTCCGTCCGGATTTATGTGCTGTCCACAACTCCGGCAATCCGCGCGATTACCTTGGCCGGTTCTACCTGGACTCGCTGGTACACGATGTCGCCGCGCTGAAGTATTTGATCGATCTGATTGGCGTTGAAAATATTGCACTCGGTTCAGACTATCCGTTCCCGCTCGGTGAACTCGAGCCGGGCAAATTGATCGAATCAACGGATTTTCTAACCGAGCAACAGAAAAAACGCATGCTGAGCGGCACCGCCCTCGAGTGGCTCGGCCTGAAGGAGGGCGATTTTTTGCCGTGAACATGACCATCGATTTCGACGGCCAGCGATTTGATGTCGCATGGCAAAATCCACTCGATATTTCGATGCCGTTGCAGTTTGACGGCGCACAGCCGCGCTTTTTTGGCGCGCCCGCTGCACGGCAAAATCCGCTCGCTGCTGGCGGATTTGTCGGCGATACCCGGCAGGGTGGAAGCTGCAATGTCGATGAGTTGCGGCTCATTCCCCATTGCAATGGCACCCACACCGAGTGTATCGGGCATATCGCCGAAGCGCGCATTTCATTGCATGACACCCTTAAAAAGGCTTTTTTTCTCGCCCAGTTGATCACGATCACGCCGGAGTCTGCCGGGTCGACGAGCGACCAGTACCGGCCAGCACTGCAGCAACAGGACAAAGTGATCACAGCGGCAGCGCTGCGGCAGGCTTGGCACAATCAAATTGCGCCGGCATTGGTCATTCGCACCCTGCCTAATTTGCCGGCGAAAAAATTTCAGGATTACGATAGCAAGCCGGCGCCATTTTTTTCGCTCGATGCCATGAAGCTGATAGCAGCAAGCCCGGTGCAGCATCTGCTGGTAGATTTGCCCTCGCTCGATCGCGGCAATGATGATGGTCTGATGGCTGCACACCATTTGTATTGGGACGTGCCGCAGGGCAGCAACCGCGTCGATCCCGCATCCTGCTCGCTCAAAACCGTGACCGAAATGATTTATGTACCGGACGAGATTGCCGATGGGCTTTATCTGCTGAATTTGCAATGCCCGGGCTTCATGTCGGATGCAGTGCCCAGCCGGCCGTTGCTGTTTGCGCTGTCCTCCGCTCGCTGAAAAGGGCTTGCAGGCAGCTGGCAAGATATTTTTTGCCGATTAAAAAAAATGGCCGCGAATCACACGAATTGACACGAAGAAGATTTGTGTGCAAAACAAAATGCAGGAAAGGCATGATTTGGAGTGTCAAAATTCATCCTGACAAGGTCAATTTAAAGTTTGATACTCCTCTCGTCCTTGCGTTTACTGTGAATCGCGGATACGCAAAAAAATTGGATAAAATATATTCGCAACATTCGTGAGTATTCGTGACAAAAACAGGAATTCTAATGCAATTTGAATCGAGTGCGTCTTTTGCGCAGCGCATGGATGCCGATGATCCGCTCGCGGCATTTCAGGACCAATTTCACATGCCGTTGGATCAGAAAGGTCAGAAGTGCATCTATTTGTGCGGCAACTCGCTGGGCTTACAGCCAAAATCCGTGCGCGAAAGCATTGAACAGGAACTACAGGATTGGCAAACCTTCGGTGTCGAGGGACATTTTCACGCTAAAAATCCCTGGATGCGCTACCACGAATTGCTGGCCGAGCCGATGGCGCGGCTGGTCGGCGCCAAGCCGCTGGAAGTGGTGGTAATGAACACGCTGACTGTCAACCTGCACTTGCTGATGGTATCGTTTTACCGTCCGACCGCAAAACGCTACAAAATTTTGATCGAAGCCAGCGCCTTCCCTTCCGATCAATATGCAGTCAAATCCCAGCTTCATTTTCATGGCTATCATCCGGATGATGCGCTGATCGAAGTGCAGCCTGATGATGGTCAAGCCTGGATCTCGACCGAAAAAATCGAGGCTGTGCTGGCGCAACAGGGGCACGAAATTGCGCTGGTGTTGCTGGGCGGCGTGAATTACTACAGCGGTCAGGCTTTCGATATGGCGCGCATCACCGCAGCGGCGCATGCACAAGGCTGTGTCGTTGGATTTGACCTGGCGCACGCGGCTGGCAACGTGATGCTGCATTTGCACGACTGGCAGGTCGATTTTGCCGTGTGGTGTTCGTACAAATATCTCAATGCCGGGCCGGGCAGCACGGCCGGCTGTTTTGTGCATGAACGCCATGCCAATGCTGTTGATTTGCCGAGATTTGCGGGCTGGTGGGGACACGACAAGGCCACGCGTTTCAAGATGGGCCCGGACTTTCAGCCGATCGCCGGCGCGGAAGGCTGGCAGCTCAGCAATCCGGCGATTTTGCCGCTGGCAGCGCTGCGTGCTTCGATGGCGATATTTGATGAAGCGGGCATGGCTAATTTGTGCGCAAAAAGTGAAAAGTTGACCGGCTATCTCGAATTTTTAATCGAGCAAATCGGCGGCGATGCGGTCGAGAGCATCACGCCGAAACAGCCTGAAGCGCGCGGTGCGCAACTGTCGCTGCGGCTGGCGCGCGATGGCAAAGCTGTTTTTGACAGGCTGAGCGCGCGCGGCGTGGTGTGCGACTGGCGCGAGCCGGATGTGATTCGTATCGCGCCGGTGCCACTGTACAATTCGTTCACAGACGTATATCGTTTTGTCGAGATTATGAAGGAAGAGATGCACGGTCTCGGGCGAAATTTCAGGCGAAGCTGAGCCACGAATGGCGCGAATTTTCGCGAATCGTTTTTTGGGGAGTCTTTATGTATTGGTGGATAGACGTCTTACAAAAACAGTCTTAGAATCAAATCGAATTCAAAACAGAGTGCCATTTTTATGAAGAAGATCACCCTGGTCGGCGGTGGGCTGGCGGGCTCGCTGCTGTCGATTTACCTGGCGAAACGTGGGCTGGAAGTCGATCTGTATGAGCGCCGTCCCGATATGCGCACAGTCGATATCAGCGCTGGTCGCTCGATCAACATGGCGTTGTCGGCACGCGGGATTTACGCGCTGCGGGAAGTGGATGTGCTCGATGACATCATGCAGCAGGCCATCGCCATGCGCGGCCGGATGATTCATGCTGTAGATGGTACGCTATCTTTTTTGCCGTATGGAAAAGATGACAGCGAAGTGATTTATTCGATTTCGCGCGGCGGGCTGAACATGGCCTTGCTGAGTGCAGCGGAGCGGCAACACGGTGTCCGCATCCATTTTAACGAGCAGTGCACCCATTATGATGTCCGCACCGGCACGACCACATTTCAAAACGCTGACAGCAATGCGACCAAAACCATCGAAACATCAGTGGTGATCGGCACGGACGGATCGGCTTCGGCAATCCGCACAGCCATGTTGTCGGTGCCGCGTTTCAATTTTTCGCAGCACTATCTCGATCATGGTTACAAAGAGCTGACAATCCCACCTGATGCTGGTGGCGGCTTTCAAATCGAGAAACATGCGCTGCACATTTGGCCGCGCGGCCAGTACATGCTGATCGCCCTGCCCAATCCGGACGGCAGTTTTACCTGCACGCTGTTTTTGCCATTCGAAGGCGAACTCAGCTTTGAGAATCTGCAGAATGAGCAAGCTGTCCGGCGCTTTTTCGAACAACACTTTCCGGATGCCGTGCCGCTCATGCCGACGCTGATCGATGACTTTTTCACCAATCCCACAGGTGCTTTGGCGACCGTGCGCTGTTGGCCCTGGCGAGTCGGCGGGCGCGCGGCCCTGCTCGGCGACGCGGCGCATGCGATCGTGCCGTTTTTCGGGCAGGGCATGAATTGCGCTTTTGAAGATTGCACGGTTTTGAATCAATGCATCGAACAGCACGAAGGCGATTGGGAGCGCATTTTTATCGAATATGAAAGGGAACGCAAGGTCAATGCCGATGCCATTGCCGATCTGGCTCTGGCGAATTTTATCGAAATGCGCGACAGCGTGGCAGACGCGGGATTCGCACTCAAAAAAGATGTCGAATTGGCGCTCGAAAAGCGTTTCCCCGATCGCTTCATCCCGAAATATTCGATGGTGAGTTTTCACCGTATTCCGTACGCCGTGGCGCAGGCGCGCGGCCGGCAACAAGCTGCTATCCTTGAACGCTTGTGTCGCGACATCGATGGTGTGGAAGGGCTGGATTGGGGGGTGGCGAAACGGATTATTGAACAGGAATTGCCACTGGTTAAGCAGGAAAAATTCTGATTTGTTTCCAGAATTCGATTGAAGCAGGACAGGATCAGCAGGAACAACCGGGTTGTTAGCTTGAAAACAGCTTTTGGTCTCATTCTGTCAATTGCGAAATTTCTGCCAAAATCAAGAAGCGGCCTGCACGATTCACGATCTAAATGAAAAAGAAAAAGGCTTTGCCGATTTGCAGCAAAGCCTTTTTGGGTAAGAAACCGGGGTGCGATCAGGCATATTCCTCAATCGGCGCGCAGGTGCAGATTAAATTGCGATCGCCGTGCGCTGCATCGATTTTGCTGACAGCCGGCCAGAATTTGCGCTGGCGCGTCCACGGTGCGGGGTAGGCCGCTTTCTCACGCGAGTATGGGTATACCCATACGTCCGCGCACACCATGTCTGCGGTGTGAGGAGCATTGCTGATGGTATTGTTGCCCTTTTCCATTTTGCCCTCTTCAATCTCTGCAATTTCAGCCCGAATGGCAATCAACGCCTCAACGAAGCGATCGAGTTCTTCTTTGTTTTCGCTTTCCGTCGGCTCGATCATCATGGTGCCGGGAACGGGAAACGAGACCGTCGGGGCATGAAAGCCGTAGTCCATCAGCCGCCGGGCTACATCGGTCACTTCGACGCCGCAGCTGGCTTTGAACGGCCGGAAATCGAGGATGAACTCGTGCGCGACATAGCCATTTTTTGCGGTGTACAGAATGTCATAATGGGATTTGAGACGCTCGGCAAGGTAGTTGGCGTTCAGAATCGCCGTGCCGGTGGCCTGGGTCAGGCCGTGGCCGCCCATCATGGCGATATACGCCCAGGAGATGGTCAATATGCTGGCGCTGCCCCACGGCGCAGCCGAAACCGCACTGATGCCTTTGTCGCCACCGACACCGACGACCGGGTGGGTCGGCACGAATGGCGTTAAATGATGCGCCACGCCGATCGGGCCCATACCCGGGCCGCCGCCACCGTGTGGGATGCTGAAGGTTTTGTGCAGATTGAGATGGCAGACATCGGCTCCAAGTTCGCCGGGCCGGCAATAGCCGAGCTGGGCATTCAGGTTGGCGCCATCCATGTAAACCTGCCCGCCATGTTGATGAATGATGTCACAGATGGTTTTGATCTTTTCTTCAAAAACGCCATGGGTGGAGGGATAGGTCACCATCAGTGCTGCGAGATTGTCTTTGTGTTGCTCGGCTTTTTGCTGCAAATCTGCCACATCAATGTTGCCGTGCGTATCGCATTTGACCACCACTACCTGCATGCCGGCCATCACCGCGCTGGCGGGATTGGTGCCGTGCGCAGATGACGGAATCAGGCAAACATTGCGGTGCCCCTGCTTGCGGCTTTGATGGTAAGCCCGAATCACCAGCAGGCCGGCGTATTCGCCTTGCGCACCTGCATTTGGCTGCAAGGAAATGGCATCGAAACCGGTGATTTCAGCCAGCCAGACTTCGAGTTCGTGAAAGAGCTGCTGGTAGCCCTCTGCCTGTGACAGCGGCGCGAATGGATGAATTTTGTTGACTTCTGGCCATGACAGCGCCAACATTTCGGTGGTGGCATTCAATTTCATGGTACAGGAGCCGAGCGGAATCATGCTGAAATTCAGCGACAGATCGCGCTCTTCAAGTGAACGAATGTAGCGCAGCATGGCTGTTTCAGAGTGGTAGTTGTTAAAAACCGGCTCCTGCAGAAAAGCCGACTTGCGTTGCATCGCACCGCTGTACTGTTCTGGCAGATCGTCAGTCAGCTCGGAAATACTGGTTGCATCGTTTTTGCCGCCAGCAAAGATTTTGATCAGGTCGGAGACATCTTTGATCCGGGTGGTTTCGTCGAGGGCAACGCCGAGGGTGCCATCGGCGAATTCGCGCAAATTGATTTGGTGCTTCTGCGCCGCCTCCAAAATAGTGGCATGACTGCCATCGGCAGGGCGGATGCGCAGCGTATCGAAATAGTCGTCATGCAAAACCGTATGGCCGGTTTTTCGCACGGCGCGGTCGATGATCCGAGTCAAATGGTGAACGCGCTGGGCGATTTTTTTGAGTCCGACAGGGCCGTGATAGACGGCATACATACCGGCCATAATGGCCAGCAAAACCTGGGCGGTGCAGATGTTCGAAGTGGCTTTTTCGCGCCGAATGTGTTGCTCTCGGGTTTGCAGCGCCATCCGCAATGCGCGCTGACCGCGTGCATCCACCGACGCACCGATGATGCGGCCGGGCACAATGCGCTTGTATTGCTCGCTGGTGGCGAAAAAGGCTGCGTGCGGGCCGCCATAACCCAGCGGCACGCCAAAGCGCTGGCTGTTGCCGATGGCCGCATCCGCGCCAAATTCTGCCGGGGGGGTCAGCAAGGTGAGGCTAAGCAAGTCAGCGGCGACCGCTACCAGCATGCCATTGGCCCTGGCCTGCTTGCAGAAGTCCGAATAATCATAAACCGCACCATCGCTGGCGGGATATTGCAGCAATGCGCCAAACATCCCTTCGCTGAAATCCACACCGGCAAAATCGCCGATTTGTAAGTCGATGCCAAGCGGTTCTGCGCGCGTTTGCAAAACCGCAATGGTTTGCGGATGACACTGATCGGAGACGAAGAAAACCGGATTGTCAGGGCGTTTCTGTGCAGCATAAAACATGGCCATCGCCTCGGCTGCGGCTGTGCCTTCATCGAGCAAAGATGCGTTCGCGATTTCGAAGCCGGTCAGCTCGCTGATCAGGGTTTGGTAATTGATCAACGCTTCCAATCGTCCCTGTGAAATTTCAGCCTGATAGGGTGTGTATTGGGTATACCATCCGGGATTTTCCATAATATTGCGCAGGATGACTGGTGGCGTAAGTGTATCGCTGTAGCCCATGCCGATAAACGAGCGGAAGACGCGATTTTGCGCCATGATCGACTTGAGCTTTTCAATCAATTCACTCTCTGATAGGGGCGCGTCCAGCTCCAATGGTCGGTTTGATTTGATGGTGTCCGGCACGACGCTGTTGACAAATTCCGTCAGGGAAGATGCTCCGAGAGCGATGAGCATCTCCTGTGCCTCCGCATCCGATGGCCCGATGTGCCGCCGGGAAAATGAATCCAAAGCCGAAAAATCCAAAGCCATAGCTTTTTTTCTCCATAGAAATAAAATTAATGAGAACAGCAGGCAATTCGTTGATACGACGACAATACAGCGCTTCTAGCCGATTTATGAAGCCGGATCCCAATGATCCGGATATCGGGCGGGCTGGAATGTCGTTTTCCGAGCGTTTGTGCAGTCCCCATATGACGTTCTTTCTAATAATGATGCATAGCGCCATTGGCAACGCCGGTAAGTCGTTTGTTGCCGCCGGACAAAAATAGGTTGCCTGCGCATTGATTTCAATGCAAAAAAAGCCAGGTGCCACCTGAGCTGGTGCAAAAGGCAGGAGAGTTGTCTGTCCGCATACCTGTTTTCGGTCCGATTGTCAACAGCAAGCAATTTACAATGTGATCGTAAGGATTCCAATAAAAATGTCTAATGATAATGGCAGTATTTGGTGGGTGAAAAAGAAAAAAATATGAAAGTCGGATATTTTTATTTGGTTTTTTTACAAAAATGTTTTTTACTGAGGTCTGCTTTTTTAGGAGAAAATTTTGCATCCTAAGCAACGATTCAAATGCTGCATTAAAAAAGTTGAATTCTGCATTGATTTTTTTTCGCAGGTGCTTGTCAAATTTCGCTTGCGGTTTCAATGCATGGACGTTATATTGGCCGGACTTTATTGAGCGTATATGCACAGCCGTGAAGCGCCTGGAACCTGCCTATTTTCTCATTTTCGTGGCTGAAGTTATCTGAATGGCTCACCTCGGTCATTTTCAATTCTATCTTTCCAAAATTTTTGTTTAAGATGCATTTTATTGCAGGGCAGGCTTGCGCTTTCACTCACAAAACAAAAAGGAAGCTTCGAATTGGCTCAAATTTTTCCTAAATGGACAAATACCTTGCCCCTGATTCTGGCCGTCGGAGGGGTTTTCCTTTTGAGCGGCGTGACAGGGTTTTTTTGGTATTATGGCTCCCCTAAATATACCGACGTTGGCTACCGGCCTATCCAGCCCGTTGCGTACAGCCACAAGGTCCACGCTGGTGATCTGGGGATGGATTGCCGCTACTGTCATAATTATGTTGAGACCTCGCAGGAAGCCAATGTTCCGCCAACGCAGACTTGCATGAATTGCCACACACTGGTCTTGCCGGAGAGTGAGAAGTTGTTGCCAGTACGTGAAAGCTGGGCAACAGACAAGCCCATCGAATGGGTGCGGGTGCACATGCTGCCAGAATATGCCTATTTTCCGCATTCGCCGCATTTGCGGGCTGGAGTCGGCTGCGAAAGCTGCCACGGCAACGTTGCGGAGATGGAAGTCGTTATGCAGAGCCAGCCACTCAGCATGAGCTGGTGCCTGGAGTGCCATCGCAATCCCGATATGCACCTGCGGCCGAGCGATCAGATTACGGTTATGGGATGGCAAGCGCCCGACAACCAGCTTGAGTTTGCTGCGCGTATTAAAAAGGAAAAAAATATCAATCCACCGGAGAATTGCTCAGCATGTCACTTCTAAATAAAGCAAACAATTTGAAAGGCAAGGCCTACTGGCGTAGCCTCGATGAACTGGCTGAGACGCCGGAATTTAAGGATTTTCTGCATCGGGAGTTTCCGGAGGGCATCACCGAGTTCAACAATCCGATTACCCGTCGGAATTTTCTCACCATTATGGGCGCTTCAATGGCCTTTGCAGGCTTGACAAGCTGCCGCAAGCCGGTACAGAAAATTGTTCCTTATGTAAAAGCCCCCGAAGATGTTGTCCCCGGCGTTCCGAAATTCTACGCAACCTCGATGCCAGGCGGAACCGGCAGTATCGGCTTGCTGGTTGAGAGCCATGAGGGTCGTCCGACCAAAATGGAAGGCAACGAGCTGCATCCACAATCCGGCGGCGCGCTCGGCAGTCATCAGCAGGCTGAAATCTTAAACTTGTACGATCCGGACCGTGCCAAATGGCTCTCGCAAGATGGCGTTCAGAAAAACTGGAGCGATTTCGTTGCCTGGTGGCGCGAACAGTATCCTGAGTTGCTCGCCAATCAGGGACAGGGAATGGCGGTCTTGTCGCAGCAGTTTTCATCACCTACCCTTGCACGTCTGAAAAAAGAATTTGAAAACACCTTCCCGCAAGCAAAGTGGGTGGTGTACGAGGCGGTAAGCGATGAAAATATTCTGAAGGGCATTGAAAACGCAACCGGTCAGGCGCTGCAACCGGTTTTTCATTACGAAAAAGCAAACGTTGTGCTATCGCTCGACAGTGATTTTCTCTTGAAAGAAAGCGACAGCATCCGCAACGCCCGCGGCTTTGCCAACGGACGGCGCATCGAATCCGAAAAAGACACGATGAACCGGCTCTATGCAGTCGAAAGCACGTTCACCATCACCGGCGCGATGGCGGATCATCGCCTGCCGCTGCAAGGCGGACAGATCGGTGCGTTTGCGGCTGCCCTGGCTGTTGTGCTGAACAGGAAAGGTGCGTCGATCAGCGCGGCTGGCAATCTGCAAGATTTCGCTTCCGACGATTTTGACCAAAAATGGCTCGATGCCGTGACCGATGACTTGCTGGCAAATCGTGGCAAAAGTCTGGTTGTCGCTGGCCGTCACCAATCCGCCACAGTTCATGCTTTGGTTGCTGCCATCAACAGCGCGCTCGGAAACACCGGCGAGACGGTGACATATTACCCGCTCACCGACAAAGCTGTTTCTGATCGTCAGACGCTGGTTGATTTGACCAGCCAGATGGAAGCCGGTGCCATCAGCACAGTCATTGTCCTCGATGGCAATCCGGTGTTTGATGCCCCAGCCGATTTGAACTTCAGCTCAGCATTCGGCAAGGTCGCCACCCGCATTCACTGTTCGAGCACCGCAAATGAAACTTCTGCGCTCAGCAACTGGCATCTTCCCAAGACCCATTTCCTGGAAAGCTGGGGCGATACCCGCGCGCTGGACGGCACCATGAGCGTCATCCAGCCGTTGATTGCGCCGCTTTTCGCAGCGTGCAAGAGCGATATAGAACTGGTAACGCTGATCAATTCCGGCTCCGAGCTTTCCGATTATGAAATTGTGCGGCAATCCTGGCAAGGTCCTGCCAGAATTGCGGCCGGTGAGAAAAACTGGCGAAAAGTTTTGCATGACGGCGTGTTGGAAAACAGCGCTTTGTCTACTGTGAGCGCTTCGATCAGCCGTTCGCGACTCGCACAACAAATTTCGGCGCAGCCAATTTCAAAAGCAAAAGCCAACGCGGAAAGCCTTGAGGTGGCATTTGTGCCATCGACTTCGCTGTTCGATGGGCGCTATGCCAATAACGGCTGGCTGCAGGAGTTGCCTGATCCGGTGACCAAGATTACCTGGGATAATGTTGCTTTGATCAGCATGAAGCTGGCGAAAGAAGCGGGCCTGAAAAATGGCGACGTGATTTCGCTGGAGAAAAATGACAGCGTCCTTGCCATACCGGTCTGGATTCTGCCTGGGCAGGCTGATTATACCCTGACTGTTGCGCTCGGCTATGGACGGAAAAATGCCGGCCGTGTCGGTACGGATGTCGGAGCCAATGCATATGCAATCCGTACTTCCGGCGCACCGGATTATCAGGGTGGATTCACTGCGAACAAAATCGGCAAAAATGTTGAGATCGCTTGTGTACAGGATCACAGCACGGTGGATGGTCGGCCGCTTGTGCGCGAAGGCACGCTCGATCATTATCGTGAAGAACCTGGTTTTGCCCCGGAAATGGAAGAAACACCACCTTTGGTTTCCATGTGGAAAGACCATCAGTACGATGAAGGTTATCAATGGGGTATGACCATCGATTTGAACGTCTGTACGGGGTGCAATGCCTGTATGACCGCCTGCCAGAGTGAAAACAACATCCCGATTGTTGGCAAAGAGCAGGTTTCAAATGGCCGCGAAATGCACTGGATCCGCCTCGACCGCTATTTCACCGGCGAGGACCTCGACAATCCGGGTATGGTGTACCAGCCGGTCGCTTGTCAGCAGTGCGAAATGGCGCCATGCGAGCAGGTCTGTCCGGTAGCCGCAACCGTGCATGATGATGAAGGCCTGAATGTGATGACCTACAATCGCTGCATCGGCACACGCTATTGCTCGAACAATTGTCCTTATAAAGTGCGCCGGTTCAACTGGTTCAATTTCACCAAGGACACACCGGAAATTGTGAAAATGGCGATGAATCCGGATGTGACTGTGCGCTCCCGTGGCGTGATGGAAAAATGTACGTTCTGCGTGCAGCGAATCAACCAGGCCAAGGCTATTGCCAAGAGCGAAGATCGTCAGGTGCGTGATGGCGAGTTGAAAACCGCCTGCCAGCAAACCTGTCCGGCCGACGCCATCACCTTTGGCAATATCAATGATCCGGAAAGCAAAGTCGTCAAGATGAAACAGCAGAATCGGAACTACACCATGCTGTCCAGTTTGAATTTGAGAACACGCAACACCTTTCTGGCTAAAATTCGCAACCCCAATCCAGTTTTGGAAAGCGCGGATTCGAGTGAACATGCTTAATTGATAAAATACGGAAAAGCTTAACGTGAGCACGATTACAAAAGAAACGGATTTAAAAGTCCACGAAGACGGCGAATTGGTCGAGGGAAATCCAACATTCGCTTCTGTGACGGCAGACATCAGCCGTGCACCGGAAGCAGGGACGCCCAAGTTATGGTTCGTCGCATTTGGCGCTGCGCTCAGCTTGATGGGCCTGGGGCTGACCCTGATCGGTTACCTTTTTTGGGAAGGTACCGGTATTTGGGGTATTCAGAATCCGGCTGGTTGGGGCTGGGCGATTATCAACTTTGTCTGGTGGGTCGGTATCGGTCACGCCGGCACGTTGATTTCAGCAATTCTCTTCCTGTTCCGGCAGCGCTGGCGCACTGCAATCAACCGTTTTGCTGAAGCAATGACGATTTTTGCGGTCATCTGTGCGTTGGTTTTCCCGGGTATCCACGTTGGTCGTGTCTGGGTTGCCTACTTTATGTTTCCGTTGCCAAACCAGATGGGTATGTGGCCGAATTTCCGCAGCCCGTTGCTGTGGGACGTTTTCGCGGTCGGTACTTATTTTACCGTCTCGCTGTTGTTCTGGTACGTTGGCCTGATTCCCGATTTGGCGACCTTCCGTGACCGCGCCAAAACCAAAATCAAAAAAGCTGCACTGGCCGTTTTTTCGCTCGGTTGGCGCGGTGGCAACCGCCAGTGGCAACACTATGAGCGCGCCTATCTCATTCTCGCCGGCCTGTCGACGCCGCTGGTGCTGTCGGTGCACAGTGTTGTTAGTTTTGACTTTGCGGTCAGCTTGATTCCCGGCTGGCATACGACGATTTTCCCGCCCTATTTTGTCGCGGGCGCCATCTTTTCCGGCTTTGCGATGGTGATGACCCTGGCGCTGATTGCGCGCAAGATTTACGGGCTCGAGCATATCATCACCATGCGCCATCTGGAAAACATGAACAAAATTATGCTGCTGACCGGCATGATGGTTGGCTATGCCTACTCATGTGAGTTCTTTGTGGCCTGGTATAGTGGCAATTTATATGAAAAGGCCATCTTCATTAACCGCGCGATCGGGCCTTACGCCTGGGCGTATTGGACCATGATTTTTTGCAACGTGGTTGTCCCGCAGATTTTCTGGTCGCGCAAAATGCGCCGCAACATTCCAGTGATGTTTGTCGCTTCTATTTTGATTAACGTCGGCATGTGGTTCGAGCGTTTTGTGATTGTGATCACCTCGCTTTCGCAAGATTTTCTACCATCAAGCTGGGATTACTTCTCGCCGACCTTTTTTGATGTCGGGATTTACCTGGGCACATTTGGCATTTTCTTCACCTTCTTTTTGCTTTTCCTGCGATTTCTGCCGATGGTGGCGATCGCGGAAATCAAAGGTGTTTTGCCGCAGGCCGATCCACATTACTATGAACACAACGGGCATCACTGAATTGAATAAAGCTGCTCAATACGGAATTGCTTGAGGATATAATGGCAGATCAAGAGAAAAAAGTTTTAGGTATTCTTGCCGAGTTCGCCAATCCGGCCGAACTGGTCAAGGCGGCAAAAGAGGTCCGCGATCACGGCTATGAAAAATTCGATTGTCACTCGCCCTTCCCGATTCACGGTATGGATGAAGCGATGGGCTTGCGGCAATCACCGCTCGGCTTCATCGTGTTTTTTATGGGATTCCTGGGGTTGTTGGGCGGCATTGCGCTGACGTACTATGTCGCTGTCATAGCCTATCCGTTGGTGATCTCGGGAAAGCCATTTTTTAGCTTTCAGGCTTTCGTGCCGGTTTATTTTGAGTTGACCGTTTTGCTGTCAGCCTTTGGTGCGGTATTTGGGATGTTTCATCTCAATAAAATGCCGCAGCTGTTTCACAATCTGTTTTATTCGGACAAATTCGCAAAAGCGACCGATGATGGATTTTTTGTCAGCCTGGAAGGAGAAGATCCAAAATTCGATGCTGCCAAAGCCAAAAAGCTGTTTGAGTCGCTGGGCGCGAGTTCTATTGAATTAATCGAAGGCGAGTAACGTGAAAAAAAGTGCAATTGTTTCTACGATGAAAAAATCGCTTTCCGCCATCACGATTTTGCTGATCGCAGCCACCAATTTTATCGGCTGCTTTCAGGAGCTGCCATCCGAAAAGCCGCCTATCCACATCAATCCAAACATGGATAATCAGGAGCGATACCGGCCGCAGGGAGAGAGCGCGTTCTTTATCGATAAATCCGCGATGCGGATGCCTGTTGCAGGCACGGTCGCTCGCGGTGAATTGAACGAAAATTCGGCCTATTACCGCGGCATTAATGCCCTTGGTGATACCATTGCGACCATGCCGGTGGCGGTGACTTTGCCTTTGTTGCAACGTGGCCAGGAACGCTTCAATATCTATTGTGCGCCGTGCCATAGCACTGTCGGCGATGGCAAAGGCATCGTTGTGGCGAAAGGCATGCTGCCACCACCCAGTTTTCACACGGATTTGTTGCGCGGCTATCCCGATGGCCACATTTATAATGTGATTACAAATGGCATCCGAAATATGCCATCCTATAAACATCAGATTTCTGTTGATGATCGATGGGCGATTGTTGCTTACGTACGCGCGTTGCAACGGAGTCAAAATGCGAAATTGGAAGATTTACCTGAGCAAATAAGGGCAGACTATGAATAGTAGTTCGTTAGCGGAACAGTTTAAATTACCTGAATCTCTAAAGCCAGGTAAAATTGCCCTGATCGTCGGTGGCGCCGGATTGCTGTTGAGCGCGGTCGGATTCTTTGTCGATGCAAAGCAATTTTATCATTCTTATCTGGCAGCATTCGTCTTTTGGACCACCATCGCACTGGGCGGATTGTTTTTCACCATGCTGCATCACTTGACTGGCGCAACCTGGAGCGTGGTGCTGCGGCGCTTTTCAGAAGCGATCATGGTTATTTTGCCAGTACTGGCTATCCTGTTTTTGCCAATCATTCCCGGCATGCATGATCTGTATCACTGGACGCACGAGGAAGCCGTTGCCGCAGATCACATTTTGCAGCAAAAAGAGCCGTATCTGAATATCCCGTTTTTTCTGATTCGTGCCGTTTTCTACTTTGGTGTGTGGTTTTTGCTGGCGCGCACACTGAAAAAATATTCCACTCAGCAGGACAATGCACCTGAGCCATCTCTGACGGATAAAATGCGTCGATTCAGTGCGCCGGGCATGCTGTTGTTTGCCGTCACGCTGACCTATGCTGCCTTTGACTGGCTGATGTCGCTGAATCCGCACTGGTATTCGACCATCTTCGGTGTGTACATCTTTTCTGGCAGTTTGCTGAGTGTGCTGGCATTTATTCTGCTGGCGGCGCTTTACCTTCGCGGAAAGGATGTGCTGCAATCGGTTATCACGCTGGAACATTACCACGATTTAGGCAAACTGCTTTTTGGCTTTACGGTATTTTGGGCTTACATCGCGTTTTCGCAGTACATGCTGATCTGGTATGGTAATATTCCCGAAGAAACGGAATTTTTCCTGCAGCGCTGGGAAGGCTCCTGGAAATATGTCAGCATGGTGATCGTCTTTTTCCATTTTGCCTTGCCATTCCTGATTTTGGTGACCCGGGCAGCAAAACGCAACCTGGCACTGATGAAAGTGATGGGCTTTTGGTTCTTAATCATTCACTATGTGGATATTCACTGGATTGTCATGCCAACGTTGCATACTGAAGGCTTCAGCCTGTCATGGATCGATTTCACAACGCTGATCGGCATTGGTGGGCTGTTTGTTTGGTATTTCTGGAAACAGTTTGCCCAACAGGCAACCGTTCCGATCAACGATCCAAAACTCCAATCATCTATCCAATTTACAAACGCTTAGGTAGCACTTTATGGCAAACGATGTGAAAGAAAACGCAGAAAGCACAGAGGTGCAGGAAATGCAGAATAGTGGCTACGAACACAGCGATATCGGCTGGGTCACGTTGCTCTGGATCGGCACGATCATTATCGTCTGCGTGACATTTTTTGTGATTTTGCTTGACAGCTTCTTTTCAATCGCCAAAGAGAATGAAGTTTATGAAGCCGTGCTCAAACCGGTACCGGCAGATGTGCGCGAAATGCGAGCGAAAGAGCAAGAGAAGCTGAACTCTTACGGCAAAGTAGAAGGAACCAACGGCGTGTATCACATTCCGATCGATCGCGCGATGCAATTGCTTGCCGAAGAAAACTTTAAAAAGAAATAGCCGCCGTAATTATTGTATTTGAAGCTATAAGTTGTGGTTATGTTTTTATCGAAGAAGTCTATCGTTCTTTTTTCATTTATCATCTTGTTCGTGACACATTCAGCTTTCGGGCAGCTGATTGAAGATAATCCTGTTGAAATGCAGGGAATTGATATTGTCGAGAATTTAGGCGGCCAGGTTCCGCTTGATTTGACTTTTGTCAATGAGAGCGGTGATACGGTCCAGCTCGGAAGCTATTTTCACCAGGACAAGCCGGTCTTGTTTTCGCTGGTTTACTATGAATGCCCGATGTTATGCACGCTGGTTCTCAACGGCTTGAGTAACGGTATCAGCAAGCTCGATTGGGTGCCAGGCGAAGAGTACCAGATGGTTTCGGTCAGCATTGATCCCAGAGAGACTCCCAAACTCGCAGCGGATAAGAAGCATCGCTATCTGGAAGAGCTGCAAAAAGAGGAGATGAGTGAAGACGGCTGGGCATTTTTAGTCGGCAGTCAGGATCAGATTGAAAAGCTCGCAGATGCGCTGGGTTTTAAATATTTTTACGTTGAAGAACGCGATCAGTATGCCCACCCGGCCGCAGCCTATCTTTTGACAAGCGACGGTAGAATTTCAAGATATTTGTACGGCATTGAGTTCAAACCCAATGATTTGAAGTTGGGTTTGCTGGAAGCTTCCGAAGGCAAAATCGGCACAACGATTGATAAGTTGCTTCTCTACTGTTTTCACTACGATCCGTCAGAAAAAAGCTACGTGGTCTTTGCGCAAAATGTGATGAAACTCGGTGGCGCAGTCACGTTGTTGATTTTGGGTGTATTTCTCGCCATGCTCTGGACGCGAGATAAACTCAAAAAAGCATAAAAAGCGATTGATTCATTTAATATCAAGGGAATTGCATTTCTATGGATAGCACAGGTACATTATGGTTGCCACCGGGTCATTCGACATTCGCAAGTGATGTCGATTTCCTGTTTTATGTGATTGCCTACCTGTCACTGGCCTTTTTTGTGATTGTCACGGTCGGCAGTCTCTATCTCGCCTTCCGTTATCGCAATAAAGGCAAAAGGGAGCTCACCTCAGGCATCGCTCACAATGTCCCGCTCGAAGTGACGTGGACACTGATTCCGACAATCCTGGTGTTTGTCATTTTTGTATGGGGATTTAAAGATTATTTAAAAATGCACGTTTCACCGAAGAATGCAATTGAAGTGAAGGTGAGCGGGCAGAAGTGGTTTTGGTCTTTTGAATATCCGGGTGGCGTCACTGAAGTCAATACATTGACCGTACCGGTGGGTAAGCCGGTCTCGCTGTTGATGTCCTCGCAGGATGTTATTCACAGCTTCTTTGTGCCGGCGTTCCGCACCAAAATGGATGTGCTGCCAAACCGCTACACACGCCTGTGGTTCGAAGCAACTGCTGAAGGCGAATACGATATCTATTGTACAGAGTATTGCGGCAAGGGCCACTCCGAAATGCTCGGCAAAGTGCTGGTGCTGAAAGAGCAGGATTACAACAATTGGCTTTCCGAAGCGGCAGCGGCGAGCTCATCGCTATCGCTGGAAGAATACGGCGAACAGCTTTACCGCACCAAAGCCTGTATCACCTGCCACTCGGTCGATGGCACAGCCAATCAGGGACCGACCTGGAAAGGGATTTTTGGCAAAACCGAAAAGCTGGCCGATGGCAGCAATGTGACGATTGACGAAAATTACATCCGTGAATCAATTTTGAACCCAATGGCCAAGATTACGGCCGGCTATCAGCCAATCATGCCGACCTTTCAGGGTATTTTAAATGATCGGGATATTGACGCCCTGATTGCATACATCAAGACTTTAGAATAATTGTTGGAAGGATATTATGATTGCCATACCGGAAAAAAATTTTTTGAACGAGCCGAGAGGCCTGAAAAGCTGGCTGGTCACCTATGACCATAAAAGAATCGGGCTGATGTATTTTTTCGGCATCATGTTCTTCTTCATGCTCGGTGGAATCTTTGCCATGCTGTTGCGTCTGGAGTTGTTCAACCCCGGTAAAGATTTTATTGAAGCCGATACCTATAATCAATTTTTCACGCTGCACGGCGCGATCATGATTTTCTTGTTTATCATCCCATCGATCCCGGCGGCGCTTGGCAACATCATTTTGCCTCTGCAATTGGGCGCAAAGGATGTCGCTTTCCCGAAGCTGAATCTGGCAAGTTGGTATTTGTACGTTATCGGTGCGATGTTTTTTATCGCATCACTCGTAGCTGGCGCTGCCGATACCGGCTGGACGTTTTATACGCCGTACAGTATCCAAACCTCAACTGCAGTGATTATGACCGGAACCGGGGTTTTTATCCTGGGATTTTCTTCGATTTTTACCGGATTAAATTTTATTGTTACCATCCACAAGCTGCGCGCGCCCGGACTCACCTGGTTTAAACTGCCGCTGTTTGTTTGGGGATTGTACGCCACCGCTATCATTCAGGTTTTGGCGACACCGGTTATCGGTATCACGCTGGTTCTGCTCATTCTCGAGCGTGTAGCCGGAATCGGCATATTTGATCCCGCGCTCGGCGGTGATCCGGTGCTGTTCCAGCATTTCTTCTGGTTCTACTCCCACCCCGCAGTGTATATCATGATTTTGCCGGGAATGGGTATTATCAGTGAGTTGATTTCCGTGCATGCTACACGCAAGATTTTTGGCTATAAGCCGATCGCTTACTCCAGTCTCGGTATTGCCCTCATCAGCTTCCTGGTTTGGGGACACCACATGTTCACCAGTGGCCAGTCGGTTTTTGCGGCAATGGTCTTTTCATTTCTGACCTTTTTTGTCGGAATACCCTCCGGCATCAAAGTATTTAACTGGGTTGCGACGCTTTATAAGGGATCGATACGATTTACAACCCCCATGCTCTATGCGCTGTCGTTCCTGATTTTATTCAGCATAGGCGGCTTCACCGGCATTGTGCTCGGCACCTTGTCGATTGACGTGCACTTGCATGATACTTATTTTGTGGTCGCACACTTTCACTATGTGATGATGGGCGGAACAGTGATTGCCTTGTTAGGCGGTATTCATCACTGGTGGCCGAAAATTTGGGGCCGGATGTACAATGAAACCATAGCAAAAATTACCTGTGGAATTATCTTTGTCGGCTTTAATATTACCTTCTTTAATCAGTTTATTATCGGTGCCAAGGGCATGCCGCGTCGCTACTACGATTACTCCGAAGCGTTCCATTTCAATCATGCCTTTTCTTCGATTGGTGCATGGTTGCTGGGTTTGGGTTTTGTGATCATGGCGATTTATTTGGTGCATTCAATTTTCAAAGGCAAGCCGGCAGGCGACAACCCCTGGGGTGGGCTGTCGCTGGAGTGGGAAACCACCTCACCGCCGGATCCGCATAATTTCCATAGCATTCCTGTCGTCGAGCACGGACCGTACGATTACGATAAAATTATTCCGAAAAGCGCCTATCAGGATGAACTTGAAAAAGCCAAAGCGACTGCCTGATTGCAGCCTGTGCGACTGCGATGAAGACATCTTGTACAAAATTGAGAAATTGAGTCAATATCCACTAAAAGAGACTTTTTATGGAACAAACCCACGCAGCAGATCATCCAAAATTCCTGCAGCACCATTTTGTAAATGCTGAGCAGCAAAGTGAAGCATCGAAGTTTGGTCTGTGGATTTTTCTGCTAACTGAAATCTTGCTTTTTGGCGGGCTGTTTTGTGCCTACGCCATCTATCGTGCCTGGCACCCTGATGTGTTCTATAATGCCCATCGCTATCTCGATGTGACTATGGGCGCCACCAATACAGCTGTGCTGATCTTCAGTTCGCTGACGGTTGCGTTGTCAATTCGAAGCATCCAGCTCGACAAGCCAAAGCAGACGGTGATTTATCTGGCGATTACTATTCTTTGTGCCGCCACTTTTATGGTCATCAAATATTTTGAGTACAGCCACAAGTTTCATCTCGGCCTGCTTCCCGGTAAATTCTATACATTCCAAGGTATTGAGGGCAGCAATCCACATGTGTTTTTCAGCATTTATTTTATGATGACTGGTTTGCACGGTTTGCACGTTCTCGGTGGCATGTTTTTTCTGGGGTGGGTGATGTACAAAACGATCAAAGGCGCCTACTCCAGTGCCTATTACACGCCGGTTGAGCTCGGCGGTTTGTACTGGCACCTTGTCGACTTGATTTGGATTTATTTGTTTCCGTTACTTTATCTTATAGGATAACACATGAGCAGTCATAAGCCACATATTACGCCTATATCCGTCTATTTGGCTGTCGGAACAACGCTTCTGTTCCTGACCATTGTCACGGTTTGGGTGGCCGGGTATCATCTTGGCCCGTTCAATCTCATTGTTGCCATGGCCATTGCGACATTTAAAGGTGCGCTCGTTTGTATGTTTTTCATGCACTTGCTGTATGATAACAAATTTTATCTGATGATCTTTTTGTCATCCTTGCTGTTTTTGGCCATTTTTATTTCATTGACAATGCTCGATACGATGCGTCGTGGCGATATTGAAATGCAGCAAGCCAAGCCGATCAAGCAGCAAGCCGCTATGTATGATCAAATGCCTGCTGCTGATTCAACCTCGGTAGCTGAATAGAACCGGTGCGCGCTTCTAAAGGCGCGCTTTCTTCTTTGAAAGAATGTTTTTTTTCAACGCGAGTTTTTCCTCTGGTTGATCTCGGGGGGAGCAGCTGGCTCCACCATTCCTTTTTTCTCAAAAGCCTGCGCTTATCCCGCCTCAATTTGGTCAAATCCCGGAGTTCGTTCTAATAAGTCATTGAAAGGCTGAAATTAACCGGCAGCATGAGCAAGGAAAGTTTGCATTCATCGGATTTATTCTACCGGTTGCGCCATCACCAGCCCAATGATGTATTGCCAAAATCAAAGCCAGTATCAAAAACTTTGGAGCCAGTTTCATGTCAGTGATTTTTAGCAGAGCCTGCGAATATGCCATCAGAGGTTTGGTGGAGATGGCGCGCGATACCGAGCGGCACACATGGCGCGTCCATGAACTGGCAAAGATGACCAACACACCAGCGCCTTTTCTGGCAAAGACGTTTCAAGCATTGATCAAAGCGGATATCCTGAACTCGCAAAAGGGTCGGAAAGGTGGTTTCTTTTTCGCCAAAGAGCCGGACACCATTTCGCTGCTGGAGGTAGTGGAAGCGATCGACGGCAATGAAATCACCAGGGCGTGTGCTTTGGGATTTCCCAGTTGCACCTCTGAAAATCCCTGTGCGATTCACACCAACTGGGAGCCCGTTCGCAACAAGTTACTCGACCTGCTGGCGAATAAAACGATTTTGGAACTCACCTGATTTTTCCCCACCGACGCATTATTATAACATTGTGTCAAAAGTTTTGTCTGAACAAATTTCCGCCCAAATTCTGAAGCCAGGCTAACGCTTTTGGCTATTTGCCGTTGGCCTGTGGCGACAAACTGCCAATGGCAAAAAACCAAAGGCAGTATTTAAATTTGTCCGGATTCTCAGAAAAAATGCCATGATCGAACTCACTGCCTGACACTTTTCAGAAAAGCGATTGTTAGCCACTGATTTGCACCGATCTACACGGATTTTGGGATATATTTCTGGGGGAAATTTTCGAAATCTTAATAAAAAGCTGTGAAAATCTGTGTTTATCAGTGGCTAAAGAAAAAGAGTCAGGTAGTAAGTGATCGAATAGGACTTTTGTCGTTGCGCGGATCAAGCTCATTTTGGCCACCCTCCAGCGAAAAGGGCACGCCAACTCTTCCGCGCCCGCTACGCCGTCAATTTAAATTTGCCAAACCAAATAATACCTGAGCTTTATATCAGCAAAACCCGGATACTGCAGCTCCAGCGCAGTCTAGCGCGATGAGGCGTTTCAGTACTTCAGGTTCACTATCTTCATGGTTCGAGTTCGCTCACCATGAAGGTGGTTCGCCATTCAGTCGAAATCGGCTTTTATCGACCGCATGTCACACCAATTGATTGCTAATTCTAACGAATGTAATTAATAAATTTTATTTTACCTGCCGGAGCAGATGTTCTGCATTCAGATAATGAAGATGACACGCAGATCATTTCTCAAAGCCTGCACTTTATTCTGACCAAAACACGACCCGTGCATCGAGTTCGCTCGGCCACCAGAATTTAACTACCTGCAAATACAGCTTTTGGCTGCAAGTGATCAAACGAACCGCGAGCTTCTTTTAGCGGCATCGTCAGCCTGTTTCTTTTCTATTTTATACGTGCACAACAATCCTGCATATGTGGCTCGGCGGGCGAATGATCGATGCTCGCAAAGCGATGGTTTGATTAGGTGCTTTAATAATAAGGACGGATTATGCCTGTGCAATTTATTTTCCTGTTTCGTGCATGATTTTGCACCCAAGCTGGGCTTCCCGATTTTTGAGAAAAATCTTGGCTTTCTTTATAAAGTCATAAAAAACAATTTCTTGTGTTTTTATGTCCTGGTGACTCTGAAAGAAAACCATCTCGTGGAATAGATTTTGCCAAATTGTAACAGTCCGGCCTTCCCCATCTTTTTTGGGGCCCGGAGGAGAGGAAAACCGCAAGATATTGAACAGATTTGGAAAGAAATTGTGTTCGAAGTGCCTTATTGCTTTTACAGACCCGCGAATCAAAATCAAACCCAGAATTATATATCCATGAACCGTAACTTATCGAGACCTGTGGAAGGAGGTGGTTGTCGGCAAGGTTGCAGATAATATGTCGACCCTGATCGGTGCGCATTTCTCGCCAAAATGAGCATTTCGGGTTCGGCTGTAGCGACAGTGCATTGCTAATCTGTTTTTAGCAAAACGAGAACTTGTGTAACTGTCCGAAATCAGTGAAAATCATGAATAGTCCGTTTTAATCTAAACCTTTTGTAGGAGGGTTTATGTTTCGTAAACTTATTTTAACTGGCCTGTTGTTGGTCGTATTGCCAAGCTTGGCGGCTGCACAAACCGGTAAGCTTCGCGGTGTTGTGACCGACAAAGAAACCAATGATCCACTGATCGGTGTGAACGTGGTTTTGGAAGGCACGTCGCTTGGTGCGGCAACTGACGTCAATGGTGAATACGTTGTTGTTGGTGTGCCTCCGGGTGTGTACTCTGTTCGTGCGTCCTATATCAGTTATCAATCACAAGTTGTCTCGAATGTTCGCGTCAGTGCAGCTTTGACGACAACACAAGATTTTAGCCTGACGCCTTCAGCAATTGAGCTGGAAGCGTTGGAAGTCGTTGCTGAACGCCCATTGGTGCAGCGCAATACCACCAATACCGTGCGCTTGACCACGACAGAAGATATCGAAAACCTGCCGATCCGCGGCCTGCAGAACATCGTGGCATTGAACGCCGGTGTTGTGCAGCAGGATGGCAATCTTCATATCCGCGGTGGCCGCTCGGGTGAAGTCGCCTACTTTATTGATGGCGTGAACGCAACCAACCCGCTGAGCAATGGTGAGCAAATCACCGTTATTCAGGAAGCCATCGAAGAAATTCAGGTCCAGGCTGGTGGTTTTACCGCTCAGTTTGGTGGCGCCCAGTCGGGTATCGTCAATACCCAGGTGAAAACAGGTGGCGCGCGTTTCAAAGCCACGCTCGATTATCGTACCGATGACTTCGCCAAATCTGGCGAAGAATTTCTCGGCACGACCTCCCGCGGTTATCGCAATGCTGTTGCCACTCTCAGTGGTCCGATCGGCTCCAAATTCCGCTTTTTTGTCGCCGGCCAGCATAACTACAGCCGCAACCGCGACAACGTCTTCATCGAGCCATTCTCTTTCGGTGGCGCAGAAGGTGAAGAATTCTATATTACCGACGATGGTTTGGAAGGCCGCACAGAAGGCGAAGTTCTGCCAATGCCGATCGCCTTTAAAAAGAATTTCCTGCCGGACAATACCTATCAGGAAAATCAAATTCAGGGTACGCTTGTGTACAACATGAGCAATGCACTGAAATTCCGCCTGACCGGTAGCTATACGCACTCAGTTTATCCGAATGGCAAGAGCAGTTTCACGGCTGCATTGAACAACTACTTCAGCCAGGTCGAGTCTGAAAGCCAGGTCGATCGTACACTGATCGGTTTGAAAGCAACCCATCTGATCAACCCGACCACCTTTTATGAACTGAATATCAACTACACCGGTTCTTCCGGCGAGACCTATGATCCTTTCTTTGGTGACGAATACACCAAATATATCGATCGCCGTGAATGGGCTGCTGCCGGCCGCGATACCTCCGGCTGGGTTGGCACCTACCAGGGACCGAATCCTTATAGCGTGATTTTGAACTTCAATATGGCTCCGACCAACGGCCCGCTGAATGGCTACAACAAAAACAGCACCGACGGTCTCGGTGGATCGCTCGATTTCACCAGCCAGCTGACCAGCAATTTCGAATTGAAGGTTGGCGGTCGCTATGATCGTTACACCTATCGTAATTATGGCATCGGCAATATCTCCAATTACCTCAGAACGCTCTATCCTGACGAAGTCAATGAAAGAACGTTCGAGAGCGACTATGTAAAAAGAATTGAGTTGACCAGAGCTGGCGGTATTAACAATATCGGCTATGACTATCTCGGTCAATCCAAGATTAACGACGGTGTTCAGGGCCCGCGTCATCCGCAATTCGGCTCTGCTTATCTGCAGTCGAAATTCGAATATCGTGATTTGATTTTGAACTTTGGTCTGCGTTATGAATACATCGATATGGCTGAATATCGTCCGGTAAACATTGAAGATCCGGAACGTGACAGCAAGAATAACTGGCTGGTTGAAGAATCTCTGACGCAAACAGATCCTTTCAACTTTGTGCTGCCACGTGTCAACTTTGCGTTCCCGGTCACGGACAATACCGTGTTTTACGCACAGTATGGCAAATACGTGCAGATGCCTTCTCTGAATCAGATTTATCAACCGATTGTTTCTATCAGCAATGAAACCTTACCGGAAACCCGCTCGCTCTACGGTTTCTTTGGTTCGACCATCAACTTCTTTGCCGAACCGGAAAAAACCAACCAATACGAATTGGGTATCCGTCAAACCCTGACCAGCGATTTTGCGTTCACCATGACGCTGTATTACAAAGATCTGCTGGATCAATTGCGTGTCTCGCCTCTGCTGTCTGACGGTGTCAGCAGTGACCTGGTCGAAGGTACCCGCTACGCTTCGGGTTGGACCAATGAAGACTTTGGTACTACCAAAGGTATCGAAACCACACTCGAACTGCGCCGCACCAAGAGACTGGCTGCACGCATTAACTACACCCTGTCCAACGCTTCCGGTACCGGCTCCAACGCTGCATCTTCCCGTGTGGCTGTGAGCGATGGTAACCTGGCGGTGTATCCGACCTTGATCTATAACCTCGATCACAATCAGACCCACCGTGGTACCGTGATGCTCGATTACCGCTTTGCTCGCGGTGATGGCGGCGCGGTTCTGCAAGGCCTGGGTATCAATGCTTTGATCAACTTCAACAGCGGTCATAACTTTACCCGCGTTGCCGAGCCTCGCAACCTTGGCCAGGCCAACCCATGGAACGTCGGTACCCGTGCGACCCAGGATCCCCGCGGTCGTAATCCTGTTGAACCGGTCAATGCCTCAACAACTCCCTGGAACTTCAGCATCGACCTGAATGTCGACAAGATGTTCTATCTCAGCAAATTCAACGTCAGACTCTATGCCAACGTTTTGAACCTGCTGAACACCAAAAATATCATCAATGTCTACGAAACCACCGGCACGGCTGATGACGATGGCTGGTTGAAGAGCCCATTGGCGAGCCAGTATGTCGCCATTGATGGTTACGAAGCCTTTTATCGTGCGATCAACCTGCAGAACGGTTGGGGCTGGCAGACTGCTACCGGCACCAATCTCTGGAGTGGTCCGCGGCAGATTCGTTTTGGTCTGAGCCTGGAGTTCTTTTAGTCGACGAAGTGAATTTGTAGAAATGCAAGTGTAGAGAACGCAATCGTAGAGACGCAACATTTTGCGTCTCTACCATCGCTAACAAATCTTGCGCCTCTGCATGAATAACCCGTCGAAAAGCTGACACTGCTTTTTGGCAGGTTCAATAAACAAACATGGAGTATGATCGCTATGAATAAATTCAAAGTCATAGTTCACTCGCTTCTGATTGCCACTTTGGCTGCTGGCGTTGCTTTTTCCAAAGAAAAGCCAGCCAGCGAGAAGGGCAAGGATGGCGTTGCGAAAACAAGAGGCGTCAGTGCTTATCAGCCTGAACGCTACCAGATTTTGAATATCAACAATTTGTATACCTGGCACCGTGAAGATGGTCAGTCTAACCACTCCCCGGGTGGTGCGGATGGTGGCTATTACCCACGTGGTAGTGTCAACCTGATTTATCAGGATGGTATGGTTTTCGGCTCGAAAGCCTATGTCGATGCCGCGAAGACCCAATCCGCTCCTTTTAACCAGAACATTCGTGTCGGTGGCGCCACCTATGGTACCGGCCAGCGCGAAGGTTGGGTTGAAGGTTTTGGTGCAACCGCTGCAGCGGTCGATAAAGATGATCCGCGCGCGCGCATCTATCGTATTCGCCGCGACTGGAAAGAGATGAGCACTGCTGAACTGCGTCGCGATGCAGCCGAATCGAACGAAGTCAACGAATCGACCATTACCGATGACCAGATTCAACAAATCGTCGATGAGTACCAGTGGAGCTGGGACAATTGGCCAGTCGATCTCGGTGCACCTTACATTGATCGCAATGGCAATGGCCAGTATGATCCGCCACCAGCCGGCTTTACCGTTGCTGAGCTGATCGCTAATGGCTATGATGAACCCGGTATTGCCGGTGCCGATCCCAATTCACCCGCGGATCAGGTTGTCTTTACCATTTTCAACGATCTGCACAGACCGACCTCCGTTGGCCGCTTCGGTTCCGAACCGACCGGCCTGGAAATCCAGATGACCCTGTGGGGCTACAAGCGTCAGGATGCTCTCGGCAATATCTTCTTTAAAAAATGGCGTTTTATCAACAAGGGTGGCGTTGAAATCGATGGTAACGGCACTCTCGGTGCATTTTATCTCGATAGTATGTATGTGTGCCAGTGGTCAGATCCTGATCTTGGCTCCTTCTCTGACGACCTTGTTGGTACCGATACCACTTTGAGTATGGGTTATGTTTACAACGGTAATGCCGTAGATACCAATTACCGCCGTTTTAACCTGCCGCCAGCGGCTGGTGGTTATGACTTCCTCCAGGGGCCTGCGGTGCCGGATCCAGGCGGTGAAGGTATCATCGATCTGAAGAAAAGACCTGATATCAAGAACCTCGGTTTGACCGGATTCTCCTACTTCTCGGCAGGCAGTCCGTATTCGGATCCAGGTGGCGGTTATGAAACCAACTCCATCGCCTGGTACAAGATGTTGCGCGGTTTCTCGCCATTGCTGGGCCCGGATCAACCTTACAATCATCCTCCGGGTGTCACCCCTGGACCATTCCCTCTCGCAGGTGATCCTGTTGCCGGTACCGGCCACATCGATGGCCAGGGCCAGGACTATTCGTTTGTGCCTGGTGACCGTCGTCTGTTGATCATCACCGGTCCTTTTGAAATGGCCCCTGGCGATACCCAGGAAGTAGTGGTGGCGTTTGTTGGCGGTTTGGGCGCGGACAGACTTTCCAGTGTCTCGGTTATGAAGTTTAATGACCGCTTCGCACAGAACACCTACGATGCGTTGTTCCAGGTGCCGAGCGCTCCGGCCATTCCGGACGTGGCTGTTTCCACTTTCAATCAGAAGATCATTCTCGATTGGGGCAGCAACCTGGCACGTGTTGATGAAATTGAAAACAAAGTCAACCAGCCTGGCGACTATGCATTTGAAGGCTACAACCTCTATCAATTGCCAAGCTCCAACTCTTCGTTGGCCGAAGGTCGTCGTGTTGCTACTTTTGATGTGTTGAATGAATTCACCGTTGTGCTGGATGAAGGCTTTGACCAGACTTCCGGCCAAATTCTGACCAAACCAGTTCAGTTTGGTAGCAACAGCGGTGTGCAACGCAATTTTACCGTTGAAAGAGATTACATCCAGGATGTTGACGCTCTCAACAATGGTACCGAATATTACTTTGTTGTAACGGCTTACAGCGTTGCCGGTGATCCGAATGCGCTGCCAAAAAGCCTCGAATCCCCGGTTCAGATTCACCGCGTGGTGCCAAAAGTACCATTTGGTGTAAGCTATCAGACGGAAGCCGGTGAAGTGCTGTCAGTTGCCCATCCGAGTGGCAAAAGCGATGGCGTCATTACGCCGACGGTTGTCGATCCGGCGAGAAGCACCGGCGATTCCTATGAAATTCGCTTCAGTGTCGATGGTAACGGCACCACGACCTGGGATTTGGTGAATACCACCAAAGGCACGACCATTCTTGCTGACCAAACCAACCAGAGCGGTGTTGAAGATCAATACTCCATGGTTGAAGGCGGCGTCTTCTTGGTCGTACAAGGCCCGCCTCCTGGCGTTAAAGCTGGCAGTGATGGCTGGGCATGGCTGTCCGGTTCACGCTTCCTGACCTGGGCTGGTGGCGCTAATGGTTTTGGCATGGAAGGTTTCGAGGGTGCTATCGGATATGCATCCCCGAGAAATTTCTTCGGTGATGGCACCTTGTTCATCCCTGCGGATGAGCTGAAAGCCATTGAGATTCGTTTTGCCAATGTTGATGCAGATGGTAATTTTGATACGACTCAGCCAAACGTCTCTTACGGTTACCGTTGGGGCCGTAGCTTTGCCGCTGCTCCTGCGAAACCTGAATTTGCTCCTTACATTATCAACACAGCAGGCACGGGATACGACTATCAGGACTACACAGCAAGCGTACCGCTGGCAGTTTATGATATCGATGCCGATCCGCCACGTCGTCTTGCTGTTGGTTATTTGGAGAACAATCAGGCCGGTGGTTTGGTTGATGGCAAATACTGGCCGCCCTTCTATAATAATGCCGATAATACAGCGAGCACTGGTCCTCGCGAATGGCTCTTCATCATGGATGCGGATTATACCGGGGCTAACCCGGATCCGAACTATGAAGTGGAAGTCATCGATGGTCCGCAGCCGATCATGTACTATGCCACCTGGGCTCGTCGTAACGAAAATCCGTGGACCGATGCCGACGTGATGGGCATTTACCCGACGCGTCCGAATACGCCGGATGACGTGTTCCAATACACGCTGCCTGCGCCGGAAGCCGGTGCGGAGCTCGCGAAAGCCAGTGCGGAAAACATTGGTGTGTTCCCGAACCCGTACTATGCTTTCAACTCGTTGGAAACCAATCGTCTTGCACGTTTCGTCACGTTTAACAACCTGCCGAAGCAAGCAACGATTCGTATCTTCAACCTCGCCGGCCAGTTGGTGAGAACCATTACCAAGAGCAATGACTCACAATTCCAGCAATGGGATCTGCTGAATCACAGCGGGCTGCCGGTTGCAAGCGGTATGTACATCGCTCACTTCACTTTACCTGAAGTTGGTGTTGAACAAATCGTTAAAATTGCAATCGTGCAAGAAGCTGAGGTGCTGGACACCTTCTAAGATTTGCGCTTAACGCTTGAGCTTCCGGTGCGTTCGAGCATCGGAAGCTCGTGTAAGCATAAAATTATGAACCAAGGAGAAAATACAATGAATTATAAGAAACTTCATTTTCTCATCAGCATCTTCGCTGCTCTGGCTTTGACAGTCAGCAGCGTGTCGGCGCAGCAGCCCGATGTGAAGAATAATAGAATCGGTACGGCTGCAGCCTCCGAGCTATTGATTCCCGTTGGCAGCCGCGCCATGGCGATGGCCGGTGCGACCATTGCAACCACAACTGGTGTAAATGCGATCCACTGGAATCCGGCTGGCCTCGGCCACATGGATGCTTCCGCTGAAGGTATGTTCAGCACGATGTCCTACATCGCTGACATTACCACCAACTATGGTGCGATTGCTTTGAATTTCGGTGGTTTTGGCAAGCTGGCTTTCAGTGTCAAGGCGCTCGACTTTGGTGATATTCCATTGACGACCACTGACGATCCTGAAGGTTTTGCAGGCAGAACCTTTTCACCGACCTTCATCAATGTTGGTTTGACCTATGCGCGTCAGTTTACCGACGCTATCGCCGCTGGCGTGAATTTCAAGATTATCTCTGAAAGCATGCAGCGCGTTGCCGGTAACGGCTTTGCCGTTGACGTGGGTGTCCAATATCATGGTGTCGCTGGCTTCGACGGCGTCAACCTGGGTGTTGCGATCAAAAACTTCGGTCCTCGGGTCAACTTTGACGGTACCGGCTTGCTGCGTCAGGCACAGGCTACCGATGGCCGTCGTCCTGTGCAATATTACGCAAGCGAAGCAGGTAGTTTTGAACTGCCTTCGTCGGTTGAAATTGGCCTGGCATATGAAAACAAAATCAACGATCAGTTGAGCTGGAACGTTGCCGGCGCTTACGAAAACAACAACCTGGCCCTCGACGGCTACAAAGTTGGTGGTGAAGTCAGCTACAATGTTGGCATGTCGCTGGCATTGGCTGGCCGCGCGGGTATCGAAGCGAACGATAAAGCTGCCGATGATGCGGACATCTTTGGCCCGAGTTTTGGTTTCGGCCTGACTTACATGAGCCCTGGTGTCGATATCACCATCGACTATGCATACCGTTCGGTTGATTATTTCAACAACAACAACATGTTCAGTATCAGACTGGGCTTCTAATTTCCGATACAGGCGATTTGGCTTGTATGCTGTGGTTGAAAGGCTGCTCATTTTTGGGCAGCCTTTCTTTTTGTCAGCCCATTCTGGGGACTGCAACACAGTATAGACCACATTGAATTGCTTTGAATTTTATTACGAATATGCTATTTTCAGCATGCACATTAACGAGAGTTCGATATAAGCAAAAAATCAGATTCTTCATGGTGAGCGAAATCGAACCATGAACATGACGCTCTCTCAGCCAGAAAATGCTTATGTCGACCTGTGTTAAATAATTCGTATCAATCACCAACACCAAACTATTATTTTTGCCAGATGATGAATCCATTCGATTTGAAAATTCGACTTAACAAAAAGCAACGGCCGTTTTTCATGCTTTCATCTTTTTTCAAAAGAATATGCTTATGGAGTGCGTTCATTGCGCTGCTCTTTTATTTCGGTTGCGCAGATGAATCCGTGCAGATGGACCCGGGCTATTTCCAGGAAGTAGGCGACGCAGCCGTTTACCAGCGAGCCCTGGATGTGGAAAATGATATCAATGTGCTTTCGATTGCGATAGAGCCGGGTTTTGAAGACCTGGAAACCTTGGCTTATTTTCGTTTTGCACGTGGTGCAAATATTTTTAGCGCCTATGTCACCAACGGCGAAGGTGGCGAAAGCGATCTGCGCGGCGAGTTTGGAAATTATCGCGCGGCAACACGGCGTAACGAAGCAAAGGCAGCATTAACGGTAATCGGCGCGGAAGCGCACTTTTTGAATTTTGCCGATATCGTGGCCTATCGTGACCGCCAATCGATTGAGCAAGTTTGGCGAAAAGCTCATTTACAGGAAAAACTGAAAGCCCTGCTGGCAAAAACGCAGCCTGACATGATCTTGCTTGCCAGCAATGATAAAGAACTTTCTGCAAGCATGGAACAGCAGGTCTTGATTGATGCGTTGCGCAGTGCGGCAATGGATTCGACAGCGCAATCGGATGAAACGGCTGGGCAGGGCGGGCCTGCATGGCGAGTCGAGCGCGTTTATGTGCGGACAAATGACCCTAACGGTTTGTCTGTAGCTATCGGCGCTCAGCATCCCAAATGGAAGAAATCTTATCGTGAAATTGCTGCAGAAGCGGCACAAAAATATCGGTCCATCGCTGTGCAGCGCAAAAATTGGCTTGCGAATCAATCGCATACCTATATGCCTGCGTTTGAAGAAACGCCAACTCCGGCTACACGGCTTGATGAAGGATTGCCGATCGCGGCGAGCCCAAAGCTGCAGGGCATTGAACAGGGCATAAAGCAGTTGACCCAAATTGCTCTGGATGGGAATCAGGAGCAGGCCCTGAAGACATTGGCAACCTGGATGGATTCGGTCATATACCGCTTGCCCGAACGTGAAAAAATGACGACTCGTGAAAATCGTTCTCTGCTGATGTGGAAAAAGGGACTTGACGAACTGCGTAACAGCTTGCTTGGGGTAAAGGTGCACTACACCATCAGTGACACCGCCCTGACAGCTTTGCAGTTGACCTTTTTGAATATTTCGAAAGTTGAAGGGATTCGCGAAGAAGGCAAAACCAGGCTGTTCTTCGGTGGTTTGGCCAATAATGGCTGGGTGATTAACGAAGCCAGCCATAGCAATCTGCCGCTGGTCTTTGACGATCCCTATCGTCTGGTAACACCTGGTGATGTGGAATTTAATGTTCCTTTTGCCACCAACGGCCTGAAATTTGAGAACCTTGGCAGCGAAATGCTGTTTTTTGTTATGCACAGTGAACAGGATCCTGCCTACAGTTTTATCCATCGCTCCCAGGTGAACATTGATTTTGTACCTCGCTTCGAAACCGAGGTGTTGACACCTATCGTACGAATGGGCTCTGGCACCGAAATCTTGCTCAAGCTGCAAAATCATTCCCGCGATGGTGTCGTGGATACCGTTAAGATCGATCACGAGTTCGCCAATGCTGAAGGACAAGCTTTTCGGCTGTCGAACAAGGAAGATAGCCAGCTGATTACATTCTATCCTGTGTGGAATAGTCGACTTGGAAATGGCAAATATCAAATCCCGATCATGATTCATGGCGATGTCGTGGCGCAATTCACGGCCATTAAGTTCGATGCGCGTGCTGAAACCGGCAAAAAAGTCGGCTTGTTGACGGGGATCGAAGCAAGCCCATTGCAAGCCGCACTCACAAATTTGCAGATGGATGCGCAGAAAATCACGCTCGACAAAGATTTTGAGCAACAATTGGACTCAATTGATGTCTTTATTCTGGATAAACGCGTGATGACTTTGCTGCCAGATCTGTCAAACCACAAGAGTACCCTGGATCGATTTGTCGAGCGCGGCGGACATCTGATCGTTCTGGCGCAAGATGCTTCTGTGTGGAATGTCGATCCACTGATCCCGGGAATCGAGTTGGAAGCGACCAGCCATCATTACGGCGAGTTGCCGGTATCGACTGATGCAGGACATCCGTTTTTGGCGCAACCCAATGCGATTCAGCCGCAGGATTGGCACGACTGGCTCTTTTTGCGCAGTCACAATGTTGTTTCTATCAGCGACAGCGAAACGTTCGAACAACCGATCAAAGCACAGGATTCCGGTGCACCTTTGCTGGTGACGCAGAAAGTTGGCGCAGGTCGAAAAACCTATGTCGATTTAGCCCTGTCGCACCAATTGCAGCATGTCCATGCAGGTGCTTTTCGATTGTTTGCAAATATCGTCTCTGAGTAAAATTATTGAAAGAGTGGGAGTTATGATGAAAAAGCTAATTTATACCCTGCTATTTATTTCTGCCCTGGTTGCAGATGTTTTTTCGCAGCAACAAGCAGGACCTGCCGCCGGCGATTTTTTTATCAATGTTGATTTTGCCCGCTTTAAAAACGATAGTCAAAGCGGCTATCTCGAGGTCTATTATGGCCTTTATCCCAATATGCTCAAATACGAGAAAGTGGATGGTGTATACCACGCCGGCGTAATGTTAAAAACAAGAATATTGGATCGTTTGAGCGGCGAGCCGGTGGCTGAAAATGCCTTTCCGCTCAAAATTGCAGAAAAGGATACCAGCCAACCGTGGTACCGCTATCCTCTTGTGACACAGGCCGGTTTTGTCTTGCCCATCGGCGATTATTCGATGGAAGTCACTGCGGTGGACTCGCTGGCATCAGAAAGTCAGGACAGCGTGTCGATGAGTTTTGTCGTTTCCGCTTTCTCTGAACCGGTGCAGATGAGCGATATTGAAATGTGTAAAAAAATCGCTCGTTCTCAGAACAAAACAGACCTGTTTTACAAGAATGGCCTCGAAGTTGTGCCGATACCATCACTGGTTCTGGGAATCGCCACTTCGCCGGTGCTTTTCTACTACTCAGAGCTCTATAACCTGACGCCCGGGCAGAACTATACTGTCAAGACATACATTCTGGATGCCAACGACAATATCGTTCGTGAAAGCACGAAGCAGCAAGCCTACAACGCCGAGACAGGGCTGCTGGTGGGGAACCTGACCATTACTTCTCACCCTGCAGGCAAATACACTTTTCGTTGCGTGGTGCTGGATGAGAATGAAAATGAGTTCACGAGGACACAAAAAGCATTCACCATTTTCAATCCGCATATCAACAACAAAGCCCTTGCCGAACAGACCGAAGTGACCAAAGCACTGAAAAAGCTTTCTCTAAAAGATATGCGCAAAGAATTCGAAATGGCGCGCTACGTCGCAACAGAAAATGAAGTATTGATGTTTCCGCAGGTGGATACCGAATCCGGCGTTCGCGACTTTTTGGTGAAATTCTGGACGGAAGTTTCCACTGGGCGTGGCGACAAGCCGGCGATTACGCGCAGCGATTATCTCGACCGCGTTGAGACTGCGAATAAAAACTATGGCGCTTTTGGCAGGGACGGCTGGGATACCGACCGTGGCCGTATTTACATTCTTTATGGGGAAGCTGACGAAGTCGACCGTTCGCCAGCCGACTCCCAGACCAAGGCATATCAAATCTGGCGCTATTACAGCCTGGATCGCGGTGTAGAATTTGTTTTTGTCGACCGCAATGGTTACGGAAATTTGGAGCTTGTTCATTCCAACATGCGTGGAGAACTGTCCGATAGAATGTGGGAACGTTTTCTGCAATAGCGGGTTGGCAAAATACGGCCTGGTGAACGAGACGCAATTTGATCATGTCCAGCCGCCGCAATTCGAAACTGGTATTGTTCTGCTGCCTGCAAGGCTATAAATATGGCAAAGCCTTAGCGCGTGTACAGGCATCGGAACGGCTCTCCAATTGGATTTGCGCTATGCCCCAAAAGAAAATACTTGGCGCGGTGGGCTGGCTCTGCGCAGCGCTGGTTTTTGCCAGCGCTTGTACAAAGTCCCCATTCAATGATGACGTCGCGCCCCAACCTACCAATATATCCGGCCAGGTTGACCTGCACCGTAGCGACCGTGACAACAGCAATGTTTATGTTTGGTTGGAAGGCATTAACATTTCCACGCTCACGGATCGCGATGGACGGTTCCTGCTGGAACTTCCGCGCGAACGCGTTTCCGGTGCAACCGGAGTTTACCAGGTGTATTTCTTCGTGGCAAACTACACCGTCGCCACAAAAAGCATCTTTTTGCAAAACGGCGAAATTCAATATGGTCAAGGTTCACTTGATGCATCTGGGCAGTTCAATGAGACCATTGATTTGTTCAAAAAGCTGGATGTTTTTACTCTCGTTCATCCGGACTCGGCGTCTTCTATTCTTGCGCCGCCTGTCGATGTTCTGGTTTCATTACATGCTGTCACCGACACGGTTACCGTCATTTTTCCAAAATCAGTTGGTGGTTTGCTTGGAGGCCTGTTCTTCCTGCATAAAGCATCTAACCAGGTTTTTGTCGACATTCCGGATCAGGGTGCGGATACACGAGAAACAGTTTTTGTTACTTCTGAAGCAAGCACAAGCCGTCGCGGCGTTTTCCAATTTAATACTGCTACAGTTCGCGATCTCTTCTTACCGGTCGGCGAATACGAGGTCATCCCCTATTTTTTTATCGAAAACATACAATTGCCAGATCAACTTTTGCAAAGTCTCGGAGAGCATATTTTAGAGCCACATCCTGATTTTTTAAATATTCCGGTGAAGAGAGAAGGCGGTGGCTTTTTTGTCTTCTAAGGATCACCAAACGTTATCAATTCTGTAAATAAGCCTGTGGTTCAGTGGGGCATTTCTTTCGGACATGATGAGTAAGCATTGAAATGAGAGCACGATGATGTCCCCGCAGACGTTTTTGATACTGTTAGCGGCTGTACTGTGTAGTCGTGACTGGCCATGGCCGCGTCAAGAAGACTCCATTAACTCATGAGGTACTCATTATGAACGCAAGAAAATGGATTGCGATGCTATTGTTTTCACTGATCGCAACCTCATCGTTCACTGCGCTGGCGCAGCAAGTCAGAATTTCCGGCCATGTCCGTGACATCAATTCACATCAGGATATCCCAAGTGTCAATATCTATGTAAAAAGCAGCCAGGTTGGTACGGTTACCGATCAAACGGGCCGGTTTTCGCTGCTTGTGCTCGGCGATGCTAAAACCACGAAAATCGTTTTTCAGCATGTCGCTTTCGAAATTCTCGAATTGTCGCTCGATTCACTGCGCTCGATCAATGTGGTGTACCTGCAACCGCGCATCATTCCGCTGCAGGGTGTCGAAGTCAGCGGTGAGGCAATCGACCGCCCTGAAATTCAAAAGGACATTCCACAGACGCTTGCCGTGGTGAATGCCAAGGATTTTGAAATTCGCGGCTATGTTGACGCAGGCGATCTTCTGCGCACCGACCATAGCGTGCAGGTGGAAGAAGACCTCAGCGGCAAAAAGACCGTCGCTATCCGCGGCGGCAATGCCGATGAAGTTGTGGTGATGTACAACGGCGTGAAAATGAACAATGTCTATGACAATGTTTTCGACCTGTCGCTCATCGATCTGGAAGATGTCCAGCGCTTCGAAATCATCAAAGGCAGCAATACCGCGCTTTACGGTCCGGACGCGTTTTCCGGGGTGATCAACATCGTGCCTAAAACCAAACTGGACTATTCGTTGCGATTTCAGCAGCGGGTTGGCACATACCGTTCGGGCAATTGGGGCCTGCACGTCAATCCGGAAAATCTGCTCTGGCGCTCTGATCGCTTCAATGCAAGTTATAGCTACAAACGCGGAGGCGTCGAACGGAAATTTATCGATTTCGATGAAAATGGCGATAGCGCCCGTCTCACCAACGAATCGACGCATCACACCGCAAGCATGAGCTTCTCCTTCGACGGCCATGATAATCCACGCCGTGGCCGCTCTCTCAATGTGATGTTTATCGATACCCAGGTCGATTATCGCAATGAACGTGACGATGAAACGGTAGGCAACAAAAACCGATTGTATACTGCAAAGTTTGCCGCGGACATGTCACGCTTTGCAAATTACAGCGTTTCGATGTCCTATAAGGAGTTGCTCGAAACGCAAGTCATTCGCACCGGAACCGGATTTCTGGATCGCTCGTACGATGACAATTCAATCCATTTCAATGCCGAGAACACGCTTGAGTTGGGCAAAGTCGATTGGCTGTTCGGCTATCAGTACCAGCGTGCAGAGCTGGACTTTTTTGATGACCGAACCGGCAGCAATTTGCAGCAAATCGGTCTAAAATCTGCATTGCTGCAGCGCGAACACCACGGCCTGGTATCGATTGCCAAATTGCGCAATGATGTCGATGCCGATTTTTTGCAATCTTTCGATTTAAACCTGAGTGTGCGCCACGATTTTATCAAGGATACCCAGAAAGATGCACAGTTCCGCGAAGCGGACAGCGGGCAGCGTGATCAGATCACTGCGCAGGCAAACAACGATTGGCGTGAAACCATCATGAAGTTGTCGGTGGGAGTAAACGGCCTGCAAAACGATTTTTCGCTGCAGGCCTACATGAACTTTGGAACAAATGTCAAGTTTCCGACACTGTTCCAACAGATCAGCCTGGCGGAGGATCCCAGTTTGCTGACTTCGCGGATTGGTGCCAGCGCCAATTTAGCCCCTGAAAAAAACAACAGCATCGAGCTCGGCGCAAAGCTATCCCGCCAGATTTACGATCAACCGGTTATTTATGGCTGGAGCATCGATGCACTCTATTTTCAAAACCATTATGACAATAAAATTGTGACGGTGGCCAATGTCACCAGCCCGGTTGCAACCTACTTTAGCGTGCCGGATGCGAGCATTTCCGGTCTGGAACTAAAGCCGAGCGCCTATCTTTATAAGAAAAAAGTGACCATCGGATTGGGGCTTTCGAAATATTGGATATCGGACAAGGATGTTTTTCCTTTTAAATCCGACATGAAACGTACGCTCAGCCTCATTATCGATCACGCAGGGTATAACTTTCAGGCCTTGTGGTTTAAAGAAGGTGAGCAAATTGCGCGCTTGCGGCAACTGGATGGCCAGCCTGTTCAGGTCATTTTGCCGGATTACAGCAATCTCGATCTGCACCTGAGCAAAACCTTTACCTTGTTTAAAATTAAGCTGTTTGCCAATGTCAGTGGACGAAATCTTTTAAACAACCAGGACTTGGTCTTGGAGGGCATCGCTTTGCGCGATCGCCGCTATTATATTACTGTCGGTTCGCAGTTCTGATTTTGGAAATTTGACTCATGAAGTTGGAGTCCGTGCACCATCGTGTGCGGTATTTGAAAAGAATGATTTTGGTGGAAAGATAGCGTCGATGAAAGAGAAGCTTTACTGGTTGCCAATCGGCGTTTTTGTGCTGGCAGCGATTGTCGCGTGTACATCGAATCCGATCAGCAATGAAAATGTCGTTGAAATGGATCGCACGACCATTGCCGGGCAGGTGCAACTTCTGGATGGCGGCAGCCCGCAAAATGTTTATGTGTGGTTGAAAGGCTATGATCTTGGCAAATGGACTGATGAAAATGGCAAATTTAATTTGGTTTTGCCTGCCGATCAACGGTCCGGCGGTGGCACGGTGCAGAAAGACACAATTTATTTTTATCTGACCAATTATTTTATCGAAAGGGCAGTGGTTTCGATTTTGGAAGGACAATTTTTATTTCAGCGCGATGACATCGATGCTGAAGGTAAACTCCGCAAGCCGGTTGTCCTGCAAAAATTCTTAACCATTTCCACAACTGCTGACTTTTTCCCTAACAGTGATTCGGTGCGCATCCGCGTTTCGCTGGAAGCCGATACCTCGTGCGCACGAGTGGTGAATCCATTTATTGTCCGCCACGATAAAATGTACGATCCGGTAATCGATACACTTGGGGCGGTCTTGATTAAAAATGTCAATTCGGATGATGTCATTGTTTTGCGTTCGGATCCTGCAGCGGCTGGCTCGGAAATTTTGGTTGCCTGCAAAAATGCTCCGGTCGAGCGTGATTTGATTTTTTGGCCAAAAAAGTTATCGATGCAGCCCGGTCAGTATGAAATTATCCCCTATTTGCGCTTTGAGCCGGAAAATACGCCGTTGGCGCTGCTGGAGAAAATGGGAACTGCTGTAAATGAGCTCTCCGCCAACTACCTGCAAAAGCCCATTCGACGAAACGGTGGGCGATTTATACTCGAAAATTAGGTTCTCACAAATGAAAATGTTTAAAATGGTTTTATTCAAAATGAGTCGGGCGTTCACTTCATCGAAATGGTTGCAGCTGACCGTTCTGGCTATTGTCGCTATTATCACTGCATGCACCAGCAATCCGCTGGACGACAACAATACGATCGATGACGCAACCCGTCGCATGACAGGTAAAGTCAGCATTGCGGACGGTGCGTCACCTGAGGGTGTTTTTGTCTGGATGAAGGGATTGAACCTGAGCGCGCACACGGATGAAAATGGTGAATACAGCTTCCTGTTGTCGGATGGTGTGGTTGACAGATCCGGGGCGGTCCAGCGCGACACACTTTACTATTATCTGTCCAATTATCGACTCGAAAGACGCTATGTGGACATCATCCAGGGAGCGTTTAAATTTGCCAGCGCCGATCTCAATGAAAATGGTGAAGCAAGAGAAGTTGCCATGCAGCGCGTTGTCAACATCAGAACAGGTGTATCTTTTCACTCGAATAGCACTGACCCAACCGCCCCGGACACTGTTCGTATATTGACGCGACTGAGTGCGGAAAGTGGATGTGCGGTGGTGCATAATCCTTTTCTCAAAAATGAGTCGCAGCGAGCAGACGGCGATACTACAGCGTTTCCCCTCGGAGCGGTGTTAATTCGTAAGATTGGCTCGGAAGTGTTTTACGTTGTCCGCTCGACCGATGAAGACCTGGGCGCTGAAAGATTGGTGCCTTGCAGCTACAATACCATTCACCGTAAGCTCGATTTCTTTGCCGAAGATATTGGAGATGTTGGCTTGCCGAAAGGCCAATATGAAGCCGTCCCTTATTTGTGGTTGGAGCCGGAAGGCGCACTCGCAGCTTTGCTTGATGCAATTGGGCGGCAAAAAAACGAACTGAGCGCCAATTATTTTGACAAACCGATGAAGCGAATTGGTGGCACATTTGAGATTAAATAGTCGGCGATGCCGACTTTTGGCAGCCTGCTGCCTTGCTTTGGCGCTTGCTCCGGGCTGTACTAAATCGCCGACCGATACAGCGAAGGCGCGATCGATTCAAAACCAGGTTGCAGGCTCGGTTACGCTCGAAGACTTTCTCAATCCTGCTGAAACGTTCGTTTGGCTTGAAGGCTTTGATTTGGGCACACGCGCTGATGAGGACGGTGGATTTTCGCTGCAGTTGCCGGACAGGGGTGAACAAAGTGCGCTTCCCGGTGGGGTGGAAGGGCTTTTTAAGCTCTACTTCTTCAACGCAAATTATTTTATCAAAACCCTCGATCTTGTTATTTTAAATGGTGAATTTGTCGTCGGAAGGGGCGATCTTTTAACAAATGGAGACCTGAACACGCAACCCACCCTGGCGAATATTGTTACCATTCGTACTGAAATCGACTCGTCGGAAATTCGTGCCAATTACAATGGAATACTCACTGTTTCGGTGCGCATTAGCCCGGTCAACCGGGCAGATACGGTTAACATTGTCTTTCCGGGTCTGATTGAAAGCTCACAAGCCCGGATTTTTATTGATGGCATCGGATTGGAAAAATCATACGCCCTCACATCCAACAGCTTCACGGTCGGTGAATTTGGAAAAGAAGTGATCCCTGAGGAAGAACTGACCTCGAATGTGCAAGTGCGCGATCGTCCGATTGTGCTTAACATGGAAATTACCTGGCGCAATGGCCTGGCAGACCCTGGTGAATATGAGATTTTGCCCTACTTGTTGATCGATCATCAGGAAATACCACCAGCGTTATTGGCGAATCTGGGCGTCAATTCAGCAAATCTGCTGGAAGCTTTTCGTAATATACCTTTTGGCGTGCACGCTGCGAAATTGAATATTCTCCCTGCAGAATAAAACATTTAGCGCATTGGACATTTTTGGAATGCCCCTGATTGCGCGATTGAATCATCACTATTTGTTCTTTATTTGAGAGGAAGGTACAGTATGAAAAAATGGATCCAAATGACTGTTTTGGTGCTGCTTGCTGCAGGCTGCGCAGGTACAGGCATGCAAGTGACGGAAAACAAAAAGCGCTCCATTGCAGCTGACTACGATTCGACCTTTGAGGCGGTTCAAGGCTATATTCAGGAACGCGGATTTTCGATCATGAAGGCAGATAAGGTCAAGGGGCAAATCGAGTCTCAGTATCGCGAAGGCGCTGGCTGGGCGGAGGGCTTTACCGGTGACAAGCGAGCCAAAGTGATTGCACGGGTGACCAAGGTGGATGAAGGCACAACAGATGTTGTCGTCAATTTGATTTCAGAAGTGCGGGATCAATATAGCGGCTGGCAATCGGTGGAAATGGATGTCAGCAAGGAGCAGATTTATTACTCCCGTTTCATGGAAGGCATTGTTGCGCGTGCAGAAGGTCGCAGCATAAAATAAACTGTTTATCGTGATAGCCTTTGGAGCGCTTGCTGGATGCCGGTGTCGAGCGGGAATTTCTGCCGGGCAGCCTGCAGAACAGCCAGCGCTTCAAAGCGGTTGTTGTTTCGAAGCAGTGCTTGAGACAACAACACATGTGCTTCGGGATCCACCGGTTTTCTCTCGACTGCTGTGCGCAGTGCAGCAATCGCCTGTTCGATTTTGCCCCGCTGCAAATAGGCGATGTGCAGATTTTTCAGCGCCATCGTATAGTTCGGATCGGCGGTCAGCGCGCGTTCGAAAGCGATGATGGCTTTGTCTAAATCGCCGCTGTTGCCGTAAGCCAAACCTAAATTGACCAACGCTGTCGGTTCGTTCGGATCGATTTCAAGTGCTTTCCGGTGCGCAGTGATGGCCATCAAATAGTCACCCTGCTGACTGTAGAGATATCCGAGAAAATCGACCGCAATCGCCCACCTTTTTCGTACCGCCACTTCAAACTCACCAAGCTTTTGTAATTCATCTTCTAAAAAATCATGCACTTCAGCCTGTTCACCCTGAGCCAGATGCAGCGACATTAACGCAAGTGCTTTGAGGTCCAGATCGGGCTGGCGAGCGTATCTCTGCAATTTCTGAATAATATCCGATTCCAGGGTTGGCATGTCCGGCCGCAGGTGATTCTTGGCAAAATGCACCAGTGCAGTCGCTTGTGCGATAGGGTGGACTTCCATGCTGTCGAGCAAGGCGCGCGCTGCCTGCTGCCGACTTGTCCAGCGATCTTTTTCACCAAGTGCTCGAACAATGTCTTTATGCGGTTTCAATTCACCGTACCATTCTTCGGTTTTGGCTTGCGCCCATTGCACTGAGTGGTCTTTGTGACATTGACTGCAGGCATTTTCAATGCCGATGCGGGCATCAAACTCCGGACGCGGGATTGGAATGGTATGGTCTGAGCGTGCGAAACGCAATTTTTTGCCCAGCATTTGGTGCTGCAGGTAGGGGAAATGACATGATGTACACAAGTTGCCCGGCGAGTCCGGCTTGTGATAGGAGTGTTTTTCCGGCGCTTCGGCTTTGCTGATGTGACAGTCGAGGCACTGTTGATTGTCGAAGGCGCCCACGAGCGGCATGCCATTGATATCGCGGTAGGCCTGGGAATGCGGATCGTGGCAATCGACGCAGGTCATGGTGCCGTTGAGATAGCAATCGCTGGCAACGTGATTGAGTTGGTAAGCGAATGCACGGATGCGGCCATCGTCGAGATACGGACTTTGCGCCAGAATGGGCAATTTGAGCGCATAATGTTTTTCGAGCGATTTGCCCGGCAGGAACGGCGCATCGATTGCGTCTTTAACAGCATGGCACTGGAAGCAAATGTTGAGCGATTCGTCTTCGGACAGCGTTTCCAGGGCAGGCAAGCCAATATCTTTTGCCGTGAGGCTGTCGGCAGATTTCATGATTTCGATGTGCCGCCGTCCCGGACCATGACAGGATTCACAATTGATTGCCAATTCCGTGTACCGGGTTTCATAGGTTTTTTGCACGGGATTGTAATCGAGCAGGATTTGGCTGCCGTGACAATTTTGGCAATTGGAGTGATCTTCGTGGGTGCCTAAAACCCGGTTTGGCGGCCACTCGCTCAGCTCATCAAGCGCCAGATCTTCAATATCCGGATCCCAATTGCGATTGTCACGGCGTTGACTGAACCACACGCCTTCAATTTTAATGTAGTCAAATGGTAAAAAACGCACCGTACCATCCGGAAACTTCGAAAAATAGCTTTGGGTACCGCCGCCGAGCATGTGCCCGCCGCCGACAACCTCATCGACCGTGATTTCGAACGGTGCACGATTGTTTTGCTGCACTGCAAAGGAATAGCTTGCTGAATCACGCTTCTGCGGGATGACGATAGCATCTTTGTAATGCAGTGGCTGGCCCTTATAGCGCCCGATGATATTGACTTTGTCTGGCTTGCCGCCAGCCTGGCCGTGGGTCGATTGCTGCCAGATTTTGTATTCCTTCTCATGACATTCTGCGCAAGCGGCAGCGCCCACGAAGTCCGCAAACACAACGTCCGTGCGTTTTTGGTCGTCCGCCGGCTCGGGAAATGGCGTGCGAAGGTGCAGCGGCTCGCCGAACGAAAGCCATGATCCTTCCGGCGCCATTTTTAAAACAGCAAACACCAGCGCGATGATTGTGACAATGGCCAAAGCGGGTACAAGCCACTTCTTCGAAACGAGTGCCTGATTGTGTTCTGGAGCTGGTTTGCTTTTGTGTTGCGCTGATTTTCTGCGATTTCTTGAGCGAGACATAAAGAATCTCTCTGTAAATACAGCCTGGCACTTCTCCGCCATGTTTTGATGTGAAAACGGTATTGAAAATCGTCAAGAAAGTCAAGCGCACCACACCGAATGATGCAGAGCGTCATTTTTCTCTCTGGATGTGATGGTTACAATTCACTTGTATGCTAATTAGGGTGCTGTTAGCTTGTTTTATAATTAAATACAAATCTAATTTAGAGATTGCTATTAGTGAATTTTGAATGGGTAATTACCTCAGTCGAATTCACAATAGCTTTGTCGCCGAAAATCAGAAAGGGTGGCTATGAACGCGCTTTTGTACATCTTGTTGGCGATTGCCATTGTGGTCGGTGGATATCTTCTGATCCGCTATCTTAAGCAGCAAGCAGAAGCCAGAAAAAAAAAGGAAGCCACTGAATCGCACAAGGCTTTGGCTAAAGAGATTCATGACCTGCTGTATTCTGTGAATGCGGCATTAGAAGATGGTGAAGATCCGTCACGTGAAGAAGTCGCAAAATTGGCTGCCGATCCTTTCAGCCGCTTTTTCCTGTATGGCGCTTTAAATTCGTTCGGCAAAGCAAAGCACTTTCCGGAAAAGTATTTTACCCATGAAGCCTCGGCCGAGAGCCAATTGGTCTATTATTTAAAGCATGTACATGTGCTCGGATCAGAGCCAGATGATATTGAACTCGTGGAAAAATATGCTCACAAGCAGGGCGACAATGCCTTTGATTACTTTATTTTTAAATTCAAGGTCAATGCACCGCACGCCGATGCGGATAAGGGCTGGATGCAGGCGGTGGTGGGGCCGTTTGCAGAGAAGGCGCATCCGTATGGCCGGGCGCTGGCCACCCATAGTTTTAAAGTCTCACCGACAGAAAAAACCAGCAAAGAACATGTGGAATATGCCCATGCGAACCAATATCCGGTGCTGACTGATATCGAGAAAAAAATTCTTCAACTCACATAAGGGCTGAAAAAAATGAATGGAACAAATGAAGTACCTGAAACCATCGATCAGTTGAATACCCATGTCGGCTTGCTAAACGGTCTGGCTTCTTCTACAGCAGATACGATGGAGGCCTTCGATGACGCCATGAAGGGGCTGAAGTCCCTTTCGAAGGCAACCGCAATGTTGGGTGTCTTTGGCGCTGCCCTCGATATCGCCATGACCTTCATTGATTTGGCAACGGGCGAGCCAAGCCCTGAAGAGAAAATTATGGGCATGATTGAGGATGTTGCAAATCAGATTACACAACTGGGCGATCGCATTGATGATGCCTTCACTAAACAAGAATTGATCAATGAATTGGCATTGGTCAATAGCAGATATGGCAAGGATAAAGTAGCTTGGGAAACGCTCATTCAGAGGGTCAATGATTATAGAAAAACCCAAAGTGATTTACGGCAAGCGAAAGATCAGAATAATCAAGGTGAGATAAAGCGATTAACCGCGGATGCTGAAGCCGATGAAGAAGCATTGATCGGCTGGTGGAATGCAGATGAAGGACGGCATTACCATGAAATCGTCACCTCAATCGCAGGAATTATCAAAGACAAACACGCTGAGTTAGGGAATAAAGGACTCTTAGAGCTTCTTTATGAGCTTCGTTTTGGCGACCTGAAAAATATCATGTCTGTCGGTGCGATCATCTTCCAGGACATCATGCAAATGAGTGTTGCCTTTGGTGTGATCAGGGGCATTCAGCGAAAGCACGATATAATTGAGCATTTTAAAAGCCTGTCAGATGATTTTATTCTTCTTGAAAGCGGAGCAAAGTCAGATGAACTTCATAAAATTTTAGGCGATCTGCTCGAAGATCAAGATATAACAGATGAATTGCGTGATAATGTAGCTGATCTTAAAAAAGCATTGGATAATCTTCTCGAAAATGAAGCCATGTCAAAAGAGCTTCGAGCTAAATTAGAAGAAGCTCTTAAGCACCAGGCGAATTCTGAAGCCAAATCAAGGTGGGAAGCCAGGACCGGGAACGACCAAAAATTCTTCAGTGGACACCTGGAAGCGGTAAATGAAGTCATTGAGGACTACTATAACAAATGCAAGGATGAAGCGCCTGCCAACATCAAAAAGAAAGCCGAGTTCATTCTCGATAATGTCGGACCTGATAGCGCAAAAGGCGACATTGCAACTTATGGCTATGCAAATTCTGCCGTAGCTCTGCGCGACGGACTTACAGCTCATTTTTCCTGGCTTGGGTTTGCCGCTGTCGTTTACGATCCGGTGGTTGGCGGTCAATTCCATCAATGGCGAGGATTGAAAAACAGCTCTTGGGAAAGGGGACAGCACGCTGAATTTCGATACAAAAAAAGTGGCACCAATTATGATGAAGTGAACTATTTCATCTATTGGGCAGATCGTAGCCGGCCATCCCTGTTGGCCGCGAATCAGCCGGGCAAGGGCTTTGTCGATTTTGTTTATCAGGCAATTAATAATGTGGTAGAGAAAAACAACTACCAACCATTCGATCTGAACTACCTTTTTGCAGGCAAAGATACTGACCCGCAGCATTTGAGGATCGGATTTGATGATATATATGTGAAAATGTACAAAGGAGCCCATCCGGATGCGGCAAGCGCCAACCTGAGCACCGGTTTGACCTGGTGGGTCATTTGGGCTGGACATCCCAGGATAGGATTCGCATTGTCTAGCATACATTTCTACCGAAAATATGCAAATCATTATCTACCAAGCGAAAGTATTGGCTCTTATGACTTCAAAAATTGGGCGACTGAAACGACCTATTATTTAGTAGCATTTAGTTGATTTGAAAATTGTAAAAAACGGAAAAAGAATTTTTGGAAAGGCAAAGCATGGAATCTTTCTGTCCACCTGTCTGCAAGCCGGTCTTTCAAATATTTGCATCATTTGTTTTCATGGTTTTTATAACAGCCTCTTTGCATGCGCAATCACCCACCCGTGCGCGCGACCTCGGCATCCCGTTGCAGGGTGAGACCGGCAAAAACAACGCGATCACCGATGTCGCCGGCGTCGAGGTGGGATACAGCACGCTGATTTCCGGGGAGGGCAAGCTGGAAGTCGGAAAAGGGCCGGTGCGCACCGGTGTCACGGCGATTTTGCCGCGCGGCAAAACCTACGATCCGGTGTTTGCGGGCTGGTACACCCTCAACGGCAATGGCGAAATGACCGGCACCACCTGGGTGGAGGAGTCCGGCTTTTTGGAAGGCCCGGTGATGATTACCAACACCCACAGCGTCGGCGTGGTGCGCGATGCGGTGATCGCCTGGCAGCACAAAAACAAATATTACGATGCGCTCAATAACCAGGATATTTTTTGGGCGCTGCCGGTGGTCGCGGAAACCTATGACGGCGGACTCAACGACATCAATGGCTTTCATGTCAAGCCTGAGCATGTTTTTGAAGCGCTCAACAGTGCCAAAAGCGGCGCCGTTGCGGAAGGCAATGTCGGCGGCGGCACCGGTATGGTCTGTCACGGCTTTAAAGGCGGAACCGGCACGGCTTCGCGCGTGGTGCAAGTCGCCGGGACCAAGTATACCGTTGGCGCGCTGGTGCAGGCAAATTATGGCAGCCGCAGTCACTTCAAAGTAGCAGGCGTGCCTGTCGGTCAGGAAATTACTGATTTGCGGGCGCGTTTCGGAGATAGCGGAGAGCCATTGCCGGAGGGAGTCGGCTCCATCATTGTCGTGATCGCGACCGATGCACCGCTGCTGCCGCACCAGCTCAAGCGGCTGGCCCGCCGTGTGCCGCTTGGCATCGCCAACGTCGGTGGATTTGGTGGCAATACCTCCGGCGACATTTTTATCGCCTTCTCGACAGCCAATCCTGGCGCAGCGTCGCGGCGGCAAGACACAAGTGTGAACATGCTGCCGAATGACTGGATCACGCCCTTGTTTGTGGGCACGGCGCAAGCTACCGAAGAAGCTATTTTAAATGCCCTGGTTGCCGCAGAAACATTGACCGGGATAAATGGCAATACCGTTTATGCGTTGCCCCATGATCGGCTTAAAGCTGTTTTGCGAAAATACAACCGGCTGGATGAGTGAGCGGGGCATCTTGGTAGCACCTATTCAACGGAATCAAAAAAAAGGGATTTCTTTTCAGAAATCCCTTCCTTTAGCAAACTAGTTGAAAGCGTTGCTCTTAGTACCGGTCTCTATTGCCACCGCCGTAAGAACGAAAGCCGCCTCTACCGCCGCCGCCGCCGCCGGGACGCCTTTCCTGTCTTGGGCGAGCTTCATTTACAACCAAAGCACGGCTATTGTGTTCTTTGCCGTTCAGTTCGTTCATTGCAGCTTCGCCTTCTTCTTTTGAGGCCATTTCGACAAAACCGAAACCTCTTGACTGGCCGGTTTCACGATCGGTGATGATTTTCACACTCTCGACCGCACCGAACTCAGAAAAAAGTTCACTCAGTTCGTCTTCTGTGATTTGATAGGAAAGGTTCCCCACATAAAGCTTCATCGACATAAGAAATACTCCTTAGAGAAAAATTGGGCAGAAACTCAGACGGTTAACATGCGGAAGGAAAGAAATAGAGACGGTGGCGGGGCATGATTGACACATGAGAGATCTGCTAAAATAAATAAAGAAATAGAACGTGGCAATATAGCGATGCTAAGATTTGTTTGCAAGCAGTAATTTCAATATCCGTGCAATTCTTTACCAGTTTGCATAGTTCACGATGCCAAATACGCAGAAAATGAACAATCCATACTACCGTGCTTGCCTCAAACTTGTCAAAAATCGATTCTGATCCGCTTAGCGCGTTCGCTCAGCACACTTTGCACTGTCTGATTACCTGTTGCAAGCCCCTTTTGCGTATGATTTTCGTACAGGTTTCAAATGGTGTCAATCAAGCAGGCAAAAATCTGTGATAAGCAAAAGTAGACCGGCGGCCTTTTTCCCGAGCGCAAAAGTGTGAGAACGGATGGTGCTCTTATTTTTCGTATTGGAGACAATGGGTGGCAAGCCCGCGTTAAGAAATGACATGCCTACCCTTTAGAACCAGGCATATGGTCACAACTTAAGCTAAATACGGGATGAAACGTGACCGGAACTTTGTTGAACACAATTAAATTATCGTGCCCTGTGGCGAATTGCTTTTCCTGAATTTGAGTACGGCCCCGATGCGAGTTTTCAATCCACAGCTCCTCCATGACTTGTTGCGTCCCGGCAAAATGAGCAAGCACTTGAATATGGTGCTGGCAATTTTTGGCGTTTTTTCCGCCTTAGGTTATTTTTTATTGTTAGGGCTGGGGGATGTGCGACCTCGCATGGACATGTTTTTTGTGCTGTATGCGTCGCTGTTTTCAATATATGCCGTTACCAGCTGTTTTGTGCTTTTCGCCGCAAAGGATACCCGTGCGCAAACAAAGCTGCCATTCCATCTAGTGCAAATTATTGCCATGGCCGTTCTATTTCGATGTGTACTTTTATCGGGCTATCCATTTCTCACTGATGACATTTACCGCTACCTGTGGGATGGCCGGGTGTGGCAGGCTGGAATCAATCCCTATTTGTATGCGCCTGATAGTGCCGCTTTGTCTGTCCTGCGCGATACGGTGATACATCCTTATATCAATCATCCGGGCATTCCCACGATTTACGCCCCCATGCTGCAATTCCTTTTCCGTGCTGTTTATATTATTAGTCCAACATTTGTGGGGATGAAGGCAGCCGTCTCGCTATTCGATCTTGGCTCGATAGCCGTGCTGATCGCTTTGCTTGACTCCCTTAAAATGGATAAAAGGTTGGTGGTCTTTTATGCCTGGAATCCCTTGGCAATCATTGAGACGGCGGGTAGTGGGCATGTCGACAGTTACGGCGTTTTTTGGCTGCTGCTGTTCATGCTGTTTTTCATGCGCGGCAATGTGATTTTGGCCGCGCTGGCGCTGGCAGCCTCGGTTCTCACCAAATTTATCGCTCTGATTGTGCTGCCGTTCGTGGTGCTGCGTTTTGGCTGGCGAAAGAGCGCACACTTTGCCCTGGTCTTCGGCATTGCCGTACTCGCAGCCTATGGGCCGTTTCTTGATGCAGGCAGAGCGCTGTTTGCTGCATTAAGTGTATACACGACCAAGTGGCTATTTAATGCTTCGCTGTTTCATATCGTTCACAAAATTGTGGTGTTTGTTCACCCGAGCGACAATCTCGATGCCAATTTGATGATCGCCAAGAAAATTTTGGCTATGGCTTTTATGGGATTGTCTATCTGGTTGTTTTTAAGACGAAAACGCATTGGGTATCAAGCGAATGAGTGCGGTATTTTGCATGAATGGTTCATTCTGTTTGGTGCAATTTGCATAATTTCCCCGACGCTGCACCCGTGGTATTTGATTTGGCTGCTACCGATGCTGGTTTTTTTTCATAACCGTGCCTGGATTTTGCTCAGCGGGCTGATCATACTGAGCTATCAAGTTCTTGTCGATTATTACCAAACAGGGGTGTGGCAGGAGAGCCCGGCCACACAGCTGATGATTTATGTTCCTTTCTACTTAATGCTGCTTTTCGACCATCGAAATCTTCACTTTTTTAGAAAAAGCAAATCCTGACCGCAAGTTTTTTTTGATTCTGTTGTCAAAGTTTTTGAAATGCAAAATGCGCATGACTTGCATTGCATATGATAACTCAATGGCAAAAGGAGAATCAGAATGATGAATAAGAAAAAGCTTTGGCTCGCTCTCATGCTCTCAGTTTCTGTTATGCATTGCGCACATTCCAACCCAGGCGAACCGGCAGTTGAAGAAGGAAAATCAACTGCAGACCTGCCCGAAGTTTACAAGAAATTTGTTGAAGGTATCACGGTATATATGGACGGAGATGAAGTTGTGATTGAAACCAGAGGCGTGCCGAACCACGCCAGCCCTTATTGGGGCGTGGGCGACGACCTGTATGAAGCCCCGCACGCTGGCATGGTGGTCAATCCCAACAGCATTGCGGAACAAAATCTCACTTTTCGCTTGCCGGCTTCACCCAAAGTCTCGGCCAGCATTTCTGCGACACCACTCGGCCCGATTGGCGTCGCGGTCAATGGTGTGGCGTTGTACAACCAGTATGCTGGACCGAATCAGCCACTGGAGAGGGAAATTGCCACATTCGATCGCTATCACGGTCATCCACAACAGTTTGGCCAGTACCATTATCATATCGAGCCGGTATTTCTTTCAACGGACGACAGCAAATTGGTTGGCTTTCTTCTCGATGGCTTTCCAGTTTATGGTCGCAAAGACATGGATGGCAGCTATCCTGCCGAACTTGATGCAGCAAATGGCCACCTTGGCGCAACCGAAGATTATCCGAATGGGATTTACCATTATCATATTACAGCGGATGAACCGTACATTTCTGGCGGTTTTCGTGGCACCGCTGGCAGCGCAACCTGGTAGGAGAACACCATGCAATCCGTTATGCGCTTCGTATTGCTGGGGCTGCTTTGTGCGTTTGGTTTGAGCTATGCAAATCATAGTGTACCTGGCGAGTTTGTGGCTGAGTTTAAAATTGACGCGAAAGATGCACGCCTGCTGCACCAGGATGGCATGCTCTATTTTGATGGCCAGCCTTTTTCCGGCATGTTGATCGAGCGATATGACAATCATCGACGCAAGTCAGAAACCGGCTATCGCAAGGGCAAAATGGATGGCCTGCAACAAACCTGGTTTTCAAATGGTGCAAAAAAAACGCGTCGGTTTTACAAAGGTGGCCGCAAACACGGCCTGCATCAGGGATGGTGGCTGAATTGTGGCCAGCAATTTGAGTATCATTTTGTGAACGGCAAATATGATGGTGAGCAGCTGCAATGGTATGCGAATGGCCAACTGGCACAGCAATTTTTTTATGAGGATGGCATCGAAGTCGGTACGCAGCAAGCCTGGCGGGAAAATGGCAAGTTATACATCAACCTGGTAATCATAGATGGCAGGAAATTCGGCGTTTTCAAAGCCAAACCCTGTTTTACAGTAAAAGATGGAGAAGGACAATATGTTAAAAAGTAAGCACGTGCCGGGATTGTTTCTTTTGCTGGTATGTTTTGCCTGTGCTCGGCAGGAGCCAGAAGTTGTTTCGTTGCCTTATTATAACGATGCCGCGCTGACGCCTTACTGGCCGGAGAGCACGGATCAACATGCTGACAGTCTGCACGCTGTATTGCCTTTTGCACTGACGAACCAGTTTGGCGATCAGGTGAGCCGTGCGACTGTTGAAGGCAAAATCTATGTCGCGGACTTTTTCTTCACCTCATGCCCCGGAATTTGCGCCAAGATGGCCCAAAATATGGGCAAAATTCAACAGGCATTCGCCGAAGATGATGATGTGCTGTTGCTGTCTCATTCAGTCACACCTGAAATCGATAGCGTACAGGTTTTGTACCGCTACGCCGAAGCCCATGGTGTAGAGCCACAAAAATGGCATTTGCTGACGGGACAGCGGCGCCAGATTTATCAGCTCGCGCGGGATGGTTATTTTGCTGATGAGGATATCGATCTCGACAAGGACGAGAACCAGTTCCTGCATACAGAGAACTTTTACTTGATCGATCGCAAGGGACACATCCGCGGCATATACAAGGGCACCTATCCGCTGGATGTCGAACAACTCATAGCAGATATTGCGATGCTTAAAAGTGAAGGCAGTTGATCAGGATAGCATACCGCGTGCGATGAGGTAGGGGATGAGGATGTACAAAATACTGTCGCGAATCAGATAGTACAGAAAAATGCCAAGGGCAACTTTCCAGCCCATATCCATAACGAATTTTTTCAGACCTTTTTCTTTGAGATCTGCACGCAACTGCTGAATTTTACGGGGAATGAGCACGTTTTTAAATTTCATTTTACCAAACTCGAATATCACCAAAAAGGACAGAAGCGACCACGATCAATCGGGTGCTTGCCCCATCGAAGTCAGCGGATTTGTACGTTCGCTGCACGAAAAGCCCGTCACCGCGCACGCCCTTCAGGTCGATATCGCCTGCGGTGGTATTCGCGCGAACCAGGAGTGGGATATCACTTGGCAGCGTCAAGCGCAGATCACCAAAAACACTGTTTAGATAAAGTGTACGTTGGCCGGTACCAAGCTTGATGTCTACAGCATGAATGTCGATGTCGCCAAAAACACAGGAGCAGCGGCCGCCTGCAAATTCTTTGGCGGTAATGGTGCGGCGAATATCTCCAAAAACCTGATTTTCATTGATCGATCTATCATCGATAGGCTGTGCGTCCGGAGAAGTTTTAAACTCAGGACTTTCTTCGATTATGGTCTCAATTTTTTCTTCAACCTCGGATTTATCCTTGGGAAAAAGAATGATTTTGATGCCGATAATGACCAGGATGAGAGGCCAGTAGGTGCCGATCACGCGCCCAAAGTCGAGCATATGCATTTGATCGAGCAATAGCAAAGCACCCACAGCGATCAAAACGATACCAAAAACGAAGGATCCTGATTTATTCCGACGTGCCATGATGGTCAAGCCTGATTCCTGTGTGGAAAATACTTGGTACTTTTTTAAAAAGTGCATTTGCGATGCGCGAACACACTAAACAATTTAAATGTAAGAAAAAATTTATGTTTTGCTAACAAAATGACATATAAAAAAAACAAAACGTTGTCAGCATACTGAATTCGTTCTACTCTACGAAGTCGATGCTTTGATTCCTCGAAAAAAGTTGGCAATATCCCCAACGTCCATTGTGTTGAGCACATCCGCAGCCTGCAGCCAGCCTTTACGCGCGATACCAACACCCCAATATATATCAGCCAATCCATCCGTGCTGTGCGCATCCGGATTGATGCTGAGCTTGACGCCATATTCCTTTGCCTGGCGGAGATAGCGCCAATCCAGGTCAAAGCGATAAGGGCTGGCATTGATTTCGATGACGACATTGTTTTCGCCTGCAGCAGCAAAAATTTTATCGTAATCGAGCGGATAGCCTTCGCGTTCAAGCAAAATCCGTCCGGTCGGATGGCCTAAAATGGTGACATGCGGATTTTGCATGGCTTTGACGATACGGTCGGTGGCTTCTTTTTGTGACATGGCTAATTTTTGATGCACCGAGATGACGACGAAATCGAGCTCAGCCAGTACGTCATCAGAAAAATCGAGCGTACCATCGAGCATAATGTCACATTCGGTGCCGTGAAAAATGCGGAAATCACTGTACTCGTCGTTGAGTGCGCGAATTTCGTCGCCCTGCTTTTTGAGCCGATCTGCCGACAGGCCGTTCGCATAAACGACGATTTTGCTGTGGTCGGATATGCCGAGATATTGCATGCCCATTGTGCGGCAGGCTTCGGCCATTTCGCGCAGCGTGTTGGCGCCATCGCTGTAGGTTGTGTGGGCGTGCAAAATACCCCGCAGGTCATCCGGGCAGATCAGGTGTGGCAGCTTGTCGGACTGAGCAGCCTCGATTTCCCCCAAATCTTCACGCAGCTCAGGCGGTACAAATGCCATATCAAACACGCTGAAAATGTCGGTCTCGTCGGCACAATCAATGCGTTCGCCATTTTCACGAAACAAGCCATACTCGCTCATTTTCAATCCGCGTTTTTTCGCGAGTCCGCGCATAGCTGTGTTGTGTTCTTTCGAGCCAGTAAAATGGTGCAAAATATAAGGAAATTCGTCATCTGCAACGATGCGCAAGTCAGCCTGCATGCCCCCGCCTGTGATGATCGAACTTTTGGTTTCACCCTTGCTGATGATGCTTTTAGGAGCGGTTTGGGTGGTGAAAAATGTCATAATGCCTTCGCGATCTTCTGAAGCGGCGCTCGCGACAATATCGATATCCTTCACGGTTTCCTTGCAGCGTCGTAAGCTGCCGGTGACCTCAGCGCGAATAACGCCGCTGCAGGATCGAATGGTATCGAGCAGCTTTTCAGCGACGTGATATGCTTGGTGGTACAAGTGCCGATTGCTGTGCTGGCGAATAAACGCGATTCCCTCAAGGATTTTCGTTTGTGTTTTGCTGCCAAAACCTTCGATACCGGCAATTCTGTTTTCCTGGCAGGCTTTCTCAAGGGCATCAATCGAGGTGATCCCCTCTTCCTCGTACAATTTTCGGATCTTTTTGGGACCCATGCCGGGAACTTTGGCCATCTCGAGCAAGCCGTCAGGGAATGCGCTTTTCAGCTTTTCGTAATACTCCAACCTGCCGGTCTGCACAAGCTCGGTAATCTTGTCCGCCAGCGCGCTGCCAATGCCTTTGATTTTGCTGATTTCACCAGATGCGACCAAATCTGCAAGATCCTGGCTCAAGCCCTTTACAACACGCGCACCGTTTTCATACGCGCGGGTTTTGAAGGGATTCTCACCTTTCAGCTCCAGTAGGTAGCCGATCTCTTCCAGAATGTTGGCAATTTGCGATTTTTCCATTATTTATGCGGCAATTTTGTTTGTTGAAGCACCTTTTGTTTGCTCAAAATCTGCCATGGATTGCGGAAGCTTGAGCAGTCAGTTCATTTAAACATTTGGTGTTTTAGCTTGCTGTAAAATAGAATTCTGCTGGAAAGAGGCAAGCGTTTCGTGCTGAAAGCACAAAGCTAATATGCGTTAGTATCCTGCTGCGTCGCAAAAAATGTGGAGGAAGGTTGAGTTGGGAAAGTAGTGTGGTATGAAGAAGTGCGACACAGCCAATTTCAATTAGGAAAAATTGAGCTGTGCCGCTTACTGACTATTCAATATAGAAAGCTGAATCGATTTTGCCCTGTCCCGAAAACTTTGCACAAAATTCATCAGCATCTGTTGCAAAAAGCGAACTGATTTCAATTTTGGGCAGCCCTGGTTCGGCGATTGTGAATCCAGCTTGCCTCAACCATTTGGCAAAAAGTCGGGACATCGCCTGCTGCGCCGTCTGCGGAGAATCTTCCCCTGTGCTGTTTTTGACAGGACTAAATTCTTCGTCACGATCCACCTCCATCACCACACTTTTGTTGACGAAGGCAAGTGCATCGAATATAAATTTTTCGAATTTATAGCCATTGGGTGCATCAGGTTGTACAAGCTGGCCATCTTCATTTAAATAGGGAATTTTTTTATGCGCCACATGCCACGGCAGGCCGAGGTCATGCTGCGCAAATTGCTGGATGAACGCTACATCGATGATATGAATGGCGATGCTGCCTGCATTGTAGCGTAGCTCACCCGTATCGGTGGTAGCCGTTTTATCCTGCTCGGAAAGGTCCGAGTATTCAATTACACCAAGCTTACCGTCAATTTTGCCGATCACGCCCACTTTTTCGTACGCATCCCGCTTGGCGACTACTTTCGAGGACATTTCCGCTTGTGCCTCGATATGGTATCCAAGAAAAACGGGATCGCAGATTTTCGCCAGCACATTATCGACCTGAAAATAATAAATATGTTGAAGACCACGCTTTTGCATATCAGCAAGCGCACCACTCTCTGCAAGTGCCTCCAAAACGCCGCCATGACCGTTCGGGTTCATAAAAAGGTGCCCGGGCGCGTCGATGATCATTTTGCCGGTTCCATCCAGTGCGGGCAACATGCCCTGCTGAAAGAAAAATACGTCGGCGCTATCAAGACCGAAGTAATCATGCTTTGCAAAAAAGGCCAGCGTGGCGGCATGGTTCGCCTGGCTGGTCATAATGTAAAAAGGCAGCCGGGTTCGATATTTTACACTGAGCGCCTTGATTTTTTCAGCATGCAAATGGAACAGCGATTTCTGTAAAACGGGTGTGATCGGGAAAATGCCTTTGGGACCGTCGAAGCCCAAGCGGCTACCTTGACCGCCAGCCACCAAAAGAACGCCGACCTCGCCACTCTGAAGAGCTTCCTCCCCAATATGACACATTTTTTGCGCGATCAATTTTTGTTCAGTTGTTTTAGGAATGGGGATCGCGTGAACCGGTTCAATCTTGCCTGAAAAGTGCGTCGATTCATCGTCATGGATGTGGTGTTGGGCGAGATTGGTAATTTCATTGAAGTGAATAGACTTGATTTGCAGCAAGAGCTGCTGTTGTTGGATTTCGGAGAGAGCATCCCAGTCACGGAAGATATGTGATTGCCCTGCCGTTTGTGCTGATTTGTAAAGTTCGTGGTAGGCTGCTTGCTTGCTGATCATTAATGAAGTCCTTACGTCGATGCATGATTCGAAGGGTGTCACACAAAATGTGCAGAACCGTAACGTATTTGCAGAACGGTTATTGCCGCTTCGATGAATGGTTCATAGTGATCAACAATAGCCACAAGTAGGCTTTTTTGCAAACATTTTTTCTGATGCAGTACAGGCTGTAACTTACTGAAGTTTGGCTAGTGTAGTCTGGGGCTTTGCTGCAATTCTCGTTGCATTCTGAGAACTTGCCCTAAAAACATCCCAATCGATAGGCCGCAATTCAACATACTGTAGAAGATCTTGCAGTGCAGCTTGCATGTGCGGCGCGTCTGACAGTGCCTGGAAAAACTGCTCGGAGGCAACGAACTGCTCTAGCTGATTCGCTGCTTCTTGAACCGCGCGCAAGCGAAAACGAGCAATGTCTCTACGATTTTGGTCAATGAAGGTGCGATGCGGCATATTATGAATCACAGTACTGACGCTATCGAGATGGAAACGCACATAAGCGATAAAATTCAGGCTATAATCCTTTGCTGATTGCTCGCGTTCAGCATATTTGCTCTGCGCTTGCGTGATCAGTTGTTTAACATCCTGAATAGTGAGCTCGGCGCTTTCGATGTTTTGCGTATTGATTTGTGATGCAATTTGCTGCAGAGAAGCTTCAATCGTAGCAATTTCTTGTTGGAGAAAGTCATCGGGGCTGGATTTTTGAAGAGATATTAGTTGAGCGCGAAGATGAGAAAGTTCCTGTTTGGGCGATGGCGAACAGGCTGCCAGGAAAACAGCTAAAGTCAGAACAGCTCCCCAAGCAATTCCGCCGAATTTTTGACGTTCCATTTTGCACACCTCATGGTTAGGGGGACGAGGTATGGAATTGCTCCACTCCCAATTCAAAAACAACTAAAAATAAAGGGGATTTTGTGCTACAGCGAGGGACGATTTCAGCAATTTGCCTGGTTGGTGAAAATACGTGAATGAAAGATCGCTATCAGGCAGATGAGGGAGGAAAACACGATGCTGTCAGCGCGGATTTGGCTAACGATTCGATGTTTGAATCTCGGAACAAATCGTGTCACTGCATCACTAAAGAATCGCGAGGTGCTAAATCATGGTGCTGAATCAAATCAAAATCGAGGCAGGTTTGTAATTGCGCATCAACGAATGCCAATATAAAGACCACCTTTCGAAATGTCAAGAAATATATGCCCTTACGCAATTAATTTTCTTAAACATTTCGCAAAAATTGCACATGCTCTCAATATATCAGCCCTTGAATATCGGTTCGAGATGCCGAACGGTGCAAGGATGGCCACCATTTTGGTATTCGCAATCACCCCAGTAAAAACATCTCACCGAGCAAGTTGGTGCTTTGTCGCTGAGATTGAGCTCAGGATATTTGTTCTTTTCTTCTTGAAGGCGTTTGTGCAGTTTGCGCTTTTCCCACAGGCTTTTGAACATCGATTTGCCGAGCATTTTTACATTAATCAGCTTCGACAAGTCTTGCGATGCCTGTGACTTCGGATCTTGCAGCAGGAATGGCTTAAGGGAGCGTACTGCTTCACGAACGCTTTGATCCTGGCTAACAAAACCGATGAAATTGACATCGATGTTCAAAATTTCTGCGGCTGCGGCTTGAATTGCCACGCCTTCTTTAACATCTTTTGGGCCGGCCACCATATTCAAAAGCAGCTTTGGTCTGTATGATTCCAGTACTTGCTGAAAGAAGTCGCCAGTGCGCTCGTCGATCTCGTTAACTTTCTCTAAGACGTCGGCCAATGTGACCTGCATCCTGCCGGGACGGGTAATTTCTTCATGATCGAGCAGCGCGGTGACTGCTTTATTGCCATGAAAAGCGCGCTTGAGTTTCCTCAACAAGCAAACTTTAATGAAATTAAATGCTTCTTGAATCGCCATCGGATCGGGATTGGTCACGATGATGCCTTCGTCAGCCGCGAGGAAAAAATCGATGATATTGTAGGAAGAGCCTGCACCCAAGTCGAGCAGCAAAAAGTCTGCATCCACAGATCGCAGCTGTTTGATAAAGCGCAATTTTTGCGAATATTTCGGATTGGCGAGACCCAGCGTACCACATGCCCCGCTAATGAGGCCGAGATTCTGAACATTGGTTTCTAAAATAATGTCGTTCAGGCTTTCACGCTGCAGGGTGTAAAAGTCGAAAAAGGTGTACTCCGGCTCAAGAATGCCCATGACTGTGTGAAGGTTGGCGCCTCCTAAATCGGCATCGACCATAACGACTTTATTCCCAAGGCTGGCCAGCGCCACACCGATCGATGCTGTCATTACGGTTTTGCCTACACCACCCTTGCCGCCGCCGATTGCCATGACGGTACTTTTCGGGGCGTCAAACACAGATTCGTCGGAAAACAGGCTCTTGAGCTCATTCAATTGCTCAGCATGTACCCAAGCATTGTCCTCATCATGCCAAACCCAATCTCCCGGCGTGAACTTACCCTTTTTAGCAAGACCGCGAAGTTCGTGCCTGGAAAACGGACCATATTGCTTATCATCTACCCTGACGAAAAGACTGTTCATGCTTTGTTCCAATCCTTGGTTTTATATGAATCTAGCATTCTCGAACTCGGTTAAAATCCAAATTTGCCTTTAAATATACCCACTGCGCACGCGATTGCAGACTTTCAGCACGGAATAGTGAAAGATAAATTGTATTTCAACAAAAGCAAAATTTAATACAATTGTATAAAATTCAAAGTATACGAGGCGATCGGTAAGCAAGAATCCGAGCAAGATAGTGCAATGCCATTGAGCATGTGCATGAAAAATTTCAAAGCCTGCATTAGCAAACCGTTGCAATTCATCCAGATTTTAATCATTTCCTGAATTTGCAATAAGGTTCTTATTATTGCGAAAAAAGCGAACACTGGTACCAACCCTATATGGCTAAAACCAGAATGCTATATAAATTTAACTCTTTGATATTAAAGTTATTAGCTCTGTTGCAGATCATGTCTTCAAGCTGCTACAATAATTGGAATAGTCCTTGCTTTTCAACAGGCAGGAAAATTATAAAGGCGAGGTGATATAATGGTTGCTTACAAGAATCCTGCTGTCGATTTGAAAATCAGGCACAAAAAATACATTGAGGTGGGATTGATCGTTTCGCTTTCTCTGGTGACAGCCATCTTCTTGTTTTATCGCTCAGAGATAGACACAAATGTGAAATTCGAAGCAACGGAAATCACAATGGATGTCGAAGATATTCCTGTCACGGAGCAGATGAAGCGGCCGCCAGCTCCGCCACGGCCTGCTGTGGCGGTGCCGTCCGAGGATATGGACATCCCGGAAGATGAAACCATAGAGATCACAGAGATTAATTTTGAAGAGGTGCAACCACCGCCGCCACCACCAGTTTCGGATGATGACAGCCAATATGAGTTTGTTGCTTACGACGAGCCGCCAATGATGGTCGGAGGTATGGCAGCACTTCTGAAAGTTCTTGAGTATCCTGAGCTTGCACGCAAGGCTGGAATCGAAGGCCGAACGATTATGAGTGTGCTGGTTGATGAGCAAGGCAACACTGTCAAAGTTCGGATTTTGAAGGATTCTGGAACCAATATCGGATTTGAAGCTGCCGCAGAAGCAGCTTTAATGAAAATGAAATGGAAACCGGCCTATCAACGCGACGTGCCTGTCAAAGTCTGGATTTCAGTGCCTGTAACCTTTAAACTTCGCGATCAAAAGGTAGCCACATAAATTTGCGCTTGCTGCTGATGCGACTGAGCTAATCTGGAGGATTTTCGATATGAAATTCAAAAAGATTCTGGTACCGACAGATTTTTCGGACAACGCAGAGCAGGCACTGGCCTACGCTGCCCAAATCGCGACTAAGTATGATGGGAAAATTACACTTTTCCATGTCATATCACTCTTTCAGGATGATCCGAACAATCCAGCATATCGTTTCCCTAATTATGAGCAAGTCCTCTCAACGATGGAAGAGACAGCTCAGGAGCGGTTCGAAAAGCTTGAACATGAGCACAAAAATGTTCCCATCAAAAAAGAAACCGTACGTGGCATTTCTGCGGCTGAAGAAATCATTAGCTATGCCCAGAGCAAAAAATACGATTTAATCGTGATGGGCACCCACGGTCGGACAGGTTTAAGTCATTTCTTGATGGGAAGCGTTGCTGAAAACGTGATTCGACATCAGCCTTGTCCAGTCCTCACTATCAAACAGGTGAAAAAAGAAAAGATTGTTGCTCCTAAGCTTGAAAAGTTTGTTGTTGCAGTCGACTTTTCCAATTATTCAAAAATGGCGTTGGTGCATGCAATCGATCTTGCAAAAATATTCGGGGCCTCCCTGGAAGTGCTATATGTTATTGAGGAACAGATTCACCCGGCATTTTTTGTAACAGGCGAAACATCTGTTCTCAATATTATCCCGGATCTGCGTGAAAAATCGATTGAAGCGCTGCAGGAATATGTTGAAAAAGAACTTAAAGAAAAGGTCGAGTACAGCACGCACGTCCGTGAAGGGCGGGCGCATAGCGAAATCATGCATTTCGCTGAAGAGCAAAATGCCGACATGATCTTCATGGCGACGCATGGATTGAGTGGCCTGGATCATTTCCTTATCGGTTCAACAACCGAGAAAGTTGTACGCAAGGCAATTACTCCCGTTTTTACAGTCAAAGCTGAAACGCATTGATATTTCTCTCCCCATCCCCGACTGCCCGGCGTGATTTTCGCGCCGGGCAGTTTTTTTTTACCCCTAATTGAAATCACTCAAACGAAAATTTTAGCTGTTTGCCTCTTGGTATCAAGAAATGCATCATTGATGATACGAATGCGTTAATTATTGGCAATTGCTAAAAAATGAGAGCTGAATAGGAGATATTCGCGGAGTTGGAGGAGATTTCTGGTATTTCTTTCGGGATGGAAGGTGGTTCCTATATCTGCCATTATTTTTTTTTCTCAACAAATTCCGAATAGAGAAATTGTTCAGCAATTCTTAAAAAATCATGTTCGGTAATGATGCCAACTAACTTTCCATCGTCGACGACTGGCAGGCAGCTGATATTTTCCTTTCGCAGCATTTCGATCGCAGCTAATGACGTAGTTGTCGGTGAAACTGTGGCAACATCTTTTTTCATCATTTCCCGAATCGCAATCGGTGAGCGTGTTGCGCTATCGAGATACTTATGCAAATACCGTATCAAAGAGCGATAAGTGATTAGGCCGACCAGCCGATTGTCGCTGTCTTCTACCGGAATGTGTCGCACACGTCGCCATTTCATCATGCTGAGCACGAGGTCAACAGTGTCGTCTTCATTTGCTGTCACAAGATCGGTGCTCATGAACTGCTCAACGCGGATGAAGTGTTTTTTCCAATCGCTCTTCAGGTGTATTTCGGCTGGCTTCCAGGTATGAACGGGTGCTTCGGTCCGCTGCCTGCGGATCAGGGCATTGGTCAGCGAGCACAACCGTTCGTCTGCTGAGCCCTCAGCGGGGCTGGCTTCGATCGAGTCGATCTGCCACATTGCTCCGGTGCGCCCTGTCTTGACACGTTTTTCGATAATGCCCAGATAGTGATCGATGTCGTCAGCACACACACTGTTTTGTTCCAGGCCAGCTTTCGCCAGCGGCAAAAGCTGCTGTACAATCAATTTCTGTGCTGGATAAGTTTTATCCTTAAGCCAGGCGAATTGTGCTTGCAATCCACGCCGCGCGGCAAACAGAAAGTTGGTTTTCGCTGCATCAAATGGGATTTTTTGCACAACGTCGCCATGCTCTGCTGAAATGCCAAAAATGAGGCCAAACCAAAACGCTGCATTGGCTACTTCGTCTGCAACCGTCGGCCCGGCCGGCAAAATCCGATTTTCGATGCGCAGGTGCGGTATACCATCCGTCAATCCGTAACACGGGCGATTCCAGCGATAGATGGTGCTGTTGTGTATTTGCAGTGCTTTTAGTTGAGGGACGCTTCCTTGTTCAACCATCTCAAGGGAGTCTTCCTCGACTTCTGCACCCAGCAACACGCGAAAGCGCATAATATCTTCCTGGAAAATTTCGAGAACAGAATCACGAATCCAATTGTTGCCGAAACTAACGCGCGGAATGGTATGCCGCAAGTGTGGGGGTAGCCGTCGGGTATCGATCGCTTGCTGAAAAACGGCAATACGCGTTTCCCGCCAAAGTCGTTTACCAAACAATAAAGGCGAATTGGCCGCAGCGGCTAAAACCGGCGCACTGACCAACTGAGCGATATTATAAAATTTGGCAAACTCTGAGGGATGAACCTGCAAATGAAACTGGAAGCTGGTGTTGCACGCCTCCAGCATCACTGACTCGTGCTTGATGAAAATTTCGTCTGTTCCGCGAATGAAGAGTTCGTATTCGCCGCCTCTCAGGCGATTCATGGCATCATTGAGCGCAGTGTAGCGTGGCTTTGGTGACATGTTTTCCATGCCGAGATGGGATTTCCGCAGGGTGGGCAGTATGCCTACAAGAATGATTTCTGCATCAAGTGTGGCAGCCTTATCACGCGCTTTGGCCAGATAATGTTCAACTTTGGACTTGAGCTCGGAAAAGCAGTGCGCGTGAAGCTGGATTGGATCGACATTGAATTCGAGATTGAATCTCGCAATTTCCGTCGTAAAAGCGGGATCATCGAGCAGGTCGAGCAACTCCATTGCCAGCGGGGCTGGCTGGCAATCGTGATCCATGATGAAAAGTTCTTGTTCTGCACCGATTCGCCTCACATCTTTTTCGAAGATATCGGTTTTTAGCATTTTTTCGAGCGCGCGAATATCTTTTAAAAGGTGCTTCTCAAATGCCCGGATTTGGTCGCCTTGCAATTCGCGGTTGACAGCTTGTTCGCCCATACAGAGTGCCTCCGGCAAAATTTATTTCTGTCGGTGCAGGTTTTTCAATTTGTCGAACAATACAAAGCAAATGTCAAAGGAACAAAACAGAAAATGCCAAACCAGCTTTTCCATGTTAAAAAAAAGTCTGATAGGTTAAACAGCGTCATGAAAATCTATGGCGATTCCCTGGCCATTTCAGAATTTCTGAGTCATTATTTGCACAAAGAAAAGGTTGAGCCGCTTTTGCACTAAATGACAGGCGCCTTGAAAAATCAGTGCTTCATCTCGGTCGCTTTTAAAATTGTCGCGCGCTTGATCGGCTTAATCAGGCAGGCATCAGCCCCAATCAACTTGACATTGTTGATGACGGCTTGTTCGCTAAAAGAGGTCGTCACCAGTACTCTCGCGTTGCCAGCCTGAGCAAGAATGATTTCGAGTTTCTCGAAACCATTGTGTGAAGGATCTTCTAAGTTATAGACAACGAGCGTATAGGTGAGCTGGCGGAGGAATTCGATTGCTTCGGTTAAATTAGCGGCAACTGAAATCACGTATCCCTGTTTTGCAAAAAAGCTGGAAAGCGTCCGACGGAATGTCGAATCGCCTTCTACAAGTAGCACGCGCGGCTTGCGGGATTGCTCAGCATAGCCAAGATGTTTCACATCGGCTGTCGTAGGGGCGATAAGGCTATGTTTCATTTCTGGTCCATGGTAAATTAGGCTGAACATAATTTGCTTATTATGCAGCGAAAACAACAATAGTGCCATATCGCCTAAAAGTGACAGAAATGTGTGAATAAATTTTCTTTGATGACAACTTAATTCCCGGAGCAATAAAAGTTTCAGGCAGAAAATTGCATTAGGTGCAGAATCAGTCAACAATGACTTTAGGCGAAAATCCAATGAATTCAAGAGTTAGCACATGTCTTTTAGCGAATACAAAACCGCAATCAGTTGAGCCGTTTTGAGACAACCGCCGCGCCAAAATATTTCAACAGAAATCTATCATTGCCCAAATAGCCGTTTCTTGCAGTGTTGATTTTACTCATTTTATTCCTAAAAGAGGGAATTTGCAAACCGGTTTTTTTCAACTTTGAGAATGTTGAGCGAAATCACTATCTTTTGTCAAACTGTACACAGGGTTTAACTGCAATTTTTTAAGTTGTTTAAAAAACAAGCATTTCATCAATGTATGCCCGATTTGCTGGTATAAATTTTGAATATTCATCACGTTGAGCCATTTGAACCCTACAATTGAATGGAGTACCCGGATGGGAACTATCGATGTTTACCTTAGACAGCACCCGATTTTTGAAGGTCTTTCCGAGCAGCAATTAAAACAGATTACGGCGCACGCTTCGTCGGTTACTTTTCACGCAGGACAAAAGATTTTTGCCGAAAACAGCGACGCCGATAAATTCTATATCCTGCGTAGTGGCAAAGTCGCACTTGAAATTCCGCGTCCGTTTCATGAAGGACGTTTCGAGCTTCAGCTATTAGGGGAAGGTGATGTGCTCGGGTGGTCGTGGTTTATCGAGCCATTTAAATGGCACTTTGATGCACGTGCAAAGGAAATGACGCGCGCTATTGCTTTTGATGCAAACGAATTGAAGCAATTGTGTGAATCGGATATGGCCCTGGGATTTGAATTTACCAAGCGCTTTTCCAAACTTATGCTACAGCGGCTCAATGCCACGCGCTTTCGCCTGGTTGAGCTTGCCACGAAAAGACCCTGACATTGATAAAAATCCTTTTGAGAAAGTAAGATTCAGTGAAACAAAACACATCAAATGGCGCAGGTGCTCTATCGCAAGCCACCCCGGCGATTAAAAGGTACTCTCTGCGTTCGATCTTTTCACCCGAAAGTGTAGCCGTCATCGGTGCAACCGAAAAACCGGACAGTGTAGGCTGCCGGATTATGCAAAACCTGCAGAACCACTATAAAGGCAAGATCATTCCAATTCATCCCAAGCGCAAAACGGTTTTTGGGATCGATGCATTTGCGCAGGTAGCCGATGTGCCGGAGATGATTGATTTGGCGATCATCATTACACCTGCCCCTGTTGTGCCTGCCATTTTAAAAGATTGTGCAGCGAAAGGAGTGATGGGCGCAATTATCATCTCTGCTGGCTTTAAAGAAACCGGGCCAGAAGGCGCGGCGCTGGAAGATGAAATTCGAGCAACAGCGCTTACGACCGGCATTCGGGTGGTCGGTCCTAATTGCCTTGGCGTGATGCGACCTGCCGCTGGTTTAAATGCAACCTTTCTGACCTCAATGGCCCTTCCAGGCAGCGTTGGGTTTATCAGCCAAAGTGGCGCCATGTGCGCGGCGATTCTCGACTGGAGTTACCGGGAAAAAATGGGGTTCAGCGCATTTGTCTCCATCGGCTCGATGGCGGACGTCAGTTGGAGCGATTTGATTTATTTTCTCGGCGATGACCCGCATACCAAAAGCATCGTGATGTATATGGAGTCGATCGGTGATGCGCGAGCATTTCTGTCGGCTGCGCGTGAAGTGGCTTTGGTCAAGCCGATCATTGTACTGAAAGCAGGTCGCACCGAGGCGGCTGCCAAAGCGGTTGTGTCGCATACCGGCACGTTAGCGGGCAGCGATGATGTTTTGGATGCTGCCTTCCGTCGCATTGGCGTATTGCGGGTCGATCACACAGCTGAATTGTTTTACATGGCAGAAGTCTTGGCAAAACAACCGCGACCCGAAGGCCGGCGCTTGACGATTCTAACAAATGCCGGAGGCCCGGGCGTGCTGGCCGCAGATGCACTCATCCGCGCTGGTGGGCAATTGGCAGAGCTACCTGGCGAAATTCGTAGCGAACTCGATACTGTTTTGCCACCACACTGGAGCCGCAGCAATCCGATCGATGTGCTGGCAGATACCGACGCGAAAAAATATGCGCAAGCCATCGAAACAGCAGCAAAAAACAAGGACAGCGATGGCTTGATGGTGATTTGCGCACCCATGGGGATTGCCGATCAAACCGAAACAGCTAAACTTATGGCGAAGCATGTTAAGTACGGCAATAAACCGGTGCTGGCAAGCTGGATGGGGGGCGTCGGTTCGGTTGAAGGTGAAAATATTTTGCGGCAAGCCAAGATTCCAACTTTTCCATATCCTGAAACGGCGGCGCGCACGTTTAACTATATGTGGAAATATAGCTACAATTTGCGCGGCATTTATGAAACACCGTCGTTTTTACATGATGATAGTGAGACAAACACTAACCTGGTAAACCTGCACACGGTGATCGATCGTGCGCGGTCGCAAGCACGCACATTGTTGACCGAATTCGAATCGAAAGAAATTCTGTCTAACTACGGCATTCCGGTTACGCCGTCGAAAATTGCCAGCAATCATGCGGAAGCTGTTAAGATGGCAAGGGAAATCGGTTATCCTGTTGTGCTGAAACTGCACTCAGAGACCATCACCCATAAAACTGATGTCGGCGGAGTAAAATTGAATTTGGTGAGTGACGAAAGCGTGCGCGATGCTTTTGATCACATTCAGTCTGCAGTGGAAGCCAATGCTGGGGCAGAGCACTTCCATGGCGTTACCGTGCAGAAAATGGTCGAGCATTTTGGTTACGAGCTGATCGTCGGTTGCAGTGTTGACCAGCAATTTGGTCCGGTAATGCTGTTTGGCTCGGGGGGACAACTGGTGGAAGTCTATCGTGATCGCGCTTTGGCTTTGCCGCCGCTCAACGCAACTCTGGCGCGCAGGATGATGGAGCAGACCAATATTTACAATGCACTCAAAGGTGCACGCGGCCGTGATGCCGTTGACCTCGAAGCGCTAGAAAAATTGCTGATCCGGTTCAGTCACTTAATTGTAGAAGTACCATGGATTAAAGAAATCGAAATCAATCCGTTGCTGGCGCGGCCCGGCATCGCACAAGAAAATGGGCAGTTCGCGTTTCAGGCCCTCGATGCGCGTGTGGTGCTGCATCCACCAGAAACAAAAGCTGACAAGCTTTCCCGCCCGGTGATCCGGCCCTATCCCGCGCAATATTCCAGTGACTGGATGAGCAGGGACGGTGTTCAGCTCAAAATACGCCCTATCCGCCCTGAAGACGAACCTTTGATGGTAGCGTTCCACAGCAATTTATCGGATCAAAGTGTCTATTTGCGCTATTTTCACTATTTGAATTTCGATGAGCGTGTCTCTCATAAGCGTTTGGCAAGGCTTTGCTTCATCGATTATGATCGCGAGATTGCACTGGTGGTTGAGCGTGCAAATTCTCAGTCTGGCAAATCAGAGATCATCGCTGTTGGTCGACTGGTGAAACACCATATCAGCACCCAGGCAGAGTTCGCCATCGTCATCAGCGATGCCTATCAGAAATGTGGTATCGGAACGGAGTTGCTGAGAAGACTGGTTGAAATTGGCCGCAGTGAAGGCATTGAGCGGATTGTGGCAGATATGCTTCCCGAAAACCGTGGCATGCAGCGTGTTTGCGAAATGATCGGTTTCAAATTGAAGTTTGATGCAGATGAGCACGTCATTAAGGCAGTAATCGAACTGCGTTGAGATTAAACTGAAAAGGAGTCATGGATCGGAATAACAGTTCTTTATCAACAAGGATACACAAAACTATAGGTGATGTCATGACAAAGCTGGTTGCAAAGGACATTATGAATCCCCGCGTGATCTCTATACCGGACGATTGGCCAGTTCAAAAATTGGCGGAATTTTTAGTTGAGAGAGCGATCACCGGCGCACCGGTGGTGGATGCCGACGGCAGGCTTGTCGGCGTTGTTTCGCTGATGGATATTGCCCGATTTGAGTCAGAAACAAAGCGTGGCGTCGAAGAAGAAAAGCCACATGAATACTATTTGCATAGTTGGGAAGATGCCCTTTCTCCGGAGGAAGTCCGTGTTTTTCATATTACGGACCCGCCTGATTGCAGCGTTCGTGACATTATGACACCGATGGTTTTTAAGGTAGAAGCAAATACACCAGTGGCGGAAATCGCTGGCATTATGGTGCATGGCCGCGTGCATCGCCTGCTGGTCGTTAATAATAACCAGATGATTGGCATTATCACCGCGCTGGACCTGGTCAAATTGCTTGAAGCTCCGGGGCATTAGGACCTGAAAGTCGCAAGATAAGCCGTCTCCGCCAAAAGTTCCATTCCATGCTGATACCACGATCTATTTTGCGTCTTGCAATGCTCCGCAGTCTGTTTGCAGGTTTTCCGCCACGATGTGATGCACAATGAAATATTTGCATTGGCGAAAGGAGCAATACCATGTTAAAAGTCAGCAAAGACATCCCACTTGAGAATCTCGTCTCCAGGCAAATGAAATTTTGGGAAAGTGTCGGCAAGACAAAAGAGAAATCCGATACACCGCAGGTTTGGCCATGCATCACCATTTCCCGCGAAATTGGCAGTCAGGGGGCGAAACTGGCGATGCTGTTGGCTGAACGTCTTGGATGGCAGGTTTTCGACAAAGAGATTGTTGATTACATTGCCAACCATGCCAAGGTACGCAAGAATATTGTTGAGCTTTTTGACGGCAAGGCCCGAAATGAGTTCAATAGCTGGCTTGTAACCATTCTCGACAGCCATTCTCTCAGCAGTGACAGATTTTTTAAACACTTGGTCACGACCATTATGTCGATTGGACAGCATGGCAGGGCAATCATTCTCGGGCGGGGCGCTAATTTCATTTTGCCTGATAACAAAGCGCTCAAGTTGCGCGTCGTTGCACCGTTGCATCAGCGTATCGATTTCATTCAGTCTGAGATGGGAATCGATGCAGCACATGCTGAATCTGTCATTAAAAAAATGCAAAACGAACGCAATGCGTTTGTGAAGCGATACTTCCGGGCCAAGCCTGATGCCACGCATCACTACGATCTTATACTCAATATGGGAAAAATGGATTTGACCACTGCTCAAGCTGCTGTAGTCGGCGCGGTAACAGCGAAGTTCGGCATCAAAGAAAGCATTTTGCGAAATAAGGTGGCAAAATCTGAGCTGGTACAGGCTGTGATGTAAGCGGTTCAAACTGCAGAAAGAATTGCTGTGACGGAAGATTTGCGTGCCGTTGCGTGAACACTCTGTTAAGGGTGAATTATCTTTTGATAAAAGCAGAAAGTGCCTTGGTGCTTTGCTTTTTTCTTACTTATATTTTGGCACCATTGACGAAAGCACGGCCCAACAGGTAAACCTTGATTGGAGTTTCCTGCTTTTTATATAATTCACCCCGACTTTCTCTAAATCGAACGGAATATGAAACGCATAGCCTTACGCCTTTTGCTCCTTTTTGTTTTGTTGTACCTCTTTTTTGTCAGCATCTCGCTGATGAGCGCCTCTTTTAAGCTCTTTGGAAAAGACTTTGCACAGCAATTGCTTGCAACCACTGCGAATCCATTTGTCGGTTTGCTGATTGGGATTTTGGCGACGAGTCTGGTGCAAAGCTCATCCACAACCACGTCAATGACGGTTGCCCTGGTTGCCAGCGGTGCCATCGATATCAATGGCGCCATTCCGATCATCATGGGCGCCAATGTCGGGACCAGCGTCACCAATACGCTGGTTTCCATTGCGCAAATATCGCGCGCTGAAGAATTCAAGCGCGCCTTTGCTGCCGCAACCGTGCACGATTGCTTTAATCTCCTGGCCGTGGCTATCCTGTTTCCGCTCCACCTGCTTACTAATTTCCTCGGTATCGCATCGAACTACATGGCAGTCAGTTTTCAGAACCTGGGAGGGGTGAATTTTTTCAATCCGCTCAAGGCGATAACATCGCCGGCCGTTAAAATGATCCAGGCGCTAACCCTGGATTCTGGTGTGATTATGCTGGTGCTGGCCCTGATTTTCCTGTTTGTTTCTCTGCGGTATATTGTCGTCAACCTGAAAGCCCTGATCATTGGCAAGGTCGAAGCGTTTTTTAACGAAACCCTCTTCAAAAACCCTGTCCGTGCGTTGATTCTTGGCGTGATTTTGACGGTGATGGTGCAAAGTAGCTCGATCACGACCTCGCTTGCTGTGCCTTTGGCCGGAGCAGGGATTTTAACATTGCGCCAGATTTTTCCGTTTACTCTGGGGGCGAATATAGGCACCACCATCACTGCGATGTTGGCTGCGCTGGTGACTTCCAATGTCACTTCCATAGCCGCAGCATTTGCCCACTTCCTATTCAACGTATTTGGAATTGCAGTCATTTGGCCATTCCGGAACCTTCCGTTGAGGTTTGCAGAAAAGCTGGCAGAATTTGCCATACGCAGCAGAGCGGTTCCGATTATCTATATCATTCTAATCTTTTTTCTGATACCGACTTTTTTCATCTTCATATTTGGGTAATTTAACATGATCTGGTTTAAAGAACTTTACGAACTGTGGCGCCAGGATAATAGTCTGACGCAGGCCGTCAATGACTCTCACAAGATGCTCGAGCAGACGCTGGTGATGTTTAAAAGCTCCGTGCAGTCTTTGCGTCATACCGACAGTGGCGAGCTGGAATTGAATGTTTACGATGCCGACAGCGTGGTGAATGAATATATTCAGAAAGTCCGCCACAAAGTGCTCAAGCACATGGCGATCACAGGTGGCCTCAATATTATACCGGGGCTCATTTTGACTACAATTGTCATTGATATCGAACGCATCGGTGATTACACCAAAAATATTATGGATTTGGCGCTTGCCCACCCGAAGAAGCTCAATGCGGGTTCGCATGAGGCCGATTTGCAAAGAATTGAGAATACCGTCACACAGGTTTTTGAAAAATTGGTGCAGGTTCTGGATTTAACGAATAAGCAGCAGATGGGTGAAATGATCAAAGAGAATTACTGGGTGCTGAAAAAGTGTGATTCCATTTTGATTGATTATATTAAACGAGAAAACAGCGATGGCGAAGTACGGGATGCTGCCAGTTGTGCGCTCTATGCTCGCTATTTAAAGCGTGTGATGGGGCATTTGATGAATATTGCTTCCAGCGTGGTCAATCCGTTTGAGCGTATCGGTTTTCGCGCTGAAGAATAGGCGGCGGGCAGACAATGTCCAAGAATCGATTGGCAAATAGCACCTTCACTCAAATCTTCTCTGATCGGTTCCATTCGCGGAAGTGGGAACTCTGCTCATAGCGATTCTCGATTTTGGGAATTAAGAAAAAGAGTATCCCACTTTCAGTTGGTTTTTAGTTGTCTTTAAATTTATAATAAATAAATTTATAGGTCTTGTTTCTGTGCAGCTGCTGTCTGGACCAGATTTTGGCACTATTGTTGAGATTTCACCACCACTATCCAACCACACCATCTGCACTGCATGACCGTGACCAGGCATTGCATTTTGCGGAGTCCTGTCTCATGCTAAGCAATTTAACAGTCTCACCATTCCAAAATGCTCTCGATAGCTTGAAGCGCCTCGCTGATGAATTGATCGAAGTGCGCACCGGCAATATGCTGGCGCTGAAAGGGGCGCTGGCATGGGCCTGGCATGTCATCGATCTATTGGCTTATTTGCGGCTGCAACCGCACAGGCAGGATTTTGATCCGTGGATGCAAACCTTTCTGCACGAAGGCGAGAAAGAGTTGCAAATCGACCGCGATGCACATTGGAATGAAAGCAGTCATCTCAGTCTTTTGGAATTGATCGATTTGTTCAGCGCTAAAAATCTTTCAATGCTGAAACCGGAATTTTATCACGGCTGGATGGATCGCCAGGCCCGCTGTTCTGCATTGCGACAGCGCACCTTCGACTTGCTGAATAAAAGTATTGATGCTCAGCAACGGCAGGCGCTCATGTTGTTGCTGGCTGTCTATAATCGCTTGCTACATTTGCCGGCAAGCGTTTCCCTCAGTCCAAAACCTGTTTTGGATGCTTTCCCTGCCATGCTCAATTTTATCGAGATGCTGATCGATGGCAAACATGCTGAAGCCGCGCAATTGCATGAGGTGTTGGGGCAATGCCGGCTTGATTTGCAGAAGTGGAGTGAGATGACGGGAGAATCTTGAGCGCGCCAAGCACGGTACCGGTTCTCCGATAGAACCGGGGAGGTGAGGTGGAAGGGTCTCCGGGCAGAATTTGCCCGGAGACTTTTTTTATGGCAAAGACAAAAATAGCGAGAAAATCATGCCACAAACGATTCTGATCATCGGCGGCTATGGCAATGCCGGAATGGCGATTGCGGATTTGTTGCTCCAGACCACTGATACCCAAATTCTCATTGCTGGCCGTGATTTGGCTCGGGCAAAAGCTGGAGCCCTGGCGTTGTGTGCAAAATTTGGTACCGGACGCGCGCAGGCACTGCAGCTTGATGTTTCCCGGCACGACAGGCTGGATGCGGCGTTCAGGCAAGCCCGGGTTGTGGTTATCGCTTCCTCGACGATGGCTGATACGGAGGCGATTGCAAAAGCAGCGCTCGCAAACAAATGCCGCTACATGGATATCCAGCTATCGTCACCGAAAAAGCTTGCTGTTCTGCGTAGCTTGCAGTCCCAGATTGCCGACGCCAAATTGACTTTTATCACGGATGGCGGCTTTCACCCTGGCATGCCTGGCGCAATGATCCGACATGCAGCAAGCTATTTTGATGCGTTGCAGCGTGCCGAAGTCGCCAGCCTCCTGCGCGTCAACTGGCGTGATGTGCAAATATCGCCGGAAACAAAGCTCGAATTTGTGCAGGAGTTGATGCACACCCGGCAACTGGTTTTTGAGCAGGGTGAGTGGCGCACGCAGCGTTTTCGCGATGCTCCGAAATTTGATTTTGGTCTGCCATTTGGCAGGCAATGGTGCGTGCCGATGTTTTTGGAAGAACTGCATCGACTACCCGGTAAAATTCCAGCCTTGCAGCGTGCCGGCTTTTTCATCTCGGGTTTCGGCGGCTTCATCGACTATGTGATTTTCCCTGCTGTGATGGTGCTTTTGAAGCTCGCGCCGGAGAAGGCCCTGCACCTGGCGGCAAAATGGCTGTATTGGGGTTTGCGCACATTCAGTCACCCGCCATATCGTTCTTTGCTGCTTCTGGAAGCGACCGGCATGAAAAGTGGCAAGCCACACCATCTGCGAATGACAGTCTCGCATGAAAATGCCTATTGGCTGACCGCGGCGCCGGTGGTCGCGTGCCTGTGCCAATTGCTGGAAAAATCGCCTGAACCTGGCGGACTTTGGTGCCAGGCTGAATATGTTGACACAGAGCGATTTTTTGCAGATATACAGCGCTTTGGTATCGACATCAATATTGAATTTGAGCATTCGAGTTGAGTTGCCTAACAATTTGATCGATAGGTATCGCAATGAAAAGTAAAGTCTGTTTGGTAACCGGGGCAAGCTCAGGCATCGGCAAATCGGTGGCTGCCGGTCTCGCCGCAATGGGCGCGCAGGTTGTGATGGTGAGCCGGGATGCGGACCGGGCAGAGCGCGCACGACAGGAAATCATCGCCTCGGTTCGCAATGCAAAGGTCGAAGTGGTGCTGGTTGATTTCGCCTCACAGCAGGCCGTGGCCGAAGCTGCGGACCATTTTAACAATAAATTTCCCCGTCTCGATGTGCTGATAAACAATGCCGGTGCGCATTTCAGTCGCCGTCATGAGACAACTGAGGGTGTGGAGATGACGTTTGCCATCAATTATCTCGCGCATTTTCTGTTGACCAATCGCTTGGCCGACCTGCTGCGCAAAAGCGCGCCCTGCCGCGTTATCAATGTGACCGGTGAGTATCATCGCAAGGGCAAGATTCACTTTGGCGATTTGAATTTGAAAAACAGCTACAGCGCTTCAAAAGCCACCTGCCAGGCACAACTGGCGCGAGTGCTGTTTACTTATGAGCTGGCACGCCGTACGCAGACGACCGGTATCACCGCAAACTGTGTCCACCCCGGCGCCATCGCCACACGCATCCTGGATAACGATCCCGATGCGTCCATTTTTAAAAAACTGCTGTATAAGTTAGCTATGCCAGCACTGGATCCACCTGAAAAAGCCGCTGAAACCATACTTTATCTTGCGAGCGCTCCGGAGTTGGAAAACGTGACAGGCCGTTATTTTATCAATAAATCTGCAGTGCGTTCCTCCGAAAAAAGCTATCATGCTGAGCTGGCGCTTCGCTTGTGGCACGTCAGCCGACAGCTTACCTCCCACGATCATGCGGAGCCATGTTTTGTCTGAAGTTTGAGCATTCGTCGAACAGATCTCATTTGGCGTCTGCGAAATTCGGTCATTTCAAAAACCAGCAACGAGTATCTTGCGTTGCAAACATGGCCGTTTTATATTGGCCCGACTGAAGATGTGCGCACAGGCTGGTGTGGTTTCTGTCTCCAACGTCAAATCGAACAGAGCTGAACTGCTTGTGCTGTACACAAGAACAATACCCACTGTACTTACCGATTGAATTTGCCTGTTTTTCACGAAATGCCTTCTCAATATTCTGCATTTTTCATTCAAATTCGGGTGCAATACATTCTGCTGTTTTGCTGGATTTTTGTTGTTGCAAATATGGCATTTGCGCAGCAGGATGAAGTTCCTTCGGAAACCTCAACGGCAATTGTCAGAAATATTCGTATCGATGCGCGCGATATTTTTGATCCAGATGAGCGTGTACCGCTTGCCGGGCTGATCAACTTTATTCACATTCGTACCCAGAAAAAAGTGATCCGTCGCGAATTGCTGTTTCAACACCAAAACGCTCTTGATTTATCATTGATTGCCGAAAGCGAGCGCAATTTACGTGCCCTTGGTATTTTTACAGATGTCAATATCGTCACGAGAAAAGCTGCGAGCGATTCGCTGCAGGTTGTGGTGCAGACGCGCGACAAATGGACGACGAAACTCAACACCACTTATCGCCTGGTTGGCGGTGTGCATTTTTAGGGCGTCAGTCTCGTGGAAGATAATGTATTTGGACTGGGCAAAACTATAGATATCGGCTACAACCATTCCAGCGACCGGATCTTGCGGCAGGTGCTGTATCGCGATCCGCGCCTGCTTGGCAGCCGGTTCGGCGGCAATGTCAAGGCCCAAAACAACTCGGATTTTGATACATTCGAGATGAGTTTGTCGCGACCTTTTTTCGCCTGGAATACGCGCTGGGGATTCGGGCTGGCTTTTGAAAACACCAAAGGCGTTTATCGGCAGTTTCGGGATGGTGAACTCGTTGCCGCACCACGCCTCGACGAAAATGCACTGCAAATGATCTTTAATCTGTACCGTGGAGATAAGCTCAAAAGGCATCTGATGTTTGGCTACAACCGCGAGCGCAGCCGGGTGGGCGACCAGCGTCGTCAACTCAATTTCTTCGGCATCGGATTTGGTGTGATGGGCCGCCAGTTCCAGGAAATGCACAATATTGATGTCTATGAGCGTACTGAGGATGTACCATCCGGGATAGTGGCGGAAATCGCCCTCGGCGCGAATGTAGGTTCAGGAGGGCGAAGCTGGAAGGAGACTTATTTGCTTGGCCGTTTCCAGTATGGCCATGCCGATTATAGCAGCGGCTATTCGTTCGGCACAATGCTGCAAACATTCTACAATGGTCAACATTTCCGCGATGAATTCTCCGAAGGCGAGGCCAGGGCATTCCGGAAATTCGGGCGGCATTTGCTGGTGGGCCGGGTACGATTTGAGCGTCTGGCTCATTTCTCGGTCGCGCGTCAATTGCGTCTCGGCGACGAAAATGGGCTGCGTGGTTATCCGCTGCGAGCACGCACAGGCAGTAAACTGCTGCTCTTCAATTTTGAAGATCGTGTCGCTACTAATTTGAAGGTGCTTGTTTTTCGGCTTGGCCTAACCGCCTTTGCTGACTTTGGGCAGGTGTGGGAAACGCACGAGCCTGTGCGCTTGAACAACCTGAATGCGGCGATCGGTCTGGGGCTGCGTGTCGGCAACGCGCGCTTTACCGGCGCGATCAACCGACTCGATTGTGCCTATAATTTATCGGAAAGGAAGTGGCGCATTTCGGTCAGTATCGGTAGCTATTTTTCAGCGTATGGCAAGCTTGATTTTCTCTCCGATTTTCAAACGAACCGCCTGCGGGCGGATTTGTGATTGACACACCAAATGATTTCGTTACGAAATAGAGTTAACCCGCTGTGCGAATTAAATAAGCCGTTGATGAGCACAAAACGGCCCAAATTGTCATGCCGGAGGCATTTATTTTGACGATTTCGCGGAATATAGCGAAGTTTCCTCACGATGCCGAATAGATTCATCCTGAAAGACAGAGGTACTATTGTTACATAAAAACAATGATTTATCTAAAAGACTATTGCAAAAACAATTCGCACAACGCGTTAGCGTTAGTTTTTATCTGTCTTCCCCTGAATCTTGCGCAACAGCCCGGCCGCTTCCTGCTTGCGCTCGTTGTCGTCCCACAGGGTTGGCGGCAGGGTGGCGCATCGCTCGAGATGCGGGCGGGCTTCCGAATAGCGCTCCAATTTGATCAGCGTGCGCGCATATTCAAGATGGTGCAGGATTTTTTCCGGTGCAAGCTCAGAGGCTTTCCGCAAATGCTCGGCTGAAGCTTCCAGGCTGGCGCCGGGAGGCACGCCACCATACATCACTTTAGCAGCGGCTTTTAAAAACCAATTCAATGTTGAAATTTCGTAATGCCAGCGGCCCAACACATGATGCGCGCCATCGTGCGTCGGATCGAGCGCAATGGCAGTTTTGGCAGCCATTTCGATCTCTTTCGAATAGGATATTTTCTGCTTGCCGCCAACAAACAAAGCCATCCTGCCGAGGGCGATTGCCAGCACAAAATGGGACTCTGCCGAATCGGGGTATAGCGCCACGCATTTGTGCGCCAGGCTGTCGGCAATTTCGAATTTGGTGCGTTTGCTATCCTTGTCAGGCTCCGCCTCGCCGACATCCGAATAGGTGCGAACAGCGCGCCAGAGTGCGGCATACTTTTCAGGTTTTCTCTCGAGTGCGGCGCGATAATATTCAAGCGCGGCTTGATTGTCAAATACAGCATAGGCCGAGTCGCCGCGCGCGATCAAAGTGTTCACATTTTCACTTTGTGCAAGCGTGTTTTGAGTGAAAAACAGGCAGAGCATGAAAGCGAAAGGCTGTAAATGCCTCATCAAATTCTCCGAGTAGGTTATTTCAATTTTAATTGTGTTCGAGACCGCAGGCTATTTTTGACAAGATTAACAGGATCGACGGGATCTGGAATTTTTCAAAACCAGCATCCGATTCCTGAATCAAGCATCCGGTCAATCCTGTTGATCAAGGCAAAATGAATGGATTGCACTCCCGGTTTAAGTTTTTTAATTTAAGCCAATATCTCCATCAACTCCACCTGCATGCCATCGGGCGCGGCAATGAAAGCGACTTTCAAATGCGGAGCTGGCCGCAACCCTTCCGAGACAAATTGCGCCCCGCGCGCCTTAAAATGCGCCACCGCAGTGTCATGGTCATCCACCGCAAACGCGATGTGGTACGCGCCGAGCCGTTCACTGGCAGGCACGGCTTCGCATGCGTTATCTGGTGAATTGGGCGCGAAAAACAGCGATTGCCCGGCCAATTTGAGGTGCAAGTGCTCGCGACCGGCCAACTCGACAAAACCCAAATCCTCACTTCCAAGCACATTGCAATAAAATGTGCGTGTTGTTTCAAAATCCGAACAGCGATAATGAATGTGATTGAACTGCAAATTCATTTTCTCTCCCAAGGTAAAAAATCCGGTTTGTTTGCCGCATAGAATAACACGTTTGGCGGGCAAAGTCAAAAGGTTTTCCCTGGAGTGCAGGGTCATTTTGCTTGACATGGCGGTTTCAGCAGAGTATTTTGGTAGCTATTCAGTGAATTGCTTTGCTGTGACTAAAGCTGTTTATCTTTGCACTTCGACAGGCCCTTCATGACTGAAGTGTCTGAACGAAAAATGGAATTTTTAGATAGACTCATTCGAGGAGAAAGCCATGTCCAGATTTGTCAGGCGATTTTTACTCTTTGCGCTGATTTTTTCACATTTGTTGACAACTGCTTTGCTTGCGGAAGGTGGCCGCAGGCCGGAGCGCGCCAAGAACGGCATGGTGGTAAGCACCTCGCGTTATGCATCGGAAGTGGGTCTGCGTGTGCTTAAAAATGGCGGCAATGCCGTCGATGCGGCGGTGGCAACGGCGTTTGCATTGGCCGTGACCTGGCCGGCGGCTGGCAACATTGGCGGCGGCGGATTTCTGGTCTATCACGGCGCGGATGGTACGATCACGGCATTCGATTTTCGCGAAAAAGCCCCACTGGCAGCGACAGAGCGAATGTATCTCGGCGAGGATGGCAAGATCAAGGACGACTCGAATCACGAAGGCCTGTTGTCTGTGGGTGTACCCGGCACCGTCGCCGGACTGTATCTCGCGCACCAGCGCCTGGGCAGCAAAAAATGGAGCGATCTGGTGAAACCGGCTGTGGAATTGGCCCAGAATGGCATCCCGTTGACCTGGGCTTTGTACGATGCGCAGGAGTGGCTCAAAGATGAATTCGAGCGTTACCCTTCCACCGCAAAAATATTTTTAAAAAATGGTAAAACCAAATACGAACCGGGCGAAACCTGGAAACAGCCGGATCTGGCCGCCACCCTGAAGCGCATTCAAAAAGATGGCCGCGACGGCTTTTATAAGGGCAAGACTGCACAGTTGATCGCTGATTTTATGCGCAATAATGGTGGCATTATCACCGAAGAAGATTTGGCAAAATATCAGGCGGCCGAGCGTGTACCGGTGCGGGGGAACTATCGTGGCTATGACGTTATTTCCATGTGCCCACCCAGTTCTGGTGGCATTACTCTTAATCTGATGCTCAATATTCTCGAAGGCTACAATCTGAGAAAGATCGGCCACAACAGCGCGGCTTACATGCATCTGCTGACCGAAGCCATGCGGCGCGCCTATGCTGACCGTGCCAAATATCTCGGCGATCCCGATTTCAATCCGGACATGCCGGTCGAGCGCTTGCTTTCTAAAGAGTATGCTGCCGAACTGCGAGAAACCATCGAGCCATATTTTGCCACACCGAGCCAGGTTGAGTATGTCAACACCAGTTATGAAAGCGAAGAAACGACCCACTTTTCAGTGGTGGATGCGCAAGGCAATATGGTGTCTTTGACCTACACGCTTGAATACAGCTACGGTTCGCGCATTGCGGTTGAAGGCGCAGGATTTTTGCTCAACAACGAAATGGGCGATTTCAATCCGATCCCCGGTGAAACGAATGAACGTGGTCTGATCGGCACAGCGCCCAATCTTGTGCGGCCGGAAAAGCGCATGCTCTCCAGCATGACCCCGACAATTTTGGCGAAAGATGGCAAGCCGGTGATGGCTATCGGTACTCCGGGTGGCCGGACGATTATCAATACGGTTTTGCAGGTGATTTTAAATGTTGTCGATCATGATATGGATATTGCCGAGGCGATTGAAGCCGGACGCATTCACCACCAATGGTTTCCGGATGTCACGCGTATCGAGCATGGCGCAACCACGCTGGATTCGCAGCGGATGCTGGAAGCGATGGGGCACAATACGCGCTGGACCGGTAGTTTGGGGCGTGCTATGGGCATCATCATCGACCGCGAAAAGGGGATCATTTATGGAGCTGCCGACTCCCGTAGCCCGGACGGTGCGGCGCTGGGATATTAGTCCGGTTAGATGATCGTCGGAGAAGAGTAGTGCTCATGCATTTTATAAAAATACACCTTTGAGATAAAACAGATTAGCTCAATGAATACACACCGCATCGCTTTTCAAGGTGAGATCGGCGCATACAGCGAGCAAGCTGCGCTGCAATATTTCGGCGAAAACATCACGCTGCTGCCCGTGCCGACTTTCAAAGCCCTGTTCGCTACCATAGAGAACGGCACCGCCGATGCTGCCGTGGTGCCGATCGAAAATTCGCTTGCCGGCAGCGTTTACGAAAATTACGATTTGCTTCTGGCGCACCAGTTGCCGATTGTCGGCGAGACCATATTGTCAATCAGTCACCACTTGTTGGCCTTGCCCGGCGTAAAAAAAACGGATATCCGTAGAGTGCTGTCGCATCCGCAGGCACTCGGGCAGTGCAAGGCCTATCTGGACAAGTGGTCAGGCATCGAAATCGTGCCGGGCTACGACACCGCCGGCAGCGCCAAAACAGTGCGTGAACATCAGTTGCGCGATACCGCCGCGATCGCCAGCCGGCAAGCAGCCGCCGAGTATGATTTGCATATTTTGGACAGTGACATCGCCACCAATCACGAAAATTTCACCCGGTTTTTGGTGCTGACAAAACAGCCGAATTCGCCTGAGAGCGGCGGCAAAACCTCGATTGTCTACGCCATGAAAGATATTCCGGGAGCGCTGTTCAAATCGCTGGCTGTGTTTGCTTTGCGCGATATCAATTTGCTGAAAATCGAATCGCGGCCGCTGCACGGAAAGCCATTTGATTATTTTTTTTACCTCGATTTTGAGGGCAGTATCCGTGAGGAACGTACGGAGAAAGCCTTATCTCACCTTGGGGAAATCACCACCTTTCTGCACGTTCTGGGATCTTACCCTAAGGGTGAAATCACAAAAACATCAAGATAGCGGCAGCGATCATCTGGATTTCCTTTATCAAAGCGCCCGCGATGAGAATATGCCCCAAATTGTTCATGCATGGATGCGGATTACGTTCGAAAATGGCATTTTTAAATGAAGACGGGAGGTTTGTTTAATAGAAAGAGTGCATACAACAATATTTTGATAAAATTATTTTATGGAGACGCCTATGACAAGCCAGGAATTTGAAAAAAAGATTCTCGATGAGCTGAAAAGCGATACCGGCAAGGATTTGAATGGTTGGTTGAAGGAGATTTCGGATAAAAAGTTTGAGAAACGCAAGCAAATGATGGACTGGCTCAAACAGGATTGTGGCTTGAAACACAGCGTCGCCAATGTTTTGGTGATGATTTATCACAACGATGGCAAGCCTGTCTATCAGGATGCGGTATCGCTGAAAGATGATTGGTTTAAAAACAAAGATCACCTGCGCCCCCTGTATGAACAGATCGAAAAAGCAGTGCTCGGCATCGATCGCGAAGTGACGCTCACCGAAAAAAAACTCTACATGTCCTTCAATGGCAAGCGCGAATTCGCGGTGGCAAGCATCAAAAGCAAGGAAATTCGTGTTGGTATGGATTTGGGTGACACGCCGTTTGATGCGTATTTGCAGCCGGCAAAAAGTTTGGGGGCAATGCCGCGAATCTCGCACATGGTTTTGGTGGACTCGCCCGGCCACATCGATGACAAGCTCAAAAAACACCTTGTGCAAGCCTATGATCATGTCCACAAATAGGCGTTTCAAAACATTTTTTGCAAGCAAGCCCATAGAGCAACTCTGCTTTGTGGGCTTCTGTGTTTCAGGGTAATCGTAATATTTTGCTTGTTTCATGCGCGGCAGTTCTTTTCTTGTAGAAATTGATTTTGTCAGAAGCATCGCTATGCGGGTAGACTTTGCTGAGCAGCAATAAAAGTGCTGGCAAAAGATTTGAGCAGAGAATATGAAAACGCTTGTTGTCAATCAGTCAACAATTTCATTGGTGGAAGGTGACATCACCGCGCAGGAAACCGATGCGATTGTGAATGCTGCCAACAGTCAGTTGATTTTAGGCGCAGGAGTCGCCGGTGCGATCCGCAGCAAAGGTGGACCAGCAATACAACAAGAATGCAATCGAATCGGTGGCACGCCGGTCGGCACGGCTGTGATCACCACCGGTGGCAATTTGCCAGCCAAACACGTCATCCACGCTGTCGGGCCGCGCACGGGTGAAGGCGACGAAGAAAGCAAACTGCAAGCCGCAACCGAAGCGTCTTTGCAAGTCGCCGAAGAAAACAGTCTGAGCTCACTGACTTTTCCGGCCATCAGCACCGGCATATTTGGCTTTCCGATCGAGCGCTGTGCGCACATTATGCTGCAAGCAACGGCTGCTTTCTTGAATAAAGAAACAGGTATCCGGGAAGTGCGGTTTTGCCTGTGGGGCGCAGATGCTTACCACGTTTTTGAGCAGGCACTCAATGAATTGACATAGCATTTGGGCCTGGCTTCGAATGCGATAAGGCTTTTCGAAAAATGAAAGTGGGGTGTCGCAGACAGGAGGTAATGGCATGAAAGAGCGCGATTGGCGCACGCTGATTCACAACATTAGTAACGGCAACTGCATTTTGGTGCTCGGGCCAGACGTCGCAAAAGTGAAGGCAAACGGCGCCCTCAAGCCACTGGCCGAAATTTTGGCGAACGATTTTGCAGCTGAAGTTGAGCGCGAGCGCAAAGTGCTCGACCGCAATGACTTAGCCTTGACTGCGCAACTTTATGCGGAAATCAGCTCCGAAAGCGACCTGCAACTTGACACGGCCGATTTTTATCAAAAAGATCAACCTACCGAAACACCGGTTTATGAAGCTCTCGCCAGCCTGCCATTTCGATTTATCGTCAATGCCACACCGGATCGTGAACTAATCAAAGCCAAAGAAAAACTCGGCTTGTCGTATCTTGTCGATTGGTATAATTTCCGCGGCAAAAAAGTCGATATGGCAAAGTGGAGCGATAAAAACAAGCCGCTGATCTACTACCTTTACGGCTGCACTGATGTCCCGGAATCGCTGGTCATCTCGGAAAAACAGCTTTTGGAGTTTTTGGTTTCCGTCATTTCAAAAGATCCGCCTATCCATAGCAATATCCTCAGCGAATTCAGCAACAATGAGCGCTGCTTTTTGTTCCTCGGTTTTGGCTTTCGCAACTGGTATCTGCGCATTCTACTCTATGTTTTATTGGGCCTCAAAGGCCGCAAAAACGAACGCACCAGCCGGTCGTTTGCCCTGGAAGAAATCGTGCCCGGCAATGGCTCTGAGACCTTCGAACACATTTGTTTTCTGTTCGGCAAAGACCTCAATGTCGATTTTTCCGACATGCCGGTGGAAAATTTTATCAAAGAGCTCAGAGGTCGGTTTGCTGAGCAGGCAGGCTCGAACGGCGAAGCGACCACCCAAGACGCCAGTGCGATCGAAGCGCCTGATGATGCGCCGTCGGTATTCATCTCCTATGCCAGTGAAGACAAAGACCGCGCGATGGCGTTGCGCGACAAGCTCAAAAATGGCGGCCTCAATCCCTGGTTTGACAAAGATGGGCTGCGCGGTGGTGACGACTGGGAGCGCATGCTGGAGAAAACCATCAAGGATGTCGATTATTTTGTGGTATTGCAAAGCAATGCTTTGGCTGCGCGTGAAACCAGCGTCGTTTTCAAGGAAGTCCGCCATGCTTTGCAGCGTCAGCAGGAGTTCCGGTTTGGCATCTCGTTCATCATGCCGGTGAAGATCGATGAATGCGAGCTGATGGACGAATTGGCCAATCTGCATACCCTCGATTTGATCGATTTGGAGCAGGCTGATTTGTTGATTAAGGATATTCGCCGCGATCAGCAGCGCCGAAAGAAATAACGTGTGACGCGCAAAATATGATTTGTGAAATATTTTACTACCGGACACTTTTTTTATCCGCTAATAAACACAGATTTTCACTGATTTTCTTAAGATTTCGAAAGTTTCCCCAGAAATATAGCTTGAAATCCGTGTAGAGCGGTGCAAATCAGTGGCTAAAAATCGCTTTTCTGAAAAGAGTCAGGTAGTGAAGTGAAATATAAGGCGAAATTTGAAAAAGCATGGGGGCAAAGTACCTTGTTTCGAATTGAGTGCCGCATCGCGTCATGAAAAAATTGAGTTGATCCATGTCAGAACTGTTAAATAAACGCTATCCCGGTACACGACCTTTTCAGGATTCCGAACTCGACCGGATGCTGTTTCGGGGGCGTGAAGACGAAAAGCAGCGTTTGCTGCATCTGATTTTGGCGGAGCGGCTGGTCACGCTTTTTGCCAAATCCGGTGTCGGCAAAACATCACTGCTCAACGCCGGTGTTTTCGAATTGCTCGAAGCGCAAAATTATTTTCCCATCCGTGTTCGGATGAATGCACCGCATGCACAGATGATGGAGAGCTTCGGGGCGCAAGTACAACAGGCGGCGCAGGACAAAAAGATTGATTACGTGGCGGGTGAGCAGGGTTCGCTGTGGCAATTTTTTAAGACGGCAGAATTTTGGAGTGCTGACGATCAACTGCTGACGCCGGTGTTGGTTTTCGATCAGTTCGAGGAAATTTTTACCCTCGATTACACACCGCAGCAGCGTGAGGTCTTTTTTCGGCAGCTTGCCGAGTTGGTGCGTGGCAGCATGCCGGATGCCATCAAGCAACAGCAGCGCGGCAGCAAGCAGGCGCGTTACTCCGATACGGCACCGGATGTGAAAATCATCCTTTCGCTGCGGGAAGATTTTTTGGCCAATCTCGAAGAAATGGCCACCGAAATTCCATCGATTCTGCGCAACCGTTTTCGTCTCACCGCCCTCACGCCCGAGCAGGCGCGTCGCGCCATCGAGGAACCGGCTCAGCTGGAAAATGAGAAACTCTCTTCTCAGCGTTTTCAATACGAAGAACGCGCCATTGAGGCGATCCTGCATTTTCTTAACAAAGACCACGAAACCGATGAGAAGCGGCTCATCAGCAATCGAAAAATATGGCCGTGGGAAACACTGGGCTATCTGGCCCTGTGGATTGTCCTGTTTCCATTTCTCATCACTATTTTCACTTCCGCAGATATGATTGTCGGTGCGCTGGCGATCAACTGGCTGCTGGTGATACCGATCGTCACGCTGGTTTTGGCTTTTATTCGTCCTATCAATCCGCTGTTTGCCGCGGGTATCAGTCTTGGCATGCAAGTGCTGAATGCCTCGATGCAACCATTGGCTGCTCTCATCTACACCCAGGAAGTCGATTTTTGGATAGAAGAAAGCCATATCGTCGTGGCGCCGTACGCGCTGGTGCTCGCAGGCGCGGTAGCTCTGATGTGTTGGTGGCGCCGGCGAAGAATCGTCAAAGCCCGCACGATGGTCAAAACCATCGAAAAACGCGAGATTGAGCCATTTCAATTGCAATTGCTGTGTCAATATATTGAAGATAAGATTTTGCAGCACCAGCAATCCGACGGCAAGGATGACAAGATCGAGGTCACCATCGACGATTTCGGCGGCGAAGAAGGCATGGAGCAGATTCTGCGCGCATTTTACAACAATCAAGTCAACCGCGTTAAAAACAAGTACCGGCGATCGGTGCGCAAACTGTGTGAAAAGGGTTTGATCAGTGCCACTGGCCGGCGGCTGAGCCTGGACTTTGAAGTGATTGCAGATAAATTTAAACTGCCGGAAGACGTGCTGTCGCAACTCATCAACTTCCGCCTGCTGCGAATGGAGCCACGTCTCGGCAGCTATTACTACGAAATCAGCCATGATACACTGGTCAAGCCGATTCTCGACACGGCGCGTTTCCATCAACGCTTGCGCATAGCGCGTGTCAGTACAATCGTTGGTATTCTGCTGGTTTCACTTATCGGTATCGAGGTGATTTCGCATTTCGAGGAGCAACGCCAGCGTGAATTGACTGCGAAAGAAACGGCTTTGCGCAACCAGGAAGCCGCTTTCTATAACAATGCCGTGAACGTTCTCCGTAGCGACACACTAACGATAGCCGACAAAATTGGTACGCTTCAAAAAAACCAGGCTAACCTGGATTCAATCATTGCGAACAATCAACTCATCACCAGTGGCGTTTTCTCACCGGATAGTGCTGCCTCGCAATGGTTGGAGGACAACATCGCCAGATTGCAGGCGGTCACTGAAAACTTTGCTTCGCTTCATGCGGATAGTGATTTTGTCACCTGCAAACGCATCAATAACAAAGAAGCAGATGAAGTGTCTGGCTTGTTTTTTGAAGGCTCGCCAGTTTTTGTATGGGGAGCTGTAAATGCGCCGCGAGAAGAAAACTTGCTGGTGCGTTGGATCGATCTGGGTGGCGTGGAGCTGGCCTCGAATACGATCACAGTGGAGCGGTCGCCAAATTATCGCTTTTGGGTCAGCAAAACCTTTCAGGCTGCGCAGACTGGCTTGAACGAGGTGCGGCTGTACAATTCCCAGAACGATTTGATCGCGCGGCGCAAATTTACGGTGCAATCGAATGTCGGAGCGCTCACAGAGGCCATCAGTGCGGAGGAAAGCAATACGACCGCCAATGCGCGATTGTACACCATGCGGGGCCAGGCATTTTTGGACGCAGGTGATGTCGGGCGCGCCAAGAGCGATTATTTGACTGCCTTGCGCATCAATCCAAAATATGATGTCGCCCTGGATAAATTGGCCAGGCTGCTCATCTCTTCAGAGTACAATCTGATGGAAAATGGCAGCTTTGAGCAGCCTGAACTGGAAAAAGGCAAGTGGAGTAATGTCAGCATGATTCCAGGCTGGCGATTGGTGCGCGGTCGTTCCATCGAAATCCAAAACCAGGCTGTCGGTGCTGCATTTGACGGTGAACAATTGCTCGAGTTGGATAGCGGCGGACCTTCCAGCATTGGCCAGCAGGTTGCGACCATACCTGGCCAGAAGTATCTGCTGATTTTTGCGTTTTCAGCCCGTCCGGGTTATGGACCGGAGGATAACCAGCTCGAAGTACTGTGGGATGGCAGCCGTATCGGTACATTTATCGAAGATGGCAAAAGTTTGAAGAACACCCAATGGAAATGCTATCGTTTCCCGCTGGTGGCGAAACAGGAAAAATCTGTACTGGAATTTCGTGATCTCGGGAAACCGAACACGGTCGGTACGCTGCTGGATGCGGTTATCGTGGTGAAAGATGATGGTCAGTATTGATCGCGGGATAGGTTTGCGGAACCAGCAAATCGGCTTCCAGGCAGGTTTGAGGCAAGAGCGACTTTTCCATGATGGTGAGTGTGCTGCCAAAATGTTGTGTGGCTAAAATGCGCCAGCCAAGTCGGGCGAAAAAGGCAGCCTGGTCGCCAGTCACCAGCATGAGTTTTTGGAAGGCAGCTTTCGAGGCTTCGAGGGAAGCCGCCTGCACCAACGCTGTGCCCACGCTGCGCTCTCTGTAAACTGGATCGACGTAGAGGTTTGTCAGCCACGGTTGCTCAAAATTGTCATGAAAAACCACGCTGACACAGCCAACTGGCAGGTTGCGCCAAAAACTGATGAGCGTGAATGGAGCAGAGTCGGTGGCTGCGTGATGCTGCAACCGCACCACTTCATTGAGAGGCGCATGGTAAGCACTGATCGCGCCCCACTCGCGATGCAACCAGCCTGCGACCAGCGGAATCAGCGCCCGATGGTTTTGGAGTTTTTCGATCCGAATCACGTTCATGCTTTGCCCTGGGGGATGTTTGTCGTAAAGAGCTATGTGTTTTATTTGGCGATCACACCCATTTTGCGCAACATTTCCTTCGTTTTCACGCCCGCCTCTTTGACCAGCACGTCAGTCGGTTCAATTTCAATTGCCGAACGAAATGTCTTAAGCGCATCCTCGAGAAGCTCCCTGGCCTTCGCTTTTTCGGAAAAGCTGAGCTGCAATTGTCCCAATGTCAAAAATGTCACCCCTTTGTTATAAAGCGAATCAACGTTGCGTGGCTCTATTTGCAGCACACGATCGTATGCCTGCACAGCTTGATTGTACATCTCGACAGCTTTTTCGTGTTGGGTTTCCTGAATCAACAAGCTGGCAAGCCCGGCACAGGCCAGGCCTGAGTTGTAGTTCGCTGAGATATCATCAGGCGCGATCTCTATGGCGATCCCAAATGAACCGAGGGCTGCCTGATAACTCTCTTTAGCATGTTGGTTTTGCGACAGGCTGGTATACAATTCTGCGAGATTGTTTTCTGCCAGCCCTTTGCTAATGGCACTGCTGAGCTCCTGTGGCGCTTTTTGCAGCTTTTGCGCGTACATAGCAATCGCTTCATCAAAACATTTGATCGCATCGGATGGTTGTTGAGAGTACACGTATATGCTTCCCAAGCTTGAGAGCGTCAGGGCAAGATTGAAAAATGCATTTTCAAAGTCAGGTGATGCAACCAAAACCGCGCGATACATGGCAACCGCTTGCGCATAGCTTTTTGTTGCTGCATGGGCATCGTTGGAAGCGATATGTGCGCCGGCAAGGTTGGCAAGCGCAACGGCCTTGAAATAAGCGAGTTCGACATCCTCTGCGTGCAAGGTCAAAGCGCGATCGTAGGTCGCGACGCTCTGCTTGTAATTGTCGATGGCCTCGCGAAATTGTGAGAAGCTGTATTGCAGGTCTGCCAGCAGTGCATGAGCTTCGCCAAGCCTTTTGTGCGCTTCCAAATCACCCTCCTGCAATTCGATTACCCGCCGGAAATCATCCACGGCGCGCTGGTAGCTCCATATTGCCTGCCCCTGCTGGGGCTGCCGACTCTGAACATTGCCGAGTTGCAGGTAGGCTTGCCCCCTGTTAAAATGCACAACGGCATATCCATCCAGCTTTTTGACAAACTGATCGTAGGCTTTAATTGCCTGCTCAAAAGACTGTGAAGCCTGCTCAGCCTCACCAATCCCGATTTGATGCTGTCCCAAGCCTAACTGTGCATCAGCGTATTTTTGGGCGATTTTCGCATCATGCGGGGCAAGACTGATGGCGATTTCAAAAGCAGATTTGGCCTGTTGGAAAATGTCACTGAGCTGTTCGCTGGCCTGACCGGATTTCTGGCAGAGGAACGCTAACTTGAGGCAACTGAGCCCCATATTGTACAAGGCCACATGATCATGACCCACTTTATCGGAGATGCTTTCAAAGCTGGCAATCGATTTCCGGTAGGCTTGCGCAGCCTGTTCCGGCTTGTTGAGAGCGGCCAGCCCCTTGGCAATTTTCTGAAAGGCGTTACCGCGATTGCATCGCACAAATCGATCGTTTTGGGCGATTTTGAGGGCATCTTCAAAGGTGCGCAAAGCGTGCTCATAATTATCTAACGCATTTTGATACTCGGCGTGGATAAACTGCAGATCACCCATTCTCAACAGCGTCAGGCCTTTTATATTGAGCGCGTTCAGATCATTTGGCGCCACTTGCAGCAATCTTTGCAGATTTACGATCGCCTTATCGTATTGCTGCAAGGCATCAGTTTGCATGGCTTGGGCGAACAGCAAATTACCGAATTGCAGCAGGGAGTTGATGTAGTTGTTCTGAACGTGGGTATGCAAAGGACTGATTTGGATGGCTGCCTCAAAATGCTGCAAGGTGTTTTCGAACCAGCCTCGCGCTTCACCATGGCTGTCGCGCCAAAAATGCAGCAGTCCGGTCTGTAATTGTGAAATGCCGCGGTTGTTCAGCGCAAAAAGATCACCTTGAGCCGGTTCGTTCGCATCCACAAACAGAGCATCTGCCTGCCGGAGGACCGAGATGGCTTCCTGGTCATTGCCCATTTTTTCATAAACTTCCGAGAGCCCGAGCAAAGCCAATCCCTTGTTGTTGCTGATGGCAGGATCGTTCGGGCTGCGCTCCACTGCTTGATCAAATGCCTTCAATGCATGCTGGTATGACTCCATGGCCTGAGCAAATTGTGAACGGTTGCACTGTTGCTGTGCAATACGACAAAGTGCGTCGCCACGACTTTTGTATGCCCAGATTTCGCCGCGCGAATATTTCAGCACCTTTGCAACGAGATCCAATATCTTTTCAAAGCTTTCTGTGGCGGCTTCATATTCCGACAAGTCAGTTTGCAAGGCACCGAGATCACTGAGAACCAGGCTTTGCAAATGCAGAAGAGACATATCCGCGCTATCTGAATTCAGGCAATCGAGAAAAATCGTGATGACTTGCTGATATTGCGAGAGCGCTTGCTGGTATTTTGAGCAGATTGCCAGAAAATTGGCATGTTGGTGCAGGCAAATGCCAAGTGCCTTATGAAAATCAATCACATCTGGATGCTCTTGAATCGCATTTTGCAAGTGCGCGATCGCAGCATCAAAATTGTTTTCAGCATCTTCGAATTTTGATAGAAAGGCAAGTGCATTGGCAAAATGCATTTTCGAAAAGGCGCTGTTGGAGATGACAGCCAGAGACGCAGGCGCCAGCTTGTGTGCTTGTGCAAAACGCTCGCAAGCTTCACTATATAATTCAAGACCACGCTCGTATTCACCATTTTGATCCGCGATGTGAGCCAGAGATAGTGCGGCCAGAGCAACATTGTTTTGACTATCCGCTTGCTCTGGATTCAGTGTACACAGCAGGCGCAAGTTCTGCAAACCCTCACGAAATTGAACTTCAGCTTGCGCTGGATGATGCTGCTGACGATAAAATTCTCCATACGACCAGTTGCAGAAAGCGAGGGTGGACAAGGTTTCATCATCTTCCGGCGCCATTTTGTGCAACGCAGCAGCGATTTCAAGAGCAGTTTTGAAAAATTCTTCTGCCTGTTCGTGCTCTCTGTTTCCATATTTGATCTCGGCCATTTTCAAATAATAGCGGCATTTGAAAAGATAGTATTCGGTCGCATGCGGCTTTAGTTGAACGGCCTTGTCGATCAGCGACAGAGCAGATTGCACTTTTGATTCGGCATCGCCAGTCTCGGCTATTTGCAATTTCAGTGTTGCGATGTTGTACAGTGCATGGCACCTAAGCGCATAGACTTCCGCATTTTCAGCATCCAAATGGCTCGCTGCTTCAAAACATGCAATCGCATCATTGTAGGCTATAATGGCTTGCTCTCTTTTGCCAGTGCAGCGTAGAAAATCGCCGTGAGCCAGCAGCGCGATACCTTGCTGTTGCTGGGCCTGCGTATTGCGAGGCGCCCTTCGCAACGTCTCCTCGCCAGCCTCGATGGCTTGTACGAATGCGGTCTGGGCGTCATTGCTGCGGCATTGCTGAAAGAGAAAGTGCGCGTAGGCTATCCGACAACCGGCGGCCTGGCAGCGTGCGGGCAAACTGCCTGACTCGCGTTCCAGGAATTGCTCGCAGACGTGCAAGGCGTTCAGATAATGCTGCTCAGCTAAGCGGGATTCGTTCGCCAGCTCAGAAATGTCAGCCAACGCCTCACACAATCTGCTGTGCAACACGATCGCATCTGCATCACGAGCATGTTCCTTGCAAAATTGTGTGATTCGTTCAAGCGCCAGCTGGTAATACGTCCCGGCCTGTTCAGGGCATCCGGCGACCATTAAATATTTGCCGTGAGCCTGTTGCAACCGTGCCTGCCAATAGTCGGAATGGACTTGCAGTTGCTGACTCATGTTGAGAAGCAGGCGCAAGTAGCCAAAGCGCCGCTCTTCCAATGCCTGATCAAATATTTTAAAAAAGGTGACAATGCCGAGTTCCCAGTCCAGTGCATTGGTATGAAACATGGCTTCGGCTTCGGCTGTTTCATCGCCTGTTTTCGCTTTTTCTCGAAAGTCTTCGAGCAACGTTTGACGTGCTTCCCGCACAAGCTTGTTGCCATATTTTTTCACATATGGCGCAATGGCTGGGTGCAAATGCAGACTATGCTGTACGCCGTTATGTTTTTCATCGACAAATGAGAAATTGCCGATAGCACGAAAGAGCTCCTCGCGCTCTTCGTAATAAAAGGTCTGACTCAACAGGAGAAAAGCGGATAAATCGATTGCCTGACACGCGCTCAGCGTAATCAGCGCAAAACTCCTTTCGCGGTCAAGAACCTGAAAGAATTTTTTGCTTAAACCGTGAAATCGTTCTTCCTCAGTTTTGGGTACGATTCGAAATTCGCGCGGATCGACGTCTTTCCCTTTGGCATTCTGTATCCGCATGATGTCGGTGCAAACGCCCAAAAGTACCGGATGATAGCCGTTCGGCTTCGATTCAGCCCAGGCTTTAAAGGCGCTTTTAAGGTTTTCATCTTCGATATCCTGCGCAGCAAAAAAATGTTCGGCTTGCGCTTCGGTTAAATAATCAAGCTCAAATACGCTGCATGTACTGCGCTTTCGCGAGAATGGAAAGCGCTTCTGCCAGTCATTCGCAGAACGTACCGCTAAAATTGTAAGCAAGCCGGGCGTGTCAGTAAGATGGTGCACCAATTGTCGCACCCAGCCATCGCCGAGCACCGTAGCAGCGTCCTGTATTTCTGTTACCGGCGATGCCAATTCATGCAGGCCGTCCAGTAGCAGCACGATCCTGCCCGGCCCCGCAGGCATATTGACGGCTGCACGCAATTCTGCCGCAAACAATTCAGGCAATGCCGGCAGCAACTCCCTTTCTGCTTTCATCGTCAAAATCTGCTCGCACAGTGCCTCGCCAGGATTGCGGTGCATCATGTAGGGCGTATATTGATCGCGATAAACCTGGCTGATGATATTGAAAATTTCGTGCTGGGCGTCCTGCAGCGAAATATTGAGGACCAAATCGGCCATTTCAAACATCAAGCCGCGGATCTCGATTGGAAACAGATGACGTAATCGCTCTGGTGTGAGCTGGGCGGTTTTTTTCAGATAGACGATGCAGGCAAAATCGAAGATCGCGAACAGAATATGGTGTGCTGTAAACTGGCGGCGCAGCATAAGCAGGCCGTAAAACGGATCCTGCGGACGTTGGTAACGATGCGGTGCGATGCTGAAATCGAGAAGCGCAGTGACAGTATTATCGCTGCTCTGATTGGCGCTTGGGTGACCGTTGGGCTTGCCGTCGAACGCTTCTGCAAATGTCGCCGTTTTGTAAAAATGCTGGATTTGTCGGATTAGACGTGATTTGCCGGTTGCGCTTTCGCCTGCGAGCAGAATAGCGGGTGTGCTTTTTTGAGACGGATTCAGACAGGCGATTAGCCTTTGTTCGAATTGACCATTTGCTGCTGCAAGCTTCTGCGAACGGCCAAACTCTGCTTGTCTGGTAGATTTTGCTGTGTCTTCAAAGCTGAGCATCTTCGGTAAACCTGTGCCAGAAGCCTGTTTGGGTGCTTATGAATAGTAGTACATACCATCAACACAGCACGCAAAATTGCTGATATGAAATTGCTGCAACCTGCTATCTTCCAATTCGTTGCAGGCAGGCAAACGGGGAGAGTGTGCCGTGCTCGGTGCGTCGAAATTGGAATGCGCTTTTTGGGCGAGAAGATGCAAGGCTGAGTTGATGGCGACCGGGCTTGGTATTTGCACTTATTACAGGAAGGCAGCGAGTAATGCGGAAAAATCTGCGAATCCCACAACTGTGATTTCGATATGACTTGAAATGAGATCGATGCGAATGATAAAAAGTATGTCCGCAGGGAACTGGCGGATCGTACGGCCATCCCGACCACTTTACTCAGATTTGCTTGTGCAGATGATGAATTTTCGATCAAAAACGGAGCCGACTAAATAGCGGTTATTGTAATGGGCCGCAACGCTCGAACCGGACAGTTGCAAACCATCATCAAAAAAATTGTCCTCGGCTGAAAACTCGCCAATGCCACTATAACGCAGACGCAGCACATGCGATGGGGAGAGCACCGATGCGTCTTTACTGTAGTTGACAAATGTCAGCAACTTCGGGTGCGCGCCGATCCAAATGGCTCCGTCTGCGTCACGCTCAAGATTGTCGACACCTGTTCCCAACTTTATCTCTTCGAGCAAAACGAGATCACCAGTTGCCGCCTTGCGGCGATAAACGTACACGCTGCCTGCAACGGTCGCAGCGATAAAAACAAGGCTGCCATCTGCATTGGCGGTGATGCCGTTCGCGTAAGCAAGTCCGTCAGCCACACGCCGAAATGTCGTCCCATCGAAATAAAGCACAAACGAACGGCTGAGCTGCAAATACTCTTCGATGGTTTTGCCAAATGCCGAGCGGTTGCCATGATCGTTGGTGACATAAAATCGATTTTGGTCGATTGCGACCACATCATTCGGGCTAAACATCAGTGTCGATTTTAGCGAGGTGCGGTGCTTGAAGCGCTCCCCGACCTGATCAAATATTTCGATGCGATCATCCTTGCCGGTATGGTTGACCACAAAAAGGCTGACGCTGCTATCCGGTTTCACAAAAAGAGAGAGGCCGTGTGGTTGAAATGGGCCGCTAAAATCTGCCGTGATATTTTGTAAACGCGGATTCTCTGCCTGCAGATCGTAGGTAAAAACAGCGCCTTGTTGCTGGGGTGTGCCTTCAGAGATCGCGCGCCGATCAGCTGATGAAATAAATGCAAGCCCGGTCAGTGGATGAATAGTGATGTCCTCGGAGCTCAGCACTCCTGTCACCGTCTCGATAGCCATTTGTGTACTGGGCGCGATGGTTTTAAATTCACCGGCATCGTAAAAAGTTTTGGCAATAAAGCCGACAAGCAAACTCAGCAGGATAAAAACTGTCAGCAATCCCCGACGCGCGTTGCTCATTTTGGTCTCCATAAACGCGATAGCCAAGCAAGGATAAAATTCAAGATGGTGGTTCGATCGATTTTTTGAAATAATAGCTAAAATAAAGTGGTATCGAATCGATTTCGTACCAAAACCGAATAGGGGGATCCCATTCTAGGCCAATATGTCTGGTATGTGCGCAAATTCAACAGAGCCAGAAGTCTGCCCGATAATCAAGTTTGTCTCGAGTATGGATTATTTTTAGAGCGATGGCATGCATTTATAAGAAAATGGCTTGCCCTTTTCACAATAAAGGCTCCTGCAAAAGATTGTTGGAGGCTTGTTCAAATAGGCCGTTATGCAAAAGACCGCCTTGTCAGCGACAAGGTCAGCGCGGCAGCACTTCGATTTTGTCGACAATTTCGGCTGTGCCCGGGGTAAAGAGGGTGGTGCGAATTGCCAGATGATGCTCGCGTTGGCTGCTTAGGCGTCCGCTGAGCGTCACAATGCCGCGCACGACGGAAGTTTCAATAAAGAAATCGCGATTCATCTGAATTTTCGCGCGCAGAGCTTCTACAACAGCACGCTTGATTTTTTCGTCAGAATCATGCTCGGGATCGCGAACTCTCAGGTTGTTCTCGATCGCCCGGATGCCGGGCACGACAGCCAATACTTCTTCAGCATGCAGTTTGGCGCCCAGACATGTCACCGAGCCTTTCAGCGTAATTTTACCTTCCTTGCAGTGCAGCTCTGTTTGGCTGAAATCAAGCAGATCGTTTTGTATGGCGAGTAATTGTTCTTTTGCACGCTCAGCCAGCACGTCGTTATCAAGATTGGGGGCGTATACATCAAGCTGGTTGTCGACCACTTTCGTTTCCGGAATTCCATAAATCAGCTCTTCGATCCACCGCTTCTGCGCCAGTGTATTGACGCCACCTTTGAGGCGAATAGCACCTTTGAGCACTGCAATCGAAATCCCGTCGATTGGCAGACGGCTATCGTTGAGTATCACCTGCCTGACCTTTTGCACCAGGGCAGAGTCGCTAACCGTTAATTGCCGTGAAAAACTATCGGCAGGAAAAGAAAATGAAAGGATGACAAGAAGAGAGCAGAGCAAGCGGCCGGCATCTCTACTTTGTAGACAAAACTTCCCTATTTTGTACATCAAAGCCCTCACTGCATTTTGGAGATAAAACTCATCGGCTGTTCTTTGCCTAATCTATACCGGCAAGGGCAGTAAAATAAGGAATTTTAGTTTGCGAACGTTGCTGCGATTAGTCCCCGCTATCGGATAGCAGCAGATAGTTGCCATCATTGTATTTGTCGATAAACACGAAGCGTCGTCCGGTATCGTAGTAGCTCCAAATTTCGTAGGCTGTCGATGAACCGGCACGGCGGCTGTTTTGAACGGCATCCGGCGGACCATAAATCACCAACGTGCGCCCGCGGTCTGTTGCGTAGCCTTCTCCGCCAGTCCAACCAAAACGTGCATTGGCCATTTCGACGCGATTGTAAAACTCCTCCAGCAACGGATTGCTTTCCTCGTCAGGATCGGGATCGCGCGCTTGCCAATATGCATTAAAAAGTGCGGTTTGTTGTTCCGGCGTGGCTTTTTGCAGTTCTTCGAATTCCTGCTTGTTCATGATGTATCGCATCGGCCCGATCAAGGTGGTGTAGTTGCGGTCGCCACGACGGTGATTGCCCAGGTTGGCGCGAATATTCAGCGAACTGGCGACAGTTTGCTCATTGTGTCGGGCAACAATTTTGAGCGTTGTGGAGCCGACGGAGAGCTTTTTGTAGGGAAGCGGCAACGAAAAAAGCAAAGATCGGTTGACCGGCCTGATGGTGAGATTGCGCTCAAACAGAGGTTCATTTCTGTTGTCCAGCAATTCATAGCCAAGGCTGAGCATTTGCGCTGGATCGATGCCGCCGACGAAAACGAGTGCAAAAAAATCTTGATCGAAATTGGATTTCCTGAGTGGAATTAGCTTATCCGCAGTGAAAGTGTGTACAGAGTCCCAGGCTAAAAAAGGTTCGCTGATGGTTAAGCCGGAGATAAAATCGTGTACTTCAATCTGGTGAGATAAGCCGCCGCGGCTGTTCGCGTTGTTGTCGCTGATCAGAATGCTGACAATGTAAGTGCCAACCGGCACGTCAAATGACTCGGCAATCCGAACAATGCCCTGGCGGGAAACCGTTTGCTCGAAAGAACTGAGCTTAATTTCCTTGCTGCTGTCGATTACTTTTTTCGCTTCCAGGCCCTGCCCGGGGGTGATGGTCAGCGTATAGTCCAGGCCTGCGCGATAGCCGTATGCAGTTTTAAGAAACTGCAAATCGGTGTAGTTGACTTCGACAATGAGCGCAACTCGGCCCATTTCGATGCTGTCAGAAGGAATGTTGACGACGCGGGCAACAAAGGGCAACTGTTCCACATCGCCGCTGACGGTCGGTTCGTGCTGGCCGGGAGTCGTTGAACATGAAAAAAGCGACAGAATGGACAAACAAATTAGGTTAAGGCCCGGAAGGCCTTTGCGAAAGAGGGTCTTTAAAGGTAACATGGCTAGCCATTTTCTATAAAATATTTTGATAGGCGTGGAGACAATGTTGCCGCGCCAGTCGCTTAAAATCTAGCAAATGCATTTTACAATCTAATCGTTGCCGATTGTTGTACAAGATTTATAGACCGAAATTTGACCAGACAGTTGCAGCAAATTTGAGATTGCAGAATTCTTCGAAAAGTTGCAGCAGCAGACTTCGCGTGCAAAAAAATATCAGCCTTGTACACATGCTCGACCTAACGAATGCGACCACCCGTACTGCGTGCCAAAAATCGGATTGCAAGCCTAAGCCGGAATGGTGATCGTCACCTGCAAGCCTCCACTCGGTCCTGACGCTGTCCTAATGGTGCCATGGTGCTTCTCGACAATCTGCCTGGTGATCGCCAGGCCAAGCCCGCTGCCTGAAGTTTTGGTGGTGTAAAAGGGCTCGAAAATTTTGCTTGCATCACCAGCGATGCCGGGACCACTATCAGATACCTCGATATCGACCATGTGTTTTCCTTTTTGGGTCTTTTGGCGCACAGTCAGCTCAACACAGCCGCGTCCTTCCATCGCCTGCACCGCGTTCATCACCAGGTTCAGCACCACCTGCCGTATGGCATCCGGATTGTGTGGCACGTTCAAAGACGGTTGCTCGGTTTTCAGCACAATCTCCAGCGATTCATCTTTGCAGTCCTGCTGAAGATCTGAAACCGCCTTTGTCACGGTAGCGACCAAATCCTGAGTTTCCATTTTGAGCGCTTTATCGCGGGCAAAAGTCAGGAAGTCGTTCACCAAACGATTCAAACGATCCACTTCTGCTGGAATAAAATCAAAAAGCTCCTTCTGCTTTCCCTGCGGCTGAACCAAATCGTTCAGCACTTCGGACGTGCTTTTGATGATACCGAGCGGATTGCGGATCTCATGCGCAACCGTGGCTGCCATTTGGCCCATCGCTGCCAGCTTTTCATTGCGGCGCGCCGTGTCCTGTAATTTGACAAAATAGGATACGATCCACCCGATAAAAGCCCCATAAAGTATAACCACGATCAGGCTAAAAAATATCCCCAAATAAAGGCCATTTTGAAAATTATCCAAAACGGAGAAAAAATCAGCCGACGCCTCCACAACCAGCACGGCGATGACTTGACCAGCCAGATTGCGAATCGGGGCATAGCCAGACTTGAATTTATTGCCAGCCACGTCGTGTAGTTTCGAAAATGCCGATAGACCCCGCAGGGCCAGCGCAAACTCGGTACTGTCTTCGCGCAAATAAAGGATGTTATCACCAGTTTGAAAATTGCCTTCAGGGATTGAAACCAGAGTGCGATAATCCGGCGTGACCAGGTAAATGGCCTGCAATTGATTCGCCGTCCGGATTTCGTTTAAGGTCAACTGATACAGAAGCTGCGAATTCGGCGGGATGGTTTCGACAATTTCAGTTTCGGGAAGATCGCGTTCCAGCAACCTCGCGACCACGTCGGCAACCGATTGCAGGCGGGTACCGAGCGCATTGTCGAGATTTTGCTCGAATTGCTGCAAAAAAATAAAACTGGCCAGATTGTAGGACAATAAGACCGCCAGCAGCGAGCCGACCAAAGTCAGCACCACCGCTCTGCGGTTAAGCAAAAGGCTTTCGAGAATGGTCGTCATCCTTTGCATGCTGTTCACAATCGAAAAATGGACTCTTCAGACTGGGAAGCTTTCAATTCTGAAAAATCAAAAACCACTGGCTAAAAGCGTAGATCAAATTTATCCTTATTTCAGCAACTTCATGGCTTGCTGAAACACGGCGTGCGGTCTGGTCTCGTGCATGCAGGCCAGCGTGCCGAGCGGGCAATAGTCTTTATGGCACGGCCGGCAGTCGATGTCAGCCCAAAAAACCTGATGCCCGGCTGTTTCATCGTAGGGGAACCAAATGTCAGGCTCTCCCGGCCCGAAAATGCCAAAGGTCGGCGTACCGACTGCTGCCGACAGATGCATCACGCCGCAATCGTTGGAAATGTGCAACCTGAAGTACATCAGTACCGCCGCGAGCTGTCGCAGCGGCAGCACTTCGCCGATTACCAAATTCGAGTGGGCGAGGCGGTGAAACGGCTCGAGATGCTCCAATTCGCCCGGCCCGCAAGTCACGAAAATCTGCACTTTCTCAGCGAGCAACTTTTCCGCCAGTTCGATGAAGTGCTCAATCGGCCACCGCTTGTTCGGCCAGGTCGCGCCGGGATGCAGGCCGACGATCGGGCGCTGCACATCAAGGCCGTGATAGCTTAAATATTCGGAGGCGGCCTGCTTTTCCGCCTCAGTCAAATAAATCTCGGTTCTGATATCACCGGCGGGCAAACCGATCGATTGCAAACTGCGCTGGTGGAAGGCGATGGCATGATGCCGTTTCGTCGGTTCGGCGAGACGAATATTGTACAGCCTGCCACGCCCGCGAAAATCTCCGCCAATCCGCCAACGCGCACCGGAAAGCCAGCTCAGCAACGCCGTGCGCGGATTGCCGAAAAGATCGATAGCCAGGTCGAATTTATATGAACGCAGCTTTCGGATCAACGTAAGCTGCTCGGCCAGGCTGCCGGAAAGATTGAGCGTGATGATTTCATCGAGATGGGGATTGTGCTGCAAAAGTGGCGCGAATTTGTCTTCGACCAAATAAGCGAGCTGAGCAGACGGGAACGCTTCGCGGAGCTGGCGAATGAGCGGCGTGGTTAAAATCACATCGCCCATAAAGCGAATGCGGCTCAGCAGTATGCGCGAAATGCTATTTGAAGGGATCGTTACCAAATTGATTCGAATATGTGACAAGATTTACAGGATTGACTGGATAAAGATGCAAAAACCTGGAAATTAGCTTAATCACTACCTAAGGTTTGAAATTTATCCAGCTTTCTAACTTTGCGTTTGACTTCAACGCCATTTTCCGAAAAATTTAAGATCAGGCCAACGTCAATGCCAGTTGCTACAAGGTAATTCACCAGTTGGACTTCATGAACAGGAGCAATTTCTCTGACAGATTTCAACTCTAAAATGATCCGATTCTCAACAACAATATCGGCGAAAAATTCCCCGGCGATTGTTTTTTCATAGTAAACAGAAATGCCTTTTTGTGCTTCGGCATGCAATCCGGCATTTTGCAATTCGATAAGCAGGCATTTTTCATAAACGGATTCCAGAAAGCCAAATCCCATTGTATTGTAAACGCGATACGTGCAACCAATTATTTTTTCAGACAATTCCTGATACTTCATTTTTCCACCCCATTTTGTTCTGTTTAGAGATGACTGGTTTGAATTCGATCCAGTCAATCCAGTAAATCTTGTCAAAAATTCCCTCGGTCAATTTCGCCGCGAAACGGCAGGCGGACTTCGCCATGCAGCCACGGCCGGCCACTGGCCTCGTCGATGGCGACCGTAAGCGTGCCGCCGCGAGCCTTCAGCGTGATCGGGAACGGCAAGCCGCGCGTTTTGTGCACGACAAAGGCCGACACCACCGCGCCGGTACCACAGGCCAGCGTCTCGGCATCGACGCCGCGTTCGTAGGTACGGATTTCCAACTCGTTCAAGGCGTTGATCGTGATAAAGTTGACATTGGTGCGGCGTGGCTGAAAAAAGGCATGCTCGCAATAAAATTTGCCGGTTTTCTCGACATCGACTCCACCGGCATTTTCAGCAAAAAGCACATAGTGCGGCACGCCCAAATCGCCCATGCCGCCTTCTTCGAAATCAGTGCTTTCCAGCGCACCCGGCTGCAAACGCAGGTTGCTCGGTGCGTGCATCAGCAGCGACACGGATGTGCCTTCGACCAGCGCTTCGTACGGCACACCCTGCACGCTGAACCGGCAGTGCTGCGGTGCAATGCCGTGGAGAAAGGCGTAGTATGCCGCTGCCCGCGCACCGTTACCGCACATCTCCGATTCACGTCCATCGGCATTGAAATAGCGCATGCTGAAATCAGCCGATTCGCTGTTTTCGATCAGCAAAATGCCATCCGCACCGACGCCGGTTTGCCGCGCACAGATGCCCCGAAAAAACGCTGTTTCATCGCCACTGAACAGCGGCTGGCGATTGTCGAACAAAATAAAATCATTGCCGGTGGCGGAGAGTTTGGCGAAGGGGATGTTGTCGGTCTTTGTTCTTTGTGCTTGGTTCTTTGTCATTTTATGCTGATAGCTGATCACTCAATACCACTAATTTAAGAATTTTTCTTCATCCTGAGCTCAGTCGAAGGGTGTTTTTTAAGCGTGAAGACATGCCTCGACTCCGCTCGGCATGAAGGATATTTGGCTTAACTTAATGATATTGACAGACTACTACCCACTACTTCTTCGCTTCCATCATCATTTTGCGGCGGATGGTTTCGAAATAGGGATCGAGCAAATCCGCCAGCCCGACATCGATCAGCTCACCGATGCGCAGTCTGTCGCCGCCGACCGTGCCGATCATTTTGATGGCGACATCGTTTTGCTCACAAATCTCAATCAGTTGCTGCATGTCGCGTTTGTCCAACGACAAAATGATGCGCGACTGGCTCTCACCGAACAGGGCAAAATCCGCCCGCTGATAGCCTGTAAGCTCCACCTGTGCGCCAATCGGTTGCTCGCGATTCATGATGCAGCTTTCAGCCAGCGCCACGGCCAGCCCGCCGTCCGCGATGTCGTGCGCGGAATGCGCGATGCCTGCCTGAATGGCCGCAAGACAAGCCTGCTGCACCGCCATCTCCCGCTGCAAATCGAGCGCCGGGCAGTCACCAGCGGTCTTGCCGTGAATCGTCGACAAATACTCGCTGCCGCCGATTTCTTCTCCATCTTCGCCGAGCACCACGATGGCATCGCCTGCATTATTGAACCAGGCTGTGGTGGCATGATCGACGTGATCGAGCACGCCCAGCATGCCGATGGTCGGGGTGGGGAAGACCGCGCCTTTGGGATTTTCATTGTAAAAACTGACATTGCCGCCGGTCACCGGCGTGCCGAGCGTGCGGCAGGCTTCGCCGATGCCCGCGACCGCCTCGCTGAATTGCCAGTAGATCTCCGGCTTGTACGGATTGCCAAAATTCAGGCAATTGGTAATGCCGACCGGACGGCCACCCGCGCACACCACATTGCGCGCCGATTCCGCCACCGCGATCATCGCACCGCGCCGGGGATTGAGATAGACGTAGCGGCCATTGCAATCAGTGGAAATGGCCAGCGCTTTTTGGCTGCCTTTGATGCGCACCACTGCTGCATCCGCACCCGGCGCGATCACCGTGTTGGTCTGCACTGAATGATCGTATTGGTGGAACACCCAGTTTTTGCTGGCGATGTTGGGCGCGGCCAGCAAAGTTTTGAGCGTGGCGTTCAAATCATCCGGCTGCGGCAGCGCATCGAGCTTCTCAGCGTGCAGTGTGTCGAGATAAGCCGGTTTGCGGGTCTCGCGCACATATTGCGGCGCGCCACCGCCGAGCACCAGGTCAAAGGATGGCACCTCCGCGACTTTTTTGCCGTGCCAGTTGATGATCAGGTTTTTGTTGGCCGTGGTCACCTTGCCGATGTCGGTGGCGTGCAAATCCCATTTTTCGCAGATCGACTCGACTTTCTTTTCAAAGCCGGGTTTGACAATCGCCAGCATGCGCTCCTGCGATTCCGACAGCAAAATTTCGTAGGGCGTCATGCCCGGCTCGCGCAATGGCACTTTGTCGAGATCGATCAACATGCCGGCGTCGCCTGCTGCCGAGGTTTCGGTGGTCGAGCAGGTGATGCCCGCCGCGCCCATGTCCTGAATGCCGATCAGGCAGCCCGCCGCGATCATTTCAAGAGTGGCTTCGAGCAAAAGCTTTTCTGTAAACGGATCGCCGACCTGCACTTGCGGGCGGTTTTCCTGCGAGGCTTCGTCGAGTTCGTCGCTGGCGAAAGTGGCGCCGTGAATGCCGTCGCGGCCGGTGGATGAACCGATAATGTACACCCGGTTGCCGTCGCCCTTGGCCACCGCGCGCGCGATCTGGTCGTGGCGCACAATGCCGACCGCCATCGCATTGACCAGCGGATTGCCGCGATAGCTTTCGTCGAAATAGACCTCGCCGCCGACTGTGGGCACGCCGAAGCAGTTGCCGTAATTGCCGATGCCGTGCACCACGCCGCGAAACAAGTAGCGCACATGCGGGTCGTCGAGGCTGCCGAAGCGCAGCGAATTGAGCGCGGCAATCGGGCGCGCCCCGACCGTGAATATATCGCGCAAAATGCCGCCGACGCCGGTGGCCGCGCCCTGGTACGGCTCGACCGCGGACGGATGGTTGTGGCTCTCCATTTTGAACGCCACCGCCAGCCCGTCGCCGATGTCGATCAATCCGGCATTTTCTTCGCCGGCCGCTGCCAGCAGATGCTCACCGTCGCGAGGCATGGTTTTGAGCTGCAAAATGCTGTTTTTGTAGCTGCAGTGCTCCGACCACATCACCGAAAAAATGCCCAGCTCGGTGAAGTTGGGCCTGCGGCCTAAAATCTCGCAAATGCGGTTGAATTCTTCTTCATTCAGGCCGTGCTGATCGGCCAATTCGAGGGTCACTTCAGGTTTGTGCATGAAAAGACAAAGCTCCTGTATATTGGAGCCACGGATGGACACAGATGAAACACAGATACCCAAAAAATCTTATCCGTGTTCGATCCGTGCTGATCTGTGGCTGATTTGACTTTTGGCAAAAATACATCACTTTGCCCAACATCGCAAGCGCTATTTGGGACAGTTGCGTTTGATTTTTGAAATCAAAACCCTACATTGATTTGTGATTGCCGGGCATTTTTAGAATTGAGTGTATAGCAAATCACAACAATTGCGCGAACGGAGTGTCAAAATTCATTTTGACATTGTCAAACTAAAGTTTAACACTCCAACTTTTTTCAATCCACATGCAATGTGCTGCACAGTCTTAATAAATAGAGATGTTTCGCCACTGATTGACACGGATCTTCACAGATTTTTTGGTCATGAAAATATCCGTGAAAATCTGTGTTCATCCGTGGCTGAAGAAAAGCCGGATAGTATGTTTGATTGAAACAAGTTGTGCAACATGAAAAATCAATCGACCGAGGGGACGTGAATGAAACGTGTGTGCCTGCTTTTTATTCTTCTCGCCACCTTTGGCGCAGTGCCAGCTTTTGCGCAGGAAAATCCGCAGCAACCCGCAACGCCGGACAGCACCGCGCTGGATTCGAGCGTGCAAATCCTGCAAAATAGCGCCGTTGAAACCGTTTTTGTCCAGCCACAAAATCCGCCATCTTCAAACGCGACTGAATCGAGTTGGGCTGTGCGGGACTATATCGCGCTTGCAGCATTCGCGCTTTCACTGTTTGCATTTTTGTTTGGGTATTATCAGTACAAGCGCAGAATTGCACTCGAAAAAGAGAAAACAACTGCGCAGGAGCAGGCAAAACATGCTTTTAAAAAGCAAATTGAGTCCGAAGAGCAGGAAAGACTGCTGAAAGAAACGGAAGCAAAGAAACTGGCTGAACTCAATGCGCAGGAGTTGTATGAGCAGGCGAAAGAGCAAGAGCAAAGCCATACTGCTGAAGAAAGCTACCGCAAGTTCCTGCAGAAAGAGCTTGGTAAAATAAAATTAGTTGGGCCGGGCATGGATGACATTTCCGTACGTTTGGATGACACTTTCGTGCAATTGCGTATTTTAGGAGAGTTTCGCAGCAATGAGTATTCAGATGATAGCTCACCCGCACGTACAGGAAGTGATAGCCACGGTTTCGCGCCCGATGAATTAATATATGAAGCCTTCAATGAACAGGATCGCGATTTGCTATTGATTATAGGCGATCCCGGTTCGGGGAAGTCGACCTTGATGCAATATTTTGCCATGCGTTTCTTATCCGCTGGCGACGCCCCAAAATTCGGTATTGGCAAAACGGCGCTGCCGGTGTTTTTGCCACTGCGGGAAGTGGAAATCGAAAAAAGCCTCGCAGAGAACTTGCAGGAATGGTGCGGCAAGCATCATCTTGCGATTGCCGCAAACAAATTTGACACCTGGCTGCAAAAGAGGCCAACCTTGATTTTGCTCGATGGCCTGGACGAAGTGCGTGAAGCCAAAATGCGCCAGGAAATCTGCCGTTGGATCGATGGCATTTGCACTGGTCTTGGCAATGCGCGGGTGGTGGTGACTTCGCGCCCGACCGGCTACCGCGGCCGCGACAAAGTGGTACTAAAATCCGATTTGTTGCAGGCTGAAATCAAAGATTTTACCGCAAAGCAGCGCGAAGAATTTCTGCAAAAATGGTTTACGGCTGCCTATCTGAGGGAAACACACCTGCGGTCGGATAATGAATCATTGCGAGAATGGCAGCGCGGCCAGCGCCGGGAAGCCGACAAAAAGCGCGATACCCTGTTGAAATTTTTGGCCCACTCTAAAAATAAGAGTTTGCGTGAGCTGTCCGGCATTCCGATGCTGCTGCAAATTATGGCGATTTTATGGAAAAAGGACAACCACCTGCCCAAAAACCGCTCGAAACTGTATGAGGTTGCGCTTGATTATCTACTCGAATACCGTGACGCCCAACGGGGTATCGATTCGTTGCTGCCGACAGATCAGGCCCAGCTTGTGCTCGCGCCCGTCTGTTTGTGGATGCAGGAGGAGTGGCAGCGCGAAGAAGTTGAAAAGGAGAAGCTGCACCGCCAAATGCACGACCGGTTGCTGAACATGCGCGGTGCGCCGACAGCCAAAGCTTTTTGCGAAAATTTGCGCGACCGGGCCGGCATTCTTGCCGATAATACGGCAGGCGAGTACATTTTCCGCCACAAATCGTTTCGGGAATTTTTTGCTGGACTGGAATTGGCTAAAAGCTATAACAAAAATGGCCGCTTGCAAACACTTGCCGAAGGCTTTTTTGATGAATGGTGGGAAGAACCATTGCGCTTTTTTATCAGCCGCTCCGATGGCGAAGCTTTTGACGCGTTCATGGCAGCATTGTTTGAGACACCCCAAAGTGCCGATTTGGATACCAAACTTTGGGGTCGTCTGGACAGGTTGGTTGAAGATGCACGCGAGCCACAAATTACAGCGCTTTCAAAAGTATTGCAAAATCCGGATAATACATCCAGAAAGCATTTGGTAATAATTGAGTGTTTACAAAAAATAGGCACTGACCAGGCGCTGCAAACGATCAAAGATGCGCTCGACAAAGGCATTGAGAATAATGAAGTAAGTGAGCGCGCGCGGCAGGTGATTCGAAGTGTCAAAGAAGAAATCTTAGCTATTCCTGATGAAAGCCAGACGGCGTTAGCTTCTACAGGGCAAAAGTTTTTCCACAACCCACTCGAATACAACGCCGAGTACATTCTGATCAAAGGCGGCACCTTTACGTTTCAAAAGGGCACAAAGCTGGAAGCGCAAAAGACCGTGCCGGATCTTTATTTTGCCAGGTACCCGGTGACCAACCGCCAGTACCGCCGCTTTATCCGCTATTTGCGCGGCGAAGAAAGCGAATTGCTCGAGCGCGTGCCGCTTGCGCAATATGGCGACAGCGTGCTCAGCCTCGACGAAATCGAGCCGGATCACCGCGAATACCTCGGTGACGACGCTAAAGGCTGGGCAGACAAACTGGTCTCAGGCTACGACGACGACCGCAAATTCAACGGCGACGACCAGCCGGTGGTGGACGTAAGCTGGTACGCCGCGCAAACCTACTGCCTGTGGCTGTCGATCTTAACACAAAAAACTGCTACTGCCTCTGAAACTGCCCCTGTCTACCGTTTGCCGAATGAAATCGAATGGGAATGGGCTGCGGCTGGTGACCGCGAAAAAGAGAACGGTGCCTTGCGAACATACCCGTGGGGCGAGACCGGGCCCAACGACAAACTGGCGAATTACGATGGCAATGTCGGCGCCACCACGCCGGTGGGCCGTTACCCCGATGGCGCGACTCCGGAAGGCCTGCAGGATATGGCCGGTAATGTGTGGGAGTGGTGCGCGAACACGTGGGCAGATAACGATCAAGCTCGTGTTGTGCGCGGCGGCTCGTTCAGCTATAGTTCAGTCTTCCTGCGCTGCGCCTATCGTGGCAGGTTCAATCCAGACTTCAGGAACCACTTCTCCGGTTTTCGAGTTGTGGCCTCCCAGGTCTCTGGTCTCTGAAATCTCTGAACTCTGAAACTCTGGAGGCGGCGCAGCCGCCGCGAATTTTTTTGGAATTGCGCCTTTTCCGGACTTCTTTCAAAATATGATTTGATGGATGGCAGGGGCATGGCGCGCCATGCCCCTACGTACGCTGCGCAGTCCTGTGACCAGCACAGCCACCCTCGCCAAAGCCCCAAAGGGGCGAACTCACCTACTGCAGGGCGAAGCCCTGTACAGCTTCCACCCTCGCGCCCTCCAGCCCTGAAAGGGCGGCATCCCCGCTAATCCCACACATAACGCTCATCATACTCGAGCTCATACTTGCGCAGCAGCGCCCGATACTCCTGTTGAAAGTCGGCCTGCCCATGGTGCTGCTTTTGCCGGGCGATATACCGAATCACCCTTTCCGCATGCGATTGGCTGATGGAGAAGGCGCCGTAGCCATTCTGCCAGTAGAAATTGCGATAAGCCTCACCTTTGGATTTGATCCACTTCGATGAGCCTTTTTTGACTTCTTCGAGCAATTTACTGACCGTGATGGTGCGCGACAGCCGGCATAGGATGTGGATGTGGTCAGCGACGCCATTGATCGCGATGACTGGAGAATGGTGTTGCCGAAGGATGCCTGAGATGTACTTGTATAATTCGTCTTCGATCTCGGGCCGGATGAGCGGCTGGCGATGCTTGGTGCTGAAGACGATGTGCAGGTAGATGCAGGCAAGGCTTTGTGGCATGGTTCCCTCCATTCCTCAGGGCGTTGCCCTGAGATGTGATATGATGCCCCTTCGGGGCTATCGCCCTGTCGGGCTCTGTCAGGGCGTTGCCCTTCGGAGCCATCAGGGCGTTGCCCTGAGTTATGAGATGAGGCCCCTTCGGGGACGATCAGGGCGTTGCCCTGAATTGTGAGGTCAGGCCCCTTTGGGGCGTTAATTGCAATGTCAGCCCTTTAAAACTGTACATGTAGTTCCATTTCTTTGCTGAAGTATTTGTAGCTCGAGTAGGTGGCGGAGAGGGTGAGGCGTAGGGTGAAGTTTTGGTTGCGGCCGCGTGGCAGGCCACCGAAGCGGCTGCGGTCGAACACGCGTTTGTTGTTGCGGAACACGAACGGCAGCGGCTTGAAGTCGGCATCGAAGCGCTCGCTGTTTTGCCCCGGTTCGCGCGGCGTTTCCTGCATCAGCGTGGCCACCACCCGCCCGCGCCGGTTCAGCACTTCGAGCGTCACAAACGAGCGCTCGGTCAAAAAATAGTCGAGCTGCAAAAAGCCGTCGTCGTCGCGGCGGGCTTGCAGATTTTTGACATCGGTGCCGATCCAGTAGTACTGCACTGACTCTTTTTCGGCGATCAGCACCTGCCCGAAGCGCTTGTGAATGGCGATGCCGCGCGGCTCGGTGAACTCGCGGTCGCCGCTGCCTTTGTGCCCGAAAGTGTCGAGATGCTGCAAGTGGCGGTCGAACTTGTGCACGCAGTGGTTGCCGCGGTCGGTGACCCAAATATTGCCATAGTAGTCGATGGCGGCATACTGCAAATTGGCTTTTTCGTAGCCTAAATCCTTGCTGTCGATGGCCGCCAGCAATTGTCCATCCCGGTCGAATCTCTGGATGCGCTTGCCGAATTGATCCACGACCACCACAAACGGCTCTTTCCAAAAAGACCAGCGCTCACTGGCTGCGATCGCGGCGATGCCGGTGGGGTGCCAGACCGCGCCCGGCTCTTGCCCCGAGGCCACAAACGTGCTGTGCAGCGTGTCGGCGCGCACCAGCAGCACGCGGTTGTTTTCGGTGTCGCTGATGTACAGCGAGCTGTCGGCCGCCAGCGCCACGGCCACAGGGTGTAAAAGCTGGTTCTGCAAAAGCGGTTTTTCGAAGCGCATCTGCTTGCCATCGTTAAAAAACTTGACCACGCGGTTGTTGCCGGTATCGGCCAAATAGACATCGCCCCAGTGGCTGGCGGTGATGCCGTGCGGTGCGTTCAATTGCTCGCGTCCACGCTCGTTCAGGCCGTACACCGCCAGCGAGGTCATCGAGTTGTTGTAGATCAGCACATTCTGGCTGGAATTCACCCCGTAGATCGAAATCTCGTCGTCGTCTTTATCGGTACCTTCGTCCTCCCACACATCCAGCCGTGCTACAGCAATGCCCTGCGGATTGCGCACTTTAACGCGATTTTGCATGTACAAAAACAGGTGGAATTTGGTGGCTTTGCGCACCGGAATGTGGGCGCGGGTCGGAAAAACCAGCGTCGAAGGATCGTCGCGCAGGTTTGATTCAAGCATTTCGAATGGTAATGAGCTGATAAAAAGAAGAACGGATAAAAAGAAAATCATCGCGCCTCGCCAATATATTGCTTCAAAACGATATCAACAATGCTCTTTCTCAGAATTTTGAGATTGGAGTAATATCCTTTTTCATTCACATCGACATTCTGTCTGTTTGTTAACAGGATGATCGCCAGTTTGAATTTGCGGACACCCAAAACAAACGTGCCCGTGAAACCGGTATGCCCAAATGCGTCAATGTCTTTGTAGGAGTCTGTATAGATGATTTCCGGTGACATCGCCCAGCCCAGACCGTTTTCAAACCGATCTTTCCTGATAAACTCGGCGATGGTTTGCTCTCGAATGATCTCTTGGTTTTCAAACTTCCCCTTGTTCAAAATCACATTGGTCAGCACATTCAAATCTTCAGCAGTGGAAAAGAGCCCGGCATGCCCGGCAACACCCTGATGCGCATAAAATGAATTGCCGTCATTCACCTCGCCAATCAGCGTGTAGTGGCGCCAGGAGGTAAAATCCTCTGCATTCTCATCGCATTTATAGCCAAAATTGTCATCGGCAACCATTCGCCGTTCAAACGGATTGCCATGAGATGTGGCCGCTATTTCTTCTTTCGGCCATTTTTCCGGTACAAACAATGTGCTTTGAAGATGCAGTTTTTGATAAAGATGCTCATCAAGAAATGCATTCAATGGCTTGCCGCTGACCTTCTCTACCACATACCCAAGGAGCATGAATCCCAAATCGCTGTAATGTCTTTCCTGGCCGACCGGGTACTTTCTCGGCAAATCGTTGATATAGTTGAGAGCTTGATGTTTATCTTTGGCGTGATAATAAATCGGCTTCCATTCCGACAAGCCGGATGAGTGCGTGAGAAGATGTCTGATGGTGATGTCTGTTTTGTCTGGTGCATTCAATTCCGGCAGGTGTTTCGATACCGGGTCATCGAGATCGATCAAATCCTGGTCGACGAGCAGCATAATGGCGTAGGTGGTTGCAAAAACTTTGGTTAAAGACGCCAGATCAAAAAGTGTGTTTTTTTGTATGGGAACGGAGTTGGACAGCGGCTTTTTCCCATATGCATATTTTTGAGCATGCCCATAGGCCTTGTGATAGACAATGGTATTGTTTTTTGAGATCAAGACAACAGCACCCGGAATGTTGTCTTGACCGATCTCTGCCAGAATCGCGTTATCAATCTCCTTACTAGCCTGTATCGGGAAATCTTTTTGGTTGCTACAAGCAATAAAGACAATGCTGAGCGCGAGGACGGCGAGCTTTTTGAAACCTGCATTTTTGATCACGATTTGAGTCCTCTTTTTTGAGAGCCCGGCTCTCCCTCCCGAATGCTGAGTCCGAATGTCCGGCGTAGGTTTACACCTGCGCCCTCAATGGTCGGCTTGGCGTTGATGATCCGTTTGAGGGTGCGAATAGCATGGGATGCTCCTGTTTGAGCAGTATTGAAAAAATTCTGAGGCTAGATTGATATACGCAATCAGCTTAATTCACAACGATTGATTACAAGGCTTCTTTGAGCATGAAGGCTCGTCAGACTGGGAAAAACGCGGCGCTGTTTGCGTCAACTCCAGCCGTAGTTAGAACAAAGATTATCCAACTTGTCTGGTCCAATCTCTGATGTTTCCACCAATACGTTCAATATCCTGTCTTGCTAGTACACCACCATGCATTACGATATTTCTGGAACGCTCAAGGACACTTAGGATCGACTTAGCCCATTCCATGTCAACAAGATGCTCTTCAAATATAGACCAGTTTGTCACAATAATTGACGACAAATCTCCGAAGTCGCAATATTCCATTTCATTGGCGCCACGCGTTCCGTGCCAGCGAAATTTAGAGTCATCTTCCATTCTCTTTTTTACTTTGGCGTCGATTCTGGTAGGAACCTTAGTCCACCACTCTTCCTCATATTCCTCAGCCATTGCTTTCTTAACAAAGTCTCTAACCATATTTTCAAAGGCATGTATGGCGGCGTAGACGATTGCCATCCGCTCAGCTCGTAATACCAACTCGAGGTCGAGCATTTCATATGACAAGGCGGAACGTATTATTTCATTCTCTTCGGCTCCCACGCTGTAACGCCTCTTTCGCCCCACCTTATCCAGGCTCTCGTCCGTCAGTATTCCTTTATAGACAAATGTGTATAAGTCATTCATGACGCGTTCCTAGATGATCCCGAAGACTTTTGAAAATAGCATCATAAATAGCCGGATCTTTACTCTCTGGCAGCACGATGTTGATGTGATATTGTAATGAGTCCAGAGAGACGGAGTTCTGAGCTAAATCCCTTTGCGGAGGCTTTTCTTGGGATGTTGGTAAAACACCTGAGGTAGTCGCTTCTTGTTTTTTTGCTGGCATCGTGAAATCAGCGTATTCACAAAGCGCCACAAAGGTTTTTGCTATTTTTGCAATTATCGTATCCTTTTTTGCTCCCGCAAAAAGTGTTCGTAGTTTGTTCTGGACTTCGCCAGTATCCATTTTAAATGCTTCTCTGTTAACCTCAAATAGATCAGAGTATGCTTCGCGGATAGCCTTAGCTAGAACCTTAGCCGATTGGGTTCTATCTAAGAACTCATAATATCGGTCTTGAGGTACACCATCAGCGTCTAAAAAACCTAGATCCTTAAGTATACCTACGAACAAGCGGTCATTGGTACTTTTGAATTCTAGTTTTTCGAGAAATCTGTAAGTAAAGCGTTCGGGTGCTTCGGCACCAAGAATTGCCTCAAAGTAAGCAGGTATTGCCCCTGGTTTCTGCGTATAACTCGATGCTAATGACATACATTCTCCTAATGTTGAAATTTAATCCTAAGATTCGAGCCACATTCATTATGTTTCTAAGAATGATATTGCAAAAGTGCCGATTTGCCATCAATATATCAAGCGCTTTCTTCGCAGCACAGAAGAGCCGCGCAATTGAACAAAGGGGTTTATGCATTATCCGTTTTCGGCTTGATGCCGTGAAAATGCTCCCAAATCGTTTGTGCCAAATCCTGGCTGATGTTTTCCACCAGCAGCAAATCATCAACGGAGGCTTCGCGCACGGAATCGACCGAGCCGAAAAATTTCAGCAGCGCTGCCCGGCGCGCCGGCCCGATGCCGGCGATGGCGTCGAGCGCCGAAGCGGTGGTGCGCTTTTTCCGCAGGCTGCGGTGGAACGTGACAGCAAAGCGGTGCGACTCGTCGCGCAGGCGTTGCAGCATTTTCAGACCGCTCGAAGTGCGCGGAATGTTCTGCGGCTCGGGGTCGCCGGGCACGAACACCTCGTCCAATCGTTTGGCCAGCGCGATCACCGGAATGTCGGTGCGACCGGCATCGCGCAGAGCCTGCATGGCGGCGCCAAGCTGGCCTTTGCCGCCATCGATTAAAATCAGGTCGGGCAGCGGCATCTTTTCGGTCAGCGAGCCGCTGTAGCGCCGCGTCACCGCCTCGCGCATCATGGTGAAATCGTCCGGTGTGGCTTTGCTGCGGATTTTTAATTTGCGGTAGTCCGATTTTTTCGCCACGCCATCGACGAAGCACACCATCGACGCCACCGGATCGGTGCCCTGAATGTTGGAAATATCGAACGCCTCGATGCGTTTGGGCGGCTTTTTGAGATGCAAATCACGCTGCAGAGCAGCCACGGCGTGCGGCGTTTTGTCGCGCGAGCGCATTTTTTGCATTTGCAATTCTTCCAGCAGCAGACGGGCGTTTTTGTTACACATGGTTACCAGCTTGGCTTTCTCGCCCTGCTTGGGCATTACCAGCCTTACGGTCGCGTCGGCTTTTTGCGACAGCCAGCTTTCAATCTGTTCGGGCTCGTCGATCTGCTCCGGCAAAAAAATCTCGCTCGGAATGGTTTCCGCTTTCAAATAGTACTGTTTCAAAAAAGAAGCGGTCACTTCGGCGTAACTGTCCTGGAAAATGCCGCTCAAATAGTAGTGCTGCCGCCCGACAATTTTGCCCTCGCGCACCCGGAAAATCACGCCGCAGGCATCTTCGTCTTCCATCGCCACTGCTACCACATCGCGGTCTTTGTGATCGTTGGTGACGATTTTTTGTTTGTACTGAAAATTTTCGATCGACTTGATGCGGTCGCGCAGTTTGGCGGCTTGCTCGAATTGCCGCTTTTCGGCGAGCAGGCGCATCTTTTCGGTCATTTCATCGACCACCTGCGAGCTGCGGCCGTTGATGAAATTGACGATTTGCTGGATGACCTGGCCGTACTCTTCAGGCGACACCAGGCCCTCGCACGGGCCATCGCATTTGTGGATGTGATAGTCCAGACAGAGCTTGTATTTTTTTTGCGCGACCGCTTTTTCGGTGATGTCGTAATTACAGCTCCGGATCGGAAAAATGCGCTTGATGGTTTTTAGCATCGCGCGCATGGACTTGACATCGGTATACGGCCCGAAATATTTCGAGCCATCGCGCACGATGCGGCGAGTGGGAAAAATGCGCGGGAACAGCTCGTTGGTGACGCGGATGTACGGAAAGCTTTTGTCGTCTTTAAGGTTGATATTGTAGCGCGGCTTGTATTCTTTGACCAGGTTCATCTCGAGAATCAGCGCTTCGATTTCCGAGTCTGTGACGATGATTTCGAGATCGGCAATGCGCGACACCAGCCGCGCCAGCTTGGGGCCTTCGAAGCGGCCGCTCTGGAAATAGGAGCGCACGCGGTTGCGCAGTACCTTGGCCTTGCCGATGTAAATGATTTTGCCGGTTTTGTCCTTGAATTGATAGACGCCGGGCTTTTTCGGCAAATTGTCGAGCTTTTCCTGCAATTCAGTTGAAGACATAAAAATCGCTTGGCTTGTTGTAAAATGACGCGTGATCGAAATTGTGCGACAGACAAATGTAGGCCGTTCGCTTGAGGACGTCAATGATGAGCCTATCCGAAAATCCATAATGTCATTCAGGACGAATCTTATTTGCACATTGGGCAAGCCTTTGTTTTGTCTCATGCTTGCAATAAGTGCAAAGTGGATCCTTCCAGGATGACAGAACGGACATTCGCATAGACTTAGGCCAAACTGGCGGCCCAGTCACACATGCGATCGATGGCGGTGGTGGTGTTGCTGCACTGTTCGCGCAGAAAAGCCTCGCTTAGCTCGGCCTCCGCCGGCTCGGCTTCTATAGCCTGCAGCGCCACCTCTCCGTCGAAATCGACATACGCCAACCGCATGCTCATTTTGTAGTCGGGGCGGCCAAAGCTGGCGCCCGGCAGCGTCGCCACGCCGGTTTCCTGCAGCAGAGCTTCGCACAACTTTGTATTGGTGCTGATGCCGCGCGCTTCCAGAGCATCTTTAAATGGTGTAAAGCTGGGCATCAAATAGAAACCACCATCAGGCTTGCGTACTTTGATACCTGCTGCCAGCAATTTTTCCGTACAGAACGAACCGAGTGCGCGCAAAATGCGCCGGCATTGTGTCAAATAATGCTCGATTTCAGGGCCGCCCTGAAAGGCACGAACCGCTGCATACTGAATCGGCGCGCTGGTGGAGGTGAACGTCTCGCTGGCAACCACGGACATAGCGTTCTGTAGCCAGCGCAAACTGGCGGGAAAGGTGAATGTACCCAGCCGCCAGCCACCTGCACCACACCACTTGCTGAGCCCCGAGCTGATGATCGTGCCTTCCGGGTAAAATTCCGCAATCGATGTATGCGCACCGTGGTGATGAATTTCGCCGTAAATTTCATCGGAAAGCAGCACAACACGGTACTTGCGCGCCACTTTGGCCAGCGCTTCGAGATGCTCCACCGGGTAACTGTGCCCGGTCGGATTGTTGGGATAGTTTAATATCAAAAGCCGTGGCCGGTCGGGATCGTCTTCGCAGATTTCCTGTAAATCCTCAGGCTGCAGCAGCCAGTTGTTGCTGGAATCGGTCCGCACCCAGCGCACCTGGTGGCCGATGATTTGTGCCTGCGGTGCATAGGAAACCCACGAAGGCGTCGGGATCACCAGGTCGCCATAATAGACCAACTGGATCAGAAACATCAACTCTTTCGAGCCCGGACCGATCAGCACATCGTCCGCGCTGCGCTGCAGGCCCTGCTTGCGACCATGATAGCCGGCGACAGCCTCACGCAAGGCCGGCAAGCCTTTGACCGGCAGATAATCTTTTTGATGCGCATTTTCGCGTAAGGCCTGCACCACCGGCTCGGGAACCGGAAAGGGCGATTGCCCCAGCCCGAGCCTGAAAACCTGTCTGCCCTGTGCTTTCAGCTCTGCGCTGCGTTCGTTGATTGCCAGCGTGGCGGACGTTTTCAGCCCGCGTACATTGAGATTAATGTTCGGGGATGGCCCGAACTGGGTCGGGGTCACGCTTTCCATTTTAGGGCGCCTTCTCCAAATGTTCTCATCTGAAACTGCACGTGCGCAGTCTGAAATTTAACAAGAAATACGGTAGGTTTGTTTCCGGAACATGCTTGCCTGAATAATCAATTTTCAGGACATTTGCAAGTTGTTCGTGCTGAAAAACTGTTGAAATGGCCCCGCAGGATGACCAACTGGCGAGCGATGAAAGATTTGCATCTGCCGCTAAAAATTGACTATATTGGCACTCAACACATCACACAGGAAAAATGATGGATCCACAACGCCTGATCGATTATTGCGCCAACAAACCCGGCGTCACTCAGAATTTTCCTTTCGACGAATATGTATTGACCTTTAGAGTCATGGGCAAAATTTTTGCTCTTATCAACATGAAAAAGCTCGACTCTATTGCGCTCAAATGCGAGCCACTGCTGGCTGAAGCCCTTCGCCGTCAGCATCCGGAAGTCACACCGGGTTACCATCTCAATAAAACGCATTGGAACAGCGCTGCGCTGGACGGAGCGCTCACAGAAAAAGAGCTATTCCCGTGGATCGATCTTTCTTACAAACTGGTGGCGCAAAGCCTGAAAAAAGCCGACCGTGAAGCGTTGGCTAAATTAAGCTAATGAACATCAAGGTCTGTCAAATATGGGCACTGTTCGGACGAAAGAAACCCGGAAAGACGCGAAATAGCCAAGGTACTCAAAGAATGGACTTTGCGAATACCTGGCATCTCTGTCGCTTTGCGTGATCTCTTCTGGCTTCGGATTGTCGGATTAAGGCTGATCGGATTAAAATATATAAACAGGAGTAAAAAATGGAACTGACCATTCTCATCTCAATTGCGATTTTTATCGGCGTGGTGGCGCTTCTGGCCTACCTGCGCATGAAATCCGGCAATAAATTTGAAATCAAAAACTCCGAAATTGCTATTGCGCTGATCCCGATTGTGCTGTTTTTGCTGCTCACCGGCAAAATTCAAAAATTTGAGTTCGGCGATTTGAAAATCGAGGCGGCATTTGTGCAAGCGTCACAGGCAGCGATCAAATCACAGATATCCGAACTGGAGGGCCTGCCTGTAGAAACCTTGCGTTCCGATTCGAAGGAAGGCGTCGGCCGGATTCCCGAGCTGGTGCGGCGTAAAACCCAGGCGCTGGTTTTTCGCATGGGACACGGCGGCTACTACGGCCCGGCCATCGAACAGTACCTCGACGAACTGACCAAATACCCGTTTTTTCAATATATTGTCATCAACAACAACGATGGCACGCTGTTCGGCATGATCGATGCCATGGAAGTGGCGGCCACCATTAAAAGCTATGATGGCCTGTTCAATTCGCGCGATTTTGCCAATTGGCTCAATCGCAGCGATGCCGGTCAACTGGCCGGAATACCGGGTTTCACCTCCGCTGAGCACAGCCTGCACCAGGATGCGGACAAAAAAGCCGCTTTGGAGCTGATGGAAAGTCTCAATCTGGAAGCGCTGCCGGTGGTGGACGGGCAGCAGCGGCTGGTCGGCATCGTCAACCGCTCGCGCCTGACCGCCAGCCTGATCATTGACGTCACCAAGCATTTGGAAGGCAAGTGATGCGAGTCGATTATTTGATTGTCGGGCAGGGAGTGGCTGGCTCGCTGCTGTCGTATTTTTTGCTGCAAGCCGGCAAAAGCGTGCTGGTGGTCGATGACGGCCACAAGCACGCCGCTTCGATCACTTCGCTCGGACTGATCAATCCGGTCATCGGTTTGCGCCTTAACAAAGCCTGGCGCGCCGAGACCCTGCTGCCGTTTGCGCGCCAAACCTATCGCGAGCTCGAGCAAAAATTCAACACAAAATTTTATCGCGATCTCAATTCGCTGCGACTTTTTATCGACGACAAACAGCAAAAGCGCTGGCAAAAGAAAAAGGACGCGCCGGAACTGCAACCGTACATCGGCTCCGATATCGAAGGCGAGCCATGCAAAGGCCAAATCGCCAATCCGCATGGCGGCGTCGAGATTACCGGCAGCGCCAGTATTGACACGGCTGTGTTTGTTGATGCATTTCGTGCGTATTTGATCGGTCAAAATGCGTTGCGCGCCGGTTCGTTCTCGTGTGATGATATGCAAATCGAAGCTGATTGTGTACACTGGCAGGATGTTGAGGCCGGCAAGGTCATTTTTTGCGATGGCTGGCAGATCACACTTAACCGCTATTTCGACTGGCTGCCAATGTCGCCGGACAAGGGCGAGAGCATCGATATCGAAATCCCGGGCTTGGGACTGGACAAGATTTTGAATCGCGGCTTTTTCATGGCGCCCACGGGCGGTGACCGCTACCGGCTCGGCGCCACCCATAATCACAGCACTTTCGACAATGTGCCGACCGATGCGGGCAAAGCGGAGCTGCTCAAAAAGATCGAAGGCATCGTCCCGAAGCCGGTGCGGGTGCTGGCGCATCAGGCTGGTGTGCGTCCATCATCTCCCGACCGCAAGCCGATTCTGGGCCTGCATCCGCAGCATTCTCAACTCGGCGTGTTCAATGGACTGGGCTCAAAAGGCTACTCGCAAGCGCCCTACTTTGCCCGGCAGTTTGCTGATTTCTTGCTGAGCACCGGTGAGCTCGATGCGGAAGTCAGAATCAATAGATTTCAGATAGACTCTGCGCAACTCCATTAACTCTGCGGTTAAAAAATGAACTTCATCCCTAAATCCGACAATTTCGAATCGCGCGTGCGTGACAGCTTTGCCCAACAAAAGGTGATGCAAACTTTCAGCGCCAGTCTTGGTAAAATCGCGCCCGGCAAAGTGGAAATCATCCTGCCGTTTCGTGATGACCTCACCCAGCAAGACGGCTTTTTGCACGCCGGCGTGATCAGCACCATTCTCGACAGCGCTTGTGGCTATGCGGCCTACACACTCATGCCGGAAAAGGCCAATGTGCTGGCGGTCGAGTTCAAAATTAATTTTCTGAGCCCCGCAATCGGGGAGTGCGTGATTGCACGTGCACGGGTCAAAAAGCCCGGCCGCACACTGACCGTCTGCGAAGCCGATGCCTTTGCCGTGCAGGGTGGCGCGGAGAAGCTGGTCGCCGCCATGCAAAGCACGATGATGGCTGTGCTGGATCGGTGAAGATGGTTTTGTATAAATTGTCTAAACTTTAGACAAGGCGTTTTGTACTTCTACAAAACGAGCCTTTCCCACCCAAGTCTTCTGCTTTTCATTCCGAAGGATTCTATTCCGATGTGCAGATCAAGACTCTTTTTTAAGGCAAAATAGATGCTTTCAGCATGACGTTTAGGAGTGCTTTCTGAAACTTTGGCGATGGCAAATAATAATATCTTAGCCTGCCTGAAAAAAGTTATTGACTCGCTTAGATGACTGTCTTATATTTTATCCAATTTCTAATATTCATTAGATGAATAAAGCGAAGTCATGCTTCATAACGACAAAAGTCTCGATGCAATGCTGTCATTTTTGGATTGGGTGGCACAAAAAGGCAAGATGAAGCCGGCCACGGCCAGCGCGCTGAAAGCGGCCAGCAACAAAGTCTTGGCGAGCGCGCAGGGCAGTGAGAAGCGGGATTTGTCGAAATTGAATTTCGAACAGGCGTTTGCGGAATTTGAGCGCGCGGAAGGTAAAAACCTGAATGCCGACAGCCGCAAAACCTACCGGAATCGCACCCGCAAAGCAGTCGATGAGTTTTTGGCCTGGCGCAGCGATCCGGAAAATTATGCGCCGTCGTTTCCGCAGCGTGCGCGCCACACCAAAGGCATGAACGGCAACACCGGCACACACAAAACCGGACAAGCACGCCTGGCGCTGACCTTCCCGGAAGATGTGGCGCTCAGCCATCAGTTCCCGCTGCGGCGTGAGGTACTGATCAAAATCCTTGGTCTGCCGCGCGATCTCAAAATGAGCGAAGCCAAACGCCTCGGCGCGTTCTTGATGACCCTGTGCGAAGATTATGAGCCGGAGGCGTGAAGTTTTTGCCACCAATTTTCGCGAATATCATATTATGTCATTCAGTAGGAATCTATTTTACCACATTATACAAATTGAAATTTTGCAAGTAATGAATAAAAAGAAGCACACAAAAATTGTGCATGAAGGAAAGTATGCAGCAGAAGTGGACGTTGAACTGCTTTATGCAGAAGGTGGCTGGTCACCTTATCTTTCGCTGCAAGATGCCGAAAAACTGGATGAAGTGCGTGTTGCCCTGCGGAATGGTGATGTGAAAAGGGCAGGCGAATTTGCGCGTATTTTCACTTTGACGCCGGTGATGGTTTGAACTTTTATTTTTGTGTGCTGATCAAAATCATCGGTCTGCCGCGTGATCTCAAAATGAGTGAAGCCAAACCGCTCGGCGCATTTTTGATGACGCTTTGCGAAGATTACGAGCTGTATGAATGAGGTTTAGCCGCGAATGGCGCGAATTTTCGCGAATAAGAAATGGGAAACGAAAAGACTGTAACGGAACTACAACTTTTGAATTTTAATAAAGGGGGAGCACGTTACAGAGAAGGATATTCTTTACAAGGTTATATCTTATCGAATTGTCGGTTTGGCGATGGAAGTCCACAATGAGTTGGGCTTTGGTTTTTTGGAAAAAGTTTTTGAAAATGCACTGATGGTGCTTTTTGACCGGGAAAGCATTCATGCCAGACAACTGGCAGCTATCCCAGTCAATTTTCACGGAAAATGCATCGTTGAGTATTTTGCAGATATTTTGATTGAAGGTGAAGTCATCCTATAATTGAAGTCTGTCGTGCAAATCATCAATGTGCACCGGGCGCAAGCCTTCAACTATTTGAAGGCAACTGGCCTGCACCTGGCGATCAGTTTAAATTTTGGAAAAGAAAAACTCGAGTTCGAAAGACTTGTAAAACAGATTTTTAGCCGCGAATGGCACGAATTTTCGCGAATATGTCTTTATTCGTGTAGATTCTCGTCCATTCGCGGCTAAAACAAAAACAGGAATCCCCACAAATATGGCAGCGAACGAACAGATTATTTACGACGAAAGCAGTATCCGCTCTCTCGACTGGCGCGAGCACATCCGGCTGCGGCCAGGCATGTATATCGGCAAGCTCGGCGATGGCTCGGCACAAGACGACGGCATCTACGTGCTGGTGAAAGAAGTCATCGACAACAGCATCGATGAGCACATGATGGGCTTCGGCAATACCATCGAAATCACCGTCACCGAGAAAAAAGTGCAGGTGCGCGACTACGGCCGCGGCATCCCGCTCGGCAAGGTCATCGACTGCGTCGCCAAAATCAACACCGGCGGCAAGTACGACACCAAAGCCTTCCAGAAATCGGTCGGCCTGAACGGCATCGGCACCAAGGCCGTGAACGCGCTCTCGACTTACTTCAAAGTCGAGTCTGTCCGCGATGGCAAAATCAAAACGGCCGAGTTTGAGCGTGGCGAGCTGATCAAAGATCATAAACTATCGAGGTCGACCGACCGCAACGGCACCTCGATGACGTTTGTGCCGGACGAAACCGTCTTTAAAAATTACCACTTTCTGCCGGAATATCTCGAAAGCCAAATCTGGAACTACGCCTATCTCAACGCCGGGCTGTCGATCATTTTTAACGGCAAAAAATTTCATTCCCGCAACGGCCTGGCGGATTTGCTGGCGCGCAAAGCCGACGAAGAGTCGATGCGCTACCCGATCATCCATTTGAAGGGCGAGGACATCGAGCTGGCGATGACCCACACCAACCAGTACGGCGAAGAGTATTACTCGTTTGTGAACGGCCAGCACACCACCATGGGCGGCACCCATCTCGGCGCGTTCCGCGAGGCGGTGGTCAAAACCGTGCGCGAGTTCTACAAAAAGGATTTCGATGCAACCGATGTGCGCAGCTCGATCGTGGCGGCGATCGCGGTGCGGGTGCAGGAACCGGTGTTCGAGTCGCAGACCAAAACCAAGCTCGGTTCGCAAACCATGTCGCCGGACGGCGTGTCGATTCGCGGTTTCATCAACGATTTTGTCGGCAAGGCGCTGGACGATTATCTGCACAAAAACTCCGATGCCGCCGATGCCTTGCAGAAGCGCATTTTGCAATCGGAACGTGAACGCAAAGAGATGGCGGGCATCAAAAAGCTGGCCAATCAGCGCGCCAAAAAAGCCAATCTGCACAATAAAAAATTGCGTGATTGCCGGGTGCACTACACTGATCTCAAAAATGAAAAACGCTACAATTCGACCATTTTTATCACCGAAGGCGACTCGGCCAGCGGCTCGATCACCAAAGCCCGCGATGTCGAAAGCCAGGCGGTTTTCAGTTTGCGTGGCAAGCCGCTGAATTGCTTCGGGCTGACCAAAAAAGTGGTGTATGAAAATGAGGAATTCAATCTGTTGCACCACGCGCTCAGTATCGAAGACGGGCTGGACGATTTGCGCTACAACCGGGTTGTGCTCGCCACCGACGCCGACGTCGACGGCATGCACATTCGCCTGCTGCTGCTGACCTTTTTCCTGCAATTCTATCCTGACTTGGTGCGCGCCGGTCACGTGTTTGTGCTGGAAACGCCGCTTTTCCGTGTGCGCAACAAAAAGGAAACGATTTACTGTTACGACGAAAGCGAGAAGCAGGCAGCGCTCGGCAAGCTCGGCAAAAATGCTGAAATCACCCGCTTCAAGGGCCTGGGCGAAATCTCGCCGGACGAGTTTGGCGGCTTCATCGGCGAGAATATCAAGCTGGCGCCGGTGCTGCTGCCTGAGTCGATTACCATCCCGAAAATCCTGACTTACTACATGGGCAAAAACACCCCCGACCGCCAGGAGTTTATCATCGACAACCTGCGTATCGAGAAGGACGTGATGGAGAATGGCAAGGTGTAGCAAATGGTGAATTTTGAATTATAAATGAGAAATCTTGAGCTTCATGGTGAGCGGAGTCGAACCATGAAGCTCAAGATCCCTCGACTCCGCTCGGGATGAAGAAGGGGGTTGTGCTCGGTATGGAGTCAAATAGATTTGGTCAGGGTGGATGGAACTTGACAGAAAGCAAGTTCAAACCCTAATACAACCTTCACCCCGAGGGGAGTTGAGGGGTGAAACGTGCAATGATTTGCTGAAATCATAGATCACCATAAAGAGTGAAAAGCCAGAAGTCAAGAAATGGGGGTGAAAATGAATAAAGCTTGGGTTTATATTCTAAAGTGTTCGGACGGTAGCTATTACACAGGCAAAAAACAAAAGAGTCTCGACGTAAGAATTGCAGAACATCAAAATGGTACTTTTGGTGGCTACACAAGCAAAAGGCGGCCTGTAGAATTGGTGTATTCACAAGGTTTTCCAACTTATGTTGAGGCTATCCAGGCAGAACGGCAAATAAAAAGGTGGTCGCGGGCGAAAAAGGAAGCCCTGATTCGTGGCGATTTCGAATTGCTGAACCGGCTTGCCGAATGCCGGAATGAGTCGCATTTTAAAACAGAGAGTAGCGACTGCTGTGAGTGGTTCATCCCTCGACTTCGCTCGGGATGAAGATAAAATGGCGCACGGGATGAAGATAAAATGGCGCACGGGATGAAGATAAAATGACGCTCGGGATGAAGATAGAATAGAGTTCAGGGTAACGAAAAAAATAAACTGATAGAGATAAACTCGGTAGTTATTTTTCAGTGTTAGTTAGTTCATGCATCTCGGCTTAAAGATAACAGGAACAATGGGCTACCCCAAAAAATATCTTCACCCTGAGCGGAGTCGAAGGGTGAATGAGCATTAGTGTGCCAGGTGCGCGCCGGATGCCAAAACTATATATGAGGCGATTATCAGCCTTACTGATTGGAATTAAATTTATGGCAATGAATTAGAAAAGGAATATTCTCTATGCCCACCCCCACAAACGGCAATCCGCAAGCCCCGCAGGAAAATGATCCGACCGGGGCAGTGGTCGACGGCAATGGCGAGCTGCACGAGCAATTGCACGTCAACGGCATGTACCGAAACTGGTTTTTGGATTATGCCTCCTATGTGATTTTAGAACGCGCGGTGCCGCACATCGATGACGGCCTGAAGCCGGTGCAGCGCCGTATTTTGCACGCCATGCGCGAAATGGACGACGGCCGCTTCCACAAGGTCGCCAACATCATCGGCAGCACCATGCAATACCACCCGCACGGCGACGCCGCCATCGGTGACGCGCTGGTGAATCTCGGCCAAAAAGAACTGTTGGTCGATACCCAGGGCAACTGGGGCGACATCCGCACCGGCGATAGCGCAGCCGCGCCGCGTTACATCGAATCGCGCCTGTCAAAATTCGCGCTCGAAGTGGTGTTCAACCCGGCGACGACTGATTGGCAAACCTCGTACGATGGCCGCAAGCGCGAGCCGATCACGCTGCCGGTGAAATTTCCGATGCTGCTGGCACAGGGCGTGGAAGGCATTGCTGTCGGCCTGGCGACCAAGATCATGCCGCACAACTTTATCGAACTGATCGATGCCTCCATTGCCGTGCTGCGCGGGCAGGAAGTCAGCCTGGTGCCGGATTTCCCCACCGGTGGGCTGGCCGATTTCAGCAATTATAACGAAGGCCTGAAGGGCGGCCGCATCCGGCTGCGCGCCAAAATCGAAGTGCCGGATAAAAAGACCCTGATCATCCGCGAAATCCCCTACGGCACCACCACCACCGGCATGATGGAATCGATTGTCAAAGCCAACGACAACAACAAAATCAAAGTCAAGAAGGTGGTCGATAACACCGCCAAAGACGTTGAGATTGTGGTCGAGCTCCCGACCGGTGTGTCGCCGGAAGTGACCATGGATGCCCTGTATGCATTCACCGATTGCGAAGTGTCGATTTCACCGAATGCCTGCGTGATCATCGATGAAAAGCCGCGTTTTTTGAGCGTGAATGAGATGCTGCGGCTCTCCACGGACAAGACAGTCAGCCTGCTCAAGCAGGAGCTGGAAATCAAGCTGAACGAGCTTGAAGAAAAGTGGCACTTTTCCTCGCTGGAAAAAATCTTTATCGAAAAGCGCATTTATCGCGACATCGAAGAATGCGAAACCTGGGAATCGGTGCTCGAAACCATCGACCGCGGACTCGATCCATACAAAAAAATGTTCAAGCGCGAAATCACCACGGATGATATTATCCGGCTGACCGAGATTCGCATTAAACGCATTTCAAAATACAATTCCTTTAAAGCCGATGAGGAAATTCGCGGTATCGAAGAAGCGCTGGAGCAGACCAAATTTGACCTGGCGCATTTGACAGATTTTGCTATCGCGTACTTTGAGCGCCTGAAGGAAAAATATGGCAAGGGCCGCGAACGCCGCACCGAAATCAAGCACTTCGACACCATCGAAGCAGCGCAGGTTGCGGTGGCGAACGAAAAGCTGTACGTCAATCGCAAAGATGGCTTTATCGGTTACGGGCTGAAAAAGGACGAGTATGTCTGCGACTGCTCCGACATCGACGACATCATCGTGTTCCGCAGTGACGGCAAGTTTTTGGTGACGAAAGTTTCCGATAAATCGTTTGTTGGCAAGGACATCATTCATGCGGCGGTGTGGAAGAAAGGCGATGAGCATACGATTTATAACATGGTCTATAAAGATGCCAAGTCCGGCGCCTCGTATGTGAAGCGCTTTGCGGTGACAGCAATTACGCGCGATAAGGAATACGATCTGACCAAGGGCACTGAAGGCTCGCGCACGCTTTATTTTACCGCCAATCCAAACGGCGAGTCGGAAGTGATCACGGTTTATCTGTCAACACGCAGCCGGGCGCGCAAAAAAATGTTCGAATACGATTTTGCCGAGCTGGCGATCAAGGGACGCAGCTCGCAGGGCAATGTGCTGACCAAGTGGCCGGTGGTGCGGGTGGTGCAGAAAGAAGCTGGCAGTTCCACGCTCGGCGGGCGCGAGATTTGGTACGACAACATCGTCGGCAGGCTGAATACCGAAGAGCGTGGCAAACCGTTGGGCACCTTCGATACTGGCGACCTGATTTTGGCGATCTTTAAGAATGGCACGGCGCAGCTCAGCAATTTTGAGCTCACCAACCGCTTCGATCCGGATGACACGCTGGTGCTGGAAAAGTTTGCGGACGAAACCGTGGTGACAGCCGTGTATTACGATGGCGCCAGCAAAAATTATTATGTCAAGCGCTTTCAAATCGACGCACCCAAAGAAGGCAAACGTTTGCCCTTTACCACCGACCACCGCGACTCGAAGCTGGTGTTTGTGTCCACTGCATCAAAGCCGTTTGTCGTGCTGGATTATGTGAAGGGCAGGGCCAAAGAAGAGTGCTCCGACCTCATCGATCTTGCGGATTTTATCGCTGTAAAGGGCTGGAAGGCGCTGGGCAACCGGCTGTCGCAGTTTGACGTCAAAGCGATCAAGCCGATTGACGTGCATGTGGGGGAAAATTAAGCGGATTCCCGGCAAGGCTGGCCGGTATGTTTCAGATTATCGGTCAAAAAAAATATCACGGCCTGCCCGGAGGCTTTGGCCAGGCGCCTGTTGCCGCCGGCGGAGTTCCGCTTGTTGACAGCAAATAGGCTATTCCGCCACCGACTGCTGCTCCGATCAGCCACGGCCATTTTTTGCTTCCCGGTTGATCGCGTTGCACCTTGGGAATATCCCGATCAACCTGGGCACTCTGAACGTTCTGAGGATTCCGGGCATTCAAGCTGATGAAGATGTTTTGCTCGCCACTGGCATCGATTCGCTTATGGCGGATTTTGTAGCCGTCTTTTACAAGAAAAATAGAAAATTTTGAGCCGGCCGGGGCGACAAATTGCAATGGAGTTCTGCCGAGCAATCTCTTCCTTTTTCCAAACTGCGCGTAAACTTTGGCGCCCGATGGATTCGATTCTATCGATAATGGCTGTCTGCCTCTGCTTTGTGTCCCTCTTGGCGCAGGCTGCCTGGCCGCGCGTTCTGTAGCCGGCAGCAAAGCAGCGACAATATTTGTGTTCCTGGATAATACCGTCTCCCGCGTCCAGTTTTTATAACCTTCCTTCGATATCACAATGTTCACCTTTTGGCCAGACCTGGCGCTTAAGCGTACCGGTGCAAGGCCATAATATTTATTATTAATATACACTTTTGCACCGGCAGGTATCGACTGGATCGAAATCCGAATTTTGTCCTCATTGTTGCCGGTTTCAGCAGATTCGCCTGTGGCAATGGCAACTGGATTTTCGGCGACGTTCAAGAAGGCGAGTTCTTGTGCAAAACAAGCGCAAGATAAAATGTTGCTCCATAGTAATACTTTTATGAAAAACAGATAACGCATTCCCGCCTCGTTATTTGATAAAGAGCATTTTGCCGGAATAATGGATTTTGCTATTCGCTGTGAGCTGATAGAAATAGATGCCCGAAGCAAGGCTTTCACCGTACTCATTGCGGCCATCCCAACGAAACCAGTGGCGGCCGGGCTTTAGTGGGCCGTAAAAGAGCGTTTTTACTTTTTTGCCCAAAGCATCAAAAATGGCGAACGCAACCTCTGAGGTAACAGGAATATCCAGCTTGAACGCTGTCCCTGCATTAAATGGATTGGGATAATTGCTGCTTAAATCAAACTCCGACGGAGTCACAGTTTTAACCTTTTCTGCGATGCTTTCCGGCCTCCCAACAATAATGCTGTATTCGGACGTGCCGGTTTTGGGAACCGAAGCAATCTCGGAATTCTGCCGCAGGTTGTGGTTTTGAAGCTGAGTATGATCCAATAGATAAATCCCGAACTCTTCCGGCAACGTTTCAATCCCGGAAAAGCTGAGCACGTTTTCCTGCCAGGCGATATTCTGAGTTTTGAACTCCCAGGAAGCGTAGCCACCCACATTCGGCCGTATGTCGGTCGCGAAATAGGGGTAGCGCTCATCCCACTCGGGGCGATAGAAGTAGACATTGGGTTGGTCACCGATGGCGCGCGGCCTGCGGGCGTCCAAATTGTCTAGCCCCGCTTTTGCTTCAGATGAGATGCCAAACGAGGCGATTTCGTCAGAGGCAGTGCTGGTGCGCAGATTTACGCCAATGCGCCATTGATCGCTGAACACAGCTTTCTGTACATTGGATGATGTGGTGATGAAGGGCACTTTGAGCACTTGCAGATTTTTAGAGTTGAAAAAATAATAGCCCCGATTTGCCTCGAAGATCGCTGCTATTGAAAAGCCTGAGTTATAGGAATAGAGCTGATCGGTGATATTGTTCGCTTTCTGCACGACGGCCCATGTCTTTGCTGCTGCAAATGGATTGGTGATCAGGTTCCATCCGGCATGCAGTGGAATTTCGAGTTGCAGCGAGGCATTCAATGAAGGAGTTGATGCGGTGAAATTCATATCGATTGCCCCGCGCGCGATGATCCAAAAGGCTCTTCCGGCTGTGAGCTTGAAAATATCGCTTCCATCAAATTCGACAAACGGATTGTTGGCATCACCGCTATCCCAGTATGCCTGCCAGTCTGTGATGTGTTCGCCGGCCAAAACTGAAGCCAGGGGCAGATTGCTTGCGCCCGGGAAGCCAATGATCTGGTAATCCGTTCCTTTGAAATCGGATAAGTTTTGATACGATGGGAAATTATATTGTGTTTTGACAGGAACGGTGGCTGGATAATCAATGACAAATGATGCACCGACAGCTCTCGGCATATTCATACTTACCTGAACGGGATTGCTTGCCCCCGAGACAGCGCCGCTCCAGCCGCTGAAAATGTAGCCGTTGCCCGCTGTGGCCGTGACCGAGACGCTTTGTCCGCTGTTGTACCAAGCGGTTCCACTGGGAGAAGTGGAGCCACCGCTACCCGGATTGGAAGTGACGGTTAATTGATATTGCGTAGTGAATTTGGCTGTATAGGTGGTGTTGCCTGCGGGCACCGTGATCGCGTGGCTTTGGGCGCCAGTGTCGCTCCATGAATTGAAGACGTATTGTGTGCCAGTTCCGCCGCTCTGCGGTGAAGCGATGCCGATGGTGTGGCTGGAGTTTGGTGCCCAGGTGAACGTTTTCGGTGCCGTATAGGTTGCGCCGTCAACAATGATCTGTTTTCCGACTGGATCTGTCGCAATGGTAATATCCGGGTCGGGAGTGATCGCTGCAAAATTTGCCACGACCGACTTGGGTGCAATCATTTGTACCTGAACAGGATTATCGTTTCCCAGCGCATTGCCACTCCAGCCACTGAAGCTGTAGCCACTGTTTGGTGCGGCAGTAACCGCAACGCTCTGCCCGCTTTCGTACCAATTTGTTCCACTCGGAGATGTGCTGCCGCCATCGCTTGGGCTGGAGGTGATTGTCAATTGATGCTGCGTCGTGAAGTTGGCCGTGTATGTGGCGTTGCCTGATGGCACGGTAATCGAGTGAGTTTGTGCACCGTTATCGCTCCATGAGCCAAAAGCATAGCGTGTTCCCGATGTACCACTTTGTGGTGAAGCGACACCAATGGTATGGCTGGAGTTCGGTGTCCAGTTGAAGGTCTTCGGTGCAGTGTAAGTCGTGCCGTCAACGATAACCTGCTTTCCAGCCGGCCTGGTCGTAATGGTGATGGCCGGGTTGGGATTGGTTGACGAAAAATGTGCCACCACAGAAATGGGCGCAATCATTTGCACCAGAACAGGATTGTTGACTCCCAATGCGCCGCCTGTCCAGTTGGAGAAGCTATAGCCACTATTGGGGATAGCCGTGATCGGGACAAGTTGCCCACTATCATACCAGTCGCTTCCGGCCGGTGATGTTGAACCCCCGTCTGCAGGATTTGAACTGACTGTTAGCTGATATTGTTTGGTGAAATTCGCTGTATAGGTGGCTCCGCTCCCTGGCACGGTAATCGTGTGGCTTTGCGGGCCGTTGTCGCTCCATGAACTAAATATATATTGTATTCCTGTACCACCGCTCTGCGGCGAAGCGACCGCGATTGTGTGGGTGGAGTTGGCGGTCCAGTCGAAAGTCTCTGGTGCAGTGTAGGTTGTACCATCAACAATGATCTGTAGTCCTTCGGGATTCGTCGTGATGGTGGCGGAGGCTGTTTGCGAAATCACAGCAGTCGGCTGGCTGATGGCTTCGGGTAAAATCGCTGCCGCGCGAGCGGCGCTTTTGCGCGGTACGCTGCTGTTGACTTTTGGCGTGGCGATTACACGACCGGACTCGGATTCTATTGTGCTGGCAGCAATTCCGAGTGAGTTGCCAGCAACGTGCTGACTCTCCGCACCAATTGACAGCGCCTGCATGTGCTGAGCAAAACCAGCGTGCAGCAGGAGCGTCAGGTTGAGAGCAAGACAGCAAATAATTTGTTTGAGGTGTGAAATGGTAACCAAGGTCTGTGCCATCATTTTCCCTTAGAGAATGATTTCCCTATCATCTGAACTGTTCGATATCCATTCGGGGAAAGAAAAAAGTCAACGTATCTATATTGAATACGCACCCCGCACTGGAAGTGCGCAGTGCAATAAAGCCCAAATTGGTCTCATCGGGAAAGAATTTATCGTGTCATCACAAGCGGAGGTCAGTGCACGGCCCAATCGGAGCGATTGGATTATGAGTAGTATGGATGGATAAAGGCGTTTGTGGTAACGCATCAGGGGGGAAGTAATCAGAAAGCGGGAGTAGCAATTTCATAATCCTGCAAACGGAAACGGAGCGTCAAACGCTTTACATTTGGCTGAACCAATGAGCGTACAAAAATAGTGTCTTGCTCTGATTGACTTTGCATGCTTTTTCGCCTTGAAGGAAAGGAAAATGCCTGGCGATCAACATTTGCAGTTTCAGGTCAAATTGGGTAAGCTAATTGCATTGGCTACGGCGGTCAGGTAGCAGGCAAATCATCACCGCATCAGCCGTGCTGCGGCTTTTTGCACCCCGCGCAGAAAGCCGAGCAGCAGTTTTTCCGGTTGCGGGTGGGTGAGCAGTTTTTCGTATTTGAGCACCGCGCCCTGCCACGGTTCGCTTTGCCAGGCCGCGCCTTCCGGCATTTTTGCTGACGGTAATTTCTTCGGCAGCGGATAGGCCGTAGCGTAAAAATACGGTTCGGCGATTACCTCGTCGCCGGTGGTGAAGCCGAAACCCATCTGCTCATCGGCGTGCTCGGCATTTTTCGGATCCACACCCGGCACCAGCCTGCCGGAAAACCACAGCAAATCCAAATCGAAATGGTGGGTCCAAAACGACACCGGCCCGGACTCACCACGCAATCCCGCCTTGAAAGCACCGAACACCACGGCCACATTCGACAGCGCCTGCCAGTAGCGCTCGACCGCCGCTTTGTCGTACGGCATCTCCGTTTCTGGGAAATCGTTCGCGTCCAGTTTCAGGCGGATACCGCGTTCCGCCAAAAATTTTTTTGTTTGCAAATAAAGCATGTGCGGCGGTTGGCCGTGCAGTGGCAACGTCATGCCTGTGCCATCAGTGGTGCTGACTTTGAGCGCGTGCTGCTGCAAGTTCATTTGCATTTCAAAGGCCGCCACACTGGCGTTCTGTGGCGCAGGAATCAGCATAGTGGTCAGGCCGGTGGCGTTGATTTGCAGGTTCAGGTGCCAGTAATGCTTTTGTTTTGGCGTCAGCGCATAGCGGATTTCGCTGAGCAGTTTGGCATATTTTGTCAGCGTATCGCGGGTGTCTTGCCACTCGGCAAGCGGCAGGGCGGGGAAGGCATTTGTTGACATGAAAAAATCTCGTCGTGTTGGCAAACGATTTAGACGCAATACCGTTCAGTTAAGCCAATTTCTTCATGTCGAGCGAAGTCGAGACATGAAGTTTATGCTCAAAAAAACCATCCTTCGACTCCGCTCTGGATGAAGCATGCTCCTTAACTGAACGGTATTGGATTTAGACGCTCAGCACGCTGACATCAATAAAAGGAGCACAAAGCTTGCTTTGCAGAACAACTCCGTGCAAGGCAAGCCTTGCACTCCTTGGTATTGCGCTTTATTGAATGGTACTGGGGTTAGGAAGGATACGGCCAAATGCCGAGCATGTCAACCTATTTTTGCTCGTCTCTCATTGCAGCCAAAAGCCAACAGCCAATATCCAACAGCCAGATGCGAGTCGAAGGCATAAACAGCGAACTTAAAAAATGGCACAACATTCCAAAAAGGTCTTGACTCTGTTTTTTTTTTTTGCATAATTTTGCCGCACGAAAAATGGGCGGGAGCCAATACCAGCGGGGCTTTTCCTCTACGACTGTGGGTTCGACTTATTTTCAGTTGCAAAGCTGATTGACTCCCCTTAAAAATGACTCTCCAATCGATTCGACGTGTGCTCAGCAGATATGGAATATCTCACAGGCCGCGACATGAAGTTGACAGACAAAAACCGCCTCACCACTCTCGGCAGCGCCGGACGCTACCTTTTGGCAGCACTGTTTCTCGCCGCCGCCACACTCAAATTGCTTTCGCCCGAAGCCTCTTCCGCGCTTTTTCAGAATTTCCTGCCGAATGCAGCGGCTCTCAACCTGTTTTTGACCATTGCGCTGGCAGTGTGCGAGCTGATCGTCGGCGCGCTGCTGCTGTTTTCGGCAAAAGTCCATTTTGCCGCACTGCTAACAGCGCTGTTTTTGCTGAGTTCAACTGTTGTCGGGGTGGCGTTTTTGAACGAGCCGATTGACTGCGGCTGTTTCGGCAGCCTCATTGAATCGAAAACCGACGAATATTTTTTGGCGCGCAATTTCCTGCTGCTTTTTCTCGCCCTGTTTGTGCTGAACAGCACGCTCGACAAAAAAACACCAAAACTTGGAGGGGTATCGTGAAAGATTTTAGCAAATATTTTACCAGTAAAAATGTGTATAATGCAATTTTGCACATTGTTCTGCTTGTGCTGGCTTTCGAAGTCGTTTTGCTGGCAAAGCAGAATCGCGAAATGAAAAACGGCTTGAGCGTGCAGAGGCCGGAAGTGATTGCGGTTGGCGATTCTTTTTCGATGGACGATCTCGTGCCGCTTTCAGATGATTTCAAGCTCGAAGCCACTGCCCACAGGCTGTTTTTCATTTTCACCACCACCCGTCCGTATTGTGAGAAAAATGTCGAAAATTGGAAAAGGATTGTTGAACTGACCGAACAGGGAAATGAGATGATTGCCGGCATTTCCCTCGATGCACCCGACAGCACACGGCAATACGCCAGTGAACACGATTTGAATTACCCGATAGGCTATCCAAACGATATTACTGGATTCAAGGAAACGAACAAACTGAATGGCGTGCCGATCACTATACTCGTCGGCGAAAGCGGCGTTGCTGAGAAGGTCTGGCTTGGCGTTTTGACTGAAGAAAATATAGAAGAAGTTGTTGCTGCAGTAACACAATATAAACCAATGATTCAATCAATGAATGGAGGTCAGTGATGAGAAAACTCAGAAAATTTTCAGCAATCGTCTTTTTGATGTCACTTACAATGGTTATTGCCCTCGGCGGCATCCAGGTTTCCGATGCGGATGCGATGATTCCGTTTTGTCGTGACGTCTGTGAGTGTCCGCCATATCCAGAACCAATACCAAATCCCTACCAACTATGTTGGTGTGATAATGGGACAAATACGGTAGAGTGTATTTTGTGGTGTACGGGGCAACAAGCTTGGTGCGAAGCATAACATTCAAAGTAAAACCACCGGTTCAGGAATTAGAAAAAATACCCACCGAAATCCTTGAGCCACGCCGAAAAAAGACCATCTCCGGCGTGGCTCGGTATTTCGGTGGCATGATTTCAGGGTGAGTCAATTGGGCCAATTATTGTGGATTTCATTGCCAGTGAATATTTTTTAAAAAAAATGAATATCGAATGAGACTCATTTTGAAGTATACCTTGCTAGTTTTAGTACCAATTTAGTAAACTTAAAAGGTTGAAAATGAAACAATTCAATGGAAAGCAAATTTTACTTATAATATTTGCCGTCATCACTTTAAATATGCTTTGTAGCGAATCACCCACACCACCACAAGAGCAACCACCCGGACCGCCACAATTGATTGGGCTTTCGCTTTTAACATTTAGATTGCCTGCGAACACACCGACTGAGGTCATCAACACATCCAATGAAGGGTTGGCAGATTTGAGCTTTGCCTTGCAAATGTTCAGCCGTGCCGGTGGCAAGGCTCCGCTGGGACAGCATCCGGATTGGGAATGGAAAACCGATTCTTTTCCATATGAGTTGATCGTTAAGGCGAAAAGGTTGAACACGGAAACGGTTGCCTGGGAGCTGCGGATGGATGGCGGCGAGAACTCGGGATCCATCGTTTTGAACAACTGGCTTGCCGCCGACGGCACCACCCAAAATGACGGCAAATCCGGTGCATTCAAAATCTACCAAACCGCCACCACGCGCATCGACGCCGAAGCAAGCTGGACACTGGATGACCAAAACGTCAACACCATCCATTCCGAGACCAACGGCAAAAGATTCGACTATACCGGCAACCCTGATGCGAGCGGCAATTTTTCCGTGCATACGACAAGCGGACAAAAGCTGTTCGAAGCCAATTGGGACACCAGCGGCGCCGGCGCATGGGCCGCGTACGATGCCGCCACCGGCCAGCAAACCGGCAGCGGAACGTGGAGTTCGTAATTTTCAAAGAGCAAGAGACTCACGCAACGTCGCAATGCTCGCTAAGAAAAACAGGTCTATGGGACAAAATACAGCGTTGCGAGCCTGGCGGCGTCGCGTGAGGAATTCTTCAAAACTCCAGTAAATCGCCTGTGGTATGTGGAACTGATTGCGGTGCAAAGAATATAATCGATGTGCTTCGCGAATTTGTGTGAGTGGAATTTGGAGGGAAGCGATGAAAGCGCTCATCACATTTCTCATTATTTCGAGCTTGTTGTTTGCCGCTTGCAGCGACTCCCCGAACACACCGCAACAACAACAGGGGCCGCCGCAAATACCAGAACGGGTAGCGGTTCAACTTGCTTTGCCCGCCAACGCGCCGCAAGCAGCCAAAACCTATCTCAACAGCACGTTTATACTGTACAACACGCTTTTCAACCTGTTCGATGTCGTGCGAAACAATCCGGCGCAGGGCACGCATCCGAATTGGAGCTGGCAAGCAGACTTCGATCCGTGGCAGCTCATTGTGCAGGCAATGACGCTGAGTGAGCAGAAGAGCGAATGGAAAGTCATTCTGAATGGCTCGGGGCTGGAAAACTGGCTGTCGTCGACCGGCATCATACAGGCCGGGGGCGCAACCGGTGAATGGACATTCTATCTTTTCGACAGCGAAACCATCGATGCCACCTCGAGCTGGTCGCGGGATGCGCAGGGAGCTTTGGTGGTCACCACGCTCCTGCACGAGCGTCCGCAAACCGAGCGTGCGGCGGTGCTGATCGACATCACTGGCCGTGCCGACAACAGCGGCGAGCTTTTGGTGCGCGATGAAAACGGCAACACTATTTTGACTGCCAACTGGGACGCCAGCGGCGCCGGTGTGTGGGCGGCGTACGATGCCAGCAGCGGCCAGCAGACCGGCAGCGGAACGTGGCGTTCGTAATTTCCAAATTGCAAGCATCAAATTTCAAATAATTTCCAATGGACAATCTGCAAATGTTCAAACGAATTTTTCATCAACTCAAAACTGCCATGCCGGCTTTCGCCCAATTCCTGCGTCTGTGCAAAATAGTGCCACTGCCACTGCCACTGCCACTGCTACTGCTACTGCCACTGCACACGGCTTGTACCGAAAATCCCTTCGGTGGCGACAATACTGTGACTGGTGGCCAGCAGGAGATCAGCGGCACGGTCAGCCTCAGCGATGGCAGCAGCCCCGAAGGCGTGGTGGTGTGGCTGCAAGATTTCAACCTGCTCACCCGTGCTAACGCACAAGGCAAGTTTCAGATTATTTTGCCACCCAAACCCGATGGCGAGTCGAGCGGCACAGTCAGCCAGCACCGGCTATATCTCTATCTCGCAAATTATGTGCTGGCTGTCCGCGAGGTCGCTGTCATCGATGGCGCATTTTTCTACGACCGCGGCGATGTCGACGCCAAAGGCAAACTGCGCCGGCCGGTGGTGCTGCCGCGCGCCCTGCGCATTGTCACCGAAGCCACCCCACAGCCCGGCAATCCTGAACAAATCGATGTGCTGGTGAGCATGCAGTCCGATGAAATATCCTGCGTGCGCGCGCTCAATCCACTCATCGGCAGCATCGACAAGCTGATTCCGGTCGACACGCTCGGTGCGGTCATCATCCGCGGACTCGATTCGGGCGCTACGACAGTTTATCGGTCGCTCGAACAGGCTGCCGGTAATGAAATTTTGGTGGTGTGCCAAACGCCGCTGCAGCGGGCGCTGTCGTTCAACAGCGCGCAACTCGGCCTGGTGCCGGGGCGCTATCAAGTGGTTCCATTTATTTTGGTCGATCCGGAAAATGTGCCGCTGGCTTTGTTGGCGAAGCTTGGTTCACGACTCAACCAGCTCGGCAACAATTATTTGCGCAAGCCGATGCGCTGGGAAGGTGGATTTTTTGAAGTGCGGTAGCGGGTTTGGTGTACGTTCAGGTGGGAGATGTGTTCATATCTCATTTTCGGCTCAGCCGCTTTTCCCCAATTGAAAGCTCGCCTATTCGATTATCTTCCGGTCCCGGGCGCGTTTTTCGGCAACGGCCCGCATGTCCGCATGCTGGTCAAACTCGTCGACAATCTCGGTGCCGATGATCTCTTCCAAAATGTCCTCAATTGAAATGACGCCCTCCATTCCGCCAAATTCATCTACAACGATAAAAAGGTGTTGCTTGCTGGTGATAAACAGGTTGAACACCTCGTCGAGCTTCTTTTCTTCGTTAATAAATAAAATGTTTTTCTCCACAAACTGCTCGACGGGTTTATTTTTATAATCCGTGCCCAGCAAGTTGCGCAAAAACAGGATACCGATGACATTGTCGATTTTGTCATCATATACCGGGATGCGGGATTTGCCAGATCTTTTCAGCTTCTCAATTGCTTCATCGCTGAGCAATTCGTCTTTCTCGATGGCAGTCACAACTGTGCGCGGCGTCATCACCTCGTAGACAAATTTGTCAGAAAACGACAGCGCTCCGAGCACGATTTTTTCCTCGTCCTCATCGACATGACTGTCCGTGGAGTCCTCATGCTCCTCGATGATTTTCATCAATTCGCGTTTGGTGTAAATGGTAGGGATTTCCTCGCCGAGCAAGCGGTCGAGAATCAAGGCAAGGGGCGCAACGACAGGGTAGAGCACAAACCGGAAGATTTTGACCAGCCAAACAGTTTTAGAGCCAAACTCGATGGCATAGCGTGAAAAAATCGCCTGAGGTAGTATTTCCCCAAAGACCAAAATCAAGCCGGTGGCAATCGCGCCTGCGATAAAGCCCGAAGTGAGTGAACCCAAATAAATCGACAGTGCGGCATTGACGGCAACATTGCCAAACAGCAGCGTGCACAACAGCAGATTGCCTTTTTTGCGAACGGAATAGATCTTCGCGGCTTTTTTATCCCCGATATCGATTTTTCTTTTTAAGTCATACGTATCGAGGCTCATCAGGCCCAGCGTCAGGCCTGAAAAAAGCGCTGAAAGGCAAACAAGCAGAATGGAAATTACGTAATCCATAAATCGCCATTATCAAAGAATGGTCTGAACCTGCCCTCGCTAAAAGGATAAACTGTTTCGCGCTTGGCTCTGAATGGCTGCTGTGCTGTTTGGCAGCAAGCCGAATCCACGAGAGCAAGCTCTATGGCTCGTCCGCCAAATTAATCAATTTTATCTGGCGTGCAAGCAACTCACGCCGAAATGTATGTAAAAAATGATGTAACTTGCAATATAATCATCATGAAAAAAGCATTTGAATATGAGCCGCTTTGTCGGTATTTTAGCTGAGACGTGAGACGTGAGACGTGAGACGTGAGACGTGAGACGTGAGACGTGAGACGTGAGACGTGAGACGTGAGACGTGAGACGTGAGACGTGAGACGTGAGACGTGCATTTCTCATCTCTGGTCTCTCACCAATTTTAATTTTGCAAGAATCGCTACTCAACAAGGCAATCGTTTGAGACTCGCCGAACTGATCAATTTGGAAAATGAACTTATCGCCTGCCGGGATGCCGATCCTCAGCAATTGCGCAAGCGCGATCGCGCGATTGGCAAAAAGCTGGAGCAGGCACAGACCAGCCGGGCGGCGCTGTTTTTGGCCTGGCTGGATGAGCTTGGCCCACGGCAACACTCCTCTTTGGGCGAGCGTGTCGTTGAAGCCTACCGAACTATGCAAATCCTGCTGCTGATCGTTGGCGTGCTTGCAGGCGCCTCAGCCGCTTCAGCCACGTTGGCCTTCGATGGCAGCAGCCCGGTAAATGTGGTGCACTTTTTGGCGGTATTTGTCGGCATGCAAACACTGTTTTTGTTGTTTTTTGTCATTTCGTTGCTGCCGAATCGTATCGCGAAGTGGATCCCCGGGCATGGTGAGTTGTTGCATTTGGTGCGCAGCCTCAGCTATTTTGCCGGTAAATTGGCAGGCCGGGTGGCGGAACAGTTGCCGGCGGATAAAAGCTCGCGCTGGCAACAGGACTGGCATGCGCTGCGTCTGCGCCACAAACTGTATCAAAAGGTCGAGCGTTGGTTGCTGTACGGATTGACGCAGCGCTTCAGTCTGGCCTTTAATACTGGCGCACTGGTGCTATGTCTCTATCTGATCGTTTTTTCCGACCTCGCCTTTGCGTGGAATACCACTCTGCAAGTTTCGTCGCAGGCCTTCCATGAAATAACAACCGTGATTGCTGCACCTTGGGCAGCTTTTTCCGATCAGGCTGTACCTTCGCTCGAGTTGGTTGAGTTGAGCCGCTATTTTCGCATTGAAGGGCAGTATCAAATCGCGGGTGAAAGCGCGCGTTCGTCCAATCCGGCAGCAGTCGGCGGCTGGTGGCCCTTTTTGGTGCTGTCGCTGGTGACCTATGGTTTGCTTCCACGCATGCTGACTTTTTTGCTGACGCGGATGAAGTTAAACTCTCTACTCAAAAATGTGCCACTCGATTCAGCGGATTGCGATGCGCTTTACGATCGCCTGACCACGCCGATCATCGAAACGCGCGCGATCGAGCCGGAAGAACCTGCTGTTACAGCTCATCAGCCTTACGCTCCGGTGGCTGTGCAGGCAGAAGTGCAGACTTGCGATGTGGTGCTGTGGGGCGAAATCGCATTGGACAGGAGCCGTGCCGAGCTTGCTGTCCAGCAGCGCTTCGGTTGGCGGTGCCAAAATGTGCTCCCGGCGGGTGGGCTCGATGCCCAAGTGGATGACGAAACCTGTTCCAAATTGACAAAAGATGGGCAGGAAAAACAGCCAATACTGGTGCTGGTTGAATCGTGGGAGGTGCCCAATAAAGCTTTGCTGCATTTTTTGCAGCAACTTCGTAGCAAAAGCACACCGAAGCGTGCATTATTGGTGGGCCTGATCAACACCGAAGGCAACGGCTTGCAGCATCCACCCGAGCGGGAAGACTGGCAAACCTGGCGCGAGACGCTCGCCGATTTGCAGGACCCGTATTTGCGTGTGGAGACGATGGTGGTGACCGCATGATGCACGATCTCCCCAAATTTGCCGTTATCGGACGGGTCAATAAAGGCAAGTCCAGCATCGTTTCGACATTGGCCGAGGATGACACTGTGATTATCGACCGTGGCGCGGGCACCACTCGGGCTTGTCGCGAATTTCCGGTGCGTATCGATGATACCGTTTTGCTTTTGCTGATCGACACGCCCGGCTTCCAGCAAGCGCCGCGCGCCCTGGCGTGGATGAAAGAGCACGAAGTTTCCGCTGCCAATCGCCGCGAGGTTGTGGCCGATTTTGTGCGCGAATTTGGCCACACGGATGAATTCGCCGATGAATGCCGCCTGCTGCAGCCAATTCTTGAAGGCGCAGGCATTTTGTATGTCGTCGATGGCGCCAAGCCGTTTCGCCGCAATTATGAAGCGGAAATGGAGATTTTGCGCTGGACCGGCCAGCCGCGCATGGCGCTGATCAACCACATTGGTGAGGGTGATTTTTCAAAAGAATGGATGCCCGCACTCGATCAATATTTCAGCATTGTTCGGCACTTTGATGCCCATCGCGTTTCGTTTGCCGACCGGGTTCGGTTGCTGCAGTCGTTTCGCGAGCTGCACGATGGCTGGCGTGCCAATCTCGATCAGGCAATTGAGTCATTGCAGACGGAATGGCAGCGGCGGCAACGCGAAGCTGCGCATATCATCGCTCGGATGCTGGTCGATCAGTTGACCTTTTCGAAAGAATTGGTGTTGGCACGCTATGAAACGCCCGATGATCACAAATTCAAGTTGGAGCGCGAATTTCATAATGCCTTGCGTGAGCGCGAGCGCAAAGCGCGCCAACAGATCGAAAAGCTATACCACCACAGCAAGCTCGAAACCGATGAACAGGACTTGGAAAAGCCGGTTTTTGAGCAGGATCTGTTCGCTGAATCGACATGGAATTTGCTTGGGCTGAATCCGAAACAGTTGATCGGGCTGGGCGCGATCACCGGCGCAACGGTTGGCGGCATGATCGATTTGGCTGTCGGCGGCGCCTCCTTTTTGGCGGGGACTGTACTGGGCGGAGCGATCGGTGCCGGATCAGCGATTTTTTACTCAGCGCAACGACTTGCCACCATCGAAAATATCATGAAATATGTGCAGGGTGCACAGGTGTTGCGAATCGGGCCGCATCGTAACAAGAATTTCCCATGGGTGCTGCTCGACCGTGCGCTGCTGCATTACATCAGCATCCGCGATTTGGCGCACAGCCGCCGCGAGCGTCTGCACCTGACTGAGAATCAGGAAAAAACCGGATTGGTTTCCAGGCTTGATCACGAATTGCGCAAGCAACTCGCCCGCCAGTTTGAAGAAATCCGCAAAAAAACAGGGGACGATACAAGCAAAGAATTAACCCGCCTCAGCAAATTGCTGCTGCAAGTTGTGAAGGAGATTTGAGCGCTGGTTTCGCTTTGATAACGTGCCCCGAATCACTTGCCGTAATCGTCTCATAATTCTGCAAAACTGTTTGCATCTTAGCCCGCTTCGCCGTATTATGCACAATTTTACGCCCCCAATTTCCTTTCGCATGTATAAAACACTGCATGATTGAACTATGTCAAATTCAAACAAGGCCACACAATTCGACCGCACCATCGTCGAAGGTCCGATTTTAAAAGCTGTCTGGAAACTGGCCTGGCCAACCATGCTGCAAAATATGATTGCCGGCCTGCAGGGCATCGTCGATCACACCATGGTCGGCCATTTGGTGGGTTTTAATGGCAACGCTGCGATTGGCGTGAGCTGGCAGATTTTTTTGGTCGTCGTGGTCTTCATCAGTTCGTTGTACTCGGGCATGGGAGTGCTGGTGGCGCGTTTTGCCGGGGCTGGCGATGTGGAGAAAGTCAATCGTGTTGTTTACCAAAGCTTTCTAACTTCGGTAATTATCTCGTGCGGGATTTTGGCGCCGGCCGGCTATTTTCTCACCCCTAAACTGCTCGACATCGTCAAAGCAGCACCGGCAGTGAAAGCCGAAGCCTTGCCATATTTGCGCATCATGTTTGTATTCAGCGTCGGCAAGCTGGTGTTTTTTATGCTTGGCGGCGCATTGCGAACGGCTGGCGATGCCAAAACGCCGTTGCGGCTCGGCGTGGTCATGACCATACTGAACCTGATCGCCAACCTCATTCTTATCCCGATTTACGGCACTACAGGCGCGGCGATCGGGACCGTCTTTGCCACGACAAGCATTGCGATCGTCAGCATCTACTGGCTGTTTTCCGGGAAATTGGTGGTGCGCTTTCCGAAAAATATGAGTCTTTTGCCGGACTTGCAAGTGCTCAACAAGCTCATCAAGTTTGGTTTGCCCACGGGATTCCAGGGTATCATGGTCAACATCGGTGGCGTGCTGCTCCTGCGGTTTGTCGGTTCGCTGCAGCACAGCGCTGAAGCCCAGGCGGCCTACACAGTCGGCTACACCCAACTCTTCTCACTCATCACCTGGACGTCGGTGGGATTGATGGGCGCGACAGCGGCGGTAGCCGGGCAAAATCTCGGCGCCGGGCAACCCGAGCGCTCATCCCGAACCCCGATCGATGCGGCAAAAATTGGCCTGTCCGTGGCTGCAACGATTGGTTTGCTTTTTTATACCATTCCCCAGCAGTTGCTCGCGATCTTCGGCATGAGCGAAGCGACTGTGCTGGCAATCGGTACCGATTTGCTGCAATACCTGGCTTTTTCCGGCTTGTTTATCACCGTGGCGCTGGCGTTTACCGGTGGTTTGCAGGGCACCGGCGATACCCGTAGCCCGATGTACATTTCGCTCATTGCGCAAATTGCGGTGCCGATTGGTATTTGTTTGTGGTTGCAAACGTATTCAACGCTGGAAGCAGCAGGCATTTGGACGGCGATTTTGTGTGGTCATTTTACGCGTTGCACACTGTCGTTTTTGCGCTTCAAACAAGGCAAATGGCAACATATTCACGTCGATTTAAGCGACCAGCCAAAGGGGGTAAAAGCCCGACCGACCGGCTGATTGCAGAAGTCTTCGAACGGCTTTTAGCTTGGATACCTCAGCACATGATCGTTTTGTAGTTTTGATGAGCTACAAATTTTCAAATTATTTGAAGGAGTGAATGATGCGTCTTTTCCTGTCAATGTTAATGGTCTCGGCTTTGATATTCGGCTGCAGCGGCGATGATAAATCCACCACCGACGAAGAGCAAAGTCCGGCGGCCGATAATAAAAACACGGTTTCGAGTCAACAGGCTGCGCCGGACACCCTGGCCAATGGCGAGCCCAAATTCATCGAGGTACAGCACATTCTGATCAGCTTTCAGGGCCGCGGCACCAAAGCCACCCGCTCACAATCGGAAGCGCAATTGCTGGCGATCGAAGTGCTGGCCAAAGCACAGAGCGGCGAAGATTTCGATGAATTGGTAAAACAGTACACCGACGATGCATTCCCGGGCCGTTACAAAATGACCAATCTCGGCGTCCCGCCTAATCCGGCATTGGGCATGGCCTATCCGCGTGATCAGATGGTGCCAGCATTTGGAAATGTCGGTTTTAAGCTTGAGATCGGGGAAATTGGCATGTCCAATTACGATGTGCGCACGAGCCCGTACGGTTGGCATATTATTAAGCGTCTGCAGTAAAAAGATTTCACAACGATTCGAGAACCAACTCGCGCTTCCGGCGTAAAAATGATAGTGCCGCAATCCTGCTTCTCCTAAAAGGACAACGTTCGTAAACCCAATGGAGGGTCAGATGCACCAAAGGATGACCAGTTTTCTCTCTTTTTTGCTCATTTCAGGATTGCTCGTCGCTTGTGGCGGAGGACGGCTCAGCACCCGCGATGCTTCCCAGCGCCTCAAGCCCGTCGAAAGCCTGCCGGAGCGTGAACAATCTCAAATGCCAATCAATCTATCGATTCACATCGCCCAGGTTGCGAATGCCACCTCGAGCTATGGCAATTTTATCGAGTTGTTCATCAACGGCAAAGCCATCGCACCGGAGGATGCCGAGAACAATCTCAAATCGAGCTATCGCTACAATCTGCGGTTGCAGCCGGGCGTATATGATGTGCTGGCCAAATATCATGTGGTCGGATTCTGGAAGGAGCGCGTGTTTGAGATCAGCACGGATGAACCAGTCAAGATCTTGCCGGGTCAGCGCACCGATTTGACGGTCAAGCTCGAAAAAGACAGCCGTGGCTTTTTGCAGCAAAACCAAAATCAGTTCACGATTCGCTATGCAGCGATTGATGAACCAGTCTATCTGCAAACCCCGGTTACGGCAGTACCTGCCACGCCATCTCGAAAAGCATCAGCAAAAATCGAAAGCGCACAGCCTGCCGAAATCGTCGAAGTGCGGGAGAAAGCGCCAAATCCAGCGACGGAGATCCAGCAGTCAGCACAGATCGGCGGTGTAACATTGCAAATCAACACCATGCCCATCGGCGCGGACATTTATGTCGATGACCGCTTTGTTGGCCAGTCGCCGGTACGTGCAGTGGTCAATGGCGGTGAAGGCCATGTGATCCAGATTGCCCGCAGCGGCTATCGCGAGCATTTGAAGGTACTCGATGCCGGCGATCTGAGCGGCAAGACCGATTTGCAAATCATCGTGCGGCTGGAGAAAGACGAGTAATTGTCTCACCGATTTTACAAAAGAAAAGGCCCAATCGTTTTAAGCGCTTGGGCCTTTTTATTTATCACCAAAAAAGCAAATGACAATGCGCAAAACCAAGTGATCGCATTGTTGTTTGTCGGGGGGAGAGAAAGGACGATAGGGCGTCAAATTGTAATTTGACCTTGTCAAAATGAATTTTGACATTCCTGATTTTGCGTTTTCTGTAATTTGCTTTACACGCAAATCTACTTTCACACCGACTTCACCCGCTCGAGCGCATCCATCACCAGGTGCAGCAGCTCGTCGGGGCGGTGGGTGAGGCCGAAGGCGCCGAGCGGCACCGGCTTGTCCGGATTTGGCGAGCCGACATAAAATATCAGCGGCAGCGGATTTTTGCTTTTGCGATATTCGGCCAGAAACTGCAAGCCGGCGGTGGCATCACCATGGCGCAGCATATCAGACAAAATCAGATCGTACTTGTTCTTTTTGAGCAAGGATTTGGCCTGTTGTGAACTGGTGGCGAATTCGATTTTGGCCTGGAGTCGCTCGAAAACCAGGCTCTCGCTTTTATTTTGTTCCGGAAAATCATCGATCCACAGAATTGCCGCATCCTTGAACAGATCAAAATGGTGTTCCACCCTTCGCAGCACGCGCTTGCGATCCGCCTCGGGAATCGTGACCTGCCATTTTTCATATTTTTCCGCTACCTCAATCGCGGTTTGAATCGACTTTTTCACGAATGAAAACTCGAGCCCCATCGCTTTGATGCCGGCTATTCGGGGCAGCAGTTCATAACGCAACGGCTTGTAAAATACGATCATCGTAATGACAGCGAGCAGAAACCACAAAATGCCCGGAATGATTTTAATTGCCTCGATCAGCATCTTTTCCGAAAAACCGGTGCGGGCACTGTCCATTACCGCAGCCGTGAGCGTCGAATCCATATTTTAATCTCCCGACACGGACGAGCCGTAGCCAAAATATTTCCTGGCGAAGAATGAAAAATTTTGAATTTTCAAATGCAAAAAGCCTGCAATCCGCAATGGCAAGGCATGCTTTCAACATACAGACATGGCACGAAAATGTCAAGCGAAGCGAGGCGGAGATAGCTCATCCTGAAAATTTTAAATAAACCTTTCGGCGCTCGCTGCGGTCAAATCCAAAAACACCCGGCAAAAGCGGAGAACCTAAACGCGAGGATGCTATGCTGAAAAATTATCTCAAAATCGCACTGCGCACTATTTTTAAGCACAAGCTTTTTTCTTTTATAAATTTGTTCGGGCTGGCGCTGAGCTTGTCGTTCTGTATGTTGGTGATCGTCATTATCAATGACCAAAGCAGCTTTGATCAATTTCATCCACGCGAAAATGACATTTACCGGATCATCACCAACGCACAGCGCAAGGCAGGAGGAGCGGAATCGTACGCTTCATCACCGATGCCGCTGGGCAAGCTCCTTTCCGAAGAGAGCGCTGCCGTTGAAAAGGTAGTGAGTTTAACGCGTGGCTTGCATGGCGATGCCAAGGCAGGTGAAACAACGCTCAGTATTTCAGGCTTTTTCACCGACCACAACTTTTTCGAGGTTTTCGGCTTTCAACTTGCCAGGGGCAATCCGCAGTTCGCGCTGCGCGAACCGAACGCTCTTGTTTTGAGCACGGATATGGCGGCGCGCTTTTTTGGTGATGCCGATCCTGTCGGCGAAACCATCACGATCGCTAACCTGGCCGACTTTGTGGTGACCGGTGTGCTGGCACCACCCCAGGGCAAAACCCACATCGAATTTGACGCACTGGCTTCATCCGAATTGCTGGCAGTGCTGGAAAAGGAAGGGCGCATTCGACCGGTGCTAACAGATTGGAAAAACTACTATGGAACCTACAATTATGTGCGCCTGCACGACCCGCAAAAAGCAGCAGAAGTCTCTGCCCTGCTCAGTTCGCTGAATGACCGGATTTATCGCACCATGGAATTGGAAAGCCGCGATAAAGGCTATGATTTCGAGCTGCAGGCTCTCGCAGACATCACACCCGGCCCGCATTACTCCAACAACCTCGGCAACGCCATGCCGGATGTCATTTTGATTTTCCTGAGTGTTTTGGCGGCTATCGGGATGGTGGCAGCACTGTTCAATTACACCAACCTGTCGATGGCGCGTTCGCTGGGCCGGGCAAAGGAAGTCGGCATTCGCAAAGTGACTGGTGCAGTGCGCACACAGGTTTTCGCGCAGTTTTTGGGAGAGTCGGTGGTCACGGCGTTGCTGAGCCTGTTTTTAGCTTTGGTGTTGTTGCTGCTCGTGCTCATTCCGGGATTCCAGCAATTGCAATTGGCCCATGAAATGAGCATTGATTTCGGTATTGATGCGAAGGTGTTGACACTGTTTGTCGGCTTTGCGGTTTTGACTGGCTTGATTGCCGGACTGCTGCCCGCCGGTGTGATCTCAGCGTTCCGGCCTGTGCAGGTCATCAGCGGGCTGGCAAAAGTTCGTGTTTTTTCAAAAATCACCCTGCGCAAGGCCCTTATCGTTTTTCAATTTGCACTGTCGATCACCCTGATGATTATCGTGACTACCGTTTACAAGCAGATTGACTACGCACTTCGTATGGATTACGGCTTTTCATGGGACAATTTAATCAATATCGATTTGCAAGGCAATGATCCGGCTTTGCTGGCTCAAGCGCTGGTTTCACATCCCGAAGTTGTGGGGTATTCGCTATCTTCGCACAATATGGGGACCTGGGAAGACAGCTCGATCGACGTGCGCCGCACTCAGGCTGATGAGCCTGTCGGTGTGCGCGATTACAGCGTCGATGCCCGTTTTGCCGAGCAATTTGAGCTGTCGGTGATTGCCGGCGCCAATTTCGATGCCACCCTCGGCGACGGCAATCTCGGCCGTGTGCTGGTCAATGAGCGTTTTTTGCAGCGTTTTGAGCTTGGCGCAGCGCACGATGCGGTCGGTGCAAGCCTGATTCTCGGCGACAGCACGCAAGTTCTTGTGAGCGGCGTGGTCAAGGATTTTCTGTATAAGCCAGTGACCTACGATCTCGAACCGATGCTGATCCGCTACGACCCGGCGCAGTGGAATGTTTTAAACTTGAAAATCCATGGCGCCAATATCGAAGGCATCGTTGCGCACCTCGAAAACACCTGGAAAAAAGTTGATCCGGTGCACGCGGTTTCATGGCGGTTTTATGATGCCCTGCTGGAGGATGTCTACCGCTCATTTAAAGATATCATGATGATGATCGCCTTTTTGGCCGCGCTGGCGCTGACGATTTCTTTGCTCGGCTTGCTGGGTATTGCGACCTTCAATGCCGAGTCACGCATCAAGGAGGTGGGGGTGCGCAAAGTATTGGGTGCGGATTTGCAGAAACTGGTGCTGTTGTTATCAAAAAATGACCTGCTGCTCATGCTGATCGCGACAGCGATCGCGGTGCCGCTGAGCGTGTGGCTGGTGGGCATGCTGCTGCAATCCTTTGCCTATCGCATCGATGTCGGGCCTGGGATTATTCTGCCGGGCGTGCTATCGGTATTCGCGCTCTCCGGTCTGACGATCGGCTGGCAAGCTGTTAAGGCAGCGCTGGTCAATCCGGTGCGCGCGTTGCGGTATGAGTGAGCCGTTTGCGCGGATCATTCGGTTTGCCCTGGTTATTCGGATAATACACAAAAGGCCTGCAACTCTTGATGAATTGCAGGCCTTTTATGCTCAAGCGACTCAGAAAATTGAAAATGTGAACGGCTCAAAATGTTTTCAAATGACTGATTCGACACTTTCTGTGCCATTCCTGACGGCGCTGTTCTGTGCGTGCACAGCAAAGGCAGTAGAAAGCTGCACCAGCGATAACGACCCCAACGGTCAACGTGATAATCATGACTGAACTCCTCTCAAAAAAACCTCATCCTCGTTTTTTAAAACGTCACAATTATTAGACGCACGAATTCCTTTTTGGTTACATCATTAGGTCTTTAAATATGGCAGTAGTGAGGCGTCTCAGAAGTTCTGGCAACTGACGATTCTGGAGGCAAACATTTTGCACGAAATTTTCAGAGGCAAGCCGCTATGTTGTGCAGAGCTTCGCTGGACAGGTCAAGCTCGGCTGCACGCAAATTGCTGAGCGCTTGCTGCGCATTGCGCGCCCCCACAATCGCGGAAGTGACGCCCGGTTGCGCCATGACCCAGGCAATAGCAAGTTGCGCTATCGAAAAGCCCTCCCGCTCGGCAATCGGGCGCAATTTTTCGATCAGATTGAGCGTATCGGAAAGCCGTGGCTCCTGAAAATGCTTGTCGCGCAAACGCCAGTCCCCCTCAGCCAGTCTGGATTTATCGAAGCTGCCGGTCAGCAAACCGGTTTGCAATGGGCTATACGGTACCACGCCGATGCCAAGTTTTTGACAAAGGGGCAAGAGTGTCTCTATGGTATCGCGCTCGACTAAGCTCAATGGTGGCTGCAGTGACTGCACCGGGTGGATTTTGTGGCATTTTTCGAGCACGCGCGGCTGATAATTGCAGAGACCGATGTAGCGCACCTTGCCCTCTTCACGCAACCGCACAAGTTCGCCCCACGAGTCATTCACCGATGTGTTCGGGTCGGGCCAGTGGTGCTGGTACAGATCGATCACGTCGATTTTGAGCCGGCGCAAACTCTGCTCGACATCGTTGCGGATGGTTTCGGGGCGCAGGTTGATGCGGACTTTGCCGCGTTCATCCCAAACCAGCCCGCATTTGGTGGCGATAAAAATGCTGTCGCGCGGGACCTCGGCGATGGCTTTACCGACCACTTCTTCCGCGTGCCCCATACCGTAAATTGGCGCAGTGTCGATCCAGTTGACGCCGTGTTCGAGCGAGACCCGAATCGCTGCGATGGAATCGGTGTCGCTTTGCGGGCCCCAGCCCCAGCGGCACGGGCCACCAATAGCCCAGGTACCCAGGCCGATGACTGAGAGCTGCGGACCGTTCTTGCCAAGTTGTCTTTTTTGCATGGGATAAATTATAGAGAGCTAAAAGTAAAGATGCAAGCTGCGACGTAGAGACGCAACATTTTGCGTCTCTACAAAGGCATTTATTGCAGAAGAAGCGCCCGCCAGCCAATCGGCGGTACCTCGAGCGTCAGCATATGCTTTTCGATGGTGTGCGCTTGCTGCGTGATAACATCCGTGGCTGTTTTGCTGCTATAAATCGCCGGTAATTCGATGCTGCGCTGTTGCGGTTGATCGCTTTTGTTGATGGCGACCAAAAGACGCTCGTTCATTTCAGAGCGCATAAAAATCAGGCAGTCTTTGTCAGTATGCAAAGTACGAAAATCGCCGGTGCGCAACGCGTCGAATTGTTTGCGCAGGCCGACAATTTGTCGAACTTGCGCAAAATGGGCGCGCTCATTTTCAGTCAGATCATCATCGAAACGCATCATGCGGCGATTGTCCGGGTCAGCCGCGCCGGTCATGCCGATTTCGTCACCATAGTACAGCGTGGGCAGGCCGGGGATGGTCATCAAATAGGCCAGATAAATTTGTAATTTTTTATAGCTCGCCGGATCATCAACTTGCGGTGGATGGCTCCAGGCGGCCTCGATCGCTTCCCCGCCATCGAGCGAGATATCGCCGTCGGCAAAGGCCATGTAGCGCACTTTGTCGTGGCTGTCCATCACATTGCCCATCAAGTGATTGCTGCCATACACCGCGGCTGTGCGTTGCAGTTCTGCAGCCAGGATCGAAAAGTCAGCATCCGGGCTCAGAAAAACGTATTTCGCAACGTCGTACAAATTGAAATTAAACTGAGCATCGAGCTGGCCGTTGTTGACGTACGAACTCACCAGATCGTAGCCGCCAAACGTTTCGCCGATCTGATAGACATGGCGATTCTGCGGAATGGCAACCTCGCTCTTGATTTTGCGGTTGAGGGTGCGCCAAAAATCGTTCGGGATGTGCTTGACTGCGTCCTGCCGGAAGCCATCGATGCCGGTTTGCTGTAGCCACCATACCGCGTTATCGGTCATGGTGTCGAGCGCGGTCTGCGAGTTCGGATAATCAAAGGATGGCAGGAAGGGCTCGAACCAGGTGGTCAGACGATATTCGTCCCACAGGCGGATATTTTTGCGGCCATCGGGCAAATCATAACTGCCAAACCAGTCGCGATGCTGACGGAAAAACGGATGGTCTTCATGCACATGATTGGCGATGAAATCGAGAATGATTTTGATGTCGCGAGCATGGGCTTCCTGCACAACTTTTTTAAGCAATGCCATGTCGCCGTAGCGCGAATCGACGCGCTGGTGATGAATCGGCCAGTAGCCGTGGTAGCCGCTAAAATAGCGATGCGGTGGCGGCCATTCCGGGTAGGCTTTGTCGGTATTTTGGTTCACCGGCGACAGCCACAAAGTGTTGACTCCCAGCGAATCGAAGTAGCCGCTTTGGATTTTGGTCAGGATACCCTGCAGATCGCCACCCTGATAATTCGCCTTTTGCGATAATTTCTGGGACGAAACCGGCCTATTGTTGTTGGCATCACCGTCGGCAAAGCGGTCGATCATGATCGAATACATAACGGCGTTGTGCCAGTCTGTGTGATTGTGCGGCGTTGCATCGAGCTGGTTGGCGAGAAAAACATTCTGGATCGGCGTGCTTTGGCCGTTTTCGGTGACGGCAATCCGCAACACATCTTCAGCAGTGATTTGGTATAAATCAAGGCTGACTTCAATCTGATTTTTTGAAATCGTCATGCTTTGTGCTGGAATTCTGCGGTTATCGAGCAGCGCTGTAATCTGCGTTTTATCCAGCTTTTCCGCCTGGCCATCGCGTTCGTAGGCAAATTTCAAAGTAAGCACGCCGTCGCTTTTTTCAGCGCCCATGCGGTGCAAAAAGGTTTGCCCGGCATGACGCGGCGGCACTTCAGCGATCGAGTTGAAATAGCCAAAGCCATTGGGAACTTTAACCGGATTGGCGGGATCGTAGATTTCGCGGCTGTCGACCACAAATTCGTACTGATAGCGCCCGGCATCGAGAGCCAGAGTGACCTCGTACACGCCATCGCCGTCTTCATCATGCATCGGTGTATCGCTGCGATTCCAACTGTTGAATGTGCCCATCACCGAAATTTTACCCGGCTTCGTTTCTGGTTGAAATCGGAAGGTGTACGTGGGTTTGATTTGTGAGTGTACCGGTATGTGGTAGCGCTGGCCATCGAGATCGAATGCCAGCGTTGCCATGCCCTCGAAAGCGGATTTTGGCTGCAGGACGAGGTTCTCGCCGATCAATTTTGCATCGATGTCAGGATGTGGCTGAAAGTTCAGATCATAGTGTTCAGCGTAAAAAAGATCGCTGACTCTTAGCGAGTCTGCCTTGCCTGCAGTGAGTTTGAGCGGCTGGATGAGATCGCGAATTTGCGGCCTGGGCGCTTCGCAGGCAGTGCTGCCGATGATCAGCAACACCAGGCTGAGCCGATAAAGCGATTTGGAGCTTCGCGTTCCAAAAAATTCGATGTTCATTTACTTGACCTTCACCAATTTTCGTGTTTCGACAAACTGTCCTGCCTGCATCCGAGCCATAAAGATGCCGGATGCCAACTCGCGTCCATAATCATCCCGGCCATCCCAGGCAATGCTGTGCTGTCCCGCCGGCATCTCTTTTGCCAAAAGCTCCCGGACGCGCCGTCCCATCAAATCGTAAATTGCGATTTTGACATGGCTGTTTAGTGGTAATTGATATTTGATCACTGTCGATGGGTTGAACGGATTCGGATAGTTTTGATGCAGGTGGAACGCATCCGGTAACTCACTGGCCAATTCTTCGACTGCGGTGATGAGATCGCTGTCCGGGCGCTCGAGCCGTTTGTTAGTGAAAATGCGGAACTCACCCGGGCCAAGGTTGAAAACCATGCCCGGATCGGTCACGCTGATACTGTCACCGGAGAAAAACTCGAACCAGTTGCCGCGATTGTAGAATTCCGCCGAAATATTGGCTGCGGCCACACCGAAATTGCCGATGATGCTGACCTGCGTGCTGGGGTGGTTCAAACGGATGCGTTTCAGCCCGCCGGGATGGTTCAGCCACAAATCGACCTCCGTGCCAGCGCTGCGGAAAACCTCATTTTCGCGACGCAGTTTGAGCAGGGCCTGAAATGTGCGATACAGCTTGTTGCGCGTTGGAACCTGATAATAATTCCACAAAATCGGTTTTTGGCACACCCGGCACGGATTGTCGATGGAAATATCATAGCCAAGCTCGCCGAATTGCCAGATCATTTTGGGGCCGGGAAGGGTCAGGAAAAAGCTGGCAGCCAACTGAATGCGGTCGAGAGCCGTATCCAGCGTTTTGACGCTGTAGCTGCCCGCGCCATTGCCGTATTGAAGATTTTTGAACATCAGCCGCTCTTCATCGTGGCTTTCCATATAGGTAACCAGATTGGGCTGGCGCCAGCCGCGTGTACCGTAGTAACCCCACGAAAAATCCGATTTACCGCCATCGTGGTAGCCCATGGTCGCTTCATTGTAATTGTAGTTCGAATTGCCCCACAACAACATGCCATAATCTGAGAGTTCAATCTCTTCGCGATTGTCGGCGAAATGTTCTAAAATAATATAAGCATACGGATCCACTGTCCGGATTTGGTCTGCCATGCGCTTCAGGATCGCGATGCGGGCGCCATCGTAGCCGCCGCCGTCGCCGGGGGTGTTGGTCATGCCTTTGGTAAAATCGAAGCGATAGCCATCGATGCGATACTCTTGCAGCCAAAATGCATTGACGCGGTCTGTGAAAATCTGCGTGGCTTCACTTTCGTGATCCATGTCTTCGAAAAAGCTGAACACCGGATTGGGCGACGAGGTGTTGAACCACGGATTATCCGCGCTGGGCGGGCCATAATTGCCGTTCGCGTACAGCCGCACAAAAGGTGACTGGCCGGTGGAATGGTTCAGCACCATGTCCAAAATCACCGCCATGCCGCGCTGGTGACAGGCATCGATGAAGCGTTTGAGATCGTTTTTGGTGCCATAGTATTTATCCGGCGCAAAATAATACATCGGATTGTAGCCCCAGCTGTCATTGCCTTCGAATTCGTTGACCGGCATCAATTCGATGGCATTAACGCCGAGTTTGCTCAGATAATCGAGTGTATCGATCAAGGTTTGGTAATTGCGCGCTCCGACAAAATCACGCACCAGCAGTTCATAAATCACCAAATCTTCCTGCGGCAAACGAAGAAAAAGGTTTTCTGTATCCCACTGATATTCGTCCTGCTCGATCTGAAATGTCGAAACGATTTCCGCGGTTTTGCCATGCGGATAAGGCTTGAGATTGGGGTAGGTTTTCGCCGGAATGTATTGATCGTTCCAGGGATCGAGAATTTTTTCGGTATACGGATCGGCGGTGCGCAGCGTACCATCAACGAGATACTGGTAGGCATATTCGGTGCTGGCGTCCAGTCCATCGATCGTCAGCCAGAAACGCACGCTGTCCGGGCTCACTTCGTAGCGATTCATAAAATAGGTGGTGTCGACCTTCCAATCGTTGAAATCGCCGAGCACGTAGACAAATTCCTTTTTCGGTGCAAATAGCGACAGCGTGACCGAGCTGTTGTCGTTCACGTTGATGCCATCGACCGTGCCGGAAGGGTAGCGCAGATTGCGTGGCGCGGGATTGACCATGACGAGAAATGCCGTCGAGTCGGCGAGGCCGGCAGTGTCGTATGCTAACAGGCTGAACTGGTGCATTCCGGCGTCAAGTGCAGCGCCAATGAAATCGTAAGCTAGTGTGTCGCTTGGCGCTTCTGCAAGGATCTGCTTATCCTCAAACAACCGCAGCGATGCCAGTTTGGTGCCGACCGCAGCTGCGGTTGTGCGCAATTTCAGGGTATCCTTGTTGTTGATGAAAAGCGGTGTTCGCGCCGGATCGCCGAACGGAATCGAGATTTCAGGTTCGATGAAAACCAGGCTCAGACCCGATTCAAAAAGCGGCAAGAAAATATCGGCGCCATTGGCATCCCGGCCGGTGCGTGAGCCGTCGCTGTTTCGAAAAACAAAGGCCAGTTGGTAGATCTTTTCGTTTTGCGGCACACCGTAATACTCGTGTACCTTGCCTATGGTCAACTGCCACCGATCTGGGCCAAGATTGGTCAACTTTGCTTTCGGAAGATTGACACCCCAATCCGCAATGACGTAGCGCCAGCCTGTCGAGCCGCTCTGATCGGTGAGCACGCCGGTGTGCGCATAAATATCGCCGGTGTAGCCTGCCAGTCCGCCATCGCCGGCAGTGGCATCAAAAATCACCACAATCGAGTCGTTTTCGGTGGCAAATTGCGGTATGGTCGTGATGACCTGAGAACGGCCTACATTGGCAAAAAGGACAATCGAAAGCAGTGACAATATGAATTTTTGTAAACGCATGGCTCTTCTGTAAATAGTGGATTTCGTTAAAATGATTGTACGCTGTAACTGGTTCAATCGAAATTCGTTAAGCTGCAAAAAAAACTGATTTGGCTGCCTCAATACAAAAAATAAGCAAGCCCAACCAGCTGTGCAGGCTGGCAGGCTTGCTTTCTATCAAATCGCCGTTTTGTCAAACTTGAGTCGGCTCAGTCGTCCATGCGGACTTCGGTCGATAAATGCCGGTACCAAAAATAGTAGAGCCCGAGCGACAGGAAAACCAGAATCAGCAGCAGGGTGGCAAACTGGCTCCATGTTTTCATGATGATGGTCATGCCGGTCAGGAACAGCACGATCTGCCACGGCACCGCAAAAAAAGTTGCGATGATGTCTCGGCGGTTTTCGGAATTGATTTTTTCCATCAAGTGGCCGGGCACACGCTCGCGGATTGGGCCCCAGGCGCCAAAAGGCCGGGTGCGGCGATAAAACTCGAGCAACACATTTTTATCGGTCGGCTCCGACAAATAGGTGCCGATGATCACGCCTGCCAGCGAAGCCAGGGTTGCGATGGTGAACGAGAAATATTCTTCGATGCCGGGCCAGAGCGCGCGCTGCACAACCGCCGCCAGCATGCCGGCGACCGTACCCGCCGCAAAGCCGTAGCCATTCATGCGCCACCAGTACCAGCGCAGCAACGTCGGGATCAGCAATCCTGCCCCCAGGCTCGATGTAATCCAGCCCCAGATTTCATTGATGTTTCGAATGAAAATGGTGAAGAATAAACCGAGCAAAACCAGGATGACCGATGACACACGGCTATGGATCAGCAGTTGCTTTTCGGTCGCTTTTGGATTGATGTATGTTTGATAAATGTCTTTCACCCAGTATGCTGCGCCGGCGTTGACTGTCGAGTCGAAAGTGGACATTGCCGCTGCCATGAGACCTGCGATCAGCAAGCCCTTGATGCCGACTGGTACAAACTGGTTGATGACCACCGGCAGCACTTTTTCGGGATCATCGATCACGCCCTGTTGCGCACCCAAAACCACGCCCATGATAGCAAAGGCCATGATGAACGGCCAGCGGAAGGACAATAGCAATGTCCAAAACAGCGAAAGCAGGCCGGATTCGCGGTCACTGCGCGAAGCAAAAAAGCGCTGAATCATGTACTGGCTGGTGCCGCCGCTGCCTTCCAGCGTGACTTTCAGCAAATAAAACAAAATTGCAATCCCGAACAGATTGTAAATCGAATAGGCCGAGACCTCGGGGATATTCAGATTCCAGGTCGGCGCGACGCTGGTCCAGGCATCGCGGGTTGTTTCGATTGGCATGAAGCCGCCTTCTTTGAGCGGCACGGAAATCTGAAACGTTTCGGGCAAATTGAACTGCGTGAACGCCATCACGCAAATGTAGATCAGGGTTCCAAAAACCAGAATGCCCTGGAAAACATCGGTCCAGACCACGCCGTACAAACCGGAAGCGACTGTATAGATGGTGGCCAGCACGATCATCAGGGTTGCTGCCCAGAACTCGCCGGACAGGCCGAGAAAAGCGGGAATACCGAGAAATTCGCTGATGAATTTGCCGGAGCCGATGGCAAAATAGGTGATCATCGCGACGGTCATGATCATCACCGAGACAGCAGCGACCAAACGCGCAACATCGCCCTGTCTACCGGTGCCGAAGCGGAAATGCATCCATTCGGCCAGGGTCATCACCATGGCGCGCCGGTTCCATTTGCCCTGAAAAATCATCAGAAACGCCATAATCAGCGTTACACCGCCACGGATTTCGATAAACATGCCGCTGGCGCCGAGCGCGAAAATGAAGGCGGTGTTGATCATCGTGCCGCTGACGTCGAAATTGGAGGCCATACCGGAGGCGCCGAGCGCCCACCACGGCATGGTGCGTCCGCCAAGAAAATACGAGTCGATGCCGGTCGAAGCGCGCTTTTCCAGGTAAAGCCCGACCAGCACAATCGCCGCAAGATAGACAACGACAATGGTGTAATCGAAAGCGGTCATTATTCCTCCCTCCCGCTGTGGGTAAACTGACTTGCCAGTGGCCCAGCCGATAAATTGAATTTTAGCTGAGTACCGGCAAGATTAATTTTGGACAATCAAAATTGCGCCAGATTTGCCTGCTAATTCGACGGGCAGCAGGCTGTTTTGCACAGTGTATTCGCCGCCGTTGAGTGCATCAGTCAGCGTCGCGCCACTTTCGAGTTCGGTCGCCAGCACGGCTTTGCTCGCATGTTCACCGTTGTTGAAAATTGTAATGACATAGCTGCTGCCGTGCATGCGGGTGAAAGCATACATTTCTCTCTCGTCATCGACCAACAACGTTTTAAAGCTGCCCTTTTTAAGCGCGGGCGTCTCTTTGCGAATGCGGATCAGATTTTGATAGTAATTGAACATGTCTTCATTGAAGCGAACCTCATCCGGTTCGGTGAGATAGGGACGAAGCAAGGTGTAGGTTTCGTTTTCGTACTGCAGATCAGGCCAGATCATCGGTTTGCGGCAATCGGGATCTTTGCCGCCCCACATGCCGGCTTCATCGCCATAGTAAACCGCCGGCGCCCCGATGTAGGTCATTTGAAACAATGCGATCAGTTTTTGAATGCGAAGCTCTGAATCGTTCAGTTTGCGCGGATCGTATTTGGGATTGCTGCGCAGGCTCTCCTGTGTGTTATAGATGCGATCCGGATTTTTGATCATGCTGGCAAGGCGGTCTGTGTCGTGGCTGTCGATCAGGTTGTACATCGCATGAGTGGTTTCTTCAGGATAAAGGTAGCGTACACGCGCCAATTCGCGATCCAGTTCGGTCACCGAAATACGCTTTTCTTTGTCGATAAACCAGCTCACCATCAACTTGGCGACTGGATAGTTCATCAACGCATCGGAGCGCTTTTTTTCAATCCATTCCGGTTTTTCCACCCAAATTTCGGCCAGCGTAAAGGCTTCGGGATTGATAGATTTGACCACTTGCTGCCACTCTTCCCAGAAAACCGTGTTCACATCTTCCGCGACATCCAGCCGCCAGCCATCGATGCCATCGGATGGATCGCCGTCGCCATTCGGATCCATCCAGCGGCGGGTGATATTGAAAAAATACTGCTTTACACCATCGTCAACAAAACCAGCCTCGGTTTCTTTGAATTCTGGATGCCCTTTAAAACCCCACCAACCTTTATAGTCGAATTCGTTGGTATCCGGGGTGCTCGGATCGTCCCAGCTTTCGATTTCAAACCAATCTTTAAACTTTGATTTCTGCTGATTTTTGATCACATCGCGCAGCGCCCAAAAATCGGTGCCGGAATGGTTGAAAACGCCATCGATCACAATCCGAATGCCCCGAGCATGCGCTTCCTTTATCAACTTTAAAAAGGTGGAATCGGCTGAGGTCCACGTCCAGGTGGCAGGATCTTCAGTTTCGTTCCATATCGCATCCCAGTCACCCTTGGGATCGGGGCCGAAATTGTTATCGATGTGATGGTAGGTTGCCGCATCATATTTATGGAGGGAGTAGCCCTCAAAAACCGGGTTGAAATAGAGTACTTCCACGCCCAGATCCTGCAAGTAATCGAGTTTATCGATCACGCCGATTAAATCGCCGCCATAACGCCGATCCCAAATGATGTCATAAAAAGGCTTTTCGCGTTCGATTTCCCATTGCTGCAATGTGTACCAATCAGATGTCCAGGGGTGCAGCTTCCATGGAAAACCGCCGTGCTGCATCACATTGCGGTATGGTGGATAGTCTGCCACTTCTTTGTACGTCGGATCATTGTCCGGGGAGCCGTTGCGAAAACGCTCGGGAAAGATTTGGTACCATACAGCACCCTTTGCCCATTCCGGGGTTTGGGCAGTGGCAATTTGGGCGCAAAAGAGCAAGCAAAGCGTTATTGACCAAAAACGTAAATACTTCACGATTCCCTCACTTGAAATTGGGTGATCTGCGGATTTCGGAAATGTTGGAGTTCGGGCCACGCCGCAGATTGTGAGTCGTTCTGAATTTATTTTCATTTCGGATACGATGCATGGATTTGAACTGGCGACACTTTGGGCGAGAAGTGCTGGCTGTGCAGTTGGTGTTGCCAAAAGCGAACCACATTTCGCTGCTAAAAAGCTATGGGAAAATGCAATTTGCTTCAAGATTTGGAAATGCTTCCACGAAAGTGCGTCACAATATTGATTATTTACTAAAAAATCAATGAAAAACAACCTGATTTATCAAGAAAAAAGAATAGCACGATTAAGTCTTTGAAAAATTTCTGAGTAGAAACGTAAAAATTGCTGGACAAAAGAGAATTCTTTTTTTATATTTCCGGCGTTTGGAACCAGTTCCACAAAATGACCACCTCGCCCGTTCTGAACGCATTTTCAAAATCCAGGCATCCAACAGCAAAAATTAGACAAAAGATCGATGGCCGTAACGATTTACGATGTCGCAAAACATGCCGGCGTTGGAGTTGGAACCGTTTCCCGCGCGATCAATGACAGCCCCAACATCCGTCCGGAAACCAAAGAGATCGTTCTGAAAGCCGTTGCAGAGCTCGGCTTTTCGCCGCACGCGATGGCGAAGCGTCTGGCAACCAAGCGCATGGGGATCGTCGCGGCGATCATGCCTTTCTACACCGGCCATTTTTACCACGAGCTGTTGCGGGGGATTCAGCAGACTCTCCTTAAATATGAAAATGATCTCATTATACATAATGTCGAAAAACCTTCCCGTGTGCTGAGCTTCCTCGACCGTACACTGCAGGAAAAACGATGCGATGGCATTTTGGCCATATCTGTCGATATTCCGGATTCCTACATTTCAAAATTTGTACAAGCAACACTTCCGATCATTGTAGTCGATCGGTCACATGACCAACTGGATTGTGTTTTGGTGGATAACGAGCAAGGCGGTTACCTGGCGACACGGCATCTGATCGAGTTGGGTCACAAGCGCATTGCAATGATTTCCGGAGCGCGCCACAGTCTGCCGACCCAAAAGCGCTATCAAGGCTACCTGCGGGCATTGGCTGAGTCTCACCTGCAGGCGGACGATGAGTTGTTTATGACCACCGATATGCTCTCCGGCAGCCCGGAAATGCAAATGAACGACGGTTTTAATGAACAGGCCGGATGGCGTGCAATGGAAGAATTGTTGGCGAAACCAAATCGTCCAACGGCGGTTTTTGCATCGTCCGATATTCAGGCGCTGGGCGTGTTGAAATGCGCGCAAGAGAAGGGCTTGAAAATTCCAGATGAGCTCGCTATCATTGGTTTTGATGATATCGAGCTTTCTTCCTATCTGTCTCTGACGACAATGCAGCAGCCGATGCGAGAAATGGGACGGCTTGCCGCTGAAACGTTGATGGACAAAATTGAGAATCAATCTGAAGAAGTGCGCCATGTGATTTTGCGCACCAGGCTGGTGCAGCGTGGCAGTACCGTTGCACTGTAAATTGCGCCCAGCGCTTCCAAAAAAACAGGATCGCATGAATCAAAAGATACATCGCCACAACTTGACTTTTTGGACAAAATGTCTTTTGCCGGCTATTGTGGCCGGACTCACCGCGGCATGTGGTCAGTCGCCACAAAGCGATTCGTTGGCTGTCGTTGACGGCAAGCCTATTTCTGTTGAGGCATTTCAGCAGCGTTATGCAAAATTGCTGAAAATGACCTCGATGCGCGATAATTTACTGGCGCGTCAAAAAGTGCTGCAAGGCTTGATTGCAGAAGAAGTGACGCTTGCCTATGCCGATCAGATCGGATTGAACGCCGATCAGGAGTATGCTGAAAACGCCGATGCCATTGCACAACAGACTTTCCTCAACGCCTATGCGCAGCGTGTTGCTGCCGAGCGCGTCAAAGTGTCCGAGCAGGATGTTCGTAAAGCCTTTATGCGGCTTAAGACACAAGTCCAGGCCAGGCATCTCTACGCACCGTCTTTGCAGGAAGCGCAGGCTTTGTATCAGCGATTGCAAAATGGTGAAACGTTCGACCAGCTTGCGGCCGAAGTTTTCGCCGATCCCAGGCTGGCTGCCAACGGTGGCGATATTGGCACTTTCACACTTGGCGATATGGATCCGGCATTCGAGAATGCGGCATTCGAACTCAAGGTCGGTGAATTCTCCCAGCCTGTGAAAACAGCCTACGGCTACAGCATTATTCAGGTCATCGACCGGATACGCGATCCATTTGTCACAGAGCATGATTTTCAGCTCAAGAAACATAAAATCCGGTCCTATGTCGAATGGCGGATGATTCAGGATGAGATGCGCGCATATACCTTGGAGTTGGCTGTGGAAGGAAAGCCTCAGTTTAACGACAAAGCGGTCGCCTATGTGTGGCACCTGCTCGAAAGCCGGGGCGATTCCCTGCGCAGCAACAATAGCGAGCTTGCCCTGGCGCTCGATGGTACAAACACAAAAAGTGAACGTTTAATTGAGTATGCAGGGAAGAGTTGGAGCATCAAAGATTTTTTTGAGAAGGCGCAACTGACTTCTGACCGGCAAAAGCGGTTGGTACAAAATGAGCGCAAGCTGAAGGAATTCATTCTCGGGCTGGCCATTCGCGAGCACGTGCTCGATCAAGCCAGTCAGTTGGGATTGCAGAATGAACCGGAAGTGATTGCGGAGCAGGAGCGAGAAAAGCGCGGCTATCTGCTCAAGCGCACCAAGTCCCATATTGATCAGGAAGTGCGTGCGATGGTTGCCATTCCGGAAGATTCCATTTTTGCCCATTATCAGAAATTTTCAGATCAATATTATTTCCCAGAAGAAGCGAATGTGGCTGAAATATTGGTCGAGTCAGAGCAGGATGGCCGGGCGCTGCTAAAGCGTATTCGCAAGGGGGAAGATTTTTTTAGCTTGGCAAAGGCCCATTCCCTGCGTGAATGGGCAAAGCCGCGCGGTGGCGAACTCGGAATGGCTCCACGCGGCAAGTTCGGCGCGCTGGCGGATACGATTTTCGCAACGCGGACCGGCAGTGTCATTGGGCCGCTTCCGGTGGCATCTTATTTTTCACTTATCAAAGTTCTCGAAAAGAAAGATCGCGTTCCCCAAAATTTTGAACAGGCTAAAGAGCATGTAAAGCGAGACCTTTTTTGGAAATGGCACCGGCAGGAATTACAAAAGTACATGCAGCGGCTGCGGGAAAAGTTCGACATTGAGTCCAACGAACAAAAATTGCGCAAAGTCGCGGTTAGCTCAACGGCGAGTTAGCGTGCGCTCGGCTCATCGGTTAGCCTGTCTGTAAACAACGTTCCAGACTTTATGAAAAAGAGGAGTCCTGAAATGGGCAGAAAAAATCTGCTTTTGATACCGGCTTTTTTGTTTTTGTTAAAGGCGATTGCCGGTTCGGCCCCTTTGCCATTGGGCACCACCGGCAAGATTGCCGGCGTGGTGATCGATGCCAATACCAAGGAGCCACTGCCGGGCGTAAACGTTATAGTCGATGGGACTACGCTGGGCGCTGCTACAAACCTTGATGGCAAGTACACCATTCTCAATGTTCAGCCTGGCGTGTATAAAGTTCGAGCCAGCTTCATCGGCTACCAGATTTCTGTTGTGGAAAAGGTCAAGGTGTCGATTGATTTGACGACTACGGTCAATTTTGAGTTGAGTGAAACCGTGCTCGAGATGGGGGAAGAGGTGGTTATTGTTGCTTCGCGGCCGATCGTGCAGAAGGATTTGACTTCATCCGAAGCGCATGTTTCCGCCGAGCAGATCGCCAATTTGCCGGTGCAGGAATTTAGCGAAGTGCTGAATTTGCAGGCTGGCATCACCACCGACGATGGTGGCGGCACGCACATTCGCGGTGGCCGCGCCAGCGAAATTGCCTATTGGATCGATGGCCGCCCTGTTTCCGATGTGTACGATGGCGCGTTGTCTCTGGAAGTAGAGAACGAATCGATTCAGGCATTGCAGGTCGTGAGTGGCACGTTCAACGCTGAATACGGCAATGCCATGTCGGGCATCGTGAATATCGTGACCAAAGAGGGCAACGACCAGTACGAAGGCCAGATTCGTGTTTGGGGTGGCGATTATTTCAGCACTGAATCAAGCATTGCCGACCCGACCGGTTTCTTGCCTATTCTGCGTCTCTTCGAAAATGACACCAGCAATTTCGATGTGCCTGTTTTCAAGAATATCGAAGACGTAGGATTGGGCAATTACAACCTTCAAGGCAGTCTGAGCGGACCGGTACCGTTGTTAGGCAAAAAGATGACTTTTTTCGCGACGGCACGTTATTACAAAACCGATGGCTGGTTGTATGGGCAGCGTTATTACACACCAAACGGTGTGGTCGATTATATCAACGCCCTCAACGCGGGCGCCGATCCATCTGCGCTTGGCAACCCGCTCGGTGACGGAGCAGCTGTGCCGATGAACAATCGCGACAAGTTGTCCGGGCAGATGAAGCTGACGTTCAAACTGGCGCCGACCATCAAGGTGAATCTCGGCGCGATCGGTAGCTTGTCGGAATTTAGAGATTACAACCACGATTATCGCTGGAATCCTGATGGCGACGTCAACAAATACGACCGCGGCTACGACCTGTCGATGGTGTGGACGCACACGCTGAACTCGAGCACCTTTTATACGCTCAACGCCTCGCGGTTCTTTTCTGAGTTTGAAGAGTATACCTTTGAGAATCCACTTGATCCGAACTACGTTGATCAAAACGATCCAATTCTGGCACGGTCAGTGAATACGTTTTGGTTCGGTGGCACCAATCTGCACCGCTTCAAACGGAACACCACTACCGTTCAGGGCAAATTTGATCTGACAACTCAGATCACGCCGGTACACCAGGTCAAATTTGGTGCTGAATTTCGCCGCCACCGGCTCTTCCTCGATGATATTAATTTGCAGCCTGAGACAAACCCGCTCACTGGTCAGTCGACCGGCAGATTGATCATTCCCGATATTTCCGAGCTTAACCACGATACCTATTCGCAAAAGCCGATCGAGCTTTCAGCTTACCTGCAAGACAAAATAGAATACAAGAATGTGATCATCAACGCCGGCCTGCGTTTCGATTATTTCAACTCCAAAGGTAATTTGCTGGCGGATCCATCCGATCCGAATATTTACGATCCGTTCACAGTCGCCAACGACAATCTCAGTATGGATGAGCGCCAGCAGGTTTGGTACAACGCTGCAACCGCAAAATCGCGCATCAGCCCGCGCTTCGGAATCGCCTATCCGATTACCGACCGTGGCGTGATTCACTTTTCCTATGGCCATTTTCTGCAGGTACCGTCTTTCCTCTATCTGTACAATCAACCCGGCTTCAAAGTCAACAAAGTCACCCCGCTGCAGGGTGTTTACGGCAATGCTGACCTCGAACCTCAGAAAACCGTGATGTATGAACTGGGCTTGCAGCAGCAGCTGACCGATCTGATCGGTATTGACGTCACCGGTTTCTACCGCGATGTCCGTGACTGGATTTCGACCGGCATCCCGGTGCCGACCGCGATAGCCGGCATCTCGTATGTCAGTTACACCAACCGCGATTACGCCAATGTGCGCGGTTTGACCATCGCGGTCAACAGTCGCCACAACGGTATTTTTTCATTCAATATGAATTACACGTTCCAGGTTGCGGAAGGCACGAACTCCGATCCGAATGCTGAATTCAGCAGCTTGCAAAATGGCAATGAGCCAACCCGGCAGATTACACCGCTGGATTGGGATCAACGCCACACTTTCAACGCGTTTCTCAATTTCGGCAAAACCGGCTGGGGTGTAAACCTGCTTGGACGTTACGGTAGTGGCTTGCCGTACACGCCGAATATCCAGGTTGCATCGCGCCTCGGGCAAAATCTTTCGAATACTTTGTTGCTGAACAGCCGCCGCCGCCCCTCGACCTTTTCGTTCGATATTAAAGCGTACAAGGACATAAAGCTGGGCATGTTTAAGGCGACAGCTTTCTTCAATATTTTCAATGTATTCGATCGCCGCAACGAAGTGCGCGTTTTTGGCACCACCGGCAAAGCGGATGAGACCCTTGATATCGATTTACCCCATGACTTCGGTTATTTCGTACGTCCTGACCATTTCTCCGAGCCGCGAGAAGTACAAATTGGTCTCGAATTGGGCTTCTGATTGCCGGCACCGCTGTGGCTGTGGTAGACGTTCTCTGATAAAAATTACGTGAAGTATCAGAGCATGCAAATTTTAAAGACGCTGAAGATAGACTGATTGAGTTTAATCGATTCAGCGTCACCAAACACTTTTAGCAGGAGTGAGAGGATGACCCTCAGGTTTAAGTTTGCCAATATACTCATCGCACTGAGCGTGCTGCTCGTGGCTGTTGAGGTCTCCGCGCAAGTCAATCACATTCCAAGTGATGAGCGCGGTGATGTGCGATTCCGTCGCAAAACCAATATTGATGCTAATTTGGTGCGCACAACCATTTTCAACTACGCGTTTTATGGCCGAACTGGCGGTGGCGCTCCGGAAGTGGTTGGCTTTCCGTTCGAATGGCCCAAAAATACCCAGCGTCACTATGTGGCACTGGCTTCCATCTTTTTGGGCGCTGAAACCGTTGACGAACAAGGCAACACCATTCACGTCGTCGATTTGCCAACCTATCGCAGCAGCCCCAGCGGCGAAAGCTGGAATCTGCAGCCGGTTCCCGGGTATTTGAATCCCAATTCCAGCAAAATTGCGATCAGCGATGATCCGTCGAGTTGGCCTACGCTCTGGCCAGACAAGCTGAGCGATAGCGAAGATCCGGGTTGGGAAGGAAGCTGGAACGGCTTTTTTGGCAAAAACCAATTCAATGCCGATCAGGAAATCTTTTTCCGGGCCTCAGATGATTCTTATAGTCGCTACAACTTTTTCCCGGATAGCACCGACCGTACCCGCAAGGGCCTCGGATTTATTGTCGATGTTCGCGTAATGGAATGGTCGCAGATTCTCATCAATGATGTCGTTTTCATGCTGCACGAAATCAAAAATGACGGCACAACCGATTATCAGAAAGTCGCCTTTACACTGTGGCTGGCAGATTTGGTCGGCGGCGATGGCGACAGCGGTGACGACACGCCGGAATTCGATCTGCTGACGGACGTGGCCTGGTCGCTGGACCGCGATGGCCGTGGCAACAATGCATTCGGTATTGATAAAGTCGGCGTGGCGGCAACGGCATTTCTTGAAACGCCCGGCAATGCGATCGACGGCATCGACAATGACGGCGATGGTGAAGAGGGCAGCCCGATTATCAATGAACAAATGCTGGTGGACGAAGATCCGACCGATCAGATCGACAACAATGGCAATGGCCTGATCGACGAAAACATGACGCACGTGCCGTTCAATGGCCAGGCTGGCGTCGGTTTCCGGGATCACATCGACAACGATGGCGATGGCGAGGCAAACAGTCCGCTGGTGACGGAAGCGATGCTGAGTGGCGAAATCGAGCAGAATGGTTTCGATGACAATGGCAACGGCCTGTATGATGAAGGCCCGGAAGATGTCGGCAAAGGCTTTGCAGATGGCATCGATAATAACGAAAATGGTGAAGATAACAGCCCTGTTGTCAGTCAGGACATGCTGAATGGCGAAATTGCCGACAATGGCAAGGACGACAATGGTAACGGCCTGATCGATGAAGGCCCGGAAGATGTCGGCAAAAAATATCGCGACGGGCTTGACAATGATGGCGATGGCGCCGTTGATGAGATGATCGACGAAGGCATCGACGAGATGATCGACGAGAGCCGGGAAGATTTCATCGATAACGATGGCGATTGGGATCCACTGCAGGATGATGTCGGCCTCGACGGCGATGCAGAAAGCAAAGACCGCGGAACCGGCGACGCCATGCCGACTTCAGGTGCAGGCACACCCTTCCCCGGCGAGCCCAACATCGACAAAACCGACGTTTCCGAATCGGATCAACTCGGTTTAACCAACGTGCAGTATCTGGCTGCCGGTGCCATCAATTTCAGTCAAACCCCAGATGACTATTTCTGGGTCAATATGATGGTGCCCGGTGATTTCAACATTGTCGATGTGCTGGGTGACTTCGACCTGTTTGTGTCATCCGGCTTTTTTCCGCTGAAAGCCGGACAGACCGAACGCATTTCAATGGCTGTGATGCTGGGCGAGAATCGTGCTGATGCGTTGAGCAACAAAGATCGTGCGCAGCTCACCTACGACTCCGATTATCAATTTGCGCAAGCTCCGGTACCGCCAGTGGTCACGGCTGTGCCCGGTGATGGCAAGGTCACTTTGTACTGGGACAAGCGAGCTGAAGAATCGTTCGACCGCTTCCTGTCACGGCTGGGCCAGCCCGGGTTTGATTTCGAAGGCTATCGCATTTATCGCTCAACTGATCCGGCGTTTCAGGATCCGGATCGCATTACCGATGCGTACGGAACGGAAGTTTTTATGGTTCCGATCGCACAATTCGATCGTGTGGATGAGTGGAGCGGATTGCACCCGATCTCCGCACCCACCAATGGTGCGGCTTTTGACCTCGGCAAGGATACCGGTTTGGTGCAAACCTGGACCGACACCACAGTCCTGAACGGTCAGAAATATTACTACGCAGTGGTTTCCTACGATTACGGCAGCATTCCCAGCGAGATTCCGCCGACCGAATCGACGATGTCGATCAGTCTGATACCCGGTACCAACAATGTCACCACCGGCTCCAATGTTGTCGAAGTGACGCCGAATCCACCGGCTGCGGGATATGTTGAGCCGACACTGGGCTCCATCGATTTGATTACAGGCAGCACGACTGCGGATATCAGCTATAAAATTATTGACGAGCGTGCCATCAAGGAAGGCCACATCTATCGCATTACTTTCGAAGATACGCTCAAAAAGGCTGCAACCGAGACGGAAAATGATACCCTGACGACCAAGAATTTCTCGCTCTTCGATGTCACCAACAGCGGTGATATGGTGACCATTATTGATCGCGCCAGGTTGCCAAAAGCAGGCGAGCAATTGCCGATCATCGATGGTTTTCAACTGTTTTTCCGCAACGAGCCGCGTGTCTTCATCGATCGGGCGAATTCCAAGTGGGATCGCGATGGTTTGCGGGCAATCGACCTGCGCGTTTTCACATTTAACTTCATGAAAGGCACCCCGAAACCGAATGATTATCGCGTCACGATTGGCGAGCCAGGCAGCAATACCTCGACACAATTTCAACTGGAGATTTTACCCGGCTTCCCCGGTACGTTGCTGGAAGCCAAGTCGGTCAACTTCAAGGTTGAAAACACAGTGGAAAACAAGGAAATCGCTTTTGCCTTTTGGGACCTGGCGGGCAACGATGGCCTTTTTAATGCCGACGCCAAGGATACCGACTGGGTCATTTTTCTCGAAGAAAATGATCAGGGACAACTCGCGCCGACCTGGTTGCTGACGCTGGATATCGTACAGCAACTCGAAAATCCGCAGTCCGGCGATGAACTCACTTTACGTTTGATCAAGCCATTTCTGGAACAGGACGTTTTCCAGTTTACGGCAAAAGAGGGCTATGTCGACGCGCAAGTTGCCGGCACCGTGTTGGACGATATTAAAGTTGTGCCCAATCCATATCGCGTTGCGGCGATTTGGGAGCCGCGCAATCCATTTAACTCCGGACGTGGACCGCAGGAACTACATTTCAACAACCTCCCCAACCAATGTACGATTCGTATTTTTACTGTAAATGGCGAACTCGTGGACGTGATCGAGCACAACAGCCCGATTGAAAACGGCACGGCAGTTTGGGATTTGTTGACCAAGGACGAGCTGCGCGTTTCCTATGGTATTTATATTTACCACGTCGATGCACCTGGCATTGGTGAAAAAGTTGGAAAATTTGCGATCGTGAAGTAGGCTTACTCCCTGCACCAAGTGCAGTTGAGAAAATAAATAATTACCTGAAAAGGGAAAGCAATCATGACTTCCATAATGAAAAAAGCGATCAGCCTTGCAGCGGTAAGCCTGCTGCTGGCCTCTGCAGCCGCTGCTCAGAATGTCACCAAAACAGGTACGACTGCGGCGAAATTTTTGAGTATCCCGGTCGGATCGCGAGCGCTGGGGATGGGCGGGGCCTATGTCTCCATCGCCAATGATGCCAGCGCGATGTATTGGAATCCCGGTGGCCTGGCAAAATTGCCGACCAATGAGCTGTTTGTTCAGCACTCTGAGTGGCTGGCCGACATCAACTTTGATTATTTGGCCATGGCGGTTCCTTTCGCAGACGGCGTGGCTGGCATCAACTTGACCGCGATGACGATGAGCGAATTTGAGGTGCTCACCGAGGAGTTCCCTGACGGCACCGGTGAAACTTTTGCAGCGAGCAGCTATGCTTTAGGCGTGGCTTATGCGCGCAACCTCACCGACCGTTTCGGCATCGGCGCCAATGTCAAATACATCACCGAGAAAATCGGTAACACGACTGCCAGTAGCATTGCCGTTGATATCGGCACGATGTTTACTACGCCATTCGCAGGGATTCGTCTCGGCGCCAGCATCTCCAATTTTGGCAATAAAATGCAGATGACCGGTGACGACCTGCTGGTGCAAAGCGATATTGATCCGCAGTTCTCGGGCAACAATCCAAACATTAACTCTTATCTTGCCACCGAAAAATTTGACTTGCCTTTGCTGCTGCGTATCGGCATTTCGTGGGATGCCTTCAACACCGAGCAAAATCGTCTCACCCTCGCTGTCGATGGTGGTCATCCAAATGACAATTCCGAATATGCCAATGCCGGATTCGAATATGCGCTTTTTAACGAAACGGTTTTTCTGCGTGGTGGATACAAGTCTATCTTTTTGAGTGATCGTGAAGAAAAGTTCGCCTTCGGCGGTGGCTTCCATTATAAATTCGTGCGCGGTTTTGATGTGGCGCTCAACTATGCTTTCGAACAATTTGAGCATCTTGATAATGTCCATAAATTTTCATTCAGTTTGCGATTTTAAAAAAGCGAAGAAAGGAGGTGAAAGCATTTAAGCTTCTCTTGTGTGGGACGCTTCTGAACGAAGCGTAAACTTTATTATTTGAAGGAGAAAAAGTACATGAAAAAGAGCTACATGTTTGCGATGGCAGCTCTGCTCGTTTTCCTGTTCAGCAGTGCTGTCAATGCACAGACGACAGCCAATGTCACCTTCCAGGTTGACATGCGGGCAGAGATTACCGGCGGAACGTTCGATCCGGCAGGCACGGACTTTCTTGAAGTTGCCGGTTCGTTCAATGAATGGCAAAACCCGCCAGCCGACACCTTGAAGGATGCCGATGGTGACAGCATTTATACCGGCACGTTCGAGCTGAGCGGCACGGTGGGCAGCACGGTGCATAATTTCAAATTCCTGCAGCGCACCGCCAACGGCGATGTCTGGGAAGGTGATGTTGGCGTCGGAGCCAGCGACCGCGCCCTGCCGCACCCAGATGCTGACACAACCCTGATAGTTGTTAAATTTAATCAGCGCTACCCGAACACAGTCATGGTGACCTTCCAGCTTGATATGTCGATACAAATTCGCAAATCTTCTTTCGATCCGGCAGCAGATCAGGTCGAAATTGCCGGTAGCTTTAATGAGTGGCAAAACGATCCGGCTGCTTTTCTCGAAGACAGCGATGGCGACAGCGTTTACACCGGCACCTGGGAGTTGAGCGGTACGGTAGGCGAAACCAAGCATTTTTTCAAATATCTGCAGCGCAAAGCGAGTGGCGATGTTTGGGAAGGCCTTGCAAACGATCGCACACTGGATCATCCGGCAACGGCAACGGTTGTCGATCCGGTTTTCTGGAATGACGATCCGGGTCTGGTTGAAAATGCTGTCATGGTCACCTTTCAGGTCGACATGCGCGTGAAAATGCAGGAGCCAGAAGTTGGCGATACCTACGTTTTCAATCCCGCAATCGACATCGTCGAAGTTGCGGGTACGTTCAATGAATGGCAAAATTTGCCTGCTGACACGCTGAGAGATGCCGATGGCGACAGCATTTACACCGGCACCTTTGAACTCGGCGGGTCGGTTGGCTTCACAACCCATTTGTACAAATTCCTGATTCGTTCCCCGGGCGGTGACGTTTGGGAAGACAATGTCGTCGACAATAGCGGTGGCAATCGTTATCTGGCGCACCCAACCAGCGATACCACGCTGCCGGCCGTTTACTATGATGATGATGAAATCGTCAGCTTACCAGCCACTGGTAACATCCTGTTCCAGGTCGATGCCGCTGTGCTGGAAGATATCGGCGTGTTTCGTCGGGCAGCCGGCGATGTGATGTGGACTCTGGGCTCGTTTACAGACTGGCAAGGCGCACTGGATGATCCTGCGCGCGAATACGTGATGACACGCGTACCGCCGAGTGAAATTCACCAGTTGCTGGTTTCGTACAGCGGTTTGACCGGCGATCAGTTACCTTACAAATTCTATATTGAATTTGTGGACAGCGCCTATATGGCCAACAACTTTACCAGACATTTCATCCCCGGAATGGGCTGGGAAGAGCCTGCCTCTCGCGGTGGCGGCGACCGTCGTCATGAATTTATTTCAGGCAATCAAGTTGGCCGCCAGGGTTTCTGGAGCGATTTCCCGGCAGCGGGTTTGATTCCCGAGGGCGATACCGTTACAGTCAACATGTCCGTTGATATGAACCCAGCGATGGGGTCCGGAGGAACATTTGATCCAGCAACGGATAACGTCTATTTCCACAACCGTTCGCCGTTGTTTTCGATTTTGCGCGACAGCCCGTGGCAAGCCCCAGATTCCACTTTGCAATATGACGATTCGGATGGTGATGGCATTTATAACCTGACTTTTGATCTGGTTGGCCCTGCGCCATACCTGTTCCAGTATGCAATTCAGGGTGGAGCAACAAGTGACGACCATGGCTTGTCGACAACAGGCCGCCATCGTACACGCTACATTCAGCCTGTGAATGGTCAGGAAAACACGTTCCCAAGAACATTCACGTTCCCGATGGATACCTGGAATCCTTCTCCAGGCCCGGATCATGTGAATGAGGAACCGCCATTCTCTGCAACGACGTTGGTTGAAGAAGTGGAAGGCGCGGATATTCCTGACGGATTTGCACTGTACGATAATTACCCGAATCCATTCAATCCTTCGACCACGATCGAGTTCGATATTTCGAGCCCGGGGCTGGTTGAGATTGCGGTTTTCAATATTGTGGGTCAGAAAATCCGTACTTTGACCGACAAACAATTCTCCCAAGCAGGCCGCTACAAAGTGGAGTGGAACGGCCGCGACGGTCTCGGTCGTCTGGTTGGCAGCGGTGTCTATTTCTACCGCTTGAAAGCAGGCGATGTTGTAAAGACCAAAAAGATGATTATGGTGAAGTAGGCAGTGATGCTCCAGCGCAATCCATGCCGAATGTGGCGTGGATTGCGCTTTTTTGTTGGTTTGCGAGGAGATTTGCTATGCGTGGAAAACAGTTGTTTTTGCGCTTTTTACTGCAAGGTTTGATTATGCTTTGGAGTGTGCCTGCAATCGTGCACGCTCAGAATCGATTTGTGAATATCGCTGAAAATGCCGGTGTTGCCAGCGGCGGCAAAAGCAATGGCGTTGCCTTCGGCGATTACAACAACGATGGCTATGAAGATATTTTTGTGACAAGAAGCCGCGGCGTGGCGAGCCTGCTGTTTAAAAACAATGGCGACAATACCTTTACCGAGGTGACTGAAGAAACAGGATTACGGGGCCTGACCGATATGGCGATGTCTTTGTGGGCCGATTTTGATAACGACGGCGATCAGGATCTTTTTGTGATTAGTTTCAGCCGCGGCAACCACTTATACATCAACCATGGTGACGAAACATTTACGAATATCAGCCTGAAAGCTGGCGTTGCAAAGGCCAGCGCAGGTGTCGCAGCCGCAGTGGCCGATGTGGATAATGATGGTTTTCTCGATATCTATATCGCCAATTTTAATAGCGAAAATCTACTCTATCGCAACAATGGTGATATGACATTTACCGATATCATCCGCCACGCGGATGCTCTGGATCGCGGCTATGCGATGGGCGTGACCTTTTGCGATTTTGACAACGATGGCGATCAGGATTTGCTGCTCGTCCACGATGGTGACGCAGGCAATGTGCTGTATCAAAACGATGGCACAGGCAAATTCAAGGATGTTGCCAGTGCAGTCAATATCAAATACGCGCCGCTTGGCATGGGAGTCAGCTTTGGCGATTATAACAACGATGGGCATTTCGACGCTTATTTTACTGTACTCGGGCAAAATCTGCTTTATAGAAACGAAGGCTCTGGCCGCTTTTGGCGCATGGAGCTCGCGGATGAATTCGCCAATGATCCCGGAATGGGGTGGGGATTGACTTGGCTCGACTATGATAACGATGGTTTCATCGATTTGTATGTCGCCAACCAAAGCGATTTTTCTCCGCGCATGCCGAATGTACTGTACCACAACGCTGGCAATGGCTCGTTTGCAGTACCGCAAAACAGCGAAGGCACCAACAGCATGGCGCCGAGTTATGGAACAGCATACGCTGACATCAATAACGATGGCCAGCTCGATTTGTTTGTCTGCAATGATCGCCAGCCAGACGAACTTTATTTGAATCAGGGCGGACCAGCCAATTGGCTGCAAGTGCAACTGGTCGGTACTACCAGCAACCGTGACGCAATCGGCGCGCACATCAAGCTGGATATTCACGGCAAGCAGTGCTATCGCGAAGTCAATGCCGGTGGCGGCTTCGTGTCTCAAAACAGCCGTCGTCAGCACATCGGGCTCGGTAGCGCAACGCAAGTGGATACGCTCACAATACGTTGGCCGAGCGGACTGGTTGAAAAGTATACCGATATTCCGACCAATCAAAAAATTATGGTAACCGAAGGTGTCGGCATGGTGACATCGGTGCAGCAATTAGCTGGAAATATTTTGCCGACCCAGCTGGAACTCTACGCCAATTATCCCAATCCATTCAATCCCAGCACGACGATCCGTTTTCAGGTTGGTGGGCAGCGCATACAAAATGTACAATTAGCCGTCTTTGACCTGACCGGCAGGCTGGTCAAGTCCGTGCTGGACCATGCATTGACGCCGGGCAATTACTCAGTGATGTGGCATGGCGATGATAACAACGGACGAAAAGTCGGCAGTGGTGCTTATCTGATTAGAATGATGGCTGGTTCTGTTGTCAAATCGCGCAAAATGATTGTGATGAAATAGAATATCCGGAGGAGGGAGCAGGGCGCAATGTGTGCGGTTGTGTGCATTGCGCTTTTGTATTTTAGTCCATGAAACAAAATTCCAAACAACCGGCTGAAGCGCTCACAGACAAGCAAAAACAAGCGATCCGAAAACGGCAGGAGCAGGAGTCTGCCGAGCAACTTGCTGCAAGCCTGAGCGCACCGACAAATCTGGTGCGTGAATATATTGCAGAGATCAACCCCAAGCTCTCTTCAAGCAAAAGGCTTGTTTTTACCTTGCTGATGATTGCTTTGCCGATCGTATTGCTTGGCGCAACTGAATTGGCGTTGCGCGCAGTGCAGTACGGCGGCCCGCGCGCGTTGTTTTTGTCTGCCGATTTCGATTCCCGCTACATGATCGTGAACCGCAATATTGGTACGCGCTATTTTCCGAGCCAATCTGTCACGCCGGCCATTTCCTACGATGTGTTTTTAAAGCAAAAGCCCGAGAATGGCTACCGCATATTTGTGCTGGGTGGCTCATCTGCTGCCGGTTATCCCTACCTTTATAATGGTGCATTCTCCAAGATGTTGTTGCCGCGTCTGCAGGATGCCTTTCCGGATAGAAAAATCGAGATGATCAATCTGGCCATGCCGGCAGTTAATTCCTACACCTTGTTGGATTTGGCGGATGAAATTATGCCATGGCAGCCGGACGCGTTGCTGATCTATGCCGGCCATAACGAATTTTACGGTGCACTCGGTATCGGTTCATCGGAGTCGCTTGGCCAGTTCCGTGGCCTGATCAACGGCTATCTCCGGCTGCAGGCGTTTCGCGCTTTTCAGCTTTTGCGCGATATTGTGTTGAAAATTGCCGGCTGGGTGGGAAAGCCCAGCAACAGCGAAGTCGCGGCAGATCGCACGCTGATGGAACGTATGGTAGGCGAACAGGAAATCGCCTGGCGCGGCGAGAGCTATGAACGTGCACAACAAAATTTCAGTGCCAACTTGCGCGACTTGATTGCCCTTGCCGCTAAACAGGATGTGCCGGTTCTCCTCAGCGAATTGGTGAGCAATGTGCGCGACCAGAAACCTTTTGTATCGCTTTTTGATGCAGCCACCGATAAAGTGGAATGGCAAACCGGATTTGATGAAGCTGTGAGGCTGCAGGCAGCCGGGCAGTTTGCAAGGGCATTAGCGAGCTACCGGCAAGTGGCTGTGTTGGACAGCACGCCGGCGATTGTGCATTTCCGCATGGCGCAATGTCTGGAAAAACTCGGAGCGTATGAGCAGGCAAAGGCACAATTCTACCGTGCAAAAGATCTGGATGGCTTGCGTTTTCGGGCAAGTGAAGATTTTAATGAAGCCATCCGGCTTCTGGGTGCGGAAACCGGCTCTGCAGTGGTGCCGCTGCAACAAGCCTTTGAAGCCGCCTCACCGAATGGTTTGATTGGCAAGGATTTGATGCTCGAGCATTTGCATCCCAATTTGCGGGGCTATTTTTTGATGGCCAAAGCCTTCAGCGAAGCGATGCGCGAGAACCATTTTATTGCAGAAAACTGGGATGCTCGGTCCATGCATGCGGATAGTGTGTACTGGCAAGACACCGGTGTCACACCGATTGATGAAAAGGTCATCGACATTCGTATTGAAGTGTTGCTCGGCGGGTGGCCATTTCAGCCGAAAAATGCACCGAACCGTGCCGCCGATTTCGTGCCGGGCAATTTTTTAGAGCAGACCGCGTTGTCCATGTGGAAAAACGATATCACCTGGGAACGCGCGCACGTGCAGATGGCGGATTACTATCAGCAAAGGGGAGAGCTCGACAAAGCTGCAGCGGAATACAAGGCATTGATCCGCTACATGCCGATCAATATTTCGCCCTATGTCTTTTTGATCCGCATCTATTTGCAGCAGCAAAATTTTAACGAACTTCTGGCTTTGCTGCCCAAGACGCTGGAAATCGAAGAAACTGCATTGGCGCGCAAGTGGCTCGGCATTTTGGCCCTGAAGGATGGCCAAGCCAAAATCGCGACCGATCATTTGCAACGAGCCTTCGAGCTGGAGCCGGATGATTTGCAGACCATGTACAATCTATGCGGAGCATACGCGCTGTCTGGTGAAACCGAAAAAGCCAAAGCGCTTACTGAACAACTGTTACAGCGGGCGCCGAGCTATCCGGGTGCGGGTGATCTGCTGAGACAGTTACAATAATGGCGAGGATTGGACAATGATAAAATCAGTTGCTTCGATATTTCTGTGTTTGAGCCTGCTGGCGTGTGAAAAGAGCGCATCACCGACAGCGGATCGTGTACCTGCATGGGCGAAGGAAGCCGTGTGGTATCAAATCTTTCCCGAGCGTTTTCGCAATGGTGATACCGGCAACGACCCGACCGTACAAGATATTTCCGGAGGCTGGCCGTTTTTTGAACCCAAAGCGTGGCAGATCCAACCCTGGACTTCAGACTGGTATAAATTGCAGCCGTGGGAAAAGAACACCGGACGCGATTTCTACTGGGAAAACGGCCTGCGTCGCTACGGCGGCGATCTGCAGGGCGTGCTTGACAAGTTGGATTACTTGCAGGAGTTCGGTATCACTGCGATCTATTTCAATCCACTGTTCGAGTCGCCATCATTGCATAAATATGACGCTGCCATGTATCACCATATCGACAACAACTTTGGCCCGGATCCGGAAGGTGACCGTGCGATTTGGGCCAAAGAAAATCCAGCCGATCCGACGACCTGGCAGTGGACAGCCGCGGACCGGCTGTTTTTAAAACTGCTCGATGAGTGTCATGCCCGCGGCATCAAGGTCATCATCGATGGCGTTTTCAATCATGTCGGAAATACCTTTTGGGCGTTTGAAGATGTGATTAAAAAGCAGCAAGCATCAGTCTATAAAGATTGGTTCATCATCAATAGCTGGGACGATCCGGCAACCGCGGATACAGTCGAATTCGATTATGCCGGCTGGTATGGCGTGCGCTCGCTGCCGGAAATCCGTGAAGATGAAAATGGCCTGGTGGGCGGCATCCGCGAGCATGTTCATGCCATCGTGCGGCGCTGGATGGATCCGAATGGCGATGGCGATCCGATCGATGGCATCGACGGCTGGCGGCTTGATGTAGCCGAAATGGTGAAATTGAATTTTTGGCGCGAGTTCCGAAGCTGGGTAAAAACAATCAATCCGGATGCGTACATCACCGGTGAAGTGTGGTGGGAAGATTGGCGACAAAACAAAATGTTCGATGCAGCGCCCTGGCTGGCCGGAGACGCCTTTGACGCCGTGATGAACTATCGGTTCGCCGCTGCGATCAAGCAATTTGTCATCGACGATAAAACACAGATTTCAGCAACTGAATTTGTCGAGAAATTGCAAGCTGTGCAACGGGATTATCACCCTGAAAACTTTGCCGTTCTGCAAAATTTAATGGATAGCCATGATGTTGATCGGCTGGCCTCGCAGATCGTGAATCCGGATCGCTGGTACGACCATGATGCGCGGCCGGAGCCCGGCAATAACTACGATGTTCGCAAGCCCAATGCAATCGAACGTGAAAAGCAGAAAATGATCGTCGGATTGCAAATGGCTTTGCCTGGCGCTCCGATGATCTACTATGGCGACGAAGCGGGCATGTGGGGAGGCGACGATCCTGATTGCCGCAAGCCTATGGTTTGGCGGGATATGCAGTACGATGCCGAAAAGATGCACCCTTATGGGCGACCGCGGCCGGCAGATGCCGTTGCTTTTGATGAAACACTTTTTGCATGGTATCAGCACATGATCCGGTTGCGGAAGCAAAATCCGGCTCTATCTTTAGGACGGATTGATTATTTTTTGGTGGACTCGGATCGCGCTATCATTGGATTCCGGCGTTCATATGAGAAAAGTGAGTTGTTTGTGGTGCTGAACAATCGTGCTGTAGAGCAGCGCATTGATCTCGATTTGCGGGATTTCGCGCTATCAGCCACAGAATTGCGCAATTTGGTCTCCCGCACTCAACTCAACGGCGAAGATGGTGTGTTCGAAGTAAACATGTCGCCGTATACAATCGCTGTTTTCGAGCGAATCGTGCAATGAAATTCCGGCCTGCAATAATTGAGGTAGCTGGGTATTTGTGTTGATATCGTCGCTGAAATAAAGTACTTGCTTTCTTACTTTGAAAAAGCTAACTTCCAAGCCTTTTGTATTGGCAAATCAATCCATTTAAAAGTCCGTTTAGCGAAGGTTACGAACATGCTTCAGCCCAAAAAAAAGTTAGGTACACATAAAGAAATCAAGCAAGATAAATTCGTCACGTACTATTTCCAGGCTGTCGATGCGATCACGAAATACCAAAAGCCGATCATTTATGCTATTATTGCGGTCATCGCTATTGTTGCGATCAGCGCGTATTCGCGATCTGTCAGTTTGAACAAAGAACAAGAAGCTTCGGTGGAACTGGCGAAGGGCAAAACAGCCTACGAGCGCGCACAATACCAGGAAGCGACGCAGGTGCTGGGACCGCTGACTTCGAAGTACAGCGGCACACTTTCCGGTGGACAAGGTACGATCTTGCTGGCCAAATCTTTTCTCGCGCTGCAACGCTATGATGAAGCTGAACAGTACTTTCAGAAATATATCGATGATTATGATGATGCGCTGCTGTTGTTGGCCGCGAAAGCCGGATTGGCGAGTTGCTTTGATCAGAAGGGTGAGTATGAGAAAGCAGCGAAAGCATACGAGGACGCAGGCAAGTCGAATGCGGATTCATTTAAAGCGCCCGATTTGCTGTTGTCATCGGCACGGTGCTATAATCTGGCAAACGATAACAACAATGCGGTACGTGTTCTGAAATTGCTGCTCGAGAAGTATCCAGACAGTTCGGTAAGCAGTGTTGCCAAGCTGAGATTAGCAGAACTGAATACGTAAAAAGCCAAAAGCAAGTAAAATGTTATTGCCTGAAAAATAGCTTGACAAACGATTTTATTTTTCTATATTACAGGGCTGTTCTTTAAATTAAAGATAAAATTTTCCAAACAGGCCACCATAGCTCAGATGGTAGAGCGCCTCACTTGTAATGAGGATGTCGCGGGTTCGATTCCTGCTGGTGGCTCACCTGTTTGGGGAGGTTCCAGAGTGGCCAAATGGGGCAGACTGTAAATCTGTTGGCGAACGCCTTCGGAGGTTCGAATCCTCCCCTCCCCACAACGATTCAAGCACTTTGTCAGCGAGGTTGAGTTAGGTACATAGATGCGTTTCGGTGAATAATTCCGACTGGATATATTCTACCTCAAGGTTTCCTTCCTTATATTGATGGCCTTTGATAGGCCGGGATAGCTATCTTGTTTGTCTTTTCGTAATTCCAGTAATGTATTCTTCTGCAAGATGTCGAGTCTTTGCCGTGCGTCTGTGTCAAGATGTGTTTGAATGTAAAAATGAGCTTTGATAGGCGGGAGTAACTCAGTTGGTAGAGTCACAGCCTTCCAAGCTGTTGGTCGCGGGTTCGAGTCCCGTCTCCCGCTCGAAAATGCACAAGGTGTGTTGGGTTTTGCGTGCGCTTGATAGCGTGTAGGAGCACAAACTCGGTTTTTAGCTCACGTAGCTCAGCAGGTAGAGCACTTCCTTGGTAAGGAAGAGGTCACCGGTTCAAATCCGGTCGTGAGCTCCGTTCTATTGCCCGAAACGGGCTGTTTGTGTTTTGGGTAATGGCGAATTGTGAGTAGGCCTGTAGTTCAATTGGTAGAGCGCCGGTCTCCAAAACCGGAAGTTGGGGGTTCGAGTCCCTCCAGGCCTGCAAGTTTATCGACAAGCGGGATAACCGTTCAAGGGAAAGGCTGATTTGTAAGATGGCGATTGTGAACAAGGCCTCCAAGTTTCTGACCGAAGTCAAGGTGGAGATGTCGAAGGTGAGTTGGCCGACGGTTGACGAGCTGAAGGGCAGTACCAAGATTGTCATTATTCTCTCGCTGGCTTTTGCGATCTACATTTTTGGCATCGATCAGATCTTGTCGCAGGTTATAAAACTAATATATTAACAATCATCGAAAATGCAGGAAGTTGCATTGTCGGAAAATCCTGAAAAAAAATGGTATGCAGTGCATGTCCTGTCCGGGCATGAACGCAAAGTGAAATCTCAGTTAGAGAACGAAGCGGATATCGCCGGGATCTCGGAGAAGCTTTTTCAGATATTGATCCCGTCTGAGCAAGTCACTGAGATGCGCGATGGCAAAAAGCGCACCCGCAACAAGGTGTTCTTTCCTGGTTATATGCTTGTTGAGATGGTGTTGGATAAAGAGACGCGCCACTTGATTTTGAATACGCCAGGTATTACCAGTTTTGTCGGCCCGAAAAACGAGCCGCAGCCGTTGCGTCAGGATGAAGTGGATCGCATCCTCGGCAAGGTTCAGGAAGGAGAAGAGAGTGAAGTGCTCGATATTCCGTTTAAACTCGGAGATCCGATTTTGGTTATCGATGGGCCTTTCACTGATTTTTCCGGATTTGTCGAAGAGATCAATGAAGAAAAGAAAAAAGTAAAAGTTCGCGTTAGCATTTTTGGGCGCTCAACACCCGTTGAATTGGATTTCTTGCAGGTTGTGCCCGAAAAATAAGCTTTCATTTTTGGAGTTGACATGGCAAAAAAAGTAGTTGGTTTGATAAAATTGCAGATTCCTGCTGGTCAGGCAAATCCGTCGCCGCCAGTCGGCCCGGCTTTGGGGCAGCATGGCGTCAATATCATGGAATTCTGCAAGGCGTTTAATGCAAAAACGCAAGACAAAGCCGGATACATTATTCCGGTCGTGATCACGGTGTACGCGGACCGCTCTTTCACCTTCATCACCAAGACTCCACCTGCTGCCGTCTTGTTGCTCAAGACGATCGGGATTGAAAAGGGATCGGGTGAGCCGAATCGGAACAAAGTTGCAAAAGTCACTTCCGATCAGCTTCGCGAGATTGCGCAGACCAAAATGGAAGATTTGAATGCGTATGATGTTGAAGCTGCCATGAAGATGATTGCCGGGACTGCCCGCAGCATGGGTATTGTCGTTGAGGACTAGTATTTTTCGAATTGAAAATATAACCGGAAGCGAAAGATGAAACATAGCAAAAGGTATAAAAATAATCTCGCCGTGATCGAACCCGGCGTCGAATACAGTCTTGATGACGCTATTGGGTGTGTGAAGAAAACCGCCAATGCTAAATTTGACGAAACGATCGACATCGCTGTTCTGCTTGGCGTCGATCCCCGTCACGCTGATCAGGTTGTTCGTGGAACAGTTGCGCTGCCACATGGTACTGGTAAAGACGTGCGAGTACTCGTGCTTGCCAAGGGCGGCAAAGCGACAGAAGCCGAAAAAGCCGGCGCAGACTATGTGGGGTTTGACGATTTGATCACGAAAATCAAGGAAGGCTGGTTCGACTTCGATGTTGTTGTGGCGACACCCGATACGATGAGTGAAGTCGGTAAACTCGGAAAGCTTCTCGGCCCGCGTGGCCTGATGCCGAATCCGAAAGCCGGTACTGTCACGATGGATGTCGCAAATGCTGTCAAGGATGTGAAGGCTGGCAAGATCGAGTTTCGTGTCGATCGGTACGGTATCTTGCATGCATCGATTGGCAAGGCATCATTCGACGAAACCAAAATTAAAGAGAATGCAAAAGCATTTATGGACACTGTGAATCGCCTGCGGCCACCAGCGGCAAAAGGACAATATATCCGCACGATTACACTAAGCAGCACGATGGGGCCTGGTGTGCCTGTAGATAGAAATAGCTTATCAACCGAAAGTTAGAGGCGAACAGAGGCGTATACAAATGGAACAAACAAGAGAATATCGTCCCGAGAAAATTTCTGCTGTCAGTGCGTTTTCTGAAAAGCTCAGTAATGCAAAAAGTGTCTTTCTGACAGACTATAGCGGCTTATCTGTAGCTGACATCTCGGAGCTCCGCAAAAAATTCCGTGAAAATCAAACGGAATACTTCGTTGTAAAAAACACCCTGGCTCGCCTGGGTGCAAAAGATGCTGGCAAAGATGGTATTCTTCCATATCTGGAAGGCCCGATCGCCGTCGCAATCAGCTATGAGGATCCTGCAAGTCCGGCGCGTGTTTTGATGGATTTCAAGAAAACCCATCCAAAGCCGGACGTTAAGGCCTGTTTGATTGAAGATGATGTCTACCCCGGCAGTGAGGCCGAAGACATCGCAAAATGGGCCTCGCGTGAAGAGTTGCTGGCCAAAGTTGTTGGCAGCCTGAACGCACCGATCACGGGATTGGTAATGACTCTCTCCGGTATTCAGAGAAAACTGCTTTATGCTTTGAATGCCGTTGCAGATAAAAAAGACGATCAATAATTCTTTCTCGAGAATATTGGTGTATCGATCAATAGAAAATAGTCAATATTCATTCAATCTCTTATCTTTTTAAGGAGGATTTCACGTGGCCAAGAAAGAAGGTCAACTTGACACAATCATCGAGATGATTGAAAATATGTCCGTGAAAGAGCTGAACGAACTCGTCAAAGCTCTCGAAGAAAAGTTTGGTGTGAGTGCAGCAGCACCAGTTGTTGCTGCCGCAGGTGTTGCCGCCGGCGCTGGCGCAGCCGGAGCTGCAGCAGAAGAAGAACAGACCGAATTCGACGTGGTTCTGGCTGGCGCGGGTGCGCAGAAGATCCAGGTGATCAAGGTCGTTCGGACCATCACCAGCCTTGGACTGAAAGAAGCCAAAGAACTGGTTGATTCAGCTCCAAAGCCAGTCAAAGAAGGCGTCTCCAAGGACGAAGCCAACGATATCAAAGCAAAACTCGAAGAAGTTGGCGCGACTGTCGAAGTCAAATAAGGACGATTACATTCATAACCAATCCATAGGGTGGTATATTGATGTCCCTCAATGGTGCAATAGCACAAAGACACTCATTTTCAAAGCTTTCATCAGCGATAGATTTGCCAGATCTCCTCGATGTTCAATTGAGGTCATTCGATGAATTTTTGCAGACCAATGTTTTGCCGGAAGATCGGAAAAACCTGGGGCTGCAATCTGTATTTACAAGCGTCTTTCCGATTGTGGACAGTCGCGAAAATTTCCTTTTGGAATTTATCGAATACTATATCGAGCGTCCAAAAACGAGCGTAGCGGAATGCCAGGAACGTGGGATTACATATTCTGCGCCCCTGAAAGCGAAGCTGCGGCTTTCTGTTAAAGATGAAATGGGCTCTGAGAACGAATACGGCGAGACAACCGAGCAGGTGGTTTATCTCGGCAACATTCCCTACATGACCAATCGTGGTACGTTTGTCATCAACGGGGCCGAGCGAATCATCGTCAGTCAGTTGCACCGCTCGCCAGGTGTTTTCTTTGACGAAACATTGCACCCGAACGGCACCAAGATTTTCTCCGCCCGCATCATCCCGCTGCGTGGTTCGTGGATCGAATTCACAACAGACATCAACGATGTGCTGTATGTTTACATCGATCGCCGCAAGAAATTTCCGGTAACGATGTTGATCCGCGCACTCGGCAATTCAACTGATCGCGATATCCTTGAGCTTTTTGGTTTGGTGGAAGAAGTGAAAGTTTCTTCTCTGCAGGCTAAAAAGCATATCGGGCGGGTTGTGATCAATGATGTGATCGATCTCGATACCGGTGAACTGATCATCGAAAAAGGCGCTGAGATTACCGAGGAAACGCTCGAAAAGTTAGGCCAGTCGAGTATTAAAAAGCTCACGATTTTGCAGCATGACGCGACCCAGGGACCTGAACTGATCAGCAATACATTGCGCAAAGATCCAACTTCCACCGAAGCGGAAGCGCTTGAGACGATCTATCGTCACCTGCGCTCCGGCGAATCCCCGGATGTTGAAACTGCCAGAGCCTTTCTGGAGCGAATGTTCTTTAATCCGAAGCGCTATGATCTCGGCGAGGTAGGCCGCTACCGGTTGAACAAAAAACTCAGTGTCGATGCAGACGTCAGCAATCCGGTTTTGACCCGCGAAGATATTATCGAAATTATTAACCATCTGGTTGAGATGCGGAACGGCAAGCGTTCCAGCGATGATATCGATCATTTGGGCAATCGCAGAATTCGTACCGTCGGCGAACAGCTTGCCGCTCAAATGAGCGTCGGCTTATCCCGAATGGCGCGAACGATCAAAGTGCGGATGAACTTGCGGGATAGCGAGAAGCTTACCCCTCAGGATTTGGTGAATGCAAGAACGATTCTCTCTGTTATTAACACGTTCTTCGGAACCAGTCAGTTGTCTCAGTTCATGGATCAAACAAATCCACTCGCTGAGTTGACCCACAAACGCCGCCTTTCTGCGCTCGGACCAGGTGGTCTGACGCGTGAACGAGCAGGCTTCGAAGTGCGTGATGTGCACTATACACATTACGGCCGTCTGTGCCCGATTGAAACGCCGGAAGGTCCAAACATCGGTTTGATCTCATCATTGACAACGTATGCGCGAATCAACGATTTTGGGTTTATCGAAACGCCTTATCGGCCTGTTACAGATAGTCGTGTTGAAGATCGAATCGAATATTTGACTGCTGATGATGAAGACAACTACGTCATTGCACAGGCCAATGCCCCATTGGATAAAAAGGGCAAGTTCCTGTACGATCGTGTAAAATCGCGATATAAAGGCGATTTCCCTGTCGTCGGACCTGAAGAATTGCACTACATCGATGTTTCGCCCAACCAAATTGTGTCGGCAGCGGCAGCGCTCATCCCGTTTCTTGAGCACGACGATGCCAACCGGGCACTGATGGGCTCAAACATGCAGCGCCAGGGCGTGCCATTGCTTCGCCCGGATTCGCCCATGGTTGGTACCGGCATGGAGTCCAAGGTGGCGCGGGATTCACGCGCATTGATCGTTTCCGACGTTGATGGCGTTGTCGATCGTGTGTCTGCCAACGAGATTGTGATTCGACAAGATCGTAACGAAGAACTTTCGCGAAGCAATCCTGTACAACTCACAAATTTTGAAGATGACGGCTACTATCGCTACGTCACCAGCAAATTCATGCGCTCGAATCAGGATACGTGCATCAACCAAAAGCCGGTTGTAAAGCCAGGCCAGGCCGTGAAAAAGGGCGATGTGCTGGCGGATGGCTGTGCGACTCAGGGTGGCGAACTCGCGCTTGGGCGAAATGTGCTGGTCGCATTCATGCCCTGGCGTGGTTATAACTTCGAAGATGCGATCGTTATTTCTGAGCGAGTCGTAAAGGAAGATGTTTACACGTCTATTCATATCGAAGTTTTTGAATTGCAGGTGCGCGATACCAAGCGTGGCGAAGAAGAGTTGACTTGCGAAATCCCGAATGTCAGCGAAGAAGCGACCAAAGATCTGGATGAAAATGGTATCATCCGCGTTGGCGCAGAAGTTTCCCCTGGCGATATTTTGGTTGGCAAGGTCACACCGAAAGGTGAGACCGATCCAACACCGGAAGAAAAGTTGCTAAAAGCTATTTTTGGCGAAAAAGCTGGTGATGTGAAAGATGCCAGCTTGAAAGCGCCCCCGGGATTGAATGGTATTGTGATCGATACAAAGCTTTTCTCCAGAAAAAAGAAAGACGCCAAAACCAAGCGCCAGGACAAAAAAGAGCTCGATACCCTCGATGAGTGGCTGGCTGACGAGAGAAAGCGCGCTCGCGAAATCCTGAATCGAAACCTGGCCGTCGCGCTTGAAGGTGTGCCATCAACAACGATTCGCGAATTGCATAGTGGAAAAACGATTGTTCGTGCACAGACTGAATTGAGCCAGGATAAAATTGCCGAGTTGAATTTTGATGAGCTCGATTTGAGCGAAGGTTTGACAGGCGATGAAGAGTCGAATGCATTGGCGAAGAAGATCATCTCAGCCTATAAAAGACGGCTGGAGTCGATCGACGAAGAGTTTGAACGCCAACGCTTGAAAATTGTGGTAGGCGATGAACTTCCTCCGGGTATCGTTCAGTTGGCGAAAGTCTATGTCGCGAAAAAGCGCAAGCTGATGGTTGGCGATAAAATGGCCGGACGGCATGGAAATAAAGGCGTGGTTGCTAAAATTGTCCCGGCCGAAGATATGCCTTATATGGCTGACGGCACGCCGGTCGACATCGTTCTCAATCCACTTGGTGTTCCATCTCGTATGAACTTGGGACAGATTCTTGAGACCAATCTCGGATGGGCGGCTGGCATGCTCGGCATCAAATACGCGACACCGGTATTTGATGGTGCATCGCACACCCAAATTGCTGAAGAAATGGAGAAAGCCGGATTGCCAACAAGTGGCAAAACGGTCTTGTTTGATGGCTTGACAGGCATTAAGATCGACTCTGAAGTGACGGTTGGGCAAATCTATATCCTCAAACTGTCGCATTTGGTTGAGGATAAAATTCATGCTCGCTCGATTGGCCCATACTCGCTGATTACGCAGCAGCCACTTGGTGGAAAGGCCCAGTTTGGTGGTCAGCGTTTCGGCGAGATGGAAGTCTGGGCGCTGGAAGCCTACGGCGCAGCCCATACCCTGCAGGAAATCTTGACAGTGAAATCGGATGATGTCCGGGGTCGTAGCAAAGTCTATGAATCGATTGTGAAAGGTGATAACCTTCCCGAGCCCGGTTTGCCGGAGTCCTTCAACGTATTGATCCGTGAGCTGCAAGGCCTCGGACTCGACGTTGAGCTGATCGAAGAAAACGGTAGCTTGCTGAGCTAAAAGCAAAGCAAGAGCCTGCTGGCGCCAATTTTTTCTCTAATAAATCAATTTTTGCTGACATGAACGTCACGCGATATCAATAATAGCAGAGGTGAGACCTTGAATTTTTTCGGAAAAAAGGAACCCCTTTTCAGGCGAAATATCGTTGCAATCGGCATTAAACTCTCTTCACCCGATAAGATCCTTGAACGGTCTCATGGTGAAGTCACCAAGCCGGAGACGATCAATTATCGCAGCTTCAAACCCGAAAAAGATGGGCTTTTTTGTGAAAAAATCTTTGGCCCGGTCCGCGATTGGGAATGCCATTGCGGCAAGTACAAGCGGATCCGCTACAAAGGTATCGTCTGCGATCGTTGCGGCGTTGAAGTCACGACCAAGAGTGTTCGGCGTGAACGGATGGGGCACATCAGCCTAGCTGTGCCGATCGTGCACATTTGGTATTGGAAATCGTTGCCATCCAAAATCGGATACATTCTTGGCATTAGCCCAAAAGATCTCGAGCGTATCACCTACTATGAATCATATGTTGTTACCTCTCCTGGTAACAGTGGATTACAGCGAGGTGATTTGCTGACGGAAGATGATTACTTTGAAATCATGAGTCAGCAGGAAGCCAATGAAGAAATCGATGACGCAGATAATGACGAAGAGCAATTTGAAGCGAAGATCGGTGGTGAAGCAATTCTCGAGTTGCTGAAACGCACCGATGTTGAAGCATTATCGAAAGAACTGCGCGTTGTAGCACGCACCGAAACATCCTTTCAGCGCAAGAATGATGCGTTGAAGCGCTTGAAAGTAATCGAAGCTTTCAAGAAAAGCGACAATCGCCCCGAGTGGATGGTGATGTCGGTGATTCCGGTTATTCCGCCTGAGTTGCGACCTCTGGTACCTCTGGAGGGTGGCCGGTTTGCGACTTCTGATTTGAATGATCTCTATCGTCGCGTGATTATTCGCAACAACCGCTTGAAAAAGCTGATGGAGATTAAGGCCCCTGAAGTCATCTTGCGTAACGAAAAGCGTATGCTTCAAGAAGCTGTCGATGCTCTCTTCGATAATGGTCGGAAGGCAGCTGCCGTGCGCGGCGATGGCAATCGTCCGCTCAAATCTTTGTCGGATATGCTGCGCGGCAAGCAGGGACGTTTTCGTCAGAACCTGCTCGGCAAGCGTATCGACTATTCCGGCCGCTCGGTGATCGTCGTTGGTCCGGAATTGAAGCTGCATGAGTGTGGTCTGCCAAAAGACATGGCTCTCGAACTGTTTAAACCGTTCGTTATTCGACGGCTGGTTGCAAACGGCTATGTGAAGACTGTGAAAAGCGCCAAAAAAATGGTAGATAAGCGCAGTCCAGAAGTATGGGACTTGCTTGAAGATATTATCGAAGACCATCCTGTCATGCTCAACCGCGCGCCAACGCTTCACAGATTGGGTATACAGGCATTCCAGCCAGTATTGGTCGGTGGTAAGGCGATCCAGATTCACCCGTTGGTTTGCGCGGCGTTTAACGCGGACTTTGACGGTGATCAGATGGCTGTGCATGTGCCGCTCTCTTATTATGCGCAAATTGAAACACGCATGCTCATGCTGTCGAGCCACAACATTTTATCGCCTGCGAATGGACGGCCAATCGCGATTCCAAGCCAGGATATCGTGCTCGGTCTCTACTACCTGACCAAACGCAAAAGTGGCGATCTTGGCGAAAACAAGATGTTTTACAGCAAAGAAGAAGCGCTGATCGCCTATAATAATGAACGTATTGGCATGCACGCCACAATCAAAGTTCGGACAGGTGAGAAAGAGTTTCTCGAAACCACCATTGGACGCATCTTGCTCAACGCGATTCTCCCAAAAGGTTTCAAATACGTTAATGAGTTGTTGACCAAACGCCGCCTCGAGGAGCTCGTATCCGAAGTGATCCAGCGTTTCGGCAACTACGAATGTGCTGTTTTTCTTGACAAAATGAAAAAATTGGGCTTCGAAACTGCAATGCGCTCTGGCGCAACAGTCGGTGTCGGCGATGTGATCGTCCCGGATGAGAAGCCTGCGTTGCTGGAAGCAGCAACAAATAAAGTTGAAACCATTCAGAATCAGTACGAAAGCGGCATTATTACCGATGGCGAGCGCTACAATAAGATTATCGATATCTGGACGCACACCACCAGCGATGTTGCCGAAAAGATGTTTGAGCGTCTTTCCCACGATCGCAAGGGATTCAACCCGATTTTCATGATGGCTGATTCAGGTGCCCGCGGTTCGAAAGAACAGATTCGTCAGCTCGCAGGTATGCGTGGTTTGATGGCAAAGCCGCAAAAGAAGATGACTGGCCAAATGGGTGAAATCATTGAAAACCCGATTACAGCGAATTTCCGTGAAGGTCTTTCGGTGCTCGAGTACTTTATTTCGACTCACGGTGCCCGCAAAGGTTTGGCCGATACCGCGTTGAAAACAGCGGATGCCGGTTATCTCACGCGACGACTGGTCGATGTCGCGCAAGATGTAATCATTTCTGAAGATGATTGCGGCACGATTCTCGGATTGCGTATTGGCGACCTCAAAGAAGGCGAAGAAATTATCGAACCGTTGCAGGACCGTATCCTTGGACGTACTGTTGCCGAAGATGTCTACGATCCGGATTCGGGTGATGTTATCGTTTCAGCCGGTGATTTGATTGGCGAAGACGAAGCAGAGCGTATCGCCAATACGGGCATCGAAACAGTATACATTCGTTCCGTGCTGACTTGTGAATCCGAGCGCGGTGTATGCTCGAAGTGCTATGGTCGAAACCTTGCAACTGGCAAGCCTGTCGGTCTCGGTGAGGCTGTCGGTGTAATGGCCGCGCAGTCGATTGGCGAGCCTGGCACGCAGTTAACGCTCCGTACTTTCCACATCGGTGGTACGGCGTCCCGTATCGCGGCGCAATCGCAAGTTGCCGCGAAAAACGATGGCAAGGTCACCTTTGAAAACCTGAAGTCGGTGAATCAACTTGATGGTTCACGGGTTGCAGTTGGTCGAAATGCACGTTTGAAGGTGATCGACGAAAACAATCGCGTGCTTGCACAGTTTGTAATTCCTTATGGTGCGATCATCAATGTTGAGGAAGGTCAAGATGTCGAACGCGGCCACATCCTCTTCAATTGGGATCCATATACAGCCAGTATTGTTTCTACCGTTGATGGTGTTGTTCGATACGTCGATATCAAAGAAAACATCACAATGCGAGAAGAGCTGGATGATACGACAGGCTTGAAACAGCGGGTGATCATTGAGTCTCGCATGAGAAACCTCAGCCCTGCGATTCAAGTCGTTGACGACGAAGGCAATCGACTTAGCACTTATATGATCCCGACGCGTTCTTACCTGCAGGTGACGGACCAGCAAAAAGTGCGTGCCGGAGAAGTGTTGGTTAAAATTCCGCGTCGCATCGCCAAAACTCGAGATATCACAGGCGGTTTGCCGCGAGTTGCTGAGCTGTTTGAAGCACGTAAGCCGAAAGAGCCAGCCATTGTTAGTGAGATCGATGGCACGATTCGCTTCGGCGAGATTCGACGTGGCGTGCGTCGCTTGATTGTTACATCGCGAGATGGCAAAGATGAACGCACATACCTGATTCCTTATGGCAAGCATATTCTCGTTCATGACGGTGATTATGTGGAAGCTGGAGAAAAACTGTGCGAAGGTTCCATCGCGCCGCACGATATTCTGAACATTCTTGGGCCGAACAAGGTACAGGAATATCTGGTAAACGAAATCCAGGAAGTCTACCGTCTGCAGGGTGTAGGGATCAACGACAAGCATATCGAAGTGATTGTCCGGCAAATGCTGCAAAAAGTGCGCATCGATGATCCGGGAGATACTGAATATCTTGAAGGCGACCAGGTCGACAAGATTCGCTTCCTGCACGAAAACGAGAGAATTCGACATAAACTGGTGATCGAAAAGCCCGGGGATTCGGTTTTTGCTGAAGGTGAAATCGTCGATAAGGACGATTTCGATAAGGAAGTTGAATCCCTGAAGAAAGCTGATAAGGATCAACCCGAGTCACGTCAAGCTGTACCGGCGACCTTCCAGCCGTTGCTTTTGGGTATTACCAAAGCATCGTTGACAACAGAAAGCTTTATTTCCGCAGCATCCTTCCAGGAAACAACCCGTGTTCTGACGGACGCTTCCATAGCTGGAAAGAAAGACTTTCTGCATGGATTGAAGGAAAACGTGATTATGGGTAATTTGATCCCGGCCGGAACCGGATTGCCACACTACAAACGGTTGCGGGTGCGCAAAAAGGATGTAGATCTTGAAGGTGAGGGCCGGATAGATCAAAGCGATGAAAACGTACAAACTGCAGCAGGTTGAGCGTTTTAGCGCTTTCTGTTGCATGTTTCTGCGAAAAAGATGATTTTGGAAAAAAAAGTTGCGTTTCGCAGATTCATTGATTATATTGAAAGTCTGTAATTTTAGGAGGTATCTTGCCTACAATCAATCAATTGGTTCGGCTTGGGCGTAAACATATTTTGCGAAAAACGACAGCGCCTGCCCTGAATGGGTCGCCGCAGAAACGAGGCGTTTGTACGCGTGTTTATACGACAACACCCAAGAAGCCAAACTCAGCTCTGCGTAAAGTGGCGAGAGTAAGACTGACCAGTGGTTTTGAGGTGACTGCCTATATCCCCGGTGAGGGGCACAATTTGCAGGAACACTCGATTGTTTTGATTCGTGGTGGACGTGTTAAGGATTTGCCTGGTGTGCGGTATCATATCGTTCGTGGTGTTTATGACACTTCGGGTGTGCAGGATCGTATGCAAGGGCGTTCCAAATATGGTGCGAAAGCTAAAAAATAACATCAATAGATAGATTATGCGTAGAAAAAGAGCAGAAAAAAGACGGGCTTTGCCGGATCCGAAGTATGGCGATGTTATCGTTGCTCGCTTTATCAAGGGGATGATGCGGGATGGCAAAAAGAGTGTGGCGGAAAATATTTTTTATTCCGCGGTAGATACTATCGAAGAGCGGTCTGGGAAGTCCGGCATTGAGATCTTTCACAAAGCGCTTGAAAATGTGAAGCCTGTGGTTGAGGTTAAGTCTCGCCGTGTTGGTGGCGCAACTTATCAGGTTCCTGTTGAGGTGAAGGAAAATCGTAGAGAGGCACTCGCTATACGCTGGTTGGTTTCCTATTCTCGTGAGAGAAGTGAGCGAACCATGCATCAACGACTCGCCAACGAACTCCTCGCGGCCTCGAATAACGAAGGTGCTTCCATCAAAAAGCGTGAGGATACCCACAGAATGGCAGAGGCTAACAGGGCTTTTGCGCATTTCCGCTGGTAGATCTATCCTTTTTTAAATTCGTTTTTTAGAAATTGGGAGGATGTGGTGCAATGCGCTTACATCATCCCTTTTTAGTGTTTATATTGCAGATTTTTATCTGTAGTCGCAGGATGCGATTGTCTGGCCGTTAAGGCGTATAGAAAAGGCAAATTAGAAATGGCTAAGCAGCACAAATTAGAAAACATTCGAAATATCGGCATCATGGCGCACATCGATGCTGGCAAGACGACGACAACGGAACGTATTCTGTTTTATACCGGCAAGTTGCATCGTATGGGCGAGGTTCATGACGGAGCAGCAACGATGGACTGGATGGAGCAGGAAAAAGAACGCGGCATCACAATAACTTCAGCGGCAGTTACCTGTTATTGGGATGATCATTCGATTAATATTATTGACACTCCCGGTCACGTTGATTTTACTGTTGAGGTGGAGCGATCGCTGCGTATCCTCGATGGTGCCGTGGCGCTTTTCTGCGCGGTTGGCGGTGTTGAGCCGCAATCCGAGACGGTTTGGCGTCAGGCGGACAAATATAAGGTCCCCCGCATCGCGTTTGTCAACAAGATGGACCGAGTTGGTGCAGATTTCAAGAATGTGCTCAGCATGATTCGTGAGAGGCTTGGAGCAAATGCGATCCCGTTGCAGATTCCAATTGGCGAGGGCGAGCTTTTTAATGGCTTGATTGACCTTGTCAAGATGAAGGCTGTTGTTTATAGTGAAGAAAACTTTGGCACGACTTGGGAAGAGATCGATATTCCTGATTCGTTACGAGCGGAAGCTGATGAATATCGTACTCACTTATTGGAGGCGGTTTCGGATTATGATGATCAGCTTCTTGAAAAGTATCTCGAGGGCGAAGATATCAGTGATGAAGAAATTCGTGCGGCCGTTCGTCAGGCAACAATCGATGTGAGTATTGTACCCGTTCTTTGTGGCTCGGCTTTCAAGAATAAAGGCGTTCAGCGCTTACTCGATGCAATTACACTCTATCTGCCGTCGCCAGTTGATCTTCCTGCTGTTAAGGGGCACCATCCCAAGACCGAAGAAGAGATTTATCGAAAAGCTGGTCCGGATGAACCATTCTCTGCCCTTGCATTCAAGATTATGACGGATCCTTTCGTCGGTCGTCTGACCTATTTTCGCGTTTACTCTGGTACGCTAAAATCGGGTTCGTATGTCTTTAACTCGACCGCTGGTAAAAAAGAGCGTATTGGACGTATTTTGCGGATGTCTGCAAACAAGCGTGAAGATATAGATGAAACGATCAGTGGTGATATCGTTGCGGCTGTTGGTTTGAAGCATACCAAGACAGGCCACACGTTATGCGCTGAAGATAAACATGTTGTGTTGGAGCAAATGGAATTTCCTGAACCTGTCATTTCGGTGGCGATTGAGCCGAAAACCAAAGCGGATCAGGATAAGTTGGCTGAATCTCTCAGTAAATTGGCAGATGAAGATCCAACCTTCCGAGTCTCCAGTAATGAAGAAACTGGCCAAACCCTGATTTCGGGAATGGGTGAGTTGCATCTTGATATTCTTGTCGATCGTTTGCTGCGCGAATTCAAGGTGCAGGCGAATATTGGCAAGCCTCAAGTTTCCTACAAAGAAACGATTCAGCAAAAGGTGCAGGCGGAAGGCAAGTTTGTGCGTCAGTCAGGTGGACGTGGTCAATATGGTCATGTTGTGATCGAAGTTGAGCCCAACGAGCCTGGTAAGGGCATTGAATTTGAGAGCCGCATTGTTGGTGGAACCGTGCCCCGCGAATATGTCAATCCATCGTTTGAAGGCATGAGAGATGCTATGCTCACCGGTATCCTTGCTGGGTATCCAGTTGTCGATGTGAAGGTTGCCTTGTTGGACGGTTCGTATCATGAAGTTGATTCTTCTGAAATGGCATTCAAGGTGGCTGGCTCGATGGCATTCAAAAGTGCTGCAGCGAAAGCCAAGCCTGTGCTGTTGGAGCCAATCATGGATGTCGAAGTTGTTGTGCCGGAAGAATATATGGGTGACGTAATGGGTGATTTGAACTCACGTCGTGGTCGTATCCGTGGCATGTTCCCGCGCCGGGATGCGCAAGTGATTGCAGCGACAGTGCCACTGAGCGAGATGTTTGGTTATGCAACCGTCTTGCGAAGCATTACTCAGGGTCGGGCAATTTATACCATGCAATTTTCACATTATGAGCCCGTGCCGCAGAGCATCGCAGAAACGTTAATGGATAAAGCGAAAATAACTGAAAACTAATTTTAGTGAGCTAACTAAAATCCTTTTTTTATGTAGATTTAATCGGAGAATCTATCATGGCAAAGGCTAAATTTGAACGTACCAAGCCACACGTTAATATCGGTACGATTGGACACGTTGACCACGGGAAAACTACACTTACTGCAGCCATCACGAATGTGCTGTCTCTGAAGGGCGGCGGAGAATTTGTTCCTTTTGACAAAATCGACAATGCACCTGAAGAACGCGCGCGTGGTATAACCATCGCAACGGCGCACGTCGAGTATCAAACAGCGAGTCGTCACTACGCTCATGTTGACTGCCCTGGTCACGCTGACTATGTGAAGAACATGATCACTGGTGCTGCTCAGATGGATGGCGCGATCCTGGTTGTAAGCGCGGCTGATGGCCCAATGCCTCAGACCAGAGAGCACATTCTGCTTGCCCGCCAGGTAGGTGTAAAACACATTGTCGTTTTCTTGAACAAAGTTGACTTGGTTGACGATGAAGAATTGCTTGAATTGGTCGAATTGGAACTGCGTGAATTGTTGAGCCAGTACGAGTTCCCTGGCGATGATATTCCCATCATCAAGGGTAGTGCTGTTGAAGCGCTTAGCAATCCAACTGACGAATCAAAAAGCAAATGCATTTTGGAGCTTATGGATGCGGTTGATAGCTACGTTCCAACTCCGGAACGCGATATCGATAAGCCATTCCTTATGCCAGTTGAAGACGTCTTCTCTATCACCGGTCGTGGTACCGTGGCAACCGGTCGTGTAGAACGTGGCATAATCAAAGTAAACGACAAGGTTGAAATTATCGGCATGGGCTCGAAGAGAGACTCAGTTTGTACGGGCGTTGAAATGTTCCGCAAGCTGCTCGATGAAGGCCAGGCTGGTGATAATGTTGGTCTGTTGCTGCGCGGTGTTGACAAAGATCAAATCGAACGAGGCCAGGTCATCGCGAAACCCGGATCGATTACCCCGCACACCAAGTTTAAAGGCGAAGTCTATGTTCTGAAAAAGGAAGAAGGTGGTCGTCACACGCCGTTCTTTAACGGATATCGCCCACAATTCTATTTCAGAACCACGGACGTAACTGGTGTTACCACCCTGCCAAGCGGCGTGGAAATGGTAATGCCTGGTGATAATGTCAGCATCGAAGTTGAGCTGATCACTCCGATCGCAATGGAAGCTGGTTTGCGCTTCGCTATTCGTGAGGGTGGCCGCACAGTCGGTTCCGGTGTTGTAACAGAGATTGTTGAATAGTGATTCATTTGCGGGACTCTTCTCAGCGAGAGTCCCGCTTTTATTTGCATATCTGAACCAAAAACAAGCAGCATTTGGTCTTATGTCTGAGTGGCTGCTTGAATCGTGTCGGATAAGATTTTTCAAAAAGTTAATGGTTGGAGTTAATGTCTGTGGTTGGTCAAAAAATTAGGATAAAGCTCAAGGCCTATGATTATCGTTTGATCGATAAATCGACTGACAAGATTATTCGAACGGCAAAATCGACAGGCGCTGCGATCTCTGGTCCAATTCCTTTGCCGACCAGAAGAACCGTGTATACGGTTTTGAGGTCTCCGCACGTTGATAAAAAGTCGCGTGAGCAGTTTGAAACCAGAATTCACAAACGGCTCATCGATATTCTCAACTCCACACCCAAGACAGTCGACGCTTTAATGAAGCTTGAGTTGCCTGCCGGTGTCGATGTTGAAATCAAGGTTTGAGCCGGGTATGCAGCTCGGATTGTTGCTTCCCTAAGAAGTCAAATAGAATCGTTTTATTTATTACAAAAAGACTGTTGGAAAACCAATGAACGGTTTAATTGGTAAAAAACTCGGCATGACGCGCATTTTCACCGAATCCGGGGAATCTGTCCCTGTTACGGTATTGCATGTTGGCCCCTGCATTGTAACTGCGATTCGTGATCAAGAATCAGCAGGATATGATGCAGTCCAGGTCGCTTACGAAGAAATTCCAGAAAAGAAGCTGAGCAAGCCAGTGTTGGGGCAGTTTAAGAAGAATAATCTGAAGCCTCACCGGTATGTTCGTGAATTTCGTAGCACACCTGAACTCGTTGCGAATTATAAAGTTGGCGATGAATTGAAAGCCGATTTTTTTACAGAAGGCGAATGGGTTGATGTCTCGGGCATCAGCAAGGGTAAAGGCTTCCAGGGTGTGGTGAAACGCTACGGCTTCGGTGGTGGTCCCAAGACACATGGCCAGAGCGATCGCTTTAGAGCACCTGGTTCTCTTGGTCAGTCTTCTTATCCGTCGCGCGTGTTTAAGGGTCTGAAGATGGCTGGAAGAACGGGAAATGACAAGATTACCATACAAAATCTGCGCGTAATGAAAGTGGATGCAGAAAACAATATCATAATGGTAGGTGGTGCTGTACCTGGCGCCAAAAACAGCCTTGTCAGAATTTTGAAGTGAGAATACAGATGAAGGTTAATGTTTTTAACATAGCTGGTGAAAAGACTGGCGAGCAGGTTGAGCTTTCGGACGCGATTTTTGCTGCTCCTGTTAGTGAGCATGCAGTTTATCTTGATGTCAAAGCGATTCAAGCGAATCAGCGTCAGGGAACGCATTCATCTAAAACTCGTTCGGCTGTGAGCGGTGGTGGAAAAAAACCGTGGAAACAAAAGGGGCGTGGTGTTGCCAGAGCCGGAACGACGCGTTCGCCGTTGTGGGTTGGTGGTGGCCGTGTGTTCGGTCCTGAGCCACGTGATTATTCTCAGAAAGTTAACAAGAAATCTAAAAAGGTTGCGAGACGCTCTGTATTGTCCTCGAGACTGTCAGACGAAAAATTGGTTGTGATCGAAGATTTCGCGGTTGACTCTGGAAAGACCAAAGATATGGTCAAGATTTTGAAAAGCTTTTCTGTCGAGAAAGATCGCGTGATTTTTTTGACGCAGGAGCTCGATAACATGACGATACGCGCCAGCGGAAACATTCCTTATCTCAAGGTGATGCGCGCTGATCTCGCCTCGACCTACGACTTGGTGAGCAGCAATCACCTTTTCATTCAAAAGAGTGCATTGGCTAAACTGGAAGAAGTTTTATCATGAGAACGCCTGAAATGATTATTCGGCGGCCGCTATTGACAGAGAAGTTTGCTGTCGACGAAGAAAGCCGAAACTACGCTTTTGAAGTCCAGCGGAATGCCAATAAGATCGAAATCAAAAATGCAGTTCAGATCCGCTTCAATGTACATGTTGAAAAGGTGAGAACGATTGTTGTGAAGGGCAAAAGCAAGCGTATGAATACGCGCCGTGGAATGACATTCGGCAAACGGTCGAGTTGGAAAAAGGCGATCGTGACGCTTGCAGAAGGTGATCACATAGATTTTCTTGAAAGCATTTAAAAGGTACTGGCAAAATGGCAATAAAGACATTCAAGCCGCATACACCAACATTGCGCTATCGGTCGGTTTCTGCCTTCGATGAGGTGACCAGGGCTGAGCCCGAAAAGTCCCTGATCCGGCCTCTGAAAAAAAGCGGTGGCCGCAATAATATGGGACGGGAAACCAGCAGACACCGTGGTGGTGGCCACAAGAGACGTTACCGCTTGATCGATTTCAAACGCAATAAAGATGGCGTTCCTGGAAAAGTCGCGTCCATTGAATACGATCCAAATCGTAGCGCCCGCATCGCGTTGCTGCATTATGCTGATGGAGATAAACGCTATATTCTTGCACCGGATGGATTGAATGTCAATGATTACGTCCAGTCCGGAGAAGGTGCGGAAATTAAAGTGGGGCATTGCCTGCCACTCAAAAATATCCCAGTTGGCTCAACTATTCACAATATAGAATTGAAGCCAGGCAAGGGTGGACAGATTGCACGTGGTGCTGGAACGTCTGCGCAATTGGTTGCACGCGAAGGCAGTTATGCTCAGGTTAAAATGCCTTCCGGCGAAGTTCGGATGGTTCGCACCAACTGCAAAGCAACCATAGGCCAGGTTAGCAATATTGATCACGAAAATATCACCATTGGTAAGGCCGGACGATCACGTTGGCTGGGCAAGCGGCCTCGAGTACGTGGTGTCGCGATGAACCCGGTTGATCACCCGATGGGCGGTGGTGAAGGCAAAAGCTCCGGTGGTCGGCATCCATGTTCACCATGGGGACAGAAGAGCAAGGGCTTGAAAACAAGAAAATCGAACAAGCCTTCAGATCGATTCATTGTGAGACGTAGAAAATAAGGGATAGCACAGATGCCACGCTCAGTCAAAAAAGGTCCATTTATTGATGTTAGGCTTGCCGATAGAATCGAGCAGCTCAACAAAACCAATCAGAAAAAAGTGATCAAAACATGGGCAAGAAGATCGACCATTACTCCTGATTTTGTCGGTCATACCTTGGCCATACATAATGGTAATAAATTTATCCCGGTTTTTATTAGCGAAAATATGGTTGGGCACAAGTTAGGTGAATTTGCACCGACCAGAACGTACCGCGGACATATTAACAAATCAGAAAAATCTGCAAGAATACGCCGATAATAAAGGCTTTTAGAGGTAAGCAATGGAAGCAGTTGCAAAAGCAAAATACGTTCGCATGTCGGCTCGTAAGGCACGTCGAGTCATCGATTTGGTCCGCGGCAAGAATGTCGACGAAGCGATCAATATTCTGCACTTTTCGGGCAAGCGGGCAGCCAGGCCGATTGAAAAGACTATCCGTTCAGCGGTTGCCAATGCAGTTGAGAAAAGTGAATCCGGTAAGTTGAACGCAGACCGATTGTTTGTGAAGGAAGCCAAAGTTGATGGTGGCCCTATCCTGCGGCGCTTCCGTGCTGCTTCAATGGGGCGGCCCATGCGGATCAGAAAGCGCACGTGCCATATCACGGTTGTTGTTTCTGAATACAAGAATGAAAAGTAAACAGGAGAAATTCCTTGGGTCAAAAAACTAATCCAATCGGTTTTCGCCTCGGCGTCATTCGCGACTGGGAATCCAATTGGTTCGATGAAAAGAACTTTTCTGATGTTTTGTCAGAAGACTTGATGCTTCGCAAATATATACGGAGCCGCTTGCAGAAAGCAGGGATTTCTAACATCAACATCAGCAGGACCGGCCAGAAAATTGCCCTGACAATCAACACTGCCCGGCCTGGCATTGTGATCGGACGCCGCGGACAGGAAGTTGACAAATTGAAAGAAGAGTTGCAGCGCCTGACGAATAAGGATATCCAGTTGAATATCAACGAAATCAAGCGTCCGGAACTGGATGCTTATCTTGTTGCTGAAAATTTGGCTAGTCAGCTCGAAGCAAAGATTTCTTTCCGTCGTGCGATGAAAAAGGCCATTACCGGCACCATGCGCATGGGCGCTGAGGGAATTCGTGTGATTTGCAGTGGCAGGTTAGGTGGCGCAGAAATGGCGCGTACCGAGCAGTACAAAGAAGGCAGAATTCCTTTGCACACCTTACGTGCCGATATTGATTATGCCCGCGCCACAGCCCGCACAACCTATGGCGCGATCGGCGTAAAAGTTTGGATTTGCCGCGGCGAAGTGATCGGGGCTTAATCTTCTACTTGGAGTAAATAGACTATGTTAATGCCAAAGCGTATCAAGTATCGACGACATCACCGGGGACGGATGCGTGGCAAAGCCGTTAGAGGTTCTAATGTCTCCTTCGGAGAGTTTGGCCTTAAGGCGTTGGAGCCGGCGTGGATTACCTCCCGTCAGATCGAGTCTGCTCGTGTCGCGATTACACGACATATCAAGCGTGGTGGCAAGGTGTGGATTCGCATTTTTCCGGATAAGCCTGTAACCGAAAAACCGGCCGAAACCCGCATGGGAAAGGGCAAAGGTTCACCCGAATATTGGGTTGCCGTTGTAAAACCAGGCCGAGTCATGTTTGAAGTCGCCGGTGTCGCAGAAGAACTGGCACGTGAAGCCCTGCGCTTAGCAGCCCACAAGCTGCCGATCAAGTGCAAATTTGTAAGCCAAAGCGATATTGGGGAATAGTTATGAAGATTTGGGAAATCAATCAGCTTTCGAAAGCAGAGCTCGAGCAACGTTTGCTGGATGGGTATGAAGAACACCAGAATTTGCGTTTTCAGCACGCAACCAAACAGCTTGACAATTTGATGCGTTTGCGCCTGGTTCGACGCGACATCGCGCGCATGAAAACCGTATTGCGCGAGATGGAGCTCAAAATCAGAGCATCAGAACCGGCAAAAAATTAACATATTAAGATGTAATGGACGAAATCTATGGATCGCGGTAATCGAAAAACCAAAGTCGGCAAGGTGGTCAGCAACAAAATGGATAAGAGCATAGTTGTTGGTGTTGAACGACTTGAAATGCATCCTATTTATAAAAAATACTATCGTAAAACCTCGAAGTTTATGGCTCATGATGAAGACAATGCAGCCAATATTGGAGACACTGTTGCCATCATGGAGACTCGCCCTCTCAGCAAAAGAAAAAGATGGCGTCTTGTTCAGGTTATCGAAAAGGCCAAGTGAGAACCAGCTTTCTTTTGAAGCTAAATAAGGTATAGAAGATGATTCAGGAATATTCAAGATTGAATGTGGCCGACAACACGGGTGCCAAAAAAGTAATGTGTATTCGTGTGCTGGGAGGCAGCAAGAGACGGTATGGTCATGTCGGGGATGAGATCATCGTTGCAGTCAAATCAGCTATTCCCGGTGGCACAGTCAAAAAAGGCGAAGTTGCCAAGGCAGTTATTGTTCGGACGAAAAAAGAATTACGTCGTTCCGATGGCAGCTATATCCGTTTTGACGAAAATGCCGCGGTACTGATTAACGAACAACGCGAGCCTCGTGGTACACGTATTTTTGGCCCTGTCGCGCGCGAGCTGCGTGAGAAGCAGTATATGAAAATCGTCTCTCTCGCCCCTGAGGTTCTGTAGTTTCTTTTCTTGGAGAAGTGATAATGAAAGTTCGAAAAGGTGATGAAGTTTTAATCATCTCTGGCGTCTATAAAAATAGCAAAGGCCGTGTGCTGAAAGTTCTTCCTAAAAAGGAACGAGTGATCGTTGAAGGGATTAATTTCAGAAAACACCATTCCAAGCCGACGCAGCAAATGCCACAAGGTGGCATAATCGAGCGCGAGGCTCCGATTCATGTTTCCAACGTTATGGTCATTTGCCCGGCAAACGGCAAGCCGACGCGCGTTTCTAAAAAGGCTCTGGATGGCGAAGGCAAAGCAAGCCGCAACAGAGTGCGTTATTCAAAAAAATATGATGAAATTATTCCTGCGGGTGAATAAGAATGAGTTCGAAAAAAAAGCAGTCTGAATCTTCGCAAACAAGTGGCTATCTGCCGGCGCTTCAAACGCATTATCGTGATAAGGTGATTGCTGAGCTCCAGAAGCAGTTTCAGTACAAAAATATCATGGAAGTGCCTCGCCTGAATAAAATTGTTGTGAATGTTGGTGTCGGTGAAGCCGTTGAAGATTCAAAAAATATCGATTTTGCCGTGAACGATTTAGCTACGATTGCAGGCCAGAAGCCTAGAATTAATCGAGCAAAAAAATCGATCTCCAATTTTAAGCTGCGAGAGGGCATGCCGATCGGTTGCTCGGTTACGCTGCGAAAATGGAGAATGTACGAATTCCTTGAGCGCTTCATCAATATCGCCGTGCCACGCATCAGAGACTTCCGTGGCCTAACGGATAAAGCCTTTGATGGTCGCGGCAACTATACGATTGGCATCAAGGAACAGATCATCTTCCCGGAAATCGATTATGATAAGGTCGATAAGGTCCGCGGCATGAACATTACATTTGTGACGGATGCCAAGACGGATGAAGAAGCATATGCGTTGTTGGCAGCGCTCGGGATGCCGTTTAGAAAACGAAATTAAAGAGAGTTAGCGAGGAATAAGTTGGCACGAAAAAGTTTAATCGAGAAGCAAAGGCGTCAGCAAAAATATCGCGTTCGGGAATACAATCGATGCAAAAAATGCGGTAGACCAAGAGCTTATTTGCGTAAATTTGGCCTGTGCCGCCTCTGCTTCAGAGACCTTGCTTTGGATGGAAAAATACCTGGCGTCCGTAAAGCCAGTTGGTAACAGATAGCTTTATAGGGTTCTTGACTTATGAGCATGACAGATCCAATCAGTGATATGCTGACTCGTATTCGGAATGCAGGTGATGCCGGGCATCGCAAAGTTGATATTCCTGCTTCCAGAATTAAAAAGGATATCACGAAATTACTCATGACGAATGGCTTCATCAAAGATTATATTTTGATCCGCGACGGCAAGCAGGGCATCATTCGAATCTATCTGAAATTTGATGCCGGCAAAAATGTCATCAATGGTTTGAAAAAGATCAGCAAGCCAGGGCAGCGTAAATACGTTGGCGCGAAAGATATCCCAAGAGTTTACAACAACATCGGTGTAGCGATCATGAGTACCTCCAGAGGAATCATGACGAACCGCGAGGCAAGAGAATTGCGTGTTGGCGGTGAAGTCTTGTGTTACGTTTGGTAAATACGAATTTTCAATTTTAGTTGCAGGATTAACGATGTCACGAGTAGGTAAATTACCAGTCCAATTGCCGGATGGTGTGAATTTCAAGCAAGATCACCGGGATGTGACGATAAAAGGACCAAAAGGCGAGCTCTCTCTGCGCGTGAATCCAGGGATAGAGCTTAAATTGGATGATGGTGCGGTACAAGTATCGCGTCCGTCCGATGCAAAACACCATCGCTCACAGCACGGACTCTACCGTTCCCTGATTCAGAATATGGTACAGGGCGTAACTGAGGGATTCGAGAAAAAATTAGAGATTCGCGGTGTCGGTTACAAAGCTGAAATGAAAGGCAAGAGCCTGACATTGCAGCTCGGTTATTCCCATCCAATTGTTTTTAATCCGCCCCAATCCATCGATATCGCATGCGAGTCGCCAACCAGCATTTCGATCAAGGGGATCGATAAGGAGTTGGTTGGTCAAGTCGCGGCAAAAATTCGATCATTCAGAAAGCCTGAGCCTTATAAAGGCAAGGGAGTTCGCTATCTCGGCGAGTACGTGCGTGAAAAAGCTGGCAAGACCGCTGGCAAGTAGAATCTGAGTTTTAAATTTATTAGAAGGTTCCCACTCACATGGGTTTCAAGAAAATTGACAAAAATATCGCCAGACAAAATAAGCACCGTTCCGTGCGCAAAAAAGTGTTTGGCACCTCCGAAAGACCACGATTGGTTGTTTACAAGAGCAATAAGAATATTTATGCTCAATTGGTAGACGATCAAAAAAGCAAGACCCTGACTGGCGTCTCCAGCTTATCGGCAGGCTTGAAGGACGAAGTCCGGAAAGCAGACTCCCGTATGAAGGTAGCAACCGCAGTCGGAAAAGCAATTGCAGAAAAAGCGAAAGATTTGAAGCTTGAAACGGTGGTATTCGATCGCGGTGGCTACTTGTATCACGGCCTAGTCAAAGCGCTTGCCGATGGCGCGCGCGAAGCTGGACTGAAATTTTAAGTGCGGAGTAACCTGTGCAGAAACAAGATAGAATCTCTCCCGGAGAGTTGGATTTAAAAGAAAAAGTCATCCACATCAATCGTGTTGCCAAGGTTGTCAAGGGTGGTAGACGTTTTTCGTTTAATGCGATTGTTGTCGTCGGCGATGGCAATGGCCACGTTGGTGTTGGACTTGGCAAAGCGAATGAAGTTTCGGATGCTATTGCCAAAGGCTCTGAAAATGCCAAGAAGAACATTGTGCGCGTTCCGATCATTAACGGCACGGTGCCGCATGTCATTCAGGCCAAATATGGCGCCGGTAAGGTTTTTCTGAAGCCTGCCAGTCCGGGTACCGGTGTGATTGCTGGTGGTCCGGTTCGCGCTATTATGGAAGCTGTGGGTATACATGACATTTTGACCAAATCCATGGGCTCGGCCAATCCCCACAATGTTGTTAAGGCAACCATGCGTGCGCTGGAAACCCTGATGGATGCACGCGCAATCGCCAGAAAGCGTGGTTTGACTTTAAATCAGCTTTTCGGAACTGCAGAGACCAACTAAATCTGTCGGAGAATTTCTCGTGGCTAAAAAGAAAAAAGAACAATCGTTGAAAATAACCCAATTGCGAAGCCTGATCGGTCGCAAAGAGAACCAGAAGCGCACGATGAAGGCGTTAGGGCTGAAGCGAATCAGACATACGGTAGTCCACCAGGATACCCCACAAATTCGCGGTATGATCGCGAAAGTAGACCATTTGGTTTCCGTTGAAGAAGTTCAGTGAAAAACATATAACCCAGATGCAGGGCATATTCAATGCAATTAAGTAATTTACGCTATTCAAAAGGCTCTCGCAAAGACCGCAAGAGAGTTGGCCGAGGCCCTGGTTCCGGTCATGGCAAAACCGCCTGCAGAGGCCATAAGGGACAAAAATCGCGATCCGGCGGTTCGATCCCTGCCTGGTTTGAAGGTGGTCAAATGCCTTTGCAAAGACGTGTTCCAAAGCGCGGCTTTACCAATATTTTCCGTAAAGAAAGTCAGATTGTCAACTTAGCAGACTTCGATGGACGGATTACCGGAGAAATGGTAAATCCTGAAGCCTTGAAAGAAGCCGGTTTGATCAAAAACCTGAACAAGCCTGTGAAAATTCTTGGAAACGGAGAGAGTTTAAAGAAGGCGTATGAAGTACATGCACACGCCTTTAGCAAATCTGCAATCGAGAAAATTGAAAAGGCTGGAGGAAAGGCCATAACGTTATGATTCGAAGCTTTCAAAGCGTTTTTAAGATCCCGGAGCTCAAAAAGCGAATCATTTTCACGCTTCTCGTGTTGGTAGTTTATCGCATCGGTGGACATGTGCCGATTCCCGGCGTAAATCCTGATGCCTTGTTAAGCTATTTCAATCAGGTCGGAGGTGGCGGTCTTTTCGGTCTGTATGATATGTTTGCGGGCGGTGCATTCAGTCGCGCGACTGTTTTTGCGCTGGGTATCATGCCTTATATTTCCGCTTCGATTATCATTCAGCTGCTTGGTGCCGTTATGCCGTTCTTCCAGAAACTGCAAAAAGAAGGTGAAGAAGGCCGTAAAAAAATTACGCAATACACACGCTACGGCACGGTGCTGATTTCCGCACTGCAGGCATATGGCGTGAGTGTATTTCTGGCGAGCATTCCACCAACATCAGAAGGTATCCCTGTTGTCATTTCAAGTGGCATTGGTTTCACGCTAACATCCATACTTGTTTTAACCAGCGGTACCATTTTGATCATGTGGCTCGGTGAACAGATCACCGAACGAGGCATTGGCAATGGTGTTTCTCTGATCATTTTTATCGGAATAATTGCGCGCTTCCCGAACGCTCTCATCAGTGAATATCAGCAATTTGCCAGCGGCAATCGTGAGTTGTTGAGCGAGGTCATTTTGCTGGCGATCATGGTTGTTATCATCGCGTCGGTTGTGGCGATCACCCAAGGTATGCGAAAAATTCCGGTGCAGTACGCGAAACGCGTGGTTGGCCGCAAGATTTACGGCGGACAGAATACTCACATTCCACTGCGCGTTAACACCGCAGGAGTGATGCCGATCATTTTTGCGCAGTCGATCATGTTTGTTCCGCAGACGCTGACAACTTTTTTCCCGAACAGCGAATTTATGAATACGGTTCAGCTCTATTTCAGCTTTACCGCACTGCCATACCAGATAGTGTATGCTCTTCTGATTGTATTCTTTACCTACTTTTACACCGCCATCGCTTTTAATCCCGTTGATGTTGCGGACAATATGAAAAAGCATGGTGGCTTTATTCCGGGTGTTCGTCCCGGTAAAAAGACGGCGGAGTTTATCGACAATATTTTAACACGGGTTACTCTGCCTGGCTCAATATTTCTCGCTTTTATAGCGATTTTTCCATATATGATCGTACAGACGACAAACGTTTCGTACGACTACGCTTCCTTTTTTGGTGGCACATCGCTGCTCATTATTGTTGGTGTTGCACTGGATACGTTGCAACAGTTAGAGTCCCATCTGCTGATGCGCCACTATGATGGGTTTATGAAAGGCGGAAAAATTCGTGGCCGACGCAGTTAGCCCAGATCGTTAACTTCAAGCAATAGCTTTATGGATTTGATTTTCTTGGGTTATCCAGGCAGTGGAAAAGGAACGCAAGCTAAGTATCTCTCAGACTCCTATGGAATTCCGCAAATATCAACTGGTGATATTCTTCGGGATGCCGTTGCTAAAAAGACACAGTTAGGGCTCGAAGCCAAAAAGTATATGGACTCTGGTGACCTGGTACCAGATGGTGTTGTGATTGGCTTAGTCGAGGAGAGAATACAAGAGCAAGATGCCGTAAAAGGCTTCATTTTAGATGGATTCCCAAGGACCATAGCGCAGGCGATTGAGCTGGATGAGTTGCTAGAGAAACATGTCCGGTCGATCACCGCGGTTATCAGCCTGGAAGTATTGAAAGAAGACGTTATTGAACGTCTCACAAGCCGACGCATTTGTACAAACTGCAGACGCGTGTACAATCTGGTATATGATCCTCCACCAGCAGATGGCGTTTGCAACCAGTGTAAAAAAACAGGTACAATCGTACAGCGAAAAGATGACGAAGTTGAAACTGTTGAGCGTCGATTGACTGTTTACAATATCCAGACTTTGCCGCTGAAAGATTTTTATCAAAAACAAGGCAAGCTTGTTCTGATCAATGGTTCGCAGTCAATTCTTGATGTACGCAGTGAAATTGAGAGCAAGTTGAGAAATATAAAAGGATAAAGATGATTCATCTCCGCAATGACAAGGAGATTGATGCAATAAGGAAAAGCAGCCAAATTGTTGCTGGCGCTTTGCAACTCGCTGGTGAAATGATTGAAGAAGGCATGACGACCCAGCGACTGGCTGATGAGCTTGAAAAGTACATTGTTAAGCATAATGCACGTCCGGCTTTTAAAGGATACCAGGGATTTCCTGGAAGTGTGTGCATCTCACTCGACGACGAAGTTGTGCACGGCATTCCTTCTGATCGGATCATCGCAGCGGATTCGGTAGTCAAAGTTGATATTGGTGTTGAACTGGATGGTTTTTATGGCGATGCTGCCCGCTCATTTCCGGTTGGTGTGCTTTCTGAAAAAGTCACGAAATTACTAAAAGTCACCGAAGAAGCATTACATCTCGGTATTGAACAGGCTTGCTATGGTAACCGGCTTTCAGATATTTCGCATGCAATTCAGGCGCATGCCGAAAAGGCCGGATTTTCTGTTGTGAGAGAGCTTGTAGGTCATGGAATTGGGCGAGCGCTGCATGAAGAACCGCAAGTTCCCAATTTTGGCAAGCCCGGAAGAGGACCTCGATTGCGCCCTGGCATGGTTATGGCCATCGAGCCAATGGTGAATATTGGTACGCACCGGGTTTCAACTGATGATGATGGTTGGACTGTTCGATCTGCCGACAGATCGGTATCAGCCCATTTCGAACACACGATTGTGGTTCGTGAAGACGGTGCTGAAATCCTAACCCAAGGTAGATAGAAGTTATGGCAAAAGATGAGGCAATTAAAGTCGATGGAACGATCGTTGAAACGTTGCCGAATGCGACGTTTCAGGTAGAGCTTGAAAATGGACATAAAGTGCTGGCCCATATTTCGGGTAAAATGAGAATGCACTTTATCAAGATTTTGCCCGGAGACAAAGTCACGGTTGAGCTGTCTCCTTACGATCTCGGACGTGGCAGAATTATTTATCGCTATAAATAAAGGCCCTTACCATGAAAGTTAGATCATCCGTAAAGAAAATTTGCGACAATTGCAAAATTATCCGTCGCAAAGGCAAAGTTATGGTCATATGTAAAAACCCGAGACATAAACAGCGTCAAGGGTAACAGTATAGATTTAGGAGGACAAATTGGCACGTATATCTGGAGTTGATCTGCCCAGGGACAAGAGAGTTGAAGTTGCTCTCACATATATTTTCGGCATCGGTGATGCCACAGCCAGAGAAATTGTCAGCAAGGCAGGCTTCAAAGATGACTTGCGCGTTAAGGATCTGACCGGTGATGATATTGCGAAAATTCGTACAATCATCGCAGACTACAAAGTCGAAGGTGCCCTGCGTACGGAAGTGCAAATGAACATCAAGCGTCTCATGGATGTCGGTTGTTACAGGGGCTTAAGACATAGACGCGGGTTGCCGGTTCGCGGACAGCGTACGCATACCAACGCGCGCACCCGCAAGGGCCGCAGACGCAGCGCAGTTAAAAATAAATAAGTGTGATTGAATTTGTCAATTCCCACCCATGAGGAGATGACTTTTGGCTACCAACAAGCGCAAAAAAACAAAAAAAAGAGAACGCGTTGATTCGAATGGATTGGCCTATGTCCATTCGACCTTCAACAATACAATCATTTCGATTACCGATATTTACGGTAATATGATTTCATGGGCATCTGCTGGAAAGGTTGGCTTCAAGGGCTCGAGAAAATCGACTCCGTTTGCCGCCCAGGTTGCCGCAGAAAACGCAGCCCGTACAGCAATCGACTTGGGCTTGGTTCGCGTCGAAGTCCTGATTAAAGGCCCGGGCTCGGGCCGTGAGTCGGCTGTTCGCTCGCTGCAGGCCGCAGGTTTGGAAATTACGGCGATTCGTGACGTAACGCCTATTCCACACAACGGCTGCAGACCACCGAAACGCCGACGTGTCTGATTAGAAAATTTTAGCATTTTAAATTTATTTGGAGGCAGTGAATATTCATGGCACGTTATGTCGGGCCTGTATGTAAATTGTGCCGTAGGGAAGGGCAGAAGCTTTTTTTGAAAGGTGCGAAATGTGTTTCGCCGAAATGCCCTTTTGAGAGCCGCAATTTTGCTCCGGGACAACACGGACGCACAAGAATGTTTAAGCAATCCGAGTATGGATTGCAGCTTCGTGAAAAGCAGAAAGTTCGCCGTATTTATGGCATCCTGGAAGCACAGTTTCACAATTATTACAAAAAAGCGGTCAAGCAAAAAGGCATCACAGGTGAGAACCTGTTGCGTTTGCTCGAAAGCCGCTTGGATAATGTCGTTTATCGTCTTGGTTTCGCGCCTTCGAGAAAAGCAGCGCGTCAACTCGTGCGGCATCGCCATTTTACCGTGAATGGCCGTCCTGTCGATATCCCTGCTTACCAAATGAAGGCTGGTGACGTCGTCAAGGTTCGCGAAAAAAGCCGCAAACTCGACCTTGTGCATCAGTCACTGCGACGGGTGCGCGAAGAGCAGCAGCCGAACTGGCTTGAGTTGAACAAAGCAACCTTGACGGGAACGCTCGTCGAGTTGCCTGCTCGCCAGGACATTCCTTTGGAAGTCAACGAGTCGCTGATCGTCGAGTTGTACTCCAAGTAGTCACCGACAGCGTGACAAAATTCGTGAAGCAATTTATCAATTATATACCAACGGAGAGATATTTCTATGAACTGGCCTAACCTTCAAATGCCTGAAAATGTGGAACTTGATGAGTCCGCATATTCAACTACATTCGGCCGTTTCATAGTACAACCCCTCGAAAGAGGATTTGGTACGACATTAGGGAACGCGCTTAGAAGAGTGCTATTGTCCTCCTTGCCAGGTGCTGCAATCACCATGATCCGAATCGATGGTGTGCAGCATGAATTTTCAACTGTTCCCGGAATGGTTGAAGATGTGGCCGATGTCATTTTGAATTTGAAGGAAGTTAGATTCAAGCTGATCAATAAAAAGCCTGATAAAGTGGTTATCGAAGCAAAAGGACCGGGTGAAATTCATGCCGGTGATTTGCAAAATGGCACAACTGACTTCGAAATCCTCAATCCTGATTTGCACATTGCCACGTTGGACAAAGAAGCACATTTGAAAATGGAATTACGCATCGGCAAAGGACATGGTTATGTTCCTGCCGAGGAAAACAAAATGCCGGATCAGCCGATTGGATCTATTCCGATCGATTCGATTTACACACCTGTTAAAAACGTTGCGTATTTTGTAGAGAATACCCGCGTTGGACAGCATACCGATTTCGAAAAACTGACACTGGAAATAACCACAGATGGTAGCATTACACCGGATGATGCGCTGACGTATGCGGGCAAAATTTTGCTCGATCACTTCCAAATGTTCATCAACTTTGACATTGAACCGGAAACTGAAGAGCCGGATGAAGTCGATGAGGAAGTGCTGCGTATTCGCAAGCTTCTGAAAATGCCAGTTGATGAACTCGAGCTTTCCGTACGCTCGCATAACTGTCTGATGGCCGCAAATATTAAGACTATCGGCGATTTGGTGCGACGCGACGAAGCGGAAATGCTGAAGTTCAGGAATTTTGGACGTAAGTCCCTGCAAGAGTTGACGCAGATTCTTGAAGAGAAAAATCTCAGCTTCGGCATGGATGTAGAAAAATACTTAAAAGGCGATGAAGATTGATCTCGGATCGTTCAAGGAAAAAAGCTAATGAGACACGCAAAAGATCATAGAAAACTCGGCAGAACCGCGAGCCACAGAAAAGCGATGCTATCCAATATGGTCGCCTCGCTGATTCAGCACAAACGCATCAAAACCACTGTGGCCAAAGCCAAGGAAGCAAGGCGTTTCGCTGAGCGCTGTGTCACCTTCGGTAAAAAAGGCACTGTTTCTGCAAGACGGCAGGTATACAAATTCATTCCTCGCCGGGATATCATCAAAACATTATTTGATGATATAGCGCCACAGTTCGAAAGCCGGAATGGCGGTTATACAAGGATCATTAAACTTGGTCGCCGACAGGGCGATGGTGCTGAGCTTGCATTTCTCGAATTTGTCGGATATGAAACGCTTCAAATAGAGAAACAGCAAAAAGCTCAGGAAACCAAGGTAGAACGCAAAAAACGACGCCAGGAAGAGGCTGAGCCGGAACAGGAAGAGCCTAAAGCAGAAAAGGCAAGCGAATAGTCCGTACACTATTCTGCACTTGAATCATCTAAAATTCCTGGGCATTGATACAGCGTGGCGCAATCAGCGAGCAAAACTGAATATCAGATCCTACCAGCCAGAACGGCAATTCTGCCTTTCTGGCTTTTTTATTTTTAGTGCACCTAAAAAACATTCGTTGTTATCATGAAAATTTTGGTTATATCGGACATCCACGACAATATCTGGAAGCTCGAAAAGGCCCTAAAGAAATGCGACCCGGTCGAATTGGCTATTTTTTGTGGCGATTTTTGCGCACCATTTACGCTCAAGCAATTGGCAGAGTTTCCTGCAAAAGCATTACACGTTGTTTTTGGGAACAACGATGGCGACCGTTTCTTGCTCACAAAAATTGCCAGGGATTATCCTCATGTTGTGCTGCATGGCGAATTTGCTAAGATTGAGGCTGGTGACTTGAAAATCGCTGTGAACCACTATCCTGAAATCGCTGCAGAAATTGCAAAAAGCGATGCTTTCGATGTGGTGTTTTATGGCCACAATCACGAGCATCGTATCGAAAAAATCGGGAGTACCGATTTGATCAATCCTGGCGAAATCATGGGGCGTTTCGGACGTTCGACGTTTGTTATCTATGACACTGAAACGCGATCTTGTGAGACAATTGAAGTCTAAATTTAGGCCTGTTATTAAGGTGGTGGCGTTATGGCAGAACAAAAAAGAGTGATCAAAGCGCCAAAGGGTACCGGACGCAGTTGCAAAGGTTGGATTCAGGAAGCCGCCCTGCGCATGCTGATGAACAATCTCGATCCCGATGTGGCTGAAAATCCTGATGAACTGATTGTTTATGGCGGATCCGGCAAAGCAGCGCGCAATTGGCAAGCCTTTGATTTGATCATAAAGAGTTTGCAGGACCTCGAGAACGATGAAACACTCATCGTGCAGAGTGGCAAGCCGGTTGGCATTTTTCGCACGCATGCTGATGCGCCGCGTGTGCTGATCGCGAATTCGAATTTGGTACCGCACTGGGCTACATCTGATTATTTTCGTCAGCTTGAGGCGAAAGGACTGATTATGTACGGTCAAATGACTGCAGGCAGTTGGATTTACATTGGCAGTCAAGGCATTTTGCAGGGCACGTATGAAACTTTTGCCGCGGCAGCGCAAAAACATTTTGGCGGCGATCTGCGTCATAAACTTGTTGTCTCCGGCGGTTTGGGTGGCATGGGCGGCGCGCAGCCACTTGCCGCAACCATGAACAACGCAGTCTTTCTCGGTATCGATGTCGACCCCCAGCGTATTCAAAAACGCGTAGATGCGGGGTATTGTGATGTTTTGATGACCGATCTGGACGAAGCTGTTCAAGCTGCGAGCAAGGCAAAGGAGACCGGCAAAGCGCTCTCGATCGGGTTGGTGGGCAATACAGCCGAGGTGCTCCCCGAGCTCGCCAGGCGAAATTTTGTGCCTGATGTTTTGACTGACCAAACTTCTGCGCACGATGAGTTGAACGGATACGTGCCCGCCGGCATCTCCTATGCTGATGCTTTGGCACTGCGCACATCCGATCCGGAGGCTTATATTAAACTGGCCTATGACTCCATGGTCGTACATGTACAAGCTATGCTGGATTTGCAGAAAATGGGCGCTGTGACTTTTGACTACGGCAATAATTTGCGTGGTCAGGCCCTGAAGCATGGTTTGAAGAATGCGTTTGATTTTCCGGGTTTTGTTCCCGAGTATATCCGTCCTCTGTTTTGTGAAGGCAAAGGCCCGTTTCGCTGGGCAGCACTTTCAGGTGAGCCGGAAGACATCTATCGTACCGATGCCAAGGTGCTGGAGTTGTTTCCGGATGACGAAGCGCTGGCACGCTGGATCAAAATGGCACAGGAGCGCGTTCAATTTCAGGGTTTGCCATCGCGAATTTGCTGGCTTGGTTACGGTGAACGTGCAAAGTTGGGCATTGCCATCAATAAAATGGTGGCCAGCGGTGAACTGAAGGCGCCGATTGTGATCGGTCGCGATCATTTGGACTGCGGCTCGGTTGCCTCCCCAAATCGTGAAACTGAAGCCATGAAGGATGGTTCGGATGCGATTGCAGACTGGCCGATTCTCAATGCGCTCCTGAATGCGGTGAGCGGTGCATCATGGGTTTCCGTGCATCACGGTGGTGGCGTAGGCATCGGTTATTCAATCCATGCGGGCCAGGTGATTGTTGCGGACGGCACTCCTGAAGCCGAAAAACGCTTGCAACGTGTTTTAACCAATGATCCCGGTACCGGTGTGATGCGGCATGTTGACGCAGGCTACGATGAAGCTGCTGTCGTTGCGCGTGAGAGAGGAGTCAAAATTCCATCGCTATGAAAGCGGATGACCATCAGCTATTCATAAAAAATGCCCGCATTTTTACACCGTTGAGTTCTCCGGAGTGGCATGCAAGCTGGAAAACAGCGACGTATGAACCAGGCGCGATGCTTGTAGCAAATGATCTCATCACGGCGGTTGACCCTGAAGCAGATGTGCTTAAAAAGCTGGATCCGGCCAAGCCGCTAACGACAGTCGATGCAGCAGGCAAACTGGTTACACCGGGTTTTGTCGATTGCCATACACATCCGGTTTTTCACCATTTGCGTGCACATGAATTTGAAATGCGCGTTAAGGGTGCCGACTATGTTGAAATTGCCAAAGCAGGCGGCGGTATTCGATTTTCTGTTCGTGATTTGCGGCAGGCCAGTGCGGAACAACTTGAGCACGTTTTATTGAAGCGTCTTGATCGTTTTATCGAGTTCGGCACGACCACAATTGAGGCAAAAAGTGGCTATGGCTTGAGCGTTAAAGATGAGATCAAGTCGCTGGCGGTCTTGCGTGCAGCCGATGCAACGCATCCACTCGATCTGGTGCCGACGTTTTTAGGTGCGCATGAAGTGCCGGACGAATATCGCCACGACCGCGAGCGCTACATTGAGCTTGTGATTCAGGAAATGCTGCCGCAAGTGGTCGAAAACCAGCTTGCACGCTTTATCGATGTTTTCTGCGAAAACCATGTCTTTACCGATATGCAGGCTGAGCGCATCTTGTCAGCAGGAAAGGCAAAGGGGCTGATACCAAAAATACATGCGGATCAATTGCACGATTCCGGTGGTGCTCAGGTGGCTGCGAATGTCGGAGCTGTATCTGCCGACCATCTCGAACATACCCCGGAGACTCTCGATGAAAAGCTGTTTGAAGCACAGGTTGTGCCTGTCATGTTGCCAGGAGCTGATTTCTTTTTGTCTTCCTCGCATTACGGGCCGGCCCGCCGCATGATTCGCAATCAGCTCCCGGTAGCCATCGCTACGGATTTTAATCCGGGCACATGCATGAGTGAGTCGATGCCGATGATGCTGACTTTAGCGTGCTTGCAACTGAAGATGGCGCCCGCGGAGGCGTGGGTTGCGTCCACATATCATGCGGCCAAGGCTATTGGCTGCGATGGCATGGTTGGCACCCTCGAAGTGGGCAAACAAGCAGATTTTGTAATTTGGGATGCAGATTCAGAGTTGGAAATTCCTTATCATTTTGGTGTGAATTTGGTGCAAAAAGTGTTTAAAAAGGGAATCAAAGTCTACGATAAAAAGGCATAATTTATGTTGAATAGAAAATTAAAGCAAATCGGTGTACTGTCACTCACCGGCATTGTGTTGGTGCTTGCTGCGCTAAGCCAGTCGTGCAGCGAAAAAACGCCAACGAATGCCTTTGACGACCTGGCTGATTCAACGTTGGTCGGCACCCTGAAGACACTCAATCTCGCAAAGCCGGATACAGCTTTTAGTGGATCGATTATTGTCAGTTCTTCTTCGAGCCCGTTCCTGTTTTTGGGCAGCGAAGATGGCAAAAATGTATCAGTGGCCTTGCGCTTTTTTAATCTGCCGGAATCTTTAGTCGTCACAGAAGCGAAACTGGTTTGGGTTGCCGATACCATTTACACCGGCACACCAACCGGAACAGTAAGCGCAACCGTACATGAGATTAAACAGGACTGGGAACTGGCCAAGCTAAGATTTGAAGATACGCAAAATGATTTTTTTGAGCCTGCGCCGGCTGGCAACTTCGATGTGCCGGTTCAATCTGTCCGTGACACCTTTTTTGTGGACATCGATCCCAATCTGGTAAATAAATGGATTGGCTTGCAAGACAGCTTGCGCAATGGTATCTTGATCCGGCCGCAAGGTGCCTTTTTCGTGCAGCGCTTTTTGTCGCTCAACGCAACCACAAATCAGCCAAAACTTCAGCTTTTCCATGAAGACACGACCCGGACAAGTCCAATTGAAACCATTGCATCAGGTGATGCGAGCATCATTGAGGTGGTGACGCCGCCTGCGAGTGGAAGCTACTATGTCGGCAACGGAGTAGAGTACAAAACTCTGCTCAAATACGATCTTTCCGAAATTCCAAAAGAGGCGACAATCAACCGCGCCCAGCTTGTGGTAAATATTGACTCAACACGTTCGTATCTAAGCGCAGATGATCCTTTCGTCATTGGAGTCGAAGCAGTTCTTTCCGAACTCACCGATCTGGATGCTGGAGTTGACAGCCTGATTCTAAATTCGAAAATACGGCTGATCACCAATTCGGTAGCCGTATTACCATCAACGTCAACGCTGACCATCAATCTGAACGATCTCGTGCAATCGTGGACGTCCGGACAGCAAGCAAATTACGGCATGCTGCTGGAAACCAGATCCACCGGCCGTGATCTTTACCGCATGGCGATCTATTCCGGTGAATTAGAGCCTGAGCGTGCGCCTAAATTAGAAATTCAATATTCTGTTCCTCCGACTTATAAGAGGCATTCTGATGAAGCAAATCAATAGAAAAATCTGTGCCGCTATCGCAGGTCTTCTGGTGCTTGGTCTGGTTCAGACCGCGGCCGCGAGCTCCATTTTTTCGCGTACGGGCGTCGGCATCATTCGCTATAATCCAGGAGCAATGGCGATGGGCATGGGTGGGGTTGGGCTTGCTGATGCCAATGTGCTGTCCATTCCGCATCTTAATCCGGCCGGCCTTTCGTTTACCAGTTTGACGCGTTTCGAAGGTAGTTTTTTATTTGAGAATACAGATGTGACGTTTTCTGCGGATGACGCTCGTTTTGCAAAAGCCACATTCAATACTTTCCGTGTTATTTTTCCAGTAAAGTCCGGATTCGGCTTGGGACTCGGCCTCGAGCCCTTTTCTGATGTGGCATATAAACTTGTGCGCCCGGTCGAGTATGAAGGCAATTCCGGTGCTGAATCCCTGACGGGCTCTGGCGGACTTCAGCATGGATTTATTGAGCTTGGCGGTAAGATCACTAACTGGCTGCGCGTTGGTGCGAGTTTTGATGCCTATTTTGGCCGCATTGAAAATACCTGGCGCTTAATTTTCGATGATCCAAGTTTCAATCCCAGTGTTGATGAGACTTCGACGTATATCGATGGGATTGGCGGACACGTTGGCTTGATCCTGCAGTTGGGCAAACACGTCGATGCCGGTGCAGTATTTTACTTCCCAACGACGCTGACGGCAGAGACGCAGCGCGTTTTTCAATTCGGCGACCAAACGGAAAAACAAGTATCTGATTTAAAGCTGCCATTTGCTCATGGCTACGGCTTAACCATCACGCCAAATGCCCGCTTTCAGGCAGGTGTCGATTTGTTTTTGCAATCGTGGTCGGATATCCAACCGGATGAATTTTTGTCCGTCGCGGTTGATAACACCTATCGCCTGGGTGTTGGCCTCGCTTACACCCCCAGCACAGAATTTTTAGCAGGCTTTCTTTCCCGTCTGACCTACCGCGCTGGTTTTAATACCTCGACCTTGCCTTACCTCAATGCAAATGGCGATCAGATTCATGAGAATCTGGTGTCATTCGGTCTCGGAGTGCCATTCAATTTTGGCGTGAGCAAGATTGATTTTGGCTTTGAATATGGCAAACGCGGCTCCCTCGAAAAGTTTGGTGCTGAAGAAAAAATCTTCCGTTTTGTACTGACGGTTACGGGCGGAGAACGATGGTTTTTACGTTAATAAATTGATCAATTTTGCTATGGCATTTTCAAGAAAAGATGTGTAGTTTTCTGAACAGTCCAAAGTGATCGTTTTACTTGCATTTACTGGAGAAATTGCCTATTTTTCCGGCTGCAACTGACTCGAGCAAATTACCCTTTAAACAACTAATCAGTCATGACTCAAGGAGGGATACCTTGGAAAGCAAAAAGTCGTTAAGTTTGCTGCAACAGTTTGTCTGTTTTTCTGCGCTGTTGGTCTTTGCTACTGTCGCTTATTGGGGCTGCAGCAGCACTCCGAAAATGACCCCAGAGCAGATGGCGGAAATGGAAGCCCGGGAAAAGGCAAAACAGGACTCGATCGCAAATTTTGAGCTGCGCAAGAATTGGAGCTTCGGCTACACGAATTATCAGAATAAAGAATACGAGCGCGTCACTGGTTATTTCTGGAAGGTGATTGAGTTGGATAAGAACAACACCTTCAAAGATGTGTATACTTTTCTTGGCGATACCTACATGCAGCAGCAAAAAGGGGATTCCGCTGAGATCGTCTACAAAAAGGGTATTGAAATTTACCCGGACAATGCCTTTCTGCACCGGCAATTGGGCTTTATCTACGAAAACACCCAACGCATCCCGGAAGCGATTGCCGAGTATGAAAAAGTCGTAAGCCTCGAGCCTGAAAGCATTCAGGATGTTGAGCGCCTTACCGGATTGTATGTCAAGGCAAATGATATTGATAAGGCAATTGAAAGCTATCAAAGCCTGATGAAACTGGCACCGGATAACAAGGCATATCAGGAAGACTATGCAGCGCTTCTTGCCTCAACCGGCCGCGAGAGCGAAGCCATTGATCAGAAAATGGAATTGTTGCAAGCCAATCCCAATGACACCAAATTGCTGCTCGATTTAGCGATGTACTATAAAAAAGAACGCAATTGGGACGAAGCTTCAACATACTACGAACGCTATCTCGCTATTCAAGATGACGCTTTTGCGATTGAAGATTTGGCAGATATCTATCAAAACAACGGTGAATTTAGGAAGGCTATCGGCGTCTATGATCGCATTTTGGCAAAGAAGCCGAACGACGTGAAAGCAATAGCCGGTCAGGCCGAAAGCTATCGCGAATTGGGTGATTTGCAGCGCGCCCTTCAGCTTGCCCAAAAAGCCTCACGCATCGATAGCAAATACGGTCGCGCTTATTTGGTTGCTGGCCAGGTTTATGAAGCCGCCGTTGAAAAATGCAAAAGCCAGGCTGGTCGCAAAAACTACAATTTTGATGACAAGCTGGTTTTCGAAATGGCCAACAACCAGTGGAAACTTGCCGCACGCGATCCCGAAGTGCGCAACCGTGCTGAGAGCTTGATGCGAAGCATCGCTGAAGTCCTGCCGAAAAGCTCAGACCGCTTTATGAACCAGGGACAAACTCAACCAAAGTCGTCATGCTATAGCTGGTTGAAATAAATCCAGCTACAGCCAAGTTGCTGAATGCAACTGCGGTTTTGATGAATCCTTCGACATTTGCTTTGAGTGCCCGGTAACCTCACCGGGCACTTTATATTTATGCGTTTCGAGTCTGTTCGCCGTGCAAGCGACGACAATTTGCGAAAGGATTTTTTGTGAGACATTTAGCGAAGACCGATCCCGAAATTTTTGAGACGATGCAAAAAGAGATCAGCAGGCAGAATAGTCAGTTGGAATTGATCGCCTCTGAAAATTTCGTGAGCAAGGCTGTTCTGGAAGCAGCCGGGCAGGTCATGACCAACAAATATGCGGAAGGCTATCCGGGCAAGCGCTATTACGGCGGTTGTGAATATGTGGATGAAGCTGAAAATTTGGCTATCGAGCGCGCTAAGCAACTCTTCGATGCAGAGCATGCAAATGTGCAGCCGCACTCCGGTTCTCAGGCGAACATCGCCGCCTATTTTGCGTTGATCAATCCCGGTGATACCATTTTGGGAATGAATTTAGCGCATGGCGGACACCTCACCCATGGCAGCCCTGTCAACTTTTCAGGCCGTCTCTTTCGGGTCGTATCCTACGGTGTTGATGAAAAAAGTGGCTTGATCGATATGGATCAGGTGCGCGATATTGCGCTGCAGGAAAATCCACGCTTGATTGTGGCGGGTGCCAGTGCTTATTCGCGCGAAATTGACTACAAAGCATTCCGGGAAATTGCTGATGAAGTCAATGCCAAGTTGGTCTCAGACATGGCGCATCCCGCTGGTTTGATCGCAACGAAGTTGCTCAAAAGTCCGTTGCCCCATTGCCATGTCGTAACGACCACGACCCATAAAACCCTGCGCGGTCCGCGTGGTGGATTGATTTTGGTTGGCAAGGATGGCGAAAATGACTTAGGTGTTGTCACGCCGAAAGGGCGGGTCAAAAAATGGTCAGAGATTCTCGATTCCAATATTTTCCCGGGTTTTCAAGGCGGTCCGCTTATGCATGTTATTGCTGCAAAAGCTGTTGCTTTCAAAGAAGCGCTGCAACCCGATTTTATTACCTACACAAAGCAGGTTGTCAGCAACGCTCAAACTTTAGCGCAAAAGTTGCTTGATTTAGGTTACCAAATTGTTTCTGGAGGCACCGACAATCATTTGATGCTGGTCGATTTGCGTAATCAGGGCATTACCGGCAAGGAAGCCGAAGCCAGTCTCGAAGATGCCGGAATCACAGTGAATAAAAATATGGTGCCGTTTGATCCTGAGAGCCCGTTTGTAACAAGCGGTATTCGCATTGGCACGCCGGCCCTGACAACTCGCGGCATGCAGGAAGATGAGATGCGCGAAGTGGCTTTCCTAATTGATAAAATTTTGTCGAATCTCAAGAACAAAACAGTGATTGCGCGGGTGAAGGATCAGGTCCGTGATCTCTGCTCGCGATTTCCGCTGTATCAGTTTGATGAAGAATAGAGGGCATAATGCGCTGTCCCTTTTGTGGTCATGTCGATAGCAAGGTACTCGATTCGCGCGCGAATAACAACGCGCGCTCGGTGCGGAGGCGAAGGGAATGCCTGTCTTGCGGCAGACGCTTTACGACTAAAGAGTACGTCGAAGAATCCCCGCTATATGTGATAAAAAGCGATGGCAGTCGCGAGGTCTTTAATCGCGATAAGGTGCTGAAAGGCGTGCAGTTGGCCTGCAACAAGCGACCGATCTCATCAGATGAGATTGAGAATCTCGTCGATCGGGTTGAAAATTGTTTGCGCGATAAAAATAATTCTGAAATTGAAGCGATGCAGATCGGTCTGGAGGTGATGAATGAATTGCGCGAACTGGACGAGGTAGCATATGTTCGATTCGCATCCGTTTATCGAAAATTTCAGGATAAAGAGGAATTTATCAGCGAGCTTCGTGGATTGCAGCAAAAAGGGCACTGATAGGACAGCGTGGTGAGAATTTATATTGAAGTGATCGGGTAGATGAGTACGGAAAATGTGCCCAAAAGCGGCGAAAAAGAAATGAGCTTCCTCGAACACCTCGAAGAGTTGCGCTGGCGGCTTGTCCGCAGCATCGTCGCCGTCTTGGCCGGCTCTGTTATTGCCTTTATTTTTAAGGAACAAATTCTTGAATTTCTGATCTATCCTTTCAACGAAGCTGCTTCCATGGTGGCTGAGGATGCAGGGAATGGCATTGTTGCCAGTAACACCAAGTTGATCTATCTTGCGCCGACCGAAGCCTTTATGGTCTATATCAAACTGGCTGTTTTTGCCGGACTGTTTATCGCATCCCCTTACGTATTTTATCAACTATGGAAATTTATTGCTCCCGGCTTGCTTGAGAAAGAGAAAAGATATGTGCCGTATTTTGTCTTTTTCTCCACATTTTTTTTCATGGCTGGTGCGTTCTTTTGCTATTTTGTAGTGATTAAGTATGGCTTGCATTTTTTACTAAGCTTTCAGACTGAAACCCTGGAAGCCAATTTCGCGATTCGCGAATATTTAAAGTTTGTGACGTTGATGATATTAACGTTTGGCATCGTGTTCGAAATGCCGATTTTGTCCTGGTTCCTGACACGTGTGGGGATACTAACACCGAAATTCATACGTGAAAAGCGGCGTTTTGGGATTGTCGGGATATTTATCGTTGCTGCCATTTTAACGCCACCAGATCCGTTTTCGCAGATCGCATTAGCCATCCCATTGATTGCGCTATATGAAATCAGCATTTGGGTGAGCAGAGCCGCTCTGCCAAAAGATACGCTGAACGAAAAATCTTCATGAAAAGTCTCGGACTCTTGTTAATGCATAAAGGATTGAAAAATGTCAATTAAATCGGATAAATGGATTCGCAAAATGGCAAGCGAGCAAGGTATGATTGAGCCATTTGTCGAAAAACAGGTTCGGGAAGGCGTTATTTCGTATGGCCTGTCTTCATACGGTTACGATATTCGCATAGCAGATGAATTCAGGATTTTTACCAATATCAACAATACAATCGTCGATCCAAAGCATTTCGATCCGCGCTCACTGGTGGATTTCAAAGGCGATGTCTGTATCATCCCGCCAAACTCCTTTGCGCTCGGACGCACTGTTGAATATATCCGCATCCCAAAACAGGTGATGACGATTTGTGTCGGAAAGTCAACCTACGCAAGGTGTGGCATTATCACCAATGTGACGCCGCTTGAGCCTGGATGGGAAGGCCATGTCACCTTGGAAGTGTCTAACACGACACCGCTGCCAGCGAGAATTTATGCAAATGAGGGCATAGCCCAGATATTGTTTTTTGAAAGTGATGAACTGTGCGAAACATCGTATGCGGACAAGCAAGGCAAGTATCAAGCTCAAACCGGTGTTACGCTCCCCAAAATATAGCCTGCTATCAGGAACGCCATAATAGGCAGCCGCAGCACGGGAAGGCTGCAAAGAATGAATGTCTCGATGATCGAACGGATTGACACCTTAGCAGGAATACAATGCAGACAAAAAATGATCTTTTTGCAGATTTACATACACATACATCCGAAAGCGATGGCTTGCTTAGCCCGATCCAGCTTATAGATGAAGCTGCCGAACAAGAACTCGCCGCGATTGCGATTACTGACCACGATACGGTAGCCGCATTTTCACAAGCACAGGCTCATGCTAAACAGTACGGAATTGAAGTGATTCCGGGCATTGAGCTGAGCGCGAGTGTTGTTAATACAGAAGTCCATATTTTGGGATATTTTATCGATCCCCAAAGTGACTTGCTGGCGACCTATTTGACCAAATTGGTTCAGGCACGCGTCGACCGCGCGCATGCAATCGTTGACAACCTCAATGCGCTTGGCCATCCAATTGAATTTGAACATGTTTTGGTGCGGGCAGAGAAAGATGTCATTGCACGTCCGCATATTGCTGAAGCCATGGTCGATTGCGGAATAGTCGATACCTACATCGATGCATTTGATCTGTGGATTGCTGATGGCAAACCAGCCTGTGTCGAGAAAGAAAATCCGACAGCTGAGTCGGTAATTGAGCTCATTCACAGCATTTGCGGCATTGCGGTTTTAGCGCACCCCGGCATACATTTCCCGATGCGTTTGCTGCGCGAATTGATGAAGTCGGGACTGGATGGGATCGAGGTTGTTCATCCGCGCCACAATCTCTATGCCCAAAATCACTTTATGAAGGTTGCGCAGGATAGCGGACTCGTCATGACTGGCGGCTCCGATTATCATGGTGGGCGCAAGCTCAACGAATCGGTCGGCAGTCACTCTGTGCCGTATAAATTTGTAGAACAACTTCGCCTGCAACATCTGGCCGTGAAAAGAAAAAACTTGCAGATTTAGTCGTTTTTTTGTATTTATAAAACTTGTCTTTATAAGAGTTTTGCTTCAATTTGGAGCGTAAACCGGCAATCAGCGCCGCCAATGCGGGCTAACCTGGCTGCCAATATAATTGAGTCTCATTGCTCTTTAAGCTTCCCCGCTATCTGATTCTGATGAAGAAAGTTCCAGTCCCGGGATAATAAAACCAGGGTGCTTGGACGATCTGCTCATTGACAATCAAAATGTTGACCAATCAGTCACTACCTGATATTTACCGCTGAGCCACTGCTTTGCTAAAAAATGCCGTGCACACAGGCGGCAGGAGGTAGTGATACAGCGAAAACGATTAAGGAGTACAACGATTGACTTGTTCTTATTTTTGAGTATTTGAGGGTTTAATTTGCGAAGAAGAACTACACAGCAGCCCAAAAAAGAAATTTTCATCAATACCACTATCTCTGAAACCCGAATCGCTATTCTCGAAGATGGCAACTTAATAGACTTATTTATTGAACTTCCTGAAAATGAGCGATCCGTTGGCGATATTTATTTGGGCAGGGTTGTGAATGTCGTGCGAGGGATGAGAGCCGCGTTTGTAGATATTGGGCAGGGACAAGATGCCTTCCTGCATTTTTCCGATATCGGCGATTCCCTGGCAGAGTACGGCGCTTACCTGGATTTGGAGACAGCAACAAGCGAGACACCCAAGAATAATCGACGCCCTATCCCACGTGAGGGGCAAGAGATTCTCGTACAGATTATCAAAGAGCCGATCAGCAGCAAAGGATCGCGCATCACGACCGAGCTTTCATTGGCTGGTCGATTCTTTGTGCTGGTTCCTTATTCCGAAATGATCGGCGTCTCGCGGAAAGTATCGAATGCGAAGGAAAAACGCCGCCTGCGAGACCTTGCAAGAAGTTGGCGTCCAAAAGGCTTTGGCGTCATCATCCGAACCGTCGCTGAATCGAAGGATGAAGACTTGCTTCGAGCGGATTTTGAAAATCTGATCAAAAAATGGCGCCAAATCGAGAAAAAGCTCAAGACATTGCGCCCGCCCAGCCTCGCCCATAAAGATTTGGCGATGGCGTCAACTGTCATTCGCGATCTTTTTACCAACGACGTTACGCGTGTCGTGATCGACGATGCCAGGCAATATAAGTCGATCAGCCAGTATTTGAAGGAAGTTTCACCAAACCTGCTGCCCAAACTCGAGATGTACAAGGGCAAACGCCCGATTTTCGATACCTATGGCATCGAGCAGGAAGTCGAAAAATCGATGTCACGAAAAGTTTGGCTGAAAAGTGGCGGGCATTTGATTTTTGATCATACGGAAGCGTTGGTAGCGGTCGACGTCAACAGTGGCAAGTTCATCGGCAGGGCTGGACATGATGAAAATTCGCTACGGATCAACCTTGAAGCAGCGAGAGAAATTGCGCGGCAGCTCCGACTGCGCGATATTGGTGGCATTATCGTGATCGACTTTATCGATATGATCGATCCGAAAAACAAGCGCACACTCTATAACGAATTTCAAAAGGAGCTCAAGCGGGATCGCGCCCAGGCCAACATCAGCCCGATCAGCGAGTTTGGCCTGATCGAGATGACAAGGGAGCGCATCCGGCCGAGCCTGCTCCACTCTTATTCTGAGATGTGCCATACTTGCGAGGGTACCGGGCGCATCATGTCAAAGGCTTCTGTACTGACCAAGGTCGAGCGCACAATAAAGCGCATCAAGGCCATCAGCGATGAGAAAAACCTCAAGCTGGAAGTACACCCCGAAGTCGCTGACATGCTGACAAACGGCCTGCGCAGCCATATCCGGCGGATGATGTGGAAGTACTGGCTCCGTATCGACGTCATTGGCAAAGACAGTTTTAAATTCGACGAAATTCATTGTATTTCACGTCGTACCAATAAAGAAATTGTATTAAATTAAACGTTTTTATAAAGCGAGAAATAAGAGGAGTTGACGATGTTTGCAATTGTTGAAATTGCTGGCAAACAATACAAGGTTACGGAAAATGCCAAGATCGTGACCGACAGGTTGTCTGGCAATGCTGGCGACGAAGTTGAATTCGATCGCGTGCTCATTTGCGGCGATGACAAAAATGTGAAGGTCGGTACCCCGACGGTCGAAGGCGCAAAAGTGACGGCAAAAATTGAGAGCAGCGACCGTTTGAAAAAGGTGCTAGTTTTCAAAAAGAAGCGCCGGAAAGGCTATCGCAAGTTGAACGGACACAGGCAACAGGTTACTACGTTGCGCGTTAGCGATATCGCCATCAACTAAATTGAATTGAATCAGTTTAAAGATACAGGAGATGAAAAATGGCACATAAAAAAGGTGTTGGTAGCTCCAAAAATGGTCGCGACTCCAATCCTCAATATCTTGGTGTAAAGAGATTTGATGGACAGGCTGTCACTGCTGGCAGCATCCTGGTACGGCAACGGGGCACGCGGATTTACCCCGGCGACAATGTAAAAAAGGGCAAAGATGATACACTTTTCGCTCTCATCGATGGAAAAGTCAAATTCCAGAGAATGGGACGAAGCAAAAAAGTGGTTCACGTGCTGAACTGACGAATATTGAAGAAGGCCATCGCTGTAGAGCGCTTGGCCTTTTTCTTTTGATTTATGCTCAGCACACTTTGACGTTCATGTATAAATTCTGGAGGTGCTCGGATGAAAGTGAGTGTTATTGGCGCAGGACATGTTGGCGCCACCGTTGCCCAACGCGTTGCAGAGAAGCATCTTGCAAATGAAGTTGTGCTTGTTGATATTGTTGATGGTGTTCCTCAGGGAAAAGCATTGGATATGTGGGAATCGGCCCCGATTGAAGGCTTTGATGGCAAAGTGATTGGCACCAATAGCTATGAAGAAACTGCCGATTCTTCACTCGTGGTGATCACTGCAGGTTTGGCGCGCAAACCCGGTATGAGTCGTGATGATTTGCGCGATAAAAATGCCGAGATCATTAAAGGCGTGACTGAACAGGTGGCAAAATTTTCGCCGCAGACCAAAATAATCGTGGTTACCAATCCGCTCGACGTGATGACGTATGTTGCAATGAAAGTCAGCGGCTTTGAACCAAATCGCGTTTTTGGGCAGGCTGGTGTGCTCGATACAGCCCGTTATCGTACATTCCTGTCGATGGAGCTTGGTATTTCGGTGCGCGATATCCAGGCGATGGTGCTCGGCGGACACGGCGATGACATGGTGCCGCTGCTCAGCTATACCTCGGTTTCGGGGATTCCTGTGACACAGCTTGTTTCAAAAGATCGCCTTGATGCGATTGTACAGCGCACCCGACAGGGTGGTGGCGAAATCGTCAAATATCTGAAAACAGGCAGTGCATATTATGCGCCATCTGCAGCGACGGTGGAAATGGTTGAAGCCGTGCTGCACGATGCGAAACGCTTGCTGCCCTGCGCGGCCTGGTTAAGCGGTGAATTCGGTCTGAAAGATACCTATGCTGGCGTACCAGTCGTATTGGGTAAAAATGGCGTCGAAAAAATTCTGGAGATCGAAATGACAGACGCCGAAATGGCCATGTTGCATGAATCGGCCAACCATGTGAAAGAAACGATCGCAGCATTGAAAATCTGATCAGCGGAATTCTGTGTGAGCCGAAATGAATCGGTCGTCACAGCGATCGCGGAATCATGTGACCAAATGTTAATTTGTTGTAAAAGCCTGCTGCTTGTAAAGTGGCAGGCTTTTTTAATTGTTTAAAAATAAATGTTTAGGTTGTTTGATTAATTTATTTTACAATAATTATGCCAACCGCAGCCAATAATGGCTTGACATAAATTGCCTATTGTGATATATTCGATGCCGATTGTGTTTTCGGTTCTAATGTTGGCATATATTTTAAATTGAAAAATCTGATTTTATGGTCAAAATAACGGCTGAAATTATTCGGGAAATCGCTGTATTGGCGAAGCTGGAGTTGACAGCAGATGAGTTGAAGAATCTGACAGTTGATCTGGCTGATATCGTAAAATACGTCGAAAAACTCGAAGAGCTCGAGCTCGATGGTGTACCGGAAACCGCTCACGCGCTCGATTTAAATTTGGTTTTTCGAGAAGATAAAGCTGAAAAATGGCTGACGCGCGAAGAAGCATTGATGAATGCACCCGCGCAAAAAAACGGCTACTTCAGCGTGCCAAAAGTTATCGAGAAATCGAAATGAAGCCCACGACTTTGGGCGTGATTCCGGCACGATATGCTTCTTCGCGCTTGCCGGGAAAACCTCTGATGGATATCGCCGGCAAGCCGATGATCCAGCATGTTTATGAGCGTACTCAGAAAGCGAAGACGCTCGACCAGATCGTCGTGGCAACGGATGATGTGCGCATTGCTGAAGCGGTGACTGCATTTGGTGGCCAGACGATGATGACACGCAGCGATCACCCAAGCGGCAGTGATCGCGTCGCCGAAGTGGCCGATCAATTTGACTGTGACCTGGTGGTCAATATACAGGGTGACGAGCCGTTCATCGCCCCCCAGGCCATCGATACAGCAGTACAAAAGCTGATCGCGAGCCCGCAGGCAGTGGTGAGTACGCTGGTGAGCCGCTTGTACGATAACAAAAGTCTTTACTCACGCAACACTGCCAAGGTGGTGTTGTCCAATGATGATTTTGCGCTGTATTTTTCGCGCGCACCTATCCCGTTCGATCGCGATGCCATGGATGAGACGCATTTGCAGCCTGGGCGGGCCCATTTACAGCATATCGGGTTGTACGTTTTTCGGAAATCATTTCTCAAAAAATTTGTGAATTTGCCTGTTTGCGATCTTGAACAGCTTGAAAAGCTGGAACAGTTACGTGTTTTAAAAAACGGCTATCGAATCGTTTGTGCTGTTGTTGATTATCACTCATTTTGTGTAGATACACCGGATGATCTCGAAAAAGCACGGACATTAGCAAAGGAGTTGTCAGTTGTTGGCTGAAAGCAAAAAAAAGTTCATCTTCGTGACAGGCGGCGTCGTTTCGTCATTGGGTAAAGGCGTCGCAGCGGCATCGATTGGTGTTTTGCTGAAAGCGCGCGGCATGCGTGTGACGATGCTGAAGTTCGACCCGTACATCAATATCGATCCCGGCACGATGAGCCCCTACCAGCACGGCGAAGTGTATGTAACCGATGATGGTGCAGAGACTGACCTCGACCTTGGCCACTACGAGCGTTTTCTCGATGTCAACATGTCGCAAAAAAACAATGCGACGACCGGGCAAATTTACAATACCGTGATCACACGCGAGCGGCGTGGCGACTATCTCGGCAAAACCGTGCAGGTGATCCCACACATCACCAACGAAATCAAACGTCGCATCTATGCTGTCGTTCGCGATGGCGAAAAAGACTATGATGTCGCGATTGTCGAAGTCGGCGGGACGATTGGTGACATCGAAAGCCTGCCATTTTTGGAGGCGATTCGGCAGTTTTGCCTGGAAGTCGGACCTGAGAATTCATGCAATATCCACCTGACTTTGGTGCCGTATATTAAAGCAGCGGGCGAGTTGAAAACCAAGCCGACTCAGCACTCGGTGATGAAATTGCGGGAAATCGGTATTCAGGCGAATGCGCTGCTTTGCCGTTGCGAATACCGCCTCAATAAAGAGTTGCGCGAAAAAATTGGCCTTTTTTGCAATGTGCCATCTCGTTCGGTGATCGAAGCGCGCGATGTCAAGTCGATCTATGAAATCCCGCTGGTTTTTGAAAAAGAAGGCTTGGGTGAGTTTTTGAGCAATCATCTGCGCCTGGAAGCTGGCGAACCGGACCTGGTGGAATGGCAGAACCTGGTGCAGCGCCTTGGCAAGCCATCCAAAACAGTAGTGATCGGTATCTGTGGCAAATATGTTAATTTGCACGATTCCTACAAAAGCATCATCGAAGCATTCAAACATGCTGGCGTGGCCAATGATGCCAAGGTAGAGTTGCGCTGGATTGATTCTGAAGAAATTGAGAGCAAGCAATCAGCGGACATCCTGGCTGGTCTGTCCGGCTTGCTGATTTGTCCGGGATTCGGAAGCCGTGGCATTGAAGGTAAAATCATGGCTGCGCAGTATGTCCGCGAAAAGAAAATTCCGTTTCTCGGCATTTGCCTCGGAATGCAGTGCGCGGTGATAGAATTCGCACGCAACGTTTGTGGGCTAAAGGGGGCCAACAGTGCCGAGTTCAATGATGAAGCTGAACATAAAGTCATCGATTTGATGGAAACACAGGTTGATGTTTCGCAAATGGGCGGAACGATGCGTTTAGGTGCCTACAAATGCAATATTGATCCCAACTCCAATACATACCAGGCGTATGGCGAGGAGGTCATCAGTGAGCGTCATCGCCACCGCTATGAATTCAACAACGAATATATTGAGCGCCTGACCAGCCGCGGATTGAAGATTGTGGGTGTAAATCCCGACACCGGCCTTGTCGAGATTGTCGAGCATCGAGATCATCCCTGGTTTGTCGGTGTACAATTTCATCCAGAGCTCAAATCCCGTATTTTGCATGCCCATCCGCTGTTTCGCGAGTTCGTTCGCGCGGCCCTGGAGCACGCTTCATCCGCAGAAAATGGACACGTTTCGAAAGAGACCCAGAAGAATAAAAAGGGAGCGATTTCTTCTTAATCGAAGTCTATATGCAAGCCATTAAAAATACAAAAAGTTTTGAAGTCGGTAATGTGCATGTTGGCGGTGGCCAGTCTTTGGTGCTGATCTGCGGGCCGTGCGTCATCGAGGACCGCGACACCATGTGGCGGGCAGCCGAGGGAATCAGCAAAATCGCTGAGAAATTGCAATTTCCGCTTATTTTTAAATCATCTTATTTGAAAGACAACCGCTCTTCCGAGTTGAGCTATCAGGGGCCAGGGCTCGAAGCGGGTCTGGAAACGTTAGCTGCGCTAAAGCGTGATTTTGGCTTTCCGGTGCTTTCCGATATCCACAACGAATTTGAAGCAAGGACAGCAGCGGAGGTTCTGGACGTGCTGCAGATTCCAGCCTACTTGTCGATGCAAACTTCGCTTGCAATTGCCGCAGGGAAAACGGGCAAGCCGGTAAACGTTAAAAAAGGTCAGTTCCTCGATCCGGGCGATATGAGCAAAGTGATCAAAAAAATCGAAAATACCGGCAATCAAAAAATTATGGTGACAGAGCGCGGCGCCAGTTTTGGGTATCACAATCTGGTCGTCGATATGCGCTCTCTGGTCACCATGCGCAATTTGGGCTACCCCGTGGTGTATGACCCGACCCACAGCGTACGAGTCTACGGCATTCCTTCCGATAGTCCGGACGGTGGCAAGCCAGAATATGTGCCAGCGTTGACACGTGCTGGTGTCGCAGCCGGCATCGATGTGCTTTTTATCGAAAGCCATCCGGATCCGACTTGTGCTAAATGCGACGCAGCCAGTCAGTGGCCGCTCAGCAAGCTCGAAGGATTACTCAAGCAAGTCAGGGAAGTGGACAACACGCTGCGAAGGCTGGAAGCGATCAGCTATTGATGGCGGATGTGCTGGACATTGCACGCCGCGTCGTGCATATCGAAACTGCGGCAGTGGCTGCGCTCGCTGAACGATTGGACCATCGTTTTGTAGCTGCCGTCGATTTAATGTATGCCTGCAAAGGCCGGGTGATCGTCACGGGGATCGGAAAAAGCGGCATTATCGGCAAAAAAATTGCATCGACGCTTAGCAGCACAGGCACACCTTCGCTATTTCTGCATGCCGGTGAGGGCTTGCATGGCGATCTTGGCGTGGTTATGAAAGACGATGTTGTCGTATGCATTTCTAAAAGCGGCAATGGTGGCGAATTAAAAATGCTGCTTCCGCTCTTTCGGAAACTGGGTGTACCCATCATCGCGATGACAGGTAAGCTGGACAGCGACTTGGCAACGCACGCTGATGTTGTACTCGATATCAGTGTGGCGGAAGAAGCCTGCCCGCATGATCTCGCGCCAACTTCAAGTTCAACTGCGACACTGGTGATGGGAGATGCATTGGCCATCGCTTTGCTTGATAGGCGAAATTTCAGCCCGGAAGATTTCGCTTTTCGCCATCCGGGCGGCACCTTGGGTCGCCGTTTGCTACTTCGCATCGATGACGTGATGGGCGCGGAAGATCGCGTGCCAAAGGTGTTGGCAACTGCGGATTTGCAGAAAGTGATTCTGGAGATTACCGCCAAGCGCTATGGCGCAACCTGTGTCGTCTCGGAGACAGATGTTCTGCTTGGCATCGTCACTGATGGTGACCTGCGGCGCCTGCTGACTGGTACCGAAGTGATTCAGAACTTGACCGCAAAAGACATCATGAGTGCAAAGCCAAAGACGATTAGTGTTGGCACACTTGCATTGGCTGCTTTGGAAATCCTGGAAGATCACGATATCCTTCAAGTAATCGTGGTCGATGGGCAAAATAAGCCTGTTGGCATGGTGCATTTGCATGATTTGTTAAAGGCTGGCGTCGCGTAGATATGGAATGGCGCAGATGGCGTAAAAAAGTAAAAAATCACTTGATTTATATCGCCGTAGCCAGCTTTGTAAAGCTGCTGCGTACGCTGCCTGAGAGCATCGCAGCAAAAAGCATGGCAGCGCTGGGACGCCTGGGATTCCGGCTCGCAAAAGGTGAACGCAAGAAGACGACACGCCACTTGCAGATTGCGTTGGGCTCTACAAAAACACCAACGGAGATACAGCAACTGGCTCTAAGGGTCTTTGAAAATTTAGGATCCAATGGTAGTGCTGCGATTCGAACACTGAAATATCTGCAGCAAGGCATCGACAAGCGGGTCCACATTACAGGTGCAGAATACCTCGATGCTGCACTTGCGAAAGGCAAGGGTGTGCTTGGCATCACTGGCCATATCGGCTGCTGGGAGCTGATGGCAGCAGCACTGGCGAAAAATGGTTACCCGTTGGCCGTGGTAGGAAAACCGTTGTACGATGAACGATTGAACAGGATTTTAGTACAACAGAGAGAAAAATCAGGGTTGATCAACCTCAGCCGGGACGGCGCGGCCCGGCGCATGATGCAATGGATGCGTGGCGGCAAAATGCTCGGCGTGTTGATCGATCAGGATACAGATGTTGAAAGCGAGTTTGTTGACGTCATGGGCAGGCAGGCGCGCACCCCAATTGCGCCTATGCTGCTGGCGCAACGCGTTGGCGCAGCAATTGTGCCAATGGCCACTTATCGGCAGCCGGACGGCAGGCATGTCATCGACATTCGGCCAGAAATTGAGCTTGTACCTGATAATGGCACCCGCGAAACGCGCCGCGCCAATCTGACTTTATGCAGCAAGGCGATCGAAGCCTTCATTTTAGAGCATCCGGAACAATGGGTTTGGATGCACGAACGCTGGAAGACACCTCCGGCATAGTGATTTGAATGCGTTTTTTTGATGAATAGATTTATTATTATTTTGATCCTGTTGGGATTCTGGGGAATAGCATGCCAATCGCAGGAGGCCAATACGGTCGATCCTGAAAAGCGTGAAATGCCGGTTCAGGAAGGCTGGAACTCTACGGTTAAGGTGACCAAGCAGGGCCGTCCGACAGTCATCGTCCACTATGGGCACATGAAAAAATTCGCTGACAAGAGAGAGACTTTTTTTGAAGATGGGCTGAAGCTCTATTTTTACAGCGCCAGTGGTGATTGCACCACAGTTCTGACGGCAGACTCGGGTGCGATGAATGAGAATCGTAACGATTTTGAAGCCATTGGTCATGTACTCGTCGAAAGCATGGATGGCAAAACACTTCGGACCGAAAAATTGCGATGGGAAGAAGCGCAGCAAAAAATTCTTTCCGATGAATTTGTGACACTAACGACGGCTGATGGGGATACGCTCATGGGCGAAGGCTTTGAATCGGATCAGTCGCTGAATTTTTGGAAGATAGCAAAGCCGCGCGGCGTAACCGGTAAGGCATTTGCCATCGATGAACTCGAGAAACAAGCCACCAGTGACACGCTGAAGCAGCAATAGGCGAGATGGATACGAATTTAGTACAGTCATGCACTTTGTGCAATGCGCGGTGTCGCCTCTCTGCTGGAAAATGGCTGATCTTGTGGCTGCTGGTCCTGACACAGCCTGCCTTAGGACAGCAGGCACAGGAAGAAAAAACGTCCGAAAAACTGCGTCTGCTGCATGCGAATGAAATGACTGGCGTGGTCGAAGGCAATCAACAGCTCCGACGGCTCATTGACAATGTGCGTTTCCGTCATGGCCAAACCGATATTAGCTGCAATTTGGCAATCGATTATCCCGGACAGGAACGCTGGCTGCTGATCGGTAATGTACTGATCAAGGACAAAGAGAAGACCTTGAAGGCGGACACCGTCATCTATGTCGCCAAAAGCAAGCTCTATCGAGCGTTGCGAAACGTCGAACTGATGACGGATAGCACGAAGATTTTTTGCGACGAGTTGAACTACGATCTTGCTGAACGGAAGGCTATTGCCCGATACAACGTGCGCGTCATCGATCAGAAAGAAAACACTGAGTTGACATCTGGTTACGCTGAACATCATCGCGACACCAGATACACGTTGCTTAAGGACGATCCCGTTTTTGTGCAATACGATAGTCTGGGGGAGGAAGAAACCCGAATCGTTGGTGAAACAATGGAAGCTATCGATGGCGGGCAACGCGTTGTCGTCGACAAAAATGTCGTCATCACGCTCACGGATATCCGTGCAACATGCGGACATGCCGAATATTTTCGCGGGAAAGAAAAAATTGTTTTGACCATCGATCCGGTTGCGTATCAAAAAAATAATCGGCTGACCGGCACGACGATTGAACTGTTATTAAAGGAAGGCAAAATTCAGCAGGTGCATGTGCTTGAGCGTGCGCTGGCAGAATTCGTTCCGGATTCCAGTGCGAAAAAGGACCGACCCAGTACGATTTCCGGGAAAAAGCTGGTCGCTTACATCGCTGGCGATTTTGTTGAAAAAATTGATGTAAATGGCACAGCGACATGCGTATATTACGTCGAAGAGAATGGCATCGACAAGGGCGTGAATCGGGCGCAAGGCGATAGCCTCACCCTGCTGCTGAGTGATAATGCAATTCGCCGCATCATTTTTGATAGCAGTCCAGGGAAATCGACAGGAAAATTTTTGCCGCCTGGTTACGAAAATCAAAGTGCCGCTTCGCAGAAGCAAGCTGGTCAAAAAAGTAAGTCAACAGCTGGACAGTAGAATGGAACCTGAACCGTCACATGCGACTTAGCTCAGAAAATCTGGTTAAAATGTACAGCAAGCGCCGTGTTGTCAACGATGTGAGTATTGAGGTTCAGGAAGGCGAAATCGTTGGTTTGCTGGGGCCGAACGGTGCTGGCAAAACAACAACATTCTATATGATTACCGGCATGATCAGGCCGACAAGAGGCCGGATTTTGCTGGACGAGATTGACATCACCCGCTTGCCGATGTACAAGCGCTCCAGGATGGGCATCGGTTATTTGTCGCAGGAGCCTTCCATTTTTCGGCGGTTGACGGTTGCCGAAAACATCATGGCGATTCTGGAAACGCTTCCGATCAACCGCAGCGAGCGCAAACAGCGATTACAGGAGTTGCTCGATGAGCTTTCGGTCGCGCATCTGGCGAAAAATAAGGCCTATACACTATCGGGAGGTGAGCGCCGTCGGGTTGAAATCACGCGTGCCTTGGTTACGCAGCCCAGGTTCATTTTGCTGGATGAGCCATTTGCCGGCGTCGATCCGATTGCGGTAGAGGACATTCAGGATATTGTCAGACGGCTAAAAGAAAAAGGCATCGGCGTTTTGATTACGGATCATAATGTACATGAAACGCTTTCAATCACCGACCGGGCCTATTTGCTTTACGAAGGAAATGTTTTGCTTTCCGGAACAGCCGACCATTTGGCAAATGATCCGGAAGCACGCAAACTTTATCTGGGCGATAAATTTAAATTGGATCGCTAACGAGCTGTTTATGGATATCAAGCAGCATAGCATACTTTGTAGAACTGAACAACGAACAGGATTGATCACCGGAAATGGAACCACAGAACGTTTACAGGTTGGATCAAAAAAGCAGACTTAACACAAGGATTGAATCAGCATGATAGGAATCCAACAAAGGTTAGTCCAAAAACAAATTCAATCGCCACAACAGGTGCTCCTTTCTTCATTGCTGCAGTTGCCTTTGCTGAAATTCGAGCAGCAAATCAAGCTCGAACTTGAGGCAAATCCTTTGCTCGAAACTCTTGAAGAGATGGAGATGGAGCAGGAAGAATCGCAGGAAGAAGATCGCGAAAGCAGTACGCTTGATGACGACGAGGACGAAGAAGAAGTCGATGGCGAAGATGGTGGCGATGCTGTCGAGGATCTCGATAAAGGCGAAGAAGCGCTCGATGAAAGCGATTGGGAAAACATTATCGGCGACGATGCCTATCCAGACACGCGCGCACCGCGTGACGATAGCGCAGAAATTTTTGAGCGTCCGGAAATAGTGCGCGATTCGCTCTATGATCATCTGCTCAGTCAGCTCCACATGACCCAGCTGAGTGAAAAGGACACTGAAATCGGCGATTATATTATCTGGAACATCGATGAAGTAGGTTATCTTTCCTGTGACGTCGAAGTGATTGCCCACAATTTAGATGTGTCAGTGGAAGATGTCGAGCGGGTGCTTGCTATCATTCAGCGTTTCGAACCCGTCGGCATTGCCGCGAGAAATTTGCGCGAATGTTTGCTGATTCAGCTCGAAGAGCAGGATCCACAGGACGAGCTGGCGCTCGAAGTCGTTCGTGACCATTTCGAAGATTTCACCAACAAGCGCTATGAAAAATTAACAAAAAAGCTGGACATCGACCTGGAAGATCTGCGCGATGTGGTGACGGAAATCATGAAGCTCAATCCCAAGCCTGGTGAGGGATACACCTCCTTTGCAGACAATGTGATCATTCCTGATCTGGCCGTCGACCGGGATGATGATGGCGAACTGCGCATCATTTTAAATGATTGGAATATCCCGCATCTACGCATCAACAATTCTTACAAGCAATTGTTGATGGATAAAAAGAAGACCAACAAAGAAACCAAGGATTTCGTTCGCAAGCGCCTTGAATCCGCCCGCTGGCTGATCAACTCGATCCACCAACGCAGGCTGACCATTTTAAAAGTGATGGAAACCATCATCGACAAGCAGCGTGAATTTTTTGACAAAGGCAAAGAATTTATCAAGCCGATGATTTTGAAGAATGTCGCAGATGAAATTCATATGGACATCTCCACCGTCTCGCGCGTGACCAATGGCAAGTACGTACAGACTGAGTGGGGTGTTTTTGAGCTCAAGTATTTCTTTAGCGAAGGCATCTCCACAGATGAAGGCGAAGATGTATCAAACCGCCGCATCAAGCAACTGATCAAAGATATCATCGATAAAGAAGATCACGCCAAGCCAATGAACGATCAGAAAATTGCTGATTTGCTCAAGGGCAAAGGCTACAATCTCGCCCGACGTACGGTTGCAAAATACCGCGAGCAAATGGGGATCCCCGTATCTCGCCTGCGTCGCGGCATTTAATTTTGCCGCACCAGCCATTGGGACGAGCACGCTTGTGCGGCCACTCAAATTGCTTGTCCTTCATTATTTCGTGAAGCGACCGGCAGTGACGGTTCGGTCTTACAGCAGTGAAAATCCATCCAAAGCAATTAGCATGGATGCGTTTGCATAGCGTGAAAGGAATAGAATGAAAACTCAACCTGTTTTCCGCAGCACGACCATTCTCGGCGTGCGCCATAAAGGGCAAACCGTGCTTGCAGGTGACGGTCAGGTCAGCTTTGGCTCGACCGTCCTGAAAGCGAAAGCGAAAAAAGTCCGGGCCATGTACAAAGGCGAGGTGCTCGCCGGATTTGCCGGTGCGGCAGCGGATGCCTTTACCTTGTTCGAAAAATTTGAGCAACACCTTGAATCAGCTCGCGGCAAGCTCGGAAAGGCCGCTATCGAGCTGGCAAAGGAGTGGCGGACCGACCGCTATTTGCGCCGCCTGGAAGCACAATTGGTGGTGATGGATCGCGAAAGCACCTATCTGATCTCCGGGACGGGTGATTTGATCGAGCCGGATGATGAAATCGTGGCCATCGGATCGGGGAGCGGTTATGCGCTGGCAGCCGCCCGGGCGCTGGTGCAGCATTCCGACCTCGATGCGCGCATGATTGCCGAGCAGGCTATGCGCATTGCTGCTGATATCTGCATTTACACCAACGATCATTTGACCATTGAGGAGCTGCAATAATGCTGGAAATCGAAGAGTTAACTCCCCGGCAAATCGTCGCGGAGCTTGATAAATATATTGTCGGGCAGAAAAAAGCCAAAAAATCAGTTGCCATCGCGCTGCGCAACCGCTGGCGCCGTTTGCGCGTTCAGCAGGATTTGCGCGAAGAGATTATGCCTAATAATATCATCATGATCGGTCCGACTGGGGTCGGCAAAACCGAAATTGCCCGCCGCCTTGCGCGTTTGGCCAAAGCGCCCTTCATCAAGGTCGAAGCCACCAAGTTTACCGAAGTTGGGTATGTCGGTCGCGATGTCGAATCGATTATTCGCGATCTCGTCGACCTGGCATTGGTCATGGTGAAAAGTGAAAAAGTTCAGGCTGTCCAGGCACAGGCCCAGCAAAATGCCAATGAGCGACTGCTTGATTATCTGCTGCCGGAACCGCCGGCCAGCTCACCCCAGCGCGTGCTGAGTATGCATGAAAGCGGGGTTGGCGAAGTGCAGGATGAATCTCCGGAAGAACGTTACAAACGCAGCCGTGAGAAAATGCGCAATCAGTTGATCGATGGCAAGCTTGAAGATCGAATGGTCGAGATTGAGGTGCCGACGGATGCCTTTCCGATGATGCAAGTGATTTCGCCGGGTGGCATCGAAGAGATGGGGGTGAACTTGCAGGATATGTTTGGCGGCATGTTTCCGAAAAAAGTGAAAAAGAAGAAAATGAAAGTTGCCGAGGCGCGCCGTGTGCTGGCCAATGAGGAAGCACAAAAGCTGATCGACCATGAAGGTGCTGTGCGCGAAGCCATCGATCGAGTCCAGAACTCGGGGATTGTTTTTCTTGACGAAATTGACAAAGTGGCCGGCAAGTCAAAAGGCAGTGGCCCGGATGTGTCGCGCGAGGGCGTGCAACGTGATTTGCTGCCTGTGGTCGAAGGCACGACTGTGGTGACGAAATACGGAACAGTAAAAACCGATCACATTTTGTTCATCGCCTCCGGTGCATTTCATGTTTCCAAGCCATCCGATCTCATTCCGGAGCTGCAGGGCCGCTTCCCGATCCGGGTAGAGCTCGACAATTTGAACGCAGATGATTTTTTCCGGATTCTAACCGAACCCGAGAATGCCTTGCTGAAGCAGTATACAGCTATGCTCAGCACCGAAGATGTGAAGCTTTCCTTTACCGATGATGCTATTCGCGAGATCGCGGAAATTGCCTATAAAGTGAACGAACGCACCGAAAATATCGGTGCACGCCGCTTGCACACTGTTTTGACCACGTTGCTCGAAGATATCCTTTTTGATGTGCCGGAAAAACGCCAGGGCAAACTGACCGTTGACAAGGCCCTGGTTGAAGAAACGCTTGAAGGCATCGTTGCAGATGATGACCTGAGCCGCTATATTTTGTAATCTGATCTTGAATAAAAAATGTCTATTTAGCGGCGGTGTCGTTTCTGATAGTTGCGGTTTCTAATTAACATACGATTTTTTCGGACCAAAACGACTCTATTCAAAGGTGGCTGCTGTGAATAAAGATTTTTTAAGCATTGCTGATTTGTCTACTGATGAAGTTTTATCGCTTTTTAATCTGGCAAGCGAGTTAAAGCAAAAACAAAAATCCGGGGAAACGCACCACATCCTGAAAGGTCAGACGCTCGGACTGATTTTCTTAAAGCCATCGACCCGAACTCGTATCTCATTTGAAGTAGGCATGTTTCAACTCGGCGGCCACGCACTGTACCTTTCACCGGCGGAAATTGGCCTGGGCACGCGCGAGTCGATCCCGGATGTGGCGCGGGTGCTGTCCCGCTTCGTCGACGGTATCATGGCGCGACTTTTTGGCCACCAGGATATCGTCGATTTGGCAAAATGGGCTTCGATCCCTGTGGTCAACGGGCTCACCGATTTGCTGCATCCTTGCCAGATTCTCGGCGATATGCTGACCATCATGGAACATAAAAATCGCTATGAGGGCATTCATGTTGCCTACGTTGGCGATGGCAACAATATCTGCAATTCATGGATCAACCTTGCGGCAAAATTACCTTTCAAATTCACCATGGCCGTTCCCGAAGGCTACGAGCCGGATGCTGATATACTGGCTTATGCCAAATCGGCAGGCAAGAGCGAAGTTGCTGTCTACCATTCACCTCAGGAAGCTGTGCGCGGCGCCGATGTCATTTATACAGATGTCTGGGCCAGCATGGGGCAGGAAGACGAATCCGAAGCGCGCAAAAGGATATTTGCGGACTACCAGGTTAACGATGCACTATTTGAGCATGCCCGCAAGGATGCCCAGTTTATGCATTGCCTGCCAGCACATCGCGGTGACGAAGTGACTGACGCCATTATGGATGGACAGCGCTCTATCGTATTTGATCAGGCAGAAAACAGGCTGCATATCCAAAAAGCCGTGCTGGCGCAACTCATGAGCAAACAATGAGCTGAGCTGTGAACGACTTGGAACTTGTGCAATATGCCTCATCGCTGGCAAGTGAATGGGACGCTTTTGTGGATCAGCAAGCCAATAATGGCACGCTCTTTCACAAACGCGCATTCCTGGCCTATCATCCTGCAGATCGCTTCGCTGACGATTCGTTGCTTTTTTATAAAAAAGGCAAATTGCAGGCTGTGCTGCCAGCCGCGCGCAGGCATGGTGATGAAGCCAAATTGTTGATTTCACACCCGGGCGCCAGCTTTGGCGGCTTCGTTGTGCAACCGGAGCTCTCGTTGAAAGACGCTACTGCGTTGGTGAGTATGCTGAAAAAATATGCCAAATCGCAGCATTACGGCGGACTTGATATTACCCTGCCACCGATTGTCTATTTGAAGCGCCCCAGCAATTATATCGATTTTGCACTTTACAATTCCGGCTTTCGCTATCGTAAGCGCGAAGTTTCGAGCGTCATTCCGCTTGATGTGAGCGAAGAGCATGTGCTGCAATTGCTGAAAGCTGAAGCGCAGCGTGCAGTGCGCCGCTCGCAAAAGCTGGGTGTGGAAGTTCGTGAAGATGATGACTATGCGACATTTTATGATATTTTAAAACAAAATCTCAAACTTCGCCACAATGTCATCCCTACCCATTCGCTGGAGGAGCTGCAAAAGCTGGTCAGCTGGTTTCCGGAAAAAATCAAAATGTTTGCGGCCTATGCGGAAAGCCAAATGGTCGCCGGTATCGTGTTGTTTCACGCCAACGAGAAAACGACCCTGGCTTTTTATATCAGCCACCGCGAAGCATTTCAAAAATACCGTGCGGTGAATCATCTTTTCTATGAGGTGTTTCGCTGGTGCGTTCGCAATCGTTTTCAATTTCTCGATTTCGGTATTTTTACGGTCAATATGGAGCCTAACTGGGGTCTGGCGCGCTTCAAAGAAAGCTTCGGGGCGCAGGGCGTTTTTCGCGATTCCATGCAACTCGCATTGGTTTGATGGGTGTTTTATAATGATGCAGCAATAACACAGGCAAGACTGAGCGTGTCCCAAAAAATCAAACGCATCCTGCACATTGCGCCCCAGAACATCTCCGATGTGCCGATGACACTGGTGCGAGCAGAACGTGCGCTGGGATATGACAGCCGGCTGGTGACTTTTTTTCGCGATGTGCGCGGCTATCCGGAAGATTTTTGTCTCAACCTGCCGTTCGTCGCAAGCTCCTCGGCTCAGCGAATGAAAAAAGCTGTTGTCGCTCCCGAAAAGCTGCAACTCAGCCATCAAAGCAGGCAAGCTCGGGGTGTAAAGCCGGTGTGGCGAGCGCGCAATGTGGCAGAATTCATGTTGATTCGGCTTCGTGAATGGCTCTGGCTTCCAAAAGTCCGTGCAATGATGAATGAGCTTGATTTTTGGAATTTTGATCTTTATCAATTTGATGCCGGGCTCGATTTTTTTCGTGACGGTCGTACGGTACGAAAATTGAAACGATTGCAGAAACGCGTCAACGTACTCTATACCGGCAGCGATTTTCGCACGCGTGGCGTCATTGCGCCAGTCGATGCACTGGCGGATGCGCGATTTACAGTGGAATGGGATCATCTCGAACTGGATAGCAGCTTGCAGCATGTTCTCTTCCCTTTTGAGCCGGACAAGTATTCGTATCGTGAACGCGATGCCTCCGGCACTGTACATATCGGTCATGCACCAACGAATCGCGCTGCAAAGGGCAGCGATGTGATTTTGCACATACTCGCACAAATCGCTACAAAACGCGATATTAATATCATTTTAATCGAAAATAAGCCGCATAAAGAGGCGATTGCGCTTAAGGATAAATGTGACATTTTTATCGATCAAATTGGTGATCTCGGCTATGGAATCAATGCGCTGGAAGCATTGGCCATGGGTATCCCGACGTGCTCGGCTCTGACGCATACATTTGCAGAAGCCTATCCGTCCCACCCGTTCATGGAAATTCAGGCTGATTCCATCGAAAAAAACGTGATCGCTTTGATCGATCAACCGGAAATGCGACGCGAAAGAGCACGGAACGGGAGGGCTTGGGTTGAAGCCCATCATGATAGTCGGCAAATCGCAAAAATGCTGCTTCATCCTTTGGATTGACAGTTTTGGGCCAGGGAGCAGGCCACAAGCGCAATTTGATATTCGGGCGTTGAGTTTTTGGTAGCTTGATTTGCGCCCGCAGAAATGAAAAAGGTCTTCAACTCAGGTGAATATATTATTTGTCAACACGATCCAAATGTTTGGCGGCGGCGAGATTTGGATGTTGCGCACCCTGCTGGCTCTGAAAGCGCGTGGCCATCAAGTCATGCTTTGCTGCCGGCCGGGCGGTGAGTTGTCTTTCAATGCTCAAAAAGCCGGTATTTCGACAATTGAAGTCAATTTTCGTGGTGACTTTGATCCGTTGACCATTTCGCGCCTGGCGGTTTATCTGCGCAAGTATCGCATCGATGTGGTGCTGACGAATATGGATAAAGAGCTGCGCCTGGCAGGCATGGCCGTGAAAATCTGCAAGCGCAAGGTGGTCGTCATCCCTCGAAGGGGGATCGATTATCCGCTAAAAAATACCCTGCGCTATCGGTTTGCCTATAATTTCCTGGCGAATCGCATCATCGCGAATTCGATTGCGACCAAGCGAGCGCTGCTGAAAAATGCACCATGGCTCGAAGATGACCGCATCGAAGTGATTTACAATGGCATCGATCCTGAAGCATTTGAAAAAGCTGATGGGAGTGCATTGCGCGAAACATGGCGTGTTTACAAAGATGAAATTGTGCTCGGTTTTGTTGGCCAGCTCGACAGCCGCAAGGGCATTGGGGTCTTGCTGTCGGCATTTGAAAGTATCCGTCTTAAAGTACAGAATGCAAAGCTGGTTTTTGTTGGCGTCGGTCCGTTGCGGGAAATGATTGAAAGCGAAATTCGCAGCAAAGGCTGGCAGCGCCATGTCGAGATTGCCGGTTTCATGGAGAATGTGCCGGAATTGATGAATGCCATCGATATTCTGGTTTTGCCGTCCTATTGGGAAGGTTTTGGCATCGTATTAATCGAAGCGATGGCCGCCAAAAAACCGGTGATCAGCACCAATATTTCCAGTATGCCGGAAATCGTACAGAATGGCGAGACTGGCTATCTTTTTAAGCCCGGCGACTCTGAAGAATTGGCCCATTTTGCAATCGATTTACTACTCAATCCACAAAAGCGTCGCGAAATGGGCGAGAGAGGACATGAACGTGTGTATCAGCTTTTCAGCGAAAGCGTCATGATCAATCGTCTGGAAATTCTCTTTAAAAGCGAATTGAAAAAGCTGAGGCGAGACAAGGCCTGACCATGCAGAATGTTGCAAAAAAACAGTCGTTGTGGAACCGCATCGAGCAATATATCAAAATCAACCACATGCGGTACCTCGAAAGAAAATACGGCCGCGATGTGATCAAGCCGGCTTTGGTAAATTACGGCGACGTGAATAACATCCTCGTGTTGCGTCAGCATGATCAGCTCGGTGATTTTTTGCTATCCACGCCAGTGCTGCGAGCGTTACGCGAACACTTTCCAAAGGCACGCATCGGCGTGGTTGTACGCGATTATTTTGCGGATACGGTCGAAAAAAGCCCGTTCGTCGATGAAATTCTCATTTTTCACGAAGACGGCAAAAAGTGGACGCTGCGGAAGCTGAGAGCCTTTTGGAAACAGTTGCGCAGCGGTTGGGATATGGCCATTGTACTCAACACTGTAAGCCATTCACTCACCACCGATCTGATTGCGCATTTCTCCAAAGCAAAATATATTCTCGGCTCCGAGCATAAAGTTTTTGCAGAATGCTCGCGGAATTTTTTCTATAACCTGGTCGCGCCCTATTGGCCAAACGAACGCCACCAAACGGATCGCAATCTCGATATCGTGCGCCACATTGGAGTTGACACCAATGATTTGACAGAAAATATGCATATCGACAGTGCAGAAATCGCTGCTGCCGGCAAAGTGTTGATTGACCTCGATTTTCAGCCGGGCCAACTGACTATTGGTATGCATGTTGGAGCCGGCAAGATGTTCAATCGATGGCCGATTGGCCGATTCGGCGAGCTCGCGCAATTGCTCAAAGAGCGCCACGATGTGCAGATCGTACTGTTCTGGGGGCCGGGCGAACAGCAACTGTCGGAGCATTTTTGTAAATATACCCAATTCGATCCGATCAAAGTACCACCATCCACCATTCGCAAGCTGGCGGCCAGTTTTAAAAATTGCGATGCGATTGTGTGCAATGATACCGGCGTGATGCATCTCGCAGCAGCTGCGGATGTGCCTCTCGTCGCTATTTTTGGCCCAACGGATCCGGCAGAGTGGAAACCGATCGGCGACAAATTTGTCGCTCTGCGCGGCAACCGAAAAAGCACTGATGCCATCTCGGTCGAGCATGTCTATTCCACGCTCGGCAAGTTGCTGCCACAAAAAATCCGTATTTCCGCTGAACTCAGCGAAACGCTTGATCAGTCTTTCCACAAAGACGGTATCAAAGCGAACTTTGATATTTCCGAATCTGTGCTGGACCGCATCGACCAGTCGCTGAAGAACTATAGCAAGGCGATGAAAGAATAGCGTCGTCCTGGCCAGGTCGTGTCAGCAAATCTTTATAAATGGGGTACACATTTTCTGTGCAGGCGCATGGTGCTGCTGAATACCACAGGATTTACTTGAAAACAAAGCTGCTCGATCTAAAAATCAACATAGAACCTTTTAGGCGTTTTCTCTGTCTAAATTTTACAGTGCCTTTTGCCATCAATCTAATACACAGCCTGCTTTCCAAAAATTAAGCTTCGAACATTTGCGTATTAAAAGTTGGCTTTTGAAGCTGATGGAATGTATTATTCCTTCAAGGCGAGAATCACGGAATTTATAAAAAGTATGGTAACATTTTGAGGCGGATCGCTTCTTTTAACAAAAGCCTTTCCGTACATGGGAGAACCTGATGCATCGAAAAATTCTGCTGGCCGGTATCGCGCTGATTCTACCTGCGTTGTTGGCCGCAACACCCCGCCAAAATGAAAAGTGGGCTGTTGCCAGCAAGGATACCTTGCGCATCGAGCTGGTGGAGAGCGGCGAAATCAGCGCTGTTCGCAGCACTACCATTTCTGCGCCACATATTTGGAATCTCGATATGCAAATCATTGAAATGGTCGATGAGGGCGCGGCGGTCGATTCCGGTGACGTGTTGGTGCAAATCGATCCGTCGCCTTTGCTGACCAACCTCGATGAGGAAAAAGCCCAACTCGAAATTCGCAATGCTGATCTGCAAAAAATGCTGGTGCAGCATCGTGCCAAAATTTCAGAGATGGAGCGTGAAATCGAAATGAGCCAGCATTCGCTCAAGCTTGCTGAAGTGCAACTGGAACAGCTCAAATTCGAATCCGACAGTCGCCGCGATGATGGCGAATTGGAAGTGTTGAAAGCCAAGATTGCGCTAAAAGAAGCACAAACGAAGCTCGATGCCCAGAAAGTGATCCATGCATCCGAGCACAAAAAACAGGAACTGCTGATTTTTGAAGCGCAGGGCGATGTCGATCGCATCCAACGTCGGGTGCAGGCACTGACACTGCGCGCTCCCATCGATGGCATGGCTGTGCATCACCGCGATTGGGATGGTACCAAGGCTCAGGTCGGCGGCAAAGTTCGCCCCGGTTCCGGTATCATCAATTTGCCTGATCTGTCACGTATGCAGGTCAAAGTGCGCGTCAACGAAGTGGACATGGCCAAACTCGATCAACGCCAGAAAGCCACATTGCGGCTGGAAGCTTTTCCTGAAAAAACATTTACCGCTGAATTGGTCTCCAAAACGACCATCGCGGACCCACTCGAACAGGACAGCCAGGTACGTATTTTTGAAGCGCAACTGGTGATTGCCGAGCGAGACAGTTTATTGAAGCCGGGCATGACCGCGCGCGTGCACATCATTCTTGATGAATTGCCAAATGTTGTCACAATTCCGATTGGGTGCATATTTGAAGTCGACGGTCAACCTGTGGTATTCGAAAAGGGAAGCTCGAAGCCAACGGAAATTACGATTTTGGGACGCAATGATTTCATGGCAGCTATCGATGGAATTGCAGAAAAAACTGAAGTGAGCTGGCAGCCATCCGACAGCAAGGTACGGCCGCTCGGCTACGCCGCCTATGTCGCCAGCTTGCGGCCATCTGACGCCGAACGTGAATCCTTTTTTACCGAAATGGATAACCGGGAACTCACATTCGATTATGAAGCGTTCCGGAATAAACCGCCCGAGCCACCCGGGGGTGCGCCCGGCGGTACCAAGGCCATGTTGGAAAAACTGGGTTTCCCGGCAGGCGAGATGGTCATCCAGGGCGGCAGCATTAAGCTCTCACCTGACATGATGAAGAAACTTGGTGATGGTAGCAAGGGAAACTTTGAAATGAAAATCGATACATCGAAAAAGGTTGACGTGAAAAATGCCACCAAGATGTTGTCGCCAAAAGCCGATACCGAATCACCACAGCAAAATTAAGAGGGATGTGATATGTCGATTCAAAGTCTTTTTCAGCAGCGACGCTGGCTTGTGCTTGCAGGGGCGAGTGTGGTGGTGCTGATTTTGTTTTTTTGGAACATCGGCTCTCAGTCGGCCGATATTGCCAGCTACGAAACGGAAGCCGGTGAGTTTATCGTGAGCATCGACACCAAAGGTGAATTGGTGGCGCTCAACTCGCAATCTGTTAACGTACCGCGCTCGATTCGTTCAAATGTACAGATTGTGCGGATGGCGCCGGAAGGCGATGTCGTCAAGGCTGGCGATTTTTTGGTACAATTCGATCAAACCCAGGCGCGACAAAAATTTGAAGAAGAGAATAATGAGTATTTGAATGCACTGGCGGAGTTGGAGAGCAAAAAGGCCAGCATTGCATCGAATACGGCGCAATTGCAGAGTGCGCTGCAGACGCAGAAATATTCTCACGAACAGGCCAAGCTGCGCTATGAACAAATGAAGTTTGAAGCTGAGGCCAAGCGCCGCGAGCAGGAAATCAATTTACGCAAAGCAGAGCTGGCGCTGAAGCAGGCTGAAGAGAAAATCGAAGCGCAGAAAAAAATTGATGAAGCGGATTTGGAAAAAGCCCGTTTGCAATCGGAGCGCCAACTGCTGCAGAAACAGGAAGCCGAGCATGATTTGCAATCCTTGACCCTCACTGCACCGATCGATGGGCTGGTAGTGTACAAAGAAATTTGGGGACCGAGTGGTCGGGCAAAAGTCAAGGTGGGAGATACCCCCTGGCGCGGCATGCCGCTGATCGAAATTCCTGATCTTTCGGTCATGCAGGTCAAAACCAGCGTCAATGAAGTCGATGTGAGCCGAGTCGCAAAAGGCCAGCAGGTGCACATTAAGCTGGATGCGTTGCCGGATCCCGATTTTTATGGTACGGTTTCGCAGGTGGCGACACTCGCTTCCCGCAAGCGTAATTCCAACATCAAGGAATTTGAAGTGTACGTGCTGGTCGATGGCAGTGATCCTCGACTCAAGCCAGGCATGTCGGCGTCACTTGAAATCATCACTGATAAAATCGACAGCGCGATGTATGTGCCGCTGGAATCGGTCTTCGAAAAAGATGGCAAAACCATCGTTTATCTGGCCGGCTCGAATAAGCCGGTGGAAGTGCAAGTCGGCCAAAAAAATGCTGATTATGTGGTGATCAAGTCAGGGCTGAGTCCTGGCCAACGCGTCTGCTTGCGCGATCCGACGCTGCCATTGGAAGACATTGGCGGTGAGGAGCCCAAGCCGATTGAGAAAAAGAAGAAAAAGAAAGAGAGCGGTGGCGAAGGATTTATGATAATTGGATAATATCTTGGCATTTGTGCAGCGTTGATGGTTTTGCTGCATATTTTGCTAAAACGGATCACTGATGACAGAATAATGAACACGGACTATGAATTACATCGAATCCTATCGAGTTGGCCTTGAAGGGCTGAAAACCCACAAATTGCGTTCACTGTTGACCATGCTGGGCATTATTTTTGGCGTAGCAGCGGTGATCAGCATGCTTTCCATCGGTGAAGGTGCGCGCGAAGAAGCGCTCAATCAGATCGCACAGATGGGGATGCACAATATTATCATCCAGAATGTGCCGCCGGATGACATCGAGGAAGGCAGCGATTCTGACAATGCCTCGCGTGGGCTGAAGATTGCCGATGCTCTGGCGTTGGAAGATGTCAATCCGCATATCGATTTTGCCGTGCCGCAGCGTTACATGACCAATGATGTGCAGTACGGTTCAGAACTGCAATCGGCAATGATTGTTGGCACGCCACCAAGCTATGCCACGCTAATGGATTATCGCCCCGTCGACGGCACTTATTACAATTATCAGGACGAAATCGATGCGCGCCGGGTATGTGTGCTGGGCGCATCTGTCAAGCGCGATTTGTTTTATTTTAAGGATCCTCTCAATGAACGCATCAAGATCGGTGATATTTGGTTTACGGTAATTGGCGTGATGGAGCGCAAGCTGGTTGGCAGCAGTACGCCCGGCATGGATATGAACAAGCAAATTTATATCCCACTTGCAACGTCCTTGCAGCGCTTTACCCGTGATGCATTTGAAAGTGAGCTTGACCGTATCATCGCCCGCGTCCGTGAGCCCGAAGCCATTCGAGAAGCGGCGAACATCACCCAGGTAACGCTATCCCGGCGCCATAACAACGCGGATGATTTTCAAATTTCGATCCCCGAGGCTCTGTTGCGACAAAGTCAGCAAACCCAGCGCATTTTTAACATTGTCATGGGGTGCATTGCCGGGATTTCGTTGTTGGTTGGTGGTATCGGCATCATGAATATCATGCTGGCCTCGGTCATGGAGCGCACGCGTGAGATCGGTATTCGCCGCGCTATCGGGGCAACCCGCAAAGATATTCTGGCACAATTTATTTTTGAAGCCTCGATGCTGAGCCTGCTTGGGGGATTGATCGGCATCGCATTGGGGTGGTCGATGACGGGCATGATTACACTCTACGCAGGCTGGAAAACCATCGTCTCTATTTTTGCGGTGGTGCTGGCCTTTGGCGTTTCGACAGCTGTGGGTATTGTTTTTGGCTACTACCCGGCACGACAGGCTGCCCGGCTCGATCCGATCGAATCGCTGCGTTACGAATAATGACGATGCCTCACATATTCTACAAAAAACAGACAGAATTCAACCTAAAGCGCGCATCTGGCTTGTTGTGCGCATTTACGAATGGATGGAGCATAGAATGAAGAAAGCTGCGACCTTGCTGGCACTTCTGGTTTTTGCAGCAGGACAGGTATTTGCGCAAACAAACACGGCAAGGGTATTCAACCTGGAAGAAGCCATTGAATATGCTTTGACCAACAGTTTTAGCATCAAGAGCATCGGCTTGAGCCTTGAAGCCGCGCGCCAAAATCTCACAGCTCGCGAAGGCGCGTTCAAACTAAATGCTGATCTCAGCCTGGTAGCGCCAAATTATGCAGAAACTTTCGAGCCGGACCGCACGCCGGGAGCACTCAATCAATATTTTTCGTACGGCGCCACGCTCTACCGCGGCCAGCTTAATATCAATCAACCGTTGCCGAGTGATGGCGTTTTTACGCTCGATACACGCCTTTATCGCGATTTGAATTCGGTACGGCAGGCCAATCTTACCAATGAGCAAGTCGAGTTTTTTACTTCGGTTGGATTGCGATTCCAGCAACCGCTTTTTACGGTCAACACGCTGAAGCTGGGATTGGAACAAGCAGATTTGAGCTACCAGCGCTCGACATTGCAGCTACAGCGCACAGAGCTCGACGTGATTTTTTCGGTGACACAGGCCTTTCTAAATCTGTACCGTGCTACACGCGAATTGGAAATTCGCGAAAATGAATTGGAGCAGCAGAAACAAGCCTATGATTTGGCCAGCAAAAAATTCGCAGCCGGTCTGATTCCAGAAGTGGATGCATTGCAAACAGAAGTGGATTTGGCTCAGAGCCAAAACCGCATGTTTACTGCACAAACAGCACTGCAACGACAAGAAGATATTTTTAAGCAAATCATCGGTTTGTCACTTAGCCAAGCAGTCGGTGTACGCACCGACATCAGCTATCAGCCGTTTGAGATTGACTTGTCTCAGGCCGTGGCTTTTGCGCTCGAAAACCGTTCAGAAATCCGCGAGGCTCGAATCGACAAGCGCTTGCGCGAGCTCGACATCAAGGAAGTTGACGCGCGTTCATCTTTCCGCGCCAACATCTCTGCCTTTTATGATTTGAGCGGCGTGAGCAATCCGGAGTTGCCGTTGAGTACCGGGCCTTACGATTTGTTTAAATCAAGCTGGGAAGACCTCAAAGATCGTCCGCGCAACAAAGGCATCAGCCTGACGTTCAGCATGCCGCTGTGGGATTCCGGCGTGAATCGGGCTGAGGTAGCGGCTGCCCAGGCCCGCATCGATCAGGCTGAGCTTGATTTGGAAAATGAGAGCATCACGGTTCAGCGCGAAATTAAAGACGTGGTATCGCGGGTGCTCGAGGCGCGTAACCGGCTGGAAGTGCTTGAAAAAAGCCAAAATGTCGCTGAACGCAGCTACGAAATCAGTCTGGCGCGCTTCAACAATGGCGATATCACCACTCAAGATCTCGCCCTCGATCGCGACCGCCTGACACAAGCCCGCAGCACCTTTCTCGATGCCTACATCGACTATCAAGTGGCTGTTGCCGACCTGAAACGCAAAACCCTGTATGATTTTGAAAAGAATGTCAGCCTGGCGAAATAGCGCCTTGCTGCAACATTTGAAGGGCAGCCAGCTTCTTGCGCGCCGCACTGAGATGATTGCTTGATTAGCATTGGGCCGGTTAACTTGTTGGAGCGAATACGCTTGTGTACAGAGAGAAGATAGCCAAAATTTTAACCAAACTTTGCTTCCGCATCTGCTGCAGTACTTTTTTGCAAAAATGCACAGATTTCCATCCATTTGGTCATCTCTTATTTGCCAATCCGGCTTAAACAAATTACTTTCCTCTTCAGTCTTTCCCAGCGTGATAAACCGAGTTGACCTACACTTTAAAATCGGGACAAACATGGGTTGCAAACCAAATTCAATCCTGTACACCTTCTTTTGGTGCGCTATTTTTTTGTATATCGGCGTTGCTTCTGCTGGCAGCAGAGGCCATTCCGATAAGAACTGGTCACAATATCGTGGGCAGAATCGCAACGGCGTATCACTCGAACAGGTACAGCTTCAAGCGTGGCCGGCAGGTGGGCCAAAACTGGTGTGGAAGCGCAGCATCGGTGAAGGCTTTTCCGGTATTTCTATCAGCGATGGCACTGGCTATACTGCAGATTCACAGGACAGCACAGAATTTTTGGTCGCCTTCGAATTAAAAACAGGCAAAGACCTTTGGCGCGTTGGCATGGACAAAAAGTTTTTTGAGTTGCTTGGCAACGGACCTCGCTCGACGCCAACTATCGCAGACGGTATGGCCTTTGGACTCAGCTCGGAAGGCATGCTGGTTGCCGTCGATGCCAAAAACGGCGCGGAGAAATGGCGCGTATCGCTGGCGGAGCGCTATGCAGGAAAAGGCCCTGGCCGTGGCTACAGTGTTTCTCCAATCGTCGATGGCGATCTGGTTTTAATCGAAGCCGCGGGCGAAAATGACAAAGCCATCGTTGCGCTGGACAAAAACACCGGCGCCACCCGTTGGGGAAATCACAAAGCCCGCGCCAGTCATTCATCGCCGGTAATGGCGGACATCGCTGGCTATCGGCAGTATATTTTCCCGACCGGTGGCAAAGCCATCAGCCTGAATGGCGATGGTGAAGTGTTGTGGAGCATTAAAGCGCCGCCGGGGATGATAGCCATGCCTGTTTTTATCGAACCTAATCTGGTGTTTTTGTCCGGCTCAACTGACAATGGCTGCGCGATGCTGGAAATCACCGAAAGCGGCGACAGCCTGCATGCTGCCGAACTCTGGCAAAATCGCATGATGATAAACCATTTCAACAGCTCAACGTACTACCAGGGCTATATTTACGGATTTAGCAAGGCCACCTTAACCTGTATCGATGCGAAGACCGGCGAGCGCAAATGGCGCAAACGCGGTTTTGGTAAAGGTTCGCTGATCGTGGTGGGAGGGCATTTGGTCGTGCTTAGTGATCAGGGTGAGTTGGCACTGATCGAAGCGACCCCGGAGGCCTACAACGAAGTCAGTCTGTTCCCGAACGCGCTCAGTGGCAAATCGTGGACAGAACCGGCTTTTTCGGACGGCAAGCTCTATTTGCGTAATTTGAAAGAGATGGTTTGTTACGACCTGGTCAATTAAGCTTTTGAAATGGGAAAGAGACCTGCTGTGTACAATTCTTCCTGGCAGGCAGGTTTCGAATAGACTTGAACCATTGAAATGATGGAGTTCGTATATGCGCGGCCATTTTATTAAGATATTGGTTTTTGCGCTGGTTGCAGCAGCGCCGGCGGTCGCTCAGGAATTGACACTAGATGAGGTGATTCAGAAGAACATCGATGCACGTGGTGGTGCTGAAAATTGGGCAAAAGTGCAAAATATGAAAATCACGGGCAAATACCGTAGTTTCAGCGAAACCTCTCCGTTCACGGTTTGGCGCAAGCGCCCGGATCTGTACCGATTCGATCTGTCGATGCTGGTTTGGGATGGCACGATCTGCTACAATGGTGAGCAATATTGGTGGATTTTTCCGCGTGCGGGTGAGCAGTTCTCTGAGCCATCAATTACGCCGGAGCCACACAGCCATTTTACCCTGCGCGAAAAACGTTTCGAGCCGGTTTTCTGGAATTATAAAGAAAAAGGCAACACAGTGGAATTGCTCGGTCAAGCCGATGTCGATGGCGATCCACATTATAAACTGCGAGTCTTTTTTCCGGATTCAACGGAAGAATTCTGGTATCTGAATGCCGAAACTTTCCTAGAAACCAAACAGGAAGGCCCAATGCACGATTTCGATTATCAACAATACATGCCCATGGAAGCATTTTACAGCGATTATCGTGAAGTCAACGGCATTGTTCTGCCCTTCTTAATCGAGCAGGAATACGCGATCCGGTACCGCATTATCAAAGTCGAAAACGTCGAGATCAACACCGATTTGCCGGATGATCTCTTTGTCATGCCAAAAAGTCAAAGCGACGGCGCAAAGAGTCCGTAGCCATTTTTTTCTTTGATCAAAATCGTTCATGGAATTAGAATAAAGATCCATTGCGATTGCAAAGCCAAACATTATGACGCATTTTCAATGAAATATCACTCCAAAAGCGCACTCATCTTTCTTGGATTATATTGCTTCATGCTCATGAGGCCGGTGTTGGCACTCGCCAGCTACTCATTCAATTATGATTACATAGCCGAATCGCTGTGTGTCAATAAGGACCGTCCGGAGATGCAGTGCCATGGCAAATGCCATCTCAGCAAGCAATTGCTTGAGCAGCACCACGGCGAGACGTCTCAACACCAACCACCCTCAACGCGAGGCCATGACATCAGCTTTCCAGTCGGATTGCTGTCGACGCAGGAAGTGTATTTTGCACAAGCAGCGCCGGAATTATTTCTCACGACACATGACGAATTAAATCAAAGCCATCCATTCATCGCTGAAATTGCCCACCCGCCAGAATCATAGGCTCTTCTTTTATAAACTCATTGCCTTTAACAACCTGATTCACAGTCAAAATGTGATTGCTATGCTCTGGTTGAGATGCCAACCACATCACAGTGAACCCCGCGACAGGCCGAAAATCAAAATGAGATTCATCTATATAATATGCTTGCTCGTGGCCTTTGCGGTCGCTTGCCAGCAGGGAAGTTCCGGCGCGCATCTGACGCGTGACCAACGCTGGCAGGTGTACCGCGCTGACTTGCAGACGCAATTGGGCGACAAATATGGCGCGCCCGTGCCAGAAATTAACGAGCAACAGCTCGAGCGTGGCAAGGAACTCTATACATCGTTATGCATGTTTTGTCACGGCGCCCAAGGGCAGGGCGACGGTCCGACCGGGAAATCGCTTGAAGTCAAGCCGAGCGCGCTGGCGGACACATTGCTGGCCTCATACTTTTCCGAACAGGCGCGGCTGCAGATCATTCGGCATGGCTTGCCCGGCGTCGCCATGCGTGGTTGGGCTGGCTTTTTAAGCGAGGATGAAATTGTTGCTGTTTTTGGCTATATTCGCACGTTTGTACATGCTCAATCCGAGGACATCTCGCATGCTGATCACTAAAAAACAGTATCCGGGCATTTTGCTGCTCGTTTTTGCTGCTGGCTTTATCTTCATGGCAGGTTGCCGGTCTCCCGAACCTTTTCGCGGCACGGAAATGCCGGCAGACATGCCTGTATTGGATTTTACCTTGACAGATCAATTCGGTGAGCCGTTTATGCTCAGCGAGCATAGGGGCAAGGTGTCTTTGATCTTTTTCGGTTACACATTTTGTCCGGATGTTTGCCCGACCACCCTTGCAACGTGGCGGCGCGTGGAAGAAGTGCTCGGTGAAGATGCAAAAAATGTTAATTTTATTTACATCACTGTCGATCCGCAGCGTGATACCCAACAAAAGCTCAAAAACCATCTTTCTGTTTTTAGCGATGATTTCATTGGGCTGACCGGTAGCGAAGAAGCGCTAACTGCGGTTTACAACGAATTTGGCATTTACCGCGAAGTGCAGGAGTTAGCAGACAGCGGCGCAGGCTATTTGGTAAACCACACCTCGCGGGTTTTTGGCCTTGATCGACAAGGAAAATGGCGCCTCGGCATCGATTTTAATGCGCCCGCTGAGGACATCGCCCATGATGTGCGTTTGCTGCTTGCGGGAAACTAAGCTATTTCGAACTTCAGAATTGAGAATACACCACATGCAAAAAATAATTTTTATGATTTTCTTGAACAGCGTAGCGCTGATTTTTGCTGCTTGTACACAAAAGGCGGCCCAGCCTGACATTCAAATCGAAAATGTCTGGTCGAGGCCGGTAAAGATTGCTGAAGTGCCATCGGATGGAAACTCCGGCAGCAATGGTGTGGTTTATATGAGCATAGCAAACAAAGGCAGGGTTGCAGATCGGTTGATCGCTGCCAGTGCGGATGTTTGTGAAGCAACCGAGGTCCATCGCACAATTGTTGCCGATAATCGCATGTCGATGCAGAAAGTCGAAAATGGCGTTGAAATTCCAGCGGGGACGATTGTGGCTTTCGAGCCCGGCGGTTTTCACATTATGTTGCTCAATTTAAGGCAATCTCTGCAAACAGGTGATCGTTTTAGCGTTGAATTGCAGTTTGAAAAAAGCGGCCTGAAAAAAGTCGAATCCACTGTAAAGCTGCAATAAAGTTTAAATCCTGTTGAATTGAGGCACTGAATGCAAGATAAAGGTATGTATGATGAAGCGATATGTTTTCTATTTTGCGTTGTTGTTTGGTGTTGTGCCAAATCTGTTTGCACAGCCCGCCACCCGTGAGCAGTTTCAACTGCAGCGCCAACTGACTGTGCAGGCAAAACAGCAAGCCTTGGCGCGCAAATTCGCTGCCGAAAAGCGTGTCTCTGCCAGCGTAGCGCAATCCTGGTTTGATGTGAAATACTATGGTTTGAATCTAAATATCGATCCGACAGCGCAAGCTATTTCGGGCTCGGTCGATATTCAGGGCGAGAGCCTCATCGCGGACCTGCAGCAAGTCGAGCTGGATTTTGCAGGCAACATGACGGTGGATGCCGTCTCGGGAAACGCGATTTCCTTTGCCCACAATGGCGACCGCCTGGTGCTCAATCTCGATGCGCCACGCGCAGCCGGGCAAACTTTTTCTGCAACCATCAGTTACCACGGCCAGCCGCAGAGTGGCGGCTTTGGGGCATTTGTTTTTAGCCAACAAAATAGTCAACCATTGATTTGGACACTAAGCGAGCCCTATGGCGCGCGCCTGTGGTGGCCGTGCAAAGACACACCTAACGATAAAGCCGATAAAGTCGACATGATGGTCACGGTGCCCGCCAAACTCACTGCGACCTCGAACGGACGTCTTCTTTCCCGAACCGACAACGGCGACGGGACGGCTACCTTCCATTGGCAGGAAAACTATCCAATCACCACGTATTTGGTATCGCTTGCGATCACCAATTATGCCACATTTACCGAGTGGTTTAAATACAGCCCGACCGATTCCATGGAAGTGACAAATTATATTTATCCTGCGAATCTGGAGCGAGCCAAAAGCGATCTCAGCTCGATGGTCGATATGCTTTCCTTCTTTCATGATATATTTGGCCCCTATCCTTTTTTAAGTGAAAAATACGGCGTGGCGCAATTTGGCTGGGGGGGTGGTATGGAGCACCAAACGCTGACAAGCCAGAGCAGTTTTGGTGAGTCACTAACAGCCCATGAACTCGCGCATCAGTGGTGGGGGGATATGATTACCAACGCCTACTGGCCAGAAATTTGGCTGAACGAGGGCTTTGCTTCCTATGCAGAAGCGCTGTATTTTGAAGATAAGCTTGGCAAAGGCTACTACCGCCAGTACATGTCCTGGATGGATCGCCTATTCGAAGGCTCGATTTACCGCACCGACACCACGTCCGTGGGAAGTATTTTTAATGGCATTGTTTACGACAAGGGTGCCTGGGTATTGCACATGCTCCGGCATGTGGTCGGAGATAGCGCCTTTTTCGACATTCTGAAAGCCTATGGCGACGATCCACGCTTTAAATATGGAAATGCGACCACCGCTGGATTTCGCAGTGTTTGTGAAGCTGTCTCCGGAATGGATTTGAGCTGGTTTTTCGATCAATGGATATTTGGATCCGGTCGTCCGATCTACCAATACAGCTGGCAATCCCGCCAGGGTGTCGAAGGCTACGATGTCGACTTGCATATTGATCAAATACAATCCTCACAACATCCGGTGTTCACCATGCCCATCGATATTCACCTCGAGGCTGCCACACAGGACACGGTGATGAGCATTTTAAATAATGAAAAAAGCCAGAGCTTTACGCTGAACGTGCCATTCAATCCGACTGTGCTCTTTTTGGATGAAGACGCATGGATTTTAAAACAGGTGCAGTTTGTACCGACCAGCGTTGAAAATGGCGCCGGATTGCCACAGCAATTCATCCTGCGGCAGAACTATCCAAATCCGTTTAACGCCGGCACGACAATCAATTTCACCTTACAGCGCCCGGATCAGATTGCGTTGAAAATTTACAATGCAGCAGGACAACTCGTACGCCAGTTTGCAGCCGGATTTTATGATGCCGGCAACCATCATGTATTGTGGGACGGAAAGAATGATCATGGGCAAGCGCTCGCTTCCGGTGTGTATCTCTATGAAATTTCAAACGGTAAACTGAGCCAATCAAAGAAACTCCTGTTGATGAATTGAGGGCGTGAATATTTCAAGCCAAATCACAATAATTTTGGTTTTGTTCGCTTTTGCGAGCAGCCAGACCAATTTTGTCGGCGCAGCCATTGCTAGCAGCAAAGCTGGCGCATGTTGCTGCTGCGATGCTGCAATGTGCGCAAACTCTTGCGCAGGCATGTCCTGCATGCAAGCAGAACGATCTGGCTGCGCCAAGATATGTTCCTTTGAGCCAAGCCAGGCGAAAGCAACGACGCGTGTGATCTTACACACAAAATTCGAGACATGCTTATCCTGTGAGAATGGGAAAAGATTTAAACTCGAAGAAACTGCGCTGATTTACCAGATAAATAAATATAGCGCCCCACATATTCCCATTCCAGAGCAGCCACCTGAAGCGTGATATCTTGCCCAACAACTTGACGCCCAGCCTCGATATCTCACACCAAGCCTGATTCTTCCCTCAAAAGTATTTCGCAGAAAAACGGTGCAGTGCTCTGCCCAAGTGGGCAAGGCAGACACATTTCAACAAAAACAAAGGAAATCATAATGAAACGAATCATAAAAATGATGATACTGTCGATGCTTTTCGCAACACCATGTTTGTCGCAATGGACCTCAGGACGCCCTGACGGGCATGCTCCGTTGGGGGTTATGGGCGACCACACCCACGAAGGTGGCGAATTTATGCTTTCTTACCGGTTTGTGTCGATGCAAATGGATGGCAGCCGCGACGGTACCGACGCTATCACCGCCAGTGAGGTCGTCAGCCCGTCAGGAGGAAATTTTATGATCTCGCCGGAAAAAATGCCGATGCAGATGCATATGTTCGGGGTGATGTTTGCGCCGTCCAGCAGGATCACTTTAATGGCCATGGTGCCATTTGTCAGCATGGAGATGGAGCATTTGACCCGAGCCGGTGGCTCATTCACTACCAAGTCATCAGGCATCGGTGATGTGAGCTTGACCGCACTTGTTTTGTTGAGTGAAAACGGTAGCAGTCGTGTACATCTGAATGCGGGAATCGGCTTGCCGACCGGTTCGATTGAGGAGAAGGATGTGACGCCGGCGAGTGCACCAAACAAAGCCTTGCTTCCATATCCAATGCAACCCGGCTCGGGTACATTGGATTTACGTCCGGGATTGACATACCTAGGGCAGAATGGCGCCTGGTCATGGGGAGCGCAAGCGACGGCTAAAATTCGGCTGGGCGAAAATGACAGCAACTATCGGCTCGGCAATCAGTTTACCGGCACATTCTGGGGAGCACGCAGACTATCACAGGCATTCGGTTTATCTGTTCGGCTGGCAGGGAGTCGCACGGGGAACATTGAGGGCGCAAATCCGGCATTTGCAGGAATGGTGCAGAACCGAATGGTGCCGACCGTCTTTGCGGATCTGCGCGGCGGTACGCGCCTCGATGCCGGCCTGGGGATGAATTACTATCTTTCCAATGGCGCTTTGCATGGCTTTCGTCTCGCAGTAGAAGCGATTTTGCCGATATACCAAAACCTGGATGGCCCGCAGCTCGAAACCGACCTGCAGATTGTTGTGGGGACGCAGTACGCCTTCTAAAGGATGGATTGGTTGTGTGAAAGATGGGCATGGCCGCTTGCCGGTGCATGCCCTTTCTTTTGCCAGCTAAGCTGCCGAATCACAAGGCCAGGAATTTTTGGAATAAAGTGCAGGAAGGGAAATTCAACGTCATCGCAATAGTGCTTCATTGTTGCAAATTCAGCGCAGCTCCGCGTGAGATTTCGAGGTGAGTAGCGTTATCGGCACCCAGGGCGGATTGTAAAAATTTCAGCAAGCGATAGAGCGGTGCGCTGTCGGCATTGCAATGATAAACGTCCAGCGAAGCGTGTCCCGACTCCGGAAAAGTGTGCAGAGCCACATGTGATTCGCTGATAATGGCGATGAGCGTGACGCCAATCGGCTGAAACTTGTGGCTGCTCATATGCACCTGAGTCAAACCACTTTCGATGATACCGGCAGTCAGCAAAACGGTCAATCTTTTTTCATCGTTTAAAAGCGCTTTGTTGCAACCTGTCAGTTCTGCTACCAGCTGTCTACCATCTATCTTCATATTCACGCAACACGATTTTGATCATTGTAGCTTATTTTCCTGTAAAATATCACCTAACGCCATGATAAGGAAGTCAGCATTCTCGATGTTGAACGGCATTGGGGGTTTGATTTTGAGCACATTTTCGTCCGGTCCGTCTGTGCTCAATAAAATGCCGGCATCTTTCATACGATTGGCGATATAGCTGGCTTCTGCTTTTGCCGGTTCCAGAGTGTCGCCATCGCGCACCAGTTCGACACCGATAAACAGTCCCAATCCGCGTACGTCACCGATCAGGCGATGTTTCGATTGCAACTCGCGCAGCGCGTTTTGCAGATACCCTCCAACTTCAAGCGCGTGCTGCTGCAAACCATCATTTTCAAGCACATCCAGCACGGCCATGCCGATTGCGCAGGAAACTGCGTTGCCGCCGAAGGTGTTGAAGTATTCCATACCGTTGTGAAAGGCATTCGCAATTTCCGGTGTGGTGATTACCGCCCCGAGTGGGTGGCCATTGCCGATCGGCTTGCCGAGGGTGACGATATCCGGCACCACGTACTGGGTTTCAAATGCCCAAAAATGGCTGCCAACGCGGCCAAAACCGACCTGTACTTCATCAGCGATACAGACACCGCCTGCTTTGCGAATTGCTGCATAAACCTGCGATAAATAATCCGGTGGCAGCACAATCTGACCACCGCAACTCAGCAGCGATTCACCGATGAATGCAGCAATTTTATCGCCTCGTGCTGATGTCTTCTGTATCAGGTCGATTGCCTGTTCAGCGTATTTTTGCCCAGCCTGTGCGTCGTGCCGGCGAAATCGGCCACGAAAGCGATCCGGCATGGCCGCGATGTGCACATGCTCCGGCTTGCCTGCGCCACCCTTTCCATTGAATTTGTACGGACTTACCGAAATCGCAGCGCCAGTGTTACCATGATAAGCATGATCGATCACGATCAGGTTTTTTGCTTTGGTAAAGGTTTGTGCCATTCGCAGAGCCAGCTCATTCGCTTCGCTGCCGGAGTTGACCAAAAAACAAACACTTAGCGGGTCGGGCATTTTTGCACACAACCGCTCGGCATAGCGCAAGATGAGCTCGTGCAAGTAGCGCGTGTTGGTGTTGAGCACACGCATCTGCCGCTGTCCGGCAGCCACCACATGCGGGTGACAATGCCCGACGTGTGGTACGTTGTTGACAGCATCAAGGTATCGCCTGCCGGTATCGTCGAATAAATACTGCATTGCACCGCGTACCATGGTCAACGGTTTTTTATAAGAAATGCTCAGGGATTTGCCGAGATGTTTGCTGCGCTGTGTCAGCAGGGTCGGTTGATCCCATTTTCCCGGTGGAAAAATGTCCTGTGATAGCCCCATAATCAGATTTGGATCCGGACACAACTCCAGCCAAAAGCTGCGTTGGCTGGCAGGCGCAACGCCAGGGAAATCCCCCTGCGCGTCGAACACATCATGCATGATTTGAAAATGCAAGTGGGGTGGCCAGCCACCGTTAACATCGAGATCGCCCAGTTTGGCAATTGCCTGACCTTTTTGGATAGGCATGCCAGGTGTGAGCCCATCCAACGAGTCGCGGCTTAAGTGACCGTACAGGGTGTAAAAAACGATGTGCTCGTTCTCGCGGCGGTGCTCAAGAATGATTGCCGGGCCATAGTCGAATGGCGCGGCATTGTCGCGAAAGCTGTGCACAGTGCCATCCAGTGGTGCGTGAATGACCGTACCAGCTTCGGCAAAGAGGTCGATGCCGATATGGATGGTGCGCCATTCTGCGTGCGCATCAGCGCTGGTTTTGAACGCATCACTGGCGTAAAATCGCCGCGCCTCATTATAGCGCCCGATGCCAATCTCAGCATGCTTTTCGCGCAAAATTTCAAACAGCCGGGCAGTGAATGGCTCGGGCTGATAGCCGCCCTGTTGATCTGCAAATTCACTATTGTCGATACTCAAATCGAAAACATGTATGCGATGGCTGGCGGGCATGCTTTGCAGAATGGGGCTAAATTCGTGCACATTGTTTTTCAGCCAATCCATTATGCGTTCAGCGCCCGGTGTCGGCGGCCAGCCGCAGGCATGACGAAACATCGCCGTGGCAAATTGCGGATGCACAGAGCGTAGTTTCTCGAGCGCCGCCCAGGCCGGCTTTTCGCTGATGGTGAGATAGCGATTGTTGGGCTCCAGCTTTTGCTGGTAGGCTGACATCGAGACACTCAGGCACAAACGCAGGCACACAAAATGAAAAAGTGTATGGACCTCAGGCTCAGTCAATGCAAAGGTTTTGTGATAGCCACGCACGACCTGCGTTGCGGCAGCGATGGGATCAGATTTGTCGAGAATTGCGTAAGCAACTGCAATCGCCAGCTCACAGACCGTGTAGCTTGCAACAATATCACCGAAATCGATGATGGCAAACGACTGCTCATCAGGCTCATGCCAATTCACCAGCACATTGTAGTCGTTTGCATCGTTATGGACAATGCTGGTGCGCAGCTGCGGTAGCCACGCTGAAATGCCTGATTCGGCCTGCTCGAGCAGAGCCGTCACTATTTTTCTGTGTTCCGGTAGAGCAATGTCATCCAGATGCTGCCGAATCACTGAAGGAGCATGCTGAATGTCCCATTTGAGATAGCGGCTGCCAGCCGGGTGCTGAAAACCATCGAGAGCTCGGCTCAGATTGCCTAAAAATTCGCCGTATTGCTGCAAAAAGTCAGGCGTGTGCGGGCGGTATTTGGCCAAAGGCACGCCGGGAACGTAACTCAACAGCCGGACAAAATGTGGCACATCGGCAGTATCCGGCACGCTCGTCATGATTTCGCCGCTGCGGGCGCGGCAAATGCGTGGGCACGCATGTGCATCGAGCTGAATTCCTACACGTGCAATGGCTGCATTTTGTAGATCGAGCACGTCTTTTTCAGAATCGGCATTGGCGATTTTGAGCGTAAATTCCGCACCATCTGGTGTTCGCAAATAATAATTGCGATCGCGGTCGCTCGGCAGTTCTTTCATTTCCTCGATGTGCAAATCGAAATGAGAACGTGCCATTTCAGCCGCTTGTTTTTCAGAAAAATTCGGGCGATGTGAGTGTGTATCTTGTGGCATATTCGGAAATTATTAAGTCGATGAGTTTGAGTTTCGGAAAGATAACGCTTTCGTTTTTAAGAAAAAAGCAGAAAGCGTTTATTGGCAGGAGACGTGCGCTGAAGGATGAAATGGAGAGATTCGCGAGGGTGAGTGAATGTCATTCACCCTCGCGAGCACGTGTTTACATTTTCTGCAGGCTGTTGTAAAGCGCTTCCAGCCAGCCTTCCTCATTAATAAAGCCGTTAGCCCAAACCTGCCACTGCCCGGGCAATCCTTCTGCTTTAATGGTTTCGAGTGTTTTGCCATCGGCGATTTTTTGCTCCACCAGCGCTGAAGTTTGTTGCAGCATGTCGTGATAAGCTTTCAGGTCATCGAGCGTGGAAAGCTCGCCATGCCCCGGAATCAATTTCACATCTGCCGGCACATTTTCGATCACATGTCCGACGGCCGCGATCAGGCCCTGTACACTGCCGCCGGACTCGATATCGATATACGGAAAGATGCCTGCAAAAAAAGTATCACCCATATGCACAACATTGCTGTTCACAAAATAAATAACGGCGTCGCCATCGGTATGTGCTTGCGGGTAATGCATGGCTCTGATCTCTTCGCCGTTGAAATGAACCGAGATCGACGTGTCGAAGGTGATCACAGGCCAGGCTTCCCTGGGTTTCGGCGGTGCCGGTTGTCCGCGACGCATTTGCTCCGTCGATAGCCGTTTACGCACATTGGCGTGCGCCACGATGGTCGAAGATTTGCCGAACACTTCATTGCCGCCAGTGTGGTCACCATGGAAATGTGTATTCAAAACATACTTCAATGAACCACTGCTCAGGTCTTTGAGAGCCGCTTCGATTTTAGGCGCGAGCGGGGCATACTGATCATCAATCATCAAAATGCCATCAGGGCCGACCGATACGCCAATGTTGCCACCTGAGCCTTGCAGCATATAAATATTATCCGTAACTTTCCGGGCTTTGATTTGCACTTTTGAGAAATCCTGCTGTGAGAGCAAAAAGCCGATGCTGAGCAGAACCGATGCAGCGGCGACAAAGAAGATCAGCGATTTTTTCATGTATAGCTCCTAAAAAAATGATTGCTGAGTCGAATTGTGTTTCTTTGATCGAAAGATTTACTGATTTTTATCAAAATACTTAAAAAAGTCAAACCTTCGGTGACCAAATGCGATTAGCCGAACAGTTTTGGCATAATCTTCTGACGGACTGCAAGCTTGAATCGGGCAAGGCTCTTGTAGCCGTTTCGGGCGGCCCGGACTCCGTGGCGTTATTGCATTTATTGCTGCGAAGTCCTGCTGGTTTTCAGGTTGAGCCTGTCATAGCGCACGTCAACCACCAAATCAGGGATGAGTCGAATGCAGACGAAGCCTTTTGTCGTAAGCTGGCAGAAAGCCTGAATTTCCCATTTGTTGCACAAAAAGTGGATGTACCTGCGCTTGCTATCCAGCCAAAAATGAGCATTGAAACCGCGGCAAGAGCTTTGCGTTACCAGGCACTGCATGAAATGGCGCGGCGGCATGGTTGTGCAGCAATTCTTCTCGGTCACACTGCAGATGACCAGGCAGAGACGGTCTTGCATAACATCTCTCGCGGTACAGGTGTGCGGGGCCTGGCCGGTATGCTTTTCCGGCATGGCATGCTTGCGCGGCCACTGCTGAATGTGTCGAAACGTGCCATTTTGCGCTTTCTCAATGAGCAAAATATCGCATTCCGTGTGGATCACACCAATGCTGATGTCAGTTTTCGCCGCAACCGCATCCGGCATGACGTTTTGCCTTTTTTGCAGCAGAATCTCAATCCCGACATCACCGGGGCGCTGCAAAGGTTAGCAGCAAATACAGCGGAAGTTGAAGCATTTTTGCAGGCAATGGCGAATGCGGCGCAAAAAAATGCTACTATCGCTCAAAACCCGAACAAAATTATACTTGATATTGACCGATTTTCGGGCTATTTTCCTGTTCTTCGGAAGTATATTATCCGAAACAGTTTAGAAGCGCTTTCGGAACAGGAAGTGCGCCCGAATTATGAAGCGTTGCTGCGTGCCGGGCAGCTCATCGAAAAAAGGCAAATCGGAAAAAGAACAACGCTCTCGGGACAATGGGAGCTGCTGATTGATCACGATGGGATCGTCATTTGGAATGGCAAGCCACGTTCGTTTGCTATTGCATGTCATCAAGACGAGATAGTTTATTTGTCCGAGCAAAAGACTTTTCGATATTCCCTGCTATCTGCACTTCCCTCGCAAAAAAGCTTAACGTCCCACGGAAACGATATCCAGTATGTAGACGCAAACGCCATTCAAGGCAAGATCCGGATTCGCTCCGTGCGGGAAGGCGATCGCTTCCAGCCATTGGGGCTGAAGGGAAGCAAATTGGTCAACGATTTCTTTTCTGACCGAAAAGTTCCCCTGCATAAGCGTTCCAGCATCCCCGTCGTTGCTTGTGCAACAGGCATCATCTGGGTTGTTGGCTTTCAGCTCGATGAACGCTTTAAAGTAACCAACCGAACCAAATCATTTCTGAAAATGGAGTTCAAGGAAGCCGCTCAGTGATCGAAACAATCAAGCAATGCGTTGCAAATTCTGAAAATATTTTGCTGCATCGTGACGAGATAGCGATGAAAGTCAAGGAAATCGCCGCGCAGATATCAAAAGATTATGCGGATACTGTGCCTGTATTGATTTGCGTGTTGAACGGCGGCTTTTTGTTCTATGCTGATTTGGTGCGGGAGCTATCGGTCGATTGCGAAGTGGATTTTTTAAAAATTTCGAGCTACGGCAACGCGCTCAAATCATCCGGTGATGTAAAAATTTTAAAGCATCCGGATTGCCCTCTGGAAGGCCGGGATGTGCTTGTCGTTGAAGATATTATTGACTCCGGTCTGTCTGTCTACTTTTTGCGAACCTGGCTGAATAAAAAACAACCAAAATCGCTCAAATTCGTCTCCTTGTTGATTAAAGAAGAGACAGCTCAGGTTGAGTATGAGTGCGAGTATCCTGGTTTTCGTATCCCCAACAAATTTGTCATCGGATATGGCCTCGATTATGCACAACGGTTCAGGAATTTGCATGACATTTATGCTGTTGAAACCTGAGCCGACATTTCATTAAAGAAAATTTTATCAAAGCCGTGATCGTTTTTAACCTTCTAACTCTGGCGAAAACAATATGGACATGAAAAGGAATGACCCCAAGAATCAGAATAAGAATCCCAAGCGCGACGATAATTTTCAATGGTCGCGAGCAACCAAAACTCTGCTCTTTTGGCTTGCGATTTTTATCCTGATTATTTGGATCACCACCCAATTCAACAGAAATAACCAGCAAGCAGAACTCATTAATTACAATGAGTTTAATGAATATCTTGTCAATAACAAAATCCAGTCGCTTGAAATTACCGAAATGGAGGTAGAAGGCGTGCTGGTTTCTCCGGAAACCCGTAAGGGGCAGACTGTCACCCGCATTCGTACCCTGCTACCTGATCGGTTGAGCATTTCGGAAGCCAACGAGTTGTTCCGTCCGCATGTCAATGAAATCGAATTTAAAGAGAAATCCGTTGATGTTTGGGGATACATGCTGCAACTGCTGCCATGGATTTTGTTGGCAGGTATTTGGCTGTTTTTCCTGCGCCGTATGCAGGGTGGCGGTGGAGGAGCCCGAGGTATTTTCAATTTTGGACGTTCGCGTGCACGTTTACTGACCGAAAATCGCCCGCGCATCACCTTTGATGATGTTGCTGGTGCGGACGAAGCCAAGCAGGAATTGCGCGAGATCATCGATTTTCTGAAAGAGCCTGAAAAATTCCAGAAACTTGGCGGACGCATCCCGAAAGGCGCTTTGCTGCTCGGCCCGCCCGGAACCGGCAAAACCCTGCTGGCAAAGGCAGTGGCTGGCGAAGCAGGCGTGCCTTTTTTCAGCATGTCCGGTGCCGATTTTGTCGAAATGTTCGTCGGTGTTGGCGCGTCACGTGTGCGTGATTTGTTCGAGCAGGGTAAGAAAAATGCACCCTGCATTATTTTTATCGATGAAGTAGATGCCGTCGGCCGTCACCGCGGTGCCGGCTTGGGCGGTGGCCACGACGAACGTGAACAAACCCTGAACCAGCTGCTGGTGGAAATGGATGGCTTCGAATCCAACGAAGGCGTCATTTTGATTGCCGCTACCAACCGTCCGGATGTGCTCGATTCCGCACTGCTGCGGCCCGGCCGTTTCGACCGCCAGATTGTCGTTGATCGTCCGGATGTGAGGGGCCGCGAGGGTATTTTAAAGGTGCACACACGCAATATCGCTATTTCCCGCGACGTCAATTTGCAGATTTTAGCCAAGGGCACACCGGGCTTTTCGGGTGCTGACCTTGCCAATATGGTCAATGAAGCAGCGCTCTTGGCGGCTCGCAAAAATAAGCGTATTGTCGACATGAGCGATTTGGAAGAAGCCAAAGACAAGGTGTTGATGGGTACTGAGCGCAAAAGCATGATCATTACTGACAAAGAAAAGCGGATCACTGCCTATCACGAAGCTGGTCACGCGCTTGTCGCCAAATTCACACCTGAATCGGACCCGGTGCATAAGGTGACGATTATTCCGCGTGGGCGCGCGCTTGGTGTAACGATGAGCTTGCCGATTGATGAAAAGCACAATTACTCAAAATCTTACTGTGAGTCAATGCTGGTGCATTTGATGGGTGGCCGGGAAGCCGAAAAGCTGGTGCTGAAAGAATTGACCACCGGTGCTGGCAATGATCTTGAGCGTGCGACAGAACTGGCGCGCAAAATGGTGTGCGAATGGGGCATGAGCGATACGCTTGGCCCGTTGACTTTTGGCAAAAAAGATGAAGAGATCTTCCTTGGGCGGGAAATTGCTCGCCACCGCGATTATAGTGAACAAACTGCACAGATCATCGATGCAGAAGTGAAAAAAATTGTGGTGGATTCTTCCGATAAAGCACAGAATATTTTGCGCGAAAATATCGATTCCCTGCATCGCATTGCCAAAGCTTTGCTGGATCGCGAAATGCTCTCCGGTGATGAGCTTGATTTGCTGATCAACGGTGATGAGTTGGCGCCCAAGAAACAAGTCAATGGTACCCAAAAGCATGTGGATGATTCGGAAGAAGCCAAAGACGAGCCGACTCCGAATGAGATCAAACTCGGCAAGGAATCGTCAGCCGAGGGCGAAGATGAGTAAACGCTAACGAAATGGTGCAATGTTTTCCACAATCAGTGAAAACCAAATATTTATCCTGATCCTTTGGTTCACCGCTCTGCTCATTTTGTGGAATATGCGTCGGCACATCACATTTTTAAACAAGAAGAGAATGGTAGCAAGCATTGCTGCCATTTCTTTTTTGGCCTTGTTCTTTGGTTGGGGATTGGATTTTTGGCATCAAGGTGAGAAAGCACCCCTATCGAACCGGATTGCCATTTTTGCCATGCCGGTTTTCGAAGGTGAGCAACAAGCAGAATTGCAGCCGGAAGGATTGGCGCTGGCTGAATTGACAGCTTCGGCGTTCAATGCAAATCAGAGTGGAGACTTGCATGCCTATCCGATTCTTGCGCTCTACAAGCCGCTCAATCCCGACTCCTTGGCGAATGTACACTATTTGAAGCGTATCGCTTTGGCAACGGGTTTTCCCTATTTTCTTATCGGTAGCTTGCAGCGAGCTGGCGACAGCACATATGCCCAATGCAGCTTATATCAAGCAAATCGGAGCGAGCCTTTTCGGCAAATGCGGCTTGCCTGGCATAAAGGCGGACTGGTTTCAGCATCGCGGCAATTGGTTGCGGGCATTGCTCAGGCTCTTGGAGGGCTGGTTCCAGGCCAGTTGGATTTGTCACAAAAGCCGGTTGGTTACTATAAAACGCGACTGGCAATACTTGGCAATCAACACCAGCAAGCAAAACAACTGGCCATGAAGCAATTGTCGCAAGATTCAAGCAGTGTCGATGCTTTGTTGAATTTTGCCATGCTCGAGTTGGCCGATCGCGAACTGCAAGCAAAGAGCAAAAAAGAACGCGACCAGGCTTTGCGGCGCTTGAGTCTGCGGCTCGCTATGGCAAGTGATCGCGACTCCAGCTATGCACCGCTTGCTATCCTTGCTGGCAAAGCCTTTTACTGGCGGGAGAAGTTCAACGACGCAGCGCTTTATACCTTGCGCGCTTTGCGACACAGTGCATTTGATGACAGCGAAATGTACAGCCTGCTTGCAAAGCTGCATTACTCCCGCTACCGGCAGCTCGGCTTTTTAAACGAAGTGGAAGTGTATCGCTATGCGTTGCGCTGTAACCCGGCGAACATTGATGTGGTGGTCGATTTAGCTGGCGTGTACATTGTTTTGAAGCAGACAGAGCAGGGGCAAAAATTGCTTGAGCGCTACCACGCAATCTTTCCGGAAAATCTGCAGCTGATGCGCGCGCTTGGTGAAATCTATGTCATGCGTGGCCTGACAGAAAAGCTGTTTGCCACTTACGAAAAAATTTTGCAGCATGATCCAACAGACGCAGATGCATACTATAATCTCGGCATTTATTATTTTAACAGCACCGATACGCTGACCGCCAAGCGTTTTTTCGAAAAAGCCATCAAGATTGGTCATCATCGGGATAGCCGCTTATATCTTGCCAAAATCGCTGAAAGGCAAAACAATTATCCGGAAGCGATTGCCCAACTACGTGAACGCATTCGATTACGCAACGGTGAAGATGATGCATATGCGGAAGAAGCGCGCAGACACTTGTTTGAACTGATGCTCATGCTTGGTAAAATCGACAGTACAGGAAAGGTTCTCGAATAAATGAAAACGCATTATTTGCTCAGAAAATTGCATTTACCCAATCGGCGCACGGTGGTAAGCGAGCTTGGGAACTCCGGCACAAGCCTGGTTGAGAGCGTGGAGAAATTGCATAAGCAGTTCCCGTTCTCGCTCAAAGTCACGGCCCGCAATGGCCAGATCGGGTCGGATTTTGTATCGGCATGTTCGATGCGTGGCGTACGCTGTTTTGTACATGGCGGCGATGCCATTTATCTCTTTGCCGATCAAGATACGTTCATTGACTGGAGTCGCGCACAATCCTATCTATTTAAGGAAGAAGAGCGGTTTGTTTCAGAATTGCGAGGCTTCCTTGAGCGCCAGTTGCGCCACGTTTATGAAATGGTCAGCGAGCGCTATGCGTTCAATTTCGGCGGACCAACACGGCTGATGGGTGTACTCAACATCACACCGGATTCTTTTTTTGATGGCGGTCGGTTTGCAGGCAAAGAGGCCGCAGTCGAGCGCGGTTTTCAGATGGAAGAAGAAGGTGCGGACATCATCGATGTTGGCGGCGAGTCAACCCGGCCTGGCGCGGCCCCCGTTACAGAAGCGGATGAGTTGGCACGGGTAATCCCGGTTATTGAAGCACTCGCCGGCGAGATTAAAATTCCGATATCTGTGGATACCTACAAAGCGCCTGTTGCTGAAGCAGCGATTCAGGCGGGTGCAACGATTATAAACGACATCAGCGGCTTGCAGTTCGATCCTCACTTGCTGGAAGTGGTTGCCCACTATGGCGTGCCGATTGTCGTAATGCATATCAAGGGACGGCCGACCGATATGCAGGTCAACCCGCACTATGATAATTTAATGGACGAATTGTATCGATTTTTTGATGAAAGCATCGCCAAAGCGGAACAGGCTGGCATCGAGCGCTCTCGCATCATTCTGGATCCGGGGCTTGGTTTCGGCAAGCGACTATGGGATAATTATGAGATTTTGCAGCGTCTGCCAGAGTTAAAAGGATTGGGATGCCCTTTGCTGGTCGGGCCATCGCGAAAAAGCTTTATCGGCAAAATTCTCAATCTGCCTGTCGAAGAACGTTTGGAAGGGACGGCAGCAGCGGTATCTGCGGCAGTGTCCGGCGGCTGCCAACTCGTGCGCGTACACGATGTCAAAGAAATGCTGCGTGTTGTGCAAATCGCAGATTTGATCTGCGGCAATGTTGTACTGGATGAACAGGATTTAGGTGAATGACCTCGTCTTTTGAGTTATTCAACTTATTTTTCATCAAAGTTACCATTTTCGATATACTGGACATCTTGGTGGTTGCCTTTGTCCTGTATAAACTCTATTTTTTTTTACGAGGTTCACGCGCCGCGCAAATGGCCGTCGGCCTGATTTTGATTTTGCTGGTATCGCTGCTGGCCCAGCTTTTCAACATGGTCGCGATGAGTTGGCTATTCCAAAATTTGCGCACAGTGTGGCTGATCGCGTTTGTGATTATCTTTCAGCCTGAGCTTCGCCGTATGCTCACCCACCTTGGCCAAAGCCGCATCATCCGTTTCTTTTTTAAAGTCACCCAATCGCATGTCATCGATGAATTGATCAAGGGTGTCGGCATCCTGGCGAAACACAGCTATGGCGGGCTGATCGTGCTGATCCGCAATACCGGTATGAAAAGCGTTGTCGAGACAGGCGTGCGCTTGCAGGCAGAAGTAAGCGCACAATTGATCGTGTCCATATTTAATCCACGCTCGCCGCTGCACGATGGTGCGGTCGTGATTCAGGATGAGGTCATCGAAGCGGCCAAATGCATTTTGCCGCTTACCCAGGATGAAAAAATCGATCCCGATCTTGGTACGCGTCACCGCGCCGGCCTCGGCATGTCGGAAGAATCAGATGCGCTGGTCATCGTCGTTTCAGAAGAACGCGGTACGGTCAGCATCGCCATGAATGGCGAGCTCACGCGGGATGTGTCGATTGAGACATTGCGCAAAACGTTGTATGGCGCGCTCAATGTCACCACCGAAAATTAGCCTCATAATGAGGCTGTGTTTCTGCCTGAAACAGCCTGTCTGCTCCGGATTCCTATCATTTAAGCAATAACACCTGCACTTTCTCTCCTAAATTATCCCCTGATAAACTGGCATTTTTTTTGTTTATCATAACAGTACAGGGCTAAAATTCACATTCCAAATTTTGGAAGCTGTCAATGGATTGACTTTCTGAGAGCCATATACCGATCCAATCGGTTCCTGGCCAAAATCCGTACGCTAATTTGAGGACTCTGGCGCACGTGCATCATAAGGAGAAGGCAACTGAAGTCTGAAAGTGTACCTAAACCTGTAATTGTCTCCCCCCAACTCAGCAAAATTGAAACCTTTGAACCGGCCATCGATGAAGGCGAGAACCACGCGCAGCACGAGACGCCATCGTTTCTTAACGCGATTTTTGAAACAGCGCAAGAAGCGATTTGCATTACAGATGAAAACGCTCACGTCCTTTATTATAATGCACGAATGTCGCGCCTGCTGACCACCGACGCAGCGTTGGCGATCGGCAAACAGATACAGCGTGTCCTTCCGGCAGGCAGCTCCATTGCACGCCACATCGACCTTGCGGTGCGAAAAGGTGAAATGGTTCGGGGGCGTCTAAATCTCGAACGCATCGGTGCGTGTGCGTTTGAAATTGCTGTGCACGGGAAGTCTGGCGGAAGACCCTTCGTCATTGTCACAATTCACTCAAACACAGTAAATGCACCGAAAACATCTCAGATACCGCAACCGCAGCAGGCGAGCAGTATTGGCGATTTGATCCTGACCGTTTCACAAGAATTGGCGTTCCCTTTGAATTGCGTTTATAAACACGTCGATCAGATGATGCAATTGCTTGGCGAAAGCCTGGATCGTCGCATAGACGCTCAGCTCACGGGGATCGTTCGGCAAATCTATCGCATCTCATCTCTGGCCCACAATTTGGTCGCATTGGCAAAGCACTCGGTCCCCAACTTTGTACAGGTGAATCTCAATGATGTATTGTTGGATGCCATCGATCAGTGCGAACAGGAACGCGGCCGCGCCGTTGCGCTCAGCCTCTATTTGCAGGATGCGCTACCAGCCATTTTGGCGGACCCATTCTTGTTGGCCTCCATTTTTCAGAATTTGATTTTTGTGTCGGATGAACTGGCGGGAGATGATGGCGTACCGCGTATTCGAACCAGCTATTGCGACGACTTGCGGCAGGTGCGGATTGCATTTAAAACCAGAGGCCCGGTCGTGAGTATCACCGAACTGGAAAGAAGCTTCGAATTGTTTCAGGATGATGCCAGGCTCAGCCCGGGCTGTTTGCTGGGACTCTTTATCAGCAAAAAGCTGCTGCAAGTGCAGCAGGCAGGCCTGGAATTGTCCATGAGCGCCGAACACGGCAATATTTTTGAAGCTGTTTTTAACGTTGCAAATCACCAGACTGGCAGCATTTGAAAAATTCGCAGATTTTTCGCAAAGATTGATATAATTTTCTGCGAAAACTTGCTGGTGAAGGTAACATGAAGATTGATCGGGAAAGACAGATTTGTTAAAAATTTGGCTGTATTTTTTGTTTGAAATCCCAAGAAAATAAACGTGCTTGCAAGCGGATAGAGCTGTTTTTCATAGTTTGTTGTTGAAAAATGGAAAGCCATTTTTTACCGATTGCGCATTATAGGATGTAATCGTGAACGCGCTTTTTCTCAAGGAGTGATGAGTGACCAGGTTATACCTTCCCTTCAACGATAGATTCATCCCACCTCCGGGTATTTCTAAAAACACGATCCAATTGAGAAGAAGTGTTCCAAGCCCATATTGTGCAAAAGCAGCCGCAAGAAGCAGACAGGCAACAATTGAATGGATCTATGTATTCACGGAGCTGTAACCCGATGCCCTCGAAGCAAAAACACGGATGTTTAAAAAAAATGATAACACGGAGGGTTAAACAGGTTTTGGAGGCTTTTAATATGAAAACCAGAAGAACGATATTCTTTGGATTGGCTTTGGCGGCGCTATTGGGGCAGCAGCCGGATGCAGCACTGGCACAGCAGAATGGCGGCCGAGGTCTGACATACGTGCGCTCCGCCTGGAATCTCGATCCGGGTTATCTGATTTTTTATGCACACACACGCTTCTTTGGCAAGGTCAGCAATGTCAGTGTCAACAACAACATTGCCAGCGCGGCAACTTTCTGGGATATCCAGGGCGGTGCCGCCTTCAATTATGGCATCAGTCGCCATTTCGAACTGGCGTTCAGTCCGATTATTTACCAGGATAATCACAAGCCTGGTCGAGGCTACAATCTCATCGATGACATTTTTCTATCGCTCAAAGTTGGCTCTTTAGGGCGAAGTGGTGGCAGCTTTAAATATGGATTCGATGTGTCGGCCCGGTTCCCGAGTGCGAAAAAGCACAATCTGCCATTTGAGCCCTATGAAGCAGGCAAATTCAGCTTCGGCTTTGGTTCGCGCTTTTCTTATGCGCTCGATCCGCTTTACCCGGACGATGGTACCAGCTTTCATCTCAATTTCGGCTATTGGAACCACAACGATGTCGGAGAGCAACTCTCTGAAATCGATCCGTTGAAAGATTTGATTCGCGTGACCTCGCCATCCCAGGAGTTTTTGTATGGCATCGGCGCGGTGATTCCCAGCGATAAATTCGATTTTTCGCTCGAGTTATACGGCAATGCGTTCATCCAACGCCCGCCAACGACGGCCTACAGCCGCGAAAACTACACTTACCTGACTCCTAAAGTGCGCTACAAAGCCTATCGTTGGCTCTCTCTCGATATGAGTTTCGATATTCGCGTTTCGGGCAATATAGACAACACAGTTTATGGTGCTGTGCCGCAATACACCGGCATTCCGAATTATCCGGACTGGCGCATCAGTCTGGGCACGCGCTGGACTTTGTTGCCGACCACCATCTATGCCGCTAACGAACGTGATATTTTAATGCGCAAAGCGGAGACACGCCGTGAGCTTTTCGAGCAGATCATTAAAGAACAGCGTGAGACCGAAGCCGCCGAAGATGAACTTGAACGGATTAAAGAAGAACGCCGGAAAGCTGAGCGCGAACTGGAAAGATTGCGCCAGATTCTCGAAGGCGAATCCAAGCGCAAGCAGCAGCAAAAAGGACAGAATTAGCAACAAGAACTGCAGCACATCTAAGCCGTAACGAATCAACACCCTTGCACTGCACCACGGCTTTGTTGCTGTTTGGAGTAAGCCCGCTGATGAGCAATCTGACGCGGGCTTTTTTTTTGTCTTTAACTCATGCAATCCCACCATTTCCTGCCGCAGCTACCCAACCAGAGATATCAAGTATTCCTACCTTTAAAAAACTTTGGGACACTTTTTGCTTTGTATGATGGCACATAACTTGACAAGTCATCATTCTTAAAGGTGTGTCATGAAAACAATCCTCGTTCTTCCAGTTTTGGCAGGCCTCCTTTTTGCTTGCCAGCGCGTTTCATTGGATACCGATAATTCAAGCATATTGGGTGTTGATACCAAAGTATACCTGAGCGTCGATAAAACGCGCTATCAGAATTCTGACCTCATCCAAATCAGTTTGCGCAACGAAGAAGGCGAACCGGTTTTTCTGGAGGGCTGCAGCCAGTTCTACCTGGAGAGTAAGGCTGACTCTGGCTGGGCTGCACAACCCTTGATCGTATGCGTTTGGGAAGGCTATGCTGTGAAGGTTGCACCGGCTGAGCAATTTCAGCGCTCTGTTTCAGCACAGAATCTGCATGGCACTTACCGGGTGAGTGCACCGGCGCATTTTGGCTGTCAGTCAGATAAGCCGATCAGCGAAGCGGATTGCGGCAGGCGAACGGTGGTTTTTTCGCAGGAATTCGTCGTTGAATGATCCCAACCTGTCGATCAGTTTTTTGAGCAAGTTTTCAGAAATGTGAATCGGCTTCCACGATTTTCCGGGTGGTTTTTCGTGGTGAAGCAGACAACTTCTGCTTTTGGGATTTGGCATTGCGATTGCCTGATTGCTGAATCAATCACTGAAGAGCGAGAAAAAGATGATGGTCCTATATAAAAATAGAGTGTGTTTTCTCTGGTTCATTGCCGTTGGCTTACTGCTGATGAGCTGTGAACATCCGAAGATATTTTCCCCTGCTGAAAATGTGGAGCAGTTCACAGCAAATGAAATTGTGCCTGCTTTGATTAAGATGCACATTACCGGCGGATTTGCCGGATTGAACCAGAAAATGGTCGTTCGACAAGACGGCGCCATCGAGTTCTCGGATAATTTTCCGTATGGGCACAGCCGTTCAGATGTGCTATCGCAAGCGGAGCTAAATGATCTGAATGAGGCGTTTCTAAACAACCGCTTTCTCGTGCTCGATGATAATTATCTCACGCCGAATGTTGCTGATTTTATCTATTATGAAATCAGCTACCAAAGTAGTGATGTGCATAAAACAGTGTTTGCCGACTACAGCGCAGCTCCGCCATCGTTGCGAAAAGTTATCGATGTGCTCAATGCGCACATCGCCGCGCTCAACCGGAACGGCCTTGATTTGCAGCTCAGCATGAGCTCGGACAGCTTGCACCTCAATCAGACAGTTGGTTTGCATCTCCGGGCAACCAATACATCAGAGCAACCGATCGAGCTGAAATTTCAGGATAGTCAACGCTTCAATTTTATTGCCTATCGTCCGATTGAAGCGGCATCTGTAGACCAGCGCCAAAATGTTAGCACCGAATGGCAATGGCAACAGGGAAAAGATTCCGACACTGCCATCGGCTTGCAGATGCTTTTGCCTGGTCAAACGCTGACATTTGACGTTGAGTGGAACGGCACAAGCGAAACGGGCAGTCGAGTCAGTGGCGATTTGTGGATTGCCGGACAGCTTATCGCAGTGCCGGGTGGCGCAACACAGGCACTGCACATTTTTATTGCGGAAAAGTAGCGAGGAGCGTGAAGTGATGAAACACGATGTTCGATTGCTTGTTGTTTTGCTTTTTGGGGTGCTGTTTGACGCGGGAACTCTGTCGGCGCAAATGAACAAGCCTGATCTTTCCCTGCAGGTGTCTGGCGGGCTGTATTCGCCACTGAGCGATGACATCCAAAACATTTACAGCACCGGAGCTGTCGGGCAAGTCAGCATTGCTGCGTCGATGGGCCTGCAGAGCCGGCTGAAAGTCACCGGCAATCTTTTTCGCAAAAGCGGAAATCCCTACATCTCGATCAATGATTTCAGCGCAGGGTATGCGGGCAAGTTATCACTCAACAGCGTCGGCATGTTGTTGGAGATAGGTGGACGCGGCGCACATAACCCGCAGGTCTGGCTCGGCGCGGGCTTGCTTTACTTCTGGGGCAGTGAAGCGATCGATGGCCTTGGCAAGAATCGTGGTGATGGTCTGGGCGCCATGTTTTCGTTATCGCCGGAGTTCCAAATCTCTCGAAAGCTTTTTCTGATCACTGAAGCATCGCTTCGCCTGGTTGACATCAAGTTTCGCGACGGCAATCAGCGCTATACCTTCAATTTGTCCGGTGCGACATTATCGCTCGGGCTGGGCTATCAATTCATACATAAAGATTAGAACACGCAAAGATGGAGCGAAAATATGTTCAGGAAAATTGGCCTCATTCTGTCGATAATATTGACGGTTACCGCATGTGCTCAAAGCACCGATCCCAATCCGAATTCGGAAGTGGAAGCCATTGCGGCGGCATTGCGCGTCGCCACAGCATTTAGCACCGATCGCTTGCAATACCAGCCCGGCGATTCGATTTCGATTGCATTAAAAAATACCACCAGCCGGACAATCGGGCAGAACCTGTGCACGATTACACTGGAACAGAAGCAAAATGACGGTTGGCTCAGTATGCCAAGCCTGCGGTTGTGTACTGCTGCACTGTATCCACTTGAACCGAACGAGAGTGCACATGATGTGTTCTTCCTCGGTGATGGTCAGGAGACAGGCACCTATCGTTTTATGGTCAAAATCTATTTACCGGAGACGAATGCCAATAGCGCGATCTATTCGAATACCTTTACAGTGGAGTAACGGCGATGCGAAAAGCACTCTATTTGTTGGCTGCGGCTAGCGCTCTGCTGCTGACGGTTGCCGGCGGTCCGCAGCGTAGTGAAAGTTTTTGTGTGATTTTTCCACAGGGTGGGCGGGATATTTTTGGTGTTGCACAACGCAATATTATCATTTTTGATGTTGATCACATCTCGCTGATCCCACAGGTGCATTTCGAAGGTGATGCGCGCGACTTTGGTATTCTGGTGCCAGTGCCGAGCAATCCGCAATTGACAAGCGTGGACAATCGCATTTTCTCCGAGGCCAGCTTTATGACACAGCCGATGGTGCGCAACGCCAATCAGGGCTGCAATTGTGGAGAAGAGAGCTTTGTTGTGGCGGCGCAAGCCGAGCGTTCGATAGTGGATGCCGGAGTTGTTCTCGAAGTTCAGGATAGCGGCGTGATTGTGGTGAGCGAGCAGTTGGTCGGCATGTATCAGGCGGTCATCCTGCAAGCCACCCATACCAGTGATTTGGTCGATTGGCTGAATCAAAATCAGTACAGATACAATGTAGCGGATTCGTCGATTTTATCGCAGTATGTGGCAGACAACTGGTTTTTCGTAGCGATGAAGCTCGACACCAGCCAGGTACCAGCGGTCATCGATCAATGGTGGAATGCCACCACCAATCCGGCAAAGATTACTTTTAAAGCGTCCGGCGAATCGGTGACTTATCCGCTAAAGATTTCCGCGATCAGCACTCGCGAAAAAGCTGAAATTCTGGTTTATACCATCGGCCGCAATCCGATGCGCTTTGATGGAGCAAAAGTTGAATATGCCAATGCATTCGACGAGACGGAACTCAGCTTTCTGGCGCAACGCTATCCGGCATTGTATGATTTTTTAACCGAAGGTACCTTCGTCACCAAATTGCGCCGGACGTTCCGCAAGTCCGAAATGCAGCAGGATATCGCGATTTATCCGGTGCAAGACCGGCGCGAATTTCGGCAGATCATTTATTCTAACTGGGCAGGCATGCAGTTTGTCGGCATGCTGATCTTGGTTGTGCTGCTGGCGAAGCGACGCCGATTTTGGCGCTGAAGCCTTGCAAGTTCCGGTCGAAAAAAAGAGCCATCAGAGAAAAAGCGCAAAAAGGACTTTCGGTGCTGTACTTTTCGATGGCTCTTTTTTGATCCGTTCAATTCGATAAAATCTTGTCAATAAATGTCGCCAGCGATTGATGTTCAACCGCTGAATTTTTCCGCAAAACGTTCGACATCAGCACAACCATGTAGGCCCGGCCATCGTCATGTTCGACGATCGCGACGGAATTCATGTAGTTTTCGACATTCCCCATATACTTGCCGCACGTAAATCCTTCCTCCTGTTTGCAGCTATACTGGCTACCACTTTTAAAATAAACAGCGGCATTGTTGAGTCGTGGCGAAGATGCGTAGCGAATGCGTCGGGCGGTCATGTACATCAGGCGTTTGATTTCCAGGCTCGACCATGCATCGACCACCATGCCGCGCTCAACTGCGATCAGGAATTGCAACAAGCCAGTGGGGGTACCAAAACTGCCGCCAGCCCCGGGCACAATTTTTTGACCCGCTTTGGTGAAAAAGCTGCCCAGTTGCCAATCCCGCTGGGCGATGCCGATTGCTCGCAGCGGATCGTTAACGATCGAAGCCGCCAGATCGCGCAGTTCAGTTTTGGGCGTCGTGTCAAAATAATTTTTTTCCTGTTCATAGCTCGGCGGATAGGCCGGGCCAAACCCGCGCATCAAAATGAGTTCTTTCCACACGATGCTGGCTGCGGCATTGGCGCTGGCTGACAGCATGTGGTCGGTCCATTCATAAAGCGAAAACGTATCGCCTGATTTAGGCGGCCTTGAGATAAATTTGTTTGTCTCCGGATCAAAAATCGGAATTTCGTGCGAATCATATTCGATCCACTTGTCAGCAGTCACCATGCGCGATTTTAGCAGTTCTCGCCGTTGTTCGGGATCGCCCGGGAAAAGTCGGGCTAACTCGCTAAACAAGCCAGCCGCAATGGCGAGCTTGCCAACGCTGCCGGGAGGAAATTGCCGGTCCGCCTGCCGCAGTGCAAGGCGAACGGGCCTGTCCTCACTAATTTCGAGCAGCGCCAGTGAATAGCTTTCATCGCGGTTGGGAAAAAGGCGTTCAATTTCGCTCTGCAAAACAGGATCGACTGGGGGAAGCGCTGCCAGTTGAACTCCGCGTTCACCTGTGAGCTGTAATGTGATTTCATTGATCGATTTTTGCGCGCCAGCAGGCGGAAGCGTTCCTTTCACTTCGCCTTCCAAAATCAGCGCCAGTCGCAGCAGCCGACGAATGCCTGTCAGGCCGTAGCCATCGATTGGGTAGTTTAAAGCTGCTGTGGCGTCTGTTGAAAGCAGCAATGAGATGAATATCCAAAGCCATTTTTTTCGCCAGAAGTGCATTTTAATCGCTCTCGAATTTAAAGATTATTACGTTTCGTCATACGATGTTTGACGCAAAAAGCGAACAGTTGAGCGCAATGCTCGCCTTGGATGGAAAATTCGCTTTTTCTCCTGGAGCGGTGCTAAAGCAAGCTGTAAGGAATCGGAATATCTGCTGTTGATGCATGGCTCGCCACGCCTATACCGCATATTGTACCATTGATTTAAAATCTTTTTTTTGAACAGCCTTGCCCCAGTTTGCTTGAAAAGCGAAGCAGAGACAATTACTTCTTATTCAATTTGTGACTCATTTCAATTTGAAGCTGCAATGGTAGCACAGGATCGAGTGAATGCAGATAGGTTGTCGACTGTGCGCGCTTATTTTCGACATAAGGCCGAATCTGAAAGAGAGATAGCTTGTCGTTGAAAAAACCGAGTTCGATATCGAGCGGCCCGGCATGTGGCATGGCGTTTTCTTGCTGAATTCGCTGGCGCACATGTTGAGAAAAATCTCGCAAGGATTTGAGCTCATCCGGCGTCAGCAATCGCCGTTCAAAGGATGTCGTGCCTTTGCGGGTGCCGCCTGTTGCCGGCAGCAGCGTATACTGCATTTCTCGTGCGGGTGCCAGCAATAAATCGCTGCCGTCTGCGCGCAACAAATAGCTCTCTGCAGCCTGACCTTCGACAGCACCGCCCGCGCCCCGGCTAAAAGCGACCGTCACTTCATCGCTCCTGCCGGAGGTCACACCCGTGGTAATCATCACCCCGGATTTGTCAACATTGACCGTTGGTATAATCAGAATAGATGGATAGACATTTTCAGGATTGATGAGATATTTTTGTCGCCAGCGATAGCTCCGCTCCGTGTAAGGCGATGCCCAAACGTCGCGGATGCCTTGCAGAATCTTTTCTTCGCCAACGACGTTGAATACGGTCAAATTCAGGCCGGCGCCGGTGAAATCCTTTAAGTCCTCCATATTGGTATCGCTGCGGATAAAAACCGCAATGCTGTCCGTCGATGCTGAAAATTCCTGTTGAAAATGCTGGCGCAATTGCATGCGAAAATCCGGCAAAAACGCAATTTCCTTGATCGCTTCCCGCAGTTGTGCCAAACTCGCCAATGTGCGTTTTTCGATTTCGGCCTCAGCGATGCCGACGTCACGTTCGTCTTTTGCGTAATTAAAGATATCCTTAAGAAAATCCCAATAGCTCGAAGATGTGCCGGGCATGTTCTGCTGCATGTGTGCATAAAAGAGTCCGAATGGCAGCACGATACCATTGACAACATGCTGCGGGAAAAGGTGTTTGAGTTCGCCCAGGTTTGCCGCTTTAGGGCCACAAAATCGGCCGGAATCCTTTGCGCGCAAGGTTTTCAAACGCAGCAATTTCTGCTCATGGATATCTATTTTCTTGAGCGGTACGCTAATTTTTTGTTCGCTGCGCCGAGCGTCTGCAACCAGCGCTTGCTCCTGAGTGTCCATCTCTTCTGCGCGTTTCATTATTACCGTACCGCCTGGAGAGACGGCATAAAAAATGCGTTGGCCGGAATACGCTGCAAGCTGGTTGAGTTGCTGCGGCGACAATACCGCATTTGGAATACCGAGATTGCGCGCCAGCAACTGAACATGCGATACCATGTTTCCTTCGGCGACCGTTGCGATGCCAGCTACTGGTTTCATTGCATCGGGTGTTCGATGCATGATGTAAATCTTATCCGACTCAAAATCGACGTGATCGATGTCTCCTGTCACAACCACCAATTCGCCAACTGCGAAACCCGGATTCAGACCGCGAGCACCGCTGGTTTCCCGAATATCCATCAGGTGTGTGGCGGAGTTGGCAAATGATTCTGTCACTTCACTGAGTTGTGACACAGCTTCGCCCAGACGCAGCAAGATAGAGGCACGAATCCGGTCATCGATGAAGCCTTTGGCCAGCGGTTCAAAACGTTCGAAGCGCAGCACCAAAGGTTGATAATGTGCGCTGACCATGCCGGTGCCCCATTCAACCATCCGGCGTACCTGCAAGGCTGTGGCGCGAAGTTGGCTGTAAAGGATCCGTTGCTGCGATTCCGGCTCGCGCAACCAGGACTCAGCTTCCCGCCATTCCCAGATTTCCAGGAAACCACAGCCGGTTGCTGCCTTGGCGAGCAGATAGTTCTTTTGCAAAAGCTCGCGCAAGTCTTCTGGCTCCCAGCCGCCGATGTCGCGATACAGCACGTTTTCGAGGTCGGCAGACAAATCGATAATCGCGAGTCTGGCTTTGGCGGATTTCAACGTCAATATTTCTTGCCGGATGCCCAGCAACAACGCCGCGATGTCGCTGCAGCGTTTTTGCAGAGCGCCCTTGTTCTGCCACTGGCTGGCATGGAGTTGGATAAACGTTTTGAGCTGCATGGTAAGCGGTGCCTGCGGTGGCAGTGCGCTGAGATAGGCTTGCAGCGATGTGAGATCAAACGGGGCAAATGCCACTTCAAGATCGGCAATGAGTTGGTCGACAAGTTTAAGCGTTTCCGACGAAAGCTGCGGGTTGTATTTTTTGCGCAGCTGCAGCACGCGCTGGATGTCGCCAACATCCGGACTGCCATGCAGTTTGATGCGCAAATCCATAAAGACGGCGTTGGAGTCGGCCAGACTTTGGGAGATGGCGCGAATGGATTGCCAGCGATCGGTTTTGGCATTATGCGGAATATCTTTCGCCGCTTGCCGAAGCAGATAATATTGGGATTCGATAATCTCCTCACGCGCCGCCAGGTTGAGTAGAAAGGCCAGCCCCCATGCCTCTTCGTCTTCAGCCTGAACTGCGCCGCGATAAAAGCGCGCCCGCCGCATGATCCATCCATCATCGACCGCATGCAGAAATTTTTCGAGCTGATACTGTTTGAGCCGGCTATTTTGCCGCGCTGCATCAAGGAATTCTTCGACAGTTGTCCCTGCGAGAATCTGGCCGAAATAAATGCCGTGTTCAGCAGCCAGTCGCTGCACGATCTCTTTGCGCAGGGCATGTTGAATGCCACCGGGCTGCGGGCAACGCTCCTGTGGCGGCAACATGGTGCCGTCCGGGCAGAACCAGCGAATAGCCTGATACGGACCGCGCGGATCGCGCTTAAGCTCCTGAATCAACTGATGAATCTCGGCATCGCTGATGGCCTGGGCCTGGGCAAATGTGGCAATGCAAAAAAATCCGAAGATCCAGATGAGCCCTTTTCGGATAAGCATTTTTAGCGTTTTCATTTTTCTTTCTCAACATTGTTGTGCAAAGTCATTGAGCCCGAAGAGCCTTTTCGATGCTCTGCAAGGCATGCTCCGCCGCGTCGCTGACAAGCGGATCGATATCGTGGCTCAACGGAGCGACGTACGGTAAATAGGGATGCTTGCCAAGTTCCGCAATCAACATGAGCGCGCGAATTTTCAGTAGATTGTCATTGTCACGAAGGATGGCAATCAGGCATTCAAACTCCGTCGGTGGAATACGATCAAATCGCTCTAAAGTGTCCTGAATCATCGTATCGACAATCGTTGTCTCCACAATCGGGATGATGATTTTTTTGAGATTGGTTTCCAATACATTGTCGAGAAACTCAATCGCATTGATTCGCAGGTCTGTCTCGGATTTTCGCAGTCCGTTATAGATGTGCAGCATCCCTTCGCTCGGGTATCGCAATTCAAGCAGCCTGAAAATCCGTTCGAGATTGAGATCGAGTTTCTGCTCAAGCGCAACCATCAATTGCCGGCGTGCCACGGTTAGCCGGTCTGATTGCTCAGGTGCAATTCCTGAAGTGGTATGCGCAGCCTGGAATTGCGCTGCCAGCATGAAAAGCGTGTCGATATATATTTTCGCCTCTGAGAATATTTGTTTTAAGAGTTTTTGTGAATCAAAATTCAATCCGGGATAGCGAGCATGTAACGTGTTGAGCGCTTTGATGATTTCAAAGCGCATTTCCAAATCGTTTTCGTCAAGGGCGTCGGTCAGCGCTTTCGCTGATTTTATGGTTCCGATCGCGGCAATAACTTGCGGGATGCACAAGCGCATCTCGCGGCTCTCGCGCAGATCATGCATGATATGAACGAGAATATCGATGATTTCCGGGCCAAATCCTGCAAGCGAATGCCGTATCGTCTCCCGCAAGTTTTTATCTGTCCAATAGCGAAAGATCACTGGCACGAATTCTTTGAGGCCGGTCTGGCTGGCAGCAATGATGGCCTCCTTCAAAATCGTATGTGGCTGTTTTTTCAAGAACAGATGCAGATAGCCATGCAGCTCGGGAATGTTTGCAATCCCGAGCATTCTGATATAGCCGGTTTTGAGAAAGGTGGTTTTTTCCGGCTCTTCAATCAATCTCAAATTTTTCAGCCCCAGCTCAATTTCTTCGCGCACTCTAAAGGCGTTCTGCAACTCGATATTGTTACGCGACTCTTTTGCGATTGAGTAAAGCGCGGCAACTGCTATTTTTTCGTCATTATGTGTGAGATATTTTTTAAATGTGTCGATGAGCCGGTCTGGTGGCATATTTTGAAACAGATACCGGAAAGCCTCGCATTTTAAATCGAAATTATCATTATAAATCAGATTCTCAATTTCAGGAACAGCGCTTTCATTTTTATAAAAATAGAGCAGTTTCAGGGCTTCAACTTGCACTCTGGGTTGATTGCCAAGAGCAAGGTTTTGCAGATACGGTACAAGCCTCGAATCACGAATATCCCTGATCATTTCGAGTGCTTCAATCACTGTTTGCTCGTTTCTGCTTTCCAGGGCTTGAAACAGGCCGCTCCATATCGAGATACTTTTGGAAATCTTTTCCGGTTCTCTTTTTTGTGTAAGGTCTGGTTGGATTTTCAGGCGAAAAGCCTGAATATACTCCCGGCGTATACGTGTCACTAAAAACAGCCAAATGGCGATCAGAAAGATGATGATGATGCTGATTACACGCACGGAAAACTGGACATTCGTAGTAACAATATAGAGCAAAACGCCGCTGATGCCAGTGGCAAAGCTATCGACGAATACATCGATAAAGGTTTTGGTGTTATTACGAATTTCCACTGGAATCGGTAAAGCCATGAGCTCCATGCCAGCCTTGTTAACGGATTGTTTGAGGCTGCCATCGCTGAGTTTGATCAAGACTGCAGTCATCAGTCCCGGATGGATCAAAATGCCGATGGCGCCAAGCAGGATGCCGGCAGGAAGAAAAAAGAGTGCCGTGCCGACTCCAAAAACGCCGACAACGCGCCTTGTGATAAACAGTTGAATGATCAGTGAAGCCAGGTTCATATTGGAAAGCCAGAATCCAAAAAAAGCGGCGAGTTGGTCATCGTCGCCAATTTTATCGGATGCAATAGCGCTGAATTGAAATTCGACCAGCTTGGCTACCAAAACTCCAATCCCTACCAATCCCGCCATGAGCAAAAGGTGGCGAGATTGCTGAATAAGCTTAAGCGGGTGTTCTGTTTTGTCGCTGTTTGGCAGGGAAACCGGCTTGTTAGCTGGAAAACGCTTGTCATTTCTGAGATTTTCCCGCCAAATTTGTTTCATGATAGGAAAACACAATGAAAGCAATCCGGCGCAGATAAGCAAAAGCTGCTCACTTCCGATAAACGGCGCCAGGAAATTCGTGAGATACCCACCGAACAGGCCGCCCGCAATCGCCCCGGAGCCGATAAAGCCAAAAAGACGCTTTGCTTCCCGCGCGTTAAAAACCAGGTTCGCGAGCAACCAAAACTGGGAAGTGATGATCACTGCAAAGATTGAAACCCAAATATAAAACAGGTAAAGAACGATGCCTTTGCCGATCTGAAAATAGATAAAAATCCAAAAAAGCAGGAGGGATGCCACAGAAAAACGGATGCTGTTCATCGCAAGCCTGAATAGCTTGTTTTTCTTCAATAGTTTCGAGTAGATACCGACGACGGACGCTGCCGAAATAGCAACCAGGATGAAGGCCAATGGCAGTTTTGAAGCGCCATAATGGGAAAGAAACAGCGCATTGCAAACAGGCTTGATCATCAGCAGGCATGAAACGACCAGGAAAATGTATATCAGCATCAACGATGCACGAAGTGTTTCGCCTCGCCGTATATCAAATGCTTTCCGGAAAACGCGTACTGTTGCATTTGACCAGTCGTTTGAAAGTACTTGGCTCATTGCTGCTATTTTTTTGAAATTGTCAACTGATTCAGTTTAAGAACTTCTTCAACTGCGGGAATCAGGTCTCGCAAGATTTGTTCGCCATCCGGTGCTTCAATTAAGCCAACGACAATATAGCGCCGCCAGTTCGGGCCCCAAACCAAGACGGAATCGGAATGCCAGTTTTGCCACGTACCGGACTTGCGATACAGAGTCGCATCCGGCACGATTTCATGCAGAGAATTGACAAATTTGTGGTTTATTTCCGGATCGCGCAAGCTCTCAAGCATTTCAGAACAGCGCTCGCGGCTGACCAGTTTTCCCATTGCCAGCAGATAGTAAAAGCGGCAAACTTGTGTCACTGTCGCAGCGTGGCTCAGCCCCAAAATCGGTTCCGGAATGCGCTTGCTTTGTTTGGAGTAGCGCCGCCCGATCCACAAACCGCCGCCACGCTCGCGGTCATAAAGCTGGTAGCGCGGGTCTTTAAGCACGGCCTGGATGCGTTCCATGCCGATGCGATCGATCATGCGCGTCGCTGCGGCGTTGTTGGATTTGCTGATCATAATGCGCATGTCATGGTTGATTTCCGGCGTTGCGATTAAAACACCATCTTCAAGAGCCTGGTTGGCGGCCAGCAAAATCGCAAGTTTGGGCAGGCTGGCAGCGTACATCATCACCGGGCCATTGACACGTGCGTATTTCACTTTAGCGGGATTGCTAATATCTACCAGGCCAACAGCCATTTTCTTTCGTGTGATCAATTCTGACCAGCGCGGATTTTGGCGCAGTCGCTTTTCTAAAGCTTTTTGAAATCGAGCGTCAACCAATTTAACCAGGGGTTGGATCTGCTGGTCGGGGATACTGTATGGCAGGGACGTACTCATCCGCGATTGCGCGAGGGCGGTACTAGTCAGGAAGAAACAGAAACTGAAGAAAAAAACTGCAAACGAGCTCTTTTCCATCATGTTACCTATTAAAATGTGCTCCAAATCAGGTTTGCAATACCAAACATAATTTGGGCGTGGAATATCGATATCGCTTTGCTCAAAAGCAATAAAAATCGAAAGCGCGCGAGCCTTTTTTTATGGCAATCATCCATGATTGCAAGTGGGCGAAATATTGATATTCTCTGGATAAAATACCGGTTTTTGCCTACATTTGACACAATTTCCACCGATCATTTGGGAGCATCATGCACGAAATCAATATTTTATACGAACTGTTTATCATTTTTTCCTGCGCCACTGTTGTGGTTCTCATTTTCCATCGCCTGAAAGTACCGCACATCGTCGGCTTTCTGGTGTGCGGTATTGCGGTTGGGCCATTCGGTCTGGATGTAATCACCCAGCACGACGACATCAATGTGCTGGCGGAAATTGGCGTTGCGCTGCTGCTGTTCACCATCGGCATGGAGTTTTCGCTATCGGAATTGCGACGCATCAAGCGGGATGTGCTGCTCGGTGGCGCTTTGCAAGTGGTCGTTACCGGATTGGCTGCAGCAGGCATTGCGATTGGTTTTGGACTGCCTTTGCCACAGGCGATCTTTCTTAGTATGCTTTTTGCGCTGTCGAGCACGGCAATTGTGCTGAGTGTTTTGGCGACAAAGGGTGAGATCGATACACCGCGAGGCCGGCTCATTCTGGGCATCTTGCTGTTTCAGGATTTATGTATCGTGCCGATGGTTTTGATCACGCCCCTGTTAGGCGCCAGCGGTGGCATCGAGCTGTTGCCATTGCTTTGGTCACTTGCCAAAGCGTTGGGGCTGGTGGCGGGAGTGCTGCTGCTATCGCTGTTTTTAGTGCCGCGCCTGCTGGAAATGGTCGTGCGCGTCCGTCTGCGCGAAATCATGGTGCTGGGCGTGGTCGTGATCGCAATCGGCATCGCCTGGACAACCTCGCTGTTTGGCGTGTCATTGGCGTTGGGTGCGTTCATTGCCGGCCTGGCGATTTCGGAGTCACCGTACAGCCATCAGGTTACGGCTGAAATATTGCCCTTTAAGGATATTTTTAACAGCCTGTTTTTTGTCACAATTGGCATGCTGCTCGACCTGCGCTTTTTGCTGCAAAACATTTGGATTGTGGGCATTCTGGTTTTGGCCACGCTCATTTTAAAAGCGTTGATTGCCGGAGTAACGACACGCATCCATTCCGGATCGTTCAAGCTGGCCATTGCGGTTGGTTTCGGTATTGCGCAAATTGGCGAATTCTCTTTTGTGCTGGCAAAATTGGGGCAAGGGCACGCTCTGATCTCGGCGCCACAGTATCAGGCATTTTTAGCAGTTGCCGTGCTCACGATGTTGGTTACACCATTTATGATGCAGGCAGGAAATGCATTATCCAAAAAGGCGCCGGAAAGTCTGCCATCTAAAATTCAAAAACAACAGCGTGAAACCCAATCGCAGCGAGATAAGTTGACAAATCACACGGTGATTGTCGGATTTGGCCTGAATGGCCGCTATCTGGCACGGGTGTTGAAAGAAAGCCATATTCCTTATGTGATTTTGGAACTGAACCCACAAACCGTTCGGGAGGCAGTGCAAAATGGAGAGCCCATCTATTTTGGCGATGCCAGCCGTCAGGAAATTCTCGAACATGCCAGCCTGCGGACTGCGCGTGCACTGGTCAGCACCTTTGCGGATGCCTCGGTAGCGCGCAAAATTTTGGCTGCTGCACGGCAACTCTGTCCGAACCTGTTTATCATCCTGCGTACCAAGTTTGCGGCCTCGAGCGAGCAGCTTTATGACCTTGGCGCCGATTTGGTGATTGCAGAGGAATTTGAAACTGCGACCGAAATTTTCGCGCGCGTGCTGGCAGAATACGGCCTCCCACGCTCGGTGATCCAAGCCTATACCGATGCCATTCGTCGGGAAGGCACGCCACTGTTGCAGCAAACAGCACTGAGTTCAAATTCTCTGGAAAAGCTCGGTGAGTTGTTGGCAGGAAGCATAGTAGAGAATTTTTTGGTGCTCGAATCCATGCCAGTGGTCGGGCAGTCGTTGGTGCAATTGGATCTTCGCAAACGCACAGGAGCAACGGTCATTGCTATCGTGCGGGACAGCCAGCCGATTTCAAATCCGGGTGGAGAAATTGAGCTGACTGCCGGTGATTTGCTGGTGGTTATGGGGGCACACCGATCACTGGATGCGGTGCAGAAGCTGCTGGCTGGCGGGATCGCAAATGGATGACAATTTTTGGCTCAATTGCTGTCATCCTGGGCATACCGGTTGAGCTTGTTGTGCAGTGTTTTAAGACTGACACCGAGCACTTCGGCGGCGCGGGTTTTGTTATTGCCCTGCATTTCCAGGGTGCGCAAGATGAGCTGCCGTTCCATCTCTTCGACTGTGGTACCGAGGTGCACCGCTACCATGTTGGCGGGCAGGCTTTTCGCTTCGCTATCCGAGATGGCGCCAACCTGACGCAGACGCGGGGGCAAATCCGTTGGCTCAATGTGATCGCCGCGAGATAATATGACCGCCCGTTCGATGGCATTGCGCAATTCGCGCACATTCCCCGGCCAGGCGTAATTCAGCATCAGCTCCATTGCATCCGGCGCAAAACTTTGAATGGATTTGTTGGTGGCTTTTGCAAATTTCCTCAGCAATTCAGAGGCGATCAAGGGAATATCCTCGACGCGTTCACGCAAAGCTGGCAGTTCGACTTCAACGACGGCGAGGCGATAAAAAACATCCTCACGCAAGACTTTATTTTCTACCGCGTCCTGAATGTTTTGATTGGAGGCAGCCAGCACGCGCACATCAACTTTAATATCGCGGCTACCGCCGACGCGCCGGAAAGTCTGGGTCTCAAGCGCGCGCAGCAGTTTGGCCTGGATTTCAAAAGGCATTTCGGTGAGCTCATCCAAAAACAGCGTACCGCTGTGGGCTTGCTCAAAATAGCCCGCCTTGTCTTTCACTGCCCCGGTAAATGCACCCTTTTCGTGCCCGAATAGCTCACTCTCCAAAATATTGGCCGGCAGCGCCGCGCAGTTGACCGCCACGAACGGCGCTGCGCTGCGCTCGCTGCGTTTGTGGATCGCGTGCGCTACCAACTCTTTGCCCGTGCCGCTTTCGCCGGTAATCAAAACACTCGCGTCGCTGGCTGCAACAGCTTCCAGGGTGCGGAACAACTCCTGCATCACCGATGATTTGCCGATGAGGTCCTGATAGCGCGTCAGTGTTTTGATTTGGTCTTGCAGATCACGGTTTTGGCGCATCAATTGCGATCTTTCCAACGCATGGTTGACGACGCGCAACAGGTCCTTGCTATCGACCGGCTTGGTGAGGTAATCGTACGCGCCAAGCCGCATCGCTTCTACGGCTGTGTCGATGGAGCCATGACCGGTGACCAGCACAATTTCGGTCTGCAAATTCTGCTCCCGCGCCTGCCTCAAAATCGACAGGCCGTCCAGATCCTGCAGAGTTAGGTCGACCAAGGCGAGATCGTAGTGATTTTGCTGTAGTTCTGCCATCGCCTTTTTGCCCGCATCGCGTGTTTCAACAGCATATGTGCCATTTTCGCTCAAGATGGTTTCGAGCGCGAAACACACCGATTCTTCATCATCGACAATTAAAATGCGAGCTTGTTGTGCTTTTGCCATTCGCTGTCTGCTCCTTTTTCCTTTTAACACAGATGAATATAGATAATTCCTGCACAAACTGATTTTTTCGAAAGTGAACGTTTAGCCACGAATCAGACAAAAATCCTCGAATGAGAATTCAAAAAGATAAATCGGGACTGCTTGCGTATGTTCGTAGCTAAACGCAATTGACTGATTTTGAGGACAGAAAACGCTGTTCGTCAATCAGCGTCGAAATTACCTTCGTGCTTCCAAGGTCATCATGAAATTCAATTTTTCAGCACCGCGCATTGCCACAATTTCGATTTCATCGCCGGGTTTGAAATCCTGCAGGGCGTAGGTATAATCATAAATATTTTTGACCTCGCGTGGACCGAATTTGATAATGACGTCGCCAGCCTGCAAGCCGATTTTTTCAGCAGGGCTACCTGAACTCACGCCTGATAGTTTCAAACCCTCGACATCGGTTTCAGCGTAATCCGGTATGGTGCCAACATACACCCGAAAAGCGCCGCGGGACTGCCGGCGTTCTGTGCTTTCAACCTTGGTAAATTGCGGACGCTCGGTCAGCTCATCAACGTTTTTCGCAAATGCGTATGCGAACTTGACAATCCGCGCTTCGTCGTCGACATTGATTTTGTCGGCATCGTCGCTGGGTTTGTGATAATCGCTGTGGATACCCGTGAACAGCGCCAGCACCGGCATCTCTGCCTGATAAAAAGTCGAGTGATCGCTGGGGCCGGTGCCATCTTTGTTTTTCTTGAGTTCAAAGCCAAAATCCGACTCTGCATTCAGGTCGTCCACCAGCTTCTCCCAACCCGGCGACGTGCCGAGGCCGTACAGAATGAGCTGGTTCTCTTTCATCCGGCCGATCATGTCCATGTTGATCATCAAAACAGCCTGATCCATTGGCGTGACTTTGTCTTTTACGTAGGCGCTCGAGCCGAGCAAGCCCATTTCTTCGGCTGAAAATGCCAGAAAAAGATAGCTGCGTTTCACTTGATCTTTTTCAGCAGCGATTTTTTGTGCGAGCTCGAGCAGGCCAGCGGAGCCGGAAGCGTTATCGTCCGCACCGTTGTGGATTTGACCGGTCGCTTCGCGATCGAGTGAGCTGGAGCCGCCATAACCAAGGTGGTCGAAATGTGCGCCCAGAATGATCAGCTCTTCTTTTAGACTCGGATCATTGCCATGCAGGATAGCGGCAACATTGCGAGCAGTGCGGCGATCATCGCGAACATCCGCTTCGAGGCTGGCGCTGACATTTTCAAGCGCAAAAGATGCCGGAGCCGGACCATCATCGATCTGTTTCTGCAACGCCTCTATGGTTTTGCCTGAGCTGGCCAAAAGCTTGTCTGCCACTTCTCCCGTGATGTTCGCCACGCCAACACCCGCGCGTGCTGCTGTGCCGTCATATTTAAAGGTCATCAGTGCATCTTCCGGATCGTTGTTTGGCCCGGTCACAATGATCACGGCAGCAGCGCCTTTGTCTCGTGCAAGGGATGCTTTCCGCCGCAGAGCAGAGTAAGAATTGAAATCACTGTGCGGATTGTCTCCCTCTGGCGAATAGCGCAGCAGCAAAACGATTTTATCTTTGACATCGAGCCCATCATAGTCATTGTATTTCAGATCATCCGCTTCGATGCCGTAGCCGGCAAAAACAACGCCGCCAGTAAATGTACCGTTTTCGCTAAAAGAGACAGGCGAAAAGTCGCTGTCTGCTTCGCACACAACTTGCTCACCGCCAATATCAAACGTCAATTTGTTGTTTTGACCTTTGTTTACGCCAGCAATCACTTCAAATTCGTGGAAATAGCTGCCATTTTCACCTGCCGGTTGCAGACCGTAGTGCTTGAACTCGTTGGCAATGTATGCACTGGCTTCCTGCGCGCCTTTGCTGCCGGCCTCACGACCTTCAAGTTCGTCCGAAGCCAGGTAATTGATGTGGTACTGAATGTCCGCACTGGTGATGTCCGTTGTGCTGTTCGGATTGGATGGCGGTTCCTGGGTGCAGCTCCAAAGCAGCGTCACGCCCAGCAAACCGAGCAAATAAATCAATTTTCTCATATCGCTCCCACCTTCAATGATAATGAATAAGTAAATGGTTTTCGCATGCGATGACATGCGAGTCGTTTATTGAATTCGATCAATTGGTTCAAAAATAGCTGAGATCGCGCCGGGATGCGTTTTCGAATTAGATGCTAAAGAATCACTTTTCGGACAATTTTTGTTTGATCAATGCCACCGCCTGTTGTGGTGAATTCGCATATTCGAGCTGCGCGTTTTTCGCAAGGCTGCGAAAAAAACGCTGGCTAATTTCATCATTGTTGAGCAGAATTACAAATTTGTCGCTCTTGAGCGCCAACGCGACTTCCGATGCCGTGCCGGCACCCATGCCACAGCCAATTATTGCGTCACAGGAGAGGACATTGATCGCGTTCCTTGCATTCCCTGTGCCAGTAATGATCGGGATGTCGACAGCATCCGACATCCCGGCTCGCGTGGTGCCGGGCAAAATGCCAATAGTCAGCCCGCCCGCGCTTTTCGCACCCTTGCAGGAAGCGTCCATCACACCGCAATCGCGGCCGCCGCTCAGCAGCACCCAGCCCTGCTCCGCGATCAGCTTCCCGAGCGTGAAGGCCGCTGCCTTATCATTTTCTGTCGCGCCCTCGCCCGGCCCCATCACGCCGATGATTGTTTTTTGCGTGGGTGGCATTGGCTATTGATATAATTTTGTGAGTAGCAACTGCTTTTATTCTCTGTCTGCAAGGACATCGGAAATATCGACTTTTATGCCTGTTTTGACTTTGTCGTAAAAAATGAACCGGGCATCGATATTTTCAAGCAATTGCTTTTTGGCTCTATAGGATTCTGGCTTAATACTAATTGGCAAATCCCCAATAAAGCCGTCCACTCCTTTCGATTCGTCCTTTGAGTTGGCTATCCGATAATTCGATTTTAACAATTCTGCTGTTTTTATCAGAATTGCTTTCTGAAATTTTAGTCCTATATACGTTTTAAGGATAACCAAATCGCGTACCCAATTCTCGATCAACTGCTGGTCGATCTCATCCATAGCATTTCGAAAATTCTCAATCATTTGTGCAATTTTTTTTCGTGCATCCTGGATCGCGTTTGGGTGCTTTTGGAGATACCAGTTCTCCCATTCATCAATGGATTTGCCCGAGAATTCTTGCATCAAATCACTCATTTGGCCAACAACGCGCGGTCGTGTAGCCTGTGCATTTTGACTGGCTAAATTGACAATCTGAGTAGTGTATTTCGGAAACTCAACGGACTCGATACCCAGTAATTCTGCGATTTCGTTATTCGAGATTCTGAATTTCGTTTTCATAAGCGGATAGTCTTTTTATCAATTCTTGAAACTTCGGTCGATATTTAAAAGGGAACTCCGTGTCGAGCTCGGTATAGCCGTTTTTGATGAGATGGGCATTGATAAAGGTCTTATTCTTCATATAAACATAGGCCAGAAGAATATTTTCTTTATCGTATTTTGTCGCATCAAATTTCAAATAGATTTGGCCATGGCCAATTTTCTTTTCTAAAAAATCCAGCGCTTTGGCTTTTGTTTGCAATTTTGACTTTACACCAATGAGTCTGACGATCACATCATTGTTCAGTCGAATTAAGTGCGGTTGGATAATCTGTTTTACGGTAAAATATTGCTCTCGCTGTGCGCCGGACTTGCCGTCAGCAAGACTGATTTTCGAACCGAATTTCAATTTATTCGGATCTATTTTTTTATCGAATTTGATCGGATCGTGAAATTGATAAGGCAACTTCTCGATCTCTCTCTCCCAATCTGTGTTGCCCAAATTTTGTTTTTCGAACCGAATTTCCGATTGAAACAATGAAAGCTCATTTCCATCTAATCTGGACTTGATGATTGGCAAGAATGCCTCGTTGATTTCGTAGCCGATAGAATTCCTGTTCGTGAGCATAGCCGCATGCGATGTTGTACCGCTGCCCAAAAAAGGATCTAATACTGTTTCCCCAGCAAAGGTAAACATTTCAATAGCTCGTTTAGGTAACTCAACAGGAAACATGGCGATATGGTTCTCCTGCTTTGCACCGTTAAAGTACCAGTGTCCGGAGAAATATTCTTTCCATTTCTCTTTTGAAATGCGAGATTTTTCTTTGACTTCTTTTGCGACAATTGGTGGTTTGCCCGTTTTTTTGAATATCAGAATAAACTCATAATCGATTTCAACGATGCCATTTCTGGGATAGGGGTACGAACCCATTATGGTCGCACCGCCCGTGGTATTCATCGTTGTTTTCTTTTGCCAGATAATCGCACCCATATAATCGAAGCCGACCGTCTCGCAGAATTTGATGATTTCGGTTCGAATCGGAATGATCTTATAGCGGCCGTAATAAACTGCCCGCGCAAATTGATCGCCGATGTTCACGAGCATTCGGCAGCCCGGGTGCAGTACTCGATAACATTCTTTCCAGACCAAATTCAAGTGATTGATGTAATCCTGGTAGGAATGGTCGAAACCAATCTGAGCCGCTGATCCGTAATCTTTGAGCTGCCAATAGGGCGGCGACGTCACCACCAGGTGCACCGAAGCATCTGGGACTTCGATCATCTTGCGAGAATCACCTGTAACGCATAAATGTTTGGTTTGATTTTCCATTTTCACCGTTTGGTTTATACAGCATTCTTGATCGCATCCACTGTGCCCGCATCCTCGAGGCTGCTGATGTCACCGATGTCGCTGCCGAGATAGGCGGCGCGGATGATGCGGTGCATCACTTTGGCATTACGGGTTTTGGGCAGCGCTTTTGCAAATTTAATCTCGCGCGGTTTAAGCGGTTTGCCGAGTTCGTCAATCACGCTTTGCATCAACTCATCCCGCAGCTTTTCCGATGCTGATTGCCCGGATTTGAGCACGCAAAAAGCCACCACTTCGTTGTCTTTCACCGGGTGCGGCACACCAATCGCGGCCGACTCGGCAACTGCGGTGTGCGCGTTCAAAATCGATTCCACTTCCGCCGGGCCGAGCCGCTTGCCCGCCACTTTGATGGTATCGTCGCTACGGCCCAAAATGTACCATAGCCCGTCTTCGTCAATCGCCGCAAAATCGCCGTGCAGCCAGGTGCTTTCGAAGCGGCTCCAATACGTCTCCAAATAGCGCTGCTTGTCGTTCCAAAACCCGCGCGTCATGCCGATCCACGGCTGGCGGATCACCAGCTCGCCGACTTGCCTGCGCACCGGCTGGCCCGCCTCGTCGACCACGTCCGCGTCCATGCCGACCACCGGCCCGGAAAACGCACACGGTTTGAGCGGTCTGAAAAAATCGCCACAAACAATGCCACCACTGATTTCGGTGCCGCCGGAGTAATTCAAAATCGGTTTTTTTGAGTCGAGCACATTCTCGAACAGCCACAGCCACGACTCCGGGTCCCACGGACTGCCGGTCGAGCAAACAGCGCGCAAACTGCTGGCATCGTGGCGCCGGATCGGCTCGGTGCCATGGGTTTTGAGAGCTCGGATCAGCGTCGGTGACACGCCGATGTGACTGACCCGGTGATCCGCAACTTGCTGCCACACCCGGCCAGCGTCGGGCACATCCGGAGCGCCATCGTACAGCACAATGGTCGCGCCGATCAGCAGTGTGCCGAACACCAGCCACGGCCCCATCATCCAGCCCATGTCGGTCATCCAGTACATGGTATCGCCGGGCTTGACGTCCATCGGGTGAAACATATCCTGTGCCGCCTTGATCGGAAAGCCGCAGTGGGTATGCACAGCCCCTTTGGGCTTGCCGGTGGTGCCACTGGTATAAATAATCATCAGCACATCTTCCGCATCGGTGCGCGCGGTTTCGGCCACAGTGCTTTGCTGTGGCACCACATCGTGCCACCAATGATCGCGTCCAGTTTGCATCGGCGTGTCGGTCAGTCCGGCACGCTCGACCACAATGACACGCTGCAAGGAACTGACCTGTTGCGCTGCTTCATCGACAACCGGCTTCATGCGCACAGGCTTGCCGCGCCGCAAAAAGCCGTCCGCGGTAAAAATGGCTTTGGCCTGCGCATCCTGCAGTCGGCTGATGACGGCAGTCGGGCCATAGCCACTGAAGAGCGGCAAAATCACGCCGCCGATTTTGATGATCGCAAGGAAAGCGATGATCAATTCGGGCACCATCGGCATGTACAAGCCAACCGCATCGCCTTTGCCCAGTCCAAGCTGCTTTAAAGCATTGGCGCATTGGCAGACATGTCGATGCAGTTCTTCGTAGGTCAAATGCAACGATTCGCCATCTTCACTTTCCCAAATCAGCGCGGTGCGGTGGGCGTGTTCGTCAGCCTGCCACTTGTCGAGACAATTATGGATAATATTCATTTTTCCATTGACGCACCAGCGCGGAAATTGGATGCCATTGCTGAGATCGACAATTTTGGAATACGGTGTGTAAAACTGAATATCGAGTTGCTTGAGCGTCGCATCCCAAAACCAGCCGATGTCGTCATGGGCACGCTGCTGCAATTCATCATAACTGGCGATGCCGTGCTGTTGCATCAGCTGCTGCAAATTGCTTTCGCGCATCCAGCGCTCATTCGGTTGCCAGGCGATTTTTTGACCAAATGGGAAAGTGTCTTTTTTTGCGGGCGATGAGGACATGCGTCAGGCGAATTGTTTTGTGTGAAACGTACCGATTGCCAAAGATGGGAATATAAGGTGTTGTGGTCGAAAATGATAGTTTTTTTCGTTGAAGCTGCAAGATTCATGCTGAAAATTAGTACAGCATGTGGGAGGCTGGCAAACACTCAATACACGGCAAAATGGCCAATCAGGTATTTTTTTGAAATTTTAAACCCAAAGCATTGGCCAACCTGTGCCGAAAGAATGGTTTTTGGAACAAAGTGGACATGGCTCGCGATGCTCACGCAAACAGAGAAGAAAGGCATACTTGTTTTTTAAAGAAAATTGGCTGCAACTCCCAGCATTAATCGCGCAAATCGAAGCACTATCTTCTTTTTTGTGGTCAAAAAAGAGGCAAAAAACTCTTCGGCTGCAGAAATTTGGCTAAATTTTCACCATCGCTTCCTGATGCATTTAAACTCGCTGTGCTCAAACAGAAAATGCGTCATTTCGGAAGCGACACTGAAAATTTTTTACGCCAAATTTCTAATGCCGGAATGTCGGAAGAAGAATTGTAAAGCCAAGTATATTAACCCAAGTTGTGACCTAAAAGAAACTGACACTGTATGCGAGCACAAACAAGAAAACTTTGAGTTCAAAGCCCTTTGCAGTGACCGCATGTATCGATTTGGGAAGAGTTCTTTCGATCAAGCTGCCTGCGGTCTCGACCCTTTTTCGATAATAATGCTGCAGATAGGCGACATATCCGGGTACAGCACGTTTTGAATTTTTCTTTCGCAAAGGCGAGAGCGTAACCTCGCAGAGTTCTTCTAACAGGTCTTCGGTTTTGTACTCGTTGTAGGCTTTGTCAGCATAAATTGTACTGTGCTCCGGCAAATCAAACTCGTACACTTTCAAAGCATCGACATCGGCGACACCGCCGGGCATCAGAAAGGCTTCAACGGGTTGGCCGTTTTGGGTAATCATGATGTGAATTCTCAGGCCATAAAAGTATCTTCTTTTGCTTGGGATATAGCCTCGATACTGTTCATTTTGATAGATTCGCGACCTGCGAATGCGATAGTTATCGCAAACCGCAATCGGGTAACTATCAATCACATAAATCGATTCGGTGTTCAGGTCTTTCCACGTTCGACTCAAACACTGGAAAAGCTGAACAAAGCGATCTGTTAAGCGATGCAGGCGGCGGTTGAACTGGCTTTTGCTCAGCATGTCAGGAAAATACTGTGGTAGTTGTAAAAACCGGCACGCTTGAGCGTAATTGCCACCAAAACAGTAGGTAGCGATAATCGCAGTGGTCATGATTTCGGCATCGGACATTTGACATTGCGGATCTTCGCGATGTGACAAGGCTTTGAGAAGATCATCGCATAGACAGTAAATTGAAAGAATTTTGTCGTCCATGAAACTCCAGGGGAATATGAAAAACAATTTAAGCTATTGTTCTTTTGGAGTTTCTGGCGACAAATCCTCACGATTTCAGACCAACGCTATTTTTTTTGAAAGAACAGTTGGTGATCTAAACGATTACATCAATAGGTCACAACTTGGGTTATATTACAAAATTGTGTGATGCAAGGAGCGCATGCTCAGCCATCGATAAATATTCCCAAGGCTGCGAAGTGCACAGATTTGGATTACAAAGCGGCAGATTGTATGTGCGCTCATTGGCGAGCATTCGCGGCTAACTTCACTTTTGACCTTCCAGCCAGGCAATGTTGTCGAGTGAAGACTGCGCCAGCACCACCAGGTTGGCATCGGCATTCTCGTCGATAATCTGCTGCAAGCGCGTTTTTGCGGCACTGACGTACAGCTCGCCCAGCATGCCGATCGCTGCCTGCTGGATGGTGTAGGTCGGACTTTCGGTGCGCACGATCAGAAGTTTGTGCAAGTCGGGATCGTTCGGCGCAGCCGCAGCCCAGGCTCGCAGCGCAGCTTCGTGCACCGATTGATTGTATTTGTGTTGTGCATAGCGTTTGAAAGTCGACAACAGTTCCTTTTGTGACTGCAACGCACAAGCTTGCAACGCAGCCAGGCGGATTTCGTCGAACCAGGCATCGCGCGCAAGCTGTTTTTCAAAAAAGCCTTTTTCGAGATTCGGTTTCACTTTCGCCAGCGCGACGATGGCTGCCGCCACCACATCGCTATGGCTGTCGTTTGCGATAACCGCTTCGAGCTGTGGAGATGCCTGTGCACCGGGAAACTCTGCCAGGCCCAGCACGGCGGCCTTGCGCACTCGATAGTCGGTTGCTTGCAATGCCGTTTTCGCCAGTTCAAGCGCTGCTGCACTGCGAATTTTGCCGAGAGCGAGAGCCGCTTCTGCTTTCATCGCCCAAAAACCGTTGCCCTGCAAAATTTTGGTCAATGCATCGATACTTTGCGGCGCTGTCGGGTGCGCCGCCGCGAGTTGGCGAATCGCGCGCATGCTGCCGGCGATGGCATCGTTTTGTGCCTGATAAGCCAGCTCATCCGCACTTTTCGGAAAATCGATTTCAGCGACCAAATCACCCGCGCCGTCGAAGCTGACCATCAGCGGGGCTTGCTCGCTGGTGATTAGAATACGCTCACTGGCTTGTTCGACCCACACTTTTTCCTGCCAGGTTTTGGCGGGCGTGGCGATAGTGATGCGCACCGGCAGCTTGAATATGCCTTGTCCTTCCACCAAAGGCTGTACCTGGTCAACGAACAGCGCAATTTTTTTCTGTGCCGGCAGGTATTCATAACGCACTTCGAATTGCGGATGACCGCCGCCGGTTACCCACTGATCGAAAAACCACTCGAGATTTTCACCGGTAGCCTCTTCGATTGCAATTTTCAAATCCTGGCTTACGACATTTTGGAATTCGTGCTTGTCGAGATAGGCGCCGAGCGCACGGAAAAACGCCTCGTCGCCGAGCACTTTGCGCAGGGTGTGCAGCACGACCGCACCTTTGTAGTAGGTATGCTCTGTGTTGTAAATGGTGTTGGTATCGTCAAAATAGTGATACTCGAGCGGGCGGATGATGTGGGCAGTATGTACATAATTAATATATTGATCTTTTGCGAGTTGTACATCGAACAAAAGCTGTTCTTTGCCGAGCGATTCTTCATCCCACAACATCATCAAATAGCTGGCAAAGCTTTCGTTCAGCCACAGATAGCTCAAATTTCGGCAGGTCAGCAAGTCGCCAAACCAATGGTGCGCCAGCTCATGCGAAATAATCGCTTCGGCCGACCATGGATCGGAATAGTGCTCGAGCACCGGTGAAAAGTCGAGCGGTGCATTTTTGTCGCGCAGTACGCTCACTTCGTGCCCGGTGATGCCGGTGTGCTCCATCGCACCGATGGCATAGTCAGGAATTGCGATTTGATCATATTTGTCCCAGGGGTAAGTGTAATCGAAGCGTCTGGAGAAAAATTCCACCATGTCAGTGGTGTTGCCGAAAGAAAAAGCGCCATCGCTTTTGCGGCCTTTCGGCACCCAATAGGCCATCGGAATGCTGCCAAAGGCCGGACGCAACTCCCCGCGCTCGAATTCGCCGACATAAATCGAAATCAGGTAATTGGCATGTGGCAGTTTTTGCAGCCAGTGGAACTTTGTGCGACCATCATCCATTTTTTGCTCACCGACGAGCTTGCCATTGGAAATCGCGCTATAGGGTTCGGGTACGGTCAGCACCATTTCGGTGGAAAATTTGTCGTTGAGGTCGGCGTAAATCGGCAGCCAGTTTGCATGCTTGCCACCTTCGCCGTAAGTGTGTATGAAAAACAAATCCTGGTTTTGCGGGTTACGCACGAAATACATGCCGGCGCGCGGCGTGCAATCATATTCGATTACGACGGAGAGGGTATCCGTGTGCGTAATGGTTTTCGGTAGCTTGATGTTGATGGCACGACCGGTGTTTTCAAAGGGCAATTTGGCGTTGCTGCCAGAGTCGCGCACGCTTTTGATGTTCAGCATGATGGCATCGAGCGAGAATGCGCTGAGTTCGCGTAGCGGCACGAGCTGAACTGTGGCGGTGCCGAACAGGTGCTGCTTGCTATAGTCAAAGCTGAGCTCAGCCTTGTAGTGCAGTACGTCGATGCTGCGGGCGCGATTGGCATTGTACGCTCCTTCCGGCAGACGTTGCGCCAGCAGGGGGGAGGTGAGCAAAAAAATCAGGGCTATCCCGGAAACCAATTTTTTCGATTTCATCAGTTCCTTCCTTTTCCAAATACCATAGCTTCAAGATTTTAAGGGAAATAAAATTGAGCACAAGCACTACAACGCTACACGATCATTTTGTGATTTGTCCTTCGCAAAACCCAATGCGCATTGCGATCATTGTCCATTGTGCTTCATAATGAATATCACTTCCTCCCGCGTGAGCCGTCCAGCCACCCGGGCATGAGATTGAAATAACCCATCTGCACGCCCAGGTCAGTCGAGTCGATCAGATTCTGGATATCGGCGCGGGATTGCCGCTTCCAGGTGACCTCCATATTGGCAAAACCATAGGTCAGTGCCGCGACAATCGCTGCATTGACGCGAATCTGACGGAGATCGACTTTGTCGAAGGTGTCCGACTCGGCATGGTAGTTCGGCCCGTAGTTGTAGGGATCGTGATTGCCGACCAGGTTGGCGACGCCCTGCATCATAAAATCGTAATTGTCGGTGCCGACTATCGGCGCGTTGATGTTGACGAACGGCCCGAGACCACCCACCGGTTCGAGCGCCTTGTCGACCGCCGGCAAAATATCAGCGCGGCCATTGGTGAAAAAGCCGGTGATACGGCCGCTGCCGATGTCGATGGAGGTCGCCATGACGTGATTGTCCATCTCGTCGAGATGCGCCTGGGTGTAGCGCCACGAACCGACCAGGCCCTGTTCTTCGCCGTTCCATAGCACAAAACGAATGGTGCGTTTTGGTTTCAGGCCGATTTTCTTCATCTGGCGTGCAATGTCAATCATCATCACCACGTTGCAACCGTTATCGTTGCCACCGGTGCCCAGGCCCCAGGAATCCAAATGCGCGCCGATTACGACGATCTCCTGCGGCTTTTCCGAGCCTTTGATCTCGCCAATCACGTTATAGCTGTCATAGGGCCCGCGATCATCGACATCGATGTAGGCGGTGATCGAAAGCGTTTTGCCGGCCCGCAGCAGGCGCAGGGCGCGTTGCGCACCTTCGCGCTCCATCACCATCATCGGCTTTTTGTTGTCCGGGCCGAGCGATGCATTGTGGCGATAGAGCAAGCCTTTCGGGCGCGATGACATGTAAATCACACCGGCCACATCGGCGGCAAGCGCGCGTTTTTCGGTACCAACTGCGTCGGCATATTCCTGAAAAAGCCCATCGATGTCGAGCAACTCATGGGTTTCGACCAGCATAAAAGCCCCTTTGGCGGCAGCGCCGAGCCGGGCAAAATCGGCTTCGGTACCAAAACCACCATCGACCAATGACGCGGTCTGGCCATCGCTGCCGGTGGCGACCGAAAACGTCATCGCCACGGCACTTGGCGAGAAGCTGGCATCACCACTGATAGAGACACGGGTCTCGCGTTCCAACCAAAAACGAGGCATTTGAAAAGCTTCCTTGCGAGCAGTCACGCCAGCCTGCTTGAATTTCTGCAGACCCCATTCCACCGATTTTAGATTCGCTTCGGAGCCGGTAGGACGGCCACCGATTTCGTCGGTGAGTTCGCGCAAATCCGCAATCATGGGTGTATCACCGAGCAACGCGGCAACCACTTGATGAATATCCGCCTGCTGCGCAGATGCAATAGCTGGCAGACTCAAAATAGCCATGAGTGCGATGGCTCTGGTAAAAAACAGGGTCACTTTTCGGGACATGCTTGCCTCCTCAAATTCTGTAAAATGCTTCCCGCAAATGGAATGGATGACGTGCCGCGAATTGAGCGCTCAACTTGGTCAGCAGCTTGAGAGCGGGCGTTTGGGTAGCGAAAAATATGATATTCAGCGCTCCAAAAGTCAAGCGCAATGAAACCGGATAGCTCAGTGCTTCTTTTGCAATTATGAATTTTTCTTCATTTTGCAATAATAATTGTTATAGGCAAAAATAATTTCGCTTACCGCAAATCACTGTGTGTAGTCGTATATAAGATAAAATTGATGCTGTTTCTTCAATAAGCAAGAAAATCCACCTGCTTTCTATCTGCCAAAACAACTTCTTTGCCAATTTTAGAGGGTGCTATGATACGACACTTCTTTACGCTCAGCCTGGTGTCTCTCTTTGTTCTGCTGTGTGGCAGCCTGTCTTTTGCGCAAACCACCAACCGGCAAGCCCAGGAATGGTTTGAAAAAAGCCAGAAAGAGAAAGATCTCGACAAAAAACTTGAAGCGTTGCATAAGGCTGTTGAAGCCGATCCGCAATTTGTACATGCCCTTTATTATTTGGGCCTGACCTACAAAAGCCGGCGGGATTTTGTTCGTGCGGAGCAGTATTTGAATCAGGCAAAGGAAGCGAGCGCCACCCTGCGTGAAGATGATCATATCTTTCCAATTTATCTCGAGTTGGCAAAAGTGCAAATCCGTACTGGCAATGCGGCTTCGGCAGAGAAGCTGCTGCAGGAAAGTGTCCGCATGAACGTCGACAAGGAGTTGGTGAGCAAAGCTTATTTTGAGTTGGGACGATTGCTTTTCAATCAGTCGCGCTACCCGGAAGCATTGGATGTGTTGCGCGCTGGCCAGCAAATGAGCGCAGCCCAACGAGAGTTTTTTACCAACCTGATTGTGCTGGCTGACCGCTCATTGCGACTTGACAAGCTGTACGTACAGGCAACCGGGCAGTTGAAGGCGGGCAATGCGCGCGAGGCAAAAAATCTTTTCGAGCAAATCAATCTGGAAAATCCTGAATTCAAAGATGTTGATGCAAAAATTGCACAGGTCGATTCTGTGCTGCGGGTTGAATTGACGCAATCGACGCTTACAGAGCTTTACTCACAAGCCGCACGCTATGAGCAAGACGGGGATTATGCGCTGGCGATAGCGAATTACGAAAGCATTTTGCAAAAGTCTGCCAATTTCAAAGACGTCCAATTCAAGCTGAACGCAGCGCGAAACAAGATGCGCGAACAGCAATCCGCTAAAATCCTGACTGCAACATACCAGGAAGGGATGAGCGCGTTCAACCGGCGGGAATGGACGCGTGCAATTGCGGCGTTCGAACGCGTTGCTGACCTCGATGCCAATTATCTCGACACGCATCAGCGTTTGGCGGAAGCACGCCGGCAGGTCGAGCCCGATACGCTCGAAAGTGTGCTGTTTCGCTACTACAAATTCGGGCTGGAGTCGATGGAAAACGATGATTTTGATGAAGCGTTGCGAGCCTTTCGGCGGGTCAAAAAGCTCAAACCGGATTATCGCAATGTTTCCAGCCTGATCAGTGTTCTGGAGCAGGCATCGCTGGGGGCGGCAAACAGCCAAACGCCGGAAATGAATGCCGACAGCGGTATGCCGTTTTCGGAAGCGCATCTCGATTCGCTTTACACAGAAGCGCTGATTCTCATGGACCACAAAGATTGGCTGCAAGCAATTGTGCATCTTGAAAAATTGCGATTGATCAAGCAGGATTACCGCGATGTCAACAATTTGCTGTTTGAAGCGCGTACAAATCTGACAGAAAATGACCTTGACGACGTGGCTGTCTCGACGAAAGAAGGTGAGCCGGGAATCGCGCTGATCGCTGGTAGTGTGATCGCAATCGTAATGTTGCCATTGCTGGGATTTGTGGTTTTCTCACCGATGGCGCGCGCCAGAATGTATCTGCTGCGCGGCAATTACACGGCTGCGGCGCTGATTTATGAAAATGCGCTGGCGCAAAATCCGGGCAAGCTCAAGCTTTATCCAAAATTGGCGCATCTTTATTTGCTGAGCGGCCGCAACGACGAAACCGCCATCAAGGTTTTTAAAACGGTGCTCAAACTCAACCTGGAAACTGACGAACGCAATGAGATGAATTCAATTGTGCGCAATTATCTGCAGGCGGGCAAACCAGAGGGCGACGCGATTTCTGCACTGGAGAGTGCATTGCGATCCGAACAGAGCAAAGAATAGAGGCTGTGATCAAATGTGCATCACGCTGAAACAGCGATTTCAGGAATGTATCGTTTGCGATACACTGGTGCATTTCTAAGTGACATAATTTCAATGATCTAAAGCGATTAAAAAGTGGCATGCAATTTGCGATTACCAGGGAACGGTATTCGCCTGCCGAATTTCCCTCCTTTCGCAGAATGGTGATTTTAACTGGTTTCAGACCAATCCGGAGTACTTAGCAATCATGAATGCAACGAAAGTCATTGACGAAAAATACGAAATTAGGGACGAAATCAAGCGAGGAGGCTTTGGTATCATCTATCAGGGAGTGGATTTGCTCTTTGGGAAACCGGTTGCCATCAAAGCCGTCGAGCCAGCGCTTTTACATGAAGCAAAATACATCGACATGTTTCAGGCCGAAGCCCTGAGCATTGCCCGTTTGAACCACCATAACATCGTCCACATTTATGATATAAAACGCGATGAAAGCGGCCAGTTTTACATCGTAATGGAGTATATTGACGGCTGCGATTTGGCACAGCTGCTGCGCGCCTGCCGGAAGTCAAAAAAGCCGCTACCATTGCATCTCGGTGTCTACATCATCGCCGAAACCTGCGCCGGACTGGACTATGCGCACAATCGCCGTGACGCCGAAACCAACAGCCCGCTCAATGTCGTGCATCAGGATATCACGCCTTCCAACATTATGCTCACCCAAAATGGTGACGTGAAGGTCATCGATTTTGGAATGGCGCAGTTCTACCGCAAACAGGTCCTGAAGAAAAATGAAGTCTCGATTCAGGGCAAAATCAACTATTTGGCGCCGGAGCAGTTGAACGGCGGCGCGAACATCGATCGCCGCACGGACATTTTTGCATTAGGGCTGGTGTTATACGAACTGATTACCGGTGAGCGCTTTTTTAAGGCTGATAATCCGCAGCAAAATATCGAAATGCTGCGCTCCAACAAATGGGATTTCTCGAAAATCGAGAATGACAACGTGCCGAAGAAACTGCGCGAAGTGATTCAAAAGTCGGTGCGCCCCAAAGTCGAAGACCGCTATCCGAGCGCCAACCATATGTACATGGATTTGATGCACTACCTGATTCTGGCCGCACCGGCAGCAGATTTCAGTGGAGAGCTTGCTGAGTTCGTGCAAAAGCTCGATGTGCGGTCGCAACTGGAAAAGCAGAGCGCGCCCGGTGAATCATCTGTGATCGATGCGAAAACGGAGAGCAACAATCATGTCCCAAAAGTCGAACAAAAGCAGGGTGGTGCTTCGAAAGACGGCTTGAAATCCACAGCAAAAGAAGGCAAAATAGAGCCGGTTCACGTCAGCGAAAATGGCATTCAGGAGCCCAAGGCAGCGCCAAAGGCAAAAGACGCCAAAAAACAAAAGCCTGACGATTTCGAAGAAAAGGAGCGCGTCAGCACCAAAGAGTTTATGGAAATCTCCGACAAAACGGTCGACAAGCTGAAAGAAGATGAGACATCTGAAGCCACCGGAGCGCAAACGGGAAAGAATGCCGCAAAAACGAACGATGATAAAGGCAAGACGAAAGCGGCTTCGCCCAGGGAAGAGACTAAAGACGATGGGCCTTTGCTGACCGAAACGGTCGAGATGGAAAAGCCGAAAACGAAAAGCTCTGATGATGTGGAAACACAGACTATCGAAAAAAGCACGGATAGCTTTGATAAGCTCGACCTGGCAAACATTCTGAAGGATGAGGAACAGAAATCACCTCCCAAATCTGACCCCGATACCAAAGAACTGGAACGCCAAACGATAAAAAGCACAGCGGCCAAAACCGGCTCCGCTGAATTCTACAGCATCATCGACGACACCGAGAGTGAGGAAGATGAATTAAAAACAATCATCGATGTGGTGCGACTCTCGGCGCGCTCACACAAAAAAGGCATTTTGGTCACGCTGGTGTCGCTCTTTTTGCTGTTCGTGGCCTACACCATCGCCGATACAACGATGCAGTTCACATCATATGGCACATTCATGCATGACATGATGTCGCCGCCTGCGATCAAAATTTCATCGGTTCCATCCGGTGCGCAAGTCTATCTCGATGATCAGCCTTTGCAGCAAACCACGCCGATCCGGATCGAAAAAATTGAGCCGGGCGTGCACAAATTGATGTTGGTGCTGCCGCGTTTTGAGCCAATCGTCAAATCGATCAACGTGCCGAGTGAAGGCAAATTGCAGGTTGCGGGGGAAGACAGTCGCAATCCCTGGGAAGATTATACCTTCCAGTTCAAAACTCAGCTCGAACTTTCTTCAAACCCGCCAGATGCGGATATATTCATCAACGGCGTGAAGTTGGCGCAAACCACGCCGGCAACCGTGTTGTGGGATGTAACGGAAGAGCCAATTCAGATCACCCTGGCCAAGCCGGGATTCCCAAATCTCACCGGCATGGAAATCAACACCCTTGAGGGTGCAGAAACCATCAGCGACCGGCGGTTCTGGAAATTTCAGCGTCTCGATCGCAACAAAGACCATTTTGCCATCGAAGGTGTTTTCAGGAAAACGATTGAGATTCTCTCCAATCCATCGCAGGCTGAAATCTATCTCAACGAAGAAGAGCGTCCGGTCGGTATAACCGAACTGAACGGCACACTCCTGCTGCCGGTAGGCCAGCATGTGATTACGCTGAGCAAGAATGGCTATTTGTCACGCAAATTTACCATTTCAGTAGACGAAAATACCGAAAGCCGTTTCTCGCAAGTGCTGTCGCGCAATGTCCAAATTTATGCAAAAGACGCGTTGTCGCCGGACAATAGCGACCTCGGCGCAACACTTGTTGAGCTGCGCACCCAGCGACAAACGCTTGAGATTGGCAAGGAAACACCAACAGAAGTGACCTTGTTGCCATATCGTTACACCGCAGTTTTGCGCAAGAAGGGTTTCGAAGAAACGTTTGTGCAGATTTCCCCCACGGACCGCCGCGTGGTGGCAGAGATGAACCCGGAAACTGCGCAGGTGACGGTTTTCATCATCGACGAAGCGAGCAATGAACCGGTGAACGCCACTCAGGTCGTGTGCAGCAGCCGCGACGGAGGCAATACCGCACAGCAACAGCTGGGTATTTCCGACGCGACGGGCACGGTCATCGGCGATTTGCCTCCCGGCAATTACCAGTTTTCTGTCATTAAGCCGGGCTATGAAGTGGCAACCAAAAATTTGCGCATTCGAGGAGATCAGCGCAATAGGTTGACCTTTAAATTAACAGTCAAAAAGTAACAGGCTTTCGAAAGTTCATCTTGTCATGTCGAAAGAGTCGAAGTCGCAACCGGCACCAAGGCCGATCTTGCGATCATTTTGGCGTCGACATCTTTGCATGACAACGGCGATTTTCGGACACGCACCAAGTTCTGAGTATAGCAACTTGCAAGGGAGATGCAACAATGCCGCGGTTAATCGTGAAGCAAAAAGCGGAAGTCATCAACGAGCTTATCCTGAAGGGATCTCAGGTAAGTTTTAAAATCGGCTCAGAGCCGGATAACGACCTGGTTATTGACGACAAGAAAGTCTCAATGCTGCATGCCAAAATAGAACGGCACGCCAATACCTACCACCTGGAAGACTTGAAAAGCGCGTTCGGGACCTTTCTCAATAGCGAGAAGGTCGATGGCAAAGTCGAGCTTAAAAACGGCGACGAAATATCGCTGGGCGCCTATACAATTGTCTTTGACAATCCTTTGGAATATCTCGATATGCCGCTCGGCGGTGGCAAGTCGGAAGAATTTGCGCCGAAAGGTGCGCGCGAACAGGCCGGTCCCGCAAAAGAGCCGGTCGCGCACGCAACGAGCGAAGAGGACGATGAAGTGTTTGTTGAAGTGCTCGACCACGATGAGCAGGAACAAAACGGGCAGCATGAACCTGTCAGCCAACCTGAATTGAAAACTGAGATGGCGCCTTATTACCTGCTGGCGATTTATGGTCCCTACCGCGGCAAACGCTATCAGTTGCGCTACAGCGAAACCAAAATTGGCCGCGATGTCAAGCTAAACGATGTGGTGATCCGGCAGAATAAAAAGGGTGAGGTCGATCCGAGTATTTCCCGTCGGCACGCGACCATTTCCTATCAGAACAGCTCCTTTTATGTCGGTGATAAACGCAGCAAAACCAGGACATACGTCAATCAGGCGATGGTCCCGGAAGATGCTGAAGTTCAGCTCCATCCCGGAGATGAAGTTGAAATTGTAAGCGATCAATGCAGCACCATCTTCCGATTTGTGGCGGAAGGCAACTGGGATTTTTCCACCCCGAAAAAAGCCGGCGTGTGGTCGGTTCGCCATCGCAGCAAATTTCTCGCGGTCGCAGGTGCTGCGGCAGTCATTACCGGACTGTGGTTGCTCGGGTCGGGATGGCTCAACTATTCCATGCTGACACAGCAGCCCGATCCGCTGGCGCTTGAGCTGGAAAAATGGCGGCCTTTTGCCGGCAATAAAGGCATGTCTGCCAATGCCGCAGGCGAATCTTCTGGCAGCATACAAGCTGCGATTGCGGACTTTAATTCGGATGGCACTGTCGATCTGGCGGGGCTCGATCTCAACCAGAATTTGGCCTTGGTGGATGGCAAGGAAAAGAAAGCTTCGTGGACGCTGACAAGCTTCGTTGTCGATCCGATGATCGAACCGGTCGCAGCAGATTTAAACGATAACGGCGTGCCGGATATTGTCGTCGTCACCAGCAATGGCCGCCTTGTTGGCGTGGATGGCAAAATTGGAGCGGAAATCTGGACCAGCCCTTATTTTCAAATGCCTTTGCTCGGACCACCGGTTGTCGCGGATTTCAATGGCGACGGCACAGCAGATGTTGCTATCGTTGAACAAAGCGGGCGCATTCAAATTGGATTTGGCAAAATCGTAAACATCGAGTGGGCGACTGTGGACCTCGGGCTGGAAGTGCTGGCGCCGTTGTCATCAGCAGATCTCAATCTCGATGGCAAAGATGAAATATTGTGCGGCACCGAGCGTGGGCTGGTGCTGATCGTCGATGGCGTCAGTCGCAAGCTGGTGGGTACGGTGGACATCAACAACGAGCTGATTAAGGCGCGCGGAACTGGCTACGAGGACAATCACATTCGCTTTCCCGTCGGCGTGGCCGATCTCAATGCTGACGGCAGCCAGGATTTGGTCATTAGTACCGTTGAAGGCAATATCGTCACGATCGATGGCGCAACCAAAGCCAGAATTTGGGATGATCGTCTGGTTGAAGGCCTGACGCTCAACACAGATTTCCCCTACCCGTTCGCAATAGGCGATTTGACACAAAATGGTCAGCCGGATATCGTCGTAGCGACAGAGCAGGGCTTCGTGCGGGCCTATGCCGGCAATGGCGACGGACAGGCTGCGAGAAAAGTGCTCTGGCAATACACACCGACCGATGCAGGGTATCGCACTGATAACCTCGTGCTTGCTGATGTGAACAAAGACGCTTTTGCCGATGCCTTGTTTGTGGACCAGTCGAGCGTGCTCAAAATTGTGAGTGGATCTGATGGTGCCATGCTGTGGAGCACCAATCAGCCGATTTCCGAGCGGACAGGCGTGCCGCTTGTGGGCGACCTCGAAAGCGATGGCCTGCTCGATGTTGTGCTCGCCTCCAATTCGGGCAGCATATATCAATATAAATCCAACGCTAAAATACCTACATCCAAAGTGATGTGGGGGCAAAGGTTGGGACAGAGTCTCAATGTCATGCGGTCGGATTTCACCTTCCCGAGCACCTCAGGGGCCTTGTTGGCAATGGTGTTTGGCGGAATTTTAATTTTTGGAACCGGAGTATCGTTGATCGTTTCGAAGCTGCGATCGAGCCGGACAGGCAAATGATGATTAAGGAGAAGGGGCTAACATGTCGGAGCGTAGTAGCGCCGGGCCAATTATGATGGCTGCTGCGACTGACGTTGGGACCGTCAGAAAGCAAAACGAAGATTATCATTATTATTCTGAAGATGGCAAATTCTTTATCGTTTGCGATGGCATGGGCGGGCATCAGGCAGGCGCTTTGGCCAGCAAAATTGCGGTTGAAACCGTCCGCGATGCCTTGCAGGACGAAAGCACAGTCGATTTCGAAAAGCTTTGCGAAGACATCGATGACCAGTTGCCCCTGCCAGCCCTCAAGCTGATCGCGGGAGTCCGTCTCGCCAATCGCCGCATCATTCAGGAAGCCAGTCGGAATGAAGCATATCGCGGCATGGGATCGACTATTGTTGTTGCGATGGTCTACGATAAATGGCTCTTCACCATCAATGTGGGTGACAGTCGCATTTACCGCTTGCGCAATGGTGTGCTGTCGACATTGACCCACGATCACACCTGGCTCAACGAGCTGATTGAAGATAAGGAAATCAGCGAAAAAGATGCGCTGAAGTTTAGCAAAAAGAATGTCCTGACACGCGCGCTCGGTATCTATCCAACCGTTAAAATCGACTTGCGCATCGACAATCTTGAACAGGATGATATCTATTTACTGTGTTCCGACGGCCTGCACAATGCGCTCTCGGATGAGCTTATTCAAAGCATCCTGTCGGCTGATCACAAAACGCTAGGCAAAATGGCCGACAAGGTGGTTTTAAGTGCAAAGCAACTCAATGGCTCTGACAATATCACTGGCGGTATCCTGCAAATCAATCATTTGCACAAGGCTGCAGCATCACCTACTTCCTTCGAGAAAACGATCATGGATGAAACACAACGAGTGACATTTGATCTCGACAAAACCCTGAAACTGCTCTACCCGGCTCCCAAGGCTACCTTCGAGTCATCGACAAAATGGATGGCGCTGGGGGGCGTCGGTGTGGTGCTTATTGTGTTGATGGGCTTTTTGTTGAATCGTTCCGGCGCTACACAAAGTGCAGCGCCACAGGCTTTGGCCAGCACGGCATTGCTGACTCAGGAGATTTCGACAATTGGCCATATTTCCAGCAAAAATAAATCGGACCGTGCAGAACAGGCTGGAGCGCTGATTTTGTTGCAGGTGAAAGACGACAAATACATTAACCTTTTGCGAAGCTTGGGCGACATGCGTATATTGGACCACGTGAAAAATTTTGGTCAAAATCTGCCGGTTTATGCAGGCGAGTTTACCTGGGCTGTCGCGGACTCGAGCCAAAAAATCATTTATCAGAAAAATGGTGTGCGCCTCACCGGCAAAAACGAATGGCCGGCAACCGCTTCGCGGCCACGGCTGGTAGAGCCGACGCGTCTGGCTGGCACAGCCCGCAATAATGCCAGTCAAGCTGGTGCTTTGACCACCGAGAATGGCACGGTATACATCATTGGATCGTTTGAGAACACCAATTATCGTGATGCAGAAATTTTTGTGGAAAACACCCGGGTAGGCGCTCTGCGTAGTTATCTTGAAAGTGGATTTACGCTCCGCCCCGGAAACTACACCATCTCGATTCGTGATACCGCAGGCAATGTGTTGAAGTCCCGGCCCAATCAATTCGTTGGCGGCGGCGAAATTGTAGCAGTTGAGTTTTAACATGAATTCGGAAAAAGACCAGGTACAACAACAAGATCGCGTGCAGCAATTGCTCGAACGGTTGGGCAAGGCTTATCTGGAACGGCAACAATACGGCGAAGCGTTCGAAAAGTACGCCCAGCTTCTCGATATGATGCCAGAGAACCGGATTTATTTGCTCAACACCGCTATTGCCTCGATTGGCATGGGCAGAGCATCCGACTCGGCGCTGCAGTTGTACGAGAAAGCCGTCGCAAAAAACCAGCAATCCAACGCGCTGAAGGTTGGACTGGCCACTCTGTTCATGCAAAACAATGTCACAACTGCATTTGCGCTGCAGATTTGTGAAGCGACCGTGCGCATGAAGCCGCAGCCGCCCGGCTCGCACAAAATTCGGCTATTTCTCAAAGGCCATTACGAAGAGACCGGCGACACAGCCAAATTGAGCCGGATTGAGCACGAAGTGGTTTTCAGCACCAGCAACGCAGAAACCATCCGTTCGTATTTGGAAGGATTATGGTGGGAAGGCAAATTTGCTGAAGCCAGCGCGGCTATCAAAAGTGCTCCCTCCATGAATGGCGCTGACCTGGATTTGTCGCGTGAATTGATGTTGACCGACGCCTATCAGCACTATTTTGAGCAAAAAAAAGTTTCTGATCCATTGTTGCTAAAGCAATATCGCGAAACGATCGATAAGATGGATTTCAAGGCTTCTTTGATTGATTTTCGCAATTTTCTGCTTTTGCAGCATGTTCTGCCAAAGCAGGCTTCGGAAGAAGCTCCAACCAAAAAAGAGATCGATGAGTATGAGTTCATCCTTGGAGATGTCTCGTTAGACGAAGTTTTGCACGCATACGGCAAAGAAACACCCGCGAAAAGCAAACCTAAAAAACAGGGCGATTTCGATTTTGAGCGCGACGTTTTGCAACAAGTCGAAAATTCTTTTGATGGTGAGCCGGCCGAGAGCGCATTTTCCTATGAATACCGCAGTATTCTGTTTTTGCAACCTTTTACCAAAACCGGCAGGAGCATTCCATCTAAATTGACTAATTTGTTTGGATTGCAACTCAGCAAAAAGAAAAACACGATCGTTCGGCAATTCGGCAATGGCTTCCTCTGTTTGGGAAAAGATGCAGTCACGCATGTCGAAACACTGATCAATCTCTTGCGTCATCTTGATGAATACAATGCTGCCATTGCCGAGGGTGAGCGCATTTTTGTCAATGCGGCTTTTTCGATTGTCGAAGCCAAGGCCAGCGAGCTCAATGCGTCGCTCTATGGGCAGGAACTGATGAGCGCAGCGCACCTGTTGCGTTTTGCCGATAAAACGGATAAAGAAAAGCCGAATCCTGGTGGCATCGTGCTGATTCGTGGCAGCGAGCAGGATCTCGCCAGGTTGAAAGCTAAAAACATCACCTTGCTCTTCAAAGGCAAGTTTCGCTTGTTGCCTGGTCTTGAAGCCGAATATGCCGAAATTATTTGGCGCAATCCGCTTAGCATGCTGGAAAAGGGCCAGACTTATCGCATTAATCGCTTTGAACTCAAAAAGTGTCTGGTCAAGCACAGCAGTTACGCAACCTACATTGCGCAGGACAGGCAGCTCGATCGGCCTGTTATCGTGAAAATCATGCTTCCGGAACACGCAGTTGCTATTTTGCAAAACTCTTCCAAGCGCGATGAATTGTTCGAAAAATTGCGCGCCATCGGCCGGATCAACAATCCCAGCATTGCTAATTTGTACGATATGGGCGAGCACAACAACATGATCTATTTCGTGCGCGAACATATCGAGGGAAAACCACTGAACGAGCATCCATTTGAAGGTGATCAGCGCGAGAGCGAAATTCTGAGCGTGCTGCAAACATTGCTGCGTGCATTGATCGGTGCACAGCGCCAGGGCATTGCCCATCTCAACCTGAAGGCCGGTAACATCTGGATGAGTGAAGCCCAGCAAATCAAGATTACCGATTTTTATTTTGCTGGTTTCAGTGAAGATTTTGCGCGCGCCAAGGTGCTCTATCCCGCGCAATGGCGCAATATCGCGCCCGAAGTGCTGGCCGGAGAGAATGGCGATTTCCGCAGCGATATTTATTCGCTCGGTATCCTGGCGTATGAACTGATCACCGGACAACACCCTTACAAAACCACTTCCAGTATTCACTCCCCGAAAGACATTCGCAAAGTCAAGATTTTGCCGCTTGAAAATCATGACACAGCGCACAATCCCGCCTGGGATCCATTTGTGATGAAGGCCATTCAGACCGATCCGGCTGCGCGTTTCCAAACGCTGGCAGAAATGGAGCTTGAGCTGCGAAAAATTCAGATGCAGTTGATGCAACAAACCCTGAACGCCACTTCCGCATAACCACGCCGTACTGAACGATTTGACTTTGACGACATTATCTCGCATTTTTTGAGCATGATTGTGCTGCAGCGGACGTACACCATTCTGCCTTTATCACAATTTTGGAGCATGAAATGCGAAAATGGCCGCATGCAAATCATCGCGAAGCAGGCTTGCCTTTTGCCACGCGCTCAGATGTGATGGCGCAAAATGGCATTGCCGCGACCAGCCACCCGCTCGCCACTCAAATCGCAATTGATATTTTAAAAAAAAATGGCACCGCTGTTGATGCAGCCGTTGCTGCCAATGCTGCGCTTGGCCTGATGGAACCACATAGTTGCGGGCCGGGCGGCGATTTGTTTGCTCTCGTTTATAGCGCCAAAGAGAAAAAATTATATGGCTTGAATGCGTCTGGCCGTTCACCGCGTGCGCTTACGTTGGAGGCATTTCGAAAGCTTGGTCTGCAATACATTCCCGCGCATGGGCCACTCCCGGTTTCTGTACCGGGTTGTGTGGATGGCTGGTACGCGCTGCATCAAAAGTTTGGTGATTTGCCAATGCCCGATTTGCTTGCACCGACGATTGCCTATGCCAGAAACGGCTTTCCGGTCACGCCGATCATTGCGCACGAATGGCGAATGAGTGCAGCGCCGTTTGCCAGCGATGCCAACTTCCGCAAGACATACCTGCCGAATGGCCGTGCGCCCAAACCCGGCGAAATATTTCGAAATCCCGATTTGGCTGCGACCTTGCAGGCGATTGCTAATGGCGGAAGGGATGCCTTCTATCACGGCAAACTGGCCGAAAAAATCGTCAAATATGCTCAGCGCGTCGGTTGCTATTTGCGGCGGGACGATTTGGCCCATCATCGATCATCGTGGGTAGAACCGATTTCGGTCGATTATCGTGGCTATCGGATTTGGGAATTGCCACCCAACGGACAGGGAATGGTCGCCCTGCAGATGCTGCGTTTGTTGGAAACATATGATTTGTCAGGCATGGGCCACAATTCAGCAGATTACCTGCATTTTCTGATCGAAGCCAAAAAGCTGGCTTTTGAAGACCGTGCTGTGCATTACGGCGATCCCGAGCATCAGGCATTGCCTATCGTGCAATTGCTGTCGAGCGAATACGCTGCGGCCCGTAGGGAATTGATCGATCCGCAGCGCGCCGGAGGAGAATTTCGTGCCGGCGATCCACGCTTTACAAAGGGGGATACAGTTTATCTGAGTGTTGCAGACCGCGAAGGCAATATGGTCTCGCTGATTCAAAGCATTTTTCGTGGTTTCGGCTCCGGATTGGTGCCCGACCAATTGGGATTTGCTCTGCAAAATCGTGGCGAATTGTTTTGCCTGCAGCCCGGACACGTCAACAGCTTTGCACCGGGCAAACGGCCCTTCCACACCATCATTCCGGCCTTTGTAACAAAGGATGATCAGCCATTTTTGAGTTTTGGCGTGATGGGGGGCGACATGCAGCCGCAGGGGCACGTTCAAGTATTATGCAATATGATCGATTTTGGCATGAGTCCGCAGCAAGCCGGCGATGCTCCGCGCTTTCGTCATGATGGTTCTTCAACGCCGACTGGCGAGCGCATGACGGATGGCGGCACCGTATTCGTTGAGCCGGGTATCGCCGCCGAGACCAGAAAAGCTTTGATCAGGCGCGGGCACAGGTTGCGCATCGGCGGGGAAGGCTTTGGCGGCTATCAGGCGATCCGCTTCGATGCAAAAAATCGTGTCTATCACGGCGCTTCAGAATCCCGAAAGGATGGCATGGCGGCAGGTTTTTAAAAAACACGTGGATTTTAATCGTTTGATTTCGTACTTTGTTTAGTTTCGCAAATTTGCTGACCAATTTGAGCAAAACCGCATAAAAAATCCATTTGATAGAGATAAACAAGGAATGTTGGAATGAGTGAAACGCCTAAAACACTTGCAGTCGGTGATGAGGTTTTTACTGAATGTGGCAAGTGTAAATCTGAAATGTATCACGTCATCACCGCGATGAGTGGTGACAAGATTCGCAAAGTGATGTGCAAGGGCTGCAACACCACGCACTTGTACAAAGACAAGGCCGAAAAGGCAAAAAAGAAAAGCGCCGCAAAAGAGAAAAAGGTTACCAAACCACGGCGCCGCATTCGCAAATACGACTGGGATGCGCTGAGCTCGGATATTGAGGAAGATGAATTGGTGGACTACCAATTGGCTGCCGATTTAAGTGAAGCGCGCGGCATCCGCCACAAAAGTTTCGGCATCGGTGTGATCACCAAAGTGATCTCGGAAAAGCAGATCGAAGTGCTTTTTAAAGATGAGATGAAAATTTTGGTGCATAACTACCAGGCGCAATAATCGACCCGTTTTGGGATGGCAAGCTCACATCTCCGTGCTGTGGTTGGAGAGTATCCGTTGCAGCATATCGATGGTTAAATTGCCACCGCTCATGATAACTGCAATTTTTTGGCCACGCAGCTTGTGTCGCTCCTTGTAAGCAGCGGCAAAAGCTGCGGCGCCTGCTCCCTCGGCAATGTTGTGCGTATGCATAAACAAGGTGCGCACAGCCTGCTGCATTTCTTCTTCACTCACCAGTATAAAGTCGTGCAATCCCCTGCGCAAAATTTCCAGAGGCATTTCAAAGGGTGCGAGAGTGGCTAATCCCTCTGCAAACGTATCGGCATGCTCGGTTTTGACTGTCTCGCCGCTGTGCCAGGAGCGATAGACAGCCGGTGCGTTTTCCGCTTGCACACCAATAACCTTGACGCGTTTGTTCATTGCATGCGCGACCGTGCAGCAGCCACAAGCACCGCTGCCACCGCCAACCGGTACATAAATCACATCGAGATCGGGCGCGGCTTCGAACAATTCCAGTGCATAGGTGCCTACCCCTGCTATCAGCAATGGCTCGTTGCCACCATCAACAAAGCGCGCGCCCTGCTCTTTTGCCACGGCTTCAGCGTGAAGGCGGCAGGTTTCGTAATTCTGCCCATATTCGATCACCTCAGCACCGAGATTTTTGATCGCCCGCACTTTATCCGGGTTTGATTTTTCCGGCACGAATATCCTGGCTGGTGTGCCAAAAGCATGCGCCGCATATGCGACCGACTGGCCATGATTGCCGGTAGAGGCGGCATACAACTCCGGTAGCGGTCCGGCTGTTGCCAGCGACGCACACAAATTGATGCCGCCGCGCACCTTAAATGCCGAAGTGGGGTGATGATTTTCGTGTTTAATCCACACTTCACAATCCAGCAATTGATCCAGGCCGGGGTAGCGATTTGCCGGCGTGGGGTGAATATAGGGCGCGATGCGCTTTTTGGCAGCAAGTACATCCGAGAGTGATGGCTGGTCTTTGGACATGAACCAATTCCTTACGCTATTTGTGATATTTCTCACCGTTCAAAATGGTGAAAGCGCGATAAAGCTGTTCCAGCAGCATGACACGGGCAAGCTCGTGCGGAAACGTCATTGGTGAGAAGGAGAGAATGCGTTCTGCTTTTTGCAAAAATGCGCCCGAAAAGCCGAGCGGGCCACCAATGCAAAAAGTCAGATCGCTTTGCCCGCGCAATGCTTTTTGATGCAGAAAATCCGCCAAACCATCGGAGGAAAATGGTGTACCACTTTTATCGAGGGCGATGATCAAAGATGACGGGGAAATGCGTTGCAGCAGCCGCGCCGATTCGTCCTCGCGGATGCGTGCATCAGCGCCATTGGTGTTTTTGCTGTCTTTGATTTCGATGGATGAGAGACGGGCGTATTTGCCAAGCCGTTTTTGGTATTCCTCAGCAGCGGCCAGCCAGTATTTTCTTTTGAGCTTGCCGACGGCGCAAATAGTAATGTTCACAGGCAATAACTCATCGGTTCGCGTTCACTTTTTGCGAACCATATTAGCTGGCCGGCTGAAGAAAGTCAAGGCTTTTTCTAATAGCTTGTCGTGGCAACCGAATCTTCAGGCTGGCTGGTGGGCTGCATGACCGGCACCACGGGGAAGTGTCTCGCCTGCCATTTGCCGCGAAAAGCCCGGCCGCCTTCGCTGCCGCTGAATTCGATTTTCAGATAGGGGCCGACACGCAGACCGCGAAAAACGATGTTTCTCCGCAAGCCGCGCGTGGTTTCGTAGCTGGCTTTGAACAGAATGGAGTTATCTTCAAAAACCAGCTCATCTATCGGCAAGCGATTCAGGCTCTGGCTGGAATCGGTCAGGAATGCGTTGATTTTTTTGCTGGTAAACTCGATGTCGAGCTGCATTTCTTTGGGCGGCTTGAGATTGTTGATGATCAGCGCCTTGCCTTTCCAGGTACCCGACCAGGTGATATCAAAATCGTCCGGATTGTGCGCTGACCGGCTGCCGCCACAGGCTTGGCTTAAAAAAAACAATCCCATAGCGAGAAGGTAGGAAAAATTCCTTTTTTTCATGATGAACTCCAAGGGTGTCGTGCGTGATGCAATTTTTTGTGAACCTTGTCCGGTTGTCCACAGCATTCCGGCAATTGGATTGTTAAATCAAGTCGTTCTTACAATACAAACAACGAGGCTTTTTTGCAGGTTGGTTTGGTGGTGAGAGCTTTTAAACTGATAACTGAATGCAGAATATCGAATGGAGAATTTCGAATCTTGAAGATCGAAGGTGGGTTGGAGACACTTGGAAATTCGTTATTCAGCATTCAGAATTCGATATTCGATATCGACACTTTACCCCCTTAAAGCGCCTGGCATTTTGGACAAAAATAGGTGCTGCGTCCGACCAACACAATCCGTTCGATCGTCGCGCCGCAACGCAGACAAGGTTCGCCTTCGCGATCGTACACACCGAGTTCCTGCTGAAAATAGCCCGGATCACCGCTGCTGTTAACAAAATCATTGAGGGTGGTGCCGCCCATCTCGATGGCTTGTCGCAGCACCGCTTGCACCTTTTCCAACAAATGTTGCCAGTCTCTTTCGACGAGCTGATCCGCTGCGGTGAGCGGATGAATGCTTGCCTGATAGAGCGCTTCGTTCGCATAAATATTGCCGACACCCACTATGAAATGTGCATCCATCAACAGGTTTTTGATCGGCTTGCGGGCGGCGCCAGCGTGCTTTTTCAGCACTTCCCCGGTCAAATCCGGGCTGAGCGGCTCCACACCTAATTGGGCAAACAGCTTGTGCTGCGGCAGCTCATCGACAGCGCAAATATCCACCATGCCAAAGCGGCGCGGATCGCGAAACCGCATTTCGCTGCCATCGCTGAACCCAAAAACCACATGATCATGTTTATGCAATTCCGGCGCATCCGAGTATAGTAAAATCCGTCCGCTCATGCCGAGATGCATAATGAGCGTGAAGTCGCCCTCGAGCTGCACGATCAAATATTTGGCTTTGCGATCCACAACCGTGATCGCTCTGCCGGGCAGCAGCGCCTGCAGTTTCGGCGTGTCGACTGGCCAGCGCAGGCGGGCATCGCGCACGTCGACACGCGCGATCGTTTTGCCGACAATGTTTTGCCGCAAGCCATTTTTGACGGTTTCAACTTCGGGAAGTTCGGGCATGTTCACTCCTGCTATGCATCAGTCGGCTCATTTGCCTTGTATGCAGGCAATTGAGCGATATATTTTTACCCGTTGTGCGAATTAAATAAGCCA
>JACKDE010000003.1 GCA_020633675.1 Deferribacteres bacterium | reverse complement strand
TGGCCCGCCAGCAGTGAAATTCAGCACCGGCAGCGGAATCTCGGCCACCGTCGCCTTGTCCGTAACCGTGCCGGTGATGTCGCCGAACTCGTAGATGCGCTTGGCGGTGGCATCGCCGTCGATGGTCACGCCCTTGTCGATGGTGATGTCTTTCACCGCGCTCAGGTTGCCGGTGTGGGTGCCTTTCTCGTCGTTGTGGAAAGCGATGTCGCCGTTGGAATGAATGTCGCCATCCGACAGCAGCGTGCCGTCGAATTTGACATTCTCGTTGGCGACAATGAGATAGGGTTTGGTCTGCACAAGAACCACCTGTGTGCAAGTAGGATCATCTGCCGTGGGCGTATCCGGATCATCAGTGACCGTGTTAACAATATTGCTGCCTGCGACAGTACCCTGGTTGCAAATTTCGGTGACTCCGCTGCCAATATTGCTATTGACCGTCACTTCGAAACTGACAACAATGCTGTCGCCGGGGTTGATTGTGCCTATCGTGAGCGGCGTGCCCGGAAACTGCGCCAGCGCCGGGTCTGTTATTGCGATGGCAAGCAATACGAATAACACCATTCCAAGGCTATGAAGAACTTTCATGATTGATTCTCCAGTTAAATATTCAAATGCACGTATTTCAGATTTTTCGAGTTTTTGCCGCTCATTATCCATGAGCTTGCGGGCTTTTAAAGCAGTGCACCAAGCCTCTGGCTTATGGCGTGCAGCCTGTACCCGTTCCGGTAATGCCAGAAGTGGTAGAGGCCTGGACCGCCGAAGCGCTCGCACCAGGCGTTATCGTGTTGCCGCGACCGGCTAAGTAGGTAGCGATGTCTGTGCTCGCCGTAGCGCCACCTGTCGCACCAGCATATTGCGGCAGGTTAAAATGCGCCAGCGTACTAACCTGAGTAAAGCGTGCCCCATAAGCAGTAGCACTGCCGCTTGAATTGATGGAATTATTGCGAATATCGGAGCACAGTATGGCCGTATCACCGGCATCAACTCCAACTCCAAGAGCCATACCTGTAAAAGCAAAACTGCCCATTCCGCTGACGCTATTGCCCGTCGCTGTCAGGTTCAACGTACTCGCACCATTGGCAAACACATCGATTCCGGCAAAGCCATCGACCTCGACGATGTTATTGTTTTCGATAACAACAGAGTGGATGATCGACACATCTGCACCGACCAGGATGCCTGAACCTTCGGTTGAACCGGAACCCGAGAAGGATGAATTGCCAATATTATTATTCCTGATGAGACCATTAACAGAGCCAGAGCCGTTCAAAACCTTGACGTCAATAGCGTTACCCACAGCGCCACGGATGGTCTGTGATCCGGCACTCGTACCCGAAACTTCATAGTTCATGGTGATATTACCACCGGCGCTGCCACCGAAAATACCGATGCCGCCAGCTCCGGTCTGAACGTTCGAATGGGTATTGTTGAAAGTGTTATCTTTGATCAGCAGATTGAAGATCGAAGTGCCGGTCGCATTGGTTTCCACCATGTCATACCGCGCTCCGAGGAAACTGCTATTCGTGATCGAGAGCGACACCACAGCCGAGTTCTGCGATTTGACCAAGATACCGTCGTTGCCATTGTTCTGATCATTTAGCCCGATGGTGCTGTTGATTACCGTCATAGTATCGAGTGTGCCTGAGGTATTGGTAACGATGATGTTGTTCACGCGCCCTCCACTAATACTGACACCATCAAAAAGCGCGCGCTCGAAAAGATTGTCAAAACTCACGCTGCCTTCAACTGACGCCGCGTTGGTGCCATTTGTACCGTTGATGATGGTGTTCCTCATCTGGAAATCCGTCACACTGGTGCCGCGAATGGCGAAATTGTTAAAGTCATTGAGCTGCATCCATGACAGTCGAACTCCCCGGGTGTTGTTTAAGTAAATGCCAATGCCGTTAGTGGTGGAACCGTCAATTCCTAACTTATTTGCAATCGTCCCGCCGCTTCCCGCCGTGCCGGTGCCTGTAACAGTGAGACCACCGCTCGTGCCGGTGTTATCGAGAATAATTCCTGTGGCCGAGCCCCCGCTTGAAGTAATACTTTGAAATGTCATCCCTGATGCGCCAATAGTAGTATTCGTCATGTTTATGGCGCTGTTACTTCCGCTATTAATCGTATTGGATGTTCCTAAAACTGTAACTGTCCCGCTGTTATTGGCAAATAAACCTGCACCGGCTGTCGTCGATACGGTTAAAGCGTCGAAGGTAAATGAAGCAGAGCTATTGTTGACAAGATTTACTCCAATATCCGTATTATTGGTTACACTGGTTGTTCCAAAATCGTACGAGGCGCTGCTATTTATAATATTGAGACCAATGACTGTTGAATTACTAATTGTTGTAGCACCGTTTACTGTGAAACTACCGTCAATTATACCTGGACTACCCCAAAAAACAAGACCATTGGCATCCGCTGATGAAGTAAGATTATCAAGTGTAACGGCTAGGGTACCTTCTCCTAAAATAAGAATTGCGCGTCCGCTGCCGCCAATCGACATATCATTGATCGTCAATGTACCAAAGCTCACATTTTGTGGTATATTGGCGATACCAGCGCCGCCCGCTGTGGTGTTGCCAATATCAAAGCCGCGCAGGGTATTGTTTGCTTTTATTCTCACTCCAGCAAAGCTGTTACCCAGTACAGGGCGACTTCCACCACTGGCAGGAAGTGTGTTACTGTAAGGGGGAACTGTGATACCGGTGATACTTGCAATAGAAGCTGAAGCTCCCTGACCAATTACAGTTTGATTATTTTCTAAGGTAATGTCGCCGATATAATTACCGGTACCGGTATAAATAAAAATAATATCACCTGCTTCATTCAGAGCTGCTGTACCATAATCCTGGATAGTTTTGTATGGTGAACTAAGTGTACCGTTTCCACTTGAGACTATGGAGTTATCTATAAACCAGATCACCTCGTTTACATTAATAGTCACTGTTCCATTAGCTGATCCACCTGAATTAGTGACTGTATAAGTAAATTGATCCGTTCCTTCAAAACCAACGGCAGGTAAGTAGGAAAATCCTCCGTCAGCCCCTATTGAAAAGGCGCCGCCGTTTGTGGTTCCACCAGCTGCGGCAACAACTGTCGGCGCTGGTGTGCCTGTATCATTTGCCAGCACACCGTTCGCTGCCGGGACTGTAATGCCAACATTGCCAATAGAATTATAGCTATCCGCATTTGTGACTGGGGCAGCCGCAGTTGTCGTAAAAGTACTGACAAAATTTGCTGCCATATAATTCGGCGGATCAACAATATCCTGATCATACACATCTGCCGCGACGACCGTAAAAGTGATGGTTTCATTATAGTTTAGGGGAGAAGAACTCGGGTTCAGAGTAAATGCAACTTCAGTGGAACTATTAAAAGAACTATTTAAAATGTGAGAACCACTGGTAGATCCCACAAGCGTAGCGCCTGCTCCGGAAAAATAGACAGGTTCACTAAACGTCACAGTGACCGTTGGTGTGATCGACACACCGGTTGCGCCATTAGCTGGCGAAATATTGGTTACATAGGGGGCTGCGTCTCCTGAATTTACTGTAATGGTCACAGTTGCATCATTGGTGTTGCCGTCCGCATCCTGAATCGTGTAGGTGAAGTCGTCCACTCCAGTAAATGCCGAAGATGGGGCATCATAAGTAAAACTGCCATCCGTATTCAGCGTCACTGTGCCGCCTTGGGTCGTCGCTGCGCCACTCTGTGCAATGGCAAAAAGACCGCCGCTGCCATCCGGATCGTTATCATTTGACAAAACACCGGGAGCTGCAATGTTTAGTGTTTGGGTATTAAGCGCCGGATAATTATCGTTGCGTGCCAGCGGCGTGGTTTTAAGTGAGCCCGGTGTGAACGTGGTATTGGGATCGATGGTATCGACGTATTCAACCTCGGGAATGTCCTCAGTTCCGGTATTTTTAATCACAACGGTGTATTTAATCGTCGAGCCGGGGTAGGCCGGGCCGGTGGTGTTCGCCGGTTGCACTGTGTCCACCTTGGTCGCGGTGACACTAGCGATGGGTGGCAGCAGCGCAATGGAATTCGAGCCTGATGCTTGTTCGGAATCGTCAGAAGTCGTTTGCGGAGCAGTATCTCCCGCAGCTTTGAATTCCGAAATGAAGGTGACAACTACAGGCTGGTTCGGGTTGAATGCTTCGAGCAATTCCAGGCCGATTTGACCGTCGGGGCGTTTCACGATCTTTGCATCGAGTAGTTTTTCCTGGCCATTCTCTGTCTGTGCGATTTTCGTCAAAGACAGCGCGACTTTGCCTGTTGCCGTTGCAATCGTCGCCTGGTGGTTGCTGCTGACATCCGTTGCTTGTGCTTGGTCAAAATTCAGTGCAATTGCTGCCGGGTTGGCGCCAGGATTGATAATAAAATGAGAATAGAGTTGGTAGGAGCTGCCGGAAAAAATCGCATCCACGCCGGGAAAAATCTCCCGTTGTAGCTGATTGCCGCTGCTGGCAAGATTGGCGCGCCAGGCATTGACGTTGCCTTTTTTTGTTGATGATTGGGAGAACACTACCGATGTTGTCCCAATAAGGGCCAGAAGGAGAGTAAGACGTATGAAATTGTGCTTCATTTTATAGGACCTCCTGAAGTGAGTGCGTATCGATTACGACGTAATAAACAGGCAGCTACTGCAAATTCGCTTATTTAGTCTGCTGATTTCTACCTGAAGACATTATTGTCGAATCGAGTGAGAAACTTGGAAAATTACGAAGGAAAATGTGGAGAGTCCCTTCTCGGGTGGCGCTTATTCGGTTCTGATATGTAGGGATTTCCGGGGGGCTTCAAAATACCCTACGACAGCGGCGCTAATACTATTTGAAATCGCTGAGTAGAAAAGCTGTGCCGCAAAACATTTCACAAAATCCTCTTGTGACAATGTTGCTTGTAATATGTACGAGAGCCCTTTGGTGCTGCGGATCAAGCATTGAAAGATTTTACATTGGTGTTAAAAAAGCCGGCAGTCTATGAGACTTTGTGTAAGTGCATAGCAGCAGGCAACGGAAACCCTGTTTCATCGCTGGAGCAGGCTGCTTGAAGCAGAGTTACCATCACCTAAAAAATGAGAAAAAGTGTCTAAACTAACCGGACCAGCTCTCAGCTCTTTGCTTGATCATCGCCAGGCTATAGATTCAATAAAGCACTTCATTAAAGAAACCAGGTCATCTCCCCTCATTCCCCTCCTGAAAATGCATCAAGGAAACGCTGTTTGCTGTTATTTGTCGGTAACCTAAAAAATCAATTTTCATTGAAGCGATAGCACTTGCCTTTTTTAGATCGCCAAATTATTTATATAGCTTCATACTGACTTTGCTATAGACCACATTGAAGGAGAACAGAAAAGATGAGTGGTGGCCTTGACAAGGAAACTCTCGATTTGACCCTGCAGGCGATTAAAGAGTTTACGGATGGTGAGTTTTCGGACGATAAACTCCTTGAACTCGACCACAAAGATGAATTCCCGATTGAGCTCGTGCGGCAAATGTGTGGCGAAGGTCTCGGCATTCATCTGCTTTTTATTCCTGAAGAATTCGATGGTATGGGAGGCGGAGCGTATGACGTCTATCGAATTTGCGAGCAGATGGCCAATGTTGATATTGGGGTAGCCACCGGCGTTTTGGCAACTTTTCTCGGTAGTGATCCCATCATATTTGGCGGCACGCATGCGCAGAAAAAGAAATGGATGATGCGCGTAGCCAACGAAGGCCTGCTCATGGCCTATGGTGCAACCGAGCCGGACGCAGGCAGTGACTTGGGTGCATTGCGCACGACGGCAACACCGGTGTCCGAAAATGGCCAGGTCGTCGGCTACAAAATTACGGGCAACAAGCAGTGGATCAGCAATGGTGGCTATGCCGATCTTTACACTGTTTTGGCGCAAGCACCTGGCGGACCGAGCTGGTTTGTCGTGGAGAAAGGTGTCGATGGATTCAGCCACGGCAAACCTGAAGACAAGCACGGCATTCGCGCCAGCAATACGGCTGCCCTCTCGCTCACCGATGTTTATGTCGATGCCGACCGTCTGCTTGGGAATGTCGAAGGGCAGGGGCTTTTTCAGGCACAGTTGGTTTTTGGTTATACCCGCCTGATGGTGGCGGCGTTTGGATTGGGGGGAGGTTGGGCAGCGCTCAACCGGGCCATACCCTATTCGATGGAGCGCATCCAGGGAGGCGGCCCGCTTTCCGAGAAACAGGGCTATACACACAAGCTGATTGTGCCGCATGCTGTCCGCCTCGAAGGAGCGCGCGCGTTTATCGAAGAAACGGCAGAGCGTATCGATAATGGCGAAGGAGAAGATGGCAATCTCAATACCGAAGGTGCGATTGCCAAATATCTCGCTACTGAAGCAGGCAATTTGGCGGCGGATGCCAGTATTCAAGCCCTTGGCGGCTACGGCTACACAAAAGAGTACATGGTTGAAAAAATCAAGCGCGACGTTCGCATCACCACGATTTACGAAGGGACGTCGGAGATTATGGAGATGACCATTGCTCGCGACCGTTGGCAGATGCACCTGAAAACTCGCGGCCAGTACTATCATGATCAGGCGCAGCAAATGGAAGCCTTGCACAGCAAAAACGCCAATATCGGAGCGAATATCGCTGCTTCAGGTTTGCATGCCCTGGCAGAGTTGCTCGAGCGTGCACGCATTCGCCGCCTGACCCGCAACCAGCACCTGCTTTTCCGTTTGGGTGAATTGATCGCCTTTGCTGAAGGCGCCGCCGCAATGGCCAGACGCGCAGCCCGCGCGGCGGACAGGCAAATACACGAGAAAGCCGATAGGCGATTTTCTCCGGACGCTTTGGCAGCTATGAGTCGTATTTATGCCCGCGAGTCCGCGATGAAGGTTGCAGAGGAAGGGATGCGCTGGGTTTTTGGTGCGGACGGCATCGAGGAGCACGAAGTCTCTGCATTCGAGCAAGGTTTGCGCCTTAAAGATATCCATCGCGTTCAAGCCGGCTTGTTTGCAGACATGGATTATGTTGCGGATGTGCTTTACGATCGGAAGAAGGCAAATTGATCACGCTCCTGATAATTCAGGGTACAATAGCGATGATCATCTTTTCGCAAAAAGCATATCGGGAATAAAGTAACGATCGTGCAGTTCTCTGAAAGAGTGCTGGCGGAATAAGGTTTGTGCTTTCCAAAATGACGCCATGTTTTTTATGATCACATTCATATTTAAAGAAGAGATTTTGGGTACAGATTCCAATGAGAAGAGAGGATGACTCGATGAAGAAAACGGCGCACAAAGCGATGGCCATCGTCGGTGTCGGGGCAGTTATGCCGGAAGCGGCGAATGCATCAATATTCTGGAAAAATATCAAAGAAGGACGCTACAGCATTACCGATGTTCGGCCTGAGCGTTGGGACCCGGAGCTGTACTACGATCCCGATCCGAAGGCGCCGGACAAAAGCTATTCGAAAATAGGCGGCTGGGTGCACGAGTTCGAGTGGAATCCGCTGAATTGGAAACTGCCTATTCCGCCGCGTGTTGGTGATGCTATGGATTTGACCCAGAAATGGGCGATCATCGCCGCACGCGAGGCACTGCAGGATTTCGGATACCCTGAGCGTGATCTCAATGCCGAGCGCACTGCGGTTATCCTGGGCAATGCGATGGGGGGCGATCGCCACCTCTTGACAGCCAGCCGTATTCTCTTCCCGGAATATGCCGATGAGCTGGCTAACGCGCCAAGTTTTCTAAGCTTGTCGCAAGGAATGCGAAAGAAAATTCTTGATGATTTGCAAAACGGCATCGGCAAGCGCTTCCCTGACATCACCGAGGACACCATGCCGGGTGAGCTTTCAAATATCATTGCTGGACGCATTGCTGCACTGTACAATTTTCATGGCCCCAATTACGCCGTCGATGCTGCCTGCGCTTCAGCGATGGCGGCGATGAATGCAGCGGTCGAAGGTTTGGAAGAATACGATTTCGATGTTGCGATTACCGGCGGCATCGATGCCAACATGAGCCCGTCGTCGTATGTGAAATTCTGCAAGATCGGGGCGCTTTCGGCAACCGGCACTCGCCCTTATGCCGACGGTGCCGATGGATTTGTGATGGGTGAAGGGGCGGCTGTGTTTGTTTTGAAGCGCCTGGAAGATGCTGAACAGAATGGCGACAAAATCTACGCTGTGATTCGTGGTTTCGGCGGCTCGAGTGATGGCAAGGGCAAGGGCATCACTGCGCCCAATCCCGTTGGCCAGCAATTGGCCGTCGAACGTGCCTGGCACAACGCCGGTCTGTCGCCGCGGACTGTCTCTATGGTTGAAGGGCACGGCACTTCCACCAGGGTCGGCGATGTCGTCGAAGTAGAGTGCTTAAATGGCGTTTTTGGAAAAAATGGCCTGCCACAAAACTCCATCGCCCTTGGCTCAGTAAAATCCAATATTGGCCATTTGAAAGGGGCAGCAGGAGCTGCCGGCATTTTCAAAACCGCTTTTGCTCTACACGAAAAAGTGATCCCGCCGAGCTTGAATTTCGAAAAACCGAATCCTAATATCGACTTTAGCGCTTCGCCATTTTATGTCAATACTAAACTCAAAGCCTGGGATGTAAATGCAGGGGAGATTCGACGTGCGGGCGTGAGTGCATTCGGTTTTGGCGGCACCAATTTTCATGCTGTGCTGGAGGAGTACATCCCCGGCAGAATTCAATATGAAAAATCCACTACAGTCGCCGTTGCTGAAACAGATTTTGGCAAGCCGACACAGGTTTCGGTGAAATCGCCTTTGCGCGGCGCGCTGGTACTTGGCGATACGTCCATGCAAAATATTTCAGAGCGCCTGCAAGTGATTGCGAAAGAAGCTGCGAATGGTAAAATGCCGCCCCCGGCGCCGCCGATGGAAAAAGACCTGCGTGCTCCTATCCGGCTCGCCATCGACTTCGGAGATGCTGAAGAGTTAGCGCAGAAGTCGACGAAAGCGCTCAAAGCCTTACAAGCAAGTCAACCCGGCATGTGGAAAGCCTTGCGCGCACGTGGTATCTACCTCGGCCAGGGCGCTGCACCCAAGGTTGCATTTCTTTATACAGGCCAGGGCTCGCAATATGTGAATATGCTCAAAATTTTGCGCGAAACCGAGCCGGTCGCCGCTGACACTTTTGCGGAAGCGGATCAGGTCATGAAATCCATTCTTGGAAAACCGTTGACTGAGTATATTTTTGTGAACGAATCTGACAGGGAACATGTGGCTCGAGCCGAGAACGATCTTCGCCAAACAGCGATTACCCAGCCTGCGGTCTTAACCACCGATCTGGCTTTGACGCGCTTGTTTGCAGCATACGGCATCACATCGGATATGGTGATGGGGCACAGCCTTGGCGAGTACGGCGCGCTGGTCGCGGCCGGAGCGATTTCTTTCGGCAATGCGTTGAAATCGGTCAGCGCGCGCGGCGCAGAGATGACAAAAGTCACTGTGCAGGATAAAGGGGCGATGGCGGCAGTGTTTGGCCCCTTGCAGGAAGTTGAACGCATCCTTAAGGGCATCGAAGGATATGTTGTTATCGCGAATATAAACAGCCACAGCCAGTCTGTGATCGGCGGAACCACCGAAGCGGTACAGAAAGCGACCGACGCGTTTCAGCAGGCTGGCTTTACGGTTCGGCAATTGCCGGTCAGCCATGCATTTCACACCGAGATTGTGGCCCCGGCCAGTGAGCCGCTCGGCCGTGTCCTGGAGCAAATGAACCTGCAGCCGCCAGCAATCCCGGTTATTGCCAACGTCACAGGCGATTTTTATCCGATGTCACACAACGCCGTTCCTGAAATGATCGATTTGCTTTCCAGGCAAGTAGCTTCGCCTGTGCAATTCATAAAGGGCCTCGATAAGCTATACGAAGCCGGTGCGCGCGTATTTGTTGAAGTCGGACCAAAGCGGGCGCTGCACGGCTTCGCAGAAGACGTTCTGGGTGCTAAGGATGATGTGTTGTGCCTATCCAGCAATCAGCAGCGCAGTGGCGATATCGCTTCTTTCAACCAGGCATTGTGTGGGCTCTATGCTTCAGGCTTGGGCATGGGTGCGATTGAGCACGTCGTAGCTGGCAGTAGCAGTGGTAGTGAAGAAGATATTGAACGAGATACTTCTTATTCCCCTCCTGAGATGGGCAAGGGCTCGGTCTATTCGACCAATGACACTCAAAAACCAATACCCAAAGCAACCCCGCAACGGACCCTGTGGCAAAACAAAGCGCAAGCTCAATATCCTCCGGTCAGCACGCAGACATTCGAGGCAGGCAGCGATCGCTATACAGAGCTTGGCAAACTGTTTGCGGATTTCCTCGAACGCGGTTTTCAAATCTATTCCGGCGGCCAGCCTGCTGCTGCCCAGGCGACCGGCTATTCCTGCATTACCGGTGCAGCGCTGGGTTTGCCCGGGCTTGAACGCGTATTTGATGACACCAATATTGCGCGAATCCTGAACGGTCAGCAGTTCATCGATGTGATCCCGAACAAGCTGCGCCAGGCAATGGTTGATAAAAATATTGTGCGTCTCGTCAAGAGCGAAAAAGGCGAGCCACGCTTCGAAACCATCAGTAGTACCTCGGATGCTATCAAGCTGGCTGGTCGCGGAGCAGACCTCGACCTGGTCGCAGAGTTTGGCTTTCCACCGGAGCGGATACCGGCGCTGGATCGCGTGACCGCATTGGCGATTGCTGCGGGAATTGATGCGCTGCGTGATGCCGGCATTCCGCTGGTGATGCATTACAAAACCACCACAAAAGGCACGAAATTGCCGGACAGATGGCTGCTGCCGGTGGAGATGCGCGACGATACCGGAGTGATCTTCGCTTCGGCGTTCCCCGGCTACGATTCCTACGCCGATGAAATGATTAAATACTACGCCTACCGCGCCCGCGTCGAACGCTTGCAGGATTTGGAAAGTCTGCGCCAAAAAATGGGCAGCTCCGATCCCGATTCCAATGGCGCGATTCTGGAAATCGATCGGCGCATTCAAGAATTGCGAGTTCAAATCGAAAAGGATCCCTACCATTTTGATCGCCGCTTTTTATTCCGTGTCTTGGCGATGGGGCATTCACAGTTTGCAGAATACATCGGCGCACGTGGGCCGAACACGCAAATCAACGCTGCCTGTGCCAGTACTGCGCAGGCCGTCTCGATTGCAGATGATTGGATTAAGGCCGGCCGCTGCAAACGTGTGGTTGTGATCTCAGCGGACGATATTACCACAGATAACCTGATGGGATGGTTTGGCGCAGGCTTCGTGGCAACCGGCGCGGCCGCAACTGACGAGAATGTCGAAGATGCTGCGCTTCCCTTTGATCGTCGTCGCCATGGCATGATTATCGGCATGGGTGGTGCGGCGCTGGTAGTCGAAAGCCCGGACTCGGCCCGGGAGCGTGGTATCCAGCCAATTGCTGAAGTTCTGGCAACAATTACCGCCAACAGCGCCTTTCACGGCACGCGCCTCGATGTCGACCACATCTGCAAGGTGATGGAGAAGCTGGTCACCCAGGCTGAAAGCAAGTGGGGCATCGACCGCCATCATATCGCACCGCAAACTGTATTTGTGTCGCATGAAACCTACACACCGGCACGCGGCGGTAGTGCAGCGGCTGAAGTGAATGCCCTGCGCCAGGTTTTTGGTCAATCTGCCAGCCAAATCGTGATGGCCAATACCAAAGGCTTTACCGGCCATGCAATGGCTACCGGCATCGAGGATGTACTGGCAATCAAAGCCATCGAAACCAGCATTGTTCCTCCTGTCCCGAATTTCAAGGAAGTCGATCCCGAACTCGGACAACTCAATCTCTCGAAAGGCGGTATCTATCCTGTGCAATACGCGCTGCGATTAGGGGCGGGATTTGGTTCACAGATCAGCATGAGCCTGGTACGCTGGGTTCCTACCGCCGATGGCAAACATTGCGCACCGAATCAGCTTGGTTTTGATTACCGGGTGGTGGAGCGACAAGTCTGGAAAAACTGGTTGAGCCGCGTTTCAGGATACTCTGATCCGGAGATCGAAGTCGATCATCGCACGCTGCGGATCAAGGATCAGGGCGCGCCGGGTTCAGTTGCAGCAGCACAAGCCGTTGCCGCACCAGATACGGTTGCAGTACCAGCACCCCCTGCGCCACCACGACAAGTCACACAGACTCCAACCTTAGCTCCGGCACCTGCTACTGCTACCGCTGCTGCCACTGAAACAGACGGCGTGAAAGAAAAAGTGCTGGAGGTGATTGCTGAGAAAACCGGCTATCCGCCGGACATGCTGGATTTGGAGCTTGATCTCGAAGCCGATCTCGGCATTGACACGGTCAAACAGGCAGAGACCTTCGCGGCTGTGCGGGCAGCCTATGATATCCCTCGCGATGACAACCTGCAACTGCGCGACTTCCCGACCATCGAAAGCGTGATTCAATTCGTGTACGACAAACGCCCGGATTTGCAAACAGTCGCAGCCGCACAGGAGCAAGCTGCTGCCCCTGCCACCGCCACTGAAACAGACGGCGTGAAAGAAAAAGTGCTGGAGGTGATTGCTGAGAAAACCGGCTATCCGCCGGACATGCTGGATTTGGAGCTTGATCTCGAAGCCGATCTCGGCATTGACACGGTCAAACAGGCAGAGACCTTCGCGGCTGTGCGGGCAGCCTATGATATCCCTCGCGATGACAACCTGCAACTGCGCGACTTCCCGACCATCGAAAGCGTGATTCAATTCGTGTACGACAAACGCCCGGATTTGCAAACAGTCGCAGCCGCACAGGAGCAAGCTGCTGCCCCTGCCACCGCCACTGAAACAGACGGCGTGAAAGAAAAAGTGCTGGAGGTGATTGCTGAGAAAACCGGCTATCCGCCGGACATGCTGGATTTGGAGCTTGATCTGGAGGCCGACCTCGGGATCGACACGGTCAAACAGGCAGAGACCTTCGCGGCTGTGCGGGCAGCCTATGACATCCCTCGCGATGACAACCTGCAACTGCGCGACTTCCCGACCATCGAAAGCGTGATTCAATTCGTGTACGACAAACGCCCGGATTTGCAAACAGTCGCAGCCGCACCGGCAGCAGCAGTTTCTAATCAAGCAGCCACTGCCTCTGCCCTTAAGATCCCCCGACGGGTGCCGACACCATTCTTGCGGCCAGCGCTTGATCTTTGCAAGGAGACTGGCGTAGCCTTGGATGCGCAGGCCAGAGTTGTTGTCATGCCGGACAAAGGCGGCGTTGGCAGAGCGCTGCTGACGCGGCTGGAAAAACGCGGTGTGCAGACCTTGGTGCTTGATGATGCCCCGGATGCCGAAGCACTGGTCGAGCAACTTGACGGCTGGCTCGCTGAAGGCCCGATTCATGGTGTTTATTGGCTGCCTGCGCTCGACGAAGAAGGTGAAATCACCGATCTTGGCCAGACCGGTTTTCGCGAGGCCGCACGGGTGCGTGTGAAACTGCTTTACACAACCATGCGCACACTCTACAATCACGTCGGCAAGGCTGGTACATTTCTCGTTTCAGCGACTAGGCTGGGTGGCAAGCATGGCTATGACGACGCCGGTGCGCTGGCGCCGCTTGGTGGCGCAGTGTGCGGCTTCACCAAAGCCTTCAAACGCGAAAAAGCTGATGCCTTGGTTAAAGTTGTTGATTTCGAACGGGCACGCAAAACCGCTGCCTTTGCTGATCTGTTGATCGACGAAACCCTGAAAGACCCGGGCGCTATCGAAATCGGTTATCAGAACGGTGGGCGCTGGACCATTGGCCTGCTGGAAAAGCCGCTGCCGGAAGGCGAAAACGGTATCAAGTTTGATAAAGATGCAGTATTCGTGATCACTGGTGCGGCGGGGAGCATCACCTCGGCGATTACGGCTGATCTGGCTGCGGCGTCGGGTGGGACATTCTACCTGCTCGATCTTGCGCCCAAGCCCGATCCCCAAAATGCCGATCTCACGAGATTCAGTACCGACAGGGAAAACCTCAAGCGTGACATTTTTGAGCGTTTGAAAGCGAGCAACGCGCGCGTCACACCGGTGATGGTCGAAAAGGAAATGGCGACGCTGGAACGCATGGCATCGGCACAGGCGGCCATCGATGCGGTGCAGGCAGCAGGCGGCACGGCACACTACTATTGTGTCAATCTCCTCGATCACAAGGCGGTGGCGAAAGCGATTGCCGAAGTACGTAAAAACAGCGGCCGCATCGATGCGCTCCTGCACGCAGGCGGCCTGGAAATCAGCCGTTCGCTGCCCGACAAAAGTCCTGACGAGTTCAACCTGGTTTTCGATGTGAAGACCGAAGGCTGGCACAACCTGCTTTCGGCGATTGGCGATATGCCTTTGGGCGCAGCAGTGGTGTTCAGCTCGATTGCCGGACGCTTCGGCAATGCCGGTCAGAGCGACTACAGTGCGGCCAACGACTTCCTGTGCAAAAGCATCTCGCATTTCCGCAGAAGTCGCCGGGATACCCTCGGTATCGCCATCGACTGGACGGCCTGGGCTGATATCGGCATGGCGGCGCGCGGCTCGATTCCGGCGATCATGAATGCGGCCGGCATCGATATGCTGCCGCCGGACATCGGTATTCCGATTATACGCAATGAGTTGACCGCGGGCTACACAGGCGAGTTGGTGGTCGCGGGCAGCCTGGGTATCCTGACCCAGGAATTCGACGCCACCGGGGGCCTGCAAGTCAGTGAAAATGGTACGCTCGATGGCAAGCTCGAAGCCCCCGGCGTGATGGTGGGAAAAATTGTCGGTATGGGGCTGCACAGCGGCTTGACTGTTGAAGCCACCCTCGATCCGCAACAGCAGCCGTTCCTGTATAACCACCGTATCGGCGGCACAGCGGTGTTGCCGGGCGTTATGGGCCTGGAAGCGCTGGCTTCGGTGGCCAGGCTGCTGTTCCCGAGTATGCACATTGCCGCCATCGAAAATGTCGATTTCCACGCACCGTTCAAATTTTATCGAGATGAGCCGCGCGCCGTTACCGTCCACGTTCATTTTAGCCAGGAACCCACCCCTACCCCCTCCAAGGAGGGGAATAAGAAATCCACACCTGGCAGCACCGCGGACAGCGATGACATCATCGCCGACTGCCGGTTGATCGGATCGCGTACGCTGCATGGCAGGGATGAGCCGGAAGTGACCCTCCATTTCAGCGGGCAGGTGCGCTTGACAACCGCTTCACCTGAGGCTTTTAAATCGGCAGCCCCGGCAAAACCCGATGGCAAGGTTGTCATTAGCGACGACATTTATCGACTCTATTTTCACGGCCCGGCCTACCAGGTGCTGGAAAAATCATGGCGTGACGGTGAGCAAATGGTCGGTTTGTTTGCGGAAAAGTTGCCAGCCAACCATGAGCCGGACAGCCTGCCGCTGTACGTGCATCCGCGCCTGATCGAATTGTGCTTCCAGACGGCAGGCATTATGGAAATGAGCAGCACGGCGAAGATGGGCCTGCCGTTCCGCATTGAGCGGGTGGCGTTTCACAATGCGCCGAAAAAGCCGAACGGCAGGTTGCACGCAATTGTGAGCGCCGGCAAAAACAGCGATTTCGACGCGCAGGTGGTGGACGAAAAGGGCAACGCCTACCTGTCTCTGCACGGCTATCGAACGATGGAAATGCCGGGCGCAATCGACGCGGAACTGTTGAAGCCTTTGCAGGAAATTGCAGGGTAGGATTCGGTATGTCTTCTGCAATAAATGTTTTTTGTGATACACACCAGGTAACACAATGAAAAAATTCGTGAGCATATTTTTATTGGCGCTTTATCTTTTTGGGATACTGAAATCGGTATCGCCCTATATAGAATATGCGTTGAATCGAGACTACATTGTGGAAAATCTGTGTATCAACAAAGATAAACCTGAGCTCGATTGTCATGGTAAATGCTATTTGAATGATCGGCTGCAGGAAGCGAATGAGGAAAATCCCCCCCACGATCATGCTCCCAATCCCAGGATTGAATTCAAAGAGAATGCTCCTGCTATTCTCGAAGAAGAGAACCTGCATTTCAGCCATACTTCAAAAGATAGCCAACATTTTTATTATTTTTCATTTTTCACCAACAAACATATTCCAGATACAACCACACCGCCGCCTAAGCCTTATTGTTGATATCACGCTCATATTCTTTTGAAGCTTAATTAGCTCATACTAACTTTCAACAAAAAGGTATATAGAATGACAAGGAATCGTATACTTTCCTTTTTCGCGGGGGTGTTGCTGCTATTCGCCGGGCATAGTCTGGCACAGGAAGAGAAAGCCTCCGTTCAACTGCTTGATACGACAACAAAAATCCCCATAGTGGGAGCTCATTACCACTACAAATCGCAGCAGGGCGTCTCGGATGCTCAAGGTGTAATTCGTCTTAAATACACTGACACCGATACGCTGTTTTTGTCACATATCAGCTATGGCACATGGGCTTTGACCGCCGAGCAGGTACGTCATGCTTTTAGGGCAGCAGTCATCTATAAAGAGCAGGAAGTGTTGAGCTTCCAGCCGATCACTGTTTTTGCGATGCGATCTAAAATGACCGAAGTTGAGGAACTCAGTCTAAACGTCCAGGACAAGTTATCCCATGACGCCGGCGCCGTCTTGAATCAAATCCCGATGATTAGCAGTATCCGCAAAAGTGGGAGCTATGGCTTTGATCCGGTTTTGCGCGGTTTTAAATTCGACCAGATAAACCTGGTCATCGACGGCGTGCAGACCTCCTCCGCAGCATGTCCCAACCGCATGGATCCTCCGGCAAGCCAGGTTGCGCCCAACATGATGGAGCAGATCGAAATTTTCAAAGGCCCACATTCTTTTCGTTATGGAACATCATTTGGCGGGACGATTAACTTCAAATCTGTACCGACGCGATTCTCGCAAGGGCATACTGTTTATAGCAGATTATCCAGCAGCACAGAAAGCAATGGCGGGATTTATCGCACCGAAGGCGTGCTCGGCATGCAAAGTGCGAACTATGATTTCGGACTTTTTGGCTCATTATCCAAAGGTAGCGATTACGAAGACGGAGAGGCGATCAGCATCCCGTCTGCTTTTCAGCGCGCCAGCATCGGCATGAATTTGGGGTGGCGACTATCCGAGAAGCAGCAATTGTCACTATCGGTTACATATAACAATGCTAAAGATACCGATTTTGCTGCGCTGCCGATGGACCTGCGTTCCGATAAAACCTGGCTGTTGAGTGCAAAACACACCCTTAGCGTGAATCGCAAACATCTGAAGTCCTGGGATACAGTCCTCTTTGCGACGCGTGTTAATCATTTAATGGATAATTTGGGCAAAAATCTCGTGCCCAGAATGGTCGATGCCGAAACCGATGCCAACACATTCAACTATGGCGGGCGTAGCGAAGGCATCTGGGCATTCGAGCAAGGCAGACTTTATACAGGTCTCGATTTGAGGATTGAACGTGCTAACGGTGAGAGAACCAGGGCATTTTTGATGGGGCCAATGGCGGGGAAAACAGTTTACGACGATGTCTGGAATGACGGACAGGTCGCCAGGGCGAGTGTTTTTGGAGAATATCATCATTCTTTTACAGCCTTTCGTCTCATTCTTTCCGGTCGCCTGGAGTACAATCACGCCAGTGCAAATGATGTGAACGACAAGTTCCTGTCGAATAATCCGGAAACTTCCAAAACCCAAATCAACCCGAATATCAGCATCGGGGGGCTGAAGGATTTTTCAAACGGGCTGTCTGCCGGTGTATGGCTGGGTCGTGCACAACGCAGCGGTAGCATTACTGAGCGCTACATTAACTCGTACCCTGTGGGTGTGGATCCCTATGACATGCTGGGCAACCCGGCTTTGAATCCCGAAATCAACAACCAGATCGACCTCACTTTGGGATACAAGTCCGCGGGAATGTCTCTCGATATAGGTGTTTTCGCATCATTCCTGCAGGACTACATTTCTTCAGAAATCGATCCCAATCTAATCCCAACAATGCCTTCCAGTCCAGGTGTCCGACGCTACCTCAACATCAAAGACGCTTTGATGCGTGGTTTCGAGATTACCTGGGCACAAAGGTTGTTTACCGGACACAAACAGAGCCTGAGCGTGGCTTATACATACGGACAGGACAGGGTGAGAAACGAGCCTTTGCCGGAAATTGCGGCTCTGGATGTTCGCTATGCTCTCTCAGGAAGCTACCTCGATACCAAGCTGCGGCCGACCATTGCTTTTCGGCATGTTTTGAAACAGGAGCGCATTTCAACTGCTTTTGGTGAAACAAAAACGCCATCCTTTTCAGTGGTGGATTTCGCGATAACCTATCAAGTTCTGCGAAATCTGGGTGCCACTGCCGGTGTTAAAAATCTGTTCGATGAAGCATATTACGAACATCTGAACAGGCCATTAGCTGGGCAGTCGCGAGCGATTTTTGCACCTGGAAGGAATATCTATTTATCGCTATTTGTCGATATGATGTAGCGTAATCAAAGTGAGCCTGCGAATAAGACAGGCTCATACCAATCAACGCAATAGCCAAACGGAAAGAGATGAACATGTGTGCATGGCGATAGTCAATGCTGCAGAATCGGTGAAATGGCTGATTTCACCGATCAGAAAATTCAATCGCCGAACGCGGCACGGATACATGCACGATTGCAGTGATGGCCAGGCCGGATTGGCGCGCAGGCCCATGCACACATGTTCAAAAACCTCGATTTCGAACCTGAACCATGATTTACTGGCTGACCCAAACCCTCGGCGACATACCGGACAACGAAGATTGGTTAGGCACCAGGGAACGAACACTTAAAGATGCTTTGCGCATTCCCAAGCGCCGGGCTGACTGGCTTCTTGGGCGGTGGACAGGGAAGCACGTTGCTGCCGCTTATTTGCAAGAGACAGCAATGTTGGAACAGTCCCTTTCTGGCCATGAAGGGAACTCCGGTATGGATTGGAGTCAGCGAGCCGTGCGGTGTGATGACCTTGTGCAGATAAATCTGTCCGGCGTTGGTATGCCGACCGTTTTGTCAGAAATCGAAATTCTGGCGGCTTCAGACGGTGCGCCGCAAGTCTTTCTGCGCGATCAGCCAGCTCCGGTTACGATTTCGATTAGCCACAGCAATGGAATCGGATTCTGTTGTGCCGCTTCTCAAAATCACGCTATCGGCTGTGATCTCGAAAAAATCGAGCCACGAAGCCCGGCATTTATTGCCGATTTTTTCACGGCTGCGGAAATGACTTCTGTGCAGGCAGCCTCTGTAGGAGACCAGGCCTTGCTTGCAACGCTGATTTGGAGTGCAAAGGAGAGCGCGCTGAAAGCCCTGCGCACTGGCCTGCGCCTCGATACGCGTTGCATCGAAGTAGAATGCCATAGCTATCAACGTCCGACAGGGTGGATGAATGTATCTGTTTGTGGCCACAACCAGGCAAGTCAATTCCAGGGGCGGTGGCGTTGCTGGAATGGATTCGTGCAAACTGTCGTAAAAATTTTTGTGGCTCCAGATTGAAATCCTGATGCGATGAATGTCGACAGAAAAGTGCAGTGTGCTTTCAAAAACTATCTTTTAATTTTTGTATCAGGGCTGTCCATTTTGCTCTGAAGCACAGCAGTTGATCCGGCAGCGTTGAAGCAGCAGCAGGTGGCAATGGTAAAGAAGCTATGGCTTGCTGGCCCCATAGAATTCTGTAAATGATAATCCAGCAGGTTGCCGATCAGGATAGGGATCGACTTCAAACGGAAGGATCCGACAGAGGTCATTCTTTTGCGGAGGCAAGGTTATGCAGACATTACCGAAAAACAGGTTGCTATCCCTCGATGTCTTTCGGGGCATCACGATAGCCGGCATGATTTTGGTGAACAATCCGGGCAGTTGGTCTCATGTATACGCGCCGCTCCGGCATGCTGAATGGCATGGCTGGACACCCACGGATTTCATTTTCCCGTTTTTCCTGTTCATCGTCGGTGTCGCGATCGCTTTTTCGTTTGGCAAATATTTGCAGGGCGAACCAATCCCCAAAAGCTTGTATACCAAAATAATCCGGCGCACACTTATCCTGTTCGGCCTGGGGCTTTTCCTGCAAGTGATACCTGTGAACATACCGGCCGGGTACAATTGGTTTGCCGATACCCTGGCAAAGGTTCGTATCATGGGGGTTTTACAACGCATCGCTGTCGTCTATTTCTTCGCTGCGATGATTGCGCTGCATTTCAAACTGCGCGGACAAGCCATTTGGACCATTGGCTTGCTGGCCTTTTATTGGCTGATCATGAAGCTGGTGCCGGTGCCAGTGATTGAGAACGGCGCCGTGGTGAAGCACATCGGTTCGCTCACCAAAGACATTAATCTCGCCGCATATGTGGATACCCTGATTCTGCATGGACACACCTGGCAAGTCGGCACCTATTTTGACTACGATCCGGAAGGCATATTGAGCACCATTCCCGCGATTGCCACTATACTGATCGGCATTTTCACCGGCTACTGGCTCAAATCCGGCAAATCCCACAATACAATCGCTCTGGGCATGTTTGCAGCGGGTGTGCTTGGCTTGCTCCTCGGTGCACTGATGGACTACGGCTTCCCGATCAACAAGCCGCTCTGGTCGCCTTCCTACGTGGTTTTTATGGGCGGTATGGCGCTGATGTTTCTGGCCGTGTGCTATTACCTGATCGACATCAAAGCATATACGTGGTGGACAAAGCCTTTTGTGATTTTTGGCATGAACGCGATTGCACTGTACGTGCTTGCCGGAATTGTTACCAGGCTCACTCTTTTGATCAAGGTCAATGCGGATAATGTGAGTCTGAAACAATGGTTTTACCAGTCTGTTTGCGTGCCTTTGTTCGGCCAAATGAACGGTTCGCTGGCATTTGCGCTCCTGTACATTTTGCTTTGGCTGGGCGTCATGACCATTCTATATCGAAAGAGCATTTTTATCAAAGTGTAGGGGGCAGAAGAGTTATCACATTTTATAAAACTGATTGAAGGAGTGTTATGATACTTTCTCGTTTGTTTTCTTTTGCCAAAATGATAAGCCGTTCCGCTCTGCTGTTGCTTGTTTTGCTGCAATGGCCCAGCTCGAACTATGCCAGAGAAAATCCCGAGGCGTTTCCGCACAATCTGCTGTTCTCACAAGCTGACATCCCCCGCATCGTTGAAAATACCAGGCTGCCAATGTTTAAAGAATATTGGAAGTCCTTGCTGGAAGCGGATTACGAGAAGGATAAGAATTTTTTGCGGGAAGCGTTTATTTATGCAGTGACCGGTGACAAGAAACATGGACAATTGGCGCGCCAGGGCATGCTGGAAACGCTCAAGCTAAAACGCTGGGATTTCTTCCTCGAAAATGGCAAACATACAGTAGGCTTTCTGCAAGCTGGTCGTTTGACTGCCTGGATGTCACTCGGCTATGACTGGATTTATGACCTTTTGTCGGCAGAAGAACGAGCCGAAGTGCTTCGCCAGATCGCGGAGAAGGGGATGGTTCCCTGCTACCGCGCGCTTTACGGCATGCGCTACCCCGAAACCGTAAAAGGCTGGAGCTTTGCACCGGATCAGCCCTGGAATGTCGACGTCCCGGACATGAGTCGCTGGCCCTATATTCTTGGCCACAATAATTTCCGGGCGGTGATTTCCGGCGGCATGGCGCTGGGCATGTACACGCTCATGGGAAAAGATGATCGCGTTGACGACTGGCGTGAAATGCTTCTGGACAGCTACGCTCGTTTCGTCGACCTGATCGAATCGGATGGCAGTTACGATGAAGGGGTTGCCTACCTGAACTATTCCATGACCTATCTCATTTATTTTTTGGAAGTTGTGAATCGCAAGGAAGGTCTCGACCTGTTTGATGCGGCAAATTACCAGGGCATGGTGGACTACAATCTCGCGATGCTCATGCCATACCACCTGGAGCCAGCCGGCAGTGTGAATTTTGGCGACGCCGGCTACAGTCTGAATTCGGCTGTCGGTTTCTGGATTGCACGTAAATCGCGGGACGGCTTAGCGCAGTATATGGCGCAAAATTATGCACCGCACCATGACCTGCTTGCTTTGGTGCACTATGATGCAACCATTCAACCAACGCCGCCTTCGACAAAAGACTACTTTAAGCATCTGCCTCTTGACTGGATCATCACGCGCACAGGCTACGAAATGGACGATCTCGTGGTGGCGATGCGCAGTGGTGGCCCATCAAACCATGAGCATGCCGACCGGAATTCCATTATTTTGAAGTATTCTGGTGAAGTCTTGTTAGCGGACCAGTATCGCCCAACCTACAATCGCATGTTGCCAGGCTGGCTTTTGCGCACCTCTCTTGCGCATAACACGCTCACGATTGACGGTGAAGGGCATCAATACCACCATGGCGAAGAAGGCACCAATGAAAGCAAAGCCTCGGCAAAAATTCTCAGGTCAGGCGAGCGCGCAGGTTACACTTATTGGGTCAGTGACGCAACGCCCGCCTACAAGCTGGTGAATGAAGATGTGAAATCAGTGACACGAACGACGCTGGTCTTTCCTGATTTGCCGGCCTTGATCGTGTTGGACAAAGCGACAAAATCTGAACAACCGTCTTCTTTTGCAGCGCGTTGGTTTGTAGAAAACCGGGACAAAAACGCCCAGTGCGATAGCGAGCTAAACAGCTTCACGATTGCGCGTCCACATGCAAAGTTTTATGCAGTGGTTGCCGGTAGTCCTGGCGTGGAGGTCAAAAGCAATAAATTGCCTTTGCCGGATTCGCTTGGTGTGTTTAAGTATGTGGATGTTGGCACAACGAATATAACCAAAGACGCCCTTATTATCATGGCTGGTGTCCCGATGATGCTGGATGCGGCACAGCCGGAAATATCTATTCAAAATGCTGACCAGTCGTGGTTGGTTGAAATTGTGAAAGCGAACAGAAGGCTCAAACTGAAAATCCTTAATCAGGATGCTTTGCCTGAATTTGAGGTTTTGGATTATAGCAATGAGTAAATTCGAATGCATTCACAACTAAACAATTAGCAATGGCAGACCTTGAATGCTCAAAACCTGCCATTTGGGGGCAAGAATGACTTCACCACGAAGGCGCGAGGACACATAATTTTTTCCTGGAGTCTTTGTGCCTTCGCGGGAAATTTTGGCTGCGGCTCGTCCGCGTTGGGACTTACAAATGAAAAAAATAGCGCTTTTTTGCTTATCCTGGTTGGTGCTTACGCATAGCTGTGTCACCGGGCAATCGTCCGAGTTTGCCTTTTACGTCTCACCGTCTGGCAGTGATGCATGGTCAGGCAAGCTGGACCAACCCAATCCGGCGGCAAGTGATGGCCCCTTCCTCACCTTGCAGCGGGCACGGCAAGCAGTACGTGACTTTACGCGGCTGCAGAAACTTCCACATTCGGGCCTCACCGTTTGGATTCGCGGCGGAACCTATCCGTTCTCCGAAAGCTTCGTTCTCGGTAAAGAAGACTCCGGTCAGGAAGGCAGGCTGGTTCGCTGGCGGGCATTCCCGGGCGAGGTTGTGCGTTTGGTCGGCGGCAAGCAAATTTCCGGCTTCAAGCCGGTAACCGATCCGCCTATTCTCGCCAGGCTGAGCTCATCTGCAAGGGACCATGTGATGCAGGTGGACCTGCGGGATCAGGGTATCCGGGATTTTGGCGAGTTAAAAACCGTCGGAATGGGACTGCCGCTGCAACCGGCGCCATTGGAGCTGTTCTTTAACGGGCGGGCGATGACTCTGGCGCGTTATCCTAACACCGGCTGGTTAAACATCGTAGATGTACCACAATCCGGCGAGAAGTTGTTTCATAAAGGCGTTACCCACACGCCAAAGGACGGCATTCCGCGAGGACGGCACTACGGCCGCTTTACCTATCCCGGCGAACGACCCAGCCGTTGGGGGGCGCTGCAAGAGATTTGGATGCGCGGTTATTGGACTTGGGATTGGGCTGATGCGCAAATTCGAGCAGCCCGTATCGACACGTCGAGCCACACAATTTATCCCGTTGAACCACACTACAAATATGGATACACAAAGGAACAACGCTTCTATTTTCTTAATATTCTGGAAGAGCTGGACATGCCCGGCGAGTACTATCTGGACCGCAGCACAGGGATTCTGTACTTCTGGCCCCCACAAGCCATTGCGTCTGGCGATGTCTTTGTTTCCCTGCTCGATCAGTCCATGCTGGTGCTCGATGACGCTTCCTATTTGTCGATAGAAGGTATGATTTTCGAAGGATCACGCGGCAACGGCATTGTAATCAATGGTGGCAGGCACAACCGGATCGCAGGCTGCACCATTCGAAACATCGGTAATGTGGGCGTTATTGTGCAAGGCGGCAACGACAACGGTGTACTCAGTTGCGATATCTATGACACCGGAGACGGTGGCATCCGGCTTGACGGCGGAGATCGTATGACGCTTTCTCCCGGACGCCACTATGCGACCAACAATCACATTTACCGTTTCAGCCGGGTCAATTTGACCTATAGACATGCTGTGCAAATACGCGGAGTGGGGAACATCGCAAGTCACAACCGCATTCACGATGCACCGCACGAAGCGATCTATTTCGGCGGTAACGAACATTCCATCGAATATAACGAGATTTTTAACATTGTTCAGGAAACCGGCGATGCCGGTGCGATTCATACCGGCAGGAATTACACCTGGCGTGGCAACAAAATCCGTTTCAACTACTTTCATGATTTGCATGGCCCCGGCCTGTTTGGTGTCATGGGCGTTTATCTGGACGATTTTATGAGCGGCACGACAGTCTATGGCAACATCTTTTACCGTGCCGGGCGGGCGATGTTTATCGGTGGTGGTCGGGATAACCTGGTTGAAAACAACATTTTTGTTGACTGTGAAGCCTCGGTGCACATCGATGCGCGCGGCACAACATGGGCCAAATATTACTTCGATGGCACCTACAATGTGCTCACCGACAGCATGCGGGCGGTCAACTACGACCGGCCGCCTTACAGTGAGCGCTACCCTGAACTTCTCAGCTATTATGACGACGAGCCCGCCGTCCCGAAAAACAACCGAGTCTTCCGGAATATCTCCATGAGTCAGAAGTGGCTGGATATCGAAGACGGTGTCGACGTCGATTTGCTGAAGATGGAAAACAACGTGATCGCCGATTCCATCCTGTGTTACTGGCGGGGGCCAGATGTTAAGGACGCACTCACGGGAATGGTCTTTACGCGCACGGATACGGAATTTGTCGCCAGGCTGACGGGTAATCAACTTATCGAAGGCGATCCGGGGTTTTCGGACGCCGCAAACGGAGATTTTCGTCTGAATCAAAACTCACCAGCCTTAAAGCTCGGCTTTGTCCCGGTTCCGATGGACAGTATCGGCCTTTATCTTGATGAATTCCGTAAACAGTTGCCAAATCGATAGCGGATTGTCGATGTCTCTTATAAAATGGCTTACTGAGAATTTGTGCAACAAATCTTTCAACGCCAAAGTAGGCACACAGGTCTCATATCTATACTTCCGAACGGAGTTTAATACCAATCAGAAAGGCCCTTGAAAATGAACAGGATGCATGCCGTTGCAATGAAAGCAGGCTATGTTATTTTTGCTTTTATTGTCTGCTCAAATCCGCTCTTTAGCCAAACCGATTTTTCAGTTCAATTCGAGAGGTTCACTTTAAGCAATGGACTGCAGGTTGTTTTTCATATCGACCGGTCGGATCCGGTGGTCGCAGTGGCCCTAACCAGTCATGTTGGTTCCGCGCGGGAAAAAGCGGGCCGCACAGGATTCGCACACCTGTTCGAGCACCTTCTGTTTCTCGAATCGGAAAATTTGGGTAAAGGTGGGCTGGACAAGCTGAGCGCACGCATCGGTGGCTCCGGCGCCAATGGTTCAACCAGCCGTGACCGTACCAATTATTTTCAGACCGTACCCAATGATGCGTTGGAAAAAATGCTCTGGGCGGAAGCAGACAAACTCGGATTCTTTATCAACACCGTGACCGAGCCGGTGCTGGCAAAGGAAAAGCAGGTGGTTAAAAATGAAAAGCGCCAGAGCTACGATAACAATCCGTATGGCCACACATCCTATGTCATTGACAAGAATCTCTACCCTCAAAACCATCCGTATAATTGGCAAGTGATCGGCTCGCTGAAAGACTTGCAGAACGCGACGCTGCAAGATGTCAAAGACTTTTACAGACGGTGGTATGTGCCCAACAATGTTACCCTGGTCGTCGCTGGTGATTTTGACACGGCCCAAGCTAAAGATTGGGTCGAGAAATATTTCGCTGAAATTCCGCGCGGCGAAGATGTGCTGCCGCTCGAAAAACGGCCGGCTGTGCTGACGGAAACCAAGATGCTTTATCATGAAGATAACTTTGCGCGCCTGCCGGAGCTGACGATCACTTGGCCCGGCGTGCCGCAATACCATCCCGATTCTTACCCGTTGGCTGTGCTGGCGCAGCTCTTGTCGCAGGGCAAGAAAGCGCCATTCTACAAAGTGCTGGTCGAAGAAAAGCAGTTGACTTCAAATGTCAGCATGTTTGACCGCAACTCGGAACTTGCGGGTGAATACATTTTGCGGATTCGGGCATTCGAAGGGATCGATCTGAATGATGTGAAAGCGGCAATCGACGCAGCGTTTACCAGGTTTGAAAAGGATGGTTTTTCAGAAAAAGACCTCGCTCGCATAAAAGCAGGCCAGGAAACCGCCTACTATAACCGGCTCTCGAGTGTGTTGGGGAAAGCTTTTCAGCTCGCACAATATAATATTTTTGCAGGTGATCCCGGTTTTATCAACCAGGACGTCAAGAATATCCTGGCGGTTAGCAAAGAAGATGTGATGCGCGTCTACAACCAGTATCTCAAGGGCAAGCATTTTGTCGCGACCAGCTTCGTGCCAAAAGGCCAGGCTCATCTCGTTCTGCATGGATCGCAAAAAGCGGAGATCGTGGAAGAGCAAATTGTGCAGGGGGTCGAAGAAGCGTTCGACCCAAGCCAGCAGGCGACTTATGAAAGAACACCATCGAGTTTTGATCGCACTGTTGAACCGCCATACGGCGAGAGCCCTGATGCGAAAATTCCGGAGGTGTGGCAGGCACAGTTGGCGAACGGCCTGAAAATCTATGGTATCGAAAATCGCGAAGTACCGCTGGTGCGGTTTAATTTTGTACTGAAGGGCGGCCTGCTTTTGGATCAGCCCGGAAAAGTCGGTGTCGCAAACCTGGTGGCTGAGCTGTTGATGAAAGGCACCGCCCAAAAAACGCCCCAGGAATTGGAAGAAGCCATCGAAGAGCTTGGCGCAACTATCGATGTTTCTGCCAACCGCGAGACCATGGAAATCTCCGGCAACACATTGGCGCGCAACTATCTCAAAACCATGGCGCTGGTCGAGGAAATCCTGCTTCAACCACGCTGGGACGAGAAGGAGTTTGCACTGAGCAAACAGAGCACTATCAGCCGGATCAAACAGCAGCGGGCCAATCCCAACAGCATCGCGACCAATGCTTACAATGGGTTGATTTACGGCAAAGAGCACATCCTTTCGAACAACACACTTGGCAATTTGGCATCCGTGGGGAAAATAGCGCTCGATGACCTGCGTGCCTATTATGCAGCGAACTTTTCACCTTCGATCACCAATTTTCACATTGTTGGCGCCGTTTCCAAAAACCAGGTGCTGCAATCGCTTGGTACAATCGAAACAAGTTGGCAGAAAAAAACAGTCACATTTCCGAGCTACAAAATTGCTGCCGCGCCCGCCACTTCGAAAGTCTATTTTTACGATGTGCCAGGCGCCAAGCAGTCCGTATTTCGTTTTGGTTATCCGGCACTGGCTGAAACCGATGATGACTATTTTCCGGCTACGGTCATGAACTACATTCTTGGCGGTGGCGGCTTTGCTTCGCAGCTGACGCAGGAATTGCGGGAAGGCAAGGGCTATACTTATGGCATCGGCTCATTTTTCAGTGGAACCGGTATTCGCGGCCCGTTTACGATTTCGAGCGCTGTCAGATCGAACGTCACCCTTGAAGCTGCGCAGCTCGTGAAAGATATTTTGCAGAATTATGCTGATGGTTTCAGCGAAACCGATTTGCAAACCACCAAAAGCTTTCAGCTAAAAAGCAATGCCAGGGCATTTGAAACCCATGCTTCAAAGCTGAATATGTTGGAAAACATCAGCGCTTATGGTTGGCGGTACGATTATGTCAAGCAGCGGGAAGCCATCGTCAAGTCCATGACGGTCAATCGTATCAAAGACCTGGCAAAAAAATATGTCGATCCGAACAAAATGATTTATCTCGTTGTCGGCGATGCGGCCACACAAATGGAAAGATTGAAGCAGCTTGGTTTCGGCGATCCCATTCCGATTGCTGAATAACGAATCTTCGCCAAAGCAGTACAGATCCACTCATCGCAATATGATTTTGCACATGCAGGCGGATGAGTGGTCTGGTTCTACTCGGCGTCGTTTGCGTGATGGTGGCTGTTTTTCGCGTCTCGGCCTGCTCACCAGCCGAGACGCATGGCGCGATAGATATTGAATCCCAGTCGCAATCCACCGTTCAGAAAATCCAAATTGCCGCCACTCATCACCTGGCTCGGTGTCAGCCCGAGTGAATTGGTCGCATAGAGGTGAAACACATGCCCGCCGATACTGTGTTCAAGCCCAAAAGTGAAGGCGTCATAAATGCGCGGCTGGCCAATTTTGATCGCGGTTCCGCCGACCGGCAACACAGTATTCGATCCTGCCACTACCGGCGCCATCTCGAAAAAGACCGAAACACGCCGACTTAAATTGAATTTTCCGGCAAAAGCGAGACAGACAACCGCATCTTCGTTGGCAAGCGTCACGTTGCCATTCAGCAGCAGGCCCGGATTGAACAACACAGCCAGCTTTCTGGAGAGCTGCCTCTCAATGGCCAACTGGCCGTACCAGGCAAAGCGCTGCGAGCTGGCACGGCTGAGAAGCTGCGCCGGATTATTGGGATCGCTGATTTGCCTGAGCGTGATCCAGTCGACACCGGCTACAAGCGCCATGGAAATCGGCGCAGTGGCCTGCTGCAAAATTTTCCATTTGCCGTTGAATACAAAAGTTGCATTCGAGCCGGAGCGTCCAGCCGTAAAACTAAGGCGATCCGACAACGGAAAAGAGAACTCGGTTAGAACGTGGGCACCGGCATCCAGGCCGAAAAACTGACCGAATCCGGCATCGATTCTACCCATCCAGCGGTGCGCGATTCGATAGGAAAAGCTGCCGGTGTTCACGGTCTGCGCTGTTTGCAGGCTACCGGTGGAAAGCCCTGGGAAGGATGGCTTGGTCTGCCTTTGACGCGGCTGGATGTTGGTGCTTTTGGGCAGGGATTTGATCCATTTGGCGATCGTCTGCAACTGTTTCTTGGATAATGGCTGATCGCCTTTCGGTGGCATTCGATCGCCCTTGATGCCATCGATGCCCATGAGCTTCCAGAAAAGATAGCTCTTTTTGTAATCTCCCGGTTGCACCAGGAACATATCTTCAAGATCGACACTTTTTTGGTTGACCAGGGCGCCGAAAGCCGCTTTTTCGGTTAAGTCCAAATCGGTATCCGGTGAATTGGCAACATGACACCCGGAAAAAGCACACCGGTTGTCAAAAATTTCAGCGACAGCATCCGGAATTTTATCTTGTGAAAAACCAGTTTCTGGCGCACCCGCCTGCAAGGCAAGCATCGCCAGCAAGCTCACAGCTATATTGAATTTTTTCATCGATGAAGTCCTTTTCATCACAAGTCATCCTGATTTAATACACTATGAGGGCGGCGCGATCCTGCAAAACAGCATCCGGCATGCACGAATCCATTTCAGTGCCTCGATTTGCTGAGATCTTTTACCCAAATTCTGTATTTGCCGGGCAAATGATTTTTCGATTTTTGCAGTGTCTTTTTTGAATACAACGAATACAAGTCGTCGCCCTGGGGAATCAGCACGTCGGCAACCCTCTGACTGTCAAAAACAAACAGGTAAAAGCTATTTGAGTCTTTTGGATTTGCTTTTTCACCGGTTCGAATCAGGTCGCGCTGGCTGAATTCTTCAAAAGCTTTGAGCAGCCGCGGTGTTTCCTTAATGTTGACCAGCGTTCTGATTGGTGATGCCTGCATGATGCTGACATTCGATTCTCCGTGATGCGAACCTTTCAAGATGAGGAACGTCCCGCTCAGCGTTGCGAAAATGACCAGCAGCCCGGCCGGCAATGCCGTTTTTTGGCGAAGTAAAATCAGTTTTGTGCGCAACAACTGATTCATGGAACCTAAACGCGATATCAGCCGGGACAAGCCAAAACGGTTGATTTCGTACTCGATATCTTTCAGGTACAGCGAGACGCTGCGTGCCACTGAGTTTTTGGCCGCAGTGCTGGCAGCGGCTTCCTGCAGTTTCGAGTAGTAGCGCCGTTCACGCTCCAGATCATGCATAAAATGGCCGATGCTCTGGTATCGTCGCCTGCTATTCTTGTTGAGAGCCTTGTCGACCACTTTTTGCAAACGTGGCGTGACTTGCGGATTGAATTTGGCGAGTCGTTCAGGCTTTTTGTGCAAAATATGGTAGATGATGCTTTCTTCCGAGTCGCCTTCAAATGGGCGGCGGCCTGCAATAAGCTCATAAAGAATAATACCCAGCGAAAAGATGTCGGTGCCTGGCGCAGCTTCTTCACCACGGAGCTGCTCGGGCGAGAAATAGGGGACAGTGCCCATTTTTGAGCCGATACGGGTGATGGTTTTATTGGCGACCAGTTTGGCCAGCCCGAAATCGAGCAGCTTCACCCAGCCATCCTTGTCAATCATGATATTGGCTGGCTTGATGTCGCGATGGATGATGCCGTTTTTATGGGCGACGCGCAAACCTTTGCAAATATGCAGGATGATGACCAGCGCCTGCTTGATCGTGATAGTGCGTTGCTTGCGGAACTCATACAAATTCGCACCTTCAATATATTCCATCGCGATGAAGATACGATTTTCATGTTCAAACAGCTCGTACACCGTCACAATATTCGGATGCTTGAGCGCTGCTGCAGCACGTGCCTCGCGTTTGAACCGGATGACCAATTCCTGCTTTTCGATTAAATGCGCCGGGAGTTGCTTGAGCGCAACCTTGCGGTTTAGAAGAGTGTCTTCGGCAAGGTAGATTTCCCCCATTCCACCTTCGCCTAACTTTTCCAAAATCTTAAAATGTGATATTTTGCTGTCGATCATATCGTGTTGCTGTATCAAACAAATATCGTGTTCACTGAAGTAGAAAGCCCGTTCGTGCCAGTACGTACAATTTTGATGCCAGAAGCTTTTATAAGCACGGGGTGACTGAGTAGCGATTTACTGCATTTTGAAGCTGGCGCGATGCAATTTGTTCGGGTGGAATGTGTGACAAGTCGTGCAACTATTGGAAACTTTTTCTGGCGAATGGCACTTTTTACACGACTCGATTCTGGGGATGTTCTGGGTGGCGGATCTGTCCAGCATAGCCTCCCGGGCAAAACTGGTTTTGAATTTTGTAAAATTCTCGATCGATAGCTTGACTTTCGCCGCATCGATTGAAATTCTGGTGTGGCAATCGGTGCATCTTTCCTGAATGATGTGTGCGCGATGGTTGAATTCGGCCCGGATCAGAACATCCTGGTCAGCCTGCACGCGCGCAATTGTTGCAGAGTTGAGCAGGTGACATTTGCGGCATTCGGGATTATCCGGCGCGGTCAGATCTCGCACCAGCTTCAGATATGCCGCTCTCATATTTTCGGGAATGCCCTCATAGGGCTGGTCAGAACGCAATTGAAAATTCTCCAGGTTGCGTACTGCGAGCGGATTCTGCAACTGCTCTCTGGCTTTTTGCAGATAAAGATTGATTTTGGCGACTTCGCCTTGCAGTTCCGGGCGCGCCTGTAACTCATTCGTCTGTTGCTGCAAGGTTGCGATAGCGTGGCTATAGAGTGTGTCGATCCGTTGTGGAGTTACTTCTCCGGCGCTCTGAAGCAAGTCGGAGAGCCCACTTGCTGGATAGAGTTTTTGCCGAATTTGGCTGAGACTTTCCATGATCCAGGGATCTTTATGGTAGACCGGACTCTTTGAAACCTCACTGCCTTCGACTGGTGTCAGGCCGGGATTGCTGGCATAGGCCCAGGCCAGCCCCGCCCCGCCACGTAATTGCATTTGCCGTATCGATTCGACGCCCGGCATATTGGGCATCATCGGATTCAGCAGCGGCAAGCCGAGCACGCTGGCATCCGCTTTGACATGGCATTGCATGCAGTGTTTGTCGAAACTGACGTTGCTGAAATTGCGCCCGTCCGGTTCGGGATTGTGACAAAACAAACAAGCCTGCTCGAAGATTTGCTGGTCGTCCATGCCATCCAGTTTAAGCGTCTGAAAAATGGCATCCAGCGTGGCGCCACCATGAATTTCCTGCAAAACAAAGCCTGTGTGACGAATGTGTGTCATCAACAATGTCGAATCGTCCGGCACCGTTTTATGCGCAAATTCGAATTCGGGATGCTTTTTGTTGAACGAGCCGAATGCATGGCATGGCAGACACTTTTTATCGGATACGAGACGCAGATCAGCATTTTTTCCGCGGTGCTCCAGGTGACATGAGCTGCATGGCATTTCATGGCTTTCATGCTGTTTTATTGAAGTTGGCAAGACTCTGCTGGCGTCGTTCGATCTGTACAGATAATGCGCATCAAAATCATAAACCGTGAAAATGCTGGTTTTTTCATGGCAACTGCTGCAAAGCACATCTTCAACGCCTTGCCCGATGTCATGGCAGGATTCGCATTTTTTTTCAAATCCGGCATGAGGCGATGATAGCTCTCCGGAAGCAATAAAGCTGTTTTTTTGAAAGGTCGCGTCGAAGAAAAAATAGGTCAGGAATGCCCCGGCCAGCACACAACCCCACACGATCATTTCAAACCGTGAGAGCTGTTTCACATACCGGCTGCTAAAAGGCAGGTTGAGTTGCGTATACTGCTTTTTCTTTTTGGTCGTCTTCGCCAATGGTGCCGTCCTGTTAGGAATGAGAGTGCGTAACAGATCACGAGAGAAACGATTGCCGGTGCGTCAAAATTCACATTGATGAAACGAAAATTGGAGCTGTCCTAAAACATACGGACTGTCATTCCCACGAACGCGGGATCCTGTAAAAAACAGTACGTTATCGATTCCCATTTTGGTGGGAATGACTTAATAATGGATGTTTTGGGACAGCCCTACCTCGGTATTTCAATCCACCTGCGACATGCCACACGCTCTAATAATAAAAAACTGCATACAAATGAATCGCCACCAACACGAGCAGCAAAATCGAAGCCGGCAGATGAATATACAACCACCAGCGCAGGAGCTTCTGCAGCGTATAGTGCGCATCCATTTCCAGTTTCGACTTGTACAACAGCTCCAATTTGGCGAGTCGCTGATTTTCTTCATCCGATAGCACGCGCTTTAGAAATTCGAACTGCTTGAGCCTGCGCTGGATGCCGCCGGTAATGTCGACAAAGTAAATCGGCCTTGGCTTTGGTTTGCCGAGCGAGCTGGCGATGTGTCGCAAGTAAAAATTTTTTATCGGCTCGCTGCACTGTTTTGCCAGTTCGTCAGCATTTTTGCGAATATCACGAATCAGTTCGGGAATGCGCTCGTAGATCACCTCCACCGATAGTGCAGAGCTGAGCATCGTAGGTACCCACTTTTGAAAGAGCACTCCGGCGAATCCGCTGATGGTCACCCACATTGAGATTGCCCACAGCCACTGATACAATGCTCCGGTCGGTATTTTAAAGCCTGTATGCATGAGCACAAAGACGGCAAAAAGTGCACCGCCGTAGAGATGAAACTGCAACCAATGAAACGCGCTCCCAAGACGCAGCCGCGATGCCACGCCCGCGAGCCTGCGGCGAACGCCATAGAGTGAAGTTCCGATCATCAAAACGAGTGCGGCTGTACCGTAGCTCAATCCCCAAACATTGCCAGAGCTGATTTCGAAAACGGTGGCATTGACAGTATATGTCACAATGCTGAGAGCCAGAATCGCGAGGAAAACATACAGCCACTGGAACGATTGCAGCACTTTTCGTATGCGAAACCCATTGTGGCTGCGCGAATCTTTTTGAGTGCGAAACAGCAAGCGGGCAAAATCTTCCGTATCACTGATGCGCACAGCGCAGCCATGCGGGCAGTTGCTGACGCAGGCCGGCTCATGGCCGGTGCTCTGGCACAAATCGCATTTGCTGGCCAGTTCCAGCGTTTTTTCTTCGCCTTTTTTACCAATCCGCGCCAGCTTGCCGCTACCATTTGTGCGCTCCACCATAGTTATTGCATTGTAGGGGCAATTGTTGAAGCATACCTTGCAACCGATGCAAAGCTCATCGTCGATTTCAACGACATCGCCTATGCCGGCACGCCGAATGGCGCCTGTGGGGCAACCGATCAGGCAAACCGGGTCCTGGCAATGATAGCAGGCACGGGTGATCAGGAAATCGCTGTATTTTTCTCCCTCGCGCACAAATTTGGGCGCGCCGCCATGGGAATCTGTACAGCCTCGCACACAATCATCACAGCGCGTGCAAGTGTCGAGATCAATGACCAGCACGCTATTGCCCTCCACCAGCCCGGATGCCAGCGCCGTGTCGATAAACTCCGATTTGCCGATATTCCTTTTGTTCGCGCCAGACTCTTTGACGCGCAGGGCGGAAGCATCCCACAACGGCCTTTGCAAATCTGGATAATCTTCGATGATTTTTTTGAAATCAGCCTGGGTGATTTTGACCAGTTCGGTATTTTCGACCGAAATGGCTGTGAAAAGCCAGCGCGCCTGTTTCAATAGCAATTCGATATCCCCGAGCATCATGCCTTTGGAGAGATAGTATACGACGATCTCACCATCACCGACTTTTTGCAGCAGCTTGACAAAGCCGGAACGCAGCAGATACACGGCATTGGCAGCGTCGCCTTCTTTGGCGATCAGCTCGTCACTTTGAAAGGAATGCAGCTCCACGCGTTCCTTCAATTCTTCGAGGTCCTCATCCGAGCATTGCTGGAAGAATGGATAGCTTTTGAGCTGACTGGTCAGAGAGCGTTCGATATAGATTTTGTCGATCCGAGCTTTAAAGGCTTTCGACCGGCGTTTCATTTTTTCGAGCGCAGGCAGCCTGATCTGAACAAGCAGGCACTCGGAGGTTGTTTGTGCGGTGGCCGATTGCGGCCAGCCGATCGAAGCACCGATTTCGCCAAAAATATCACCTTCACTCAAATTCAGCACATCGCCCCACGGCAAATCGACATCCATCGAAGTCAGGAAAACGCGATCCCTACGTTTTTTGAGCTCATTGACCCGCGATGCGAAAACCGTCTTGTCCTGATTTTGTCTGAACGAGGTGCCATTGGCGCCGTTCACTTTGAAAATCTGCTTGTTGCCGAAAATGGGCTGCGCAAAGGAATTTTGCTTTTGCAGTTTCTGTAGATAAACATTGATGTGGCCCTTGACGATGTAAAAGGCAAGGTCGATATATGAGCCTTCCTCGAAAAGCGTCTTCTGCTTGTCCCACACCGCTACTGAAATATCCGGGCTCATTTTTTCAAGCAAGCGATCATCGAATCCCTGGAAAATATCGAACTTTTTGAGCTCTTCGGCAGGCAATTGCTTGTAAATTTTTAAGATGCCGCTCTGTCTGCCCAGGGCACTCCAGCGATCATCGATTTGATCCTGGCGCTCGCGCTCTTTTTCGTCAATGACGTGATTCATTTCTGATTGATGGTTTGGTGAACGTATTCAATGTACTTTTTGATCTCGATGAGAATGGAGTCGATCGGTGCATTCTCGCTCAATTTAGGGTCGAATGGCTTGATAACCACCGTGCTTTTCGGATTCAGCCATGCCGGCAACTCGGGATCGACGCGAATAACAACCGGAGCTGACGGTGGCGTGGCCGGCATTGCGCGCGCGGGCTTGCTGACAGTCCTTTCTCTGCGGACTGCTTGCTTCGGTGCTGGTGGTGTCGGTGTACTCGCACGAGGCGGCAAATCGGTGGACACATCAGCAGATATGGCCGCGGCCGGAGCAGCTGCCGGGACAAGCGGTTTGCTGGTAAACTGCGGAATCGGCTTGGCTTGCAGCGCATCCGTGTAAGGTTTTTCATCGGTATCGACCGCGCGAATCGGATAATCCCAGTGGCGTGAAATGTTGTTGCGGATTCCTTTCACGTAGTCGAATCCGTCGCCGCTGGGGTGTCCGGCTTCCAACAGTTTTTTGTCGTTGATTCGGTGGCATTCAACGCACATTTTCGCCCTGGCGTTCACATTGCGCAATTCCAGCAAACCAACCAGCAAAGCTTTTTGATAGCCACTGCGACTGGTATCCAGCGGGTCGCCCGGATTGGTGCCTTCCTGGTGAATTTCGAAGTAGCCCACGCCTTTCGGGCCAGATGGTCCGTGACAGCTTTCGCAGCTCACTCCGGTGTTGATGTTGCGGTTTTCGCGCCCGCTCATGACTTCGCCGTGGCACTCAGCACAAACTGTGCTGCCTTTCAAATAGTCGGATGCCGGGATGCCGTAGGCTTGCGCCATCTGCATCGCTTTCTGGCTTTTTCTCTTAAGATCGCTGACCGTGCTGTAGTGCGGATCGGTTTTCCACCAGTCGCCATCACTCTGATGGCAATTGCCCTGTCCGGTGCCGCAACTACGGTAGCCAAGCGAAGTGTATTTCCTGATCTGCGCTTGGCTATCCGGGCTGCTGAAAAAAATGCCCAAAATCAGCATTGCAATCCAGCCAGCTTGTGAATTGCGCCTGCGCACAGATGGTCGCATTCTGCTTTTATCTTTCAAAACGTAACTCATAAATTTTAACTGCCACTGCTACTTCTTCACAAACTGCCGCCAGCTCTCATCTGAGACTTTGTAGAGCCGCCCTTGCTCATTGAGGTAAAACGCGCGCTGTTCCTGCAAATTGAACGGACGTGCGCCGAGACGGCCAAACACGCTGACCTGATTGCCACTCTCGTCGACAGCACGGTCGCGATCCAGGCCTTTTGAAACGGCAAGCGCAGGGCCATGCGTTTTATAGGTTGCGATCAGAATGGGCGCCGGCTTCGGACTGAATCCCAAATGGCCGGGTGACAGGGGGGAAGTCAATTGAAGCACCCGCAAGCCGTTTTTGCCATCAGCAACATAGGCAAACACACTGGCATTGGTCGCTGCGACCTTTACACCGTGCGCATCATTGATTTGTCCTCTGGCCGTAAAAACCTGGTCGACGAAAACCGAATCCGGCTTTTCGATATCGATGATCACCAGGCCTTTTTTGCCGGCAGCAACGTAGGCATACGTGCGCGCGCAGTAGATATCGCTGGCGCCGGCGAGGCGTATATAGCTGTCCTCAACCAAACGGGGTTTTTCCAAATCAGTGACATCCAAAACCTTAACGCCCTCGGCGTCGGTCACAAAGGCATAGCGAAACTGAATGGCAATCGCACGTGGACGTTTCAATTGTGGTGCGCGGACTGCTGCGACCAGCTTTGGCTTCAGCGGATTATCGATGCTGACCACCACCAGCCCGGCATCACACAGCACATAGACATAATTGCCGGCAATAGCGAGATTGACCGCACCGTTCAGCACACCGCCCGGATTGAAGGTCAGCGCGCGTTCAAGAAAATTGTTGCGAGGATCGCCGTCCGCCAAATTCATCACATCGACCAAAATCAGACCTTCGTATTTGTCGGTGATGTAGGCGTAGCTATACATTTGGTGAAAGGGCTGCTCTTCATTTTTGGGATCGTTGATGACGGATCTCCTGCGCGTGTCGATCGGCATATTGGTCGGCAAGGCCACCGCGGTGGCAAATTTTGTTGCTACATGGGTGTCTTGTCCCCACGGCGAAACCGGCGCGCTGACAATCCGTTCGGAAATACCCTTGTTGTCGATGCTGGCAACGTCGTAGACACGGAAGCCGCCTTTGCCGCTGGCGGTGTAGAGATATTCGCCGCGCAACTGCAGGCTGAGCACATCCGAGCCACCATGATGGTGCGCTGTTTCGAGTTCACGTTTATTTTTGAGATGCTTTTTATAATTGTCCGGATAAGCCAGCTTGTGCAAATAGCTGCCGACCACCGCCTGCGGCTCATCGACTTCCGTCACTTCCACCGCTTCCAGACCATCTTTGCCCTCGGCGACGTAGGCAAAGCGACCGATAAAATTGACGAAATTCGTGCCTTGTAAAAGCGTCTGCGCCATCCAGGCATTGTTGTCGTTATCTTCGGAAATATGGCAATCGGAGCAGGCACGGGTTTCGGTTTTGCGCACGGTATGGGCAAAGTGCGGGTTGAACGCCTGGCTGCTGTATCCGGGAGCGGAAATTGGCGGCTGCTGCGAATAAACCTGCTCGCGGTTGGCATTGCGTGAGCTCAGGATTAGCGCACTGCTGGAGCGCGCGGTGGTGATTTTGTTGCCTTTGGTGCGTCCGGTCAGGCACAGCATAAAGCCATCATCTCGGACGACCTGCGGATTGTAGCTGGTCCAGTTGCGGGTGGTTGTGCCTTCGAAATGGTTCATGCTTTTTTGCCAGTTCGCCTGCTGCGGCAAATGGCAGCCAAAGCAATTGGTGATCCAGGACGTATGGCAGGACTGGCATTCCATCTTTTGATCGGAATGCGCCAGCCTGGCGGTATCGACGCTGCTCAAAGTCTGCATTTTCCCGCCCTTTGCCAGCATTTTTGCGGTGTAGGATTTCGGATTGTAGTTGGGCGAATTGGGATCGACGGTATCGCGCACCTGACTGATCTCCCAGTAAAGCGTATCGACCAGCATCGAGCGCTGAATGCGCCTGTTGCCATCCTTTTCGAAGCGCGCATCTAAAAAGGGCGTGCGCATGTCGGTCAGGTCTGTGCCGCCGGGCCGCGCAGCCACACCCGAAGTGCGCAAGCGGGCATAGTCCGCAACCGTGCCGTGACAATCGACACACTGGATTTCGATGGCATTGTGAAATTCGCCGTAGAGCTTGCCATCGCCGTGCGCATCCTGCTCAAAATGGCAATCTACGCAATGCATACCTTTTTCGAGGTGGATGTCTTTGAGGTGTACCGCTTTTTGCGCCGTCCGGCAAGCGGGATCGTCACAAAATTGCTGCGTGCCGTCTACTGGCACCACGCCATGAAATTTGTGCCTGGCAGTTTCCGGCAAGACGAAGCCGTTCTTGTCCAACAAATTGCCCTTGCGGTCTTTTTTGAACACAGCGCGAAAAATCCAGCCATGGCCGTGGTAGTCAGCAAATTGGGTGTTTTGTAATTTCGGATTGAGCTTGCTGACGTTGGTGAGAAATCCATCGTCGCCCCACTTGCCGCGCAGAACGGCTTCTTCCGGATTCTGTTCCAGAAGTTTGCGCTGTTCATCCGCCGACAGATTTTGCTGTTTTTTCGGATACAGCATGCGACCGTCGGTTTCGTAATCCCACATTTGGAAACCGTAAAATGTGTTCAAAAAGCCATTCGGCTGATGCATGTGGCAAACCATGCACTGGCTCGACGGAATTTGCGTCGTCAACTGGTGGCGGATGGGGTGGCCGGGCTCGCCGCGCGGAATCGTTTTATCGCCGGTAACGCTGCGTCCCAGGTTACCGAATGGCGCGTACATACCGGAATGCAGCGGCGAGCGATCATTTGCATAGACGACATGGCAGGCTGTGCAGCCGCTGGAGCGAAAATCACCGGCTTGATCGTTGGTGCCCAGAAAAGACAGATGCGGATCGTTCAGGCGGGTTTTGTGCAAATTCAGCACCGGCGAGCTGATGCGCAACTGGGTGCCCAGGCCACGGTCGCCGAGCTTGATGTCCGGTTTGCCCGGCTCCTCCTGTGGATTTGGGCTGCCTATTTCGGAAGCATTGATACGCGGGAGTTTGCCACCGCGCTCGAAGGTGCGGAAAATGTTGCCAACCTGGGTGATCTCCCAGCGCGGCAACGGCAACAGGAATGGCAGCACACCCTTGTTTTTTATTTCATCTGGCGTTGGCTGCGGCACGGTGTTGATGCGCTGTGGCGTGCCATCCCGACTGTAGCTTTCGCCGAAAATGTAGTTTTTGGTCGAAACGATGCCATTGTTGTAGGCAGCGCCACCCCATAACAGAGCCGAAGTCGTCATCATGCTTTTTTTGACATTCAGGACAATGTCGCCGTGGCAGGCGCCACAGGTTTCGTTCGCCACACGCAAATCGCCGGGATTGATAAATTTGACGAAATCCGGGCTTTCATCGTTGAGAAGCGTGTAGGAGCGGATCGGATTGGCGGCACTAGGCCAGCGTTCGGGAAAGCGCGGCTGAACATGCGCATTCTCCTTCACGCGGGTGCGCGGATTGCCGCCATGGCAATCGATGCAGCCCAGCTTGACAGCCGGCGATTTGTGCATTTTTTCGCTGCCAGCATGACAAGACAGGCAGCCTTCGCTTTTGCGCATGACCATCTCGTCCGTCTGCCGAATACGGCGAACGCCTTTTTCACTGTTTTTGTTGTCCATTTCCTGCGCTTGCAGATGGACGAACAGCAAAAGATAAAACAAGGCGCAATATTGGATCGTTCGTTTCATAATCAATAGGTGAACTGCAGCGCGGTGAACGCCGCATATTGGGTTTTGGATGAATCAAACAAATCACGAAAGCCATTCAAAGGCGTCAGGGCGTTGATCCCGAATTGAAAGATCGCGTTGTTGTTCAGAAACGGGCGGTAGAGAAAGCCCAGCCCGTAATCCAGCCCGATATCCTTTCGAATGGTTTGGTTGACGAACTGCGTCAGCGGCGCGGTGGTCGCGAATCGCAAGTAATTGGCGTTCAGGACCAGCCGCAGTTTGGGTGTGAGATCGGCATCGTAGCCAAAATTGGCCAGCAGCAATCCCGGATTGACAAAATTGGCCTGACCTTCAGTTTTGCTGCTGCGCAGATTCGGCACCAGGCTCTGCCTGCTGGTCAAATTCACGGCGAAAATCCGGATTTGCTGGCTGTTCCAAAAACTGAACGGCCCGCCGGCGAAAAATGGCAAATCGAGAATGGTGTCGAAGCCGGTGCCGAACCGGTCGAGTGGCCTTTGGTCGCCTGATGCAAAAAAGCCTGAAAGGCGAAAGCGCATCCAGTCTTTATCGATGGAAAGCTCGAGAGCCGCCATCTGCGCATTCAGCGAAATCCGTCTGCCTGCCAGCGAGTTGAAGCTGTCACGGCCCAAAACCTGGTAGAAAGCATGACTGAGATTGAAGCGCCCGAAGTGACCATCGCCCGACCAGCCAAGATAAAAGGCCTTGACGTCATGCGGCCGGCTGGCGCCGATCACGGCTGGACGCACCGGCACTCCATTTTCATCGATATAGTTACTCGGCTTGTCGTGATTATAGTGAAGGCTCAACTGAGTGGTGTAGCCAAGCGCCAGGAAATCCTGTTTGTACAGATTTGCGATCAGAACCTGCTGGTCGCGATCTTCGAACAGCGTGTTCAATCCACTGTTGGTGTCTTTTTCCAGCATGTAAAAATAGCTGAGATTGTACTGAAAGCGATTCGAACCGGCATTGCCGAGCAAGCGCGCTCCCAGGTTGAAATCATCAAAAATAAAGCCGCGAAAATCGCTGTTGAATTTCTGAAGGCCGCCCCGAAACGAGATGAAATCGTAATTCGCGCTCAGGTCGAACAAATGTTTTTCGAAAAACAACTCCTGAAAAGCAAAGTGGTCGTCGTAGCGCGTCGTGCCCTGACGCTCGTCCAAATTGACATCGCTGATTTCGCGCGCAGCGAGATAATTGATGTCGAATACCGTTGTCACTTTGAATTCCCAATCGCGCGGGCGAAAGGCAGTGTTGCCTTGGTAAAATTCGGCCGAAAGCCGCAATCTCTCGTTCAGCAAAAAGCGGTTCCCGTTGCCGAAAAATTGAAAATTCTGCGGACTGTTGGTGCTGATCGCTGTCATCGTTGGCACGCGAAAAGATTGTGCAAAATTGTCGGTGCTGGCGGTCAAAATCAAAAATTTGTTCTGGCCGATAATCGGGAAATCGCCTTTCAAAATATTTTGATTGTAGGGATCGTAAAGATGTCCCTGCTTGTTGAGCGCATAGGGTGGTGGCTGAATAGCTCGCCAGCGGTCCGGCACTGGCACGAAATCTTGCATCTTGGACTTTTTCTTTTGAGTCGAATCCGCCTGTACCATTACCGGGAATGGCCTTGCCTGGCCACAGTCCGCCAGCACGAGCACACAAAGGCACAGCGCCCTGGCGACAAAGCACGACCATGTGCTCATCCCGGTATGGTGGTTGGCGAATGAGTTGATTTTTTTGCGCATGATTCAGCCCGTAACGATTCAGCAGCCACAATGGAAGTGTCCATACTGAACTCAAATTGTCATTTCCTGCGTTCGCTTTGTGATAAAACCTGCATTGAGCCCTAACGGATGACAAACAAGCTGAAGCGTTGCTTCAGCCCCTTGCTCAGTCCAATCTTACTTGATGTAAACATTGCGTTCGAATGTGACATAGGGCAGCCGGACGCCCTGGTAAAAATATTGATCCGCCTGGATCTGTACTGGTGGCTGAAAACCGGCAGCGCCGGCAACAGCAACCATGTCATCCGGGCGCACGCCATCGCCACTCACGCCGATTGCACCGGCCAGTTGGCCGTTCTTGTAAAGCGGTACGCCGCCTCCAAACAAAGTCATGCCGTTACCCAATGGATTCAGAACCTGATTTTGCTGCAACCGGTTGAAATTGGTTGGCAAAACCGGATCGATTACGTACAGCGGCCCTGGCTGAACCGGCAGGCCGTTGCTGGGCTGGCCTTTTCCCGGCGGATAATAGGGCCCGGCCAAAAAACCGATTGCTCGGGTTGAAAACGCAATTTGCTGCCCGACCGAGAGACCCAAAACCGCGCGGATTTGATTACCGTAGTTCGAGTTCGGATCGCTGTAGACAGCGGCTGTGCGGGCTTTCTGTACGCAAACATCGGTGCTGAACACTGGCGCATCCGCCATGCGGTACAATGCGAGCACCGTGCCGTCGATGTCGGTTACCGCAATCGAAAAGCGTGCGGACAGACCGACTGGCCGACGCAGCGTCGAGCGAATACGATTGGCTTCCGTGATCGCCTGGGTGATGATTTGCTGAATTTCATTCGTGGCGAGCAGCGAGCCGTTTTGTGGCTGGTATCCATTGACGTAACCGGACACAGGCAGGCTCTTCGGATTGACGACCGGATAGTTTGGGTTAAAACTGCCGAGGTTGGCCAGGTCCGCCGGCGTCAGTGTGAAATTTGCTGTGACAGCGGGCGAATTCGAGTAGGCCAGTTGGATGCCGTCGAGCTGGATGTTGTTGGCGGTTTTGCCTGCCGAAGCTGCGAAGCCACGCGCAGCTCCCTGCGCGATCGCTTCATCAATGAAGTTGCCGCCGCAGGTCATCAGAAAATTGGCCGGCAATCCTGCGGCATTCGAAAAAGTGCTGACACCCAGCCCGCCAGCCAGTAAATCGCCCTTGTAAATGGGAAATCCACCTGGCACACCGGTGAGGCCGGGCTGGCCCGGATTGTTTTGTCCGGGCAGCGTTGTGTCATAAATGTCGCTGCCGGTGAGGCTTGAAAAACCGACACCGAAAAGCGGGCCTTGCAAAAGCGTGTTGGGTTGATTTGGCGGAAAAGTGGCGCGGGTAATCCAGCATGCCGTGAGCGTGGACAACGCTGCATAGTTGCTGCTGAGCATCGCGGCGGTTCTGGCCTTGGCAATCGCTCCGAAGTTCGGGTCGGTATCCGAACCAGCCGTGCCGGTCATGCTGAAAACCGCCAATGGATTGCCCCATCTATCCGCCACCGCGATCACGGCTGCCTGGCCATTTTGCTGCGCTAAATCAACCGCTTGCGCAATCAACTGCTGCACGTCGCTCTGTGTCAGCTGCGGCGTGTTGTCGAGCGCCGCTACACTGACAGGGGAGTCAACTGCGCAGCGCAGCAGCGTGAATCCCAGGAAGGCGGCGCTGAGATAGCTGATGTATTTCAATGATGTGCTGTGCATATCGGCCTCCTAATTTTTCTGTGCGCCCGCATCGACCCAGCCTTGAATCTGTTGAATTTGTGCGATGCTGAGCATGTTTTGGGTTGCCAACGGAGGCATTTGCGGTGTCGGCTGTTCACCAGCGCCCTGCAAAAGCCGGATCAGGTAGCTCAAATCCGAGCGCCCAGGCACCACACGAATGGAGTCCGCCTTTAGATTTCGCAGAGAGCGTTGGTTGACAAGATTGGCGTAGGTCGAGTCGATATTTTCGAGCGAGAATGGCGCGCCATTCGGACGTGGCGCCGACCCGACATGACAGCCGGTGCAATTCTGCGTGATGATCTGAGCCTGAATCTGACTAAGAGTGGGTGCGGTACCGGCAGGTGGCCCGTCATTTTGGGCCCCCTTCAGAATCCAGGCGCGTACCGTGTCCATTTGTGCCTGCGTCAGCATGCCGCCCGGAGGCATAGGGCCGCCCAGGCCATTGCCACCAGTGATTTTACGATACAAAACGCTATTGTTTGGATTGCCGGGTGTAACGCGCAGAAGCGGCGCATAGCCAATCGAAGTGACGCCGACCAGGTTGTTGTAAGCGAGCCCGGCTTCCAGCGATGGCTGCACACCGCCTTGCACATGGCAGCCTGTCACTGCACAGGAAGGTGTGAGAATGTTGTTTTGTATGCTGGCAAAATTTGCTGCCAGCGGCAGCGGAACGATGTTGTTGTTGCCGGGGCCAGTAATATTCTGGGTTCTCTCACAAGCTTGCGATACCAGAATCGCTGTTGGCAACAGCAAAAAGCGGCAAACGCTTTTCAAGTTGATGCTCATTCTATCTCTCCGTTTGCTGAAGTGCATCGTTGATTCGAGAAATAGCTGATATCCCAATTTTGCCCGCGGCTCGGCTGATTGGCATCAGGAATTTGATCGCCGCTTTTTGCAATTAGCGGGCCAAACATCAAATCTCTGTCGAAACATTATCACATACAATGAAGTGGTTGTGAGCGTATGAGAACAAGCGCAATACCCATTTTCTTGCTGAAAATCAGGAAAGATGATCAATTGGCAAACTGGTTTTTTGTTACTGGCCTCAATGTTGCAAATTCGCCTTTCCGATTTGTGAACCGCTGCATATTAAGGAAATTTTTACACATGCGGTGAAATGAGCAGAGCTCTTATTTAAACTGAGGCGAACATGAAGGCAAAATTGGTGTGTACTTTTGGCAAGCTGATGGGAAAAGAAATTCCATTGAGCAAGGAAATGACGATTGGAAAAGATCCCGAGAACATGCTGGTGATACAGGAAAAATATATCTCCCGACGCCACGCGCGCATCTATTTCGACAAGCAGCGCGACAGCTATTTCATTGAGGACCTGAAAAGTCGCAATGGCACAAAATTGGATGGGGAACGGGTACGAAGCAAAGAACGGCTGGCGCATCTCCATGTTATCACGCTCGGCAAACGACTGGAATTCTTTTTCGTCAACGGGCAGTATGACAGCCATTTTGCGGATGGGAGAAGCGCTTGATTTTCATTTGATTTGTGTTTAATTGAACTGGATTTTTGGATAGCCAAAAAAGCACGAAAAATCAGCTGATTTCTCTTGACTTTGATTGAAAAATGCTGTTCTTTTGGATGTTTTTCTCGTGAGACAAAAGCGGAAAAATTCACATTTCATTCGCTTGGATGACACGCTAAATCTGGGGATAGCATGGTCTCACAATTCCGCAAAATGCTCTTGCTGTTTTACGATCCATTCCTAACGAATACGGGGCTATTTACAACCATTCCAACTGCCGGGTTCTACTGTGTTGACGAAAAGTCGTTTTTTTCCATCCACTACGTGTTCCAATGCTGCCTGCGCCAAATCTGTCTGTCCATACGGCTTGCTTCGAATTCCGGAAATTCACTTTTGGGCATTTTGATGAATCATTTTATCATGAAAAAATAAGCCTTCACTTGTCCGCTCAACCAAAAAGTCGTGCAATGAGAAGATTAATCACAATTCTCCTGCTGATCACGCTTTCCAGTGCAGTTTTTGCACAAAAGCCAGACCTGCAGGTCACGCTGGCAAGCGGCGATATTTTTTGGCCAGTTTCGATCGAAAAGCTTGTTGAAGATTCAATCGCCATTTCACACATGGGAGCATTTCACATGCTCGCTGTCTCTTCAATAGTGGAGATCAAAAGAGAAAAACAATCGAAATTTTGGGCCGGGGCCGGGATCGGCTTGCTTGCCGGTGCCGCGATTATGGGCACCATAGCCAGTGCGACGTACCAGGAGTCAGATGGCGAATGGTTCAGCGTGGATTCACGGGGAATGCAAACGCTGGGCGGTGTGTTTGTCGGCGGCATAGCAGGTGTTGTTGTTGGCGGTGTGGTTGGCATGTCACTTGGCAAAGATGAAATTTATTCTCTGGCTCATAAATCGCCTCGTCAAAAACTGAGCATGATTAACACAATTGCCGGGTGGTGAGAAAAACAAGAGGCTTGCCGAAATTTCAAATCTGCTTTTGGGTGCTCTGTGAATTTCAGATATGACGGTGTTGCTCACAGCTAAAACAGAGTTGATTCTCCCGGTCGGTGCGGTTGGATTTGAGTGAAAGATAAACCGGATATGAAGAATTTGTTGAGAAATACTAAAAAATTCGTTAAAAAATACTTATTTGCAATTTTTTAGTTGCGTCTAAATTTATTTTTGGTATAATGAATTCTTCAATTACCAACCCAAATCAATCCCTTTCAATCATATCCTGCCAAATCCGGTACGTTCTGCAGCAGTGATGAGCAATTATATGGTACTGTTTGAATATTTAATACGTTTGCTATTGTTTGTTTAGGTACTGTTTTTCAAAAAATCCGCAACATCTTTGACGTACACCACGCGTATGCTTCTGAACTTTGATTCGCCAATTTAAGCTTGGCGAATCATTTCAAGCCAGGGTAGGTAAAATGGAAGACCTGGTCGCGCGCCTTCGTGAAGCAAAAGCGAGTGCCAAGCTTGTTGGCAAAGCTCCGGCTTTTCAACAAGTGATTGAGTGTTTGCCCAGAATCGCAACCAGCGATGTCACCGCGCTGGTTACCGGCGAAACCGGTACCGGTAAGGAATTGGTTGCCAGATCGATTCACTATTTGAGCCCGAGAGCAGCCATGCCCTTTGTGCCGGTGAATTGTGGCGCCCTTCCGGACACATTGCTGGAGTCCGAGCTTTTTGGCCATGAGCGCGGTGCCTTCACCGATGCACATGCTTCAAAGTGCGGTCTGATAGCGCTGGCCGAAAAAGGCACGCTGTTTCTGGACGAAGTCGAATCGCTGTCTCCAAAAGCGCAAGTCACGCTCTTGCGGGTCTTGCAGGACAAAAAATATCGCGCCATCGGCTCCACAGTTGAGCGAACAGTCGATGTACGCGTTATTGCGGCGACGAACGCCCCGCTCGAAGAATTAATTGAAGAGGGCACATTCCGCTCAGACCTCTATTACCGCCTCAAAGTGCTGATCATTCACATGCCGCCTCTTCGCGATCGCGGCAGGGATATTCTGCTGCTGGCGAATCATTTTTTAAAAAAGCACATCCCACAAGGCCGGGAATTATTGCATTTATCCGATGCCGCGCAAAGTGCCATGCTGGCCTATGATTGGCCCGGTAATGTCCGGCAGCTCGAAAACACCATTGTCCGCGCCATCCACATGTGTCGCGCCAAGACGATTGACGTACAGGACCTGGGCATTCCTGCGATGCTTACAAATGGCCGCGCTCAGCCAACGGATGAACCTGTCGAATATGGCTCTTTTCGTGAAATGAAGCAGAAGGTTGTCGAATCTTTTGAGTCGGATTATTTGAAACAACTCATGCAGGAGCACCAGGGCAATATCACCCGCGCTGCGACCGCTGCTGGTAAAGACCGTCGCGATCTCGGCAAAATGCTGAAAAAATATGGAATCGATCCCAGAAGCTACGCAGCATTGCTGGCAAGGTTGGGGCTGGCAAAATTCAGTTATGACGAATTATTTAATACGCTCGAAAATTTAATGCGCACAATAACCTTTTAAGGCCAAAACCACGTGTTATGAGTCGAGCTAACGCATAGATCGACCGGGTGGCGGGCATTTCAAATCCGGGCCGTGCCAAAATGCTGTCTTTTGAGCTGTTTTGTTATAAATGTACCTCAAGTCATGTCATGAACAAAATGAATCAAGCAAATTAATAGCTATAGAGAAATGCCAACAACGAGTTACACCGGCTACTTCAGGCATCCCCATCGAAGTAGAACTCTACAAGAATCCTTCTTATCGAAAGAAATCCAAAATTCAGTTCCATTTCAGTTTGTTGCAGTAGATTCATTCTCTGATTTGTACATTGGATTTTTTTCAGTGGGATTGTCCCAATCACTCCAGCCTGCCTGAGCTGATTTCAATTTTCTAACCTGAACGCGGCCGGGCAGGATAGTCTTTTTGTTTGCAGACAAGCAGATTGCAACCTGGCATTTAGTAGAAAAGAAAGGTTAAAGGGATGAATTCAGATCAAACTTTTATCCGAAAAATCCGTGCTGCATTGAGCAAACCGATCATCCGACGCACCGGGCTGCTGATCCTGGCGCTTGCTGCGATCGGCATTTTTTTGTTTAGCACCAGCAGCGGCCGCAATGTGCTGAGCGACTCGACAGAGATGCTGGTAATGGGAGTGGCTTCTGTTACGGGCCAGGATCGCCTGCCCGGCACTGAGGAGTTCGGCATGTCGAAACGGGAGCTTGTCCAAAATATTGAAAAAGTCGAAGCTTTGATTGCCAAATGCATGCGGGAGCAAGGCTTCGAATATGTCGCGGCCAGCTACCGAACCGTGCGCAGAGGAATGAATGCGGATAAATCGCTTCCCGGAATGGGGGAGAAACGCTTTATCGAAAATTATGGCTTCGGCATTTCTACGCTGTACACTGGCAAACCGCCACAACTTACGGATGGATATAGCCCGGCACGCGTAGGATTGGGCGATAAAAATATCGAGATTTACAAAAACCTCTCACCAGCAGATCAAATCGCCTACAACTATGCGCTTTTTGGAGAAAATAACGAAATTTCGTTTGCAGTCGGATTGGAAATCGAAAATTTTTCTCGCTGCGGCGGTTGCACGCGCAAAGCCATCGAGCAGGTTTTTAGGCCGGAACAGTTGCGCGCCAATTACTATAATCCCAAAGATGCCCTGACCAACAAAGATCCGCGCATGGTTGCAACCTTGAAAAAGATTGCACAGGCCTACCGTGATGCTGGCTTCGAGTACAATCATCCCGATGATGCCGAGCCGGATATTCGCAGGCGTCTTTATGAAATTACCGGTGGCGGCAGCGTACCGTTCGAAAAGCTCTCTCCCGATGCGCGTGAGGCATTGAAGAAATTGCAAGCATACGAGCGTGCGGTGGCGGTTCTCACCTATAAGCTGGAGAGCCAAGTCTTCGATCCGGTTGAAGATCGTATCCACCGCGAACTGTACTCTCGCCGACCACAATAAACCCGATTTGCACCTTTTGTACCGGATGAGCTGGAAGCAGCACCCAGCTAAACTTTGAAAGCCTGCAACGGCTTCTAAGCTAAGGTTCGCCATGGATAGAAAACGCATCGCATTCCTTATCCTTGCCGTGGTTGTGCTGGCTGCGGTAGGAAGTTGGCTGATTGGATCGAGCATTCAGTCGCCGGCAGAAGTGGCTGCCCGTACCGCCCCACCGACGCCTTCCCCCATTTTGATTCCGGTCGAGGAGCGCGTATTAAGCTCTGATGTCGTGACGCGCGGTACTGCCCGCTACGGCTTGCCGCAGTCCATTTCGATTGTTCCATCCGTATTAAAAGCCGGCGCTGCTGTGATCACCACCCTTCCTGAACGCGGCGCCCAACTCAAAGAAGGCAGCTTGCTGCTGACTGCTTCGGGGCGTCCGGTCTTTGTGCTGCAGGGCGACACACCCACCTATCGTGATCTCGCGCCGGGTGTTTTCGGCGACGATGTCAGGCAACTCGAAGCAGCTCTCGCCCGGCTTGGATTTGCACCCGGCCCTGTCGATGGGGAGTATGATCAGGAAACCAGCAAAGCCGTCAACGATTGGTATCGTTCGGCAGGCTGGCAGTCTTTTGGTCCGACAGCAGAGCAGACAGCAAAAATCCGTGCATTCGAGCAGGAGCTGGCTCGTGCACAGCACAACAAGCTGACCGCTGCCGATGCTGCAGTAGCCGCTCCGCAAGCTGTTGAAGCAGCCCGCGCCAACGCCAAACGCGCAAATAAAGCAGCTGCTGCCGATGTTGCTGCCAAGGCAGCACTTCACGATAAAATCCTGGCTGACCGAAAAACAACCGAAGCAGACCGTGTGCGGGTCCAGGCAGATTTAGATCTGGCAGAAGCTGCAGCGACCGCTACACAGCTCGCAGGCGAGGTGCAGATACAAGCTGCGCTCAATGCCCAAAGAAGTGCTGAGCGTGAGGCGAAAATGGCTGCCGAGATCGCAGACCGGATTGCGGCTGAGCTTGAGGTTGCCAAAAGCAAAACCGGCTTCCAGGTTCCGGCGGATGAGTTCGTGTTCATCCCCTCTTTGCCTGTTCGCGTCGAGGACGTCAGCTCTGCGGTCGGCGATGCAGCCAGCGGTGCTGTGCTGACCGTCACCAACAACATTTTGTCGATCGACGCAGCATTGGCTCTGGACGAAGCACCGTTTGTCAAGCCGGGCATGCCTGTGGCTATTGATGAACCGGCTCTCGGCATCAAGGCCAAAGGCGTTGTAAAGCGGGTGGCCGACACGCCCGGCACCGATGGCGTGGACGGTTACCACATCTATTTCGAGACGCTTGTGCAGGAAAGCTCTGCTTCGCTGGAAGGCTTTTCCTTGCGCCTCACTATTCAAATCAAATCGACTGGCGGCAAGGTGCTCGCTGTGCCGGTGAGCGCAGTTTCGCTCGCCGCCGACGGCAAATCCCGAGTGCAGGTCGATGAGAATGGCACGTTCAAATACATCAACGTTGAGCCTGGTTTGTCTGCAGAAGGCTATGTCGAAGTGACACCAATTAACGGGACACTTTCTCCCGGGCAATTGGTTGTCGTTGGATACGAGAACAGCGATGAATAAGCCGGAAACACATCGTCCGGTGCTCGAACTGAGCAACGTTGGGCGGCAATTTGGCAGCGATCCGGTCGTGCATGCATTGCGCGATGTCGATCTGCGCCTGCAATCCGGTGAATGGCTGGCTATTACCGGACCATCCGGCGCCGGCAAATCGACCTTGCTGAATGTGCTTGGCTGCCTGGATCATCCCACCAGCGGCACTTATCTGCTCGACGGTATCGACACGGCAAAACTGAGCGACAAAGAGCGCGCCGGGCTGCGCAGCCGCCGCATCGGCTTTGTTTTTCAATCCTTCCATCTTCTGCCACATCGCTCGGTGCTGGAAAATGTCATGCTGGCGGAAGTGTACCGCAAACAGCCACGTGCCGGCCGTCGTGAGCGTGCGCTCTCAGCGATCGAACGGGTCGGCCTCAGTCACCGGGCCGATTTTATGCCCACCAAGCTTTCTGGTGGCGAGCGCCAGCGCGTTGCGATTGCACGCGCGCTGGTCGGTGCACCCAGCCTGCTTTTATGCGACGAACCGACCGGCAACCTCGACTCCCAATCCACTGCCGATCTGCTCGATCTTTTTGAAAAACTCAACCAGCAAGGCCTCACGCTGGTCATTGTGACTCACGATGAAAATGTAGCCAAGCGCGCTGGCCGTCGCGTGCAAATCATCGATGGCAGGCTGACGGACATCACCGCAAAAGCAAGCGTGGCAAAATCTGAGCTTCCACAAAAACCAATATCGGAAGCAAGCGCTATCTCACGTTCCAGCATCTCCTTCAGCGATCTGTTTGATGAAGCGATTGCCGGTATGTTTTCGCGGCCTGGACGTATGGCCTTGACCATGCTCGGCATTGTGATCGGGCTGACGGCGCTGGTGGCGACCATCGGCTTGTCACGCACAGCCAACAATCGCATTATCAGCCAATTCGATGAACTGGCTGCTACGGAAATCTTTGTCTCGGCCAAGCCCGGACCGGCCGGTGTCGATCCCAAAGTCATTCCTTGGGATGCCGCTGAGCGTTTGCGGCGCTTAAATGGGGTGACTGCGGTTGGCACCTTGAGCGAGGTCGATGTCGGCGGTGTGCTGGTGAGCGCGTCGCCGGTACGAGATCCGCGCAGCCAAACCGCCTTTAATCTTTCCATACAAGCCGCATCGCCCGGATTGTATTCGGCGGTGCGCGCTGACTTGCAGACCGGACGTCTGCCCGATTTGGGGCATTCAGAGCGCCTGGACCGCGTTGCTGTGCTTGGACCTGATGCAGCGCTTCGGCTCGGTATCGTTGATCTTCAGCAAATGCCAGCCATCGCAATCGGTGATTATCTTTACCTGGTGGTCGGCATTTTACGCGATGTTGCCCGCCAGCCCGACCTGCTTGGCTCCGTGATGATCCCGGAGGGCACCGCACGCCGAGATTTCGGCCTCGAAGGTCCCGGGATGGTGGTGGTCGAAACCCGTATCGGAGCAGCATATTTGATCGCCGAGCAAATCCCTTATGCGCTGCGCCCGGATAATCTCGATGTGCTCAAGCTCGAAGTTCCCCCCGAGCCACAACGTGTGCGCGATGCCGTGCAAAGCGATCTGAATGTGCTGTTTCTGCTTTTAGGCGGTTTGTCTCTCATCGTTGGCGCAATTGGCATTGGCAACATCACGCTGGTCTCGGTCATCGAGCGCACAGGTGAAATTGGCTTGCGGCGCGCTATCGGCGCGACCCGCGGTCACATCGCCAGCCAGTTTCTGTTTGAGAGCGCTTCGCTGGGTGTGATCGGCGGCATTCTCGGCGCCAGCGTTGGCATTTTTGTGGTGGTTGCCGTGTCGGCGTACCAGATCTGGACGCCCGTGCTCGATCCGGCTGCGCCATTTCTTTCCCCTGTTGTTGGAGGTGTGATCGGTTTGGTTTCCGGCGTTTATCCAGCCTTGCGCGCTGCAAACTTGGAGCCGGTTGAAGCATTTCGCAATTGAAAGATTTCCCTTATTTAAGTCAAGTCAGGCATGATCTTGCCTGACTGCCTTTCGCTAAAATCTACCTCGCCTGACACCTTTGTCTGTTCACAATTTAACGTTTACTCGATTAAAAATGGGTAAGGAGGGAGTTTTGCGGAACGTTCTTGCCTTGGTTTCGGTGATCGCCGTTCTCATTTCAATGGCGAATGCTCAGGAGCACCAGCATGCCACCATCAACGGTTTTGTGTACGATGCCAGCAATGGCGAGGCGCTGATCGGCGCGAATGTCTTTCTGGAAGAAACGCAAATCGGCAGCAGCACCAATAAAAGTGGCTATTACGTCATACCGCGTGCGCCGGTCGGTAGCTACACCCTGGTTTTTCACTACATCGGCTATAAAGCCCACAAACAGAATATATCATTGGCCGCCGGCAGCGAGCAGACCATTTCGGTCAGCTTGCAGGTCGAAAATATTGTTACTCAGGAAGTCGTAGTCACAGATGAGGCGATTTCGGGGGCGGAAAGACTGTTTGAGAAGGAGCTTTCCAAAATTGCGCTTTCGCCACGCCAAATCAATCAAATTCCGCAAGTGGCAGAATCAGACTTGCTGCGCTCGCTGCAAACGCTCCCGGGCGTTTTGCCGGTCTCGGATTTTTCCTCTGCGCTCTATGTCCGTGGCGGCACCCCGGATCAAAATCTGTATTTAATGGACGGTACCGACGTCTACAATCCCGAGCATGCGTTTGGTATCTTTTCCACCTTCAATACCGATGCGATCAAGCATGTTGAAATTTCAAAGGGTGGGTTCAGCGCCAAGTATGGCGGGCGGCTGTCGTCCATTCTCAGCGTGACCAATCTGGATGGCAACCGCGAGCATTTTGAGGCAACCGGCTCGATCAGTCTGCTGAGCGTCAAAACAACCATGCAAATGCCAATCGGTCAAATCGGTTCGCTTTCGGGCTCGCTCCGGCGCACCTACTTTGATCAAACCGTTGGCCGGTTCGCGAACGAGATCCCCAAATACTATTTCCTCGATGGCAACATCAAAGCTTTTTTTGACCTCAATGAAAAAAACAAGCTAACCATCAGTGGCTATAGCAGCACCGACAAGCTGGACGCGATTTTCAATGTCAATGTCAAAGATCAATCCGGCGCCAGCTACAATTGGGGCAACCGTACGGGCAGCATCCGCTGGACACGCATCATTTCACCAAAATTATTTGCCAATTTCTGGATTACAGGCAGCCACTTTGACTCCGACGCCGACTTTAGCCAGCTTTTTGATTATGTCTTTACAGAGAAAAATTTTATCTCTGATGTTTCCGTCAAAGGCGATCTCGAATATTCTGTTTCGGAGGCATTGAACATCGGATTGGGGTTTGAGCAGAAGAATTTGCATTTGATTTTCAGACATCAGTCGCAAAGCGGCATCATCAACATCGACCGGCGGCCGCAGTACTACGCTGCCTACCTGTTCGCCAACTGGCAACCATCGATTCGCTGGGATTTTGAAGCCGGCATGCGCTACAATTATTTCGATGCCGAGCAGCGTTACCAAAGCCCGGCACCGCGTTTTTCCGGCAAATATCGCCTGACGGATTCCTTCAATCTCAAAGTTGCCGGTGGAGTTTTTTACCAATATCTGCACCGTGTGCCGAGGACATTTATCGCCGACAATTGGGTCGCTTCCGATGCTACCCTGAAAGAATCATCCTCGAATCACGCCATTTTCGGGATCAGCAAGGACTTCTCCGACAGCTATCAATTGGAAGTCGAAGCGTATTACAAAGATTATCAGAATGTCTATTCTTTTAACGATAATTTTAACGTCGATGTCTCTCCCGGCGCCTATGAAGGCGATGTGCCGATTTATACACGTACAGATGGCATTTTTCACCGTGGCGACGGCGACAGCAAAGGCATCGAGTTTTTGCTGCGCAAGGAACGCGGTGTGATGACGGGCTGGCTGGGGTACAGCCTGGCGCGCACGGAGTACACATTTGATCGGATCAACCTGGGCAAGGCCTTTCCGCCCCGCCATGACCGCACCCATGTCGTCAACCTGGTCGGCAATCTCGATTGGAAGAATTTCAAGCGCTGGATGCGCGGAGAGGCACCTGTTGCGCACAAATCCAATTGGCGGATTGGCTTTACCTTCGTCTACACCAGCGGCCAGCCGATCACGCCGCCGGGTTCGCACTACTTTGTCAGAACGACGCCGGATTGGGATTTTGAGAGTCCGGAAGTTTTTCCGAGCGTCATCAATGGTTTTCGCCTGCCGCCTTACATCCGGCTGGATGTCAGTTTTACATACGATAAACACTATCGCAACTGGTCGCTGTCGCCTTATTTGCAGATTTTCAATATTGGCTACAGGAAAAATGTTTGGTATGTCGATTACGATGCTGTTGCCGCGGTTCCGAATGGCAACCTCAATCCAGTCATCAACTCAGTGGAGATGTTCCCGATTTTGCCGACCATCGGCGCCAATTTTCAATTTTAATGGAAGCGGATGAGATTGGAGCGGGGTGCTCTCAAGACATTCATTTTTCGTCATTCCCATGTAAATGGGAATCCATAACTTGCTGGTTTAAATAGATTCCCGCTTTCGCGGGGATGACAGCTTTCATGTTTTGGACCAGCCTCTATTCTGTCAAATTAAAGTCCGACACGCCTCTTCTATCTACGGAGATAAAATGATGAAAAAAGTCCCTGCTTTTTTAGTCGCGGTTGTGCTGATGCTTGCTGCTTGCGGAAAAGGAACGCTTTCCATACCGGAAGATGCGTTTCAGCCCAAAATAGCCATCCAGGGCGTGCTGATACCGGGACAGGTACCGCAGATCAATGTCAGCAGAAATTTTCCGGTTACCTCAGCAGTCAATCCCGATGCGATTACCATCACCGACGCGGATATCGTGATCACGGATGAGGTTGGCTCGCGCTTCCAGCTGGCCTACAATCCACAAACACAGCAATATGAAGCCCCGCAGCTTAATGTTGAATTCAGCAAGAGCTACACCTTGCAGGCAAGCGCAAGCGTTGACGGTCAGGCGCTGCAGGCCAATTCCACAACGACCGTGCCAAATGCCGGCTTTCAGATTCTTGAACAGCAGTCCAGGTTGGGTAGTATGGGCTATCGGGAGCGGGATGAGCAAGGCGAACTCATCAATTTCAGCATCGCATTCGAGCGCGCGCCGGGCACAGGCTATTACCTGGTGTCGATCGTTGCGCTCGATGCGGACACCGCGAACTACATTTATGAAAATCCATTCAATGAAAATACCGCCGAGGATGTCCAGGGGGATTTTGAAGAGTACAAATACAATTACTACTGGATTCAGGACCGGCCCCTGACGCCGGGTGTTTCGACCACTGAAATCGCTTCCTTGTATTTGTTTTTTTATGGCAGGTACCGGGTGATCATCTACGGTGCGGATCGCAATTTCCGCGATTTCCAGACCACACATGAGCTGCTGCAGGGATTGGACGGCAATTACCATGAGCCGTCATTTCACATTAGCGGAGACGGTATCGGTGTCTTCGGCTCAGCAGTAGCCGATACAGCCTATTTCGAAATAGTACGCCCGGAAAATCGCTGAGAGCTCAGCCAATTTTTCCGGGCTTCTTCTCACGAGCATCGGATTGGCTTTTGTACAAAACGAATCAAAGATTTTTTAGATCGAACTCACGTTAATTAGCGATCATCCTGTCCGCCGCTATTCATCATCATCGTCCTCATCGTTATCGTCATCATCATCTTCTTCGCCATCGTCATCTTCGTCTTCATACATTCTGATCGAAGCCTTGATATTGCGCTCGATGGCTGTTTGATTGGCCGCAGCAGTCGGGTCAAGCGGCAGATTGTTCCTGTCGACAAACCACATGCTGGTATCCATCGCCAGTACCACGTTAGTCGACGGACTGTTTTCATCGATGACGAGCGGCGGGTTGAATTCCTGCTCCTGTTCTGCTGAGAGAGCGCTGGTAAAAACAAAGGTGTTGGTGGTGTCACCGTCCAGATAGCCTTCGATACGAATGCTCAAATTTTGCAGATCGGGATTCTGCGCATACGCATTGCCATCATTTGGGGAGAGTTGATCGATTGAGATTTCCATTTCTTTGTAGGTGCCGAATGGGATCTGCACTGTGCTGATCACCTGCGAAGTGGTGTCAATCATCAAGTCCTGTACAAAAGGATCTTCCAGTTCAAAATCTGCCGAGTCATCGATGCTGCTGGTGAATTCGATTTCGTCGATTACGATACGCGCACTGGTGATCGTGACCGAGTTGACCGCAGCGGCTGCTTTGGGCAGGGGCGAAGCAGGGTTGCCATTTATGCTCCTGATACTGATTTTGACCAGCCCCGCGGTCGGCATGGGGGATGATGGATTTTTGCTGCAACCGATTTGTAGCAAAAGTAGCATCGCGCTGGAGACAACGAGATGTTTCTGAAAAAACTTCATTTTAAACCTCTCACTTTGTTGGTGAAAAGAGTGCACTCGATTTGAAAGAATGCTGTTTTGCAATTGTAGTGCCAGCACTTGCGACTACCTGCAAATCTGAGCTTGGCAAGGCACTACTGCGCTGACAAGATGGGCATGCGGCCATGTAACTTTTACCTGTCGATAAAATGCATCTCTCTCCTTGCGGAGAATCTTCTGCAAATGCATTTTCGCAGCAGTTTGACGGGGGAAAAACACCCCGCAGGTGGGGGATTTTTCCCCCGCTTTTATTAAGTTTAATAAAAACAGTTTCTTGAAGTTTGTCTGTGCGTTTGGGAGAACAGGGGGGAAATGCACCCACCTTGCGGATTTCGCGCTTTTTAAGTTGACCTTAAGTTTATTAAAAATAGATATAAAGGGTGCTTTGTTGAATGTTGGCAAGAGATTTGCCTAAATACAGAAAAAGTTGCGGTTGCTTTCTTGTGCCACAGCTGAATCCCCCCACCAGCACAAAAATGCGCAAGTGATGAAAAAACCTAAAGAAATCAGAGATGAACCGAGTAGCCAGGAAGAACGTCTGACGAAAGCCGTCATGAACTATCTCGCAGAGCATCCGGAAGCATCGGATACGCTGGAAGGCATTGCGGAATGGTGGATCATGCGCCAAAGTGTCCGTGTTGAGGTGAATTCGTTAGTGAGAGTTTTGCGGCGATTGTTGAAAAAGGGACTTTTGAACAAGCGAGGCGAAGGCGACGACGCTCTGTATTTTTTAACCGATAAGGATCACTCCAACCTGCAGCAATGAATTGGAAATTGGCTTGACCAACTTACCCGCCCCAGACAGTGCTGACTTCTGAGATGAGTAAGTTCGTTAAATCGTAATTTCTAAACCCGAGGTGTGATTATGCGATTCAGAAAATGGCTTTTGTGGTGCTTGTCGTTAAGCCTCATTTTTCTTCTAACTGGCCTGAGTTGGGCGCAAGACGAGGAGGATGAAGAAGAACCAGCAGGTGAACGGCCTGTTCTGAAAGTAGGCGTACTGCCTGCTGATTTCCGACTTGATGGTCTTGTAGGGCCGCTTGCCGAAGGAACCGATTCCTACGCCATCGAGGACCTGATCACCATCGAGCCGGAAGAGGGAGGTGAACCACAAAGTCCGACCATTGTGCAAGTTTTTGCCGACAAAAAGAATATTGTGGTGGTGATTCGTTGCCTGGATGACGAGCCTGACAAAATCGTTTCTTTCTCAAAGGCTCGTGATAGCGCTTTTGAAGAAAATTTTCAGGAAGATCATGTCGTGCTGGTGTTCGATTCCTTCCTGGATGGGCGCTCCGGCTACGTTTTTGCGGTCAATCCAAGCGGCGCGCGTTCCGACGGCCTGGTCATTGAACACGGCGAGGACGTCAACAGCGAATGGGATGCCGTGTGGGAAGCCAAGACATCGAGCGATGACAAAGGCTGGTACGCTGAGATTCGCATTCCCATTAAGAGCCTAAGCTTTAAAAAAGGCCTGACCGAGTGGGGCTTCAATGTGCAGCGCCGCGTGCAGCGCTTGCAGGAAACCAGCCGCTGGTCCGGCGCCAGCCTCGACTATGAAATCTATCAAACCAGCCGCGCCGGCTTGCTCACCGAATTGCCGGAATTCGACTATGGCCTGGGATTGAGCATTCGCGCCTCCACAGTCGGTAGCGGTCGCACGCCGGGGCCGGATGAAGATACTGAATTCGATGGCGCCCTCAGCCTGGACGTGACCAAGAATATCGGCTCGAACCTGCATTCCGCATTTACAGTCAACACCGATTTTGCTGAAACAGAAGTCGATGTTCGGCAGACCAACCTGACTCGTTTTCCACGCTTCTTCCCGGAAAAACGCAGTTTCTTTTTGCAGGGAGCTGATATCTTCGAATTCGGGGTGGCGCTCGACGAAGACAACATGATCCCGTTCTTCAGCCGCCGTATCGGCCTGGCGGGCAAGGGGGAAGATAATCTTGCCGAGATTCCCATCGACTTTGGCGGCAAAATCAATGGCCGGGTGGGCAATACCAATATCGGTGCGATGCTCGTGAACACCCGCACAGTGGATAGCCTCGATATCGGCGATGTGGATGAAGACATCAAAATCAACGTGCCGGATGCGACCATGGGTGTGCTCCGCATCAAGCAGAACATCCTGGAAGAATCATCGATTGGCTTGCTCACCACATTTGGCGACCAGTTGGGACGCTCCAATAGCTGGTCAGCCGGTGTCGATTTTACCTACCGAACTTCTAATTTCATGAACGAGAAAAACTTCCTGGTCGGTGTTTGGGGCATGCGAAATGACCGTGATGATCTGGAAGGCGACAAAGGCGCTTACGGATTTCGGATCGACTATCCCAATGAACTGATCGATTTGAACGTGACTTCGATCCGCATCGGCGATGGCTTCGAACCGTCGCTGGCCTTTGTTCCGCGCAACGACGTGCACATCTGGGACTTCAGCGGTGAATACCGGCCTCGGCCTGCCTGGGAATCGGTGCGGCAGTTGATTTTTGAGTTGGGCGCGAGGGTTTACAACACACTGGATAATTCAGAGTGGGAAAGCTATGAAGTGAGTATCCTGCCGGTCAATTTCCTGCTTGAAAGCGGTGACAGTTTCAATGCCGGCTTGTTGTTGCAGGGCGACAATCCGCCGGAATCGTTCGAAATTGCCTCCGGCGTCGATATTCCATCCGGTGAGTATGACGGCTCCTATACCTGGTCGCGCTTTGTGGTCGGCGCAAACCTGGCTGGCAAGCGGCGGGTTAGCGGCAACATTACCTGGGAATTTGGCGATTACTACAACGGCGACCTCAGCACCATCGAGGCGAGCCTGGCTTTGAAGCCATCTTCCTTTTTGAATGTGGAATTGCTCGCAGAACGCAATTCCGGTAAGGCGATGGCTTTGCCGGAAGATGTCGATGAGGAAGATGCCGAAGAGTTGGTCTCGAAAAGTTTTACCGAGAAGCTATATGGCGCACGCGTGCTGCTGAATTTTTCGCCAGACCTGCAGATCAGCAGCCTGACGCAATACGACACCGAAAGCAAGGAACTGGGCACCAATACCCGGCTGCGTTGGACTTTCCATCCGCTCGGTGACATTTTCATCGTTTATAATCACAACATGGTGCGGCTGTCTGACGAGAAGCGCTGGGAATTCGTCTCGAATGAATTCCCGCTCAAAATCCAATATGCGCTGCGTTTTTAGGCGATATGGCCTGCAATGCAGCAATAGGAAGCATTTCGAAATAACACACTTTTAGCAAAGGAGATCGATGCAATGAAGGCGAAACACATGGGATTTAGCCAAAGAAGAATGGCCATCCTGACCCCTTTATGGGCGATCATTCTGACATTTACCTGGTTTGCCCTCTCCAGCAAGGACACCCGGGCACAGGATAAAAAACACGAGAATTTTGATGCGGATAATTTCGACAATCCTACCCAGATCGACAACAACTGGATGCCGCTGAAGCCGGGAATGCGCTACGTCTATGCCGGAACGACGATTGATGACCAGGGAGAGGCTGTGCCTCATCGCGTGGTGATCAATGTCACCGATTTGACGAAAGTCATCGAAGGCATTCGCTGCCGTGTTTCGTGGGATTTGGATTACAGCTCAGGCGAGCTTGTCGAAGCCGAACTGGCCTTTTTCGCGCAGGACAACGATGGCAATGTCTGGCGCATGGGTGAGATTCCGGTGGAGTACGAGGATGGCGAAGTCGCCGATGCGCCGTGCTGGATCTCCGGCATCAAGGGCTCGGTTGCTGGCATTTCGATGCGGGCGGAACCGAAAGTCGGTGCACGCAGCTATTCGCAAGGCTGGGCGCCATCGGTGGGATTTACTGATCGCGGCCAGGTAGATCAAATGGGTATCACGACCTGTGTCCCGATGAAATGCTACGAAGACGTTCTGGTCGTTGCCGAAGGCAGCGAAGCAGAACCGGACGCGCAACAGTTGAAATATTTCGCCCATGGCGTTGGCAACATTAAGGTTGGCTGGCGAGGTGAAGGCGAAAAAACGCAGGAAGTCCTGCGGCTGGTTGACGTCATGCAGCTTGGTGCGGATGGCCTGGCAAAAATGCGGAAGCAGGCCATGAAACTGGAAAAACTGGGCTACGAAATCAGCAAAGATGTGTACGGTAAAACGCCACCACTCAAACAAGAAACAGGCACAAACTAACACGACACAAACGTGCTGATTTCAGCATGTCCCTTTTTGTTTCGGATTTGCGCACCAGGCGCTACGCACAACACGCTGCGATTGTGATGATCAAAGCGACGCCATGTAACTCCAAGCAAAGAGGATTTTGATACGATGATGAAATCAGCTCATAAAGGCTCGAAAAAGCAGGCACTGGCGGTTGCGATCCCGGTGCTTGCACTCTTTATTTTTTTCACACTCTCTCTCAACCCCATCTTCGCGCAGCACCAAGAGACCCAACAGAAAGAGTGGGAAGATTTCAATCCCGATCTTTTTTCGCATTCGACCAACATAGACAACCAATGGTTCCCTTTGAAGCCGGGCACCCGGCTGACGTGGGAAGGCACCACCATCGACGAGGAAGGCGAAGCCATTCCGCATCGCGTGGTATTTGTTGTCACCGACCTGACCAAGGTGATCGGTGGCGTGAGATCGGTTGTTTGTTGGGATCAAGACTACAGCGATGGCAGCCTCGAGGAGACGGAATTGGTTTTTTTCGCGCAGGATAACGATGGCAATGTTTGGCATCTCGGCCAATATCCGGAAGTTTACGAGGACAGCAAGCTTGTCGAAGCGCCGGCGTGGTTGCATGGCTATGAAGATGCGGTCGCGGGAATCATGATGAAGGCTGCGCCCAAAATGGATGCACCGAGCTATTCCCAGGGCTGGGGGCCTGCAGTCGGTTGGACAGACCGTGGCATGGCGCACCAGATGGGGCAAAGTGTGGCGGTTCCTGCCGGCAGCTACGACGATGTTTTGGTCATTAAGGAATGGGCGAAAGAAGAACCGGACGCTTTTCAATTGAAATATTATGCGAAAGGCGTGGGCAATATCAGCGTCGGTTGGCTGGGTGAAGGCGAAAAAACCAGAGAGACACTCGATCTGGTAAAAGTTGAACACCTTGATGCCAAAGCGATGGCAGAAGTGCGGAAAGGTGCATTACAGCTTGAAAAGAATGCCTACAAGAACAGCACGACTGTTTATGCGCACACGCAGCCGGCGGAACCCATGGCTGCTTCTCACGAAAAGCATTGACAGCATCTTGAACAGTCTCAGGAAATGCGGCAAGATGAATCTTTGCAAAATGACCGCGCAACGCCAAAGAAATCTGAGGCAGTTTTAGAAGCACATCTAAAAAACAAAATGTGGTTGGGCATGGCGCCAGTCATGCCCTCTGCATTATAACGGGCAAAATTAAAACGGAAGCTTAGGCAGTTACATTTCCGGGCAACTGACAAAGCCACAGCACAGCACGGATACGCCTGCGGTTTTAGGGCTTGAGAATAGGACAGTTCATCCATTGTCCTGCTCTCAATTTCTAATTCATCAACGCAACGGATTGTATCATCAAACTAACAACCAGAAGGAGGTCTTGTTATGATGCGTTGGATCATTGGGTCGAGCCTGAGGGGCCGGCTCGTTGTAGCTGTAGCGGCTGCATTGCTCATCGTTTTTGGTTTCACACAACTCGGCAAGCAACCGATCGATGCGCTGCCTGAGTTCTCGAAGCCATACGTCGAAGTGCAGACCGAAGCACTTGGATTGTCTGCAGCGGAGATGGAGGCGCTGATTACCACGCCTCTTGAAGCGGATTTGCTCAATGGCGTATCGTGGGTGGAAACGATTCGCTCCAAGTCGATTCCGGGCATGTCATCGATCGTCATGACATTTGAAAAGGGCACCGACATCATGCGTGCCCGGCAAATGGTGCAGGAACGGTTGATCGGCATTCATGCCTTGCCAAACGTATCGACACCTCCTGCCATGATGAATCCGCTGTCTTCCGCCAGCCGATGCATGGAAATCGGTTTGACCTCAGATCAGTTGTCTCTCATCGATATGTCGGTGCTGGCACGTTGGACCGTGAAACCCCGCCTCATGGGTGTACACGGTGTCGCCAATGTGTCGATTTTTGGCCAACGAAAACGACAGTTGCAGGTTCAGATCGATCCCGAGCGCCTGAGAGACGAGAATGTTTCGCTGATGCAGGTGATCAGAACGACTGGCAACGCGCTTTGGGTTTCTCCTTTGAGCTTTTTAGAAGCATCCACTCCCGGCACGGGTGGCTGGATCGATACGCCCAACCAAAGACTCGGTATCCGCCATCTCCTGCCGATCACTACTGCGGATGATTTGGCAAAAGTGAGTATAGAGAATGCCTATACAAAAAGCCTGGGTGACGTCGCGAATGTGGTCGAAGATCATCAACTCCTGATCGGTGATGCAGTTGTCAACGATGCTCCGGCATTGATGTTGGTGGTGGAGAAATTCCCCTGGGCCAACACCAAGGACGTGACACAAGGTGTTGAAAAAGCATTGGCTTCCCTACGTCTTGGCCTGCCTGATCTGGAGATGGATACTTCTTTGTTCCGGCCGGCAACCTTCCTTGAGCAAATGGCCTCAAATCTCTCCACCATCATGCTTATCGGTGGAATTTTTCTCGCCATTGCATTTTTTGCTTTCATGTTCAACTGGCGCACCGCCCTGATCAGCGTCTTTGCGGTCATCACCTCTGTTTGTGCCGCGGGCGCTGTTTTATACCTGCGTGGTACGGAATTCAATATGATGATTATTGCTGGAATTGCGCTGGCAATAGCGGCGTTTGTTGACGACGCCATTGTGGACACCGATCATATTGTGCGCCGCATTCGCAAGGCACGAGACGACGGCAGCAACAAATCAACAGCGACCATCATTTTCGAGTCTGTGCTTGAAATCCGCAGTCCGATTTTTTATGCAACCATTATCATGCTGCTGGCTGTGATGCCGATCATGTTTCTGGAGGGCGTATCGGCTGCATTGTTCCAGCCGTTCGCGACCTCGTACATGCTGGCATTGCTGGCTTCGATGGTCGTAGCTTTGTCGGTGACGCCGGCACTGAGCCTGTTGCTGCTACGGACGGACCCACTCACCAGTAGTGGCTCTCCTGTTACAAATGCTTTGTCCAGCTTGAGCAATGCGCTCTTTGGCTGGGCGACACGCGTTCCCCGCCCTGCTTTTATCACAGTTTGTGTGCTGACGGTGATCGGCATTGCTTCCTATCCCTTCCTGCGCGAAGAGTCGGTGTTGCCGGATTTAAAAGAAACGGACTTGGTGGTTCGTTTTGAAGGCAGCTCCGGTGCCTCCCATCCGGCGATGAGCCGCGTCACCACGCTGGCGAGTCGTGAGTTGCGGAGTTTGCCGGGTGTGCACAATGTTAGTGCTCATATTGGCCGCGCGATCATGTCAGACAAACACACCAACGTCAATACCAGTGATTTGTGGGTGAATATCGATCCAACCGCAGATTATGACGCGACCGTGGCTGCTGTAAAAGAAGTGGTCGCCGGTTATCCCGGTTTGTCACCCGAAGTGCTGACCTATCGCCAATCCGAGATCAGAAATGAGCTGTCGGGCACGAGCGAGTCCATGGTCGTGCGTGTTTATGGTGATGATTTCGATACCATCAGCGGAAAAGCTGAAGAAATTCAGGCGATGATGGCAAAAATCGATGGCATCGTTGATCCGAAGGTACAATACGCCAAAGTCGAACCGAATTTGGAAATCGAAGTCGACCTTGAGAAAGCCAAAAACTTTGGTCTCAAGCCTGGTGATGTTCGCCGTTCCGCAACCTCACTGGTATCCGGTCTGATGGTCGGTAGTCTTTTCGAAGAACAAAAGGTGTTCGACGTGGTGGTGATCGGCACACCCGATATCCGTCACAGTAAAACCAGCCTTGAAGAGCTGCTGATCGACACCCCCAGAGGCGGACATGTTCGACTGAAAGAAGTTGCTGATGTACGCATTCGTCCGAACGCTGTTGTGATTAACCGCGATGCGGTTGCGCGTAGCATAGATGTCGTTGCAACGGCAAGAGGACGCGATTTGGCGACTATCGCCGGCGAAGTCGAAAGTGGCATAACGCAAATCGGTTTCCCGCTCGAATATCGTGCAGAATTGCTGGGCGAGTTTGCAGAGCGTCTTGCTGCACGCAACCGTGTGACTGCTTTTGCGATTGCCGCAGCCATCGGCATCTTTTTGCTGCTGCAAGTGGCTTTTGGCAGCTGGCGGTTGGCAACGGTTATGTTCGTCACACTGCCGATGGCGCTGTCCGGTGGCGCGATCACGGCATTTTTAACCACCGGTGGCTTGCTTACCTTTGGTTCTGTTGTCGGATTTGCTGCCATCCTGGGGATTGCCGTGCGCAATGGTATTGTATTGGTCAACCACATCCGGCAGCTTGAGAAAGAAGAAGGCGGCGTTTTCAGTGCTGAAATCGTCAAGCGTGCTGTCAGCGAACGATCCGGTACGATCCTGATGTCTGCGGTGACCACCGCTCTGGCATTCCTGCCGATCGTGTTTATGGGCAGCGTTGCCGGCCTTGAAGTGCTGCAACCGATGGCCGCGATTGTTTTAGGTGGTCTGGTGACATCGACCCTGTTCAGCCTGATGGGCGTCCCGGCAATGTACTTGCTGTTTGGTGAATATAGAGAACCGGATCTCGAATTGCATCCGATCACGGTTGTCGAAGAACAATTGGCAGCAAGCAAAGCGGAACCGGCCATGGCTGGTGGAGAATAGAAAGCTTTGGTCGGAAGTGTTTTGCGGGATGCTTCTGACAAGCAAGGCAATCAAAAGAATTTCTGTATCCGTTGCAGTATTCGAAACAAAGCAAAGAAATGTACTGAAGATACTTTAGGAGACAAAAATCATGCAGCACAAAATTCGTTGGATGGTTATCGCTTTTATTTCAGGCGGCCTGATGCTTACGGCCTGCCAAAATCATTCAAATGATCACCATGTAGAACATCCGGCTGAAGTTGAGCATATCGATGGCTCAGAAATCAGCAAGGTGACGTTAACTGAAAAAGCCATTGAGCGCCTCGCTCTCAAAACCGACAAGGTTACCGAACAAGGTTCGAAAAAGGCCGTTCCTTACTCCGCGTTGATTTATGATCCCATGGGCCAAACCTGGGTCTATACCAGCCCGCAACCGCGGACATTTGTGCGTGAACAGGTTACGGTCGAGCGTATTGATGGCGATACGGCATTCCTGTCAGATGGACCGCCGTCAGGTACCGTCGTTGCGTCCGTCGGCGTGGCGGAGTTGTATGGCACAGAATTCGAAGTCGGCCATTAATGAAGTGACCATGCTGGTTGAAATCCAACCAGCATGGCTCATGGCCTGCTGCCGTCAGCTCATGCCATTCTCACACACTGCTAACAAATTGACTTAAACAACAGGAAGCAGGGAGAAACTATTATGATGCGATTTATTGTTGGCTCGAGCCTGAAGTTTCGTTTCCTGGCGATTGCGATCGCTGCGGGAATGCTGTACTTCGGCATCGGGCAACTTCGCAACATGCCGGTGGACGTATTTCCTGAATTTGCACCACCGCGTGTTGAAGTACAAACGATCAGTCTGGGGCTGTCCCCGGAAGAAGTGGAAGCCCTGGTGACCGTGCCGCTGGAAGAAGCGTTCAACGGCTTGCCGGGACTGGATATTTTGCGCTCTAAATCAGTGCCGCAGTTATCGTCGATCCAAATGATCTTCGAACCCGGCACCGATCTGCTGGAGGCGCGACAAATGGTGCAGGAGCGCGTTGCGCTGGCGACGCCGGGCTTGCCTACCTGGGCGGCCCCGCCGATCATGCTGCAACCGCTGTCTTCGACCAGCCGATGCCTCAAAATAGGCATCTCATCGAAAACCAAGTCGGTGATTGACTTGTCGATGATTACCTACTGGACCATCAACCAGCGCTTGTTGCGTGTCCCCGGCGTGGCGAACGTCGCGATATGGGGTGAGCGCATCGAGATGTTGCAAGTGAATGTTGTGCCGGAATTGTTAAAGAAGCACAATGTGACCCTGGAAGAAGTGAAAGATGCCGTGGGCTCGTCGCTAGACGTCGGTCTGCTGCAATTCTCCTCGGGGCACATCATCGGCACCGGTGGTTGGGTCGATACGCCCAATCAGAGAATGCCGGTGCGTCATGTGCTGCCCATTGTCTACAAATCAGACGAAGTGACACCCGATCAGCTCGCAAACGTTGTATTGCGATCCGAGAACGGTGAAACCTTGCTGATGAAAGATGTGGCGGAAGTGGTGATCGGGCACCAGCCAATGGTCGGTGAAGGCATTGTCAACGACGGTGTTGGATTGCTGCTCATTGTGGAGAAATTCCCGTGGGCTAATACCCTGGAAGTGACGCGTGGTGTGGAAGAAGCGCTTGACGCCTTGCGCCCCGGCCTTCCCGACGTCGAAATCGATTCCAAGATTTTCCGCCCGGCCACCTTTATCGAAATGTCAGTTGATAACCTGAACAGTGCGTTGTTAATTGCCGCCATTTTGGTAATTATGGTCTTGTTCGCCTTTCTGTATGAATGGCGTGTCGCTTTGATCAGTTGCACCGCAATTCCGCTTTCACTGATGGCAGCAATGATGGTGCTGTTCTGGCGCGGGACCACGATCAACACTATGGTTTTAGCTGGATTGGTGATCGCACTCGGTGCTGTTGTAGACGATGCGATTGTCGATGTCGAAAATGTGGTGCGGCGATTGCGCCAGCATCGCAAAGAAGGCAAAAAGACCTCGATTGGAAGAGTCATTCTCGAAGCTTCGATGGAAGTGCGACACGCTATTGTGTTTGCCACCCTGATCGAAGTCATGGCGCTGGTGCCGGTTTTCGTTATGGAAGGCCTATCGGGTGCGTTCTTCCGCCCACTCGCAATGTCCTATGCACTCGCAGTATTGGCTTCGATGGTTGTCGCTTTGACGGTAACACCGGCGATGAGCTATATCCTGCTGCGCAATGCACCATTGGAAAAGCGCGAATCACCGCTGGTGCGCTGGCTGCACGGCATCTATGCAACACAGCTCAAGCGAATTGTCAGTTCACCGCGCCCGGCCTATCTGACTGTGGCGGTGATCGCTCTGCTCGGCATCCTGGTGGTACCGCGGCTCGGCCAGTCTTTGCTGCCCGATTTTAAAGAACGGGACTTCCTGATGCACTGGCTGACCAAGCCAGGCACATCCTGGCCGGAGATGCAGCGCATCAGTATCCAGAGCGCTGAAGAGTTGCTCTCCATACCCGGCGTTCAGAATCTCGGATCCCATATTGGCCAGGCGCTGATCATGGACGAAGTGGTCGGTATGTACTTTGCAGAACACTGGGTGAGCGTGGATCCAAAAGTCGATTATGACAAAACCCTTGCAGAAATACAAAGGACGGTCGATGGCTATCCCGGAATTTACCGGGATGTCCAGACCTACTTAAAGGAACGAATACGCGAAGTGCTCACTGGCACTTCCGAGGCGATTGTGGTGCGCATCTATGGCCGTGAGCTGGATTTGCTCGAAGACAAAGCCCAGGAAGTGAAAAATGCACTTGCGGCCATCCCCGGCATCATCGACCTGCATATGTCCTTTCAGGAAAAAATCCCGCAGATCGAGGTCAAGGTCGATCTCGAAAAAGCAAAACGCTACGGGATCAAGCCTGGTGATGTCCGGCGGGCAGCGACCACTCTGGTGGCTGGTGAAGAAGTCGGCGACGTCCACATTGGCAATCGTACCTATGATGTCAATGTTTGGAGCGTGCCGGCAGCCCGCAACAACCTGACCGATATCAAGGAATTGCTGATTGATACGCCCACAGGTGATCATGTGCAATTGCAGGATGTCGCGGATATCAGCGTTAAGCCAACTCCCAACGTTGTTCAGCGCGAATCCCTGAAAAGACGCATCGATGTGGGTGGCAATGTGCGTGGCCGCGACCTCGGCGAAGTGTATGCCGATGTTCAAACTGCGCTGGCTGGTATTGATTTTCCGGCTGAATACTATCCTGAACTGCTTGGTGAATATACTGAACGGCAAAAAGTCCGGGAAAAAATCCTCATCTTTTCGCTGATTTCAGCTTTGGTCATTTTTCTGCTTTTGCACACTTCATTCAAGAGTGCACGCCTGGCAACGCTGTCGTTCCTGTTGCTGCCTTCCGCTTTGGTGGGTGGTGCATTGGCAGCGTATTTGGGTGATGGCATCATTTCGCTCGGATCGATGGTCGGGTTTCTCACCGTCCTCGGCATCTCGGCGCGCAACGGTATCCTCATGATCAATCACTTTCAGCACCTCGAAGATTTCGAGGGCATGAAATTTGGTCCTGACCTCATTTTGCGCGGCGCGCAGGAACGACTGGCGCCAATTTTGATGACCGCTACCACCACCGGTTTGGCGCTCATCCCGTTGGTGATTGCAGGCGCGATCCCCGGCAATGAGATCGAGCATCCGATGGCCATCGTCATCCTCGGCGGTTTGGTGACTTCCACCTTGTTGAATCTTTTCGTCGTGCCGTCGCTGTATCTGCGATTTGGCCGCCGGGAAGTCACCAAGGCTGAGCTTGATGCCAGGCTGCAGTTCGCTTAGTGCTGCCAGTTTCAAATATTTGCGAAATGCATCATGCATGTTCTCCAAAGTTCATGCATGATGCATTCTTCAAGCGCTAATTGCATAATGGCGCAGTAGCGCAATGAACCTCAACAATAGGCATTTTAAATGAGAAAAATAAATACAGAAATACTCAACTTTGACCGGATGATTCCCTCGTTGCTTCTGCTGACGTGGGCATTTTTTCTAGCGTCAAACGATACACGGTTTATATTGTTGGCAGTGTGGGCATTTCTTATCGCCGCTTCCCAGATGAAAGAGCTCTTTATCATGTTGAGCGTATTGTTCATTCCCGTAGCTATGGTGAGAGGGCAAGATCAATCGAGCGCCCTGCCAAAACTCAAATTCAACGGCGATTTCCGGCTGAGATTTGAAAATACCACCAAGCAGGAACCCAACAGTGTCAATCCGGATATCCTGGAGTCGCGCTTTCGGGAAGTGGTGCGTTTTCGTGCCGGTTTGAGTTCTCAAATCAACGACAAAATTAATTTTGGCGTCCGGGTTGCCACCGGCTCGCCGGATGATCCCAACACCGCAGACGTCACCCTCGGCAATTTCGTCGACGACCTTGCTATCAGTCTGGACCAGGTTTACCTTGAATATTACAGCAACGGCCTGCTGGTCTCTGGTGGCAAAATCAAGAATCCGTTCATGAGCACCGATCTGGTTTGGGACGGTGATGTCAATCCGCAGGGTGTGTCTGCCAGCTACAGCGTGCCGAGTCAGGGCAATGTTGCGGCGAAAGTGATCGGCTTGTACTCGATTGTGGATGAGGCGACCATCTATCCGGACAGCTACATGTGGGGCGGTCAGGTGCAACTGGCGCTGACTGCCAGTCCGGACCTCGGCATCACCCTGGCCGGAGGCTTTTATGACTACACCATTAAAAATCTGAGCCACGCCGATGCCGGCGATACCCGCAGCAACTATCTGACAACGGTTTCGAATGGCGGGTCTGTCCAGTCGATGTACCTGTCTGATTTCAACTTGATCGACATCATCGGCATGGTCGACTACCGCGGTTTCAGTGAAAAATACCCATTGCGTGTGCGAGCGAACTTCGTGAAGAACAACGGTGCTGAAGTGGATGAGGACTCAGGCTACATGCTCGATCTGTTCCTTGGACGCGCCTCGGTACGGAACAACCTGCGCTTTCAGTACGGCTATGCCAAGCTGGAAACCGATGCTGTGCTGGCGGCATTTTCAAACGACAACACCACCCTTGCCAGCAATTACGAACAGCACACCGTTTCGGTGGATTATGTCGTGCTGGATAATACCACCCTCAATCTGACCTGGTATTATTTCCGCCGCAATAAAGTTGATCCAGCGCTGGAGCTCGATAACGACTTTATTTCGCGGATTCGTTTGAATGCAGTGGTAGGTTTTTAGGGAAATCGCGAGTTTATGGACAACATAACTCAACACAATTCATGGTGTGCGGAGTCAGACCATGAATTGTGCCTGCGATCATTCGTTTACTTCAGGACATGACTCATGTTAAGATTAGCAACTCGGAAACGCATGCAATCGAATCTTCCCACCCCCCCAAGAGCCGTGCTGCTCGTCAGTGCGGCTCTGATTTTTGTTTCGTGCGCCAGGCCGCTCAGTGAGCAAAATCTGCAGGGCGTCTGGGTGGGGGAATCGCGAGACATGCAGCTTGTTTTCAGGTTTTTCGGCGACGGCACCTGCCAATTTGTGTTCCAAAATCCCACTTCCGGTACAGTGGATCGCATCGATGGTAGCCTCGAAGCAGACTTCACCAAGCGTCCAGTTCCGCTGACAGTTCGACATATCCCACAGTTAAGCCATCCGATCCACACAATTGTTGAATTTATCCGAGCTGACTCGATACGGATTGCGCATTTTGCACCGCGCTGGCGGTTGCGCCCGGTCGGTTTCGGCGAAGAAACCAGCTTTACACTCAAGAGAGTCGATGAAAATCCAGACGCGCCGATATAAAGGCATAAAGATAGACAAGACCGTTGGTGCGATCCTGTTCATTGTGATTGCCCTGTTTGTGCTGGTCGCCGTCTCACGACAAACCGCCAGGCAGCAGAATGAGGGCGGCTTGCAATTGCGCCTCGTCGAGCGCATCGATATCGAAGACAAAGGCAATGGTTTGCGCGAGCCATCCGGGCTGGCGCTGTCGGCACAAAAAGATGCGCTGTGGACGGTGAGCGATAATGCTCACAAAATTTACAAGCTCGGTCTCGATGGCAAGCTGCAGCCAGAATCGACGATTGAACTTGCCGATCCCGGCCTGGAAGGGATTGCGCTCGAGCCGGCGGGCAGGTTTTTGTACACAGTGAATGAAGATGCAAATGAGATCATCCAGGTGCATCTGAGCGAGAAAACGGTGCTGAAGCACAAAGCGCTTGCAGGGATGCAGGAGTTTTCGGCGGTGGCAAAGCATTTTGAAGACAGCCCGCCAAACAAGGGTCTGGAAGGCATAACCTGGAACCGCGATTCTGGTAGCATTTTTGTGCTCAAAGAGAGTGCACCCGGCTTGCTCATCGAAGTGTCGCATGATCTGGAAAGGCTGCTGGATCATGTGATTTTGAGCGAAGCAAACGGCTTTTTCGATGACGATACCGACGCTGGCAAGCTCGATTTTTCCGGCATTGTGTACGATCCGGTTCGAAAACAATTTTGGATTGTTAGCGATAAAGGACAAAGATTGTTTCTTTATGACCGCCAACGCAACGAGGTGGTTGCAAGCCTGGCGTTGGCTTATCAACACAAGAACAAGGAACGCGAAATCAAAAAGGCAGAAGGCGTGGCAATCGATCCCGCCATCAATCGACTTTTTGTGGTGAGCGATAAAGAGGCGCGCCTGTATATTTATGATATTTTGAGATAGGTAACTTCGAGTAATTTCAACGACTTTTATGCATTTTTTGAAAAAATGACTTGCGATTTTCTGATATTGATTTAACTTGCTGAAAGCAGGGTCGCATCGAAAGCCCTATCGGCATTTCGCAGAACACGCAGCCTCACTCTTTCCTGCAGCTCAACGCAAAACAGAGTGAAAGCCTGCATGTGTTTGCAGCGGCTCTGAACCGGCCCTCCGGAAGCGCGATTCCGATAAAGCCCCACTTCAATTGCTTAAAGGCCATTCTCGATAAACGAACAAATTCCCTGATAAGGTGGGATGAGATTTCTTCCAGCATGCCAGCATTCTCGCCATATCTTCATCATTTATCACACTATGAGGTGCTGCGAAATGAGAAGAATCATCCAGTATTTTGCTGCTATTGCTATGCTTGCCAGTGCATTCATCCTGCTCACCACGGTGATCACGTTTGCGCAATCCAAGCCATTTGCGGTCGCCAACGTTCATTTCGAGCAAAATGCCACAGATGGTGATGTCGAAGTGGTTTTTGAAGTCAAAGGCGGCGATTATGGACTGCTGGAGCTCAAGGTAACCTCGCCGGATCATCGCGTGGTTGCGGACATCAGTTCGCCTGATGCTTCCACATTGGGATTGCGCCAGTTTCGCTTTGAGTCGCCGGAACCGAAAGATGTCGCCGGTTTGAAAGCGGCCTATCCCGAAGGAGCCTATACATTCTCCGGCACGATGAGCGATGGCACGAAATTATCAGCCAAATCGTCCCTCAATCATACCCTGCCCACCCCCGGCACCTTTTTGCACCCGGCCCCCGAATCGGAAGATGTCGCATTTGCCCAGCTTGAGGTTTCATGGAAACCGATCAAAGGCTTGTCAGGGTATATTTTTGAAATTGAAAACGAAGAAACCGGCAACACACTTACGGTGAAGCTGCCAGCAGATGTGACAACCTTTGCCATGCCGCCAGGCTATTTGGAGGTGGAAACCGAGTATAAAATATCGCTCGGTACCGTGACCGCAAATGGCAATATTTCGTTTGTTGAGACCACATTTAGCACCGGGGGAGAAATGTAGTCATGCGAATCAATAGTCGATTTTTTGTGCTCAATGCCATTCTGGCCCTGGCGACAGGCGGCATTGTTTATACTTGTATGTCGGTTGAAAATAGCGCGGATCTGCGCCGGCGCGATAGCGTCGATATCGTCAAGAGTACAGCCTCTCCCGAATCGATCAGTCACAAAACGCCAGAGAACTTCACAGTGGCGTTCATCGGTGATCAGGGTGCAAAAGACAATTCACAGACAGTTTTGCAATTGATCAAAGATGAAGGCGCGGGCGCGGTTGTGCATGCTGGCGACTTTGACTACGAAAACGATCCGGCCCTGTGGGAGGAGCTGATCAACGATGTGCTCGGCCCCAATTTCCCCTACTTTGCCGCTGTTGGCAACCATGATGATGACCTGTTTTACGGAGAAGATGGCTATCATAATGTACTGGCCAGGCGTATGAACCGCATCGGCATTCCGTGGGACGGCGAGCTGGGTGTCAAATCATCTTTCGTTTACAACGGCATTTTTGTTGTGCTGACGGCGCCGGATTTGCTTGGTACAGGCCATGCCGAATACATCCGCGACAAGCTGGCGCAAAGCAATGCAAGGTGGCGAATCAGTTGCTGGCATAAAAACATGAATGCCATGCAGTGCGGCAAAAAAGGCGATGATACCGGCTGGGGAGTGTACGAAGAGTCACGTAAGGGCGGCGCCATCATCGCGACCGGCCACGAACATTCCTACAGCCGCACGCATTTGTTGAGCAGTTGCGAACACCAAATCGTCGCGAGCACCTCGGATACGCTCGGCCTGGCGCAGGACGATCCGAAAACGCCTGATATCGATGAAGGCAAATCTTTTGTTTTTGTCTCTGGAATCGCCGGGAAAAGTATCCGGAATCAGGATCGCGGCGGGCCGTGGTGGGCCAGCGTTTATACATCGGATCAGGGGGCAAAATTTGGTGCGCTGTTCGGTGTCTTCAATTATCAGGGCAATGAAGGACTTGCCCGCTTTTATTTCAAAAATATCGATGGCGAAATTGTCGACGATTTTTATGTCACCAGCCCGAGCCGGGAGGAAATTGTAAGTCTGGCTTCCGGTAATCAATGACCACTGAAACCGAAATATGAATTCGATGAAAAAAGCAATGAAATTGGCCTTGGTGGGCCTGTTTTTGGTGCAAGCCCAGGTATGTGCCCAGCAGGTGCAGAATAGCGCCAGGCAAAGTCCGATTCGGTCGTTCGCTGCAACGGTTGGCGACGACATGTTCCAAGTTTACACCTCACCGTTCCGCTTTAAGCAGAGCGATGGTCTCAAATTGGTGTCGGTTTCTTCTGCAGCGATCCTGCTTATGACTCTGCTGGATGAGCCAATCAACGATAATTTCATCGAAAGGGATAAACTGATCGTCAAGCCGGCGATCGGGATGGCAAAAGTCGGAGAGCGCTACGACAGGATCACTTCCAAATATGTGCTCGCAGGATTGGCGGCGCCTATGCTGGTTGGCGGGCTGGCATTTCATGACAAGAAAATGCTCACCACCACCCGATTGCTGTTTGAATCCTATTTCATCTCCGGCTCGATCACTTTTATCGGCAAGAGACTTGTTGGCAGAGCACGCCCCTTGCTCAAAGAAGGCGCATTGGATTTTACACCGTTCCGATTCAACGCAGAACGGGATCGGCGCTCTTTCCCTTCCGGTCATTCCACCATAGCATTTGCCATGATGACGGTTTTGGCAAAGCAGTATCCGCAGCCCTGGGTGGCTATCCCGGCGTACTCGCTTGGACTGTCGGTGGCATTGCAGCGCATCGAAAGCCAGCAGCACTGGGCGGCCGATGTCTTCGTCGGTGGTGCGATCGGCTATTGGGTTGGAACGGCATTGGTGAACAGAACCCGACAAAAGCATAATAACAAACCGATGACTGCTTATTTCATGGGCAATCGTGCGGGCATTATTGTGAGTTTTTAGATGCGCGTGCTGGTCGTAGAAGATGAGAAGGATGTTGCATCCTTCGTTGGCAAGGTGCTTCGTCAGGAGAAACACGCGGTTGACATTGCCTACGATGGCAAATCGGGGGAGGATAAGGCACTTTCCGAGTCTTATGATTTGATTTTGCTCGATATCATGCTGCCCGGCAAGGATGGACTTTCTGTGTTGAGGGCTTTGCGGGACGAAGGTTTGCGTACGCCCGTATTGATCCTGTCGGCGCGCGGCGAAGTGCACGATCGCGTAAAAGGGCTGGATTTGGGAGCCGACGATTACCTGGCCAAGCCCTTTGCCGTTGCCGAATTACGAGCAAGGGTGCGTTCGCTTTTGCGCCGCAACGCTGAGGTCAAGTCGCCGGTCCTGACCTTGGGAGCGCTGGCGTTGGATACGGTTGGGCATGAAGTTCGCGTGAACGGCACACTGATGGAACTGACCAACCGCGAATATGCTATTTTGGAATATTTGCTTCGCAACAAAAACCGATTGCTCAGCAAAGGCATGATTGCTGAACATGTCTGGGATTTTCACTTTGAGGGGGATTACAATATCATCGAAGTCTATATCAGGCGATTGCGAACCAAAATCGAAGAGTGTGGGTGTCCAAGGATTATTCATACCGTTCGCAACGGAGGATATGTTATGCGGGAACCAGAATGATGCATCTGTCCATTCGTACAAAATTAACCCTGACCATTGCGCTCGTGTATGCGAGCGTTTTCTTTTTGTTGCTTCTCGCTGGTGCTGCCTCGCTTTATATTGGGCTGCAGGATCAAATGGATTCACAATTAAAGGAATCCCGCAATATCATCATCGAACTGTATGAGACGGAGTACCAGAGCCTGCCTGCAGCCAATAGTGATGAGGGCGACCAACTTGTAAATGACCTTCGTGGCGATTTGAAGGAAATTCATGGTCACGAATACCAATATGTCGCGCTCATCGTCAATAAAGAAAGTGAACCGCTTATTATCGAAGAAGGTCGGATCGAAAACAGCGTTTTCCGGCAGGGCGAAAATTTTCAATTGCAAAAAACCGGCCTGTACAATCGCCGCCTGCAAAATCGCCTTTATCGTTTCCTCGTTACAGCGCTGCCCTGGGGAACGATTGTGATAGCTGAAGAATACCATTTGCTATTTGAAATAGCCGAAGAATTCAGGGAAATTCTGCTCGTAGGGTTGCCGTTGACGCTCGCACTGGTGTTGTTCGGCGGCTATTTTTTGGCTGGCAGGGCGATGCGGCCAGTTGCCAGGACAGCAGAAGCCGCAGAAAAAATCACAATGACCAATCTCAGCGAACGTTTGCCGGGATATCGCGGCAAGGATGAGTTTGGACAATTGGTGACAACATTGAATTATATGATCGACCGGCTCGAAGGCGGTATTAAAAAGGTGCAGCAATTCTCTCAAGACGCCGCGCATGAATTGCGGACGCCGCTGACGATTATGCGTGGCGAACTCGAACTGGCTTATCAAAATCAGGATAATTCGGATGAAACCCAGGCTGTGCTGCAAAGATCCCTTGACCACGCTATATCTATGAGCAAAATTGTCGAAGATTTGATGCTGCTGGCGAGCTCGGATACCGGCGATTACCCGATCCAAAAATCTACATTTCGAATCGATAGCCTGCTTAAGGACATCATTGATGATTTGAATGTGCTTGTGAACGAAAAGCCGATTGAGATCAAATTACCGCACTGCGATGAAGTGACTTTTAAAGGCGACAGGCAGCTCATTCAAAGATTGCTGTTTAATCTTGCCGACAACGCCGCCAAGCACACCGAACATGGTTTTATCGAATTCCAACTGCATAAAAGCGAACGCCTCATCGATATCACCATCGAAGATTCAGGAGAAGGTATTCCAGAATCTGACCTGCCTCACATTTTTGACCGGTTTTATCGTGTGGATAAGGCGCGTGCAGGTGGTGGCAGCGGATTGGGATTATCCATTTGCAAGTGGATTGTCGAATTGCATCATGGTACCATTACCATGCAAAGCCAGCCAGAAGAGGGAACGACCGTTCATATCACTTTTCCTGTTCATAATCTTTCCTGAAACACCCTTCCTTGCCTCAATGTCAAATTATTGAAACATTTGTAAGCAATTTTTTGCGCTATCTGCTACAATCCTTACGCAAAACCAATATTTTGCAGCTTTCGTCTTGTATCCTACCGGTCTGAAAGATCCACATTTTTTACACGTTGAGTTTTCAGGCTTGCAAATGAAATGGTTGTGAAAAAGACATCAAAGCGCTCAGCGAAGAGATGACCAAATTTGCGGGCATCACATTTGCAGAGCGCCATCGCAGGCTAAATCGATGCGTAAAAACTGCACGGCCAGGCAGAAATGCAGCTTGGCAATGTATCACTTGCAGACTCAAGTTGACCAGGTTGAGTCAAATCGTGCTGAAAACGAAGTCGCTGTGCGAAGTGTTTTTTAATCATTTTACTGTAATATAGAGTAGCACGATGAGCCGACAGGATTATTAAATCGTTCTCTTTTGTGCAAAGCAACTCGATTTTCATCCATGCCAGCTTTTGGAAACACACAAGATGCGGCATCGGCGATCACCCTTCGGGGATTCATGGTGCGGGCAACGGCTTCCATCGGCTGGATTGTTCAAAGCAAGGAGACATGAAATGATCAGGGCAAAACAATTTTTAACCCGAACGGTGGCGGCAGTTGCTGCTTTTTTGGCATTCGCTTTATTCGCGCTGCTTGCAGATAGCGCATTTGCGCAAGGCTGGCAGGAAGAGTTCGATATTGCCAAGCAGAAACTGGCTTCATCTGGCAAATCAAAATATTTTGTTCTCGAGCCGGGCTTCCAAATTGTGCTCGCCTCGGACGATGAAAAGCTGACGATCACCGTCCTTGACGAAACAAAGGAAATCAATGGTATCATCACGCGAGTGGTCGAAGAACGAGAAGAAGAAGATGGCGAGCTGACTGAAGTTTCAAGGAATTTTTTCGCCATAAATCGAGAAAGTGGTGATGTCTTTTATTTTGGCGAAACTGTCGATATTTACGAAGACGGCAAAATTGCACAACACGATGGCGCTTGGCTCGCCTATAAAGATGGTGCAAAGCCAGGCTTGATCATGGCTGGAAATCCGCAAGTAGGGAAAATGTATTATCAGGAAGTTGCTCCGGAAGTTGCCATGGATCGTGCTGAGATTGTCAGTGTCTCAGAAAAATTTAATACACCAGCAGGTGCGTTCGAGAATTGTCTGAAGACAAAAGAATCGTCTAAAATAAAGCCGGATGAAATGGAGTACAAACTTTACGCACCTGGCATCGGCCTGATCAAGGAGCATACAATGAAGTTAATTAAATATGGCTTCGTTGAAAAACAATAAGTTTGAATTTGATATGAGTTGCATTGAGGGCCTGTCTGAAAATCTTTGATTCGATTCTCAGGGTTTTCAGATAAGCTCTTCATTCGCAAAGACAAAAACAAATTTGCCCGATTCACAGAAGAATCCATATAAAAAGCTTCGCAGCGTTTTTATTGGCTTCGATATCAACCTGGAGTTGTCTGAAATGAATGAGCTGATCTATTTTTCTACATCGGACGTGATGATTAAAGCGCAATACCGAGAAAAACGGCAATCGATTCGATACTTTTCTCATCGCGGACTCACTCCCGATGAGCGCGAAGCGATCGAAAGCTATATTTTGAATCAAATCGATGCTGCACAAGCTGAAAAAGGCAGAGAAATCAAAAGCTTGCATTATCTCGGTGTCGACGATGATTTGTCATTGCACCTTCGCCGTGTGCACCAACAAAAACAGCAAAAAGTGCAGTTGCAAAAAGAAGAGAGCATGGATCAGGCTATCCAGGACTTGATTGCCCGATCCATGGCAAGCTATTATTTTGAGCAAATCGGATACGTGCTCATCGAATTGCGCCGCGCCGAGGCATCAGCTGAATATGCACTGTGTGCTGACGGATATACTGAATCGCTCAAGAAGCTGGTTGATGCATACAATTTGTACACCGACAAAAAGGTAACACTCGAACAAGTTCTGTCAAAAAATCGGCTGGACTATTCGAATGTCGATTTGAGCTGAAAGGCTCATACGGAGCAGTTGATATGCACGAAAGAGAAGCACTCGGGATTGTCTTTTTGATAAGTTTGTCGTGCGTTAATGTCAGCAGGGGGGACTTTCATCAATTCAAAATCTTACCTGAAAAATCCTGCCAAATTCTTACATCGCCCGGGGACAAGGCGACTGCAAAATTTCTTCCCTAAAATCCATCATTTCGACATAATGACCGGGCAGCGGCACCATGACCTTTTCGGATTAGCGAAGCAAGCACTTGTTTTTGCGTCGGTGCATGCGGTGACAAGCGCTTGCTTTGGAAATTACCGATCCGTACAAAATCGACATGATTTTCCGGAACGGTTTTTCCATTCAGTGAGTGAGATAGGTATGGTCGCTTCCATAAAATGCGATTCATCGCCTCATAGCAATTAGTGTCAAAGATTGTTTAAGTGCGGAGAGCGTGATGTATACGTTTATTATGTTTGGTAAGTATTCTCCGGATGCCTTGAAGGAGGTTTCCGAACAGCGGACACGGAAAGTTGTGGAAATTGCTGAGCGTTTTGAAGGTCGGTTGACTGCGATGTATGCGCTATTGGGTGCGTACGACTTAATCATGATAGGTGATTTCCCTGATATGAGCAAAGCTCTTCAGGCTTCTATCGCGATTACGAGCGAAACCGGGATCTCGTTTTCGACCTTGCCGGCAATGCCTGTCGCAGAGTTCGATCAGCTTGTTGCAAAGAAATGAACAGACACCTTTGCAGCTCACATAGGTACAATTCAGATCATTTGCCCCGATAAGCTGATCAGCGTAGTGGGCCAGATGACTCACAAACGAACTGCCATCGCTGGCGCTTGCTCTTGAAGATGGCAGCATCGCCATTGTGTATAAAAATCAGAAATGTCCTGCCCATTCTTTTGCATTATCGATATTTCTGTAGGCTTCTAATTCAACTTTTTCGAATCGCAAACTGAAGCAAGAGACGCCACTGATTCGCGGGCGGGCAGGGTCAGACTATGATCATGCAATGAAATCAGGAGTCCTGTCATGAAAGACGACTCTCCAGCTCAGGCAAATGAGAAGGGAAAAAATCCGAGAATCCCGCTGATGATAACGACCATATATGCAAGCTTATACCTTTTACTCATCCTCAGCTTTCTGCTTTTCGAGAATCCAGATTACCGCAATATCACACCTGACGGTATTTTTGTCAGTTTTGCGTTTGTTGTTTTTGTGGCAGGCTACTATGCTTCCTGGAAGAATCATTTCGTCGCTGGAATAATCTTTATTGTTTGGTGGGGGATCGTGTGGTATCCGGGATTGTATGTAGCGGAAACAGACAAAGGCGCTGGTGTGGTGATGGGCATAACGATGTTTATTGTCGGCATCCTGTTCATCGTTCATTGGTATAGAAAAAAAGCCGTTCCTGAAAAAAATGAAATATGGCAAAACATATTGCTCATTTTTTCAAGGCAATTCAGAGGACAATCCGTAGAAACGTATCGTATTGCCTCCCATGATGGCTGCTTGTTCGTCAGAACTCAGGGATTGGATGAACTGACGGACAGTGCGAGCCCAATCGTCATAGTCAGTTGCCAGCAGACAAACTGGCCAGTCCGATCCGAAAAGCAGTCGATCTGCGCCAAAAGCTTCAAGAACAGTTTCAAAGTAGGGGAGAAGCAAGCTTGCATCCCAACTGGCGTCTCGCACTTCGGTGACCAATCCTGAGAGTTTGCAGCAAACATGTTCACGCTGCGCCAATATTCGGATGTTCTCGGCCCATCTTCGATCGAAGCGTTCGTGCTGAATAACTGGCTTCGCAATGTGGTCGACTACCATCGGCTGGTTCGGGTGACGGTCGACAAACTTGATGGTTTGCGGCAAATGCTTTTCAAAAATCAGGACGTCATAACAAAGAGCGTATTGCTTCAGATGACTTACGCCTTCATTGAAATCCTTGCGCAAAATGAAGTTATCATCCGGTTCATCATGGACAACATGACGCACACCAACGAGTTTGGGATGACTGGCGAAGACATCCAGTTGATTTTGGATACCCGGCTCTGCAAGCGGCACCCAACCCACTACGCCGCGGATTAACGGGTGCTGCTCCGACAATTCGAGCAACCATTGCGTTTCCTTGAGCATTTGGCGTGCTTGTACAGCAATGGTTCCATCAAGGTGATTTGCGCGCAACAGTGGCTCCAAATCGCGCGGCAGAAAATCGCGCTGAATCGATGCGTGCGCTTCATTCATCCAAACATAGTCGGTGTCGTTGATTTTCCAGAAATGTTGATGACTATCAATTTGCATTATTGCTTCTTCCCTGGTTGTAATCGAGTGTTCGCCTATTTTTCAGTAATCCCACTGATGATTCATCACCGGCGCCAGAATGTTCTGCACTTCCGACAACAGCGATGTGTCGATTGGCTCCGTATACCATTCCAGGTTCCGCTTGACTGAGCTTTCACGGGCAGTGCTGAACATTGTTGTTGGGAAAAGGTCATTCTGAGCTGCAAACTGGAAAGCCAGCTTGGGGAGTGGATAGCCCGCTCGTTTGCAGAATTGGGCTGCCTGTTCAAAAAGCTGCCGGTGTTGCGGCCTAGCCGGGTGCCAGGAAGCAATTTCGCTGCCGGTCAGCAGGCCGCTAGCAAACGGAGACGCGTTGATGATGCCGATGTTTATTTGTGCACATGGCGCGACAAGTTCGATCCCGCGCGTATCGTTTAAGCAATAGTGGTTATGCATCAGGATGACATCGACCGGAGCTTCCTTGATGACGCGTTGCCAAACATCCATTGTGTAAATCCCGGCACCAACAGCACCGATTCGTCCTTCGGATTTCAGGGCAACCAGTGTTGGGAAACCTTTGGCAAATGCAGCTTCGACATGGCGCCCGTTTTGATATTCGAAGTCGTGCAGGTGCACGATATCAAGATAGTCCACGCCGAGTCTTTGCATGCTGGCATCCAGCCCGCTGCGAATTGTCTTTTCTGTGTAATCGAAGCGGTCGTTGCCATAAGCTCCCGGTTTGGTGTATTTGCCGGCCTTGGTGGAAAGAAAGTAGCGCTCTCTCGGGATATCTTTCAGCGCCTTCCCCAAAACAGTCTCGGCCAAGGTACCGCCGTACGCTGGAGCCACGTCAAAGTAGTTGATGCCGGCATCGAGCGCGGCGTGCACAGCGCGAATTCCTTGTTTTTCATCCACCGCGTGAAACACGCCACCCAGTGCAGATGCCCCAAAGCTCAGCACCGATACCTTCAAGCCGGTCTTGCCTAACTTTTTCATCATCATCGTGGGTCTATTTTCTAATTTGATATTTGCACCTTTAGAACACCATTACCGCTCGAAGCCTGAATGAACGCTTCGTTCAATTTTTCAAATGGATAAATCCTGGTGATCAACGGTTCCACATTGAGACGCCCACTGGATACCAATTGAATCACTTCCTGGAACACATTGGCAAAACGCCAGGAGGCTACATACTGCAGTTCTTTGGTCAATAACCGATTCATTGGTAGCGCAACACCATCTTCCAGGGTGCCAACCTGCACAATCGTGCCACCAGTCGCGGCCAACTGGATGGCCTGGTTTGCCGCCACGGCTGCTCCGGCTGCTTCAAATGCAGTGTCAAAGCCACCGGGAGCCCAGTTCGTCGCTTCCGCAGGCATCGTATCGGCCATTGGATCGAGAACGCCGATCGCGCCGGATTTCAATGCGAATTCACGTGCGTGCGGCATCGGATCAGAAACGACTACGCAGCTCGCGCCGTACGTCAGAGCCACTTTCAGAATCATCTGTCCAATCGTGCCGCCACCGGTGATCAAGACCCGCTTGCCGGCGACGCCACCTGAGCGATGGATTGCATGTGCGGCGACACTTAGCGGCTCCAGCAGCGCCCCCCAGCTATATTTAAATCCGTCCGGAAGGGGCGCGCAATTGCCTGCAGGGACGAGCACATAATCGGAAAAACAGCCCTCACTGGGTGGGATAACACTTGCCGATCCGAAATAGACCATTTGCGGGCACAGGTTATACCGTCCAGAACGGCAAAGCTTGCAGCGACTGCACGGACGCGACGGATCGACAGCGACGGCTTGCCCAACAGCCAGGCCATTGACCCGGTCGCCGAGCTGTACCACCTCGCCCGAAAACTCATGACCGAGAATAAAGGGTCGGGTCGGTACAAAATTGCCACATCGCCCATGGGTATAGTAATGTACATCGCTGCCACAGATGCCCGCAGCTCTGAGCTTCAGCAGGACTTCACCGGGGCCAGCAACTGGCACCGGACGCTGCTCTAACTTTAGATCTTTGGCACCGTGCAATACGAATGCCCGCATTGTATTTTTTGTTTTCATAGGTTTCTGATTTACCTGAGGATGATGTAGAGAACAAACATCACAAAGAACAGTACAATGCTCCAGACTCTGGGATCGCGCATGCCATTTCGCTCTCCATCACGAAGGGCGGCGAGTGGACTGCCCCAGCAAACATGCTGCAATTGTTCATCAAGCGGAGGCAGTGTGCGCAAGCTGACCGCCACAAATGTCACCATGCAGATGACCGTGATGATTGGCCCGACAATCATAAACGGCAGGCCCAAACCCTGAACCGGATCGGTCACCAATCCTTCGAAACCAAGGCGAGGCGCATCGAGCAAGGCACGTCCCACAACAGGCATGTCGATGATAAAATAAATCGCTCCGATCAAGCAGCCGACCACAAAAGTGGTCAGTGCGGCATGGTTGGTGCCGCGCTTCCAGAGAACGCCAAAAACCAGCACGGTTGTCACGGAAGGCGCGAAAATCATCGGTATCTTGTTGATGGCTTCAAAGATGGTGCCGAATTGATCAGCTTGCGTGGACCAGAGAATCGCCAGCACCATCACCACGCCGGCGCTGATGCGTCCAATCGAGACCTGACGGGCATCGGATACATTGGGCTTTAACCGTTTTACGATATCGACTGAAATGAGCGTGGCGCAACTGTTGAGCGCTGCTGCGATTGTGCTCATCAAGGCTGCCAGCAGCCCGGCTGCGAGCAAGCCTTTCAGTCCAGTTGGAATCAGCAGATTGATCATGTTCGGCAGAACGGTATTGTAGTCCGGCGTGCCATCATCCATGAACCCGAGACCAAGTGCGCCATTTTTGTAGAGAATATAACCGACCACTCCCGGAAAAACCATCAGGAAAAGCGGCAATATTTTTAAAAATCCGGCAAACACGGCGCCATTTTTTGCATGATTTTCGCTGCCCGCACCAAGTACACGTTGCACAATGGTCTGGTCTGAGCACCAATACCAAATTCCCAGCACCGGATATCCCAACAGGATGGCAAGCCAGGAATAGGGATTCAGGTTGCCTTCGGCGTTGTATAATGCGTGTAGCATGCTCATTTGGTCGGGTTCCAGTTGTGCCTTAAAATCCGAATAGGAGTGCACGCCAACCTGCGGAAGGTAGGCGATGCCCAGCCAAGCCACAAGGACGGCCCCTCCCAATAACAGAAAAGTCTGAATCGTCTCGGTAATGACGACGCCCCTGAGGCCACCAAGAATGGTGTAGATTACGGTCACCAGTGAGATGACCAGAATGGAACCTGTTACAGGAAAGCCGAGAAATGCTTCGAAGAGCTTGGCGCCAGCAAACAGACTGATGCCGATATGAATCAGCAAGGCTGCAAAGATGGCGATCACGGCCAGATAAGTGCGCGCGGTTGCACTATAGCGCTTCTCCATGTATTCCGGCAGCGTCTGGATACGGCTGCGATAGTAGAGCGGTGCAAAAAACAGCGCCAGTGCAATCAGGCAGAAAGATGCCATCCACTCGAAATTTCCCATCACGATGCCGACGCTGGCGCCTGCTGCGGCCAAACCGACTAAATGAATAGTTGAGATGTTTGAAGCAAACAAAGCGCTGCCAATGCTGAACCACCGCAATGATTTGCCGGCCAGGAAATATTCCTGAGTGGAGGCCGTTTTGCGGTAACCACTCAGAATGCCTATGGCGGAGATGCCGAGCAGATACACAACAATAATTATCAGATCAATCGGAGCAATGTTCATTTAAAATCGCCAGAATAGGTTAGTCGTTTGAATGTGAAAATGCGTTCTCACTTGCAAAAGAGTATAATCGTTTCTTCCCGAAAAGCCGCTGTGCATTGTGCTGCGTTAACTGCAAACTTCATAGACTTGTGAGTCTCTTTTTAACTATTCATCAAGAACCAGCAATTCGACTTTTCGGAACTCGACCGGGTGGCTCTCTGATTGCAGGGAGATATAGCCCTCAGTGAGGATGAGGCTGTCTCTCCCGTCTGCGATTTTCTTTGCATCCGCATCCCGGGGATCAAGTTGGGGCTCGTTGTATTCCAGCACCACTTCGCCATCGAGGATATGCTTAATCACCTTGCTTCCCCGCACTTCGACTTCCGCAACCACCCATTGGTCGCCACGATAGGTTCTTGATTTCGAATTGAAGCAGTGCTGCGTCTCGAGTTTGCCATTCATGACGACATTTGTGCCGGGCGTGCACAGATTTGAGGTGGTGCGGGTTCCCTCAGCCTTGCCACCAAGCAGTTGCACTTCAATCGAAACAGGGAAATTTTGGTCTAATCCCATTGTCTCCGGGGCCTGGCTGTGGATCATAATGCCGCTGTTGCGGAATGCCCAGCCCGGACCACCAGCGCATTGCTCGCCCACAAATCGATACTCAAGCCGAATGCGGTAATGGGAAAATTTGTCTTTGTAGAAAATATGCCCGAAGCGCTCACCAAAATCTTCATACTGTTCGTAGCCGACCTGCATCACGCCATCTTGCACGCGGAAGGTATTACCGAAGTTTTCGCCAAGCGCATAGCCGCGGATTTTGGGTGTCCAGCCATCGAGATTTTTGCCATTAAAAAGCTGCAACCATTCACTATCGGGCTGGGCCGCGCTGCTTTCAATTGGAGCTGCGCTGTCGGTATTTTGAGCACTCTGCTGATCAACAGATTGGCAGCCACCCGGAATCAACAGCATAGGAATTAGAATCAATAAATGTTTTGGCATGTGGAAATTCCCTTTTTTCCTTTTTTATAAAAATTGGATGCAGATAGCCACAGATTTTTAACCAACAGCGATTCAAAGTCAAATTCAAAAAGAAATGCATGAGAATAGTTTGTGTCACCGATCCGTTAGATGAAACTCCGTATCAAATTGCGGATTTTTTACTGTTGGAATGGGCGCATTGGTTTTTGCTCTCCAGTTCTCAAGTACAGCCAACAATTCGTTTGCTTTTTCCGGGTAGCTGTCAACCAAATTGTGTCGTTCGCCCACATCTTCGTTCAAATAATAAAGCTCAATGCCACCGTCTTCAAAGTACTGATGCAATTTCCAATTATCGAGCATGACTACAGAGCCCGGCCGGGTTCTGAAAAGGGGATCGCGGCCATTGTCTTCTTTAGGGCTGTAGGCTTCCAGGTAGATCGGGAAGTGCCAGAATAGCGGGCGATTTGCGATTTGTTTGCCTTCAAGCAGCGGCACAATACTCGCGCCATCGAGAACCTGTTCGGAAACCTGCACCTTTAAGATGTCCATAAAGGTGGGGAAGAAATCCAGATTGACAATGGGCACATCTGAACGCGAGTTGGCTTTGACTAACCCTGGCCATCGGATGATATACGGTACCCGTATCCCGCCTTCATAATAGGATCCTTTGCCGGCGCGGAGTGGATGTTGGCTTGAAATCGCCCGGATGCCGCCGTTGTCCAAAGTAAAGACAATAAGTGTGTTCTCTCGAAGCCCGAGTTCGTCAATTGTTTTCATCAGCAAACCGATATTTGTATCGACATTTTCCACCATGACTGCATAGATGGGATTCTCCTGGCCGCCGCTGCCTGCCTTCTTTTCATATTTAGCCACCAATTCCTCTTTGCCCATCAAGGGCGTATGCACCGCATAATAGGTGAGGTACAGAAAGAAGGGCTTATCCCGGCTGGATTTTATGAAACGGATTGCTTCCGCAGCCAGCCTGTCTGTTAGCCATTCGCCAGCGGGCGCATTTTCCAGGTTGGGTAAATTGTTGTACGGGCTGATGTAGCCGTTCTTTCCCGGATTCCCCCTTTGATTGCCACCGTAGTTCACATCAAAGCCTTGCTGCGATGGGTCCTCGCTGACGTGCCATTTTCCAAACGCGCCGGTTGCATAGCCTGCTTTCTTAAACAAGTCACCCAATGTGCAGGTCGTGTCTGGCAGATAAAGGGTGTTTCGAACCGGAATGAGCTGTCTGGTTCGGGCATCACCGCGGTCAGAGTTGCCCACTGTGTAGATGCCATGCCGTGGCGTATTCTGCCCGCTAAGCAAACAGGCCCTGCTGGGCGCACAATTGGCGGCGCCGGCATAGCCGCGCGTAAAGACCATTCCTTCAGCAGGCAATCTGTCAATATTGGGCGTTTCGTAGTATTGGCTGCCCATAAAGCCGACATCCTGGTAGCCCAGATCATCTACATTGATAAAGATGACATTTGGCTTTTGTGAATGCGGGACATGCTGCTGCACAGACTGGCAACTCGCTGAAAAAAACAGAATGAAAAAGACAAAGGCTTTCGAATGAGAAGACGTTTTCATCTACTGGGATTTTCCAAATATTAGAAATGAATACATTTGAAATCGGATGCCGAAACAGAGCGGAAGGCTTGGCGATTAGGTGCTTTGACGACAAAAGTGGTAAATTTGTGAACGAATTCCAAGATTTGTTTTCCTGAGCAAGCTTTAACTGGTTAGCTCCTGGATCGGCACAACGGACTTTTCACTCCCCATAAACGTCATCACTTTTCTGAATCGTCAGATATCAGAGCATGAATGGCGTCTGTCATAAAAACGGAGGCTTCACCGGAGAAATGCATCGATCCATTTTTAGGATTTCGCTTGAAAATGCTGGCTAAAATCGTTCTGGCTTTACGATCACCGCAGTGCCATAGCACAACACCTCAGTCACGCCGCCCATCACTTCGGTCGCATCGTAGCGAATGCCGATCACAGCATTGGCGCCGACTTCCTCTGCGTGTGCGACCATCATGTCAAATGCTTCAGCGCGGGTTTTTTCGCAAAGCTCAGTGAAAAGTGTGATGTTGCCACCGACAAGCGTTTGCAAGCTGCCGCCAATGGTGCCAAAAATCGAGCGTGAGCGAACGGTAATGCCCCGCACGACCCCCAAATTTTTTGTCACTTGATGGCCATTAATTTCAAAAGCCGTGGTTGTCATTGAAATTTCCATTTGTTCACCTGCTCAGTTTCATTCAAACCTAAAAACAGAATGAGTTGTACTGGTTCTCTGGTCGAACGCGATGCTACGATTCATACGCTGGAAACATTGTTAACAGGTAAACCGGAAAAAAGTATTCAATGTAGCATCGGGCCACAATATGCATTTTTGATAGTGTTTATATTATCAATAAGTTACGCTATCTTTTGTCAATGGCGTGATTTTCGCCACATAAATATTTGTAATCGTTTTACAAAATGGCGTAATCCAATGAACGAGGAGCAAGTTATGTGGCAAAGAACGCATATAATACTGATCGTCTTGGCAGCTCTGTCATTCTGGGCGTTTTCATGTGCGCATGTGAATTATATCGGCAAGTCATTCGAGCCGACCAGCGATGTCGATGTCTATTTTTCCAAAGAAGAAATTGAGCGCGAATATGTCATTATAGGGCATGCGATCGGTACTGGCCAGCTATTTGTTTCGAACGATAAGATCGGGCGCAAATTGAGAGAGAAAGCGATGGCAAACGGAGCCGATGCGATTTTGATTACAGGAGTTGGAAGGGACAATGCCCCTACAGGCGACGGCAGCGTTACAGAAAAGCAAATACAGGCATCCTTTTTAAAATACAAATTGCGCTAACCGGCTGTATGCACATGGTCAGCACAACTGCTTCCACGCAAGATCGAGCTTTGCGATATTCTGAGATGCCGCGAATGTGGGATTTATGCACCATGCTCCAAAGACATAAAACGATGCCATACTCAGCAATGGGGATGATGATGCGCGCCATCGTGCAAAGGCGGAACAGCGAGCCCGTATTTGGCCCGATTCTTGAGCGAGGCAGTTTGCCACGCCACGCGCAAATCGTCGAGCTTAGCGCCAACTATTGGCCCTGCTGTCAAAAGTGATCGCAATGTGCCAGTCAAATGTCGGCAAATGTGAGCCTTCGCCAGTGATGAATTCAGAAGCACCCGCTTTCAGGCACACCTCGGCTACGGCGATCAGGATTTCAGGCTTGGTGTACTCGTCAGTGGCAAAACAATTGTTGGTTCGCGCCCCGGGGAAATTAACAAAATTGGGCTTGATGAAAACCGTTTCGCCTTCGTTTATCACCGAATTCATGCCGCCAATCGCATCAAGGGCATCGCGCGTTATGGCGTCGAGATGTTTTTTGCATTTTTCAATTTCTGCTTTAGCACTCTAATCTCAGGTACGAGCCTGCCCTTAAACTTCTGCTTTTGTTCTCCAGCTAATCTCCCAGCGCAAAGGCAACGCCAGCCATGATTTGGAAGCCGCGGTTCTTGATCATGTCGGTTTGCTCATCCCAGGTAATTTCTTCAACCACCGGCCCCGCGGAGATGTCGAAGGTGCCACCAGCAACTGTGTCGGTTAGTCCAAGGGAGTAGCGACCTTCAATGAAAACCAGATTCTTGCCAAACGGGAAGCTAATGCCAGCCCCAAATACAACGGCGAAATCAAGGCTCTTGGTGACGTCTTTCGCATCGCCGGTGAAGGTAATGCCACCCATCTGGGCTTCCAGCTCTGAACGCAACAGGACGCCGACGGATGGGCCAGCCAGTACGTATGGTTTGGCGGTGTTGCCAAACTCGGCTTTTACAAGCAGGGGCAATTCCAAATAAGAAGACTTTGCCATCCATTCAACGCCAGGTTGAATAGCAAGCCTTGTCTTGCCGACGCCTTTTTGCAGATACATCGGCTGCAAGCACAACCTAAGGCTTTGGCTCACGCGCACGTCAAGGATGCCGCCAATCCCGAACAGCGTGCGACTTGAAACCGTTGCTGATTCTCCTTGCACCTCGATATCGATTTTTGTGAAATTTAACCCACCAAGAATGCCGACACGATGTTGCGCGCCGGCTGACTGTGCGAAGCTCAATAAAAGAATTGCTACCAAAATAAACGTACATTTTTTCATCATGTGCCTCCTTCCACATTTAATCATCCATTCTTGGCATCGATAATTAATCCAAGCAAATAGAAAAATTCAGGGCTTGTCACCTGATGATTGTTGTCTGTATCCACTCTGTGCACAACAACCAGATCGAGGTTTGGAATCACAAAAATATAGTGGCCGTTGTAGCCGCTGGCAAAGTAGGAGCCGTCATCCAGGTTGCTCAGAATTTTGTCCCCGGTTATCCACCACAAATAGCCATAGCCCATACCGGAGCCGGCATCTGAGTAGGGTGTTGTGCTTTCTCGAATCCACTCTTCCGAAATGATCCGGTTGCCTTCCCAAATGCCATCGCGCAGAAAAAGCAGGCCAAATCTCGCCATATCGCGCGCGGACATACGGAAGGGGTAAGCCGGGTGAATGGAGAGCGGCTCAAATTGGTACTGCCCGTCGCTGATTTCAAAATCTTCCATCCCGATCGGTACAGCGATGCGATTTTTCAATTCTTCAAAAAACGTTGTCCCGGTTTCCTGCTCAAAAATGGTGCACAGCGCATTGAAATCCCAGTTGTTGTAATACCAGAACGTGCCGGGCGCATGACTGTGCCGCTCCGGGCGGGCAGCTTTCATCGATGCAGATTCAGCGGCGGCGGGATGGTAGATGCCTGAACGGGCCTGCAGCAGCATCCGGATGGTTGCAGTCTTTTCCAGCTCCGAAAGAGATGGTGCATTGTCGTCGATGCCGAGCTCCGCCATGGTCTTCGATAAATCGATATGGCCAGCGCTGACGTGAATGCCATACAGAGCGCTCATAAAGCTTTTGCGGCAGGAGTGTACCCAAAATTTTCTGGTTAAATCACCCCAGTGGTAGAGCACTTTGCCTTGATAAACAATCATCATGGCTGCCGTTTGCGTATTTTGGGCAAATTCGTAAGCATTTTGGAGTTTTGCGGAGGACCAGCCCACGGATTCAGGGTTGGCAACCATTTCCCAGGTTGTGTTTGTCAGTTCGGGCGGTGTGTACGGAGGCCCGACAATATTGCCTGGATCCTCGCCTGAGCATTGCAAAAACAGCAAAGTGGCAACCAAAACAAACAGCCAGACAAATCCGGCTTTGGGCTCAGACTTGCCGAAAATCAAAGTCTTGTTTAACATGCCGAAATCTCTTGTCTTTAAAATGACCTGTTTTGTTATCTCGCATTTTTGCAGCATCAATTTTACTGCAAATCAACACGCGTACGTTCTGTTTCTTTCATGATTCGCCAGGCTACGAGCCGATTTCCATCCCTGGTGATGATGCAGTTGCCTGCGATTGCCGGATGTCCCCACATCGGGTAGTTTCCCAATCGATAGCGCCGTTGAGAAAGTAGTCCATCCCGGGAGACTTTTGCCACAACCAGCGTGCCGTCTTCCTTGAAAGCCAGCAGATTATCGCCGCAAGAAATCAAGGGAGTCGGTGCCCATTCTCCCCATCTTGCCTCTCCGCGCCATACTATTTTTCCATCACCTGGATCGATGCCGAAAAGCTGGCCCTTTCGAAAATGCGTGAAGCCAAAGACCTGATCACCGACCACCACCGGAGAACTCGTCGAGAGCGATAGGGAACGGTTTTTCCAAATTTCCTGAGCGCTCCAGGAATTGCCATCTGATTGGATGTGCCAGGCGCAAAAGCCCATTTCGTAGTCGGAGGTCAGCAGCTTGTCGCCGATGATCAGTGGCGTCACAATGGTGTTGTCCATTGAGACCTTGAAAGGAATTCGCCAAAGCTCTTTGCCGGTGCGAGGATGCAAGCCGACGATATTGTTCTCGGTTTTGAAGATCAATTGCCAATCATTTTTTATTACAGCGAGCACTGGCGATGCGCCAAGTGCCGGACCATCGCCAGCCCAGCGCCATATCTCATTGCCATCCGAAGCACGCAGTGCGATAATCGCACCTTTCTCATCAAGCGCTTCCCGGCCCGAGCTGCCAAAATGCACGAAACAGCGATCTTCCCACACCAGCGGCGAGATCGACATACCGAAGATGGGATAGCTCGGATCGAAATCAGATGAATACTCTTTGCGCCACAACAGGGTGCCGCTTTGTGCATCCCAACACGACAAGACTGCGTTTACGCTAAATGTGAACAACCGCCCTCCGGCCAGAGCTGGTGTCGAAAATGGGCCCAATCCGGCAATCGCGGCAGTCGGGTCTTGCTTAAAAGGAGCATTGTAGCTTCTGCTCCATATGATTTTTCCTGAGTTGAGCGCCAAACTGCTGACAACCTCTCGACCTGCCTTGCGTGAATGCACCCAGATACGATCCCCGCTGACAATCGGCCCTGACAAGCCGTTGCCGACGACTTGTTGCCACAGCATCACAGCGTTTGGCAGCCATTCGCCCTTTAGCGCATCCCCCGGAATAGAGCCGTTACGCTCTGTGCCGCGCCATTGCGTCCACTGGCTGTTGGACGTAACCGGCGCAACAAGCAAAAAACTGGCGCACATGCTTGTGCTCAGTATTCGCCGCATTCTCCACATTTTGGCTGTTGCCGGCAAAATTTTTCTCCCTTCAAAAAGATTTTATGTTCAGCGGTTGCAGCCTTTCACTGACCGCCTAACGGAAACATCGCACCAGCCATGATCTGAAATCCACGATTTTTATACTCGTCTTCATTCTTGTCCCAAACAATTGTTTCGGAGACGGGGCCTGCCGAGATTTCGAAAGGACCGCCCTTTTGCATGTTCGTTAAGCCGAGTTCATAGCTTCCCTGCAGGAAAATCGTACCTGTGCGAAGTGGATAATTCAAACCTGCGCCAAAGCTTAAACCGAAATCGATGCGTTCGGTAACCTCTTTCATGTCACCTTCAAAGGTGATGCTGGCAACTTTACCCTTCACCTTTGCGCTCAACAGATAGCCAACCGTTGGCCCTGCCATCAGATATGGCCTGATGCTGCTGCCGAATTCGGCTTTCAGCAAAACGGGCAACTCAAAAAACGCAAACTTGAAAGGAAACTCAATATTGTCGTTGAGATCCGCAACAAGAGCGCCCTTTTGGAGATACATCGGTTGTACAAGCAAGCTGATATTCTTATGGAGCCGCAAATCAATGACGCCACCAAGTCCGAATACCTTTCTGCTCGAAATCTCTGTTTCAGGCCCAGGTGTCGCCACCTCGAGTTTGGTGACATTCAAACCACCAACGACTCCGACGCGATGTTGTGCATTGGCGGACAGGCTGAAAAACAGCACCAGCAAGGTCGTGATCGTGATAGTCGCCTTTTTCATTTGATTCCTCCGTTTGGTTAGCGCAGCGCAGGAAGAATGAAACGAACGATCATATCATCCACTGGATCGGGTGTCGAGTAGTTTCCGCCTGTGAATACCAAAACCATCTCAAAATCCGGGAACACGATGATGTATTGCCCGCCCCAGCCGCGCGCCGAGAACGATGGGTATTTCGCGGTATTGAGTTGATAGGTTCGCAGCCACCATTGGTAGCCATAGTTCCAGTAGGAATCGACAGAAATGTGCGCACTTGTCGACCTCGCCACCCATTCCTGGGAAATGATTCGAGCGCCGTTCCAGACACCGCCATTCAGATACAATTGCCCAAATTTTGCCATATCCCTGGGCAGCATGTTCAAGCCACCACCGGTTTGGAATGTGCCATTCGGGTATTGATACCAATAGTAGTTCGTTATTTGCAATGGAGAAAACAGGTATGTCTGAGCAAACTGGTTAAGCCGCAGGCCGGAAGCCTTTTCGATAATGGCTCCCAGGGTGATCGAAAGCCCGCTGTTATAGACGAATTTGGTTCCCGGCTCCGCTTCCACAGGCAAGCCCAGAACAAAACGGACGGGATCACTGCTGTTGTTCATTCTGACGTGATCATTGCGGGAATCGGTATACGGATAGGACCATTCATCATATTGCAAACCCGCGCTCATGGTGAGAAAATGCTCGATGGTCAATTTGTCTTTTTCGGCAGTGCGGAGGTCGGCATGCTGGGGGAAGAACGCAAAAACCGTGGTATCGATATTGATGATGAAATCACGATCGACAGCCAGGCCGACCAGCGCAGAGGTGAAGCTTTTGGTGTCCGAAGCCAGATAATGCAATGTGTTGCGGTCGAATTCGGTATAATTTCCTCCAAAATTAGCGCCGCTAAAATATTCTTCAAAAACCAGCTTGCCATTCTTGACAATGAGCACGCCGTGGATATTTCTGTACAGGCCGTAGTTGATGCGGTCGATGGCTTCGCTGATGATCCCCGCATCAAGTCCAACCTTGGCCAGACTGGCTGTTTGCCAGCCATCATCTATTTGTGCCGGTATTTGATAGGAATAAGCGGGAGGATGGGTAGGCTGCTCATCGCTGCAGGAAAAAATCCACAGGACGAAAAATGCGATTAGCCATTGTGCCTTCGACGAAATCCCCTGCATCGCGACATCCTCCTTTCGAGGTTGTTCTAAGTGCTATGAGTGGCCGTGAAAGGCCTCCCGTAGTCTGGCATGACAAAACAGAATTTTTTGCTCAAAGCAGCATCCCGGGCATATTTCAAGTGCGAGCTGAAAAAAAGGAAAATGGAATGCAGCAAGTCCCCGATATGCAATAAAAATTTGAAAATGGCTAATAGAGAGGGCAGGAAGCAAGAGCATGAACTGGCGATGCGAACAATGCAAACATGCAAATTATCGCGCGGTCTGAAACCGGGCAGATCAGCAGACAACACCGTGGAGAGAAATTGATTTTTTGGGGGACTCATGATTTGCCTCCGAAAGGGCGAACTGACATGAAACTACGTATTTTACTCTGCGGAAGTTACGTTTGATTCGTCTTTATCTTGGGAATCAAGCCAATCTGCGGAAACACACCTTTGGAAGAGACGAATTTTCTTTTGAGTCATTGTTGATCGCTTCTTTTCCCTTGCTTTTGATTAGATATTTTTATTCTTTTAGCAGATGGGCTGATGCTTGCTTGAGTAAATACCGAACAAAGTCAAGCTCTCACCGTTCTTCCCTCCCAATCGAAGCCGATATCTCGTTTGAAGGCTACTGATCTATTTCGGCCCCTGATCGCTTTTCTGATCCTGTTTATCTTTATGAAATTACGCCCATCGTCTTAAGCCATATTCGGATTTCTCGCCGTGGCATTCGCGCATTGGGGCGTTAAATGAAAGGGGTGGAATCATGAAACAGGACACACAAAATGAGGCGAATTCGCTGCCCGGCCAAGCCATAAATCAGCATGCCAACTCCGATTTCAGCCAGAACGGCGTTTTCAAGCCCATTGTTGGCCAGCACCCTGCGATGATGCAAGTTTTGCAGTTGATCAACAGAGTTGCGCCAACCGACGCGACAGTCTTGATCATTGGCGAAACCGGTACCGGCAAAGAGTTGGTGGCAAACGCGCTCCACTACAAAAGCATGCGTAGAAACGGGCCGCTCATTCCGGTGAATTGTGCCGCTCTGCCAGAAAATTTGTTGGAGTCGGAATTGTTTGGCCATGTGCGGGGCGCCTATACCGGCGCAGTGGATGATAAGCCCGGCTGGTTCGAGTGTGCCGATCACGGCACCATATTTCTGGATGAAATTGATAGCATGCCTTTGGCCCTGCAGGCCAGGCTTTTGCGCATTTTGCAGACCAACAACTTCTCGCGCTTGGGCAGCCGCAAGATCAGGCATTGCAATGTGCGTGTCGTGGCCGCCGCAAACCACGATATCCGGGAGCTGGTCAAAATAGGGCAGTTTCGCCAGGAACTCTATTTCCGCTTAAATCTTCTGGAAATCTGCTTGCCACCTTTGCGGGAAAGAAGAAGCGATATTTCGCTTCTCGCGGATTATTTTTTAAAACATTATACCCGCAAACATAAAAAGCTCTATTTGCGTTTCAGCCCAAAAGTGACGCACGTGCTGCTCAATTATGACTATCCCGGCAATGTGCGCGAGCTGGAAAATATGATTCACGGCGGCGTGATCCAGGCTCAGGATAGAATGATCAGGCGATGTCATTTGCCCAGCCGTATTCAATGTACAGCATTGTCGACAGCCAATCATTTCTCGGCATTCAAACTGGCTAAAAAATGTGTCATTCAACAGTTTGAGGTCGACTATCTTTCGAAATGTTTGCGGGCAACCGAGGGCAACATCACTCGCGCTGCCAGAATGGCTGGCTTGCACGTCTCCAACTTCCATCGCAAAATGGAGCAACACCACCTCAGAGCCTCCTCCTTCAAACCATAGCGAACACGCGCAGATTTTATCATTTACACGATGGTTCCTGCGAAATGCTGGCGCATTTGAGTCAATTTTTCTTTGCTTTCCATTTTTTAAAAAACAATAGGTTAGGTTGATTTTTTGAAGGGCTGTTTGCATTTTAGCTTCCACGGCACGCTAATTGTCTCCGTTAAAGGACAATTCATTCAACAGATGCGCTATTGTTGAGAGCCTAAATTGTATAGGCAAAATGTGAAAAGGAGGCTTAAAATGAAAAAGTATGCTAAAGCATGTTTAGTGGTCGCGATTAGCGTCATGTTTGTGGTCGATGCCTTTGCGCAAGTCGGCACCCAATTTCAAGCTTTTCTCAATCGGGTTGATGCCGCAGACGAATCACTGCATTCGACAATTATTGACAGCTTCATGGCAACCATTCCATCCTTCCCGCTGGTTGAGCAAGATACCATTGCCTGTTTTCTCTATCGAGGCGAAGGTGATTCGGTTCAAGTGAGGTTAGAAAGGGGGTACTTGCCAAGATTGGACTTAATGCGACTTCACAATACCGATTTGTGGTACAATTTTCAAAACTACAAATCGGACGCGTTGATTGCGTACCAATTCGTCGTGAACAATCAATTAAAGCTCGATCCGATCAATCCAAATGTATACTTTAGCGGAAATTGGACTGTTTCCGTCCTTACAATGCCAGCATATCAAGATCCACCCGAAATTGAATACTATCCAGATATTCCGCATGGAAATGTACTGGACATGGATTTCAACAGCATTACCCTCGAAAAAACGTTAGCGATAAAAATCTATACTCCACCTTTTTATAATGCCAACTTCGAAGAAGGCTATCCACTCGTCATTTTTAATGGTGGCAGAGGCTATACGGAATACCTAGGGGCTATCAATATTCTCGATTACTTGATTTCTTATAAGCTTATTCAGCCAATAATAGCTGTTTTTGTGACTCCTGCAAATAATAATGCGGAATACAGTGGTGCTGATGTTACGAAGCACGCAGCCTTTCTTGTAGACGAGTTGCTGATATATATCAATACCAGGTATAAGACTATCAATGAACCTGAGAATAGAGCCATCATCGGACTTTCGGTTTCAGGATTATTTGCGGCATACATGGCTTATACATATCCTGAGTCTTTTGGCCTATGCGCCGCACAATCTCCTGCATTTTGGATTTGGGAAAATACAAATCCACTCTATGAAGATATGATGACCAAGCCTAAGAAGAATATAAAATTTTACCTGAGTTGTGGTATCTATGAACCTGGCGCCATAACCAGATTTGTCATACCGTTGAAAGATAGCTTGCTTGCTTTGGGGTATGATGTGAAATGGGATCAATGGCATGAAGGCCATCAAGGTGCCAGCTTTCGCGCTCACATCGACGATGCGCTCGAATTTTTCTTTCCAGGAGATTCCATCACTGCAGTTGAAACGGAAGCCAGTATGCCGACGGCATTTCAGCTTGAACAGAACTATCCCAATCCGTTTAACCCGAGCACAACCATCGGTTTCAGCTTGCCAAATATCAGCAAAGTCACGCTCAAAATCTATGATCTGCTGGGCAGGGAAGTCGCAACACTGCTTGACGCTCCGTATGCCGCCGGTAATCATCAAATCATATGGGATGCCAGGAACCAGGCCACGGGAGTTTACATGGTCACCATGCATGCAGGCGATTTCAGGCAAACCAGGAAGATTGTGTTGATGAAGTAGAATGGCGAGTCTGCTCCAAACAAAAAGGGAATCCATGTGATTCCCTTTTTTGTATTCCACGCAGCTTTAAAGCTCTCAAAGTTCCCACAATTTTTTGCCTGTTATCATAGTGAAAAATGCTTTTTGCTTTTTGCCCTTTCTGTTACACTCTTTGCGAGCACAAGATTTTTTTGTCGCTTGCCAACACACAATCCGCACCCTGATCAATGCAGTCCGCACAGACATTAACTTCATCATTCATGTGACTTACGCAATCCAATGATGTGGCGATTTACCGCAGGCATTACATTTGCAAAGAGCACTAAATGACACAGCTATGCAGTAAAATTTTCACAGGGCGCTGTGATTCAGCTACAATTCAGAATGGCTGCGTATCATTGCATAGCTGACAAAATCAGGCAGCATGGCCATGGATTGTGCTGCAATATCCGGTTTTTGCGAAAAGCTGAACATGCCGGCGGTTGTGGTCGGGAAAGGCCTGAAGATGCAAAAAATGCAAAGTGCAACGATTAGGGTTTGTCTGAGAACCTCGGATTTCTGTATAAACAGATTCGGGATTTTCAGATAAGCTCTTCATTGGCAAAACGCACAGTTGCATGTACACATTCAACACGGTTTGTCACAGGAACCAAATGAAAATCCAAACAGTATTTTTAGTGGCTCTGGTATCAACTGGGAGTTGTCTGAGATGAATGAGCTGATCTATTTTTCTTCATCCGATGTGATGATTAAGGCACAATATCGGGAACAGCGGCAGTCGGTTCGGTATTTTTCTCATCGCGGACTCACTTCCGAAGAGCGCGAAGCAGTCGAGAGTTATATCGTAGCACAAATCGAAGACGTGTACGCAGAGAGAAGCAGAGAAATCAGGAACCTGCACTACCTTGGTGTCGACGAAGAATTGCAATTGCATCTCCATCGAGTGCATAAGAAGAACCAGCAAGAGTCGCAATTGCAAAAGGAAGAAAGCATTGATCAGGCAGTTCAGGACTTGATTTCCCGATCTCTGTCAAACTACTATTTCGAGCAAATCGGCTATGCGCTCATCGAAGTGCGCCGCGTCAATGCATCAGCGGAGTACGCAATATTTGCGCAAGAGCGCACCGAAACGCTAAGAGAATTGGTGGATGCGTACAATCTCTACGCTGACAAGAAGGTTACGCTCGAACAGGTTCTGTCAAAAAATCGCAACGACGATGCTAATCTCAATTAGTGTAGCATGGCTCATAAAGCTTCGCAGGCCGTCGCTTATTAGCGCCAGCGGGGGGGCGGCTTTTTGAGCCATTTGCCGAACCGTCACACTTTGCCAGGGGGACGAGGGGACTTTTTATATTTAAAATTCCACCACCATTTTTGATCATCTCTTTGTGCAACCAAGGCTTATGAGCTGAAAGACGAACCATCGAGTCGCCAGTCGCACAATCCTGCCATGCTTTGGGCACCAGCCTGCCACTTTACGAAATCTTTTCCTATAAATAAGAAAAAATCAGAACGCGTTCTCATTCCAAAGAACAGCATGCTTGCCTGACAGGTAATATTTGAAGGTCATTTTGTCTGGAATAATCCTTGCAATCCAACGCAATCATTCAAATTTCGCGGCTTCAAATTTTTATATAGATCGAGTATTCTTTCGTTGCGTCCGCCCTTTGTTCACGTTGTATTGGTCATCCTGATTCATGAAAACCATGAGCGATTCAATTGCCGTGAAATTGTCCGCAAGCGTCTCAAGTGTGATCGCATTGGTCTGCCTGACCTGGTGGCTTTCCTACAATCCCACTGCTCGTCTCGCCACCCACATCCCCGGCATGGATAATCGCCCCACCGAAAGTGAAGCTTCAAAGCTTCGAGCCGCAGAAGCCGATCAGGTGCGGATTGGTGAATTTTTAGAAACCTATGCCAGCACACAGCCCCCTGCTTTGCGCGGAGAATGGCCACGTTTCCGCGGTTCAAAGTTTAATAATATCAGCACGGAGCCGGTCAGGCTTGCGAGTACCTGGAGCGAACAGGGCCCCAAGCAATTGTGGTCCGTTGCGCTCGGCGAGGGGCACGCCGCCCCGGCCGTGGCAGATGGCCGCGTTTACGTGCTGGATTATGACGAGCAGAACAAAGGCGACGCCCTGCGCTGCTTTTCACTCGCGGACGGAAGCGAGCTGTGGCGCCGCTGGTACCGCGTGCGCGTCAAACGCAACCATGGCTATTCGCGCACCATTCCGGCAGTTGCAGATGGCTACGTCGTCACCATCGGGCCGCGCTGTCACGTCATGTGTGTTGATGTGGAATCAGCCGAATTGAAGTGGGGGATCGATCTGGAGAAGGAGTTAGGTACCGAAACGCCGCTCTGGTACACCGGCCAGTGCCCGCTCATCGACGATAGCATAGCGGTGATCGCTTCCGGCGGCAATGCATTGCTTTTGGGCGTCGAACTCGCCACCGGCACGATTGCCTGGCAAACGCCGAATCCCAAAGGCTACCAAATGTCGCATTCGTCGGTAATGCCTGCCACGCTGTTCGGCAAGCGCATGTATATTTACTGCGCCAAAGGCGGTATCGTCGGCGTTTCTGCTGAGGAAGTGGATCGCGGCGAGCTGCTGTGGGAGTCCCCGTTGTGGAATCCGTCAGTGATGGCGCCTTCGCCGGTGATTTTGCCGGATGGCCGCATTTTTGTGACGGGCGGCTATGGCGCCGGTAGCGCTTTGCTGCAAGTGACCGAGAAGAACGGCGGTTATGCGGTTGACGAATTGATGAAATACAAGCCCGATGGCGGCATGGCCTCCGAGCAGCAGACACCGATTTTTTACCAAAATCACTTTTTTGCCATTTTGCCCAAAGATGCCGGCGTGCTGCGCAAGCAATTGGTTTGCTATGCTTCTGATGATATCACCACCCCGGTTTGGACCAGCGGCACAACCAATCGTTTTGGATTGGGGCCGTATTTGATTGCCGATGGCAAAATGTTTGTGCTGGATGATGACGGTGTTTTGACGATGCTCGAAGTTTCAACAACAGCATTCAAACCGCTGGCGCAGGCAAAAGTGATGGATGGCACGGATGCGTGGGGCCCGATGGCGCTGGCAGGCGGCAGGTTGCTGTTGCGCGATGCCCACAAAATGATCTGTCTCGATATCAGCGCGCCATCGAGCTGAGCGCTGTGATGCGCAAAGATGGGCAGTGTTATAGTCGCAATGACTTTAGGTGAATTGAGATGCAAACGTCATCAAATCTCGCAAAATATGCTTTTATCGCCGTAGCGGGACTGGCCTTTGTTGCCGGGTTCTTTTTCAAAGACAACAAGCCAGGCAGAGAAAACACACCTGCACAGCAAACGCCGCTGATCTCGCTCGATCAGTACCTGGTGCCGATTCCCCCCGAGCTGATTGGTTATCAGGAGATCGATCAGATTGAAACGGAGCTGGAAAAGGTCAGTGCCATCGCGGTGCAGGGTGCAAATTTGTACCTCGCTGGTGATCGCGAAATCCGTATATATCGAAGTGCAGGTAGCGAATTCACTCGCATCGAACTCGCACAGCCGGCAACGGCCATGGCTGTGTCACCGGCGGGCCAGATTTATGCAGGATTTTACAATCATGTTCAGGTTTTCAGCCCGGCAGGCAAGCTGGTGGGCACCTGGGAGCTCATACCAGGAGAAGCCCACATCACTTCCATCGCGGCGGGTGAGAAGGACATTTTGGTCGCGGATGCAGGTAACCGGATTGTGTGGCGCTATCAGTTAAACGGCAAAATTGCCGGGCGCATTGGTGAGCGCAATGTGGATGCCGGCCAGCTCGGTTTTGTTATCCCCGGGCCATTTTTTGATATCGCACTGGCAGATGAAGATGTGCTATGGGCGGTGAATCCGGGTATGCTGGCGCTCCAGAATTATTCGCTGGATGGCAAAATGCGCTCCTCGTGGCAAAAAATCTCCGTCGATGTCGATGGCTTTTGTGGCTGTTGCAATCCCACACATTTGGCGCTGTTGCCGGATGGGGCGTTCGTGACCGCTGAAAAAGGCATCCCGCGCGTGAAAATCCATGAGCCGTCCGGTGACCTGCGCACCGTCGTCGCTGGGCCAAAACAATTTGCAGATGGTGTGGTCATCGCCGATCTGGCGATCAATGCGCAGCAGCACATTCTGGTACTCGATCCGGCGGCGAAAGCGGTTAGAATTTTTGCCCAAAAATGATCATTATACGAATGATAGTTTGTGCCTAATCATTGAACATGCACAAAAGGAAATAATCGATGGATTTGTTTAAAGAACAACAAAATCGCCGGGAATTCTTTCGCACCTGCGCGCGCAATGTCAGCTTGTCTGCACTCGGCCTTTTCGGCGGTGTCATGCTGTGGCGTAAGCATGACGAAAATGACGAGCATGTTTGCATCAACGAGTTTTTGTGCAATGGGTGCAGTGTTTTACCGACGTGCATTCTGCCGCAGGGGCAATCCGCCAGGCAAGCCAGCGACAAAAAGGTGACCAGCGCTGGTTCGCAGCCAAGTGATCAGTAAGGCACGTAGCGATTTCAATTCGCTTCATTGAGCAAGGCAAATGGAGATGGGCAATGAATGACAAACAAAATAAAGTCAAACGCCGCGACTTTTTTCGTGACAGCCTGAGAACACTGCTGGCGTTAGCGCTTGGCGGCAGTGCCGGGATAGCCACCCGCAAGCTGATCGCGAAGGATCTGGTCTGGCAGCTCGATCCGCACAAGTGTGTACAGTGCGATCTCTGCGCTACCGAATGCGTGCTCGATCTCTCGGCTGTGAAATGCGTGCACGCGCATGATATGTGCGGCCATTGCACGCTATGCGGCGGCTTCCATCGTCCTGATGCAGTAACCTTCGATACCGCTGCAGAAAATCAGCTCTGCCCAACCGGCGCGATCAAGCGCAATTTCATCGAAAATCCCTACTACTCCTACACCATCGTCGAAGAAAAATGCATCGGCTGCGCGAAATGCGTCAAGGGTTGCAGTTCGTTCGGCAATGGCTCGCTCTATATGCAAGTGCGCCACGACCGCTGTCTGAATTGCAATGAATGCGCCATCGCCATCGCCTGCCCGGCCGAGGCATTCCAGCGGGTGCCATCCAGTCAGCCCTATATTTTAAAAGGGAAGCAGGCGCAGGCATGAGCTGGAGTTTATTTATTAAAAAAAGAATCGATAGCAAAGAATGGAGTGCAAGGCTTGCCTTGCTCAGACAACTCTTTGCAAAGCATGCTTTGCGCTCCAGACCTGCTTCTGAAGCCAAAACTTGTGCATGTCATTCTGAATCCGCCGATTCCACTCAGGATAAACTCCGCGAACAATCTCAGTTGGTACAGGTAAAAAAGCCAGAGACTCTTCTCTGCGCTCAGAATGACCACAGTTGCTCACCACAGCCATCCAAAAAATACCTGTCTTTGCTGGCGACCACTATTTTGCTGCTTTTTATCGTTGGCTCCCACTATGCACAGGATCGTTTCCCCCGACCCGAATTCGAAAGCCAGTACCAGCGTCCGCTCACAACGACGCCCAGCCCGCAGGCGCATTTTTTCGAAATTTTCGACATTTTTGTGCTGGCAGGTGCGCTGGGTCTGGCCAGCTATTTTGCCCTGAAAAAACGTTCTCGGCGTGGCATTTTCTGGCTGACAGTTTTTTCGGCAGCCTATTTTGGCTTTTATCGCAACGGCTGCGTTTGCGCGGTCGGATCGCTGCAAAATGTCTCGGCTGCGCTGTTTTATCCGGGTTTTTTGCTGCCCATCGGCGTGATCATGTTTTTTGTGTTGCCGCTCATTTTCGCGCTGTTTTTTGGCCGAACGTTTTGCGCTGGCGTCTGTCCTCTCGGCAGCATGCAGGACCTGGTGATGCTCAAAACGGTCAAAATCCCGCGCTGGCTGTCAGAAGTTTTGAGTCTGACGCCCTATCTCTATCTTGGCTTCGCAGTGCTGTTCGCCGCGACTGGTTCAGCCTTCATCATCTGCCGCTATGATCCGTTTATTTCGATTTATCGCATGACCGGCGATTTCAGCACCATGATCTACTCCCTCGGTTTTGTAGGGCTGAGCGTCTTCATCGGCCGCCCCTATTGCCGCTTTTTGTGTCCGTACGGTGTGCTGCTGGGCTGGATGTCGAGCCTGTCAAAAAAGCATGTGACGATCACGCCCGACACTTGTGTGCAGTGCAGGCTGTGCGAGGACGCCTGCCCGTTCGACTACATCGACAAACCTGCCAGCGGCAAAATTCCCGAGCCACGTGCGCAAAACAGGAAGCGGTTGGCGATGTATGTTTTCATGCTGCCGCTGATGATCCTGGTCGGCGGCTATGCGCTCTCCCGTCTCGACTTTGTGTTTGCCCGCTTGCATCCAAAAGTAAGCCTGGCAGAGCAAATTCGCCAGGAAGAACGCGGAGCTGTGCCGCGAACTTCGCTCGAAACGCAGACGTTCCGCACCATGGGCGTGCCGATCGAGACACTGCTGGAGCAGGCGACCGAAATCGAAAAACGGTTTCACACCGGTGCATGGATTCTCGGCGCTTTTTTCGGATTGGTTTTTGGTCTCAGGCTGATCCGATTGTCGCTGCCGCAATTTCGGATCGATTACGAGATTGACCGGACAGGCTGCTATTCCTGTGCACGCTGCTTTGAATCCTGTCCCAACGAGCAGGTACGTTTGCAAAATGTGAAAAATGCGCGCTTTGAGCGCAGTGGAAAGGAATATCTGCTGCATGTGGCCGAATCTGCAAATTGACAATCGCGCACTGTATGGCATCGCCCGCGGTGCCGCCATTGTCGCAGCGATTTTCTCGCTGGTCGTCTGCGTTTTGATGGTCACAAACTACCTGCAACTGCGTGCCTTCGATCCGGCCAAAAATGCACCACTGGATACGCTCATCGCCCAGTTGCGGCAAAACCCTGACAATGATGCGCTGCGCGAACAGGTCCGGGTTTTGGACCTGGTTTCGCGCAAGGCGCTTTTTACCAACCAGTGGCAGCTCAAGACCGGCGCGTATTTGTTGCTGGGCGGGATCATCGTCCTGCTTGTGGCGCTGAAAACCATGGACAGTTTGCATGAAAAACTGCCGATGCCGGAGGGCAATCTCGATGACAGCGAATCCTGGCTGATGTCGACCAAAGCGCGGCGCTGGACAGCAGGCGTCGGCATCGCTCTGGTTGGCAGTTCGTTTGTTTTTGCCTTTCTTTCTTATAATGAAATCGGCGACGGCGTTGGGGCGGATGCGGCTGGCTCAGCTAAAGATGCTTTGGTCGCCGGTGTCAATTCCTGGCCGCATTTTCGCGGGCCAGGCGGCAATGGCATTGCCCGTGACGCGACGCCGCCTACCAGTTGGGACATCGATTCGGGCGAAGGCATTGCCTGGAAAACAGCGGTGCCCAAACCAGGCTTCAGCTCGCCAGTCGTGTGTCAAAAGCGCGTTTTTCTCACCGGTGGGGATCGCGATGGTTTATTCATTTATGCCTACGATGCGCAAAATGGTGAAATGCTCTGGCAGTTTCAGGTGAATGCGCCGGATGACGAAGATTTTGCAGCGTTCAGACCCTACGGCGATACCGGTTATGCCGCGCCAACCATGAGCACCGATGGCCGCTACATTTTTGCCATTTTCGGCAATGGCCAACTCATCTGCCTCGATCTCGATGGCAATGAAATTTGGCGCAAAGGTTTTGGCATTCCGGACAATCATTACGGGCATTCATCATCTCTGCTGACTTACGAAAACTTGCTGATTGTGCAATATGACCAGGCTTCCGAAGGCAGATTGCTGGGGCTGGATGTGCACACCGGCAATGTCATTTGGCGTGTCAACCGCGAGGTGATTTCCTGGTCGTCGCCGATTTGCGTCGACACCGGTGAGCGCTCCGAGTTGATCGTCACCAACAGTCTGAGCGTCGATTCGTTTGATCCCAAATCCGGTGTTCGGCACTGGTCGATCGAGTGCCTGGGCGGCGAACAAGGTCCGTCGCCTGCTTTCGCGGATGGCTTGCTGGTGGTCGCGAACGAGTCGATGCAAGCGAGCGGCATTCGCGTTGGCGCACAAGGCGCGGAGGTCGCGTGGGAATACCTGGACGAGTTGCCGGATGCCGCCAGTCCGCTGGTCACCGGCCAATACGTGATTATTCCGACGGCGTACGGCATGCTGGTCTGTCTGGATGCGCAAACCGGCGAAATGCTCTGGGATCACAAATTCGATGACGGCTTTGTTGCCTCGCCTGTGCTGCTCGGCAATTTGATTTACGCGCTGGATATGGCAGGCGTGATGCATATTTTTGAAGCTGACAGTGCCTACAACAGCCTGGGCGATTTCGCGATTGGCGAAAAATCCTCCTGCACGCCGGCCTATGCTGATGGCATGCTTTTTATCCGCAGCGAGAAGTCTTTGATTTGTATTGGTGAAGTGCAGTAAGAGAACTGTTTCTCTGTCTATTCGTGTGGGCAAAGTTGCATGCGTAACGCAGTAAACTTTTGCTTGACAATATGAGCATAAAGACACATAATCCGTTTATATAAAGCAAAAATGCAGGAAACAGCTTTCAAAATAGGAATATGCACAAAAGCGTGCGTTTACAAAAGTTTCCATATATAGGCACTGAAAAAGTTTCCACATGTAGGAACAATGTCCACTAGTGGAAACATGTTTCCAAATATGGACACCTTTTTGGCCATTCTTTGGCCGCACACAATACAGTTAGGGTGCGACACGATGTCGCATAGTTGATTGTTTGGTAAGGAGTTAAACTCCTTGACCAAACCTGATATGTTCCTATCAGTACCCTACGGTGACATGCTACCTTCGCGCTGATGAAGGGGTGTGAAGCTCACCGGACAACGTACCGAAACGGGTCTATGTCGTGAGACGGAAACCCATCCCCGAGCCCCACGGGGTTAAGGGCAAGGGTCGAGCAATAGGGTGAGATGAACCGAATGTCCTTAAGCGCCGTCAGGATTAGTCAGACCTACGGGGGACTAACAGGTCGAAGCTGTGCTTCCTTGTGTTTGCACAGGTGATTAGGTTGCAGGTCTCCTAACTGCCTGCACGGAACTGTCGTATCACCGGCGTAGAGGGCGCACCTAAATTGCTCACTATGGTCAACTATGCGGAACGTGGAAAGGCTGTCTCCCCGCCGTGTGCAACGCACGGCAGGCAAACCGCAAGGCATGCTGTTGGGGCGGCAGTTTTGAGAGTCTGGAAGAAGCAAAGGCTGTCCTGTAATGGGGCAGATAGCGCACGGAACATGGCGCAACCGAAAATCTCAGATCAATAGAAAAGAGAGAAGTAGGTGCTGACGTCCAGAAGGTGTTTCATCGCGAGAGAATCCGGAGAATCTTCTCAGATGGGAAAGCAAATGACGTCTTCAAAAGAGATGGTGCACTCATCGACTGAGCAAGAAACAAACTGGCGTTCCATTGATTGGAAAAAGGCCAGGCGCGAAGTTCGAAGACTCCAGATGCGTATCGCGAAGGCAGTTAAGGAAGGCAGATATGGCAAGGTAAACGCTTTGCAATGGACGCTAACCCACTCGTTCTACGCCAGGGCATTGGCTGTCAAACGAGTGACCTCGAACAAAGGAAAGAAAACTCCAGGCGTCGATGGCGTTTTGTGGAAAAGCGCCAAAGACAAAATGCAGGCTGTCCACAGTCTGCGGCAACGCGGTTATAAAGCGCAGCCGTTGCGCAGGATTTATATCCCCAAAAAGAATGGGAAGAAACGCCCACTCAGTATCCCGGCAATGTATGACAGAGCCATGCAGGCGCTTTACAAGCTGGCACTGGCACCGGTCGCGGAAACAATCGCTGACCGTAACTCATACGGATTCAGAGAAGGCCGGTCATGCGCCGATGCGGTGCAAGCTGCATTCAACGCACTGGCCAAACCCAACTCGGCAACATGGGTACTGGAAGGCGACATCACCGGCTGTTTCGATAATATATCGATGGACTGGCTGATGCAAAACATCCCGCTCGAAAAGCGGATACTGCGGCAATGGCTCGAAGCCGGATATGTGGAGAAAGGATTTCACTTTCCCACCAGAAAACGAACACCGCAAGGCGGGATCATCTCCCCAACCCTTGCAAACATGACCCTCGACGGGCTGGAACAGGCTATACATGCCGCGGTGCCCAGACGGGTGAGAGTCAACTTCATTCGCTATGCCGACGACTTCATTATCACGGGAAAGTCAAAAAACGCTTCTCGTGGAAAGTGTTATGCCGGCGGTGGAACAGTTCCTAACTCTGCGTGGGCTCCAACTCTCGGAAGAGAAAACGAAGATCACCTTTATCCGGCACGGATTTACGTTCCTCGGCCAAAATTTTCGCAAGCACGGCAACACATTGCATATCACACCGGACAAGCAGGGAGTTCTCGCCCTGATTCGAAAAGCAGGAACGCTGATCCGACAATATACCAACGCACCGATGATTATTCTCATCAGAAAGCTCAACGAAGTTTTACGCGGTTGGGCAAACTACCACAGGCATGTGGTGGCATCGGACGCGTTTGGACGTGTTGACAAATATGTCTTCGAGCAACTCTGGCGCATGCTCAGGCGAAGATATCCGACCAAATCCACAAAGTGGCTGATCAAAAAATACTGGTCGACTGCTGGAAAGGGTTGTATCTTTGCTGTGGTCATGCGATGCAAAAGGAAAATCAAAGTGTATCGGGTGATCAGAGTCAGCGCTATCGGGATTAGAAGGCATAGGAAAATCAAAGCAGATGCCAATCCTTACGCACCGGAGTATGAAGGGTATTTCCGAATGCGACGGTACGAGAAGGAAGCAAAGCTTTTGCCGGAGCTTTCCGCCAGACAGATGAAACTGGCGCTTGTTTGAAACCAACTGTCGGGCTGCTCCAACCAGGTCAGCCTTTTGAAATGCTTGAGCCGTATGACGCGAAAGTGTCACGTACGGTTCTTAGGGGGCGATCGGGGCGCAAGCCCCGTGAGCTACCCGATCTCTGATATAAAGCTTAGGCTCTGATATAAAGCTTAGGAGATAGTTAATGAGTACATATTCATGGGTCATTCATTTGGTCATTTTAATTTGGTTACTTTTTTCTTTTTATATTTTTCGTTGTTGCAGTAGTCGTCCGCATCTTTGCTTCTTTTGCGATTGTTCAAAAAAATGGAAATGTATAGCATGCTGGGTTGGTTGGCTCGCTACTTATGTTGCTATCTTAATTTTATTAAGAGTTTTTGATCAACAACAAGAACCACAAGAAATAGCACCCAGGGCCGCGCCATCTAATAAAACACTGATCCCATTCGGTTGGACAGAGAATGAGGCAATAAAATATTTCGCCAGATATGTAACCGAGAAGCTTGACTTTGAACAAGGACAATTGATAATAAAACATGATGGGCTTGCTGTTTTCAGCTTAGTTCTTAATAAGAATGGAATTATACACGATTCGAACAAATGGGAATATCTTCAGTTTATGTGTGCAAGCGCAAACAATGAAATTCATTTGGTAACATGGGGAGGGTATTCTTCAAGTGGAGATAAAATACCCAATTTATCAGCTTTTAATTCCTTTGATTCTCAATATCGTTCTGAACTTGAGTCATTTTCTAAAGAGCTACTTGATAATGCATTCTCAAATCCTAGAAAGCCCAGAAGAGACTATTCATGGTCAGAAATTTTACCTGCGGTTAAAGACTCAAGTAAATCTGAACCGCTTCATATATGGATTTTAGATAAATACATGGATGAAAAAGTTGTATTAAACAAAATTGCAAGTGAAATACAATCTCGATCCAAGAAGTTCGAAGAACACAACCTTGGAAGCGGAGCTATGTATTCATCAAAAGAAGTAATAACCAAAGCTTGGCTTAATCAGGGCTGGATGCGCACATGGTTTTTTATTTTAAGGCTAAATTCAGGTGAAGTTCGTTTAGTATCGGAAGGGGGATTTGCAGCAACGGGAGATGTTATACCGGATATTGAGAGTTTTTACCCATTTTGGAAATCTGAAAATTTCAGAAACGACTTTCATAATGAAATGGAGAAAATATTAGAAATTATATCGCGCAACTCTCCAAAAATGATAAGGACAACAAAATATGACACGAGCGAGACTAAGAAATAGTCTGGGAATTATACTTATTTTGGGACATTTTGGTATTCTATCACTTCTTGTTTTGGGTTTTATTAAAGAACGTTTTCTTTTCACTGAGTTCACTACATCCATAGCACTAATTTTTCCAATGTTCGCGGGATATACAACAGCAATCGTACGCTTTATTTTACAGAATCCTGAAAATAAAAAAACAAAGGAAATAAACTTAACAGGAATGTACGCTTTTATTTCGTTTTTTTTCCCAATGCTTTTAATTTTTTCATGTGGTGGTCTAATACTACTAAAGGGAAATGTAAAAGCGTTAACTAATTTTGAGAACTTTAAAATAGCATTAGCTATTCTTGAGACAATTTTTGCATCATATGTAGGACTAGTTGTCACGCCACTCTTTAAAGAAAAAGGAGTATAAGTCAAAGCAGGATGGATTCTTACTCCATCGCAAAACAGAGTCTAACAAAAAAATGCAGCCGAACCCAAAAGCGGTCGGCTGATTTAAATGTTAGCATCAGTCACACGTGGGGTGTCGGTTTAAAACAATATTCTCAAACAGGTGGTTAATTGTCTGCAAAAGATGAACAGCGTGCACAAAGAGTCCATGCTAAAATTTGGGGTACTTATAGAAATTTAGCACTACAAAGCTGCTTAATACCAGAGTGCCAGTCAAGTGGCAAAGTTATTAAGGCACATTCGATTCAAGAAAAGCGAGTTCTCCGGTCAGTGTCTAATAATGGTCATGTTTACATGATTAAGAGCACAGCTCAGGGATTTGCTTTTCAGCTTGTAGGAGTCCGCAAAGCGACTCGATTTACTGGGTTTTGTAGTCAACATGACAACGAATTATTTGATAAAGTTGACCTTGGAGACGAAAGGTCAATCAACCCAAATGATCCAGAACAAGCAGTACGGCTCTCACTGCGGTCAACAGCATGTGAGTATTGGAAGAAATTGAATGCTCAGATTTTTTTTAGGAAACTATTACAGCTTGCTCGATCTGGTGATGTACCATCAATTTCTGAATACATCAACTTAGACCAGGTTGATGTGAGTAAGTCGCTTGATTACGTGATTTCTGTCGCTAAATCAAGGTTGGATGGGTTCGATTTTGCAGTAAAAAGAATTGGACGTCAATTTATGTCTCTGCTCCACCAGCTTGAAAGTGGAAAATTTCATTTATCGAAGTTTTCTACTATACGCTTGAAAACTTCTCCAACAGTAGTCGTTTCCGCCCATTTCCCACCCGAATATAATTTATCGGGTAAATGTATTGTTTCGAAGATGACAGGCGTTGATCTACCTGAAGTTACTTTGAATATTGTTCCAAATGAAAATGAAGTTGTGCTTATGTTTCTGTGGCATAAGAGATATGAGCAATTATTTAGGTCATTTTTTCATGACTTAGAAAATTTAAAAGAAGCTAAAAGAGCACTTATTCTCAGTCAAATGCTAATTATGCAAGTTGAGAATATGGCATTATCCCCACGCCTTGTAGATATGTGGGAAGATCAAGAAAAATCTGCTGTCCTTGATCTATTTAAAAGAACTACTAATGTGTCAATTCCATATTTGACAGATTGGAATGTAGATCTGTTTGGGATAAAATCTTGCTAACATTTCAGCGGTGCCGACCGCAAACAGTGCTCGGCTTTTCAGAGTTTTTCGTTCGCGTTACATTGATACAAATTCAAAGCTGACTGCCCCGCTGTTTGCGGCGGCACGCCTCAGCGTTAGGCATTCGAAATGAAAACAAAGCGAACTATAAGAAATTGCAAATCAGAATTCAGGTTCCAATGTCCGATGATTTGGGAGTCTTTGGGTATTACTAGTGAAGAGAATGTTCGCTTTTGCCCAGAGTGTAAAGAAAAAGTCTATTTTTGTGTTACTGACGGAGATACGTTATTACACGCAAAAGCAGGTCATTGCATAGCTCGTGAACTTCCAGATGAAAAAGAGCTTCCCAAAATAGTGCTTGGAAAACCAAAAATACCGATAACCAATTCGCCTGATCAGGAAAAGGCACGTGAATGGAATTCACGGGAAAAAGGGGTTGATGATTCTTTGGAAAACATAAATGATTCTAGTCGTTCATGTCCTGAGTGTGGCTACCCAGCTCCAGGATGGAGAAAAACGTGTAGGGTTTGTGGTTTTGAAATGGGAAGAGACATAGAAAATGCCTAACCAGAAAATCAATATGGACAAATTAAAGTGGCGTGACGATAGGAACGCCGCTTTAATTTACCAGTTATTTTGTCGCTAATTTCTTTCATAGTGTTTGGAACTTGAATCCATGCTTTACCATATATTACATCACACACAAGTGAATAAATCCCCCTCTATTCCTGGCGCCCATGGCACGATGATCATCCTGCAGCCCATTTTCGCTGCCCATTCTCCGTCGACATATGGATGTTTCAAAAATGCAAGTGCCTGACCTTGTATAACAATTGTACCCGTACAGATCAACACAAAACCAGAACGCGCTCTAAGCCGAAAGCTGAAACCATGACCACAACCACCAAAGCACCGAACCTCGAACTCGCAGACGTCGACGCCATCGTCGCTGGCATCGGCCGTGAGGAGCGCCACACGATCGCGATTCTGCAGGCGATACAGGAAAAGTACAATTACCTGCCACAGGAAGCTTTGCGGCGGGTCTGTGAAGTCACGGAAATCACCCCTGCCGAAATAACCGGCGTTTCAACTTTTTATGCGCAATTCCGGCATCGCCCGGCTGGCAAGCATGTCATCAAATTATGCGCCGGTACCGCCTGCCACGTGATGGGCTCGGACATGATTTACGATGCGCTGAAGCGCGAGCTGGATATAACGGGCACAGACGACACCGACAAAAGCGGCATATTCACCATCGAAAAAGTGGCGTGCCTGGGCTGCTGCATGCTGGCGCCCGCCATCCAAATCGACGACATCACCTACGGCCATTTGACCACGCAAAAAGCGCCGAATGTCCTGGCGGATTTTTTATCGTCTCAGGAAGTTGCTGAAGTGTCGGCTGCCTCGGGCAGGAAATTTGGCCGGTTGGATGGCGAAATTCGCCTCTGCCTGTGCTCGAGCTGCTCCGCCTCGGGCGCGCGACAAGTGCATGACGAGCTGCGCAGCCAAATCGAGCGCTTTCACCTGCCGGCAAAGCTGAAGACGGTGGGCTGCACCGGCATGGCGTACCAGGCGCCGCTGGTGGATGTGGCTTTGCGGAATGGCCGGACCTACCAATACGGACGTGTGCGGCCGCAGGACACGCAAGCGCTTGTTTTTACACATTTCAAACCGGCAAGTCTGCTCGGCCGCGGTAGCGCCGCAGTTGCCAGTCTGCTCGATCGTATGCTCACAAGCGAGCAGGATGAACCGGTCACCCGCTATCCGGTGGACGTGCGCTTCGGCCCGGATTCTTTGTACGTAGGACAACAATATCAAATTGCCACCGAGCATGGTGGCGGCCTCGATCCGCTCGATCTCGATGAGTATCTCGGTAGCGGTGGCTTCGATACGCTGAAACAGTGTCTACTTGAGCGGTCGCCCGAACTGATCATCGAAGAAATCAACCAAAGCGGGCTGCGTGGCCGCGGCGGTGCAGGCTTCCCGACCGGCATTAAATGGGGTATTGTTTCAAAAGCTGAGAGTGATCTGAAATATTTGATCTGCAACGGCGATGAAGGTGATCCGGGCGCATTTATGGATCGCATGATTCTGGAATCCTTTCCGTTTCGCGTGATCGAAGGCATGTTGATCGCGGCCTATGCTGTTGGTTGCGCTGAAGGTTATTTTTATATCCGCGCAGAGTATCCGCATGCGCTCAAACGCATCCACCAGGCTCTGAAAATCTGTGAGCAGCGCGGCTTTTTGGGCGACGATGTGATGGGCACAGGATTTCGGTGTCGGCTGCACGTGGTACCAGCGGCCGGTGCTTTTGTCTGTGGCGAAGAAACCGCTTTGATTGCCTCAATTGAAGGCAAGCGAGGCATGCCGACGCTGCGTCCGCCTTACCCGGCGGAAAAAGGTCTGTGGGGCAAACCGACGCTGGTCAACAATGTCGAGACCTTTGCCACTGTGCCGTGGATCATGCGCAACAGCGCGAGCCAATTTGCCAGCCTGGGTACGGCTAAAAGCAAGGGCACCAAAACCTTCGCGCTAGCCGGCAAAATTGAACGCAGCGGCCTGATAGAAGTGCCGATGGGGCTGACGCTGCGCCAGATCGTCGAAGAGATTGGTGGCGGGGTGAAGGATGGCAGAAAGCTCAAAGCCATCCAGGTCGGCGGGCCGTCTGGTGGCTGTATCCCCGCTTCATTGGCGGACACACCGGTGGACTACGAAGCGCTGACTCAAATCGGTGCGATCATGGGGTCGGGTGGCATGGTGGTGCTGGACGAAACCGATTGCATGGTAGACATGGCGCGTTATTTTATGTCGTTCACGCAAAAGGAATCCTGCGGCAAATGCACATTTTGCCGCGTTGGCACCAAACGCATGCTGGAAATTCTGGACAGATTGTGCGAAGGCAAAGGCAAGCGCGACGATCTCGATGCGCTCGAACAATTGACCAGCTCCGTGAAGGCTGGCAGCATTTGCGGGCTGGGCAAAACCGCCCCTAATCCGGTGGTTTCGCTGCTGAACTATTTTCGGCAGGAGTATGAAGCGCATGTCGATGGGCGTTGTCCGGCAGGGCGCTGCAAGGCGCTGATCACCTACACCATCGATGAAAAGTGCATTGGCTGTACGCTTTGCGCACAAAAATGCGCTTTCGATGCCATCGCGATGCAGCCCTATCAGCAGCATGTGATCGTGCAGGATAATTGCACAAAATGCGATATCTGCCGGCAAGTCTGTCCCGTAGATGCAGTGTTAGTATCGTAAAAGCGGCCTGAAGAAGTGAAGCAGGATGAAAGAGTGCACGCAAAGACGCCAAGATGCAAAGGCTACGCAAAGGGAATAAAAAGAAAAATCTTTGCGTGTCCTTTGCGCTTTTGCGTCTTTGCGTGAATGAAATTACTGGCAGCGTACCAATTTGATGAATAGCTGATGAAGATGATCAAACTTCAAATCAACAATCGCGAAATCGAATGCAAGCCGGAGACCAGGCTGCTCGACGCGGCACAGCAAGCCGGTTTTGCCATCCCGACGATGTGCTACCTCGAAGGCCTGCCACATTTTACCTCCTGCATGATTTGCGTCGTGCAGGACATGAAAACGGGCCGAATGTTGCCATCCTGTTCGCTGCAAGCAGCCGAGGGCATGGTGATCGAGACAGATAATGAAGCCGTGCAAAACGCCCGGCGCGAGGCACTCGAGTTGCTGATGAGCGATCATGTCGGTGATTGCGTGGCGCCTTGCCAACGCACCTGTCCTGCGCACATGAACATCCCAATGATGAATTTGCACATCGAGGCCGGGCGCGACCATGAAGCCTTGGTGACAGTGAAAGAGCATATTGCGCTGCCGGCCGTGCTCGGCCGCATCTGTCCTGCCCCTTGCGAAAAAAACTGCCGCCGCGACTCAGTCGACAGTTCGATTTCTATTTGCTCGCTCAAATGCTATGTCGCCGATCAGGATTTGCTGAGTGGGTCGCCCTATTTGCCTGAACGCAAGGCACCGTCCGGAAAAACAGTCGGCATTATTGGCTGTGGTCCCGCCGGGCTGGCGGCGGCTTATCATTTGCAGCAATTTGGCCACGCCTGCACCATTTTCGACGATCATGCTGAGCCGGGCGGCATGCTGCGCTACGGCATTCCGGAAGATGTTCTGCCCCGCAATATTCTCGATGCTGAAATCGATGTTATTCGCCTGCTCGGCGCGAAATTTGAAATGAATCGCAGAGTGGGCAAGGACATTTCGGTTGCAGAAGTGCGGCAAAGCTTCGATGCGGTGGTGCTGGCGATGGGGCCGGTTGAAGTGGCTGAGCTGGAGCCATTTGAGGTGGAAACGACGCCGAAAACCGTGCGCGTCGACAGCGAAACTTTTGCGACCAGCGTGGCCGGCATTTACGCCGGAGGCGGCATCATCAATCCAGGCAAGCTGGCGATCAGATCGGTCGGACACGGTCGCTCCATCGCCATTGCCATCGACAACTACCTGACGAGACGCAGCCTGCCTGTGTTGAATAGCCGTTCGCAATCTAGAATTGCCAAGGTCGAAGAGAATGAATTGCGGATTTTGTCAGCCAGTATGGAAAATCTGAAAGCGGCAACCTTTGAGCGAAAATTCGACGGCGAGGCCATATCTGGAATCAGCGTTGGCGTGACTCCGGCGCAGGCTGTTACCGAGGCCGCAAAGTGCATCCAGTGCGGCTGCGCGAGTTTCCATCATTGCAAGTTGCGCATTTATTCGGAGCAGTACGGCGCCAACAGCAAGCGCTATAAAGGTGAGATGCGGCGTCCACTCAAGCGTGTATTCGATCACCCGTATGTGGTCTATGAGCCGGGCAAGTGCATACAGTGCGGCTTGTGTGTGCGCATCACCGAAAAAGAAAAAAACAAACTCGGACTCACGTTCATCGGGCGCGGCTTTGAAGTTCGCGTCGATGCAGCGCTCGAAGGCACGATGGATGCCGGGCTGGCACAAGCGGCGGCAGATTGTGTCGATGCCTGCCCATCCGGGGCGCTGGAATTCAAATCGCGCTTTTGCTACAAGTGAGAATCAGTCCGGTATCGGAGAGAATTTTTTTACTATGCACTATTTCGACTATGCCGCATCAGCCCCGCCTTTCCCGCAGGCACTGCAAGAATTTGACCGCATCTCTGCGGAGCATTTCGCCAATCCATCCTCAACTCATCAACCAGGCACAGCTGCGCAGGATGCATTGCAACATGCCAAAGATACATTTTGCCAGATTTGTCATGCCGCCAGCGCCAGGCTCATTTTGACCTCAAGCGGTACTGAGGCCAACAATCTGGTCATTCGCGGCGTGATGGAGAAATATCCTCACGGACGCTTGCTGCTCGCCACCGACGCCCATGCATCAGCCTGGTTCGCGAAGGACTTTTACAACAAGAGAGTAGATGTTGTGCCGCTCGAAAAAAATGGCCGGCTGTATCCCGAAAAAATCAGAAAAGCCATCCACAAAAAAACCGTGCTCTTCAGCGCAGTGCACGTCTGCAATGAAATCGGCACCATTCACGATATTGCAGCCTACGCAAAAATTTGCCACGACCATGGCATCCTTTTTCATTGCGATGGCGTGCAGGCTGTGGGACATATTCCAGTCGATTTCGAGCAAAACGGCCCTGATTTTTATACCTTCTCTGCACACAAATTTGGCGGCGTGCGCGGGATTGGCGGCGTGCTCGCAAAATCGCTGGATTTTTTGCCACAAATGCTCGGCGGCGGACAGGAGCACGCGATGCGGGCGGGTACGGAGAATCTCGCCGGGCTGGCCGCTGCAACGAAGGCATTGGGGCTCAGCAGCAGCACATTGCCGGAAGAAGCTGGACGTTTGCACCAGCTTACACAGCTTTTTCTGAAAAAACTGGCAGAGTCATGCGATGATTATCTGCTCAATTCGACTGATGCTGGCTTGCCAGGATTGGTTGCGCTGTCCTTCCCCGGTGCAATAGGGGCGAGCCTGGTGGCGGAAATGAGTATGCGAGGTTTTGCCATTTCCGCAGGTTCGGCTTGTCATGCCGATCAAGTCATACCATCTCGTGTGATCACCGCAATCGGCCGCAGCGACAAGCAAGCCCTGGGGACCGTGCGCATTTCGATGGGACGCGATACAACCGAAGACGCGACTACCGCCCTGGCCGAGGTGCTGGCACAGGTGGTGCAGCGCCATCGTTTGCTTGAATAGCAGTACTCAAAATCGTGGGATACAGGCGATTGTATGAGATAAAATTGGTTTCGCCGCGAATTGTGCGAATTTTCGCGAATAAGAAAAATGGCTTATTCGCATGGATTCGTGATCATTCGCGGCTAATTAATACTGGTAATCTTCCGTTTTGGAAATAGCCAATAAATGTGAAATGCGAGATTTCTTCGAACACAAAATAGTGCTGAACTGCCCGACGAAAGCTGAAATCGCGGCAGCATATCGAACTTTGCCAGCAGTGGGAAACATTGAAATTTCCTGCGGCCTGCGCAATTTGCAAACGACTTTGCACGTGTTTGAGAATGACGGCTTTTTCGGTATGCATATTGTTTCGAAGCAATCTTTGGAGCGCGGCGTGGTGCTGCGGGCTTACAAAGGCAAAAATGGCCCATGCTACGACAGCGGCAAATCTGCGAGCTATTCTGGCGGTGCATTGGCAGCGCTCGATGACGACCGGCATGTGCTGCTCGCAGAAAACCGCATTTGCGAGAAAACGGCCCGAATTTACAGCCTTCCTGTCTATCACAAAACCGTGCAAATTACCGGCGGCAATCCCGAATTGCTTGCACGATTGCAAACCAATCCGCTCCGTTTTGACTGCGACACCTTCGAAGATGATGCGCAGAAACTCGCAGCACAATTAGCCGATCCGCCCGCACATGTTGTGGAGCAGGTGCCGTTGCTCTATCCCGGTCCGTTTAAAATGCTGATTCTACCGGATGGCGCGATGCTGCAGCGCGGTGTGCCTACCTTGATTTCTCGGTCCGCAGCACAAAAGCTGATTGAGCTGGACGACTGCATTCTGCTTCAAGGTGAAATCGCAAGACTGGCAAGCGTGCCGGAAAGTTTCCAGCATATATATAAGGAAGAAGGTGCCTTCAGCTTGCTGAAATCGGCGCGGCAAAAATTCGCGCTGGATGCCCTCGCAGTGGCCGATCTTTCCGCAGTCGATGAAGCAACGATTGAGTTGCGCCATCGCTTGCAAAAAATGATCGCTTCCAAATCGGAATATTTTATCATGACCGGCAGCGATGCGCGCGATTTGGATGGCTGCTGCCCATCGGATGGCGTGAAGGCAGCCAATCGGCTGGTCGAAGCGGGCGTGCTTCAGGTTGCCCGCTCCGCAAGTGTGGCTGGTGCCTGCCCGGTCAATATTTATGCTTTTGCCGGTGAAATCCGACAGCAGGATGAGCAGCCTGTTTTCAAGATCAATGAACGTTTCCGCACACGTGTGTACAGTCAACTTCAGCAAAACGCCAATCGCAGGCCACCGAAATGGCAAAGCGCATTGCGTTGGAGCCTGTTGCTTTTTGTCGCCTTTTATCTTGGTGTGCTGATCTCAAACAGAACGACATCGAATCGTGAAAGCATACCAACTCTCTCTGAAGCTGCTCTCAACTCTGCGCTCGAGCTGCCCTTTCAATCCGGCGTCGCGGTGCTGCAATTTCATCGCAACGAGCGTTGCAGCTTCTGTAACAATATGGAAGCACATGCCCGCGCCGGACTCGACAGCCTTGCACAACAAAATTTGCCGGAAAGCACACCTGTTTTTCAACTTGTGAATATGGCTCTGCCACAGTTCCAGCCCCTGGTGGAAAAATTTCAGCTTTTCACCAGTTCAATTGTCTTCGTTGAGGTGCAGAATGGCGAGATTGTCCGCTGGCGCATTTTTGCAGAGGCATGGGATTTGACGGAGAAGCAGCAGGAATTCATTGCAAAATTCAGGGCAGCTTTGCTCGCTTTTCGAGATGAAAGACAATAGGTTGGCCATCAGCTTTTGGAAGAAATTATTAGCCACGAATAACGCGAATTTTCACGAATATGAGTTTTTCGAGCGTACTTAGAACTTTGAAAGTTAAAGTACGGGAGTCCCTAAAAGCCCATCCGAAAACCAGACATTTGTCATCCTGGAAGGATCTATTTTGCACTTATTGCAAGTGTCCGATAAAATAAAGGTTTTCCCATTTTGCAAAAAAGATTCCTCCGGAATGGCATCGGAGGTTTTCGGATAGGCTCTACTTTGCAACTTGGACAAAAATGGACATACTGACGGCAATCGGGCTGGGGATGCTTACCATCATTCACCCTTGTCCGCTCTCAACCAATTTCGCAGCGCTGTCCTTTTTGCTGGCTGGTGGACAGATATGGAAGAGTAAGATTTCCCACCTTGTTGCATTCATTGCTGGCGAAGTGGTTGCATTTGCGGCTTTGGGAATGGTCATTTCGGCTGGCTTGCTGGAAATTCCTGCGATTGCGAATTTTCTGCAAAATGAGCTTAGTGCTTTGATCGGTCCGGTGTTGATTCTGCTGGGCATGATGCTTTCCGGATTGCTGTTTCCCCGGCAATCGACACTGAAGCTCGGCGAACGGTTTCGGGCGAAATCTGCTATGAACAGCGCTGCTGCCAGCCTGGCGATGGGAGTGTTGCTCGCATTGTCGTTTTGTCCAATGTCGGCTGCAGTCTTTTTCGGTGTGCTCGTGCCGCTGGCCATCAGCCGCGATGCGGCGATTGCATATCCGGTTCTGTTTGGGCTGGGCACAAGTTTGCCCCTGGTTGCGCTTGCATTGGTGTTGTCACGCGGTGTTGGGCGCGTTTACGGCCGGAGCTTCCTGTCAAAATGGTCAACGAAAAAAATCAGCGCCATTGCCGGTGCTGTGCTCATTTTTCTGGGCATCGCTTTGAGCCTGCACTCTCTTTTTCGTATGGCTTGATGGCAATTCTGCTCGTTTCTCCATAACGTTTATCACGCCAGAGCGTCCTGCTGTACCTGTTCGATGCGCTTTTCAAGTTCGGCTATTTTTTGGGGGAGGCGCAGCTTTCGATAGCAACGCAGAGAGTGCTGCAGGCAGACAGATGCGTCGCGGTATTTATTGCGATGAATGTACAGCTCTGCACAGTATAAATAGCTTTCTGCCAGTCCATGAAGGTTTTTCATTTTTACGAAAATCTCGATGGCGCGCTGGAAACACTTTTTCGCTTCGCCACATTGTTCCATTTTTGAGTGGATCGAGCCGAGCGTTTTGAAGGCTTCCGCAAGACCATATGGATCATCGAGTTGCTGATACATTTCCAGGGCATCGCTACAGATGCGTTTCGCCATTGTCAGATCGTTGAGATCGCGATAAAGCTCTGCACGATTCAATGTTGCATTGGCTTTGGTGTGCTCATCGCCAACCAATCTCGCATAGTGCAGACTATTGGCAAAGTATTTTGCTGATTCTCGCCAAAATCGCTTTTCACGATAGACGTTTGCTAAATTGTTGCAGGTTTCGGCAACACCCTGAATGTCGCCAATCAATTCGAAGAGTGGCAGGCTTTTTTGGAAACAAGCAAGTGCTTGATCCCACTGGGAGCGCAGGCAATACATTACACCTAAATTATTGCTAGCGCATGCATAGAGCGGCTCGAGCGGATGGTTGGTTGCAATGCCAAAAATGCGATTGCAGACGCGCTCCATGTTTCGCCAGTCACCGTGTTGAAAATGGACGCACGCCAGGCTGTTCAAGCCATACGCTTCTTCTAAAGAATCGCCAATCTTGCGGCTGATGCGCAGACTTCGGTTGAAAATCTTGATCGCCCGCCTGTATCGCCCTTTGAGCAAAAACAAATTGCCCCGCAAGCGCAATACACGAGCGTGTTGCTTATCATTTTTAAGCTCGATCGTCAGCGCTAAGGCCTGATTGTAGGCAGCGTTTGCCTTTTCAAAATCCCCAGACTTTGCGAAAGTCTGGGCCAGTCTGATAAATTCACCGAGTTGGTGCGCAAAATCCACCTCAACTGTGACGTCGGCGTGAGGTGTCCCCCCATCAGTTGCCCCAGATGCAGCAGGTGATGCTGCTTGAAGATTGCGCACGGTTAGGTCTCTGCGAACCATTTGTCCCTCTTTTGCCAAGAAATGGTTTCAAGACGCTATCGTGTCAAATTTACGATATCGTTATCTATCTGATTTGGTACTCATCAATTTTTCGTTTCAGTCGTGGCCGGGAAATCCCTAAGATTTGCGCTGCATTGGACCGGTTGCCTTTCGCCAGTTTCAGGACCTCCCGAATAATGCGCTTTTCTCCTTCTTTCAGAGAGATGCCTTTGTCAGGGATCTCGATCGTTCGCTTGCTTTGCGATGGTTGCGACCTTTCCAAATCCCTCTGTGTATCGATAGCTGCCATTACTTCATGATGATCGATCTCGTCATCGTCTCCAAGTAGAATGATGCGTTCGATGGTGTTTTGCAGCTCACGCACATTGCCTGGCCAGGGATAATGCATCAGCAACTTTTTTGCTTCCGGAGAAAGCTTGCGAACCGGCGCTTCGTATTCTCCTGCATATTTCTCCAAAAAATATTCCGCCAGCAAAAGTATGTCGGTACCGCGTTCGCGCAAAGGTGGCAGGTGAACGGTCACCACGTTCAGTCGATAATACAAATCCCTGCGAAACAGGCCATCCTCGATGCGCTGGTTAATGTCGACATTTGTGCCAGCAATGATACGCGTTTCGACGGTGACGCTATCTGTGCTGCCTAAACGGCGAAATTGTTTTTCTTCGATCATTTTGAGCAACTTGGCCTGCAGAGTCAGGCTCATGTCACCGATTTCGTCAAGAAAGAGTGAACCTCCCTGGGCCAATTCGATCAGGCCTTTTTTGTTCTCCTTGGCATCGGTGAAGGCTCCCTTTTTGTGCCCGAACAGCTCTGACTCGAGTAAGGTTTCCGGAATGGCAGTGCAATTGACTTCCACGAAAGGATTGTTGGCTTGTTTTGCCGTCAGATAGTGAATCGCGCGGGCAATCACTTCTTTGCCGGTGCCGGTCTCGCCACGGATGAGCACAGTCACCCAGCGGCGAGATACTATTTTCTGAATGATCTGGCCAACGTGCTGCATTTGCCGGCATTCGCCGATGATGTTGCTCGGATTGAAGCGATCACGCTGATCGGAATGCAAGGCTGCGCTGCTTTGGCTTTTTCGCCACTGAGCATATATATCCTCGACAGAATCTTTGAGCCGATGGCTGTCTTGTGGCAATTGAATAAAGTCACGTGCACCGAGACGGATGCATTTCACCGCATGCTCGATAGACGGATTGCGTGCGACCACAATCATGTCGCGCTGCTGGCCGCGATGTTGAAGATCATTCAGGAATTTAATCGTGTTGAGTCGGGATGACTCGAAATCGACGACGACCATATGGGGTGCAACAGCATTCAAGGACTCGAACGCCGCAATATCAGAATCTGCGACAGAGAGCTTGACTTCACCATTTCTGCTAGGCACAAAGCTCCTTACCGTTTCCTGGAGATTGCCGTTGCCTATGATTAGGACGTTGAAGTTCACTTTCCTGTCCTCGAAAAGTTTGCACTACCAATGCGCTTTTTCCTGTTCTGAAGTTCTGATTTCTGATAGCGTGAGCGTTGATACCGGATTCGGCTTAAGGAAAAAGAGTGATTGAATTATGTTTTTTTGAAATGGTGAGCCGTCTCGCAACCGCGCGATAGGACTGAGCTTGTTCTGTGCTAACATCGCAAACAATAGAGGAAATTACGTAAATTTGCAGAACGCGAATTCGAAAATGCATGAGATTTTACATTGGCATTCGATTTTTGCATGAAAATTTTAAAACTCTTTAACATCTTGAAAAAAACGGCTGGACATTCTGTTGTGAATGCCACCCGGCTTTGTCTCGTTGAAAAAAATGGAACGCTTTGTTCCAAATTCTGCCTGAATTTGCGCTGATTTTTTGAAACAAAATATTCCAAAATTCTCGCGAAAATGCGCGCAGTTTCGATGGCTTGTTTTAAAATTACTTATAGTATAAATTTATGTAAATATTAGTTTTATGTTTATATTTTCATAGGCGACGAGCTACAAAAATACTTTGGCACGACTGTTGAATGACCCGGGGAAAAATTCATCACACCAACGTTCCGGAACAACAAACAACAAACTGAAGTGATGATGGATCACTCACAATTTCAGGGATGATGCCTTTGTCAATGGATCGACAAGTTGCTACAAATCACATCCACAAGTAAACAGCCCAAAGTAAGTGAGGAAACACCATGGGACAACAACAACTTTTGCTTCTCGCTCTTTCGACAATCATCGTCGGTCTGGCCATTGTTATGGGAATCAACATGTTCGGTGAAAATGCCGCTCAATCCAACCTCGATGCAGTGACGAATGACGTGCTCACAATTGCGTCACGAGCACAGGGCTGGTACAGAAAACCTGCCCAGATGGGCGGTGGTGGCCGGAGCTTTTCAGGCCTTTCTGGTAATCCTGCTCTAGAGTTGAATTTTCCTGACTCAACGGAAAATGGTTCATATTTATTATCTTCTCCCACTGATTCCAATATAGTTATCACTGGAACTGGAGTGGAAGATATTAATGGGAATGGTAGTCCTTTGTCTGTTCAGGTCACTGTTTATGCTGACAGGGTTACTGCCGCAACAATTACCCAATAGTCCTTTCCCGGCCCCTCATGAGATAGACAGGGGGTCCCCTACACAGCCAACCCCTGTCTATCCATTTTTTTAAAAGTGTCTTGTCGGTTGAACAGTAGATTCTATCCAGGAGGAAGCCGGCAAGCAAGCTATTCGTTATGCAAACGTTGCGCCCCTGTACAAATCTGTAATAAATCCGGTTCTGTAAGTGGGGCTTAGGCGTTTTCATTCACATTTGAAAATTGAAACCGCAACTATTCACTTGTCACACTGAAAGTGGCTATGCTGAGCTCATATTGAATTCTTTGCGCACGTTTTGTGACAAGGTCTGCAGAGATCCCTGGCGGGATGACAAGAAGGCTGAATAGTTACTTGATAATAGACTAAAAGCAGATCAGATATGGCAGAATATCGCTACCAAGGCCTGACCGTTAACGGCAACCCGTTTCAGGGCGTCATTTTCGCAACCAACCAGATGGAAGCCAAGCGCAAGGTCAACGAACTTGCTTCAACGCACGGACTGCGTATTCGTGCTGTGCATAAGCGTGTGCCGTTCTTGTACAAGGTTCGAAAAGCCGGCAATAAAAAACCTTTAAAGGGCGAGATTTTTGCTTTCACGGCCGATGAAGTGCGTGAATCGCTCGCACGAATGGGTTATGAGATCATCCAGATTCAGCGCAACTATTTGTATTTCAAGGGTTCGATTCCGGAAAAGGATGTCGCCATTTTCATCCGCATGTGTGCGGAACTGCTGCGCGAAAAATACCCGTACGATGAAATATTGACTTTGCTTTCGAACGACATCGAGAACCGCACGCTACGGCAAACCATTCTCGAAATCCACAAGGATTTGAAACAGGGCAAGGAAGGCCGGGAGGTTTATCTCAAACATGCCAATGTGTTGGGCAAGTTTGCCACTTATATGTTAGGCATTGCCTCGACCAGTGGCAATATGGCGGAAATATACGACAGCACGGCCAAGTTTATGGACCGCTCGGCTGATTTGAAAAAAAGCATTCGCAGCGTGCTGTTCATGCCGACCATTGTGGTTTTATCCAGCATCGGAGCGCTGATTTTTTATGTGACCTACATTTTTCCCGAAATTGCCGGGATGTTGCTGAAATATGATATCGAAATACCACCGATGACCGCAGCAACCCTGGCAGCCAGCGATTTTTTAAGCAACAATATCGTGTGGATGATTCCTGCCACAATCATCCCGCTGATCGGTGCTGTTTATTATTTTTTCAGCACATTCAAAGGCCTGATCCTGCGGGATCGCCTGATTTTGAATATCCCGATCGTCGGAAAATTATTTCAACGCAACAGTATTGAGGTATTTGCGCGCGTTTTTCATACGCTGTACAGCAGTTCGGGCGAAAATGTTGAAGCCATCAAAGTTGCTTCTGAAGCCTGTCGCAATTTACATATTGAAAAGAAAATCAAAGAGAAAGTGATTCCCGTGATGCTGAGGGAAGGTCGCAGCTTCACGGAGGCACTCGAAGCAGCGCGCGTCTTTCCAAAAAATGCAATCTATACGCTCCGCAGCGGCGAAGAGTCAGGCACCTTGCGGGATGCTGCTGCACGCTTGGCCAATTTTTATGAAAAGGAAACCTCGCACAAAATGGCGAGAATTATCGATCTTATCAATCTGGTGATCACGATTTTTGTATCATTACTGATCGTAGGGATTACCCTGCTGTCAACGGAAATCGGCTTTATTTCAACACCGGCTCTCAAATAAATCAGGGGCTGCCCGAAAACATGATTAAAATGCCATTCTGAATCGCAGAGCGACGAAGAATCTCAGCTATTTGAGCTCAAAAAGAGATTCTTCGCTACGCTCAGAATGACATTATCTGACTTTTTGGACAGCCCGCCATAGCATTCGCGGGAATGACGGTTCGTACGTTTTGGGACCGCTCCAAAGCCCACGGCTTCAGATTCGATTCGCGAGCAGATTAGGTTCTACACGAGCATTGCAACTTTGGGAGACATCAATGGAACCGATGAGTGTCCGTATCGGGCATATTTTGCGCGACAAAGGGATTATTAGCCAGGATATCCTGCAGAAAGCCCTTGATACCCTCAAGCGCGATACCAATAAAAACAATTCGCACGGCGCGCGCCGCCTGCAGCAAATTCTCATCGAAGACTTTATGGTCGATCGCCACAAAATCTACAGTGCGATTGCCCAGATGTACGCTTTCAAAGAGATCAACTTGCGTGCGGACACGGTTGATGATATCCAGCTTGACTTTATCCGTAAAGCCCTCGACGGCTGCTCCGATGCCGTGCGGCAAAAGTTGCTGCAGAAGTGCGTGCTGCCTTTCCGGCCGCATGAATCGAGCGCGAAAATTTTGACCGTGATCGCAGCGGATCCGCTCGACCGCGAAATTCCCTTCCTGCTTCGGGATCTTCCTTACAAACAAATCGAAATTGCCTACAGCCCAAAAGAACATCTTGAAGAACTCATCGACCGGGTGATGGTGTTCAAAAATGAGTTCCTGCAGCAAATCGAAGTGTCGCTGCAGAGTATCGAGGGTATTGAAGAGGACGATGCGCAGATCGATGAAGCGGCGCTGGATGCGGAGATTAACCGCAGCATGCTCACCAACCTCATCGAGGGGGCACTGGTAGAAGCAGTCCGCAAAGGTGCCAGCGATGTGCATGTTTTGCCGAAGGAAGGCAATGTCACCGAATTCTTTTTTCGTGTCGATGGCAAGCTGCAGATGTGGCACGCGTTGTCTTCGGTGAAGCCGGAATCGGTTACCGCAGTGATCAAAGACCGCTCGATCAACATCGACCGTTTCAACCGTAATATCGCCCAGGATGGCTACATCCAGCGCAAAATCGATAACCACCATATTCGATTTCGTGTTTCTGTGCTGCCGATTGCCGGCGCTGAGGTGCAGCGAAAATTCGAAAGTGTGGTGATCCGTGTTTTGGATGATCGCAAAGTCATCACCGATTTTGATCGCCTTGGCCTGCAAAAGCGCGCCAAAGAAGACTTTATGAAAGCGATTCAGAAGCCACAGGGCATGATCATGCTGACCGGCCCGACCGGAAGCGGCAAGAGCACCACGCTGATTGCTGCACTGCACGCCATTATGGATCCGTCCAAAAATGTGGTGAGTGTCGAGCAGCCGGTCGAATACCTGATCCGTGGAGCCCGGCAGATCAAGCTCGGCCCAAAGCTGGACTTCGACTCGGCGCTGCGTTCGGTGCTGCGTCACGATCCGGACATCGTGATGGTTGGTGAGATTCGTGACCTGAAATCCGCCGAAATTGCTGTCAGTCTGGCCAACACCGGCCACATCACGTTCACCACCCTTCATACCAATGACGCCCCCAGCGCGGTAGCGCGTTTGTACATGCTGGGCGTGGAGCCATTCCTGATCGCCAATGCCATCAATTTGGTGATGGCACAGCGGCTGGTGCGCAAGCTATGCGAAACCTGTAAACAACGCGCCACCAAAATCGATGTCGCACTCGCGCGCTATCTCGGCTTCACGGATGATGAGATTAAGAATACTGCGTTTTATCAGCCGGTTGGTTGCGACAAATGCTTTGAAGGCTATAAAGGCCGGCAATCGATTGTCGAGCCCTTGCTGTTTACGCCTTCGATTCGCAAGATGATTTTGGGCAGTAAGGATTACATCGACGACGAGATGATCCGGCAGGAGGCACTCGCCAACGGCATGCTGACGTTGCAAGCCTCCGGCCGTGAACGGATCAAGGAAGGCGTAACGACCATCGAAGAGATCGCTTCAGCGACTACTGAGTTATAATCATATTTTTTTCAAATGGAGTACGAAGCTTTTTTCGCAAAACCATGCAAAGCAAGCTTTGCCCTCCGCGATTTTGAATTCATCAACTGAGCAATAAGATGGGCTTTCAAGAATTATTACTCGTTGTTCTCACCTCTGTACTTTTTTCGCTGTTGATTTTAAATATCAACCAAACCTCGCTCCGAAATCAGGAAGCATTGCAGGAAACCGAGATCGTGCACACCGCCATTTCGGTTGCACAGCGCTTTATTGAAGAAGCCAAATCCAAGGAATACGATGCTGTTTCGGCTTCGCTGGATCCCGGGGACATGCCAGACGGCTTTACCACGGTTTATGGGCTCGGACACAACAACTCCGAGCATTATCCCAACTTCAGCGACGTCGATGACTATCATGGTTTCAACCAGACAGTTACCGTGCGCGGGATGGATTTTCAGGTGCAAATCAGTGTAGTCTATGTGAGGGATACCAACCCGGAAGCTTCTTATTCGAACGAAACGTTTTTTAAAAAAATGACCGTTAATGTGAACTCCAGCTATCTCTCTCATGGCATTACCTTGAAGCAGGTGATTAGCTATTACGGTGTCAATAACAGTTAAAGGAAATAAAGCGTTATGACTTCCTGGATCGCAATGATCGGTAGTGCTGTGATCGGCTCCTTGTTGCTGATGTCGTTTTTGCGCTACGGCAATGAGGTGACGCGGGATGCCTATCTGAACACACTGGAACATGTCGCATATCAGAACCTCGCCGATGCGACCGATGCCATTGAGTATGAGCTATCACTGATCGGCGCGGGCGTCAACGACCCGTCCATTTATCCGATACTCAGTGCAGACTCCAGCGAGATTACCTTTTGCTGGGACCCGAACGTGACCGGCACCATCGATACGGTAAAATATCATCTCAGCACGACCGCGGCTTTGAGCGCAACTGAAAACCCAAACGATCGCTTTCTCTACCGCACAGTCAATGGCGGTTCGCCTGTTGTGCTGGCAGCTGGCTTAACGGAATTCAAAATCAGGTATTTTAACAGCATGGGGTACGAAACCAGCACGCTCAGTGCGATTCGCATTATTGAATTCGAAATGGCAACAGAATCGAGTTTTAATTTTGATGCAAATTACTCGAGACTTGTTTGGCATGGCAAAGTAACACCGCCAAATTTGTACGGAAAATAGCAAAAACCTCTGGGGCGAGATTTATGGTGAGATGAAGTGACAAGCAAACGGAAATGGTGAATTCGTTCAGTGCTGCGCTTGTTGCTTCATCTCTCCACTAATCTCCTTCCTGTTTTAAGAGAAGGTTAAATGAAAAATGGGCAAGTTTTTACTGATTCTCATGTTCGGACTTTCACTCTCGACCGGAATGATCGTACTGAGCAAAAATCGGCAGTTGGTACAGGCCAGCGATATGGCGGCAACCCATTTCTCGCGCACTTCTGCAAAAAATGCCGCGAACAGCGGTGCGTATATCGCGCTCAACAAACTCTATCTCAACAGCAGCTGGCGGCCGAGCTATGGTTCGCCTTTGGTGCTAAACAAGGATAGCATTACCATTGCTGTGCAGGATACAGGCCTGGCATCCAACCGTCTGAAAGTCTTTTCCACCGGCAAAAATGCCGATCTTTCGATGACCAGCGAAGTGATCCTTTTCGACGGCGAGTTTTCTGAGTTCGCTGTTTGGGCAAAGGATAGCGTAAATGATGTAACCACCCGTGACTCGACCGGGGTGATCGATACCACCCTGGTGATCGATCATGCGCCGTTCATGCCGGATATTGACTATACAAATTTGCTGAATGCGGCAACCAGCCAGGGGCATACACCCGGTGATAATCCCTTTGAGCCTGGCGATGGCTATCCGAGCACCAACTTTTATTATTCCGGCTTGACGCCAAATGTCACCCATGTCAATGGCGACTTGCGTGTGCTGGCAGGCCGAACGGTGTATGGCATTTTTATCGTTGAAGGGGCCACGCAATTATTTGATGGCGCGACAATCGAAGGCGTGGTTTACTCCCCGAACACCGGCACGCTCATCAGCAACAGCGGCAGCGCGGCCAGCTACATCAATGGTGGCATTGTGACCTGGGGCGCCGCCGATGGCCTCGGCTTTCAAATCAATGTCGATCACGAACCTGAATACATGCGCGCGCTGGCATCGAATTATGCGCCGAACAATCCGCGCATGCGTGTGCTTTCCTGGAAATAAAGAGTATTTGAGGCGAATTGTGCAAGACCAGCGACTGATTAATGCAAAAGAACTCCTGTCGATGTTGACACCGACGATTGCGCTGGATTCGGAGATGAGCGACCGCTGGACAGTGATTGCCGAGGTGCTGGCGAGCCTGCCGGATGATCAGAATTATTTGCTAAAACAAGCGGTAAATTACATTTTAATGAGCATGGAAAGCAAGGAAGCCTCGGATTTGGATTTTGGCGGGCTCGGCTGCAATGGCATGGTGTGGTATCGGATACACGGCAAAAAACGCGCTGATGAAGAAATGGGCTCCTATACCATCGACGAGACCGATGCCCTGCTGTACAACATGCTGATCGATGTGCAGCGCCAGGAACTGATGGACAATCGGCAGGTGCAGTTTACCTATGAGCTTGCGACGCCATCCGGCGATGTCATTCGGTTTCGCGCAACGATCTATTTCGACATGACCCATTTGGCGCTCAGCTTGCGGCGCATCGGCGCTTCCGTGCGGCCGTTCCGCGATTTGGGCCTGCACAAAAACGTGTCGCGGCTGATGAGCCTCGAATACCAAAAGCGCGGCCTGATTTTAATCACTGGCATCAGTGGCTCGGGCAAAACTTCGACGCTGGACTCGATCATCGACGCCAACAATCGCATGTCGCACGCGCACATTGTGATGATCGCCGATCCGGTGGAATATATTCATGTTTCGCAGCGCTCGGTGGTGCGGCAACGTGAAGTCAGCCGGGATGTGCGCAGTTTCGAGGAAGGCGTAATTCAGGCATTGCGGCAGGATCCCGACATTATCGTCATTGGTGAAATGCGCAATGCGGACACATTCAACGCTGTGCTGGAAGCGGCTGACAGCGGCCACAAAGTGTTTGCGACCCTGCACACGTCATCCGCAGTTGAAAGCATCGACCGGATTTTGGCGGAAACCGCCCCCGACGAACAGCAGCGCGTTCGCGAGCGAATGGCCAACTTGCTGACGTGTGTGATCTCGCAAAAGCTGGTGAACCGCAAGGATGGCAGGCTGTGCATGGCGAAAGAAACGATGGTGAGCAATGCACCTGTGCGGGCAGCCATCCGAACCAACAACACAGAGGAAATTTACCAAATCATCCAACAGTCAAATTCAGAAGGCATGATTACAATGGAGCAAGATCTCGCCAGGCTGTGTCAAAAAAATATCATCTCATACGGCGAGGCGCTCAATAATGCCAACAACAAAAAACGATTTGAGGACTTGATGCATTATCAGCGCAAGATGGACTGAGGAAAATTATGTTTAGTGAAAAATTTGATTTGAAAAATATTGTCAATGGCGGTATGCGCACCGCGATTGGACTCGCTATCAGTGGCCGGGAAGTCAGGTTGGCAACACTCATGCGCGAAAAGGATCAGATATCTGTTGTTGCGCTGGAAACAGCCTATCTCGACAGCTCACTCGAACACCAAACGACAAAAGAAGAACTGGTTGTCGATAACAAGCCGAATGCTGATGCCAGAGACGCGTTCGGCCTGAAGGATGCCTGGGATGAAAAAACAAGCGAGCAAGAGGCGCAGACAAAGGGCAATGCCAACCTTGAGATTCTGTACAAGTTTCTGTTCAAACATGCCTCCAAAAAAATCAGGGTCGGTCTGAATATCCCGGTATCGATGGCCAAATACCAACGCCTCGACAGCGCGGATTTTAAGCAGTCAGATGACTTTATCGACAACACCAGTCGTGCTGATAAAGATGCCGGTTTGGGCTCGGAGCAACATTTGCTAAAACTGGCAGATGGGGCCACCGTGAGTCTGGTGCATGATCAATACCCACCCTTTCTCAATATTTTGCGCGAAGTCAACGATTTTCTTGGCAAAAAACTGCACTTCGGCACCATGGACACGACGGAACTGGCCTTGGCCAATATTGCACGCTCCGGATTCTCCAGCCAACCGGGCCAGACTTCGGTGATCGTTTACATTGAGGACGATTTCACTCGCCTGATTTTTATGAATGGCTACGAATTGCTCCATATCAGTTCGATCATCAACGAAAACGCCGCTTCACCGCAGGTACTTGATATCATTTCACGCCGGTTAATGTATGAAATTGATGAAGCCAGTATTCCTGAAATCAATTCGATTTATTTAGCAGGGCGCTGCAGCCACATTCGCGCCAAATCATTTTTTGCCGCGCAATTCAAGAAAGCCACGGTTGAATACCTGTCCACAACGGCGCTTGGGCATTTGCCAGTTGAAAGCGATAAGCAGGAAGAGACCTTCTCTGAGTTCGCTGTCGCGATTGCCTTGGCGTGGAAAGTGTTGCAGCCCAGAAATCCTGACTTTTTTCAACTGAATTTAATTCCGCAAAACCTGAGAGATCAACAGGAAATTGTCAAGCTTGACCGTTATGGCTATGGTCTGCTGGCCTTGACCGGCCTGATCGCATTTTTTATCACATTTGAAATCATCAGTGTGCGCAGCTCCATGAACGCAATGCAGATCAAAAACAAAAGCCTGGAGCAGGAAATTAGCCACGCTCGCGAAGCGGTGGACGATGTACTTGACATCGAAGATGAAAGCAAACAGCTGGAGAGCAATCTCTCGTTGGTGGATGACCTGGCAAAAGACTACGACTCATTCCTCATATTTTTGAAAAAGCTCAACCGAAGCGTGCAGAGTACCGGGGACGTTTGGGTCAATCAAATTACCAAAAACGGCTCAACCTATACGCTCAATGGTTATTCGCAATCGCGCTTAAAAATTCCGGTTTTGGCGGATAAACTGGGCGGTGCAATGCTCAACAAGGTCACTCGTGAGCGTTCCGGGATCAAGCCCATCTATAATTTTGCAATGGATAACATCAAGTTTGATCGCGATGCAGAGCCGGAAACCGATGGCATCAGCCTGGCGAACTTTACCACGATTCCCAATTTCACCAAGGATTATTTTGCGGGTAACAATCAGCCCCCACGCAGTGTAGCGCCTCCAGCCAGCCAAACGCCAAACCGGACAGTGTCGCCGGCAAGGAATATTCGTCACAACCAGCAAAGCTCGCAGCCGCGCAGTCAGCCGCCCGCTGAACCGAAAGTCGCCACCAGCACAACCCGATCGCCTGCCCGCCAAAGCGCTCCACCGCCGGTTGCGAAGTCGAACAACGGCGCGGCCAACCACACAGCAACAAATGGAGCCGCAGAGCACAGTCAGCAAAGAACTGCCAGCAGCGTTGCCGATCGTGCGCCAATTCAGAGTCAGGTCGAGGACAATGCGAGCTATCCGGTGAAAAGATATTTCATCGAAGTATTGCAGAGCTCTGATCGCGATTATGCGGCAAAGTATGCCATAGCATGCCGCAAGAAGGGTTTGCGCGCCAATATATCGAGCTATTATGACAGCGGGCGCAACCAACAAATGTACCGGGTGTTGCTCGGCAACTATCCCAATCGCAACAATGCGCAGAAAGCACATGCGATTCTGACGGATGCTCTCGGGGCTACAGTGATGAAAAATACTCGCATCATTGCCTTGGACATGCCAGCAAATAATTGACAGGGAAGTGCAAAAATGACCTACGCAAAAAGAAACAATCTCACCATCAGCGGCATTCTGGTGCTGCTCACAATCATCGGATTCTTCTGGTACCGGTCTGAAGTCAAAGCTCTTGATGAGCTCACGGCGCAAACACAACAATTGGAAAGCCGGCTCAACGAAGATTTACAGGTTACGGACACCTTTGGGCAATTTCAGGTTGAGCGCGATTCGCTGGAGAAAAAGCTGGTGCGCTCGTCCAAAAAGCTGATCAATGCGGTTGAACCGACATTTTCACTCTCGTATATCAATTGGCTGATCGAGAATTACGATATCAATCTCGATTTCGATTTTTTTCTGAACGAAAAGAAAAAGGGCGAAAACTATCAGACCTTTGTTTATACGCTCAACGGTGAAGGCGATTATCCCAATTTCTGTTCGTTGATTTGGTACATCACCCACAATCCGATTCTCTACAACATTAAAAATGTTACCCTGAAGCGCAGCGACAAAGATCCCAATCTGCTGAATTTTACCGTCATGCTGGAAGGCTACTCCATGTCGGAAGCCTGGGAATCAGGGGATGACTTGGCGATGGTGGCTACGCAGCTGAATTGGTACTCCGAGTTTGGCTACAACGCTTTTTCCGGCAGATATCAGGCCGAACCAAAGCCGACAACGGCTCCGGTCGCGAGAAAGAAGCCTGTTGAACGCAAGCCATCCGGTTTGCTGGATGTTGAAAAAGCCAGCCTGATCGCCATTGCTAACAACAAAGTCTATTTGCGCTCAAAAAGTGACGGCAAAGTGGTTTCGCTCAAGGTCGGTGACCGTGTTGATGGCGGGACCCTCCAGCGCATCAATCACAGCATGAATCAAGCCGAATTCGAGGTGACCTCCTCTTTCGGCACGCGCACAGTTTATTTGAAATTGGAATACAACTAATCCTGGCTCAGGCATCATGTACACTCATGAGGGATGAAGATATTATGAATTGGCTACAACACGACAAATTTGGCAAAGCAGCGCTTCTCAGCTGGCTTTGCATTCTGACTGCCACCGCACTTTTTGCACAGAATGATGACCCCACGCGCGCCTACCGGCCGGATGAGTTGGTGTCGTTCCATCGTGATGTGCGGCTTGGTACAGCTCTTGAAATTTTGAGCACTTTTGCACAGGCAAACGAAGGCCGCATTATCATTTACACCAACGTCGGGGGCATGCAAAAATCGATCGGCGTTGCTGTCGAGAACATGTACTGGAAGCGCGCGCTGGAATATATTCTGCGCTCGAATATGCTGAAATACGCTCTGCATCCGAAATTTTACCAGGTTGAATCGTTGACGGAAACGAAGCAGGAAGCCCCAAGGGAGGGCATCATCGATCTGAGCACACGCGAAGTGGAGATTAACGCGGTGTTTTTTCAGGCCGATTATGAAGTGATCTATGAGCTGGGTATTGACTGGAGTACGTTTAAAAACGGCGCCGTTGGCATCAGGACGTTTGGCGGCAGCAATGTGGCTCAGGAATTTTTGCGCGTTTCGAGCAGCCGGCAGATTTCCGGCACAGTGCGCGTCGATGCGTTGCTGAAAGCCTTCGAGAGCCGCAATCGGGGTGAGGTCATCGCACGCCCGCATGTCCGCGTAATGGACGGTGAACAAGGCAAAATCAAGGTCGGCAAAAACTTCTTTCTGACCCTGCAGGATTTCGCCGGCAATACACGCTTTACTGAATATGAATCCGGTATCATTCTGACCGTCACACCAGAAGTATATGGTGAGAACGATTCAACTTTTATCTATCTCGATATCGCCGCCGAGCGCAGCGATGTGGTGCCGGACGCGATCGGCGTCACCAAAGATGTCACCGAAAGCACAACCCGCGTGCTTTTGCGGGACGGAGAAGAGACCGTGATTGCGGGATTGTTCAACTACGAAATCCAAAATTTGCGCAAGGGCGTACCGATTTTGAAAGATTTGCCGGCGTGGTTCTTCGGCTTGAAGTACTTATTCGGCTACGAATCGAAAGGCTATACCAAAAAAGAACTGGTCATTTTTATCCGTGCCAAAATTGTGCCCAGCCTGACGACCAGACGTCTTGAGCGCGTCAACGTGCCAGAATATTTGGGATCACAGCGACGAGATTTTAACCGCTATATACAGGAAAGCAAAAAGACCCGGCGTGTGCCCAAAAACAGCAGCAGAAGAAGAAGTGGGACGACGAGGAAAAATTAGCAAACAACAAATAAATGAATAAATCCAAGGAGCGATCATGTCTAATTATTATGTCGGCGCAGAGACGAGTTGGGAAGAATATCTAAAAGATTCTTCCCCAAATGGCGTGATTAAAGATGAGATTCGCAGCACCAGTTTGGCGGAACGAAGGGCGATCACCCGGCAGACGCGCGAAATCGTTGCCAGTCGCCGGGCGTTGGTCAAGCGCTTCGGGTCGGGGATGAATTCGGTCAGAAACACGCTGGAAAAGGGCTTCGGCACGCTGGAAAGCGCTATCCGTGACACCCAGGGCTCGATTGAAGAGCTGCGGTCGAGCTTCGATTACCATTTCGCGCTGGTATTGGAGCAAATGAAATTGCAGAACCAAACCACCATGAACATGCTGCGAAAGCTCGAGTCGATCCACACCACACTTGAAAATCCGCTCATTACGCAGGCGCGTGAGCTGTTCCGCATCGGCTGCGACCGGCTTGCAAAAGGCCTGTTCGACAAAGCACTGGATGCGTTTCTCGATTCCGCAAGCAAGGATGAAACCAATTTTCTGACGCAGTTGATGATCGGCAAACTGTATTTATACGGCGTGAACAGCGACTGCAATATCATCGATTTGGACAAAGCAGATCTGCATTTACGTGCTTCGGCGCGCTATGCCAAAGCGTCGAGCGCCAAAATTGAAGAGGCCCGCCGCTATGAGGGCGAAGCGCTGCTGCATGCGGCCATCGCTTGCTATGCCCAAATCAACAAGCAGATCGAAACGGGTGACGGTACGCGCGCACAGCAACTCATCAAGGAAGCCTACGACCTGGCGACCGACTCCTGTGAAGTGTATCCGGAGCTTTCCGAGAGCCATTACCATCGGGCGAAGTTTGCCGCGCTGATCGGCGATGGCAAAACCTCTATTCAAAGCCTCGAAAAAGCAATCGAAATCGATGACGGCTATAGCGAAAAAGCCCAACAGGATCAGGATTTCCGCGAAGTCCGCAAAGAAATCGTCAACCTTTTTGAGAAGCTTCGCAAAAAGAATGAGTACAAATTAAAGGATAAGCTCGATCGCTGCATCACCTTTTTGACGGATTGGCATTATCCAACTCTCGAAGCAAAAAGCGCCAAAAACGAAATGAAGCAATTGCTGCAGGAAGTGCGCACTTCGCTGGCAAAAGGCAGCTATTTTGATTATCGCGATGCCATGCATTTGCTGCAGGAAGTGGACGACATTTTTCAGTCGCTGCTGGTGCATAGGTTTGCGCTGCACACACTCTCGGCACATGTTGGTCGCATCAACTGCATGGCTTTCAGTCCGAATCAGGTTTTTCTGGCGAGCGGCGGTGCTGACAAAACGATCAACATCTGGCGTTTGCCGGAGAATCAGCAGGCATTTACCCTGCGTGGACACGAGGAGGCGATCACCAAAATCATATTCAGCCATGATGGCCGTGCCATGGTAAGCGCGGACAAGGCTGGTGGCGTTCGCTTGTGGAATGTTGAGGAAGGCACGCTGATCAAAGAATTCGTCAATCTGGGTTCGCCGGTGCATTGCATTGCATTCAGTCCGGATGACTCTTTGCTTGCTGCCGGCTTTTACGACCGGCAAGTAAAGATTTGGAACATGGATGATTTTTCGCTGATACACACGCTCACGGGCCACAAGAGCAGCGTCGATACGCTGTCGTTTAGCAATAACGGCAAATTTCTCGCAACCGGCAGTCCCGATAATACCACAGTGCTTTGGCACATCAAGCTTGGCGAACGGGTTCACACGTTTTATGGTTGCTCCGGCTTGTCAAATTCAATCACATTCAGTCCGGATGATTCCGCATTGATCACCGGCTTGAATGATGGCAGTGTAAAGTTCTATGATCTCGGGAGTGGCGACATCCTGCATGAATTGCCACCGCGTCAGGGAGCGATTAGCTGGTTGTCCCTCAGCCCGGATTGCAAAAGTCTGGTGACCATCAATTACGGCAAAGCGCTGCAATTGTGGGACATTGAAGATGGCAAACTGATCCAGAATTTGAAGCCTTTTTCGCCAGGCATTTCGGCAGTGCGTTTCAGCCCGGACGGCACCATTCTCGCCAGTAGCGATTATCAGGATCGCAGCATGAAGCTGTGGAGTGTGCACGATGGCAGGCTCATGCACGTCATCGCTGGCAACCTGACTTGCAATGCTTTCAGCCCCGATGGCACCTACTTCGTCACCGGTGATGAAACCGGCAGCCTGAAATTCTGGGGCCGGATGATCAAGAAAAATGGTCATTCTGAGCAGGAAAACGGATTCGATACAGCCCCCTCGCGCGAGTGGGTAAACGCTGAAACAACGTCCAGTCCGCAATCGGAAGCGTCCGCGAATCCATCGACCGAGACCACAATGTTTACGGAAGATTTGATTCGACAGTACAAAGATTCAGCAGATACGGATACGAACACAACGGTGGAGCAGGAAGAATCCGAAGTTTACCATGAAGTCATTGAAGATGGGACTGGCCACGAGCCAGTTGCAGAGATACCACCGATGTGGGAACATGTTGCCGCGCCGAAACAGGAAGTTGAAGTCGAAACGTACGTTGCTGAGGAACCGAGTCATGACGAACCCGAAGCTGAAGAAGAAACCAAAACCGATTTTGAAGAGATTATTTTGGAGCATGACGATGAACTCAATGGAACTGACCGGCAACAAGTTTTCGAACAGCGCATTCGCGAAGGCAAATGCTACGTTTGCGGCAAGCCTGTTGGTGTGATCGCCAAGCTGGCTGGTATCAAACTGTGTTACAAACACTCGTTATCGATTTAGGAAGACGGCCGGACATGGTGGGCACCCGCCTGCGCACGTTCCGTTCGTTTTACACAGCAAAAGGGAATCAAGAACGATTCCCTTTTGTGTTTGTGCCTGATAGGATGGGGAACTCTTCTATCTCTCTGCTACCCTTACCCACATAAAGATCAGTGCCGCTCGTTATTCCAACTTTTTCTTTTCGCTTGATTCCACCAATAGCTTTTTACATTAGCCAAATGCGCCTTGATGTTTTAATCCACATTTGTAATTTACGTTTGTACAATATCTTGGAGTTCAGATTTTCGTGAATTCGATACAAAAAGGAGCCTGATGCAAACAATAGACCTGAACGGCTGTTGGCAGGTCACTTCGGAAGATGGTGCAATTGCACTTGACACGAAAGTGCCGGGCACGGTTATGTATGCGCTTGAACAAGCCGGGTATTTCGGCGAAAAGGGTGTTTTCTATCGCGAGAACAACCGTGCCTGCCTGGACTTGGCCAACCGCGCCTTTGTGTTTCGCCGCGAATTCCAGGTCAGCGATGCATTCTTGCAGGCTGAGAATGGCATTTTTCTCGAAGCCGATGGCCTGGATACGCTCGCTGAAATCCGCATTAACGGCCAAACGGTAGCCAAGGTGGAGAATATGTTTGTGCGCTGGCGTTTCGATGTGCGCAAATATGTGCGGGCTGGCAAAAATGATATCGCCATTCATTTCGGCAATGCCGTCGCAGAAATTGCCAGCCGCAACAAAAAACGTCCCCTTTGGAACGATGGCAACAGCCTCGATGGTGCAGTGCATTTGCGCAAGAATCACTGCAGTTTTGGTTGGGATTGGGGACCGGTTATCCCCGACGTCGGTATCTGGCAGCCAATCCGGTTGCGGGCCTATCCCGGTTTGCGCATCAAGGATTTCCGCGTTGCACAAAAACATGACGACGGAGATGTTTGGCTCGATTTCAGCGCTGAAGTGGAGAGATGGAGCCCTGCTGAATACGAGATAACCGTCTCGGTGACATGCCCGGACGGCGATTCTCACTTCATTAAGTTGGATGGGGAAGGGCAGGCGCGATTTGAAGTACCAGCGCCACAACTGTGGTGGCCGCGCGGATTGGGCGAGCAGCCGCTTTATCGTATCGAGGTCAGTGCTCGTTGTGATGGCCAGATCGCGGATCAGCGCCATTTTCATGTTGGACTGCGAACGCTTGAGTTGCAGCGGGAGCTGGACGAGTGGGGTGAGAGTTTCCAGTTGAGTTGCAACGGCGTCGCCTTTTTTGCCTGTGGCGCCAACCTGGTACCGCCGGATGTTTACCTGACCCGCGCGGATGATACAGTCTGGCAGACGCTGGTGGATGATGCGGTTGCAGCCAACTTCAACTGCCTGCGCATTTGGGGGGGCGGCATCTACCCACCGGACTGCTTTTTCGATTTTTGTGACCAATGCGGCATCGTTGTATGGCAAGATTTGATGTATGCCTGTGGCTTGTATGATATCGACAATCCGGCTTTTTATGAAAACATCAAAAATGAGACCATCAATGTCCTCGAGCGCATTCGCCACCACGCCAGTCTGGGCCTGATTTGCGGCAACAATGAAATGGAGTGGGCGTTCGATGCCTGGGATTTTGAAAAAACGGCCCAAATGCGCAGTGAGTACCGAAAGCAATACGAACAGTTGTTTCCTGAAATCGTGCAGCAGATTTGCCCACAGATCGCCTACTGGCCGGCCTCGCCGTCATCTGGCGGTGGATTTGATAGACCCAATGCACCGGAGCGAGGGGATGTGCATTACTGGGAAGTGTGGCACGGCAATAAACCTTTTACCGATTATCGAAATTATCACTTTCGATTTCTCTCCGAATTTGGCTTTGAGTCGTTCCCCTCATTCAAAACGATTGCGTCGTTTGCCGAGCCGGAAGATCGCAACATTTTTAGCACGGTGATGGAAGACCACCAACGCTGTGTCGGCGGCAATGGCAAGATTTTGACCTATATTTCACATTACTTTCGCTATCCGAAAAATTTTGAGTCGCTGTTGTACATTTCGCAACTCAGTCAGGCTGAGGCAATCCGTTACGGTGTCGAGCATTTGCGCCGCAATCGCGGTCGCTGCATGGGCGCAATTTACTGGCAGTACAACGACAATTGGCCAGTGGCTTCGTGGTCAAGTGTGGATTGTTTTGGTCGCTGGAAAGCGCTGCACTACGCTGCACGCCGCATGTTCGATCCGATTTTATTGTCATGCGAAGAAAGTGGTACGACTGCGCGGCTGAGCGTCAGTAACGAAAAGCCGGTCGCAGTGGAAGGGCTTTGCAACTGGCGTTTATTGTCATTGGCTGGGGAGGTGATTCGCGAAGGAGAACTGTCGATAAGCGTCCCCGCGTTGAGCGCACATTGGTTGTGCGAGCTCGATTTTTCTGCAAAACTGGAGGGGAGACTCAAACGGGAGCGCTACCTCTCATTGACTTTTCGCGATGATGCCGGTGGCGAAATTAGGCAGGCAACATGTGCCTTTGTGCCCTACAAGCATTTGCACTTGCGCGATCCGCAGCTTCGATTGAGGTTCGGCGAAGATGGCGAAAACTGGCACATCGCGGTAAGTGCGCAACAATTCGCCAAGTTTGTCTGCCTCGATTTGCACGGGTATGATGTCAATTTTTCGGATAATTATTTTGATGTCGATGCCGGGAAAATGCGCCGAATTACTGTGCCGAAAAATGCGATCGATGGCGATGCTCTGCGTGAGCAATGCACCGTGCGTTCACTGTTCGATAGTTTTGATCACGAATAGGGCTAATTTCGCATATAAAAAAGCCTTCGCTCGATATCGAACGAAGGCTCACAATTCGGCCTCACCCAACAAAAACTTTTGCAGCGGTTCCTGTTAAAACCACAGCAAATCCCCATTTCAAAATTTCATGCTAGCGAAATACTTCTGGCTGTTTCGAAAACAGCTCTTTGCAGGCTTCGCACTCAAAATAGTAGGTTTCCCCAAAATACGTAAACCACAATCCATCCGCTTTTGCAAGCTCCGAATTGACGGGGGCTCTACAAACCGGACAAGTCGCATCCGCATTTTCAGAATACTTTTGGCCGTGGGTTGCGGCATGCAATTCCGCTATAAATCGGCTGACCTGATGGATTTCGTCACTGTAGAGACGAATTTGTGGCATATCGGTTTCTTCAACGTATTTCAAATGGACTTCTACGTAGGAGCTGTCGGTAGCGATGAACGGGTTGGTCAGGTCAGGGATGATAACTTCTTTGCCTTGCTTGACCACCGTCATCATACTCTTGCCGAGCGTGTGGCATTTTTTGCAATTTTTGTCGTCGAAGATTTTTTTGCCCTTCAAAGCTTCGCTACTGAGCTTCGAAGTGTCGATTTGCAATTCATCGGACCCAGGTGTACAGGCTGTAAACAGAAAAAGCAACGTACCGACAAGCGCGAACCGGAACATGGATCGGAACTTCATTTCACCCTCCCGAGATGGTTAATGCGTCAACTGAATTTATCCTTAAATCGCATTGATCATGAGCACATTATCAAGATGTAAAGTTTTCCATGGAAAGCAATATGAAACGACCGGAATGGATGATCATCTGAAATGTTTTCGATTTAAGAAAATGACCGATTAACGTTAAGAAAGAAGCATAAACCGCACAATCGAAGCATGTATTTCAAGTCGTGCGGAATTCGGTAGCCTTTCTGAAAGCACGCGAAGCCAGCAAAAAAAGTCCCGTTTGCAGCGAATTTCATAAGATTTGCTCTGCGCACAATCTCGCGGCAATGCAATTGTTTGCAGCACCACAACAATCTTGCCAAAGGAAGTCAAAAAGGCTCTCTTTTTTAATTGACTGAAAATAAATAGTTTATAGGTTTTTGTTTGTATGGCGACTTGTCAATTAAGCAACTGTTTTCCGAAAATTAGGAAATCTTAAATTGTGCTTTCTCGAAAGTGGGAAATGCAAATCAGCGTTCTGAGTCCTATTTTTCGGATGTATCGATGCCGAGCTCGGACATTTTACGGTACAACGAAGACAGGCTCAAGCCTAAAAGTTGGGCTGCGGCTTTCTTGTCTTGATCGACCATTTCCAGTGTTTTGAGAATTTGAGTGCGTTCGAATTCCATCATGCTCTCTTTTAAGCCGGTTTTGAGTTCGGGCGAGTAGGGGCTGGGTGTGAAATTGTGGGGCAGGTGTTCTGGCAAGATTTCGTTTCCATCGCACAGAATCATCGCGCGCTCGATGGCGTTTTCGAGTTCACGCACATTGCCTTTCCATTTGTAGTTCAGGAAAAGGCTTAACGTTTCGGTGCTGACGCCGTAGACATTCTTTTTTAAATCATGATTGAATTTTTGAATGAAATGTTCAACCAGCAACGGGATGTCGCTTTGCCGCTCGCGCAGTGAAGGGACTTCGATGCCGACCACGTTCAGCCTGTAATATAAGTCCTCACGAAAACGACCTTCTTCGACTTCCTTGAGCAAGTCGCGGTTGCTGGCGGCGATAATGCGTGGCTCGACGGGAATCGGGCGCGTGGCGCCGACCGGCAGGATTTCATGTTCTTCCAGCGCGCGCAGCAGTTTGACCTGCAAACTCATCGGAATGGTGCTGATTTCATCGAGAAAAAGCGTGCCGGTGGAAGCGGTTTTGAAAAGGCCTTCTTTGTCGCGGATGGCGCCAGTGAACGAGCCTTTGACGTGCCCGAACAACTCACTTTCAATTAGGTTCTCGGAGATAGCACCGCAGTTCACCGCTACGAAGCGCTTGTTGTGACGCGGACTGTTGGTGTGAATGGTGCGAGCGATGATTTCCTTGCCAGTGCCGCTCTCTCCGGTGATCAAAACCGTCGATGGCAACGGTGCAACCCGCTTGATCAATTCCAGCATTTTTTTGACCTGCTGGCTTTCGCCGATGAATTTGGTGTCGAATTTTCCAACATCGGCAAGCTGCTGCCGCAGAAACTTGTTTTCCTGTGTCAATTCGCGTTTTTCAAGGGCCTTGACAACAATGCGCAGAATATCGGCACGCTTGAATGGCTTGGTGACAAAATCGTACGCACCTTCACGCATCGCTTCGACAGCACGCTCGATGGTACCGTGCCCGGTGATTAGTACGACTTCAATTTCCGGGTTGCTTTTTTTTATGCGTTGCAGCAATTCCAGGCCGCTCATTTCCGGCATTCTGAAATCCGACAACACCAGCGAAACGTTTTCAGTGGTGATCAGTGATTCCGCTTCATGGCCATTTTCTGCAACCATCGTTTGGAAGTTCTCTTTTTGCAATACCTTGGCCAGCGACTCACGAACGCTCGATTCGTCATCCACGATCAAAATGACGTGGTTTTGATTGTCAATACTCATATTTAAACCTGTTCGCTTTCATTTTTTTTGATTGTGGATTCCGATTTAATCGGAAAATCGACATAAAAGGTTGCGCCCGCTTTTTCGCGGCTTTCTGCCCAAATGCGGCCACCGTGTTCCTGCACAATTTGTGAGCACAGCGCCAGCCCGAGTCCGGTCCCCATATCCTTTGTCGTGTAAAATGGTTCGAAAATTTTGTTGAGCTGTTGCTCGGAAATGCCGTGCCCGGAGTCGGTAACCGAGAGCTGCACTTGCTCATTAACCTGCCGCAGGCGGATGTGAATGGCGCCACCACCCGGCATGGCTTCTGCGGCATTGCGCAGGAGATTTAAAATCAGCCTGCGAATCTGCTGCGGATCAAAGGGAAATTGCGGCAAAGCCTTTTCGACAGTTGTCACAATTTGAATACCGATGGAGTTCGCTTCCGCTTCGAAAAAATCCAACACTTCGCTGATGACTTTGTTGATGTCACCGTCTTCGGGAGCCATATGAGGCAGACGCGAAAATTGTAAATATTCCTCCGTCAGCACCGCCAGACGATCTACTTCGCTCATGATCGACTGCAGCAATGGCTTGGCATCGCGACAAACATTCTCATCAGCGGAGTCGATTTCATCCTCCAGCAGCTCCGCATTCAGCGATATCGATGACAACGGATTGCGGATTTCATGCGCCACTTTTGAGGCCATTTGCCCTATCACCACGAAACGCTCACTCTGCAACAGACGTTCTTCCATTTCCTTTTGTTTGCGCGTATCGATTTCGACGCCCATGTAGCCGACGATTTTTTTATTCTCGTAAATTGGTGTAATTGACAAAAGTACCGGCACTTCTTCGCCATTTTTTTTGCGGTTGACAATCTCACCTTTCCAACTGCCCACTTTCTTTATCGTCTCCCACATGCCGGCATAAAATTCATTTGTCGTCGAGCCGGAGCGCAAGAGTGCGGTTGTTTGGCCGATCACTTCTTCATAACTGTATCCGAATATCTGGATGAAAGCTCTGTTGACCTCGATAATTCTGCCGTGCACATCGGTGATGATGATGCCGTCGGTGCTGTTCTGGAAAGCGTTGTAGAACAAGTTGAGCCGCGATGGATGAATATCAATCGAATCATCACCTATAACATGATTGTTGTTGGTCGACGAGACACTTTTTTGCGAGTAGAATGTCGTGATGTCGATGTGGAGACGATGGAAAACGTCATCGGTCAGTTGAAAAAAAACGATGAATTGCTGCCGGTCCGCAACATCATGTGCCATGAAATCGAAAAAAATGCGTTTGCCTTTCAGGAGCACAGTTTGCAGTCCGCGCAAGGTATCGATACCGTTGATATGGTGATCTTTGATGTATGCAAAGCCTGGAAACTCCGAATTGTGCTGGTTTTTTGTTCCAATCAACTCGAGCAATCTGCTAAAGATTTCATCAACGAGCGGCTTAAGCGCACCATGTGGCAGAGCAGCACGCACCAAACTATCAGCGCGCAATTCAGCAAGCCAGTTTTGTGCGGCCAGCTTTTGATGCTCACGCAGGTATTGTAGAAGCTCTTCTTTCATATTCAATAAAAGCGATTTGTCCTAATTATCTGGCAATTCTCGCGTGCATTGGGTAGCTACAAAAGCTTTTACAGCAAAAATGCTGCAGCGGCGCTTTCTGTGTGGCCACCCGGCATTCTGTTGGATGGGTGCCTTGCTGACGACTCGATTTGCGTTAAATCTCTTCTTAATAAAGCTTTCTCAAAAATGCAAATTCAAAGTCAGGAAGTCAATTCAAAAATGCCGTGATCGGTCCTACGAAACCGGCTAAAAATCAATCCGTGCAAGAAAGGTTTTCCAAAATGTCTTCCCAGGCCAAGGCCAGAATACCTGCCGGGCACTTGCCATTTGAAATGAGATTTATCTACGCTGCATTGGCGATTGCGTTGTTTGCCGGCTTCGGCATTGGTGCGCACATGGCCTTTATTATCGGCTTGCAGATGCCGCTGCACACTGGCTTTCAGACCTATATACAGCTCCATGGACATGTTCAGCTCATCGGATGGGTTGGATTGTTTGTGATGGGCGTGAGCCTGCATGTTTTGCCGCGGCTGCTCAGCGTTGCGATCAGCGACAGGCTCTGGTTGCATGCAATCCTGGCGTGCGTTGCCGGGGGGATTGCCTTGCGCACGGTCACGCACAGCATTTTGCCGTACGTGATCGGCACACCTTATTTTGATGCGCTGCAATGGTTGAGTGTGCTCTCGGCGATACTGGAATGGCTGGGTATCTACATTTACCTGATGTTGGTGCTGAAATTGTTCCTGGTTAGCGAACCGGCGCGTACGCGTTCACTCAAGGCAATCCGACCGTTTTTTGCCATGCAAGTGTTCGGTTGGGGAGTGAGTGCGCTGCTGAATTTGGGGCTGCTGGTGCGCATGGCCAGTGCAGGCGCCCCAATCGCTATTCCTGCCTGGAATCAGTTTAATGTCGAACTGTTCATCGGCCTGGTTTTGTTGCCGGTAGCATTTGCTTTTTCCATCAAAATGTTGCCGCTTTACCTGCGCCTGCGCGGCGCCGACTGGTCAGTGCGCAGCATGGCCGCGGTCTATTTTATTGGTTTTTGTGCGCAGATCCTGCCGCAGTCGCCGCTATTTGTGCAGACATTTTCACAAACATCCGCGCGCATCGTTGCGGTCGGCGCAGTGGTGAAAGCCATCGCGATTCTTTACTTCATCTATCAGCTTGATGTGCTGACGCGCTCAAAAAGCTCATGGCGCGAACAGGTTGATGCGAAGCCGAAAGAAGATCGCCGGCCAACCAGAGCTGGCCTGCCAGACTACGGCGAATTCGGACGTTTTGAGCGCTTAATCTCGGCGGCGTATTCCTGGCTTGCGCTTGCCGCGCTGTTCGATGTCTTTTATGCGATCGGCGATCAACTGGGATTGGCTCTGCCGCACAAATTCGATTTGGTCCGTCATTTATATTTGGTGGGCTTCATTACAATGCTGATTTTGGGGATGGCCGTGCGCATGTTGCCTGGATTTCTCGGCAAAAAACGCGTTGCCAGCACTTGGCTGGTTGATGCGACGTTTTGGCTCGGCAACCTGGCGGTGGTGTGTCGGGTGCTGCCGCTGATTGTCACATTCCCGGCATTGAATCAGCTTGCCACGCTGGTTCGCCTGGCCGAAATCGCATTTGCCTGCTCTGGTGTGTTCGGCATACTGGCAATCATTTGCCTGGCAGTCAATCTGCGAAAAACGGCCAATGCTTAGGTTGATTTTTCCTTGCGATTGAGCGATGCAACCTGTATATAGTGCGGATAAAAAAGTGCCTTTTGTACAAGCAGGCTGCCTTAGCGAATTGCAGGCTGCAAAACAAAGATTCAGACGAAATCGCATCCATGACTGAAGCCTGGATTATCGACGCCATCCGCACACCGATCGGAAAATTTGCCAAATCGCTCGCAACCATTCGCCCGGATGATCTCGGGGCGCTGGTCATCAAGGCACTCGTGGAGCGCACCGGCATTGCTGCCAGTGACGTAGAAGATGTCTATTTTGGTTGTGCCAATCAGGCAGGCGAGGACAATCGCAATGTGGCTCGCATGAGCGCGATTCTGGCAGGCTTGCCGCTCGAAGTCGCGGGTTGCACGGTCAACCGGTTGTGCGGCAGCGGCCTTGAGGCCGTGGCGATGGCGGCCCGTGCTGTTATGCTCGGCGAAGCAGATGTGTATATTGGTGGCGGCGTGGAATCGATGAGCCGCGCACCGTGGATTTTGCCGAAAACAGATCGCGCCTTTCTGGCTGGTAATCTCACCGCTTTCGATTCCTCGCTGGGCTGGCGTTTGACGAATCCGAAGATGGAGCAGGCTGGCCATACAGATACGCTCGGGATAACTGCGGAAAATCTGACCGAATCGCATCAAATCAGCCGTGAGGCTCAGGACCGTTTTGCTTTTTTATCGCACCAAAAAGCCATCCGCGCTATCGACGCAGGCCGGTTCGCTGACGAAATCGTGCCGGTGGAAACAAAGGATGGATTGGTGGCCGTTGATGAATGCCCGCGCCGCGATACCACGCTCGAAAAACTCGCAGCGCTCAAGCCGGTCTTTCGCAAAAATGGCAGCATCACCGCAGGAAATGCCAGCCCGCTTAACGACGGCGCGGCAGCCCTTTTGGTCGTGTCCAAAAATTATGCTCAAGCGCACGGACTACGGCCATTGGCCAAGGTCCGCAGCATCGCAGTGGCTGGCGTGCCACCGCGCATCATGGGCATCGGTCCGGTGCCGGCAACTCAGAAAGTACTGAAACGTACGAGACTGACGCTGCAGGACATCGATCTGATCGAACTCAACGAGGCATTTGCGGCACAATCGCTGGCTGTCTTGCAGGACCTCGACATCGATCCGGAAGATGCACGGCTCAATCCGAATGGCGGCGCGATTGCCCTCGGCCATCCGCTCGGCTGCTCCGGCGCGCGCATCGCCACCACGCTTTTGCATGAAATGCACCGCCGTAGCGATGCAAAAATTGGATTGGCCACAATGTGCATCGGCGTCGGCCAGGGCATTGCGGTGATTTTTGAGAAAGTGTGACCGCAAACAATTGGCGACGATTCATCTTCTTTGTCATTCCGTCAGGAATCTATGCAGATTTTTTGCAAAGCGAACGCAGGAAAGCAAAGCTCGAGATCAGCATAGACACTTCCGGGACTATCGACAATGTGTTTTTGTCATTCTGAGCATTGCGAAATCTCATTTTAAGCATAGGTTCAGAGATTCTTTGTCGCTTCACTCCCCAGAATGACACTCGCTGAATTTTCGACAGTCTCTCCAGTGTGATAATTGAATGGTACCGACACGTGTCAACGAGCAGATAGATTTTGTCCACAAATTTCGAATCCACCAACAGCAAAGATTCGATTGCTGCAAATCAGGAATTGACCCAATAATTTGAAGGAGAACCCCATGGCCAATGACAGTGACAGCAAGCTGAACAGCCTCATCAACACGATCAAAGAGGCGCTGCAAAATCTTGTGACCCTCGAAATTATTACGGCGGTCGGGCAGGTCGATTTTAACGCACCAAATGGCCCTGATCTCGACACTGAAAAAGATCCGAAAGTCATCTTAACGAAAATCAACCTGATACAGGGTGATGTCAAGACGGTGTATGATCCGGAATTCATCACCGGCAACTATCGCGAGTTAAAAGATTTTCACAAAACCCGCGAAGAAATGGGCCACCAGATGATTAAAGATAACCTCGATGCGCTGATGAAACTTTTCAATTTGGCAAAGGACTTGCGTTCAAAAACGGATGCCGAAGCATGAACGGCAACGTGAATGAAAGTATCAAAGACCAGATTCAGAATCTCGCCCGTGATCTGCTGAATCTGGAAATCCTGACCATCGTTAAACCGAACATTACCGGCCAGAAAATGCCGGAGCCGAAAACCGCTTTGACTGAAATTTGCAATAAATACAGCATCAAGCTTGAGCAGCTCAACATGGATGTCACGATAGATGAGAAGGTCGTCTGGGGCGGGCGGGAGACTTTCGAAAAGATCATCGAGCTGACGAATGCCAAAATTTCAGAACTGAAAAAGCAAATCAAAGGTCTGGAAGAGTCCGGAAGAGAACTCGCTCCAGACCAAATGGCCCATTTTTGGATGCTCTATCGCATCAAAACTATGTCCTCAGCGATCATTGGCTTATATAAGGGCGGGCAGGAAATTGAACCGACGACGGACAACCTGGTGCTGATTCGGAAGGCGTGGGAGCTCGGCATCGAAGAGATCGCCATGAAAACCGTCATCCAGCTCGATGGCGACGTCATCACCCGTGTGCAGGAAAGCTATGCCACCGCCGACCACGCCACCGTGCATGAGTTGCATAATGTCGGTGTGAAAACCTCGCTAGCCTTTTGGAAAACACTGGTCGATATCGTTGAATCGTTTGTGTCCGGCATTGTTCGAATGATGACCCCGAAGAAATAATCATGATTATTGATGACATTCTGAAAAGCGCTTACTCACCGCTTGCCGATGTGTATGACCGCATCTCGAAATGGAAGCAGCTTAAAGACGACCTTGCGATCAAAACCCGCTTGCTGTACCTGGAATGTTCGCGCAACCTGGCGTTGCTCAGCACTGTCCAGCTCGACCGCGCGGGCTCGGAAATCGCAGCCGATGACGAAGATTATCTCGCTGTGGTTGGCGGACTTGAAATTGACGTTTTGGAGATGCTTTTTTTCGAAGGCGAAGAAAGCAGTAAATTTTTCAAGTTGCTCAATGCGAAGATGGATGAGAGCGTGGACGATCCGGGAGAGGAAAGGCAGGCCCGTGGCAGAGACAGCACACCGCCGACCATTATTCAGGCTTGTGTTGCGCTGTATGTCAGCATTTACACACTGCGGAAAATTGCACAAATGCCGCGCAAGGGTATAGCCTTTCGCAAAGTGAATTTCCGCACCCGGTTGCGCAATATTCGCTCGAACTTTCTGGCTATCGTGAAAATGTTGAGTCGCCAAAAAGAGGTCGATGCCATCTTGCGGGAAAAACCGTGAGGTGCGCTGCAACCATCTCATGCTGAGCTCGGATTGTTTTCAAATTCGGTTTTTAAAGTATCCAGTTTTAAGTCTCAATTTTCCCAATACACCTCATGCAAAATCCAGTCGAGATTCTCAAGTGCCTGTTTGTCGAAGGCGGCGTTGAAATTGTTACGCCGGGGGTGGCGCGCACGCTGATCCAGCCCGATGCCGATGTGCTGCATTTTCTCGAAGAGTCCTTGCTGACTGAGCCGGATCCGAAGGCCAGGCTGCTGCCGCATTTTGATAAAATCCAGGAATTCCTCGATTCGCTGAAAGGCGCAAAAGCTGTGCTGGACTGGTCGTTCTGGCTGATTGCGCTCGGCATTTGGGGCATGGTCATCGTGCAACTGCTTGGCGGTGCAGCATTCGATACCGACATGCTGGTGAAATTCGTGCTCGGCTTTATGCCGCCATTTGCGAAACCAGGCGTGATTTGGGCATTGAAGCGCTTTTTTAACTATAAAATCAGTCAACTCGCAAAATGAAACGCCATGCGCGCAAGTGCATACTTTTTTCAAAAAAATGCCAGCGTTGTTTGAATTCCTGAAAGAGTCGCTGGCTTCTTTAATAACCCCAAAAGCCAGGTTGCCAAGGTTACTGCTGATTGGCAACGGCTTGCAGACAGTAAAACCGAAAGGCAAAATTCATGTCAAAGAACATTCGTGTCATCCAATATGGTCTTGGACCGATTGGCTGCGCAACCGCAAAATTGATTGATGAACGTGATGGTTTGGAATTGGTCGGTGGCGTCGATATTGATCCGCAAAAAATCGGACGCGATGTAGGGGAAGTGATCGGCGTTGGCAAGCGCGGCATGGTTGTCGCCAAAACGCTGGACGAAGTATTGCAGGAAGCCTCTGCCGATGTCGTGATGCATACCACGGCCTCCTACTTTGATCTGTTCAAAAACCAAATTCTCGAAATTCTTGATGGTGGCCTGGATGTCGTTTCGACATCAGAAGAGCTGTCCTTTCCATGGCTGGCCAATGATCAGCACGGTAAGGAAATCGATGCAGCAGCCAAAAGGGCAGGCAAATCCGTAATGGGCACCGGCGTCAACCCGGGATTTTTGATGGATTCGTTGCCGCTGTTTCTTACCAGTATTTGCCAGGCTGTTAGCGGCATCAGCGTGGCACGCCGCATCAACGCTTCGACCCGTCGCGGGCCGTTTCAGGCTAAAATCGGTTCCGGCATGAGCGTCGATGCGTTCAATAAAAAAATGGCGGAAGGCCGCATGGGGCACGTCGGACTGCCGGAATCGATGGGCATGTTGTTCGATACCCTCGGCCGGAAGCTGGCCAAATACGAAGCCAGCGTCGAGCCGGTGGTGGCGGACGTGCTGACCAAAACCGCCCATTTCGAAGTGCAGCCCGGCATGGTGAAGGGTCTGCACCAGGCTGCACACGGTTACACTGAAGACGGCAAATTCGCGGCGCTGACTTTTACGGCGGCTCTGGATCTCGACAACGAAGGCGAAACCATTTTGATTCATGGCAAACCTGAGCTTGAGATCAAAACCAAGGGCACCAACGGTGATATTGCAACGGTGGCGATTGCAGTGAATGCCATCCGGCGGATTCATGCCGCCGCGCCCGGCCTGTTTACCATGCGCGATTTGCCGATTGTGACCGCCTGGTAGCAAATGAAGTACGCGCAGCGGCGACCGGAATGCTTTTGGTATGCAAGCCGGCGCTGCTGACAGCTTAAGTCTCGTTTTGCATGGAGAATTATGACAGACTGGCCGCAGTCGCCGGATTGCGGCCTTTTTGATTTGATGAGAGAGGGAGAGATGAAAAACACAGCACATTTTTGCCGGAAAATCATCGCAGGAGCGCTTGTCAGCATGCTGGTCTGTACGGCTGCGCAGGCCCGGCAGGCATCGCTTCGTACTGGCGTGCAGCCGGCGCCGGATCGTACCGAGGGAGAAGGGCCGTTTGAGCGGCTCATTATTCGTGGCGCCACCATGATTGACGGCACGGGCGCGCCCCCCATCGGCCCGGTCGATGTGGTGGTCGAAGGCAATCGCATTGTCAAAATCCAAACGGTCGGCTATCCCGGACTGCCGATTAGAGACGAGCGTCGTCCGAAGGAAGCCACCAAAGAGATCGATGCGCACGGACACTATTTGCTTCCCGGCATTGTTGATCTGCATGTCCATACCGGTGGCGTGCCGAAAGCACCGGAAGCAGAGTACGTCTACAAATTATGGCTGGCGCACGGCATCACCACCGTGCGAGGAGTGCCGGCTGGCAATCTTGAGTGGTCGCTTTCAGAAAAAGCACGCAGCGCGAAAAATGAAATTACCGCCCCGCGCATGGTGTCCTACCATCGCCCCGGCCAGGGAGAAGCCTGGAAAGATCGCGAGATCGACACGCCCGAGGCTGCACGAGATTGGGTGCGCTGGGCATCCAGGCAAGGCGTCGATGGCCTGAAGCTGGGTTCCTTCAGACCTTCCATCATGTCGGCGCTGCTCGACGAAGCGCACAAGCTCAACATGGGCTCGACCGCGCATCTGGCACAAACCGGCGTCGCACAGATGAACGCCATCGATGCGGCGCGTCTCGGCCTCGGCTCGATGACCCATTTCTACGGGCTGTTCGAGTCGATGTACGAGAATTACGACATCCAGCCATTTCCGGTGAATATGAATTATCAGAACGAGCAGCACCGCTTCGGGCAAGTTGCGCGCCAGTGGAATCTGGTGAAGCCGAGCGGCGAGAAGTGGCAAAAATTAATGGATGAGTTTTTGGCGATTGATTTCTATATCAATCCAACCATGACTATTTACTCCGCCAGCCGCGATGTCATGCGTGCCCGCAATGCGGACTGGCATGCGATTTACACCCTGCCATCGATGATGGAATATTACCAGCCGAGCCGGGAAGCGCACGGCTCCTATTGGTTTGACTGGACCACCGATGACGAAATCGCCTGGAAAAATTTCTATCGCGTCTGGATGCAATTTCTCAATGAGTACAAGAATCGCGGCGGCAAAGTCACCGTTGGCTCGGATGCCGGATTTATCTATCAATTGTACGGCTTCGGCACCATTCTTGAACTCGAATTATTGCAGGAAGCCGGCTTCCATCCGCTCGAAGTGATCCGGGCAGCCACCATGCACAGCGCGATGGAAATATTCAAGCCGTTGGGTAAGCAAATTGAATATGGCGTGATTCGCGAGGGCCTGCTGGCTGATATGTTTATCGTCGAGGAAAATCCCCTCGCCAATCTGAAGGTGCTGTACGGCACCGGTGCGGTTAAAGTCGATGAAAATAACAAACCTGTGCGGGTCGGCGGAGTGAAATATACCATCAAAGACGGCATTGTTTATGACGCCAAACAACTGCTCAAAGACGTCAGGGCGATGGTCGACAAGCAGAAACAGGAACGCGCAGATAAAGCTGCCGAGCCGACTGGTGGTGAATAAAACAGCATCCGCTACTGCGCTAAATTGCTATACATGTTTGGTTTAAGTTCCAAATGACAAAATCCAATATTCAAAGAAATTTCAATGTCGAAATTTGAATGACTAAAACAAGATTTGATCTCGAAGAGCGAACTTTTGTGTTTGCGAAGTCAATAAGGTTATTTGTAAAGCATTACCACGAACCTTAGCGAATATTGAAGATAGCAAACAGCTCATTAAATCATCCGGTTCAGTAGGAGCCAATTATCGAGAAGCAAACGAAGCGCTCAGCAAGAAGGATTTTCTAATGCGAATCAAGATCAGCCGAAAGGAGACGAAAGAAAGCTTGTATTGGTTGAAATTGATCAACGAAACTAATGCGCTTTCCAGCACTGAAGAAGCAGCGAAGCTTATTCAAGGTGCTACCGAGTTGAAAAAATCTTTTCAGCTATTGTAACCAAAACAAAATAAAAGCTTGGCCTGGTTTAGGCGACTGCGATTTGAAAATTGGATTTATTTGGAATTTGGTACTTGGAGCTTTTGATGTACACGTCCATTATTTCTGCAAAAGAATGCGCTCAAAACATCAAAGATCCGGACTGGTGTTTTGTCGATTGCCGGTTTTCAATTGACGATACCGAGCGCGGCGAGCGCGACTATCGCTCAGCACACATCCCCGGGGCAGTGTACGCACACCTCAACCGCGATCTGTCCGCGCCAGTGCTGCCGGGCAAAACCGGCCGCCATCCTTTGCCGGATATCGAAACGCTCGTTGCGTTATTTTCGAAATGGGGCATCGATGGGAGTGTGCAGGTTGTGGCTTATGACGACGCGACCGGTGGCATTGCAGCGCGGCTGTGGTGGCTGTTGCGCTATCTCGGCCATGAGCGAGTGGCTGTGCTCGATGGCGGCTGGCTGGCCTGGCAAAAACAAGGTTTGCCAACAGAAACGCGCGTGCGGAAACGGCAGCCACGATCGTTTGTATCGCATCCACAGCCCCATTTGCTAGTGTCGACGCCCGAAGTTGAACAGCATTTCGAGACATCGGCGCACCGACTCATCGATTCACGCGCAGCGGATCGCTTCAGTGGCGAAAACGAAACCATCGATCCGGTGGCCGGGCACATCCCGACAGCGGAGAATGCACCTTATGAGCACAACCTCGACGGTGAGGGCCGCTTCCGTGACAAAAGCGAGCTGCGCCATCGCTTCGAAGCCGTGCTGGATGGCCAATCTGCCGAGCAGACGATTTTTTACTGTGGCTCGGGCGTGACCGCCTGCCACAATTTGCTGGCCATGCACCACGCCGGTCTCGGCGATGGCAAGCTCTATCTCGGCTCCTGGAGCGAGTGGATCACCGATCCGGCACGGCCGATAGTGGCCAAGTCCTGATACCTTCTGTGAATTGGAACCGACTTTTTTCAACTCAAAGTGATATGAATCTTCGATATGGAAAAATCCGTGTGGTCTTTTCATCTGTGCGGATTGAATGCACGTAACCCAGATCAAAGTGAGGAAACAATTTGATGCGATTCCGACATTTGCCGCTCTTTTTTTGCCTTTTTGTTTTCGCCTGCAATCAAGCGCCGCAACGCCCCAATATCATCTACATTCTTGCCGACGACCTCGGCTACAATGAAGTCGGCGCATACGGCCAGGCCAAAATCAAAACACCGAATCTCGATCAATTGGCAGCGCAGGGTATGCGTTTTACCCAGCATTACTCCGGCAGCCCGGTGTGCGCACCGTCGCGGGGCACGCTGCTGACCGGAAAGCACACGGGCCATGCCTACATTCGCGACAACTACGAAATGGGCGGTTGGGGCCCGAACGAGCCAGAAGGGCAGTTGCCTTTGCGGGATGAAGAATTCACCATCGCTGAAATGCTGAAGCAGCAAGACTATGCGACTGGTTTCGTCGGCAAATGGGGCTTGGGCGGCCCGGACTCCGAGGGCCATCCCAACAATCAGGGTTTCGATTTTTTCTACGGCTATTTGTGCCAGCGAGTGGCGCACAACTATTATCCGACCCATCTGTGGCGCAACGGCGAGCCGGACAGTCTCGAAGGCAATCCCTATTTTAGTGCGCATCAGAAAATTGCCGAGCCGATGACCAGTGAAGATGAATACTATAAACGTTTTCAGGGCAAGCAGTATGCGCCGGATCGCATGATCGACGAAGCGCTTGACTTCATCCGCCAAAACAAAAGCCGGCCGTTTTTCCTGGAGTTTGCCACGCCTGTGCCGCATGTGGCGATTCAGGTGCCGAAAGAGTCGCTCGATCCTTATCGTGGAGTGTTCGACGAAACGCCCTATCTCGGGCAAAAGGGCTATCTGCCGCATCCGTATCCGCTGGCCGGCTACGCAGCGATGATCAGCCGCATGGACGGCGATATCGGTAAGCTCATGGCCCTGCTCGATGAGCTCGGGCTGGCGGACAATACCATCGTGATTTTTTCCAGCGACAACGGCACCACTTTCAACGGCGGCACCAATGCGGCATTTTTTGAGAGTGTTGGGCCGTTGCGCGGGCTGAAAGGCTCGGTTTTCGAGGGCGGCATCCGCGTGCCGATGATCGCACGCTGGCCCGGCAAAATTGCGGCCGGTACGGTCAGCGACCACCCGTCGGCCTTTTGGGATGTGCTGCCGACCATCGCAGACATTGTCGGTGAAGATGCACCGCAAAACATCGACGGCGTGTCATTTTTGCCAGCCCTGCTCGGTAAATCAACCCAGCCGAAGCACGACCATTTGTACTGGGAATACCATGCTTACGGCGGCATGCAGGCCGTGCGCACTGGCGACTGGAAAGCCGTGCGCCTGAAAATCCGTGAAAACCCGGACGCGCCGATTCAGCTTTTTAATCTGGCAGATGACCTTGGCGAGAAAAACGATGTGGCCGCCCAGCATCCGGACATCGTCGCGCAGATACAGTCCATCATGGCCGCGCGCTCGACCTCGCCCATCGAAGACTGGAATTTTCTGCCGAAGAAACAATAAGTTGTTCCGACTTAATCATTGACTAAAAGAGGCCAGTAAGCTATATTTTGCAGATTCCGGCAAAACGAAAGCACTGGCTTCATAAATACAGTCATGATTCCCGACTTGTCATTCTGAAAGAATCTATTCGAAAATGCAACAGGATGTGCCTAATCGGCGCGGCCTAACGGCAAAATGGATTCCTCCTGAAAGACAAGTATGGGGTGCTAATCAAATTGAACGATCAAGCCCAAACACGAATTTCACAGGCTGGAAGAATTGGATTTTTCCAGCCTTTTCATTTTACACGATGAAGGAGTCACACCATGTTGGAAACCATGCGCCACTCGGCCGCCCATTTGATGGCCGCGGCTGTGCAGGATTTGTATCCCGAAGCAAAATTCGGCGTCGGACCGCCCATCGAATATGGATTTTATTATGATATCGAGCTGCCGGTAACGCTCACACCCGAAGATCTTAAAAAGATCGAAAAGCGCATGCTGCAATTGAAGAATAAAGGCCTGGGCTACGAGCGGATCGAAGTGCCGATCGACGAAGCGATCAAAATTATGCAGGAAAAGGGACAGACCTATAAGGTCGAGTTGCTGAACCTGCTGAAAGAGCGCGGCAGCACGGCCGTGCTGAAAGAGACCGGCGACGCCAATGTAGCCGACTCTGACGAAGCGGAAGGCGCCAGCCATGTGTCGCTCTACAAAACCGGCGAGTTTCTCGATCTCTGCCGTGGGCCGCACGTCGAAAGCACCAAAGAAATCGGCGTGTTCAAATTGATGCGCATCGCAGGTGCGTACTGGCGCGGCAACGAGAAAAATCCACAATTGCAGCGTTTGTACGGCGTGGCCTTCGAGACCAAAGACGAGCTGAAAGCCCATCTGCACATGCTCGAAGAAGCCAAAAAGCGCGACCACCGTCGGCTTGGACAGGAGCTTGGCATTTTCACCATTTCGGAAGAAGTCGGTCGCGGTTTGCCGCTGTGGCTGCCGAACGGCACGGTCATTCGTGAGGAACTCGAAAAGCTGGCGAAAGAGGAGGAGCGCAAGGATGGCTACCTGCGCATTTCCACCCCGGAAATCACCAAAGACAAACTCTACTACATGTCCGGCCACCTGCCATACTATCGCGATGATATGTATGCGCCAATTGAAATCGAAGGCGTCGAGTATTTTCTGCGGCCGATGAACTGCCCGCATCATCACCAGGTGTATTTGTCGCAGCCGCGCAGCTATCGCGATATGCCGGTGCGGCTGGCAGAGTACGGCCAGGTCTATCGTTTTGAGCAGAGCGGCGCACTCAGTGGATTGATGCGCGCGCGCGGTTTTTGTCAAAACGATGCCCACATTTACTGCACCTTCGAGCAAGCCAAAGATGAATTCCTGAAGGTGATGCATTTGCACGCGCGCTATTACGACATGTTCAATATCGAAGACTACTACATGCTGTTCGCCAAGCCGGATTTGCACAAGCTCGACAAATATGTCGATGAGCCGGAACAATGGGCAGCGGCGAGCAAAGTCATCCAGCAGGCCATGGACGAGTCCGGTTATCCGTACGAAGAGGCCGAGGGCGAAGCGGCCTTTTACGGCCCGAAAATCGACTTCATGATCAAAAGCGCGATCGGCACCGAGTATGCGATCTCGACCAATCAGCTCGATTTTCTCGCCAGTGAGCGCTTCAATCTCACCTACAAAGGACAGGATGACAAAGAGCATCCGGTTTATGTCATCCACCGTGCGCCACTGGGTTCGCACGAGCGATTTGTGGCGTTTTTAATCGAGCACTATGCCGGTGCATTCCCGACCTGGCTGGCGCCTGTGCAAGCGATCATCATTCCGATTTCGGATCGCCATTTGGACTATGCGCATCAGGTGTACAAACAGATTTTCGAAGCAGAAGTGCCAACGGCATTGGGTGGCGCGCGCGTCGAGCTGGACGATGCCCGTGAGTCGATGCAGAAGAAAATCCGCAATGCCCAACGCCGCAAAATTCCGTACATGCTGATCGTCGGCGACAGCGAAGTGGAGAGCGATACATTGTCAGTGCGCTATCGCAGCGGCGTTGAAAAACGCGAGGTGCCGGTGGCCGCGCTGATCGACCGCATCCGCACGGAGGTGAAGTCGCGGCGGGATTTGGGGGAGGATGCGTAGCAAAGTGGACGGGCGATAGTTAGGCAGACTGCAAATTTTTTCTTGGAGTCTTTGGGCCTTCGCGGTGATGTAATATTTGGCCCCAAATGGCAGGATTTGAGTTTTCAGGCATTATCGCTGACCTGCTTATTGCGCGATATGAGCTCTGTCCAAGGCGGTATCCTCTGTGTTTTTCGGGGAAAAGCAGAACAGACGAGCGTACAGCCGAATTGAGAAAAGATAATCTCCGCGCATCTATAAATCGGTCTGTCCCGCAAAAACGAATCTTATGAGACAGAATGCGGGCTGAAAAATGGAGTAAATATAAACAGCAGCGATTTTTGAAATTTTCATAAATATGTGCTCAATAGCCATTGATCCGGATCGTTCGATGAAGTTTAATTGGAGCTTAACAATATATCAATCTATGAAGATGGGAAGGTAATGCAAGACTTAGACGGCAAAACTGTACCAATTGGATCGCTCTTATCCCAAGAGTTTTTCTTCAGAGTTCCGGAATACCAGCGACCATTTTCATGGGAAGCTGACAATTTCGATGATCTAATAGACGATGTTATTACTGCTAGCAAAGATCAAGAGTACTTTCTTGGCACAATCGTCCTGCACAAGAAAGATGATAAAGGTAACTACGATGTCGTTGATGGCCAACAAAGGCTTACGTCCCTAATGATTTTGCTCGCTTGCCTTAGAGATAAGGTCTCTGATCATGAATTTAAAGACGGTATCCAGGCAAAAATACTTCAGCGCAAAAATGTTGTTGATGGAATACCTGAGAAGATCAGGTTAGAAGTAAAGGACCGCGAAATTTTTAGTGAAATAGTGCTCAAAGAAGGTGGCACACTGGTTAAGAGGAAGGAAAGTGCATTACCTGAGCCAGAGTGGCGCTATGTAAATGCTGTTAATATCTTCCAATCAAAACTGCATAATCTAAACGAAGAGGAAACAAAAACCTTAATAACTTTTCTTAATCAAAAATGTGTAGTAATCTATTTGGCTACATCGACATTTGATGATGCCTTCCGTTTGTTCACGATTGTCAATGACCGTGGTAAACAACTTAGGCGTATTGATGTACTAAAGTCGATTAATATAGCGCCAGATGTGGTGACCAAAGAAACAGTGCGCAACAGGATTGCACAAACATGGGAAGAGCTTGAAAAAGAGCTTGGAGAAGCAACTTTTGAGAATGTGTTCCACTTGGTCAGATTGGTATTATTAAAGGACAAACCACAAGGTGACCTTCTGAAAGAATTTGAAAACAGGGTGTTTGCAAAGGGTACCCTAGGAAAGGGTGAGCCATTTGTCAATTTTGTTTTTGACTTTATAAAGCTATATAAATCTGTGTTTGATGATCGAGACATTGTCCCAGAAGATACTGCAAACCACAATCGCTATCGTGCTATTATTCATATTATGAACTCGGAGTTTAGGGCTTCAGAGTGGCGGGCGTGTGTCTTGTATTTTGTACACCGCTTTGGAGGCAAATATGCATATAATTTTTGCCTAAAAATAGAGAAGGTTTATTTGGCCCAATGGGTTCAGGGAGTACGAAAAGACGAGCGTTATGCAGATTATGCAAAAATTCTTGGTTTAATTGAGTCTGCAAAAAAACCAGAGGAAGTCATTAAAAATATAGAGTACGATGCTAATGAAATTAAAAATGCGGTGGCACGAACCAATATCTATAATGCTGGCTTTTGTAAATATGTGCTCCTTCGCTTAGAACTTGTAGCAGCTGAGCATGATGCTCCAAGAGAATTCAGTGCAAAGTCTGTTGAACATGTTTTGCCACAGGCACCTGATACAAAAGGGTACTGGGCCAATATTCACCAATTAGGCGAAATTGATGAATACGTTAACCAAATAGGAAATCTAGTTCTTCTCAGTAAAAGCAAGAACTCATCTGCACGAAATTTCGACTTTCATATCAAAAAAGAGCGCTATTTGAAACAACGAGTTAGCGATTACCCAAGGAGCATTGAGATTCTCGGTTATGATGATTGGAAGAAGGAGACGATTTTGAAAAGGACGATTGAAGCTAAAGAAAAAATACTCATGGATCCATAATAGCTTTTCACAGCACGCGCATATGCTACGCATATGAAAATGTCTGCCTTTAGTCCAATTGTTATGAATCACTTTATTGCTGCAAAATAGCGAATTCTGAAGCCAAAAGTGCCTGTAAATAGCGAGCTCTGGAATTAAGTGAATAGACTGATCCCCCAACCCAAAGGAGCGTTTTTGTATGTTCGCGCAACACAGAATTAATACCTTCGAGCAAAAGCGTACCACTCTTCTTAATATTGTCTTCTCTCTCTTTCTCTTCATCCCCACATTACTTCTCGCCCAGCCGCAAATTACGCATGGGCCGGTGGTTGGGGCGGTGACCGAGAGTAGCGCGCGGATTGTGGTGCGCTTGAGCAACCAGGCCAGCGTGCAGTTCCAGCTCGCCAGCGATGCCGCATTCGGCAATCCGATCAGCTCCAGCACAACCGTCGCCGAGGCGGATTCGGATTTTTTTGCTATCGTGTCGGTCATGGGCCTGCAGGCAGATACGCGTTATTTTTACCGCGCGGTTATCGATGGCGCGCCACAAGCAACTGCCGGCAGCTTCCGAACTTTCCCGCCGCCCGGCGCGGCCAGCACGTTTATGTTTGCTTTCGGCGCCTGCCAGCAAGCCTTTAGCGATCCCGGCTCCAACATCGGGCGCGTATGGCCGCTGATCGTGCAGGACCAGCCGCGCTTTTTTCTGCAGGTAGGGGACTGGAGCTATCCCGACACCACCAAAAATTTCAGTATCGATTACAGCCGTGTGCAATCCAATTACCGCTCAAAATATGCGCCGGACTACCCGATGAGCGAGCTGTTCAAAATCGCGCCAATCGATTATGTTTACGATGATCATGATTTTTCCGAAGACAATGCTGACCGCTTGTCACCGGGCGCTGCCAACGCCGTGCGCGGCTATCGTGCGATGTTTCCGCACTATCCGCTCGCCAATGCCAGCAACGGTATTTGGCACAAGTTCAGCTTTGGCAATGCCGATTTCTTTATCGTCGACAATCGCAGCCAGCGCGCACCGAACGACGAGGCATTCCAGCGTTCGGCAGAGCGGCATTTGCTGTTCCGGCCCGACTCGGCACACCTGATTCTGCAAGCCAATCCCGGCATCGATGGCGAGTTGCAGATGGACTGGTTGATTCGGGAGTTGAAGGAATCGACTGCGACCTGGAAATTTATCGGCAGCGGCACGGCATTCAATCCCACCTTTTTCCGCACCGTCATCGAGTACGCGCTCTATCTCGAATCGGCCGGCTTTCAATTGCCGATTTCATTGTCGTCGATTGCCAAGGCTGCAGCAGATGGCTGGGCCGGCTTTCCGGCAAGCGTGGCCCGGCTGGTGAAGGCGGTGAGCGAATCCGGCGTCGAAAACATCATCTGGCTGAGCGGCGATACCCACACCGGCGCCATCGACGACGGCAGCAATTCGATTTTTCCTGAAGTAATGGCCGGCGGGCTCGACCGCAGCAATTCGCGCATTCTGGCCCTGGCCGACCTGTTCGGCGTTTCCGCCTGGAACCAGGGTGGACAGAATAGCGAAACCAACAATTTCAACAGCCATTATGGCCGCATCACCGTTTTCGGGGAGGATTCGGTGCGGATGGAGCTGGTCGATGAGTACGGCGCGCTGCTGGCACGCTACACGCACTTGCCCGGCAACCGGATTTCGCCGGTGCGCCTGGTGGCTGCACCGCCAATTATCAATCTCGGTGAGGTCGCCATCGGTGAAGCGAGCCGGGATGCCCTGTTGCTGTTCAACGTGGCGGCGGATGATGCGGTGATTTCGGACATCAGCAGCTCGGACCCGCAATTCAGTGTGTCGCTCCGGGAAGCTCGACTTGCTGCAATGGACACCGCGCTGGTCATCGAGGTGCGCTTTGCACCGCAGCAAACAGGCGAGTTTAACGCCAGGTTGGTGATCGAAAGCAACGATCCGAACAGCCCGACGGAGATCGCGCTCTCCGGCCGCGGCCTGTTTGTCGCGACTGGTATTGCGGATGCTGCGGACACACCCCCGCAGTCGTTTGCGCTGCTGCAGAATTATCCAAATCCGTTCAATGCCGGCACGCGTATCGACTATGTTTTGCCGCGCGCAGCGTTGCTGAAACTGACGATTTACAATGACGCTGGCCAGCAAATCCGCAGCTATGCAATCCCGCAGCAGCCGCCAGGAAGCCACAGTATCGCATGGGATGGCCTGGACAGCGCGGGCAGGATGGTGCCCAGCGGTATGTACGTGTACCGGCTCGAAGCGCGCACAACGGCTGGTGAGATGTTGTTTGCAAACAGCAAAAAGATGCTTTTATTGAAGTAATTTGAGCGTGGCATTTATATAATTGGCCAGCGATACATAAACGAATCAGAATAAAGGAACAGCAAAATATGCCCAAAGTATTCTTGTGCTGCATGCTGATTTTCGGCATGGCCATCGTAGCATGTGGAGAAAAGAATGACGAAAACAAGCAAGATGCATCTTCCGATTCTGCCGCGATGGCTGGTGATGCCGAAGCGATTTTGGGTAGTTGGAAGCCTGTCAAAGCTGAACTGGCTGGAAAGCCCATGCCGGATGCCGCTTTTCAGAGCATCAGACTCAAGTTGGATCAGACCAATTATGAAGCTATCGCTGGCGGCAAGCCCGATAGAGGGACTTATGTACTCGATGCCACAACCACCCCCAGGAGTATGACAATTACCGGCACGGAGGGGCCGAACCTCGGCAAAAGCATCCCGGCAATCTATGAACTGAAAACCGATACCCTGCGTATCTGTTACAATCTGGCTGGCGAGAACCGCCCGTCGGATTTCAGCAGCATTGCTGGTACACAACTCTTGTTGGTGACCTATATTCGCTTGAATGAATCTGAAGGCGATTGATGAAATGATGACCCATTAGCGCCGATTCGTTCACATCGATTTGGTGACTATTCAGTTTCTTTGTCATTCCGTCAGGAATCTATGCAGATTTTTTCGCTAGGCCAACGCAGGAAATGAAAAATCTGCGGTCAGCATAGACACTTCCAGTGTGACAACTGAATAGTCACTCGTTTTGGATGGCAACAGTTTGATTTTTTTGAAATAAAAGATGGTTGGCGATGCAGGGATGGCAGCACAATAATCAGGAATATATTTCGGATCCGTGGTTTTCCATTTGGCGCAGCCCGCGCGAAACCATCCGCGAAATTCTCGATGTCGATCCACGCCGGCATGTGCAAGTGCTGGCTGTTGTCGCGGGTTTCGTGGAAGCGCTCGAGTGGGCTGCTGAAAATAACCTCGGCGACCGGTTCCCGCTGCTGGTCATTTTGTTGATTTGTGCAGCGGCAGGTGCTGCTGGCGGACTGGCTTTTCTCTATGGGGGAGCATGGCTGCTGCAGCGCGTCGGTGCCTGGCTGGGCGGCAAAGGCTCATTCGTCGACGTCCGCGCAGCAATGGCCTGGTCGACGGTGCCACTGATCTGGACGCTGCTATTTTGGCTGCCTGCAATCGGCGTATTTGGCATTCGCCTGTTTCAAAACCAAAATCTCGATTTACCGGAGGCGGTGATGTGGATTGCGCCGCTGCTGCTGGTTGCTGTTGCTGCCATCATCATCGCTGTATGGATGGTTTACATTTTTGTCATGTGCCTGGCGGAAGCGCATCGTTTTGCCGTGTGGCGGGCGCTGGTGACCGTCTCGTTAGGGCTGATTCTTTTTATCATCGTCGCGATGATTTTTGCCGTTCCGATGGAGATGATCACTTCTTGAAGCCGCAAAAGATTTATATGTCCAACCTTTTTTCGTACGGCACAATCTCGCCGGTTTCAACAAATTTTTTCAAAAGCCGGAGATACATGGCCCAGCAAAAACTCGACGTCTGAAAGTGATCGTTTGCCTCCGGCCAACCGGTGTGGTAAAAGCGAACCTGGGTGCCGGGCTCTTTCTGTTCCAAGACAAAACCAACCTGCGTGCCCTGCCAATCCTCATCCGCACGCGTCATTTCCAACTCAAATTCCGTATCGCGAATGCAGCGCGTCACCACTGCGCGCCAATCATAATCGGGGCCGAACCAGAGGGTATACTTTGCGCCCTGCATGGGCTTGCCATCCGCGCGTTTGGTCCACCATGTATTGATGCCCTCGACAGTGGAAAGTGCTTCAAAAACTTCGCTTGCCTGCGCGTTGATGTAGAATAAATGTGTGATGTCGGGCATATGTTCCTCCATTTTGCCATTCAAATCGAATGCGCAATTTAATCAATCTCGTGCCGAACGCAACAGCGAAAAGACAAAATTGCACGGTCTGCACACTTGCGGTGTAAAGCAAGCGCTGGCTTACGCCGAAGAATATGCTTGGAAAGATGTTCGTGAAGCCTTACTTTTCGCTTCGAATTTTTATCGGAATCGAGCACAAACGCATGTTTATTTTATCACGATACATTTTACGCCAGCACGTTGGTCCGTTTGTTTTCGGCTTCTCGGTCATCACCTTGATCTGGATTCTCAATCTGCTGTTCAAAGAATTGAATCGCATATTGAGCAAAGGCCTGCCACCGCTAGTGGTGGCGGAGTTTTTTGCCCTCAACCTGGCCTGGATCATCGCGCTGACTGTGCCAATGGCGACGCTGATTTCAAGCCTGATGGCTTTTGGCCGCCTGAGTGCGGACAACGAGATCACCGCCATCAAGGCGAATGGTGTGAGCTTGTACAAAGTCCTTTTGCCGGTGCTGGTTGCTGCGGCCATGCTGTCCGGATTTTTGATTTGGTTCAACAACAACGTGCTGCCCGAATTCAATCACCGGTTGGCGACATTGATCCGTGACATTGCACAAAAAAAACCAACTTTGAATATCGAACCGGGCATTTGGTACTCGGAGCTTGAGCCTTATGGATTGATCGTCAGCACTCTTGAAGACAGCGCCGGAGGCTCCAAAGTGACCGATGTGCTGATCCGCGACAACAGCGATCCGAACATCATGAATGTGATTACAGCAAAGCATGGCATCATTCGCACCAACAAGTCCGCCGGTTTTTTGGAGTTCGTGCTGTTCGATGGCGAAATCCAGCAGATCAATATTCGCAAAATGGAAGAATTCCAGCGGCTGGCTTTTCCCGACAGCCACATTGTGCGCATCGATATTCTCGATCAATTTTTAAAACGCAGTGAGCGCTCCTATCGCAGTGACCGCGAGAAAAGTGCGCAGCAGTTGCGTGCGGAAATTGCTGACTTGGAACAGCAAAGAGCGGAAAAAAAACGGGCTGTCAGTCTGTTGGCTGCGATTCAGATGAAGCGCTATTTCGGCGATAGCATGGGGTTGCCATTGCCGGAGCCAGCAGATTCCACCATTTTAAAGCAATTGCTGATGCAGAGCACCAAAGCCTGGCGCGGTCGCGCTATAATCCGTGAATCTGCGCCAAAACCGGCGGGCAGCCTGGAAAAAACGCGCGATTTCTATAGCGATAAATTCATTCAAAACCAGGTCATCAGCGAGCAGCGCAGCATCCACTCCGATTTGCGCAATATGATCAATCAGGCAAACGCGAATAAAAATCAAATCAATCGCTACTGGGTCGAAGTCCATAAAAAATATTCGATCCCGGTGGCCTGCATCATTTTTGTACTGATCGGTGCGCCGTTGGGGATCAAAGCGCGCAAGGGCGGACTTGGCATGGGCAGTGGTGTCAGCCTGTTCTTTTTCCTGATTTACTGGTCGTCCCTGATCGGCGGCGAAGATTTGGCGGATCGTGGTATCATCTCGCCGTTTCTGGCAATGTGGCTGGCCAATTTCATCGTCGGTGGCGCCGGACTTTACGTGCTGTACATCACGGTGCGCGAAGTTGAAATGATCAGTTTCGAGCGCATTCTTTCCTTTTTTCGGGAAAAATGGCAAGGCCGCAATGGTGGTGCAACGAGCAGGTAAACAAGATATTGAATCTGGGTTGAGCCGCGAATTGCACCAATGCATCTGAATTTATTGTCCAGTCTTATTGGTGTATTTCGCGGCCAAGCGCTGAAGCGTACGCAAAGTGCCAAGGCGTATGCATGACAATTTGAATACACAAGGCATCCTATCGTTTATGCGTATTCTCGACCGATACATTTCACGACGATTTGTCGCTAACATCCTGTTTTCTCTGATCGCGTTTATCAGTATTTTTCTGATTGTCGATGCGGTGGAAAAGCTTTCGGACTACATCGACCGCGGGGTGCCGGTGAATATCGTCGCGATCTATTATTTGCATTACGTGCCGGAAATCGTCACGCTGGCGATGCCGATTGCCATGCTGCTGGCATCGATTTTCTGCGTCGGCCATCTTTCCCGCTACAATGAAGTGCTGGCGATGAAAGCTTCGGGCCTGTCATTGTATCGGATTCTCGCACCGATTTTCCTGATTTCGTTTCTGGCCAGCGTGTTCATGATCTACTTCGTCGAAACCATTGTACCCTATGCCAACACCCTGCGGGCTGAAATCAAAGGCAAGTACATCGATAAACACCAGCGCTTTATCTCGCAGCAGACTTCCAATCTTTATATCAAGGACAGCGACAAACGGCGCATTTTTATCGCCTATTACGACGCCCAGAAGCACAGCGCGCGCAACATCAATATCCTGACATTCGATGGCAACACAATCGTACAGCGCATCGATGCCGAATCGATGATCCTGGAAGACGGCAAGTGGATCCTGCAAAATGTTTATGAGCGCGACTTGCGCAATGGTGGTGAGGTGGCGAAGCCAATTACCAATATGCCTTTTCCCGGTGCAGCGCTCGATCCCGAGGAGCTGGGCGCGATCCAAAAAAATCCGCTGGAAATGAACTCGGTGGAACTGGAGAAGTTTATCGCTGAGGTGAAACGCAACGGCGGCGATCCGGATCGCTGGCTGGTCGATTTGTATCTGAAGATCGCCTTCCCGTTCGCCAATTTTATCATCGTGCTGTTCGGCGCGCCGCTGGCCGCCAGCCGTTCGCGCTCGACCGGTGCTGCGGGCATCGCCCTCAGTCTGGTTATTTGCTTCGCCTATTTCATGTCGGTGAAAGCCGGGCAAACCCTCGGGCAAACCGGCGCGCTGCCGCCATTTATCGCCGCCTGGCTTGGCAATGGTATCTTTATCATCGGCAGCCTGCTGATTTTGGGCAAAGCACCGAAGTAAACATACTTGCGCTTTCGGCTCAAATCTTTTGGTTCAATCGAATCTGCATTCTACTTTGCCGCCAATCAAATTCATTCAAAAAAATCATCAAAAAATATACTGCATTCTGTTTCTCGAAATGGAGTTTTTGGGGATTACTTTTTTGCCGTGCTTTGTGTCCTGTCGCCAGATTACTGGAATTGGCACGCAGCGGCCGCTGATGATGGTTTATGGCGGTTGTGCAGAAAGTATCGCTGATCATGAATGTGGGATTGTTTAATATCGGCAGAAAAATGGAGCACCTCGAAGTAAATGATCATTTTCAGAATTAGGAAAATACCATGCCCCAAACAGACGAATTCGTCGAATCCGTCAAAGCTGGCAAGTTGGATGAAATCAAGGCGCTGCTGAAGGCGGATCCGGAGTTGATCCATGCGAGCACCGGGAATGGCGAGTCGGTGATCATGTTGGCGGTCTATTATGGCCAAAAGCACGTTGCGCAATATCTGCTGGCCAAAGCCACCGCGCTCACCATCTTCGAAGCCACCGCCGTAGGTCAGCTCGAACGCGTCAAAGCTGCGCTGAAGAACGACGCCAGCCTGTTGCACGCCCACTCCCATGATGGCTGGACAGCCGTGCATCTGGCGGCCTTTTTCGGCCAGACGGATATCCTGCACTATTTGATCGATGCGGGTGCGCAGATCAATATCGGCGCCAAAAACGAGATGAAGGTTTTGCCATTGCACTCCGCGTTGGCCAATCGGCAATTTGAAGCGGCGGAGCTGCTGATCCGCAGCGGCGCGGATGTGCATGCCGTGCAGAGTGCCGGTTGGACGGCCCTGCACTACGCCGCCGCAGTCGGCAATGCCGGGGCCGTGCAGCACCTGCTGGCAGCCGGCGCTGATCGCGCAGCCAGAACCGACAATGGCCAGACACCCGCGGATATCGCCGGCGAGAAGGGGCATATGCTTGTGGTCGACTTGCTGCGGGAATAATCGCAACTTTTCAGCCTAAACTGTCATTTCTTTAGAAATCTTCCCGGCCACCAGTTCAGATTGGACAATTAAATTTGGATGATATTCAAGGATAGATGCCGAAAGGCATGACAGGCTGAACAGTTATGAATAATCTGCACATTGCTATGTTTTGAAGTACGCTTTGAACAAAATTCGGGATAGTCGAAAAAACTTGCTGATTCATGGTATTGAACATACCCGCGAGCTGGATAAAAAGTCAGAATCATTGTAAGAATCGATGCCACATCTTCTTTTTTGACCGCAAAAAAGAAGCAAAAAACTCTCCCGGCTTCAGAAATTTGGCTAAATTTTCAACATCGCTTCCTACCGCATTTAAACTCGCTGCGCTCAAACAGAAAATGCGGCTCTTCGGAAGCGCTGCTGAAAATTCTTTACGCCAAATTTCTAAGGCCGGATGAAGAGCAAGATTAAAACGCTTTTGGGGATTGACCGGCGACGGAAAATCGAAATTTCAAAAAAGCAATCGTCATTGCTGCCTTAAACGTAGGATTGAACAAAATTCGGGATAGCTAATAACCATTGCCAATCCGCCTGAATAAATCGCAGATTCAAGTACATAGTGGAGAGTTGAACTTTGAAAAAACTGAACATCGGTATTGTCGGAGGCTCGATTGCGGGATGCTCCGCGGCGATTTTGCTGGGCCGCGCTGGCCATCAAGTGCAGGTTTTTGAGCGGTCGCGTGGAAAATTGGTCGGACGCGGTGGTGGCATCGGCACCTCCGGGCCGGTTATGCAAGCGCTGATCGAGCAGGACATCATCGATTCGGATTTCCCGCATCTTTCCACCACGGAAATGCCGTTCATTATCCGAACGGCTGAGCATGACTATGAAGGCTATTCACCGTGGGGAATGCCAATCAATCTCAAGGCCTTCCATTGGAGTACGCTTTGGAACAATCTGCGCAAACGGGTGCCGGATGACCGCTACCACCAGGGCATGGAGACGATTGATGCGAGAAGAAATTCCACTGATGGTGTGTCGCTAACGTTCGCGGATCACAAAACTGCTGACTTTGACCTGGTAATTTTTGCCGATGGCTATCAGTCGCTGGGGCGGCGCTTGCTGTTTCCCGATGCCGAATTGATCTATCGCGGCTACATGCTCTGGCGTGGTCTTCTGCCGGAATCAGAAGTGCAGGATAGCGCTGTGCTTGGCAGCACCATGCCGCGCATTTCTTATCCAAAGCTGCCCGGCAATTTTGTGCCCTATTTTGTGCCTTCTCAATCCGGCTCGATCAAACAAGGCGAACGTCTGGTGAACTGGGCGGCATATATTCCAATGCCTGAGTCCGAGTTGAGAACCTTCATGGTAGACCGTGAAGGGCAGTCGCTTGCCGGCACCATTCCGCCGGGAAGAATGCGGTCCAAGGCGGAAGACTATCTTAAACAATTGATGCGCGAAAATTTGCCGACCTACTACGGTGAAATAGCAAAGAGAAGCCAAAATACCTATATACAGCTCATATACACGGCACAGCTCCCGGCTTACCATGTCGAAAGAATTTGCGTGATTGGCGATGCGGGCATGGTGGCGCAGCCATTCACAGGTTCGGGCGTTTTCAAAGGCTACAACAATGTCAAGGATTTGCTGAGCGCGCTCGAAAGCCAAAATTCGCTCGATGATGCGTTGCAGCAATGGGGGCGGGAGCAGGTCCGGATCGGCAACCGGCTGCTGGCCCTGGGCGAGCAGATGGAGCAAGCTTTTATCTGGAATTCGCTCGATCTGGCGACAGCGGATGCGGCAGCGACCGAAGCGTGGTGGAAAAAGGCTGTCACGTTCCCGGAAGAGTTCAGCTACGAAGCGGATAAAAAATAGGCGTGACTATTCAGTTTCTTTGTCATTCCGCAAGGAATCTATGCAGATTTTGTAGCAATATCTACGCAGGAAATGACAATTTGAGTTCAGCATAGACACTTCCAGTGTGACAGCTGAATAGCCACAAATGGGCAGTTTTATGCTGCGAATGATTTTAAAATTTTAAGCCAAAAGAGGGAGGGTGCTATGCGAATGCGCTATGTTTTTTTTGTCGTTGCGCTGTTGCTTGGCTGTCAGGCGGAGCAAAAATCTGTAGAAGTGCAAAACAGCTCGGCACGCGTGCAGTCTGGTGATCCGGAAGCCAAACTGCGTGAGCTCGGCATTACTTTGCCGCAACCATCGTCGCCGGTGGCAAACTATGTCAATGCTGTGCGCACGGGTAATCTGATTTTTCTCGCCGGCAAGGGGCCGACCCGTGCAGATGGCTCGCGTGTCACTGGCAAAGTCGGGACGGATTTGAGTGTCGAGCAGGGCTATGAGGCCGCGCGCGTCACAGCGATCAATCAAATTGCCGTGCTGAAAGCGGAGCTCGGCGATCTGAGGAAGGTTAAGCGTTTTGTGAAGGTGCTTGGCATGGTCAATTGCAGCCCCGATTTCACCGATCAACCGAAAGTCATCAACGGCTTCTCCGATCTGATTGTCGAAGTGTTTGGTGAACAAGGCAAACATGCTCGCGCAGCCGTTGGGATGGCTTCGTTGCCGGGCGGCATCGCAGTCGAAATCGAGGCGATTGTCGAAGTCGCAGAATGAGTTATTGCAGCTCCCGGCAGTCGGCAAGTCGCTTCTGTTGCTGAAGCGCCATCTTGCCAGACTGTCCGCGAGCGTGCAGCGTGTGTGTTGTGGGCGGATAATTTTGAACCATGATTTGCGAATTCCGGCCTAATCTTCAATGTGGCGCGTTTTTTGTCAGCATACCAACCTCGGGCACATCGCCCCGCAAGTTTTTGTCATCAAAAGAGGATTTGAGCATGCTGAAAAGCTATTTTAAAATCGCCATTCGTAACCTGACCAAAAATCCAGCCTATTCCCTGATCAATGTGCTTGGCCTGGCAATCGGCACCGCGTGCTGCATTATTATGCTGCTGTATGTGCAGGACGAGCTGTCATTTGACCTTTTTCACAGCAAAAGTGACCGCATTTACCGGTTGATTGAAACCGAGCGCGGTACAGATGGGACGGATAATCATTTAGCCTTCACCGTCGGTCCGGCAGGCCCGGCAATCGTACACAACCTGCCGGAATTTGTCAAATCCGTGCGCTTGCGCAGCCGCTACGGTATCGGGCGATTTACAATGGTCTATGCGGAAAATCGCTTTATCGAAGGTGCGGCGGTGATTACCGAACCGAGTTTTTTTGAGATATTCGATTTCCCGATGGTGGCGGGCAATGCTGAAACGGCGTTGAACGCCCCAAACAGCATCGTGCTGACCGAGCGCGCAGCCCGGCGCTATTTTGGTTCGATTGACCCGGTGGGCAAGCTTCTCGATACCGATCGCTTTGGCCCTCTCACCGTTACCGGCGTCGTTAACAATCCGCCTGCGCACTCCCACCTGGATTTCGATGTTTTGATCTCTTTTGCCACTTTGCCTGCTCAAAGCCCGAATTGGCAACGATTTATCGATAGCTGGGAATCGAGCGGATTCGCGACTTATTTGCTGGCCGAGCGCGCCATCGATCTCGCTGCTGTGCAGGAGAAGATCACGCAGTTGGCCCGCCAGCACCGCGATGCCGCGAGCGCCCCGTTGCAGCTTTCCCTGCAAGCTCTGCGCGATGTTCATTTCCATTCCGCGCACATCAACACAGATTTCAATGCCAATAAAGGACAGCCCGCTTATGCAGCCATTTTTGCTGTCATTGCGCTGCTTGTTTTATTGATCGCCTGCATCAATTATATGAATTTGTCGACTGCCCGCTCGATGAAGCGCTCCAGGGAAATCGGCATGCGCAAGGTGGTTGGGGCGGCGAAAAAGCAATTGATCGCGCAATTTTTAAGCGAATCGGTGCTGCTCTCAGGCCTCGCTCTGATCATCGCCATCGCCATCGCGCAGCTTGTTTTGCCGATGTTTAATGCGCTGGCTGGGAGAGAATTGCAGCTTTTTGCGTCCGCCAATCCTCTCTTTGCGATCATTTTATTGCTGCTGATGCTCTTCGTCGGCATCGTTGCCGGCAGTTATCCGGCTTTTTATCTGTCGCGACTCAATCCAGCGGTAGTGTTCAAAGGCGATAAACAAGCCGGCGGTGGTGGCGCCTTTTTTCGGCGGGTGCTGGTGGTGACGCAATTCGCCTTGTCCATCATCATGATTGTGTCGACGGTTGTGGCGTACAAACAGCTGAATTTTATTCGTACCAAAAATCTCGGTTTCGATCAGCAACATTTGATCACGATCGACATCAACAGCGGGGCAGCGCGGCGTTCGTTTGAAGCCATGCGAGCCGAGATGGCCAATCTTTCGGGTGTGCAAACGGTATCGGTGTCATCGCGGGTGCCGGGCGAGTGGAAGAATATCATGGAAGTCGCCGCCGTGCCGGAGTCTGCCGGCGAAAATGAAGCGCGCACGTTGAATTTTATCGGCATCGATGATCGCTTTTTGGAGACATTCGACATTGAGTTGCTGGCCGGACGCAATCTGTCCGGATTGATGGGGACCGACACTTCAGCCATCCTGATCAACGAAGCGACGGCGCGGCTGTTTGGCTGGCAAGAGCCGCTGGGCAAAGTCCTGGTTATGCCCGAAGAAGACTATCGGGTGCAGATCGTTGGGATAGTGAAGGATTTCCATTTTCAATCGTTGCATGAGCAGATCGCGCCGCTGATATTGGGGCACTGGAGTAACCCGATTCAATCGATCGATTACTTTACCTGTCGGTTTGAAACTGCCAGCATGCCGCACATACTTGAGGCTTTGGAAGCTATCCATGGACGATACGATAAGGTGTCGCCGATGGAGTACAATTTTATAGATGACCGGCTGAATGACTTTTACCAAAGGGATATTCGGGTGGGCAAAATCTTTGCGATTGCAGCGACGTTGACGATTTTAATTGCCTGCCTGGGTTTGTTTGGACTGGCCGCTTTTACAGCGGAACAACGCACCAAAGAGATCGGCGTGCGCAAAGTCATGGGAGCGACTGTGCCCAATATTGTGTTGCTGGTCTCGAACGATTTTATCAAATTGGTCGTCTATGCGACGGTCATCGCCTCACCGCTGGCCTGGCTGGCACTCAATCGCTGGCTGGAAAACTTTGCCTATCGCATTGCCATCGGCATCGACACGTTCGTGATTGCCGGGCTGGTTGCGCTGCTCATTGCGGTGCTGACGGTTAGCTCGCAGGCCATCAAAGCCGCGCTCGCCAATCCCATCGATGCATTGCGGTATGAGTGATTGCCTGTCAAATTGATCTGCTCAGACGTGGCGTGAGAGAGGGAGACGCTGCGCCTTCTTGATCGTTGCCTTCCGACATCTTACATCTTATAGCAGTTAACACTCCTTGGTTCAAAATTCCCAAAAATTTTCTTTGCAACCCTGCGTCCACTTTTACATTATGGCAATAGATGGCATGGCTAACCTCAGCTATTGTCGTTGTCGTTATTGCTGATCCGGAATGCCTCGAGGCCGTAAATGATGCACACCAACAACTTCGATGAACGCGAGCTGGTCGATCGCGCCAGGAAGGACCCTGCTGCGTTTGGCCGCCTGTTCGATGCCCACTACGATGCAATTTTGAATTACATTTTGCACCGCACCGCGGACGTGCATTTGGCGCATGAGTTGGCGTCCAATACGTTCTTTATCGCGCTGCGCAAATTGTGGCAATTCAAATGGCGCAAGGTGCCGTTTTCGGCCTGGTTGTATCGCATTGCTTCGAATGAAGTAGCCAAGCACTACCGCCAGCGCAAAGCTACACCGACACGGGCTATCGACCTCGAACGTGAGGATTTCATCGACCACCACAGCCACGCTGACCGTGAAATTAGCGAGGCTGAGCGTAAAGTGGCGGAAAGCCGTCTTTTTCTCGAGCTGCATCGTGCACTGCAAAAAATGTCCGCGCGCTATCAGGAAGTGGTGGTGTTGAAATATTTCGAAAACAAGAGGATCAGCGAAATCGCAGAAATCACCGGCAAAGCCGAAGGCACGATCAAATCGCTGCTGCACCGCGCGCATAAACAATTGCGAGAACAGATCGAGCCCGTATTCTTAAGCGAGATGGAATCATGAACGATCGCGAAATCATGAACAAACTCGGGCAGGCAACACCGCCGGAGATCCGGTTGCCGGCTAAAAAAGCGGCTTTGCGCCGTGAACTGCTGCAACAGTCCCGATTCCGCAACGCACAAGCAAACGCTTCAAAGTCAAAGATGCGTTTTGCTTTTGGATTGATGGCGATTGTGAGCGTTGCCCTGCTGCTGGTTCTGCTCGATCTGCAACCGCAGCACACCCTTGCCCGCGACCTGATCGAGAATATGCAGCAGGCTTACACGCAGCGGGATGTCGCAAGTCAGGTGCATTTTTTACGCATACTGTACCGCTCGCCACTGCAAGAAGCTGTCGAACGTCGCTCCTGGATTTATCACCAGAGCCGCAAAGCGCGCTTTCTGTACCGGGACCCGAACACTGGAAAAGTGCTGGCGCACCTGATCGCCGACAGTAGCGCGCGCTATGCGCTGCCGAATAGCATGCTTGAATTGCACTATGATATGAATGTGTTTGACGCCAAACCCGATGAAACATCCACAGCAAAACAGCAGCAGGACGCACGCGAAAATATTAACGTCGTATTTTTGCCTGTACCTGAGTCCGGGCAGCGTGGCGATCTGGTCCAGGCAATGATCATGTCTGATACCTTTGATCGTACTGAATTCGAGCAGCAGACCCCGGCGCAAGTCGTGGCCAGTTTGCGAAGCAGCGAGAATGTGCGCCATATCGAGTCGGCAATTGACAGCGCCAGTGGACAAAAACTGGAGATTCTGGAGCGGCGGGCAGCGCATGGCGCTTTTTCATTCAAGCTGATCTTTTCGCGCCAACAACTTGATGATGTGCAGGAGATGCTGAATGCGCTGCGTGATGTTGAGCTTTCTCCGGCTGCTGCTGAAGCCTATTTTGCACGCCGAAAAATTCGCGGCCAGTTGCAGGTCAAAGAGACCGAAGTGATCGAAAAAATCGCTGTGTTCAAAGAGACAGCACGTATTCACAGCATTGATTTGACAGTATATGAAGAGGGCAGAGAAGCTTTTCGCGCCCACAAAACCATTCTCGAAGACGCGCTTATCGATTATTCGCCAGCACTGTTTGATCCGCAGCGATTCGGTTTGACGGCACAACCGCAGCAAGGCGAGCGAAAGCGACCGGCTGGCGGACAGCAAGTTGAACGGTTCCTGATCGAGCAGGAGCGCGTCGAGCAACGAGAATAGAGCAAAGTTAGAAATGGAGACGACCGATGAAAATGAACATTCGCAGGGCAGTTTTGATGATCGTGCTGTTGGGGACAGCGAATGCGCCGGCGCAGGAACAGGCTGTTGCATTACCCGATTCACCAGTCGGCAAGGCGTTCGCGGCGATGTTGCAAGCTATAGAAACGGGCGAGCATGAAAAATATATACGAACTTATTTTGCCGAGCGACTCTTCGAACGATTTACAATGCAGGATCACCTCGATTTTTTCGGGCAAATGCAGCGCATGCACGGTGGATTTGCAGTCACGGACAAGTCGATCGAGCAAGCGACGGAATATGAGTTCGTCGCAGTGGTGAAGAGTAAAAATCGTGATGCCTGGCGTCGCTTTGAGCTGGCGGTTGCGCCGGAGCCACCACATAAGCTGGTCAGCCTCGGCGTTGACATGGCCGAAGAACCGAGTGGCGAGCCGCCGCTACCAGCAATGACAGAAACACAAATTCTCGAATATGTACAGCAAGACTTGACGCAACGGGCCGAGAATGACGCTTTTTCCGGCGCCATCTTGATCGCCCAAAATGGTCAGCCGCTTTTGCAACAAGCCTACGGCATGGCCAGCAAGGAATTCAGTGTACCCAACAAGATTGACACCAAATTCAATATCGGCTCGATCAATAAATCTTTTACCCAAATGGCGATCGCGCAGTTGCTCGAAGCCGGAAAAATTGCGCTCGATGATCCTTTAAGCAAATATCGTCCTGACTTTCCGAAACAGATTGCTGAAAAAGTCACCATCTGGCACCTGCTGACCATGCGCTCTGGCATGGGTTCGTACTGGAACGATGAATGGCAGGCGAAATGGGCGACGATCAAAACCGTCGAAGATCTGATCAGCATCATCAAAAAAGTCCCGCTTGATTTTGAGCCGGGCACGCGCAGACAATACAGCAATTCCGGTTATGTGGTGCTGGGCGCGATCATCGAAAAGGTGACCGGACAAAGTTACTATGACTACATCCGCGAGCGTGTTTATCAACCCGCCGGCATGCATAACACCGACGCGTATGAACTCGATCAAATTGTCCCAAACCTGGCGCGTGGATATACCCAAAATCGCTCGAAGAAACCATACAAAGCAAAAGTGTTACAAAACAATCTGTTTTTGCACTCGGTCAAAGGTTCACCGGCAGGAGGTGGTTTCTCCACCCTCGGCGATTTGAATCGGTATATCGAAGCCTTGAAAAACAATACCCTGGCGGGTGAGAAATACACCAACCTGGCTTTGGGCAGATTCGAAGATGATGGCAGTGGGGAGAGCAGGCCGTCGGGGATCGGCATTGCAGGCGGCGCGCCGGTGGGCATCAACGCGGCCCTCGAAGCGGACTTTGAGAGCGGCTACACCGTGATCGTGCTCTCGAACTACGATCCGCCGGGCGCTGAGGAAGTCGCATTAAAATCCATGCGCATGTTGCTGCGACAAAAGAAGAGCTAAAATTGACGGGATCGACGGGATTTGCCGTATCAAAGCAAGTGCTCTCGCGAAAAGACTAACCCTTTGTGCGAATTTATTAAGCCCTTGATGCAGACAAAATGGCCCAAATTGTCATGCTGGAAGCATCTTTTCTGACCAAATGACCAAACTGTGAGCGTGGATTTACCTTGATACAAAGTAGATTCCTCCTGAATGACATACCTTTATGGCTATGTAAAACAAAAGGCTGCAAAACGACGCTCGATGCAAAAATAATTCGCACAACGTGCAAAGACTGAGTATCCTGTCGATCCTGCAAATCCTGTAAAAAGTTAATCTTCCCGCTGCTGCAATTCCCAGATTTTCATGTACAGCGCCATTTTGACCATGGCGGTGACGGCGGCCAGCACGAAGCCGTGCATGCCGTCGCGATAGCCTTTTAGGGCGATGAATTTGTTGAAGAATGCCGACATCGGGTGGGTGAGAAAATCCCACCAGCGCACTTTTTTGCGTCCAAGGCGGTCGCCAGCTTCCAGTGTGGAATAGCGATTCAAACGCGCAAAGCTCTGCTGCAATGTATCGTGCGTATAATGCAGAAAATGGTTTTGCAAATGCGACAGCGGGCCCTGCACTTGAAAGCCTTCATGCACAGCCGCATCGATGAGATCGGTATGGTGGCGTTTGAAAAGCCGGAGCTGATAGCCCGGATACCAACCGGAATGGTAAATGAATTTGCCGAGAAAGGTGCTGAGCCGAGGGATGTAATAGCCATTCGCGGAACTGTCCGGCTTGCTGAGCAGCGCCAGGATTTCATCGCGCAGAGCATCCGGCACGCGCTCATCGGCATCGATGCTGAGCACCCAGGGCTGGGTGGCTTTTTGCAATGCAAAGCGCTTTTGCGCGGCAAAGCCGGGCCAGGGATTGATGTAAATCAGCTCGGTGAACTCACGTGCAATGTCCACCGTCGCATCACCGCTGCCACCGTCAACCACAACGATTTCATCTGCCCACTCCACCGACTGAAGACAGTCGCGCATGTGCTTTGCTTCATTTTGGGCGATCAAGATGACTGTGATGTTTTCCCGCGACACGCAATCTCCTTCGTTAGCGCTTCCATATTGGCGAACACACAAATGCCTCGCAAATATACGGCAATTGCAGCGCAATGCAAACCCTTTCCGGTTTCGACTGTCTACATCTGCAAAAGCAGGCACAATCGTGCGAAAGTAAGTGGCAAAGTTGAACAAAGGGAGTCCAATCCATGAAATCCTTGATGAAGCAAATGGCGTTTCTTTTGGCTTGCGTTCTGATCGCTGGACCGGCTTTTGGACAGGAAATTTCCAAATCTTTCAAAGATGTCAAGAGCATTAAAATTAAAACGGTGAGCGGAGACTGCATCATCGAAAAGGGCAGCGGCAGCGAAGTACAGGTAAAGGTGAGTTATACGTACTCAAACGATGAATTTCAGGCTGAAATGGAAATGCGCGGCAGCCGCCTGTATTTGGATGAAAATTTTATTTCGCGCAGGGGACGCCACAGCGGCAGGTCGAGTTGGCACCTGGTTGTGCCAGCGGAAGTCCTGATCGATTTCAGCACGGCTTCCGGCGATCTGGAAGCGACCGGTCTGAAAAGCGAAGTGAGCGCTTCGAGCGCCTCCGGCAACCTCACTCTGCGCGATGTGGGCGGCGATGTGCGCACCAGCACAGCCAGCGGCAATGTCCGGATTACCGGCAGCACAGGTAAACTCAAAGCGAGTACAGCTTCCGGCGAGATCGAGCTCAGCGATATCTCAGGCTACGTTAAATCGAGTACAGCCAGCGGTAGTATTTATGCGGAAAATCTCAAAGGTGAACTGAGTTTCAGCACAGCTTCCGGAAACATCCGCGCACGCAAAGCCAGCGGCGAAATGAGCATGAGCTGCGCCAGCGGCAATGTCGACGCAACAGACATTGTGATCGAGAACCGCAGTTCCTTCAGCGCCGCTTCCGGCAATGTGGAGGTCGGACTGGCAAAAGCACTGGAGCACGATGTGAAGCTGTCATCGGCATCTGGCGATGCCGTGCTGGACTTCGGTGGCACGCCAATCAAAGGCTTTATCGAAATGACCGCCAAATTGCGTGACGGTAGAATTCGGGCGCCGTTTGATTTTGATAAAGAAGAGACGATTTATCGCGGCAATTCCGAATACATGGTAAAAACAGCGCAAAAAGGCGATGGCCCGATGATCGAAATCAGCACAGCTTCCGGCACAGCCGAAATCAGGAAATAGTGCCCAGTAAAAAGCAGATGATGTTGGAATAGTAGCACAATACGCAGCAGGGGTATGGCGGCGCTCCATGCCCCTACGTACGAACAAACCGATTCATAATAGCGTGCTTTGGACCAACCTCTACCTTTTTCCGTATTTCCGTCACAAGGCCGTTTCCGGTGTGCATGGCATCAAATCGGTTGATTCTCACCCATGTTTTCCAACCTGACAGGCAAGTGCTTTTGCCGCCATTTCTCATAATCCCCATCAAAACCAACTTGTTTTTGCCGCGCCTTTGCCCGATCAAAAATGGCGCTGATTTGTTCGCTGCTCAGCAGCTTCTGAGCGTCCAGCGCCGAATTGATGGCGGTCACTTGCTCGGAAAGCTTTTCAGCCTTTTCGTCGGCGAGCGCGCGGTGGTAAGCCTCTTTCCAGGCTAAAAAATCCGTGAGCACGTGCTGGCCAACCAGGCCGCCGTGCTGCCGCGAGTCTTTGATGTTGCCGCGGCCGGTAACGGTGTTGCCGAGCGCGAACACATTCGGGTAGCCCTGGATTTGGCCTGTCGATTCGTCGGTGAAGTTAAAGACGTTGCCTTTGACGGGAATGCCGGGCACCAGTTCCGGTATGCTGCCAATCGATGAAATAACCAATGGTGTGCGCACTTCGATAAATGCACCCGGAATGGGCCTGGGCCGCCCATCCACGACTTCATTTTTTTGAAAAACCAGTCCGGCGAGCCGCTCGCCTTCCAAAATTTTGTCCACGGGTGAGTGGCATTCATGAAATTGGAATAAGAATTCATCCTGCAGTTTTTTCATCATGCGCTCGCGCACTTCATAGGCTTTTTGCAAACGGCGTTCGTCTGCGTCCTCTGGAATCGGCGTGAGCGGCATATTGATCGCGGTGCGGCGGTAGTACAATGAGCAACCTTTCAGCCCGAGGTCGTCCATCGTAAGATGCAACTCATCCAAAATACGCGCGGGACCGCGCTTTTCGAGCTCGAAGAAATCGACTTTATGCCCGCGTTCGCGCAGAGCACGTCCGACCGTGATGATCATCAACGCCTTGATGACATCGATCGATGCCAGTCCGCCACCGATGACCACCGTGCCGTCGTGCACCTCAAAGGTCTCGCCGCTAAAATTGGGCTCGTGGTAGTGGTTGAACCAATAAATAAATGGATTTTGGTAATAGAGGCCCTTGCCGACATAGGCATCGATACCTTCAACGGGCAGCGGCCGGTCGCGCCAGGCGCCGATCGCCAGCAGCACTGCGCTGAAGCCCCATTTTTTGATGATCGTTTCGAAGTCGATGTCGTCACCGAGCTTGGTGTTCGGCACAAACTGCACATACGGATTTCGGAGCTTTTCATCAATTTTTTGCTCTTCCTTGTCGCGCAGCTTGACATGCCATTTCGGCAAGCCATCTTCGATCTTGCCATAGGGCAGAGCGTTTTGCTCAAAAATAACGGTATAGATGCCCTGCTGTGACAACAGGCCGGCCGCTTCCGCGCCAGCCACAGCGCCGCCAAAAATTGCGACACAATGTCCGGGGTGGAGTTGCATTTTTCGCTTCCTTTCCGGTTTCGTCCCGATTCCATTTTGCGATGGCAGTGCCTGCGAATTCTTCGGGAGTGCTGAGATTGCAGATTTTGGTGAGTGCGGATTCTCGCCAGCGCTCGAATCAACCAGCATTGTTTGGAGTTGTGAACAATGATGGCCGATTTGAGCGCCGCTTTAGGTTAAAAAGAAGGAGCGGAATTCCAAACGAAATCGGTCAACTGCAGCAATTGATGCTTTTTCATCAAGAAATGGATTGCAGCGCTCGCTTCGGTATGGTCAGTCACGATCTTTATACATGCGATTGATGGTTTTCGACATAATTTTGGCGCGCCGTTTCTCCTCCAGGGCTTCACGCTGGTCTTGCAATCGGTCGATATACGCCAATTCTTTTTGTAGCTTTTGGTAGCTTTCGTAGCGCTCGCGCGACAATTCCCCGTTCAGCAAGGCTTTTTTTACTTCGCAGCCTGGCTCATTTTGGTGCTTGCAATCGCGAAATCGGCAATTGGCAGCCAGCTCTTCGACATCTTCGAATGTCTCTTGCAGACCATCGCCGCTGTCCCAAAGCTGGATTTCCCGCAGCCCGGGTGTGTCGATGATCATTGCACCGTTGTCGAGAACGAAAAGTTCGCGGTGGGTGGTGGTGTGGCGTCCCCGGCTGTCGTCTTCACGCACTTCCTGCACAGCTTGCACATTCTTGCCGAGCAGCCTGTTGATAATCGTGGACTTGCCGACTCCGGAAGAGCCGAGCAGCACCACCGTTTCACCATTTTGCAGGAATTCCGATAACGCAGAGAGATCTTCGTCATTCTCCGCACTCAAGGGGATAATTGGCGCATTGATGGCAATCTCTTCGATTTTGGCCATTTTGGCCTCGAGATCGTCACAGATGTCGGTTTTGTTGAGCAGAATGACCGGCGATGCGCCACTGTCCCAGGTCAGCGTGAGGAACCGCTCGAGGCGTCTCGGATTAAAATCATGATCGAGACCACTGACCAGAAATGCCGTTTCGATGTTGCTGGCCAGTATCTGGATTTCGATAATTTCACCTGCGGCTTTCCGGATAAATTTGCTTTTGCGCGGCAGCACACCATGAATCACCGCCCGGCTCTCATCTTCGAGGTGCTGGATCGCGACCCAATCCCCAACCGCCGGCAAATCTTCGCGATGGAGTGCCTGATAGCGCATTTTGCCAGTCAGTTCGGCAGTAAGCTCACCGAATGCGGAATAGGTAAGATAGGCATTTTTGTGTTCAAGCGCGACGCGTGCGGGATGCAAGCCTTTTTCCTGAAAAGGCGTGAAATGATTCGCAAAAAATGAATCCCAACCGAGTGATTCCAACTTCACGATGTGTCCTTTTGAATAAATCAATTGAATAGTAGGAAATAGCTGATTTTACTCAATTCACAATTGAGTCGCAACAATTTTTTCTCTGTAAGCCGTTGACTTTGCTGCATCTATTTTGTACTTTTTGTGATTGAATTTTGCGACAAAAATTGGGTTTGATTTTTTTCATCCATCTCACAATTTACAATGCGGGTGAAACGGGATTTCGTTCATCAGCATCCTTCTTTCCATTTCGCAAAAAGGAGTGCATCCATGCGCAAAGCTTCACTTGAATTTTTAAAAGAATTGATTGCTGCACCAAGCCCATCCGGCTATGAGCAGCCTGCCCAGCGTGTTTGGCGCACCTATGCTGAAAAGCACAGCGATCAGCTCGAGAGTGATTTCCACGGCAACAGCTTTGCTGTGCTGAATCCGAAAGGCACGCCGCGCCTGATGTTCGCGGGGCACTGCGATGAGCTGGGCTTCATCGTCAAGTATATTGACGAAAAAGGCTTCCTGTATTTCGATACGGTAGGTGGCCACGATAAAGGCATCATTCCCGGCCGCCGTGTCATCATCCACTCCGCCAAGGGCACGGTTACCGGCGTGACCGGCAAAAAAGCCATCCATTTGATGACGCCGGAAGATCGCAAAAAAGTGCCTGAAATCGAAAATCTGTGGATTGATATCGGCGTGTCAAGCAAAGAACAAGTGGAAAAGCTGGTGACCATCGGCGATCCGATTGTGTACGACACAGGCTTCCAGGAAATCAATGAAAGCATTGCCACCTCACGCGGTTTTGATGACAAAGTCGGCGCATTTGCCGTGATCGAAGCGCTGCGTCTGTTAAAGGGCAAAAAGCTGGCATGCGCGGTGCACAGTGTCGCGACTGTGCAGGAAGAGGTCGGCTTGCGGGGCGCCCGCACCAGTGGCTATGCTGTCGACCCGCAGGTTGGCGTTGCAGTCGATGTGACCCACGCTACGGATTCGCCGGAAATCAATGTTCGGCGTGATGGTGAAATCAAGCTTGGCGGTGGCCCGGTGATCTTGCGCGGCGCAAATGCCAATCCCAAAGTGGTTGAATTGCTGATGGATGCAGCAAATGCAGAAAAGATTCCGTTCCAGATTGAAGCGATCGCCGGAGGCACCGGCACCGATGCCAATGCGATTCAGCTCAGCCGAGGCGGCGTTGCGACCGGCCTGGTGAGCATCCCGTTGCGTTATATGCACACTCCCAGTGAGGTGGTGTCGCTCGAAGACGTCAAAAATACCGCCAAATTGCTGGCGGCCTTCGCCCAGCGTGTCACCCCGGAAGTTGATTTTAAACCGTAAGTGCGCCCTGATTTTATTTTGCGGAAAGCGCGAAGTGACTGCTTGCTGCTTCGCGTTTTTTGTTCGGACTTTATCTTTTTGAATCCTGCCAGAATCTGCTATATTGGCCTCAATTTTATCAGAATCTCCCATTTCAGGATGCTTGAATACCATGAAAAAAAGTGTGATGCTCGGTTTGATTTTATTGCCGTTGTCCTCGGTGCTGGCGCAGACTGCCAGCTCTCCGACAACACGCGAGATGAACTTGATCGGTTGGCTGGAATTTCAGGAGGTTGTGCCTGCAAAGATCCAAACGGTGCTGCTGCCGGCTGGCACGCTCGAGCCGCACGGTGTGCTACCCAACGGTTCCGACAATCTCGCACCTGAAGCGATGGCGCGTGAGCTGGCGCCGAGACTCAATGCCATGATCGCACCGACGCTCAATTATGGCGTCACCGGAAGCCTGCGCGGCTATCCCGGAGCTTTTGCGATCAGCGAGGAGGGTTACCGGTTGTTTATTCACGATATTTTAACCGGCCTGGCAGAGAATGGCTTTCTCAATATCATCATCGTGAACGGCCACGGCGGCCCGCAGACCGAAATTTTGCAAACGGTGGCTGGTGAAGTATCCGGCACACACCGGGTGCGCACACTGGTCATCAATTGGTGGAGCGTTGCTTCAGAAGTGGTGTTCGATGTGTTCGGTGAAAACGGTGGACACGCCGGCAACAATGAAACCGCCTATGTGCAGCACATCGTGCCGGAGCATGTGCATCCGGAGCGCTATAACAAAGAGATGGCAACGGCTTACCCAAAAGCCAAGACCTGGTCAGCTACGCCATTCCCATCATCGATAGGTTTGTACGAGCCCGGGCAGGGCTACCCGACATTTGACAAAGCCAAGGCCGATGAATACTATAAGAAGGTCAATGAAAAAATATTTGTGCTGGTAGACGAAGTGATTCGCAAGTGGGATATGGCCGGTCTGTACAAAAAATAGAAGATTGTTTTACACTTTGGGCTTATTCGCCGGATCGCACCTACCTGTGGTTTATGAAATATTAAAACGGAATGTTGAAATGACTCGTTTTCGATTCCAAAATCGACTTATCTTGTTCGTGGCAAGCGCGGCTTTCATCGCATTGTTTGGGTGCAAAGAATCCGGCACATTTGAAGCGCAGGACACGGCTGGGATGCAGTGGTACAAAGGCAACACACATACGCACACCACCAACAGTGATGGCGATTCGCCGCCCGAGTACGTGGCTTCATGGTATAAAAATCACGGCTACAATTTTTTGGTGCTGTCTGATCACAATTTTTTGACCGATCCCGCTGCCTATGCCTATCTCGCCGATTCCAGTTTCATGCTGATTGCAGGCGAAGAAGTCACCTCCGGTTTTGAGAAAAAACCGGTGCATGTCAACGGTTTGAACGTTTCCCGTCTGGTGCAACCACAAAAAGACAGCACGCTGGTCGGCACGCTGCAGAAAAATATCGATGCCATTCGTGACGCCGATGGCGCGCCACACATCAATCATCCCAACTTTCGCTGGGCATTTGACCACCGTGCGTTGCTGCAACTCAAAAATGATAAACTGCTGGAAATCTACAACGGCCATCCGACCGTGCACAATTGGGGTGGAGGCGGCTTTCCCGGCATGGAAGACGTCTGGGATCACCTGCTGACTGCCGGAAAGCACATTTATGGCATCGCTGTCGATGATGCTCACCATTTCCAGGGCGAATTTGCAGCTAACCGTTCCAACCCGGGACGAGGCTGGGTCGTGGTTCGGGCACGCACATTCTCTCCGGCAGAGATCATTGAAAATCTGGAGAAGGGGCTATTTTATGCCAGTACCGGTGTCGCCCTGGATGATATGATCGTGGAACCTTCGCGGGTGGAACTCCGGATTCGTCAGGATCAAGATTTTAGGTTCACCACCGAATTCATGGGTGCCGGTGGTGATGTTTTGTTGCGCACGACCGAAAATCCGGCCATTTATGTGCTGCGCGGCGGTGAAAAATATGTGCGCGCCAAGGTCACGAACTCCGGTGGTGCATTCGCCTGGACGCAGCCGGTTTTTGTGCAGTAAATTTTGAGCTGGACTGAATACATGTTTTTGAAAGAGCAGCAACAGGTGAAGAGCATAATCGAAAAATTACTAACTTTTGCAGCATGTGTGCTCTGTTTTTTGCCCGCAAGCCCACAGGCGCTGCAGGCTCAGGATGTGGGAGACAGCCTGCTCGTGGCCATCGGGTGCGGCAATTGCCACGATGGTATCGCAAAAAACGATGATTTGCGCAGTAAAGCACCTGATCTCACCTTTGCAGGAGAAAAATACAATCCCGCCTACCTGTTTTCCTTTTTGCAGCAACCTGAACCGGTGCGCTTTTATCTGGAACATGAACGGATGCCGGATTTTCGCTTCAGTGAGCAGGAAGCCCTGGCTGTGGCGCTGTTTTTAAGCCAACAAATAAGCTTGCCCGAAAATGCAGCTCAAATCGAAACGATCTCTGAACTGCTGCAGGAATCCAATGCTGTCATTTCCACTGAGGCGCGGACTCTGATCCATGAGAGTACCTGCCTGCAATGCCATAAGCTGGATGGTCAAGGAGAAACCAAGGCTTTGGAATTGGCAAAGATCGGCTACCGGCTCAATCTGGACTGGGCACAGAAGTATATCGTTTCGCCCCAGGTATTTGGTGTGCCAGAAACGCGCATGCCGAGTCCGCTTTTTCTGTATGATGCAGCGAGCGACAGCTATCAGCCAGCCGTACAATTTGCTGGGGCGAAATTGAAAAAGATTGCCGCGTACCTGTTCGAGCGCGGTGCCGATGAGCGCAATACGTTGCAGCAGCAATTTGAGCGTGCCAAGGTGGATTACCCTGATATTTCGGCTGCAGATGGCCAAAAAATCTTTCTGTCACAAAATTGCATAGCCTGCCACCGCTTTGCGCCCCTGCAACCTGTTTGGGATAAAAATGCACCGGATTTAAGCGGGGAGGGAATCCGGGTGCAACGCGAATGGCTCAGCCAGTATTTGCTACAAATCAAAACCTTGCGTCCACTCGGATTCTATCCGGGCAGCGGCAGCCGCATGCCGGATTTCAGACTCACCTCCGCGGAAGTATCCGACCTGACCGAAGCGCTGATGAACAAAACAAAGCGCCCGGCAAAGCCGCATGCCATCGAAGCGAGAAAGCTGTCGGTGTTTTCGATGAACAAGGCGCGTGCCCTTCTGGAAAGCCGGCTGTCGTGTCTGGGCTGCCATCGGCTCGGCGAAAAAGGCGGCATCATCGGCCCAGATTTGTCCGGGCTCAAAGCACGCTTGCAGCCTGAATTTGTGTTTCAAATCATTGACCAGCCGCGGGCAACCGTGCCGCACACGATCATGCCGCGCATTGCCATGCCTGCCAAGACGCGTGAGTTGATCGCAAATTATTTGGTGCAACAGGATGTGCCTGCGCAACCGGTTGCTCAGCCATCGCTGACCGACAGCCCACCGTTTTTTGCACAGCAGCAATCGGGTGTTGTTGCACTTTACCAGCAAAACTGCGCGATTTGTCATGGACTGGACGGCAAGGGGGATGGCGTGAATGCAGCCTTTATGCCTACCGCACCAACGAACCATGCAGATACAAACTATATGTCTGGTCGTGTTGATGACACGCTGTTTGACGGCATCTATGTCGGTGGTTTGATTTTGGGGAAGAGCCATCTCATGCCAGGATTTGGCGAGATGCTATCGCGCCAACAGATTTGGGATTTGGTTGCGTACATGCGGCAATTGTGCGAGTGCAGGCAGCCGGACTGGGCGGCGGATAACCAATAATTTTTGAAATTGGCGAGATTGCTTCGTTTGCTGCGAATAAAACAAATTTTCACGAATCAAAACTGACCCGAATCCCGCAGAAAAAAGATCGCTATGGCGCGAGTAAAGTAAAAGATGCGTCACTTTAAGCCTTTTCAACTTGTCATGTGGTGTATGCTCCGATAAGCGCCATTCGAGTTTATTTGTAGGGATTCGCAGAAAATAGCATTGTCAAAACAGAAGAGCAATATATGCAAAAAAACGACTTTGATGATCTGTTCTTGCGAGCGTTGGCTGAGCGCGTTCAGATCATTGCAACTGAAGCCAGCGCGCATTTTTCCAAACTTGACAACCAACAGCTGAATTTCAAGCCTGCCGATAATACCTGGAGCATCGGCCAGTGCCTGGACCACATTATCACCACCAACAGGCAGTATTTTGAGATGTTGAAGCCGATGATCTCTGGCTGGCGCGACAAAAACCAGGTTCGCAGCAAACCCTTCCGCTCCGGTTTGTTTGGCAACTTTTTTGTGAACTCGATGAAGCCCAATCCAAAAAGGAAGCTGAAGTCCCCGGACATTTTTCTGCCTGCGCAAAGTGAAGTGACCAAGACGATTTTGAACGATTTCGAGCGCAATTTGCAGCAAGTACTGCAACTGCTGCAGCATGCAGATGGAGCGGATTTGAATCGCATCAAAGTAACCTCGCCGGTGACTCGCCTGATTCGATTCCGGCTGGGTGATTGTTTCAATGTGCTGGTGACCCATAGCGAACGTCACACCGCTCAGGCGCGCGGCGTGCTGGCGGCACCACAATTCCCGGGTGGCGCGGTATGAAAAATCTCATCGAACAGTTTCGCGAAATTTTGCCTGAAACTTGCATCTTGACCGGCGATGCCTTGCGCGGTCGCTCCGGAGGCTGGGAGCATAGCGGTCCAATACAAGCCCAGGCGCTGATACGGCCGCGCACGACGGAAGAGGTTGCGGCAGTACTCAGACTATGCCATGCGGCCGGGCAACGCGTTGTGACACATGGTGGATTGACCGGATTGGTGGGCGGGGCGCACGCCACTATCGATGATGTGGTGCTGTCTCTAGAACTGATGAATGCTATCGAACAGATCGATCCTGTCGGGCGCACGGCAACGGTGCAGGCAGGCGTGATGTTGCAGAAGGTGCAGGAAAGCGTTGAGAAGGCCGGGCTGCTGTTTGCGCTCGATCTTGGAGCGCGCGGCTCCTGTACCATCGGCGGCAATGTTGCGACCAACGCAGGTGGTAACCACGTTATCCGCTACGGCATGACCCGCGATTTGGTGCTGGGCTTGGAGGTGGTGCTGGCTGATGGCGCCACCGTGCCGATGATGAACACTATGATTAAAAATAATGCTGGCTACGATCTCAAGCACCTGTTTATCGGTAGTGAAGGCACTTTGGGCGTGGTGACGCGCGCGGTGCTGCGTTTGCGCGAACGGCCTCGCAGCCACAACACGGCCTTGATTGCCGTCAATCGATTTGACGATATACTAAGCCTGCTGAAAACGATGGATGCGGCGCTCGGCGGTTCACTGGCTGCCTTCGAAGTGATGTGGCAGGAATACTATCAATTCGTGACAACACCGCCTGTCAGCAACAAGCCGCCACTACACCAAGGCTATCCATTTTATCTGATCGTCGAATCGCACGGCGGGCATCCTGAGGCGGATCGCGCCAGTTTTGAAGCAGCGCTGGAACAAGCCGTGGCTGCAGAATTGATCGCAGATGCGGTGGTGGCGCAAACCCGCGCCGAGCGCGCCGCAATTTGGGATATTCGCGACAGCGTTTCGGAAGCGCAACGTTTCGAGCCGCTTTTTATCTTCGATATCAGTCTGGCACTTCGGGAAATGCACAGCTATGTCGAAGAGGTGCATGCTGCATTGCGCGCTGCATGGCCGCAGATCCGCTGCTTCACTTTTGGCCATCTCGGCGATGGCAATCTGCATTTCATGATTTCGACAGGGGAAAGCGAGGAGCAAAGCCGTTGTCGGGTGGAAGAGATTGTTTACAAGCCACTGGTGGCCCGGCACGGCTCTATTTCTGCCGAGCACGGCATCGGCTTGGAAAAAAAGGCTTATTTGCCGTGGTGCCGCTCCGCTGCCGAAATCGACATGATGCGTGCTCTGAAAAAAACTTTCGATCCGAAAGGCATTCTCAATCCCGGCCGCATTTTTTAGTTGTGCGAAATTTTGTGCGCTCGTCCAGCAGTGGACTGTTTAATGCGAAGTTTGATCTTCTTTCATCGCGGGATTGGATTTTGGAACGACGATGAACATGGCAGCCGGTCCACCTTCGTTGAGAATATAAACATGGTCGGGGCTGCCGACATGCTCTGGCCGCGCACCAATATCGGCATTGCTGACATACGGCGCATAAAACATGACATGGGGCGGGAAAACAGGTGTTTTCTCGCCTGTCTTGGTATCGTACCTGACAAATTCCGGTGACAGCATATAGGCAACACCAGCCCTGCGGGGAGCTGATAATTTACCCGATTTAAATTCGCCAGCAAGAATACTTTGTGCCTCTTGCAAGGTTTTGCCCTGCCCAACCAACTCGGCGCGACGAAAGTCCGCTAACATCAGCGTTTCCGAGCCCTCCTGATCATAGGCATAGGGAGCCACCATATTGCCAAAGCGGACCACCAGACAGGAAAAACCGTTGCTGCCTTCTCGTACTTTTACATATTTGCCTTCTTCCAAAACGTACACGGTTGCCTGTGCGCGCAGATGGATCGGGGCTGCGCTGAGCGCCAGTTCGATTTCCTGATCACGGGTCAGTCGCTCCTGCAAACGTTGCGCAATCTTTCTGGCCGATGGGGTAGTGTTAAATGCATAAAATATCGTTAGGGCTGCCAGGACCACCAGACTGATCGGCGCAATTACCCATTTCATAACTCGCCATTTTGTTGCTTTCATCGATTTCGCCTTTCTTTTTCGTTCAATTCGATCGGTTCGTCGCTGCGCATGATTGCATCGATTCCCGGCCAAAGCTTTGGTGGAAATTGATGCTTCCAGCACACTGGTTTCTCTTTAGACGTTTGGCAACCTTTTTTCGGATGAACTGATCGAAAAGGAAAGAAAAGCAATAAAGAGCTTTAAACGAGGAAGGCGAAGTACCTGTCGAAATGGGCATTCTCCAGCATTCACTTCTGCAAAGACCTATGCCACGGCGTTGCGGTGATTGGCTTGCGGTATGTTTGCGTGCAGATTTGTTTCCTGCGGAGCGTGCTACTGAGCATTGCGAATGGCTTTATGGAATATGCTACATGTCAACCTACATCATTTTGACAGCTTGCAGCCTGGTGTGTCATCGCCCTATAACCTGCCGTGTCACGTTCTATTGGCCCAGCTTTTTAAGCGCTTCTTTTGCGTTCTGACTGTTTGGGTCTATTTCGATCACTTTTTTGTAATATTTGATCGCGTTGTCTTTGTCACCAGCTTCCAGGTAACCTTCCGCCAGGCTATCCCAAACGTTCGCCGATTTCGGAAATTTTTCGGTGTTCATTTTAAAGACGCGGATGGCGCCGGCTGCATCACCATTATTAAGAACGCTGTAGCCGAATGAGTTCAGTGTATTTTCATTTTCAAAATCATACACGCCGCGGCCGTAGAATTTTTCTTTGAGTTGGTCAAAGTGGTTGAGCGCCGCGTCGAGGCCTTGAAGCTGATACGTTTCGACCAAGACTTCTTCGAGGGTGAGCGGGCGAGGACGTCCGTTGTGACAGGTGTGGCACCACATGTTGACGCGTTTGGGGCCGCTGGGGTCGATTTTTTTAAGATGGTCATTAATGCTGCCAAGCATATTCAGCATTTCACGGGCGCGCTCTTTGTTCGGATTGGCATCGGAGGCGAAATCATAAGTACTCAGTGGCTGATTTTCTTCTCCAACGTGGCAATACGAGCAACGAACGCCGAGCGCGCGTGAAAAACCTTGCATGACCGGAGCCAGTCTGGAGCCGGGCCAGTCGTTTGGCAAAATCTGCAGGTTCTGTGGCTTTTCAGGCCAACTCCACTGATCTTGTGCCTGCGCGTCGGCAATCCATTGTATAAGTACAGCAAGTCCAAAAAGAATGATCATTTTTCTTCGCATAAAATACTCCTTGGCGTTTGTATGGAACGTATAGAGTCATCAAGACAGATGCCGGCTTTATACGAAGCGCTGAACGTGCCATTGGATCAACGCACACTCTCCGGCATTAATTTCAATAAATACTCGTGCAAAGCTGCACCCGGAGCGCTGAACGGATCGAAGTTTTTGATGAGCGCGAAGCGCAAATCCAGCAATTTCTCTCTGGCTGTTCCGCTCTCAGCCTGTTTACGGATTTCAATTTGATGCAATTGTTGCTGGCTGCTATGGCCGGGTCTGATAAAATCATTGATCTCCCCGCATTGCCAACAAGCGCCGTTTTTATTGACCAATTCGCAGCGGCGCTGATAAATTTCACTGAGTTTGCTTCGCGCTTGCGACAGTGCGTATTTTACCCGGCCCTCAGTCTGTCCTAAAATTTCCATAATGTCGGAAATTTTAAAGCCGTAGATTTCTCTTAAGATGACCGTTAGTTGTTGCTCGATGTCAAGTGACTTGGCGATGCAGGTAAAACAATAGTCGATATGCTCATGGAACTCGTAGCGTTCAGCCGGAGATTCGGCCACAAAAGCACGCATTTTCTCAACCTTTTCAGGAGCAGCCTGGGTGTCTTCACGGCAGCGATCTTGGGTATCTTCCTTCCAGCGTTGCTGAACACGGTGATGGTCGCGCGCCAGATTGGTTGCAATTGCAAAAAGCCAGGTTTTCAGGCTGGCTTTTCCGGCAAATCCATTCAGGTTTTTTATGGCTTTCAGATAGGTATCATGCGCCAGGTCCTCGGCATCCTGCCGGTTGGCGGTCAATCGAAACAGGTAGGAGGTGAGCCTGGCGTGAAGCTCAAGGTATTCCTGCTGAAAAGCTTCCACCGATAGTGTGGCATGATTCTGCGACATCGTTATTTCGCTCCTCCTTGCATGCGATCCATCAATTTTAGCTTTGATAAACAAACACTCCCAAACGGATGAATTTGTTCAAAACAGGCTCGGTCAGAATTTACTGCATTGCTTTTTTCTTGTACATGCCATCGAACCAGACATTGAAGGTTTTGCCTTCATCCAGAGACTGCTCGATGTATTGCCGGACGTCACCGTTTTCCTGCGGCGTGAAGATCATTTTAAAGAGACTTTTGGCGCCATTCCCCTGAATTTGATAGCCTTCAAAGTGCAAGGCTCCGTCCTGGAAAACACCTTCATAGGCCATGTGGCCGCCGGTGCCATCCACCCAAAGCTGGCGCCATTTTTTCGCTGCCGGATCCCAATAATTCATGCTTTTGCCATCGCCGCCGCCTGATGAAGTCCAGTTTTCCAGCAGCATGCAACCATTCAAGCTCTTTTCGATGATATTTTCTCCCACCTTCTGGCCATTCGGATTAAAGACTTCCCATTCACCGATCCAAAAATCGAAAGCGCGGCAATCGGAATTGTATTCGCACGGCCGGGCATTGCGGTCGGTGCCTTTTTTGATTTCGGCAAACCGGGCATCGCTGCGAAGGATTTCCAAATCCGGGTTGGCATCAAGTCGCGATAACTGTCCGAAGCCGGCGGCATTGGCTTTTTCGAGCCAGTTGAAGCTATCGTCGAGTTTGCCCAGGCGCGCCAGCGAGCGTGCGGCATGAAAGCGTGCCTGCGGTTGTGCAAAACCGAGATCATCTGCTTTTTGAAATGCAGGAATGGCCTGTGCATATTCTTTCAAATTATGGTATGAAAGCCCCAGCGAAAGCCAGGCCCGGCCATTCTCCGGCTCTGTTGCGACCACCTTCTCATACGCTTTCATGGCATTTTCCCAATCTTGATCGCTAAAATATTGTTGCGCTTGTTGTGAGATTGTTTGCTGTGCCAGGCTCACGCCGGCAAACAGCACCAGCATTAAAATTTGTGCAAAAAGTTGCTTGGAAATCAATTTCTCTCTCCTTGTTTATTTAAAATTTTGCAGAATTGTGCTGTTGAGCCAGTAGAGATCGCCGAAGCCATTTTGCGGGCCATTGAGTTTGCGTACCAATTCAGCGTAAGTAAATTTGCCATTGTTGTCGGGTTGCAGCGCACGGCGCTGGCTGGTGAAGAACAGCCATTTGCCGTCCGGCGAGATTGATGGGCAGTAATCCAGAGATGTCGAGTTGATGGATTCACCGAGATTTTTAGCTGGTTGCCAGTCGCCATTTTCATCGCGAAAGCTGATATAAAGATCGCCCCCGCCGAGCCCATCTTCGCGGCCAAAGGATGAAAATAGAATCATTTGACCGTCAGCAGCAATAAAGCTGTTGAACTCATCTCGCGGTGAATTGATGGCCGGGCCGGGATTTTGCGGCTGTAAAAACACGCCATCCCCAGATTTTACAAAAAACAAGTCTTCGCCACCCAGGCTACCTTCATAGCGAGCGGTCACCACCAGGATGCCATCGGCTGTCATGCTCGGATAAAACTCATTTTTTTCAGTATTGACAGGTGCGCCGATATTTACTGGCTCGGACCAGCCATCCTCTATGCGGTCGACATACCAAATGTCGTAATCTTTGGCTTCGCCCTGGCCGTTTAGCGGACGATTGGACGCAAAATACATGCGCATGCCATCAATGGTGATGCACGGTTCGAGGTCGCTGTAGATGCCGGAAAAGGGCACCAATTCAGGTTCAGTCCAACCTTCCGCAGTTTGATGCGTCGCCGCAATCGCGCCAAAAGCTCCGGTCCACACGGTAAAATAGAAGACATCACCCTGTGGTGATAGCGCTGCGTCGCGTTCGCTGAGATCGGTAGAAATAAAGCCCGGTCCGAAAAGTGCCGGCAAACTGTCTGAAGGTGCCGATTGAAAAAGGTCAACATTGTGTTTTTGATGATCTGTGCTTTCAACGAATTGACAGCCCAGATTTAGGACGCCGGCAATCAACAAAAGCAAGCGTAGCCTAAATACACAACAAATCGTCATTGATTTTCTCCATGGTCGTTCTATTCATCGGCATGAGAAGCCGTTCGAGTTGAAATATCATGAATTATTGTACGTTATGCGGCGGCGGGCTGGCATTGCCAATATCGACGCGAACCCGCCATGTGCCATCGGGCTGTTTTTGCCAGATATTCACGTACTTGCCATAACGGATCTGCTTTTGGTCATTTTTATCTGCGAGCTGCGATTTGTATGTGCCCCAGGTCCAGCCCAAATCCGCAGCTGCAGCAACCTCTGCGTGCTGTGGTTCCCAGGTCAACAGTCCGCCGGGGCTGGCAGCCATCGCTTCGCGGATGCTTTCGCGGCCGGCGATGGGATTGGCTCCCGCAGGAAACATGATTGCGCTGTCAGCGAGGAAGGCATGAAATGCTGCTGTTGCACCACTGTCGATCGATGCTTGCGCAAATTTGCGGTCGGTTTCGAGCAGGCTTTTTCTTTCCTGTTCCAAATCCTGTTGTTGGGCGCAGGCAGCCAGCGACAGGATGACAAGGTAGCAAAGATATCGAGTTCGCACCAGTGCCCTCCATTCTAAAAAGAGTTCTGTGTTACCATTTTAAAAAGGCTATGGAGAAAATGACTGCACTAGTGGGAAAGCGTTTAGCGAGAATTCTGAAGAGAGTATCAACCAGAACAGGCCCGGATTTTTTGCGAGCCTGTTCTGAAATACAGAAAAGTGTCTGTTGCTATTGTTCGCGCAAGGAGTCGATAGGATTGAGTGTCGCAGCGCGATATGCTTGCGTGCTGACAGTGAGTAGGGCAATAAAAAAGATGATTGCACCAGCTGTGAGCAAAATCGACCACGATGGCTCTACGCGATAAGCGAAACTTTGCAGCCACCGGTTGGCTGCATACCAGGCAAAAGGCACAGCCACGGCAAAAGCCAACAACACCAGCTTTGAGAAGTCACGTGACAGCAGCCAAACCACTTGCTGTGCAGAAGCCCCGAGCACCTTTCGTACCCCGATTTCCTTGCGGCGCTGTTCAGCTGTAAATGAGGCCAATCCGAGCAATCCGAGGCATGCCACGAAAAGTGCCAACGTTGCAAAGGCCGTGAAAATGTGGCCAATTCGTAGATCTGCCAAATACAGCGCTTCGAATTTTTGATCTAAAAACGTCAATTCAAGCGGGCTTGCTGGCATCATTCGCTGCCAGGTTTGCTGAATATAATCGATTGTTGCTGTAACGTCGCCTGGGCCAATCTTGACCATTAAAAAGTCAAATGCCCGCGGTTCAATCCAAATGACCATCGGCACGATTTCGCTGTGCAGGGAGGCGAAATGAAAGTCCTGCACAACACCGACGATGCGGCCATTCGGCTCGCCGCGCGTGCCAATTTCGCGACCGATGGCTTGCTCTGGTGACCAGCCGAGCGCGCGCAGAGCGGCTTCATTAACAAGATATTCCGGTTCGGTGTCTTCACGCCATGGCTTGCGGAAGCCGTTTCCGGCTAACAAATTCAGCCCAAGCGTTTCGACAATATCCTCATCGGTCAAATAGCCGATCGTGCGTGGTTGCTGGTCTGGAATGTCACGTGCCGAGATAATATAGCCGGCACGAATGTCGCCGGGCAACTCAGATGCAGCCGATGCTTGCAAAATATTGCTGTGCTGCAAAAGCGCCTTTTTAAGGGCGGGATAATTTTGATAAGTATTCCGATCGTTGACATCCACGGCCACAACCTGATCTTTTTCAAATCCCAGGTTTTTCGTGCGCACAAAATCCAGTTGATCAAAAACGATAGAGGTCGCAACCAGCAGCACCATCGTTACAGCGAACTGACAAACAACCAATATTTTGCGCAGTCTCGAATCGCCATCTGTGGTTTTCTGGCCGGATTTCAGCATACTCAGAGGTTGGAAACTGGAAAGCACCAGTGCGGGATAGCTGCCGGCAAGGAGCGCGGCCAGGATACCGATCCCTGAGATGCTGAACAAAATGTTGGGCGTCAGGATATTGTCGATAGTGAGTTGTTTACCTGCCAGTGTGTTGAAGAACGGCAGGCTGCCATAAATCAGCCCGGCGGCAAGTATCAGGGCAATGAATGTGATCAGTGCCGATTCTCCGAAGAATTGTCTGGCAAGTTGAAACCGGTTGGCGCCAAGCACTTTTCGCATACCAACTTCCTGATTACGCTGCGCTGCGCGCGCCGTTGCGAGATTCATGTAGTTGAAACAGGCAATCAGCAAAATGAGCGCGGCGATGCTGAAAAAAATATAAAGGATAGCCCGGTTGCCTTCCCAGTGCAAATGAATCTCTGTCAATGGGCGCAGCAGATATCTGATCGTGACACCACCTGCCTGTGCTTGTCTGCCAGTTTCGCGCTCAACAATGGCCTGTGCCTTTTGCAGCACCGTTTCTCGCTGCGAGGTATTGTGAAGCAGGAAATAGGTTAAAAAATTTGAAGGGCTCCAGCTTTCTTCCGTTGCCCATGATGCGCTCAGGCTGGTGTAGGAGGCCAGAAAGTCAATGTGCAAATGCGAGTTATGTGGCAAATCCTTGAAGATGCCAGTGATCTCATAATCCCGGGCATCACGAATATTGATGGTGCGTCCGACCGGATTACTGTTTTGGAAATATTTTTTCGCTGTTGATTCGGAAATGACCACTGTACCGGGCCGGCTAAGCGCGGTTGCCGGATCGCCCTGGATGAACGAAAAACTAAAGACCTCGAATACGGATGAATCCGCAAACATAAAGTGCCGCTCGCGAAAAACATGTTCATCTGAGCGCACTGTCAGTGGGCCGTATGATGTATAATTGTAAATACGTACGGCTTTTTCGATCTCCGGAATTTCGCGCTGCATGAGCGGACCGACAACAGAAGGCGTGACCTTTAAGTCACTGCTGCGTGATGGTGTGCTAAGCTGGTATTCTGCTCTGAAGATACGGTCGGCGTTGCTGTGGAAGCGGTCAAAACTCAATTCATCAAAGACATAAAGCAAGATCAGCACGCAGCCAGTCAATCCAACGGCTAATCCAGTGATATTGATCAGGCTGTAGCTTTTGTGTTTCAACAACGCGCGAATCGCCACTTTAAAATAGTTGGAAAACACCCTCGTCTCCTTCCAGTCAGTATTGTCGATAAATTAGCTTGAAGAATGGCATGTGAAGCGAACGGCAAAGTACATGCAGAACAAGTAGGCAGGCCTACGGCCACATTTTTGAAAAGTTTGATTAGATAATTTAATTGAATTTTTGGTGAGAAGCCGTGAAGAAGTCTGACCACGGCGAATGCATGGTTTTTACTTTCGACAGGCGTGGTCGATAAGAGAGGGAAATTCCCCCGATTGAATATCTGATTTGCCAAAGCTGCAAAATGGATCGATGATAAAACTTTCAGCTGCATTGCCAGCACAGCTGATGTGCGTGAGTCCCGATTTGAGAAACGGGACACGCAAAACAGATCAGTTGATATCGAGCTTGTTGCTCAAAATTTCCTTAATGGCTTTGGCGCGTGAGGCGCTCAGTGGCAGTGTGCGTTCTTCGGGCTCGCCAAGCAGGACTTTGCTGCGACCGCCTGACAGCGGAATGATTTCTTTTATTCGGTTGATATTGACAATAGCGGAGCGATGAATACGCACAAAAACGGATGGATCGAGACGCTGTTCCAATTGGTCCAATCCCAGGTCGATCGGATAGCGACGCAGCTCAGTGTGAGCATAGACCAATCGAAATTCGGTACCGAACCAAATCACCTTTTCTGCGGGCAAAAGCCGGAAGCGGCCCTGCCTGCGAACAACCAGTCGGTTGAGGTAGGAAGGATTGCTTGTGGCAGCAGAACCATTTGGTTTTTTGTTGCCATTGCAGTGCTCGTGGTGAATGCCGTTGAGTTTTTGCGATTTAACCAGCTCGCCACTGGCCTCGGGCGATAAATTGCCCAATGCATCGAGCACGTCACGCAGGTGTTGTGCATCGACAGGTTTGACGAGATAGAGACCACCAAATTGCTGGATGGTTTTTTGTGCGCCAGATGAATCTTTACAGACAACGACTTTTGGAGTCGTGTTGGCGCGACCTTTAAGCATGACCTCTTGCAGGGTTGAACCGATGCAACTGGTTGTAAAGATGAGATTTGGGGAAAAACGTTCGATTTTCGTGAGGGCTTCACTGTCATTGTTGGCTTCTGCGATTCCAGTAAATTCAGGCGCAATTTCACGCAGGAGCCGAGAGAGCCTTTGCCGGGAATGCACTTCCTCATCGATCAAGAGTGCGATCAAAGGATCTCTTGAGACGGAATGATAAAAACTCACTTCCCACCTCCCTTACTTTTCATCCCGATGAACCTTTTAACGAACAACATGATACATACATTTAGTCAATTTAAATGTTCTTTCCGAAAAGTGAAAGTATTTTTTTGAAAAATTACATCTTTGTCAGAATATCTGCCGCAAACTATTTTTCCCGGGCTAAAACAGCATGTTCGCTGTTGAACTCAACGCGCACTGGTGGATGCTCGAATGGCCCGTACTCCGCCGAGAAGTGATCGCCATGAAAAATTGTTCGTACATACCGGGTACTGCCATCGTCAAATTCGATCCGGATCGGCACGAAATTTTTAAATGCTGCATCGACATTCTCCGCGGTTACTTTTGCAGCGATTCGATAACCGTCTGCAGTCGCGCGAATGTCATACTCATAGCTGTAGGTTGGAATTACCTGCCCGAGCAACCATTGATCAAAAAACCAGTTCATGTCTTCACCTGTGTGCGCGCTCACCATTTCGATGAAATCGATGGTTGCGGGATCCCGACCGGCAAAGGTCGAAGCATAATTCCGCAAAAGCTGCCAAAATTTTTCGTCACTGCCAGTTTGGTCATCGCGCAGATAATTGCGCAGGGTGTGCAGCAGGTAGGCGCCTTTTTCATAAACAAGCAGATAATACTCGGCGCTTTCTCGCTGCCCCAGCCGGATGCCCAGATAAATCGGGCCGGCTTTCTCGGCATGGCTGTTTCGCAAGGCATCTTTTGAAAAGCCAAAGCGTTTCAATCCGAGGCTCACACCGATGTTGCCACCTTCCAGCAAATCATCTCGCCAGGCTTTCAATAATTGCTGGAACTGGTTTTCCCCTGGCAAATGATAAGCGAGGTAAAGCGCACCCATATATTCAGAAAAGCTCTCGCTCAGCCATTGATCACGATAAGAGCGCCATCCGACCAGATTGCCCCACCATTGATGAGCGATTTCGTGGCTGCGCGTTGCAGCCAGGGTGCCACCGGATTGTTCTCGAAAAGCCAAATTGGACAGCTTTACAAATCCCGGGTAGCCCTGGCTTTCAATCGTTGCCGCCTCGACGACAGCGATCTGGTTGTATTCGTAAGGCATGATGCTTTGCGAAAAAAGATAAAGACTGGAAGCGATATCTTTGTTGACCGCTTCCAGAATATTTTTGCTGTGCCGTGATGAGCTGAACAGGCTGATAGCCACACGGTTGGGGCCATGGAAATGGCTGCGTTGGAATTTGCCGAGCATGAACATGCTTGCCTTGGCTGGCACACGCTGGAAATAATAGGACAATTTGTATTCACCTTCCAGCCATTTGCGCAACAGTTGACCATTGGCGACGAGATCGAGTTCCCGCGGATACTTATAGATGATTTTATAACGCCCCCGCCGCAAATAGCCCAATCGGGGGTGCCAAAGTGTAGGTTCCTTCAAAAATATGTTTCGCGGGCCACGCTTTTGCAGAATGCTGCCACTGTAATGAAAATTGATTCGCAAGGTATCCACAGGAGTCAGGTGCTCAGGCAAAAACAGCGTAAAGCCGGTTTGGTCTTTTTCCTGGATGAAGCGCAAGCTGTCTCCGTCGGAACTGGTGATCCAGTGCAATTTTAAAAGCTTGGAAAGCTGAAAATAAAGCGTGCGGAGTTTGTAGTCGCCGACCACGATATCGACACCCAAATCCGCAGTAATCTCCTCATTTCTGTCGATTTTAATCCAGCCATTGTACTGGCTGATGCGGATGTCTCCCTCCGGCTGAGCCGCGAGGTAGTCGCCGAGAGGGTACCGACAAATGGTGTAAAAAGGTTTGCCAAGCGCTTTGGGCCGGTGTTGCATCAGTTGGACCTGCTCGAAACTGGCTGGATCGTGAAAATAGTAATAAATCGGCGGAAATGAACGCCGTTCGCGCAGGTCGCGAAAAATACAGGCTGCAAAGCCGGTAGGCTGCAAAATGAACTCGGTCAACATGCGCGATGGCAAGTTAAATCCTATGCGCTCAAGCATGTTTGCATCGGCACCGCTGGCAAATTCCACCGCCTTCTCGTCGATTTGTTCGATGCCATCCAGGCGTTCAAGCTGCCTGGGCAGCCCTTCTGAAGCGGCATATTTGAAAACAAGAAAGTCAAATTCAGCCTGCAGCGATTCACGGTCGATGTAGCGCCTCAACTGCTGACGTTCCGCCTGGTGACGTGGCGAAAAATATGCGCTCCCCTGGCCGATAAAAATGAAGCCGGCTGTTGTGGAGTCATTGCCCTGCAAATACTGCAATCTCCCCGAAATGAGGTTGATTTGCATATCCGGCAAGTTCAATGTCAGACTGTCGCGCAACTGGTAAACCGATCCAGTGAGAATATGGCTTTTGAGTGTTTGATATTGCTCGGAAAGAAGGTCATTTGATTGAGCCGATGTAAGGCAAAAACTCGGGAAGGAGATGGCCGGCAACAGGCAGCTCTGGAATAAAAATGCGCCAAGGCATCGCATAATTGGACGGGATGATGAGAAGGTGAAAAAAGTCATGGCAAAAGTAGAGTTCATCCTGAATTGAAGGGGTGATCATTCAATGAACACTGCTTTGGTAAATGTCCTAATCGTACAAATAATCGAACAAATTTTCAAGTTTTTCGATGCGCCGGATGCCTTCAACTTTGGAATGGATTTTTTGCGGATCGAAAAGAACCGAAAACATGCCGACTTGTTCTGGTCCCCAGTAATCGTTGTGAAAATCATCGCCGATGTAAAGCACTTCATCGGCACGCAAATCCATCGAATCCAGAGCCGCCAAATAAATTTTCGGATGCGGCTTGGTAAAGCCAAAAGTGGACGAGGCGATTTCGTGTTCGAAAAAGCCGGTCAAGCCCAGGTCGGAAATCAATTGGGGCAACTCAGCGGGATCCTGATTGTTGGCGATAACAGCCATTGGCAGGTTGGTTGCGCGCAATTTGCGCAGCAGTTTGGCATGAGAGTTCGGGATGCTCCATGAGCGATTGCTGAAATAGTGCTCGTTGAAATAAACATTAGCCACCCACGGCCAGTCTGGCAAGTCAGGTTCGATACCGAAGTAGTTGCCCATCAGTTCTGCCTGTCGTGCATAGATCATTTGCCGGAATTCGCTCATTTCGTTTAAATCTTTGCGACTCGGCTTGATTTTGGCAAGCTCATGCCATGCATCCTGGGCAGCGGCCAGGACTTCATCGCTGGAAATGCTTTTGTCGATGTGTTTCCACAAGTGGCAAATTGAGTCGAGGATCAGGGGTTTGCCGATTTCAATGGTATTGCCCCAGTCAAAACAGATTGCTTTAAAATTGGGCTTTTGGCTCATGGATTTCAGTGTCCGATCTGACTGAAGTTAGCGATTGTTGTCAGAGATTTGGATTCGTGTTTTTGGGTTTTGAATTCAGATCAATTCTGTATGGCTTCAATGAGTGTTCTGTGCAACTTCATTTCGAGCGGGCATCGATACGGACCGGGTAGGCTACGAAAGCAAAATTATAGAGCTTTTTGGAGAAAAATACAAACAATAAGTGAATAAATTGAAACAAATTTTTGGAAAACAGCCGAGATGGCATCCAAATTCGGCGCTTTTGCATTAAATAACGTGAATTCGATGTTAGCCGCATTCAATTGAATAGGGAACCACCTTCGCGGTGAGCGAAGTTGAACTATGAAATTTTGGCTTGAAGTAATGAAAATCCTTGCTGCCCTCGACAGCGTTCCGGCTGAAGAACCTAAGTTTTGCTTATATCGAGCTCACATTAAATAAGCAGTAGGAGATCGCTCTTCGCTTTGCGAAAAAAGCAGAAATCATCATTGAATTTTGCAAAAAGCTGCTGCTGCTGATGATGTCTGAAATAATTATATTTATTTAATTTTTATTGACTTTTGGTATTTATTTTTTCATATTTGCCGTTACTTTTAGGCAATCGATATTCCCAACGAAGGACAGGGATTTATGTCGCGCAAGTTTAAAGGAAGTTTGCTCCCCTCACTCGTATTGTTTGTAGCAGCCCACCTCTGTTTCTCGAGCCTTTTCGCGCAGCAACAGGTTATCTGGACAGATGGTACACCTGCATTCACTCGCCTTGACAGCACACTTGCCGTGCGTGTTGATGATGTGATCCAGCTCAATTTTACCCGCTCAAAATCGACTGAACCCGATAATTTTTCTCTGCATCTGGATGGTGTGGATAAGGTTTTCAGCAACACCGCACAGCCGTTGGATTTTATCCCGCTGCCCGACAGGGAAGATCTCTATCTGATTACAGATGCCTTTGCACGCCGGATTTTTATCGTTCGGGCCAGCGATGGCGCGGAGATTACCGAATTTCGTGGTCCAGGCAATCCAGACAGCGCTTTGACGACGCCGGTTTCAGGACGTGCATTCTTGCAAGGAAGTTCACGTAAATTGCTGGTTACAGATCAGGCCAAACATCGCATATACAAGTTCGACTATGATGATAAATCGACGATTTGGTTTTTCCCGCCTGTCGGCGCTCCCGCCAGTGCAGTCCTGGTCGAACCGTCAGCAGCGGTGTCCGTACGATCCGCGCCAGGCACCTCTGAGATTTTGATTGCAGACACCGGCAAAGATCGCTTGCTGCATGTTTCTATTCCTGATTCTTCTTCAGATAATTATCAGATTGAATGGGAGTGGGGACAAGGCATTCTCAGCGAGCCAGCCGATGTTGAAGTTTCAGAAGATACATTTGTGATTGCGGATAAGGGTAACAACCGCGTGCTCATTGTACAGCCGGTTGGGCAGGATAGTGCAACCGTTTTGTATCAATTCCCACAGCCGAATACGCAACCCGGCGATGATACCTACCTGAATGCACCAGAAGACGTGCAGGTACTGAGCAATGGCAATTTGTTGATTGCCGATACAGGAAATCGTCGCCTGATTGAGGTCGACCGCAACCACCAAATCGTGTGGCGCTTTCTCGGTGAGCTTCGCGAAATCCGTTCAGCGCACCGATTGAGCTCGGGACGCACACTTGCAGTGACCCGCGATCCACGTTCACCGGAGAATTCAAGTCTGCAACCAATCCGACTCGGATATTCTACTCAAACGTTTGTCTCCGAGATCAATGTTTTAGCTCAGCCAGTAGACTATGATACATTGTCCTGGAGCGTGAATCAACCGGCCGGTACGGGCTTGCGTTTTCAAATCCGAACGGCTGCTTCCACAGGTGACCTGGTCAATCCGGATTCATTGTGGCTAGGCCCTGCTGGCCCTTTATCTTATTATGAGCTCAATGATTCGCCCATCAATATTTTGAACGACGGCAAGCAGATTTTTCAATATCGCGTTCAACTGACAACCAACGATCCGCTATTTACACCAGAGATTACGGACGTTGAATTATCCTACCGCTTTTTCGATCCAAACATCGAGGGTGTGGCGACTTCCGAAGTGATACAGGATACCTCAGGCCGCACAATAATTTCGTGGGGCGAGTTGCAATTCGAAACCAATATCCCTGCCGATCCGGCACAGCGCGATGACATTCAGCTTGAAGTACGCATTCTCGATGCACAAAACAACAATGCTATTCTCGAGAGCTTTCAGGCCAACAACACAAGTCGCGTGAACCTGCGTACCCTTTCCACGATCAATGCACTCAGGGGCAAGCAAGCACTGCGGTTACAGGCTGTATTTCAAACAAATAATGCCTCGATTTCGCCTGTACTCGACAACTGGCAGATCAAGTGGGACACAACAACCTCGACGCGCTCGCAGATCAAATTCACCAATGCTGCAGGGCAGGATATCACATCTCTTCGTACGCAGTCCGCAGCTGAGTCACGTCCCGGCAGGACCGGAATAGCATTTGTCACGCTTGATGATAAAAACTTGATTCCCCTATATGAGTTGATTGATGTGAATTTGCAGACGACATCGAGCAATGATCTGGAAAAAGTGACCCTGAAACGCCAGCCAACCGGAGAGTATGCACTTGATCCCGGGATTCGGGTTGTCATTCAGAATGACAGCTCGCTGGTCATTCCAAACAATGGTGTCGTCGAAGCCCGCAATCGTGATGTGCTTTTTGTGAATTACCTCGATTCAACTTCGCTCTCTGTGCCGGATTTTTCTACGGACTCCCTGTTGGTTTTGCAATTTACTGCTGGCAGTCTGTTTGTTGAAACAAAGCTTGGCACCACCATTCCTCTCGATTCGAAGATCACCTTCAAGGACACGCTCTTTTTGCGCATCACAGATGAATTTGATCGTGATTTGTCGGCGGCGCAGGATACGATTTTTGCTGAATTCTTCGACAATATCACCACGGATGTTGTCTCGGTGATGCTAACAGAAGAGCCAAACGAAAACAATCCGAACTTATACACAACGGGCACATTTGCCAGTGAAGTTGGCGTGCCGGTGGTCAATAGTGCAGTGGGTATTCGCAGTGACAGAAAACTTCAGACACGACCAAATCACCAGATAGGTGCGCGTTATATCGATTTCGATACATTGACGACCGTGTATACCATGGATCCCGATACTACTGACCCAACCATTTTTGTTTTGGGAGATGGCGCTTTCGATTTTCTTTTCGCGCCGAATCCGTACCGTGCCAATTCAGGCCAAACTTTCCGATTGCGTATGCAGGCGTTTACCGGTGATATTGCGCTGCAAAAAATCGAAATTTACAATCTTGCCGGTGAAAAAGTCCGGACCATCGATGTAAATGCGCTTGATATGGATCGCGGCATTTCCATCCAAAAAGAGAGTCGATCAACCAGCCGAAATCAATGGTGGGACCTCAAGACGGATGACAATGCTCTGAGCAGTAGCGGTACATATTGGGCCAAGTTTTATGTGCAATTCGATGACGGCACTGAGCCCGCCGGTCAACGCGTCCTGATTCGAAAATTCATCCTGATCCAATGAGAGAGAACTGTATGCGAAATTCTTACGAAGGATACGAGAGAATTTTGGCAAATAAGATATTTGCGCGGAGTTTGAGAACGACCTGTGTCCTTTTTGTCCTTCTTTTCAGCAATGCTATGACTTTTGCGCAGGGCATTGGCAATAACGCTGCGCCAATTTTGCGCATCAATCCGCATGCGCGCCAGGTTGCTATGGGAGAGGCGTTTACCGCTTTGGCGAATGATTACAATCTATTGCGCTACAACGTCGGCGGACTTGGTATATTGCGCAATATCAAATTGTCTGCCAATTTTCACAACTGGATTGAAGACACCCAGCAAGGCGATCTCGAAGTGGCGTTGCCTTTCCGCTATGGTGTTCTTGGCGTGGGCATTACCTATTTTAATGAAGGTGACCTGACTGAGCTGAACGAAAATTTTCAGCCGACCGGCAGCATTATTGAAAGCAATGATTTGATGCTCTCCTTTGGCTATGGCGCGTTCATCAAGCTGTTTGGACAAACGTTGGCATTTGGTGCAGGTACCAAAATCATCCGTCAGGATTTAGCCAATATCACTTCAACAGGCATCGGTTTAGATGTCGGTGCTGTGTTTGCGATGAAGCACATTTCTTTTGGGGCGACCGTACAAAACCTGACGCTCAGCAAAATGAAGTTTATCAACAACGAAGAGCCGTTGCCGGAGTCGATTCGCGGCGGAATTGCTTTCCGGGTACCGGTTGGATCGAGCTTGAAATGGAATATTGCCGGCGATGCGGCCAAGATTCGCGGCGAAGATGGCTTCCGTTATTATGCAGGAACTGAGCTCAATATTTCGAGCCTGTTGTCGTTACGTGGCGGCTACAAATTTCACGACACTGAAGCGTCCCGTTGGGGTGCCGGCTTCGGCATTACTGTGCCAATGGTCTGGTTGGCCCGCTCCAGTACCGATATCGATTACGCTTTTTCGCCGATCGATCAGTTTGACAGCTTTGTGCACCGATTCTCTTTCACCTTCACCTTCGGGGTAGCGCAGGATGTCCAACCGCTCAATCAGACGGAGCAAATGACGCGCTATCAGCAAGAGCTGGAAGCAGAGTTGCGTGCTGCCCGTGAGGCAAGAGAACGCATGGATGCAGCCGTTCGCGATGCCGAAGCGCGCACCAAGCAGCTTGAAGAAGAGATGGCGACCCGCCTCGAGCGCATCCAGCAAATTGCATTGACTTCGGCCGGCAAAATCGAGGTCATTCCCGATCAGGAAGACAGCACGCGCATCCTGGTTTCTCTCCGAATCCAATTTTCCTTCGACAGCGCCGTGATTCGTCCGAGCGAGTACGAAACCATGGGCAAAATTTCGGAAATTCTCAATACTTACCCTGAATCAAAGTTGCTGATATCGGGTCACACCGATAGCATCGGCACGGAAGAGTATAACATTAATCTGTCCCAGCGCCGCATGGAAAGCGTGATGAGCTACCTGATAGCCAAGGGGCCTGTCGAGCAAAATCGTTTCTTGTGGCCGATTGCCTACGGCGAGATGCGTCCTATCGCAGACAATGGTACTGCTGCTGGTCAGGCTCGCAACCGTCGCGTCGATTTTGAAATTATCACCGATAACAACGATCCCGGCATTCCAACCGGATCAGCCATTTTTTCGGTGCGTGCGATCAGCGATACCTCCTTTGCCATTGTTGGCAATGGTGTGCTTGAAAAATATGAGGTCAAGGAAATGGGCCTATCGAACCGGCTGGTGGTCGATTTTCCCGGCATATTTGATCTGAGTATTCAAAAGAATTTTGAGCTTCACCGTGGCAAGGTGCTGCGCGCCCGTGTCGGTTACCATCCGCAAGGTTCATTCACACGCGTTGTCTTTGATCTGAGCGATCGCAAAGAGTACTATGCGCGTGCGATCAACAACACCGTCGTGGTCACGTTTAAATAGAAAATCTTCGGCAGCGAGCCTGGCCGCAAAATGGGCCGGGCTCGCACGCCTAACTCCTTCAAGGCTTTTTCTTCATCCATCTCCCGATCATTATCATCTTCCCTCAAATCAAGCTCAGTTGAACTTCCGGATTTTGTTTAGCTATTTCTATTCTATGGTCTGTCTTTCCTTTCACAAAATGGGAAGATTCTCAGGTCAATTCTTAAATCTAAGAAATCTTGTGAAGGTGTATTGAATTTTATTGTGCTGTTAATGTTTTTAAAACAGTATGTTAGATAGTAGTGCGGTTTCGCAAAACAAGCTGTAAATCGTGGTATGACTTTTGTGTGTTTTGCAAAGAATTCATGTTCCATTTGGTGCTATCGTTTTAATCGGATGGTTTGCAGAAATCATCCAGGAGTGAGGGTGATGTTTGATGTTAAAGAAGCGTTGTACTACCATTCACGTGGTAGAAAAGGTAAAATAGAAGTTAGTCCAACCAAACCTTGTCAAACCCAAAGAGACCTTTCCTTAGCATATACCCCAGGCGTCGCCGAGCCTTGCCGAAAAATTGCAGAAAATCCGGATGATGCTTATCTGTACACAGCGAAAAGCAACCTGGTCGCGGTTGTCAGTAACGGTACTGCCGTTTTGGGTCTTGGTGATATTGGGCCGGCTGCCGGCAAGCCGGTAATGGAAGGCAAAGGCGTGCTGTTCAAAAGATTTGCAGATATCGATGTGTTTGACCTTGAAATTGATTCACACGATCCGGAAGAGATCATTAAGCTCGTTAAGTTGCTGGAACCCACCTTTGGCGGTATTAATCTCGAAGATATCAAGGCGCCGGACTGTTTCCGCATCGAAGAAGAATTGAAAAAACAGATGAACATTCCTGTCTTTCACGATGACCAACATGGCACGGCCATCATTTCTGGCGCAGGATTGCTGAATGCAGTCGAGCTCACCAACAAGCGTATGGACGCAATCAAAATTGTTGTTAATGGCGCTGGAGCGGCTGGCGTTGCCTGCGCCAAGTTTTACATTGAGCTGGGCGCGAAATTGGAAAATATTGTGATGTGCGATAGCAAAGGCGTAATTTACAAGGATCGCGGGATTGGCATGAATCCCTATAAGGAATATTTCGCTGTGGATACCAAAGCGCGTACCCTGGCAGACGCGCTGAAAGGCGCGGATGTTTTTGTTGGCTTGTCACAAGCCAATGTGGTGTCGCAGGATATGGTGCGGTCGATGGCGGACAAGCCGATTATTTTTGCGATGGCCAATCCTGATCCGGAAATCACTTATGAAGACGCCGTTGCCGCGCGCAGCGATGTTATTATGGCGACCGGCCGTAGCGATTACCCGAATCAGGTCAACAATGTGCTTGGCTTTCCGTTTATTTTCCGCGGCGCGCTTGATGTACGTGCGACTACGATTAACGAAGAAATGAAAGTTGCGGCTGCCAAGTCGCTGGCGGCGCTGGCAAAAGAGCCGGTGCCGTTCTCCGTCATCAAGGCTTACCGGCAGGAGCATATCGAATTTGGCCGGGAATATATCATTCCAAAGCCATTCGATCCGCGTGTGCTATTATGGGAAGCAACTGCCGTTGCGGAAGCAGCGATCAAATCCGGCGTGGCGCGTTTGAAGCTCGATGTGCCGACTTATCGCGAACAACTGGAATCCCACTTGGGCAAATCACGTGAGATTATGCGTGTGGTGATCAACAAAGCCCGCAAAAAGCCAATGCGTATCGTTTACCCTGAAGGCGACCATGAATCGATTTTGAAGGCATGCGAGATTGTGTTGGACGAAGGTATCGCACAGCCAATCTTATTGGGTAACCAGGATGTCATCAATGAGAAAATCGATAATCTGCATCTCAATCTCAAGAAGGGTGTCGAGATTATCGATCCTGTCAAGTCAGCCGATTTTCAAAAATATATCGATATTTTTTATGACCTGCGCAAACGCAAGGGGATTACCCATCACTCAGCTTTACGGCTGATGCGGCAAAACAATTACTTTGGCACGATGATGGTCTACCACGGTGATGCTGATGGCCTGGTTGCAGGATTAACCCGCACCTACCCAGAAACCATCCGGCCGGCGCTGCAGATTATCGGCACACGCCCCGACGTCCATAAGGTGGCCGGCTTGTACATCATTACCCTGCAAGATAAGGTCCTGTTTTTTGCTGATACAACAGTCAACATTGAACCGACTGCAGAAGATCTTGCTGAAATTGCAATGATGTGCGGCAAAGAAGTGCGTAGATTTGACCTCGAACCTAAGATTGCGATGCTGTCGTTCTCCAATTTTGGCAGTACCCACCATCCGTTGACGGATAAAATGCGTCGTGCAACGGAACTTGTCAAAGCACAAGCACCGGATTTGATCATCGATGGTGAAATGCAGGCGGATACGGCAGTCGTTCCTGAAATCTTGGATGAAGTGTACCGCTTCTCGACGCTAAGTGGTAAGGATGGCGCCAATGTACTGATTTTCCCTAACCTCGAAGCTGGTAATATCGCCTACAAATTGATGCAGCGTTTGGGAAAAGCAGAAGCGATCGGTCCGATTTTGATGGGAATGCGCAAGCCGGTCCATTTGCTTCAAATCGGCGATTACGATGAAACAGATGTGGTCAACATGACTGCCATAGCGGTTGTTGATGCACAAGCTTATCTGGATTCGATCATGGGCGCTTAGAGTAGCGGGATATGGCGCTTTATCCGGATGCTTCAACTGCAAAGCCGTTTCAGTCTCCAGTTGGGCGTTATACAAGAATAACAAATTGTTTGGCGAGTGTGAGAGCGTGCAATTTGAAAGATATCAGCCATGTGTGGGCTAAACCAGTCGACACAGGTTGCGATAAGAAGCAAATCTGCTGAAAGCTAGATTGAGGAGTCAAACATGATTATCGGGATTCCGATGGAAGTCGCAAGCGAAGAGCGGCGTATTGCCTTGACCCCCGTGGGTGTCTATGCGCTTACGCAAAAGGGCCATACAGTTTACATCGAAAGCCATGCGGGTGATGCCAGCGGCTTTCATAACCGTGATTTTAAAAAAGTTGGCGGTGAAATACTTTATTCACATGAAGAAATTTTTCGCCGTGCTGAAATCGTTGTGAAGGTTCAGCCTCCTACCGAAGAAGAAAGTCTGTTATTGGATCAATCCAATATCGTGATGTCCTTCTTAAATTTGGGTCTGGCGCAAAAACCGACATTGCTGCAGCTTCAAAAAAATCAGATCGCTGCATTCGGTTATGAATTGATTCGCGATCGCTCGCACAAGCGGCCAATTCTGAAAGCGATGAGCGAGATTGCCGGTTGCCTTCTGCCACAAATTGCAGGGAGGCTGATGGAATCACATCGTGGTGGACGCGGCATTTTGTTGACCAGTGTGGCTGGCATTCCGCCAGCAACAGTTGTCATTTTAGGAGCAGGTGTGGTTGGTTTTCATGCGGCGCGGGCGTTCTCCCAGCTCGGAACAAACGTACTGGTGCTTGACAAAGATGTCGAACGACTCGGCAAAATCGATTTGTATTTGGGCAAAAAAGTGATCACATCAGTTGTCACTCCCTATAACGTTGAAAAGTTTGTGCGCATCGCCGATGTGTTGATCGGCGCGATTTCGTTGCATGGCGAGCGCACACCGCATATCGTCAGCGAAGAGTTGGTTATGGAAATGCGCAAAGGCGCAGCCATTATCGATGTGTCGGTGGATGAAGGGGGGTGTGTGGCTACCAGCCGTCCGACCTCGCTATCGGAGCCATTTTTTGTCAAGCACGAGGTCACACACTATTGCGTACCCAACTTGACTGCATCCGTAGCACGCACAGCCTCGTACGCGCTCAACAATGTCCTTACACCGCTGGTGATGCAATTATCGGACGGCGGTTTGGAAACCGTGATGGCAAGCGATTCAGGCGTGGCGGATGGTGTGTATCTAAAAGATGGCAAATACACAAAACCATCTATAGAGAAATTGATCAAAGATGGTCAGTGAAGCCTCATTTCTTATTAAACGATGATATTGATGCTTCGCAGACGATGCCTTGAGGCCGGTTGTGGTCGCCTAAAAGCTGCCTGTGAACTGCCCTATTTTTTGGAACTAAACAAACTCTGCCCTCTTTGTATTTTGCGTACTTTTAAAATACGTATTAGCGCTTACTGCTCAAGGGATAAGAGTAAGACAATTTTGTCGGCATTGCAATGCAAGTGCAATTTAAGTAGCAACAGCTTGCAACCAAATTTCAGTGGTTAGGAGTTAGAAGACAATGCGAGTTTTGGAAGCATATAAGGACCGGCGCGTCACAGCAAGTGAGGCGGTTGCGCTGATAAAAAGTGGTGATAAGATATTTACATCTGGCAACGCGGCAACGCCATATCCGATGCTGGAAGAAATGGCGAACCAGAGCGCAAACTTGGAAAATGTCGATCTCTATCATTTGTTGATGCTGGGCGAAGACCCGCTGTCGCGCGCCAAAAAAGAGGGCCATTTTCGCCATAAATCCTTGTTTGTCGGGCCAGCCGACCGACGGGCAGTCAACGAGGGACGTGCAGATTATATCCCGATTTTTCTGTACCAAATTCCTGATCTGTTCAGGGAACAGGTTGAACTGGATGTGGCGATCATTCACACCTCGCCACCCGATGATCACGGCTTTCTGTCGCTGGGCGTCGAAACGGCCGCTTCCAAAGCTGCGGCAGAAAATGCCAAATGTGTGATCGCGATGGTGAACGAACGCATGCCGCGCACCTTTGGCGACTGCTTCATCCACATTTCGCGTATCGATAAAATTGTCGAAGTGGATTATGCACTGCCAGAATTGGTTACCCCGCCATTTACCGATGTCGACATTAAAATCGCTGAGCACATCACCACGCTGATCGGAGATGGCGCGACGCTGCAGCTCGGCATTGGTGGCATTCCCAATGCCGTGCTGTCGTTGCTGAAAGGCCGCAAAAATCTCGGTATTCACACAGAGATGGTGTCGGAAGGCATCGTCGATGTGATCGAGTCCGGCATTGTCAACAACTCGAAAAAGAATCTGCATGCGGGCAAAGTGATCGCCACGTTTGCGCTTGGCACCCAGCGACTTTACGATTTTCTGCACAACAATCCACAATTCGAATTTCACCCGGTGGATTACTGCAACGATCCGTTCATGGTTGCGCAAAACGATGGTATCGTTGCGATCAACTCGGCGATGGAAGTAGACTTGACCGGGCAAGTCTGCTCCGATTCAATTGGCTATAGAATCTATTCCGGATTTGGCGGACAGGTTGATTTCATTCGTGGTGCGGCTCGTTCAAAAGGAGGAAAGCCGATCATAGCGCTGCCTTCAACTGCGAAAGATGGCGCAATATCACGCATCACACCACATTTGAAGGAAGGCGCTGGCGTTGTCACCAGCCGAGGAGACGTGCATTATGTGGTGACCGAGTTTGGCATCGCTTATCTGCATGGCAAAAGTCTGCGCGAACGCGTGGAAGCGCTGATTGGCATTTCGCACCCGAATTTCCACGATGAATTAGCCGCATTTGCGAAGGATAAACGCTGGATTTAGTCCACCTTCTCCTGTGGTAAACCGTCGACCGCGCTTTTCCGGACAATTCGTCTTGACAGACCTGATGCAAGCACGAGGAGGACTTATGGAAGTTTTCACTGGAATGACGGAGCATAATCACGAACAAGTTGTTTTTGGTTATGATAAAGAAGCCGGACTTAAAGCTATCATTGCGATCCACAACACAACATTGGGGCCGGCGCTGGGTGGCACACGCATGTGGCCGTATAAATCCGAGCAGGAAGCGCTGCGGGATGTGTTGCGATTGTCGCGCGGTATGACGTACAAAGCTGCTGTTGCGGGGCTGAACCTCGGTGGCGGCAAGGCTGTCATCATCGGCGATCCTGAACGTGATAAAAATGAGATTCTGTTTCGCGCATTTGGCCGCTTGGTGGAAGGTTTGCATGGCCGCTATGTGACTGCAGAGGATGTCGGTGTGAGTGTGCGAGATGTCGAGTGGATGCGTTCGGAGACGCAATATGTTGTCGGTATTTCAGAATCGCTGCACGGTAGCGGAGATCCATCTCCAGTGACAGCGCGCGGGGTGCACTATGGGATTAAGGCCTGTATGGAAGAAGTCTTTGGCTCATCTGTCTTGCGCGGCGTGCGCGTAGCGATTCAGGGCCTCGGCCATGTCGGCGTGTACCTGGCCGAGATGTTGCATCGCGAAGGCGCCAAACTCATCGTTTCCGATCTCCACGAAAATCGTGTAAAAGAAGTCGTGGATAAATATAAAGCGACCGCCGTGCATGCGGACGAAATCTATGCCGTTGACGCCGAAATTTTTGCCCCCTGTGCATTGGGCGGCGTTGTGAACGATTCCACCTTGCCACAATTCAACTTCAAAATCATCGCTGGTGCTGCAAACAATCAACTCGAGGACGGTAGAAAACACAATCTGGCATTGAAAGAAAAGGACATTTTGTATGCGCCAGATTATGTGATTAACGCTGGTGGCTTGATTAACGTTGCGAATGAAATTGAAGGCTACAACCGTGATCGCGCAATGACCCAGGTAGAGAATATTTACCACATTTTGAAGGATGTTTTTCGTGTTGCAAAAACGGAAGATATTCCAACCAATATCGCTTCGAACCGGATAGCAGAGGACCGGATTAAGGCGATTGCCCAGTTACGCCGAAAATTCGTTTCCAAGCCGGTTGGTGCATACAAGCACGGCCGGGTGTTCAATTAAAGTAGATGAAAAATTTAAAATGGAAAATGATGAAGGAATGAAGATAGTTGTATTGTAATTCTGACGCGATGCGAAAGGCCAGGTTGTAGAGCGCTTGCACTGGTCGAGAAGAAATTTTATGTCAAAAAAATTTTTGACATGGTTGCTGATGAAGTGCTCCCCATTGCCTGAGTCTTATCGTACGTGATCAAGAAAGGAGTTGATGTTCATGATCAAAGCAACAAAGCAGAAAGAGCGACCAAAGCCCTTTCTTTTTCCTGAATTTTGCAAGGCCTGCGGCCGTTGCATTACTGCCTGCCCCAAAAACTGCATCACTTTTGGCGACACGATCAATCCAAAATCAGGGCTCATGCCCGTCCAAATTGACATGGAGCTCTGCAATGGTTGCGGATTGTGCCTAAGCGCTTGTCCTGAGCCGTATGGTTTGATGCCACAAGTGGATAATCACGAACCGATTGATCCCAAAACACTTTTTGGCGAAAAAAACAGCACGGCGTCAAAGGCGGTCCGTGTACCCGATGAAGTCCTGCCATTACCGGATATGAATCCGCTCATCATCAAAGGTACGTATGCATCCGCAATAGGGGCTGCTTTGGCTGGCTGCCGCCACTTTTTTGGCTATCCGATCACACCTTCCACCGAAGGCGCGGAGTTGATGGCGAAAATACTGCCGGAACTCAATGGCGTCTTTGTGCAGGCTGTCAGCGAAGTAGCGACAGTCAATATGATGTATGGCTGCGGTGGCGCCGGCATGCGTTGCATGACCTTTACATCGTCGCCGGGATTCAGCCTGATGCTGGAGGGCATTTCTTACATGATTGGCGCTGAAGTCCCCGGCGTGTTCGTCAATGTGATGCGAGGTGGCCCGGGACTCGGCAATATTGCGCCGGAGCAGGGTGATATTAAACTGGCCTGCCGCGGCCTGGGGCATGGCAATACCTATGCAGTCGTGTTGGCACCGTCGACGCCACAGGAGATGCTGGAGTTGACGATGCTTGCGTTCCAGCTCAGTTTTAAGTATCGGCATCCGGTCATCATTTTAGCCGATGGTTATCTCGGTCAGATGACAGGCAAAGTCAATCTGCCGAAAGAAATGGTGAAGCCGGGGTTGCCTGACTGGGCAGTCTTTGGCGATGAAGCGCACCGCGCCAACCTGATTTGCTCTATTGAGCTGAGTGAGCAGGATTTGGAACAGCACAATCTGCACTTAATGGAGAAATACGATCGCATGATCAGCACGGAACAGCGCGCGGATTGCTATTTTTGCGATGATGCTGAAATTGTCCTGGTTGCGACCAACACGCCATCCCGCATGGCAAAGGGCGCTGTAGAAGAGCTGCGCCGTGCCGGCATCCGTGTTGGGCTATTCCGGCCCATCTCACTCTGGCCATTTCCAATCGATGCGTTCGAACAATCCATTTCGGAAGCGAGAAAAATTGTGGTGGTTGAGGCTGGCAACGGACAGTTAGAAGATGAAATTCGGCTGGCGATGAGCAAGGCAGGCATTATGAACTATTTGCCGATTGAGCACATTCAGCGCTATGGCGGAGTTTTGCCCTCCAAACAAGCGATAGTCGATCAGATTCTTGCCAAGGAGGTGCAGCAATGAGCACGGTATTTTATCAAACATTCGAGCGACATGCTCATGGTGCGGGCTTGAAAGGCCACGCTACCCATTATTGCGCTGGCTGCGGCCATGGGCTTGTGCAAAAATATCTGGCAGAATCGATCGAAGAGCTTGGAGTGCAGGATCGCACAGTGGCGATATCGCCGGTTGGTTGCGCGGTTTTCATGTACTACTATCTCGATGTCGGCAATACCCAGGCGGCACACGGTCGGGCGCCTGCCGTCGCAATCGGTCACAAAATGGCGAATCCGGAGTCGATAGTGATCAGCTATCAAGGCGATGGCGACCTTGCTTCTATTGGGCTGGCTGAGATAATGCAGGCGGCACAAATGGGTCTGCCGATGACGGTCATATTTGTGAACAATGCCATCTATGGCATGACCGGCGGCCAAATGGCGCCGACAACTTTGAGCGGGCAGGTGACAGCTACTTCGCCGGCTGGCCGCACCCGCGAAATGGGACAGCCGCTCAAAATGGCTGAGCTCATAGCACAATTGGATGGGCCGGTTTATGTCGAGCGAGTTGCCTTGTACGACAACAAGCAGCGCACCAGAGCACAGCGCGCTATTCTGAAAGCGATTCGCATGCAAGCTGAAGGGCGTGGTTTTGCTTTTGTGGAAGTGCTGTCTGAATGCCCCACACATTTAAAGGCTACCCCCGAAGAAGCTGAACAGTGGGTCAAAGAAAAAATGACACCAATTTTTCCCCTAGGGGTAAAGAAAGATTTGGAGACCGAACCATGGTTTGCGATGAAAAAGCCAAATCATTCGGTGCAAAAATTGATGGAAGTGATTGGCGCCAATAAGAAGAAAACGCCGACGTTTTGCCAGGCGTTTCCAGAGCAAATCGACTCACAGGACATCGCTTTAAAGCTTGCCGGCGCTGGTGGCGATGGTGCACAAACCGCTGCTATGCTGATCACACGAGCAGCCATTAACGAAGGCTTTGATGCGACGCATATTCCAAGCTACGGCCCGGAATCACGCGGAGGCACTTCCTTCGCAGACGTACACATTGCCAGCGAAGAAGTGTTATCACCGGCATCCCCAACACCCCATATTCTGGTAGCTTTTAACGCACCCAGTTTAATGAAATTCGGGCCCACAGTGCAGCCTGGCGGCACGATTCTCTACGATAGCACAGTGATATCGGAAGTGCCAAATGTGCAGGATGATGTCCAGCTCTACGGCATCCCATTCACGCAAATTGCTGCAGATCTTGGCAAAGTGCTGGTGAAAAATATCGTCGCACTGGGAGCATTGCAAGCGGCTACCGATCTGATGCCAAAAGAAAGCTTGCTCACAGCGATCCAGCAGGCGCTCGCAAATAAGTGTGCGATGATTCCGCTCAACGAGGCGGCCTTTGAAAGCGGCGCAGAAGCACTTTGTCTGGAAATGGACCGCCGTAACTAAAGGATAGTCCAGGTGCAATGCATTCTCAGTTTTAAGAAAATGAATCACCTATTCTTATTTTGTAGAATCGGTTCTGAACGGCCTCAAATAGAATAATTTAACTTAAAATGCTGTAAAAAATAAATTTGAATCTGTTTTTTGTGTCGGTTGATTTGTGGCACACGAATGGCAGTCAAAACCCTGAACCAAATCTCATTAAAATCGCGTGAGTTCGGCGAAAGCATGCAGCATCAAAAAATGCTGAATTAAGATGAATACAGTCGAGTGATGAATTTTTATGTTGAATTGGTCATTTTATTGGCCAGCGACTGTATTGCAATTGAAAATTCATTTGCTTTGCTTCGTTTGAACTCACGTGTTATTTGAACCATTGATTTCAGGAGCAAAACAAAGCGGTTTGTTAGGTAAGCGCAATTTGGATTTGTTGGTTTCCTTGACACGTATGTGAAATTGTTTGACCAAATTGTATGATGTGTATGGCAAGGTGCTTTGCTTTGGTGGAAATCGACTTCCGGTACCTGATTTAAATCCGAGTAAATGCAATTTCGGCTCCTTTCTCCGACTCTTTTATTTTTGATATATCGATATACTTCCATCCGGCAATTGCTGAAGCCACATACCATCCTGCGGTTCTCAGGCTATTCCCGATAGGCTTTGAATGAGTGCCGTGTCCTCACATCGTACCCAGCACCCAGGCTGGTCTCGCCTTTTCACATTATTCATTCCTGAAACGTCATACCTGAAAGGAGGGATGCACTGACATGTTATTCGTGTATACTTCCACCCAAAGACATCAACATTGATACGATTTCAAGCGTGAGTGGCAAGTTGCTCATGGTAACCGCCACTGCAGTGTGTAGAACGCTGAAATGTGGCAAAATGTGAACGGTTATGAATAAGGTGATATTATGCAAAAGAAATTTATTGCTACAATCATCTGCTGCGCATTTGTCATCGCACCGGCATTGGCGTTCTCCCAGGAGGCAGTTGTGATCAGCGGCAAAGTGACCGATGAACTGGGTGAGCCTTTGCCGGGCGCAAACATTCTCATTCCATCTTTGAGAATAGGCGCGGCATCAGATAAAGATGGCACGTACCGTTTTATAGTTCCATCCAATTTGGTGAGAGGGCAGCGCGTTGATCTTTCTGTTCGCTACATAGGCTATAGATCGGAAGTCGCACAGGTCACTCTAACTCCCTCGGCCAACGTCGTTCAAGACTTCAAACTGCGGGTTGACGTCCTGAAAATGGAAGAGGTTGTCGTCACTGGCATGGGCGTCGGTGTGGAAAAAGAAAAGCTCGGTGTAACGATTGGAAAGGTTAAAACTCAGGAAATTGCCGAGAGTGATGAAGGCAACCTTGTTTCGGCACTACATGGCAAAGTCGCCAATGTTGAAATTACTTCGACAAGCGGTGAGCCTGGTGCTGCAACATATATCCGCATCCGTGGTGTGAATACCATTCGCGGAGGTACTCAACCACTGATGGTAGTGGATGGCACACCAATCAATAACCAGATGATTTTTGGCGGCAACTCGACTGGTGGGCACGGCGGCACAACCCCGACCAACCGCGCTTCTGACATTAATCCAGAAGATATCGAGTCGATCGAAATCCTTAAAGGTGCCGCAGCATCGGCTATTTATGGATCGCGCGCCAATAATGGCGTCGTGTTAATCACAACTAAAAGCGGCAAATTCGGTCGTCCGCAGTTATCCTACAAAGTTGCCTATACGATCGACAGAGTAACCAATTTGCCGGAACTGCAAACAACATACGGGCAAGGTGTAGATGGTGTCGGTTACACTGGTAACGTTCCGTGGAGCTGGGGTGCCAAACTTACTTCATCAACACCCGCATACAACCATGCCGAAGAGCTGTTTGAAACTGGTCATACCCTCGAAAACAATCTTACTTTGTCGGGCGGAACCGAAGCGACAACCTATTATCTTTCACTGTCGCGCTACTCGCAAAATGGCACGATGAAGAGCGATAATTCTGATTACAATCGGACGGCTGTTCGGGTAAAGGCCTCCCAAAGAATCGGTTCAAAATTCAACCTGATGGGGAACATTGCCTTCTCCGACGTTGGTATGGACCGGATTCAAAGGGGCTCGAATGTGAGTGGCTTAATGCTTGGTGCGCTACGCACACCTCCTGATTTTAACAATGAAATCTATTTGAATGAATACGGATTTCATCGTTCCTACCGTTTTCCCGATCGGGCAACGCTCGGTGGTACTCGCGGCTACGACAATCCATTCTGGGTGCTGAATGAACACCTCAATCCAAGCGATGTCGGACGTGCATTCGGCAACATTAAAGTCGATTTTGATCCGGTTGACTGGATCAATGTCAGCTATACTTTAGGGCACGATTATTCCGAAGATGAGCGCCGCACGGTCATTCCAATTGGTAGCTCGGACAAGCCTGAAGGCCGGATTATCCGCGAGAAATTCAACTATAAAGAAACCAGCGGTCGGTTAGCAGTGACGGCAACCCGTCGTTTCACACCAGCTAATCTGGTGCTGAATGTAATGGCTGGCCAGGAGCTGAATCAGCGTTCATATAACAACTTCACCACAATCGGCGATGGTATGTCTGTATTCGGATTCGACCAACTCGACAACACCACATCCTGGTCTCCGGATGAATATGAATGGAAAATTCGGGACGAGGCATATTTCGGCCAAATCATGGTCGATATGTGGGATCAGTTGTATGTCAGCGCAGCCATTCGTAACGACGGCTCATCTACTTTTGGCGGCTCTGACAAGCGGCACTGGTTCCCGAAAGTCAGCGGTGCCTGGGAATTCACGGCGCTTGATCAATTTAAGGGCTTTGGCAAATGGCTGAGCTTCGGCAAGATCCGTGCAGCCTATGGTGAATCGGGAAGACAACCGGCAGTGTATGAGACCATAACTGCTTTTATCACGGGCGCGTATGGAGCAGGCTGGGGTGAAGCGCTCGACGCAACTGCTTTTGGATATGGCGGCTTTCTTTCGGATTATTCGCGCGGCAACAATAACATCGACCCGGAGCGTGCGAAAGAGACCGAATTCGGTGTAGACCTTGCGTTTTACCACAATCGTTTCGGTATCAATGTGACGCGCTATCTGCAAAAGACCGAAGACGTGATTTTATCGCTGCCAACGCCACCGTCTACAGGCTATGGCGAAACTCTAAAAAATGCCGCTGTTCTTGAAAACGATGGCTGGGAAATTGGTATCGACATGCAGCCGATCCGTATCAGAAATTTTACTTGGGACCTTGGGCTTGTCTGGGGCAAAAACGATAACATGGTAAAAAGCCTTGCCGGCGCCGAATTCGTTGGCCTCGGCGGATTTGTGAGTTGCAACGCGGCTGCAGTGGAAGGTGAATCATATGGTTCATTGCGCGGAACCGATTTTGTCCGGTTCGGACGTGGCAACACTGTAATTGAAAACGGCCAGGTCATCGATATCGATACCAAGTATGCAGGTCAATGGTCGAGCGGTGATCTGTACATTGCAGAAGACGGTTTCCCACTCCTCGATGCGCAGGAACGCACAATTGGAGACCCAAATCCCGATTGGACGGGCAGCATTCGCACATCGTTTACCCTGTTCAATAAACTGCGTATTTCCGGCTTGCTGGATATCAAGCAGGGCGGTGATGTGTGGAACGGCACCAAAGGCGCGCTCTACTATTTCGGCACGCATAAAGACACCGACTTGCATTACATCGATGCAAGCGGGCAGGAGCAGCGCGGCGATAAATATACGTTCGCAGGTGTTGGGCCGGGTGCAGGCACAGAAGTTATCCGTGACCAGGATAGCTGGTATGGTTTCGGCCTCGGCAATAGCTTTGTCGGTGTAAGCTCGGAATCCATCGAAGATGGAAGCTATGTGAAACTGCGTGAAATTTCGGTCTCCTATAAGCTTGACCACCCAAAGCTGAAGCAGTGGACAGGCCTGAGCGATATCGATATCCGCATCAGCGGACGCAATTTGGTAACCTGGACCGATTACACCGGTATCGATCCGGAAACCAACTTGTTCGGTACACTCAACATTCAGGGATTTGATTATTTTAACAATCCACAAACCCGCTCATTTGTGTTTACGCTGCGGTTCAACTATTAGCGATTGGCCGGCAGGTTCTTGCTTAAATTTGATGGCTGATTGCTGAAAGCTTTAAAGAGGAGATAAAACCATGCTTAAAAGAAAAAAAGGCGCTATTGGCTTACTGGCCATAGCCTTTATCATTGCCGGCCTGGTGAGCGGGTGTCAGGATTTTCTCAACAATCCAGAAGTTCAGAACGATCCCAACCGGGCCACAGACGTCCAGGCTGATCAGCTCTTTCAGGGCATTCAGGTAGGACAATTTTTTATGCAGGAAGGCGGGCTGGCGCGCCTGTTCTCTGTTTGGACACAGCAGATGGCAGGCACAGACCGGCAGTTGGTTGCCTATGCGAAATATGACATCACTGAATCTGATCATGATGATGAATTCAACAACATTTACACAGGTGGCGGCTTAATCGATATTCGCAATCTGATCAAGGTCACAAGCGAAAACAGCTGGATTGCGTATCGTGGTATTGCAAAAGTGCATGAAGCATTGCTGATGGGTACCTCTGCCAGTGTTTGGGGCGATATCCCTTATTCGGAAGCAGTGAACGATGACATCGCAACGCCAAAGCTTGATTCGCAGAAAAGCATATACGATGCGCTTCAAATCCTGCTTGATAACGCGATCACTGACTTGCAAAGCGGCGAAGGCTACCTGCCACCGAATGACCATATTTTCGGCGCTGACCTCAGCAAGTGGATTGCGGCGGCGCACTCACTGAAAGCTCGGCTCTATTTGCATTGGGCTGAAGTCGATCCCGGCAACTATGCATTGGCTTTGGCACAAGCGCAACAGGGCATCTCGTTTGTCGAGGGTAGCATGAAGACCAGACATTCTACTGTTGAAAGTGAGTCAAGTGTCTGGTACCAATTCTATCGCGAACGGGATTCCTATATGAGGGCAGGAAAGTTTCTGGTCGATTTGCTGGTCAGCCGCAACGATCCTCGACTGCAGATTTATTTTGCACCGGATGACAATGGCGGATACTCGGGCGCGGAGCCAGGCGAAGGCAATGCCCTGGTTTCAAGTCTCAGCAGCATTTTTCTGGCAAAGGATCACAGTTTCGATATCCTGACTTATGAAGAAAATCTGTTTATGGTCGCGGAAGCGGCGTTTAAAACTGGTGATGAGAGCACAGCGCGCACGGCGCTGAACAATGCGATGAGCGCCATTGAGACGCGCTGGAGCCTGGATGTCAATAGTCTGCCACGCTATGATAACACCTTCACAGGCCAGGCATTGCTCGAAAAAATATGCGAAGAAAAATATATCGGGCTATTTTTAAATATCGAAGCGTATAATGATTGGAAACGCACAAAAATGCCGATCCTTGTTCCCTTTGGTGGCGGTGATCCTGAAACATCGATCCCGCACCGAATTCCATACAGCGATGACGAGCGGCAAACCAATCCCAATGTTCCACCGCCGTCACAACAGCCGTTAAGAAATACGAATGACCCCTCCTGAATTCCGGCATGAGACATAGTTGAAGATCCCATTCTAAGCTATGTCTCAGCCCTACACCGGAAAGAGCCCGATCCATCCAGGCGCGGATCGGGCTTTTTTTATACCCAATCTCAATACTGGTTGCAACGACCTGTCGCTTTTTTATTAAAATGTTTAATTTGTTTTTTTAGTTGCTATTCTTTTATTAGTGATGTTCAATCGCTGCATCGGGGGGACGGTTTTACAACCAAGAATGCAATAGACTATGGTTGCTTTTTAGGATTGCCCCATGAAAATCTCCAAAGTTTTGCTGAGTCAAATCGTCCTTGCTTTAGCATTTGGCATCTCCGTTTTCTTCCTCACCACGTTTCCAACCAAACTGAATGCCACAATTCCAGAAAAATCGCATAAGGATTTTCAGCGCGCACTGCAATTGTTGGACAAAAATAAGTATGAACAAGCCGAAATCATGTTGCGCGAAATCCTCGCTGGCGATTCGTTGTTTCGTGCGCCTTCCGGCAAATCTGCATGGGGCCCGCTCGCTCAAGCGCTACTCGGTCAAAATCTGATCGGTGAATCGATTGCAATGCTTGAAACAGGCTATCGACTGTTCTTTGCTGCCGGTATCGCGGAGCCTTACCTGGCCTATGATTTATCGCACCTGCTTGCCCAATATCACTACGAAGATCGCAAGCTGGAAATGACGTCGCTCTATTACGACGCTCTGGAGAATGTCCAGCCACAGCAGCATTCGGATTTATGGGAGACCATTTACAGCCAAAGCGAATTTTTATTGAGCAAGGCAGAAATGAGTGCAGTTACGCAGTCTGTTGAAAAGGGTGCTGCCGCGGGCGCTATTTTGGCAAATTTTTTCCAAACCAATGATTTTGAGCCGTTTACGGCAGAAAACGAATTTCTGATCGCCTATTTGCGGCGGGTGGTGAAAGCTCGCGAACAATTCTTTAATGGCCAAACGCCTGCTCAGTTTGATGAGCGCGGCAAAATCTATGTGCGCTTTGGCAAACCGGATCGGGTGGTGACTGATCGCAGTGGGGAATTGGGGGAAGTTGGCTGGAAGATGCATCCTTACGAAGTATGGTTTTACAAGCGTATTGGCGCGGATATGTATTTCACATTTGTCGGCAAGTCGGACAATCGTGATTACCGTTGGGTGGATGGCCCGGAATCGATTTTTGGACGATTTTATAGTGGTCGCAAAACGATGTTCGGCCAAAAGGTTGCACGCACAGGTGAGACCGCTATGGCCCTGCGCGACGAATTGTACACCAGTCTGGCACCGTGGCACAAAACCTTTCGCGAGCGTCTGTTTCGCCTGAGCACCATGCAGTCGTTACGCGAAGCTGCTGATTATGCAAGTCTCTACTTTCAACAGGAAGATCGTGAATACACTGAGCGTATTGTGAAGATGGCACCGACTATTGTGTTCGATGAAGGTGGCGACATGAATGCACTGCCTCTCTCCATCAGTCATGCAGCCTTCCGTGAGAACGATCACTTTGACCGGCTGGAGCTTTACTATTCCGTGCCATACAATGCACTCTTTTTTGAGCGCACCATCGGCAAATTTAAGGCTCAAATACGCTGCCGTATTGCTGTTTTTGATGAAAACTTTCAATCCATATTGGCTGATACCGTTGAGCAGATTTTGTATGAGAAAAAGCAGAATGAGACAACTCGGGGTCATTTTTTAAGCCAGTTCAATGCAAAGTTGCCGGCCGGCACTTATCATGCAGTTGTACAAATTGAAGATGTGTACAGCAAGAAAAGAGGCTTTGCCCGTTTTCCCTTTACATTGAGAACTTTTTCCGAAAGCCGGCTGGCTGTAAGTGATATTCAACTCTCGCCGCATATTCAGGAAACACAGGAGCAATTTGAATTTGCCAAAAACGGCGTGTTGGTGACACCTTTGCCATCCAGCAGACTTGGCAAAAACAAGCCGCTCTATCTGTACTACGAAATATACCACCTAACCCAAAAACAAAATGGCGAAACCAGATACAAAGTCGAGTACAAGCTTCGTACTGCTGATCTGCAAAAAAGCAATCAACCGGGGCACAGTATTGCTCTGAGTGAACAGCGAGCGACCACGAGCGCCCACCAGTCTGAGTATTTGGCAATGGATGCCTCGCGCTTTAAAGCTGGCGATGCGGTACTGGAAATCTTTGTCACTGATTTGCTGAACAATGCAATCGCGTTTTCGGAGGTAAGGTTGACTTTAGAAGAGTAAACTATTCATTCAATCCGAATGTCAGAAAAGAATAAAAAAAGCTGATCCACCTGAGCAGCGATTTTGGGCCAAAGTAGATCAGCTTTTTTTGATTCTTTGCAGAAATGCACATCTAATCCCCAACAAACAACACAATCCTCGGCAGTCAGATCAATCCGCGATGTCTGCGATTTTGGGGTGGACGAGCTTGTTAAAGTCGCTATACAGAATGCGGATGGCATCCTCGTGCGTCCCGGCGTTGAAGGTAATACGCGGGTTTTGCGAGATTTCAGGACTTGCAACCACATCCAAATCATAGAGTGCGCCAAAAGGCGGCATGGCGCCCACTTCGCAATCGGGGCAGATTTTTCGAAGTTCATCCTCTTCCACCAAACGCAGATGTTCGGCATGCAGGTGCTTTTTCATCTTGGAAAGGTGCAGATGTCGATGTGCTGGAATCACCGCCATCAAATATTCACCATCAACTTCGACAATCACCGTTTTCGCGAATGATTTTCCAGGTGTGTGAGTGTGCGCCGCCGTTTCCTGTGCAGTGAAATCGCGCGGATGATGCACGAGATCGTACGGAACAATGTGCTCGTCTAAATAAGCTTTAACAACTTTTGGGAGTGCCATAATTAGACCCCTTTCTTTGTTTAAGTGAGTTCGCTTAATCGTCATTTCAGCAGGCTATACTGCCAAGGCAAACCAATCCACTCAAATTAAATCATCATAGCCGGCTGGTTGAGTTCAAGACCACCAGTTGGGCTTTAAAGCGCCTCAACAGTGTTCGCTAATTCCCGTCCAGGCCTGCAGCCCACCCTGTTCGGTTGGAAATAGCGATTTAATTGAGCAATTCACCTTCTGCCTTTTTCAGAAGACAGGCAAACATTCTTTTTCGGCTTTTCAATTTCGAGCGCCATTCGGAATTGTCGGTGTGCCAAATTTCACTCGGCATATCGTGCAGTTGGTTTTGCAAAAAGTCGATGAAGTTCCGGGTCTGTTCCGGGGTGAGAAGGATACTACCGGTTTCGGTGCTTTCCAGAGTGTAGTAGAGGTTGAGGAGTTGTTGCTTTTTTCGCTTGAGATGGTCTTTGTAGGAAGAGGTCATCGTGTGCCGAATTTCGGAGTAGTATTCCGAAATATGATCTTTGAGCAGAGGCAGCAACAAGCTGTATTCTTCTTGCAAAAGCTCAATCTTCATGATCCACCTCCATTTTGGTGTTCGCGCCAGTTTGTGCGATAGATACCGTTTTGGGCTGGCAACACATTATGCCAAACAACCGCTGCGAGCGGGCGTTCAGTTGTTTCCAATCAACATGCGCTTTGGAATTCGCCCGCAAAAGGAGGAAGCAGTTCCGCTCCTTTTAAACGGCTAATGTGGCGGGACTGTTTCCAGCCGCGCTGTAAAATGTCGTAAAACTGGCGCTTCGTAGGTCAAACGCAATCCCTTTATTTGGTTTCTGCTTTTGAATAGTTCAGTCAGGGCTTCAGCCACATAGGTCATATGCATCGTCGTGTAAACACGCCGCGGGATGGCGAGCCGCACGAGTTCGAGGGTGGGATGGCTTGCTGCGGCCAATGCATTTTTATTCCCGAACATCAGAGAGCCGATTTCAACTGCACGTATTCCGAATTTTTTGTAAAGCTCGACCACAAGCGCCTGTCCCGGAAATTGTGCTGGCGGAATGTGGGGCAAAAAGTGCTGAGCATCCACATAAACTGCGTGGCCCCCCGGTGGTTTAATGATCGAGATGTTTTCTTTTTCCAGCAGTTCAGCCAGATATTGCACCTGGCTGGTGCGATAGGCGAGATAGCTTTCGTCCATCACTTCCTGCAGGCCAACTGCGATTGCTTCGAGATCACGACCAGCCATGCCGCCATAGGTAGGAAAGCCTTCAATCAGAATCAGCAAGTTGGTGATGCGTTTTGCCAACTCATCGTTGTTGAGTGCCAGAAAGCCGCCAATGTTTACCAATCCGTCTTTTTTGGCGCTCATGGTGCAGCCATCTGCATAAGAGAACATTTCGCGCGCAATTTCAGCAATGCTTTTTTCAGCATATCCGTGCTCGCGTTGCTTGATAAAAAAGCAGTTCTCTGCAAAGCGGCAGGCATCAAAAAACAACGGAATGTTAAAGCGAGCTAATAGAGCTTTAACTTCGCGAATGTTCTGCATCGAAACCGGCTGGCCGCCACCAGAATTGTTGGTTATGGTCAGAAAACAGACAGGAATACGCTCAGCACCGAATTTTGTTATCGTGTGTTCAAGCTTGCCGAGGTCCATGTTGCCTTTAAATGGGTGGTATACTTCGGGGTGATAGGCCTCGTCAATCACTAAATCGAGCGCTTGCCCATCGTGGTATTCGATATTGGCTCGCGTGGTATCAAAATGGCTGTTGTTGGGGATGATGATACCTTTTTTGACGATCATCGAAAACAACAAATTTTCTGCGACACGGCCCTGATGCGTCGGGATAACATCTTTGTAACCGGTAATCGATTTGACTGCTTGCTCGAATTTATAGTAACTTTTGCTGCCGGCGTAGGCTTCGTCGCCAATCATGAGCGCCCCCCATTGATGATCGCTCATAGCACTGGTTCCACTATCGGTCAGCAAATCGATATAGATCTTCTCCGCTGGAAGTCCAAAAATATTGAGTCCGGCCTGCTCGAGCAAATGGACACGCTCTTCATAAGACGTTTTCTGGATCGGCTCGACAACTTTTATTTTAAATGGTTCCGCGGGAAAACGCATGATCAGCCTCCAATGCCGTCTGCGCCGATGTAGGCATTCATGCTCTCGAGTTCGTGCGACAGATACTCGACGATGCGCGCCATTAAATGGCGGACCGATAACATCCCTAAAATTTTGCCGTTTTCATCGACAATTGGCAGATGCCGAAAATGCTGGCTCGTCATAAACTCAAATGCTGCACTCGCCTCCATTTCAACGGGCGCTGTGTGTGGATCGCGGGTCATGACTTCGCTGACTGGTGTATCGAGGGCAGAGAGATGTTTGTGAACCACTCGCGTCTGCAAATCACGTTCGGTGAAGATACCTACCAAAACGCCATTTTCTTCAACCGCCACGCCGCCAACCTTGTTTTTAACCATTTTTTCAACAGCCTTCATAACACTGTCTTGTGGCAAAACGATTATCGGGGGTTTGCGAGCAATTTTGAGCAGATTCATTACGGGCCTCCATTACTGGGTTCGTCATCGAAATCATAAAATAATTCTGTAAATCGTGAGAGATGAGAAGACAAAGGGCAATGATCAATTTGGTCGATCGTGAAGCTTGCTTTACCTGTTACTCCTCATCTCTCACCACATATCATCTTTGCCAATCAACACGGATACTTTGATCTTCACTGCCGTACTGATAGGAGAGATCACCTTTAAAAGCGCGTGATAGAGCTTCCCCAATTCGCCGCGCCACATGCACGCCGGTGGTCGTCACCATCGTATTGCCGTTATCTTTTTCTACATGCATGATTCGCTCCATCGGACGTTCATTTTTTTCCAGCTTTTCAACGTTGTGGACAAGATTCATGATTTCTTCACGATGGTCATAAAAGAATCCACCGCCCAAATGAACGACGCCTGCTGGAAATTTCTCAGATTGCCGACGACAGGCTGGGCAGGTAATTTTATTGGCGTTTTCGGGTGGCTCCTGCCAGGTCCAGCGCCCGGTGGTATACAATGCGCCACATTCCGTACACACGGTCGGGTCTTGCAGCTTTGTTCGCCGCCGATAGGCATCGTGTCTTCTTTCCTTAATCAGCCGATCTTGACGATTGGAAGCGCGTTTGTCCATATTCACCTCCTGATCGTTTGGAGTTTTTGATGCATGCTCACAAGAGTCGCGTAAGCTAACCCTGTTCGCATTTTGATTTTGATAAAGAACAAAAGCTTTGATTATTCCGTGCCGTAGATTCGCGGCTGGGCAACCCGGTCAATAAGTGGTGTCATGGCATTCATGATCAGAATTGAATACATGACGCCCTCAGGCAAGCCACCAAAAAGCCGAATGACCATAACGATCACACCGATACCAATGCCAAAAATCACACAGCCTCGCTGGGTGATGGGTGAAGTGACCGGATCGGTTGCCATAAAAACGGCACCCAGCATCAGGCCGCCGGAAAACAGATGAAACAAAGGCTGAGGCTGCGTATCCGGCGCAAGCCAATAGGTAACGCCTGCCAGAACAAAGACAGTAGCGAGAATACTCACAGGAATGCGCCAGCTTAAAATGCGGCGGCTGGCCAGGTAAACACCAGCCAACAAAATGATCAACGCGGAAGTTTCACCCAGTGAACCGGCCGTGGAGCCTCGCAGCAAATCCGGCAATGCAGTAATCATGGCATCGAATTTCATTTTTGCGAGCGGCGTGGCTTCCGTAACCGCATCAACACTGCGCTGTGCGAATGGCAATGCAAAAAGATCGCCACGCAAGACGGAAAAGCCGTTCAAATCGGTGTGTGGCGCCCATGTGGTCATTGCCTGCGGGAAAGCTGCCTGTAAAATTGCACGACCGACCAATGCAGGGTTAAAGGCGTTGTAACCGATACCACCAAAAAGCAGTTTTCCTATTCCAATTGCTGAAACGCCACCTAAAAATGCCATCCACAAGGGAATGCTGGGCGGTAAAGTCAAGGCCAGCAGCAAGCCGGTAATCAGGGCCGTGCCATCTTTAAGTGGGCTGATTGCGGCAGACTGAAATCGACTGTGTAGCCATTCCGGCAAGAGCGCACCGGCGACGCAAGCGACGATGATCAGGATTGCGCTAACACCGAAATAATAGATAGCAGCCAAAGCTACAGGCAGCAGGGCAAGATTTACCTGCCACATGATAAAACGTGTATCCTGTCGTGGTTTCAGAAACGGCGAGGTCGTGAGCAAAAGTTTGGGCTGCTGGGTGTTCATATTTTCATTTTCGGAAAAATTTAAAGTTGGCGAATAGCTGTTGACCATTGGCTGTGGGGCGAATACCATGCCTAAAATGTGGCTAACAGCAAATTATGATTTCTTCTTTGCCTCTCGCGCTAATTTTTCGCGAATCAATACTTTGGTGACCCGGAATCGCTGCACCAGAGGAATATTGGATGGGCACACATATGAACATGAGCCGCACTCCATGCAATCCATAATGTGGTAATTCATCATTTCGTCATAAAAGCGCCCTTTTGCAAGCATACCAAGCGTGCTTGGATTGAGATAGACCGGGCAGGCATCCACACAGCGCATACAGCGAATACAGGGATACTCTTGCCGTGGAACCACTTCGTGATCGGTCAAAAAAAGCACGCCGGAAGTGCCCTTCATCACGGGTACATCCAGCACCATCTGCGCTGACCCCATCATCGGACCGCCATACAAAATTTGCCGCACGTGCTCATGCAAACCGCCACAGTATTCGATCACATCGGACAGTTTGGTACCGATGGGAACCATGAGATTTGCAGGGCGGCGAATGCCCGGTCCCGTGACCGTCACGACGCGTTCGATGACTGGCTGGCCGTGCTGAAAAAACTCGCCTATTGCTGCTACCGTGCCGACATTGTTCACAATAACATGGATATCGATCGGCAATTGGCCGCTCGGGATCTCCTTGTGCAGCACGGCTTCAGTGAGCATTTTTTCCGCGCCTTGCGGATATTTCGTCTCCAACGGTACAATTTCACAAGGCAAATCTGCAGGAATGGCACTTTGCAGCAGTTCCAGCGCTTCCATTTTGTTGATCTCGGTGCCGATGTATGCTTTCTCGGCATCCAGGATTTTCATGCAGATGCGAATGCCGGCAAAGATGGCGTGGTAGCGTTCCAGCATAATTCTGTGATCGCTGGTTAAAAAGGGTTCGCACTCCGCGGCGTTGACCATAAAAAAGCGCGCGCGTTTGCCGTCGGGTACCGATAGTTTAACGTGTGTCGGGAAGGCTGCACCGCCCAGCCCGACAAAGCCACCCCATTTGATCATATCCAGCAATTCGTTCGGAGAAAGGTGCTCCCATTCGATAGTGCGCTCATTGAAAAGTGTCTGTGGCGAGAATGGATCCTTATCGATAATGATCGATTCCACCATCCTGCCGGATGCGTGACTGCGCGGCTCGATGGCGCGCACGGTACCTGTCACAGATGCATGCAAATTGCTGGAGACAAAGCCGGTCGCCTCGGCGATCAACTGACCTCGAAAGACTTTTTCGCCCGGTTTCACAATCGGTTTTGATGGCCCGCCGAGATGCTGGCTTAGCGGCAAAATAATTTCATCCGCAAATGGCATGCGTTCGATTTTAAGGTCTTTGGTGGTTTCTTTATAATCACCAGGGTGGATGCCGTGCCGGAACGTTTTGATGTGTTTTTCTAAAAATGAAAACATGTTGATTGTCCAAATCGAATCAGTGCGAAAGCGATTTCTGTTGTTCAATTACCGCTTTTTGCCACTGGGTGAGCAACTCCTGTTCAGTGAGCTGCAATTCATCAAGTATTTCTTTTTCGCTGGTACTGCTTAAAAGAGAAATCAGCTTTTCACGGCCATAACGATTTTCGATGTACTGCACCAGCGAGCCGGAAACACCGTATCGATATTTTCCCGACCAGGCGTTTGCAAGCTGTGTTGGCGCTTTGCCATGTTCAATTGCTTCTTTTGCTGCGGCAAGATGTCCGGCATCGAGTTGCCCTGATACCAAAACGGCCAATCCTTCTACGAACCAGCCTATAGCATCCAGACCTTCAAATTCAGGTTGTGGATTATACTGGCCATGATAAACATGGGTGAGTTCATGCGCAAGCAATAGTTGGGTTTTTAGCGTATCCGCGATTGTGTGCTCGCATGCATCTTCAGACCAGGCATTTGGCGAAAGAATGGTCAGCTCTTTCGCTGTGCCGCTGGCGACCATCCAGCATTCGGTCTTCAGGCCAGGTATATTCCAGGCTTCGCTCCAATATGTGTTCAGCGCAGCCCGATTGGCAAGAATGCGCACTTCGAATTTCTTTGCGAATGGTTTGCCGAAGAAATGTTCGATGGTTTTCGCACGCTGGCTAAGTGTCCGGGAGATAAACGGTGCAATATTTTGGTCAGTGCTTTCAAAATGCATGGTGAAAAGCGCGTTCTGAGCGTTTGAATCAGATTGACGCGCGAAACTGGATAAAGCCTGAAAAATGAAAATGAGTAAAAGCGAAGTCCTCGAAAAGTATGAAAACACCTTTTTCATCCGTTTCCCTCTGAATGATCGGTTTTTTCAGATGTTGCTGCAAAGTCCAGCAAGGATTGCCGAAGCTTTTGCGAGTCCTGTCCGAAACCGCTCAGCGCCAGCAATTTTTGGGTCAGCTTGGCGTGATACAAGCGATCATGCTGGTTCTCTAATTGGGTCAGCTTTGCCTGATATTCGGCTGCGATTTGTGTTTTGGCCGTTTCCATTTCCTGTTCGAGTCGCGATTGAACTTGTTGGCTGATTTCCTGTTCGATCGACGATTCGAGGTGGCTGAGTTGGCGCAAAAAACTCCAAAACTGCTGCCGCTCTTCTACCAGTTTAACGATCTCAGTTGAAATAACGAGCCGTTGAATATGCGTTTTTTGATCTACATATGGGATGTATGGTTCGCGGCCTTCGCGCTGATCATCCGGCAAAACCAGATAATCGGACAGCGCAATCATGGCATCGTGCCACTCTTTTGGTTTCAACATTTTGAAAGATTTTTCAAATTCCGGCTGGCGTGCCGCCCAGTCTGCAGGGGTGAGCTGATGCGGGAAGGATTCCGAAAAGCCGCTCGGCTGTGTGATGTGAAACGGCTGCATGACCCACTCCTGTGAGGTTTCCGGATTGCTGCCTAAACTCAGGCACTTACCCCAATGGTTGTCCTGATCAGGCTCGTAATTGAAAATCGGAAAACTGCGGCTTGCAACCGCCAACTCAGCAAGCTCAAACAGGTTGCTGAGTGATGAACCCTGTCGGCGCAGATCAGGTGCGTAGACGTGCAATAAGGCTGGTCCGGCAAAGCGAATGCCTTGCATCGTTCCACGAAAAAGATGCGCCGGATCACCAATTGAAGATTGCAGCACAAAGCTTTGCCGATGCAACAACGCTGTCAGACCGGGCTCGTTGTGAGCAAGGCTCGCGGAGAATTCAGAATGTTGCTCAGTCGTGCCCAAAAGCGTTGTGTCCGGCAAGTGGGCACCGCGCGTGTTGATTGCCAAAACCTTGATCGGCAAGCCGGATTGGAACAGTTTGCTGACCGGATCGAAGCGCGTCACTTCGTCGGTGATGACCAGCACAGGCGGACAATTTTGTCTCTCCTGTTCGTCGAGATCCGTCCACGAAAATGTTTTGAAAGCAATGTCATGCTTTTCAGGCACGTATTCATCGCGCAACACCAACTCAGCCATACGAATCGTTTTGAACGTTTCGCTCATTCTATTTGTCAAGCCGACGAATAGCCCGGTTGCCTGCGCAGCCGCGTCGCTTTCCAATTCCTGAATCCACGGGAATGGAAATGGATTGTAAGGATAAACTGCAAATGAAGTAGTGGGATTCTGCACACTGAGTGCGGCAGCCATCCGTGCCCGGCCATCACCGTTTGCACCGACGGCGAAATCGCTGCGAAGGTTCGTCAAGGTGGTCCGCAGTTGGCTCAGACGAGCAAGTCGCTGCTGGTCAAGCTGGCTGGCGTCCGGCTCATCGTTGACCAGTGCGGCTACCGAGGATAAGTCCAGAGACTGGCTTGATTGCTCGCTAAGCCGCTTGCCAAATGCTTCGAAATCATTAATTTTAAGGGACTCGCTGAGACCGGATTGAATTTTTTCTTCCAGCCGGGTGATCAGGGTAGAGATAGTTTGAGTTAGAGCTTGATATCGGGGCTGCATCACGGCTTCGATCGCGGCGACAACAATTCTCATTGCCACCCTGGCGCCAAAAGCAGGCGCATCGTCCACTTGCAGCAGCATGGCGTGATAAACTTTGCGGTTGAACGTATAATAAAAATCGGTTTTCGGCTGCGAAGGATCGATCCACTTTTCGAGCAACTCAAATTCGACGTCTGGCATTTCGTTCAAAATTTGCCAGTTTTTGCGATACTCAGCAAGAGTATATTCGCTGCGTTCAACCAGTTCCATGCTGTTGGCTGGCATGTGGCTCAGGCAGGCACTGGCATCGACTGCTGCATCAGGATTGATTGCTAGGGAGAGTAGCAAGCCGCTGCCTTTTTGCTGGCGATGCTGTTGTTCAAAAAACAGGTCTGTTTTAACAATGATATAGCTTGCCAGCATCGCGAGCACAGGCTCAATTTCCTGCTCGAATGCGCTGCGTTGTTCGTCTTTCGGGGCCATCTTTTCAATCAACTCAGCAAAAGCATCTTGGAAAAGGGGGCCGGCGTAGCAATATTTTTGCAGATCATCGTTTACCAGCATGCGATATGCGATTTTGAGCAAATTGGCGCCGAGCCGGGGCAATTGCAGAAAACTGTGACCGCGTGCTTCACACATACGCACAGCCGTTTCCAAAATCGCAGTCAAGCCTTGCACAGTAGCTTGCAGGCCTGCCTCTGGAGCGTAGGCAAGCAGTTGTGGCACATCGATTTCGGAAAGATTTTCAGGGACAAGCTTAATGATCCTTTGACTGCCTGCTGTTGCTTTTTTAAAGGCGCTACTGCGCCCGGGTACCACACCGGTCGCTACAAATGGATCGACCAATGCCTGCCCGACTTCATCTGTTTCGAACAGAAAACCGACCGAATCCCATAAACGTGCGAGGTCGAATACACTGCCGTCAGGTTTTTTGATGCGCTGAACGGTCCACGGCGTATCAGGCTCGTTTTTTGGTTGAATCATTTGCGTGGATTCTTCAGCGTTACCCGGCGTCAGTATTTCGATTTCCGGGTAATTCCGTAGCAGTTTTTGTTGCAGCATCTCAAGCTTTGGCGAGCGCAGAACAGCCGTTTTGAAACGAATACCGAGATAAAGCCGTTTACGACCGTCGCCGTTGGGCAGCATGTTTTTAACAACGAGTTGAAGCGCGTTTTCCGTTAAATCTTGAAGATACATCGCCGAGAACAGCGGCGGTCGGTCATTGCCTTTTTCATAAACTGCGTATTCAGGAAAGGGCAGCGCATCCTTGCGGGCTGTGCCATTCTCGGTTGCTTTGTGCAGGGCTGCATGCAATTCGCGCGCAAGCGGTAATGTCTCCGCCAGCGGTTCATCGACACGTTCGAGGATGGCGATGCCTTTTTTGCCCTTGAGCACACTGGAAAGCAAATGACCGGGAAAAGGTCGCAGTTGCGCGATGCTCACCACGCCTATTTGGGCTTTCAGAGATTTCTGCAGCGATTCGAGGCTGGTTTTGGCTGTCTCAACTGCCGAGCCTTGTGCAATCAGCAGATAGTCGGCTTTTTCAGCCTGGTCAGTTTGCAGCGCATTGTACTGGCGGCCAGTCAACCGGTCAAATTCCCAATAGGCTTGCGCGAGCGCCTTGGCGATATTTGAATAGAAAAACGGTTGTTGCGCTGCCAGGCCTTTGGTGTAGCCCGCAGGCGTTTGCGCTGAGCCCAAACCTGCGGCATGATCGAGTGAATAGAGTTCCGGAACGCGCCGTCTTTGTCCATTAAAGAGCACTTCCTGTGCAGGTGTCGGTGCGTTGAAATGATCGCTGGAATGCCCTAAAAAGGATTCGATCAGGTTATTGCCTGGTAAAATGACGGACTGGGCAGATTCCCCGGTTGCGTGCTGATCGAATGCCACAATACCAGGTGTCAGTGTTAACTCCGCTACACGATGAGCAATCAATAAAAAGTCGACTGCCTGCTGGATATTTTGTGCAAAAAGTTGAAACGTGCCTGAGTCAGCGACGGCATGATAGCTGGCATGCCCATCAAGGGCCACCGGCCCCTGCTTTTCCGGCGCTTCGCAACCGACGCACAACACCAACGGTATGCGTTTGCCAGCCAGCGAATGCAGTGAGCGGTGCAGGCTGAGCAAACCACTGCTATTGGTAAATGCAGTGGTGCGATTGCCGGTCAGGGCCATGCCACTCGCAAATCCCAGCACCGAGTGTGCATCAACAGCCTGATGCGCTACTGCGGGACGTTCATTCTTGCCAGGAACGCCTTGCTTGAGTTCAGAAAGTTTGTTTGTGAAGCGGGAATGATCTGCGAAAGGGTGAAAGCCGATCGCATCGCTTGCAAGCAGAGCTGCGTCAAAAAGGGCTGAGAATCCGTCGGTTGTCATTTGCGAAGCGGTCGTATCTTCAGGTGAGGTTGGAGGTGTTTTCTTTTTAAATATCACGATTCAGCCGTTAGTCTTTTGGAGTGATGTGGTCTGATATGAGATTGCATAATTGAAAAGTGCGATCGCTGGCAACTTTTCCAATTTTATGAATGTGGATTAAAGCGCAAATGCAATGCCACTTGAAATAATGAGGAAGCTATTTGTTAAATTTTAAATTTTCAAATAGTTGTGCTTTCCCGGCTAAAACCTGTGAGTTTGTCCGCTCTTCCACGAATTCTTGTGATTGGGAAAGCTTTAAAAAGACATTCTCACATGTGGGAAAAGGTATTCCCGCACTGAGTAAAAATATGTTGTCATCAAACCAGATTTTGCATTGCTTATGAGATCTGCACCAATTCCGGCTGATCAGGGATTTTCTCTTCGATCCAAACAATCGCACCGGTGGGGCAGCGAAAAGTCGCGATGTCCGTTTCGAGCTGCCATTTCTCCGGATTCACCACGGCCAGACCATTACGAATTTCGATCAAGCCCTCAGGCGCGTCGGCAGCGCAAATGCCGCAACCTGTGCAGGCCACTTTGCACAGCGCTGTGGCTGAATCGCCCATAAGTTGCGACTTGCATTGCACCAGCAAATGTCGACTGACCGGCATGATTTCGAACAAACCCTTTGGGCAAATCTCTACACAGTCGCCGCAGGCGGTGCACTTCTCGACATCTACCATCGGCAGACCGGTTTTGGCCATAGTGATGGCGTCGAAATCGCAGACGTCCTCGCAGTCGGCGAGTCCGAGACAACCATAAGTGCAGCCCTTAAAACCACCAGTGACGGCCGCAGCCGCCCGGCACGAGGGATAGCCATCGTATTCGGCGATCTGAATCGCAACATCGCAGCTGCCTGCACAGTGCAACCGCGCGACCTTTTTTTCGAATTGGCCGGCCTCGATGCCGAGGTAATTGGCGATAAAGCGAGCATTGTCAGGGCCCCCCACCGGGCAGTCCGATGGTTGGAATTTGCCTTCGATCACACGCTCTGCAAATGCGCGGCAACCGGGTAAACCGCATGCACCGCAATTTGCGCCGGGCAGAAGATCCGTGACGCCATCTATCCGCGGGTCTTCCCAGACATAAAGCTTGCGGTTCGCGATCACCAGCAGTCCGGCAAGTGTGACCGTAAGGCCTGCCATAAATGCGATGGCCGTAATAAATTGCATAGCGTTCCCTTCAGAAAGCGCAATGGAGTCGTGCAAAATGAGAGTTAGCTGTAGCCATTCGTTTGGCTTTTTGTGTTTTGTGTCAAATAGCAAATAGCCAAACGCGAACAACAATTTTCGAAGAAAATCATAAAAAAGGCTCGGCGCGTTTCAGCAACTCCTCCAAACCTGGTTCATCCGGACTGACGGGCTTGCCAGGATGGATGATGCGCACCGGGCACTTCTCTGCTGACTCGACCAACTCACGATATGTCCCTGCATTGATATCTTTGATGTAGGCCTGCTTGTCAGCGTTGTAGGCAAACATGCGCGGATTTTTGTTGGTGCACTCATTGCAACTGGTGCAGCGAATGGTTTCGATGTAGGCCTCGTCGAGCGAGAGCGTATCATCTTCTTCCTCTTCTTCTGCCTCGGCTTCTGGTTCCGCGACCATCCCGGCGGCGGGTTTCGCAGCGGCGGTAGCAGATATCGTAGCCGGTGCCGGAGCTGGCTTTGGCATGGCTACGGGAGCCGTGCTGCTTTGATCAAGCAAACCTGCAGCAATGTTGGCAACGATTTCTTCAGCAACCTGCCCGATCGCTTTGTCGAGCTGTTCTTTGTGCTCAGCTTGCAACGTTTCGATTGCTTTTTGTTGTGCTTCAGCCAACTGCTCTCGCTCCAACTCGATGCGTTTTTGCGCATGTGAATTGTTGATGCCGCCCAATTCTTGTAAGGCGTTCCAGGCCTGCAAGCAGCGCCACGTCTGCGCTGCCGCAGCATAACTCACGACGGTGCGATATAACATGCCTTGCCGGTTGGCCATCCAAATATACGGCACTTTGACACCGGCATTGGCCTCAAAATTTTGCACAAAGTCAACGATTGGCATCATGTCTTTGTGCCATTCGCCGGCCTGAACAGGTAAAAAGTGCTTCGCGTCGTTGTTGTGCATCGCTTCAAAATCTGCGGCAGTGAAAGCGATTTTCATTGTATCGGCATTGCTTTGTGCATCGCGATATTCGATAGTTTCGCTGGACCAATCCTGCTCATATTCCGGGGTCGATAAGATAGTCATTTTCTGCGCCAAACCATCGCCGCCTGCTGGATTGTAGGCGAATGCAGGGAAGACTCTGGCTTCCAGAGCCGCTGCAGCCAGCAGGTAAGGCGCAATTCGTTGCTGAGAGTGTATTTGACCAGCATAGACACTGAACAATGCCGGGCCTTGGTACAGCAAGCCATCGTGCAAGCCGCTTAGCAGGTTGGCTAAATTTGAGCTTACCGTTTGCATGACATAAGCACTGTCGAGAACCTGTGCAATGCTTGCGAGCTTGGCCGGCCAGCCAACTGCAGTTGATGTGCCGGTTTCCAGCAGTTCAGCTTCGTTTGTATCTTCAATTGTCACCATGACTTTAAGCGGCAGTTCCGTTCCCAAAACCTCGATCAACGCGCTGCGGTCGATTTCTTGCCAATTGGCTGTGTGCAGGTGGATTGGGAATGGCGGCAACATGGCATATTCTTGTGCGGACAAGTGCTCGAAGCCAAATTCCGCAAAGTAGCGGTCGTGACGGTCTTCGCGATATCGGCTCATCACTTCCAGCCTTGCAATGTGCACGGCGCGGAAGAACTCGAGAAATTGCCGGTAATGCGCGATGGCCTGACCCAAAGCGCTGGCAAGTGTCGCATTTGCCGTATTTGATGGCTCTGGCGTACCTTCGCTGCCAAAAATTGTACGTAATGATTTAATGGTCAGCCACGCTTCTTCAATGCGCTCGGCACGTTTTTGCTGTGCTTCCAGATCGCTGGGGCGCTCGGCAAGCAAATTGGCCAATTGGTTGAAATCGAGTTCATCCGAATCGCCGCTGCCAACTGCGGCCTTAAGATATTCGGGATCGTGCGCATCGGATGATTTGGCAAAATCAGCTTGCAGGATTTCTGCCAGCTTGGCGCTCAAAGCGTCGATTTCCTGCTCAAAATCAGCAAAACGTTTGGTTCTGGCGTAACGCATGGCTGCAGCAAAAAGGGCTGCCGGTGCATCTGCGTCACAATTGATCACCGGGCCATCAAAGGTGATTGCTTGCGAAGCCGCTTGATACGTTTTTTGGCGATTTTCGAACTGCTTTGCGTCGGCTTTTTTGAGCAGCACATCAGTGGCATTTTGCCAGAGCTGTCTGAGTTGCTGGCCGCTTTTTCCTGCAACCTGACGTTTGATTTCGGCTTCGAGCTGCAGCAGGTAGTGGGTCGTGCGTTCTTTTTCTGCTTCATCCGCTTCATCTTTGGCGATCAAGTCATCGAAAATGTCTGTTAATGAAATCGCAAAATGGTCGGGATCGCCGTCCGGCAGGCACACCGGAAAGGCATGCCGGATGTGCGCTAAATCGGTTTTGCCATGCAACAGCGCCGGAGTTAGTCGCCGCAAAGCCGGAGCGTGGCTGGCTGCTGGCAAAGTACCGAACTGACAGAATAGCATGTGTGCCTTTGAAGCATCGCCTGTTGATGCGGCGATGTCTTTGGTTTGCTCGAAGAAAAGTCCGGTTTTTTGCTCATCAAAAAGCTGCTCTGCCTGTGCTTGCTCAATAGCGTGAAAGTCAAGGGCGGTTACGCCATCGAAGCCGGATTGTGCTTTTTGGGCGAATTGCAAATTGCCGTTCGAAGCAAAGGCTTCAATTGCTGCTTTTACGCGATCCTGAGAAAACAAGTTCTCGTTGCATAACTGCGCAATTTTAAGTAGCGCACCAAGGATATGCCCTCGCAAATGTATTTGATTTTTCATCGCGTCGATGCCGGGATCGATGGCAAAAAAACGCAAATTCTGCACTTTTAGCGTGTCGCGAATCGGCTCAGAAAGTGATTGCCACAGGGCAGAAACCTCGGCTGTGCTGCCCAACACAAGCACCGCGCCATCTTTTTTTAGCCTGTCGAGATTTTCGCAGATTTCTGGAAAGCCATCAGGCTCGATGATAAGTGCATCGATCAGTGTTTCCGGAAGAGTAGAAACCGAAGCGCGCTGGCTGAAATAAAGCTCAGCCTGATCCTTTTGCGGAGAGACAAAACAAGCCAAATTGAAGGGCAACAGGCTGTTGAAAGATTCAGCAATTATTTTGCCTTTTTGGTGCGCCAGCTCGGTTTGCATCGCTAAATGTAAGGCGCTTTTGGGAGATTCTTCTAAAGATGCAGCCGGGGTGGATTTCGAATTGCCAGACAAGAATAAATCATGCTGGGGCTTGCTTTTGCCGTTCGCAATTTGCTGCAACAGCTCACCTAAGTCTTGAACCGTGAGTTCTTCAGCGCAGGCACTAAAAAGCTGTGGCCGATCAGTCAAATTTTGATAAACAGGATAGTTTGGGTAGGGCGCGGTGCCCAGATTCTGTTTCTCCGCCAAGCCATTGGCAAAAGCTTTGTCGATAGCCAAACGGACTTTTCTCAACAATGATTTGGATTGAGTATCGTTTGCATGGGAGAGCACCAGACAGGCTTTTTTCTGCTTCAAATGCTGGGTGATCAAACCACCGGGGAAGGGGCGCAGAAGAGTCGGATGCAGCAAACCGATCTTGATTTTAGCTTTGGCTTCCAGCTTTTGCTTGTTTTCCTGCAAATAATCAAAATGGCTGCCGGTCGCGACCAAAACAATATCAGCGTCATCTGTTTGCAGCGCCTCAATGGGCTGATAAGCAATACCGGTCAGTTGCTGAAATGCAGTGAGTGTATCGACAAATAAAGGCAAAAGATCGCGCCAGAAAAGTGCGGTGTCCGGCACATCTTCCTCTGCCAGCATCTCCGGCAATCGGCGGCGGCTTGCCCCGAAAAATTGCTGTTGGGCGGCTGTTGGGGTTGGAATTTTGTCAGCAGGATCGCCAAGGAAAGATTTGATTTGGTCGTTGGTCAGACTTTGCACAGGTTTGAATGCAGCCTGTTGGTACGATTGAGCACTGTGCAGTATGCCTGGCACCAGAGCCAGTTCCGCCAACCTGCGTGCGATGAAAGCGAAATGGCAAGCCTGTTCCGGTGTCCGTGCCAGCAATTCAAAAAGCAGTGCAGTACTTTCCGGCCCGCGCTCTTCTGCCAGGCGATGCGCGACATACGGAGCACATGTGCTGGGGAGCCTCTCTGCTGATGCATCGAGCTGGCTGCCGAAAATCGCGACACGTCTGCCAGATTTTGCCATGCCATTGGCCTGTGCAAAGGCCGATTGCAGGCCAGGCGCACGAAATCGTGTGACTGGCAGGCTGCTTAAACCTGCTGGTGTTTCTGCGTTGCTGCTCCACACTTTTTCAAGATATTTTTCCGGCTCTGAGCGTGCGATACCGAGCATTTCGCTCACACGCTGTTCAGCTTCCAGAACAGCATGCAGGCTGTCGGCGAAATGCGTGCGCGCCTTGGCTTTTATTTCGGCTTGAGCGAGTTGTTTTTCCTGGACTTTGGTCGTGCTCACTTTCCATTCCTCTCTGTCACAGGTTCAACTGCAAACTTGGCGAATTCCGTTTCCAGGGCTGCTTTACGCATATCCATCGAGTAAATGCGCTGACGTTTACGAAGCTCGTCGTAGCGCGGCACTTCCGGGTTGCGATAAAGAATGCCGATCGGCATTTGATCGGTCATTTCGACTAATTCGCGGGCGCGCTGCATATCCGATGGATCGTGTTCCATCTGGCTTTTGTACACTTTCGAGATGCCGTCACTGAATTGAATGCCGTTTTCATGGGATAACATCAGCAGCTTGCTGGGATCTGTGATGAATGGATCGAACAGCCGTGGCGTAAAGTGTGGACAGCGCTGCATAATGCGAATGAATGCGAAGCCGGGATGGTGGAAAGCTTCGGCAATCACTTTGTTCATCGCCTCAGGAATCCACTCAGCCACATTGGCGACAAACGAAACATTGCTGATTCCGAGTGTAACACTCAATGGATTGAGCGGACGCAAGTACGCGCCAGTCGGCGTGGTATTGGTTTTCAAACCCTGCGGGGAAGTCGGCGATGCCTGCATTTTGGTGAGACCGTAGATCTCGTTATCATGTAGCATGGCCACGATTTTCATGTTATAGCGTACCGCATGAATCCAGTGCGCTGTACCGATGCTGCAACAGTCGCCGTCGCCCATATTCACAAAGACGTGCAAATCGGGCCGGCGAATTTTTACACCCTGCGCTACGGGTAAAGCGCGGCCATGCAGGCCATGAAAGCCGTACGTTTTCATGTAGTGCGGAAAGCGGCTCGAGCAACCGATACCGGATACGAAAACCGTTTTTTCGAGCGGCAATTGCTCGTCGCGGCAGAGCTTTTGAACGGCGGTGAGAATAGCATTATCGCCGCAGCCAGGGCACCACCGCGGGATGCTGCCCTGGTACGATTCGAGATCGTAGTATTCCTCATCGAACTCGATATTGCATTGTGATTGTATCCCAAACATTGAATTGTCCTTTTTATTTTTGGTGTGCTGTTTACACTCCAATCGATCAATCATGCCCAAGGTTGAGTTGTGCCTTCAGCAGTCTGTTTTTTTGGCCCACCTCTAATCTACCCAGGGAGGGGACTTAGTGGTGGGTACAAAGCCTGATTTTATGCGCTCAACGTTTATGCTTCAATTATTGCACGGCCACGCTATTCGCAGCGGCCTCGATTTCTGATTTCTTTTGCGAGCCTTTTTCGCCAAGCCGCTCCCGGATCATTTTTTCGATAGAGCCAGGCTTGATCGGTTGGCCGTGCACATTGGACCAGCTATCCACATCGAGCAGATAGCGGGCACGCAACAGCCAGGCCAGGTTGGAGTAACGCCGATTATTCTCGTCGATGATTTCGTCTTCAAGCGAATCGGAATAATTGATTTCGACAGTGATGACGTTTTTAAAATTCTGCATAATCTCTTTGATGCCGGAGGCCATCGGTTGCAAAAATTTGAGGTGCAATGACGATACAGAATAACCGTCAGCGCGCACGCGCTCAACCGCCTCTTCAATCGCTCCTTTTGTGCTGCCCCAGCCGATGATTAGCAAATCACCTTTCTCGTCACCGAAAGGCTTTGGTGCTTTCAGTGTTTTCTGAAAAGCAGCCAATTTCAGACTGCGCATCTTTACGCCTTCCTGGTTGGTCCAGGGTTCGTAAGCGACACGGCTTCGGCTGTCGTGTGCGAGCCCTGTCAGTGTGTGCATGCCGTTCGCCTGGCCCGGGATGAAGCGCTTCGACAAACCGGTTTTAGTGTCCCAGTCATACGGTTTGCGATCCGGCGGGATCGGGCTCTGATCGATCGGCGGCGCGACCCATTCTTCCTTAAATTGCGGTTTTTTAAAGGGCTGCTGTCCGGTCGCCAGATTGGCATCGGAAAGCACATAAACCGGCATGCGGAAGGATTCAGCAATTTTGCGCGCTGTGATGATCGAATAAAAGCAATCCTCGATGGTTGCAGGCGCCATCACGATTTTGGGAGCATCGCCATGTGTGCTGAACAGCGCCATCAATAGATCGCCCTGCTCGACTTTGGTCGGCAAGCCGGTGCTTGGGCCGCCACGCTGAACATTCACGACCACGAGCGGAATCTCGGCCATTGAGGCCAGGCCGAGCATCTCGGTCTTCAGCGCCATGCCAGGGCCAGAAGTGATGGTGACCGCGCACTTGCCAGCATAGGAGGCACCGACGGCAAAGGATACCGCCGCAATTTCATCTTCAGCTTGATGCACCACGCCGCCAACGTTATCGAAAATTTCGCTTAAATAGTGCGAAGCGGAAGTTGCGGGTGTGATCGGATACATGGCACACACGTCCATGCCGGAAGCCATGACACCGAGTGCAATAGCCGAATTGCCATTCACCACGATTTGCGATTCCTGGATGCCTGCAGCCGGGACATCAAAGGCAAAATTGAGATTTTCGCCAACCCAGTCATACCCAGCCTGCAACAGATTGAGGTTGTCATTGATGACCTTCTCACCTTTTTTGGCAAACGTAAAGCTGATCTGTTCGCGCGCCAGGTCGATGTCGAAATGATAAAGGCGGCACATCATGCCGAGCGCAAACATGTTTTTGCCGCGCTGCGGATTGCTGACATATTTCAGGCATTCCTCTTCCATCGGAATTTCATAAACATTAAAGCCTTGTGCAACCAGCTGATCATACGTTTCCGCGTAGGCTTTCGCGATAGCAGCATCTGCATGGGTGCGCCATTTGTTTTCCAGCAAAATGATTGCGCCTTCTTTGATGTTTTTCGATTCGACGCGGCCGATCAGCACTTGCTCGTTGAACGCCACAACCAGATCGGCATCGTCACCAGCGTTGGTGACGCGGAAGGAGCCGATACGGATGCGGTTACCGCTGGCGCCGGCCTTGCTGCGCGGAGGTGGTTCGATCTCAGCGGGGATGATTTCAACAGTCCAGACGCCTTTGCCCATTTTAGCGGCGATGGCGCCGAAGGACTGCGCGGCTTTTTGCGCACCCTCGCCGGAGTCGCTGAGGACCTCAACGATGTGCTCCCGGCAGGTTACAAGCTCCTTCTCCCCTTTGCTCGCTGCGGAATTTTGGTTTGTTACTCCTGTAGCAGACATGATGCGGGTCCCTTTTTTAATAAATAAGTTCTGTCCAGCGCTTGCCAGCGACGAGTTCGGCTTTGCGCCGGGTCCATTTTTCCTTTGAACCGGCCATTTTACTAAAAGCGTCATCCAGAATTTTACGGATTGGATCGAGCCCGGCCACGTAGACGTGCGTTTTGGGATCGAGCACCATGTTCCAAACTTCTTCCGCACGCTCTTCGAGTGCATAGTCGAGCGCAACCGGATCGTCCCAATGGGGGCGTGGACTGACCGCCTTAAAAGCTTTGAATGTTTCCTGGTCGTAATAATTGGTGAAATCGTCTTGTTCATCGTTCATGTAGAGCATTTCCAGACCGGTGCGCGCGCCGTAAAAAAGCCGCACTTTGCCTTTCCAGCCTTTGTGCTCATCGTAAATTTGTCGGACAAATGCGCGGAAGGGCGCGATGCCTGTACCGAGACCAATCATCAAAATATCTGAGTTCTCGTCATCGGGCAATTCAAAAGGCAGGCCATACGGGCCAGCCATAGTGATTTCCGAGCCCGGTTCCAAATCGCAAAGATAATTTGATGCCACGCCGTTATATTTCTCCCCACTGTAATCATCGATATAGTAACAGCGCTTGACGCAAATGTTGATTTCCTGCTTGTCTTTTCCGGCTTTCCTGGGTTTGCTGGCGATGGTGTAAAAGCGGAAATGGTCTTCGTTGCCAAATTCATGCGGCCCGGGCACAATGACAGCTACGCTTTGTCCGGCTTTGAATTCCTTTTTGCCATTTTCGATTTGCAGTGTCAGGTCGCGCACCTCTTCTTCAGCTTGTGATGGTGTGATGGGCATGCTTTTCAGCAGCTTGGCACCAAAGCGTTCACTGACATCATAGTCTTGCAAATTTGCCATTTGTTTGTCCTCCGGTGATCGTTGAGCGATTTATTTGATTCGTTTTATTTTGGCAGGTGCCGAGACAATTGCAATCTGCACATCCCTTGCGGCCGGCGAGCACGTCATCATCTTCGACATACTCATGAAACAATTTGCGCCAGCCGATTTGCACGCCGAGCCACACGAACATCAGCGCGGGAATGGCCAAAATTGCAAGTATATAGGTTTTGAGCATGATCAACCTCCCAATCCGGCAAAGCCCATGAATGCCAGGGAGAGAATGCCCGCCAACATGAGCGTGAGTGCTGTGCCTTTGACGACGTTGGGTATTTCCGCCAGTTCCAGTTTTTCACGCACGCCAGCCATCAAAACCAGCGCCAGGGTGAAGCCGGCACCAGCACCGAGCGCATAAACCAGGCTTTGCAGAAAATCGTAGCCTTTGTTGGTTTGAAACAGCGCCAGCCCAAGGATCGCGCAGTTGGTGGTGATCAATGGCAAGAAAATGCCGAGTGCGCGAAACAATGCAGGGCTAAATTTTTTGATGAACATCTCAACCAGTTGCACGGTGGAGGCGATCACGACGATGAAAGAAATCAATTGCAGAAAAGGTGCGTTGATTGCGATCAACAGTGCGTGAATGCCATAGGCGCACATCGAGCTGACCAGCATCACGAACGTAACGGCAGCGCCCATGCGGGAAGCGGTTTCGAGCTTGCCGGACACGCCCAAAAACGGGCAAATACCGAGGAAATAGGCCAGTACAAAATTGTTCACCAGACAGGCGTTGAGAAAAATATAGCTGAGTGATTCGTTTGCCATTTTTGTTCTTCGTACTTTGTTTGTGGTTCTTTGATCTTTGTGCTTCGTTTTTTGATTGCTTTGCTCCGTTCATGGATTGCAAAGCACAAAAGATAAAACACGAAGGACGACTTGCTTTTCACACTTCTGCCAGTGCAGCTTTTGCGCGCTTTTCCTGAATCTTCTTTTTTTCTTTTCGCCAATTAAAAAACAACAACCAGCCAGCCAAGGTAAAAAAACCTCCGCTGGGCAGAATCATCACCACCCACGGTTCGAAATGGGTGCCTAAAACCGGCACGCCGAACAGCGAGCCGCTGCCGAGTATTTCGCGAACCGCTCCCAGGCACAATAGCGCAAATGTAAAGCCTGCGCCCATGCCCGCAGCATCCAGAAATGCCCGGCCGATGGTATTTTTCGACGCAAATGCTTCCGAGCGCCCGAGAATCACGCAGTTCACTACGATCAGCGAAATAAATGCACCCAATGCCTTGTGCAACTCGATACTGATCGCCTGAATGATATATTCGGTGACCGTCACGAAGGTCGCGATGATCAGGATAAAGCTGGCGATACGCACTTGCTTCGGGATAAATGACCGCAACGACGATACCAGCGTGCTCGACATCATCAGCACGAAGGCGGTCGCAAGTCCCATTGCCAGGGCGTTGGTGGCGGTGTTGCTGACCGCGAGCACCGGGCACATGCCCAGCACCTGCACAAACACCGGGTTTTCTTCCCACAAGCCGCGGATAAAATCGTTGGTGCTCTGTTTTTCAGTCGATGAGTTTGCCATAATGTATTTCTGTTCCTCCGTTAATTGAGCCCAAAGTCGAAGCCACTTAGTGGGATGGGCAAGATAGCCAGCAAGCCAAAATCGGTGCTCACCAGTCTGTCTCTATCGAAAATGAAATCCGTTTCTGCAAAAATGAGTGAACCTGCAAAAAGAGTCAGCATCGGTTTCCGTTTGGCGGGATTATGCTTTAGGGAAGCCATACCAAGTCCACCACCGATAAAAAAGCCAGTATCTCTCTTTGCCAATAGGCCAAATTGCGCTTGCACGAAATTATATTCTCTGTACCAGAGCTTTTGCTTGCCGGAAATCGGCGCTTTAAAGCCAACTGTCACGTTAAAGAACATCGAATTGTTAAGATCAGCATCGCGCAAGACGCCGACACTGATTTTGCCACCAAACGTCAGGCCGCCGCTGAAATCCCAACCAATCCGGAGCCCGGGCGAGAAGTACGAACCGTATTCCTCTGCTGCCAGCAGGCACGACGGGAAAAGCAGCGCCAAATAAAGTGCATTTTTCATTTTTCCCCCAAATGTGCCAAACGCATTTCTGCGAGGTCTTGCACATCTTTTTACGAATTACGAATTACGAATTACTTCTCAAAAACCGTCTTGTTTTCCACCAGCGCTGGCATCCATTCGGCGGTGCTTTTCTGCAAAATATTGGCAATGGCATTGGACGAAATCGTCGCGCCTGTAATGGCGTCCAGTTGCCAGGATTCGGTTTTGGTGCCATTTTTAACCGCTACGATCGGATTCGCGACCGTGCTGCCATCCGGCGTCAGGGACACATCCAATGCTTCAAAGTTTCTCAGGAAATTTTCATCCTTTTCGATCTTGTCGCCAAGTCCGGGCGTCTCCTTGCTCTCCAACACAACAAATCCGATAATAGCTTGTTTTTCAAAAGAGTAGCCGTATAAAATGCGAATAACATCCTGAAATCCCTGGCCGCGTGCATCGACTGCAATGCCGACCAGGTTGTTTTGCTGATCGTAACCGGCAAAAGTGAGACGGCCAGGCACACCAACACCGGCAGCCTGTGCAAACTCTCCGCTCTGCTTCCATTCGAATGGCTGTATGGATGCGGCGTCAGGCAATACTACAAAAATGGCTTTTTCCAGATACTCCGCCTTTTTTTGATCGATAATGGGGAGCGTCGCTTCGTAAGTCATCACGATCAGCAAGCCACACAGCAAGCCGATGCCTCCCATCGCCCGAATCATGTGCCAACTGTTTGGCGCAGCCACTGAAGTTTGATTGTCTTTTTGATTCATCGCGTAGCGCTTTCTGTTTGTATCTGCTCTTGCCGTAGGTCAGCTTCTTTTTTCAATTTTGTCCCGTAAACGCGTGGCTGAATCCACGAATCGATGTGGGGTGAAACAGCATTGGCGACGAGGATTGCGTACATCACGCCTTCGGGCAAACCGCCCCAATAGCGAATGACCACGATCAGCACGCCGATCAAAGCACCGTATAAAACGACGCCCTTCGATGTCATCGGCGAAGCCACCATGTCTGTTGCCATATAGACCGCACCCAGCATCAGGCCGCCGGAAAAAAGCATAAACATCGGCCCCGCAAATTCCTGAGGATCAATCCAGTGAAAAATGCCACTTAGCGCGGCGACGGTACCTAAAACTGCTGCTGGAATCCGCCAGTTGAGCATTCTGCGTGCGGCCAAATAAAAGCCGCCGGCCAAAATGAAAAGGGATGACGTCTCGCCGAGCGAGCCACTGGTAAAGCCCATCACCAGATCGTAGGTTGCCGTAATCTGCTTTTCGAATTTCATTGTGCCGAGCGGCGTGGCGGTGGTGACGGCATCCCAGACTGGCTGCATAAACGGCAACGCCAGTGTCGAAGACGGTAGCGATTGGAAGCGCTCCACCGCAAAAGCCGGGTACCATGTGGTGATCGCAACCGGGAACGCTGCCTGTGTAATGGCACGGCCGACCAGTGCCGGATTGAAAGCGTTTTGTCCTAATCCGCCGAACAGTGCTTTGCCTACTGCGATGCCAATGATGCCGCCGAATGCGACCATCCACAGCGGCAAGCCTGGAGGCAGAGTCAGGCCATACAGCATGCCGGAAATCGCCGCTGACCAGTCACCAACAGTTGTATCTTTGCCGGTCAGTCGGCAAATCAGATGTTCGGTCAGCACGCACGAGAAAGTCGCGACGGATAGAACCAGCAACGCAGCCAGTCCGAAAGCGTAAATCGCGAAAGCCGCGACCGGCAGCAGCGCCAGCACCACATTGCGCATGATGTCGTGAGTGTGCAAGCCACGCACGATGTGCGGCGAAGTGCGGATTTGGAGTGTTTTGGGTGTTGTAATGTTCATAATTGAGAGTTTTCTGGGAGACGATTATTCCTTCTGTCACGCATTTGTAATTTTTTATTCATCCTTTTTTGCATACTCTTAAGCCGCTGCTTTCTTTTCCCGCAAAATGCCTTTTGCCACGCGAAAATATTGCACCAGTGGAATGTTGGACGGGCATACGTAAGTGCAGGCCCCGCACTCGAAACAATCCATCAAGTTATATTCGCTCGCCATCTGTTCGTACTCACTGAATTTCGCTAATATGCCGAGATGGGAGGGATTCAAAAACAGCGGGCACGCATCGAGGCAGTAGGCGCAGTGAATGCACGGCATAACTTTTTCCGGGATGCGGCGTGTTTCATTCTCGGTCATCACCACAAAGCCCGAGGTGCCTTTTGTAATCGGTACATCGATACTGGTGATGGCCTGTCCCATCATCGGGCCACCCAGAAAAATGCGACTGACATTGTCGGTCAAACCGGCGGTTTCAAGCGCAAAGCGGAGCGGTGTGCCGATTGGGATCAGGTAGTTGCCGCGATCTTTAACACCCGGGCCGGTAATGGTAATAACGCGCTCCTGGATGCCGCGCCCTGTCGGCAGCAGCCTGCCAATCTCCGCTGCAGTCGCGACGTTGACCACCACCACATGCGCATCTGCGGGCAAACCACCGGAAGGCACCTCGCGGCCGAGCAGCGCAGTAATCAGCATTTTTTCCGCGCCTTGTGGATATTTGGCCGGCACCACTTCGACGCTCAGCGGCTCGCCCACAGGCAGATTGGCCCGCAATGATTCGGCAGCATCGATTTTATTGTTTTCCACACCGATAATGGCGCGCTTCGCACCAGTCGCTTTTAAAATGTAACGAATGCCGGTAAACAAATCCTGTTGCTGTTCGAGCATCACGCGATGATCGGTGGTCAAATACGGCTCGCACTCCGCACCGTTAATGATGAGCGTATCGACCCATTTGTCATCGGGGATTTTGAGCTTGACATGCGTGGGAAATGCAGCACCGCCGAGACCGACGATACCAGCCTGCTGAATTGCGGTGATGATTTCATCAGGCGTCGCCGTATCGATATTGCAGGGCTGGCCTTCGTTGATTTCCTGGCTCGAGCTCGGAAACGGTGCGATATAAATGCTTTCGATCATTTTGCCAGAGGCGGAGGGGGCCAATCCGATCCGTTTAATGATGCCGGATGCCGGTGCGTGCATCGCCACAGACACAAAGCCATCGGCCTCGGCGATTTTCTGCCCGCGCATGACTTCCTGGCCTTCCTGCACGAGTGACCGCGCCGGTTTGCCGATGTGCTGCGACAGCGGCACAATCATCACGGGGGCGAATGGGAATTGCCGGATCGGCATGCGGCTGGTGTCGTTTTTGTTTTCCGGCGGATGAACGCCATGTGCGAACGTTTTTTTGGTTCTGAATGGAATCACAGGTTCAGTTTCCTGATTTGATCATGGTCAAACTCATTTTAAATCGCTGCTTCGCGGCAACGGCGTGTGGCACATTTGCTGGCAAAACGATCAATGCGCCAGCAGGCACCGCAGATTGCTCTCCGGCAATGCTAACCTGCGCTTCGCCATCCAAAACGAGCAGCAGCGCATGATGCGGCGTACTGTGTTCACTCAATTCCTGGCCTTTATCGAAGGCGAAGAGGGTGAGCGAACCACCTTTTTCTTTGAAGATAATTTTGCTGACAACGGCGTCGGTTTGGTAGTCGACGCTGTTTTGCAAATTCAGTACTGCCGCATTCATTGAAACGCCTTTTTGGTCATTTTGCAGGGAAATATCGAACAGGTGCCTCAATGTTCCTGCTCATTGTGTTCTTCGTTGTGTTCGTGTTGCTCGCCGCCTTCCTGGCCTCGTGTATTGGTTTTTACACTGTTGGAAAAGGTCTTTTCCAATCCGATGAGAAAGGTCTGTTTCTCAGCCTCGGTAAATTTGGCTTCCGAGTGCATCAGAAGATAATCCCACAATGGCATTTTGTCCCGCTCCACTTCTTCAACGATCTCTTCGGTATCGTGCCATTTGCCCTCGGAAATGTTGAATTTTCTGCGACCTTCACGCACATGCTCTGTGATGCGCCAGGAAACTGGTGCCACATATGCGTACCAGGGCCAATTCGTCTCATTGCTGTGACAATCAAAGCAGGCACGACGGGCCATCGCTTCGGTTGCCGGGGAGTCCCAGTTGGGCTGATAGGTCACAGGTGGATTGGTGCGCTGCACTGGGATGAATTGAATCGCTATCAAAGCCAGCAAAGCAATTCCAAGCAGCCATTTGAAGATCTTTCTCATTTTCTCTCCTTCATATCCCGTAAGTAATTGTGAGTTGTGGTTCTGTAAGCAACGATCCGGCGAGCCGGATATCGTCGCAATCCCGTTGTCGTCATCAGAGTTGGTGCCAGTACTTCAATTACTTCATGGCCACCATAAAACTTGCAACCGCGTCATCGACACTTTCAAACATTTCAACAATAGTGTCGATTTTGGTGATGTGAAAACAATGTTCAGTGGTATCATGCACATTGGCAAAGCGGATATCGCCACCTTTTTGGCGCATGGCATTCAGACAGCCGATGATGGTGCCGATGCCTGCGCTGTTGATCCACTGTACCTTGCTGAAATCGAGAACCAATTGCAAATGATCATTTTTAAGCAATTCACCCATGCGGTTGCACAAAGATTTTGTCGGCGGTCCGCCCATGATTTTGCCGTCAAGCTGAAGAACCATGACGTGCCCCTTCTGCTCTTCGCTGAATCGCATCTTTGTGCCTCATTGCTTTATGATTGAACTGACCACTTTTAGGATGATGTGGTCACTGTTGTTGTCGAAATGATGGCTGGCATGATGGCCGCAACCATAATGGCTGCTTGCACAGCTTCAATGGCTTCTTTTGTTGCCGCTCCTGTCACTTCGCCATTAATGAGTTTTTCCATGCGCTCTTTTTGCTGTTTCAGCTTCTTTTTGTCAAAGCTATAGTTCAGCAAACCCGCGCTCTTGGCGAGCGAAAGCAAAATAATTGTACGCGGATCGACGTCTGTCGTGTTGGTGAAAATGGCTTGCTGCAGGCGCTCGATCACTTCGCGTTCCGGGGTCGGATCAACTTCCGGGTAAATTTTGCGAGTAAAAATCAGCAATACTTTGTCTTCATCAGCCCGCAAAATGCCACGCCGGACCAATTGGGTTGCAATGCGGTGCTTTAGTTCTTTGATATTGGCAAGCCGCGATACCCATGTTTGCATCGAAGCTCGCCGTTTTGCTGTTTTGATTTTCTGCAGGCACTCTGCAAGCAGCGCATCCTGAGGCTGTTTACTCGACAGCGCATTCACCAATTTCTTTTTGTCTGCCGGATCGATGCCGATGGCTTTGCTGAGCAGTAATTCCGCCAAAAGCGCACCGCCTAATGCATAAGGATACATGCTGCCCAATTCAGTCGTGCCTTCTTTGTCGCGCAGCGCCAGCAACATGATTTCTTCGTACAAGTACAAATCGAATTTGTATGGCATAAATCACCTCATTTTGGCTTGGGATTCGGCCTTCATTTCGCACGCAGCCGCATTGCGATCACCGGCGCGATGAGGCTCCATATTGGGATGAGAATCCACACGCGACCGGCCAGCAAATTATAGTCATGCAATAGCCGGCTCCATGGATGCCCTGCTACAAAATGCCCAAAGCCAAATTCAAATGCAAGGGTCAAAACCAGCCAGGAGCAACCCAGTGTAACTGCCTGTGCCTGGTTGGTTAGGCTCCAATAGCTGCTGAGCCACCATAAGTAAAGCGAAAACAAAATAATACCGACAGCTGTAGAAATTTGATGTGCAGCCAGTTCACTGACAGATTTTCCGTACACATACTCGCGGACCAAACCGTTGAGTATCGCAATAAAAGGAAGTGGCAGCCAGTAAAGGAAATATTTTGCGAACATGGCCTTTCTCAACAACTGACACATTTAAAAGGCAAAACTGGTATCTGCGCCACCTGTAAAAGAAGAGGCGCAGACAAACAGATTCAATTAATTATATTTCTTGCCGCGCTCGATCCACTTTTCGATATCTTTGGAATTGCGATCCGCGGGCAGACCCGGGTGGATCACTTGCGCGGTGCACTTTTCTGCCGCCTTCACGATATCCGAATACGGACCGGCATTGGCATCTTTGATAAAGGCCTTCTTGTTTTCGTTGTACTGGAAAATTTTCGGATTGATGTTGATGCATTCATCGCAGGCAGTGCAATTTTCCGTTTCCAACCATGGGGCCATCGCATCTGTAGCTGTTGCAGTGGTCGTATCGCCGTCCGTCTCCGACTCAGCCTGCTTCACAGCGACAGGTGGCAGCGACGCCAATGCTGCGAGACCACTGCCATTGCCGCCGGCAAGCTGCATCAAGCCAGCGGCGATGTTTTGCACTACTTCAGCTTTGATCTTATCGGTTTGATCTTCAATTGTTTCCGGAGCTTTATCGACACCAGCCAGGGCCTTCAGCATAATCCAGAAATCGCGCCGTTCTTCGCAGGACTGCACAATCGGTTCGGCAACCAATAGCCGCATGAGATGCTGCTGCTTATCGACGGCCCAAATATAGGGATATTTACCCTCGCGTTCGTCGGCATCCATGTCGAGAAATTCTGCCAGCGGTACCATGTTTTCATTCCAGGTGTCTTGCGGCGCCTTGCGAAAATGCTTGCGGAAACGCACTTCTGAGACGGCAAAATCTGCAAAAGTCATTGGCAGTTCCATGGCCCTTTCGCGCTTACCTTCAAGATAGTTCATGGTGTATTTTGGCCAAATTTCGTCCATCATCGGGTTGCCTTCGAGCTCGAAGCATTCCTGTGGGGTTTTGCCCTTGTCCGGATTATAGCGGAACAAAGGATAGGAGCGAGACTCGACGATCAGCTTGGCTTGATGTTCGCCCATATCGTCGCCAATGCCATGTTCAGGCTGGCAGGATGTGAAGCAATTAAACAAGGCTGGCCGCCTTGCTGTCAAGCCCTGAATAAAGCCTTCGATCATGTGGCTTGGATATGCGATCGTGCTTTGCAGCACATAGGTGTTGCGATGCGCCATCGCAATCAAGCCGATTTCCTTGCGCGTTTCCTCTTTGCCCTGGAAGGCCTTGCCATATTGTGCCATATCGGAAATTTGGCCGATGAAACCGGAAGTACAGGCCTGGCCTCCAGTGTTTGAATAGACCTGCGTATCGAGAATCACCACCTTAATCGGCTTGCCGGAGATCAGCGCGCGCGACAGGTTCTGGAATCCGATGTCATACATCGCGCCGTCGCCACCGACTGCGACCACAGGTGGGCACAGATGCCACTCTTCGTCGCTGAAGTGCCGCCAGTTGAAGTATTTGAAATAGTCGTCGTGCTCTTCCGGACGATATTTGCCTTCCAACTCAAGCTCGGCAAGGCGAATCGCCTTAAAGCCTTCCGCCATTTTGGACATATGGCCTTCAAAAATACCCATCGCCATAGATGCAGGGTCCTGAAACAGGTGATTGGCCCATGGGAAAGGATACGGATTAAAGGGGTAGGTGCTGCCCCAGACAGATGTACAGCCAGTGGCATTCAAAATTCCCATGGCCGCTCGGCCTTTGCCGGTAGTGCCATTTGTGTATTTCCAACGCAGATTTTTGAGCTTGGAGATGAGTTGTGTTGTACGTTTCAGCCATGCCGGATCGATAGGCTGGGCTTCGCGCTGTTTTTCGAGCTTCTCGGCGATAGCTGAGAACGTCAGGTCACCGGTCAGCTCATCAGCAATTTTCGACATGGCCGCCGGGTCGGTGATGTCCATATTGCCGAGCAACTTTTGTTGCACGTGCTTTTCGAGACTGGTGATCAATTCATCAATTCTGGCGACGTGCTTTTCAACCCGTCCCTGCATTAGCGCTTCGACAGTTGCGGTAAAAAGGTGGATGACCGTCTTTTCTGAGCAGCCGAGACAGGCGCCGTCGCCGCTCATCAGCGACAGATAGTTGTCTTTGTTCAGCAAAATGGTTTCGAGCGCGCCGATGCCCTCTTCAAGGTTGTCGACGCGGATGAATTTTTTCGGTGTATTGGGCAGGTCGAGCCAGAAATCCCAGTTTTTGCGCAATTGTGTAATCGAATTCTGCGTTTGCGTGACAGACCGCAAGGCGTCATCGTCACAAACGGCCACGCATTCCATACAGCCTTTGCAGGTGTACGGATTGACCGTGATATTGAGCAGACCGCCACTATTGGGCTGGCGTTTTTCCATCACGGTGTAAAATGGCCGTGAAAGGGCAAACTGGAAGTCCCAGATTTCGTCTTTGAACCATCCGAACTCTTTTTTCAGTAATTCCAGATCGTCACCTGTCAGTTCGCTGTCTGAAATCGTTTGCTGAATGGCCTTGGCGATCAGTTCCTGCACAGAATCGGTTTCTACAGAATCGGCGAACAATGCCCGCAATTTGCCTTCCATTTGCCGTGTAGCTTTGGTCAAGTGTTGCACGGAATGGCCGGTCTTTTTCACCCGCTTGACCGTGGTGTCGAGAATTTCCGACAGGTCATTGACAATGCCGGGGATGGCCGTGTCTGGACAGACTGTCCAGCACGATCCGCAGGCGGTACACTTCTCGGCATCCCACTCGGGGTGGTTGAAGCGAATGCCGGTCATGTCGCGAAAGACGCCAGTGACAGCCGGCATCACACTCAGGCCGATGAACGGATCGGTGATGTTGTCATTACCCATGCCGCGCGCATAAAAATTGCCTGTTTGTTCCCAGAAGCGGTGAATATCCGAAAGTGGAGTGTCGCTTTGTGGTTGCTGCTTGAGCATCACCGGAAGCGGCGGTTCGACCTGGGTAATATCGGACTTGCCGTTGGTGGCTGTGCTGCTCGCAGTTTTGTTTTTGATCTCGTGAATTTCATCAAAGCCGCGCCGGACAACCCGCATGTTATCTTCAACAATGCGTGCGCCTTTGTGGCCGAATTTGTGCTCGAGTTGATCGCGGATGGCTTTGAACAGGGTCTCTTCGGTCAGGCCTTTTGCCTGCATCACCGGTGAGGCTTTGAAGAACGCGCCCTGGAAAGCGATACCTTGCATACGGAACTGCAAGTCCGGATCACTGGCTTCTTCGCGTGCCACTTTGAAGGCGTCGATGTAAAAAACCTTGATGTCGTTTTGTGCGATGATCTTTTGATAATACGCCGGAATATCTGCCCAGACTTTTTCGGGCGAACCCTGATCGCTTTGGATGATGAAAACACCGCCCTTTTTCAGGCCAGCAACGGCGTTGGTGTGTTTGAAGACGTTTGGATCGGGTGACAGCACAACATCAACATAATGATACTCGCAATTGACGCGAATCGGCTCGGGTGCGGCAGCCAAATAATAGGTTGTCGGCTGGCCTTTTTTCTCTGAGCCGTATTTCGGATTGGCTTTGATGTGGTAGCCGAGCAGATCGAACAGGGTCATTGCCAAATTCTTGCCCGTGGTGATCGCGCCCCACCCGCCAACGGAGTGGAAACGTACGGTGATGCTGTCTTTGGGCATCAGATTCGGATTTTCGCTGCCACGAATCGCCAGCTCTTTGACATGAGGATAGCCTTTTTCAATGTTTTGCTGGTGAATTGCCTGTTTTGGGGTAAAAGCTTTTTCACGGATAAAATCGATGCCGAGGTAGAACAGCTTTTTGTGTTTGCCTTTTGGCAGCATATTTTCGACCGCGGCGATCAGCCCTTCGGGCTGCAAATCACGGCTGCCCATGCCGAAGGAACCGGAATAAAGCACCGGTGCATCTTCGGGTTTTTTGTAAGTGTCGTATTCGGGGTAGGGAAGAGCCTGGCCTTTTTCGGTGCGGCCATTTTCCTGGCATTTGCTGATCGCTGCACGAATTTCTCGCATCAGCGGGAGATCGACCGCGAGTGGTTGGTCCAGACGTTCAAGTACGGCAACGCCCTTTTTGCCGCGCAAAATCCGACCGACCAGATCGCTCGGAAAAGGGCGGAACATGGTCATATTGACCACGCCAACCTTGATTTTGCGGGTTTCGCGCAGGTAATCGGCCACCACTTCTGCGCTTGGGATGACGCTGCCTTGCCCGAGCAGAATATAATCCGCATCATCAACGCGATAAGTCCAGACACGGTGGTAGCGCCGGCCGGTCAGTTCGTAGAATTCATCGAATGCCTGATCAGCGAATTGTTGGATGTGGTCGAAAAAGTATGGCCGTTGCGCAGCCACGCTCTGCATGTAAGAATCCTGGTTTTGCACGATACCAACCATCATTGGATTGTCGACATCCCAAATTTCCGGGATGCGACGACGCGTATCGCCATAAATAATGCGCTGCGCCGGTGTTGGCGTTTCGATGATATCGTCGGGACGGCCGAGGAACTCTTCGACCAGTTCCCGCTCCGGCTGCATCATTGATTCGATCAGGTGGGTGGTGAGAAAGCCATCCTGCGCCACGATGCCGGGAGTGAGTCCGAGTTCGGCAATGCGGTGCGCAATCATATTAAGGTCGGCGGCTTCCTGGGCGTTTTTGGCGAAAAGCTGGAAAAAACCGGTATCATCCACACAGTGATAGTCATCGTGGCCAGCGTGCACATTCAGGGTAGATTTGGTCATGGCGCGTGCGCCGATGTTGAGCACGTAAGTCAGGCGTTTGCCGACCGCGGCATAAAGCGATTCGTGCATGTAAGCAATGCCCTGGCCGGATGAAAAATTGGCAGCACGCAGACCGGTCATCGAAAGTCCGGCAGTCACCGCTGCTGCAGCATGCTCACCTTCCGGTTCGATGAAAATCAGCGGACGTTCAGATATATTAATATGGCCCGCTGCTGCTGCTTCAGCCCAATATTCACCCATCTGTGTCGATGGTGTGATCGGGTATGCGCCAGCGGCGTCAGTCGATTCGCGTTCGCACATGATAACGGCCGTGTTGCCGTCCATCGCCGCGCGGGAACCAGGATATTTAACCGTTTTGTTCGCTTTCGCCATTTTAGCTGTCCTTCCTGAAATGAAATGTAAACTATATTGGTGTTGGCTTTTAGCACCTGGCCCTTTCAGGCCAAAAGCGAATCGCCAAAAGCCAGCAACTAAATTTTTTTTGCATTTTTGCTGGATTCTGCTGACGCGGATCGACTAGCACTATTCTTGCCAGGTTGCAGCGACCGGGCGCGCGCCTTTGCGCAGCACAGGCTTGCTTTCGCGACCTTTAACCACGTCGCCATTCGGCTCGAGCCACACAATCGCTCCGGTCGGGCAGCGCTGAATCGGGACCGTAGTGTTGTGGTTTTGAGTGTAATCGACAACTGGCAGGTTGTTCTGCATAGAAATCAGGCCATCTTCGGCGTCCATTGCACAGCGCGCGCAGGCGGTACATGCCACTTCGCATTCTTCTAAAATCTCGTCGCCGGCTTCCTGGCTTCTGCAGGCTACCCACAAGCGATGCGAAGCTGGATGCAACGAAAACAGCGCTTTCGGACAAATCTCCACACAATCACCGCATGCCGTGCATTTGGCTTCATCAACAACCGGTAGCGACGAGGGCGTCATGTGGATGGCATCGAAGTCGCAAACAATTTCGCAATCGCCAAAGCCGAGACAGCCCCAGGAACACCCTTTGCCGCCGCCTGCAACTAATGCTGCACCACGGCAGGTTGACATGCCCTGATAACGTGCTTTCATGCGGGCGACATTGATGCCGCCTGCGCAAGCGAGCCGTGCAACGATTTTTTCCTGCGAGCCTGCATCGACACCGAGAAAGTTGGCGATCTCTATGCGTCCTTCTTCCGAACTGACGGTGCATTTGGCAGGTTGGGTGGTGCCGGCAACCAACGCTTCTGCGAAAGGTCGGCAGCCGGGAAAGCCACATGCGCCGCAATTGGCGTGTGGCAGCATATCATCAACAATGTCAATGCGCGGATCTTCGTAAACGTAAAGCTTCTTGTTTGCCAGAACCAGCAGAAGCGCCAGAGTCAATGTGATGCCGGTAATCGCAGTCATCGCGGTCAGAATTGTCAGCATGGAAAAAAACAGCCTTCGAAATGTGTGCCAGTTTCGCTATTTCACGCCACTATTAACAAACAATATGCCATCAATTGCTGTTGTTTTTAATCTGGGGTTAGCTAACTCAAAATAATGTGGTTAGGTGGATTTTTGCATTTGCAATCTGAGACATCGAATTCGCATTTTGTAGAATGCTGGCAAAGGGATTCCTAAAAATAGTAATCCGGCGGGTGCTTTCTCATGAATGGGAGAAAATGCCCGGTTTGCGTTGCGTAAATGCAACTGACAAAATCTTTAATTTTAATGAGTTTAGCATTTTTGTATCGGGCAGGAAATTCATGGAATGAAATTTGAATTCCGTTAGCCGCAATAAAAGTAGAATTATTCAATTCTGCTAAAGTTTGCATTGATTTCCCGATCCAACTCGCGAACAGAATAAATAAAAATTGCTAAATTGCAAGCTTTAACAAGACGAAAGCGAGAGACAAATTGGGAGATACTGCGATGGATGATATTTTATCCTGATCATCAGCGAACGATTCGAATGGCTCCATTAGGCCTGCTGGAAATTACTTCGGATTCCGATTTAAAGTTGAGAATGATTTCTGCCAAGTCTGATCGTGTCGCTGTGTCGTCATACTTTGTTTTTTGCAAAGTATGGATTGGAAGATCGTTTAATTGAGAAGCTCTTTATATTTGATGTAAAATGATGGGAGGCTTCGAATGGGCAAAGCAAAACCGGATCGCCGCAAGAAGGTCAAAGAAGAATATCGAATGCGCACGCATTTGATTCACGGCAATTTTGAAAGCAAAAAGTGGGATTACGACCATCACGTTGTCCCGCCAATCTCCTCCTCGGCTACCTACCGATTAGGCTCGGCGCATCGCGGTGCGCAGGGCTTCTTTGAGTTCGCCAATGAATCCAATGATTTTGTCAAACATGTCCCGATTTATATCTACAACCGCCTTGAAGAGCCTACACTGGATATGCTGGAAGAAAATCTGGCATACGCAGAAAATGGCGAAATTTGCGTCACATTTGCGACGGGCATGGCCGCCATCAGCGCCGCCCTCGGCATGTTATGCGAAGCCGGGCAGGAAATTGTCGCGCATGGCGTGCTGTATGGCTGCACTTATAGCCTGATGACCCACTGGCTTCCACGTTTTGGCATTCCAACCAAATTTGTCGATCTGACCCAGGAAGAAGAACTGCTGGCGGCAATTTCAGCAAACACCCGCGTCGTCTACTTCGAGACGCCAGTCAATCCGGACTTGAGCCTGATCGATATGGCGGCCGTGCGTCGTGTTACGGATCGAATCAACGCTGACCGACCACCGGAACGGCAGATCAAGATCGTCGTCGACAATACGTTTGCGACGCCATACTGCCAGCGTCCATTGCAGCTTGGTGCTGATTTTGTTGTGCACAGCCTGACAAAAGGCATCGGCGGCTTTGGCACCGATATGGGCGGAGCTGTGATCGGGCCGAAAGCTTCCTATGGCCCATTGCTGATGTATCGCAAGGATTTCGGTGGTGTGCTCTCTCCGAAAAGCGCCTGGAATATTTATGTGTATGGCTTGCCAACCTTATCTGCCCGCATGATCAACATGCAAAAAACTGCGCACAGGGTTGCCAAATTTTTGCAGGAACAGCCCAAAGTTGAAAAGGTCTTGTATCCCGGTCTTGAATCGCATCCTCAGTTTGAGTTGGCCAAAAAACAGATGCAAAACTATGAAGGCAAGTTTTCGCCCGGCGCTATGTTGTATTTTCAATTAAAAGACGGTGAGACGGTCAACGCTGCAGAGCGTGCCGAGAAACTGATCGATCACATAGCCGGGCAGGCTTACACCATCACGCTGGCGGTGAGTCTCGGGCAGATCAAAACATTGATCGAAAGCCCCTACTCGATGACGCACTCCGCGTTGCCGGTTGAAGATAAAATCAAGCGCGGAATGGTACCGGGCGGTGTGCGATTGGCTCTTGGTCTTGAAGACTGGCATGATATCATCGAAGATTTGAAAGATGCGCTTGATCATATATAAGGTTCGTACAAGCAAAGTTTTTTCTTAAATAGATTATACCGAAAATGAACATTTCTGAAAAAAATACCACCACCAATGGCAGTAGTACAGGCACTTTTCAAGATTCCCGGTTTCTTAAGTTTTGCCGGAATTGCAGCACCCAAACTGCCATGCCGGAAAATAGTCCATACGCACAATTGTTGCGAATGGGGCGGGACCTGCTGGTCGCGCCGGACATCGACCGGCTGCTTTCCGACGCGGTCGATATGCTGATCGGTTATTCGAAAGCAGAAAAAGGCATTATTGCACTGTTTGGGGCGAAGGGCGAGCTGATTTTTGAAACGGCGCGCACGTTGGAGCGAGCCGATATTGCCAATCCTGAGCTCGAAATTTGCCGCTGCATCGTCGATGAAGTCAAAAAAACCGGTAAGCCGCTTTGTTCTCATAACACCACCATCAGTGAAAAAGTCAAGCAGTTCAGCAAGTTTGCTGCTGCGCCGGAGCTGGATTTTATTTGCCTGCCTTTTGTGCACAATGAAGTGGTCTTCGGCCTGCTCTATCTCGAAGCTCACAACAGCTCGGAAATCTTTTCATCAGATAAATGCTTCTTTATTGGCAGTTTTGCTGATTTTATTTCGCATGCTGCGTTTCGTGCGCTCGAGCACAAGCAGCTCTCCGAGCGAGTTAACGAATTAGAGATGGAACTGCGCGGCAAATACGAGTTCGAAGCGATCATTGGTCATGATCCCAAAATGATCCGTATTTTGAAGCTGGTCAGCCAGATTGCGGCCACGGATGCGACCATACTGATCGAAGGAGAGAGTGGTACCGGCAAAGAGTTGGTCGCACGCGCGATACATTATAACAGCCACCGCCGCGACAAGCCGTTTGTGCCTGTAAATTGTGGCGGCATTCCCAAGCATTTGCTGGAGTCCGAGCTGTTCGGGCACGTGCGCGGTTCGTTCACCGGTGCGATCAGCGATAAAATCGGCTGGTTCGAACGTGCCCAAGGCGGTACCATTTTGCTGGACGAAATCAGCGAAATGAGTATCGATTTGCAGGTGCGTTTGCTTCGGGTTCTGCAAACTGGCGAATATGCTAAAGTCGGCAGCACAAAAATCAGCTATTGCGATGCCCGCATTTTGGCAGCGAGCAGCAAACGTTTGCGCAGCCTGGTCGATCGCGGGCTCTTCCGGGAAGAAGTGTTTTACCGCCTGAACGTGATTGATATTCATTTGCCGCCGCTGCGTGAACGAAAACAGGATATTCTGATTTTAGCCAATCACATGCTGCGCTATTACGCAAAAAAATACCGTAAGCCATCTCTGCAGCTATCGGCGGGGGCAGAGCATGCCCTGATGACGTACGCGTTTCCGGGCAATGTGCGTGAGCTTGAAAACGCTGTTCAACATGCGGTCGTACTTGCTGAAGGTGGGCTGGTTGAGCGTCAGCATTTGCCACTCAATCTTCTGCAGGAAAGCGACGGATTAACGGATGGGCAGTCCTTTTCGAGTTTTAAGTCTGCCAAGCAAAAAGCCGTGCGTGCGTTTGAAAGCAAGTACATCACCGATTGTCTGAATGTAACGAACGGAAATATTCGTAAAGCTGCGGACCTGGCTGGTATTGATGTTAAAAATTTTCACATGAAAATAAAACAGCATGGCATCAATGCACTGGCATTCAAAGAGGCCACCTGATAGCCGTTGCTGTTTGTGCATTTATATCCTGCCCATTGGGGGGTATTTTCACCAACAAATTGGTTTTTTTGCCAACAAATCGCTGTACGCCGATTTTCTATTTCCTGCCTTGCGGATGTATTTTCATTTTAAAAAACAATGCCTTATGGGATGATTTTTTAGTTCCCCGATTACCGAAATGCTGGCACTAAAATTGAAAATAATGATCATCACAAACCATGAATTCCATCGACGATGGGCGAAGGATCATGTCCAAATCGTGTGTCATTATTTCGGGTCAGACCATTGTGCTGGATCATCTGCTGTTTCAAGGGCTATGCCGATTTGCAGAAGTGATCCAGAATGCGAACAACAGGCTGTTGCCCGCCATTTTAGACAAGCATCGCATCGATCTGATTCTCTTCGAGCTCACCTGCGCGGATTTGGCGGAGGTAAAATTGATCCTGCAGCTCAAAAATAAATTTCCGCTGATTGAGATCGTCCTGCTCGACGATTGCGATGACAGTGATTTGCGCGCCCAGGCTTTTGCATTTGGTGTGCGGGATGCCTTTCGCAAACCCTACAAAATTGACTTGATTGTCGAGCGCGTACAGGCTCTGCTGCAGCAGACCGAGCGCGGTCCAACGCGCTGTCGTAATCCGGTGGTTTGAAGGATTGAATGCAAGGCGATCTGGCGTTTCCCTCCGAAAGCGATGATGGTCTTAATAGAGGGGTGAAATTGCCAACACGTTGGTTTTTTTGCCAACAAAATCAATTTCGCGAAATTTTATAAACCAGTGTTCCATATCATAAGTGTCAAGAAAACAATGCCCGGAATTCGATTGCCATACACGCAAAAGATGCTTCGGGCTGGCACAGATGTTGTCCTTTGGAATAACAAACATTGTAACATGAAAAGCACAAGTCGCTTTAAAACCAAATCAACCATCTAAGAGATAAAGGGATTGCACACTGAAGCAAAGCAATTATGGAAAGGAGTATTTGCCATGAGTGAAAATATGCTATCCATTAAAGACAAACGCACAGGTAAACAATACGAAGTGCCAATCGAAAATGGCACCATCAGTGCAATGCAACTGCGCGCCATCAAGGTGGACGAAGATGATTTCGGTATTATGAGCTATGATCCGGGTTTTAAAAATACCGCTTCTACAAAAAGCACGGTCACCTATCTCAATGGTGAAAAAGGCATTTTGCAATATCGGGGCTATCCGATCGAAGAAATCGCAGAGAATGCCAGCTTCCTGGAAACGGCCTACCTGATTTTATTCAAAAAGCTACCGAATCAAAGCGAGCTGGATGATTTTGTCTACCAGATCACCCATCATACGATGCTGCATGAAAACACCAAGAAATTTATGGAAGGCTTCCGCTATGATGCCCATCCGATGGGAATGCTGGTCAGCACGCTCGCCGCGCTCTCGACGTTCTATCCGGATGCCAAAAATATCAACGATCCGGAAAGCCGCAAGCTGCAAATGTTCCGTTTGCTGGGCAAAACACCGACCATCGCTGCGTACGGCTACCGCCACCTGATGGGCTTGCCGTATGTCTATCCGGATAATGAACTGAGCTTCACCGGCAATTTTCTCAGCATGATGTTCAAGATGACGGAATCAAATTACAAAGTGCACCCGGTACTCGAAAAAGCGCTCGATGTGCTGTTTATTTTGCATGCCGATCATGAACAAAACTGCAGCACGACCGCCATGCGCGTTGTCGGCAGCTCGAATGCTGATCCGTTTGTGGCGGCAGCTTCTGCAGCATCTGCGTTATACGGACCGCTGCACGGCGGTGCCAATGAAATGGTGCTGCGCATGCTGCGCGAAATCGGATCGGTGTCCAATATTCCGAATCACATCAAGCGCGTCAAAGCAGGCGAACTCCGCCTGATGGGCTTTGGTCACCGTGTTTACAAAAACTACGATCCGCGCGCGCGCATCATTAAGAATATCGCCGAGCAGGTTTTCGATGTGACCGGTCGCAATCCGTTGCTGGATATTGCTGTTGAGCTCGAACGTATCGCCCTGGAAGATGAATTCTTTATCAATAAAAAGCTCTATCCGAATGTCGATTTTTATTCCGGTATCATTTACGAAGCGATGAAGTTGCCGGTTGACATGTTCCCGGTGTTGTTTGCTATTGGCCGTATGGCTGGTTGGCTGGCACAATGGGAAGAAGGATTGGTGGATAAAGAACAGGCCATTTCGCGGCCGCGTCAGGTTTACCTGGGCGAGAAAAAGCGAGCATTTGTCCCGATAGCGCAGCGGTCTTGAGGTGGTTGGCCGCTGATTGCATGAAAAGGCATGCAGCGTGTTGAAGACCTCCCATTCATCCGCTGCATGCCGGATTATTGAGCTGAGGGCGTGCGAATAATGAAGTGATACAGTCTGGAGCATTCTGGGATTGGCTGTGATGTGGTCAGAATGCTCTGAGCTCATCCGGAAATCTGCTTGCGATGTGTGCTGACTGTTGCCGAGCTGTTGCTTGTTTTTCGGCAACGGAAAACACGTGTGTGCAAAGAGTGCAGAAGATGAGTAGGACTGGTTTCCGGGTGGGCTCATTTTGAAATGTGATTTACCTATAGTCGCCTGCATAAGTCGGATGTTTTGGGAGACAGAGAAAATGCTCCCGGCGACATCCCGAACAGAGTGAACCATAATCCAAAATGCAAGGCAGCGATTGCGCATTTGAGCGTGCTTTTGCCTGAACTTTACACAGTGAGGCAAGATACGCCACAGGCACAAAAATAGTACTAACAGAGGAGGCATGACAATGTTTGGCAAAAAGCTCCCTGAAGTTTTGGTCGTTGGGGCTGGCCCTGTCGGCTTGTTTGCTGCACTGGTTTTGTCGGAGCATGGTATTCGCGTCCGCATTATCGACAAAGAGTGGCGACGCGCTGGCCATAGCTACGCTCTTGCGCTGCATCCCAGCTCGCTGCGCTTGCTGAAAAATGTCGGCCTGATCGAGAAAGTCCTCGCGAAATGCTACCAGGTGCAATCGGTGGGACTCTACGAGGCACAGGAGCGTCGGGCTGAATTGCGTCTGGATGCACTTGAAGAAGAGTTTCCATTCATCGCCGTCATGCAGCAGAACGTGCTCGAAGGCATTCTTGAAGAAGCGCTTAAGCAGCACGATGTCAAGGTGGATTGGAATCATCGTCTCGCTCACATTTCGACATTTGAAGATTATAGCCATGTGGTGGTGGAAAAACTGGTGAAAGAATCGCTTGGCTACATCATCGCCCGCACCGAGTGGGTGGTGTCGAAATCGCAGCGTTTTGATGTGCCTTTTGTTGTCGGTGCGGATGGGCATCATTCGTTGGTGCGCCGTGCTTTGGAAATCGATTACAATCCTGCCGGAGACACCCAGAACTTTGCTGTATTTGAGTTCAAAACTGATGCCGATTTAAAAAAAGAGATGCGGCTCGCTGTACATGATGGTTCGCTAAATGTGTTGTGGCCGCTGCCAAATCGTTCGTGCCGCTGGAGTTTTGAGTTGCTCGATTATCAGGCTTCCGAAGAGAGTCGCACCAAAGACCGTTTTGAAATTCAGGTTGGCCCCGGCGAGTATCCCATGCTGACAGACGAGTATTTGTACGAGTTGCTGAAAAAGCGTGCACCATGGTTCACAAGCACGGTCGAATCGATTACCTGGCGTCATGTCGTACGTTTCGAACGCAGGCTTGCGAGTACGCACGGCATTCAGCGCGCTTGGCTTGCCGGCGACGCTGTCCATTTGACTGGTCCCGCAGGTATCCAAAGCATGAATGTTGGCTTGCTGGAAGCCAGTGACCTGGCCAATAGCATCGTTCGTATTCTGCAGGATAATGAATCGAACGAATTGCTGAAAATATATAACGATGACTGGCAGACTGAATGGCGCTTTTTGCTCGGCCTCGAAGATGGCATCAAGCCCGGTGAAAAAGTCAATCCCTGGGTGCGGGAGCACAGTACAGCCCTGTTGCCGTGCATCCCGGCATCGGGCGATGATTTGACGAAGTTGCTGGCTCAGGTCGGCTTGAAACGAACCTGAAGGACTCATCTGTCCACGCGGGAGAAAACCATGAGTGGATTTGGAATATTCGCCACTGTTGTGTTGGCATTGCTGGTGCCTGTTCTGTTTCAGGTTTTGAAAATCGCAAAGGCTCAAAAGCAATTTCACAAAGAGATGTTAAAACAATTAGAGGAAATCAGGAATGACATGCGCACCAAATTGCTATCCTGATTGTCGAGTTTACATGTTTCTATATCCAGATACGTGAGAACCCAATTGCGCTTAATGCGGCGCAATGAAATGGGGAAAGATGATGAAGATAAAAATCAGCCATAAATTGATTGTTGCCGTCGGTGGAGTAACGGTCGTTATCATTGCCATTTTTGCCTATATCAATATTAATTCCCAGCAGAAAGCGTTGATCCTTCAGGTTGAGCACAGTGCGCACCAGCTTAGCGAAACCGTCAAAAGCAGCACAAAATACGATATGATGCTCAACCAGCGCGAGCACATCCTGCGCACCATCAATGACATCGGCCAGCAGGAAGGCATTCAAAAGGTTCGCATCTTCAATAAAATAGGCGAAATCGTCTATTCCAATGCACATGATGAAATCGGCCGCACTGTCGACAAACAGGCCGAAGCCTGCGATAAATGCCATGCAGGCATCCAGCCATTGCCAGGTCTGTCGCTGCATGACCGCACCCGGATCTTCCCGGATGAAAACAACGCCAATACTCTCGGCATTATTAATCCTATTTACAATGAGCAAGGCTGTTGGCAGGCCTCCTGTCATGCACATGCCCGGCAAGATGAAATTCTTGGGGTGCTGGATGTGACGATGTCTCTTGGCGAAGTGGAAGAACAAATCGCTGCCAACGAGAAGAAAATGTTGTTGTTCGCGATTAGCGCGATTCTTGTGATCAGCGCTCTGTTGTGGTTTCTGGTGCAGCAATTGGTCGGTAAACCGGTGAATCAACTTGTCAAGGCCACCAATGTGGTTGCAACCGGCAATTTAAGCTACCAGATTCCGTCCCATAGCGACGATGAACTTGGCGATCTGGGCCGATCCTTCAATGACATGACCAGCAAACTGGAAGACGCTCAAAAAAAGGTTTACCACTACGACAAGCTTGCGTCTTTAGGACGGCTGGCGGCCGGTATTGCGCACGAAATCAATAATCCGCTTACCGGCGTTCTGACTTACAGCAGTTTTCTGCTGAAGCGTGCAAAAGACGAAGAGAACCGCAAAGACCTCGAAGTCATTGTTCGCGAGACCAAACGATGCCGTGGCATTGTTAAAGATTTGCTTGATTTTGCTCGCCCTGAACCGGTGAAAAAAACCGGCGTGGCGATCAATCAGGTCGTCGATCGCGCCATCCATATTATGGAGAGTAATTTCCGCCAGAACAATCTGGATATCCGATTATCGTTGCAGCCGAATTTGCCCGAAGTCATAGCGGACGCCAATCAGTTACAGCAGGTTTTGATTAACCTTTTGGTTAACGCCATGGATGCAGTTAACAGCAAGCCTGATGGCAAGCTGGAGCTCGCGACGATTAACGGTTCGAGTGCAGGCCAGCCGGAAGTCATCGTGAAGATAACAGATAATGGCTGCGGCATTCCACGCCAGCAGCTGACAAAAATTTTCGAGCCGTTTTTTTCGACCAAGGGCAAAAAGGGAACAGGATTGGGCCTGGCCGTGGTCTGGGGCATCATTGAAAAACACAACGGCAAGATCGAAGTGGATAGTGAGGAGGAAATCGGCACAACTTTTACCATTCGCTTGCCGGCAACAGAAGTCGCCCAAGCCGCGATCCTTGAAAGCTCGGAGAAAGTGGGGACTTAATTACAGGGCAAGCCTTGTACTCCAAAGCCAGGAATGCAAAGCTTGCCCTGTAAAACAAGAGCTGTAAAACCTGCTTTGTAATATGGAAGGCTGGATTTGCCAATATTTCTATCCAAATGATATGCTTAGTATTCCGATAGATGGAGGATAAAGCTATGGTTGCTATTTTAGTTGTTCTGACGATAGTGGTTTTCATTGTGGTCGATTTCAGCATGCGGATGCTGATGAAAAAGATAGAAACATCGAAGCTCAAAAAGGAACGCGAACAAGCTCTTGATATCGGTCTGCGATTGGATTTTACCGACGAAGCCAAAAGCCTGAAACGAGTGCACGTCGATCACCCGAAGGCCAAAATATTGGCAGTCGATGATGAAGAGATCGTGCTCGACAGCTTCCGCAAAATTTTGGTGCTGGCGGGCTATTCAATCGATACCGTCGAAGCCGGCAAGGAAGCGCTCGGTCTGGTGCAGAAAAACGATTATGATTTTGTTTTCACCGATCTCAAAATGCCGGAAATGAACGGAATTGAAGTGACCAAAGCTGTCAAACATTTGCGCCCGGATATCGACGTGATCGTTATCACCGGCTACGCGACCATCGAATCGGCTGTGGAGACCATGAAATACGGTGCCACGGATTACGTTCAAAAACCGTTTACAGAAGATGAACTGGTTGATTTTATCAACAAATCACTGATCCGGCGGCAGGACAGGATGGAAAGACTGATCAAGCCCAAAGTGCATCTGATCACGCCAACTTCCGGTGAATCACATTCGAAGCGCGAATTCAACGTGCCCGCGGGTGTTTTTATCGCACCAACGCATACATGGGCCAATATTGAAATGAATGGCAGCATACGCATTGGCCTGGACGATTTTGCACAGAAAATTCTCGGCCAGGTGGATGAAATCGAGTTGCCGCAAAAAGGAGAAGCTGTCAGCAAGGGCGGGCCACTGTTCACCATCCGGAAAGGCTCGCGTCGTATCACCATTCCTTCACCGGTGAGCGGCAAAGTCACTTCGCTAAACGAAGATCTGGTCAGCCGGCCGGAGCTGCTGAAAATGAAGCCCTATGAGCTCGGCTGGATGTGTTGCATTGAGCCCAGCAATCTGGCTGACGATTTGAAAAATCTACGCATTGGCGCGGAAGCGCTCAACTGGTACCAGCAGGAGATCGAAAAGTACAACCAAATGGTGCAGAAAATCAGCATAGAAAGCAAGGAACACATTACGCGTGAAGGCAACGGCAAACTGGCGGAAGCGACATTGGATGCATTTTCAAAGTCTTTTTTAAATGCGGCATAACCGGTTCGTTGGGATTTGAATGATAATTTCCCGGCATATTGAAGCTCCTGCCTGACCTGAAACGACTGCTTATTGTGAGGATGATGCGATGAAGCATATATATTTTAAAATAGGTGCTGCTCTGGCTGTCAGCACCGTTTTTCTGGGCTGGGCCCTGCATGTACCGCATGCGACCACCATGGCATCCGGGCATAGTGGGACCGCAGAACTGACATGGCAAGTGGCCCTGGCAGACTCGGTGCCTGCAATGATCGTCTCGCCTTCGTGCATCGGTGAAGTGCAGTTCCCGCATAAATACCACTATGAAGAAATGGAAATTGACTGCAAAGATTGTCACCACGAAACCAATGCCACCACAATAGAGACACCACATGATGAGTATTTTCAAGATTTTTGGATCGATTGTGCGATCTGCCACCGCAAAAACGGCAATCCTGTGATGGAAGCGCAATCCTGCTCGAGCTGCCATCATTCGACGCCATCCAGCGTCGCCGATGAAACGCTGAGCGCAAAAGTGGTTATCCACAAAAACTGCTGGGATTGCCACGGCGTGGGTACTGGCCAGGAAGCCAGCGAAAGCTGCGCTTTTTGCCACAGTGGTGAACGCAGCGAACACAGGTAAGCCTGTCTGAAAGCAGCTTACGCAATTGAAAACGAATAATCGCATATGTCAACGCCAACCTTCTGGAAAGGATGGAGATGCATGAATAGAAGAGGATTCCTGAAATTAGCGGGGACGGTTGGAGCGACTTTGGCGGCAAAAAAAGCTAAAGCGCGCGACAACGATGATGAAAAAGAAGAATTTGTCGGCGTGCTCACGGATACCACTCGTTGCATCGGCTGCCGCACCTGCGAAGTGGCTTGCGCCGAGGCACACGGCTTGCCCGTGCCGGACGTCCAGAATGACGGTGCGCTGGAAGCGGAAAGGCGGACCAGCGATACGCAGTGGACTGTTGTCAATCGCTATGAAACCGATGAAGGAGATGTGTTCGTTAAAAAACAATGCATGCATTGTTGGCAACCGGGCTGTACGGCTGCCTGCCTGACCAATGCTATGTACAAAACCCATGCCGGGCCGGTCATCTGGCGCTCAGACAAGTGCATGGGCTGCCGCTATTGCATGATTTCGTGTCCATTCGAAATTCCCAAATTTGAATATGACAGCTGGAACCCTAAAATCCACAAATGCAATATGTGCTGGGAGCGATTGCAGGAAGGGCAAAAGCCTGCCTGCGTTGATGCGTGCCCGACCGATGCCCTCATGTTTGGTCGCAAGCGTGAATTGATGGAAGTGGCGCGTGTGCGGATTTACAACCACCCCCAAAAATATGTGCATCAGGTTTATGGTGAACACGAGGTGGGAGGTACTGGCTGGCTTTATCTGTCATCCGTGCCGTTCGAGCAACTTGGATTCCGCACCGATCTCGGCACCACACCTTATCCTGACTATACCCGCGAATTTCTGTATGCGGTGCCGGTTGTGCTTTTTGCTGTGCCCGCCTTTTTGCTGGGCTTGCGTTTTTTATCGGAAAATGAAGAAGAGCTCGAGGAGGGTGAAAGCCATGCATGACGAGAACAAAAAAGGCCGCAGCTTCGCGGATATAATACGCTTTATTTTGCAGGAAATGAAACCTCGAGGCAAATTCCTGACACCATTTAATGTCATCTCTATTGTGGTGATCATTGCAGGTGTGATCATTTTAACTGTGCGTTTTATTTACGGACTCGGCTCTGTATCCAATCTCAATCAGGAATATCCCTGGGGTTTGTGGAAGGGCTTTAACGTGATAACCGGCGTGGCGTTCGCTGGCGGCGCGTATGTGCTGACGTTTGTAGTTTATGTGATGGGAGTGGAAAAATACCACTCGATCGTACGTGTCACAGTGCTCAATGGCCTGCTGGCCTATATTTTTTACGCCGGCGCGCTGATTCTTGACCTTGGGCGGCCCTGGAACATCATCAATCCGATCATCGGCAATGATTTTGGCTACAATTCGGTGCTGTTTCTGGTCGCATGGCACTTCATGCTGTACATGATCGCGGAATTCATAGAATTCTCACCCGTGGCAGCAGAATGGCTAAATTTAGAAAAAGCGAAAAAAGTCCTGCAAATGCTCACTCTTGGCGCGGTGATTTTTGGCATCACGCTGTCTTCACTCCACCAATCCGGATTGGGCGCGCTTTTCCTGATGGCCAAGTCCAAAATTCACCCCCTGTGGTACACCGAGTTCATCCCATTGCTCTTTTTGGTCTCGAGCATTTTTGCTGGCATTTCGATGGTCATTTTTGAAGGGACAATCAGTCATCGGGTTTTTCGTGAACAGATTGGACCGGATGGCAAATCTTCGTTCGATCAAATTGTGTTCGGCTTGGCTAAAGGCGCAGCTATCGCGATGTTTGTATACTACTTTTTTAAGCTGTTGGTCTTTATTCACGAGCACCACTGGCAGCACATCCATGGTTTTTGGGGCTTCTGGTACCTGTTCGAAATCATTGGTTTGGTGCTGGTGCCGTGCTTTTTGTTTGCCTATGGCGCTCGTCACCGCATTATTGGCGTGATTCGCATCGCTGCAATTTTAACGTTGATCGGGATTATCGTTAACCGTTTGAATATTTCGATGATCGCCTATAACTGGAATGTAGTGGATCGTTACTATCCGAGCTGGATGGAGTATGTTGTTTCGTTTACAGTTATTTTTGCAGAAATCTGGGTGTTCCGTTGGATCGTTACCCGCATGCCGGTGTACGAAAAGCACACCAAACCAGCGATGGCCTGATATGGAAAGATTGATGATGCAGAAGCGAACTGAACCGCATTGGACTGGCGAGCGCATGATGAAATGATTGCTTTTTCTGCACGATTCGAAATGAAAGGCAAGCAAAATGGAATCTTACACATACGTCAATATCTTCGAAACCAAGGGCTTGGAGTACCTGCTGCTGATTTGCTTTTTGGTGCTGTTCATTTTTTTGGTACGCTATCTTGCCAGCCCTTTGCCGGCAAAAGAGCAAGCAGGTAAAGAGTAAATGTATAAAAATTTGCTCGCGCACAGCCACTTTGAACTAAAGAAGTTGTTCACGATGATGAAAAGTGCATATATTCTACCAAATTATTCGCATTGCAAAATCGTTGATTAACTATGAACGTATTGAAAGGAAAAATCATGCGCGTAAATTGGTTTGTCATGCTGGCAGTTTTGGTATTGTTAAGCTGGTCATGTTCACGAGAAAAAAGCACGCCGTATGGCCAAAAACTGACGATTGCAGAGCCTACAAAAATATCAAAAATCATGAACGATCCTGAGAGTTTCGTTGACCAAAAAGTGCTGATCGAAGGCGAAATCCTGGATGTTTGCGAGATGCAAGGCTGCTGGATCGAAATTGCCAGCGACACACCCGGCGAAAGATTCAAAGTCAAAGTCAATGATGGCGAGATTGTCTTCCCGACTTCCGCCAAAGGCAAAATGGCGCGTGCGGAAGGCAATATCTATAAAATAGAGTTTAATGAGAAGGATGCTCTGGCCTATTTCAAGCACATGGCTGAAGAAAAGGGCGAGCCCTTCGATTCATCATCTGTAACCGGTCCGACGACTATATATCAATTGAAGGGTCAGGGGGCAGTGATACTGGATTAGCAGCTTATGCTTGCAGTCAAAAAACAATCCCTTGAGTTGCTGGACCAATTTAGCGTGCAGGTTGTTTTCCCTGTTCAGGCAAAATAAATTGGTAGAGAGGCGATGACATGGAAATCAGCAAGCTTTCCAACGTCTACGATAAATTGGCGGAAGCGTACGATCGAAAACGCTCTCTCTTCAATATTGATGAAATCGTCAATGAATTTCGGGCAGATTTGGATGTAGACAGGGGAAGCTTGCTTGACCTTGGCTGCGGTACCGGTGTGCCTGTTGGCAGCTTGTTCGTGAGAAACGGTTGGGATGTGGTTGGTGTCGATATCTCGCAGAAAATGTTGTCATTGGCGCATGATCATGTTCCCGAAATGAAAACAGTTTGTTCTGATATCTGCAGCATCGATTTCGATGCAAGCACCTTTGATGCGATCACGTTGGTTTACAGCCTGTTTCATATCCCGAAAAATAAGCATCGTGAGTTGTTAGGGAAGCTTTATCGCTGGCTCAAACCAAATGGTGTGGCGCTTTTTACGTACGCCACAAAAGAATTTACCGGACGTGATGAGTTTGAAGGCTATATCGATTTTCTGGGCCAGCCTCTTTTCTATAGCCATGAAACACCGGGGAAATTGTACCGATTGCTGGAAAATGTCGGCTTTCAAGTCGTGTCAGGCAAAAATTACAGCATTGCGAACGAAACATTTCTTTGGGTAACAATTAGGAAACCGATGTAGCATGCTGGCGAAAATTGCTTTTGATTTATAGAATCCACCCGAAAAGTTCCGTCGCGAAGCCGGTGGGACCTTTTTGCAAAGACGCCTTGCCGTTGTCGAGAATATGGTTGCGTCCATGTAAAACAATCCTTGCGAGTTGAAAAATCGGCTTTTCCTGCGGGCTTGAAATTGCGCAGAATCCTGAACAAGTCTGCGTTAGATGGACAGACAGAGTTCTCCCTTTATCCGAAAGTGATGGAATCTTCAATTTGGTGAATGAGCGCAACAAATCAGGAAAGGGGACGTTGTGGGCAAGCTGTTTGGCTACGCCGACGAAAACTCCAACATACGAACTGAAATTCTCGCGGGAATAACGACTTTCCTAACCACAATGTACATCATCGTGGTCAATCCTTCCATTCTGAGCGCTGCGGGCATGCCGTTTAATGGTGTGCTGACGGCGACTGCCCTGGTGAGCGCATTCTCCAGTATCCTGATGGGCTTGTATGCCAAAAATCCCATTGTGGTTGCTCCTGGCATGGGGTTAAATGCCTTTTTTGCATACACCATGGTTCAGGGTATGGGCATTGCGTGGCAACAGGCGTTGGGCGCAGTCTTCTGGGCCGGGGTGATTTTCCTGCTACTGTCGCTGCTGAACATCAGAACCCGGTTCGTTTTAGCGATTCCGCATCAGCTTCGATATGGCCTGGCAGCTGGTATCGGCTTGTTTATTACCTTGATCGGTTTTAAAAATGCCGGTTTCATCACCTCAAATCAGGTGACTGTTATCGGCAGAGGAGCGCTTGATGCTGTGAGCCTGACCTTTTTGCTGGGTTTGGCTTTGAGTGCATTGCTGGTGGCGCGGCAAATCAAAGGCGCGCTCATTTTTGGCATTGTCGCCACGACACTTGCGGCATTGCCTATCGGTCGTCTGTATGGCGACGCCAGTGCAATTAATTTCGGCAATGCGACACTGGTAAGCTGGCAAGGATTGGTTTCTATGCCGGATTTTTCATTGGTACTGCAGCTCGATCTTGCCGGTTCTCTCAATCTGTCTTTCATACCAGTGCTCTTCACTCTGCTTTTTACCGACATGTTCGACAGCATTTCGACTTTTATGGGCGTGACTGAAGCAGGCAGTCTGACGGACTCAAAAGGCAATCCACGCAACATCCGTGAATCGATGATTGTCGATGCCGTTGCCACGACGTTCTCGGGCTTAGTCGGCAGCAGTCCCGGCACAGCATATATCGAATCGGCAACAGGTATCGCACAGGGAGGGCGCACAGGTTTGACGGCTTTCGTAGCGGGCGTGTTGTTCCTGCCGTTTATCTTTTTATCACCGTTGCTTTCGGTTGTGCCTGCAATCGCTACAGCGCCGGCCCTGGTACTTGTCGGCGTGTTTATGATGGAGCCGGTGGTCAAAATCCGCTGGAAACACTACGAAGATAGTATCCCCGCATTCCTGGCGATGATTCTGATGCCGCTCAGTTTTAGCATCACGCAAGGAATTGTGTGGGGATTTTTGAGTTGGACCATCCTGCAACTCTTTTCCGGCAAGCGTGATTCGATCAGCCCTGCGTTGCTTGTCATTGATCTGTTTGCGATCCTTGCGCTGGTAGCGGAATAAGAGCGTGCACAAAAATTTTGATGGCTCAAGGATTCATAATAGCAAGGTTCATTAAATTGCATAACAAGAAACTCAATTTGCATTTGTTGCACTTTTTCTGACACCTTCAAAAGTATATCAAACAGTTAAATGCATCGGATTTGATTTCATGGACAAAGAAGCTATGGAAAGACTGACTTTCCCTCGGCGGGAAGGTGATGGGCTGAGCTTCGAGTCCGGCGAGATTGTTTCGCGAAATCCGCTGATTCAGCAAATCTTTGAGATCTTGCCGGATGTAGCTGACAGCGATTGCACGGTTTTAATTCAAGGGCCAAGCGGCTCAGGAAAGGAACTCTTTGCGCAGGCCATCCACGCATTTAGTCCGCGTTGTGCCGGGCCGTTTGTGCCGGTAAATTGCAGCGCCATTCCAGAGACATTGCTGGAATCAGAACTGTTCGGATACACAAAAGGTGCGTTTACGGACGCAAAAAAGGATAAACCTGGCCGCTTCGCAATGGCAGGGTCTGGCACCCTTTTTCTGGATGAAATCGAGAGCATGTCGCCAGCCGTGCAGGTGAAATTGCTGCGCGTTTTGCAAGAGCATGAATTTGAGCCATTGGGAGCCACATCGCCTGCCAGAATTGATGTTCGCGTCATCGCCGCAGCGAAGGAGAGCCTGGCACAGTTGGTCGGCAAAGAGCTGTTTCGAGATGACCTGTATTTTCGACTCAATGTTTTCCGAATTGACTTGCCGCCACTCAAAGAACGTCTCGAGGACATCCCCCTTCTCATTCCATTTCTGATCAAAAAGTTCGATCACCGTTTCCATCGCCATATCAAAACCGTTTCCGATGATGCACTCGAGATTCTGATGCAGTATAGTTATCCTGGCAATGTACGCGAGCTCGAAAATATCATCGAGCACGCTTTTGTTATTTGCCACAGCGACACCATCGAATCGCGGCATTTGCCGGAAGACTGCAAGCTGCAATCAAAAAAAATTGCAGTCACCCACCGCATCGGATCGCCGCTCGAATTTGCTGAACGCCAGGTGGTTCGTGAAATGCTGGACCGATTCAACGGCAACAAGTCTGCGACAGCTCAGGCGCTCGGCATCCATCGCTGCACGCTCTGGCGCAAAATGAAAAGATTCGGTTTGCTGTAAATTGTGCCTATTTATTGTGAAGGCAGAATACAAGCTGCTCAGCCCGGGAGATGCTGTCAACCTGGAGCGATACCAAGAGGTGATTTGGGGACGCGACTGTCAAGGTTCGACTTGGCTCAGCAAGATTTGATGCCTTTGGAGCTGTGTTGGATCTAAATTCGTAAATGTGCAATTTTGCAACGCTATTCAGCGATCGTTGCTCATTCGCAACACTGCCTTCCATTTTGCTTGTCCGGGTTTTGGGCTTAAACTTTTGTTTATTATGATGCAGCTTATGTCTGTAAAGTTGGCGCATTCCTTGCAAGCCGGATTTTGTAATCGTGAGCGTATCGAGCTTGATCCGCGCCCTGCCTGAAACACACCTTACCAATCCTGAATTCCCTTCTGATTAACTCGTCGCTCACGCGGCTTTTGCACATTGCAATTAGGCAAGTTTCACCTGAAATCGGATTTTTTGCATACTGATTTGATTTTAAATCTCCCCAATCACTGTGCACAATTCTGTATCCGTCGCCAGGGACTAACAGGAATCAAGCAATAGTTGCGATTGGATTTTGAAGCTGTAGCGGCATTTGATCAGACAAAACTTCTGAGAATCGCTAAAGGTAATGCAATTCATGCGTGCAACCGGCTACGGGAAGATCTGTAAGGTGATATTTTCAACAGAGCATTAACGAAAGGAGCAAGGACCATGAAGAAGTTGGTACATGTGGCTTTTTTATTTGTTGTTGAATTGATTGCACTCGTGTATGCGCAAGCCCCAATAAGCGTCTACGGTGCTTTGGCCGAATTGCATGGCAAAGCGAAACAAGAAGGTACTACGACCTCGAAGCAATTTTTTATAAGCTATGCACTTCAAAACCTTTTTTCTGCGGACTTCAACACTGATGACGGTTTTGGCACATCCAAAAAGCTTGAAAACGAAGGCTTCGGAATTGATCCCGGCGCTGGGATTTCAAACTCAGATTTCTGGGTTGCGACAACGAAACCTCCTGCAGATAAGATTACCTCCATTGTCATCAACTCGTGCGGAGATATTTTTGTAAGCTCCCCACAGGGTTTTTTTCGATCAAATGACAAAGGCGAGCATTGGCTATTGCGCATTAAAGGACTCAGCAATTCATCTGTTCAGGTTCTCGACATCAACCAGCAAAATCATATTTTTGCGATAGCGGGACAGCGCGTTTACCGCTCGCTGGATATGGGGGACAATTGGATTGAAGTGAGTTCCGGCCTACCCCATAATTTTTTTGATCTCGCTGTTGCACCCAGTAGAAATCTTTTTATTGCAGCACAAAATGCTGTGTTCCTATCAGAGAATAATGGCGATAGCTGGGCCTTAATTGGCGAGAATCTTTTTGGCGGTGGATTTAGCCCTCAATCTCTTGGAGTAAATTCAAATGAATGTGTCTTTGTTGCCTCCAGCGATATCAGCGTTCATTGGGAAATCGCATGCATCTGGCAGTCCATGGATAGCGGGCAAAATTGGACAGGTGGCTGTACCGATTGGGTCTATCCCGGCATTGATTTTTTTGAAAGTAGCTTGAATGGAGATATGTACGCTGTAAAAGGCGAAGATCTTTATCGGTCATCGGACAATGGCAATCATTGGCGGCAAATCAATACAGACATGATACAAAGCCCGATAAAGGCACTTACCTTTGATCGGGATGGAAATATGTTTGCCGGGACTTCGGGAGGCGCTTTTCACGCTTCAGAAATTGGCGAACCATGGTCTGATATCAGCGCAGGCATTTCCGATGCAGATATTGTCGCTCTTGCAGCGCATCCCGAAGGCTATCTTTTTGCCGGCACCGGCAGCGGCGCAATTTTTCGAAGCATTTTGCCTACAACAAATTCAGGTGGCTTCAATATTCTCGTTGTCGGCGAGGACCGTTCAGACAATGCTTCAGCCTTGGCTGCTTCTGGACATCACGTCAGATTCGAGCCAGAGGTGGCAGCCGTTCATAACCTGGATTTGAATCAATTCGATCAGATATGGTATTGCGACTACATTAACCTGCCGGAACCAGCGGGACAGAATACCCTGAAAAGCTATATGCAGGCCGGTGGGAGAGTCTTTTTTGTCGGCGATTGGTATGACGGCCAGGGGGATGCATTGATGCGCTGGCGGGATGGCTTGCTCAATGAAATCGGAGCAGGTGGCGTTAAGCAAAAAGTCGCGCAGCTTAGTTATCCAATCGAAACGTTGTTCAACACCATTCCAAGCCACCCGATTAGCCACAAGCCTCATGAAGTTTCGGCAATTGGCCATAGCCCGGGACATTATTGTGTATTCGAAGAAATCGGCAATGGTGCGATCATCGTTGAAGACCAGCGGACCGGCGAACCGGTTGCCCTTGCTTTCGACTATGGCGATCTAACCGGTGCGCCTGGCGCACGTGCGGTGATTTATCTGAACAGCAACAACAGCATTAATTGGCAAGCATACGTCGCCAATATCAGTCAATTCCTGGGTTCCAGGCAGTTGAAAACGATCCTGTCAGTAGATAACGCAACAGCGATTCCCGGCGGCAAGGGCAGAGTTCGGATTGAGGCAGAGAATTCCCGGGAAATAGCTGGTGTACAGTTTACGCTGGCAGATATCCCTGATCTCCTGACCGTGGATTCGGTTTGCGTCAAAGATCGCGCTTCATCATTCGATGTTGGTTTTAGCGAGGATGCCTCGGGCGCTTTAAACGTTGTGTTGTTCAATTCAAAAGGCGCCACGATTCTTCCCGGAAGTGGTGCCATTGTCGAAATTGTGTATTCTGTCGAAAGCAGTGCCGTAATCGGCGACAGCATTGCTCTCCAACTCTCAAAAGCAATCCTTTCGGACGCTGCCGGGCAAGCCCTTCCATTTGCAGGAGTCAATGGCGTTTTCAGATTCGGCCAGCTCGAAGGCGATGTGAATAGCGATGGCATCATCGATGTACTCGATTTGGTTAGAATCGTACACATTATTCTCGAACTGCCACCAGAACCAACGGCAAGCGAGGTGCTGGTCGCTGACTGCAATGCAGACGGCCAAATCAATATTCTCGATGTTGTTTGCATCATGAATTTCATCACCGGTAAAGAAACAGGTCAAGCCATGCTGGCAAAGTCAGGCGGTGTCAACATAATTGAAATTCCTGCAGTCACGCTGACGCCGGGCAAAAACATTGAAATACCGGTACGGACTTCTCTGTCGGATAAAATTGCCGGCATACAGTTGTCGATCCGATATGATTCGAAAAATTTACTCTTAGGCCAGCCTGTTCTTGCCGCGTTTGCATCCGGGATGTCTCTACTTTGTCATGATCAAAATGGCGAATTGACGATTGTTCTATACAGCCTGGATGGCAGAATGCTCCAGCCTGGAGAAGGGACAATCATCAAGATTCCGGCCGAAATCAAAGCAGGCGGCCAGAGTCTCATCGGCCCATCTTTGGCGCACGCACTATTGGCCAATTCTGATGCTCATGCTGTTGCTACAGAGATTCTCACAGCAGCAGATGAAGCAATTGAAGCCACGCCTTCCGTTTTTTGGCTTGGCCAGAATCATCCCAATCCGTTCAATCCTGAGACCGAAATTCGATTCGAGCTTCCAGAAGCCAGTCAGGTGACATTAGCTGTCTACAATACCATTGGGCAGGAGGTCGCCCGCCTTGTTGAAACAACTTTGCCCGCCGGGCAGCATCGTGCGATTTGGCGGGGCATGAGTTGGAATGGCAGCCTGGCACCGAGCGGCATCTATTTCTATCGCCTTGAAGCACTGGCTAAAAGCGGGGAAAGGGTCATTATGATCAATAAAATGAGCTTGCTGCGTTAAGAAAAGGGGTACGATCATGAAATTAAATCTGAAGGCAATTGCGCTGACCTGCGCCATCATGTGGGGTGGTCTGGTTTTTTTAGCAGGCATCAGCAACCTGCTGCTGCCGGGCTATGCCAACGCGCTGCTGCAAATTGCGGCATCGATTTATCCGGGCTTTGATGTGAGCGGCACCGTTGGCGATGTGGTCGTGGGTACGCTCTACGCCTTGCTGGACGGAGCCATTGGCGGCTTGGTATTTGGCTTTTTATATAATATTTTCTCGGCAAAGTTCAGCAAATAGAAAGCGCATTTGCATGCGATTGGATTCACCCAAGTCCTAAACAGACTTTGGCGATTAAAGGATGCAGTGCCACAGTTTGGTTGGGAGCTTGAAAGGCCTTGCAGATAACTAAGGAAAAATGAAACGATTTTCCAGAATTCACAGGAGGTAAAAAATGATCATTCACAATCAAAAATTGATACGAGCCAATAGGCTCATCATCATGCTGGTTGCGATCTGCCTGCCCGTTATTGTGGCCGCGCAGCAGAGCATGATGCCGATCACCACAAGCTCGGATGAGGCGCGTAGCCTGTTTATGGAGGCGCGCGACAAATTTGTCAATGCCGATCGGGATGGCGCAGCTATTCTTTTAAAAAAAGCCATGAAGCTCGACCCGGATTTTGCGATGGCGCAATTGCATTACGCCTTTTCAGTTCCCAGCGCTGATGCATACTACCGTAATTTTAGCAAGGCTCTGAGTCTGATCGATCAGATATCCAAAGCTGAAAAAGATTTCATCTTGTATTTCGATTGCTGGGCAAAAGAAGATACACTTAGACAAAGGCAATATCTCGATGAGTTGCTCACGCTCTATCCTACAGACAAGTGGATTCTTCTGCTGGCAGGATCGAGCTATCTCACCTCGCTTGAGCCGGCGATGATTTATTACAACAAAGCATTGAAACTAGATCCCGATTTTGCCCCGGCTTATTACGAAATGGCACTGAAACAGATGGGAAACGGCCAGTTGGATCAGGCTGAGCAAAACATTAAAATGTATATCAAGCTCTTGCCAGATCATCCGAATCCTTACTATTCTTACGCGCTTTTATTGCGAAAAATGGGCAAGACTGCAGAAGCACTCGAGCAATTTAAGCTGGCAAGCAAAAAAGATCGCAATTTTATCAGTTCGCTCCGGGAAGCCGGCCATCTATATTGTCTGAAGGGCGACTTCGAAAATGCATACAAAATGTATCAAAAATATGAAGATAACGCAAGACTAAGTGAGCGCAAAACCAATGCGATGTATTGGCAAGCTGTCGCTTATGTATATGAAGGCAATATGCCGAAAGTGCTCGCGATTTATGACCGATACCAGAAGTTTGCAGAGAGAGAAGATTTGGGCGCGTTCCGCGTCTACTCCTTTTCTGATCTCGGTGATATTTACACAGAGATGGGTCAGCCGGCGGAAGGCATGAAGTATTACAAAAAGGCGATTGCACTGATCGGGCAGGTCGATTTGTCCGATCAAATGCGGCAGGAATTTGATCTCGAAGCGCTGCGATGGCAAGCCACAGCACTGATAGTCCAGGGCGAATTCGACAAAGCCGAACAATTACTGAAAAAATATGAGCTGGCGTTGGCCGACTGCCAGTATCCGGCAAGCAACCGCCCGCTGACAGCGACTCGCGCGCGGCTGGCAATGGCAAAAGGCGACTTCGATGCAGCACTGCAGTTGTTTGACGAATCGAAGATGATGGATCCAATCATCGCTCATATGCAGGCCGAAATTTATGCGAAAAAAGGAGAAACAGAAAAAGCGGATGCAATCTATCAGAAAATTGCGAACTGGGGGCAAAATAGCATGAAGCTGGCATTGATCATGCCGCGTGTACGCGAAAAATTAGCATCGCAGAGTTGAAACGTGCTCCCTTAAATCATATGAAAAAGCATTAAGCACCAAATAGACAAGGGCGGTTCAGGAAGTTCTGTCCGGCTCAGAAATTATGGTCATTTATCAGGCTGGAGAGCAAGGCAAGAGCAAATAAACGCAGAACAGCGCCTGGTTATTTTCGTGAAAAACGCCCATCAACGCTGCGGCCGCCGTCGATGAGAATGGTTTGGCCGGTGATGTATTTTGCCTTGTCGCTTGCCAGAAAAAATACCAGGTCCGCGATTTCCTCAGGCTCTGCTAAGCGCCCAAGAGGCGTGGCGCTTTCGATAGCGCGCTGATCGAGTTCGCCAGCATGCACAGCCTTGCGAATGCCCGCGGTGTTGGTATGGCCGGGCGCCACGCCATTGACGCGAATGCCATATTGCGCCCACTCGAGCGCCAGCGATTGGGTGAGATTGTCGAGCGCCGCTTTGCTGGCAGCGTAAGCAAAGTAGCCGGGCACGCTCAGTTTGGCAGCAATACTGCTGATGTTGATGATGCAGCCGCCGGATTTTTGCTGCACTGCATGTTGCGCAAAGGCTTGCGCACAATAAAATGCCCCGGAAACATTGGTCGCGATGATGTGCTGCCAGCGCTCGGGCGGAAAGCCCAATGCCTCACCAAAATCGAATTGGGCCGCATTGTTGACCAAAACATCGATGCGGCCGGCTTTTTGAGCAATATCTTCGATCAACGCACGGCAGGCATCGACCTGCGAGATATCGGCCACGCAGGTTCCGACTGCCGTGCCGGTTTGCCTAACTATCTCATCGCTTGCCTGTAGCAAGTGATCCGTATTCCTGCCCGCAATAAAAACCTGCTCGCCCACCTGGGCAAATTGCTGCGCAATCGTTTTGCCGATACCAGCGCTGCCACCTGTCACAATCACAACTCTCTTTTGTTTCATCGTCTCACAAAATTGGCATTATAGGGTGAAAAGATTTGTTTTCTGTTTTGATAAAGCGAAATTTCTTGTTATAGATAGATTGTTTTGTAGCCGAAATTTGCCGCTAACAATCTGCATATTCACGAACGAAAAGTACCTTGCATGCAAACACAGCGAGAATTGCTCACGCCGCAACAAATTTTGGAAAAAGCGAATGCTCCGGAACGACTGACTGAAAGTGCTGACAATGAGCAGTTTAGCACCAGCGCGACGCAATTCCAATTGATTTTAGACCGGCAGCAGGAGTGGCAGGCGCGCCTGCGCATGGTCGATGCAGCTCGCGAGTTTCTCTATATCTCCACCTACTACATTGAATATGACGACTATGCAATTACCTTTTTAGCTGCATTGAAACGTGCGGTCAGTCGCGGTGTGCGCGTCTATCTCATTGTCGATGGTTTCGGGCAGACGTTGTCGAGCAATTTAATGACCGCTGATGGCAAAAAAAAGCTGCGTGCGCTACTTGATGATTTACGTGCCGGTGGTGCGAAGCTCATATTTTACCGGCCACCGAAATTGTTGCAACGCCTGATTGGCAGCGGCTATCACATCAAATATCAGGTTTCAGAGCAGCGGCAGATGCTGTTTTCGAGCAGCAACATCTCGCAGATGTCGTTCAACCGCTGGATGGAGTTTTCAGCACTGCTGGAAGGCCCGGTTGTCGCGGCCATGCTCAATGACCTTTTTCAGGTCATTCCGCAGCCAATGAGTGCTGATCTTGAAAAAGTGTTGCCAGCACATGAAGACACTATGCGGAACGGCCATTTACCATATTCATTTGAATTTTTAACAACTATACCGGCGAATGATCCATCTCCGCTGAGTCCATTTGTCCAGCAACGCAAAAATCCAATCACCAGTGCGCTGGTCGAGCATATTAATGCTGCGCGGTCGTCTGTCGTGCTGACGAGTTTTTACTTCAAGCCCCACCCGCGCCTGGTTTCAGCGCTGCTGGCTGCAACCCGTCGCGGAGTTCGCGTCGAAATCCACCATTCACATCGCGGGGCACTCGGTGGCGTAACCCGTTTGCCGTGGTTGTCCGCCAGTGCGCGCTATCCGGTTATGCTGGATGCCGGTTTCGTCATTTACGAACACGAGCTCGGCCAGCATACCAAGTTTGTACTGATTGACGATCGCATCGCCTGGCTGGGAAGCTATAATTTTGAGCATTCCGCCGACGACCGGCTGGCAGAGGCCATGCTGGTGACGGAGGATGTTCGGATTGTGCAGCAGTTGCAGCTTTTTTTTCAGCAGCTCCGCACCGATCCGAAAAATGGCATTTTTAGCCGGGACGATTTCGATGCATTGCCGCATATGTTGCGGTTTTATCGCCTGCTCTGCCTGCCTTTCAAGCGTTGGCTTTGAAACGCGTTTAGTCCGGAATGCGCGACTGAATCAAACCGCTGCCGGAGTTCAGCGATTCTCCGCCATCAATCGTGAGTATGTGGCCATTGATAAAGTCGTTTTCGAGCAGATGTAGAATTGCCTGTGTGACATTTTTTGTTGTTGCCGAACGCTTAAGCGGAATTGCAGCAATGGTTTCTTCATCGAACTCAGTCATGCCGGTGCCGGCGGTCGGAATGGTCGGTCCAGGCGCCACCGCATTTACGCGAATGTCCGGGGCAAACTCCAGCGCAGCCATCTTGGTGAACTCGGCGAGAGCTTTTTTGGCCAGGTAGTAAGCGGCATAGTCGTAGTCGTTTGCTGTGATTTTTGTATCGAGCAAATTGATGATGTTGCCTTTGCAGCCATGTCGCGCGAATTCGCGGGTGAGGGCAAAGGGCGCATTTAAATGGATGGCAAACATTTCCTGCAAAAATGCATCATCGGTTTTGCTGATCGGGCCAGACTTGAAATGGGAAGCATTATTGATCAGTACGCGGAGATTCGGCAATTTTTCGATGATATGGCTGAATAGGGCGGGAAGCGTGTCCACCTGCCGCAAATCAGCCTGAAAAAGCTCACAGTGCACCTCCAGCTTGTGGATTTCTGATGCTGTCTTTTCCGCTTCATCGCTGGATGAGTGATAAATGATCGCGACATCGTAGCCTTTTTGGGCAAGCTCCAGACTAATGGCGCGGCCGAGCCGGATCGCACCGCCTGTGACGATTGCAGCGTTTCGTTCGAAAGGTTTTGCCATCTGTTTGTTCCCGTTTAGATTGTCAGCTTTTTGGTCATAAGCGCATTGCCAAAATATGTCATCGACATGATAAAGATGCAAGCGCTTTGTCAGAAAAAGGGGAGAATGTCGCGATAGAAATGCGGTGTAAAAGGGTGTCGTGCTGCAGAATTTCTAAGCGCGCGCACTTTGGTTTTTCTGTACCTTTGCCTGACAGCTTTTTTCACAGAAAACTGTGCTGATCCGGCCTCTTTTAACTTGTATGTTATTACTTTTTTTTATATAATAGCCGCCATTGGAGGATTGGAATAAAGATACGGGAAAGGCAGATTTTTTAGGGTGCGTGATACGAATTTGATTTATGATGTTTTGGTTGTAGGTGCCGGCCCGATTGGTATTGCATGTGGTGTGGAAGCGAAAAAAAGCAACCTTTCGCATATAATTATCGAGAAAGGCTGCTTAACCGATGCAATTTACCAATTTCCGACCAATTTGGTCTTTTTCTCCACGGCCGACCTTCTTGAGCTGGACAATATCCCATTTGTCATTTCGGGAAGCAAGCCGACGCGAAGCGATATTCTCAACTATTATAAGCGCATCACCGGGCATTTCGATTTGAACGTCAACCTGTTCGAAAGGGTAGGTCAAATTGAACAAAGTGATGGTCTGTTCTATGTCGAAACGGACAAGGCAAAGTATCGAGCGCGCCATGTGGTGCTGGCAATCGGCTTTTATGACCATCCGAAAATGCTCAATATCCCCGGCGAAAACCTGCCGAAAGTATCCCACTATTATACCGAAGCACACTATTTTTACAACATGAACGTTGCTGTAATCGGTGGCGGCAATTCCGGCGTCGAAGCAGCATTGGAACTGTATCGCGGTGGTGCGCGCAAGGTCTCTTTTATTCATCGTCAGCCCGGCTTGAACTCCAGTATAAAATACTGGGTGCTGCCGGATTTCCAGAATCGCGTCAAAGCAGGTAGTATCGAAGCTTTTTTTGATAGCAATGTGACCGAAATCAAAGAACATACGATTGTGATTCAGCACAAAAGTGGCAAAACGACCGAGATTGAGAACGACTATGTTTTGGCGATGACCGGATATCACACTGATTTTGACTTTCTGGCAAAGACCGGTGTCAAAACGGAAGATACGCCACAAAGAAAGCCTGTGCACGATCCTGAAACGATGGAGACCAATGTCTCGGGAATGTACATCGCCGGAGTTGCGACAGGCGGCATGAATACCAATAGGATTTTTATCGAGAATGGTCGCATTCACGCAAGGCGGATCGTTGATCATATCGCTCAAAAAACAAAGAAGGGGAGTTGATGGCAGAGACGTTTGATGTCATTGTGGTCGGTGGCGGTCCGGGTGGCTACACCGCCGCGATTCGCGCAGCACAATTAGGCAAAAAGACTGCGATTGTTGAAAAAGACAAACTCGGCGGGTTGTGTCTGAATTGGGGTTGTATCCCGAGCAAAGCCCTGATTCGCAGTGCAGAAGTCCTTCATCTCATTAACGATGCCGAGAGTTTTGGCTTTGGTATAAACCAGGTGAATGTGAATTTTGAGAAAATCGTCCAACGTAGCCGCGGCATTGCTGATAAACTCAACAAAGGTGTTGAGTTTTTGATGAAAAAGAATAAAATTAGCGTCTTCCCCGGCACAGCTGATCTGGCCGAAAAAGGCAAAGTCAGCGTGACGGATGCAGAAGGCAAAAAGCAGGTGCTGAGCGCTTCCTCGATTATCATCGCCACTGGTGGGAAGCATCGCTCGGTGCCCGGCATCGACTACGATCACAAGCATATCATCAGCAGTTCCGATGCAATGGTGCTGCCCAAAATTCCAAAGTCGATGGTGATTATCGGTGGCGGACCGATCGGGGTGGAGTTCGCTTACATTTACAGTTCCTTTGGAACACAAGTCACCATCGTTGAAATGCTGCCACACATTTTGCCGATGGAAGATGATGAGATCATTAAAATGCTGACGCTGAGCTTTAAAAAGCAAGACGTTAAAATTGAAACCGAAGCCAAAGTGGTTGGCATCGACAAAAAAGCCAACAATGTCAACGTCAAAATCGAGACAAAAAGTGGCGAAAAAAATATCATCGGAGATGTAGCCTTGGTTGCTGTCGGTTTTTCCGGAAATACCGATGGACTTGGTTTAGAATCTCTTGGTATTCAGGTTGAAAAGTCTTTTATTACCGTGAATGAATTGTGCGAAACAAACGTTCGGGGCTACTATGCTATCGGTGATGTGACTGGCCCGCCACTGTTAGCGCACGTTGCTTCCGCTGAAGGCGTTTGTGTGGCCGAACACATTGCCGGCCAAAAACCGATACCCGTTGACTATAAAAATATTCCGAGTTGCACTTACTGTCATCCGCAAGTTGCAAGCGTTGGCTTGACGGAAAAGGCAGCGAAAAAAGCCGGCTATGAAGTCAAAGTTGGCAAATTTCCGTTCTCTGCATTAGGCAAGGCCATCGCCATTGGCGATACTACCGGTACAGCCAAGCTGGTTTTTGATGCGAAATATGGTGAGTTGCTGGGTGCACATTTGATCGGCGCGGAAGCCACGGATTTGATCGCGGAGTTGGTGCTGGCGCGTTCGCATGGTGCTACCGGGCACTCGATCATCAAGACCGTGCATGCGCACCCGACGCTTTCCGAAGCCGTGATGGAAGCTGCGGCTGATGCCTATGATGAGGCAATCAATTTTTAAGCGCGAATACACGTCCTGACGCAAAATGGCTGAAAACAAAAGCTCTCGCAAAGCTCTTCTCGTTATAGCGCCAAATTTGCGTTACAAAGACGCTTGGGACATCCAAAACGAACTGCATGAACGCCGGAAAAGAGATAAAATTCCGGACGTTTTGCTCTTGACAGATCATCCCCCGGTTTATACTTTGGGAAAAAATGCCAAGCTGCAAAACCTGTTAATACCGGAGCAGGAAGTAGCGAAGCGCGGGATCGATTTGCACCACATCGACCGTGGTGGTGATATCACTTTTCATGGCCCCGGCCAGCTTGTTGGATACCCGATTTTTGACCTGCATCACTTTTATCAGGATGTTGGAAGATTCTTGCGTGAAATGGAAGAATCGCTGATGGTGGCGCTGTCGCATTTTGGCATTAAAAGTGGACGACAGGTTGGCCTGACAGGCGTGTGGGTTGGGAACGAGAAAGTGGCGGCCATCGGTATTAAATTATCGCGCTGGTTTACCAAGCATGGCTTTGCGCTGAATGTAAGCACGGATTTAAGCTATTTTGAAAATATTATTCCATGCGGCATCAGCGATAAAGCTGTCACCTCAATGGAGAAGCTAACCGGCAAAAGCCTGACCATTTCTGAGGTGATACCGGCAGTAGAAGCTGGATTTTCGCAGGTATTTTCAATTGATTTTGCTCACGCAGAGTTGAAAGAAGTGTTGGAACTTAAAAAAACATTCGTTTAGGAATTGTTACATGGAAAAACTCATTGGCTTGCTGATTATGATCGCGGTCGGAGTTGGACTGGCGCTGGTTTTCTGGGGCCTGAACCGATTGCTCGGCCCAAAGTCGCCGAATGTGGTAAAGGATGTGCCCTTCGAGACCGGACGTGCGCCGATTTCCGCAAGTGGCCGCCGGATGGCAGTGAAATTTTACATGATTGCGATTTTGTTTGTGTTGTTCGATATTGAGATGATTTTTCTCTATCCATGGGCGGTGGTTTTCCGTGATATCGGAGCGGTCGCTCTGGTTTCGATGATGATTTTTATCGCAGTCCTTGTTCTTGGTTTGGCTTACATTTGGAAAAGAGGAGCTTTGGAATGGCAGTAAAAAGTGCAAATAGCGGAGAAAGCTTTTTTACTTCAAAACTGGATGCCGCCGTCGGTTGGGCGCGAAAATATTCTATTTTTGGATATCCGTTCGTGACAGCCTGCTGCGGCATGGAATATATGGCTGCAGCATCATCACATTATGATATGGACCGTTTCGGCGCAGGCTTGCCGCGCTTTTCACCAAGACAGGCAGACGTACTCTTTGTCGTCGGCACGATCAGCCACAAGATGGCGCCGGTGCTTCGCCGAATTTATGAGCAGATTTGCGATCCCAAGTGGGTGATTGCTTTTGGCGTTTGCACATGTACCGGTGGTTTTTATACCAATTACTCCACGGTGCAAGGGATCGATACCATTATCCCGGTCGATATTTATATTCCAGGCTGTCCGCCGCGCCCGGAAATGGTGCTGGATGGTTTGATGAAATTGCAGGATAGAATTCAAAAGCAAAAGCAGGTTTATTAATGTTGATGAAAGACCAATTGCTTGAACAATTTGGCGATGCCGTGCAGGTCGAAGAATCTGCTGTTGGAGACGAGGTCTATGTCGTCGACCGGACGCGCATCACTGAAGTCTGTCAATTTATGCGTGATCAGGCTGAGCCCAATTTCAGTATTTTGATGGATTTGACAGCGGTTGATTATTTGAAACTCAACCACAAACCGCGGTTCGCAGTTATTTACCACCTTTTTTCACTTTCAAACAATCAGCGTGTTCGAATCAAGGCCTACGTCCCGGAAAACGATCCGATCATTGCATCGGTCACGCATCTCTGGGCAGGTGCGAATTGGTACGAGCGCGAAGTATGGGATATGTTTGGCATTAAGTTTAAGGGCCACCCTGATTTGCGCCGCATTTTAATGTACGATGAATTTAAAGGCCATCCGCTGCGCAAGGATTATCCATTTAGCAAACGTCAGCCACTGGTACGCAACGACAAGCCTTACATCGATAAAGAAATCGATGCTTATTTGCATCGCGTTTCCGGAAGCAATGGCACGCAAAAGACAATCGAAAATGTCCCGCTCAGTATGCAGGAAGCGATGAAAAAAGCGCTTTCTGATAGCGGCAGCCAGAGCGAAACCAGCTTTTTAATGAATATGGGGCCTTCGCATCCGGCCATGCATGGTGTGATTCATCTGCTGCTCGAACTTGATGGCGAATATGTCAAAAACACCGATATCGGTATCGGCTACCTGCACCGCGCCTTTGAAAAAGAGAGCGAAGTCGGTAAATGGAGCCATGTTTTCCCTTATACCGATCGGTTGAATTACGTTTCGCCTCTGATCAACAATGTAGCTTATGCAATGGCAGTGGAGCGTTTGCTCGGCATTGATATTACTGAGCGCGCCAAATACATCCGCGTCATCATGTCGGAGATTTCACGTATCTGCGATCACCTGACCTGTGTTGCAGCAAGCGGTATGGAACTCGGCGCGATGACAGTCTTCCTGTATTTAATTCAGGCACGCGAGGAGTTGTGGAGCCTTGTCGAAGAAATCACCGGTGCACGTCTGACGGTTTCCTACATCCGAATTGGTGGCGTGAAAGGCGATCTCACGGCAGGCTTTGCCGATCGCTGCCGCGCGGCTTTGAAGGAAACACGCAAACAGGTTGGCGAATGCCACAAATTGCTGACGCGTAACCGCATTTTTGTCGACCGCGTGACAGGCACTGGCGTGGTCAGCAAGGAAGATGCGCTCTCTTACGGCTTTACCGGGCCGGTTTTGCGTAGCACTGGTATCAATTACGATGTTCGCAAAGCGAATCCTTACCTCGTTTATGATCAACTCGATTTTGACGTGCCTTATGGTGAAAATGGAGACAACTTCGATCGTTACCTGTGCCGTTTGGAAGAAATCGAACAAAGTTGCCGCATAATTGAGCAGGCACTTGAAAAAATCCCCAAAGGCGAGCTTAACGTCGATTACGAAGGCAAAATCCTTACCGGCCACCAAATGGCCGACAGTGGAAAGTTTGGAAAGACGAAGGAATTGCTGAAGAGCCAGGCGCTCACCGATCCGACACTCTCCGGCAACAGTGCCAACAACCGATTGAATATTTTTCCCGATAACAAGCGAGTGGTCTTGCCTGCAAAAGAGCAAACCTACGGCAGCATCGAAGGCGTGATGAACCATTTTATGCTGATCATGGATGGCTACGGCATTCAGCCACCGCCTGGCGAAACCTACGTATCCAACGAAGGCGCGAATGGCGAGCTTGGCTTCTTTGTCGTCAGTAGCGGCGAAGATCATGCTTATCGCGTGCGCTGCAGGCCACCATGTTTCGCGCTCATGTCCGGTTTCCACAAGATGCTGCAAGGGGATCAGGTGGCTGACATCATCGCCAGCTTCGGAACGATTAATATGATTGCAGGAGAGCTTGACCGATGAGCTTTGAATTGACAAAAGAATCGAAATTGGTGATCGATGAACTGCTGACGCGCTACCCGAACAAGCGTGCTGCAGCACTGCCGGTGCTTCATGTCGTACAAAAACAGCATGGCTATATCCCGGCCGAGGCCGAGCCATTGGTGGCTGAAATTCTCGAGGTGCCGCCGGTAAAAATACGTGAAGTGCTGATGTTCTACACCCTTTTTCTGCAAAAGGAGATCGGCAAGAACCATTTGCAGGTCTGCCGCAGTGTGTCCTGCTGGCTGCGCGGCGCGGATAGAATCATCAAGCAAATCAACGAAAAGCTGGGCATTCATGATGGCGAAACCACCTCGGATAAACAATTTACGCTGACCGAAGTGGAATGCTTGGGTGACTGCGAACACGCCCCGATGATGCAGCTCAACGATGACTATATCGGTGATTTGACGGCAGAGAAGGTTGATGAAATTATCGGCAAAAAAGGACAGTGATTCCTGCGGCACGCCCAAAATGCCGGAAGCTGCATAAGACGAATCCGAAGTGTGGCGAAGTTGAACCTGCTACACAAAAGCTGACCAAACATAATCTATCGTGAGATACATTTCATGAGCAAAAATGGTAAAATCCTCACTCCGCTGATTGAGAACGATTGCAATCTGCTGGAAAACTACAAGAAGTTTAAGGGCTACGAAGCGGCAAAAAAAGCCCTGAAAATGAGCCAGGACGAAGTGATCGAGGAAGTACAGAAGTCGAATCTACGCGGATTGGGCGGGGCCGGCTTTCCAACCGGTCGCAAATGGGCTTTCATCCCGAAAAATTCCCAGAAACCTGTCTATCTCGTCATCAACTGCGATGAAAGCGAGCCGGGTACATTTAAGGACAAATACATCGTTTCAAGTGCCACCCATGTTTTGATCGAAGGCATCATCATCGCTTCTTATGCCATCGGCGCGCACACATGCTACATCTATATTCGTGGCGAATATGTCGAGCCGGCACGCCGTATAGAAGCTGCAATTAAAGAAGCCTACGATGCCGGCATTCTTGGCAAAAAAGTGCTGGGGACTGATTTTAATCTTGATGTCTATGTGCATCGCGGTGCCGGTGCTTACATTTGTGGTGAAGAGACTGCTTTGCTGAACTCGCTCGAAGGCAAAAAGGGCTGGCCGCGCATGAAGCCGCCATTTCCTGCTATCGAAGGCTTGTTCCGCTGCCCGACAATCGTGAACAATGTCGAAACCATTGCTTATGTTCCGCCAATCATTCAGAACGGCCCCAAGTGGTTCGCCGATATGGGCACGGAGCGGAGTGGCGGCATGCGCTTTTACGGCATTTCAGGCAATGTCAACAAACCGGGCATTTATGAATTGCCGGTTGGCACGCCACTGCGTGAAATGATTTATGAACATGCGGGAGGCATTCCCGGAGGCAAGGCACTCAAGTGTGTCGTGCCCGGCGGGGTGTCGGCGCCACCTTTGCGCCCCGACGAAATCGACGTCCCGATGGATCCCGATGCCCTGGCAAAAATCGGTACAATGATCGGCAGCGCAGGCATTATCGTGATGGATGAAGACACCAATCTGGTTGAAATGCTGATGGCTTCGATCCGTTTTTACCACCACGAATCCTGTGCACAGTGTACGCCCTGCCGTGAAGGCACCGGCTGGCTCGACAAGATTCTCCAGCGCATGCTGAGTGGCGGTGCGCGCGAGCGGGATATCGATGATCTGTATGAAATTGGCGACAGTATTTTTGGCAACACCATTTGCCCGCTGGGCGATTCAGCCGGTATGGTGGCAAAAGGCTATATTGATAAATTCCGGGGTGAGTTTGAAGCCTATTTGAGCAAGTCGATTGCGGCAAAAAGTGCAAATTCTCCTGAGTTGAAAAAAGCAAGCTGAGGACACGATAGATGCCTACAATTACAATAGACGGAAAAGAACTGACAGTTGAAAAAGGCAAAACCATCATCCAGGCTGCGGATGAGGCCGGGATTGATATTCCCCGCTATTGCTATCACCCCGGATTGAGCATCGTCGGGCAATGCCGTATCTGTCTGGTTGAGGTCGAAAAAATGCCGAAACTGCAGGTAGCCTGCTACACGCCTGTTATGGATGGCATGGTGGTGCATACCCAAAGTGAGCGCGCCAGGAAAGGACGTAAGGATGTACTGGAATTCTTGCTGGTTAACCACCCGATCGACTGCCCGGTTTGCGATCAGGCCGGTGAATGCTTTCTACAAGATTACTATATGAAATTCGGGTTGTACGACTCGAAAATGCTGGAAGATAAAAACAAAAAAAGCAAAGCCGTGCCGATCGGCAAGCACATCGTGCTCGATTCAGAGCGCTGCATCTTGTGTACCCGCTGCATCCGCTTTTGCGATGAGGTCAGCAAAACCAATGAGCTTGGCATTTTTCATCGCGGAGATCATGCAGAGCTTTTGCCGTATCCCGGCAAAACCGTCGACAATCCGTATTCGGTGAATGTTGTCGATATTTGCCCGGTTGGCGCATTGACCGAGAAGGACTTTCGTTTCCGCACCCGCGTTTGGTATCTCGATGAAACCAACTCTGTATGCACTGGCTGCAGCACGGGTTGCAATATCGAAGTCCATACCAATAAAAAGCGTGAATACAAAAATGAAGGCAGACGCGTTACCCGCTTGAAACCACGTTTCAACAAAGACGTGAACGAATACTGGATTTGCGATGAGGGTCGCTATAGTTTCACATACGTCGATGCAGCGGATCGCCTCGGTGTGGTGATGAAACGCGTCAAAGGCGAATTACAGGAAAGCACCTGGGCTGAAGTCATGCCGGAAGTGCTGACCGCGTTGCAAAGCGCCAAAGAAAACAACAAAAGAATCGCGGTACTCGGCAGCCCGAAAATGACCAATGAAGATTTGTTTGCATTGAAGAAATTCGCAAGTCAGACATTGGGTGTTTCGCAAATGCCGGTCACAGTTCTGCCAAAAGAAAAGCCTTTCAGCGATGATTTTTTGATTCGCGAAGATAAAAATCCAAATACAAAAGGCGCGGGCTACCTGGGGTATGACACTGATCACAAGGCCACCCGGAAGTTACTCGACGATTGTGCCAGCGGAGGAGTAGAGCTACTGATTATTTTCCACCACGATCTCGAAGCCGGATTTGAAACAGAGCTCGTCAAAAGCGCGCTATCCGGAGCCAAAACGGTGGTCTTTGTCGGCAGCAATGCAAATACCACCAGCGCTCGCGCCACCTATATTTTACCCTCTTGTACCTATGTTGAAAAGGAAGGCACATTCACCAATTTTGCCGGACGTGTGCAAAAGATCAATCGTGCGATCGAGCCGCTTGGCGATAGCTTGCCGGAGTGGACGATCATCCGCAACTTGTCGCGCAAAATTGGCAAAGCCCTGGCTTATTTTGAGGCAGAAGATGTCTTCAAAGACCTGACGAAAAACACTGCAGCGTTCAGTGGTATGAGCTACAGCGCCATTGGTGATGGTGGCCTGGTAGCAGAAGAAAACGGCAAGCTGAAGCAAGGTGACGCCAAAGCTGCGGCGCAAAAGACAGAAACAGCTACTGCGTAAATTTAGTGCGTTGAGGAAAAAATGGCAGATTTTATTGTCGGAGCAGTCGAATATTTATCGAAATTTATCTTTTTTATTATCGCAGTGTTGGTGATTTCGCCAGTGCTCACTTGGGTAGAGCGGAAACAGAGTGCAGTCATGCAAGATCGCATCGGCGCAAACCGTGCTGAAATTTTGGGGCTTCGGATGCTCGGATTGTTTCACGCCCTGGCGGACTCGCTCAAGCTCTTTACCAAAGAATACTTTGTGCCCAAAGGGGCGGATCGGCTCATATTCCATTTGGCGCCGTGTATCTCGATCTTTTTCGCCGTGATGGGTTTTGCAGTGATTCCTCACGCTGACACGCTGATCATCAGCGGCCAGCCAGTGGAAATGCAAATTGTCAACCTCAACATCGGCCTGCTTTACTTTTTCGCAGTTCTCGGCATGGCAGTTTACGGCGTGGTACTGGGGGCGTGGGCATCGAACAACAATTATGCATTGCTGGGCGGGCTGCGCGCCAGTGCACAGATGATTTCCTACGAAGTGTCGATCGGCATCTCGCTGGTCGGCATTATTCTGGTCTACCAAAGCGTTGATTTGATGGAGATTACCCGTGCGCAGGGCGACTTGCTGTTTGGCTTTTTGCCGAAATGGGGTATTTTCTTGCAACCACTGGCTTTTTTCATCTTCATGGCTGCCGGCATTGCAGAGACCAAGCGCATCCCCTTTGATGCACCTGAAGGCGAAAGCGAAATCGTTGGCTATTTTATCGAATACAGCGGTATGGGATTCGGCATGTACTTCCTAACCGACTTTCTCGAAACGATTTTGATCGCCTGTCTGACTGTGACGTTCTTTCTCGGTGGCTGGCAGGCTCCATTCATCGACGGCTGGATTCTGCAAACATTCTCCGACAGCACATTCCTCGGGATTTTTCAACTGAACAATTTCATTCTGACCATCGTGCAATTCCTGGCCTTCGTTTTTAAAGTATGCCTGGTGATTTTCATGATGATGACAATCCGCTGGACCCTGCCACGCTTTCGTTATGACCAAATCATGAATCTCGGATGGAAAATGCTGCTGCCGCTGTCGCTTTTTAACATTGTCGTTACGGCAATTATCGTGTATTTTATCGGATAAGAAAACTGAATTGAATTTGCTCCGTATTGTCATTGTTTTTGTATGACAGACAGGAACGAAAGGTGAGAAATAATCATGAATGTTCACGATAAATACAAGCCCTTGACCTGGTGGGAAAAGACCTATTTGCCAGCCATCATTAGCGGTGTGCTGCTTACTTTCGGCCATTTTCGTCGCAATATGGTCAATCATATCAAAAAAGCTATCGGTATGAAGCCAAAGGTAAGCGGTGCTGTAACTTTTCAATACCCAGAAGTGCGAAGGCCATTCTGGCCCCGGCTGCGCACTCTCCATCGTCTGGTTCGGCGCGAAGATGGCTCTCCACGCTGCGTTGGCTGCATGATGTGTGAAACGGTTTGTCCTGCGCATTGTATCTACATCGTCGCAGAAGAGCGCCCGGAAAACCAGATCGAGAAGCAGCCACGCATTTTTGACATTGATCTTGGCAAATGCATTTTCTGTGGCTACTGCGTCGAGGCGTGCCCGGAAGATGCTATTCGTATGGATACCGGTATTGTTGAAATCTCCGCCTATACCCGCAATGATATGATGATCAGACGCGATCAATTGCTCAGCCTGGAGCCGAAAAAAGAGTACTACACCGAGCGTCCTGATTTGGAGGGCAAGCCGGTTCTGTAGCAGAGCATCGGCCCTGCCATTATCCTGATGAATATCCTGTTTCCAAAAATCGAGAATTATCTCTCAAAACTGATGGTGTCCGATGATGCGGTTTTAAGGGACATGGAAAAGCATGCCGCAAAGTCGGACTTTCCTATTATCGGCCCTGCTGTGGGGCGTTTGCTTTTTCAGTACGCCCGTGCGCTGCAGGCACAACGGATTTTTGAATTAGGTTCGGGATTCGGCTATTCGGCTCTCTGGTTTGCGTGTGCCATGCCGGACGAAGGACAAATCTACTGCACAGATTTTTTGCCAGAGAATTTGCATTTGGCCGAGCGCTATTTTGATCGGGCAGGATTGAGAAAAAAGCTGAGTACATTAGCTGGCAGCGCACTGGAAAGTCTCGCCAAAACTGATGGCGAGTTCGATATCATTCTGATGGATATAGACAAAGAATTTTACCCGCAAGGCTTTCGGCAGGCCTGGCCGCGCCTACGGCAAGGCGGCATGTTCATTGTTGATAATACACTGTGGAAAGGCAAAGTTGCAGAAGAAAATCCCGATGAAACAACCCGGTATATCCTCGAGTTGACCAGGCTGGTTTTTGCACAAAAAGATGCGCTGGCAACCCTCTTGCCGCTGCGAGATGGCGTTATCGTTGCAATGAAAATTTAACCCAAGGAATAGATCTATGGCCGTAGATATGGTGATGCCCAAAATGGGCGAAAGCATTACAGAAGGTACCATTTTACAATGGCTTAAGAAGGAAGGAGATCCTGTCGAACGGGATGAAGTGATCCTGGAAATTTCGACGGATAAAGTCGATTCGGAAATTCCATCGCCATCATCGGGCGTGCTGGCCAAGATTTTGGTGCCCGCCGGTGAAACTGTTGAAGTCGGCCAAAAAATCGCTGAAATCCAAACGGATGCATCGGAACTAAGCGATAATGGTCAGGCGGAAGAAGTAAAAGACGTCAAGCCCGCAGCTGAAAAGCCCGCTGCCACACCGCAGCAAACTGCGCCTGCAAGCACGGCGCCAGCTGAGACCGTTGCTGACGATGCGGCAAAGCCACCTGCAAAAGACGATCGCTTTTATTCCCCACTCGTGCGCTCAATTGCTGCAAAAGAGGGCGTGACAGAACAGGAACTTGCCAGTATCCCCGGTAGCGGAATGCATGGTCGCGTCAACAAAGAAGACATTCTCGCGCACATTGAAAACCGTAAGGCAGCCCCGGCGATGCCAGCTGCACCTTCAGTGCCGGCACCAACGCCTCCGGCAGGCGCGCGCATGCCACAATTGCCTGCCACCGCACCGGCTTACAGTGCACAGCCCGGTGAAGTTATCGAAATGGACAACATGCGTAAATCGATTGCAGAGCACATGGTTCGCAGCGTGCAAACCTCGCCGCATGTCTACTCCTTTGCTGAGGCCGATGTTTCGCATCTGGTGAAATATCGTGAAGCAGTTAAAAATGTCTTCGCTCAGAAAGAAGGTTTTAAACTCACCTATACGCCATTTTTTATTCATGCGGTCGCGAAGGCTCTGCGTGATTTCCCGATGGTGAATTCGTCGGTGGATGGCACCAAAATTATTTTGAAGAAAAATGTCAATATTGGTACCGCGGTCGCCATCCCGAGTGGCTTGATTGTACCGGTTGTGAAAAACGCCGATATGTTGAATTTGCTCGGCATCGCCCGCTCGTTAGACGATTTGGCCAACCGCGCCCGCACCAAAAAACTGATGCCGGATGAAGTGCAGGCTGGCACTTTTACGATCACAAACGTCGGCTCATTTGGCAACCTGTACGGCACACCGATTATTAACCAGCCACAAGTCGCCATTCTCGGCGTCGGTGTCATTCAAAAGCGCGTAGTGGTCGTCAACGATGCCATCGCCGTTCGCGATATGGTGTACATATCGCTGGGTTACGACCACCGAATTATTGACGGAGCGCTGGGCGGGGGCTTTTTGCAGCGTGTGGTCAAATATTTGGAAGAAATGAATCCGGAGCAGATATAATGCAACAACCCATACAAATCGAAAAAAAATTACCCGAGCGTCGTCCTGAGTGGCTGAAAATTCGTTTGGCCAACTCACCGACCTACTCAAACGTCAAAGGCATCGTCAACTCGCATGCCTTGCATACTGTTTGCCAGGAAGCGCGCTGTCCCAATATGGCAGAATGCTGGAGCCGTGGCACCGCCACATTTATGATTTTGGGCGATATTTGTACGCGCAGTTGCGGTTTTTGTGCGGTAAAAACCGGCCGACCGAAGGGGCTGGACTGGGATGAGCCACGTCGGGTTGCGGAAGCAGTCGAAAAAATGGGCGTGCGCCATGCGGTCATCACCTCCGTTAACCGCGATGAGCGCAAGGATGGCGGTGCGCCAATTTTTGCCGAGACCATCCTGCAAATCCGCGAACGCATGCCGCATTGCACAGTCGAAGTGCTGATACCGGATTTTAAAGGCAGCAAAGAAGCTTTGCAAATTGTGATGGATGCCAAGCCCGATATCTTAAATCATAATGTCGAAACGGCGCCGCGTTTGTATCGCGTTGTGCGGCCGCAGGCAAAATACCAGCAAAGTCTGGATGTGCTTTTGCACGCAAAAGAATCCGGTATGCGGACCAAAAGCGGCTTCATGGTCGGTATCGGCGAGGAAGTGGATGAGATTTATGAACTGATGCGCGATTTGCACAAGCACCGGGTCGATATTGTGACGATCGGGCAGTATCTGCAGCCGACCAGCAAACATTTGCCGGTCTCGCGTTTTGTGCACCCGGAAGAGTTTGAGCGTTTCAAACAATTCGGACTCGAACTTGGGATCGAACACGTGGAAAGTGGCCCGTTGGTTCGCAGTTCGTATCATGCGGAGGAGCAAGTATAGTCATTTTCTGACGGTCCAGATTTATGCTTTCGTAACTGAAATTACAAGTGCCAGATTTGTTATCTGGCCTTTTCATTTGAATAGAGAACACGATGTCAGACAACAAAAAACATGTTGAAATTTACACGGATGGGGCGTGCAGTGGCAATCCCGGCCCGGGTGGCTGGGGCGCAATTTTAGTCCATGGCGATCATGAAAAAGAGATCGCCGGCTTTGCGAAAGAAACGACCAATAATCGTATGGAACTGACTGCTGTCGTCGAAGCGCTGCAGAGCTTAAAGGCAGCCTGTAAGGTCGATATTTATTCGGACAGTGCCTATTTGGTCGATTGCTTTCAAAAAGGCTGGATGGCAAAATGGAAAACAAATGGCTGGCGAACCGCCAACAAAAAGCCTGTACTCAACATCGATTTATGGAAAGTGATCGACGCGCTCGTCAATAAACATGATGTCCGTTTCTATAAAGTGCTCGGGCACTCCGGCCATGAATATAACGAGCGCGCCGACCGGCTGGCTGTTGCGCAGACAGAGTTGGCCAAGATGGCCTAATCGTCAGTTGGACGATTTAATCCAGGTAGAGCCAGAGCCAATTGCGGCTTTTTTCATCTAGGGCATCGATGCTTTCGATCACGTAGCGATCCCCGGAAATATCTTTTAGGACGACCTGCCCCCCGGCCACTTCGCGCGGAATTTCGCGACGACGCGTAAAAAAAGCCCGCTCTCCGCTTTTGGTCTGAACCCGCCATTTAAACAAGTCGATCTCATCTTCAATTGCATCAATTTTTTGAATTTGCGGCAGATAGGTGCGTTCGGATATCTCGTTGATCAGCAGCTCGCGACTGACCTTATCTTCCAACGCTTCCAGATTTTCAAGAAGAAAAAGCTCTTTGTTTTTATCGTCGAGAATACTGATGTAGCGAGTGGGCAAAGACCAGGGAAAGCAACGTACAACTTTCACCGGCGTGGCGGTTGCGCCATTGCTTTCGTCAGCCGGCATCAAGGTGAGCCTGCCATCGCTGCGACGCCGAAGCTTGATTGTATTCATTTGCATGATGTGTTCCTTTAGTTTGAAATTTGAAACTCGAAATTCGAAGCTGGATACTTGAAACTTGCTTCAGTTAGTCTTTCAAGTGTCGAGTATCAAGCATCCAGTTTCCAGCATTTATACCGCGATCAGTGCTTGTAACTCGGCCTGGGTTTTGTGCAGCTTTGCATACACACCCTCTTCCTTTTCAAGCAATTGCTGATGCGTGCCTTGCTCGACCAGCTTGCCGTTTTCCATCACGAAAAGGCGGTTGGCCGAGCTGAGCGTTGACAGCCGGTGCGCAATGGCAAAAGTGGTGCGGCCCGCCACCAGCCGCTGCATGGCTTCCTGAATTTTTTTCTCGGTTTCGGTGTCGACCGAGCTGGTGGCTTCATCCAGAATCAGCAGGCGTGGCTTGTTGAGAATGGCGCGCGCAATGCTGATGCGCTGGCGTTCGCCACCTGACAAGGTCAGGCCGCGCTCGCCGACCACGCTGTCATAGGCATCTGGAAACGAGCAGATGAATTCGTGGGCATTGGCTGCGCGCGATGCTTCGATAATGTTGTCGAGCGTCGCTTCCGGCTGGCCGTAGGCAATGTTTTCGGCGATGGTGCCATGAAAAAGGTACGGCTCCTGCAGAACCACACCGATCTGCTTGCGCAACGAATGCAGGTCAAGCTCACGCACATCGGTTCCATCGACGGTGATGCTGCCCTCCGCCACATCATAAAAGCGGCAAATGAGGTTGACCAGCGTACTTTTTCCGCTGCCACTGGGGCCGACAAGCCCGATCATTTCGCCCGGCTCGACATCAAAGGACACGGTTTTCAGTACATTGCGAATGCCATCGTAACTAAAAGTCACGTCGCGAAATTTGATTTTACCCTGCAGGCGCGATAATTTGACCGCATCTTTTTTCGTGACGATTGTGGGCGTGGTATCCAAAATTTCAAACACCCGCGATGCCGAGGTGATCGCCCGGTTAAAGGTGCGCGTCATCATACCAATGTGCTGCAGTGGCCCCCAAAACATCCACATATAGCCACTGAAAGCGATAAAAACGCCAAGCGGCATGCCAGATTGTCCGCCGGTTTGCACAAACTCAAGCACACGCGGTGCACCGATCGCCCACACGATCATGCTGCACAAATGCATCAACATTACCATGCTCGGCCAAAAGCGCGTCCAGGTGCGGTGAATGCGAAAAGCTTCTTCACGTACAGCCTTGTTGCGGCCAGAAAAGCGTTCGATTTCGTGATCTTCCTGTGCAAATGCTTTCACCACCCGCACGCCCGGGATGACGTCTGAGAGCACGGCAGTCAACGCCGACCATTTGCGCCAGATGCGCAGAAACATGCCTTGCATTCGGGAGCTGTGGCGGTAGAAAAGATAGAGCATCAGCGGCAATGGAATAACCACCAGCGAGGCCAGCGATACATCCTGCAAAAACAAGGCGATGGCCACACCGATCAGCGTCAGCAACGAAATGATGAATTCGATGATGCCAAAGGTGATGAAATCCCACAATCGGTCGGTATCGGAGGTGACGCGGCTGATGATGCTGCCAGTCGAGCGCTGATGATAGAAGTTTAGGCTGAGCTTTTGCAAATGCTGATAAAGTTCATCGCGCAACTGGGTCGCGATGCGCTCACCCACAAAACTCATCAGGCGCAGGCGCAAGAAGTTCATCAGCACCGATCCGGTCCACACCAGCGCCAGGCTGCCGATGATCACCCAAATCCAAAAGGATGGATCGGCCAACTTGCCGGTTTCGGCGGGCTGCAATACATCATCCACCAAAACGCGGGTGATGTAGGGTGGCAACAAGCCGAGGATGGTCAGAAAAATCGATGCGGCAAATCCGGCGATGGTGGCTTTTTTGTGCGGCCCGAGATACGACATCAAACGCGCAAACACGTTTTGCTGACGCGTGATCACCGTGCTTTTTGCTTCACGAATCGCCTGCAACACCGATTCGCGATATTTTTCTTCCGGTTTTTCGACATCGTGCTGCGTACCGTTTGTAGGCGCATCGGTCTTGGGGTTGCATTTCTGTTCGACCACAAATCGCACATTGCCGATGGCTCGAATTTGTCGGCGGGTGAAAAACACCGACAGCAGCAAATTTTCTTCCTCGCCGATCACATCGAGCCGGTTGAGCGTGAATCCTTCCAACAGCTCAAGGGTACGTATGCGCCCAAACGGTATTTCAGTAAGTTCGACAGCGGGTACGGAAATGTGCGCTCCGTTCGTGGCTTCACCATCGATCACCTTGGCAAACACGAGGTGATGATCTGTGGCGATAAGCCAGTTTTCGGTAAATTGTCGCTGTTCGTTGAGATCACAGAATGCAAAAATGGACACAGCGTCTTCCGGCAGTTTTTGAGCTAACGCTTCGGCGACCGCGTCTGGTATTTTGCTTGGTTGGAAAAACAGCTTTTCCAAAAGATTGTTCTTTTCGGTCATTGCAAATTTCCTTATTATTAAATGTTTCTGAATTTGCCTCTGGCCCGAAAGTGCCATCTGGATGATGCCTTGCTCTGATTGAGCAAAGCGTACTGGTGCAGGTTATTTTCGAGAAGGATGCTCTGACAAAGGGCAAGCCGGGAAAACAGGCTACACCGGACACAGAAAGGCGCAATACAGCGAAGTGGCTTTCCGTCAAAATCCCCCTGAATGTGCAAGCTAGAAAATGTGTTGAGACGAGTGGATGAAGACCTGAGTCTTCCGGGCAGATGAAGCGTTTCTAACTTTCAGGAGGCAGTTGAAAGGCAGACGACGATTGTTGGGAAGTGTGAAGAAAACATTTTTTGAGTTCCTTCCTTTCTTGGTTTGGATTAAAAAACCTGGGGTGAGAAAAGAGAACTGCTCGATTTTTTCGCAGACCGCGAAAAAATGGCCGCCAAGATAGATATTCTAATCCTTTAACGCAAGATTTTTTTTAAAAAGCGCAAATTTTTAGCAAAGATGACCGAAATAATCAACGCCTTGTCTACAGATACAACCGGAGTGCGCGCCTTGAAGGCCATTCTGCAAAATGGCTATGCTCATGCTGATGCGAAGGTCCGCAATACTCGGCGCGCTGGTGTGCTTTTGCCACTTTATCTGCAAAAAAATGAGCTCATGGCGATTTACATCCGGCGGACTCGGCACTTTTTGAAAGACGGTAGCGAAGCCATTCATTCCGGTCAAATCGCTTTTCCTGGTGGCAAAGCTGAAGCCGGCGAGACCTTACAAGCTACTGCTTTGCGAGAAGCCAGCGAAGAAATCGCACTCGATCCGGAGCAGGTCGAGCTGGTCGGCAAACTCGGAACCTTCGTCACGTTGAGCTCGCGGATCGAATCGACAGTGTTTTTGGGCTGGTTACAGGAAAAACCGGATCTCAAAAAGGATCCGCGCGAAGTCGCTGCGATTTATCACATCCCTCTGCGGGAAATCTGGAACCAACATCAGCAGAATATCGATCTCGACAAATATGAGAACAAAATCGCTATCCATTACCACTGGCAACCGCCCAATGAAAAGAAGCCAATCTGCATCTGGGGGATGACCTCGCGTGTGACCTGGCAGCTTTTTGCTCTCCTGCAAAATCTGACTGAATAGGACTTTCCCATTTCTTCATCGAAAAAAATATCGACAACATCGAAGTATTGCTAAAAGATACTCTCATTATGCGACTGTGAAATCAAAGCTGCGGATTCAATACAGATACATGGTGGGTTGTACTGTAGCGGCAGGTGCTGCGAGTGTCTGCCGCTACAGTTGTGTAAATAGGGTGGATTAGTGGAGATCGATTTTTTTCAACCACCACTCTCTGAGCTGGCGGGCTTGGGCTTGTATCTTGGCATCTGGCAAAATTTCCAGTTCTGCAACCGTTGCATCGATCTGAAAGCTTGGGCGCAAGCCAAGGCTTTCGAAAGCTTTTTCGAGAGGGAGTGGCGTTGGCTGATCGATATACGTTTGAAAAAACTGCTGCACGGAAATGCTGGTTGCATCATCGATAAGGTTCGGCAGCTTGCTGATATGCATTTTTTTGCCGGTTTTGAGAAATGTTTTTTCCAAATTTTGTAAGCCATGATCAAGTCGCTTAAAGCCTCGACTTTGATAGAGAATCTGCACATCCAGGAGAAATCCGATCAACGCGCCGCGACTTGCCAGGTCGCGTTGCTGATGCACATAGCCATTGCTGTACCCCGCCGTTGTAGCTCCTGCTGTGAATTCTGCCTGGTTTTTTCGTTCGGCATTGGCCCATTCTGCTATTTTGCTGAGCAGTCGCTTTTGTGATGTTGCGCCAGTCTGTGCCAGAAGCCGTGCTGCGTAATACTGGCTCAATCCTGCCATCAGCCATTCACTGTAATCTGAACGCTGCATGTAAAAATCTTTTACCCTGGATTTGAAATAGCGTTTATCAGAGAGCCAGGCTTGTAAATAGTGAGTCAGCAGAGCTTCTTGCACAGCATCGGTGCTCATTTTTTCGGACAAAATCACCATATGTTGACCATTATCAAACACACTGGCTTGATAAGATGCTTTCGTTCGATTGCGGTAAGGGATTTTTACATACTGCAGAAAAGTATAGTACTTTTCGAATGGGGCATGCTCGAAAAGTACGGCTGCTGTCTGCGTTAAACGATGAAAATCGACTGTCGAACCAGTACCTTCAAATCCTGCATCTCGAAACAATGTGCTGAAATGAGGCACATGAAATGCGATCGCTTGCGATATTCGGATTACTTCACCAGTCGCCAGGAATCCGCTGCTCATTTGGCTGAAATTTGATTCGAGAAATTCATCATGACTTACCGCCTGCAGGTTAGTGGCAAGTTGCCAATGGGTTGGGCGCTCAATGTTCAGGCGCTGGATGCCGTTTTCGTGTCCGTGCAACCATCCCAACACGGCCAGACAAGGCGTGAAGGTGTAACCAGCACGAAGCGTTCCGCTGAAGAGCGGATTTTTCAACACACCTTCGATTTCATGCAAAGCGACTTCATAAGTGAGGTAAGCGAAGTTGCCGCCATCATAAATTTGCCATTGGTTGGTGCCGATACGATGGACCGCAAGCGATTGATCATCTTTGTTGAAAGCCTGAACATTGCGGTAAAAACGGCCATAGTCAACCGAATGCGATGTGCCGGGAAGCCGGTCGGTCGCGGAGAAAATGTAGCTCGCCTGTGGTGCGCCATTTGTCGGCACAATCTTCACTAAAATCGGGACATCAGGCTGCCCGGGGATGCGCACAGAAAAGGATTGTCCTGGCTTGATGCTGCCTGCCTGGCCAAAAACCGCTCCGGCTTGGCAGCAAAGCAATAGCAAGATTGCGAGCGTACCGCAGGCTTTGCGAAACATGAAAGAGGTTCCTCCTTGATGCGATCGCGCACGAAGCGAAATGTCGCAACCAGTCACATTCTGAGCGCTGCACTCAATCCAGAGCTGCGCGATTTGCCCGTCCGGTGGCAATAGTTTCATAGATGGTAACAGGATTGGGGAATAAAGAATACATTTTTCCAGAATGACAGCCAACTCTGCAACAAATATTCGATCCAAATGTTTGCTGCGCCCGGTGAAAGGAAGGATCGAATAGCTTAGATAGTTACCGGCAATGGTGCCGAAATGGCAACAGGTTCCGGTATTGTTTGGTTGATTTTGTCGGATAAAAGTGCTACTATTGCCAACTCAATAGCGCCTTTTCACCATGCATTCGGGGAAAAAACGAACATGCGACACCGATTTATCATCTGCACTACCAGCCTTAATCCGATGAATCGCACGCGGAAATTTGTTTGCTGGAATCCGAATGGAAACGAAAGTACGGTATCATTTCGTGAGAGCAAAAGGAGTCCACTATGCACGAGAAAGATGTGGTGTTTCTATCGGGGGTCCGCACCCCTTTTGGCACTTTTGGCGGCACACTTCGAGATTGTACAGCCGTTGAGCTTGGCGTTGTTGCGGCTAAAGAAGCGATAAGCCGTGCACAAGTCCGGGCCGACCAAATCGACCATGTTTTTTTTGGCAACGTCATCCAATCCTGTCGCGAAGCAATTTACATGGCCAGGCATATCGGATTACAAGCCGGTTGTCCGAACGAAACGCCTGCCGTGACTGTCAATCGTTTATGCGGATCAGGCTTTGAGGCAATTGTACAAGGCGCTCGCATGCTCACACTCGGTGAAGCGAATTTTGTGTTGGCTGGCGGCACTGAAAACATGAGCGAAACGCCACATGTTATTCGTGGAGCGCGTTGGGGGCTGCGCTTAAATTCCGGCAAACTTGAAGATTATCTCTGGGAAGGCCTGACCGATCCACAGTGTGGGCTTTCCATGGCGCAAACTGCAGAGAAGCTGGCGGAAAAGTACGGCATTTCGCGTCAGGCAGTCGATGAATATGCGTACACAAGCCAAATGCGTGCAAAGGCAGCCTGGGATCGCGGCGACCTTGCAGACGAAGTCACACCGGTAGAATTGCCGGGACGCAAAGGCCAATCCACATTTTTTGAGCGTGACGAACACCTGCGACCGGAAACCACAGTCGAAGCTCTTGCCAAATTGCGCCCCTATTTCAAGGCTGATGGCACGATTACCGCCGGCAACGCCTCCGGTATTGTCGATGGTGCTGCAGCAATGGTATTGACCACCGCCGGCGAAGCGGAAAAGCATGGTTTGCAGCCGATTGGTCGTTTGGTAAATTGGGGCTTTGCCGGTGTCGATCCATCGATTATGGGCATTGGCCCTGCTCCAGCCAGCCGCAACGCGCTTTCGCGGGCGAACTTGCAGCTCGAAGAAATGGATTTAATCGAAGTGAATGAAGCATTCGCCCCCCAATATCTGGCGGTCGAAAAGGAGCTGGGACTGAATCGCGATATCACCAATGTCAATGGTGGCGCTATTGCCATCGGCCACCCGTTGGCTGCTTCCGGCACACGACTTACGCTTACGATTTTGCACGAATTGCGGCGCCGCAATAAAAAGCTCGGCCTCGCCAGTGCATGCATCGGCGGCGGACAGGGCGCGGCAGTGATTGTGGAGGCGCTATAGGAGTCGATCTGTGGAGCACAAGGGACAGTTGAAAAGCGAATATTCAGCAGTGGTGGCGTATTTCAAAGAAAGGACGAATCATGGAAATAAAAAAGGTGGGCGTGCTGGGTTGTGGCCTGATGGGTTCCGGCATTGCTCAGGTCGCGGCGCAAGCCGGCTTTGATACAATAGTTCGTGAAGTGAATGACGATTTGTTGAAAAAAGGCCTCGGGCGCATCGATGGATTTTTAGCAAAAAGCGTTGAAAAAGGCAAAATGACGGCTGAGCACAAAGATGCGACGCTGTCCCGCCTGACGGGCACGACCAAACTTTCCGATTTGCAGCAGTGCGATGTGATCATTGAGGCTGTAGTCGAAAACATCGATCTTAAAAAAGAAATATTCTCCGAACTGGATGCTGCTTGCCCGGCGCACACCATTTTTGCATCCAATACCTCATCGCTGACGGTCACAGAAATGGCTGCGGCCACCAACAGGCCGGATCGATTCGTTGGGCTGCATTTTTTCAATCCGGTGCCGATCATGAAATTGGTCGAAGTGGTGAGGACGATTGCCACCAGCCAGGAGACATTTGACAAAGCATTTGCCTTTGGTAAAGCGCTCGGCAAGGAACCGATTGCTTGCAAAGATAACTCGGGATTTGTCGTCAATCTCCTGCTGATTCCGTATCTGCTCGATGCGATTCGTGCAGTCGAAAATGGCGTTGCCAGCGTGGAAGATATCGACAAAGGCATGCAGCTTGGCTGCGGCTATCCAATGGGCCCGCTGACGCTGCTCGATTTTGTTGGTCTGGACACGACATATTACATCTCCAACATCATGTTCGAAGAATACCGCGAATCCAAATATGCGCCGCCACCATTGTTGCGCAAGATGGTGCTGGCCGGCTATATGGGCCGAAAATCAGGCAAGGGTTTTTATGATTACGCGCAGCAACCGCCTGCTGTAACCGATTTGGGCCTGTAATCGTTGGCCGATCAAAATCCCAAAATCAAAATTGCACTGGCGCAATTTGCCGTCAGCACGGATCGGCAAAGGAATCTCGAAACCGGTGCTGATTTAGCCCGCCAGGCTGCCGAAAGCGGTGCGCAGTTCGTTGGTTTCACCGAGCTCAGTTTTCTGCGTTTTTTCCCGCAGCACCGCGCAGATGAGCGCTACTTTGCATGGGCGGAAACGCTGGATGGTGCGACGGTCACACACTTCCAGCAGGTGGCAAAGGATGCGAATATCGACTGCGCAATCAATTTCTTTGAGCGTGGCGGACAGGGCAAGTTTTTTGACACCACCGTGATTTGCCGGCCGGATGGTTCTGTATTGGGACCGGTGCGGATGCTGCATAATGCCGAAGAACCCGGCTACAACGAAAAATACTATTATTGGCAGGGCGATACCCCACCGCAGGTTTTTGATCTCGGTTATGCTAAAATCGGTGTTGCTATCTGTTATGACCGGCATTTCCCGGAATATACTCGCGCACTGGTGTTGCAAGGTGCCGAGTTGATTTTTTCGCCGTTTGCTGGTTTGTTTGCCGATCCGCTCGATCTGTACGAGATCGAAATGCAGGGGCTGGCTTTTCAAAACCAGGTCTTTGTCGCATGCGTAAATCGGGTTGGGCAGGAGGATGTGAGCCATTTTGCGGGTGGCAGTTTCGTCGCTGCGCCAGATGGTTTGGTGCAGATTCGCGCTCTACGAAACTGTGATCAGCTTCTTATCGCCGAGCTTGATTTGCAGCAAATCGAACAGTATCGCATCAAGAGACCATTTTTGCGCGACCGCAGACCACATTTGTATCAAAAGTTTTTGAAAGACTGAGTCGATAGTTTTTTATTCCCGCACCAAAAATTGAAAAATGGATCTGAATAAACGGATTTTAATGAAGAGCAAAAGCATTGACTGGACGAAACAATTTGTTGAGTTGTGCATTGTGTTCATCGGCATCACCATGGCTTTTATGCTGAATAATTGGCGGGAAGATTATAAAAGTCGTCAGTTAGAACAAAAATATTTAATCGGATTTCATGAGGATATTGTACACGATGATACCGAACTGGGCATTGTAATTTCTGCAAACGCAAAAAAAATGGTGCGAGCGAAAAATACGATTGCTGCAATTAAAGCTGGGCATTTAACTACTGATTCTGCTCTGGAAATCTTTGGCGACATGGTTCAAATGCATCTTTTTTTTTCAAAAGCAAATACCTATGAATCCATCAAAAACAGTGGCAATCTGAATATCATTGTGGATTACGATTTAAAGGAAGAGTTGATCAGCTACAATCAAAGTTTTGAGAGCAAAAAGTTGCAGGAGGACTATTATAAGCTTTACATCAGCAACTATGTGGTTCCCTTTGTCTATCAGAATATGGATTTTTTAAATCAAAAAATCGTGCACAAAAATACAATTGATGATTTTGCATTTCATAATCTTGTCCTTGGTTATTATCAATTATTGACCCAGCTTTTAGAGAATTACGAAGACCTGAATAAAAAGAGTAGCAAGTTGAAGCTGATTTTAAATTCAGAGCTGAACACGAAATCATAGGAATTTGTCGATTAACAATAGATTCTTTTATAGAACAAAGGATATATAATGTCATATCAAAATATTCTTTTTGAACAAAAAGACGCGATGGCCATCATCACCATTAACCGGCCGCAGAAACTGAATGCGCTTAATCAGCAAACCATCGATGAACTGGCGAAGGCTTTCTCAGTTATTCGTGATGATGCGTCGGTAAAAGGCGTGATTTTGACCGGGGCCGGTGAAAAGGCTTTTGCTGCTGGTGCGGATATCGAAGAGTTGTCCAAAATGAGCGCGATCGAAGCACGGGACGCCTCGCTCAACAATAACCATTTGCTGTCTGCGATCGAGCATTTTCCCAAGCCGGTGATTGCTGCTGTCAACGGCTTTTGCCTGGGAGGCGGCAACGAACTGGCGATGGCGTGCCACATGCGCTGGGCCTCTGAAAATGCTAAATTCGGGCAGCCGGAAGTCAATCTCGGGCTGATTTGTGGCTATGGCGGTACACAGCGGCTTGCGCGATTGATCGGTAAGGGAAGAGCGCTCGAGCTGGTCGTTTCAGGAAATATAATCGATGCGCAGGAAGCTTATCGCATCGGATTGGCTAATCACGTTGTGCCGCAGACTGAACTCTTAGAAGCTTGCAGCAGGTTTTTGCAAACCGTTTTTCAAAAGGGCCCGGTTGCGGTCAAATTGTCACTCGATGCGGTCACCCGTGGCCTGGAAATGCCGCTTGAAGACGGCATCGCATACGAAGCGAATTTGTTTGGCCTGGCCTTCTCCACAGCTGACATGAAAGAAGGAACCAGAGCGTTTTTAGAAAAGCGCAAGGCCAATTTTCAGGGCAAGTAGCAAAGTGTTTTTTGGTAGCATACTTCCGCTAATAAGGAACGAGCATGGTGACTATGCAGGAAATTGAGCTCATCCACGACTGGAACGACCATAACGGTACACAAACAAAACCGGCGCAACGGATCGAATTTGACGACGAAACGCTGCGCGATGGTTTGCAATCGCCGTCAGCGTTTGATCCTCTGATTCGGGAGAAGCTGGATATTTTGCATTTGATGGTCGAGCTTGGCATTCAGGCTGCCGATATCGCTTTGCCTGCAGCAGGGCAGCGTGCTATCGATGATGCCGATGCGATTCTTGCGGAGATTGCGTCCGCGCAGTTGCCGATTTTTCCGAATTGCGCTGCACGAACGGTCATCAGTGATATCGAACCGATTGTCGATCTATCGCAGAAACATGGCTTGGCCGTTGAAGTGGCCTGCTTTATCGGCTCGAGCCCGATCCGGCAATTCGCGGAATCCTGGGACATCGATTTCTTGCTGAAGTGCACGGAAGAAGCCGTGACATTTTCCGTTAAAAATCAATTGCCGGTGATGTTTGTCACCGAGGACACCGTGCGTGCGCATCCAGACCACGTGCAGCAGCTCTACGAAACCGCCATTCGTTGCGGTGCAAAACGGCTGTGTCTGACCGACACCGTCGGCCATGCGACACCAAATGGCGCGCGACAGTTGGTGCAATTTGTGCGCGAAATTGCCAATCGCCATGATCCGGAAATACAGATTGACTGGCACGGCCACAAAGATCGCGGGCTGAGTATCGCCAATACGCTGTCTGCGATTGAAGCCGGAGCGAACCGTGTGCATGGTACGGCTCTTGGCATCGGTGAACGCTGCGGCAATACGCCCATGGAGCTGATTTTGGTGAACTGCAAGTTGTTAGGATGGATCGAACAAGATTTGAGCGCTCTGGCCAGGTATGTTGACACCGTTGCGAATGCGACCAAAACCGGGATTCCAATCAATTATCCGATCGTTGGTCATGATGCGTTCCGTACAGCGACCGGTGTGCATGCCTCGGCGATTATCAAAGCTCAGAAAAAAGGCCAAAATTGGCTGGCTGATCGTGTATATAGCGGCGTACCGGCGAGCTGGTTTGGACGCGAACAAATGATTGAAATTGGGCCGATGAGTGGTGTGTCAAACGTTGTTTTTTGGTTGGAAAGAAACGGCTATGCCGCCAGCGAAAAGCTTGTCACGGCCATTTTTGAGCGTGCAAAAAAACATGAACAAACCTTGACACGTGAAGAAATTGAGCAAATTATTCACGAAGCGGAAAATTGAATTGCTCATTGACACTATTCACAGAAAAAAACGCACGCAATTTTATGGCACAATTTCTATTTTATTAAAGCCGGATACTCAATCTGAGTGGTGCTGCAAGCACATATATGGGCTTTTCGATTTGTGTGGCTTTCCGATGCAAGGATTTGCCTTGCGTTTAATCTTGGTGTGCACACAGAGCTTGACAGTTTTGACTTGTTTGAAAAGGCGTCTGGTTGCTAATCAAAACTATGCAAAATAAACTGCCATCGATTGAATTTTTCCTTCTTTATTTGAGCTGCTTTATCATCGGTTCCTGTGCCGCGTCAGCACCAGTGTATACTTCGTACAACAAAGCGCGAAATAGCTATAGCAGACCTGCCAGCGGCGCACAGCAAATCGAAAGTGAGATTCGGGCGCGTTTTGCCAATGGCGAAATTAAGGTAGACGTTTACCCGCTGCGTGGCGAAGGCTACATTGATCTTGCAGTGCGGATCAGCAGTAAGCCGAAACAGTGGAAAAGCCTGCAAAGTTGGAATCGAAACCGTCGTTTTCCCCAAACCGGTGTTCCTATCACTGTCCCATTTTCCTACTTGAATGCAGCGTATCGCCTGGCAGCGATTCAGCGTCTTTTCCCGAATGACAAATTAATGGCTGCGGGCTGGCAGCATCGCGTTTCATATCGCGGTGAAACCATGTGGTTTATTGCGGAAACCTTTACAGGGGATGGCGCAAATTACCCGGCCTTACAAAAAGCCAGCGGCATGAAAACGGGTCAGGCATTAGGGCTCGGAAACATGGTTACGATCCCGCTGAATGTGCTCAGCGACGAGTATTCTAAAAAGATGATCGAGCATCAGGACCTGACCTTTGAAAAAGGTGCAGATGGCCAATTATATGCGCTGTACGAACTCAAAGCTGGGGAAGCGTTATACAGCTCTGTGGTGGTGCGCTTTACCGGCCGGGTTGAAGCGAATGATGTGAACGAAATGGCTCGCAAGATCATGAAGCTCAGCGGCATTTCCGATCCAACCCGCATTCCGACCGGCTACAAAATTCGTATTCCCTTCGACGATTTGTCCGATGATTTTCTAACAGGCGGTGCTCCTGATCGTGTAGTAAAAGTTGCCCGCAACAAGCGCGGTTCACGACTGCACGTTATTCTCGATCCCGGTCATGGCGGCTCCGATCCAGGGGCGATGCGAAGCGGCATCACGGAAGATGAGCTTGCATATGACATCATGCTGAGAGTGAAGGAATCGCTGGAACGAAACGGTGCGACTGTTCATCCTACTGTTGTCGATCCACACAGCAAAAGCCGCCCCACTGACGGCAACCAATTGCCCAACGGCAGAAGCGAGCAGTTGACGACGACACCGCCATATACCATTCGGGACGCGCGCATCAATGTCAATATGCGAGTCTATCTGGTCAATGCCATTTATGAACGATTGCGCAGGCGCGGCATCAAAGACGATCAAATTTTCTTTCTCAGTATTCACATCGATCACCTGCACCCGAGTATGAGCGGTGCGATGATTTACTATCCAAATGCAGAAGAACGCAGGAGGCGCTTTCAGGTTTCCGGCAGCGTCTATCGTCGCTATGCAGAAAGCCGCAATGCCCGAATTGACTTTTCCGACACCATGAACCGTCGGGCCGAATCATACAGTTATGACTTCAGTCGGCAGCTGATCGATAAGTTTAATCAACGCGGTATCCCTGTCCATCCATACCGTCCCATCCGGCCATTTGTGTACAGAAAAAATCAGAAATGGACGCCCGCTGTCATTCGCTATAGCCAGGTGCCAACCTCGATCCTTCTGGAAGTAACCAATATGGCCAATCGCCACGACTTTAACCGCATTCGGGACCATCGCTTTCGACAACGCGTCGCAGAAGCAATCGCAGCAACAATTTTATCTTAGAAAATACCATGCAAGCCAACTGGCCACCCAATGCCCGCATCATTTTGCACATCGATATGGATGCATTTTATGCTGCGGTTGAAGAGTTGGATCAACCTGAATATCGAGGCAAGCCATTGGTCGTGGGTGCCGATCCAAAGGGCGGACACGGTAGAGGCGTTGTATCGACCGCAAATTATCCTGCACGAAAGTTCGGCATCCATTCAGCTATGCCGATTTCACAGGCTTACAAGCGCTGCCCGCATGCCATTTTCGTGCGTGGGCGATATGCCCGATACAGCGAAATCTCTACACAGGTGATGGATATTCTCAAAAGCTTTTCCCCGATTATACAACAAATTAGCATAGATGAAGCCTTCCTCGATGCAACCGGTGCTACCAATTTGTATGGACCACCGCAATATATCGCCCGCAAAATCAAAGATGCCATTCGATCGCAAACCGGCCTGACCGGGAGTGTGGGCGTTGCAGCAAACAAGTTTATCGCCAAAGTAGCCTCTGATTTGGAAAAGCCGGATGGATTGACGGTTTGTCTGCCGGGAAGCGAGCAGACCTTTCTGGCGCCGTTGCCGATACGCAAGCTGTGGGGGGTTGGCGAAAAAACTGCTGAAAAATTAAACAAGCTGGGCATGAAAACTATCGGTGATATTGCTAACGTTGAGCAAGGCCACCTGATGCACATGTTCGGCAAATGGGGATTGCATTTGTGGCAACTCTCTCGTGGCATCGATTCGCGCGCCGTGGAGCAATTCACTACGCGCAAATCGATCAGCGAAGAAACCACATTTGAGGAAGATGTAATGGATTATGCTTTTGTTGAAAAAACACTGTTTCGCATCGCTGACCGGCTTTCGCGCTCGATGCAACGCAAAAATCTCAAAGGAAGAACGGTTACGTTAAAGTTGCGGTGGCAAGGTTTCGAAACCCATACCCGCAGCAAAACTCTCAATGAGTATGTGAATGATGCGGAGACGTTGCGTAGCATTGCAGTCCGTCAGTTCCGGGCGATGAGCCGCGAGGGCCGAAGGGTGCGCCTGGTCGGTATTGGCGTATCGCAGCTGAATACAGTCGGAGGAGAACAGTTGAGCCTGTTTGGCCATCAGCAATCACCACAGAACGAAAAGCTTGAATCCTTGCTCAGCGAGTTGAAAGCAAAATTTGGCGACGCCGTTATTACGCGCGCCGCCCTCATGGAAAGTAAGATCAGAAAACCGGGTAGCAGCAAAAATGAAGATTCGAAAAATTAATTTGCGCTTAAGTCTTCATTGCGTTATATATTCACACGGGCAATTTCTGTAAAATTTCTGTCAAGTTTCTCAAAACACAATCATCACCTGACCAATCGGAAACGCACGACTACATGGAAAATGAACAAGTCAGTGCCGCAAAGGCGGGCTCGCGAAAGGACATATCTGTCATCACGTTACGGGGTTTTATCGATTTAACGACGGCAGAAGAAGTCGAACAATTGCTCGCCAGCCTGATCAAAGCCAAGCGGTATAATATAATCGTTGATTTGAGCCACTCTGACTATATTAGCAGCTCAATTTGGGGCATTTTTCTCGATAAAATCAAAAAGATACGCGAGTTTAATGGTGACCTGAAACTGGCGAACATGAAGCCGGATGTTTTCGAAGTCTATAAAGTATTGGAGCTTTTCCGGGTGATGAGTTCTTATGATTCGATACCTGAAGCACTCAAAGCATTTGGCTAAGCTTTGCTTGTGGTCCTTTCTATAACAAATTCGCTGGTGCTTCATTTTGAATAGTGTCGACCGTACAGCTTTTGCGAAACCGGAAGCGCTGTTCGGACAACGCTCTAACAGTTCTTTATCGCAAAACCTGTCGTGTTGTCCGCAAGTTACTGGCAAAGACGGTATAGAATTCGCCAGCCTAACTGCAGAAAAGTAAATGATTGTTAGCGACAGGCTTGGCAGTTGTTGGTCTTTCGCAGAGCATTTCAAGGCATGGTATGTTGCCGACGCTGGTTGTTAAGGAGATGGCAGCCACAGTGTCCGGGGCATTCTTAAACTGATTATCAAGTTAAGGCTAAGGCTCTTACCTTGCGAAATTAGACGGTCTCAATCAGGAATTCGGGTATTCCCGGTTGAATTGACAAAATAGACAGCGCGATATGAAACCAATACTACTATGGCCTGTGTGAACGAAGCTGGTGCACTTTTGGAGATGGAGAGTACCATCGAAAAGGGATCGCAAGATCTGGTGATGATTGGTGATTTTTTCCTAACCGAGCCCATAAAACTGACGAAATTTGAGCTTGTGGTCGTCATCTTGATCCGTGATTAGATTGATGCTTTTGCGGTCTTGGAGTAGCGTCTGCCTGCTCACAAATTGTGATGTTCGGGAACGGTAACAAACGCTGCAGAGAAGTCAAATAAAATGCAAAATTGAAAAAATTTTAACTTGACTTCCGTCGTTTTTTTTCTATATTCTACCCATTCAAAACAGCGCGCTTTGCTTGCGATACAATCTTTCGTGTAATTTTTTCATGAAAGGTTGAACCGGGTTGTCGCAATGCAGGCGCGTTTTTATTTTTAAAACTTACAAAGGTTATAAAAATAATAGATAGAGCTGATCGCAGATCAGCCTGCTCGCGTCCTCATACTTGCATTCCTTTATTTTGGTAGGCTCCCTGGCTAAACCAAAGTAAAATGCGCTTTCGGTATTCAAGCGTATTATTATCGTGCTTTTTTGAAAAGGATTTTAACCAATTTGAAAGGAGAAAGCACTGAAGAGTCCATTGAATACATATTTTGAGAGCCATTTATGGAGCTTACCTTCGCATAAACACTCCTGAATTTAGGCTATTGTGCTCTGATGAATTCTATAGGGATTTAATAAAAGAAATTCTTGTTTCTTTAGAGCCGCTTTCTTGCCGTGTTATCTTTGAAAATTGTTAGTCAGAAGCCAGAATATCCATTGGCGATGTTTTGATGGCAGACGCTTCATATGCTGATTTTTTCATCATTTTGAAGGGTTGTTATTTTTCGAAAGTCAGTCTGTGAAATTGTGTAATGTTTGTAAGATATATTTGGACACTTTTCGTTCTCATTTATCTGGGAATTGGGTTGTGCTCCTACGCCTTACCGACATAAAAGCCTTATTGCATTTGGAGAAAGCATTATGAGACGCTTCGCAACCGTTTTTACCCTTGCAGCTACAATGATGATCTGGGGCTGGGCCACCGCACACCAGCAACCTGTCAGCCCGCAAAACGGTGCTGTCAACCAGGATTCGCTGGCTTCGACGGCAGGTTCGCAAACAGCCGGTGTCACTGAATTGAAGGATTTCGATTCTTTATGGCAACTGACTGAGCTTGGCGGCGGCATTCGGTGGGGAATCTTTTTTGTTTTTGCTGTAGCCATTTCGTTTATTCTTAAAAAAGTTATCGGGCTCAGCATTGACTTCTGGAACTCCCGAAAACTGGAAAAGCTGGAATCTCAAACAGTGACCGTTGCAGAAGTCCAACAAACTGTTTTGCAGGCAAAGCAGAGCCTGCTCGCGACTTTGCTTGCGAAGCAAATCGATTTGTTTGAAAACACCAAAAAAGTTGAAGTGTTGCATGAAGAGCTGAACAGCTTTGTTTCGTTACAAAGAGAGCATTTCACACGCTTCAGCAATCGCATGAGCTTTCTATCTGACACAGCAGGCGCACTTGGTCTGCTCGGTACGGTTTGGGGCATGTTTCTGACCTTCTTCGGTGGCACACTGGATAGCCAGCGTATTCTGAATGGCATGGGTATCGCATTGATTACGACCTTGCTTGGCTTGGTGGTTAGCATCATTATCAATTTTGCCAGCACTGAAGTTTCAAATTTTTTCAATCGCCGGCTTGAACGTGTTTTTGAGGTTGCAGACAACTTACGCACCCGCTTGTTTATGACCAGTGTGATTTCTTACTCAGATTTTGCGCTGGAGCGTAGCAGCAACGGCATCGAATCCGAGAGCATGCAATCGCCGAGTGAAATTCGTTTGCGGAGCACTTGTGAACAAAAGCAATATTCAATCGTCGGCCGCCATTTACAGCGTCCGCTCAGTGTCCAGACTGTCAACTCGCAAGGCATTCCGATAACCGGGGTAGAAGTCATTTTTGAAGTTCTTGGTGAGGGCGGTTATTTAGTCGATAAGCAAACCCGCTATACGGTTACTTCAAATAAAAAAGGAACAGCCGAAGCAAGCTTTTTGCTGACTGGCGAGGTGGGCAAACGAACGGTCGTTGCGAGCGTCAACGACAATGAGCATACCAAGTTGGAATTTCAGATCCATGGCGTTCCCGGTCCACCGGCAAAACTGGTTTCAGTGAGCGGCAACCACCAATCTGCGGCGACAGGGCAGTTGATTGGCAAGCCTTTTGTGGTTGAGCTTTCCGATGCATTCGGCAATGCGGTTAAGGATAGTGTCGTCTTATTTACTATCACAAAAGGCTCAGGACGGTTTGCACATTACAACCATGACAATGACAAGGAGTCCGGTGGCATCACCAGCGTTTTCAAAAAGAAATTTCTCAGCCCGAAAGTCACATACGAAACCATGACGGACTCGCTGGGACGTGCTGAAGCTTCGCTGGTGCTTGGTCCATTGCCGGGGGTGAATGAAGTCACAGCAGTTGCCAAGGGACTGTCGAAATCACCTGTGGTATTTGATGCAATGGCCCAGGCGCAAGAGGAAGTTTCGGCATGAGCAAAGGCGGCAACATTTTGCGTTTGATTGATATTGTGCTGATCTTGCTCTTTGGCTTTATCTCCATTTCAGAGGTAAGTCAACGCAGTCGAATCCGGCTGGCAGAGAGCACAGAAACGCCGCAAAGCCCACCCGATCAGGAAGCGATCATCGTCGTTGGTATTTCACCCGAGGGCAGCTACTTAGTCGGCAATGAATCCAATGCACTGACCTCACTGCAGGAGTTGCAGGATTACCTTTTGGGTGAAAAACGCAAGGCTGTCCAAACCAATAAGAGTGTGCGCGTGCGTGTGCGCCCGAACTGGAATACACCAATTGAGCATGCAATGATGGTAGCCGCGGTCTGCGATCAATTGCAGCTTGCAAAAGGCCTCGATGTGCGCCGTATTGCCGGCAACGGAGGAAATTGAACATGCAGTCACGAAATGGCTTGATCATTCGATTGATCGATATAGCGTTGATTATCCTGTTTGGCTTTATCGCTATCAGCGACATTAAAGTCAACGCCCAAATTAAATTGCCTACCCCGATGCCGGGGGAGAACACTGAAAGCCAGATATTGTTTGTCATTATAAAAGTCAAAGCTGATGCCACATTTGAAATGGTTTTAAATGATCTTGAAGAATCGGTTGATTCTCTGGACGCTGTTGAAGCGAAGCTTTTGGCTGCGCGAGATAACCTTGCTGCACAGGATAAATCTCTTCATGTATTAATCGAACCTGAAAATGGCTCGATCATTCAAGCAACGATCGATGTACTCGATCTTTGCAGCAAATTGAACCTCGAGAAAAATATCGCCTATGACTATGCTAAGCTTAATCTCTAAGAAAGAAGCTGGCTTCAAGCAGAGCTTTCTAAGCTGGGCGTTGACCGTCGGCCTGCTTGCTGGCGTTTACTTTCTTCTCCAATCCATGTCAGTGCCTACTGCAGTTGCGGAAAAACAGGAAATGCTGGAATTCTTGCCGCTCGATATTGTCAATATTCAAGCGTTTAAAAAAATGGATACCGCCTCCGAGCCTGAGCCTCGGGTGCAAACGATAGAAGCTGAAGTCGCGAATAGCAATTCGGTGCCGAAAATAGAAGTTGAGAATGATTTGATGAAGCTGTTCGAGAGCAGCGTTTCCAAAGAAATGATCAAGCCTGATTTGCCGGTATCGCGGCAGGATGTCGATGCTGCCATCCCGGAAATTGAAATGAACATTCAACAGAGCCGTTTGAGCACTGAGTTTTCACCAACAAACAGCTTTTCGAAGGAATCGTATCAGATTCCGCGGTTTGAAAAAAATCAGTCTGGAAATGTGTCCGATATCAATGTCGAAATCGGTCAGACCAGCGAGCTGAAAATTTCAAACACTGGCAAGGTCGTTCAAACCAAGCCGCGCACCACCATCGACAGCAAAAAGCCTGTATCGCCCGATGTTGAAGTACCGATCAAAAATGCCAGCCAACTGGGCGACGATTATGAAAATCTTTCACCAATTTATAAAGAGCTGATCGAATGGATGAAGAAAAATCCGCGCGATCTCAGTTCGGTGACCAAGCGATTTATGGGGTATCGAAAGGGGGATTTAACCTCCGGGGATGAGATCAAGCTCTCCGGTCGTTTTTTCGAGTTGTTTTTGATTTGTCATGAAAAGCAATTTGAAGTCCGTATTTGTCTCGTTGAGCGTGATCAGGCGACATTGCTCATCGATAAGGGCTTTCGCAAGCAGAGTAACTATTTTCGTGTTGGCAACGCCAGCCGGGATCCAAAAAATCACATTTTTTCATACGGTACGTCGCAGGAATCAGCCTCCGATCAGAGGACTGATGAATTTTATCGAATCTTCCTAACATGGTGGGAACAAGTCAATCGTGATAAACAATAAGAAAGTGTATTCTTTTTCGGCTGCATCGCTATTATCAGCGGCGATGTGCTGCCTGGCGATGCTGGCATGTGGCGGCGGTCAGGTTAGTACCAAGCGTGTATTGGATGATAACTACCGGGTACAACCTGGAGTGGATAGCACAGTTGCACGCGAAGCAGACTCACTACAGGTTTTCCTCTTTGTCGATGCAAAAAAAGAAAAGAAGATCGCCGAGCTCAAAGCAAAAGCGCAAGAACGGTTGCAGCGCAGCGATTCTTTGTGGGCAAAAATTAGCCTTAAAAATGGGATTTCTACATCAGACTCCCTGACAGCTTCGAGCTACACAGAAAGTGGAAAAAGTGCACTGAATGCAATACTGGGCGATGCCAACTCTGAAAATAGCAAGAAAATCAATTCTGAAGCTTATAAAAAAATTGGAATTTACCTCGATGAAGCTGCCGCATCCTTCGAACAGGCGATTCTCATCAATCCAAATGATCTTGAAGCACGTGGTTGGCTTGCGCGCGTTTATGGTTTGAAAGCCGAGCGTTTTGAAAACGAGCAGGACTACAGCAAAGCGGCGCAAGAGCTCGAGAATTTGCTGCAGCTTGAAAAAAGCAAACACGAAATCTATTTTCAACTTGCAGAAAATTATTTTCGAATGAAAGCCTGGAAGCCGGCTTACGATATTTTCGTCGATGCGGAACGTGTGCTAAAAGAAACAGCTTTCTTGAACGTGAATGATCCGGAAGCGACGATGGCCGAGCTCAAAAATGCTCCGGTCGACACTTCTGTTCTTTTCATCTATCGCTACTATCAAGGCATTGCGCAATCCCGGCTTTATCACGCTGACAATGCGCTCGAAATCCTGCAAACAGCACTGGCGCTTGCGCCCACAGATCAGGAGCGTGCATCAGTTGAGTCCTATCTCGACTGGATCAATTGGGATAATGGTAATATTCGCGGTTCTGAAATTCGCGATTCGCTTCTGGTGCTGCAGAATGAAGAACAATTTGCCAGCGCGGAAAACGGCTTCAAACGTTTGGTGAAATCGCTTAAAACCCAAAAAGCGCGTGATGAAATAGAATGGCGTGCGGCAGTTTTGGCTTATGAAAAGCTCGGACAAAAAGATGATGCTGTCAAAAGCTTGCACGAATTGATTGATCGCACTGAGACCTTGGAAGATGGTTTGCCGGTCGATACCAGCTATCAGCGCTATTTCGAGGATTACTCCATCATGTGCTACAACCTCGGATTGGAATACGCAAGCAAGCGCAACTGGCAAGATGCCTACGCCTATTTCCTGCAAGCCAGCCAAATTAACTGGAAGGGCCAGGCAAAGTGCAATGTTGAAATCGCAAAAATTGTTCAAAATAATCCTGATTTGGTGATCAAGCACCTTCTGCAAGCCCAGGAAAAAGAGCAAACGCTATCGCTTCTTGAAAAGCAGCAGCTTTATCAACTGTTATCGGTCGCTTACCTCAAAAAAGGAATGATTGATGAAGCCCGAGAGATCAGGAAAAAACTATTAAATCTACAAAAGGAAAGCAGAATCAATGACTCAGCGTCGAGCATGTAAGCGAGTCCTTTTTGGGGCTTTCATCGTTTTTGCATTTTTTGCTTCCACAGTGCAGGGTCAGGATGACAGCAAAATTACTGTAGAGCAAGAGATGGTGCCAAAAGTCACGCTCACCAATCAGAAGCTGATCAGTTTTTTTATCAGTGAGTTTTTTCTCCCGGAAACCCTGGTCACCAAAATTGATATCATCGATGCAACAAGCAACGGTTTTGGTGAAAAAGATCTGGCAATTACACATCCATCAGGTGAAATCTATTCTATTTTCCCGTCTGAAGCTGCCCAAAGGATTATGAATAATTGGAAATTTACACCAAATTTTCAGATCGTTGGTGAAAACCTCAATCCGGAAGTTTATGAATCTTTGCCAAAAGATCGCGCTGCAAATAACATTTTCAGCTCGCTGTTAAAGGGTGTAGAGCGCAATTATTCTGGCGGTCCGATAAAGATCCGTATGGAACGTTTGGGCGGCAATACGGTTTTTGAAATGTGGGGTTATGAAGAAGGTGAGCTCAGCTATACACCATCCCCCGTACCGTGTTCGAGCGATGTGATGTACATTTACTCAACAGTGAAAGATACTGTTTTCGTAGAGAAGTAGCATTTCCGCGCAATATTGTTTGCGCATAACCGGGCCTGTCGGCAAGGATCTGCTAGGCGGATTCCGTGTGACCTGCCTCGTGCCAAGACAACAGTGAGATTTTTCGAGTTGAAAACACAAGTTTGAGCTCGAACATCAGGAGAATAAGGTGAAATACGAAAGATTTGCAAGGACTGCAACTCACCTGTTTGCATCCATTCTATTTTTTGTAAGCTCTGCATCCGCTATAACCAGCAAGATGCCGGAGTCAGCGCATGCGAGCGCGCTGCAAAGCGCAGACAATCCCCCTATATTTATCAAATTTACCCCCGAACGGGTTCCGGCTGGCCAAAGCTTCCGAGTCGAGGTGCATGTAGGGACGGAACAAACCCCAGTTGACAGCCTCTTCGGTATCAGCTTTGCGCTGCGATACAATGCACCGGCAATCCTTGAGCCGGACACGGCGAGTTTTTCGTCAGGCACCCTTCTGGGCAAAGATGTCGTGTTCTTCAAGTTAGCAGAGGAAGATTTAGATACTGGCACCATTAGCATCGCCGTCACCCGTAAAGCCGGCAGCTCTGGCGTCAGTGGTTTCGGTACTGTTTTTGAAGGCAGCCTTAAAACGGCGACCAATCTTTCAGATAGCACGGTAATCCAATTATCATTAGAGCGGATAAATGGACGCGATAAAGACGGGGCGCCGATTCCGCTGCAATTGCTTGATGTACCGCAGATTCCGGTTTATCCACCGCAGGACTTCGAGCTGAGTCTTGCACCAGACGCACAAACAGTGGAGATTGGACGAGCCATTGCTTACGAAATCAGCTTGACGCCAAAAGGTGGATTCAACAAAAATGTTCCACTGACATTCGAACCATCCTACCCTGGTATTCGCGCAACGTTTAATCCGGATAGCGTTTCGCCTGGTCAAAATTCAATGCTTACCTTGTCAACTGATAGCTCGGTTATACCGGGTAGCTATCCGTTTCACGTTATTGCACAAATTGACACTTTGCTACAAACAGTGGCGGGTACACTCTCCGTTTATTCCGTGCCTATATCACCTGCTTCGACACAAAATGAATATTTAACCAATTCTGTATTTCAAATCGATGTGCAAATTGGCGCGACCGGTAGACCTGTCGCGAAATTGAGACGCGTTGCGTTTAAGCTTCACTATTCGCAAAATCAATACGTCTCAGCGATAGTCTCAGACACACTGCAACCTCAAACAGGTGATTTTTTAGGCGCAAGTGCGGCGATTACAACACACCATTCGCAGAGCGAAGGTAGCCTTTCTTTCGAATTGGAAAGCTCACAAGGAGGTGGTGTCTCCGGCATCGGCACGATTGTACATATCCCTTTTACCAGTATTCTTGAGACGCCGAACAACTCGATCCTTTCGTTTTCGCTCGATAGTATCGTCGCGGTGGACGTCGACGGTGACCCCATTTATCTTGAGGAACAGGATTACTCTGTAAACCTCGCAGAGAAGGTTAGCTATACTCTGCAAGCTACAAAAGATACGTTTGACGTATCGGCAGGGGATACCCGGGAGTATGAAGTGACCCTAGTCGGGTCGCAATCCTATGCAGGGAAGGCGCGGTTGACTTTGCTTAATGCGCCACCAGTGAGTCAATGGCAGTTTTCACCTCCCGAAATCGGTAACAATGAAACCGCAATTTTAACCATTCAAACCGATACCACGACCGCCAACGGCATCTATTCAATGACAATCCGTGGCGTTGATGGCAATTTATCTGCAGAAACGATGATCGCCCTCAAGGTGACGCCAGCACCGGTTTTTTCAATTGTGGTCATTCCACCGGAAGGATCGCTTTTCCCTGGCGATACGGCGCTCTATCGGATTCGCATCGACCAAACTGATTTTCTAAGTGAGCCTGTACGCCTGAATCTATCAGGACAAACGTATCCCTGGCTGACTTTTGATCTAAACCCAACTGTCATCGATGCTTTCTCTGAAGCGAATCTGACCTTTATCACTACAGAGAATGCGCCGTTTGGGACCTTCGCGTTTCAGGTGATTGGCAAAAGCGGCACATCAACCAGAGATGCGATTATTGAGCTTACCCTGGAAGAGCCCCCGCCATCTGTGCGCCCCATTCCTTTCACCCCCAACAACGACGGCTTTAACGATGTGGTCATTTTTGAATTTGATGAGTTGCAATTGCAGCCTGGCGAAATTCTGATTTTTGATCTGCATGGCCGCAAAGTTGCAGAGTTGCATGATAAGATGCAGTGGGACGGGAAGGATGAGAATGGCAATGTCGCACAGCCCGGTGCATACCTTTATGTCGTCCGCGTGGGTGACAAAATACTGAAAAAAGGCGTTCTGGCGCTCGCGAGATAGATTCTCGCGTGGGCCGGAAAAGCTTTCTCTCCGAAGACTCACCAAAATGTGATCAATTGAACAAAAGTCAAGAAACAAAACCATGAATAAATTTTTTAAAAATTGGCATTTTGCAGCAGTTCTTTTCAGCGGACTTTTCGTGTACAACCCGCTTCATGCACAGTCTTTTATCAATGCCAGCTCAGTGGATCTTTATGACACTCAGGCGCAATTGATCAATCCCGGTGTGCTGAAATTTCAGGATGGTCAGCTTGCGGTCGGTTCGAGAGTTTTGCATTATGGTTTTGTGGATAATAATTCCATGGGGCTCACGAACAGTTATGTAAGTGTTACATTGCCAGATGTTACGAAACTGAAATTAGGATTGGGTCTTTTTGGAACAATATTGAATACGCCCTTCTATAGCGAGAACAAGGCTAACTTTTTGATCGGTATGAAGTTTAGTGAGAATTTCGGTTTTGGCACGCAATTTGGACTGCTCACAAAATCATTTAATCGTGACGAATTTATATTGGTCGATCCGGGCGATCCGGTTTTTAAAGATGGCACATCGACTTTTGCTTTTAACTTTGGTTTTGGAGCGTATTGGCGCGCCAAACCTCAACTGCATTTCGGACTAGCCATCGAAAATTTCAATCGTCCCAATATTTCATTGATTAACGATCCGGTTTATCAAAGCAGAGTGATGCATTTTACAGCAAATTACCTTTATGCAGGCCTCGAGTTCGACTCAGGTTTTATCCTGGAAGGCAAACGGCTTTTCCCGGGTGTGGGTGTGTCGAGCACCTACCAGGGCATCGGCACGCTTAAGCTGGGTCTGCTCGCCGGCAATCTCGACATCACCGGGCAAATGCACATTACCGAAAAAATCAGCTTTGATTACAAATATAGCTATCCGCTTTCACCTGTCGATGCGTTCAGCAATGGCTCCCATCGCGTCAGCCTGATTTACCGGTTGGGTGACACGCCAAATGTCGATTTTGAAGTGTTTGCAACGGTAGATTCGCAAAGGATTGCGGAAGATCGAATTTTTAAAAATATCGATGAAAAAATGGCACCTTCTGCAATTGTAAAATATGATTTTGTGCACAAATTAAAATCAGCAAATGACCCTGTTCATTCTTATTATAAATTTGTGCCAGTTGGACAAGTGAGTCCCCTGCCAAAAATCGATTTTGATCCATTTTTGAATAAATATTTGGAGCAGTCGACATTTCTCGGTCAAAGGCTTCAAGCGGACAGTGAACTCAAGCTCCGCATTATCGTTGCTCAGGACTCTGAAAAGTACCAGCGCTTGGCGCGATCGTATAGCGACTATTTTCAAGAAAATTTTGATATTCGATCTTCACAATTAGAGTACGGGTATGCGCTGTTTGATACTGTCGTGGCTGCAAATTCAAAGCATAGCGAGAATCCGTATTATCAATCAAATAAAATCACCAACCAGATCACACATTTTGTGATCAAACCGATCATCTCACGCAAATACAACAGGGTCTCTGGTATCCGCCAGTGGGCTTTGTTGATTAAGGACAGCCAGGGGAAGCTGGTTAAGAAATTTCAGGGGAACAATGAACCGCCAGAGGTGGTCTCTTGGGACTGGCGGACAGATGATGATGCAATCGTCGGTGTGGGCAAATATCGCTATTTTCTGGAATGGAAAGACAAAAAAAATCAGGTTCAGCACTCTGCAGAGCGCATTCTGGAAGTGACAAAAACCATTCGGGAAATTTCGGTCAACTTTACGAAGCAAAAGCAACAAAACGAAGAAAAACACCTGCGGATCGATTGGCTTCTAGGAAAATGATTATGAAAAAAATGTGCTTCATACTGACGTTTTGTGCGTTCTTGGCTGTGGAATTGACTTCGGCCATGGCAGCGGGAAATGGAAAAGCCTGGATAAGGCAAATCGGCGGCACTGGCTTTGACCAGGGGAATGGCATCACCATAGCCCAGGATGGTGCCGTAATTGTCGTTGGGAGTTTCAGTGGAACTGCTGAAATTGACGCATCACTGACACTGGTGAGCGCCGGCAAGAAAGATATTTTTATTGCCAAGTACGATAGCAGCGGAAATTTTATGTGGGCCAAGCAAGTTGGCGGTGCAGAAAATGACCGCGCCTTAAAGAGCGCAATCGATGCCGAAGGCAATATTATCATTACAGGCTCCATTGGGGCGGATATGGTGACAATCGGTAAGCAGTCGCTCTATAGCTGGGGCTACACCGATATTCTCATCGCCAAATTTAAATCCGATGGCACACCGGTGTGGGCGCGCAATTTCGGCGGTTCCGGCGTGGATGAAGGTACCGCCGTTTCTGTGGATTCCGACGGAAACTACATTGTCACCGGCTGGTTTAGAAATCGCGTTAAGTTCGATGAAACAGCCTTCCGCAGTGCAGGCGAATATGATGCTTTCATTCTCAAACTCGATCCGGACGGCAATTTGCAATGGGTGAATGCGGGCGGTGGGCCGTTACATGATTACGGTTATGCTTTGGCAACCGATGATATCGGCAATAGTTACGTCACCGGCCGCTTCCATGACCGTGTAATTTTCAATCAAGCCACATTGACCAGCGCCGGTGAAACCGACATTTTTGTTGCCAAATATGCTGCCGACGGGGATTTAACCTGGATAAAGCGTTTTGGCGGCCGCAACCGCGATGAGGCATTTGGCATTGCTTACGATCGGGTTGCAGACCAAATCGTCGTGACGGGTTCCTACTCTGGAGAGCTGCAATTTGATGAAAACGGCCAGCGATTCCAGACGGTCGCGCCGATGGACTTTGATATGTTGCTGCTTTGCCTGAATACAGACGGCAACCTGAAGTGGGCACGCAGCGAGCCTGGCGATGATTTCGGGCAGGGCGAGGCGATTGCGGTAGATCATCTTGGCGGCATTTACGTCTCTGGCATTTTTGGAGAAAATCTACATTTTGGCCCGAACGTTTTGCTCAGCCGCGGCAATCTCGATGGCTTCATTATCAAGTATTCTGCTGATGGCGAGCCGGAGTGGATTGCACACGCAGGAGGCGGATCACAGGAAGATTCGGCATTCGTCGCAATTCCCGGTGCCAATGGAAAAGATATGTATGTGACGGGTTCGTTCCAGAATATCTCAAAATTTCGTGATCAAACGCTGGCAAGCGCAGGCAATGACGATGCCTTTGTGATGCGTCTGCCGGAACCAAATGAAACCGCGACACTTTTCCCGCAGGTGGAAGGCTCGCAATATGTTGGGCGCGAATATCAAGTGGCCATTAAGGTTGGGGAAAACAGGAACGTACATCAAATCGATTTCGATCTTCTTTTTACTGAATACGATTTTGTCTCCATTAAGCAGCCACTTGCAAAAGCAATCCTGCCTGGCCCGTATCTCGGAGAAAACGGTTCCATACAGGCACAGCTCATTCCGGGGCAGGGAGTGCTGCGAATCACGGCTCACCGCGGCGATGCGCTTGAGACAAACGCGGCTGATTCTGTCATTGCGTATTTGACTTTTGTCTCCTCGCTGGAAACAGAGTTCGGTCTGCGCAATTTATTCAGTTTAAAAAATATTGCCGCACAAAATGATGTTGGCGAGCAGATCGCAGTCACACCCGGCTTGGCCAGTGTTACGCATGTCGGCCTGCCTGTGTGGCCCGGTGACACCAACAACGATGGCGTCGTCAACGAAGCGGATGTTTTACCGATCGGGCAGTTTTTTGCCAGCAGCGGCCCGGGGCGGCGGGAAAAAGATTCATCCCTGGTTTGGTCATCGCAACTGGCAGCCCCATGGGAGCGGATTTACAGCACCTATGCGGACTGCGATGGCGGTGGCACAGTGGATAACGATGACATCCTTGTGATCGCGTTCCATTGGAAAAGAGAGACCAGCGTTCCCGAGACCACAGAAACCACGATGGGCAAAGCTCGGAGTGCAAGCAGCTCTGGTACGCCGACCATCTACATCAAGACCAATGACGAAAATGTGCAGCCTGGCCAGGTCTGGATAGAGGTAATGGCTGACAGCGTGAGCGACCTATTTGGTTTGGCGTATGATTTAACCTATCCTGTGAACTCGCAGGTCAGTGTGAAAAAGATCGAGCGAGGCACATTGATTCCTGACCCGATTTTCTTCGCGAATAACGACACAACACAAGGGCGGATTGCGGTCGCGGTTGCACAAAAGGGTCAGATTGGTGGTGTATCCGGGCAAGGTGCGGTCACGCGTGTGCTATTTGATATCGGCAGCTATTCGCTCGAATCTTTTATGAACGAATTGGGAATCGATGATTTAAAGGCTTACGATTCCAGAGGCAGATCAATTCAATTCGAGGTTGGAACGAATATCGTTGTCACGGATATTGCAAAGTTGCAGTCGCCGGAAATGCCGTCAGATGTTGTGCTTTATCCCAATTCGCCGAATCCATTCAATCCGACAACGACCATTCGGTACAGTCTCCCTGACCAGTCGATTGTCAGCCTAAAGATTTACGACCAGCTAGGCAAGGTTGTGCGCACGTTGGTGGATCAGCAGCAACAGGCCGGATTGCACAGCATTTTATGGGATGGCCGGGACAGCTATGGCCGCCAGGTCGCGAGTGGCATTTATTTATACTTGCTCAAAACCGAACGTTACATGCAGGCGCGCCGCATGATGCTGGTGAAATAGCCCGTCTGCATATTGAAATACTCTATAGGCCCAACAGATCACCGGCTGCATAACCCATGCGGCCGGTGTCGTTTTAGCCGCATTTTTTCTTGCTGTTCTATCTCTAAACATCCAGAAACACTTGCCTTTCATCATTGTTTTCATTAGCCTAAGCTGCAATTGACCAAACTGAATCCCGATTCGTTCAGATTCAGTCTGCAAGGGTGCTAAAATTAGCAGAAGGGATCAAAGCATGCGATGGCACCGGAATTTTGGCAGCGTATTATCATTGCTGCTTCTATTTGTCGGCTGCGCGGCCCAGAAGCCGGCACTTGATGCGGAATCGCTGCAGATGCGCTATCATCAGGCGATTCTGGATGCGCAGGTTGCTGAACCGAAAGAAATATCAACCAACCTCACTGCGATAACACCAACAAATAATAAGCTCATTTGGCAAACGTTCGACAGCACATCCTATCTTGCAGTTGTGACCTGGACAAGTTGGAATGGCTATGACGATCGTGTTGGGGAATCGCTTGTGTTGCAGCGCGAAGTATGGGTGACGGTGGTACCGGAATTACGGGATTTCTGCCAAAATATCGACACCGGCCGCATTGGCGTAGATTTGCGTCTCGAGCAATTGCTGGGGCTGCCACCCCAAAATGGCAAAACCAAATTCATCGAATTGTGGGTGAAGCCGGAAGATTTGTTTCGTCCTGCTCCCGATCCGGAAATCAGTGATTTCGAAGCGGAGCTTGATTTCCCTGTTTCCGAGCGATTTATCAAAATCGATCCGGCCCACAAAACGTGGTTCAATCAACTTAAATCGAGTTCCTATGGTGCCGATGGCTATCCCTGGACACGCCTTGGTTACACCTATGATTGGGGCAATCCCAAAAGCGAAATCGGTTTGAGTGAATTTGTCATCCGCGCCGGAGCGCAGGTGCGGATAGCTTCCGTAACGCCTACAACAGCGTATTGCCGGGCTTCAAACTGACCGGCGTGTGATCGTGTAAACCACTTGAGGGTCTTTTGGCGGGATACGAAAGTTCGAAAAGAATATGGATTGGATTCATCTTAAAAAATTGCGGGTAGAGTGTATCGTCGGCATTTACCGCAAAGAATTGAAAAAACCGCAGCCACTGATTTTAGATGTCAAGCTTGGTATCGACTTGTCGGTTGCTGGCCGTAGTGGTAAAATCAGCACAACCTGCGATTACGAGCGCGTCGCTCATGAAATTCGTCTTTTGCTGAGATTCCGGCGCTATCGACTGCTGGAAGTTGCGGCTGAAGAAATCGCGGCGATGCTGCTCGGCATACATCAAAATGTACAATCTGTCTGGTTGCGCATCGAAAAACCTCAGGCGCTGCCAACCCTGACAAAATGCGCGGCAGTGGAGATCTCCCGCACTCGCGAAAATTTCCCGATCGAAACTGAAGAGTCGGTGTTTGGACACGTCGATATTTTGCTGGAGACCGCTGATGCCGGTTTGTACTTGCTGCACATCGACAAAGGCAAATCGATCCCACTGCACTACCACCGGGTTATGCGGGAGCTCGAGTGGCGGGTAGGTGGCCAGATTCTGCGCAATGGCAAGCGCATCAAAAAAATGGCGCCAAAAGCGTGGAAAAAATTGCAGCAGCACAACTATGAAAATACAGGCAAGCAGACCGCAATCCTCTTTTGCTGCGATGTCCCGGCCTTTATCCCTGAAGACGAGATATTGGTCGATCCCCCTAAAAGTCCGAAAAAAAACGGATAATACCAGCAGTTTAGCTTTTAACTGATTCCATTTCTGCCCGCAAACGCTTCGCCATCATACTTTCGTAGAATGTTGGCGCAATTTTGTGTAAATACCAGGCCAGTTTTCCTGTTTTGCCCAGAATGAGCAAGCGTTTCCTGGCAGCAGCGGCGCGAAATATGCGCTCGGCAGCTTCAGCCGGCTGCATTTGCCCGCCTACCCGGACCTGGTCATGCTGTACGGGCTGACCATCACCGGCAAGGGCGCTGCGCACGATGTTGGTTGCGATAAAGCTCGGGCACACCATCATCACATCGACGCCTTGGGTTTTGATTTCGCTGCGCAAGCTTTCAAAAAAGCCGTGCAATGCATGCTTGCTGGCTGCGTAACCTGTACGCGCGATCAGCGGCGAAAAGCCAGCGACGCTTGAAATCACGATAATCTGGCCGCGCCGCTGCATCAGTTGAGGCAGCACCGCTTGCGTGCAGTGTACCGCGCCCCAAAAATTGATATCGACTACCTTGCGGATGACCGCCAGGTCGGTAGATGCAAAGGCACTTCGATGCGAAATGCCGGCATTGTTGATCAGCACATCAATGCCTGGCTGTCGGGCTAATGTTTTTTGCGCCGCACCCAGGTCTGTCACATCGCAGACGCACGTTTCGTGAGAGACACCCTTTGTGTCGAGCAAATCCTGCAAATGCTGCAAGCCGGTTTCGTCGATATCGAGCGCAAGGATGTGCGCCCCAGCCTCACCAAACCTTTGACTCAAGGCACTGCCAAGCCCGCCCGCCGCGCCGGTAATCACAACTGTTTTTTTGTGAAACTTCATTTTACCCACCCTCATCGCCTTTTCATTGCCGGGCTATTGATAAAAAAGCTAAAAACGTCCCGCGACGATTTTTGCGGGATGAAGCCGAATTCGGTTTTTAGTTTGTGATTGTCAAGCACCGGTCGGTAGCGCAGAAAATCGAGCTGTTCCGGACCGTACTGACTGAGCCCGAGTTTTTTGAGCACGAACAAGCCAGACCGCAGCAAGCCGGCTGGCAGGGCTAAAACCGGTTTTCCGAGTTTTCTGGCGATTTCATGAATCGATAGCGCGCCATCCCCGGCAAGATTGTAAATACCGGTTTTGGGCGAGAATACTGCCTCCCGCATGCAGGCCGCTACATCGCGATCCCAAACAAACACAAACGGACTGTCGCTGCCGCGCACTGCTAAAACGATCGGCTTTTGAAACAGGGCAGTAATCTGGTTGCGCGTGGTGGCACCGAGAATGGTGCCGATGCGGAAAATGACCTGTTCGAGCTGGTGATGACGGTCGCGATATGTCGCCAGCAGCTCCTCGACCAGCCGTTTGTGATAGGCATAGGCGAATTCCTGATTGCCACGGATCGCTGTTTCTTCGCGAATCCAGGCTGGGTTGTCGGCGTAGTAACCATAAGCTGCACCGCTCGACGAAACGATGATTCTTTTTACCTTGGCGGTCAGGCAGGCCTCCAGTACATTGCGTGTGCCTTCGACCTCGATTTCATACTCCAACTGTCGATTGCTTTTTTTGCCCGGGTTGACGATAGCGACCAGGTGCAGCACAACATCGATTTTGTGGTCGGCACATAATTTTGCCAATTGCGCTGAACGGATATCTTCCTGAAAAAAAATGGCTGCTTCGGGCAGATAGGTCGGGCGCCGAATATCCACTCCGACCAGTTTGCCGGATAAGCTGTTTTGCTGCATGTATGCAGCTATTTCCTGTACCACAATCGAGCCGAGATAGCCGGCCGCACCGGTGATCAATACGTTGAATGCTGCTTTCATGCTATTTTGCCCCTGTCCCAGGTGTCTGTCTTCGTGACCAAAAAAGCGCCAGCGTCATGCCACTGATTAAATGCCAGATGCCCCACCAGGCAGCAACAATCGCCATGCCGCCGAGGCCTTGAAAAAAATCGAAAATCAAAATCAGGCCGAGCCCCGAATTTTGAATGCCAACCTCTATGGCGACAGCGCGGCGGTCCCGCTCCGGCAAGGCAAGCAGGCGCGATGCCGAATAGCCGATAGACAAGGCCAGCGCATTGTGGACAAGCACAATCAGCAAGACGGTATGAATGTATCGCAAAAAATAGTCGAAGTTGGCGGCCAGCGCGCCGAGAATGAAGAGCAAAAACACCCCCATCGAAAACAAGCGCATCGGCTTTTTGGCCCCTTCAGCCATTCGTGGGTAGCGATGTGAAATGTACAGGCCTAACGACATCGGAATCCCGGTGATGAGCACAATGGTTTGGACGAGATCGATTGGGTGCAGTGCGATGTTTTTTAGCAAATCCTGCGCGGGCAAATAAAGGCCGCCCCAAAATGTGAAATTTAAAGGCGTCATCACCATCGCGCACAGGGTTGAAGTCGCTGAGAGCGTAACAGACAGCGCTGTATTGCCCCTGGCGATGTAGGTCAGAAAATTGGAGATATTGCCACCGGGGCATGCTGCAACCAGAAACATGCCCAAAGCCATGCTTGGAGAAGGCTTGAGCAGGGTTACCAACAGATAGGTGAAAGCCGGGAGCAGGATGAATTGGCCAAGCAAGCCGATCAGGGCAGAGCGGGGTAGGGCTGCGAGAATTTTGAAGTCAGTGAGCCGCATGTCCAGCGCCACGCCAAACATCACTACGGCCAAAATCACATTCATTAGCAGCAGGGAAGCCGGACTAAAATTCAGCACCACCTCATCAATAGGTGGCATCAAGCGATTTCCTTTTTAAAGCGTCGCAAGTGCTTGCGCAGATGCGAAATATAGGTGTTTTTGTGTACGTAAACCGCCATGCGGTCAAGCTTCAAATAGTTGAATCCGCCATTCAAATCGGGCGGTGTTCCGTTTTTGGCTTGCTTAAAAGCGCGTGCTGCTGCGCTGTTGCGGCGGTTCGCCACGATGAAATGCGCCATCAGTTCAGCCTGCTCATAACGCCCCTGCCAGCCGATCCCGGTGGCTTCCAGCATGCCGAGCACAAAGAGATTATCGAACCTGGGATGAAAGCAGTGCAGGTACAAATCGGGTTTGCCGTTTTGCCAGCACAACAAATCTTTTTCGATAAATGGATAGTGCAGCTTATAGCCGGTAGCCAATACAATCAAATCATAAGCTTGTTCGCTGCCATCGCGAAAGATGACGCGCTCGCCGGCCAACTCGGCAATGTCGGGCTTAACCGAGAGATCGCCATGACCGAGGTGGTACAAAATGAGCGAATTCACAATCGGGTGGGATTCATACATTTTGTGATCCGGTTTGGGAAAGCCAAGCTTTTGCGGATCGCCGGTGAACAGTTTGAGCAGCTTGCCATCGATGAATTGTTTCAAGGGTGCGGGCAAAGTCAACACACCGCCGACTGTGTCCGCTGGCTTGCCGAAGACATATTTCGGCACAAAATGGTAGCCACGCCGCACGCTGATGTCGACGCTTTTGGCAAAATGCACCGCATCCACCGCCAGGTCGCAGCCTGAGTTGCCGGCACCGACAATCAGCACGCGCTTGTCGGTGAATATTTTGGCAGATTTATATTTTGCCGAATGGATCAACTCACCGCTGAAGTGCCCTTTAAATTGTGGCAAATTGGGCTCCGAAAGCAGACCATTGGCAATGACCACGCCAGCATAGGGCAGCGATTCACCGGAATCGAGCGTGACTTGCCAGCCATCCCCATGTGGCTCGATACGTTCTACCCGTGTGCTAAAGCGAAAGTGTTCGGATAGTCCGAAATGGCTGGCAAAACTCTGAAAGTAGTTCAAAAGCTCGCTGTGATGCGGATAGTCTGCAACCTCGTCCGCCATCGGAAATTCGCTAAACTCGGTCATGCGTTTTGATGAAATCAGATGTGCCGATTCATAAACGGTACTATTGGGATTTTTGATGTCCCACAGTCCGCCGACACCCGAATGCGCCTCGAAGCCATCGAAGGGGATGCCCAGGCGTTGCAGGTTGCGTGCACCAGCCAGGCCGGAGGGGCCCGCGCCGATAATCGCATATTTGTTGGTTGAGTGTTGACTCTGCATTTCGCTCTTGGATTTGATGTGTAAAATTTAGAGCCAAAAGTGTAGCAAAAAGAAAAAGGTATTGCAAATGGAATAAGGCGAATTGCAGATGTGCGTGATGACCTTGGCGGGAAGCAAAAAAAAAGACCGGCCAGTGCGACCGGTCTTGCATACTCGCTTTTGAAAGAATTACCGTACAATCAGGACTTTTTTAACCTGACGGCCTGTTCGGCCTTCGAGTGCGTAAAAGTAGACACCTGCCGGTACCGGTGTGCCAAATTGATTGCGGCCATTCCAGCGCAAGGTATGAGCGCCAGCCTGAAAACGCTGTCCTTCAGCAATTCTTGCGACTTCCTGCCCGAGCAGGTTGTAAATCGTCACGCTGAGATTGTTGGCCGGATTGGCGAGTTCAAAGGAGATGGTCATGGCTTCGCTGCTGGGCAAAAACGGATTCGGATGGGCATCATGCAGGATAAACTGCCCCGGAAGCTGACTGCCATCTGCGATAGAAGAAGGCGTATCGACCTCGTATACAGCAGTGACAGTAAGCGGCGTGGAACTGTTATCACGAATCTGGTTTGATGCTGCGACCGGATCATCCTGCTTTTCGAGAAAATAGGTCAGAAAATCGAGGCTGACTTGTCCGCTGATTTTATCGCCATTGATTTGAATACCAAAATCGCCGTAGGAACTTTTGTCTCCGGTATCTTTGGTGCCATCAGCAGTGGTACCGCTCCCTGAACCATTGTCATGATAATAGAGCTGCTGCGAGTTACCGAGCTTTGGCACTTCAAATATATTGAGCAGCATGCCGGGATCACCGTTTGCTGTGAGAAATGCGATATCTGGCGTGACCGGAATGGATGTGTTGACGCCAGCATCGCTAGCACCGTCGATGTCGATGCCATCGGTGTTGCTGTCGCTGTAAAATTTCATACCCGCCGCTGCCGCGCTTAGATCGAGTGACTGCCGGATGAGCTTAATGCCGGCGATATTGCCTATAGAATCTGGGATTGTGGCATTTTTTGCACTAACAACGGATGAAAAAGGGAAATATTGAAACTCGATATCTGCTGGGATTGGCTGGATGAAAGCATCGAGTCCACTTGGTGGAATAATTTTGAAAAAAAGTTTGCGAAAAATGCGTAAAGGACCAACATGTACTCTCACACTGTCAAATGAGATATTATCAGTCTCGTTTGCTTCGTAGGATAAGAAAAGGACGTTCCCCTTAACTCGCAGCTTTTGCGTATCGACCAAATCTGGTCCGTAAGTATCATTTTGACGGATGGAAATGTCCGCGATCCAGCCATTCAAAGGATTGTGGGTTTCGCTGTAGCCAGGAGTGCGTACGGTATCGGCACCTGTACCCTGAGAATCAGGATAGTAGCTCATATAGCTACCTATTGCTGCCTCATTGCCGGTTTTTTTGAAAAAGTAAACCCAACCTTTTTGGTCCGGGCTTCCAGGCTCGGAAACTTCAATTTCCCAGCGTTCCAATACACCCTCGTCCGGTGCGAATTCGCCGCTGGCCTTTTCGCCGAGATCGGTCGGCATCACCAAAATTTCGTCATCGGAGTCGGCAATCCCATCTTCGGGTTCATATCGGCCGTTCGCAGCGTTGAATTCATCAAACTGGTACGGAATCGCCTGCCAGCCGTCTGTGCTGATGTAGCGGTACATCACCAGGCTGTCGATCACCTGACCGGCAAATGGCAATTGGCCGACTTTGAAGATAACCGGTGTGTATTGCCGTGTGATGGTTGATTGCTGCGAGAAACTATTTTGGCTTAGAAAAGCGAGGAGGGCAACAGGAATGAGAAAAATGGTAAGCTTTCTTTTCATGGAGAACTCCCTTTCATTTTGATCCTAAAAACTGAAAGCAAAGCCTGGTTTTTTACAAAGTGCGGCAATTTCGTAATATAAATTTCGAAATGCAAGTAAATTGCATGTCACCAGCTTTTTGCGCGGCAGCCTTTTCAGATCAGGTTAATCGGTTAAAAATGAAATTGGTTCCCGAAAACTGACAATTTTTGCGACAAGGATTCCCGTTATTTTTCTATATTTCAGCCTGTTCAGGCTGATTGCCGTCTCTATCGAACAAGGGTCATTTTGTGCGTTTGCAAAAAATCCCCGGCGCGCAAGCGGTACAGATAGATACCGCTTGGCATACTGCTTCCGTTGTCATTTTTGCCATTCCATCGCATGCGATATTCCCCTGGGTTTTGTTTGGATTGCACGAGCACTGCTACTTGTCTCCCCAATCGGTCAAAAACTGTCAACTCGACCTCGCTTGCCACGGGCAGCATGTAGCTGATGACGGTTTCCGGATTAAACGGATTGGGCGAACTGGGGTAGAGTACGAAACCCGATGGATTCTGACCATCTGAAAGCTCAGAGCGCACGGCAACCGCAATCGAATCTGTCAGTGGCGCATTGGAATGTCGCCATTTCGGATCACTTAATTCCAGGGAAGGGGAGTCACCCAGCAAGCCATTGTTACCATTATCGGTGAGGTCGTATACATATTGCCCATCGCCTTCATCGAAGCGCCAGTAGCCGACAAGGCCAGGCAAGTTCGGACTTAGAATAGTATTTTTATACATTTGGAGTTGTTCTTGGCTGCGTGGAATCCGCCAGATACGCACTTCGTCTATGAGACCCGAAAAATGATGATCTGCTGGAAATCCGACTCCGTTAAATCCGATCAGGAGAGGAACATTTTGTGTGTTGGGTTTCCCGAGCGTTGTAACTTGGCCGTCTATTTTGCCATTGACATAAAGAAGAAGTTGATTTTCTACGGCAGATCGGACGCCCGCAATATGATACCACCTTCCTGCTTGAATCGTTGTCTGCCCAACAAGCTCGTAGTTTTCTGATGCTTCATTCTCCCAAACCACACGCGCTACGTTGGCATCACTAATGTCGATGGCAAAGTTTGTATTAACATCTTTCGTTTCCCCATAAGCGCCTTTCGCAGCGATCACATCGTAAGTGTTTTGCGACGAACGATTGATCCATGCTTCAACTGTGAAATCGTTGAGATCAAGGGATGTGCCGGCTTCTTGAATGGTGACCACATCATCCATACCATCGAATGCTAAGGCAATACTGCTTGAATCGTTTGGAATCGGCTCGAAAAAAGGCTGATCAGACAAAATCCATAACGGATCAGCAGGATCGCTCTCAACTGAATTGCCCAAAAAACCATCATTTTTATAAATGCTCTTATCGATGACAGCTTGACCATAAATCGCATCGAGCGGCCAATAGCCTACCAGTCCGGGTTCGGCTCCGTTCAGTGTTCGGTTGATTGTTGAATTGATTTGTGCTTCTGATCTTGCTACGTTCCACACTCGGGGTTCATCTATTACACCAGCATGAAAATCGGCCACCGGAAATCCGATCCCATTATACCCTAACGTCAAAGGAGCATCTTGTGTGTTCGGTCTGTCATCTGTTTGCAGGATTGCATAGCTTTCAAGTTGCCCATTCACATAAATTTGTAGCGAATTTTCTTCACTGGAGCGGACACCAGCCAGGTGATACCAGGTATTCACTTTTAATGTGCTGGCTCCGGCGAGATGGTAATTGTGGCCATCTGGAGACTCCCAAACTACGTGCGCTCTGTTGTCTGCTGCGACGTAAAGTCCATAGTTTGTGTTAACAGCTTCATCTTCCCCGGATGCTCCTTTATGAATAATCACATCTTGTGTATCCATTTGGTATCGAATAATCCAGGCTTCTAACGTGAAGTCGTTTAAATCCAGCGAACCATTAACATCAGGTACAGTCACCACATCATCTATGCCATCAAATTCAAGCGCTGCATGAATGGAGTCGGGATTTACTGATTGTGCAAGACCAATACGCCATTCGCTCGTTGGGCGACTGTGTCCTGAGTACCAAAGCTTAAAGATCTGCTCTTCTTGTAAAACGCATGAGTTACCCAAACCTTCATCGTCCCACTCTCCACTTGAACCAGGCAGCAGAATTGGATTTGTCTCATATTTTGTCCAATCATAACCATTGTTTGAGTACACCATTCCTATTGGACTATTGGTTGGATTGCTCTCGTTTACGCCGGTATAGAGCATTGTAAATCCCGTATCAGTTTGAAAAATATTGCTGCTTGTCCAGATTCTGTATTCATCCCAAGATATCTTTGGGCCAGGAGATATTACGGGATTTTCTGAATACTTTACCCAATTGAAACCGTCGATAGATTCTGCTAATCCAATTTGGTATTTGAGGCCGTCGCTGCCTGTATACAACATCTTATAGTTGGAAGCACTGAAGTCATAAAATACTTTTGCGTTATAGGCTTGTACACTATCCCATTCAGATGCGACGCCAAAGCGGAGTGCAGGATTGTTTGCATATTTTGTCCAGCTCAGGCCATCCTTCGATGTCGCAACACCAATTTGGAAACGCGAATCTGAAGATGAACCGGAATAGTAAAGATAGTATGTCTCATTGAACAAAAACACATTCGAATTTCTCACATGCTGGTCATCCCAGGTACCGAATTCACCAGGGCTCAACACTGGTATGGCTAAAATTTGCCAATCAATGCCATCGCTTGATTCAGCATATTTGATGTGATAGTTTCCATTAGCATGCTCTGTAAACCACATCTGATAGAGATTGAATTCGTTGTTAAAAAGAACTGCTGGCTCAAACGCATAAGGCGAGTCAGTTGCTATGACAGGATTGTCAGAATATTTGTACCAAAGAATCTGAGAATGAGCAGTTTTGAGAAAGCAAGTTGATAAAACTGCGCAAAGAATGAAGGACAATTTTTTCATTTTCAACCCCACTTGATTGCTTGAAAAGACGTAAGAACCTGCCCAAAATCTGATCAGCAAGCTGCTGTTAAAATAGATAACAAACCATGCAATTGCAAAGAAAAAACTGGCTTGCAAGATACCTATCCACTACAGTGCGCAGTTTCATGTTCTAACGCAAAGAAAATTTCCATAAAATGGTTTTTATTGACTTGGCATGTTTCGTATATTTTGCTCTATTATTAAAAAGCAGAGTATGAGATCCGGAAAACATGTATCAAGATGCTATTATCCTTGCAGCAGGGCGCGGTGTTCGGTTGGCTCCATATACCCAAGACGCGCCGAAGCCGATGACTGAAGTCTGTGGCAAGTCGATCCTTGCCAATGCGCTCAGCAATTTTGCGGAGGTCGGAGGCAAGCGTGCCTATATCGTCACTGGCTATAAGAACCAGATGCTCATTGAGCATGCGAATCAATATAATGCTGGTTTGGAAATTGTTGAGATTTACAGTCCTCGGTTTGCGACAACCAATAATATGTATTCCCTTTGGTTAGCCAGACAAGTTCTGTCGCAAGGGTGTATGTTGCTTGAGGGCGATGTGTTTTTTGATACCACGATATTGCCACAGCTTAAAGGTGCAAATAGTGAAGGTAGCTACTGGTTTGCTGATATATTCAAAGAGGGGATGAATGGCTGCATGTTGACCGCAGATGGCGATGGTGCGATCCGCCAGCTTGAAATTATCCGCGAACAAAAAGCTGCAAGGCTGGAAAACGTGTATAAATCGATCGGTATTCTGGCGATCACAGCTCAATTGGGGAGAAAAATCGTTCGCTGGCTTGAGCAAGACATTGCTTCTGGCAGAACCGATGTCTATTACGACCTGGTGCTTGCGGATCACCTGCATGAAGCCAATCTCTCTATCCTTGATATTTCCAGCGGCAAATGGATGGAAATCGATGACGCGCATGACCTGCTGGTGGCGGAAGGGATGTTCAGGCAATGAAATACATCATTATCATTGGCGATGGGATGGGGGATTTGCCCGTCCCTGAACTGCAAAATCGCACACCACTCGAAGCTGCCCGTACGCCTCATCTTGACGAAATTGCCCAAAAGGGCAGGCTCGGTCTCATGCAGACAATTTTCCCCAACCTGCCCGTTGGCAGCATCGTAGCGAATATGGGGATTCTCGGCTATGATCCCTATCAATACTATCCTCATGGTCGGGCTTCCTTCGAAGCATTGGCAAAGGGCATTACGCTTGATGAGGGAGATCTTGCTTTTCGCTGCAATTTAATCTCGTTGGCAAATGATTGTATCAAAGATTTTACTGCCAGGCAAATCTCGGACGGCGAAGCATTGACGATGCTAACTCATCTCAAGGTTGAGAAAGATGGCCTGGAAATTGAAATCTTTCCGGGTATGAGCTATCGCAACTTACTGATCATCCGTAACGCCAATATTCCTGCTGATGAAATCGTCTGTTTTGAGCCGCACATGAATATCGGACAGGAGATTCATGGCATTTTGCCGCAAGGAAGGAGCCCGGCTGCACGAGCATTCATTCCGGTGTTGCGCAAAATTCTGCTAAAATCGATTGAGCAATTCAACGAACTCAATAAAAAGTTTCATACGCAGGCGGATATGGTTTGGCTTTGGAGTCCGTCATCGCGCCCGGATTTACCAGATATTCTGGATAAATTCGGAGTGAGTGGTGGAGTGGTCTGCGGGATGGATTTTCTCAAAGGCATCGGGCTTGCGGCTGGCATGCGAACTGAGCATATTCCCAATACCAATGCCTATATCGACACCAATTATGCGGGCAAACTTGAGACTGCCATAAAATATCTGAAATCCCAGGATTTGGTGTATGTGCATATCAATGCGCCGGATGAAGAAGGGCACAAGCGAGATGTGAAAGGAAAAGTCAAATCGATTGAATTGATCGATGAAAAAATTATCGGACCACTGTTCAAGTTTTGTGAAAATGCCTGGCCAGATGACTACCGGCTTATGATACTACCAGATCACTACACATTGCTACGGGATGGTACCCACACGTCGCACCAAGTACCTGTTGTGCTTTTCGGAAAAGGAGTAAAGCCCGATGCCGCTACAAAACTGACCGAAGATCAAGCGGGTGCAGATGGCCGTGATCGCTATGGACGCAGCTATCATTTTCTGCAAGATTTTCTACATAAAGAGACATTTGGAGACTGATGGAGCAAGCTCGCACATTCTGGGAAAATCAATCCGAAAAATATTCGACAGCATTTGAGAAGCTGCCTGAATTGGCGGCGTATTTGGATCGTGCCGAGCGCAAGCATCTTTTCAAAGTGATCAACGTTTCACCAGAGATGCACGTGCTCGATTTGGGCTGTGGCACTGGCCGCTGGGCATTCGAGTTCGCCCGAAAGTGCAAAAGGGTAACGGCTGTTGATTTTGCGGAAGGCATGGTATGGCGCGCTCAAAGTACTGCTGAAGAATTGGGTTTGAACAATATTGATTTTCAAGTCGCCTCCGTTTCGGATTTCAAGACTGATGACAAATTTGACATCATACTTATCTCCGGCGTACTTGTCTATTTTGATGATGAAACTCTTGGAACAATTGTTAGCAGCGTAAAGAAACTGCTGAAACCAGGTGGAAAAATCATTTCTCGCGAAACCGTGGCTATACATCAGCGACAGGAAATCAGAAATGAAATACATGAGAAAATCGGTGCCGAGTACTCTGCCATTTACAGACTACCGGACGAGTACAAGCAAATGTTTGCCGACTATGGCTTGAAGACATTGTATGCGGAAGATTTCACGCCGACGAATTTTCCGATGATTTTATTTCGAAAATTCGTGCCGGACAGGCAAAAGAATAACAAAATGGTTCGCAGGCTCCTGAAAACCGCGCTTATAGTGCAATATGGCCTTGATCCCGTCCTCCTAAAAAATAAATGGTTATATCGTCCGATAATGAACCGTTTCTGGAAAATCAAATCTATGCTGTTTATTTATGGAATCGATTCGTGAGTTAAGAGAGAAGATTTCGAAATCTTCAGTGGCCCATTTTGCTCCAGCGCATGATAAAGTCGTGAGGCGAATCTCGATCTATTTTACCTGGCTGCTTCTCCATACACCGCTTAGCGCAAATGCAGTGACTATCTTGCAAACAATTGTTGGCGCTGCCGGTGCAATCTTGCTGATATCGCCGGAGTATCTTACTAATCTTCTCGGAATCTTTCTGCTCCAATTCGGCTATGTATTGGATTGCTGCGATGGGGAAGTCGCACGCTACCGAAAACAGGCAAGCGTGAATGGCGTTTTCCTTGATCTTATCGGTCATGAGATTGTGATTCCTTTTATGTACATGGGGCTGGCCCTTGGAGAATATTTGCGAACTGCACATTTTGAAGTACTACTGTTGGGTTTCACTACTGCTCTCTTTTCGCTTCGTTTCGATATTTCCGCTATGTTTCAGACTGTCAATACTCTTTTTATGAAAGCTGAAAATCCAAGCTACAACTTCGATTCGTTACAAAAAGATACCATAACCACAACAACACATCTCGCGACATCCAAGCCTTCGTGGTTTCGTGTGCTTTTTCGCTATCCGGAATCGATGAACGTGATTACAATATTGCTCATAGCAGACATATTCTTCCCTGTCGATTTGCTCGGTGGCTACACGTTCATCTATTTTTTCCTGCTCTGCTATGGTATCCTTGTACCACTTGCGCGGCTTTATTCTATTTATTCCATCTTCAGCAAATCTGATGTGGCAAAGCGCTATTCTGAAATATTAAAACGATCAGTGCTTCACCAGAGAGATGATCATAAGTCACCCGATACGAATAGATAATAAACAGGCCAATCCATTCGTACATTTTACCACAAAATCCGCTTATTTGTGATATGCTTTTTGAACTGACAATGCAGGACATTTTTCGCTATTTTGCTGACGTTGGGGCTCTGACAGGCGGGCAGTTTGTTTCGCTGTTCATCCCGAGTCTGGCATTGATCGTTCTGCTACACATGGTCTCGCGCCTGATTCGCAAGCATGCCGTCGATACAATCGGCGTCAAGGGGTATCTGCTGGTGTTCGGCTGGCTCGGCGTGACGGTGCACGAGTTCGGTCATCTCATCTTCAGCGTCATTTTTTTTCAACTGGTGACCGACGTCAAGTTTTTTCAGATGCCGCAATCTGCCGATGGGACCTTGGGGTGGGTAGAGCGTGGCACAACCAGCAGCAATTTTAAAATCGGCAGTTTCTTTGTCGGTATCGGCCCGGCTCTGTTGGGCTCGGTGCTCATTTATTTTGCCGGGAAATGGCTGCTGGGCGACCAGGCACTGCTCTCTCTGCAATTTCCAACCATCAATATAACGACCTTTTCCTCGTTTGAAAATCTCAAGACATTTGCCTACGAAATCATCCAAATGGTGGTTTTTGCCTTTCGCTTCTTTTTCCTGCGACCGGAAGGCATCGATTGGCGATTTATCATTTTTTTGTACATTGCCTGCTCCATTGGCAGCAGCCTTGCATTAAGCAGTCCCGATATTCTTATTGCCCTGCCCGGCTTTGCCACCATTTTTGTGGCGTTGTTTGTTCTGAATGCCTTGACATTGTGGATGGGAATGCTGATACCGGATACGATAGGACAGTTGATCGACGCCAGTCGATCCCTTTACGGCATGCTGTTGTTTGTGTTGATGATGAATGTTTTTATCGCTGCGATGATCATGGTCATCTCGGTGCTGGCTTCCACGGTTCGTGCAATTTTCCGGCGATAATTTAATTTTTCCTGGTCCGTATTTGAAACTCAGGGAGCTCCATGTTACAATTTTTAGAAAAAATTGCCCGAACCGCTCTTGTGGCTGTTGCCTCAATTGGTTTGTTCGTTTTGTCGTGTTCCCGGCAGAAGTCTGCCCCGAAATGGCAGCCGCAAAATAGCGGTGTGACGGCTTCTTTCCGCGGATTGAGTGCAGCCAGCAGCAACGTTGCATGGGTAACTGGCACACAAGGCACGGTATTGCGCACAATAGATGGCGGTGAGAGCTGGCAAAAGAGTGCCGTGCCGGGGGCAGATTCGCTCGACTTCCGCGATGTCGAAGCATTTGACACAAAAACAGCATTGTTGATGAGCGCGGGTACAGGGGAGGCCTCGCGCATTTATCGTACCGATGATGGTGGCCAAAGTTGGCAATTGCTGTACACCAACACGCTCGCAAACGGCTTTTTCGATGGCATGGCCTTTTGGGATCGCGAGCACGGCATGCTTTATGGCGATCCGATCGATGGCAAAATGTTTGTCATGACGACGGCTGATGGCGGATTCACATGGCAAAGGGTGCCGCCGGATGCCTTGCCTGAAATGAACGCGGGCGAATATGGCTTTGCTGCCAGCGGCACCGGCATTGCGGTTTCGGATACTGCTTCTGTATGGATCGGCACAGGCGGTGCAGCAGCACGGGTGTTCTACTCGCATGATAGAGGGCAGAACTGGGCGGTTGCCGAAACGCCGCTCATCAGCGGCGAAGCATCGACCGGCATTTTTTCGATCGCGTTTGCGGACGCCCAAAATGGCATCGTGGTCGGTGGCGACTACCAACAACCCAATGCCACAACAGCGACGGTAGCCCGCAGCACCGATGGAGGCCAAAGCTGGCAATTGGTCGAATCTGGAGCGCCGGTATCGTTTCGTTCGGCAGTCGCGTACTTACCGGGAACCGGTGGCCCGCAGTTGGTCGCGGTCGGGTCGCATGGCGCCAGTTATTCGACCGATGGTGGCGCAACCTGGATCGATCTCGGCGAAGCAGGTTACCATGCTCTCAGCATCGATCCAGATGGCAAATCTATTTGGGCTGCTGGTGGGGAAGGCCGCATTGCAAAATTGACCGGCTTCGGGCGCAAGGTCATTGATGAGGTTGAAAGAAAAGTGAATCAGATGATGGATGACGGAAAGGGGAAGGATGATTGAATCGTTGCTGGCGCGCAGCCGGCCAGTAGGCGGCTATGTCATTATCATATTGGTGGTCATGATCGTTGCAACGACATTGCTGATTAACCAGTGGTTTTTTCCGGCTCGTGTGTGGCTGCCGCTTGCTGATTTAACTGCTTTTATCATCAGCGGTACATTGCAGGCAGGCTGGATTTCGATCATCATTTTGGTCGGTTTTGTGATTTTCTTTTTAGGGCGATTGCGGCCGTGCGAGGTTGGGCTCGAATGGTCGAGAGTCGGTGTTGGGCTTGTTTATACCCTGGCGATTTGGCTCGGTCTGCATGCAGTGCTGCTTATATGGACGCATTTGGCGGGTGCACTGCTCGTTTTTGCTGCCGATCCGTTGCCCCTCACCAGCGCCTTTCTCGGCCAAATTGCCGGTAATGCGCTTGCCGAAGAGATCGTCTATCGTGGTTTTTTGCTGGTGCAATGCTTTTTTCTGCTTCGCGGCAAGTTTTCAGCGAAAAAGTGGCAATGGGCCGCCGCCGCTATTCTGCTCTGCACGGCAATCTTTGCATTTTCGCATATCCCTAATCGCTTGATGAAAGACAGTTACGATTCTGCCGGTGCGGTGCTGCAGGACCAGTTCGGTCTGTTCGTTGGCGGCACGGTTTTCTGCCTGGCGTATCTGCGCAGCCAAAATCTGTTTTTTGTTGTTGGCATACATGCTTTGGGCAATCGGCCGAGCGCTTTGTTTGCTGCACCAAATGAGGCTTTGCCAATCGGGCTTGTGGTTTACCTGCTTGCGACAGTGCTGTTGCTATTTTGGCCGAAATTGCCCCTTGTCAAGCAAACCACAGATAAATCCGAATCGGCTCTTGCGTTTATGCACGATCCAGAAGCATAATTGAGTCCAATCCCGCTACAAAGAATAGAGTGGACAAATGAAAAAATCACCTTTTAAATGGATGCTGGCAATCATTCTTATGAGCACGACACTTCCTGTTTCCGCACAAAAATATGAGGCCAACTGGTCCTCCCTCGACAGCCGACCTAATCCGGAATGGTATCTCGACGCCAAATTTGGCATTTTTATTCACTGGGGCGTCTACTCCGTACCTGCTTGGCGGCCGAAAGGCAGCTACGCCGAATGGTACTGGAAAAGTCTGATTGACCGGCACGACTCCACATGGATATATCATAATAAGTGGTTCGGTGAGAATTTTAAATACCAGGATTTTGCACCGCAATTTAAAGCCGAGCTTTTCGAGCCGGACAAATGGGCTGAGTTGTTCAAAAACGCCGGCGCGCGCTATGTGGTGTTAACCTCAAAACATCACGATGGCTATGCGCTGTGGCCGAGTCGCCAAAGCTGGAATTGGAACAGCATGGATATCGGACCGCACCGCGATTTGCTCGGGGATTTAACCGAAGCTGTGCGCGCACAGGATATCAAAATGGGCTTTTATTACTCGCTGTACGAGTGGTACAATCCGCTCTACAACAGCGATGTCGACCGCTATGTGGACGAGCATGTTTTGCCACAATTTAAAGATGCGGTGCAACGCTACAAGCCCTCGATCATTTTTTCGGACGGTGAGTGGGATCATCCCAGCAAAACCTGGCGTAGCGAAGAGTTTTTGGCCTGGCTTTACAACGAATCCAATGCGCCCGAAGATGTTGTGGTCAATGATCGCTGGGGCGGCGAAACACGCTTTCGGCACGGAGGCTATTACTCGACTGAGTACGAAAATGTCAACAATGAGATTTCGCAGGATTTAATTGAGCGTGGCTGGGAAGAGTGCCGTGGCATAGGCGCATCGTTTGGCTACAATCGCAACGAGGATATCAGCGATTACCAGACTGGGGAGAGCCTGGTGCATATGCTGATCGAAATCGTCTCGAAAGGCGGCAATTTGTTGCTGAATGTCGGCCCCACCGGCGATGGCCGCATCCCGGTCATCATGCAGGAACGTTTGCGGCAGATCGGCGCGTGGCTGGCCATCAATGGCGAGGCAATTTATGCGACCCGAGCCAACCGCATTTTTAGCCAGGGTAAGCACATTCGTTTTACCCGTAGTAAAGATGGTGAATATCTGTATGCCATCCTGCTCAAACGGCCATCACAAAAAATGCTGTTCAATCAGGTGGAAGCGCGCGATGGCAGCGAGGTGATGATTCTCGGCACTGATCAAAAACTGACATGGCAAAACCGAAATGGCCATCTCGAAGTAGAAATACCGGACGAGGTGCGCGATAACCTGCCCGGCGATTTTGCCTGGACGCTCAAAATTGCCGCCAGGCCGCACGTTGCCAGGCCGGAAATTGTAACCAAAAGCCGTATTTCAGTGGATGCACCGATGCGCATCACCCTGCGTACAGCGACCCCGGATGCCGACATTCATTACAGCATCGATGGCAGTGAACCCACGCAGCAATCGCCGCAATTCAACAATGAAATTGTGCTACTACAAAGCGCTGCTTTGCGAGCGCGCGCCTTCAAGTCCGGCCTGACCGCCAGTCTGATCGCCGAGGCGTCTTTGAGCGTGGTTGACAGCAAAAAACATGGCTTGCATTACAGGTATTATGAAGGCGTCTACGATTCCCTGCCGGAATTTTCTGCCAGCAAGCCGGTTTCTTCCGGCCAAACTTTTGACTTTGGCATTGAAAAAATAATCCGCCAAACTGATCATTTTGCACTCATTTTTACCGGAGACCTTGACATTGCCCGCAAAGGCGACTATACTTTCTATCTCACCTCTGATGACGGCTCAAAATTGCTGATCGACGGCAAGGTCGTTGTCGACCACGATGGTTTGCATGGCCGCCAGGAAAAGTCTGGCACTGTTGCACTTAGCACAGGTCGGCACGCGATAGACGTGCAATTTTTTGAGCGTGGCGGCAGCGAATATTTAGATGTGAAGATGGAAGGCCCCGGCATGCACAAGCAGTCGATTCCTCCAGCCATGCTTTTGCGCAAAAAATAGGTATTTAATGTTTGGAATGTCGAAGATTCCGCTCTTTCCGCTCGGATTGGTGCTGCTGCCCAACATGGCAGTGCCGCTGCATATTTTTGAAGAGCGCTATAAAGAGATGGTCAATCGCTGCCTGAAGCAGGAAGAAGTGTTCGGCATTGTACTGCTAAACGGTAAAAAAATGGCCTCAGTCGGCTGCACCGCCAAAGTCGTCAATGTGCATAAAAAATACCCGGATGGCAAAATGGATATCATCGTGCACGGACAGGATCGCTTTGAGATCAATGAAGTGTTTGAAGATAAATCCTATATGGAGGCCAGAGTGACTGTTTTCGAAGATGCTTATGAGCCAGACGCGCAACAGGTCGGGGCCCTGGTCGAAGAGTTGCGCGCTCTCTATTTGAAATTGCTGGAAGTGAATGATCTGGCCATGAAAAGCGAATCGATCGAAAACATTGATATGCAGACGTTGTCTTTTTTGGCCGGATTTCACGATGTCATGAACCTGCAGGAAAAGCAGGCCTTGTTGGAGAGTCGGTATCTCGAAGATCGCCTGAAAAAAGGCATTGCCGCCTTGAAAAAAATGGCGCTGATGGTCAAGAAAAACAAAGCGCTTGATGATCTGGTTCTGCGCAACGGCCACATCCCGGTGAAATTGCAAAAAGGTTAATGAATATTTGCAACATTGCCTGCACATCCCCCAATTCTGCTGAGGTGACGAAGATTCCGCGCATGGCCGCAGAAGCTCAAAGGATTCGCAAAGTCCTGTTCAACTTTGCGTAACCTTGGCGACTTCGCGTCTTTGCGTGATATGTTCCGGACTTCAATCCAATTCCTGCCGCCGCACGGTCAAATTTTCCACCCGATCCATATTCACCGCCACGCCCATGCCGGGCTTGTCGAGCGGCACACGCACCATGCCATTTTCATTCATCTCCCATTCCGGCGTAACGATGTCCTGCTCCCAATAGCGCTTACTGGGCGAAACATCCCCGGGTAGCTTGAAGTTGGGTAAAGACGCCAGCGCCACGTTGTGTGCCCGCCCGATGCCGCTTTCCAGCATGCCGCCGCACCACACCGGAATGCCGTTGGCCGCGCACACTTCGTGGATCGCTTTTGAGGCAGCAAACCCGCCGACGCGTCCGGGCTTGATGTTGATGATACGCCCGCTTTTAAGTGCAATCATGTCGTTTGCGCGGTCGACGCCGGTGATCGATTCGTCCAGGCAAACCGGTGTTTTGAGCTGGCGCTGCAATTGCGCATGGCTGACCACATCGTCCCAGGCCAGGGGCTGCTCGATCATCAGCAGGCCGAGCTCATCGAGCGCCAAAATGCTATCGATATCATGCAGCGAGTAGGCATTGTTGGCATCGGCCATCAGCGGGGCCTGCGGGCCGAGGGCTTCCCGTACCGTGCGCACGAATTCCACATCCATGCCGGGCTTGATTTTGATTTTGATTTTGCGGTAGCCCTTTGCCAGCTCGGCTGCTGCGCGTTCCACCAGCGCTTGCGGACTTTTCTGAATGCCAAGCGAAATACCGGTGGCGATCTCGCTGCGTGTGCCGCCGATCAGTCTGGCCAATGGCAGATTATGTATGTGAGCGGCCATTTCCCAGCTCGCCATTTCAATTGCGGCTTTGGCCATCAAATGGCCGCGGATGTCATCGTTAAGCAGCGCCAGCACCTGGTCGGGCTGGCTGATGTCGGTGCGCAGCACCTTCGGCGCTATCCATTCGGAAATCGCCAGCCAGCAGGTGTCGATGGTTTCGGGGCTGTAGTTCGGATACTCGCCGGCGACGCACTCGCCCCAGCCGGTGTGGCCATCACGGTGCTGCAATTCGATCAGGAGAATGCGACGGTCGTGCACCGAGCCGGAAGAAATTTGAAACGGTTCGCGCAAGGGTAGCCGGATTTCTCGCAGAATGATTTTTTTGAGATGGAGCATAGGGCTGCTTTCAAATTAGGAATTGAAAATTTGGAATTTGGAGAAAGATAGATTGCGTGTGCAAGCCCGCCAAATGATCTTTAACGAAAAGAAGTCTGAAAAATTTGGTGGATGCACTTTGGGGGCTTTCATTGGGAACATTTCAGCCTTGCGGGGTGCTGATGAAGCTGCAAAGAAAAGGATAGGGAGCATGGCAGCCATGCTCCCTGAATACTGTTAGGCGTCTTTCGTCTGATCAACAATACTTGCGTTTGGAACATTTTTTTGCAGCGATTCTATTGCGCCAAGCGCAGACTGCTTGCGTGAATAACCCTGACTTGCAAACATTGCCTCTCCATTTGGTGCAACAAAACGAAAACGGAATTCCCCACCTTTGTCCTTGTAAACTTCAAATCGATACTGTCCTGCCATGTTTGCTCCTTCATGACTGATGGATGTTGGATTTTGTAAATTGTGCCTGATTTTAAATGTTTTTGATTAGAAAATAAACAAAAAAATACCAAAATAAACGTGACAAACAGAAAAACAGCGTGCTTCGTGGTGAGAAATATCCCACTTAAAAGCGTCTACTCAATTTCCTTAATTTTCAGATTGCGAAAATAGATCGAGGCGCCGGCGTGTTTGCCCTGCAAGCCGATATGGCCCTGTGTCGGTAGTTCCGCGACTGGCTTGCTGAGCCAAGGCGGCACCTCGCTGCCATCCGGATTTTCGGTGGCGCTGGTAAATTGCCGCATGTCCATTGTGTTGATCAGCTCGCCATTCAGCACTACTTCGATCATGTGATCCTTGCAGGTAATCGTGTAGCGATTCCACTCACCCGGCTGCTTCACCAGGCTTTTGCTGGCAGGCTGGTGTCCGAAAAAGGCGCCGCACTGCCAGGTTTTGGGCTGGCTGGACCATTCTTCTGCAAAATCATCGGCAATCTGCACTTCCACCGAGTTCGGAATCCAGCTGTCGATGTCGCTGCAATAGACAATCACGCCACTGTTGGTGCCTTTCGCGGTCTGGAATTCCAAATCGATGATGAAATTGTCGTAATTTTTCAGTGTCCAGATATTACGATCTTCGCTGGCGGTCAGCACACCGTTTTCGAACTGCCAGACACTGTCTGGCGCAATGGCGTCGCTGAGGTCAGCAGCAAACAGATCAGGCCAGTCGCTGCTGTCCGGGTGAAGCTGCGGTGGTGTGCTTTGGCAGGCGAGCACGCCGAGCATAAATAGACTTGCTATAAAAAGAGCGGCAAATTTCCTCATAAATCCTCCATTGGTAAGTTTCAGCATACACAGAAGTCGTACGGATCACAATCGCGGGCAGGCTGATAAATTAGCAACCACACCCAGAAATCAAATCCGTCTCTTCTTTTTGCTGGATCAAAAAGAAGCAAAAAATCACGGCTGACGAAATTTGGCTAAATTTTCAGCGCCGCTTCCGGCCGCGTTTAAACTCGCTGCGCTCAAACAGAAAACGCGTCTTTTCGGGAGCGTCACCGAAAATTCTTCACGCCAAATTTCTGAGGCCGGAAGAAGAATAGAGTGTGATGGTTAATTCGGTTTGAGAAATTCAGATTTGTTCAATTGGACATTATTTTGATTTACCCATCCGCTGCACGACAAACAGGGTGATGCCACCGAAAACGGCCGCCGCCAGCAGCGATGTCACTACTGCGACGACGAATATGTTTAGTGGAATACCGACGAAGCCTTCAAAAGCTGTGGTGGTTGGGCTGCTTGCAACACCAAAGCGTGGACCGCTCCATCGGAAAGCATGGGCGAGCAGGTAACTGAGCGCTACCAATAATTTAACTGGTATCGCATAGGTTGCCATCGATTTGATGAGTGCCGTAAATGGCTTGGCAATGCCCATTCCATTAATTTTGAACGCCAGATAAATCGGCACCAAAATGTCCAGCCAGGCCACGCCCAGGATTTTCGGGACAATATTGTTCATACCGCCGAGCTCCAGTGCGACGCGAATAATCACAAAAGCTGCACCGATAATGATCGGCATTCTCACCAATGCCATGCGTTGACTTTTGTCCATAATTTTTCCCTCTTTTCATTATTCTGTTTTAACGATTGAATTGACTCACTGACATCTTGCCTGAAGATGAACCACGAAGTCCCGAAGAAACAAAGTTTTTCCTTCGTGCCTATGAGCCTTCGTGGTGCTAATGCCTCAGCTAAAAATCCGCCTCCAGGCTTCACTGAGGGTGTGGCTCGATTTAGCGGCGACGATATCCCGCAGCCGGCTTGTCACATTGTTGTCATGCTGATATATTTTAAGTGCCTGTACGGCTTCGCGTGCCAGCGTGTCCGGCTCAAACTCAACGGTATTGAGCAGGAAGTCGACTGCTTCCGGCAAGCGCAAGGTGGCAAATGGCAAAATCAGCAAACGCCGCTTGAAGCCGGGCGCATCGTCCCAGTGGTCGCGCAAAATGTCAAATGCCTTACTGCTGTGGGTCTGCGCCAGCGCCAATGCCGACGCCTGTTGCAAGGCTTCGTCTGCATCGGACAAATACGCTGCGACAAAATCAAAGGATGTATCGGGTGCGAGCTGCATCAGGCAGGCCAGACACTCACCCACGACGACCTGATCGCAGGCGCGCGATGTCGCCAGCATACGCAGCAATAGCTCAGATTCATAGCGGCCCGTGCTGGCCATCGCGCGCACCGCTGCAATCTGGGCAGCAAGCTCAGCATCAAAGGCGAGCGTGATCAGTTCATTTAGCGCCTCCGGTGCGGCTTGCTCGACCAGCGCGTACGCGCATTCGCAGCGGATATCGACTGCAGTATCGATTTTACCGCCGAACGACGCCTCCAGTTGCTGATAACGGATGCCTTGCACAAACAGCGAAAGATCGCTGTCTTCGAGCTTGCGCAAAGCTTTGATGAGCGCGATTTTGGCGATGCAGGCTTTATCGGTTTTTTCGCCATTTTGCATAAAATGCACAAAAGCAGCGCGCAAATCCGGCAGCAAATCAGCAAGCTTAGCTTCGGCCGTTACTCTTGCTGCCTTTGCGACCACGACATTGGTTTTGGCCGCCAAATGCTTGCGCAGCTCTGCAACAGTTTGCGGTGTTGATGCAGCCTGCCGGAGCTGCTGAATCTGCTCGAGTTTGTTGTTCAACGCCTGATTTTTGGCCATATTACAAATTTTTGCTGATCACTTTGGGCTGATTGCTGTCTCACAAAATTGCAGAATAAATGCCACAAGCTTCAAATGCAAGCGTGTTCCGACAAAGCAAAGCCTTGCTTCTTTGCTCAATGACCGATACATTGGCGCACAAAGCACAAAGCACAAAGCACAAAGCACAAAGCACAAAGCACAAAGCACAAAGCACAAAGCACAAAGCACAAAGCACAAAGCACAAAGCACAAAGCACAAAGCACAAAGCACAAAGCACAAAGCACAAAGCCATTATATGCTGAACCGTGATGAAGTTTTACGTTATAGTCGCCATATTATTCTGCCAGAAGTGGCGCTCGAAGGCCAGGAAAAGTTGAAGGCTGGAAGAGTATTGCTGGTCGGTGCGGGTGGGCTCGGCGCGCCGGTTGCGATGTATCTTGCGGCAGCCGGGGTAGGAACGCTCGGCATAGTTGATTTCGATGTGGTTGATCTGTCAAATTTGCAGCGGCAGGTGATCCATAAAACCGGCAATGTGAGCCTATCGAAGCTGGAATCCGCCAGACAATTTATCGCAGATTGCAATCCGCATGTAGACGTTCGATTGCACAGTTCGGCTTTGCGTGCGGACAATGCAAAAGAAATCGTTGCTGGGTACGACCTTGTGATCGATGGCACAGATAATTTCCCAACCCGCTATCTCGTCAATGATGTGTGTGTGCTGCTTGGCAAGCCAAACGTGTACGGCAGCATTTTTCGCTTTGAAGGACAGGCCAGTGTCTTCGATGCACAGCGCGGACCATGTTATCGCTGCCTGTATCCGCAGCCGCCGCCGCCGGGGCTGATGCCAAATTGTGCGGAAGCCGGCGTTTTGGGCGTACTGCCCGGCGTCATCGGCGTGATTCAAGCCACAGAAGCAATCAAGCTCATTCTCGGCAAAGGCGAGACGCTTATCGGGCGACTTTTGTTGTACGATGCGCTGGCAATGCAATTCCGCGAAGTGCGGCTACGCAAAGATCCGGATTGTCCGATTTGTAGCGAACAGCCCAGCCAGCATGATCTGATCGATTACGATGCATTTTGTGGCGTAACCGCAGATGATGCTAATCGCGTCGATCCGGAGCGTGAGGTGACCGCAACCGAGCTGGCGCAAATGATTGAAAAGAAAGCAGTGACGCTGCTTGATGTGCGTGAGCAGCACGAATGGAACATCGCTGCGCTTCCCGACGCCGTCTGCATTCCATTGGGTGAATTGCCGGAAAGGATAGGAGAGATCAGCCAGGAACGGGAAGTCATCGCATTTTGCCGCACCGGCGTGCGCTCACTGACCGCGCTGGACATCCTGAAAAATGCCGGCTGGACATCCGCGCGCCATCTCAAAGGTGGATTGCATGCCTGGAGTCGGGAGGTCGATCCATCTGTTCCGCGCTATTAAAATGGCCGAAAACACAGCAAATGCTTGCATCCTCAGGCGCTTTGTTTTACATTTTTGAAAATGTGATAGTAAAAATTGGAAAAAGGCGTGTTGCAAAAAAGCAATGATCTGCATGATCAGAATGCATTTCCCAAAACCCGCTGGTCGGCGATTTTAGCCGCCCGCAGCGATGATGAACATGAACGCCAGCGTGCGCTTTCATTGATCGTGGAGTCCTACTGGAAGGCCATCTACTTTTATATTCGCATGAAATGGAACAAGTCCGGCGAAGATGCACAAGATTTAACCCAGGCTTTTTTCAGCAAAGCCATAGAAAAGGATTATTTCGATCGCTACGAGCCGCAAAAAGCGCGTTTTCGGACTTTTTTGCGCACCTGCCTCGATGGCTTCATCGCCAATGAAAACAAGGCTGAACAACGTATCAAGCGCGGTGGTGGATTTGTGTTTCAATCCCTCGATTTCGAGAATGCCGACGGTGAATTGCAAAGTGTTGAAGTTGCCGATGATACCACACCGGAACAGTTTTTCGAGCGCGAATGGTTGCGGCATTTTTTCAGCGTGGCGGTGCAAGCGCTGAAAAGCGAGCTGACATTGAAAGGCAAATCATTGCAGTTCGAACTGTTTCAGCGCTATGATTTGCAGAATGATGTGCGCGAAACCTATGATGCGTTGGCTGCAGAATTCAATCTGCCGGTTACCCAAGTTACCAATTATCTCGCTGCCACACGCCGGCAGTTCCGACAGATTGTGCTCAATAAACTGCGTGAACTGACCGTCAGTGAAGAAGAATTCCGACTGGAAGCGCGTTCACTGCTCGGCATATCGATATCCCCTGAATGAGAATTTTGAAATGACCCAACTTTCCGATCGCGCTCTTTCCCGCTTGCAATCGATCGTCGATGTGCCTGATTTCGAAGGCACGCGCTATCGCATCCTGTCCAAAATTGCCGAAGGTGGGATGGGCACGGTCTTTCGCGCCCACGACAGTTCCCTCGATCGCGAAGTTGCGCTGAAAGTGATGGATGACAGCCTGCAAGAAACACAGTTTGCTGAGCGCATGCAGCAGGAAGCGCAGGTCATTGCACGGCTCGAACATCCGGGTATCGTGCCGATACATGATGTCGGTATCTTGCCGGACGGCCGCATGTTTTACGCGATGAAGCTGGTGCAGGGAGAACGGCTGGACGTATTCTGTCAAACAGCGCGCGCCTTGCCGGAAAGGCTGCGGCTTTTTCAGAAAATTTGTGAGGCGGTCGCATTTGCGCACGCGCAGAATATCATTCACCGCGATTTGAAGCCTGCGAATATCATGGTCGGCGCATTTGGCGAGGTATTGGTGATGGATTGGGGGCTGGCGAAGATTTTGGGTGAGGAAAAAGCATCAGAAACCAGGATGGCCATGCCAGAGCCCGGCGCGGCTTTTCAGGACAAAACTGATGGCGGGTCCGGACTCGCTACACAGGTTGGTGCTGTTTTAGGCACGCCGGATTATATGGCGCCCGAGCAGGCGCGCGGCGAAAATAATCGATTGGACCAGCGTGCCGATGTGTACGCTTTGGGTGCGATCCTGCAATTTGTATTGACAGGGAGCCACCCGTTTCAAAAGATTGAAAGTCAGGCAAAGGACAAAGCGCCAAAGCGATTGCAAGCGATCATTCGGCATGCGATGGCCGAGCCCCGGGAGCAGCGCTATGCAAACGCCTCTGAGTTGGCGGCAGACATCGAGCGCTTTCTTAACGATGAAACGGTTACTGCCTACCGCGATAATCCGTTCGACAAAATCTGGCGCTGGCTGCTGCGATACAAGTTTTTAATTTTCATCGTACTGATTTACATGATTGTGCGCGTGCTGTTGTTTTACCTGATGCGATAACGGCACCGCATTCGAGACTGTCGAAAAAATATGGAGTGTGTCATTCTGATAAGTGAAGCGATGAAGAGTCTCAGAATCCAAGCTCAAAATGAGATTCTTCGCAGAGTTTATCCTGAGTACAATCGAAGTGCTCAAAATGAAAAGAATCACTCTTGACAGTTCCCACCGAACTTGGGCGCCTATACAAAGCATCCCAAATCTTCTGTTCAGTAAAATGGCATCCAGGAGCAAGGCTCCAGGGGCTCCGCCCATCAACCGAACTTGCTCCCGAATGCACCTCTTGTTTAGCACCCAAAGCAATTGACGCTTTAAACGGCAGCGCATTTTGTCTTGTGCTTTCAGCATGAAATTGAATCAACGTCCGAAGTTGATAAAAAGAAAGGCCACTTTGCAGGAAAGAGGCCTTTCGTCATTTCGGTATGATCGGCTAAGCACGATTAACCGGCAACCTCCTGTCGCCAGTATCCGAAATCAGATGCTTTCATAAACATTGAGGAATCAAAGTTCTTCGCTGACCTGCTTTAAAAGACGCTGTAATTTTGCATCTTCCCGAAAAAAGCAGAAGTTATGGAATCCTTGTTTGCCAATGAGCATGGATTTAAATCAGATCATCATCGAATCGTTATAATAGGCGGAGTGGGAGGAAGGACTGATTTCTTGGAGGGGAAATGCCGCCCTGTGAGAGCGATCACCGGTACATCATTCAGATAACACCAAAATTTAAAAGGGATGATCACTTTTTTCAACTTTCGGAGTACCCATAAGTTCCTCGCTTCAAGTCCAGGAATATCTCGTGGCATGCTGCCTTTCTATACAAAAATGGGATAATCATTTAAAGCGCTGAGATTGGAATAGCATATTGTTGCTGAACACGAAAGCATCAAAATCGATCAGCACAAACGATGAAATGCTGTAGTATTTAGGTATCCCGGAAGTCTGCAAAAGTTCACAATTGTGCTGTCTTTTTGTTTGATTGTGGAAGCATAATCTTGTAAATTATGTTTCACTCCCAATGATCCTTCTCATCCAAATCTGATATATTTTTTATTCTTAATCCGGAGCGTTTTTTCATGTCTCAAAAAATGATATTTAGTATCGTGGCAGTGATTGCTATCGTGGTAGTGATCCTTTTTCGGCTTAGTCAGCCTTTTTCGGAGCGCGTCAAGGAAGCGGAAGCTGAGAGAGCTACCAAATCCGAAGTTGCGGATGTCGGTACGCACGGTGCAACGGCAGCCACACCTGCCGAGATGCGTTTGCAAGCATTCGATCAGCGCCTTGCGATGCAACAAAATTCCCTGCTGAGGAACGTTTCGTTGCGCAATGTCGGTCCGACCATCATGAGCGGCCGCGTCGTTGATATTGATGCTAATCCTGCTGATCCAACACAGTTTTATGTGGCCTATGCTTCCGGCGGTTTGTGGAAAACCACCAGCAACGGCATCAGTTTCACGCCGATATTTGACGAAGAAGCTGTGATGACTATCGGCGATATTGCAGTCGACTGGCAGAGTGGCGCCATTTGGGTCGGTACCGGCGAGAATAATTCCAGTCGCTCATCCTATTCCGGCACCGGCATTTACAAAAGCGAAGATGGCGGAAAAAACTGGCGTCATCTCGGTTTGGCGGAGACGCACCATATCGGGCGCATCGTCTTGCACCCGGATGATCCGAATACGGCCTGGGTCGCTGCACTCGGTCATCTCTATTCTTTTAATGAAGAGCGCGGTGTGTACAAAACCACAGATGGTGGCCAGACCTGGGAAAAAACACTTTTTGTCGACGATACCACTGGTGTGGTCGATTTGGTGATCGATCCGAACGATCCGGATGTGCTGTATGCTGCAGCCTGGCACCGTGCACGCTATGCATGGAATTTTGTTGAAAGCGGCGCAGGTTCCGGCATTTACAAAAGCACTGATGGCGGCGAGAGCTGGGACCTGATCACCACAGAAGAAAGTGGTTTCCCTGTGGGCAACGGCGTCGGCCGCATTGGCGTGGCCGTTTATCCGGGAGATTCGAATATTCTCTATGCTGCACTAGACAACCAGTACCGCAGGCCAAAAGAAGCGGATGATGAAGAGATTGCTCTGAGCAAAGATTCGCTGCGTGTGATGTCAAGCGATGCTTTTTTGCAACTCAGCGATGACGAAATAACCGAGTATCTCGAAGCGTATAATTTTCCGGAAAAATACTCGGTCAAGGTCGTGAAGAAGATGGTGCAAGATGGCAAAATTGAGCCGATTGCTTTGGTAGAGTACGTCGAAGACGCCAACAGTTTGCTGTTCGATACACCGGTTATCGGCGCGGAACTGTATCGTTCCGACGATGGTGGCGCAACCTGGAAGCGCACACACGAAGATTATCTCGATGGCTTGTTTTATTCTTATGGCTATTATTTTGGCGAAGTACGGGTGGCGCCTCAGGATTCTGAACGCGTTTATCTGCTCGGCGTGCCCATCATCCGCTCGGATGATGGCGGCAAAACTTTCAAGTCGATCGGCAAGGCTGGGGTGCATGCTGACCACCATGCGTTATGGCTGAATCCGGAAAAAAACGGTCACCTGATCAACGGCAACGATGGCGGCATTAATATCAGCTATGACGATGGCGACAACTGGTTCAAGGCGAATACGCCATCGGTCGGCCAGTTTTATACTGTCGCAGTGGATATGGCCGAGCCTTACAATGTGTACGGTGGCTTGCAGGATAATGGTGTGTGGGGCGGCCCGAGCACGTATGAAGGCGGCACGGGTTGGTATGCGAGTGGCGAGTATCCTTATAAGCGTTATTACGGCGGTGATGGCATGCAAGTGCAGATCGATTTCCGTGATAATCGTACGATTTATACTGGCTCGCAATTTGGCTTTTATGCCAGAATTGACAAGGTAACCGGGGCTCGCAAGTCGATCCGGCCACAGCACGAGCTCGGCGAACGGCCGCTGCGATTCAACTGGCAGACGCCAATCTTGTTGTCGCGCCACAGCCAGGACATCCTGTACATAGGCGCCAACAAACTTTTCCGGTCGATGGATAAGGGCGAAACGCTGCAACCGATCTCCGGAGATTTGACTCAGGGCGGTCGCGTTGGGGATGTACCGTACGGCACGTTGACCACAATCAGCGAGTCGCCATTCCGTTTTGGACTGCTTTATACGGGGAGTGATGATGGCCTGGTGCATGTCACCCGGGATGGCGGCTTTTCCTGGCAGCGTGTTTCAGACGAGCTGCCGCAAAATTTATGGGTGTCGCGTGTCGAAGCCTCCAGCCATGACACGGCAACCGTGTATGTGGCACTTAACGGCTATCGTTTCGACGATTTTAATGCGTATTTGTATCGTTCGAAAGATTACGGAAAAACCTGGCAGGATTTGAGTAGCGCGCTGCCGCAGGAGCCGATCAATGTGGTGCGGGAAGATCCTGAAAATGCCAGCGTCCTGTATGTCGGCACGGATCACGGGCTGTACGTCTCGCTCGATAGCGGTGCGACTTTTATGGGGCTTTTTAAAGACATGCCGCATGTTCCGGTGCATGATTTGGTGGTGCACGAGCGCGAAAAGGATTTGGTTGTGGGCACGCACGGACGCTCGATTTTTATCGCCGATGTTGATCACATTCAACAGCTAACCGAAGGCATGCTGGCAAAAACAGTGCATGTTTTTCCGATCAGGGCGGCGAACTATTCAGAAAATTGGGGCAGAATGAATTCGAGTTTTTCAGAGCCGAACGAGCCGGAAAGCGAAATTGCGTTCTATGTGAATCGTGATGTGACCGCAACCATTCGCATCAAAACGGATGAAGGCTTAACCGTAGCGGAGTTGAGTGATGCGAGTGAGCGTGGATTGAACTATTTCAAATATGATCTGTCGGTCGATTCGACAAAGGCGTCAGTCTACGGCAACGCACTGCAGGCTGCAGCAGCATCTGATAAGAAGTTTAAGCCATATAAAGCCGCGGACAATGGCAAATTTTATCTGCGTCCCGGCAAGTTTGTTGTGGAAATAACTGCCAACGGTGTGTCGGCAAGTGAGCGTTTTGAAGTAAAAGCGCGCGAAAACCGGCGCTGATAAAGCAAGGGCTGATATGAAAAAGGGCCGTGTGCGCGTTCAATCCATGCACAAGGCCCTTTTCTCCATAAATGGGATGAAGCTAGCTGATGACTAATTTGCATCGAGCACCGTTAGCAAGCGCAGCTATTTTGGATTGTTTTGATCGTATCGGCTAAATTTGTACAGTGAAAACTCATTTGAATGCAATTCCGCTCATATCTTCAATTTTTGCCATAATTCCCCAGCCGCCAAAGTTTTCGGAAACTGCCAGCCATAACTCGTTTTCGCCTTTTTTGAGCGGCAAATAGACAGCGTCGAAATAGCCAATTGTGCCGAGATAGCGATAGTCGCGGGATTGGTAGTCGTTGCTACCGCTATAGATCAGGTGGTTGTTGCAATAAACTTTGATGCGGTCGCTGTAGCCGAATTGAATTTTTTTGATCTGATCGTTGTCGGAACGGATAGTGACTTTGGCAAAAACCGTATTTTTATTCGGTTGGATGCCTTGAATGCGGGCGAGATTGGCGATGCCGGTTTTTTCGCATCCGATGGTCGTCCAGGTTAAATTCTGTCTGCCCGTATCGCTGAGCAAAAATTTGTTTTCCAATGATTTTTCATCAATGGTACTCGAGACCTGCCATGACATGATCGTACCTGCGGGCGGTATTTCCGGTTCTTTTGACTTGGAAGCAAGCTTGATATTTTCCAATAACTTGAAGCGGAAATTAGCGAAGTGAGCGTGTGTGAAGTTGCCGGGATTGAGCACACCGATTTTGCCTGCCTTCACATCTCGCTTTAGTTCATGCACGATAACTGCCGGCTTTTCCATATCCCGAATGTAAATCTCTGCCTGTTTGCCAGAAACGACGATTTTGATGTGCATCCATTCGTTGAAGATGTATTTGACCGGCGCGCTATAGTCTTCGCCGTAGTAAAGTTGCCAGGCTGTATTGCCGAAAAAGGCAGGTGTGTACTGGTTGGCATCGGGATTGCCGGATTGGTGCGGGCGGATGTAGAATTCCTCAAAGTTTCCGCTACTTTGCATGCGCCAAAATGCACCCATAAATCCGCGCTCTCCAGTTACAGCGATGTCGAACTCGATGATGCCATTGGTGAATTCAACATCTTTGAGTGTAGCGTAACCACCCTTCAGATAAAGCGCTTTTTGACCGCGATACTCTTCGACGCGGCTCTCGCTTCCCTGGATATCCCAACGATCAGAGTCAAACGGGACGGTCTGCGAATAAGCTGTGGTTGCCCCTAATAAAGTTAAAATCGACAGAATGATGGGTTTCGTGTATCGTGTCACGATGATTTCCCTTTCATTTGTTCAACCGTCCGATTCATCTGTTGCTTCGATAGTGCTCTGTGCGGGGCAAGCCACATAAGCTATTGTTCCGCCCCCAATGCAGACAAAAGCTCGACTTCATTTGTTGCAAACCAGTTTTGCGTTAGCACGCGATACTGTTTAGCGGATGATGATTGTTACCGCAAATGCGCGTTGATCACAGGCAGAAGACGCAACCATTTTGGATTGTTTTTGGCATAATTGAGCACACCTATTTGGATGCCTTTGAGCTTGTTGGCAAAATTGAATATCCCAATGCTCAATCCCTGCTGCTCGCCTTTGATATGGTTGAATGCACTGACGGAAACGCCGCGTAAACGCCCTTCATCCTGAATTTTAATATAACCACCAGCGATCGCCAGTCCGGTCACTTCTTCGCCACCGGCCGCAGCCCCGGCAATGGTAATGCCTTTAACTACCGGCGCGCCAGCAGCACCAACGGCAATTGCTAGCCCGTTCAGCGATTCCCCGGCGCCGACGCCAACGCCGCCAATCGCAATGCCCCTCATCACACCGCCAGCGCCGGTGCCGATGCCCCCGATGCTCAGTCCGGTCATGTTTTGGCCGCTGCCGGAGCCGATGCCGCCGATAAAAATGCCCGTGGCGTCTTCTCCTGCGCCAACCCCGAGCAAGCCGATGCCGATGCCGGTGAAATTGCCACCCGCACCAGTCCCCAGCCCTCCGATGTGAATACCGGTGACATTGCCACCTGCGCCCGAGCCGAGCCCACCGATCGAAATGCCGTGCAAATCTCCGCCTGCACCAGCCCCCAATCCACCAATTACGATCCCTTTGACATTGCCGCCAGCTCCGGCACCGAGCCCTCCAATCATAATGCCTTCGACATCGCCGCCTCCCCCAACACCAAGGCCGCCGATTGCCAGGCCGCTCACCTTGTCGCCGGCACCGACACCGAGCAGGCCGAGGCCTATCCCGGAAAACGTCTCCTGCGCTTCAACGCCAGCGACACCGACCATCAAGCCGTTGAGCCGTGCTCCGGCGGGGCCGAAAATACCCAATCCAATGCCATTGATTTCGCCACGAGGCTCTCTTGCAGCCTTCCATATGGTCAAGTTCAAACCATTGATGCGCCGGACATCGCGATCGCGAAAATTGATGCGGATACCCGAAAATGTGTGTGAGTTGCCGATGCTCAGGCCGAAATGCCTGCTGGGGATATCCAGACTGGATTGCGCCTGGATTGCGCTTTGCATAGCAAATATTGCTAAAACAGCAAGACCGCAGATTAGCTTTTTGCTCTTCATGGAATGTCTCCCTCTCGAGTGATTTTGGGTGGAAACTAGCACTGGAATTGCAGATGCACGGCGTCATGATACGCATGCTTTTGAAATTTGTTTAAGAAAATTAAGACTGAGCCGATCCTGCTTGCCCTGTTTTTTGCGGGGTCATATATTGATTCGATCCAGGGACGACTATGCGCCGTAAAAACTCTGAAGAATACCGATATTTTTTTCATGGCGTTCAATTGATTTCTATATTGAGTTTATTCTACGGCTATTGTAAAGAACGTATCAATACAGGGCAAAGCCTGCAAATTGTCATCAAATCACTGACTTTAAAGCTTTCTGACAAAATGGAGCACAAAATGAGCTGTTTTTTAGGCATTGATATCGGCACCAGTGGAACAAAAACCATATTGATCGATCGCGACGGCAAGCTGCTGGCACAATCGACCGCAACGTACCCGCTGCAAATTCCCAGGCCAGGGTGGACTGAGCAGGCTCCGGAAGACTGGTGGCAGGCCTTGGTGAAAACCGTTCGCGATGTTTTGCGCATGGCGAATGTTTCTGGAAATAATGTCGCAGGCATCGGCCTGTCCGGACAAATGCACGGCTCGGTTTTTCTCAACAAAAAGCATGATGTGATCCGGCCGGCCTTGCTGTGGAACGATCAACGCACTGTAGCGGAGGTCGAATGGTTGAACAGCGTCATCAGCCAGCAAAAGCTGCTCGAACTGACCCGTAATCCAGCGCTGACCGGATTTACTGCCCCAAAAATCCTGTGGCTCCGCAATAATGAACCGGATGCTTTTAAACAACTTGACAAAGTTTTACTGCCAAAGGATTACATCCGATTTCGTTTGTCCGGTGAATTCGCTACCGAAGTGTCGGACGCCTCCGGCACCCTGCTGTTCGATGTGGAGCATCGCACCTGGTCACAGGAAATGCTTGACCGGCTCGAACTGCCAATATCGATGATGCCGGCAAGCTATGAATCATTCGAAATCAGCAGCAAGGTATCGAAACGTGCTGCTGAAGAAACAGGGCTGGCAGAAGGGACCCCAATTGTCGGTGGAGGGGGAGATCAGGCTGCAGGAGCGGTCGGCAATGGCATCGTCGAGCCCGGTATCGTATCGGCGGTGTTAGGCACATCCGGTGTGGTGTTCGCCTATGCAGAAACGCCGGCCTACGATCCGGACGGCGGATTGCATACATTTTGTCATGCTGTTCCGGATGCATGGCATCAAATGGGCGTGACCCTTGCTGCGGGTGGCTCGTGGCAGTGGCTGCGTAACACCATTTTTGATCATGAGAGTGAACTGGCGCGCAAGCAGAATAAAGAGCCATACAATGTGATGACCAAAATGGCAGCGTCGGCTGATCCCGGCAGCGATGGATTGTATTTTTTGCCGTATTTAAGCGGTGAGCGTACTCCGCATGCCGATGCCTATGCACGTGGTGTCTTTTTCGGGCTGTCACTTTCGCACAATAAAAATCACCTCGCACGGGCCGTGATGGAAGGGGTGAGCTACAGCTTACGCGACTGCCTGGACCTGATGCGAGCGCGCGGCACTGCTATTCATGAAATTCGGGCATCCGGTGGCGGCGCGCGCAGCTCGTTGTGGCGGCAAATGCTGGCGGATGTGTTCGATATCCCGGTAGTGACCATCAACATGGATGAAGGCCCGGCTTTCGGTGTGGCGCTACTCGCTGCAGTCGGTACCGGCAGGTACAGCTCAGTTGCCGAAGCCTGTCGCGCAACCATCAAGGTGACCAATCGTCTCGAGCCCGACGCCAAAAACGCAGGCATTTATCAGCAAGGCTATACGATTTACCGCTCTCTCTATCCGACTCTGAGGTCATCTTTTCAACAGGCAGATAGCGCACGACAGTCGATAGTGGACTCAGATCAGTGATCTTTGTGGATTGAAGAATTTTTGCGCAGGCACCAGGTGGTCATGCAGCGCTTGTTTTCTACATTGACGGTTTTAATTGGCTCGAGAAAGGTTCCCCCGAGTTGCTGTGTTTTGGCTCTGAGCATGGCTTCATCCACCAAAAAACGCTCGCTGCCGTCCGGAAGTCCAAAGCGTCTGTCACCATGATTTTCGATCAGTGCTTCGATACCGATCGATGAAGCGAGCCGGGCAAAGAACATTCCGGATGGTTTGAGCACACGCCACATTTCATCCATCATCGCTTTGAAGTGCTGCTCATCGCGAGCGAAATGCAGTACCGCGCTGCTGATGACAATATCGAAGCTCCTATCGGCAAAGGACATTTTGCAGACATCCTGAAGCTGAAATCTGCTCTCCGCATCAACATATCCGAGCTGCTTTGCAAGGGTGCGTACCGTTTCAATTGCTGCGGCTGACTGGTCAATGCCGTGCACATCAAATTCCTGCTGTAACAGGTAATGTATATTGCGCCCGCTGCCGCAGCCTGCATCGAGCACACACATGCCTGGCTGAATCCTTCCCTTTAAAAGCTGATCAAATAAATAGATGTCAATTTGGCCAAACGTTTCAAGCAGATTTTTCATGCACTTCCCTCTTTTTGTTGCCATAGATCACAGTAAAAATCTGGCCGGCGATCGACCAGCATGTCGTTGCGTTCGGTGATCTGCTTGGCGTTCGCCAGTTGTGGATCGATTTCCGTGATGAAAAGCAGTTGTTCATGCTTTGGCGCGCGATGCAACATTTTGCCCTTTGGCGCGACAATCTGGCTCTGTCCGGTGAAAGTGAGCTCGACTGTGCCTGTTTTTTCGGCGCCGACCCGGTTGCAGGTCACGGCGAAAACGCCATTTTCGAGGCAGCGTGTTTGCATCGCATCCTGGCAATAGTGTAACACCAAATTGGATGGATGGCATAAAATTTGAGCGCCTTGCAATGCCAATGCGCGCGCCACTTCCGGGAAAATCCAGTCGAAACAGATCATCATGCCAATTTTGACGCCGCGCACGGATTGAACGCTCAGCGGGAGATCGCCGGCGTCAAACCACTGCTTCTCCAGATTGAAAAGGTGTAATTTGCGATAGGAGTGCAACAGCCCGTTTGGCCCTAGCAGCAGCGCGCTGTTAAATACTTTGTCGCCCAGTTTTTCAGCAAAACCGGTTACAATATGCAGATCTCGCGTTTTACACAGGGAGATGAGGCGCTCAACGATAACTGATTGCTGCGGCTCTTCAGCCAATCTGTACAGCGCCTCGCGATTTTCGAACAAATATCCGGTAAAGGCTAACTCCGGCAGCACCAGCAAATCCGCTTCGACGTACTCTAAAGCCCGCAATATCGTCTGCACGTTTTCGTGCGGTTTCCCCGAAACAGGTTGAAATTGCAAATATCCAACACGAAAAGACATTTTTCCTCGGGATGAAATTTAAATTTTGATGATTTAGAATGAGATCAAATACCCTCCGGCTTTAAAAGTATTCATATTTTTGTAAAATGCCAAATAGCAATTTGTGACAAAAGCGCTTTAAAATTTATTTTTATCCATAATCCTTAACGCGTTGTGTGAATTGTTTTTGCAATAGTCCTTTTAGATAAACCATTGTTTTTATGTAACAATAGTATCCCTGTCATTCAGGATGAATCTATTCGGCATCGTGAGGAAACTTCGCTATATTCCGCGTAAACCTCAAAATAGATGCCTCCGGCATGACAATTTGGGCCATTTTGTGCTCATAAACGGCTTATTTAATTCACACAAGGGGTTAATCCTTAACATGTCTGGCTTGAACAAAATGTTTTGCTTTCCTGTCCCGCTTTCTATATGATGTTGCCCTCACATGCAATTAGCAGCCTGAGCCGATCGAATAAAGGTCGGAACAGGCCATTTCCAGATCGAATCATAGCACACAACAGGCAGCTCCATCAGGGCTTTTTGTGACTGTACCTGCTTGCGAATAACAATACCCGAGTTCTTGTCCGGGACAAAATCCATGCAAACATCTGGAATAGTTCAAAGTAGCGCCGCGTTGCATCGTATTGGTAAGACATCCCGGGCTTTTCGAAGCATATTATGCTCTATCATTTTGATCTAGAATGAAAGGATGCAGATGAAAAGACGTTTTTGCTGTTCAATTGCCGCACTCCTGACCGCCGGAATGGCGCTAAAATGCGGCCAGTCGCCGCCAGCACAAGCTGAAAATCCGAGCGAGGTGCAATTCTTTACCAGCGACTCCATCAGCGTTTTCGGCGATTTGTTCATTCATGAAAAAGGCAAATCTGCACCGCTTATCTTGTTGTTTCACCAAGGGGGTGGCAATGCGCGCGCAGAATATGATTCGCTCAAGCCCAGGTTGCACACTCTTGGCTTCAGCACACTGGCGATCGATCAGCGGCGTGGCGGCGACCGGTTGGGTGGGCACAATCGCACGGTCGATCATCTTGCGGGCGAGCCGTCATTTGGTTATTGCGATGCCTATGCGGATCTCGAAGCGGCCCTGGCGTTTGTAAAAGATCAGGGCTTTTCCGGCAAATACATTGCCTGGGGCAGCAGCTACAGCGCAGCACTGGTGGTGCAATTGGCAGCGAAAAACACCGAGACGATCGACGCGGTGTTGGCATTCTCGCCAGCATCCGGCGAGCCGATGGCGGGTTGCGAGCCCGCAGAATATGCACAGGACTTGAAGGCGCCGCTGCTGGTTTTGAGGCCGCGACGAGAGATGGAGTACGAGCATGTGGCAAAGCAATTCGCCGATTTCCAGGAAATGGGGCATCAGAGCTATGTTGCGGAAAACGGCGTACATGGCTCATCCATGCTCAATCCGGCACGCGTCGATGGCTCGGTCGAGCCGCAATGGCAGGTAGTCGAAGCCTTTCTGCAAAAGGCGATCACGCAAAAATAATCCGCCTTCATTTATCGAAAAAATGGGAGTGTACATGATCGAACACATGCTCGATACCTGGGAGATTCACAACCGAATTCATTTGTACCTTCTTGAGAGTCTTGAAGATGAAAACCTTTCAGATGTTGCAGCCTCGAAAGGCCGGAGTGTCGGCCAGCAATTTGCACACATCCATAATGTCCGGCTAATGTGGATTGATGCGGCGCAAAAGGAGCTGGGTGAAGGGCTGAGCAAGCTGGCGAAAGAGACTCCGCTGAGCAAGGAAATGCTGGCACAACATTTGATCGATAGCGGACAGGCCATCAAAGAGCTGCTGGCAGTCGGCTTTGAAGGTGGCCGGATTAAAGGCTTTAAGCCGCACCCAACCGCCTTTCTTGGCTATCTCATCTCACATGAATCGCATCACCGTGGCCAAATCATGCTGGCTCTCAAGCAATCCGGGCATGCAGCCAGTCGTAAAATTGCATTTGGCATGTGGGAGTGGGGCGTAAGGTAATGAGACGCCGATACAGGTGGGTTGCATTCGCTTGTCTTGCACTGGTCAGCGTGACGAATGCTCGAAGCGAAGAAGGGCCTGCGCATCGTGCATTGCTGAAAGGCAAGCTACTGATGAAGTCAGGCATGACCAAATGGGATGGTGACTTGATGCGGCAGGCGCGCGACCTTTTCGAGCTGGCGGCAAGGGACAGTCTGTATGCTCAATGGGGGCATTACTATCTTGGCTACTGCCATTTCCGGCTCGGCAACTATGCTTTGCAAGCCAAGCAGCATGACGAAGCCAGGCGCGCCTTTGCGCGGGCCGCTGTGCACTTGCAGCAAGCGCTTGAACTGCGAGATGAATTTGCAGAAGCACAAGCTTTGCTGGCAGTCTGCATGGGGCAGCAGGCAGGCCTCGATGGCTGGCGTGCGGTGAGCCTGGCGCAGCAATGCAAAAGCATGATGACGCAAGCTGTCAAGCTGGCCCCGGACAATCCGCGCGTGCGGTTTTTGCAAGCGCTGGCCAGCTATTACACACCAGACTTTTTGGGCGGGAGTCGAAAACAGGCGAGGGCACTGCTGGAGAAAGCTTCACAGCTTTTTGCCACTTTTCAGCAGCACGATATACTGGCGCCACAGTGGGGCCATGCAGAATGTTTTGCCTGGCTGTGCGAATTTTATAGCGTTGATGATGAAAATGCACCTGCATTAGCCGCCTGCCAACGCGCTCTGACAATCAATCCTGCCTACCGTTGGGTCAAAGAGAGTTTACTGCCAGACTTGGCAAAGTAAGCCCTGTATTGATTGGTAAGAGCAGCAACCAAGCTGATTTCGCCTCGAGAAAATGGTCTGATTTTCAGCAGCTATGAAATTGTGATTCTGATGATGGCCAAAAAATAAGGTGTGGTATGGAGAAAATTGCGTTTTTGCGCAAAGAGATTCGCGGCTGCACTGTTTGCAATGATCAGTTACCATTCGGACCAAATCCGATCTTTACCCTTTCTGAAAAAGCCCGTATTTTGATTGTCGGGCAGGCGCCAGGTCGGCGTGTGCATGCTTCCGGAGTGCCCTGGGATGATGCATCTGGCGACAATCTGCGTGCGTGGATGGGCATTTCACGCGAGGTTTTTTATGATTCCGGCCAAATTGGGTTGCTGCCAATGGGGTTTTGCTATCCGGGCAAAGCCAAAAGAGGCTCCGGTGATGCACCGCCGCGACCGGAATGTGTGCCGCTTTGGCAGCAGCGCGCCATAGCCGCCATGCCGGAAATTGCACTGACTTTGCTGGTCGGCGAATATGCGCAGCATTATCATCTTGGCCCAGCCGCGCGACCTCAACTCACCCAGACAGTCTTGAATTTTCAGGACTATTTGCCCCGCTATTTTCCGTTGCCGCATCCCAGTCCGCGCAACAACATCTGGCAGCGCAAAAACAGTTGGTTCGCCAGCGAAGTGATACCGGTGTTGCAAGAAAAAGTTATGCGCGTATTGGGTAAGTAACAGTCGCAGTTTAAGGCCTAAAAGGGGAAGATTATATCAGAGATCAATCAGGATTTTGCCGCCTTGCTCGCCCGGGTCTTGAGGTATTTGCCCGTGAAGTGAAATGTTCCCGGACAATGAAATCCCGTGGCAGGTCCCTGAAGACGTCAGCAATTCTGCTGGTAATTTAGCCCTGTACATCTGCAGCAACCAGCAGCATTTCGTCGGACACGTCCTGGGCGGCACGGATTTCAAGCGCGATCGTGAAGCCGAATTCAATACTCGCGGTGGCAGCCGTGGTGAGATAACCGCCAAATTGCGAGAAACAGCAAACGTGGTGGCGCAGGTGCTATCCAAACGCGACGAGGCGGTGCTGGCGCTTCCCTATCCACAGCCACCTGCTGATTTGTCACTTTCCATTCAGCGATTCCTGTTGCACCTGAGCGCCCATCTGACTTCCCACCTTGGCCAGGCCGGCTCTTTGCGCAGGATATTGACCCACCAAAATATCACCGCAGGCGAAGTATCTCTGCATACCATTGCGGATCTCAATAACCTGACTTCGATATAGGCAAAATATCAGATTCTTCAGCAAAAACGGAGTCGAAGCCGTTCAAAAGCTTCTGTACTCTAAGTTCAATATTTTCATTTTCTACCGCGTTTTGGCTGAAGCGGACTCTCCACTCAAGCGGGAAATAGTTATCTCGAACTCACGTTAAAAGGTAAGATGAATTTCTTCTGAGGCTTTGCTGCAGAGTCCTCGCCGTTGCATTTTCAAAAAAATAATTGTATGTTCGGTGCTTTGAAGACGTGAGACGGCAGGGCGCCTTCGCACACTGGCAAAAAGCAAGCCGAATTGGAAAATATGAATCTGCATCCTTATTTGGTTATCAGCTCGCAGGGCAGGTACAATCCGTATATCATCGCCGATGTGACCACGGCAGTCACAGATGCCAATCTGAATATCGTCGCGGTCGAGCAAAATGCCCTTTACGGCCTCAATATTTTATTGATGATCGCTGAGCCGATCTCGCCGCAGGATTCTGCGCAAAAAGCGCGCACTCGCCTCCTTCACAATTTACAACAATTTGAACATGACCTGCATGTCGAGATTGTGACGCCGGATGAGATGCAGCGCGTGGTCGATAAAAATTTACAGGTTTTTACCATCATCGGCCGTGATAAAGTCGGCATTTTAAAAGCAATCTCCAACGCACTGGCCAACTTCCGGGTCAGCATCGAACGCATGCATCATCTGGCAAAAGGCGAGCTGGTGGTGCTCGAACTGTGGGTCGATGCCAGCGAACTGCGCGATTTGTCTGTGCTCAAGGAAGTGATTCAAAAAACCTGTGATGAGTTTGGATTTGATACCATTATTCAGCCGGATTCGCCCTACCGTCAGCGTCGCCGACTGGTGGTTTTCGATATGGATAATACCATCATTGAAGGCGAAGTGATCGATGAACTTGCCAAGGCGGCGAATGTCGGCGATGCCGTCAATCACATCACCCGCCGGGCCATGGCAGGCGAAGTCGAATTTAGCGACGCATTACGGCAGCGTGTCGCTTTGTTGAAGGGGTTACCGCTGAAAGTGCTCGAAGAAGTCGCTGTCAGCATGAAGCTGACCTCCGGCGCGCAGGAAGTGGTGCGCACCTTGAAAACGATGGGATTTAAGTTGGCGTTGATTTCGGGAGGATTCACTTTTTTTGCAGAGCGGGTGAAGGACATTCTCGGCTTTGATTATGTTTTTGCCAACAAACTCGAAATCGTCGATGGTGTCGTGTCGGGCCGGCTCGAAGGAGCGATTATCGACAAGGAAGCGAAGGGGCGGATTTTAACGGAAATTGCAGCGCATGAAGGGCTGACGCGCGAGGAGGTCGTGGCAGTTGGCGATGGTGCGAATGATGAAATTATGCTGCAAAACGCCGGTTTCGGCATCGCGTTTAATGCATATGAAATTTTGCAAAAAGTCGCTGATGGCCGGCTGACGCAAAACAATTTGCGTGGTCTGCTGTATTGTCTCGGCGCCACTGAACAAACTGTGCGGCAAGCAATTGAACAAAAAGGAGTTGATGCTGAAAAAACTGCACATTGAAAAGCCTAAAAAAGCGCTGATGGCGCTGGCAGCAGGTCATTTCATCAACGATAGTTATAGCGGGTTTTTGGCACCGTTGCTGCCGCTTTTGATGGAACGAATGGATTTTTCAATTGCTGTTGCAGGGATGCTGGCGTCGGTTTTTACCTTTTCAGGCTCCTTTTTGCAGCCTGTCTACGGCTGGCTGAACGACTTGCTGGGCAAACGCGGTTTTGTGTATCTCGGACCGCTGGTGACAGCTGTATTTATGTGCTTTGTCGGCTATGCGCCATCTATTGGGATGTTGATGGCGCTCTTGCTGCTCTCGGGTTGCGGCACGGCAGCCTATCATCCAGCTGGTTCTGCAGCAGTCGCGCGCGTGAGCGAAAAACGGGCGGGGTGGAGCATGTCGCTTTTTCTGACGGCCGGCAATTTTGGTCATTCCCTCGGTCCGATCGTGGTTGTGCCGGTGGTGATGTGGGCAGGCTTTAAGTGGATGCCGATAATGGCTTTGCCGGCCGTGCTGATCTTTTTGGTCTTGCTCAAATATGCGCCTCCGGGACACAAGCGCCCGGTCGCATTGCGCAAACCAGCTTTCCATGAGATTTTCAGTCGAAAGTCGCTGACAGTCGGATTGCACCAGTTTATGGCGATCGCGCGTGCGTCTGCGATCACGGCTTTCGGAACGTTCCTGCCCTTGCTTCTGAAACAGCGCGGCGTACCACTTTTTTATGGCAGCTTGAGCCTGACCCTTTTTATCGCTGCGGGCTCTGCCGGCGCTTTGACGGGAGGTTATTTCTCTGACAGATTAGACCGCAAAAAAATGCTAATTTTCAGTTTTGTTGGAGCGTTGCCTTTCTTTCTGATTTTTTTACACATACAAAGTGTCTTTGGCATCGCGGCTCTGGTGGTGGGCAGTTTTATTTTGTACTCGACACTGCCAGTCAATATCGTGATGGCGCAGGAGTTGTTTCCGGGGCGGGAGGGCACCATGGCAGCGATGATGATTGGCTTGGGGTGGGGGACTGGTGGGTTGTTGATGACACCTCTTGGCTTTATCGCTGAAGCATATACGCTGCATTCCGCACTGAATAGCATGATGGTTTTTCTCAGTTTGGCGATAGCAGCGAGTCTGCTTTTGCCGGGTGAGTCGTTTTCGCAAACAACGCTGGAGCCTGCTGAAAATGCCGCATAGTAAAGATCTAAAACGTGTCGACATGCTCAAATCGCTGCCTTCCATTGAGTCGATATTGTCGTCGGAAGTCGCCGGTGTGTTTTTAGCAAAAATTCACCGCGAGCTGCTCACAACTCTTGCGCGCGAATCAGTGGACGAAGCACGCAATGCTGTACTCAATGAGAAGCGTGCTCCAAAAAATCCGGATCAGGTTGTTGATGATGTTTATCGGATTTTCGAAGCAAAATGCCAACAATTGCTCAGACCATCTTTGCGCAGAGTGATCAATTGCACGGGCGTTATTTTGCACACTGGCCTGGGGCGGGCAGTCCTTTCCGAAGTTGCCACAAAGCCGGTGCAGGAACTCATGTCCGGTTATATGAATCTCGAACTGAATTTGGATGATGGCAAGCGTGGCGATCGCACGTCACACGTTGAGGAGTTGCTTTGCCGACTCACCGGTGCAGAAGCGGCCTGTGTTGTCAATAACAATGCTGCCGCGGTGCTGATTGCGCTCAATTCGCTGGCCAATCGCAAAGAAGTGGTGATTTCGCGGGGCGAGTTGGTGGAGATCGGAGGCTCCTTCCGTATTCCGGATGTGATGAAAAAAAGTGGTACAAAAATGGTGGAAGTAGGGACCACCAACAAAACCCACAAACGGGATTTTGTCGATGCGATTTCGGAGCGTACTGCCGGGTTTTTGCATGTTCATACGTCCAATTATCGCGTGCAGGGATTTACGGCGCAGGTTTCGCTCGCTGAGCTTGTCAGCGTGGCACATGAGCATGGGTTGTTTGTATTGCATGACCTCGGCGGAGGCATTTTGACGGATTTGCGCGATTTCGGCTTGCCGCATGAACCGGTAGTGCGCGAAAGTGTGACTGGTGGCGCAGATGTAATCACCTTCAGCGGCGACAAAATGCTGGGTGGCCCGCAAGCCGGTATCATTGTCGGCAAAAAAAACCTCATCTCTAAAATTAAGCGCAATCCACTGATGCGCGCGCTGCGATGCGATAAACTTACCTACCTGATTTTGGAAAATACCCTTCGATTATTTTTGCACCCGAAACAACTGCACTCGCAGCATGCAGTGGTCGGCATGCTTTCAATGCAAGTCGAGCATATTTTGAAGCGTGCGAAAGATGTGCTCGATGCCATTGTAAAGAAATCGCGGCGATTTGATGTCGCCATCGAAAAAAGCGCAGCCAGCGCCGGCAGTGGCGCATTGCCACTCGAAAAACTGCCGAGCTACGCGCTGGCCATCCGTGCAAAGGATGGCAAAATCGAAAAACTTGCCAGGCAATTGCGTCTTTCCGAGCCGGCAGTGCTTGGTTACCTGCAAAAGGAAACGCTCTATCTCGACCTGCGCACCGTCCTGCCCTCCGATTTGGAAGAGTTGAAACGTATTTTGGGAGGCTGTCTGTCCTCATAAAAGCGTAGACTCCACTTCATCCAGCCTTGTTGGTCCCTGCATATTAGCGAAAATGTGCTCCAGGAGCCGGTCATTATGACGCATTTTTAAGATACCTAAAAATGATTGGCGCAAAATGTCTGACATTTTTGAAATTTTTATGAAAAAACTTGACTTTTTTTGAGAAAGAGCTAAATTACAAGCCGATTTAGCACTCTGTAATCGCGAGTGCTAAGAATTGTTTGGTTTTAACACATCCCAAGATAACCAAGGAGACAAAAAATGAACATTAAGCCACTCTCGGACCGTGTTGTGGTCAAACCTTTGGAACAAGATGAAGTGAAGCAAGGCTCCATCATTATTCCGGATACAGCCAAAGAAAAGCCGATGCAGGGCGAAGTCGTCGCCGTGGGACCGGGCAAAGTGTCCGATTCTGGTGCAGCGGTTGCGATGGAAGTGAAGAAGGGCGACAAGGTGTTGTATGGCAAGTATGCTGGCCAGGAAGTCACCGTGGATGGTGAAGATTTTTTGATTATGCGAGAAAGCGATATTCTCGCGATTATCTAATTATCTCTCAGCATTTTATTTCTTGAATTCTTTTATATAATTTTTGGAGGTTATACAGCTATGGCAAAGATCATAGATTTTGATGTCGAAAGTCGTAACGCTCTTAAAAGCGGTGTCGACCAACTGGCGAATGCCGTAAAAGTGACACTGGGCCCGAAAGGCCGCAACGTGGTCATCGACAAAAAATTCGGCGCACCGACCGTAACCAAAGATGGTGTGACGGTTGCAAAAGAAGTTGAACTCGAAGATCCAGTCGAAAATATGGGCGCACAGATGGTGAAAGAAGTGGCTTCCAAAACCAGCGATGTGGCTGGCGATGGCACCACCACTGCAACTGTTCTCGCGCAAGCGATTTTCACCGAAGGTTTGAAAAACGTGACCGCCGGCGCCAATCCAACGCACATTAAGCGCGGTATTGAAAAGGGCGTGCAAGCTGTCATCGGCGAAATCAAAAAAATCAGCCGTCCGATCGCTGGCAAAGAAGAGATTGCCCAGGTCGGCACGATTTCAGCAAACAACGACAAAGCTATCGGTAAAGATATTTCTGAAGCGATGGAAAAAGTCGGTAAAGATGGCGTGATTACCGTTGAAGAAGCAAAATCCACCGAATCCGGCATCGACACAGTCGAAGGTATGCAATTTGATCGCGGTTACCTGTCACCATATTTTGTCACCGATCCTGACAATATGGAAGCTGATCTCGAAGATGCGATGTTGCTGATCTACGACAAGAAAATCAGTGCTATGAAAGACTTGCTGCCTGTGCTCGAAAAAGTTGCACAGACTGGTAAACCGCTGTTGATTATCGCTGAGGATGTTGATGGTGAAGCTCTGGCAACCCTGGTCGTGAACAAATTGCGTGGCACCTTGAAGGTAGCAGCTGTCAAGGCTCCTGGCTTCGGCGATCGCCGCAAAGCCATGCTCGAAGACATAGCGGTGCTGACAGGTGGTCGTGTTATCAGCGAAGAGACCGGTTTTAAGCTGGAAAATGCTCAGCTGAACGATCTCGGCAAAGCAAAACGCGTGACCATCGACAAGGACAACACCACAATCGTTGAAGGTGGCGGCAAAACAGAAGATATCAAAGGCCGCATCGGTCAAATCAAAAAACAGATCGAAAGCACGACTTCAGATTACGATAAAGAAAAGCTGCAAGAGCGTTTGGCCAAGCTGGCCGGCGGTGTTGCTGTCTTGCGCGTCGGCGCTGCAACTGAAGTCGAGATGAAAGAGAAGAAAGCCCGCGTCGAAGATGCACTGCATGCCACCCGCGCTGCTGTCGAAGAAGGTATCGTGCCTGGTGGCGGCGTGGTTTTCCTGCGTGCGCAGAAGGCGCTGGATAGCGTGCAAGCAGATGGCGACGAAAAAATCGGCGTGAACATCCTGCGTCGTGCACTCGAAGAACCCATTCGTCAGATTGCAAACAATGCAGGCGAAGAAGGCTCCATCGTGGTGCAACGCATTCGCGAATCGAAAGATGTCGCATTCGGCTATAATGCAGATAGTGGTGAATTCACCGACCTGATCAAAGCCGGCGTCATCGATCCGACCAAAGTGGCTCGCGTCGCGCTTGAAAATGCTTCGTCTGTCGCTTCGTTGCTGCTGATGACCGAAGCAACCATCGTTGACAAACCTGAAAAAGAAGCGCCAGCACCAGCCATGCCTCCGGGTGGTATGGGCGGTGGCATGTATTAATGCCATTCAGCGCATTTTTGATTTTAAACCCCGCACGGATTTCCGGCGGGGTTTTTTATTGTCGGTATAGTGTATCAGTATGCACAGATGGGAATTAGATGGTTTACCGACAAAATGGTAAAATTGCCTTTGTTTTTTGCACGGCAATTTTAACTTAGTTGCCAGAGATTTTATGGATCCAATCCCTGCTGATCTGTGCTGAATTCTCCCTTTAATATTGAAGACTTAGAGAGACACCGTGCGTCAATTACTGATTTTTTCTTGCCTGTTATTTGCTGCCTCAACCTCCCTTGCGCAGGATTACCTGTGGCCAACCGATGCCAGCCGCTGGATGACCTCGTCTTTTGCTGAAACCCGTCCGCGGCGGATGCATGCCGCGATCGATATTAAAACATGGAACAGAACCGGCTACAAAGTTTTTGCTGTACGCGATGGTTATATACAACGCATCCGGGTTTCGCCCTTTGGTTACGGCAAGGTAATTTATCAGAAACTCGACACGGGTGAGATTGCGCTGTATGCGCATCTCGATGGATTCAATCCTGAGCTGGAAGCGTATGTCGCCCGCCAACAGGAAAAAAGTGGCAAATACAGCATTGATCGTTATCTGACGGAAGATGCCTTTCCGGTAAAAAAAGGGGATGTTCTGGCATATACCGGCGAAACCGGTATCGGTGTGCCTCATCTTCATTTCGAAATGCGCGATGCCCAAAACCGGCCTTTCAATCCACTGCTCAAAGGTTATGCAATAGATGACGATGTCGCGCCAATTTTAACCGGCTTTGCGGTACTGCCTGTTGGCTTCGGCTCGCGCGTTAACGATGATTTTCGCCCTGTGCGCTATAGTCTGCAGAGTACCGGCCGCAATAGTTATCGCATTAATGAAACTTTTTCATTCGAAGGCGATGTCGGCTTGGCGCTGAAGTGTTATGATGTGACCAATGAAGGCAGCAACCGCTTTCATGCCTATCAAATTCAACTTTTGATTGATGGACAACTGCATTATACCATTCAATATGATAAATTCAGCTACAGCCAGAACAAATATGTGCAGCTTGAACGGGATTACCGTCTCGAACGCCAGGGCTATGGCCGCTACGTCCATTTGTTCGATGATCCCGAAAATCACCTCAGCTTTTATGCATCAGCCAATCCAGCCAAAGGCATGCTGAGCATTGCAGAAAACGGAAATGGGGCCGGCGCGGGCGGTCAGCTTGCTCCGGGAATGCACAGTTTTGAAATTATTGCCAAGGACTATTTTGGCAACAGCTCCACCATCACCGGAAATTTTGTTGCTGGCAAGTGGCTGCGCTTTAAGCCCGACGTTGCCGCTTCTGATTCGCTGGTTTTGCTTGCTGTAAAGTCGCCGCAACCGATGAACGTAGCGTCGCTTGAAATTTGGCAAAACAACACGTTTAGCGAACGCAACTGGACACTACAAACCACGCTGCGCCATGAAAATTCCGGCTCGAATCACTTCTTGCAGCGCTTTTTACCGCTCACACTATCAGCGCGGCGCGGGCAAGCACAGCCAAAAGCCTTTCGCTTTTTAGCACAAGATGCAGACGGCGTGGCTTCATGGCCAGCCTTTTACGTCGTGCAGCCGCAGGCGATGAATTCGCGCAATCTGAGCCTGAACCTGCAGCCGGAGTTTTTTGATGACTACGTGCGCGTATTCATCGAAGCCAATATGCCGCTGACCAAAAAGCCTTTTATCGAATTGACCCATGGCGACGGTAGCACGCTCTATCCGGAAGCGTTACAAAAGAGCTTGTTAGAGTTTGTGCTGGTCATCCCCCAGAAAAACTTGCAAGGCCGAAATGTGCGGATTTTGGCGCAGGCCGAAGGTGTGAGCGGACAAATGACTGCATCGGAAATTAGTTTTGAAAACCATCGCATTGCCAAAGGCGCGGCAGGGCAACTCACTTCAGGTGACGGCTTGGCACGCGTTTCGTTCGACCGCAATTCATTGTATCGCGACTTGTATGGCAGAATTGAGCTGAAGGAAAGGCATGAGCGACTTGGCGAGCCGCGTTTGCTGAGCCATGTTTACACCGCCGCTCCACAGGATGTGCCGCTCAACGGTGGTGCGCTGGTCACGCTTGCCTACCCGGACAGCGTGCAAATTGCACATCCGAAGCAATTGGGCGTGTACTATCGTGTAGGACGATCTCGCTGGATTTTTATCGATAATCGCGTTGATACCGTTAACAAAGAAGTCTCGGCCAAAGTGTTGAGTCTGGAGGATTTCGCTGTCGGCATTGACAATATCGCACCGACCGTCACTGTGCGTTCTCCATCGCGCAACCAAAGTATTCGTTCAACTGGCACGATCCGCGTGTACGCGCGCGATCGTGAGTCCGGCTTTGCCTCGGAAGAATCGCTGGTTTTGAAAATCGACGGGCAGCGCGTTATCGCCGAGTATGACCCAGAGCACGGATTAATTAGCTATACGCCGCGTCAACCGTTGGCTGCTGGTAGCCATCAGCTCGATTTCAGCGCCCTAGACCGATGCGGTAATGAGACAACGGTTCGTCAAACATTTACAGTTTCGCGCTAAAGCCAGGGAAGGTCAGCGTTGATCGGTATTCCACTCCGTGACAATAATCCAACAGTTCGCAAGCCGTTTTTAACCTATTTGTTGCTGATAGCCAATATCGCTGTTTTTGTCTATCAGCTTTCACTCACAGCCGCAGGGGAAAATGCCTTTTTACGCACATTCGGTGCGATCCCGGCCGAAGTTTCTCGCTTGCAAAATCTGCATTCTCTTCTCACATCGATGTTTGTGCATGGTGGCTTTTGGCACCTGGCCGGCAACATGCTCTACTTGCATATTTTTGGCGATAATATAGAAGACCTGTTGGGACACGGTCGATTTGTTGGCTTTTACGTGATTTGCGGGCTTGGCGCCGTCATTTCGCATATCTTGTTCGATCCGGGATCGCACTTGCCGATGGTAGGGGCGAGTGGCGCGATTGCAGGAATTTTAGGCGCTTACCTGGTGAGTTACCCCCGCGCAAAGGTGTTGGTGGCAATACCGATATTTATCTACATCTTTCGGACATTTTGGATCCCGTCGATTGTTGTGCTCGGCATCTGGTTTCTGTTTCAAATTTTGCTTGGAGTGCTGTCTATTGGAACGGATGGCGGTGGGGTAGCCTGGTTTGCACACATCGGCGGTTTTGTGCTCGGAATGATTTTGGTCAAATTTGCCCACAAGCCACGGCAAGATGTATTTCAGAATCCGGAAGAATGGTGAGCGGATGGCGTCCTATCTGTATACAGCGCTTACGCCAGCAGCAGCCCGCACCAAGCAATCCTCAAAAATCTCCCTGAATTCTATTTTTTTATCTGCCGAAAACGACTTTTTTCATATTCATTGAGATACAGCAAGCATTCACGGTCCTCTGGATCATTGCTTGGTGCGGCGGCAAACCAGGCATCAAGGATTTCCTTCGCGACATACTCCGACACGGCGCGCAGGCTCATGGCCAGAATGTTGGCGTCGTTCCATAGCCGGGCACCGCGCGCCGTCTCGGCATCCTGGCACAAAGCTGCACGAATGCCACGCACTTTGTTGGCGGCCATGCTGATGCCGGTACCGGTCCAGCAAAACAGCACAGCCTGCTGAAAAGCACCGTCCGCCACTTTTTCCGCTACCTCGACCGCGACTTTTGGCCAGGGCGCGGGTTCTTTGACCAGCGCCCCAAAAACTTCAACCTCATGCCCCCGCTGCTTCAAGTCTTCAACGACTTTTTGCGCGAGATGCGTGTTCATATCGCTGCCTACCGCAATTTTCATCGCTGTTTCCTTTTTCAAGTTGACATGTCACGTATTTCCTGTTTCACTTCAGCAAGGTCATTTTTTGCATGGTTTGGAAATTTTGCTCGCCTTTCACGCTCAATCTGTAAAAATACATGCCCGAACCCATCTGGCGCATGTCGGCAACAACTTCATAATAACCAGCTTCACGCTGCACGCCATCTACCAAAGTGGCGACTTCACGACCCATCAAATCGAAAATTTTCAGAGTAACTTCGCCAGCCACCGGCAGCTCGTAACGAATGGTCGTGCTTGGATTAAAAGGATTCGGATAATTTTGGCGCAAAGCAAATGCTGTTGGGGTACCGAGCAGTCCATGTACATTTTGACTCATGAAGCGCCCATCTCCGACCAGAATACTGAGTTCGCGAGAATTGGTATCCGCTGGAATGCGCACCGCAAAACTTGATTCTTTGCGCAAATCGCGCACAATTTGGGTCGCTTCGTCGACCATGATAATCTGCAGGTTTTCCGGGACGGATGCGAGATTGGCAAAGCTCAATTGCGCAGCATAGCCTGGTTGACCTTTGACGGCAATTTCCCAACGATGCCCGCTGGCGCCTGCTGGCCGGATATCCGCAGTTAGTTCGACCGGGGTATTCCAGTTTGCGTGCGGAAAGGCGACACTCGCACCCTCGAACAAGAACGGTGGTTCATACCAATCGTACTTATCCAGGTTCAAGCTGGCGTCTTTTTTAACGCCGAAATAGTTGATCTTGTCTGCAACATCCTCGCTGGTTGCAATGATTTGCACCAACCATTCAGTCTCACTGGATTTCGACAAAAGCGCGTCGGGCGCCTCGGATGTCGTTGCTTCTGCAGTTGAATTTTGTGATGGCTGGTGCTGGTCTATGACGTTGGATGTCTCGACAACGACCAGCGCCGGGAAATGCTTTTTGAAATAAGCCAGCCGTTTCGGATTGGTTTTGCTTCGGCGAGGAAGCTCGCTGGATTGGAGTAACTGTACGCCGTTTTTTTCATCTGTTGCGCGTTTCGCATACAACTTCGATTGTGTATTCGAAGAGACTGTGCTCTCACGGAAAGCTGCATCTGGAAATGAAACCTTGGAGGCTGGCTTGAATGGATCAGCTGCGCTGGCGAACACGATCGTGTCTGCCTGGGAAGCGCGGACGAACAAGCCGCTCCAGGCTTCCAGGGCAAGGTCGGGCGTCGTCTGCGGATTTTTCCAACTGCCATCGTAGTACCAAATTTGTCCGGCCATGCTATCGTCGCTCAAGAGCGTGCTGTCGCTTTGCAGCATTAACTGGCCAAGAGCCAGGCGCGCATTGTAGGGATTGCCGATCAGTGTCCAGTCGTTGGCGCTTAGCTGCCAGCCTGGAATCGCACCGGTAATGCCATCCGAAGTTCGCGTTGTCGTGCCGACCATCTTGTTGGTCAGAGGCCCGCCATCACGGCGAATCATGAAATAGCCTGAGCCGGTTTGCATCAGGATATTATCGCCTTCCTGCCACTGACTGTTGCCCTGATAGGCATAAAAGCGCCATTTGCCGCGGCGACCGTACTTCCCAAGGTCTCTAAAAACATCTTTAACAGCCGGTGTGTTCTGCAAATCCATCGGTGCCGACACCATGCGATAGGCAGAAGCGCCACCTCCGGCTGGCAAGCTGTTGGAGTTGCCCAGTTCAGATTCGATGAGATTAATCGGCAGTGAGACGAAATCCAAATTGTTGTAGCGCAGCGTATCGACATTGCCAGCGAGGTCTGTAGCGAAAATTCGGTAATCAAACCCGTTGTTGTTGATGAATTCACCCGGTACTTCAATATCCCAGCCGCCATCAGTATCATCAAAAAATGTGAAAGAGCGCAGCGGATTCCACTGCTGCCCCGGTCGCCGCAACCGGAATGTTACGCTTTCGATATTCGGCTCTGTCACCGAAAAAGAAACCGTGATTGGCTGTCCAACCCTTGCATCGGCGGGAGGTGTGTGGGCATCGAATTGTGGTGGTGTTTGGTCGAGGACAATTTCCCAGGATAATACTTCGGACAGATTCCATGAATGATCGCGCACCTGGGCAAAGATCGTTTTCGCCCCATCACCTTCAGAAAGGGTGAAATTCGGCTCCGAGAAATCAATATTGTCATTGTATTCGATCCACTCTGTATCGCTGAAGTCTTCGTTTTCGGAGATGCGCATAAAATTTGGATTGTTAAAATTTCCATCAGCGAGCGAGTCGTAAGCATAGATGAAAAACCGAACATCACGCGAATTGGTGTAGTCCGAATTCTCGAATCCTTTGCCGCCGCCAATATCAAAAAATTCCAAAACAGGATTGATGACATCCAATTTTTGGGTGAATACACCTTCGAGGGTGGAAAGGATGAGCTGATTGGTGCCACGCATATAGCGAATATTGCGCGTGTTCAAATCAGTGAGTCCGGTATTGAGCGGGAACCAGCTTTCCAGATCATATTTTTCGCTACGAAAAATACCTTGCCCATCTGTTGCGACATAGACGACACTATCGAGCTCGATGATTTTTTGGATGTCCTTGTTGTCCATTCGCACATGGTCGACGTCCACGTTGTTGGTTGGAATCCACTCGACGCCATTTGAAGAAAAATACATTCCCTGGTCATCAGTTTCATCGCCCGGGAATCCGCCGGTGCCAGCAAGTATGTATTCCTCGCCACCAACTGTTTGCAATTGTGTGATCGCGGTTGCGGCTTCATCGCGAAAACCGATTGTCGCCTTCTGCCAATTGCCAAAGCCGTCGGGGCTAAAATAGACGCCATTGCCTCTAGTGCCGACAAAAACCTGGCTTTGAAACGTCGTGATGGCGGTTACAGCAAAGTCGCCAAACGCATCAATCTTCTGCCAATTGTCGCCATCTTCGCTGAAATACAGTCCGCTCGAAGGCTCTTGCAGACCAGCCCAAAATCCAACGCCCGGCACTTCTTTGATGACAAAGGCATTGCCTTGACCGAGCACATGAAGCCATTCCCCTCCGGTATCGCCGGGGGTGCGATACACGCCCTTATCGGTGGCCGCAAAAATCACATCACCGTCTTCGTTAATGAGAAATTGATTCAAACGCACACTATCCAGGCCGGTTGTCTCCCAGTTCAAACCATCGCGGCTGCGCCATATACCCAGACTGCCTCCCTGTTTATCCGGAAGGTAGGAACCAAGCACAAACCAATCTTGCTCAAAGTGATAAATCAACGACATCACCGGGATCGGAAATTGCGTTACCGATGCTTGCCACGATTCACCGCCATCCAAACTGCGATAGACGCCGGAGCCGGCACCGTAGGCGAATAGCGTACGTTCGTTGGAAATTTCTACGCCCTGGGTGGCGATGTGTGTTGCCTGCGGTGAAGTCGGAAACCACACCGGCGCGCCCGTGGGAGCCCGGAAGAGCCCATTGCTGCGGGTGCCGGCAAAAGCATCGTTGCCGCCAGCATTGGCCGCCAAAGCCGTGACAAAGGTGCCTGCGAGCGGCGCTTCCGCTTCAACCCAAATTGCATTTTGCAAGCCCTCCGATTTGGTGATGTTAACCACACGAATAGCGCCTTCGTTTTCGGTGCCGATAAACAGAAAGGGCGTCGTTGGGTGCAAATCGGAAATCATCTGTGTGATCGGCGAAGCTGTGCTGTTCAATACGAACCAGTTTTGTCCGTCTGCAGAGTAGAGCACTTCATCCTGCGGATCACCGTCAAAAAGCGTGATCGCCAGCAGCGAATCTTGAAAAACGCTGGTTATATGTCCGATCTTGCCAAAATCGAGAACGACGCCATCGGCTTGTGGGTGCGTCCAGTTAAGATCGAATTCGGTCGCGACGAACAGGCCGCTATCGCGTGTGCCGGCCAAAATCTGATCGTTGAATGCGTACATGGCTTCGATGCGTTCGTTGGGGAGAAATTCCTGCCAGCTTGCGCCATCATCCTCGCTTACGAAAATGCCGTATGTTCCGGGCTCGCCTGCCAGGAAGGCGCCTCGGCTGGGCAATGCGCCTCCAGTGCCAGCATAAATTTTGTTATCTGAAACAGCCAGGCTCGTCACCAACCGGCCACTCATAGCAGGAACAGTTTCCCAACTCTCACCATCATCGAAGCTGCGGAACAAGCCAAATGTATTGGCTTCAATATCTTCGATAAAATTGATCGGCAGGCCGCCAGCATACAGCACACCATTCTTTTCAATAATGGAGAGCGCAGTTTTGTCCGCCATGTCGCCAGTTGCGCGTTGCCAGCTCTCTCCCTTGTCAAATGACAAGTACAATCCTGAATTGTCTGGTTGATCGAAGTTGATGACCGAGACAAAAAGGATGTCATTGACCTCAAAAAGCGTCATGACATTGACATCATTGAGTTGTTCGTCGTCAGCCAGTTGCCATGATACCCCGCCGTCGGTCGAGCGAAACAAGCCTGTGAGAACGTTGACTTCCGGCCCACGCGTGCCCAAGTGCATCAGCAGATCATCCTGTGCATCGGCGATGATGCCGGAAATTTCTGCATGAAACTGCGGCCCTTTAGTTTGCCAAATGCCTGGCAGACTGTTGGTCTGACTAAATACGATATGGCTCGATGCACCTATTTGCAGCATGAAAAATGCTGAGATGATGAGGCGGTTTATTTTCCTCGACATATTTTCCTCCATCTGGATATTCATTCCGGATAACCGGCCTGTCAGCTTACATGAAACTGCCATTTGAAATTATTTTTCAATCTACTGATTTTTTTATTTCACCAGGATCATTTTGCGTGTCGACTGAAATCGCTGCATGCCATCGACAATGATGCGATAAAAATAGACACCGGAACCGAAGCGCGCCATGTCGGCAACCTGCTCGTAGTAACCGGCCTCACGCGGTGTGCGATCGTCCAGGACCAGCATTTCATTGCCCATGAGATCGTAAATTTTGATGCTGACTTCCCCGGCCACCGGCAGCGCATAGCGAATGGTGGTCGCCGGATTAAACGGATTGGGATAGTTCTGTTCAAGTAAGAATTCGGTCGGCACAGCCAGCAGGCCAGCCGTGTTTTGCCGGATGAAGGCTTCAGTGCCTGCAAGAATGGTGAGCTGCTTGTTGACAGCATCGCTCGGTATGCGCACGGCCAAAGCCTGCTCCTTGCGCAGATCGCGCACGATTCTGGTTGTTTCGTCGACCAGCAGCAAGTGTGTGGTTTCCGGCACGGATTCGAGCCCGGCGAAGTTGAGCTGCACGGCGCTGCCGGGAGCACCGACAACCGCAATTTGCCAACTTTGGCCATCACTGGATAGCGGACGAAAGTCAGCCGTCAGCAATGCTGCATCGTCCCAATCGTCATGCGGGAAGCTCAGACCGATGCCACCGGGCAAGAATGGTGGCTCGTACCAGTCGAGGTCGTCCAATCGCTCATCAGCATCTTTTTTCACACCAAAAAAATTGAGATCGTCGCTGAACTCGCCAGCCGTGGCGGTGATCTGTACACGCCACTCGTCATCAGCAACGTGCAAATCCGAATCAGCAAAGCGCGGCTGGCTCTTGGCGACTGGCTGCGCATACGGCTCTTTGCTGTCAGCAAACACGATGGTATCGGTCTGTGGTGCGCGCACGAACACGCCACTCCACGGCTCCAGCGCCAGATCTGCGTCGGTTTGCGGATTGCGCCAGCGGCCGTCGTAGCCCCAGACCTGCACACCTGTGCCGTGCTCACTCAGCCGGGTGCTGTCCGATTTGAGCATGAGCTGGTTAAGTGCGAGCCTGGTGTTGTACGGATTGCCGATCAGCGTCCAGTCACCGGCGCGCAATTGCCAACCCGGGATGGTGCCGAGCACACCATCACTGGTTTTGGTGGTGACGCCGCTGGCAGCATTGGTCAGGCTGCCACCATTACGGCGCAGCATGAAAACGGCGGTGCCGGTCTGCAACTCCAGATTTTCGCCTTCCTGCCACTGGTTGTCGCCATCATAGGACCAGGCGCGCCAGTCGCCGCGACGACCATATTTGCCGAGACTGCGGAAGGCATCTTTGACCTGCGGGGCATTTTGCATCTGCATCGGCACCGACACAATGCGATAGGCATTGCCGCCGCTGCCGCCGGGCAGGCTGCGGGATGTGCCAAGCGCGGCTGCTCCGATGTTGATCGGAAGTGAGAAGAAGTCGAGCGTGCCGTTTGGCAAGGTGGTACTGCGCCCGGCCTGATCCGTCGCAATCACTTGATAGTCAATGCCTTTATTGCGAACCCAGGCGCTGTCGATAGTGGCGCTGTTGTTGGTAAACTGCACCATTCGGCTGCTGTTGTTGAAGCTTTCGCCAACGCGTCGAAAACGCAGCATCATATTGGCCAAATTGCTCTCATCAACTTGTTGGCTGATGGTAACAAGCGTATTCGGGTTGACGTTTTGCGGCGGCGTGTGCGGAAATGGTGTGAAATTCGGATCGGTTTGGTCGAGGATAATTTGGGCAGCAATGACGGACGATTCATTGGAAGAGATATCCTTGAATTTGGCGTAAACGGTTTTCGCACCGTCTCCGTTTGATAGCACAAATGAGCGAAATGGATTCTTTAACTGCCAATTGGCATCAGCAAAATCGGGAGATTCCGAAACGATCATCGAGTCAGCGTCTTCATCGGCGATGAGAATCAAATCGATGGCCGGCGAGTCAGCAAAAGGAGATTGATTGTTAATGATCAGTGAATCGGCAGTAGGTGGACTTGTATCGAGAACTTGTAGAAAAACGCCATCGTCAGTTGCGCTATAGAGTCTGTTGAAGACAGGCAGGTACACTAGTTTATTGACTTTAATATTCTGCATGCCGGTTTGCAGAGCGTACCAGGAGTTGGCATCATCTGTCCAGTAGGCACCTTTTTCGGTGCCGAGAAATATTCGATCCGCTGCTGATACAATGCTGTTAGCACTCATATTGCCACCGGGCAGATTGGCGATGTTCCAATGCAATCCATCCGTGCTGGTAAAAATGCTGTTTGATGTCGTCGCAAAAAGGGTATTATTTAATTTGGCCATAGCAGAGATACGCTCTGCATCAAGAGGTGATTGGGCCTGTGTCCAACCGAGTGCTGTTTTTTGAAACAAACCAGCATCTTGCGTTGCCGCAAACAATTGGCTGTCCACAACGATAAATTTTGTGGTTTGGGTGCTGATTGGTCCTGCCGCCTGCTGCCAGTTCTGCCCACCGTCGGTGCTATGATAAACGCCCGCATTCAGCATGCCGCAATAAATGCCGCCATCATAGGCGGCAATCGTCAAGGAAGTTGGGCTGGCTGCAGGCTGATTCGGTAACTCCGACCAAGTGCTGCCGCCATCGAAGCTTTGAAAAACTGTGCCATAAAGAACACCGAACAAGATACCATTGATAGATGTCATCTCTTCGGGAGAAAGCGAGCCACTCGTCCAACTCGCGCCACCATCCTTGCTGATGCGAAGATCACCGCCGCCACCATTGTCGTTTGAGATCAAAATATTACCATTGAATTTCCAGATTTTTGTTGGCCAGAACAGCGCTTCCGGGATGATGGATTGAACCCAGTTTTGTCCTAAATCCGGACTATGGTAAACCGTGCCAACGTTACCAAGCCTTGCCGCCATCACAAAATTGGCATCGACAACGAGATCGTGAATAGGCAGCTTCGCACTTAAACCATTCACTGATTTTCGCCAATGCCAACCATTGTCAGTGCTGATAAAAACGCTGCCTTGATCCATGCTTCTAAACGGCTCACCGCGATCATAAGAAGCTGCGTATAGCGTCCCATCTACAAATTCTAAAGTACTGATCTCCACACCAGCCGAAAATTCCTGCACCGGAAGATTAATGCGCGACCAACTGCTGCCATTATCTCCGCTCACATATATGCCACGACTAAATGTGCCTGCGACCAGCGTTCCACCCGCATCGACCAATTTCGTTACGGCTGCACCTTGAATGTTAGGCTCTAGGTTTGTCCAGGTCTGTCCGTTATCTGAGCTTGCAAAGAACTGCTCATATTGACTTGTACGCCCCAGATTATCATATCCAAAGGTGTATAAGCGACCGTTTACTTCCTTGATCTCGCTGATCCAGGGACCATTTAAAGCTTGCACTGCCTTCCATGTCGTTCCATCATTTTCACTTCGATACAGCGAGTCATTGATCACACATGCGATCAGCACATTATCTGCAGCGTAAACCGTATTCAAGCCCTGTTCAAATTTGGCGAAATTAACTTTGCTCCAGTCTAAGCCATTGTTTGTGCTGGAAAAAACCGCATTCCTACTGTAGCTAAATAATGCGCCTCTCGAAGCGATAACATTGAGCATAGAAGTATTGTGCATTGGTGAATTTGCTTGCGTCCAGGTGTTGCCGAGATCGGTGCTGAAAAAAATGCCTTTGGAATTGGACGTAGCAAACAAAGTGTTGCCAATCCTTTTAATGCCATTGATGCGTGTGCCTTGAATTGGCTCGCCAGCATTCTGCCAGGTCATGCCTTCATCGTCACTAAAAAACAGATCAGACGCATTTGCAACAAATATTCTACCCCCGACAATCAGTAGCAGATCAGCACTCTCAGGCGACGGCAATGCTTGCCATTGCAAACCATAGTTGGTGCTTTTGTAAAGTGTCCCTGAACTTGCATACAAAGTTCCAGGTCGTTCAGAGTCTTGTTGCAGTTTATTAATGCGAACTTCGGCCTGAAATGGGCCGAAGCTTTGCCACAATCCCGGTTTCTCTATCAACTGAGCACTCACCATTTGATCGCAAAAGAGGGCGAGCGCAAAGATTGCTGTGCAGCGAAAATAGAGATGTAATCGATTTGTCATTTTATCCTCGTTGGAAGAACCAAGCTCGATATAAAGCCTCACCGTTTTTGCGTTGCCGGCGGGGTACCAACCGCTTTCTCAAAATCATCGCCGATGGCATTGGGCACCAGGCGCTCGATGATGAAGCCGCCACTCACCAGGGTCACTGCAGTCACCGGGATAATCCAGTTTTTGTTGCGTGACCAGTAGGATGGCTTCTGCAGGAACTCCCACTTCACTTTGAAATCGACGTTTTTGAGCTTTTCATCGAGAAAATTGAGCACGGTTTCAACATTGTTGGCAACTGACAAATTGCTTTCCTGTAAGCCGGTTTTCAAATTGATGCCGACCACTTCACCGTTTTTGTTCAGCAGCGGGCCGCCGCTGTCGCCGCTTTCGAGCTGCAAGTCGGTCTGCATAAACTGACCTTCCATATTCTCGCCTCGAATAAAGCCTTCTTTCGACTGAAAATAATCATTGCCTGATTGTGCCCGTCCAACATTGGCAACGGCCTCGGTAGAATCTGCAAAGTTTTTCTTAAATTGCTTGAAATCTTTCGGACTCCAAAAAATCACCGGCTTGATCGGTGGGCACTTTTCTTTGACTTGTACAATGGCTAAATCGAGGCCGGCGTCTGCAGCGTCTGGCATCGGTTCGCCTAAGATACCGGTTTCCTCATACCCGGCAAACTCAACGCTGAAAATTTCCTCACCTTCGACAACGTGATTTGCCGTGAGGATGTAGCCGACATCATTATTGTCGCGTCCGATGAAGAAGCCGGTACCTGGTTTATTAACGGTGCTCAATACTGCGGAGCTTGCTCGCACTCTTTCAATGGCATATTGCGAAGGATAGACTTCATCCCATGTGGGGTAGAGATCGAGCTGTTCGGCTGCGAAGGCCTTGGCCGCAAAATCGAGCAGCGGCGTGATAGCGATGACCCGGTAACTGCCATCCTCGTTTTGGCTGGCAACCATGCCCATAACTTTGCCATCCTTGTCAAAAACAGGCAGGCCTGCGTGTGGCGCTGGCAATGAGCCTGAAACATTGTAACTGGAATTGGTCTCCGCTGCACCGTTAACCGTCACCTGCACAACCAGTTGGCTTCTGGGTGAGCCGGCGCTCCAAATGCTGGAATTGCCGGTCTGTCCGATGTCGGGGTGCCGGGTAATGGGCGTCCAGTTGTCCGTGGACAGTTTGACAGTGTAAACGGATACGCCGAGGTTGTCGTCAGTGCTCAGCTTTTCGGCTTCGGTATCGCTGCTTTTGCCATCGAGACCCGTCACTTTCAATTTTACTTCCAGGCCAACGGATAACGAACTCAGCGACAAAAAATACACATACTTTTTACTGCGTGCCCCGGCGATATACATTCCGAAGGCTTGATTGGTGCCGTCGTCCAGAGTCGCAAAGCTGCTTTCGATATTTTGATAAACATCGCGGCTGGCTGTGCCCGGCGCCTGCCCAAATGCTGGCAAGGCGATGAACAAAAGCATAATAGAAAGGGTGACTTTCTTCAGCATGGGTAATCTCCATGTTTGCGTGGCGAATTTAAGCAGGGGATGGCGCGCCAAACCCCTAGATACAAATACATCGGTTCGTTTTAGAACAGTTCTGAAGATATATGAGTTATTTATCAAAAAGTTGAAAATTGTAACTGAACTCACGGCCGCCCTGTTCGCTGGCCTTTAAGAGATAAGCTTCTCCTTTTTTAAGCAGATTGACAGGCAATTCAAAGTCATAAGGTTTATCGGATTCCATTTTCTGCGACTCCCAGATTTTTAAAGCCTTAGGCGAGCTCGTTGCGTATAGTGAGATGTCCGCGGTCATGTCTTTATCAGGAATCAGCGTGGCTTTCAGGGATGAATTTGTACCGATAGCCGTCGGTTTTTCGAAACAGAGCGGAAAGTATATTTTGCCTTTTTGGCCATTCACTACGCCACTGAGTTTTGTGATTGGCAAGTTCACTTCATGTATCAAGCTTGCCGGCCAGGAAAATTCGTTCCAGTCTTTCACAAATGTTTTCACGCGTGGGATCATAAAGTATTGCATATCGAGATTGAAAACTTCAATGTCGATATCTGCGGCAATGGTTGAATAAAAATATATTGAGGCTTGTTCAATATCGCCATTCGCGGCGTTTTCGAGCCATTTCTTATCGTGATACACCAGTGAAGCCAGTTTGATTTCACCGGAAACCGGTTTCCAGTTTTTGGTGCGAATACCTTCGAAGCGATCCCTGCCCCTTAATTTATACAAGTGCTCCCGCTTGACACTTTGGGCAAAAATATCCGTGGAGAGCAGAATGAAAATACCAAAAATGGCAAAAAGGAACCTGCTTATAGATTTGCTTGAAAGACTCGACATAATAGACCTCCGCGATAATGTTGGACCAATAAATAGGTCTCAATTTAGCACACTGAATTTGAATATTCTTCTGTAACTGCTTTTGTCACTCCGAAGGGATGTATGGGTTCAGTGGCAGGTAGTTGGTTTTATAATCTTTATTTCTCTTGTGTAGTTTTGGCTGTTGTTTCGGCTTACGAGACAGGATTCTCAGACAGGCTGCCATTCGGTATCATTCGGCACTGGCGCACGACACGTAGATATCTGCATGTTTGGAAGTTTGATCGTTTATGACAAAGATAATTATATTTTTTTGATTGTCGTATAAAAATATTACAAAATTTTCGAAAAGTTGGAGAAAGTTGCATGCTTTCAAAATGTTGATGCGCTATTTCGATGGTGCCATTTGCGAGAAACGCGTCCGTCGGAGCCATTCGTGAATGCCCGGCGCGGTTCGCCAGCCGATTGCTGTGTTGTCTTCGGATGCCGTCCAAATGGCTAAGCCATCTTTTGAAAAAACAGCTCTCTGCACACTTCCTGAATGCATGAAGGTAGTGAGGGTATCACCGGCAAGTGTCCATAGGCGCGCTTTTGTATCCTCTGATGCGGTAGCAATGCGGCTTCCATCCGAAGAGAAGTTCGCTTGCCAAATTATAAAAAAGGAATCGTGCGAATAGGTTGCCAGTGAATCGCCAGTGATCGACCAGCGCCGGGCAGTGCCATCGAAGGAGGCTGTCAGGATTTGCTGCCCGTCTGGTGCAAACACGGCTCTCCAAACTCGCTCATCATGATCAAATTGAGTGAGGGAATCACCACGCGCGGACCACAGAATTGCGCTGTATGGGCTGGCCGCAGTTAGTATTTTTGAACCATCCGGTGAAAACACCGCTGACCAAACTTCGCCTTCATGGCTGAACGTTTGCAGCAGCGTGCCATCGATCTGCCAGAGCTTTGCTGTCATATCATCCGAAGCAGTGAGTATTTTGCGCTGATCCGGGGAAAAATGCGCTGTGTAAACCGGTCCATTGTGTTTCAATGTCGCCAGCAGCCCGCCGTTGGCCTGCCACAATTTGACGGTGCTATCCAGTGAGGCTGTAAGTATGCGACTTCCATCCCGAGAAAAATCAATGCTGTAGACAGTACTATCATGTTGCAGGATCGCCAGTGGCGTTTCACCGCTTAATGGCCATAATTTAGCTGTTTTGTCACGTGAGGCTGTGAGCACCTGCTGGCCGTCCGGCGAAAAAATCGCGTCGGAAAGCCCTGCATTGTGTTTGAAACTGGCGATTTCCTGGCCATTCTGATTCCAAAGCCGTGCGTAGCCATCGATGCAAGCGGTGAGAATGGTCAGCCCGTCAGGTGAGACGTTGACAGAGTTCACGCCATCGGGGTGGCGCAATCTGCGAGCAAAATTTTGCCTGGCTGCCCACAAGCGAGCAGAATGGTCGGCGCAACCGGTCAGCACAGTATTGCCATCGGCGGAAAAAGTAACAGCCTTAACAGCAGCCTGATGTTTGAGAACAGATTGCAGCGTGCCGTCCATCGACCAAATGCGAGCCGTGCTGTCACGGGAAGCAGTGATGATGGTTTGGCCATTTTCGGCCACGATCGCGGTTACAACTGCATCGTTATGCGGAAATTCAGTCGTCATGTCGCCGCTTAATGTCCATAACCTTGCTCGACCATCTTCGCATGTTGTCAGCACCTTCTGATCGTTTTCCACGAAGATGGCGCTGTGGACGATGTCCGCGTGCCGGAATATGGCAAGTGCTCGGCCAGTCAAATCCCAGAGCCTGGCGGTTTGATCGCTGGATGCCGTCAAGAGTTGTTCGCCATTTGCAGAGAAAATGGCTGTATTCACAGCGCTACCATGCTGGATTGCACGGACTGGCGTGCCATCGTGCTGCCACAAGCGGACAAAGCCATCCTGGCCAGCGGTGAGAATAAGCTGGCCGTCCGCTGAAAAAACAGCCGAATTCAACCGCAAAAAACCGTGACCAAATATGGCGAGTGAGTCGCCTGATGAAATGCTCCACAGTACTGCTGTGCCATTGTCGAGCGCAGTAAGGAATTCGCGGCCATCGGGTGAAAAAACAGCGCTGCGAACATTGGCTTTGTGATTAAAAACGTGTAACGAATCGCCAGCTTTCGACCAAAGTCGGGCAGTAGCATCTTCAGCGGCAGTCAAAATCTGCTCACCTGATGGAGAAAAAGCCACGCTGCTAACGGCGTTCTCATGCAGCAGAGGGGCAAGCAGTTCCCCGTTTGCTGACCAGAGTTTGGCTTTCTCGTCCTGCGAGCCTGTTACCAACAGTCGACCATCCGGTGAAAAAGCGACGGCATTGACTTCATCCTGGTGCTGCAACTGGCTGCTGTAAAAGCCCTGTTTGTCTTGCAGGGATTGATAGTAGCGATTGAGCAATGTTTTCTCTGCGGCCAAAGTTGGCGCGATTGCGAAGGCTGAATCCGCCAGCCAGAGCGCGCGCGTCCGGTCTTTGGGAGCCAACTCTTCTGCTTGCAACGCAAGCAACGTGCTTTTGGCATTGGCTGCTTCTGTTTGAGCGATATTGCGCTGTTCACTGGCCGTTCGCCACTGCCATACAGCGACGATGGCAAATATCAGAATGGCTGTCACCAATGCCTGACGGACCTGGCGATTGCGCCTGCGCTCACGCTCCAATTGCTCTTTGCGCTGCCGGCTGATTTCCAACAATCTCTTTTCATCGATTTCCAGGGTTCGCATGCCGGTGGTACCTTTCTCGACGATTTCGAGATCGGCTTCATCCAGCCAGACACTTTCCTGCTGCAAGCGAAAATCGTTGATTTTATTGCTGAGAATCCGCACTGCACGCTGACCGGGTTTGTCAGACTGGCTGTAGCGGCTGGTCACTACCGGCGCCAGCGTGTCGTGTGTCAGCGTCAGCAGTTTGCTTTCCTGACCGGCTTGCGTTTCGGTGAGTAAAAAAAGTTCTTTGCATTTTCGAACCAGCTCGTCGATAACATCCTGGCGGTGCTGGTAGGTTTGGCGGATTTCATCAAGCGAGCGACTGCCAGCAGTGCCGAGCGATGTGGTGTGAAAATAGAGCACATCAAGCGCAAGCCCGGAATCGACGACATTTGCCTGCCAATTTCGCAACTGCTTCATTTGCTGCTCAAAAAACTCACCCATGGCGATGCCTTCGGTCTTGAGCTGCTGATAGGCGGCAACTGTGAAGTGAGGTGCTTCGGAATTTTCTGCGAAGGCTGCATTCCACATTTTCGTCAGCAGGATTTGCAGCACAGGCGCCACCGGCGAATCCTTGTCTTCGAGCAGATCGTCGGCAACCGTTACCGGCAAATCATCCTCAACAGTGAGATGATATTGCTTCCTGAGCTCATCTGTTTCCGTAATACCCCGGAAAATTTCGAGCAGGTCTTTCCGGCTGAGCGGCTCCAAAAAGACCGACGTGCGTGGCAAAAGAAAGATTTTGCAATCTTCCTCGATTTCGGCGTGGTACTCTTTGCGGTAGCCAAGCAACAGTTTACCTTGTGGGCGATGGGCTGGCGAACCAAAAATGATGCGCAGGGCCAGCAAAAAGTCATCGAGTTCATCCGGCTGTTCCGGATTGAGATTGGTGAAAACTTCTTCGACCTGATCGAAAATGACCACCAGCGGCTTGTTAACTGATGCTTCGATTTGCAGCCATAAGCGCAAAAAAATCGGCAGACTGGCAAAAAACTCCATGTCGATGCTGGTTGCCTTCAGCACATCGTCTTCAGCCGCCTGGGGATCGGAAGCGTTTCGCGAACGCGCAGTACGCAATCTTTCGATCAATTGCTCGAGCTCTTGCCTGAGTTCGTCGTGGGCTTCCTGTGCGATGGCTTCGAGTTTGTCGATCACGCTCACTTCAGGTGCGCTGTCGGATTGTGATGCTGGCGGTTCAGCCTCGGGGATTTGTAGGGCGCCTTCCTTTGCTAATGTCTCGATTTCCTTTTCCAGCACATCTTGCAGTGTTCCCGAGAGACCTTTATTGCGGTTACGTCGGCAATACACAACGCGGTAATCCTGCTCCAGTCGTGGTACCAGGCCCGCATCAAATAGCGATGACTTGCCCACACCGGACTGGCCGTACAGCAGGATCAGCGGCGACGCCTTCGGATCGCTGATGCGATTGTAAATATCGCGGATGTAGTAGCTGCGGCCGAAAAAAATCCTGGCATGCTCGCGTTCGTAGCGGCGCAAAAACAGAAACGGCGTGTCGGGCAAATCGAAGGTCGATGGGATAGGAGGGAGGCCAAAGAGCGGATTTTCCACCGCCTCCGGCAGATTCCAGTCTTTGACGATTTCCGCGCCTTTGCGGTAATAGATTTCCCATGGGAAACGCTCTTCCAGCTCGGTTTCATCATCGTGAAAAAGATCGCGGAAGTTGCTGCTACCGGTGGCCATGCGAACCTGGTCGACGGCTTCATTCCACGCTCGGTCGATGGGTAGCCCGGCCGCCAAACCCAGATAAAAGCGATGCGAAAGCTGGGTCGCGACATCATCGGCGATTTTCTGCGAAGTGCCAACCACGGCGGGGACGCCCGCTTCCACCATGTCTAGCGCCTGCTTTTGTGATGAGCAGCCGTTCAGAAACACCAGCTTCAGGCCCTTTTGCTTGGCAAGAAAAGACACCAGACCTTCGCTATGGCCGAGTTGATGCTTGCCGGTTGGCGATTCCAGCAAAAGCTGAAAGCTGCCGGCATGGCCGCCGTAGTGGAACACCGCCACGCGGTCGCGGAACTCCTGAAAGACATCGAATATGTTGTCGAGAGTCGTATTGGCGCGCTCGACTACTTCGCACAGTCCGGCCTGACGGGCTTTCTGCAATGCCTTGCGGATGCCATCGAGTTCGGTCGGCAGGTTGCGCAAATAGCCGACTTTCTCCTCACGATCTTGCGCAAAGGCGAGGAAGATCACAGGTTTGTTGTTTGGTTCATTCATATTTATACTTGACTGCTGTTTGATTCATTTTTGAACATGCAGGGATTGATGCATGGGGGCTGCACTTTTATTTCGCAGCAGCAATGCGCTCCAAATACTCTTTGCCGAAATCTATTGGCAATTCAAGCCACATGGGCAGATGATCGGATACATGAAAAGTCCGCCATTGGCGATAATAGTTGGTTTTGTTTCGTGCTTTGGTATACTTCTCAGCCATCTCCTGACAGTAGAGTTCTTCGTCCTGATCGCGATAAACTGCTTCAAAAAAATTAAAAACGCCGGCCTTGCAGCGTGTAAGCCTTTCCTTTAAACTCTTGGTATCGTATGCGTGGCTCACAAAGGCCATTTGGTCATAATGCTTGTTTTGATCAACATTGGATGGCAACGATTGCAATTGTTCTGGAATAAAAAAACCGGCTTTCGTCAGGCCTTTAAATGTGCTGTCGCTGGTCGCAAATATATTGAAATCGCCCAGTAAAACAAGGTTTCGGCACCATGCCGTTTCCTTTTTGACCTGATTTGCCAGGAATTTTGATAATTGTTCGATCTCTTTCACCCGCCTTGGATCTTCAGCCTTTGATGAACCATAGTAAATATGAACGGTGCACAGCATAAATTTAAGCCAACTGGTTTCAAATCCGCAAACAAAGGGCGTTCGCGCCAACTGCTCGGCACCTTTTTTAGGCGGGATAACGATCTCCCCGGCCAAGCCGCCGAATTTGACTTTACGAGAATCAAAAAGATACGCCATGCGCTCCTGATTACCCTTTCTTCCGGCGGTAACATCTGTAACCAGGAATTTCCACCATTTACCGAGCATTTTTTGTACTTTGCTGATCGCCTGCAAATCGGCGTTCACTTCCTGTACCGCAACCAGGTCGAAATGTGAAATGATTTCAGCGATATAGGCAATGCATTCGTCTGAGCGTTCCCCGAACTTGTTGGAGTCGAATTCGCGGATATTCCAGGTTGCCAGCATGAGCGTATCCGAAATCGTACGGGCAGGCAGCTCGCTGGCCAATTTCTCCTGCAAGCGTAACAAACCTTCCGCGGTTCGGCGGTCCTGGTTGTTTTGCGAATCAAACTGATAAAAGAAGGACATATCATACTCCGGTATATTGTTTTTTACTTGCTGAAAATCGCCCCGGCTTTGCAAACAATCTTGCTTTTTGAACTTTCTCCTGCTTGTAACAACGACTATTCAAGATACCTGTTATTGGTCGATGATCCCATATTCCCGCCTCTCCTGCTCTGATAGCTGGTAGATGTTGGCAGTTTTAAGCCATTCGTAGATGCCCTTTGGCGTCCGCCATAGCCGCGCAGCGCCATCCGTTGAAGCCGTGAGAATTTTCTGGCCATCAGGGGAAACCACTGCGGAGTTGACGTAACTATCATGTTTGAAGACTGCGAGAGAAGCACCAGTCAGCGACCAAAGCCGGGGAGTCCAATCCCAGGATTCAGTCAGAATCATCTGGCCATCAGGGGAAAATACCGCAAAGTGGACATAACCTTCATGTTTGAAGACCGCCAGGGAGTCGCCCGTCAGTGACCACAGTTTCGCCGTGTAGTCACGGGATGCTGTGAGAATCTTGTCGCCATCGGGTGAGAACACTGCGGTTGTTATAACATTTTCATGTGTGAATTCTGATAGTAAATCGCCCGCCAGTGACCACAGCCGCACATTTCCATCTTTTGATACGGTGAGAATCTTTCGTCCATCCGGGGAAAACACTGCTGAGGTGACTTCATCATTATGTTCGAAGACCGCCAGGGAGTCGCTGGTCAACGACCACAGTTTCGCTGTGAAGTCACTGGATGCGGTGAGAATCTTGCCGCCATCCGGTGAAAACACTGCGGAATAGTCGTAGCCACTATGTTTAAACACTGGCAAGAAGTCGCCAGCCAAAGACCACAGCCACGTAGGGCTGAACTCCGATACGGTGAGAACCTGTTGGCCATTTGGGGAAAACACTGCTGAAGTGACTTTATTTTCATGTGGGTAGACCGCCTGGGATTCGCCAGCCAACGACCATAGCCGCGCAGTCTTATCCCATGATGCGGTGAGAATCTTTTGACCATCGGGAGAAAAGACAGCAGAGGTGACTTCATCATTATGTTCAAAGTTCGCCAAAGAGTGGGTCGCCAGCGACCAAAGCCGCGCGGTCTCATCCCATGATGCTGTGAGAATCTTCTGGCCGTCGGGGGAAAACACTGCTGAACTGACTTCACGATCATGTTTAAAGACCGCCAGTGATGCGCCCTCCAGCGACCACAGTCTCGCCGTCTTATCACTTGAAGCGGTGAGAATCTTCTGGCCATCGGGGAAATACCCCGCGGAGATGACTGTTTCATCGTGAGTGAAGACCGCCAGGGAATCGCCCGTCAACGACCACAGCCGTGCCGTTTTGTCATTTGATGCGGTGAGAATTGTCTGGCCATCCGGTGAAAATACTGCGGAGTTGACATAATCATCATGTTTGAATACCGCCAGGGGCTCGCTCGTCAGCGACCACAGCCGTGCAGTCAAATCCCTTGATGCGGTGAGAATCTTGTCGCCATTTGGGGAAAACACTGCGGAGGTAACATAATCCTCATGTTTGAAGACCGTCAGGGAGTCGCCCGCCAGTGACCATAGCCGCGCAGTTTTGTCACTTGATGCGGTGAGAATTATCTGGCCATCCGGGGAGAATACTGCGGAGAGGACATAGCCAGCATGGTTGAAAATCGCCAAAGAGTCGCCGCTCAGCGACCACAGCCGTGCAGTATAATCACTCGAGTTTGTGAGAATCATCTGGCCATCCGGAGAAAAAAACGCGGAATAGATATCACCATCATGTTTGAAGACCGCCAGGGAATCGCCCGCCAGCGACCACAGCCGAGCGGTCCCATCCCATGATGCGGTGAGTATCGTCTGACTATCCGGGGAAAAAACGGCAGAAGTGACATGAGCATCATGCGTGAATTTTGTCACGGTTTCGCCTGCCAGCGACCACAGCCTTGCCGTTTTATCACTTGAAGCGGTGAGAATCTGTTGGCCATCGGGAGAAAATACTGCGGAGTTGACACCGTCGCCATGCCGAAATTTTTTCTCATAAAATGACTCGTCATTCCGACGATCATAAATCCTGGATAAGGCTTGGATTGAAGGTATCGGCGGATCGTCTTCGAACAAAGCATACGCCGCCTGTGCGATGCGCATTGCGCAGGTGATGTCGGTTGTCGCCACTTCATTTGCTTTAATGGTCAAAAATTGGCTTTTGGCGCGCCTGGCTTCCAACTCTGCTTCTTGCATTTTTACAAAAGCAAGAACCGCCGATGCCACGATGCCGATTAGCATCACGATGCCACCAGCCCAAAGTTGTTTGCGCAAACGTTGCCGCTGCCGGCGTTTCTCGCGGCTCTGCGCTAATAGCGATTCTTCTTGCTCGCTCAGCCTGTGCATGCCCTTATCGCCTTGTTCCACCAAAGCAAGATCAGCCTCATCCAGCCAGACATCGCTGCCGTTTTCGCTGAAGTCAGCCATTTTGCTTTTTAAGATGCGGGAAGCACGCTGGCCGGGCTTGTCGGAATTGTTGTATTCGTTGTTGACGACCGGCGCGAGGGTATCATGGGTCAGGCTGGTGAAATCAGCACTGTGCTGCGCTTCAGTGAGAAGGTAGAGCTCTTTGCATTTTCCAACCAAAGTATCGAGAATATCCTGTCGATGCTGATAGGTTTCACGCAGTTCTTTCAGGCTGCGAGCTCCAGCCGTACCGAGAGCGGTAATATGGAAATGCAGTACATCAAGTGCCAGGCCTGAATCGACAGCATCTGCATTCCAATGCCGCAATTGCCGCATCTGCTGGGCAAAAAACTCGCCCATGGCGATGCCATCCTTTTTGAGCTGCTGATATTGCTCAACTGTAAAACGTGGAGCTTGCGGATTTTGCTGTTTGGCGGCGTTCCACATTTTCGTCAGCACGATTTGCAGCACAGGCGCCACCGGCGATTCTTTGTCCTCCAGCAAATCATCAGCGATGATGACCGGCAGATCATCTTCGATACTCAAATTGTAAAATTGCTTGAGGGCGGCGGTTTTGCTGACGCCACGAAACACCTCTAAAATGTCCTTGCGACGCAGAGGTTCAAGGAAGACGTTACTGCGTGGCAGCAGAAAAATCTTGAAGTCTTCTTCGATTTCCGGATGATACTCCTTGCGGTAGCCAAGAATCAGTTTCCCCCGCGGCCGCTGTGCCTGCGAACCGAAGACACCCCGCAACGCTACAAGAAAATCCGCCAGTTCATCGGGCAGTTCTCTATTTGGGCGGGTGTAGAGTTCTTCCACCTGATCGAGGATGATGATGAGTGGTTTGCCGGATTGGGATTCGACAAAAAGCCAGTGTGCGAGCAGGCTGTTGTCGGTCATTTGTTGGGGAGCGCTTGGGGCTTGTTTTTTGGCGCTTTGCACCTGAAGGTCTTCGCTCAGCCTGAAAGCCTCTATTCGTTCTATTAGGTTTTCAATTTCATTTTTTAAGCGATCATTTGCATTCCGGGCGGCTTCCTCAAGAAAGCGCAATGTTTCACGGTTTGGTTGCGTTTCGAACGGAGACGATGGATTTGTTTCTGCTGAAATTGTTGGCGAATGCTCTTCATGTTTCGCGGCTTCTTGCTCAAGCGCAAAGCGTAAAGTACCGTGCAAGCCCTTGTCTTGATTCCGGCGAATATAAATGACTTTATAGTCGCTTTCCAGCCTTGGATTGAGGCCGGCATCGAAGAGCGAAGATTTGCCGACGCCGGATTGACCGTAGAGCAAAATTATTGGCGGAGCGTTTGCATCACTCACGCGATTGTACAGTTCGCGAATATAATAGCTGCGCCCGAAAAAGATTTCCGCGTGCTCGCGCTCATAGCGCCTGAGAAACAGAAAAGGCGTTTCCGGCAGGATATGAGTTTTAGGAATGGGGGGCAAGCCAAATAGTGGATTTTCCACTGCTTCCGGCAAATTCCAGTCTTTGACAACTTCAGCACCTTCACGAAAATAAATCTCCCACGGAAAACGGTCGGCGATTTGATCACCGGCTGAATCATCGCCAAACAGGTCGCGAAAATTATTGCTGCCCTTTTCAATTTTTACCTGATCCACAGCTTCGGCCCATGCGCGTTCGATGGTGGCACCTTGCGCAAAAGCGCTGTAAAATCGCACAGACAAACTCGTCGCGACATCATCAGCAATTTTTTGCGAAGTGCCAACCACGGCAGGCACGCCGGCTGCCAGTAAATCGAATGCCTGCTGCTGGGAAGAACAGCCATTTAGAAACACCAGTTGCAGGCCCTTCTGTTTCACAAGAAAAGACACCAGCCCTTCGCTGTGCGCCAGTTGGTGCGTACCGGATGCAGACTCCAACAGAAGCTCGTAGCTGCCGGCATGTCCACCGTAATGAAAAATAGCGACGCGATCCTGATATTCCTGGAAGACATCGATAATATTATCGATCGTCGTATTTGCGCGCTCAACCACCTCGCACAAATCGGCTTGCCGGGCTTTTTGCAAGGCTTTCCGAATGCCATCCAACTCAGTCGGCAAATTGCGCAGATAACCGACTTTGTCTTCACGATCCTGCGCGAAGGCAAGAAAAATGACGGGTTTTGCATTCACTTCGTTCATTTCAATTCCCAATGATGAATAACAATGGTCAATGACCGATGATCAATGAGAGAGAAAGATTGTTCATTGTCTATCGATCATTGTTTGTTGAGCCTCGTTGTTTTGAGAATGGAAAACAGGATTTTGGCAATTTCGTCTGCTTCGTTAAAAATGCTTTTGTACATTTTTTCATCAATGAAATCTGTGTCTTTCAACAAGGACAGCCAGTATTTTGTCTCGAGACATTCCTTGTAGGCAATTGAAATTTTACTTGAAAAATCAGCCTTCGAGATTGCACCGATAGATGTGCCTCATTTAAGAAGTTGCTTCGATAGAATATACTCCCGTTTCTCTTTAGCCAAATATCGGTTAACCTTCACAATTCGAACCGCAAAAGCATAAGCCTTTTTATGAACAACGTTCCCCCGACTTCCCAAATCCACTCCTTTACTTTTCAATAAAACGGATTATCTTTCATTGCTCATTGCTCATTGCTCATTGCTCATTGCTCATTGCTCATTGCTCATTGCTCATTGCTCATTGCTCATTGCTCATTGCTCATTGCTCATTGCTCATTGCTCATTGCTCATTGCTCATTGCTCATTGCTCATTGCTCATTGCTCATTGCTCATTGCTCATTGCTCATTGCTCATTGCTCATTGCTCATTGCTCATTGCTCATTGCTCATTGCTCATTGCTCATTCATTGCTCATTGCTCATTGCTCATTGCTCATTGCTCATTGCTCATTGCTCATTGCTCATTGCTCATTGCTCATTGCTCATTGCTCATTGCTCATTGCTCATTGCTCATTGCTCATTGCTCATTGCTCATTGCTCATTGCTCATTGCTCATTGCTCATTGCTCATTGCTCATCCCCGCTGTCGCCAGCATCGTCCGCAGAAGAGGCATCGCCTTTGCCTGCCTTACTTTTGCGGCTGATGTACCATGCCCCCACAAACATCACAACGACGGTGATCAAAGCAATTTCCATCTCGCTCTCCTTGCTTTTAGTTAAAGTAACTCGGATGCCAAATTGGATTATGGATACGTTCGCTAAGCGCCAAAGATGGTTTTCAACGCTGTAATCCCTGCCTCCGAGCTGAAATAATTCAAGTGATGGCAACCGACCTCCTGCTTTTGGGGCGCCGGTTTGCGCGCATCATCGACACTTTTGATGCTGGAAAGATTTACCGCAATGTCATGTGCTTGGGTGCCGAAAACGGTCTCGAGCACCGAGCCTTTGCCTGCTTTCGCGATAAGCTTTGGAAAGAGTTGATCCGAAGGCTCATTATAGGAATTGATGTTGCCAGCAAGAATGGAATAGGGAATACCCGGATCGCTGCTGGTATTGAGTTTTTTCATAAAGCTCGAAGACTCATTCATTTGCTCCAGCGTCGGCGTGACTTTTTTAGAGCGGTTCATGACAGCCAGAATCACGCCGCCAACCGGCGCAAAGGCTGGAAATGTGTTGAGTGCCACTGTCGTCAGCATGCTGATAATTTTGCGGCTGAAATCGATTTTGCCAAAGGGTGAGCCGTTGTTCGGCGTACCGCACAGTACCAGATGGTCGACGACTTTGTTGCCGCCATCCTGTTCGACGAACCAGCGTGATACCAACCCACCCATTGAATGCGCCAGAATCGTCAACTCCTTGCCGTCACCATCTTTTAGCCCGGTAAGCTCCAACTGCTCTTTTAGTTTGGCCGCCGTGTCTTCGATTGGTGTGCTGAGATTTTCGTAATCGTAGGTCAGCACCAGGTCGAAATGCTGGTCGAGGGTCTTGCCATCTTTATCCTCAATCATGCGGATACCGGTGGCGATGTTTTTGGTGTCGCCGATAATGCCGTGCACCAAAAGCAGCACTTTTTTCGCTGCACTGACTTTTTCTTTTACGCCGTTTTTGTGACGTTCGAATGAGCCGTCGTTGTGGTATTCCACCCAGCGCAACTGGTTGACGTCATCATGTTTTAAATAGGTTTTGAAAAAGTACATCTTCAGCGCTTTGCCCACACTGCGGCGATTCTGTGGCTCGCTTGATTCCGGAATGTTGTCGATGCTGATGTGGGTGGTGCCATGCTCATCTTTCATCGATTCGCCGCCCAGTACAAAATGCTCACCATCGAACACGATAGGCAGAATCTCTTCATCTGCTTCCAGGGGAATATCCATTTCCAGCTCGAGCGGATTCCGCCGCAAGGCGTCGTCATTTTCGATATTATTGAGTTCGAGGACCGCTTCATCATCGCCACCCAGATTGGCGAGTTGCATGCCGGCGCCGCGTTCGAGCGCGCGGTAGATTTCGCTGCCACCACCGGCACTGCGGGTGCCGGTCCTGGCGCTGGTCAGGCTCAAATCGGCCTGCATGGCCGGGTGGGCTTTGATTTTGATTTTGCCACCGGCAATCGCCGTGTCGCGGTTGCTGACTTTTTCGAGCTGCCGCACAACCTGCACGCGGATGGTTTTGGTGAACCAATCGTCCTCATGCTTGCCCTGTTCGTCTTCGTCATCATCGCCGAACAAATCGCGGGTGGTGGGCAGGATTTTGCCCATTTTGATTTCTTTTTGCATCAGCAGGAAATCATCGACCTGGGAGCGGCTGACAAACAGCTTAAAGGTGTCGAGTGACTCGTCGGCATCATCCCGCAGGCCAAGAGCGTGCTTCGGACTTTCGCCGAACAGCGTCACCCACTCGCCGGATTTGGCAGGCTGCACCGGCTCATTTTTGAGAATGCTGATACCGTATTTGCGCGAAAAATAGGCCAGGGTGAAATATAACGGCTCGTCGGTTTGGTTGCGCGCCTTCATTTTGAAGCGGATTTTTTTCCAATCATTGCCGGATTTGACATAATCGAGGGTGACAGCATCGCCGGTGTAGGCGAATTCCTTGCCGTCATCGAGCAATTCAAAAAACTGGAAATCCACTGCGGACTGGTCGAGCTGAGTGTTGTGATTTTGCAGTTTGATCGTGCGCTCCCAGTGCACGACCTGCTTGACAATGCCGAAAAGCTGTTTGGCATTGGGCTCGGAATAGCCATCAATGCCCTGAATCAGCGCACCAGTTTCGCAGTTTTTGAACAGAAACTGCTGCTTTTGGGCAATCAGTTGATACTGCGCCGCTGCCGCCTGTGCCGGATCATCGATCAGGGTGATACCGAGCTGCGGATCGAGTGCCTTCCGCAAAATTTTAACACCTTCGTCTTCACCTTCAAGTAGAACAGGTATCGGTGTGACGGGCAGGGTGGTGATTTCTCCAAAATAGGTTTCCCGCAGGCTGGGCTCAAAGTCCAGCTCCAACTCGCTGCGCTGGGTTCCGATCAGCTTGGTGGTGGCATGCCCGAGCTTTTTTGACTGATCGTCTTTGTTGTAAATGGCAAATTCGACGTGCTTGGCTTTCTGCGCTGTCCCTTTTTGTGTGGCCGGCATGGCGGCAAAATCGAGTTCGGTGGGCGCGCCATGCAACGCACCAAAATCAACTACCCATTTATCGGTGTCATAGTAGATAAAATAGCGCCGGCGCTGCACAGAGACATCCTGTCCTAAAAAGCCACTATAGGCATCGAAATTGCCAACCGCTTCGAACTGCGGATTTTGATCATCAGCATAGCGGCGCACAGCGTGGCGAGAGCGCACAAAAAGATCGGCATATGAAATGTTGCTGCCAGATTTTTCCAGCACATCCATCATTGCCGAGGTGAACACGCCGCTGTTATCTTTGCGTTCCCATGCCTGTTGGGTGCGCTCGCAAGCGGCCAGCAGCATGTGCGGGCTGGTCGGAATGGCCCACTCGGTCTTTTTGAGCTTTTTGTAATAGCCGTCGAGGTAGCTCTCGATTGGCCGCACATCATCGCGTTCGTGCTTGCTGCGGCGGGCTGTGCGGTTGATGAAATCATCGACGCCGCGCGTGCCGGAGCCGGAGTGACAGCAGTCAAGAATCAGCACCAGATGTGGATCGTTTTTGGCGATGTCGTTGAGCAGGACTGCCAGCTCTTTATCGGCCAGGTCAAAACCGCCTGCCCGCCGGCTGTCGATCAGCACCAGGCCTTCGTCGCGGCCATCCGGGAAAAATTCGTGAAATTCCGGTGCCGATGCCCATTGCGCACCATGACCGCTGTACTGCACCAGAGCAACATCGCCTTTTTTTGCCTTGGTGAGATGGTTTTTGAATGCACCAACCACGTTTTTATAGGTCGCATCCTCGTTGAAAAAGCGCTCAATGGCTAAATTCTTTTCGCCAAATGAGGATTTGAGATAGTCCGTGAAGCGATGGACATCGTTGACACACCCTTTTAGTTTACCCACTTCGTCATCATAATCGTTGATGCCAATCTGCAATGAATAAATTTTTTGAGCCATGATGACCTTTCCTTTTTAAACGTCCTGCGTTTGTGCTGAAACTTTAAAGTTAAAATGTAATGCTCTTTGATTTTTCGGGCTAATCGTGATTTGAGTAAAACGTGCAGAGATATTCGGAGAGGCTCCGTGGATACCAAACTTTATTCACAGCCGGCAAAATTATGGCCCGATAAGATGCACAAAGATAATGCGTATTGCTGCAGAAGCACGAACAGAATCGCACGAATGTTCACATTTTTTCAGTTAAAATTTTAAAATCTTTGATTTGATATACAACTTCGTTTGAAAAAGTTGGATTTGTTTCATCAAATCGCGATTTTACTTCTGCTTTTTATGCAAAGATTTTGCACGCTGTATTTGCGATTATGCAAAAATATCTCAATCCAGAACAAGGAAACTCGATGCAAGCGCTGCATTATCCCGCTTGGGAACAACTTGAACTCGTGGAAATGCCAATCCCGGAATTGGCGGCAGATGAAGTATTGTTGAAAGTGGCTGCTTGCGGCATTTGCGGCAGCGAACTGGAAGGCTTTAAAAATCACAGCCCGCGCCGCAAACCCCCGCGTGTGATGGGCCATGAATTTTGCGGGATAGTGGCTGATGTCGGCACCGCTGTAAATGGGATTGAGCCCGGCACCCGCCTGATTAGCAATTCGGTCGCGACTTGCGGAAGCTGCAAACCCTGCCTGCGTGGCAATACCCACCTGTGCGAACGCCGGCAGATCTTTGGCATGCATCGCGCCGGGGCCTTTGCTGAATATGTCAATGTGCCGGCAAATTGCCTGATTGCCTGGCCAGAAAACCTGCCAGCCGAAGCAGCCTGTCTGGCTGAACCGCTTGCGAATGGCGTGCACGTCGTCAATTTGGTGCGACACCTGCGGCCACAAAAGGTCGTCGTAATCGGGGCCGGTCCGATTGGATTGATGTGCCAGCAGGCAGCGCAGGTCTTGCTTGGTGCCGAAGTGCTGGTTACAGATTTTATCACCGAGCGGATATGCGCAGCGCGAGAGCTTGGAGCTAGCGCGCTGGTTCAAGGTAAAACACAAAATCTGGGCGAGTCGGTCGCGGCGTGGACGGATGGCGAAGGCGCCGATGTGGTGATCGATGCAGCCGGTTCCGCGTCGTCAAAGCGTATTTCGCTGGATATCACCCGCCCGGGCGGTGCTGTTGTGTGGATCGGCCTGCACGAAAACGACATGTCGCTGGCAACGTATGATATCACGCTGCCGGAAAAGCTGGTTTTCGGCTCGTATGCGGCGACCTTAAATGAACTAAAAGAAGCAGTCCGGCTGATGGCGACCGGCATGGTTGAAGTGCAAAGCTGGGTGCAGCGCTTTCCGCTATCGCAGGGTGTGGAAGCATTCCATCGTATGCTGGCCGCCAAAGGTGATGATATCAAAGCCGTGTTGCTGCCTTGACGATAAATTATCGCAGCCGAAATTCTTTTGACGCTTGCAGGGGAGAACCTCCGGCTCGTCCCTACCGACATGAAAACACCTTTGAAAAATGAAAAGGAACCAAAAATGAAACTTATCGACCTGTCGCATCCGCTGGAACATGGCCAGCTTAATTTTCCATTCGATCCCAAACTCAGCATTGTGGTGCACAACACCGTCGAATCGATCGGCTATAACATCACAGCTATCAGCATGAGCACACATCAGGGCACGCATCTCGATGCACCATTCCATTTTTACAACGACGGCAAAACCCTCGACCAGATGCGGCTTGAACAATTCTACGGCCCGGCCAGCCTGGTCGATCTCGCGCCCGGCAGCCATCTCGAAGCCAAAACGCCGCTGACCGTCGAGATGTTTGAGCCTCATGCTGAGAAATTCCAGCCCGGCGCGAAAATCATTTATCGCACCGGCTGGGATCGCGCTTTCGGCACGCCGGAGTTCTTCTCTGATTTCCCGACCTTGACTCTGGAAGCCGCGCAGTGGATCGCAGACCGCAAAATCGGCATGCTCGGCATGGATACGCCGACTCCGAGCACGGACTGGAAAGAATGCCATTTGATTTTGCTCAAAGATGACGTGGAAATTGTGATTGTAGAGGGCCTGACCCAATTGAACAAACTGCCTGAGCAGTTTACTTTTATCGGCTTCCCGATGAATATCAAAGGCCGTGATGGCTCACCGATTCGTGCCGTGGCGGTGGTGGAATAAAAGAAATATTCACCGCGGAGATCGCTGAATTCGCCGAGAAATACCAAGGAAATCTCTGCGTTCACCGCGTACTCGGCGGTTAAAACTTAAGGAAAAATCGATATGAAAGGCCTAAAAGGCAAAACCGCGATTGTTACCGGTGGGCTGGGCGATCTGGGCTATGCCAGCGCCATCCGGCTCCAGGAAGAAGGCTGCAATGTGGCGTTGTTCGATCTCAAAAGCGATGACGACAAACGCGCCGGCAAAATTGGCTGTGCTTATTTTCAAGTCGATATCGGCGATGAAAAGCAGATCAGGCAGGCCTGTGAGCAAGTTAAAAACCGCTTTGGCCTGGTCACGATTCTGGTGAACACGGCCGCGCATTTCGTCTTCAAAAGCATCGATGCCGCCCCGGAAGATTGGGATGCGATTCTGCGTGTCAATGTGATGGGTACTTCGCTGGTTGCCAAGCATGTGGTACCGCAAATGAAAGCTGCGGGGCAGGGCAGTATCATCAATTTTTCATCGGTCAGTGGTTTTGTCGGTCAGGCCAATTTTGCCACTTACAATGCCACCAAGTTCGCCATTCGCGGTCTGACCAAGTGCTGGGCCCAGGATTTGGCGCCGTTCAATATTCGTGTTAACAGCCTGTGTCCAGGCTATATTTATACTTCAGCCTTCGTCAATTCCTGCAAAAAATTGGGGCTGGATATCGATGAAGAAGATCGGCGTGCTTCGGAAATGCATTTGCTCGGCCGGCAGGGCCGTCCCGAAGAAGTGGCAGCGGCTACAGCCTTCCTGGCCAGTGATGACGCCTCGTTTATGACCGGCAGTGATCTGCTGGTGGATGGTGGCTATCTGGCGAAGTGAACGATAGCAGGAACCTGATTTTTGAAATTGTATTCAATTTTTTGAATCAGAAAATACTGCAAATACCGATTCCAGGCGACGGATCGATTTGGCACTATTGTTGAAAAAGCAACGGTATGGATCGATTTTTCACCACTGATAAACACGGATATTCACAGATTCTATTTTTAAAAAATCGTTTCAGCACCGCTGTAATATCCACATCAATCGGTATCAATCAGTAGCTAATTTTTTTAAATGGCAGCCAGATATTGTACACCGATTGCCTCAAACAAGGGAAACGCCAAATGAAAATTCTAAAACCGATCTTGCTTCTCAGCCTGCTCGCCTTATTGTTTTCCTGTCGACACACCGTCTCGCCGCTTGATCTCGATTTCAGCTCGCTCACTGAACCGCGCGCTCGCTGGCAAGCCTATAAACTCAACAATTACACTATAGAGCAGCAGCGCGTCTGTTTCTGCATCGGCCCTCATGGCTTTGTGAAATTGACTGTCGAAAACGGCAAAATCGTTGCCGGCGTCGAAGTGGAAAATGGCAACGATGTGCCCGCCAACCAACTCCAATATTTTCAAACTGTTGATCAGGTTTTTGACTGGCTCGAGCAGGAAATGGAGCGCGAAGTGCCGCTTGCCAAACTGGAAGTCGAATACCATCCGCGCTATGGCTATCCTACCAGCATTGCTTATGATTATTCAGAAACCATTGCCGACGACGAGTTGTGGATCAGCATGCGCGCGCTTGAGGCAAAAGGCGAGAAGTGATTGGTTTGATTATTCCCCGATGATCTGCACGACAATGCGGCGCTGGCGGGGGCGGTTGTCGAAGTCGATCAGGGTGATTTGCTGCCAGGTGCCGAGCAGGAGCTGGCTATCGCTGAATGGCACCACCAGTGAGGGACCGAGCAGTGCCGCCCGCACATGCGAAAAGCCATTGCCATCGTGCCAGGTTTGGTCGTGATGATAGGTTTTGTTTTGCGGCGCCAGCTTCTCGAAAAACTCCGGTAGATCGCGCTTCAGGCCGGGCTCGAACTCGATGGTGGTGATACCAGCGGTTGAGCCGGGCGCGAAGACCGTCGCCGTGCCATCGCGCAGGCCGCTTTTCTGTACTGCTGCTGCTACGTCGGCTGTCAGGTCGTGCATGTCGTTGAAACCGCTGGTTTTGCGTTCGATGAAATCGGTCACCACTGCCATATTATTCTCTCTCAAAACTCACCATTTCATGGAAGGCGTCGAAACGCTGGTCGATCTCGTCGGATACCAAATGACGCAATCGCTCCACAGAAAAATTCTCCACGGCAAAACTGGCCATTGCGCTGCCAAAAACCATCGCGCGCCGCAGGGTGCCTTTGTCGATGCGACTTGCTTTGGCCAAATAGCCCATGAAACCGCCGGCAAAAGTATCACCTGCGCCAGTCGGGTCGCTGACCTGATCGAGCGGGAAGGCCGGCGCATAAAAGTACTCATTGTCGTGGATCATCGCTGCACCATGCTCGCCTTTTTTGATGATGACAATCTCTGGCCCCATTTTGTTGATGGCCTTGGCTGCCTTCAGTTGATTGCCTTCGCCAGTCAATTGTGCTGCTTCTTCATCGTTCACCAGTAAAACTTTGGTTTTGCGCAACACCTTCGCCAAATCATCCGGTGTACCTTCGATCCAAAAATTCATGGTATCGAGCGCGACAATCTTCGGTGCGGTCATCTGATCGAGCACATGCATCTGCAGGCTCGGGGCGATATTGCCGAGAAAAAGAAACGGCGTGTCGCGGTAAGCTTGCGGAATTTCGGGTGAAAATTGCTCGAAAACATTGAGATGCGTGAACAGCGTGTCGCGGCGGTTCATATTATGATGATAGCGTGCACCCCAGTGAAAGGTCTCACCATCGAGCTTGGTCAAGCCGGTCAGATCGACATTTTTGCTCTTCAAAAAATCGACGTGATGTTCCGGGAAATCGCTGCCGACGGTTGCGACCATGCCGACTTTGGTAAAATAGCTGGCTGCGACGGAGCAGAATACTGCCGTACCACCCAGTTGTTTTTCGGTTTTGCCGTGAGGCGTTTCGATTGAGTCAAAGCCGATCGAGCCGACAACCAATAAATCCATGCTAATCCTTTCGTGGGAAGTTCATTCAGTGATGTGTATCGTTTGTATTCGAATTCTCGTTAAAGTAGCAGCGTTTGGACCAAAGAAGCACGCAAAGTGGCGAGGATGCGGAGATTGCGCAAAGCTTTTTCTGCGCGTAGTCTTTGCGCCTCGCCTACTTTGCGTGAAATCTTAAAGTTTGCAGTTTCAAGCTGCTTACATCCGCTCCGGTGCGCTGATTTTCAGCAGGTCGAGCGCATTTTTGATCACCACACGCGTGCCATCCACCAAAATCAGGCGTGCCTGGCTGAGCGCTTTGTCGTCGCTGACTACGCGGTTGTTTTGATAAAAGCTGTGGAAGGTGCTCGCCAACTCCATCAAATAGGTGGTGATACGGTGTGGCTCGAGCAACAGCGCTGCCTTTTGCAGCACATCCGGGTATTCGCCCAGCTTTTTGATCAGCGCAATTTCTTCTTTGGCCGTCAGCATCGCAATATCCTGGCTATGATCGAGTGCGATGTTTTGGGTGCGGGCAAATTCCAGGATATTGTACAAGCGCGCGTGCGCATACTGCACATAATAAACCGGATTTTCATCGGTCTGTTTTTTGGCCAAATCAATATCGAAATCGAGAGGTGAATCCAGCCTGCGCATGATGAAAAAGAAGCGCGCAGCATCGACGCCGACTTCGTTGACGACCTCAGCCATTTCGATGATATTGCCTGCCCGCTTGCTCATTTTGACCACTTCACCAGCGCGCAACATGTTGACCTGCTGGATAATTTTGACCTGAAAACTGCCTTCAGGGTGGCCGAGTGCTTGCATCGCTGCCGACATGCGCGGAATGTAGCCATGATGATCCGGCCCCCACAGGTCGAGCAGCCATTTGAAGCCGCGGTCGAATTTGTTTTCATGATAAGAGATGTCGACCAAAAAATAAGTTGGCTCGCCGTCGCTGGTAATCAGTACGCGATCTTTCTCATCGCCGAAAGCAGATGAGTTGAACCAGGTTGCGCCGTCTTTTTCGTACACCAAATCCTTTTTGTGCAAACGTTCCAGTGCTTCCATGTGCATGTTCTGGTCGCGCAATTCGCTCTCGTGGAACCAGCGCTCGTAGTTCACATGGTAGTCCTGCATGGCTTTTTTCTGCTTGCCGATCATGGTTGCCAGGGCAATCCCTTTGAGTTGTTCGACGCGTTGCTCGTGCGATAATGCCACAAATTGATCGCCATGTGCATCTTTGATTTCCTGGGCCAGTTCGATGATGTAGTCGCCCTGGTAGCCATCTTCCGGCATCGCTTCGTTGCGGTCGAACAGCGCCATGTAGCGCGCGCTCACGGAAGCACCGAGCAGACGCACTTGCCTGCCAGCATCGTTTATGTAAAATTCGCGCTCGGCGGCAAAGCCGATTTTTTGCAGCAGGCTCACCAACACGTCGCCGACAGCAGCTGCGCGGGCAGACACGACATTGAGCGGGCCGGTCGGATTCGCAGATACGAATTCGATTTGACGCTTTTCATTTTGGCCGATCGTATCCTCGCCAAATGCCGGGCCGGCTTCGATGATGCCGCGCAGAACGCTTTGCCAATAGTGGTTGCTGAGAGTAAAGTTGATATAGCCGGGTCCATCGATGCTCATTTTTTCGATCAATTGGTCGGCATCGACAATATTTTCCACCAACGCTTCCGCGATTTTGCGTGGCGCCATTTTCAACACTTTGGCCAGGCCGAGCGCAACCGTGGTGGCGAAATCGCCAAAAGCTTCCTGGCGGGGGCGCTCAATCACAATATCCGGTTCGACGTCGAATGCCTTTTTCAATGCTGCGGCAACTTCATCTTTGATGTATATATCAGGCTTCAACCTGTTCATCCTTGACCTCTTCAATTTTTGCATCACCCCATAATCGTTCCAATCCGTAAAATTCGCGGATGGCTGGCTGGAAAATATGAACGACGACATCGACATAATCGAGCAGAATCCAGCGGCCAAGCTCAATGCCCTCGGTATGGTATGGATCTACGCCTTGCTCAGCCAGCTCTTTGTCGACTTCCTGAAAAATCGATTTGACATGCACATCGGTGTTACCGGTGCAAATTACAAAAAAATCAGTAACCGTGCTCAAAGATTGCAGATCGAAAATTTGAATATCTTCTGCTTTCTTGTTCAGCGCAGCTTCAGCAGCAAGATGTGCGATCTTTTTTGCTTGCAATGAAATGATAACCCTCCTTTACAAATTTCCCTAATCGAAACCCGAATGTCTCCCACAAGGACTACAAGGCTTGCCTTGCACAAGATCGATTACGCAAAGCAAGCTTTGCGCTCCTCGCAGCATGCTCAGCGCTTACCCGCTTCAAAAAGCGCCGAGGCGATACGCTCCGTCGCGAGCGTGCGCATGCAATCGAAATGTCCGCGCGGACAGTGATGTCTGCCGACATGCGAGCACGGCCTGCAGCGGATATCGCGATTTTCGATCACGCGGCTTTGTGGCCGCAGCGGGAAAAACCCCAGCTCCCGTACCGTCGAGCCGAACATGGCGACCACAGGCGTGCCAACAGCCTCCGCAATATGCATCACGCCGCTATCATTGCAGACTACTTTTTCCGACAGCGCCAACACGGCTGCAGTTTCCAGTAAGCTCAGCTTGCCAGTTAAATCGATGCACCCGGGATTGCCGTCGCAAATCTGCCTCGCCAGTTCACGATCGTTTTGATCGCCGACAACACAACAGCGGTAGCCGTGCGCCAGGATTTGGCCGGCAAGAGCGCGGAAACGCTCGACCGGCCAGCGTTTGGTCGCAAAGCCGGCACCGGGCGCTAAAGCAATGATCTTTTGCTGTTCTGAGCCCTCCTGCAGGATCTGCTCGCGGACGTTGACGACTGTTTCGTCCGGCAGGTAAAGCTCCGTGCCAAGCTGGTCGTTCTCTATGCCCAATTGGCCTGCAACGTCAAGATAGCGCTTGTAAACCGGAACGATATGTCCATAGAGATTGATGCCGGTTTTAACCAGCAAGAAACGCCGAAATCCGTATTTCTTCAGCCTCCGAATTGTGCCGTTGTTTTGCAAGGCGGTTAGAAACAGCGAACGCAGGTTTTTGTGCAAATCAAGAATCAGATCGTACCGGCGAGCCCGAATCATTTTACGCATGTGGGCCAAATCGGCTGATCTGCCATGATCAGGAAATTCCAGCACACGCGAAAGCTCCGGATGGTGGCAAATCAGCTCTTTAAAACGCGATTTGGTCAGATAGTCGATTTCGCAGTCGGGAAATCGTTTGCGCAGCAGACGCACCAGCGGCGTGGTGAGCACGATGTCGCCGATCGAGCTCAAACGGATGAGCAGGATGCGTTGCGGCGTCCGGCTGTTCATCAGCGATTCGCGCCTGCCAATGCTTTAAATTCCGGCAATTGCTTGAACCAGTCGATGGTCTTTGCGAGCCCTTCCTGCAGCGTGTATCGGGGTTGCCATTTCAGAATCTCTGTGGCGCGCGTGATGTTGGGCTGGCGGATTTTTGGATCATCCTGCGGCAATGGATTGTACACGACCTTGCTCGAACTGCCAATCGCGCTGATGATCGCTTCAGCCAGCTCCTTGATGGTCATTTCCGTCGGATTGCCGATGTTCACCGGTTCGTGATAATCCGAAACCAGCAAACTGTGAATGCCCTCGATCAAGTCATCGACGTAGCAGAAGCTGCGGGTTTGGGAGCCGTCGCCGAAAACAGTGAGCGCCTCGCCGCGCAAGGCCTGCGGAATGAAAGCCGGGATCGCACGTCCATCATTTGGGCGCATACGCGGGCCGTAGGTGTTGAAAATGCGCACAATTTTGGTGTCGACGCCGTGGTAGCGATGATATGCCATGGTCAATGCTTCAGCAAAGCGCTTGGCTTCGTCATAGACACCGCGTGGGCCAACCGGATTAACATGGCCCCAATAATCTTCCCGCTGTGGATGCTCCAATGGATCGCCATAGACTTCCGAAGTGCTGGCCAGCAGAAAAGTCGCGCCTTTGGCCAGCGCCAGGCCAAGCGCCTTGTGCGTACCCATCGCGCCGACTTTCATGGTCTGAATCGGCAACTGCAGATAGTCCATCGGGCTGGCCGGCGAAGCAAAATGCAAAATGTAATCGATATCACCATCGAGATAGATGTACTCGGTAACGTCGTTTTTGATGAAGCGGAAGTTTTGGCCTTGTAAGTGTTCTATATTCGAAATAGAGCCTGTCGACAAATTATCGATGGCAACAACCTCATGACCTTTTGCCAACAGGTATTCACAGAGGTGTGAGCCGAGAAAACCGGCGCCACCGGTGACCAACGTACGTGGCATAATTTTTCCTTTCGTTAACTAAGATGTCGTTCATGATGAAATAGGTAATCCATAGCGAGTTTCAAGCATCTGGCTTGTTTGGATTTGCTGTTATGCATCGCACCTCAAGTGCGCAGTTTAGCACTTGGCGATTTGCCATCGGCAATGCCGTGGGTAGCAAAAAACCAAATACCAAAAACGTTTCAAATCGGAGCGATGTTGACTTCAGCATGCAAAATCAGCATTTGGACACTAATTTTCAGTATCGCTATTTTTATCCTTTGCATCAGTATCGAGAAATTGAATTTTAGGGGCTAAATTTTTGGTTGCCAGTGCCTCGAGGTGTTGGCCATTTTCAAAAACCACCATCGCTTCTACGCCAGCAAGCTGCTCGGCGATGGCGATGGCTTTTTGTGGCCCGAGAATGAAGAATGCGGTTGCAAGCGCATCCGCTGTCATCGCGTCATTGGCGATCACAGTTGTGCTCACAGCCTGATGAGATGGAAACCCAGTTGCAGGATCGATGATGTGGTGATATTTTTTTCCTTCTTCATAAAAAAAACGCTCGTAGTCGCCGGTGGTGGCGACAGCGCCGTTATCGAGCTCAAAGCGTGCAAAAAATTCACCCTGTTTGCGCGGGTGCGTCACCCACACATTGCGTTTGCCGGCCGTCAGTGTGCTGGCTGACATCCGCAAGTCGCCGCCGGCATCGATCAGGAAATCATCAAAACCGGCGTCCTTCAAAATTCCGAAGGCCGCGTCGATGATCGCGCCTTTCGCGATGCCACCGAGATCGAGCTCAGTGTTTTCACGGCTAAACTGTATAGTAGAGCCTATCGTGTCCAATTGCAAAAAACGAAATCCAACACCGCTTAAAGCCTGTGCAATTTGCTCCGAAGCAGGCATCGCCGGTTTGCGGCCAAATCCCCACAAGTGCGTCAACTCACCCACCGTGACATCGAAAGCGCCAGCAGTTTGCCCGGAAAGTTCAAGCGATCGTTTCAGAATAGCCAACAACTCCTGCGAAAGCGCCGCTGGACCTGCATGCGCAGCGCGGTTCACCCTGGCCATCTCATTGTCATCGCGATAGCTGGAGAGCATGGTGTCCAGCCGCGCCATCTCGTGCCAGGAGTCGGCAATTGCAGCTTCAGCGGGTGCCTTGTCTTGTCCACCCGGCAGGAAAATGCGGACTGATACGAAGGTGTCCATCAGAATTTTTTGGCCTTGCGCGACCTCAAATTCCGGTTGGTCACAAGCGCTGAAATAGCAAAGAACAGCAGCGAGCAATGCAATTGTTTGGTATCGTAAAGAGCCGTGGTGCATCAATGTTCCCGCGTGGTGATGAACTCAACCAGCCGTGTCAAAACCTGCTTGTATCTGGAATCAGAGTAGCGCTCGAGCTCGCGCAGGGCGTCACGTTGCATGGCATTGGCTCTGGATGTGGCGTAGTCCACGCCGCCATTTTCTTTTATAAAATCGACCACTGTGCTGATGTTGTTGTTGCGCAAACCCTTTTTCATCATTTTGATGATGCGCTTGGCGTCACGTTTTTCGGCCTGCTTGAGCGCATGCAGCAGCGGCAAAGTAATCTTGTTTTCGCGCAAATCATTGCCGATGGGCTTGCCGGTTACTTTTTCCACACCGAGCAAATCGAGCAGATCGTCACGGATTTGAAACGCCAGCCCGACATTCTCACCGAAACGCGCCATTGCCTGGATTTCGTCCTCGCTTGACTGCGAAACTACAGCCCCAAGCTGGCACGCCGCTGAAATCAGCGAAGCGGTTTTATCGCCGATCAGCCGGTAGTAAATCTCCTCTTCCATCCAGTAATCGTGGCTGCGCTCGAGCTGTAAGAGCTCGCCCTGGCTCATGCGCTGCGCCGTGGTCGAGACGATATCGTAGGCATGAAAATCGCGTATATCGAACATCGCGACCAGCACCTTCGAAAACATGTAATCGCCCGTCAGCACCGACACCTTGTTTTTCCAGATCGAGTTGATCGATGGGAAGCCGCGACGTTTGTAGCTGTCATCGACCACATCGTCGTGCATCAGCGAGGCAGTGTGCATCAACTCGACAATCGCGGCGGCGCTGTAGCGTTTGATGGATGGGGTTTTGCCATTCAGCCGGCTGACCAGCAGCGACATGATGGGGCGGAGCCGTTTGCCTTTGCGGGCGATAAAATAGCCGATGACTTTGTCGATCAGGAAAACATCCGATTTCAGCAGGCTTTTGAACTGTTTCTCAAAGGCATCCAAATCATCTTTGATGGGGAGCGTAATCTCACTTAAGCGCACAAAAGCCTCAAACTCGAAGAATCATTTATGAGTGTTATCATTGCAATTCGAAAAATGTACAAAATTTTATGCCAAAACAGGGTGAATGTACGGATAAAATGCTATTTTGTCAATTGTAGAAATCGAGGAAGGCAGGCTCAGATCGTATCGGGAGGAAAGAAAGCGGGCTTGCATGCTGGAGTAAAGCCGCAAGCCCTTTCAATGCTACTCATACTTGATCGCGTCGACCGGGTTGGAGAGCGCGGCGCGGATGGCCTGGTAGCTTACCGTCAGTAGGGCGATGACCACCGCCAGCCCGGCAGCCAGCACAAAATTATCCACGCCGATGCCGACCCGATAGGCAAAATCCTGCAGCCAGCGGTGCATGACATAAAACGCCACTGGCCAGGCTACCAGATTGGCCAGCAGCACCAGCCGCGTGAAGTCGCCCGACAGCATGGTGACGATATTCGGCACGGTCGCGCCCAATACTTTGCGGATGCCGATCTCTTTGGTGCGTTTGGCCACCGTCAGAGCCGCCAGTCCAAACAAACCCAGACAAGCGATCAAAATCGCCAGTCCCGCTGCAATGCTGACGATTTGTCCCATACGCTCCTCGTTGCGATACTGCTGCTCGACATCGGCATCCAGGAAGGAGTAGTTAAACGGCTGGTTGTCTGAAACGTGCTGCCAGTTTTCTTTTAAAAAATCCATCGTCGCCGGAATCCCGGCGGGTGCAATACGGACATTGATAAAGTTGAGCTGGCGCGGCGAGGTGTCGGAATTGATATCGTTGATGCCACGCAGCATAGTGAGCGGATCCAGGGTCAGCACCAAAGGCCCGATGTCATTTTGCAGTGATTGAAAATTGAAATCCTTGACCACGCCGATGACGCGATGGGGTGGGAAATCGCGTCCGGGAAGACTTTTGCCGAGTGGCTCATCCCAGTTGAAATACTTTGCCGCCGCCTCATTGATCAGGATCGATTCGCTGGAATCGGCGCCGAATTCGGGCGAAAAATTACGTCCGGCAACCAACTCGATCTGCATCGATTCGAGATAATGATAATCGATGGTTTGCTGATAGAACTGCCGGAATTGGTCACTGCCGTCCCGAAAACCCATGCGGGTCCAAAAGCCGGAGAAAGTATTCGACGAACCGGCAACGCCCAGAATGTGTGGATTGCTGCGCACAGCGTTGTGGAAACGCTGTAAAACGTCGCTGCTTTGCTGCTGGGCGCTGTTGTTGCGGATCACCACCACCTGCTCGCGGTTGAAGCCCAAGTCTTTTGTGCGCATAAAATGCAACTGATCTGTCATGATTAGCGTGCTGATGACCAAAAAGATTGAAAACGAAAATTGCAGCAGAACCAGGCTGCGGCCAAAGAATTTGCCGCTGCCAAGCCCTGATTCGCCCTTCATCACCAGCGCCGGCCGCATGCGCGCCAGCACCAGCGCCGGGTAGCTGCCTGCTATGATCCCCACCAGCAAAGCCAGGCCGATAAACATGGCGATGTTGACTGAATCGAACGTCAGTGTCAGATTTTTTTGCGCCAGGCTGTTAAAAAAGGGCAGTCCGCCAAAAGCCAGCACGATGCCGAAAATCAGCGCCGCGAAGCTCATCAAAACGGCTTCGCCCCAAAATTGCCGGATCAACTGCTGCTGCCCCGCGCCCAGCACCTTGCGCACGCCGACTTCACGGGCGCGTCCGGCCGATCGGCCAATCGCCAGCGTCATAAAATTGATGCAGGCGATGGTGAGCACCAGCACGGCAATGCCGGCGAGAATGTAGGCATACACCGGGTCACTGTTGGGCTCGAACGCCGCCGGCACATCGGGGTTGGTATGAATGTCTGTGAGCGGCTGCAAATGCAGCGTGACGATTTCCGCATCTTCAGCCGGGTAGTTGTTTTTTACCACAGTTTGTAGCTTGCTTTCGATTTCATCGGGAGCGAGCGGCCGCGTTGTTTCAATATAAGTTTCCAGAAAAACATTGAACCAGGCGGTGCTTATACGTTCGCTGGCATATTTGAGCACATTTTCGAACGGGAGGACTACATCGAAGCGGATGCTGGAATTTTCCGGCACATTTTGCGCAACGCCACTGACGGTAAAATCATAAAATCCGTCGCCAAGCTTGATGGCAAGCTGCTGTCCGACCGCAGACTGGTTGCCGAAATATTTTTCCGCGATGCGCTTGGTCACCACCACTGAGCTGGGATTTTGCAGAACCGTTTCGGGCTCGCCTTCGAGCAGCGGGAAGTCGAAGAATTCAAAAAAATCGTTGTCGGCCAGGTGGGTGCGCTCGGCAAAGGTGTTGTTATCGTAACGCACCAGGTCTCTGCGTACCGCCAATCGTACAGCGCGCTCGACTTCCGGGAACGACGATTCCATTGCTTGAGCCATCGGCCAGGGTGTTTCGGAGTAGGTGAAGGGATCGCGTCCGGGCGGCGCTTCCGTCACGTACACGCGGTAAATGCGATCGGCATTGGCGTGAAAACGATCATAGCTGAGCTCGTTGCGCACAAATAAAAAGATTAAGATGCAGCAAGCGATGCCGATTGCAAGACCGATGATATTGATGGCGGAATAGAGTTTGTGGTGCACAAAATTCCGTAGCGCGATTTTGAGATAATTTTTCAGCATGGCGTTCCCGTTTTGTGATGATGTCAGCGGACGTTGTTTTAAGGACTGAAAATTATAGGAAAAGTTTGATGAAATATTGAAAATTTTAAAAATGTGTATGAGAAAAATAGTGAGTTTATATCATAAGCCCGTTGTGCGAATGAAATAAGCCGTTGATGAGCACAAAATGGCCCAAATTGTCATGCTGGAGGCATCTATTTTGACGTTTCCGCGGAATCTAGCGAATTTTCTTCACGATGCCGAATAGATTCATCCTGAAAGAAAATGGTTCTATAGTTATATAAAAACAATGGGTTATCCAAAAGGGCTATCGCAAAAACAATTCGCACAACGCGTTATCATAATGCACTTGCAATCTTTTGGTTGCACAGAGTTATTACTATTTGGCTCACTGTCGATTTGCGTGGGTAACTCCTCCACCTTCAATTTGAGAATTCTTATCTTGCAGTCTTTCATCGGCCTCGGCTGCGCGATAGAATCCAATATTCAGACAAAACGACACGATAGCGCCTGATATCAAACCTAATCCATGCAAATCGCTGCTGGTAAAAGTAGTATAAAAATTTGAGTTGCTCTATTGTGGTCAAAAAGCGGTTGGATTCATGACAGATTTTGAGTAAAGTTTCGGCTGTGGAATTCTTGAAATCAGTCCACCTTGAAAAAGCTGTATCAGCAAAGCAGTTTCGATACAGCGACGGAGATCGAACGCAAATGAAGGATTTTGCCAGGCAAATCGAACAGGCAGAGCAGCGAATTCGTGTTTATATCCGCGAAACACCGCTGGAATACAGCCACACACTCAGCGCGAAATCCGGTGCGCAAGTCTATTTCAAGCTCGAAAATGTCCAGCATGCCGGCTCGTTCAAATTTCGTGGCGCCATCAACAAAATGCTGGCGCTGGAGGCAAGCCAGCGTGCAAAAGGCGTGGTCGCCGCTTCGTCCGGCAACCATGGCATGGCGGTGGCTTACGCAGCAAAATTGCTCGGTTGCAAGGCGGCCATTTTTGTCGCGAAGGACGCTTCGTCTGCAAAGGTTGCGCGCATCCGGCAACTGGGTGGCCATGTCGAGATTGTCGGTGATAATTGTGTGCTGGCCGAGCAGGCTGCCCGCAGCAGCGCAGCGCAGACTGGCTGCGCGTATGTTTCGCCATACAATGACTCGGATGTCATCGCTGGCCAGGGCAGCATCGGTGTTGAGCTGCTCCGGCAAACGCCGATGCTCGACGCGGTTTTCGTGTCGATTGGCGGCGGTGGCTTGATCGCTGGGATTGGGAGCTACTTAAAAGCGCAAAGCCCTGCGATCGAAGTTGTCGGCTGCCAGCCGGAGAATTCGCGTGTTATGTACGAATCTATTCGCGCCGGCGAGATCATCGATTTTCCCGAACAGCCAACGCTATCGGATGGCACGGCTGGCGGCATCGAAAAGGACAGTGTGACGTATGCGCTCTGCCGCGAAGTCGTTGACCGCTATGTCTTGACTCCCGAGCATGCGATAGCCGATGCCATGCGGCACATGCTGGCCGAAGAAAACTGGCTGGTAGAAGGAGCGGCCGGTGTGGCAGTTGCGGCTTTCATGCAGCAACAGAAACACTACCGCGGCAAAACCGTTGCACTGCTGATTTGCGGCCGTAATATCGCATTTGATAAAATCCGTGCCGTTTTTGCGAACGATAAACCCTCTGCAGAAAAGTGATATCGCCAAATTGAATAGCCCAAAAGAGACCTCCACAAGAGCACCGCTCACCATTATTTTTATCACCATTTTTATCGATCTGACCGGGTTTGGCATGATCATCCCCGTGCTGCCGATTTATGCGGAGTCACTTGGCGCGACGGGCTTCATGATCGGCCTGCTGGCTGCATCGTATTCGTTGATGCAATTCCTGTTCATGCCGATTTGGGGGCGGCTCTCCGATCGCGTCGGCCGCAAGCCCATCATTTTGATGAGCCTGCTGTGCACCAGTGTTTCGTTCGTGCTTTTTGGTTTAGCGTCCAGTCTGTTTTTGCTGTTTCTGGCCCGGTTGCTCGCCGGCACGTTTACTGCCAACATCTCCACCGCCCAGGCTTACATCGCAGATGTCACTACCACGGAGGAACGCGCCAAGGGCATGGGCTTGATCGGAGCGGCATTCGGATTGGGCTTTATTTTTGGTCCACCGCTGGGCGGCTTTTTGAGTCTGTGGGGACTGGGCATGCCGGGTTTTTTTGCCGGCGGCCTGGCGCTTTGCAATGCGATTGCAGCCTATTTTTTATTGCCGGAATCGCTGCCGCTGGAAGACAGAGTGCAGTCTCATCGAATACCATTGCACCAACATTTTAGTCCGAAGCGATTTACGCATGCTATTTTTCATCCGGTAGTCGGCCTGTTTTTAGTGCTATTTTTCATTCTGGTGCTGGCTTTTGCCAACCTGGAAACGACCTTTGTTTTGATGACCGAGCGCAATTTTGGCTACACAGCCTGGGAAAACAGCCTGGTTTTTACCTATGTCGGCGTGATCGCGGCGCTGGTAAACGGTGTGCTCATCGGTCCGCTGGTGAAAAAGTTCGGCGAGGGCAAGCTGCTGACCACCGGCATTACCATGCAGGCTGTGGGCTTTTTTATCCTGCCGTATCTGCACTCGCTGCCTTTTTTGCTCATCATTATTGGCACGATTTCAGCGGGAAGCGGCCTGACCAACCCGACCGTCAACAGCCTGATCTCCAAAAATACCAGCAAAAGCGAGCAGGGTGGTGTGCTCGGTGTCAACCAATCGCTGGCGAGTTTGGCGCGGGTTTTTGGACCGGCATGGGGTGGCTGGTTTTTCGACCGCCTCGGCGTGCCTGCGCCCTATTGGAGCGGCGGCATTTTGTTGACGGGCTGCATCGCGCTGAGCCTGCGCGCCATGTCCCGCATGCGCAAAAACAGCGTGAAATCCACGGATTCTCCTTAAGTCACTGATGGCCTGATTGGGGATGCCACCGCTTTTTAGTAGCCACGGATACACACGGATTTTTGCAGATTTATCATGTCAATCCTGTCAAAAGTGGGAGAAAAAATGACTTCACCAAAAAGCATAGTTTGCCTGATTTTGGCCGCACTGTTTGCCGGTTTTGTGGGTGGATGCGAACAGTCGCCTCAAAAGCACCCGAATGTGCTCATCCTGTTTACCGACGACCAGCGCTTCGATACCGTCCACGCTCTGGGCAACGATGAAATTCAGACACCGAGTCTGGACAAGTTGGTTGCAGAAGGCGTCAGCTTCACCCAGGCGCACATCATGGGTGGTTACAATGGCGCGGTGTGTGCGCCCAGCCGCGCGCGCCTGCTGACTGGCCGACATGCCTTCGGGATCGTGCGCTCGGGTAGCTACTTCCGCCCCGATGATGTGCTGATGCCGGAGTGGTTCGCGCAGCACGGCTATCAGACTTTTGCGACTGGCAAATGGCACCACAGTCGAGCTGCCTTTGCCGGAGCCTTCAGCGCTGGCGACAACATCTTTTTCGGCGGCATGCACTGGCCGCAGGATGGTGGGCATGCCCATCCGCTATTGAACCATTTCGATCCCGATGGCGAATATCCTGAAGATCGGAAGTTTGCTGCCGAGAAATTTTCCAGCGAGATGTACGCGGATGCCGCAATCGATTTTCTTGCGCGCCAAAAAGCAGACGATGCGCCGTTTTTTGCCTATGTCTCCTTCACTTCGCCGCACGATCCGCGCATGGCGCCGGAAAAGTTTAGTCAAAGGTACGATCCGGAGCAAATTACGCTGCCGGCAAATTTTATGGCTGAGCATCCATTCGACAATGGCGACCTGCGGCTGCGCGATGAACAATTGCTGCCCTGGCCGCGCACGCCGGAAGCAATTCGAAAGGAGATTGCTGCCTATTACGCCATGATCACCGAAGTCGATGCCCAAATCGGACGCATTTTGGAAGCGCTGGAAGCGAGCGGTCAAAAAGACAATACCATCATCGTTATGGCTGGGGATAACGGGCTGGCGGTCGGGCAGCACGGTTTGCTCGGCAAGCAAAATCTCTACAATCACAGCGTGCGGGTGCCGCTGATTTTTGCCGGGCCGGGCCTGCCGAAAAATACCCGGCGCAATCAGTTTGCCTACCTGTACGACATCTTTCCAACCGTGAGCGACTTGGCCGGATTGCCCAATCCGGGTACGACGCAGGGACTGAGTCTGCGCAGCGTGATCGCCGATCAAAATGCAGCACTGCGCGAAAATGCTTTTTTTCTCTATCAAAATTTTCAGCGCGGCGTGCAAACACGGGATGGCTGGAAAATGATCAAATATCTAATCGATGATGTGGAAACGACCCAGCTTTTTGATTTGAACAACGATCCTTTCGAAACCAGCAATTTGGCTGAAAATCCGAATTTTGCGGCAAAACGCGCGGAAGTGCAGACTGTGCTGGCTGGCGAGATGCGACGCCTCGGTGATGAGCTGGATGTGACGGCGCCGAGATGGGGCAAACCGGAGCCGCGCAAGCTAACAGCCCCGCATCAGGCTGTCGGTGCTGCGGTGGAGCTGGCCGCCCAGCCACATTCGCGCTACGCTGCAAGTGGGGCCAAAGCGCTGGTCGATGGCGAGCTTGGGCAACTGAAATTTCGCCAGGGTGGCTGGCTGGGCTTCGAGCAGGATGATCTGGATGTGGTGATCGATTTGGGCGAGGTCAAAACCATTCAAAAAGTCGCGGTGAGCTTTCTACAAAATATTCCGGCCTGGATTTTCGGGCCCAAACAGGTCACGATTGAAATTTCAGCGGACGGCCAAAACTACGAGCCTATTTTGGCGCAAAGTGAGCTGGCCTCCGATGCCGAGTTGGAGGTGCAGGAGTTTGAAATCGCGCAGCTCGACAAACAGGCGCGCTTTATTCGCGTCCGCGCCGAAAATGTCGGCGTGTGCCCGGACTGGCACCCGGGCGCCGGCAGCAAGGCCTGGCTTTTTGTCGATGAAGTTCGGGTGGATTGATATTGGTAGCTGCACCGACGGTTCGAGCGGGATGTCAGGCGGATGTTCGCCGGGCCGTGAATGAATGGGCTAATTTGTTAGGCATTTCCAACCTGGATCAATCATGCTTCTGTGTTGCGCCGGTCCGAATGTTTTCCATGATTCAACTTGCAACCTTCAACAAACTTTTCTATTTTGTAAGCTGTTTTTGAGCGCAAAATTCGCCAATTTGTGCCAAAATCAGCGATACAACTGGCGTATGCACACGAGCCAAATAGCGTGATCTCGATATAAGCAATTTTCGACTGAATAGGGAGTCCTCTTCATGGTGAGCGCAGTCGAACCATGAAGAGCTTTGAGCTTGGATTACTGGAGCTCCATAGTGCCTTCGATTTCGCATCGCCTTCGACTCCGCTCAGGCTGAAGAATTTGGTGTTTTGCTTATACCGGACTCACGTTAGATAAATCATTAAAATGCGATAGCCCAACCGTGAGGAGATGCAAACATGCAAAAGAAAACCAATACATTCGGCGCCCGCACGGCGTTTCAGACGCCGGCCGGCAGCGCTTATTTTTATCAACTGGCCAAGCTGGAAGAACAAGGGCTCGGCAAGATTTCGCGCCTGCCGTTTTCGATTAAGGTCCTGCTGGAATCGTTGCTGCGCAATTGCGATGGTTTCGTGGTGCGCGAACAGGACGTCGCCAACCTGGCGAAATGGGATGCCAAAGCCAGTTCTCAGGTCGAGATACCATTTAAACCGGCGCGTGTGGTGCTGCAGGATTTTACCGGCGTGCCCGCACTGGTCGACCTGGCAGCCATGCGTTCTGCCATGCAGCGTCTCGGCGGCGATCCCAAAAAAATCGAGCCGCTCATCCCGGCCGACCTGGTTGTCGATCACTCGGTGCAAGTTGATCGTTTCGCCAGCGCCGATGCTCTGGCCCGCAACATGGAAATCGAATTTGACCGCAACCGCGAGCGCTACGAGTTTTTAAAATGGGGCCAGAATGCCTTTGAAAAATTTCAGGTTGTGCCGCCTGGCGTTGGCATCGTGCATCAGGTCAATCTCGAATATCTCGCCAAGGGCATTTTCTCTGTAAAAGAAGACGGCAAGAATGTGTTCTATCCGGACAGTCTGGTGGGCACCGATTCACATACCACAATGATCAACGGTCTCGGCATCGTCGGCTGGGGCGTCGGTGGCATCGAAGCAGAGGCAGTCATGCTCGGCCAGCCGATTTATATGCTGGCGCCGCAGGTTGTGGGCTTCAAACTCACCGGCGAGCTGGCTTCCGGCGCTACCGCGACTGATTTGGCGCTCACTGTGACACAAATGTTGCGTGCAAAAGGCGTGGTCGGCAAATTCGTGGAATTTTATGGCCCGGGCATCGGCAAAATGACTTTGCCGGATCGCGCCACCATCTCCAATATGTCACCGGAATATGGCGCGACCATGGGCTTTTTCCCGATGGATGAAGAGAGCCTGAATTATATGCGCCGCAGTGGCCGTCCGGAAGAGCTGGTGCAGGCGGTCGAAGCCTATACCAAGGCACAGGGCCTGTTCCACACCGAAGATTCGCCGGAACCGGAATTCACAGACACGCTGGAACTTGACCTCAGCACGGTCGAGCCAAGCTTGGCCGGGCCGAAACGCCCGCAGGACCGACTGCGCGTCGGCGAAATGAAGAAGGCCTTTGGTGCTGCGTTGACGGCTCCGTTCGACAAGCGCGGCTTTAATTTGCAGGGCGAAGCGCTCAAAAAATCTGCCTCGGTGCGGATGAACGGGGACAGCGAAAAGATCGGCCATGGCGCGGTAGTAATCGCCGCGATCACGAGCTGCACCAACACCAGCAATCCTTCTGTGCTGATCGGCGCCGGTTTGCTGGCGAAAAAGGCGGTGGAAAAAGGACTGAAAGTGCCCGGCTATGTCAAAACCAGCTTTGCGCCGGGCTCGCGGGTGGTGACGGAATATATCAAGCAGTCCGGCCTGACACCCTATCTCGAAAAACTCGGTTTTCATACCGTCGGCTACGGCTGCACCACGTGTATCGGCAACAGCGGGCCGCTGCCCGAGCATGTCGCGACCGCGGTGCAGGAATCGGATATCGTCGCAGCCTCGGTGCTGAGCGGCAATCGCAACTTCGAAGGCCGCGTCAATCCGCTGGTGAAAGCCAATTACCTGGCTTCGCCGCCATTGGTGGTTGCCTACGCCATCGCAGGCAAAGTCGACATCGACCTCGAGACCGAACCGCTCGGCCATGATGAAAAGGGCGCTCCGGTTTTTCTGAAAGATGTCTGGCCAACTCACGAAGAAATTGCCGAATTTATGGTCAATGCCACCAATCCTGACAATTTTAAGCGCATGTACGCAGATGTCAATTCCTTCAACCCGGAGTGGAACAAGGTGCCGATCGACAAAAGTGAGCTTTACAACTGGCGTGGCGATTCGACCTATATTCAGGAACCACCATTCTTTGTCGATTTGAAGCCGGAGCCTGACGCGATTCAGTCGATTGAAGGCGCGCGTGTTTTGGCGCTGCTCGGCGATTCGGTGACAACCGATCACATTTCGCCGGCGGGTGCGATTCCCAAAGACAGTCCGGCAGCGCAGTATTTGACCGACAACAAGGTTGAGCGCAAGGACTTCAACTCGTTTGGCTCACGCCGTGGCAATGACCGGGTGATGGTGCGGGGGACGTTCGCCAATATCCGCTTGAAAAACCTGTTGGTGCCCGGCATCGAAGGCGGGGTTACGAAGCATGTACCAAGCGGTGAACAAATGTGGATTTACGATGCAGCCATGCGCTACAAGCAGGACGGCGTGCCGTTGGTGGTGCTGGCAGGCACCGAGTACGGCACCGGCAGCTCGCGCGACTGGGCAGCCAAAGGTACGGTGTTGCTGGGCGTGCGAGCTGTAATCGCGCAGAGCTTTGAGCGCATTCACCGCAGCAACCTGGTTGGCATGGGCGTTTTACCGCTGCAATTCAAAGAGGGCGAGTCGGCTAAATCGCTCGGCCTGACCGGCGAGGAAAAGTTTTCCATTGCGCTGACGGACGATCTGAAGCCGCAGCAGGAAGTGGATGTTGTGGCGGAAAGCGACCGTGGCGATAAAAAGACCTTCAAAGCGGTTGTGCGGATCGACACACCGGTAGAAGTGAAGTACTATAAAAATGGCGGCATCTTGCAGACGGTTCTGCGGGATATGCTGAAGAAGTAAAAAGCAAATCCCTGCCAGCAACAATGCGATGCTGGCAGGGATAGCTTTATTGATTTGCCAATAATTTTCACACAAATGAAATCGATTTTTCAAAGCGATTCCATTTTGCCCACCGGATGATCCTCACCCATTAACGATTCTCTGCTGCCTTTTTGAGTTGGCGGCTTTTTTCGTAAAATTCTTCCAGTGTCATTTCTTTCAGATAAACCAGTCCACGCGTGGCCAGGATGAGCGGATTCTCAGTGCCATAAAAGCGCTCGCGTCCCAGGCAGGTTTTGATGTGCTGATATTGCTCGACCTGGATTTTTTGCGCCAGCTCGGAAAACGGCCCGTCGTGCTCATAGCTCGGGAACGAGGCGTCTTTTTGCGAAATGAAGGTGTTCAAAAAGGCGTTTTGCATAATCGCGAACATGTTGAGCGAAACCGGTACGAAAATATTGGCCTCGGCAGGGTGGAAGCGATACCAGACATTGCGGTAGCCCCAGATTTTGATGTCGGTGCGGCCGGTCTCATCGACATATTGCCGCAGCGCTTCGGTGATGGCTTGCAGCACTTTGTAATGGGTGTCCGGGCCGCTGGCTTCGGGGTCGAGCGCGACCGTCAGCACATCCGGCCTGGTTTCATGCAGCAGATTCAAAATCGGCGGAACATCGCGCAGGTGGGTCGGCTCCTCCGTGAAAATATCGCCGGTGTAGAAGCCCAGTCGCAAGTGCTTGACATACTCGCACGACCAGCCCAAATAGCCCCACAAGCATTCCGCTTCCCATTCGCGGCACATGCCTTTCAGTGTTTGTACATCCTGCCGATCTTTTTGGCCGGGATAGCAATTAGCGAAATAGTCGTTCAGTTCATCCACTTTTTGCTGGATTTTGCCGAGGTCATCACTCTTTTGAAGCTCCATCAGGTTGCGTAGCAGCCGGCGCGAGGTGCCATTCTCTTTTTTGCCCGCACTGTTGGCGGCCACACCATCGAGATATTGCCAAACATCGCGATTGCGCCCGTTGATGTTGTCTGCTCTGAAATAGCCCTCTTTGAGCAAAGAATCGAATTTGTTTTTCTGCATGAAATAGTTGAGCCGCTCCAGCAATTTGGTCATATAAGTATTGGTCACGGCGGTAAAGCCGCTGGTCAGGCAAGCAAAGTAATGCACGTTACTGGCATCGCGCACATGGCGGACAATGTGCGGCAGATAGCCGAGCATCAGATCGTCGTGATGCGGCTCGGTGTGCAGAAAGCGTGTGTTCTTGTAGATGTTGACGGCCTTATCGAGCTTGCTCTCGAGGCTGCGATGGACCTGCTCGGTAAGCGTTTCGATTTTTTCGTGGCGCTTTTTGAGCATTGCAGAAGCACAGTGATCGCTGCGAAAATCTTCCCGGCTTAGCGCGCTGACGCTTTTTTTGTTTTTGAGCGCAAGATCGATAATGATGCTTTCGATCTTTTCGTCGCTGAGTTCGGGGCTGTGATTGATAATGGCAAGCTGGCGCTCTTCCATCAATTTTGCCGCCCCTTTGGTGATGTAAAATCGAGCATTTTCGAGCTTGTGCAGTGCTGTGGCAGGGTAGAGCACATCCGCTTCGTTTTGTATTGAATCGGCGACGATGCGCGCTTTGGCCTCACCTGCAGCGATAATGATCGCAACACACTCCGGGTTGTGGGTGATCGTCCCCAGGCCAATGGTGATCACCAGTCTTTTGCGGGACACTTCAATGCCGCCGAGATCGCCTGCCGCTGCTGCCTGGGTTTCGTAGTTGGTCTGCATCAAGCGGGTGGTTGAATGATGGTCCGAGCCGCGAGTGTTGAAGCCGATGTGGCCGTCCGGGCCGATGCCGCCCAGGAAGAAGCCGATACCGCCGAGTTTACGGATGCGCTGCTCGTACTCCTGACACCACTGATCGATGCGCGACAATGTGGCTTTCTGCCGCCGCTGCTGGGAATTTTTAGCCTGCTCATAGCGCAGCGACAAATCGACTTCTGAATTCGGCCAGACATTTTCCAAGGTCATGCCTTCTTCCAGACCGATTTCGGTGCAATCCATCAACAATGCCTTTTGCGGATCGAGTGACAAGCCATTGATATAATAGTGATTGACGTAATTGAAAAAACTGTTGTGCTGCGTCGGTTTGATCGGGTAAAATTCATCGATTTGCACAAAATGCAAGCTCTGCATGTCGGGTTTGATGCCCGGATCGATGCCGTTGTTCTCGAGTTCCTGGCGCACATCGGCAGTTTCCCAGTTGCTGAGGAGATGGTGCACCCATTTGATAAAATGCTCCGGGGTTTTGCCGGTCGGCAACGATATCACGCCGCCAGGATTGGCCTGCACCCATTCGACGAAGCGCATGGCAGTGAGCTTGCCGAGCGCAGGGAAATGATCGACGACGATGGTGCGGATGTTTTCAGTCGGTCGATAAATTTCTTTAAAAAGACTGTTTTTCAGCGCGATGGCTTCTACTTTTGACATTTTATGATCCTGTGAAAAAAAGTGGTTGATCTGTTTTTTGCATGACAATGCTATCAATAGATTTCAAATTTCGCCAGGCGGCCATCGAGACCGCCGTTGGCAAGGGACTTTTTCCAAGCTGGTTTGAGCCCCAGCTTTTTAACATCTTCTGCGGCGCCAAAATAGATAAAGGCTGTGGATTGTTTGCAGTTCTGTTTGAGAAAATCACCAAGCATCTGATAAAAAGCACTGCTATCGCGGCCCTGTGTCATGCGCACGCCATAGGGCGGATTGGTGACGATTGTGGTGTTGGCAAGCGATTCCAGTTCAAAAACATCGGCTTGCTGTATTTGAATGGCATTGCCTTTATCCAGCATACCGATATTGCGCAAGGTTGCCTGCACTGCTTGCGGCGATTTGTCGCTGCCAGCGATGCGTCCGGTCGGCACAGCCTTGATTTGGCTTTGGGCCTGCTCGCGGATTTTCTTCCACACAGCGGCATCGAAATCGGGCATGTTCTCAAAGCCGAATCTTTTGCGCAAAAAATTTGCCGGCATGTTTGCTGCCAACATGAGCGCCTCACACAAAATGGTGCCGGAGCCGCAAAACGGATCATACAATGGCGTGTTGCCATCCCATTCCGTGTGCTGCAAAATGGCGGCAGCCAGGGTTTCCATCATCGGCGCCTCAATCGTTTTTCTGCGATAGCCACGCCGATGCAGTGATCCACCGGAGGTGTCGAGGCTGATGGTGGCCTTGTTGTTGCGAATATGCAAATTGATCCAGACATCCGGATTCACCGTATCGATTGATGGACGCTTGTTGTCATGGCGCACACGAAAATAATCGACAATCGCGTCTTTGAGGCGCAATGCTGCATATTGAGAATGCCGGATTCGGCTGTCCGATACACTTGAAAACACCGCCAGCGTCCTGCTCGGATCGAGCAGTGTTTCCCATTTGACTTTCAGCGCCGTTTTGTAAAGATATTTATCGGAGTGGCAGTCAAATGTTTTCAGCGGCGCCAGCACGCGATGAACCAGCCGCGAACACAGATTGATGCGATAGAGCGCTTCGTGCGAGGCTTTGAAGCGAATACCGCGATACACAGGCCGCAACTCTTCCGCACCGAGGCTGTGCAATTCCCGCAACGCCAAATCCTTGCTATCATCCGGGAGTTGGGCAAAATAATGGCTGGTTTTTTGGTAAAGATGCAATTTTATTCCCTTCTTCTGTCTGCTTTGTATTTGCTGCGAATGTGCAGCAATATTTTTTCGTAGGTATCGCCGGCAAAATCCGGAAAGGTCCAATCGAACGTTTTGAAATGGCCTTTTTCGTAGAGCAGGTTCATATCGGCATACACGCCATCGCCGAGATAGATTTTTTGATTGTGAAATTTCATCGAAGCCAGCACCACTTTGCCGTAGTCGACGTAGCCGGTATCGATATTGATGCTGCGCTTGCCAGCGTGTGCCAGCTGCTGCTCGATGCGATTTGAAACAAGCTTGATGGTCGCCAGCGCGCCCGGATCGACCAGTTGGTGGAAACTGTAAAATATGCGAAAAAGCGGCCAGCCCATTTCCTCTGCATAGTAGTCCGAATGTTCAAATGAAAATACGGGGCTGGTGTAGTCGATCGTGCCAAATTCTTCGATCAGCAAGGTACGCGTTTGCTCGAGAGCGTTTTTGTCGGCGAAAAGCACTGCCGCGAATAATTTTACCGGGTCTGCAGATGTCGGTTCTGCCATATTGATCTCTCGGATTTACCAAAAAATGAAAGTCCATGAAGTCATCTGCCGATGTCATCAACGGAGGCACCCATCGTGTCATTCTGGCAAGAATCTATTCGACACGATAGCCGGGTCTGAGTTCAAAAGCTTGTACTGGCGGCAATATACTTTGTTTTTCGCAAAGTTAGAGTTACCCACGCAATTTTCGCAAGCGGTCCTGCACCGCCGCCTCTGCTGCTTCGACGATCTCGGCAGGAATTCCGAAGATTTCCTTGATCATCTGCTCGCGGTTTTGTTTGAGATTGTAATTTTTCTTGCTGCCTGCAATGCCCGTTTCCCGCATAAAATGTTTGTGGATAAAAATCAGCGAATCCTGGCGCGATTTGGTCAGGCACAAGCCGTTCATGCCGTTCCACGAAAAAGAGTTCAGCCAGTGCTGCAAAAAATCTGCGCCTGAGACCTGAACATCCGCAAAGGTGTAACGCCATTGCATTTTTTCGTGCGTGAAAGTGTACAGATGATACTGGAGAGCAGTGTCGGCGTTTCGCAGTTCGACACCGGCATGAGCGCTGCGGTATTGCCGGCGCTGCCCGCCGTCGATGCGGATCGGCACATCGAGTACATAACCCGGATCGAGCAAGTAGTGCGCGCCTTCAAAATCGACGACCAGCGCGCAGTGGTGGTTTGGTCCGGCTTTCATATGCGCCATTACCGGGTAGCAGGCAAAGCCAAGCGTTTCGACGATGCTGCGCAGGAAAAAGGTCAGCGAGAAACAGGTGCCACCAAGCCGATACTGCCGAAAATCTTCCCATACTTCATCCGGCATGCGCAAGCTGGCGACATCCTGATGCTCGCGTCCAAATTTGATGATTTTTGAGAGATTTTCATAAGGAATTTGCATGAATGCCTTCAACACGGCTGTCAGCGAGTCAATGCCGGGCCTTTGGGCGAGATCGATACCAAAATGGCTGAGAAAGGATCTTGCAGGCTGTACAAAATGAGAAGGTTCCAATATAGGCGTTGCAGTTGATGATTGGGCGTTGTCAGTTTGCATTTCCATCATTGGTCATAAATGGCTTTGCTTGTGGATCGACTGGTGAGCTATCTCCGGCGAGTGCCTGCGCAGGTGATGGATGTCTCGATTCTGCGCTTGCAGTTTAAAAGAAATCGTTCTATTTTGCCAATTACTGTTGTGGTTGTTCTGTGCTATCGCTCCACGGCGGGGATTCGATGAACTCTTTTGCTTTATCCCACATAAACTGAAATGTGCCACTGTCAGAGCCAAACACATAAAAAGAGTGTAACGCAAACAGGATGATCAGTCCCCAGCGCCAGTGAAATTTATTTTTTAATCCTTCGATGATAGAAGCGATAAATACATAAGCGAAAAATACAACAAGAATTGCAAAAAATGTAAGTCCAATTTCGCTTTCTATGCGATTCATAACGATTTCCTTATGGGAAAGCGACACGACCGGTTTGTGATCGCAGGCGCATTTTGTGCGTCATTTAAAATTTTACAAATAGCAAACTCCCTTAAGAAAAGCAATAAAAAACGCGCCACGCAATAAAAAAGGCTCTGATACTAACAATAGTATCAGAGCCTTTGGAGGGAGGGAAAAGCACTCAAGCCATATCAACGGCAGTTTCACAAAACAGTTGCAAAGAAATTTAAAAATTTTCAAAGCAAAAGAAAAGTGGCGGCTGAAAGAGCAGAATGAAGTTCGGAATTGACCTATCTCCACGCAGTTTAATCAATGCATATCGCCAGGGCATTTTCCCGATGGGGGATGAGTACGGCAATGTCAATTGGTATGAAGCCGATCCGCGTGGCATTGTGCCGCTGCATGCGTTCCACATTCCTCATGATCTCAGGCGAATTTTGCGCCAAAATCGCTTCGGGGTTACGCTGAACCGGGATTTTCCTGCTGTGATCAAAGCATGCAAGGATGTGCGTTCATCTTCGTGGATAACGGACGAGATCATTGCCGCTTATACCAATTTGCATAAAAATGGCCATGCCCACAGCGTTGAAGCCTGGGCCGGAGAAAGGCTTGTTGGCGGACTGTATGGCGTGGCTGTTGGCGGTGCATTTTTTGGCGAATCGATGTTTCATCTGCAGCGCGATGCCAGCAAAGTAGCGTTGGCGCACCTGGGATACTGGTTGCGCGCGGCTGATTTTTTGCTTTTCGATATCCAGATGGTGACCGATCTGCTCAGCCGCTTTGGCGCAACATTGATCGACAAAGAGAGCTACCTGAAGAAGCTTGAACGCGCTGTACGCGTGGAGCGCCAATTGCAAAAAATTGACGTTGCCTGGTAACGTTGCTTACTGCACCAACACAAACGGGCGGACAGCCCGCGCGTTGCCTGCCTTGACTTCGATAAAATAAATGCCGGGCGCAGCCAGCCCGCCGAGTTGCCGCTGGCCATCCCAGGCAATTGCATGCTGACCGCGCGCCAAAGCTCCGCGAAACAGCACTTGCATTGTTTGTCCCAACACGTTGTAAATTCGCATTTCGATCACCGCTTCCCGCTCCAGTTGCAGGTTAAAAGTGGTCTCCTTGTGTATCGATAAATCGAACGGATTTGGCCAATTCTGATCGAGGCGAAAAGCAGAGGGAATACCTGCCTTGATATCATTCGCATCGCTTACGCCGGTCGGACTGCTGCTGTATTCAAATGCGCCGAGATCCGGTGCCGTGCCCTGATAATTCAGACCAACATCCACTCCGGCATCGATGGCCGGACTGGATGCATTGAGCTGAAACTGGTAGTTACCAGCATCTACGACATTTGGTTGAGCGCCATTGAGATCGTTGGGGCCGGCCAGGTCGCCCGCACCGGTGCCGAACCAGCCGTTGTTGCTGTAGACCGCATCAAACGTGCCGGAAATACTGGGCGAATCGCATTGGAAGAACAGGTTGTTTTTAAAAACGCTGTTGGTGACGCCCTCTTCTTCAATAAGCAAGCCTGTCGCCTGCACAAAGGCAATGGTGTTGTTGATAAACTGCACGTTATCCACCCAGTCGAATTTGACCGCAAAGTAATCACTGATATTGTAAATCAGGTTTCTGCGGACGGTCATATTTTCTTGCGATTTGCCATCTTCGCCGCGAAATTCGATCCCTCGCTGCGAGTCGCGAATGATGTTTCCTTCCACAACGATGTTCCGACAGCCTTTTTGCACCACAACCGCTTTGTCATCAAAGCCAAAAATGTCGTTGTTTGCAACGAGGCAACCATCTACACCCTTAAAATCAAGGGCGTTCTCGGAATCAGAGCCAAGGGTAGTATAAAGGCGGTTTCCGGAAATGGTGACATTTTTTGAGTAAGATGAAACCGGGTGTGAATTGTCGGAATAGAGTTGAATGCAATCCCCGCTGTTGTCGAAAATCTCATTGTTGAGGACAGAGAGTCCGATCACCCCGGGGTTGGTAACAATACCGTGCGCATCAGCGCCGCTTTTAAAGAAATTGTGAATGATATTATTTGCAATCGTGTTGTCTGTTGCTCCGGCTTTGATGTCAAATCCATCGCGCTTGCCATTACGAATCTCGCAGTTTCGAATGATGTTGTTGGACGCATTTGAGCGGATCAAAATGGCATCACTGTCTGCGTTCTCGTGATCGAAAATGAAGCCATCGATGATCCAATAGCTTTCATCGAGCTCGAAAAGTGTTTCGCTTGAGGTGATCAGCGGCCGTTCTCCGGGGTAGGCCATGAGCACGATGGGTTGCTGTGCCGTGCCATTGCGCGGAAAAGAAAGGCTTTCACTGTAGGTTCCGGCGCGCACAAATAATGTGTCGCCGGGCTGCAAATTTGCGAGCTTGGCGCTGATACGTTCATTCGGTTGTACGATTGCATTGCCAGCCGCAAGCTGCGCGGCGCTGCAAAACAAGATGGCTATCAACGAAAAGGTTGCCGCTGCGAGGTGGTTGTGTCGAATTCGTTTCAAGATGTGCTCCTTTTTAGGCTATTCATCATCGCACAAGTGCGAAATTATTTGATTAATATGAGTTTCTGTGTGCGGCGGAATTGCCGGCCTTGCCGGTCCGTTGCGATAAACCTGACGAAATAGGTCCCGCTTCCTACTGTCCGGCCATCACCATCTTTGCCGTGCCACATCAATGTGTGTGTGCCAGCTTGTAAATCAGCCATTTGCACAGATTGAATCAGCTCGCCGGAGACGCGATAAAATTGTGCAATCACATCGACGGGCTCATTGACCTGAAAGCGTATGGTGGTCGCGGGATTGAATGGATTGGGATAGGCGCGTTCAAGCTCGATTACGTCTGGAACGGCGCTGACTGAGCCTTTTTGAATTTGCGCCAGCGCTCCTTCATTGATTCGGCCGTCCGGGCTGACCAATCCAATCGATTCGATATGGATGTCATGCGGTGAAAGACCGGCATTCGCAGTAAGAGCGACGCGTAACAATTCGCCATCGCTGGTCGGAAATTCCGTGCCGGGTTTCAGCATAATGCCGACAGATAAATGCTGGCCATCTGGTTCGATTTGTGAGAAAAATAGCGCATCCTTTTGCCATAACGAGCCGACGACAGCTTGTGTCATTGCGCTTTGCTCGCTTGAGAGTGCAAGCCGCAACATTACCCCGGCCAATGGTGCGCTGTTCGCCCGCGCAAGCTGAATTCGCAACTGGTATTTGTCAGCCTGCACGCTCTGGTCGAGTGCATAGCTGACAGCACCTTCCGGCAAAACATGGGCTGTTTTTGGGCGGGCACCTGCGACAGTCGCGGTTGTTTGACCCCAATTGAGCGCAATCGGAATCAGATCGCGTTCACTAATCTGTCCTTCGCCATCGGCATCGGCATGGGTTGCGCTGACTATGGGGAACCTCTTGGCCAGGTGCGCTTTCCACAAAATTGGATCGGTTGTGGCCGGGCGTGCAGGGCCGGTCATGCTCCAATAAAGGCCGAGCACTAAAATGTCAGCGAGTTCTACGCGGCCGTTTGCATCGGTATCGCCAGGCCAAACCAACATGCCATCGCTCAATACAGTGATGGGTTGAAGGTCAAACACCATCTCGCAGCCGGCGCTATTTGTTGCTAAAAGACTATCGATTTCAAATGTCAGGCTGGTACTGTCGGGTAGGCTGGCCTCCGCGATGAAACCAATCTCTGCCAGCACATTCGATCCCGGTGTGGCCGCAACAGGCTGCAATCTCTGTATGGTCAGCGTAATGATACCAGCTGCTTCATCAACACTCTGTGTGAGTGTGTGCGCGGTTGCATCGCCGAACATTGGGCCAGCTTTGATGAATTGCGCGTAGGGTGTTTGCACCTGCAAATGCTCGCTATTGTAACGGATGCGCATGCTGATTTTGGAAACGCTGTTTGTAAAATCGTCCAGCGTTGGCGTGATAAGCTGCAGCATAAATGGCTGCGTCGGGGTGGGTGCGATATCGGTTTGCAATACGATCTGCGAATTTGCAAATGGCGCGATATACGAGCTGGTATCCGATGCGGCCAAACCATCCTTGTTTGCTACGATGTCGACTTGTCTTTGTGTGCCATCAGCCGCACAATTGGAGGTGGTGTAGGTTATGCGGTAAGTGTATTTGCTGATAAAATAAGCGATGCTGAGGTAGATTTCCTGCAACTCGGCCGTGGTTGGCGCGCTGTAATAAATGCCACCGCTTGCCTGTGCGATTTGGATGAGCTCATCTTCTCCGCGTCCGCCGCTTACCCCCAAGCCGATGGCATAGACCGGGATGCCGGCGGATCCAAGCGCAGAAGTGACATCACCGAGATTGGCGTTGCTATCGCCGTCGCGGCCATCCGAGAGCAAAACGATTGCTTTCTTGCCAGGCTGGTTTCGTACCAGATCGAGTCCGGTGAGAGTCGCATCGTAAACGGCGGTACCACTGCCATTCTGCAATCCGTCTATGGCGCTTTTCAATAAATCGAAATTGTTGGTAAACTGCTGCACAATTTCGACAACATCGTCGAAGCTGATGAGTGCACCGAAATCATCGGCAGTGAGCAAATCGACCAAGGTTTTGGCCGCGATTTGTGCATCCGGCAATTCATCGCGCATGCTGCCGCTGATGTCCATTATCAGCACTACGGATACACCACCTGAGTCTGCTTTGAATTCTTCGACCAGGATAGGAAGCTGCAGCACACCATCTTCATAGACCGAAAAATTCGATTCGGTCAGCCCGCCAACCGGCCGATTCTCTCCGTCCCGCACCACCACGCCGGCAACAATCTCCGGAAACGAAGATGCATCGAGATAGGTTTGCCGCAGTGTCAGAGACGGAGTTTGTGCGCCCACATGCGAAGGCGCGATGGCTGACAGCAAGATAAACACCGCTGCCAAGCCTAGTTTGATGAGTTGTGCCTGTATTTTTTGCACAGGCCGAGTAATTTGTTCTCTTTTTTTCATGCCAAAAACCTCACCGATTCCAAGTTGTTTTACCGTGCTGATTATCCGCGTCTCCATCGATGCGGCCTGCAAAAGGCAAGATGCATGCTAAACCTGAAATTGCTAACAAATCATAACATTTCGGATTGAGCTGTAGCGACGATCTGACTTTGTAAGAGAGCTGTTGTATATGGAGGCTGGCTTGATCGAATTTCAGAATTGTCATTCATTATTGTGCGGTTATCCTGGCAAGACGACGGCTCAGCAAAATAGTGAGCGCAAAATTTTTGGTACAGGCTTTGCGAACTGCACTGCTCCTTTCAGTTGGAGTTCGGTTTTGCACACCGCAATATTCGAACAGTTTTTCAGCGATCTGTGCCAATGAGGATCAAGGGACGCAAGCATGGCGGAAGAATCCGCCAAGAGGACAAATATGATCATTTTGCTATCGATACTCTATTTTGCTTACAAACAACGACAAGGATATTTGAGAAAAATGCATACAGGTCAACTCTATGGCATCGGTGCGGTGCGTGAAATTGCGAAATTCCTGATTATCTTTTTTGGCATCTTGTGCTCGGATACCGTGCTGGCCAATAGTGGCCAAGCGCACCAATTACAATGGTCGCAGGTCGAAGTGCGCAGCACGGGCAGTGGCAACTGGTCCGATCCGGCAATATGGAACGATGGTCGCATACCGGCCGAAGGTGACAATGTGGTGATCGATATGGGCCACCGCGTCATCTATGATGTGCAATCGGAGCAAGCCATTCGACTGTTGCACATTCGTGGTGAGCTCATTTTCTCCGACCACACGACGACACAGCTCGATGCAGGCATGATCATCATTTCAATGGAAGAGTCCGTTGATCCCAATGCCAATTGTTCGAGCAACCAACACGCTGCAATGCATGGTAATCGTGCTCGCTTGCAAGTCGGCTCGCCATTTAAACCGATCCCGAACTCGGTGACGGCACGTATCCGGCTAGTCGATTTCAGTGATATCGATGACAATTGCGGGCCGGCGATCATTTCCTACGGTGGCATAATGGATTTTCATGGCGCACCGATGAAGCACACCTGGTTGAAGCTCAATCAAACCGCACCGGCTGGCACCAATCAGGTTGTGCTGACCGACGCTGTTGATTGGCGGGTCGGCGATCGTGTGATTATCACAGGTACCATAAAGAATGACAGTTTTAAAGGCACTGGCGATACCTTTCGCAACAGCAGTGCCGCGCAAACCGAGCAGCGTCGCGTTGTCGCGGTCTCGGGGCAGACTGTGACTTTGGATGCGGCGCTGCAGCACGACCATATCGTCGATGGCGAATTTCGTGCCGAAATGGCCAATTTGTCACGCAATGTCATCATCGAAAGCCGCGATCCAGACGGTGTACGCGGCCACACGATGTACCACCATGGCAGCCGCGGCAGCATTAGCTATGCTGAGTTTGCACATCTCGGTAAAAACGGTCTGCTGGCGCGCTACCCGATCCATTACCATTTGTTGGGAAGCAGCAATCGCGGCAGTTCGGTTATTGGAGCATCGATTTGGGATTCACATAATCGCTGGATTACGGTTCACGGAACAAACTATCTGGTCGTGCGCGATTGCGTTGGCTTCCAGTCGCTGGGGCACGGCTATTTCATGGAAGATGCCAGTGAAGTGTACAATTTGTTCGATCACAACCTGGCCGTTCATGGCTACACGCATGAAAAATTGCCAAATCAAGCCCTGGAGTATGATGAGAACGCCGGCGCGGGATTTTGGTGGGCAAATGGCCGCAACGCATTTATCAATAATACTGCCGTGGAATGCGACCAATACGGCTATCAATTCGAGATTCCGGCGGACATCACGGCAACAGTGCTGCAACCGGATGGCACGATGCAAAGCAATGTGCAGATCAATCGCCTGCCATTTATTCTGTTTAAAAACAATGAAGCCCACGGCATGCGTATGTACGGTTTCTGGGGTGACGGTGATGCATCTCCGACCGATCCGTTTATTATTGAAAATTTTCGCAGCTGGAAGCTGCGATATGGCATATCACCAAATGGCCGATACTCCTATCTGAATAATCTGAATTTTTGGGACATCAATTACGGCTATTACGGCAAAGATCCACATGATGCTAAAGTGATGAATATCAACGGCAAGGAAATCGGCAGCTTTCTTGTCGATATCTATGAAGCGCCGCAGGGACTGATAACAGTCGAAAACGTCTTTGGCGATGTACTGGATAAATACCCGCTGCGTATTACTGGCCGCAAGAGCCGCGATTTACCATGTGATGTGCATATCCGCAATTACACGCTGACCAATGTGGAAGATAACCTGTACGGCGTTGGCAGTGAAGGTGATAATGCAAAAGCCAATCCTGATTTAACCATGTATTTGCATGATTTTTTCGGGGCAGGCCGTGATGCAAAAGTGATCCCGGCGACGCAAAGCCGCAACGATGGCCTCAATTACCAGATCATGACACCCCCTTTCAGCGAAAATGTGAAGGTCGCTGAGGTGAGTGTTGATTTTCCAGATAACCCGATCAAGCCACAGGATAGCCTGCCACCGGCTACGGTGATCACTTTTCCTCCGGCAGATCAGTTCGTACCGATGCAAAGCGGCGGCAGCCTGACTGTACGTGGCACATGCATCGACCAGAGCAAAATTGCTTCGCTAACGGTGAATGGCCAGGAAGTGACACCGCTTTCAGAAAATTATCTGCAATGGCAGGTGACACTCACCGGTCTCAATCCGGGTGAATTGAAATTGGTTGCAGAAGCGCGGGATGAGCATGGAAACAGAGAGGGCGATCCGCATGAAATTAGCGTGACACTGGATGCCAGTACGGCTGTACGAGGTGTGGAACATCCGGGCGGCCAAATAGAAGGCTTCGCATTGTACGAGAACTATCCGAATCCATTCAATCCACAAACCACCGTATCCTTCGAGTTACCGAATCAAGCGGGCAGTGCCTCGCATGTACAACTGCGTATCTATGATATTCTTTCACAACATGTGCAGACACTGGCAAATGATGAGTTCTCACCTGGATTGCATCGAATTTCATGGCAAGGTACCGATGCGAACGGCACGGCTATGCCATCTGGTGTCTATTTTTATGAACTCATTGCGAAAAATACCTATGGGCGAGAAGTTTTTCGGCAAACAAGAAAAATGATCTTGTCAAAATAAGTCCCACTATCTTATCCAGCCAGGAGATTTGCATTCGCGCGAGCTGGCGCAATCAAAAAACCTGGCTTTTCCCTCCGCATTGCCCAACATTCGAAAGTACATAAGCTGTTATGATTAGCTTGAGTTAGACATAACATCCTTCTGTAGCGCAACCCAAGCCTGTAAAGTTGACCCAAAAGCTACCTCGCCGAAGACCTGGCAGCAGAGCTAGCGTGCAGATTCGCATCATATGAACCAGCATCAAGGAGAAAAAATGCTACGCAAGCGTTCACCTCAGCTCTTCAAAATTTTATCCATACTCTGCTTTCTGTTTATTTCCAGTATTGCCTATTCGCAGGCACTTTTGGTGCCTATCGAAGATAGCATCGATAATTTCGAAAAATCCAACCAAAGCAAATTGTTTTATCATGATGGTGCATGGTGGGTTATCGCGCAATGGTCCGACAAGACCTGGCATCTTTGGAAATATCAAAACAACACCTGGGTGAGAGATATTGCAATCGATTCGGAAAATAAGTCACGCCCCGATTGCTATATGGATAGCCAAAATAATAAGCTTTATGTGTCATCTGCACATACTTCGAATCATCGTTTTTATGTGGTGAATTATTCAAATGGCTCTTGGTCGATCCCGGAAGGCTACCCGGTTGAAATTTTGGATTTTTCATATAGCGATGATAATGTAGCCAGCTTTTGCGTCGATCAGAGCGGAAGGATTTGGATCTTCCGGATTTTCGAAAGTGTACTTCAATACGTTTATTCAGACGATGATGGCAAAACATGGACCAATAAATTCGCACTGGGAGCGAAATTGAATGTTCCTGAGGGGCTCACTGATGCAGTTGCCTTTACTGAAGATGGTGTTGACTATATAGGCGTTGCCTATGCCGAAAATACTGCTTCCGGACTCGATTCGCACTTTGGCTTCCTGCTGCACAAGGTCAGTGATCCACCAATTGTTTGGAGTAGTGAAAAAGCGGTTATGGGACAGTTCCCGGATGTCCATTCCGATAATCACATTTCAGCATTGGCTGATACCGATGGCAGCGTCTATATCGTCGTGAAAACCGGTGGTAGCAGCGGCGCTGCAGCAGACAATGGTCTCTATGTCCGCAAAAACGGTACCTGGCGGCGGTATGTTGTGAATAGCGTAGGCGGCTGGACGAGGCTTTCGTTGGCCATCGACCATACCAATAACGATTTATATGTTTTTGGCACAACGGAAGGCACGCCGGCATACGGTGTCTACAAACGGGTGGCAATTGGCTCTGAGGAATTGCTGGATGGTTTGCCGCAAGAAATCATTCTGCAAAATGGTGAAGATAAATTTAATAACATGAGCTTGCCGAATCATCCGGTGGATGAAACGACCGGGCTGATGGTTGCCGCGCAGAACAAGACCGATGGTCACATCTGGTCGGGCTTTCTCGAAATTAACGAACGGATTTCTGCAATTGCAGATCAGTCGTTTGGCACCTCGCCGAGCGATTTTGGCCTGGTCGGAGTGTACCCAAACCCGCTCAAGCAAGATGCCATAACAGCAGGCACACATATCACTGCCCAAATGCTCTTGCCGGCCGCGCAATCCGCCAATATCTTCGTTTATAACATGCTTGGACAACGTGTCGTTACCCTTACAGATCACGTGCGGGGCCAACAAGGGATGACGCAAGTTTCGTGGAATGGCAAAAATGCCGCCGGGCAGCTTGTGCCGCCGGGCGTCTATTTCCTGCAGGTTCAGACAAGGCAATATTCTGATACGAAAAAGATTTTGATTTTGAGATAGGATTATATGGCTAACAGTGAATTAGGGAAAAAAGCGAAGACGAGTATTCTCTACAACATTTTGGCCAAGGGGGCGAGCACATTTGGCCAATTGATCGGTACAATATTTCTTGCTCGCCTGCTTGCGCCTGAAGACTTTGGTATTGTTACGACTGGCATGTTGGTGATCGGGTTTGCCACCAAATTCGGCGAATTCGGTTTTCACCAGGGCCTGATTCAAAAAAAAGATGAGATCACCAAACTTCAGATCAACACCCTCTTTACCATTGACTTTACCTTTAAGAGTGTGCTTTGGTTCATCATCTTTTTTGCCTCTCCGCATTTGGCCGTGTATTTCGATGAACCGATTTTGGCGCAAGCATTGCCAATATTGGCGCTTTACGTCGTGTTGGAATGCTTTTCCACGACACCTCTAACGGTACTTAAGCGGGATGTCGATTTTAAAAATGCTTCTATTAACGAAACCGTCGAAATGTTCGCAACGATTTTCCTGAGCATTGTGCTGGCCTTCTCTGGTTTCGGCCTGTGGAGCTTGATATACAGCAAGCTGGCTGGCATCACGGTAGCCGGTTTGATGGCCATGCACAGGACGCGTTGGGTGCCAAAACTGACCTACAATCGTCAGGCAGGCAAGGAGCTGTTCCATTTCGGTATTCTCCTTTTCGTGCGCAATCTTTTTCGTTATGGCGCGGACAATGTCGATTATTTTTTCGTTTCCAAATTTATCGGCTCGTCGGCATTAGGCTTGTACGAAAAAGCGTTTCTGCTGATGCGAATGCCACAAAAGCGCATAACACGTTCGGTCAATCGTGTCATTTTTTCCGCTTTTTCGCGCATCCAGGATGAGCCGGAGCGCATCCGCAAGATTTTCCGGAAGGTGGTGCTGTCTGTCAGTTTGCTGAGCTATCCCTTGCTTACTGGACTCGCAGTGCTTGCCCATCCATTTATCAATGTGGTCTTGGGAGAAAAATGGATTGCTGCAGCGTTGCCGCTTCAGATTATGTGTGTCGCAGGGATTTTGCGCTCTATCGATCCATTTTTGAATTCGGTGTTGACAGCAACGGGCTTTGTGCGTTCGACGGTAACACGAAGGGGTATGGAGTTTGTCTTGCTGACAATAGCGACCTTTATCGGCGTGCAATTCGGTCTCCCGGGAGTCGCGACAGCAGTCGGTGTTTCATCTATCATCGTCATGATCATGATGATGAATATGATTACCAGAGTCACCAAAATCCGTTGGCTCGACTATCTTGAAGCACAAGTTCCCGCAATTGTTTGCAGCCTAAGCATGCTGTCTGTGATTTTGTTGGGCAAAATTATTTTAGTCGATTTTGTCTATCTCGAACCAAATGGCCCAGTCTATTTGATGATTCAGATGGTCATTGCAACATTGTCTTATCTCGGCTTGCATTGGGGCTTCCGGTTCAGAATGGTGATGGAGTTGATCGCAGAAATAACCGGCGATACGAAAAGCGCATCGGGTATCATTAAAAAGAAATTTTTCCGTTCAAAAAAGAAGGCTAAACTCGCCATGGCCGCTGACATGAAAGATGTCCAAAAATAGGCCACATTTTCTATTGCACAACCATGAATTTGATTTTTCACAAGGACACGATATATGCTGATTACGTTCTCGGGCATCGTTGGTAGCGGCAAAAGCACCAGCTCAAAATATGTGCGGGATTTTTTGGTCGACCAAAATCTGAATCCACTCTATGTACGGTTTCGTTTTCTCACCTGGAATTGGCCCAAAATGAAGAGGAAGGCAATAAAGAAGGGAAGAAGATCCAGCAACATCAAGCGACAGAAGAGGGAGAAACCATTTCGTTGTGAGCCGATGAGGCGGCTTGGCTTTTTGCGTTTTGCCGGTTACGCAATACGTATGGTCAATTTTCATTTGTTTCATCGATTCATGCTGAACGGCCATCTCGTTATCTGCGACCGCTTTTTTTACGATAACTTGGTGCATTACAAACTCGAAGGGAAAGCAGAGCGTATTTATTTTCGGATTTTGACCAAGTTTATGCCAAAAGCCGATCTGAGTTTTTTGATGTTGGCAGATCCTGAAATAATTATTCAGCGACGAGAGAGCTATGAGCCTAATTATATTCGTGAACTTCACGCGAAATACACGGTAATGTCCGACACATTTTGCGATTTGCAATTAATGCGCACGGATGATCCCCGTGATGTTCTTGATGTGATCGAACGTCAGATCAGGGAGAGACTGAACGGTAAGCTAAAAGGGTAATTATGTCGTTACGTGTAATGGTCGCTGTTGTCATTTTGATAGCAGTGTTGATCTGGACACTCCGCAGGCCATATGTTGGGATATTGATGGTCATTGCGCTCTTTCACCTCAACTTGCGCATGTTTGGCGCCGGGCTTGATGAGATTCGTTTTCAGTTTGTTGCAACCATCGTATTGTTGATCTCATTTATCCTTAACCAGGGCACACTGCGGCAAATTGCGACGCCGATGCGTCCACCGATGGTCTGGTTGTTTGCTTTTTTGCTTGTTGTCTTTCTCACAAGCATGTGGGCCGTTGCATCAATAGATGTCGCCTTTGAAAGCGCTGTCGATTTTTCAAAGATTGTTCTGTTTTCTTATTTAATGGTGAAGGTTGTACAAACCAAAAAAGAAGTCGATATCCTGATGTGGTTTATGCTGATTTGTGTTTGGTACACTTCCTTCATGACACGTTGGGGGGTAGAGTGGGATTGGATCGATGCAATAGAAGCGGGCATTGCAACCGGCGCGACCGGTACCCACATCCTGATGTATTTTCCCCTGATGATCACTTTAGGGCTTACCGGCAAGAACTGGATTGAAAAAGTTGCAGCGTTTGCAATCGTGCCATTTATGCTCGATTGTATGACGGTACTCGAAGGTGGATTTCGATCGACCTTTCTAACGTTGGTTGTTTGTGTCATCGGCTTTATACTGTTTGCACCCGGAAAGTTACGTACACGCAGTATTGTTCCATTCATCGTCGGCGGTGTGCTGTTCGTTTATGTTTTGGCGCCTCCTGGCTACTTCGAGTATATGCAAACCATTCTCGATCCGTCAAGCGAAAGCTCTGCTGCCTCGCGAAGCGCGATTAACGAAGTCAGTTTTACGCTTATCAAAGAATACCCATTTGGCATTGGTTATAACAATTATCCGATGATTTCGATGGACTATCTCGGTGAAGAGTATTTAACAGATTTGGGAACACGCGATGCCCATAACAGCTATTTGAAAGTCGCAACGGAATTCGGCGTGTTGGGCTTATTCCTGTGGCTGATGACGTTTGTTCTAACCTATTTCTATTTTCGTCGTGTGCGAAAATCGCAGGAGCGTAGTCAGACGCCGACACGACTACAACTCTATGCTTTCTCTCTGGCCGTGGGGCTTATTGGCATCGCGCCGGGAATTTATACGCACTCGTATAACGATCTCGATACCCTGTATTGGTTCGTGGCTTTGAGTTGTATTCTCTATAATGTTCAATTCCGTGATGCTGAAGAAGCAGAATTGATGGGACAAACTGCCAGGCCGATTGAGCAGGTCAAAGCTGCTCCACCAGCGCCAAAACCAGTCCGCCCCAGACCGGGTAAAAGCCATCATCCTGTGTCTGTTTCATAACAAATAGCGCTTCGCCAAACCTGACTTATTGCGGGTAACGTATAGCTAAATTTTTTATAACATCTGGGAACGATTGAATTCATCATATGGCAAAAGTCAGACTGGCGCATATCGTCAACCAGCTCTATTTTGCGGGAAAAGAAGCGGGTATCATTAAAATTTCGTCCGCTATGGATAAATCCTTGTTCGACGTCGATATCGTTGTGCTCGGCAAAATCCATCAGGACGAAAAAATGAGGGGCAACGGCATACGCAGCATTGAGCTGAACAAGAAACCGGGCAACGATCCGAAGGTCGTATTTCGCATGGCGCAGGTTTTCCGCGAAAACGCCTACGATATTATTTATACTCACGCCTGGAATACGCTCATCGAAGGCTATGTCGCTGCCAAACTGGCTGGCGTACCGATCAAAATACATGGAGAGCATGGTACGTTCGAGCGGTCACGCTTGAAAGATAAACTGCAGCCGTTGATCTGGGAACGCTTCGATGCTGTTACAACTGTTGCTGCAGATTTGAAAACGAGAATGAAAGATCTCTTTTCTTACCGCAAAGACAATATTCAGGTTGTTTACAACGGTATCGACGCCCAAAGATACTATCCAAGCAACAAATTGCGAGACGCATTTCGCACCGAACATGCTGTGCAAGACAAGTTTGTCGTAGGCACGGTCGGTCGGTTTCATCCTATCAAAGACCATTTTACACTGATGAAAGGCTTTGCATTGTTTCAGGAAAAAGTGCCTGAAGCAGAGTTGCTGTTAGTCGGTGGTGAAAAAAATGGTAAGATGATTTCGAATTACCAAAACCAAGTCGATGCGCTTAAATTGCAGGGGAAAATTCATTTTCTACCCACCACACCGGAGGTGACCAAAGTCTTCAATGGCTTTGACACGTTCGTTCTGTCATCGATTAGTGAAGGGTGCTCGAATGTGATACTGGAAGCGATGGCGTGCGGTGTGCCGGTTGTGGCAACCCGAACGGGTGGCAATCCGGAGTTGGTCCAAGATCAGGTTAATGGCTTGTTGTTTGATGTCGGAAGTGCCGAGCAACTGGCAGATCGGTTGTTGAACGTTTATAAAAACAAAGATCTGAGAAAACGTTTTCAAAACAATGGCCCGAGTTTTATACACGAGAATTTTACCCTTGAAACCACGGTAAATAATTACCAAAACTTGTATCTGCGATTGCTGGAGCGATCGAACCAGCGCGCAGCTTAGCTGTTTCATTTTGTGCGCAGAACCAGAGACTCTGCTTCGTTTCATGCTTCAGAGTGGCACGCCTGTCGAAAACAATTCGCGTTAGCCGTAAATGTTTCCACATGCTAAAAAAGAGCTGGGAAGCAGTCTCTGATAGTCGTATGAATAACTTAAAAACAATTTGTTGAAAGAGATCCACACAGTGCACATCACCGATTCTGTGGTCGAAACGACAGTCGATCCCTTTGAGAAAATAATGCAGGATTTTACGCAGTCACCGAATTTTGCTGAGTTGGAGATCGGTGAATTGCAATCGGTGCAATGCCGCAAGCAATTCGAGCGCAAAAATTCAAGCCTGCGCTTGTATCGCGTGCAGGGCAGCGGTGGCAGCAAAAATATCTATGTAAAAATCGCCAAAAATGTCTACGGCAAATCCCTGGAGAGTTTTAATTCGACCATACAGCAAGATTTTGATACCAACCGATTTTGGAGTGACAAGCTAAACGGTTACTCGCAGTTTGGCTCGATACGCCCGGTTTATCTGTCGATGGAATTTAAAGCAATCATCACCGAAGAGACAGTTGGCAAAAATTTAGGCGATCTGATTCGTTCACAGGTGCGGTTCAATCCTTCCAATGAGGTCATACAAACTTTGGTTGGACATGTTCACAACGCCGGGAAATTGCTGCAAGCGGTACAAAATGAATTCAAGGGCGAGCGGCAATACGATTTGCAAGAGCTGGTCGAAGATATCGATGTTCGCATGCGAGCCCTGGTCGCCAATCCGGCTGCCCAATTTAGCGAAAATGTACGCGAGACGATTTTGGATTTTTACAACAAAAATATGTCTGAAGCCAGGCAGAGCGAAATCCAGGTTGGCTTTATGCATCGCGATTTTACGATGAGCAATTTGCTGGTCGATGGCGAGAAGGTGATTGTGCACGATTTTTCAAAAATAGATATTGGCCCAAGGCTGTTTGATTTAACGCGCTTTTATCATCACCTTGGTTTGCTGAAATACAAGCCGATCTACTCCACTCGGGTGGTAAGCGAATTACAGCAAGCATTTCTCGATGGCTACCAATACCCGGAACAGACCACTGATCTTCTCTTTCGGTTTTTTGCGCTGCGTCACTACCTTTCGCATTACAAGGGGCTGTTGCGCGAAAAAGACCGCTCGCTCAAATCAAAACTCTATGACCGCTGGGTTGTGAACAGACACATTCAGAATATTTATCGAATTATCAAAAACCAATAGTGCTTTGAAGGTCGGCATGGATTTGCCATGCAATCACAAGGCAGACAGCGGCTTCTGATTACAGATGCGTTGGCATCTCTGGCTGGCCACTTGATTGCGATTTTCTTCAAAGTACTGATAAGACCGTTTTATACATCTATGTCCTTAACACTCAAATATCGAAAATTAAAACGTATGTCCCGGCATGAGATCAAATATCGTGTCGGTGAGCATTTCCGCATCCGTAAAGAACGCCAGGCTTTTGAAGAAGAAGTGCAGCTTTTGCATGCTGAGGGCTTCAATTTTTTCAATTCGAAGTTCCGTTCGCTCATGGCTGATTTTCGTGAAGGCAATGTGCAAGGCTTACTGCAAAATACCGGCTGGCGACGAAAATTTCCAATTTCAATCGATCCGCTGGAACATCCAAATTATGCAGACCAGCATAAAGCCGAGCTGTTTAAGGAACTGTTACCGCATGAATACGAGCAGAGTCTCTTGCGGGCGAAGGTGTTGCTGCAGCGACGCTATGCTTTCCTGGGCGTCGAAGCCCATTACCCCGATAAAATCACATGGCAAAATGATCCGGCGACCGGGCACAAATTCCCATCGGGCTTTTACCATGACATCGATATTTTTACCAGCAACGGCAAAGTCGATATCAAGCATGTTTGGGAACTAAACCGCCTACAATTTCTGATCGAATTGGCCAAGGCCTGGTACCTGACGCGCGAAACGCAATATCGTGACGAAATCGATGTATTGGTCGCGGATTGGTATAAAGAAAATCCGTACAAATCAGGCGTCGCCTGGACCAGTGCGCTTGAAGTTGCTGTGCGTGCGTTCTCGTTGTTCTGGACGCTCAATTTTTACCTGGCAACTCCGAATCCGACAACACGAACAGTGCATCTGTTGCTGAAGCTGCTCTACTTGAGCGGCAAATTTATCTATGAAAACTTGTCGATCTATTTCAGCCCGTACAATCACTTGATCGGCGAACTCGGTGCGCTTTTCATGATCGGGTATCTGTTCCCGGGATTTAGCGAAGCGGACGTTTGGCAGGAACGGGCATGGGACCTGCTGGTCGATCAAATCGACAAACAGTTCCACAAAGATGGTGGCACCGTTGAACAAGCGACTTTTTACCACCATTTCACGCTGGGTTTTTACCTGCAAAGTGCTGCCTTTATCCGCCAAAACAATGGCCGTATTCCGGCTGTTTTGGATCAATACATCGAAAAAGCGATTGAGTTTGCGCTCTATCTGACCCGTCCCGATGGCACGCTGCCGTGGATTGGCGACATCGATGCCGCACGCTCGCTCTATTTTTCCTATCCCGCACACTGGGATTTTCGCGGATTCCAGGCGATCGGCGCCATTTGGTACGGGCGCAGTGATATGAAAAATGCCTCAGGGGGATTGCGCGAAGAAGCATTTTGGCTGCTACCAGGCAAGGAGCAGGAAAAGTTTGCGCACATCCCGCTCATCGAGCCTGTGATGCCGTTTGTGAATCTGCCGGATTCGGGCTATACGGTGATGCGCACCGGGTGGCAGTCTGAAGATCATTACAGCATGATCGATTGCGGCCCGATTGCTGATGGCTTGTTCAAAGACAGTACGCCGTCGGCAGCGCACGGTCACGCCGATTTGCTTTCGATCGAGATTGCGCCATTTGGTGAGTCCATTTTAATCGATCCAGGCTTTTCGAATTACCGTGGCGGCTATCAGTGGCATATGCATTTTCGCAGCACGGCTTCGCACAACACGCTCGAAATCGATGGCCTTTCACAGCTTGAGCAAATTGGTATTCTAAGCTGGGCGTATGCACCGGATTTTCAGACGCTGCAGCTCTATTCGGGGCCGCATGCGCACGGCTTTTGTGGCGAACACTACGCCTATCATCGTTTGCTGGATAAGCCAACCCATCGCCGGTATTTTCTTTTTATCGATCGGTGCTTCTGGGTATCGGTGGATTTTGTGTATTCGCATATGCGAAACAAAGCCTTTGAGCACCAGATTGTGCATCATTTTCATCTGAACAGCCAGGTGGATGCAAGCTGGCAAAACGACCGCAAAACGCTGCTGGCAACTGGCGAACGTGCGGAGTTGTGTGCGCATTTATTGCATCCGGGTGTGATTTCAACCGGCTCAGAAATCCGCATTGGTGGGCCGAAGCCACAAGACGGCTGGATTTCGCCGACCTATCGGGACCGCCGCGAAGCACCTGTGGCATCGGTTTCATTTCACCATCGTCTGCCTTTCAAGCTGGTTACGGTTTACCTGCCCAACGTGAAGGACGATGGCCATGTGAAAATTTTGGACAAAAGTCATAAACAATTCACTTTCCGTATCGATGATAAAAAATATGAGATTGAAGTGGCGCACCCGAAAAATGGTGGAGTGCAGACGAACTATCTCGCAACGATCAAAATGCACCATGCTCGCAAAGCTCTCCGGCTGATGGATGTGGTGCATGTTCCGAATCAGGGTCCGAATCAAAAACAGACAAAGATGCCAATTGAAGAAGTGGAGATGGTATACTAATAATGAATGGAAAAGCGATTAAAGTTCTGCAAATCTCATCCTATCCGCCACCGCTTTCCGGCTGGGGAATGCGCGTTTATGTGCTAAAACGCGAAATGGAAAAACAAGGCCATACCTGCACAGTGCTGAATGTTGGCAAGGGCAGATTCATTAAGGGCAGGGATTTCGTGCCGGTGCTGGGTGGACTGGATTATGTAAAGAAAGTTCTTCGATTCCGGCTGAAAGGCTTTCTTGTACACATGCATTTGAATGGCGATTCTCCGAAAGGATTTGTGCTGACGTGCCTTGCACTGACCATTAGTATTCTAACCTTTCGGCGCCCGGTTATCACTTTTCATGCCGGGCCGGTGCAAAAGTACTTTCCGCAATCCGAAGCGCCGCAACTGACGCTCATGTTTAAGTATATTTTTGGCGTTGCGAAAAATATCATTTGCAACAGTAACGCTGAAAAGAAAGCGATTGCCGGCTACGGCGTTGCGGAAAAGAAGATCGTGCCGATTCAGGCTTTCACCAGGCAGTATCTGGAATTCGACCGCATTGCCCTGGCGGAGGAAATTGAAGCGTTTTACAAAAAATTCGACCAGGCTTTCTGTACATACATCTTTTATCGCCCGCAATACTTTTTGGAAGAGATGATGGAAGGCCTCGGAATTGTCTTTAAACAACGCCCCAATGCTGCGATGGTGATGATGGGCCCGGACCGGGATCAGGAAGCGATAATTGAGCTGATGCGCAAGAATGGCATCGAAGATCGGGTGCTGATTATTGGCAATCAGCCGCACGACGCTTTTCTGACAGTGATGGCTAAATCTAAACTCTATCTGCGGACCCACTGGAAGGATGGTGTGTCTTCTTCGGTGCTTGAATCGCTTGCGATGGGAATCCCGGTTGTGGCTTGCGAAAATGGCCGGCGTCCTGAAAGCACAGTCACCTTTGAAAATCAAAATGTTCAGGATATGGTTGAAAAGGTGCTGTATGTTTTGGACAACCACGAGCAGGCTGTGAAGTCCATCAGCAAACCCGAAATCCCGGACACGATTGTGGATGAAATGGCGGTGCTAACCGCATAGCCCGACCGGAATCGATTTCAAGACGTTTTGTTTGCTATGCGGTCCAGCATTTTCCGGTCTTGAAATTTAGAAACGCTGCTCAGAAAATAGCAAGCTGGCTTTGGAAAAGCCCTGTCATCCTCACGGCAGTATAGAAATATGCATGTGTGAGGATCTGTGATAGAGATTTTGCAAAGTCGGCATACAATCAATACAACTGTGATCTGCAACATAGGGAATATGACTATGAGAATAGCGATTTTTGGGCTGGGGTACGTCGGTTGCGTATCCGGCGCATGCCTTGCTAAAATGGGGCACTCGGTAATTGGTGTTGATGTAAGTCCGGGCAAACTGGATATGATTCGCCGCGGTGAATCTCCAATCATCGAGCCGGGCTTGGACGACTTGCTTGCTGAGATGGTGAAAAAAGAACAGTTTACTGTCACTTCTGATCCTGCTGAAGCCATCCGAGAAACAGACATTTCAATGATTTGTGTGGGCACGCCGAGCAAGCTGAACGGCGACCTCGATACCAGCTATATTGACCGCGTGATCGAGCAAATCGGTGCCGTCATCAAAGACATCAACCACTACCACGTCGTGACCATCCGCAGCACGCTGTTGCCGGGAATTGTCAACACGCGTGTTATTCCATTTTTGGAATCAGCCAGCGGCAAAAAAGCCGGTCAGGATTTCGGATTCTGCGTTAATCCTGAATTTTTGCGCGAAAGCACAGCCATCTCCGATTTTCAGACACCGCCGTTTACTGTGATCGGTGAGTTCAACAAAGAGAGCGGCGATATTCTGCAAAAAGTCTACGAAGACTTGCCGGCGGAAGTCTATCGCGTTGAACCGGAAGCGGCTGCCATGGTGAAGTATGCCAGCAATGCTTATCATGCTGTAAAAGTGGTTTTTGGCAATGAAATCGGCAGCATTTGCAAATCACTCGGTATCGACGGCCAGCGTGTGATGGAAGTGTTTTGCAAAGACAAACAGCTGAACATTTCGAAAGCCTATTTGCGCCCTGGTTTTGCATTCGGCGGCTCTTGCCTGCCAAAAGATGTGCGCGCGATTCAATACACGGCAAAACACCGCGATATTCAGGTACCACTGCTGTCTTCTTTGATTCCAAGCAATGATTCCCATATTCAGCGCGCGGTCGAAACCATTTTTGCACACGGCAAGCGCAAGGTAGCACTGCTTGGCCTGAGTTTCAAGCCGGGTACGGATGATTTGCGCGAAAGCCCGATGGTGCGGTTCGCGGAAACGCTGATCGGCAAAGGCTACTCGCTTAGAATTTTCGATGAAGAAGTGTCGTTGTCGAATCTGTTTGGCAGAAACCGCGACTATATCGAAAAAGTGCTGCCGCACATTCACGAAGTACTGCGCACAGACTTGAGCGCTTGTATCGAAGAAGCTGAAGTGGTGATCGTCGCCAAAGAGCTCTCCGACATGGAGAAAGTCCGCAGCGCGTTGCGCGAAGATCAGGTTGTCCTGGATCTGCTGGGCTCGCGGGACTGGTCGCCGGCACAATCTGCCAGTATTGTTTGATCGGTTAAGGCTATCGGGTTTTGGATTGATGGGATTCAGGTTTGGGCTTTTGACAAAACATCAAAACCATTCCTGGCACCCCATCAATTCAATCCCCTGTGAGATTGTCGAAAAAATGGTTTTGTTACTCTGAGCACTCAATTGTACTCAGGATAAACGGCGCGAATAATCTAATTTTGAGCGTATAATCTGAGATTCTTCGTCGCTTCACTCCTCAGAATGACATGCTTGATGGATTTTCGACAGTCTCAATAGCCTTTTAGCCATCAACCGAAACACCTGAGAGGATGACATGTTTTTCACATCGAGCAACGTGGCGACGGAGTACAATAAAAAACCGAAAGTGCTTTACGTCTCCTGGGCTGAAAACTGCAGCCGGAGCGACCATACAGCGCGGGAGCTGGGTGGTGCCTCCCACATGATTTATATTCCGCAGCTTGGCAGCCATCCCGCGACCATCATTTTAAAGTACTTCGGTCAGTTTTTTATGACCCTCAAGCTGCTGTTTCGCGAAAAGCCCGGAGTGGTGTTCGTCATGTCGCCACCGGTCATCGCAGTGCTGCCGGTCTATCTGTATGCGTTGCTGAAGCGCATACCTTATGTGATCGATTCGCACACGGCGGCTTTTCTGATGCCCCGCTGGAAGCGCTTTCAGGGCTTGCAACGCTGGCTCGAGCGGCGTGCTGCCACCACGATCGTTCACAATGAACATCTCGCGGAAATTGTGCGCAAAGGGGGAGGGCACACTACGATTGTCCGCGATATGCCCATTGAGTACAATATCGGTGAGCGCTATCCGATGAAAGACGGCTTTTCGGTGGCTGCCGTGTGCTCCTTCAATTATGATGAACCGATTGAAGCGATTATGGATGCCGCGCGGCAAGTGCCGGATGTTCAGTTTTATATGACCGGCAACGCAAAGCATCTGGCACCAGAGCTGAAAAACAACCTGCCCGAAAATGTCAAGCTGACCGGCTTTATTTCCGATGCTGCGTACGGCAGCTTGATACAGGATGCCGATGTGGTGATGTCGCTCACAATTCGCGATCACACCATGTTACGCGCTGCCTACGAAGGTATCTATCAGGGCACACCGGTGCTGATTTCCAACTGGCAGTTGCTGCGCAATGCCTTTCCAATCGGTGCCGCACATGTCGACAATTCTGCGAACTCCATTGCTGAAGCGATCCGGAACATTCAGAGCAACAAGCAAAAGTTCAAAGCTGAAGCAGAAGAGTTGCGCGCACGAAAATACGAACAATGGCAACAGACCAAATTATCAATTTTGGAGCGTATCGATAGAAAATGAAAAAAAAGCGAATCATTATTCTTGCTTTGCTCGCTGCGATGTCTTTCAACGCGTGCAATGAAGAATTACCTGCAGCAGCAGAATACACACCACCACCAGGCTCGCCACTCGCACGAAATGAACACCCTCGAATTTTTGTGACCCGCAAAGATTTGCCCGCTTTGATTCAGAAAATAAACAGCTATTACCGATCTGACTTTCAACGCTTTGTTAGCCACATGGACGACATGTACAGCATTCAGCCAGGGGCAGACGAACTGGATGAGTGGAATGAGATGATTGGCGCGGCGCGCTCTTTTGCATTTCTCTACTTAATCGATCCAGCTTCGATTTCCGGAGTGCGGGCTGTCAATAATCACAAAAAATATGGCAAACGCGCTCTCGATATCGCGCTTTATCTCGCGTCGAATTTGCCGTCGAATTGGAAGGAGGCCCACCACGGCGCTCAAAATTTAACGACAGACAAGGGCGGACTTGCCAGCCTGGCCCTGCAGGTGGTCTACGATTGGACACATGATTTATCCAGTCTCGAAGAACGTCGACGCATTGCCGACCGACTGATGAGCATGTGGAATAATCGCTACGATTCCCGCAAAGTGAAGCTGGAAAACCATTATGGAGCCAATGTGCATGTTTATGCCGGCGCGCTCTGCTTTTACGGTGACAGCGATTTGGGGAGCACGTACGCCAGCAAAGCCAACGAAATGATGCTTTCCTTTGATGATATGTTTCTGCAGCGCCAACTCGGTGTTGCTGAGAAAATTTTTAGCGGCAGCAGTGGCTGGATTGAAGGCGATTCCTACAGCCTGGATGCCTTTACCGGCCTGATGATGATGGCTGCGGCTTCTGGCAGTGCCATGGGCGAAAACTATTTTGCCTCCAACAGTTGGTTGCGGTATGCGCCGCTGTTTTTCTATTACAATATCATGCCGAAACCATATCAAAACGAATTTTATTTCACCCAGCAAAATACCAGCTCGGTTATTGAAGCACGACAACAATATACCTCTGCCATCATGAGCATGGCAGCAAGTCAGCTCGCCAATTCTGATCCACAGATGTCCGGTTTTGCTTCCTGGTTCATTCAGCAAAGCCCCTACGGTGTAAAAATTGAAAATTTTGGATACAATGATCCGCATCTGTTCGATGTTTTCTACAAATTTTTGATGGGGTATCAGCAGGTGCGGCCGACGCCACCGGATGTTGCCAAAATTCCACTGGGTACCCTTCTCGGGCAAATGTATGCCGCCCGTTCCAGCCATGAGGTCGGCGACGCGACGCTGGTGCAATTTTTTGTTCCCACCTATTGGTACGACAACGGACACAATGAGCAGGAGCAGGGCGCTTTTAATATTCATCGATTCGGCACACTGGCGATCAGTGCCGCAAACTCAAAGAATGCCGGCAAGCGATTTCCGAAAGTCGATAAAAACGGCAAAGGCTTTGTGCAGAATAATGTGTTGGGCATCGCTGGCGGCAACAATGAGATGGAGCCTGATCTGAAAGATGACGGCGACCGTGGCAAGGGTGATAAGCCGGAGCATTTTTACATCGGTGCTCCTGAACATATCGGAACGGTCGAAGCCCTCGAGTACAAAAATGACACGTATGACTATATCAACTATAACTACTCTGAAAGCTATGCCGGTGGCTCCCGCGCCAGCCTGGCGCGAAGGGCGCTGGTCTATTTGCGCGGGCCGGTGAACAGCGAATATGTCGTAGTGATGGACCGGGTGGAATCCCCGCACGAAAAGTATTTCGTGCTGCACACGCCAACCGATCTGATGCCGCTGGAGCAGCAATGGCAAAACGAATCCGATGGCCATTGGTCGTCCAGAAAGCAAGCTGTCTCGGTCGTCAATCGCATGGACGATGCGCACGGGCAGATGTACCTGACTTCGGTTTTTCCTCAAAATAGCGAGATGCACAAGTTTGGTGGTCCTGGACATGAGTGGGTGTGGGCCGATGGCACGCGGTTGGATTACGATCCATCTCGATTTTCGGAAAAAGCAGCTTACTTGCTGAGCGCATACACGCTGCAAATTCGTTCACGCGAGAACCAGTTCCTCTCCGTCATGCAAATCGGCGATGCCAATTCCATCGGTGCGCGAGCAGATGTGCAAGCGCTTTCCGGCAATGACTGGATAGGCGCCTACATGGGTAGTGAGCGGGTCGTGGTGTTTAGCAAAAGCGAGACGCCATTGAAAGAACTGATCTACCAAATTGCGGGTAATAAAACCGTTCAGCATCTGATCACGGAAGTTGTAACAGACAAGCCGTTTATGGTCAAGAAAGCTGGAATGGTCATCGCGAAGGGCTCAACCGGTGCGAATGGGACCATCGCCTTCACCGATACGCCTGGCCGCAATGCAAGCTACAGTATCGAAGTGGTACAATAGGCGATGATAAAGCCACACCGGTAGTGGGCGATGCAGACAATAGAAACAGTGCAAGATTTGGCTCGACATCGACCGCGAAGACGGATTGATTCGTGTGTTCTTGCTTGAGAGAGCTGGCAGCAAAATACGTGCTTTTCTGTTGCCATGCTGGCCAGGTGGAACTTACGCAATGTGACGCTATGTTGGTATATTTACCTTCGTTTAGCGATTATATATTCTAATAAACGCTATCGGGCTATCTTCAATCTAAAACGATCACACTCAGCCACAGATTATCATTCAGGTCATCCTTTGCCATAGTGCTATCGATCATTATGCAACTTCTAAGTCTGGAGGAACAGATGAAAGAAAACGGTTCCCTTCAACATCTCGGTTATGAAGATTGGCTAAGCGTTGCTCAGCCGCAAATTCTTGAGCACATACAGAATCACGTTTCCGAATACTATCCCGAATTGGCTGCAACGCAGAAGTTGCAAGTCGTTCTTACCGAGCCGCCCCGCAGAAAGCTTTACACCGTCCTTTTTGATCTGGCAATCAACAACGAGCATGGCATTACCGAGAAGAGCCTTATTGCCAAAGCCTATCGCCCAAAGCCAAAACGCGATGCGAACAACGATGAGCATATTTATAAATGCCAGTATGAATTCGAAATGCATAAAAAAGTGTATGATCGTTTTAAGGACGATAGCGATGGATTTCGGATTATCAAACCTTGCGATTTTATGCCGGAATTGCTTTGCCTGGTGATCGAAAAGGCCGAAGGCAAGGATTTGGGGAGGCGCATTTATACAGCCAAGCATCGATACCTCAATTTCGAGGTTCGCAAAGAAAGACTGGGAAGGCACTTTGAGCGCGCTGGAAAATGGCTCGCCGCCTTTCACGCCGGTCTTGCAGATGGCACCAAAACCTATTTCGAAGCAAAAGCGATTGAAGCGGACTTACAAGCCAAATTCGATGGCCTGGAAAAGTCAGGTGTTCTGCCAAAATCTTTGCAGGCTTTCAAGAAGCAGATCTTTTCAATTAGCCGATCACTGGATGGCAAACCGATGACGCAAACCTATCTGCACGGCGACCTCAAACCGTGCCATATTTTTGTCAGGCGAAAAGTCGTCATGCCGATCGACTTCGGCAATATGGTTGTCGGTATCGACTATGAAGAAGTTGGCCGGATGCTGGCTGAAATCAAATTGATTTACTTCGGCGCAACGCCCTTTAAACATTCTGAATTAGATACATTTTTGCAAAACAGTTTTGTCAAAGGCTATTTCGGCACCGAAGAATGGCCGCCGCTGGTGCAGTTTTACTATGTTTCCTGGCTGACCACAAAATGGCTGCGGCGACTGCACAAGCACAAATGGCTGCGGAATCCGATTGTCAAAAAGAGCGAATTCGTTGTAAAAGCATTGGCCGTAAAGGATGTTGTGAATAAAACCTATATTACACCCTGGTTTTACGCATCGATGAAAAAGGCCCTTGATGTTGTCGACAAGGCAAAATCGAATTCAAAGTCGCTCCTATTGCTCCTGCACGGAACGCTATTGCCACTGATTCTGGATGCAGGAGAGTTCCTGCTTTAACAACATGTCGTTCAGCTGAGCCTGATTTTGCCATTCAGAGTGAAATCTATTTCGCCCGATATCCGACTTTTGAACTCAGGTTGGGCTATCGTATAGTCCAGATTCTTTAGAGACTGTCGAAAAAACATCATCGGGCGTGTCATTCTGATGAACGAAATGACGATGAATCTCTGAATCCCATCCAAAAATGAGATTTTTTGCGGCATTTATCCCGAGTACAACCGAAAGGTTGGGAATGACACCGATCTGTTTTTCGATAAATTTTAAGTTGTAGACTTCAAAAGATTTGCCTTGGGTATCTTGAATGGGCGAGATTTTGTTCGCTCTTCTTTGGGGGAATTGAACTGCATCCTGTCCAAAATCCTTACAGGAAAAGATACGCCAACACGGCGCACGCCGCTGCCCACCACATCGCCTTGTCAGCAGGCATCTTTTTGCCCCACACAATCACAAAAGCCACTGCTCCACCCAGGAAAATCCAGCCGAGCCGCCAGCGCAAGGTTGATTTCGCCACATTGGCTGGCAACAGCGAATTGAAATCGATTTTGCCTGCGAGCAGAAGCAGCACAACAGCCAGTAAAATCAAAAACAGAAATCCGTTCAGCGATTTGCTATCCATAACGCGCAGTGAATCCTGTCTTTAAGCGATTCGATTTTTCGGGGATTTCAACACTCACAAATAACATGCATTGCGGATTGATGAAGCATAGTGACTATTTTTATTGCTGAAATCAAGCGCCACATGCCGAATCTCTACGCAGGTTCGGCTTTTGCGCTGACATACTGAGGAAAAACAGGAGGGAGTGTCGCCATCGCGAGAGTGCATCACTTCAGGCCGGCAGCATATTTCACTGCGGTCTGAAGTGATAAAATTTGGAAATCTTTACCTGCCGAGCGCGCGAAAGACACCAAACGAAATCGACAAATTGCTGTAGTCGTTGCGGCCTGCCAGCTCGCCGGGAAAGCGGATGAAATTATAGCGGACATTGAGGGTCCCGACCGTTTTCGGCCCCATGCTGTAATCCATGCCGGTACCGATGAACGCACCGGCAGTCAGTGCAGTGGTGGCATGGCTGAATTGGCCGAAAAAGCCGCGGCCGTACGGAAAATTGAAGCCAAGCACAGGCCCGACGCCGGCTTCGAGATAGGGCAGGGCAGCTTCTTTAAACTGCTCGTAAGCCAAATCACGCCGCACGCCAAAGAAAATCGGCAACAGCATGACATTGCCAGTGTAGCTGCTGTTCGGGCCATACAGACTGTTGCCGGTATAGGGATTTTCATCCTGTACCGAGATGAATTGTGCATTGAGCTGAGTGTGGAGGCCGTCTCGTTGCAGCCAGCTTTTACTAAAATGGCTGCCTGGCCCAAAGCTGGTAACACCGCCGGTGAAGCCAAAAAAATTGCCTTTGTGCATGGCCTGAATGGCATTGAGCGGGTGGTGCTGACCACTGGCCTGCATCGCACCAGCACGCACCATTTCCGATGGCCTCGGCAATGCGCCGATTTGGGCAAAAACACTGCTGGCAAAAAGAAGGAAAGCAGCGCCAAAAACAGTCGCAATTTTTTTCATCGAAACCTCCATTGAGCTACACATTCGAGCGGCATGTTGTTAGCTATTGACAGTCCATTGTACGACTGGCTCAAGGAGCTGGTTCCAGCTCAAAGTTGGCTTGGCTATCCACCAGCTTTTGATGTACCATGCCAATTTTCATCGATCAAACGATGCAACTTGGAACAAACATGCGTCCAAATTCGGAAGCTTTGCAGAAACCAGATTCAAGCGGTCATAAACGGCCTGGAATACTCTTGTATGATTTCGCTGATGATCAAGTCGCCGATCTCTTCCGAACCGACTTGTTTGCCACCTTCCAGCTTCATGTCGGCGGTGTGATAGCCGCGCAACAGAATGGTCGAGATGGCTTCTTCGATCGCGAGCGCAACCAACGGGCGGCTGAACGTGTATCGGAACATCATCGCGATGGAATTGAGCAAAGCGATGGGATTTGCCAAACCTTTGCCAGCGATATCCGGCGCCGAGCCATGCACAGGTTCGTAGATTGGTGTACCATCTCCCAGACTCGCGGATGGAAGCAAGCCGATCGAACCGGGGAGCATACTGGCCTCATCGCTGAGTATGTCGCCGAACATATTTTCTGTGAGAATGACATCGAATTGCCGCGGATTGCGAATCAGCTGCATGGCACAGTTATCGACCAGCATGTGTTCGAGCTGAACATCCGGGAATTCCTTTGCGACATCTTCGACGACGCTTCGCCAAAGCTGTGAAACGGCGAGCACATTTGCCTTGTCGACCGAAGTGACTTTTCTTCGACGCAATCGCGCGAATTCGAAAGCTTTGCGGGCAATGCGCTGAATCTCTGCTTCGCTATAGGTCATGGTATTCACTGCTGTGCGCTCGCCGTTTGCTGTTTCGAAGCCTGCGGGCTTCCCGAAATAGAGTCCACCGGTCAGTTCGCGTACAACCAGCAAATCGATGTCTGCGATCACTTCTCTTTTCAACGTCGATGAATCGATCAAGGCTTTGTAGAGATGAATCGGGCGCAGGTTGCAAAAACAACCGAGACCAGCACGCAAATCGAGCAACGCTCGCTCAGGACGGAGGTCAGGTGGATTGTCATCGAATTCCGGCGATCCGACTGCGCCGAGCAGAACAGCACTGGCTTGCTTGCAGCTTTCCAGCGTTTCCGGCTTGAGCGGTACACCGTACGCTTTCAGAGCCGCGCCACCGACCAAATGCTCATCTAAATCAAAGCCGATCTCGATGTATTCTTCAAGCTTGTTCAGCAGCTTGATGCCCTGTGCCATCACCTCCGGCCCAATGCCATCTCCCGCCAGAATCACGATCCGCTCTTTTTTGTGCATGTTTATTCTCCTATCATTCCAGCTTGTCTCGCATAGGCAAAAATGCCACCAGCTTCAATTATATTTTCGACCTGCCCTAATTTTTTGACCGGGAACGTTTCCCCGGTTCGTTGATTGCGAATAAAGTAGTCCGTGAGATTGATTTCGGCCTTATCACCCGTTTGAAAATGTTCGACCAGTGACGCTTGCGATTCTACCGGAATCACAAATCCGCCATCCACGGCATTGCGATAAAAGATTCGCGCGTAGGTCGGCGCGACAACAGCCTGGACACCGGCAATTTGCAGCGCAGCAGGCGCATGCTCCCGCGATGATCCGCAACCGAAGTTTTTCCCGGCAACAATGATTGCATAGGGACTTTCTGACTGACCGCTTGCAACAAAAGGAATGTTGCCATCCGGCAAGCCACTTTTGTCGATCGGCACACCGGATAGCGCAAATTCGCCATACTTTCTTTTTTCGTCCGGATGATCGAGGCTGTACACCAAATGTGCAGCCGGAATGATCTGATCCGTATCGATATCATCACCCAGAACAAACACTTTGCCCTGCTTTATTGTTTCCATAAGGCGCTCCTGTTCATCATTATGCAAAAAATTCCCTCGGATCCGTCATTCTGCCTGTCGCTGCGGTGGCGGCCACCGTGTAGGGCGAAGCCAGGTAGACTTGTGCTGATTTCGATCCCATTCTGCCCGGAAAATTTCTGTTGGTTGTGGAGACACAGACCTCGTCGGCATTCAAGCGACCGAACGTATCATCCGGGCCACCCAGGCAGGCTGCACAGGAAGGCTGGCCGATTTGAGCGCCAGCATCCTCAAAAATCTGCCACAAAGATCTGCCGTTAATATTGGTCTCGCGCAATTGGTTGCTGACCTCGGTCGTTGCCGGAACGACAAAGGTGTCCATTTTGACCGGATGATCCTTCAATATTTCCGCAGCAGCGAGAAAATCTGAAAATTTTCCTCCAGTGCAAGAGCCGATGTAGGCACGGTTGACTTTGACATCTTTTAGCTCACGCACACCTGCTTTGTTGTCCGGCGAGTGCGGCCTGGCCACCATCGGCTGCAAATCCTCGGCCTGGTAGTGATATACGCTGTGAAACCCTGCATCCTGGTCATTGTGAAAAATTTCATAACCGGCATTGGTGCGGGCTTGCACAAACGCCTCGGTGGTCGCGTCGGCTGCAATGACGCCATTTTTGCCGCCAGCTTCGATCACCATGTTGCACAGCGTCATGCGCTCTTCCATGCTCATCGCTTCGATGGCGGTACCGGCAAATTCCATTGTCCGGTAGGCTGCACCATCGACGCAGATGTCACCGATGATCTGCAAAATGAGGTCTTTTCCCATGAGGTAAGGCGGGATTTCGCCATCGATAACGAATCGCATGGTCTCGGGAACTTTTACCCAAATTTTGCCGGTACCGAGGATGAAGGCTGCGTCGGTGTTGCCAACCCCTGTGGCAAATTGGCCAAAAGCGCCAGCCGTGCAGGTGTGGCTATCGGTGCCGAACAGCACTTCACCAGGGCGCGTCCAGCCTTCTTCCGGTAACGCGACATGACAAACGCCTTTGTAACGCTCGGTGCCGACGTCGTAAAAATGCGGTAGTTTCTGCTCCGCCACGATATCCCGCAATAGTTGCACGTTGCGATTGGCGTGCTTGTCGGCGGTGAAAATATAGTGATCCGGGATAATGACAACTTTTTCCGGATCCCAGACTTTTGCATGTTCGCCAAACTGCTTTTTAAAGATGGCAAATGCAGGCGGTCCGCAGACATCGTGTGTCATCAGCACGTCCACGTCGATCCAGATATTCTCGCCCGGCGAAACAGAAGCGCCACCGGAATGCTTTGCCAGGATTTTTTCGGTTATGGTCATTCCCATTTGGTTGGTATCCCTCTAAATTGTATTCGGACTGTAGCCGTTTTTGAACTCGCTTTTCATGCCGGCGACGATGGTGCGCAGATCATCGTCCAGGATTTCTTTTTTCGCATCTGCCAGGTGAATAGCTTGTTTGTAGACATTCTCCAGTTCGTCGTCGCTGAGCGAGTATCCCAGATTCCGGCAGCGGAAATGCAGGGCATGCCGTCCGCTGTGTTTGCCGATGACAAGCTGGTTGCCTGCAGCTCCGACAGATTCGGGTGTGATGATTTCGTAGGTCAGGGTATTGTTGAGCACGCCGTGCTGGTGTATCCCCGCTTCATGGGCGAAGGCGTTTTTGCCGACGATGGCCTTGTTGGGCTGCACGGTCACGCCGGTGATTTCCGTCAGCAGCTGGCTGGTGGCGATGAGTTGCTGGGTGTTCAGGTTGGTCTTTGCCTTGTAGATATTCGGCCTGGTGTTGAGCGCCATGACAATTTCTTCAAGCGCTGCATTGCCTGCTCGCTCGCCGATGCCATTGATCGTGCACTCAACCTGATCGGCGCCATTTTCGATGGCACTCAGTGAGTTCGCCACCGCCAGCCCAAGGTCGTTGTGCGTGTGCGCGCTGAGGTGGATACGGCGGCTATCGGGCAGCTGGCGTCTCACTTCTGCAAACATGCGCCCATATTCGCTCGGTGTGGCATACCCCACCGTATCCGGCAGATTCACGGTCGTCGCACCTGCCTGAATAGCGACTTTTGTGACTTCGACTATGAAGTCGAGATCACTGCGGCTGGCATCCTCTGCTGAAAATTCGACATTTTCTGTGAATTGCTTGGCAAAGGACACGCACTCTGTAATGGCTTTCAGCACCTGCCCGGGCGTCATCCGCAGCTTGTACTCCATGTGCAGCTTGCTGGTGGCGATGAATGTGTGGATGCGTGGATTGTCGGCGTCTTTGATCGCCTCCCAGGCACACTCGATATCCGGGAATTTTGCCCGGCATAGCGCGGCAACTGACGATGATTTGATTGCTTGGGCGACAGCCTGCACTGCCCGAAAATCTCCGTCGGAAGCAATTGGGAAGCCCGCTTCTATGATATCCACCCCAAGTCGTTCGAGCTGGTGTGCCATACGAATCTTCTGTTCGATGTCCATACTACAGCCGGGCGACTGTTCTCCGTCTCGCAAAGTGGTGTCAAATATGAGCACGTTCTTTTTCATTTTGCCCTTCTCCCATGAACCTGAATAGTGAAAAGTGTGAGAAACGTGATTGTCGTCTTGATCAGCCTCATTTCCGTCGATTGCTATTTGATCCAGCTCATGAGCTCACGTAGTCGTTTCCCTACTTTTTCGATCGGGTGGTTCGAGAGTTGACGGCGTTTCGCATTCAAAATTGGCTGCTCTGCCTGGTTTTCGAGGATCCACTCATGTGCAAAACGGCCTTCCTGTACATCCTGCAGCATCTGCTTCATGGCAGCTTTTGTTTCATCGGTAATGATTTTGGAGCCACGCGTCAGGCCACCGTATTCTGCTGTTTCGGATACCGAGTAGTACATGCCTTCGATGCCGCTTTCATAAAACAGGTCGACGATCAACTTGAGTTCGTGCAAACATTCAAAATAGGCGATCTCCGGTTGATAGCCGGCATTGGTGAGTGTTTCGAACCCGGCTTTTACCAGCTCAGAAACGCCTCCGCACAGCACAGCCTGTTCACCGAACAAATCGGTTTCGGTTTCTTCGGCGAATGATGTTTCGATCACGCCAGCGCGGGTGCCACCCAGTCCGTCAGCATACGCCAGTGCAGCATCTTTGGCCGATCCGGAAGCGTCCTGATATATCGCCAGCAGACAAGGCACACCGCCGCCCTGCGTATAAACGCGCCGAACCAGGTGGCCCGGGCCCTTCGGCGCCACCATCCACACGTCAACTTCCGCAGGCGGGCTGATCTGGCCATAGTGAATGTTGAAGCCATGCGCAAACACGATGGTTTTTCCAGCACCCAAATGCGGGAAAACCTGCTCTGTGTAGATTTGTTTTTGCGTTTGATCCGGTGTCAAGAATACAATGACATCTGCTTCTTTTGCGGCAGATTCAACATCGATAACGCGAAAGCCTGCCTGCTCCGCGGCAGCGCGTGACTTGCTGCCAGCGTGCAGGCCAACAATGACTGAATAGCCGCTCTCCTTGAGGTTGTTTGCGTGCGCGTGCCCCTGGCTGCCGTAACCCAGAATGGCAATTTTTTTATCCTGCAACGCGTTCTTGTTGACGTCTTTTTGATAATAGATTTGCATGAATGCTTCTCCCTGCTTCGAGTTTGGATGGTATGTGGAACGTATTGATTTGTCAATTTATCGTATTTGCAAAAGTCGTGTCCTGTACTTGTTTCCCTATTTCAAAGAATCCGGATTGATTTTAAGCCTGCCGTTGGTTGTTGGCTATTGGCGCTTTGCCATTGGCCGTCGGCAGATCCTGTCGCTATTAGCGAATTGCCAAGAACCAGCAGCCAAGAGCAACCTGCGCTGCGAAGGATCGCATAATACTCCAACAGTCCTTCCCTGGTATAATCATCACCAAGTGGCCATTCACATCATGTTTCGCCCTGGAATTCGCGCTTGAGCGCCACACGGCCGGTGCGGGCGACTTCTTTCAAGCCATAGGGACGCAGCATGCTGATGATGGCGTCGACTTTGTCTTCGCTGCCGGTCGCCTCGACCGTCAAGGTCTTCGGACTGATATCGATGATTTTGCCGCGAAAAACCTCGACAATCTGCAAAATTTCTGCGCGCACATCTTCTGCAGCACTTACTTTAATCAGCGCCAGTTCCCTGTTCACGAAACTCATGTCGGTCAAATCCACAACCTTGACCACATCGATCAGTTTGTGGAGTTGTTTGGTAATCTGTTCGATAATCCGGTCTTCGCCATGGGTGACGATGGTCATACGCACATGGCTCGGATCTTCTGCCCGGCCAACAGAAATCGTGTCGATATTAAAGCCGCGGCCGCTGAAGAGCCCGGCAATGCGCTGCAAGGCATCCGATTTGTTTTCGACCAGCAAAGAAATGGTGTGCTTCATTTCGCATCCTCTTCTATCATTTCATAAATCGCCGCACCTGCCGGCACCATTGGATACACATTTTCTTCGCGATCAACAATGGCGTCGACCAACACTGGCAGTTCCTGCTCTGCCATCATTTTTTTCAGCGCTTCGTCAAGCTCGGCACTGTTGTGCGCGCGGTAACCGATCGCACCGTAGCATTCTGCCATTTTTACAAAGTCCGGATTGCTGGCATCCAGATCCGAATGGGAGTAGCGTTTCTCGAAAAATAATTCCTGCCATTGGCGCACCATACCGAGGTAACCATTGTTGAGAATGACAATCTTAACAGGGATTTTATAGTGAACAGCAGTCGCCAGCTCCATAGCGGTCATCTGGAAGCCGCCATCGCCGACGATTGCAACAGCCGTCCGGTCGGGTCTGCCAACTGCTGCGCCCATCGCTGCGGGGAAGCCATAGCCCATGGTGCCCAGGCCGCCGGAGGAAAGGTGGCTGCGCGGTTCGGAAAATTGATAGTATTGTGCTGTCCACATTTGGTGCTGACCAACATCTGAAGCAACAATTGCCTGACCTTTTGTGACCTCGGATACTGCCTGAATGACTTGCTGAGGCTTGAGGATGGGACCGTTCGTTTCGTAACGCAGCGGATGATCGGCCTTCCATTTTTTAATCTCCGCCAACCAGCTTTTTGAATCACAAGCATTTACATGCGGAATCAGATCACTGAGCACATGCTTGACATCACCAACAATCGGCAAATCGATTTCAACATTTTTGCTGATGGAAGCCGGATCGATGTCGATGTGGATTTTTTGGGCATTCTTGGCAAAATCCGCTATGCGGCCAGTGACCCGGTCATCGAAACGGGCGCCGATCGCAATCAACAGGTCACTTTCGCTTACGGCCATGTTTGCATACCATGTACCGTGCATGCCGAGCATGCCGAGGGAGAGGTCGTCGCTTTCGGGATAGGCACCGAGTCCCAGCAAGGTGGTTGTGACCGGCGCACCGAGTTTTTGGGCAAACTCCCGTAATTCGGCAGCGGCATTGCTATGCATCACACCTCCGCCTGCGTAAATAACCGGTCGCCTGGATTCGCCAATCATCTCAACAGCCTTCATGATTTGCCGATAGCTGCCCTTGGTCATCGGCTTGTAGCCCGCGAGCTTTACGCGTCGCTTACTGTTGTATGGTGCTTTCGCCAGCAAGACATCTTTTGGGATATCGACAAGCACTGGTCCGGGCCGGCCGCTAACCGCGATATGAAATGCTTTGCTGATTGTGTCTGCGAGCTCGGAAACATCGCGCACAAGATAACTATGCTTGGTGATCGGGCGGGTGATTCCAAGAATGTCAGCTTCCTGAAAGGCGTCATTGCCGATGAGGTTGAGCGGCACCTGGCCGGTAAAAATCACCAGAGGAATACTGTCCATAAAGGCCGTGGCGATGCCGGTAACCGTGTTGGTGGCGCCCGGACCGGAAGTCGCGAGCACAACGCCGGGCTTGCCGGTTGCACGCGCATAGCCGTCAGCCGCATGCGTGCCGCCCTGTTCGTGCCGAACCAGGAAATGATTAATGTTTTTGGTCTTGAACAATGTATCGTAAACGCTCAATACCACTCCGCCGGGGTATCCGAAAACCGTTTCGACTCCTTGCTGAACAAGGGATTGAACGAAGATTTCGGCGCCGCTGAGTTCGGGTAGGGGCTGATTACCGGTTTGATCGGCTTCGAAGGTTTTTGCTTTTGCAACACTCAACATATGTTCTCCTCACATGTTTTTGGGCTGTTCGACCTGAAGAATTGCGCCGGTATTGGCGGATGTCACCATTGCAGCATACCGGGCGAGCCACCCACGCACGAATTTCGGCTTTGGTGGGGACCACTTCTGTCTTCTTTGTTTGAGTATGTCATCGCTCACTTCAAGCTCCAGCGAGCAATTCGGGATGTCGATTGATATGGTATCTCCGGCCTCGATCAGGGCGATCGGTCCGCCTGCCGCTGCCTCAGGGGAGACGTGACCGATACAGGCGCCGCGCGTCCCTCCGGAAAAGCGTCCATCTGTGATCAGGGCGACACTCGATCCGAGTCCCATTCCCATGATATTGGCGGTTGGCGCCAGCATTTCCTGCATACCCGGCCCACCTTTCGGGCCTTCGTAGCGGATCACGACGACATCGCCAGATTTGACCTTGCCGTCGAGAATGCCCGCACAGGCTGCTTCCATCGACTCAAAAATCACAGCCGGGCCGCGATGCACCAGCATGTTCGGATTGACAGCGCCGGTTTTGACGACAGCACCTTCCGGCGCGAGGTTGCCGAACAGCACGGCCAGGCCGCCGCGTTCGCTATGCGGTTGCGATACCGGCAAAATCACCTCGCGATCCTGCACTTCCGCTTTGGCGATGTTTTCAGCCAGCGTTTTTCCGGTCACCGTCGGCTGATCGAGATGCAAGACATTCGGCTTCTGACTGATTTCTTTTAAAATTGCACTGATGCCGCCGGCGCGGTCGACATCTTCGAGATGCCAGTTCGATGCTGGTGAAACTTTGCAGATTTGCGGCACCTGTGCCGAAACTTCGTTCAAGCGCTGCAACGGGTAGTCGATGCCGGCTTCGTAGGCAATCGCCAAGGTATGCAAAACCGTGTTGGTGCTGCCGCCCATCGCCATGTCCAAAGCAAAGGCATTGTCGATTGCGTGGGGAGTAACAATGTCACGGGGTTTGAGGTCAGATTTGATATGTTGAATGATGAGTTGGGCTGCTTCGTGGAGTAATTTTCTGCGTTCCCGGGAAGTGGCGAGGTAGGAGCCGTTACCGGGGAGAGCCAATCCGATCGCTTCCATCAAGCAGTTCATGGAATTGGCGGTGAACATCCCGGAACACGATCCGCAGGTCGGGCAACCATTGTCTTCGAGCTCTTTGAGTTCCGCATCATCGATTTTGCCCGACTTGTAAGCGCCAACTCCTTCGAAAACGGAGATCAAATCGACGACGCGGCCGTCTTTGGTTCTGCCAGCCGCCATCGGCCCGCCGGACACAAAGACGGTAGGAATATTCACCCGGAGGGCGCCCATGATCATGCCCGGCACGATTTTGTCGCAGTTCGGGATACAGATCAGGCCATCGAGCTGATGGGCATTGGCGACCGTTTCGAGCGAATCGGCGATCAGCTCGCGGCTGGGCAGCGAGTATTTCATGCCGACGTGCCCCATGGCAATGCCGTCATCCACGCCGATGGTATTGAATTCAAAAGGCACGCCACCGGCCTGACGCACAGCCTCTTTCACAATTTTGCCGAGTTCCTGCAAGTGAACGTGGCCGGGAATGATCTCGATGAAGGAATTGCAGATGCCGATAAACGGCTTATCGAAATCATCATCTTTCACTCCGGTCGCTTTTAGCAAGCTTCTGTGTGGCGCGCGCTCAAATCCCTTTTTGATGACATCGCTTCGCATGTCGCCTCCGGTAAGGTGTGCTTATCGCTCTGTTTATTTTTTTGCACTCTATTTTTCTGCTCTTTTCGCGGATGATTTCGCAATGCGATAACGCAAAAAAACCAACAAATGTTACCGCTCCACCGGAAGCGTCCTGATTGCTATTGTGCTATTTTTGTGAGTAAAAAATGCTCGAAGGCATGATAGGGGTCAGGATTCGCTTCCGTATGATCTTAGCCTAGTAGGATAATTAGGCTAATTAGGAGCGCAATCCCGCTGAGTAGTAGAGAGCTAAGTAGCAGGCTGCTGATGCCCACTGCGGACAAGAGTATGCCGGTTAAAGATAGCAAAACACCACTGACTGTCAGGCTGATTTGTGCATCTGCTGCAGTTTGCGGCTGAATCAACGAAATTGTTGCTGGGGTATTTTGCATAGCTTTAAACAGGTCAATCAAAAATGTTGGCGGCCAAGATAGCCGTTGAAGCAGCAAATGTCAAGACAATTTTATTGAAAAATACATTGAAGCCACAATCACTGCTTTGTTATGTGGAATAAGGAGAGAAAATTTCCGATATGGAGAAAAATGATGCGGAGGGTTTGGCGAAAAGAGGGAACCTCCGAGAGAGTAGTGTTGCCAAACAGATATCAGCCCGGGGTTGTCTCAAAGCTTTCATTTTATGTCATTCTAACGAAATTTGTGATACATAAAAAGCTGTTTTTTATGGGCTTTTGTGTTCGCTTGAATGGCGGTTCTTATGTTTTGGGACAATCCCGGGCAACGGAAAATGCTACTCTTTCTGCGCTTTCAACTTATCGATAAACGGTGCAAGCAGCTCAATGGGAATGGGGAAAATGGTCGTCGAGTTGTTTTCCGAGGCGATTTCTGTCAAAGTTTGCAAATAGCGCAACTGGATCGCCGACGGATCCTGGCTGATGATCGCGGCAGCTTCGTAGAGCTTCTGCGATGCCTGCTGTTCACCTTCAGCGTGGATGATTTTGGCGCGGCGCTCGCGCTCGGCCTCGGCCTGCTTGGCCATAGCGCGCTGCATTTCCTGCGGCAAATCGACGTGCTTGATTTCCACCAGCGACACTTTCACACCCCATGGATCGGTCTGCATATCGATGATTTCCTGCAACTGATCATTAATTTTTTCGCGATGCGACAGCAGCTCGTCAAGCTCCACTTGGCCCAGCACCGAGCGCAGAGTGGTTTGTGCAAGCTGGGAGGTGGCAAACAGGTAATCTTCCACCTCGACAATGGCTTTGGATGGATCGATGGCGCGGAAATAGAGTACCGCATTCACTTTGATCGAGACATTGTCTTTGGTGATGATGTCCTGCGGCGGCACGTCCATCGCCACCGTGCGCAAGCTGACACGCACCATGCGGTCGATAAATGGAATCAGAAAAATCAGGCCAGGACCTTTAGTCGCAATCAAACGGCCGAGTCGGAAAACAACACCGCGTTCGTATTCTCTGAGCACTTTAAGTGCGCTGGCGAGCACCAGCACGATAAAAATCACAATCGGCAAAAATTGCATTTTTTCCTCCTTTACCTTGTCAAAATCTCCGTTCGGCAGCATTATACCGAATCGGATTTGCTTCAAACAGATTGTTCCGAAATCAAGATGCTTTGCTGATTTTCAAGCGCAGTCCTTCAACAGAGATCACTTGAATCCGGTCACCTTTGCTGATGTCCTGATCGGAGTAGGCCGACCAGATTTCGCCATGCACCGACACACTGCCTTTCGGGCCGATGTCTGATCTGGCTTCACCAAATTCGCCAACCAGGCCTTCCGCACCCGTTGTCACTTTGCGGGACTGGGCACGAAATGCAAACGTCAACGCGATGATGAAAAAGCCAGCCGACATTACCGTAAAAATAATCACAATTTCCATAGACACCTGAACCATTGGGCTCATAAAATTTTCGGGTGATTTAAACAACATCAACGAACCGATTGCCATCGCGACAATACCGGCGATGGTGAGCAAGCCGTAACTGGTGATTTTGACTTCCAGAATGAAGAGCAGCAAAGCCAGCAGAATCAGCAGCAGGCCGGCGTAATTGACCGGCAACGTTTGCATCGAATAAAAAGCCAAAATCAGCAAAATCGCGCCAACAACGCCGGGGAAGATCGCGCCGGGATTGGACAATTCAAAAAAGATGCCGTAGATGCCGAGCATCAGAAAAATGTAGGCCAGATTTGGATTGGACAGCATATCGAGAATGCGGTCGCGCCAGCTCATCGGGCTGGAGACCACCTCAGCATCTTTTGTTGCCAGCGTCATTTCGCCATTCTCGGTCTGGACTGTTTGGCCATCGAGTTGCATCAGCAGGCTGTCCAGGGTGGGGGCGATGAAATTGATGACGTTGTTTGCCAGCGCCTCGCTTTCGGTAATAGAGACGCTTTCACGCACGGCCTGCTCAGCCCACTCGGGATTGCGACCGCGCTTTTCTGCCATGGTTTTAATCTGCGCAACCGCGTCATTGGTCACTTTGTCCATCATGGCATTTTGAGTCGAATCAGCACCTGTGCCACCGCCGAGATTAACCGGATGTGCTGCACCGATATTGGTCGATGGCGCCATCGCGACCAGGTGGGCGGAGTAGCAGATAAACACACCGGCAGAGGCCGAGCGCGCGCCGGTTGGGGCGACATACACGACGATCGGCACCCGTGCGCCAAGAAATTTTTTGGTGATTTGCCGGGTCGATTCAAGCAAGCCACCCGGCGTATCTATTTGCAATATCAACGCGTGGAATTCTTCATCTTCGGCACGGTCAACGGCATCAGTGATGTACTCCGCAGAAACCGGATTGATCACACCGGTGACTTCAATTAGCAAAATGCTTTTGCTGCGATCCACATCAGCTGATTGCTGCAAGACCGAAGTTTTGAATGAGGTCTTCGTGTTGGTTTTGGAGAAATGCTCGGCGCTGATCAGTGCAATAGGCAAGGAGGGCATAGAAAGGTTTTTATCAAATGCAGGAGGCAGGGCGGGGTGCAGGGTATTTTGAGCTGAAGTGAAAGACAAAGCTGTGCGCTTCACGAGGTCATCCAACGGGAGCGGTGGCTGTGCAAACAATGAAGCAGCCAAACCGCTTAAAACTGCAACAGTGGTCAAGAAGGCTTTTTTCATCGTACCGACTCATTTAAATCGAGAAAGGATATAGAAGATAAGCGACAAAAGAACACTGACTAATATACTGGTGCCAATCGGAAAATAAAAGCTAAAATTGGGTCGCTCGATGCGAATATCACCGGGCAGCTTGCCAAGAAATCCTGGGAATTTGCCAAAATAGAGCAATACACCCAGCAGCAAGCAGGCGCAACCAATTATGATGAGCAATTTGCCGATCGATTGGCTGGGCATTATTTCCTCCAGGACGGGAGTGTTTCGTTGTGGTGCAAGGCATTGTATTTTTTCAAAATGTCGATGGTTTCGGGAATTGGTAGTGCTTCAGTCATGTTGCCGCTGCGGCCTTTTATCGTCGTCGCCATAAACAGCGAATTGATAATCGCTTCTTCGGTTGCTTCTACAACCGCAAAAAACAAGGGCGACATGTCATCGTTGGATAAAATGCGTGATTTGCCCTGCTCGAACACTTCATCGCGCTGCTTTTTGCTCACCGTCGAGAAAGCGATGACATAATCGCCGCTGCCGTTGGATGCGTAGCCACCTGTTCGCGAAATGCCAAGCATGGCGCGGGCAGCCAGTCGTTCGAGATTGCGCGAGGACAGTGCTGCATCGGTAGCCACGACCACCATAATGGAGCCGTCGCCGTCAGGGTAGGGCAGATGCCTGCCGAACGGCAGGGTCCCGAGTTCGCGTCCTGCCGGTGCGCCGTTGATCTGCAGCAGGCCACCGAAATTGCTCTGCACCAGTACGCCGATGGTATAGCCGCCGAGCGATGGCGGCAATACACGCGAAGCTGTGCCGATACCACCTTTAAAACCCAGGCAGCGCGTTCCGGTTCCTGCGCCGACACTACCCTCTGCGACCGGTCCGCTACTGGCATTTCTGAGTGCATTTTCAACGTGCGAAACACCGACATGGCGGCCGCGGATGTCATTCAAGTAGCCATCATTGGTTTCGCCAACAACCACATTGATTGATCGCACATTTTCATTGCCGGGCAGCGCCAGCATATGTGAAATCAGCGCATCGGCAACACGCGGTACATTCAATGTATTGGTCAACAAAATGGGTGCTTCGATTTCACCAAGCTCATGCACCTGGGTGTAGCCCGTCAGCTTGCCGAAGCCATTGCCGATGTGTATGGCGGCCGGCAGTTTGTTCCGGAACAAATTGCCCGGTTGAGGCAGGATAGCCGTGACGCCCGTGCGAATTGAATCGCCAATCACGAGAGTTTCATGACCGACACGCACACCTTCAACGTCGGTGATCGCGTTGTGGAGCCCGGGTTTTAAAATGCCAATTTCGACACCTGCATCGCGAGCCCGCATTCTTTGAGTGGATTCCATTGTTTGTCCGCAAATATCTGGGATACTGAAAAGAACTGAATTGATGATTGAAATCAATATACCGGTGCTGAAGAAATAGTTTTTGGAAAAAGCAGGTTTTTGGATCATGTTTTTTATAGCTTGTTTTTACAGTTGTTATGTATGTATTTGAAAGCATTTGATCCAGCAAGTTGAGCGTGGTAGATGAGGATTGAATCGGCTGGCAAGCAAGAATTTCTCTTGACATTGGAGAATAGATTGATAAATTTTCGACAGACGCAGAAAGAAAAGATTCCCTGCATCAGCTTTAGTTATATCAAAGACCAACACCTTTAAAATGGGAGCTTAGCTCTGCGCGTGTATTACATGCCTCATCCCGATTCGTCGGGATCATGTGGACGTAAAAAGCGCTCAGGCGGTGCCCACCGTGCTTGGCGCGGCTCTTTGATGCAACAGTTGATGTGGGGATTTTTTTATACGTTGGTGTGTTTTGCAATCGCTGCATCGATTGATGGATCGATTGCAAACAGCAATTCCAGTCTCATTCGGTAAAATATTTCTTCCATCAGTGGTTGCAGGCCGACAACGCTCAGCTTGCCCTGCCGATTTTCAATATCGTTTTGCAGCGCGATCAGCACTCCTAAGGCCGCGCTGTTCATTACGCTCACTTCAGAAAGATCGATTATGATCTTTTCCACCCCACCCTTCAGAAAATCGGAAATCTCATCCTTAAACTTTTCTGCCATTTGCATGTAAATACGTTTTTCGAGAATCGAGATAATCGCGAAACTATCTCTTTGGCGAACAGCAAAGGTCTCGTATTGTTTGGTCGTCATATCAGGTTTCTTTGTTTTGCTCATCTAATTCAAACAGATGGCATGTTTCATTGAGGGCGATTGGTTTGTCGTGCTTTTTACAGTGGAAGTAGATTTCAAATTTTGGTTCGTTGGAAAAATAGGTTTTTCTGAAACGGCAGTTTTCACAAATCCGATCCGGCGTAGCGTCAAAACGTCTGAAATTGTATTTCGATGCGAGGGTGCCGGCACGAACAAATCTAAAAATTTCAGTAACCTGCCGTAGCATTTCCTTGATACGGAAGATTGCCCAAAGTTGCAATAAAAAAAGCACCGTGAGGATGGCCGTGATGAGATACATTGCGATGTTGGATGATATCATGTCCATGGTGGATATCCTGCATGATGTTATAGGGTGATCCCGAAATTTCTATCCAAACTGCGATATTGAATCGCTTCACTGATGTGTTCCCGTTCGATTTTCGGCGAATGTGCCAGATCAGCGATGGTGCGGGCCACTTTCAATATACGGTCATAAGCCCGGGCAGAAAGCCCGAGTTTGTTTATGGCCGTTCGCAACAGCGCTTCGCCGAATTCGTCAAAGCGGCAAAATTGTCTGATCTCCTTAGATCCAATATGCGCGTTACAATACATATGCGGTAAATTTTGATACCGTGCCTGCTGGACCTGTCGGGCTGCGACGATACGCTGGCGAATTTGCAGTGAGTTTTCACCCACTTCTTTTGAAGACAACTCCTTATATTTGACCGACGGCACTTCAATGTGAATATCGATCCGGTCGAAAAGCGGTCCGCTGATCCGGCTCAGGTAGCGCTGGATTGTAGGTGGATTGCAAGAACAATCGTTTGATGGATCGGTGCTGTAGCCGCACGGGCATGGATTCATGGCAGCCACAAGCAAAAAATTCGCCGGGTAGGTTAACGATAACATTGCTCGAGAGATCGTTACGCTGCCGTCTTCCAAAGGTTGCCGCATCACTTCGAGTACATGCTTTTTGAATTCCGGTAGTTCGTCGAGAAAAAGCACACCATGGTGTGCCAGACTCACCTCGCCCGGCCGTGGGATTTTGCCGCCACCGATCAGCCCGGCGTCGCTGATGGTGTGATGCGGAGCCCGAAATTGCCTCGTGGCAATCAGAGCCGAATCCTTGGGCAGCAGCCCGGCTACCGAGTAAATTTTGGTGGTCTCCAACGCCTCTTCGAGTGTCATGTCTGGCAGAATGGTGCTGAAGCGTTTGGCCAGCATGGTTTTACCGGAGCCTGGCGGCCCGATCATCACAATATTATGTCCACCAGCAGCCGCGACTTCCATCGCTCGCTTGACGTGTTCCTGACCCTTTACGTCCGAAAAATCGATGTGGTGCTGAAGTCGTTGTGAAAAGAGCGCTTTGATATCGACCCGGATTGGCTGAAGCTGCACATCGCCGTTGAGAAATCCGACGGTTTCCTGCAGCGTTCGTGGGCCGTAAACATCTACATCATTGACAATGGCAGCTTCACGGGCGTTCTGCGGAGGCAAAATGATACCTTTTTTGGCATTTTTTTGTGCGGAAATGGTAATTGGCAGCGCTCCGCGCGCAGCCTGCAAGCTGCCATCGAGCGACAGTTCGCCAATCAAAATAAACTCGCGTAGTCTTGCGGGATTCACTTTGCCTGCTGCAGCGAGTATGCCGATCGCCATCGGCAAGTCAAATGCCGACCCCTCCTTTTTTACGTCCGCTGGCGCCAAATTGATAGTAACTCTTTTTTGAGGAAAGTACAAGCCTGAATTTTTGATCGCAGCGGTTATGCGTTCCTTGGATTCCTTTACAGCTCCATCCGGCAACCCAACAATTGCAATGTACGGAAGCTGCCCTTCGAGGTGGGTTTCGACGGTTACGACATAGGCATCGATGCCGAGCACTGCGGCACTAAAAACTTTGGAAAGCATTCTTGTCCCCCTTCGGACGATTGAGTAGAGCGGCGACGAGTCAATCCATTTGATGCAAAGAATCAAGCACCGTTCCCCATTTGCAATAATTGGATGAAGTCAGAACTGTCATTTACAAAAATTGAGCTTAATAAGCAACGAAAAAACAGAGACAGAAATTCTGGGAACAATCTAAAATTGCTATCCGTTAAAGTTGTTAAAATAAACGGATTGTGAACGTCTTAAATTTCGAGTTTTTTACTTGACTCTATCAGGATTCTTATCTATTCTCAATTAAAACGACCAGTTCTTTGGAAAAGTCGAAATGAAATAATTTCGGCTTTTTTTTTCCTGACACAAAAAATGGTGTTCATTCGTCCTTGTGTTGTGGCATGAATACAACAGCAAATCACAAATTCAATCAAGATTTTACTTTGAAACGATTGATTTTGCTTCCATATTGAACATGCCGCGGATGAGATGAAACTGTATGAATTGAATGTGCTTGTACTGTGATATTAACATTTTTCATGCCGCTTCTCATGAATTCGCTATGGCGTTCTTTGAATCATAGAATTGCTTGCCGGGTCAAAAATTTGACAGCTTTGAATGCGGGGCGTAGCGCCGGAGGAATACCTGTTTGATTGCTTGTTGGTTCGGGCAGAACGAACACCGGCAATTGCGAACATTGTTCCTGGGGCGATGCGGGTGGCGAAAGGAAGTTCGCCAAAGATCGCATGGTTGGAAAGCGGCGTAAGCTGCTTTTCGCCGTTCTGCTAAACTCTTCGTTGCTCGAAGAAAATTAATGCGGAGGTAAATCACAATGGAAAAGGAAAAACTAATCCCAGCAACCAAAAAGGGCAAAATCAAATCAATTGTCGGACAAATTCAGGAAGCCGATTTGTATCGTGAACTCCATTGGGAGGGCACGTTCGAAGATTACCTCGATATCATTAAAGAGAATCCAACCGTTACCCGCTCTGCTTTCGAACGCATCTATGACATGATTCTGTCACACGGCACCAAAACCTACGAAGAGTACCGCGAAAAAATCACTCACTACCACTTTTTTGATGATCCGTTTGAAGATGGCAAAGACGCCGTCTATGGCCTGGATCGTCAGCTCATGAAAATCGTCAATCTATTCAAATCTGCTGCAAATAAATATGGCACCGAAAAGCGGGTTTTTCTGCTGCATGGGCCAGTCGGTTCGGCCAAAAGCACCATCGTGCGTTTGCTGAAAAAAGGCCTCGAAGCGTACTCAAAAACAGCTGAAGGGGCACTCTATACGTTCAGCTGGCGCGGTATCGAAAACGAACGTGATGAGTGGGTCGATTGCCCGATGCATGAAGATCCGCTGCGGCTCATCCCTGAAAATTTCCGTCTGCAGTTTATCGATCACCTCAGCAGTGACGGTGCAAAAGTTGTCATTGAAGGCGATTTGTGTCCTTTCTGCCGGCAGAACTTTCGCGAATTTTTAAAGAAGTATGAAGGTGACTGGATCAAAGTGCTGGAAGACGTCAAAGTTCGACGCTTGATGCTCTCCGAAAAGGATCGTGTCGGCATCGGCACCTTCCAGCCTAAGGATGAAAAAAATCAGGACTCGACTGAACTGACCGGCGATATCAATTACCGGAAAATCGCCATTTATGGCTCGGATTCCGATCCGCGCGCTTTCAATTTTGATGGCGAATTCAACATTGCCAATCGCGGCATCATCGAATTCATCGAAGTGCTCAAGCTCGATGTGGCGTTCCTCTACGATTTGTTGAGTGCCTCGCAAGAGCATAAAATCAAACCCAAAAAGTTTGCTCAGACTGATATCGATGAGGTGATTATTGGCCATACCAATGAGCCGGAATATCGCAAGCTGCAATCGAATGAGTTCATGGAGGCCCTGCGTGACCGTACAGTCAAAATCGATGTGCCGTACATTACGCGCCTTGAAGACGAAATCAAAATCTACCAAAAAGATTTTAACAACGAAAAAGTACTTGGCAAGCATATCGCGCCGCACACCATCGAGATGGCAGCCATGTGGGCCGTGCTGACGCGTTTGGAAGAGCCTAAAAAAGCCAACCTGACGCTACTGCAGAAACTCAAACTTTACAATGGCAAATCGCTGCCGGGCTACACCGAAGACAATATCAAAGAGTTGCGCTCCGAATCCGCACGTGAAGGGCTGGAGGGCATTTCGCCACGATACATTCAAGACAAAATCTCCAACGCGCTTGTCAATGAAACCGCGAAGAACAGCATCAATCCGTTTATGGTGCTGAACGAGCTTGAAGATGGCTTGAAGCACCATTCTTTGATCACAAATGAAGACCAGCGCAAACGTTATCGCGAATTGCTTTCGGTGGTAAAAGAGGAATACTCCGATATCGTAAAAAATGAAGTACAACGCGCGATCGCTGCTGATGAGGAAGCGCTCAAACGCCTGTGCGGCAATTACATTGACAATGTCAAAGCGTACACCCAAAAACAGCGCGTGAAAAATCCATATACGGGCGCTGACGAGGAACCGGATGAACGGTTGATGCGCTCAATCGAACTCAAAATCGATATCCCTGAGAGCCGAAAAGATGACTTCCGGCGCGAAATTATGAATTACATCGGTGCGCTGGCGTTGGAAGGCAAATCCTTCGATTATCGTTCGAATGAACGTTTGCAAAAAGCGCTTGAACTCAAGCTGTTCGAAGATCAGAAAGACTCGATCAAATTAACGACTTTGATTTCCAATGTGGTCGATAAAGAGACACAGGAGAAAATCGATGTCGTGAAGTCGAGAATGATCAAATATTTCGGCTACAACGATGAGAGCGCAACCGATGTGTTGAACTACGTTGCCAGTATCTTCGCACGTGGTGACGTCAAAGAGAAGAATTAGCACATGGCGACGCGAATCGAAAAAGACCACTCGCGCTTTCGCAATATTATCCGTGGTCGTATCAAACGCAATTTGCGAAAGTATATTACCAGCGGCGAAATGATCGGCAAAAAAGGCCGTGATCTGGTGTCGATCCCGGTGCCGCACATCAACATCCCGCACTTTCGGCACGATCCGCGCCAATCCGGCGGTGTCGGCCAGGGCGAAGGCGATGTCGGCACACCAATCGGTCGCGGCGATGGCGATGAACCGGGCGCTGCCGGTCAGGGCGAAGGACAGCACATCCTTGAAGTCGATATCACCCTGGAAGAGCTGGCACAGATGCTGGCGGACGAACTCGAGCTTCCGAATATCGAACCAAAGGGTAAGAAGAGCGTCGTCTCGGAAAAGGATCGCTATACGGGTATCGCCAAGTCCGGACCAGAATCGTTGCGGCATTTCAAGCGCACCTACAAACAGGCGCTGCGGCGGCATCTGATTTCGCAAACATACAATCCGAAAGATCCGATTATTGTGCCGATCCATGAAGACCGGCGCTACCGCACCTGGAAAACCAAAGTCGAACCCGAAGCGGCTGCGGTGATTATGTACATGATGGACGTCTCCGGGTCGATGGGAGATGAGCAAAAGGAGATCGTGCGAATCGAGTCCTTTTGGATCGATACCTGGTTGCGCTATCAGTATAAAAATATCGAGACGCGCTATATCATACACGATGCGGTGGCGCGCGAAGTCGACCAGCAGACGTTCTACCACACGCGTGAAAGCGGTGGAACGGTCATTTCATCGGCGTACAAGCTGGCCAGCCAAATTGTGCGTGACGAATATCCGGTGGAAGATTGGAATATTTATATGTTTCATTTTTCCGATGGCGATAACTGGGGTGAAGTCGATACCGATGAGTGCGTATCGACATTAAAGGACCAGATTTTGCCTGTAGTGAACATGTTTTGCTACGGGCAGGTCGAAAGCCCATATGGCAGCGGCCAGTTTATGCATGATCTGGTCGACCATTTTCCCGAAGCAGAGAATCTCATCTTATCCGAGATCGCCGACAAGGAAGCAATTTATCCATCGATCAAAGAGTTTTTGGGCAAAGGAAAATGAGCATGGATAAAATTGAACAGGACATTATCGCTGCTGTGGAAGAAATTAAAGGCTACGCGCTTGCGTACGGCCTCGATATGTTCGAAACGATTTTCGAAATTGTCGATTATGATCAGATCAACGCTTTCGCCAGCTATGGCGGCTTCCCGACGCGTTATCCGCACTGGCGTTTCGGAATGGAATATGATGAGCTCTCGAAGAGCTATTCATACGGTCTCGCTAAAATTTATGAGATGGTCATCAATAATGATCCATGCTATGCATACCTGATGCGCAGCAACATGCTCACCGATCAGAAGCTGGTCATCGCTCACGTTTACGGCCACTGCGATTTTTTTAAAAACAACATGTGGTTTTCCAAAACCAATCGTAAAATGATCGATGACATGGCCAATCATGCTGTTCGTGTTCAGCGCCATATCGAAAAATTTGGTGAAGAAGCGGTCGAAGATTTTATTGACCTGTGCCTGTCGATTGAAAACTTGATCGATCCGCACTCGGTATTTTTCGAAAAAAACGGTTCTTCTCAAAATGGCGATGATTTTGATGCAGAAAAACAAAGTTTGCGTTTCAAATTCAAAGCCGATAAAGAGTACATGGAAAGCTATATCAATCCGCCGGAAGTGGTTGAAAAGCAGCAAGCTGAATGGCGCAAACGGCAGGAAGATACCCGCAAGAAATATCCACTGACACCGCAGCGCGACATTTTATTGTTTTTGATTCAACATGCTCCGATAGAAGAGTGGCAGCGCGATATTCTGTCTATCATCCGCGATGAAGCTTACTACTTTGCGCCACAGGGACAGACCAAAATCATGAACGAAGGCTGGGCGACCTATTGGCATTCAAAAATCATGACGACAAGAGTGCTGAACGATGCCGAGGTAATCGATTATGCCGACCATCACTCCGGCACCGTCGCCACCCAGCCGGGCCGGCTCAATCCCTATAAAATCGGTCTCGAATTGTTTCGCGACATTGAAGATCGTTGGAACAAGGGCAAATTCGGCAAAGAATTCAATGAATGTGAAGATTACCTGGCGCGCAAAAACTGGGACAAACAGGTCGGCCTGGGCATGGAAAAAATCTTTGAAGTGCGCAAAATGTACAATGATGTCATGTTCATCGATGCCTTTTTAACAATTGATTTTGCGCGCGAACATCATCTTTTTGCCTACGATTACAATCAGCGCAGTGGCTATTATGAAATTTCGGATCGTGATTTTCAGGTGGTGAAACAGCGTTTGCTCTATTCTTTGACAAATTGGGGGCAACCCTTTATTTTTGTGGAAGATGCAAATTATATGAATCGCGGTGAACTCTACCTGTCGCATCGCCATGAGGGGGTGGATTTGAAAGTTGACGAAGCGCAGGATACGCTCGCCAATATCCAGAAAATCTGGAGCCGTCCTGTCCATCTCGAAACCCGGCTCAAAGAGAAAAAGACGCTGCTACATTTCGATGGCAAGGAACATAAAGTACGTGAAATCGAGTAAAAATAGTTGACTGAGCTTGAGTTTGAACTCCGGTTTTAAATGGGGAAGACATTTAAAAGGGAGGTTATTATGGACTATGGAAAAAAGTTTGTCGATGCTTTGCTTCGCTGGGAGTTGTTGGCTGAGAGCAGGACCGATTCGGCCACAAAGGCTGAAACTTTTAAAAAAAGCTATGGCGGCATCCATGTGGAAGCTGCAATCTGCGATAAAGACCGGTATAGTTTCCTGTTTTCTGGTTTGCGGATCGAGAGCGTCGCCGGCAATGTGTCCGAACAACGTTTGCTCGTATGCGCGAATCGTCTGATCAGCACCATCGATTATTTGACCGAGAATCTTGCCTTGATCGAGTTTGATCAGCAAAATGGTGTCGTCCAAATTCGCAGCAGCAAGCCAGTGCCGAAAAAGGATGGGTATCATTATTTTGAAATCCTTTTCTCTAATAAAAATACCTGTTCTGTGCATAGATACCAAAAGCTTGCCAGCGAACATTCACGCCGGCGCATACCGGTGCTGATGACGCGAGACACGCTTGAGCGCTTGATTGATGACATCATTGCGCTTTGGCTCAGCGAGTAACCGAAAAAGTCCGGCATGATATTGGATTTCGTCGTACCACCCAAGCCATTCGCTTGACCAAGGGCACAAATCACAGAGTCGAACTGACGTTGGATTCAGCATTACAGGGATAACAGCGAGCTCGTTCACGTTCATGAAAAGCGCAATACTTCGTTATGGGACAAAAGCCGTTCTCGCGGCTATTGTCGTTCTCCTTCTGCCGTTTGAATTTCCAACCCTGACCAGCTTTTTCCTCGTAAAAAAAATGGTATCGCCAAACCAGCGAACGCATGGCGCCAGCCACAGCGACGACGCCAGCGCCTATGCCAAAAGCTCTGGACTGCAGCGGCGAGCTTTTGCCAACCGGCAATACGACCATTTTCCAACCCTCGATAGCCTTTATAACTGGATAGATCGGCTGCAGATGCAGTATCCGAAGCTGCTTGCTGTCGAGCAGATCGGTGCAAGTACCAGCATGGGCTTGCCGCTGTATGCACTGAAAATCAGCGACAATGCTGCAGTGGAGGAAGATGAGAGTGCGGTGCTTTTCTCCGCCATTCACCATGCGCGAGAACCCATCGGCGGCGTGCTTTGTATGCGGCTGGTGGAGAACTTGCTGAGGGATTATCGCAGCAATGCCGCCACGCAAAGGCTTGTCGATGAGCTGGAATTGTGGGTTGTGCCCATTGTGAATCCGGAAGGCTACAAGTATGTTTTTGACCACAAGCTTGGTTTCCCGTGGTGGCGCAAAAACCTTCGCGATAATGATCATGACGGAATTTTCAACCCAACGATCGATGGGGTTGATTTAAACCGGAATTATGATTATAATTGGCAGCAAGGCGGGGAAGATAATCCGGCAAGCTGGTTTTTTCGCGGCACCAAACCGTTCTCTGAAAATGAAATCGAAGCGATGCAAACACTGGCATTGCGCGAAAATATTTTTGCAGGCTTGTCTTTTCACAGCTACGGTGAAGTGGTGCTGTACCCTTGGGGAAACTACTATACAGCACCGGATCAGGACCTGATTTACGAAGTTGGACAGAAATTGGCTTCCTGTATGCGCAAACTGTCTGGCCGTTCCACCTACGCACTTTTGCCCTTGAATGGCCGCGTTGGCCAAAGCTCGGTGTGGATGTACGGGCGGTTGCGTGCGGTGGACTTCATCGTCGAGCTGGGGGATGAATATTACACCGGTGAGCGCGATACCAGAAGAGTGGTCGAAGAAGGCTTGGCGGGCATCGATTATTTTTTGAATCGCGCTCTAGTTGCCAACATTCGCGGCCATGTCATCGACGGGCAAACCGGTGCGCCACTGGTCGCACGCATTCGTATAAAAAATCATGAATCGCGCTATGTTGCACCCAGATTTTCTGAGCCACTGTTTGGGCGCTTCGAACGATTGTTGCTGCCAGGCGTCTACACGCTGGAAGTCAGTGCTGATGGCTATGCAACGCAGATGTTTCCGGCTGTACAAGTGCATGCAGATGAAGCGACCGAGTTGCAGATTATGTTAACTAAAAAAAGAGAGGTTTTGCCGGCAGGCAATCACTAATCGAAGGGAGGAAAGAGGGATGAAGAAGTTTGTTGCGGGATTGATTGTGGGCATTGTCGCCAGCCTTGCCCTGAGCGGTTTCGCCCGTGAGATTTTTTTGCAAGGCATGCGTATTTATGTGAAAGCGCCACAGGAAAATATCCGTACGGCGCCACAGGGTGAGGTGTTGGCAACTGCCAGCAAAGGTGCGGAGATGATCGTTTTAAAAGATAATGACAAATGGGTACAGGTTAGCCTGGTAGGATACATTTGGAAAGAATCGGTTACCGCCAGCCGCAAAGAGCTGATGGGAAAGCCATACAAGGCGATGATGATCGTGGTGCGCACCGAACAGGAAGCGAATGACCTGCTACAAAAAATCCGTGGCGGGTTGGATTTTGCAGCGGCTGCGAAGGAGAATTCCATCGATCCGGCCTCGGCTAGGAGAGGCGGTGATTTGGGAGAATTCTACAAAGGCGAACTGGCGCCGGAATTTGAGCAAGCTATTTTGGCACTTTCTCCAAATCAAATATCGGGCATTATAAAAACCAAAGTTGGATACCATATCTTCAAGCGTACACAATAGCTTGCAATTTGAGTTTATCGAAGACAGAAAAGGCGATCACCAAAAGAGGTAGTTCGCCTTTTTTATTTAGACTAACGTGAGTTCGATGTAAGTCGCTATCGATTGAATTGAAAATAATCTTCATGGTGAGACATTATTTTAAAAAGAGTTTGAAAAATGACGGCTCCTTTGTTGTTTTGGATACAAGCAGCAATTCAAAAATAAGAAAAAAGAGCCATCATGAAAACGGTAACAAAATAAATTGATTTTCGAAATGCTGAGTTGTTCGTCGCGATTGACACGCACAAAAAAAACTGGACAATCACGATTCGCATGCAACAATTGCATTTGAGGACGCTTTCGATCAACCCATCTTGCGAAGTCGAACCATGAAGGTTTTGAGCGCATTGTACAGGAGTTCCCAATCGCCCTCGACTGCGCTCGGGCTGAAGGGGCGATGTTCTGCTTATATCGAACTCACGTTAGACTACCGAAAGGTGACAAAACAGGGCAGCAAGCATTCATTTCTGCCTTTTGGCAATCTTCCGCTGCAGACGCTTGGCACGATGCTGCAGCAATTGCTGCGCTTCGTCCATCATCACCTGGCCACGCAAAGACGCCCGCGTTTTTAAAATGCTCGTGGCTTTTTGGGTGTAGTCGAGCGCGGTCTGGAAATCTTTTTCGCGGTGCTCATAATATTTGGCTAGCTCAACAAAAGCCTCCAACGCCAGCGAGCCGAAACCGGTGGATTGTTGCCAAAGCGAAATAGCCTGTTCAAAATTGCCGAGTCTTTTTTGTACCTGCGCCTGAGCCAGGATGTGCTGGCTTTTTTCATTTTCGGTGAGCTCGGGGTGGTTTTGCATGTGATGGAATATTTCAGCCGCGCGCTCGAAAGCCTTGTTTTCAGCGTGAAGACGAGCCAAACGCTGCACCTGTTGCGCGGGAAGATCGCTGACATCGCGCTGTTCAACCTTCTCGGCCAGGACAATGACCAGCGCCACCAGGCTGGCGATATCGAGCTTATTGTGCGAGAGCACGGGGGTCAGTCGTTCGGTGTGGCCGTAGCGTAAAAACTCCATGTAGATGTAGGGAATTTCTTCGCCGGGAATGTCTTCATAGCGTTCGAATCCCATCAGTGCCGATTCCAGTGTGCCGAGCCGGCAATTGCCGTAATCTTGTTTCCAAATACGCCGTGCTGCGTGCAGCAGATCGAGGTGCTGGTGCAGGTTTAAAACCGGCTGCAACCGATTCGCGATGCAGCGCGTGACCAGCAGCGGAATGTCAAAAGATTTGCCGTTGAAGCTCACCAGACCATTGCGCTCCGAAACCAATGAATTCAGGTACTCCAGCATCGCCAACTCATCAGCCAGCCGGGGCAGGAAAAGTTGTTCGATCACAAAGTTATTGTTCTCGATGTAGCCGGCGCCAATCAGAAAAACGTACGTGCCAGTCCCGCCAGCCAGACCTGTGGTTTCGGTATCGATGTACACGGCGTCAGTGAGATTGAAGCTGTGTGGAACGGATTTTTTAGAGAATGCTTCGACCGAATGGCCACTGATTTCTTCGATCAGCGACAGCTCGATGCTGCCGTGGCGGCGCGACAGCGGAATCACGTACCGGAAGCGGATAAAAGCGCCAGAGTCGTTTTCAACCACCTCGCCGCCGAGCATGGATGCAACTGCCTCGACATCATCGAGCGCCCGCGATGGTGGTTGCGCAGGGGCTGCAGGTGGTCCGGACTTGTCCAACTGGCGAAGCTTCTCCTTCAAATTCATCGGGCAATTTCCCGTAATCCAGCCAGCAAGCGATCGATTTCAGACGTCGTGCTGTAGTGTGTCAGGCCGATTCGAACCAGCCCGCCGCTCTTTTCGAGCCCAAGTCGCTGAATGACCTCCACCGCGTAAAAATCACCATCCCAAACAAAAATATCACGCTTGCCCAGTTCATGGGCGATCCCCTGTGGCGTATGGCCTTCTACCGTGATGGACACGGTAGGTGTGCGGTGTGCCAGCGCCTTGAGATCGGCTATGCCATAGATTTTCACACCAGTTATATCCTGCAGGCCAGTGATCAGCTTTCGCGACAACTGCTGCTCGTAGGCCGAAATAGCAGCCATGCTTTTCACGATAGCCTGGCGCACATCAGTTGTCGGGCTATCGGTTTGCGAGAGGCTGGCCAGGTAGTTCATCGCTGCATTAAAACCAGCGATGCCCTCGTGATTGAGCGTGCCGGTTTCGAATTTTTCCGGTGGTAATGGATTCTGCGGGCGTACGCGATCCACCTGCAAAATGTCGGCGACGGATTTTCTGACATAAGCCATACCGATGTGTGGCCCGAAAAATTTGTAGGCACTGCAGACCAAAAAATCGCAATCGATGGCTTTGACATCTATTAAACCGTGCGGTGCAAAATGAACGGCATCGATAAACGTCAGCGCGCCGGCAGCCTTCGCTTGCTTAACGATGCTTTTTGCATCATTAATGGTGCCGACAGCGTTGCTGGCATAGCCTACGGCAACAAGCCGGGTGCGATCGCTGAGCAATTTGCCGAAATCGTCCATTTTCAGCGTACAATTTTCTGGATTAAAATCGACCCATTTGATCTGGATGCCAAATTTTTGCAGAGCCAGCCACGGCGAAATGTTGGCGTCGTGGTCGAGGCGGGTGATGATAATTTCGTCTCCAGCCGATAGCATGTTCAGCAAAGCACGGCTGAGGTGAAAGGTGATGGTCGACATGTTGGCGCCAAAATGGATGTCACTGGCACCCGGAGCGCCGATAAACGCGGCACCTAACTCACGTGCATGCTCGATGACCTGATCGCTTTCTTCGCTGGTGATAAACTGGCCGTGTGTATTGGAATTCTGAGCTGAAAGATAGTGTTTCATCGCTTCGATCACGGCTGCCGGGACCTGCGTACCACCGGGTGCGTCAAAATAAACGCATGGTTGGCCGGCATGGCCTTTTCGCTGCAATGCCGGGAATTGTGATCGTATCGTGTCGATTTTACTGGCAATCATACCGTCTGACATTTTTGGTATCCTTTTCAAAACAATTGCGGTTGACTTTTTCTGGCTTTTAGGTTATATTGCCCGCTTTGATTATATCACGCCAAGGCGCAATTTTTCGGCAAATTTGAAATAATTTACTATTTTTTTGACAACGCAAAAGTCAAAATTAAGATTTAAAGGTAGATTGAGGCAGAGTTCATGGCAAGCACAGCAGATTTTCGTTCTGGCTTTACCTTCAAAATGGACGGAGATATTTGGTCTATTTTGGAATTTCAACATGTTAAAATGGGGCGTGGCGGCGCGATTGTCCGCACAAAAATAAAGAACTTGCAGACTGGCAGAGTGCTGGAGAAAACATTCCGCTCCGGTGAAAAAGTTGATGATGTGATGGTCGTCAGAAAACCGATGCAATTTTTGTATAAAGATGGTGAAGATTTTGTTTTCATGGATCAGGAAACCTATGATCAGCTCAATGTTATGCCTGCTGTTGTAGGGGATGCATCTAAATTTTTAAAAGAGGGTGAGATCATCAGCATAGCTATGCACGATGAAAAGCCTGTTTACATCGAAATGCCGGTTGCTGTTACGCTGAAGATCACCCAAACCGATCCAGGGCTTAAAGGAGATACCGCATCCGGTGGTGGCAAGCCAGCAACTCTCGAAACCGGTGCCGTCGTCAACGTGCCGCTTTTTCTTTCCGAAGGAGACATAGTCAAGGTCGATACTCGCACGGGCGAATATTTGGAACGCGCAAAATCGTGACGACCGCTTTAACCAATTCTTGGAGGAAGTATGAAACCAGATGATATACAGCGGTTGGTTCAGATCGTCGAAAACGCAGATATAGCTGAGCTTGAGGTGAAGAGCTGGGGACGCCGCGTAAAGATTACCAAGTACGCGCAGAGCATTCAAACAGCAGCGCATGTACCGCAACAGATAGCCGTTTCTGCACCTGCGGCACCGCCTGCAGCCGCTCCGGAAAGCGGCACCAGTCCAGCGGCAGAGGCCGCGCCGGCCAAACCGAAAGGGGAAGAGTTGAAATCACCCATGGTCGGTACATTCTACCGTGCACCTGCTCCTGACGCTGAAGCATATGTCAAAGTTGGCGATACGGTAAAAGAAGGTGAAGTGCTTTGTATTATTGAAGCGATGAAGCTGATGAACGAAGTGGAAGCTGAATTTAGTTGCCGCATTGTGGAAATCGTTGCAGAGAATGCTCAGCCGGTGGAATATAACCAACCACTCTTTTTGGTTGAAAGACTCTAAAGGCGCGCCTGGCGGCTCACTTTCCAGCCTCATTTGCCAACCATGAATACACAAGAACGCCGCCTTGCCACTGACCAATATCTATTTGTACCAAATCCGATCTTTCGGCAGGAGCTTAAGGATTGAAAAAAATATTGATTGCGAACCGCGGAGAGATTGCGCTCCGCGTCATTCGAGCATGTAAGGAACTCGGCATCAAGACGGTTGCTGTTTACTCAGAACCCGATATCAACAGCCTTCATGTGCGTTTTGCGGATGAAGCCGTCTGCATAGGGCCAGGCCCGAGTAATTTGAGCTACCTCAATATACCCGGCGTGATCAGTGCAGCGGAAGTGACCAACGCCGATGCGATCCATCCGGGTTACGGTTTTTTGGCTGAGAACGCGCATTTCGCAGAAGTGTGCCAAAGCTGCAATATCAAATTTATCGGGCCGACAGCGGAGATGATCACCAATATGGGTGATAAAGCATTTGCAAAAGCGACCATGAACCGCGCAAAGGTGCCAACCATACCCGGCAGCGAGGGGCTTTTGCCATCATTTGGGGATGCAAGGGAAATTGCGAAATCGATTGGCTATCCCGTGATTATTAAAGCAACAGCAGGGGGCGGCGGGCGCGGCATGCGCGTCGTTCGCGAGGAAGCCAACCTCGAAAAAGCTTACAACCAGGCCCGCCAGGAGGCGATGGGTGCTTTCGGCAATGATGGTGTCTATATGGAAAAGTTTTTCGAGCAGCCGCGGCACATTGAAGTGCAAATCATCGGCGATGAATTTGGCAATGTCTATGCACTTGGCGAACGGGAATGTTCCATCCAACGAAAACACCAGAAGCTGATCGAAGAGTCACCATCACCAGTGGTGACGGATAAAATCCGCAAGAAAATGTGCGATGCAGCTATTCGTGCGGCAAAAAGTGTCAATTATGTCAATGCAGGCACCATTGAGTTTTTATACGATGAAGGCAACTTCTACTTCATGGAAATGAACACCCGCATTCAGGTGGAGCACCCGGTCACCGAGGCCGTGTTTGGCATTGACCTGATCAAGCAGCAAATCAAGGTAACGGCTGGTGAAAAGCTGACCGAGATCAATCCGAACTATAAAATGCGCGGCCATGCGATCGAGTGCCGCATCAACGCAGAAGATCCAACAAAAGGTTTCCGGCCGAGTCCGGGCAAAATTCAGGCATTCCATGTGCCGGGCGGTCTTGGCGTGCGCGTTGATACGCATGCGTATGCCGAATATATGATCCCGCCGTTCTACGATTCGCTGATTGCGAAATTGATCGTGCATGGCAAAGACCGCAACGAAGCAATTGAACGGATGGAGCGCGCATTGGACGAGTTCATCATAGAAGGGATTCAAAGCACTGTGCCGTTCCACCGATTTATGATGAAAAATCCCAATTTTATCTCCGGGGATTTTAATACAAAGCTTCTCGAAGGTATCGACTTATCAAAGATAGAAAACAATTTATAAACGCTGGGAGATGACCATGAATGTGCCTGCAGAGTTGAAATTTACACAAGAGCATGAATGGGTGAAACTGGAAGGCAATGTAGCCACTGTCGGCATTACGGACTATGCACAAGCAGAACTCAGCGACGTCGTCTTCGTCGAACTGCCTGAAGTTGGCGATAGCGTAGAAAATGGTGAAACGTTCGGAACAATCGAAGCTGTGAAAGCGCTTTCTGAACTGTTTTCTCCCATCAGCGGCAAAGTTGTCGCAGTGAATGATCAACTCGCCGATAGCCCCGAGCTCGTCAATTCTGATCCGTATGGCGATGGATGGATGATTAAAGTCGAAGTGGGAAATCCAGCTTCAGTGGATAGTCTGCTTTCAGCGGACGATTACAAAAATCTGATTTCTTGAGGAACCGGATCTGACGCCAACTGTTTAAGTCTGTGTTTGCGAAATGCGTTTCCGCTATTCTTGGCAAATGTCGCTATAAAAAGGGTAACCCAAGACAAGCATGTACGCATTGGCAGGCGCTTAATTTTAGCTTGACATTTTATTGCCAGATACGTAGATTTGCTTCAAATTTTGAGTTGAATCAGGAGAATCGCTTATAACACGTTCGTTACGGGTACTGGGTTTTAATTGCAAAAAGTTTATTCGGTTTTCCGATTTTCATAAATTTTAAATCCAATCACACCTGCGAGAACGTATTATAAGCGTTTCTTTTTTAAGAAACCGAATGCCCGGGTGTGATACCTCATTCGGTTTTTTTATTTCTCATCTTCACTGGAGGCTACAATGAAGAAATCAATTTTGGCGGGCTTGGCAATTCTCAGCCTGATGGGATCCAGCTCGTTGTTTGCGCAGAGCGAAAGCGCAGTGCCATTTCTGCTGATTTCGCCCGGTGCACGTGCGGCGGGAATGGGTGAGTCGTTTGTTTCGATTGCGGATGATGCGACGGCCACCTACTGGAATCCTGCCGGGCTGGCGTTTCAGAGCAAACGGCAAATCTCGCTCATGCATTCGAACTGGCTGCCACAGTTGGCCAGCGACCTGTTTTATGACTACGCAACCTATGTGCATCCCATGGAAGGATTGGGCACAGCAGGTCTGGCAGTCACTTACCTCAACCTTGGCGAGCAGACCATTACCGGTGAAGATAGCCCTGATCCATTGGGAACCTTCAGTTCTTATGAATTTGCAATTTCCGGCTCCTTCGGTGCAAATGTCAGCGACAACTCTGCCGTCGGCATCACCCTGAAGTATATCCGCAGCAATCTTGCCAGCGTCGGTGCTGGTGCGGAACAGGGCGATGGCCGGGCCAACGCCTTTGCATTCGATCTTGGCTACATGCACAAGAACTTGTTCATGAATCGCTTCAACTTCGGTGCGAATCTGACCAACATGGGGCCAAAGGTGACCTACATTGATGCTGCACAAGCTGATCCGCTGCCAACGAATTTGCGGGTTGGGTTTTCGTATGGCATTATTGAAGAAGAATTTAATCAACTGCGCATCGCGGTCGAATTGGACAGGATTTTGGTCAAGAAAAATGATGACGGTACCTCAGACTCATGGTACAAAGCTTTGGCGACCTCATGGAGCGATGGCGATCCCTTCATTTACAACATTGGCATGGAGTACTGGTATAACAACCTTATTGCACTGCGTACTGGCTACCACTACGATGAAGTCGGCAAAGTGAAATATGTTACCTTTGGTGCCGGACTGAAATACTCCATTTATGGCTTTGATTTCGGCTATGTTTCCGCTGGCGAAGGCCATCCACTCAGCGACACTATGCGTTTCTCGCTTTCCATTGGCCTCTGATATCGGCATCATTGGATTGTCGCGAAGCAACATCCCGATGCTCGAACTGTGAAGATGGATATCGCATGTTGAATTTTTGGGGCAAGAACGAAACTCGTCTCTTCTTGCCCTTTCTTTTGTTTTGGAAAAATAGACCTCGAAAAGGGACGGATGATCCAAAAAATAAAAGCATTCATAGCTTTCGTTTGCCTGCTTGCTCTTGCAGCGCAAGGAATTGCGGCGAACGAAGGGCCGGATTTAAGGCTGAAAGGCAAACCGTCCGGGCGCGATCTCCTCAGCCTGAAATCGCGCATTTTCTCACTACATAGCAGCGCACCCGATACGGTGCGCATCATGGCGATTCGTGTTGAATTTGAAACAGATACGTTGGACGTTACCACCGGCGATGGCACGTTTGTGCTCACCATCCCGGATGAGCCGGTCATCGATCCACCGCCCCACGATAAAAATTATTTCGAAGCGCAGCTCCTGGCGCTTGCCAATTACTATCGCACTGTATCAAATGGTACATTGGTGCTCACCTATCAAGTCTTCCCACAAGAAAATCAGGCCGCCTATCAGCTACCAAATGATATGCGCTATTACTCGCCGGACGATGAAACACTGGCCGACCAGCGGTTGGCGGAGCTTTTCCGCGATGCCTTTGTGGCAGCCGATCAGCAGGATACGTTGCCATTCGGCACATTTGACAGCTTCATTGTTTTTCATGCCGGGGTAGGCAAGGACATCAGCTTCGATTTTGATCCAACACCGAATGATATCCCGTCCGCTTTTCTGAATCTCAATGATTTGGCGGATGGGCTTGCGAATGGCGATCCGGCTTACCAGGGTGTTGCTGTGAACAATAGTAATTTTCTGATTCAGGATGGCATTGTTTTGCCGGAAACAGAAAGTCAGGAAGGCTACGAAATTGGCTTGTTGGGTACTTCGGCAATCATGATGGGATTTCAACTCGGTTTGCCGAGTTTGTTCAGCGCGGAAACCGGCGCATCCGGCATAGGCCGCTGGGGACTGATGGATCAGGGCTCGGGCAACTTTCTCGGCCTTCTACCTGCGGAGCCGAGCGCGTGGGAAAAGGTTTTTATGGGTTGGGAACAGCCGATCACGGTCTCGAACGGCGAAAATTTTCAAGTTGCAGCACCACGCGTTACCATCACGCCGAATAAAATTTACAAGATTCCGATCAACGCGGATGAATACTTTTTGGTCGAAAACCGCCAGCGCGACGTCAACTCTGACAATATTGCTGTTGGCACTGATGTTTTGGGCAACCGTGTTGAATTCACCGACGCGGAAGGCGGCAGCGTTTCTGCCAACGCGGCCATCGGAGTGATTGTTTCTGTCGATGAGTACGATTACGGTCTGCCAGGATCCGGCATTTTGATTTGGCATATCGACGAAAAAATTGTCCGCGCGAAGCTTTCCGAAAACCGCATCAATGCCGACCGTGAGCACAAAGGCGTTGATTTGGAAGAAGCAGATGGCGCTCAGGATATCGGTCAGTTGTACGGCTTCCTCGATGCGGGCTCCGGCGCGGAAAATGGTGTCTGGGAAGATGCCTGGTGGGCTTCAAATCCAGTTATTACCGAGTTTCTGCGTCCCGGTCAGGATGTGACCTTCGGGCCGGACACACAGCCATCGACTCGCGCCAACAATCGCGCCAATAGCCATATCGTGATGTATGGCTTTAGTGAGTCGGCAGATATCATGTCGTTTTCGGTACGAAACGAACTTGTTGTTGAAGGATTCCCGCAGTACGTGGGGCCGGGCGGATTGCCGCCGGTGGCTGCAGATTTGAACCCGGATGTGCCGGGCTTGGAAGTGCTGGTCACCCGGGAAGACGGCGCGCTGCTGGCCTGGCAAGCCAATGGCGGCAGCCTTTTGCCAACTGTGTCCACGGTTTCTGTCGAGGCGCCCGGCATGGAAACGCGGCAATTCCCGCTTGCGACCTGGCGAAAATTTGACGCTGGTATCGCTTTCCCACCGGCAGTAGTCGATGCGGATAACGATGGGGCGGAAGACGTTGTGGTTGCGCTTGCAGATCAGCGCCTTGTGACCATTTCAGGCAAAATCCTTGACAACGATGGTAATCCAGCGATTTTATGGCAGGCAGATTTAGCGGCTCAACCGAGCTCGCAAGTTGCTGTGCGCAACTCAGATCAGACGCTGTGGCTCGGGCTTGCCAATGGCGAGCTGCATGGTTTCTCATCAGCGACAGGCGCAAGCGCAGGCAGCTTTTCCGTGTCGTCTGCGATCACTGACCTGGCAGTCACAGACGGACGGATTGCTCTGGCAGCGGGTAGTGATTTTTATGTGAAGAGCCTCAATGCTGCTCCGCAATTTTTGCTATCCTTTCCGACGCTAATCGAAAATGTTGCGATTGCCGACCTGGAAAATGATGGTGAGCTGGATTTTATTGCAGCCTCCGCAGACGGTAGTTTGGTCATTTATTCGGAAAATGGCGCATCGCCGGAATTGTCGAAAAAAATCGGGACTGTTGCACAAAAGACTGGCATGGCGGTGGGCGATGTCGATGGCGATGGGCGCAAGGATTTGGTGTTTGTCAGCAAAACAGGCATCTCTGCTTACAATTTCAACGGCGCGTCGCTGCTGAATTTCCCGATCGCTTTTTCAACTTCCGATGACAGCCTGGCCCCCCCTTTCGTCGAACCGCTGCTTTTGCAGACGGCGGATCGGGCAGGACAAACAGTATTGGCTTTCTCAAGCGCGGGCGACCTTATTGCCTATTCGCACGAAGGCATTCTGCTTGACGAATTGAGCACTTCGTTAGCCAATCAGCAGCAGGTTGCGAGCGCCGCCGCTGATCTCGATCGAGATGGTGAGATGGAATTGCTGAGCATTTCAGGAGATCAAATGCTGACTGCCCTGCGATTGAACGGCGTTCCGGCAACTGGCAAACATGCCTGGACAGGTTGGGCCGGCAATGCGCAACGGACCCGCTCTAATACGCAAACCGAAGTGCCGCAGTTGAGTGAGGGCAATTTGCTGCCGGCAAACATGGCGTACAACTATCCAAATCCAACCGAAGGCAGCGAGACCACCATCCGCTACCGGCTGAATGGTGCTGCCAGCAAAGTTTCTATCAAAATTTTCGATATGGCTGGCGATCTCGTCGATGAGTTTGCCGGCCCGGCCACTGCCAATGCGGACAATGAAATTCGTTGGCAGCTCCGGAATATACAAAGTGGCGTCTATTTCGCGCGCATCGAAGCGCAAGCCGAGAGCAAGAGCGAAGTTGCCATCTTTAAAATTGCCGTTGTCAGATAATATTGAACAAGACTCGATGCGACGAATGAAAACTACAGATTGCAAAATATTCAAACAATACCTTGGCAAACTATTGCTGCCGCTGCTCCTGCCACTGAATCTGCTCGCACAGCCTGGTGTGGAAGCGCCGCACCCGGAACTAAAGTGGTACACGATTGAGACCGAGCATTTCTTGGTGCATTTTCATGAAGGTGCGGAACGTTCCGCAAAGGTGACTGCCAAAGTTGCCGAAGAAATTTTTGGTCCGATTACAAGTTTATACGAGTTCGTGCCGGACGGCAAAGTCCAGTTTGTGATTCGCGATCATGACGATTTTTCCAATGGCGCAGCCTTTTACTATGACAATAAAATTACCATCTGGGCTTCATCGCTGGATTTTGAATTACGCGGTTCCCATAGCTGGCTGCGCAACGTCGTCACCCACGAATTTACCCACATGATTCAATTGCAGGCCGGGCGCAAAGCCAGCCGGAATTTACCCGCCTTTTATCTGCAGGGAATCGGCTACGAAAAAGAAACCCGCCCGGAAGATTTGTACGGATTTCCCAGAAGTATTGTCTCCTATCCGGTGCCGCTGACGGTGATGCCGAGTTGGTTTGCGGAAGGCGTGGCGCAATACCAAATCCCCGGCCTCGGCTATGACTATTGGGATTCGCACCGCGATATGTTGCTGCGCACGGCGGTCGTTGAAGACAAACTATTATCGTTTTCCGAGATGAGCAGCTTTGGCAAAAACAGTATTGGCAATGAGCGCGCGTACAACCAAGGCTATGCTCTGTCAGGCTACATGGCCGAAAAATATGGCATTCAAAGCCTGGTTGATGCCACCAAGGCGATGAAATCATTTTTTCGCTTCAGCTTTTCGAGCGCGATCAAGAAAGCCACCGGCAAATCCGGAAACGATGTTTATAGAGACTGGAAGGCTTATCTCGAAGAAAAATATGCGGTGCGCACCAAAGCGATCCGCGAAAATTTGGTCGCGGGCGATTTGTTTGAAGACAAAGGCATCGGCAATTTTCATCCGCTTTGGTCAGCAGATGGCTCGAAGATCGCCTTTTTGGCCAGCGGCGGAAGCGACTATTTGTCGCGCACGGCTCTGGTGGAAAAAAATGTCAAAAGCGGTGAAATCAAATTGCTCGAGATCGGCGTACAGTCCGCATTCGATCGCTCTGCTGACGGGACATTTTATGTGTATGCCAAACGCATCGATCCCAACCGGCATTTGAGCTACTATTTTGATTTGTATCGCTATGACGCCAAAACGGAAAAAGAGACGCGTCTGACCCGAGATGCGCGTGCCCACAGCCCAGCCATTTCACCGGATGGCAAAACCGTGGCTTTCGTGGTCAATGGCGACGGTACCCAAAACCTTGCCACAATGAATTTGGATGAGTTGAAAATACATCCGCTGACCACCTACAAAGATGGCGAACAGGTTTTTCATCCAAAGTGGTCGCCAGATGGCGAGAAGTTGCTGTTTTCATTCACGGAGAAAGCCGGGCGTCAACTCAAACTGTTGACTGTCGCCACAGGCGAGATCGAATCGATCGAAAACGACGCCAAAGATAGCCGCGATGCGATTTTTTCACAAGATGGCGCCTCGATCATCTACAGCGCTGATCGCAATGGCATATTCAATATTTATCAAAAACATCTGAAAGATGGTGAAACCGTCCAGTTGACCAATGTCATCGGTGGTGCGTTCATGCCTTCGATCAGTCCGAGCGGTGAGCTGGCGTTTGCTACTTTTGTTGCAGAAGGTTACAAGATTGCCATTTTGCGCGATCCAAAGCCGGTTCAGGAACAGTACACGGCTTACCCCGAATACACTGAAAACGTGCATCTTGCTTCCAATTCCAACGACATTGGCAGATTCAATCTAAAAAATATCCGCGCACACGAATACAATGATACCGATTTGCCGGATTACACAGCCCGCCCGTATCGCAATACCTATGGCTCGTTATCCTTCCTGCCCGTCATTCGCCGCGATTATGGCACCACAAAAGTCGGCACCTATCTGGCTTCCAATGATGTGCTCAACGGCTACAATGTTTTTGGTGGCGTGCTGGTGAATCGTGACCGTGATTATGATTTGTTTGTGCTGCTGGAATATCTCAAGCTCGGGCCGCGCCTGTTTGTCGAAGGCTACAACCAGGTTTTGCATTCGTCTGAGGGTGGCGATGACTTTCGGTATAATCTGGCGCAGGTCAATGGTGGTTTTGAAACGCACTTGCCGTACAAGCCGCAGCACAAACTGCGCGCCGAGTTTATCTACAGCCGCGCGAGCGCAAAAGTCAAAACCAGAGTGGGCAACCAGCCGGTCTCGTTTGGTTACACGTATTACATCGGGCGTACAGCGCAATTGCGTTATGATTACGATGGCGTCGTCTCGGCGATCGACGTGGAAGCCAATCCACGCCTGGGGCGCAGGTTCACGCTGCAATACAGCCGGGACTGGAATCTTTTTATCAATGGCTTCGAGGTCAACACCAATTTCGGCACTCTGCAGGAAGTGTACGATCACTACTATCTGCATCGTATCGAAGCGGACTGGCGCGAATATTTTCCGTTGCCTCACCGGCACGGCCTGATGTTTCGGTTAAACGGCGGCTATATTGACCGGCCGGTCAACACATTTTTTGCGTTTCTCGGCGGAGGCTTATTCGGAAATCGTGGCTATCCTTATTTCGCGATCAATGGCAGGCGCTTGCTCAACAGCACCATCGCCTATCGCTTGCCACTGCTGTGGAACATGGATTTGGCGCTTGGCCCGATCCATTTCGACAAGCTTTTTCTGGGCGCATTTGCTGATTTTACCAACGCGTCCAACAGTGATTTCGAGTGGGATGCTTTCAAAAAATCTGCGGGCCTGCAAGTTCGACTGGACACCTTCTCCTTCTACGGCTTTCCGACCAAGTTCTTCTTCGACGCCGCATATGGATTTGATGAAATTGCCACCAACGGTACTGTCTACGGTAAAGAATGGCGCTATTATTTCGGCGTCACTTTTGGATATTTGGATTGATTGCCGCAGCGAACTCAAAACGGATTAGAGAATAATGCAAAAGAAAATCAAGCTCGCCGCTTTTATCCTGCTGCTGCCGACACTGGCACTGCCACAATCATCGCCGCGAAGCAAAGCGCTAAGCCACCCGGGTTACCTGGCAACGCTCGAGAAGAGTTGGCCGCAAGAACAAATCGGAATAAATATTCGCAGCGTGCCCAGAAGCATGCTGATGTCAGCTATGGTGCCAGGCCTTGGGCAGGTCGGAAACAAGTCCTACCTGAAAGCCGGCTTTTTTATTGCATTGGAAGCCGTGTCGTGGTACATCGCCCTGGACCAGCACAGCAAAGGCAATGACCTCGAAACAAAATTTGAAGCGTTCGCAGACTTGTACTGGAACGAAGATCGCTATTGGGATGCGCTTTCGGAGGAAAGTGGCATCAGTCGCTCGCAAATGGACTCCTTGCGCGCGTGGGAGCGTGGCCATTTTAGCCATCATTTGCCAGAAGAGAAAAATCAAACATACTACGAAAACGTTGGCAAATACAATCAATTCAATATCGGCTGGCAGGATGCAAACACCCACCGCGAATTTGATAGCGAGCTGCGTCGTGACTACACGTTCCAGCGCAAAGATGCCAACGATGCTTTCGAGTTGTCGCGAACCTTCACGACAGTGATCATTCTGAATCACATCGCCAGTGCGCTGGAGGCAGCTTACAGCACGCACAAGCAGAACCAGCGTTTTTCCACGGCAATGCGTTTCAAGCCGATGAAATACAATGGCGATTATATTCCTGCAATGGCTTTGAGGATCTCATGGTAAAACGAATCAGTCCGATTTTCGTCATTTGGGTGCTTTTTGTGCCCGCACTATTTGCTGGAGAAAATCCCGGATTGCAAGCGGGTGTTCGATTAAAGCCTTTCGCTCCATTACGGCATGTGCAGGCGACCTTTCATTTAGCGAGTCTATCGGAACAACGCTTGCCTGTGCAAGGCATGCCAAATGCAGCGCTTGCGCCCGCACAAGAGAGTGCTTCCCGCAACAATCGTACTGCCTTTCTGAAGTCGCTGGTCATACCGGGGTGGGGACAATATGCACTCGGCGCCAAAACTTCGGCGCGCAATTTTGTTATTTCCGAGATTGTTTTGATCGGTACTTCGCTGGGATTTAATGTGTACAGCAACTGGCTGGAAGACGATCTTCGTGCCCTTGCTGCACGGCATGCCGGCGTGCAAAACGCGGAAAGCAAAGATGACCAGTTCTGGGTCGATATCGGCAATTTCGATTCAGTAGTCGATTTTAATGACGAAAAACTGCGGCAACGCAATACCGTCGATCTGCGCGATGTTAATGGTGAAGATGCCTGGCAATGGGATAACGAAGCCAATCGCACCGCCTTCGAAGATCTGCGCATTCGCAGAGATCGCGCTGCTGAGCGCAGTGCTTTTATGATCGCCGGTATCGTCGCCAACCACGTGATCAGCGCCGTGCATGCGATCTGGCTGAATAAAAAAGCGGGTTCTGCTTCGGCGCAAAATGCAACCGGCTATCGGATTGTATGGGAAAATACCCCCCGAAATGACGGCGGCCGTTTGAAATTCAGCTACGCATTTTAATGCGGCGCACCGAGCTTTTGGTTACCGGCGCCTCCGGCTTTCTGGGCTCGCATATCATGCACCAAAGCCCATCGGAAACGAGTATTGGTATTTTTCAAACCAACCGGCCCGCAGATGACGGCCACAACTACCTTCAGCTTGATCTCACCGAAACGAACCGTGTTGTCGCAGCTTTAAAAAAATACAAGCCCAAAGCCCTGATTCATTGCGCGGCAAAAATCAACATTGACTGGTGCGAAAAACACCCCCAGCAAGCCTGGCTGCTCAATGCAGAATTGCCCGCGACACTTGCGAAAGCTTGCGCTGAACTGGATTGCAAATTTGTTTTCGTCTCTTCGGACATGGTTTTCGACGGCGAAAAGGGTGAATACCGGGAGTCCGATTCGATCAATCCGATCAGCTATTATGGCCGTGCCAAAGCGGCTGCCGAGCGCGCTGTGCTGCAAGCCTGCCCGCAAGCGATCGTCGCGCGGGTGGCTTTGATTTACGGCTTGCCTGTGAGTACGGGGCGTGGCAGTTCATTCCTGACCTGGGTGCTTGATCGACTCGAAGCCGGATTGCAGGTTCCACTCTTTGTGGATCAATATCGCACGCCTGTTGAGGTCTCGGAGTTGGCGGAAACGCTGCTCATACTCAGCGGGAGTGATTTCCAGGGCATCATCCACATCGCAGGCGGTGAAAAAATTGACCGCTATGCTTTTGGTGAAATTGTGTGCGGGATAACCGGCCAGAATCCGGCATTGCTGCAAAAATCATCATATCGCGATACACTCAATGATGTGCTGCGCCCGCGCGATTTGTCGATGCGCACCGATTTGCTTTGTGAAATCATCGGTCATCGTCTTTCGCATTGCGGCAGCGCCTTGCGACGAATTTTGATCAAGCAGTGAAATCTTTCTGCAAAAATTCCCCCCAAAATGTATGTTATTATAAGTTGTTGGCGATTGTAATTACAGAATTGTATTCAATCGCCTGGCCTGGCTTTGTAAAATCTTTGTAAAAATTCCCATATCTCAAATAAAAATAAGACCCTTCGGTTGCTGGTAAATCGAATGCTTAGCCTGAAAATGCGTTTGGTGACATTTTTGCAGATGAGAAGTTCGGGCTAAATAGGAGCAACTCAGTGAAGCAAATTAAATTGAATGCGCCCAAACGCCAGGAACTGAATACTGACGTCGGCTTGCAAAACGATCAGGAAAATGGCGCCTGGCCTGAAGATGAATTGGGTGCAGAGGAGTTTAAAATAGATCAGTTCCCAAAAGAGTTTCGCAAAGACCACATTCGGTCGACAGATTGGCGTTTTTTGTCAATCCTGATTCTCTCTTTTCTGCTGCATTCGCTGTTCATCTATTTTCTCTTTAAAAATTTGCCCCACGGTGAGGATCAGGATTTCATCATTAAAATTCAAAACCAGTTTGCAAACCGATTCTTGAGTGAGCCCCGCCTCGATCCGGGTGATGCGCAATTACAAGATAGCGAGTTGTTGACGTCTGCTGCTGACTGGGCGAAGAGAGGCGAGGATGCATCGCAAACAGAAACATCGGCTGCCAAAAAGGGTGCGCCTGCCAGCCGCAGCAGCGACCAAACGGATCGTACAGAATCCTCCAGTTTTGAGCGCAGAAGCGATGTTCGCAAAAGCACAGCCGATGTGCGCAAAGAAGATCTCGACAGTGTGCGTCGCGATGTGCAAAGTATTGGCCTGCTCGGTATCATCACCAGCGGCAGTGGCCTGATTTCGACTGAAATTGTTCAGGATATCCTTTCGCACGCCGACACCGCCTCCATGCACATCAAGGAAAAAATTCAGGAGGTGACTCGACTGCAAGTGCCGCGTCCCGGAGTGGATTACTTCGGGCAGGGCCTAGGCGATGATGGGAATGTCTATCTCGAATCACGTTCTGTGAAATCGACCCGCACTACCACGCCAGGTATCAGTCCCACGGATTTGGTGACCAATCTGGCCAAGTCTGTTGATTATAAAGTTGAACAAAATGATGCATATCAGGATGTGTCGAACACGACGACATCGTTTGCGGGTCTAAAAACACGCCACCGAAAACACTACGCACGCCGCACGGCCGAACGTATCAAAGAAACAGTCTTGAGACACAATCCCGCCATTCAGGATTGCTATCGGTTGGAGCTCAAACGCAATCCAGCCCTGCGGGGCAAGGTTGTTGTTCGCATCACCATTTCTCCTGCCGGCAGAGTAACCTACGCTGAAATCATCGATTCTACGATCGAATTGCCTGATTTTGAGTATTGCATTATCGAAAAGATTCGCAGGTGGAATGATTTCGGTGTCGTCGATGATGTGCAGGGGCATGTCACGTTCCGCCACACCTATGTTTTCGGTGAATGATTTTAAAGTGGTTTGGATTTTTAGCCCATATTGTCAAAAGTCTGTTGACAATCATGGGCTTTTTTTATTTTGTTTTAGTGAATCTTCGATATATTTTTTACAATTTAAAAATTGACTATGGTGCATGAAGAAAGACATCGGCTTCGTGCCGGTAAACTGCCAAACGCGTTGCTATCGGATTTATTAGAGAGGCTGCCGCGAAAACATAAGAATTTGCTCATCGGCCCGGCCGTAGGAGTCGATGCTGCAGCAATTGAGGTCAGCCCTGGCGTGCTGTTGGCAAAATCCGATCCCATCACTATCGCGGGCAGGGAGCAGGGCAGGCTGGCGGTGCATGTTAATGCCAACGATATTGCCTGTATGGGCGGCAGACCGAAATGGCTTTTGGTCACCATACTCTTGCCGGATTCGGGTGAGCAGCAAATCGAGATGCTGGATGAGATTGTCGATGAATTGGCCAAAACCTGCCGTGAAATTAGCGTGACGGTCGTCGGTGGTCACACCGAAATTACGCCAGCAGTCAACCAACCGGTGGTAATTGGCGCCATGTTGGGCGAGGTACGCGCCGACACACTGCTCGATATTCGCAAATGCCAGCCGGGTGATCGATTGATTTTGGTCTCCGGTATCGCAATCGAAGCAACCTCGATCATCGCACACCAATGTGAGAAACAACTGGGCGAGATTTTTGATAAGGACTTGATTGCGCGCTGTCAAAATTTTAGCAAAAGCCCCGGCGTTTCTGTGCTGTCAGCAGCGCTTTTGGCGGCAGATAGCGGTCTTGTTCGTGCCATGCATGATCCAACAGAAGGCGGCATCTTTACTGCACTGCATGAACTATGCGATGCCTCGCAATGTGGCATCGACGTTCAGGCGGAACATATTTTTGCGCTACCAGAGTCGCGCCTGCTGTGCGATTATTTTGAGCTCAATATTTTTGGTGTGATATCGAGCGGCGCACTGCTCGTCGTATCGCCAGCCGATGACGCTGAAGAGCTATTGGCTATTCTTTCCAAGCACGATATGCCTGCTGCCGATATCGGTGCGCTCACGGAGCACACTGAGCATCGCATTGTTCGAACCGGCAATGTCGACGAGCCAATGCCACGATTTGATCAGGATGAGATTACCAGGATTTTTGCATTGTGAAATTTCTGCGGGTGGCCGATTCTTGAGTACTATCAAGTGTTCTGAAGTTGTGAAAAGACTTGTGCCTCGGCATTTTTTAAATTTTTTCGCCAATCATTGAAGCAAAGAACGTTTCGAAGTGAATTCGTCGTGAGTTCATTTTTTGCATTGCGAAAGACGTTTTTGCCTTTTTATACAATCTTTCAAATATATGTACCCCAAAAGGAGATTGAGTTATGAGTGGCGTTCCCACCTTTCATCCAGCAGAAGAATTTTCAGAAAACGCGCACATTAAATCGCTCGACCATTATCGCGAGCTTTATGGAAAATCAGTTGACGATCCTGAGGCGTTTTGGGCACAAACAGCTGAGCGATTGCACTGGTATAAGAAGTGGGAGAACGTTTTCGAATACGATTTTGTGAACGGCAAAATCAAGTGGTTTGAGGGCGGGAAGCTCAATATCAGCTACAACTGTCTCGATCGGCATGTTGAAGCCGGACACGGTGACAAGACCGCCCTGATCTGGGAGGGCAACGACCCTAACGAGTCAAAGCATTTTACCTATAGTGAACTGTTGGATGATGTGCAAAAATTCGCCAACGTGTTAAAAGCCAAAGGCATAGGAAAGGGTGATCGGGTCTGTCTGTACATGCAGATGATTCCACAATTGCCGGTTGCGATGCTGGCATGTACGCGCATTGGCGCAGTGCATTCCGTGGTGTTCGGGGCTTTCAGTGCTGAATCGCTGCGTGACCGTATCAATGATTCGGAGTGCAAGCTTTTAATCACCCAGGACTCCGGCGTGCGTGGCCTCAAGAGCGACATCCCGATGAAAGTCAATGCCGACAAAGCCGTTAGCGAATGCCCCAGCATCGAGACCGTAGTGGTGGTCAGGCGTACCGGCCAGGATGTGCAGATGGCTGAAGGGCGTGACTGTTACTGGCACACTGAGATGGAAAATGCAGATGCGACCTGTGAGCCGGAGCAAATGGACGCGGAAGATCCGCTCTACATTCTTTACACTTCGGGTTCCACTGGCAAGCCCAAAGGTGTGCTCCATACCACCGGCGGCTACTTGGTGTACACGTCATTTACGCATGAGCTGATTTTTGACTATCACGAAGGGGATATTTATTGGTGCACGGCAGATATCGGCTGGGTTACCGGGCACTCGTATATTGTTTATGGCCCGATGGCGAACCGCGCGACCACCATGATGTTCGAGGGTGTGCCGAATTATCCGGATTTTGGCCGATTCTGGCAAATTGTCGAAAAGCACAAAGTCAATCTTTTCTATACCGCACCTACCGCCATCCGCGCGCTGATGAAAGAAGGTGATAGCTGGCCACTGAAGTATGACTTGTCATCGCTGCGTGTGCTCGGAACGGTTGGCGAGCCGATTAAGCAGCCGGAATGGATGTGGTACCACAAAGTCATTGGCAAGGAAAAATGCCCAATTGTGGATACGTGGTGGCAAACGGAAACCGGCGGTGTACTGATTACACCTTTACCGAGCGCCATCGCTACCAAACCGGGCTCCGCAACTTTGCCGTTCTTTGGCGTGCAGCCGGTCATCCTCGATGAGCATGGATCTGAGTTGGAAGGAGCTGCACAGGGCTATTTGGCGATCAAATCAGCCTGGCCGTCGATCATGCGCACGGTGTACGGTGACCATGATCGATTCATCCAAACCTATTTTGCGCGCTTTCCGGGCTATTATTTTACTGGCGACGGCGCGCGGCGTGATGAGGATGGCTATTTTTGGATTACAGGCCGGGTTGACGATGTGCTCAATGTCTCGGGACATCGCATCGGCACGGCAGAAGTAGAAGGCGCAATCGGGCACGCGAGCGGCGTGGCGGAAGCGGCTGTGGTCGGCTTCCCGCATGACATCAAAGGGCAGGGCATTTATGCCTATGTGACATTGATGACCGGAGTTGAACCAACTGAAGAGATTATCACCGATATCAAAGCCAGCGTTCGCCAGCACATTGGGCCACATGCAACGCCCGACAAGATTCAGTTCACGCCGGGTTTGCCCAAGACCCGTTCCGGCAAAATTATGCGCCGGATTTTGCGCAAAGTCGCAGAGGGTGACCTGGCGCACCTCGGCGATATATCGACGCTCGCCGACCCGAGCGTGGTGGAAAATTTGGTCGAGCACCGGCAGTAGTTTGACGCATCTCGGGGGTGTGACTATCTTGAAAAAATGCAGCTAAACGCAAAGGGCGATCCATTGGATCGCCCTTTTTTGTACAATGCTTTCGTCGCTGTTTCCAGCCACAAATCACATCATGAAACCGGCAATCAAATAAAACACAATCGCGGCACCGGCAACGGTGAGCGCATAGGGCAATTGCGTGTTGACATGGTCGATGTGATCAGAAGCAGAAGCCATCGATGAAATGATGGTCGTGTCGGAAATAGGGGAGCAGTGGTCGCCGAAAATGCCGCCACCCAACACCGCCGCAATCGCCAATGGATCGGGAATGCCGAGTGAGTGTGCCATCGGCACGGCAATCGGCACCATGATGCCAAAAGTGCCCCAGGACGTACCAGTCGAGAAGGCCATAAAGCATGCCACCAAAAACAGCAGCGTCGGCACAAAAGCCGGGCTGATGACTGCGCTCGCAACTCCGGCTACGTATTGTCCCGTTTGCAATTTGCCGGAGAGGTTGCCGATTGCAAAAGCAAAGACCATTAAAACTGCCAGTGGCACCAGGCCGCCGAATCCTTTAAAAAATAACTCGGTCACTTCGTGCAGCGTGAATAGCTTCTGGCTAAGATACAGCACGGTCGCGACAACAGTGGCGGCCAGTACTGCCCAGAAAACCGAGGTCGAGCCAGAGCCCTGTGTCATATCGCCATTTCCTGTGATCAGCAAGCCGACAGGCATCATCAGCACCATTACTGCGATCGGGATGAAAAAATTGCGTGCCCTGGGTTGCACGCCTTCCTTTGTTTCGAGATTCGCGATCTCTTTCGCCACCAGCGGCTCGGCACCGGGTCGCAGCACTTGCCCGGTTTCCATGGCGCGCTTTTCCGCTCTCGCCATCGGTCCAAAATCTTTCCGTGTATAGGCGATGTAAAAAGTAAAAATGAGTGCTAAGATCGCATAAAAATTAAGCGGCATCGCGGCAATCATTGTCTGCACCGGATATTCGTAGCCCTGATTGCCAAGCAGTCCGATAATGTACGCGCCCCAAGCGTTCAGCGGTATGAGAATACAGACCGGAGCGGATGTCGAATCACACAAAAAGGCCAGTTTTTCGCGCGATATTTTCATTTTGTCGAAGATCGGTCGGCAAACTGCGCCGGTAACCAATGCCGTGATCGACGATTCCACAAAAATCATGATCCCGATCAGCCAGGCCAGTACCCCGGCATGGCGACTGGTTGTGACCAGCTTCCGCGAGTTGATCCAGTTGACAAAGCCGGCGACACCGCCGGAATGCTGCGTAAAGGCGATCAGTGCGCCAACCAAAGCACTGAAAGCGATCACTTTGGTATTGCCGTCGCTCTCAAATACCTCGATACAGCCATCGAGCGCGTCTGCAAGGCCAACCAGCGGATTGCCGCCTGCTAAAATCGTGTAGCCGAGCCAGATACCGAAAAACAGTGAAAAGTAAACTTGCTTGGTCCAGATGGCCAAGACAATTGCCAGAACCGGGGGTAGAATCGATAGCCAGCCTGGTTCAACCATTGTGCTTCCTCCGAATAAATCCTGTCAGAAAAGACTAACACTTTGCCACTGATTGACACAACGCGGCAAGACGCAAATAACAAATTCCAAAACCCAAATACAAAATAAATTCCAATATCAAAAAGACAAATCCCAAACAGTTTTGGTCATTGTAATGTGTGATTTGGTTATTATTTGAAATTTGGAATTTGTCTTTTGGTGCTTTTGAAACTTTGCCTACAGTGACTGAAAATTATGGCTATGACATCGTTTCGCCTTCATTTGCAAAAGCTGCTTTCACCTCATCAAACACCGCCTCGGCGATCTGATCGAGATCCGGTTCCGCATCATCATGTGATTCGTGCTGACAACCGCAATCATCGCCATGCTCCGCAACACGGCAGCCCGGATTGACGGCTTCGATGCCGTAATTTTGCCGCAAATCGAACAGCTTTTCGACTTCATTACGCGGCAAGGTTTTTTCGCCGCCGAGGAAGCGACTGACGAAAATCACTTTGGCGTAATGCTCCACGCGTTCGAGCTTGAAGTACGCCTCCCACAAATCGCGCCCCATGGTGACAACGCCGTGATTGGCCAACAATATCGCTTCGTGGTTTTGCACAAAAGGCCGCAGTGTTTCCGGCAGCTCGGGCGTGCTCGGCGTGCCGTATTCGGCAACCGGTATCGAACCGATGGTTGTGACGATCTCAGCGAGCACGCACTTGTCGAGCGCAATACCGGCCGTCGCAAAGGCCGTTGCATGAACCGGATGCGCATGCACAACCGCGTGGATATCCGGCCGGTTTTTATAAATAAAAAGGTGCATCTTCGTTTCGCTCGATGGCTTGTTTTCGCCGCTGACAACCTTGCCGCTGAGGTCAATGAGAGTCATCATCTCCGGCGTCATGTCACCTTTGCAAACGCCGGTGGGGGTAGTGAGGACAAGCCCATCATCGACGAGCACGCTGATGTTGCCATCGTTCGCGACCACATAGCCAAAGCGGTAGAGCCGCTCGCCGATATCGCAGATAGTTTGGCCGATGTCGAGGTATTTTGGATCCATGTTCAAATACAAAAAAATATAAATTTAAGTGTGCAATCTAAGCCAAATGTCTTGTGATCACAACGCTTTCGTACCAAAAAAAAGCCGCCTTTGCAACAAAAGCGGCATTGATTTCGAACTGAAATTTGAAGGTGCAAAGCTTGCTATGCACAAGCTGAACGAAAGCCATGTGCTGAACTCCAAAAATCTATTTCAGCACATCGATACCCCCCATATAGTGGCGCAGTGCGTGCGGTACAGTCACGGTGCCATCGACATTCTGGTAGTTCTCCAATATAGCAATGATAGTGCGCGGCAGAGCAAGGCCCGATGCATTGAGGGTGTGCACATATTCGAGCTTGTCGCCGGACTTGCGGCGGAAGCGGATATTGGCGCGCCGTGCCTGGAATGCTTCAAAATTGCTGCAGGACGACACTTCCAAAAAGCGATCGACACCAGCGGCCCACACTTCGATGTCATAACATTTTGCAGCGGCAAAGCTGATATCCGCTGTGCAGAGATTGAGCACGCGGTAAGGCAGTTCCAGCGCCTGCAGGATATCTTCGGCATTTTGCAGCAGCGACTCGTGCTCTTCGTAGCTCTTCTCCGGCAAGGTGAATTTCACCATTTCCACCTTGTCGAATTGGTGCAATCGCATCAGGCCTTTAGTGTCTTTGCCGTAGGCGCCAGCCTCGCGACGGAAACAGGGCGTGTACGCAGTATAGTAGAGCGGCAGGTCGTCGCCACTCAGCACATCGCCGGCATGCAGGTTGGTGACCGGAACTTCAGCTGTCGGTATCAGGAACAGATCGTCCTCCTGTGCGTGATACATGTCGCTCTCCATTTTGGGAAGCTGGCCAGTGCCAAACATGGCATTTCGATTGACCACGAATGGCGGCGACATTTCTGTGTAACCATGCTTTTCGATGTGAAAATCGAGCATGAAGTTGATCAGTGCGCGCGTTAGCTTGGCGCCGTGGCCTTTAAAGTTCACAAAAAACGAGCCGGATACTTTGGCGCCACCGGCAAAATCGATCAGGTCCAGCGCCTCGCCCAGTTCCCAGTGCGGCTTCGGGGTGAAATCAAAACCGGGAATGGTGCCCCAACGCTTGATTTCGACATTGTCCGCCTCGCTGCGGCCGACGGGTGTGCTCGCATGCGGAATATTCGGAATGCGGATTTGAATGTCATAAAGCTGCTGATCGAGTTCGCGCACTTGCTCGTCGATGGCTTTGATTTGCTCGCCAACCTTGCGCATCTCCGCAATTTTTTCATCAGCGTTGAGTTTCTGCTTTTTCAGACTCGCAATTTCCTGCGATACGGTATTGCGCAGCGCTTTGAGCTGCTCGACTTCAGTCAGGTTTTTCCGGCGCTGCTCATCCAAATCGATGAAGGCATCCAAATCCAGCTCGACCCTCTTGTTCACCAGCGCAATACGCAGCGTATCGATGTTATCGCGGATAAATCTCAAATCAAACATGACAAACCGCTTTCGTTGATCAAAATAAATAATAAACTGTTGCAAGATAGCCGTGCTATTGTTGCATAAACGGTCGCTATTGTAGCAAGAAATCCGCTGAAATGCAAGCAGTGATTGTGGTGTCTCAAGTCGCTTTTTGTACATCCATCTGCGATGCAGCCTTTCGTAAGTAGAAAAAAATCATTGCTTTTATTGTGAGCGATTCTTAACATTTCACCAGCGCCTGATACAATGTGGGGACCACAAGGCATCTTCCTCCTCTCGACAATATCTCCACTTGATGACACACCCTTTGCAATGATCACGACCTTCAGGGAGTGTAGATCATGATTTTTCCTGCCATTGAAAAGCATAAGCAATTGTATAGCACAGAAGACTGGCTATTCACCTGCATGCGCATTTTGGTGGTGGCTGGATCCGTTGCATTTTATGCCCTCGTGCAAATCGGGGCGATCACGAAATATGACATTCCAAATTTGCTTCTAAAACTTTCCGTCTTTGTTATCTGGTCCGCGTTGGTGGTGTGGAGCATATTTCGCGATGTGAATCTGCGCTCCCAACAATCTGCATGGCTGAAAAGATGGCTTGTTGGCGTCTCCTTGCCGATCGACGGCATTTTTATTTATTATGCTGCCAAGGATAGCGAGGGCATATTCAGCCCATTTTTTTACGCAGTTTTTGTCCTGATCGTTTTTCACGCCTACTATTTCCCCAATTATTTCAAAGGGCGTTCGTCAAAAAAATATCAGCTTTTAACCTCCGGATCGGTTTCCGGATTGGCACTTTTTATCCTGTTGTACCTCGGCCTCGCAGAAAAACCTGCGCTAAATAGCTTCGATTTCTATGTCGATTCCTTTCTCGCTTTTATCCTCGCCATCACAGCAGGGTTGCTGCGGCAAAAAGAAATCCAAAAAAGCGATGAGCTGCAGCGCAGCAATGAACTGGCAAATCTGTTTCGTGGCATCATTGGCCGCATGAACAAGATGCATGCGAATGGAGAAGAGCAGGGGCCGCTTTTTGATGATCTCGCCACCACAATCGGTGAAAACTTGTCGGCAATGGCATGTGAAGTTTTTGCACTGGATTCGGCTGGTGTTTTTATCCGAAAAGGGATGTGGCTGCGCACTTCGGCAAAGAGTGTGGGAGGATTTCAGCGGATTCTTGCGCATTACGACACAATCATATTGGGATCGGAATATGATGCCAGTGGAGCCCGTGCGAGGCGTGTCGGACGGTATGATGAACAAGATCCGCACTTCCAGGCGAATCAGAATCATTTATCCGAAAAGATGGCTGTGTATTTGTCTGAAGAAAACGTCAAGCACAGTTTATTCACGCTCATTTTGAAGCCGAAACAGGATGAGCACCGCCAGCGCGCACCAATCGGTATTATTCGCGTGACCAACCGGCTGGATGGTTACGGCGAAGTCAAGGGTCAGGGGTTCAGCGCTGAAGACGAAGAAGTCATCGAAGACGTCGCCAAAGAAATCGCTGGCGCATTTGAGAGCTATCAGTTGCAGCTTTTGCTGAGCAAAACGGCTGAGCGCGAGAGCTATTTGAAGCAACTCGCGCTACAGGAAAATCTCGACCAAATCATGCCCGAGATTTTGCAGAATATGTCGATGATGGTGGAAGCAAAGTATGCAGAACTCTGGACGCCATTCAATGACGGCTTTGCGCAAACGCCGAAACTTGTTTTGCGAGCGCATTCGCCGATCAAAGGGCATGTTCTCGACAAATTGGGCATCGCCGAGCGGATTATCGATGTGGATAATAGCTTTATCGGCAAGGCTCATTTCGGCGAACAAAAGCAAAACGGCATTGCTTTTCGTGAAGATATCAGCAAGGAAAAGGATTTTGCCTGGCGTCACCTTCTGGAAGATTTCGGCACTAACATGTTTATCTCGATTCCGCTAAAAAAAGGTGATGAGATTTTAGGGGTGGCTTGTCTGCATCCCCAAAAAGATCTTACACTCAGCACTGATTTACGGCAGAAATTGGAAGAGTTTGCCAACCTGGCTGCTGTGAGTTTGCAAAGCGCGCGGCTGCGGCGGCGGTTTGTTCAACTCAAAGCGCTTCACAGGCATCTCGATGCGCTTTTGGTTGAGGATGAAGACTTGTTTTATCACAACATCGCTTATCTCGTTCGTGATGTGGTTGAAGCTCGGGAATGCTCCCTTTACATGCTCACTGGCGATAACGGCGACAACGAGCTTCGGGGACACAGTTATCTCGGTGAAGGCAAGGACAGAGCAAATTGGAGGCTACCGAAATATGATGCGAGCAGCATTGTAAAGCGTGTCATTAAGCAAAACGTTTCTGTGGTCTGCTCTGAAAATAACAGTATCGCTGTAAAAGCCAAAAAGGTGACACAAGACCAGCAAAAAATACCACTCGCATGTATGGCTTGTCCTGTTCCCGATTCCCGCAACGGCACCATTGCGGTGATTTACTGCAAAGAAAAAATCAATTCGCCCAATATTGTTACAAAAACGTTCTCTAATTCTGACCTTGAACTTTTTGAACTGGCTGTGGGGATCATTGGTGCAATCATGGAAAATCGGCTCAATCTTATGCGGCTTGAGGAGATCAACGCGAGAAGACGCAACTTTTTGAGCTCGGTTACACACGAATTTACTTCACCCCTGCAAAGCATCCGCATGACAGCGGAGTATTTGAAAAAATACCACGCCAATCCGGAGCGCTTAAAAAATCCCGATGCACAGTTCGATTTTCTCATTGAGGAGGTCGACTTTCTCAATTATTTGACTGCGAATATTCGAACCCAGTTTTCCGAAGGCGTCTATGAGTTTAAGGGCAGTCCACCGGTTCGAACCAAGCTCTTTTCTTTGGTTGAACGAATCCAGACGCTTTTAAAAAGCCAGGCAAAGGAAAAGGGGCTGGATATCAAATTGCTCGGCTCCTTTCCGGTGCTCAAGGTTGATCAATTCCACCTTGAGCAGGTTGTCTTCAATTTGCTGGTCAATGCAATCAAGTACACCCTGCCCACTTCACCAAAGCCCATCATTGAAATTGTGTGCGAAGATCGTCATCCGCATCTTTTGTTGATGTTTCGCAATTGGGGTATCGGCGTGCGCCAAAACGAGGCAGCCCGGATTTTCGAGATGTTTGTACGCGGAACAGAAGCCCATGAAGGCTCGGTAACCGGCACCGGACTTGGGCTTTATATTTCAAAAAGAATCATGCAAAAAATGGGAGGTGATTTACTGCTCACCAAGCTTGTTAATCCAACCGAATTTACTGTGTTTGTTCCTAAACTTTAACTGGAAAAGACCGAGATGTTTTTTCCGTTTTCGCACTGGAGGGAAGTTTGATGGATAGTTTAGACATTCTGTTAGTCGATGATGAGACGCGCAGGATGCGTGCAACGATCGAGATGTTGCGCAGTGACGGCTTTTCAGTCGAGCAAATTGCGAGCCCATCTGAAGCGATGCAGAGACTGAACACCAATCCGCAGATCTGCAAAGTCATCATTCTGGATATAATGATGCCGGCGGATGGTGAGTTTGATGTTCCGGAGAGCCAGTACGGTTTGCGCACAGGTTTTTTATTGTTAGATAAATTGCACACCATCGAAGGATTTCGAACACCAATTATTGTTTTGACAGCAAATGCATCGTTTGAAGAGGAGCTGGGCAAAAAAATCGAGAGATTTCTTGTGAAGCCTGTCGCATACAATATCCTTGTCGGGACTCTGCGTGATGCGATTAAAAAGAATGGAGGGTGAAATGATCAAGCGACCTCGTTTTTTTTCAAGCGCTTTGGGTGTTGTCGCCATTGCAGGACTGATCATCGGGGGTGTTCTTGTGGTGGAAAGTTTTTATTTTGGCAGAATTTTTCTCGAAAAAAAACAAGAACACACTGATGAATTGGTTCAGCAGGCAAAGGAATCTATCGAGGCACTTTCAGAAGAGATACTGATTCATGCAAACTCATCGCTTGTTGGCAAAGCTGACTCGTTGCAGAATATGCAGGCTCTGCAGCATCACCTTGCTGAAGTTGCCGTGGCGATGGAAACGTTAGTCGTGCGTGATCGCAGCGATAGCCTGGACACCGTTTTCGAGCGTTTTTCCATGTTGATGGGGATCACGGCCTTGATTTTTGCCGGCTTTGGTGTTTTCACAGGCTTTCAATTCAAACAGGGAATTGGCGCTGCCCGCAAGGAAATGAACAGAGAACAGAAAAAGTTCAATGTGAAACTGGAAAATGAATCCAAAAAAATTAGCAGACAATATGAAGAATTTCAGCAAAGTTTGTATGACGCTATCGATCGAAGTATGGATATGATCTGGGTATTCGGAAACAGTTTGGAGAAGTTTATCGGTCTTGGCGTGGTCAAATCGGAAACTGCGACGAAATTCCTAAATGATTTGTATAAGATTGGCTTCAGATTGGAACTGCGGTCAGCAGATGAAAATGAACGCATGAGTGCTGTCCAAAATCTATGGGCGCAAGGGGATTGCGAAGATTTGCCAGAATTGAAGCGAATTTGGCAAAACGAAGAAGAGTCACAAAAAATGCGGGAATTAACCTGGCTGGCCATTACCAATATTCTAAAGCGATGCCCGCATAAAGATGGCCACTCGGATCTGTTCGACCAGACCAACCATCAATAGGCGGGGCTGCGCTGCCATTTAATGCTCCGGTGCATCTTCGATTTCGATGGCCGGACCGGCGCCTTCCGGTTCGCGCACCGAGTCGATCATGTCCTGTATTTTCTCGCCCGGTTTGGGAAAAAACGGTGTCAACCCCAGCGTTACAGCAAAATTAATCAGCATGCCGATCGTGCCGATGCCTTGTGGATTGATACCGCTGTCAAATACACCGAACGTCCATGGCTGCATGCCAAAAAACACGCAGGCGATGATGTAATAGGCTGTAAAGCCGATGCCCACCAGCATGCCAGCTACCGCAGGTACCGTGCTGACCCGCTTGCTGAAAATGCCCAACACAATCGCAGGAAAGAAGCTCGCCGCGGCCAGGCCAAACGCAAACGCCACCACCTGGCTGACAAATCCCGGCGGGTAAATGCCGAAGATGCCGGCGATCACGACTGCCAGCCCGATGACGGCACGACCGACCAGCAAGCGTTGCTTCTCGCTCGCTGCCGGCCGCAGCACCCGGTAGTACAAATCGTGCGCTACACTCGACGAAATCACTAGCAACAAGCCGCTTGCTGTCGAGAGTGCTGCCGCTAACCCACCCGCAGCTACCAGCGCAATAATCCAATCCGCCAGCTCTGCCATCTCCGGCGTGGCCAAAACGATAATATCGCGGTCAGGACCGGAAAGGCCTTTCTGCGTCAACACAATTCGGCCATCTGCACCTTGCGCCGTACCGGAATCGAGCCACTGCTGGTGCGCTTGCCGGATGCCAGAGAGTTCGCTGATGGTCAGGTTGCCGCTGCGGAAAATTTCATTATCTGTACCGGCGGAATAGTGCACCATGCCATCGCCATTATCGAGCCACAAAATCAAGCCGGTTTTTTCCCAATTGCTGAACCAGGCCGGCAGCTCGGCGGCGGTTTTGCCATTCAAGCTTTGAATCATATAATAGCGCGCAAAGGCGGCCGTTGCCGGAGCGGTCAGGTACAGCAATGAAATAAAAAATAGCGCCCACATTGCGCTCCAGCGCGCTGCTTTGACCGTCTTCACGGTATAAAAACGCACGATGACGTGTGGCAAGCCTGCTGTCCCAACCATAAGCGCGAGCGCGACGCAGAAAACATTCACTTTGTCCCATGAGCCGACAAAGGTCTCGGTGTAGCTGGCGAATCCGAGATCTTCGAGAATGATGTTGAGCTTTTCCAGTAAATGTACACCTTGCGCACCGGCAATCTCCGGTGTGAGCTCAGCGCCAAGTCCGGCTTGCGGCAGAAAAGTGCCGGTGAGTTTGAAACTGATCGCAAATGCCGGAATCAGAAAGGCGGTGATCAGCACCCAATACTGTGCCACCTGCGTCCAGGTAATGCCCTTCATGCCGCCAAGGGTCGCGTAGATAAACACAATCGCCATGCCGATGACCACGCCGGTGTTGACATCAACCTCCAGAAAGCGGCTGAAGACTACGCCCACGCCGCGCATTTGCCCGGCCACATAGGTAAAGCTGACAAAAATTGCGCACAAGACCGCTACTGCACGCGCGACCACGGAGTCATAGCGATCTCCAACAAAATCGGGCACGGTGTAATGGCCAAATTTGCGCAGATAGGGGGCAAGCAACAGCGCCAACAGCACATAGCCACCGGTCCAGCCCATCAGGTAAACACCGCCGGCATAGCCCATCGTCGAGATCAATCCGGCCATCGAAATGAAGGAGGCTGCGCTCATCCAGTCAGCAGCGGTGGCCATACCGTTTGCAATAGCAGGCACACCACGACCCGCGACATAAAATCCCTGGGTATCACGCACACGACTGAGCCAGGCGATGCCGAGATAGACTGCAAAAGAAGCACCGACGAAAAAGTACGTCCAGGCTTGTACACTCATGATTGCGCCCTCCCTTCGGCCTGCAACGCTTCAAGCTCAGCATGGTGGCGCGCGTCGAGACGGTTCAACATGAGGCAGTAGACCAAAATAAGCAGCACAAAAGTGATGATGCTGCCTTGTTGCGCAAACCAGAATCCCAACGGGTAGCCTGTACCGAAAAAGCTGAACTGGTTGAGCCAGTCGGCAAACAGGATACCGCAACCCAGACCGACGATGGCCCAGATCGCCAGCAAGCTGAACATGATCAACACGTTTGTACGCCAATACCGGTCCAGCAGAGCATGGATTTCAGGATCATGCAGGTCGGGGCCAGCTTTTTGAAAGCCATTTGGCATGTGCTTCCTCCTCAGAAAACGGTCAGCGGTAGCGCTGTGCCAGAATCCAGCGATCATTCGGACACAGCTTAAAAATAGCTAAATACTTGTGTGCAAAATTGCAGGTTTGCTAATAGACTGGTACGGACGTATCGACGCGTAATGACCAATCGTGAATGCCGCCGAGCAAGTTGAGCACCTTGCGGTAGCCCTGGTCTAATAAATACTGGCAAACATATTGACTCCGCACGCCGGTGTGACAGTAGACAACAATGGTAGCATCCTCATCCAAAGCATCAATTCGCGATGGAATTTCATGCATCGGGATATGGATCGCGTCGGGAAGTTTGCAATAGTCGACTTCAAACTTTTCGCGGATGTCCAGCAAGGTGATCTGTTTGCCCGCGTCAATCCATTTTTTGAGTTCGATTACGTCGATGTGTTCCATTATAGGGTTCATTCAATGTGGAATTCAGGTTTTCGATTGAATTTGGGGGCTCCGAGGCAAAAAACAAAGTTAGCGTCAGGACAATGGTTGAAAGTATTAGCAAGGTGATACCAAGGCCGAGCTGACCGAAAATATCCCAGGTTGGCCCGGTTTTGAGAATGGAAATGTTTGGCTTTTGAGGATTGTAATGCACGATGATGCTATCGCCAGCGGCAAATTGCGAAACAACTTTTTCCGCAGCGTCCTGGCGATTGGTTCGGCCGCCGAATCCGGGGAAATTCAGGTTTGAGGTACCGCTGTAGTGTTGGCCCGCAACTTCATACTCATACTCGATAACCGGCCAGGCACTGCGGCGATCCGTCACTTCGGATCGTGTGACGCGGCCAGACACAGTTGGCCACTTTCCGTGCACCTCAACAGTCGCCAGACGCTGAAAGGGCCAGTAAATCAACGCCGCGCCGGCAATGGCGAGCGTAATCAGGACGACTTTTAGCCAGCCGGGCAATTTGGGGATCGATGTGCGGTACGAAATAAGCCAGGCGATAATGACAGAAACGGCAATTGTTATTGCTATGACAAGCAGGGCAGTAGTAGACATGACTTCGCTATACTAAATTTTAAGTGATCAGACGGACAGCAATATAGTTTGTTTGGCATAAAACGACAACGGCTTTCTGGTTATGCTGACTCGTCAAAGGCTGTTGGATCGAGACGCTCCATTATCCGTTCGGGCTTCTCAGGCCTGGCGAAGCCCATCTTTTGATAAAGATCATTGGCGTCTTTTGTAAGCAGCATCCAGCGCGGCATACGCAATAAATCAGGGTGGTCAATCATCGTCTCGACAAGCAGCTTCCCCAAGCCTTTGCCGCGGTGTTCTTCTAAAATAAAGACATCAGCCATATAGGCAAAAGTCGAGAAATCGGAAATGACCCGCGCAAAGCCGACCTGCTGATCGTCACGGTAAACACCGAAACAGAGCGAATGCCGGACGGCATTTTTGACCACAGCTTTCGGAATATCCATCGCCCAGTAGGATTTACTTAAAAAATCGTGAACCAATTCTATGTTTAGCTTTGATTTGTCTGTGCTAATTGAATATTCGCCAGAGGTAATCTCGATCTCGAGGAACATTTTGCCTCCGTATTGAATACATTGCTTTTTAAAAGCCAGATTTAAAAATTATTGTCGCAATTCCAAAGCGAATCGCACAAATGCACTTTTGTAATTGTTTTGCAAAACCAGATAACCAGGATCAGCAATAATATGAGCTACATGCTTACCAGCTATTTCTTCAGTGTTTTGATCGCCTTTGCTCTATTCGGCGCGATGCATTCAATTTTTGCTATCCCTGCTGTTCGCGTAGCGCTTGAAAGCCGGCTGCGATTATCAGCAAAGCGCTATCGGCTGCTGTATAATATAGCAAGTGCGATCTTGCTGGCTTTAATTTATGTGGTTGTGCCACCCGATCCTGCTATCTTATATGTCATTGCAGGCCTGCCCGGCCACCTGCTGCGAGCACTGCAGGTCGTGGCTGTAGTGCTTTTTGTGCGCGGCCTGCGCGACTTCAATTCAGACGCCTTTCTGGGATTGTCTCCGCCTGGTGCCGATGATTTCAACACTGGCGGATTGTTTCGCTATTGCCGGCACCCGCTTTACAGTACAAGTATCCTATTCTTGATTGCCAATCCTGTAATGACCATAGGCTGGGCAGCTTACAGTATGAGCATCATTTTGTACTTCATCATCGGCTCGATATTTGAAGAGCACCATCTCGAAAAGCGCTTTGGTCATGCCTATCGTGCTTACAAAAAGAAAGTGCCGCGCTTTGTGCCGAAGCTCTCCCGTTCAGGCTAAAAGTGATTGTGGCAATACAAAATGCCTCGACAGCAAAAGACTTGTATTTTTGCTGAAAAAGGTTAATATAACAAAGCCAGAACGGCAGCAGTTCGCCTGATTGACATGAGAAAGTTCAAAATCAAAGGATTGATCGTTGACTCGCGTTTTTTCCTACCTGGATAACCAAAACCAGCCTTTCGTTGGCGTTGAATGGCAGGGTAAACGGTATAATTTTACCTTGGCGTGGGCGTTATACAAGCAAATCTCACTCAACAACCAGGGCCCCGATTTTCAATTTGTGCAAATGATCATTGAAATGGATCTGTTTCATGCGGAAACCTTTGACGAACTGTTTGACACGCTCAAGCAATATCGCTCCATTTCAGATTTATTGATTCGCGGTCCCGTTCAATTCAAAGCGCCGATTGAGCGGCCACAAAAGATTGTCTGCGTTGGTCGCAACTATCGCGAGCATGCGGCAGAGCTGAATAATCCTGTGCCGGATGAGCCGATCCTTTTCGCGAAGTCACCCTCTTCGATGGTCGCTTCAGGTGGAATGATTCGCGTGCCATCTGATATCGGAAAAGTGCACCATGAAGGCGAATTGGCGGTAATAATCGGTAAATCCGGTTACCAGATCAAGGCATCGCAGGTATCTGAATATATTGCCGGTTACACAATTTTAAACGATGTGACAGCCCGTGATCTGCAGCAAAAAGACAAACAAAAAGGCTTACCCTGGTTCCGGGCGAAAAGTCTGGACACCTTTTGCCCAATCGGCCCCTATGTTGTGCCGGCAAATGCAATCGCCGATCCGCAAAATCTGGGAATCCGGGTGACGGTGAATGATGAAGTACGGCAGGATGGCAATACACGCGATATGATTACACCGATCACTGAATTAGTGGCTTATATTTCGCGTTATATGACGTTGACCGAAGGAGATATCATTGCGACCGGCACGCCCGCAGGCGTATCAACTTTAGCTTCTGGCGATTTGATCAAAATCGAAATTGATGAAATCGGAACTCTGGAAAATAATGTGCTGGCAGCGCCGCCTATCTTGTCTAAAAAATAGAGGACAGTACGATGCTGAACGGCAGACACGCCTATGTATCTGAATATCTTCTGGGCATCAAAGACTGGATGATCCGCAAAATGGCGGGAAAGTATATTCTTGCCTGCGAAAAGTTTAAAAAAACATATGCCGGTCTTAAAATTAAAATCGACTTTCCGTTCGATGATCTTGATGATTTGAGCGATATTTTATTTGAAATAAAAGAAGATCACCATCTTGTTTTTAAAAGAATTGTTGGGCCTGAAAAAATAAATATTGAAGACCGTCACAAAATAGATCCGGCACAGCCTGAAATTAATTTTATTACCAACGTCGGACGACTTTTCCATAAAACGCTTGTTGCCAGGGAGTTGAAATATCTGCATAAACACTACGATCCTCTCAATCACGGTGATTCCGATGCTGCTTCCGAGCTCGAGCAACAAATTAAACAGCTCAAGTCGCTATTTGATGCCGGCGTTGAAGTGCTGATCGAGTTGATGCAATTGCACTCATCGAATGTGCAAATGTTGGCGCTGATTGTTGAAAATGATCGCAATTTGCGAAGAAGCATTGGGATGAACGGGACAGAATTGCTGAAGCGCGTTACCGGGCAGGCCACTCCCGAAGCCACGTTTTATTTGACGGGAAAATACTACATGGAAGGTGGCTGGTATGATCGCGCGGGGCAGATGTTCAAACGCATTTTAAAGGCAAATCCGAAGCATGCTGCCGCTCGTTTGGCGATGGATGAAATCAAAATGGTGCAGGCAAAGAAAATACGCGCCTGACTTCCGGCCTGCGCCTGAGAATTTCTTGTTGATCGAGAGTAAATAATTAGTTATTTTGCAACTTGTTACCAGTATTAAAAAATGGAGGTGCAAGCTATAAAATACGTTCTTTGATAGTGATCGATCAGATAAAATAACTTTTGTTGATTATCGTAAAACCTGAAAAGGCCTACAAACCACGCTGAAATTTTGGCAGCTTTCAGTGTTCACAACAGGCTCTGAAATCATAATCTGTTTCCTGATGTTCATTCCCTTTCTCATCTTGTCATGATGAGCGGAGCGAATTATTATCCAAGTTTGAGAAATTGCCGGACGAAGTATCCGGGCGAAGATTTTACTTATTAAGGGTGGACTTTGAATTGTGGGCGTTGCGCGCGCTTGTGGAGAGGAGTGCATGGCGCAGAATGGAACGAAAAGTTTTTGGCCAACCCCATTCTTCGAAAACAAAAAGCAATGCTGCTTTAAGTACACAATTCTTGCTGGTCTGATGCCATTCGAGATATTGATGTCGCAGACGATCAAATCTTTGAACTATGATTTCTTACCTGTGAAGCCGCTTGCACTGACAATTCGATAATGAGACGACAGAGCGATATCGATCTGCATTTCAGCTTGCAGAGCTGGATAGAATCTTGTATTCGCATATGTTCAATCAATAAAATGAAGAGTTCATTCCGAATGCATTTGCCGTGCGAATGCCAGGAATCAGCGATTTTGTGTATGTGCAAAATGCCGTGTTGCAAGCTTGAATTTTTAATTGGCTTTTAGCTTGCCTGAACTGCCTGCCACATGTCTTTCAAACGTCCCGCAAAAGTTACATACTTATCTCTCCAAAACGCGATCACACCGACAATCAGTGCCCGGAAATCAAGGGCAAATGTTATTTATTTATCAAGGATTTCACAAATGGATTTGAAAGAAAACAAGCATCGCGCTTTTCTTTATCAATTTTCAAATATTGTGCTTGGCACTTCAGTGCTGGCATTGCTGCTTTCCATCAACGCAGCTTTCTCGAACGTGAGCAATTGGCTGACGCAGGCAATGGTCTTCGTTTTTACGTTTTTTGCCATTTTTCATGGCTGGTGGCGCAATTCAGAATTGTACACATCCTCAAAAGTTAAAAGCGATTGGGTTTATCTGATTGGTCTTGCAAGGATTGTCCTGTTGCTGTTATCCGTGCTTTGGCTGCAAGCATTACCCATGGCAGGCAATGTACACCTCAGTCTTGCGATCTTTTTTGGCATGATTGCATTGGCTTCGTGGACCGGTTGGGTTCAGCAAATTCATTTCATCCGTCCACTCTACGGCAAATCACGTGTCATGCAGAAGCGTGAGTTTCTCGCTGACTTGTTCTACGCGGTCAGTCTGACCCTTTTTGTGCTTGGGCTGGTATTCGTACCAGACCTTGTTTTTGGCATGCTCGGTTTTGGCATACTGGCCCTACTTATTTTGATCGGACGACCGATCGCTAAAACAGCAACGCCATGGACTGAACTCGCTCCCCCACATCGCGGTGGCCGACGCCCCCGACATGGTGAAGATAGACGCTCTGGCAGAAGTCGTGGGGATGGGCGTCAACGCTCGAACAACAAGCAAGACTATTCGAGGCGTTCCAGCCAGGATGATCGTGGCCACAGACAGGAAAGGGACAATCGCCGCCCACAAAGAAGCCAGGCCCGCACGGGAAGAACGAGTCAACCACAGGAAGAGCGAGCCAAAGAGCATACCGAAACACGCACAGAGAATTCTTCTCCACAAAAAAGCCGATCGTCGTCGCGGCAACAGCGCCCTCGCCGCACCAATCGCCCTGAGCAAAGCCGACGACACCGAACCCGCGAGGAAGAGGAAAAGAAAAATCCGGTGCCAGTTTCTGAGCAGGATGCAAACCAGGAAACCATTGAAACGCGATCGGAAAAACAGTCAAAAGCAAATGATGAACAAAGAGCGAAACCGGCTTACGGTCGCAAGCGTCGCGGCAAAAAGCCTGACGCGAAGACACTCGAAGGTGCCGCCGCGAGTGCGGAAGATACAGCAAAGAATTCGAGTCAAAGCAATCCTATATCCAAACAGGACAGCGGCGAGCTCGATCCAACCAAATTTGGTCGAAAGCGAGTGAAATCTGCTGCAAAGCTTCCGAAAAAAAATGCTGAAAACGGCACATCATCTGGAAATGGTGAAAATAGGCAAACCAAGTCCGATGCGACAGAGAAAGAAAATGATGCGTAGGATGACTGTTTGAAGGCTGATTCGGTTTCATTCCGCTTGACATCCGATGAGTGTTTAAATATTATTACATTTTTGTGGTTCGCAGATTTAGGTGCAATAAGGTAATGGAAGAAATGTGGGAAGCTGCTGAAAAGGAGATTCTTCACAACAAGGTAAATCAGCTATGGGGATTGATCAACAAAGGGCTCGGACCGAATCCATTTGTGATTGCGGCAGACCAGGGAATCTCCGTTAAGTTTTTTGAATTCGACTCAACCATAGTCGGCTCGACAGGCCCGTGCAGTCAATTTCGCCCGGACGAAATGGCGATCGAAATTCACAACACGACGCTGGAAGTTTTGTGGGATGATTTGTTCCCGGGGTGTTCACCCGATCTGAAATTTCGCTATGCGTGCTGGCGTGAGCTTTGGCAATATTGGCTGCATACCCGGCTGGCGCCGTTGCGCTGGGTGCTTGGCGAAGAGTGGCTCGAATTCATTTCGCTCTTTTCTTCCTTGTCAAGTCTGAAAAAGCACTACCTTGGACAATATTTCGCATCGCTGGCAACCGGCGTGCTCGTTTATGAAGGTGAACACGATTGATGTGCTCGCCTTTTCATTCTTAGGGCGGTTTATTTCAGCGTTTCCAATATTGATTTATTCAAACACCGATCGAAAAGGATCAATTTCTTTGCACTTCAACTTTTGGGAAAAATTCAACACATGTTTGCACTAATTATGGCTGGCGGCAGTGGCACCAGATTTTGGCCACGCAGCAGAGCAAGTCACCCGAAGCAGCTTCTGAATATTTATGGCCAACAAACAATGATCCAACAAACGATTGGCCGCCTAAGCTCAATAATCCCTCCCGAAAATGTACTGGTTGTTACTACAAAAGCACAGCTTGAAAAAACAGTCGAACAATTGCCAAACATCCCCTCTGAAAATTTCATTATCGAACCATACGGCAAAAATACAGCACCATGCATCGGGCTTGGCAGCCTGTTTTTGCATAAAAAAGATCCAGACGCGGTTGCAATTGTGTTGCCGGCGGATCATCTTATCGAAGATGAAGAGCGCTTCATCGAGCAGCTTCAGCAAGCCGCGGATGTGGCCAAGAATTCGGACGCCTTGGTTACCATTGGAATGAAGCCAACTTTTCCAGCTACGGGCTATGGCTATATTCAGCACACTTCTGAAAAAATTGAATCTGAAAATGGCTGGGCCTACCGGGTCAAAGCTTTTGCTGAAAAGCCAAACTATGAAACGGCGTGCCGTTTCGTTGAGTGTGGTGAATTTCTGTGGAACAGCGGTATATTTGTGTGGAAGTTATCTTCAATTTTGCAAGAATTGGAAGAGCACTTACCTGATCTGCACCAGGGGCTGACGACGATAGCACCCGCGATCGGGACGCCGGATCAAGATGAAGTCATCGAGCAGGTTTATCGTCAAACGAAGAGCGTGAGCATCGATTATGGCGTCATGGAACATGCGCGCGATGTCGCTGTTGTGCCCGGTGATTTTCGCTGGAACGATCTCGGCAGCTGGGGGGAGGTCTATAAAGTCCTGCAGCATGATGAAGATGGCAACGCCACCGATTCACAACATATATTGCTCGACAGCAAGAATTGCTTGGTCGATGCACAAGACAAGACGGTCGCGATGATTGGTGTGAGTGACCTTATCGTCGTTGACACCGGTGATGCCTTGTTGATCTGCTCTCAGGAAAAAGCGCAGAATGTCAAGGATGTTGTTGATTTATTGAAACGCAAGAAAGCGAATCACTTATTGTAATTCATTTGCTATATGGTTGAAACCGAACAATTAGAGAGCCTCGAGAGCATTGTCTCGCAACTCGGTATCGAATTGCGCTATGAAAAGGGCGATTTTCAAGGCGGTATTTGCCGGATCGGCGATAAACGCCTCATGATCGTCAACCGCAGCTTAGAACCTCCGCAGCGCATCGCCGTGATTGCAAATGAGCTTGCCCAGGAAGATTTGTCGGGCGTTTTTATCGTCCCGGCGGTTCGTAAATTGATCGAGAAGCACGACACGACCCAAAGTTACCAGGAGGATTAATGGAATTTGCTGAAATTTTGCCCTACTTTAGCGAAAAAAGGTTTATCGCTGAGCTGCAAGCGACGACCAAGCAGGGTGCTTTGGAAGAATTAGCTGACAAATTTGTTGATTCTGACTTGATCCGTAATCGCGATATCCTGATCGAAATGCTGCAGCGCCGGGAGAGCGTCGGTAGCACCGGCATCGGCCACGGCATCGCGATTCCCCACGGACGGACGACTGCAACTGCAGAACTGACTGTGGCTTTTGGCAAAACGTCTGCCGGCATCGACTGGAACTCGATCGACAAAGAGCCTGTTAAGTTGATCTTTCTGATCGTTGCACCACCTTCCGAAGAGAAAAACAAATACTTGCCTATGCTCGGCACACTGGTTGAGTTCCTCAGTCAGGAAAAAAACCGCGAGCGCCTGTTGAATACCCAAACCTTTGAAGAGTTTAAGCAAATTTTAACTGACTAACGCAAATTGTGAGAGAAGAATATGATCAAGAATCAAATCGAATTGCTTGTCGCCTTGCAAGATTTGGATATCATGTTGCAGGAGTTGGATGAAGTGATGAAGCTTGGGTTCGATATGCAGCAGGAAGGCAAGGAAAAACTCGAAGGCGGCCGCAACGAGTTAATTGAAAAAATTAACAAGCCGCTGGTAGGTTTGTACGAACGGCTGCGCGCCCGATATAAGCGCGCTATTGTTCCGGTGATCGATGACACCTGTTCCGGTTGCTTTATGAAGCTGCCGACCTATCTGATTACTCTCGCACAACGCGATCAGGAAGTGATAACTTGTGAAGGCTGCGGACGAATTCTGTACTGGATTTAAAGCTGTTTCTCGTACACCCGGTATCTTTTGTAGACTTCACCGCCCATGATTTTCGCAGCCGAGTTCATGGGCTTGTTCGACTCCAATATCCACGAAAACTCGCCATACTTTACGCCGTGTTTTGCGGCGTTATCGTAGGTCATTTCATAGAGCAGGGCGCCCAGGCCGCTGCTCTGGAATCTGCTCACCACGCCTAAAATCATCACGCGCAGCGCATCGATTTTGCGCGAATAATGCAGGAGTTTGAGGATGCCAAATGGCAGCAGTCTGCCGTTGATTTTGATCAGTGCCTGGTTGTAATCTGGTAACGATAGTGCAAAGGCGGCCGGCTCGCCATCGATCTCAGCCAGATAGACATAGCGCGCATCCACAACTGGCTTGAGTTCCTTGGCCAAGTGATGGATTTCTTGATCGGTCATCGGCACAAATCCCCAGTTTTTACTCCACGCTTCGTTGTATATTTTCTGAATCAACCTCACTTCATCCCAGAATTTTTTCATATTCAAATGGCGCACTTTCAGGCCTGGTATCTCGCGGGCAGATTGGGCAATTCTTCGAAGCCTCGGATTGAACCCCTGTGCGGTAAATTGTCGATAGGCAAGCAAATCCTGGGCTTTTTCATAGCCTGCTTGCTCAAGCAGGTCGTTGTAATAGGTGGGATTGTACGTCATCATGATCATCGGTGGCAAATCATAACCATCGACCAGCATGCCGCAGGTGTCGTTGGTAGAGAAATTCATCGGGCCTCGAACCAGGTCAAGTTGGTGCGACCGTGCCCATGCTTCGACCTGCTGCAGCAGTGCATTCGTCACTTCCTGATCTTGAATCGCCTCAAAAAAGCCAAAAAAACCGACGTTTTCTTCATGGAACGAGTTGTGGTTATTGTTTAAAATAGCCGCAATCCGCCCAACAATTTTGCCTTCTTTGTAAGCCAAAAAGTAATCGGCTTTGCTGTGCCGGAAAAACGGATTTTTTTCACGGTTCAGCAACGTTTTCATATCCATCATCAGCGGTGGCACCCAGTTTGGATCGCCGTGATAAATTTCCCAAGGAAACCTGATAAAGCTCATTAGGTCGGATTTCGCCGATACTTTTTTAACGTCGATTTGTGTCATTTTTTGCCTCAATAAAGCAAAAAGGCTGCACACGCGCACAGCCTTTTTCATATTTGAAGAGTGGATTAAATCAGGTCGAATTGTTTGCCCAGCTTGTAGAAGGTATCCAGAACGCGGTCGAGAATTTCGTCCGTATGGGTAGCCATGTAGCTGGTGCGGATGATGCCGTGTCCCGGGGGGACAGCGGGGGTGATTGACGGATTGGCAAAGATGCCATGCTCAAAAAGTGCTTTCCAAAAACCGAATGTAGCCATGTCATCGCCAATGTGGATCGGGATAATAGGGGTAGCCGATGCGCCGGTATTCAGACCCATTTCGTCGAAGCCTTTTTTCATCTTGTTGGTATTGGCCCAGAGTTTAGCGAGATGCTCAGGTTCATTTTCGATAATATCGACCGAGGCGATTACTGCTGCAACGGCGGATGGAGGCATGCTGGCGGAAAAAATAAATGGACGCGAGTGATGTTTGATATAATCGACAACATACTCTTTACCCGCAATAAAACCACCAAGCGAAGCAAAGGATTTGCTGAACGTGCCCATCACCAAATCGACTTCGCTTTGTGGGATATTATAATGTTCAGCGGTTCCGCGACCGTTTTTGCCTAACACGCCGATAGAGTGTGCATCATCGACCATGACGCGAGCATTGTGCTTTTTCGCGATGTTCATCACCGCCGGCAAATCAACAACATCGCCTTCCATGCTAAAAACACCATCTGTGGCGATCAATTTACCGCCATTTTTTCCGTTGTCTGAATTCAGAAGGCGTTCAAGATCCTGCATATCGTTGTGGCGATATTTCAGGGTTTTGCCAATCGCCAGGCGGCTGCCATCGACCAGGCTGGCATGATTGCCGCGATCAGCATAGATGGTGTCGCTTTTGCCAACAATCGTAGAGACCGTACCGAGGTTGGTTTGAAAACCCGTTGAAAAGCAAAGTGCGGCTTCCGTTTTCATGAAATTCGCCAGCTTTTCTTCCAGTTTGGTATGGATATCCAGCGTCCCGTTTAAAAAGCGGGAGCCTGTACAACCTGAACCGTACTTTTTCAGAGCTTCTGTCGATGCTTCGAGGACTTTTGGGTGCTGCGTTAAGCCGAGATAATTATTCGAGCCAATCATGATCATCTTCCGGCCGTCGACCATCACCTCTGCGCCGGCTCCACTCTGTATTTCTTTAAAATAGGGATACCAGCCCTCAGCTCGGGCCTGGTTCGCGCGGGTGAACGCTGTGCATTTATCAAACAGATCCAAATTCCTTCCTCCCTAATGAGACACGAGTTTATTAAAATAAATGCGAATATATTAATGCCAGGATATAAAAGCAAATGTTAACTGACTGTCAAGCAAATATTGGTACGGCTTAATTTCCTTGATTTACGTTAGTTAATGACTATATTGGTTAGCATTTTAGCGCCTGAACCAGCGGCAAAAAATGATGCTGAAGTCCGGCGTTTTAGATGAGCCCAAATGCCCTTTTGAGGATATCGGTGTAGCTGTAATGCAGCAAAACAGGGCAATTTGTCGTCACAACTAAGTCTTATGACATGCAACTAACAGTTTTGGGATCCGGCACTTGTGCCGCAACTTTGCAGCGCTCAATGGCCAGCTATCATTTGCAGTCTGCAAACCATAGCATGCTGATCGACATCGGTGCGGGCAGTTTGCGCCGTTTGCTTGAAGCGGGCAAAAGCTATTGGGACGTTGGTGCCATTTTTATCAGCCACATGCACATCGATCATATTGGCGATTTTGCGCCATTTTTATGGGCCACGCGATTCAGCCCGGAATTCGAGCGCACGATGCCTCTGAAGGTTTTTGGTCCTCCCGGGCTCAGTGCCTGGTACAGCCGGCTGGCCGCCGCTCACGGTGACTGGATGCATAGTTTGCCCTTTGATTGTGAACTTGCAGAAGTGCATGACACTACATTCAACTACCATGATCTTGAAATTTTCACTCTTCCGATGCAACACAGCGTAGGTGCCAATGGCTATCGCTTTAGCGAAAGCAATCGTACGCTGGCTTATTCTGGAGACACCGGGATGTGTGAAAATATTGTTGAGCTGGCCCGGAATGTGGATGTGCTGCTGATCGAATGCTCATTCCCTGATGGTGATGAAGAAATCGATACGCATCTAACACCGGCCGGGGTCGGCAAGATTGCAGCCGCCGCCAACGCGCACAAAGTTGTATTGACACATATGTACCCCATTTGCGAAAATGTCGATTTGGTTGGCGCATGTCGGCAGCAATATGGTGGCAAGATTGAACTCGCAGAAGACTTGCAGCGTTTGCGTATTTGATGCCAAGGCGACACTGCTTACATGGCGAAAATGCAACTTTGAAATGGGACAACGCCAACGCGCTGGCAATTTTGATCCGCCGATAAATGAAGATTTATGAAAAACACGCGATCCAAATGGCTGCCCCGCGCAATCGCAGTATCGATTATCTTTCATCTGCTGCTATTCCTGCTGGGAGCCTTCTTAATCCATATTGATTTTGGCCCTTTGGTGATTTCAGACGCGCTCACGCAAGCTGCGGTGAAATCCCCGCCACCGCTCGTTTTCGAACTGGTCGAAACGCCTGAATCTGCGCGAGCCCAGCAGCCGACAGAGCAGCCACAATTTGTTTCGGATAAAATCGCGCGCGCGCAGAATGAAAAATCACCGAACAACTTGCCTGTAGATGATCCATTCTCGGAAGGGATCGTGCCGGTTCTGCAAATGCCTGAAAAGCGCCAGGCGCAACCGGAGCAGGTACCGGAAACGGCGCCAAAAACCAGTGAACAGGCGGAAAATGTTTTGCAGGCGCCTCCAAAGAAAAATGCTTTTTCGCGAGAGTTCCTGTCGCCGAGCAATATAAAAGAACCGCAGGAGAGGCCCGGCGATGGCGAAGTGGATCGACCACGTAACGAAAATTTAAACTCGCGCGCACCGGACCTCGGCAGCTTCTCCTTGAATACATATTCATGGGAATACGCGCCTTATATGCTGCGACTGAAACGCAAAATTGAAAAAAATATTTTCCCGCCGCCAGCATTTACCCACATGGGGATGATCAGCGGCATCAGCTATATTAAGTTTCGTATCGCGCCAAATGGCAAGCTTGAAGTGCTGGAAGTTGTCGATTACAATGGTCATAAGTCGCTGATGGAGACGAGCAAGCGTGCCATTGAATTGTCTTTGCCTTTTGAGCCGCTGCCAAAGGACTTTCCTGAACAATTTTTGGAAATCACGGCGCGTTTCGAGTATTATGTCAAACGATGAAGGAAGGAAATGGAATCGATCAAAGTTGTGTGGGATTTTATAACGAGCGGCGGATTGGCTATGATTCCGTTGGCTTTGTGTTCGCTGATAGGTCTGGCAATCGTCATCGAAAAATTGATCACAATGCGCACGCGCAAGGTGATCGTGCCGGAGATCGTGAGTGTGCTTGATAACGTTACTTCAGAAAAAGATTTAAGCCTGGCGCAATCGATTTGCAAAAAGCATAACGGTCCGTTCCCGACGCTGATACTAACGGTTTTGCAAAATAGCCATCTGCAAAAGGATGAGCTCAAAGAGTTGGTGCTGGATACGGGCCGCCAGGAAATTCGCATGCTGGAACGCGGCCTGGTGGCGCTCGAAACTATCGCTGGCGTTGCACCCCTGTTGGGTTTGCTGGGCACGGTTATCGGCATCTTGAAGGTGTTCAACGTCATTGCTGAACTCGGAATCGGCGAAGCATCTGCGCTTTCAGGCGGAATCAGCGAAGCGCTTATCACAACAATCGTCGGCCTGTCCATCGGTATTCCAGCCGTGGTCTTTTTTAACTATTTTTCCGATCGTGCCGAAAATTTGGTGCTCGAAATTGAAAAATACAGTTCTGATTTGATCATGAAAGTCAAGCAATTCTCCCAAGGTGGAGTGGAAGTGAGCGATGCAGCTTAGACAAAAACAAAAACGCAAAACCATCATCAATATTACTTCACTAATCGATGTACTCTTCCTGTTGTTGATATTCTTGTTGGTTTCCACCACTTTTATCGATGAGCCGGGGATGAAGTTGACCTTGCCCTCAGCTGAAAGCGCAGAGGTCGGTGAAAAAAAAGAATACACACTTTACCTGAGCAAAGAGGGCGGGCTTTTTCTGAACAACATCCCGGTGGCGATGGATAGCTTGCAGAGCCGTTTAAAATCAGCTTTGCCCGAGATGGAGGATGAGAGCCTGACGTTGAAGGCTGACACCGATACTTCCCATGGCACAGTTGTGCGCGCAATGGACCAGGCCCGTCTGGCTGGTGTCAAGAAACTGGTTGTGGCGACTGCACCAACTCCATCCAAGAATCAGTAAACGCTGCATCGGTGGGGGCGTTCGCAAAATTCGTTATGTTTAAATGCAACTGCGGTACCCAATGTCCCGGAGCGCTTAACCTCATTTAGCACTATTCCTGCCTGTACTTGCCCTCGCTGAAATTCTTCACTTTTCCCGCAACTAATTTTCCATATGTTGACCGATTTTAGTCCAGAACCACAACTGGTTGATAATTGTACACTTCATCTGGCGGAAAATTGTCCGAAATGACAAATTTGTCATTAAGTGATGCGTTTATTGCAAAAAGCGCAAGAAAACGACGAGAAAAAATCACAAAAATTTTCCCTATTAACTTAATTAAAAACAAAAAATTATTTGTTCTTCCATGAAAGGGTGGGGAAGTATTTTTTCGATTTAATCGATTGTGGCATGATCAATGCTGTAAAAAAGCCGGTAATTGATTGAAGGGATAAAGGGTAATTGACAACACGTATCTGACTTCAGTACTTCACACCGGGAGCAACGTCAGTCCAAACCGGAGTTCAAGTTTGGAAGGGTATAGGACGCACGCACAACATTGATCCTCACCGCGTCTCGGTGTGAAGTCAGTTTTATCCTGAAACCGAACAGATATTATCCTCGCCAACAACATAAAGGACGAACCACAACACTGGAGGAGCAGATGGAGAAAGGAACTGCACTATACTTTGGTAAGGACACCAGCGAAACAAAATCGTTAAAGACTCTGCTTGAGAAAGATGGCTTCTCTCTCAAATTCTCCGACGACATCGAAGATGCACCTGGTATGGCGTTACGCGAAAAACCATTCGCCATTTTGATCGACATCGATACATTTGGTGAGGATGCATGGGCTGTGTGCGCTGAATTGAAGGATGATTTGGTGACACGCAAAGCAGCACTGATTTTGCTGACCGACACCGATGATGAAAATCTGATTATCAAAGGTCTGGAGAAAGGGGCCGACGATGTAATGGAACTGCCATTGCGACCACGCGAAGTGGCAGCTAAAATGAAGGCGCTGGCCCGCCGTATTGTTCTGGCAGATAACAAAAAAATCAGAGTGAAAGATATAGAAATCGATTTAGACGAACACCGTGTTCGCAAGGCTGGCAAGCCGATCGAGTTGACCTATATTCAGTTCAAATTACTCTACTTGCTCGCATCGCGACGCAACAATGTTTTTAGCCGCAAGGAAATTCTCGAGAAGGTATGGGGTAAAAAAGTATACGTTACCAATCGCACAGTGGATGTTCATATCAAACGACTGCGCGAAAAATTGGGTGAGTACAAATACCCTTCACAATACATCGAAACCATTCACGGTACCGGCTATCGGTTCCTATAGATTTATCTCATTTTTCCTCCCTCCGGGCCCCTGACGCAAGTCGGGGGCTTTTTTTTGCCCATCCACACCGAAAAAGCATAACCTGCCTTTTTGACTGCCTTGTTTTATGAAGAATTTTAAAGTCGATTTAATTAGATGACTGGCGTCTCAATCGGGGTGTTGGCCGACTGTTCTGCTGAGAATTGCAAACGATAAAGGCGGGAGTAGAGACCATTTTTCGCCAGCAATTGCTCGTGCGTGCCAATTTCTCTCACTTCGCCATGGTGCATTGCGATGATCCGGTCGACATGCTGGATGGTCGAGAGGCGGTGGGCGATAATGATCGATGTACGATTTTCGGTCAGTCGCTGCAGTGCAGCCTGAATCAGAATTTCGGTCTCTGTGTCGATGTTAGATGTTGCCTCGTCGAGAATGAGAATAGCTGGATCGAAAGCCAGTGCGCGAGCAAAAGCCAGCAACTGCCGTTGCCCAACCGAAAGTGTCGCGCCGCGTTCAATCAGCCTTTCGTCAAAACCACAAGGGAGCTTTTCGATAAAACCGAGCGCGTTGACATCTTTGGCTGCCTGGCGAATTTTTTCATCGCTGATTTGGCTGTTGCCGAGCCGGATATTGTCGGCAACTGTGCCGGCAAACATAAAAACATCCTGCAGGACAATGCCAATATTGCGCCGCAAATGCTGCAGTCCGTACGAATCGATATTCTGACCGTCGAGCAAAATCTTGCCGCGCTGGATGGTGTAAAACCGGCCGAGCAAGTTGATAATGGTCGATTTGCCTGCTCCGGTTGCGCCGACGATCGCGATTTTTTCGCCGGGCTCAATGACAAACGAAACGTCCTTCAATACCCAGTTGTCGTCTTTGTATGCAAACCAAACGTCCGAAAATTCGATTTCACCACGCAGATGAGGTGAAGTCTCCATTTCCGATTCAGCATGTCCTTCTTCTTGCTTTTGGTCCAAAATGCTGAAAATGCGTTCACTTGCCGCCATCGCGGATTGCAGGATGTTGAATTTTTCGGATAGATCGCTGATCGGTCGGTAAAACATGATAGCATATTGAATGAAAGCCACCAATTCACCGAAGCTCAGTTGCCCCGCCAGGATTTTTATGCCGCCGTACCAAATAATCAAGCCCGTCGAGAGCGCTCCGATGATGTCGACCGCCGGATAAAAGACAGCGAAGTAGAAGATCGTTTTTAGGTAGGCGTCGAGATGATCGCGGTTGAGCTTGTCGAATTCGATAAAATTTTTGCGCTCCCGGTTGAAGAGTTGCACCACCATCATGCCGGAAATGTTTTCCTGCAAATAACTATTGATGCGCGCGATGCGTGTACGAATAGCGCGAAATGCTTCTCGTACCTTTATTTTAAAAATAATGGTGATAATAAAAAGTAGTGGCAGCACCAGCATTGTGGCCAGAGTGAGCTTCCAGTTCATGTAGAACATGATCGAAAGAATGCCGATTAGCGTAAGAATGTCGCCGAATATGGCAACCATACCCGAGGTGAACAATTCATTTAAGGCCTCGACATCATTGGTTACGCGCGTCATGAGCCGGCCGACAGGATTGCGGTTGAAAAAAGTGAGAGAGAGATGTTGAAGGTGGCCGAAAATTTTTTGGCGCAAATCGAACATGATGTGTTGCCCGATCCACTCCATTGTGTACATCTCTGCCAGGCGGGTAAAAAAGCCGAGCACGAGCACACCGATGAATACCGCGATGATGATGCGCAGTCCTGCCAAATCATTGTGCTGAATGTAGTCATCGATGCCGATCTGGGTCAGCTTTGGGGTGATGATTTGGAAGGCAGAAGCCAGCAAGATCATCAGCAAAGCCAGTGTAGCCTGTTTTTTGTAGGCTAAAATAAACGGCATCAGCCGACGAACCAGGGTGGCATCGTAGACTTTGCCTAGTTTTTCTTCTTCCTGTGTGGACATTAAAGAGTCTCGAGTTCCAGTTCCAGTTGTTGTTTGCGAAAAAGATCAGCATAGATGCCATCGATTTTAAGCAAGTGCTGATGGTCGCCGCGCTCCACAATTTTGCCGTCATGCAAGACAATGATTTCGTCGGCTTCGCGGATGGTGCTGATACGATGGGAGACAATCACGCTGGTGCGATCTTTCATGAGTTGGCGCAAGCGAGAAAGAATTTCCTCCTCGGTGTAGGTATCAACCGATGAAAGCGCGTCGTCCAGCAATAGAATGCTGGGCTTGCGAATCACGGCGCGACTGATGGCGATACGCTGCTTTTGGCCGCCCGAAAGATTGATGCCACGCTCGCCGAGCAGCGTTTCATAGGTTTGCGGTAGCGCAGCAATTTCGTCGTGAATCTGCGAAATTTGTGCAGCTTCCTCGTATTGGTTTGCCGAAGCATCACCCATACCGAAGGCGATATTGCTACGAATCGTTTCTGAAAAAAGGAAGGTTTCCTGCGGAGTGTAGCCAATGTGACGGCGCAAAACATCGAGCGGAATGTCCCTGATAGGCCGCCCGTCTATCAAAACACTGCCGCCAGTGGCATCAAGTAAACGCGGAATCAAATTGATCAGTGTGGACTTACCGCTACCAACAGGTCCGACGATGGCGAGCGTTTTACCGCACGGTATTTTTAGATTGATATCCTGCAAAACCGGCTGGCCCTGATATTGGAAAGAGACATTCCTGAACTCGATTTCGCCGAGAATGCTGGTGATATTCAAGTCTGCTTCAGCTGCTGTGGCAATATCAGGTTGTGCATAGCGGATTTCGTTGATCCGGCCCATGGATGCGATGCCTTGTTGGGTCAGATTGATCACCCAACCAAGGGCGATCATTGGCCAGGTCATGCGACCGAGCAAAGCAAAGAACGCCACCAATACGCCCAGCGTGATTTCGCCAGCTGCGACTTTCGAGCCGCCGATCCACAATATTAACAGCACACCTGTGCCGGAGAAGAAAGACATACTCGCCCACAAAATGCCTCGGATTTTGACCAACCGCAAATTTATCTCTATATAGCCCTGGTTGAGTTGGTCGAAATATCGCTTTTCCCGCTCTTCCTGCACATACGCTTTGACCACGCGAATGCCGGAGATATTCTCCTGCGCATGGGTGGTGATTTTCGAAAATTGCTCTTGTGCTTCTTTGAAAATATCATGCACCTTGCCCATCAGTTTGTAAACCACCAGCACCATGATTGGGAAGGGGATGAGTGCATACATGGTGAGTGCAGGGCTGAGCAAAAGCATCATTGTGGTTGCTCCGATAAACAAAATGATGGTATTGCTCGAATACATGATGCCCGGTCCGACAAGCGAGCGCACTGCATTGAGATCATTGGTTGCTCGTGCCATGAGGTCGCCAGTGCTGAATTTGTGGAAAAAGCGCTGCGACATTTTTTGCAAATGCTGCAGAAAATCGTTGCGCAAATCATATTCGATAAAGCGTGACATGACGATGAGTGTCTGGCGGGTCAGATAAAGAAAAAAGCCTTCTGCAATAACAACCCCCAAGATTGCCAGACCAAAGAGAAAGAGTCGCTTCGAAGTGATTTCACCTTGCAGAGCGTCGATCGCCTGTTTGAGCACATATGGTTCGAAGATACCGATCGCATTGGTGAGCAAAATGAAGACAAAACCGAGCAAGATGCTTTTTTTGTATTTTTTAAGATAGGGGATAATCGAGTAAAGTTGCGCTTTGCGAGAGCTTTCTAACATCCGTTCTTCCATTTACTTCGGCATGGTATTATGCCGGTCGATAACAAGCGTTGTTACGCTTGGGGCTGTTCGGGGACTTGTTGCAGCACCTCGCCAATAAAGGCATGAATAGCACTACGAATTGTTTGTTTATCAAAATCCATCGGCAAAATATGGTAGCTGTTTTGGACAATCACCAGCTTTTTATGACGTGATGCCACTTTATTCGCGATCAGTCCGGCATTTGTCACCGGCACAACATGGTCTTCGGTACCGTGCACAATCAGGATAGGCATTGAGATTCGCGAGATTGCCGGCTTGATTTTGCGAACGAGTCGAAACACTTCAACAGTGCTTCTGGAAGGATAGGACGAATAGGTGTAGAGCAAATCTGCCATCGAGCGATCTTTGATATCGGAGCCATTTGTTTTGTGCTGCCATTTAACAATCCAATGAAAGCTGCGAATCAGCAGTTCATCAGTTAAAGAGAGTTTGACTGGCGCTGCAAGTGTTGCCACCCCACTAAAATCATAGTTTGCGGCAAGATGCAGGGCGAGTGTCCCACCCATGGAAAACCCAACCATAAAAACGTTTGTGAAGCGCGACTTTGTTTCGAGCAACAGGTGTTCTACCTGTGCAATCCAATCTTCTGCACGAAAATGGATTAGATCTGCAGGCTGAGCACCATGCCCTTTCAAAATTGGGCAAATTGTAGCGAAGCCGTCTTCCCCTCTGTAGTGCGCTGGCTAACCAGGCGATTTGCGCCGGGCTGCCAGTAAAACCGTGAATGAGAAGGATCGCTGTACTCGGTCTTTTCTTCAAACTGATCTCCACACAAGTTTTTCCAAAAAATATAAATCAACGGCGTGGGCGTCGCAAGCGATAAGGCTGTTTTCTGAAAAGATGCGTGCAGTGAAAGTTTAAAGAAACTTACCGGAAATATCAAAAAAATATTGACATTGTGGGGGAATAGTGTTATATAGTGGCTGAAAGTGGAGTAAAGTGGAGTAAAATAGTATAGAAGTGGTGCAAAGTGGTTTCGCAGGTGTTGCCGCAATCAAATGATCGCATCCTGAAGTTTACCGGAAACTTCGACTTTACACTCGATGCCAAGGGCAGAGCGAGCACTCCGGCACGTATCAGGGAAGTGTTGGAAATGTATAGTGTCAAAAGTTTGACCTTGCGCGCGATGGAGTTGGGCGAGTTTGATTGTATCCGTGCGTACCCGACCAGCTATTATAATGATGTGATTCTGGCAAAGCTCACCGATTATGAAGATGGTGAAACGCCGGATGATACATATGAAATCAGCCTGTTAACAGCCAATGCTCATCAAGTGAAGCTGGACAGCCAGGGCCGAATCAATATCCCGGATGAACTACTAAAGCAAAATGAAATCAAAAAGGAGATTCGCATTATCGGTATGGGTAACTTTTTTGATATCTGGCGCCCTGATGTCTTTAACGCATTCCACGCTGCACAATTGGCTATGAGAGGTAAGGGCCAGCGCAGGAGAGGGGATGGTGAGAATCGCACCGGTTCGACTTAAGGGACGTTTTGATTTATTTTTCGCCTGATTCCTTCCTTTTATTCCTGCCGAACTGCCTGGCCGCAGTTCAAAAATAAATGCTCTTTCGAAGAGCAACGAAATTTGAGGAAATGTACTTTGTCGCAGTCTCAGAGAATTGCACCTCCGCTTGAATATCATCTGCCGGTAATGATGGATGAAGTCTTTTCGTTTCTGCTCACGGATCACAGCGGGTGTTACGTGGATGCCACCCTTGGTGGTGGTGGGCATGCCAGCGCATTGCTGGCGCAGCTTAACCCCGACGCAATTTTGATTGGTATTGATACCGATCCAGATGCTGTATCCGAAACCAAAAAACGGCTGGGCGGTGACTCCCGCGTTATAATTGCATTCAATAATTTTTCTCAAATAAAAACTGTCCTGAGCGAGCTAAGTGTTGCTGGGTGCAATGGGATTCTTGCTGATCTCGGTGTCTCTTCCTATCAAATAAATACGGCTGAACGTGGTTTTAGCTATATGAAGGAAGGGCCGCTGGATATGCGCATGAATCCCGGCGCCGGTCTTTCGGCTGCTGATCTAATTGCCCAAACGGATGAAAAAGAGCTGGCGGATTTGATTTTTCGGTATGGCGAAGAACGGCATTCCCGAAAAATTGCGCGTCGCATCAAAGCTGTACAGCAAAAAAAGCCGATAACCACCACACAAGCTCTGGTTGATACGATCGAAAGTATCTTGCCGATGAAGGCGCGCATTAAATCTTTAGCGCGTGTTTTTCAGGCATTAAGAATCGCAGTGAACATGGAAATGGCGGCGCTGGAGACTTTTTTACCATCGGCTTTTGATGCGCTGAAAATGGGCGGCCGGTTGGTCGTTATTTCATATCATTCGCTTGAAGATCGCCAAGTCAAGCGATTTATGGTTGAGAAGTGCAGAACGTGTATCTGCCCGCCTGGGATGCCAATCTGCACCTGCCAGCATACACAGGAAGGGCGATTGCTCACGAGAAAAGCAATAGCTTCATCAGAGGAAGAAGTGAAAAACAATCCAAGGGCTCGCAGTGCCAAACTCCGTGCGATCGAAAAAATCATCGACTAGCGTAAAAAAAGGCGCCCGTGGTGCGACCGTTTCAAAAAACCGGTCGACCCAATCCCAAAAAACAATGGGCAAGCGCAGGACTTCAGGTTCATCGGCTCGCAGAATGGCGCCGAAGCCGCAGTATGGCATGCTTTGGTTGCCGGTGTTTATCTTCTTTTTAATGCTTTCAGGTCTGACAGTTTTTTATGTGTGGGAGCGCATTAAATTGCGCGAAATCTCACGAGAGATTATCGATCTCAATAAAACGCGAAAACTCCTGGTGGAAGAAAATGAACGCTTGCGCGCTCAGGCTGAAGAGCTGACCAGTTATCGCCGGATCTATACTCTGGCAAAGCAGCAGTTCGGTTTTGTTGAACTCAAACCTAAAATAATTTATATGCCGGTTCAACAGAAAGACTAGGTTTAAACAGCAATGCTGCATCCCATTTTGCAGCGAATCCTATCAAAAAAGTCAAGAGCATGGCACGAAAAAAGCCGACCAAAAAGAAAGTTTTTCGCACATCTGAAGCGGAAGTGCGCATTTATGCGGCGGCATTTTTTATTCTCACATTCGCGGCGATCATTGTCGTGCGACTGCTCTTTATTCAAGTGTGGGAAAAACGCAAATATGGTCAGATGGCGGATAAGCAGTATGTGCTTGAGATACCGGTCGAAGCGCAGCGTGGGTTGATTTATGACCGAAATATGGAATACCTGGTCTTGAACGAGCCATGCGTATCCATCGGCTTGGACAAACGCCAGATGCAGGGCACAGCACGTGATTATGCCAGAAAGTTAAGCAATGTATTGCATATCTCACAAAACCGATTGCAAGCGCGCATCAACTCGGTTAAGGGAAATTTTGTCTGGCTGCAGCGACGTATCGATGTTGAAATCGGACCCAAAGTCGCGTCGCTGAACCTGCCCGGTGTGCTGGTCGAACGTGATACGCGTCGGATTTATCCGCATCAGGAAATTGCCAGCCACTTGCTTGGTTTTACCGATCCGGATAACAATGGCCTGGAAGGCGGCGAACTTCAATTTAATGATTTGCTCAAAGGCGAAAGTGGTCATGTCATCATTCAGCGTGATGGGCGAGGGCGTGCCGTTCCTGAAAATGTGGTCGAACAGGTTGTGCCGCGCGATGGAAAGTCGATTGTGCTCACAATCGATTATATCATCCAAACCATCGCAACCGAAGAGCTTCGCAATGCAGCGCGTGACTTTAATGCACGCAAGGGCGCTGTGATCGTTGTCAATCCGCAAAGTGGTGAAATTTTAGCGATGGCGAATGTGCCGTCCTATAATCCGAATGCACCAACTGACTATCCTGTTTCTTTGCGTAGAAATAAAGTGGTCACCGATGTATTTGAGCCCGGTTCGACTTTTAAAATTGTGTCATTCTCAGCAATTTTGGAAAATCATCTTAGAAATATTGAAGATTTGGTCTTTTGCGAAAATGGTCTCTATCGCGATAATGGCCGCACAATTCGCGATGTCAAGGGTTACAGTTGGTTGACCGTTGCCGATGTGCTGAAAAATTCATCGAATATCGGGACGGCGAAGATGGCTGCAGAACTTGGCGGTGAGAAGTTTTACCAAGCCGTGCAGGCATTTGGATTTGGCGAAAGAACCGGGATTGAGCTGCCGGGCGAAACCTCCGGGCTGGTAAATCCTCCTGCTGCTTGGTCGGAATTCAGCCTCGCCTCTATGTCGTTTGGGCAAGAGATTTCAGTAAGCGCCCTGCAATTGGCGATGGCATACGCAGCGATTGCAAATGGCGGACAATTACTCAAGCCCAAGATTTTATACGGCGTTGTCGATGAAAATGGCGAGCTCGACCCTGCTCCCAAAACCGAGATAATGCGTCAGGCCATTTCTGCAAAAACTGCCAAAACACTCACCAATTTGCTTGTGAATGTGGTCGAAGCCGGCACCGGCCAGCCCGCTAAAATCGAAGGGCTGCGTATTGCAGGCAAAACCGGAACTGCACAAAAAGCACTACCGAATGGCCGTGGTTACTCAGAAAATGAATTCGTCTCCAATTTTGCCGGTTTTTTTCCGGCTGAGCAACCCAAATATCTGATTTATGTAACGCTTGATACGGATAATAAAAATCAGTGGGGCAAATACGCTGCCGCAACATTCAAGCGCATTGCCGAAAGGATTCGCGTACAAGAAGAACGCTTGCTCCTGCGGGTAACACAAGCTGAAAATAATCAGAAAATGAATCCGGCGACAAAGGAAATCTACAATTTTGTGATGCCGAATTTGGTCGATCGAAAATTCGCATCCAGCAAAAATGTACTCGAAGAAATGGGCCTGCAAATAGAAAAGAGTGGCTCTGGTGAATTCATTCAATCGCAATCAATCGAGCCCGGCAAGTTGGTGAGTGCGGGGGATGTTGTCAAAATTGAATTATTCGAAGTGAAGAAAAGCGATGGCCAAATACCGATGCCTTCGTTGATCGGGCTCTCGCTTCGGGAAGCATTGGGCCAGCTTGCTTTACACAGCCTTGAGCCGGTAGTGTATGGGCGTGGCCAGGTGAAAAGCCAAAAGCCTTCGCCGGGTAGTTTGGTGCGCGCCGGTACGCGTTGTGTTATTGAGTGTGATGAGCCCAATTTGCGTTCTCCGGTGCTGCCAACCAGCAGCGTGGGCAGCGGTTATGATTGAACATCATTGCCATTCAAACCTGGCAAAACGAATTGAAAAACGGATACCAATAGCCGGATAGCGATGAATTGGACACTTGCTGAAATTATCGAAGCCTCCGAGATCGATATAAGATTCGAGGGCAACGCCGACTTGCTGCAGCAGCGCGTCGCGGCTGTGACGATCGATTCGCGTCAAGTCGGTCCGAATCACTTGTTTATCGCGATCAAGGGCGATCGATTTGACGGACATGATTTTTTAAAAGACGTTTTCGAGAGCAAAGCTTTGGCTGTGGTCGTTGAGCAAGATAGTTGGCCAAAGATCAACGATCTGCCTGGGAGCAGCGCCTTTTTGCTTGTGCCGGATACGTTGCGTGCCTTGCAGGAAATTGCAGCAGCCTTTGCCAGAAAAATAAATCCAAAAATCGTCGCCCTGACCGGTTCGAATGGCAAAACAACGACCAAAGAGATGATCGCTCAGGTTTTGAGCCTGAAATATCGGGTACACAAAACACAGGGCAATTTAAATAATCATATTGGTGTACCACTTACTTTGCTGGCCATGCCGGAAGAAACCGAACTGGCGGTAATCGAAATGGGAATGAATCATCTCGGAGAGATTGCCCGGTTGTGCGAAATTGCCCCACCGGATGTTGGCCTGATTACCAATATCGGCAAGGCGCACCTCGAGTTTTTAAAAAATATTGACGGTGTCCGTCGGGCGAAAGGCGAGATGTTCGCGGCCCTCGGTGGTAACGATACAGCGATTATCAATCTCGATGATCAAAACGTGGTGCTTGCCGCGAAGGAGAGAGGCGTGTCCAAAAGTCTGACATATGGCTTTCAGGCGGGCGCGATGATTCGCGGCGAGCAGCCATGGCTGGACCAGTTCGGTTGCGCGCAATTCAAACTCTTTGACAAAAGCGTGCGTGTCGGCGTGCCCGGATTGCACAACGCCAGCAACGCACTGTCGGCTCTGGCGCTTGCGAGCTATTTCGATGTGGATATTGACCGGGCCATCGTCGCGCTGAGCAAACCAGCTGATGTCTCGGGCAGGATGCGGCGCAGTGAGCATGCAGGTCGTATCGTGATCGATGATTCGTATAATGCAAATCCGGATTCTGTGCGAGCGGCACTTGAATTTTTAGCTAAACTGCCGGTCGGTGGCCAGCGGATCGCTGTGCTCGGCGACATGCTCGAGCTCGGCGACCAGGCTATGCAGGCGCACGGTGAAGTCATCGCGATGGGGCGTGCTGCTCAAAATATTGACCATTTCATCGTGCATGGGCCGCTTTTTCAGCAGGTCTGCGAGAATAACGCGGCACAAAATGAACGCATCATTTTTATCGAAGACAAAGCTGAAATTGCCAGGCGGTTAGGCGAAATCACTCAGCCTGGAGATGTGATTTTAGTCAAAGGATCTCGTGGCTTAAAGATGGAAGAAATATTGGTTGCATTCAAAGCAACACTGCAATCAAGCAATTTTCCTGTGCGTGAATAAAGAAAAGCATCCCGAGCAGGCTCGCGCGTTAAGAGCCTGCTCACCGGGTGCGAAGTACAGGAAATACCTGAACCAGGACAGGCAGGGGATGAAGAGAATGCACGAAAGCAGCTTATGATTTTACGAGTCAGTTGTCAGGCAGCTCAACCGTTTTAAGGAAAATGCTCGATGCTCTATTACCTTTTTTATCCGTTAAGCGATTCTATCTCGGGATTCAATATCTTCCAGTACATCTCTTTTCGGGCAACTTTGGCGGCGATTACCGCACTGCTGATCAGTTTTTTCATCGGGCCACGAATCATTCAAAAGCTGCAAGCGATGCAAGTCGGCGAAGAAATTCGTCAAGAAGGGCCGGAGTCACACAAGCAAAAAGCTGGTACTCCAACCATGGGTGGCATCATCGTGTTGTCTGCGGTCATCGTTCCGACAATTTTGTGGGCGAAAGTTTTAAACACCTTTATCCTGGTCATTTTGTTGGCCACGCTTTGGATGGGCGTTTTTGGATTTCTTGATGACTATCTAAAAGTGATCAAAAAGCTTCCGAAAGGCTTGATTGGGCGTTACAAAATCGCCGGGCAGGTAAGCCTCGGCCTGGTCGTCAGCGTGATTGTGCTGAACACACAGGATTTTGAAGGATTTGCCACATTGTCGACCGTGCCGTTCTTTAAAAATTATGAAATCGATTTTGGCATACTGTATATCCCGCTGGTTGTGTTCATTATAGTGGCAGCCTCCAATTCGGTCAACCTTACCGACGGTCTGGATGGTTTGGCCATCGGCCTGGTGGCGATTGCAGCGATTGCCTTCGCGGCCATCACCTATGTCACGGGTCGCGTTGATTTTAGTGAATATTTGGATATTCGGTACATGCCCGGTGCCGGCGAGCTGACAATCTTTTGTGCGGCCTTGATCGGTGCTTCACTGGGTTTTTTGTGGTTCAATGCCAATCCGGCTCAGGTCTTTATGGGCGACACCGGTTCGCTCGCGCTCGGCAGCGCGTTGGGCACGCTTGCTATTCTGGTCAAAAAGGAACTGTTGCTGGCGATTATCGGCGGTGTTTTTGTCGCGGAAACGCTGTCTGTGATTTTGCAGGTCTGGAGCTTCAAGCGCCGCGGCAAGCGCATCTTTTTGATGGCGCCTCTGCATCACCATTTTGAATTAAAGGGCTGGCCTGAACAACAAGTGGTAATTCGCTTTTGGATCGTTGGCATTTTGCTGGCACTATTAACTTTAGTAACATTTAAAATCCGATAGATTTCAGCCCCATGCACGGTGGGTTGCTTGCTGCCCCGTCTGAAAAAACTTTTCGCAGGCGGGGCACATTTTAAAGACCGATATACGAAATATTGACAAATGCAAATTTACCGGACCAGACTCGATTATACCTTACTTTTCGTGATCGCTATTTTGTTGACGCTGAGCGTGACGTTTATTTATACAGCCAGCTCAACCAAGGCGTTAGAGAATTTTGGCGACGGTACGTTCTTTCTCAAACGTCAGATCCTGCGCATTTTGATCGGCGTGTTGATTATGTACCTTGCGATGCGGATCGATTACCGCGAATTTTTGCGCTTTTCACCGGTGTTTTACTGGGGCGCATTGACGCTGCTCCTGGTATTGATCTTTGCACCGGATGAATGGACGGTTCGCAGCACACGCAGGTGGCTATATATTTTCGGCTTCCGTTTCCAGCCTTCGGAGTTGGCGAAGTTTGCGATCATCCTCATGTTTGCGCGAATTCTTGCAATGAAAGAAGTGGACAATAAAAGCTTTCTGGACGGGGTGATCTCGCAGCTCATTCTGCTGGGGTTGGTCTGCGGAGCCATCATGCTGGAACCGGATACCGGCACTGCATTGATGGTATTTGTGGTCGGCATTTATATGCTGTTTGTTGCAGGCGCGCGCGTGTGGCACTTGCTGGCGGTCATCGCCGGAGGGTTGACTGCAGCCTTCATGTTTTTAATGAGCATCCCGTACCAGCGCGAGCGTTTGTTCGGATTCATCGATGGCTTTAAAGATGAAACACAATTGGGTTGGCAAGTCAAACAATCGTTGATCAGCCTTGGAAACGGTGGCGTTTTTGGCCTCGGCCTCGGCCACAGCCGCCAGAAAATGCACTGGCTGCCAGATCCATTTACAGACTTTATTTATTCCATTATTGGTGAAGAACTCGGAATGATCGGCACGCTTTTAGTGGTGCTGTTGTTCCTGGTCATTTTCTATCGTGGATATCGTATTGCGCTGGCAGCGCCAGACAGGGAAGGACAATTACTGGCACTCGGCATTACTTTCGCAATTGTTTTATACGGGTTTATGAATATTGCAGTTGTCACCAATCTCATGCCTACGACCGGCATCCCGATGCCTTTCGTAAGTTACGGAGGCTCTTCGCTTATCATGAATCTGTTTGGGATTGGCATATTGCTCAACATTTGTCAGCAAAGTGGTTTCAGGGCTTTGAAACCGGTTCAATTGAAGTATGGCAAAAAGTCTACAACAGGCAGAAAAATCAAAATTAACCGCTGACATCCGTATTGTCGTTGCCGGCGGTGGCACTGGAGGCCATCTGTATCCCGGGCTGGCGCTTGCAGATAAATTCCGTGAGATGCTGCCATCGGTACACGTCGTTTTCGTTGGCACGGATCGTGGACTGGAAGCGCGGGTGGTGCCGGAGCAGGGCTATGAGTTGCTTGTCTTACCGATTCGCGGTTTGTTGCGAAAATTGACATGGCAAAACGTGCTGGTGCCGTTCCGATTGGCTTATAGCGTATTGAAATGCATCAGCTTTTTCCGGCGTTTCCGGCCACAAATAGTGATCGGTACAGGTGGATTCGCGTCAGGGCCGGCATTGCTGGCTGCCGGGATGCTGAAAATTCCCCGGGCAGTGCAGGAACAGAACAATTATCCCGGGCTGGTCAATCGTAAACTGGGCAATGCGGTTGACGCTGTTTTTTTGACATTTGAGGCGTCAAAGCGCTATTTTACCGCGCAGAAAAATGTGTTTGTATACGGCAATCCGATACGCGGTTCCTTGTTCAACACCAATAAAAACGATGGCTACTCGTTTTTTAATCTGGACAAAAGCAAAAAAACGGTGCTGGTATTTGGCGGTAGCCAGGGCGCGAAGAAACTGAATGAGACTATCCTGTCGATGCTGCCGGGCTTGCAGGCTCTGCCCGATGTGCAGGTGATTTGGGCTGTCGGCACGACATGGTATGAACATATCTCACAAGCGGCCGACACCGCAGCGGAGAATATTCGGATCGTTCCCTATATCGAAGAGATGGGCAAGGCCTACGCGATTGCGGATTTAGCGGTATGCAGGGCTGGCGCTTCAACTATTTCGGAGCTGGTGACCTGCGGTATTCCGGCGATTTATGTGCCATTTCCGTTCGCGACCGCAGATCATCAAACTGCCAATGCCCAGGCTGTTGTACATGCTGGTGGCGGCGTTTTGGTTCATGAAAGGGAGTTGACAGCAGATTTAATTTTTGAACACATTCGACAACTCGTTACAGATGAGGAGCGGCTGGTTAGCATGTCGGCAGCGGCAAAAAAACTGTCGATGCACAATGCGGCCGAGCTGATTGCAAGGGACTGTCTGAAGCTGATAGACAAGGAGGGATCACCATGAGAGTGGCAGGCAAATATGTGTTCTTTTCGACGAGCATTATCCTGGTTTTTCTGCACCTGAGCGTGTGGATACAGGATAACCATGCTTTTTCAGTAAAAAAGGTTGTTGTGAGCGGCAATCGGTTGCTGGAAACGGAAGATGTGCTGGCGGCGGCAAAAGTCGATTCTGCCGAAAGCATCTGGGATACGGATATCAACCGCATTCAGGCGAAACTGGCTGAGCTGCCGCAGGTACGGCAGGTTGAAGTTTCCCGCATGTTTCCATCGAATATCCGCATTGACATTCGGGAACGTCAACCTGTGGCCATTTTGATCAGCAATGGCCTGTGGGGCATCGATCGTGAAGGCGTGTTGCTGCCGCGTTTTCGTCCGGAAATCGGCTTGGACTTTCCGGTGATTACCGGCATGCACATCAAAGAGCATTTGCCTGGTGAAAAAGTCGACAACAGCAAGCTCGTTGTTCTGGCAGAATTTATTGGTGAATTGCAGGAAGCCGAGCCCATTATATATAGCTTGATCTCTGAAGTCACCATGAATGCGACCTACGGTGTGAGAGCGACCATGGTCGAAAAAAACATTCCGGTCTATTTCGGAAAAGATCGTCTGTTGAACAAAAGCAAAAAGCTCAAAGTGGCTTGGGAACACTTCGCCAGTGAAGGCCAGTTCGATCAAATTTTATACCTCGACTTGCGATTTAACGATCAGGTGATCGCCAAGAAGAAACAAGGAACCATAAATCACACATAAGGAGGTGGGGGTATGACAAACGAGTATATCTGTGCCCTGGACATCGGCACCACAAAAATTTGCGCACTCATCGCTGAACTCGATGAAAATTCGATGCTGAAAATCATCGGCGTCGGCACAGCACCATCGGATGGTTTGCGTCGCGGCGTGGTGATCAATCTCGAAAAAACCATTCAGGCTATTATCAAGGCGCGCGAAGAAGCCGAACGCATGGCCGGTGTTGAGATTGAAGCCGTCTACGCAGGCATTGCAGGGGATCATATTCGCAGCGTGAATGGCCGCGGCGTGGTGGCTGTCGCTGGCGAAAATCACATCATCAGTATGGAAGATAAACGGCGTGTGATCGACGCAGCCAAGGCTGTATCGCTGCCGTTTGATCGTGAAATTATCCATATTTTGCCGCAAGAGTTTATTGTCGATGATCAGCGCAGCATTACCGATCCGGTTGGCATGTCCGGCGTTCGACTCGAAGCAGAAGTCCATATTGTCACCTGCGCAGTGACGGCAGCGCAAAATATCTGGCGCAGCATCGAAGGTGCGCATATGTCAGTGATGGACCTGGTGCTCGAGCCATTGGCAAGCAGTTATTCTGTGCTCACGCCAGACGAAAAAGACCTTGGTGTCTGCGTGCTCGACATCGGCGGAGGCACCACGGACATTGCCATGTTTTATGAAGGCTGCATCCGGCATACGGCGATCGTCAGCCTCGGCGGCCGTAACGTCACCAACGACATCGCGCACGGCTTGCGCACACCAATTGAGAGTGCAGAAGCGATTAAAGTGAATTTTGGCTCGGCGGTTAAATACGAAAAGGACGAAGATAAACTGGTCGAAGTGCCGGGCGTTGGTGGACGACCACCGCGGAAAGTGGCCAAATCGCTGCTGGTAGATATCATTCAACCGCGCATGGAAGAAATTTTGACCCTGGCGCACAACGAAATCAAGAAATCGGATTACGTACATTTGATGACGGCGGGCGCTGTTTTAACCGGCGGCGCGGCCATGCTGCCAGGTACCGTCGAGCTGGCCGAAGAAATTTTTGAAATGCCGGTGAAGCTGGGTGTACCGTCGGGTATCAAGAGCGTCAGTGACGACATCAATCTGCCATTGCATTCGACCGGCGTCGGTTTGATTATGTATGGTAAAGAGAACAGCGAGATGATCGATGGTCCGCTGAGCTCGAGCGAGTCACATGTTTTTGAGAAAATTGTGGAACGAATGAAGCGCTGGTTTGTCGGTAGCAAGGGTATATAGCGTAGTCCAGCGCAAAGGATATTTTTCGTATTCAGCCAAAATCAGTATCACAAAAAAGGAGTCAGCCATGAATTTGCGTTTCAATTTTGACGAAAATCCCACACCGACCGCCAGGATGAAAGTTGTTGGCGTAGGTGGCGGCGGCTGCAATGCCGTAAATCGTATGATCGAAGCCAACCTGGCAGGCGTCGGTTTTGTCAGCATCAACACGGATTTGCAGGCTTTGGAAGCATGCAAAACTTCAACACGCTTGCAGATCGGCAGAGCCTGTACGCGCGGATTAGGAGCAGGCGCAGATCCTGAAATTGGTCGGAAGTCGATTGAAGAAGACCGCGATTCCGTAATCGAATCGCTCGAGGATAGCGACATGGTGTTTATCACTGCCGGAATGGGCGGCGGCACCGGCACCGGTGCTGCACCGGTCGTTGCTGAAATTGCAAAAGACCTCGGCGCGCTGACAGTCGCCATTGTCACGAAGCCATTCATGTTCGAGGGCCATAAACGCTCGCAGCGTGCGGAAGAAGGTTTGCTTGAGCTCAAAAAACAAGTCGACACGCTGATCGTCATCCCAAATCAGCGCTTGCTCTCTGTGGTGACGAAAGGCACGCCGCTCACCGCAGCGTTTCGCACGGCGGATGAAGTGCTGTTGCACGCAACAAAAGGCATTTCCGACTTGATTAGCATCCCCGGCCTGATCAATCTTGATTTTGCCGATGTGAAAACGGTCATGCGCGAAATGGGTGATGCTCTGATGGGCTCTGCGGTGGCCTCGGGCGATGATCGTTCGATCGAGGCAGCACAGAAAGCCATAGCCAGCCCGCTATTGGAAGACATTTCGATTGCCGGTGCCCAAGGTGTTTTGGTCAACATCACCGGTGGCGAATCGCTTTCGCTGCATGAAGTGAACGATGCCACCAGCGTGATCTCGGATGCGGCAGGCAATGATGCTAACCTGATTTTTGGTGCGGTTGTCGATCCGCAGATGGAAGAGGAAATCCGTGTCACGGTCATCGCCACCGGCTTCAACAAAAACGGCTATGGCATGACTCGCAAACAAGCCTCGACCATGCGCATTATCGACTATGAACTGAGCGATTTGGATGTGCCGACTTACCAGCGTCGCAATGGCAATGGCAACGGACATATGGAAACCGTCTCAGAAATCGAAGACAGCCTCTACAACGATGATGATCTCGAGTCGCCTGCTTACATTCGCCGGCGCTGGAAACGATAGAGCGATTTGGAGCACCGTTCTTGCTCAGGCAGGATGAGACCCGCTATGTGCGACTCCTGTAATTTTCCCTGATACCCTGGCTGACCCTGATGGCGTGCTACATGTTAGCACGCCATCTATTTATTATGGTCGATCCAGGTGTGCGATAATGGAGAGTGCTGGTTGTTGGGCATCAAAGTGCCTGCGGCGCCGATCTACGAAATTTAAAATCTCGCCTGACAACTTCCATCTCGGCAAGCCGGCATTGGAAGCACCCCATGATTTTTCCGACCAAATGTTGAAAATACAGGCAGAAAGCCGCAGAATTCCTGCCAATTCCTTCCGCAAAAAACGTAATTGTACGTATCCTTATTGCGAATTTTTAATTGCTTACATCTTGATTGACAACTTGGAAAAGCATCCGATGGATATAGGCAATTGCATGCCTGCTTTTCCCACTTTTTGTCCTTTTCCTTTAGCAATAAGCCTTTCAAACGTTCTTAGCAGGGATCGCTAAGCCGTGCATATAAAACTGCATTGCGCAAAGAACGTACATCCTTACAAAATTTCTCTGCTTTTTTGGTTTGAATGAATGTGTTCCGAGTGTGACACTGTCTCACTTTGATGCGGTGGTTCATAAAATTATTCATCCAAATCGAAGATGTACGTATGTATGTAAATGTTTTTATATCAAATTGTTAAGGCTAAATGAATTTTTTAACGAAAAGACAGAAATATTTGCAAGATCAGGCACGGCTTTTGCCGTTGAGCGATGTTAGCAATTCGAAGCAATTGAGTTAACGGACAGCAAATCACTCAGGATGAGTCATGTCATTTCATGGATTTGAAATATCTGCAGGTCGTTTCACTATCAAGCTGCGTTCTCTTGACGAACCAATACGATGCAAAGAGGAGCTTCATGAATCAGCGACAACTTGTGGGTCAAATCCGCGAAAGCATGATTGGCACAAGCCATGGCAGCTTAACGCCGGAGATTGTACACCAACGTTACCAGGCGCTCGTTGACAGAAACAAAAAGGGCATCCCGGTTGAAGCAAACCGAAAAGTGGTTTTGAGTGATTTTGATATCAAGCTGCGAAAATTTGTTGGCACATATTTTCTCTCACCATTTTTCTTTTTCTCGACACTCAGTGTCTTGTTGTTTTTCCCGGAAGATTTAATCCGGCGCATCACCACGCCACTTTCCAGCATGCATTATTGGGAACTGGCTGGCAAGCGAATTTTTGATATTTTTAGTGCCGTGCTGGGCTTCATTTTCTGCTCAATGTTCTTTGTGGTGATTCCGCTGCTGATCAAGTTCGATAGCCGCGGCCCGATTTTTTATAGGCAAAGACGTTCCGGCGTAAATAACAGAAAACGTGATCGCAGAGTAATCAATCTGGAAGTCACGAACGATCGCCGAAAGGAACAGCGCCGCAAAGTCGATTTGTACGGACGTCCTTTCTGGGTGTACAAGTTCCGCACAATGCGGCAGGACGCGGAAAAAGGCAGCGGTGCTGTCTGGGCGCAAAAAAATGATCCGCGCATTACGCCGATGGGCAATATCTTACGCTTTACGCATGTGGACGAGATTCCACAGTTTTTCAATGTTCTCTGTGGTGAAATGTCGTTGGTCGGTCCCCGTCCGGAAAGACCACAGCTGATCCCACAGATTTTGGAGAAAGTCCCGAATTATACTGACAGGTTGCTTGTCAAACCCGGGCTGACCGGAATTGCCCAAATCGTCTGCGGCTATGACGTGACGATTGAAGGCACAAAAGATAAGCTCAAATGGGACCTGATTTACGTAGAAAATAGCAATTTAAAAGCTGACGTTGTCATCCTGCTGCAGACCCTTTGGGTCATCATCAGGGGCAAGGAAGTCCTTGAAGCTAATAATCCTTTCATACTTGGAGGTTAAACGAATGCGAAGCAAACGAAAGTCTTTTTCATTGATGATATTGACTTTCTGTTTCATGATCGGACAATTTGATGCGAATGCCCAGACAGGAGGAGAGGCTGAAGGTGTTCAAATCGTTGCGAGCCCAAAAGGCGCTATTGTCCAGATTGACGGAGAGTATGGCATCGCAGGAAGCGCACCCTATACGATCAAGCAGGGTATTGATGGCTTCTATCGAATCAGGGCAACATATCCTGGCTATGAAGATTATGATTCCAAGTTTCAGTTTAAACCGGGCGTGAATCATCGTATTTCCATCCGGCTGACCCGAAAGACACGGGCGCGGGCTTTTATGCGATCGTTTATCGTTCCGGGTTGGGGGCAGAGCTATACAGGCCAAAAGACCAAATCTTACTTTATTCGCTCCGCATCACTGGCAGCATTGACCTACCTGATCGTCCGCGAAGTGAAATACCAGGATGCTGTTGACAATTTTGAAAAAGCTGTCAGCAATTATCAGGCAAATCAAAAGAACAGTGAGTTGGCAAGCGCTTTGTTCAAAGAAGTGCAAAGCACCCAATCGACTGTCGACAAGCGTTTTGAGCGCCGGCGTACAGCATTGATCATCGCTGGCAGCGTGTACCTTTACAACGTTCTCGACGCATTCTTTTTCTTTCCTGACTTCGATATCGCTGGTTTGAACTTCTCAGTTAAACCAAATATTCAAGACAGTTCTTTAAAATTCGGTTTTTCTGCCAGGCTGTAGGTCAGGGATGCTTGCGCATGCCTGTGTAATAGAAAAATCACACCAGAAGAATCATCGTCGCTGCGTTCGCAAAAATTGCGATACGTGCGTATTTCCAATTCTGGAAAAGATCAACTATAAATGACTTGCAAGGAAGCTATGATCCGCAACATGAGAGTAAAAAGTCATTTCACAGCAGGAACCTTCGCCGCGTTTCTGCTGGCACTGATGGCCGTTTTCGGCTGCGATAAAAAACCCACCGGGGTTGAAGAAATTTCTTCAACAAGCTTTCCCAATACACCAGACAGTATTCGTGTTGTTGTTGGCGATCAGATTATTGTTGTCAAGTGGTCCTTTCAGGATTCAGCCGGGACGATCCAAAAATTCAATATCTATCGCGCGACCAACACACCGACCAATTTCAGTCTGATCAAATCCAGCACGACGAACAGTTTCGAAGACCGGAATGTTCAAAACAATGCTGACTATTTCTATCAGGTTGCAGCGGTCAATAAAGATGGCTTTGAGAGCAAAAGATCTGAGGTGGTCACTGCCCGACCTGGCCAATTTAGCGTTGTTATCGAAGACGGGGCAGAATACACTTCAAATACAACTGTCCATCTGTCCATCACCGCTTCTACCGTGCCGGAATTTATGACGATCAGCAATGATTCGTCGTTTACCAATGCAGCGCCTCAGCCTTTTGATGTGTCCATCAACTGGGCAATGGTGTTGGGTGACGGATTGAAGACGATATATGTGCGTTTCCTCGATCAGAGTGGCAAAGCGACCTCTATGCCTGTCTCCGATTCCATCATCCTTGATACGCATGCGAACATTGTTTCTGTTAGCGAGAATACCGGCGGAGCGCCAAAGGTTGCCGGCGATACACTTCGCATCACTCTGGATGCTGGAGAAATCGGCGGCAAAGCACTAGCTTCAATTGAAAATGGGCCACAGAATTTGGCACTGTTTGATGATGGCACGCACGGTGATGCCGTTGCAAATGATGGCATTCACACGTTAAACTACATTGTTCAGATTGATGATGACGTTTATCAAGCCAGAGTGGTCGGCGATTTTACTGATCACGTGGGCAATGTTGCCGAATCTGCCTTTTCCATTACCAGATTAACATTCCTGCATGCTCCTGATCCGGTAACGCTCTTTGATCCGGTTTTCGACTTCAATTTCAGCAGCGGGCAGATCGGCATCAAATTGACCTGGACAGAAAGCACAGAGGTGAGCGATTTTGCCTCCTATCTCATCTATCGCTCCCAGAATCCCGACATAACTCCGGATAACGCTCTGTTAATCGCAAGCCTTAGTGCACGCCGAACTATAGACTATCTGGATGATACGGTCATTCTTAACAACGACTACTACTATAGAGTGTTTGTGTCGGACTTGACCGGACTGACTGCAGGAAGCAATGAAGTTGTCGGCTCGACCCGATAGCAGCCAATCTTTTTGAGGATACATTAAGCAATTTAACTGTAGGGACGCAATATGTCATTTTTAAAATGCTGTACGAAAGTCACAATTTACGCCCTTTTCATTTTCCTGGCCACGGCGGTAAATACTTTCGCTCAGGAATATGTTCTCGAAACGAATGACAGAATCTCGGTGCATTTCTGGCAAGAAACCAGTCTTGATATTGAGACCACCATCGATTCGGAAGGAAAAATTGTTGTGCCGGTAGCTGGCAGAATAACTGCTGCAGGCTTAACGATATCACAATTAGAAAATAAAATTGTTCAGCAAATTAATATTTATAACCGCAATGTGACCCAAGCGTTGGTAAAAATCATTGAGTACGGCAGCAAGAAAATTTTTGTCACCGGTGCTGTACTGATGCCGGGGCCACTGACCTTTTCCAAAATGCCGAACGTTTGGGAGGCTATTTTGCAGGCAGGCGGACCACTGGAAACTGCGCGTCTCGACAACATCACTATTCTGCGAGGCGGCGACAATCACGGGCAACGCATACCAGTCAATCTGACCAACTATTTCGATGATCTAACCAAGCTGCCAGAGCTGAGACCAAACGATAACGTTTATGTGCCGAGCGCCGCGACAAATGGTGAAGGTGGTGCAGGAGGCACCGGTCCAGGTGGCGTCAGCTTGTACGCGAAGAAAAAAGTGATTTACATTTTTGGCGAGGTTTCACGGCCTGGCCGCTATGAGCTGGAAGAGCATATGGATGTTCTGCAAGCGATCGTTATCGCTGGCGGCCCATCTTCTGGTGGCGGCTCACGGTCTGGAGCCAGTGCACCTGCAATACAGCCTGACTTGACCTCTGTAAGGATCATTTCAGCCGGACAGGACGGTTCTGTTGTGTACAGGCTCAATCTTGAACGCTATGCGAGAGAAGGTATTCCGGTACCTTTTCAGTTGAAGCCTGGTGATACAGTCTACATTCCGGCGAAGGACGCTTATGGCAGATTCCTGATGACCAATATCGTGAGAACGGTATTGACGAGTGCAGTATCTATCGCAGTGTCTTTGATCATTTTTCACAATACAAGATAAACTCGCTATTTGCTGCGCTGTCTTTCTGACAGCTCGCAAAAATCTGGGCTTCACTCTTTTCTCGTTACATCATCAAAATGGAACCACGGCAACCAAGAGAGATGAAAAATGCAAAAGAATAACATTGATGTGCAGGCGCTGCTGCACCTGGTGAAAAGAAGAAAATGGTTTATCATCATTCCGCTTATTCTTGCCAGCATCGGTGGGTACATTCGCATCATTACGTTGGTGTCGGAATACAAATCGACAGCTACAGTAGTGATCAACAAAAACTATGTCCTGACGAACAATATGGGCGATGTTTTGCCGGGCGTTGAAGCGCGCGATAAAATAAAAATGCGCGACCATAAAGAGACGTTCATGAAGCAATTGCTCAGCACGAATTTGCTTAAGAAAGTGGTTGAACGAGCAGGCTTTGAGCCAAGCAATTCCCAAAAAGAACGCGCAAAGAAATTGGTTGCAGCTCAGCCTTCACTCAGCCTTGAAGAAGCCGCTCGCACGATTCAGGCCGCATCCCTGCGCAGTGATATCGAAGTCATATTCCCGAATCGAGGCACCTACATTGAAGTCTCGACCACTTCCCGTGATCCCCAGGAAGCCTATCTGGTGACGAAGTATCTGGTCGAGCTTTTCATTGAAGACGTAATGCTTGAAGAGCAGGAAAACGTCCAAGGCACCTTGCGATTTTCTGAAGAGCAAATGAAGATTTTTAAGCAAGAAGCGGATCAAGCAGAAGAACGCCTTCGGAATTTCAGGCAGTCCGTGGCGGCAGCGAATGACAACGTTGTTCCGATCAGTCCGGCGAATATTGAACAGGTTCAGAGCCTGGTCTCCACCAACTCGGTCGAGCTCTCCAAGAAAATCAAAGAGTCGAGTGAACTCGATCAGCAACTTGGACGCTATGGTTCTGAAGTTCACATTCAGCAGACTCAGCGCTTTGCGGAGATCAAGGCATCGCTGATCGAAAAACTCACAGACCTGGCGAAGCTGATGATCTCGCTCAATTGGAATTCAGGCGATATTTTGCGTTTAAAATCCGAAATCGCTGATCTTCGGGAGGCCATGGCAAATGAGGTCGAAAAATATGGCGCACGGCATCTGCGCGGTCTGGTTCCGGGAAACATTGTCGATCTCGCAGTGCAAAAGGAAATCGTCAAGGCAGAGATTACCTTTTTGCAAGCGCAGCAAAAAACGCTTTCACGTCTGCGACGCTCGTACAGCAGCAACAACAACACCATGCCTGCCTATGAAGTGACTGCGCAAAAGCTGCAGGCAGACTTCGATAAGTATCTCGAAATGTACCAGATTTTTGCCGACCAGGTGCGCAGCGCGCAAATCACCGGTGCGATGCAGGAAGTCAATCGACAGATTCGCTATCGGGTGATCGATCCGGCGCAGTTGCCGACCAAGCCAGTCAACGCCAGTACGAACCAGGTTATTTTGGTATCCTTGATTATGGGATTGGGCGTCGGTGCAGGTTTTATCTACCTGCTCGAGTTTATCGATCAATCATTTAAGTCTGTTGATGAAGTTGAAAATTATCTCGGGCTCGTCGTTTTGGGCACTGTCCCAAAAGTTGAATTTGTGGACAAGGCACAAACAGCTAAGAAAAACAACTTTTCGTTTTGAATTTCTAACAAAGTAGGTACTAGCCGTGAAATATCGACTAATTGATTCTGTCGAGGTGACAGAAGAAAAAGTACATATCCTTCATCTCAAATCGGTTTTTGATGCATCCACTGCCGATGAATTCGAACAGGTGTTGCAGTATCTGATGACAAAGAAGTACTATAAGTTTGTCATCGATTTAGGCAAAGTCGAATTCATCAGTTCGGCGGGTTGGGGCAATTTTGTCGGGGAACTGCAAAATATCCGCGACAACAAAGGCGATCTCAAGCTTGCCGGCATGAGCAAGGAGGTGTACGATGTTTTTCTCCTTCTTGAGCTCGATATGTTTATTAAATCCTACGCCAATGTCGATGAGGCATTGATCGATTTTTCGAAGAATATCGTCGGTGTTAAAGATAAAGCGGCCAGCAAACCATCGCTGTTTTCTCGCAAGAAAAAAACAGATGAGAGTGAAAGCGCCAAACCCGCTGCACAGCCTGCTGCGAAATCCGCTGCCAAACCCAAAGCGGCGCATGCGCCAGCGGCAGAACTGCAGGTCAGTGAAGCGTTGGAGACAACCACCGATATTTTCGAAGACACGGCTGAACGGGTACGAAGCAAAATAATTGATCCGTGGTTTGAGGGCGAGGGAGAACTTGAACTTTCTGTCAATCTTGATCCACCTAAATTGGAAAGGGCCGCTGAAGAAGTCCAGCCTGTGCAGCAACAAAGTCGCGTTGCACAAGCCAGACCGGCTCCAGCCCAACCTGCACCCGTACAGGCTGCACCTGCACCCGTTTCCCGGCCACAACCTGCTCCGGCACAAGCTGCTCCCAAACCAGTGCAACCGCGACCTGCACCACCTCGGCCCGCGCCACAAGCTCCCAGGCCACAGCCTCAGCCGCAACCACGGCCCGTTGCGCCTGAACCGGTCTATGAGCAGCCTGAAGTCGAGCACGAACACTACTTCGAAGAGGTGCAGGAAGTTCAACAGCAAAGCGCGCATTCAGAGCGCGAAGAGAAAAACGGCATTCACTATGAAAATAATGTCAGCAATGGCTATAGTGGAGGGGCATCAGACTATCTGGCCTACTCCAAGATTCGTCCGACCGATCTCAGCACCGATACCATGCTGGAAAAAATAGTCAGCGTGGTTATCGCCAATCCGGCCTACGGGCCCAGCGCAATTCGGCAGATGCTGATCAGGCTAAGCATGGCCGACGAGTCGCTTACGCGCTCGGATATTTATCGTAAACTGGAAGAATATGACCTCAGCACACGTGCCAAGCGTATCGCTTTTGCACGTGCCAATTCGCTTTAAAACACACAATGCAACTTAGGGCAACAACATGGCAGAATTTGTTTTTAACGATGTGATTCGTTCAAAAAGTGGAGAATACTTTTTAAGAACGGCGAACAGTATCTATCAGCACCGGGTCATCTCGTCTTTTTTTCGCAATGGCACTTTGCTGGATTCGCAAAACCGTGAGTACGATACAAATCTTTCGGAAGAGACGCTGCTGGATTTGACGCGCGGCTTTCATGAAGAAAAGAAATCGGAAGTCAAGTCGCTGCTCGACCTCAGCGAAAAGCTGAAACAGGCCAAGCAGCCGGAGACCAAAAATTTGCTCGGTCTGGCGTTCATGCGCAAAGGCATGTTCAATGAAGCGATCGATGAATTCGAAGACGCCATTGTGCTGGATCCTGAAAATTCCATCATTTACAACAACCTGGGCAATGCTTACATCGAAGTCGAGCGCCTTGAAGAGGCTATCGATGTGTTGGAGAAAGCCATCTTGCTGAGCCCGGATTTTGCCGATTTGCACAACAATCTTGGTCGTGCCTACCTGAAAATGTCACAGTGCAAAAATGCTGTTGGCGCTTTCGAAAAAGCAATTTCGATCAATACCTACTACCCGGATGCCTACTACAATCTCGCCCTGGCCTACATTCTTAATGCCCACACGCGGGAAGATTTCGCGCTGTCTGTCGATTGCTACACCAAAGTAATGGAGTACATGGAAAAGGCAGCCCGCATCAACCCAAATTTTAAAAATGAGTACTTTGAGCGAGGCGAAGAATTCCTGCGCAGAAATGAATATCTCAGCGCTTACCAGGAATTCGAGAAGGGCTACGGCAGCGGTGCGCAGACCAACGATATGTCATTCATCCTGGATTTCTATCTTCGGGTCATCCACAGCGGCAAAAAGCTGAGAAGTTCAATGATCTGGCGACATATCCGCAGGTTGGAAGCACTGCTGAAAAAATATCCGAATTATGCCGATTTGTACAATCATCTGGGTGTAGCCTATGTGATTATGAGCAAGATCGTCAATAATAAAGCCATTCAATTGTTCGATCAGGCGATGAAAATCAACCCGAATTTCGAGAAGGCCAAACGCAACAAGCGCCTGGCCGAATACGACCACAAGGGTATTCAGCTCCTGTTTGACGCAATTTTAAAATAGGGATTTATTGAAAAGGAATTCACCGAATGGATAAGTTTGTCGGAAGTATTGTCGACTATTTTGATGACGAGAGCCCCGAGGCTGCGGAGTTTAGAAGGCTGCACTCCAAGCTCAAGAACATCTATGCCGGCCATGATTTAAAAAATCTGCTGGTAACCAGCGCGACCATGAATGAAGGCAAAAGCACTTCTGCAGCGCTTTTGGCTTGCACCGTTGCTCGTTATCGCGAAACCAAAACCATTATTGTCGATTGCGATTTGCGCCGGCCGAGCGTGCACCAGCTGTTTGGTATGGCCAAAGAAGAAGGCATGGCTGACGTTTTGATGGGGAAGCGCAAACTGGACTCCTGCTTCAAAGCAACAGCAGTCGAAAATTTGAAAGTGCTGACATCCGGCGGCATTATCGACAATCCGACTGAGCTCTTTAATTCGCAGAGAATGAAAGATTTGTTCTCGGAAATTAAGTTCTACTTTGACACGGTTATCGTCGACAGCCCACCTGTTTTACCCGTGACGGACTCGCTGATTCTCAGTCCGGAAATGGACGGTGCACTGGTGGTCATTAAAGCTGGCCAGACGCATAAGGACGTGGTCCGCCGTGCTGTGGAGTTGATGAGAAATTCAGGGCTGAATTTGCTCGGCACCATTATTAACAATCAAAAAGGTGTGTTGCCGTACTACTACGATTACAAGTATTACGGTTACGATTATTACACCAAAAAACATCAATTGTAGGTGAGCAGTTCTCGGTGCGTCCAGCATCATCATATCCAATCAGCCGTTATCCGGCACGATTAGACTATGCGAGGCGAAGCAGCCTTGTTCAGCTCAACTTGCCATGACGGTCTGGTTAGCAAAAGCCATGGATCTGGCTATTTACATCTAGGGACTATTCACGCAACTCATCCAGGTTTTTGACGGAGGTTTCTTCTATGGCTCTGTATTTGATTACAGGTGGAGCTGGCTTCATCGGTTCAAATATCGCGAATGAATTGTTGGCACGCGGCGAGAAAGTGCGTGTGATCGACAACTTATCAACCGGTAAATTGGAAAATATCGAATCGCTCAACGGCGATTTAGATTTTATTGAAGGCGATATATGCGATTTCGAAACAGTGAAAAAGGCAGTTGACGGTGTCGATTTTGTTTTGCACCAGGCAGCCTTGCCTTCGGTACCGAGATCGGTAAAAGATCCGATCGCTTCGAATCGCGTCAACGTCGAGGGGACGCTGAATTTGCTGGTTGCAGCACGCGACAGCAATTGCAAAAAGCTGGTCATGGCATCCAGCTCATCCGTATATGGCGACACGCCAACCTTGCCAAAGCATGAAGATATGCCGCCGCAGCCGATGTCTCCTTATGCGACCTCTAAATTGGCCGCAGAAAAATATGCGATGAATTTTCATAAAGTTTATGGCTTTCCCACCGTTGCGCTGCGCTACTTCAATGTTTTCGGTCCCCGCCAGGACCCGAATTCTCATTACGCAGCCGTCCTGCCTAAATTCATCAAAGCGATGCTGTCCAATGAACCGCCAGTCATTTATGGCGACGGTGAGCAGTCTCGCGATTTTACCTACATCGAAAATGTCGTAAACGCCAATTTGCTGGCATGCGAGTCGGATGCTGCGGGCTGCTTTATCAACACGGCTTGTGGCGATCGCTACACGCTCAACCATCTGGTCAAGGTGCTCGAAGAGGTGATGGGCTTGACCGCCAATCCGAGATATGAAGAGCCTCGCGTAGGCGATGTCAAACATTCTCAAGCTTCCATTGAGCTCGCGCGCAAGCACATCGGGTACGATCCCGCTGTTTCTTTCAAGGAAGGCGTGGAAAAAACAGTTGCGTGGTATCGCGACAAGTTTAATGGACATGCATAATTTCGTGTGCGTTTCAGCTTGAAAAATCTGGCTAATTCTGCCATCACATCCAGATAGCTGGTCGCATAGCGGCCGAAGTCGCGATGATTCCGCCAGATAAAGCAATTTTTCAGGCTGAAACGTTCTGTTTTTCTTCCGCAAAACCTACCCGAAATTGTTATTTATTTAAAAGTCGGGCGCTTTCAATCGCACAGCGCAATATCGGCGCAATACGCCGAAACTGCATGGCGGCGGTTTGCTTTACCCGACAAAAAGGCGCGATCAAACGTGCCAAATAATCAATGCGTTAATGTTAATTTGCACCAAAGACGAGCATCCATGGGAATACTAAACGCACTCAGTGTTGACGTTGAAGATTGGTTTCACGTCTCACTTTTCAGACACCATATCAAACGATCGGAATGGAACGAGCTCGAAAATACCGTTGTTTCCAATGTCTGTAAAATTTTGGACCTGTTTGACCGTCACAATGCCAAGGCAACCTTTTTCATTCTTGGTTGGGTAGCCGAGCGCTATCCGGAGATTGTTGTTGCGATCAAAGAGCATGGTCATGAAATCGCCTCACATGGCTACGGCCACCAGGTGATTTATGAACAGTCCCGGGATGAATTTTACGAAGATGTGCATCGCTCCATTGAAATTCTCGAAGGAATTACCGGCGAGAAAATCAAGGGCTATCGTGCACCGAGTTACTCGATTACACGCAAATCGCTTTGGGCATGGGAAAAACTGGTCAAATTGGGATTGACGTACGATTCCAGCGTCTTTCCAATCAAGCATGACCTGTACGGCATTGCCGATGCGCCGCGATTTCCTTTCAATGTCTACCTCGATGGCAACCAAAAGCTGGTTGAATTTCCTATTTCCACAATCAAATTGTTTGGCAAAAATGTGCCGATGGCCGGCGGTGGCTACCTGCGTTTGTACCCGTATTGGTTTTTCAAATACGGCATCAGCAAGCTCAATGCTGAAGGCAAGCCTGCGGTTATCTATTTCCATCCATGGGAGTTGGATCCGCAACTGCCACGCATCAATGTTGGCAGGATGAAGCGCATTCGACACTATGGCAATCTGGCATTGATGGAGGAGCGCATTGCCAACTTGCTCAAATCATTTCGTTTCGGGACTGTTGATCAGGTTTTGCAGCAAACAGAGGTGCTGAAGCGCTGGCCTGAAACTGCGGCGGAAGATCGCATGACCGAACAGATTTCGCTCAATGGTGTTGACCATTCATTTAGCCGAGGCAGCAAAGAAGTTTTGCTGAAATAGATTGGGCATCACGCTATACGCTCCCGGCTGTTGAGCCTTGCAGCAATTTGCCCGGGATCAAGCTCAACGCCACCTGATTTACCCAAAGGTATCTTGAATAGAATTTCGGATAAATATGATTACGATTGAAAAAACTGATTTTGGAAGCGAAGCTGTCAACAAATACATCGAAACGGCTGCCGATGGCACCATTTACCATCACTCCAATATTTTGCGCGCCATTCATGATACGTTTGGGCATCAAACAGTCTCGCTGGCGGCGAAAAACCAGACAGGCGTCATTGGAACGGTTCCATTGGTGCACATGAATAGCCGTCTCTTTGGCAATTTTTTGATCTCGGTTCCCTTTTTCAATTACGGCGGTGTTTGCGCCGATAACGATGAAGCGCGTCAGGCATTAATCGATGCCGCAGTTGATGAAGCCAGAATCCGCGACTGCGTGCATCTCGAGCTGCGTCACACGCATCGACAATTCGAAAAATTGCAGCACAAACAGGCCAAAGTTGCCATGTTGCTCGATTTGCCGGAGTCTGAAGAAGAGTTGTGGAGTGGTTTTAAATCGAAGCTGCGCAGTCAAATCCGCAAGCCCGAAAAGGAAGGCGTGACAACGAAAGTTGGCCGTCTCGACCTGGTGGATGATTTCTACCACGTCTTTTCGATGAATATGCGCGATCTCGGCACACCCGTTTATACTAAAAAACTGTTTATTAATGTCCTGAACGCGTTCCCCAAATCGAGTTGGATCATCGCTGCCTACAAGGATGACTTGCCGTTGGCTGCAGGTTTTTTATTGGGCTTTCGGAACACGATTGAAATTCCATGGGCATCGTCCTTGCGGGAGTACAATCGCCTGGCTGCCAATATGTTGGTGTACTGGCAATCACTCAAAGTCGCAATAGAAAATGGCTTTAAAATATTTGATTTTGGCCGCAGCACACCTGGCGAAGGCACCTACAAATTCAAAGCGCAGTGGGGCGCGGAGCCGCTCGATCTGAATTGGGAATACTGGCTGCCTGAAGGCCAGCAAATACCGGATATCAGCCCCAAAAATGATAAATATCAAAAGGCAATTCGTCTTTGGCAAAAACTGCCGGTACCGTTGACCAAAGTGATCGGGCCATCGATTGTACGCAACATTCCCTAAGGCTGCTTTCGCTTCCTTTTTGTATCCAATAATTATTCAAATCGCCGTTTTCCCGGCGGGTGTCGGGCATCGTGCCATTGCAATTTTACGAAATTGATTGTGGCATTTTTTTAAGCATAAGGTGAAAAAGTGGAAATCTTGTTTTATTTGAGCGTGGCGCTCATCATTTACGTCTATGCTGGCTACCCGGTTTTGCTGCTCCTGATGAAGCATCTTCGCGGACAGCGCTTGCATCGGCAGCAAGAAATCGAGCCGAAGGTGACCCTGATCATCTCTGCTTACAATGAAGAAGACGTGATCGCCAAAAAGCTCAAAAACTCGCTCGAACTGGACTACCCGGCCGATAAACTGGAAATTATTGTGATTTCCGATCAATCATCGGACGCAACCGATGAAATTGTGCAAGGTTTTGCGGATCGCGGTGTCAAGCTGCACCGCATGTCCGAGCGCGGCGGCAAAACCATGGGCTTGAACGCGGTGGTCCCGAATGCCGAAGGGGAAATCGTCATTTTCTCCGATGCCAATGCCATGTACGATCGCAACGTGGTCCGCATGATGGTGCGCAATTTTGCCGACTCTGAAGTCGGAGCGGTCACCGGCGAGTCCCGCTATGCGATCGATGAGGGCGATACTTCAACCGATAGCGAAAATTTATACTGGCGATACGAGCTGGCGCTTAAACGTATGGAGTCCGGTCTTGGCTCGCTGGTGGGAGGGGATGGAGCGATTTATGCAATTCGGCAAAAACTCTATCGGCAGCTCAATCCCTCCGACTTATCCGATTTTGTCAATCCGCTCCAAATCGTAGTGCAGGGCTATCGCAATGTTTATGAAGGCGAAGCGTTCTCTTACGAAAAAGGCGGGGAGAGCTTTGAAAAGGAATTTCGTCGCAAGGTCCGTATTGTAAACCGGGCCTGGCGCGGCATGATGAGCATGCGGCAATTGCTGAATCCGCTACGATATGGCTTCTTCGCCATCCAGGCCATTTCGCACAAACTGCTGCGTTGGCTGGTGCCAGTATTCATGGTGTGTGCATTTGTCAGCAACCTGTTTTTGGTTGAAGTGGAGCCATTCTATCGTGTGATGGTGCTGCTGCAATCAGCATTTTACCTGTTTGCCGGAATTGGCCTGCTCAAGCGCGAACAGACCGAGATTTCCAAGATTTTTTACGTGCCGTACTATTTTTGCCTGGTCAACTGGGCGAGTTTGAAAGGGATTTTAGAAAACTACCAAGGCCATACTTATACGGTCTGGAATACTGTAAGAGAGAGGTAACAACCGGTGCGCTCGTTGAAAATGCAGATCACCAAACTGCTGAAAACCATTCTTTTTTATAGCGGCGTATATGCCCTGATTCGAAAGTTCAAGCCAAATTCGAAGGTGGCTATCTTGCGCTACCATGCGATTGTCGATGACCACGATAATCATTATGCCCATCCGACCATTTGCCTTTCGAAAAAGAAGTTTGAGCAGCATGTAAAATATTTCGCCAGCCGTTACACCGTCCTTTCGCTCGACCAGGTCATACAGGCTTTGCGCACCAACACGCCACTGCCAAAGAATGCCGTTGCATTCACCTTTGACGATGGTTATGCAGATAATTTGTATGCGGCGAAAATTCTCAAAAAATATAGCGCGACCGGCACTTTTTACCTGACTGCGGCCTGCATTGACCGGCAGGAGCCATTTTGGCTTTCCGAGTTGATTTACTATTTCCTGCATTCCCAGAAGCCTTCTTTTGAACTGAATTTAGACAGCGGTGAAGTTGTGCCTTTTTCTTTTAAACAAGCGGATAACGAAAAGCGCTGGCGCATGATTGAAAAGGTCGTTGGCATTATAAAAGGCAACAATCGCGCCCTGCGCGAGAAAATTCGTGCGCAGATTCGCAGTGAGCTCAATGATGTCAATTTCCAACAGGTTGAGAAAAACATCATGTTGACCTGGGAGCAGGTTGCAGAAATGAAGAATGCAGGCATGACCCTGGGTGGGCACACAATGACCCATCTCAATTTGCCGAATGCAGGACAAGACGATGCCCTGCTTGAGATAAAGGAGTGCAAGGCCTTGCTGGAAGAAAAACTCGATTGCCAAATTGCGCACTTTTCCTATCCGAACAGCGGGCCGTATGATTATTACACGGAAGAAATCCGCGATTTGGTGGAATCGTGTGGCTATTTGTCCTCCACCACCAGCTATGCTGGATTTGCCGGCCCGGACAGTGATCATTTTGCGCTCAGACGGGTGCGGACGGTGCCGTCTCTTGTCGAAACTGTTTCTGGCATGGAGTGGGATCGCATATTTTAGCGAAAAATTTTTGCGCATTAGTCGCGCTGTACCGGCTCTGCGGCCAGAGAAAGCTCCGGGTGCGTTGGCGTATAAAAGTGCGAGCAAAATCTTCGCGAAGAAGCCGGATAGTCGGTAAATCAAGAATATGGCTTTGTATGGGAAAAGGCAATTTTTGCCACCTGTGCAAACCAAAACGAACGCAATTCACATCGGGCTGTGAATTTACGGAAGTGTATTAAATAATAGGGGTTAGCGGAGTAACGCATGGATTTGGAGTTCAAAAGTGCGGACGGAAGTCCGGAAATCGTTAACTCGAAATATTACAAAGCGATTTTTGGCGGCTTTTTGCTGCTGCTTATCAATGCTGGCTATCTGGCGGGCGCATCGAGTTCGTCGATTTTTTACTATGCCAATATTGTCCTGCACATCGTTTTAGGCCTGCTGTTGATCGTACCGCTGTATACCAAGGTGCGGCATTTCATCAAAACCGATATGCTGATTGGCAAGACCTTTGGCGAGACTGTTGGACGCGTGGGCTATTTGGCCATGCAATTTTCTTTCTGGACCGGCATCTATTTGCTCATTGTCGGCAATGTAAGTGGGGAAGGCCACGTCTTTTTTGCCCATGCGATTACCGGTTTTTTTGCTGCGATGTGTTTGATCAGCTCAATCCGGCGGGCAGCCTACAATGTCAGTGTTGAAAACACCTATTGGCGGGCAGGGCGGTGGGGACTGACAATTTTTGTCATTTCGTTGGTTATCCCGCTTTTTTCATTTATGATCCATTCGGCCTTTGTTGACGACAGCGACAGCATCCAAAATGAAGGCATTATTCCGAGTTCGCTGGAAGAAGCCAATGATGAAGGCGATGAGAGCCTGTTTTACCCAAGTCCGGCGGAAACTGAGCCGAAAAAACTTCTCGATACCCGTTTCATGCAGGAATCGCAATCCTGCGGACGGGTCGATTGCCATATTGACATTGCCAGGCAGTTTGCTGATTCGCGTCACAATACCTCATCGCTGGACCATCCGCTTTACCTTGCGACGTTCTCCTACGTGCAGAATCGCTTCGGAGATGATGCCGGCAAATTCTGTGCAGGTTGCCACACACCCGCACTCTTGTTCGACGGCAGTGTCAATCAGGCAACATTGCGCATGTCTGCGCAGGAGAGGCATATGGCAAAATTTTCCTGCGCCAGTTGCCATGCGATTCAATCTGTAAAAAACACCCTTGGCAACGGTGCCTATATCCTCGATAAACCTGCAATTGCAAATTTGTCGATTTCTAAAAATGAGAAGCTCAACAAGCTGCACGATTTTTTGGTTTTTGCCGATCCGGATCCACATCGCGAGTTTATGTTTCAGCCGTTTATGAAAAAGCAATCCGGCGAATTTTGCTCGGCTTGCCACAAGCTCACGCTTGAAAAGCCTTTCGTGCAAAAGTCGCCAGTGCCGGGCCTAACGAATTACGACTATTGGGCAGGCAGCTCCTTTGCCAGACAGGATATCAAAGCATTCGGATCAATTCAGGATGATCGTGGGTGTGTGGATTGCCATATGCCAGATACCAGAGGCTCAGAGCCTGGCAATTCCAAGGCGATTGTCAGCAGCCACTCCTTCAAAATGCCAAAGGCAGGCATTGTGGATTTTATGGATGCTGGCGCAGCAGCTGATTCTCTTGGAGAGAATACCAAACGCCTGTTTGAAGTAGAAATTTTTGCAGTGCGTCCTCAATTAGCGGCTTCGCGAGCGAGCTTGCCGGAGCACACGCAACCGCAGTTCGCCAATGCGGTAATCAGTTCAGCCGGCGCAACAAGCGGAACTTCGCAGTTGAGTAAAAAATCTGGCCATGATCTGGCAACGCGCATTTTTGACCGATCATCTTTTCGGGCCGGCAGTGTTGTGGAAGTCGATGTGCTGATCAAATCAGGGAATATTGGTCATGCATTTCCCGCAGGCAGTCCCGGCGCATCAGAAGCCTGGCTGGAAATTGCAGCGACAGATGAACAAGGCAACATCTTCTATCACATCGGCAGTGCACTCGATGATAAAGATATCGACCCGAACGCACCCTATTTTGGTGTACAATTTCTCGATAATGAAAATCAGCCGGTTTTCTGGGCGCATGGCATTGGTGCAGAAAAGGTTGAACGTTTTAACTTGTTGATACCCAATGCAGTGTACTTATCGCAACACAAATTTCGTCTGCCCGAAGAAGCTGGCCGCAAGTTGCATATTTCAGCAAAGTTGCACTATCGCAAGCGTACGTTTTTTGCGGCTGCAGCCACAGATAGCCATGATGAAACCAACGGCGGTACACATGGCAAAGACGCCTCCTCCAACGGCGCGGCGCATGGTCTGACACTCAAGTATGGACCGATTACCACGCTCAGCACAGATGAATTGCATATCGGTCATCAGAGCAACAAAAGCGCTCTGAAGCAACGCCCTGATTCGGCACAGGTTTGGAATGATTACGGCATCGGATTTTTGCTGCAAAATGAACTTTTACAAGCCCGCATGGCATTTGAGCATGCGGTGCAACTGCAGCCCGAACTGACGGAAGCATATGTGAACATCAGTCGCACTTTTTTGCTGACGGGCGAGCATATGGAAGCGCAAAAGGCTCTTGAGCGGGTACCGGAAACGGATCGTGACCTGCCAAAGGTGCAGTTTTTCCTGGCTCTGGCTCACAAGGGCCAGGGTGATTTTGATACGGCAAAAGACATCCTGAGCAAGCTTCGCAAAGATATTCCGGAAGATCGGGCAATTCTAAACGAGCTTGGCCACACGTATTACTTGCTCGATAGTTACATCGCGGCGCATCGCATGTTTCGTGCGGTCACGCGTTTTGCGCCGGACGATCCGATCGCGCACTATTTTCTGAGCCATACCTTTCGCAAACAGAAAAAACTTGAAAAGGCTGCCTTTGAAGAAAAACTGTTCGCAAAGTATTCGAAGCGGATGAACCAGTATGTTGTTTCTCCCAGTCTGGAACTCGAAAAAGCGTATCAGCCCTGGCAGATTTTACCATGGATGAATTATGATAATTACGCCTTCTCACAATCGCAGTGAGAAATAACCATTTGACTTTGCTTGTATTGACATCAGCGAACTGCATCATCACGAAGTGAAATGGTTTAAAAAATGACAAAAGCGTTTACTAAAAGTGTATTTTACAACTCGCTGAATTATTCAGGAGTGTTACAGTATGCACGCCGGTCGCACCGAAACGATGTGCTGATTTTGACTTATCACGGCGTGCTGCAAACCGGCAGTGAAAGCTATGTCAATCGCAATTGCATTCCGGCAGATATGTTTGAAATGCAATTGCGCTGGCTCAAACGCCACTACACTGTCTTGCCGCTGTCCGAAGTACTGGATGGGCTGGAGGGAAGGCGTACCTTGCCGGAGTATGCAGCAACCATCACATTTGATGACGGTTTTCGCAACAACTTCATCAACGCATTTCCGCTGTTGTTAAAATACAATTTGCCGGCAACCATTTTTCTCACGACCGATTTTATCGGGCAGCGTGGCCGAAAAATGTGGACTGAGCACGTGGACTCGATTATTCAAACGTCCACATCACGCCGGCTTTCGCTGCAGATGAATGGTGATCTGGCGACTTTTGATGTCTCCAACAAAGAAACCAAAGAGAAGGCTTCAGACAGCATTCGTCGCTATCTTAAGACGATTAATCCTGCCGAGCGTGAAAAGAAAATTTTATCGCTTGAATTGCAGGTCGATGCTGTGCGTGAATCTGTCGAGGAAGTCGATGAACGCTATGCATTTTTGACCTGGGATGACGTGCGCAATATGGCCGATGGCGGGATCGAATTTGGCTCGCACACGATGACCAACTCGATTTTGTCGACACTGAGCCCGGATGAAGCGCGTGCCGAGCTGAGAATGTCGAAGGAAGTCATAGAAAGCGAGCTTCAAAAGGAATGCAATTTGTTCAGCTATCCCAATGGTTTCGAACGCGATTTTACCAAGCGGGACCAGGCCATCCTTAGGGAACTCGGCTATCGTGCAGCCTTGTCGCAGATTACTGGCTTTAACCTGCCGGGCGATGATATGTATGCATTGAAGCGCATCAACATTGCTCGGTCTAAAAATTTTTCGTTTTTTGTCGCCAAAATTACTGGCGTGCAGCCCAGGCTCCAAAAGCTTATTTGATGGTGTGAGGACATCGTTTTGTATGCTGATTGACCGGGAAGGGCATATAATTATCGCATTTTGTACAAACTGACTGATGGATGAGGTCGAATGAAATCTTTAAAAATTGTCAATGTCGTCGGCGCCCGCCCGAATTTTATGAAAATTGCGCCGATTATCGATGAAATGAAAAAGCATGATGATATCATGCCTTATTTATTACATACCGGCCAGCATTATGATCGAGTTATGTCAGAATTGTTTTTTGACCAGTTGGGCTTGCCGAAGCCGGATATCTATTTGGGAATCGGCTCGGGAGGGCACGGTGAACAAACCGGCAGGATCATGATCGAATTCGAAAAATGCATGCATGATTTGCAACCGGATATGGTACTGGTGGTTGGTGATGTCAATTCAACCATTGCCTGCGGACTGGTTGCAACCAAGCTCGGCATCAAGCTTGTGCACGTGGAAGCCGGTCTTCGTTCGTTTGACCGCACCATGCCGGAAGAAATCAACCGTGTTTTAACCGATCAGATTTCGGACTACCTTTTCACGACCGAAGCATCGGCGCAGCAAAATCTCGAGCGGGAAGGCATCTCTGCCGAGAAAGTGCATTTCGTCGGTAACGTGATGATCGATAGCCTGCTCAAACACCGCGAGAAAGCCGGACAAAGCCAGGTTCTAACCGAGTTGGGTTTGCAGCCCAATTCCTATTTGCTGGTAACGCTGCACCGGCCTGCCAACGTGGATGATAAAGAAATACTCACGCAACTGCTGGATGTGCTGGCGCGCTTGTCAGAATTGACGACGGTGGTTTTTCCTGTCCATCCGCGCACCCGCAACCGGGTAAAAGAGTTCGCGCTCGATCAAAAACTCCAGGATTATCCCGCATTGAAACTGGTTGATCCTGTCGGCTATCTCGATTTTCTGCACATCATGGCGAACAGCCAGGCCGTTGTGACCGATTCCGGCGGCATTCAGGAAGAAACTTCAGTACTGGGCGTACCTTGCATTACGGCCCGTGATAATACCGAACGGCCGGTTACTGTCGATGTCGGCACCAACATTATTGTTGGCCGGGATCCTGAACGTATTTTTTCTGAAGCGCAAAAAATACTGGCTGGCAATGGCAAGAAAGGCCTTTTACCACCACTCTGGGATGGCCGCGCTGCCGAGCGCATTGTGGCGGTATTGCGTGAGCAGGCGCAGGCTGCATAGGTTTGTCGCGTGCAGTTTGATAGTGCGACGTTTGAACATTAATCTGAAGACACAGGCTTCCGGCTCGTTGCCAAGGCCCAATTACGAAATGAATACTCGAACGATATGGCAAATAAAAAACTACTGATTGTTAGCGCGGTATTTCCGCCGGTAACCTCCAGCGGCATTCATCGAATCATCCGGATTTCACGCTATTTGAACGAAATGGGCGTGGATATTTCGGTGCTGACTGTCGATGAAACGACGCTGCCCAAAAGCTACAAATACGATCATGAATTGCTCGCCAAAGTGCCCGATTCTGTCAACATTTATCGTGTGCCGGCCCTGCAACTTTTCAAAAAAATGCTCGCATTGAAAAATCGCAGCAAGCCATCTCCGCCATCTCAGACGAATGGCAGTTCAACTGCCACGGCGAATTCCGGCGGCAACCGCACAAAAGAAAAGTCGACTCTTCAAAAGCTCAAAGACACACTTACGTACAATATGCATACCCCGGACAACTATGCGATGTGGATTTATCCGGCAATCAAGGCCGGTGAAAAAATCATCCGGGAAAACGGCATTCAGAATGTTTTTTCAAGCAGTCCACCCGGCACCTCGCACGTTGTCTGCTCGCATCTGAAGAATCGCACCGGCGTGAACTGGATTGCCGATTTTCGTGATCCATGGGCACAAAAACGCTGGTTCAATCCGGAGATGACCCCATTTAAACGACGGAAAATCGTCGAGTTTGAGAAACGCACAGTGAGCCAGGCAGACACATTGATTATGAATACGCCTGAGTTGCTGGCAGATTTTCGCAAACATTACGGCGCGAAGATTGATCAAAAATCGCTTGCGATCACCAATGGTTTTGATCCGGCGGATTTTGAAGGCTTGGCAGCGAAAAACGGTCGCAGCGACAAGCAAATCGTGATTTGCCATACCGGCACATTTTACCGCGAACGCTCGCCGATGTCCTTTCTTGCAGGTTTGCGCGACGCGATTCGGAGCGGCAATGTCCCTCGTGATCGTTTTAAGGTTAAATTGATTGGTGGCTTGGGTGAATTTGCCGCGGAGGTCGAACGATTTCTGCAGGAAAATGACTTGCAAAACAGCGTTGAAGTGATTGCGCCGATACCGCACCGCGCTTGTTTGCAGGAAATTATGTACGCGGACGTCATGCTGATTGTACAGCCGGTTACGCCAGTACAAATCCCTGCCAAGATTTTTGAGTATATTGCTACCCAAAAACCGATTTTGGCAGTCAGCGCGGCTGGTGCGACTGCTGATATCGTGCTGGACAACAAGCTTGGGTGGTGGGCGCAATTTGACCGCAATGAAGAAATAGCTGATAAGCTTACCGAAATTCACCGCTTTTTTGAATCCAACGAGGCAAAAAGCTGGTCGATTGATGAACAGGTTTTGACCCGTTTCAATGGCAAAGTTTTAGTCGAGCAGTTGTACGATTATTTGGTTTCCTGAAACGCATGCACGATTTGGCTCCCAAAATAGATCCCGAATTCAGCGATGAGGCGGTTGCACAGCCGGCTGCCATAATTGAACGCATTGCTGAACTCAGCAAGGTGCTGCCTGCCAGCATCATCAAACGAATATTGCGCGATGTGCACTACGAACTGACCTCGGCATGGAAATATTTCATGGCTTTGGGGAAAGAAAAGCAAGTGCTGGTACTGGTCGATGGCTTCACTACTTTGCCGTTATCGCTGGCGCGCAACAATGCGTTTGTGATTGTGCACGGTATGCTGCCGGATGAGATTGAGCTTTTTCAAGATTTGGCGGTCAAGCGCGGCATTACCAATTATAGCTGCATTCAGGATATGACGGATCTTGCCACCAAGTTTGATCTGATTGTGTCAGCAGCGACGCAGCCGGCAGATTCAATTCTTTATTTGAAAAAGGCTGAAATTAATCGGTTGCTGCATCCGCACACCGAATTCTGGATCATTGCCAGCAATCAACTCAGCCTTGGATATGCCAAGCAAGCCATCCGGCGGGTATGGAAAAAATCGCGCGGAAAAAGCACCAAAAAGCAGCGCAACAACACGCACGGCATTCGCTTTCAATTCGGCTATACGCGGCCAATTTTGACGCAGCAAGCGTTGGCCTTTTTGCAGGATATGGATTGCACGCCGTTCGAAAAAATAGGTCTCGCACCGACAATCATCGATGCGCGCACCGTCAACAAGCTCAAGCAAGGCAGCAATGGGCAAGTTACCTCAAGCAGTGCGCCCGCCTTTCAGCGCTTAATGGTCGAGGATGTTGTGATCGGGGCCAGCGCCAAGCAGCCGCAGCAAAACTATTTGGACCGTTTTCTCGAGCAACTGCATGAAATTCATACCGGCAAAGGGCGAATAGAACGCTATTTCATATCCCCCGGTGGCAAGGTGCTGCTGTTCCTAAAATACCACCAGTCTGCCGACGCACCGCGAGCGATCATCAAGTTACCACTCAATGCGAATGCCGAGAAAAAGGTCAAAAAGAATCATGACTTCCTGGAGCATTTCGCCAATTCGACTGAATTGGGCGACAATCGCCGGCAGTTTTTTCCAAAACCATTTGTCGCACGGCAATTTGAAGGACAGCCTTTTTATGCAGAAGATTGGCTGCACGGCAAATCTGGCGATGTCGTCAAAATGAAAAAGCCTGAATACGAGCATTTCACGCATCAGGTTTTTGCCTTTTGGCTCGGCATTCAACAAACTTTTGCAAAGCGCTACTTTTTCGATCCTGCGACGTTTGATGTGCATGTGACTGCGCCTTTAAAGCGCATTTTTGCCTTTTATCGTGCTGAAGAAACACATTTAAAGGCGTGCTCTCGCTTAACGGAATATTTGCGCGAGCGCTTTGCGAATCGAGAATTTACGCTATCGATGATTCATGGCGATTTTTCCAGCAAAAATATCATTCTCGATGAAAAAACATACACTTTGCAAGGCGTTATCGATTGGGATATGGCACAACGCATGGCTTTTCCCGTGCTCGATGCATTTCACTATTTTGTGCGGGCCCAGATCGGCGTGGGAAGCCGTTCGATTATTGCCCAGTTGGTGCACGCACTGGAAAAGCGCAACCAGGATACCCTCTTTGCCAGCATTCTGCAAATGTATCAGGATAGTTTTGAGCTGGAGATGGAAGATTGCCACGCATTCGTGATGATGTACTGGATTTGCAGAATACAAGGCCATCTTGATACTCTCAAGTACATGGATAAATCGTTTGTTAAACGCAATTTTTTTGAGCCCTTGAAGATTTTTGAAGGTTTGATCAAGTAACAGTGGAAAAGATGATTCAGCACCCGAATACGACTTACCGGAACTTGCTGGCTGATCTGCACGAAGCTGATGTGCAGTACGCTCTCCTTCGTGATGATATGCGAACCGATAAGCCAATACGTGACCTCGATATACTGGTTTCTCGAAAGCAAATGGCCGCGTTCGACTCGTTCGCTGCAAGCCACGGCTTTTATTTGATCAAGGATGGCTATCTAAATCCGTGTAAACGTGTGTATTTGAAAATGGAAGAAGGCACGCCGCTCATTTTAGATGTGCACACGGAAGTCATTTTTCGTGGGCTGGTTTTCCTCGATAGCAAAAAGGCACTCGCCAACCGTCAGCGTGTGGGCGGCTTTTATCGCCTGGCCCCGGAAGAGTTCCTCATCAGCTTGCTCTTTCATAATGTGCTTGCCAAAAAGCGAATTCAGCAAAAACATGCATCGTTATTGTTTGATCTGATGATGTATGCCAAAAACCAGCAAGTGCTGCATGCCCACCTCAAGCCCTTTGGGCTGCAAAAGATTTTTGAAGAATTGACGGGACAGTTTGAGCAGATGTACAAGCAGCCTGCACTGGTTCGGGAAATTGCCAAGCGGACACAAAAAAAGCTGATCCGTCGCAAATTTGCGAATCGTTGGCGGGTATGGCAGATTGCCGCGCGCGAAAAAAAAGTGAAATTTTTTGGCAAAAAACGCGGCATCATTGTGACCTTTCTCGGACCTGACGGAGCAGGAAAAAGCACGACCATCGATGCCATTCGAGATCGCCTGAAAGATATCGGCGTCAGCAACAAAATGGCCTATCTCGGTCCATGGGGCGGCAGTATTTTGAATCTGCAGACGATTATTTCATTGCTGCATTTAAAACCCTATCGGGACGACTACAAGGCGTTTGACAAGGGGCGCATTGCAAAAAAGCCGGGGCCGCTGAAAGGCATGCAAAACGTGCGATTTCAAACGCGCAGCGTCCTGTACTATGCGCTTTTGTTGTTCGAGATGGCGACACGCTGGCTGGTGTTGGTGCTCCCATTGCTTCGGCAGGGCAGGTTGGTGCTCAGCGATCGCTATTTTTATGATATTTTGACCGGCTATAAAAATAAGCCGATAGACTATCATGTCAAGTTGCGCCAGCGCCTGTGCTCGTTCTACCCAAAACCGGACGTTGGGATCGTGCTTGATGCCTCACCGGAAGTGATTTATGCACGTAAGCCACAATTGACCGAAAAGCAGTTGCAGCAATCGCGTCGGGTTTATGCCGAAATTGCGCGGGAATACGGATTCTACGTGCTTGATACCAGCAGCACGGTCGAAGATACTTTAGCCGATTTCGAAGAACGGATTTTGCCTGAGATACTCGTCCGCCTGGATGGCCGCAAAAAAAACATCGTTGCCCAAATTCCTGAACAGCCGCTCCGAAACCTGGAACCAGCCAGGTTATAATTTCATGCTCGTTTTGTTTTGAACAAGCCATTTTTTATTAGTTGATAACTTTGTTTTGTTGGCTGTGTCATTCCACTACGCCTTCCTCGCATATGGTTCCTAAAAACTCCCCCATCCACTATTGGCATGGCCGTTGCACTTAACGCGGCACAAGCGACCTGTCTAAAGAGTATAATGGATTGATGCCACGAGGAGGCGACTTATGAAAACCCAAAAAATGACTTTGAGTCTTTTGTTGACGGCTGCTTTGCTGGCAGCATGCGGTCCCAAAGTGCAGGTCCCGCCGCGACTCGATTTGCGTGCTTATCAAACAATCGGCTTCATCAATTTCGAATCAAGGACGGAAGGGAATTTTGATGCGTATTTGAATGATCGTTTTCTGGAAGAAATCAGTTTCGCCCAACCCGGTGCAGATATTCTCGAACTCGGCCCGGTAGACAGTGTTTTAGCAAAAGTCGGTTATAATACACTTGATCGGGACGCCATTAGGGAGCTGGGACGCGAATATGGCCTGGATGCGATAATCGTTGGCACCCTCGATATTTCGAACATCAAGCCACATGTGCATGTGTTACATTTGCTGCGGGATGTGTCTGTGCGTGCGGAGGTTGATGCCAAAATCAAGGCAAGGCTGATCGATGTAGAGCGTGGGACGACGCGTTGGACTGCTGTCGCGCGCGACCGAAAAAACGTTGGCTTTCTATCTGCAGGCGCGGGCCGTCCATTTTTCCTTTATGCCAAAAATCCGGACAAAGCCTACGGCGAATTGGTTGATGTGCTCATATTTAAAGTTACGCGGGATTTGCGTGCCAGTTATGTGCGCCGGTAACATTTTTCTCGTTCAATAACTCCTCCTCCAGGCCCGGCAGCAACACGTTGCCGGGTTTTTTGTTGGATTTCTGCACATCTCAACGCTTTATCCTGAAGCCGGAATTGACTTTGGCAAACATGAACTGATCCTGCAACTCACCGTTTTTGAGCGCGTTGCGAACCAACCGTCCTTCGCATTGGAAACCCGCTTTTTCAAGCACACGCACAGAAGCCACATTTGATGCATAGGGCTCGGCATAAATGCGTGCCAGGTTGAAATGTTGAAAGGCGAAATCCGTCAGAGCAAGAATGGCCTCAGAGACAATGCCTCGTCCCCAAAACGGCTCTGCCAGCCAGTAGCCCAACTCAGCGCTGTGTCTGTGCACATCCTGCCCGAGCTGAAAGCCGATGCTGCCAATTGCTTCTGTTTCCGTGGCAATGGCAAAGATGGTCTCAGGCTGCATCTCCTGAACACCTTCTATGAATTGCCGGGCATTCTGGAGGTCGTATGGATGGGGGAAGGCGTCGCGCAGATTGAGCCAGATTTTGCGGTTGTTGGCGTATTTTGCCAATGCAGGCGCGTCATCTTCTTCCCAACTGCGAACACAGTATTTGTCAAATTGTAGTTTCATACTCCCTCTGTTTCATTACCTCATTGTGCATTCTTTTGCATTTCGAGATAATCCACCAACAGGCGAGACATCACCCGCATACCAACAGATACAGCCTCATTATCTGCCGCGAAAGTCGGCGTGTGATGACCGCCAGATACTGTGCCTGGCTTAACCATGCCCAGACGATAGTATAAACCCGGCACATCCAGAGCAAAGTAAGCGAAATCCTCGCCAGTCATGGTTGGCGATATTATTTCCACATTTTCCTCACCGAGCACGCTCACAATCGATGGTATCATTTGCGCTGTCAATTCCGGATTGTTTATGGTTGCCGGAGCGCCGCGATCGTACTGCATTTCATACGAGCCGCCGTACGCACCGGTGATGCCTTTTAGAATAGCATGCATACGCTGCTCGACGGTATTGCGCACTTCGGCATCATAAGTGCGAACAGTGCCTTCTATGTGCGCAGATGCCGGGATAATGTTGAAACGCTCACCCGCCTGGATGATGCCGACCGTCACCACACTCGGGGCAAGCGGCGGCAATGAGCGCGCCCGAATGGTTTGGAAAGCCATCACCACTTGCGATGCCATCACAATCGGATCGATCGATTCTTCCGGTTTGGCGCCGTGTGCCTGCTTGCCATGCAGATCAATCTTGAAATGATCGACGGCAGCCATTGCCGGGCCGGAAGTGTAGCCGACCTTGCCGACTTCCATGCTGGCCAATGTATGCAGTCCGAAGATTGCGCTCGGACGCGGGTTCTCGAGCACTTTTTCTTTCATCATCAGTTCTGCGCCGCCTTCTTCATCGGGTGGTGGACCTTCTTCGGCAGGCTGAAAAATAAATTTCACCGTGCCCGGCAACTCGTCTTTTAGGGCGGCAAGCACCGAGGCAACGCCGAGTTGCACCGAGGTATGAATGTCATGTCCACATGCGTGCATCACACCCACTTCTTTGCCGAGATATTGGGTTTTGGTTGTGGATTTGAAGCTGTAGCCGGTTTCTTCCGTAACAGGCAGGGCATCCATGTCCGCGCGGACGGCCACCACGGGACCGGGCTTGCCGCCCTTAAGCAAACCGACCACCCCGGTGTGTGCAACGCCGGTCGTGACTTCCATGCCCAGGCTGCGCAGGTGGTTTGCCACCAATTCAGCGGTTTTGAATTCCCGATTTCCAAGCTCCGGATTTTGGTGAATATGTTCGCGCATTTTGATGATATCCGGCGCAATTTTTTTGACAAGCTGGTCGATCTTTTCTTGCTGGCCGAATGCTGCTGTTGCAGCGAGAGCCAGAGCGCAAAAAGCAGAAAGGATGAGCCGATTCATGGAACCTCCGCGTTATTTTTCTGTATTATTTGAATTTTTGCGGGAAAGATTGTCTCGCAAAAGCATCTTTTGGGGGAACGGTGCATCGCGTTAAATGGCAACGCTTGAATACAACGGTGCAATAGCTTTTATGCGTACCGGTGACACATTGATACACTTTTGCAGTTAGTTTGGCAAAGAAAAAGGCACCAGCCGCAAACATGCACTGGCAAAGGATTCACTTGACAATTAGCAACAACTTCCGCAAATTATTGTTATGATTGGAACAACGGTCGCTCATTACGAGATTATCGAAAAACTCGGCAGCGGTGGCATGGGAGTGGTGTACAAAGCCCGTGACACCAAGTTAAATCGTTTTGCCGCGCTCAAATTCTTGCCGCAGGATCTGGACGTCAGCAAGTCTGGTACAGAGCGCTTTATCCGCGAAGCGCAATCCGCATCCGCACTTGATCATCCCAACATTTGCACGGTATATGAAATTGGGGAAACCGAAGATGGCCACCTGTATATCGCGATGGCATACTATGACGGCGTGACGCTCAAAAGCATGTTGTCCACAGGCCCGCTCACCTTGCGCCAAACCCAGGATTTGACACTGCAAATTGCGCGGGGTTTGCAGAAGGCCCATGCACAAAATATTATTCACCGTGACGTGAAGCCTGCCAATGTTATGATCACCAGTGATGGCATCGCCAAGTTGCTGGATTTCGGCCTGGCAAAGTCGCAGGGTGCGGCGCTGACCAAACCCGGCACGGTGATGGGCACGGTCAGCTACATGTCGCCAGAGCAGGCTCAAAGCCAGTTTCTGGATCGGCGCACCGATATTTGGTCGCTGGGCGTGGTGATGTATGAAATGTTGACCGGCATCTCGCCGTTTAAGAAAAATAACGAAGCTGCGAGCATCTACTCGATCGTTTACAAGGAACCGGAAAGAATCAGTGCGGTGCGCAAGGATCTGCCGCCAGAGTTCGCCAGCATTGTCATGAAATGCCTGTTTAAAAATCCGGATGAACGCTACCAGAGTATGGATGAGCTGATCGCGGACTTGAAACGCATGGAGCCATTGCCTGAAACGGCCGCTGTGATCGTCGCAGATTTTTTTGATGATGAAGAAGAATCATCAGCCACCCTGACAATGCCAGCCCCGATCCGCGAGCTTGATGCTCAAAAGCAGGGCGCAGCTCCAGCTCAGCCATCGGGGCAAACACAAAAACAACAGCAGGCACAGCCAGCGGTTCCAGTGCAGCCAGCCCCGAAAAAGAAACGATCCGCAGTGCCTTTTGTCGGAGTAGTAATGATCGCCGCTATAGCAGCTTATCTTGGCCTGAGCGATTTCGGGAGATCGCTCTTTCGCGCCTCTGAGTCGCCGGCTCCTGCGATTGTGGCAATCGATTCGCAACCCGCAGGCGCTACTGTTATTTTGGACGGCGATTCGATCGGCGTCACACCGTTGCAGGATCTGCAATTGCAAAATGAACGCCCGCACCTGCAGATTAAAAAAAGCGGCTTCATCGGCATCGATTCCACGGTACGAGCGCCATTGGGGCAACGGGTGAGCTTCTCGTTTATGCTTGCAGCTCAGCCCTTGCCGGTCGAGAAAACGGCTTCAATCGGCCAATTAACTGAGCAAAAACCACCGGCAGAGCAAAACAGGCGAAATACCGAAGCACAACTTCGCACGTCATCTCGGTCAGTGGCTACGCCTACTGCTACGCTTACTTTGCAGGCCGTCCCATCGGGCAGCGTTCGCATCGTTGATCATTCAGCGTCCGCATCGGTCGGCACACCCCTGGCGTACAATCTGCAATCCGGCACCTACACTGTGCAATTTCAACATCCTCAATTCGGCACCATTGACACCACGCTGGTTTTGACGGCAGGACAGCGGCAGTATCTTACCTGCTATTTTGAAAGCTATCTCAATGTTCAATCTTTGCTTGAAAACGAAAATCCGATTTGGGCCAGCGTGGTCATCAATGGCCGGAATACCGGTGAAACCACACCAATGGCCGATTATGTTTTAGCGCCGGGACAGTATACGATTTCGGTAGCGAAAACCGGCTATGATGTATTAGAAAAACCACAGGTGGTTGCTATCAAACCGGCATTTTCGCGCCAGGTTATTCGCTTGGTTTTTCATATAGACAAGCAGAAATGAGCACATCAGCTTTTTCATACGAGAATGAGTTGAACTGTGTGCCAAAGAGTGCACAAACACATATCTCTTCCGCCAAAATTCTAATCATGTCAAAAGCAAAAATTATCTAATTTGCACGGAACGCAATATCTGCACAGAAGGAGCGCCAAATGCATAGACCACGTTTTCATTTTTCATGCTTGCTCAGAGCTACTTTGCTGCTCAGCGTTTTTCTGATTTCCATCGCGGCTGTTCAGGTGGCCATCAGCCAGCAGGATAGCAAAGCAAAACTGAAGCAGGCACAGCAATATTTTAACAGCGCCAATTATGACAAAGCGATCGAACTGTACTCGATTTTGGTACAAGACCGAAGCCTGGCGCGCGAAGAAAAGCGGATCGTGTTGTGGAATCTTGGCCGCAGCTATGTGGCGAAAGATTTGCAAAAAGACGCCAAAGAGGCGATCGGTGAACTGCTGGAGCTTGAACCGCCACTGACGGAACCCGATCCGGATGTCGAATCGCCACCGATGATGAAACTGTATTACGAGGTCCGCAAAGACAAAGCCGGCAGTTATGAAGTGGAGCGCGCCGATCCAGGTATCAAAACCATCGCCATACTGGATTTCAGCAATCGCTCAATCGATGACCGTGAACGGCTTCATCCGCTCGAAAAAGGCTTCAGCGAATTGCTCATCAACCAGCTTACCGGTGTCATCGATCTGAAAGTGATCGAGCGCGAACGCATTCAATGGATACTGGATGAAATCGGGCTGGAAAACGATCCTGGCAAATTTGATGTCAACTCGGCTGTGCGGGTCGGTAAGCAACTGGGTGTACACTCAGTGCTGCTGGGCAGCTACATCAATGCAGACAACACACTCTGGCTTGGCGCGCGGCTGGTAAAGGTTGAAACCAGCGAGATTTTGATGACCGAAGATGTGAAGGGCAAAACCGACAAGTTTTTTGAGCTGACCCAAAAACTCGGCGAGAAAGTGGCCAAAAAAATTGATGTCACCGTCAGCAAGGCGCAAATGGAAGCGCGCACCGAAACCAAATCACTTGAGGCAATGCTGGCTTACTCCGATGGCTTGACCCAGCTTGAGAGCGGCAATTACAAGCAGGCTTATGCCAAATTTCAGATGGCGCTCAAGTTCGATCCCGGCTACGAAAAGGCTCAAAAGAAAATCGATAGCATCAGAGCATGGATTGGATAAATGCCTAAAAACAGGATTAGAAATCTCATCTCGAAAAACCAGCACATTTGCGGGCTGCTGCTTGCGGTCGTGCTGGTTTTTAGTGCCTGTGCGCCGCGTGTGCAATATCAGGAGGGCCTCAGCCAGTTTCGCCCGAAAATTCGGACACTGCAGAAAAAAATCCTCGCCAATCCGCAGGATGCCCAGGCCATTGCTGATCTTGGCGTGATTTATTTTGCCGTAGAAGATTATCGCCGCGCGGAAGGCTATCTGCGCAATGCTTTCGAAAAACAGCCGGACGATCCACGCATTGCCTTTTACACCGGCCTCGCATATGAATTTCGCGGCAAGGATGAAATTGCCATCGCGATTCACTCCCGCTATCGCAATTATCCCGAATCGTCACCCTTTCGGAAAATGATGGCAGGGCGCTATCAGCGGCTTTTTTTAAGCAAGCTGCGTCGTGATATCGACTCGCTGGTGGTGCTTGAGAAGGAACTGAGCAAAGATCGTATCGTACGCAGCGCCGTTGCAGTGTTTCCGTTTAAATATGCCGGCATCGATACACAGTATGCGCACCTGGGATACGGGTTGAGCGAGATGATTTCGATCGATTTGGCAAAGGTAAGCGTGCTGAGGGTGCTTGAACGCGTGCGTTTGCAGGCGCTATCCGAAGAGCTGGAATTTGCACAAACCAGTCTGGTTGAGCAGGCGACTGCGCCGCGCACCGGGTTGTTGCTGGGCGCAGGCAAAGTCATCTCCGGCGCGCTGGATGTGCGCGAGCAGAAAGAGCTGCACGTTGATGTCATTGCCTCGGATGTGCGGCAGGATTATGCAGCGCGCACAGCATCTAAATCGGATGCGCTCAACCAGTTTTATCGCCTTGAAAAATCCATTGTATTTGGCATTCTCGACCAAATGGGTATCGAGTTGACACAGGAAGAGCAGGAAGAAATCCTGCGTGTCCCCACCCGCAATTTGCAGGCATTTTTGATGTTTTGTCGTGGTCTCCAACAGGAAAGCAACGGCTTGTACATCGCGGCATTCCGTTCATTTCAGCAAGCCACACAAATCGATCCTGCGTTTCAAACGGCTGCCGAAAAGCTGGAAATAACCAATGCAGCAAGCGAGATGCGCAGCCGACGCGAAGATGTGCTGGCCGCGACCATGCGGCGAGAGCGTTTTTTGCGTGCCAGCAAGGAAGCCCTTGTGGAAGCACGTCTTCGCCATTTGGGAGAGAACATCGGCGCTGCCATTCTGCTCGGCATTGACAAGCGCAAAACAGTTGAGGAAGCATCCTCCGCCGGCCTGGAAGATTTGCCGGAACCGCCGCCGCCGCCCGTTCGTGAGTCGGTGACTTCAGGAAGAAAATAACACCACAACAAAATATGATGAACCAGTTAAAATTTCAAAAATTTGCAGCTCTTTCATTTATGAGCTTAATTTGCTTGTTGCTAAATAGCACCGTTATGGCGCAAAATCCATGGAAACCGACGCAAGGGCCATATGGTGGTACGGTTCAGACGATTGTCAGCAATGCCAAGGGACAGCTGTTTGCCGGCACTCAAGGGGCGGGCATTTTTCGATCGGAAGATGCTGGCACGAATTGGCAAGCTGCGGCCAGCGGTTTGGCGAGTCTGGATATCCGCGCTTTGGCGGTCAATATCGAAGATCAGATTTTTGCCGGCACAAATGGCGGCGGTGTTTTCCGATCATCCGATGCCGGCCAGAGTTGGCAACCGGTCAATACCGGACTGATTGGTGCACAATTTTCCGTTCTTGCCATAGCAATTGAACCGGAATCTCAGAATATTTATCTCGGTACCGGCAACGGTGTGCTGCGCTCGACAGATAACGGTGATTCGTGGGGACCAGCTACTGCTGGCTTGCCGAACGACATCGCTGTTGAAGCGCTTGCTGTCAATCCGTTCACTTTGGAGCTGCTGGCCGGTATTCCGCAAGCAGGCTTGTTTCGCAGTGCCGACCAGGGAGGCAAGTGGGAGCAAATCGATAGCGGATTCGGAGCAACGTCCATCACGTTTGCTGGCGACAATTTTATTTTTGCGGGAACGGCTGAAGGCATTTACCTCTCGCGAGACAATGGCTTGAATTGGGTGCCTGCGAACACTGGCCTGGCTGTGCCGGTCGTTCAGGCTCTTGCCGTCGGAGTACAAGGTGAAATTTATGCCGGCACAGATGGCGGCGGCCTGTACCAGTCAACCGATTTTGGCACGAACTGGGTGCTGACAGATAAGGGCTTGACCAGCAATTCGATTTTAGCGATTGCCAAAGGAATCAATGGTGAGCTTTTTGTCGGTACAGGTGGCGCAAGCGCAGCTGCGACTGCCAGTCTCGGTGTTTATCGCTCGACTGACGGTGGTAAAAGCTGGGAAGTCGCCAATAACGGGCTGACCAATACCAGGGTCAGTGCGCTATTGACTACAGACCGGGGCAGTATTTTGGCCGGCACCCGGGGCAACGGCATTTTTCGTTCGCGCGATAGCGGTGGTACGTGGACCTGGTTAACCCGCGGTCTCGATATCGGTCCTGTCAACGATATGCTCTTTGATCCTCAGAGTCAGGGTGCCGTTTTAGTGGCGGTGGACGCGTTTGGGGCCGGAATTTTTCGTTCAAGCAATGATGGCGACACCTGGGTACAGTTCACCAAGGGCCTGGAAAACGCGCCCGCAATACAAAAGCTTGCCCAGAACACCAAAGGCGAATTATGGGCGGCCGGTGATAACCTTTACCTCTCTCAGGATAACGGTTCGAGTTGGAGCTTGGTGAACATTGGTTTGGCGGATGAGTTGATTGTCGAGCTGTTTGTGAGCGCAAAGGACATCCTTTTTGTGACGACCAGCGCTGCCCGCATGCTGCGCTCCTCGGATAGCGGCCAATCCTGGCTACCGGTCACCAATGGCGTGGAAGGCACACGCATCACGGCCATGGCTCAGAGGTTGGGGGGCGAACTGCTGGCGGTCAGCGCAAGCGGGGCGCTATTCTCGTCACTTGATGACGGCCAAAGTTGGTCTGGCATTGGAGCGATTGCGCAGCGCACGACCATCAACAAAATGGTGACTGCAAAAAACGGTGTGCTGTTGGCGCTGGCAGAAAATCAGGGCGTGTTTGTTTCCGCAGACAACGGCCGTTCATGGCAGTTATTCAGTGATGGATTGCCTGCCGCGGCCGTGTTGTCGCTCACGATCGATAGCCAAAACCAGATTTTTGCCGGCATAGATGGTCAAGGTGTTTTTGTGAATGCACTGCCACTTGGCGCGCAGGATGTTTTCTGGAACGCGGCGCTATCCGGAAATTGGAGTGAGCCGGGCAACTGGAGCACAAATACAGTGCCCACAGCACTCGATCGTGTTTTCATAACGCAAGCTGGAGACTACACCGTCACATTGGATATTCCGGCCACAGTGCAGCACCTCGAACTGGGCGCGCTTGATGCGCCAGCGACCGGAAGGCAAATTTTGTCGACCAACAACCAGACGCTTGCCATCGGCGGCGCTGCCAAAATTCAACCACAAGCTGAGCTGCTTGTCACGGTACAGAGTGTACTTTCTTTCGCTGGCAGGCTTGAAAATCTGGGGACGATCACCTGGCAGGGTGGCGCCATTTCCGCCCAAGATACGCTCGAGAACAGTGGCGCGGTTGATTTAGAAACCACGGCGGACAAGTTTTGGCAGAATGGTTTTGCGCTCAAAAATAGTGGAATTGTGCGTGTTGCCGATACTTTCTCTCTACAAAGCGGTAGTGGTGCAAGCCTGCTGAACGCTGCGAACGGTGTGTTCCAGATCGAAGGCACGCTGCAATGGAATGGCAATCCTGATCCTGGCAGCACTACCAGTCTGGTAAACCGCGGCAAGATCACTTTCTCTGCAAATGGCGCACAAGCCGCGCTCGATCTCGATTTGCAAAACAGTGGTCAGATCGACGTGCAAAATGGCATTCTGCGCATCCCGAGCGGAATGAAGCAGAATTCTGGTGCGACGATTCTCGCTGGCGGCAGCATCGAATCCGCTGGCAGCATTGAAATATCCGGCGGTGCATTGCGCGGTGCAGGACTGATTGCGGCAAATCTGGTGATGGGAGGGCAATTTCAGCCCGGCGCGGATATCGGCTTGTTGGAAGTACGTGGTGACTACACGCAGAGCGAGTCCGGTTTGCTCGAAATGGAAATCGGCAGTGAAAGCAGTTTTGATCGTGTGTCCATCAGTGGTGTTACCAATTTGGCTGGCAGGTTGGATATTCTGCTGCTCAATGGCTTTGTGCCCGCGCCAGACAATCGATTTGCATTGATTGGATTTGGCTCACTCAACGGTGATTTTACCACGGTAAACGGCTTGCAAATCAATGATGCGCTGCGTTTCCAGACCGAAATTGGCGCGAACGATTACTCATTTGTGACGGTAGCGCCAAACCTGACATTGACGCCACAAACGGTCGATTTTGGCGCAACACAGCTCGGAGAACGAGTTTTGCGTACCATTGCTTTAGCAAACACTGGCAGCATTCCGGTTTCGGTAACTACGGTTGCGGTCACTGGCGCGCACAATACAGATTTCGTTTTGCAAGATACCAGCAGCCCAATCACGCTGCAACCTGGCGAAAGCTCTAATTTACAGGTTGCGTTCCAGCCATCAGCCGCAGGCGAGCGTGTGTCTGAGTTGACCGTCACCAGCAACGCGCCTACGAGCCCGGATTTGGTGCAATTGCGTGGCACAGGCGTGGTCGTTGAACCTGCCTTGATGCTGACGCCACAAACGGTCGATTTTGGCGCAACACAGCTTGGGGATTCGGTCTTGCGCACCATCAAACTCGCAAATGTTGGCGAAGCTGCGGCCGTTGTCAGTTCCATCGCAATTGCTGGTACCCATAGCACAGATTTCGTTTTGCAAGATACCAGCAGCCCCATCACGCTGCAAGCAGGCGAAAGCGCCAATTTGCAGGTTGCGTTCCAGCCATTAGTGGCAGGTGAGCGCATCGCAGGACTGGTGATTGTCAGCAATGCACCATCAAGCCCGGACACCGTGCAATTGCAAGGCAGAGGCATGATGGTCGAACCTGCCTTGATGCTGACGCCGCAAGCGATCGACTTTGGCGCAACACAGCTTGGGGATTCGGTCTTGCGCACCATCAATCTCGCAAACGTCGGCGAAGCTGCGGCGGTTGTCAGTTCCATTGTCATTGCTGGCACCCATAGCACAGATTTCGTTTTGCAAGATACCAGCAGCCCCATCACGCTGCAACCTGGCGAAAGCGCCAATTTGCAGGTTGCGTTCCAGCCATTAGCGGCAGGTGAGCGTGTCGCTGAACTGGTGATCGTGAGCAATGCACCCTCAAGCCCCGACACTGTGCAATTGCAAGGCAGAGGCATGACGGTCGAACCCGCCCTGACGTTGACACCGCAGACCGTCGAATTTGGCGAGATGGGGCTTGGCAAAGAAAGCCTGCGCACAGTTACGCTGACAAACGACGGTGGCACCACACTTTCTGTTGCGGCTATTGCAATCGCAGGCGCCAATAGCACGGATTTTATTTTACAGGATACGGGCAGCACCATCTCGCTGCAGCCCGGAGAGAGCGCAAACCTGACCATCGCGTTTCAGCCGTCAGCATCGGGGCAGCGCATCGCCGATCTGACCGTCACCAGCAACGCGCCATCAAGCCCGGATAGAGTGCAATTGCACGGCACCGGCGTGCAGCCATTCGACATGTTTACCCAAATCGTTGAAGGGCCGGTTGTTGCAGAATCGTACAATTCCACCAGCAGCAGTTGGGTCGATTTCGACCTTGACGGTGATTTCGATCTGTTTTTCACGACCGGCGATGCTGATGTGCCGAATCAGCTTTTTGAGAACGATGGTGCAGGAAATTTCAGCTTAGCAGATGCGGGAGCCCTTACCAGCGATGTGATGCAATCCTTTGCGGCCTCCTGGGGCGATATCGACAACGATGGCGATGCCGATGTGTTTATTGCCAATGCGGATGTATCCAATAGCGATTTCTTGATTGCCAGCTTCAGCGCTGCGGATAATGCTTTGTACATCAACAACGGCGATGGCAGTTTTACGAGAGTCCTGTATGGCGCGATCGTGACAGACGGAGGCTTTTCCGTGGCGGCCAGTTGGGCAGATTTCGATCACGATGGCATGCTCGATTTGTTCGTGGCAAATCAGCAAGGCGGTAATTTCCTGTATCGGAATACCAGCTCTGCTGATTCTATACGTTTTGCAAAAATCACCACCGGCGAAGTCGTAACGGATGGTGCCGACTCATTTGGATGCACCTGGGCGGATTATGACAGAGATGGTGATGTTGATCTTTTTGTGCTCAATGGCGCTGGAGCCAATAACACACTTTATCGCAACAACGGCGATGGCGGTTTTACAAAATTGGCCGACGTGATGATTTCGACAGAAGGGGGATCGTCACGCGGTGCCAGCTGGGGCGATTTTGACAACGATGGCGATCTCGACTTGATCGTGACCAATCACGATGCTGCGTCCAACTTTTTCTATCAGAATAATGGCGATGGCAGTTTTAGCAAAATGAACGATAGCGGCTTCACCGGCACGTTCGCGTTCAATACCGGCAGTGCATGGGGGGATTTTGACGGCGATGGCGATCTCGATTTGGTGGTCGCGGGAAATGATAGTGAAGTCGGAAACAATGTGCTGTTTCTGAACCTGGGCAATGGCGCTTTTGAGCCACAGATATTGCCAAACAACTTAGCAGCATCGGTGCTGGCGAATGGCGTGAGCACAGCTGATTTTGACAACGATGGCGATCTCGATTTTGCGATTGCCAACAATGGGCGGAATTTTCTCTACCGGAATAACGGTCACAATAACAACTGGATCAGCATTCAGCTTATCGGGTCGAAATCAAACCGATCAGCGATTGGTGCAAAGATCACCTTGCAAACGAGTATAGACGGGCAGCCTGTTTCGCAATTCCGCGAAATCGCGGCGCAAACTGGCGGTGGATTCGGTGGACAAAATAGCGCGCAAGCATTTTTCGGACTCGGAACGGCGCAGACTGCCAGTGCGCTGATCATCGAATGGCCATCCGGTGGAAAAGAAACACTGGGCGCTTTTGTCGCTAAACAATTCCTGGCAATCACAGAAAAAATAACCGAATATGGCGAGATTGCAGTGGTCGAGCCGGAGCAAACCCGGGTTGGTGAGAGTTTGGTCATCGACGTTATGCCACCGCAGGCGTTCACAGCAGTCAGCGGCCAGCTTTTCTACCGCTCAGCCGGGCGAAGTACCTATGAAAGTGAACCGATCAATGTCAGCGGCAGCTCTTTGAACGTGACCATCCCACCGTCGGCGGTGACCGAACGCGGCGTACAGTATTACATTGAAATCACCGACGGCGAGACAACCATTACTCTGCCACCGATCGATCCACAAAACAATCCGCGTTTTATACCGGCCCGTATCAGCCGTCTCGCAGCAGCGAGTACACCAACAGCGGAAAAATTCCGAATGATTTCCGTGCCGATGACTTTGGCGCAATCCGCTATCGATTCCGTACTTTTCGACGATTTGGGCCGCTACGAGACTTTCCCGCGAGCGTGGCGCTTGTTCCGATGGGAGCGATTGGGCTACCGGGAATACTCCGAGATCGAGGCGGAATTTACGCCGGGAACGGCATTTTGGCTGATCACCCGCGAAGCTGTCAATTTCGACGTTGACAATGCGACCTCAGTCAGCGCAGCGGCGCCGTACCAAATCACCCTGCGCCCGGGCTGGAACCAAATTGCCTGTCCTTTCGCGTTCCCGGTATCCTGGGACGCTGTTTCAGCGGATGGCGCAGTACAAAATCCAGTCTTTTTCGACGGTGATGAATATCAATTCGATGTGCCGGTGCTGGAGCCATGGCAGGGTTACTTTGTCTTCAATTTGAGCCTGACACCGACGATTTTGACGATTCCACCGGTCGAGGCAGAGATCGCCACCACCCGGCAGGGCAAAATGGCCTCACGCGCCCTCACGGACATCAGTTCGCGAGAGTTTGTCCTGCAAATTAGCGCTCAAGCTGCTGGAGAATCGTTCCGTGACACACAGAATTTTATCGGTTTCCGCGATGGCGCAAAAGCTGGATTGGATGATTTCGATTTCTTCGATGCTCCGGCGATTTCGGATGAGCTAAGCATCTCGATCATTGAAAATGGCGATCAGTTTGCCGGCAATTTTCGCGATAACAATACCGAAGGCAGCTCTTGGGATGTGCGGATCGATGCGAACTCGTTGAAAAGTGATATTCTTGTTTCGTTGCGGAAAATCGGTGCCTTGCCGGATGAGTTCGGCATTTTTGTGTTTGACATGCAGAAGGAAGCGATTGTGCCGCTTCAGAATGGCATGTTTCGTGTTGCGAGCGACGCTGCCAAGGACGGAAGGCTGTATAAAATTGTGATCGGCACCGAGAAAGCAGCCGGCGATGCAGTTGGTGACATTCCGCTGGTGCCGACAGCCTTTGAATTGCAGCAAAACTATCCCAATCCGTTCAATCCGGAAACCGTGATCCGTTACCAACTTTCCGAAGCAGGCGAAGTTGAGTTGACAGTTTTTGATCGCATGGGCAGGGAAGTCGCGGTGTTGGTGCAAACCAGACAATCAGCCGGTGAGCATTTGGTAAAATGGGATGGCCGCAGTGCTGACGGCCAAGCCGTGCCGAGCGGGATTTATCTCTATCGGCTGCGTGCCGGCAATCTCGTTTCATCGCGCAAAATGCTATTGGTGCGTTAGGTTCAAAGGTTTCCTTTTTGAATGATGGAAAAAATGGAATGCAAACAAACAAGCCAGCTATTCCAGGCGGTTGATTCAACAAGAGAGCAGGAGAAGCCATGAGGGTGTTCCTCATAATCATTTTGATTATTAGCAGTTTCGCATCAATATGGGCGCAGGAGTCGCTGCAGGATGTGCAGCAAACTCGCATCTTCAGCCTGTCGTCTTATTACCAAACCTGGGATATCGCAGATAATCGCAGCGTGGATGAAATCAGCACACCGGTTTTTCTCTATTTGCCCTTCGGCTACAATTTCAATCTTTCGCTGCACGCCAACCGTGCCAATGTCTCGGGCGACGACGTTCCGGGCATAGGCAGTTTCACCGATACGCAATTGATGCTCACCTATCACATCGAGAAAGCCAATCTGTTTTTGAGCTTGGGTATTAATTTGCCGAGTGGTAAAAAGGAGCTGACAGTTGATGAGTTTATCAGCTCCAGTCTGATCAGTTACTCTGTGTTTCGCTTTCGTGTGCCGAATTTTGGCGAGGGTTTTGGCTTTGCGCCCGGAATCACCTGGGCCATTCCGCTGAGCGATAATGTGGTGGCCGGGCTCGGCGCCACCTACCAACGCCGCAATGCCTTCAAGCCGCTGGCAGTTTTCCCGGGCGAGTACGAGCCCGGAGATGAAATGCTTGCTACCGCTGGCATGGATTTCCGCCTTACACCAACAGCCACGCTCAGCACGGATTTGACCTTTTCCAGCTACCGCGCCGATAAAATCGCTGGTTTTGAGATTTTTAACTCTGGCAATAAACTGACTTTTAATCTGCAATTTCGCAAATTTTTTGACTTCAATGAATTATGGTTTTTTGCCAGCTATCGCTCTCGAGCCAAAAATCAGCTGGTGCAGGCCGGCGCTTTGGTTGAAGAGAGCGAAAAGACCACCCCGAATCAATTCGAGTTTATGGCGCACTATCGCATGCGTTTCCGGCGAAATCTGCATTTCCGTATCCTGGCGGAAGGACGCTTTTTCGAAGAAACCAGTTCGCCCTTCTCGGGGGCAAAGCTTTTAGGACTTGGGATAATGCCGGAGATTGCAGTTTCGCGGCTTTTAACAATTCCCGTGCGATTGATGCTTTATTCGGGCAGCTTGCTGAACGAAACGGATCTGAGTGGATTTGAAGTAAGCATTGGTACCGAGTTGCGATTTTAAAAAAGTGATAAACCAAATGCGGATTCAAAACGTCTTACTTGATACAGATCAGGATGTTTTTACTGTGAGGAGTTGTCGTCATGCGTCAAATGATAAAAGATATCGGGGTGTACGTCGTGTTGCTGGTGGTGGTGACCGGCGGCATTTGGCTTTACAATAATTATAAAGAAGACGTTTTAGGTTACTCGCTTGACCTACTTGGCGACAAATTGCTGGCGATGGTGCCAAACGAAAAAGATCGCGGCGCGATCAAGGAAATGTACGCAAAGTTTAGCAATGACGTCCGCGATCAGCAAGTTGCACCAGAAAAGGTTGAGACAGTTGCTGCGAATATTTTGAACTTGAGTCAGAGCAATGCCAAGCTCAATCCAGATCAGGTACAAGCCATTTTGTACTTGAACGAAATTCCCCAAATTGAATTTAAAAACGATTCTGCCAAATACGACTATGAGTTCAAAGTGTATACGATGCCGGATACTGCCGTCATCGCGAATGCCGATATCCCGGATATTGCTATTCCGGAGATACCGAACGTTCCTGTTGTGCATGTAATGCCACCCGTACCGAGACCTGTTCGCCCCGACCAACTTGTTGAGGTAGGAGAGCGCCTGAAATCGATGTGCGAGTTTAACGAGAAATTGCAGCGGTCGATAGCCAGAAGCAGCGGCGATGATGCAAAGGAGCTGAGCAGATATTTGCGCTTTCGCAACGATAACGGCTTGAAGATCGCCATCGACCCGACTGTTAAAATGCGCCTGAAACGCGAAGCAATCCGAAATCTGAGTATGGAAATTGAACAGCTTGAAAAGGGCAAAATGGTGCATTGGGAGAAAGATTTGCAGCAGGAAGTCGCACGCGAAATGCGGCGCGTCCGAATGGAATTGATCTCGCTTGAACAGATGATGCAGCGCAAAGCCGAGATGAAGGATGCTGAACGTGCGAACGTTAAGGCACTGCTGTCGTTAAAACAGCTCGAAGCCATGAAATACATGCGCGAAGTCAAAGTGGACTCTGCAATGGCTGCTTACGAAAGAGCGATGAAAGCACTTGAAAGCAGCGGTGTGCGTGTCGAAGCCAAGGCTCATGCCAATTAAAATTGCAACTCGATCCATGCGCCCAATCGTTTCAATATGAAGTGATTGGGCTTTTTTTTGCCTGCGAGCAACAGTGGCACCTTGCCAGAAAATGCTTGGGTTTCGTCGTTTGTTTCTTAAATTACACACCCAAAAAGCCCAGGCTTTCACAGCAACACTTAGAGTCACGATTTCCACTGCCGAATTTGGAGGCTATTCCGCAATGATCAACATGTTTATCAATGGTGAATATATCCAATCGAAATCTACCCATATCGATAATATATGCAATCCCGCAACAGGCGAGGTGGTGGAACAGGTTGTGATGAGCACAAAAGATGACGTGCGTATGGCTGTGGAAGTCGCGCGCGAGGCATTTGCATCCTGGTCCAGGATGCCCTTTTCGCAGCGTGGCGAAATACTCTTTAAAGCCGCTCATTTGATCAAGGAAAATGAGAAGGAGCTTGCAACATCGCTGGTGAAAGAGCAAGGCAAGCCAATGCGGGAGGGCATGCTGGAAATCCGGCGCTTTGTTCATACGATCGAACATTATGCCGGCCTGGCGAAAAGCGTAAGAGGGGGCTATGTACCGCTGCTCGATAAAAACAAATACGGTATGATTATCAAAAAACCGCTTGGTGTGTGTGGTGCGATTGTACCATGGAATTTTCCTGTGGCGCTGATGGGGAATAAAATCGCGCCGGGACTGCTGGCCGGCAACACGTTTGTGGTCAAGCCTGCCAACACCACGCCGGTGACGGCCACAAAATGTATCGAGCTATTCCAGCACGCTGGTTTGCCCAAAGGTGTGCTCAATTGTGTGCCGGGCACAGGCAATGAAGTCGGCGAGGAAATCGTATTGCACCCTCAGGTAGCCAAGGTGGGATTTACCGGCTCAACACCTGTCGGCAAGCAGGTTATGCGCCTCGCTGCAGACACGGTCAAACGAGTTACACTCGAGCTCGGCGGCAGCGATCCGATGATTGTTTGTGATGATGCTGACATCGATCGTGCCGTAAGCGCAGCCTCGGTCGGGCGCTTTTTTAACTGCGGACAGGCATGTTTGGCGATCAAGCGATTGTACCTTTTCGACAGCATTGCCGATGACTTCATCGAAAAGCTGGTTGAAAAAGTCAAGAAACTCCGTATTGGCAACGGCCTGACGCCGGGTACGATTATCGGCCCGCTGCATTCGGCCAACCAGCGGGATGAAGTTGAGTCGCAGGTACAGGACGCCGTCGACAAGGGGGCGCGAGTACTGATCGGTGGTAGCCGCCCGGATGGCGCGGAATACGCCAAGGGGCACTTTTATTTGCCGACGTTGGTTACCGATGTTGATGCGTCTTCGCGCATGCTGACCGAAGAGGTGTTCGGGCCGGCACTGCCGATTATCCGTGTGCGCGATTTTGAAGAAGCACTGGAAAAAGCCAACAACTCGATATATGGTCTCGGCTCTTCAATTTGGACGCGTGACCTCAAACGCGCCAACGAAGCGGCAGAGCGTCTCGAAGCCGGGTATACCTGGGTGAATTCGGCTCAAACCATTTTCGATGAAATGCCATTTGGCGGAGCAAAACAAAGCGGCCTCGGCAAGGAGCACGGCGATGAAGCGCTCGATTATTACATGGAAACCAAATCTGTGGTGATGTCAACTGATTAGTTTTTTTTTACATTCAACTCAATTCATTTTTGCCGAACAAGGGAATGGCTGGCGACGCATGTTGGGCATCAGCATACTGATTTTCATGTTGTTGCCGTTGCTATCTTGCGAAAAACATCCTGCGGACAAGCAGCATCTTGTCATCATTTCCATGGACGGGCTGCCGCCGGCATATTACCTCGAAGCAGAAAAGCATGGTCTGGCGCTGCCGAATTTGCGCGAGCTCATGTCGCGCGGCGTTTATAGCGACGGCATGCAGTCGGTCTATCCTTCGTTAACCTACCCTGCGCACGCATCGATGGCAACCGGCGTTTTGCCGAAAGAGCATGGCATTTATGCAAACAGCTACTATTTTGATGGTGAACGCAGGCCTGTCGTCTCTGGCAATTTCTATCAAAGCACACCGATTTGGCGAATATTTAGACGCAACGGACTTTCCAGTGCTGCGGTCTTTTGGCCGGTAACGGTTGAAGAGCCGATTGACTGGCTGATTCCGGAAGTGTGGTGGGATGCTGACAAGGGCAACGATGCAGTGCGTCTGCAAAAACAATTGCAGGTCTCAACACCCGGCTTGATTGATAGTCTGCGTGCCTATATCGGCGCGCCACTCGAGAAGTACTTTGAGAGCGATACCGTTAAAACCGATGCTGCCATTTATCTGCTTAAAAAATACCGCCCTAATCTGCTGCTGTTGCATTATTCGCATTTTGACTATTTGCAGCATTTGCATGGCAAGTTTTCCCCGGAAGCCAATGCGACGGCTGAAATGCAGGACAAACAGATCGGCCGCATTGTTCAGGCGGCGCGCGATGCCGGCATTTTTGAGCGCACAATTTTTATGATCGTTTCCGATCACGGCCACGCGGATATTTCCTGGCAAATCAATCCCGGTGTTTTGCTTGCCGAGGCCGGTTTACTTGAGCCAGCATCCAATTCAACCAATTGGCGTGCGATGATCGTACCTGCTGGTGGGGCTTGCTCTATCATTCTGCGAGATACAAGCGATGCCAACGCCCGCGCTGCTGTGTTGAACATTGCGGATAGCCTTGCACGGCATCAGGGCATCGAGTCTGTATTTTACCGCGCGCAAATCGATTCCTTGGGAGGGGATCCGAATGCCGAGGTCATGTTTGAGGCAAAACCTGGCTATGCGTTTGGCAGTAGCTCGCAAGGCGAATTGACAATCCCCGCATCAAGCAAATCCACCCACGGCTATTTGCCGAACAAACCGGAGATGCTGGCAGGTTTCATCGCGGCCGGCCCTGGCATTGCGGCGAATGGAAATATCGGCTATCTGCAATCCACCGATTTGTTTGCAACTATCGGTGCCCTCTTTGGCCTGCAGGAAGCCACAGAGGGCCGCACCGTGATTGAAAAAATGCTCGATTGATTATCGTCGAAATGCATTAGAAAATGGTTGCGTAGAATTCTCAAATGATATTGGAGAGATTTCTTCATGAAATTAGCTCAGTTAGCTGCTCGTAAGTTCATCATCATTGTCAGCCTTGCTCTGGCAGCGACGGTGAACGCACAAAATTATCAGGTCTATTTTGGTGATCTGCACCAGCATTCTATCTTTTCATGGGATGCGCAATCCGGTGCGAAAACCCCTGCCGCAGCCTATGCATATGCGAAAAATGTCGCGAAAATCGATTTTATGGCGATCACGGATCACACCAATGGCCTGTCCGAAAGCAACTATCAGTTAGTGCGGGCGGCTTCGCAGTTGTATGACAATCAGGACAGCCAATTCGTTGCGATCGCTGGGCAGGAGCTGGGCAGCCTCGGCAGCTCGGGCTATGGCCATATGAACATTTTTGAACCGTTGATGCGTGCCGACAATATCAGCGATAACGATACCCGCTATAATTTGCAGTCTGCTTATCAGTTTTTAATTGACAATGAATTGTTGGCGCAATTCAACCATCCGACGACCGAGAATGGTAACAGCAATTTCAATGATCTGGCGTATTTTCAGCCGGTCGATTTGCAAATCAAAGCGTTGGAGGTCATCAATGGCCGACGCTCCTCAGATTATGAGTATTATTATCTATTGGCGCTTAAAAATGGCTGGCATCTCGGTGCCGTCGGCGATCAGGACAACCATGCCAGCCGCTACGGCGACAACATCTCCACGGCCGGCGATATTTACCTGACCGGTATCTTGGCAGATAGCCTGACCAAAACACACATTTTAGAAGCCTATCAGAATCATAGAACCTTTGCATTCGAAGCCAGTCCTGCCAGTGATCGCATGTATCTGACTGAATTTACAGCAGATGACCACTGGATGGGCGAGCAGTTTGAGAACGATGACAATGCCGTGAAATTCACTGTCTCGGCCCACGCCGAAAGCCCATTTCTATCGGCACAATTGTATAAAAATGGCCTGCTTATCCGGCGTTTCGAGCCACGCAGCACCGATTTTACCTGGGACACGAGCGACTCTGCAAGTTTTGGCGAAAGCTATTATTTCGTCAAATTAGTGCAGGAAGATGGTGATTTTCTCTGGTCCAGCCCTATATGGATCAATTCGCCTGGTCAGTACACAGCTCCAGAGGTCGAGGCGGTTGCGATCGCAGATTTGCATGAGAATATCGCAAATGGCTTGCCGCGCAGGCTCGGCGAAACCAATGTGACGGTCCGCGGTGTAGCCACTGCCGGGCCACAGTTCGGCAGCAGCGGTCCCGGCTATATTCAAGATGATACAGGCGGTATTGCCGTCTTTGGTTCGCTTTTTGTCGGCAAAGTCATTCCAGCGTTCGCATTCGAATTCGAGGTGACCGGCACGATCAACACTTTTAATGGCCTATCCCAAATCATCCCATACTCGGTCACGCGTCTCGGGCTTAAGCCGTTCCCGGCGCCCCTGCAAGCCTCCACAGGCCAGCTCGCCCAGGATGGCGAACAATTCGAAGGACAACTGGTGACCATTGTCGGAGCGACCATCACTGGACGATTTCCACCAACAGGCGCCAATGCCAATCTTTCCATCGATGATGGCTCCGGTTCCTGTGTCATGCGCATCGATGGCGACACGGATATAGCCGGCACGGCAGCCCTGCAAGGTGTCGTCAATATCACCGGTATTGTAACGCAGTTCGATGGTACAGCGCCATACAATAGTGGCTATCAGCTCATGCCACGTAGTCTCGATGATTTTACAGTGGCTTCTGCGGTAGCAACCGAAACGGAAAGTGGTGTTCCGGAGCATTTTGAGTTGCAGCAAAATTATCCGAATCCGTTCAACGCCGGCACCGTCATTCCTTTTTCCGTACCCCACAAAGCGCATGTCACGCTGGAAATTTACACAATCGATGGCCAGCAAGTCACCACTCTGCTGGATCAGGAGCTTGCAACAGGCAGCTATGAGGAACACTGGGGTGGCATGGACGGCAACGGTAAAGCTGTGGCATCAGGAGTTTATTTTACCAAAATGCAAGCCGGGTCATTTACTGCTGTTCGCAAAATGATCTACATGCGCTAAGAGCGATTGTTGCACATGCCCGTTTTTCCTTGCTAACGTATTGAGAATACGATATATTAACAGTTAATTCGAACGTGATGGAAGGTTGTGGTCTTTGTAGAAAATGCAGTCGAAACAGGATTGTAGAGATATTGAATGGTGTTCAAAACATACCTCTTCGACCGCATGCGGCCCAAAATTTCAAGTCCGTGCTTTTTTGAATTTCTGTTAAAATAAATCGTATCGCTTTTATGGTCAGGCTCAAACGAAGCCGCTATTTGATAAAGTTCCCCATTGCTGTATGTGCGCTTCTTTGCGCATGTACCAATCCATTTGCGACCCGTGAACCTGAAGCACCGAGTGAAGGGAGCCTGTCCTTTATTCCACCCAGAACGCCGGAGGTGGTATTGATCAACTTGCGCAATGCCATTTTGGAACAAAACCTGGAAAACTATTTGCGTTGCCTCGGAGATTCCACCCGCTTGCCGCAAGGATTTCGGTTCATTGCGGATGCCGGCGTCGCTTCAGAAAATCCGGGTTTGTTCGAGCGCTGGACAAAGGATAACGAAAAAAGTTACTTCAGCCAACTCCGGGCACTTATTCCTCCAGATTCGCTGCATATATTAAATCTGCAAGTTGTGCAATCCACACAGTTTGCTGATTCCGCCCTGTTCGTCGAAAATTACACTCTGACCGTCAAGCACACACAACAAGATAAAGGCGTCCCGGCCGTGGTTGCCGGCCAGGCACGCTTTAATATGGGCGTCGACTCTTTTGGCGATTGGGCAATCTACCGGTGGGAAGATGTGGCTGTCGGCGATGAGCCGACGTGGAGTACGCTAAAGGCTGTTTACGGAAACTAAATATCAATTTTATGACAAAGAAAAGAACACGTAAAAAAACGCCACCTCGCAAAAGTTTCTTTTCACGGCTGGTTTCGACCCTCGCTATCTTTCTGTCGATTCTTGTGGTGACGGGCTACGTGCTCGAAGTGGGTTTGCCGAGTCTCGCCTCGCGCAATGGCACTCGTAAAGTCACGGTTCCCGCAATCGACGTGAAAGCCACACTCAACAGCTATGGCATTTCGTCAAGCTGGATATCGCAGCAAGGCAAAACGCTCAATGTCCGGCTGCCGGCTGAAATGCACCCCCTGCTCATTTATCAAAAATTGTCGCGTGTGATTGCTGAAAAAGGTGGAAAAATTGAACAAGGCAAAGCCGAATCAACCGGTAAAATGTCGCTTGCCTTTACCCTTGAAAATGAGCAACTTCGCAACATCTGGTTCATTCCGGATACCACCTTGCACCGCACCAACGCGGAAATTGCCATCATTATCGATGATTTTGGCTACCATCGCAACGAGACTGTGCAGGCACTTATCGATTTGCCTTTCGAGATTACCTATTCGATTATTCCGGGCCTATCGTATTCGGTAGAAATTGCCGAGTTGCTGGGCAAAATGGACAAGGCTGTGATGATTCACATTCCGATGGAGCCACAACAAGGCCCGGTGGAAGATGGCGAATTTACCTTGCTGACCAAATATGAACCAAAAGAAATCAGCAAGCGCATCGAAAAAGCCGTGAAGGCTGTACCGTTCGCCAAGGGTATCAACAATCATATGGGCTCCAAAGCCACAACAGATAGCCTGCTGCTGGATGCCGCATTCAAAGCATTGCGCAAGGACGATTACTTCTTCATCGATAGCCGTACTTCCACCGAATCCATCGCTTATGCGATGGCGCGAAAACGGCATGTGCCGGCGCTTGAGAATGATTTGTTCCTTGATCCGGTCGATGAAGTCGAAGAAATCGAGAAAAAAATGTTTGCATTGGCAGATGTTGCGGCAAAAAATGGCCATGCCATCGCTATTGGCCACCCGCGGCCAAATACATTGGCTGTTTTGCACAAAGTGATGCCGGTGCTGAGTGAGCAGGGCTTCCGGTTTGTCCAAGTAAACCAACTGATAAAAGAACAATCACAATAATGAGCTGAAATTTCACCGATGATCCAATGAAACTGAGGAGAGGAAATGGCGAGATTGGGAGTGAAGGTTGATCAGATCGCGGTGCTGCGCAAGTCTGCAGGCAGCAAATTGCCGGACCCGGTAGCTGCGTCGGTGCTGATCGAACAAGCTGGTGCTGATGGCATCGTTTGCCATCTGCGTGAGGACCGCAACCATATTACCGAAAAAGATGTTTACCTGCTAAAAGAAATTGTGAAAAGCCACTTCAATCTGCAGATCGCACCAACCGAAGAACTCATCAAGGTCGCGCTGGAGGTGGTGCCGGATATGGTGACCTTGGTGCCGGAGCGTTGGAAGGAGGAGCATGGCGAAACTGCGCTCGATGCCAACACCCATCTCGATTATTTGCAGGAAGTGGTCGATATGCTGCGCACACAAAACCTTGCCATCAATCTGCTGATCGAGCCGGCAGTGCATCAAATTCGCGCCGCGGCCAAGCTCAAAGTCGATTTCATCGAAATTTACACAGGTGTGTATTCAAAAAGCACCGACTACAATGAGATTATGGATGAAGTCGAGCGCATCCGGGCGGTCGCGATGGGCGCCAGCAAGCTCGGGTTGGGCGTCAGTGCAGGCGTCGGATTGGGGTATCAAAACGTCGGCGACATTGCCCGCATTGCGGCCGTTGAAGAGATCAACATTGGCCACGCCATAGTCAGCAAAGCCGTGATGGTGGGGATGGAACGCGCCGTCCGTGACATGCTGGATTTGGTACGGTAAGGGGAGTTTTAGACTGTGCAAGCTGCAAGAGAAGCACTTTCTTTGCAGCTTTGCCAATCTGCTATGGGGATGGATAAAGCTTTTGCTGGTTTCAGCGATGGAATATTTTGACTATGCATTTGCAGAAAGATGCTGTTGTTGCAGAATGCTCCCTGATATTCGTGGACAAATTCCGTAGCTGCCGATAACTTGTGTCAAACACGCATGTATTGGAAAAATTCAGATATCGATGCATGCAATCTCTCCGGACAATTCGATTAAAAGTGATTCAGAGATGAGCCGCTTATTATCTGCACGACAATCCTTCCTGAACTCAGTTTGGTTCTCGAGTTCAATTCATATCATTCCTCAAAATACAGTGTTCAAATACACAATCAAATACTTCAAGAAGGGAGGCCGAGATGAATTACCCGGTTTGGGATGTTGCTTTTGGTGCGGGATTGCTCATAGCTATTGTAGCAATCACCCATGTGTTTGTCTCCCATTTCGCCATCGGAGGCGGCTTGTTCCTGGTGCTGACCGAAAAAAAAGCCTACCGGGAAGATGATGCTTCACTGTTGGACTGGCTGAAGCGACACACCAAGTTTTTTGTGTTGGTGACAGTGGTTTTTGGCGCGATTTCAGGGGTCGGCATCTGGTTTACCATTGGCCTGATCCATCCATCCGGTACCAGCGCTCTGATTCACGCTTATGTCTGGGGTTGGGCAATTGAATGGATTTTCTTTTTCCTGGAAATCACGGCTGCCTTGCTTTATCTGTACGGCTGGAATAAACTGGATCGCAAAACCCACCTTTGGCTCGGCTGGATTTACTTTATCGCAGCATATCTAAGCATGGTGGTGATCAACGGTATTTTAGCTTTCATGCTCACGCCAGGGAAATGGCTGGAAACGCAGAATTTCTGGCAGGGATTCTTTAATCCGACCTATTTCCCGTCCCTGCTGTTGAGAACGACTTTTGCCTTTGCACTGGCCGGAGTCTACGCGCTCATCACCGGTACGCTCCAGAAGGACCTGGAGTTGAAGGGTAAAATCGTCAAATGGAGTGTGAAGTGGATCATCCCCGCTTTCATCATCATTCCGATCTTTGCCTGGTGGTACATCGGCAACATTCCCGATGTTGTGTGGGAAAGCGCCAGAGGGAAAATGCCCACCGCGACTCAATATGCCAATTCTATCCTGATTTTCTCCGCTCTCACTTTTCTCTTTTCCCTGCTCACATTAATCAAGCCAAAGAAAGTGCCCTTTGCCTTGAGTGTGCTGATTTTCCTGCTGGCCTTTGGCACCATGGGTTCGTTTGAATTTATCCGCGAAGCGATTCGCAAACCTTATATCATCTATGATTATATGTATGCAAATTCAATCTATAAAGACCAGTTTCCCGGTGATGGTGGCATGTCGATTCAGAACATACAACAAAAGGGACTTCTTCCGGTCGCCAAATGGGCCGAGAGTAAGGAGATAACGAGCGAGAACCAAATGGCAGCAGGCATGGAGATTTTCAGGATTCAATGCCAAAGCTGCCATACTATCGACGGATATCGAGGCATCCGGAAGGTGCTTGTTGAGAAAAAATGGAGCCAAACGGCAATTTCCCGCAGGATTTCATCTCTGGAAAATATGTTCAACGCGGTCATGCCGCCATTTGCGGGAACAGATGAGGAGAGAGAGACGCTGGCAGCATACCTGACCACACTGGCGCCGGTCGCGCCTGAAGATGTTGAAGTGACGGACATCGATATCAGCGGCGAAGTCGTTTTCGAAGCAAATTGTGCCGACTGCCATGAATATGCTGCGAGTGATACCATGTTTGTCTCCATGGGGAAATATGATTTCTCCGAGGTATCCTATTTGATCACCAGGCTGGATTCCCTGAGCGAGGAAATGCCGCCCTTCGAGGGCAGCGACGCAGAACGGGAAGCTTTAGCCCGCTGGATTCCGGTACAGTTTAAATAGCAAATATACATTCAAGATAGAGGAGAAGAATCATGGGTACGGAAATCATCATTCCTGCAATTGATCCCATGCCACTTCCAGCGCCATTCTGGCTTTTTAAAGTGTTGTTGGTGTTAACCTTTATTCTCCATATAGTGGTGATGAACTTCATGTTTGGTGGTGGCCTTATTGCTGTATGGACCAGATTTTTTGGGCAGAAAAATGACAAGGATCAACGCTTGTTCAAGGACATTGTCCCCAAAATCCCATCACTGCTGGCGGCAACGGTTACACTCGGGATCGCGCCGTTGCTTTTTGTACAAGTGCTCTATGGCCAGTTCCTTTACACTTCATCCATCATCATGGCCTGGCCATGGTTTTTGGTGCTGGTTTTATTAGTGTTGGCTTATTACGGATTCTACATCGTCTCATTCAACAAGGATAAAAAATCCCGAAGCATAGGGTGGCTAATGCTGATCAGTGTGTTCTTCATCTTCCTGGTGGGATTTTTCTACAGCAACAATTTTACCTTGATGAACACGCCCTCTTCCTGGGCAGCGAAATATTTTCATGATCCGTCCGGCTGGAACTTGAACCTGTCTGAAACAACCCTGATCCCGCGATTTTTGCATTTCCTGGTCGCGTCGATCGCAATTGGTTCTTTTCTTCTGATCATCATTGGACTTTTTCGCTGGAAAAGAGAACAGGACTATGCCCGCTTTTTGATCGTCCGTGGCGGGAAATGGTTTATGTATGCCACGATGGTGCAGTTTTTAGTAGGCATCTGGTTTTTGATCAGCCTTCCCCGGGAGTTGATGCTGCAATTCATGGGTGGTAACATGTTGGGCACCGTTTCTCTGCTGATCAGCATCCTAGGTGGGCTGGCGTCCATCTTTGTGATGTCCAATGGCATTCGAAATGAAGACCCGAGAAAACCGGCCATTTGGGCGATGGGAATCACCGGGATTGTGGTCGTTTTTATGGCCATCATGCGGGATATTTTGCGCACGGCGTACCTGTCCCCCTATTTCAAATCGAGCGACCTGGTGGTCAAAACGCAACTGGATGTGCTGATTTTGTTTCTGGTTCTGTTCGTCATCGGCATCGCGGTCTGGGTGCTCATGATCAAAAAGTACTTTTTTACGCCCTCAGCGAGAGCTGCTGATTGAAGATTGCGCCAGTGTTGCGGTTGCTGAGCAGGCGTGCGGTTTTGAAAATAGGTTGACATCCATCAGTTTCTGTGAAGCTGGTTGAAAGCATGCTGTGCTATTCTGGCGACATTAACACAAGAGACTACGCTTACTGAATGTTTGTGCGCGGTATGTTTTCGGCAGCTTGCAGGCAGTTGGCGTTGTAGCAAGTGCTTTGGCTGTTTTGGTGGTCAAAAAAAGATTAGTATGTCGGGGAGGAGAGCTACGCAGTCCATTGCATGAACTGGATAGAATGTGTTCGTGGAGCGCGCTATCTATCCTGAGACGTGCTCACCCACGCCGCAAACTGCTGGCGGAAAAGTGTGGCGCCGCCCTGCGCCGGATGACGCATGGCGGTGGCCTGCACCCCAAGTTGTTCCAAAATCCCTGCCGATTTTCGCCCCACCGCGGCAATCTTGGCTTTTTTGAATGTCCGTAACACATACTCCACAATCGGGATGGCTGACTGCAGCTCGCTATTGGTTGGTGTGCGGTTGCTGAGCAGACCCTTTTCCGGCTGAAACGGATGCCAGGGGAAAATATTCCACAGCACAAATTCCGCCGGATCGAGACCGGAATGCATGAGCGCCTGCCAGACAATGGTAGCGGTCGGCTCGGAAAAGCCATTGACAAATTTGGCTGGGTGGCTGGTCTGCCGAGCCTTGCGATTCGGCAGTACATGCTCGGGCAGCACACCGCGGTCGGCGAGCTGGCCCAGCAAAATGCGCTCGGAGGTCATGGCGATGCCGCTGAAATGGCCGCCCTGATAGCCGACGGCCTCCGCCAGCAGCAGATATTTCGCCCTGCGCAGGCGCGTACGCAGGTACGCATCCAACTGCCAGCGGCGAATTTCCGGCGCACGCGGCCCGCCGTCATTCTCATGATCGTTGTCGTACCACGGATTGAAAATGTTGTGATTGTGCGGGGGATGCTGCAGCATCTCCAGCAGCACATCTATTTTTTTTGACATCGTTTTGAAGACAGGTGGATAGGCTGTAGACTATCAGGCTGTAGAAATCTTCTAAAAACTTTCAGCCTACAGACTAATTGTCTATTCTCCTTGTTTCGCCGAGATCAGGTTGACCAGCAGTCTGTAACCACCGGGTACGCCGGCAGGCAATTGCCGGAAAAAGGACAGGCCGGTGTAGATGAAAATGCCTTTGCCATATTTAGCATACAACAGGCCACCTTCGAGAGGCGCTTTTCCGGTATCGTGGCTGGAAAGCACGGTTTGATAGTGCGGGTCATATTGGTCGGCAAAGTAAATACCGCGATCATGCACCCAACCCTCGAAATCTTGCTGGGTGATGCGATTTGGCCGGTTCAGCAGTGGATGATCCGGCGCGACAAAAGTGATAGGGGCGTCTTCTTCATCGACGCGCTCGAAGCTCAGCCGCATCGGGTATGGCCCGATATTGTCGATCACATTGCCGCGATTACCATTGTACTGCACCACCAGCGTACCGCCGGCCGCAACAAAATCCAGCAAGCGCTGGTGTAGTTGCTTCAAGCGCTGGCGTGTTGAATAAGCGCGCACACCGGTGATGATGGTTTGAAACGCACTCAAATCGTTTTTTTCGAGATCATCATCCGACAGCAATGTTACAGAATAGCCGATTTGCTCCAGACTCTGCTGGACGAGATCGCCCGCACCCATCACATAGCCTATTTTTTCATCGCCCTTTTTCAGGTCGAGCCGGATTGCGCGTGCGGAAGCTGGGGGAAAATAACTATTCATGGGCACGTGCTTGTAATCGATCCGAACCAGTTCCTGAGAGAGCGTTTGCCCATCGATTTGCAGCAAGGCACGTATGGGAGCATCGGAGGCTTGCGCAGGAGGATGGACGGAAAATGCCAGCAATGCCTCATCTTCTTTGTGCTGGAGCGAAAAAATGTGTGAAGCCGGTTTTGCATTCCAGCCTGCAGGCAATTCAAGGTGGAGTGTTCCAGTGATATTGTTGCGGCCGCTTTTAATCCGCACACGCACCGGCTTGGCTTGCTGATCCACGAAAATGTAAGCGCTCTGCTCGATATTGGCGGTGGCTTTGGGCACGATTTCAAATGGACGATAGCGGTCGCCATCGAATTGATCGCGCCAGCGATATTCTACCGGCAAATCGAATTCCAGCTCAGCATCGCCGATGCGAACTTTTGCCTGCACCGCCAGCGCAGGCGCATTTTCCGGACGGCCGATCAGTTGTTGATCCTCGACCACATACCGGCCAGGGAGTGCTGGCTGACGCAGCCAATACGGTTGCGAAATGGGTGCATCGGCTGGCAGAGCTATAGCGATGCGCTGCGCGAATGGCTGGTTGTTCGGCAGATCGGTGGTTTGCTGCCAGGAAAATTCGTTGATTTTGAGTGCGGCTAATTCGATCTGCGCATCGCTGCGGTTGATCAGCGTCGTCGTAATGTGGACCGAGTCTCCGGGGGCGGCTGAATAGTCGTCTGCGATTGCCTGCATCCACAAGCCTGCGCAGGCTTTGATCAGCGTTTTAAGCTCGCGCATTTTATAATCGATCCACTGGCTCTTTGGCAGACTCTGTAACTCACGATAGGCCTTTGCCAGCGCAGGCAGGGTTTTCTGCGGCGCGGCAGGCTCGAAGCTATGCAGCGCTTCTGCCAGCTGCCAGCCGACTGCAATGCCGCCATCGATGCGCTTCCAACTGGTGTCGATATTTTCGAACAAAGCATTCGAAGCCGACTCGCCATTCAAAACCTCAAAATATTCAATTTCAGGGCCGCGCGAACTGAGCGTGCCCATCCCCTGACATTTGTGCATGCTGCGCGCTGCTGCGCCGATTTCTGTATAGGACTGCCCAAGCAGTGGATTGAAGCTGCCGATATCCATTTTGATCAATTTTGCAGGATCGCCACCGCGTGCAGAAATGACCTCTGGCCAGGCATTCCAAAGTAACCTTTTGGCCTGCCAGGGCTGCACATATTCGAGCTGCTCGGGGAAGCGCTGTGGATCAGCAGCGGCACGGAATGCCTCGCCGGCGAGTATGGCCGAGGCGGTGTGGTGGCCATGCCGACCTTCGCCGGTAGTGGGGAAGCGGGCAATCATGATATCGGGCTGAAAACGCCGGATAACCCAGACAAAGTCCGCCAAAATCGCCTCGTGTCCCCATTTCTTCAGCGTTGCCTCCGGTGAAGTCGTATAACCAAAATCGAGCGCGCGTGAAAAAAACTGTTCGCCACCATCGATACGTCGAGCAGCCAACAATTCCTGGGTACGCAAAATCCCGAGACTGGCGCCCAGTTCATCGCCAATATGGTTTTGCCCGCCATCGCCACGGGTGGCGGATAAGTATGCAGTGCGGTAGTGTGCGCTTTGTGCGAGATAGCTCAGCAAGTCGTTGTTTTCATCATCCGGGTGGGCGCCGATATACAATACGCTGCCCATTGTTTGCATCTTCTGCAAAGCAAGCTGGATTTCGGCAGCCGATGGATTGCTTCGCATTTGTGCCAGCAAAATGACAGGCGACGCAAAGATAGTGGCGAACAAAAAAGACCAGAGTACCAAATGGGATTTTGGGCGATTCATTTTGTATTCCTTGCAGGATGTGGGATGGCCGGTTTAGCGCAAACAGTTTGATATGATAGCAGGCAAGCTGCAGAAATGCAATTTTTGCAGAACGAAAGCCAAGCGCCGATTGGGGAGCGAGCAGGTTCGAGCCTGCAGACTGCACAAAGATGGCTCACTGCAATGATAATTCTGCAGCAGCAGTAATGTGACCGCTGTCGCGCTGTTGGGTGTAAACAACGATTTTCGCATTCCGGAACTTCAGATCGCGCGGGAGATTGACGGCTGTGGTCGCGCTCATGTTGCCATCCAGATGTTCGGTGCGGAAAGCGCGTACAACATGCTCATGGCGGAGCGTTTTGCCCGCATTCTCGCCGCGACCAATTTTGCGCACCAAGCCCCCTTCAACCAGCGCAAAATGGATGTCCGTGCCAGTGTCTGCACCAGTCACGCGGTAGTTGAGCTGAAAAGCGGGTGTGGCTTGCGGGGAAAGTGCCTCAAGCTCGATTTTGGCGGCAGACGAAGACGCCAGGGAGAAATCGATCGCCTTGAGTGCTTTCGAGCGGTTGGAGCCGGTAAATTCGATCTGGCCATTGATGACCATTTGTGGCGTATACAGCGACCGAATATCGAGAATGCGCGCATAGGCGCGCTGACGGTCGGTGTATGCGCGACTGCTGTACGGATCGTTCCAGTGCAGATGATTCCAGTAATCGACATGAAACGCCAGCACAAAAACGTTTTGATTTTGTGCGCGATAGCTGCGGTAAAGCTCGCCGGCCAACTGGTCAGCAGGGGGGCAACTCGATCAGCTTTCGGAAGTAAAAAGCTCGATCACAGCAAAGCCATTTCCGCCGGAATATGCTGCAGCAGGTTGTAGATTTGCCGAAAAATGCAGCATGTGAAAAAAACTGACAAAAAATAAAATGCTCAATTGGATGATCGATGCAATCATTATGTTTCCTCGATGAATTTGGGTTGTTTGAACAAGGATTCCAATTAGTGGCTTCGCTTGAAGCAGCACTCTTGCGATGCCTGTGGATACAAAAAGTTGAACAGGTTGTACGTAACAAAAATTCCATATATGTGGTGAGTATAAGCAGCGCGATATGAGCAGTGAATGGGAAGATGGGGCAGTTTGGAGAAAAATGATGATGAATTTGCAGGGGCGATCCGGTGGGCCGCCCCTGCAAAAAATCAGATGACTTTCAGGTCTTTGCCGACTTTTTCGAACGCGTCGAGTGCGAACTGAATGTCTTTTTCGGAGTGGGTGGCGCTATTCATCAGCCGGATGCGCTCCGTGCCTTGCGGCACAGTCGGGAAGGTGATTGACATGGCAAAGATATCATTTTCGAACAGTGCTTTGCTAAAGGCGATGGTCTTGGCGGCATCGCGAATCAGCACCGGCGTGATCGGCGTCTGCGTGTGACCGGTGTCGAAGCCAAGCGCATTTAGGCCCTTTTTGAGCTTATCGGCATTGCTCCACAAGCGTTTCACCAGTTCATCCGATTCAGTTAGAATGTCCACCGCAGCGGTGCAGGCAGCGACATCTGCGGGCGGGACAGCACTGCTGAACAGGAAGGGCCGGGCACGTTGGCGCAGGTAGTCGACAATTTTTTTCTTGCCCGCCACGTAGCCGCCGACAACTCCAAATGCCTTGCTCATGGTGCCGACCTCGATATCGACTTTATTGTGCAATCCAAAATGATCGCCGATGCCGCGTCCTCCGCGTCCCAACACACCTTCGCCGTGGGCATCGTCAGCCATAGTCATGGCATCGTATTTTTCCGCTACCTCCACGATTTCATCCATCGGCGCGACATCGCCATCCATCGAAAACACGCCATCGGTGATGATCAATTTGCGGCGTGCGCTTTGATACTGCTTGAGTTTCTCTTCCAAATCTGCCATGTCGCAGTGCTTATAGCGCACGGTTTTGGCTTTCGACAACCGGCAGCCGTCGATGATGCTGGCGTGATTCAATTCATCGGAAAATATCACATCTTCAGCGCCCATGATGGTCGGGATGACCGCCTGGTTAGCGATGAAGCCGCCTTGAAATGAAATCGCCGCTTCCACACCTTTGAAATTAGCCAGCTTTTCTTCCAGCTCGAGATGCAGCGTCATGGTGCCGGCGATGCTGCGCACTGCTGCCGGGCCAACGCCAAAACCGTCGATAGCCTTCTTGGCGGCTTCTTTCAGGCGGGGATGATCGGCAAAACCCAGGTAATTGTTGGCGCACAAATTCAGCACTTTTTTGCCGTCAACATTGATCCACGCGCCCATGCTGCTGCCGATGGTGCGGATGGTATTGAACATATTGTGTTCTTTTAAATCGTCAATCAATTCGTCGAGAAAATCGAGCTTTGCCATATCATTTCTCCTGAATAAGTCTTCGATGGTGTCTTGAAAGCTTGCTTTAATGTGAGTTCGATAGAGGCAAAATATCAAATTCTTCAGCCTGAGTGAAGACAAAGGCGATCAGAAGCCCTTAAAGTCTTCATGGTTCGACGCCGCTCTCCATGAAGATGGCTTTTCACTTAGGCGGAAAAAATTTATCTTAAACTCACGTTGTTTTAATCTATCATTTTGTCAGAAACAATCAAAAAGAAAATACCGCGTCAGCGCAGCTCGGACCAGCGCGCCGACAGCCAGGTGACGAGAAAAATCATGATTGTGAGCATGACGCCGTAGGCTGCGGCGCTGCCCAGATTGTACAATCGGATTTCGCCGAGAATCGCGACAGAAATCGGGCGATTTGAAAAGGTGTAAATCAAAATACTCGATACGAATTCACCTAGCGACATCACCATCGCCAGCAGTGCGCCGGCAATCACGCCTGGCCAGATAGCTGGCAGCACCACACGCCGGAAAACCAGCAGATTGCCTCCACCGAGACTGCGGGCAGCTTCTTCGTGCGAACGGTCGAATTGTAGAAATGCCGCATGGCTGGCGCGATATACGACCGGCAAATGGCGGATGAAATAGGCTAGCGGCAGCAGCCAAAAAGTACCGACCAGAATGGCGCCACCGGTAAACCAGTGTGGCTTGTTAAACGTTACGATCAAGGCAATCGCCACCACGGTGCCCGGGATAGCCCACGGCAGCATGATCATCGCCTCACTCCATTTGCCGGAGATGCGGCGCTTTTGGGTGTGCCAATAGGCGAAAATTACTGCGAACAAAATGTTCAGCGAAGTCGCCAGCACCGCCATTTTCGCGCTGTTGATCACCGGATCGGCGGCGCGGGAAGCCGTGATCAAGGTGACAAAATTTTCGAGTGTGAAGGTATCGGGCAAAATCTGCGTGGTCCAACTGCCGTTTTTGACAAAAGAAATCAGCAACAGGGTGAGGTGGGGCAGTGCCAGAGTGAAGGTCGCGACCAGCGCCAGTACGCCTGCCAGAATGCGACTCTGACGGCTTTTAAGCGGGCGTGGTGGCAGTGGCACGCCTTTCTGGCCGGTCGAAACCATCGTTTGCTCGCCGCGCAAATTCAGGTACAAAAATGCGATCGAAATCATACCGAGCATCACCGACTGGGTGATCGCCATCGGCATGTCGCCCTGCAATTTGTTATTGTAAATTTCGACCGTCAGCACGCGATAGTCGCCGGGGAAGATAAAGGGCGCACTGAAAGATGCCATGCTGATCATAAATACCAAAATCGCCGCCGCGCTGATCGACGGCCGCAGTTGCGGCAAAATCACCTGCCAATAAATGCGCCAGTTGCTCGCGCTCAGGCTACGGGCAGCCTCAATCGTCGCGCCATCGAGCCGCTTGAACGCTGCACGTGTGAACAGGAAAAAGTAGACATAGAAACTGTAGGCATGCACGACAATAATAGCGCTGACGCCGCGCAGGTAAAACGGCGGGGCATCGAGCTTGAAAATAGCTTGTAGCAGTCGTGGCAGCATGCCGCTTTCGCCAGCGAGAAACAGGAAGGCCACGACCCCAACCAGCGGTGGCAGAACAATCGGCAAGGTGGCGATGGCAGACAAAAACTGCTTGGCCGGGAGCTCGAAGCGCTCAAAAAGCAGCGCCAGCGGCACGCCGATCAAGGCTGCGAAAAACGCACTCGCCAGCGACAGCCACACGCTGCCCCAGAGAGCTGTAAGAGAGCGCGACGCATTGGGCGAAAGAAATTTAATGTAATTGGCCAGGCTCCATTGACCATCGACCAACAGACTTTGCTGCACCATCAGCGCCAATGGGTAGATTATCATCAAAACCAGCAGCAATATTGCCAGCCAGCGCGCAGAATGATGCCGAAGGGCACCCCCCCAATTGATCTGTTTGTCTTTCAGGGATGTCGGTATAATAGAATTGCTCATAAATTTGGATTAAGGATTTCGCTTTTTGATAGATGCATATTCGAAAGAGTACATGCCTCGAGCCTGGATCTATGTCGCTGCCGTATTTTCTAAAATGCGCTTGGCTCTGCGATTCGCCCAAAATGCATGCACACCCTGCAGCGGGCCGATCAGCGCATAAATCCAACCGGAGGAGATGACACCCCACAAGCCATCAACCGCAACGACAATTATCAGCGAAAGAATGGCAATGACAACGCAAATGCTGTATGCGATGATACCAGACCGGGTGGTGAATGCTTCGATGGCATTAAGCTCGAGTGCATCGCGCTTGCGAAAAGCATGAAAATGCAAAATGACAAGAATCAAAAAAACCGACAAAAAGCCAAAACCATAGATGATCATCAGGTTCGACCAATTTTCGATGCCACCAATCTCGATGTCGACTTGTATGTTGAAACCCAGAACACGCTGAAACAATCCATGGCTGATAAGCAGCGTCGCCAGGAATTTCAGCGGATAAATATAGAAAATGACCACGAACAGCAACGCGGCATTCAGCGTGATGGTGATACCGTCTTGCAAACCATAACGCCGGAAGAAGATGTAGTGTGCATACCAAATGCCGACAATGGTGATAAAAGTCAGGCTGAATGCAGGAAAGCCATACATCAGCTGTTTGAGTTGCTCGAAGCTGGATGGCACTTCCAGCGAGACCACCAGCAGCGTAATTGAAAAAGCAAAGACGGCATCGCTGAACGCCTCGATGCGCGAAACCTCGCCACCGCGCCAGCGAAAATCTTTATCGGCACCAAAATTTTTTTGCACCAATGTCTGCCGAATCATGTGAGCCTTTTTTCAGAATACTGAACATTGAATACTCAATGTCATTAATTATAGCCAAATGTCCTTCATGCCGAGTGGAGTCGATGCATGTTTCTATGCGTAAAATTCACTCTTCGACTGTGCTCTTTTTAACATAGTGTCTCAGGGTGAAGAAAAATCCTTGATTTTAATGGCATTGACCGAATACTGTTCACTGTTCATACCAATGATCCGCCACCAGCGAATCGATGATTTGCTGGCCACGGTGGCCCAAAATCGGATGGTTTTCGCGAGAGAGCTCGGCAGCGACTTTTTGCGCGCTGGCACCTGGTGTTAAACCTTTTTCCTTCGCCAGCGATAACACATGCACAGTCATTTGATAGATCGATTTGTCCCAATCTTTGTTCAAATGTTGATTTTTCAGGGGGTCATTGGCGATATAGCCATACTGTTCATTGGCGCAGTTTACGATACCCATGCGGTTGACGAGAAAGTCAGGCACGTAAATGATGCCATGGTCAAAGAGCGCTCGATCGTCACGCTCGCCGTCTTCGAGTTGGTTGTTGGCTGCGCCACAAATCACTTTTGCGCGAATGCCTGGAATCGTCGTCGGATTCAGGATCGCACCGGTTGCGCAAGGGGCCAGTATATCGCACGCTGTATTGAGAATTGAATGGTCGTCTTTTGCCACTGTTCGTGCTTCGAGCGGCTTTCCGGCAAAGCGTTTTTTGCAGCTTTCGACATTGCGCTCGCTGATGTCGGTTGCGATGACTTTGCCGACACCGCTTTCAAAGAGATATTGAATGAGCGGCTGGCCGACATTGCCGACGCCTTGCACGGCGATGGTTTTACCCGCCAACGTGCCCTCGCCCAAAAAGTGCAGAGCTGCTTCCATGCCGCGCACCACGCCGAGGGCCGTTGGCACAGATGGATTGCCGCTGCCGCCAAGTGCGGGCGAGATGCAGGTTGTGAAGCGCGTTTTCTTAAAAATCTGATCGATGTCATCGGTGTTGGTGCCAACATCTTCTGCTGTCACATAACAGCCTCGCAGCGCACTCATGAACTCACCATATTCACGAAAAAGGCTTTGCCGCACTGCTGGATCAAAATGATCATGCTGAGGGTTGCGCACAATAATGCCTTTGCCGCCACCCCACCACAAACCGGCCAGCGCATTCTTGTAGGTCATGCCGCGCGCCAGCCGCAAGCCATCCTCTAAAAAGCTGCCAACTGTCGCGTATGGCCAGAAGCGGGTACCGCCGGCTGCTTGTCCGCGATTGGTCCGGTGCACAAACGCGCCCTGCAAAGTGGGGTATTCGTGCGTGACCTGAAAAAACAAGCCTTCGTGCGCGTCGAAATCGCGCTTGTTGGCAAGAATTTGCTCGGCGATGGGTTGCAAGGCTGAATGGGAAGAAATCAGTTTTCGGGCAGATTCATCATAAACAAAATGAAATCGCTGAATCTCTTCTTTCTTTAAAAAATCAATAAAATCGCCAGGGGACAAATGAAGCAGGTTTGACATGTGTAACCTTTCGTTGCTTATTTTCATGCGGGCCGCTGGTTATTTGCTTTTCGTTATTGGCAGCGAATAGCCAACGGCCAATCGCTAATAGCTCAAAACTAAACTCCCTCATACATCGAATCGATGAGGCTTTTGTAATTTGCGGTGATGACGTTGCGTTTGAGTTTGAGCGTTGGTGTCATCTCACCGGAATCGATGGAAAATTCATGCGGGATGATCCTGAACTTTTTTACCGTTTCGTAGGATGCCAGTTCGCGGTTGCAGCGATCGATCTCGCTCTGAATCAGATTTTGTACTGCTTGCGTTTGCACAAATTCATCCCACTCCCCGATGCCCATTCCGTGTTGCGTGGCCCATATCTCGACATCAGGCCGGTTCAGCGAAACGAGCGCGGAGACAAACTTTCGCTTGTCGCCGATCGCGAGCACCTGGCTGACAAAATGTGACGAGCGAATGATGCGTTCGATCCGTTGCGGTGCGATATTTTTGCCACCTGAAGTAATGATCAAATCCTTTTTGCGGTCGGTGACATACAAAAATCCATCGTTGTCGATGGTACAAATATCACCAGTGTGCAGCCAGCCATCTTCGTCAATAGCTTCGGCTGTGCCTTCTGGATCTTTGTAGTATCCCGCCATCACATGCGGTCCTCGGCATAGCAGCTCACCATCTTCTGCAAGCTTCTCTTCGATTTTATCGCCGAGCAGACCGACCGAGCCGAATTTATAGCGATCGACGCGGTTAACGTTGGTAAACGAGGTGTTTTCCGTCATACCGATTCCTTCGAGGATCAATATACCAAAAGCGTGGAAAAACTCGGCGATATCTTTATTGAGTGGTGCAGCTCCGGAAACGCAGGTTTGGATGCGTCCGCCCAGTGCTTTGTGGAGTTTGGAGAACACCAATTTATGGGCAATGCTGTTTTTTATGCGCAATCCGCCGGGAATCGGCTGGTGGTTTTGCAGTAGCTTGCTGACCGCATAGCCGGTCGCCAGCGCCCAGTCAAAAATTTTCTTTTTCATGCCACCGGCGAGCTGCACATCGGATGTCACTTTTTCATAAATTTTTTCATACACACGCGGCGCGCTGGCGAAAAAGTGCGGCTGCACCTCCTTGATGTCTTCCACCAGTGTTTGGACACTCTGTGCAAAAGCCACAATCAGCCGGGCACGCATGGCTGAATACACTGTCAGGCGGGCGAAAATATGTGCCAGTGGCAAAAACATCACGGTTTCCATTTCGGCGTTAATAGGCAGGCACTCGCAGACATTCCATGAACTGAACAGGATGTTATTGTGTGTCAGCATCGCACCTTTGGGTACTCCGGTGGTGCCTGAGGTGTAGACAATGGTTGCCAAATCTTCAGGCTGCACCGCTTCCGTTCGCTCCATACAGACCTTTTCGGTCGTTTCGTCAGCCTTATCCCAAAACTGTTGCCAAGTCATGGCCGGCTCATTTTCACCCACACTGCCATCGATGATGATGATATGCCTGAGCTTGGGCAAGTCGTTGCGTACAGAAAGTACTTTTTCCAATTGCTCACGGTTTTCCACAAACAGCACCACGCCTTCACTGTGATTGATGATGTAGGCACATTCATCCGCGAGGTTGGTTGGATAGATGCCAACGGTGACGGCGCCGATCGATACTGTCGCCAGATCGCACTGCGACCATTCCAGCCGCGTGTGGCTGAGAATGTTGACCTTGTCGCCCTTTTGCACGCCCAATGCAATCAGGCTTTTTGCAATTCTTTTGTTAATGTCATAGCTCTGCTTCCAGGTCAGCGGAATCCAGGTGTCGCCATCTTTGTGCCGATAGGCCACTTTATCCGGATTTTCATCACAGACAACCTGAAACAGGGCAAAAATCGATTTTTCGTTCATTCACACTCCCACATCATGAGAAATCGGACTATCTGTAAGCGTTTTCCAAATCGCAGCTGCCACAGATGTTACTCCGTGTAAAGCGCTTCAAGCTCGTCTCGATATTTTTCCGTGACAACTTTGCGTTTGACTTTGAGTGAAGCCGTCAGTTCGCCGCCTTCGATCGAAAAATCAGCGGGTGCGATGTAGATTTTTTTGATGGTTTCGAAAGATGCCAGCTCTTTGTTTTTTTCCTGTACTTCTGATTGCATCAAGTCGCGAACCTGTGGACTTTGACAGAGCTCCTGCCACGAATTGTAGTCGATGCCGTGCTTGACTGCCCAGGCTGCAACCTGATCTTTATCGAGGGTAAAAACAGCGGTCAGGAATTTCTTTTTATCGCCGAAAACCAGCACCTGGCTGACATAGCGCGACGTGCGCATGGTCTTTTCGACTCGCTGCGGCGCGATGTTTTTGCCTCCGGCAGTGATGATCAAATCCTTTTTACGGTCGGTGATTTTCAAAAAGCCTTCCGAATCGATCTCACCGATATCGCCAGTGTACAGCCAGCCTTCGCTGTCAATGGCGGCCGCTGTTGCTTCGGGGTTTTTATAATAGCCTTTCATCACATTTCTGCCGCGGTACAGTACTTCGCCATCTTCAGCAATGCGCTGCTCCACTCCCGGGCCAGGTTGGCCGACTGTGCCGAACTTGTTGTTGTCATAGCGATTGACATTGGTAAAGGACGTGTTTTCCGTCATGCCAATGCCTTCCAAAATGGTGACACCGCAGGCGTGGAAGAATTCGGCGATGGTGATGTTCAACGGCGCCGCGCCGGAAATCGTCCACTGCACGCGCCCACCCAGCGCTGCCTGGATTTTAGAGAAAACCAGTTTGTTCGCGATGGCATTTTTCACTGCCAGCAGTCCATCCACCGATTGTTTTTTCTGTAGAAGCTTGCTCGCTTCCATGCCCGTGGCTAATGACCAATTGAAGATTTTGAGCTTCAAACCGCCGGCATCCTGGGCGCCGGAGGTGATTTTGTCGTAGACTTTCTCGAAAATACGCGGCACACTGGCAAAAAAGTGAGGCCGTGTTTCTTTCAGATTCTCGCCCACTTTCTCGATGCTTTCAGCAAAATTAATCGTCAAACCTTCGCGCAGGCACAGGTAAACAATGATGCGCGCAAAAACGTGCGCGAGCGGTAGGAATAGCAAGGTTTCGAAATGGGGCTGGACTGCAAGGCTTTCCGATGCCGACCAGGAGGTGAACAGCAAGTTATCGTGGGTGAGCATCGCGCCCTTGGGCACGCCGGTTGTACCGGATGTGTAGACGATTGAAGCTAAATCTCCCGGTTCGACTTCCTGCGTCCGGGCAACAAATTCATCATCACTGATTTTTTTGCCTTTAGCCAGAAAGTCTTCCCAGCGCAGCACCTCGTTGGCATCGGCAGGTGGATTGCCTTCGAGCAAAACGATATATTTGAGCTTGGGCAATTCTTTTTGCACCTGCATGATCTTGTCGAGTTGATCCTGGTTTTCGGCAAATAAAATCACCGCATCGCTGTGGTTGATAATGTATGCGCAATCCTCCGGCAAGTTTGATGCGTAAATGCCGACCACCACCGCACCGATGCTGACAGTCGCCATGTCGATTTGCAGCCATTCAGGCCGGGTGTTGCTGAGAATATTCACCTTATCGTCTTTGTTGACACCAAGTGCCATCAATCCCTTGGAAATGTCCTGGCAGATGGTTTTGTTGGCCTGCCAGGTAATGTCGTGCCAGGCATTCTCTGCTTTATAGCGATAAGCCACTTTTTCCGGATTTTTGTCACAGACGCTGGCAAATAAGGTGTAAATTGATCTCTCAGACATGTTTTATCTCCTCAAATTCACGTTGCCACATGAACTCAAACTTGTTTTTATCCAATTCAAATTTTTGCTGGTTGCACCACCCATGCACCTGCACGGAGTAGCTGTCACTTACCAGGTAATCATGGAAGCCGGGAGCAATCGGCAAAATCTGGCTACCGGGCTGCCACTCGAAAATCGTGCTATTGGCAAGGTCGCGTACGCAATTCCACTCGATTGCCCACGACATCTCCGCCAGGTCGAGCGGATGCAGATCGCGCGGCAGGCTGGTCAACAAAGCCTCCTGTTCCGGGCTGTAAAAATGGAATGCATATTGATAAATCGCTGCGTTGTGGAAATATTCCGGGAAATTGAGCAGCCCGGACAACCGCCTCAGCCGGCAAAACATCAACAGGATTTTCAGCACTTTGCGCGCCTGCCCAAGCCCAGGATGCTCCTGTCCCGGAAGACGAAGACGCTCTGGGGAAAATGCACGAAAGGGATTTTGCATCAATAGCCAATCCATTGCGAGCATTCGCGGTTCTTTATCAAAAAAGTCTGCCAGGGCTTCAGGCGGATCAATCTTCACTTCGCGTACGCGTAACTCACCAAGAAGGTGGTCGGCATCGATGAATTTAGAGTAAAATTTGAGAGCCTGACTGAAGTCTTCCAAAGGTTCTATCAAGATGCGAAAATCCGTAAAACCTTGCTTCCTGAGATTAGGAAACAGTCCGCTGCGCTCACAAACCGCCTCAATTTGCTCGACCGAATAGGCACCCATAAATAGGCCGGAACCTTTTTTCAGTGCCAACTGATCCAGCAGGTCATCTTCCGTTAATTTGAGCTCATTTTTTGCAGATGCAGGCTGCTGATGCTGAAATTTTGGATTTTTTCGAAACATTTCAGGCCAATACAACCGGTCAGAAAAATCTTTTCGGAATATAAAATGAATCGTACGAAATGCAATGAGAATCGGGCGGAATGCTCAGACGTACGGATACATGTTCTTTTTTTCGGGATGACATAGGCCTGCGATGTTAAAAGGAGCGATGGCGTCAGCAATTTGTTGAGAGAATGCTTCAATTTCGCGAGTGGTTTGACCCCGCTGTGCCATCAAGCTGACAAGTTTGTTGTAGGCTGCATTGGCATCGTGCCGGAAAGACGGGTGGTCGGAAAATAAAAAGCCGCGCAAGGGCGATTGTTCACCTTGTCGATGGGCATGTTCACTGAAAATCGCTCCTGCAAAATAGAGCATGGAAAAGGCGGTGAACAACTCGAATTGCCGAAAGGCAAGATAGCTGCCGTGAATGAGCTGGTCGAGAAAAGCGATTTCGGACTGCAGAAGTGTGCTGTACTTTCGCAGTTCAGCCGCCAAACTGCCACATTGCCAATGCCCCTCAATGATCGCTGCCAGTCGACGTAAGCCGAGCAGAGTGTGCGCGATGCCCGCACTGTAAAGTGGATCGAGAAAATAGGCTGCGTGTGGGAGCATCGCCCAATTGCTGCCCGCGCTTTGCTGCCAGCATCGCTGCAATCGAGGTGCAAAAAAGAATGGCTGCACGGCTGACGCTGCAGAAAATTGTGCCGCAATGGATGGAAAGTGGCGGATTTTAAATTGCCAAAAGGCCTCTGGTTGGTTGTATATCGCAGGTGCTTCGCCGGCGAACGCGAATCCTGCACTGGTCACATCGTTGTTGAAGCGCAACAGCCACATCCAGCCGTCATCGAATATGTGGTGCAGAGCCGCATGATCGCAGTGAAATGGATGGTCGGCGACCAAACCGCCGGCCTTTTCGAGCTCATCGTGCCAGAGACGAACATCACGAAAATGCGAAAAGACACTCCACGAGCGGGTCTTTATATTTTGCACAATTGACGGGATATTCAGCGCATCGGCAACCAATGCGCCACTGCCGGTAGCGTCGAGCAAAAATGCTGCGTCGACACGAACATGGCCATCTTTTTTCTCACATTCGAGACGCCAGCCCGTTTCGCTTTGCGCCATTTTTATGACAGAAGTTTCCGGCCAATATTCGACTTCGGCGGCCTGCGCCTCCTGTAAAAAAAGCAAATCGACGTGCTCGCGAAACCATTGCGTGTCGCTGACTTCATCGTTCGGGCTGGCAGCGACCAGCAGTTCGTTGCCGTGGTCGGGTGAGTGGGCGAAGGCGACGTTCTCATCGTGCTTGAAATAGCTAAAACCGCGCTTCAATCCGCAGGCGATTTGCGGATAGTGCTTTTGCCAGGAACCATACTTGCATAGCGGCCGGATTTTGGGCAAATTATATTGTTCGCAAATTGCTTCGAGATGTAGATTGGCCAGCGGCGTCGATGATTCCCCAATGGCAAAGCGCGGGTGTTTGCTTTTCTCAATTAATAGCACTTGCAAACCGATTTGCTTCAAAATTAGTGCAATCAGGCTACCGGCAAAGCCGGCGCCGAGCACAGCAATGTCCGTTTTTTGTTGATGCATTTTATAAACACTCGCATGAAATTTCAGGCAGAAGCATCTGCGTTTCGTTCATTTTTTGCAGGCGAGCAGCCCGCGTTTTGAAACAAGCCGGGCAGCTCGCAAAGCGCTGCAGATCCCACAAATCTGCAAACACGCGACCTTTTTGCAAGCCGATGCCGTAGGCCAGCACCTGCTCGAGCGAGGCGAGTTTCGGCTCGGCAAAATGCCCCAGCACGGCCAGCGCATCGAGGGCGCCGTTGCCAAGCCGGGTCGGGATGATCGCACAGCATTCGACGCCGATATCAAACGCAAAATCGAGTGAGCGCATGGCCCATTCGATCCCCTCATCCTCATCGAGAAAAGGTGGACGCAGCAAAATAAAGGCTCGTACCGCAATGTCGTTTTTGACCAAATAGTCGGTCGCGCACGCGAAATCTGACAAAGTCATACGCTTGTTGAGCTTGTGCAAAACACCATCGTGAACGGTTTCCAGCCCCATCGCGCATTCGAGTTTGCCCGCAAGCTGGTCGCGAAAATCGAGGCAATGCTGGCCAGCGAGCCGCGGGTGGTTTTCGATGATCACGGTTTCGAATGGCGATAGCAGCGCAGCGATCTCCGGCAGGTCCTTGCGGGGGATGGCTTTGCTGTCAAAAAAATTACCACTGTTGTAGAGCTTCACATGTTTCACGCCCGACAATTTCGGCAAAGCCCAGAGCACCTGCTGTGGAATCGCGCCCGGCGATACCGGATCATCTGTGGTGTTTTTCCACAAATCGCACATCAGGCAGCGAAACGGGCATTCGCGATTGCTGAGAAAATACGTGCCGATTTTTTCGACGCGACCATTTGCCATGCGCTCTTCTTCGATCAAAAAAGCATACGGCCGGTCGCTGCGGGTCGGATTCTTCGGCGGACGCTGTCGCAAAATCCATTGATCCATTGCGCGGCGCGAGGTTTTGTCGGGGAATGAGCCGGAGCGTTGTTGTTTTAGCACGGAAGGCATTTTTAAGAATTCTGAATATTCGTAGGGGGTTGGTGCTCCAAACCCCTACAATCTGGCATCATTCTGTAAAATGGTTGATGCTTTCATTTGAAAAGATCTCACTCGTACAGGCTGTTGAAAAAACGCCGATAAGTCTGCTGGTTTTTCGGAAATAATTTTTTGATGGTTCCTTCTGCAGAAACGCCATGCTGAAAGCGCCGCTTCTCGAAAACCGGCATTTGCATTCCCGTCACGGCTTGCACGCCCGCACTGACGATCTCGCCTTTCAGGCTGTACAGCCGGTCGTGCTGCCAGTCAGTCAGCTCGATGTACGGGATGGCTTCAGCTATTTCGATCACGTTTGGCAGCGTGTATGGACTGAAGCCTTCAAAGCCGCATGACTGCACCGTAGTGCAAGTACGGGCATAGCCGCGACTCAAGCCACCCGAATAAGTCAGTGAGTGCTTGATCGATTCCACGCCCCAGCCTTCCTGGTACAGCATGAGGTTGTTGAGCACGCTGCGTATGGTCAGCTCGGGATTTTCTTCGATCGGATAATCTTTGAGATTTTCGTCGCCGCCGTCGCCATCGAGCAGGAAGCGCCATTCGGGGTAGCGCGCGCGGATGCCTTTGCACAGCGCCAGGTTCATCGCAGCGGCCTGGACGTCGAGATCTTTGTAATCTTCGACCACGCGTATGGTTTCGCGCCAGTCGATGTCGCTGGCTGTGACCTCAATCGGCTCGTGAAACAGCGCCAGGTTCAGGCTTTCGAGAAAATGCCGTGCCTGTGCTACATCCGCGCCGCCGCCGTCTATGCTGAGTGTAAAGGCCTTGAGCCGCGATGGATTCATGCCGAGTTGCAGCATGGCGTGATAGGTGAGCAGAAACACCGAGCCGCTGTCAATGCCGCCGGAGAAACTGACTCCAATCGGGCCGTCGGTCGCGACGTGCTGCAGCCACTTGCTGATTTCCCGGTACACCGCGCGGATGTAAGTTTCGCCGATTTCTGTGATATTTTTTGGCATACTGTTGCGCTCGGGCATGAAAAATCGCGAATAAGTGGGATTGGGATCGGGGCAACCCAGCAGCGCCAGCTCGGTGACGTAATGCGCCGGCGCCATGCGGGTGTACGAAGGGTGGAACTGATCGTCGAGGCCTTCATTTTTGAGCCAGGTATGGATTTCATCGATGCGCTCGGCGATCACCAGGCAGGGGCCGTCGATGAGCTTGGCGATGAAATAACGCACCGGCCTGCCGATGGAGCGTGCGATGCGGACAGTTTTGCCGTCGACACTCACCAGTGCAAACTGGCCGTCGATCTTGCGCACATCCGCCGGGCTACCTGAACGGATCAGCTCTTTGGCCGCCTCGACAGGCATATTGTAAATGATATTTTTCGAGGCATCGGTCAGATCGACCACGCGCTCGATGTACTGATAATTTTGCATTGTTTCCTCCAAATTCGTTTCAAATCACAAAGCCTGCTTTGCAGCTTGCGCAATGTCCACATTTTCCAAAATAGTCTTTTCATAGCCATGCAAGGTGCAATTGATCATCGCCAGCCCCAAATCTTGCAGCGTGCAGACATGTTTGGAGAAAAGTTTCTTCAAGATAGGGTAGAACGGTGCGGTGAATGTATAAATTTTGTAGGCATTTTTCAAACCTTTGGTCGGCTGGATGTAACCGGGGCGGAACATGAAGGCATTTTTGAATAATTTCAGCAGATCGTTTTCGGTTTTTCCTTTGACGCGCGCCCACATGCTGCGGCCAGATTCACTGCTATCGGTGCCAGTGCCGGAGACATAAGTAAACGCCATGTCCGGATTGATTTCATGCAGCGTCGATGCAACATGCATGGTTAAATCGTACGTGATTTTGCGATAATCCTGCTCCTGCATGCCAATCGATGAGACGCCCATACAGAAATAGCAGGCATTGTATCCGGCCAGTTGCGCTTTGAGCGATGAAAAATCGTAAAAATCCTGGTGGACAATTTCAATCAGCTTTTCGTGCTCGACATTGCAGGGTCTGCGATTAATTATCATGACTGCTTCGATTTCTGGATGGTTCAGGCATTCATGCAAAACGCCTTCGCCGACCATGCCCGTCGCGCCGGTAATGATGGCTTTGATTTTGTTGTTCATGTTTGCTTTCAATTTTAAAGAATAGCACAATTTCAAATAGGATTTTATATAGCACAATAGCGATTCGGCAAACCCGGCCGGTTTCAGACCTGTTCAGGGGGAAGAATCGTCCGCTGAACTGCGCTGAAATTATTGAAACTCGCTGAAAGTTTATTTGCCCTGCTGCGACAGTGCGCGCCGAAACTGCTCGGTCGTCACGCGGCGGGTGTTGTACTTTTTATTCTGTTCACACCTAACGATTTTCTACTATACTTTTGCTAAGCTCAACCATTGCTTCGTACAATAGTGCTGCAAATGCAATGTTACAATTGGAACAAACCAGACTCGCTAATAAATTTTGATAATGATTCTATTATTTCTGATATAATACTCCAATTTTTTTCGGCAAGCAAAATCGCAATAGGTATTAAAACTGTCGTAAAAAAATAGAAAGCGACTTTCGCAATCCATTTTAAATTGAATGGTGAAAAAGTAACAGATTTTAAAAAGTCATGCCGAATAATTTTATCATCCAAGCTTAACGTTTCAATTTTATCAATCTCCTCGGCTTTTGCCTGCACAAATTCTGCCTGTATTCCCCTAAACGCCCGAAGGGACATTCTAACTGATCTGACACGAAGTACGCCAATTAGGTACAAGAAAGTAATCAATAAATAATCTGGATCACTTTTTTTAAAAAGGGCAGGTATTGAAAACCAAATGATGAGAAGAGAGCTGCTATTAAATATAAAATAAGATTTTAGCATTTGAACTAGTTCGGTAATACCTAAACTCTTGTCAACCTTGTAAATGTCGATTTTAAAATCCTGCTTTGGCATATGCCAAACTAATGATGAAGTACTCGTAAAAGTTGGATACAGTAAAAAAAGAGGATAAAACACCCAAAATAATAAAGCATTAAAACCGAGTGAAAGGATGAATTCAAAAGTTGAAAGTTCGCTTCCTTTAAAAATCTCAAATGCTCCAACCGAGAAGGCACCGAATGCTAAACCTTTTTGACCAAGCCTAAATTCATGGAATTTAATTAAATTCGACTTTATACGATGTGCGATTTGCAAAAATGTAATGTTATTTTGAGATTTTTTGTATAGCTGCTTTCTAAACGCGACCTTTGTTACTTGATCAATTGAATATTGATACTTTATGCCTGAGAGCGCCCAAAAGTAAGCGATGCAAGAATACAACAGGACATATATATAATTGAAATCAAAAAAGGTTTTTATTCTAAACTTATGCTGAAAGCTTGCAGCCACAAGTGCGGAACTCATCAAAAACACTAAGATCAGTACAGCTAAAAATTTTTTTGGTTCAAATACTAAATCCGATTTTATAATTGCGGAGGTTAGGTAGTCATTTAAATTTGTTGAAGGTTGAGCTTCATTGAAGCGAGCAATTATATTCTCTATTTCATATAGATAAACATTGTTCGTAGAACTGAAATCAACTTTAAGTGTCTCAAGTTCAGGTATTAATTTTTTGGCTTTTGATAGGAATTCAGATTTAGAGGTAGATCGTTTACGGCAAGCAGAAATTTCTTTTTTTATTCGGCGAATATGGTACAGAAATAGCGATTCTAAAGGAAAATGCTCAACGTGGTAAACTCGAAAGTTTGCGATATGATGTATAAGCCAGAACAACGCAAATTTAGCTTTTTCAAATAAGTCAGTAAATCCCAGAGCGCGTCGAAGTAGAATTTCATATAATTTTCGAGAAGCCTCGTCATTGACATATTTTTCAACGTGATTATTGCACATCAAGCCATTTTCAATTTCATTTTCGCAATGGCTAATGTTACAAATTTTTGGGCTATATTTCACAGGTGTTGATTTCTATGTATAAATTGTTTGAATGACAAGATTCGCGAGTTTTTGCCAAACGAGAGTTAGGCTAAAATTACAATATTATTTAGATTGATTCATTAAAAACCGCTGAAAGTGCTCGGTCGTCACGCGACGGGTATTGTATTTTTTGTTATACGCTGTCAAGTCATCCGGGTACGCATCTTTTGGGCCATAGGGATATTGCTGAATGCCTTGGTACGGCAGCGGGCCGACCGTCTGCCCATGCGCGGTGTTCAAATCGCCATCTTTGATCCAGCCGTCGCTGTAAATGAGAAAATCGCGTTTCCAGCCGGTTTTCAACGCAGGCAGATTTTGAGCATCGAATTCGACGGTCATTTCGTCGCCGGAATTCAGGATCGCGACTTTGCTGTCGGATGCCAGCAAAAGTTCGCGCACGTCGCCGTAGCGCGTGTAGTTGCCGGTAAGATCGCGCCATTTAGGCTCGGTGCTGACTATGCCATAATCAAACCAGTGCGGCCCGTAGCGGCTGCCTTTGCGGTACTCGAGCGAAAAACCGCGGTAATGCAAGTTCGCAGCTATGGGATCGAGTGCGGTTTGGGTAAGCTCAATTTGCGGTTCGCCAATGCTAAAAAAAGCCGCATCCCAGTAGATTTCCATGTTGGTGCGAATGCGCACGCGGTGGTCGTCGCTGAGAAATTTGCCGGTCAGATCGATGACCATGGTTTTGTTTTTACCCATTGGAAATCCGATGCGGCCATCGACGGTTTGCCAATCGCCATTGGCATCCGGCACCTGCAATTGTGGGCTAATCGCCTCAAACGCGCTGGACTGCGACACCGCAACATTGATGCTGGCATCGGACGGAAAAATCCAGCCCTGCAAGTAGAGCCGCACCGGCTGGTCAACTGGCAGTTCGCCGGGATCGAGAATGAGCTCGTGCGGCCTGGTCATGCCTTGAAAATAGGCCGGTTTGAGCTGGTCGATGTAACGCCCATCACGCTCCCGAAGTGCCGGCAGCATGTCCGCACCAGAGCCGTCTGTCGCAGAATTGGGCAGGCGGCGCTCGCTAACTTGAAAGATGCGATGTTCAGGATATGGGGGTGGTGTAAAGCTCTCGTTGACAAAAATATCGATCGAATCGGGGTGATCGACGGCAATCAATCGCAGCCGGTCAACATAGGCTGCTTCCCATAATTCTTCGGTCACTTGCAGCACATATTTGCCGTTTTGGGGCTGCATTTTATCGCCGGGAATGAGCACATACTCGTTGGTCGGAAGCGGTGCTGCAAACGCCGACTCGCCTCCCATGATACCGAGCGGCATGCCGAGCGCGCTCCGCCACATGATGTCGGTATGGAAGGTGAATTTGTCGCCATCCCAAATATAGAGAAAAGCGCACGAGCCTTTGAGGACTTGCTCTTCGACTAAATCCTGATCGCTTGCGGGCTGAAACAGGTTTTGCGGTGTGCCGTTCGGCCATAAAATACGCACGATATCAGCTTGTGTGCGCTGACCAAGGCCAAAATGAGTCACGGGCGAAGTGACAACGCGCATTTGATAAAAATCGCCTGCGCGAAGCTCCATTTTTGAACCGATGCCAAAATGGTTGTTTTTGCCGCTGCCTGTGCGTACAGCAACCAATCCGACTTTTAAATATTTGTTGGCATTGCCACCGTCGTTGCGCAACAATCGCACGCGGCCATCGAGAGAGCTGAGCAGAAAATCGATATCGCCATCCTCGTTATAATCGAGCAGTTCAGTGTTCTGACCACTGGTTAGATCCTCCGGCAAAATCGATGAATTTTCCAGAAAAATTCCACTGCCGTCATTGCGAAACAGGTGGACAGCGCGTGCATCACTGCCGGTTTGTCTGGGTACACCCGTGATTAACAAATCGATATAGCCGTCGTTGTCAAAGTCGAAAAAGTCTGCATCGAGCCCAATGGTGTTTTGCATGCTTGTGCTCAATTCTGTCGAGCGTTGGTCACGCACAAACGTGCCATCGCCGTTGTTGCGAAACAGCGTTGCGCCGCCCTGCAACGAAGTCACCAGCAGATCGACGAAGCCGTCATTGTTGATGTCCGCAACTGCCAGGGCGGCCGATGCGTCGGTATCACGCAAGCCCGCCTCGATGGCCCGATCAGCGAACTGGCCCTGCCGCAAATTGCTGTACAATTTGAGTTGGCCATTTTCCTGCACAACGACGAGGTCGAGATCACCATCATCATCGAAATCGGCAAAGGCAGCATCGCGACTACCAACACTGCCATCTGCCAGTCCCATCGCCGCGGCGCGCTCGCTGAAGGTGCCATCAAGATTGTTGCGGAAAAGCTGGTCGGATGACTGATTCGCGAGAAACAGATCGAGATCGCCGTCATGGTCGAAATCGGCAAACAAAGCGCGATGACCAAAGTGTGCTTCTCCGACACCCGCTTTTGCCGTAACATTGGCAAATTTGCCGACATCGATATTGCGGTACAACTGGTTGCCGGCGGTATTGCTCAGAAAAATATCGAGAAAGCCGTCGTTATCGAAATCGGTAAACAGCGCTGAAATATCCTGGCCGCCATGATTGATTCCGGAAGTGGGAGTGATGGAGATGAATTGCCCGAGGTCATTTTTGAGCAGAAAGCGCTCGACATTGCCCATTTCATCGGACGCGGAAATGAATACATCCTGCTGACGGTCCCGGTCGAAATCCGCCACGGCAACCACCACTCCGGGTTCTTTGAGCGGATCAATCCGTTCCTTGCGTTCGGGCAATATATTGAGGCCGGCGGATTCAGAGACGTCAGTGAATTGTATGGCCGCCAGCATGGCTTCCTGGCTAACGGGCAGAGTGGAGATATCACGACCGAATGTCAGCACCGGGCTGCCTGCCAGGGCGCCTCCGGGACCTTTCAACTCCAAAATGCCCGCCTGGTAAAGGGGCGTCAGCTTTAAGAAATTGTGAAAAATGGCGGTTGATGAAAATGCCGATTGCACATCGCCTGCGTGCAGTGAAGCAATGCCTTTGTCAAAAAACTCTTTAGACTGGGCAGGAAATTCCGGCATTTGCCGACGGATTTCTTCCAGATTCGCCAACGCACTATCGGCTTTGTTGTCGCGCAGCAGTGCTTCCGCCAGTTGCAGGCGCGCAGCCAAATTGGCTGGCAGCAGATCGACTATGTGCTGGAGATGGCGTTCAGCTTCGTTATTGTCATTGTTATTGCGGGCTTGCTCCGCCAGCGCATACAACGTCTTGAAGTGATCCGGCTCTTTCTGCAAATTTTGCCGCAGCTCCTGCAGTGCTTCATCCCGCCGGTCGGTAACGTCCAGCAGTTCCGCCAGCATCAGGCGGATATCCGCATTTCCCGGTGCCAGATCGAGGGCTTTGCGGATGTGCGTCTCCGCCTGCTGGTATTGTCCGAGACGCAGATGCACCAATCCCAAATTGGCGTAGCCAAGCGGTTCGTTCGGCGCCAGCTCGATCAGTTTTTGAAACGCTGACACAGCTTCGTCCATGCGGCTCTCTTCGAGATAAGCCAGTCCGAGCGTGCGTGCAGCGAAAATTTGTTCAACTGTTTCGGGATCAGGTTCTTTTTTTGGGGTGCAGTTTGTTTGGGAGAACAGGATACAGCATGCCACTGCTGCATAGACGACTTTCCTTAAATTCGTCATGATAACAACCGATTTTTCAAAGATTGTATGATGTGGTTTTGCCAAAACGGCTTCTTGACTGAAAAATGCCTGCAGCTGAAGTGCCGGGAAGATTGTTGAAGTCAAAAATAGCAGATTTTCTATTGCGCACAAGCATTACTTTGCGTGAGATGAGATTGTAGCTCGAATTGTGTAAGCGATTCAGATATTTTGAATAATGGTCGTGCTATGCTGGCTTATTGGCGAATCTCAATAATCTGGTTTGCCTTGGTCTTGCCAAGCCGGGTCACAGCGTTGCCAGTTGGCCAGCAAACGAGTATGCTGTCAGCTTGTCCTGCAGCACCCAGCCCAAAAGTGTGCTTGCTGATATCCGATTGGCTCAGGTAGGATGAACCGGTGCGCACCAGTCTGCTCTGCCGTAGGTCGCCTGCGTAAATAGTGATTTTTGTGCCAAAGGCCTGCTGATTCGGATGCTTGCCCCGCAAAAGAATTTTCAGCCAGTTGGCCTGCCCCGCAGGCAAGTCATTGCGGAACAGCCTGGGTGAACCGGCATTGACGGTCAGCAAAATATCAAGATCGCCGTCCTCGTCGATGTCGGCGCTGGCGAGTCCACGCGCTACCGTCGGCTCGCGAAAGCTGCTGCTGAGCTGTTCAGTGATATCGACAAGCTGTCCGGCCCGGTTGTTGTGAAAAAGCTGCGGTGACTGCGCAAAAGCAATATCCTGCTGCACGGCATTGATTGCAGGTTCGATGTGGCCATTTGCTGTAAGCAAATCCTGATAACCGTCGAGGTCAAGATCAGCAAATAGCAATCCAAAGGTGAGGTTGAGCAGCGACGGCCGGGTGATGCGGGCAGCACCGGCGCGATCCTGAAACAGCGTTTGATCGATCTGGGTGTATAATGAAATCGGTTCGCGGGCAAAATTGCCAATCGCAATGGAGAGCTTGCCATCATTAGCAAGATCAGCGATATCGATGCCCATGCCTGCGCGCGCACGACCAACTTCGTCGTAGGCGATCCCTGCCTGCAAGGCGATGTTCTCAAAACTACCATCCCGCTGGTTGAGATAGAGAAAATTGGGTTGAGTGTCGTTGGCAATCGCCAAATCGGGCCAGCCATCATCATTAAAATCTGCTATCGCCACGCCCAGGGATTTGCCCTCGGGATTAAAAACGCCAGCTTTTTCGGTCGCGCCTTCAAACCTGCCATCGCCTAAATTGCGGTAGAGCCGCGAGGTTTCGCCCTGATACTGTTCCGGTGTGGCGTAGGATTTGTTTTTGCCATCGAGGGTGGTGAAAATGTCGGTTTCCGGTGTCCATTTGACGTAATTGCAGACAAACAGATCGAGCCAGCCATCGCCATCATAATCGAGCCAGGCGGCGCTGGTTGACCACGCTGGCGGCACGCCGGCATCCGCGTCGTTGCCGGATACGCGGGCAGCGTCTGTCACATCATAAAATACGCCGCCATCGTTGCGCAGCAGCTTGTTCGCACCAACCGCGGTGAGGTAAATATCCACATCGCCGTCGGCATCGTAATCAGCAAAAGCGCAGCCCATGCCATACAAGCTGACATCCAGCCCGGCAGAATTGGTGACATTTTTAAACTTTGCTGCGCCGAGATTTTGATACAACGCCAGGGTCGTACTGCCGCTGCTACTGTAACTGCCTTCCCGCCACGGCTTGCTGTTGACCAGCAGAATGTCCGGCAAGCCATCACCGTTATAATCGAGAAATCCACCGCCGCTGCCCATGGTTTCCGGCATCCATTTTTTGCCAAAAGCGCCGTTTTCGTGCACAAAATTGATGCCGGCTGCTTTGGCTATGTCGACAAGATCGATAGCAATCGATTCGCTTTCATCCGAAATGTCGGTATAGCTCGGCGCCGTATATTGCTCCGGCGCAATTTGCGACTCCATTTCTTTTTCTGCGCAACTATACACCAAAAGGCCAGTGAGGAAAAGGGCGAAGAATTTTTGCATGGTTTTTTATTGTGGCAAATGGTTAATATTTTAAAAGTGTGAAAATGACCGGACCGCATAGGTACATATTGTTGCCTGCTTGCTGCACTTTTTGCACAAAAAATTGATCAACTCGTGGGAATTACATTTTCTGCCAAAATTTGTTCTCAGCCTCGCTGCCGGATTCTTCGATACTCAAATGCTCGCGGTGCAAGCGCTCAAAACGTTGCGTGGGCACCGTGCCGTGCGGGTTTCTCGTACAGACCTCGCCGCGGGCCGGATAGATACGGAAATGTGGGTTGATCGACAGATCGCACGTCACATGATTGGGCGAATAGCGAATCGTGAAACCGGCCCGCCGCCGATCTGATGGGTTTGCCGGCGAGGCGTGCAAAAGCTTGTCATCGTGAATCGAGATGCTGCCGCATTTCAGCGGAATGCGCTCGGCGGTACTGAGATCGAAACCGCTGACATCGGCTTCAAGGTGCAGCACCGAGGTCGTGCCGCCTTCTTTGCGGGCGTGATTCACAATATTTTGACGATGCGAGCCCGGGATGACGGTCATTGCGCCGTTTGCCTCATCCACATCATCGAACGCCAACCAGACTGTGAGCGATTCAATCGGCTTGAGCGGCCAGTAATAAGCGTCCTGGTGCCAGCCGACGGTTTCATGTGTGTGCGGCTCTTTGATGAAAAAATTGGAGGCCCATAGATAAAAGTTGGGTCCGAGCAGGCTCTCGACGTAATCGAGAATGCGTGGCTCCATGCACAACTCAAACAAATACAGGCTGGTTTCATGCCACTCACGGATTTCTTTTGTCGATTCGCCTACGTTCAGCAAGTTTAGCAATTCCGGCAATTCAGCGTTGATACGCGCCATTTCTGTGGCATCAAAAACGGGCAGGCCGGTTAAGAATCCTCGCTCGCGAAAGTGCTTGATTTGTGACTCTGTCAATGCTTTGCTCATGCGGTTTCCTGTTTTTGGGGAGTGGATAATTTTGAATTCAGATTTGTCCAGATGCCATCTTTGTGTGGTGCGGCTGCATATGCAGCTTTCGAGTATGCGCCGACTCGCGATACATGGCGATGTACGATGGTCAGCCTCGTCAGTTCGAAGTGAGTTGCAACCGGTGCGTGCGAATTTTTTGCGCCATCAAATTCGCGCCGGGATTTTCCTGCTTGAAGGCTCGGGTAATTTCCTGCGCCGATTCATCGACTTGATAATAGCCGTAAGCTTGCTCTGCAATTTTTGCCGCTTCCGTATTGCCCAGCGCCTTGTGGCTCAGCATAATGTGATACCAGGCTATCCGTTCTTCCGGATCGATCGCCAGCAAATTTTCGAAAGCGTCCAGCGCTTTCTCGTATTGCTGGTCGAGGTAATAGGTGCGCCCCAAGTTGCGCCAGGCAGCTCGGTCTTGCGGGAACTGCTCAAGCACGCGCTGGTATGCCGCAGCGGCTTGCTGGTAGCGCCCGTCTTCCTGCAGCGCCACCCCCCAGACCCAGGCAACTCGCGCATCGCCCGTTTTGATGGCCTCACATTGCTTCAAGTACTGGTAAACTTTGTCGAGATTGCCATCCTGCACAGCAGTTTTGGCCAGGTTAAGCGGCCCTTCGATGCTGGATTGCTGCATACTCGCGACCTGCTGGAAGGCTTGCGCCGCGCCACGGGTGTCGCCTTCCAGAAGCAATCCGATACCGTAGTCATTGAAGCGCATCCAATATGCCGGAGCAATCGGTGCGTCCTGCCCCACGCGGATTTCTTTGCCGGAAATGACTTCAAACCCGACCGAATCGCTGGCTATTTCTGTGATCGGCAGCTCAGGTATGGCATCGAACGCAGCGAAACCAGCCGGATTTTTTTGAAAAGCAAATTCGGTATACTTGCGGTCGAATTTGCGCCACAGCAAACGTGCTTTGATGTGAAGTCTCTGGCCGATGAATTCGCGCGGCAGCTCAAATTCGTAGTGCGCGATATCGGCCGTGCCCGGGCCGATGACGTTGGCATAGGCCGTAACGTGGATGTCCTGTGCGTTGCGGCGGTGTATCGGCTTGCCATTTTTATCGAGAATGACGGCTTTAAAAGTATGCGCCATCGGATCGATGTGGCCCTTCTCATCGAGAAAGCCACTGATGGCGATGTGCTTGCCGGAAGGATCGCTGAGGGTAACTTCCAGCCAGCCTTCGTTGGAGTCGTTGGTTCCACCGGGAAAAGTGTGGCCGACACCTTTGTTGCGCACCACGACATCGATGGTGAGCCGCTCGCCTGCCGGCAGCTGCGGGTGGGCGTGATCGAGCGCCATGACAGGTTGCTGCGCGCGTTCACTTTTAACGGCAAAAATATCAACGCTGAGCTTTTCGTTCTGCAGAAAATTGGTCGTCCATTGCAGCATTTCTTCGTCGCCGCGAATAAAAGGCAGGGCCGTATTGACCGCCGCAAAGCGATGGCTACGCACAAAGCCATTTTTCGCAGCCACGTCGCCGAGTGGAGCTGGTTCGAGCGGCATGTGGCAATTCTGACACTGGCGCTCGGCCGGCGGTAAATAAAAAGTGCGCGAGGCATTCATGGAAACGCCGCTATCATGCCAATTATCGTATTCGTTCTGCCCTCGCAACCAGCGATAATTGTTGATGGTTTCCGGCAGACTGACTTTGTGACAAGTCGCACAAAATTCACTGGCCTGAAAAAATGGTTTCATCATTTGACGCATGTGCACTGTCGGCTTGGCTTTTAATGCCGCATCATGCAAAAAAGCGCCCATTGTGCCATTGCCGGCATCGGCGAACAGGTATGGATCTTCCTGCTCATCGGCGATGTTGTAGTTGCCGTTGCCGGTCAAATTGTGGATTTTGTCGATCGCATGGCATGCCAGACAAGTCAGGCCTGCCTGCGCCTCAACTTTGCTGCGATCGACTTCTGTGTTCATTTTGCCGGCGAGCATGAGGGCAGGATCGTGGCAGGCGCTGCACCACTTGCTTTTTGCCTTGCCGACATTGTCCCGCATTTCCGGAAATGCAGCGACATGCGCATCGAGCCATTGATTGGATTCGATGGAATTTTCACGCATGTCATTGATGGTCGCTTCATAAAAGGGATTGTTGAACGATGAAAAGCGATGCGCAGATTTCGACCATTGATAGACAATATCCTGGTGGCAGCGGCTGCAATTTTCTGCTCCGATTTGCGTTTCTTTCACATAACCAAATTCAGCGACTTCCTGTGCAATGGTTTCAGCTTCGTCAAATTCGCCGCGCGTGATGATACGAGAGGGCAGGTAGCCGCCGGAAGTGGTGGTAGCGGCAGACGGAAAAAACGGGCTTGTCGGCGGGACAAACCCAGCCGGAATGAAGCCATCTTGTTCAAAAGGTGGCATCACAAATTTGCCGACATCGCGATATTTGCCGCCCGGGCCTTCCTGCAGTCTCTGGTGACGTGCGATTTGGGCTTCCTCGGTGAGTATGATGTCGCGGTTGCTGAAGGTGTGCATCAGGACCAGTGCCAGCACAGCTGCGCCAACTGCCATCGAAAAAAAACGGTATTCCTGCGGCTTGGGCCGCACATAGCTGACTACACGGTGGAGGACATAGCCGCCAACCACCAGCAATGCGAACAGAACATGTGCCCACCAGGCCCAGGAATTGTTACGGCTGGCTGCGGCTGTCAGAATAAACAGGCCGGTAATGGCCAGCGCCATTGCGACAACCATAAAGCCGATGCCGCTCAAAATGCTGCCGGTTTCTTTACGTTTCCACACTTTTGGCAGGTGCAAAGCCATAAACACCAACATGATGAAAGCCAGAAGCAAGCCGACGCCGGTGTGTGTCAAAACCATCGTCTGGAAAAGGGCTGGCAAACTGGTCTCGCCAATAGCAAAAAATTCCAGGCCAAGCGCATCGGCAAGGCGATTGAGCAGTAGATATATCGTGTTGCCGAGCATAAAGACGGAAAGCGCCAGTGTGACAGCCAGCATTTTTTTTAGCCATGGGGAGAGCAGAGATTTTAGGCGAGGGCGCTGATACGCTTTGGATTGATTTGTTCTCATTGCTGAAATTAATTTATTTGATGTGTTTGAGCAAGATAATCTACCATGAAATGCTGTGCTGCTGGATTTGTTAATGGATCATATTAAGAATCTGGCTGAAGAAGATCCGGTTTGCCTTCCCGGAAAGCTCTTTTTTAGAAATTGGTGCAAGTTTTTATAAAACAATAAATTGCAATTAATAAAGAAAAAATCTGAACCAAGTTCATTGGATGCTTGCAAATAGATTTCAATTAGAGCGCAGAAGGAAATAGATGCAAGCAAAATCTGCCAAGCCTGAGGCAAGGCACAAAAAAAATCGCCCTGCCGATTGACAGGGCGAACATGAAACGGGCATATCATCCAAAAAGGCTTGCCAACTGCTAAGCTTTTGCAGGTTCAGCGTGCTCAAGCGCAGCCTCTCTGCGTTTTTGCAGAAAGCCATGAATTGAGACATACGTCACAGGAATCAGCACCAGGGTAATGAGCGTGGAAAAAGTGAGTCCACCCATCACCGAGCGCGCAAGCGCTGCCTGAATTTCGCCACCGGCACCTGTGCCGAAAGCCAGCGGCAGCATACCTAAAATGGTGGTACAACTGGTCATCAAGATGGGCCGCAGGCGCAATCTCCCAGATTGCAGCACCGCCTCTTCGATGTCGAGGTTTTTCTCGCGGCGCATCAAATTGATATAGTCGACCAGCACAATCGCATTGTTCACCACAATGCCTATCAGCATGACGATACCCATCAGGCTTTGCATGTTGAGCGATGTACCTGTGATCAAAAGTGTGGGCACCACGCCGATAAAGGCCAGCGGTACAGATACCATCACAATCAACGGATCGAGAAAGCGTTCAAACTGCGCTGCCATCACCATGTAAATGAGCACCAGCGCCATAATGATCGAGAGCATAAAGTCGAACTGAGCTTTTTGTTGCTCTTCATATTCTCCGCTGAAAACCAGCGCGTATCCACGAGGCATCGGGAAATTTCTGAGTGTGCCCTGCAGCCGCTCCACGACGTCACCAAGGGCAGCACCACTTTTCAGATTCGCGGTGATGTAGGTCACGCGCTGGCCGTCGATGCGGTCGATTTCGGTTGGGCTTCGGCGGCGTTCAGAGCTGACCACTGCGGATACGGGAACAATCTGTCCCGCGCCGGTGCGGAGCGAAACGTTGCCCAAATCGAGCGTGCTCAGGCGATCGTCCGGTTGCAAACGCACCATAATCGGGTACTCTTCGCCGCCCTCTCGAAAAGAGCCTGCACGGCTGCCACCGACATTGGTTTGTACAACCCGTGCGATTTGATCGACAGAGAGACCGAGATTGGCCACTTTTTCGCGGTCGATGATGAGATTTTGCTCCGGTCTGCCTTCACGGCGGCGCACTCGTACATCAACCACATCGGGATCAAGCGCGATGATTGCGCGGATTTCCTCCGATATCTGGTTAGCGAGCGCCAGATCGTAACCACGCAGTTCGAGTTGAATCGCTTCATCGCCACCTGAGCCGAACAATCGGCGCAACATCCATAAGCCGGACTGTGCGCTGACGCGGAGTTCGGCACCCGGAATTTGCCCTGAAACTTCTTTTCGGATTTTGTCGGCTAAAACGAAACTATCGATTGTTCTTTCGTCGGCGCCGCGCAAGGCAATCTCCACTTCGGCATCTCCAGGGCGGATTTCTGTCGAAAAATGCTCGACCTGATCCATTGGCGTAACTGAACGCACAATATGATCGAGCTGCTGCAAGTATTTGTAAACCACGGCGATGTTGGTTCCCTGCGCCATCTCCAAATCAACGGAAATTTCATCCGCATCCGTTTGTGGTGCGAGCTCAATGGGCAGCAGAGGCCAAAGCAAAAAGGTCAGCACCAGCAGGCCAAACGTGGCTGCAAATACCAGTTTTCGATGCTGAAGCGCACGTTCCAGTAATCTGGAATAGCTGTTTTCGAGACGCTGAAACCAGGCCAGAAAACGCGATTGGCGATTGTTACCATTGGCTTTGCCATTGCCGACCGACATTTTCATGAAACGATTGCCGAGCATCGGTACCAGCGTGAGGGCAACCAACAGCGAGCACAGCAAGGAAAAAACAACCACCAGCGCCAGTTCCTTGAAAAGCATACCGGAAATGGTTTGCATAAATACCACCGGCATGAAAATCACAGAAGTTGTCAGGGTGGAAGCGATAATCGCACCGGTTACCTGGCGTGTGCCGACCAGCGCACTCTCTTCGGGAGCAAGCTTATTCTCCCGCTGCCGGACAATATTTTCCAGCACCACGATGGCGTTGTCGACAATCAAGCCGATGCCGAGCGCAAGCCCGCCAAAACTCATTTGGTTGAGGGTGAGATCGTTAAAATACAGCAAACCAAAAGTGGCAATCAGCGAGATCGGAATGGATAGCGCGATAATGAAGGTAGTAGAGCCATTGCGTAAAAACAGGTAAAGCACAAAAATAGCCAACAGGCCACCCCAAAGCGCAGATTGCTTGACATTGTCAATCGAGTTTTGAATGAATTCACTTTGGTCGATAATCATCAGCAAGTCGAGATCGTCACGCTCACGATCGATCTCTTCCATCACCGCGCGCGCGGCTTCTGCCACAGCAACCGTATTGGCGCCACTTTGCTTGCGCACGCCCAGCCGCACCATCGGCTGTTCGTCGACCAGCACCAGCCGCCCGATGTCCTGATAGCCATCCACGACCTCCGCGACATCGCGCACACGAATTGGCGTGCCATCGACCATTTTAATAATCGTGTTGGCGATCTGGTCGACCGATTGGTATTCACCGCGCGTCCGCACGTACATATCGCTCACACCTTCGCGCAAGTCGCCTCCGGGCAGCGTGACGTTTTCACGCTGCAGCGCCTCGCGCACATCATTGGCCGACAATTGACTCGATGCCAGGCGATCTCGTTTGAGCTGAACCTGGATTTCGCGATAGATGCCACCCCAGACATCAACCGAGCCGACGCCGGGTATTTGTTCAAAACGCTGTGAGATTTCGCGTTCGAGCAGGCGCGTAAGCTCTTCCATGTTATGGGTCGAGCGCGCACCCAAAATAACCACGGGGAAGTTGTCCGGATCAAATTTACGCAAACGTGGCGACTCGACTTCCGGTGGAAAATCATCACGAATGCGGTCGATCGCGGCGCGTACGTCATTTGCAGCTTCATCTATGTTGGTGCCTTGTGCAAATTCCAGCGTGACATTGCTGCTACCTTCTTGCGAAGATGATCGAATTTGTTCGATATTGGGTACGCTGGCGACGGCGTTTTCCACCCGGTCGGTAATTAAATTTTCGATTTCTTCCGGCCCGACATTTGGGTATACGGTACGAATGCTCAAACGCGGGTATTCAATCGGTGGCAGCAGATCGATGGGCAGAAAGCGGAGCCCCATGATTCCGACCACAATAATGATCAAAAATGCCATTGTTGTGGCAATTGGCCGCTTGACAGATATTTTGGTAATATTCATAATCTTAACCGTCTTTTGCTGTTTTAATTGAGGGAATCAGATGGAAAAGACTGCTGTTGTTTCATGATGTCCTTCAGCAAATCCTGGCGCTGCAGTTGCTGAAGCTGTTGAATCCAGTTCCAGTTAACAGGCCGAACTCTGGCTTGTCCTGCCGCTCCAGCCAGCAAGTCCTGCCCGAGCGTGATGACCCAGTCACCTTCCTGGACGCCGCGCACACCGGCTTCCATACGCCCTCTGGCGAGAATTTCTACAGGCACAAATTTAAAGGGCAATGGTTCTGTCAGTGCGATGGCTTCCTGACCTGTACCTGAACTTGCTTCCTGGGCGCTTAGGGTGCCTTCACAGACGTAGATGCCGGTGCCGCCCGTCATGGGATTTTCATACAACGCACTCAGTGGAACAAGTGTAGCCCGCTCACTTTCACCATAGTAAACATCCACCGGAACGAACATGCCGGGCTTGAGAGAATTATCCGAATTTGCAAGATCGATTTCAGCGATCGTGCTGTGACTCACTGGATTGAGAAATGGCGAGATGCGGGTGAGCGGGGCGGACAATATGCCAGTTGGTGTATCACCCAACTGAATGTCCGAACGTTGACCTTCCTCGATGTAATTGAGCATCCGATCCGTCAGTACAACTTCAATGCGCATACTATCCAATTGTCCCAACGTAAAAAGCTGTGCGCCGGAACTGACCAGCATGCCAACTTCGGCGTTGCGGTTGCCAACCGTTCCAGCAAGTGGGGCACGGATGGTGGTCTGCGAAAGTGTTTCTTCACGCTCATCCATGGTGGCTTGCGCCTGATCGACGCGGGCCTTTGCCAATTCGAGACTTGCTTCGGCCGAAATCGCCTGGGACTGTATCGCTTCGAGCTCCGAATCGCTGGATAGACCTTTTTCCGATAACGCCTTGACGCGCTCGAGCTCACCACGGACTTCGTTGAGCTGGGCTTCGGCCTGCCGAACCTGAGCGGTGGCAATTTGGTAGCTGGCGCGTGCCTGGCGGAGCCGTTCGCGAAATTCTTTGTCGCGAAGCTGGACCAGTGGATCGCCCTTTTTCACAACGTCGCCGTTTTGCACATACACGGCGGTAATCACCGCGTTGATCTCAGGATAGATTTCGACTTGATTTTTTGCTTTCACTACACCGCTAAGCCGCTCAACAAGTGGCAAAGCGCCGGACCGTGTTTGCACAGCTTCAACGGCCGGGATGAGCTGATCCTGCATATCCATCTGTGAGCCACCTGAATCGGTGGAGCAGCCAAACCATTGCAGGCTGCAAAATACGGCAAGTAGAACGAAGGATGCAGGGCGCAGAATGCTGATGAGTTTTTGTTTTTGTACAGACATGCCACAACTCAATGGTTATGCGTTAAAGTAGGCAGGCATTGCGCCTGAATGATTAATACAAAAAGAGTAGAACGCTGCAAATTGTGTCTGCTGCTTTAGTTTGCGGGCATGACAATCATTACAGAGAACTGAGTGCTTGGTGAGGCGGATAATAAAGAATGAATATAAGACAACATCTGAAATTTTACAAGTTGAATCGCTGAAAGAATGCAGTGGAATTGTGGAAAATTTGGAGTCGCGCCGTGAAGAAAAGCGCAGCATTATTAGCGGAATAGTGGAGCATGCTTTGCATTCGTTTTTAAGCGCGTCCGCCGTATCGGAGTTTAGCTTGCAAATTTGCTCCGGAACACGAAATAAACCGCTCCGGGCAGGCACAGACCAGCCCACAGATAATCCTGTTTTATCGGCTCTTTCAAATAGAAAACCGAAAACGGCACGAACACACACAGCGTAATGACTTCCTGCAAAATCTTGAGCTGGCCGACGCTCAGCACGGTGTGACCGATGCGATTGGCTGGCACTTGCAGCAGATATTCGAACAGCGCGATGACCCAGCTCAGCAATGCAGCGACCAGCCACAGTTTGTTGTTCATCTCTTTCAAATGAGCGTACCAGGCGAAGGTCATAAACACGTTGCTGCACACCAGCAATACCACCGTGAGCACGATTGGATTCACAAAAAGGCCTTTCACATATGCGTTCAAAAAAGGGTCGCAACAGCTTGTAGCCTGCTGCGAAAAAATCGCTGATTTTAGCAAAGGCAGATGTGAAAGGCAAGCAAGATTTATAGCGAATTGATGACCTATTCTTTGTAAATTTTCACCACTTTTGTGCCGTCTTCATCGACGGTGCCGCGGTACATGCCTGCTGTGTTGAACGGCATCGCCATATTGCCGTTGCGGTCGATGATGATGACGCCGCCTGTACCGCCGAGCTCAGTCAGCTTTTGGTGGATCACCACATCTCCAGCCTCCGCAATCGGCAGGCCTTTGTACTCCACAAGTGAAGCAATATCGCGCGCGACCGTCAGCCGGATAAAATATTCGCCATGGCCGGTAGCGGAAATGGCGCAGGAGTTGTTGTTGGCGTATGTGCCCGCGCCGATGATCGGGGCATCGCCGATGCGGCCGAATTTTTTATTGGTCATACCGCCAGTCGATGTGCCTGCCGCCAGGTTGCCGTGTTGATCGAGGGCTGCTGCGCCGACCGTGCCGAATTTGTGATCCTCGTGCGGGATAATTTCCGCCGCGGAAGCGCCTTCGCTCTCGCGCTGCTTGGCGCGCTCGAGTTGTTTCGAGCGCCGTTCGGTGTAAAAATAAGGCTGGTCCACCATTTCGATATCGTGCAGTTTGCCGAAAGCCTCCGCGCCATCACCGGCCATCATCACGTGCTCGGACTGCTCCATGACCACCCGTGCCAGATTGATGGGGTTTTTTGTGTGTTTCACACCCGCTACGGCACCAACATTCAGGGTCGCTCCGTCCATAATCGATGCATCGAGCTCGTGCGTGCCGTCGTTGGTAAAAACTGCACCTTTGCCGGCATTAAACAGCGGCGAATCTTCCATGATATTGATAGCGGCCTGGATGGCGTCCATGCTGGTGCCGCCGGCTTTGAGAATGGCGTAGCCAGCCGTGAGTGCTTCGTCGAGCTTGGCTGTATACTCACTTTCGAGCTCTGGCGTCATATTCTCTTTTAAAATCGTGCCTGCACCACCGTGAATAATCATGCCAAATGCTTGTTTTTTTGCTTCTTTTGGCTGTTGTTGAGTGCAAGCTGCAAAGAAAAATAGTGCCAGAGCCAAAAGCAAAAAAGCGGATTTGCTAAAAAGTATCAATGTCAATTTCATCACTTGCCTCTTATGCCGTTTTAAGGTTGAATTTGTTGTGAACTGCGAATTTCTAAACTACAAAGAATGAAGGTTAAAATCTTCCTGAGTATTTGTGCTGGTGCCGCAGGATTTTGCTTTTCGAGCATGCCGGGAAACATGGCTCTTTGCTTGCAAAGTATACCGAGACTCTCCACAAAGCAAGCCCTGCAGGCCGAGTTCATAGGCGGAATTCTGCAGCGACGCGAAAAAGCCGGTGCCCGCTTTCGGCATATTTTTTTTCAAACGGGCTGAGATAGTGTTGCACAACTTTAATCTCCTCTGCAGCTATCTTTTGATGGGCAACAACAGACAGCGCGATGGCAAATTCTTCTGCATAAATCTGCCAATTGCTGCGCAGCTCGATGTATTTTGCCAGGCGAATCATATCAAAAAAGACCGGGTGGCCATGAAAGCGCCGCTTGATTTGGCGCTTTTTCGGCCAGGGATTGGGGTAGAGCACATAGTGCTTGTCGATTGACCAGTTGTGCTCCAGCGCCAGCCGCCAAAAGTCGATGACATCGGCGCGAACGAGGAATAAGTTGTTCGCCAAATTCGATGGCTGTGCAGATGCCTCATCCGGCTGAAAGTCTCTGTGCTTCGATGCCATTAGCCATCCCGGCAAGGGAGAATAGAATGGATTTTTTGATAATCGTGCTTCCGACTTGTCAACACCGATGACGAAATGATGAGGATGCATCTCTGCCAATCGCTGCGTGCTGTCGCCGGTGCCGCAACCGCTATCGAGAATGAGCGGTGCAGACCGCTTGTGGACGATGGTATCTACTGCAGCAAAGGCTTGGGCGGTGTGCCTGGCTATGGGCTTGCGAAAAGGGGTAGTCTGATGGCGGCGCAAAATCGTTTCCAATTCTGGGTGCGGCGCGTTTTGGTTTGAGACGATGGATCGGCTGCGCGTTGTTTTCATAAACAACTGTACGATAGCATTTGTTTTTTCGCAACCAAAATATTATGCTCGATGCAAAGTCAATTCCCACCTAAAACAACGGAGCCTGTCATGCCCGCCACGATGCGTTTCCTGACCATCATCTTGCTGCTTTTGTCTGCAAATAGCCTTTTGCTTGCTCAATCAAAATCTTTGTACCAAACGGATTTTCCCCCGGAAGAATTTGCTGAAAGGCGTGCGCAAATTTTTGATACCATCGGCGACAATGCCATCGCTATAGTACAAGGCGCGTCGTATGTTGATGGATTTAAAGTGTTTCGTCAATCGAATCAATTCTACTATTTGAGCGGAATCGAAGTGCCGAGCGCCTACCTGTTGCTCGATGGCCGGTCGCGCAAGACGACGCTCTATTTGCCGCACGCCGACGCCGGCAGAGAACGCGGCGAAGGCGAGATGCTGACAGCCGAAGATGCGGATGAAGTCAAGCAATTGACCGGCATCGATAATGTGTATGGCGTGCATTTGATGGCGCGCCATTGGATGCGTTATTTGACCAAAACGCCCTACCCGTTGCTGTACACGCCTTTGAGCCCGGCTGAAGGTGCAATGCAGAGTCGCGATGAAGCGGTTGGCGGGCAGGGCATGATTGCCGCTGATCCGTGGGACGGCCGGCCTTCCCGCGAGGGCCAGTTTGTGCATTTGCTGCGCATACGTTTTCCACAATTTGAGATTCGGGATCTGTCGCCTGTTCTCGATGAAATGCGCATTGTCAAAAGCCCGCGCGAGGTTGCACTGGTCCGGCGGGCGACCCAAATTGCCGGGCTGGCTTTGATGGAAGCCATGCGCTCAACCAGGCCGGGCGTGATGGAGTATCAGCTCGATGCGGCTGCACACTATATTTTTCAGATTAATGGCGCACGCGGCGAAGGCTACTCGTCGATTACCGCAGGCGGCACCAATGCCTGGATGGGGCATTATTTTCACAACAGCAGCGTGCTCAGGGATGGTGATCTGGTGCTGATGGATTATGCGCCAGATTACCGCTACTACACCAGCGATGTGGCACGCATGTGGCCGGTCAATGGCCGGTTCACAGCTGAACAGCGCGAGCTGTACGAATTCATCCTGGCCTATCGCGATGTGATCGTCAAGCATATTCGGCCTGGCTTAACACCCGAGCAGGTGACGGCTGCCTGCGCCAATGAGATGAAAGGCTATTTCAGCACCCACCAATTTTCCAAACCGCACTACGAAAAGGCCTGTCGCGCCGCGCTGACATTTCGTGGCCATTTATCGCATCCGGTCGGCTTGACGGTGCACGATGTCGGTGTCTATCGTCGCAAACCACTGGTGGCGGGCACGGTCTTTTCGATCGATCCGATGATTTGGGTGCCTGAAGAAAAGCTCTACATCCGCATTGAAGATGTGGTGGTGGTGACAGAAGACGGTGTCGAGAATTTCAGCGCTTTCGTGCCGTCAAAACTGGATGACATCGAAAAATGGATGGCAAGGGAGGGCGTTCTGCAAAAAACGCCACCGGAGCAGGATTTTGACCGACTGCGAAAATAAACTGAGAAATTGAATATTTGAATTTGAGGCAATTTCATGAAATCAATGCTCTTTCGAGCGGTACTTTGTGCGATGCTTTTGGGCTTGACATCGCACCTGTTTGCACAGCAAGTCGACGTCTACAGCCGGCCGCTGCAATATCAAAAAACACGCGACTACAATGCGCTCCACTACCGCATTCAATTGCGCTTTGACGAACAAAAGCAAATGCTCTATGGTGAAAATACAGTCACGGTTGCGGCCTTGCGCGATGGCTTTGATCGCTGCGAACTCGATGCGGAAGTGTTGCAAGTCACGGCTGCCAAAAACATGGATGGGCGAGCTCTCAAATTCGAGCAATCCGACAGCACAGTTGTTGTGCACCTGTCGCAGGCATACGCCTATCGGGATACAGTTAAATTTACTGTCAGCTATCAGTCCGGCAATCCGCCAATCGACAATACGCGCTACGGCACCGGCGCTAATTACCATGTCGGCATCGACTTTTTGCCGGAAACGGAAGACCATCCGCAACTGATCAGCACGCTTTCCTGGCCGGAAGGCGCACGCCATTGGTTTCCCTGCAATGACGTGCCGGGCGACAAAGTCACCAACGAAGTGATCGCAACCGTACACTACAGCTACAAAGCGCTCTCGAACGGGCGATTGGTAAGTGTGAAAGAAGATCGCGAAGCGGGCACGAAAACGTTCCACTGGTCGCAGGAATTGCCACACTCGACCTACCTGTTTGTGCTCGCAGCCGGGCCATACGTGGTGCTGAAGGACTCTCTCGGCTCGCTGCCGATCAATTACTGGGTTTATCCAAAGGATGTCGATGATGCGATGCGCTCGTTTCGCCGAACGCCGGAGATTATAGCGTTTTTTAACAAAGAATACGGATTCGACTACCCATGGGCGAAGTACGATCAGGCCACCATTCCCGGCATCGGTGGCGGTGCAGAAAGCACCAGTGCCACCGTCGTTGGCCAAAGCACGATCCACGATGCACGAGCCGATCAGGATTTTCCGAGCCATTGGCTGGTTGCCCATGAGGCTGCGCATCAGTGGTGGGGCGATTTGGTGACGATGCGCGATTGGAGTCATGCCTGGATTAATGAAAGTTTTGCCACCTATGGCGAGTATTTGTACTCGAAACACGATTTAGGTGAAGATGAGGGCGCATTGAATTTATTGCGCAAAAAGAACCAATACCTCAATGAAGCACGCAATCGCTACAAGCGACCAATGATGTTTAACCGCTACAATCATCCACCAGATATGTTTGACAGCCATCTTTATCCGCGTGGTGCGGCAGTACTGAATACATTGCGCTGGCTGATGGGTGACAAGCCGTTCCAGCACGCGATAACGTACTTTTTGCATAAGCATGCCTTCCAGGCTGTCGATAGTTACCAATTGATGAACGCCATACGCGAGGCGACAGGCCAAAACATGGATTGGTTTTTTGAACAATGGATTTTTAAGGCTGGCCATCCGGTTTTTGAAATCAGCTCGACGTACGATGCGACCGCGAAGCAGGTTATGTTGAACATCGCGCAAAAGCAGGAGGTCAGTGAATGGATTCCGGTTTACCAAACACCGGTTTTGATTGCGATCACCACCAAAAATGGCAAAAAAGTGCATCGCATCCAAATTGATAAAAAAGAACAGCAGTATACGTTTGCTGTTGAGAGTGAGCCGATGCTGGTGCGCTTTGACGAAGGCAATTATTTGCTGAAAGAATGGACGTTCGAAAAAAACGTTGCCGAGTTGGTGTACCAATTGCAAAATGATGATGCGATCGGGCGCATGTGGGCGGCAGATGAGTTGAAGCAGCATTTGCATGCATCACAAGCGGTAGCCGCGTTGATGGGCAGTGCCCGCAATGACAGCTTTTGGGCGGTACGGAGCGCAGCCGTCGATGTGCTTGGCAGTTTGCACGATGAAAGTTTCGAGCCGTTTTTAAAAGAAATAGGTGGTGACAAAAAATCAAATGTCCGTGTGGCGGCCATCAAGGCGCTGGGCGATTTGCGCAAGCCGGAGTTGGCGGCTCATTTTGAAAGCACTTTTCAGAACGATGGCAGCTATATTGTGCAAGCAGAAGCGTTGCGCTCATTGGCAAAGTGTGGCACTACGGATGCGCAGCAAATCCTCAAAGCAGCGCAGACCATGAAGTCGCCGCGTAACGTGATCCAGCGTGCAGCCGAATGGGGAATAGCCGAGCTCGCTAAAAAATAATGCATCATCATTTGCAGATATTGATTGCCAGTTTTGCAATCGAATCTGCAGAACTGAAGGCTTGCACACCGGTCTTTTTTTTGCTAATTTGCGCTGACCACGACAACAAGGAGCACATAGCATGAAAAGACGAGAATTCGGCAAAGGCTTGCTGGGCGCTGCAGGATTATCAGCGTTGCCAAATGCCGTTACCAAACCGTCATCTGCCCAGAGCCAAAATCCATTTTCATCTCCTATAAACGTTATTATTCCAGCCAAGTATGCGCTACCCGAAGTCAATGAAAGCTCGAATTATGCTTTTCGGTTGACACGCGCCACGCTGGACTTTCTCGAAGCCAGCTATGCCGGACAGACCGTGCCAATCTGGTACCGAAAGTTCGAGGAAATCGACTTCGAGAAGAGAGTCAGCAATATCACCTATTGGATTATGCAAGGTGCGCAGCGCTACCAAACGATCCATCCGGTCGATCCGGCCTGGATTATGGCGCAAATCATGCACGAATCGTATTTCTATGAATTTGCCGTTTCAGGCTCGCTTGCTGTCGGTATCTGCCAATTCGTGTCGCGCACGGCGCATGAATTTGAGATGCTCTGTGCTGGCGACAAAGCCGAGCATAAGAGCGCTGGCTATAAAATGGCAGAATTAGCCGATGAGGAAAGCCGCTATTTTAGCCTTATCCGGCAAAAACGCAATTTCACCCGCACCAATCAGATGCGCGATGATTTTAATTTTGAGAATCTGGTTGAGGCGATAGCGGCAGGTGGGGCCCAAAGCTGGCAGGCTGATGCGGAGAAGTACCTTGCCAATAAAGCGCGGTTGGAAGCGTTTGATGAAGACATTCGGCAGGCAAGAGATGGCTATATGCAATTCATCCGGGCCAACCTGGAAGGCAGAGACATTTTCAACGAAGCCGACCTGGATTTTTTGCTGCAATTCGATGAACGCGTGACCTACAAAAAACCAATTTTTGGTATGATTCAGATGCTGGCTCGCAGCTTGCGGGCACGTAACGGCTACATCATTGCAGCGGCGGCTGGCTACAATGCCGGCCTCAGCACTACGCTAGCGGAAGGTTTGTTTCGCCCTTATGGCAAAATTCCAAATTTTGAAGAAACCGTGACGTACCTAAGCCGGGTTTTCGTTTTGCACCACGAGATCAGCAAGCGAATTTAGGGCTTGGTTTTCATCTCTCCGCTTGTCGATTGCTCTTTAATCACCGTCATGGCTGCGCTGATCATGCCGGCAACGTCAGAAAGATTTGCCGGAATGATAACAGAATTATTGGTTTTGGCGAGCTTGCCAAACTCCGAAATATACTGCTCGGCCACGCGCAAATTGACTGCATCGATGCCGCCGCGTTCGTTGATGGCCAACGCAATTTCACGGATGCCGTTTGCGGTCGCGGCAGCTACGCGCTCGATTTCTGCGGCACGACCATCTGCTTCGTTGATGCGTTTCTGCTTTTCACCTTCCGAACGTGCAATCATCTCCTGTTTGTCGCCCTCCGCGCGGTTGATCTTGGCCTGCTTGTCGCCTTCGGACTCCGCAATAATGGCGCGCTTTTCGCGCTCGGCGCGCATCTGCTTTTCCATCGCGTCTTTAATGCTCGGCGGCGGGGTGATGTTTTTGACCTCATATCGCGTTACTTTTACCCCCCAGGGATCGGATGCCTTGTCGACAGCCATCACAATTGCTGAGTTGATGGTGTCGCGCTCCTCGAATGTTTTGTCCAGATCCATTTTGCCCATCACGCTGCGCATGGTGGTTTGCGCAAGCTGCGTGGCAGCAAATTTATAATCATTAATGCCATACGATGCTTTGCGCGGATCGACTACCTGCAAATACAAAATGCCGTCCACTTCAACGGAGATGTTGTCTTTGGTGATACAGGTCTGCGATGGCACATCAATCGCCTGCTCTTTAAGGGAGTGCGTGTAGGCGATTTTTTCGATAAACGGGATGAGAATATGCAGGCCGGCGTCGAGGGTTGAATGGTATTTTCCAAACCGTTCGATAATGTACACGGTGCGTTGCGGAACGATGCGAATGGTTTTATAGAGCACAACCATCACAATGATAAATGCGCCGATCAGGATGACTGTCAGTGTCCCAGGTTCCATTCGTGCCCTCCAGGTTTTAAAGTTGGCAGTTTGATTAGCTCAAAATTATAGCGACTTAACCATCAGCGTGATATTGCTTTTATCGATTATTTCAACCGGCTGGCCCTCCGCAATGGCTTCGTATGATTCCGCATCCCAGCCCGTGCCGCGAAATTCTACACGGCCTTTTCTTTGCGGGCTGATTTCCTGAATCACTACGGCTTTTTGGCCGATAAATTCATCGAGATCCTCGGTAGGTTGCGATTGGTTACTGCTGCTGCGAAGAAATTTTTTGAAAATCCGTCGCAGGGCGACCAAAAACAGGATCGAGGTGCTGACAAAAATAAAAAGCTGTGTGTTGAGGGAAAAATCAAAAAAGAAGCAAAGCAAGGCAACGATCCAGGCGCCGAAGCCAAAAAACACTTTTACCAGGCTTGGAAAAACAAATTCGAGCGCAATAAATAAAAAGCCGACGATAAACCAAAGCATCGAAGGCGTTAACCAGGTGGGTAGGGTATCCATAGTGCCTCAATCGTTTTGCTTGATCAACATATTGAGCTCCCCGTTCGAGCATGCTGGAGCAGAGCGGATTCTGCCTGGCGAACAGCTAATGCCAATTCGCTGCGATGCAACATGATACCAAAATTCAGAGCGAAATGCAACTTGTATGAACTCGGCGAAAGACGAAATTGTGCGGAAAATGAAAAAAATAAAAAAGGATAAAACCAAAACGCCAAAAAGGTAGTCTATGATATGAAACTGACTGGCAAGCAGTTTTTTCATACACCCTCCTCCAAAAGGGCCCTGAATTTCGGGGCCTTTTTATTTCGGGGCAGAGTGCAGATACTGCCGAACACTGCGCCGCAGCAGGGGGGCAGCACGATAGCGCTCCTCGTGGTACTCCTCATACAAATGGTCAAGAATGGCGAGAATGTTCCGAAAGCCGATCTCCTGCGCCCATGCATGGGGCCCCTTCGGATAGTTCACCCCCAACTGCATCGCTTTATCGATGGTTTCTGCTTCAGCAAGACCTTCGCCAATGGCGAAAAAGGCTTCGTTCGCGAGCATGGCCACAATGCGCGGTGTAACCAGGGCTGGCCCATCGTCGATCCACTCGACTGTACGCTTCAAGGACGCAACAAATTGCTCCACATGCTTCCTGGCATGGCCGGACAGCTCAGGCGTTCCAACGCACGTCACAGCCGATCCGCGGCTGAAAAACAAGCCATCAAAACCAGCCAGACGCCGGGGATTGGCAAGCCAGGTCGCGATTTCGCTAAGTGTAACATCGACGCACTGACATAAAATTGTGGCTTCCGGGGAGAGCTGTTTTTCGAGTTGCGCAAGCACCGTGCGGTTGTCCTGTTCGCGCCCCGCAATACACACAGCAACAGCTGTTTTCGATGATAGATTCTGCTGCACATTGATACCGTTCTGCCGACACAGTTCTGGCAATCCTGGCGCCCAATTTCCCGGGCTGATGTAGACCGGTGCGTTAAATATTGAAGACGATTCCAGCGCTGGCGCACCAGTCGAACTACTGTCTTCGTTGTGATAATCGTAGAAGCCGCGCCCCGTTTTTTTGCCCAGCGCATTCTCCTGGATTTTTTGCAGTTGCAACAAGCTCGGACGGTAGCGTGCATCGCCAAAGGTTTGTTCGTACATCGATTTCATCGCTGTGAAATTGATGTCGATGCCGATCAAATCCATCAGCCGGAAGGGGCCCATGCGAAAACCGCCACTGTGCTCGGTGATGCGGTCGACCTGCTGATGTGTGGCGATTCTCTCCGATACGAGCCGCAAGGCCTCGCCGTAAAAAGGCCGCGCAATTCGATTGACGATAAAGCCGGGTGAGTCAGAGAGCACCACTGGTGTTTTACCCAATTGCGCTGCCAGGCGCACCATCGCTTCGACGGTGGCTTCGCTCGTCTGCGCGCCGCGAACCACCTCGACCAATGGCAAAACCGGGGCAGGATTGAAAAAATGCATGCCCCCGACTCGTTCCGGAGTTGCGGCCGCTGCCGCAATTTGGGTGACAGGCAATGTGCTAGTATTACTTGCGAGCACGGTGTTCGGTCCACAGATGCTATCGAGCTCGGCAAAGAGTTTTTGCTTGATGTCAATTCGTTCAGGCGCTGCTTCGATGATCGCTTCGCAGTGCGCCAGTGCTGCAAGCTCTGTTGTGAGCTGTAAGTTGGCGCGAAGCTCTTGCTGATTTTTGCGCGCCAGGTGCTTTTCAATGTATTTCGATCCACTTTCGAGCATGTTCCGCGAGACGTCAAATAAATGCACCGTCATGCCACCTCGCAAGCCAAGCAAAGCAATGCCCGAACCCATTGTGCCAGCGCCGATTATTCCGATACGTTGAAATTTTTGAACGTGAGATTGCACCATTGCTGTCCCGGATGCTACTGAATAAGTGTTTCGGTTTTGCGCAAAAGATGTATACGCGCTGGCGGCAGGTTGCGCCAAACCAGCTTGGAGTGGCTGTAGCGCAGCGAGCCAAAATCTGGCGATTTGGAACGGCGGATATCGTAGGTGAACTGAATCAGACTACCGTTCTCAGGGATGGTCTGCTCGATTTGCTGACTGATCTGCTTGACAATGTTTTCTGGCAAAGAGCGCAGCGGCAGGCTCGAAACAATCGTTGAAACAGGTAGATAACGATAGTTCTGCGATTGCGGTAAAAGCTGATCGAGCGCAGCAGCATCACCATGTATGATACGGATATCCGGGAACTTTTTTTTGAGCATGTTGGCGAGGTGTTTCGATTTTTCTACTACAATCAAGCGCTCAGGAGAGATACCACGTCGCAGCAGTGCCGCAGTGACCACACCGGTTCCGGCACCTAACTCGACCACATAGCCATCCTGGGGCGGAGACACTAATGAGGCGATGCTATCTGCGAGTTTTTTCGAGCTCGGGCACGCCGCGCCAATATTACGTGGATTCGCGACCAATTCCTTTACAAAGATGTAGATTGGCAAATGTCGTACACGGCCGAGTGATTTTTGTGCTGTTTTAATGCGGCGCAATAAAACGGGAGATGTTGTCGAATGGTTCGTCATAAATTCACTTGCCCTTCAGTTGTGGGTGATTGAATTTGCTGTAAAACAAGCCTTTGAAGGTCAGTGATTGTACGGCAGGCTCGTATGCTGGTTGCGTCGATCGCCAGCTTGACCTGGCGGCCTGACTTTTGGTATATGGCCGGGAAGTCCGCTTCGGGAAAGCCATGTTTTTTAATAAAAGTATCTCTGTAATCAAACTCAATTAAGACGGGGAGTTCTTTAAGAAAGTTCTGCCACTCAGGGTGCATGCCGAGGTTCGAATGAGTGATTTGACAAAGCTGGCAAGCATAGGTCTGTGGAGAAAGAATCTTGTGCGCAAAGCCCGTGAGCTTGTTAAATAGACCGGATTTGGCATTATAGACAAAAATAAAAGTCGTGTTCATCAATGTGATTCAGGCTATAAAGGATGTGTCCATTCGGACCGCTCACTTGCCGCGAAAGGCTGGTTTGCGTTTATCCAGAAATGCTTGCACACCTTCGCGATGATCGTCTGTCTTGACCAAAATGCTTTGTGCCAGACTTTCGAGCAGCACGCTGGAATGTTGGTCGGTGCTGGTGGCCATATTCAGTACTCTTTTGGCCAGGCCAATCGCTTGTGGCGCGCGCGTCATCAGCTTTTGCGCCAAAGCCTGCACTTCAGACTTCAATTGATCGCAAGGTACCGTGCGGTTGATCAAGCCGATCGCTTCGGCATGTTGTGCATCCAGCATGTCACCTGTAAACATCAACTCTTTGGCTTTACCAAGACCGACCAGCCGCACCAGTCGAGAGCAACCGCCCGCTGCCGAAATCAAGCCGATGAAATGTTCGCGAAAGCCCAGACTGGCATTTTCGGAGGCGATACGCAAATCGCAGGCAAGGGCCAGGCCGATGCCGGCGCCAGTGGCGGGACCGTTCAGCGCGGCAATAACGGGCTTCTCCAGGGCTTCGAGATCGTCATAAAATCGGGTGATTTGCCGCAACTGTGAGCGATATGTGGGGGTCAGAATCGTGTCGTCGAAGGATTTGATGTCACCGCCCGCAGAAAAAGCGCGCCCGGCGCCGGTGAAGACGACAACACGCACATCGTCATCGTAGTGTAATTTCTCCGTCAGGCTAAACAACTCTGCGCGCATGTCCATATTCATGGCATTCAACGCACCGGGGCGATTGAGTGTGATGGTGGCGAGGCCATCCATTTTCTCGAAGGTGATGGTTTTGAACTGATTCAATTTTTTTCTGTACTCTTTTCGTGGATATCGGCGTGCCAGCGAACCGCCTCGAATGGTGTGTGACAGGAATGGCAATAATATTGCGAAGTCAGTAAGTTCTGACCGAAATAAGAAAGTTGTTCGCTATTTTGCGCATGGCAAAACGGACAGGTGACCGGAATTCGCTTGCTGGAGGCGCCATTGCTGTCTTTGTTGTTACTCATCCGCAATCTCCCTGCGCGTGACGTTCCATTTCGACCAATCGATCGCTTGCTCAGGTGATTTCAGACTGTGCGAATTCAAAAATGCATTTGTCTGTTGCTGCCATTTATCTTTTATGGTAGACATGTGGCTTTGCAGGATACCAGCCTGGAAAAGTGGCTGTAAACTCGAATCGTCATCCGGTCCGAGCCATGCTGCAGCAACTGGCCATACGCGCTCCAGGGCTTCAGCGAGTTTGGTTCTCCCACCAGGACTGGCGCTGGCAATGCGGCCAAGCCAGCCGCGGTAATAGACTGAGTGAAAATGTTCTTCCTGCAAAATTTTGGCTACACGCTGGCGCAGGGGTAGCAAGCTGGATTCTTCTGCAGCTGAGATCACTGTAGTCAGGGTACTGTCAAGCAGGAAAAAAGCAGCGATTAGCTCTATCCACGATGACCAGGGTGCGTTGAGATACGTCGGATTGTAAAATTCCTTGCGCGACAAGTCCGTGTCAGTGTTGAGCTCACTCGGTGCGTCGGGGATATCACGAATCATTGCGAACAGGCTGCGGGCATGCCCCAGCTCTTCCTGGGTAATATTTGCTGCGGCAACGGTCGCTTCCATCGCTGGCGCGGCGGTGACCCATTCGGAAATGCGCCGACCGAGAAAATGCTTGGTGTCGGCATAAGAAAGCATGAATTGCAGCAAGCTGGCTGCGGTTTGCTGATCAAGGTCGGAAACGTGTTTGATCTCATTCGTGACTTTGGTTGTCATTGAATTTTTCCCTCCCGCACGACGTAGGCGATGCCATCTTCCGGCACTGCAATCATCTCGATCCACTCTTCATCTCCGGTGTGCTGCAAAACATGTTTCTGCAAATCCTGTTTTTCATCGGTGGTCAGGGATGTGATCAGGGTGAGCGGTTCCTGATATTGCTTGCGGGCAAAGATATGATATGTTTTCATGGTGCTTGTTGTTTTCGCTGAAAATTAACGCATTGCGCGACTGCTATTGTATTTCGATCACTGTACGAATTTTATCGCGCTCGACCAGGAACATTTCGCTCCATGTCCATTCATCGTAGAGCTTGTAGGCGTACATTTTTGCCAGCTCGCATTCCGGCGCGATCACGGTGCCGATATTGCGCAACGGCTCGTCTTTTTTGAACTTGGCAAAGACTTCGTAAATCTTGCCTTCTGATGTGCTTGTGATGTTATTACTCATACCGAAACACCCCAAACCGATAATTGTTCGACCGCATGGCTGGACAACTTCTCATGCGTCCAGGGTGGACTCCAGACAATTTCGATGTGCACGCTATTGACGCCCGGCACTTTTATGAGCCGCGCCCGGATGTCGTACAAAATCATCTCCATGCAAGGGCATCCCATCGATGTGAAAGTGAGATCGATGGTGACATGGCCTGCTTCGTTTTTGACCGCATAAACCAAACCCATATCGATGATGCTGACCGGAAATTCCGGATCGGCTACTTCGTGCAGTGCATCCCAGATCGCTTCGGTGCCCGGCTTGATCTGCTCGGGATAGGGTGTTTTGGTGGAATCGGTCATTTGCATACAGTGCTATTTATTTTAGCAATATCAGTTTTTTGGTTTGCGAGAATTGGTCTGTCACTAATCTGTAGAAATATGTGCCGTTTGGCAAAGAGTTTCTCTCGAAATGAACTTTGTATTTTCCCGCCGCAAGCGTTTCATCGACTAATGTGGCGACTTCACGCCCGAAGATGTCGAAGACCTTGACTGACACATCCGATTGAATAGGGATGGCGAATTGAATGGTCGTAGAAGGATTAAATGGATTCGGATAGTTCTGTTCCAATGCAAATTGCCCGGGTTGCGAGTTGGTGTTTTCAACGATGGCATTGACAATTTCATTGGAATAGCCGGGTGTCGGATTTGCAAAGTGTTGCCACTCCGGCCCTCCGTCCAAGCTTCGGCCAAATGACATATCCGTCTGCTGCTGCCCAAAAGCGACCGAGTCAATCGCGACAAAACTTTCACCTTGCGCTTGAAAAATGCCAACAGCCTCACCATTGGCGCTCAGCTTAAAGGTGGCGTGGTTCGGGCCTTGCTCTGGTTCATCATCAGCCCAAATCAGCAGAAAGGCGCCGGGCTGCAAAGTTGTGTCTGGCAACGACCATTTAGCCGGATTCGTTAGATTGTCGGTGAGAAATTTGTCTCCGAGCCAGACGGCGGCGGTATCGTCATTGTAAATTTCAATCCAGTCATCGAAGTCATCAAATGCATCGGAAACCGTCGATTCGTTGCTGGCCATGAACTCGTTGATGAATAATTTCGGTGCTTCAAAACCTACCTTGACAGAAAATTGCTCAGCAGGTGCATTTCTGGGTATCAGGCTTTGGGCGTTGCCTGCATCGGTTGCTGATATGTAAAATCGAATGGTGCCGTTGGTGTCCGCAGCAGGAATTTGTCCGCCATAAATGAGGTCACCGGCCTGGCCATCCTGGTGCAATCCATCGTCAAACATCGATACCGGCGATCCATTTTGAGCGTTTAGAGCGTAGTAAATTTGTACAACCGGATTCGGATCTTCGTCTTCAATATAAGCTGTTACGTCGATTACCTGATTCGCCTGCGCGATCGCGGGAGAATAGCGCACATTTTTGATGATCGGCGGAATATCGTGCAATTGCAATTGTGCCAGGATGGAATTGCGGCGCGTTGTGATATAGGATTTTAAGCCATATTCAACATGGCCACCTAATGCCTGCTCATAGGAATTGTTGAAATCGTCGAAGTCGTATCCGTAATCCAGAGATCGGAATGTATCCTGCTCCGCAGCGCTGGCAATCATGGCATGGATGGCATCGATCCTGGGGAAGAGTGAATCCGGCTGAAAAGCGCCATGCAGCAATTTGTTTAAATAATAGGAATAGCGATCGCGATATTCCTGCACGGCGAGTATCCTGGTCGCTAAAGGTCTTGCTTCCGAGTCATGCCCCCACGCATAAATGTCGCGATGTCCCCAATCGGGACCGACCCAGTCAATTCCAAATGTGTTGTCATAGTCGTAGGGGATAAATTCAAATAAAGCGGTCTCTGGATTGTAATAGAGATAATAGTTGTTCTTTAGGTACCAGTAATCGTCCCAACTGCCCACCGCGACATCGACAGCTAAAATGCGCAAGTAGCCGTCGACGTTGAACATTTTTTCAAACTCGTAAAAAAGCGAATCCGGTATGAAATTCAAACTTTCAATGAAATCAGACAAGTCGGAATAATCATCCAGGTCGGTGTTTGTTTTCAATTCATATGTTCTGCGGTTACCTGATGTGAATTTGTACAGATCGGGATCGCTGCCCCGGTAATCAAGGTCTGCGGGCCAAAGACATTTGTATAAATTGCCGCCATTGTTGCCAAAACGATCTTTGACAAAATTTTCATCGATGTGCTCGACATTGATGTAGAGGCCGTAATATACGTCGTTTATGTAAAGCTTTACATGGTTTGCCCTCGAGCTGGGAATCTGCAGCGAGTTAAAAAGATTCCAGCACAGTTTTGACCGAATGATGGATGGATCATTGTGTTCGCCGTTAAGGTTGAGCTTTTCAAAACCGTAGTATTTGCGGCCTTTTTCGAAGGAATTGAAAGAGACTTTGAACGACTTCTTTTGAGCATATCTCGAGGTGTTCCCTCGCAGGCGAAAACCGATATTCTCGACCGTATCAACGGCTGTGCTGTTGTCGAATATAAAGACAGCGGGGAATTCATAATCGCTCTCGGCATTTTCGGGAGCCAGAATCACGTTGAGCGAGTCAGGATCAATGATGATGCGAACAGTCGGAATGAGATTGTCAATATAAACAGGATTTGGCTCCTGTGCGTATAGCTTTTGATGAAAAAGTCCCGCAGCAATGAAAGAGACAATAGTCAGAAGCGAAAACGCAATACGCTCAACTGTATTCCGCTGCATTTTTATTGTGAATAACACTATTCTCATTGGTCCGTTTCTTCTTCTTTGGCCTTTGGTCTCGAGTCCCACGCCGCGCCCACAGCAGCACCAAATGCAATACCCAAAGCAATGCCGACTCCTGCATTGCCAAATGCTGCACCGAATGCCACACCCAGTGATATTCCAAGCCCGACGCCAAGGCCAACTCTATTCGGTGCGCTTTTTCCTTTGTCACTATCGTTCATTGTCATCCTTTTATGGCTAACATTGGTTAATGTAATTCAAAGCCATGGACTATTTAACCATTCTAAGGCACTGGGTATAAATTAGTTGGCCTTTCCAGCTAGTGACTATTCAGTTGTCTCACTGGAAGTGTCTATATTGAACTCAAACTGGCCTTTCCTGCGTTCGTTTTGCAACAAAATCTGCATTGATCCCTGGCGGGATGACAAAGAAACGGAATAGTCACTCCAGCTATGCTGCCAACATGCTGTTCAACTCTTTTTTGCCGCGCTGAATCGCATCGACAAATTCGAGATTTTTGGGGCCGCGACCTTTCCAGCGTTCGAGCACATCTTGCCACGAAATTTCACCTTCTTCAAAATACCAGCGCTTTTCGTCGGAATTGAACCGGCACGGAAAAGGAAAATCCAGGATGTATTTGCCCTGTTGCTCGTCGTAGTGCGCCGGGATATCGAGTTGCAACTCCTGCAAAAACGGTACGGCGGTGCTCATCCATATCTGGCGGAGCTGGTCGTTGCTGCTGCCTTTGAAGCCGTAATCGAGCTGGACAGTATGCCGTTTCAGATCGTCAGGCAAGCCAAACCACTCGACCGTGAGCGGAAACATCCAGTCGACTGCTTTTTGCAGCAAATCATGGCCGCCGGTTTGCTCGTTGATCTTGCGCATCCACATTTCGCCATGACGCAAATGGAAGTTTTCCTCTTTATCGACTTTAGCGAGCGCCCGCCGCCAAGGCCCGAATTTGCCATGCTTGAAGACATCGCCGAGCAGCACGAATCCGGCGCGGTCGTACATGGCGTTGGCCACCACCAGCTCGACCCAACTGTCGAGCGGCACGTCGAAGGCATAGGGATATTTGAATTCTTCAGGCTTGCGGCCGTAAATCAGTTCTTCTTTGTCGACACCCAAATCTTCGAGTATGCGATAGGCGATGTGAGCGTGGCCGAGCTCGTCCTGAATAATGCTCATCGCCGAGACGAACGCATTGAGCGAGGGCGCATGCTGGGCGGCATAATAGTATGCCGGTGCGCTGATCAGTTCGGTATCCGCTGAAACGGTCAGAATGCGCTTGATGCCTTCGAGATACTGCGGGCTCATCTGCTCGAGGGTCTCGACCAGCTTGCCTTCTTTTAATCTCTGCTGCAGCGCCTGCTCTGATGCCAGATTCATATTTTGCTCCGTGTTATCACCTGAATAGGTTAAATGTTGCCGTTTTGGGACAAGAAGAATTTGACCACCAAGGCACAAAGTGCCTAAGCTTTATTTCTTAAAGTCTTTGTGCCTTGGTGGTCAATTGGGGCTACAACTCGTTTGCGCCAAATCATTGGCCCTGAAACACTGCTTTGCGTTTTTCAACAAAAGCAGTCAAGCCCTCAGCGGCATCCTTCGAGTTGAAGAGCGGCTCGACAAGCTCGCGTTCTACTTTCAGGCCATCCTGCAGATCCAGTTCAATGCCTTGGTAAACGGCTTTTTTGATGTTTGCGATGGCGAGCGAAGCACCGTTTGCCAGCCTGCCAGCAATTTTTTCGACCTCTGCAAAAAGCTGATCGGCAGGAAAGAGTTTGTTGACCACACCATATTGCAGCGCATCGGCTGGTGTGAAGGTGCTGCCGGTCAGCATCAGCTCCAGGGCCTTGTTCGCGCCGATTAGACGAGGCAGGCGCTGGGTGCCGCCATTGCCGGACAGCAGGCCGAGCGTGACTTCTGGCAAGCCCATGCGGTAGTCGCCTTCAGCAGCATAGCGCAGATCACACGCCAGCGCGATTTCGAGGCCGCCACCGAGCGCGTGGCCGTTGATAGCAGCGATGAATACCTTCGGGCTGTCGGCCATTTTGCCGAGCGCCTTGTGCGCCGTTGCCACCATTTTCATATTGGCAGGCGTGTCGTTGGCCATGAATGCTTTGATGTCCGCGCCGGCGCAAAAGAATTTTTCCGAGGCGCTTTTCAGTATAACGACTTTGACCTCGGCATCCCTGTTGGCCGCATCGATAGCGGCATCCATCGCTTGCATAAATTCCATTTCATAGCTGTTGGCAGGCGGGCGATTGAGGGTAATCGTGCCAATATTTCCAGACTTCGAAAAGGACACGGGTGCGTCTGACATTTTTATATGCTCCTTTAAGTTTTTGCCAATAATTTTAAACCGCCGGGTGCGCAAAGCGCGCAGAGAAAATCGACTGCAACTCGACGATCATCGCGAACTCTTTGGTTACTTCATCAATAAGCGAGCGATGCCAATAGCCTGAATGCAGCTAACTTACTCCCAATCCAGTCCACCAAAAACAGCGCTTTTGTTTTCGAGATAGTAGTCGACCGCTTCCGGGCCGTGTTCGTGGCCGATGCCGGAGGCTTTCACGCCACCAAACGGCAATTCATCGTAGCCGTAGTGGATCTGGTTGACCCAGGTCATGCCGGAGTCGAGCTCGCGAATCGCACGGTTGGCCCACGACATGTTTTGCGTCCAGATGGAGGAGCCGAGGCCCCAGGGACTGTTGTTGGCTTTTTGAATTGCCTCGTCCAACGAGCTGACTTTCCACACCGGCAGCACCGGGCCGAAAACTTCCTCGGTCATCAGCTTGCTGTCTTCCGGCACGTCTACCACCACCGCAGGCTGGAAGTAATGGCCTTTGGCCAGGTCCGTACCTTCGGTGCGCTTACCGCCGATCAGCACTTTCGCGCCTTTCGCAACCGCATCCTGCAATTGATTTTCGACTTCCTCGCGCTGATAAGCCGTGTGCAGCGGGCCCATGCGAATAAACGGTTTTTCCGGTTTGGTTGTGCCATCGCCGGGCTGGTAATTGCCAACTTTTTTCAGCAGGCCATCCATGAGTTCGTCGTAAATCTCTTCAAAAAGATAGAGCCGCTTGACCGCCAGACAAGCCTGCCCGGCGTTCCAGTAACGGCCGATAATCGCGCCGCTGACAGCATTTTTGATATTCGCATCCGGGCAGACGATCATCGGATCGGAGCCGCCCAGTTCAAGGGTGATACGCTTGAAAGCGGGACCTGCTTGAGCCATGACGCGCTTGCCGGTTTCTGACGAGCCGGTCAATGCCACGCGCCGGATCACAGGGTGGGTGATCAGCCGCTCGCCGACCGTGCTGCCCGGGCCGGTCACGCAGTTCAGCACACCGGCTGGCAAGCCTGCTTCGTTGAGCAAACCGATGATTTTGAGCGTGGCCAGCGGTGTGGTGCTGGCCGGCTTGATGATGATGGGGCAACCGGCGATCAAAGCCGGGCCGACTTTGGTGCCCATCAGTGTGAGCGGGAAGTTCCATGGCACGATACCGGCAGCGATGCCCACCGGCCGCCGCATGATGATGCCATAGGCGTGCTTACCGAGTGCAGGGGGCAGGGGGGACTGCACGCCGCGAATTTTGCTCGAAAGCCCGGCATAAAATTCCATGCCATGCAGAAAATGGTGCACTTCGCCGCCAGCTTCGAAAAGTGGCTTGCCTTGTTCGGCCGTCAGCAATGCGGCGATTTCTTTGGATTGCTCTTTGACCAGCTCGATGCCTTTGCGCAGCATCGCCGCCCGGTCGTCCGGCGATGTGTCCGCCCATGCCGCAAAAGCGTTTTGTGCTGAAGCGACGGCTGCATCCACATCTTCAACGCCGCCTTTCGGCACGGAATCGACCACTGTACCATTTGCCGGATTGATCACTTCATGGGTTTCGCCACTTTGAGCATCGGCCCATTGACCGTTGATAAACATCTGCGCCATATCAGAGAAGCTCCTTCCTGGGATTTGCTTTTAAAAAATGTAAATATTCGAGCGTGAGAGTTGTACATGTGCGGCTAAGCTCAATACCGCTCAGCCAATAGACTTCACCTTATGCGGATAATGGCTAAAATAGATTCCTTCTTGAAGGAAAAAATCAGGTTTAACTGCATAGTTTTGCTGCTAAGATTCCATCTGTGCATGCAACTAAGATACGAATTTGTGGATGAAAAACAAGGATTGCACGGGGAATTGATATATTCAAATTGTGCCAGAAAGTCAAGTGATTTGAGCCATGAACGCAATTATGCGGCTCGCGTGGATGGCGCAAAATGTCGATCAAGCAGGCAGCGTGCCAAGCTTCAACAGGGCAATCGCCGACGTTTTGCCCTTCTCACCAACCTCCAGCTCCGGCCCGACGCAGGACGGGCAGCCTGCCGGACAGGCGCAGTTCTCGATCAGCGTAATCGCCTCGCTGACAATCTGTTGATGCGCATGAAACAGCTTCTCCGAATAGCCGACACCACCGGGATAGCGCTCGTAAATATAAATCGTCGGCAGGTCGGTGAACGGGCTGCGCACCATCGGCAGCGCGATGATGTCTCCGGGATCGGCCATGATGAAGATCGGCGCGACGTGCCCTAAAACATTCGCTACCGCCTTCAATGCATCGCCGAGGTCATCGTGCGAGAGCTGCAATTTTTCGCGCGTTCCGGCGTCGAACTCCCACCAATAAGCATCGGTCTGCAACTCCAGTTCCGGCAGTTCAATCGGCGCCCAACCGACATTTTCGTGGGTGCGGAATTTGATTTTTTTGAACATCGTCGGCACTGTTGTCACGCTCACTTCACCAAAGGCTTTGCCGCCGGACTCGATCTCTTCTTCCTTAAAAATATCCAGCACCTTCAGCGTCGATTTCACCTGTGCGTCCGTGTAATAATCCGAATCGACGTGGCGCACGTAGGCTTTTTTGCGCTGCCAGTCAAAGCGGTCGACGTGGTAGGTTTCGGTGCCGTGCATATAAATCGCATCCTGGTGCACGTACAGCGGCGCGGTGATAAAATCGATTTCGCCGATCACGCGCTCATCAGCCGTGCGGTCGATGATGACGACATTTTCAGTACTGGCGCTGCGCAACGACACCGCTTCCGCGGGATAGGTTTCCGCCATCCAGTGCCACTTGCCATCGGCATGGTGCAGGATGTGTTTCTCCTGCAAATACTCCAAAATATCTCGGGTGGCATCGACAGCGGTTTCGCCGATGCCAAATTTTTCGCCATCGACAAACGGCAGCTCGAATGCCGCGCATTTGATGTGGCTCATCATAATCAGCAGATTGTCCGGATCGACGATAGCGGCTTCCGGCGAGCGCTCGCTGAAAAACTGCGGGTGGTTGACGATAAACTGATCGAGCGGGCCGGATGTGGCGCACAGCACAGCAATCGAAGCGTCGGTTTTGCGTCCGGCGCGCCCGGCCTGCTGCCAGGTGCTGGCAATGGTGCCGGGGTAGCCGCTCATCACGCAGGCATGCAATTCACCGATGTCGATGCCAAGCTCGAGCGCATTGGTGCTGACCACGCCGAGAATGTCGCCGTTGCGCAGGCCTTTTTCAACTGCGCGACGCTCGTTCGGCAAGTAGCCGCCGCGATAGCCGGTGATGCGGCCTTTCAATTTTTTCATGCCCCGTACGGCTTCCTGCAAATATTTGGTCAGCAATTCCACCCGGGTGCGCGAGCGAGCAAAAATAATGGTTTGAATGCCTTCGGTCAAAAAATGCTGGGCGATTTTGCGGCTTTCGCGCACCGAGCTGGCGCGGATGCCCAACTCGGCATTAACCACCGGCGGATTGTAAAAAATGAAGTGCTTTTCGCCGCGCGGCGCGCCGTTGTCATCGATCACTTTGATCGGCATGCCGGTGATATTTTCAGCCAGCTCCTGCGGATTGGCGATGGTGGCGCTGCTGCATATGAACTGCGGTGAGCTGCCATAAAATGTAGCGATGCGGTGCAAGCGCCGCAGCACGTTAGCCAAATGGCTGCCAAAAACGCCGCGATAATGATGGATTTCGTCGATGACGATGTACTTGAGATTTTCGAACAGCTTGATCCACAAGGTGTGGTGCGGCAAAATGCCCTGATGCAGCATGTCCGGGTTAGTGACTACGATGTGGCCAGCCGAGCGGATGGCCTTGCGCGCCGACTGCGGCGTGTCGCCGTCGAAGGTGTAGACTTTCAGGTCGACACCCATCTGCGTCACCAGCTCGTGAATTTCGTGCATTTGGTCCTGCGACAGCGCTTTGGTGGGGAAAAGATAGAGCGCGCGCGCTTCCGGGTCGGTGAGAATCTGGTTGATGATCGGAATGTTGTAGCACAGGGTTTTGCCCGAGGCGGTGGGCGTGACGATGGCGACGTGCTCGCCGGACAAAATGTGCTCGATGGCTTGGGCCTGATGGGTGTAGAGCTTGCGGATGCCGCGCTCCTGCAAGGCGTTTTGCAGCGCCGGCGCCATGATTTGCGGAAACGCGCCAAAACGCGGCTCGCTGGCCGGCTGGTGCTGCCAAAAAGTGACATTGCGCATAAATGCCGGATCACTGCGCAGTTTATCGACAACTTGGGGGAGGTTCATGTTTTGTTTGGTTTAATAGGGACATGCATTAGAACATTATAGGGAAAATAAATGTTTTTTGCCTGTTCAAGTCTGTAGACATTGTAGCTAGCAAATTGATCTAAAGTTAGTCCATTTCTATTGAGTTTTAAGAAAAGTTTGAAAATTCACAGTTATTGTCCGATCAATTTGGTATCTGAAAATACTCGCAAATAATCCTTACTCGTTCTTTAATAGATGAAGCGTCATTTGTACCCTGCTGAGACATCCGGTCATATTCTAAAAAGTCAAAATTTGCCTTAGTAATATTTTTTTCTGCTATTTTGCGGTTTTTTGTTCGTTCAATATTAAAATTGATAAATTTCTGCCTTGAGATTTTATCCGACATGTTACCAGCTTGAGCTTTTTTAAAAAGCAAATAATAAATAGGGACTACCGCTTGGGAACCAAGTAAGTGATCAGCATTCTCAAACACTTGATTCATCATGTCAAGAATTTCTAAAACGCTATCTCTCAATGCGTGCGAGTCTTTTTTCCTTCCCTTCTTATATGCCCAAACTAAGCCATCTAAGTATGGTTTTTTTGTGTCAATGATCTTATTTTGGTATTTTATTGAATACTCGATGAAAAGCAGCCTTGCGGCTATTTCCCGATGCTGATATCGTTTGTCTGTTACTTTAATTTTATGCATAAAGAAAGCATTTTTAGTAATTTCCCGAATGACCTTCGCCATTGGACCACCAATTGCATTTCTTTTTTCGGCAGCGTTCAGTGGCACAGCCTCATTCAACCTAGCGAACATGTCCTCAATAAGTTCTATATCTTGAGTTTGAACAATAATGATTGGGAGTGTAAAGGAATCAAACAAAATCTTTAGCTTTGGATACTTTTGTGCAAGTTCTGGATAAGTCAGGTTCCCAGCCTGGATATTGGGGTCCTTTAGAAATTTAAAGTCCTCGTCAAGGGAGAATTTTCCGTCAATAAATGCCCATATTGCTTCGAGTCTTTGGCGCCCGTCTATTATCGCATATTCAAATTGACTTTTGGTTTGTCCTTCACTAAGGTCATGGAAATAAATTTTCGGTATATCATAATCGTTAAGGATCGAATCTATCAGCAATTGACGCTTTTCTTTGTTCCAAAGTTCACCCCTTCTTTGGTATTCTGGGCTTGTATCAATATCAAAACGTTCTGCATTTATCCTTAGTATCGTGCTGTTTTTCATTGGATAAGTTTTTATTGTGAACATTTAGCTGGCTCCCATTACTGCATCTCCAATACTCGCAAGTTCTGGAAATAGTTGAAATTTGCTGAAACCGATTATTTGAAGCTCTTTTTGTATCTCTTTTTTTGTATCCCCTGCGATTTCATATTTCCAAATATGGTTCTTTTTTCCAATTTCTTCAATCGGTGTTGTATCTCGATGATTTATTGTGAAAACACCCAGTTGGGCTTGCATTCGAGTATTGTTTCTTGGCAAAATTACCGCTAAAGGCGAACGCCTGCTTGTACGTTCACTTGCCAAAGACTCAGGGACATATGTTTCAAGTATTGAATCTTCTATAGACGGAATGTCAAACTCATAATCCTCGGGTTCATGTCCACCGATTTTATTAAGCTCTACTGGCCGTAGGGCCCATAATGCACCTGCCTTGCTACTTTTTTCGGCTGTTGCAAAATAAGCAGCGACCAATGGGCTCTCAGTCCAGTCCAATAATCTCGTAGGCATGCCATGGTGCTGCATTATTAGCAACCAGTCAAGCAGTGACACAGGTGGTGGATTCATTAATAGAGTTGCATTTTGTTTAAACTTTTTGATCATGTTCATTTCGGACGGCGGATTTACCAACCGTATAAACGACGGTCTCAGTTTCCAATCCGTTTCCGCTTGCCCTCTAAACCAAACTGGGCCTTCATGACCGCTCAGATCAGACTTGAGTTTATTGACCAAATCTGAGATGCTTCGAACTTTTTTGGTTCTTTTAAACATTTAGTCACCGGTTTTGTCTTTACAAGTCTTCTTGCTTCGTATCTTCTTCGAGCTATCAAATGGTCAAACTATTTGTTCGTATGATCAAAAATTGTCTCCAAGTATACTTTCGATTGCCAACAAACAGCTTTGAATGATTTTTGATTCTTGAATGCTAAGTCATTCATATTCAAGTATGAAATGTAGCAATATAATTGAATGAAGCAAGCGCCCAATGTCAGCTAGCAGAATCAATTTGGAATCCATTGTTATCTTCTGAAGTTGTTCTTACTATTAAGAAGCTACCGCTAGGCTATCGCTACAATACGCAAAGTTATTTAACTGCAATTACCACCCAAACTCACTCAATCAGCCTCAATATCTCCGTACCCGCCAGCAAAAAGGCGCCAACGCCGTAGACTTCGGTCATGTCGGCCGTGACGGTTTTGGGGTCTTGCCCAATAGGCTGCACCCAGCCCAGTTTGCCGTCGGCAAAAATGGCGCTCACTAAAGCTTGCCACGCTTTGGTCACAACCGGTGTATATGTCGCCTGGTCGAGCAAGCCGGCATTGATGCCATAGCTGAGTGCATAGCAGAAAAAGCCGCTCGAGCTGGTTTCCGGATTGGGGTAGCTGGCAGGATCGAGCAGACTGGCATGCCAGAAGCCAGCTTCGCCCTGGCAGGCCGCAACCTTTTGCGCCATTTCCTTGAAGAGCTGCTCGTAAAAAGGCCGGTAGGTGCTCTCCAGTGGCAGCTCTTTCAGGATAGCAACTAGGCCACCCATGACCCAACCATTGCCGCGTCCCCAAAATATTTTTTCACCATTGGCTTCGCGCTGCTTTTCCGGAAAATAGCGGTGATCGCGATAGAAGAGATGCTCGTCCTTGTCATAGAGTAAATCATAGGTTGCCCTGAACTCCTGGTCCATAAAGACTAGGTATTTTTTGTTGCCGGTAATAACTGCCATTTTCGCGTAGACCGGTGGCGCCATAAACAGCGCATCGCACCACGACCAGCGCTCCAATGTTTGGGCATCCGCATAGTCGAGCAGCAGCGAGCCTTGCGAAGGGTGGGAGATGACATAATCCAGCCGGGCCTGCGTCGGCGCTAAAATGCGGTAGCTGTTTGGAGTACCGATTTTTTGCCGGTACATTTCCAGATACATTTGGCTGACCACTACATGATCTGCGTGGTACATTTTATTGAACGGATGCCAGCCATTGCGACGGCCTATTTGCTCGAGCCAATTTAGGTATTTTTCGTCAGAGGCTATCTTTGCCCATGCCATCATGCCCGCATAGAGCGCGCCATTGGGCCAATCCTGCTGGGCGTGCCTGACGGCGTGAAAATTGGCGATCTGCCAGTCTGCCACCGCGGCTAAAGCCTTGCGAACCGCATCAGTCTTGAGCTCATTGGAATATTTTGCTGCGAGTTGGTTGCTCTTCATCGCAGTGCGAAAATTGGTGTAGTGCTGGTAATGGTCGACCTGCATCCAGAGCAATCGAGGGGAGAGTGATTCGGGCGCATTTCGCACCACAACCGGCCGGACATTGTCTTTCAGCGAGGCGGCAGTGACCGGGCTGTGCGAAAACGATTTGCCGCCGTCGCCTGTTTGCCATTTCTCGATTTCGAAGCGATCGTTGTGAGGTCTGGCCAGGTAGGCGATGGCAGGATTGCTATGGTCGAGTACAATGCCGCCCGAGTAATGCGGCTCGGGATCGCGCGCTTCTTTGCCTCGCTCAAAGCGTGGGAAAGCGCTGCCTGCCCGGCAAAGTCTAGTGTTTTGCCATTCGGAGCCGGTCCAAGTGCCGTAATTGTAAAAATGCATGGTTTCTTCCGGCAAGGTGGTATAGACGATGACTGGACGATCTTTTTCATTAATCGCGATGTCCCAAATCCATGCTCGTTGATTGGCGGCCACCCCGTCGTAGGCTTTGGGAATATTCTCTTGCACCAGCGGCAAATGTTTGGTATCACCGAGCTTACGGCCGGCAGCATCAAAAAAAGTGCCTTTTTCATATCTCAGGTAGTAAATGGAGTTGTGATTTTCCTCGCGTGGGTGGCCATCGGTAAAGGCAAAATGCATGCTGGATTGACCATTGGAAGCGACTTTGACATAGGGGCGATTGTTGGGATCATTGACCTTTTTCGACACAAAGGCTATTGGCGCAGACCAGGTTTTGCCTAAATCATCGGAGGTGATAAACGACGGTTTCCAGTCGGAACCACCCCTGAAGAACACAAAAATCCGGTTGTTCTCTTCGCGCAACATGACAGGATTGGTGTAACAGAGCCTTGCCCCCAAATCCAAAGAATCGACAGCTTCGAAAGTTGTGATGTCTTCGGGCATTTTTGAGGTGGTGTAGTAGAGATTGCCGCCGTGCTTGGTGAAAAACACCATCAAACGCCCATCAGGCAACAACAGGCAGGATGGATTGGCGTGGTCGTCTGCTTGCAGGTGGCTGTAGAGCAGGTGCATCGTGCTTTCGCCGCTTTGATGATCCTGCGATGAGATCATGATATCGCCTGCCGAGGTCACAAATCCGGTGTAGGTGCGCTCATGCTTGCCTTGGTAGTAAACCGATCGGGGATCGGAGAACCAGCACCAGGCGCCATCATCAGTCAGGGTTTGGTAGTCTTCGCCTCGCTGAGCCAACGCGGAGGCGGAGACTGAGAACAGAAAAGCTGTCGCCAAGATGAATTTTTTCGCTGTCCAGAAATTGTGGCTTTGCATGTACCCTCTTTTCCATGCGTTTGATTTAAGAAAAATGAATTTTTGATTGGCGGAAGCAGAAATGAAACGCTTAAAAGAAAAGGATTTGATAGTCTATTTCATAAAGATGGTGACGCAATATTCGATGTAGACTAAACCTGTTTTGGACATGATTTACATGATGAACAGGATACAAGCATCCTGTTCATCATGTAAATTTTTTTATAACTGCATTTATGAAATCGCGTACTTCACCGTGGAAATGACGGAGTTTTTTCCAACACGGAGCATGACTGTTCACCCCAATTTTGATCGGATGTCCTGGCTGATGTGCTGTGCTTCGATGCCGATTTCTCGCAGCATGCCATTGGGTGAAATGTAGTAGCCACAAAAATATAAACCCGGCCGTTCGCTCTCCACACCGCTTTTTACCGGCGCACCTGCTCGATCCAGCACGCCTCCAGAATTCGCGAAAAATGGCTTTAAATCAGGGCTGTAGCCAGTTGCGCACACCACCGCATCGAATATTTCCCGGGTGTGATCATCAAATTCGACACCATCGGGCAAAAATTGACGGATGCCGGGGCGCACTTTGATCGCACCTTTTTTGATCAGTGCAACCGTGCCGATGTCCAACAGCGGAACGCGGTGTTCGCGGCGAATTTGGGTAATCGGGCCGTAGGGCAATTTGCGCAAGCCATATCGTGTCAAATCGCCAATGATGAAGTTTAATAGCGGCGCCGACAAGCGGTCGGAGGTCGTACTGGAAAATTTACTCAAAAAAATGCCGACAGACAAAATGGGAAGCCCGAGAATATCTCGCGGGATAATGTTGACCGCGCTGCGAACGGCGATACTGGGCTCGGCGCCATGCTCGTGCAAATCGATCGCGATCTCGCCGCCGGAATTGCCGAAGCCGATCACCAGCACTTTTTTGCCTTTGAACGACTGGCCGTTTTTGTAGCTGGAGCTGTGCAGAATCTCGCCGCCGAAATGATCGCGGTTGGGCCATTCCGGCATATTCGGCACGCGATTGTAACCTGTTGCAAACACAATTTTTGAAGATTGGAACGCTTTGTCCCGTGTGCGGGTCAGCCAATGTCCATTCTGTTGTTCGACCGAGATCACCTCCTGGCCGAACTCGGGCTTCAGGCCAAAATGTGAAGCATAGTTTTCCAGATAAGAGACGACTTGATCTCGGCTGGGGTACTTGGGATAATCCGCTGGCATTGGCAGACCGGGGAGGGCAGAGTGTTGTCTGGCGGTATGCAAGTGCAAACGGTCATAGTGGCTGCGCCAGGAAACAGCAATGCGATCTGCTTTTTCCAAAATTTTAACGGACGGTACACCTTCCCGCTGCAAGCAAGCTGCGACTGCCAGGCCGGCAGCGCTGGCTCCAATGATAACCACATCGCTGTGAACTGCATCTGCCATCTACATACCCAAATTTTTGTGAATGCGTGTCTATGGATTTTAGGCAACATAGAGGTTCAGAAATGCTATGGCAATGTATTTTGTACAAATGCTTTTTTTGCCAGAAGGGTTTGTAAATCGAAATTACTTTTCCGGTACACGCAGCAGCACCGTGCCGTCGGAGTCGAAGAAGCGCAGGCTGCCGCCATTTTTGTAGTACAGCACGGCCGCACCTTTGGAGTGCTCGCCATGCAAAGCCAGGCCGCCACCACCGTGGGCAAATTGCGCCAGTCCTACCCGGATGGTGGCCGTCGTGTCGTAGGCGTAAAATGCCGACTGACTGGTGTCGTGGATGGCGGCTGTGCGCACGATGCCTGCATCATCGTAAATGAAAAGGCCACGGCTGCCTTCGGCATTGCTGCCCAACATGGCGATGACTTTGCCGTCAGCGTCGACAATTTCGAGCTTTTCGGCGCGCACAATTTTGCGTTCAGCCTGCAGCGAGCCGTTTTGCATTAGCCCGATGAGCAGTCCCACACCAATGAGAATCAGCAGCAGGCAGTTGCGCCTTTCCAGTTTTGCAATGCGATATTCCAACATGGTTTGCATATAGCTTCCTTTTGATTTATGGAGCTGTAAGCCTCAAAACAACAAAGTTCCGGGACTTAAATTTTTGGTGCGTTCGTGGTTTGGTTGCCGCCAACCCGATTCGAAACCGGCACACGTTGTTTTTCTATTCAAAAAATTGCGGTAGTTCTTCAGGTCTTCACAACTGCGAAGGCGACAGGCGGCGGAGCACTTCGTCTGGAAAATGGTAGCGCTCGAAGTTGGGGCTGTCTTGCAGGCGGGTGGCGAGGTCGACCATTTCCAAAATGTGTTTTTCTTCGTTTTCCCAATAGTTGGCGCCTGTCCAATTTACCGCAAATTTGATGATAACGCGCCGCAACCTGCTGACGCCGGTTTCGACCAGCAATTCGTAAAAAAGCGCGTCTGCCCGCTTGCGGTCGATCTGGTGGTTGTAATAGAGCCAGTCGTGCAGCAGGGCAGGCATCATCACCAAAGGGCTAAACGGTGTGTGCACGAGCTGCCAGGCATACGAAGGAATGGAAGCGCCGTCATAGCAAAAGTAGCGCGGCACGACAATGGTTTCGCCATTATGCGTATACTCGAAATCATCTGCCAGCTCATATTTGTTGCTCACGGGAATCGGGCGCAGGGCTGGTTGCTGCATATCAGTCTCTTATTTTGAGTGCGTTGGTTTTACAAATTCGACATGCGCTGTGATTGGGAAATGGTCGGATGGATAGCGGCCATCCTGATGTGTGCGCACAATTTCAGCACTGCTGGAACGCAAGCCGCCAGACAATAAAATCGCATCGATTTTATCGCCATCGCTGGTTCCAACGAAGCCATTGAAGGTGCCGACCTCAAGCGCATCAGGATGCAGGCTGCGATAGCTGTCATGGAGCTGTATAGTGTCGTCATTGAGCAAGGCGACAAATGCCGGATTGTCTTCCCCGGCATTGAAATCGCCGGTTACCACTACCGGCGCCTCCGGATTGCTGCGTTTAGCGATTTTGCTGAGCAAAAGGCCAGCGCTACGCTCACGCGATGGCTGCGAGCGGTGATCCCAGTGTACATTGTACGCATAAATGGCCTTTTGTGAGCTGCGATCGCGAAGCTGCGCCCAGGAGCAGATGCGGGTAATGGAGTTGCCCCAGCTCGTCGAGCCCACCACCTCGGGCGTATCCGAAAACCAGAATGTGCCCTGCGAGAGCAAATCGAAACGGGTGGAATCGTACAGGATAGCGGCATATTCACCGGCCTGCTCGCCATCATCACGGCCCACGCCGACAAGGGCATATTGGGGCAGTGCTTCCAAAAGCTCTAACAATTGAAAATGCAGCGCCTCCTGCAAGCCCAGCACATCGGGATCGGCCTGTTTGATCACCTCAAAGGCCAGGTCTTTGCGCAGAGGCCAGGCGTTATCGCCATCGTTGGCGGTGCCGTAGCGGATGTTAAAGCTCATCACATCGAGCGGGGCCGGCGCCACTTGTTCCGGCTGTTTCGTGCAGGAAGCAATGCTCGAAATTAAAAATATCCTCAGGATCATGTGACGGAGACGGTGTGCGGACATTGTTTTCATATTGATTTCCCTGGAAAATTTTTGATAGAAACTTGGCTCCAATACCACATAGCTTGCTGCGGGGATAGGAATTTTAGGATATCGCCACTTGGTTTGCTCTAAATTACTGTAGTGTTCACCCAACTTCCTGGCAAAAAATGCATTTTGCAGGAAAACTCGTGTGGCAGCTTGAACAAAAACATTTTTTTGAAATGATCCAATGCTTTTTGACCCATTTGCAACAGAGTTTTTATTTGCAAAAAGGCGCATAAATCAGTATTTAACAGTTCCGGATAAAGCAATTTCACCTGAATTTTATATGGATAAGGAAATGCGATGAAGCGGATTGTGTTGTTTGTGATCGTCGGTGCGCTGATGTTTAGTTGCGCCAAGAACTATGACGCAGAATTTGAGCAAATGCTCAAAATTGCAGATGCGCGCGGCGATGTTAACGAAATGAAACCATTTCTCGAACACCCCGGCGAGAAGGTACAGCAAAAAGCCATCGTGCTGCTCGGCCAAATGCGCGACAGCGCAGCGGTACCAATGATCCTGCCTTTTTTGCAGAGTTCTTCGAATGCGCTAGTCGTTGAATCGGCGTTTGCACTGGGATTGATCGGATCGCGGAGGGGCGCCGATGCGCTGGTTGCCCTGTATAGCAAAGTCAACGATCTGCAAATCAAACAAGCGATCATCGAAGCTGTCGGCCATGCCGGCGACTCCAGCCATGTAGAATTTTTGGTTACGGCCCTGGGCGAGCAAACACCGATACTCAAGCAATCGGCTGCGGTGGCGATTGGACAATTGGCATATTGGGAAAAAATCGATTTTAGCGGGCATTCGGATGCCTTTGCGGAGCTGCTCGACGATGATTTGAATGAGATCCGCTGGCGTGCGGCCTGGGCATTATCGCGTATGGCTGATAGCAGCGCCTACCATTATCTTCTGCTCGCCTCCAAAGACGTTGATCCGCGCGTCCGCATGCAGTGCGCACGCGGGCTGGGCAGCATGAAAGTGGCTTCAACTTCAAGTCGGCTTGCCGAGATGGCGCAATCCGATCCGGACTGGCGGGTGCGCGCAAATGCTGCCACAGCCTACGGGCAAATGCCGGTTGCGGATGTGCGGAGCATGCTGCCTTTTGATGATGAAAATGAACACGTGCGCCTGTCAGCCATTTCTGCAATTGGCGCATGGGCGGCGCGCAATTGGGACAAACTTTCGGGCAACGACGTCGAGTCTCTGACGGAATTTTTCCGCGGCAGCATTGCTTCGTCGAGTGCAGCAGAACGATGGCGTGAGCGCGCCGGATGGCTCTCTGCGTTTGCCGACGCTGCGAAAGCAGGTGCTATCGATGTGTTACGTGAGCACAAATCGGATGACAATCCGCTTTTTCTGACCCGTTTGGCGGAGGCATTTGGACGCACGGCTTCGCCGGTTGTTTCAGCCGATCTGCTTGAATTGTATCAAGCTGGCAGTCTGCCGGTGAAGATTTACGCACTCGAAGCAGCGCAACGTTTGAAAGGTGGTGTCAGCAATCGCATGGCCCTGGATGCCCTGCAGGAAAAGGACCCGGTGCTGACAGCGCTCGCGACCAGCTACCTGGCGCAGGATTCGATTATGGGGCCCCGGTTTGAGAGCCAGATTTTGCAGGGCTTCGAAAGTCTGAGCCGTCCGGTCGATACCGAAGCTGCGAGCATGATTTTCAGTGCGATGGCCAGGTTGAAGTTACAAGGTGCGATCCCGGTTTTGCAGCAAGCAACACGCGCCAGCGACCACGCCTATGCCGAAGCTGCGGCCAAAGCCCTGACCGATCTGACTGGCGTCGAACAAGCCGCGCAGCCCGCTAAAAAGCCGCCAGCCGACGATGCGTTTTCGATGGCGGAATTGCACCGTTTGCGCAAAGCTGTCGCCACCATCGAAACCGGAAAAGGGGCGATCAAGCTTACATTTTTCGCGGATGAATCGCCGTTGACTGTTCTGAATTTTGTCCGCCTCGCTGAAAAAGGTTTTTACGATGGTTTGAATTTCCATCGGGTCGTGCCCAATTTCGTGATCCAGGGCGGCGATCCACGCGGAGATGGCTGGGGTTCACCCGGCTATTCGATTCGTTCTGAGTTTAATCGGCTCTCCTACCAGCGCGGTATGGTGGGAATGGCCAGCGCTGGCCCGGATACCGAAGGATGCCAGTTTTTCATTACCCATAGCGAACAGCCGCACCTGGACGGCCGTTATACGCTGTTCGCCCGCGTGACCGATGGGATGGATGTGGTCGATGCCATTCAGCTCGGCGATAAAATCGAGCGTATTAGCGTGCAATATTAGGCGCGGGCAGGGACGAACCTCTGGATTATCTCTTAAAAATATGAGTGTCAACTCAAAAAATTGAGTTTCGCAGGTGGTTCGATTGAGTGATTAGCTGCCTGCAAGGCAAGGCAGGCTGGTTGGCATGGCGGTTGCAAAAAGTGCAGTGTTTGATCACATTGCACTATATATGGAGGCAACAGATGAAGCACAAATCCCAATTTCGCTGGGCGATTCTTCTGGCTGTTTTATTGCCGCTTCTTGGCGCATGCCGGCAGCCAGTATTGAATGATGCATTAACGACGCTGAACTTTGCCATCAGCAAAGAAAATATTACCTTCCGTGTTGGTACTTCGTTCGGCGAGTGTCTTGGCTATTGTCGAACCAACATGGAAGTGAATGGCACCGAGCTGGATTATATCGAATTCGCGTGGGACTATGCGCGTCAGCAGGTGCCGGATCGCCTGTTCAGTGATACCCTTTCGGTCGAAGAGTGGAGCGCGTTGGTCGATGCGTTTGATTGGCAAACCTTTGCAGCGCTGGATTCTGTTATCGGCTGCCCCGATTGCGCCGATGGTGGCGCGGAATGGATTGAAGTCGGCTATTTTGGCAAAACCAAAAAAATCACCATCGAATATGGCGCTGATTTGAAAGGCTTAAGCCTGTTTCTCGATCAGATTCGTCACTTCCGAAGGCGACTCAGGGATCGCATCCAAAACGGCAGCAAGTTTCCACAAGTTGTCTTCAGCGAGCAGCCTGCTGATGCATTGCAGCAGTCACCGTTGAGCGTGCAGGCCGCCGCTATCGATGGCGATGTTTTGGTGGCGCAAATTGCACATTCAGGAGGCTGTCGGGAGCATTTTTATACGCTTTATATGGCACCGCCAGCCTTTATGGAGTCCTACCCGGTGCAAGCGAATCTGTACCTGACTCAGTATGACAATGACGACCCGTGCGACGCGATTATCCAGCAGACGCGCAAGTTTGAGCTCCGTCCCATAGCCGAATCTTATTATCAATCATACGGCGGATTTGATCACATCAAACTGAATTTGCACTGGCTTGAGAATAACGGTGAGCTTCAATCGCTGCAGCTTGATTACCATCCGCAATGAATATGGAATGATATGCGAACAAACGAAGGGATGAAGTTGCCGCAATAAGGAGATGGTGAAAATACGGATTTTAGCGAACGTGCTGGCCGGCAATTCGAGCTACAGTATTCCAGTGCGTTGCAAGTCTGGATGAAACGCATCTTTCATCATTCTGATTCGTGATGCTCTGAAAAAATTTTTATGATCTCGTCTTGATTCAGGAATGCGTTGCCTCAGGTTTCGCAACGATAGCTATGAAGATGCCGTCGAAAAATCTCAGGACTTATGCTCTCATGAGATTTTTTGTGCAGCTCATTCTGAGTGCAATCGAAGGGCTTGGAATGATAAAAATCCACTTTTCGACAATCTCAAATGCGTTCTCGATTATCTCTGCAACATGACTTGCCAATAGCCCACATCCACCCATCGATCAAGTTTATAGCCAACTTCCTGAAACTGTGCGACCTTTTTGAACCCTAAAGATTCGTGCAAATTCACACTTGCTGCATTTGGAAGTGCAATTCCGCCGATTGCCGTATGAAAATCTGCCGCTGCCAGGCGCAAAAGCAGCTCGGCGTACAGTAACTTGCCGAAGCCATTTCCTAAATAAGCCTGTGAAAGATAAATGGTTGTTTCAACAGAGTTTTGGTACGCTGATCTTGGCCGCCAGCGCGTCGCATAAGCAAATCCGAACACCTCATTTTCGTTTTCTACGACCAGATATGGCAACGAAGCGTCCAAAATGGCGGAGATGCGCAACGACATTTCGGTGGGGCTGACGAGTTCGTTCTCAAAGGTAATTACTGTATGAGCAATGTAGTGATTATAGATTTCAGCAATTTTGGCGGCATCGGCGTTGTTCGCAGAACGAATCATGACTTTCTCCACATAGCCGGGATTTTTCGGTGGGGTGGCGGCAAAATTGGATAGGGTAGGAGATTATTCAGTGCCAGACTCGCCAACCAGGCTGGCAATTTCCGCGATGATGCCTTCACGCCAGTCGGGATCGCGGTCGACATCGTAGTGGTCAGTATCGATGATGAGCACGCGCTGGGTTTTGGCCTGCTCGACGGCCCATTCGTTGTAGAGCTTGTTGAGCTGCAACAAATACTCTTTGTCAATATGCTGCTCATACTCCCGCCCTCGTTTGCGAATCCGGCTCACCAGGGTCCATGCAGACGCACGCAGGTAGATGAACAGGTCTGGCGTGCGCAAAAAGCCCTTCACCGCCTCATACAGTTCCCGATACACAGCGTAGTCTCGCGGCGTCATTATTTTTCGTTCAAAGAGATTGCGGGCAAAAATTTCTGCGTCTTCGAAAATCGTGCGGTCCTGCACACAGGTTTGTTGGATGTGATGAATTTGGTGGTGGTCTTTCAAACGCTCTTTTAAAAAGAAAATTTGTGATTGAAACGCCCAGGCAGGCATGTTGTGGTAAAAGTCTTCCAAATATGGATTTTCTACAACTTTTTCAAGAAAGCCGTACCAGGCAAAACGTTCGCACAGCAATTTGGTCATGGTGGTTTTGCCAACACCGATATTTCCGGCAATGGCAATATAGGCATGTGTTTTTTTTTCGTCCATGGCGCAATTTTAGCCGAATTTTTCGTGAACTGCAAGTGTAAAAAAATTACGCAAAAATATAAAAATGCTGTAATACTCTTAAAGGCCCTAAACGCTTCGCTCCTCTTACATGGGGGCGCTGTTCAGAAAAATGCAGCATTTTGAAGCTGAACATGTTGTGTTGCAGAACGCATGTTTACTCTTCGGCGCAAAAATTGCCGCATGAACAGTCGTCATGAATGCCGCTTTTGCTAAACGAGCACTATGAAAAACGCACATAAATTGGGCACACTGCCCATACCGGAAAAACCCGTTGTTCGTTCGCTGTTGACGCGACTATGGCGCTGGCTTACCGAGCCATCGGATAGGATTGTCGAAGCCTCGGAAATGCGTCGCGCGCGGCTGCTGTCTGCATTGCTGATTTCGATTTTTCTGCCTGTGCTGATGCTGGCATTTGTGGTTATTCCGCTGCAGAAGGGCTCGGCTTTTCAGCCTCTGCACGATCTGATCTTTCTGGCTGTTCTCACCACCATCATTTTTACTGCCATCGCCTATTGGCTGAGCCGAACCCGCTTTTACTACCTCGGTGCGAAATTCTATGCGACCGTCCTGCTTTCTCTCACCGCCCTGGCGTTTATCGATATTCGTCTTTCCGGTATCGGCCTGATCAGCCCATTTTTGTTGCTGGCGGTCAGTCTCATCTTTGGCAGCCTGGTACTCTCCATCCGTTCAACGGCGGCGCTTGCAACCATCTGCATTTCAACGCTATTGGCGATGCCGCTGTTATTGCCAAAGGTCACGACGCTCGAAATTTTGCAGCCTTTCGGACTCACGCTCATCATTGCCGTCTTAAGTTTGGTAGCGGCCAAGATCCGCCGCCGCGATCTTTATGAACTTGAGCAAGTCGCGCTGAGGTTGTCCGAAAGCGAGGCCAATTTAACCGCGCTGGTTGAAAACACCCAGGATTCAATCTGGTCCATCGATTCGGAATATCGCATAGTGGCGGTCAATTCAGTTTTTCAGACCCAGTTTGCCATGGCGTTTGGCAAAGTCTTGCGACCCGGTAAAAATTTCCTCGAGTTTCTGCCTGAAGACTTGCGGGCCCAGTGGCTGCGTCACTACAATCGGGCCCTGGCGGGAGAGCATTTTTCCATTGAACAGACCTTCAATTTTTCAAAAAGCAAGGTCGATGTTGAAATCTCGTTTAATCCGATTATTTCGATTAGCGGCACAGTCACCGGCGTATCGATTTTCGCTCGCAATATCACAGCGCAAAAGCACGCGAAACAAGCGCTGGAAAGCAGTGAGGAGCGCTATCGCAAGTTGGTCGAGTTGTCGCCTGTCACCATCATCATGCATCAGGATGAAAAGGTGATTTACATGAACGATGCCGGTGTCCGGCTCTTCGGCGCTCAAAGTCAGGATGAATTGATTGGCAAGCCAATACTTGAGTTCGTCCACCCCGACTATCGCGAACTGGTGCGGGAGCGGATCAAATCCGGCTATGCTGGTGAGCGTGCGAATCTAATGGAAGAGAAGCTGATTCGCAAAGATGGTCACGTACTCGATGTTGAAGTGGCAACAGCGCCAATCACTTTCCAGGGCAGGCCGGCTGTGCAGGTTCTGATCAACGATGTGTCCGTGCGAAAGGCGGCGGAGCAGGCTTTGCGCGCATCGGAAGAAAAGTACCGCACACTTATCGAAAATATGCACGAAGGCGTGATTATCGTCGATTCGGACGACACCATTCAGTTTGTCAACAAGCGCCTTTGCGACATGTTCGGCTACGACTCGGAGGAGATGCTGGGCAAATCGAGCAGCGAGCTTTTTACCTGGCCGGATGGCGCCGGTGCGCAGAAAAGCAAGCTACTCGGCATCGGAAATGAAGCCATGCGCTATGAAATCCAAATGCAAAAAAAAGCGGGCGAACAAATTTGGGTGCAAGTGAGTGCCGTCCCGATGGGAACACCGGCCAACCGTCGTGGCGCATTTGGCATTTTCAGCGACATCAGTTCCACCAAGCGTTCGATGGCCGATCAGCAAAAGGCCAAGGAAGCGGCTGAAATTGCCAATCGCGCCAAAAGTCAGTTCCTCGCCAACATGAGCCATGAAATCCGTACCCCGATGAATGTGATCATTGGCATGACCGATCTGGCAATGGATGGCTCACTTTCGCAGGAGCAGGAAGAATACCTGACGATGGCAAAGGATTCGGCCTATTCACTGCTCGGCTTGTTGAATGATATTCTGGACATTTCCAAAATCGAAGCTGGCAAGATGGAACTTGAGATCATCGGTTTCAGCCTGCGCGATATCATCGAGCAAACCATCGCGCCGCTGCGGTTGCGCGCCAAGCAAAAAAGCCTTGCTTTCCAAACGGTCATACCACCCGAAGTCCCCGATGCATTGTTCGGTGATCCGTGGCGTCTGCGGCAAGTGGTTGTTAATCTGGTTGGCAATGCGATCAAGTTTACCGAGCAAGGTCATATTAGCTTTAAAGTCGAAAAACGCCAGAATGATGATGATCATTGCGTGCTGCATTTTGTGATCAGCGACACCGGCATCGGCATCCCGGAAGATAAACAGGAGCTGATTTTTGACGTATTCACGCAGGCAGACAGCTCGACCACCAGGCAATATGGCGGCAGCGGTCTGGGGCTGGCGATTTCATCGCAATTGGTTAAAATGATGAATGGCAGTATTTGGGTAGAAAGCGAGTCGAAAAAGGGCAGCGTTTTTCATTTTACCGCAAAATTTGGTCTGCAAAGTTTCGACGCCGACTACAACCATGCCGAGGTCAACGGTAATGGCAAAAATCTCAAAAACCTGCACAATACCATGGCCGACTGAGCATTGCTTTGCAGGCACACTCGTTTCCTGCTGCAAGCCGACCAAACTTTCCTTCCACTTGTAACACTGACAAAATTTCTTTTTGACCCGAAAAGCATTGTCTTTCTCAACGAAATTTGTTAAAAATGCCACCTGAATCCAGCAAAGCACGCGGACCAGTGCTTCAAATCGCAACGAGCACACTGTTGCTTACCGCGCAGGTTGCAATGTATGCATTTTGCATACGATTTTAAAAATTTGCTAAAGAAACCGGAATGTTCATTTGCAAGATTTTGTCATCCAGCAGGCCCTCAAATCGTTTACCCCGAAACGCTTTTTCAATGTGATCAAATCCGTCGGCAGTTTTGCCACTTCGATGTTGCTGAAAAAGCCGATTGTGTGGGGCATCCCGCCGGTGATCACGGTCGAGCCCACCAATCGCTGCAATCTCGATTGCCCGCTGTGCGTGACCGGCAGCGGCAATATGACCCGAGTGGCCGGACGCATGGAATTGCAGACCTTCCAAAAACTCATCGATGGCATTGCCGATACCGTTTGGTACGTGATTTTTTATCACCAGGGCGAGCCATATTTGAACAACGCCTTTTTGCCGGCGGTGCGTTACGCCAAAGATCGCGGCCTGTACACCGAAACCAGCACCAACGCGCATTATCTCGACGAACACAACGCCATCCGAACCATCGGAGCCGGATTGGATGCGATGATCGTCTCTGTCGATGGCATCACACAGGCAACCTACGAAAAATATCGTGTGAAAGGCGATTTGCAGCGTGTGCTCAATGGCATCCGCACGCTGGTGGCAGCGAAAAAACGCCTGCGTAGCAAAACGCCCTACATTTTGCTGCAATTTTTAGTGATGCGCCATAATGAGCATGAAATTCCTGAAATCCAGGCGCTCGCCAAAGAGTTGGGTGTCGACCGGTTGCTGCTGAAAAACATTCAGGTTGAAACCTACGAAGAAGCGCTGGAGTGGATGCCGAAATCGGATCATTTTCAGCGTTACCAAATCGGCGACAGCGACATTTCCGTGCGAGGCGGCAAGGGCGTGTGTCCGCGGCCATGGCTGTCGTCGCTGGTGAACTGGGATGGCACGGTGGTGCCGTGCTGCTTCGATAAAAACGGCCACCACACTATGGGCGAGATCAACAACGGCGAGAATTTCGTGCAAATCTGGTCGAAAGAGCAGTACAGGGACTTTCGTGATAAAATGCTCAACGACCGCAGCGCCATCGACATTTGCAAGAATTGTAATCAAGGATTCGGGGTGTGGGTGTGAGGTAGGCTATAGGCTGTAGGTGTTTTGGTTTTTAGCGGGTGATGTAGGCAAAAAACGAAATTTGAATGATCAATTAAAATGAGATGGACGAATTTGAGAAAATCAACACGAAAAAATCCCCCTTCGAAGGGGGATTTAGGGGGATGTTGGAGGCGGTCTGATAAGAAGGAGCTACCCAAATATCCCCATGCCCCACTTCAAAGGGGGAATAAAAAATCCGCTTTACCATTGGTTGTTTTAGTCTTCCTGCCGCTATTCGCCCAGGCCCAGCACACCACGGTGCCGCTCAACCATCGCGTCTATACCTTTTTGCAAAAAGCTGAAACGCTGCAACTGTTCGATAGCTATCAAATGCGCGTACGGCCGATCAGGCGCTCGGCAGCGCTTTCGCTTTTGCGGCAGATCGGTGGCCATCGCGAGCGGCTTTCGAAAGCCGACCAGCAATTGCTGGCTCAATTTTTAGCCGAATTTCGAGATCCGAATATCGGCGAGGCAGCAGCGCCGAATAGCGAAATTCATTTGTACCGCTATGAGGAAGGCGAAGCGCAGATCTTTGCCGATGCGCGCGTGCAGCAGACCGTGCGCTTTAGCCGCAACCGCTTCGAAATCGATGCTGAAAATATCTCGGAGACATTGGTGTCGGGTGCGATTCGTGGTCGCTTCAGTGAGCATTTTTTCTTCGATTTGCAGGCACGCAACACGGCCATTCTCGGCGAAGACGATCTTAATGAAAATTTCAATGCCGACAATGGCCAGATTCGCTCGGTGGTCGGCAGCACCGCATTTAACGATCAGGCAACCGGCTATGCCAGCGCGCGTTTTGGCCGATTCGGTGTGCTGCTTGGCCGCAACACCATCGCCTGGGGCAGCCAACTGGGCGCGCAGTTGGCTCTTTCCGACGCCAACGAGCCGATGGATTTACTTCAGCTCAGTCTCGACTTCCAGCGCTTTCGCTTCAGCTCATTTCATGCCAAATTACAGGGCATTGGCGATCAGCGTTATTTGGCAGGACACCGGCTGGACTACCTTGCCAGTACGTGGCTTCATCTTGGCGTGTACGAAACCGTGATTTACGCCGGGCGCGGCCTCGAGCCGGGCTATCTCAATCCGTTGGTGCCGTATCATATCATCGAACATCAGCTTGGCGACAAAGACAACAATACGCTCGGCTTCGACTGGAACGCGTTTGTGACGCCTGGTGTGCGTGCTTTCGGTGAGATTTTTCTGGATGATTTCTCCTTCGACAAATCGCTCGGCACCTATTGGGGCAACAAGCTGGCTTATTTGGCAGGCGTGCATTGGGCTCAGGCTTTTGGGCTCAAAACCGTCGAGCTGTCGGGCGACTTTACCCGCATCGATCCGTTCGTTTATACCCACCACGACACGCTGAATATGTATGCCCACTATGGCCAAAGCCTTGGCGCAGCCATCGGACCGAACGCCGAGCGCTGGCGCACAAGCCTGACCTGGCAGCCACTGCGCGATGCCCGCTGGCAATTGTCGTACAGCCGGACACGAAATGGCAATGGTGATATTTTTACGGCTCACCGCCCGGAAAATGGTGAAGCCAAAGGCTACCTGCGCGGCACCATCGAAACCTTCCATGACTGGCATATTGCACTCGACCATCAAATGAAGCGTGATGTTTTTAGCGGCTTTGAGATCACTATACGCAAGCGTAAAAATACGGTTTTCATCGCTGGCGATAACCGCTGGGAACGCTATGCACGTTTTTATTTGGATGTGAATTGGTAGAAGACAGGCTGAAGGTGTTTAGGTTTTAGGCTGTTAGGTGAAGATGCTTCTCAATAACCTAACAACCTACAGCCTAAACACCTACTCCCCCAAATGTGGCTTGCCGAGCAAGTTGGCGGCCATCGCGTTCCACTGCACGGTTTCCTGCGTCGGTGAACGGTAGTCGGGATGCAGCGAGAACTCCCCATAACACAATTTTCGCAAAATGCTGGCCGGGCGGTTGTGCCAGCTTGCCCACGACAGCGGCGAGTCGCCATTGGCGTCTTTGGCATCGATTTGTGCGCCGGCGTCGAGCAGCATTTGCATGCTTGCTGCGCTGCCAAAAGCGGCGGCGCGATGCAGTGGTGTTTCGCCTTTGGTGCGACTGTCGCGCATGAAACTGCCGGTCTCCACGCCCGGTGTGGTGGCACGATTGGGATCAGCACCGTGAGCGAGCAGCAACGCGATGATGTGTTCGAAGGCCGGATGATTCGAGCCGGTGAGTGCGGCATGCAGGGGCGTTTCGTTGCTGTCGGGTAAGGGGCGGTTGGCGTCCGCTCCGTTTTCGAGCAAGAACTGGCACAATTGCCAGTGGCCGTGAAAAACCGCGCCGTTGAGGTCGAAATTGGGGCCGAGGGTGTCGAGCGATTCGCCGTTTGCGAGCAAATATCGGACGGCGCTGACATCGCCATAATAGGCGCACCATTTGATGAGCGCGACGCCATTTTCATCACTGGCGGTGGCGGCATGGCCTTGCGCCAGCCAGTCGAACACCAAATCGGCGCGGCCATCTTTGATGCGTGCGAACATAGGCTTCCTTTCGAGCAAATTGCTGTAAGTTTGTGCTCAAGATAGCTTGCTTTCGCAGAAATTAAAAGCAAACCTCACCCCGACCGAAAGCCCCCGAGACTCATTCCGCCGTCGACGAAAAGAGACGTGCCGGTGACAAACGAAGCATCATCGGAGACCAGAAACAGGGCGGGCCTGGCAATCTCGAGTGGTTGGGCAATGCGGTTGAGCACCGCACAGCGGCTGGCCTGGGCTAAAACTTCATCAGAAGTCACCGTGCCTTCGGTCATACCGGTGAGGGTGATGCCAGGGCAGATGACATTGGCACGCACACCTTTCGAGCCGTATTCATATGCGATATTGCGGGTCAGCATGATGACGCCTCCTTTGGCTGCGTTGTAGGCCGGCCGTTTGGGGCTGGGCAGAAAACCGCTGATCGAAGCGGTGTTCAAAATCACGCCCCTGCCAACTTTCAGGAAGTGCTGTAAGGCATGCTTGCAGACATAAAACGTGCCGGTCAGATTGATCTCGATTTGACGCTGCCAGTGTTCTGCCGCCAGCGTGTGGGCGTCTTCAACGTGCTCGTAGCCGGCATTGTTGTACGCAATATCGAGCGCAGCAAAAGCCGATAGCGTTTTCTCGATCAGATTTTCAGCATCGGCTTCGATTGTGACATCGGTGCGGACGAACAAAGCCCGGCCGCCGGCTGCCTGAATATCCTGCACCACTTGCTGGCCCTGCTTTTCCTGCACATCCGCGACCACTACGGCCGCGCCTTCCTGCGCAAATAATTGCGCTGCTGCCCTGCCGATGCCGCTGGCAGCACCGGTTATGATAGCGACTTTATTTTTGAGTTTTGACATTTTTTTGCCACGAATGAAGCGAATGTTCGCGAATGATAATTTTAAATCGCAGAGATCGCCCTGAACGCAGAGTTGCTTTTCTCCGCGAACACCGCGCTCTATGCGGTTAATTGCCAATATCACCAACTCGGCACGATGGGGAACCATTTCGGACGCTGCGGATCTGGCGGATACCACCAATCTGCCGCTTGCTGGCGTTTTTTGAACAGCTCTTCGTATTTGTTCATTTTGTCCTCGTCGAGCGAAACACCAAAGCCGGGCTCATCGCGAGGGGCCATGCAGCCATCTTTGTATTGCAACTTGCCGCCTTCAATGATGTCGTCCACCATGTGGTGATAATGCGAGTCGATGGCATGCACAAGGTTCGGCATAGTGGAAGCGACGTGCAGCATAGCCGTCAGGCCGACGCCGAACTCGGTACCGCTGTGCATACCCACTGCCAGGCCGAAGGTTTTGCACATCATGTCGAGATATTTGGTATGCAGCAGGCCGCCGTAATACCATGGATCGCTTAAAATCACGTCGATCGCGCCCATGGCTACGGCAGGACCGAGCTGCTCGAACTCAATCACACTCATATTTGTGGCTAGCGGCATCGCCACACGGCTGCGAACATTGGCCATCGCGTTCAATCCCCAGGCTGGGTCCTCGTAATATTCCAAATCATAATGGCGCAATTTTTCGCCGATGCGGATTGCGGTGGACGGCGCCCAAATGGCGTTCGGATCGAAGCGCAATTTATACTCGGGGCCGAATTGATCACGCAAAGCAACGATGGTTTGGAATTCGTGCTCCGGATCGAAAACGCCGCCTTTGAGTTTGAGTGCACTGAAGCCATATTTTTGCACCAAATCTTTGGTGTGCGCCACCATCTGCTCGGGAGTGGTGACTTCGCCTTCGCCGCTCGCATCGGGATAGCGATAAAAAAGGTATGCAGAGAGCGGCACACGCTCGCGCACCTTGCCGCCCAGCAGTTGATAAACCGGCTTGCCGATGGCTTTGCCCTGAATGTCGTAGCAGGCAAATTCGATTGGTGCGAGCAGCAATGGCTGGCGTGACAAGTAGCCGCGTTGACTGATTTGCACACGGATTTTTTCAAGATTGAACGGATCTTCGCCGATAATCAGGTCGCGGATGGTGGCCAGCGAAGCGTCGGTGATCCAGCCAAAAGTCTCGCCAAGGCCGGTAATGTCCTCGTCGGTCTCTATTTCGATAATCGAGCGCACAAAACCATTCGGTGAGCCGTAGGAATGACGCAATGGCGCTTCGATGGGGATGAAAACAGTGCGTGCTTTGACATTTGTGATTTTCATGGTTTTTCTGCTGTTGGGGTGAATGTTGTTGACAGGAATTACACGTTTTGCGGGATAAAATCTTGAAGATGGAATAGTTTATTGAAATCCTGTAAACTTTGTTGATCGGTTCTAACGCTAAAAAACGCCGAATTTGCGAAAGACTTCCAGCGGCTTACCACCTGCTTTGAGTGCCTCGCGAACGTGCGTTTCGATCTCAAATCGTTTTTCGGCTTCTTCCAGCACCTTCATCGTCAAATCGGCAGGCACAATCATCACCCCATCGAGGTCGCCGAACACGTAATCACCCGGATGAATGGCGACGCGGTGGGAAGTCGCGCCGGCGAGATTGATCGGCTTTTCCCATTCGATAATCTCGAAGCGGCCGAATGCTTCAACGGGCGTTTGGTAGCGCGCAAAAACCGGGTAGCCCATGCCGATGACATAGGTCGAATCGCGTACGCCACCATCGATAACCGTGCCAACACAACCTTGCCCGCGAGCTGCCGTGCTGGTGATTTCGCCCCAATGCGCCGCGACATAATCGTTGCCAGTATCATAGACGCACACACAACCAGGCCAAAGCGTTTCGATCATTTCAAGGCCGGTTTCCTTCTTCTCACGACTGGGATTGTTGCTGCCGCGCACCGTAAAGGCCGGCCCCGCGACTTTCATGCCCTGTTCAATCGGCTTGAGCGCGGCGGAGAGTGCCTGATCCGGGTAACCGAACTCTTCCAAAGTGTCGTAAATGAGTGCGCTGTAAAGACGGCTGTAGCGTTCGGCAATTTCAGGCCAATTGAGATTTTGCATGGTTCGTTTCCGGATTTTGGTTGGACGTAATTTGGCAGGGGCGTGGCGCGCCATGCCCCTGCGGTCAGGATAATCATTTTGTACCAGGCAAGCCTTGTACGCCTTTTTATTCCACCACCGAATCGGTGATTGTCAGGGTGTTGAAGTCGAGTACGCGGCGCAGTTGACCGTAGCTCATCGTCAGCTTGCGGCTGCCGACTTCGGCATTGAGAAACGGGCCTTCGAAAAGTGGCCAGTTGTTATAATCGACCGGCGTCCCATTGACGGTCGGAGTGTCGTCATAGGCGAATTGCAATTTTTCACCGGCGAGTGTTGTGAAGCTGACCTGTGCTTTGGGCGAAGTTTTTGTTTGCAGTGGCAAGGCGCGGACTGCTTTTTTAAACGCTTCGAAAGACTCAAACTGCGACGCGGGCGCAACCTGCACTACCGCACCATTTTTCAGGCTTTTGCTGTGCATACGCCAGGTACCGTCTTCTTCCTGCATCCACTCGTACGGCGCCAGCGGGTAGCAGGCGATCATCGCATCGCCGCCTTGCGCGAAAATCCAACCTGATGCATCATCTTCACGTGCTGACAAATCTTTCGAAAACAATCCATCAAAGTGCGGAAATTTCTGTCCTTCCGGAATGTCTGTCAAAGAGATCACCACATCTTTGTGCTGAAAAACCTGCTCATACGGCGAGCCACCGGTCCATTTGTCCCAGGAATCGTAGGTGGTTTTCGAGCGCACTACCAGCTCGGTGATCATGCCGAGATGCTCGGCGAAATACATGCCGAGTTCGGTTGGGGATGAATAAGGATGAATGGTAAAAAAGGTGTTGTGTTTGCCGCGCGGATCATCGACATCCCAGGTAATGTCCCAGGTGTGCTGCTGAATCGGTTGCAGCAGCCCGCCCTGGCTCGAACCGATCGAATACTCCGGGCGCATGTATGTGTATTTGTACACTGGCGCGTTTTTCACATCGCTGTAGCGAATGCGATGACGGGTCCGTTTTTTCTCGCGGTGCACATAGGGTTGTGAGCGATCGGTACCAATATGATAGATAATTTCCGGTAATTCAAAGCCGCTATAGGCGAGGATGGCTGCGTAACCTGTCGGGTAAAACGGCGTATTGCCGAAAATCAGCCAGGCAAAGCTGGTTGATGTGACCTTCCATTGCTCTTTAACCTGGGGAGGGTAGGTGCGGCTGTGTGCGCCGGTGTATAATCCGTGCAGATTTTCGACAGCGAAATCAGCGAGAATCCACTCGAGCATCATTCGACCTCGGCGCTGCATTTCCGGATCCTCTGCCCAGGCATAGAGTTGCGCCATTGGCAGGACAAATACGCCAAAGTAGTCCGGGCTGTCATATTCGCCCTGGCCAATGGTTGTAGCAATATCCATCCATTCGATCAGATATTCGCGCGCTTCTTCATGGTTTTCCCTGGATGACTTGCCGTTAAACCAGGCTTCGCCAGGTTCATCGGGATACATCTGCGTGATCAAATACATGGCGGTATAGTACATCGCCCAATGGTTTTCGGTGTCACCGCGGTAGGGCATGTAGGTGCGCCACATGTCGCGCATTTTCTTTTTGTAGGTATCGGACAGCTTGTCGCGGCCAACGTAAGTGACTGTAATGAAGGGGTACATCCAGAACATATCGCCGCGGGGATCCTGCATCAATGAGTCGAGACGAGCTTCGACCCAGTCCATATCGATACCGCGATAGAGCTTGGAGGCGATATCGATATAGCCTCCACGGGTTAGATCATCCGCTTTGACGTTGTGTGCATAAAAATCGATCAGCGAATCTCTGCGTGCGTGGTAGGCATCGAGCTGATCCGCACGACTGACAAGGTTTTGTGCTGATACTGTTCCTGGCAAGGCAGAAAGTGCCAGCAGCAACGCGGCCAGCGCTGTTTTCAACGGATTATTTGTATCGAAGATTTGACGAAACATAACTGCATTATCCTCAGAATTGAGTATTTTTTCAAAAATTGATGGTGCCGCAGATGCTTGGCGCGCCAAGCTCCTACCATTTTTTAATAAAAAACCAAATCGAACACCAGAGAGCCATACATGCCCTTGAACTCCCAGCTTTTGCCGAAATCAGCTGAGCGGAAGATGCCTTCCTCGATGGTCGCGACCCACAAATGACCGGGCTCATTCGCATCAAAGGTGATCGAATAAAAATCATCCACTGGCAATCCTTCGCGATAATTTTTCCAGCTCTTGCCACCATCCCTGCTGATGAGCACGCCGCTATTCCAGCCTGCTGCAGCCATATTTTGAGTGTTGAATGGATCGATGGCAACAGCATATATTGGCGATTCTGAAGCGTTGCCACCGATTTCTTGCCAGGTTTTGCCGTTGTCTTGCGAGTGAAACACGCCTTTTGTTTCCGTCCCGGCGATCCAGATTTGTGGATTTTTCACGCTTTGCTGGATATCGTGGCTTTCGATGCCTTTTGCACCGGCCAGTTGCCAGCTATCGCCACCGTTGGTGGTAACGAAAATGCCGCCTTCCGTAGCAGCAAACAGCCGCCCGGCTTTCCGGTGATCCGCAGTCACGAGCTGCGTGTATTTTTTCGGCAAGCCGTTATTGGAAGCATTCCAGGTCTCACCATAATCCTTTGAACGCCAAATGCCGTAAGCGGTTGAAATATAGACGTTTTGCGGCGCATTTGGATCGACACATATGCTCTGCGATTCGGTCACTTCCCAGTTGGTGGTGATTTTCCAGCTTTTACCACCGTCTTTCGACTTCAGACAGCCATTTCCGCCTGCCAAATAGATCATGTTGTGATCGTTTGGGTCGAAGGCGACCGCACTGATGCGTGGATGTTTCCATCCGATCAGGCGCCAGGTCGTGTCACCTTCAAAAACGTGCAGGCCGCTTGGCGACAGCTTGGCGCCGACCACGTAGCCTTTCGAGTTGGAAAGGCCTGCATACAATTTGGCCTTCTGTTGTGCGAGCAATGTGCTGCCGTTCAAAAGCGCAACGGCTAGCGCACCAATCGTGACGGATAAAATGAGCTTTTTCATGATTCGTAATGTACTCCGATTTTGGTGATCCCCTGAATATGGCTCTTTGCAACGGCATACTGGCTGCTTTCGATGGTTTCTGTCCCATGCTGTACCGGCTTGCCATCCCACAGCATCGAACGGACGCGGCTGTTTTTGGGCAGCAGGAGACGAACTTCAACTTCGCTATCCTGCGCTTCGATTTCGAGCAGAAGCGTCTTGTTCTCCGGGTAATGCTGGAAACGATAGCCGAAGGTCGCCCCTGAAGCTGCATACCCGATTTTGATGTCAGCTTCTTTCTCATCGGTGGCAGCCCAGCGCGGCGAACAACGCACTTTCTGAAACGAATGGGTCAAGTCTTCGATGCCACACAGGCCTTCGATGAAGCCGTGCAGCATAGCTGTTGAGCCCCAGCCATCAGTCGGCATGGCTTCCGGGCTGGTGCTGGTTTCTTCGGTCGAGGCGCGACCGTCCGGAAAATACCATAAATAGGTTGCATTGCTTTCGGCAATCATGGCGCGGTATTGATCGAGGATATGAAGTCCATAGCTTTCGAAGCCATGAGCAAACGCTGCACAGGCCAATTCGCCGCCCGACAGTGGGAAAATACCGCCGTTAATGTAGGCGCCCCCAACCAGCTTCTCATCGCCAAAAATGCCGTCGGGGAAGGGTGGATGAATGCCGAACCACTCTGCAAATGCGCCGGATGATTTTTTGCGTCGCTGATATTCCTGCAATATCGCCACGGCAATTTCGTGGGTTGCCAGCTTGCGTGTGATCGCCATCGGTGTGCTGAGGCTGAGCTGCTCGGCTTCATCGACGCCTTCAATGCGGATGGGTGTAAGTTTGTGAAAGTGGGTATAAAAACGACCGTTGAACAGGAGCGCATTGGCGCGTTCACGGATGCCCTCTGCAAGGCGCTGCCAGTGTTCCGCTTTGCCTGAATTACCCAGAAATGCGTTCATCGTAGCCAATGTTTGTGCTGCTTCGTAAACGCCGCTGTTGTCGCAATGCATGATGCCCCAAAAGGTGTCGTCAGTGATTTGAAAATTGAGCCACTTTTGCCGACCGGCTGTGTAGTCAAAATCCCACGTGTCGATGGTGTATGGCCGCTTGACCAATTGGTGTTTTGCATCCCATCGCAGCGGATGCGAGCTGGAATAGTGCAGCGCCAGCTCAAGAGCGGGCAATATATCGCGCAGCCAGGCGTGATCGCCAGTGGCCTGCCAGGCTTGCTGCGCTGCTTTGACAAAGCGGTATTCGACGTCTGCTTCGACCGGCACGCGCACCCATTTCTCCCAGTTTTCACGTTCATTGGAGTGCTTAAGCGGCCTGGTGAGCACATGGTCGAAAACACGACCGTTGCGCGCCTGCGAGTTGGCAAAGCAATTCACCGCACTCTGCAAGTCGGATTCAAAATACTTGCCTCCGCGCATGATGTCAGAATGATCGCGAATCCATAAGGCTGGACTATCTGGCGAGCGATAGCCACGAACGCGTTCTCCATCGATTTCGAGATCAACGAGATCGGCTTGCAAAAATGTCTCGATTTGCTGGCAAAATTTTTCCCATTTGCCCGAACTGGTTTGAATGTCAATCATAGGTTTTTCAAAAAGGTAGGTCGTTTTTGGTCGTTAAGCTGAAATTATTGCATTAGCGAAAATAAGTAAAAGAGAACCGATGCGCACTTGAAACAAAAGTGCATTTGCCGGACGAAATGTACAGCATTTGGTTAAATTTCACAGTATGACAGAATGATAACGAATTCTTTGCACAATTAGAAGAGATTCTTAACGAGTGCAGCGAGCAGCAAAAATGCCCATCTTCTCGCTACCGAAGCCAGTAGGTCTGGCCCGGAAAAAGCTCATCGATGCGCGCACCGGTATCGTCAAAAAGCGCTGCGTTAGACGATGCATTTGCCGCAAAATCGATATCCGTTTCAGGTCCCTTCAGGCGTGCAGCCAGCAGCTTTACAGGATGTTCTACAAAACTGTCGATATCGATACGCCAGCCGGATTCTTTTTTGCTGATTGTAGCTGCCACCGGTTCCGAAAAGGCGATCCGGACACTGGCTAATGTGTTTTCGAACACAAGCTCTCGCCGATTCACAAGTGCGATTTCCCGGATATTTTGGTTGAAGAGCCGCAGCCAAAAATTGCTGTCTTTTTGCCAATGTTCGTAAAGCGGCGGCATGTCGGTGAGTTGCATGTCCCAAATATCGATAGTGCCTTGCAGCTCGCCGCTGTGTTCAATTTTTATGCGCAACTGCTGCTGGCTGTTGATGATTTGGCTCACGTGCATTGGTCTGACTTTTTTGTCACGGGAAGGCACAAGTACGCGCGCGGTGCTAAACGGCAGCTCGGCTGTTCCTGCATAAACCAAAGCCGGAGCGGGATGGCTGTGATGTGGATTGAGGGGAGTGAAATTGCCAAATGTGCCCACCCAGCCGCGGCCGCCTGCTATATGATCGATGTTGGGTTCGCGAATCGGATGCGTCGTTCCCGGAAAGCTGGTATCGCCGGTGACAACCCGGGGCTGCAAAATTTCGTCTGTCGCATACACTACAAGTTGGGCCTGGTTCGGCGCGGTTGCGCGCACCGTACGACCGCTTGGCTCGACCTGCATTCCAATTGAAAATTGAAAATTGCTCTCGATTTCTCTTTCGCCACCTCCGGCCAGTCGGTCGGCGATGATCCAATATTCGCCGCGCCTGTAATAGACCGAACGCCGCCAGATTGCGTCGAGCATGTTGGCGCGGAAATCATACTCTCCGGAGACAAAGTCGAATACCGGATTGGTGATCCAATGATTTTGCTGCGCGTCGAATTGGTAGTGCATGTCCCAGCCTGCATTGGGATCGATGCCATCGATGGTGATGACATTGTGTAGAAAGCCAAAACGTAAATCGTAGCGTGGGCCGGACTCGGTCGAGTTATAAATTGATGTGCCAGGATCGACGATAAAGTCAGCGCTTTCGGCAGAAAGGGTGATGCTGAGCTTGTCGCTGTGCTGGTGGTTGGTACCGAACGGCCCGCTGTCGATGCTGAGATACTGAGCATCGGCCCCCCAGCCATCGCGCATGGCATAATAGCCGCTCAAGTAGTAAGGACGCGACTGTGCTGGCCAGGACAGGAATGCCGGATCAATGATTTCGTCTTGTCCCGCCACGACCTGCTGCCAATCTTTCCGGTCGAAAACGCGTATGGCCTGCTGAAGAAATAGCGGTCGAATATCGTAAGCCCCATGATCGCCATAGCGCGGCAGGCTGCGATCGGGCTTCATCAGGCCAAAATGTCCGTCGACCAACCTTGCAAGCGGTTCCTTCAAGCCAGCCCCCGCACCCTCCGGCAAGCCGGCCAAAATCGTGAGGCATTGCCCCAAAACCGATGCCGAGTAGCCGAGTGTCAACTCAACTGACACCTCACCCGGATAAAAATAGCCGTTGAGAAATCCCTTGAAAGTGCTGAGTCCTTCCTGCAGCCAGAGTGCGCTGTTTTTGGCCTCGGGAAAATTAAGTCCGGCATACAAAACCGCCCGGATGTTGCCGAGCGTGCCGTTGTGCAGGCCCAAATACATTCGCGGCACCAGCCAATCGACTTCCTTCCACAGGTGGTTGAGCGTTTGAAGATAACCGGCATCGCTCATTGAAGGTGAAGTTTGCAAATAAGTCAGTGCATCGATCCAGCGCGAGATACGCCACAGCAACAGCACCCAGTTCCACGGATTCACGGTATATTCGGTCTGCACTGTCATGTTGGCGGCTTCCTCAATCGGTGCATTGGCGATGAAGTCTTCGATATGCTGCACCATCAGGCGCGCGTATTTTTCATTTTGGGTATGAAAATAGGCCGGCGCGAGATAATCAAAGTGCGGGAAACGGGCCAGGGTGCGGACTTTTTTGTCGGGATCAAACCAGGGCAGGGGGGAGTTGAGATGCTGGCTTCCGTACATGGTCCAAATCAGTCCGTTGACTGCATTGTCTGCTTTCGCTGTATCGTGTTTGGGATCGCGCTGATCCGGGAAGGGGATGATCCAAAGTGGCTGAAGGTGGGCTTGCTGGCGAAAATGGCTGGCAAGCACGCGTATTTGCTCTGGTTCGCTGTCGATTTGCGTGATTTGCCGGGCAATATCGGAACCAGGATCGAGCTGGCTGATAAATTCGGGCAGCCAATGCTGTACACTCTCTTGCTGACCGGAAGCATTGCAAAACGTGAAAAAAATGGTCGCGAGAGAAAGGGCAAGGCAGTGCCACACAGGGAGGTGTTTGAACTGTTGCATCGAATTCATCGCATTTAGGAGTGATAGATATGGCCGTCAGGCTATAGGGATATATTTTTGCTCAATGGTAATTTGCTAGAACAAATGGAGTGTCAAAATTCATTCTGGCATTTTTTATATGGGCAAACTGAAGTCTGTCGCTCTTTTTTCCTGCAGCGCTTGCCTGATCTCAGCGCGGAGCAAATCATGGCGTAAACAAAATTTTGATTGCGTCCTTTTTGCGCAGCAGCTCGATGCCACTGGTGTAGTCGGTCATCGGCATCGTGGCGCTGACCAGGGGGATAAGGTCGAGCTTTTTTTCCAAAATCAATTGGAGCGCCTGCTTGCCGGCTTTCAGATTGTGAGCGCCATAACCCAGCAACGAAAATCCGCCATACCAGTGCTTCGGGCCAAAATCGATGGTTTCCCGCAGCACGCCAAAAATGGCAACAGCTTCGATAGTGCGTGCCATCAACGCTTCGATCGCTATTTTCAAGCCGGTCGTGTCGAGGGCGCTGTCGCAGGCTGTCTGGCCGCGCCGGTCAGCGGGGAAAGCCGGATCGTCAGGTGCGAAAGCTGCGTCCGCGCCGACCTTCAGGCCAATTTCGCGGCGCTGCGGCAAGGGATCGACCGCCACAACTTCCCTGGCGCCATATGCGCGCGCCATCTGCACGGCGATGATGCCGGCCGGCCCAAGCCCACCGATGCCCACACGTTTGCCAGCGATGGCGTCGATTTTGCGCAGTTGATCGAACGAAACCTGCACGCACATCGCCAATTCGAGCGAGGCGATTTCTGCAGGCGCCAGCGTTTCCGGAATTGCGAGCAGGTTTTCTGCCGGAATCGCGACATATTTGGCGTAGCAGCCCTGGCGTTTCGGGCCGCTATCGCGCCATGCTGCCACGCGCTGACCCACGTTCAAACCTGTGACAGCAGCGCCTGTTTGCGCCACTTCGCCGACCATTTCATGGCCAGGCTGACCGGGATGGTAAGGATAGTTCTGCTCGAAGCCGGGAAACATCGGCACGCCGTCGAGAATGTGCAGATCCCAGTGCGGACAGGTAGTGACCGCTTCAACTTTCACCAAAACTTCATTCTCTGTGGGAGTTGGCATTGCTGCCTCTCGCCATTCGGCTTGTCCGGGTTGAGTGATTTGCAATATTTTCATTGAAAGGTTTTCCTCTTTTTGACTGGATAGCAGGATCGACTGGATTGGCGCATATTTGCGATTGCTTCGTAGCCTCGACCCCTTGTGGGTCGCTATTTCAGCAAAGGATTTAGAATTTTATGAATGCCACACAAGGGGACAATGCTACAATATTTGCACAAGATGTCTCTCTTGTCCGGCAAATCCGATCGAAGCATTCTGTTTACCAGTCCAGCACGACGCCAAGCACCGGTTCGCTTTTTTCTGTGATCAGACGCCATGCCTCAGCGGCTTTCTGAACCGGAAAATGATGCGTAATCAGCGGCAAGGTCTGCAAGTGCCCTGCTGCAATTAGATCGATGGTTTTGTCCAACCGCTCGCCGGTGGCGCCGGATGGCAGTTCGATTCGCAGCTCTTTGTAGCGCAACGGTTGCAATGAAATCTGATCGGCTGTGCCATAAAAACCGGCAGAAACCAAATGGCCATCGCGTTTCATTACATCAAAAAAACCGTTCATGATATCCATTGAACCGACCGTGTCAACGGCAATTTGCACACCTTCCGGAAAAATATCCTGCACGGCAGCTTTCCAGTCGGTCTCGTTGGAATTGATCAAAATCCGGTTCGGGCCGCTGCCAAATCTATCGAGCCGGTCTTTGTGCTTGCCAACCAATGCTACTTTTGCGCCGCGCCAGGCCAGCGTTTGCGCTGTCCATTGGCCCACCAGACCATCGCCAACCACGACCGCGCCTTCGCCGATATCGATGCGGCCGCGGGTGCCGGAATTGTAGCCAACTTGTGTTAAAATCAGCCCGGAAAAAGCCACCGGATCAACATCTTTCGGTAGTTTCCATATTTGCTTGCGCGAGGTCACTGTTGGCGAAATATGGCCGGCGCGGGCATCAAAAAGCCCATCCACGCGTCCGAACAGGGCAAAAACCGTTTCGCCAATTTCAAGATCATCGACCGCATCTCCAATCCATTCGACCACACCGACTTTCTGATAGCCGGAAATAATCGGGAACGGCCATGGATCACCTTCACGATAAGGCGTGTCGCCATCGATGCGCTCGCCGCGCAAATACGAGCCTTCAGTGCCATTGCTGATCCACGAGTGCGTGAGACGGACGACGACATCTTCGGGCCCAGGCTCAGGACAATTGACCTGCTTGTATTCGACCTGGCTGGGTGCGGTAAAAACAACCCCGTTTGCTTTCATGAGAATTCCTTGTTTTTGAATTGTGAGAAGTGAGACGGCAAATGGCAGATATGTAGCGGTCAAGCCACACATGGATCAAAAAGGCATGCGGATTAGAAAAGCGCACGAAGAATCTTAAAAATCGTGTGTGGTATTCCTATTCTGCCTTTACATCATCCTTCGGCTGGTACCCGAGCAAATGTCGGGCTTCAGCAAGACTCCATTTCATCCCGGTATTGGCAGACATGCCGTTTACCAGTGCAAAACCATTCTGCCAGGCGCGAGCATCGGCAATCAGCGCTCGCTCAAATAAATGGGTGAAGTCGCGATTTGAGAGCCACATCTCGCGAAACCAGCGTTCCGCCCGATCTGTATCACTGCCAACAGCTTGTTGCTCTGCTAATTTGGGCGTGCCAGCACCGGATAAACTGCTTTTTTCATTCTCGCCCGGCTGGCACCAGCCGATTCGGACAGCGACAAAACTCGACCGTCCGGCGCATTTTGCAGATTGGGCTTTACAAAGCCTTTCACCTGCTATTTTTGGCACGGCATAGATGGTCGAGTTGAAATGCTGCTTTTCAGTTTTCCAGGTCGCACCGACAGCGGGCGGCAGGCTCGTTGTGAGCTCGCCGGGACCAATGCTGTCTGCCAGAGGCGGATCGAGGTAGCGCCCCATGACGTGATTGGATGAGGCGAAAACAAAACGACGAATCGATGGGCAGTCTGCCGTGGCCAAAACGACATTGTTTGTCATGTCGAGCGAATCGCTGGCCTCCTGCCAGTTTGCATCCGGGAACGGGTTGCGCGCCGCAAAATGCACTACAGCAGTCGATTGCAGCAGGACGTTCTGCCAGCGTGAATCGTGCCAGTCGGCTAAATCGCATGGCACCATCTCAATGCGTTTTTTTGCCGGAAAATTGTCCAAAAAAAGCTGCTGGCTCCGGTTCGGCGCAGCCTTGTCCAGACCGAAAATTTGCCGCACATGGCGATTATGCGCCAAATGGCACAGCAACTTCCAGCCTAAATTGCCCAATGCGCCAGTGATCACCACCCGCTCGAGATTTTCAAGACGATCTGCCATTTTCATTTATCCGGCAAAACGCGGTTCCGGCAGCCCTTTGGTATCGGTTTCAATGACGAAAACGCTGCCGGCCAGCGGCCCATTCTGCAAATCATTTTCACTCAGTCCAATGCTGGCGGAGGTGACATACAGCAAATTGAGGTCAGGACCGCCAAACATGCAGCTGGTAGGTCGCTGAACAGGCATGGTAATTTCGCTGTCGACTTTGCCGTCCGGCGTGTAACGCACAACCTTCCAGCCATCCCATTTAGCGCTCCACACGCAGCCTTCGGCATCGACTGTCAGGCCATCAGGGATGCAATCGATGTCTTTTGCAAAAATGCGTTCGTTCTCGATTTCGCCACTTTCGGGATCAAAATCATAGGCGTAAATTTCGTATTTCATCGAATCGGTGTAGTACATGGTGCGGTTGTCCGGGCTCCAGCCAATACCATTGGAGCAGATCACCTCGCCGCGCATTTTTTGGCAGTTGTGGTTGGCGGAAAACCTGTACAGCGAGCCACGTGCGGCTCTCAGACCATCCTCCTGGGTACCGGCCCAAAAGCGTCCCTTGCGATCACATTTGCCGTCATTAAAGCGCATGTCCGGCTGATCTGCCTCCGGGTCGAACAGAGGTGTGAGCGTGCCGCCATCGAAATCGATACTTGCAAAACCTGTACGCAAAGCGACAATGCCACCGCCGCCTTCGCGCAAAGCGAAACAGCCGATATGAGTCGGCATTGGCCAGCTTTGGTAGTCTTCGGATTCGGGATGCCATCTTTGCAGCAAAAAGCCGTCGATATCAACCCAATACAGTGCTTGTTCCAGCGGGCACCAGACTGGCCCCTCTCCCAGGATATTGCTAATTTGATAGGCGCATTCAGTTGTCATATTTCGCCATTTTTTTTCATTCGACAGGATTTATGGGATTCATTGGATTGGACTGTTAACCTGAAAATAAATTTTCATCATATATCAAAAGAAGTTTCAGGGTTTGCATATTTTAAGTTCGAGCTTTTGATCTTCAATTGAAGAATGTGCTGGAATTATCAAGAAGCGCTATACAATCCTGTTGATCTCGCTTATCCTGCCAAATGTTTCTTGTCTTGGCAGCGCTCACACACGATGTGTACCCGGCTCGATCACGGGGCGACCTGCATGATCAACCCATACGCCACATGGCCCGCCCTCAGGACTGTCCGCAAGCTGTACTTCGATGCCATCCATGCTCAGGACCGGGTGGTAGTAATCTGCAACTTTAGTCGCATCTGCTGAAATATAGTGGCCGATAAGCGACCTGCGAAAGCGGTTGCTGCTGATGTTCGGAAAGCTGCCATGGATGACCATGCCGTTAAAAAAGAGCACATCTCCCGGTTGCATAACCATCGGTATAGTTTCCGCATTTTCAGGCAAAGCTACGGTAATGCCCGTGAAGCTTTCTTCGGTGTTGGCTTGCTCGGCGCACAGCAATGGCAGATCATGTGTTCTCGGCACAATTTGCATGCAGCCATTTTCCTCATCGCAGGCATCCAGCGCCAGCCACGCTGCCATGCAATTTCCAGGCTGCACCCGCAAAAAGTATTGATCCTGGTGCAGTGCCTGGCCACGGGCACCCGGTGGCTTGAAGTAAAGCATGGTCTGCACAGCCAACGGTTTCTCCTTCAAAAAAGCTTCCAAATGGGCTGCGATGCGCGGATCGAGCAGCCAATCAAGACTCAATTGATCCCAACGATGCATGTGAATCATCCGTGGAAATTTTTTGAGCGGATCGTTTTCGCCTGCTTCGATGCCGGACCAATCATCCGGAAGCGCGCCGCTCGCTCGCAATGCCATGAAGTGTTCAAGAAATTGCTCAACTTCGTGCGTTGAGAACAGACCGCGCACAATGGTATAGCCATCAGCGCGTATTTGACTGATATATTTTTCTTCGACAACGGTTTGGGAATTTGGCTTGGTCGGATTTTTGGAAAAAGCAGATGGTGTTACAGACATCGAACCCTCTGTGTTAGGTGGGTGACCTGATTTATTAGTAGTGGAATGCGGCATGATCCAACGGAGTTAAGAAAATTATGGTAGAATTCCAATCCAATCGAAAATAGTTTTTGTATTTTTACATGACGATCTTGAAGCTCTTATTTCGCCATGCACACCGCCAAACTCTTCCTGGATAGAATTTGGCGGTGGCGCTGGACAGAGATTTACTTCGACGACCAGATGAGCGGATTGTGTTCCTCGCTGTTCAGTTCATCTCCGATTTTCAAAGTGTCGAAATAGTCTTTTGGCAGGATGTTTTGCTGGCCGTTAAAGTGCTCGCCTTCCGGCATGTAGGCACAAGTCATCGCCCGACGCGGAAAGGGGGTCATGTTCGGGCCGGCGCCGTGTGCTGTGAGGCCATTGTGCACCCCTGCCCAGCCACGCTTCATGGCCGCAACAGCCGGTTCGATTTTTTTCCATTGTGGGTACACATCAAATAGGGATGCAATATCCTCGCGAATATCTACGTTATCGTATGAAGCGGTTTTGTGTGTGCCGGGCAAATAGTAAAGACAGCCATTCTGCACAGTCGCTTCATCCAGCGCAATCCAGATTGACAATGCATTCTTAGAATGAAATGACCAGTATGGATTGTCAAGATGCCAGGCAGTGGGATTACCCCAGGGCTGCTTTTGCAGGGTTTGGTCGTGCCAAACGCGGATGCCGTCGATACCGGCTAATTTACACAGCATTTCACCCATTTTAGGGCCGAGAAAATATTTTTTGATCGTATCGTTTAGCTTCCACAAGTTGAGACGCTGCAAAAAAACGCGGTCGTAATACGATTCGCCTTCCACCAAATCTTTGTTGCCGCCAGCAACTTTTTGTTTTCCCATTTGCGCAACACTTTCTTCCACTGCGGCGAGAATTTCATCTACTTCGACTTCCGATAAAAAATCAGGCAGAATGACATAGCCGTCGCGTTGGTAGGCATCTATTTGTTCTTGTGTGACATTCGTATTCATGGAATCTCCGAAATATGGGTTGAATTTTCGATTGAGGAATTAACAAAATTTTCAAAATTTCGCTAAAAATTCTTTGTCGAAAAAGCGGACGTTTTGTTTGCATTGCGCGAAGTAAAAACTGCCGCTTTCTCATGCAAATTTGCCTGAAAATTGAACTCAGATTTGCAGAGAAGGCAAAGCCGCCAATTCTTCACAAAATATCTCAAAATGCGCAAGATACCGATTATTGGCGATGCAATGCACCATCACTGCTGCCGTGGAAAACCATCGGCTTGTGGCCATATTTTCGCGCCATCTCATCGGCCAGTTTTACAGCAGAATCCACGCCTTTTTGGCCGTCGCAGAGCAGACAAACCGTACCGCCACAGCCGCCGCCAGTAATGCGTGCGCCATATATTCCGGCGGCCGGCCCGGTATCCTTTGCCTGCTTAACAAGTTGGTCGGTGACTGGATGGCCGAGGCCGCTTTCGGAATAGCGCTTGTGCGATTCGTACATCAGTCCGCCTGCCAGAACCAGCAGCTCGCGCCGGGCTTCAATCTCGCGAATTTCATGCAGCGCTTCCAGGCGTCTGCTAAACAGCGAGACATCGCTATTTTCATAAATGGGGTGCTCGGCACAGGCGCGCACCGCGTAAATCTCGTCCGGATCAATTTCAGTGATCGCATCGATTGTGGTCTGTAACTTTTGTAAAAACAAACGGCCGGGCAGGTGTTTGGGCATGTGCTCTCGGTAGTTCAATTCATAATCCGATGTCAAAATATTGGCCAAATAACCACGATAGGGCAGGGCAGATCGATCGCCAGTCTCTCGTGCCTGCTGCAAGTCTTCAATGCTCATGCCTTCGAGTTCTGCTATGATCGAGTAGCCCATAAATGCTGCTGTGCGGGTTTTTGTATACTGCTTGCCGCTCACTTCATGCTTGACGCCGGAATCGATACCGACGAAATGCACATCTGGCGGCAATTTCTGTGGCGGGTGCAAGTCGGCTGGTTGACATAAAATTGGCAAAAGATGGTTCTGCTTGCCCAAATAGCATGTGAGTTGGTCCATTAATCCACAGGGAGCGCCAACCACCAAATTTTCGGCTTTTTGACACAACTCTGGCAATTCGGTGTTCCTCATGTCCATTTGCAGCGCTTTGGTCAGCGCAGTCATGGTAGCGACTTCCAGCGCTGCGGAGGCAGAAACGCCTTTTCCAGGCGGCACCTTCGATTCGACAAAAAAATCTCCGCCTTTGAGAACAGCCTGTTTTTCTCGCATTAACACCAATGCGCAGCCAAGCACATAGCCTGCCCAACGCGCATTCTTTTGCTGCTGCAGTACCGTCTGCGCTGCATTATAATCAGGCTTGCCATTGCTATCGAGCAATGGTGGCAACGCGATTTCGATAGTCGGTTGCCAGTCATGCTGAGTGGCAATGGCGCTGTGAAATCGGAAAATACCATCGTCGCGGAGAGCAAAGTGTACGTGTGTGGCTTCGTGGATGGGCATTTCCAGGACCAGCGAGCCGGAATAGTCTGCAATGCCCCCCATCACATCGAGCCGACCCGGAGCGCTAGCCTGCCAAATTTCCCTTCCGGTTCCAAAAAATCTGTCTTTGTCCATAATTGTTTCGTTTTGGGTTGATGGATCAGTCATTTGAGATGATGCGGGTCGAAAGTGGCAGAACGCAGCTTTATTTAAAATTCGGCAAGGTGCAGCGCCCGATGTGGTGTTGTTTAAAATTTTTCATTTTGCTTTGTTGAGCAAGCTTCGCATTCGGTGGCCTTCGACAAATCAAGCCGAAAGCATGGCTTTAACAGAACCGAGTGTGCGGCACTTATCTAATCTTCCAAAATAATTTTTTGCAATTCGGCAGCCTTTTCCTCCGGTATGGTATCAGCCATAAAATTGCCGCCGCCGATTTCCGGGCCAGCCAGAAATTTTTTAATGCCGGGCTGACGCAAGGGTGGAAGCAAAACCAGATGCATGTGGTAATCACCATAATTCCTGTCATCCACAGGCGCCTGATAAAAAGGCATCACATATGGAAACGGCATATTGAAAAGACGGTCGTAGCGCCGCGTGACCTGCTGATAGGCCGCGACCAATCCTGCCAGTTCTTCGTCGCTTTGCGTGGCTAAAGTAGCATGGCGTTTTTTCGGAAATATCCAGACTTCGTAGGCATATTGTGCAAAAAATGGCACAAATGCGATCGCGTGTTCGTTTTCAGCGATAATGCGTGCACCGTCTTTCTGTTCAAAATCCAGAATGGACTGGAAAATATTGCCACGATGGTCATGGCGATAGGCCTCCGAAGCGGCTAACTCCTGTTCGATATTTTTAAAGGTGAAGTTGGTCGCGTAAATCTGACAGTGTGGGTGCTGGTTTGATGTGCCGACAATCTCGCCTTTGTTCTCAAAAATCAGCACGAACTGGATTTCCGGGTTTTGCCGGAACTCCTGCATTTGTGTGCGCAAGGCCAAAAACACAGCGGTCGCTTCCGGGAAGGACATATCGGTCAGCGTGATATTGTGGCGCGGATCATAGCAGACTACACGGGCAATGCCACTGGCCCGCCGTTTGCGAAAAAGCGGATCATCTGAAATCGAAACATCCGGTGCACCATCACCGACAACAGGATGGTCATTATCAAATATAAAGGTATCCTTATAGTCAGGATTGATTTTGCCATTATGGCGTTTGTTGCGCGGACACAAATAACATTCTGGATCATAGGCGGGCGTATTCGATTGATGTTCTTCGGTCAATCCAAGCCAGGGCCGGGCATTGCGATGCGCCGCGTAAACAATCCACTCCTGTCTCAGCGGGTGCCAACGCTGTTCCCAGTGCCCCCGAACATCGATTTTCTGTTGCATGTTTTTGTCCGTTCAAAAGCAGGAGATTTATTCAACCAGATCGTCATCTGTGGGCAATAGACTCTACGCAAATGCACAAAAAATCAAAGAATCTGACTTCGCGAAGCCATTGCAACCTGGTGCCTTTGCGTGAAATTCACTCGTGAAGTTAGCGGTAGTTTCTGCTCATTTTTCTATTCAAAATGCAAAATTCCAAATTTCCAGGGCAAGTGAAAGGCCGTGGTGCCTGTCGTGCCCCACGCATACGATTCGCGTTGGCCGCGTTCAGGCGAATCGATGCGATAAAAGTTGATGCGCCAGACATCATTGGGCTGCGGTGGAACGTTTGCTGCACCGACCAGTTCGGCAAACGGAATCGCGTATTCGGCAGTCCAGCCTGAAGCCTTGCCTCGTTCTCCCAATTCGCCATCGACATGGACGGCAGTCTGGATGCCCTGAACATGGTAGTCCATCAGGGGTTGAAACGTCTCAGTTGGCTTGCCGGCGGTGCGTCGGTTCAGCACGCAGGCATCGAATAAAACATTGTTTGGACTCAGGTTGATTTCATAGTATTGATGGGCGACATTGGCCGGGTTGATAAAAACTTCCACACATTCTTCGTCCCAAATCGGGCCATCACGATCGGTGACCGTGCCCCAGACATAGTCATCTTCACAGCGAAAACCGACATACAAATAGGTGCTATCATAAAGCACGCGCACTTCGGTTTGGAAGCGGCCGGGCTCGCCGGTGACAGCATCATTTAGCTTCACTGCAACGGCCTTTTGCCAACGTGGATCATCCAGCTTGCCGGAAAGAGCAAGGGGGGAGTCGATTTTTTTAGCGGCGTATTCCGGTAGCTCAGAAGCCGCGCCAACGCGATTTTCAGGCATGTGGGCGAGTCCTTTAAAATTTGTTGTAATCCCTTGCGACAACGCAGCGAGCAGGATCATTGTGACGAATCGTGAATTGCATGATAGTGTCATCGTTTCGTGGCAACCGGATTAAAAATACACGATCACTTAAAATGGTGGATTGGGACAAAGTTATGCGGATTGGGATTCGGCAAAGCGTTTGCGCTGGCGATCAGAAACCCAATTGCAGACATCCCATAAATTGGCGACCGGCGTATTGGTATGCGCAAGTGTATGCAAGTAGGGCGGAGGGCCAAACTCAGGCGTTAACGTTGAAAAATGTACACCTTTTTCTTTCTGCGCCTCCCAAACGATATCCCACCAGCGTTCATGCGCTACCAGTTCATTTCGGTACTCGGGAGCGCGCGGATCCGGAACCTGCGGGCCTTCGCCGTAGCCGATACGCGCATGCAGGTGGGTTGTCCGCTCGGCACATTGCCGAATGATGTCGATCTGATCATCGATCAAGCGCTCACACACGCAGACCCAATGGCTGAAATCGCAGCACAGCTTCAATTCGCTGAACCGATCGAGTAGCTTTGCGGTGATCCAGGGATTGTACATGATGCGGCCACGATGTGTCTCGTGCGCAACAGCCACATCGTGGTCTGCCTCGAATTTCGTCACTTCGGTGAAAAATCGCATGCTATCCGATTCGCTGAAGGCATCGCGACCACTGTGACAGGTGATCTGCATCGGCTTGAAATCAACGGCCGCATCGACTTGCTTCTTAAAAGAGTCGATATGCTCATCAACTGACTGACCTTCGGTGAAAATCATCGGGATAAGCCGAAACTGATTTTCCTGAAGCGTCTCAAAAAATTCGCCCTTGTTTTCGATCAGCGACAGCGCAACTTCAATGCCATCGTATTTGAGCGCTTTGATCTGTGGATAAACAGGCTGCCAGGGCTGATCAATGCCCCACATGTGGCGAAAAATGAGAAGTTCCACGAATGCATTCCTCCTGATGATTTTGAAGATTGGTATCGATCGAATTAGATGCGATTTTCGTTCGGGCTCTCCTGTAGCACAATAATGCAAACAAGCAAATGCAATGATAATATTTTTTTTTCGGAATGCAAGCTTTGCGCACCAATTAATCCTTCCACACTTCAGTTTTCGGAAAAAAAGCATACCAGCCAAACCAATACGACAGGTGCCCCGGCAGGCGCGGCAGTGTAAAGCCGTCCTGTTCACGTACAAGTTGATGCTCGTGCATGCGCCAGCGCGCACCCGTTTGGTCTGTGAGCTCGGAAGCCGTCGGGCGCTCGACAAATGTGACGTCTGCGCTTTTGTAAAAGCGCACAGCCAGTTCGCTCTGATCGGCTACAACAACCAGTTGAGTGCCAGCCAATTGATCGTGGAAGAGTGATTTTTTTTGCAGCTTTTTGACGGCGTATGCTTTTGGCTGACCGTTCAGAATCACACCGTAAACCCAGTCCTTGGATTTCAGCGCTTTGTCTCGCCAGGCAACCGGAAACATGGTTTTGCTGCTTTTAAAATAGTCCTCGTACATGGATTTTTGGTAATCGAGCGGAAATCCCGTTTCAATATTCAGGACCAGTGTTTCAGGGTGCTGTGCACGCCATCTTTGCCATGTCGTGCGCACCACATAGTGGCGCTTGAGCTCGATTCCCTGGCCAACCAGCTTGCCGACCACCGGCACGCCTCGCATGCTCGACCATAGCGAATGCGTTTGGCGATCATACATCAATTTGTTGCTGCGGTAGAGCAAACCGGATGAGCCAAAAGTAAAAGTGGTATCGCCAATTTGCCGCTCGTACGGAATCGCCGCACCGCACAAAGTGCAATAAGTCAAGGTAATCGGCACTCCGTCAAAGTCGATGTTAAGCATCTCGTGCCAATCGAGAATGCGCAGTGGATAGGCGTGATAAACACCATTCACAGCTAATCCAAAAACGTCTTCATCTTTTTTCAGCCATTCTGCTTGATTGGCGGCGATCATGTCGGGGTGATCAAGAGATGGAATGCCATCTTTTTTGACGCCACCCCAAACAATTTCGTCTATTCGAATCTCGCTTGGGTGACCCGGATGCAGAAACTGCCGGAAAGATGGATCGATGGTACCGAACAGTGCCTGCTTGAACATCGGGTAGTCCCGATGCAAGGGCAAGGCTTGCTGCCCAAGCCATTCCATCCAGCGCGACCAGTCCCGGCCAAAGCTTTTGCCGCTGAGCTGGCCAACTGCCCAGTCCCATTCCTTTGGCATCTCGCGAAAATAAAAGGCGTCGATCAGTGGCTGAATTAGTGTGCGATCATCCCGGTCGGTTAAATAAAGCAGCGCTTGTCTCTGTTTTTGTGGATCACTATCGAAGAGCGCCAGCATGTGTTGAAGGTCTTCGGCTGGCTGATTTTGGGCAAGAGCATTGTCGTATGGTGAAATCGATAGTGCTGCAGAAAGGAGAAAATGCTGCCAGGTGACGCGTTTACATTTTCGCGTTATGGATTTGCTGCATGCGTTGATAATATTTAACTGCAATTGTGTGCTCCCTGTTTGGCATAAAATGTATTCCCTTGTTCTGCTTTACCATATGGCGGCTTCGGGAATTCAATCCTTGCATCGGGTCGTGCTGGGCTTTATTTTAAACATTTTGCTGAGCACGACCTGACAACAATAACTGCTTTCAGAACAAAAACATTCCACAAACAGGAACAGCATGATCGATATCTTATTGAACACCATAGCGTTGGACCCAAATCGCTGGACACCGGAAAAAATTGCTTTTTTTAAGTTGAAAAGTGTGCTTGAGCCCATTGCGCGCAGCGGTTTTGATGCGCTCGAAGTCTGGCAATATCATTTGGTTCGTGAGACTGAAGCCGCAGTGAAAAAAATCGCACGACAGGCAGACGAATTGGGTTTGCGCATGCCGATAATCGGCGCATATCCAAAGCTGCATCTTGCCGGTGCAGCAGGACAGGCTGAGATGGACAGTATGGCAAAGCTGCTCGACTATGGCAATATGTTAAATACCAGGGTGATGAAAATTTGGCTCGGCGCAATTGGCAGCAAAGCGATCGCGGAAGACGAGCGTGAGCGTTCGTACGAAAGCCTGGCGCGGATAATTGAGATGGCCGCACAGCACGGCATCACTATCACTGGAGAAAACCACGACAATACCTTGCTGGACTCGCTTGAAGCTTGTGAACGCGTCTTCGAATTGCACTTTGCAGCTAACTTGAAGGTCTGCTATCAGCCTTACGATTTCACCAGCACGGAAAAGGCTGTTGCGGATTATCGTGCGCTCGCCGACCGGGTCGTGCACATTCATTTCCAGGGTCGCCGTAATGGGCAATTTGAATGGCTCGAAATGGCGGAAGTGAATTATGTCGACCTGGTCGCTGCAATGGCCGATTGTGCGTTTCAAGGCTATTGGTGCATCGAGTTCGTTAAAAATTGTGTGGTGCAGCAGCCACAAGATTTGGATTTGGCACTGGTACTGGATAATGCAACCCGGGACCGACGCTATCTCGAATCGTTGCGGGCGGAATCTTTTGGCAATTGAACGGAACTGCAATCTAAAGCATTCATGAAGGGCTGCCGGATTTGGAGAGAGAAATTCGTTTTGAAAGCTTGCTGCGCTCGCGTCAGCAGCTTTCATTCACCTACATGTTCGATAGCCTGCGTTTCGAAACCGCATATTGGTACAGCGATGTCGATTTGTTTGCACTGGAAGCCCGCCTGGGTGAGCGCTATATGCAATCGATCTATTTTCACATCATGGCTTTCGAAGCAAATAAACTGTTGAGCCTGTGCCCGCATACAGTCGATTTCGGACCGCTTGCACCGTATGCAACTGCTCCTTTTCGCCGTCTTTGGCTGCAAGTGGCACACAGCGTGTGGGCGCAATGGCGCTACGAAAATGATCTGCCATTTTATCAAGGCCCGGTTTTACGGGCCATGCCCGCGCCTGCGGCTGCTGCGCCTGTGGCGAATGTGCCTGGATCAGTCGAAACGCTGGCTTTTTGCGGCGGTGGCAAGGACAGCCTGGTTGCGATGAAATTGCTGGAAAAGGTCGATATTCCGTACGCAACGTTTGTTTACTCAAGTTCGATTTATGGCACGGCCAGTCATCAACACCAACTCGTTGATCGCCTGCTGCAGCATTGCCAGCCCGCGAAAACACATCGCAAATACATCTTCGATAGTTTCGTTGATGCACCGGTGCTCGAGCTGTATCCCGAGTTCGGTAGCCGTTCAATTACTGCTGCGGAAACGCCGGCCTCGATTTTTGGTGTGTTGCCGGTGGTGTTGCAGCACGGCTATCGGTACATCGCCTTAGCGCACGAACGCAGTGCCAATACAGGCAATCTGATGTGGGATGTGACGGATGAAGATGTCAATCATCAGTGGGGCAAGTCGTTTGCTGCGGAACAATTGCTCAACAGCTACATTCAAACAGAATTGATCAGCAATTTTTCTTATTTCAGCTTGCTGCAACCGATCTACGATGTTGTCATCTTCAATATGCTGAGAGGCGAAGACGAGGCGGTAAAAGCAACACATTCCTGCAATATCCGCAAACCGTGGTGCGGCCGTTGCCCCAAATGCGCTTATGTATGGCTCAATTATATGGCCTATTTACCGACCAAACTGGTTGATGATATATTTGGTGAGAATCTTTTCGATCTGCCGGAAAACACCGAATCTTTTCGACAGATGCTTGGCCTGGCGAAACACACTCCCTTCGAGTGCATCGGCCAGATTCCGGAAGCACAGCTGGCATTTGAAATATGCAAACGCAAAGGTCTGACAGGTGAGGCGATGACACTATACCAGCAGCATTTTTTAACGCTCGAAACCGCCGAGATTCTCGATCGCTATTTGCAAGTCGATGCGCAGGCATCGGGAATTCCGCAGCATTATTTTGATCGAATTTTGCCTGAACTGGAAGTCCAGGCAACCAAAGCACGCGTCGCGATCGATCGCCTGCTTGATAGAGCTGATGCATAATCTGTATGATTTCGTGTGCGTTGTGCTTGCAAGAGTGCAAAAAATTTTATAGTTTCCACAATCATTTACTACCCTATTTTTTAGCAAAATTTGAGATGTCATCATGAAAAAATATTTTTCGCGTACTGTAACGATTCTTGCAATTGCTATCCTGCCCCAATTGAGCTTGGCGCAGGATTTTATCCCATCCGTTGAGTTCGAAAGAGCCATTCCGGGTGATAGCATGTCAGTTGAAGCCTTTCAGCGCGCTGGCAAGCTATCCAACATGTTGATGGCGCCGTGTTGCTACTCGAAGACGGCTGCCGAAGACCAGTCCGGTCAGGCGTATAGTGTGAAAATGGAAGTGCGTCGTGGTATTTTGGAAGGCTATAGCGATGACCAGATTCTCGCCGGATTTTCGCGAGTGTATGGTGAGCGTATTCTGGCCCAACCTAAAGCGACCGGCTTCAATCACATGGCGTGGATTATGCCGATCGTGGCGTTGATTATCGGCGCGGCTGTCTACGTGGGATTTATACGCAAAACCAGCGGCAAAGCACCTGCTGCAGCGAAAACCGCGACAAAAAAATCACCACAGAAAGCAGTGAATTCATCTGACGAAGCCTATTTGCGCCGCATCGAGCGCGAACTTGAAGATTACGAAAGTTAGTCGAATCGCCAGCTATGCGCGGCTGGCGAGCCCCTTGCCTCTGTCCAATAGATTCATATTCAGCCAACGAATGCCCACCCAAGTGAGAAGGAAGTAGGTGCCCTATGTTAGAAAATGTGATTGCGGTCATCTTAGCTGGTGGCCAGGGTACGCGCTTGTGGCCCTTAACTGCTAAACGCGCCAAACCCGCCGTTCCAATTGCCGGAAAATTTCGTTTGATCGACATCTCCTTCAGCAACTGCCTGCACTCGGATATCCGCAAAATTTTTGTTCTCACCCAGTTTGCTTCCAAATCGCTGCATCGTCATATCAATGCTACCTATCCTTTTCCACCATGGTCGCGCGGGTATGTACAGATTTTAGCAGCTCAACAAACGTTGGAAAGCACAACCTGGTATCAGGGCACGGCAGATGCTGTTCGGCAAAACCTGGAATTTATCGACCAGAAAGGCATCGATTACTATTTGATTTTGTCCGGTGATCACCTGTATCGTATGGATTATCGCGAGATGCTGAAGAGTCATCTCGAACAAAAGGCGGATGTGACGGTTTCTGTGCTGCCTGTAAATCCGCAAGATGCCTATCATTTTGGCATCCTGAAAACCGATCAAGATGGCCGGATTTCAGATTTTTATGAAAAACCGAAATCGCAGGAAATTCTCAAAGATTATCAGCCGAATGCAGACTGGCTGGCGAAGAATGGCGTAGCGGATGCGAAGGGCTCTGTTTTAGCCTCGATGGGCATTTATCTGTTTAGCCGAAAAGCACTCTTCGATGCATTGCAGGATTGCCCGGAAAGCGACTTCGGCAAGGGTATCTTTCCACAAGCCATTAAAAAATATGGCGTTTATGCCCATCCTTTTAATGATTACTGGGAAGACATCGGTACGATAAAAGCCTTTTATGAAAGCATGATTGCATTGACGGATCCGAATCCGCGTTTTGATTTTTATAATGAGCAAAAACCGATTTTTACTCGTGCGCGTTTTTTGCCGGGCGCGCGAGTCGATAACTGTGCAATTACAGAAAGTGTTATTTGTGATGCTGCCCGGATGAAAAATGCGAAAGTACACAAAAGCATTGTCGGTATCCGCAGCATGGTGCGGGAGGGCGTTCAGCTTGATAATGTCGTTATGCTCGGTGCCGATTTCGCTGAAACTGATATCGAAAAGGCCGAATGTGCAGCCAATGGAAAGCCATATCTGGGCGTTGGCGAAGGCACAGTCATCGAAAAGGCCATTATCGATAAAAATGCCCGCATTGGAAAGAATGTGCGTATGCTGGCCGAAGGCCGCCCCGAAAATGTTGACCATGAAAAATATGCGATTCGGGACGGCATTTTGATTGTTCCGAAAGGTTCGGTCATAGCTGACGGTACAGTCATTTAGCGGACGTCACAAAGAGATGAAAATTTTTTTCAACTTGAGATGTGCCGGGCATGGAAATGCAGGCTATTCCTTCAGCCCGAGAAATTAAATGCCCACTACCGCTCACAGCGAGTGTAATTCTCGATCTGCATTAAGCTTTGCTTGCAACTGAGGCCGACTGAATTTGCGGGCCCGTGATCCATTACCCGCCGAAGCGCGGATTGACTACATTGCTGTAGATCGAGCCGAATGTGTAACTGAGCCGCAGAGAGCCGTTATAGCGATAGGAAGTCGCCAACTCGCGCCGACGCAACAAAATCTCCTCAGCACTTGCGCCGCCCATGGGCAAGGCGAGTTGGTCGCGAATGCGTGTTACGCTTCCCACAAAGTCCAATGAAAGCCCTCTGAAAACCCTGAGCACAAACTCACCCACCAGCCGAACCCTGTGTTTGCTCAAATCATGGAAATAGTGCGATCCTTCGAGTTCCATTTCTACCGTTCCCCAAGGCTGCTTGGTTTCATAATTAACCGATAATTCTTCTTCGATGAGCGTTTCGTTGCTTTTATCAAAGATGGTCGGTGCGCCGTACTTGACATAGCTCGGGCCGACGCGGTACAGAAACCGCAATTCACGGCGGGTCGATTCTGAGTAGGGGAGAAGATTGTATTCAATCGCCGGGCTAACGAAGACTTCGAGATCTTTGTTATCATATGTCGATGAGAAAATTCTGGTGTAGCCACCTGCCGACCAATGTTGGCCCAAGCTTTTTACCATAACGCTGTTCCAGCGATAGCGCCGCGAAATGTCAGTGATTTCTTCGTCGCCGGTATCGAAAACGTCTTCTTTGTAATCGCCATTCATCGAAAGGCGGATCTTCCAATTGTCGGTAATGCGATTGGCTGAGAAAGCGCCGCCGAGAAAAAGCTCGTTGGTCGATTGTTGGCCCTGAAAATAGGTGCGCAACGAAACGCGAAACAGCCAGTTTTTCCACTTGTCTGTCACCTTCGAAGGCGCGCGCTTTGATGTGTATTTTTGCGAAATGACGATGCTCTGAGCGAGTGGTGTTTGCGCGATGAATCGCATCAAACCAATTTTTAACATGCGCGAGAAGCCGTGCCTTATCTCGTCGTCGCTGTCTGAGCTGACAGAAAAATATTTTAGCCTGTCATTCATGCCATCAAACTCATGCTGCCCCATAAAGTCGAGCGTGTATTCCCAGCCATCACTGCCAGTGCGCTGGACGGTGACCAGCACATGTACTTGTGCGTCGTTGCGGTCGCGTACAAAATTTACAAAGGTAACATCCTGGTTAAGAAAACCGCGATCACAGCGATTACAGTCCAAAAATACACGAGGGGCATCATTCCCCATATCTTCGAGTTTGGGTGGTTGTGCAAGCAACGGAACAGCGGTGATGAGCACGAAAAAAAGAAAAAGGCGCAAGTAGACGGATTGGGCTGAATTCATCATGATCGTATCCGGATTTTGAGGTGGAAGATTTTGAAACAATTATCAAGGAGAGACCGGGCATGGCTGTGCTTCCCGGTCACAGAGAGCGAGATGAGCATGCAATGGGCGTCCGGCGGTGGATGCGTTTATTGTGATCATGAAATGCAGGGAGCCGGCCGGGCGGCCAAATGAGGATGCTTAATCGAGGCTATATAATATAAAATGAGCGCAAAAGCTTAAAGGGTGATTGCGCGCATGTTGTGTGTAATTATGGAAATGACTGCATGGAACCTTGTCCAAACGCAACGTTTGAGCCGGTTACGCATCAAAATGCTTGCCTGTCAACAGTCGGAAATAGGAGATGGAGAGATCGTCGGTGGTTATGGTGTGACTGGATTGATCGCCGATTTGCGCCATTTTCCATTGGTAGGCTTGTGAAAAGGTGTGTTTAACTTTGTCAACAAGTGCAGCAAAAGCACCATGTTTTTCATAGGCATCAACAGCCTTTTTACTGTCCCAGCCGGTAATGGAGATGAATTCATTTGTTTGGTGAGTATTTTCTGTCAGGAAGGCATATTTGCAGCCTGCTGTTTTGAGCAGGGCCGGGACGACTTCATTGCGGTAGATATGCTTGAATTCGTCAGCCTTGTTTTCCTGGATGAAAATGGAGACGATGCGGACATGAAGGCCCGGATTATCGCGTAGTGCTTTTTCGGAATCTTCAGCCACATGAAATTCTTTCAGCACCGGTTCTTCCGACACAGGCTTGTATTCGAGCTCCAGCGAGTCGGATAGTTGCAGCTTCCATTCGGTGGACTTGGCCAGGTAGGGCCCGGATTTTTGCAGCAATTCCGAGTAGGTGCCGGATTGTTGATAATTCTCCGCGGCCTCACGGTTTTCCCAAAATGTCATCGAAAGAAATTCATCCTCATGTGGCCAGTTTTGGATCAGTTCGGCAAATTTGCATCCGGGCATTTTTTGCAATTGCGGCATCACAGTTTCTTCGTAGAAATCTTTGAAAATATGGACGAAGTTGGCATTGATTTTGAGCTGCAAGAGCCGCATGAACATGTGGCTGATCCTTTTTCATGAAAACAGGCTTAGAATAATCCGCCCACACTGATATTGAACTTACCGAAATTTTCACCTTCGATACGTTTCATCGAGTAGTTGGTATTGATGATGATGCGCGTGCCGCTTGACACAGGGAAACTGTAACCGCCCCCTACGGTCAATCCCAAGCCGGTTTCGCTCGATTCATTCAAATTCAAAGCTGTGCCAGTATCGACATTGATGTTGAATACGCTCAGGCCGACGTCACCACGCACAAACAAACCCTGGCCGATTTTGCGGGTGAGAAAATGGAGCGAACTGAACGAAAATTGAACCTGGTTAAGCTGGAGTGATACCGAGCCCAGCTCAAAGCGGTCGCCACCGCCATTTACATTCAAACCGAGCAGGGTCTGATGGTTTCTGAGCGGCCAATACACGCCGAGAAAATCGAAATCAACCGAAGCTTGCGAAACGCCGGATTGGCTTTTAAGGTCGTCGACCACGGCTTTAATGTCATTGGGATAGCTCAAATTGGCGTAACCCAAGCCAAAATAAAGATACCAGGATTCGATGCGGTGTTCCTGAGCCTGAACTGTGCCGCCAAAAAACAGGGCTGCCAGTAGTGCGATGACAGTAGATGTTCGATTCAATGTGCTTTCCTTCTTTTGATATATCGGAATCAGTAGAAATTGAATTTGAGTACAGAAATTAGTCGCCAAAATCCGCCAATGCTTCTTCCCAGCTTTCGTATATTTTGACAACGGTGTCAATTTTGGTGATATGAAAATAATGTTTTGTGGCGCTGCTGAGATTGGTAAAACGGACGTCGCCGCCCTTCTTTTGCAGCGTTGTCAGGCACCCCAATATGCTGCCAATGCCCGTGCTGTTGATCCAGCGCACATTGCGGAAATCGAACAACACTTTCAGACTGCCTTTCCCCAGCCGGCTCGTCAAATCTTTGCAAAGCTCATTTAAATCTTCAGCTTCCATGATTTTGCCCGAGAGATGAATGATGAGCACAGAGGCTTTTTCTTCTTCATAATATTTCATCATGGCTTTTGGTTCCTTTCTTTTAAGAAACGCGTCTGATCACAACCAGTGTAATATCGTCGGATTGTGGCTTCTGACCGGCAAAATCACGTACCGCTACGATGATGCGTTCGATCAATTCCTTGGCAGATGCCTGGTGATGATTTGCAATCAATTCGATTAATTTCGATTCACCAAACTCTTCATCTCGATCATTCTCGGCCTCGGTAATACCATCGGAATAGAGCACCAGCAAATCATCCGGTTGCAGGCTGATGGTCTCTTCCATGTAGGACATATTCGGCAGCGCGCCCAGCATGATGCCACCTGTTCGCAGCCGCTGTGGCGCGTTTTTTCCGGAAAACAGCAGCGGATCGTTGTGTCCGCCATTCGAGTAGTTGAGCTGATGGGTTTGGCAATTCAACAAGCCATAAAAAATAGTGGCAAACTTCTCACTGTCCGTGCTTTCGTACAGCAGGTTGTTTGAGTGATCGAGACAGGGCGCGGCCGATGCACTTGCGACAGACTGCGCGCGGATGGTTGCCTGCAAATTGGCCATCAGCAGCGCGGCAGGCATGCCTTTGCCGGTAATGTCTGCCAGGCAAATCGCCAGCTCATCGCGACCCCGAAGAATGAAATCGAAGTAATCGCCACCGACATTTTTGGCTGGAATGCTCATGCCAGCGATATCGTAGCCAGGAATAGTCGGCGGTGCTTTCGGCAGGAGATTCATCTGTATATCATATGCCAAGCGCAGCTCTTCCTTCATACCGATCAGGGCTTTTTCTTCTTCATATAATCGAGCATTTTCGATCACCTGCGCGGACTGTCCGGCAATGATACTCAGCAGCCGCTGATCTTCATCGGTAAAGGTCTCTAGTTGCTTCTTGTTGTAAAGCGTCATCACTCCGACCATTTGTGATTTGACCATAAGCGGTACACAAACGAGAGAACAAATGGATTCGTCCCAGGTGACGCCTTTAAAGCGGGTATCATGTTGGGGATGGTCGATGATGATAGGCTTTTTGTTGATGAGCATCCAGCCCATCAGGCTTTGGTTTGCATGGAAAGGCTGATGTTCACTCGAACTGGCCACGCTGCGAATCAGCGTTTTGCCCGGCTGCTGCGATTCCTTGTCGATTAGGGTGATCACGCCTTGCTCAGCATTGACCGCTTTCAGCGAGCGCGCGACAATGGTCCGCATAACCTCTTCGGCGCTGTGCGATGCACCGATTGCACGTGCAAGCTCGTTGAGAATGGAAAGCTCTTCCACGGCTCGCCGCAATTTGATGTTTTCAGCCTGCAGCGAGTTGTCTGCGATGTTTTCCGAATTCATGTTATGGCCTTTACATTGGGCTCCAGTTGAAACGGAGCACTTGTTGAGAATATAGACGACGAAAGTGATGATGTCAAATTTTTTAGGGTAGGTTGAAAAAATGCTGACGTGAATAGGCGATTTGATTGCTGCATACGGGAACTTGTGGAAGGAAGATGCAGCGATTTTTACAAGAATAAGTATGCGACCAAAACGATGCTGGATTATTTTGCAATCCATGCTTTTTTCAAACGCTCGCTGTCGTCAAAAAAGCTGCTTGTGCTGGAAACCTGATCCAGTTTGGCAAGGGCTTGCTGCTCCTGCCCAGCCAGTGCAAGCGCCAGTCCGAGATAGTACGCTTCGCGGTCCGGATTGGGCAGCGTATGCGCTTTGACGAGTGAATCCGCAATTTGCAGCGAGCGAACTGCACGTTCGGCATGGTCGGCGCGCAAACTGTCGGATAGTTTTCGTGTTTGGCTGCGTGACAGCGCAAGATGAGAAAGACCTTTGTAAAAATACACATCGCGCAGACGCGCAGGGATTTCTTTTTGGGCTGAATCTGCTGGCAAATTCGCAGTGGCGGTCTCGATTGATTCAAAAGATTGCAGGGCAGCTTCATACTCACGCAAGCCATACTGATTTTGTATGGCGCTATTCAGCGTTTCCTGCCAGACCGGCAGTTCAGAATCCGGCCCTGCTGAACGTAGGGTGCTGGGCAAGTACGGTGCGCGATCATCGAAAATATACAACGTGTCATCGATTGCAGGCTGAGACATAAAGCGAACACCTTGCCAGGCAACCACCATGACAGCCAAAGCCGCAACCATTCCCAGAACCGCACGCAGCCCGAAATGCTGGCTGGCCCAGTCACGCAGATTTTGCCAGGCATTAACACGCGGTGCCGACTGGCTGACAGCAGGCGCGTTTTGCTGCAAAAAATCGGCGATCACTTTCTCGCGATCACTGCTCAATATTTTGTTGACTTCTGCAATTTCCCGGTCAGTCAGTGGGTTGCGCTCAGTGTGCATCACTGACACGAACACGCTAAAGCATTTCTCGCAGGCGATCAGGTGCGCTTGTACAGAGTTGGTCTCCGCTTCATCGGTATAGCCTTCGATGTAACGCCATAGCAACGTGTCATCGATACAATTTAGTTTATATTCAGCCATGAAAATTAAAACCTCCTGGTCAACTCACCCTGGGAGCACATTGAAAAGCTGCACAGCAGCAGGGTTTTATTTGGGAATTTCGGAAAAATAAGCACAAATTCAGCTAAAATTGGAGCATGAAATTTGACCGCAACCTCCAACAACTTACTTCATTAAAAAACAAGGAAAGCACACATTCAATTTCAAGGAGCGGTCATTAGCGCGCCTAATGAACAAAGACAAGTCTTGGCAAGCAATTTCCTATAAAATTTGCTGCCTGTCACAATCTTTTTTGCAAACAGCGCACGACCATCTTTTTCATGTCTGTCACCAGGTTGGAAATCCGCTTTGACGAGACATCCATATCAAAACGTGAGGCCACCTCATCTGCACTGAATCCCGCGAACAAATGTAACATAAAAATCAGGATATTGCGCTCTTTGTGTTTGTTGTTTTTTTGCGTCGAGTCGAGGCAGTGCTTGAGTTCATCCAGAATTTCGCTCTTTTTGGTATCGTCCATGCCATGTGGATCGGGTAGGACAGCCTTCAAATCCATTTCGCTGCCATCGGATAAGTTTTCCATGATTTGATCGAGCGATTGCAAGCCGCCGGAAGGGGAGTGTGTCGGCGCAATCTCGTCGCGATAGTGTTTGTTGAGCACAATGCGGAAAGATGTGGTTTGCAGGTAGCGCAGCAATTGGTTTTTGTGTTCACCATTGAAGCGCTTTAAGCCCTCGCGATCGTTTTGCAGCAGCTTTTTGTACACATCCTGAATAAAGTCTTCAAGATAGCTATGGCCGCGCGAATAGCCGAGCTGGTTGCATTTTCGATACACAACAGTACCGATAAAGCGGTTGTAGCGACGGTCGAATTCGGTGAAAGCCCTTTGCCAGGCAAGTGAACTCTGTGGCGCGAACGCCACATATTTTACCAGATCGATATCATCGTAAGCAGAAAAATCTTTGGTCACGTGCAATTTTTCCTGTCTATTTGTATCGTCATCAGCCCTTTGTTGCGCTGATGCATCGTCCTCTGTCGGAACGCGAGATGTGTCGCGTGCAAAGCCGCGCTGTGCAAGCCGTAGCCATGCGACTGGCGCGCGGCTGATGCCGTTTTGCAGATTTATTTCGAATTCGCCCCCGTTTACATATTAGACAAAATTGAGTCTGAACAAACTAATTTACCAAGGCTGCAATTTGTAAAGAAGAACAGTTCGAAGTCAAGTTAATTCATACGCATATCGCCAGCGGAGCGATTCCGTTTCACAATATTTAAGACCGGAATGAAAATCACGGCAGCACAAATCGCCGCAATGATCAGCATGCTCTGCTCGCTCGGCAAAGAATAGCCAAAAGCCGCCCCACCAGCTTTCAGTATGTTGGCGACACCGAGCAAAACGCTGATAAAGACGACTGCGGTCATCACTGCATTGGCAAAAAAGCCGTTGCGACCCGGCTTGCCGACCAGTCCGGGATGATTGATGACAATGAAAAGAAATACAGCGATCAGCGGCAGCAAAATACCGTTCAGCGCTTGCGCCAAAATGATGGCCGGCACCGGTTGCACACCAGTCAGACCAAATAGAATGCCGGTAAGCAGAACACCCAGCCATACACTGCGATAGCGCCATGAATTTGGCTGCCATTGGCTAACATCCTTGCGCGCGAACAGACTTTGCGCAGTGATGGCTGCAGCCAACGGCGCCGTGATCGCTGACGAAAAACCGGCTGCGAATAGACCAAAGGCAAACAGCAAGTCCGCGCCCTTGCCGAGATTTTGCTGCAACGCCTCGGACAATGCAGCAAATGAAAACTCACCTGCTATGGCCGTGCCGACCACCAGAACAGCCATCGAAATAATGCCGCCGAACAGCACAGCGATCCCAAGACCGAAGCGCATTTCCTTTAGAGATTTGCTGGCTATAGCAATACCCGATCCCAGAAAAATGTTATACGGTACGACAGTCGTGCCGATCAATCCCATTATCAGCAGACCGCTTGCCGGAGGGAAGCTTGGAACGAGTCCGCCTTTAAAGATGGCAGGCAGTGATGGCGAGATCAGGAATGCCGTGATCAAAAAAGCCAGCCCCATCAGTGCAACCACGCCGCCCAGAATTTTAGCGACGAGCTGAGTGGAACCGAACCATAGCAACAATCCGGCACTTAAACCGCAGAACAGCGTCAAGGCATCACCTGGCCAGCCGGTAGCGAGTGCAGCACCAGCCACGCCGCCTAAAATATTGCCGGCTTCATAGGCAGCGCAGCCTATAATGATTGCGCCGACCACAACGATCAAAATGGCAACACCGGAGATGCCTCCGGAAAATTGCATCCGAATTGCCTGGCCGAGGTTTTTGCCGGAAACGATGGTCAATCGTGCGCTGGCTTCCTGTAAGACCAGGCAGGCAATGGTTGAAAAGGACAGCGCCCACATCAGGCTAAATTGATATTTCGCGCCCGCTGAGGCCGCAGTGGTCACCGTGCCCGGCCCTATAAAGGCGGCAGAGATTACCGACCAGAAAAGAAGTGTGGCGATTTTTTGCATCGTGTTGATTGAAGGTGGATTGGTGCTGCAGTTGCTGCGCGGACTTTTTTGCCCGGCATGGATGCAAAAAGATGGAGGCCCTGGAAGGGAATTGCAAGCACTTTGCGCCCAAAACGGCTGGGAAGAGCCATGCCCTGCACCGGTTCAGTGCAGAGCTGACGCCGGATCACTGGTGATTGCTGACTTTTTCGCCGAGCTGGATGAGCAGTTTGCCCAGCGATTCTTTTTCGACTTTGCTGTTGGAAAGCAATGTGTTAACTTTTTTGGTGACGTCTGCTCTAAACGTTTCGAAGGCGGTCGCGCGAGCCGTTTTTTCCTTGGTGAGCTCTTCCATCAGCTCAGCTTTCATTGTCTGGAATCTCTCATCCAGATTTTTGGAGCTTTCGGATGTTTGCGCCTCGAGTTCTTTGATTTTACGATACAAAACTTTGACTTTGTTTTCCCAATCATCAATGTACTCGCGAAACATCAAGTCCTGAATTTGTTTCAGTCGATTGGGTGCATTGTTGTTCTCGTGAAGCTCTTCTGCCGACATTACAAACCTTTCAATATGGACCGTTTTTTGATCGTGTATTTGAACTGTAAGTACATACAAAACTATGGTTTTGCGAGGGCGTTTGCAATAATGGTTTGCAACGTGAAATATCCGCAAAAAATGCTCTGTAATACACTAAATTTCACCATATTTCAGCATTTCTGATGAAGCAAACCGATGCGCTTCCGTGATGGGATCGCTCAGGCTGCGCTGGTGATATGAAAGGGGCTTGCCGCAATGAGAACGGATAAATCGCTGGCGTGAAATTTGGCCAGATAATCCTCGGTTTCGAACAGGTGCTGGGAGACGGCATGGCTATCCCGGTTTATCATGTATTTTAGTTCTTTCAACTCATGCGACCAGCATACGCCATTAAAGAATTCAGCGCCCGAAAACTGGGTTTTGTACAAGGCATTGCGCGAATAGCAGGTGCCAAGGTAAAGATAGTCGAAGCCGAGATCGGCAAAATGAGCTACTGCCGAGGTCATCATAAACATACCGAGATTGCGCTCATAATAAATCAAATCATAAAAAGCGTAATAGTAATACGCTAGTTGCTTGGGTTCCAGCAGCAATGTTGCCACCCCAACCTCGTTGCCAGTGTCTGCATCGGTGAAAACCAGAAGATGCGAAATGATTCTCGAGTGGAACAGGCTGTCGAGGCGCTCATATGTCATAACATCTTTGCCAAATTTGATGTCTGCGTAGGTTTTAAAAGCATGCCGGCGCGTCTCGCTGTAGTCGAACTCGCTACGTGGCAGCAGTGAAAGCGTTATGCCTTTGCCTTTTTTAAAAATGCGGCGATTTTCTGATGATGGCTTGAAATTTTGCAAAGCAACCCGCAGATGCCGGCACATGTAATAGCGTGTGAGTTCCCGGGAAGCGGGGAGAAAACCTTTGCCAAAAATGTCTGCCGCGGTTTCCCCGGCATCCGGAAAGGCCCAAACGGCGTACGGGAAAATGTAATTCGGATAATCGGATTTGTGCTCGGAAAAAAGCAGTTTCATGGACGCTCACCTTCAGTTTGATAAACGCGCGGCAACCGCTCGCGCCAGCCACTCAGCACGTCGTAAGAAACGGTATCTTTCAGCTTCGCAATATCATGCACGCTGATTTCGTCATTACCTTGCTTGCCCTGCAAAACGACTTCGTCCCAGCGCTGCGCTTGCGGCATCGCGCTCAAGTCAACCATCATCGCGTCCATGGCATTGCCGCCGATGATGCGGGCGCGCTGGCCGTGAATCAGTACCTCGCCCTGATTGCGGACGCGCGGATAGCCATCACCATAGCCGATGGGGAGCACAGCAAGGCGGTGCGGCTTTTCTGCGGTATAACACATGCCGTAGCCAACCGAATCGCCGATCGCCAGCTCCTGGATCGCCGCGATACGGGTTTTAACTGCCATGATCGGAGCGATGCCAGCGATACGGCGGCACACCACTGATGGATAAACACCGAGCGGCAAAATACCCAATCGCACCATGTCAAAATGCGCATGCGGCAGATCGAGAAAACCGCCGGTGTTGCACATGTGGCGAGTGGGGATTGAAATGTTTCGCGCTGTGAGTTGCGCCAGCATGTCCTCGAAGCGTTGAAGTTGTTGATTGGCAAAGGTCTTGTCCAATTCATCCGACATGGCAAAATGGCTCATCACGCCCTGCAACCGCAGCGATGTGATCTGATTTAGCTCGGCGATGACCGCAGCAGCTTTGCTCCAGCGCACGCCGTAGCGGCTCATGCCGGTATCGACCTCAATATGGAAATCAACCTGTCGTCGTTGCTGTTCTGCCAGTTTTGCTAGTTTTGCTGCCGTATGCACATCGTTGATGCAGGGTGTCAGATTGTGTGCGATACATTCGGCAAGTTCGGCATCGGTGCGCTCGCCCATCACTAAAATTGGCGTGGAAATACCGTTTTGCCGCAACTGCAGTGCTTCATCGACCGTAACGGTGCCCAACATGCACGCGCCGGCGTTGATCGCAGCCTGTGCGATTTCAACCGCACCGTGCCCATAAGCATTATCTTTTACCACCATGAGGAAGCGCAAGTTGGCAGGTAAATCCGCTCGAATCAGGGCAAAATTACGGTGCAGTTGATCGAGATCGATTTCAATCCAGGCAGGGCGGACTTTTTGCGATGTGCTCATTTATTCGTCGATTGAAGGTGGTTTGCGCATTTGCTTTTTGGCGCTGATCACTTTTTTCTTTTGCAACCGGGCTGCTTTTGCAGCAGCGGGCGGGCGGGTACGCTTGCGTGGTTTGGGTTTTTCTGCCAGTTTTTCGAGCCTTGCAATCAGGCGTTGCCAGGCCAGCTCACGATTTTTGTGCTGCGAGCGACTCTCGGTCGCGACGACAATAATGCCGGTCGGAATATGCCTGATGCGGACAGCGCTGGAGGTTTTGTTCTTTTTCTGACCGCCCGGTCCGCTCGATTTGAAATAGCTGATCTCGACTTCGTTTTGCAAGCTGTCGAGTGCTGGCATGACAAATTCTCGTTGGTCGCCGCCAGCAGGTAGTTTATTGAGGTGGGTCAGCAATAAATCTTCCAGAGCTGCTGCTGTATTGGCATAGGTTGTGAGTGCGCCGGCCTCAGCCAATTGTGCTGCGCTGGTAGTGCCGGTGGTGACGCCGCAAAAGGCCACGCCGGCAGCTTTTGCTGAACCGGCATCCATGCGGCTGTCTCCGATAAACAATGCTTCGGATGCCGGGCACTCGAGCAGTTTGAGTGCGAGCAAGGTGGCGTCCGGCGCCGGTTTGGGATTGGGAATATCATCGCCGCCAACGATCACACGCACGATCCCGGAAAGTCTGAATCGGGCCATGATTTCGACAATCCGCAGATGGTTTTTGGTGGAAATGACAGCAATTTGCAGATCTGTTTCGTCGGCAACGCGCTGCAGGGCATCGATGACGCCCGGATACATTTCGGTTTTGTCGACCATAATCCGGTCGGCGCAATCCATAAAAAGCGGGATGGCAGCGTCGACATGCTGTGGGCAGAATTGCCGGAAAATGATATCGAGCGGCAAGCCAATGGTTTTTTTGATCGCAGATGGTGTGGCGAACGGCGCCCCAACCTGCTGCAGCGCAAAATTTACGCATTCGACCACTGCGGCTGACGAGTCGCCGAGGGTGAAGTCAAAATCGAAGAGCAGAGCACGCGCCCACTCGTGAACCGGTTTGTGAAGGATCGACATGTGAAAATCTTTCCAGAAAAAATCAACGTGCTGCCAACTCGATGCAGGCGAGTTATTCCGGACGCTCGCCGATACAGTATAAAAATTTGCTGGTGCGAATGAACAGATTCGAGCCCACTGCAACCGGCGAGGACAGTGTGTAGCTGCCATCCAGAGTATTGGTTGCGAGCTGGCGATATTCGTTACCGGCAACCAGGACCGTCGTCTCGGCCTGTTCATTGGTGATGTAGATTTTGCCGTCCGCAACCAGCGGCGAGGCACTGACGATGCCCTGCGCGGTGCGCTGCGGTCCCCACACAACATCGCCTGATTTGGCATCGAGCGCGGTAACCAGGCCACGATCATCGACCATGTAAAACAGCTTGCCATCGCAGGCTGGCGTTGGCACATCCGGTGAGCCTGCGCCGGTCCACTTCCATTGCAAGTAGTCACTACCGAGCATGCCGCTGCCGCCTGCTTTGAGAACCAGCAACGGCTTGTTGCGGGTCGGGGCATAAATCAGGCCGTCAAAAGCGATCGGAGAGGCTACGATGCGATAATTGCGCGAATTGTCCGGATTGAGTCCACCAGCGCGCCACAGCTCTTTACCGTTTGCAGGGTCATGTCCGGTAACGTAGTCACCGCCAGTGATCACAATGTGCTTTTCGCCCTGGTGGTGCAAAAGGACCGGCGTGGTATAGGCATCCGGCGATTCCATAATCGCATCGGTCGGCCGCTCCTGTTTCCACAATTCCGCGCCAGTCTGTGCATCGAATGCCACAATGTACGACGGGTCGTCGGTGTGCATACCGTGCAAGACCTGTACGATCAGTTTGCCGTCATGCAACAGTGGCGAAGAGGCATAGCCCCAATTCAGGCCAAATTGACCGTAATCGTCCTGCAAATTGCGTTGCCATAGAATTTTTCCGGAAAAATCGAGTGCCGTTACTTGTCCGGTGCCGGTGACAGTCCAAACATGCTGGCCATCTGTGACAGGTGAGGGGGATGCACTGTTGCCTTTGCGATGCAGCCGGTTGCCTGTGTCGAGCCTTTGCTGCCACAGAATCTCGCCGGTTTGGCGCGAGAGACTCAAAAGATATAAATCTTTGCCGCCAGGACTGCGTGCTTGCCCATAGCGGCTGCGTCGCCCTCCCGGAGGTGGTGGGGGAGCTTGTTCATCAGGATTCTGAGCCGATGGTGAGGTCAGGAAAATACGATTTTCCCAAATGATGGGCGTGCTGCCACTCCACGCTGGCAGTGCTGTTTTCCAGACGATATTTTCCGACTCGCTCCAGGTCACTGGCAAATCCGTTGCATTGCTGATGCCGTTTTGTGCCGGGCCGCGCCATTGCGGCCAGTTTTGCTGAGCTTGAACCTGTCCAAAGACAAGCGCCGCACAGAATGCGGCAATGGCCAAATATCGAACACTCATATTTTCACCAAAATTTTAATCGCAATGACGTTGTTTGCAAAGATATGAAATGTAGAGACGCAAGATTTTGCGTCTCTACGATTAAATATTTGCTTGCTGGATGGTTATTCCTTTTTCTCCAGCCCGCCTGCACGTTCGGGGCTGCGCACGCTCGGCCATTCACGTTGACGGCCTGTGCGTTCGCTGACCGGTAGTACGCGTCGTTCGCGTGAGGTTGATTCCGGATCTTCAGAAGCAAGATATGCCAGCGATGCAACCAGGATTACATTGTTTTTGAGATCATCGAATACAAGCTTGTCATACGTATCGCGATTGGTGTGCCAGGTGTAACGAAAATAGTCCCAACTCAATGAGCTCAGGCCAAACGCCGGCGCACCCGCTGCCACAAAAGATGCATGGTCTGTGCCGCCGCCCGATGGCATTCCCGGAAAGGTGAGGGTGATGTGCTCAGTCACTTCACTGGGCACACGCGCAATCCAGCGCGACAGGTATTCGCCAGCATTAATGAAGCCCTGACCTGACAATCTGGTCACGCGGCCTGTTCCATTGTCCTGATTGAACAAAGCTTGCAGGTTTTCGACGATTTTGGGATTGTCTTCGACGAAGGCGCGCGAGCCATTCAAGCCTTGCTCTTCAGAAGCCCAGTGCCCTGCAATGATAGTGCGCTTGGGATTCGGATAGAATTTTTTCAAAATGCGCATCGCCTCCATCATTGTGATGGTGCCGGTGCCGTTGTCGGTTGCTCCGGACGAGCCGTCCCAAGAGTCGAAATGTGCAGACAGGATGACATATTCATCCGGCTTTTCTGTGCCCGGAATGGTCGCGATGGTATTCATGGTCGGTACTTCACCCAAAAATTTTGATTCCGCAACCACGCGGATTTTGGGATTGTTGCCGTGCTCGACAAGCCGGTACAACAAGGCATAGTCTTCAAGGCTCAAATCGACAACCGGGATTTTCTTGGTGGTGGTGCCAAAAATGCGCGTCACGCCCCAACCGTTTGCCCATGTTGAGGTCACAATGCCTGCGGCGCCGGCATCTTCAAAAGCGTTATGAATCGAGCGGCGATCGTAGCCGGTGTTGCGCAGGCGCGCCCGCCAGTTTTGTTCTAGCGAATCGCGTTCGGCTTTCATGCGCTCAAATGAATCTTTCAAGCCATATTCTTCCCAATTTTCATTGGTGCGCCCGGTCGGTTGCGGCATCGAAATCATTACGAATTTGCCCTTGACATTCGGCAGCCAGTTGGCAAACTCCAGAGAGTCCTGCACGTCCGCCATAACGACCAGGCCTGCGGTGACACCATTCTTTTTGGTACCCGGACTCCATGCCAGCATCGTGCCTTCAAGGGTGCGAACACGCGGTTCCAACAAATCGATGTGCGTCACGCCGCGTTCCCAGCCACGCCATTTGCCCCATTCCTGGATTTCGGCGGAAATGCCCCAATCTTTGTAGAGCTGTACCGCCCAGTCATGCGCATTTTTCATTTGTGGGGTACCAACCAATCGCGGCCCAATCACATCCAGCAGCTCGTGCGCCAGTTGCTCGAGTTGCGAATTGTCCATCGTTTCCGTCCAAATGTTTTTCAGCACTTCATCATCGGTAGCCAATGTTTGACTAAACAAAGGGCCTGTACTCAGCAATAACATGCTGGCAATGAAGAATCGAGTGACGACTTTTTTCATGCATCCTCCGGTAATAGAATTGAATTTTTGGTGTTTGCCCCGGCACTTGATTTACCGCGACAGGATTTGTTGTTTTTAAGTCGGCAAGGCAACTCAGCTCGCGCTGATCTCTTTTGCCGCATTTTTTGCAAAAAGTTTCGGGTAAATCAGCCCATTCGCCAGCGCCACCACAGTGAAAACAATGATCGCATCCAGCATGCTGAAAAGATAAAACTTCTTGATGGGATCCGCATAATGGTTCATATATATAGCTGCCAGGCTGATGAAAAACAAGCACATCAATCCAAATAACTTCAGGCTCTTCATAATCATATTGCCTGACACAGCCGGATGCGCGATGTGAAAAACCCAGGTTGCTGTGAACCACATCATGAAATTATAAAAGAATGATAGCGCAAAATCGGTGGTACTGAAATCATTGTCAAAAGTGTCCGGAAAGAGCGGCATGACTTCGTGCATCGGCTCCATAATGGTCACACCTTCAATCGGCCCACCGACAAAATAGCGAACGATGTTCAGGACAACGACCAGAAGAATGAATTTGAAGAATGTTTTCATTGATGTCTCCTGTCTTTGCAGTTTCCAGCCTCCGGGTTCCAATTCATCACATCGACTTTTCCGGCTGCATCTTCAACTCCACGCCGAGCACTTTCATCAAAAAGCCCCACTTGTCGGCTTCGCTTTCGATGATTTTGCTGGTCGGCTTGCCGGCGCCATGTCCTGCTTTGGTCTCAATGCGAATCAGGACCGGCGCATTGCCGCCCTGGGCTGCCTGCAAAGCTGAAGCGAATTTGTACGAATGCCCCGGCACCACCCGGTCATCGTGATCCGCGGTTGTGATCAGTGTTGGTGGGTAGCTTGTGCCGGCTTCGATGTTGTGGAGCGGTGAATATTTGCGCAAAAATTCAAACTGTTCCGGATTATCGGATGAGCCGTACTCGGATGCCCATGCCCAGCCGATGGTAAATTTGTGGTAGCGCAGCATGTCCAGCACGCCCACAGCGACGATGGCCGCACCAAACAAATCGGGGCGCTGTGTGATGCTGGCGCCGGTCAGCAGGCCGCCATTGCTGCCGCCAGCAATCGCCAATTTGGGCGTCGATGTGTAGCCCTCCCGAATCAAATACTCGGCTGCCGCGATGAAGTCATCGAAAACATTTTGTTTCTTTTCCAGCATGCCGGCGGCATGCCATTTCTCGCCATATTCTCCGCCACCACGCAGGTTCGGCATGGCATAGATACCGCCTTGTTCCAGCCAGGCCAGGTTGCTGATCGAAAACGATGGCGTCATACTGATGTTGAATCCGCCATAGGCATACATGTAGGTCGGATTGTTGCCGTCCATTGGCAGGCTTCGTTTATGCACGATAAACATCGGCACGCGTGTGCCATCTTTGCTGCTGTAAAAGACCTGTTTGGTTACATATTTACTTGCATCAAAATCAATTTCCGGTGCACGGAAAATTTCAGACTGCCCACTCTTGAAATCGTAGCGAAAAATGGTGGTTGGGTAAGTGAAAGAGGTGAAGGCATAGAACATTTCGTTGTCTTCGCGCTCACCGCTCAAACTACCGACCGAGCCAATTGCTGGCAGGCTGATTTCTCTCACAAAAGTGCCGTCCAGCTCATGAATCGTCAATCGTGATTTGACATCATCAAGCGCATTCACAACAAACTGGCCATTGATAATCGAAACAGATTGTAATACAGCCTTGCTCTCAGGAATCAAGTCGCGCCAACTGGCTCGCTGCGGCTGGCTGATATCGACCGCGATCAGGCGGCTGTTGGGTGCATCGAGATCGGTGAGAAAGTAAAATTCCGTACCAGTGTTGCCAATAAACTGATAGGCAGCGTCGAAATCATCCAGCAAGCGGACGATTTCCGGCTTTTCCGCCTGCGTATCAAGGTAATAAAAGCGATTGCGTCGATCCGTGCCCTTCCACACGGAAATGGCCAGATAGTCGCCATCGTCTGTTACGGAAGCTGCGAAGCCAAGATCCGGATCATCCGGGCGCTCGTATATCAATATATCCTGATTTTGTGGTGTATTGATCTTGTGGTAGAAAAGCTTTTGATTCTTATTGACTTGCTCGTAGGCATCACCCGCATCTGGTTGGCTATAGCGACTGTAATAAAAGCCCTCAGCGTTTTTTTGCCAACTCGCGCCACTGAATTTGATCCATTCAAGCACTTCTTCATAATCTTCACCGCTTTCGATGTCCCTGATGCGAAATGTTCGCCAATCCGATCCACTGGCACTGGTGCCATACACCAGCTTTTCACCATCTTTGCTGAACGCCAATGTGGTGAGCGCGACCGTACCATCTTCGGATAGTGCATTCGGATCGAGAAGCACTGTGGGCTCATCATCCTGCAAGGAGTTCACCCTATAATAGACGCTTTGATTCTGCAGCCCATCGTTTTTGGCATAAAAATAGTGCTTGCCGCGTTTAAACGGTACACCGTATTTGGGGAAATTCCAAAGTTCGGTCAGCCGTTTTTTGAGCCACTCCCGTTCAGGGATTTGATCAAGGTAGGAGAAAGTCACTTTATTCTGTGCTTCCACCCAGGCGTGTGTCTCTTCGCTGTCCAAATCTTCCAGCCAGCGAAAAGGATCGGCAACTTCAGTGCCGTGATAATTCTCGACAATTTCGCCTTTGCGAGTTTCGGGATACTGCATTTTTTGTGCCCAGACCGTGCCGATAAAACTGATCGAAAAAAGCAAAAGGCCAACCCTTCTCAACATTGTGGTTCTCCTTTCAGTCATGCTTTCATTGAACACAGAGCGCAAAGACAGCGCACGTGCTTCTGCATTCTCAACTTCGTTGAACGACAAAGCTGCGCAGCGACGAAATAACCATAATTCCTTGCCGAAAATCAAGCAAAATCGGTTGGGCAGGCACATGATCCACGCAGGCTAAAATGAAGACACTGTTGATGCAGAGATGTTGAAAGCAGATTTCCGAAACAGGTCGAATACGGATGGTCACTGGCTTTTGCTGCGGCCAAATCGCCAGATGGGCCAGTAAGGCGAGCGGCCATTCTGTTTTTTAGGCTTTTTCGCCGGCAAAAAGTAGTGCAGGATGCCATCGAAGCCCATCAAGCCAGCCCAGGTTTTGACATTGCGTAAAATACGGATGGCGCGCATGGTTTTTTTGCCACGCGGATCTGTGACATTTTTGAGCAGCAACAGCGAGGCAAACCGCAGGGCTGCAGAAATGATGAAGATCGATTTAAATCCAGCTTCTGCGCTTAATTGCAGCGACATAAAAAGGTTGGGAGCGTACTCGAAGGCAAGGCCGCCCAAAATCGCCCCAATTCCGGAAGCCACGCCATTAAAAGCGGCCCAATGTGCAAAATATCCGGTGTTGCGCTCTTTCGGAGCGATGGCAAAAACCAGATTCACCGAGCACAGGTTAAAGCCGGCCCAGAAAAAACCGCTGACCAGGTGCAGCACGATGATCAGCAAATGCACGTGCGGCAAATCCGGGCTGCTGATGAACCATAGCATCGGAATAACGGAAATAAACACGCCGGAGATGACCACCACTGGTTTGTTGCCAAGCCGGTCTGAAAACTGCCCCCACATCCACATGCCTGCCATGTCTGCAAATGCTGACGAAACGATCAGGATGGCGATGAAACTGTAATCAAAGTGTAGCACTTGCAACATATACACAATAAAAAATGGCGAAGCGATCTTCACGCCGACCGACCAAAAGGCGGCAAACCAGGCCAACCTTCGGAAGGAGATATTTAACAACGGCAGTTTGTACAAATCTCCGGTGGTGATTTTTTCAGCGTAAACATGGCGCGGTGGCGCAGGTTTTCGCACCAGGAAAATCACGCTGAGCAAACCACAAAACACAGCGACGGTAAACAGCCAGTCGAACGGTTGTGTTGGTGCGGAATCGGGGTAATGCAGCTTGTGCCAGTCCAGGAAGCGTCCAGCTAACAAAGTCAGTGCGATGTTGAAAGCGCCCAAAGTCGCATTGCGCAGGCCGAAAAAACGGCCGCGGATTTCGTCCGGCACCAGCACGGACATCCACGACAACCAGGCGATGCTGGTAATCGAGGCCAAAGCATGATGGCTGAGCACCACCAGAATTAAAATCAGCAGCAGAACAGCCGGCTTGTCGAGTGACAGCAGCAAACTGGCCGCAATCACCACCAGCCAGACGATCCGGGATAACAGGGCGAATACAATCACCATGCGTTTGCGCTGATTGTATTTTTCGACCAGAAAGGCGCCAAAAAACTGCACGACGGTGGCAAAGAAGGGCGCAGCAGCCAGAACGCCGATTTCAACAGCGCTGGCACCGAGAACCAACGCAAATGCCGGCAGAAACATGCTGCCAGTGAGGTTGGCAAAAAGATGCGCGAAAACACCATCGTAAATCGAGTTGCGCAATGCTTTCAGTGTCAGGCTGATCTGCTCGGCAGTAGGATTTTTTATCGACAAAATGTGAGGGATCTCCGGATTTTTAAAATTCGGCAGGGAAAGTACACCATCATACAATGAAATCCAACATGGATTTGGTGGAATTTAAGATTTGGATTGGAAGAAAATGTACGCTGCAAGGCTAAGTTAAATAGAAATTGCACAAAATGTTAGATCACCGCGCGTTGTCTTAAGGAATTGAAACGCGATGAACAGGATTTACACGATATGGTGGAGTCATTGCAGGATACTGCTATCATGTAATCCTGCCAATCTTGTTCATCAAGCCCAATATAATTTTGCGCATAATGCGTCCCCAAATGATTCAAACCTCACTCCCCGTAAACAATCTTGCCGCTGACGATTGTTAAAATCGCATTTCCATTCAGCAGATCATCAGGAGCGTGTACACCGGTTTCATGCGGGTCGAGATCGAGCACGGTGAGATCAGCCCATTTGCCGATTTCGATGGTGCCGGTCTCGTTTTCAAGAAAGGAGGCATAGGCTGCCCAAGAGGAGTAGCCACGCACCGCTTCCTCCGGCGTCATGGTTTGCTCGGTATACCAGCCTGCTGGCGGCTGCAAATTTTTGTCGCGACGGGTGATGGCCGAGTGCAGGCCATAGAAAATATTGTGATCAGAACCACTGAGATCGGAGTTGAAAATCAGCGGCACGCCAGCCTCGCGAAAGGTGCGCCACGCGTATGCGCCTTTGATACGCTGCGGACCGAGACGTTCCTCTGCCCAGGATTTGTCTTCGACAGCGTGCGGCGGCTCCATCGAAGCGATAATTTCCATCTGCCGGAAGCGGGAAAAATCAGCGGGATGCACAACTTGGGCATGCTCGATGCGGTGACGGTTTTGCTGCAGCTTGGGATGTCTGGAAAGGGCTTTCTCGAAAAAATCCAGGGTCTCGCGGTTGCCGGCGTCGCCGATGGCGTGGATGCCGACCTGAAAGCCGGCCTGCATGATGTCCGCAACCAAATCCTGGTCAAAGCCATAACCATCGCCGCTGACACCAAAATGCCCCGGCTGGTCGCTGTAAGGCTCTAGCAATCGAGCGCCGCGAGAGCCAAGCGCGCCATCGTAGTAGGCTTTCACAGACTGCACGAACAGCATATTGTCATCAGAGCGCCATGGGCCTCGAGTCGTCCATTCGCGAATAAGCGATTCATCGCGAGCGCTCAGCATGACATACACGCGAATTGGCAGCTTCCCTTCATCCTGCAATGCCTGGTAGGCTGCAAGATGTTGGCTATCGACACCAGCCTCGTGAACAGCGGCATAGCCCGAGCGCGCCATTTCTTTGAGTCCGGCAAGCAACATTTGTTTGATTTGTGCCTGTGTTGGCGGCGGCACCGCTGCGTCGAGCAGCGTGGTCGCACGATTCAGAAACAGTCCGTTGGGTTGGCCTGCAGCATTTTTGTGGATTTCTCCGCCGACCGGTGTTTCGGTATTCGAGTCGATGCCGGCACGGTCGAGCGCCATTTGGTTGCACCACACAGCAAAACCGTGCAGGCTGCGCATCAGCACCGGATGCCTGGGTACTTTTTCGGTCAGCAAATTTTTATCAGGGTAATTCTGCGCCCATGCGCCTTCATCCCAACCCTGAGCGATGATCCAATCCCCTGCAGGCACAGATTTCGCATGCCCGGCAACCAGTGCAACGGCTTGCTGTTCGCTTTCGACATCGGTCAAATCGACGCGTGTCAGTTTAGCGCCCAACTCGGCAACGTGAGTGTGCGAATCGACCAATCCAGGTAAAATCGTGCCGCCACCCACATCTACGATCTCGGTGTTTTCGCTCTTCAACGTCAGTGCTTTGGCGGCGCTACCGACAAAGATGATTTTGCTGTCGCGGATGGCCACGGCTTCAGCATCCGGCTGCAACACGCCGTCAACGTATGGGGCGTTGGCTGCGGGGCTGCCATCGCCAGCCGGATCATCCCACGTGTATGTAAAGACCTTGCCATTGATGAGGATGAGATCGGCTTTTTGCGGTGACTGGCAAGACAAAAATAGTGTAATGCCGAGAAGCGAAGTAAACCCAAATTGAAATAGACAGCCAGTAAGCATAGAAATTACGATTGATTTTGATTTTAGATGAAGCAACATTTTTTGAATGCTCCTGATAAGTAAATGCATTGACAGATAGTGAAAAGTGTAAAATCTTGAATTCAACAAAATTGCAATATGTCTGCTTAAAAACAAGCGATTCAAGCTGAGCGCTGTTGAAAAACAATGAGTCCATTATAAGGATCAGACAGATTTTTGCAAATCTGACTCACTTGAACTTTATTGCTTGCGGCAACCGCGACATTCGATTAATTTGTCGGCTTGCGCGATGAGTTGATAGATTTACCAACATGTTGAAAAAGTCTAACTGAGGAGGCGGAAGAATGAGACGGATTTTTGCTGCAATCGCAATGTTGGCGGCACTTGCAGGCTGTCAGAACGGGGGAGATGGTGCAAAAAATCAAGCCAGAATGGAGCCATTCGCTGTCGACATTCCGGATAATGCAAATTTAGTAGCGGATGCCGATGGCTGGATTTCGTTGTTCGATGGCAAGACTCTTGAAGGCTGGCGCGGCTATCGCATGCACAAGATGCCAACGGGTTGGCACGTGACGGATGAAGGCGAGCTTTACTTCGATGGCAAAGGCAAGGGAGATATTGTTACCACGCACCAGTTTGCGGACTTTGAGCTGGCACTGGAATGGAAAATTTCCCCCGGCGGTAACAGTGGTATCTTTTATCGCGTCAGTGAAGACGATACCGCCACCTATTTTACCGGCCCGGAAATGCAGGTGCTGGACAATGGCGCGCACAAGGATGGCAAAAATCCGCTGACTTCCGCTGGCTCCAATTATGCATTGCATGCCCCATCGCGAGATGTGACACGGCCGGTGGGCGAGTACAATGAGGCGCGCATCGTGGTACAGGGCAATCATGTCGAACAATGGTTGAATGGCGAAAAACTTGTGGCGTATGAGCTACACAGCCCTGGGTGGAACGAACTGGTCGCAAACAGCAAATTTAGTAAAATGTCTAACTATGGCAAAAATCGTACTGGACACATTGCGCTGCAGGATCACGGCAATGAGGTGTGGTACCGCAATATCCGCATTCGCCTCCTGGATGCGGCTCCGGGAAATGCCAAGTAAGGATTGCTGATTTTTTATGCAGCGAAACAGGCTGAAAGGAGAAAGAAAATGTACATGACTCAGCCAAGAACGCATAGCGCCTTTGCGCTGGTATTTATGATAGGAATATTCACAATGAGCGGAACAAAGAACAGCCTGATGGCACAGACAGTGGGGAACTGGAAAGTTCATGATGATGCGCGCCCAATGGCGCCAGTGGTCACGCCGGGCCAGCCTGGCGAGCCTGTACCTGCGCCATCGGATGCGGTTGTGCTATTCGACGGCACCGATTTGCAGGGCTGGGAATCCATTAAAGGCGGACCGGCAAAATGGAAGGTCGAGAACGGCTATATGGAGGTGGTCAAGGGAACTGGCAATATCCAGACAAAACAAGGCTTTGGTGATTGCCAGTTGCATGTGGAGTGGGCAACGCCGGCAGTGATTGAAGGCAAAGGCCAGGGGCGCGGCAACAGCGGCGTCTTCCTGATGAGCATTTATGAAGTGCAGGTTTTAGACTCGTACCAAAATCCAACCTATGCTGATGGTCAGGCAGCTGCAATTTATGGCCAATATCCGCCACTGGTCAATGCCTGCCAGCCACCGGGAAAATGGCAGACATATGACATTGTCTTTCGTGCGCCGCGATTTGGCGATGATGGATCATTGCAAAGCCCGGCCTATTTGACGGTATTTCACAACAATATTTTGGTGCATCACAGTGTCAAGCTGACTGGTCCGACTGCCCACAAGGAACGCCCGGACTATGAAAAACATGCAGCAACGCTTCCATTAATGCTGCAGGATCATAATAATCCGGTGCGCTTCCGCAATATTTGGATCCGCGAGCTTTAGTCGCCTGTTTTAAATTGAAAAATCGGACTACTGTAGTGGTTGCCGTCGATGCGTGCAACCACTTTCCAGTAGTGGGTTTTATTGGCAGCCAATGTGGTCGGCGGTGCAAATTCTGTTTCCCGAATGCCGGTCGCAATTTGCCGCAAAACAGGTGCTTCGGAATCGAGAAAAACATCGAAGACCAGATCCTGCGATGAACCAGCCTCAACTTCCCACGATAGCAGCGGCCGGCGTTCAATCCCCTCGCTTCCATGCATCGGCTGCGGATTCGAAAATCGCAGCCCTAAAATCAGCGTACCCGGTGCATTAAATTGTTTTTCATTGCTGTAAATGCTGTTGTCCAGCAAGAAAGGCACCTGCAAGTTGCTGCCCGACGGCGTGGCATACTCAGCTCGCACCAACGCGCCTGCTGCGCCAAAAGGCAGAAAAACGCTGGCTGAGCGCAGCACAAACCAGCCATCGCTGTCCTGCGAGAGTTGCCATGAGCGATCGAGCAGGCCACCGATGGTTTGTGGGATGATTTGAACCTGCTGCAGTTGCGATGTCGCCATTTTGAAGCGAAATGCATTGATGTTACGGGGCGTATGCTCGAGTCGCAGCGTAACGATAGCGTGGTTGGCGTCTGGCATTTCTGCGTCATATGTCAGGCGTCCGATGCGATCATCTTTTTGCGTTTCGATGACCGCGCCAAGATCGACCGATTTGGAAAAACTGTTGAGTTGACCGGCGTGCTCGATTTGCACACAAACAGTTGGCTGTGGCTGCTGCAAAAGGCTAATGTAACTGACTTGATACTGGCAACTGACACTTTCAGCAAGTTCGGCAAGTCGTGTGCGCACATGTGTTTCGGGAGAGATTGCTAAATAAAGCCCATCGGTCTCGTTGGCCAGTTTTTGCAGGATCGGCGAGCCTTGGCTGGCATTCAAATCTGCTGCAAAAATTTGCACGTTTTGTTCACGTGCTTTTTGAATTAGTTCCTGAGGCTGTGTGCGGCTGCTGGTGTCTTTGCCATCGGAAATGATCAGCAAAAGCCGTTGCGCATCGACGCGCGAAGTGGTCGGAAAAAGGTCGAGGCCGAGCTTGGCGGCGTCCCAGGCTCGTGAAGCGCCGTAGTCAATTTGTCGCTGCGAAAATGCCTCAATGGCAGCGAGCAGGGCGGTTGTATCTGAACTGAAATAGCTCAAAACCTGTGGTGTTTGATAGCGATCGTGGAACTCGACAATTGCAAGTCGGTCGATCACGCCCAATGCGCGAATGATGCTTTTACTGCCAGCGATCATTGCCTCGGTGGCTGAGGCATTTTCCGCATTGAGCGCCAGTACGCTGTTACTGAAATCCAGCACCAGCACTATGTCCTGCATCAACGTGCGGGCGGTGTTGACGAAAAAATTGGTCTCGTTGTAATCGATTTCAATATCGTTTTCGAGAATTTTGACCCTTTGGGAAAGATCGCTTTGCTCAAAAAAAACAGCTTGGTCATCGGCATTGCGCAAGGCGAAGGTAAACTGGATCTGACAGGGCGGCTGCACGATTGAGCGGACGCCCTTAAAAACCAACGATTGTTCAATCTTCAGAAAATCATCGATAGGTTGATCCGGTTCCGGCCCCATCGGATTTGTCTGGCAAGCGAAAAGAACGGCGATGGTGCAGAGCAGACCGCAAAAATATAAGCAGGACTTCATGATGTTGATCCAAGGTGCAATTCGTTTGGAGAAGGTGCTGCTAAAGTTTATCTGCGGCAGCTCAGATTTGCGGGCAAAAAAACGGAAATCTTTCCAAAAGTAGAAAAATTTGCGAGAATTGCCGCACCAATTGCGACCATTCGGCAGATGCGAGGTTGTTGGTACCGAAGTTGCTGAAATTTATAAAAATTTTACAACTTACCAGTTGCATTATCGCAAAAAAATGATAAATTTCACACAATGGCATTGTGAGGATACTATACATCACCGCACAAGCATCATTGATCCTCGCTGTACAACTAGCTGGTTCTTTTAACACAACGTTGGAGGACATCATGGTAACATTTGGACAGCGTTTAATGGGCATCTCCCATCGCGGCAGATGGATTCTTTTTTCAAAACTGGTCGACATGCCGGATATGGGCCAGCGGTTGCTAAAAGCCGGCTCCCCCAAGCCGAAAGAAGCCGAATCATCCCCCTTCGACAATGATTTCTTCCGAAATGCTCGACGTGAGCAACATTCAAAGCCGAATTGATGCAAAATAAGCTATTTGGAATCGCACTCGTACTGATTGCCCTTTACATTGCAATCGACACAAGCATAGATATCGCAGCATCCGGCTTCAGCTTTCGGGATGGTTTGATTTTATTCGTAGCTCTATTAATTGCCGTGCGCGGCGTTTTGCGTTTTGCTAAAAACTGACCGTTAGCCAACGGCAACTGCGCCGCCACCTGCCTTTTTCCAGCTCAAAATGCAAGGCCATTTTGTACCTACCTCAATCGCCTTTCCTGTTGACATTTATGCCAAATTTTTAGTAAGTTCATCTCTATTTTTTTTCACAACTTATCGAAAATGAAAGGCCTTATGGCGCGCGCTACTTCGACAGCACAAATTGCGAAAGGTGTTTGGCGGATTGGAACATCGGCGGGAGAGCGTCAAGTTTACTACTATCTGCTTGATGCAGGCGATGGATTGGTGCTTTTTGATGCTGGCTTAAAAAGCAGTGCTGCTTCTGTGATCAAGCTGCTGGCAGAAATTGGCCACCCTACCACGGATCTGCAAACGATTGTCATCTCGCACAGTCACAACGATCATATCGGCGGGCTTGCGCTGCTGGCGGAAACGAGTGGCGCAACGGTGTTGGCGCATGAGCATGCGCAAGGTTGGATGCTCGATCACGAACGCCAATATCTCGAAAGATTTAAACAGTACAAAAACGACGTTTCGTTGCCACCCGGATTGCATGCTGATTTTTTTGATGAGCTTGGTCGGCCATGGCTTGCGGATCGGTGGCTGGACCAATTACCGCACGAGCTGCCGCACAGCAGGAAAATGATGATTTCGCCGACGCCCGGGCACAGCGCTGACAGCATCGCGCTTTGGTTGCCCGAAGAAAAACTGCTCTTTTGCGGCGATGCATTCGGGGGGCCGGGGATTGCTTCGCATCTTCCAGTGTATGATGATATCGAAGCCTACCAAGACACGCTTGCCAGGATTGCCAAACTTGATCCGAATATGCTGCTGACTGCGCATTTTGAAATGATTGAAAACGAAAATGTAGAACCGGCTCTGCTGCAAGCAAGACGATTGACCGAACAACTCGATGAGTTCATTCTGGCAGCGCTGCAAAAAGCGAAAGGCGGGTTAACCTTGCCGTTCTTGACGCAGATGGTTTGTGCGCGTTTTGGCCGTGTTTTCGCGGCGAGTGCGTTTACGACAGTGCTCGCTCATCTGCGGGCCGCGGAACAGAATCACCTTGTTTTTCAGCAAGACAATAACTGGTGCGTAGGCAAACCCGTGCAGAGAGCTTTACCGATTCTGCCAGTCGCACCTTCCGGCATTGCCTGATTTTTGTTCTGCAATATCCAGAGCCATCATACATTGCGTCTGATTTTTATCGTAAGGGAAGAAGGTATGGACACTTTTTTTAAAATTTTGATCATGATCGTTATCGCTTCCGCCGGTGGACTGATTTTTCGCTCTTGGCTGGAGCGAAAGCGCGCGGACAGAAAGCAGGTAGCATTTTTAAATGACATGGTCAAAAAAGCGGAAGGCAAGTTCCAAAACAACTACAATGGCACCGCTCCCGACACGTTAAAAGATGCGTTTGGCGGTGGCTACAGCATGTTTTTTAACAGTTTCCCCTACCGTATCGAAAACGCCGGTGAAGCGCTGAAAATGTACGAAGGCGTGATGAAAGATGGTGTGAAACAGAGCGTATTTAACCAGAAAATCATACTTTTGAGCGAATCTTCCGCGCTGGTAACGTACAACTGGATTCGAGGTGGAGCCAGCGGCAAAACCACGCACGTCTGGAGGTTGGAGCATGGGCAAGGCTGGAAATTGATGCACGATCACACCAGCCATAATGCAGGTGGCAAATGATGGCAAAGCTCAATTTGCAGAGTATTCGCACGGACTTTGAACAGCAGGATAATCGAATATATTTCAATGCCGGCCTTGTTGGCTTTCCAGCGAAATCGGTTTGGGAAAAGACGCAGGCATTTTATCGTCAGCTACACTATGCATCGGAGACAGACTATTTTCGAATTTTTGACGAGTTGAATGCCCTTTGGGATGCAACCGCCCCCGCCTTCATTCACTGCGATGCCAGCGAAATCACAGGCGTGCCCAACACGACTATGGGCATGAATTACATTACGCAGTCGTTGCCGTGGCAACCTGGTGACAACGTCGTCATCAACGAGCTCGAATTTATGAGCCAAAATATCGCCTTTTTTCATTTTCACAAAAAATTTGGCTTCGAAGTTCGTGTGGCAAAACGCAGTGGCTACGAGGTGCCGGCTGAAAATATCATCGAGTTGATTGATGAGCGCACGCGTTTGGTGGCGCTATCGCATGTTTCCTTCGCGACCGGCTATCGGCATGAAGTCGCTACCATCGCTGAGGCTGCGCATAAAAAAGGCGCGCTGGTTGCGCTCGACGCCATTCAGGCACTCGGTCCATTACATGTCAATGTACAGCAGCTTGATGTTGATTTCCTGACCGGAGGCAGCTCGAAATGGATGATGTCCCTGCCTGGCTGGGGAGTGTTGTATGTCCGGAAGTCCATCATCGAGCAATTAACGCGACCGGTTGCAGGCTTTCTCGGACTCGAGCACCCGGAGCAGGCAATTCATGATTGGTGTGAAGGGCTGGATTTTGTCAAAAATTATCCGATCACACGCAATCGTATCGACAAATTTCGGGTCAGTACGGAAAATATTCTGGCCAAAATTGCCCTGGCCTATTCGATGCAGAATTTCATGGCGCTCGGACGAGATGCTATCGAAGCCCATATTCTCGATTTGTCAGGCTACCTGATCGAAGCGCTGAAAGCGCGTGGACAGCTCGTGCGCACGTCGAGCCTGGCTGCGCGCCGGGCTGGTATCGTCAGTTTTGAGCCCAAAAAAGTCATACCGGATTTTCAGCAAAAATTGGAAAAGGAAAACATTTATCTCAGCCGCAGAGGGGGCGGAATCCGCGTCTCTTTGCATGTGTACAATACGCGGCAAGAAGTTGATCGTCTGGTGGATGTGGTCGAGAAGCTGTGCAAATAGCCTCACTTGAAACAGTTTTTTTTCTTATCATTCATTCGCTTCGGGACCGCACTGCTGCATGAAAAATTGAACGAAGCGTTAAACGCACTATGGAGGTTTCTGATGAAAAAGCGCATTTTAAACTATATTCTGATTGCAGCAGGCGTTCTGGTGCTGGCAGCGTGTGGTGGCTCGCGCACAAAAATCATCGATATCGAAAGCAATCCGAGCAAATACAACGAGCAAAAAGTCAAGGTTGAGGGAACGGTCACCCAAACATTCGCCATACCCGTGATCGGGCAAAGCATTGTGCGCATCGATGATGGTACCGGCACAATCTGGGTAAGACCACAGGGCCGGGTTCCTTTTGAAGGCGATAAGATCAAAGTTGAAGGAACAGTGAAGGTGGCGCTCACACTCGGTACAAAAAATTTTGGTTTTGTCGTGATTGAAGACGAAAAAAGAAAATAAAGCTTCATCGCTGCGAGGCCTCTACAATGAGTGCAAACGTATCTTCGCAGGATGGAGTTGAGAAAAACGAGGTGGATCTTAAGATATGGCAGAAAAGATACTCGGGGAAGGACTGACATTCGATGACGTACTGCTGGTGCCGCAAAAATCAGATGTATTGCCGCATCAGGTTTCGTTGTCTACGACTTTGACCAAAAAGATTCGCATCAATGTGCCTGTGCTGAGTGCGGCAATGGATACAGTAACCGAATCTGCACTGGCGATTGCGATTGCCCGTGAAGGTGGTATCGGCATTATTCACAAAAATTTGAGTATTGAAGAGCAGGCCGGCGAAGTGGATCGCGTGAAGCGTTCGGAAAGTGGTATGATCTACAATCCGATTACGCTTTCGTCGGATGCAAAAGTCCACGACGCGCTGGGAATGATGCAGAAATTCAGTATCTCCGGCATACCTATCGTCGATGCCGGCAAGTTGGTCGGTATTCTCACCAATCGCGACCTGCGATTCATTGTCGATCACAATCGGGATATTTCGGAGGTGATGACAAAAGACCGGCTCATCACGGCGCCAATCGGCACGACGCTGGAAGAGGCTGAAAAGATTTTGCAGGAACACCGTATTGAAAAACTATTGGTTGTTGACGACAACGGCCTCCTGCAGGGCCTCATCACGGTCAAGGATATTCAAAAAAAGAAAGAATACCCCAATGCGGCCAAAGATGAGCATGGCAGGCTCATTGTCGGCGCGGCAGTTGGCGTCACCAAAGATTCTCTTGATCGCGCCAATGCGCTGGTTGATGCGCATGCGGATGTACTGGTCGTCGACACGGCGCACGGCCACTCGTCAGGTGTCATCTCGACGGTTAAGCTGATCAAAAAAGAACTCGGCGACCGCGTGCAAGTCGTTGCCGGCAATGTGGCCACGGCGAGGGCGGTGCAAGAGTTGATCGAAGCGGGTGTGGATGCTGTGAAGGTTGGTATCGGTCCGGGATCGATCTGTACGACGCGGGTCATCGCTGGCGTCGGCGTACCGCAAATCACGGCTATCATGCAGTGTGCAGAAGTCTGTGCAAAACACAATGTCCCACTGATCGCAGATGGTGGCGTTAAGCAAACCGGCGACATCGCCAAGGCGATTGTGGCCGGCGCGGATTGTGTTATGCTTGGAAATATGCTGGCAGGAACAGAAGAGAGCCCGGGTGACATGATTTTCATGGACGGACGTGCTTACAAAGTGTACCGCGCAATGGGCTCGGTTTCGGCAATGAAACAAGGCAGCGCAGATCGCTATTTTCAGGAAGGCCAAAAAGACGTCAAAAAGCTGGTGCCGGAAGGAATCGAGGGGCGGGTGCCATACAAAGGCCGTCTCGCGGATGTGATTTTTCAGATGGTCGGCGGCTTGCGTTCATCGATGGGCTATTGCGGTGCGAAAGATATCGCCACCCTCAAAACCAAAGGTCAGTTCATCCGCATGACCGCAGCCGGGCTTCGCGAGAGTCACCCTCATGATATTATCATAACGCACGAAGCACCGAATTATAAAATACACAGTCCGTGATACTGTTCCAGCCGGTCTGTGCGTTCTGCTATCAAGGCCCGTTTGCAGATCGCACAGACTGATCCTGCCCTAAAATCATTCCGATTGATTACCCTGCCATGCAGTTTAAAAAGAATTTTAAAACAGAGACTTTAAAATTAGAGCATTCTTATATCGAAGTGTCTGGATTTCGAACGGAATGGGAAAGATTGGGAAAGCTGTATTGCTTCTGGACGGAGATCGAAAAGGGGCCAGAAATAATGTGAGGCTGGCCCCGCAAGGGGAATCAGTTTACAATGCTTTGGTCAAAGTGGGTTGCAGACGAAAATCCGGGTTGGATTTTCAGCAAGAACTACTCAGCTCGCCAACGAATTGACGTGTTTGGCTAGGCGCGATTTCTGATTGGCTGCTTTGTTCGCGTGAATGATGCGCTTTGAAGCCATTTTGTCGAGCAGGCTGGTCGCCTGTACGTACTGCGCCTGAGCTGCTTCCTGCTCAGTTGTGGCGAGTACCTTCTTGATTGTCGAGCGCATAAGCGATCTGTAATGACGGTTGCGCTGGTTTTGCTTTAGGCTGGTGCGAATACGTTTAATTGCTGATTTATGATTGGCCACGTGTGTGCCTTCCTTACAGTTAAATGATATTTTGAAAAATAATTGCTGCTTAAAGAACGGAAAATATAAAAAAATAGAGACTTGATGTCAAGCGAAATATTGGCTGTGCTATTCTCCAATTTCAGACATTTGGCATCGATTTCGTATTTTGTCCAGAGCGGATGACACCAACGTTGCAATCAATCCTTTTATTTATTATATTTTATGTTTGCGTAACAAGCTAAAAAGAATGCCATTCTGCGCAATTCCCGGCACAAGAAAACTGCAAGGTTGGCTCATGGTACGTTTTGAAATAGGCGCCCCGGAACAAGATGTTGAAACAACCAAAAAAGAGCGGGTGATCCACATTCCACGCTATCATGTGGTTTTGTGGGATGATAATCATCATACCTATGATTATGTTATCGAAATGCTTATGAAACTGTTCGGGCATTCGGTTGAAGTCGCTTTTCAAATGGCAGTGGAAGTCGATTCCGCCGGCAGGGTTATTGTTGAAACCACATCGAAAGAACGCGCAGAATTTAAGCAAGACCAGATCCATGCCTACGGAGCTGATTGGCGCATTCCGCACTGCAAAGGCTCGATGAGCGCTTCAATTGAGCCTGCTGAAGATTGCGAAGAATAGCGACTCCCCAAAAACACGCAAAGCAAGAAGATCCGAATTTTTAATAAGGATGTTAAATGATGCAAAACCGAGCCAGCGAAAAAGACATCGCCCGCATTGTCAATTGCGAGCACCACCACCCCGCGTCCGTGCTCGGTCCACATGCAAAAAAAACGCCGGCTGATGGTCAGAACTGCATCAGTATTCGGGCATACCGGCCCGATGCAAAAATCATGTTTGTTGTGCCGGCAAATAAAAATGCCAAACCTATAGAAATGCAACGACGCAATGATGATGGCTTTTTTGAAGCCGAAATCACTACCGGTCTCAAGAACTTTCGTTATCGATTCAGCGCCATTGATCACAGCGATACTTCCTTCGAAATTGATGATCCCTACCGCTTCCCATCACTTCTTAGCGAGCACGACAAGGAACAGTACCTGCAAGGCCAGTTTTATGACATGTACCGCATATTTGGCGCACACGTCACGGAAATCGACGGCATCACCGGTGCGAATTTTGTGGTGTGGGCGCCGAACGCCACCCGCGTTAGCGTGATTGGTAATTTCAACCAATGGGATGGTCGCTACCATCCGATGAATGTGCACGCATACACCGGCATTTGGGAACTATTTATTCCCGGTATTGCTGAAAATGAGATTTACAAGTACGAGATTCGCACAGCCAATGGCGCTCTTCGCATCAAATCTGATCCGCTGGCCTTTGCTTGCGAGTTGCGTCCGTCCAACGCATCCAGGGTGCATCAACTCGGACAGTATGCATGGAAGGATGATGACTGGTTGAAACGACGCAGCAAAAAGGAACCGTACGATCAACCTATTTCGATTTACGAAGTGCATCTGGGATCGTGGAAGCTCAAGCCGGAAGCTGAAAATCGTGTGTTGAGCTATCGCGAGCTGGCACACGAATTGTCAGATTATGTGAAAGAGATGGGCTATACGCATGTCGAGTTGATGCCGATTGCCGAGCATCCATTCGATGGCTCGTGGGGATATCAGGTCACCGGCTACTATGCACCAACCAGCCGCTATGGCCCGCCGGACGATTTTAAGTATTTTGTCGACCACATGCACGCTAATGGCATCGGCGTTATTGTGGATTGGGTGCCGGCGCATTTTCCCAAAGATGATTTTGCCCTGCGGCGTTTCGATGGCACAGCCCTGTACGAGCACGATGATCCGCGCCTTGGTGAGCACCCGGATTGGGGCACGCTTATTTTCAACTTTGGGCGCTATGAAGTCGCCAATTTTTTGATCGCCAATGCAGTGTTTTGGCTCGATGAGTATCACATCGATGGCTTGCGTGTCGATGCCGTAGCATCGATGTTGTATCTGGATTACTCACGCGAAGAAGGCCAGTGGATTCCAAATAAGTACGGCGGGCGTGAAAATCTCGATGCGATCGATTTCCTGAAAAAACTCAACGAAACCGTTTATAATCAATTTCCGAATGTGCTGATGATCGCCGAAGAATCCACCGCCTGGCCGAGCGTATCGCGACCGACTTATTTGGGCGGGCTGGGCTTCAATCTGAAGTGGAATATGGGCTGGATGAACGATTTTCTCGAATATATCCAGAACGATCCGATTCATCGCAAATTTCACCACAGCAAGATCACCTTTAGCCTCTGGTATGCATTTTCCGAAAATTTCGTGTTGGTGCTCTCGCATGATGAGGTGGTGCATGGAAAAGCGTCGCTGCTGAGCAAAATGCCCGGCGACCGTTGGCAGATGTTCGCGAATTTGAAGCTGGCATATGGATTTATGTACGGACATCCGGGCAAAAAACTGCTGTTCATGGGGGGCGAATTCGGACAGTGGCGGGAGTGGAATGAAAAAGACGGCCTCGACTGGCATTTGCTGCAATACGACGATCATCGCAATCTGCAATCGTTTGTGCGCGATCTCAACCATATCTACCGCAAGAATCCGGCACTCTGGCAACTTGATTTCACCGCAGATGGATTTGAGTGGATCGACTTTCAAGACGCCGATAGCAGTATCGTCATTTTTATGCGCAAGGCGAAAGATCAAAAAGATTTTGTGCTTTTTCTGTGTAATTTTACACCGGTGCCGCGCTATGAATATCGCATAGGCGTACCGGAGCCGGGTTTTTACCAGGAAGTGCTGAATAGCGACGCAGAAGCCTATGGCGGCAGCAATCTGGGCAATTACGGTGGCGTTAACTCGGAAGCCGTGCCGTACCATCAATTCAAGCACTCCATTGCGGTGACGGTTCCACCACTATCAGTCTTGGTTTTTCAACCGCAACGTGAAAAGTGATATGGCTGTAAGTCAGGTGCATTTAAGCCCAAATTGTGGTCTTTTAAAATTTGGCGTTTTGCCAAGAAGACCTCAGGATAATCACAATCGCAGGCACGGTTGGCTCAAGTTGAAAGCAAACCACAAATTGAATTGCCTCGACGCCGCAGCAATTCATTTTTTTGCAAAAAAGAGAAGAGGTGAGCGAGATGACGAAAATATCCCGTAGCATCGAAATGCGTGTCGATCCTGATACTGTTTGGGAGTTCATGGATATGCGCAAATGGACACAATTCTCAGAGATTTTCAAAAAAATTGATCTCTCCTCCGCCGAAATGAAGGTCGGTGAAATTGCCACCATTACTGCAGGTCCGGGCTCGGAAGACGTACGTTACTCTGCGCAGATCACAGCATTTGAGCCCATGAAAAAGCTTGCGTACTCCCGAAGCGGTGGACCATTGCCAGGCAAAAGCGAATGGCAGATCCTTGCAAACGGCACCGGCAGCAAAGTCTCTTTTGAAAACACCTTCCGCGATCCCTTGCCCGAACCGGTGGAAAAATCGATGGCGTCAACCATGGAAAAATTTTTGAGTGACATGAAATCGGCAGCGGAAATAGCCTTTGGCAAACCGTAGCTGCGAACGAGTTTTACCAGCAGATCGACATCGCACCTGAATATATGCGCTTGAACCTGTTCCACGGAACGTTTTCTTTGTGACTTTGGTTGTTCACCCTCGAAAACCGCAAACCGTCGCTCTCGCGAGGTCTTCGTCCATCATATCATGGCGCTCAGCCCACAAATACGGCATTCACCCCAAAAAGCAAAATATTTTGAAACGGCGTGCGTATGTTTAGCCGGAAGTTGAAAGTGAGACTTCAAGGAAACCAAATCATACGTAATTGTTCATTTAAGCATGAAAGGACATGGTCATGAAAAAATATTCTGCATTCGTAGCCGCAACCTGCCTGATGTTGATTGCCAGTTTAGCCATTGCCCAACCCAGACAACGCCAGTTCCAAAAGCAGGGCGGCCCGGCAAAAGGCGCGTTCATGGCTGAAGCACTTGGGCTGACCGATGTGCAAAAAGAACAGATTCAGGGCATTCATTCCGCCGCTCAAAAAGAACGCATCGACCGCCAGGCCAAAATGAAGATCGCCCGCATTGAGTTGCGCGAACTCATGGTGGCAGACACGCCTGATCAAGGCAAGATCGATGCGAAGGTAAATGAATTGAGCACACTGCAGGCCTCGATGATGAAGGCGCGCGTTCACAATCAGTTGGCGGTTCAGAAAATCCTGACGCCGGAACAGCGCAAAAAAGCCAAAGCTTTGCGTTTGCAGCATGGTGGACGAGGCATGCGAGGCAAAGCCCGTTTTGAGCGCAGGGGATCAGGTGGCGCACGCGGAAATCGCCCCTTGGGCGGCCCGGGGACCGGCGCCGTCGAAGAACAGGAAAATTAGATAATTCGTGAATTTTTAGCGCTGGTTGTTCGGGAAGCGCAGATGTGGCGAAAGCGCGGTGGTTGTACAAAATCACCGTCGCAATCGCCTGATCTGCGCTTTTTTTGTCCCGCCACAGAATGCCAAAGTCATCTGCTTTTTATGAAAATGATTGCCTTTTTAGCCTCAACTTTTATATTACACTGCTGTATTTTGCAAAAATAGAAACTATTCAACGCGCGATGATCGCGCAATATAACGTAGAGTAACGCCATATTTTTTCAGGAGGTTGATGACAATGGCAAAAAAGAAAAGCACCGGTGCACAAGAGTATCAGTTCAAAGCTGAAATGAAGCAGCTTCTGCATTTGATTGTGCATTCTTTGTACACGCACCCTGAGATTTTTTTGCGGGAGTTGATTTCCAACGCATCTGATGCGCTTAACAAAGTGCGTTTTCGCATGTTAACAGACAAAGAAGTGCTCGACGCCGACGCCGATTTAAACATCACGATCGAGGTGGATAAGGACAAACAGACATTTTCGATTGAAGATACCGGCATTGGCATGACCAAAGATGAGTTGATGGAACGCATTGGCAGCGTGGCCAGTTCGGGTACGCTCGAGTTTGTTGAAAAGCTCAAAACAGCCAACGAGACAAGTGTTGGTGACCTGATCGGCCGGTTTGGCGTCGGTTTTTACTCGGTTTTTATGGTAACGGATGAGGTAACAGTCGAAACCCGGGCGGCCGACAAGGATAGTGTCGGGTGCCGCTGGAAATCCTCCGGAGAAGGCACGTACACAATCGAAGAAATCGACAGGAAAACGCGCGGCACCAAAATCAGCTTTGCGCTCAAAGATGACTTTAAGCATTACAGCGAAGAGTACGGCGTTAAAAATATTATTCAAAAATATTCCAATTTTGTCGATTTTCCGATATTTGTAGGAAAAGAGAAAATCAATACCGTTACTGCACTGTGGCAGAAGCCGAAGGACGAGCAAAGCGAAGAAGAGCTGACAGAATTTTATAAATTCATCTCCAATGATTTCAATCCGCCACTAGGACATTTGTACTTGAATCTTGAAGGTGTGGTCAGTTTCAAAGCGCTGGTTTTCATCCCGGAAACGGCGCCGCCGCAGCTTTTTACCCGCGAAGTATTTGAAAAGTCTCTGCACCTCTACTCGAACAAAGTATTCATCCAAAGCGATTGCCAAGAGTTGTTACCCGACTATCTGCGATTCGCGACTGGTGTGGTTGACACGGCGGATTTGCCGTTAAATGTTTCCCGCGAAGTGACGCAAAACAGCCCGGTGATGACTAAAATCCGCAACGTGCTCACCAGCAAAATTTTGGGATTCCTGGAGGACTGGAGCAAGAACGAACCGACCAAGTTCGAAAAATTTATGAAAAATTTCGGCCCCCTTTTCAAAACCGGCCTGAATTCCGATTTTGCCAACAAGGATAAAATTGTCGAGTTGCTGCGATTTGAATCGACCAGGATCGAGAAAGATAGTGTTACTTCGCTCAAGGAATACGTTGCCCGCATGTCCGAAGATCAGAAAGAAATTTACTACCTGACTGGCGAATCTCGGCAGCAACTCGAGCGCAATCCGAACCTCGAATACTTCAAAAAGCATGACCTGGAGGTCCTTCTGCTCAGTGATCCGGTCGATATTTTTGTGCTGCCCTCCTTGCAGGAATACGATAAAAAGCCACTGACTTCGATTGAAAAAGCGGATATCGATTTGAAAGAGAGCAAGGATGAAAAAACCGAAAGTCTGAATGAGGACCTGGCGAAATCGCTGCTGTCGGTTTTTAAGGAGACCCTCGGCGATCAGGTCGCGGATGTGATCGAATCAAAGAGGTTGGTCGATTCCGCCGCTACGCTGGTGGTCGGCAAGGATGGTCTTGATCCGCAAATGGAAAGAATGATGAAAATGATGAACCAGGAGTATGCAGGCGCCAAAAAAATCCTGGAGATCAACACCGCGCATCCACTCATCAAAAACCTGTCGCGATTGAACATGGGCAGCAGTACCGATCCGTTGTTGCGGAGCTGTATCCTGCAAATTTATGAGGGCGCGGCGCTGGTGGAAGGCAATCTGACTTCGCCAACAGAATTTGTCAGCCGCATGACGGAAATCATGACAACCGCCACCAAGTAGTTGATGTCCCGCATCGGCCTGGCCGTCACGGGTCGGTGCGAATTCTGAAGGAGTGTATTTGTGAAACGTAACCACTTGATTTTGTTGATTGGCATAATGGCTGTTTCATTGAGCGCCTGCTCGAAAGAAATGCCTGAACCGGCTTATTCAAATAATGCTTCAACGATAAATTTGCCGGACAAAAGTCCGGTTTTTCTGACAACCAGCGGCGAGATCCGTTTTGAGCCAATCAGCGAAGCATCCGGACTGGTGCAAAGTCGTTTGTGGCCGGATGTCTTGTGGACGCACAACGATTCCGGAGATGAAGCGCGCATTTTTCCGATCCATCGGGATGGCTCAATCATCAAACCGGTCTGGATGAAGAATTATGAAGGGATTCGCATTCCCGATGCCGTGAATGTCGATTGGGAAGATATCGCTGCGGATGACAAGGGCAATTTGATCATTGCGGATATGGGAAACAACAGCAATGCGCGCCGCGATCTCGCTGTCTATTTCGTTTCTGAACCCTACCCGAACGAAACGGTGGTGACTTCAGCGCGCTTGAAGGTGCAGGTTTTCTATCCCGACCAAAAAACATTTCCGGCAGAAAAACGCAATTACGACTGCGAAGGCATGTTTTGGGCACGCGGCAAGCTTTACTTCCTGACCAAGCATCGCAGCGACAAAACCACAAAACTGTACCGGCTGGACAAGCTGGATCCGCTCGAACCGGTGCCGTTGACGCTCGTGAGTCAATTTAACATACAGGGAATGGTGACCGGTGCCGATGCGCGGCGGGATGGCAAGGAAATCGCTGTATTGGCTTATAACGCGGTGTGGCTTTTTGAAGCGCCAAACGGTTCGGATGATTATTTCGCTGGAAAAATTCGCTGGCTGCCGATTAAAGATGAACGCAAATTTGAGGCGATCTGCTACGATGAAGACGATTTATTGGTAGCCTGTGAAGAACGCGAAATTTGCAAAGTGCCGATGGAAGAATTCGTGATTTTGCGGGAGTAGTGCTCACTAAAATTTCAGTCAGGTTTTTTTCAAAGCTTCGGCAACGGCAGGGGGAAAGATTTGTTCGACATCACCTTCGATCCGCAGGCTCAACCGTTTGTGCGTATCATGCTCGGTCACGCCACGATTGATCACAATGTAGGGCGCGCCCTGCTCAGCCGCCAGGAGCGTTATCGAAGCCGCCGGATAAACCGACAGGGTGGAGCCAAGTGCGATGACCAGGTCGCATCGCTGCGCAGCTTGCACCGAGCGCTTTAAATCGTGCTCACGCAATGCCTGGCCAAAGCTGATGGTTGCCGGTTTCAGAAAGCCACCGCAATGTTCACAGGTTGGCGCGCGGCCGGTCTTTTGCACAAAATCAAAATGGAGCTCGGGGTCGCTGAAAGCATGGCAGGTTTGGCATTCAACTTTGCTGTTGGTGCCATGCAATTCGACCAACTTTTGGACTGAAGTGCCAGCCAAACGATGCAAACCGTCGACATTTTGTGTGACAACCAAATCGATCCGTCCCTCCTTTTCCAGATCGACAATGGCCTTGTGCACAGCAGTTGGTTTCGCCTGCTTGAAGGTCTGCCATGCTTCCATTTTGTCTTGCCAATAGGTCAGCCTGGCCGCTTCGGATTGCATAAAATCATGATAATATACAGGCTGTTTGGTCTTCCAAACACCGCTCGGCCCGCGATAGTCGGGGATGCCGCTGGTGGTGGAAATGCCTGCGCCGGTAAAAATTAATATGCGCTTGGCTGCAACCACATATTCCTTGAGCCTGGCAATGCCTTCCATAATCCAACCTGGTTTAGCATCAATACCATTCAATGGAGCCAAAATCTTCATTTCGAGCGAAGTCGAGACATGAAATCTACGCTCAAAATGCTCATCCTTCGACTGAGCTTAGGGTAACAGAAATCCCTTAATGGAACGGCATTGGATTTAACATGATTTGAAACACAATTTCTGTTCTGATGGAAGATATTCAGCAAGAGCCTGGCATGCAACATCTTCTTTGCCAGAAATAAAAAAAGGCCGTTTCTGCATATGCTGCAAAAACGGCCTTTTTGTCTGCGGATGGTAAAATTACCTGTTATGCGATGAAATAAGCCGTTGATGAGCACAAAACGGCCCAAATTGTCATGCCGGAGGCATCTATTTTGACGATTCCGCGGAATCTAGCGAAGTTTCCTCACGATGCCGAATAGATTCCTCCTGAATGACGGGGGTACTATTGTTACATAAAAACAATGGTTTATCAAAAAGGACTATCGCAAAAACAATTCGCACAGCGCGTTAAATTTAGAAATAGATGTTGGCGAGCATCAACGTTTGGGTTGACACCATGCGTGGCCCCACATCTGGAATATAAACAATAACGTGAGCTTCGACCCCAAAGCTGAAATGATTGTTGATGAAGAACTCGCCGCCGTAGAGCACGCCCGCTTCTATATTTGTTACCATGCTTCCACCGTTTGGCTTAAACATATCAGCAAGTGCGCGAACACCGAAGTAAGGTGCCAGGCGTGCCATTCTTTGATATATACGAAGTATTGCGCCGAGTCTTGTTTGCGTGCCAAAATTCTCAGTATTTTTTACACCGATCACCGGGACGACCACTAATTTCGGGCTCACCCAAATCGGTACGAGAAATTCGAGATGGCTGAACTGCATGTAGGCAGCGAGGCCGAACGACCGGTTAATCGTGTCGCCGGATTGGTTTCGAACTTGAGCAGCGGCATCATCGATGCCAATCGTAGCGATGAAACCTGCGATCATACAAAAGGCGAGGAAACGTGTCACAAATTTTTTCATTTTGCCCTTCCCTGGTTAAAAGCGTGAAAATCGCCAGGAGCCTTACGTCCAGCCAAACCAGCGCCAACTGGCCCCCGGTGGTCGTAACCTGGTTTTGCGATATGAAATTATCTAAATATATGTAAAAAACTGCGAATATGCGGAAAAGGCATAGGTAGGAAGCTGGTTTGGCGGGCAAAATTCGCTGCAGGGAAGCGGTTTAGGCGTTCAAAAGGACCACACCCTGTCTGGACGGTATGGAGAGTGACAGGACGTTGTCATCGAAATGAAAGCGGGTATTGTCCGAGCCGGGCCAGACGGCCTGCCAGGACTTGGAACTCGAAGAAATGTTTGCGAGCCGGACTTGCTCGGACTGTTTCGACGTATTGAAGCAAATTACGGCTTTTTGCACTCCCTGCTCGCGAACAAAGCCATAGACATGTTTTTCGACACAGATCGGCCTGAATGCGCCGGTTCGCAGCACCGGATGCTGGTTGCGCAAGCGAAGCGCCTGCTTGTAAAAGGTCAGCAGTTCATGATTCCAGTTTTGTTCGTCCTGCCACGGAAAGGCCTCGCGGCAATACGGATCGTCCCCGGCAGACAGGCCAATTTCGTCGCCGTAGTAAATGCACGGCGCACCCGGCATGGTCATTTGAAACAGCACCGCTAACTTGAGTGCGGAGACATCGTCGCCCATCACCCACAAAGCACGCGCCATGTCGTGGCTGTCGAGCAAATTGAGCTGAGCGTGGTTGATTTCCCAATCGTACAGCGCATGCATGGCATCGACTCTTTTGGCAAATTCCGGCGTGTCGAGCTTGTCAAGCGCCAACTCATGGTGCTGGTATTTTGGATGCAGACTTTCTGCGCCGAAATAGCTGAGCGCTGCCGAGGTAAACAGGTAATTCATCACTGCGTCGAACATGTCGCCCTGCAGCCAGCGCTGCGCCGGTGTCCAGATTTCACCGCAAATATAAGCATCGGGATTGGCGCTTTTGACGATGGTGCGAAAGCTGCGCCAAAAATCATCATCGTCGATTTCCTGCGGCACATCCAGCCGCCAGCCATCGATACCGAATTCCAGCCAATGCCGGGCAATATCGAAAATCATTTGGCGCACCCCCGGATTTTTGGTATTGAGCTTGGGCAGAGCAGGCAGATTCCACCACGCAGCGTAGTTGGCGGGCCGGCGCTTGCTGCTCGAATAGGGGCGAAGGGGCCATTTTTTGATGATGAACCAGTCGGCGTACGGCGAGTTGCCGCCACATTCCAGCACATGGTGGAAGGGCCAAAAACCACGGCTGGCATGGTTGAAAACACCGTCCAAAACCACGCGGATGTCGCGGGCATGCGCAGCATCGATTAGCTCACGCAATGCTGCATTGCCGCCGAGCAGCGGATCGACCTCGAAATAATCGAAAGTATGATAACGATGATTGGATGCCGAGGCAAAAATCGGATTGAGATAGAGCGCATTGATGCCGAGCTCCTGCAAATAATCGAGCTTGTCGACGATGCCGAGCAGGTCGCCGCCCTGAAAACCCTGCTCAGCCGGCGATGCGCCCCACGGCTTGAAGGTGAGGCCTGCGGCGTGCTGGATACGCGGGCTGCGCGCAAAACGATCGGGGAATATCTGGTAAAAAACAGCGTTCTTAACCCAATCCGGCGTCGAAATCATGCTTCCTCCTCGAGTTTGAAAAAGGCGATCCATTCATTCAGGATCGCCAGCTTGTCGTCGCCATATTTGGCGAGTTGCCTGCGCAATTTGTCGAGCGACTTTTCCTGCATAAGCTTGCCCGGACTCTTCGAATAAAAGGTGTCCGCAAAACAAATGATTTTTTCTTCGAGTGTGACCGGCACCATTTCGCGGTCGGGCAGCGGCAAATTTTGTTCGGCAATATCTTCACGGGTGATGCCGACACCGGTATGACGTTCGCACACCAACGCGTGTTTGGGAAAGCCTTCCGTCTCCAGCAATTCGCGGCCGAGAATGCCGTGCATGATGTACGGATGCTCGCCGTGACAGCCAATTTTCGGCGCGTTGGTGAAGATCATGCCGATGTCATGCAGCATGGCCGCCTCGCGGATGAAGTGCAAATTCGGCTGCAAATGCGCCACCCGCTGCGCCAGCGCAAGGGCTTTCTGCATCACCAATTCGCTGTGCGTCACCAACACGCGGTAGGCTTCAGAATTGGGATCGTAATATTTTCGGATGATTTTTTGCGGGTCCATCAGTTGTCCTGGATTTCAGCGAATTGAAGTACAAGGCTTGCCTTGTACAATGGCACAGCAAGCTGTGCACTCTGCTTTCAAAAGGGCTTAATTTAGGGCAGTCAAATGAAGGAAGCAAGGCCAATGTAAGGTCCGGCGGCTCTTGCTGTTGCAGACAAATTCACCAAAACATCACGAAATCAAGCGATTTTCATATAGGCGATACAAAAAAGATTGATTTTGGGTTCATTATTTTATACATGGTGTGCTGAAAATTCAAAATCGAAGGAATATACCCGTGCCAGAATTTGATCCGAAACAAGCCATTGAAATACTGGAAAAACGGCTGCGCAAAGAGCAGAAGCGTTTTACCTTGAATGAAGCGGCTGCTGCCACCGGCCTCTCGATCGATGCGACGCGCGATGCATTTGAATCGCTGCTCAAAAAATATGTCTGCCGGTTGCAAGTTACCGAAAACGGTGACCTGATTTACGATTTCGGTGCCACGCTGCGGCGGCGGGGCGAGAAAACCGCAAAAGAGCGATTCGATACCTTTCTCGGCTGGCTGTGGAAAGCGTTCACTGCCATTTACAAGGCCTGGATTACCGTGACGCTGGTGGTCTATTTTGTGCTGTTTTTGGTCATTTTGATTGCGCTGCTGGTGGCTTCCAGCTCCGGGCGTGGCGACCGCAAAAGCCGCGGCGCCTCCATCGATCTGAGCCGCTTCGCTTACCTGTTTTTTTCGATTTTTCGCTGGCGCACGATTACCGGCGCGACCATGTATCGCACCGATCGGCAGGGCTACCAGTACCGCAAATACCACCCCACCCCCGGTGTGATCGATGAAAAGAAGAAAAATCTCGTCGCTTCGGTGTATGATTTTGTGTTCGGGCCGCCGCGCGTGCCAATCGATCCGCTCAACAATCAAAAAGAGGTAGCAGCTTATCTGCAGCGGCAAAAGGGCATCATCGTTTCCGCTGAGCTGTGCGCCCTCGCTGGCTGGACCTTCCCGCAAGCCGAAAATTTCTTTACTGACTGCCTGGTGCGCTTCGACGGCACTGTCAAAGTCAGCGAAAACGGTGCGATGTATGGCCAATTCGATGACATCATGCGCGGACTTGGCCAGCTCGAAATCGCCGAGATCATCAATTACTGGGACGAATATGAGCCGGAATACGAGCTGACCGGCAACAGCGCCGGGCGCAACCTGCTGATCGCCTTCCTGAACAGCTTCAACCTGCTTTTTGCCTTCCTGGTCGTCTCCGGTGCGCTGGCGAATGTTGTTGTGCCGGTTGGCGCCAATGAGACCGCGATGGCCGTGGCGTCGCTGCTGCAAGGCCTGTCCACGCCCGGCACCACTGGCAACCTTTTGCTGGGATGGCTGCCGCTGATTTTTTCGATGCTGTTTTTCCTGATTCCGGCTGTGCGCTGGTTTCGAATCCAAAAAGCCAGCAAGCAGCGCACCATCAGCAATATGCGCAAACGGCTATACAAAGTTATTTTTGCGAACAGAGGGCGTGCCGAATCTGCCGAAGCCGTTGCACGGGCGATCAACGGCAACGCCCGGGAGCATCAAGTGCCGAAGGAGACGGTGGAAAAACTGCTCAGCAATTTGGCGCTCGACATGCCCGGCGACACTTCGGTGAGTGAAGACGGCCAGGTCGTGTACGCCTTCCCGCGCGTGGCAGACGAGCTGAAAGAAGTGGACGTGCTGCGCTCCGGCCGCCGACTCGATACCGGCCTGGGCAAGGTCATTGTCGATTCCGATTGATGCAGGGCATGGCGCGCCTTGCCCCGGCGGCAATCCTTTGAACGTGGAACAAATTACCGGAGAAACGATGGATGGAGTGTCAAAATTCATTTTGACATGACCAAACTAAAGTTTGGCACTCCTGTTTTTTCAACCCGCCGGCAAGTTTTTGCAGTCATATAATCATTTGTGCAATAAAAACCTGCCCTGCATGCAAGCGATGCACTGTTGCGAAAGCCTTGTTTTTTAAGCAAAAAATCACTTTATTCCAGCCATGAACGGGGACAAACACACCTTTATCTGCTACGCCCGGCAGGACAAAAATTTCGCCCGCAAGCTGGCCAGTGACCTGCGCCAAAACGGCGCCCGCATCTGGATGGATGAATTGGACATTCCGCCCGGCGTGCGCTGGGACGATGCGGTGGAAGATGCATTGGAAAGCGCCGGCCGTTTGCTGATTGTGCTGACGCCGCAGTCGATCAGTTCGGAAAATGTCAAGGACGAGCTCAACTACGCGCTTGACGAAAATTTGCCGATAGTGCCGGTTTTGCGGGAAGAATGCAGAGTTCCCTACCGCCTCCGCCGCTTGCAGCGCGTCGATTTCAGCGAAGACAAAAATTATCATGACAATCTACAGCGCCTGCTCGCGAGCGTTGGTATCAAGCCTGAAGTTTTAACGCAACCCGCCACAAGTGAAAAAAACCTCGCGCCCGCGAAAATTGAGTTCGATCCCAACGATCTCGGCGCCTACGCCAAACAAATGGATGCCGCCATGGCGCTCATTCCCGCTGGCGAATTTCTGATGGGCGATAGCAATGGTGCTGACGATGAAAAACCCGAGCACCGCGTCAAGCTCGATGCCTTTTATATGGACTGCTACCAGGTAACAGTAGCGCAATACCAGCGTTTTCTCAATGCCAATCCGAAACATAAGAAGCCGGACAAATGGGACCAGCAGTTGCAAAATCCGAGACGTCCGGTGGTGTACGTGAGCTGGCATGACGCCACTGCCTATGCCACATGGGCGGGCAAGCGCCTGCCGACCGAAGCCGAATGGGAATACGCCGCCCGCGGTGGTTTTACCGGTCTCGATGGTAAGCCGAAATACAAATACCCGTGGGGAAGTGATGAGATTGACGAATCGAAAGCAAATTATGGCAATCAATGGAGCAGTGATTGGAAACAGGGAGCCGGAAAATATCTCAAAGAAGTCGGCAGCTATGAACCCAACGCATTTGGCCTGTACGACATGGCTGGCAATGTCTGGGAGTGGTGCGCAGACTGGTATGGCCAATATTCCGACAGGGATGAAGTGAACCCCACAAGCCCGCAATCAGGCCCCGGCCGGGTGCGCCGTGGTGGGAGTTGGGACGACGACGCCAGGTACGTCCGGGCAGCGTACCGCTACTACTGGGAGCCCGATGTTCGCTTCTACTACCTGGGCTTCCGCTGTGCCCGAGGTCAGGGGGAATAGGCGGAGCGAGCAGCGGGCCTGCCCTGTGCGGAGCCAGGGCAGCCAAGCAGCGAGCGGAGCATTTTTTCTGCATTCCATGGCCTGTTTTGGTGGGTAGGGGCATGGCGCGCCATGCCCCTACGTTCCGTTGTGCAAATTTCGTATTTTCGTCAAATCATTCATCAGAAAACAACTAACCAAACAGGGGGGAATCATGCAACCGGGTCCCATTCGCCGCAATCGGCGACCCATTCGTTTGCCGCATTACGATTATGCCAGCGCTGGTCTCTATTTTGTCACCATTTGCAGCCATCAGCGCCGCCCGTTGTTTGGCGAAATCAAAGATCAAAAGATGCATTTGAATGCAGTCGGCAAAATCGTTGAATCCGAGTGGCTGAAAACAGCCAGACTGCGTGAAAATGTCACGCTCGATGTTTTTATTGTCATGCCAAATCATTTTCATGTCATTGTTATTTTGACGGAATCACCTCAATTCTGGGGCCAACAGGACGAACGGCCAAAACGCCAATTCGCCCAGCCATTGCCGCATTCCCTACCGACGATCGTTGGTGCATTCAAATCAGCAGTGACGCGGTGTACCAGAAAAACGCTGCAAGCACCGGGCGCTCCCGTTTGGCAGCGCGGCTATTTTGAGCATGTGATTCGCAGCGAAAAGACTTACCGGCAAATCAGGGATTACATCATCAATAATCCAGTGCTATGGCGTGATGATCGCTATTTTATCAAATGACATTACTGTTGGGGGCTGTCCCAAAACATACAGCAGCGAATTGGCGTGCCTGCCTGGTAGGGGCATGGCGCGCCATGCCCCTACGATCATCGCGTGCAATTACAGAAACGACTGATCATCTCTGGCGCTGCGCACAGTCCGGTGCACCGGAACTGCTGATTCATTGATTGTATAGAAAATAAGGTAATTGTCAACCACAGTGCAGCGATAGCCTTTTGCTACCAGCCGGGAATCTTTGGGCAAAACGCCGAATTTTGGAAAAACCGACAGGTTCGTCGACGTAGTTTCGAATTTGTCGAGCCGCTTTTCGGCGGCAACATTTCAACAAAAATCAAAGAAAATTTCCCTTGAAGCTGATGGCGAAATTCGTTACTGTTTGACTGGTTTTTAGCTACAGATGGACACGGATTTTCACTGATTTTTGATGATCGAGGACTCAGTGGCGTTAGGCTAAGCATCCCACCATGTCATTCTGAAAGAATCTATTCGGCAAAATAGCCAGGTCTGAGTTCGATAGCCTGCACAGGTGTCAAAATAGATTCCTCCTGAATGACAAATTCGACTTTAACACAATGACATTGATCGAAGATTTTCTTGAATCTCTTTTTAATATCCGTGTCCATCTGTGTGAATCCGTGGCCAAAAAAATTGTGAAAAGCACAAATTGTGGGTATTCTGAAGATATCGAAAAGGAGGAGCAACATGACATTCGTATCCGATCTCGAACCGAAGGTGTTGTGGCGGTATTTTGATACAATTTTAACCATTCCGCGCGGCTCGAAAAAAGAAGACCAAATGCGCGAATTCGTCGTCGGCGAGGCCAAAAAACATGGCCTGGAGTACAAAACCGACGCCATCGGCAATGTGGTGGTGCGCAAGCCCGGCACCCCCGGCCACGAAAAAGCGCCGATCACCATTTTGCAGGCCCACCTCGACATGGTCAATGAAAAGAACTCCGACGTCGACCACGATTTCGACAAAGATCCGATCAAGCCGCAGATCGATGGAGACTATTTGAAAGCCACCGGCACCACCCTCGGCTCGGACAACGGCATCGGTGTGGCCGCCATGCTGGCGCTGATCGAAGACAAAAATGTCGAGCACGGCCCGCTGGAACTGCTGTTCACCATCGACGAAGAGACCGGCCTGACCGGTGCTGGCGAGCTCGGCCCGGGCATGGTGGAAGGCAAACGCCTGCTCAATCTCGACACCGAGGAAGAAGGCATTTTTTACATCGGCTGTGCCGGCGGTGCGGACAGCAATTTTAGCCTGCCGCTGACCACCACGGGAGTGCCATCCGGCAGCGCGGCGGTGCAAGCCAAGCTGTTTGGCCTCAAGGGCGGGCACTCGGGCTGCGACATTCATTTGCAGCGCGGCAACGCCACCAAGCTTTTGGTGCGCGCCTTGCAAAAAGTGCAGAAATCGGTGCCGTTCAACATCGCCCACATTCAGGGCGGCAATTTGCACAACGCCATCCCGCGCGAGGCTTTTGTGACAGTGGTACTGGCATCGGCAAAAAAAGATGATTTCGTGAAAAAACTGAAAGCCGAAATGGCGACTATTCACGACGAATTCCGCCCCGCCGAGCCGGACATGAAACTGGATGTTAACGCAGCCGGCGCGACGAAGGAGATGCTCGACGATGCCACCACGGCCAAGGTGATGAATTTGATCACTGGCTTGCCGCACGGCGTGCTGTCGATGAGTTACGATATTCCCGAGTTGGTCGAGACCAGCACCAATCTCGCTGCCGTCAAGCAGGAAAACGGCGAATTGAAGGTGTTGATGAGCAGCCGCAGCTCGGTGGACTCCGCGATTCATGCCACCCGCCGCCGCATCCGCTCTATTGCCGAACTGGCGGGCGCGAGCGTCGAAGAGGGCAATGGCTATCCGGGTTGGAAGCCGGATGTCCATTCACCGTTGTTGGCGCTGATGAAAGATGTGCACAAAAAAGTGACCGGTCACGAACCGGAAGTGAAGGCGGTGCACGCTGGACTGGAGTGCGGTATCATCGGCGAGAAATATCCCGGCATGGACATGATTTCCATCGGGCCGCAAATTGAATTCCCGCATTCGCCGGACGAACGGGTGAAAATTCACACCGTCAAGGATTTCTATGATTTGCTGGTGGTGGCTTTGAAAGAGTTGGCCAAATAAGTCTGGCAATTGCCTGCTGAAATGAGAACGCCCCTGCTCGGGGCGTTTTTTTTTCGAAAAAATGAAAATTCGATCGATGCTCGTAAATATCTGTAAATTCAATCGATCTAGCCAAAAACAATCTACTTGTTGATTTTATATTCCTTCAGCTTGCGCCACAAGGTGGTCCTGCCGATACCGAGCTGCTTGCACACAAATTCATAATCCCAGTCGAATTCTTCCAGTGTCTCGATGATGTACTGCTTTTCCAGTTCACGCAGGCTGACCCGCCCGAACGATGGCATGCGGCCATTGGTTTTTTCCTTGCGGGTAATGTTTGCTGGCAAATCGAATGGCGATATGTTCTTGCCAATCGCAAGCGCGGTAGCGTGCTCGATGGCGTTCTCCAGTTCGCGGATGTTGCCGGGCCAGTGATAGGCGAGCAGGGCAGTCATGGCTTCTTCTGAAATCTCGTGCACATTTTTTTGGAATTTTTGGGCAAAGCGCTTCAAAAACTGATTGGCCAGCAAAGGAATGTCCTGCCGGCGTTCGCGCAAAGCTGGCAGCGTGAGCTGCATGACATTCAGCCGATAATAGAGATCGCTGCGAAAGGTGTTTTGCGCCACCAAATCAGCCAGGTTTTTGTTGGTTGCCGCCAGCATCCGCACATCGAGCCGGATGGTGTGGTTGCTGCCGACGCGGCGGATTTCGCCCTCTTGCAAAAAGCGCAGCAGTTTGACTTGCAGGTGCGGCGCCAGCTCTGCAATTTCATCCAGAAAAATGGTGCCGTGTTGGGCTTGCTCAAACAAGCCGGGCTTTTCGGCAACGGCGCCGGTAAAAGCGCCGCGCACATGGCCGAAGAGCTCGCTCTCCAGCAGGTTCTCCGGGATCGCGCCGCAATTTACAGCAATAAACGGCTGTTCGCTACGTGCGCTGAAGCGATGCACGGCTCGCGCCACCAACTCCTTTCCCGTGCCGCTTTCACCGTCGATCAACACGGTGATGTTGGTGCGTGCGATGCGCGAAATCAGTTCAAAAATATTCTGCATGGCTTTGGTCGCACCGATGATTCCCGCAAACTGGTTGCGATTATCGCTGGTAAGCCACTTGTAAAAATCGTCAATTTCCGAGGCGATCCATGTCTGAATCGTTTCAGCAGCGTGCTTGCGAGCATGCAAATTGTGCTCGATGATGGCGGCGAGATCGGCGCGCGAATAGAAATAGAGATTGCTGTTTTTCGGGACCGGCAGGGCATTGGTCCAATCGAAAATCAACAATGCTTTGCTTTGACGCTTTGCCAGTTGCTGCTTGAGTTTGCGACCTTCAAAGAGTTGTGCGTATTCAGGATCAAACACCAACAACAAATCTCCATGTGTAAAAGAGAAAGCCTCCTTTTCAAAATGCTGAAATTGCCCGAGCGGATCGATACGGTCAGTCTCCGCGGATGGATCGTGGAACAGCATGATATTTTTACAACCATGGCTTTGGAGTTCCATCAAAAAAGCTGCTGATTCCGGCGGACATCCCGCAATGCCTGTACTGGTTCGATTGAGTTGACCGAATATTTTTTGCGCCAACTCGCGCAGCACACTGTGCTCGTGAATGGCAAATTTGAAAAGATCGGTTTCCATGCGGGATTTTTCATGCAGCCAGACGCAGCGCTGAAAAATATATTGCAGCACAGGACCAACCCAGCCCGCCTCGCGTGCCTGCGCATAGCGTTCCTGCAATCTTTCAAAAAGATTGTTGCTCATGGCATCGGTTAGCGCACCGGAGGCCATTTCCAGAATATAGTGCAGCGCCTGACGGTCATACCTGGCGGAACTGTCCGATGCACTGTCGTCGCTGTTTTGAGCCGAAATATAGCTGCGCACCTGTGCGGAAGTTGGGACTTTTTCTGCGACCAGCAGAAGCTGCAATGCACTGTTATGCGGCACCGGCAAGGCCTCGAGCACGCCGATATCAGCCAATGTTTTGGGAAGCTGTTTGCTCTCCGCAAGGTTCTCAGGCAACAAAGCAGAGTTGGAACGATTGGGAAATGTATAGATGACGAGTTTCATGCCACTCAAATTAAATGAATCGATGCAGGCTGGAGAAAAGCAGCGAGATGATGATAAACGAGAACAAAATCACGCTGTAACCGAGAATGGAGAGATTGGCGACCAGCCTGCCACTCCAGCCAATGAAGCGCCTGCCAAAGAAATGTACAAAATAGATCGCCCACGAAAATACCGTGACCAAAAATTTGGGATCGGCAAGCAGGAAGCTGTCCCATACTTTGGCAGCACTATAAAATCCCAACGCAAAGCCGATTGTAGCGAAAAACAGGCCAATGTCGACTGCGCGGTTGCTGATGTTATCGAAGAAAGCCAGTGATGGCAACCGGCTGTAGAAAAGCCGCAGGTCGCGCTTTTTGATCTCACGTGCCAGCAAAATATGCAGCAAGCTGGCAATAAACGAGATGGTGAATGCGCCGTACGAAAGCAGCATTGCGAAGACGTGCATTTCGAAACGCACATCCTTCAGCACCTCCGCGATTGGCTCATCCGCCTGAAAAGTCAGGTTGGCGACGGTGAAGAGCAACCATAAAATCGGCAAAATAAATGTGCCCATCGACCGGTCTGCTTTGAGTTGTGTGACCAGGCCCTTTTCGAGCAGCCAATAAATCAGTGCTGTCAGCCACACAAATGTGCTCAGCGCTTCACTGAGCGTTGCAACGGGAATGCGGCGCAAACCGAGAACCAAATAAACCAAAAAAGCTGCGTGCAGCCCCAGCGCCAGGACGATCGTACGCTGGGCATTGGTGCGGTCACTTCCACGCTTATACAAAAAATCACGCAAATAAAACAAACTGGTGATGCCGTAGAGCATCCACAATATCCATTGAGCACTGGGTATCACTTTTCCATCCGGTTCAACTGGTCAAATAAGTTCGAGTCTTTAAAACATCATTTTCGTTTGCGTGTTCGAGATACGCTCTTAGCTATTCAATGCCGGGCAAGTTTGGAACGATCACAATATCGATGCGGCGATTGCGCTTGCGGCCTTCTGCGGTCTCGTTGTTGGCGATTGGCCGGCTTTCGCCGTAGCCGATCGATTGAATCCGTGCTGGCTCGATGCGCATATTGGCGAGCAAATATTGTCGCACGGCCTCCGCGCGTTGTTCCGAAAGCTGCAAATTCATCGCATCGCTGCCGTAGGAGTCGGTATGGCCTTCGATGCTGATCTGGCAGTTGGGGAAAATGCGGATGGCATTTTGAACTTTGGTCAGCAGGCTGAAATAGTGCGATTCGATCTCCGCCTTGCCGCTGCTGAAATTGAGCCCGACCAGGCGAAAAATCACATCTTCACCCTCGCGAAAGACCCGTGCTTCCTCACGGCTGAACATGTGCTCGACGCGCTTGAACTGTTCACGAACCTGTGCTTGCGCCTCAATGCGCCGCGTTAATTGCGATTTTTCCTGGGCAATGCCACCCAATTGTTGTTCCAGTTCGGCAATGCGTTTTTGTTGATTCTGAATCAGCCGGTCGCGCTCTGCCAGGTCCTGGGTGAGTTTGCTCACGCTGTCTTGAAACGTCTGGATATAGCTGATGATTTCAGAGGTCGTCTTGCCAAAGCCCTGATCGAATTCTGCCACCAAATCGATGGAAGCACCGATGCGGGTCAAAGGCTTTTCCGCGGCCAAAATGACATCTTCATAGGATTGCTTGGCATCGCGCAGCTTGTTGATGGTTTCAGCCAGGTAGATCGCATGTTTGGCTTCATATCTTGCTTGTTGGGCATAACTGCGTGCAACATCGGTGTCATAGCGATTGGTGTTGAGCTCTTTCTCGGCCTGCTCGATCAAGTCCTGTGCACGCTGCACGGTCGTGGGCGCACGGTCTTCGACTTTGTTTTTTTCGGCAATTTTCAACAAATTCCAAGTCTCTGCCAGATAGTTTACTTTGATAGCATCGAGCTCAGCCTGTCGAAAAATGCCTTCTGCTTCGTCAGCTTTTTTGCGTGCGCCCTTAACATCACCATCTTCGAGTTTCTGCGCCGCTTCAGAGAATTTTTGCGATGCTTCGTTCCAATAGATTTCAGCGTAATTGGGGGCTTCCGCTTTCATCGCATCGGAGCGTGCTTTTAGCACAGAAGGAAAGGTCACTTCTGCCAGTTTGGTCGCTTCGGCAGCTTTTTTAAAATAGACTTCTGCTTCTTTGAGCTTTTTGCGAATTCCATCAAGATTCTTGCCTTTCTGGTAATCCTGCTCCGCTTCGCGATAGCGCTTCAGGGCATAGTCAAAGTTTTTCGGCGCCAAAACATCCGCACGCAGCGAACGCGCAAACTCCATGGCGTCATTCGCGTCTTTAAAGAGGGCAGCTTTGACATCCTGCTGCATAAACATCGCAGCGTGCAATGTGTGTGGCAGCTGCAAGAGTACAAGCACAGTCAATCCAGCCCAAAACAGGCCAATACTGAATTTTTTATTCAATCGCATGTGATCCTCCCACGCCAGCCCTTCCGTCGGCAGCGCTGAATTGCATTCAAATTTTTCCTAAGTTGCAAAAAGACCATTCGGTACAGAATGGCTTAGATTGTGCTAATGATAAAAATTTTTGTTGAAAGATCAAAACAGAATGTGGCTGTTCGTAGGGGAGAGAAAGGTCGGGTTTTGAAGCGAACTACCGGGGCGATCAGCAATATCCTATGCCAGGCGCAGGTATATTTAAATCAAACTGCCAAATGAGAAATTTTTCGCCAGCCGCAAACTATGCGTCATGGTGCGCTGAAATCGCCGCATCATTTGGTTTTTCCTGTGGCTTGTGAATGCCATTTTTTTTGGGGATATGAGGTGGGGGGCTCGCCTGATCTTGCTTTTTCTGATTTTTTTCCTGCCTGGTAGCGATGAGTGAGATAATGGTTCCAATCGTTAAAATGGTAGCGATGATTCCGAGTGAGATCAGCGTTGGAATATGGAACGTTGGCTCGAGCAGCATTTTCATGCCAACATAGCCCAGCACGATGACCAGGCTGTGCTTCAAATAGCGGAAGCGGTTCATCACTGCGGCGAGTGCAAAATAGAGCGAGCGCAAGCCTAAAATTGCAAAAATGTTCGACGTGAAAATGATGAACGGATCAGTGGTCACGGCAAATATAGCAGGTATCGAATCGATAGCAAAAACCACGTCAGTGCTTTCGATGACCAGCAAAACCAAAAAAAGCGGAGTCAGGAAAACCCGCTTGTTAACGCGATAAGTGAAATGTTCCTGATGAAATTTTTTAGTAACAGGAAAAAAGCGCCGCGCCAACCGTATAAGCGGATTGCGCTCGGGTTCAATTTTCTCATGGTTGCTGACCAGCATTTTGATGGCGGTGAGCAGCAACATCAGGCCAAAAACATAGGTCATCCACTCAAAACGCTGGATCAAAGCTACGCCAGCGCCGATCATGATACCGCGCATGACCAAAGCACCGATGATGCCCCAAAAAAGGACGCGATGCTGGTAGCGCAACTCCACGCCAAAATAGCTGAAAATCAAAGCGATGATGAAAATATTATCAAGGCTGAGGGACTTTTCAATGATGTAGCCGGTAAAAAATTGCAATGCGGCTTGCTTGCCATCGAGTTGGTGTCCAATGTGTATGCCGATGCCGAACCAATGATGCTCGTAGATATAATAAATGGCAAAATTAAAGGCGAGTGCGATCGAAATCCATAGCAGCGACCAAAGCAGGGCTTCTCGTGCGCGAATGACATGCGGTCTGCGGTTCAGCACGCCTAAGTCGAGAGCGAGAAGAATAAAAATGATAGCGATAAACCCTACCCATAGCCAGATCATTGAAGCGACTCCTTTGTCGATTAAGTGCAAACTTGCAGCACAAACGTATTAACGCGGAAAACGGCTTTCTCTCCTCAAGATGAGGCAAGTAGAGTAGTGAGTGATAAAGAAGCGGCGTAATTTAGAAAGTTTTTTGCCAAATGCGAGAAAAAACAGATAAAGTAACGAATTTTTAAGAAGCAGGTGGTTTCGGCGGGCTGCTATGTGTGAGAATCAGAAATGGCTTCCGTATTCTGTGCGGCGGGCCATGTCAACAAGACGGCCCGGAGAAATGCACCTGTATACTGCCTTAGTTCGCGTTGGTGATGTGCGTCGTTTGCTACGTCTTCGTTTTTAGTGGAATGTTCTGCCAGCACTATTGCGGCTGACGGAAAATACATTCATGAAATTGATATTTTTGATAAGCTCTTTCTCATTTGCTACACAGTCGCAACTGCATTTTTGTCGACTTCATCCGCTTTTTCTTCAGTTTGGCGGTTTTGGGCGCCGCGACTGCCAATCTGTGTGTTACGCGTCTTGTTTAGTAAAGTTTGTTGCTTTTCGAACGCCTTGTTCGCTTTCTCCGCATCGGTGTCGCCGGAAAAGCAAGCATATACCATCATGTTGTTAATGGTATGATGATTTGGCTTTTTGGTGGCGATTTTTTCACACGTTCGAATCGCCGCAGGATACAATCCCAGCACAAAATAAAATCTCACGCGTACCGCTGGCACAAAGAATACCAGGGCAAAAAGCAGGCCGATAGTGCTAAAACTGATCATTGCATCCTGCATAAAAGCTGGTGGCAACATGGAAGCGAACCGGTCCAGTATATTCAGGTCCGCGCTGCTGTGTGTATTTGCCGAATCCTTTGAGGCGGCGTTCGTTTCCTGTTGAGAAACAGAAGCGATTGCATCCCATGGGATGGTGGGCCTATTCTGATGTTCGACCTCATGCGATGTTGTTTTTACTGTATTTGCAGAATCCGGTATGGTTGCTGCAAGCTCTTCCACGCTCAAATTGCTGACGGATAAGGTGAGCAAACTGTCCTGCACGGCCTGGGCGGACAGTCCAACCATGCTGTCGACTTCAATGTTTGATTCAGAAGTTGAGACGATTGAAGCACTATTTTGTTTTGGTGGTGCATCGAGTAATGGGATTTGCAGTTTGGCAAAGTGCCGGCGCAATTTGCTCGGCCTGCCTGTCTCTTGACCTGCTGCCGCAGCGGAATCCGTGCGCGCGGAATCGTTTTGCGCGATTTTTTCTGCGGGCAAATTCAGCCGGTATTTATCGGGATTGAGCTCGAGCCGTGGTATACTGCGGCGGTTTTGCGCTTGTTGAGCTGCCCCGTATTCCGCGACAGTCGCCAATAAAAGCATACACCCCGCCGCAATATAAACAATTTTATGAAACGTCATTTCAACATCCTCATTCGCTTTGCAATCTTACGATCTTGTTCAAATTGCAATTGACAGCCAGTCGGGTAGAGGGAGCTCATTATTCGGTAAATTGCTGGATGGCAATGTGGGCGCACCCGGCAGGTTATTGTGAAATCGAATATTTGACAATACATTAACTGGCTGGTCTTTGCAGAACGCTACCAGCGGTACGGCCTTTATTCGAGCAAAATTTTACAATGGGTGGTGGATGATATGCTTTTTTTCTTACAGTGGAGGCCAAATGAGCGGGATAAAAATAGTCGCAAGCAGCCATAGCATCAAATTGAGCGGCACGCCGGTCTTGATATAGTCGAAAAATTTATAGCCACCCGGGCCATAAACCATCAGGTTGGTGTGATAGCCAAACGGTGTGCTCAGCGATGACGAGGCGCCGAAAGTGATGGCCATCAGGAATGGCATGGGGAGCAGTCCCAATTCACTTGCCGAAGCTAGCCCGATCGGGATCATCACCACTGCAGCGGCATTGTTCGACATGAAAGATGTGAAAAGAGTTGTTAACAGATAGAATGCCGAGATGATCAATGTCGGACTGAGGTCTTCAATCATATTCAGCAATATGCCGGCGATGAATTGAGCCGTGCCGGTTTTTTCCATTACGATTCCGAGCGGAATGACGCCGGCAAGCAGAAAAATCACCAGCCAATCAATGGATTCATATGCTTCCTGAATTTTGATACAACCAGATAGCACCATCAGCACACAGCCTACGGTGGCGGAGACCACAATCGGGGTGATGCCGAGAGCGGCAAGCAACACTACACCAGCAATGATCGCGACGGCCATGGTGACTTTTTCCGAGCGCACACGTGGGTAGTCCACCTCCTGCACCAGAATGAAATGTGGATCATCGGCAAGTTTTGCCATTGATTCGCGACGTCCCTGCAACAGCAAAGTGTCCCCCGATTCCAGTTTGATATGCCCGATTTTGTCATGGATGGTTTCGCCATGTTTGCGAATCGCGAGCGCAAAAACACCGTATTTTCGGCGGAAATCGGCTTCCTTCAGCGTTTTGCCCACCAAGGCCGAAGTTGGTGCCAGAATGCCTTCCGCCAGCAAGGTTTCTTCGGTAGCCAGGTCCTCGTCCGCAAATTTGTCCTGCGAGCGAATCGTTATGCCCTCTGCATTTTTCATCGCCATGAACCCGTCAACAGAGCCGCGCACCAGCAGCACATCGCCCGGGTGCAGGCTGGTATCGCGTATGCCGCTCCAGATACGGCGATCGTCTCTTATGATTTCGATGATCATCACATCATACTGCGAATTGATGCGGCACTCGCCGGGCGTTCTGCCGATGAGCGGGGAATTGTTGTTGACAACCAATGCAGTGAGATAATGGCTCATACGATATTTTCGGGTGAGGGTGCTGAGCGCCATGCGGGTCGGCAGAATCTGGCGTGCCACAAAATAGAGATAGAGCATGCCAAAGCCGAAAAAGATGATGCCGAGTTTGGTGAGCTCGAACATGCCAAAAGGCTGGAAGCCATGCTCTGCCGACATCGAGCTCACCAATATGTTGGTAGACGTGCCGATGAGAGTGCAGGTGCCACCGACGATGGTTACATACGAAAGCGGGATCAGCATTTTTGACGGGCTGATTTTATAGGTGCGGCAAACGGTGATTAAAATCGGCATAAACACCGCCACAGCAGCGGTATTGTTAATGAAAGCCGAAACAAAACCGGCGGTCAACAGCACAATGATAAAAAGACGCCGTTCCGAGCCTTTTGCCAGCCTGAAGAGCCGGTGGCTGAGCAAGTCGATAGCGCCGGTTTTAATCAGCCCTGCGCTTAAAACAAACATCGCGGCAATGGTGACTGTCGCTGTATTGCTGAAACCGGATATGGCTTCTTTGTAGTTTGCAAAATTGGGTCGGAACTGGCCGATCACCATCAGCGTCGCCATCAGCAAAATTGCAACAAAGTCGATGCGGAACTTGTCTGAGGCAAACAGCACAAAAGTAATGACGATGATGATGCAGACCAAAATAATATCCGTCATGGCGATTCCTTATTCAAATCGAAAAGCTGTGATCTGTGTTTTGTATGGTGCTCATTCGCGCATGACGCGCCCAAGCAGCGCCTTGACTGGATGATATGTTTTGACTAAAATGACAGCACGATCCGAGCGCTTGGCGATGTTTTCCGGGATCTGACCGAATAGCAACTTCGGCAGCAGCCCGCGACCTGTCGCGCCAACCACAATTGCATCATAATTATTGGCGTGTTCAAGGATCGCGTCGGTGATAGATACATGCTGGATGATTTCACTGTTCGCTTGTATGCCGCTGCCAGCCTGCACGCGCGTGACAGCCTGCGACAGGCGTTGGGTGACTTCGGTCTGCAGCAGGCCATCCGTGCCCGGCTGCACCACACTGCAGATCGTCAGCGCACCCTGGCTGGCTTCCACGAGTGGCGCGGTGTACTGCTCTGCTTGACGTGCATGCTCGCCACCAGCGGTCGGCAGCAGGAACTTTTGCAATGGTCGATTGCCCACAAATTTGGCCAGCATAATATCACTGCGGGCATTGGCCACGACGGCATCGGTGATCTCACCAAGGATTTTTTTCGAGCTTTTGGTGTAGCCTTTCCAGCCCATTACAATCAAATCGCAGTCGCGCTCGCGAGCGGTTTCCAGAATGGCGCGCGCCGGATTGTGCCCAATGCGAAGCAACGAGGTGATCGGCACTTTGTGGGCCTTGGCACATTGGTGTGCGACTTCGAGTATGGGGCGCTCCTGTTCGATAAACGCATCTTCTTCGAAAGCTGGCGGCATCTGCTCCGGCACCAATCCAACGCGCAGAGCGACGATTTCGCCGTTTTTCTTTTTTGCGATCGCTGCAGCCATGTCGATCAATTTGGTGACATTTTGTGGATTGGCCAGGGTGACCAAAATCCGGAAGCCGCTTTCCGCTGTGGCATAGCGTCCGAGTGCAACGCGAGAAGGCGCACCGGGAAGCGCCACTTCCTCAGCCTGGGTGCCTTTCCAGGCCAGGAATCCCAAAATACCCAAAATCAGGCTGGCCAGCGCCATCAAAACCGGCTCGATATGCACCATAATCTGACTCAGCAAATAGAGATTGGCCAGAATACCCAGCCCCGGCAACAGAGGCACCAGCGGCACGCGGAACGGCCTTTCGATATCGGGAAATTTGCGGCGATGGTAGATGAGTGCTGCATTGACGAGAATTAGCGCCAGCAGCAAGACCGTATCGGCAAAATGCGCCAAATCCTCCAGCGGCAGGCTGATTTCAAATGCGAGAATGGTACCACCAACCAATATGAGCGCGACCACCGGTGTGCGCGTTTGTGGATTGATAATGCCGAATTCCGCAGGCAAATGCCCCAAGCGGCTCATAGACAAAATCACTCGCGAGCCGGCCATAATCGATGCGTTTGATGCGGAGATCATCGAAAACAGCGCCCCCGTGACGATCACCATGCCGCCGATTGGTCCGAGAAATTGCCGGGCTGCCGTTCCCATTGCAGCTTCGGTGTAGTCGGTTAATCCGGCAGCGAGAATTGCCAGAACAACCAGCGTATAGAGCACCGTCACAATCCCCATCGAAATGAAGATGGCACGCGGAATGGTCTTGACGGGATTCACAACTTCGCCCGCCGAAGCGGCAATCGCAGAAAATCCAAAAAACGTGATGAAAACCATCGCTGCCGTGCTGCCGATGTTGACAGCATTGTGACTGAAGTTGTCATAAAATTCCGCGCTGTTAAAAAAACGGATGCCGCCAAAAATGAACCACGCCAGCAAGGCAACCTTGCCAGCCGTAACGATAATCTGAAAGCTGCCGCTCTCTTTCGTGCCTTTGATATTGAGTAAAATCAACGCGAACAGAAAAAAAATGCCGGAAACGCCTTCAAAGGGCGTCCTCCAGATGAATTCGACAAAATAACTGGAAAGGCTGGCGATATAAAATGCGCAGGAAGCCGTATAGCCCAAAATCAGCGACCAGCCGACAAAATAGGCCATAGGTGCAGGAAAAGTTTTGCGTGCGTAAAGATATCCTTCCCCTGAGCGTGGATAAATCGACACAAATTCACAATACGTCAGCGCGGTGAAGAGTGCCACCAGCGCAGCGATTAAAAATGACAGAATGGCCGCTGAGCCAACATTGCGAATTGCCAGGCCGGACAAAGTAAAAATCCCTGCAGCGATCATGGTGCCGACACCGATAGCCAGCGCTGAAACCAATCCAAGATCGCGGCTTAATTCTGTTTCCATGCTCATTTTGTCGGGTGATGTGTGTGCCATGCTCACTCCATCTCGAAAGTGCTGTGAAATCTGACAGTTGCAGCAAGTTAGTAAAAATGCTTTTCGATTCAAGCGCAAAATGCCATGCGTGCAATTCGATGTTGCGCTGCGGGCTAAAAATGTTTTGTTGTTTCAGGCGCGCAGCCTTACATTGGCACTCATTAAATCTGGTTCAATTTTCAGAAGAGGGTGGAGTGATGCGAAAATTTGTGGTGGTACAGGTATCGTTGCTGTTCTTTCTGATAGCGAATGTTGCCTGCAAGGAGGAAAAAATGCAAAAGGATCTCATGCCGTGGCCTGAGCAAATTGAACAGCTTGCGGGTCAGTTCAGGCTCTCTGATTCATTTTCGGTGGCGTTCGATGAAAGGCCCTCGCCGCGATTGCAGAACTATGCGCATCGCATGTTGCGACGCCTTTCGAATCGCACCGGCCTGTTTTTGGTGAACGGTGGACGCGAGCCTTTGGAAAACCAGGCCGGATTGTCGATCGCGGCGGCCTTTTCACCGGAGCTGGCGCTCGGCAACGATGAGTCGTATGAATTGCTGATAATGCCCGATGGTGCAACCTTGCGGGCAAAAACCGATATCGGCGCAATGCGTGGATTAGAGACGATGCTGCAACTGCTTGCTGCCGATGAAAAAGGCTATTATCTGCCGGCTGTCAAAATCGTCGATGCGCCGCGTTTCCCCTGGCGCGGCCTGCTGATCGATGTCTGCCGGCATTTTTTGCCGATCGAGGTCATCAAGCGCAACATCGATGGTATGGCGGCTGTCAAGCTCAATGTTTTGCATTTGCATCTGACCGAAGATCAGGGCTTTCGAATCGAAAGCAAAACCTTTCCCAAACTGCATGAATTGGGCTCGGATGGCGATTATTTTACCCACGAGCAAATCCGTGAAATCATTGCTTATGCGGAAGCGCGCGGCATTCGAGTGGTACCAGAGTTCGATATGCCCGGGCACGTCACCAGTTGGCTGGTCGGGTATCCGGAACTGGCGAGTTTGCCCGGATCCTACCAAATTGAGCGTGGATATGGCGTGAAGGATCCCAGTTTCGATCCGTCGAAGGAGAGCACCTATCGCTTCCTGGATCGCTTTTTTCAGGAGATGGCGGCGCTTTTCCCGGATAAATATATGCACATCGGCGGAGATGAAAATAACGGCAAGCATTGGGATGCCAGTGTGTCGGTGCAGGAATTCAAACGCAAGCACGACTTCAAGGACAACCATGAAGTGCAGACCTATTTCAATCAGCGCATCTTGAAAATGTTGACCAAATATGGCAAACAAATGGTCGGCTGGGATGAAATTTTGCAGCCTGATATGCCGAACAACATTGTGATCCAATCATGGCGCGGTCCTGAAGCACTGGTGCAATCGGCCCGGCAAGGCTATGATGGCATTTTATCGAATGGCTACTATATTGACCTCATGCAGCCGACCGATTTTTATTACTTGAATGATCCATTGCCAGAAGATTCACCGTTGAGCGATGCTGAACGCAAGCATATTTTAGGAGGAGAAGCCACCATGTGGTCGGAAATCGTCACGCTGGAAAATGTCGATTCGCGCATTTGGCCACGCACAGCAGCGATTGCCGAGCGGCTGTGGTCGCCGGGCCAGATTAAAGATGTTGAATCCATGTATCGCCGGCTGGCGACGATCAATCTGCAACTCGAAGAGCACGGTTTGGCGCACGAGAAAAACGTGCCGATGATGCTGAGACGGCTGGCAGCGAGCGACGAAATTTCAGCATTGCAGGAGCTGGTATCGCTGCTCGAGCCGGTAAGGCGCTACGAGCGGCATTCCTATCGCACCTACACGGCATTCTCGCCGATGACACGAATTGTCGATATCGCGCGCGCGGATGCGCCGGTGGCGAGAACATTTCGCAATAAAGTGGATGCTCTACTCTCGCAACCTTTTGATGCAAAGTTTGGAGCCTCGCTGCAGATGACGATGCAAGGTTGGCAGCACAATCACACAGAACGTGCACAGATGATCGAAAAAACGCCGGCTCTGCAGGAAATTGCCCCGCATGCGCAGGCTTTGAACGAGTTAGCAAAAGTTGGCCTTGAAGCGCTGGTGCATCTATCGGATAGCAACCGCCCGAAAGAGGCATGGCTGGAAAGCGCACGGCTGGTTGTCGAACAGGCAAAAGCTGTTCATGCGGAAACGCACTTGATGATTGTGAGCGCAATCGAAAAATTGGTTGCTGCTGCTGAAGCTATAAAGTAACGCGCAGAAAATCGGTTTGGTATTGTATCAAATTCGCGCTATCTTGTTGGGTGTTTAAGTACCTGTTCAGCTTTTTTACCATCCCGCCAGGGACCTATGCAGACTTAATCGAAATGCGAACGCAGGAAATTTCAATTTGAGTTCAGCATAGACACTTCCAGCGTGACAGCTGACTCGTTGCGTATTTGATAAGTTCATTTGTGATTGAGATGTGAGGATATGATGAAAAAAGTGTTGTTGCTTGGTTTGATGATTGTTGCAGGATGTGCTTCGGCACCGAAGACAAAAGTGGCTCCGCAAGTGCGCCAGGTTGCACCGGATGCAGTTTCTTCATTTCATAAAAAGCTGCAAATACAAGTTGGCTGGCTGCCCTATAAAAATGCCGAAGTGATCAATGTCGATGGCAGCCGCTGGGCTGTCAGTTCTGGCGATAGTACCGGGGCGGGCGAAATCCCGGTGATGATCGTACGCCAGGGCGAAGATGGCGAGCCGGTTCAACTCGGCATGGATATCGACGATGCGCTGTTGGGCAAGCTGCTCAAACACAGTTTGATGACCGAAGTGCCCATCAAGCGGCCTTTCGATGAGTTTTTAAAGGAAGCCGATTGCGCAACCTGCCATCCATCCAGCGTGAAAATTAAATAGCCTGATTTTGCCGGCAGCTTTTCAATAGGATTTTTTCAGAATAAAAGGATTTCTTCATGCCGACAACTCTCGAACAACTTCAATTACTTTTAAACGAGCGCATTCTGGTGATCGACGGCGCGATGGGCACGATGATCCAGCGCCACAAGCTCAGCGAACAGGATTTTCGTGGCGAACGCTTTCGAGAGCATCCGCACGATCTGAAAGGCAACAATGACCTGCTGGTATTGACTCAGCCTGATATCATCCGCACCATCCACCGCGATTTTCTCGCTGCCGGTGCGGATGTCATTTCCACCGACACTTTCAATGCCAATGCCATTTCGCAGACCGATTATCACCTCGAAAATCTGGCCTATGAGCTCAATGTCGCTGCGGCCAAACTGGCGCGCGAGGTCGCCGATGAAGTGACAAACGCGAACCCGAACAAGCCTCGTTTTGTCGCCGGTTCGATGGGGCCAGCCAACAAGTCGCTGTCCATCTCGCCGGATGTCAACAATCCCGGCTTTCGCGCCACCACATTTGATGAAGTCAAAGCCACATATTACGAACAGGTGCGCGGGTTGATCGACGGCGGTGCGGATATTTTGCTGGTCGAAACCATTTTTGACACCCTCAATGGCAAAGCCGCCATGTTCGCTATTCAGGAATATTGCCAGCAGCATGGAGTCACTGTGCCAACCATGGTGTCCGGCACCATCGTCGATGCCAGCGGGCGCACGCTTTCCGGGCAGACTGCCGAGGCGTTTTGGGTATCGATGTCACACATGCCGAATATGCTGACGGTTGGCCTGAATTGCTCGCTCGGAGCGGAGCAAATTGGGCCATTTGTGCAGGAGCTTTCTCGTGTCGCCACCGTGCCGGTCAGTCTCTACCCCAACGCTGGGTTGCCGAATGAGTTTGGTGGCTATGATGAAACCCCGGAAATGATGGCCGCCAAAATAGATGAATTCGCCAGCAATGGCTATGTCAACCTGGTCGGCGGCTGCTGCGGCACGACGCCTGCGCACATTCGCGCCATAGCTGAAGTCGCGGCTCGGCACCAACCACGCCGCCTGCCGGAAGTCCCGCCGTATCTTCGCTTAAGCGGCCTCGAACCGGTCGAAATCCGTCCCAATTCGAATTTTGTCAATATTGGTGAGCGCACAAATGTGGCTGGTTCGCGCAAGTTCGCAAGATTGATTCGAGATGAGCAATACGAAGATGCGCTGTCAATCGCGCGCCAGCAGGTCGAAAATGGTGCGCAAATCATCGACATCAACATGGACGAAGGGATGCTCGATTCCGAGCAGGCCATGACGACATTCCTGAATTTGCTGGCTTCCGAACCGGATATCTCCCGGGTGCCGGTGATGATCGATTCGTCAAAATGGTCGGTGCTGCAAGCCGGACTCAAGTGCACGCAAGGCAAATGCGTGGTCAATTCGATCAGCCTGAAAGAGGGCGAAGCGGCTTTTGTCGGGCAGGCGCGCCAAATCCGATGTTTCGGCGCCGCAGTGATCGTAATGGCATTCGATGAAAAGGGCCAGGCTGACAGTTTTGAGCGCAAAATCGAGATTTGCCAGCGTGCGTATCGCCTGCTCACCACCGAGGTCGGCTTTCCGCCACAGGACATCATTTTCGATCCCAATATTTTAACCGTCGCGACTGGAATCGAAGAGCACAATCATTATGCGGTCGACTTTATCCGCGCCACCAAATGGATCAAAGAGCATTTGCCGCTTGCAAAGGTCAGCGGCGGTGTCAGCAATATTTCCTTTTCCTTTCGGGGCAATGATGCGGTGCGCGAAGCCATGCACGCCGCCTTTTTGTACCACGCGGTTAAGGCCGGCCTCGATATGGGGATTGTCAATGCCGGTCAGCTCGAAGTCTACGAAGATGTACCTGCCGATCTGCTCGAGCGCGTCGAAGATGTGCTGTTCAACCGCCGCCCGGACGCGACCGAACGCCTGGTGAGTTTCGCCGAGCAGGTCAAGCAGGTTGAAAAAGACCCGGCCAAAAAACTGGCCTGGCGCGATTTGCCGGTCAACAAGCGACTGGCACACGCGCTGGTACACGGCATCGTCGACCACATCGTCGAAGATACCGAAGAAGCGCGCTTGCAGCATGCCAGGCCGCTTGAAGTGATCGAAGGCCCATTGATGGATGGCATGAACGTGGTCGGCGATCTGTTCGGCTCCGGCAAGATGTTTTTGCCGCAGGTAGTTAAAAGCGCGCGCGTGATGAAAAAAGCGGTCGCGCACCTGATTCCCTTCATCGAAGAGGAAAAAGCCATATCGGGCAACACCAGCGCCAAAGCCAAAATTTTGCTTGCCACGGTTAAGGGCGATGTGCACGATATCGGCAAGAATATCGTCGGTGTGGTGCTGGCCTGCAACAATTTTGAGATTATCGATCTTGGCGTGATGGTGCCAGCCAGCAAGATTTTGCAAGCGGCCAAAGATGAGAATGTCGACATCATTGGGCTAAGCGGACTGATCACGCCCTCGCTCGATGAGATGGTCTACGTCGCGCAGGAAATGGAGCGACAGGGATTTGATTTGCCGCTGCTGATCGGTGGCGCGACGACTTCGCGCATCCACACAGCCGTCAAAATCGCGCCCAATTACAGCAAGCCGACCATTCATGTTCTCGACGCTTCGCGCAGTGTAACCGTGGTGAACAAGCTGATCGGCGAAGGCGCAGAGGCTTTTGCGGATGAAGTTGGTGCTGAATATGCGGTATTGCGGGAAGATCATAGCCGCCGCGTGCAGCGCAAAAACTATCTTTCTATCGAGCAAGCCCGCGCCAATGGTGTGCAAATCGACTGGCACAAAAACGCGATCACACCACCGCACAAACAAGGCGTAACGGTGCTGCAAAATCAGGATTTGCGCCAGCTTCGCGATAGGATCGACTGGTCACCGTTTTTTGCAGCCTGGGAGATGCCGGGCAAATATCCGGACATTTTCGAACATCCCGATTTGGGCGGTGAAGCGCAAAAGCTTTTTGCAGACGCCAATGCGCTGCTCGACCGCATCATCGAAGAAAAAATATTGCAAGCCAATGGCGTGTTCGGTTTGTTTCCGGCCAACGCTGTTGGCGACGATGTCGAAATTTACCGCGACGACAGCCGCACGGAAGTGGCGCACGTGCTGCACACGCTGCGGCAACAGGCTGAAAAAACCGGTGGCCAACCCAACCGCGCACTGGCGGATTATATCGCCCCGAAAGACAGAGGGGTAGCTGACTATATCGGATTATTTGCGGTCACAGCCGGACTTGGCATCGATGAAGCCGTGGCCCGCTTTGAAAAAGAGCACGACGACTACAACAGCATCATGCTGAAAGCGCTGGCTGATCGGCTGTCAGAGGCGTTTGCCGAGTGGCTGCACGCCAAAGTGCGCACCGACTATTGGGGCTATGCTGCCGATGAACAGCTCAGCAACGACGAGCTGATCAAAGAGCGTTACACCGGCATCAGGCCGGCACCCGGCTACCCGGCCTGCCCGGATCACACCGAGAAACACATGCTGTTCGAAGCGCTGGAGGTGCAAAAAAATGCCGGGATTTCGCTGACGGAAAGCTGCGCCATGTGGCCGGCGGCCTCGGTGTCTGGCATCTACTTTGCCCACTCTCAGGCCAAATATTTTGCGCTCGGCAAAATCACCCGCGACCAGGTCGAAGACTATGCCGCCCGCAAAAACATGCCGGTCGAAGAAATCGAGCGCTGGCTGGCACCGAATTTAGCGTATGAGCTTGGGTGAGTCGATTAGCTTAACCGCCGAGAGCGCCGTGGTCGCAGAGCCAGCTTACACTCTGCGAAGACTGTCGAAAAAGCCCTAAACTGTCATGCAGGAGGCATCTATTTTGATTTTTCATCCAAATTTTGAGCGTAGTTTCTACCTGAAAGCAAAATAGATTCCGTCCTGAATGACACAAAAACAGATTTTTCGACAGTCTCGCGAGCATGGCATACTCCGCAGTGACATGCTCAAAGCGCCTTCGGTCTTTGATTCCAACAGAAAATGTATTATCTTTCGCGCCAAAATGGATCAAACCAAACCTGACTCAACAAACAATGCTCAAAGACCGTCTCGGGCGGCCGTTGCGCGACCTGCGCATTTCGGTAACCGATCGCTGCAATTTTCGCTGCACCTACTGCATGCCCAAGGAAATATTCGACCGCCATTACCGGTTTTTGGGGCGCGACAAGCTGCTCTCTTTTGAAGAAATAGCGCGGCTGGCGCGACTGTTTGTCCGACTCGGCGTGCACAAAATACGCCTCACCGGGGGCGAGCCATTGATGCGCAAAGAACTCGAGCAATTGATCGGCATGCTGGCCGCCATTCCGGGGATCGATTTGAGCATGACCACTAATGGCTCGTTTCCATTGCAGCGTGTCCGCACGCTCAAAAATGCCGGCCTGCAGCGCATGACAATCAGCCTTGACGCCCTTGATAATCGTGTTTTTCAAGCCATGAACGATGTCGATTTTTCGGTCGAGCGCGTCCTGGACTGGATCGATGCCTGTGGCGAGGTCGGGTTCGGCGCGGTGAAAGTCAATATGGTGGTGAAACGCGGCGTCAACGAAAGCGAAATTTTACCGATGGCGCGTTACTTCAAAGGGCGCGGTCACATTTTGCGTTTCATCGAATTTATGGATGTCGGCCACAGCAACGGCTGGCAGCTTGCGCAGGTGGTGCCGGCCGGCGAAATTGTCGAACGTGTGCATGCGGACATGCCGATCGTGCCGGCAGAATCGAACTACCGTGGCGAAGTGGCACAACGCTGGCGCTATCTCGATGGCGGCGGTGAAATCGGCGTGATCGCCTCGGTGACGCAAGCCTTTTGCAGCGACTGCTCGCGCATGCGGCTCTCGGCTGATGGCTCGCTTTATACCTGCCTGTTTGCGACCCGCGGCCATGACCTGCGCAGCCTGCTCCGCGATGGCGCGACTGATGAAACATTGTTGCAGGCCATCACCGCAATCTGGCAAAAACGCACAGACCGATACTCCGAAATTCGTAGCGAAGCGACCGTGCCGCTGCACAAAATCGAGATGTCCTATATTGGCGGATAACTAAGGAAAACAAGCACGAAGGCGCCAGGACTCAAAGCTTATTCGTGCATTGACGTCTTACTGGCGACAACCGACAGTTCGAAATTTATTTTGCTTCCAACTCACAATCTGGTTATATTCGCGGCTTATTTGCGGTTGAGAAGGAGTGAACGCGCCTTTGTCGTTTCATCTTTCGCCCCTTCACTTTCAATGGAAAAAGCTGCGCATGCCAACTCTACTGAAATCTTCATTGCTCGTCTCGGTATTTCTCGTTCTGAATATTTTGGCGAATTTTGCAGTCGAAGCAGGGTTGGCGGCGATATTGGGAGCCAGCGCCGAAATGGATGCCTATTTGGCAGCGGCGGTGGTGCCGGAATACCTGATTTTGCTGTTGCAGGCGGGCATCCAGTTTTCGCTGGTGCCCATTATTGTCAAGGCATACGAAAGCGCTGAGCAAGCCGAAGTCAGCAAGTTGGTGGACACCATGCTGGCATCTTTGCTCGCGCTGTTTGTGCTCATTTGCGGTTTCAGTTTCGTCGCTGCTGAGCAGGTTGCAGCGCTGCTGGCGCCCGGATTTGCGGGTGAGCAGACGGAACTTTTGGCGCGCCTGTTGCCTTTTATCGTGCCGGGCGCGTTTTTCCGGGTGGCGGCATTGGTACTGGCGAGCTATTTTTACGCACAACGCCGGTTCATACTGCCTGCGGCAGCACCAGTGCTCGGCGCCTTGGTGCAATTCGGCATAGTGTTGCTGGCAGTACCGGATTTCCGTGCTGAGGCGGCGGCGTGTGCTTTTGTAGTCAATCATGTCGTGCAATTTGGCTTGTTGCTGGCTGCTTATCAAAAATCGCGGCAAGCGGCATTCAAATTAGATTTTCGGCTACCACTTTTTGGTCGCGCCTTGCAGGCGATGTGGCCACTGCTGTTCGGGGCAATATTCTTTCGCGCTGTTTTTTTGGTAGACCGCTTTTTAGCTTCAGATTTTAATGCCGGCAGCATTACCCGCCTGGCCTATGCCACAAAAATTGTGATCGTGATGATCTCGACCGGAGCGAGTGGATTTTTAACGGTGATGTTTCCGGAATTATCGAAGTTGTATGCACAAAAAGCGTGGGCGCGTTTGCGGGCAATGAACAGTCAGGCCATTGCGATTTTGCTGTTTGTATCGGTGTTTTTTTGCATGGTGATGGTGTTTTCCGGTGATATCTGGATCAAACTGTTTTTGCAGCGTGGCGCGTTTACCAGCGCGGATACCAACGCGGTCGCCGGACTGGTGGTGATTTTGAGCGGCATGCTTATCTGCGGCGCAATTGGTGCGCACACAGCAAACCTTTTTTATGCCAGCGGCGACACGCGCACACCGACGGTCATCGCATTTTTAGGATTCTGGTTCGGCACGGCGCTGAAGGTCGTTTTTTCGCAGAAATGGACCATCTATGGCATTGCGCTGGCGACGAGCATGCATTATGTCGTCAATGCGATTGCGATGATGTGGCTGCTGCAACGCAAGGGCGCGCTGTTCGACCTGCGGCAAATGCTGTTCGATGGATTGCGAATTGGCGCTTCAGCTCTGGCTGCGGCGAGCGTGTTTTATCTGATGCAGTTCATGACAATGTGGCCGAAGCTCATTGTAGCCGGATTTGCGATTTTGGTGGCTGGCACAATCTATTTTGCTATTGCTTCGCTGCTAAAACTAAGCGTGGTCGGTCTGCTGATGCGTCGTTTCGCAGCAAAATTAGGGCGCCGCTGAGCGTTTGAACGTAACATGAATAAGCAAAAACGTCTGCTTTTATTGCCACAAACCGGCCCGCAGGGTGCAGCCAGCCGTTATCGCGTGTACCAGTATGTGGGCTTTATCGAAAAAGCGGGGTATCTGGTAAAAGTCTGGCCTGCGGTCGACGACCGGATTTATCGTTTGCGTGCGCACCGCCCCGGTGCTTTCAGCAAAATGCTCTGGCTGCTGAGCCGCATCGTACGGCGCAAGTTGGCGTTTTTTTTTGTTTGGCGCTATGATGTGGTTTTGCTGCAGCGTGAAACCCTGCCGATCGGCTTTCCGATCATCGATTTGATGCTGTGCGCTTTGGCGAAAAAGGTTGTTTTTGATTTCGACGATGCGATTTATTCGGCCGCGCAGGAAATGCCCACATGGCAACGCTGGCTGAGCGATCCTGCGCGCATTGAACGCATTTTGCGTCGCTGCGATCTTGTTGTTGCGGCGAATCGGCAACTGGCAGCCTATGCGCGCCGCCACGCGATGAAGGTCGTTGTCATTCCAACAGCGCTGGATTTCGCGCACTATCAGCAATTCAAAGCCGTGAAGCAATGGAACGGCAAAATCATCATCGGTTGGATTGGCAGTCCATTCACCGCATTTTATTTGAAGTTCTTGTTTCCTGTTTTTGCTAATATTGCCCGCACGCACGCCATTGAAGTGCGCGCCATCGGAGCAAATATTAGCGAGAATGTTGATTTTCCGTTGGTTTGCAAGCCGTGGCTACTCGAAAGCGAAATGGATGAAATACACGCTTTTGATATCGGCGTCATGCCACTAACGGACGATGAGTGGAGTCGCGGAAAAAGCGGGCTGAAACTGCTGCAGTACCTGGCTGCTGGCATTGCTGCGGTCGCTTCGCCGGTAGGCGTAAATCGTGAACTCATTCGGCCGGAACAAAACGGCATACTGGCGTCAACACCGGAAGAGTGGGAACACTCGCTGCTGCGTTTGATCGAATATCCTGCGCTGCGTCAGCGCATTGCGGTCAACGCACGCGACAGCTTCGATCACAGTTTTGACCTGCAAACCACCGCCGGCCAACTCATTCAAGCGATTGATTCCCTGTGCAAATAAAGAAAAAGGACAAAAATGTGCCGCTTATGGTTTTGCTGGTTGTTACCCGCCTCAATATCGGCGGTGTGGCCCGGCACGTCCTGCGGTTGGCCAAAGATTTAGGCGATGCGGGTCATAGCGTCGCCGTCGCGACCGGGCAGGTCGAGCCGCACGAAGGCGACATGTCAGGTTTGGCAGATGCATACGGCGTGCAAGTGGTACACATTCCCGGCCTGGGCCGCAGCATCAGTTGGCGCGATGACTGGCGGGCGTTTCTGGCTTTGCGCAAACTGGTCAAAGAGCTGCGCCCTGATGTTGTGCACACGCACACAGCCAAGGCTGGCACACTCGGACGCATCGTCGCGTTGCTGGCGCGAACCAGGCGCATTGTGCACACATACCACGGCCACGTCTTTCATGGCTACTTTTCACCGGTAAAAACCGCGATAATTTTGTCGGTCGAACGCACGTTAGCCTGGGGTACGGACCATTTTATCGCCCTCAGCAAAACGCAGCAAAACGAATTGAGTGAGCGCTACAGAATTGCTGCCGCGCACAAGTTCACTGTGATCCCGCTCGGCATTTCGGCGTACGATTTAGGTGCATCGCAGCATAACGGATCCAACGTGCGCGATGATCTCAATTTGCCTCCTGCGGTGAAGCTGGTTGCAGCAGTCGGCAGAATTGTGCCGATCAAAAATCCGGGACTCTTTTTGAATATCGCAAAAATTTGCTGCCAGCAGGAGCCAGCGGCGCATTTCATTTTTGTCGGCAGGGGAGAGGCGGAGCAGGAGACACAACGCATGGCGCAAGAGACCGGATTGGCTGGCCAGGTACATTTTTTAGGTTGGCGTGACGATCTGGCTTCAATCTATTCGCAAATCGATGCACTGCTGATCACCTCTCAAAATGAAGGCACACCTTACTCGATTCTCGAAGCGATGAGCCTGAATTGTCCGGTGGTGGCGACAAAAGTTGGCGGCGTGCCGGACATGATCCGGCATGAAGAAACAGGCCTGCTTTTCGATAGTGGTGATAGCGAAGCCGGCGCGGCAGCGATCCTGCGCGTTTTGAGAGATGAGGCCGTGCGCAACGAAATCGCAGACGCCGCCCGTTTCTATGTCCGTGCCAACTATTCGCATGAGCGTGTTCTGCAACAAATTTTGGATGTGTATTGTGGAGAATGACGGAAACACCGGCGCACCGCGCTGTTGAATAGATTATTCGGATATCATGCTTATATTACTTTACAGCTACCTTTTTTTGATCGCATTTGTGTTGTCGCTGCTGCTGGTGCCGGTGATGAAAAAGCTCGCCGTGCGCATTGGGGCAGTCGACCAGCCAAGCCAGCGCAAAGTGCACCGCCATTCCAAGCCTCTTTTGGGTGGCCTGGCCATCGCGGCGACCTTGCTGCTGGTGATCGGAGTGCATCTGCTGGCAGGCGCACTGCTCGCAGACCAACAAAACTTACCAGCTTTTCTCGAACGCATTGTGCAGCAACGCAGCTATCTCGGAGCTGCCATGCCGCGCCTCGTTGCAATTATTGGCGGCGCGATTCTCATGGTGGGTGTCGGTCTGCTTGACGATTTGAAGGGCGAAAAATTTCCCTATCAGATCAAGTTTGTGGCGCAGTTTATTGCGGCCGGCTGGGTCGCTCTTGCCGGCGTGCACACCTCATTTTTGCCGTTAGTTTGGATGAACCAGCTCTTGTCGGTTTTCTGGATTGTCGGTATCACCAATGCCTTCAATTTGCTCGACAACATGGACGGCCAGTCTGCAGGCGTGGCGGCCATCACAGCGGCGATTTTCTTTTCGATCTGCGTCGAACAGGCACAATTTTTTAATGCCGTTTTGTTGATCACGCTCATCGGTGCGATTTTAGGCTTTTTGCGCTACAATTTTTCGCCGGCAAGTATTTTTATGGGTGATACCGGTAGCCTGTTTTTAGGATTCCTGCTCGGCAGCATCACGCTGGTGATGTCCTATGCGCCCGCCACTGCAGTTTCGATTTTGCCGGTTACAGTGATTGTGCCGTTATTGGTTCTGAGCGTGCCGATTTTTGACACCCTATCGGTGATGATGATCCGTCTGCGCGAAAAGCGTCCGCTGTTTGTCGGGGATAAGCGCCATTTTTCACATCGGCTGGTCGAGCTGGGCATGAGCCAGCGAGGCGCAGTGATTTTTATCTATTTGGTGACGCTCTGCATCGGCGTTGGCGCATCGTTTTTGCCATTTTTGCCGGGCTGGGCCGTTATGTTGGTGCTGCTGCAAACCGTTGCGATCTACGCAATGATTGCGATTTTGATGGCGATCGGCAAGCGCAGACATCAGGAAATTTTGAAGCAAAACTGAGTCTCGCAAAAAATGGTAGAAAAGTTCGAAAATCTGCAAAAAACACTACGACTGACTGAGATTTTTTACTCGATTCAGGGCGAGTCGAGCTTCATGGGATTGCCATGTATATTTATCCGCACCACAGGCTGCGATTTGCGTTGCAACTGGTGCGATACCGAATATGCTTTTCATGGCGGCGAAAAATGGTCGCTCGAACGCATTCTTAGGCATATTGCGCAATGGCCGTGCAAGTTGGTCGAGCTGACTGGGGGTGAACCGTTGTTGCAAAAGAATCTGCCACTGCTGGCGGATGAATTGCTGGAGCGCGGCTATACAGTGCTGATCGAAACCGGCGGCCATCGCGATGTTTCGGTCCTGAATCGGCATGTGGTTAAAATTATGGACGTGAAGTGTCCAGGCAGCGGTGAGTCCGAAACAAATGACTGGGAAAACCTGAAGCGACTCGATCAAAAAGATCAGGTGAAATTTGTGATCAAGGATCGCACCGACTACGACTTTGCATGCGAGGTGATCGGTTGTTTCGGTCTGCAAAATAGCCCGAAGCTGCTGATGTCGCCTGTTTTCGGGGTGATGGATGCTCAGCAATTGGCAGGCTGGATATTACATGACGGGCTGCCTGTGCGCATGCAATTGCAATTACACAAATTTATCTGGCACCCGGATACCAAAGGCGTCTGAGTGAGCACTTTTAAAAAAAGTGGCAGCCTTTACAGCTTCTAAAGTTTGTCTTCATAAAATAGTTATTTGCAATCGGGCTAAATTTTATGTAAAATTATACTTTTTGGATGCTCGCGCAACGGGGCAATATTTTGTCACATCAAACTGAGCGATAAAAGCAAATCGAAGAATGTGTGTCTGGCTTGTGTGTACTTTGCGGGCAGCACTTTAAGATAGAATCAAGGAGAATAGAGTATGAACCCGAAAAAAATTGGAATTTTGGTTGGCGGGGGACCTGCCCCTGGAATCAACAGTGTGATTGGCGCTGCAACCATTCGGAGCGCCCTGCATGGTTCGGAAGTTGTTGGCATTTTGGATGGCTTCAAGTGGCTGATGCAAGGTGATGTCTCTCATACGAAAGAATTGACTATTGAAAATGTTAGCCGTATTCACTTCCGTGGCGGCTCACACATAGGCATTTCGCGCGAGAATCCGACAAAAAATCCAAATGACTTGGAAAAAGTCGTTTCTTCACTATTACGGCTGAATATCGACAAGCTCATCACCATTGGTGGTGACGATACAGCTTACTCTGCCCATCGCGTCGAGCAGATTGCGGATGGACGCATTCGGGTGGTGCACGTCCCGAAGACCATCGACAATGATTTGGATTTGCCGCATGGCATTTGCACGTTTGGTTTTCAAACCGCCCGACATATCGGCGTGGATATTGTCAAAAATCTGATGGTGGATGCCAAAACCACCTCACGCTGGTATTTTGTCATCACGATGGGACGCAAAGCGGGACACTTGGCGTTGGGGATCGGCAAAGCTGCTGGTGCAACCCTGACCATTGTTCCGGAAGAGTTCGACGATAAGAATAAACTTACCATGGACAAGTTGGTCGATATTACAGTTGGGGCAATCATCAAGCGGCTCAGCTATGATCGCCCGGATGGTGTTGGCATTTTTGCTGAGGGCCTGGTTGAACACATGTCCGAAGAAGATCTGAAATCGTTGGTCTCTGTTGAACGCGATGCCCACGATAATATCCGGATTGCTGAAATCAATTTCGGCGAGATTTTGAAGGAAAAAGTGCAACAACGCCTGGCTTCATTCAATATCAAGGCCACGGTCGTAGCAAAGAATATCGGCTACGAATTGCGTTGTGCCGATCCAATCCCGTTCGACATGGAATACACGCGTGACCTTGGCTATTGTGCCGCCAAATTTGTGCATGAAGGCGGCAACGCTGCAATGGTTTCCATTCAGGAAGGCCAGTTTGTACCGCTGTATTTTAATGATATCATGGATCCCAAAACGGGGCGCACACGCGTCCGGATGGTCGATATCAATTCGGAATCCTACCATATTGCCAGCCGCTATATGATCCGGCTTTCAGATACTGATTTTGATGATCCGAATGAACTGGCAAAATACGCAGCGACGGCAGGTATTTCAATGGAAGAATTCGAAGCAAAATTTCGCTACATCGCCCGGAATAACAAAGTGAATTACCATGCGAATGGCGAGCTCATGGACCAGGATGAGAAAGCAGCCAAAAAATCGAAAGCGAAAAACGCATAAGCCATTTTGCTCAACCGTTTGCCAGCGCAAATTCGGGATGGCTAAAACCGTTTTCCAACTGTAAGTGTGTAGATGATCAAGCCGGCCGGGCATGTCGGCCTGGTCATCTCAAAATGTTGATGATTTGCTTTGTTGCTCAGTCAGGTTTTCCCAAAAATTGCTTGCTATTTTTTTATATGAATGCTTATATTGCTCAGTTTTGAGATGGAGCATTGCCTGTTAGCGTGTCAGTTGAAAAAGGACAGCCAACGGATTAAATTTATTGCTGTTAAACACAGTTGCAAAAAGGGTGATTCTCAACCCTTTTTTTATTTCCGAGTAGCATCTGCATGTCCGGTCGTCGATCCTAGCTTGCTCGTGTACGCGCAAGCTGAGCGCAATTGATAGACCGCACCATTGGGGACGGAATTCATGAAGAAAATTGTTATCGCTTTGGGTGGTAATGCAATTTCGCGTGAATTTGAGGAAGGCAATATTCATGAGCAGTTTGCCAACACGCGTCGCGCTTTGGTGCCGGTTGTGCAACTCATCAAGCAAGGCCACCGCATCTGCTTAACGCATGGCAATGGCCCGCAAGCCGGCAACATGCTCATCAGGGTGGAAGAATCGCGCCATCGCGTGCCACCGATTCCGCTCGGTGTAATTGTAGCCGATTTGCAGGGCGGTATGGGGTACATGATACAGCAAACCCTGCAAAATAAGTTGCATGCACGTGGCATCAACAAACAAGTGGTTGCACTGGTCACGCAAATGCTGGTCAACCGTGATGATCCATCGATTCTGAATCCGACAAAATTTGTCGGGCCGGTTTTTTCGAAAGAACAGATCGCCGAGCTTATCGAGACACGCGGCTGGCAGGTTCGCGAAGATGTCGGCCGTGGCTGGCGTCGCGTCGTGCCATCGCCTTTGCCGATCGAATTAGTGGAGCGTGAGGTGGTGGTCTCGTTGTTTGAATCGGGGGTTATTTTGCTTGCATGCGGCGGCGGCGGCATTCCGGTTTTCCGGGATCGCACAGGCAAGTTGGAGGGCGTAGATGCTGTGATTGATAAAGACCTTTCTGCGGCTGTGCTGGCAAAAGCGTTGGTCGCCGATGCACTCTATATCTTGACGAGCATCAACCAGGTCGCCATTCACTTTGCTACTCCACTGCAACAAAATATTTCAAAAATGACGTTGCAACAAGCGCGTCAGTGGCTGGCAGAAGGACACTTCCCTGCGGGCAGCATGGGACCCAAAATACAGGCTGCCATCCATTTCCTGCAGGCAGGCGGCAAAGAGGTGATCATCACCTCGACCGAGCAGTTGATACCAGCCCTGCAGGGGAAAAGTGGAACGCGGATTTATAAAGAATAACGAAAGAGCAAGGAGAAGCCATTGAAGATTCATGAATTTCAGGCCAAGGAAATTCTTCGCAAATATGGTGTTGCCGTGCCCGAAGGCAAGGTTGCAACCAGCGCGGCTGAAGCGGAAGAAGTCGCGAAGTCACTTGGCACGCCCGTCGTTGTTGTTAAAGCGCAGATTCATGCCGGAGGCCGAGGCAAGGGTGGCGGTGTCAAAATAGCAAAAAGCCCGAAGGAAGCTGGTGAGCTGGCTGGAAAAATGCTCGGCATGCAGCTTGTTACCCACCAGACAGGTCCGGAAGGCAAAGAAGTCCACCGTGTGCTGGTGGAGCAGGGATTGGATATTGCCCACGAATACTACATCGGCATCGTGCTCGACCGCTCGAACGGAAAACTGGTCTTTATGGCCAGCACCGAAGGCGGCGTGGAAATTGAAAAAGTCGCGGCTGAAACGCCGGATAAAATTTTGAAAGAGTGGGTCGATCCGGTTGCCGGATTGCGGCCTGCGCAAGCTCGCAAACTGGCGTTCGGCCTTGGTTTGAGCGGCGATGCTTTTAAAAACGCCACCAAGTTTTTGCATTCACTGTACAATGCGTATGTCAAAACCGACGCGTCTCTCGCGGAAATAAATCCGCTGGTGGTGACCAAATCCGGTGATGTGCTGGCTCTCGACGCCAAAATGAATTTCGACGATAACGCCATGTTCCGGCATAAAGATTACGCCGAGTTGCGCGATCTCGATGAAGAAGAACCACTTGAGGTGGAAGCGTCGAAATTTAATTTGAACTACATCAAGCTCGATGGCAACGTCGGCTGCATGGTTAATGGTGCCGGTTTGGCGATGGCGACGATGGATATCATCAAGCTGGCTGGTGGCGAGCCTGCTAACTTTCTCGATGTTGGTGGCGGCGCGAATGTGGAAACGGTCGAGAATGGTTTCCGAATCATTTTGTCCGACAAGCATGTCAAAGCCGTGCTGATCAATATTTTTGGCGGCATTGTGCGCTGCGATCGCGTGGCAAATGGCGTCATTCAGGCAGCGAAAAATGTCAAAATTGATGTACCGCTGGTGGTGCGCCTTGAAGGCACCAACGCGGATGAAGCCCGCGAGTTGCTGCAGAAATCCGGTCTTGAACTCAAAGTTGCGAGCTCACTCGAAGATGCCGCATCCAAAGTTGTTGCCGCACTCGCCTGATGCGAAGCGATGTGAAAAGAATTTCCATTTTTTAAAATGAAGGAGGACAGGTTGAGCGTACTTGTCGATAAAAATACACGATTGCTGGTGCAGGGAATTACCGGTGGCGAAGGGACATTCCATACCCGGCAAATGATCGAATATGGCACGAATGTGGTCGCAGGTGTTGTTCCGGGTAAAGGCGGACAAAAGTTTGATGACAGTGTACCGATTTTTAATACAGTCGATGATGCTGTACGCGAAACCGGCGCGAATGCAGCGGCGATTTTTGTACCACCACCCTTCGCAGCCGATGCGATTATGGAATCTGCCGATGCCGGCGTTGCCGTGATCGTCACGATTACCGAGGGTGTGCCGACCATGGATATGGTGACCGTGAAAGCGTTTCTCGATGCACGCGGTACACAAATGGTTGGCCCGAATTGTCCCGGCGTGATTTCACCGGGCAGATGCAAAATCGGAATCATGCCCGGTTTTATTCATCAGGAAGGACGTGTTGGCGTGATTTCGCGCTCGGGCACGCTGACCTATGAGGCGGTCAAGCAGCTTTCAGATTTGGGCATCGGTCAGTCAACCTGTATCGGTATCGGTGGAGATCCCATTATCGGCACTAATTTTACGTCAGCACTGAAATTGTTCAATGCGGATCCAGAAACCGATGCGGTCGTGATGATCGGCGAAATCGGCGGCACGGCAGAACAGGAAGCTGCGGCTTATATTAAAAATGAATTCAACAAGCCGGTTGTTGCGTTTATCGCAGGACAAACCGCACCTCCGGGGCGCAGAATGGGACATGCCGGTGCGATTATTTCGGGCGGAGAAGGTACTGCAGCGGAAAAGATGCAAGCCCTGCGCGAAGCCGGCGCGCATGTCTGTGAAAGTCCGGCAACGCTCGGCATCACGATGCAGAAAGCGCTGGCTTGATGGCATAGCAAAATGATCATTTTATGAGTGACGAAAATCCGCTGCAATTTTCGGATAAAATCAGAATATAAACACTAAAGATACAATACATCACGAAGGAGCATAGCGTGGAACGAACATTGGCTATTTTGAAACCGGATTGTGTTGGCGCCAAAAAATCAGGAAAGGTACTGGATCGAATCGAAGCGGCTGGCTTTCGTGTGGTCGGCTTGAGAATGGTGCGCTTGAATGCGCAAACCGCCGGTACTTTTTATGAAGTCCACAAAGAACGTCCATTTTATCAGGACCTGGTAGAATTTATGTCAGGCGATCGCTGTATAGCGGTTGCGCTCGAAAAAGACAACGCCGTTGCCGATTTTCGCAAGCTCATTGGTGCAACAGATCCGGCGGAAGCAGCGGACGGAACCATCCGCAAGGAATTCGCCACCAGCAAACAAAACAACATCGTGCATGGATCGGATTCAGTCGAGAACGCCAAAATCGAGATCAGTTTCTTTTTCTCGTCGAGAGACTTGGTTGAAACGGCCTAATTCCCGAAAAATCAATTCTCTTCCACAATGGCTAAATGTTTCTTGACTTATAGTTTAAACTATTTTAAATTCCGAACTAATTTTTTTAGCCTAACGGATTTGCAATGAAGATTCAGATTTCTCACTTAAAAGAAGGTTTGCATCATATTGATGTGCTGGAACCCGCGGAGAAATTTGGACTGGACGATACGGACACATTTCAGTCGGATATCGCCGTTTCGTTGCAAATCGATAAGCAGACTGATTCACTTTATATTCGTCAGTTGGTTAAAACAAAAGCGAAATTTGCTTGCGATCGTTGTGCCGAAGGTTATACAACAGAGCTGAAGTCTGATGATCGCATTGTTTACACCAGCGATCTGGAACTCATCAAATATGATGATTCGCTGCGGCCTCTCGCTAAAGATCAGACCGAAATTGATATTTCGGAAGATGTACGAGAAGCGTTGCTTTTGGCCGTTCCGGTCAAAAAGCTGTGTGATGAGAAATGCAAGGGTATATGTCCGCAATGCGGCACAAACCTGAACAAATCAACCTGCAATTGTACACAAACGCGAATGGATCCCCGCTGGGAAACGTTGAAAAAGCTCTATCAAAAAGAGGAGAAGTAAGTGCCATTACCAAAAAGACGCCACTCGAGAACACGGCGTGATAAAAGAAGAACGCATTGGAAACTCGATGCAAAAAATGTCACGGAATGCAGCAATTGCCATGAGCCAAAGTTGCCACACCGTGCCTGCCCTAATTGCGGATACTACAACGGTCGGTCGGTTTTTGTACCGGATGCCGGCTAAGCATCTATTGATTGCCGCGCTTTGAATTCAATCCCCACTTCGTCTCCTGAATCTCACGCGTTGTGGCCGGGTTCCGATCACTTGCACTCGCTCATCAAAAAATGGAACGCCTTTGGATTTTAGACAATACATTGTCTGGAGAGATCGAGAATGAAAATTGCTTTGGATGCAATGGGTGGAGACCATGCGCCAGCCGCAATCGTCGCCGGAGGTTTGGAAGCGGCGCGGATGGACCACGGTCAATACGAAGTTGTTTTCGTCGGCGATCAAGCGGCTATCGAAGCTGAAATCGAGAAACATCACCGCTTTAAGGCGAGCGGATTAGCATACTCGATTGTTCATGCCTCTGAAAAAATTGATATGTGCGACTCGGCAACTACGGCCCTGAAAAAAAAGCCCAATGCATCGATTCTCATCTGTCAGCAACTTCATCGCGATGGCGAAGTGCAAGCCGTTGTCAGTGCCGGACACACCGGTGCAACCATGGCTTCAGCGCTCATCACGCTCGGCAGACTGCCGGGCATCCATCGACCATCCCTGGGAACTTTTTTGCCCACGGGGCATGGAGTCACCTTTATTTTAGATGTCGGAGCGATGGTCGATTGCAAGCCCAAGAATTTGCAGCAATTTGCAATTATGGGCTCGATTTTCATGGAAAAAGTCGTCGGGATTCATCAACCGAAGGTCGGCTTGCTCAGTATCGGCGAAGAACGCAGCAAGGGGAATGAAGTCACGCTCAAATCGTTTGACTTGCTCGATAACTGCAAGCTGAACTTTATCGGCAATATTGAGGGCCGCGATATTCTAAAAGGCACCGCGGATGTGGTCGTCTGCGATGGATTCGTCGGCAATATTTTGCTGAAGTTTGCTGAAAGCTTTTCGGGCGTATTCAGTCTGCACATGCGTCGATATATCGGACAGAAAATCATGTCGAATATCGGTGCTTTTTTGCTGAAACCAACTTTTGCAGGCCTGAAAAAAATTTGGAATTACGAGGAATACGGCGGCGCACCTTTGCTCGGTGCAAACGGCGTTGTGATTATCGGACACGGTCGTTCCACTCCAAAAGCGGTCATGAATGCTATTCGTGAAGCTGCCAAAATGGTGGAAAAAGACGTGAACGAAATGATTAAAAAAGAAATGCAATCAATTGATGGAGTCGAAGTTGCCACCGAAAGTGCCTAACTCGATGATTCTTGGAATCGGCAGTGCGGTTCCCGAGAAAGTCCTGACCAATCAGGATCTCGAAAAAATTGTCGATACCAGTGATGAGTGGATTCGCACCCGTACCGGAATTGAACGTCGCCATATCGTCGATGAAACCACTAAAAATTCCGAGCTTTCCGCACAAGCCGCAAAGATTGCTCTCCAAAATGCCGGCATTCAACCAGAAGAAATCGATGTGATTTTGGTCGCAACAGTTACGGGCGATGCAACTTTCCCCTCCACAGCGTGCTATGTGCAGGAATTGATCGGAGCGGTTAATGCCTCTGCAATGGATGTACAGGCAGCCTGCTCCGGGTTTCTATACAACATGACCATTGCTGACAGCCTGATTACCGCCGGCAAAGCCAAATACATTTTGGTGATCGGCACGGAACTGCTCAGCCGTATCGTCGACTGGTCAGATCGCTCGACCTGTGTGCTGTTCGGTGATGGCTCCGGTGCGGCAGTTTTGGGTCCAGCCGATGACAGCGGCCGAGGGGTGATCGACACCTATATGAAATCAGATGGCCGCCTGACACATTTGCTGTGCATGCTTGGCGGCGGTACCAGTGTGCCGTATCAAAAAGCGATCGATGATGGCCTGAACTGGATCAGAATGGAAGGCCCGGAGGTCTTCAAAGCCGCCGTGATGGCCATGGGCGATGCTGCGACGAAGGTTTTGGAAAAAAACAATATGACAAACGAAGATATTGATTTGCTTATTTCACATCAAGCAAATATACGCATCATCAAAGCGACCGCCAAGAGAGTCAATATGCCAGATGAAAAAGTCTTCGTGAACGTCAATGAATTTGGCAATACCTCCGCTGCTTCCATTCCAATCGCCATCTCCGAAGCTGTGGATCAAGGACGGTTAAAGAAGGGCGATATGCTGATGCTGGTGGCATTCGGTGGTGGATTTACCTGGGGCTCTGCGCTGATAAAATTTTAAATCCGCATTCGCAAAGGTGAGGGAGAAGGATGGCAGGTAAAACAGCGTTCATATTTCCGGGACAAGGCTCGCAGCATATCGGTATGGCCAAAGATTTGTTCGACGCATTACCGGATGCCAAGGCGAAATTTGCAATCGCAAATGACATTTTAGGCTTCGATCTGGCACATCTTTGTTTTGAAGGACCCGAAGAAGAACTGAAGCAGACCAATGTCACGCAACCTGCCATTTTTGTGCACAGTTGCATCGTACTTGAGCATGTTCTTGCGGGCGGCAAAAAAGCGGATATGGTCGCAGGACATAGTCTTGGCGAATACACCGCATTGGTTGCAGCCGGCGTGCTGAGCTTCGAAGATGCATTGCAATTGGTCAAAGTACGTGGCGACGCGATGCAAGGCGCAGGGTTAGACAAGCCCGGCACGATGGCCGCGGTTATCGGCCTTGAGAGCGATGCAGTGGATGAAATCTGCCGTATTGCAAGTAGCGCGGGCATTGTGCAGGCTGCGAATTACAACTCGCCTGGCCAAATCGTGATTTCCGGAGATCATGCTGGCATCAAAAAAGCCATTGAGGTCGCGCAGGAAAAAGGCGCAAGAAAAGCGATGGAACTGGTGGTCGGCGGTGCTTTTCATTCACCATTGATGGAAGGCGCACGGCAAAAACTGAAGCTTGCTCTCGACAAAACGACTTTTCAGGATGCGCGCGTGCCGATTTACCAAAATGCCACAGCAACCGCAGAAACTGATGCGGAAGCGATCAAGAATAATCTCGACTTGCAGCTCACGAATCCCGTGAGGTGGATCGAATGCGTCGAAGGTATGATCACTGGCGGCGCATCTGAAATGTATGAGCTCGGCCCAAGCAAAGTGCTTACAGGCCTGGTTCGCAGAATTGATCGCAGCGTGACACCAACGCCATTGGGCACACTTGATCAACTTAGCTCGTAAAAACAATCATCATCGCAGACTTGAGTTGCGAATATTTTTTGAAAGGTCTGTTGAATGGCCAAGCTCACAGACAAAGTTGCCCTTGTCACCGGTGCTTCCCGTGGCATTGGCAAAGCCATTGCCATCCGTTTGGCACATGAGGGCGCGAAAGTCGTGGTAACTGCGACAACGCAACAAGGTGCGCAAGCCACCGCCCAGGCAATTCAGGAAATGGGTGGTCAGGCCGATGCACGTGCTGTCGATATCTCTGATGAAGCGAGCGTTGCAGCGGTTGTATCTGAGGTTTTGAAGACACACGGCACCATAGATATACTTGTGAACAACGCAGGCATCACGCGTGACAATCTGCTGGTTCGGATGAGCGCGGATGACTGGCGAAGCGTCATCGATGTCAATTTGAGCGGTACGTTTTATTGTATCAAAGCGGTTGCAAAAAATATGATGCGCAAGCGTACCGGAAAAATCATCAACATCACTTCGGTGGTCGGGCAGATTGGAAATGCTGGCCAGGCAAACTACAGCGCTGCAAAAGCTGGTCTGATCGGCATGACCAAATCGGTCGCAAAAGAGCTGGCTGGCAGAAATGTGCAGGTCAATTGTGTCGCGCCGGGATATATTCAAACGGATATGACCGCTGATTTGCCGGATGGGGCAAAAGAAAAACTGCTTGAAGCGATTCCGGCAGGCAAAATGGGCGACCCGGAAGATGTCGCCGGAGTGGTCGCGTTCCTGGCGAGCAGCGACGCAGATTATATTACCGGACAGGTTATCAACGCCGATGGCGGCATGGTTATGTAAATCATCCTAACTTTCATAATTGTATTTATTTTGAGGAGGTAAATCCAGAATGGCAATCGACGAAAAAGTAAAACAGATTATAGTTGAGCAACTGGGCGTCGATGCAGGCGAAGTCACCGACGAAGCATCGTTTATCGACGATTTGGGCGCGGATTCGCTCGACACGGTTGAATTGGTAATGGCGTTTGAGGAAGAATTCGATATCGAAATTCCTGACGAAGATGCTGAAAAAATGGTGACCGTCGGCGAAGCGATCAAGTATTTGAAAGAAAAAGTAGACTAATAATCGGCGTGCCCTGCATCATACTTTGCAGGGCACGCGATTTATAGGACAAGGTTGAAAGCTCCAAAATGACCGATAACAAAGCTGTCATTACCGGAATAGGCGCGATCACCTCGCTGGGATTGACCGCGAACAAAACGTGGTCCAGGCTTGCGCGAGGTGAAAGTGGCGTTGGAATGATCACCTTATTCGACGCTGCCGAGCACGACACGAAAATCGCCGGTGAGGTCAAAGATTTTGATCCGCTCAATTATATCGATAAAAAAGAAGCTCGCCGAATGGATCGTTTCTGCCAGTTCGCGCTCGCGACAGCAGAAGAAGCCATTTCGGATGCTAACTTGGACCTGGACAGCCTGGATAAAAACCGCATCGGCGTGATCATTAGCTCCGGAGTTGGAGGAATGAGCACATTCGAAACGGAAACCCGCAAGCTGGTTGAGCGCGGGCCGGGTCGAGTGAGCCCATTTTTTATCCCGATGATGATTGCAGATATTGCTGCAGGCCAGGTTTCGATGAAATATGGACTGCGAGGCCCCAATTATTGTACGACTTCGGCGTGCGCATCCAGTGCGAATGCGCTGGCGGATGCCATGCGGCTCGTGCAACGCGGCGATGTCGATATCGTTGTTGCTGGAGGAGCGGAGGCGTGTGTTACATCACTTGGGATTGCAGGTTTCAATTCGATGAAAGCGCTTTCCACCCGGAATGATCAACCTGAAAAAGCCAGTCGTCCTTTTGATCTTGAACGTGACGGATTCGTCATGGGAGAAGGAGCTGGCATACTCATTGTTGAGAGCCTGGCGCACGCCCGCAAGCGCGGCGCCCGAATTTATGCTGAGTTGGCTGGTGCGGGTTTATCTGCGGATGCCTATCATTTGACGGCGCCGGTCCCGGACGGAGCCGGTGCACAAATGGCCATTCGGATGGCGCTGCGTGATGCCGGATTGCAGCCGGAAGATGTACAATACATCAATGCGCATGGTACATCCACACCTGCCAATGATAAAATCGAAACGATTGCCATCAGCGAAGTGTTCGGGAAGCATGCCGGAAGCCTCAATATAAGCTCTACCAAATCGATGATTGGCCACCTGCTGGGTGCCAGCGGCGCTGTAGAAGCAGCAGCAGTGGTCAAGACATTGACGGAGGGCATCATACATCCCACAATCAATCTCGACCACCCGGATCCGGATTGTTTTCTCAATTACACGGCCGGCCAAAGTATCGAAAAGACGGTGAATGCAGTGCTTTCAAATTCTTTTGGCTTTGGTGGGCACAATGTGTGTTTGGCTTTCAAGCGCTACGATCATGATTAAGTGCGAATTTATTGCCGCGCTAAATCATCGAGTGTGCTTTGGCCTTTACTCGGTCGCATCCTTGTTCGAGCTGTAGCTCGCGCTGCAATTGAACAGGTAGGCAAAAGCAATCACCCCAACTCCCCAAAGTACCATGCTTCGCTGGTTTCGAAGAATCATCACTAAGACGAATTTTTTCAGTCGAAACAACAAGCCTGAGCTTGATTTTGAAACGATTTATGAAATACTGAATTATAAGTTCACCAATTTTTCCTACATCGAGCAAGCGCTCAAGCACCGCTCTATTTTGCCGGTGCTCAATCAGAAACGCGTTGATTCGAATGAGCGCCTCGAATTGTTAGGAGATGCTGTCTTGGGCCTGGTTGTCACGGAGTTCCTTTACAGACAATATCCGGAAAAAGAGGAAGGCGAGCTTACTTCGATGAAGTCTCTATTGGTCAGCCGCAAAATTTTGGCGCGGGTTGCCAATCGACTCAATGTAGGCAAGCTGCTTTTTCTCAGCGATTCTGAAATTAAAAGTGGCGGTCGCACAAGGCATTCTATTATTGCCGACGCGTTGGAAGCGATTCTTGGCGCCCTTTATCTTGATGGCGGACTCGAAGTTGCACGTAAATTTGTCATCGAAAATGTCCTTTCTGACTATGAAAAAATTTTGAATGCAGAAATTTATAAGAATTTCAAAAGCATTTTGCTCGAGTATTCGCAAAGCCGGAATTTAGGCGCGCCATTTTACATTATCAGGTCGGAGGACGGGCCTGATCACAATAAATTGTTCACCGTCGAAGTACGCATCCAAAATAAAACGGTTGGTGTAGGGGTTGGCAACAGTAAAAAGCGTGCTGAGCAACGTTCTGCCCAAGATGCCCTGGATAAACTCGAATTATAGTTTTTTGAATATCACCTCAATCGCCTCGATGGAAAGTAAGAGCTTCTATACACCCCAAAGCGCCGCATCCATGGAAATCAGTGTAAAGGGGAGTCGCTTCATCGCAACTTTGGACCATACTTCGAGCAAGGAAGAAGCGGATGAAATACTGAACAAGGTTGCAGCTCAAAATCCATCAGCCACCCACAATTGTTTCGCCTATCGCCTTGGCATTGGTGATGATGGCATTTTTCGTGTGGAAGATGATGGTGAACCGGGAAATACGGCCGGCAAACCAATCCTGCAAGCATTGGAAGCACGCAACGTTTCTAATGCCATGCTCGTCGTGACGCGCTACTTTGGTGGCACCAAACTCGGTATCGGAGGATTGATTCGAGCTTACAGCGCAGCAGCTTTCGCAGCTCTCGATGCGTGCAAACTTGCTCTTGTTGAACCGACTTCAGAGTTGGCGATCATTTTTCCCTATGATGCGACCGGCATCGTTCATAAAATATTGAACCAATTCAATTGTACGATTCTTGAAACAAACTACGGCGCCCGTACATCGATGTCCATCGAGTTACCATTAAAAAACAGAAAGCCACTACAGGTCGCTTTACGAGATATGACGCGCGGAGAAATTTCAATTGAATGAATATTTTGCGCATTTGGGCTTGACATTTTGACGATAAATTTTTAATATAGCCTTCTGTTTTATAAGCAGATATTGCTTGTGCAGCGCTCGATTTCGACTTCGGTTTAATGCCGTGCATGTATGAGCAGTTTGATCATAAATGAGTACGAATCCTTTAATGTGAAGGAGGCCGCGATGGCGATAAAGGTTGGAATTAATGGATTTGGAAGAATTGGTAGAAATTTCTTCCGCGCGGTTCACGGTGACAGTGATATCGAAATTGTTGCAATTAACGATATTACCAGTGCGCAAACCTTGGCACATTTGCTGAAATATGATTCAGTCTTAGGTCGTTTCGGAGAAGATGTTCAGGTTGAAGATGATGCCATTACTGTCAATGGGAGACGAGTTGCGGTTTCCGCTGAAAAAGATCCTGCGAATTTGCCCTGGAAAAAATATGGTGTTGATGTTGCAATTGAATCAACCGGCTTATTTGTAGATCGCGATAGTGCAGGCAAGCATTTGTCGGCAGGTGCCAAAAAGGTGATCATTTCTGCTCCGGCCAAAAAACCGGATTTAACTGTTGTGGTCGGCGTGAATGATGATGCTTACAATGCCGAGAATCATCATATCATTTCCAATGCTTCGTGCACAACGAACTGTCTGGCGCCGGTTGCAAAAGTCATTCTCAAAGCTTTTGGCATCAAACGCGGCGTGATGACCACCATTCATAGCTATACGAATGATCAGCGTACGCTTGATCTGCCGCATAAAGACCTGCGACGTGCGCGTGCCGCAGCATTGTCGATGATCCCGACGACCACCGGCGCTGCCAAGGCCGTCAGTTTGGTGATACCTGAGCTTGAAGGTAAAATGGACGGTATGGCCGTGCGTGTACCAACCCCAGATGTTTCGTTGGTCGATGTCGTTTTCGAAGTCGAAAAATCGACCACCAAAGAAGAAGTAAACGAAGCGCTTACAAAGGCAGCAAATGGTGAATTGAAAGGCGTATTGGATGTCAGCAATGAACCGCTGGTTTCTGCCGATTATATTAAAAATCCCTACTCTTCAGTCGTTGATGCTTTGTCGACCACGGTAATTGGTGGTACTTTGGTAAAAGTCTTGTCCTGGTACGACAATGAATGGGGATTTTCAAATCGTGTGATTGACTTGGTGAAAATTATCGCAAAATAAGAAGTTGGACATCGAGCAGATGCGAAGAAAAATCATAGCAGGCAACTGGAAGCTGAATAAAACAATCAGTGAATCCATTCGTCTTGTCAATACGTTAAAAGTGAAGATAGTGAATGTCAGTCACACTGATATGATTGTTTGTCCGACGTTTATTTCACTTTCAGCAGTCGCGGAAGCCCTGAAAGGCAGTAATATCCAGCTCGGGGCTCAAAATCTGTTTTGGGAAGAGAATGGTGCTTTCACAGGCGAAATCTCAGGGCCGATGCTGAAAAGTGCCGGCTGCTCTCATGTTATCATCGGACATTCGGAGCGCCGTCAATATTTTGGCGAGACCGATGAAACGGTAAACAAGCGCTTAAAGGCCGCGATTTCCGCAAAATTGTCACCGATTGTCTGTGTTGGCGAAACCCTTCATCAGCGCGAAGAAAATCAAACTTTTGATGTGATCAAAGCACAAATTGGTGGAGCGTTGCAAGGTTTTGATACGAGCGAGTTGAGAGAACTCATTATCGCATATGAACCTGTATGGGCAATCGGTACTGGCAAGAACGCAACACCGGAACAAGCCCAGGATGTTCATTCTTTTATCCGTTCGCAGTTAGAAGTGCTTTTTCAGGCAGATTTTGCTGCATCTGTGCGTATCCAATACGGTGGCAGCGTCAAGCCGGAAAATGCTGATTCACTTTTAAGTCAACCTGATATAGATGGTGCTTTGGTCGGCGGTGCCAGTCTCGATGCAGACGGTTTTGCCGCCATCATCAAGTCATCAGAAAATCTAATCTAAGTTGAAGAGCAAAAAATGTATAATCTGCTGTTGATTTTATTTTTAATCGTTTGTATTATAATGGTTATTGCAATTCTTTTGCAATCGAGCAAAGGTGGTGGTCTGGCCGGCGCGTTTGGCGGTGGTGGTGGCGGTATGGGCTCTGTTTTTGGTGGCCGTGGTGCTGCGACGTTCCTAAGCAAGGTTACGACTTGGTTGGCAGTTTTTTATTTGCTGATTGCATTAGGTTTATCAAAAATGCAATCTGGCAGAACATCAACCGATAACCAGAGCATTATCTCGCAAAACCGTGAACAGATTCAGCAGCCTCAATCCCTTTTGCCTCCAGTTGAATCGTCGATCCCTGCTGTTGGAATCGATAGCACCCAAGCAGCGACAGCACCTGATACAGTTAAATAAGTATGCACTGTCAAATGCTAAAACATGCGGAAGTGGTGGAATTGGCAGACACGCTATCTTGAGGGGGTAGTGCTCTAACGGGCGTGGGGGTTCGAATCCCCCCTTCCGCACGAATTTTTAATCGAATGATGGAGGGAAAAATGCGTTCATCTCTCAAATTTGTTCTTTTGATTTTCGGATTTGCTCTTCTCGTACCGACACGAATTGTTCTTGGCCAGGAAGAGTCTTATGAAGAAAAGCTGCGCAAGCATCGTGAAGATAGTTTGCGAGTCGTTGCTGAAAACCAGCAAAAAGAGCTTGAAAAAGAGCTCATCGACAAACAAAATGAAGTTCGGATTGCTTATAATGAAGGTTTGAAGCTGATGCGCGTCCGTCAGGACGAGCGTGCCATTCAGAGCCTCCGGAAAGCGGTCAATGTTGACATTGAAGGCGTCGATGATACCAAAGCTAAAGCTTATTATGTAGAAGCTTTTTGCCAAAAACGTCTGCGTCGTTACGATGCTGCCATCACAGCTTATCAAAATGCAGTCAAGCTCGAACCGAGCTACACGGAAGCTTACTATGGCCTTGGGAAAACGTTAGCAGACGTTGGCAAAGTTGATGAGGCGATTGATGTCTTCAACCAGGCAATTGCTGCGGATCCAAACTATGACAAAGCCTATTATGAACTTGGGCGCGTCTACCTGGACAAAAAGAAAGATTACAACAAAGCAATCGAGAATTTTACCAAGACGACTGAAGTCAATCCCAAGCACGATAATGCGTTTACTGCTCTCGGTGATGCGTATATGAAGCAAGGGCGGACGCAAGAGGCGATCGCGGCACTGGAGTCTGCTATTGCTGTCGACGTCAAAAACCATCTTGCAAGCTATCACCTGGCATCAGCCTATAACCAAACGGGAAAATACACCAAAGCGCTTGAATCGGCTAAGCGTGCATTGCAGGCCCGTTCCAATTTTGCACCCGCCGCGTTTGAAGCGGGCTTGGCTTTGAAACACTTGAAGCGCTATGATGAAGCGAAACAATACTTTACACAAGCTGGAAAAGACCGTCAATGGACGAAAAACGCGCAATATGAAATCGATTTGATCAACGAAGAGTTGAAGCGTGGCGGCAATTAATCGCTGGCCGATCAGATCAATTTTGCAAGCCCACTACGGTGGGCTTTTTTGTTTTCGCGCAAATCGGTAGCAAAAGGCGTACTTCATAGTGCGATTTCATTTTCTATGCAGAAGTCCTGCTCGTAGAAAATGCGATTAGCTTTCACTTGCGAAGTCCCGCTTCATTTTGAATTTTTTGATTGTGCATCTACTGGTCGTATTGCTGGAATAGATTGAAATACTGAATTGTTGAGCTCGGTTCAAGCAAGAGAAACAGTCCCTATGTTTTATATTTGTGCTCTGATTCTTAGAATTTTTTGAAAAAATACCGTTTCGTGATCACCTGTTGTGCAAAATGAAGATGGGTATGAAGAACTTTAGCTTTGCGTTTTTAGGCCCAGAAAAGGACGTCGTTCAGATTTCATTCGGTGAAAACGCACCTACTCAGGAGTTGACGGCCGAATTGGCACAATTCTTCAGTACCGAGTTGGCGAGGGGGAGGATGAAGTGGATTTTAGACTTTACCAACATGTCGTTCCCTTCTACAATGCTAATTGCTTTTGTCATCAGCGCAACATTCCGCGCCCGCAATCTTGGTGGAGACGTCCGCATCATCTCCGCCAAAGACAGTACACGCAACAATTTTGTGACGTTCAGTCCATTGAGTTATCTCGAGTTTAACGAAGATGCCGGGGAGGCATATAGAGAATTAGGTGTATCCCCAAAAACCTTTTCGACGAATGATAGTGATGATCTGTGGAAACGTGTTGATATAGCAGAGCCTCCGATTGTTGAATCCACATCAAAAAATATACCGCACTCTTCCTCAAATATAAAATCGCAACGCGAATATACTGAAGATACTGCCGAACTTGAAAAGGCAGAACTCCCAATTCGCAAAGAGTTCAAACCCAATATTCGACCTTACAAAGAATCAACATCTAATAATCGCTTGCAAAAGCATTATTTTAAAACGGAAAGCATCGCTTCAAATCTGTATAAAATTTGCGATTTTATCGTCGACCATTCGCGCGCTGCAGGCATGGATGAGAAGCAGATCATCAAATCGAAAATTGCAGTTTATGAGGCGTGCCTGAATGTCATTGAACATGCCTATCACTCGCGGCCCGACAATTGGATCGAAGTGTGGGTTGAATACACGGACAAAGAATTTAAGATCATCATTCAAGACCATGGCCTGAGTTATGAAAAACGTAAGCCGAAAGAGTACGATGTTGAAGCTGCTGTTGAAAAGCGACAAACAGGTGGATTTGGCCTTCATATCATAGAAAGGTCCATGGACGATGTAACTTACAACGCAGATGATGTGCACGGCAATCAACTAATCCTGACAAAATTCCTCAAATAGTTCCATCCTGTTTTGCGTGCCATTCTTCTCGTAAAATTCCGACTTTCAGAAAACATGACTTTGATCGCAGCGACCAATTGAATTGATTTTCCCCGATTTTTGCGGCTTTTCATATAAATAAATTCGTGTTTTCTGCTTATGGTACATAAATTGCGTATATAATAAACTTGTGTAAAAACGGATAATTTATGTCGAAATGACAGAAATTGCCCTCATAATGCCAGAATACAATATATAGCCTCTCTAAATTCCTTCATTTCTGAAGCTGTATGCAACAAAAAGACTATTATCATATTTTAGGCGTTTCGGATAGTGCTTCGCCACAGGAAATCAAGCGTGCCTACCGCGAATTAGCCAAGAAATTTCATCCGGATACCAACTCTGGAAATGTCGAAGCTGAAAGGAAATTTAAAGAAATTTCTGAAGCCTATGATATTTTGAAAAGCAGTGAAAAACGCAGAAAATATGATCAACTCAAAAAATATGGCTATGTTGCCGGTCAGAATGATTGGTTCGCATCGCATCACCGCAGCGGCTATGGACAACAAGCAGGCTGGCCTTTTGAGCGCAGCGAGTTTTCTTCTAATGGACATTTTTCCTTTGGTGATATCTTAAAGGAGATTTTTGGCATCGATCATGCGCAAAAAGCATCGATGCACCGAAATGGCCAGACGACCAGGCCCAAGATTCACACTGCCGAAATTTCGATTAACTTCAATGAGTCACTCGCGGGCACTGAAAAATACCTGCAAATATCAACAAACAAAAAATGCGATTTTTGCAAAGGCGCAGGCTACCAGAGTGGCAGAGATTGCCCCGTTTGCCAGACGTCAGGAAAAATTCGCGATTTTAAAAAGATTAAGATTAAAATCCCGGCAGGCGTTGAAGATGGCCATAAATTAAAGCTAAGCCGTATTCCAATTGAGACCAGCCAGAACGGAATGGCATCCGATTTGATCGTATCCATCCGTGTAAAACCACACAAGTTTTTTAGCCGCCAGGGCAACGACATTTTTTGTGAAGTGCCGCTCGAAGATGCGCAATTGCAGAAGGGAGCGCGGATTCGGGTGAGCACGATTACAGGGAAAAAAATCGATCTGTACATCAAGCCAGGGACGGAAAAAGGAACAACGATTCGCTTGGCCAGGATGGGAATCACAGCGAACGGTGTTGAAGGCGACCAATACATTAAGGTCGTTTAGTCACGAATGAGATATCGAATTTTTATTAAACTGTTCTGCCAACCTCTCTGATACGATCTGCATTTGCGAACCCTCTGCCCTCGCATTAAATCCGCCAAAAAGGGATGTCATATTGGCATAAACCTGAAAATGTGCCAGAAATACTGTGATCATGTTTTTATATGGTTTCCCGTAAGATTAATTAAAACAGGTACTTGAAGAGTTGCGAATTTCTTGGCATTAATGTTGCGTTCAGGAACGAAAAAATGAGTGTTGCCAATAAAATCATCTCATTTATATAAACGACAGGAGTTAAACTATGGGAAAAATTATCGGTATCGATTTGGGAACAACGAATTCATGTGTGGCCGTGATGGAAGGCGGCGAGCCCGTGGTCATCCCAAATTCAGAAGGAACGCGCACCACACCCTCAGTGGTCGCTTTTACCAAAAATGGCGAACGCCTGGTGGGCCAGGTCGCTAAGCGTCAGGCTATTACCAATCCGCAGCATACAATTTTTTCGATCAAACGTTTCATGGGCAGACGGTTTGACGAAAGCGGTACTGAGATTACCGAAGTGCCTTACAAAGTGAAAAAAGGCGCGAACAATGTCTCTGTGGTTGAAATTGATGACAAGACCTATTCACCACAGGAAATCTCTGCAATGATATTGCAGAAGATGCGTCAAACTGCTGAAGACTATCTCGGTGAAAAAGTTACTGAAGCGGTTATTACGGTACCAGCCTATTTTAATGACAGCCAGCGCCAGGCGACCAAAGAAGCTGGAGAAATTGCAGGGCTGACGGTCAAACGCATCATTAATGAACCGACTGCTGCATCGCTGGCTTATGGTTTAGATCGCAAGAGCGACGAAGTGGTGGCCGTATTTGACCTTGGTGGCGGCACATTCGATATTTCGATATTGGAAATTGGAGACGGTGTGTTTGAAGTAAAATCGACCAATGGCGATACCCACCTGGGTGGCGATGATTTCGATCAACGCGTGATCGATTGGCTGGTTTCTGAGTTCAAAAAGCAGGAAGGGGTTGACCTCGCAAAAGATCCCATGGCCCTGCAGCGTTTAAAGGAAGCGGCAGAAAAAGCTAAATGCGAACTGTCATCGACTTCGCAAACAGAAATCAATCTTCCTTTTATCACTGCTACCGATTCTGGTCCGAAGCATCTAACGCTAACTCTCAGCCGCTCAAAATTTGAACAACTCTGCGATGATTTGTTTGATCGTTTGGTTGGGCCATGTGAAGCGGCGATAAAGGATGCGGGACTGAACACCAACGAAATTGATGAAGTCGTGTTGGTCGGCGGCAGCACGAGAATGCCAAAAGTCCAGCAAATCGTAAAAGATTTGTTCAAGCGCGATCCGCACCGCGGCGTTAATCCCGATGAAGTGGTTGCTGTTGGCGCCGCCATTCAGGGCGGTGTCCTTGCCGGCGATGTGAAGGACGTGCTGCTGTTGGACGTGACCCCATTGTCGTTAGGGATCGAAACACTGGGTGGCGTGACCACCAAACTGATCGAGCGCAACACGACGATTCCGACTCGAAAATCGGAAGTGTTTAGCACGGCTGCAGACAGCCAAACCAGCGTGGAAATTCACGTATTACAAGGCGAGCGCGAGATGGCTGTTGATAACCGCACGCTCGGAAAATTCATTTTGGATGGTATCCCGCCTGCACCGCGCGGTGTTCCACAAATTGAGGTAACTTTCGATATTGATGCGAACGGTATCCTCAACGTCTCGGCGAAAGACAAAGCAACCGCAAAAGAGCAGAACATTCGCATCGAGGCGTCAACCGGATTGTCGAAGGAAGAAATCGATAAAATGCAGGATGATGCCAAGAAGCACGCATCTGAGGACAAGCAGCGCCGCGAAAAAGCGGAAACGGTTAACCGCGCTGATCAACTCGTTTATCAGACCGAGAAAAACCTGAAAGATCTCGGTGATAAAATCGACTCTGAGAGCAAAAACAAGCTGGAAGCGGCTGTCGGTCGATTAAAAGAGGCGATCAAAGGCGAAAAGGTCGACGAAATTCAGTCGGCCTCCGAAGCGCTGAGTTCGGTATGGAATGATATTTCCAGCAAAATTTATCAACAAAGTGCTGCTGGTGAAAATCAGTCACAAGGTGAACAAGCGCAACAGCAATCCGAAGATGAGAATGTTCAGGAAGCTGAGTTCGAAGTTGTCGACGATGACAAAGATAAAAAGTAATTTTGTCTCCTTCTTTGCATTCTAAAAATAAAAGGCAAGGGATGTAACTCCCTTGCCTTTTTGTTGTTTAGGGCGATTTCATTCATCTGTTCTTGCCTTGATTTTCCTTGCTTAAGTGGTTCTTTTGTATTACCTTTCAAATCTTTATAAAATAGCTTGTTTTACGTTTTTGCAATGCACTCAAAATAACCTGTTCAACTGGAATGAGTGGAGGCTGTACATGAAAAGGTTCACTCCTTTTTTGATTTTGACCATGATATTAATTGGCCAGTTTTGGGCCTGCGGTGACTCCCGAACTGAAGAAGAGCTGCTGCAAGAAATCGATAAATTGAAAAGCGAAGAAAAACTGGTTGATGCGACCAAGACGATGGAGGCTTTCATCGAAAAATTTCCTGAAAGCCCAAAACGCGCCAGCATGATGAAAGAGCTGGCGATTCTTTATGTCGGCAGTGCGAAGGATTATCGCAAAGCAATCGAAATTTATCAGGCAATCCAAAATGATTATGCGGCCGATTCAAGTCTGGTCGCACAATGCCAATTTATGACCGGATACATCTATGCAAACGATTTGCATGAATATGACAATGCGCGCCGGGAATACGAAAAATTTCTGGAAGCCTTTCCTAATAATGAACTGGCTGACGATGTAGCGTGGGAACTTGAAAATCTCGGCAAAGATATCAGCCAGATTCGATTGCTGCCCAGCCAGGAGAGCCCGGAGTCTAAACAAACCATCGAGCAGTAAAACTTTTGCCAGTTGTGTTCGTCCATTCTTTAGCCGTACGACTTTTTCAGCCATGAACAACTGAAATAAGCACTTACGGCTTTTTTATGAATCTCTCGAATCAGAAATCACGATAGGGAACCTTGCTTGGTGAGTACATCAAAAATGATGAAATTCGCTTTGACGATTGCGCTTTTTGTGCCGCACATGGTGTTTTCTCAACAGGAAAGCAGTGTTACTTTGCAAGCTCGGCTCGCCTCAGAGCGCGTGCCACTCAATGGGACGGTTAAGCTGACTGTGGAAGCGCGTTGGTTGGCAAAAAGCGGTGATTTCACCATTGACTCGATTGATGAACCTAAATTAACCAACCTCCAATTGGTCGAGACGGCGACTTCCAATCAAGTTTTGAAAGAAAACCAAACGCTTGTCACCCGTCGCATTTATGAATATACCTTGCAAGGCGAAACCTACGGCATGGCATACATTGATGAAATGCGTCTGCACTACAGCGATTCCGTTGGCCAAAGCCATATCCTGGAAGCGCCAAGGTTATCACTGCAGGTCGTCGATCCAATCGCCGGCCCGATGAGCAACGACAGTTTGCCCATTGCTGTTGCTGGCTTGCTGGCATTGCTCGGTGCTGTCGCGGCAATTTTGTGGAGCAATGATCGCAAAAAGAATCGTAAACAAGTGGCGGCCGAATCGGAAGCGCAGCAAACATTGGAGCAGCAATTTACAAGTCGTTTGCGGCAGGAGGTGGATGTGCATGCTGGTAATCTTTCCGAACAATATCAAAACATTGCGCAGCTACTGCGCGGCTATTTGCATCAGTCGATGGCCATTGAAACCCGCGTAGCAACCACAGAAGAACTGCTGCAGCAACTGCATTCTCAGCAGATTGAAATGTCAAAAATCACATCTGTGCAGGAAATTCTGCAAGCCTGTGATGTACAAAAATTTTCTGGCGGCTCTGGCGATCCGAGCCAACTAAACCGCCTGTTTTCTCTTTTCGAAACCCTGCTGCAAGAACCCATTCAAGCAAAAAATAATGCAGAGCAAAGCTGAGATAATTTGATGCGCGAATTCAAACGGAGGTGAAATGAACGTTGATATTCAGGCCCTGAATGAGAAAGTCAAACAGGAAAGCGAATTTGTTCAACGGTTGACAGATGAAGTCGGCAAAGTGATCGTTGGCCAAAAATATATGATCGAGCGCCTGATGATCGGTCTGCTTGCGAACGGTCATGTTTTGCTGGAAGGTGTGCCGGGATTGGCGAAGACAATGACCGTCAACACGCTTTCGAATGCCATTAAAACCAAGTTTCAGCGTATTCAATTTACGCCGGATTTGTTGCCAGCCGATTTGATCGGTACGCTGATTTACGATCAAAAAAGCGGCGATTTTACCACCAAGCGTGGCCCGATTTTCTGCAATATGCTGCTCGCCGACGAAATCAACCGATCTCCCGCCAAAGTCCAGTCTGCCCTGCTTGAAGCAATGATGGAGCGCCAGGTGACGATCGGCGACAAGACCTACAAGCTGGATGATCCATTTCTCGTACTCGCGACGCAAAATCCGATCGAGCAGGAGGGGACCTATCCGCTCCCGGAAGCGCAAGTCGACCGGTTCATGTTGAAGCTTTCGGTCGGCTACCCTTCGCGTGATGAGGAGTTGGAGATCATGCGCCGCATGACCACCGGCTCTGCTCCAAAAGTGGATGCGATCATCACACCAAAAGAAATTATTAAAGCACGCCAAACTGTCACCGAAATTTATGTTGACAGCAAAATCGAAAATTACATTGTCGATATCGTTTTTGCCACCCGAGAGCCGGAACGCTACGGTCTGAATGACGTCGGTCAGTTGATCGCGTTTGGCGCCAGCCCGCGTGCATCGATCTTTTTGCTGCAAGCGGCACGTGCGCATGCCTTGCTGCGTGGTCGCGGCTACGTGACACCGGATGACGTGCGCGCCATTTGCATGGACGTGCTGCGCCACAGAGTCCTGGTAACCTATGAGGCGGAAGCTGAAGAAATCACTCCGGAAGATGTGGTACGCAAAATCCTGGCAAAGGTCGAAGTGCCATGATTCCGAAGGAAGTTCTTAAAAAAGTCAAAAGCATCGAAATTCAAACACGCGGCTTGGTCAACGACGTGTTCTCGGGCGAGTATCACTCCGTTTTCAAAGGCCGTGGGATGGAGTTTGCCGAAGTGCGAGAGTATCAGTTTGGTGACGATATACGCACAATCGACTGGAATGTCAGCGCACGCATGGGGCATCCGTTCGTCAAAGTGTTCGACGAGGAGCGCGAACTGACAGTCATGTTGCTGGTTGATGCCAGCCGCTCTGCGGACTTCGGCACCCAAAAGCAGATGAAGGGTGAAATCGCTGCAGAGATTTGCGCGCTCCTGGCTTTTTCTGCCATCAAAAATAACGACAAAGTCGGCTTGATTATTTTTACTGACAAAATTGAGATTTTCGTGCCGCCCAAAAAGGGCAAAAAGCATGTGTTGCGTGTTATTCGTGAGTTGCTGTATCATAAGCCCACCGGCACCAAAACCGACATGTCAATGGCTCTGGAGTATCTCAGCCGGCTGATCACGCGGCGCTCAGTCGTGTTCCTGATTTCCGATTTTCAGGATGAAGATTATCAACAATCGCTGCGTATCGCCAGCCGCAAGCACGATCTGATCGCCATTACGATCACCGACCCACGTGAAATCGAGCTGCCCAATGTTGGCTTTATCGAATTGCAGGATGCAGAGACAGGCGAAACAATATTAATTGACACAGCAGATGCGAGCTTGCGGTCGGGCTTTTTAGAAAACGCCAACCAGGACCGCACGGCGCGTGAAAAAGTGCTGCGTAGCATCAATGTTGACCGCATCGATATCGAAACCGACAAGCCGTATGCGGAGCCGCTGATCCGGTTCTTCCGCGAGCGCGCAAAGCGTTTTCGCTAGTCCACATGCGTTTGCGGTCGGCTGCAAAAGCAAAGCACGCCTGAGGTGAGCGAAAAAATTTGATCGAAAATTCATTCACGATCCAACGATTTAAGATAGGAAAGAGTCATGTCAAAAAGATGGCTGGTACTGATTTTTGCAGTTGGCGCTTTTTTGCAAGCCTGCCAGCAAAATCAGCCAAATCTGTCCGAAGAGAAAATTCGAAGTCTTGCCAATGCGTACTATAATCGCGAGCTTTATCCACAAAGCATTGCGCAATATGAGAACTATCTCGAGCACTATTCGCTTTCGGAAACCGAGCAGGCCAATATCAGCTACACGATTGCAAACATCTATTTCGACCGTCTGAATGATTACGAAAACGCCATGGCCTATTACGAGCGCATTAAATTGCTATACCCGGAAAGCGATGTGGTCGATGAATCTGAAAAACGCATCGTTGAGTGCCTGGAGCGTTTGCAGCGCAGCTCGGATGCACAGCAGGCTTTGCAGGAAGCCTCGTTTTTGGACGAATCACAAGTGCAAAAAAAACGACCCGGGGAAGTGATTGCCATGATCGGCGACCGTGAAATCACCACCGGCGATCTCGAATATGAAATGAAGAGTTTGCCGCCATTTGTGCTGGCACAAATCAAGGATCAGTCCAAAAAAATTGAGTTTTTAAAGCAATATATTGCAACAGAGCTGCTGTACAATACTGCCAAGCGCAAAGGGCTCGAGCGCGATCCGGAAGTGATTGAAGCGGCCTATCAGGCAAAAAAGAACTTTATGGTGCAGAAGCTTTTACAGGAAGAGCTTTCGAGCAATGTCGACTTTGAAGAAGAAGACTTGCATATCTATTTTCGTGCCAATCAATCAAAATACATGACCGAGGGCGATTCAACCCAGACTGCTCGCCAGCTCACTTTTGATGAAGCGCGCCAGCAGGTTACCCAGGATCTGATCCGGTCGAAGCAGCAGGCGGTTTACCAGCGACTGGTTGATCGCATGATGCGAGCCGAAAATGTCAAAATTTTTGAGGATAAAATTCAGTAATTCAAAAGGCTATAGAGCGGCAAAATGCCGACAAAGTACCTGCTCAGCGATTTTTAACTATGAATCGAAAACTCTCTATAAATGCCCTCAAGCGCAATTTGCTCAGCGCTTTTATGGGGCTGCTGTATATGCCGCTTGCTGGTCTACATGCGCAGCAAAACGGACAAATCAGCGTTGACTCACAGGTTGATAAAAGCACGATCAACATCGGCGATCTGATTTCGTACCGGGTGATGGTCACCCACTCGGAAGATGTGCAGGTAATGTGGCCATCGCTTGCCAGCAATTTGGGCGCTTTCGAGATTCGCGACTACCAGGTAAAGGAACCGCGGCAACAGGATGGCCTGATCGTCGAGGAGACCGAATATACGATTTCGACCTTTGACACTGGCGCCTATATCATTCCGCCGGTTATTCTCGAATATGCCCTGTCCGCGAGTGACAGCAGCCTTGAGCAAATTCAAACCGAGCCGCTGGAAATTTACGTGAAGTCGCTGCTGCCGAGCGAAGAAGGCGATATTCGAGGTTTGAAGCCGCAAGTTGAGTTGCCGCGCGACTGGCGCATCATTGCGTTGTATGGCGCACTCGGTTTGCTGGCGCTGCTGATCATTGCTGCACTGATCTGGCACTTCAAATTTCGCAAAAAGGGAGAGTCCTTTTTTTCCAAACCTGCGCCACCACCACGGCCGCCGCATGAAATCGCTTTCGAACGATTACGCGCCCTGGAGCAAGCTGCCTTGTTTGAAAAAGGTGAGGTCAAAACCTACTACTCCGAATTGTCTGACATCTTTCGGCACTACCTCGCTGGCATTTTTGGATTCGATGCCATGGAAAAAACCACCTTTGAAATTGTTGATCACCTCGCAGGCAAACGGCAGGCGCACCCGCATGCAACTTTGTTGCAGGAAACACTGGATATTTGCGATTTGGCCAAGTTTGCAAAGTATCAATCGAGCAGGGAAGAGAGCGTTGCAGCGATGGCCAAAGTATACGACTACGTCAAAGCGACCAAACCGCCACCGGCTACCGAAGAGCCAGCAACGGGAATCGCTGCGGCCGGTAATGGCGATTCTTCTGTGCCGGTGCAAACGAAGATGCAGGAGGCCACTACCGAATGATGCGATTTGCTCATCCCGAGTTTTTGTTGCTTTTGCTGTTTATTCCGGTTTTTGCGTGGTGGCATTTTAAAAGATTTAAAGTGCGGACGACTTCAATTCGCTATTCGAACGTCGGGTTGTTTGGAAAACTGAGCAAGCCCAGGAGCCATCTGTGGCGCCGCAGCATGATTTTTCTGCGACTTCTGGCCCTGGCACTGGCGATCGTGGCTTTGGCGCGTCCACAAAGCGGCCACACCGAAGAAGAGGTCATCACCGAAGGCGTCGACATTGTGCTGGCGTTGGACACCTCCAGCAGCATGCTCGCTGAAGATTTTAAGCCGAAAAATCGCATTGCCGCTGCAAAAGAAGTCGCATCCGATTTTGTCAGCGGGCGGCAGAATGATCGCATCGGCATGGTGGTTTTTGCCGGAAAAAGTTTTACCCAATGTCCGTTGACCCTGGACTACGGCATCTTGTTGAATTTTATGAAAGATATCAACGTTGGCCAGATTGAGGATGGCACTGCCATTGGCCTGGCGATTGCCAACGCCACCAGTCGCTTGAAAGACAGTGAGGCGAAAAGCAAAGTTGTCATTTTGCTGACCGATGGCCGCAACAACCGCGGCGAGATCGATCCGGTGACGGCAGCGAAAGTCGCCAAGGCAATGAATGTACGGATTTACACGGTTGGCGTCGGCACCCGCGGTGAGGCGCTGTACCCGGTCGATGATCCGTTTTTCGGCAAACGTTATGTCAAAATGCCGGTCGACATTGACGAAGACGTGCTGCAGCAGGTCGCACAAATCACCGATGGTCAGTATTTCCGCGCCACTGATCGCGAAAGCCTCGAAAAGATTTTCGTCGAGATCGATCAGCTCGAAAAGACCAAAATTGAGGTCAAAGAGTACACCCGATATAGCGAGTTATTCGTCAACTGGCTGTGGGCAGCGATGGCTGTTTTGGTTTTTGAGGTCGTTTTAACGAATACAAGATTTCGGAAGATTCCCTGATTATGATTCGATTTGCTAATCCAGTTGCACTATACAGCTTGATTCTGATTCCGGCCGGTATCGTCTTTTTTTATTTGGTCTTTCGCTGGAAAAAGAATGCCCTGGCAAAGTTCGGCAATCTCGAGTTGGTGCAGAAGCTCACTGCTGGTTTGAGCCGAAAACGCCAATACTTGAAAGTCGCCTTTTTGCTGGTTTCACTGCTTTTTCTCATTATCGCACTGGCTCGCCCGCAGATCGGCACGCGGCTGGAAGAAGTGCAGCGCGAGGGCGTGGATGTTGTTGTGGCTGTCGATGTTTCACTCTCGATGAACGCCAAAGATGTGCCGCCAACCCGGCTGGAAAAAGCCAAGCATGAAGTCGGTGAACTGCTCAAGCAGTTGCGCGGCGATCGCGTCGGTATTGTTGCATTTGCCGGCGATGCGTTTATGCACTGCCCGCTCACACTCGACTACGGTGCGGCCAAGCTTTTCCTCGACGCGCTGGAACCGGGCGTCATTCCCGATCCCGGTACCGCCATCGACCGCGCGATGGAGGTTTCGATGCGGGCGTTCGAATCGGCAGAGCGCAAATACAAGGTGCTGATTTTAATCACCGACGGCGAAAATCATGGCGGCAAGATCGAGCCTCTCATCGAACAAGCTGAGCGTGAGGGCGTGGTTGTCTATACCGTTGGCATCGGTTCGCCGGAGGGCGTGCCGATTCCTGTTTTTGATGAATACGGACGGCAAGCCGGTTTTAAACAGGATCGCAGCGGTGAAGTCGTTATGACCAAGCTGGATGAAGTCAGTCTTGAAAAGATCGCGCTGCAAACTGGCGGCAAGTATTATCGCGCTACAGGTGCTGAGCAGGAGCTGGAAAAAATCTATGAAGAAATATCCGGGATGGAGAAAAAGGAGCTCGGTGCGGTGCGCTTCACGCAATACGAAGACCGCTATCAATTTTTTCTGGCTATTTCAATTCTGTTTTTGATTCTGGAAATCGTCTTTCCCGAGCGCAAAAAGATGGAAGAATCCTGGAAAGGCAGGTTCGTCTGATGCTGGCAGCGATGGAGATACGCAGGGTATTGACCGTCTTTTTAGCACTTGGCGCTGTTTTGGTGTTAACGGATTTCGCCGCAGCACAGGGCAGCGGCCGGGCAAAAGTGCAAAAAGGCAATGAGTTTTTTGCGGATGGCAAGTTCGATGAAGCCAACAATGCCTATCGCGACGCGAAACTTGATGAGCCGACCTCACCTCTGATCGATTACAACATTGCCAATACGTTGCATGAAAAAAAAGACTACGAAGAAGCAATCAAGCTTTTTGACGAAGTGACCAAAAACAGCGATGATCCACTTTTGCAAGCCAGGGCTTATTATAATTTGGGCAACACGTTGTTTCGCTTACAGAAGTTGCCTGAAAGCATCTTGGCTTACAAAGAAGCGCTCAAAATCGATCCAAATGACGAAGACGCCAAATACAATCTTGAGTATGTGCGCGCAAAGTTGAAGCAAAATTCTGACAAAGAAGATCAGGGACAACAGCAGCAACAGGATCAGCAGCAGAAAAAAATCGTGCCATCGGAAAATGCCAAGCGGTTGCGTGCGCAAGCTGAGGCGCTGGTGGCACGGCGTGAATACAAACGTGCCTACGATTTGATGGAGCGCGGCCTGCAGGAAGATGAAACGGTCGCCGCCTTTCAGGATTTTATTGACCGGATCAAAGATATCGTCACCATTCAAGGACAATAGAGGGGATGCCATGAAAAAGTTTCTGAGTCTATTTGTAGTCACTGGCGTGCTGTTGGCATGCCTGGTCGCATTTGCAAAAACAAGTGGCGTTGAGCATTTCCATAATGGCGCCAATTACTATATCAACGGCAAGCTGCTGGAAGCACTTCGTGAAGTACAGGCCGGACTCGAGCAAAATCCGACTGATCCGCAATTGAATGCGTTGCTGCAAAAAATTCAGGAAGCGCTGAAAAATCAACAGCCTCAGCAAGGTGAACAGCAGCAAGAGCAAAGCGAGCAAGAACAACAGGAGCAGGAGCAGCAACAACAACAAGAGCAGCAACAGCAACAAGAGCAGCAGGAAGAACAGGAAAAGCAGGAACAGAGCCCAAATGAAAATCAAAAGCCGCAGGAACAGGAACAGCAACAACAGCAACCACAACCTGCAGAAAATCAGCAGGAAATTTCAAAGGAAGATGCCGAACGGATTTTGAGTGCTCTGGAAAATCAGGAAAAGAAAGAGTTGCAGAATCTGAAGAAGAAAGCGTCCGGTGTAAAACGCTCCGCGAAAGATTGGTAGGCAGGATGCTCGTGCAAGAAAAAGATGGAAAAATGAAACGTTTAAAAAATCTGCCGGTGCTGTGGGCAATTTTGCCTGTGATCGGTCTGCTGCTTTTTAGCAGCGCCGCCGCTATTGCGCAGACGCCCGATATTGTTGTGACCACCTCGGTCGACCGCACACAGATTTCGCAAAATCAGCGTTTTGAACTCAAAGTCGAAGTCAGCGGCAAGGATGCGAATTCCGCTGCGGAGCCAGAGCTGCCGGATATGGGGACTTTTGCCGTTTACCGGGGTAGCAGCAGCTCGCAGAATATTCAAATCATCAATGGCTCGATGAATGTCACCAAGGGGTATTCATATTATTACCTTGCCCAAAAACTCGGCTCGTTTAGCATCGGGCCGGTGACAGTGAAGTATAAAGATCAGGTTTTTAGCAGTAAACCGATCGAAGTTGAAGTAGTTAGTGATGCAACATCCACACCGAATCAGCAGGGCAGTGGGCAGGCTGAGCCGAATGCAGCAAATGCTGAAAATCTGTTTCTGCGCGCTGAAGTCAACAAAAAACGCGTGTATCGCAACGAACCTGTGATTGTCGATTACCGGCTCTATTTTCGTGTTCAAGTGACGAACTACGCGTTCACCAGCCAGCCGAATTACGGTGACTTCTGGGCGGAAGATTTTCCCGGATTCGAGCAGCCACAGGTCGGCACGGAAGTCTTGAATGGTGTTCAGTATCGTGTGGCGACCATTAAAAAAGTTGCGCTGTTCCCAACCAGTGCTGGCGAGAAAACCATTCCCGCCCAGGGACTGGAAGCGAGTGTGCGTGTGCGCGAGCGCCGCGGACGTCGCGATATATTCGACTCCTTTTTCGATGATCCGTTTTTCGGACGCAACGTCGCACAGTCCGTGCAAAGCGAACCAGTTGCGATTGAAGTTTTACCGTTCCCGGAAGCAGGCAGGCCAGTAGATTTCAGCGGAGCGGTCGGACAGTTTAATATGGCAGCCAAAGTGGATCGCAACGCTGCCAAAACCAACGAAGCGATCTCATTGAAGCTGACCATTTCGGGTGCCGGCAATATCAAAATTTTAGAACAACCACAGCTTCGTTTCCCGGATGCATTCGAAGTCTACGATCCCAAAGTTTCCGAGTCTGTTGACCGGAGCAATAGTCGTATCAGTGGTAGCAAAACGTATGAATTTTTGTTGATTCCAAGGCGTGCTGGAGCGTATGAAATTCCGGCCGCAAGCTTTTCCTATTTTGATCCGCAGCAACAAAAATATCGAACCATTACCACGAAGCCCATTACACTCACCATCGAGCAGGGCGATAAGGTGGCCTCCAGTGTCGGCAGTGGTTTTTCGAAAGAAGAAGTGAAGCTGATTGGCGAGGACATCCGTTATATCGAAAAAGTGGTGGGCTCATTCGATATAATTGGCCAAAAGTTCTACCATTTGCCGCTGTTTTGGGTTGCATTGATCGCACCGATGGCGCTGTTCCTGACCAGCTTTTATTACCGCTCACATCAGGATCGTTTGAGTACGAACGTTGCCTATGCACGTAGCCGCAAGGCACAAAAAGTTGCACAAAAGCAGCTCAAAGAAGCCAGGAGCGCTATGACGGCCAATGATGTTGCACGGTTTTATAGCGAGTGTGCCAACGCGCTCACAAAATTTGTCGGGAACAAGCTCAATGTCGATGATGCTGCTTTGATTACGGATGAGTTGGTGGCCAGGCTCAAGCAGAGGCATGTTTCCGATCAGAGCATTGAATTGTACCAAAAATTGTTGACTGAGTGCGATTTTCGCCGTTTTGCGAGCACCGGAGCGCCGATCGAGGCACTGCCGCAATTCTACACAAAAGTAAAAGACCTGCTGGCCGATTTGGAGAAGGCGTTATGAAAAAGATGGGACTCACACTGATTGCTGTGTTGCTGCTTGTCGCCGGCGCTGCGCACAGCGATGAATCACAATCACAGTTTCATCAGGCCAATCAGCTTTACGAGCAAGGTGAGTACGCCAAGGCGGTCGAAGTTTATGAGGGTATTTTGTCTGATGGTAAAGAGAGCTGGCAGCTTTATTTCAACCTCGGCAACACCTATTACAAACTGAACCAAACAGGCAACGCAATTCTCAACTATGAACGTGCACTTAAATTAAACAGTGAAAATCAGGATATTCGCTTCAATTTGCAACTTGCCAATCTTTCGACCGTTGATCGTATTCCAGAGCCACCAAAAGCCGAGTGGATACAGTGGATTGAAACAATAGTGAATGCGCTTTCCCTTTCGACTTTGGTCTGGCTGACCATTGGCTTGTATGCCTGCTTGCTAATTATCGTTTCATTGCAAAATCTCAAACAAGAAATGGCAACAAGCAGCAGTGTGCGGATGCTGCGGCAATTTTTAATACCTGTTTTGGCTGTTGCAACCATTTGGTTTGGGTATCGCTGGTACAAATTTGAGACGGAAGCCTATGCGATTGTACTGCAGCAAAAGGTGAGTGTAAGCAGTTCGCCGACGACCAATTCGACTGAAGTTTTCGAGTTGCATGAGGGTACTAAAGTGCGCATAGAGCAAAGTGCCGATACCTGGGCGAAAATCCGGTTGCAGGATGGGAAAGTTGGTTGGCTGCGGACTTCAGCACTCGGTATGATCTAAAGCAACTCCTGGCATTCGCTTAGGAAACTTTTGCGCGTGACAGCTATTAAATAGACTGCAAGGACGAATGGAATGCAGTCAGCGGCTTGAAAAGATAGTGCATGTTTACAAATAATCCCCTTAGAAACAATTATCCCAAATATCGGGATATCGCAACCATTATCACGCTCATTTTAGCGATCATCGCGATTCGGCTTGCAGCAGAGATCGATGCGATTGCGCCATTCAAGGCGAGCGTTGAGATACCTATGGTTGCAGTGGAAGACATACCGATTACACAGCAAGGCAAGAAGAAGCCCCCGCCACCCAAGCCAGCTGTTCCCATTCCGTCAGATAGCGAGACCATCCCTGAAGAGGAAACCATCGAGCCGATTGAATTTGACTTTTTCGCACAAAATGGCGATGATGGTGGTGGCGGACTTGGAAATGAGGGCGTGGGTGCTGTGGTGCGTGTGCCACCGCGACCTATCTCATGGGTAATTCCAGAGCTGCCACAGAAAGAGAAAAAGAAGGGCATTAAAGGCGAGGTCAAAGTCAGCATTCAAATCGATGCATCAGGTAATGTGATCGATGCGGTTGTGGTTGAAAACACCACCGGTAGCGAGCTATGTGCGCAATCGGCGATCAAAGCCGCCTTGGCCAGCCGCTTTATTCCCGCCAAAGTGAATGGCAAAGCCCAAAAAGACTGGTTGGTGATGCCATATCGCTTTAATCTGGCAAATTAAAAATGGTGTAAACCAAGTTTTCAAGTGTGCAGAATGACACGTTCATCGGTATAAATGAGAAAGCCGTTTTTCGGCTGCAAAGGAAATTTGGCCTCACACGAAAAAAATGCTTGCTGTATCTAAGCTGGTACAGGCTTTGCTATTTTAATATGCAGAGATTTTACGGAGCATTTTAGATTTTAGGTCGTTTATAGTTTCGAGATCACAGTTTTCACAGCAAAACAGGATGGAGAAGCAGCATGTTAAAAGCAAAATTTTACTTCAATTTAGCAATTGCCTTTTCATTTGCGATTGCGATGTCCGGCTGCTATACACAACTCGCTCCGCGCCTTTCAGATGAAGACAGCGCACAAGCCCCCGAGGAATACGTGGAGGGCGAAGAACAATATGTCGAAGGCGAAGAGCAATACTATGACGAGAATGCCGAGTATCAGGATGAGCGTGATGTCGATGTTTATATCTATGGCGGCTATCCGGTGCACAGCTATTATTATTACGATGATCCGTTCTGGGATCCTTATTGGAGTTTCGGCTATCATTCACGCTGGGACTATTATCGCTACCGGCCATTCCGTAGCGGCTTGTATCTCTCGTTTGGGTATGATCCGTTTTATAGCTATCCATTTAGCGGTTGGCCTTATTGGTATGCATCATCGCGCTATTATCTCGGATACAACAGCTACTATGGCTACTACAATAGCATGTATTGGCCGTACTACGCAGGTCACTACATTCCCTCTACGACCATTCCGATCAAAAAGCGGGATTTTGAACGCCGTCGCACGTACGATCGCCGCGTGACAAATTTTACGGGAACGGGTTCATCGAGAACCGGCGGATCGGGTATCACGACTTCTTCGGTCCGAAAAGGCAGCAGCGCAACTTCCGGCACATCTTCGCGCCGAATTCGCCGGGATTCTGGCTCAAGCTCTGTGAGCAAAGCCACGACAAGCAGGTCTGGCTCCAGCAGCAGCGTCTCGAGTCGCCGGACCAAGCGCAGCAGTAGCTCTGTAAGCAAACCGAGCAGCAGTTCGAAAAAATCCTCAAGCGTTTCGAGAAGAACCAAGCGCTCTTCGCGTAAAAACTCGCCTTCGGTGGCGCCATCTTCGCGTTCGAACCAGCCAAGTTCGAGCAGCAGTTCGCGGGTAAGAAGCTCGAATTCTTCCGGCAGCAAGAGTTCAGGAAGCAGCGTCTCCAAGTCGAGTTCAGGTTCCAGCTCAAGTTCCAAGGGTTCAAGTTCTTCTTCCAGCCGACGCCGCAAAAATTAAGCACCGCTGAAGGCTGTGAGAGAACATGATTGGATGTTATAGTGTTGAATCGGTATCTCAAAATTAGATCATCAGGACGGAGCAAATAATGAATCGCAAAATAAAGCTCATGCTCACTGCAGCAGGAGTCTGTGCGCTGATGGCGGGAAGTCTGCAAGCGCAGGATGAGTTTTTCCGCAATGGTTTGCAGTTCGGCGTGGGGGCACGGGCTATCGCTATGGGTGGCGCTTATGGCGCAGTTGGCGATGATTATACCGCCAGTTTCTGGAATCCGGCGGCATTGGCGCAAATTCGCCGCTTTGAGTTTACCGGCGGACTGAGCCGGCTGTCGCGCGAAAACACGGCTGGCTTCTTGGACTCCAGCACAGTTGTCGATTTGAACTCTACCAAACTAAACGAACTGGGCTTTGCGTACCCTGTGCCGACCTATCGCGGCAGCCTGGTCTTCAGCTTTGGATTCAATCGCGTCAAGACCTTCGGCTCCAATTTTGCGCTCTCTGATGTATACAACTCTTTGCCGGATGATTCGGTGAGCCAATCATGGAAAGAGCGCGAAGATGGCGGCCTGAACAACTGGACGATTGCGGGTGCGATTGATCTGTCACCCAATTTCTCCGCCGGTATCGGTATGAATTTCTGGTCGGGCAATAATGACTACCAATTCACCTTTGTAGAAAATGATATTGATAGTATTTACACTTTTAACGATTTTCGGCGGGATGACAAGATCAACAGCGAAATTAACGGTTTCAATGTGACATTTGGAGGCCTGTATCGTGTCAACAAGGCCCTGAGGCTATCGGCAACCATTGCAACGCCAACCACTTTAACGATAACAGAGAAGTGGGAAACACGCGAAAAGACGACCTTCGATGCCGAGCCGGATGAGACTTATAGTCCGGATGAGATTTATAGCGATGAGGGCACGACCGAGTACAAAATTCGCTCGCCCTTCACGTTCACCGCTGGTGCTGCGCTCAATCTCGCCGGCCTGGTCACCGTCTCCGGACAGATTGAGCACAATGACTGGAGTCAACTCAGCTACCGCTCCGATCCCCCCATCGCTGATATCTCACAGGATGAGGCGAATGATTTGATCGAAGAGCGCTATCAGGAGACCCAGCGCATCCGTTTGGGAGCGGAGCTGACGCTTCCGGGTACGGCAACGCAAGTCCGCGCCGGGTACTTTCTCGATCCATCCCCTTATAAAAACAACACCGAGGGTGACCGCGAATACTATTCGTTCGGTCTCGGTTTGCTGCTCGATAAGCAGGTCAAGCTGGATTTGGCCTATGTTTATGGAAGCTGGACGGAAAACAATGCAGGACTGAACGATTTTGTGACGAGCCTGAACGAAGACATTTCGGTCAGCAAGATTTTTGCGAGCGTTTCCGTGCGTTTTTAGGTTGCCATTGTGAAAATTTCTGCCAAATTTAGATCGCAGGGGAGCATCGGCTCTGCCTGCGATTTTTTATGTTTTCCCATCCAGGCATGCCGAGTGATCATCGAAAAATATTTGGAGTCAAACATGTCAAGATGCCTTCGTCGAATCAGTGCTGTGATGATGCTTGTGGCTACTGCGAGCCTGCTTTCTGCATGTGTCAGCACAACTGGCGGCGTATCGAGTTCAGAAGCATTGGTCCTTATTGACGGCACTGAAATTCCTTGCGAAATTTTGGAATTTGATAGCGAGTTTGTCTACTTTGAGCCTGCATTGGCCCAGGATCGCTATAACTATGGCGATTATATTGGCCGCAGTGAAGTCAAATGGATAAAGGTCTTTCACAATAATGAAGTCAAGATTTTCAATCTCAATGATTACGTCAACCAAAACACAGTTGCGATTGAAGATGAAATGCCAGAGCCACTCCAACCAGCCGATCAGGCTGTGCGGGCAGATGTCCTGCAAAACGAATTTAAGCGCATTGCTGCACAACAAACAGAGCCGAGCGCCCCTGCACCTGTGACTCAGGTACAATCGCAGGCCGGCCCTGGATTGCGCCTGAGTCAGGTGAAAACGGACTCCGCAAGGAAAAAAAGCGGCATTGGTTTGCGCTTGCCTGGCGAAATAGCGAATTCTTCTGCAAACAAACTGGCGGAAGCAGAATACGATGCAATTGCAGACTTGATTGTCGCGAGCGGAGCTGCTGGGCTGGTGCTGTACCGCTCGGAGCAGTTTGCCGAACGCGGTGTTGATTTGGCGCGTGCAACTCAAACACTCGTTGAACAGATTAAAGCGTCCGAAGAATGGCAAAAACGCGTGCAAGGCATTTTGGCTGCAAATAAAATTGCTGGTGAAGATTTTGCCAAAAATTATCCGAATGTTAGAGATAATGTGGCCAGCCAATTTGGGTTTCGCCCACAATCGGATTCGGATGACTACGCTGCATTTGTGCTCTATTTGCACCTGAACGGTGGGCTGCGATCACCGCGCAAAAAGCAGCAATTTGAAGAGTGGTTTGGTGGCCTGGCCGAGCGCGCCTTTTCAGATATCCTCGCCAATTTTGATGATTGGTATTATATTGTTGTTATCCAAAGCCGGGAGTAGCGCTCTCCCGGCTTCAGCTGCGATCCTTTTCCCGCCACAAACACCTATCAGAAGCCAGGCGCAGGCTCGAGCCTTCGAACAGAGATTGGGCATCTTGCGAAATGTGAAGGACAGTCGTGCCGCGATGGTTCCGCTTTCAAGCAAAGTCTGTAAGTATTTTGTTTTTTTAAACTTTTCAACCGCCAAATTTGCGCTTTCATGCATAAAATTGTTGTACGCTAACTTGTTTTTTTATATTTTCTGAGCGTTTTATACGAATTTTCATCAGGAGTACCGCATGATCGCTGGCGTCGAAATCAAAGAACTGACTACACATCCTGACGAGAGAGGCTTCTTTCGGGAAATCATCCGCGTTACGGATCATTTTTTTGGTGAGGGATTCGGGCAGTTCAGCCACTCACTGATGTATCCGGGAGTGGCCAAGGCATGGCACATTCATAAAACACAGGTTGATTGGTGGTATGTGCCGGTCGGCAATCTGCGCCTGGCGATGAAAGACCTGCGCAAGGATTCGCCAACTTTTGGAGAGTTGCAGGAAATTTTTATGGGCGAGAATTATGCTGCAGCTGCTGTGAAAATCCCACCTGGCGTGGCGCATGGCTGCAAAGTGCTCGGTGATGTGACCCACCTTTTTTATATCACCAGCAACGTTTACGATCCGGATGAAGAAGGACGGATCGCGCATGATGATCCTGAAATCGGGTACGATTGGATCAAGGGCCCGGAAATCAAGTAAGGTATTCACATGGATTTTGGTCTTAAAGGCAAAACAGCGATGGTGGCAGCAGCAAGTCAGGGACTTGGTTTTGCGGCTGCACAGGAGCTTGGCCGCGAAGGTGCAAATCTTGTCATCTGTAGCCGGAGCAAATCCAACATCGAAGCTGCGGCCCGGCGCATTCACGAATCAACCGGTGCTGAAGTCTTGCCGCTTGTTGCAGATGTGCGTGAAACCGGGCAGATCGATGAATTGATCAAAAAGGCTCAACAGCAATTTAATCAGGTCGATATTTTGGTGACCAATGCTGGCGGTCCGCCTGCAGGCTTTTTTGACGATATTTCGGATGAGCGCTGGCTCGCAGGTGTCGAGTTAACGCTGTTGAGCACGATCCGCTTGATAAGATGCGTATTGCCACAAATGAAAAAAAACAATTGGGGCCGGGTCGTCAATATTTTGAGCATTTCCGTAAAACAACCGATCTCCGGTTTGCTGGTTTCCAATACGCTGAGGCCGGGCCTGGTTGGCTTGGCCAAGTCGCTCGCGGACGAAGTCGCGACAACCGGCATCACGGTTAACAATGTCTGTCCCGGGTGGACAAAAACCGAGCGTGTGCAAGAACTGCTGCTGGCGCGTGCCGATAAGCAGGGCGTCACCCCTGAACGGGCAGGCGCAGAAATTGTGGCCGGCATTCCGATGCAGCGGATGGGGGAGCCCAAAGAGCTGGCAGCGCTCATCGCTTTTCTGTGCTCAGATCGCGCAAGCTATGTAACCGGTACCACAATTCCGGTCGATGGCGGTGCATATCAAGGTCTTATGTAATTTCAGGAAAATCTTTTCCCAAAAAATCAGGAATCGATTCCAAAGAGGGAGAACCATGAAACGAATCATCTTTTTTGTGCTTTTTGTTGCAATGCCTGCTACACTCGCAGCTCAGGGTATCAATGTTCCTGCGCGAACGATTATCGATCTGCCGAATGCTTCATTGTTGCCCAACGCCAGCTTTGATGTCACCATGCGTATCTTCCCTGAAGGTGGATTGCTCACCGGTGTCAATGTCGGGCTGAATGAGCGCTTCATGATTGGCCTTGCCTATGGCGGGACGAATGTCATTGGAAAAGGCGCCGTAAACTGGCATCCGTTTGCAGGAGCCGCAGCACGTTATCGCATCATCAGCGAGTCCTTCTCCTTGCCGGGCATCGCTATCGGGTTTGACTCGCAGGGACACGGCGCCTATGTCGATAGCCTGAAGCGATTCGAACGAAAATCCCCGGGCTTTTACGCGGTTTCGAGCAAAAACTATCGTTTGCTTGAGGGATTCAGCATACATTTGGGCGCAAACTATTCGCTTGAAAACAAAGACGAAGATCGCGGCTTGAATGTCTTCACGGGTGGCGAATTCAATATCAGACCTGAACTGGCCTTTATGGTCGAATATGATTTCGCACTGAATGACAATAGTGGCAAATCGTTGAGCGAAGGCAAAGGTTTTCTCAATATCGGTGCGCGATACATTATCAAAGATGCTGTTTATTTTGAATTTTTCCTGTTCGATGTATTACAGAATTTCCAGGAAGTGCAACGCGCCATTCGCATCACCTATCTCGAGTTTTTCAGACTCTAATAATCAAAAAGTATAGTCGTTTTTTTTGCAAAACGGGAGCGAACGATTTGTCATGGATCAAGCTTTGCGCTGGATTCAAAAGAAACGTGCGCTCTTGTCGCGCTGGGCGATTCCAGGTTACGCATGTCGCGGATGAAGCTCAGCCAGTTGCCGTAGCTCCTTTCGCCATATCGATCCGCAGCACGTCACGCCAAGCTGATCCAGAGGATTCACGTTATGACCTCACCTGTTCGCAGATTCACTGCTATCATCATTTTTATCATTTTTGCGGTCATCGTCATCGCAATTTTGAGCCGCCGCCTCATTGTCAAATCATTGCCCGATTACGAAGCAACCATCGAGATTGCTATTCTGGAATCAGAGGCCAGCGTCTATTGGGATGAATTTAAGGTCCCGCACATTTATGCCCAGAATGAGCAAGATCTTTTCCGTGTTGCGGGGTACGTTGCTGCACAGGAGCGCTTGTGGCAAATGGATTTGTGCCGGCGAATTGCAGCGGGCCGCTTGAGCGAGATTTTTGGCGAACGCACACTTGAAAACGATGTTTTTGCCCGAACATGGGGCTTTGAAAGGGCGGCACAAAACATCGAAGCGAGCTTGAGCACTGAAAGTCGAACGGTACTGGATGCATATGCGGAGGGTGTCAATTTTTTCATCGAAAAAAATCGCGATGCCCTGCCGGTCGAATTTGCATTGCTCGGATACGAGCCCGAGCCCTGGAAAATATCCGATTCAATTGCGTACGCGCGGTTCATGGCCTTTCAATTGAGTTTTACCTGGCATCTGGAACCGATACTGCATCTGATTGCTCAAAAAACCAGCACAGCCCAGGCATTGGAATTGTTTCCGGAGTTTCCGCAGGATGCTCCCTCGATCGTCAGCGCGACAGAGGATGTGCCGATGCAGGCTCTGGCCGGCATCATTCGACAAACCCGGCAGGCCCGCAGTTTTCTCGGTGGTAGTGGCACCATCGCCGGCAGCAATAGCTGGGTTGTCGGGCCGCAAAAAAGCACCTCAGGCAAGCCCATTCTCGCAAATGATCCACATTTGAGCCTGCTGTTCCCGTCTGTCTGGTTCGAAATGCATTTGGTCGGCGGCGATTATGATGTCATGGGCGTGACTTTCCCGGGCGTGCCCGGTGTGGTGATCGGGCACAACCGCGCGATTGCATGGGGTCTGACCAACGGCATGGTTGACGATGCCGATTTTTATATTGAAAAACGCAATGCGGCAAATGCGGAGCAGTACTGGGATGGTGCGAACTGGCGGCCATTTGAGGTCATCAGTGAGACGATTCATATCAAAGACAGCGACGAACCGCACTATTTTGATGTTCGTCTGACCCAAAACGGCCCGATCGTGTCGCCACCTATAGATGTGCTTGAGAATGACAGCCTGCTTTTAAGCGTGCGTTGGACCGGGCACATGCCGTCGGATGAAGTTGGCGCGATGTTGTCGGTCAATCGCGCGAAAAACTGGCCTGAATTTTTAGAAGCCGCAGAGCGCTACAAAGTGCCGACACAAAATTTTATTTTTGCCGATACCAGCGGAACAATCGGTTACACTTTGGCGGGTGCTTTGCCGATCCGTCAGGATGGCAAGGGCTATTTTTTGTACAAAGGTTGGGAAAAAGCCGGCAACTGGAGCGGCATGGTGCCATTCTCTGCGCTGCCCAAAAAGCGCAATCCGACTTCCGGCTTTATTGCGACCGCAAACAACAAAATCACAGGACAGAATAGCAACATCTATTTCGGCAATGCCTGGGAACCGGATAGCCGTATCCAGCGCATCACCAGTCTGCTTTCTGCAAAAACGCGGCTCAATGTTGATGATTTCAAAAATATGCAAGGAGATGTCTATTCTCACCACGCTGAAAAGATGTTGGCGGTGCTCATGCCAGTTTTAAAAAATGCGGATCTGACCGACAATGAGCGTGATTTGCAGAAATTGCTTGAGGAATGGGATTTCCAGGAAAGCTGGGAGAGCGTTCCGGCTACCGTTTATCATGTGTTTTTTGTGCATTTGCTGCGCAATGCCCTCAAGGATGAGCTTGGCGAAGAGGTGCTGAATGCGTTTTTACACTGGTCCAATTTTCCGATTCGCGCGATGGAAAATCTGGTCTCGTTGCCCGGCTCAAAGTGGTGGGATGATGTCACAACACTGGAACAGGAGCGCATGGCAGAAATTGCTACCCAGAGCTTTAGGGATGCAATACAGCAATTGTACGATGAAGTCGGCAATGGCCCCGGTTTTTGGGAGTGGGGACTGCTGCACAAAGTGCGTTTTGTGCATCCGATGGGACAGCATGAGTTGCTTGGCCGGCTTTTCAACACTGCAGCCTTTGCTGTTGGGGGATCGCCGAACAGCATTGCCAAAGCAGAGTACAAGCTTGCCGAGCCGTTCAGCGTGAAAGCGGGTGCTTCAATGCGGCAAATCGTTGATTTCGCGCACATTGATAGCGTTTTAAGCGTGATTGCAGGCGGTCAGTCCGGCCAGCCATTTTCTGAGCATTATGCCGATCAGGTCGATTTGTGGCGCGCAGGCCACTACAAGGTCGCACGTATGGAACGCCGTGACATAGAAAAATATGCCACTGACCGGCAAGCTTTTCGACCGCAAAATTGAGGATGGCAGACATGGAAAGCAAGCCTATCGTCGAATTTTTGATGGGTGATGAAATCACCGGTTTTTACTATTTGAATCGAGCAGATTTGAAGTCGCGACGGGATAAACAGGGCACCTTTCTTGCTCTCGACCTCTCTGATGCCAGCGGGCACATTGCAGCTCATGTGTGGGAAGATGCCGATACCGTTGCCAAAAGCATCCGGGCCGGGGATGTCGTTAAGTTGCAAGGCAATGTGCAGAGCTTTCAGGGTCGTAAACAACTTGTTATCCAACGGATTCGGCCAGTCAACACACAGGATGAAGTCGATATGTCGCGCATCATCGCCTCCATCGGCAAAAAAGTTGACCAGCTTTGGCGGGAATATGCGCGGCTCGCCACCAGTGTAGTCAATCCGTTTCTGCGCTCACTACTGCGGAAGTTTACCGAAGATGAGGATTTTCGCGAAAAATTCTGTCAGGCACCTGCCAGCCGAAATGCCCACCATAGTTATTTGGGAGGCTTACTGGAGCACAGTGTTGCGGTGTGCAAGTTATGCGAGAAGATGTCCGGCGTTTACGAGGAAATTGATGCCGATTTGCTGATAACAGCAGCGCTTTTGCATGATGTCGGAAAAGTCCATGCTTTCCAGACGGGACCATCTTTTGACCTGACCGATAGCGGCAAACTGCTGGGCTCCACTGTTATCGGTCTGCAAATTTTGCAGCAGCGCATTGCTGACATCCCGGCATTTCCCGCAGAATTGACGCTGAAATTGCAGCATCTCCTGTTGAGTCCGCAGCCTGCTAAAAAGGAATCGCCTGTGGTGGAAGCGATGACCGCTGAAGCCATTATTTTGCACCATGCAGATCAATTGGACTGTGTGCAAAACCTTTTTCAGCGCGCCAGAAAACGCGATAAAAAGGCCGGCGAACTTTGGAGCCACGTAATCAAAAGCCTGGATCGGCAGTTTTATTTAGGATAGTTGCTTTTTCAAAAATTTAGCCTATTTTAACTTCCCGGTTCGCTTAAGAATTTGATTTGTGAGATGAAATTTCCATCGCCAAAAAGATGGATGAAAAGAATAGAACGTTTGCCATAAAAAACTGAGGAATCATCGTCTTATGAATAAGCTTCTATCGATCAAAACCATCGGTGCTCTTCGCGAAACAGGATATGAAGTCCTGAGCGTGAAAGATGAGATTCGCAAAAATATGCTGGCCATGCTCAAAGATGGTAAGTCCGTTTTTTCCGGCATCATCGGCTATGAAAACACAGTGATTCCAGAAATTATCAATGCGATTTTATCGCGACATGACTTCATTTTGCTCGGATTGCGTGGACAGGCAAAAAGCCGTATTTTGCGCATGTTGCCAGGTTTGCTCGACGAATACATGCCGATTATCAAAGACAGCGAAATCAACGATAATCCCTTTAAGCCGATCAGCAAGGCGGCGGTGGATATGGTGCGCGAGCATGGCGACGAGGTGGAAATCGAGTGGATCCATCGCGAGCAGCGTTATGGCGAGAAGCTGGCCACGCCGGACGTGACCATTGCTGATCTGATCGGCGACATCGATCCGATCAAAGCAGCGGTGCATCGCTTGCATTATGCCCATGAAGGCGTGATCCACTATGGCATCATTCCACGTACCAATCGTGGTATCTTTGCGATCAATGAATTGCCCGACCTGCAGCCGCGCATTCAGGTTGGCTTGTTCAATTTGATGCAGGAAAAGGATATTCAAATTCGCGGATTCCCGATTCGAATTCCAATTGATGTGCTCATGGTGTATTCTGCGAATCCGGAAGACTACACCAATCGCGGCAATATCATTACACCGTTAAAGGATCGCATTGGCTCGCAGATCTTAACGCACTACCCACTTCATCTCGAAACCAGCATGGCCATCACCGCACAGGAGGCATGGATCAATCGCGACGGCAAGACGGTTAAAATTTTTCCAATCTTGCGTGAGATCGTCGAACAAACAGCGATCGAAGCGCGCCGCAGCGAATTCGTCGACCAAAAAAGCGGCGTTAGTGCGCGCATGACCATTTCGAGCCTTGAAAATGTCATCAGCAATGCAGAACGTCGCAGCGCGATCCACAGCAGCAACGAGATCGTGCCGCGCGTCTGTGATTTGTTTACCGCACTTTCTGCCATCACAGGCAAAATCGAGCTGGTTTACGAAGGTGAGCAGGAAGGCGTGACCAATGTTGCCAAGGGTTTGCTTGGCAAAGCAGTAAAGCAAACCTTTTTAAACTACCTGCCTGAGCCATACAAATCGATGAAAAAGCACGAAAATCATTTCGAGAAGGTGGTCGCGTATTTTAAGGGTGACCGGGTCATCGATATCTCTGACCAGCTATCCGATGCAGATTACCACCATCGCTTGCAGAGCATTCCCGGGCTGGAAGCTTTGGTCGATAAATTCCTTTCCGAACTGGTAGGAGAGCATGCCGCTTTCCGCGATGTAGCTATGGAGTTCATTCTTGAAGGGTTGCACCAGAACTCGTTGCTCAGCAAAGATGAGCTTGAGAAAACAAATGTGTACGGCGACATGCTGAAAAGCATGTTTAGCGGCCTTGAAGATGATAATGATGACGAAGATGACGATCTTTTTACACGATAAAGCCCGATCCAGTTTGAACATGATGGCTCCCGGGTTGTACAAATTTTGCTCCTGGCTGCAAGCCGTGAGAAAATTCTGCACATTTTTATGCATATCGGCTCCCGTGATGATATTTTAAGGCGAAAACTGTTAGGTCTGACCTGCATTGCGCGTGACCTGCAAACAAAGTCTTGACTCATGGATGGCGCTTTTTTATATTTGGCAGCCTGATGAATTTTTTGAAACAATTTAAATAAGCGCTGGTCTGCCAGAGTTCTGACCGATAGGGAGTGATATGGGAGCCAATCACATCGTTCGTTCTCAAAACGATATTCGCGACTTGGAAGGCCAGATTGCGCGCCTGAACAAGATTGGTATTGCATTGTCGGCGGAACACGACCTGAACCGCCTGTTGAATATGATCGTGCGCGAGGCCAGGCATTTTACCAATTCAGACGGGGGCAGCCTTTATATTCGCGAGGGAGACAAGCTCAATTTTATTGTCGCACAAACAGAATCGCTTGAAAGTCTGAACGGCAGACGCCCAAGTTTTAAATCTTCCTATTTGCCACTCACCAAAGAGAGTATCGCTGGTTATGTTGCCATCACCGGCGACATCCTCAATATTAACGATGCCTATCTTATTCCACCGACAGTGGAATACCGACTCAATAAAGATTTTGACAATTTATTCGGTTATCGCACCAAGTCCATGCTGGTGGTGCCGATGCGAGATCACGAGGATGAAATCATCGGCGTGCTGCAACTCATCAACAGCGTGGATGACAAAAACCAGGTTTTGCCCTTCAAGCCGGCATACGAGACTTTGATCGCCTCGCTGGCCAGCCAGGCCGGGGTCGCCATCCAAAATGCCCGCTTAATCGAAGAGATTCGCAAACTGTTCCGTTCACTTGTGCGCTATTCAGCCAAAGCCATCGATGCTCGAAGCCCACACACTGCCGGTCACTCCGGCCGGGTGGCAAAATACTCGGTGCGTTTGATGGAAGCCATCAACGATGAAAAAAATGGCCGGTTTGGCGGCGTGTTTTTTTCTGAGCAGGAGCTCGAGGAAATGCTGATGGCTGGTTGGCTGCACGATATCGGCAAGATTGGTGTGCGCGAGGCTGTACTCGATAAAGAAAATAAGCTCAACAGCGATCATGTCGATGCAATCATCAATCGTTTCGAAAATATCCGCGCATACGAATTGCTGCGGACTGAACGTGAAAAAGTCCAGTTGGCGTTGGAAGGCGAACTGACTTCGCAGCGCATGAAAGAAGTTGATGCACTTTTGGAGCAAAAACAAGCCGATATTACCGATGATCTGGCTTTCATTTTGCGTGTGAATGTACCCGGCCCATTTACAGAGGACGATAAAAAGCGTTTGAAAAAAATTGCAGAAAAAACGTATATCGATTTAAACAAAGACAAGCATTATTATTTGACTGCATTCGAATATGAGAATCTCTCCGTGAAGCGCGGCAATCTGACCATCTCCGAATACCGAGAAATTCAATCACATGTGGATAAGACTCTTGAAATTCTCGACAATATCCCTTTTACCAAAGATCTACAAAATATACCACGCTATGCCGCAGCACACCACGAAATGCTGGATGGAAGTGGCTACCCGCGAGGCTTGAAGGGCGACGAAATCCCGCTCTGCGGTCGCATTATGGCAGTGTGTGATATTTACGATGCGCTCACCGCCTCTGACCGCCCTTACAAGAAAGCCATGCCTATCGATAAGAGCCTTGCGATTTTACAGGACGAAGCCAGCCGGGGGCGCCTCGATCCGGATTTGGTGAACTTGTTCATTGAAAAAAGGCTTTTTGACCGAACTTCGTTGCTGGACGACGACGAAGATTAATCATCGCTGTGCTCATTCGCTGACCTACCTGGCCGTTGCCATCTGTCCCAATTTGTCTTATAATCTCATCATGTTTCACAGAATCTGCCACGTCCATGCATTCGCTTGAAATGCACATGCCGCCTCCTATCAACTTGTGAGGGTGTTTTATGCTGATTAAATCTCCAAAGAGCTGGGAATTGCCAGAGCGACTGGTAACGTCCGAATCTGTTTACATGAATCGGTGTCATTTTCTGAAAAAGCTTGGCTTTGCAGGTGCTGGCGCCTGGGGTTTGCTCTCGGGCTGCAATAGAATGAAAGCGGGTTCGCAGGATGCGCCAAAAACGGTACGCGACACCATTCCAGCCCCGACAGGAATTTATCCTGCAAGCCGCAACACCAGGTATACCGTCGATCGCGACATCACGGCTGAGGAAATCGCTGCTTCATACAATAATTTTTATGAGTTTACTACCAGCAAAGAGAATGTCTGGAAGCTTGCCTACCAGCTCAAAACAGAGCCGTGGAAGATCGAAGTGGTGGGTGAAGTGAACCGCCCGCAGACTTTCGATGTCGATGATTTGATTGGAAAAATGCCGATGGAAGAGCGCATCTACCGTTTTCGTTGTGTCGAAGCCTGGGCGATGACAGTACCTTGGACAGGCTTTCCGGTCAAGGCGCTTATCGACCTGGTTCAGCCGACTTCAAAGGCAAAATATATGCGCATGCTCACATTTCTGGATGAAAAACAGGCACCCGGGCAGAAGCAGCAGCCGTGGTATCCCTGGCCGTATTACGAGGGATTGAATATGGCCGAAGCGACCAATGAACTGGCAATGTTCGTCACTGGTATTTATGGGCATGCTCTGCCGAAGCAACATGGTGCGCCGATCCGCCTGATTACGCCATGGAAATACGGCTACAAGAGCATTAAATCCATCGTCAAAATAGAATTTGTTGAAAAGCAGCCCAAAACTTTTTGGAATGACCTGGCGGCATCGGAATATGATTTCAATGCCAATGTTGACCCGGATGTACCGCATCCGCGCTGGTCGCAAGCCACTGAACGACTTATTCCGACTGGTGAACGTGTGCCGACGAAAAAATACAATGGTTATAAAGAATTTGTTGCGCACTTATATGCGTGATTGCAATAGAAGGCAACTCTAAGCTTTTTCGTTCGTTGCTACCAAATACGTTAAACTCTTTAACAGATAGCATGTCTACTAACAGAGGGACCGGATTGAAAAAGCGGCTTGTGCAAAGTATCACGGCAAATCTTCCCATCGCCGCTGAACGGTCTTTTGAGGAAAATCAAGGAAAGGAGCGGTGCAGATGAAGAAAATTCTTGGAACGATGATCGCGTGTATGTGGCTCACATCTTCGGTGCAAGCCCAGATCGATGCACGCATGCTGCGCTATCCCGATGTTTCGCAGACGCATATCACCTTTGTGTATGCCGGCGATATTTGGATTGCGCCCAAAGATGGCGGGCTCGCCAGCCGGTTGAGCTCTCCGAAAGGTGAGGAAACTTTTCCCCGATTCTCGCCCGATGGCAAACATATCGCATTCAGCGGCAATTACGATGGCAATACCGATGTTTATGTCATCCCAACCTTTGGCGGCACACCGGAGCGCCTGACACATCATCCGATGAACGATCGCCTGGTAGACTGGTATCCCGATGGTCAAACTGTGCTGTTTGCGTCGTCGATGGCAAGCGGACGGCAGCGCTTTAACCAGCTTTACAGAACAGCAGTGACCGGCGGTCTGCCGGAAAAACTGCCGGTCGCTTATGGCGAAATTGGTGCGATTTCCCCGGATGGCAAAACCCTCGCTTACACCACTCGCAGCCGCGATTTCCGTAACTGGAAGCGCTACCGAGGCGGCATGAATCCCGATATCTATTTGTTCGATCTCGCCAGCTTTGATGTGAAAAATATTACATCGAACGATGCCAATGACGCCCATCCGATGTGGCATGGCAAAACCCTCTATTTCCTGTCCGATCGTGGCGCAAATCAGCGTCACAATTTATGGGCCTACGATCTGGATAGCGGGGCGATGCGGCAGGTGACGCAATTCAGCGATTTTGACGTGCGTTTTCCGGCAATTGGCCCGTCGGATATCGTTTTTGAAGCGGGCGGAAAGCTGTACCTTTTTGATCTCGCATCGCAGCAGCAAAAAGAAGTGCAGATCGAGATCGTCACAGATCAAGCTGCGGTCAAACCGAGAATAGTAGATGTTGAAAAGCTGATCAACAATGCTTATATCTCTCCAACTGGCATGCGGGCTGTTTTTGAGGCTCGTGGTGAGATATTTACCGTGCCAGCTGAACACGGTGTGATTCGCAACCTCACCAACTCTTCCGGCGTTGCTGAGCGCTATCCAGCCTGGTCTCCTGATGGCAAAACAGTCGCATACTGGAGCGACCGTTCCGGCGAATACGAACTCACATTGCAAAACGCTGATGGTCGTGGTTCGGAGCAGAAAATCACTACACTCGGGCCAGGCTATCGCTATCAGCTCTACTGGTCGCCGGATAGCCGTAAGCTGGCATTTGTCGATCAGGCGATGGACATCCAGGTCTTCAATCGTGACACAGGCAAAATCACCAAAGTTGGCAAGGGCCTGTATATGTTTCACGGTTCCCTCAGCAATTTCAAAGTCAGTTGGAGCGCGGACAGCCGCTGGCTTGCATATAGTCGTGCCTTGAATATGAGTGCCTCAGCGATTTTTCTGTATGACCTCGAAAATGACCAGTTGCATCAGACGACTTCCGGTTACTATGCGGATGCCAATCCGGCTTTCGATCCGGACGGCGACTACCTGTACTATTTGACCAACCGCACCCTAAATCCGGTCTACAGCGATTTGGATAACAGCTGGGTCTACCCGAACAGCACCAATATCGCTGCCGTCGCACTTCGCAAGGATGTCGTTTCTCCACTAGCGCCGAAGAACGATGAGGAAGAAGTGAAAAAAGCCGATGAAAAAAAGGAAAAATCCAAAAAAGAGGGCGAAGAAAAAACAGAACAGGATCAAGTCAAGGCCGTGCAAATCGATCTCGATGGTTTCGAAACGCGTGCCGTGATTCTACCGCCGGAAGCTGGCAACTACACCGACCTGTATGCGGTCTCCGGCAAGGTGCTCTATCGCAGAATGCCGCGTTCGGGCTCTGCGGCAAAAGAACGTCCGATTGTCTACTACGATCTAAAGGAGCGCGAAGAAAAGACCATTCTCAGCGATGCTGATGGCTACATGCCTTCGGCAGATGGCAAAAAACTGCTGATGGCCAGCAAAGGCAAGTTTGCGATTGTCGATATCAAGCCGGATCAAAAAGCGGACAAGCCCTTGCGCACTGACGAGTTGGAAATGCAACTCGATCCGCGCGCGGAATGGAAACAAATATTTTCAGATACCTGGCGCCTGGAGCGCGATTTCTTTTATGACAAGAATATGCATGGCGTTGATTGGAATGCCATGCGCGAACGCTATGGCGCCCTCATCGATGATTGCGAGACACGCTGGGACGTGCATTACGTGCTCGGTGAGCTGATCGCTGAACTCAACGCTTCGCACACTTACCGTGGCGGCGGTGATACGGAAAACGCCGAACGTCGAAGTGTCGGCCTGCTTGGCATCGATTGGCGGCTTAACAATGGTGCTTATCAAATTGCCAAAATCATTGACGGTGCGGAGTGGGATGCCGAAGCTCGCTCGCCGCTGGCCGAACCGGGCGTGAAGATAAGTGAAGGCGATTACGTGCTTGCCGTGAACGGCCAGAACATTGACCCTGGCAAAGATCCCTGGGCGGCTTTTCAGGGTCTGGGTGGAAAAACGATCTCGTTGTCCGTCAACAACAAGCCATCGTTTGACGGTGCCCGCGAGGTGATCGTCAAAGCGCTCGATGACGAAACGCGCTTGCGACATCTCGACTGGATCGAGACGAACAGGAAGCAAGTCGAACGAGAAACCAATGGTGATGCGGGCTACATTTATGTCCGCAGCACGGGTATCGATGGCCAAACCGAATTGGTGCGGCAGTTCATGGCGCAATTTACCAAAAAAGCGCTGATCATCGATGAGCGTTTCAACAGCGGTGGTCAAATACCTGACCGCTTCATCGAGCTGCTCAACCGTCCGCCTTTGGCCTATTGGGCCGTGCGGGATGGCCAGGACTGGCAGTGGCCGCCGGTTGCACACTTCGGCCCGAAGGTCATGCTCATCAATGGCTGGAGCGGTTCAGGCGGTGACGCATTCCCGGATTATTTCAAAAAAGCCGGGCTGGGACCGTTGATCGGTACGCGTACGTGGGGTGGCCTGATCGGCATTTCCGGTGCGCCCGGCCTGATCGATGGCGGTGGCGTGACGGTGCCGACGTTCCGTATGTACAACCCGGAAGGTGGCTGGTTTGAGGAAGGTCACGGCGTCGATCCTGACATTGAAGTTCAGGACGATCCTTCAGAAATGGCCAGAGGCAACGATCCGCAATTGCAGCGCGCAATCGATGAGATCAAGAAGCTGCTGCAAACCAAGCCGTATTTCAAGCCAGAGCGCCCTCCGTACGAAGACCGCACGCCGGGTGCTGTGAAAAGCAGCAAAACTGAAACCGAAGACGGCGTATAAAAATTTGCAAATATGCACAAATAAAAAGCCGGTATCTGTGATGATACCGGCTTTTTTTATAGCAAAATACAATATTTCTTTTTTAGGCAAAAGTACACGTCAAGCCGCAGTGACACTAAGAATTCACCAGGCAATTTGCGATGCTTTGCGAATTTGCGCCTTTACGTGATATTGCAGAAAGCCAAGCTATACGATCATTTTCTCAATCGGCACCACGAGTATGCCTTGCGCACCTACCGCTTTCAAGCCTTCGATGATCTCCCAAAATTGCTCTTTGTGCACCACCGAATGGACCGAGCTCCAGCCTTCATCTGCCAGGGGCAGCACACTTGGGCTCTTCATACCCGGCAATAGCTCGATCACCTGATCGATGGCATCATTGGGCGCATTCAATAAAATGTATTGATAGTTTTTGGCTTTCAGCACAGCGCGGATGCGAAAAACCAGTTCGTCCACGACTTTTTGCTTTGCTTTAGAGAGCGCTTGATTGGCTATGAGCACCGCTTCCGAATTGAAGATGTGTTCAACTTCGCGCAGGCCATTGCTAATCAGGGTGCTGCCCGAGCTGACAATATCGCACACGGCTTCGGCGAGCCCGATGCTCGGCGCGATCTCCACCGAGCCGCTGATTTCGTGGATGCTGGCCGAAATGCCGCTGCGCTGCAGGAATTCCGACAAGATATTGGGGTAGGAGGTCGCAATGTTCAAGCCGCTTAAATCGTCGATCCCCTGGTATGGCGTGGTTTTGGGCAGGGCGATGGAAATCCGGCATTTTGAAAAGCCCAGCTTCGCCACCACATCCACAGGCGTTTTTTCTTCCGCCAGCACGTTTTCGCCGACAATGCCGAGGTCGGCCACTTTATCGGCAACATAGCGCGGAATGTCATCGTCACGCAAAAAAAGCAGTTCGATTGGAAAATTAAAGGCCTGACTTTTGAGCTTGCTCTGGCCGCGATTGAATGAAATATCACACTCCCGGATCAACTCGAGAGAGTCATCACTCAAGCGACCGGATTTTTGAATAGCGATTCGAATAGTCGGTTGCATGTAAGATCCATGATTTTAGCTGAATTTTCGTTTGCAAAGTTTAAAATATAAGAAACTTTCATTCGTTATCAAACCGTTGTTTCCAACTTGTTCACAACGATTGCGGCTGCTTTTCAGCGCAGTGTTCGATGTCTTGCTCACCTGTAGTCCGATGTATCTTGACTTTTATGCAGATATTTGTAGTCTGTAAAATCATCATAAGTCGTTAAAATGACTGCACCGAGCTAACTTTCAAAGACAATTCGAAACGAGTTGATTGTTCGCCTTACAACGGAGCCCTTCATGACCAACCGGCAGATTTCCGAAAAGCACAAAAAACATCTTTTTCCCGCTGTTAAAAATTATTACGAGCAACCGATTGCATTGACCGATGGCAAAGGCTCCACCGTGCGCGATGCGGACGGTAATGAATATCTCGATTTTTTCGGTGGAATTCTCACGGTCTCAGTCGGGCACGCCAATGAAGAAGTCAATCAGGCGGTCGTCGCTCAGGTCAACCGGCTCAGTCATGTCTCCACGCTCTATCCAACCCTGCCGATGGTCGAGCTGGCGGAAAAGCTGGCTCAACTCACGCCAGGCAAGCTCGACAAATGCTTTTTTACCGCCTCCGGCACCGAAGCCGACGAAGCTGCAGTGATGATGGCGCAAACCTACACCGGCAATCCCGAGTTGATTGCGCTGCGGCACGGCTACTCCGGGCGCTCGTTGCTGGCACAATCGCTCACCGCACATGCGAGCTGGCGCGCCGTGCCCACGCAAGTGCCATCGATCAAGCATGCCCTGTCGCCGTACTGCTACCGCTGCCCGCTCAAGCTGCGCTATCCATCCTGCGGCGTGCAGTGCGCCAACGACGTCGAGGAGCTGATTCAGACCACCACCATCGGCAAAGTGGCTGGCATGCTGGTCGAGCCGATTCAGGGCGTCGGTGGGTTTATCACCCCGCCCAAAGAGTATTTTGCCATCGTGGCGGATATCGTGCGCAAACATGGCGGTGTGTTTATTTCGGATGAAGTGCAAACCGGTTTCGGACGAACCGGCAAAACATGGGGCATCGAACAGTATGACGTCGAACCGGACATGATGACGATGGCTAAGGGCATCGCCAACGGTTTGCCGCTCGGTGCGCTGGTGACCACCACGGACATCGCCGCTTCGCTGACCAAAAATACCATTTCGACATTTGGCGGCAATCCGGTCAGTTGCGCAGCCGCCAATGCCACCATCGACATTATTCGGCGCGATAAACTGGCAGACAATGCCCAGCACATGGGCGAGATTTTGCGCGACGGTCTGCAAACGCTGCAACGCAAATACCCCGACATCGTTGGTGATGTGCGCGGCATGGGTTTGATTCAGGCCATCGAATTTGTGGTCGACGAAACCGCGCAAAACCGCACGCCCAATCCGGAATTGACGAGCCAATTTATGGAAGAGACCAAAAAGCGCCGGTTGCTGGTCGGGCGTGGCGGCTTGCATGCCAACGCCATCCGTATCGCGCCGGCACTGAATATTAGCGAAGATGCCGTGCGCGAAGCCATACGCGTATTCGATGAATCGCTGGCTGCAATTGTGAAATAACTTACACCGGTTATAAAAAAAGCGGCGGCATGAGCGAATGATATACAAAAGAAAGCGAGTTCGATGTCTTCAAAACTGTTAATGGTTGGTCTCTACTTTCTCTGTCTGATTGCGATTGGCGTTGTGGCCTCTCGCCGCATGAAAAGCGTGCGCGATTACTTCGCAGGTGGCAAAAAGCTCGGCTTTTTTACCGCCGCGTTGTCAGCGCAATCGACTGGCGAATCGGCATGGCTGCTGCTGGGGCTGACTGGAATGGGTGCTGCTGTCGGCTTTCAGGCCTTTTGGGTGGTCATCGGCGAAGTGATCGGCGTTTCGATCACCTGGCTGCTGATGAGCCGGCGCTTCAAAAGACTGACCGATCAGTACGATTCCATCACCGTCCCGGACTATCTCGAAGATCGTTTCCGCAATCAAAAACATTGGTTGCGCCTTGTGGCAGCAGCCACATTGGTGGTGTTTGTGACCATCTATGTCAGTGCGCAGATTTTTGCGACCGGCAAGGCATTTAACAGTTTTCTCGGCTGGAATTTCTATGCCGGCGCGCTCGTCGGCTTTGCCATTGTCGTAACGTATAGCGTGGCTGGCGGCTTTTTGGCGGTCGCATGGACAGATACGTTTCAAGGCATGCTGATGCTGCTCGGCCTGCTGCTCTTGCCGATTGCCGGTCTGATCTCAGCCGGGGGGTGGGAGCAGGTCACGACCCAGCTCGCTGCTATCGAGCCGACGTTGCTGCACTTTTCCGGTGCCGGGAACTGGAGCCTGAGTACCGCCATCGCCGCCTTCGGTCTGGCCAGTGTCGGCCTGGGCTTTATGGGTTCGCCGCAGATTTTCGTACGCTTTCTTTCGATCCGCTCCGAAAAAACGCTGAAGGCGGGCATGATCACCGGCATTACATGGACGATGCTGGCCGATACCGGTGCTGTACTGACCGGCATGATCGGCCGCGTGCTGCTGACCTCACCGGGCGAAAGTGTATCGGCTGTGCTCGGTGAAAATGCGGAATCCGTGTTGCCAATGATGGCTGACCAACTCATGCCGATGTTTATCGTCGGTATCTACATCGCGGTGGTCTTGTCGGCCATTATGTCAACGGCAGACTCGCTGTTGGTCGTGGCGAGCAGCGCTGCTGTGCGCGATTATTACCAAAAAGTGCGGCACCCCAATTTTCCCGATGACAAGCTGGTGGGGCTGAGCCGCAAAATGACGCTGGCGATGGCGTTGCTCTCCCTTGCCATTGCCATGCTGGTTGCCTGGCGCACCGAGGAAGGCGCGAAAGGCACAATATACTGGTTTGTTATTTTCGGTTGGTCCGGTATCGCAGCGACCTTTTGCCCGACCATGCTGCTGTCACTCTTTTGGCGCAAAATGACTGCCGGCGGCGCACTCGCAGGCATGATTACCGGCTTTGTTTGTATCCCGATTTTTAAATTTTGGGCACCTTTGTTGCCTGTTGTTGGGCAAGCGTTCACAAATATGACTGAATTGCCTCCGGCCTTTCTGCTCTCGCTGATGGCGGGAATCGTCGTCAGCTCATTTGATCACCGCGGCCAACAGGCAGTTGCAGATGTAAATTTGAATTGAATGGCCTGATACTTCACTCATCGTGATCCTGTTCATTCAGGCCAGCATACTACGTTGTTGGCTCAAGCTGAACGCCAGCATGGCGCAGTGGCCAACCTGACATCAGTTCAAAAAAATAGGAGGGGACCATGCTGCGAACAAAACTGATCCTTTTCGGCCTTTTGTGGGCGACTGCCTCACATGCGCAGGATGTACAGGAATTCAAATTGTTGCCCTCGGATGGCCAGCTTGGCGATGTCTTTGGCTTTGCCGTGGCGCTTTCCGGTAAGACGGTGATCGTTGGGGCGAATGGCAAGGATTTTGATAAAGGGGCGACTTATTTTTTTGAAAAAAGTGATATCGGTTGGCAAGAAGTCGTAAAATTCATTCCTGCGGATATCGCACCAACAGCATACTACGGCTTTTCCGTGGCAATCGACGGGAACGTCGCAGTGGTGGGTGCGCGCAACGATGATGACAAAGGTGCATTTGCAGGCGCAATTTATTTGTATGAACGCACAGCGTCCGGCTGGCTGCAAACTGCCAAGATCATTCCTGATGATGTGCGTGCGCTCGATTATTTCGGCCATGCGGTCGGGATTTCCGGCGAAACAATCATTGCATCTGCAAATGGGGACGATGTGAACCGCGGTGTGGTGTATGTTTTTGGCCGGGATGAAAGCAGCGGTGAGTGGCAATGGCAAGCCACGCTGGTGGCAGATGACCGGTCGCAAGATGATGTGTTTGGCGCCAGTGTCGCGATAGATGGCGATGACATTTTGGTCGGCGCAACCAGTAGCGATGTGGGCGGTTTTCAGTCTGGTTCCGCCTATTTTTTTCGGCGCGAAAATGGCGTTTGGCAGCAGAGCCAAAAAATTGCCCCACATGATGGTGCAAGCGAAGACCTGTTCGGCGCATCTGTCGACTTGTCAGGCGATTACGCGATCATTGGCGCGATCGGCAATGATGAAAAAAAACCGGGAGCTGGTGCGGCGTATATTTACCAGCACGATGCGCAATCCGGGTGGCAGTTTCAAGCAAAACTGACTGCAAGTAATGGCGAAACGCAGGATCAGTTCGGCAATGCCGTGGCCTTGGATGGCAGCGACGTGGTGGTTGGTGCGCTGATGCAGTTCAGCAGCGGTAAAGGAGCGGCGTATCACTTCCGGCGTACAAATGATCAATGGATCGAGCAGCGCATTTTCACCGCCAGCGATGCCAATGCCGATGACCGTTTTGGCAATGCGGTCGCGCTCGAAAATGGCGTAGCTGTCATTGGAGCGCGCTATAAAGACGACATGGGATACAATTCGGGCGCTGCTTATATTTTCAGTGGTTTCACCAAAACGGTTGGTATTGGCGAGCAGGCAGGCGATGCGATTAGAACGTTCGCGCTGCATCAAAATTATCCTAATCCGTTCAATCCGGCCACGGCGATTGTGTACGAATTGGCTGCACCAGCCAAGGTGAACATCGCTGTTTTTGATCTCACTGGCCGGTTGGTGAATGTTTTGGTGGATAATGTTTTGCCGGCGGGCCAGTTCCGTGCCCGCTGGGACGGCACCGATCGGTCAGGATCGATGTTGGCAAGCGGCATCTTTTTGCTGAAAATGCAAGCCGGTGAATTTATACAAACGCGCAAAATGACGCTGCTGCACTAACTGGATAGATGGAATAGCCGCATGAAATTGAGCGTACTCATGCCAGTTTACAACGAGGAACGCACGCTCCGCAATGCAATCGACCGCGTACTGGCCGCGCCATTGCCTGAGGGTGTCGAATGTGAGCTGGTGATCGTCGATGACGGCTCGCAGGATCAAACCCGCGATATTTTGCAAAGCGTGCAGCACAGTCAGATTGTGGTGCACTTCCATCAAAACAATCAGGGCAAAGGTGCAGCTATCCGTACGGCAATTGCACACGCCAGCGGTGACATTGTGCTAGTGCAGGATGCTGACCTTGAGTACGATCCGTGCGAATATGTCAAGCTGCTCAAGCCTCTACTCGACGATGTAGCGGATGTGGTGTATGGCTCGCGCTTCCTCAGCAACGGGCCGCATCGTGTGCTCTATTTTTGGCACGCACTTGGCAATAAATTTCTCACCCTGCTTTCCAATATGTTCACTAATCTGAATTTGACCGATATGGAGACGGGCTATAAAGTTTTTCGCAATAGCATTCTGGAAAAAGTGCGTATCGAAGAAAATCGATTTGGATTCGAGCCGGAAATCACTGCCAAAATTGCCAAATTACCGCATGCCCGCATTTATGAGGTTGGCATTTCCTATTTTGGTCGTACCTACTCCGAAGGTAAAAAAATCAATTGGAAGGATGGCTTGCGGGCGATTTATTGCATTGTGAAATATGGCTTGAGACGCAATTCGTAATGCACAAGATGCAACCGATAGAAAGCATTTGCTTATTTGAGCTTGGCAAGCATCTTTTCACGAATCACGAATCACGAATCACGAATCACGAATCACGAATCACGAATCACGAATCACGAATCACGAATCACGAATCACGAATCACGAATCACGAATTATGGAATTCCCCAATGCCAACTAAACTTCAAAATGGCCAATCCATGCTCTTTATCGGCGACAGTATTACTGATTGTGACCGTCGTGGCAATGCGGTGCCGCTCGGCAACGGCTATGTCAAAATGTTCACCGACATGCTGGCTGTGCACGAACCTCAAAAAAACGTCACCATCTACAACCGTGGCATCAGTGGAAACTGCGTGACCGACTTGCACGCACGCTGGCATGACGATGCACTGGCGCTGGCGCCGGATTGGCTGGCGATCAAAATCGGCATCAACGATGTGCATCGTTATCTGCGCGATGACGATGAAACGATTTCACCGCAGCGTTTTCGCGAAGTCTATGCAGAGTTGCTCAATGAAACCCGAGACGCTCTGCCCCGATGCCACATTCTGCTGATCCAGCCATTTTACATCGTTGATCCTGTCGACGCGACGCCTTGGGAAGCCTCGGTGCTGGAAACGCTCGGCGACTACTGGCAGGTCATCGAGTCGCTAGCGCGAAAACACCGTTTGCCGATGATTGATATGCATACCCGCTTCCAACGTTTGTTGCGCCACAAACCCGCCGCAACATTCTGCCCTGAACCGGTGCATCCCAATGCCACCGGCCACTATGCAATTGCCTTCGCTGTATATGAAACCTTGTCGCAGCTATGCAATTGAAAGCCATTTTGCTTGATCTCGATGGCACCATTTATCGCGGAAGCGAGCCGATTCCCGGTGCGAAAGCCTTTTTGCGGCGGCTCGATCAGCTTGCCTTGCCATACCTGATTCTCACCAATAACTCTACCCGCACTCCGGCACAGGTTTCCGACCATTTGCAAAGCATGGGGATCGTCTGCCCGCCAGATCGCATTTTAACTTCGTCGCAGGCGGCTGCTGCTTTCATCGGGCAGGGACGCGTGTACTGCATCGGTGAGGACGGGTTGCAACAAGCATTGCAAAAGCAGGGGATTGAGCTCGCGGAAAGTGAGGTCAGTCATGTGGCCGTTGGCATGGATCGCGGCATTACCTATGCGAAAATCGAGCGTGCTGCGCGGTTGATTCGTGCCGGAGCGCTGTTCATCGGCAGCAACCCGGATCGCTGTTTCCCGAACGAAGGCGGCATTTCACCCGGCAACGGCGCCATTCTCGCCGCCATCGCCGCGACCGCGGATCAGCAGCCAACGATCATCGGCAAGCCCGAGCGTGCCATCGTCGATATTGCGCTGGCAAGACTCGGTGTGAGCGCCCACGAGGCCGTGCTGATCGGTGACAACCTCGAAACCGACATTCCGGCCGGGGTGCGCGCCGGCGTGCCGACTGTGTTTCTGCTCACCGGCGTCTCCAGCCGCGCCGATCTCACCAGCCGTGCCGAGCAGCCAACCTGGATCGCCGAAAACTACGCTGAGCTCAACCATCTGCTCGACCTGTGGCTGGCAAAGGAGTCACAAAGCTCGCCTTGTCGTATTACAATGCACGCCTTGTACTCCGGTTCGCAGGGGCATGGCACGCCATACCCCTACGCACTGGAGTGACAAAATTCATTTTGTCAAAAAGATAAACCCGCCGCTGCCCCCATTCCCAAATCTGAAAAAAAAAAACCCGACTCCATTCCTGTTTCTAAGAATCGCACCCGATCCCCGGCACATCCAATTCCATACCACCTGCCACACATCCGGCCAATAAAATCAAGCATTAAGCTCTGTTCCGAGTCTTTATAGAACACAGCTACCTTTCTGGCCCGATTGTTGAGTGATTGCCAGACCAGTTGCCGCGAAAAAGGGGAACATCGCTGTACATGCCAAGGGAAAGCCGCCAGCAGATTGGGTGGATTGACGACACCTCCAACAGAATAAATCCGCAACAGACAGGATGGGGACAATGATGTTGAGTAAAGGCCACATTTGTCATTCAGTAGGAATCTATTTTGACGCCTGTGCAGGTTTGCGAACTCAACTCTGGCTATAATGTTGAATAGATTCTTCCAGAATGACACGGAGAGTGCTAACTTGATGACATTGAAGATGGAGTGAGTTGATTTTTGAAACGAATTACCGATATTGAAAATCCGTGGCAGATGCAAACAGGGGACAACCCTTGTCCAGGTTGCCCCCGCACAAAAGGCACAGGAGCGCTTCCCTGTTTGAGCGCCAGAAGCACACGCCTGCTGTTTGCATGCTGAAAATAGCCAACCATGCGGTAAAAAGCAACACAGGAGACGCCGGACAGGTTCACGATTTTTTTACACAATGCGGCACAACCCGAGCAGCCCCCCGCCCGCATCCGTTTATGCTTTTGTTGTTTTGGATGATAAAGACTTCACATTTTAAAAAGCCATTCTCAAATTACCGGAGTTTGCCATGAAAATCCGTATGCTGTTCGTAGTGATGTCGATTGCCGCTGTTGCGCTGTTTTGGCACAGCACAGGCTGCAAGAAAAATCCGGTGGCGCCGGAGCCACGCAACCTGAGCTGGAGTGTGGATACCCTCGCGCACCCGGATAACTGGCAAGCCCTATTCTATGACATCTGGGCTAGCTCGGCCAAGGATGTGTATGTAGCTGGCAGCGCAAACACCACGCGTGGCATTTTGTGGCGCTACGATGGCAACCGCTGGCGGGATATCAAGATCAGCATTACCGAGGGCGGGCCGATTGCCGGAACGATCAACTTTCGCGATATTTACGGCTTTGGTCCAAATGATGTCTGGGTTGTTGGTGATCGCCTGGAGCGTAATCCAAATGCTCCACCGAACTTCTTGCGACACAGCCTGATCGTGCATTATGATGGCTCGGAGTGGCGGGAAATTCCCGCCCCTCCTGGCAATGAAATAAACGTTATTTGGGGGCCTTCTCCGGATAATATCTGGTTTGGCGGTATCAATGGCACGCTTTTTCACTATGACGGCATCAGTGTCAAAAAAGACAGCCTGCCGCTCGATATTCTACCGGATGCTGCCCCGGTCGTTAATACGTTGAGTATCACTGGCAATGCATCGGAAGCCTACTTGCTGTTAGCAGATTGGTATAGCGAGCCGAATCGATACTTTCTATTCGAGCTGTTAAATGACAAATGGGTGATACAGGATAGTAGTTTTTATTACAACAGCAATGACCTGTGGCTGAGCCCCTGGGGGACGCTGTATACCCCCGGTGAATCGACATATTATCGCCGCAATGGCGTGTGGGATGTGCTGTTTGGGTGTTGCCAAACCCTGACATCATTCAGTATTTATGGCAACAGACCGGATAATATTTTTCTTGTCGGTCGTTCGCAGCTTTCCCCCTATCCGGGCACAGTCTACCACTTCAACGGGGTGGATTGGGCAGCGCTTCCGGCATTGGAAAAGCAAGATCAACGGCATTACGATGTCTGGACAGACGGCAGTGAAGTCTTTATCGTCACCGTTTCAGGAAATGGCTCCATGGTGTACCATGGGCAATAACTAAAATCATAGGTGACAAAATGAAAAATAAAAATTTCTCTATGCTTGTCAATGTTGTTGTTCTGTTCAGTGCAGCAGCATTGCTGGGGCAAGACTACCCCCATAATCCCGCACCGCACAATCATGACAACGGATCGACAGGCAATTGTTGGGGCTATGCTGCTGCACGTGCATTTGGGCGCACGGATAATGATTCACGTTGTGCGGCCAAATCAGCCTATTCAACCACAGGAAGCGGAACGATCCCGGACCAATTTTTTGGAGAGCCACAAAGCTGGGACATCGATGATATTATAGTAGGAGATATTATTCGATTTGGCGGTAATACACACGTTGCATATGTTGCCATAATTAATTCACGCACAGAATCCGGTATAGTTTTGCATCAGGTAGAAAACCTTGGCGGCAAGCACACTACGGATTTGACGCTGCAAGACACTATTTACGGCAATGGTATTGGCGCTCAGGGACAACCCACCGGGTACTGGCGTAAAATCGTTGCTTTCAAAATGGAATTGAAAAACAAACTCGGCGATGGAACTGACGGAGGCAAAATCGGTTTCGAAGGAGAAGAACCCGACTCTCCATATACTACGCCCACCCTACATTGGGAAAGTACACATAACCTGGACGCGGTGATGGAAGGCGAGACGCATGAAGGGTATATCCAACGTTTCGATAGATGGGAAAATGACGGCGGAACTGCCTTCCCAAACAAATATTGGCAAAACAAAAAAGTCGATTGGAACAGCACAGCAACTGAAACATTTGTCGCAGAATTTAATAACGAATACAACATCACCGCGCGCAATAGCTTCACCGGCATTTCCGGCTATCCCGGCACCATCAAGGTCGATGGCAACACTGAAAACTCGCCGCATACTGAACAAGTTACGGATGGCAGCAGCATCGAGATTCAGGCACTATCGCATACCATCAACCACATCATCTACAACTTCGACGAATGGTTGGATGGCACCCAAACGGCAACACGAACGGAGTCGCCAACCGATCACGAAACCTACACCGCTGAGTTCACCGGCAAGCCCAAACAGATGAGCGACTACAACCTGTACGTCAGCAGCACACCGGGGCAGTATATCCAGTTTTCCTGGAATCAGCACGGCAATTCGAATGTGCAATATCGAGTATATCGGCGCGTCAAGCCACAGGGCGGCAGCTTGGGTCCTCCAGTGCTCAAGGCCACACTGTCTCACAGCACCACATCGTGGACCGACTACGACTACCTGATGACCAGCAGCTACACCGAAGACTTGCTGCAATACGACGTGCGCGCCTACTACACCACCGAAAGCACCGAAGCCGATCCGGATTTCATCACGGTTTTCGGCGACGGAGGCCTCATTCCTAAGCAAGCTGATCCAGATGGCGCCTGGGCTTTTACCGCCGGTGTGCGGCCCGAGCATTTCGCCATTTCAGCGCATCCCAATCCGTTCAATCCATCCACCAACATCAGCTATGCGCTGCCGGAGCGCGCAACGGTCACTGTGCAGATTTTCGATGCTGGCGGCAAGCTGGTCACGTCGCTGGTGCAGGCTGAGCGCGAGCCCGTTTTGCAAGCACAAATCCCGACCATCGGCAGCAAGTTCAATTATTACAGCTTTTTCCCTCGCGATCCCGCCTATCTTTTTTTATATTCCAGCCCCACAGGCGCGGCAAATGGTTTTGCCCGGCTATTTTGCAATCAACCAGGATTTTGAAAGCATGCAAGAGATTTTCTCGAAATGGATGGCCGAGCTGCTGCTCGTTTTTCAGGCTGTCAGCCAAAGCCCGTTGCTGACCGCCAGCTTTTTCGTGGTCGCGCTGATGGTCATTTTTCTATCGGTGATCTGGCTGCGGGTGCAGGCACAGCCCTTCTTTCTGCACCTGATCGTGTTCAATCTGCTGCTGCTCGGCTACGCGGTGATCACCAACTTGCCGCCGGAATGGTTGGCGCAGGGGATGGCGTACATCAGCAGCGTCAACTACAGCCCGATGCTTTTCCACGCCCTGATGCTTTATTGGCTGGCTTTGGCGCCACACAAATATGGTCGTCCGTCGCGGGATGTGCCGGCCGGCAAACTGGTGCAGCAGCGGCGTTGGTTTTTTCTGGCCAGCCTGCTGTTGGTGTGTTCGAGTCTGCTGATCGATGCCCAGCAATGGCGGTTGCCTGAGCCGCGCTTCGATTTTTACCTCTGGCTCGGCCTGATGCTGAGCATGCTTCTCCTTGCCATCCGCATGATGGTCAAGAATTTTCGCTCATCCAGCCTGGAAGCGACGCTTTTTGGCTTTGCCTTCGTGAGCTGGATTTTTGCCTCCTACACATACCTTTTTTACCAGCAAACAATCGCTGTTTTGCTCGCGGTGCTCGGCAATGCGCTGCTGGCAATCAATATCTTGGTTTATTACCGACGCTTTATCGGCCTGGAAGCGGAGCTGCGCGCCGGGTTGTACGATGAAAACCTGGGATTGCGGGAAGAGAACTTGATACAGCGCAATATTCTGGCCTATACCCGCGAAGCCGTCCTGCAACTGGATCGGGATGAGAAAATTACCTACGCCAATCCCACTTTTGCCAAGATTTCCGGTTTTAAGTTGCGGCAGCTCAAAGGCAAAAAACTCAATGAAGTGATCAGCCGCAATTTTTACGAAGCCGCCACCCGCGCGCTCAAGGGCGCTCGCAGTGGCCGCGAAGAATCGTTCGAGATTTTGTTGCACCGCCCCAATATGCCGGACATCGCGCTGCAGGTGCAGGCTTTGCCACTGCTCGACAGCCGGCAGAAACTGCGCGGCACACATCTCGGTTTTATCGAGATTACCGAAAATGTCGAAGCGCGCGAGAATTTGCTGGTACGCAACGAAAAGCTCGAAACCGATTTGGCGCTCTATCGTTCGGCGCTGGATCGCACTGAAAATGCCGTCATTCTCTCCGATGTAAACTGCCGGATTTTATTTGCCAGCAAATCCTTTACGGGCATGACTGGCTTTGACGCCACGGACTTGATCGGACGCAGCACCAATGTTTACCGCCTCGATACCAAAATAGAGCGGGATGCACTGACGACACTCAATCAGGGCAAAATCTGGCGCGGTACCTTTAAAAACCGCCGCAAAGATGGCAGTGAGTTTGAAACAGATGTGTACGCTACCCCTCTGATGGAAGATGGCGGAGAGACCCAGTACGTGCTGTGGCTGGAAAGCGATGCAGACAAGCGCTTGCAAAAAGATCACCAGTTGCAGTTGGCGCGCCAACAGGTCGCGATGAAGGAAGGCGATTTGCGTGCCATCGAAGATGAATATGCCGCCATTTATGCCGCGCTCGACACCGGGATTGTGCTGGTGCGGCCGGATGGCGCTGTGCGCATGCTGAATCCGCGCGCAACCCACATACTCGGTTTTTCACAGGACAGCATCACGCTGAAAAATTTGCCGATGTTTGTGCAGGATTTGCTGAAATTGGGCTCGAACTACGGCAGCAAAATGCGATCGGACGCGATTGAGTTTATCGATGAATTTGTGAGACCGGATGGCGAGACCAGGCTTCTGCGTTGGCATGCCATGCCTGTTTCGGTCGACCGTGAGCGGCAGCTCGGTGTGGTGCTGCAAGCGTTCGATATGTCGGAGTTCAGCGCGCGCGAAAAGCAGATCGAACATCTCGAAAAAGAGCTGGAAAAAGCACGTCGCAAGCAAAATGTTTCCGACGCCAGTTCAGTCAGCCGTATTCAAAAAATTCTCGAAGTGGCCGAAAATGTCAATTCGTCGATGAGCTTTAAGGATTCGATGGAATTGATCGCGCGAACGGCGCAAAGTTTTGGCTGGAGCAATATTTTGCTGTACGAAAAGCGTCCAGGAAGCTGGCGCTATGAGCTGGTTGGCACAGCCGGATTCAAGCCACGCCATGTCAATGCGCTGCATGTCTTGCCGGTGAAAGAAGTCGATCAGTATTTTCAATCACGGTTTGCCGTCGGACCGGGCTACTTTTTAAAAAATGGCGAAAAAAGTAGCGAACCGAGCTGGGATTTCTTCAATGAGCCTGTCAAGTTGCCGTCGGAAGGGGAGTGGGGACCATTTGATGTTCTGCTTTTGCCGCTGAAAACGCGTGGTAAAGAAGTTGGCTTGTTTTTATGCGGTGCGCGCGACGATGGTCAGTTGCCCGGCACCAGCGCGGTGCAGGAGCTGGAAAAACTGGCGATCTATGCTGCCTTTGCCATCGACCATGGCCAGGGCCAGCTTGTGATGAAACAGAAGCTGCACCAAAACCGCCTTTTGATGGACATCAGCAAAATTGAGCCGCTCGATGCCAAGCCCGACCGCGAGTTGGCGCAAATTGCCCAAAAAGCCAAGCCGATTTTGGGTGGTGAAGTCTGCGTAGTGATGTCCGGACCACCGCTTTATGGCGCATGTACGTTCACAACCGCCAAACAAAGCCAGGTTTTAAATGCACTCGACACCGTGCAGGTAGGGCACATCGCTAACGAACTCCGGCCAAAACTGCCAAGCTCCGGTGCTGAATACCTGGAGGTTACCTCTGCAGAACGCGCGCTGCTCGCCGCGATGAACATCAAGCTGAAGGGAACACAGCGCTGTACCATGCTGGTCGCACCGCTGCAACTGCGCCGCAAGAACCGCGGTTTCGTGGCGTGCGTGGTGCGGGATGGTGTTTACTCATCTGAAAAGATTGACTTCATGGTCGAATTGGCGTACCGTACTGCCCTGTTTGCCGAAAATTTTGATTTGTTTTCACAAATCGATAGTAAAGCCCAGGAGCTGGAAAAAGCCAATACCTACATATCTGAATTTTTAGCGAATGTCACCCATGAACTGCGCACGCCATTGCATGCTATTCTCTCGTATGTGGAATTGCTGCGGCAAAACAGCAATGCGAGCGAAGAAGACCGGCTGCGGCATTTGAACACCATTCGTACCAGTGGTAACCGGCTGCTCTACCTGATCAACGATCTGCTCGATTTGAGTAAAATTGAGGCGGGCAAAATGGAGCCGCAATTGGAAACATTCGATCCACGTGATCTGGTGGAAGAAGTCAGCCGCGAAATTGCTTATCTCTGCAATAAAAATGGTCTGATTTTGAAGGTATCGCTAAATCAATCCATGCCACCGTTGATTACTTCGGATAAAAATATGCTCTCGCGGGTGTTGCTGAATTTAGCGCGCAATGCCCAAAAATTTACCGATGAAGGCGGGACGATCGAAATCTCTGCAGCCGTGCCGAGCGGTGATCGATTAATGCTGCAAGTGCGCGATACTGGTATTGGCATTCCCAAAAGCGATGTCAAAACGATTTTTGAAGCATTCAACCAGCTCGATCGCAAGGCTTCGCGTCGCTACGAAGGCTCGGGATTAGGATTACCAATATCCAAACGCCTTGTGGAGTTGCTCGGCGGTAAAATTGCCGTACAGAGCAAAGTCGGACAGGGCTCGACCTTCACAATTGATGTACCGGTGCAGGCGATTTGGCGCAAAGGCAAGGAAAAGGCGACTGCCACAGCACAGACCAAATCGAAGCCAGTCCGAAAACGGCTTTCCAAGCGTGAATGGCAGATTTTGGTGGTAGACGATGATACCAGTACCAAGGAAGCGATGCGGTTCCTGCTCGAAAATTCCGGCTACCAGGTCGAGTTTGCGCACGATGGCCCGGCGGCCATCAACACAGCGCAATACCTCCGCCCCGACCTTATTTTGCTCGATATTATGATGCCCGGCATGGATGGCTACCAGGTAGCCCGTACCATCAAGGCGCAAAAACACCTTAGCCACATCCCGTTGGTCGCGCTGACTGCGCGGGCGATGAATGAAGACCGGGAAAAAGCCAAAGAAGCCGGTTTTGACGATTTCCTGACGAAACCATTTGCCATGGACGATTTCTTTAACATGGTGCGCCGATACACTGATGGTTAAATTGCAATGTATTGTGAATTGTTTTGCCTGCGTCCGCGCGCACAGGGCGGGGCTGATGATCCTGCAAAATTTACATATCCGCATAGAAGATTTACATTTCACATGCCAATTTTGTAAGCCCGCTTTCCTCAAATGCCAGTGCACTTTCAAATTTGAACATGCCGCGCGGAAACTTTTTTACAAACTGTAACTGACATTTTTTATGACTGCATAATAGCCTGCCACGCACGCCTGATTTGAGTCCAAAATACCCTGAGAATAAAGCCTTGTTTATCATCCATTAACACCATGCTGGTTGCTGCATTGTCACGAATTTGACAAAGCTTTCTCGCTTGCCAGCAAAACTTTGGTATTTAAATTGCCTTTGGTGCTGCCCGAATGTGAAATGATCGCAGATGATACTGCCAGTCTGCGATGATGGCTGGACAAGCCCATGCAGGAAAGGGTGGGCTATCAGCCGCAGCGCTTCACATCACTCAAAACCTGTGCTCCATCCGCGGTCTTCGCGTCAGGTGACACAACATGAACTTGCAACCATACGACCGAGAATAGCGATGCAACATACGATCAGCTCGAAATTATACAACGCATTTCTTGCCGCGCTTGTTTTCTGCACACTCGCCGCCGCCCGACCGGCAGCCGCACAGGGCTACTTCCATTGGAATCCAGCCGATCCAGTATTGCCATTTTCTTCGGAAATCAATCCCGCCCTGGTTTCCAAACATTTCTCCCAGGTAGCAGTCGGTTTGCAGGTTTTTCACTACGGTTTTTTGGATCAGAGCAGCATGGGGCTGCGTGAAAATCGCCTGAATTTTAGTTTTCCTTATTTGATGCCACTCGACCTCGCCATCGGCTTTGATGTGCGCTATTTCAGCGCGAATTTGTACAACGAGTTGGCGGCAGCATTTCTTCTCAGCCGCAAACTGACGCGTGGCTTGTCGATTGGTGCGAAGTTCGCATTGGAACGGCGGGGCTTTAACAGCGCTCAATTTCAGGGTGTCGATTTTTCAGATCCGCTATTGGCGGGGGGACTGAGTCACGACAATTTTAATCTTGGACTCGGTGCCCATTATCAAACCAAAAAATTCAATTTTGGACTCGGCATAGATCATCTCAATCAGCCTTTGATCGGCGAATTTGATGCAGATGCAATTGTACCAATGGAAATGTCTGCCGCCATCGGGTACCGACTGGGTATGCTGACTCCGATGTTGCTGATGCACGATGATGGTGACACATGGCGCATGGGCTTTACGATCGTCGCGCATCATTCGAGTTGGGGCGCGCTCCGCATGGGCTATGAACAGCAGATGCCATTTCGCATCGAAGCCAGCCTGAACTTGTCGCGTAACAGCAGCATGGGCTATGCTGTGGATATGCCGGGTGAAGGCACACGCAGCGTCTCGGCGGGAAGTCACCAGCTCTACTACAAACAGATCCTTGGTCGCGAGCCGGAACTGGCGCAACCGGACATTCTGTTTTCCGACAACAGCCTGAACCTGCTCGAAAAGACGGTCGTACGTCAGACGACGGATGCGCTGCATTTGACCGAACTGGCAGCTATCGATGAAATCCTGCCGGGCTATCTTTCTACCGGCCGCTCGACCGACGATTTGATGATCGTCGTTGCAGGCGCATTGAGTTCCTACGAAACGCAGGCTGGTATGGCCGAGCGCTACCGGCGAATTCGTGAGCGTATCAATGTAGTGTATGACCGCAACCCGGAGGTGCAGGTTGTTTTGCGCGCCGACCGGCAAACGCTGCCGGATGCGACGCGATTGAAAATGTATATCGAACAGCACAAACAGCAAGGGCAGAAGAAGGTTGTGATTGCCAAAATCGAATCCGCCGGCACGCCCAATCTGTCTGGCTTTATGCCGGGAAAAGCGACAGTCGAACGTTTGCCGCTGACATTCTCAGCAGAAAAATTAACGATTCGTCTGCCTGCGCCCGGCAAAACGCGCAAAACCAAGGGTTGGAAACTGACTTTCCGGAATGCTGCTGGTGCTGTCGTCAAATCCTTTGCAGGCGACGGCAAGCTCCCTGCAGAGATTGAGTGGGACTGGCGCGATGATGACGGGCAATTGATTGCACCGGGTGAGTATATCGCGCACTTGAAGGCAACTACGGTGTATGATAACGAACGCGTCGCTGTGCAGGGGCCGCTCAAGGTCGTGCTGAAAAAGCGCAAAGTCTTTCTGAAATTTGGTTCCGAGCCGCAGCAAACGAACAAGCCTGCAGCTACGCCGGCAACCTTTGGACTCGGGCAGTAAGCGAAAATGAAGCAAACAAAAACAGAGTAAATCCATAGTCATCCGGCATGCCGGACGGCATGTATCGAAAATGACACGACAGCAATGCATCACAACATGACAGGAGAATGACTGTGAAAAACGCCAAATTGAATAAGCTGATTCTGACACGAAAAGGCGGCTTCCGATCGATGCTGGTCGCAACGGGCCTGTTGCTCATGCTATCACTCGGTGCAAGTCAGGTGCTTGGCAATGCCTCAGGGAATAGCCGCGCCAAAGCAACCGTATCTCAACAAATCAGTGCTGCCAGCGATAGCGCAAAGGTGGCAGAAGAGAAAAATCTATCTGCCTGGGATATTATCGAAATGACTTCCTGGCTTTTTTGGCCGTTTGTGCTGCTAACCGGAGCGGGCATCATGTTGTTGTCACTCAAATCTTTGCAGGAATATCAGGAAAAGTCGCGTGCCGCCGGACTGCTGGATCGCCGGGTCAGCGTGCGTGATCTGAAAGCGGTTGTGCGGCAAGTGCAGGAATCGCAAGCCAGCCGGGCTTCGAAGTTGTTTCATGCTATTATCGCGACGTTCAACAAAACAAATCGTGCCGAGCCGATTGGCGATGATATCAATGCCTACCTGAATACCGAAAGGGAGTCATTCGAAACCTTTCACCGGGTGATGGGCTTTTTGTCCGACACTGCTGGCGCGCTTGGCCTGCTTGGTACTGTTTGGGGGATTTTCGAAACCTTTCACGGCGGCAAAATGGACGGCCCGACGATTTTGCAAGGTATGAGCGTTTCGCTGGTGACCACCCTCGTAGGTCTGATCATCAGCCTTGTGCTTAATGCTGGTGCAACTTCGGTCTTCTCGCTGTTCAATAAACAGCTCAATCTGCTCGCCACCCGCGCCGAAGAATTGCGGCAGGCGCTGCTCTTTGTTGAAACCAAACAGGCGCCAAGTAAGCCGCGTACCGTTAATAATGGATCATACTTCGCCGGCCGGCCAAAGCCTGAGCAGCAGGAAGGGTACCCTTACAGCAACGGCGGCTCATATAGTCCGGGATCCTCCGGCCCTGCTTATGATGACGCTGGGTCGGCAACTGGCTATTCCGAAAATGGTCATAGCTGGGCATAATCCTGGCTTGTATTCTGTATAACCAACAAACCTGGTTTTTGAATATGTTAAAAAAGAGTGCCTTCATGTCAAATTGTATCGTGCTGGCGATGATTGCTGGAATGCAGTTAACTGCAGGCGCGCAGGAATCAGCCCGTGAGCAAAATCAGCTTGCGGCCGCAAATCCAAACGTACGGATTGAGATACCGAACACACAGCCGTTCGTCAGTGAGCGTATCGATCTGAGTCTGCACGTTGGCACGGCTGATTTGCCGGTAAGCAACTTGTTTGGCCTTGCATTTGAGCTGCGCTATTCGGATGGCACCTATTTGCAATTTGCCAATCCGAGCGATGCATTGGCTGGCGATTTTTTACAGCCAGATGTCTATACATTCACACGGCACGAGCCGGAAAACAAGGTGTTTTATCTGGCTGTGAGCCGCAAACGCGGAGCCATTGGCCAAAATGGCGATGGTATCAGCCTGGTTTTACCGGTGAGCATTGCATCAAATGCCCCGCCCGGCTGGCAAACTTGCTTCGCCATTTCCAATGTGATTGCAAACGATCCGAACGGCACGCCGCTCGCTATCGATGCGGGTCCCACAGTGTGTATCCAGGTGAGCGAGCCGCAGGTGGATGTATTGCCCAATCCGATCACGCCAAATGATGATGGTTATAATGATCAGGTCGAATTTCGCCGCGACGGTGGCATACCAACGGACTGGACAATTACCATCATGGAGCGAACTGGATATATTATCCGGACTTTACTCAATGGGGCAAACGTCTGGGATGGTCGGGATGAAACCGGCAAATTGATGCTGCCGGGCGTGTATTTGTATGTCATTCGCGATGGTGATCGTGTTGTAAAACAGGATATCTTGGGGATAATTCGATAAATCAAGATATATTGATTCGGGTTGTGTCTATTTTGAGCGCCTGAATCATCGTTCCGAGACACTGACTTGCTATGGATGACGAATAACTCTCTTTGCTATAATTTGAGCCTGCACCAAGGTGATTTTTCAGGAATTAGGAAGAGACTTTCGGACAGGCTCAGCTATTCTTTGACTGGTAAGACGAAATGAAATTGAACTTCAACAAGATATTACATCAAAATTTCGTTGTACTTTTGGGTGCTTTGGCATGCGCGGCAGCACAAAGCTTATTCAGCATCGCTCACGCGCAGGACACTTGCAATGGCGCTTCCGATTTGCCATTGAATCTGCGTTACAATTCTATTGACGCCTCCGGTTTCCCAACAATCGTCTCCTACGTGACCGTGACCAACGATTCGGACCTTGTTGTCGGACAGCTTGACAGCAGCCATTTTGTGGTCAGAGAAGATGGCTTCCGTGAATATCCAATCGATGTTGCTGATTTGACAGGTAACAACGAAGCGGTGACTGTGGTGCTGGTCATGGACCGGAGTGGTAGTATGGATGAGAGCAATTTGATGGATGGCGCTATCGGCGCGGCAGCGGAATTTATCGGGCTCCTGGCAGGTCAGGATTACGCTGGTCTTGTCAGCTTTGGCTCGGATGTGCGCATCGACCATGATATTTCGATTGATAAAAATTCAGTGATTGGGGCTATCGAGGCCTTGCGATCAGGCGGGGGCACGCGGTTGTACGATGGTGTTTACGAGGCAGCTAAATTGCTCAACAGCAATCAGGCAACCACGCGCAAGGCGCTGGTCGTGCTGAGCGATGGCCACAGCAAGGAAGACAGCGATATCGCCTTTGACGAAATGACAAATTTGGTGCAGGCGATGGGCTTCCCGGTTTACACCATCGGATTAAAAGAACGTGGCGGCACCATTGAAGAGAATCTGATCAATCTGGCATGCAGAACCGGTGGAAAATATTATTACAGTCCGCAAACCGATGATTTGCAGGAAATTTATGAAGCGATTGTCGAAATGCTGCGCCACCAGTATCGGATTACCTACACCACACACAATCCTGCACGCGATGGCAGCCGCCGCCAGGTTGAGATCACTGTGAACGCGTTGGCGAACACAGCATCCGACACCAATTCGTACCTGGCGCCATTGGACCTGGTTACCTTGTCGCCGGTATCGAATGACACACCTGTGCCTGGCCGCACGTTTGAAGTTCGTGTGGTGATTCCCGATAGCAGTTTTCCTGCTTACGAAATGCAGGATTTGCAATTCATCTTGAAGTTCGATCCACAATATCTTTCGGTATCGCAGCCTGTCGATCAGAGTGTGCAGGCGGGTGCGCTCTGGGGCGCAGCAGGGCAGCACAGCCTGAATTTTACAGTTGATGCAGGTCGTGGCGAGATCACGTTTACCTTAACGAAGGATGCGGCTGCCGGCCTGATAAACGGTAAGGGCGAGCTGGCAAGAGTTGTCTTCCAGGCAAGCCAGAGCTTACCCGATAACATTCCGTTGACCTTTTTTCTCAGTGGTGTCGTGGCGGAAAATGGTGATGCCAATCCAATCCGGACGCAAGTCACGTCGCTGACGCTATACAGTTTTGGTTACATCACCCTGTCTGTTAAGGCAGATGGCGTACTGCAGCCGGGGCGTCCCTTCACAGTTGTGATTGAAATTCCGGAATCAGGTAAGTCTCTGCCGGAAATGCGTGATCTTGCACTGATGCTCGAATACGACCAAGCCTATCTGCGGCTGGTGCAGCAGAGTGATCAGGCTGTTCAGAAACTGCAATTGCTTCAACCGGCAGATGAATCAGCGTTGGTTTATCAATCAAACGAAGCAACCAGTAACGTCGCTATCTCCGCTAACAAAAAGCCCGGCCAGGCTGCCATGCGCGGTCGCGGAGGCTTGTTGAGCGTTACTTTCGACGTTTCGGTCAACACACCGGACAGCACAGCCTTTGCCTTTGAGCTGGCATCTGTGCTAGGCCGGGACGATGCGCAATGGGAAATTCCTTTTAAGATTGAAAATCTTTACATCGCCAGCAATGGCCTGGCGGTTTGGCCTGGCGATACGGATCATAACGGCGTGGTCGAATTGCAGGATGTGCTGCCATTGGGGGTGCACTGGACATTGAGCGGCCCCGGACGGCCAGATGAGCCGGATCCAACGAACTGGATAGCCCAGCTCGCGCAACGGTATCCGGTACCCACAGCCGCGCATGCAGACGCTGACGGCAGTGGACACATTGACGAACGCGATATTGTGCCTGTTGGCCTGAACTGGGGCAAAAGCACAGCCTCTGCAATTTCTTTTAAAGTATCCCAAGCTGCTCAAAGCTATGCAGTGAGTGGCAAATTATGGAGTGAAATCCGGGCAACGGATCTGCCCGGAAAATATGAGTGCAGTCTGTATTTTGAAGCTCATACAGATGTGCCGCTGAGTGGCGCAACCTTTCAGCTGGCACTTGCAAATTCGAGTCTTAAAATTACAGAAGTCAGGCCTGGAGTGGCCTGGCTGGAAGCGCCATTGCTGTTCAACCATTATGATGCAACTGCGCATCGATTGGCTATCGGCATGATGGCAAAATCAAATTCAAGGACGATACAAAAAGGTGGCGAATTGGTCAAAATCTATTTCGAATCCGAAAATGAAGTCGAAGTCGCAGATTACGCATTTGAATACGTCGCGCTCGTGACCCCGGATGGCCATGCCCACGACATGGATGTGGTGTCTGCCAACGGCACGTTCGACGAACTGCCCATCGACTTCCAGCTGTTTCCAGCTTTTCCGAATCCGTTCAATCCGAATACCACCCTGAGGTACGCTTTGCCGGACGCTGCAACGGTTGACATTGCCATTTTTGATGCGGTCGGCCGCGAAGTCGCGTTGAAAACGATGAATCACGATCGTTCCGGACTTTTCAGCTGGCAATGGGATGGTGTGGATCAAAATGGTGATCTTGCAGGCAGCGGGCTTTATATTGTGCGCATCACCGCGCGGACTGCCGATGGATGGCTATGGCGAGCGCGCCAAAAAATCACGCTGATGAAATAGCTCGATTGGGGGCTGTTGATCTGAAATTTGAATACAAAGCAAAAATGAAAGGCATGTAGTGTGAAAAAGCGCAAAGGGCATGGCAGTGGCAACCTGATGATCCGAATGATCGATATTGTGTTCATATTGCTGTTCGGCTTCATCGCCGTTTCACAGATCAGCCAAGCTGAAGCGATTGAACCGCCAAAGAGCGAAGAAGCGTTGATGGACGCCCCCGAAGGGACCCATGTGCTGGTCATAGGGGTGAAGGCTGAGAGCCGGTATTCTGTAGAAGGCGGCGAAAAAGTTTTTAGCGACCTCTACCAGTTGCGTGGCTATATCGAACAGGCAAAAGCTGATGCCGCAGTAGCGGATGAAGAGTTTCGCATACGCGTCCGTGCCGGATTTGATGCACCAATTGCCGATTGTATGCGCGTGGCAAAACTGTGCCGCGATATGGGCATCGCCAAGGGCATTGACGTTGTCAAAGTCAGCGAATGAGGTGCATCTTCAAAATATTTCGCACACAACATCCCGCAGGCTGAAGCCACAGATGACCGGATTCTGAAAGCAGAACAGCACAAGTATTTAACCAGCAAGTCAACCTAGGGAATACGCAATACCGATGGATAATAACAACAGACTCATGGTGCGGCTCATCGATGTCGCGCTGATTATTTTGCTCGGCTTCATCGCGATCAGCCGATTGAAAACCGAATATGTCGACCTGCCGGCGCCGGGCAATCCCGAGCCGCCAACACAGCGAATTATGGAGGCGAAAGTTTCGATTCTTGCGAATGCGTTTGTTCTACAGCAGAATGGCCGGAACATGCGTTTGTCTTCGAAAGAAGCGCTCGAAAGTGCGATGGTGCAGGCCAGCCAACGTTCTGCCAGCCGCGGCCAAAAATTGATGTTTACCATCGAATCGGAAAGAGGCAGTATGATGCAAAGCTTAATCGATGTTTTGGACATCTGCCAGCGCAATCAAATAGAAAAGAGCCTCGACTATGAAAAATATAATTGACAAAGTGCGTGCGCACATTAGCACCCGCGAAAACTTCGTTCCGGATTCGGTGGGCATTACTGTGCTGTTGCTGTTGTTGATTTTTGTACTCACTCAGCTTTTTGGATTTTCGTCCCGGGTTGAAGATGAAGAGAAGGTTGTACGCATCGAGTTAAAGGAGCGCACACCGCCGGTTAAATTTGCGAAGAAAAAAGAAACGCAAAAGCGTCAAAAAGCCAGAGGCCCGGTCAGTCCGGCTAAAACGCCCAACACCACAAAAACAAAGGCGGCTGAAACGGCCAAACCAAAGACCAAGTCGGCGGACTTGTCATCGCTGGTGAATAGCTTTAATCCCAAGCAGTTTCTGAAAAGTGAGAACAACGTACGCCGCACAGTGAATAAGCCGGTTTCGCAGAGCACGGCTATCTCGAAATCGCTCAGCCGTTCGACCAAAAGCGCAACCAGCGTGAGTGACCTGAGCGTGGATATCAGCAGCAGGCCGACTGCTGTTCCAGGCGGCAGACGCGGTTCTCCCGGTGCTGCTTCGAGCGCGAGCGTAGATGTCGGTGGCCCAAGCGGCGGCGTTGGCACGGTCTCCGGGATTGCCAGCGGTATTGCAGGCGGGGCCGGAACAGGACGGGCGACGCGTTCAACCGGTGGTGGTGGTGGCGGCGCTGCGATCACACTGCCCGGTAACGGTGATGGTGAAGCGGAAACGCTGGACATTCATGACCTGATCAAATGGATGAAAGCCCATCCCGGGCCGATTCCTCAGCTTGTCGGCTATGAAATGGGCCATAACACCGGCGTCGACCTTTCTTCGGCAGTGACATTCAGCTTGCAGGGCAGAAGCTTCACCATGTTCTTGTCTGTCAATGAGAAAGAGCTGTTGTTGCGGATCTGCATGGTAGAAAATAACGATTTTACCTTGCTAAAGGACAATGGTATTCGCGAAACGAGCAATTTTTTGACAAGTGGCGACGTCATGCGTGAAGGCAATGAGATCAATTCTCTCATCAGCTCGCGACGCGCACCGCAAAACAAGGCAGCAGAGTTTTATAATCTTTTCTGGGGGTGGTGGGAAGTGGAGCGCACCAGAATGTAGGCAGGCAATGCGCCTTGAAGAATTGCCATAGATCATTGGGAAACAACTTTGAATTGCAACTGGAGAGGCTGTGGTATGCATCAAAAACGAACGATATTTTTTCTACTCATCTGCTCATCATTCTATCTCGGCACCGGCTGCTTTTCCGGCGGTCGAAAAGCGACTCCCGAGTCGGTAAGCGTGCCACCGGGGCTGGACCGGCAGACTGTCCTGCAGGCCAATCAGGTCGCACAAAACAACTTCGTTGCCGCTGAAGATGAGCGGGAAGCCCAGAGGCTGGCCAAGTCCGGCAAAGAAAGTCTCGATAAAGTCGATGAGTTTTGGAAGATTCTGGAGCAACGCGTTAAGCAGGGCAATCCGACCGGTGCACAGGCAGAACAATTTGACCGCGAACTCAATATGGGAGCGCAATCGCTGGAAAAATGGAAACAGCTCACCAACAACGGCCAGGATGAGCGCGCTTTGAATTCGGCGATTTCCTATTGCGAAAACGCCAAGATTCACCTTGAAAATGCTGCTCGCATCAATCCGTTTGATAAAAATGTAAGAGCGCTGCTGGCGATTACTTACTACAATCTGCAAAATCATTTTGGCCAGGAAAAAAACTTCGAGAAATCGATAGAAATTCTCGAAAGACTGGTACGACTCGAACGCGGTGAGCACGAATTGTTTCGCTTGCTGGGCGAAAACTACCTGGCGCTGGGGGCCTATGAAAAGGCTGCACGCTATTTTAATATCGGCAAGACCGTGTTGATCAAAACCAGCTTCGAAGGCCCGCCCGCACAGGAAACGCTTTACTATTATGCCTATATGCTCGGCGATACCTATGCCCGCATGCACGATGCCCGCACAGCTCTCGGGATGTTCAAAGCTGCGCTGAAATTTGCACAGAGCGAGCAGGAAAAAACCGATACTGAAAATTATGTCAAATGGATCAATTGGGACGCTGGCAACATCGCGGCTTCGGAAAAATGGGATGAGATTCTCGCTCTCGAAGCCGCAAAAGACTACCGCAAAATGGCGAAGGTGGCTGAGCAAACCTTGCCAATATTGCAAACACAGGAAGCGAAGCTTTCAGTGCACCAGAAGCTGGCAGTGGTGGAATTCGAGTTTTTAGATCGAAAAAAGCAGGCAGTTGAGCGCATGCGGCAGGTTTTTGAAATCATTCCAATTGAGCAGCAGAATAATCCCAACGAGCGGATGGCGCCGGTGCTTAACACCTACGGTGCCATGCTTTATCGCCTGGGTGTTGACGCTCGTGATCAGGATGAGCGCCGTACTGCATTGGCTTATTTCACCAAAGCGACTTCATTTAAATGGGATCAAATTGCCAAAGCGCTGATGGAAATGGTGTCGCTGGTGTGGAATACACCGGAGCAGGCAATTGAATATGGTGAGAAAGCACTTGAACTCGGTGAAAGTGTTCTGAGTGAGAGCGAAAAATGTGAATTGTTATCATTGCTGGTCAAGGCCAATAAAAGCGCCGGACAGTTCGATCGTGCGCGTGGCTATTTCGAAACATGGAAAAAGTGTCAGGAGAAAACATGATATCGCCAATTAAAAAATCGGTTCGTTTAAGGAGTCAACAGGTGGAGAAATCCGACATGCCGCAGGTACGCAACGTGGTGATCGAGCCAGAGCGTCTGAAGATGATGACGCTCCCGCCGACTGTTCATCACGAAGTATCATCACAAGGTATTGCTGAAACCGTCAAAAGGAAACCGGAAGCAACTCAAGGATTGCCAATCGCGAATGTAGACACGCCGCCGGAGTTAAGCTTTCAATCCATGCGTCCGATTCTGAAGCTGATCAGCGCGGCATTGTGCAGTTTGTTGCTGGTTATGTCATCTCAGCGGCAAGCGGCTGCGCAATCATCGCTGGTCGACGTTGACCAGACGACTGTGCAGTTTGCCAAGGTCACCGATAAGCGGCTGATCAAGCTATTTCTGGACGATTTTATGATCCCGGATGATGGTATCGCCTCCTTACAAATATACGACCTGAATAGCGACGGCTTCGGCGAGGGCGATTTAGTGCAAACCTACCCTTCGGGAAAAGTGTATCTCACCACACCGACACCCAAGGTCCAACGACTGATGAATGACTGGAGTTTTGGTGGCAATATCAAATTTACTGCACGCGCAAACGACGATCCCGATCGCTTCGAAAATGCGCCGGATACCGTACGCGCTATGGGTGGAATCTTTGCTTCAATGCTGCGCGGTATTCGCCGCAACTACAACGGTAAGCCGATCAAAATGTATCTCGAGCAAAATAATGATGTGACATCGGTACAGATCTGGGGCTATGATCCGAAGCTGATGCGCTATCAACCACTGCCAGTCAATAAAGTGCCGGAAGAAGTGCCGGTGATGAAACTGATATATCTGGAAAAGACGGTTGTCGACAGCGTGTTTACCGGATCTTCGTTTTCACGAAAGCAGTAAGGCACCACGATTGTTTCGACCATAAGACATCAGGAAGCTTCCCCGCGTATCCATCCCTGCCCCCATCGCACTTCGGTGCGGTGGGGGTTTTTATTTGGCAAAGATGATTTTTAAGTGTCCCTGCATACGATTGTTTTGCTGTCGTTCGAAAGTCGTTTTGTGAAAATGCATTTTTTTGTAAATTTAAAATTTTTGAAAAAGCTAAGTCAAACCAGAGACGATTGCGCATGCGAAAATTTTTAAAAATAGCAGCCGGAGCTGGCCTTGTGATGATCCTGTGTCTGCTGGCAGTGTTGCGGCCGGTTGACGACACGCCTTATTTTTTAGCGGACTCTTTTCAAGAAACAATCGCACGTCTGGATAGCCTGTCGCAAAACCTGAATGTCCACTCAGGACGTATCGAGGTCGGCATGGCCAAAGCGAGCTTGTTGCCACAAACCAGCAGCCTGACGCGAAAGGGCGCAGCCACACAGCAGGCTGGCGTGCCGCTCGCCGGCTACGGTGACCGGCAGAGCGCTCCTGCTACCAACGTGCACGACAGTCTGTTCGCGAAAGCAATTGCCGTTCGTGTGGGCGGTCGCACGAACGTGCTCGTCAGCCTGGAAGCCCTGATTGTGCCGGTAGAAATTGCGGATGCCGTGGCAGCGCGTGCGAACGATTTGCTTGGCCTGGAGCGTGGCGACATCCTGTTTTCGGCAACCCACACCCATTCTGGCATCGGTGCCTGGGGCGAAGGCTGGCTGGCGGAGCAATTTGCCGGTGGTTATAATCCGGCCATTCGGGCATGGCTGGTTGAGCAGACAGTGCTGTCTATTTCCAGCGCTGTAGCGGATTTGCAGCCGGGCAAATTCGGGCACGCCTCTTTTCACGCGCCAGCCTATGTCAAGAATCGGCTGGTGGGCGAGCTTGGGCGCGTAAATGATATTTTCGACTTGGCCATTTTTCGCCAAAGCGATGGTGATCTCGCCGTCCTGGGCAGTTATGCGGCACATGCGACCGTGTTGTCAGCACAAAATATGGCATTCAGTGGAGATTATCCGGGCTACTGGTATCGTGCCATCGAACGCCAAGTACCGGGCATGGCAGTGTTTTTTGCAGGCAGCGTCGGCAGTCATGGCCCGGTCACCGCCAACCGCGATTTCGAGGAGGCCCGCCAGCTTGGCGAGGCTTTGGCTGACAGCGTGTTGGCGCACCTGCCGTATGTTGAGATGCACGATTCGATTTTCACTGCAACATTGACGCTCCCGGTCACACTGCCGGAGCTGCAAGTTCGGGCAACTTCGAGCATCCGCGTCCATCCGGTGCTGGCGGGGCAGATGATGCGACCGGGACGTATATTTTTGCAAGCCTTCCGCTTTGGCGATCTGCTTTGGCTCTCCACGCCATGCGATTTCAGCGGTGAACTGGCTCTGGATTTAAAAAATGCAGCCAACGTGCAGGGGCGGCAATTGCTGATCAGCAGCTTCAACGGTGGCTACATCGGCTACCTGGTTCCCGGTAAATACTATCACTATCGTTCTTATGAATCGCGCATCATGTCGTGGTTTGGCCCGGCGATGGGCGATTATTTCATGCACTTGAGTCGGCGCATGCTGGCAGTCGTCACGCGCTGAAGGTTCGATGGAGCAAATTGATTCAAAACGCGAAGGAGAAAATGCAGCAAAAACTGACAGATTTTGACCAGGCGCTGTTGAATGGCGAATTCGGTCCGGCAGCGCAAATGGCCATGCACATCCTTGTGCGCATGCTCCCTATATTTGGTGCTGAGCGATTTCTCGATATCGAAGGTGCGCACATCGACAGCACGGTTTATCAGGGCATCGCTACGATGGAGTATGCTGAAAAACTGGCAAGTCTCGGCGCCAAAGTGCGGGTGCCGAGCACACTCAATGTCAGTGGTGTCGATGAACATGGTTGGCGCGAATGGGCTGTGCCGCCGGAACACGCCCAAAATGCTTACCGGCAAATGGTGGCTTATCAAAGCATGGGCTGCATTCCCACCTGGACCTGCGCACCCTATCAAACCGAGCATCGCCCCACATTCGGCCAGCAAATTGCCTGGGGTGAATCGAATGCGATCTCATTTGCCAATTCGGTCATCGGTGCGCGTACTTTGCGGTATCCCGACTTGCTCGATATTTGTGCGGCGATCGCCGGGCGTGCGCCGGCGGCTGGCCTGCATTTAACAGAAAATCGCGCTGGAGAAATCGTGCTGCATCTGCAAAATATTTCGACCAGCCTGCAGGAAAATGATGCATTCTACCCCGTGCTTGGCCACATTCTCGGCAAAATCGCGGGAGAACGCATCCCGGTCATCGATGGCATGTCCGTGCAGCCCAACGATGATCAACTTAAAGCTTTGTGTGCAGCAGCAGCTTCTTCCGGCGCAGTGGCGATGTTCCACATGGTTGGAATCACGCCGGAAGCACCAACGCTGACGGATGCTTTGCAGCAACACAAGCCTTTGTTGATCCAAAAAGTGACGATGGATGATGTGCGTTCTGCCCGCAATGAGCTCAGTACAACAGATGATGACAAGCTGGATTTGGTGGTGCTCGGTAGCCCGCACTTTTCGTTGGCGGAGTTCCAAAAATTGATGCCATTGTTAAGCGGCTGCCACCGCCATGAAAAAACTAAATTTTTGGTTACTACCAGTCGTGGTGTCGCAATGCTGGCAAAAAAAATGCACATGCTTGAAAAATTGCAAGATTTCGGTGGCCAGCTCACTGTCGATACCTGCATCCTGACCTCGCCGATGCTGCCTGGTGAGATTAAGACGTTGATGACCAATTCAGCAAAATTTGCCTACTACGCTCCCGGTTTGCTGGGAACGCAAGTGGTGTACGGCAGCCTGGAGGATTGCGTCAATTCGGCAGTGGCAGGCAGAATGGTTAGAGATGATTCGTTATGGCAAGATGCGAAAGGTGCGATGTGAACGAAGAAAACAGCAGAATGGTCATGCAGGGCAGGGTTGTGGTAGCGGGCGAGGCAGGTGGGAGTGTACTGAAAAGCGATGAGCCATTGAGCTTTTGGGGCGGCTACGACCAGAAATCCGGCGAAATTATCGACCGGCGCCACCCGCTATCCGGGCAGATCGCGGCTGACAAAATTCTGGTCATCCCCTTTACTCGGGGTTCGAGCACGACAACAGCCGTTTTGCTGGAGTCGGTGCGGGTCGGTGTTGCGCCAGCCGCAATTGTGACCACAGGTGCCGATCATTTTCTTGCATTGGCTTCAATCGTCGCCGATGAAATGTATGGCAAGCCAATTCCGATCGTTGCACTCGACCGTGGGGATTTTGATCAAATTAAATCCGGCATGCATCTGAGGCTTGGAACTGATGGTGCGATTGAGTGTGGCTTTTTATCGCAAAACGAGTGACGTTTGAAAATGCAAAATTAGCAAGGCATTCCTGAAATCCCCGTTTTAACCAGAATTGGCTTACAAGGTATCTCATTAAATGTACCCCCAATAGCCATCGGCAACACCTTCATTTTACCGTTTTTCAAATATTGCGAAACACAACCCGTTTTTCAAGCATTGAAGATGCTGAGCCTTTGTTTGTCGAATGAAACCATTGGATCTGCAAAGGGCTTTGGCAGGAAATTAACCATGCGAGTATTCCCACCCAGCTGTGATTCCTGTATAGTCGATTGAATAAAAAAATGCGAAGAGGCTGGCCTTGATGAACACAATCAAACCAAATTTTTTTATCGCTGCCTTAGCAGTTCTGTTGATGGCACGAAGTGGCTTTTCTATCGAACAGAGTGAAAAAAAATACAGCCGCATCGCGCCGAAGGTGGTGACCGACTTAAACACTGCATCCGATGTCGTCGAAATCAGCTTGCAGGCAGGCATCGGCCAAATTGAGTATTTGCCCGGCGTGCAATCGAATGTATGGAATTACAATGGCACAATCCCTGGCCCGATGATTGAAGCCAAAGTTGGCGATCTTTTGATCGTCAATTTTAGCAATGCCCTGCCGGAAGAGACCACCGTACATTGGCACGGACTGGAATTGCCGGCCAATATGGATGGCAGCCATATTTCGCAGCTCGTCGTTCCCGCGGGCGGCAGTTTTCGTTACGAATTCAGACTTTTGCGGCCGGGATTGTTCTGGTACCATCCGCATGTGCGCACCAATGCGCAGGTTGAGCTGGGCTTGCACGGTGCTTTGCTGGTGCACGATCCCGATGAAAATAAACGCCTGAATTTGCCGAGTGGGGAGCACGAGCATGTGCTGGTGCTCGATGATGTGTTGCTCGACAGTCTCGGAGTGGTTGCGGACCCATTTCCGAGCAATCCGATTGAGAATGCCCTGACGCAGGTGAATGGTCGGATTGGCAACCACTTGCTGGTCAACGGGCACACGGCCTTACGCGATACCATCAAAAATGGTGTTCCGCACCGTCTGCGCGTGGTCAATGTGTCGAACTCGCGCTTCATGCGGCTTGCGCTCAAAGGTCAAAAAATGTGGCGTATCGGGGGTGATGGCGGCTTGCTGGAAACGCCCATTGAAATCCTGCCGATTGGCATGGTGGTCGATACTGCAGCAGGACATGGCGGCGGCCTGATTTCCGATCCCGATCCGAGCAAAGGCCTGATTTTGACCCCGGGTGAGCGAGCAGATCTGGTTTTCTCGCCAACCAACAGCGATTCGGTCGTGCTCGAGTGGCATGATTGGGTGCGGGGACGCCACAGCGCGAGCCTTGGCGCCGATGGCAAAACGATCATGTTGGGCCATTCGCATTGGGATGGAACGGATCCATTGCAAAATCTGGCTGTTTTCTATCTGGAAGGCCAGCCGGCAGTCGATGAATATGCGCCACCAGCGGCACTGCGCATCATCATGCCAATCGATACCGCAGGCGCGGCGACCATCGTTTCGCCCTTTGGCCATACCATGCCGGACAGCCTGGGGAATCTCACTTTTTTTGTGCAAATGAAAGATGGCAAGCCCTTGCCGATGCCGATGGTGAGTGCCGATGATGCTCCGAAAGTCACGATTGGCAATAACCTGGTTTGGGAAGTCCACAATATGACAGCGGGCGATCACAATTTTCATCTGCACGGCTTTCGTTTTCAATTGCTTGAATCCGAGTTTGTTGATTTGGATGTGCCGATACTCAACGAAGTTATCCCTGCGCCATATTTGGAAGATAAAGATACAATCTTTTTGCCGAAGCGCCGCGGTGCGATGGGCCGCAGCCGCAGCATTACACGGCTGGCTGTACTGATCGACGATAGCGGGCGAGAGGAGCAGGCTGAAGCCTACGGCAAAGTGCCAACAGCGACGACTTCAGGTGGGTGGCTTTTTCACTGCCATATTTTGGAACACTCCAACCGCGGCATGATGAGTTTTTTGCAGGTTTTCAACACCAGTACTTCTGTTGCAGATGCAAATTTGCAATCGCCAGCCGCATTCGAGTTGGAACAAAATTATCCGAATCCGTTTAATCCGGAAACCACGATTCGTTATGCCATTTATACGCCAGGCCGTTTGCAGATCACCATTCACAACACGTTTGGGCAGGCTGTTCGCACGCTGGTCGACGAACAACAAAAGGCCGGGCACTACCAAATCGAGTGGGACGGCAGCAATTACAATGGCGCAAGGGTTGCTAGCGGCGCTTATTTTTACACCGCCAGGCTTGATGGCAAAGTTATTATCTCCCGGCGCATGCTTCTGCTGAAATAGCGGTATTCTCAACGGTGGTGTGGCGGGTGCATTTTCCAGGCATTTGCTTTATAAAGCATGAGCCGATAGAATCATATTGGGCTGCAAAAAGAAGCTGGCTCATGGTGGACAAAGTCGGGCCTGTACCCTTGGCCTGAAAATCCACCACCCTGCAAACATCGATATCCAAAAGGGTGAAGAATCTTCAGTTTTTTTCTTGTGTCAGTTCTCTGTTTGCATGATGCCTGCGCCTGCGCAAATTCTTTTTCGAATTTATCGTGCAGGCAGGATTTCAGCCTCTGCGAAAAATTTATCTCATTCCTTTCATTTCTTTCCGCACTTTTGGCGCTTCAGTGTAACATTCAATAAGCATTATATCCGTGCTATAGTAGAGTATTGAGCGGTGCATTTGTCAACCAGCGTCCTTCGCAAATCACCCATGCGAGGCACCTGAGGGCCAGATGTTAAAATGCATGACGTGTACTGCTCCATATTGGCTGTGAATCCTACTTGCTGCACACCATTTTGGCATCGGGAAGGTGATTGTGCATGGATGTAACTTGCGCTCAATGTGGCAACGGTGCTGTGGTTTGTTGCCCGAATTCACCGAAAACTGAAAATGAGCAGAAACACACGCCAGAAACGCCCCTCAAGACAAATCGAATCCGATTTCCTGCAGCCAATCGTTTGTGCTCATCATGAAAATAATTGATTCGCCTGCCGAGGCGAAAGAGTCTAAAGTGCGCTTTTTTACAGGAGAAAATTGCAATGAATCGTGAGCAGCCAGGTAGGGTAGCCGCATTTGTTTTTGCTTTCATCAGCCTGTTCGTTGCTGCTGCGCCATTGTTTGCAGCCGATGTACAGGGTGAACAAACCGGCAAGTGGACGCTTGCCGCAAGCCCATATATCGTTACGGGCAATATTATCGTCCCGCCAAATGAAAGCCTGCAGATTGAACCCGGTGTGGTCGTCAAATTTGCCGGTGACTACACCCTGGCCGTGCATGGCAGTCTTGTGGCTGTAGCTACGCCTGGCAATCGTATCATTTTCACATCCATTCACGATAAAGCCGTTTTTCCATCTTTTTCATCTGAAGCGACAGAACCGTCCGATAGTGACTGGTCGGGCATTCAATTCAACGAACAAAGCGCGGCGTATCAAAATCGCATACAGCATGTCACGATCCGGTACGCAAAAAATCCAATAGCAGCCAGTGCTTCAAATCCAGCATTGCAGGGCCTCCTGATCGAAAATTGTGCTGCCAACGTGATGATGGTAGGCGCTGGCATTCGAGGCATCCAGCAGGGTGTCATTGCTGACTATACGGATGCGTCTGTAGCGGTGGCCGGCAGTGAGCCAAGCATGCAAAACGATGCGCTTGATCAGCAAATTGACGATTTGGCCACCGAAACTGGCGGCATTCGTGGACGAATCATCGATGCTGAGACGCAAGCAGCGTTGCCAGCAGTGAATATTCAAATTCGTTCAAAAGGCAATTCCGGTATGGAAACCGGCACAGCAACCGGCCCGATGGGCGAGTTCGAGATCAGAAATTTACCCGCAGATGAATATGAACTCAAGGTTTCATATATCAGCTACCAGGATCAGGAATTTACCGAAACTGTGCGGCCGGACGAAATGATCACGCTCAATATTGCGCTTTCTTATACGGGTATCTTGTTCAATCCGATTACAGTGACGGCATCGCGCCGTCCCGAGACATTTTTGGATGCCCCTGCTGCAATTTCTGTACTGGAAACGGAGGACTTGCTCGCAAGGCAAACGCTCAATCCGGCAGAGCATTTAAAGGGATTGTCAGCTGTGGATGCTGCGAATACCGGCTTAAATGCTGCGGTGACTGTTGTGCGTGGTTTCAACAATGTTTTTTCTGGTGCTTTGCTCTCGCTGGTAGACAATCGCATCACGCGCGCCCCATCGCTACGCGTCAATACCTATCAGTTTATCCCGAATTCCAGCGAAGATTATGATCGCGTCGAAATTGTGCTCGGCCCCGGATCAGCACTTTATGGTCCTAATAGTGCCAATGGCGTGATGCACATCCTCACGAAATCGCCATTTGATTCGCCAGGCACTACCGTTACGCTCGGCGGCGGCGAACGCGAAATTTTTGAAGGTTCCTTCCGGCATGCCCGGATAGTAAATGATCGAATAGCCATCAAGCTGTCAGGCCAGTATTACCAGGGCGAAGATTGGCATTACAGCGATCCTGAGGAAGCGAGAGCACGCGCAGACGCACTCGCTGCCGGTGCAGATCCGAATGAACTGAAGATCGGTAACCGCGACTACAGCATTGAGCGTATTGCTGGCGATGCACGCATCGATTTTCAACTCAACGATGAAACCAATATGATTTTCAGCGGCGGTATCACCCGGGCCAGCAATGTAGAGCTCACCGGCATCGGAGCCAGCCAGTTGAGAAATTGGAATTACTACTACGGTCAAGCAAGAATGACTTACAAAGACCTGTTCGTGCAGGGCTTTGTCAATCAAAGCGATGCTGGCGATACCTATGTTCTGCGTACCGGTATTCCAATTGTCGACAAATCGCAACTTTTCGTCGGCCAGGTTCAGCATAAAATGGATTTTGGCGAAAGGCAGCGTTTTGTCTATGGAGTGGATGTTCTGCAAACGCGTCCCAAAACAGAAGGCACGGTCAATGGCAAAAATGAAAACAACGATAACATCAATGAGGTCGGTGCATACGTGCAGTCGGAAACCGAACTGACTTCAAAACTAACCTTTCTGGCAGCCGGTCGCTACGATACACACAATCACATCGAAAATCCGGTGTTCTCGCCCCGTTTGGCGTTGATTGTCAAGCCGAATCCGACGCATTCGCTCCGCCTGACCTTTAACCGTGCGTTCAGCACACCCACCAGCAATAATCTATTTCTGGACATTTTGCAGGAACGCACTGCCAATCCATTGCCAGCAGCCCTTCGAACTGCGCTCTCGCTAAACGATGACATTGCCAATGTGCGGGTGCAGGGGGTGCCGTCCGGCAGTGGCTTCACTTTCCGCCGCGGTCAGGATGGCCGCGCGCAAATGTACTCCCAATTCGATTTCGTTGATGGTTACTCAAGCGCCACCATCAATGCGGTTTGGCCGAAGTTGCGGGCTGTGCTGGTAGCGGCTAACGCGCAGCTGCAGAACTTGCTGCCGCAGACGCTCAGCCAGGACGTGCCATTGGTGTATGTCAATCCGGCCACGGGGCAGCCGATGCCCAATCCGTTGGATGTGGCGCCGATTCGGGAGACCATCACCAATAATTATGAAATCGGTTACAAAGGCATTTTATCTGAGAAACTGAACATCGGTATCGATGTGTACCGCACGCACATCGAAGATTTTGTCAGTCCATTGCTGGTCGTGACACCCACTGCGCATGCGCCGCAGGCATTGCTTGGCCCGGTTTTGGAAGAAGATATTTACAATCGCTTGGTCGCCTCCGGTACCCCCGATGCCATTGCCAGACCGACTGCGCAACAGGTGGTAGCTGGCCTGTACAATCCAAACTCGCCACTCAATCTGGCAGGGATTCCGCTGGGTGTTGCCAGCCCGGAGCAAGTCCAAAACGATGTATCGATTATCGCGAGCTATCGCAATTTCGGTAATGTTTGGCTGACCGGCGCAGATACCCGACTCACCTACGTGCTCAATTCGAATGTTACGGTCAGCGGAAATTATTCATTTGTTAATCACGATTTGTTCAGCAACCTCGACGGCGTATCGGATATTGCCCTTAATGCACCGAAGCACAAAGCAAATCTAAGCCTGCGCTACCAAAGCAATTCTGCACGTTTTCTCGGACAGGTGCGTTTTCGCTATGTTAGCGGTTTCCCGGTCAATTCCGGTACATACATCGGTGATGTCGATCCCTATCATTTGGTCGATCTGACACTCTCGTACAACCTGATGCAAAACACCGCATTAATTCTGACGATTCAAAACTTATTGGACAATAAGCACTTCGAAATGGTCGGCGCGCCGAAGATCGGTCGGCTGGCGATGTTGCGGGTAAGACATACTTTTTAGATACAATGAGCCTGAATGTGGATGGTGATCGCGCGGGAAAATCACAAATAATGGATTTTCCCCAATGTTAAAAATGGAGGCTGGCATGAAGCCAAGCAAGCATCTCCTTCGCTGGTTTTGGCAGACACTTTTGGTTGTTTTAATTGCGTCTTCCCTGCAGGCGCAATCGACAAGCCGTGAGGCGGTGAAGTGGTTCAATAACGGCTTGAAAGAACGCAATGACAGTAAAGCAATCGAAGCATACAAAAAAGCCATCGAGTTGGATGGAAATTTCATCGAGGCACTGATCAATCTCGGCATGCGCTATAAAATCGTTGGTGAATTGAATGAAGCCGAGGTTTATTTACAGCGCGCGCTGACAACACAGCCCGATAAAATTACAGATGACTTGAAGTTCAAAGTTCAGTTTGAAATTGCCAACATCTATTTGCGCAAGAATGATTTGGCCGCCTATGAAGCGAAAGTAGAAGAAGCACGACAGGCAACGCAAAACCAGGCCCTGCTGGCCACGCTTTCATTCGAACACGGCCGGTATCTCTACCAAAAACAGCGGTACCGCGAAGCAATTGCTGAGCTTCAGCGCGGTTTGCGTGCCAACCCTGCCAATAAGCAATACTTTGAAAATTTAATTGATTTGGCGCAAAAGGCGCAGCGCGTAGAAGGGCTTTATGCGCGTGCGACTACGGAAGAGACCAATAATAAGCTACAGACGGCTCTCTCGCTGTATCAGGAAATTATGGCAATATCGCCTGAATTTCGCGATGTATCCAAACGGGTTGCTGCGCTTGAGAACAAGCTTGACGCGCAGCGCCAGGCGCAAAATCTGACCCAAATGTACGCTCAGGCACTCGAGTATGACAACAGGGGCGAACTTGGAGCGGCAATTGCGCTTTATGAAAACCTGTTCAAAAGCAATCCGGATTACGAAGATGTGCGCGTGCGTCTTCGTGTCGCAAAAAATCGATTGAATGCCAATCATCGTGACCAGGAACTGGCTGGCAGGTACAGCGAAGCCATGCAGGCCATGCGCAGCGATAATCTGACTCGCGCAATTGTGCTGTTTGAAGAAATTGTCAAGCAAGCACCGGATTATCGCGATACGGGAAGGCAGCTCGATATGGCGAAAAAGCGCATCGAAAACAAGACAGCTGAGGCTGTCGTACAACGCTACTATCAGGACGGTGTGAGCGATTTGTTGCGGGGAGAGAATCTTCCCGCGCTCAACGCATTTAAAAAAGTCGCCGCAATCGATCCCGATTATAAAGATGTTGCTGAAAAAATCTCGGAGGCCGAATCCCGGCTTTTCGATGCGGTAGAAGCAGCACAAAAGACCCAGAGTCAAAATGCACGATTCGCCGCTCGGGCTGACTCGCTATTGCAAACCGCAGAAAGTTTGATCGCAGAACGCGATTGGCAGGAAGCGCTTATCACGCTCGAGCAGGCAAATACGCTCAATCCGAAAAATGAAAAAGTGATCCAGTATCTTGCAGAAACACGTACCCGGCTGGATGTTGAGCAGGCGAATCGAGTTGCGGCCAGCAGAAACGGCATTGGCCATATTCTTGTCGTTGCAGGTGGCGCAATTGCTGTTTTGGTGGTTTTGCCACTGGCCGGGGCCTTCTTTTTGGTGCCAACCATGCGTATGCGTTATTTTTTGATGATCGGCAATCTGGCGCGAGCCGCCAGCATCATCGAGCGCCAATTGGAGCAAAACCCGGGGCGCTTGAAGTTGTATCCGATACTCGCCAATATTTATTTATTGGAAAAGCGCGATGACGAGCGTGCTATCAAAGTCTATCGAACAGTCGCTCAGCTCAATCTGGCCACCCAAAACAAGCAGGCTATCGATGCGATGCTGGCCAATTATTACATGGTAGAGAGCGGCGAGGCTGATCAGGAAGCAATAAAAATTCTCGAAGAGCGCTTGCAAGACGAACTGCGGCAGCGGAAATCAAATTAATGCTGCACAGCTTACATTGAGATCGAGCCTTTGCGAAAGTCTGTTTTCCCCAGGTGCGCGTTGATGAGTACAGGTCTTCCCTGTGCGGCAGCCTCGCGCGCCTGCTGGAGCGTGTCAGCAATATCTTTCCCGGCTTGAAGGACAAAGCCCTTACCACCAAACCCTTCCACCACTTGATGATAGTCCGCGCGCCCGAGCACCGTGCCGACATCATCCTTTAGCATTTCCACCTGCTCTCGAGCTATCTGCATCCAACCTGCATCATTGCCGACAATCGCAATGACCGGCAGATCGTGCCGTACAAAGGTGTCGAATTCCGAGAGACTGTAGCCTGCGGAGCCGTCGCCGTACAAAATCCACACGTCTGTTTCCGGATTAACCAGTTTGGCGCCGAGCGCAAATCCTGCCCCTACACCCAACGTTCCGAAAACGCCCGGATCGAGCCAGGTGAGTGGGCCGGGCGGCCGTACGATGTAGGATGCCGTCGCCACAAAATCTCCGCCATCCGCAACCAGCACACTTGTTTCCGGCAAGGACTTCTGCAATTCCCGACACAAAAAGACCGGATTGATCATTTCAGTTTCAGCTTTGGCCTGGTGCTCAATTTCCTGCTCGCGCGCGTCGTCGCGGGCACGCAGAGCCTGCAGCCAGTCTTGCCAGATATTTGAGTCTTGCATTTCCGTCGCCAAATCGATCAGAAAATGCCCAGCATCGCCATGTAGCGCAAGGTTTGGGCGGCGATTTTGTCGCAAATCTTGCCGACTGCGGTTGGCTGAGATCAGGTAGCTACTGCGGCGGATATGCTGGCCATAGTCGAGTCGGAAATCACATGGTACACCGGCCAAAATCACCAGGTCTGCTTCCTTCAGCGCCAGTCGGCGTTTGTGGCGCATGTGCAGCGGATGGTTTTTGCCGAGCAGGCCGCGCGCCATACCGGACAAATAGACCGGCAGGCCGAGCGCAGTCACCGCTTCTGCCAGTTTGCTGACGTGCGCTACCTCCAATAGTGCCTGGCTGCCAACGAGCAGAAGTGGGCGTTGCGCCGAGCAGATTTTGTGGCGTGCTCTGGCAATTTGGCTTGCCGCTATGCGAGGTACCGCCAGCACGGGATTGCCGCCAGGCACGTGCTGATCTACCCCCGCAAAAAGCCGGTTGACGTGGTGTTTTAAATACATTTTTATCAAGTGATTGGAGAAGGAACCGCCTGCTGGTGATTTCAGGCCATACCATTCGCGCACCACGCTTTCGTCGTAAAGCAAATCTACCGGGCATTCCAAAAATACCGGGCCGGGCACGCCCGTTTGTGCGACGCGAAACGCCTTTTGCAACGCTGGCGCCAAATCTTTTACTTTCTTGACCGAATAGGCCCATTTGACATGCGGTTTGATCAGCGCCATCTGGTCGATATCCTGCAGCGCACCGCGGCCTTTCAGTGCGGTTGCGGTCGCACCACCAAGCAAAATCACTGGCGATTGCGCCAACTGAGCATTTTTGACAGCGGTCAATGTGTTGGTTACGCCGGGCCCCGCAGTGACGGCCGCGACACCGGGGACGCCGGTCAATCGCGCCACAGCATCGGCGGCGAATACGGCAGTGACCTCATGCCGCGTGTCGATAACGCGAATTCCACACTTTTTTGCGCCGACGAGAATAGGAGAGATGTGTCCGCCGCACAGAGTGAATAAGAATTGTACCCCGTGTTGATGCAGCACCTCGGCGATTTGATCACCACCGTGCATAGTCCGGCCTCCATTTGGCAAGTGTATCGTTCTTATTTAAATGGCAGGGAATCATAATAGGCGGTTGCCCGCAATATGCAAGCCTTTTGTGTGTGAAACGCCTGCGGCACGGTAATTGTTGATATCCAGCCCATCACAATTCATGATTTGTTCTGGACGAATTTGAGGAGAGAAAAATGTCAGTCGAAAAATTGAAACAGCGCAGTGTAAGTTGGATGGCCTTGGCAATCGTTTTGGCCATTGGTTTATCAAGTTGTGCACGACGTACGGCAGTGCGTGTGAATACCGGGCATCCTGCTTCAGCCAAGGTTGTCGTAGTCAAAAAGGGCCACAAGCACACTGCGCGCTGTGGTCATTATCGCCACAATGGCAGGTGGTACTTCATCAAGGGACATCACCACCAAAAGGGCTGCGGACATCATTTTGCCGGCGGAGTTTGGGTGTTTAAAATTTGATCCGTAGTAAGCTTTCTGTACCTGCCGGGACAACAAGTGTACTGTTCAGGGCACATTGGTGCCAGTTGCGCAGATGTCTTGTTGGAGAAAAATCCAGTTGGCAGAAATACACCCTTTGACACTAATTGCGCTTGAAGTGTTCGTTTTGTACGATATCACGGACGAGTTGGGGGCCGCGATAAATGAGGCCGGTGTAGAGTTGTACAAGCTGTGCGCCGGCTTCGAACTTTGCGCGGGCATCACCCGCGCTGCACACGCCACCCGCACCGATCAGCGGGATTTTAGCGCTTAAAGCATCGTTGAATTGCCGCAGTATATTCGTCGATGCCGCGAACAAAGGCGCACCGCTCAAGCCGCCGGTTTCTCTGCTGCCGGAATGCTGTTCCACACCGGTACGCGCGATCGTGGTATTGGTGGCAATCACTCCATCCACTTCATGTTTTAAAAATGCGTTGGCCATTGCTTCGAGTTGATCGTGATCGAGGTCGGGAGCGACTTTGACAGCAACCGGCACATATTTCTGATGCAGTTTCTGCAGTGCCAACTGCTGCTCTTTTATTGCTGTCAGCAGCCGGTCCAGTTCGTCGATGTTTTGTAACTCACGCAAGCCTTTCGTGTTCGGCGAAGAAATATTGATCACAATATAGCTTGCAAGAGCATAGGCCTTCTGCATGCAAGCAAGATAGTCGTCGACAGCCTTTTCATTTGGGGTGTCAAAGTTTTTGCCGATGTTGATGCCCAAAATACCGCGATAACGCGCCCGCTTGACATTGGCAACCAGCACATCGATGCCCTTGTTGTTGAAGCCCATGCGATTGATGATGGCTTGTGCTTTCTTCAAGCGAAACAGTCGTGGACGGGGATTGCCGGGCTGCGGCCTGGGGGTCACCGTACCGATTTCGAGAAAGCCAAAGCCGAGCGCTGCCAGGGCATCAATGAACTCGCCATTTTTATCCAGCCCTGCAGCGAGCCCGACAGGATTTGGAAACTCCAATCCCATCGTTTTGGTCGGCAGAGTTGGCATGGATGATCGCAGCTTATCCAGCCGCAATTTGTGAACGAGATTCAAGCTGTTTAGGGTGAAATGGTGCGCACTTTCTGCATCAAACGAAAAGAGAATGGACCTGGTTAATTTGTAAAGCATAGCAATTACGTGTTGAGGTGATCCGCTAAAATTCGGTTAAATGGGAGCATGAGCAGCGTGTTGGCAAACAGCCTGCCGAGCACATAGGCTACAGCAGCGCCGGTTACCCCGATCATGTTAAAATAGCGGGTGGTGATCAGCAATACAAGGATGATAGTGGTGACTTCGACCATCGTAGCGAAAGTAACCGGCCGTGTGTGTTTGGCAGTTACCAGCACCGCGCGTTGAAACGTGAGCAGCAGGGTAAAACCTGGAATGATCGCCAGTATCTGTGTCGGCAGCAAAGCGAATTCAGTCAATTCCGGTGACAGACCGGAGATGGTTTGGTACCAGAAATGTGCGGCTGGTGTGAATGCGATGAGTGCTAAAAGCGCAACGATACTGCCGCCGAGTGCAATGGCAAATTGCCGCAACATGCGATAGCCCTGGTAGTGATCGCCCATCAATGCAATGCCGGTTTCCTGAAAAGCCAGGCCGAGACTACGAAAAATAAAAACCAGCGAATTGACAACCGGCAGCACGGCTAAAGACTCGATAGGGAAGCGGCCTTGGCCCATAAAAAAGCTGACAATCGGATTGACCCCCAATCCAAGCATGGAGGTGAGGGCGAGCGGATAATAAAATTGTGCGATCTCCCTGAAATTCAATGCCGGACTGCCTGGTGATTCTGAATCTGGTTCACTGAGCAGGGATTGTACAAATTGCTGTGCCATCAGCCTGCTGGCCAGCGCTTCGGCACAGACTGCGGTCGTGAGTGCGGTCGCCCCGGTAATCGCGCCCGGGATTTCGGTGAAAAAGTAGAAGCCAAAGGCAACCAGCGCCATGGTTGCAAGGCGAATCACCGTGCCATAGGCAACGCGGCGGGTAAAATGCGCGCGAATCAGCACTCCCTGGTAAAAACGCCGATAGCCGATGGCTGCAGGCCATGGCAACAAAATGATCAGCGCTTTGTGTGTTAATTCAGCAACGTGTGGCGGCAGACCCATAAAATCCATCGCCAAAAGCCGAAAAACCGGCGGAGAAATCCCGATGGCCATCGCCAGCGTCACCAGCAAGTTGAGGCCGTAGGTGAAGCGCCGCAATTTGAGGAATGTTTGTTTGTTTTTGATCAGGGCGGTCGCCGCCGACATCATCATGATCACAGGTGCTTCAAAGAAAAGCGCAATCGCATAGGCCACGCCGTAAGCAGCGAGGTTGGCTTTTGGTTCCAGCAGGCGCGCAATCACTGCGGCAAGCAGCGGCCCTTCTGCTGACATCATCAGCCAGGTGGCCGCAAGCGGCATCCAAAACAGGAAGATGCGTTTATGGCTAAGTTGGTTGTTTTCCATTTTTTTCATCATTCTTCTTCAGGAAGTGTCTGCGCAGGTGTCTCGGCGCTAAAATGCCAGATTGGATTGGTCATTGCCGCGATTGGCCAATCAGCATCTCCGTTGCAATAAAGCTCAGCCCGATAATAGCAGCCTCTTCCTTCAGGCCAATCTAACAAAATTGTGGCCGTGAAATCGTAGCTGCGATGGGAAAAGGATTCGTCAACCAAAACGGTCTCCAGTCCTGCGCCAATCTCACCTTTAAACAATACAATCCGGGAGAATTCGCCAAATTCTCTGGTCGAAGATGCGTTCAGCGTCAGCGTTGCTTGATTCCCGATGATCGTACCGCCCATGTGCGTTTCATGCTGCCCGGCGTGCACCGCTTTGATGGCAAGAAAAGGTCCGGCCGTAATCGCGCATGCGCCGTTCCGCAACGCAGACAACAGATTGTCCAGCGTCAGTTCATCTTCGATGTAAGCGATGGTGCAGTGCTGGCCGAAAAGGTGATAACGGTCCTGCTCCTCCATCCAAAGGTGCGGCATTTTGATTTGCCGAAAACGGTTGAAGTTACCGTGCGCATCGCTGCCGGCAATGATGAATTTTCGGTCGCCCGCAAGCAGCAAATCAATCCAGTTTTGGCGCGCTTCGGTCATGCCGAGCACATGGCCGTTCCAAATTTGCAAGCCATGCAGATTCGGGTGCGCAAAGTCTTCAGCGTGCCAATTATTGCGACGCAGCAGCAGTCGCTGCAAAAAAGGCACGGGAACAAGCGGATGCGCAGCAAAGAACAGCGAGCCTTGAGCTGGCTGGGCGACGATCTCCGCCACGCTCAAATCAGGTGCAGTTCGCAGCCATTTTTCGCCACTATCACCTGCTCCTGGAATGTAATCAGGGTGGTTGAACGCTAACATGTGAACATTTTGCCGGTTTGCGTTTCCGCACGAAACTTCTTCCCCGGCGATTGTCACAAAGTTTTCAAGCTTGCCGTTGCAAAAAGCAATTTCCGCCTGAAAATCTTGCCATTTTTGAATATCTGGATCGTTCTTTAAGTAATTATCCGAATAATCGTCGAGATCGTATGAATGGTCGGTAATGGCAGTGAAGTGGTGACCCATGGCTTGCGCCATTTGCGCAATCGCAATCGGTGGTGCGCCGAACTCCACCTGATCGCTGGTGTAATTCGAATGTGTATGCAGATCACCGGCATAAAAATGTCGTGGCAGCGGCAGCAACTCGTCAGCGAAATAGCATCGAAAAGGCTGGTGGTTGGTCAGGTGATAATTATCAGCACTAAACTCTTCAGTTTTGCCAGCAACTGTCGCCTTGAAATTGACTTTGATTTCGCACCAACCGACTTCGCCGTGCAAACGTGGAACCCATAACAGACGATGCCACCACGGCTCGGCTATTTCGCATTCGGTATCGAAGGTCAGCGATCTGCTCGTCGAGCCGGTTTCGCAGGCAATATGCACGCTGACGCAATGCAGCGTGACAGGATACTTGTCCGCGTCCTTTACAAAAATCAGAACGGGCAGGTTGTAGCCGGGCGAAATCCGCAAGGGAATGTCGGCGATGATTTCCGGCGCTGTTTTGCGGTAGCGGCTCGGGATAAACTTGAATTTGTAGTGGATTTCGGCATAGGCAAGAGAAGCGCTGCAGAGCAGAGTCAGGATACCAAAATCAACAGCTTCGGGAGTGATGAGCATGCAAGCCTTTCGCTAATTTGGATGCCTTAAATCAAGCGATATCCCGTGGCGGCGAAGCCGGTGAAGTGTTTTCGCAGAATGCACAGTGAGTTGTTTGTGTACAGGTCGTGTCCGGATCAAGGCCTTTGAGCAGAAGTAAATAATTCGCGCAAACCGGATGTTTTGGGTTCGGGAACATAAGTGTAAAAATGGTGTTGGCTTGCAAAAAAAGATACTTTCATCCACAAGCGCGCCACGATGAAAATCTGCTGAATCACAAAAAGGCCAAATGTCTGTAAAAGGGTTGTGTTCGGAATTGTGCTTTCAAGCGCGAAGTAACTAATAAACAGCAGGCACAAAATGGTCAAATTGATCAGGTATAAGCGACTGCATTTTAAAACATTTTTCAACACAAATGCCGTGGCGCTCAGAAAGCTTTTGAAGGCGCTTTTGCGGTTTTGAGCAAATAGCACAATTTTGCTGTAGTCGAATAACATGCCCCATGCATTCAACAACAAGAATCCCAAAACCAGCGCGATGATGTATATCCGGTTTGCGCTATCCGGCTGCAATGATTCGGCGATACTTGAAAGCGGCGCCAGAATGCCCAAAGCGAACGACACCAGGAAGAGCACCAAAAATGGTAATGCGAGCAGAAAGAGACGAAAATATCTGCCAAAAAAGGTGGCTGAAGCGTACAGAAATTCCCGTATGCCTTCGGTTGCAGAATGTGCGATGGTGGCAAAAATGCCGCCCATTAAAAAGACATTGATGATGACGTACAGCGCGGCAAAGCTGAGAGAAAAGCGCATGGCGGTTGCAAAGGCTGGTGAATAAATCTGCCAGTAATCAGGAAGATAATCCAGAAAAAAGCCGTCGATTAAATCCTTGGCAAAGGCTGTTGAAGCCAGTGCTTCAATATTGCTTACCATTGGCAATGTCATCGCAATAGCGAGCAGCAGGTTGATCAAGTAGAGATAGCCAATAACGGCCCGGTTACGAAAGATATTTTTTTGCGCTTCAGAAAAGTGGCTTCGCGCGTTCATGTAAATCCTCAAGAATTCACGCCTGATAGTGACTGGTACTAACAGGCTATTCAATATTGATTTTTTCTGGTTTACGAAAGCACGCTGAGTAGCGCCAACGTGGATTGCATCCAGAATAGCCATTTCAGCAGATATTTTTGCATGACATGTTGATTGGCTGGCATCTGGCTGTTGTTCATTAAATTGACGTCAAGCGGGATTTTGAGTTCCGGATCGACAACCACCCGGGTGATGCGCGCCGGACGCGAGTAGTGAAATTTGTGCGTACGTGCTTTACCGTCCCATTTTTCCAAAACTTCGCTGCCATCACTGAAGCCGACCAGCACCTCAACCGGCAGCATCACATCACCAATCCGGCGAACTGTGACTTCGGAGTTATACTGGTTGTCAGCCAGTTCTTCCTGCAGCCGATTCTGAACACTTGCGACCGCAAAATCAACTACGCCATCGCCGAAAATGATTTGATCGAAGAACCAATCCAGGCTTTCGCCATTCACTTCGTTGGCGACGGCGATAAAGTCATATTTGGCCGGGTGCTTAAAGCGCCAGCGTTGAAAATAGTTGCGCAAAATTGCGTCAAATTTCTGTCGGCCGATCATTCGCTCGAGCGTTTTCAGGGCAAGCGACCATTTGTTGTAAGCTAAATTTCGGCTTTCGTCGACTTCGAAAGTGAATTGCTCCAGGGTTGCATCGCTTTTGCCATGGCTGTGAACATAAGCCGGCCGCCGGGCAAATTCTCCACTGATCTTCAAGCCGCCGAAATCCAGCAATGATGTCTTGCTGCCGTAAAGCGCCTCACCGATACGGTTTTCGGAATAGGTTGTAAAGCCTTCATCGAGGAAAGCCTCTTCGAACTCGTTGGAAGCAACCATGCCTTGCCAAAACTGGTGCGCCAGTTCGTGGATGGTAACGATTTCGACAATGCGCAATTTATTGTTTGTCCACCAACTGAGCGGGTAAAAAACGCCGCCGGTGATCAGCGTTGGATATTCCATGCCACCGGCACCGCTGCCAGGTTGCGGATCCACAATGGTAAGCTGAGGGTAGGGGTAAGCGCCATCCCCGAGCCAATCATCGAAGTAACGCAAGGTCGCTTTGGCAGATTCGAAGTAGGCTTGCTCGGCGAGTTCGTGGCCAGGCTGAAGCATCAGCCGGATATTGACAATTTGGCCTGAACGTGGATTTTGGTAGCTGTCTTCGAACTCCTGCACGCTCGCATCAGCCAGCCAGGCGAAATCGTGTACATCTTCCGCATAGGCAAAGACAGTTTTGGTATGATCGCTATTCAAACGCTCACGGTGGATGATACCGCTGCTGGCGACTTTGTAGTGGGTCGGTACGGTGATTTGCACGTCGTAGACACCGAAATCGGCATAAAATTCTGTGCTAGGGTGAAACTGATGACAGTTCCAACGTCCGCGCTCGGCATCAGCCGGCACCAATCGCATGCCGGGCTTTTCGTATACGCCGATTTTCGGAAACCATTGCACCATGAAAAAAAAGTCATCGCCCCACCAGCCAGTGCGAGTATGGTTGCGTGGGATTTTAGCATGAAAATCATAATCGATTTCAAGTGTTTCACCCGGCAGCGCAGGATTCGAAAGCAGGACTTGCACCACGGTCTGGTCATCTGCGTTGCCATCATCCGGAGCGATATGTTGCATGCGGCCGGTATGATCCTGGCCACGAACACTTAATGCAGTGATTTCTGTCCATCCCCAGGCGTCGCCGACTTTCCAGGGCATATCGCCTTTGCTTTCAAGCGCAAAGGTCGATTGATTGTTTTTGAAGGCGTTGAAATACAAATGAAATCGCAAGTCAGGTACCGTGTCCGTGGAAGCATTTTTCCAGCGCAGAGTGATTCTGCCATCGAGCACCCTTGCAGAATCATCAAGTGTGACGGCAATTGTGTAATTTGCAATCCGGTCGCTCAATGGTTCGGCAAACATGGTTTGCGCTACGAGAAATGCTGGTGAAAATGCGAAAAAAAGAAAGGCGAAAAAGAGTCGTTTAAAATTTTGCATGCAGAGCAATTTAAGTTGGTATTCGATCGTTTTTGAACTCGAGCGCGCTGAGTGGCATCGTTTGGCGCAGGCTGACTGCCTCACAAGTGGGCAGGAATTTTGAATCTGAGAAAGATAAGGCTTGCTTACACGGAAGTCAAGTAAATGTAGAAGAAAACCTGCGCTCTTGTTAAAGCCCTTGACTTTCGTAGAAATGTTTTCTAAAATCGCAATCTGATAAGCAGTGCTAAAAAGACGTTCGTTTGACGGAGAATTCACAACCATCATGACTAAATTTTTTCTTTTTTTTGTGGCCAGCCTGCTCTTTTTTGCATGCGGCGGCAACAAGGCGGTAACGAAGCCTGAGAATGCCTCAAACCCGAAGGCGATCAGTGGCCTGGAAAATCTGGACGAAAATTTCGATCCTCTCTCACTGAATGAGCCTCCGATTCCGATCATTGCCAAGAATAAAGATCGAAAGGCGAATGCAAACACCGAAGCAGCCGATACGCAGCAAACTGTTGAAATACCCGAAGAAATAATTGGCTATCGCATTCAAATTTACCAAACTGAAAATGCTCAGGAAGCGCGTGATTTTCAACAGGACGCTTTTTTGCGTCTCGATATCGATGCCTATGTTTCGTATGACAATCCCTACTATAAAGTCCGAATTGGTGATTTTACCAGCCGTTATGATGCAGAAGAGTTCCTGACAACACTGGAAGGCCGCGGATACAAAACTGCCTGGATTGTGCGTACACTGGTGGTCAATCCTGCCGCCAAAGCTGCAACTGTGCAGGATGAGCAAGAGTAAGCTGCTCAAGAATTCAGAAGTTCCTACCAAAATGGCGTAGCTCTTATTTAGCCGCGCCTTTCTTTCCTTGTTTCATAAAGCCAACATCGTCCCAACTTTTATATCAAGCGCACAGTACTGTCGTGGCATTTCAAAATTCACTTGGAATAAGCGGATTTTTTTATTAAATTTAGAGACTTTTTTGGAGGTATATATATGGCCGGACATTCCAAGTGGAAGCAGATAAAACATAAAAAAGCGAAAGCGGATGCCGAACGCGGTAAGGTTTTCACACGACTGATTAAGGAAATCACCGTGGCGGCACGCGCAGGTGGTGGCGATGAAGCAGCCAACCCACGTCTACGCACCGCTATTCTTGCTGCAAAGGCAGCAAATATGCCCGCCAACAACATCGATCGTGCAGTCAAGAAGGGCACTGGTGAATTGCCTGGCGTGGCGTATGAAGAAGTGACTTACGAAGGTTATGGCCCGGGTGGTGCTGCCTTGCTGATCGAATGCCTGACAGACAATAAAAATCGCACGGTCGCAGAGATTCGTCATGCCTTTTCCAAATATTCGGGCAATTTAGGTGAATCTGGCTCGGTGGCATGGATGTTTGAGCGCAAAGGCGAGATCACCGTTGAGCTGGGTGACATGACAGAAGAACAGATCATGGAAGCTGCCCTGGAAGCTGGCGCCGAAGATTTGAGTATTGAAGATGGAGCAGCCTTTCTAACTTGCCAGCCGGAAGATGTCGATGCCGTGCGGGAAGCGCTCGATGCTAAAAATATTAAAATTGAAGAAGCAGGTGTCTCGCGTGTCGCCCAAAATACCGTCAATGTCGAAGGCAAGAATGCCGAGAAAATGCTCAAATTGATGGAAGTGATCGAAGATCATGATGACGTCCAAAATGTCTACTCCAATTTTGATATAGACGAAGCTGTCCTTGAAGAGTAATCAGCCAACAACCAAAGCGACAGAAAGAACGCGTATTCTGGGTATCGATCCGGGACTGAGCAGCACAGGCTGGGGAATGATCGAGTGCTTTAGGAATGACTATAAACTCATCGCCAAAGGCGCCGTAAAAACGACCACGAAGCAAGATTTTCCTGCCAGGCTTTTGACGATTTACAATGCCATACATTCGGTTATCGAAACGTACACGCCTGCCATCCTGGCCATCGAAAAGACGATTTACGCAAAAAATATCCAGATTGCATTGACGCTGGGCCATGTGAGAGGCTTGCTTGTGTTAGCGGCCGTACAAAAAAATCTGGCTTTTGCAGAATATACGCCCAAAGAAATTAAGGCATCCATCACTGGGAACGGCAACGCATCCAAGCTGCAGGTTCAAAAAATGGTGCAATCGCTCTTTACGATGAAAGAGATGCCGACACCGCATGATATCGCCGATGCGCTGGCAACAGCCATGTGCCATTTCCACAGAAGCAGGTATTGATATGATCGGATTGCTGCGAGGCCAAATTCTCGACTGTCAGCCAACCCGTGTCATCCTGGACGTGCAGGGCGTTGGCTACGAAGTGTTTATTCCGATTTCGACTTATGACAAGATCAGCAAAGCTGCCGAAGCGGTTACGCTGTTCACACATTTGAATGTGCGCGAAGACGCGCTGCAGTTATACGGCTTTGTGACCATTGGCGAAAAGAGCCTGTTTCAAAAGCTGATCGCTGTCTCCGGCATTGGCCCAAAAGTCGCACTGGGTATTTTGAGCAGTGCGCCGGCTGAAGAATTTATGCGCCATGTTCGCAACGGTGATGTTTCGCGGTTGAAAGCACTGCCTGGCATTGGCAAAAAGACTGCTGAGCGCTTGATACTCGAACTGAAAGATAAATTTGGTGGAGAACTTGCTGCTGTGCACAGCACGGCTGCATCAGCCATACAAAGCGACGCGATCGATGAGGCGATGATGGCGTTGCTGTCGCTTGGCTACTCGCGAGCGAATGTCGAGAAAACCCTGCAGAAGGTTGCTGATAGCGGCGCGCAGGATGTAGAAAGTTTGGTCAAAGCAGCATTGCGTCATCTCTAAGGCGAAACAGGAATGGACGAATTCAATCGTTTGACAAATCCGGAGCAGAGAATCGACGAGGGCGATTTTGATTCGTCATTGCGGCCAATTTCATTCGATGATTTTATCGGCCAGGAAAAGCTGAAGGAAAATCTCAAAGTTTTTATTGAAGCTGCTCGTGCACGTGAAGAAAGTCTCGATCATGTGCTTTTTTATGGCCCACCCGGACTGGGCAAGACGACGCTGGCACATATTATTGCAAGGGAAATGAAGGCAGGGATCCGCATTACCTCGGGTCCGGCGCTCGAAAAGCCCGGCGATCTGGCGGGATTGCTGACCAATTTGCAGGATGGAGACGTCATTTTTATCGACGAGATTCATCGTCTTAGCCGCGTGATCGAAGAATATCTCTACCCGGCCATGGAAGACTACAAGCTTGACATCATCATCGACAAGGGCGCAAATGCCCGTACGATTCAGTTAAGTCTGCCGCATTTTACCCTGGTCGGCGCCACCACCCGGGCCGGTCAACTCACGGCTCCATTGCGCGCACGTTTTGGCGTGGTTTCGCGGTTGGATTATTACCAGTCGAATGAGCTGCAAAAAATCATTGCGCGTTCTGCAAAAATTTTGGAGATGGGTATTCTGCCAGATGCGGCAGATGAGATTGCGCGCCGGTCGCGCGGGACCCCCCGAATCGCCAACCGCTTGTTGCGGCGTGTGCGCGATTTTGCTCAAATCGCTGGCGAAAAGGATATCTCCCTGGCGATGACCAATGAGAGTTTAGAGCGTCTCGATGTCGACACGCTTGGCCTGGACGACATGGACAAACGCATTCTCACGACGCTGATCGATAAATTTGACGGCGGCCCTGTTGGCCTGAGCACGCTGGCCGTCGCGATTGGCGAACAGGGCGAAACATTGGAAGAGCTTTACGAACCGTTTTTGATACAGGAAGGCTTGCTGAAACGAACACCGCGAGGCCGCATGGCCACGCCGTTGACCTACGCTCACATGGGCTATCGTGTCAACAAGGCCAGCCAGAAAAATTTATTTGATTCATAAATTTTGAGGGAATCATATGAAATTATCCGATTTCAAATACCAGTTACCTGAAAAATTGATCGCACAGTATCCCGCCGAAAATCGGGATGAATCGCGGCTGATGGTATTAAATCGTGAGACTCAAAAAATCGAAGAAAAGGTCTTCAAAGACATCGTCGATTATTTCGGGCCGAATGATTGTTTGGTCATCAACGAAACGAAAGTGTTCCCAGCACGCCTGATGGGTACGAAGGACAAAACCGATGCAAATGTCGAGATCTTTCTGCTGAGGCAACTGGAAGGCGGTTTGTGGGAAGTATTGGTGAAGCCGGCGCGGAAAGTACGGGTCGGCAATCGTCTCAGCATCGGCGACGATTTGGTATGCGACGTGATCGACAACACTGTTTCAGGTGGCCGAGTTGTGCGCTTTAATTTTGATGACGATTTTTTTCAGATTGTCGACAAAATCGGACAGTCGCCGTTGCCTCCGTACGTGAAGCGTGAACCGGAAGAAATGGACAAAGAGCGCTATCAAACGGTGTATGCACGCGTGCGCGGTGCAGTAGCAGCGCCGACGGCAGGGCTGCACTTTACCGACGAGATACTCGGAAAGCTCAAGAAAAAGGGCGTGAAGATTGTTCCGGTTGTGCTGCATCTGGGCTTAGGCAGTTTTCGTCCGGTTGTCGTGGAAGACTTGAGCCGCCATAAAATGGATAGTGAGTATTACGAAATCAGTGAAGAAGCTGCGCAGACCATTAACGAATCGATGAAAAATGACGGCAAAGTGGTTGCTGTCGGCACCAGCACGGTGCGTGCGCTGGAAACACAGGTCACTTCCGAAGGTTGGGTGAAAGCGGACAAGGGCTGGACCGACAAATTCATTTTTCCACCGTACGAATTTAAAATCGTCGACCGGTTGATCACGAACTTTCACTTGCCTGCTTCTACATTGCTGATGCTGGTATCTGCTTTTGGCGAAAGAGATTTTGTCTTCAAAGCCTACCGCAAAGCCGTAAAAGAAAAATACCGCTTTTACAGCTATGGCGATGCTATGATGATCCTCTGATTCCGGCTTGCTTGAGAAGTTTTGATTGGCACTGCAAACCGATTGCATCAAAATGTTAGTGAATGTGATTATCGTTGCTGCGGGAAAAGGCTTACGTCTGAAAAGCCAGATTCCAAAGCAATTTCTCCCCCTCGCAGGGAAGCCAATTCTCGCCCATACACTCGCAATCTTTGAGCAGCATCCGGCTGTGGAAGAGATTGTGATTGTCGGGGCACAGGATTGGCTTTTTTATCTGTCATCGGATATCGTCGAAAAATACAGGTTCGACAAAGTCCGCAAAATTGTTGCAGGCGGCAAAGAACGCCAGCATTCCGTCCAGGCCGGACTTGAAGCTCTCGAAAACAAAAAGCGACCCGTGCTCATTCATGACGGTGTACGACCTTTTGTGTCAGCAGTGCTGATCGACCGGGTGCTTGCCAGCTTGCAGGGCGCAGATGCCTGCATTCCAGCGATAGCCAGCGCAGATACAATCAAGGAAGTCGATGGCGATTGGGTGCGTCGCACCTTGCCGCGCGCGTCACTGCGCAGAGTGCAAACCCCACAGGTCTTCCATACAGAAACGCTTCTGGATGCTTTGAGTGCTGCCAATCGCAACGGCGATTTTGTAACAGACGAGGCCACACTGATTGAAAAAAAAGGTGGCAAAGTGCGTTGGGTCGAGGGCGAAATTCAGAATATGAAAATTACAACCGACTTTGATTTGAAAGTCGCTCATTTGATTTTAGGTGAATAGCTTTTATGCGAATTGGAATCGGATATGATGTCCACCCATTGGTTGCTGACCGGCCGATGATCATCGGTGGCGTGACCATTCCCTACGAAAAGGGATTGGGAGGGCACTCGGATGCGGATGTGCTCCTTCACGCGATCGGCGATGCGATTTTAGGAGCGGCTGCCTTGGGCGATCTGGGCAAACACTTTCCAGACACCAGCGATAGTTTTGCCAATATCTCCAGCTTGATTTTGCTAAAGGAGATCGCTGCATTGCTGCATAAAAAGCGTTATCAAGTTGTCAATATTGACTCGACGGTCGTTTTGGAACGTCCAAAACTCGCACCGCATATTGCCGAAATGAAAAAGAATATTGCAAGCTGTCTGAACATGAGGCAGAGCGAAGTGTCTGTGAAAGCGACAACTTCTGAAAAGATGGGCTTTGTCGGCAAGGAAGAAGGCGTGGCTGCCCACGCAGTTGTTTTAATTCAAAAAATTGCATAAGCGAACAGAGCTTGGTGTTGGTATTTTTTACTATTGAAGACTGAAGGAATGAGAATTATGACCAAACCTGTACGCGTGAGATTCGCACCAAGTCCGACAGGAAACCTGCATATCGGCAACGCGCGAACCGCCATTCTGAACTGGATTTTTGCCCGCCACGCAAAGGGCACATCGGTTTTGCGTATCGAAGATACTGATCTCGAGCGCTCGACCAAAGAAAGCGAGCAGAGTATCTTGCAGGATCTGCGTTGGCTGGGCCTTGATTGGGATGAGGGCCCGGAAGTCGGCGGTGATTTCGGACCCTACCGTCAATCGGAGCGTCTTGAACGCTATCTGTATTTGACCAACAAATTGCTGACTGAAGGCAAAGCATTTCATTGCTACTGCGAACCGGATGAGCTTGAAAAAGCGCGCCAGGAAGCAATCAAATCCGGCAAACAACCTGTGTACAATGGCCGCTGTCGCAATTTAACAGCCGAGCAGCGCAGAGAACTGGAACAACAGGGCAAAAAGCCGGTCATCCGGCTGCGCTTTCCCGACCATGCGTTCACTTTTCAAGACCTGGTCAAGGGCGAAGTGACTTTTCCTGCTGGCGATCTTGGCGATTTTGTGATCGTGCGTGCAGATGGCATTCCAACCTACAACTACGCAGTGGTGATCGATGATGTCGATATGCAGATTACCCACGTCGTGCGCGGTGATGACCACGTAGCGAACACGCCGAAACAACTCGCCGTATACGAAGCCCTCGGCTTTGAAAAACCGGTTTTTGCCCACATTCCGATGATTCTCGGAGAGGACAAAACGCGCTTGTCCAAGCGACACGGTGCGACTTCTGTCGATCAATATGCGCAGGATGGATTTTTGCCACAGGCACTGGTCAATTATCTCAGTCTGTTGAGCTGGTCCTCAGAAACGGGTGATGAAATACTTTCACTGCAACGACTGATCGAAGAGTTTGACTTCGGCCGCGTTTCGCGCTCGCCAGCAGTATTCGATCCGGTTAAATTGCGCTGGATGAACGGCATGTACATCCGCAGCATCGACATTTCCAGGCTCACAGATTTGTGCGTGCCCTTTTTGCATAAAGCGGATTATGTTCTACCGGAAAATCGTGAACTGCTCGAAAAAATTGTTGCCGGTGTACAGGAAAAAATGGAAGTGCTGCAGGATGTCGTCGCAGCCACCCGGGTCTTTTTTGCCGATGAACTTGAGCTTGAAAACGAAGAATTGAGCGCTGTGCTCAAAAAAGAGTCGACCCAAAAAGTGCTGTGGTCGTTTGTCCGCCAGTGCCAAACCTTCCAATTGATGACCGGGGACAATTTCCGCAAAACTGTCAAGGTGATCGGCAAGGAAACCGGAGTGATCGGCAGGGATTTGTGGATGCCGCTTCGTATCGCACTGACCGGCCAGGAACATGGCCCGGACTTGCCATTGATCGCGGAGATTTTCGGCAAGGAGAAGTGCGTGGCACAAATCAAAAAATGGATTATCGAATAAGGCGGATTGATGCAGGGATTGCGCGATTTGTTCACGGAAAAAAAGGCGATTATCGGTATGGTGCATCTGCCGCCGTTGCCGGGCTCGCCGCGTTGCAAAAACGGCATGACCGAGATTGTCGATGCAGCATTGGCTGATGCAATAGCACTCGTACAGGGCGGCGTCTCTGCTGTTCTCATCGAAAATTTTGGCGACACGCCATTCTACCCGGAGCACGTGCCAGCGGAAACAGTCGCTGCGATGACAGCGGTGACACAGATTCTGCAGAAAAATGTTGAGGTGCCGCTTGGCATTAACGTGCTGCGCAACGATGGCTATAGTGCAATGGCGATTGCCCATGCAACAAATGCATGTTTTATTCGTGTGAACGTGCTCGCTGGCAGCGCAATTACTGATCAGGGAATGATTTCATCGCGAGCTCACGATATTCTGCGGCTGCGCAAAAATTTATCCGCTGATGTCAAGATTCTTGCAGATGTGTACGTCAAGCATGCATCACCCCTCGGCGAGGTGCCGATCGAGCAAGCCGCGCACGAATTGATCGAGCGCGCTCTCGCTGATGCCGTCGTGGTGACGGGCAGTGCAACTGGCGCACAAATTGATCTCGACAACTTACAAATGCTTCGCAAAGCCCTGCCTGACTGTAGCCTGGTGGCAGGCAGCGGCGTGACCAGCGAAAGTGTACAGGAAGTGTTTCAATATACCGACGCTGCTATTGTTGGAACTTATTTTAAAAACGATGGTGATGTTAGCAAGCCGGTACAGCAAGATCGTGTTCGTGCATTGATGAGCAAACTTAATATTTAGGGACGATAATGGCCATTCAAGTTTACAATACCCTGACGCGCAAGAAGGAAGAATACAAACCGATCAATCCGCACATGACGGGCTTTTATGTCTGTGGGCCGACTGTCTATGATTATTTTCACATAGGCAATGCGCGGCCATTTATCGTCTTTGATGTTGTGCGGCGCTATTTGATCTATCGCGGCTACAATGTACGCTACGTGATGAATCTCACTGATGTAGATGACAAAATCATCAATCGGGCTAACGAGCGTGGCGTTAGCAGTGCTGAAATATCACAAAAGTACATTGCTGCGTTTTTTGAGGATATTCAAAAACTTGGCGTACGCCCGGCAGATGCCTATACCAAAGCCACCGACCACATCACCGATATGATTACGCTGATCGAGCGCTTGGTCGAAAATGACATGGCTTATGAGAGCGGTGGCGATGTGTTTTTCAATGTGCGCAATTTTGAAGATTATGCCAAACTCTCCGGCAAAAAGCTCGATGAATTGCAGGTCGGTTCGCGGATTGCTGTTGATGAGCGCAAAAAAAGTCCGATCGATTTTGTGCTGTGGAAAGCAGCCAAGCCCGGTGAGCCGTTCTGGGAAAGTCCGTGGGGCAATGGCCGGCCAGGTTGGCATTTAGAGTGCTCGGCGATGTCGATGAAGTATCTTGGCGAGAGTTTCGATTTTCATGCCGGCGGTCTGGATTTGATCTTCCCACACCACGAAAACGAGATCGCACAAAGTGAAGGCGCGACCGGCAAGCCGTTCGTGCGTTACTGGCTGCACAACGGTTTTCTGGATATTAAGGGCGATAAGATGTCGAAATCGACCGGCAATTTTTTCACCGCACGTGATATTCTGGAAAAATATCCGGCCACCGCGATCAGGCTGTTTTTCCTGCAGAAACACTACCGCAGCCCGATCGATTTTTCCGATGAAGTGCTGCAAAGTGCGGTTACGTCCAACGAACGCTTGCGGCTCTCTTACCAGAAAATCGTCGAGGCTGCGGGCGATGTGGAAGCCATAAGCATTTCTGAATCCGATCTCACCGAAGAAGAAAAGCGCTTTTACAGCATGCTGGATGGTGTGCACAGTGAAATCCTCACGGCGATGGACGATGATTTTAATTCGCCGCTGGCTCTCGGCAAAATGTTCGATCTTTTTCGCGAAACAAATCGCTTTATTGACAATGGTTTGCAAACTGCACAATCACGTCAGCTGGTGGATTTGGCCAGGCAGCGCATCGATGAGTATGACAGCGTTTTTGGTGTGATTGATCGCAGCAAGGCGCAGGTTGGGCAGGATAAAATCAATGAAGTGGTCTCAACAATGGTGGAATTGCGCAACGCATTTCGGAAAGAGCGCAATTTTGCCGTAGCGGACAAGATTCGCGATGCCTTGGCAGATGCCGGACTGGTCATTGAAGACACGCCCCAAGGCGCAAAATGGCGTTGGGGCGCTTAGATTTTTGGTGTGTAAATTTGATTGTTACTCGCGTTTTTTCAGCGGCTTGGCCGGTATACCACCAGCGATGGTGTAAGGGGGAATATCCTTGGTAACGACCGAGCCAGCCGCGATCACGCAGCCATCTCCAATGGTGACGCCGGATGTCACCACCACATTTGAGCCCAACCATACATCATTTCCAATCATAATATCTTTGTAATTCGATGGTTGCAGCCGCATTGGCGTCGCTGGATCGAGCTGATAGTTCGACGCAAAAAGCATCGTGCCCGGTCCCATCAGTAAATTGTCTCCGATGGTGATTTTGGCTTTGCTGGGCTGCAAGCATGCGAGATGGTTGATGTGACAGTTTTTGCCAATAAAAACATTTTCAGGATTGTTGATTTTGGCGGTTGGCTCAATCCATGTCCCCTTGCCAAGCGCGCCGAGTTTTTGGGTGGCTGCACCGTTGGTTTTGTGGTAAAATTCCAAAAATCGGAAGAACCAACGCCAGGTGGCTATACTGAATACGACTCGAAAAACCTGCGTGATCATCTTGCATTTCCTTTGCTCAATTTTCCTTGCATGAAAAGCTTATTCGCTGCAATTTGAAGGCAGCGAGTGCTGTGCTGATTGTTGTGAGGTCAATGTGGAATCATTAGGCTGAATGAAGCCTAAACGCAATAATCTTAAATACCTGCTTTATGGCCAAAGTGCCTAATTTTTTATCAAATTCTTGCGCTCGAAAAGCACGCTAAATGAGAATTTAAAAAGAGAGTGAAGCGAATTGTGGGCTGGCTAAAAAGCTGTAGAGCCAAAATGTAATATGGCAGGTCAAAACAAATTTTGACACTCCACTCATCGTTTCTTCGTGATGTGCTACACATTCATCGAAAAGCATCAGGCAAAAAATGAAGAAGAATTCTCGATTAGAACGGACGCAAGCCGGAAGGCACATCGGGACGCATTGCATGTTGCTGCTGGCTTTGTTCACGGTTGCCTGCGGTGCCGAAAAAGCAGAGCGCCCCACACTGCTCATTTCCGCAGCAGCCAGCCTGACCGATGTTTTGCCGGAGGTTTTTTCTGCGCTACAGAATTCAGAAGCGGGGTTGCAGATTCAGTTCAATTTTGCTGGATCATCAGTTTTGGCGCAGCAGATCCGTGCCGGTAGTCCGGCGGATGTTTTTGTGTCCGCCGATCCCGTGTGGATGGAACGACTCGTTCAGGGAGGGCGTATCGACAAATCCAGTACGGTCGATTTGCTCAGCAATGAATTGGTGGTTGTTGTACCGGTGAACAGTGCTGCCAATATCGCATCATTGGATGATTTGTGCGGTGCCGGTGTGCAGTTTTTAGCACTTGCTGATCCGGCGCATGTACCGGCCGGGCGCTATGCCAAAGCGAGCCTGCAACGCGTAGCGCTGTGGGACAGGGTAAAAGCCAAGGTTGTATCTGCTCAGGATGTGCGCGCGGCGCTGGCTTTTGTCGAAGCCGGCGAAGCGGATGCCGGGATTGTTTATGCCACAGATGCAAAAATGAGCCCAGGCGTACGTGTCGCGGTACGGATTCCGAAGCATCTGCAACCGGACATTCGATATGTCGCGGCGCCGGTGTTGCCCGAAACACCAGAGAAGCGGTATACGATGCAGTTGCTGACATCGGCGACAGCAAGACGCATTTTTGATTCACGTGGCTTCGTCTTTATTGCAAATCGTTCGGTCCCGGAAACACTGAGATAATCAAATACAGGTAGCCCGGTGCAGGTTCCCGTCGAACAGACCATAATTTTATCGCTCAAAATTGCGCTGGCTGCTGTGGCATTCAACACGCCTTTTTGCTTGTTTGTCGGTTGGTACCTCGCCCGCCGCCAGTTTCGCGGCAAAACACTGATTGAAACGCTGGTCAACATGCCGCTGGTTGTGCCGCCGGTAGTCACCGGTTATTTTTTGCTGATCGTTTTTGGGCGAAAAGGTCTGCTCGGGCAATGGCTTTATGCGGCAACCGGCCTGGCGCTCAGTTTTAGCTGGCAGGCGGCGGCGCTGGCAGCAGCAGTGGTTTCGTTCCCGCTGTTTGCAAATGCAGTGCGGGTCGCGATCGAAAATGTCGATCCACGTCTCGAAGAAGCCGCTCGTGTACTGCGCGCCGGACGCTGGCGAGTCTATCTGCAGGTCACGCTGCCGCTCTCGATGAACGGCATTGCGGCCGGCCTGTTTTTGTGCTTTGCCCGCAGCCTGGGCGAGTTCGGCGCGACCATAATGGTCGCTGGCAATATACCGGGCCGCACGCAAACCATTCCGCTGGCGATCTATTCGCTGGTCAATCAAGCCGATGAGCAGCAGGCACTGATTCTGGTGGGCATTTCTATTCTGATCAGCTATGCCAGTCTTTTTGCGGGGCAGGTATTGCAACGACGGTGGCAGGGCAGGAAGACGCATGAGTGAAATAAAGCCAATTTTGCAGGTTGATTGCGAAATGCAACTCGGCAATTTCCTGCTGCAGCCAAAATGCTCACTGCAAAGCGATTTTACTGCACTATTCGGACCATCAGGCTGCGGCAAAACCTCCACGCTGAAGCTGATCGCGGGGTTGTTGCAACCACATCGCGGCCAGGTCAGGCTCGCCGACCGTGTTTTGTATGACAGCGAGAGCCGGCTGAATACGCCACCGGAAACGCGGGAAGTCGGCCTGGTATTTCAGGATGGCCGGTTGTTTCCGCATCTTTCTGTACAAAAAAATCTGCAGTTTGGATTGCAAAATACGCCGCCTGCCAAACAGAGACTGCGCCTTGATGATGTGGTTGATGTTTTGCGGATATCGCATTTGCTTGAGCGCAGACCGGCAACACTTTCCGGCGGCGAAATCCAACGCATCGCGATAGGGCGCGCATTACTGGCTTCGCCGAAGCTGCTGTTGATGGATGAGCCTTTGGCTGCAGTGGACATCCCATCCAAATTGTCGTTGCTTATCGAGCTGCACAAAATCCGTGACGTCTTCCACATTCCAATCGTGTATGTCTCGCATGATCTCAGCACGGTGCTCAACATCGCTTCGCATGTGATGCGCATGGATGCCGGCCGCATTGTTGCTGAAGGCCAACCCTTTGAAGTGCTGGCCAATTATGTGCACAAGCCACTGATGGAGACCGATGAAATCCGCAATTTGCTGGAAATGACCGTCACGAGCCACAATGCTGAAAGAGGCTCATCGGACGTGACCAGTGGCGGCGTGAGTTTTGTTTTGCCGCACATTTCCGCTGCGGTTGGTGCCAGGCTGACAATCGACATCCCCGCTTCCGAAATTTTGTTAGCTATTGAGAAACCAGTCGGTCTGTCGGCGCGCAATATTATCGCAGGGAAAGTGGTGCAGATTCACCATTTTGGCAGCCGGGTGATTGTGAAAGTGGATATCGGGATGGTGTTGTCGGTGGAAATTGTCGAAGGCACCCTTGCAGGGCTGGAAATTGCGGTCGGCAAACGTGTATTTTTGGTGATGAAAGCGACCGCATTTCGCAAGGTGGGGGAGCGCTAATGATGCTGAAATTGTATGCGCTGATTAAGTCGTGGTGGTATCGCGATCTTTTTCGTCGGAACCGGCTGGCGTTTCTGGGTTTGCTTGAGCTTCGGCCGATTGACCTTCCGATTCAAGTTCCGCCTGTTGTCTTTCATGGCGCTCGCTGCGGTAAATGCCGATAATCAACAGCGCCAGGCCGCAGGTAATGGCAATGTCGGCCACATTGAAAATGGCGGTTCGCAGATAATTGCCAATGCCGATGTTGAGAAAATCCACCACCGCGCCTTCCCGGAAAATGCGGTCGTAGAAATTTCCCAGGCCGCCACCCAAAATCATCGCAAAACCGTAAAATTGGCTGCGGCGCAAATTGTGGTTTTTGATCAGGTAGAGCGTCAGGAAAAGCAGGAAAAGACCCTGCCCGACAACGAAAATCCACCAGCGGACGTTTTCCGGTAGCGAAGCGCCAAGACTGAAAGCAGCACCGGTGTTGAGCACGTACTGCAAACGCACTGTATCGCCCAAATAGGAAAACATTTGGTAGATAGGGAGGTTGGTTTGCGCGAGATGCTTGGTGGTTTGGTCACAACCGACACACGTGACAATGATCAGGAGCGCAAAAAGAAAACGATTGCGGATTTGTGCAAATTTCAAGATTCCCTCGCAAATGCATGGGTGAGCCAACCTGTTAAAAAAGATGAAAACAAATATATAAAAACTGTAGCTGTGCAGCAATGCTTTTTTCGATACAGTGCATTTTTTGCGCCAACCTGTGGTTAGCAGCAGCTTTGGTGCAGTGGCGCTTGTTTTTACCGCGTAAGCGGCTATTTTGCTGAAGGAGCATTTCTGCATTTGCGGCACATGCCGCAGAAGGGAAAAAGGAATAAGGTTTGGAACCGAATCACTTTATTTATTGGGATGTCAGCCCGGAGATATTTCGCATCGGCATCTTTGCTTTGCGCTGGTACAGCCTGATGTTTGCGTTGGCTTTTTTTATCGGCCTGCAAATGATCTCCTGGATGTTTCGCAGGGAAGCCAAGCCGATGAAAGATGTCGATCAGCTTTTTATGCTGGTGCTGGCCGGTACGATTGTCGGCGCACGGCTGGGGCATTGCCTGTTTTACGATCCGGCATATTATCTGGGCCATCCGCTCGAAATTTTGAAAATTTGGGAAGGCGGCCTCGCCAGTCATGGCGGTGCTATCGGCATTTTGACCGCGATGTATGTGTACAGCCGCAAGCGCCCCGACCAGCCTTACCTGTGGGTGCTCGACCGGATCGTGGTGCCGATTGCGCTGGCGGCCGTGTTCATCCGCATTGGCAATCTGTTCAACTCCGAGATCGTCGGCAAGCCGACCACGGTGGCCTGGGCTTTTGTGTTTGCCCGCGTGGATAATTTGCCGCGCCATCCGGCGCAATTATACGAGGCGGTCATGTATGCAGTGATTTTTGTACTGCTTTTGCGGCTCTACCGACGTTATTCCCCCAATATCCCGCACGGCTATTTGCTTGGCCTGTTTCTCATTACGATTTTCGGCTCGCGCTTTTTGGTAGAATTTTTGAAAGTCCGGCAGGAAGCCTATGGCGACTTGTTGCCGCTCAGCACCGGTCAGTGGCTGAGCATCCCGGCGGTGATTGCCGGTGCCTACCTGCTGCAGCGCGCGCTATCTGCCCGCAAGACCCACACGAAAGCCAAAAAGCAAAAACGCTGAACATGCGTAAGGGCATGGCGCACCATGCCCCTGCCATCGGAGTACAAGGCTTGCCTTGCTTACACAAAGCAAGGCAAGCCTTGTACTCCTGCGCTCAGCCTACTTCGCAAGCAACAGCTTGCCGGTTTTGATGGCTGTCTCTTTGCCGGAAAACGGCTTTGCAATGAGCCGGTAAAAATAAATGCCGCTACTGACGCGCGCGCCGGATTGGTTGTCGCCATGCCAGCGCAGGCCGTAGAAACCGGGCTCGCGCTCAGCCTGTACCAGCGACGTGACCAGCTTGCCGCCAGCATCGAAAATCTGCACAGTGACTGTTGCGCGCTCCGGCAGCGCATAGCTGATGTTGGTGGATGGATTGAACGGATTGGGATGCGCTGAAATGGCGAAATGCTCCGGCAGCAGACCGGCGGTAAAAGCCCACGCGCCATCTGGATCAGCTTGCTTCGGAATAATGCCTCCGTCGCCGAAGACGGTGATGAAGTCCGGGTCGGCTTCGGCGCTTTAGGTGGTGTAGTAAGCGCGCGCATCGTATTGCAGCAAGTCTTCGGTATAGCTGCTGGTCATCAGGTAGTCGTAGTCGGTCCAGGACGTGGTGCTGTGCGACAGCGTGGCTTTGAGTACTTCCGGGCCCAGGCTGCCGCCCGCTGGCTTGACGCGCCGGTACACCCGGTACTGCACATTCGAATTGCCGTGCTGATTCCAGGAAAACTGGATATACTGCCCCGGCGTGCTGCTGACGTGCAGGTTGTAGTTGTTCATCTGTTTGGGCTTGCCGATGAACTCGGCGGTGTAGGTTTCGTGATCGGTTGGCGACTCCGTTCGTGTTGCCGTTTGAGTGCCATCTGACCATTCGTCGAAGCTGTAGATGATGTGGTTGATGGTTTGCGTCAGTGCCTGAATCTCGATCTCATTGCCGTCTACTATTTGCTCGGTATGCGGCGAGTTCTCGGTGCTGCCATCGACCTTGATGGTGCCAGGATAGCCGGAAACGCCGGTAAAGCTGTTGCGCGCGGTGATGTTGTATTCGTTGTCGAATTCTGCAACGAATGTTGGGATTCCGCTGTTCCAGTTGACAAGCTTATCTTCCCACAGCTTGTTAGTAGATTCGGTAATTTCACTCTTTTTCCATCTTTTGAAACGCTGTATGTAACCACCATGCGCTTGGCCCTCCATCACAGCGTCCAAATCGTGCTCGCTTTCCCAGAATAATGCAGGCGTTGTGAAAGGAGAGTCTGGTTCTGGTTCATTGCCATCGAAGCCAATCTTTCCTTCGTCGCTATTATCGCCAAGCTCGTTTTGGATGGTCATTTTGAGGGCAGCTTTCTTATACCATCGGCTGGTTGGATTGCCCTGTTCACCAATTCCATCTCCCCGAATGGTTTTATATAGTGTTAAATCCGTGGTTAGATTGCCGCCATCATTCTCGACCTGATGTAATACAATGCCGGTTTCAGTTTGAGAATTGACTATCGCAACATACGCAACATGTGAATTGTTGTTAAACGCAATGATATCACCAACTGAAACTTCCGTGATATCCCAACTGGTATCTTGTATAAAATGCTGGTCGGGAATGCCGCCTGCTGTAGAAAAGGCGGATTTTGCAGGGCACTGCGAATCATTATCTAAAAGTCCAAATGCACGTGCAGCCGCATAGCCATAGCAATTGCCTGTCGATCCGTTGTCATGATTGTGTGGTGCGGGATTATGTGGGTACGGGAGGCTTTGTCCTATCAAAATTGTTGTGTACAACAAACCAAAAACAAAGAAAATGATAGAGCATTTAATGGTTTTCATATCGTCACTCCGATTTTAGATTACTTTCCATGGTATACCATGGAGCCATTTCCTGAAACGGCGACGATAAAGACTTCACTGCCATCTGTCCAGACATCGTAATAGTCATTGTCAAGCTTTTGCAATTCCGGCAAGCTCGACCAGTCTGAGCCATTGAAATGATAAACGGCGCCAGGGTATGGCGCAACATTGGAGCGCCCGGTAACAAAATAGTTATCCGGCCTGGTACCAAATACGCCTTTAGACCAAAGCGTGGAAGAGCCGGGAAGAAGTACATCCCATATACCATTGTTTCGGTAGTACGTCCAATTACCCGGTGCATACAGTGTCCCCCATGGGCTCAGCCAGAGATTGGTGCTGTTAAAATAGAATGTACTGTCCCGTACCACCCATTTGTCATTGAGCAGCTCGAGCAAAAAATATCGATTCGGCTTGCTATTAAAATCAGCTAATAACATATAGCTTTCCGATTCATTGCCGGTAATACTCAAGGTGTTATAAACTCCGCCGCTTATATCTGGCGGAATATCGAGCGGCAGGCTGTCTTTTTTGACACTGACACCATCATAGTGAAAAAGCGTCCCGTTGACACCGCCAAACCAGACATCATCCGGCGACCGGCCCCAAACAACGTTTATTTCATTGCCGGGAGGGGAGGGAATTTCATGCCAACCTGAGCCATCATAGTGGACAATCAGGCTGTGAAAAAAATAATTGGGTGGAGCATTTGGATTGCGCTCCAGGCGATCACCAACAACCCAGACATCATTGGGGCCAAAGCCATAAATATCTCTAAAGTTGATCGCTCCGGTAATCGGGCCGCCCTCGGTAATGCTGATTTTGATATCACGCCAGCGATTGCCATCGTAGTGCCACAAAATACCACGCGTGGTGTTAGCGCTACCGGCTGCATACACATCCTTCGCCGAGCTTGCCCATATGTCCGATATCGACACCTGCCAGTTATCCGGGTGCGCGAGCGTATCCACGCTCCAGCTCAAATTGCGTGGCTCCGGCGCCACCGGGTTTTTCTTGCAGCCTGTGAGGGCAACAGTGGCAATCGACATCACTACGAACAGCATACGGATTTTCATGGCAAACTCCGGTAATTTGAGAATGGCTTTTTAAAATGTGAAGTCTTTATCATCCAAAGCGACAAAGCAAACGGATGCGGGCGGGGGGCTGCTCGGGTTGGGCCGCATTGTGTAATAAATATTCGTGCACCTGTCCGGCGTCTCCTGTGTTGCATTTTATCGCACGGATGGCTATTTTCAGCATGCAAACAGCAGGCGTGTGCTTCTGGCGCTCAAACCGGGAAGCGCTCCTGTGCCTTCTGTGCGGGGGCAACCTGGACAAGGGTTGTCCCCTGTTTGCATCTGCCACGGATTTTCAATATCGGTAATTCGTTTCAAAAATCAACTCACTCCATCTTCAATGTCATCAAGTTAGCACTCTCCGTGTCATTCTGGAAGAATCTATTCAACATTATAGCCAGAGTTGAGTTCGCAAACCTGCACAGGCGTCAAAATAGATTCCTACTGAATGACAAATGTGGCCTTTACTCAACATCATTGTCCCCATCCTGTCTGTTGCGGATTTATTCTGTTGGAGGTGTCGTCAATCCACCCAATCTGCTGGCGGCTTTCCCTTGGCATGTACAGCGATGTTCCCCTTTTTCGCGGCAACTGGTCTGGCAATCACTCAACAATCGGGCCAGAAAATGTAGCTGTGTTCTATAAAGACTCGGAACAGAGCTTAATGCTTGATTTTATTGGCCGGATGTGTGGCAGGTGGTATGGAATTGGATGTGCCGGGGATCGGGTGCGATTCTTAGAAACAGGAATGGAGTCGGGTTTTTTTTTTTCAGATTTGGGAATGGGGGCAGCGGCGGGTTTATCTTTTTGACAAAATGAATTTTGTCACTCCAGTGCGTAGGGGTATGGCGTGCCATGCCCCTGCGAACCGGAGTACAAGGCGTGCATTGTAATACGACAAAGCAAGCTTTGTGACTCCCTGCTCAGCCGATGCTGATGAGGCGCCAGCTTTTGCGCGCGTAGTCGCATTCGAGCACGACTTCGCCCAGCTCTTTGCTGCTCATGGTGATGCGCTCGCCGGTAACTTGCCGCGAACGCACCTGCGAGAGCGGGTAGCGTTTTTTACCCCAAATCATCAAAATCGGTACAATCTCTTCGTCGTCGGTGCGAGCCTGCACATGAACCGGCGTGTCAATTTTAGTCGGTGGCATGGTTGCGATCCTCATTTGAAAGTCGTGATATTTATAGCGATTCTCAAAAATTTTGTCTGATCAAGCTTCCGTATCTTTTCAGCATCCAACCAGAGCTATTGGCTGTTTGCCGTTGGCTCCCGGCGAAAAAAAGCCAATAGCGAAGAACCAACAGCAGGTTTGCACGCATTCCGATGCTCAAAAATGGGAAAACATTTGTCGGACATGACCTTTGCAAAATGCGATATGGCTCAGTAGCGGCTGGTGCCGAGCCGCTTGAGCCGCCATGACAGCACAGCGCCGTCGATGGTGAGCACCAGCTCCATGGTTTGCGCCGCCTCGGTTCCGGCAGTGATGTGGATTTCGCGGGTGCTGCCTTGCCGGTACTGCCAGGTGCTATAGATGTGTTGGATTTTGTAGACGCGTTCCCGCCAGCGGATGCGCAGCGGCTGTACGCTGCCCTCGGCAAACAACGCGATCACTTCGATGCGGTCATTGAGTTCGTGAAGCATGGTGTCAATCGATGCTGAGCAAAGTCCATTCTTTTTTGTTGTGATCGTACATGAGCTTGATGCGCCGGAGATCGACGATGGCGGCAGAGAAAATTTCGATATCGGCTTTTTGATTGCCTTTCGGCTGTTCGCGTGCAACATCGATGATTTGATACGCGCGCCCTTTCCAGTTGAGAAAGAGCGGCTGGCTGATGCCGCGGGAAATACGGGCCTGCACTGTCACGGGTTCGTTGATGTGCTGTTCCATGTCACTTGCCTTTCCTGTTTCAACTTCCCCCGTTTGTCTGTTAGGGTTTTAACCGAGCTGCCGTCCCCACGAAACGGCTCTTTCGCCATAGCGATCCTGTAGTCTGTCGAGCGCAGTGGTCAGTTGCCGGCGTTTTGAAGAGGCAACCTGTTCGAACAGTTCGCCCTGCCGGGTGGTGACGAATTTTGACAGGCTGATACCGAGATATTTGATCGCGAGCCGGCGCGCGACCGCACTTTCGAGCACAGCTTGCAGCGCGGGGGCGAGACGCTCTTCGGCATCGCTGTAGCCATGCACAGTGCGGCTGCGTGAAAAGTATTTGCCGTCGCCGTAAATGGCGGTCAGCGTGAGGTGGTGCGCGCCGACGCCGCGTTTGCGCAACTGCCGCGCCAGACGATTCAGCAGGGTGTTGCAGGCGGCGCTGAGCTTGCCGAAGTCGTTGGTGGCCGACGCGAAGTGCCAGCCTTCCTGCAAATGCTGCTGTGCCTGCGCCATGACGAGCGGGCGGAAATCCTGCCCGCGTGCTTCCAAAAATAACCACTTGCCGGTTTTGCCAAACAACTCCTGCAAATGATTTTCCGGCATGTTGCGCAATTCCCCGACCCGAAAAATGTTGAGCGCGCGCAAAGCCTCGGCGATGCGACGGTCGACGTGCGGCAGGATTCGCAGCCTAAATGGGGTCAAAAAATCGGCTTCGTTGCCCGGCAGAACCTGCACGATGCCGTGCTGCCCGGCAGCCTTTTGCGCCGCGGCGCGGCTGACGAGCTTGTTGCTGCCCAAGCCGATGGCTGCCGGCAGCGCCAACCGTTCGTGCACTTCCTGCAGCAGGCGGGATGCCGTGTTGTGCGCCTGCTGTGGCTGCTGCAACAAATCGAGATAAAACTGCCCGAACCGGCCATCTTCGATAATAGGTGAATAACCAGACACCACTTCGGTAAGCTGCTGATGCACCGCGTGGTAATGCTGCATATCGGCGGGAAGGACGGCCAGCGTGCGTGCACGCCGTTGTGCCTCCCGCACCGGCATGCTACGGTAAATTTCGAGCCTGCTGGCCGCTGGTGACAGCGCCCAAACGCGATCGCCGTTGATGTGCGAGACGACTACAAACGGCCTGCCGCGCAAATCCGGTATTCTGTTTTCGATGCATGCCGTGAAGAAACGGCACAGTTCAATGTGAAGAATCATGTTTGGTTGTGTTTTGTATTTTTGGTGAACATTTATACAAAAATTAAATTGAAAAGGCAAAGATAATTTTTATATTACTGTACAAATGTTTATACTGTTTGAGTAAAATCTTTTTGGCGGTTTGTCGATTGGTGTGGGTAAAATTGCAGTCTCGCTCGGCTTTAGAAATTTGGCCACGAATCACGCGAATTTGCACGAATAAAAAATTGAAAAAACCTTCTTTTGCTCTCTCTTTTCGGCCTTAGAAATTTGGCGTGAAGGATTTTCAGCCTCGCTTCCGAAAAGACGCATTTTCTGTTTGAGAGCAGCGAGTTTAAATGCGGCCGGAAGCGAGGTTGAAAATGTAGCCAAATTTCTAAGGCCGAGGTGTTTTTTGCTTCTTTTTTGCACACAAAAAAGAAGATGTGGCGACTGTGCGATAGCATCCGATACTTGCAGACAGCTCGCCGATGCACCGCCGACACGCACAGAGAGACGCCGAATATAAATGAGCAGGGAAGATACAAGACAATGAACAACTGACAATGGTATACGTCATCGTATTCGATGTTACGATTGTAAGTGTGCCCGATATGAAACGACATAGAACCTTCTTTTGGGCGATTTTATGAAAGATGATCCATCTTTTGTCCACTTGCATGTGCATTCGAACTACTCGTTTTGCCGGGGTGGCAACAGTCTCGACGAACTCTTTTTTGCATTGCGCAAACAGGGACAGAACGTTGTGGCGCTGACCGAAATCGATGGTCTGCACGGCGTGGCGTGGGCGTGGCAGAAAGCGCAGGAGTTCGGCATCCGGCTGATCGTTGGGGCAGAAGTGCGCGACGCAACGCAGCGGGCGGTGCTGCTGGCAAAAAACAGCACCGGCTACGAAAACCTCTGCCTGTTGATCTCGCAGCGCCATGCAGAGGGAGAGGCCTTTTCGCTGCCGGAGGCCCTGCCGTGCCGCCGCGACGGGCTGGTGATTTTGAGCGATAGCGAGGCCCTGCTGCACCGGCTGGCACAGAACAGCCGCGATGGCCTTTTTGTGCTGTGCGTGCCGGGCCAGCAGCGCCGCGCCATGCTGCGTTTGTCGCAAAAAATGCAGTTGCCGCCCGTGGCTTCCAACGATGTCTATTTCGTCGCGCCGCAGGATTATCAAACCCATCGGATTTTGCGTGCCATCGATTGCAATGTGGCGCTGTCGCGCATTCCCGCACACGAACTGGTGCCGCCGTCGGCGTGGCTGAAAACAGCGGCGGAGATGGCAGCGGCGTTCCCGGACGCGCCGGAAGCGCTGGCCAACACGGCCTACATCGCCGGGCAGTGCCGGTTTGAGCTCAAACGCGCCGGTTGGCTTTTTCCGCGCTTCCCGACCCCGAACGGCGAAGACGAAATGACCTGTTTACGCGCGCTTTGCCTGCAAGGCATCCGCTGGCGCTACGGCGAGATGACCGATGCGATTGCGCAGCGGCTCGAAAAGGAGTTGGGCATCATTGAAAACAAAGCCTTTGCCAGCCATTTTCTGGTGGTGTGGGATGTGGTGCGGCACGCTTCGCAAACCTGCGGGCGCGGTTCGGCGGCCGCCAGTTTGGTCTCCTACGTGCTCGGCATCACCCATGTCGACCCGCTCAAGCACGACCTGTTTTTTGAGCGCTTTCTGCACGTGGCGCGCGAAGATCCGCCGGATATCGACGTGGATTTCGCCTGGGATGAGCGCGACGCCATCATCCATTATCTCTACCAAAAATATGGCACGGCCCACACGGCGATGGTTTCCAATCACGTCACCTTCAAAGCGCGCGCGGCGGTGCGGGAAATCGCCAAATGCTATGGCTTTTGCAATGCCGAAATCAACCATATCACCAAAAAGCTGAGCGGTTTTTCCATTCGCAGTGTTGCTGCTTCGGTCAAAACCCATCCGCTGTTTCGCGGGGTCGACCTGCCCGCGCCGTGGCCGGAGATCATTCGCATGGCCGACCGCATCGCCGGTTTTCCGCGCCATTTGAGCGTACACTGCGGCGGCGTGGTGATCACTTCGGATGGCATCGCCGGGCACATTCCGGTGGTCGAAGCCACCAAGGGTGTGCAGATCATTCAGGTCGAAAAAGATCAGGCCGAAGAGTTGGGGCTGGTCAAACTCGACATTTTGGGCAATCGCTCACTGGCAGTGATCCGCGATGCCGTGCAGGCGGTCAAAAAAAACAGCGGCATTGAGATCGATTTCAATCGCGTCAAACCGGAGGACGATGCCGCGACGCAGCAATTGATCAAAACCGGCGACACCATCGGGGTTTTTTACGTCGAGTCACCGGCGATGCGGTTGCTGCAAAAAAAGACCGGCACCGGCGATTTTGCCCGGCTGGTGGTGCACAGCAGCATTATCCGGCCCGCTTCCAACGCCTTCATCCGCGAATATGTGCGGCGCTTGCACGGCAACCCCTACGAGCCGCTCCATCCGCTGCTGGACGACCTGCTGTCGGAAACCTTCGGTATTTTGAGCTACCAGGAAGATATTTCGCGGGTGGCGATGACGTTGGCCGATTTCAATGTCGTCGATGCCGATGGTTTGCGCAAAGTGTTCAACAAAAAGAACAACGAAAAGCAGCTTGCGCACTATCGCGAGATGTTCTTTGGCGGCGCGCGCAACAAGGGTATCGCGCAGGAGGTGATCGAAAAAATCTGGGACATGATTTTGAGCTTCAGCGGCTACAGTTTTTGCAAACCGCACTCCGCCAGCTACGCGCTGGTGTCGTACAAATCTGCCTATCTGCGTGCCCATTTTCCGGCCGAATTCATGGCCGCGGTGATCAGCAACCAGGGCGGCTTTTATTCGACTTTTGCTTATATCTCGGAAGCCCGGCGGATGGGATTGCGCATTTTGCCGGCCGACGTCAATCACAGCGAACAGCATTATACCGGCGGCAACGGCGCGATTCGGGTGGGGTTTATGCAGCTCAAAGGTTTGGGCAGCGCCGCTGTGCAAGCCATTTTGGCTGCGCGGCAGCAGGGTGGCCTGTTTCGTGATTTCGATGATTTCGTGACGCGGGCGCAGCCGGAGCCCGTGACGCTCGAAATTTTGATCAAAGGTGGCGCTTTCGATGCGCTCACCGGCACGGAAAACCGGCCGCAACTACTGTGGCGTGCGCTCCGGCAGCGGGCGGCGCCAAATGTGCGGGAGCAAAAACGCAGCGCTGGGCAAACCACGCTTTTTGACGCACCAAAAGCACCGGCCGCTGCACCGGTGCTGCCGCCCTTTCAACAGCAAGAGATGTGGCGGCAGGAGATCGAAACTTTGGGTTTTTTGCTCAGCCGCCATCCGCTGACGCTCTATCGCGACCGCATCCGCGCAAAGCGGCTGGTGGCGGGCAAAGACCTGCCCAAATATGCCGGCAAACGCGTGCGCACCCTCGGCTGGTTCGTGACCGGCAAATTGGTGAACAGCAAAGCTGGTGAGCCGATGGAGTTTATCAGCTTCGAAGACACCACCGCGATTTACGAAACGACCTTTTTTCCAAAAGCCTATGACCGCTTTTGCCATTTGCTGGCCCGCAGCCGGCCGTTTCTTCTCTCCGGCAAAGTCGAAAAAGAGTACGACGCCATCACCCTGACCGTCGATCACGTCGAGCTGGTGTGAAGACGGGTTGCAGCAAACACACTCACCAATTTCCGCGGAAAATTTCCGCACTTCCGCGTTTTTCCGGATTTTTTCCCCGTTTACAGCTTTCATTCCTTCGCTTTTTAACTTATAAAAATATTTAGCACTTATGCTGATTTTCAAGGCATAAAAAAAGCTGGCACCGTCGTTGCTTAAGACAGGGCAGCGTCGCGACAGCGATTGTGCGAAAGCGCGGCCTCGGGGGGTGAGATGCTTTGGTTCGCTCGGCAATCTAAACCTGTGGCGGGAACGGATCGCAGCAGAGCCATGAGTGGGTCTCACCCCCTGAGGCACAGGACGCGCCTCAAGTGACGAGAGTGACGCCTGTGGGCTGCCTTACCCACAAGATCGGAGGCCACACGGCCTGTATGCTGGCGGCTGTGTGGCCGAAGATCGATGCGCACAAAACACAATTGAATGTGGATATGGATCATCATTTAAAGGGAACGAACATGAAAAAACGAGTACTCCTTTTCGCTTTGCTGATCGCCGCGATGGCGGTGCCGGCACTGGCCCAGGTCAAACTCGGTGTGACGGGCGGTGCAACGCTCAGCGATCTCCATGTCAAGAACTTAAGTAACAGCTTGTCCTTGTCCGACCGCTCGGCTTTTCGCGCCGGACTGGTGGCGGAGTTGCCGCTCAGCAATGCTTTGAGCTTGCAAGTGGAAGGCGCCTATTCGCAAAAAGGTGCGCTGATTGCATCGAGCGAGCCAGGTGACGAGAATTTGGATGCATCTATTCGAAGCGCCTATATCGAAGTGCCTGTGCTGCTGAAAGCCACTTTGAAAAAAGGCCAATGGCAGCCCTTTTTAATCGCCGGGCCGGTGGTGGCACTGCCTGTCGATGTCGATATGCGGGTCGAAAATGCTGGCTTTACGCTGCAAGGCGACATGGATTTCCTCACCAAAAGCCCGGATTTCGGGCTGATCGGTGGTGGTGGCATCGCCTATTCGTTCGACCGCCTGACTTTATACGGCGAAGCGCGCAATTTTTTTGGCTTAGCCGATATTTTCAAGGCGGGCGAAGTGCCGATCACGGATGGTACGGTAAACGACAGCGTCATCCTGGAAGAGGACAGCGAGAAAAATCGCGGCTTTCAACTCTCGGTCGGGGTGCTTTTTCAGCTTTGAGCGACAACGAGGGTGACACAATGCAAACATGCCCATCTTCGGGCCTTTCATTTTGAGAGAGTGGTTTATCAGAAGGGAGAATGAAATGAATCGCAAACAAATACTGAGTCTTGCACTGTTCTGTGCAACCGTTTTGGCTTTTCAAAGTACATTACTGGGACAAATTGAGCCTAAAAGCGCCGGCATCGGATTTCGCGGAACCTATTGGGATATGAATAACGAAGGCAGCTTCGTGACCGTGCGCACCTGGCCGCACCGCACTTACGTTGACGTCGGGAATGGCGGATTCTGGCTGTATTTCTATTCACGGCTGGACGACAACACCTTTCTTGAATTCAGTCTGGGCGCGGTCGGCCGCGTGGAGAGCGAAACGCGATCATTCAATAGCGAAGAAACCAATATCAGCGCGATTTTTCCGGTGGTGATGGGTTGGCGCCACATGTTGGTCGGCCCCTATTCGCGTGGCGCGCTGCAGCCATATGTTTCGCTCGGCGGTGGAGCCTACTGGCTGGCCAACATCAATGCTTATCACGACGATTTTGCGGATGAGGTCACTGTGGTCGATTCCGAGTTGAAGTCGGGTGGCTATTTGGGTGCCGGACTGAATTTCATGCTTTCGAGCAGTTTCGGTATCAATTTTGACGCCAAAAAACATTTTATTGCGTTCAATAAAAAGCATCCTTATAGCGGTTGGGAGTACGGCCTTGGCCTCAATTTCAGTTGGGGCGATTACAAAAAAGGCCGTCGGCGTCGGCGATGAGCGCTTTGTGTCAACGCGCGGGAAAGGCACTTGTTTTCAATCGGAAAATCGCGTAAGTTGACAGGCTTGTTGAGGGATTTTTTGTGGGTAAGGAGCGGTTGTGCTGAAGCGGGTTCTAACATTTTTAGCTTTGTGGGCATGTATTGCCATGCCACAGATGCTGTCGGCGCAGTACATCAGTGCGCAAAAGGGGCTTGGTGTACGCGGCAGTTTTTGGCGCTCTGAAAACAATCTCGGTAATGTACGAGTTGGCGCGGGTGTCAACCCGAACGTAAAACTCAATATTTCCGGTGTCGGCGGTTCGATCTATTTTTTCAATAAATGGAGCTCGCGGCTGTTTTTTGAGACCACTTTTGGTGCAGCTGGCAGTTTTGAAGTGCAAGCGTCCTCAGCCGCTGGCGACAACGTGGACTTTTCCGCGCTGGTGCCCTTGCTGTTCGGTTTGCGTTACGAATTGCTGACACCTGCCAATACTGCCAATTTGCGGCCTTATCTGGGCGCAGGATTCGGGCCGTATTGGTTGGCTACCGGCACCTCAGGTTATACCAGCGACGGGCTTTTAGGGCAGGAACAGGTTGATGTGAGTTCGGAATTTAAGATTGGCACCTATGTGGGAACTGGCGTCAATCTGCATCTCTTCAAATGGTTTGCGTTCAATTTCGATTTCAAATATCATTTTGTCGATTTCAAAAATCTGGAGACATTCAAGTTTACCGGGCTCGAATTCGGTCTGGGACTGAGTGCGATGTGGGGACGTCAAAATGAGCTTTTTGTGGTGCGCGACACCAAAATCATCGTGCCCGATCTCTACCCGGCTTATTATCAATTTTACAGCACCTACCCGATTGCCCTGGTTTCGGTACGGAACGTCGCCGGTTTTCCGATCGAGGTGAGCGTGCGGTCACACATAAAAGGGTATTCGGAAAGCGTACACACCAGCAATTACGTTAAACTCAAAAACAAGCAGACCAAAGACATTCCGGTCACGGTGATTCTGGGTAAAAAATTTTTGCAGGTCACCGAGCGCGAACCGGCGGTGCTGCAGATTGAAGTGCTGGCACGCACCGGCAAAAAATACCACAAAACGCTGAGCGAGCAGATTGTGGTGCACAATCGTAATGCCTGGAATGGTGAAGTCGACAAGCTGAGTTTTTTTGTCACGCCGGATGATGAAGAGATTCTGGAAATGACACGGCAGGTGGCGCGCGATCTGCCCGATTCGACGAATCCGGGCTTGCGCAATCTTGAGCTTGCCAGCTCGCTTTTTGACTGGATGGGCGGACAGCGTATTCGCTATACCAACGATCCCAATATTCCGTACTACCAGGACGATCGCGTACAGTTTGCCCTGGAAACACTGGATAACCAGGCTGGCGATTGTGACGATTTGGTGGTGCTTTTTTGCTCGCTGCTGGAAAGCGCGGGCATCAACACCGCTTTTGTCGATGTGCACAATCCAGACGATGAAGTGGCACATCTCTATATGATGTTCGATACCGGCCTGGCACCACAGGATGCCGGGCTGATCAGCGCGAACGACAAAAAATACGTCATCCGCGAAAGTTTGGCGGGAAAATCATCGGTGTGGGTGCCGGTCGAAACCACGTTGCTGGCAAACGGCTTCGAAAAAGCCTGGCGCGCCGGCGCCTTGCAATATCTCGAAGAAGGTATACTCGCGGGCGGTCTGGCAGACGGCTGGGTGCGGATTGTCGAATTGCAGTGATCAGGATGGATACTGATGAAAATGGATTTCAATGATAGAAAGGGTACAATGCAGCGATTGCTTTACACCGCTGTCCTGTTTTTGATTTTGAATACAGGCCTGTTCGCACAGGGTGCGGTTAATGCCACCATCAGCGGCTTCGTGTACGATGCTTCAAACGGCGAAGCGCTGATCGGGGCGAACGTGTTTTTGAAAGACACCGGCCGCGGCAGCAGCACCAACATCAATGGCTATTTCGTAATACCACGCCTCGAGCAGGGCGCGTATGAGCTGGTTGTCCACTACATCGGCTATGAGTCGTTCAGTGAACGCATCACCGTCGGTTCAGGGCAGAGTGAAGAGATCAAAATTCAGCTTCAGCCCAAAGCGATCGTTGTCGATGAAGTGGTGGTTTTTGCGGATTCTGTGCGGCTCAGCAAACAACTTTACGACCGTCCAATTTCGAAAATCGAGCTTAATCAGCGCCAGATCAACAGCATCCCGCAAATTGCCGAAGCAGACCTTTTGCGCTCGCTGCAAACACTGCCGGGTATTCTGCCAATCAGCGATTTTTCGTCGGCGCTATACGTACGCGGCGGTACTCCCGACCAAAATCTCTATTTGCTCGACGGCACGGATGTTTACAATCCCGAGCATGCCTTCGGATTGTTTTCCACCTTCAATACCGACGCGATCAAGCAGATCGAGCTTTCGAAGGGTGGCTTTGGCGCCGAGTACGGTGGCCGGCTTTCGTCGATTCTGGATGTCACCAACCTGGACGGTAACCGCCGTGAATTTGAGGGTACCAGCACGGTCAGTCTGCTTTCTGCCAAAACGACGCTGCAAATGCCGCTCGGTAAAAACGGCTCACTCTCCGGTTCGATCCGCCGTACCTATTTTGATAAAACCATCGCTAGGGCCATCGAAGATGTGCCGGATTACTATTTTTACGACGGCAATATCAAGGCATTTTTTGAACTCGATCCGCACAACAATTTGACTGTCAGTTATTACGGTGGCCGTGATTTTCTTGACCTGATTTTTAATCCTGGCTCGCAGCAGGAATCGGGATTTAACTACGATTGGGGCAACCGCACTGGTAGCGTGCGCTGGACGCGCGTCTTCACGCCACAATTGTTCGGCAATTTTTGGGTGACGACCAGTCGCTTTTCATCCGATTTCCTTTTCGGTGAAGATTTGCCGGTTACCGAACGCAATCTCATCACCGACTTTACGCTGAAAGGTAATCTGGAATATCATTACTCCGAGCATTTTGGTGCTAAATTTGGATTCGAGCAAAAAAATCTGCATGCGATTTTCAGGCAGACTTTCCCAGGCGGTAAGGTGGATGTCGATAAGAGTCCAAAGCACTATGTGGCTTTTTTCGCGACCAGTATCCGGCCAAACATTCGCTGGGAAATCGATGCGGGCGTGCGCTACAATTACTTCAATTCCGAGCGCAAGCTTCAAAATCTGGCACCGCGTTTTTCAACAAAATATCGCCTGACAGATACGATCAATTTGAAGGCTGCCGCTGGTGTGTACTACCAGTATTTGCATAAAATTCCGCGCGCCTTCATTGCGGATATCTGGACCAGCGCCAATGAATATCAAAATGCCTCGAAATCCGAGCATGTGATTTTGGGCTTCCAAAAGGAGGTCGCCAACAATTATCAACTCGAGATCGAAGGCTACTATAAAACCTATGAGAATATCTATCAATTCGATCAGAATTTCCTGACCGAAATCAGTGCGGATCGTTTCGAAAACGGCGAACCCGTCTACACTGGCACACGCGGTCTTTTCAATGAGGGCGATGGCAACTCGCGCGGCTTCGAAGTGCTGCTTCGGAAAGATAGCGGGCTGCTGACCGGCTGGATCGGCTATTCCTTTGCGAAAACCGAGTACACGTTTGACCGAATCAATAATGGTGAAGCGTACTCGCCTCGGCATGACCGCACCTCGGTGGTCAACCTGATCGCCAATGTCGATTTGCGCAATGCATTGCGGGTGCTGAAGGGCAAACCGCGCAGCATCGATAAAAGCAAATGGCAGCTTGGCGTCAATTTCATCTACACCAGCGGCCAGCCGATCACCACGCCCGGTTCGGCCTATTTCGTTAATACAGCGCCGAATTTCAACTTTTTCGATTTCAAGCTCTATCCGTCTGATATCAATGCGTACCGGCTGCCCGCCTATGCGCGCATGGATGTCAGTCTGACGTACGAAAAGCGCTATAAAACCTGGACGCTCGCGCCCTACTTGCAGATTTACAATATCGGCAATCGCAAAAATGTCTGGTTTGTTCAGTATGAAAAATCGATTGAAGGCAACAAAATCGTGCAGGACATCAAACCTGTGCACATGTTTCCGCTTTTGCCGAGTTTGGGCGTCAATTTCAAGTTTTAACTAAAATGCATGTTGAGAGAGACAAGAATGTTTGAACGCATCAATAAAATTATCCAGTTCACAACGAAGATGGTTTTGCTATCATCCATCGCCATCATCACCAGCGCATGCGGCGAAGGTATTGTCGAACTGGATAAATCCGCTTACGAGCCGAAAATTGTGATCGAAGGCTTTTTGTTCCCCGGGCAGCCGGTGCGCAACGTGCGCCTGACCCGCAATATCCAGCTTAACACCGAAATCGATATTTCGACCGTTGTGCTGTCGAATGCCAAAGCCGTAATTGTGGATGAACAGGATAGGGAATTTGCCCTGACATACAACAATGCAACCTTCTCATACGAGTATCGCGGCAGCGATCTGTCGATTGAAGCGGGCAAAAGCTACACGCTCGAAGTCGTGGCGACGGTTGAAGGCACGCCGTTACAGGCCAAATCCACAACCACCGTGCCGTCTGGCGATTTTCGAGTAGAGCGCGGCGCTTCCAGGTTGGCGCCGATGGCCTACCGCGAACGCGATGAAAATGGCGACCTCAAACAGTTCGAAATCGTTTTTAATCGAGCGGAAAACAACGGCTTTTATGCCTTGGCGCTGATTGCCCTGGATGCCGATACCAGCACTTTTGTTTATGACAATGCATTCGGAGAATTCACGGCTGAAGATGTGCTCGAAGACTTTGATGAATTCAGGAATCGCTTCACCTGGATTCAGGATCAGCCGCTGGAACCGGGCCAGTCAACGCTGGAAATTTTTTGGTTCGATATCTGGTTTTACAGCAATTACCAGGCGGTTCTTTATGCAGGTGACCGCAATTTCAAAGATTTTTTGACCACTGCGGATCAGGTGCAGGAGATCGATGGCAATTTTCATGAACCAGCTCTGCACATCGAAGGCGATGGCATCGGTGTCTTTGCTTCGGCCATCGCCGACACGGTTTACTTTCGTGTCACTCAATAGCCAGCACTCGCTACAGATAAAATTTTGCACATTCGGCAGCCTGCGCCAGCATGCTGTGCTACCGAAAATTCAGAGGGAAATGCCATGTTAAAGCAATTTGTTGCACGCGTTTTGATCGCCTGCTTTTTCATGCTTGGCGGATCACCGCTTTTGCTTGGCTCGGAGACGGCCAAAATCGTCAAATTGAATGGCGATGTGAAGGTGCGTGAAGGGCTGAATGAAAACTGGGATACTGCGCATATCGGCATGCTGCTGCGCGACATCGATACGATTTTAACGCTGGAGAGTTCCGAGGTTGTTTTGGAACTCGACAATGGCGAAACGTTTCGGCTCAGCAGCAATGCCGTGGTCGACATCGGCGATTTGCGCAAAATCACCGAGCGTGAATTGTTTCTGTTTCTGATGTCGCAGAAAATGGATCAAATCAAGACGCCGGAAGGCAAGTCGAAACTGCGCATCACCAATGTCAGCGTGGTGCGGGCGGAAAACAAAGCGGCAGGCAATACAGAATCTCAGTCCAAAGCCGAGAGCTTTTGGCAGCAGGAAACCAATGGCGCCCGTTCGATGTACGAGCAGGATTTTTTCCCGAACGCGATCATGAAATTTCACAAGATTCTGCAAAAATATCCGGCACTGGAGATGTGCAGTGAGATCTATTTTTACCTGGCGAAATCTTTTGAAAACATCAATGAGCCTGGTCGGGCGCTCGAAGCCTATCGGCTGGTGCTGGCACATGCCGAGCATGATGCCTGCGGCATGCTGCCGCTCGATGAAATGGTTGCCGAATCCACGCAGGCGATCAAACGGCTCAAAGATTAGCGATTGATAAAAATAGCGGTTAGTCCACGAAGCGCGCTCGCGTGCAAAAATGGCAGACTGTAAGGCATTCAAAAAGGCGTCCGAACGGCCTCAGGAAGGGCGACTCTCGTTCACCCAATCAATGAATTCGCTGTCACAGTGACCCCGGCCCCGAGAGACTCGGATAATGGCCGGAGCCAATTGAATTTGAAGGAGGCTAACCATGAAAACTTATCGAAACGTACGTTTGCTCGCAGTCCTGTTGACCGGCGGGCTGCTCGCTGTGCAATTTGCCGGCTGCGATAATACCGGCCCATTCGATGTCAACAACAACCGATTTAGCGCTGAAGAGCCCTTTTCTTTCCAGCTCAATCCAACCGACCAGACGCATCTGATCGTTCGCGCAATCAATGGCTCGGTCGAAATTATCGGTACCAGTGATTCTGCGCATGTTGAAGTCAGCGGTGTGCGCATCGTGCAGGCCGGCAGCCAGCGCGATGCAGAAAATTACCTTGCCAGACTGGATGTGAACATCCGCATGAATACTGGCGAGATCGAAGTGGAAACCGAGCAGCCAAGCGATACCAATGGTCGGGAATTTATCGTCAACTATCAGATTCGTGTGCCGGCAAATTGGGATGTCGATCTCATTCATGTCAACGGCGAGGTGGAAGTCGATTCGCTGGACGGCGCACTCGACATCAATCACACCAACGGCAATATTGTCATTTCCGATGTCACCGGCGATTTGTACGTCGACTTGACCAATGGGCAGATCAGTGCGAAGACGGCCAACCAGCAGCCCCGCATTTGCCGGATGACCATCGTTAATGGCCAGATGATCGTGACCATTCCAGAGTCTACCGATGCCACGTTTTCCGCTTCGGTGACCAATGGGCAGGTGAGTGTGCGCAACCTGACGATGGACAATTTATCCAGCCGTCTCAATGCTGTCAGTGGCACGCTTGGGGCAGGGCAAGGCGAAATCACGCTGCGAGCCGTCAACGGCAATATCGACGTGTCCGGTTATTGATGCGACATATGCGGGCGTCAATGCCAGGCTTTTTCGCCCGCTGGTATCTCGATTTGCAGCGTATTTTCGGATGGTGGAACGGGGCAGATGTAATCCTTGCGACCGTACGCACAGCTTGGATTGTATGCATAATTGAAATCGACAGTGTACTCATCAGACACTGTTTCGCGTAAATCCAAATATCTGCCTCCGCCATAAGAATGCTCACCGCTGGTCTGGTCCAGAAATGGTAGAAAGAGATAGGGATCATTGGGGTCTTCGTGGTCGATAAATTTATAGACTTGCAGACGGTTTTGTCGCTGTTGTGCCTCAAATTCAAAATAGCCATAACGCAAAGCCGGACGATCTTTGCCGCCGGTTGTCATAATGTAGAGGGTGTCCGGCGTCCCGTATTTGTGCAATGTCAACGCAAAGCGCATCGCCGGCTTGATCGGGAAGTAGTGCAAACCATCAAAGTTTTCCTGATCGCCTTTGAGCAGTGGGGTGTTGGGTGAAGTCTGAAAAAAACGATCTCTTTGCTCGCGGTAGCGATGAACTTCCTGAAAATAGGAAGCCTCTTCAGGATTCGCGGGCTTGGGCTCTGAGTCGCAGCCCCACGATGCCAACATGGCTCCGGCAACCCAAATGACTATCAGCGCGAATACACGAAAATTTTTGAGTATTTGCCATTCCATTCGCTTCACAATACACTCCAGTTCTTGTCTTTTGAATTGTCCTGCCATATCGATTTTCTTTCAAGCTGCAGGCTGACTCTGTAATTGTTTTGCCGATCTTAAAGTGTCCTAAACACCAATAAGTTAGAACGTTAGGGAATAGGCTTGACTTTATCCGAAAAAAAGTTATCTTGAGAAAAATTTATCAGAAAAATGAATAGCGCTTTTTAGGTGACGGCCAGCCACCCGCGATCTGCCAAAGCCAATCTGCTATCACGTAACACGCGTTGCTAAAGTCAATATTCCCGGATTTTTCCGAGCTCATTTTTGCTGATCACATCGGTCATAAAATTCAGGCGCTAATTTATGAAAATCGGAATTGCAAAAGAAACACAAATCGAAGAAAAACGCGTCCCGCTTACACCTGCAGGGGTGTACAACCTGGTACGAGCCGGTCATCAGGTGTACGTGGAGGAAGGTGCGGGCTTGGGTAGCAGTTTCACTGATGAAGCCTACTATGTGGTTGGTGCGAAGCATGCCAGCTCGCCGCAGGAGCTTTATGAAAAAGCGGACATCATTGTCAAGGTGATGCCGCCGGATGAAAAAGAAGCAGCTTTGGTCAAGAAATCGCAAATCATTTTTTCATTTTTTCAGCCCAATATCCGTTCGGCAAAGGCTTTCCGCACCTTGCTCAATCGCAAAGCCTATACCTTTGGCACCGATTTGATGACGCTACCGGACAAAAGCTACCCGGTTCTGGTTGCAATGAGCGAAATTGCCGGTCGTATGTTGCCACAAATTGCCGGACGCTATCTCGAAACCACTAACCAGGGGCGTGGCATTTTGCTGGGTGGCGGTCCCGGGGTGCCATCCGCTTCGGTAGTGATTCTTGGTGGTGGTACGGTTGGCACCAGCGCTGCCAGGGCTTTCCTCGGATTGGGCTGCCAGGTTTACGTGCTCGATAATGATCTGTCCGCGTTGCGCCGTATCGACAAACTCTATGATCGCCGCGTAATCACGATGATGGCCAATCCGTACGAAATCGAAAAGGTTGCCAGATTTTCAGATGTATTGATCGGCGCCGTGCATGTTACCGGCGAACGCACGCCAAAAATCGTTGCGCGCGATATCGTGATGGAAATGAAGGAAGGCGCAGTCGTGATCGATTACTCCATCGACCACGGTGGTTGTTTTGAAACCAGCCGCGCGACCACACTCAGCAATCCGGTTTATATTGAACATGGCGTGATCCATTATTGTGTCCCCAATGTATTGTCGAGCGTCGCGCGCAGCGCCTCACATGCGCTCAATCATGTCACGCTCGGCCTGGTGATGGAGGTTGCCGCTTGGGGGCTGGATGAATCGCTGGCACGTCAACCGAATTATCAAAAAGGCTTGCTGACCTATAATGGCGTTTGCACCCATCAGGGGCTTGCCGATATTTTGGGCATTGAAAGTGTTGTACCGGCGACTATTATTGTTCCGGAATCCAAAAATTAATTTGCAGCTCGAATTAAAGGACTTAAGATGAACAAGTTAACGATTGATGAGGTATCGCTTCAGAACAAGCGCGTTTTGATGCGTGTCGATTTTAATGTGCCTTTGGATGGCGGGAAAGTAACGGATGATACGCGAATCAGGGCAGCGCTGCCTTCGATTCATAAAGTTTTGAAGAGTGGTGGCAAGCTGATTCTTATGTCGCATTTGGGCCGGCCAAAAGGGCAGCGCGCGGAAAAGTACTCGCTGAAACCTGCGGCTGAACAATTGAGCCAGTTGCTCGGCAAATCAGTCACATTGGCGCCGGATTGTGTCGGCACCGAAACTGAAGACCTGGTCGGGAAAATGCAAAATGGCGATGTGGTAGTGCTGGAAAATTTGCGTTTTCATGCCGAAGAAGAAGCCAACGATGCGGAATTTGCCAGGAAATTGGCAGCTTTGGCCGATGTCTATATTAATGACGCGTTTGGTGCTGCTCACCGTGCGCACGCCAGTACTGAGGGCGTCACCCATATCATTTCGCAGAGTGCTGCCGGCTATTTGATGGAGAAGGAATTGCGCTCGCTGGGCACATTGCTCGCTGATCCTGCGCGGCCCTTTATCGCCATTATCGGTGGCGCGAAGATTTCCGGCAAGATCGACGTGATCCGCAATCTGCTGCCACGCGTTGATGCCATTCTGGTCGGCGGCGGCATGGTCTATACTTTCCTGCGTTCAAAAGGTGTGGAAACCGGTAAATCGCTGGTTGAAGAAGACAAAATGTCGGTTGCGCAGGCTGTGTATGATTTTCTGGGTTCGGTGCAAAATCGCAACAACGCCGAACTGGTGCTTCCCGACGACCACGTCGTGGCTGCCTCCATCGATGCAGCAGCCGGGAAAAATGTTGAAGAAATTCCGGCGGACTTGCTGGGAGTGGATATCGGTCCCAAAGCCATTGCACGCTATCAGGGCCTGATCGCATCCGCACGCACGATTTTTTGGAACGGCCCGATGGGTGTTTTCGAAAATGGCGCGTTCGCGAAAGGCACTATGTCGGTTGCAGCTGCCGTGGCGAAGGCTACTGACAATGGCGGATTCAGTGTTGTCGGCGGCGGCGACTCGGTGTCGGCGCTTATGAAATCGGGGCTATCCGGGCACATCAGCCACATTTCCACCGGCGGCGGCGCTTCGCTGGAATTCATGTCGGGAAAAGCCTTGCCCGGCGTCGAGGCGCTCACACCAGCCTCGTAGTGCGCAACCGATGCATATTCTCGCAGAAATTTTTGTAATTCCGGATCAGCGATCGATTTCAACTTATTTTGCAAGCGTTTAAATGCCGCTTGATCCGGAGTTGCTGTGCCTTCAAAACGGAGCGAGCAAAGCTTACCGATAGCATTGTGTTCATGAATTTCGAAAACAGTCCATGCCTCTCCTGATTTCGCCTGAATTATGAAAACCAACAGTTTAAAGCTTTTTGATCTGCAGAAACAGTTTGCGATCGAGCGTTGCCGCTTCGCTTCGTATGCCAGCTTCAGCGAGGATGCCGATCAAACACGCATTCACGAAGAGCCGCCCCATCTCTACCGCACGCCCTATCAGCGCGACCGAGATCGTATTATCCATTCGCGCGCTTTCCGCAGACTCAAGCACAAACGCCAGGTTTTCGTCACCAATATCGGCGATCACTACCGTACCCGCCTGACCCACACGATGGAAGTTTCGCAGTTAGCACGCACCATTGCGCGCGCACTTGGCTTGAACGATGATTTGGCAGAAGCCATTGCAGTCGGACACGATCTCGGGCATACTCCATTTGGCCATCTGGGCGAGGTGTTGCTGAATGAAATCCTGCAAGGCAAACACCGTTCGCGTGTCGGTTTTCCAAACGTGAATCTCGGTGGATTTAAGCACAATTATCAATCGCTGCGTGTTCTTGATTTGCTGGAGGCCAAGTATGCTTTTCCCGGTCTGAATTTGACCGCGCCGGTACGCGAGGGCATTTTGAAACATACCCAGTTGAAAAAAAAGCATATTTCTTATCCGGATTTTATTTATCAGGGATTGCATTTCGATGTTGGCTATGCCCGCACGCTTGAGGGACAAGTGGTTGAAATGGCGGATGAAATCGCCCAGCGCACTCACGATCTTGAGGATGGCATTCGCGCCGGTTTGGTGGATGTCGAGGATATTCGCCAAATGGAAATCATCCTGTTGGTTGAGGAACGGCTTGGCTTGAAAGCGATCGCGCATAACGGCAATGAGCTTTATCAAAATCGCATCATCAATGGACTGGTCGATTATTTGGTGACGGACCTGCTCGAAACCACGCTGCTTCATATCGAGCAAGCAGAACAACACGATTCATCCCATCCAATTGACGGCATGTTGGTGACTTTCAGCAAACCGACTGATGCTCTGCAAAAGCAGTTGAATAAATTTATTTACAAATACATAATCGAAGTACCGGCTGTGAACGAGCACGAGGATTTGTTTCGAAATGTGTTGCTGGGATTGTACTCGGCCTACATTCATTTCCCGGAAGTATTGGCGCAGCACCACGTCGGCAATTATAAAAACAGCAACGACAAAACAATTTCGCCGCGCACCATCTGTGACCACATAGCCGGCATGACGGATAATTTTGCGCTAACTGAATATCAGCGCTTGCATCGTTTGAAATTGATCAGAGAAGCCTTCGACTTTGATTTGCACCAATTTGCCTGGATGCAGTAATGCTGCTTGAATTTGATCGCGTTTGTTTTCGCTACAGCGGATTGGGCCAGGTTGACTCGCAAAACCAGTTGCAAGAGATCTCTTTCCGTTTCGAAAGCCACGAAGCGCTCGGGATTGTAGGGCAGGGAGGAGCTGGTAAAACCACTTTGCTGCAAATGATCACCGGCCTGGAAAAGCCCAATTCTGGCCGTGTCTGCGTCGACCAGCAGAATATTCATCAAAAAAAATACCCGCTCGCACAACTGCGCCAAAAAATTGGATTGGTCTTTCAATTTCCGGAAAGCCAGCTTTTTGAGATGACTGTTCGTGAAGATGTGGCGTACGGGCCGCGCAATCTTGGATTGTCGGCGGACACGATCGAACAGCGCGTTCAGGCCGCACTTGAGCAAATGGAATTACCCGCAGAGCAATTCCAGAATCGTGACATTCATCATTTGAGCCAGGGGGAAAAACGCCGGGTCGCCATTGCCGGCATTCTTGCGATGCAGCCGGAAGTGTTGGTTTTGGATGAACCTACCGCCGGGCTGGATCCACATGCGACTCGCCAACTTGTCGCTATCCTCGGAAAACTGCGAGCCAGTGGCAAGCACGGCCTGATCATCGTCAGTCACGATATGGAATTTTTAACAGAGGTGATCGACCGACTGATCGTCCTGGAACAAGGCAAAATAATGATGGATTTTGCCCTGACCGATTTGCCAAATGTGCTCGACAAATTGCCATCACATCTCGCCTTGCCGCGACCGATGCGGCTGGCCCAGCATCTGCGCAAACTCGGCATCGCCATCCCGGATTCTGCTCTTACCCGCGCACAAGTCTTGCGCGCTCTCACAGAATTGTCAACCGACCAATAATTTTTCTGCATCCCTGAATCATCTGTAATAACGCTATTTGGTTATTTTAAAAATCATGGGATTCAAAATTGTAATTTGTGTCAATTATTTTGCGCGCAAATAGAATCGATTGGCGGTATATAGATTTCGAAATAGTAAGCACCCAATGCCGCGCTTGGTGAAATACAAGGATGTAATCGAAAAAACCAGGTACCGCTTCGTGTAACAACCATGAATTGGCTGGATGGCATCGCAAAAAGATCGTTTGATTGGATGACTTCCAAACTCCCCAGGAGAACAACTGCCAGCCATCAGAGATTGCACAAATCAGATCAGCAGAGCGTATGGCCAATCTATTTCGCCATACACCGAATTGAAACTCAAGTGGAAATCAATCACGATGAATGCTAAGCAGCGGGAGAGCAGACAACGATGACGAGCGACACTGCCACAGCAGATATGAGCAGAGTGAACGTGGATAAATTGCCAAAAGATATGGATCTCGAATCTGCTTGGGGAAAAAATTTTGGATTTGACTACCATTATCCATTGGTAAGTCGTAGCCCTGAGATTAAAGAGATTTTCGCACTGATCAAGAAAGTGGCAAAAAGCAATGCGACGATTCTGATTCAAGGCGAGACCGGCACAGGCAAGGAGTTGATCGCGGGATTGATCCAGTTTATCAGCAACCGCGCGAACAAACCCTTTATCAAAGTAAATTGCGCGGCGCTTCCAGAGAACCTGCTGGAAAGCGAGCTGTTCGGCCATGAGCGTGGCGCGTTTACCGGCGCCTATCAAACCCGCGTCGGAAAGTTTGAGCAAGCTGATACCGGAACACTCTTTCTTGACGAAATTGGTGATATGCACTTGTCGACGCAAGCCAAAATTCTGCGTGTGATGCAGGACCAGACTTTTACGCGGCTCGGCGGCAACAAAACCATCAATGTCGATGTGCGGGTAATCGCAGCAACCAACAAAGATTTATGGACGGAAATTGAGGCCGGCCGTTTCCGGGCTGATCTCTATTATCGTTTAAATGTGGTGACACTGCATATTCCGCCGTTACGTCAGCGCCGTGAAGACATCCCCTTGATCGCCGATTTTTTCCGGATCAAGTTTGCGCGTGAAATCCGCAAAAAAATCAAAGGCTTCTCTCCTGAGACGATGGAGTTGCTGAAAAATCACCAGTGGGACGGTAATATTCGCGAGCTCAAAAACCTGGTCGAGCGTTCAGTTCTGGTGGCGGAAGATAGCAGCTTTATCTCGCCAAAAGACCTTTCGATGCCCGGCAAAGATTATTTTGCAGCCGGTGGCACCGAACGCCGACAACATGGCGATGATGGCTCGATTACCGTCGATAGTTTGAACCTGAACGAGATCGAAAAACAAGCGATCATCAAAGCGCTGGAAGAACGCAATTGGGTACAAAAAGATGCTGCCGAGCTGCTCGGCATTTCCCCGCGTGCCCTGAACTATAAAATTCAGTATCATGCTATCACGCACAGTTCATGGAAAAAGAACACCAAATAGAACTTCTTGTGTAGCTCCTCCTCCCACGTAAGCCGGGATTATTGATTTAATCCCGGCTTTTTTTGTACAAATTCTTTGGGCATTCCCTTCGATCCTCGTATATTCACATCTGATTGAGACAAACCCATCGTCTGCTGCAATAGCCCTGCACAGTCTATCTCGTTCGCAATTCGAAAACCACCAATCGAAAGATCAATTCGATGACGATGCTGAAAAATGCTGATTTCTACCAACCAGATCCGGCTCTTCGGCAGCGGATCATTGACGCATTGCAAGGCCTAATTGATGACGATGCGCACAAGGCTCGTGCTGCTGTAGCGTCCTTTGAGCGTGACCTGACTGTATGGTTGCAATGTGCCTTTTGTCGCAGCATGGCCCATATAACCGAAGCTGCGTATTTAGCCTTGCGCGCACTTGAAATCAGTGCTGGCGATGAAGTGATCACCTCGCCATTTGCCCGGCCTGCAACGCTGAGCGCGATTTGCCGCACGGGTGCAAAAATCCGTTTTGTCGATATCAATCCGTTAACACTCAACCTTGATGTCGGGCATTTGGAGCGAGCGTTATCTCATCGAGCCAAAGCGGTGATGCCGGTGCACAGTTTTGGGCAGCCTGCAGCATTGGGATATCTGCTAAAATTTGCAATACAGCATGAGCTTTTTTTGGTGGAAGATGTGAGTGATGCACTCGGCGCTGACTATCAGGGCAAATCCGTCGGCTCCTTTGGTGATATCGCCTTTTTCAGTTTTGAGCGAAATTTGGGGTTCGACTACCGAACAACCTGTTGCGCGGTAGTCGCAAATAACGAACGGATGAAGCGACGCATTATTGATCTGGTCGGCACCAACGGCAGTGGAAGCCATCCTGTATTCGCCAATGCTGCGCATGCGGATCCGCTGCAGGTTGCTGTGCTCTCTGTTCTTTTGCCAGAAATATTAAAAATGAGAAAAGCACAGCAAGCTGTTGCTGGCATGTACCATACCGCCTTTCAGGACAATCCGGCAGTTTGGGCACAGGCAGAGACGGAAGGTGTGTCCTGTAATTACAATTATTATTTCATACAGGTACAGGATCGCGAAAGGCTCGCGATGCGCCTGCGTGAAAAGGGTGTGCCGACCGTACCCTTCACCGACAATTTGCCTCACCAACAAGCGACCTTCAAGTCATTTCTGGCCACTCATTCATCTTTGCCCGAAGCGGAAAGCGCAGCAGAGAAATTGCTTGGCCTGCCAGTCTCGCCGAATATGAGCAAGACGACTGTAGAACAAATTGTAGAGCTTGTGCAAGCGCATATTGCCAAAGGCGCTGCAATGGATCAGAAAGACTGACAGCTATGAAGGCCTCTGGATGGAAGATGCGCAGGTTTCTGCACCCATTTTTTTTTAGGCTGCCCTTGTTGTTGGCCGCATTGAATTGCGAGAGTGTTCAACCCGAAACGAAATCTCTCCCGTGGCTTGAATTTGAATGGCCTGAAGCGGATCGTCTGTTTCAAAAAAATGACTACTGGATTGGCGGTGATGGGGCCTATTCGGTTGATCTTGGCAGCGGGAGGATACTGTGGATGTTCGGGGATAGTTGGATCGATACTACCGGCTTGGGGCGTCGCGAAAATGCTGTGATGGTCAGCAATACGCTCGCTCTTCAAGAAGGCTATGATCCGGTTTCAGCAAAAATACAATTTTTTTGGCACAATCGTTCAGGCGTTGCCAAAGCTTTTTTCCCGGACTTCAATGGCGGGCGATATTGGCCCGGACACGGCGTTCGGGTTGGAAACAAATTGCTTTTGTTTCTGATGGGCGTTTACAGCAGTGAAGGCGGACTGGGATTTGAGGTGAAGGACTGGACGCCGCTGATCATTCGCAATCCGGATGACGATCCGGATGCCTGGGATATGAAGAATTTTCCCCAAAAATCGAACGATCTGCAAATCATAATAGGCTCTGGTGGGGTCATCGAGATGGATGGCTATGTCTATGCTTTTGGCGCGCAAGAGCTGGCATCGAAACACGATATTTACCTGGCAAGATGGTTAGTGGAAGATATTTTGCGGGAAAAACTCGACCATATGCAATGGTGGGCAGGTGATCAGCGCGGCTGGAAAGCATTGACTGACTACGATGCTGATCCTGTGCCGGTGTTCAGCGATGGACAGACCGAATTTACCGTTCATTACGATGCGGAAGATTCGCTGTTTATAGAGATTCAGACTGTTGGATTCGGAACTGCTGTCATCGTTCGCCGGACAGCCGCTGACATTACCGGCCCATGGTCTCCAGCGGAGCCAATTTTTTCGCCTGAGCAGAACAGCTTTACCGGAATCATGATTTACCAAGGTAAAGCGCATCCGTATTTAACCGGCGCAAAGCTGGTGGTGACGTATTGCACCAACAGTTTTGATTTTGCGGATCAGATCAAACAGAGTTGGTTATACTATCCGCGATTTGTCAGGATAAATTAGCTGGGAATTTGATCGTTTTGCAGTAATGCCAGGCCAGGTTCTGCTGGATAAACTTGCATCGGAAAACCGGACCAGAACTGACTTGGGCAGATAATCTGTCCATAATGTCGACGAATTTTGTGGTGTGCGATGTTTGGCATGCCTTGCAGTTTCATAACGCAAAAAACCAATCATCTTGAACTTGCTGCATTTAGCGCTTGGTGCACGTACTTTAATCGCATGTTGTATAGACTTGAACGGAATGACAATCCGGTGCGTTAAGTATTTTACGGAGGCAACATGACGAAGTCAGTTATTCGAATTTTCTTTTCCTTTATCATAGCATTTTCTGCAGCCAGTGCCGGTTTTGCCGGTGAGCCTGCAGAAGAACGGCTTGCAGGATCGCGAGGACTGGTGAGCATTTCTATAGATGACGTTTCGGCTAATGAGAGCGATGGCTCGATGACTTTCACGGTCAGTTTGTCCGAAACACCGACAGCGAATGTCAGCATGAATTACAGTACCAGCAATGGCTCAGCACGCTCTGGCGATGACTATATCAGCAAATCGGGCACGCTCACCATTCCGTCCGGCTTGACCAGCGGCACGATTACCATCAATTTGATCAACGACAACATTGACGAAAACAGCGAAACATTCAATGTCAATCTCAGCAATCCCTCTGCAAATGCCAGCATTCAGGATAACCAGGGCAGGGGCACCATTCTGGATAACGATAGCCCGCCTTCGATTTCGGTCAGCAATGCTTCGGCTGACGAGGGCGACGGCACGATTTCTTTCAATGTGACACTCTCTTCTGCCAGCGGAAAGGATATTGACGTCGACTACAGCACCAGCGATGGGTCGGCTGAAGCTGGCAGCGACTATACCGCCAAATCCGGCAATGTGTTTATCTCGGCCGGATCGACCAGCGGTTCGATCACCATTGCTGTGATCGATGACAATCTTGACGAGCCAGATGAATCGTTTTCGGTCGGGCTGAGCAATGCAAATAATGCCGGCCTGGCAGATGCTACCGCTTCCGGCACCATCCGCGACAACGATTCGCAGCCAGCACTTTCGATTAACGATGCTTCAGCTGATGAGGGTGATGGCACTATGTCTTTCACTGTCAGCTTGTCCAAAGTCAGCGGAAAACAGGTAAAAGTAGATTATAGCACTGCGAATGGCAGCGCCAGAGCAAGCAGCGACTTCACGGACAAATCGGGCACGCTCACATTTTCTCCCGGCAACACCAGCCAAAAAATCACGATTTCGATAATCGATGATGGCGATGATGAAGATGATGAAGATTTTACTGTTGAGCTCAGCAATCAGCAGAACGCTGACATTGGTGACGGCCAGGGACGTGGCGTCATTCGGGACAACGATTTGCCTTCGCTTTCGATCAACGATTTAAGTGCGTCGGAAGGCGATGGACCGATGTCTTTTACTGTATCGCTTTCGCGTCCCAATACCATGCCTGTAATGGTGCAATATTCTACTTCCGATGGCAGTGCAAGCTCAGGCGACGACTACACCGGTACCTCCGGCAATATTACCATCCCGGCTGGCATGAGCTCAAACACCATTTTTGTATCGCTCGTCGATGATGACGCATATGAAAATGACGAGGATTTTTTTGTCACGCTTGCCAATCCGACCAATGCCACCATCAAAGACAAAAGCGGAAAGGGTACCATTTTAAATGATGATTTTCCGACACTTACGATTGATGATGTGAGTGTGGATGAAAATGCTGGCAAAGCCACGTTCACGGTGAAACTTTCGTCAAGTATCCCGGATGATGTTACGGTCGATTTCCAAAGCAGGGACAGCACCGCTACTGCCGGCAGCGATTACACTGAAAATTCCGGCAAATTGATTTTCAGTTCAGGCGTCACCACCCAGACGATCGATATTGACATTAAAGACGACACCGTGGATGAAGACGACGAATCTTTCATTGTAGAATTGAAAAACCCTATAAATGCAACACTTGCGAGCAGCCGGGGCATCGCGACAATTGTCGACAATGACGTCACTCCATCGCTTGCGATCAACGATGTAGCGGGCACCGAGGGCGCGGGCAGTGTAACCTTCACGGTTTCGTTGTCGCAACCATCCCCTAATACCATCACGGTGGACTACGCGACTGCAGACAGCAGTGCTGCAGCAGGTCAGGATTATGCAGCGAAATCCGGTACGCTGACTTTTAATCCCGGCTCGATGAATGAGTCGATCACCATCAGTCTGGTGGATGATCAACTCGATGAAGGAGCCGAAAATTTGATCGTTGAGCTCAAAAATCCCGGCAATGCCACAATTTCAGATGGAGTCGGCGTCGGACAGATTCAGGATGACGATGATTCACCTTTCCTCAGCATCGACGATGTGATTGTGCAGGAACCGGAGACCAACACCACCAGCATGCTCTTTACTGTCAGCCTGTCCAAACCAAGCGGCCGCGATATCAGTTTTGCTTATGCAAGTTTCGATAGCACAGCGACTTCGCCGGATGATTACATGTCCATCTCGGATAGCAAAACCATTTTAGCCGGCGATACAACCGCAAGCATCATGGTAATTGTCGAAAGCGATACGCTTGCCGAAATTGATGAATTTCTTACTATAAAAATTGGTACACCCATCAATGCCAGCCTTGCCGACTCGGTGGGCGTAGGGACCATTTTAGGAAATATTACACTCTCTGTCACCCTGGAGAGCTTTGAAGCGAAAACCGGTACAAATTCAGTTGAGTTGAATTGGACGACCCGCACGGAAAGCGGTAATGCCGGTTTTAACATATTGCGCAGCAATACAGAAGCAAGCGGGTATGAAAAATTGAACTCGGCACTTGTGCCGGGCGCCGGTACCAGCAACGAAGCACATTCTTATACTTTTGCCGATACGAGCGCACAATCGCGTTCGACCTACTTTTATAAATTGGTTTCCGTACACAATGACGGCACTGTCTATACACACCCACCGATTGAATTTTTGGTCGGGCTATTAACGAGTATTGACGAAGAGATTGTAGCGGATTTGCCTACGGATTTTTCTTTGGCGCAGAATTTTCCTAATCCGTTTAATCCGCAGACCATCATCAGCTATTCTCTACCGAATCCATCGGATGTGCGATTAAGCATCTATGCGCTCAATGGCCGCTTGATTCGCACACTTGTAGCCGGAAAAATGGCTGCGGGAACGCACCGTATTGTTTGGGATGCCACTGATGTCGACGGCCGGCAGGTTGCCAGCGGCACCTATTTATATATCCTCAAAACGGATCATTTTCAACAGCAACGTAAATTGCTGTTTTTAAAATAATAGACGGTAATCGCCGGATTGACGGCGGAACCCAAAAAGAGTTTCGCCGTTGGTTTAAATCTGAAGACAAACTCTATCCAAATAGCACAAGCCGTGACAGCCAGGAATGCTGTACGGCTTGCTGTTTTCAAAGTAGACTGAAGAGCATTGATGCCGAAGCGATGTCTGCAAAATCTTGCCTTTTTATTTCTTGCCTTGCTTGCCGGAACAGCAATTTCGCAAACCCGAATGCGCGTGTTGGAAAGCAGCAACAAATTCCTGCAAATTGCATGGAGCGCGGACCAAGCGGCACAACCACCAGACTATTTGGCTAAGCCTGGTTTTCAGTCTGGTCAGCAAGTCAGCCGTTTTGCAAGCCTTTTGCTCTTGCCGCCGCAAGGAGATGTACGCATTGCGGCCACACCACAAAATCTGCAATCGGTAAATTCGGATGCCAATGTGGAGCTTTCCGGATTTATCTTGCCGCGAGAGTTTGCCGAGTTGAAAGAAATTGGCATTTGGCGCGGCTTTCGCCTGGCGCGGTTGCAAATCAATCCGCTTATTCGGGATGCTGCCAATCAGGTGCTGGAGGCTCAGCAAGTTGCCGTGCGCGTCGAGTTTGGCAATGTGCTGCAGAATCCAAAGCCCAGCGCAATGACGGCCTCCGAGCGTCAGGTGTTGAAGTCGGTTTTGAACGCAGAACGGGCATCTTTCTGGCGCATGACCGCACCGCCAATTGATTTAAAAACGATAAAAACTGCAGCGGCAAATTCGCCATATTTGCGCATCGAAGTGTCCGAAGCAGGCATGTATCGGCTTTCATTTGAAGAACTGTTGGCCGTTTATGGTTCACTCGATTCGGTTGATCCGGCTCAAATTCAGATTTTTGACCGCGAAAACAAAATAGCGCTGCACTTCGATGGCGATGCGGATGCGTTGTTTGAACCGGGCGAGGCGCTTTGGTTCTGGACCGATCGTCTCAGCGGCGAGAATGGTGAATGGTTCAATGCATCGACCGATACCAAAGTGTTGCAATTGCACTTGGGCCAGGCGGCCGGCCGGCGCTTTCAACAGCGAATGGTTCGTGACTCGTCAACAGCGGTGATCACGCCATTTTTCAAAGAGTCATTGCATTTTGAAAAGGACCAGATTTATTACCATGGTGATGATGATGCGGATATTTTCAACTCTGCAAGCATACCCGGCGAAGGCTGGATATGGGCGACAATTAACGCCAGCGAGCAGTTTGTAACTGCCCTGACTTTGCCCGCTGTCGCCGGGGATGCACCAGCTTGCAGCTTGCGAGCGCGTATCCGGGGCATTACCCGCGATGCCATCAAGCCAAATCATCATGTCCAAATTTATTTAAATAGCCAATTGCTGGTCGAGCGGCAATTTTCCGATCGCGATGATCTCATTTTGCGTGCTGCTTTTGCGGCCAACGTGCTGAGAAGCGGTGAAAATGCCTTGCGCGTGGTGTCGGTCGGTGGCACAGGCGCGGCCATAGATCTTTTTTACCTCGATTGGATTGAGATCGATTGCTGGCGGCAATTCGATGCTGGTGGAGATCAAATTGCGTTTCGCAACAACGCTCGCGATGATGCACGCTATCAAATCAAAGGCTTGCCAAACGATCGTATCTTTGTCTTTGATCTTGCCGCCGAAGATCAACTTCAGGGATTCGAAATAGAACAAGGCAGCGACAGCAGCTGGAGCATCCGGTTTTTCGAGCAAGCCGATGCCGACCGGCATTTTCTCGTCGTAAGCCCATCAAATCTCAAAACAGTTGATCACCTCGAGCAGGTGAGCCCAAGTGGGTTGCGTGATCCAAGCAGTGCTGCGGATATGCTCATTTTAACCCATGCTGATTTTCGGCAGCAAGCGGAGAGACTGGCGGAGCATCGTCGACAACATTCCGGCCTGCGCGTTGTTGTGATCGATGTGCGCGAGCTTTACGATGAATTTGATTTTGGTCATGTTTCCGAACAAGCGCTCCGGAACTTTTTGAGTTATGTCGCGCAATTTTGGCAAAAACCGATGCCGCAATTCGTCCTGCTTTTTGGCGACGCCAGTTGGGACCCAAAGCGCAACCTGCGCAACAGCACTAAACAAAACTTTGTGCCAACCTACGGCAATCCGGTCAGCGACAGCCGCCTGGCCTGTATCGATGGCGAAGATGATTTTTTGCCGGATTATTTCATCGGCAGGCTGGCGGTGGAGACGGTGGAAGAAGCGCAGGAAGTCGTTGACAAATTAATTCGTTATGAGCAGATGCCGCTGCAGGACTGGGCGAAAAATTTTACTTTTTTAAATGGCGGCGTTAATGCGTTTGAGCAGAGCTTGTTTCTGGAATTGAGTGAAGAGTTGATTCGTCATTATGTGGAAGCAAAGCCAATGGCTGGTAAGTCAAGCCGCATTTACAAGTCGAGTGATGGGCGCACCGAGGGTGAGCTTCTACCCGATATCCTCTCTGCGATCGACAATGGCACTTCGCTGATGGCCTTCTCCGGGCATGCCGGCAGCCAAACCTGGGAGTTGATGATGGTCAACGATGATATTGACGAGCTCAAAAATATTGACCGGCTGCCATTTATTGCCAGCATGACCTGTCATACCGCCCGTTTTGCTGAACCTTTACAGAGCTGTTTTGGCGAAATATTTTTGCGATTGCCCGAACGTGGCGCTGCGGCATTTTGGGGCACCAGCGGTTGGGGTTTTGCTTACCAGGATGGCATTTTGTTAAAGAGTCTGTTCAAGGCGGTCACAGAAGACACGGTGCGCAGTCTTGGCGTGGCTACTTTGCTGGCCAAGTTAGGTTTGTGGCAGCAGGAAGGGGGCTCGCAAACGAATATCAACCTGATTGATCAGTACACGCTTTTAGGGGATCCCGCGCTGGCGTTGCAGTTGCCAAAACAACCCGATTTGGCAATTTTGCCGAATAACCTGACCTGCACGCCAGCAAATCCTACCGAGCAGGATTCGCTGGTTCTGCTCGAAGTCACCGTGCGTAATCGCGGGCTGGCCACAGTCGATTCCACCAGTTTGCAAGTGACAGCGCGTCAGCTGGAAACCAGTGTCCCACACTTCTCGCAAGCTGCTCAAATTGGCGCGGTCGGTTATGCGGAAACGGCCACTTTCGCTTGGCGCAATGGTTCGCGACTGGGCGATTTTCTCATCGATGCACAGATCGATGGCCAGAACAACATTCTTGAAGCCGATGAGCAGAACAACAGCGCGCAAGTTTTGCTGCATTTTGCTGCATCAGGCCTGACCATCGCTTCGCCACGGCTGATGGAGGTGACCAGCAAGGCTCAACCTGTGTTGGCTGTATATAATGCTGATATCCTGAGTACCGGCCAACGTAGTTATTCTTTTGAGATCGATACTTCGATGGGTTTTTCCAGCGAGTTTTTACTGCAATCGCCAGCGTTGGCGGAAGCAGAAGTAAGGACAATATGGCAGGCGCCGATTGCATTACAGGATGGTCGCTACTACTGGCGCGCGCGTGCTGAAACCGATAGCGTGACGGACACATGGCAGGTCTCGTCGTTTTACATCGATGTGAGCACAAGCCAGAACGGATTTCTTCAGCAAGGGGAAGACTGGCGTCAAAGTGCCGGCTCTTTTTCTCGTGATGGCCGGGGAGCAATGTTACCGCGCCAAAGTTCGAACCAGCTATTCGAGCCGAGTGGCGAAGTCTATTCGCCAGCGATTGGGCCGGCTTTCGCCTGGCATGCCCTCACAATTTTGCAGGATATTGTGATGCTGGATGAAGCCGGTGAAGCCTCGAAAGCAGAAGCACAATTCGCGCTATGGGGCCGCAAGCACATCAGTGATGATTGGCAACTTCTTGAAAACAATGTTGCCACGGAGGCCAGTTTGGCTGATATCGATGCAGAAAAATATCCGTTTTTGCAGCTCCGAGCCAGTTTTAAAACCAGAGATGCACGTGTGTCACCACTGTTGCAAAGCTGGCGTGCCGATTTCGAGCCGATGGGCGATATTGTGCTGCCCAAGGCCAGCCTGCATTTACAATCCGATTCATTGCTGCAGGGCACACCCTTGCAAATTGCCGCGAGCGCCTATTTTTTTGGCGAACATGCGCCGGACTCCGTGATGGTTTTACTGTCGCAGCAAACGGCGCAAAATTCCCGTGAGCCTGTTTTAAGCAAAAGAGTAGCCTTTGCCAGTGGCAAAGCTGATGTTGAGTTTGAGTGGCTGGTCGAACTAGCCGGGACGTCGAGCTATTTTATAAGCGCCGATCCGGGCGATGAGGTTCCGGAAAGTGTGCAGTATAACAACACGATTTCATTCGAGCGTACAATTTTGCAGGATATGCACCCGCCGCGTCTGGAAATCCTATTGGATGGCAGACCATCAGCAGCAGCGCCGTCGTATGTATCACCTCGGCCTGAACTGATTTGTGCAATATTTGACGACAACCCCTTCGCAATTCGGGATACCAGCCAGATTCGTATTCTGATCGATGGCCGACAGATTTTGTTTAATGATCCCGATGCAAAACCAGAATTCCGATTGCTCTCGGATGGCGACAAGCGTGCGGAGGTTGTGCTTTACCCCGTTTTGAGCCCGGGTTCACACATAATTCTCGCGCAGGTTGAAGATGTCTTCGGTAATCGCGCCGAAACGAGCATAAATGTGAATGTTGCGAGCGACCTTGAGCTCCTGGATGTGCTCAACTATCCGAATCCCTTTGCGAATGAAACGCAGTTTACCTTCACGCTGACGCAGCTTGCCGACGAAGTACGAATCAAGATTTTCACGGTCGCTGGTCGCCTGATTCAGACCATCGAGATGTACGATGCTGCAGCAGGCTTTAATGCCATTCCCTGGAATGGCATTGATGCGGATGGCGATGCATTGGCGAACGGTATTTATCTCTACAAAGTGATTGCAAGGCATGGGCAGCGCCAGGTCGAAAAGATTGCCAAGCTCGCCATTGCGCGCTGAAGCAGCCTTTTCCGTGTAAGTACTGATTAAAAATTGCCATGTCAAAATTCATTTTAACATGGCAGCTATCTTCAATTCTTATGCAATTCGTTACAGGTTTTATTCATTCTCCTTCAAAGTCCGCAAATACTCACGATCCCAGGCAGCGATCATGCTCTCCAACTCGGCATAAGGGCCGGGCTGGTAGGCGCGTGAAGATACGCCAAGCTGTGAAAGCTCGGAAACCTGCCAGTCCTGCTGATTGGTTATGTTCCAAAATTCGATTGCACCGGACGGATCGAAATCCGGCTTTACTGCAGCTTGTGCATCAAAAAGCCAGTCGCAAACCACGCGGCTTTTGGCCGGACCGTCCCGCTCGACGCGATGAATCATCACGTAATCTGGGAAAAGGCTGAGCAGCATGTTTGGCTGCACCGTGTAATAATATGCCAGGCGCAAATCGGCTTCGTCGAGTTGTGCCAGCGGCGCCGCACACACCCGTCCGGTCATGGTCATGCTGTCAGAATCTTCGGCAAAATGCATTGGGCCACCAAGAAATGGACCTTCCATCAAATCGTTGCTGCTGTTGCGATAGGGAGTGAGGCGGTTCAGGGCCGGATGCAGGCTTGGGCAATGATAGCATTCTGAATAATTTTGAAAAACGAGCTTCCAGTTCGCCGCGACTTCATAGACAATTCGGTGCACGGTGATCAGTTCGGTCATTTGCCACTTGGAAAATTTGCTGATCAGCGGTGCAAATGCCTGCTCGAATGGTTCGGGATTATCGGATAAATTGATAAAAAGACACCCTTCCCATTCGGCTGAAGCTACCTGCAGCAACGGATAGTCCGATTTTTCAAAAGAAGCCACCTCGTGCATGTTAGGAGCACCATGCAATGTACCATCGAGGCGATACGTCCAAGCGTGGTAGATACACTGGATGGTTTGACCAAATTTGCCCGTGGCTACTTCACATAATTTCGTGCCACGATGTCGGCAAATGTTATAAAATGCCCGCACCTTCAAATTGCGATCGCGCAAAATGATGATACTCTCGCCTTCCGTTTCCAGCAAAAAATAATCTCCGGGCCTGGGTATTTCCCCTCCGCGACCTACATAAAGCCACTTTTTTGAAAATATATTCCTGGTTTCCAGCTCATAAATTGCCTGATCTGTGTAATACTTGCCGGGCAGCGTCTTCGCTCCCTGTGCCGATCTCGTCATCATCTCCAAACTCCTTAATGTAACCCGTTGTGCGAATGAAATAAGCCGTTGATGAGCACAAAACGGCCCAAATTGTCATGCCGGAGGCATCTATTTTGACGATTCCGCGGAATCTAGCGAAGTTTCCTCACGATGCCGAATAGATTCATCCTGAATGACAGGGGTACTATTGTTACATAAAAACAATGGTTTATCCAAAAAGACTATCGCAAAAACAATTCGCACAACGCGTTAATGTAACAATAGCCCAAACCTTCTACAAGACGATGCAAGGTAATTTTGAATCGATAATTTACAGAATGGAATCAGCCGAATTGCTATAAAGGATGCCGCGTCCACAGATTTGGCTTTGCTTAGTGCTCGGAGCCCGGCAGGCATGTTTAGAAAAAATATCGGTTTTTCAATGACGTGTTTCCTGAATGTAAAAAATAGCATATTTCAAGAGATTTTTGCATGAAAAATTACTCATTTAGGCTGATTGTGAGTAAAAATAATCGACATAGCAAAATTCTCATTATGCACGTTTTCCCGAGTAAAGTGTCCCCTCAAAACGCCTTACCACGGCAGGCAAGGTCGTAGCTACCCCCCTCAAGGATTGATTTTATAGAATTATATTTGAACTAAAGTTGCTGTCTCGAAAGATACGCTGAGTTCAATAATGTCGGTTTGCCATTTCTAATTTTTAGAATTTATTTACAATCATGCCGACATCCTCGGTGCGTTTGAGGCTATGTCTAATCGGTCTATTAATGCATGACAAGTCGGTCACTTGCCGCCACTGCTCAAATGTCAAGAGCATAAATTGAAATTTGATGTGAGCTGCGCAGTGCAATAGTTAATTTTGTACGTTCTGGATTCGGAGACAGGATGATGCCATTTCAACAAGCTGGACCTCGAGTAGAAAAAAATATGACTAGACTAAAGTATTTTTCTATGCTTGCCACATTCGTTAAATCCTCCTTTCGTATTGTCGTTGCATCGCAAATTGCCGTTCTAATTGCGGTGCCTTTAAATGTACAGGCTCAAAATCCTGTTGCAAGCGCACCGGGCTCGCTCGATCAGTCTGGGACCCAATGGGCACCTTTCATCGAATGGAGCGTTGTCAACGCAAACTATGTGGGCAATCCATTCGATCTGGTAGCAAGCGTGACGTTTGTGCATGCGCAGACCGGTGTTTCCCACACAACCGAGATGTTTTTCGCTGGCGACAGCACCTGGAAATTCCGGTTTACCGGCACGGAAACCGGCTTATGGACATTTACCAGCAGTAGCGAAGATGCTGACCTCGACAGCTTGAAAGGTACGGTTGCCATCGAACCGAATCCCAACCCGGAAATTGATGGTTTTTTGGTGGCACAGGGCAGCAAGTTCGCACGCCAAACTGGCCCGGAAGGCGAGCTGAAAGCTGAAATTCCAAAAGTCTATATGAACCTGGGGATGCATGAGATCGATGGTGTCCCTTTTCCAATGTCACTCATGTCGCAGCCGCAGGTGCGCAGCGAATACATTCAGGAAACCATTAATAATGGCCACAATGCACTCTTTATCCATATGAATAATCAATGGTTTTCGTGGGATGCCGTCAGCTATTACGACCATGATCGTGAAGATCCAGAGCTGGCAAGCTTTGAAGTGCTGGAATCATTGATCGTGGAAGCGCACGCTGCCGGTTTGCAGACCATCATCTGGGCATGGGGCGATGAAGAGCGCAGATGGACACCTATCGGTGTTGGAGGGATTAACGGTGTGCCGGACCAGCGGCTGCAGCGTTATATTGCCGCCCGGCTTGGTCCGCTGCCGGGTTGGTCTCTTGGCTATGGCTTTGATCTGTGGGAATGGACAACTGAGGAGCAAATGCAAGCATGGGCTGCCTATCTGCATGAGCATATGGGATGGCCGCATTTGCTATGGGCGAGAGAGCGTTCGAATACCGAAATCGATGTGGTCTCCAACGATTTGCGGCCAAACGGCGAGCCACAAGATCAGTTCTATCAAATGGCTATAAGCAGCTTCGATTCCAGCAACAATCGCCCTGTCATGTTTGGCCGTCGTTTCGCATTTATGCGTGACAGTATTTTCACAATGGATAAAACCCGGCGCTCGATGTGGCAGTTCGCTATGGCAGGTGGCGCCGGTAGCTGGTGGGGCTTTTTTGCCAATTCACCTTTCCCATATCCCAATCCAGAACAGTTGGTCGCTCATGAGCAATTTTGGCAAACTCATTTCAGACTGGATTTTCAGGCTGATACTTTGATCACAGACGGAGCCGCGTTGCGTGTGCCTGAAAATACCCATTATGTTTTTTATAAAGAAGATACCGATTCGATTCGGATGAATCTCACGGCCATGACCGGCATGCAGGAAGCCTATGCCGTCGACACCAGGCTCGGCTATCAGGAAATTCATTTGGGCACCTTTTTGCCCGATTCGCTTACTTGGATCGCGCCATATCCATCAGATTGGGCTGTTGCGGTCGGAAACTTTGGTTCCTCAGCTGGCCCTGATTTGAGGACACCGGTAATTTCAATGATTGAAGTGCAAGCCTTAACGGACAAAAGTGCCGTGATTGTTTGGCGCACAGATGAGGCTTCGGACTCGCAGGTGGAGTACGGTTTGGATACGACGTATGGCCAGCAAACGGCGCTGGATGGTAGTCTGGTCACCAGCCACAGCCAGGAGCTGACCGGGCTTGCAGCCAATACGACTTATCACTACCGGGTGCTGTCGAAGGATGCGGCTGGCAACCTGGCGTTGAGCGCTGATCAGAGCTTCACGACCACGGCGCTGCCCCCACCGGTCGCGCCGGTAGAGCTGCGCGCGACGGCCAGCAGTTCATCGAGTATCGAATTAAGCTGGCGCGACCAGGCGGATGACGCACTCGGCTTCGTGATCGAGCGCGCGAGTGGGGCAGGTATATTTACCGGCATCGACAGCACGACAGCGGAGGTGAGCACGTACCGGGACAATGGCCTGTCATCCGGTACGAATTACCGCTACCGGGTGTTGGCGTACAACGCCAATGGCAACTCAGGCTACAGCAATCTGGCGACCGCCACGACTTACAAGACCTTCACCTTGACGGTAAGCGGCGTAGGCAATGGCAGTGTGGCGCTGGATCCGCCGGGCGGCGTGTACGACTCGAGCACCGTGGTGAGGTTGACGGCGACGGCCGAAGCCGGCTGGCGTTTCAGCGGGTGGAGCGGAGCGGTAACCGGCAACAGCAATCCGGCGAGCCTGACCCTGACTGCCGATCAGCAGGTGAGGGCGATCTTTGCCGACAGCACCAGCCCGGTGTTGTCATCGCTGCAGGCGAGTGGTGTGAGCGCAAGCAGCGCCATCATCAGCTGGACGAGCAGCGAGCCGACCGACTCGCAGGTGGAGTACGGTTTGGATACGACGTACGGCCAGCAAACGGCACTGGACAGCAGTCTGGCCACCAGCCACAGCCAGGAGCTGACCGGGCTTGCAGCCAATACGACTTATCACTACCGGGTGCTGTCGAAGGATGCGGCCGGCAACCTGGCGGTGAGCGCTGATCAGAGCTTCACGACCACGGCGCTGCCCCCACCGGTCGCGCCGGTAGAGCTGCGCGCGACGGCCAGCAGTTCATCGAGTATCGAATTAAGCTGGCGCGACCAGGCGGATGACGAACTCGGCTTCGTGATCGAGCGCGCGAGTGGGGCAGGTATATTTACCGGCATCGACAGCACGACAGCGGAGGTGAGCACGTACCGGGACAATGGCCTGTCATCCGGTACGAATTACCGCTACCGGGTGTTGGCGTACAACGCCAATGGCAACTCAGGCTACAGCAATCTGGCGACCGCCACGACTTACAAGACCTTCACCTTGACGGTAAGCGGCGTAGGCAATGGCAGTGTGGCGCTGGATCCGCCGGGCGGCGTGTACGACTCGAGCACCGTGGTGAGGTTGACGGCGACGGCCGAAGCCGGCTGGCGTTTCAGCGGGTGGAGCGGAGCGGTAACCGGCAACAGCAATCCGCTGCAGGTTGGCTTGAGCAGCGATTTGGCTTTAACGGCCCATTTCAGTCAGGACAACCGGGTGACGGATGGGCTTTTGGCGCTGTACCGGTTTACCGAAGGCGGTGGCCATACGGTAAATGACGTTTCGGACGTGGGCACGCCGCTGGACTTGCGTATTGCGGACACCAGCCGCGTGAGGTGGCTTGCCGAAGGTGGCCTGTACTTTGCGGACGACAGTGCGCTGGTGACTTCGGAAGGTCCTGCCCGCAAGCTGTACGATGGCTTGACTTCGAGCGAGGCGCTGACTGTGGAGGTGTGGGCGATGCCAGAGCATCTGGAGCAGACGGGTCCAGCGCGGATAGTCTCGTATTCATCGGACAACAGTTTGCGGAATTTCACCTTGGGCCAGCAGAATGACGGTGCGGTGATGCGGATCCGTACGCCGCGGAGCGGTTTGAACGGCGCCTACCCGGATTTGGAGATTGCGGGGGTGTTGGGCACGGGCTTGCATCACATCGTGTCGACGCAGGATGGCGAGATGACGCGGATGTATATCGATGGCGAGCTGCAGTCGGGTTCGCTTGATTTGGCAGCAGATTTCAGCAACTGGGATCCGGGGTATGGTTTGGTGTTAGGCAACGAGGCGATCGCTTCGCGGCCGTGGCGCGGCAACCTGTACCTGGTGGCGATCTACGACCGCGCGCTAAGCGATGCGGAAGTGCAGCAGAATTATGTCTCAGGCACATCCGGGCCAGCGATCGACCCCACACCTTCGGACCTGACCCCACCGATCCTGTCGTTGGTACAGGCGAGTGGTGTGAGCGCAAGCAGCGCCATCATCAACTGGACGAGCAGCGAGCTGGCCGATTCGCAGGTGGAGTACGGTTTGGATACGACGTACGGCCAGCAAACGGCGCTGGACAGCAGTCTGGCCACCAGCCACAGCCAGGAGCTGACCGGGCTTGCCGCCAATACGACTTATCACTACCGGGTGCTGTCGAAGGATGCGGCTGGCAACCTGGCGTTGAGCGCTGATCAGAGCTTCACGACCACGGCGCTGCCCCCACCGGTCGCGCCGGTAGAGCTGCGCGCGACGGCCAGCAGTTCATCGAGTATCGAATTAAGCTGGCGCGACCAGGCGGATGACGAACTCGGCTTCGTGATCGAGCGCGCGAGTGGGGCAGGTATATTTACCGGCATCGACAGCACGACAGCGGAGGTGAGCACGTACCGGGACAATGGCCTGTCATCCGGTACGAATTACCGCTACCGGGTGTTGGCGTACAACGCCAATGGCAACTCAGGCTACAGCAATCTGGCGACCGCCACGACTTACAAGACCTTCACCTTGACGGTAAGCGGCGTAGGCAATGGCAGTGTGGCGCTGGATCCGCCGGGCGGCGTGTACGACTCGAGCACCGTGGTGAGGTTGACGGCGACGGCCGAAGCCGGCTGGCGTTTCAGCGGGTGGAGCGGAGCGGTAACCGGCAACAGCAATCCGGCGAGCCTGACCCTGACTGCCGATCAGCAGGTGAGGGCGATCTTTGCCGACAGCACCAGCCCGGTGTTGTCATCGCTGCAGGCGAGTGGTGTGAGCGCAAGCAGCGCCATCATCAGCTGGACGAGCAGCGAGCCGACCGACTCGCAGGTGGAGTACGGTTTGGATACGACGTACGGCCAGCAAACGGCACTGGACAGCAGTCTGGCCACCAGCCACAGCCAGGAGCTGACCGGGCTTGCAGCCAATACGACTTATCACTACCGGGTGCTGTCGAAGGATGCGGCCGGCAACCTGGCGGTGAGCGCTGATCAGAGCTTCACGACCACGGCGCTGCCCCCACCGGTCGCGCCGGTAGAGCTGCGCGCGACGGCCAGCAGTTCATCGAGTATCGAATTAAGCTGGCGCGACCAGGCGGATGACGAACTCGGCTTCGTGATCGAGCGCGCGAGTGGGGCAGGTATATTTACCGGCATCGACAGCACGACAGCGGAGGTGAGCACGTACCGGGACAATGGCCTGTCATCCGGTACGAATTACCGCTACCGGGTGTTGGCGTACAACGCCAATGGCAACTCAGGCTACAGCAATCTGGCGACCGCCACGACTTACAAGACCTTCACCTTGACGGTAAGCGGCGTAGGCAATGGCAGTGTGGCGCTGGATCCGCCGGGCGGCGTGTACGACTCGAGCACCGTGGTGAGGTTGACGGCGACGGCCGAAGCCGGCTGGCGTTTCAGCGGGTGGAGCGGAGCGGTAACCGGCAACAGCAATCCGCTGCAGGTTGGCTTGAGCAGCGATTTGGCTTTAACGGCCCATTTCAGTCAGGACAACCGGGTGACGGATGGGCTTTTGGCGCTGTACCGGTTTACCGAAGGCGGTGGCCATACGGTAAATGACGTTTCGGACGTGGGCACGCCGCTGGACTTGCGTATTGCGGACACCAGCCGCGTGAGGTGGCTTGCCGAAGGTGGCCTGTACTTTGCGGACGACAGTGCGCTGGTGACTTCGGAAGGTCCTGCCCGCAAGCTGTACGATGGCTTGACTTCGAGCGAGGCGCTGACTGTGGAGGTGTGGGCGATGCCAGAGCATCTGGAGCAGACGGGTCCAGCGCGGATAGTCTCGTATTCATCGGACAACAGTTTGCGGAATTTCACCTTGGGCCAGCAGAATGACGGTGCGGTGATGCGGATCCGTACGCCGCGGAGCGGTTTGAACGGCGCCTACCCGGATTTGGAGATTGCGGGGGTGTTGGGCACGGGCTTGCATCACATCGTGTCGACGCAGGATGGCGAGATGACGCGGATGTATATCGATGGCGAGCTGCAGTCGGGTTCGCTTGATTTGGCAGCAGATTTCAGCAACTGGGATCCGGGGTATGGTTTGGTGTTAGGCAACGAGGCGATCGCTTCGCGGCCGTGGCGCGGCAACCTGTACCTGGTGGCGATCTACGACCGCGCGCTAAGCGATGCGGAAGTGCAGCAGAATTATGTCTCAGGCACATCCGGGCCAGCGATCGACCCCACACCTTCGGACCTGACCCCACCGATCCTGTCGTTGGTACAGGCGAGTGGTGTGAGCGCAAGCAGCGCCATCATCAACTGGACGAGCAGCGAGCTGGCCGATTCGCAGGTGGAGTACGGTTTGGATACGACGTACGGCCAGCAAACGGCGCTGGACAGCAGTCTGGCCACCAGCCACAGCCAGGAGCTGACCGGGCTTGCCGCCAATACGACTTATCACTACCGGGTGCTGTCGAAGGATGCGGCTGGCAACCTGGCGTTGAGCGCTGATCAGAGCTTCACGACCACGGCGCTGCCCCCACCGGTCGCGCCGGTAGAGCTGCGCGCGACGGCCAGCAGTTCATCGAGTATCGAATTAAGCTGGCGCGACCAGGCGGATGACGAACTCGGCTTCGTGATCGAGCGCGCGAGTGGGGCAGGTATATTTACCGGCATCGACAGCACGACAGCGGAGGTGAGCACGTACCGGGACAATGGCCTGTCATCCGGTACGAATTACCGCTACCGGGTGTTGGCGTACAACGCCAATGGCAACTCAGGCTACAGCAATCTGGCGACCGCCACGACTTACAAGACCTTCACCTTGACGGTAAGCGGCGTAGGCAATGGCAGTGTGGCGCTGGATCCGCCGGGCGGCGTGTACGACTCGAGCACCGTGGTGAGGTTGACGGCGACGGCCGAAGCCGGCTGGCGTTTCAGCGGGTGGAGCGGAGCGGTAACCGGCAACAGCAATCCGGCGAGCCTGACCCTGACTGCCGATCAGCAGGTGAGGGCGATCTTTGCCGACAGCACCAGCCCGGTGTTGTCATCGCTGCAGGCGAGTGGTGTGAGCGCAAGCAGCGCCATCATCAGCTGGACGAGCAGCGAGCCGACCGACTCGCAGGTGGAGTACGGTTTGGATACGACGTACGGCCAGCAAACGGCACTGGACAGCAGTCTGGCCACCAGCCACAGCCAGGAGCTGACCGGGCTTGCAGCCAATACGACTTATCACTACCGGGTGCTGTCGAAGGATGCGGCCGGCAACCTGGCGGTGAGCGCTGATCAGAGCTTCACGACCACGGCGCTGCCCCCACCGGTCGCGCCGGTAGAGCTGCGCGCGACGGCCAGCAGTTCATCGAGTATCGAATTAAGCTGGCGCGATCAGGCGGATGACGAACTCGGCTTCGTGATCGAGCGCGCGAGTGGGGCAGGTATATTTACCGGCATCGACAGCACGACAGCGGAGGTGAGCACGTACCGGGACAATGGCCTGTCATCCGGTACGAATTACCGCTACCGGGTGTTGGCGTACAACGCCAATGGCAACTCAGGCTACAGCAATCTGGCGACCGCCACGACTTACAAGACCTTCACCTTGACGGTAAGCGGCGTAGGCAATGGCAGTGTGGCGCTGGATCCGCCGGGCGGCGTGTACGACTCGAGCACCGTGGTGAGGTTGACGGCGACGGCCGAAGCCGGCTGGCGTTTCAGCGGGTGGAGCGGAGCGGTAACCGGCAACAGCAATCCGCTGCAGGTTGGCTTGAGCAGCGATTTGGCTTTAACGGCCCATTTCAGTCAGGACAACCGGGTGACGGATGGGCTTTTGGCGCTGTACCGGTTTACCGAAGGCGGTGGCCATACGGTAAATGACGTTTCGGACGTGGGCACGCCGCTGGACTTGCGTATTGCGGACACCAGCCGCGTGAGGTGGCTTGCCGAAGGTGGCCTGTACTTTGCGGACGACAGTGCGCTGGTGACTTCGGAAGGTCCTGCCCGCAAGCTGTACGATGGCTTGACTTCGAGCGAGGCGCTGACTGTGGAGGTGTGGGCGATGCCAGAGCATCTGGAGCAGACGGGTCCAGCGCGGATAGTCTCGTATTCATCGGACAACAGTTTGCGGAATTTCACCTTGGGCCAGCAGAATGACGGTGCGGTGATGCGGATCCGTACGCCGCGGAGCGGTTTGAACGGCGCCTACCCGGATTTGGAGATTGCGGGGGTGTTGGGCACGGGCTTGCATCACATCGTGTCGACGCAGGATGGCGAGATGACGCGGATGTATATCGATGGCGAGCTGCAGTCGGGTTCGCTTGATTTGGCAGCAGATTTCAGCAACTGGGATCCGGGGTATGGTTTGGTGTTAGGCAACGAGGCGATCGCTTCGCGGCCGTGGCGCGGCAACCTGTACCTGGTGGCGATCTACGACCGCGCGCTGACACAGGAACAGATTCAACAGAATCTCGATTCGGGCATGCAAACTGAATTGTGGGGCAGCAAGATAGTGCGAAAAAGCAATTCTGCTCAGGTAGGCGCCCTTGTTCTGCCTGAACAATTCGAGTTGTTTCAGAATTATCCCAATCCGTTTAATGGCGGCACATTGATTCGATTCGAAGTGCCGAGCCAGACACAGGTTAAAATCTCGATTGTGGACATCAATGGTAGGGTTGTTGCGCAACTTGCTGATAGCGTTTTTGCTGCTGGGAAGCATGAGATTCATTTCGAGCCAGACCAATTGGCCAGCGGCATCTATTTTTATGTAATGGAAGCAGGGCGTTTTCGGGATATGCGACGCATGCTATATTTGAAGTAAACTTCCGAGTGATAGACACAATAAGGCATAAAAAAGGCGCATTACGATCGTTATGCGCCTTTTTTGTTGGTTCAAGACTACAGATCGAATTTAATGCCTTGCGCCAGCGGCATTTCAGTGCTAAAGTTAATGGTGTTGGTCTGCCTGCGCATATAGGCTTTCCATGAATCCGAGCCAGACTCGCGACCACCCCCGGTCTCTTTTTCGCCACCGAAAGCACCACCGATCTCCGCGCCCGAGGTGCCGATGTTGACGTTGGCAATGCCACAGTCGGAACCCCAGTGTGACAGAAACGATTCGGCTTCGCGCAAATTGTTGGTGAAAATCGATGAAGAGAGCCCCTGCACAACATCGTTTTGGATGTCGATTGCATTTTGCACATCGCCACTGTATTTGATCAGGTACAAAATAGGGGCAAAGGTTTCTTCCTGTACGAGCGGGTAATGGTTTTCGGCTTCAACTAATGCCGGTCGTACATAGCAATTCGACTCATAGCCCGGCCCTTTGAGAACCTCGCCACCGTAAATCACTTTGCCGCCCTGTTTCTGCACCTCATCAATTGCGGCCGTGAACATCTGCACCGCATCGGTATCGATGAGCGGGCCGACGTGGTTTTTTTCGTCCAGCGAAGTCCCGATACGCAGACTGCTGTATGCTTTAACCAGCGATTCTTTCACTTTATCGTAAAGAGAATCGTGCACGATCAGGCGACGAGTGGAAGTACACCGCTGACCTGCTGTACCGACAGCACCGAACACAACCGCTGGTATCGCCAGCTTGAGGTCGGCATTTTCTGTGATGATGATGGCGTTGTTACCACCAAGCTCAAGAATACTCTTGCCAAAGCGTTGCGAAATGATGCCGGCAGCATGCTTGCCAACGCGTGTCGAGCCGGTGATCGAAACGAGCGGAACATTTTTGTCGTTCAACATCTTTTCGCCGATGGTCGAGCCGCGGCCGATAATCAGGCTAAAGACACCTTCTGGGATGTTGTTCTCCTGCAAAACGTCGTGCAGAATGTTCTGCACTGCGATGGCAGACAGTGGTACTTTGGATGAAGGTTTCCACAAATTCACATTGCCGCAGACCGTTGCGAGCATCGCATTCCATGCCCACACGGCGACCGGAAAGTTGAAAGCAGTCACGACCCCGACGATGCCAAGCGGATGGTATTGATCATACATGCGGTGGCTGGCGCGCTCGGAATGCATGGTAAAGCCGTAGAGTTGGCGCGATTGCCCGACGGAAAAATCGCAGATGTCGATCATTTCCTGCACTTCACCAAGACCTTCCTGCAACGATTTGCCCATTTCGTACGAAACCAATTTGCCGAGCGGGTCTTTGTACTCCCGCAACCGCTCACCGATTTGCCGCACGATTTCGCCACGCTTCGGAGCCGGAACCTTGCGCCACACCTTGAAGGCTTCTCTGCCGCGCTTGATGATTTGGTCGTAATCGGCTTCTGATGCCTGATACACCGATGCAATCTGTTTGCCGTCTGCCGGTGACACAACCCGCAATTCACCTTGATTCGTGGTATCGTTCCAACTCAATCCCGAACACGCGCCGAAGTTTTTTTCTTTAATTCCCAAGGTTTTCAAGAAATCCATATTTTCCTCTTTGATTATCTTTTACTGGTCTGAATCTAGTGATTTTGCCCAATCCTTGCGATTGTCCTTAATCCAATTTTTTAAATCTTTATACTTAAAATAGGGCCCCTGCATCTCGTCATCCTCGTGATACGCCTCCATGAAAGACGCTGCCTGTTCCATTTGTGTAAGTCCCTGTTCTTTCTCACCCTGCGTCCAGAGATTGACTGCCAGGTGATAGTGACTTTCAGCAAGATAGCCGTTGCTGGCCCGCTCAAACGCGTTGATGCGATTGATCAGCTTTTGCCAGATTTCGGCTGCTTCAGGATAGTGCCCGGTTTTATCCAGAAGCAAGGCACGGTGATACAGGCAGGACGGATTGTTGTAAAACCGTTTGTACAGAATATCATTGATGGCAAGAGCCTTTTCATATTCCTCGCCATCGTAATGAATCATCTGCTGCGAATAGTAAGCGTGCAGAACGGCAAAGCGACCGTTTGCTTGCACCTGTTTGAGCTGTTCCAGGGCAGAGTCGCGCTTTTTGCGAAAGAAGCCCAGTCCCCAGCCGAGGGCTTTATACTGGCCGAAATCATAAACAGCCAGTGCAAAGAGCGGATCGGCAAAATCCGGATCTACCCTTAAAGCCGAGCGCATGGTTTTGATGCCGCTCAACGCCGTGCTGACCCCTCTCAGCAGGTTGCCTTTGTAAAAATCATGGATGCCGAGGTAGCCTTGTGCCGTACCGAGAATAAAGTAAAGCATGCCGGTACGTTCCTGGCGCAGAGCTGACTTCGCTTTGGATATGGTCACATCGATTACGCTGTCGAATTCCGCTTCGAACAAGCGGACGCGATAGTCACGCATCATCGTTTGATAGGCGTCGGCGGCCAGCAGATCTCCGTGCGGTGCGTCGGGAAACTGCATGCGCATCTCATCGATGGTTGCAAAAGCGCTGTCATAAGCATCACGGCGCAATTGCCAAATAGCCTGCACGGTAAGCTTTTCCAGGCGATCTTCAGTTGGCGGTAAGCGCAGTTCTTGGGCAAAAACGGATTGGCAGAGCAGGATAAAAACAACAAATGAAAACAACGGCTTGAGAATTTTATATAGATTTAGCATGGTGGTTATTTATCAAAATTTCAAAAGAATTCCAATAGGAAATTGAGGTGAAATTAAATTTATGTATCACCCTGTTGCGGTGAATGTGGGGTGATTTTTCATTGACAAAGAGGATCGAAAGCTTTATTATTTGAGCCGTTCATTATGGCATTGGGGTGCCAGCGGGTATACACTGATACTAATCTAAAGATTTTTCGAGGAGGATGGGAGATGCAATTTGGTCACTTGCCACTTGCTTTGTCGATTGCAACGTACGACTGGAGTCCGGAAACGGCGCTTTTTTGTATTGCCATGCACTGGCTGCCGAACGCTGACTCGTTGGTCGTGAAAGCTGGCCTCGATAAACCCGCTATCAAAGCGGCGAATGCATTCGAATCCGCGCTCAAAGGCAAAAACAACAGAAATAATATCGATCCGGCGGACGATCCATTTTGGACTGAAAACGGCGGTTTCCATTGTACCGTTACCCACTCTTTCCTGTTTGCGATAGTTGTCGCTGCTTTCATCGCAATCTTTTCAACCAAATATGCTATTTTTGCATTTGTCGCTATTTCCGCCCATTACCTTGCCGATATCGGCAGCACGGTTGGCCTACCGCTGATGTGGCCACTTACACGCAAAAAATACACCCTGGCCCTGTTTGAAGATACCGGATGGTGGGGCAAGAGCATGTTCATTGGCTACTACAAGCAACCGACGTCATGGGTGCTGGAAGGTGCTGTCACGCTGTTTTTTGTCTACCGGCTATCCGTGGTGTATAATTGGAATCTTCTGCCTCAGTTGTTTTCCTGATCGCCATTTGACTTTCGATGGCCCCAGCAATTCCGATCTTGCACGCATCGGGAAGAAAGTTATAAAGATGTTTCACTGCCGGATTTTTTGAACTTGATGATTTTCGAATAATGAATGTACAATCAAAAACCATTCAGAAGCGTTGGGACGTTGTCATTATTGGCAGTGGCTTTGGCGGCAGCCTGTCTGCGCTGCAACTGGCTCGTGCCGGACTGGATGTTTTGCTGCTCGAACGCGGGGACTGGGTGGCGCGCGATGACAGCGCATGGGATGTCCATCAGATTTTAGTCGATCGCAAATATAAAGCGCATACGCCATTCGAAGCGGATCAGATGATCGGGCGTGGAATGGTGCAGCCGGACATTGCAGTGGGGGGCAGCTCGGTCTTTTATGGAGCAGCTTCCCTGAGATTACGCGAAAGCGATTTTCAGGCACACACCACTTTTGGAGATATCGCGGAAAGCAATGGCTTGTCGTTCATCGATTGGCCGGTACGGTACGATGAATTTGCCAGCTACTATGACCGCGCTGAGGCCATGCTGGATGTTGCAGGTGAGAGCAAGGCTGATCCGTGCGAGCCACCGCGTGAAGCAGACTATCCGCAAAAATTTCCGCGCTACAGCAAAGCAGCCCAACTTATTGCCGATGCGGCCAGCTCGCTGGGGTTACAGCCGTTCCCGTTGCCGCTCGCAATCAACTATCACAAAGATCATGAGCGTAAGGCTTGTGTACACTGCACGACCTGCGATCTGTTCCCCTGTAAAATTTGTGCAAAAAATGATTTGTCGGTGACCATCTTGCCGCAAGCCATAGGTGAGGGCGCGGTCATACGCCCGAATGTTGTTGCGAACAGGCTGGTGCATCACAATGGCCGGATTACCGCTGTCGCCTGCGTGGATACGAAAACTGGAGACGCTTTCCAGGTTGCCTGCGGCCTTTGCATTGTATCCGCTGGCGCTATTGGCTCCGCCAAATTGCTGCTCGCTTCTGGATTGAATCAGTCGAAATACAATGGTGATCTGGTCGGCCGCTATCTGCTGCGACACTGCAACGGGATAGTGATCGGTATTTTTCCGTTCGAAACCAATCCGGAACGGCGTTTCAATAAACAAGTTGCGATCACCGATTTTTATTACGGCAATCCTGAGCGGAGTGATTTGCCGGGCCCGTGGGGCATGATTCAAGCCTTGCAGGTGCCGCCGGCTGAGTACATTCAGTCTCAGGCACCGCCGCCAATCAGCACCATCGGCGCAGCAACCACCCGGTTTCACAGCTACCTTTTATGCATTGCAGAGGATTTGCCGAATCCGGAGAATCGGGTCAAGCTGCATGCGATTCAAAAAGATGCTTTTGGTAGTCCGATTGCTTCCGTGCACAGTCAGTACCACAAACGCGATAAGGCCGCCCGGCGTGCTCTGTATCGTGAAGGCGCGCGCATTTTGCGCAAAGCCGGAGCCGCAATTCGCGTGCGGAAGCCGATCAATACCTATTCGCATGCCATTGGCACCTGCCGCTTCGGCAGTTCTCCCGAATCTGCAGTCCTGGATCCGTATTGCAACTTTTTCGGCATCAAAAATTTATTTGTTGTAGACGGCAGTTTTATGCCGACAGCCGGCGGTGTTAATCCGAGCCTGACGATTGCGGCCAATGCTTTACGGGTCAGTGATTATGTGGCCGAGAATTGGCAGCATCATGTCGGTGAAAGAAAAACAGAAAGCGATGCAGATGTTCGCTGAAACCGACACAAAGTTGCCTGATTTGATAAAATGAAAAAGTAACCAATGCAAAAAATCAACATATGTCTGCTCGGGTGCGGTTCGGTTGCAAAATTGCATAGCCGCGTTGCCCGCACCATGAAATCGCGCATCGATTTGTCCTATGCCAGCCGGGACATCGAGAAGGCCCGCGAATACCAACGCATGTTTAAAGGCGTCGGCGCTTTTGGCAGCTACGAAGAAGCGTGTGCTGACCCGGATGTCGATGCCGTTTTCATTTGCACACCGCATGCTTATCATGTTGAGCATGCCAGACTTGCGGCAAAGCATAGTAAGCCGATGCTGATCGAAAAACCGATCACGCGGACGCTGGAAGAACTCAGCGAAATCGAGAACGCTGTACAAGCTGTTGACGTTCCGTGCATGGTGGCAGAGAATTACTTTTTTAAGCCGCTCATTTCAACTTTGCGCGCCAGCATAGCAGATGGCGCAATTGGGGATCCGCTCTTTATCGAATTGAATCGCACCAAGCGCAGCAAGATATCCGGCTGGCGTGCCGATGCGGAAATGATGGGAGGTGGAGCATTGCTGGAAGGAGGTGTGCACTGGATCAATCTGATTTGCAGCATCGGTGGTGAGGTCAGTGAAGTGTTGGCGGCACAACCGGGAAAGGCGTACAAAAAGATCGCACCGTTTGAAGATAGCATGGAGGTGCTGTTTAAATTCAGCGATGGCACAATCGGCAAAATGCTGCATTCGTGGAATCTAAGCAATCGCATCGGAGGTCTGTGCTGGTCAAAAATCTGCGGTACCGAGGGCAATATTCAATTTGAGAGCAACGGCGTATTGGCTCTTTTGCTCGGCAAAAAGACGCGCCTTTACGTTCCAGGTCTGCTCGACCTCATGGGCTATCGTGAAATGCTCAAACATTTCGTCGATTGTGTGATTGAGCAGAGGCAGCCAGCCATGTCACTGCGGGTGGCTCGCCGTGATATGGCGATTGTACATGCTGCTTACACTTCGTTGTCTACTGGCAAATTTGAGCGCGTGGCGCAATGAAAAATTTTTAAAATCAGGATTGCAAGCAAATAAGGGAAGAGCGTAGTGCGCCATGCTCCTGCAATGAACCGGATAGTCTATTTTTCACGAATCAACCAAAAGGCTTATTTTTGAAAGAAGTGAATGGAGAACGCACAGCAGACGCTGAAGCGAACAACAATAAATTTTCGCAATTGCTCGATAAAAAGCTCATTCTGAAGGGCCTGCGCTATTTTATTTTCCTTTCAGTTGCCGGACTGACAGTGCTGTTTTTTTATACCAGCACACCGGACACAGTCAAGGCATTGACACAATTGGAAGTGAAATATCTCTTGCTGGCAATGGCGCTCTCTGCGTTTGATCTTTGGATCGGCGGTTATCGCAATCATATTTTCGTGCGCAAAATCAAACCCGATGTCCACCAATTGCTCTGCTTTCGCGCCAATATCGCTAACTTGTTCATGGGATCTGTTACGCCTTCTCAAAGCGGCGGCGGCCCGGCCCAGCTTTTTGTGCTGTATCGCGGTGGCATTCCGCTACCAGGCGCCATCTCCGTCAGTGTCATCAATTTCCTATCTACGCTGGTCTTTTTCCTGCTGGCCGCAAGCTTTGCGATGTTTTTTGTGCAGCAAAAGTTTTCACAGGTCATTGTTCAGTATCTCATCCGGTATGGTTTTTTTATTTTTGCTTTTTTGGCAGCGCTTTTCGCCATTGCCTTGTGGCGGCCAGATCTGATCGGCATGCTGATCGAGAAAATCACTGCATTCCTGCGCAATCGCTCTGGAAAAATGGCCTCACAGGTCGCACGTATAGGGGAGATGGCCGTCAATGAACTCGACCGCTATCATGAAATTTGCACGAATTTCATCAAACGTGAACCGCACTTGTTGCCATTCAGCTTTGTGCTCACGATCGTGATGTACGTGAACAAATTCGTGCTGGCCTATTTTGTGATGCGCGGGCTGGGTGTCGATGCCGATTTTATGCAGATGATGGCGATCCAGGCGATGATTTTGTTCATCCTGTATTTTTCACCGAGTCCGGGGGGGAGTGGCATAGCTGAATTGAGCACGGGCGCGCTGATGTCTACCATTATGCCGGCGTATTTGCTGCCGGTCTTCACGCTGCTGCAGCGCTTCTTTTTGCTCTACATGCCAGCAGCGCTTGGCGCTTTGGTGGTGATGGGCGAGCTGAGGCCGAAAGAAAACGAACCAGTTGAATCAGAAAGCCAACTCATCGATGCAGTTGAGCGCCCGGTATCACAACGCCTTGCAGAAGAAAATTAGGCATTTGCCCATAGACTGTATTGTTTGACACCGCTTGATCGTCAGCTGTGCTTCAATGCTGCCGTTTTTTCCACTTCCTGCCACAATCTCAGCAGGTTCCCACCCAATATTTTTTCGATCGCTGCGTCGCTGTAGCCTTTTTTGCAGAGCGCAAAGGTGATGTTCGGCAGCATACTGACGTCATCGAGACCTTCCGGCACGTAATCCACGCCATCGTAGTCCGATCCCAATCCCACATGATCCACTCCGACCAGTTTCACAACGTGATCGATGTGCGCGATCAAATCATCGATCTGCGGCTGTGGCAATGGATCGCTCTCGTTCAGCTCCGCCCAGATTTTCGACCACAAATCCAGTGCGCCACTTTTGCTTTCATTGATTCGCCGAAAAACCTCTTTGCCGCGCTCAGCCCAGGCAGGGTGCAGGAATGCCGATCCAAAGCAAAGCTGGATCACACCGCCGCGCTCTGCCATCGCCTGGATCATTTCATCGCTCATATTGCGCGGCAGGCTTGCAATTTCACGAGCGGAGCTGTGAGTCGCCAAAACCGGTGCGCTCGATGTTTTAAGCACATCCCAAAATGCGGCGTCAGAGATGTGGGAGACGTCTACCATCATACCGAGCCTGTTCATCTCACGCACCATTTCTTTACCGAGATCGCTCAAGCCATTGTGCTTTGGTTCATCGGTGGATGAATCGCTCAAATCATTGTGACGGATGTGGGTTAGCGTCATGTAGCGGAATCCGATGCGATAAAAAAGCTTCAGCGCAAGCAGGCTGCCTTCCAGCGCATGGCCGCCCTCCAGCGCCAAAACGGCTGCAATTTTGCCTTCCTTTTTCAGCCGGCAAATGTCGGAAGGCGATGTCGCCAGTTCGATCGACTCGGCGTGCTGGTCGAGAGCTGCAAAAACCGGCTCCACCATTTCGATCGCACGTTTCATCGCGCTATTGCCTGCGTACTCATTGCTGATGTAAATTGCTAAAAATTGCGTATCGAGCCCGCCTTCGAGCATGCGTGGGATGTCCTGGTGGCCTTTGTCGCGGCGCTTGCTGATGTCGACGTTATCATCCAGCATGCGCATTGGTAAGTCCGAGTGTGTGTCGATCACGATTGCTTTTTTGTGCAGCGTTAGCGCCTTTGACCAGAGTGGATCGTTCGGATGAATACGTGATGAGTTTTGTGATGACATGTGATGTCCTTTTGCCTTTTTTATGCGCTTGCAGTCAGTAATACTTTTATTGGCTCTTTAATGCCTGGCCGGATTTCGAACAGAGCTTATTTAAGCAAAATCATTCGGCGTGTTGCTGCCTGGCCGGTTGCTGTTGTGAGCCGATAAAAGTAGACGCCGGAAGGTGCAGCTTTGTCTGCCGATGTTTTGCCGCTCCAGTTGAATGTATGTTGGCCTGCAGCAAGTTTTTGGTGAACCACTTGTGCCACATGCTGACCATTTGCGGCGTAAATGTCCAGCGAAACGTGTTCGTCTCGTAGCAGTGAGACTCGAATTTGTGTTTCGGCATTGAATGGATTTGGATAGTTTTGCGCCAATTCAAAATTTGTCAGATTTTGGGGATGGGGATTGTCAGCAATTCCTGTAGTGCTGCCGAGCTGGATGCGATAAATTGACCGTCCGTGTGTGCCGGCGAGCAAATAGCGATTGGTCTGGTCGATATCCAGATCGTACACGGACACCATCGGCATGCCGCGCCCGAATGCCTGCCAGGCTCCGCCGCGATTACCGCTGAAGTAGACACCGATGTCGGTAGCGACGTAGAGTGCGTTGCGGTCCACCGGATCGACCAGGATCGAATTGACCGGTGCATCCGGCAAATTGTTGCTGATATCTGTCCAGGTGGCCCCACCATTGCCGGTACGAAAGACGTGAGGCAGGGGGGAGTCCCACTTCAATCCGGAAAAGGTCACATAGGCAATTTCCGCATCCAGGGGATCGACGCGCAGGCGCGTAACCCAACGCAATGGCAGATCATTCGTGATATTGAGCCAGCTTCCGCCAGCATCGCGAGTGATCCAGACCTGGCCATCCTCGGTGCCGGCATAGACAACTGCGCTATCCGTCGGCGACGGTGCGATTGTGGTAACCGTCGCACTGCTCGAATTACCGAGCGCAGAGCTGATCGCGTGCCAGCTCTCGCCGCCATCCCAGGTTTTATAAATGCGGGTGGTGCCATAGTAAAGTATATGGCTATTTTGGGCATCCATCAAAATCGGGGTGGACCAATTCGTTGGTTCGGAGACGCTTATGCCGTTTAAAACCACGCGCCAACTCTGCCCACCATCGCGGGTTTTGGCCAGACCGCCAAATTGAGATTCAGCATATATTGTTTCCGGGTCGGTGGGATCGATCAGCACATAAAAACCGTCTCCGCCCAGAATGTGATCCCAATCGTTGTTGCCGCCTGTTAGTGTGCGCACAGTACCGTTGTCCTGCGTACCACCAAAAACGCGCTCGGGATTGGAAGGATCGTGCGAAATATGGTAGAATTGGGTGATCGGCAACTCGGGAGCCTTTTTCCAATTTCTCCCTGCATTGGTCGACAGGTAAATACCACCATCGTTGCCATTGAGAATGTGGTTTGGTTTTTCGGGGTGAAACGCGAGCGCATGATGATCGACATGTGGGCTGCCAAAGCCGCCCAGGTGAAAAATCGGCCAGGTCTGCCCGCCATCTTCAGATCCCATCAGACCGACGTCGAGTACGAAAACTTTTTCGGGATTGTCGGGCGCCACCCGCACCTGCCCTAAATACCAGCTCAGATTGCCTGTGCCCGAGCGCAAGCCCCTGAACTGATCTGTGCGGCTCCAGGTCGCCCCGCCATCGCGTGTGCGATAGAGACCGTAATGATAAAATCCGTCCGAGTACAGTGCGTAAAGATGATCGGGCTGCTCAGTGCAAATCGTCAGACCGATGCGTCCAATACTGACATCGGGGGCAGGCAGGCCGCTGTTTTGCCCCAACTTTTCCCAGGAAAAGCCACCGTCTACGCTTTTAAAAACCGCGCTATTCGCGCCGGTAAAGGTGACGTCGCCAGTTGCGGGCCGAATACGATGCCAGCCTGCTGCGAACAAAATATTGGGCTTTTGCGGATGAATCACCAGGTCGATCACGCCGGCGGAATCGCTTAAAAACAGGACTTTTCGCCAGTTTTGCCCGCCATCATCGCTTTTATACACGCCTCGGTGCGGATCGGGGCTGAAATAAGAACCGATGGCCGCAGCATAAACGATATTCGGTTGCAACGGATTGACAACGATACGTGAAATCGAAGTGGTCTCAGTCAAGCCGGCATGTTGCCAGCTTTGCCCGCCATCTATGGATTTGAATATACCGCCACCGGGGAAATTGTTGTGCCCACCATTCGCCTCACCAGTGCCGACATAGATCGTCCGGGGTTGAGCCGGATCAATAGCGATGTCGCCGATCGGCAAAACTGCCTGCTCGTCAAAAATCGGCTGCCAGCTTGAGCCGCCATCATTGGAGCGGAAAACACCACCTGTGGCTGCACCAGCATATACAATGTGGGGATCGGTTGGATTGTATTCGATGTCGCTGATACGGCCACCGATATTGGTTGGCCCGACAAATTCCCATTCGGCAATCGCGGTTTGTGATTTCAGCACATGCATTCGTTGTTGCTGCGCAGCCTGAACAGCTTGCAGCGCTGCCTTTTTGTCGACTTTACCTGTCGGAAAAATGCGTTGACGCATTGCCCAATCGTTTGGGTATTTGCCCGGTGGGTGTGTTTTTTTGCCTGCAAGTTGAAAAAAAAGGACAATGGTGAGCAGAATAAAAGCAGTGAACAAAATGAAAGGGCGATATCGCCGATAGGTTGTCATGAACTCTCTTTCCGGAATCGAAGTGGTCAATTGCAGGCGATCCGTTCATCGGGATTGCGCCGTGCTGAAAGTGCGACCCGGCAGGGTGCGCCGCTTTTGGATCAGCCTGTTCATCGCCCCGCGTTCAAAATAGAGAAAATTGTTGACGCAGCCTGTCAAACATTGGAAATTTTGCTCGCCATACTTCAGCGTGCCGTTCCATGGTTGCGATTCGAGCCGGTAAAGACCGCTGCGATCCGGGCTGAAAATCAAATGTTCCTGTTCGCAGAGACCGGATTCAGGAATAAAGCAAACAGCAATTTTAAACGAGGCACCAAAGATCAGGAATTCATTGTTTTTCCAGACTTTGGTGGCTGTGCCGGGCGTTTTGCTGCGCAGTGTGATGGTGTCGAAAGTTATGGAATCTGCGAGCAATAGCCTGTTGTTCGTGGTCGAGCTGTTCTGAGCTATACTTCGCCCCGAAAATATCAGGTCCCGACCGATATAAAATTGAATTTTTTTGAGATCATCTGGCGTAAGCTGACGCGTTTTGATCAATTCTGTCGAAAGCACCTGCATGTTGTATGAAATCGCAGAGCGATTCACAGCTGTTGTGCAGCTCGAGAACTGAAAAAGCGTCGAAAAACAAAGCACAAATGATGCAGCTCGTAGATGTCGTTCTTGTGCCATAATGGCCCCCGCGAAATTTTATCAATCAAGTATTCTTCAAACAGTCAAGTCTTAACGCGTTGTGCGAATTGTTTTTGCGATAGTCCTTTTGGATAAACCATTGTTTTTATGTAGCAATAGTACCCTTGTCATTCAGGATGAATCTATTCGGCATCGTAAGGAAACTTCGCTATATTCCGCGAAAATGTCAAAATAGATGCCTCCGGCATGACAATTTGGGCCATTTTGTGCTCATAAACGGCTTATTTCATCCACACAACGGGTAAGTCTTAATAATTCAGCCTCTTTTCAGCATGCAACCAGCCTTGTGCTGCCTTGGTATATTTTGAAATTTTTCGACTGAAATTTGGGAAAATTGCCGGCAAAATATCGACTGGCAATCGCATGAAACGCGGCACAAAAATTTCAGCCTGATTTTTTAAAATGGCTTTGCGGATTGCGTGCGCAACCTGCTCGACCTCAACTATCGGCGTGATAAAAGAGCGCTTGATGCCCTCAACAATGCGCGTGTTGACGTATGACGGGCAAATCCAGCTCACACCGATTCGCCGGTCTGCCAGCTCTTCACGTAGCGATGAACTAAAGCCAACCACGCCGTGCTTGGATGCAGCATAGGCCGTCAATCCCTCGCCACCGAATTTGCCGGCAACACTGGCAATGTTTACGATGTGTGCTTGCGGGTACGTCGCTAAATGCGGCAGCGCAAGCCAGGTCAAATGCATCAAGGAAAGCAGGTTGATATTGATGGCTTTGGTCCACTCCTCAAATGAGCGGCCAGTAAAAGCACCGCATGGCGCAACGCCGGCATTGTTGATCAAAATGGCAAATCCACGTTCAGACTGCGCAGCCACTTCGACCAAACCCTGTACAGTTTTGCGAGTGCTGATATCGCCGACAAAGCTGAGAAAAGAACGGCCAAGGGATTGAACCTGGCATCCGGTCTCCGCAAGGCCATCGGCATCCACATCCGTTCCAATAATATCCGCACCGGCTTTAGCCAAATCAAGTGCAGTCGCGCGGCCGATGCCGCGGGCGGCGCCGGTAATCAAAGCTGATTGACCTGCTATTTGCATAGTACCCTCAGGGTGAAGTATATGCGCTCAATCTTTTGCCATTTCAGTGATGATGGACCACTCGGTGGAGGTGACTGGCTGGATGGAAAGACGGCTGTTTTTGAGCAAAACCATATTTTCGAGTGTTGGTGTGTTCCTGATTTGGTCAAGCGTGACAGGATTGTCCAGGTGCCGCACATACTCGATATCGACCATGACCCAGGTCGGATTGTCCTTTTTACTCTTTGGATCAAAATAATGACTATTGGCATCGAATGCTGTGTGATCCGGGTAGGCTTCTTTCACAACCTTGGCCACACCAACAAGCTGCGGTGGTTTCACCACGCTATGGTAAATCAGCACCAGATCGCCCTTTTTGACTTCGTCGCGGAGGAAATTGCGTGCGGCGTAATTGCGAATACCATCCCAATGCGTGATTTTATTTGGCTCGTTTTTCAAATCGTCAATTGAGTAAGTATTCGGTTCGGTTTTAAAAAGCCAGTAATTCATAGTCTCATCTCCAAAGCAAAGTTTATCGTCCAATCCGCTTAAAAACCATTTATGGAAAAGCCCTACTTTCGCATTTTGACCAGTTTTTTGGCGATGGATTGGTAGAGCGAAGCAGGCAACGCGCGCACAAGCGGATACAGCAAACGGAATTGCCACGGATAAATGTAATAACGTTTCCTTTTTGCGACCGCTTTCAACATGAGCTGAGCGGCTTTATCTGCCGTCATCAGAAACACGCGATTGGGATTACCTTGATTGATGGCTGTATCGACAAATCCGGGGTGGATCAGGATAAAATGCAGTTGTGGCAGCTCTGCAACCAGACTTTCTATGTAGTGATTCAGTGCGATTTTGGTCATGCTGTAAATGCCGTGCTTGGGTAATCCGCGCATGGAAGCCACCGAGCCGATGGCGACAATGGTGCCACTGTCTTGCTGTACCATAATATCCGCGCAGGCTTTCGTGGTGTACATCGCGCCCATGATATTGGTGTTGATGATCGCCTCAACATTTTGCCAGTCCCAATTCGGGAAGAATGTCGAACGGCTAATTCCGCTGTTCACCCACACCATGTCGAGGCCGCCTGCCAGCTGATGAAATTCCTGAACCGATTGTTCAACAGCATGACGATCCTGAACATCACAGGTGAGCACGATGAATTCGCTGCCGGTATAGCGCAGCTTTGCCGCCAGTTCCTGCAGCTTTTCAGTGTTGCGCCCGAGCAGTCCCAGTTTAACACGACAAGGCGCTAATGCTTCCGCCAGGGCCCAGCCGAGGCCGGACGACGCACCCGTGATCAGAATGGATTTTCCGGAGAAAAATGAGTTTATGGCAGTGGACATCTAATGGAATTCTCTGTCAAATTAGTGCAAGAAAATCTGCTGTGTTTGCGCTGAATATAAAAGAGGAAAGGTCGGCAAGGCGCTTCGCGGTGCGCCGCTGAAAAGCACAAAACGAAATTGTACTCAAAACGGCGAGCGTTGATACGCCGCGCATTCACTTCCGTTGCTTGGCTGTTTGTCGATCACAAAGAGCTCGCCGTAGTAATCAGTCAGCAACCAGTCTTGCGATTCGGTAAAATCCATGCTATCATAGCAGTCTTTCGGCAATCCGGCCCTGATCAGCAGATACGGCACGATGTTGGAATGCGAAACCAGCAAAATTGTGTCTTCGGGTCCGTATTTGTCTTGCAGCATTTCGTAAAAGGCATTTATCGCATTGGTGTCGGCGCAGGCTTCAGCGACTTCGAGCGGGATGCCGAGCTTCTGTGAAACCGGGAAAGCGGTGTGCAGGGTGCGAGTGGTTGCGCTGGAATAGATGGCTGTCAGCGATCCCGGCTCGAATGCATCCGCGAGTCGGTTGGCGGTGGCGATCCCCGTTTCGCTAAGCGGCTGATAAACGCCAGTCGCACCGCCGGGCCAGTCAGCGAGCTTCTCGGCATGCCGCACAATAATGATTTTGGGCGGCTGTGCCTTCCCGCAGGCGGACAGTGCGATCAACAAGCCAATGACAATCACAATCTTGTGAGCATTTCGTTTCATACCGTTGCTTTCATCTTCAAATGAATGGAATATTTAACTCGAAGATTTATCTCACTTTATAAGCCAGTTGCAGACTTTTCACCAAAATATAAATCGAAAACACAGCGATCAAAATGCCCCAAAACCAATACGGCAAAAGCAGCCGCTGAGCAATGACGGCGGTGTCGGAAGCGAACTGCTTGCCTTCGATCATGCCGCCAGCAGAAAAAAGATAATTGAAATCGCGAAAGGTGCTGATACATGCCTGCACACCTAAAAACTGGATGGCAAATACATGCGTTCGTACAGAAAATTGCCAGCTGAAGAGCACGATAATCAATCCAAATAGCAAAATAATTGATACGCCAAACAAAGTTCGTATCCAAATCACTGCGGACAAAATGAGCACAATTCCAAAGGTGGCCAATCCATAGCGCGCCCACTTGTGTTGCCGCGAGGCGAAAATGAAGGTAGAGCCTGCGATCGGCGGCCCCATCGGCCCCCCTGCAGCAACCAGCGCCTGCCCCAGCGAACCAAAAAGCACCTCACCGGAATGCGTGGCGATACCGGAGCCATTCGAGTAAATTTGTAAGCTCTGGAAATTCGCGCCTAAAAGCATGGCTGTCAAGCCGTGCCCCATTTCATGAAACCAGGTGCTTAGGATAGTGAATGGATAGAGCACGTAGCGGCCAAAAGGAAGCTGCCAGAGAACGACTGTCAATGCCGCAAACAACGCCAACCACATCCAATCCTTGCGTTGTTTGAGCTGTGGACTTGTATCAAAAGCATCAATCATGAAGCCGTATTGCCGTAAGTTGAATCATGCAAACTGCTGAACATTGATGTCGCCAACACACTTAAAAATCTGCATCGGATTATACGGAAAGATGTCAAGTTCCTCCTCTTTGCTCACGCCCGACAACACCAAAATGGTATCGATACCTGCCTGTACGCCTGCCAAAATATCGGTGCGCATGTTGTCGCCAATGATAATCGCATCTTCCGAGTGACCGCCAAGGCTGTTCAGCGCTGCCCGCATCATCCAGGCGCTGGGCTTGCCAACGTAGAAGGGTTTTTTACCGGTTATGCGTTCGATGGGTGCGCACAGGGCGCCACAAGCGGGGTAACCTTTTGGCCCGGCGACATCCGGATTGGTGGCAATAAACTTGGCGCCGCTCATGATCAGGTGAGAGGCTTTTTGGATCATGTCCCAATTGTACGCTTTGGTCTCGCCAACCACCACGAAGTCAGGATTGATGTCGGTGATAGTAAAGCCGACACGGTAGAGTTCGTGCGTCAGTGCGCCTTCACCGACGACGTAGGCCTTGCGGCCATCCTGTCTTTGCAAAAAATCGGCAGTGGCCATGCTGGATGTATAAAATTTTTCGTATGGCACGTCGACGCCGGCTGAAGCCAGGCGGTTGTGTAAATCCATTTGTGTTTGCGATGGATAATTGGTCAAAAAGAGCAATGGATTGCCTTGCTCCAAAATGCTGTTGATGAATCGATCAGCGCCCGGGATAATATTGTTGTTGTGCAATATCACGCCGTCGATATCGCAGATGATGTTTCTCAGCTTACTCATTAAGGACTCCATAATAGCGCGTTCTTTCGTTGCTGACGCCGATCTCGAGCTTGAGGACCAGACCTGTGCTGGAGTGCACGCGGATGCCACCACCGAACGCGAATTTAAACTTGTTTAAGGAAAAAGAATCTGTGATATCCGGGGAAACCTGGCCGGCATCACAGAACAGCACTGCATCAAAATAGTGCCAAATCGGGTAGCGGTATTCAACACTCGCCAATAGTAAGTCACTATCGCGAAAACGACCGCGTGTGAATCCACGAATGGATTCACGCTGCCCCAGCTCACTAAGCTGATAAAACGGTACGCTTTTTCCTGAGAAAGGCCGCACACGTTGCGCCATCACGCGCAGCACCATTGTGCGACTGTAAAAAAGATGGACTACGCGCTTGACATCTGCGGAGAAGGACCAATAGCGAAAGCGATCGCCACCGAATTGATTGGCGAGACTTCCGGTTACTTCGATCTGCCAGCCGCGGCGTGCTCTGCCCGGCACATCGCGCGAATCCAATTCGAATTTGAATCCTGCTGTACCTGTTTTCAGACGTGTTTGCAATCCAGGTAGCGAATCAGCAGGTACGTCTGTTAGAACCGGGACCTGTTCTTCATAGCCTGCAAAAACATTGTTTTGTTCAAATTGATAATAGGTTCGGATGGAAGCATTTTCGTTGAATCGGTAAGCAAGGGAGGCTTCTGCCGTGGTTTTCTCCAGCGAAAAAGTCGATTCCGCATTTTGATCTGTATCCGGCCCGATACCGAAAAACGACTCGTGGGTCAGATAGCGGTATTGAAATAGCAGAGTCGAAACAATACCCTTTCCCAGAGCGATATCCTGAAATCGGAGGTAATGCTTTTGACGATTGTCAATAAATCCATATTTTGCGTTAATCGTCACCCTTGAACCTTTGCCTAAAAAATCATTGAAATAATATTTTAGGCCAACGCCGGAGCGCTCAGAGTAGGCTGGCAGCAATCCGCGAACCCGCACACGCGGAATCAGGAGCCTGCGCAATCCCGCCAGCGATTCTGAATCCTGAAAGTATGCGACCGATTTTTGCACCGAATAAAAAACCAGCTTCACGGGCAAATACACGATCGTTCCCGGCAAAGAGACAACGTGCTCCCAGGTGGTTTTGTCTGGCATCTTTTGGGGATAAACACGCACACTGTCCTGCGCTTGAACGCTTTGACTGACAGCAGGCTGGGCAGAGACGGCAATGAACAGAATGAGCGCAAAAACACGGAGATAAAGGACGCTATTTCGCATGAATTTTCCGTCTGAAATTGAATATCGCTTGAAAGCTGACCGACTGGCGTGACTGACGGCTAAAATAGGAATTTCATCAGTGAAAACAAGAAGAAACTGCCAGGCAGGCTCAAATTTTACCCTGCCTCGCTATACGCGCGATAAATTTTAGCAATTGTGCGTAACCATTTTTTGAAAGCACAGTGTTTAGGTATGAAACGCGAAAATACACTTTCAATTCAAACCAGGGAATCTAACGCGTGGATCCTGTGACAGATAATGAGTTGATGTTCCTCGTTCGCGATGGCGATGTGGGCAAACTCGCCATTCTTTTTGAACGGCATCACCTCAAGCTTTTTAATTTTTTTGTAAAAATGACCGGCAACCGTGAACTCAGCGAAGATCTGGTTCAGGAGGTCTTTTTGCGGATATTGAAATATCGCCAAACATACCGTGGTGACAGCCATTTTGCCTTGTGGCTGTACCGGATTGCGCGCAATGCCCACGCCGATCATTTCCGCAAAAAACATGCAGTTGATTTTAACGATGAACAGCTTGAAGGCCAACAGAGCAACGATCCGCTGCCCATCGATACCATCGAATATGGCCAGCAGATCGATCTGCTGCACCGAGCGCTGGCGCAGTTGCCACACGATAAACGTGAAGTTTTGGTGCTCAGCCGGTTTCAGGAATTGAAGTACCACGAAATTGCCGATTTGCTCAACTGCACGGTTGGGACAATCAAATTGCGTGTACATCGCGCGATCAAAGAGTTGCGGACCGCTTTTTATGCTTTAACAAACGAGAAATTATCATGAATTGTGAAAAATTCGAAAAATGGATTCCGGACTATATCGCAGGCAGTCTTGATGAACATTCGCGTCGGACATTAGAAGCGCATATGGCTGCCTGTGAACGTTGCCGCAAGGAAGTCAGCAGCATCAGTGCATTGTGGACAAACCTCGGCATGTTGCCCGAAGCGCAGCCATCGGAAAACATGCGGGCACGGTTTTTCACCGCGCTCGAAGCTTACCAGCACGGACTGGAGCAAGGCAAGCAGCGGGCGCACTTCAAAGACTGGCTCAACGGGTGGTTTTTGTCCTGGTGGCCGAAGCAACCAGCCATTCAATTCGGTATGGCTTTCGTGCTGCTGATTGTAGGTTTTTTTCTCGGTAATCAGAGTCAATTTGGTGGTGGCAGCGGTTCGGAAGTGCGACAGTTGCGCGAAGACTTTACCCAGATGCAGCGTCTTGTTGCCTTGTCGATGCTCGACCAGCAGTCACCGATCGACCGCTTGAAGGGTGTAACGTTTAGCTATCGTTTGCAAAAGCCGGATCGCCAGGTCGTGGACGCCCTGCTCAATACGCTCAACCGTGATCCGAGCGTGAACGTGCGACTGGCAGCACTCGACGCCCTGCTGCAGTTCAGCGAACAGGACAAGGTGCGCGAAGGCTTGATCGCTTCCTTAGCCAACCAGTCCTCACCCATGGTGCAGGTGGCGCTGATTGACCTGTTGGTTGAAATTCAGGAAAAGCAGTCCCTTGGCGTTTTAAATAATTTTGCCAGTGGCGATTCAATCAATACGATTGTGAAAGAGCGAGCGACACGCGGCATCGAATTGTTAAGGGAAGATAAATAACGTGAGGTTCGATATAAGCAAAACATCGAATTCTTCAGCGCAGTCGAGGGCGATAAGGCGTTCCAGTACTACACGCTCAAAACCTTCATGGCTCGACTACGCTCACCATGAAGAAGGCTCTCCCTTTTGCATCGCAAAAGCTTACGTCGAATTCACATTAAATAGGCTGAATCTCAAATCGTGGAGATGTTTTATGAAGAAATACTCTTTTGTTGCAGCAGTGACTCTGCTGATAGCACTGCAATCACCAATGCTGGCGCAGGAGCAAAAAGATGAAATACGCAAAACCATGCAATTTCGCAACGTGGGTGAGCAAAACTGGCTGGAAGTGGATAATGTCAACGGCTCGATTGAAGTGACAGGTTATGGCGGCAGCGAAATACAACTGGTCGTGCATCGCACGATATGGGGCAGGAGCGAAGCCAAAATCCAGCAAGCGAAGGAAGAAGTGGTGCTGGATATCGAGGAAAACGGCAATCAGATCGTTTTGTATGTCGATGCGCCGTATCGCAAAAAAGACGGCTCTGTCCATTATCGCGGTAAACGACGGCTCGGCTATGAAGTCACAATGGATTTTGAACTCAAAGTGCCTTACACCACCAACATCGATCTTAAAACCGTAAATGACGGCAACATTATTGTGAAAGATGTCCGTGGCGATTATGATGTCAACAACGTGAATGGCGATGTCACCATGCATGGACTGGCTGGCGCTGGCCATGTGTATGCGCTCAATGGAGAAGTGGATGTCACCTTTGTGAAGAATCCGGCAGCCGAAAGCTACTTCGGCTCGCTTAATGGCGATGTACGTGTTGGTTTCAAGCCGGGATTGTCGGCAGATTTGAAGATGAAAACCTTCAATGGCCAAGTGTATACAGATTTTGACTTCACCTCCTTGCCAATGAAGATTTCGGCTCAAAAAAGTGAGAAAAATGGTCGGTTTATGTATAAATCCAATGAATTTTACGGCGCTCGGGTTGCTGGCGGCGGTCCCGAGTTGAAGTTTGATGCCTTTAATGGCACAATTTACATTAAAGAGATCAATTAGAAAAGGTAGGCAAAAATGAAAAAGATGAATTGGTTGCTGATTTCGATACTGGCAGGATTGGTTTTTAGCCAGTCGCTTGCAGCACGGCAGCTTGAAGTAGACAGTTTGACCGTACCGTTCAGCAAGCCATCACAACCCAAAGACTTGCAGGTCAGTCTGATTATGGGCAGCATTTATGTGAACGGATATAGTGGCCAGGACGTGCGTATCAAAGCACAGGCGCGTGCTTCAAAACGCGAACGTTCCCAGGAAAAAAATGGCATGCGGCTTATTCCGAATACCAGCACCGGGTTGGTGGTTGAAGAAGACAATAATTCAATGACTGTCGGAACATCATCGTGGGCACGCGCGATCGATATTACAATCGATGTACCGCGCAATACCTCGCTTAAACTGGCGACCACCAACAACGGCGTGATCGAGGTTGACAATATTGAAGGTGAGATTGAAGCTAATAACAGCAATGGCAGCATCAAATTGACCCGTATCTCCGGAGCTGCGATTGCCTACTCCGCAAACGGCCGCGTCGAAGTCAGTTTCGATAGAGTGACGCCGGAAAAGACGATGTCCTTTATAACAATGAATGGTACGATTGATGTCACATTTCCTGCCAACATCAAGGCGGATGTAAAAATGCGCACGGATAATGGCAATGTTTACAGCGATTTTGATGTTGAAATGCAACGGAATGTGCGGAAAGTTGAAAAGTCTGATCGCAATCAAGGTTCGAAGTATCGGGTCACGCTGGACAAAGATATGTATGGAAAAATCAACGGCGGTGGGCCTGAGTTCCAATTTCGGACGCTCAACGGCAGCATTTACATTCGCCAGAAAAAATGAGCGGAACGCTGAATGCAAAAAAAGCCATCCGCTGTTCTGCCGCAAGACCACGGATGGCTTTTTTTTGGAACGGATCAAGCTCAAGATTTGACATACTGTTTGAGATACCTGGCCAGCTCGGCAGCAGGCTGATAGCCGACCACGCGCGTCAGTTCCTTGCCCGTATGATCAAGAATGAGCAGGGTAGGATAGTTTTGTACACTGAACTGCCGAACCAGGGTGCGTTCCAAATCACCATCGAGTTGCAGGCAGACAAAGCTATTGGATAGTGACACAACTTCCGCATCGTTGAATGTGCGGGAATCGAGCGAAACACACGGTCCGGACCACGGCACACAGAAGGTAACAAAGATGTTTTGCCTGGTGCGCCGAGCCCGCTGTAGCGCCCGATTGTAATTGGACAGCCAGTTGATTTCACTTGCTGCCCGCGGCCTGCGCACTTCCTGATTGTAAGGCGTGTCCAGGGCAAGGTCCTCCTGTCTTGAGAGCTCGTGCTCTTTTCTGCGCAGCAGCACTTTGTTGCCCTGCGGCGCGAGGTTGGCTACTTCGAAAGCGGTTTCGCCAAGCCAGCCAGCCCGAGTCGCTTCGCGGAAAAAGTGGATATCGCCGACAAATTCATCTCCGAGACTGTCCTGCGGGAGCAAAGCCCAGCGATCGCTGGCGTCAAATACGCCATTGGCATCGTCATCGACCACTGCAACCATAGCTTGCTGGTCGTTAAATTGAAAAGAGCCCTCACGCCAGCTCAATCTCAGCAAACTGCATGTTTTTGGCTGGCCCAGATCCGGGTACCAAAAATAGATTTTACAGAGGAACGGTTCTTCGGTCAGGGTGTTTCCCTGCTGCCAGTCGTAGGGCAGGGCGACACGCCCGAATTCAGTGAAGTGCTGATTGCGGCTTTTAACGAATTGCCCATCGCTTTTATACGGCGCCCCATCGTTGGTGAAATCCCGGTCTTTGTTGCGATCGATATACAACTGGTCGAAGTAGTGATTGCTCGGATCGGATTTCGCAAGCAGCAAAAAAATCGCTTGTCCGCTGTTGCCTAATGTAACCGTGGTGACCAACGCAGTAGCTTGCCGGTTGTCCGGAATTTTCAAGGGGATTTCGATCGAATCAGCCGGGGTGAGGTCGAGCCGCTGCACGGTTGCATAGGGCAATTGCTTGCCGGAAGTCACATCGACGTAATGGAGGGAAACCTCATATTCACTTTTTTGGCATGAGAAGAAAAACGATACCATCGAAATCGAAACCAGCAGGCGAGTGAGCGTTTTGAGGCATTGGGGACGTTTTAACAGCATGTCCGTTTGCTGCTCAATTAGCATATCTCAATTATCTGTTGTCGGATTAAGTGTTTGGTAGACTTTTTTTGAAATCGCCGCGATGGCTTTCTGCGCATCTTTGGGAACGGCGATACCTTTTGTAAGCACAATGAGAATATATGGTTTACGGTCGGGTGGAAAAACGATGCCACAATCGTGCTGAATGGCGGTGATGGCTCCAGATTTGCTGGCAGTTGCTACACCTTCCGGCACGCCGCTGGCAATGCCTTCTGTGAAATGCTGCTGTTTCAAAATGTCGATCATCTCCGCACAGTTTTCCTTTGAAGCCGCTTTGTTTTCTGCGATAGCACGCATCACCATCATCATGTCATAGGAAGTTGTGCGGTTGCTCCAGCCTTTGCGATAAGCTTTGATATCCTCCACGCCACGCAGCACCTGAATATCTGGAGCACCCAGCTCATGCATGGTATTGGTCACGCTTTTTGCATCGACCAGCTCGATGAGCAGGTTGGTCGCGAGATTGCTGCTCCAGGTTATCATTAGCGACATCAGGTCGCGAATGGCGGCTTTTTGACCGATTTTTTCATAAAGCGTATTCTCACTGTCCTCGCTGATCTTGTACTCGCTATCATCGACAATGCTGCGAAATTGATTTTTTATGGCAATCGAATCGTCGATGGAGAAGGTACCAGCTTCCGCCTGGCGATACAGCTCGATCATGACCGGCACTTTCATGGTGCTGGCCGCATGCAAAAGCTCTTTTTCGTTATGATGGAAGGATTCACCGGTTTCCAGATCGTACAGTGAAACGGCGATGGTTTGCGCGTGCAAACTGTCGGATAGGTGCTGTACAAAAGCGTTCAGTTCGTTTTTGGGGAGCATGGGGATTGCGCTTTCATCGTTTGCCGGGGAGCAGGCTTGCAGAATCAGCGCAAAGCATAACAGCCAAGCCGCCGGATGGCAGATCAAATCAGGATTCGAGAACTTTAAGAATTTCGTCATGGGTAGGGAATCGCCCGGTTTGTTTTTTGGAAAAAATCAATTGACCGTTGAAATTAATTTCAAACACGCCACCGCTGGACCCGATCATTTCGATTTTGGCCTGCGGGTGTTTGTATGCTATCATGGCCTTCAAACTGATGGCCCGAGGCTCGTAGCCTCACATCATGCAATATTCGATTGAGATATTCATCTTCTGCGCCTTGGATTCCTAATATTTTAAATCAGATTTTTCGGGTTGAGCGGCTGCAAGTCTTCCGGCACAAACATGCCATCTTTCCGGATCAATTCGCCATCGAAATAGATTTCGCCTCCACCATATTCGGGCGTTTGCAACATCACCATGTCCCAGTGCACCTTCGATCTGTTGCCATTGTCTGCAAGCTCATAAGCCTGTCCGGGCGTGAAGTGGAACGAGCCGGCGATCTTCTCGTCGAACAAAATGTCGAGCATCGGTGTGGTTATGTGTGGATTGAATCCGATAGCAAATTCGCCGACATAGCGCGCGCCCTCGTCCGTATCAAGGATTTCGTTGAGCCGCTCGGTCTTATCGCCGGTGGCGTTAATAACTTTACCATTTTCGAATTCAAGCCGAATATTATTGAAAGCCACGCCTTCATAAATGGTTGCGGCGTTGTACTGGATGTAGCCATTCACACTATCGCGCACTGGTGCTGTGAAGCATTCGCCATCAGGAATATTGTGCTCACCGCCACATGGAATGGCAGGGATGTCTTTGATGCTGAACTCAAGATGCGTGTTTTGGCCAGTAATTTTAACATGGTCGGCTGCCTGCATGCGTTTCTGCAAAACCTGCATGCGCTCGGACATTTTGCCATAGTCGAGCGTACAAACGCGGAAATAAAAATCCTCGAATGCCTCCGTGCTCATTCCCGCCTGTTGCGCCATCGAGCTTGTTGGATAGCGCAGCACCACCCACTTGGTTTTCGGCACACGGATATCAAAATGCACCGGCTTTAAAAAATGGCTTTTATAAAAGCCGAGCTGGCTGCTGCTCACATCGGACATCTCCGCAATGTTATGACTGCCGCGAATGCCGATGTACGCATCCATCTCCTGCATGCGCGCCGCTTCAAACTGTCCCCAACTTTTAAAACCTTGCTCGGGCAAAGCGGACACCAGGGCCCGCGAGACTTCATTGCTCTTGAGCGTAACGAAGGGAACGCCGCCACCATCACGCGCCTGGCGGATCAGTTCAACGACCAAATCGTGCGGGACGTCAATGGCTTCGATCAAAATGCGTTCGCCTTTTTGCAGACGGGTAGAATGGTTGATCAAAACCTGTGCAAGTTGTTGATGACGAGGGTCTTTCATGGGTGAAATGCTCCTGAATTATGCGCTCAGTTGCTGTAAATTTGGGCGTGCAATATAGAAAATGGTAGAGTGAATGTCAAGGGAGCGGCCGCAGTTCAGGCTTTTTCATTCTCAGGCTGCGCATTTTTCAATGCTTCTTTATGTGCGTTGAGTCGATATTTGCGAGGTGAACACCCGCTAAGCCGCTTGAAGATACGATAGAAGTGGGCGAGATCGTTGAAGCCCGATTCAAAGCAAATCGCACTGATGTCCTGGTCGGTTTCTGCAAGCAATTTTTGCGCGAAGCTGACGCGGTGATAATGCAAATACTGCATGAAGGTGACGCCATGCACAGCCTTGAACTGGTTGGTAAATTGCCGCACGCTCAGACAGGCCATGCGCGCCATGTGTTCAACCGAAATCGGCTCATAGAAATTGCTGCGGATGTAGTTCGCAACCTGGCGGATGCGGGCAACAGTCGGTTTGTCATCCTCGAACTGCTGCATGACTGGGATATTCATAAAGATGCGATTGATGGCCACAATCATGCTCAGCATGGTTGCCTGAATCACCGGAATGTACCCCGGTGTTTTAACCCGTTGCTCATACAAAATTTTACGGATGTTGCGCGGGATTTCATATGCCGCATAATCGTGCTGCATCAGTGGCTGGAAGTGCTTTGTGCCGAGTTCATCCAGAAGCTTGATTTGCTTTTGAAAAGTGTCCAGGTTGTCCAGGCTGTCGTGCTCGATTGCGAGAATATAAAGTGATAGAGGGGAGTTTTCATTATCCTTCAGATAATGCTCCATGCCAGTCGGGATGACCAACAGGTTCTCGGGCGAGAGCTTGATGGTTTTGTCCTGCGTGATGCAATCAGCGGCGCCCTCGAGTATGTAATAAACCTTGGTATAGTCATTTCGCATTGGATCCATTTCAAAACCTCGCTCATGACGGCTTTCTCCAATGTAAATCCCATACTCTGGCAGGTTCAATTCGATGGGTTTGCGTGTGAGAGAAACGGGTTCATCTTTAACAAGCACTAACTTTGACATCTTGACTCTCTCCCTTTGCTCACATTTTTATTGATAATTCCAATGGCGCTCGGCGAATCAGCGGCGATGGATTTAAGGTAAAAGGATTTTTGGCGTACGTATCAGCCAAATTTATGAGAAAGTAGCAGGATTCCAAGTTTTTTGTGACTGTTTGTTTAAAAAATTTGCGGATAAGGCACAAAAGAAGGTGTTAAGAGCATCTTAAAGCTGCGGATTCAGCATATTCCCTACGTGAACAACTCAGATTTTACACAAGTGCTGGTCAGTTCAATTGAGCTGAGCAATCAACTCAGTGATCGAGTTCTGTGCTTCGCTGCACTCATTGTCCGGTACGCCCTTCAATTTCACAGCTTCACCGTACAGCACTGCAGATTGCTCCAGTTTGGCCAGCGCGGCCTGTATGTTTTGTTGCTGAGCGTAGATCTCGCCTTGCTCGCGGTACAGTGTCGCCAATATTTTCACTTTTTGCCAATGCCCCAGGAGTTGGGCAGCCGTCATTGGATCAACGACTTTCAGCAGGCTCGCTTCCGCTGCAAAGAGCTCTTCGATCGTCTTGCCGATTTCGTCCAGCGCCACATCATACTCTTTTTGTTCTTTCAATTTGAATACCCGCAGCAGTACATCCGTGAGCATGTAAATCATTCGCATAATGTAGTCGCGCTGGATCATAACATTCCCGCTTAAATGAATACCGACATCGCTTGGAATTTGTTAATCTGGTCATTTTTTGATGAATAAGCAAATAGAATATCCGTTTCGAGCACGGTTCATTCTAATCTGAAACGCAGCGGCAGTGCAGGCTTTCCTTTCGGTGTTGCGAGACAACCCAACAAAGGAACAGTCCTTATTAAAAAATTTACTGTTTGAATCAATACTTGCAATTTGTAAAACAGCAATATATATTCGCAGCCACGTTCTAAAAATGGATGTACACTTTTTAACAGGAGGCTTTTTTATGACTAATTCGTTACGAAAAAAAATGATTTTATGTGGCACGGCGCTGCTGCTCGCACTTCCCTGCACTGCTTTTTCTCAAATATCCATTTCAAAAGATGATTTTTTAGCCATGAAAGGTCGCAGCTTTGGTATTGAATTGAGCACGACTGACAACGTGGCTGTTAACGTTGGAACAGCAAATAATCAGCTGCAAATGTGGGATTTTACAGCAATCACGATAGATTCTCCTTTTGTGAGTAGCTTTGACTGGCTCGATCCTGCGCAAACCCCGGCTGCGAGTGAATTTACAGATGCAAACCTTGTTCTAAGAATACGGAATACTGTTGAAGGAATCGAGGGCTCTTTTTATAGTTATCTCAATGTGCAGGACAACGCAGTTGTAGCGCTTGGCAGTGCGATTTCAATTCCTGATACAACACTAATTGAAAAGGAGACAGAGCGTTTTACGCTGCTGCCTGTTCAGTTTGGGATGACATGGAGTGATACCTCTGTCGTTTCAACTTCTTTTCCTCCTTTCTTTTCTACAACTGATAGTACAATCTCATATAGTGCAATCGATGCCTGGGGGCAAGTTAAACTGCCCGGCGGTACATTTGATTGCTTGCGAATCAGTACCGTAGATACATCATGGTCGATTTCAAACTTTAATGGCGTTGTGACAATTGATACGACTACGCTCATTAGCTATAATTGGATTTCAAAGGTAGATTTGTTAGTTGCTCAGATTGAGAGTCAGGAAAATGAGACCAATCTCAATTTTACGGATGCCAGCACCTTTATGCGTGCTACTCAAGCTCCAACCACATCGGTGGAAGATCAACCGGGTGACGCCATCCTGCCGACCACCTTTGATTTGGCACAGAATTTTCCGAATCCATTCAATCCGGAAACGCAGATCCGCTACAGTGTCGGAACCGCGGGACCGGTCGAACTGGCCATTTTCGATTTGCAGGGCAGATTGATTAATACGCTGGTCGATCAGGACATGTCTGCGGGCAGTCACAGTATTGCATGGGACGGCACCGATGCGATGGGCGCGAAAGTCGCCAGCGGCCGCTACATTTATCGCTTGAAAGCCAATGGCGTGGTCAAATCCAAAATGATGGTCATGGTCAAGTAAGCGGCTTCGATTTGCTTATCAAAGTGCAATTTTAAACTAAGCGGGATTTTTAAGGAATTCGTTTCTTGAAAATCCCGTTTTTTTTTGCCGTTATCCCTGCATAAAAAAACGCAGGCCGTCATTCGTGTCCAAATGCAATCTCAAGCTGAAGACACGGGCATGATTTCCCGCAGCAGCAAGGGACATGGCTTTTGTAATTCGCAATAGACTAATCAGCTGGTTTTTCACGATAAAGTAATGATGGCTTTCCCATTTCTGAAAGCAAAACGCAGGCAGTTTTCGACTGCGGTTTTTCGCTCATGTTCTGTCAATACCGTGCAACGCAGGTATATTCAAGCACGAGCACATTGCGATTCCACAATCGGGATGAAAATCTAACATTCAATACTTCGAGGACACGCATCATGAAAAAGCGACTGATTCCAATTTTTATTTTGGCAATGTTCGGGCTGATCTGGGCCGTTGCTGCCAGTCTGTCCAACAACGAAGATCCGCCAAAATCGAAGCAATCGAAAGCAAAGTCTAAACACGCCAGTGCTTATGTTTCGGCGACTGTTGAAACCGATCCGGTACCAACCAGCGGCGACGCGGCTGATGACATTGCGATCTGGATTCATCCGACTGATGTCTCGCTGAGCACAATCATCGGCGCCGTAAAAAGTGGCGGCGGCTTGGCGGTATACAATTTGGATGGATCTCAAATCCAGTACATCGATGGGATGGAGCCCAATAACGTCGACCTGCGCTACAATTTCATGCTCGGCGGTGTGCCGACGACACTGGTTTGCTTTAGCGAGCAGGATGAAGATCTGATTGGAGTCTACGCCGTTAATCCCAAGACACGGCTGCTTTACAACGTGGCTGCAGGAGAGTTCAAGCCAGACATGAATGTTTATGGCTTCGCGATGTACTACAGCGCGATTTCGGCAAAGTACTACTGCTTCGTCAACTCGAAGTCAGGGGCAATCGAACAATGGGAATTGTTTGACAATGGCAGGGGCAGAGTCGATGCCCGCCTGGTGCGTTCCCTTTCTGTGAGCAGTCAAACAGAAGGCCTTGTAGCTGACGATTTTTTCGGCTATTTGTATGTAGCTGAAGAAGATGTGGGCATTTGGCGATTTAGCGCCGAACCAACCGGTCGTTCCGAGCCGGTCTTTGTTGACGGCATTGCCCCCAACGGCAAACTGGATGATGACGTCGAAGGCTTAACGATTTATTACAGAAAGGATGGTTCTGGCTATTTGATCGCCTCGAGTCAGGGCGCCGATGAATTTGTTGTTTATGAGCGCACAGGCAGCAATAAATTTATCGCCAGCTTTGAGATTGTTGCAGGAAATGGCATCGATGAAGTTGGTGGCACAGATGGCATCGATGTGAGCAATTTCAATCTCGGGCCGCTTTTTCCCAAAGGTGTGTTTGTCGTACAAGATGGCAAAAACGAAACTGGTTTTCAAAATTTTAAATTGGTACCTTGGGATGAGATCGCGAGGGCAACCAAGCCGCCGTTGATTATTGATACCGACTGGGATCCAAGGCTGATGGGTGCTTCGCGTCAGGACGTGCCTTCCTCAACGCCGGGAGGCCAGCGAACCAAAGACGCAGGCTCGGATTCGTTCGAATAAGTCTGCGTGTAGACTTGGGACAAAAAATACGAGGCATACCAGCCAATCTATGCGTGTTCCTTTTGTTTACCACGAAGATTATGTCACGCCACTTCCACACGATCATCGTTTTCCGATGCCGAAATTTAAGCTTCTGTTTGAATTGCTGCTAAAGGACGGCCTCGCTCAGAAGGAACGCATTTTTCGCCCGCAAATCGCCAGCTACCAACTGCTTGAAGCCGCCCATGAGAGTCGTTATATCTACGATTTTTGTGAAGGCACAATTTCAGAAAACGCTGTTCGAAAGATCGGCCTGCCCTGGAGCCCTCAACTCGTGCGCCGCACCTGCACTGCAGTTGGCGGTACGTATTTGACCGCTAAACTGGCTCTAAGGCATGGGCTGGCCTGCAACCTCGCCGGCGGTACCCACCATGCTTTTCCGGGCTTCGGCGCTGGGTTCTGCATATTTAACGATCTGGCGGTCGCAGCCCGGGCTTTGCTGAATGAAGGGGCAGAGCACAAAATCATGATTGTCGATCTCGATGTGCACCAGGGCGATGGCACGGCGTTTATGTTTCGCGATGAGCCGCGTGTCTTCACATTTTCCATGCATTGCGAACGCAATTTCCCATTTTTAAAACAAAAAAGCGATCTCGATATTGGATTGCCAGAAAGCACTTCCGACCAACTTTATCTCAAAATCCTCGCCGAGCACCTGCCCAGCCTGCTCGATCAATTCCGCCCCGATTTGGTTTTTTATGATGCCGGGGTGGATGTTCATAAAAATGACAAGCTTGGAAAATTCATGCTGACAACAGATGGCATTATCAAGCGAGAGCGCTTTGTATTGTCAACGTGTCTGCAGAAAGGGATTGCCGTTGCCGGTGTGATCGGTGGCGGCTACACCCGTGACCGTGCTGAATTGGCTTATTTGCATTCCCTGCTTTTCCGCGCGGCGACCGATCTCAGTGGTCGCTTTCTTGTTTGATGGACTTGCCAGCGGTGCTATTTTAATGATGAGCCGTGGCTTTGTGGCTATGGTTTCGACATCATTAACATGGCTGCGTGTTGATCTGCCGCACCTGATGCATCGAAAATGATGCTCGTTTTTTTTGTTTGGGTCGATTCGCAATTCAAAAAGGTGGTCAAATGAATCAGAAAATCAAGATTTCCTTATTTGTTTTTTGTGTGTTTGGGGCATGTGCCCTTTTTTCTTGCCAAAAAAACGATGCTGTAAAGGCAGATTTGCTGCTGACCAATGGCAAAATCTGGACGGTCGATCCATCGCAGCCGGTTGCGGAAGCCGTAGCTGTCTGGCATGGCAAAATTCTGGCTGTGGGCAGTACAGCTGATCTGGTCCAGCTCGCGGGGCCTGCTACAAAAGTGATGGATTTGCAAGGGAAGCTGTTGCTGCCGGGCTTTAGCGACAACCATACGCATTTTCTTTCAGGCGGGCAATGGCTCTCCGGTGTGAAATTGAAAGATGCCAAAGATGAGCGGGAATTCGGTGAGCGGCTGGCACGAAAATCGGCTGAGTTGTCTGCTGGCGCCTGGATTCTTGACGGCACCTGGGACCATGATAACTGGCCCGGCGGCAATTTGCCTACGGCAGCGTTGATCGATCAATACGTATCGGATCGGCCCGTGTTTGTGACGCGCTACGATGGCCATATGTCGGTCGCCAATTCGTTGGTTTTAAAAATGGCGGGCATTGATGCCAATACTCCGGATCCACCGGGCGGGGTGATTGTACGCAAAGCCGGCAGCAATGAGCCAGCCGGTGTATTGAAAGATGCAGCGCAATCGCTGGTGTGGCGCATCGTGCCAGAGCCGAGCCGGGAAGAGATTGAACAGGCTTTGCTGGCAGCCATGCAGGAAGCAGCGCGGGTCGGCGTCACCAGTTTGCAGGACATGAATCTGACGTCCGAAACCCTCAGTATCTACCAGGATTTTCTGCGCCAAGGCAAAATGACGGTGCGTGTAGATGGCCGTTGGCCGTTGTTTCGCTGGCGCGATCTGGCAAAGCTCGGCATCAGCAAGAATTTCCGCGACGGCGAATGGCTCAAAATTGGCGGACTGAAAGGGTTCGTCGATGGATCATTGGGCTCGAGTACAGCGCTTTTTTATGAGCCCTATGTGCAGGATGCCAGCACACGCGGCATCTTCGTGAATGACCCACAAACACTGCGGCGAACGATTATTGCAGCAGACTCCTCCGGTCTGCACATCGCCGTGCACGCCATTGGTGATTCGGCCAATGCTTATTTGCTCGAGGTATTTGCTGAAGCCATCGAAGCGAACGGCGGAACAGATCACCGTTTCCGCATTGAACACGCACAGCATATTCACCCGAATGATTTTACCCGCTTTGCCGACCTCGGCGTCATCGCTTGTGTCCAACCTTACCACGCCATCGACGACGGCCGTTGGGCTGAGCAGCGCATTGGCCACGAGCGCTGCAAAACCACCTACCCGTTTCGCAGCTTTCTCGACAACGGTGTGAAAATGACCTTCGGCTCGGACTGGACCGTCGCGCCGCTCGATCCAATCCTCGGCATCGATGCAGCCGTGACGCGCCGCACCATCGATGGCGCCAATCCGGATGGCTGGTTTCCCGAGCAAAAAATCAGCGTGGAAGAAGCGATTGAAGCCTACACATTGAGCGCCGCCTTTGCCGCTTTTGATGAAGATATCAAAGGCTCAATCACCCCCGGCAAGCTTGCCGATATGGTGGTGCTGTCGCAGGATATTTTGACCATTCCAGCGAACGCGATCGTGAACACGGAAGTGCTGTACACAATTGTTGGCGGCAAAGTTGTTTTTGAAAAAGGCGAATGAGCGCAGGATATGCGTGCTTGCTTGGCTTGAAATTCTCAGGCTAAACTGGCGCGCTGAGCTGCTGCAGGCACGAGATGCTGGATATCGTACTTTAAGCTCACCTCGCTGCGCTTCGCACATCTGGCATAGCCCCTTTGCCAAATCGGAGCTTTCCCTGACCAGCTCAGATATTAGTCCAAAATGCTTTGAAATTCGCTCAAGCTCGCGTTAGACTGCACCAAGCACACGAAGCGGTTGATGCATTACGACGCGAGCCTTTTATGCCCACACTCAAACATCTCAACGCCCTGGATTATATTGTTATTGTCGTTTTTCTCCTGATGGTCGCTGGAGTGGGGGTGTTTGTCGCGCGCTATAACAAGCACACCAGCGATTATTTCAAAGCCGGAGGCCAGTTACCGTGGCTCATCTCCGGTTTGTCGCTGTTTGTCTCCGGCTTTTCCGCCTTTATGTTTGTTTCCGCTTCAGGCTTTACCTACAAAAACGGTGTGGCCGGCGTCTACATGTTCACCTCGGCATTTGGAGCGTATTGGCTGGGCTATTTCTGGTATGGCAAGCTCTGGCGACGTGCCCGTATCAGTTCGCCAATGGAGCTTCTGACCCGCCGTTATTCGCAATCCACCACCTATTTCTATAGCATAATTGCCGTCATCCCCAACATACTGCTGATGGGCACGCTGATTTACACACTCTGCATTTTCATCTCAAGCGCGCTCGGCTTTGGTTCGAAAACCTTCGACCTTGGCATTCTGACCGTCAGCGGCTTTGAGATCACCCTGATTGGCATTGGCATTGTTTTATTGGTGTATACCGTACTCGGCGGGCTGTGGGCGGTCGCTGTTACCGACACGCTGCAATTTATCATCATCTTTTTGATGACGTTGGTGGTGTTCCCGCTGTCATTCATTTATCTCGGCGACGGCAGTTTCTTAACCGGTTTTGACCGAATGGTCGCTGAAGCACCGGCAGGTTATCTCGATTTTTCACTCGGCCAGATTTCCTTTTTGTACGTCACCACTTTTTGGATCATGAACTGCTTTGGCTACAATGTTAATTGGCATATCGGGCAGCGCTATTATTCTATTGCCGATGAGCGCGACACCAAAAAAATGGCAGCTTTCTGTGCGATCGTCAGCCTGTTTGCGCCGATTTTGTGGATTTTGCCTGTGATGGTTTCGCGTGTGCTGTTCCCGGATATCGGTTTGTTATGGCCGGAACTGACAGCGCCGCACGAGGCATCGTTCGTCAGTCTATGCCTGTTCATTTTGCCCAATGGTTTTCTCGGGGTGGTGGTGTCGGCGATTTTAGCGGCCAGCATGAGCTCTGCGGACTCGACCTTTAACTGGCTTGCGGCTGTCGTAACCAAAGATGTGTATGTTCCGGTTGCAAAGCGGCTTAAACATGGTGACGAGCCCTCCGACCGCAATCAATTGATTGTCGGCAAGCTCACCGTGTTAACCATCGGTGTGTTCGCCATCGCGATCTCGCTGCTGTTCCAAAAAATCGGCAGCTCGTTCGATATTTATATGAACATCTACTCGATGACAACGCCGGCGATGTTCATGCCTGTGCTCATCGGGCTGGTGTACCGCAAAACGCCGTGGTGGTCGGGAATGGCCGCCGCTGGTGCCGGTATTGCCGCGACTTTCGTGATGAATATCGTCGCGGTGGCTGCGGCGGGCTTGCCGCTCGATAGCCTGGGAGATGTTTTCAGAGAAGTGTCTTTTTCCTTTCTCGGCATGCCTTTTGGTAAATTTGAAATGAATGTCTGGGTTGGCATTGCAGTCAGTGGTGGGGTGTTCTTCTTATCCGCGCGCTGGCCAAACAAAAATCCGCAAGATGTGGAACGACTTGCGGCCCTCGACCAGGATTTGCGCACACCGGCTTATGGCAACGAAGGACCGGTCGATCCCAAGAGTATCCAGTCCTATAAAATCGTGGCATTGCTGTCCGGCTTTGTCGGTGCACTGCTGATTCTGCTTTCGTTTTTTTCCGGGGCGGGCAGGGATGTCATGATTAACGCATTGACCGGCATCGGCGCCGGCTTGTTCGGACTCTTTTTTTGGCGACTGGCGAAATATTATGAGAGCAAGTAGCTCCACACCAATCGCCAGAGCAATGATTCATAATGATGAGGTGCGATATGAAAATGCACATTTTGAAACTGTTGGTACTGCTTTTCATGATGGCAGCATTTGCTGCCTGCACATTTGGAGAGCGCAACGTTTTTGGTACCTGGGAGTTGCAGCCAGACGAAAGCACTGATTTAGCCACCTGGCGTTACCGAACCTTGACGCTCGACATATCACAGCAAGGTAAACAGACGGTTTTAATACAAAAATGGCGTCGTGGTAATGAGCCCTTTTTTACCGACTCGCTCGCATTCGTACCGGATGGCGATGCCATTCGTATCCCGATTACTCGGCAGCATTGGCCGGACAACTGGTACATGGGAGTGCTGGCAGTACCTGGCAGTGAGCGAACAGTAACCGGCGAATGGCAGAGTGAAGGCCAGGCTTTTACGGTCAGCTCAACGCAGCCCGTGCAGACCTCGCAGGGCGAATTCAATTTGAAAACAACTCTGGACGTTTCGATGGACAAAAAACTCGATGTTTTGCGCATTAGCGTTCAGCGTGAAACCCGGCCTACACCGATTGAATTGGTTTTCAAACGCGTGTCGCGTTAGCAGGGAAGATTGCTGTTGTGAAAGATTCAAAGTAAAACAGTAATTCTTGGATGACTCCAAAAGCAGATCGAATCGAATTCCATTCAGTGTATGAGGATAATGATGAAAAAACACATTTTTAGCATAATGGTCCTGGCCGTGCTGGCCAGCACTTTTGCCTATACCCAAACACCGCAAAAATATATCATGCGTTTTTCAAGCGACTGGCAAATTGATAATGAATTGCCTGAAAAGGCCATGCTGATCAGCTTGCAAGGCGTGGTCAACGGCGAAGCGCCACAGCTCTATTTTCTCTATCCAGATGATTGGGATTTCAACTTTGTCGAGCCGCTGTACGACTATTACCGCGATACCCGTAGCATGCAATTTCAGGAACTGGCATCAGCGGATGAAGCGCTTGCCAAGCTTGCAAACAAAACCAACGGCTATGTCGTTTGGGACACCAACGTGCGCACTTCGTTGATCGTCGCGTTCACGGCTGCTGGCGTGCATCAGGCAATTGTGGTGAGCGAAGATTTGATCCCGCTCGCTGAGCAGCATGGCCTGTCCATGAAGGAAGATTTGCGCGGTCTGTTTGCCGGCAAAAGCGATTATGAAATTTACGAATGGGCCTATGATAAATATTGGGACCAGACCAACCATGAATATCTGGTCTACATGGGCGGTGAACATGGCAAAGTTATGAAGCCAGGCGTGGCGGATTGGGGTATCTACAAGCGTTCATTTTTTACTGATGCTTCAACCGATCCGGCAGATACCCTCGAGTATCAATTCGCCAATAAAATTCTCAGCCAGATGAAGCCGAACTCGTTTGTTTTTGGCTGGCATTCCTACAAAAAGGATAAAGAAGCCCAGCATGTCCGGCTGACCTCCAGCTATGCGCTGCGCGTCGAGGGCCTGCATACGCTGCCGAATATGAGCTTTAATCACCAGATCCCGCTCGCGCCGGGCTTCAAATTCAGCAACAAACATAATGTTGAGGCTGGCAAGCGATATATTCCGAAAGAAAAAGTTTATGTTGCGTGCATCCAAACCGACTGCCTGGGGATTGGAGCGTGGACCAAGCCGGGCCGCGGCGAGTTGCCCTATGCCTGGGAAGTGACGATGAACTGGTCTTGGCTGGCGCCAGCAATGATGCAGTATTTTTACGATCAGGCAACACCAAACGACTATTTCATCGGCTCGTTGTCCGGGCCGGGCTACATGTATCCGCGCTCGGTACCGATCGACAAGCTACCGCAGGTCGTCTCTACAGCTTATGAATTGATGCAAAATCTCGATCTCAATGTTTTTGAAATTATGGAACACTCCAACTACTGGGAATCCGATGGTGTCGATGATGATCTGCCAAAAGAAATCATCGATGTATACTACCAGGAAATGCCGGATGTTTTGGGATTCGCCAACGGCTATCGGCCGGCGCATACGTTTACCTCACGCGATGGCAAGCCTTTTATCTCGTACGATTACTACCTGGGCGAAAAGCGCGATGAGAAAGAAGCGACAGCCGACCTCATAGAGCTGTCGAACCTCAACCCCAAGCGCCCGTACTTCCTGTTGCTGCACGTGCGGCAATGGAGTGACATCAAGAGAGTGAAGCGTATTCTCGACGCACTACCAGATGAATTTGAGGTCGTGCCACTCGATATTTTCCTGAAAATGGCAGGCGAACAGCCGACCTTTCAGGAGCGCTATTTGGAATCGATGAATTAAATATCTTTTTTGTTTTGACTGGATCAACTGGATTAAGGGCCTCATACAATTTTGTTGGCAACGATTCGCAACGTGTTGGTTTTTATTCCGAAAATCTGGCCGATCCAGTCAAAGAAACACCATCCCACCAAATCGATGCAAAATGAAAGTGCCAATATGACTCAAAGGAATCCAACGCGGACGAGCCGCAGTCAAATCGCACCACCAAGTCACAAGGACACAAATTTTTTCTTGGAGTCTTTATTCCTTGGTGGCGAAGTGTTTCTTGCCAAAAAGTGCCAAAGTTTGAGCTTTGAGGTAGTGATAATTTTAGCTATGCTTTTGTTTATTTCTTTTTCAGCCTTTGCGGTTGAAAAAAAACCTGAAGCCACCGCGCCTGATCTTTTGCAGCACATCAAAATTATCGCGATTCCGTCGGATGAACAGGGCGTTTTTAAAACAGCTGCGGAAGAATGGCGCACCAAATTCAGCCCGGATGCACAAATCGTAGTAGATGCGAAGGTGCAGCGGCGTGACGGCGTCTTCATTATTTCCAGCAGCGACAGTCGGCCAGAACTCGTACCCGCTGAAGCAAATTCATCGCAAAACGAGTGGTATTTCTGGCAATTATTGCAGTATGGCAGTGGTCAGCTGATCGCTTCGCGTCCATCGCTGCTGTTGGCGGCCATTGATATGCTGCAAGAATCATTGCCGACTACCGATCCGAAAAAAATCGCAGCCGGCGTGCTGGTCACGACAAAATTCAACATTGTGGTCGCGAACGATAACTTTTTGACTGGCAGGCGAGGCTTTCTGATCGATCGCGATCGGCGGGTGCAAAATGATGACCTGCGGCTGGCGTTGCGAGAAATGGCTGGCATTGGCGCTACCCATGTTTATGTCAACGAGCTGGCCCAGCGCATGCCGTTCGAAACCGGTCCGGATGGCGAAATTTATTACCGCTTTTATAGCTACCTGCCTGACTTCGATCAATTCACCGAAACCAAGCTCAATCAGGGCATTTATCCGCGCGAGTATTTGGACGCCAATATGCAGTCGCTTAAATTTCAGGCAGGGCTTGCGGAATCGGTGGGTTTGACTGCGGGTATGCATATTGCCAATCCGCGTTCAGTGCCGGAAAAACTACTCGAACGCTATCCTTTCCTGCGCGGCGCGCGCGTCGATCACACCTTTCGGGCATTCCAGCCGCGTTATACGCTGACACTGGCGCACCCGGCAGTGCGCTGGCACTATGCACAACTGCTGCAAAATATCCTGCGTGAAGCGCCGAACATTGGATTTGTGAAAACCTTGATCAATGACAGCGGCTCCGGATTTGAGTACACGGCCAGCCTTTATCCAGGCCGAAATGGCGGGCCATACATTGTGCGCGAATGGCAGCCCGACGATGTGATCGCGCGCGCTGCGGCACGCAATGTTGTGCGCTATTACCACAGCTTGCGCGATGCAGCGCAGGAAATCAATCCGGATTTTCGCATCATCACCGGTTTGAAAAATATAGCGGAAGAGGCGGAAATCATTTTGGAGGGTCTCGAAAACGGCATCGACCGCAGTATGCGCTCACAGCGCTCGGACGTCGACAATCGCGAAGCCTGGCTGGCGACCATGCGCAAATTTGAAGCCCGCGGCTCCTATATGTTTTCCGATGTCAATATGCGAGGCAGTACCTACATTCCCGGCATACCGGCCCCGTGGCATGCATACAATGAATTGCAGGCGCGAGTGGCAGATGGTTTCAAGTATCTCGAAGTCGATTTCGACACACCTTATCTGGTGGGCAAAGACATCAATCGTGAGGTTTTTCGCGGTTTTCAGTTCGGCCAAATTGCCGATATCGATACCTACCTTGCCAATGTTGCCCAGAAATGGCTTGGGGCGGCGGACGGAGATGTGCTGAATGTTTGGCGACTCAGCGACCGGGCTGTACAAACAGCACCAACCCTGATTCTGTATGGTGGTCTCGGATTTACCTGGTATCGCTTTTGGGTGCGACCATTCGTACCGGATATCGGCAAGATTCCGGAAAAAGAGCGCGCCTACTACGAAGAGTATATGCTGTCGGTTTTTAACAATCCCCACAACATCGATTTCGGTGCGGACATGCTGTGGCAAATTCATGGCAAGGAAGAGAGCGCGCGCACTATGCAACGCTTCGATGAAGAAAGTTTGCCGGCACTGCAAGCGGCGATTGATGCGGCGGGTGCTGCATTGCAAAAAGCGGCATCGGGCAGCGCACAACACGACTACCTACTCAGTCTGCGCGATCGCTTGCACGCCTATCATGCCTACCAGACCACCTTGCGCAATATTTGTGCATGGATAGCCGGTGTACATGGCTATCTTGATGCTACCGAGCCCACAGAAAAGGCCCACTATCGCGAAATCGTGCGCGAAATGGTGGCCAACGAGTTGGCGAACACGCGCCGTTTGCTCGCATTATGGCAAACCTCCAAGGTCGATTTTATGCCGGTTCGGGAGGATGTCGAGACCATGCACGATTACGGCCCTAATTTCGGTGAATTGCTGAAGGAAAAAATTGCTCTTATGGAAAAATATGGTGATGCGGAGCCGTCTATCGATCCGGATTATATGTGGCGCATGCCAAATGAAGATCGGCTTCAAACCGAAGACTATCTGCATTTTAAATGATAAAAGCGTGTAACAAAAATCGCAGGTGGATTGAAGGAAACAGGAACGGAGCTGTCGCAAGGCTGAAATAATCTCGCGGTGATAGCAAAATATGTGGTAGAAACATGGCGCGCCATGCCCTTATATACGGAATATATGAACAAACCTATTCGCTATTGCAAGTTTGCTGACAGGCCGATTGTCAAAATGAATTTTGACATTCCGCGCATAGCTGGTTCTGCAATTTTTGTAGCACATAAATGAATTCAACTGTCATTCCCGACTTTGTGAGAATGACTCCCCAAAAAGTATTTGCGAATACAAAAGGACTCCTATGAGCACATTAAAAGAACAGTATGAACGAGATGGCTACGTGATCGCACGCAAGGTGCTGGATCGCGATTTGATGAAGGAAGCGCGCGCCCATGTCAGTTGGTTGCTGCAAAAACATCCGGAACTGCGTCCCGAGCAACTGCACCACTGGCTGGCAAAAGATGATCCGTTCTGGTACCGGCTGATCCGTGATGATCGCTTGCTCGATATCGTCGAACAATTCATTGGACCCGATATCGCACTTTTCGCGACCCATTACATTTGCAAGCCACCCAAAACCGGGCAGCCGGTGCTTTGGCATCAGGATGGAAGCTACTGGCCGCTCAGACCGATGAATGTCATCACGTTGTGGTTGGCGGTGTCTGAATCCACCCCGGAAAATGGCTGCATGCGGGTGATCCCTGGCACGCAGCACTTGCAGCTGCAGAACATGCAGGAGCGCACGGATGTCGAAAGCGTACTCGGATCCAGTATCGCATCGGAGCACGTCGATGAATCGAAAGCAGTGGATGTAGTGCTGGAGCCGGGCGATGTTTCGATTCACCACCCGAGCCTGGTTCACGGCTCGGAACCCAATCATTCACAAAAGTGGCGCATTGGCCTGACCCTTCGCTACATTCCGACCTCGACCGAAATTTTGAGCCCCGGGTCAGGCTGCCCATTTTTGCTGCGCGGCAAGGCAGTCGAAGGCGTGAACAGCTATTTGGCGCCCCCCGTTTTCGACGCCAATCGTCATTTTGTCTATCCGTAGCGATCGTGGTGCGCAGTGCAAATGCCCTCCAGCTTTAGGGCAACTCAGAATCCTAACAATTTACGAAACATCATCATTTAAGCGATTAATCATGCAAAAATCGAATCCATTGCAGCGCTGGCGATCGATATTTCCAGTACTGCTACTACTTCTATTTCTATCGCAAAAAGTCTATGCGCAGCAATCCGGTCTGCCCTGCCTCAGCGTCGATGCCGGGCTGTTGGCGCAGGCCAAACAGCACATTCTCTCCGGCGGAAGCCAATATGCAGATGAATTGAAAATCCTGCGCGATGCAGCAGAAAATGCGTTGCGGCAAAAGCCGGTTTCGGTGATGGATAAAAAAGAAATGCCACCAGACGGAGACAAGCACGATTTTATGTGCCCGGCGCCTTTGTGGTGGCCCGATCCCGACCAGCCCGATGGTTTGCCGTATGTGTGGAACCGCAAAGGCGAGATCAATCCGGAGTATTTTCAAATTGGCGATTGGGTGGCATGGGATCGGATGGCGCGCGCGACCAGCACACTCGGGTTAGCTTATTATTTCACTGGTGAAGATAAGTATGCCGAACATGCCGCAAAATTACTGCGCACATGGTTTATTGAACCCGATACTAAAATGAATCCTAACCTTAATCATGCCTGGTTCGAGCGCGGTCGCAACGATGGCACTTATTTTGGCGTGATGGCCACGCAGGATTTGCCGCAAGTGCTTGACGCTGCTGTTTTGCTGCAAGCATCATCAGCATGGCGGGCAGAGGATCATGGCGCGCTACAGGAGTGGGCCCGTGGCCTTTTGCACTGGTTCAAAAGTACCGAGCTCGGCTTCGATGCCAGTCTGGCCTGGAATCATAAAGGCACCGCCCATGATGTCCAGATCGTCGCGTTGGCAAGCTTCGTCGGGGATTCGCTGCTGGCCAAAGAGACCATCAATTATCACACCAGGCGCCGAATTGATCGTCACATCCGGCCACAAGGCCATCAGCCTTATGAAATTGAGCGCGAAATCCCGTTTTACAACAGCACGATGAATCTCGGCTTCTTCTTTATGCTGGCAACCATGGCCGATGCCTACGGTATCGATTTATGGCATTTTCGCGCACCCGAAGGCGGCTCACTTGGGCGCGCGCTTGACTATGTTGCGCCCTATGCAGACCCGCAAAAAGTCTGGCCTCATCCTTATGAAGTCCGGCGCGAATATTTGCGGCCACTACTGCGGCAGGCAGCCATCGCTTACGATGACGAAAGCTATTTGCGGCTCGCCCGCATGCTGGCGGATACACCGGTCGACGCCTACCATTTGCCGTATCTTTTTTACCCGAAAACAGCCCCGACGCAGCTCGGCTCGTCGCTGATCAGTGTGAATAGCGAAGCGCTCGAGCGTACCCGCGAGCGCATCAAAAATGACGACAAGGTCTTCGATAAAACCATTGCTTTTTTAATCAAAGAAGCGGATGAAGCCCTCGATCTGCCAGCCTATTCTGTGCTGGATAAGCCGCTGACGCCGCCATCCGGCAACAAACACGATTACATGTCGGTGGGTGGCTACTACTGGCCCGATCCGGACACTCCCGATGGCTTGCCGTATATTTTCCGTGACGGCAAAGTCAATCCCGATGCGCGTTCAGCCGGTGACTGGAATCGCTACGAGGCGATGAATCTGGCGGTGCAGAGCCTCGGTTTGGCGTATTATTTTACCTTGGAAGAGAAATATGCTGCGCAGACGGCCAGACTTGTGCGCACCTGGTTTCTCGATCCGGCCACCAAAATGAATCCGCATGTCAAATACTCTCATGCCTGGCCCGGCATCGTCGAAGGCTCCTATTACGGCATTATCGAAACACGGTATTTGCCGGCGACCCTCGATGCAATCGGCATGCTGCAAGGATCGGAAGCCTGGAGCGCTGCGGATGCCGCGGCCATGCAGGATTGGTGTTCGGAATTTTTGGAGTGGATGCTGCATGACGAGCCAGCCCCAGAGGCCGGCAAAGTGTGGAACAATCACAGCACCAATTACTTTGTGACAGCAGTCAGCTTCGCGCTGTTTGCCGGGAAATACGGCTTGGCGCGCGACCTGCTCGAGCAAACCAAAGTCAAGCTGGTGCAGCGCCAAATTCGCCCTGATGGCCGTATTCCGTTTGAGCTTGAGCGCAACCGCGCCTGGACGTATAGCGCAGCCACTCTCGATGGCTATTGCAAGCTGGCACACATGGGCACTCATGTCGGCGTCGATTTGTGGCATTATCAGGGACCGGCTCGCAGCAGTTTGCGCAAAGCTTTGCTGTATTTGGCTCCATATGTCGATCCCGCGAATACCTGGCCCTACGCGGATCTTGATTTTCAGAAGCGGGGCAACGAAGTGCTGGCGTGGGCGCAAATATTGTTTACACAGGCAGAGTCGGCCTATGATGACAAGCCCTTTGCCGAGGCGATGACACACCTCGATTTCGGCGTTGAAAATGAAGTGATGCAAAAACGCGGCATCATTTATTTGCTCTATTCGAGCAATTAGCTCCGTCCTTCAGGGCCTTAGCTTTACCGATATGTTTACGAAGCGTAAGTGTTTGTAATAATGCACTTTGCCCCATCTATAGGATGGGGAATTGATAGCACGCCCGGCTCTTCAAGTCCCCTCTCGGGAGGGGATTTAGGGCATAGCCGTCAGTTTAAGGGGAAAAAAACTTGTTCTTTCAAGGCTTATCAAATTGTTAACACCCCGATTCATCGGGGTGAATATCAAAGCATCACATTCGCTCTGCAACCGTTTTAACGGTTTCACAGCCTGAGAGCTTGGTCGAAAGCGCCGGTACTGAAAAGAAAGCCGTTAAAACGGCTTGGTCAGGTAGAAATGAGAGATGCTCTGTTTTTTCCCCGCTCTGAAGGACGGGGTTAATGAGATCGACAAGCTTCTATTTAACAGAAGGTTGTTTGTTTAACCTGAGGCTATGGGATTTAGGGGTGGCTTTGAGCGTGATGAACATCTCACGGTCGGCGCAGAAAGCATGGATTCGTGTGTAAGGGTTTGCCCCGGACCGGGAAACGGAAAAAATCACTATGCAAAAAGATCTTTTTCAAGGCATTTGGCCCGCGATGCTGACACCAGTGAAGCCCAATGGCGAGCCTGACTCGCGACAAATCCAGAAGTTGGTTGAGGCGCTGATTCGTGAAGGAGCGGACGGGCTCTATCTGTTGGGCACGACAGGCATGGGGCCACTGCTCTCCGAGAGACAGCGCCGCTCTGTCTGCGAATGGACTGTTGAAGCAGCAGATAAACGCGTACCGATCATGGCGCATGTCGGGTCGATGACCACGCAGTCTTCGGTCGCGCTGGCCCGCGATGCGGCACAGGCTGGCGCTGATGCGATTTCGGCTGTTGGCCCGATTTACTATCAACAAAACATCGATTCGGTTTTTGCACACTATCGTTCCATTGGATCGGTTTGTGAGCTGCCATTTTTTCCATACCATTTTGCCGCAAGCAGCCGGTTGACCTTCTCGCCGCAGCAGTTTAGCGAAAAGTTGCTGGCGCTGCCACATGTTGCTGGCATCAAATACACGTCGCTCGATCTCTACGAGATGGGCTTGCTTCATGGGATTTGCGGCGAGCGCGTGCGGATTTTCAGTGGCGCAGACGAGCTTTTTTGCCACGCAGCATTGAGCGGGGCTGTTGGTGCTATCGGTTCTTATTATAATTTGTGGGTGCGCGAGTGCAAGCGTGTGCGCAAAGCTTTTCTGAAGGGAAATGTCAATGCTGCGCGCCGGTTTATGCCAGCATTTCAGCACGCGATTTCAGTCACGGTGCACGACATGTGGGGCTTTTTTCGTAAAGCTTTGGCGATGAAATTTGATGTCGATATCGGCGATACCATTGCACCGCTCACCAGCGGGAAAAATGTATGGCGAGAAAGCGAGGTTTCCGATCTGTTCGAACTCATTGAAAATGCCAGTACGATTTAATGTAGAATTAAGCCGTCTGTACTCAGGAACGAGGCTGTTTTGCCTGTTGCTTCTGGCTTTGCTCTCGCTGGGGATCAAGGCCGGCTTTGCCCAATCCCGCCTCAATTTCGCCTGGGATGAATTGCCGCCGTTGCCGGACAGCGAAGGTTTTGCCGGTATGTACGCTGGCGTGTCGAATGGCGCGGTTATCGTCGCTGGCGGTGCGAATTTCCCGGACGGTCGGCCGTGGGAAGGCGGACAGAAAGTCTGGTATGATCGTATTTTTGTGCTCGAAGAGCCGAACGGACAATGGCAAGTCGCGCAACAAACGCTGCCACAACCGATGGCATACGGCGTTTCAGCCAGTTTTGAAAATGAAGTCATCATCGCCGGCGGTAGCGATGCGGAACAGCATTTTCGCGATGTCTTTTCACTCGAGTGGCGCGATAGGAAAATAGTGATCACGCGCTTACCGGATTTACCTGAGCCACGCGCCAATATGGCTGGGGCGGTGGTCGATGGTGTGCTCTATCTCGCTGGTGGTACGGCCAATCCGTCGGCAACACGGGCTGAAAGGTCTTTTTGGGCACTGCCGCTGACCGGAGAGCCTGCTTGGCAGATTGCACCGAGCTGGCCCGGCCCGGAGCGTACACAGCCGGTTGCAGCGGCGCATAAAGGGCAATTTTACTTGTTCAGCGGCAATCAATTGCAAAGCGAAACCGCGGATGATGGTACAGAGCGCGCAGTGCGTGTTTTACCATTTTTGCGCGATGCCTATCGTTTTACACCTTCTGCAGATATAGTGGGTGGTGAGTGGCAGCGGCTTGCTGACCTGCCGAGAGCTGCTGTTGCGGCAGCCAGTCCCGCGCCTGCCGTCGGCCTGGCGCACCTGCTGCTGATGGGCGGTGTCGACACCGAAACTGCACGCCACACCGATATGGCAACCTATCCCGCCTTTCGCCACGATTTGCTGGCTTACCACATCGACAGCGATCAGTGGGTGACACTGGGCAAGCTGCCGGATGGCGCCTCCCGCGTGACCGTACCGACTACTTTTTGGCGCGGGCAATGGGTCATTCCGAGCGGCGAGAAAAAGCCCGGTATTCGATCGCCAAAAGTCTATTCCCTCAAGCTGCATCGCGAATTCGGGCTGCTCAACTGGGGTTTTCTTGCAGCCTATCTTGTCGGTATGCTGTGGATGGGTTTTTACTTTGCCAAACGCGGCAAAGCCACTCAGGATTATTTTCTCGCTGGTCGACGCATTCCCTGGTGGGCGGCCGGTATCAGCATTTATGGCACACAACTCAGTGCTATCACCTTCATGGCTTTGCCCGCAATTGTCTTCGCAACCAACTGGGCGCTTGCGATCGGCACGCTGATGATCATTGGAGTTGCGCCGGTGGTGATCTATTTTTTTCTGCCGTTTTTTCGGCGACTGAATGTCACTACGGCCTATGAATTTTTGGAATGGCGGTATCATGTTTCTGTGCGCTGGTTTGGTGGCATTGTTTATATTTTATTTCAGTGCGGGCGCATGGGAATCGTACTGTTTTTGCCTGCCCTTGCCATCGCAGCAGTCACAGGCATCAATCTGTTTTTGTGCATCGCGATCATGGGTGTGATCTGCACCATTTACACGGTCATGGGTGGTATGGAAGCGGTGGTTTGGACGGATGTTCTGCAAGTCTTTGTGCTACTCGGGGGGGCGATTTTGAGTATCCTGCTAATTGTGCTCGATGTTAGCGGCGGAATTGGTGCCATCTTTCAAATGGGCTACCAAGATGGCAAGTTGGCGCTGTACAATCCGGGTTGGAGCTATTCGGATTACGTGTTGTGGGTCGCAGTCGTCGGATTCTTTTTTCTCAATTTAACGCCATACATTTCCGATCAAACCGTGGTGCAGCGGTATTTGACCACAAAAAATGAAACCGCAGCCCGTCGCAGCCTGTGGACCAACGCCTGGATGACATTGATCACCGTGGCTGTTTTTTATACGCTCGGCACCTGTTTGTATGTGTTTTACAAAAGCAATCCACAACTGCTCGCATCGCCCAAAGCTGACGAAGTGCTACCCTGGTTTATCGTGCAAAATTTGCCGGTCGGTGTTGCCGGAATTGTGATCGCCGGGATTTTTGCTGCCACCATGTCATCTCTCGACAGCTCGATGAACAGCATTGCCGCGGTGTGCGTGAATGATTTTTATCAAAAATGGCGGCCCAAAGTCAGTGATGGCACACAGCTTCGCATTGCGCGCTGGATTACCCTGTTTGGTGGCATGCTCGGTACCGGCTCGGCAATTGCGCTGGCGACAGTTAAAATCCAGTTCCTGTACGATTTTTTTCAGGAAGTGCTGGGCCTGTTAGGCGGCAGTTTGGCAGGCGTTTTTATCCTGGCCGTTTTCAGTAAACGCAGCAATGCCCCAGGCGTGTTGATCGGTGCGCTCGTGGGCGCGGCCCTGCCGTGGCTGATCAAGCGTTCTGACCTTGATATTCATAGCTATTTATTCGGCGCGATTGGTGTGCTGACCTGTATCATCGTCGGTTATCTGGTAAGTGTGCTGACGGGTGGGGAGAGCAGGGCAGAAGCGCCAACTTGGTTTGCGCTGCGTAAAGGCACTTTTTTAATGGAAAATGAACAATGAACAATCCATGCAAAAAAGAGACGTTATCGCGGCGTGAGTTTGTGTCGCGCTCGGTTGTTGCCGGCGCAGGTTTGCTTGCTGTGCAAGGCGGATGGCTGACGAGCTGTACCGCCACAATTCCAGGCCATCCGTGTATATATTTGACAGCGAAAAAAATAGGTGCATTGCGCTCATTGCGGGAAGTACAAACAGCAGCTCAAAGCGGCCATTCCGGCAAATTGTGGCAGCGTATTCTTGAAAAAGTCGAAATCGACCGCACAGCCGAGCCGCTCACTCCCGCTTCTGTTTTTCCCGGGCGGGATGCCAATGCCGCCAAACATGCCAATCCGGACTACACCGTTTGCCATGAAGCCGGGCAGCGCATTTTACGTGCGGCGCTTGCCAATCTGCTGACAGGCGAGGCCAAGCCGAAAAACATCGCCTTACGGCAGATGGACGCGCTTTTCGATCCGCAACGCTGGCCACGCTGGCTGGATGATGCACATGAGCGTTTCGGGCATCCGGCAGATTTGCGCACCGGTATGCTCTCGCTGGATGTTGCGCTGGCTTACGACTGGCTGTATCCATCGCTGTCGCAATCCGATCGCGATTTTGTGCTCGAGGGCCTCGACCGCTGCGGCATCCAACCCTATCTCATTTCTTTGCAGCAAGATCCCTGGTGGATGCACGATCTCAATAACTGGCTAACAGTGATCGTCGGTGGATTGGGTGTGGCCGGCATGGCGCTCGGCAATGATCATCCCGATGCGCAAAAATTGATCGATGTGGCTCTGCAAAAAATGGCGGAATACATGCAGACTTACGGCCCAGAGGGTGAATTCAATGAGTCGGTGGCCTATGCCGGCGCCACACGCATGCCAGCGACTTTTTATCTCGCTCATTTATATTGGTCTGCTGGCGGCGAGAACAAGCTCAGTGAGCCGCCGCTCCCGCAAACCTGCGAATGGGTGATGTACAACACGCTGCCGCCGGGCAGGGTGGCCGCCTACGGCGATGCAAAAACAAATCATCCTGTGGAGGTGAAATACTTTCCAGCCGTTGCCAGTGCCACCAATAATCCATTTTTGCAATGGTTTTACCTCGCTTATGCGCAGGAAAATGCCGATCCTTTGGAGTTTTTGTGGTACGATGCTACACTGCAACCCCGTTCGCCGCAGGGTGAATGGCCGCTGGGGCGAGCGTTCGCTGCACACGGCGCGACGTTGACCAGCCGCACAAGCTGGGATGCTCTCAGCACGGCCTGCGTCGTTTATGGCAAGGCCGGTCGTGAAGAAAACCACGAAAACAACGATATTGGGCAATTATGCATCGATGGTTTTGGCGAGCGGCTCATTGTCGATCTTGGTGCGCCGTCGGGCTATCCGGAAGATTTTTTTGAAGAAGAAGCGCGTTGGAAATATTACAATGCCGGCGTTATCGGCCACAATGTGCTGATGTTTGGCGGCCGCGAAATGCTGGTCACTTCGCAGCAGCGTAGCGAAAAGTCCGAAATTGATTTTGCAGCCTATTCCGGCAAAATTTTGATGGCCGAATTTGATGACGCGGTCGGCAACATGTGGCGCATCGACGCCGGCAATGCCTATTCCGGCGTGGTGTCCGTGCAACGCACGGTGGTGCACCTTTTTCCGGGCGTGATCGCGGTTTTGGATGAAGCCACGCTCGATAAATCCGAAAGCATTTCATTGCGCTGGCACACCGCCACCCGCAGCGAGCCTGATGCAAGAGGTGCCTTTCGAGTTTTGGGCAGCAAAGCACAGCTTGCCGGGCAAATCATCGCGCTCGATGCTGCTGAACTGCGTTTTCGTCGTGGCCAGCACGCGTATAAAGCACCGTACGACAAAGACCGGCTCGGCGAGCCGCTCGAACAGCGCCACGAGAATTATGTTGAAGCGCTGCAAACCGCGAAATCCTGTCGTTTGCTGACCTTGTTTGCGGTCGAAAAAAGTGATGCCGCGCCTGCAGAATGGCAGCGACAAGCTGACGGCTGGGCAGTTCAAACCGCTGCCGGACGCGTGGTTATGCACGTTGAAGGTGGCGTTCTAAGTGTCCGGAATATCGATACCGGCCAAGTGCTGCGTGCCGGGCTGATTGGGTAATCCTATCGCCCCAAGTACAGCTGAACAGTGACACAATTGTATGAAAAACAAAAATATAGAAGAGTGCACATGTACCCATACATAACAAAGCTCAAAAATGAAAATAAGGCAGTGGCGCAGGTGCGCACTGAATGCGGCGCCCCGCGGCTGTTTCTGAATGGCGATGAAGTCTATCCCTTGCTGGCCTGGAGCTGGGGGCTGGTGGACAGCGCTCGGATTTTTAGAGAATGTGGCATCGATTTGCTGCACCCGATTCTCGGTCTCAACGCGTCCTGGCCGGAGTCGGGTCGCTACGATTGGTCAGAATTCGAAGCGCTGTTCGAAAAGCTGTTGGCGCAAAATCCGGATGCATATTTCTTGCCGCGCGTGCTGCTCGACGTACCTGCATGGTGGAAACAGCAGCATCCGGATGAGCTGATCGTCTGCGCGTTGCCGACCCAACCGGACAATGACCGCCAGTACCGCGACGTGATCAGGAGCGGAGAAGGCGGCATGCTGTGGGGCATCAGCATGCAGGAGCCGTCATGGGCCTCGGACATCTGGCGCGCCGATATGGAAAAGTTGCTCCGCGCGTTTTTGCAATTTATGGAAAATTCGCCGCTCGCCAGCCGGTTGGTCGGCTACCAAATCGGCAGTGGGATATATGGCGAATGGCACCACTATTTATCGGAATTTGTACCGGATTTGAGTGAGCAGATGCAGCGCAAAATCGGTGCGGTGCCCGGCCTCGATGCACGCTTACAGAACCAATACGGCCTGCTGCGCGATCCCGAAAAAGAGCACGATGTCATCGAGCACTATCGCCGTTTTCACGAAGATGTTTGCGCGGAAACGCTGCTGCATTTTGCCCGCATCACCAAAGAAGAGACCGAAAATCGCGTGCTGTGCGGCGCTTTTTATGGCTACCAGCTCGAAAATGTCTGGATCCAGGAAGGCGGCCATCTCGCCCCGGAAAAAATCCTGCGCTCCCCGCATATCGACTTTCTCGCCAGTCCCTATTCGTACCAAACCACCAATATCGAAGGCCGGCAATGGTGGGAGCACGATGTCATCGATGGCGCGGGCAATGATTTGGGGCGGGCGCGCGGTGTGGCCGGCGATGGCGGCTATCGCGTGCTGCTGGAATCGCTGAAGCGGCACGGCAAACTCTATTTGCCCGAGCTGGATGCCGGCACCTATCTCGAGCCACCGCCGATCAATCCTGATGGCACCGGCGGCAGCGACGTCGAGCGTGAATTGTGCATGGTCGGCGGCGATGGCTCAACCACAGTCGAGGGCACGATGCAGATTTTGCAGCGCGATTTAGGACGCGTTTTTGCCAGTGGTTGTGGCGGCTGGCTGTTCGATTTCGGGCCGGTCATGCGCACCAAAAAAAGCTGGTATGCGGACGAGCCGATCATCGAGCAGGTGCAGCGTTTTGCCGAGTTGGGTAAACTGCGCGCCGATATGAATCTGCAATCGGTTGCGCGCATCGCGGCCGTGTATGATGCTCAAAGCTTGTTCGCTACCCGGCACTGGCGTGCGGAAGCGCCGTTCGAATTCGGAGCCTACAATCTCGACTATTTTACCCGCTGGTTCATGGATTCGCAGGTGCGCGCGCTGCACCGCATCGGCGCGCCGGTGGATTATCTGTATCGGTTCGATTTGAATCGCAGCGACGCTGAAAAATATGGCCTGCTTTTTATGGTCAACACGTTCTCGATGCGCAAAGATGAAGTGACGCAATTGCATGAATTGCTGCGAAACAGCGGCACAACCGTAGTCTGGATGTACGCGCCTGGTTTCATTGCGCCGGACAAGCTCGATTTGGCGCAAATGCAGCGCCTCACCGGCTTTGAGTTTGAGGTGCGCACCGAACCCGGACCAATGCTGGTACGCGCGGATTTCGACGGTGAGCATGGAAAAATCGAGCAGACATTCGGTGTCAGCGACCACCGCTGGCCGCGCTTCGCCGTGCAGGATAGCGATGCGGAAAACCTGGGCTATTGGACAGATTGTGATGAGGTGGCTTTTGCCCGCAAGCAAATGGATGGCTGGCAGTCAGTCTACGTCGGCACCGCGCCGATGCCGCAGCCTGTTTTGCGTTGGCTGGCGCAGCAGGCTGGCGCCATGCCCTGGAGCTCTGAGCCGGACATTGTGGTGTCGGTGGAAGATGCTGCCATGTTGGTCGCGACTTCGGATGGTGCGCGCACGCTGACGTTGCCCAAGCCGATGAAAATGGTCGAGACCGGGCGGACGCGGCAGCAATTTGATCTAAATTTGAAATATGGGGAGGTGCGGATTTTTGTGAAATAGCCCAGAAATTCATTTCTGGGAAAAGGGCAAATTAAAAACACCGATTATCACCAAAATTCCATCGGGATGGTCGAAATGCAAATCAAAAAAATGGAGGGAATCATGGCACATTCGTATATTTCGATTTATGTGCATTGCGTTTTTAGCACCAAATATCGGCAAAAATTGATCACGCCGGAGCTTCAGACGCGTCTCTGGCAATACATCGGAGCGCTCGCACGCGAAAACAAAATGAAGGCATTGGCCGTCGGCGGAGTTGAAGATCATGTACATCTTAAGTTGTCGTTACCTCCAACTTTATCCATTTCCAAAGCAATTCAGTTGATCAAAGGCAATTCGTCGAGGTGGGTTAGTAAGACTTTTTCGGAGTATCGACATTTTAAATGGCAAGAAGGATACGGCGCATTCAGCTTCAGTCTCTCCGGAATCAAGCGAACGATTGGGTATATTCGTAACCAGAGACAACACCATAGCAAGTCAATATTTCAGACTGAGTATATTTCATTTTTGCAGAAGCATGATATCGATTATGACGAGCGTTATTTGTGGGGGTGAGTTTTCTGCCTACCCACCAATGAATTGGCGGGTTATTGCCAAGCGTCACTACTGGAAGTAATTGATGCCGAATCGAAATTTGGAGGTGTGAAACAATGAAGTTCAAGCTAACGGACTTTCGAAAAGTATCTAAAGTTATGCTGTCGAAGATCCTTTTAATCCTGCTTTTCAACCTACCCGCAACCGCCCAAACCAGCACCGGCCTGTTTTTTGATCAAAAAGATATTCCGAAGCTGCGCGAGCGTTTCAACAACGATCCGTTGTTTGCCGAGTTTAAAACCAGCCTCGAAAGCGTTGATCGCGAAGCAGAAGTGCGCTTCATGGAGTCGGAAGTGCGTTACAACGATCACCTTTACGATATTGCACGACTGAGCCGGTTTGCCCAGGATATGGCCTTTCATTACGTTTTCACTGGCAAGCGCGAATCGGCAGATTTGGCGGTGAAAGCCGTACGCACCATCATGAAGTTCCCCATTTGGGACTATTTTCTCGACGGCGATAGGGTGATGGGCTTACAGCGCGCTTCAGCAGCGGCCATCGCTGTGTCGCTTACCGTCGAGTTCTTGGGTGATCTGATCGATCCGAAAGAGCGCGATGCATGGCTGCGGGTGATGGGTGAGAAGGGCAACGAGCCGTGTTTCGTGGCGATCTGGGGCATGCGCTATCCCGAACGTGTCACCGGTTGGCACATCAATCCGGCCAGTACCTATTTCGAGCACCGTCCCGGCGACCGCGGCTGGGATCATTCGCGCTGGCCCTATATTTTGGACAAAATCAATCTGAAAGCGGTACCCGCTTCTGCTTTGGCCATCGGAGCTTTGACCCACCAAAAATATCTCGGCGAGTCTGCCGACAGCAAACGCTGGATCGAACAAGCAATTTTCAGTATTGAATCTTTCCGTGATCTGTTTGAAAAAGACGGTTCGTACCAGGAAGGTGTTTCGTATGCGCATTACACGACTTCGCATATTCTGCAGGCTGCCGTGCCGCTCAAACGCATACTCGGTGTCGACCTTTCCGATATCGTCAACTGGTCAGGCTATGTTGGGTTTTTGCAGGAAATGACGATGCCAACCAATGACAATCCCTATGAAATTATCAATTTTAGCGATGCCGGCCAGGGAGCATTTTCGTCTGTCGCGTTTTGGACAGCTGACCAACAGCACGATCGGCGTGCGCAATGGTATGGCAAAAACCTGGCGCGTGGTCATGATCAGTGGTCGGTCTTGTGGTACAATCCGACGATCACCGCCGAGCCACCTTCGCCCCAACCGCATATTTACAAGGCAGACCTTGATTGGCTGGTTGCGCGCACGGGCTACAGCAGGCAAGATTTGGTGGTTGCCATGCGCAGTGGCGGGCCGATGAATCACGAGCATGCCGATCGTAACAGCATCATCGTCAAAGCGTTCGGTGAGCAACTGGTGACCGATCCGCACCGGCCACCGTATTCTTTCACAGATCCTTCCTGGATGATGCGGCACACAGCCGGCCACAGCGCAGTGCTGATCGACGGCCAGGGGCATCATTACGTCGATGGTCGAGAAGGCACCAATTCATCGAAAGCGTGGGCGCATATCGTGCGGGCAGGCGAGCGCAGCGATTATCTTTTCTGGTGCAGCGATGCCACGCCAGGCTATCAAATCGTCAATCCCGATGTGGCTTCGATCACCCGTACCGTGGTCGTCCTGCATGAGCTTCCGGCCATTGTTTTGCTGGACAAAGTCCAAAAAAAGACGATGCCGTCGCAGGTAGAGCTGCGCTTTTTTGCCTATAACAACGATGGCAAAGGCCAAATCAGCGCTGACAATAATGGATTCACGACTGTGCGGCCCGCATCACAAATGCGCGGCTTAACTGGCGGATCAGTACAAACGACTTATGCAGTGGATCATTTGCCGATTCCGCCTGAAAAAGCCAACATGTACCCATTTGCACAAGTCAGCAGCAAAAATGCACAAAAAGAGAGCTTGTTGATCACGATTTTGCTGCCTGAAAAGGGCGACGGTGGCAAAGCGACTGGCAGTATAAAATGGCTGGAAAAAGAAGGCTGCTACCGGATCATAGTCAATAACAGCGGCAAGCGAAAAGAAGTGCGTGTTTTCGATAGTGGGCGAATACCGGAGTTTGGTGTTTATTGAAAAATGCAAAGCCTGCTTTGCAGATGCCTTTTGTCACGAATGTTGCAAATTGCCGCAATTAACTTGGTTTGACATTGTTGGTGAATATTTGCGTCATTTGCGGCTGAACCAAAGGCATTATTATTTAAAACAAATCAAAACTGAGGCCAGCAATGCAAATATTAAAGAAGTCACTATTCATTTTGCTGACCGGCGGCATTCTGTCCGGTTGCTCGCAAACAGATCAGAATGATCAACCACTATCCTACGATCCACCGGGCTCGACCAACACCAAAGACAAGCAAATTTCGCCGCAAACCCGCGAGGTTGTGGGCTTTGAAAATGCTGGCGTCTGGTTCAGCAACGATTTCGAAGGCGGACGCGCCAATGCTGTCCGGCAAATCGATGCGGACAAGTACGAAATCGATATTTTGCCCGAAAACGCGCCGGTGAATAACAGCGCTTGGTATGCATTCCAGGTTTGGAGCCGGGAAGCGCGGCGCGTACAGGTTACGCTCAATTACAGCGACGGCAATCACCGCTATCAGCCCAAAATTCGCACGAATGACACTGGCTGGAAGCGGCTAGCGGAGGAAAGCTGGCACATCGATTCGGCGCGCACGCAGGCAACGCTTTCGCTGGACGTCAGCCCTGATACGCTTTTGGTTTCCGGGCAGGAACTCATCACGTCGAGCGTGTTCGAAGCGTGGACGGATAGCCTGGTGGCGTTGCCATATGTGCACAAGAGTGTGATTGCAGAGTCTCGCGAGGGGCGGCCGCTCAGTAAATTAACGATTAGCAATGTACCGAATGCCAGGCGCTTTGTGCTGGTCATCAGCCGCCAGCACCCGCCGGAGGTGAGCGGCAGTTTCGCGCTGATGGCATTCATCGAAAGGCTGTGCAGCGATACGGACTTGGCGCAGCGCTTCCGTGACCAGTTTACCGTGGTAGCGGTACCGCTGATGAATCCGGACGGCGTCGACAATGGCCACTGGCGCCACAATCGTGCAGGCGTCGATTTGAATCGCGACTGGCTCAATTTTAACCAGCCCGAGACCCGCGCGGTCAGCCAAATGTTTTTAGGGCTGAAAGACAATCCCGAAAACAAGGTCTATTTCGGTATCGATTTCCACTCGACGCAGGAAGATGTATTTTATACAGTCACTAAAGATTTCGAGACCTTTCCAGATCGGTTTTCCGACCGCTGGCTGGCACGCTTGGGTGAGAAATTGCCGGATTATCACATCAATGAAGATCCAAGTGGCGTGGAATCACCAACCTCGAAAAGCTGGTTTTACCGCACCTTCAATGTCGATGCCGTGACCTATGAAGTCGGTGATGAAGTCGAACGACCACGCATTCGGATGATCGCGACCAACGCTGCAGATGCGATGATGGAAGTGCTTTTAAATGAGGTGGAGTAGGGAAAGATTTCCACCTGATTTGCAAAGATAATTTTGACCCTAAAACTAAATTGTTTGTCGAGCCAAAACCATAAGGCCAATCGAATAGCTAAAACCGGAGGAAGGATGGATCGTAGAACCGCGCTGAAACTCGTCGGTGGAGCACTTTCGCTGTCAGCATTGCCGCCGCTACCTTTGTTGCAAAAGCGTTTGCACGTGGCGCAAAATACCTCACACCTTTTTTTCCTACCTGGCGACCTAAAACGTATCCGCGCCAATGCGGAAACAGCGCTGCTAAAAGACTATTTTCAGGAATGCCTGAATGTCGACTTTGAGCAGGATCGCAAAGAACTCGATGAAGCGTTAGCAGACAAATTTTTGTTTACCGGCCGTCGCAAAGTGATGGCCATGATCGAGCGCGAGAGCCTGGTTTATCTAATCAAGCCGGATCAGCAACGTAGCGCTTATCTGCTTGAGCTGCTTGAAGTTGTGCAAAAGCTCGATAAATGGGACTATTTCCTCGAAGGTGAGGCCAAACCACTTGGTTTTCAGTTGGCGCCACAAGCCGCAATCATGTTGTTGTTCGCAAAAGAAGTTTTAGGCGACGCCCTAAGTCCTGAGCAACAGGCTGATTTGCTGCATGCTATTACCGAAAAAGGCTGCGTGCCGTGCTATAATGCCCTCTATACAATGGAACATCACCCGGATACCAAAAACTGGCGCTTCGACCCTGACTTCCTCGCCAATTATGACATCGACATGAGCCGCTGGCCAATTATTTTGGATGGCACCAACCTCAAAGCCATTCCGTGCGCTGGTCTTGGATTAGGAGCATTGGCGCTGCGAGGCCGCGATAAGCGTGCCGACGACTGGCTCGATTTGGCGGTGCACAGCACCAAAGAATTTCTGGCAATGTTCTCCAAAGATGGCAGTTATTTTGAAGGAGTCAGCTATTCGGATTATTCGATGCGCAACTTGTTTGTTTTTATGGAAGCGCATCAGAATATCATAGGCGATATCGATTGGTTCGATCTGGTCAACTTTTATGGTTATGCAGAATATATCGCCTGCTTGCAAATGGGGGAGAAGCCCGAAAAGGGCAAGATCGACGTCGTCAATTTCAGCGATGCCAACGCCAGTGTGCATGCCTCCAGCGCCTTGTGGGTCGCCAACCGCGGCCGCAGCGGACTGGCGCAGTATGTGGCGGAAAACTATGTCGATCATCGCTCGATCAACGACGCAGGGCCTGCCAACTATGCCGATCGCCGCATGTTTACCGATTTGCTATGGTACCGTCCCGAGATTAAAGCCGAACCGCCTGGCGCACGCTTGCTCAACAAGCGTCTCGATCTCGATTGGGTGATTTGCCGCAGTGGCTGGGATAAAAATGACAACGTGATCGCTTTTCGCAGCGGCATGCCAGCCAATCACGAACACGCTGACCGCAACAGTTTTATTTTCAAGGCATTTGGCGAAAGGCTGCTGACTGATCCCTACGGTGCGGCTTATGACTGGAGACAGCCAAAATGGCTGCTGCGTCTCACGGAGGCGCACAACGCAGTGCTGGTCGATGGCAAAGGCCATCAATATCACAAAGGCGAGGAGGGTACCAACGCTTCCCATGCAGAAGCGCACTTGCTGCGCTATGTGGATCGCGGAGAAATCGTGTGGTGGTGCAGCGATGCCACCCAGGCCTACCAGCTCGTCGATGCCGATGTGGATTTGGTGATGCGCTCGGTGCTTTTCCTGAAACCGGATGTGCTGGTGATTTTTGACCAGTTGCGCAAGAAACATAACGCGTCCACTTTTGCTGCGCGGTTTCATCCAGAGAACAGTGATGGCATGGCGGCCTTGCGCAAGCACGGAAGCAACGCATTCTGGATCGAGCGGCCGCATGCAGTGTTGCTCGGCAAAGTGGCGGCCGAGGCCGGGATTACCCTCAACCAGAATCTGCTTGATATTCCCAAGGAAGACGGCATTTTCCCATATTTTCAGGCTGAAACGGCAGCTGCAACTTCATCGCAAATCGTTACGGCTTTGCAAGTTTCGCCGCGCTCGGATATGGCAAGGCTGCAGCCAGCAGAGATCGCCAGGCGGGATGATGGCTGGCAGATTTCCATCACCAACCGCTCAGTAAAAATTCTCACCACAGGCGATGTGCCGGAGTTTGTTGTGTGAGTCTTACCACGAATTTTCGTGAATGGAAAATAAAAGATTTAGCCTGGATTTTTATACCACCAAGACGCCGAGTCACTAAAAGAGTTGGTGTCTTTGCACCTTTGTGGTCAAATATTTCTGGTCGAAAAATGACATAATTTGAGAACGGTGATGCAACCAATTTTTAAAAATGATTCTGAAGTACAGCAATATATCGATGCCCATGCCGGGCCGGAGCAGGGCGAGCGGTTGCGGCGGATGAGTGAACGGCCTGTGATCATTGGCGGCTGCGGACGCTCGGGTACGACTTTGCTGCTTTCGGTGCTCTCGTGCCATCCCAATCTGACTTGCGTACCTTACGAAACCATGGGGCTGTGCCCGGATGCCTTTCATGGCATCGAATACAATCCCAATCCCGACCTCGACATGCCGTTCGAAACCTGGAAAGTTTTCGAATATTTGCTGAAAGATGAAGCGCCCCAAAATGGCATGCGCTGGTGCGAAAAAACTCCGCGCAATGTGCTGTATTTCCGGCAAATACTTGACTATTTTGGCGATGGCGTACGGTTGATCCATATCGTGCGCGATGGCCGCGATGTAGTGACCTCGCGCCATCCGCATGCGGAGCATCGTTTTTGGGTGCCGCCAGCACGCTGGATTCAGGACGTCGGTGCTGGCTGCGAAATGGATGGCCACCCGCAGGTTTTCACGCTGCGCTATGAAGATTTGCTGTACGAGTACGAATCGGTGTTACGGCAGATTTGTGACTTCATCGGCGAAGATTTTCACCCAAATTTTTTGCAATATCCGCAGACTGCACAGGTGCGGGAAAGCGGCGCCTGGAATGAGCCGGGCAGGAAAATCAGCACACGCTCGATCGGGCGCTGGAAAAGGGCCGGCTATATCGAAACAGCTCAGAAATTACTTGATGATCCGAAGGCTGTTGAGTTGTTACGGCATTACGGCTATGAGGTCGATGCATGAGTCAAAAAATGACGGCCGTGGAGCTAACGCAGGCTTTGTTGCGATTTGAGACGGTGAATCCGCCCGGCGATGAATTGGCCTGTGCGCAATTCATCGGAAAGATGCTCGAGTCGGGTGGTTTTCAAGTCAAGTATTATGAGTTTGATCACAACCGCACCAGCCTGATAGCCAGCATCGATGGCGCCAAAAATGTCCCGCCGCTCTGTTTTACCGGCCATATCGATGTGGTACCGCTTGGAAAATCTGACTGGAGCAAGTCGCCGTTCCGCGGCGAAATTGAATCGGGAAAACTCTACGGGCGAGGCTCTTCCGACATGAAAAGTGGTGTCGCGGCAATGGTGCTGGCTGCGATGGATTTGGCTCGGCGGCCAGCTTTGCAAGCTGGCATTAAACTGGTCATCACCGCTGGCGAAGAGCGATGCTGTCAGGGTGCGAACTATCTGGCTTCGTTGCCAAACGTCCTGGGAGAAACTGGCGCAATCGTTGTCGGTGAACCGACTTCGAATGTGCCCTTGCTCGGACACAAAGGCGTGCTGTGGTTTGAAGCTATTGCGAAAGGCAAAACGGCTCACGGTTCGATGCCCGAAAAAGGCGAAAATGCCATCTACAAAGTAGCACGCGCAATTTCCGGGCTGATCGATTTCGATTTTGCGGAAAAGCATGAATTGATGGGCAAAGCCACGCTCAATGTTGGTACCATGTTTGGCGGTGAAAATATTAATTCGGTCCCGGATTATGCGCAGTTTACCATCGATATTCGTTCGATTCCCGGCCAGGATCATGAGGCGATCCGGGCTGGTTTGCAGCAAAAATTTGGTGACGATGTGAATTTGTTGACCTTGCACAGTGGAAGTGCGATTTACACCGAACCGGAGAATCGATGGGTCCAGTCTGTATTTGATGTGATGGAAAAAATAACGGGTCAGCGTGCGCAGCCTGCAGTTGCGCCGTACTTCACCGATGGTTCCGCGCTGAAAAACGCCATGGGCAATCCGCCAGCTTTGATTTTAGGCCCAGGTGAGCTTAGTCAGGCACACAAAACAGATGAATTTTGCTTTGTGGAAAACATCGACCAAGCCTATGAAGCATACCTGCAGATCGGCGAAAACTGGGTCGTACATACATCATGATGAAGCTCCTGCTGGTTGGCGCTGGCGGTTTTGTCGGCTCGATTTTGCGCTACGTCATGACCGGCGCGGTATACAGGCTGTTTTCCCAGAGCCCACTCTTTCCTTATGGCACGTTGGCTGTCAATGTTCTGGGCTGTTTTGTGATCGGTATGCTGAATAGTCTGGCGGAGACACGTTCGCTGTTCCAGCCCGAGTTGCGGCTTTTTGTTTTTATCGGTTTACTGGGTGGCTTTACGACTTTTTCAACATTTGGCTACGAAACATTCAGCTTGCTGCGCGATGGGCAGCATTTTTCATTTTGGGCCAACATCCTGTTGCATCTGGTTGTTGGTGTGTTTGCAGTTTGGCTGGGACATGTGGTTTCACGATTGATTTGATCTTTTGAAAAGAGCACGGCGTGCCAGACTGCTGCATTATTTTGCAGACAAAGGAATCGCTAAAGTGAGGTGAGAAATGTTGCTCCCACAAAGCGAAGGTCAGCTTCTGCGTATATTTATCGGCGAGAGCGATAAGTACGAAGGCAAGCCCCTATTTGAATGGATTGTCGCAGAAGCGCGCGCTGCCGGCCTGGCTGGCGCGACAGTGCTGCGCGGTTTGCATGGCTTTGGCGCACACAGCCGCATTCATACCAGCAAAATCTTGCGGCTGTCGGAAGATTTGCCGATTGTGGTTGAGATTGTTGACACCTCGGAAAAAATTGAGGCTTTTCTGCCACGCGTCGATGCAGCCATTAAAGAAGGGCTTGCGACACTTGAAAGAGTGCAAATTCGTTTTTACCGCAGCGGAGAACAATAGTGCTGCTTGCGGTAGCATTTTACTTGAATGGACAGGCTTGACACAATGATCGGTTCATTTTGAAAATCGTGATGAACACCAATCAACTTTCAGAATTGAAAAGGAATCAAAATTGACAAAACCATTGAAAATTGCGACGATTGGGCTTGGGGGCTATGCGTATGATCATATTAAGGCAGTGAATTGGCTGGCAAAAGATGGACTCACAGAATTGATCGCGGTCGTTGCGCTGCCGTCGGATCGGGAGCGTTTGCCCGAGCGCGTTGATGAATTGCAAAAAAAAGGCGTCGTTTTGTACGAAAGCATCGATCAATTTCTGGCTACTGGCGCTCATACAGTCGATGTTTTGATGTGCGCGGTCGGAATTCATCAGCATGTACCGGTGAGCATTGCGGCGCTACGTGCTGGACTGCACGTCTATTGCGAAAAACCCATCGCGGGCACGATTCAGGAAGTCGATGCGCTGATCGATGCACAAAAGCAAGCACAAAAGCAGGTAGCCATCGGCTTTCAATACATTCCATCACGTTCCGTCTCCGAGCTGAAAGCGCGCATCTGCGATGGCCGGCTTGGCAAAGTCAAGTCGGTTAAATTGATGTGTTGCTGGCCACGCAGCAAGCGCTATTACGAGCGCAATAACTGGGCCGGCAGACTGCGCATCGGCAATGACTGGATTCTCGATTCACCTGCCAATAATGCAAATGCACACTTTCTGTTTAATCTTTTGTATCTTTCCTCAAACCAGCCATCCGAAGCTGCACGACCAGCCAAACTGCGCGCTGAATTGTATCGCGCCAACAAGATCGAAAGCACCGATTTGACGCAACTTCAATTTGTTGCGGATACCGGTACGGATTGCTATGTGATCTTATCGCATTGCGGCTGGGAACGCACACGGCCGATAATGCAACTGACCTGTGAAAACGGTGAGGCGATCTGGCAGGGCGATTTTGGTGAGACAGATATAAGATATCACGACGGCAGCACTGAACATTTTGAAAATGACCGTTTCGAACAGTGGCGCTACCAAATCGTGCGGGAATTTGCTGAGGCGATTTTGGCGAACGAAGCTACACTATGCCCGCCATCACTGGCGCGCGCACATACCCTCACCATTAACGCGATGCATGAGAGTTGCCCACGCATTCACACAGTTCCCGATGAGTATATCGCTGAAATTGAAGCGCTTGAAGACTATCCCCCGCAGGGCAAAGAGCTGTTTCGGAAAATAAAAGACCACGATGCCGCCATGCAGAAAGCCTTCGAAGAAACCAAGCTATTTAGCGAACTCGGACTGCCGTGGACCGAGGGCATTGAATCTGCAGAAGTCGATATACAGGGCTATTCTTCCTTTCCCAAGGCTGCAAAAATCAGCTAAGCGCAGTGTCGATATTTGCATTGAAATGGTTGAATAAGAACGGTTAAAGGAAACACATATGCCAGAACTAATATGGGGCAAGTATGAGCAGCTACGCCCTGCGCAAATCGAAGCCATCCGTGCAAAAACGCCGGTCGCTTACTTGCCGTGGGGCGCGCTGGAATGGCACAGCTATCACGCGCCTGTCGGCCTGGATGGCTTAAAAGCGCAAGGCATTTGCGATGCATTGGCCGAGCAAGCCGGCGGTGTTGTCCTGCCAGCAGTATACGTTGGTACAGATACCATCAAACCGTACAAGGGATTTAAGCATTCCATCGAACATGCCAAATCGACCGTCAAAACGCTTTGTCTCGAGTTTCTGCACCAGCTTGTCGATGAGCAGTTTAAGGTGATTGTGTTGGTTACCGGTCATTATGGCGGTGGCCAGCTCGAGGCGATCGAAGAAGCGGCGGCAGAGTTTGTGAAGGCGCATCCCGAAATCGGATTATGGGCATTCCCGGATTCGGAGCCAATCGAACACAAGTTTGTTAAGAACCACGCTGCACGTGGTGAGACCAGTTGGCAGTTGCTGTTTCAACCGCATTTGGTCGACCTGTCGTTGCTGCCAAAAGATCGGGAGACCACTCTCGACGAAGATGGTGTCTGGGGAGACGATCCGCGCGCTGCAACTGCGGCGGAGGGGCAAGCCATGTTGAAACTGTTTCTGCAGAATGCAGTTCCGAAAGTCCAAAAAATGATCCAGGAGTATGCTTCATGAAATATCGCGAATTGGGGCGCACCGGCTTAAAGTGCAGCGAAATCGGACTCGGCACCTGGGCTTTTGCTTCGCAGGTTTATGGCAGCGTCGCAGAACAGGATGCGCTCAATGCGATTGCCGCGGCGTACGATGCCGGCATCAATTTTTACGACACAGCACCGCTTTACGGCACCAAAGAAGCCGATGGGGTAGCTGAAGTCATACTCGGTAAAGGCGTGCGGGAGAATCGCGATAAGGTCGTGATTTCAACCAAATTCGGACGCAATCCGACTGAGGGCAATGCGCCGAATTTTCATGCCAGGCGGGCAATGGAATCGGTGGAAGCGAGCCTGCTGCGGCTGGGCACAGACTATCTCGATGTGCTGTTTTTTCACTCACCCTTCAGTGCATCCGATATTCATGACGATGTGTGGGGAGCACTAATCAAGCTCAAACAGCAGGGCAAAGTGCGATTCATCGGTCATTCGATTTCAATGTTTGCGGACACCCAGCAGATGGCGCGCGACTGGGCAGCTGAGCGCAAAATCGATGTAATCCAGGTCGTGTATAGTTTGATGAACCGTGAGGCGGCTGCGCTCATCAGGGACCTCGGTGAGCAACAAGTCGGCATTGTGGCGCGCGAATCCTTAGCGAACGGTTTTTTGTCGGGCAAGGTGACCAGGGACACGGTTTTCCCGAAAGGCCACATCAATTCGCGTTATTCGAAAGACGAGATTTCTGAGCGTGTGGAATATGTTGAAGCCCTGCAACCGTTGGTGCGCAACGAAATCCGCACAGTGCCACAGGCTGCCATGCGCTGGGTGCTGGATCAGTCCGGTATTTCACTGGTGCTATCAGGTGCACGCAACAAGCAGGAGATTCTCGATTGTGCTGCATCGTCGGATGCGCAACCGTACAGTACAGACGAGCTGGAGTTCGCACAAAAAATCCATCACCGCGACTTTCAGGCTGCTTAGGCGTTTTCGGCTTTGCGGAGGGAACCTTCCTGCCAGAAAAACCAAGAAATAGTACCCGTGCTGCCAAGAAAATCAGTGCTCTTTGATTAGTATAGAATGTTATTTAACAATGGTTTATGTGGGAGAGAGAAAATGGCAAATTCAGTCGCCAGTGCGGCCAACTTAGCTTCGCAAAGCTTGCCGAAGCAGCCGAGAATTTTAACGACGACAGTCGGATCATATTCACAAATTGACTGGCTGGCCGCTTCGCCTAGCGAACAAGCCGTGCTCGATGCAACCAGTGTGGTCATCACCACCCAAACACGTGCCGGGATTGATTTGCCAACAGACGGCGAGCTGTACCGCTACGATATCAACCATCCGGATACCAACGGCATGATTGAATATTTCATCAGCCGAATGTCCGGTATTTCCACGCAGGTGGGCTTTTCCGACCGCAAAGCTTTTGCACAGAAAAAAGAAATGGGATTTCGGGTAAAACCGGCCGGTGTTGTCCATGATGCTCTCGGCGAAGGCAGCCTTGATTTGCTGGAAGCCTGCGGTCGATCGGCTTCGGTTGTCGAAGGCCCGTTTAAGTTCACGCTCACCAGTCCGTTCATGCTGGCGCGTACATTACTTGATAACCATTACAATGATTTTGAAGCTTTGACGTTAGCTATCGCTGATGTGCTGGCACAGCAGGTGGCGGAGTTGCCCTGTGCCTGTGTGCAGGTGGATGAGGCCAATATCCCGGGCAGTCCGGAATACGCGCCGGTTGCTGCCAAGGCGATCAATAAAATTCTGGACAATGTTTCATGTGAGAAGGCCGTGCATTTTTGTTTCGGCAATTATGGCGGACAGGTCATTCAAAAAGGCTCGTGGTTGGCGCTGATCGATTTTCTCAACGCGCTGCACTGCGATCACCTGGTGCTGGAAATGGCGCATCGTCCCGTGCAAGACCTCGATGCACTTGCGGAGATCGATCCGCGCATCAAGCTCGGAATTGGTGTGATTGACATCAAAGTCAACCATATCGAAACGCCGGACGAAGTGGCAGGCCGCATTGAACAGGCCGCACGCAAGCTCGGCGAAAATCGCATCGGCTGGGTACATCCCGATTGTGGTTTCTGGATGCTGAAACGCTCAATAGCCGACCGCAAGATCGAAGCATTGGTTGCCGGACGCGATCGGTTTTTAGGGAAGTAAAACGATAGATATTTTGCGTCTCTACAATTCCGGATCGCGATAGGCCTGATGTTTTTTATACAGGTCGAGACGATAATCGATTTGCTTGGCGAGGTTGGCCATTTTGGCGTTGTGCGCCAGTTCGCTGGCCTTGCTGGCAATTTCAACCGCCCTGCTAAATGCCCCCGCTTCTGCGTAGGAAGCCGCCAGGATGTCGAGATTGTCCGGGTGCAAATAATCTGTCACTTCGTTAACCTCTTTAGCCAGTTCCACAGCTTTTTTACCATTGCGCAAATCGTCCCGTTTTGAGGTCGCCAGCAGCCATGCCAGGCGCCCACCAATACGAAGATCGTAATTCGCTTTCTCCATCGCCTCATTAAAGATAGTGATCGCTTGCAGCGACTGGCCTTCCATGATATGAAATGTCCCCAGATTGAGATACGGTTCCGCATATTCCGGCTTGATTTCGATCGCCCGTTTAAGGGTGTCGACGGCCTGCTGTTTCTGAAACATGGAGTAGAGCGAGACGGCGAGATTGTTGAAGGCTTCGACATAATCCTTGCGCATCTCGATCGCTTTGCGAAAATGTGCGGCTGCTTCGGCATGTTGGCCGAGATACTGGTAGGTCATCCCCAAGCTGTTGTGTGAATCTGCTGACGGCTTGATGCGGTTTTCCATTTGAAATGCCGAGAGTGCTGCTTCATAATTGCCAAAGTCCAGATGGCGGCGGCCATGCTGGCTGAACCAGAACGCGCTCACGCCCTCCGCCTGCAATTGTTCCACAAAGCGATCCGGGATCGGCATGCGCTCAGGCAGCAAATCCAATTGCTTGCTTTGCAAACTCGCTTTCTGCTGATCGCCCAGCCGCGTGTAGACGGCCGCCAGCATACTGCGCACTTCCCGCAAATTCGGATTCAGTTCAATTGATTTCAGCAACAGGTCAAGACTTTCTTTGAGCTCATTTTGCGCCACCGCGAGCTCGGCAAGCTGCCAGTAGCCGTAGGATGAGATGATAGCATCGTCTGCATTAGCGACTTGTCTCAGCAGGTCCTTGGCCCGATCCGTCTGTCCATTCAAATTGAGCGCAATACCGAGACGATAAAGTAAAGGCGGGTAGTCGGTATTGACTTTGAGCGCCTGTTCGTAAAGATCAATTGTCTCTGGCGCGCCGCTCTCGTCTGCCAGCAACGCGAGGTAATAGCGCCAGCGAAATTCGTCAGGAGCAAGCTCGATAGCTTTTTCGTAAGCTGGTATGGCTTCGCTTTTGTAGTCGTGTATGTCCAGGTTCATCGCCAGTTTTCCCCAGGCTTCGGCGTCGTTTGGTTTCTGTTCCACTTGCTCTCTTAGCGCCGAAATCTTTTCGGCTGCGTAGGACTCCAACTCAGTGAGGTTTGGCTCGGGCAGTTTCTCTTCTGCAGGAGTTGAACACCCAAAAATCGAGATGGTGGTGAGCACAAGACAGAGCAGCAACAGGATCTTGGAAGGTATCCAGTTTTGTATTTGGCAAAATTTCATGAAATGCAAAACTCCAATTTGGACGTGTGTTTAAAAGCGACGTTTGCGCCGGTGGATCGGCAGGAAATCGTGATTTTTTGCACCGTTTTAAGTTGGCAAAGTCATTTCGGCAGCCTGCTTTGTCGGTACACATACGCAGTCAGGAAGCTACTTGCCTGACGCCCCTTTCTCCAGAATAATGAATTGGTTGGCCGCTACGCCCGCAAAGGTCTCGGTGTTGCCATCCGGCCAGCGTACAGTGATGCGCTGCACTTCAGTAGCCGAGCCTAAGCCAAAATGCACGCGATTGTCATGACTGGAGACGAAACTGTAGCCAGCCCGCACCGCATTCTTGATCTTTTTATCTGCTAATTCGACAGTGATGACTGCTCCGATGGCGTCACGGCGAAGGTCAGGCAGCCACGCTTTGATAACCAAATAGTTTCCTTGCTGCGGCCAGTCATTGCGATAGAGCCGTGCCCGGCCACCTTCATTGGCAACCAGCAGATCGAGGTCGCCGTCGTTATCGACATCACCGAATGCCAGCCCGCGACTGTTTTCGACAACCTGAGATGAATAGGCTGGTGAGAGGGAGCTGACTTCCCGAAACCGGCCGCTGCCATCATTCTCAAAAATCTGATTGGGTTCGGCATAATCGTCCCAGAGTTGTGGTGGATCGTGCTCAATCATACGGGTGCCGCGTGTCACCCGGCCATTGACGATCGCCAGGTCAAGGTCGCCGTCGAGATCGAAATCGAAAAAGCCGGTGCCAAAGCCGGTCATTGGCAAGCTGGGCCCTGCGAGACCTGAAGGGGTGCTGGCGTCCACAAAAAGCGCATCGCTTTCATTGCGATAAAGCGTGTTGGTTTCTGTGCGCAGATGGGTCAAAAATATATCGTCGTCCAGGTCGCCATCCACATCCCCGATGGCGATGCCCATGCCGGCTTCACGCCGGCCAACGTTGTTGACTGCGGCTCCCATTGCTGTCGCAACATCGGTGAATGTGCCGTTTTTCTGATTGATCCACAATTGATTTTCCTGACCATCGTTGGCAACATAGATATCAGCATAGCCATCATTGTTAAAATCAGCGCTGGCAGCACCCAGCGAGACAGATTCCACTTTGCCAATGCCACTCGACAGAGAAATGTCAGCAAACGTGCCGTTGCCGAGATTGCGATATAATACATCAGGTGCACCGGGTGAGTTACCGGGCCCGCAGTAGTCAATACGTCCAGCGCGGTCGGTGCAGTCAATCGCGGGATCGTACACGATGTAATTGGTGATAAAAATATCGAGGTAGCCGTCGCGGTTTTCGTCGATAAAAATCACCGAGCAACTCCACGCAGGATTGCTAATGCCTGCCCTCTTGCTGATATTCGAGAAGGTGCCATCACCATTGTTGCGGTACAGTGCATCCGGTCCGTAATTGCTGATATAGACATCCACAAATCCGTCGTTGTCGATGTCACCGACGGCCACACCCATACCATAGCCCGTATCACCGAGTCCACTTTCCGCTGTTACGTTAATGAAGGTACCATCGGTTTGCTGTTGAAAAAGTTGGTTCCGCAGAGGGGGAGTGGTTGCAGCCTGCTCGCTATGCCAGGCACAGTTGATGAGATAAATGTCGAGATCGCCATCGTTGTCGTAGTCGAGAAATGCCGCACCCGAGCCGATACTTTCCGGCATAAAATAGCTGCCGTCCACGCCGGGATTGTGGACGAAATCGAGCTTGACCTGCTCGGAAATATCGGTCAAATAGCTGGTCTGTTGCGAGTCATTTTCAACATTTTGCTCGCCCTGCTGCTGGCAGCCGACTATCAAAAGCGTCGCCATCAGCAGGGGAGAGAAGTGTCGGTTGGCAAAGAGTGAGCCGTGCGCGATCCTGTTCGCAAAAGCGGTGAGGCAGCATCCGTTCATTTGTAGAGATAGTTTTCCCATTCGCTATTTTGAATCTCGTCCCGGAACGTGGAGTGAATGAGCGGGTAGGACGAATTTTCGTTGGTATCGATGAAGATAAATTGATGCGTACCCTGGCCGCGTAGTTCGTGGTATTCCCAAATTTCGTAGCCGTTTTTGCGCGAACTTTTGTACTCCCGATCGATAAACTCCGGTGTGCCATAGATCAGCAAAATACGCCCGCGGTCAGAACGCCAGCCCTCCACGTCCCCATAGGAAAAATGAATTCTTGCCTTCATCAATCTCAAAATGTAGTCTTCCTTGAATTCATTTCTTGGCGTACCCGGGGTTGGATCGCGGTCGCGCCAGAAGTTGATGAGAAATTCGCGCTTGCCCTCCAAGCTTAGCTCTTTGACGAGACGCTTCTCATCTTCTGTGCAAATATACTCGATTTGAGTGATATAATTGTCGATCGCCTGCTCATCTATGGAGCTGTAAATATTGCGTTCGGTATTGACTTGCATGGCCATCGCTTCCTGATTGCGATAGACATTGAATGGCTTGATGGCAACGGCGCTGCTATCTATGTCTTCATCAAAAACTTCCGCTTTGAACTGATATTGCCCGGTAGGCAGACTTGAAATGTCAAATGAGACATAGACAACGGCATCGGCATTCTTTTTGGGTTTGGATTTGCCGGGAATTTTAAAAAGCGTATTGCCTTCGAAATCTTCAATGATATAATTGACGCGATAGGAACCGTTTGTTTCTGCATCGAAGGCTAAATTGTAAACTTCGGCGTAAAAGCAGAACGTTTCGAGATCGTCGCCATAGGATGATTGTACATTTGGCGTGATTCGCAGCGAATATTTATCGAATTGACTGGGCGTGGCATCTGCCTTTGAAATATCCGTTGCCAGTTGAATGTCGCTCATCAGCAGCGAAGAGGCGGAGATGTCACGGATTTCCAGAGGAATCGTTTCTGCGGATTTGGTTTTGGCAACATCATCAAAAACGGTCGTTGTGAGTTTGTAATTGCCAGGTTTCAGGTCGCCACTGGTGGCATAGACGAAGCGCTGGCCGGCACGCACTTGTGCGACACTGGAAACCGTATCCGAGCCAACGATTGCATCGAGCCTTGCAGAAAAATCGCTGCCTGCAATCTCTGTTTCAATCCGATAGAGCGAGATAAATTTGCCTGATTCGGTTTTGTAGTTGAGACTTTTGCGTTCAACACCCTGGTAGATTTCGAGCTTGGTAAAGCCGGGCTGGAACGATTTGAACTGGGCAACATCGACGTCCACAACCGGTGTTGTCTGCGCTACAACATGGTTGATGAAAAGCAATAATATGCCGCCGATGCAACCTGCAATGCGAATCATTGGATTCATTTTATGCATCTTTGCTCACCCTTTTTACTGTTCGCTTTTTGAGAGTTGTGTTTGCATCCAGTCTGCAATCAACAGACTCATTTCGGTGGACGTTGTCGCACGCCAGATATCGCTGTCTTCGCCAGCACCGAAATAGGACTCAATTTTGCTTTGCGGATTGTTGTTGGCGGCTAAAATCTCTTTGGCTTGTCCACCTGCGGGTCCGTCGGAAATGCTGACCAAAATCAGCAGTGGCCGGAAGGAATCGTTGCGCACGACTTCCATGCCAGCTTCGTCCAGGGCAGCGGAAACCAACGAAATGGTTTTGATGTTTTTTCGATTATGAGCGCCCAATAAGGCGGCACGTGCCGTTAAACCTGTCCCCAGCATTCCGATGCGGCGGGCATCCACATGGGGCGAATCTTCGAGAAATTCGATAGCGGCTTCAGCATCCAGTGGCAAATTCGCAATGTCGTCCGGGTTCATAAAAGCCAGGCTATCTTCTCCGATGGAGTAGCGCGCGTTTACCGTCAATACGGCCAAGCCCTTGCGTCCCAGCATTGCCGGTAAAGTACCGTAGACCTGCCCGGATTCAAGGTACGGGCTAAGCAATATCACGCCGGGATAAACTTCAGGTTTGCCAGTGCTATCGGCATGAATGGGAACCGATATGACGGCGTCCAATTCCTTGCCATCGCTGGTATTCAGTTTTATGTTTCTTTGCAATAGATCAAATTTGAGATCATCAGGTTGGTAACTCTCGCGGTAGATGCTAAAGGCGACAACTGCCGCAATCACGACAACGATGACCCAGAGGGCAGAACGAATCGGTGCTTTCATAATGTATTGGTTTTATTTCCTTTGGTTGATACAATTGTTTGAAAATGTTTTATCTTTTTTCTATGAGAATGAAGTCATACTATATCAGGTTGAGCAAAGTCGATGAAGCCTAAGTCTGTTTAAACAGGCTTCAGCTGCGCTCAGCTTGACAGGATCATGGCCAGCTATTATCCAGAAATATCCGATCTTTCGCAGGGCACATTTAGATTAATTAACCGGAATTTCCTGTGACCATTCGTCCATATCGATGATGCGAAGCTGTTGAGCAAGGTCAGGCAAATCGACTTTACGCAAAATAAAGGGCGGAAACATCCGGAAACGCAATTTGACATCGATTTGCAATGGCCCAACCAAACTGGCTGGCAAAAATTGATCGTAAACCGGCGCAACTGTCTGCAGCGGCGCAATCGTCACCGTGCGTTCCTCATACGCCTGCCAGCTAAAAAAGACGTCTTCGCCCGAAGTGCCAACCATTTGCTGCGACCAGAGGATCAGGTCTTTGTCGCCATTAGGTCTGATCTCACTGTGGCGATCCATTAAATCTCCGTTAGCATCCAGATGCCCGGATTGATAGATGATTTCGCCGGTGCCTTTATCGGTCAGGGTAACTGCCAGCCACATCTGTCTGTCGGCGGTCGCGCCGCTGGGCAAATTGTGTCCGGCGGTTTGATTCGTTACCCGAACGGTGATTGGAAAATAGTCTCCGGCGCGGGTGCTTTGTGGAACTTCAACAGCAATACTCGCAGCAGACCGAAGGAGTTCCTTCACCATGTTAAATTGTCGATCCCTGTCCGGAAAGTCGATCAATGCCAGATCGACACCGACAAAATAGTGGCGATGGACATCCCGTTCGGGCCCGCCCGTCGCTGCCTGGCCACGATAGACTGGCATATGACAGTCCATGCATTGCTGGCCTTGTGCTGCAGCAGGGCTGGTCTCAAATTCGCCAAAAGTATTCTCGATGACCACATCCCGGGCATTGATCACATTGTGGCAAGCGCTGCACAAATCGCTGTTGTCAAAATTTGGATGATACGCCGATTCGTGGAAACCATTTGCTGCCGGATCTGAAAGTGGGCCATAAATTACGCCAGCCGGATTATAACTGATATCCGCATTCTTCGCCGATTTTACTTCGGAAACAGCGTGACATCCCATGCAGCTGATTCCTTCCAGCACTAATTTTGGTACAGCACTGTTTTCATAATTCGGTGGCGTCAGCTCCAGCTTGCTGGCGATAGGGGAGTGGCACTGCACACAAAACTGATCGAGCTCATTGCCTGTTTCCTGCTGACCCATTTTTTGCATTTGCAGGAAAACCGGATCGAGCGCCGCATAGGCATGCATGGAACCTGACCACTCCGAAAAATGATTTGGATGGCACTGGGCGCAATCTTGCGCCGATTTGAAATCCGCCAATTCCAACGTCGTATCGATTTGTGGCGTTTCGTCGGCAGGGGAAAGCGGTTTCTGATGCTCACAACCAGCGAATGTCAGCGAGATCAGAACTATCCCTATGAAAAACAGGGCACACAAAATGGGGCCATCAACAGTCTTACACCTTAACAACACATTCGACACATTCAATTCAATCTTAAAACTTTCAATACGTTTCATTTTACTACAAGAATTGCTTTTGAAAAGTGAGTTGTATTTGTTTGTACGCGGATGAAGTAAACGCCATTGACCAGGCGCTGACCTGCATCGTCAACCGCTTCCCAGCGCAGCGTGTGGTTGCCAGCAGACAATTGTTCCTGCGCAATCGAGCGGACTTTTTTGCCTAATATATCATAAATTTCGACACGCACATGCTCGCGTTGTGGCAAATTGATTTCGATGTGTGCACCGATTTGAACCGGGTTTGGATAACTTTGTAAGGAATAATTGCCAGGCTGTGAGTCTGTGCTACTCTGGATGCTGGTGACCACCTCGCGGATTTCGTCACTGCCTTCGGTGATGGCTATCGTTCTATTTGCCGCGATATTGGTAAATTGCTGTTCCAGTCCCAAAGGCCATTTCACTGTCAGGCGATCAATGGTCGTTGCGTCACCAAGGCCAAAATGCACCGGCCGTTTCGATTGACCGAGGTAGTGGATGCCATCGTTGATGCGATAAAAGGAGCGACCGTTTGCCTCAGCAGAGACGATTGTCCCATAGCCATCGCGATTGCTTTGCGTGCCAGTGAGGTTGATTTTCAGATAATTGCCACCTTGCGCGGTGTTGATGTAGTAGTGCGCGCGGGTATAATAATTTGATGCAAAAATATCGAGTCTGCCGTCGTTGTTAAAATCAGCGATACATAAACCACGTGCCTCAGCTGTACTGTTGGTGCCGGTTTGTTCGGCAATGTCCTCAAATGTACCATCGCCGCGATTGCGGAAAAAGGCATTCTTCATCGGCTCGCCGTTTTGACCGTTTACCACAAACAAATCCAGCCAGCCGTCGAGGTCGTAATCAAAGAATTCCGTACCCCATGCCCAATACGCTAACGCCGTACCGACTGAAGGGGAAATGTCTTCATATTGCTTATTGGGTTGGTGTTTGAATAGCCTGTTCCATTCAGCGTAGCCATCTTCGATGTTGGTGACATAAATATCAAAGTGGCCGTCGTTATCAAAATCGCCCAATGCACCTCCCATACCATGACCGGGATCGCTGAGCCTGTACTCGCCTGTGGCTTCTTTGAATGTTCCATCTTGCTGATTGACAAACAGGATGTTGCCACCAAAATCATTGATGCAATATAAATCCGGATAGGCATCCTCGTTGACATCGACAATCAACGTGGTATAGGTCCAGTCCGACTGGATGCGCTGGCTGGCGTTCTCCTCCGCGCCACCGACGCCGGCCATGTCGGTGATATCCGTGAACGTGCCATCACCGTTGTTTTGATAGAATTCATTTTTTGCGCTCAGGATTAGGCCATAAAGGCCGTAATTGCTGACGTATAAGTCAAGATCGCCATCCAAATCGTAGTCAAACCAGGCAGCGCTGGTGCTTTCCCGATAGCGTTCGCCGAGACCGGATGCCTTGGTGATGTCACGAAAAGTGCCATCACCATTATTTTCGTACAGCTCATTCATGCCCTTGTTGGTAAGAAGGAGATCGGCATCCCCATCATTATCAAAGTCTGCCCAAAATGCGCCATAATTGATGTTGACGCGTTGGCTGCCGGAGTAGACTGTATCGATGATACCTACGACGCCGGCTGCTTTTGCCACATCAATAAAGGTACCATTGCCGAGATTCCTGAACAAAAAATTGGGAGCGCCCCCTGAGTTATTCGAGTTGACATTTTTAGTGACAAAATAGAGATCGATGTACCCATCGTTGTCATAATCAGCGGCAGCGACGCCGTGGCCGCGTACAGCGAAATCCATACCGGAGCCGATGATTTGCTGTGAGTATTGCTGGGCTTGTGCAGTCGAGGTAAACAGTAGCGCGAGATAGGCAACGCTTTGAATCGCTTTGAGTGATTTCATCATGTCATTACCATCCAGGTTATGGATTCTCATTTTGCTTTTGGATCATAAATGGCGACTGATGCATCGCGTTTCGGTAGCGTTCTCAATAATGGAATGCTGATAAAAGGCACCTGAGTTCGATATTAAAATATGCTTGGAAAATACGGAAACATGACCGTTTTACAAAGCCTTTTTGACCGAGAACTGGCAAAAAAAAACTGGCGTTAGCCCCAAAAGAACCAACGCCAGTTTCCTGTTAGAGAATCACGAGTCAGCTAGAAATTGAGACTCAGAGAAAAACGATGTGTGTTATCCAGCACGTTGAATTCCGTAAAGGCGTAGTCCAGTTGCAGGTTGCTGCCGCCCCAATCGAAATTCAAACCGCCGCCGAAGGACAGGCCTTCATCCGTCGTGTTGACTTCGAAATTGTCCTTGCTGCCGGCATAGCCGAATTTGTATCCGCCGCGAAGCTGGAACTGATCCAGAATGGTCCATTCCAGCGCGCCGAAAAACATTTGCTCGCTGTCCTGACGTTTGGTGGCATCCAGCATACCGACAACAACAGAATTTTCCTGCTTTGCCAGATCTACCGAAGCGCCGATCGAGAACGTCAGCGGAATAGGTGCGCCGGATTGATAGTAGGTCAGGTCGCCGCCGAGATTGGTCATCGCAGCGCCGAAAACAAGGCCTCTCCAACCAACATTATAGGTTACACCAAAATCGCCTGCGATAGAGCTGGCGTCCTGGTCGTCGATTTTTTCGCGAATCATTTTGATGCTGGCACCGAGAGCGAGCTTGTCAGAAAACTGACGCGCCCAGCTCACATTCACAGCCATATCGTAAAAGCTGAAGGTCGACGAAGTTGCTTTGTCAGCTTGCCGCGGTTCCAAATCAGCGGTTGGCGCAACATCACGGTCGGCAACGATGTCGCCAAGACCGATGTGAATCAGACCAACACCGATCACGCCAGCTTCGCCCAGGCTGTGGGTCACTGCAAAAGCATTGTGATCCATTTCCAGCAGCCAGCGGTTGTGGTTCAAAGCAATGCTGGTACCTTCAGTACCGGCAATACCTGCCGGGTTCCAAAACATCATATTCGGCCCGCCATTTTGCAGGGTGGTAGCTGCCGCACCCAGAGCAATCTGGCGCGCACCTACACCGATTTTCAAGAACGTCGCGCCGTTCAAGCCGGTTTTTCTTTGTGCAAAGCCCATCACACTCATGCCAAGCACGAGAAGGATAGTGAGCGATGCTGTGATATATGTTCTTTTTTGCATTTGTATTCTCCTTGAAAAAGCATGCATTTGGATTTTAACAATTAGGTGTTTTTCCAAAGCAAAATAGAATTAATTTCTCAGGATCGCTAACATACCCTTCTCAACACCACGGTCGTGCTCGACAACCCAAATATACATACCGTTGGCCACTTCCGTACCGTCTTTCGAGAACATGTTCCAGAAATAGGTGCCGTCTTCAGCCGTAGGGGCAGAATATTCGATGCGATCTATGATCTGACCGGATACATCGAGAATGGTAATGGTTGCCTTGGCAGGCAAGTTTGCAAAAAGAATTTTGTGTTCAGTGCCGACATCGTGGAAGGCGACGCGCTTGTATGGATTCGGACGAACAACGATGTTCACACGATCCAATGCCAGCGAAGCCGCTTCAACCGGACGGGAGATGTTCACAAACGGCACGCCGACTGCTCTCTGACCTGCCGGATCGTCTGAACCTGGATAGTAAGCGTGATTTGGCGTGTTTGGCCAGGTGCCAGTCCACTCACCGCTGCGGCCATTGAAATTGACCTTGCCGCTTTCGATCCAGTTGACGCCGCCATCTTCGAGCTGATCGTATGGTGCACCGGGGCGGCTGTTTTTATAGGAAGCCACATAGTACCAGAAGGTCTGACCTGGCAGTGTGAAGGCGTCTTCATTATCCTCGTAAGCATATGGGAACGAGCCGGCATCTGCGGTGCGAGGATTGCGATATTGTTCCAGTTCTGCGTTGCTGATGGTTTTCAGCAGCACATACGGGCCCCAATATTCGCCGTCGACATCAATCAAGCTCGGGTTGGAGGTGTCCAACATCGGGTTGATTGGAATCGGAGCCGGGCGATTTTCTGCACCAGGGGTCATGGTTTTCCAGTACGATGTTTCGTATGGCAAACCATCTTCCCAGGGATTGTATTTCGGCCAGGCACGGGAACGATAGATTTTATAGCCATCAGCGCCGTCGACTGTGTTGAACATCACCATCGGCTTCACGTTCGGAGAGCCTGCAATAGCGATTTCCGGCACAGCAGGTGCACCCGGATCGGCAACTTCACCGGTGGTACCATTCTGAATTGAGGAGTAGGCGGTACGAGCTGCCTTCAAAGCCTGGCGGAAACCGGTCAGACGGAAGCCCCAGCCCTGTACAAAGTAGCAGCGAATGGTTTCGCCCGGTTCAAGAGCAAAAGGACCCATGGATGATTGTTGGGTTTTATCAAAGTCTGTAAAAACAGTATAACCTTCTCTGAGCAAGCCGACTTCAGTGGGTTCGCTCAAACCAGTCGATGAAATTGGATTTGGTGCGGAAAGGTTGATACCGCGCCAGGAATTGACTGGCGGAACGAATTCAAAGGCGCCGTCGGGCATAGACCAGGATGATGGATCATCTTTAACAACAAATGAAGTTTCATCACCAGGTGTGCCGCTCTGGAACAGATTCGGATTCGGCGAGAAATCGAGTGCGTCAGGTGAGTTGGAGCGGGTCTTGCCGCCATCGACAAAGAATTGGCCGATTGAAGCAAGATGATAGCCCATGGCATTGTTGTTCATGCGAGCATCGGTGGTGGTTTGCAGCGAGAACCAGCCACGGCGATCACCTTCGCCGACAGCAGGTACAACTTCTTCACCAGCCGAGTTTTTGAACGCCAGGTTTTTGTCACCGGCAATCAAACCGTTTTCATCGACTTTCTTCGCGCCCAGCCAGGTCCAGCCATGAATGACATCCATGTAGTACCAGTTGCCAGCCTGGGTGTTGCCAACGCCCGGCAGGGTTTGGGTATTGGTGTCGCGTGCGCCGGTAACGTGTGCCGAGTAATTCCAGGGCGAGCTGTTTTCGTCTGGCGTTGCGTCATGAATGACACCACGATAGGTGCCGGTCGCATAGCGGCGGCCACCGCTTGCATTCATCGTCATGCGCCATTGGTTGCCCGTCGGGCCATGGTTCATCGCCAAAGATTTAATGGTGTTATTGGTCAGGTCAACCGTACCATCACCATCGATATCGGCTTCACCGGTGTTGTGGAATTCAACTTCGATCAGATGGAAATCATCGAGATTGCCCCAAGGTGTGGTGAAAGCGGTCACCTTGAATTTCACATCGATACCGACATTGGTTGGCCAGCCGGCTTCGTAGTACTGCATGCCTTTGGTGTCATCTTTCCAGACCATGCCGCCACCATCCAGGCCTTTGCCGCCGGGATTGATGAAATCACGTGCCGGGTCGCCAGCGCCGGGGATTCTTTCGGAATATTTCAGCATCGAATAATGGTACTCACGCTCGTCGGCAGGAGCCAATTCAAAGTTTTTCTCATTGGCTGCTCTGAATTCCGGGCTCGGATCGAATACCGTTGCTCCCATGACGCCGTTAAAGGCATCGCCGATGAACTTACCTGAAGGCCAGCTAAATCCTGGATTGCCAAAAAGCGGGCTGCTGATGTGACGACCTTGGTAGAAAATGTAGTTACCATAGGTCAACGCGCCATCGCCCCGGGTCACAAAGTTGTTGTTCAATGCGCCAGGATACAGAAATTGGCCATTGTTGATATGTGGCGGTCTGTATGCTCCCCAGGTATTGCCACCCACCAGCACACCGTTGCCGTATGGATCTTCCGCTTGTGAGGGGAGAACCAGAGCAATGATCAACATCAAGACTCCGGTTAGCATTGCTGTTCTTTCTCTCAGCATATTTGCTCCTCTAAAATTTATAGTCATTCTTTTTCTCTCTTTAGGTACTTTTGTCATTCTGAGCCCTTCGATTATACTCAGGATAAACTCAGCGAAGAATCTTGTTTTTGGATAGATTCAGAGATTCTTCGTCGCTTCGCCCCTCAGAATGACATAGAGCATAAATAGTCATTTCTACCGGAAATTGAAGTTGACACCGATGTACCATTCACGAGCGTTCAGGTAGAACAATCTGCCGTAACGGTCGGTCGGTATGCGGTAATCGCCTTCAGGATCGGTTTCAGGTTCGGTCAACTGTGCGCCAGTGGTGGCGTCCATACGACCGGATTCCCAAATCTGACGATCCATGGATTGATCTCTGCCGGGAGAAATCGAGCGGATGTTGGTGCGATCAAACAGGTTGCGCACTTCACCGAACAATTCAAAACCGAGATTGCCGACCTGGAAGTACTTTGACAGTCTGGCGTTTACAAAGAAGGTCGAAGGACCAACTTCGAGGTTGTCGCCACGATCAAAGAACGGATCGGTATCATTGGCTGATAATTGATAGTAGAAGCCTGAGCTCCACTCACCAAGGAAAGTAGCATTGATGTCAGCAGGCATGAACAACTGCAGCGTACCATTGATACGATGCGGTCTGTCGTAACCACCGGAGATGATATTGGTTGCATCCTGGTTTACCAGAACATTGCGTTCGCGGGAACCAATGCGTTCCAACTCATCCCAGGGCAAGGAAGTGTAGTTGGAGCTGTCGCCAGCGACGAAGGTCGTTTGGATATCGTTTGCGCCTGCCCCGACGGCAACTTTAATGTATGAATAAGCATAGGAAATGCGGCCGCCCCACCATTTGCCTGGACGCTTGCTCAACTCAAGTTCGATACCACGCGCATCGGAGTAACCCCAGGTGGTCGACAAGTTAACAGGCGCTCCGTCTGCCACGGAAACCGAGTACGTGGAGCGTTGGGTGTTCTGCACATCGCGGTAATACGCAGTTGCATTCAACAGATAGTTGTTGCTGATTGAGTATTGACCACCAATTTCGTAGTTGATCGAGCGAATCGGATCTTGATCCGGACGAACCGAGAAGTAGGTCGGTTGTGAATAATCGGTGAAATTGTAATCGGTGTACAGAGTAGAATAGTGCGGATACTGGAAGAAGCGGCCAAACGAGTAGTGCATCGCAAAATTATTCGTCACCGGATGCGATACGCCAATTCTCGGGCTCAGGTAGAAATTGTATCCGACATCTTCACCGCGTACAGGATCGATAAAGGTCAGGACGTTGTCTGCATCGCGGACAGGATTGTAGGGATCGAAATCATTGACGAATTTTTGCGTATCGTTATTAAAACCGTCTACGCGCAAGCCGATGTTGAAGATCAAGCCTTCGTATTCAACCTTATCCTGGATGTATGCTGCAATTTCTTGCGGTGCAAAATCGAGTTGGTTGACGTGGAATTTCGACATCGGGTAGGTCGTACCGGAACCACCCAACTCTGATTGCAGGGAGTTGATGTTGATGTCATGACGTGTGTAGCTAATACCAGCCTTGATTTGATGGTTGAAATTGACCTGGCTGGTGACGTCTGCTTTGACCGTAAACTTGTTGCGGTCGTACTTGTTGTAGAGCACCTGTGGATAGGCGGAAAGATAGTTGCCATTGACATTGAAACCATTGTACGAATACTCGATCTGGTTCAACCTTGCTGGCCATGCATCTTGCGGATTGATGGTCGCTGAGAAGAACACACGACGGTTCGGGTTGTTTGGATCGTAACCGTTGCCATCGGTGGTGGCGGTGCCGCCAACATAGTAGATGTATTCATCGAGGTTATCGAAATCGATAAAATCGCCTTCTTCGCCGAACTCGACAATACCGTTGCCGTTGTCATCCGAATAGCCGTGGCTACTGGTGATACCGGTACGGGATGCCTGTACTTCAAAGAAGGTATTGGCGTTGAGCGCATGGGTGTATTTCAGATAACCGAGGGTGTTGAGATCTTTGTAGCGAGGGGCGCCTTGCGCATAAAATTTGTAGCGTGGGTTGAATTTGCTGTTGGAAAAATTGAACAGCTCACCACCATCGTTCAACTGGAACATGGCCGTCAGCTTTCTGGATGGGGTTAGATTGTAGGCCAGCTTGATACTACCGCCAACATGCTTCGCATATTCGAAAGGCAATGGCGCGACATTTTTGTTGTAATGTCCGGTAATAAAGAAGCTACCCTTTGAACCCAGCGGGCCGCTGAACGAAAGGTTGGTTTCATGCGAGCGGCTGAGTGATTCACCGGTATCGGGATCGTAATTGTATTCCTGACGAGCAATCTCGGGTGTCCAGGTAAACAACTCACCGCGTGCGTTCACATCCGGATTGTCGCTGGCATTGTATTCATCACGAAGGGCAAAATAAAGATCGGCATCATGATAAACATTGGTGCCTTGATGCTTGTTACCGGAAGTTGCCTGCGTTCTGTTGAACAGGCTGAAGGCGAATTCGCGGCCGCCTTCACGGGTAACGGAGTTGACGATACCTGCGGTGGCTGCCGGATATTCAGCATTAAATGTACCTGCGAAAACGTTGATTTCCTGCAGTGCTGTTGCTGAAACCGTCAAACCAGCATTGTCATTATCATCCGTTGGACGATTGTTTTGGTAGGGGTGGCCTGGATCGCGGCCGTAGGAGCCCTGGCCTGCGGAAAAATAGGTGTCACTTACGTCAACACCGTCAACCAGAACTTTTGTTTCCTGCTTGCTACCGCCACGAATGAAGCCACGATAGAAGCTGGGTGAGGTTTCAAGGATTTCGGTCACTTTCGCAACCGGCAGCTTGTTCTGCAGGTCGCTGGCATCGTAGTTCGATACCGAAACAGTTAAATCCTTTTCAACGAGAGGTCTTTCTGCAGAAACGACGACTTCTTCACCTTCAATCACAGTCGTTTCAAGGGTGAAATCCAGCGGCGTGGTTTGGCCAACGCTCACTTTGACGTCGTTCTTCAGAACGGTTTTGTAACCGATATAAGAAGTGCGGACGGTGTATGTGCCGGGTGGCACATTGATAATAAAGTACCGGCCTTCAGCGTCAGTACCAGCACCGAGTGTGGTACCTTCAATGATCACGTTAACGCCAGCAAGTCCATCATTCGAACCTGACTCAGTCACGGTACCGGCGATTTTGCCAGTGGTTTGTGCGAATGCTCCTGTTGTTAGCAACATGAACAAGGTCAGCACTGCCAGGCCGCAAATAGTCTTGTAACGGCGCGTAGCATTTTTCATCATCTTTCTAGCCTCCTCTGATCAATTGACTTTTTCCCCAGGGAACAATTACTCTCTTTAGGTACAACCTACAAAGCCAAAACAACAACGTTAGCGCATGACAGACCTCCTCATTTTGATAAAATATGACAAAATAGATAATTTTTTGGCGGTTGAAATTCTTTGCACGTTTTGCTGAAAAAAATAGCCTTTATGGAAGTTGGAAAATACTGAATTTACAGGCGCTGCAAGCATTAAACAAAATAAGGCAAAAAAGCAATCAAAATGTATTGAAAAATTGTAAAATACATCTTCCTTGCAATCCAGCGGTACAATGAGAATTTATTTTCCTTGTATAGTAGGGTCGACACGATTCGCCGGATGAACATATGGACTATTGGGGCGGGAATTGGTTGCAAGATTTTTGAGGGACACACGTGAGGATGCGTTTGCGTGTGGTTTGGCAGAATCTTTTAATCCGAAGGGGGGGTGATTTGCTTTGGCGGTTTCTCAGGCGCTTCAATTTCTGCTGTGCTGGCTTTCACAGATTCATCCGAAGTTGAATGATTAGGGTTCTCCTGATCGGCACCTTCCATAGCGCCGTAGTCGAAATGGTGAATTCTGAGAACGCGCAGGGGGGAGAAAGAAGCTTCAGCTTGCTTGCTTTGTAATTGGATGTCGTTGATTTTTTGGACGCTTTCATTCTGCAAGACTGAAAATGGCGCGGCAAATGCGTCGCGCTTCAACGCATCGATTGCAGCAAATGGCGAGGCCGTGATCGTATTTTTTGAAGTGAGCAATTCGGTGGGCGCGCTCGCTTTAAGTGGAGGAAAAGTCAGCGCTGCCGGCGCTTCGTGGGTGCCATGCACCGAAAGCGCTTGCTGTTGCGCGATGACTGGATCGATTTTTTTGAGCTTGAAGCGATAGCCCTGGTTCCAGCCAGGCTGTCCGTGCACTTTTGGCCTTGGTAGAATGGTTTCAATTTTCATGGACTGGCCATCATAGCCAAGCGCCATGTCATACATATAATATTCAAAATCATACTCTACATCGATGCCATATTTTTTCAGCTGATACCGAAAGGCACTTTCGAAACGGGAATGAACCGAAGGACTGGCAAGGCTAAAAAATCGCTTTGTCCAAAAACGCAGCTTGATAGTGAGTTGGCTGAAATGCAAACCATTCAGCTCGTCGACTCCCGGAGCGGTCAATTTCAGAAGTGGAAATTTGTACATCCGCACTTTAGTCGCAGCGATCGGGAAATTGCGTATAGCAGTACGCCGCACCGGGACAAAATATTTGACGAATGATTTATGCGCCTTGAGCTTAAACATGTGTATTAATGAGGGGTTTTCACAGTATTTCGGAAAAAACTATTTTTTGCCGTTCGCTTGCTGTTTATGGATTTGGGTCACCGCCGAAACGATGCGCTCGAATGGCTCGTAAAAATTGTGACCTTCTGTCAGCGCGTCAATTTCTTTTTTAAGAATTTTGTCTTCATAGCTTTTATCGCATACAAGATGTTCGACGGTGTTGTTCGGCGTAATCAATCCCAGCGGAATTTCGCTGACGTCGACCAGGTGCAGAAGCGTGCTCTCGCGAACCAGGACAATGTCTGGCCTTGTGGACAGATTGCTAAGCAGTGGCTTGCCGAAAACTTCAAACTTCAGGTATTCTTCAAAGATGGCCCCATAAAGCAGCCTTTGCAGCGGATTGGGTCGCAGTGGATCAGTGAGGTAAAATTCCAGTGGCACGGTTTGCTCTTCTGTCAGCAATACTGCACCTCTGAATGCTTCCCCCGAATCAAATTCCATGATATCGAGAAATGCTATCCGTGAAATCGGCATGTTGAGACCTCCGTAACGATAGGAAAAATCAAGATTTTGTGATAATGGTGGTTGAAGATATGCATAGCGCAATGGGAGAAAACGACCATCTCTGCCGCTGCATTTTTTTACACAAATTTTGAGACATTTTATTATACGGACATGACAGCAGATACGCGAAGATGAGAATGGAAATTCGTTAAAATATGCGCAAATTCTGCAAACTCTGACACAAAGAGAAATGCAGACCGCTGATTCACAGACTAAATATTGGTGATTCTTTGCTTGCCTTGCTTTGACATAAAAGCTATTTTAAGTTGGCATGCAAAAATGCGGGTGCTGCCTGCAGGAAATCGAATCCGATTTTAAAGGTCTGTCATGACACTCGCGAAGATGCAAGCCATTTACAAGCTGCGGGGGCTTTAACTGGGGCGGTTCAAATCCAATCTATCCGAACAATTTTCCATTGAAGTCTGCCAGGCTGGATTAGCGCCAGGGGGGTGCTTAACTAATGTGCACGGATGCTCAAATTCCACAATTAAAAATGGGGTGTACTATGCGGTATTCACGTCTGATTTCTGCAAACGTATCAGGGTGGGGATTTCTACTTATTCTGCTTTGGTGGAGCGGTCCTGTTTTTTCTCAAGCAACTTTTCCATTTAATGAAAATTTCGATGCCTTTCAAGGAGCAGGTTTTGTTGCTGCACCTTCTGCTGGCGAGTTGGATTCGGATGTCTGGCGCATTTCCGGTCTCAGCGATGGTGATGGTACCTTCGGCGGCAGTTTCACCTCGGGTGATTTTGCGCGCGGATTCAGCACAGGCGGTTCGGCAACCGGAGGCGTTTATGCTTTTGATTCTGGCGCGGGCAATAACATTTTAGGCGTGCAACCGACCGGCACGGACTTTACTCCAGGTGAGATTGTATTGCGGATTCAAAACAATGGCGGGCTGGTTGAGCGGATTCACGTTTCCTATTTCATACGCTACTATAATGATAATGACCGCTCAAATTCGATGAATTTTTCTTTCTCGGTCGATGATGTCAATTATTCACCCGTGGCTATGGCGGATTTTACTACTCCGGAGGCCTCGGATGCTGCACCTGTCTGGCAATCTGTCTCGCGGTCTTTCGCGCTAACCGGATTAAATGTCGACAACAGTGAATATCTTTATTTGAAATGGACAAGCGATGATGTTGGCGGCAGCGGCAGTCGCGATGAATTTGGAATTGACAACATTTCGGTGATCGTGCTGGAATCCGAAATCGATGTGCAAGGCAACGGAACTTCCATTCCAAGTGGCGATACCACACCATCTGCAGGAGACGACACCGACTTTGGCAGCATTGATGTGACCGGTGGCGCAATGTCACACACGTTTACAATTTTGAACAGCGGCAGCGCGGAACTGAATCTGACCGGCTCACCAATCGTGACCATCGGCGGCAGCCATGCCAGCGACTTCAGCGTGACAACGCAACCCACTAGCCCGTTAGCAGCCAGCGGCGGCAGCGCCACGTTCACGATTGAGTTTGCTCCAAGTGCCATCGGCCTGCGCACGGCGACGGTGAGCATCGCCAACGACGATGCAGATGAAAATCCGTACATATTTGCTATTCAGGGCACGGGGAGTGGCCAGGCTGAAATCGATGTGCAGGGCAACGGAGCGTCCATTCAAAATAACGATGCCACGCCATCTGCAACGGACGACACGGACTTTGGCGGCGCGGATGTGTCGAGTGGTACTGTCTCGCGCACGTTCACGATTTTGAACAGCGGCAGCGCGGAACTCAATCTGACCGGCTCGCCAATCGTCAGTATTAGCGGCAGCCATGCCAGCGACTTCAGCGTGACAACGCAACCCACTAGCCCGTTAGCAGCCAGCGGCGGCAGCGCCACGTTCACGATTGAATTTGCTCCAAGTGCCATCGGCCTGCGCGCGGCGACGGTGAGCATCGCCAACGACGATGCGGATGAAAATCCGTACACGTTTGCTATTCAGGGCACGGGGAGTGGCCAGGCTGAGCAACCTGACGATTTTGTCCTGCTGGCGAAGGAAGATATTCTCATTCGTACTTCAGGCAAGACCTACGGCAACCTGCATGCAAATAATGATATCAAGTTTGATAGTGGACGGCGCCATTCCAGCGTGCATTACGGCAATGTGTACGCCGTCGATGATATCGAAATCGAGCGCGGCTATCGCATCGAAGGGGAAGCCTTTGCAGGCGACGAAGTTGAAAACGATGGCGAGATTACCGGCGGCTCTCACAAACATGCCGATGTGCTGCGCATGCAGCTGCCAGCGGTGCCTCACTTCAACACCGGCAAAAAACGCATCGACGTGGATGATCGGCGGGTGCTGGCGCTGGAACCCGGCGAATACCGCCGTGTCCGGGTCGGCGATGGCGCGACACTGCAACTGACCGCAGGCACCTACAGCATGAAAGACTTCCTCGTCGGCCGGCGCGCCACCATCGCGCTCGATGTCTCCGGTGGCGAGATTGTCATCAACGTTGAAGATGATCTGGAATTCGATCGTGATGCGTCGATGCAGTACTCCCCATCGTTGCAGACGGAGAAAGTGACCATTAACAGCCCGACCAGCGGCAAAATCGACATTGACGGCGGTGCCCGTCTTGGCTGTACATTGATCGCCCCGCATGCCAAGGTGACGATTGGCAAGTCGGTGATCTTCAAAGGCTCGATCAGCGCCAAAGAGATCACCGTCGACCGCAACAGCAGCTTTGCCGGGCACAGTTCGTCGCTGCAACTTCCGAAGACTGGCGCACCGGCGCTGACCGACGAACAGCAACTCGAAGCGGAACTGCCGACAGAATTTGGCTTGTCGCAGAACTATCCGAATCCGTTCAATCCGACGACCACGATTGCCTATCAGTTGCCGCAGGCGAGTGCCGTGAAGATCAGCATTTTCAACACATCGGGACAGATGGTACGCGAGCTGGTGGATACGTTTCAACCGGCAGGCAGCTACCGAGTGCAGTGGGATGCCCGTGACCAGCGTGGTCAGCGCGTCGCCTCCGGTATTTATCTGTACCGGCTGCGGGCAGATGGCTTCACCACGATGCGGCGCATGGTATTGTTGAAGTAGTTGGCGAATTGCAATGCGACCTGCCATTTTTTAAGGCAGGTCGCACAAATTCCAGTGAAATCCCCAAGTTGTTGAACACCTTTCTGAAATCACAGTCCATCCATAAAAATTCCTTTGTATTTGCGTAGAAAATTATTTGATTGCAACAGTTCCCTGCTTGCACAAGCTGATTGATCCGGCAAAGTGATGATAGCTTATCGTTTGTGCACCTTGGTTTTCCTTTTGCACGGCAGCCAATCGCGGAAAATCGAGTCGAACCATCGCCGTGCTGCCCAGGAGCGAAATAAAATGCGAAAATTAACACTTTTAGTGGCCGTGTTTTTCATGCTTTTTGCTGGCCCTGCATTGGTGCTATCGCAGAGTCAATCGGCCGAAGCAAACGAGTGGCTCGCAGAGGCGCAGCAACAGTATGCTGATGGACATGTTGAAGAAGCAAAAGAAGCTTTCGAAAAGGCGCTCAAAAAAGATAAGGATTTGATTCCTGCCTACATTGGCCTGGGGCGCCTGGCGATTGACGTAGAGAAGTGGGACGATGCCAGTGACAATTTTGGCAAAGTTCTCGATCGTGACCCTGATAATCTGGACGCCAATTATTATCGTGGCATTGCCTATCGGGAAATCGGAAAAACCCGCCCCAAGTTTGCCAACAACATCCCGCTGATGAACAAGCTTCTCGAATATCAAAAGTCCGAAAAGAATTTTGAACATGTGCTGTCACAAGATTCACTTTTCAGCGATGTACTGTATCAATATGCGCTTCTGCAGCGTTATCGCGATAAATATCACCAGGCGATTTGGCTGGCGCAGCGCCAACTTGAACTTAAGCCAGACCTGCTCGCCGCGCAGATCGGAATGCTGCGCATCTATCGCCATTATATCGTATCGCAATCTGAAGACAATGCGATTGAATGGTTGCAGCGACAGCCTTGGCAACAGGCAGCGTTTTTTGTCGGTGAAAAACTACGCCGCAGCCATCAGTTTGTAGCTGCGGACTCCGTATATCTCGCTATGCTCAACGAGCCGCTCAAAATGCCGATCCAACCGATTCTCTTAGCGCTTGCGAAGAGCGCCTTTTCGCAAGACAAGCCTCGTGTCGGGGAAAATTACTACTGGAATGCGGTCGAGCACATTCAAAATGACATCGATGCCGAATTTGTTTTCGAAGAAGCCAAATATATCTTTAGCGATGAGGATTTAAGCAATTTCCGCTCCTTGACCAATATCGATGACAAGAAAGCATTTTTCAGGATATTTTGGGCCAGCCGCGATCCGCTGCCGGCAAGCCAAACCAACGTCCGCCTCGCCGAGCACTATCGGCGTTTTGTTTTTGCTGAGGATAATTACGAATACACCGGCTTTAAGTCATGGGCCAACAATGCCGATAAACTGCAGTACCTTGAATTTCCTCAAGCCTATGATTTGAATGAAGAATTCAACGACAAAGGATTGGTTTATTTGCGTCACGGGCCGCCAGATGACAAAGTGGTTACGGTCAACCCGAATGTGCCGAGTAATGAATCGTGGAAGTATTGGCAAAGCGGCCGCAATCAGGAAATGACGTTTCATTTTCTGTATGATGAAAATGCTTCCGGGAATTTATGGACGTTGACGCCAATCCTGCGCGAACCAGAGATGGTGCGCGATCGGGCGACATGGGATTTGGCCTATCAAAAAATGATGAGCTATACAAGTCCGGCTGATCAGTTTCGATTTGAGGATGAAATCATTTACTCCAGCAAAAAATCGGTCGAAACGGGATTCGAGACCGATCGCCATACCTGGAAAGACAAAGTTGTCCCGTTGGATGTGCCCATTTCCCTGGCAACTTTTCGAGGTCCACAGGGCAAAACCCGTTTTGAAATCTATTACGGCATCCCGTTGGATGAAATTGCCAAAGCACTGCCCGATTCCGAAATGGTTGCCGTAGTCGAAAAGGGGCTGGCGGTCCATGATCCAAACTGGAAACTGCTCGGCAAACTCACCCAAAAAGTCAATATTCCCATCCATCAGCAAAACCAGGGCGATATGCGCACCTATATCGATCTGTTTCAAACAGACCTTGATCCGAAACAGTACCGCGTTGGTTTTCACCTAAAACCCCAAGGCACCAGTTTGCTCAGCGGTTTCTCCGACTATCAGATCAAAATTCCAGATTACAGCAAAAATGAGCTGGCGATCAGCGATATTGAGCTGGCTGCTAACATTGAACCTGCCACCAAGCCCGGGCTTTTTACCAAAAATGATCTGCTGGTTGTTCCCAATCCATCCAAATCCTATTCCCGAAAAAATCCGGTTTTCATTTATTTTGAAATCTATAATCTGAAACTGGATGCGAATGGCGAAACGGCCTTTTCGGTTGAATATATTGTCAGTCGGCTGGACGACAAAGACAAATCATTTGATCGCCGCAAAAGCGACCGGTCATCTGTTTCTCTCAATACCGATCGCCAGGGAAACAGCTCGTTTTCGCCGGAATTTTTGTCTATCGATGTCAATAAGCTAAAAAAGGGCCAGGTCCTGCTGAGCGTGCGCATTACCGACAAAAAGAGCAAGCAGGCTGCGATTCGCGATAGCCAGTTTGTGCTTTATGAATAGTGCCTGTCTGCTGTCGATTTACTTGCGGGATATACGTGCGTCACTTTTCGCTTTGCTGTGTCTCGCCGCAGCCGTATCATGCTATTCGATTTTCCATGCAACGTATCAAAACCAGATAATGATACTTTTACCAGGAGGAATGGATGACGAATATGTTCAAATGTCTGTTTTGCGTTGGACTGCTTGTTTTGCTAGCCTTGGCAATGGCTTGTACTCCCGGCGCTCATGAGGAATTCGGTCTGCACGATTGGTCGCGATTTCGCGGGCCCAACGGATCCGGTTTGGCGGTAGCGAGTGGCTTGCCGCTCGAATTCGGCCCGGACAAAAATGTCGTGTGGAAAACCGAACTACCTGCAGGGCATTCATCGCCCATTCTCGCGGGCAGCCGCATCTTTTTGACTGCTGCCGACACTGAAAATCTTTACACCATTTGCGTGGACAAAGCAAGCGGTAAGGAGTTGTGGCGACGTGAAGCTCCGCGCGATCGCAAGGAAAAGCTTGATCCGCGCAACAATCCGGCTTCTCCAAGTCCGGCAACCGATGACAAACATGTCTTTGTATTCATTCCGGATTATGGTCTTCTCGCCTATGATTTTGACGGCAACGAGCTTTGGCGTGTACCACAAGGCCCGTTCAACAACATTTACGGTATGGGCGCATCACCTGTGCTCGTCAAGGACAAAGTGGTGCTGGTTTACGATCAAAGCACAGACTCGCGTATTGTGGCTTTCAACAAGAAAGATGGCTCGCTCGCATGGGAATCCAAACGTCCCGAAGCTACAAGTGGCCATTGCACTCCCATTCTACGCACAGCCGAAGATGGCACGACAGAAATCATCGTACCGGGCTCATTTTATCTAACTGCTTATAACGCTGACACCGGCGAAAAAATTTGGTGGGTACGCGGTCTGTCTTTCGAAATGAAATCGACCCCGGTAATGAAGGATGACGTGGTGTATATCAATGGCTATGGTTCACCGCTGAACGACCCGGGCAATCAGGTGAAGCTTCCTGCTTTCACTGAGGTGCTGAGCGAGCAGGACACCGACCAAAGCGGAACGATCTCACGCGAAGAGTTCCCGAAAATTGTGCAAGCATTCTGGTTTGATGTTGCTGATTTAAATGTTGACGGTTCGGTCATCGAAACCGAGTGGACCTATCTGCAGGCAGCGCTGGATTCAAAAAATGGCATGCTCGCCATCAAAGCCGGTGGAAAGGGCGATATGACCGAGACGGCGGTACGCTGGACTTATCATAAGACCGTGCCGCAATTGCCTTCGCCGTTGCTGTATAAAGACATTCTCTATATGGTCGATGATGGTGGAAGGGCCACATCCTTCCAGGCGGAGACTGGGGAAGTGATCGCGCAAAAGCGTGTACAGGATGTCCGTGATGCCTATTACGCATCGCCGGTCGCTGCCGATGATAAAATTTTCATCATCAGCCGTTCCGGGAAAGTAGTGGTGGCCAAGCCTGACGGCAGCTTCAAAGCAATGGCTGTCAACGACTTGCAGGATCAGGTGTATGCGACACCGGCGATCGAAAATGATCGCATTTACATTCGCACCAAAAGCACTCTCTATTGCTTTGCAGAACAGCAATCGAATCCATAATGGCACTCTAGTTTTGAACAGCATGCCGGCAAATCGTTTCGCCGGCATGCTGTCTGATTATGACATTGCTTTGGCATACTCTCACTTCGACGCGCTGAATTACCACCCTAATCCACCATTTTTTCATCTCAAAATTGCTTATCGAGTTGGATGACGACATGGAAAGCCATCGAAAACTGCTGCTGATCTTAGGTCTTTTGATTGTTTTGTTTGGCTGTGGCAAAGTGCGCCTGCCGATTCCGTCCCCACGCGGCGATCTTGCCAAAACCAAAATGGTGCGGGTTGGATTGATCGAAAAGACCCAAAGTGTCGATTTTATGATCAAAGGTTCGTTTTCGGTTTATGACAAGAATGGGCGGTTTGTGGCGCGCGGGCTCAAGGGGCACCGCTGGCGGGCGCGAATTGCTGCTGATGCCGCGCCGGAAATCGAGTATCGCTTGAAGTTTGTCACCACCCGCAGTTACGATGATGCAGCCAAAAGTACACAGTTCCTCGCCGACCGCAAAATTCGTTATGAGGTCCTCAAGATTGAAGATACCTCGCCAGCCAGCGTGTATCGCGATGACGACGCTGGAGTGACATACCATGTCGTTGCCTGGCAAATTTTCAGCACGCGCGAACAAGCTGAGAAAAAACGCAAACAGCTTTCTTCACGTGCACCATTCGAGATTTTCCCATTCAATAAAAATGCGAATTCCAAAACGATCGAAATTGTGAGCCAGGAGACCGATCAAACACTACAATTTCCTTCCGGTTCACGACTCGATACAGATCGGTTCGCTCTGTTCGGCGTGCCAGTGGGGGAAGGATACCATTGGCAGGAAAACGAAAACCGTGTGTATCGCGGACTGATCGAGTTTTTGGTAGATGATCAGAAAAGGATGACTGTCGTCAATATTTTGCCAATTGAGAGTTACCTGCGTGGAGTGGTGCCATCCGAAATGCCGAAGGAATTTCCACTTGCAGCACTCAAGGCGCAAGCTATTGCGGCACGAAGTGAAGTCATCAAAAAGCTGGCGCGTCACGCGAGTGATGGCTTTGATATTTGCGCCAACGTTCACTGTCAGGTGTACAGCGGCATCAATCGGGAGCATGAAAATTCCAATCGCGCAGTCGATGAGACGACAGGGCAGGTACTGATGAAATCCGGTGTGGTGGTGGAAGCAGTTTACAACGGTGTCTGCGGAGGCCATTCCGAAAGCAATGAATATGTTTGGAATGGTGCGCCACAATCCCATTTGCGGGCAATCTTTGACGGCAAGGGCGCACCGGATTTGCTGAATGGATACTTGCAGCGTGAATCGGTGTTGAGACGCTGGGTCTCGACTCCCGCACCGGCATATTGCAATACCATCAGCGCTGAGATTCCGGCTTCGCTTGAATACACGCGCAAATACTATCGCTGGCAACTTACCGTACCACGCGTTGAACTGGAGAATTACATTCGGGCGGAAACTGGCGAAACGTTTGGCAACCTGCAGAATATTATACCGCTCGAGAGGGGGCTGTCAGGACGGCTCAATCGCATTCGGATTGTCGGCACTGCGAAATCATTTGTTATCGAAAAAGAACTTGCCATCCGGCGTGCGCTCAGCGCAACAACACTTTTCAGTTCATGCTTTGTCGTGGACCGGCAAATGGGACCCGATAACTTGCCGGTCACTTTTACCTTTCATGGAGCAGGTTGGGGGCATGGCGTCGGCATGTGCCAAACCGGCGCTGCCATGATGGCCCTGCAAGGAGCAACTCTCGAGCAAATTATCGACCACTACTACGCTGGCGCAGAGATCGGTAAGCTCACGGATTAGGAATGGTATATGAAAAATGTTTCCAGGTTCAATGTGTTTCTTTTGATGTTTGTCATTTTGTGTACGAGCGTTGCTGGCGGATTTTGTCAACAAGTTCCGGACACCACATCGTTGTCGAAGATCACAAATCCTGCTTACGCGGGCGGCGAAGGCCCTCGCATTTTCATCGATGGCAGTCACAATAATTTTCACACTGCCGACAATCGCTATTTGCCTTTTGCCACATTTTTGCGAGCAGATGGTTTTCGTGTAAAAGGGCTGAAAAGGACAATCAATCGAGATGTGCTTAAAGAGTGCGAGGTACTGGTGATCTCCAATGCGTTGCATGCCAGCAATCTCGGCAACTGGCAATTGCCAACTCCTTCGGCTTTTTCGTCCGATGAAATCAAGGCTATTCGAGCCTGGGTTGAGCAAGGTGGCTCGCTAATGTTGATCGCCGACCACATGCCGTTTCCGGGCGCAGCGGCCGAGTTGGCGGCTGCATTCGGCGTCCAATTTAATAATGGCTTTGCCTATGAGATGGAGAATGGCCAGCGCCAAAACCGGCCCATCATTTTCCGCCGTGCGGATGGTTCGCTTGGAGAGCATGCAATCACACGCGGACGCAATTCGGATGAGCGCATCGATTCGGTAGCGACATTTACAGGACAGGCATTTCAGGTTTCTGCCGATAGCGGTGCCTTGCTGGTTTTTCGTGAGGGGAGCGTTTCACAGATGCCGGAAATCGCCTGGCAATTCGATGCGGACACCAAAAGCGTAGATGTCAGTGGTTGGTTGCAGGGCTATGTGGCGGAAACAGGGCGGGGGCGAGTCGCCATTTTCGGGGAGGCTGCGATGTTTACTTCACAGCATGCCGGACCTCAGGGCCGACCGATGGGCATGACCATGCCTTTGGCAAGCCAGAATCCGCAATTTTTGCTGAATGTCATGCATTGGCTCGCTGGATTACTTTGACGCAGCGTGCGAGACACTTCCATCATCTGTCGGATCACGTTCGATGGTTTTGAGTTTGTTCATCATAAATTTCAAATCCCGCAAACCGCCAACGGTAAACCAGATAACCACAAAAATGACAGCGAAAACATTGATGGCCAGAAAGACATACCAAAATGACATCCAGGTCGCATCGCTGATGAAGTGGGTCAAATTGTAGATCACACCGATTACAAAAACCGCAAACCATGAAAACACCCAGGCATAGGTTGCGATATAAATCGCCCTGTCGCCGCGGGTAAATTCTTTCCCCATCCCGAGCCATTTCAGGCCCTTCAACGGTTCCGGTTTGACCACTTTGTATTCCTCTTCCAATGCGTATTTGCCTCGGTGCAGCAACTTATCCAGATCGGTAACCTGCCTTTTGCCGAGCAATGAAACCGCGATATAGACCACACAAGCACTCACCATGGCGATAAAATAAAAAACCTGGCCATTGATAAAAAAGTCAGGAATCAATTGATGAATGATGATCCCGCCTGTCGCGACCACAGAACCGGTAATCAGGGAGGCATACGCAGCGGCAGTTGTGCCGCGCTTCCAGTAGAGTCCGCCGATCAGTACTGCGCCGGAGCCGCCAAAAAAGATCGCGCCGGTGATGGCAAAAAACAGCAGAATATACTGACTCTGCTGAAAAAACAGGCTGAAAAAGAAGACAAACACCGCTACGCCGAGAATGGAATAGCGCAAAAATTGAATGTGTTGTTGCGGCGTGAGTGGCTTCTTTCGCAGCGGCAGCACCACATCCTGAATGAAGATGCTGCCCCACGAGTGCAAATAGGTATCATGCGTGCTGATAAAAGCGGCCAGCATCACAGCAGCAAATCCACCGATCAAGCCCGCAGGCAGAATTTGTGTCAGCACCAGCGGCACGGTCAGCTGCGATCGTATGGCTGTCGAATCGACTCCGGAGAGCGCGCTTTGCACTCCGGCAGCCTGTTCAGAGAATTGAACATGGTGCATGACGGTGTAGGCACAGATCGGAATAAAAAGCAGGAACATATTGCGCGGAATTTCGCGCCAGTTGGAAAGTGCCTGGGCCATTTTTGCCTCGTGCGCGCTTTTAGCCGAGCTGTTGTAAGCCTGCTCGCCTTGATGCGACATGCGATTGTAGATGTTGCCAAAAATGCTGATCATGAAAAACCAGAAATTGAAGTCACGCGCAGCGCTGGTTTCGAAAGGATTGATCATCGAAGCATCTTTGGGTGCGGTTTGCAGAGCAGTGTAGATGGTATCATAATCGAAAATAAAAACAAAATAGATGACGATAGCCACCAGCATGATATTGACAAACGTGCCCTGAATAAAATCGGTGATAATCACAGCGATTTGACCACCGGCAAATACGAAATAGAGCGAGATCGTGAGCAGCAAAATCATCAGCACGGCAAATGTTGATACATCGGCACCGAGAAAAGTGAATCTGTGCGGCAAACCACAGAAGTACATGAAGAAGCGCGCACCGACGGCAGGGAAGATGCCAAAATTCAAAATGCCGCCGATAAAGGCGAGCGAGCCGGCAAACACACGGAATTTGCGGCTGTAGCGCATCTCAAAAAACTGCGCCATGGTGAGTGCGCGTGATTGTCGAAAGCGATAATTGACCCAACCGGAAAGCGTGATCACCAGCATTACCACGCCCATGCTGAAACTCCACCAGGTCATTGCAAAGCCAGCTAAATAGTTTTGCTCAAAAAACGCGATGACCGTGATGGCGCCCAAATTCGCCACGCCCGATGAGACAGCGAGGAGGTAGCGCCCGCCGGTGCGATTGGCAGCCAGAAAATCCGCTACGCTGCGCATGTAACGCTTGCTGATAAATATACCGGAAAGCATGGTCGCAAACACCAGCACGACGATGCCCCAATCAACCCAGGTCAGATTCACTGATTCGTCCTCATCTCACAGGTATTTTTGTTTATTGACGCTCGTTTGTTAGTTTTTCCAGTTTCCAGTTTCCAGTTTCCAGTTTCCAGTTTCCAGTTTCCAGTTTACTTGATTCGTTTGGCCGGCACATCGCGTCCACCCTGGTGCAGGGTCAGGCTTGTGATGGATCCATTTTGTTCAGCATGAAAGCTGATTTGCGCATTAAACGCTTTGACGAACCACTCATATTCAGTTGAAGGGAAAATTTCAAACCTGGACTGTCCGGTGGCCTGCGTATACAGGCGGCCGTTCTCATGGGTGACTGTCAGCACAAATCCTGGCTGGATTTCATACTCACCAGCGAGCTGGTCGAGCACAACAGGGGCAACAGCGATCTCTTTGTCGGCGATTTCGACACCCAACTCTTTGAGTTTTTCAATCGCATTGCGATTGCCGGGATTGAGGTCAAGCGATTTTTGATAATTGGCAATCGCGCCCTCTTTATCACCAGCTTCTGCCAGCGACTCTGCATAGCTGTCGTAGGTATTGGCGCCTTCAGGAAACATTTCGATGTTGAGCTTAAAAATCTGCTGCGCTGCATCGATATCGTCACTGCGCAGGTAATGATATCCGAGCGCGTTCAGTTCACTCTCTGAAAAATTGTAGGCTTCCGCCGCTTTTTCTTTTTGACTTTTGTAGAATGCGATGCCGGCCTGCAAATCATTTTTTTCAATTATATTCAGCAGTGCTTCGGCAATAGACTTTTTGGGCGAATCGGCTTGCTCTCCGTACAAAATATCCGCGATGCCTGTCATCAATCTTTCCTGTCCCTGTTCCGAATTATCGACGACAGCGATCAGATGTTGATCATCAACAAAGCGGCGAAAACCGGTAACAAAGCCGTTGATGCCACCACCATGCTCAATCACATTGACCATGCGGTCAGCTTTGCCGACTGGTACCTGACGGATGAAGTATCCATAGCCATAGCTGGAGAGGCCCGGCTTGAAAAGCAGAGCTTTGGTTGCAGGATTTTTAAAGAGTTTGTCTGTATAGAGAACCTGATCCCATTGATAAAGGTCTTCAACGGTCGAGTAGAGTGAACCGGCGGAATAGGGTAGCGACATATCCAGATAGGTCGCGTTCAGGTAGCCGGTTAGCGTTTTGGTGTAGCCGCTGGCCCTGTTCGGGATAATCCTTTCAGAGCGATCATAGCCGGTATTCTGCAAGCCCATCGGGGTAAGAATTCGTTCCTGCAAGACTTGTTCGTATGGCTTGCCGACAATTTTTTCGATGATCACACCGAGCAGGAAATAGGCAGAATTGTTGTAACTGAATTGCGAACCAGGCTCAAATTCGAGCTCTTTTTTGTTAAAGAGCGAAATAAAATCCATCGGCTGGTAAGGATCACGGCTGATTTCGTTTTCAAAATTTGGAAAGCCGGTATAGCTGGGAATCCCGGATGTGTGATTGAGCAGTTGATGAATGGTGATCTTGTTTCCGGTAGCTTCCGGATATTCCGGGAGGTATTGCGAGATCGTGCCATCGAGCTTGATTTTGCCTTGCTCCATGAGCTGCAAAATCAGGATGGCGGTGAATTGCTTGGTGACTGATCCGATACGATACTTGACATCCGGTGCATTAGGAATTTGCCATTCCATGTTGGCGTATCCATAGCCTTTTTTGAAAATGACTTTGCCATTTTCGGCGACCAGCAATGCACCGTTAAAAAGGCGGGCATCGTGATATTGTTGAGCCAGTTTGTCGATTTTTGCCGCTTTGTCGTTTGCGCTGGCACTGCTGAAAAAGAGCGTGAAAGAGAAAAGTACTATCGACCAAACAAAAACGTGACCAGCCAGGATTCTGCTTTTGCGCAAGAGCATACAGTACCTCGATTTTAGGCGAATAAGTTGTGTCAATATTTGTTTTGTGTTTTTTTGAATTAGCATTTTTGCCATTTGCCATTTGCCATTTGCCATTTGCCATTTGCCATTTGCCATTTGCCATTTGCCATCATTCTGCTTTCAATGCCGGCAAAAGTGGCGTGCGCACGACCGCACTGACCGCGAGTGCGCTGGCGAAAAGGCTAATAAAAAAAACAGCAATTAGCGTGATTGCGAGCGAAATCCATGGCAGTTGCGAGTCGCCGGTCGCCACATACGGGAAAATGGCAATCAGGGCAGAAACACTGCCGATGGCTATGCCGAGCAAGACCAGAAAGCTGTTTTCCGATAGCAAAAGCGATGACAAACGCTTGCGCTGAAAGCCAAATGCGCGCATGGTCGCCAGCTCTTTGCGACGCTCCAGCGCATTGCGGAACAGCACAATACCCAATCCAACCGTTCCCAGCAGCAAGCCCAGGCCGCCAAGGGTCTGAAATACGGCAATATAGGTGTTTTCAACTGCTTGAAAGCTCTCCAGTCTGCTGGCAGTCGTGGTTACATCCAACCCGAAGTCGTCCAGTGCTTTTTCAAGCACCCGTGAAGTCTGTTGTTCTGCCTCCGCCGGCGTATCAATGAGAAAAAACGAGAAACCCGGACGGCTGGGGAAGTGCCTGATGAACTGCTCTTCGGCAATCAGCAACTCACTCTGAAATATGCTTTTCTGCAGCAGACCCACCAATCTCAGTCTCACTTCCTGGCCATAATCGTCTTTCATCACGATATCCTTTCCAAGGCCGGAATGGAGAATCCACATCACTGAATTGAAATCACCGATTGCCGGAATGACATTCTGCCCCAAATCCCACTGCAACAGTTTCCACGGATTTTCTGTGCTTTCAAGTGTGCCTTGAAAAGTAAATCCGCCACGCTCGATTTGCTCCTTCGGCACTCCCAAAACGCGTGGCTTCTCAGGCTTGTAAAGGTTCAGACAGCTGGCGTCTTCCCCCGGAAGCAGTCGGTAGCGCAAAATTGTGCTCTGTTGCAGCACATTTGATTCGCGGTCCGTGAAGCCGAGATCGAAACGCGCATCTGCATCGTTGAGGTCGGTGAGCACCGGGATTTCAGATTCCGCCATCAGCACAAAGCCACCCGCTCCGGAGGAGGGCTTGCGCACATCCTTGCCCATTTGCTTGCGAAACGCCCCAACCGAGATGATCATAAAACTGGCGCATGCGACCAACGCAACACTCAGCATGCTTCGGCCGGGAAAAACGGCTGTGTTGCGTGCCGGCATCTGCTGCGAACGGATAGACGAGCTGGCGCGTGCTGCCTTGGATCGCAGTCTGCGCAAATAGGCCGAGAAAAATGCAAGTCCTGAGATGAGCAGCAGTGTACCGGAGCCCATAAAAGTGAACAACTCGGCGGACGTTTCGAGTCCGACCACCATTGAGACGATGACCAGCAACAGGGCAACGGCGAGTGCGCCTCTGGCAACCGCGATGGCGATTTTGCCGGATTTTGCAGATTCAATATGGGTGACATTGGCAAGCAATGCTGGCACAGGTATTTTGCTCAGCCTCCGAATGGTGCGCCAGGTGGCGAACAGCACCATGACCAGTGCGATCACATAGCCCATGCCGAGACTCGCAGGTGCGACGTGCAAAAAGAGGGAGGATGTGCCGACTGCAGCCAGCCACCAGGTGCGCAGGCCGTACATGATCAAATCGGCATAGGCAATGGCACCCAGGATACCGACGATTGCGCCGCTGCCGGCGATCACAAACGCTTCTCGCATCAATATCTTCCGGAGTTGGCGAACCTGGTAACCGACTGCGAGCAAGGCGCCGATTTCCCGAGCGCGCTGCTCGATACCAAGCCGGAACAGCAGACCGACCAAAAGGGCAGCGGACACCACCAGAAACAGGCTCATGCCGATGAACAAGCCACCAAAATCCGTTGCGCCTGTGGATGATTGCAAGCCTTGCGCCTTGACGGCCCGAAAAAACAGGCCAGCGCTTTCCGGTGTGTAAATGCCGGATAATGTAGACGTGAAGTTCGCCCGGGTTTCGCCAAGTGCTGCTCCGATACGGATGGCGGTCAAATTGCCAAAACGGCTTTTCCACAGCATCTGGCCGGTCTCCTGTGAGACGAACGCTTTCGGAGTTGCCCGATATGCATCCCAATAGGCTTCATCTTTTGGCCGGATCAAGTCCAAATCAACAGGAAATGTCGGCTCCCAGTCTGCCATGTTGTCGGCATCGGATATGCCCGGGAACTCCGGTGACAGCGAGGCATCAGCCGCCAGCCCGTTCATGGGCACCACTGCTTTGACCACAAATCTTGTGGTTTCTGTTTGCAGCTCACCGCGCAATCCGACGGCGTAGTAATCGACATCGACTGAATCGCCGGCTTGCACGCCCAGGTCTTTCGCAGCCCACTCATTCAAAACGATTTCGTCAGCTTTTAAAACGGGTATGACGCGGTTGTTGCTGTCATGTAGCTGCCCCAGATCGACGGATGGATCGAAGGCGGAAATGGTGGAATAAGGCACAAAATGCGAAAGATCGTTTGCCGGTGAAATGCGGTTGGCCAGGTAAGTCAAAATCGGCTGCGATAGAGCTTGCAGCGAATCGGCGCAAGCTAATATCTGCCGGGATAAGGCCTCACTGAGGACAAACTGTTGGCTTTCAATCGCAAAATAATCAGCCTTATCAACGATTTTGAGACCACGGTCTGCCAGGCTCGTGACTTCCGCCAGCGCATTTGTCAGGTCTGCTTCCTCTCCCGGTTCACTACGATCTGATTTTTTGGTAGCAAAAAGCGCATTGGCTTTGCCGGCTTGATCGAGGGCTTGCTGTAAAACCGGCAGCGGCGCAAAAAGATTGTATGGCTGACTTTGATGCGGCCGCAACCCGAAGCGGCCAATACCGTGATTGGGCAGGATATAGGCAACAGTGAGTCTCATCGTACGAATCACATCCTGCGATTCTTTGCTGCCAAAGAGCGACTCGCGATGCACATCGCTCTGCTGCTCGAAAGAAAGCAGAATTTGATCGCCGATTTTAACATTGAGCTCAGCTTGCAGGGCTTCGTTGATTGCAACAGCGGCAAAGGGGGAGTTGTCCTGTGCGAGCAAAGAATCTACCCAGTCGTGCGATACGCGCAATTCAGCATCGCCAGGGAAGAGCTGGGCGAATTCATACGTCAAGCCGATGATGGCCACATCGGAAGCGCGGGTTTTGCTGATAGAGCCGGTGGCCGTGCCGCTCAGCAGGATAGATGAGACAGCATGATCGAAGTGGCGTTGAAAATTTTGGTTTTGCGTTAAGTCAGCAGCGAGTGAGGTCCGGAAAAAACGATCTGCCACCAGCGCATGGTCGATGTTGCCCAGCCGTTCCAAAGTGAGGTCGCGCAGGCTGCCGCGGACCGAATCACCGACCAGCAGCGCACCGGTCAGCACCGCCGTCGCCACCGCAGCGGCTAACAGCACCGCGAGATTGATGCGCCAATAGTGCGTGAGGGATTGGATTAGTCTTTTCATTTTTTGAGCCTGATGAAAAGTGCTTGATAACTTTTTAACGGCGAACAGCAGATTTCCAGTTTCAAGTTTTGAGTATCATTTCTTAACCCACCTCTTCGCCTTCATTTCAAACCTGGGCAACGTGTTCGGCGCTACAATTTCGATTGGAATGCGCAAAGATAAGTTCAGCTTGAAGGCCTGCTCAATTCGATGGGAGAGCTTTTCGTCAACATGATCAGGCGTGGGCTCGACCCGAATGGCCATTTCATTCATATCCGATTGCTGAAACACCTCGACCTGATACTCGATAATTTCGGGGAAGGCCCGGATGATCTGTTCGACCGCGCCTGGGTAGACGTTGACGCCACGTATCTGCACCATATCATCGCAGCGGCCGAGAATGCCACCTTCAAGGGCCATTTCGGAACTGCCGCATTCGCACACTTCCTTTTCCGCCAGCTTGACAATATCGCCGGTTCGGTAGCGCAGCAGGGGGGAAGCCACCCGGCCGAGGTTGGTTAACACCAGCTCGCCGGTTCCGCCATGCCCAACAGGCTCACCACTCTCTTGCGCAATCACTTCCGCAATAAATTCCGGCTCAATGATATGCAGTACACCTGGCCGCTTGGGACATTCGTAGCTGGCTGGCCCGATTTCAGTCATACCGTGGTGATCGTATATGCGTGCGCCGGGCCAAAGCTCCTGCAGCCTCGCACGGCTGGCCGGGATGCTGGCGCCCGGCTCGCCCGCTGCGATAATCGCGCGCACACTGGCTTTGCTCAGATCGATATTTTGCGCATGGGCAACATTCGCGAGATGGAGCGCGTAGGTCGGCGTGCAGCACAGCACACTGGCCTTATTCTCGATTAGCGAATGCAGGCGCGCAACCGAATTCATTGCGCCGCCGGGGATGCACAGACAGCCGATTTGCCTGGCGGCATCGAACGCGACCCAAAAGCCAAGAAAGGGACCAAATGAAAAGGCAAAAAAGACGCTATCTTTTGCGGTAACATCCGCGGCAGCAAAGACGTGCTTCCAGTTTTCGACCATCCACTGCCAACTCTCCTCGGTATCGAGCCAGCGCAACGGTTTGCCGGTTGAACCGCTTGTTTGGCTGTACCGGCAGTACCGGGCGACAGGATAGGTAAAGTTCGAACCGTAAGGGGGGTATTTTTGCTGGTCGCGTTCGATTTCAGTTTTGTTGGTAAAAGGAAACTGGCGAAGGTAGGCTTGCAAGTCCACTATCGGCAGTCTCAGGCCGGATGCAAATATTTTATCGCGATAGAAGGGATTTGATTGAGAGAGAATGGTGAGCTGTTTGTTTAAATGGAGCAGCGCGATACTCTCCAAATCTTCGCGATCACATTGATTGATGCCTTGATTCATTGAAAAATTGGATCTCTATACTGAATAATTCATAGCGACGCAAGCTACGCGGGGACGATAGGATTCAAATCCCGTAACAACTTGTATAAAACAACGGGTTACACAAACGGACTATTTATTGGCCGCCCCCTGCATGGTGTTCAATGGCAGCCGTCGGTTTTGCTGCCGGTGCCGTTCCAGGTCGGTACATCGTCACCAGAAAGCCGCCGAGTGCGGCGAGAATGATGCCTGCGATGAATTGCCAGCGCAGGCTGCTCCATCCTCCGGCAGGTGGGTGCATCATCAAGGCCACAACAGCATTGACGATCGGCGCACCGGCAAAGATAATCGACATCACCACCGCTGGCGAGCCTTTTGCGCCGAATGCCAGCAGCACACAAAATGCACCGATGGCGCCTACCACGCCGGCGATAAGGGACCAACCCATGCCTTTCGCGGTAAATGTCCAGCTTGCGCCACCGACGAAGAGCATAATGATCGAACCGATGACCGCCACCAGCAAGTACGCAATCCCCACAAAAAGAAAAGCCTTATAGCGTCCATTTACAATATCGGCCATACCGATTTGTCCGGAGTGCAGAAAAACACCATATAAACCCCAGCTCACCACGGTCATCATTGCAAAAAGCAACCAGGTCAAGCCGGCAGATTCGGCGCTTGCATTCGCCATTTGTCCCATCCTCCTGTTATCATTATTCCGGCGGCGCCTGCTGAATCCGATCCGCAAAGGCGGCTGGAATCGGGATCGCACCGGCGATTTTGCCTTGTTGATTGAAGCCGACGCAAACGGCTGTCGAGCGCCCGACAGCGATTGTCTCGCGGGGCGTGCCATCTGTCAGCTTGCGAAATGTAAATTTATACGAAAGCGCTTTTTGTTTTTTTTCTGCTACCTGCAGGTGGATCTCAACTTCATCTTCATATTGCAGCGGCTTAAAAAAATCGCACTCGACATGCACGCGCGGCCAGCCGGTTTTTACACCATCGAATTCCTGATGTATGGAAAAGCCCAGGGAGCGAACGAAGGCATGCTCTGCGATCTCCATATAGCGAAAAAAATTCGAGAAGTGCATGATGCCAGCTAAATCGGTTTCATAGAACTCGACCCGCTTGGTGTATTTAAATTCGCAGGGCATGTGGTGTATTATTCTCAATGTTTTGTCTGAATTTATGCCTTGATTTTTTTCGAAGAGCTGCGAAACAGGTGTTTAGGCTGATGGTGCTTAGGCTTTTAGGCGTTTAGGGATTGCGCAAAGATCGAATCAATCCTCCCAAAACCTTAGCAGCTTCTATAATTTTTCTCGTGATGGTTTTATCATCGGTGTATCCCAAACGTTTCGTCAGAGTGAATTGATAGTGCAATTCTCGTAATGAACCAAACGCAGTTTCAAGAAAACGAATATACTCACTGTGGCTTTCCCGGGCACATCCTTCAAATTGGATGGCACAGAAACCGCTGCTCTCCGCATTTGCGAAATTAATCCGTACATTTCATTCCTGGGAAACGCTTTGGTTGTTTGATAAATCAAAATGATAACTTTATCGGCCAACTCAAATGCCCGAAGCTTGGTATGATCTCGCATTTCAATCCCCCTACATTCTAAAAACCTTCAGCCTAATTCCCTTCAGCCAAAACCTTAGTCATCGGCTGGCCGTGGGGCAGATCAGCTGGCACGTCCATATATTCGGCCATTGCGGCGTGTAGGCGCTGATAGTCCTTTGCGAGATTGCCGATCAATCCATCGGTGACATCGGCGCGCAAATCCGGGTATTTTTTAAACAGTTCTCTGAAGTTGAAGGTCGGATCGTAAAAGGCGTAAACCAGTTTTCGCATCACTTCGAGTCCGCGCCGGACCTGGTTGCTGTATTGCTGAAATTGCTCGGCGGAGGTGTCGTTTTGTTTGAGCGCTGCTTCGACCGCATCCGCAGCCAGTTCACCACCCACAAGCGCCAAAAAGACGCCCGAGGAAAAGACCGGATCGAGAAAGGCAAAGGCATCACCAACCAAAATCAAGCCATCGGCCGCGCAATATTTGGAGCGATAAGAAAAATCCCCTGTCACGCGATACTCGCCTAAATGCTGTCCAGCCGCGAGATGCGATTTGATCCAGGCGTTGTTTTCGATTTCGCGCTTAAAAATAACATCGGGATCGCGCGTTTCCGAATAGAGATATTCTTTGTCGGCAACCACGCCCACGCTCACAAGATCGTCGGGCAGAGGCAGGTACCAAAACCAACCTTTCTCCGGAACGTAGGCAATGGTGGTCGCGCCTTCATCGATGCCCGGGTCGCGCATGGCGCCGCGATAGTAGGTCCAGATGGCGACTTTTTGCAGCTTTTTATCCGGCACGCGCCAGCCATTTTTTACCACGGCCAAGCTTTCCCGTCCACTGGCATCAATGGTAATCGGGGCATAGTAGTCTCTGCGTTCATCGCTGCCATTTTGAACACGCACACCGATGTAACGATCATCTTCTTGCAAAAGCTCGCGTACTTTTTGCCCTTCGCGCACGTCCACGCCCTTCACACGGGCATTTTCCAACATCATGCTATCGAAACGGTCGCGCGGCACCTGCCAGGTCGTCGACGATTCATGCTCGTAGTGTTGAAAAAAATAAAAAGGCTGCGAAACAGTACCATTTGTGCTGACGAATTGCACGCTATGCTTTTTGGTGAAATTAGAATTTTTAAGCTTGTCAATCAATCCGAGGCGTTTGAGCGGAAAGTAGCAATACGGAATCAGTGATTCGCCAATGCGGTAGCGTGGAAAGTGGTGCTTTTCCAGAAGCAAAACAGCACGACCAAAGTCGGCCAGAATCGAAGCTGCGGTGGTGCCTGCCGGTCCGCCGCCAATGACAATCGCATCGAATGTAGTTCTTTCAGGCATCGTTTTCAGCTCGAAGTGGTGGTAAAATTTCGACGACTTTGGCAAAAATGCGTTGCTGCGCTGTTCGTAATACATTCACCCGACCCCACAGCTTTGCCGGAGTGTCCAGCTTCAAAGCCGATTCAATATGTGCATCGGATTGAATGCTAAAATAAGCCTGCGGGGTGCTGATGTACGAAAGACCAAATTTATGCAAAATTGCGCCTAATGGCAAGATCGATGCGAGAATTTCTTCTTGTGCATTCTGGTGAAAACAACTCAGATTGATTTCGATGGCGCCAAATTCAACCGGCCGGCTAGCTGTGTCACACAGACGAACCTGTCGCATCACTTTGTTGCCCTGATGCAAAAATTCAAGCGCTACGATGCGGATTTTTTGGCTGTGGAAGTTTTGCAGCGCAGAGGTCATGTCGCCCTTGTGCACCAAGAGTGTATGGTAGGGTTGCGGCACATCGTTGGCGGCAACCATGTGGTGCTCGGGCATGCTCCAGCCGCGCGCGCGGTAGAAATCTCCCAGCGGAAAAAGTCTATCCTTTTGGATGGACGAATTTTGTGTCATCGCTGCTTCCACACTCATTTGGTGACGAACACTCCGTCGGAAAGTGTCAGCTTCTGCGCAAAGTGATCAGCCAACTCCAGGCTGTGCGTCACGACGACCAAAATATTTTGCTCATCGCGGTGCAATTCAAACAGCAATGCAGCCACTTCTGCGGCAGAAGCGTGGTCAAGGTTGCCGGTCGGTTCATCGCACAGCAGCAAATGCGGTTTGTTGATCAGCGCTCTTGCAATGGCAACGCGTTGGCGTTCGCCACCGGAAAGCGCTGCGGGCTTATGGCTGAGACGGTGCGACAGGCCAACCCGTTCAAGCAAATGCCGGGCGCGCTGTTCGAAAGGCGCAGCATCACGATGGAATGCCAGGATCGGGATCAGCACATTTTCCAACACATTGTATTGCGGCAGGAGGTGGTGATCCTGAAAAATAAAACCTGTCACATCATTGCGGAACTTTGCCAACTCTGGTTCCGCAAGCTCAAATGGATTTTTGCCGTTGATCGCTACACTGCCTGCATCCGGCTGGTCCAGTGTGCCAATGATGTGCAGGAAGGTACTTTTGCCCGAGCCGGACGGCCCAACGACCACTGCTGAGTCGCCGCCCTTCATCGCGAGTGAAACGCCCTTCAACACGTCTATGGTTTGATCGCCGATTTGGAAAGATTTATGAAGCGATTCAACACGGAGCGAACTCTTGTTTGTTTCAGTCAATTTATCGCCTCCTCTGTGGGTTGATTTTCAATTGGCAACAGACAGAAGACCGTCTTGCGAATGCACATGTCAACACCGGTGTGAGAAGCATGGAGAGTTTGCTTTTCGATGAATGAATTATGTTTCGCGAACAGTATTATCGATTTACAGGAATTTCTGATAAACGCCGAGTGTGCGCTCGGCCATGTGTTCCGCAGTAAATTTGCTGAAAATTGCCTGTTTACCTGCTTGTCCCAGGCGATGGCGAAGCTCTATATCCTGATGCAATTTTTCCAGTCCTTCCGCCAGCGCCGTTGGTGAGTTGGGTTCGACCACCAGTCCGCCGCCGGTGGCATCAATCATTTCGGGGAAGGCGCCATGTTCCGGTTGGATAACCGGCACGCCATTAGCCATAGCTTCGAGCATGAACAGCCCCTTTGGGTCCTGGTAAACTGTTGGGACTGACAACACATCCAGGCTGTTTAGAAATGCAATTTTTCCGCTCCGGTCGACTTCGCCACGATAATCAAAAATATCCTGAAGGCCGAGTTGTAGAACGCGTTTTTTGCATTCCTGAAAGTAGTGATGATCGCGTTTGCCAAGGTAACCGGCAACTTTGAATTGCAGGTTTGTGTCAGGTACTTTCCTGCGCAACAGAGCAATCGCTTCAATCAGGTTATGCAATCCTTTTTCCGGGCAAATGCGCGCCAAATAGCCGACAACAAATTGATCAGCATCCGCTTTTTTTTCAATCAGACCATGGTCGAGTGTGTTGATGCCGAGATGCACAACATGGATTCTCTCCGCAGGCGTTTGCAAATAGCTTGTCATAAAATCCGCATAATAGGAGCTGGTAGCGATAAAGCCATCGATTTCGCCTGCACGTTTACGCAGCAAAGCCAGTACATCCGATTTGTAAGGCTCAGGCAATCCCTCGAGAAAAATGTCCTCGCCCTGCATGGCGCAGAGAATCGGCACATCGATATCGGATTTAATTTGATGCACCATGCCGGCAAACATCGAGTTGGTGAGCTGAATAATATCTGGCTTATATTCATCGCGCAGCCATGCGCTGAGCCGGACGATCTCTTTTCGAAGATTGCCCTCTTCACCGCGCAGGGTCGCCAGGGCAAGCTCGCCCAATTCTCGGGCGTTATTCATGCTGCTTTTTCGGGATACCCAGTTGAGCAATTTCGGGCCATCAAACAATTTGTCCAAAAAGCGCGGTGTGTGGCGAAAAAGGGAGAATTTTTGCTGCAGGTAAATATTGATACCACCGAAGAATACGGTGTCGATGCTGACATCCGATTCGTCCGTTCGCAGGGGCGTATACGTCGGGATGAGTGCGACCTCTTGTCCCTTTTTGATCAATGCGGCGGCGAGGGTGTTGTCGTGCAGGCAACTGCCGCAATACATGCCGGCTGCGCCAGCCGCGATATATGCAATTTTCATGTGGCAAAAAAACGATTGATGACAGATTGTTCTGGCGGCCTGCTCAGGAGCGATCCAACCACCATGGCCAATGCCGAGACACCCAGCATAATAGCCACAGGCATCATACCGACGCCACCGACCGTGTATTCTGGATTTTCCCAGCCGATCCGAAAGAAATAGATCCACAGCAAGACAACGCTTAAAATCGACGCTGCTGCGCCCCATTTAGTGCTTCGCTTCCAAAACAATGCCGCAAGAATGACCGGGAAAAGTGCGGCATAACCGCTGAACGACCAGACGGCAAGCTTGAAGATGCTACGCTGCGTGATTAAAGACAGGAAAAAGGTGAGCGCCAAAATGGCGGTGACAAACAAGCGCCCAAACAAGACCTGTTGACTTTCGCTCATTTTGTCGTGGAAACCATAATGGCGGACAATATCCTGGGTGAACATGGTGCCAATAGACAGAGATTGCGAATCCAGCGAGGACATGATGGCCGCAAAAACACCAGCACCGAGCAGGCCACCCAAAAATCCGGGCGCATGCCTGGCAACCATTTGAACCAGTACCGAGTTCGCAGCAGGCCCTTGCAAATCTGGAAAATCGAGCACTCCCATCATGCCGAGCAGCACGCTTGGTATCCATACCACTGCAATACAGACGGGGTAAAAAATGACCGGATACCGGAACGAACGAGCATTTTTAGCGGTCAGCCAGTGCATGAAAATATGTGGAAACATGCCCGCGGAGAGCGGAATGCACATAAATGTCAGCAGCTTCAGCGGCTTGATGTTTTCCCCGAAAATGAGCAAGTTTGGCCGGACTTCCCGCACCTGCTCCAGGGCACTCGCCAACCCACCGTACTTGTTGACAATCACTGCAAAGGCAACACCGCCCAAAGTCATAAAAACCAGTGTCTGGAACGTGTTCACCCAGGCTGTACCACGGGCACCACTATAGGTAACATAAATAAAAACAATAACACACACCAACAGACCGCCAATCCACGTTGGGATTTGCCCGTCGGTGATTTGGTTTAAGGTGATACCGCCGCCCATCACACCGATTAATAGATAGGGGATGACCAGCGCGATCAGCACAGCAAAAAGCGCCAGACCAACACCGTCTGAACGCCAGCGATCGCGGAAAAATTGCACTTGCGTCAAATAGCCGTATTTTTTGCCCAAAGACCATAGCCGCGTGCCGACAAAATAAAAGACTAACGGAATCACCAATGCTGATGAAGATGCCATCAAGCCAAAAACACCGATCCCGGTATGGTACGCTTCCCCTGAAGCACCGAGAATGGCAAAGGCAGTCATATTGGTGCCGAACAAGGACATGAGCAGCAGGAAGGGCCCGATGCTGCGGCTGGCGACGAAATAGTCTTCTCCGGTGCCACGAAACATCCGGTGACTTAGCATGCCGATGCCGAGCACGATGATCAAATAGACAAAAATGACAAATGTGGTCAAAGCTCAGCGCCTCCATCATCGGAGACATCCAGATGCTCCGGCCAGGCAAGATTGACCAGCAGCGCCATGAGCCCGGCTGCGACCAGACAGTATATTGCGTGGTAGGCGAGGCCAGCCGGCAGCCCGAAAATCAAACTGGCGTCTTCCCATAGCCAGAAATCATTGTGCAGCAAAAACAGCACGAAAAGGGCGATATAGAGAAGTGTTCTGGTTGCTTTTTTGTCCATCTGGTCCAGCCTTGATGTGTGGAACTGAGAGCCTGCTCCCGCATGGGGAACGCAAAAAATCTACGATCCACCCGCTGCTTGCAAACCAGTAATAACATGTGCAAGCAGCGAATGACCTCACTGTGAGATTTTATAAAAATCAGATCAGCTTCAAAATGATTTTTAACAGAATCCAAACCATGCGGATTTTAAAGCCGGATTTCGACAGTGCTCAAGACGGTGAAAGGATTGGCCGGAATGACCGAGTTACCCATGAAGCCGCGCATTTCATAGTCGGTGTTGGTGATATTGTTGAAATTGAGATTCCAGCGCCAAGTTGGCTTTTGATAAAAAATTGCTGCATTCAGCAAAAAGTAGCCATCAATTTTGTACATGTTGTCTGCCGCGATATATTGCTTGCTGACAAAGCGCGTACCCAGTCCGATCCCAAATCCATTTTGAAGTTTTTTGGTTGTCCAGAAATTCAGGATGTGCTCCGGAGCAAAAGCCGGTATATTGCCGCTGCGGTCCATCCTGATCTCACCAAATTGTGTTTGTACCATCTCGCTGAAATCGGTGAGCTCAGCATCGGCGTAGGCATAGGAAAGTGAGGTAAAAACTCCATCGAAAGGCTGCGACTGCAGATCGAGTTCAATGCCGTTTGAGCGTTGCTTGCCCAGTTGCGTAAACACGCCGGTCGAATCCGGGATTTCGATGTTATCCTTGTTGAGATGATAAACTGCAATATCAATATTCGCCTTGCCTTGCAAGAAGCGAATTTTGCTACCAAGCTCAAACTGGGTGCTTTCTTCGGGTTCGGGGGATCCGTTGGTCAGCGTCGAAGGCGGGGCAAATGCCTTGCCGCCGTTGAAATAAAGTGAAACATTCTCGCTTGCCGAAACGAGCGCTCCCGCCATCGGGCTAAATTTTTTGTAGTTGCGCTCGGTATCCGTAGTAAATGCAAGCGATGAAATCAGGTCTTCAGCAGTTCGGGTGTCATCATAGGTAATTACGTCATAACGGCCACCAACGAACACTTTGAGCCGGTCGTTCAGCGCAATCTGATCCGCAAAGTAAGGCGCAAAAGTTGTGGTCTTTGCATCAACGGAAGTCGTTTGCAGATAGAACAACAAGTTGCTATCCGTCGTGCTCTCGACAGGCTGCATCAAGTCGATTGGTGCAATCCCGGCAAAGCGCAACCGGAAATCGTCATCATAGCGCGTCACTTCAAAGCCAGTAACGAAATTGTGCTTGACCGAGCCGGTTTCGAAGGTCGATAACAGGTCAAATTGATTGCCGAGATACTTCTGCCGGTCATTCAAATTCTGTACGGCGCGATTGACGACGATCTGGCCCTGGGGCAGGGAAGGTGTTGCACCAAAAAGCAGGGTGCCGGTTGTCTGCCAGTCCTGGTCAGCAAAATAGGACTTGTTGCGGATGGTGATGTTTTCGCTGATTTTTGAACTGAAATCAAATCGGGTGCGATAGATCGTTTGGTCGGAATCATCGAAAGGTGTCTGGTACGAGCGCTCACGCGGAACTTCTGCCAGTACCGGAGCGCTGCCATCAAAGGAGAAGCGAATCGGAAGCCCAGAATCCGGCTTGAAATCATTTTGTGCATACTCAAAATTGACGGTGATATCAGTACGCGGGGTGATGCGCCAGGTAAAAGCCGGATTGATTGCAAATTGTTTGCTTTGTTTCTCATCGCGAAAGTTGTCGCTTTCATGCCAAAATCCATTTAAGCGGAATGCGACACCGCTTTGGATATCTGCCAATCCAAGGTCCACCGTGCCGCGAAAGGTGTTAAAGGCACCAACCGAACCGCTGGCATCTAAAAATGAACGATAGATCGGCTGCTTGCGAGCCAGATTGACCGTCCCCGACAGCGGATTGCCACCGTACAGAAAGGCGCCCGGCCCCTTCAGCACCTCGATGCGTTCGATGTTATAAAGATTGTAAAATGTCGATTCCGTTTCGATGGTGCCATCCGTCAAAATCATGCCGTTGTCGAGCGAATTGAAGCCGCGAATATAAAAATAATCATGCACACCAAAATTGGACTGGATATTGGCGCCACTGATATTCCGCATTGCATCGCTCAAAATCATGGCATTTTGACTGTCGAATTGTGACTTGAGCACGATGCCCACGCTGGCTGGTGTGTCTTGCAAGCGAATCGGAATTTTGGAGATCATGGTGCTGTACGAAGGAAGTTGCGTTTCCCGTTCCGCTTCGACGATCAACGTGTCGCTGGCTTCGTAATAACGCCATACTTCGTTTTGCGCTTGCACAGCAAACGGTAAAAGCAACAGCAATATTGTAAATTTCAATGTGATCAATGGTTTACTTCTTGTCATTTCCTTCTCCACCTCATAACGTTTCAAATTGCGATAATGGCAAATCCATCAACTCGACTTGCTGCATGAAAAAGCGTTTAATGTAAAACGATAAGTGCTGAAAACCAACCATCTTTTTAAAATGCAGGCAAATCAGGCTATTTTGAAAATTTGAGTGCAAGCATCGCACTTTGGTTGCGCACGAACAATATGCCATTTGCCAATGTCGGCATGGTCCAACACCGCCCGGAGAGCACTTTTGATCTGGCCCTTTCGATGTACGCTTTTGGCGTTGCCTCTGCAACCGCCAGCATACCTTGTTCGCCAAGCACGATCAAATGGCCGTCTGCCAAAATCAGTTGACCTTTTTGAAAGCCGCGCGCTTTCCACATTTCCTCACCGGTTTGCGCCTCAATACATTTCAAAATGCCGTTATCGAAACCATAAATGTAGCCCTTCCACAGCACCGAAGAATTGAAATGGTTTTTCATGATACGGTTTTTCCAAACCGTTTCAGCGCTAAACTGGTTGCCGTTCTTGCTGATTTGAATGACCGCAGCGCCGGTGCCGTAACTCGAAGAGATAAAAATTTTGTCCGGCCCGATGAATATCGGATTGGCGGCGTTGACATCGTAGCTGGTGCGCCAACCATATTTCCAAAAGATGGTCCCATCTGCAGGCGACACGCCGTGCAAACCGCTCGCGCTGAAAAAGATGAGCTGCTGCGTCCCGGCGATCGTGACCAAGATAGGCGATGAGTAGCCGGGCTCATCGTTGCCCGCGTGCCAAATTTCCGCCCCATTGGCCTTGTTGAAAGCCATGTAGGCATAGTCGCTCTTGCCGCCCACAGTGACGATCAGCTTGTCACCCAGCACCATCGGCGAACTGGAGTAGCCCCAACGCGGTACGCGGCTCCCGTATTCGCGCTCCAGATCACGCTGCCAGGCAACGTCGCCAGACTGCGCACGCACGGCGAAAAGCTTGGCGAAGCCGTCGATCATATAAACCAGATCGCCATCAACCAGCGGTGTGGCGCGCGGCCCATTGCCCTGATCGAGAAAGGAGTTGGCTCCCAGTTTGGTTTTCCAAAGCTGCTTACCGGTTGCCGCATCATAACAAACCAGATAAGCCGATCTTCCTTCACCCCAGGCAGTAAAAAGCCGGCCATTCGCAACGGCAATGCCAGCATATCCGTCACCAGAGGCAACGCGCCAAATGGTTTCGGGACCACTGTCGTCCCAGCTTTTCAAGATGCCTTTCTCTGCGGAAATGCCATCTCTATTCGGCCCGCGCCATTGCGGCCAATCGTCAGGGTGTCCGCGAAGGACTGGCCGGGCATACACGAGAGCGCTGAAAGCGAGACCTAAATAAATTATCCCAAGCAGGTATGTTGAGTATTTCATATTCGATCCTCGTTTGTTGAATGATTTTCCAAAGCAGACGAACAAATCCTTTGTGCGTTCGAAAAGTTCGGATCGGAAGCCGGATTTAGGTATATCGCGCATTTCGATATTTGGGTTCATAAAATCTTGGCAACAGCGCATCGACCTGCAGCAAGCCGGTGCGGGTCAGCGTGACAGCATTGTCCGACAAGCTTAAAAAGCCTTCTGCCTGCAGTTCCCGGAATGGTTGAGCAAATTGTTCCAGGATATCCACACCGAACTTTGAGCGGAAATAGTCGGGGTTCAGCTTGCCGAGCTTGAGTTGCAAAATCGTTTCGCGGGTCAGGCGTTCGGTCGCCGTGGCCGCATAGCTGCGGCTGAGTGGCAGCGTGCCCTCATCCACCTGGCGCAAATACTGCTCCCAGTTAGCTGTGTTCTGCACATGGCTGCCATTGAGATGGCCGAATGAAGCGACGCCCGTTCCGAGCATGTCCCAACCCTGCCAAACGGAATCACGATAGACGAAGCGCACATTTTGGTCCTTCTTCACCATGGTATATGCGCTTGATACTTCGTAGCCCGCCTCGCTCAGCCGGTCAATGGCATAATCGTGCCAGTCGCGTTTTAAATCCCAGTCGGCGATCTTAATTTCCGATTCACCATGCAGATAGCTTTGCGAATACACGGTGTTGAACGGCAGCTCCATTTGGTAAATGGTCACGCTGTCCGGATCGATGTCGATGGTTTTTTCGATACCGTCGCGCCAGCTTTCCCAGGTTTCACCAACCATGCCGGCGATCAAATCGATGTTGAGCTGATCGAAACCGAGCTGTTTGATCCAGGGTAGTACACGATAAATCTCTTTCGAAACATGCGCGCGGCCGTTCTCTTGCAGGATAAAATCGCTGAAATTCTCCACACCCAGGCTCAGGCGGGTCACGCCGATCTTTTTGATGACCTCGAGTTTGGTCTGCGTCAGCGTGCCGGGCTCGCATTCAAAGGCGATTTCCTCAGCGCCCGCCCACGGCAGCGCCTGATTGACGCGATCGACCAGCGTTTGCAAATGCTTGGCACTGATATAGGAAGGCGTGCCGCCGCCGAAGTAGACAAACTTCAACGGTCTGTCTGCAACGGCCGGCTGCTCGCTATACATTTCGATTTCGCGCGCCAACGCATCGAGATAGCCCTGAATATCGCGGCTGTTTTTGTCGGTATACACTTTGAAATAGCAAAACTTGCAACGCTTCCGGCAGAAAGGGATGTGCATGTACAGCCCTAAACTCTGCTCGCCGGATGGCTTTTGCTGAAGAAGCCTGGCTATTTTCTCAGTCTCATCTTTTTGCCAAAACGAGTAGGGAGGATAGTTGGAAACGAAAACACTGCCAACTTCGGTGCTTTTCGATGGTTGTTTCCCCGTAGCCGGTTCAGCTTGCGTTTTTTTAAATTGTGACATAACAGAAAATCTCGGTTATTTTTGTGTGTAAGTTGGGGTTTTGAAGAGCATAGACAGCCAATACAATTGGCGGTGGTGGCACGCCGATCCATGACCCTGCGCTGTGTCTACTTCCTGCCAAAGCAAAACAGCACACCATCGTCGTTGCCAATCACCAGCCGGCTTTTTGCGATAGCTGGCGACGACGCGATGCCCGCACCGGTATCGAATTCCCAGGCGGACTGGCCGGTGTCGAGATTGACGGCATAGAGCGTGCCGCTGGTGCTGCCAAAATACGCGTTCCGGCCCGCGATCACTGGCGATGAATCAATTTTTGCGCGCGTGCCAAAGGTCCACAGCGACTCGCCGGTTTTGCGGCGCAGGGCGTGCAGCATTTTGTCGCGGCCGCCAACCACAACCAGGCTATCGGTGACGGCAGCGGAAGAATAGAATGGAAAATGACGCCGCGGGTGCCTGTACAGCCACAACGGCTCGGCCTTGTCGAGATCATAGCTTCGGACCTGGTTTTCGAAATTGCCGAAATAGCCGAAGTTTTGCCAGATGGCCACGCCAGCGGCAACGTAGCCCCCTGCTTCTGTCTGACTCAATTCGCCACCGTCTTGAATTTCAAACAAGCGCAGCAAACCATCGCAGCCTGCAATCGCGACTTTGCCGTCATAGATCGATGGCATACCGTTGACGTAGCCGGCGGTTTCGAATTTCCATTTCAGCGCGCCTGTTTTGGCATCAAGCGCGTACAGGTGGTTGTCGTAGGAGCCAAACAGCACGAATTTGCCATAAAAGTTGGCGGCAGACATGATTTCGCCGTTAGTTTCAAACGTCCAGTTCAGTTTGCCCGTGCTTGCATCGATGGCATAGAACAGCCCGGATTCATCGCCGATAAAGACCGTGCCGCGATGAACTGACGGCGAAGCTTTTAAGCCAGCAGCGGCTTTCAATTGCCACAGAAGTTGGCCTGTATCAAATTGCAACGCATACACATTGCTGTCCAGAGATGCAGCGTAAACGAGGTTGTTGCTGATTACCGCGGAGGCTTCGAACATATCCCCGGCCTGAAACGTCCACAAAACAGCAGGATTTTCGGGCAGCGTGGTATGTGCGACACCGGTCTGCTGAGCATCACCGCGAAACAGCGGCCAGTCATCGCCCGGAATGGTTTTTTGCCCAAAAGACTGGCTGCCCGAAAGAAGGATCAGCAGAATCACAGGTAGTAGCCAACGGAGCAGCCGTGGTATTTGAATGACGCAAAGAATCATTTAAAACGCCTCTCGATACAATTCTAAAAAGTCAACTTCCGTCAAGGAGCGCGGATTGAAGCGCCCGGTCCATTGTTTGGCGGCGTCTGTGGCCAGCTCCGACAGCACGTTTGCCGGAATGCCCATCCGTTCCAATGACGGTGGCGCCCCGGCAAGCGCGCGCAGCGCAGTGAACTGTGCCGCCAGGGCATCATCTTCACGACGCACGGCACCTTCAAATGGTTTTGTGCAATCGAGCAATTGCTGGTAAGCCTCACCTACTTCCGGCAAATTAAAGCGCATCACGGCAGGCAGCATCACCGCGACCGCCAGTCCGTGGGTGATGCCAAAACGCGCGGTCAGCGGATTGGCGCAAGCGTGAGCTGCTCCGAGCATGGCGTTTTCAATTGCAGCGCCCGCGTAGTGCGCGCCGAGCATCATATCGGTTTGGGCACGCAGGTCTGCTGGATTTTGCAAGGATGTTGCAAATGCTCCGCTCAGCAAACGCCAGGCTTCGCGTGACAGCATTTGCGAGAAGGGCGTTTTGGCAGTTGATACATAGCTTTCCAGCGCGTGCGAAAGCGCATCAAGTCCAGTGGCGGTGGCGACTTCTCTCGGCACACTGGCAAGCAACGTCGGATCGAGTATGACCGTTTTGAACAGCGCTTTTTTATCGCCGCACGCCATTTTTATATGCGTCTTTTCCTGCGAGATCAGCGCATACGATTGGGCCTCGCTGCCGGTACCGGCGGTGGTTGGCACGCCAATGGAGGGCAACATGGGCTTGCTCGCTTTCCCGGTGCCCCAATAGTCTTCCATCTGCCCGCCGTTGGTGAGCAGAAAATTGATGCCTTTGGCGCAATCCATAGCGCTGCCACCACCCAGGCCGATGATCAAATCGATACTGCCGATCTCTCGGGCAAACAGGGTCCCGTGCGCCACATGCCGGGTAGTCGGATTTTCTTCGATGGCATCGAAGAGAGTGAATGCGATATTGGCCTTTTTAAGCGAAGTTTCTGCGCGTGTGACATGCCCGGCCGCCACCAAACCGGGATCGGTCACCAGCAGCACATGGCTGGCGCCAAGCGCTTGCGCCATTTCTCCAAGGCGCTCAACGGTATTTTCGCCGACCACGACCCGGGTGGTCAGTTGAAATTCAAAACTCATGATGAAAAGGATGCCGGTTGTGATTATGCAACGGTGTATTCTTTTGAGATCTGGAGACTTCGTTGCCGATAGAGGTGTTCAAAGAGATTGCCTTCGTGCGGTTGATCCCAACTGATGTGCATGGTCGGGATGGGGCCGATGTTCAAGCGGTCGACATTGGGCGCAGCAAATAAATCGCGAATGAAATCGGCATCTTCAGTGATCGCCGTTGCCACCAGCGTATTGCCCATCTCGGCCAGCATGTCCTGCTGCGGGGCTTCGACAACGCTGATGAACGGGAACAGATATTCGGATTGCGCCAGGCTGTGGCCTGTGTTTTTGCAAAAAACTGTCGTCGGCAGCAAAAAGGCTGTATCAAATGCCTCGACAAAACGCGAGCTGCCACGAATTTTTTCGGTGACATCAAGTGCACCGCCGCCAGCGAGTTGCGCATCGATGCTGTCCGAGACCATGCGCGCGAATTGGTAGTTTGCAAAAGCGGCGATTTCAGCATGCGGATCGTCCATAGCGCGCGCTTCGATCTGTGCCATTTGCTTCGCCACAGCCTCGGCGATCTCGCGGCCATACTTCGGCACCCACAGACCGGAAGCATTCAAACAGGAGCGTCCGCCGTTGGCCACCGCCGAGGTGACGATTACATCGATGTACTGCTCCCAGTCGTTGATTTTGTCTGTGCCGATGATGACTTTGCTCCAGCCCGGACCGTGAATCTGTACGCGATGGTCGTGCCGCCAGGGCTGCACGGTTTTTTGATCGCCGAACAGCATGGAACGGCCACTGCGCAATAAAATTTCGGTCGCGCCGGAATAGTCCGACGGGTAAAAGCTCAACGCTTCCGGTGGCAGACCTGCCCTTAAAAGGGCCTGTGCAATGCGATAGGGCGTCCAGGGCTCCTGACTGCCAGGCCGCAGCACCAGCGGCACTTTAAGCGGCACAGCCGGCAGCCACAAACCATGCACGCCGGGAGAATTGCTTGGCAAAATGGCGCCAAGTACGTTGGCCTGGCTGGCAAAGCTGAGCGTAGCGCCGTTGGTGCGGCTCCAGCCGCTATCGAGCAGGCCAAGATCGAGATCTCGGGTCAGGCCACCAAGCACAGCGCGCATTTCGCGCAGCACCAGGGTGATTTTCGCCATGTTTTTGCGGCACAGCGACTCCGGCATGCCGGTGGTCGATGAGAGCGAGTGGATGTAGGCTTCCGGGCTTTGCATTGCTTCGCCGAGCGGCAGATCCGCTTTTTCGTACAAATCCGCAGCCTTTTGGCAAATCGCCAGCAACGCATCGACGGATAGCGCTTGCAGAATGTGCTGGTTGCGGCGTGCCTGCATAAAATCTTTGGCAATGATGCCGCGATTGGCCTGGCTGACATGTGCGACAGCCTCGCCGGTTTGAAAATGCGGCACACGAGCAGTACTCAAGCTGTAATAGGGCTTTCCCGCCCGCAAAATCGGAATATGCGTCATGGATTCTTGCATGCTTAGATCAAAATTTCACCAATATAAACACAGGGGCATGATGATCCATGCCCCTGCAATCTTTGACAAACAATAAGCAATAGGATGTGCGACAAGCCTTATGCCGGCGTTGGCGCCCACTTGGCCAACATACGGCCAATGGCGGCAACGATCGCACCGATGATCACGTTGATGATCATACCGACGAAACGGCCGCTGAAAATCACGCTCCAGGTTACGGCTTCGCCGGGTGGCAGATTGAGCGCATCCGGGTGGATGTAAAAAGAATTGCTCCAGCCTGCTGCAAAGCTGAAAATTGTGAACACAAAAATCAGAATTTGGGCCCACAACGCGATTAAAGCGCCTGAGAGCAGCGTGCCTTTCCAGTCATACTTTTTAACGCTGACCGACAAGGCGCCCCAGAACAAGCAGCTGATGGTGGTGAGCCAGACCAGCGAGAAAAAGCCGCTGCCACGCGGTGCGTAATCCATGCCGCCGAACTGGCTGACACCCAGACGCAGCACAGCCCACAGCAAAATGAGAACGTGAGGCAATCGAACGAAATTGAGTACAGAGCTCATGTTTTCTCTCCCTCCTGAAATAGTTTTGTTGCAACCGAGCGGTTTGATTGATGATCGCTGACCGCTCACTCAGCGATTTTTCTTCATCGTTTTTCACATCCCCTGGACAAGGCAGGCCTCATGCAGACCTAATAGACGCCCACCACTACCGATTGCTGGAATTCCGAGTACAAGCGCAGGTTGCTGACGCCATCCCACGGGTATGGCTCGATCGGCGCGGCGCGTTCGCCTTCGTCGCGCTCGGCAAAGCGCGGCATGAAAAATTCCTTGGTCAGGGTGGTCAACAGCACCCGGCCGGTTTCGCCGTAGCCGACTTTCTGGTCGAGATTTTTCGGATGGACGATTTCAAAAACCGCGCGGGGCGAGGGGGGATAGTAGGTGATGGCATAGTTGTCTTTGATATCGAACGGTTTGTTGCAGGCCAGCCCCATCAGCGTGTTGCCATAGGTCGGCACAAAGTCGATGCCCGGCACCAGTTCTTCGCGCGCAAAACGGTGGAACTGCGCGTTCATTTCGGTGCCGCCGCAGAAAATGCCGCTGATGCCGGCCTGCTGCAGCGAGACTTTCTCGCACAGGGCTTCCAGCAGCTTCGGTGTGGTAAAGACGCAGCGGATGCCGTCATGGGCGCGCAAAATATTCAGGGCCTGATCGATGACGTGGGTTTTGTATTCGTCCAGTTCTTTGAATTTGCTGTATTTGATCAGCTTGTTGACCCAGCGCGGATCGAGATCGACGAAGAAGGCGATGCCGCCGCGGTGTTGCGCCAGATGCTCGATCGCCAGCCGCAGTCGGCGCGGGCCTGTCGGGCCCAGCATCAGCCAGTCGCTGCCTTTCGGGAAAGAGGCATCGGACAGGGTGGCGCTGAACAGCTCATAGTCGGTCTGGAAATCTTCGATATTGATGCGCGATTTCGGGATGCCGGTGGAGCCGCCGGTTTCGAACACGTACACCGGTTTGCCGGCCAGGCCTTTGGGCACCCATCTGCGCACCGGCCCACCGCGCAGCCACTCGTCTTCAAAATGGCCGAGCTTTTTCAAGTCATCGAAATTGTGGATTTCGTCGCGCGGATCGAATTCGAGTTTTTGAGCATAATCGAGCCAGAATTCGCAACCGGTTTCGGGGGAGAAGTGCCACTGCACCATCTCGCGCACATGGACATCGAGTTGCTGGCGCGCCGCTTCGATTTTTTGTTTCATAGCACTCTGTTTTTGTACGGACAACTTTTCAAATGAGCAGATGCGATAAAGACAGGTTTGGTAACAACCTGTTCAAGCGTTTTGAGTTTTTGGCTTTGATAAACGGAAAATATAGCAAAAGATCGCCAGCATCAAAAGCAAAATGTGACTTATGCGGATTTTTTGGGGTATGGGGTATGGGATTTTAAGGATTAGGACTAACGCCCACGTTCAGGCGCGTTTGAGGCGCTGCCTGCAACGTGTTGTTG
>JACKDE010000002.1 GCA_020633675.1 Deferribacteres bacterium | reverse complement strand
CTGGGAAGCGCCGAGCTACGCCGAGCGTAAATACGCAGAGAAGAAAGAACAATTAAGAATTGTCAAACAGGATCAATCATCGATTCTGTGTTGCGATGATGAGTGTGCACCCACATGAAACAACATAGAACCAAAAAGTATAAGCACTGGCCGCCGCAGAGCATCTGCGCAGGAAAGCGCATGTTAAAATACCAGCTTTTCCATTGGGCGCGTGAAAACATGTGCGCTCGGGAAAGATTCAGCAATCTCTGCGCTGATCGAGCTTACCTGCGCCGGCTCGATGTGCATAGCGATGATCGCTTTCGGCTGAATCAACTCGCGTACGATTTTGCTGCCAGAGGCGCTGGTTAGAAACCAGTATGGCAACAGCGCCACGTCAATTTTTTCAGCAGGCAAATCGAATAGCGCAAAGTTTTCGCTGATCATCTCGGCATCGCCGATGTGCAGGATTTTCTTGCCGCCGAGGTGGATGATGTGGCCGAGATTGTGCAGACTGTAATTGTGTGCATACCCGTGCCGGATGCGCAAAATATCGATCTCGATGCCCGCGACCGTTCGCTTTTCGCGATGCTTCCATTCAGGCGTCGCTTCGATCAGCCGATCATTTGCGTCTCCGTCCAGTGCCTTGTGTGTTGCCGAAACCACCTGTTGCGACGACAACAAAACCGCTTTCGAATTCTTGCGCAGGTGCGCAGCCACCGAGCTCGCATCAAAATGATCGGCGTGCGGGTGACTCACCAGCAGCACATCGGCACCAGCAAACGGGCCTCTGTTTTTTTCCAAATCACGAAGCAGGACCTTTGGCACACGTGCATAGCCTTCTACGCCCTGCCGGAACAGCCCGTCGATCAGCACCCTTTTGTCACCCGCCTGCAGCAGCGCCCCGTAATTGGCGATGTAGGTGATCCTGAGGGAGTCGGCATGTTGAAATCCTTGAGCTGCTGCATGACCAAATGCCAGGGAAATGAGTAGCACCGATAAAATAGAAGCAAGATTTTTTGTTTTCATGCCCTAACCCATTTAAAAAAAGCTCTCACGCAAAGGCGCAAAGATGCGAAGGTAAGAAAAAGAAATTCTTCTCATAACACTTCGTGACTCTGCGCCTTTGCGTGAGACACTAATGATGAATATTTTGTTTCACCACGGATCGATTCGAAATTGATAACTGGATGCGCGCTTTGGTTTTAATGCAAAACAGATGCTTCCAGCATGACAATCGGGATGCCACATCCGTACCGATTCGTGTGCATTCACGGCTAAAAAAATCACTCCGTGCCATTCGTCGCCTCATCCGTGCGGTATGTCTGGAACCATTTCAGCACATGCGCGACTTTCGCGATCAACTGGCTCGGCCGCCTGGCGATGCCGTGCGATGCGCCCGGAATGCGCACCAGCGCCGCATCAACTTTGCGCAATTTCAGCGCTTCGTAGAACTGTTCCGATTCTGAAATCGGCGTGCGGTAATCGACCTCGCCGGTCAGCAACATGGTCGGGGTGGTGACATTACCCACATAATGCAGTGGCGAGCGTTTCATGTAGTGTTCGAGATGGTCCCATGGAAAGCCCGGGAACCAGTATTTGGTAAAAAATACCGAGTTGTCCGCCGTCAGCACAAAACTGTACCAGTTGATCACCGGCTTCTGCACCACGGCTGCCCGAAAACGATCTGTGTGGCCGACGATCCAACTGCTAAGCACGCCACCGCCGCTGCCGCCGGTCACGAACAAATTGCTATTGTCGATGAAGCCTTTCGCGATCACGGCATCGACGCCGGACATGAGATCATCGTAATCCTCGCCGGGGTAGTTGTGGTGAATCAGATTGCCGAATTCTTTGCCATAGCTGGTGCTGCCGCGCGGATTGGTGTACAGCACCACATAGCCTGCCGCCGCATAAAGCTGAATTTCCGCAGCAAAACGGTCGCCATAGTTTGCAAACGGGCCACCGTGGATTTCGAGCAGCAGTGGATACTTTTTTGCAGCGTCGAAACCGGGCGGATAGGCAATCCAGCCCTGCACATCGCGGTTGTCAAAAGACGATGTGTACCATATTTCTTCCACTTTCGCCAATTCTTTGTGGCCGAACAAATCTTCGTTCAAATGCGTCAGACGCCTGGCAGCGCCGCCTTTGCTTACCACCGCGACATCCGCCGGGTGATCCGGGCGCGAATGGGTAAAGGCAATTGTGCCCGTTGGCGCGACTGAATATTGCCCGCCTGCATACGGCCGTCCGGTCGATAGCCCGCCAACATCGCCGGTGATGGTCGCGATTTTTCCATTCAACGACATGCTCGCCACTTTGGTGTTGCCCTTGTCATCATATTGAAAATAAAGGCTTTTGCCATCCGCCGCCCAGTTGATGCTTTGCACATCGCGATCGAATTCGCCACTGATGAGCGTACTACCGCTGCCATCGCGATTCATCACATAAAGCTGCGCGACGTGATAGCCATGCAATTGGTCATCGTAACCAAGATAGGCGATTTTTTTGCCATCTGGCGAGACCGCCGGGCTACCGTCCGGGCCATTGCGGTCGGTTAAAGCTTTGACAGCACCGTCAGCTATCGAGATTTCATAGACTTCTGAATTGGCCGGATCGTACTGCCAGTCGCTGTGGCGATTAGCAGAAAAAATCAGCGTTTTGCCATCCGGTGCCCAGCTTGGCGTGCCACTGTGATTGAAATCGCCACTGCTGAGCTGGCGCGGCGTGCCACCTTCCGCAGGCAAAATAAAAATATGCGTATAGCCATCTTTCAGATAGCCGGCACCATCGGCGCGATATTGTATCTTGTCGATATATTTCGGTGCATCGGCCCATTTTGCGCCCTGTGGTTTGGGAGGCATACTGGCAAATGTGGCTGATTTTTCCGGCACAAACATCGTCAGCGCGATCCATTTGCCGTCCGGTGACCAGGCCAGGCCACCCGGCGAGCTGGTGAGATTGGTGAGCTTGGCCGTTTGGCCGGTGTCCATCCAGCGCAAGTAAAGCTGCGCCGAGCCGTCTTCGCGCGACACGTACAGCAGCTTTTTGCCATCCGGCGACCAGCGCGGCGAACCGTGATTTTCATTGCCACTGGTCAATGGCCGGTGCTCGCTGCTGTCGGCGTTGATTATCCATAAATTCGAACGTTGCGTATCATTCATGATGTCCATAAACGTGCGCGCATAGACGATTTGCTTGCCGTCCGGCGAAATCTGTGGATCGGCAGCGAACTCCAACTGAAACACATCGAGCAGTTGGAAATGCTTGTCTTTGCCATTGTTGTTGGGCTTTTCATTTGCAAAAACGGACAGGGGCAAAACGAGGGCGAGCAATACAGCAAGGTATCTGATTTTTTGCATAGCGGGTCTCCTTTCAGGAAAATGCGCTTTATGGTTTTCAAATATTTGATGGCTCGCTATAAGCAGAATCGCTCTATCAAGTTGTCATTCAGGAGGAATCTATTTTGCCTTATATCCCAACTCCGTCAGGCGAGCAGAAAATTTTTATGCGGATTCGTCGTAGCGATCAACAGCCATTTTTGCTCCCGGCTCATGTCCCTGATTTCTTTTTCTCGCGCAATGGCATGAACAATGTCCGGATAGTGCTCGAAATAGATGAGCTTGTGACAGTGGTATTTTCCTGCGAATGTTTTCGCATTGCCTCTGTTCAAATAGTGCTGTTTGAGACGCATCTTCAAATCATTCGTGACACCGGTGTAGAGCACTGTTTTTCTCGGATTTGTTGTGATATAAACGTAGTAATTGCCTTTGCCCATAATTACCCCCTGCTAAAGGGCCAAATAGATTCCATCCCGAATGACAGGTCTACTGAATGACAAAACTGCAGAATGTCAATGCTTTTTTCAGGCCCATGTTCAACGGCCGGATTCAACAAAACTCACTGGCTTCGCACAAAAGCAAAACTGTCATTCAGGAGGAATCCATTCGCAAAATGGCGCGATCTCTGTGTAAAACAAGCGTTGGCAACAGGGCAAAATAGATTCCATCCTGAATGACAGTTCTACCGCATGACAAAGCTGCCGAACGACAAAATTGGGTTTGGCAAAACTGTACTGGCCCCGGCACCGCCCGGCGCTCGTTGTTCTCTCTCCGTTCGCCGGTCGCTTCGTCCCTCTGCTCCCGCTCACTGCGCTCGAACAACTCGCCTCCTCACGGGGTGAACTACGGGACGAACACCAGGCGGAAGCCGAGGCCGCTGCCGCGGAGGCCAGGATCGACGCCGAAGCGATCCGCCGGACGGCAATTCTGCGCGTCGCTGCTCCAGCCACCGCCGCGTAACACGCGGCGCGAGCCTGTTTCAGGCCCTGTTGGATTTTCAACAACGCCTTTCTTTTTGCAGTCTTGGTAATATTCTTCATCGTACCAATCCAGGCACCACTCCCAGACGTTGCCGCTCATGTCGTAAATGCCGAGCTCATTGGGCTTTTTTTCGCCGACCGCATGTGTTCGGTCGCCGGAGTTTTCAGCGAACCAGCCGACTTCATCCAAATTATCACTTCCGCTATATTGGAAGACTTTGCTCTTGTTGCCTCCGCGAGCGGCGTATTCCCATTCTGCTTCCGTTGGCAGGCGAAATTTCATTCCCGTCTTTGTGCTTAGTCTTTCAATGAACGACTGCGCATCATGCCAGCTCACGCTTTCAACCGGGCAATCGTCGCAACCCTTGAAATGTGAAGGATTGCTGCCCATAACGTCATGCCACTGTTTCTGTGTAACCGGAGTTTTAGCGATATAAAAGTCAGAAAGCGTGACCTGATGAACTGGCCGGGATGCTTCGGATAGATCGCTGCTTTCGTCGCCCATATCGAATGTTCCGCCAGCTAATTTCACAAAATTTGAAGCATTAAATTCTGGCACCATTTCTTTATAGAAATGTTCTGCCATATCCATACCATTAAAGCTAAAGTCGATTGCATATGACCAATTTTCGACACATTCCAATGCTAAAAAATATTCAAGAATGGACTTATGAGCGAACTTCCAGTTCAGCAAAGGGTCACAAGTAAGCAGTGATTTGCCCTTTACTTCATCGGGCTTAAGGTCGATATGATGTGTTTCAGCAATTTTAAAAGCATCATCCTTCGCAAGGTACAAAACACCTTTCGACTGCCAGTTTTGATATATTTGTAGCGCCGTCTCGCGCGACAGCTTGCGCAAATTTGTGCGGAACCGTTCCTGCTCATTGTCTATTCTCCACTTCTCGCTTTCACGGATAAGCCATTTTTCGATAAGCGTTTCATAGATCTGATAGCTAAACGCATAACCATTTTCCTCGAGCACAAGATCGTCCAGATAAGAAAGCAACATTGGCCTCGACATCAGCTTATGTGAATTTCTAACGAGATTCTTCGCTTTTTCTTTTTTGGACCTGTTCCAGATCCTCATGAAGCCATATTTTTTTCGAAGATATTTGCCGACTTCCTTATCAGAAAATGGAAAGATATAATATTTATTGAGTTTGTAAAAGCCGCCTCCTGGCTTGCGAATATTAAGCACATAATCCTGAAGTTCTTCCTGGGGGAAATATTGCGTTCGACAAGTAATCACCACATCACAAAATCGAATCGTATTGCTGGCAATTTTGTTCAATCGATCAACGAAGGCGTCATCATCAGATACTGCAGGATCTTTCGATAAAATAAATGGATCTTCATCAAGGCCATCCAGCAGCAGGATGGTGTTTTTTGCTTCATCATCTTTGATATCCTTGATTCTATCGATGATGTCGACCGGATTTTCGATGTCGGGTGGCTGAAAACGAAACAGCTTCATGTTTTGTTTTTGTTTTCTTCTGAAGTTAAGAATCGAATGAAATGCCATGTATAAATTCACCATGAACGCTGTTTTACCCATCCCCGAATCGGCCAGTATCAAATAAAATTTTTCATTCTCAACTCGCTCGTTAAATGATTTATTGATCATAAATGGAATAAGTTTGCGAGGCTCATCGTGTTTATGTGCCTCGTGAGGGTTATCATATCTGTTGGGCGTGATCCGAGCGTATCGGGTCGGGATAAAAATATCGCGGAATCCCTTGATGGTTAAGTAATCGAATTCAGGCTTTAAATCTCTGGCGGCTTTATTGTTTTTCAACAGTTGCTGCAATTTTTTCAGCCAGACGCCTATTTGCCAAATGAGCAAAGCGCTCACTGCGGCTGACAATGCTTTGCTGAGGTCCGGACTCAATCCAATGTATTGCAAAAAGTCGGTCAGCGGATTGTCTAATAGCTTTATAAATGGTTCAAATATCTTGTCCATCTCTCCCATCTTTCTATGCTGTGAGCCAACCCAAAAACCCAGTTTGTCGACCAGTAAGGATCTATTTGGCCATTATGCAAAATAGATTCCTTCCTGGATGACACAATCGGGTATTTTCAAATCGGTGCCAAAATAATGCACAGAGCTTTCGGCACAAAAATCCATTTGCCCTACTCACACTGTGCATGTCACTTTGTTTTTGTCGCCCCGCTTGAGCGTGACGAACAGGACAGCAATCTGTTCACTTGTAGTCATCCGACCTTAACCCCGTGAGCTACGGGACGAACACCAGGCGGAAGCCGAGGTTGTTGTCGCGGTTGTCAGGATTGTCGCCGTTGCGATTCGCTGGACGGCAATTCTGCGCGTCGTTGTTCCAGCTACCGCCGCGTATCACGCGGTTCGTTCCTGCGACTGCTGCCCGAATCAATATGTGCTGGTCGGTCGAGAGTCTCAAGCAAAACGGGCCGAATGGTGGGATGGCAGGATTTGGCAAAAAAAGTCCCCTGCTTCAATTGGTTCGATGAGCGTATCCAAAACTTCCAATATCATTCAACAGGAATCTATTATGCTAAAACGGCAAGCCATTGTTTTAAAAGAGTGCTTGCAATCAATGCAAAAAAGATCCTTACAGGATGACAAACCGTGTATTGGGGCTCAAAACTGAAACAGGGGACTTTCAATAATGGTACAAATGCCCTTGCGCTCAACCGGCTTTGTCCTGCGCGGCTTTTTTCAATTTGTCGTTGGCATAAATCGCCACCTCGACGCGGCGGTTTTGTGCGCGGCCGGTTTCGGTATCGTTGTCGGCCACCGGCTGATCTTCGCCATAGCCCATGATCACCAAACGCGGCACGTTCACACCAAGGCTGGCCAGATAGTTCGAAACAGACTGGGCGCGCTGGCGCGAAAGGGTCAGGTTGTGCTCGTCGCTGCCGGTGGCATCGGTGTGGCCTTCGAGCAAAATGTTGGTGTCTTCGTATTTGTTGAGAATCTGCGCCAGTTTGGCCAGGCTCTCTTTGCTGGCCGGCTTCAGCGTCGCTTTGTTGACATCGAACAGAATGCCGGAATCGAAGGTCACTTTAATGCCCTCGCCGACGCGGGTGATTTTGGCGCCTTCGAGATCGCGCTCCATTTCAGCTGCCTGCTTGTCCATATAATTGCCGATGTACGCACCCGCCGCCCCACCGATGGCTGCGCCTAAAATCGCGCCGACGGCTGTGTTGCCAGCCTGCTTGCCGATCACGCCACCAATCACACCACCACTGGTCGCGCCGATAATTGCGCCTTTTTCTTTCCTGCTCATCGACGCGCAATGGAACAGGCTTATCGACAGCGACAGTATCACACTGTAAAACACCACTTTTTTGAGCATAATTTTCCTCCTGTTGAAAAAGATCCATCGCCATGTGCGATCAATTCAGGATATCCTGTAAAATAGGGATAGCGCGCAAAAAAGAAACAAATTTCATTCCAGATAAAGCTGCGATTACTGGACAATTTCCAAAATCGCATTTTCGCGCCGAAACGGAATTTTCAGATAATTGGGTGTGAGCGCGGTGACATTGCGGCCAAGGCTGTTCAGCAGGCCGGCGGGAAGATTTTCATGCGCGACCAACAGGTAGGGAATCACTTCGTATTTTCCGGCCGGCAGCGTTTGCTGGGCAATGCCAAACGTCATCGACCGCGATTGTGGCGCTTGCCCGACCAGCATTGTTTCTATAGATTCCTGGCCGGGAACGGCTTCATAAATGAACACCTGCCGGGTATCGGTGTTTCGCAACAGGATCGCACCCAGCATGCCGCCGATCGCTTTGGGGAAAAGCAGAGTCGTCGAGTCACCTGGTGATTCGAAGGTGGCAGTTGCTTTGAGAATGCCAGCATAATTCTCTCGTACGCTCGGCGGATCGATCTCGGTTTTGATGCGCAAAAATCGCTTGAGCGCCAGCGGCGGCGTCAGTTGGCCATTTTTGGTGACATCAGCGCGGTTGTAGACAAACTCGCCATTGTTGATCACCACTTGCTTGTAGAGCAGCTCGTAATTGGCCATATAAAAAAATAATCTGAGCGAACTGTTGCTGCGCGCCAGATCGTTTGGATTCAGGTCGGCTGGCAGAAGCAGTTGAAAGCTGCCATCAGCATTGGCGGTGGTTCCCACATCGATCCCTTCCAGCCAAACATACACGCCTTCAGGGCTGGTATTATCAAAAAGCTTGATTTCACCGTGAATCGTTCGATTGCTTTCCTTGATTTCATTGGCGCCAAAGGGGCTGCGCTCACAGCTTTGCAGGCAGATCGCTGCCAGAACAGCCCAAAAACCTGCTGCAAATTTAAGCGCATATCGCCCCCCAGAAACACGTTGTGTCAAGCTCGCACTCTTTTCAGCTAAAATGTGGTGATTCATTTTGCCCGTTCCTTCATCGATTTACTCTATTGATCGCGCTACCCGAAAGCCGATTGTCGATTGCACCAATTGGCTATTGTCTGTCTGATGAAAAATATTGCCGCGAAAAGCAGACCGCAACATCTCCGGTGCGTGGATCCAGGCACCGCCGCGCCATATTGCCCGGTTACCATTCAGCGATCCGATCACCTGCATCGGGCCGGGGCCGTGCGGATTGCGGAGCGGACTGTTGGCGTAGAAGGTTACTTGATACGCGTCGAAAACATACTCGGACACGTTACCGCTCATATCGAACAATCCGAATGGATTGGCGGGGAAACTGCCAACCGGGGCGGGTGAGATGAAACGATCGGCTCCGCCGTAGCCTTCATAGTTGGCCACATCGTGATCGAGTTTGCCGGTTGCCGTACCGTACTCATATTGCAGACCGCCGCGGCACGCCATTTCCCATTCGGCTTCAGTCGGCAAACGCAGGCCATAAAACTGGCAAAATGCCATCGCGCCATACCAGCTCATCCTTTCGACCGGATGATTTTCGAAACCGGGAATCGTCGCAAATTCACCGGTACCGTTGCCTCGGTCGATAAAAAGAATGCGCTGTTGTGGGTACTGCTCACTGCCCAGGATGGCAGCATAAATATATCCTGCATATGGCCCCTTTTTCGCCGCAATCACACTGGAAGAATAGGTGATTTCGCCAAGCCGGAAGGCTTCATTTAAATAGCTCACATATTCTGCGTTGGTCACTTCGTAAGTTCCTATTTCGAAAGCAGACAGCGTGACATTGTGGGCAGGACGCTCATTTTCCAAACCGGTATCGTCGCCCATCAAAAATGCTCCGCCAGGGATAGGACTCATCGCAAAAGGCGGTTCATCAGCTACGCTGACTTGCACGAAGCTCTCGACAGCCAGGTTCTGGAACGTGACCCGCAACGTTTCCGCTCCAGTCATACCGGTGTTGGCTCGAAACAGTCCTTGTTCCGAAATTGTTCCTGCCAGTCCGGGCCGCACTGACCATCGCGCACCTTCCTGAACATAAGCGGCTGAAAGATCATGAAACTGTGCGACAAGATCAAATTGCTGGGTGCCATTGTTTTGGAGATTGAGCAGCACCGGCCACAGCGCCAGTGTCGTCGCGCGCGCAGTAATGGTGATTTCTTGCTGAGCTTCCAAGCCTTTGAAAAAAGCCTGAATCGTCTCACTTCCCAGCGCATCGCCCCACGCACTGAACAAGCCGTTCTGATCGATTCCTCCTTTGGTGCCATACAATACAGACCATTGCACATCGTCAGTGACATCTTCCGTTTCGCCATCCGAGTAGGTCACCTTTGCGGACATTTGCAATGAGCCGCCAGCATAGATGTTAAAGGCAGCAGCTTCGATAACGAGCGCTTGCGCCGAGAGTTGAGGCTCGGTGCTGTTTTTTTTGCAGCCCACAGTAGCCATTAAAAACGCGGATATAAAAATGGCAGACCCAAAAATCTGCTTCGGAACGTGACTGATTCGAATAAAACAGGATCCCATAATCATCTTTATTTTGAAATGAATGCACTCGAATTAGAAAACGCTGATTTTAACAATCGCCCAAATTGTGCGAATTGGCTTGTTGATATCGCCCAGAAGCCGGACTAATTAGCACCTCTGTTTCGCCTGAACTCGACTAAAGCGGAGCACCTGTTCGTCGCACCGGCAGATGGACATTTAATTTTTATTTCTATCTCGCATAAAGGCGAGCTATGGATGCACACTGAAAAGACGTGTAAAGTGCTGCGGGGTTCAATATTCGAAACAAATTGCTAATTGAAGCAATTACAGGATTCAAATTCGCTATGGTGTGTTTTTCAAAAACCCGCAAATAAAGAAGAAGTTCCGCAATCAAGAGAATTGGACTATACCTTAGAAAAATAGGATTTCACCATTTCTCCAACACAAATGATCAATCATGTACGAAGATTTCTACAGTTTAAAGCAAGCGCCATTTCGGGAATCGACCGACCCCGGTTTAATTTTTTTAAGCGAAAAGCTTAAACAAACACTCGTTAGTCTGCTTAGTTGCTTCCAAAACCAGAGCGGCCATGCCCTGCTGAGCGGTGACGAAGGTGTTGGTAAGAGCATATATATGCAGACGGTGGTCAAAAATCTCTCTTCTAACACCCTCTGTGCCTATTTAGTCAATCCAATTGAACATTCTGAACAACTGGTGATGAATATTTGCCAGGCATTCGAAGTGCATGCCAACGGCTCGAATTCGAAGCACGGGTATGTGATGCGTCTGCACGCATTAATGGACCAATTGAGCGAACGCAACCAGCATGCTGTTCTCATCATCGACAACGCGCAGAATCTCAGAGAGGACATTTTAGAAGAAATCTATTTGTTGATGGAATATGAGCCGGTAAAAGGTCCGTGCTTGCAATTTTGCCTGATTGGCCGTCCCGAGTTGCAGGATGTTTTGAACCAGCCGCGCTTATATCAACTCAATGAGATGCTCGTACAGCGTTTTCATGTCAGCCGGCTCAGTCCGGAAGAAACCAATGCTTACATCCGTCACCGCCTGCACGCTGCCGGCTATGAAATGGTGGGCGATCTGTTTAATGATGCCGCCGTACAGAGCATTTACTCTTACACGAATGGTCTTCCAAGGCAGATCAATCAGCTCTGTGAACATGCGCTCACTCTTGGCGGCGAGCGTGGCATCAATGAAATTGACGCCGAACTCATCCATGAAGCGCATGCAATCGTGTTTGGCGGCCAGGCACAGCCAATGCCGATGCTGCAAGAGAGCGCAGCTTACGAGCAAGATGGTCAGGCTGCGCATACGGATCAATGGCTCGACGATCCTGATGTATCCGCTCCGGAGCAGGAGCAACAGCACTTTTCGTCCACTGCAACGCACGGCATGAATGACAGGGCAAATCAGGCCTATCAGTATTCCGGTGGTTATACAGAACAAAACGAGCAGCCCCATCACAGGGAAAGCAACCGTTTTTTCCAGAACAACCAGCATTCGCCTCCGGATCATCAGCAGACAACGATGTATTTTGAGCAAGCAGCGCAGCAACAAGCCCCCCCACAACAGCAGGCTTCTTCTAAAAACGTGACGATCAGCAACCGTGTTCTGGAAACCATTATCGCGAGGACACAGCGCCGTGTTGAACGCTATTTTCGCGATAAATATATTCTGATCAAAAAGCCAGAACCCGGCTTGTGGCTGCCGCTGGTTTTTGTCTTTTTGCTCGGCTATCTTGTGCTTTTCCTGCTCACTGCGGCCGTGCTGAGGAATTTCATTACATTTTAGGGCCTAAAAGCTGGTGAGAAATGTTCACAAGCTCGCCAAAAAACTTGACTTTTTGGCCTGGGTTCGCTATAATCCTGATCGGAAATTATGCCGAAGTGGTGAAACTGGCAGACGCGCACGGTTCAGGGCCGTGTGGGAGCAATCCCGTGTGGGTTCGAATCCCACCTTCGGCACATATAAGCTGTCCTGATATTTCAGGATGGCTTTTTTTATGTCCTCGAATTCCCGCCATTTCGCACGAAATCATTTTGATTTTCATGCTCCTGACCTCTACTTTTGAGCTAACGGATCCCCCCTTAACACCAATATCGGAGGCAGCATGTCGCCGCGATTTCTTTCAAAAGCCGTTTTGACCGGTTTGATACTTACTGCATTTTTCTCATCCGTTTTCGCCCAACAATCGCATGACGAAGTTTATGGCGAGAAAATCAAAGCCTACACTACAGACGAACGCTTTCGCAACGAGCTCATCGACTATCTGCCAGCTTCGGACCAGATTCCATCGCCGCTGCAGCATTTTGGTGAAATTATCGGTGCGCCCGGAATTTTGCATTATACCAGTGAAATTTTTGGTTACTTGAAAGCCGTCGCCGATGCTTCCCCGCGAGTGACGTGGCGCAAAATCGGCGAATCCGAAGAAGGCCGTGACATGCTGGAGTTCATCGTCGCCGATGAACAGACAATCGGCCAACTGGATGCTTATCGTGATCACCTCAAGCAGCTCGCCGATCCACGCAAACTGACCGCAGACCACGCCACAGGCTTGATCGATCAGGCCAAACCAATCTATTACGTGACCGCCGGCCTGCATTCACCCGAAACTGGCAGCCCCGAAATGGTGATGGAACTGATTTACAGGTTAGCTGTCGATGAAGCGCCACATATACAGAAAATCCGGCAAAACGTTATCGTGATCATTAATCCCGCCACAGAGGTTGATGGCCGGGATCGCATTGTAGACATTTACAAGTACCGAAAAAACAACAACGACGTCGGACCAGGCCTGCTCTACTGGGGCCACTATGTTGCACACGACAACAATCGCGACGGTTTCGGGATGGCTCTGGCGCTTTCTCGAAATATGTTGCAGACTTTTTTTCATTGGACGCCCACAGCCATGCACGATTTGCATGAGTCCGTGCCTTACCTCTACACATCGACCGGCACCGGGCCGTACAACGAATTCATCGATGCGATTACTATTCAGGAGTGGCAGAATCTCGCACATGAGGAAATCACCGAGCTCACCAAGCGCGGGATGCCCGGCGCGTGGACGCATAATTTTTATACTGGCTGGGCAGGCAATTATTTGATTTGGATGGCGAATTTGCGCAATTCCATCGGTCGCTTTTATGAAACCTTTGGCAACTCGATACCTGATACCAAAGAACGCACATTGCGCAGTCGTCAAACTTCACGTGAATGGTATCGTCCCAGCCCACCACTTGAAAAAACCATGTGGTCCCTGCGCAACAATACCAATTATATGCAAAGCGGATTGCTTTCTGCGCTGGAATATGTTGCCAGCAATCGCAGGGAGTTCGTTGAAAACTTTTACATCAAATCTAAAAATGCCGTACAGCGAGGTGCGAGCGAGGCACCGTACGCCTGGATCATTCCACATGATCAGGAGCGCGCATACAACGCAACCATTCTGATCAACCTGCTACTCGATCACGGCATTGAAGTGCATCGCGCTAAACAGGAATTGGCTTGGTCAACCGGGAAAAAGAACAAATCGAATGCCAAATCATCGCAATCCAAAAGCCAAACTGCCGGGAAAGGCACCTACATCGTGCGCATGGATCAGCCCTATCAAACAGTCGCGCGGGTTCTGCTCGATATCCAGAATTTTCCCAAAAACGCGAATCCACCATACGGCGACACGGGTTGGACACTGCCTGTTGCATTCAATATCGAGGCGTATCGCGTGGACGATGCCAGTATTCTCGATGCAAAAATGGCGCAGCTCGATGGCCATGCTGCTTTGCCAGCCAAAGCATCCGGGAAACCAAAAATCGGCTATCTGATACCCAACCGTGCAGAGGACAATCTGGCATCTTTTCGGTTTGCATTGCCAGACATTCGAATGCACGCACTGGAAAAGAGTATCAAAATTGATGGTGCAGCATACCGAACTGGCAGCTTCGTGATAAAGGCCGACGAAAACGGCGACGATTTCAACCGAAAAATCCAACGGGCTTCTGAAGAGTTTGGCATTGAGTTAGTTGGCCTTTCACGCATGCCCGAAGTTCCCAGCCATGAAGTGGAAGTGCCACGGATCGCGCTTTTGCACACCTGGGTCGCCACGCCACAGGAGGCGGGATGGTGGCGGCATGCATTTGACCAATTGCATATCCCCTATGCCTACCTGTCTGAGCAAGAGCTCGCAACTGAAGATCTGTCGCAATTTGATGTGGTGATTTTGCCCCGCTCCTTTGCCAGTCCGCAGACTTTGGTTGCAGGTACGACCGATGCCGGCGGGCCAATACCCTGGCTCGCTTCCGAGAGCTATCCGCACATCGGCAAGATCGACCAGAGCGAGGATATTCGCAGGGGAATGGGATACGATGGGCTTAAAAAGCTGAAAATGTTTATCGAAAAAGGCGGGCTTTTCATCACGGAAGGCAGCACAGCCGCGCTCCCCATCGATATGGCGATTACCCGCCGTGTCAGTATCAAGCAAAGCCGCAATCTGGTTGCGCGCGGCTCGCTTTTTCGTGCGATCGTTGAGGATGGCAACAGCCCGATCATGTACGGCTACCAGGACACGGTTGCGGTATACTTTAGTCAGTCACCGGTTTTTCAGGTTAATAAAAACACAGGAGGTTTTCGAAATCCGGATTGGCTGCAGGATGAAATTTGGCAAAAAGAAGTGCCGCGCGTGGTCTTAAGCTTCGCGAAAAAAAATATTTTGATGAGCGGTATGTTGAAGGGGGAAAACGAAATTTCCGGTGCGCCCCTGGTGCTGGATGCGCCCGTTGGCGATGGTCATGTTGTGCTTTTCGCCAACAGGCCGTTCTGGCGTTGGCAGACACGTGGCAGTCACGCCATGGTTTTCAATGCCATACTGCACTGGAATGACCTGCGCACGGCCTGGCCGGCACGCAAGTCTGAAGAGGAGGAACAGGAAGAGTCTGCGGAGTATAGTCACGAAACCGATCACTAGGGTGCTGATTCATGACCTTTTGAATTGAAGCTCCCTCCGCAAGCGAAGGATCCCGAACCTTGCGCTGCATGCAACAAAATACAAAAAAGCCGCGATCCGATTGTGACCGCGGCTTTCAAACTCTTCCGTCCGATTCGCTTGAGACAGATTATTTCTGATTCTTCTGGTTCGGTTCGACTTTGCGCTTTTCTGCGATACGGGCAGCTTTTCCTTTGCGTTCGCGCAAGTAGAAAATTTTCGCGCGCCGAACGCGTCCCATTCTCAATAAATCGATGCCGGAAATATTGGGCGAATGTAGCGGGAAAATTCGTTCAACACCGATACCATTTGACACTTTGCGCACAGTAAAGGTTGAGTTGATACCGCTACCTTTTCTTTGCAATACTACACCCTGGAATGTCTGCAGACGTTCCTTTTCACCTTCCAAAACCTTGTAATGCACAGCAATTGTGTCACCCGCCTTAAAATCCGGCAAATCGGTGCGGAGCTGTGCAGCAGTGAAAGCATCAATTTTGCTCATCGTTTTTTTTCTCCTCGTTATTTTTGTTTTTCATTTTTTGCAATAAATCCGGCCGATGTTTCATCGTTAACTGCAGGGCAGTCTCGCGCCGCCAAGCTTCGATTTTCGCGTGGTTGCCAGAAAGGAGGACATCGGGAACCTCCATTCCTCTGTATTCTCTAGGCCTGGTGTAATGCGGGCAATCGAGTGTTTCCGTCTGAAATGAATCGCCTAAGGCTGAATCGAAATCGCCGATTACGCCTGGCAGCAGCCTGACAACTGCGTCGATAATGACCATTGCCGCCAGTTCGCCGCCAGTCAATATATAGTCACCAATGCTGATTTCTTCTGTGATCAAATGTTCACGTACACGCTCGTCCACGCCTTTATAATGACCACAAATCAGAATCATCGGGCGCGCATCAGCAGCAGCCAGTTCGTTGGCGTATTGTTGATCAAATTTTCGTCCAGTCGCTGAAGTGAGCACGATCCGTGGTTGCTGCAACTGGAATTCCCTTACGATGTGCTCAACACAATCAAAAATCGGCTCCGGCTTCAAAATCATCCCTGGTCCACCACCAAAGGGATAATCATCGACTGTTTTATGTTTATCTGTCGAAAAATTTCTTAAATCAAAGAGCGTAACCGCAACTTTATCGCTTTCACGCGCACGCTTGATAATGCTCTCACCAAGCACGCCATGAAACATGTCGGGGAAAGCGGAAACAATAAAAAACTCCATATCACTTTATGGAAGCAAGCCTGCAATCGGCTCAATGGTAATTGTCGATGATTCGATATCAACTTGTTTGATGAACTGTGCTACGGCTGGAATCAAAATTTCTTGTTGATCTTTCTCTACCGCAAGTATTTCGCTTGCCGGATAGCGCAGGACATCGCGCACAATACCTACAGTATCGCCTGAGGTGGTCACCACTCTGGCCCCGATAAGATCAAAAAAATAGTATTCATCCGAGTCCAGCGGTAAACAATCGCTCCGGTTAATAACAACCACCTGGTTGCGTATTTCGTCAACCTGTTCAATTGTTTCGATACCACTCAGTTTCAAAAGAACAAACTTTTGGAGGATTTTGGCATGCTCAACATCGAAGGAACGGAGAGCACCACCATCATTGCGGAGCCAAACCTTCTTGAGCACTTTGAAGCGGCTCGGATTGTCGGTCTCGGGCAGGACACGTGCGTATCCCCTAACTCCGTGTGGCCGCAATATTTTACCGATCACAATTTTTTCATCATTTGCGACCATACAATCACCTGTCGAGAATGGCTCAAGTTTCGCAGCCGTTCCGAAAGAGAGAATCAAAGGGCAACTTGGAAGACGGTGAAGACTATTCTAAAATTTCCAGAACAGCTCTCTTACCGGTCTTTGCTGATGCAGCAGCCAGCAGCGTGCGAATTGATTTCGCCGTGTTGCCTCGCTTGCCGATCACCTTTCCCATATCACCATCTCCGACGCGCAGTTCGTAAACCACTGTTCTTTCGCCATCAACTTCATTCACTTGGACTGCATCCGGGTTGTCGACCAGGTGCTTTACCAAAAACAGAATGAACTCTTTCATGATCAACCCTCCAACATACCATAACTGTACCGTACCGCGAATTGAATTAAAGCTAATGTGCTACGACGGATCAATAAAACAGATCACACCATTTTCGCAGCAATCTGCTTTCGCAGCTTGGCGATAGCCACTAATTGCTGGCTTCCTCAGATTTTTTTTCTTCGGATTCTGTTTCTTCAGCAACGGGCTCTTCTGCAGCTTCTGCTTTCTCAGGGCTTTCAGCTTCAGCCTTGGTTTCTTTTTCAGGCTCGGCAGCCGGAGCTTCTTCTGCTACAGGCTCTTCCTTTTTAGCCGCCTTTTCTTCGGCTTTGGCTTTCTTGCTTTCTGCCTGAATTTTAGCTGCCTCCGCACGACGCACGCGGTCTTCCTGCAGTTCTTGCCATTTCTGGAATTCCTGCTCGATTTCCTCCTCGGACTTGCCTTTTTTCAGCAAATCGAATCGCAACATCACGCCGTTTCTTTTCAAAAGGCTCTTCACGGTATCCGATGGCTGCGCACCGCTTTGCAACCAATAAAGTGCGCGATCCGTTTTCACATTCAGATCAACCGGATCTGGCAAAGGATTGTAATAGCCGATATTCTCCAAATATTTGCCACCACGAGCTGCTCGTGAATCGATGGCAACAATTCGATAAAAAGGTTTTTTCTTTTTACCCATTCTTCTTAACCGCAATCGAACTGCCAAGCGAGTAACCTCCTTCAAACTATTTATTACATAAAAGGAATTTGCATTTTGCCTTTAAAGCCTTTTTTGCTGAACTGCTTCATCATTTTCTGCATCGCAAAAAATTGCTTTAACAATCGATTTAAATCTTGAACTGTAGTGCCACTGCCCTTGGCAATGCGCGAACGCCGACTGCCGTTGATGACTTGTGGACGGCGCCGTTCATCAGGTGTCATTGAATTGATCATAGCTTCAATTCTCACTAACGCACGATCGTCCAGCTCTACATTGCCCAGAGCCTTGCCGCCAGCGCCTGGTATCATCCCGATCAGCTGCGACAGTGGGCCCATTTTCTTGACTTGCTGAATTTGATCATAAAAATCTTCGAGGGTAAACTCAGCGCGCCGGAGTTTTTTCTCCAGCTTTGCCGCTTGTTCATGATCAATATTCTGCTGAGCCTTTTCAACCAAAGAAACAATGTCGCCCATCCCCAGGATACGGGAAGCGACACGATCTGGATGAAAAATCTCCAGGGCATCCAGTTTCTCACCAGTACCGATGTATTTGATGGGCCGGTTTGTGACCGCCTTGATTGAAAGAGCCGCTCCCCCTCGTGCGTCACCATCCATTTTGGTTAGCACGATGCCGGAGAAATCAATCTTCTCCAAAAAAACTGTTGCTGCATTGACTGCATCTTGCCCGGTCATTCCATCTGCAACAAACAAAGTCTCGTGTGGCTTCAACTCACCTTTGATTTGCTGCAACTCTTGCATAAGAGCTTCGTCCACATGCAGGCGGCCGGCTGTATCCAACACGATCACATCGCAGCCCTTCTGCCGGGCTAGTGAAAAGCCAGCTTTGCAGACAGAGAGTGGCGTTGTACTGAGATCAGAATAACTATCCACACCGATTTGCCTGCCAACCGTTTTGAGCTGCTCGACAGCAGCTGGTCGCTGCAAATCAGCACCGATTAAGAGCGGCTTTTTACCTTGTGCTTTTAGCTGATTGGCGAGTTTTCCGCAAAAGGTCGTCTTCCCTGAGCCTTGCAAACCAACCACCATGATCACAGTGGGTGGGATGTTGGCGGTCTTCAGAGGGCTGCTGGATCCCCCGATAAGCAAGACAAGCTCATCGTGGACAATCTTGATAATTTGCTGCGCCGGGGTGATGCTTTTGACTACATCCGCACCAAGCGCTTTTTCCTGAACATCGGCTACAAATTGCTTGGCAACCTTGTAGTTCACATCTGCTTCAAGCAGGACACGACGAATTTCCCGCATTCCGTCGGCAAGATGTTTTTCAGAAATCTTGCCTTGGCCTTTTAACTTCCTAAAGACGTCTTCGAATTTTTCGGTAATCTCTTGCAGCATCGTAAGTCAGGCCGTTTCATCCGAATAAATCAGCTTCAGCGCAGTCCAAACTCGGCGAAGTTAATAAATTAATGCTGTACATGCAAGTGTTTTTATTGAACCAAAACGCTCTGGCTTACCCGGTATTTGCCCGTTCAATGGGGAAGGCGTTCCAATGGTCCTTTTTAAAAATGTCAGCAATCTCTTGTTGATCGAACACACCATTCGAACTGATGACACGATGGATGCGCTCAAGAGGGATTTTCTCAAAGTAATAATTAAAGTATTCTACATTCTTGAGCTGCACATCGATTTCAGAACCGGCATGTAGTTGTTCCTCTGGCAAAGCCAGATCTTCGGGAAAGAACTTGATGAGCTCTGCGAGCACAAAAACCGGTATTTTATGCTCGTTTGCCAGCAAAGCGACTGCATGACTGCCGATTTTATTGATGATGAATTTCTCCGAGATGGTATCGGCGCCAACCAACACAGCATCGACATGTTGAATGGCGATGCCTCGGGCATCATCGACCATTAAAATCTTACGATTGGGCAAAAATGACAATGCTTTTGCCAGCATCGTGCCTTCACACATCGGGCGTGATTCGGTAATCCACACTTCCCTGTCTTCATCCTGTTTAAGCCAGAACGACAAAAAAGACTCGACAATCGAGCTGCGGCTGTGAACCATTATCTTTTGATAACCTTCCAAGCCAGCCAGCGCGGTATCAACGATTTTTTCCTTCTCTTTCTTTAGCCTGCGTGCGTAGGAATGTGGCAATGCCGCAAAGGCAGAACGGATCACCGGCAAATCAAATTCGTTATCGGACATGTGGCGCAGAAACTGAGCAAGCTGTGCAAATGGCGCCATGCATGGCCGCAAGTGAAAAATAGAATCAGCAAATAATGAAAGGAAATCAGTGAGGTCCTTTTGGCTCGCCCCCGTCAGTTGCTCACCAATGGACGGGAAGAGATGCAGCGTGCGATGAAAAAGAAGTGAAGCGCCGCTGATATTGTCGTTTGCGATCGCAGCAAGTTCAGATTTTGTTTTTTGTGAGAGCTCGATTTTGCCACCCATAATGTGTGCACATTAGCGGTTTAAGGCTCCGTCAAGGGTTGCCGTCCTTTGCCATTCACCTACGCGCAAAAAAAAAGCCAGATTGTGCGCAGATTTGTGCATCAAACTGGCTTAAGCTTGCTTTCGATTACATTAAAGAACGCGCTAAATCTTGGAATAAACTCACCCATCTTGACGGAAATATGCCGAGAATCAGAATTGCCAGCATCGCGATTGAGATCGCAATCATCACTGCTGGCTGCAAGGGCGCCGTTGCTGCAACATCGGCTTCTTTGTCGCGCATAAACATCTGCACAACCAGGCCAAGATAGTAGTACAAGCTGATCATTGAAGTCACGACTGCAATGATGACAAGCCAGACATAGCCAGCTTTCACACCTGCACTGAAAAGGTAAAATTTCGCCATAAAACCAGCCAGCGGCGGAATGCCAGCGAGCGAAAACATAAATGCCGCCATCGCAATAGCAGCAAAAGGTCTGCTGGAAGCCAGACCGCGAAAATCGCTAAGGGTAATGAATTCATGCTCAGCTGTTGATAAGTAGGAGATCACGCCAAAGGCACCGATATTCATGAAAGTGTATGTCAGCAGATAAAAAATGATACCTGATGAACCGATGGTATTTCCTGCCAGCACTCCGATTAAAATATAGCCTGCGTGTGCGATGGAGCTGTAAGCCAGCATTCTTTTGACATTGCTTTGCCGGAGTGCGATCACATTTCCCAAAATCATGGTTGCTGCAGCGATCACCCAAATGATATCTTGCCAGCCACTTTGGGTCGTGGACTGCATCGCAATCATGAAACGCATCAGTGCGGCGAAACCAGCGGCTTTGGAGCCGGTCGCCATAAACGCTGAGATCGGTGTTGGGGCACCTTGGTAAACATCCGGGGCCCAAAGATGGAATGGAAAAACCGAAATTTTAAAGCCGAATCCCACAAGCAAAAGCAAAAAGCCGGCAAAAAACATTTTGGAGCCGAGAATGCCTTCACTGGAGACATAGGCGCTGATCTTGGTCAAATCGGTCGAGCCGGTAATGCCGTAAATCAGAGCGATACCGTAAAGCAGGAATCCGCTGGCGAACGCACCGAGAAGGAAATACTTGAAAGAAGCTTCGAGAGCGAACTCGTTCGATCTCCGGAATCCCGCCAAAACATACAGCGCGATTGAGAGCGTCTCGAGGCCGAGAAAAAGTGTCAGCAAATTGGTGCCAGAAGCCATCAGGGTCATGCCGGCTGTTGCAAAGACAACCAGCGCAAAGTAGTCCGAATACAATAAGTATTTTTCTTCAACCTGATTGATCGAGAGGCCGATTGTGAGCGTGGCGCCGAGAATAAAAATGCAGCTGAAGGCAGAGGAGAACTTATCCGCAGTGATCATGCCACCAAAGGCCAGTCGCGCATCATCCCAGCTTTGCAGGCTGGCAAGAAACGCGACCGCAAAACCGACCAGAACAATCGTTCCGAGAGTTCCACGATACATCTTCGGAAAACTGATGCCAAGCACGACCACCGCAAAACCCAGGACGGAAAGAATCAGGAACGGGGCGATGGCAATCCAATCAAATTCAAATCCATTCATCGATTATTCTCCTCCCCCGATGATTTCATTCCCAGGCTGAACCAGCGCTGTCTGCTTCGCCTTCAGTTGTGCCAGCAGACTATCGACAGATTTTTCCATTTTGCCGAGAAACGGTTGCGCATACACGCCAATCCAGACGATGAAAACCACGATCGGCACCAGCACTGCGACCTCACGTTTGCTCAAATCAGTCAAGCGCTTGTTTTCTTCCCGGGTGATCGGACCAAACATGACACGCTTGAACATCCAAAGCATATAAACGGCCGCGAAAATCACGCCACTTGTCGCCAAGACAGCCAGAGTCACATTGGTCTGAAAAGTGCCAAGCAGCACCAAAAATTCACCGACGAATCCATTCAGTCCGGGCAAGCCTATTGATGACAGCGTGACGATCATGAAAAATGTGGTAAAAATCGGGATCTGACGGGCCAGGCCTCCAAAGTCTTCGATCATGCGGGTATGGCGTCTCTCATAAATCATGCCGACGATAAGGAAGAGCGCGCCCGTGCTGAGTCCGTGATTGACCATCTGAATCAATCCACCCTGCATGCCCTGATGTGTGAAGGAAAATATCCCCAGCATAACAAAGCCAAGGTGGCTCACGCTTGAGTAAGCGACAAGTTTCTTGACATCTTTCTGCACCATGGCTACCCAGGCGCCATACAGAATGCCGATTACGGCCAGAATGGAGATGAGCGGAGCAAAAATAAAGGTTGCATTCGGAAACATCGGCAGGCAAAACCGCAGGAAACCGTAGGTCCCCATCTTCAGCAGCACTCCGGCCAGTATCACACTGCCAGCGGTTGGTGCTTCGACGTGCGCATCCGGCAACCAAGTGTGGAATGGAAACATCGGCACTTTGATGGCAAAGGACAAGCCAAATGCTAAAAATAACCATTTTTGAATTTCCACCGGCATCAGGAAGTCACGCAGATGAATGTAATCAAATGAGTAGGTTCCGGTTTGCTCGCCAACATAAAAGTAGGCAAATAAAATGGCCACCATCATAAGCAAACTGCCAACCATGGTGTAAATAAAAAACTTGACCGCTGCATACACACGGCGCTGCCCGCCCCAAATACCGATGACGAAATACATCGGGATCAGCATCGCTTCCCAGAAAATGTAGAAAAGAAAAATATCCAGCGACGCGAATACACCAAGCATGCCGGTTTCCAGTACCAGCAGTGAAATCAAAAAGCCTTTCAAGCTTTTGTGCACGGCATTCCATGCACTTAGCACAACCAACGGACCAAGGAATGTCGTCAACATGATCATCAGCAAGCTGATACCATCAATACCAACATGATAATTGGCGCCAATCGCGCTGATCCAGGTGTAATTTTCTTCAAACTGAAAGGCAGCCGTATTTGAATTGAAGCTGAAATACAGCGGCAGCGACACAATAAAGGTCAGGGCGGAAACAATAAGTGCCAGCATTTTCTGCAACTGCTCCATCGAATCTTTCAGGAATAGCAACAGCAACGCACCGATGGCTGGCAAAAATATTGTGATCGAAAGCAAAGGTAAATCAGTCATATCTTTTTGAATCTCAGCCGAAAATTAAATAACCAAACAAGGCGATTGCACCAACGACCAAGGAAAGCGCATAAAATTGCACCACGCCCGAATGTGAGCGACGCAGTACGCCAGCGATGCTATCCATGATTTTGGCCGAACCATTGACAATGCCGTCGATGATTTTCACGTCAAAAAATGCGTAGAAAAAAGCATCCGAGACTTTGACAAATGGTTTCACAATGATCTTGTCATAAAGCTCGTCGACATAATATTTATTGAAAAGCAGCGTGTAAAGACCTTTAACCGAGCTGGCGATTTTATCCGGCAGTTCCCGACGTTGCACATACATCACTTTAGCCAGCCAGATACCGGTAAATGCGACAACCAGCGAGATGGCCGCAAAAGTCAGCTCCAGCCCAAAGCTGCCATGGCTAGCTTCAAATGCAGCAGGATTGATGTACTTCATAAAAACCGGATCAAGGAAATGCTCGAACATGGGAAAATAGTGCGGAATATTGACCAAACCGCCGACAGTCGATAACGCCGCCAAAACGATCAGCGGCACCGTCATGACCTTCGGAGATTCATGAATATGCAGCGCAACTTCTTTGTCCACGCGGCTCTCGCCATAAAAGACGGTGTAAATCATGCGCCACATATAGAATGCCGTGAGGCCCGCAATCAAGGTACCGACAGCCCAAAAAACAGTTGAACCAAACGGGCTGCTAAAAGCTTTCCACAAAATTTCATCTTTGGAGAAAAAGCCTGCGAATGGCAAAATGCCGGAAATCGCAAGACCGCCAACCCAAAAAGTACGGTACGTCGTGCCGATTTTGTTTTTCAGCCCACCCATTTTGTCGATGTTGGTCTCGTTGGAGAGAGCGTGCATCACGCTGCCGGCCGCAAGAAACATAAGGGCCTTAAAAAAGGCGTGCGTCATCAGATGAAAGATAGCGGTTGCGAATGCACCGACGCCAGCCGCAAGAAACATATAGCCGAGCTGACTGACGGTCGAGTATGCCAGCACTTTTTTGATATCTTTGCTGGTGATCGCGATCGTTGCCGCCATCAATGCTGTCAACAAACCGATGATTGCAACGACGGAGAGTGCTACTTCCGAAAGCACATACATCGCAGAGGTGCGGCAGATCATGTACACACCGGCTGTGACCATGGTCGCGGCATGAATCAGCGCCGAAACCGGCGTTGGACCCGCCATGGCGTCCGGCAGCCAAACATACAATGGAATCTGTGCCGACTTACCGGTCGCGCCAACAAACAGCAGCAAACAGATTGTAGTGATCACCCATTCTGGCTGCATGCCTGCGGCAGAGAGCACGGTATCAAAGTTGAGCGAACCAAAATAGCCGAAGATCATAAAGATGCCGATCAGAAAGCCAAAATCGCCAATACGGTTGACGATAAATGCTTTGTTGCCGGCATAGGCATATTCGGGATTTTCATACCAGAAACCAATCAGCAGGTATGAACAGAGACCAACACCTTCCCAGCCGAGGAACATGATCAGGAAGTTATTGCCTAAAACCAGTAGCAGCATCGCAAAGGTGAACAAATTCAGGAACGAAAAAAAGCGTGCGAAGCCGCGATCGCCGTGCATGTAGCCGATGGAGTAAACGTGAATCAGAAAACCGACGCCTGTGACGACCAGAACCATCACTGCAGACAGCGCATCGAACCGGAAAGCAACATCGGCGCTGAAGCTGCCTGTGGCCATCCAGGTGTATAATGTATTGATAAAAAGCCGGTTTTCAGGATCCAGTTGGGTAAGCTGAAAGAACAACACGACTGCAGTCGAAAACGAAAGAAAGACCATAGCCGAGCCAAGGATTCCGATCACTTTCTCGGACAAATATTTGCCGAGGAGGCCGTTGATAAGAAAACCTAAAAGAGGAAAGAAAGGAATGAGCCAAATATAATCTTGCATGCTTGTTTTACCATTTCATCAAATTAATCTCGTCCACATAAACGGTTTCTTTCTGCCGGAAGATCGCAACGATCAAGGCCAGCCCAACCGCAACTTCAGCAGCAGCAACGATCATAACAAAAAAAACGAAGACCTGTCCATCCAGATTTTGGACATGGTTGGAGAAGGCAACCAGTGTCAAGTTCACGGCGTTGAGCATCAACTCGATACACAAAAAAACGATGATCGCGTTGCGGCGTGTTAGCACGCCGAGCACACCGATCGAGAACAGAATGGCTGCGACAATAAGGTAGTATTCAATTGGCATAGTGTTCTGTGTCAATCTTTCAAAATTATGCTTTAGGAATTGCCGATCATATCCAACTGATTTTAAACGCCCGACCGATGTTTCCAGGCAGAGTCTGGCGTTCCCCGCCAATCACAAATTTATTGTGACGGCTTCAGATTTTGTTTTGCCAAAATCACCGCACCGATAATCGCAACCAGCAGCAGCACAGAGGCGATTTCGAAAGGCAAAAGGTAGGCGGTGAAGAGCAATTTTCCAATTGAAGGCGTGTCGCCGAGCTGACTGACCTGACCACCCAGGCCAATGTCGAGCCCGCCATCGATAAAAGCTACTTTAACCAGCAGAATTGCCTCGCCCAGGAAAACCAGGAAAGCAATGAAAGCCAGTACGCGCGAAAATTTTGTGAGAGTGAATCGGTCCGATTCATGGCGGAGGTCGAGCAGCATGACGACAAACAAAAACAACACAATGATCGCGCCGGCATAAACAATCATGTGAACGGCAGCTACAAATGGTGCGTTCAGCAAAACATAAAAACCAGCAATTGAAAACAGCGTGATAATCAACATGAGCACGCTGTAAACCGGGCTTCTGTGCACGATCATTCCGATAGCAGCGGTTACTGCAAGCAGGGCCAGAGCGAAAAAGAGAACGGTCTCAAGCACAAACATTCTCCCAATTCAATACGGATTTTCTGATCGACGCGAGGTCATCTTTCATCAGGCTTAAGACCACCACGATTGGTGCGGCATTGTCGTTTTTAAAACAACAACTCGAACAATCAGGGGGGCGAATGAGCCAAAGCCTCCATCTCTGACAGGAGAAGAAGATGGGCGGCCACAGATTTCTTCAATGAGTGCGCACGGAATTGAAGGAGATGTTATTAACATCTTTAATGATGCAGTGAAGCAGCGGAGTTTTTTCCCTCTCACCAGAGCGCAAAGGACGCGTCAAAAACGAAAGCCAATATAATATATCTCACCTAAAAGTCAAGCGGAATCTCCCGTGTGGAAACGGCTATTTTGACTTTCAATTGAGAAATTTTTTATTCAGTTCAAACCGCCGCGAAGCGATGAGATTATAATTTTTTTTGATGAATGTTGAAATCTGTTTGATCGTGATTGCAAACATCCGACTCGGATTGACAATATTCATATTTTCAATGCGCAAATGCCGCAAATCTTCCGGCGCCAATCCATAATGTTTTGTGAAATCTTCCGATGGCGCAACATAGGATACGGTCTTCGCCGGTATACTCCGACCGATACCGATGAAAACAAAATCGCCGTCATCGCTACCAGCGAACACACCTCCTCCCGAGTAGCCAAAATCACCATACGTGCTGATGCTGAAATTCCCCGGATACGGCGCTTCGCCCGTCAGGCCAATTGCTGCTTGACGGATTTCGTCCGGGAATCCAATCATCACCGCCAGTCTGCCGGGTTCCGGCGATTCATAGAAAGCCGGTTGCACTGGCAATACCACCGCAGCGATTTTCCTGGCCTGCACCGTAAGCATTGCCAAATCATAACGGCCATCCTGGACGAGTAAATCGGCATGCACAAGTGAATTGTTCAAGCCACGAATCGCCAGCTCATGCTTGCTCAGTAACGCCCTGTACAGCGGCGCCTGGCTGGGTTTGCCATCGATATGAATGTAATCGACAAGCGAATCCTTGCGCACAACGATATGACGATTGGTCAGCACCAGATATTCGTCACCATTCTCCCCTATCACCACTCCGCTGCCAAAAGCCATGTGCCGATCCACTCGCACTGAGACATTGCTTTCCAAATCGTTCGTCAGCATACGAAAGCCAAACCGGCTTGTATCGTCAGGAATAAAATTGCCGGCAGCATCGAGCGCATAGTGATATTCATGTACATCGTATTCGAACAGCGAGACCACCTCGATGACGGATGGCATCACCTTCTGCACTTCGCTTGCGAACTTGTTGGACGGTCGCTCCAATATAGTATGGTGCTGGACGCTGCCGCAGGCCGTCAGGATGGTCAGCGCAAACAGAACGATTATCGTGTTTACGCTGCGGGCGCAAAAATGGTCAAACTGACTGATAGCTGTTTGAGCAGGCATGCTAAACATGATCATCACACTCAAAAATCAGATCCGGGACCTGAATGGAATTGACACAACAAAGCCAGAATTCAGCAAAAACAAAGCAGTGTTTTTGCATCGGGCTGTCCTAATGACAACTAAGGAAATTGCCATCAAAAAACAAGCAAAGTTTGACCGAGTGCTCACTTTAGTTTGTGGTGTGATCCACAACCGAATATTTCTACCACAATGCGGTCAATTACAGTCCACCTCTCAGCTTTTTGAAACTCTCTGTAACAATTTACTAAGCTCAACGTAGATTTCGGCGGTTGTGTATTCTACCTTTCGGAGAAAAAGAGTTGGAGGAGTTTATGAAGAAATCGACAAAGCGCTGGACTTGGCTGATCATCATCATCATTGCGGTTGGCGGTTCTTTGGCCGCATTTAAAATGATGAAGGGCAGCGACGCGAATGATGGCCCTAAAACAGTCGAGGTCGAGCGCGCTGATATAGTTGACCAGGCCCTGGCAGTCGGCACTATCGACCCGGAAATCGAAGTGTCCGTCAAGTCAAAAGTATCCGGGGTCGTCAACAAACTTTTCGTGGATGCTGGTGACTATGTCACTGCAGGTGCCCCGCTCCTGGAAATCAAACCCAATCCCACGCCACTTGAACTTGCTGAAGCCACCCGCGATGTTGAAATGAAAAAAATTGCTCTGGAACAGGCCCAAAAAGAGCGCGATCGCGTGAATTCGTTATTGAAGAGCAAATTAATTTCAGAGAAAGAATTTGATGATGCCAGCAAAAATTATGAAGAAGCAGCCTTGCGCTACAGCATGGCCAAGGAAAAACTCGCTCTGGTTGATGAAGGCAAAGTCAAAATCGCTGACACCAGCTTCGAATCTGTGATCAAGGCACCGATCGAAGGCTATGTCCTCGAAAAGATGATCGAAGTCGGCGATCCGGTGGTGCCGCTCACCACCTACCAGGAAGGCACCGTTTTGATGACCATGGCAGATATGAAAAAGCTGGTATTCAAAGGCACGGTAGACGAGATCGATGTCGGCAAGCTGCGCGAAGGCATGGAAGCGGTAATCGATATCGGCGCCATCCCGGGTGACGATGGCATTTTAGGGCGTGTCAATAAAATCTCTTTGAAAGCCAGAAAAGAAAACAACACCACAGTCTTCCCGGTTGAGATCGACCTGACGTACACCAATGGCTCGGTTTTGCGGGCCGGCTATTCCGCTAACGCCAATATCATCATCGAAAAACGAGAAAATGTCGTCTCGATTCCGGAGCGTGTTGTGACTCTGCGCAACGATTCGTCATTTGTCAAGATACTTGGTGATGATGGGCTCGAAAAAGAGATCGCGATCACGACAGGCCTGTCCGATGCCATCAATATCGAAGTCGTTTCGGGCCTTGAGGAAGGCCAAAAGGTGCTGGAAAAACCTGTGCGGGTCATCGAATAATCCGACAATCGTCAACAACGAAGCGCATCACGTTTCAACCCTCAAACTTTCCGGGCAAAAAACATGCAATTTCTCTCGAACATTGTGATTTTAATGCGCGATTTGTGGGCGCAAAAATTACGGACCTTCCTGACGATTTTCGGCATTATCTGGGGCACCATGTCGGTAATTTTGCTGCTCTCGTTTGGGGCAGGCGTCCATCGCCAGAATGTGAAAAACATGCATGGTATCGGCGAAGGCGTGGTCATCATGTGGGGCGGTACCACCGGGCTGCCCTACAAAGGTTTCAATAAAGGCCGCGGCATCCGCTTTGTCGAAGAAGATATCAACATGCTGCGTCGCGAAATTCCACAAATCCAGTACATCAGCCCTGAATATTCAAATTGGGGTACTCAGGTGCGCGGTCCACTCAATGTTGATCAGACCAACATCACCGGTATCATTCCTGAGTATGAAGACATCCGTAACGTCTTCGCTGCAGAGGGCGGCCGCTTCATCGACGAACTCGACCTGAGGTCCAATAAACGCGTTGCTTTTATCGGCAATCGCTTGCGTGACTTTCTTTTTGGCGATGGCAAGGAAGTTATTGGCGAACAAATCTACCTCAACGAAACGCCATTCACCATTATCGGTGTGCTGCAAAAGAAAAAACAAAACTCCAGCTACAACACCCGCGATGAAAATCGTGTTTTTATACCGGCCAGCACCTTCAAGTCTATGTACGGGTACCGCTATCTCAGCAATATTGTCTATAAGCCTTTTTCGCCAGAGCAATCGAAATCGATTGAATCTCGCTTATATGAAGTATTGGGAAAAAAATACACTTTTGATCCAAAGGATGAAGACGCTTTGTGGATTTGGGATACCGCCGAATTTAATGCCATTTTTGAAAAATTCATGCTCGGTTTCAAAATTTTCCTTGGACTTATCGGCTCTTTCACTCTTACGGTGGGCGGCGTCGGGGTAGCAAATATTATGTATGTAGTGGTCAAGGAGCGCACCAACGAAATCGGTGTAAAGCGTGCAGTTGGTGCAACCAGGCGCGATATCATGCTGCAATTTTTGTTTGAAGCTGCCATTATCGTCGCAACCGGCGCGCTGATCGGCTTTGTCATGGCATACGGGCTGGTTTCGCTCATGCAATTGCTGCCAGAAGAGGCGACCAGCGAAATTGGCAAGCCAATATTCTCCGGCGGCGTAGCGATCACCAGCATGATTTTATTGGGTACCGTCGCATTGCTCGCAGGCTATTTTCCCGCCCGGCGGGCAGCGTCTGTCGATCCGGTTGAAGCATTGCGTGGAGCCTGACCATAGCAGTGGCAGTGAATGAAATCATCAAAAAATAGCTGGCAGGGCAAAATATGTTTTTCCGTATATGGCTTTTGATCCAGGAATTCTGGCACGATATGAAAACCCAGAAAACCCGTGCCTTTCTCACCACGTTTTCCGTAGCATGGGGCACGCTTTCAGTCATTTTGCTACTGGCGTTTGGCGAAGGGCTGGAACACCAAATGGTCAATGGCCAACTCAACAACGGTGATCGCATCATTCGTGTCTATGGCGGTACCACCTCCATCGTGCATCAGGGCTTGCCCAAAGGCCGCGATATTAATTTGCGTGCAGAAGATGCTGATCTCCTCAAACGCTCTATCCCGGAAATCGATCTGGTCAGCCCGGCTTACGGGCAACGGGTGCCAGTTGAATTCCAGGGCAACAGCACCACTGCGGGCTACATCGTCGGCGCCAATCCGGCCTTCGAAACGCTGCGACGCATGTACCCGGTGGCAGGCGGACGTTTTTTGAACGTAACTGACGTGGAGCAAAAGCGGCGGGTGGTTTTTCTCGGCAATGAAATCGCTAAACGCCTTTTTGGAGAGCAGGAGCCGATCGGCCAGCGAATCGACATTGGCGGCTATCCCTTCAAAGTCGTCGGTGTGATGCCGCACAAATTTCAAAACTCGATGTCGAATGGGCCGGATAATCTGCGGGTGGTTATTCCTTTCACAACCTTTGAGTCGATCTGGCCTCGCCGGGGGGTCTGGTACCTGGCCGTCAAACCGCGCAACGTCAAGCAAAACATGGAGGTACGGGCTCGTATTACCGAAGTTTTGGGCAGCAAATACCGCTTCGCCGGCACAGACGATCGCGCTGTCAGCTATTGGGATCAAATCGAGAATGAAGAGGAAATGCGGAAGGTCTTTAAAGGCATCCAGATTTTCATGGCCGTTGTGGGCGGGATGACGCTTTTTATCGCTGGTGTCGGCATCGCCAATATCATGTATGTGGTGGTAAAAGAGCGCACACGCGAAATCGGTGTGAAGCGTGCGATCGGCGCGAAACGCCGGCATATTGTAGCTGCATTTGTGATGGAGTCATTTTTGGTGACGGGGCTCGGTGGTCTGCTGGGCACGATTGGTGCGCTCACCATTATTGGTATCGTGAGTCTGTTACCGCTCTCAGAAAGTCAGGCCACAGAAATGCTTGGCACTCCGACCTTCTCGCCCGGTATCGCTCTTTTCACGATTTTGGTGTTGGTGTCCATCGGTTTATTTGCCGGCATTTACCCGGCACGGCGTGCGGCCCGCATCGAGCCGGTCGAGGCGTTAAGGTATGAGTGATACATCAATGCGATTCATACCCTTTCAACCCGCCTTTTGCTATGCATATTCAAACAGTGGAACGGTCGCCTTTGGCGTTTTCTTCTCTCTCAACAATTCTTCAATACGCCGGATTGTTTTCGGCGCTAATAGTATGTCCCCGCAAACAGAGCAAACTTCGGCAGGCACGTGGTCAAATACCGCAATATCACCTTTTAACTGAATGGTATGTACGATCAGTTTCTTTTCATATTCTCCCGGACATCCATCGATACTGCATTTCATAATAATTGTCTCCTTTGGGTCGGTGTGATCCATTTTGGCTGTTTTGGCACATAAACAGTGATGATAATGAGAACAGCCCCAGAAGTTGTACAAACAATCTGCAAAGGTCGATTGCGATTTGTGATACCAAAAAGCAAACAGCAAGCGCCGCGTTGATGTTTTGAGTAATTTTCCAAAATATCATCATTGGCAATCGCTTGCAAAACTTCATCGAAATCAATCTCTTCAGCCACCATTTCCTGTTGTGCGTGCGCAGTCAAGCGAACGGCTTCTGCGGCAGCTTGAACCTTGATCCACTTCATCACCGCATTCGTATCTTCAGGATTCAGATATGACAAATTCTCCCCCTTTTCAACTGGATTTAACTCATTTAATCCAAATTAGCAGCAACAAAATATTCAAATCGTCGAACTTTTGCAATCCAAAAAATCAATGCGACTCATACCCCTTTAGCCCACCTTTGGCGATGATCAATTTGAAATTGGACGGCGTGATTTCAAAAGTTTGGGCATTTGCCGTGAAGCTGTTTTTTGGCGCTTCCACACCTGCCAAATTGAGCAGCTTTTTGATCATTGCCTGCCAATACGGCCAATCATCTGCTGCCATTGCATCGATTTTGCCGTGAATGTATTGTTCCGGCAGCAGTCGATCATGCGGGTCAAAAAATAGCATGCGTCCGCGTGAGGCGCCGCCAAGCAATTTGGTACCGCGATACGGCCGTTCCTGAAGAATGAGCTTACCATTACTATCAAACACCAGTCCCATAAACAGAAAATCACCACCCATCAACGACTCGCCGCAGTACTTGCTGGCGCTGCCGAGCACACTGACTTGCAGATTTTGGCAGCGCGTATCGTTGACAGAATTGGTCCATGCCCGATCGACGATGTCGCCGAGTACGATCACTTCCCCGCCTTTCGATGCATAGCCGCACACTTTGCCGGCATTACCGAAAATGTGCAGATTGCCGTGGTGCATGCACATGGCCGCAAAATTTTGCGCGTTGCCGTGCACGCGAATCGTGCCGCCCTGCATGAACGCACCGAGATATTCGCCAGGTATGCCGTACACATCGATTTCGAGATCGTCAGTATTGGTTGCCCCGGTCACTGCCGACGAAATCAGCCGCTGGCCCTGCACACGGTACAAAATGAAGCGGCGCCAGCCTTTTGCATAGGCCTCGCCAAGCAGCGCTGCAAGGCAATGCTGCGGATCGATGCCCTCGGGCACGAAGCCGGTGGCGTCGATCAAAAGTGTTTGGTGCTGGCTACCGGAAACTGGAAAATTGAAACTGGAAACTTGAAATTGATCTCGAGTTACGAGTTTCCAATTTCCAGTTTCAAATCCCGGCAGCCGGTCAAAAAAGGCGTACAAAATCGTGCGCGCAATATCGAGCAGCGAACTCTTCGCCTTGCCGCCGGTCTCCATCGTGCGCACAAAATCGATCAAGTATGTCAGGCTGACGATCACTGTAGGCGCGGTTTCAGCCGTAGCGCTGTCTGCCATCTTTTGCAGCACCCATCTATAAGTATTGAAATCCCAATTTGCAATATTTTCGCGCAGCCAGTTTTTCGTATCTACAGTATTTTCACGAAGCTGCTTTACCAGCACAGCAGCTTCGTCCGGTTCGACCAGCGAGGCGCGGTGAAAGCTGTAATGCGCACCTGGCTCCGGCAAGGCAATATCGCGGCCGTAGCGGTCGAGAAAGCGGACATTGTGAATGACGCCTTTTTCATCGAAAGCAAAGCGGCTGATCATGCCGTTGCTGACCATCACGTGGTCGCTGGCCGCGCCGTCGATCAGGCCATCGCGATCGAGACAATTCAGCATTTCCTGTACCGCCTGCTCTTCCGAAGCGATCATACTGAAGACTTTCGGCCGGCCATTGCTGCGGTCGATCCAAAATGCCGATGTACTCGGGCGCAAATCCGCCGGATCTTTGAGATCAACACGCTCGGTCACATTCGATTCGGGTACATGCCGCAAGCACAAATATTGATACGGCCCATCGGGACTGCTGGTAAATTCGACCCGCTGCACTTCTTCGAGATGCTCGCGGACGCTTTCCGGCGCCAGCGCCAAATCATCGCCGGTAGTCGGCGAGAAGCTTTCAAACAGTGCCCAATCCGGGTATTCGAGCTCGTCCGCCAGCAAGTGGAATTTCAGCGACGCTACCTCGGTGTCGGTGGAAGCCAGCGGCGGCAGTCCGAACTGCTCGACGCGTTGTTTCAGGGTTTCGTAGTTGGTGGTTTCGCCATTGTGGGTCAGCGCGGTGTGCAGCTTTGCAAACGGGTGCGCGTTCATCTGCTCGACCACGCTGCCGGTCGCCAAGCGCACGTGGATAATGTTATTGGGTGCAGCCGGCGTGTCCCATGGAATTTCACGCCCGGCGGTTTTCCAAACGGCGAAATTTTTGCCTGCCGACATCACCGCTGCGATGCGATTTTGGCGCATGACGTATTTGGGTTTATTTTTGAGCGGCGGCCAGGCACGCACAAAATCGCGCAACAACGCCAATTCAGAATGCTCAATTCCTCCATTCGATTGCGTCATTTGCTCACGCTCGAATTCCTCAAGCATCTGCTTTTTCGGCGCGTAAACATACAGAATTTGCGACAGCGCGCAGGTGTGGCGAAACACGAACAAATCCTCGGCCTTGCGCATGAAGTGAGCATTTTGAGAATAATTCGCAGTCGTGATTTCCGGATAATACTCACGGATATATTTGTAGCGCCCCAATTTCAGCACCTTGGTTTCGATAAAATCTTGCAGCACTTCTTTTTTCACCCGCACAAAAAAAGCAAAAATATCGCCCGGGTCGGTGCTGTCATTGCCGAATTCACGATAGTCGCGCTCATTGCCATTTTCATCCAGCTTATAACTTTCGCGGATTTTGGCCGGATCGGTTTCGCCACTCAAATCAAAAAATGGCTCGAGGAAGACCGAGCGGATTTGCCGCGCCAGCTCGCAACGATAGGCGATGAGCTGCTGGCGAGCTTCCTTGCGCACATCGATGCCGTTTTGCGATGGCTGATTTTGCAGTGCTGCTTCCAGTTCGATTTGCAATTTGCCTTTCACCATCACGCGATAGGCATAATGATCCGGCTGCTGCGGAAAGCACAGGGTTTTGCCAACACCGACGCCATCCATGCCGCGGTTTTTCATCGAGGCGAGCGCGCGGTCGAGCACGTAGCTCGGGATCGGCTCGGTGCCGATGATCGCCGCCACGCCGCAGTTGGTTTGCCCGCGCGCGATGTCTTCGACGACCTGGCGGCGCTCGTCGTATTCGCGGCGTTGCCGGATGCGGAAATCGACCCGTTCTTTCAATCCGAGCCACTGCAGTTTATCGAAGCGTCCGCGCAGATGGCGGATGTCGCGGATGCCGAGTCCGGCAAGGGCGCGAATCACCTGCATTTGCATGATTAAAAAGGCGTTGACAATCTGCCGTGCGTTGGTTTCGACGTCTCGCAAGTTTTGCATAATCAAATTGCTGGTGGCGATACCGCGAGAGCAGCCATCGTGGCAGTTGCGATTGCGGTCACAGCCGATCGCGACCATCGGCGCGGTGCCCCAAATCACGCCGTCCGAACCCAACGCCACCGACTTGATGACATCTTCGTAGGTTCGCACGCCACCGCTGACAAAAAATTTAACGTGGTTGCGTAAGCCATCTGTCACCAGCCGGTTGTGAATCAGCGGGATGGCATATTCGATGTGCATGCCCATCTGGCCTTTGATGATGTTGGGCGAAGCACCGGTGCCGCCACGCGGGCCATCAAGCCAGATTTCCAGTTTCATGCCATATTTTTCAGCGTATTCCACCAACGCGGCACCTTCAATTTCACCGCGCACCTGGTTCAGCGCTTCTTCGGTATTGTCCCGCGAGATGCGCGCCAGCCCGGCTGCGATAAATTCGATATCGACCGACGGCGACACCTTCACCGATACCACGGCGTTGGGATTGATCATCCGCACCATGTCGATGAACGATTTGACATCTTCAATCGAGTAGCAATTGTGGAATGGAAACGGCGAAATGATACTGGTATAGGCGTGATCGATAACCTCATCGCACAGCCGCAGCAGATTTTCGCATTCGATGTGGTCTACGCCATTTTGCTTTTGCTGTAAAAGCGAATAGGCGCTCTGCTGGATTTGCCACAGGCACTGTTTGAGCTCGGGAAAAATCACTTCGCTGTCCTGCGCCCGCTGCAACGGTTCGACACTCTCAGCCGCCACCGATTGCAGGGCATGACCGGCGCTCTTTTCGATGCGTTCGATGCGCTCGGCGAGCTGCTGAATTTTCTCGATATTGAGATTTTCCAGGCCTTCGATGCCGCGCAGATACGACACCAGCTTGTTGACTTTCTTCGCCAAAATGTGGCCGCCGATGCCCATTTTCGCGCCCTGGCTGTAGGCGATCACCACCCGCCGCGCTTTTTTAATCGTTTCTTTGGTGACCCCGAACAGACCGGTTTTCAACTCGGTCGAAACATAAGGCTCATCCTGCTGATCAATCACAGTGTAAAACAAAAATGGCTGCAAATCCGGGTAGGGCGCGAGCGCCCGGTACAGGTCGGGTTCGTCGGCCGAGGTCAGGCCATTTTCCGCCAAAATCACTTTGATTTGCTGGGTGGTATAGTGCTTTTCGTGCTCAAAAAAGACTTTGATGCGCTGCATGTCCGGCTCGTTAAAAAAGATCGGCTCGCCTTTGCGATTCAGGAAAAAGCAGGTCGGATAGCCGCCCTCGCCGGTGTCGAATTGAATGCCCAATTCGCGCGCAGCGATGACATGCGAGCGCCAACTGTCCAGCCCTATCGAGCCGACGGATTTGCCGCCAAACATCCACGGGGCTTGCAAAATCAAGCCTTTGTCGAGCAAAACCGCTGTTTGCACACGCTCGAGCTCGTCCTCGGGAATGTTGTCGGGATCGCGCTGGTACAGAATTTCCATCATATCGAAGCCATCGCCGAGCAGGCCGATGCCACGCACTTCTTTCAGCAAAAACATGCGCGGATCTCCGGCTGCCATGCGTCCCAGCGATTCGATCACCCAGCCGGGCCAGACATGATCGCGCTTGTAGGTTTCCTGATTTTCTTCGCTCAATTTATAAAAGCTGTGCGGTGAAAATTTCGGCACAATGCGTGCTTTGAGAGCGCTGTAGCGCGGCGAGACTTCTGGTGGCAGCGGCTCATTTTCGATTTGTTGCAAATTGCTGTTTTTATAGCTGGCGATCAGGCTTTCATTTTCAAAAATATTCTTTTGGATTTTTTCTTCGAGTTGGTTGAAATCGATCAGCCGGCCTTCTTCGCCGACCGTTTTTTTGATGTCTTTGAAACCGGCCGCGCCGAGCACTTCCAGAATTTGCACTTTGCGCGATTCCATCTGATTGGTCAGGCGCTTCACAGCCCAATCGAGGTCGAGATTGAGCAAACTGTCGGTGGCCGCCTGCCGGTCGATGATGGCACGATAGGCGTTGGGATCGAGCGCCAGCAACGCCGCAAAATCGATCAATGTGGCTTCCGCACCGCGCTGGATGGTTTTCTGACTGTCGGAAGCCAGCCGGATACCGCCGGACGCAATGATCGTGACATGATGCCGCCGTCCCGATTCGAGCAGAAAATGATGTACTGCCCTCACCGCATTCGAGGTCATAAAATAGTGGTCTTTGTTGCGCTGGCCGCTGACGTGGATGACATCGACGCCGGCATCGAGAAACGCATCGATTTTGCGCTTAATTTGCGGCAACAGCTCGGTGCCGCCGATCATGTCGTATTCAGAAATCGGCAAATAACCGCTCAGCAACGGCTGTTCGCTGCCGACCGACTTTACCGATTCGCGGATATAGCGAATGGTGCGCGACAGCTCGGCGTGGTAGGTCATTTCGAACATCGGCATGCGCCAGAGATCCTGCATCAATTCTCGGCGGGTGTGCGGATCGACAATCAAATTGTGGATCAATTCGTGATCGACGCGCGGCACAATCACTTGCGGCAGGGCATCGAAACCGCCTTCTTCGATAAAATCATCATAATTTTCCAGCAGCCGCTTGAGCGTGATACAGACCAACGTACCTTCTTTTTCCGCCACTTTCATCATTGCCAGCTCAACACGGCCGTTGCTATCGAGTGCGATGTTGTTATACAGAATCGGCGTTTTCAGTTTGATTTTCGGATAGGGCGGATTGTTCAGTTTGCCTTCGTTGTCGAAACGGCAATAGCGATAACGCCGCCCTAAAATCACCGAAAGCTCTTCGTCTGGATCGCCTTCATGCAGGCGGTTTTGCGCCGGCCCTACGATGTGAAAATGCGAGAAGCGCTCGGCGTCGAAACCGATGCCGCGATGCTTGTCGCCCTGTCCCATTCCGGAAACTGGGATTTGCCCGGTCGAAGCTTCTTTGTCGATTTCCATCAAAATATTTTCGGTGACATAAATGTCGGCCATTTCCGTCAGCGCGGAGGCGCGCTCGACGGTGGTGGTATCACGCAAGCCGTGGTGCTTTTTGTTCCAATAGCGTTTTTCGTCACGGTCGACGGCATGCTCGATCAGCTTGTCGATAAAATCGCGGTCATCCTGAATGGCTTTGTTTTGCGGACAGTAATTGATGCAGGCGTTGCAGAGCGCACAGTTTTGATCGAGCAATTCGGGAATCGCGCGTGGATGGCCGAGTCGCGCGCCGTATGTGCACGCATTGTCATCAGCACACATGCCACAGCGAATGCAGGTTTCGGGATCGATGTAGAGTTTGCCGTATGCGAAGCCGCGCGGGTAGAGAATTTTCAGCCCGTGCTGCAAATGCGAACCGCCATTTTTTTCGGGCTGCTGATCCGACCGCGTGTGGCTGCGATAGAGCGGATTCTCTTTCATGATTTGCCAAAACCGGTCGACAAATTCTTTCTTTTCATTTTTGTCGAGTTTGAGCGCCATTTGGAAGCGCATGTCCTGCTCGACAAAATCGAACATTTCGGTAAGCGGGATATTGGTCGGGCAAACGCGCGTGCAGTTGTCACATCGGGTGCACACCAAAAATCCGAGCGCGTCTTTTTGCGAAATGTTCTGGCCGCGCGCGATCCGGTCTGCGATTTTGCGGCGCGTGATCGGGGTGGCGACGCCGTACAGTCCGAACACATCGCTGGTCGGGCAAACGCGCTCACAGCTGTCGCATTCGGCACAGGGCAGGATCATCTCCAGCAAGCGATTGCTTTGCGGTCTCGAGCCGGGCGGCACTACTATCGGCAGGATGTTTTTGCTGCCGCGCCACAACAATTTACCGAGATAAAATGGCGAAAATTTACGCGTGGTGGTGCGTCCTTTTTGCAGCAACTTCATGCCGTTGCGCAGCAGCACCGGAGAGCCGCTTTTAAACAGACGAAAAGCCAGCTTCCGGCCTTCGTCGTTGATGAATTTGCTTTGGTTGAGCAAATTGTCGGGATCGAGCTCTTGCTTGAGTTCATCGAGTTTGCGCAGAAAAATACGGCTGCCATTTTGCCGCATATCGTTCAAAAACGGCAAATTCCAGATGCCGGTGCCATAGGGCCGGCCGCCAAAATAGATCGCGGCCTGAGTCATAAATGGTACCAATCCGAGGTACAATTTGTGGCGCAGTCGCTCAAGATCAGCGAGAATCACGCATTGAATCAAAATCTCGTCGGTACTGATCAAATGCGCTTCGGTTTTCACCACATTTTGCGTCCATTCACTGATGGTCGCTTGCACGAATTGCAGGAATTTCGGGAAATGATCGAGCGGCAAAATCGTTTCGCTCACCAACATGCCCGGGCCTTTCGGCTTCATTTCCACCGGCAAATAGCGATGTTCCCACAACTTGTGGGCCAAATCGACCGGCAACCGGGTAAAAGCGATATCCTGAAATCGGCGACGCTCGCTGCCAGCGCTAAAAAACGGATATCTCAGCGCCTGTTCGTAATCTTCGCGTGCGTCGAATTCCAGCACCACCACATGCTCGAGGCTCTTCATTTGGCGTGCCACATCCTGATCAGCACGCAATTCGGCAATTTTATGCTCATCCTGATTTTCGATGGCTTTATTCAATCTTGCGCTGATCTTTTCAGTTTCGATTTCGCGGGTGATTTCAAGATAGTGGTCGTCAAAATAGAGCACTGAAAAGGGATTGAGCCGGCGTTTTGGAGGCTTGCCATTCGCTTGTGATGCGCCATTTTGCTTGCCGCCGGCAGGGTCAGCATGGGTGATGAAGCGCATAAATTTTTGTACCGTTTCGACATCAGGAAAGGAAAAGGCGTACGGCTTGCTGACGTAGCTCAAGCGCCGCACTTTCAGCAACGCACCGGCGATGATGCCGAGTTGGCCTTCCGAGCTGAAAATCGCTTCGAACAATTTATCGCCCGCCGCCACGCGCCGCCATTCGCCGTCGGGTGTCAGCACCAGCAGGGCCTGCACCGAGCTTTTGACATGACCATATTTGAGCGCGCCGAGGCCAAGCCCACCGGTAGCGATCCACCCGCAGATGGTGCCGGAATTGGGATTGGTGATGTCCTGCCGCAGCCCAAAGCCCTGATCGCGCAGCATTGTGCGCATGTCCGCGAAAATCACCCCAGGTGCAACGGCCAGGAGCTCATCATCGCCAAACAAACGGTAAAAATTCAGGTAGGCCAAATCGACCACGACATCTTTATTGAGTGGGATTGCGCCACCAAATGGCCACGAACCGGCGCCGCGCACGGTATAGTTGATTTTGTGTTCAGCAGCATATTTCACAAACGCTTGCAAGTCATCGAGGGTGCCAGGACGGACGACAAAGCGCTCGTCGATATCGAGCAGGCTTTTTTTCATCATGCGCGGCACAAAAGCAGTCCCTGAGTCGTTGTGATAGACTTCGCGCTGCACAGCCGACAATGTCAAGACCTGACTTGCCGGGCTGAGCCGTTCGCGCACAGCCTGAAAGTGCTCATTATGGCTGGTTGCTAAATCTGCTTCAGCGGGCATATTTTCGAACAGCAACTGCAGGGCTTTTTGTTGCTCGCTGACACGGAATTGTGCGGATTGTGCTTTTAAATACGCAAAAGCATCTTCGGGATAGGAAATGGTGCGCATGAGGGGCGTCCTGTTGAAAAATCAGACTGATTCATTGTGTTGGCTTAGGCAAAATTGCGGAGGGGCATCGCATGTGCGTCACAATTAATTCGAAATTTTTCCCTTTCAAAGAAATATTGTACGAGGCGAACATTTTCTTGCAGACAGCGAAAATAGCGTTTGGCAAAAAGGCCTTGGATGCGACCGGCTTGTTGGCTATTTTTTTGGAAATCAGAAAGAATGCGAGTATGTCATGTCCCCTGTTCCCTATTTGTTGTCATATTTGCTGGCTGCATTGGTTGTGGTCGGCACTATTATGGGTGGTGGTTTCAACTACATCGCTTTTCTCTTCGCCTTTGCCATCATTCCGATTTTGGATTTGCTGATCGGTACCGACAGCAGCAATGCCACGCCAGAGAAAATGGCTGAGCTCGAACAAAAACAAAGCTTCCGACTCATTGCCCTCGGCCATGTTCCAATACAAGTTGTGTTGGTGTTGTGGGCAGCTTCTGTCGCAGGCAGCAACACGTTATCCGGAATTGCAATGCTCGGCTTTGTGCTGTCAGTCGGGACGGCAACCGGCGGCATCGGCATCACGGTTGCGCACGAGCTGTTTCACAAAAAAAATCGCATCGATGCACTGGGCGGCAAAATTTTGTTGTTGACGGTCAGCTATATGCATTTCTACATCGAGCATTTGATCGGCCACCACGTGCATGTTGCGACCCCCAAAGACCCTGTTACAGCACGCTACGGCGAATCGTTTTACCGTTTTTACCCGCGCGCAGTTGTTGGCAGCTTTCGCAGCGCCTGGCAGATCGAAACGCGCAGGTTGGCGCGCAAAGGCACACCGGTGTGGTCGCCACACAATCAGATGCTGTGGTTCGTGGCGCTGCCCATTGTGTTTGCCATTGCACTCGGTTGGGCGTTCGGCTGGCGCGCAACAACCTTTTTTTTCGCACAGAGTATCGTCGCCTTTACGTTGCTGGAAATCGTCAATTACATCGAGCACTACGGTTTGTTGCGCAAACGCAAACCATCCGGCAATTATGAGCGCGTCGCTGCCGCACATTCCTGGAATGCCGACCACCGCATGACCAATTACTTTTTGTTCCGCTTGCAGCGTCATGCTGACCATCACATCCACCCCCTGCGGCCATACCAGGTTTTGCGCCATTTTGATGAAAGCCCGCAACTGCCGACAGGTTATGCCGGCATGATTGTGCTTGCACTTTTTCCGCCGCTATGGCATCGCCTCATGGATGAACGGGCAGCCAGCTTGCAAATGGCACCATGAGCGATGGGCGGCCGAACTGGCTCATCTTATATTTTTAAAGCGAGGTGGGTTATGAAAACATTGCGATGTGTTTTTGCTTTGGTGATGCTCTCTGTGATCATCGCTGATCCTGCATATTCGCAAACACAAAGCTTGCGTTCCTGGGAATTCCATCCTCAAGTTGGAGAGGTCATCGATGCCGATGAGAATGCGCTCTTCAACATTTTTGGAAAGATTGATGGATTTGCTGCTGCAAGGCTGTTTGCGGTTGGTACCGCGAGCTACCGTCTGCACCTTCTGCGTCACGTTGCCGATGGCGGGCAAGTCCTGATTATTCAGCTCAACTCAGTTGAATTGAACCGGCTTTCGGAACAGCTTGTGAAACGCATTCAAAACGAAAGCATCGATCGCAGTCAGCCGATTTTTCCAATTCAGGCAAAGCAATGGCCCCAGACACAGGGCCTTGCCAAAATTTACCTGCATGCAGGCTCGATGCTGATGGGGACGATCCGGTCGGTTTCCCACGATACGCTTATAGTAGTCACCACCGGCGGTTTGACTGTGCCGGTACCCGATGTCGCGCTTGCAAATGTCGAAATGGTTCACGCCGGTGTTACGGGTACAGGCTTTTATCGCTCCGATCCGAATACATCGCGGCTGTTTTTTGCACCAACGGGTCGACCTTTGCCGCAGGGGCAAGGCTATTTCGCCGATTATTGGGTATTTTTCCCCACGCTGGCGGTCGGATTAAGCGACTATTTTTCCCTAAGTGGTGGTATGTCCATCATTCCGGGCGCCGAGTCGCAACTGCTGTATTTTGCACCGAAAATCACCTTGCCAATTCAAAAAAATCTCGGCATGTCCTTTGGCCTCTTGCACCTGGCTATTCCGGAAGACACCGATGACTTGACGCTTGGCTACGGTGTTTTCACCTCCGGCACGGCGGCGAGCGCCTTCACGCTTGGCGCGGGTTTGCCATTGAACAGCGACACCGATCGCAACCTGATTATTTTATTCGGTGGCGAAACCCAGGTTTCCAACAGTGCCAAGCTCATTACCGAAAACTGGCTCTTCAATGGTGACGAAACAACGCTGATTTTCTCACTCGGTGTGCGCTTTTTTGGCGATAAAATGGCTGTGGACCTGGCACTTGTGAGTACAGAAGAAGCGTTTCAAAGCGGTGGCGGATTCCCGTTTTTTCCATGGGTGGATTTTTCGATTTTTTGGGGGAAGTGAACAATCAAATGATAAGTTGACCTGGACACACGTTTTCGATAAGGAGCATTTTTGGCGAATCTCAAAGTAAAGTCCGGCGGCGGCTGGCCTGCAATTAAATATGCCATGCAAATGGCCAGCAAAGCCGGCGGCGTGACCACGCTATTCCGATCCCTGTCTGCAAAAAACACCTGCAAAACCTGTGCGCTCGGAATGGGTGGCCAAAACGGCGGCATGCGCGATGAAGCCGGTCATCGTTTTCAAGTCTGCAAAAAATCGATGCAAGCTCAGGCACAGGACCTCCAGCCGGCGATTCCTGCCGATTTCTTCGCCCAAAACAGTCTGGCAGATTTACAAAAACTCAGTGGCCGCGAGCTTGAAGCCTTGGGACGTCTGGCGCAGCCGCTGTTTCTTGCCGAGGGCACCAGCCACTTCAAAGTGCTCGGCTGGCAGCAGGCCTTCGATATGCTGGCGCAGCGCTGGCGCAACGCTACACCGGAGCGCAGTTTTTTTTATGCTTCCGGACGCTCGTCGATGGAAGCGGCGTTTTTGTTGCAGCTTTTGGCGCGGCAATGGGGCACCAACAATGTCAACAACTGCTCTTACTATTGCCACCAGGGCTCGGGCGTCGGACTCAGCCAGTCGTTCGGTACCGGCACAGCCACCGTTACGCTGGATGATGTGCTGCAATCGGATTTGGTGGTGCTGATCGGTGCGAACCCGGCCAGCAATCACCCGCGTTTCATGGCCCACCTGGCCGACTTGCGCCGGCGCAGCGGCAAAATCGTCGTGATCAATCCGTACCGCGAGCTGGGCTTGCAGCACTTCAGCGTACCCAGCGATGCGCGCTCGATGTTATTTGGCTCGGATATCGCCAACGACTACATTCAGCCTCACTGCGGTGGCGATCTTGCCTTTTTGAAGGCAGCTGCGGTCAAATTATGGCGCGACCAGCATGCAGACCTGTCGCTGCTGGAAAATCACTGCAACGACTTCCCGGCATTCCGCGACGATCTCGAAAACCAAAATCTCGAAGATTTGCTGGCGAAAGCGGGCGTGAGCGCGGATGATCTCACTGTTTTTTGCAATCGGTTGGTCGCATCGAAAAAGACGATTTTTTGCTGGGCGATGGGCGTAACGCACCATTTGCATGGCGCCCAAACCGTGCGCATGATCGCCAACCTGGCCCTGCTGCGCGGCATGATCGGCAAGCCTGGCGCAGGGCTGTTGCCGTTGCGCGGCCACAGCAATGTTCAGGGCGTCGGCAGTGTGGGGGTAGTCCCGAATCTGAAGCCGAAAATGGTAGAGGCGCTGGCACGGTCGCTGTCGGTGCAGGTACCGGAGCAGCCCGGACTCGACACCTTCAGTTGCATGCAGGCTGCACACAGCGGTGAGATGGATTTTGCTGTACTGTTGGGCGGCAATCTCTACGCTTCCAATCCCGACCTGAAATGGGCGGCGCGATCATTGGGGCGTATCGATTTTATCGCGGCGATTCACACCACCCTCAATCTTGGTCACGTGCATGCAGCAGGTAAAAATATGCTCATTTTGCCTGTGCGTACCCGCGACGAAGAGCAGCAGACCACCAGCCAGGAGAGCATGTTCAATTTTGTGCGCTTGTCACTGGGTGGCAGTCAAGCTCCGTCAGATGAGATGCCCTCCGAAACCGCCATTTTTGCCCAGCTCGGAGATGAATTGTTGGGGAATGCGCCGGTGCCGTGGCGTGAATTGCATCAGCACGCGCGCATCCGCCAGTTTATTTCGGAGGCGGTGCCCAATTTGCAGCCCCTGGCCAGCATCGAAAATGGTAACGACTTTACCATTCCGGGACGCATTTATCATCAGCCAAAATTTAACACCGAAAATGGCAAGGCCAATCTCGCTGTTTTCAATGCGGTCGATGCTCGCCCGCGCGAAGGTTTTTTCAATCTTACGACATTTCGTTCTGAGGGCCAGTTCAACACGATCATATACGACGAAGAAGATATCTATCGCGGTGTCACACATCGCATGGTGGTATTTATGCACCAAAATGACATCGACCGACTTGGATTGCAGGAAGGCCAGCAAGTGTGGGTGGAAAGCGGTACCGGCAAAATGCAGGTTGAGCTTGTTGACGCACCGATTCGCGCCGGTAACGTGGCAATGTACTACCCGGAAGCCAATGCCATTGTGCCCGCTCAAGTCGATCCGTTATCGCGCACGCCGTCGTTCAAGAAAATTCAGGTGCGGATTTATAGCTAAATACACGCGGATGAAAAAAGCACACTGATTTTCGTTCTTGTATCCGGGTAGTTTTTGATCCGTGTGCACATCCCAAAGCGATTGAAACATTTTTCGGACAACCAACACAACCTTTTGCCCAAAATGCAGTATAGTTGCAAGTATTGCTAAAGCGCAAGAACTGAGCACCTGTTCCAAATTGGAAAATCTTATGACTCAAAGCCTTTCACCTTCCGTTTCGCCTGCAGACGAAATCACGCCGTTCTCTTTTCCACGGCGAGGTGGCTTGCTGGTGGCGTTATTTGCTGCCATTTACTTGCACCTGCGCGTGCAATCAATCGCGTTCAGCATCATCTTCGTGGTCGTGATGTTTATTTTGTATCGGCTGTATCGCATCGGGCGCAAAATCGAGCGTGGCGAAATCAATCCCGAATTGCCCGAAGGCCGGCTGCGCAAAATCAAGCGCGGCATTTACAGCATTGTCAAAGCGATTCCGATTATCCGCCCCCCACAACCCGAAGTCGTGGCGCTGCAAGGCGTCGATCTTGAAATCTGCCAGGGGATGTTCGGCTTGCTCGGACCAAATGGCGCAGGCAAAACCACCCTCATGCGCAATATCGTCGGTGTGCTGGAAGCCGATCGCGGCAGCATCAAAATCAACGGTCGTGACCTCGACGAGCATCGCGATATTTTTCATGGCGCCATCGGCTATTTACCGCAGGATTTTGGCTTGTACGAAAACATGACACCGGTTGAATATCTCAATTATCACGCCACCATCAATGGTATATACGATATCGAAAAACGCCACACGCTCATCAATCAGCTTCTCGAAGGCGTTGGCCTCGAAGATCGAAAACACAGCAAAATCAAAACGTTCTCGGGCGGCATGAAGCAACGTGTCGGCATCGCGCAGACACTGCTGCATCTGCCCAAAATCATTGTTGTTGACGAGCCGACAGCCGGTCTGGATCCGCGCGAACGCATTCGATTCCGCAATCTGTTATCCGAATTGGCCAAAGACCGTATCGTGATTTTTAGCACGCACGTGGTCGAAGACATTTCCAGCACATGCCATGATTTGGCTGTACTGGATCGTGGCCGGGTGGTCTATCGCGGCTCACCAGCCGAAATGGAGCAGATGGCGCGTGGCAAAGTGTTCGTCGCGACGGTGCCTGAGGATGAATTTCAAAAATGGCGGGAACAGCTCAATGTTGTGCAGCATAGCAAATCCGCGGAGCAGGTCCGCATGCGCTTTATCAGCGAAAAGCCGGTGCCGGGGTTGCAGGCACAATCTGTCCAGCCCACACTGGAAGATGCCTATATGCTGCTGCTTGGTGGTAAGCGGGAAAGTGCGCAATCCGTAACCGATACGACAAACTAAAATCCCAATTCGGACAAATCGAAGGGAAATCACTGCCGCCTTCGCAATTGAACTCAAGTCGGGCAGTCAGAGCCGAACGGCCACACCTTTGTTTGCCGATTCGAGCAGCGCCTTGATGGTGGCGACATTGGCGCGGCTGTCCTGCAAAGAAATACGCGGGTGCTTGCCCAGCAAAACGGCATCTGCCATATCTTCCACTTCCCCGGAATACAAGTCGATCCCTTTTACTTCAATGGCCTCAGTTTTCCCATCTCGAACCAGGAATACCTCATCATCGAGGCCGGGCTTGAACGGCTTCGGTACGATCAAGGTCGCTTCACTACCGACAAGCTCCATGCGAGAATGAAAAGGCGTAACAAAGCTACTGTCGAATTGCCCATAAATGTCATCTCCAAACCGCAATTGTCCAAAAAAGGATACATCGATTCCGGTCGGACCGACGGCCTGCCAGCCAAAAACCTCAAGCGGTTCCGCTTCGACGATCGTCCGCATGTAGCTGATGGGGTAACAGCCCACATCCCAAATGCTGCCGCCTCCCATGGCCGGATCAAACCGAATATCGCCTTCCCGATCCAGAAAAAACGCAAAAGAACCACGCAGCAGTTTCAATTCCCCGAGAGTACCACTTTGCACGATTTCCCTTATCTTGTCCGTCTGCGGGTGATGACGATACATAAAGGCTTCGGCCACAACCCGCCCGTGTTTATGCGCGGCAGCAGCAATCGCGTCCACTTCATCCACTGACAAAGCCAGGGGTTTCTCACACAACACATGTTTGCCGGCTTCAACAGCCTTGATCGTCCACTCGGCGTGCAGATGATTGGGAAGCGGATTGTAAACTATGTCAATTTCAGGGTCAACCAATAATGCTTCATAAGAATGATGCGCGCGCGGGATGCGCCACTCTCTCGCGTATGCATCGGCAGAATCCGCCGAGCGAGAAGCGACCGCCAACAGGTGGCTGCGTTTTGAAGCGCGCAGGGCAGGGATCAGGGCACGGTTGATGCGGGCTGTTGACAACAAGCCCCAATTCAGCACTGTTTTGCTCATCTGTTTCCTCTCCGTATATTTCTCAGATTGCTGTTTTTTCAACCAAACCCGGATATTGGGCGTGAAGGCAGCATGCGCGAATCACATCCCCATCTGGCCATTTTCATTTTCGAGAGAATTAGCGGCCATCAACTCGAGGTATTTCAGCAAAGCCTGTTGTTCGGAGTTGGCTTTGATTGCACTGCGAACGCCGGCGCTGCGCACAGCATATTTGCCGTCAAGGTACTCCAAAAAAATCTCGATTTTGTTCAAGCCTGTTTCCTGATACATTTTCAAACGCTGGTTAAAATCGCTCTCGGTGGTATCTGTAGCTGGCTGCCATGTTTTCAGTGTTTCCGCCAGAAAGAAAAGCGCTTCCCAGGCCGTTTTGCCTTGCGCATATCGCCCCAGGTCTTCCGTCATAACGATGTCTTTTCCTGCATGACGCGTGCTCCAGAAAACAAATTTTTTCATGACTACCCTTTACGTGATTTGGGGATCGAGAAATCGTTGCAGCTCAATTTGGATTGAAAAAAGCAAAAAAAATGCCCGCATAATTTAACAAAAGATGCGGGCATTGCAAATGCGAATGCATTCAAATTCATTCCGCCAAGGCAAAAGCAAGGTGTGCGCCGATGACCGATTTGGCAGCGAATTCTTCATCGATGGGCAGCTTGAAGTGAATACCGGGCCGGACTCTTTTTACGGACAAAGTGAAAGCCACATCAAACTGTTCCAGCAGGCATTCACTGAAATCGCAATCTTCCGCTGTGGCGAAATACGTACCTGACGGGCCTGCCAGTATGCTGATCGTCGAATTTTGATAACCGAGCATGGCGCCGTAACGCAAGAACAGTTCAGTCTCGGTTTTGCCTCCACCGGCGCTATTGATCGCTAATTCAGGTCCGAATCTGAATCTTAGAATAATACCTTCTTTCGTTTGGATTTTGTAGTTCATCAATCCATCGATTAATGTCAGGTCGGGCAAAAAAATCCAGAACCGGTCTAATGCCACATGCTCACCCGAACTAAGAGCGAAGTCCTTGTCATCTTTGGCAATTGGAATGCGAGCACCGAGGTCGAAGCTAAAGCCTGAGTTTTTGGGCCTTATCTCAAATCCGATATACGGATTGCCAAGGGCTGTTTCTGAGTAATCAAACGGATCCGCAGGGGAAGCATAATTCATGCTTCCGTACGCAATCGGCAATTCGAATTTGATGAATTGACCTTCCAGCAACTCCATTCTCAACGAAGGCGTGAACACCCATGCATTGCGGTTGAAGCCATAAGCGTTGATACCGCCGAACTGTGCCTGCGACATCTCCAATGCAAAGCTGTTTTTACCCGGCATTTCGAGCCACATCGATTGCGCCATGAGCGTGCTATGCATCAGCAACAAGGCGACGCCCGCCGCCAACGCCAGTCTGATTTTACTGAGCTTTTTCATTTTTCGCCCCTTTCCTTTTGATATAAATCGACGAAAGATAATTTATTGAACACCCATTCTGATTTTACCATTTGATCACAAACCTGCCGGTGCGCATTGCCAGGCGAATTTATTGTGCTCAAGTACGAGCCACCTTTATGGCAACAAGTGCTTCTATTGATTCAAATCAAACGAACTGTGCAAACCCACCACAAAATCAGTCCTGCCGTCAGAATAGTTTTCAGGCTGAATCGACATTCTGAAATGGATACCGGGGTGCAGCTTGGCCATTTTAAAATTGACGGCCGTATTCCATTGCCAATTCGTGCCTGTGAGCGGGGCTCGACCATCTCCGAAAAAAAACAGCGTGGAAGCGCCCGTCATTGCGCTAATACGCTGCCATCTATAGCCAATCAGGCCGCTGAAATGAAATGCCATAACCGGATCAATGTTTGAATCGCTCGAGGGCATACCCAACTCCGGACCGAAACAAATTTTAAAAATGTGGCTGTTTTGCGCAGAACCTGAGTAGTTTAGCTTGCCACTCACCACAATTTTTTCTGAGACGAATAGATTTAAGCGATCCAAATAACCGCCGCCTGCAATTAAGCCCGCATGCCTATTTTCTCTTGAAAACGAAGAAACAGGCAAACTCAGTCCAAAATCAAACCAGGTATTCGCTTCAGGCTCCATGATCGTCCAGGTTAGCACAATGTTGCCGTTGTCCACTTCAGAGCCTGAGTGATGGGTCCGGTGATGACTATACCGTGCATAAACCAGAGGGATCTCAATTCGGAGCGTTGAGTGTTCCAAAAAATAAAATCCCTGCGCTGGAGAAATAACGATTCCATTGAGATCGGATGAATATAGTCCGGTGAAATTGACGTATGTGGCTTCCACAGTGAAGCTCTTCGGTGCAGCCATTTCCACCCAAATAGATTGCGCGCCCAGCGCGCCAGCAGAAATTTGTAATAGCGCGAAGCCCAATGCCAGCGAGAACCCGTTTATTTTTGCTGCATCCATCTTTACGCCCTTCCTGCTTCTCAACACGATTTAATGAGAATCGCTCTCCCGGCTTGCGTTCGTCCGTATCATCAGATGACACTTCCGAGTTGACTTAATCAACCATCATGCCAGCGAAAAAAGAAACCTACAAATCAGCACAACTATCTGTTTATTAAAGGCTTGATCTTTTATCGACAAACGATTGCATCCGATAAGCAATGCTTATAAATCTCGCAAAAATCGATCGTATTGATTTTGCCGTTGTTTTTCATCGACTTGGATTCGCAAAACAAGAGAGCCAGATCGATGCTGCCAAAAAAAATTGAATGTTGGCTTTCGCTGCTGACACAAGGTTGTCATTGTCACATATTATCTTTGCCCAAAACTGGCTAAACACTTTTCAAAAACAGGGAGAAAGACGATGAACAAGCAAGAGATGATCAGCGAACTCAAGGTCGCGGCAGAGTATTTTCAGCGCAGCACGCGCTGTCTCGATGAAGTGGATTCAAGCTTTGCACCCAAAGAACCGTTGTTTTCAGTGGCAAAACACGTCGCGCACGCCGCGCAAACCATCGACTGGTTTTTGGACGGCGCATTTCGTCCGCAAGGATTTGATCTTGACTTTGAAAAACACGATCGTGAGGTTTCCGCCTGCACATCGCTCACTGCTGCCAGGAAATGGTTCGATCAAGCGATCAGCAAAGCAATCGAGACGATTTCCGCCAAAAGCGATTCCGAACTGACGGAAGCTTTGCCGGAAGGCCCGGTGATGGGCGGGCAGCCCCGCTATGCGATTATCGGTGCTATTACCGACCACACCGCGCACCACCGCGGCGCCTTGACCGTGTACTCGCGTTTGCTCGGTAAAGTCCCGCCCATGCCGTACATGGAAGCGTGATGAGATGATTTGCGCTGCAGGACAGGATTGTTTTATTCTGAAACGATGAATTGGAGGCTTACATGTTAAAGCGGTGCGAATGGGCGCCGGCAAACGATCCGCTTTATGTCGCATACCACGACGACGAGTGGGGTGTGCCGGCGCACGATGACCGGCTTTTATTCGAAATGCTGATTTTGGAAGGCGCGCAGGCAGGCTTGAGCTGGTCAACGATTCTTAAAAAACGTGAAAACTATCGCCTGGCGTTCGATCACTTCGATGCACATAAAATTGCCCTGTACGATGAAAGCAAACTGGCTGAATTGCTCGCCAATCCGGGCATTGTGCGCAACCGGCTCAAAGTGGCTGCAGCCATCAAAAATGCCAGGGCCTTTCTGGCAGTGAAAAAGGAGTTTGTCAGCTTCGATGCCTACATCTGGCAATTTGTACAAGGCAAGCCTAAAGTCAATGCCTGGCGCTCGTTGAAAGAATTGCCGGCCCAAACCGCCGAATCCGATGCCATGAGCAAGGATTTGAAAAAACGCGGCTTCACATTTGTCGGTTCGACGATCTGCTATGCCTTCATGCAGGCTGTCGGCATGGTGAACGATCACATTGTCGATTGCTTCCGCTATCAGCAAGTCGGCCAGTAAGAAATCCTGATTGCACTCCGCAAGCTCCAGCGCTGCGCGTACTTTCAAAGGCAAATTTTTATTCAAAAACCCAATTTCTCAGACTGCATGCACACATTCATTTGGCGCTTCGTCTCCTTTTTTTTAAAAAAATCAGGGCTTCTTTTTCTCGCGATCATCTTTGTGATGATCACCGTTGTAACCGCGGCGTTTGATTCGACGCGTGTGCGTGTGCGTCATTTGACGATTGAAAATGATGCCTTTGCGAGTGTTCTCGCTGGCAAAAAACTCGTGCACATCAGCGACACCCATTTCCGCACCGAGGATAGTCAACATGTGGAGGTGGTCCTCGACATGCTGGATTCGTTGCAGCCGGATTACGTTTTTCTGACCGGCGACCTGGTGCGCTGGTACGGCTGGTGGGACGACTATCAGCTCACTTTCGATTTTCTCAAAAAGGTGCGCGCCAGCGATGGCGTGTTCGCGGTGATGGGAGATTCCGACTACTCTTTTTCGCGTGCAAGCTGTTCCTTTTGCCACGCCAAACCCGGCTCCGAAACGATCTCGCTCAACCAGACGAAGTTCCTTCGCGATCAGTTCATCGATCACACGCGGTCGTCTTTGCCTGTGCGCATTGCCGGCATCGATTGCGGGCCGTACATGTTGCCGGATGTTTCACTCGCGGACTCCTTAAGCGCCGCCACGCCCACGATTTTGCTGAGCCATACTTCAACAGTCTTTGACAGCATTTCGGATTCTAAAAATGTGCTGGTGCTTGCAGGAGACACGCATGGGGGACAAATTTATCTGCCCGATTTCATTTGGAAATGGTGGCGCCGCAAGCCGGATCCTGAGCACATGTACGGATTCTTCCGGGAGCGCAACAAAATGCTGTACGTCACCAGCGGTGTCGGCACATCCGACATCATTTTTCGGCTCGGTGTGCCGGCAGAAATTGCGGTGATTGAATTTGTGCCGGAGAAGAAGTAATGAGACGTCTTGATGTAAAATTGCGTTTTGCCGTATTGGTGTTTCTGGCAGGACTGTTGTTGGCTGCATGCAAAGATGGCGACGATCAGCCGCGCTGGGCATTTGATTATGATTTTGAGAGCGATGCCGAGTTGGATCGCTTTGTCTGGCGCTGTGGTGAAGTCTTTGAACGCTCGCAGGATTTTGCCACCCATGGCGATTACAGTCTGCGCATTGAGCTCAAAAACGGCCCTGATCCTGGCCTGAAACCCACGCAATTTCCCAAAGACTGGTCAACATTCTCCATGCTGCATTTTGATGTCATGAATCCGGGGGACGATAGCGTACGGATCTATTTGAAGATCGCCGACCGTCGAGAAACGCAATATGAGCAACGCGTGGAAGTGCCACTCGAGCTGGCGCCAGGCGCACGGCATTTTGCTATCGCGCTGGATTCGCTGCGCTACACAACCGGGAATGGCATTTTTGAGCGGGAGCATGTCGGCTTATTCAAAATCTATGCAGCGCAGCCGAAAGAAAAAATCGTACTGTATTTCGACCGTCTTTATTTGGAATGATTTTGGTGCGCAGCAAGTTGCAGGCATGAATTGCAGAGACTTGGAGTGGAGCTATCAAAAAATATGCTCTAAAAAATCATTGTGTCCTTATGTAGGGGCATGGCGCGCCATGCCCCTACATATCGTAGCATACTAATATTCATAAATCTTACGTTTTGTGACAGCTACCTTGCCAAAATAATATTTGCTACTCAGCTCATCGTGTCCAATAATTTGAGCAGAAAATACGAAAAAGCCTGGTCGAAAAGCTGTTTTGCGTCAAAACGCGGGAATCTATTCAGATAGAAGACAGAAATGACGCTTTCAATAGCTCCTGCGATGGCGCGCTATCAGCAATTGGTAGCGCGTCTCCAGCATGCTGACTTGCATCTGCAGATGTCGCCGGGTGGTTTCATCAGCCGTTTCGCGCAATGTTTGTTGCAGCTCGCTGAGCTCTTTTTTGAGCCGCATTTCTTCCGGCAAAATGCCAGCGTTGCGCAAAACCTGGAAGCTCATGCGCAGCACTGCCGGCACCGAAGCATCAGCATCGAGCTGGAGCGGTTTGCCATGAAACGGCAGCTTGTCGAATGCGCCATCGCGAATGGCGGCTTTTATTTTTTGCTCAGCGAGCCATGCAAATGCATCCACAAACAATCCCGGCTACTTCATTTTCATGTCAATTTTGCTATCCGACAAGCCGGTGATCTCAAAATCCATATCACCGGACTTTTTTGCGTAAAGCGCGTCTGCCAGTTCTTCAGCAGTGCCTTTATATTGCACCGTGATGCTTGCCACACCATCGCTCAGACTTTTCTGCACGTCTTCGACGCCATCCAGACCGGTCAGCATATCCGTCATTTTGCGCAAGGTGCCAAAATTGATGCCTGCGACCGACAGCGTAATTTCAGACAAATCGCTGCTGCCACCGCCTTCACTCGGAATTCGTTCGCCGATTTTTTTGACCGCATCATCGATTGCACTTTCGATAGCCTTTTGCATCGATGCGCTTTTAAAAAGCCCACCGGCAATCGGCGCGCCGAGGACAGAGGTGTATGCGCCAACTCCAACAGCCCGGCCTTTTTTCGAAATCTCTTCCGAAAGCAAAATTTCTCCGCTGGTCGAATTGATGACGCGCACAATAACCGCGACCTCTGACTCGTAAAGAGCTGCGCCACCAGCCACCTTGCGACTGAGCACACCACCGATGCCACCGCCCTTGGTTTTCTCTTCAAATCGTGAAACTGTCCCGACGATCAGAAATTCCGCACCTGCCAACTTGCCGAATTTTGCGCCAGTTGCGGCATCGACTTCGCCGGACAAGGTCAGATTTTGCTCTTGGCGAACTTTGTCAAGCACGCTGCGCTCGAGCACGCGATATCTGCCGGACTGCACCAACGCGTGGATGAGAATATCACTCATCGCCGTGCCGAGTTTGTAGCTGGCACGCGGTGCTTTTACAGAGAATTCTGCTACCGCGACACGCGGCTTTTCTCTGCCCAGCAGCAGGCAAGGCAGCATCACAATGAAGGTTGCCAGCCAGGTTTTCCGGTTCATTCGGCCAAAATTCTGCATAATTTCCTCCTAAAAGTGTCGCTTCTCAGGCTTGCGCCCCACAATTGCTTCAACACCGATAAACTTACCACATCCAACAAAAAAGGCAATGCAAAAATGTGGTAATTTATTTTAACAGGTAGATGCCACTTAAAGCACTTGCAGCAAAAAATTCACGCCTATCAGGGCGATAATGACGTGCAAAATAGCAAAATAGACAAATACTGTGTTGAGAATACCCTGCAATGTCAGCGCTTTGGTATCGACATTTTTGCCATCTTCAGTTTGCAAAAACGGCGATACAACTGTTAAACGCAAGTAAATGGACAGGCCTGTTCCGACCAGGCCAAACAGAATGATAATGATGGAAATGATCAACATGGCACACTCCTGTTAATAGTTTTCAGACAAGATTTTTAAAAAAAATACTTCGCAGCGGTTCATTGTTCAGCCTTGGAAATTCAGCAAACAAAATCTATTTGCCACCGTCAGCAGGCAAAAACTTCAGTCCATACGTGCTGGCGATTTCCTGTACTTTTTGGCGATCGAGTGGCTGATTTTTCGGTAGTTGGTCGATTTCTTCAAAAAACTGCTCGAAGCCTCCGGGTGTGATGGTATTCAGCAGCAAACCCGGCGTGTCGCCGACATTGCGGAAGCCGTGCGGCAGCTTGCGCGGCAAATGTACCAATGCACCTTTGCCCACGACCTTCTTTTGCTGGCCGTAGGTAAATTCGTAGGTGCCTTCCAGCACGTAAAACACTTCGTCTTCGCGGTCATGGACGTGCAGCGGCGGCCCGCCATTGGGTGGCGTTGTGCTCAGCACCACCGAGTATGCGCCATCGGTCTGCTCGCTCATGATTTTGCCGACGATCTGCAAGCTGAAGATATTCCAGGTCTTGCCGCCATCGGGCTCAACGATGACGGTCTTTTGCTCCAGCTTCACCGGATCAAACGCTTCGATGTTCGAAACGCTGGGTTGCTCGGTCTGCTGGTTGCAAGCGAAGAGTAGGGTCACAAACGCCGATAACAAGATCAGCTTACACGCTCCAGAGCAACACCTTGTAGCTCTTTCTGAAAATTCAATTTTCAATTTCACCTCGCTAAAAAAACAAATCAAAAAAATCTACGTTCTCATTCCGTTCCGATATTTGTCGCTGGTTTTTCAAATACCGGCATCACATCCAGCGTGGCGGCATGCAGGGCATTGAACAACAGCTTGTACGTCCCGCGCGGCTGGCCACGGAACTGCGGCCGGAAGCCGATCAGCACCGCGCTGCCTTTGCCGACCGGCACCCGCACCATCGCGGCTCTGCCAGCCAGATTGCGTTTCTCGCCCAGCGCCCATCCGCTCATCAGAATATCTTTTTTGGCATAGCGCGCCACCACTTCGACCGGCGGAGCAGGCAGCTCCGGCAGCTTTTCTTTGCCGCCCTCACCCATCGCATCCATGCGTACGATGCTGAAGGCGCGGCTGCGGACAAAATTGGCGGCGGCTTCTTGCGGCATGCCATATGCCAATGGATGACCGGTTTCAACCTCGAGTCGAATCAGCGAACCCGGAATGAAAAACCGGCTCGATGGGACATTTTCCACTGCATTCCGTACTGGCAGGCCGAATTGTTCGATCAGAAAATCGCTGGCGCTATCGAGGGCAACCAGCAAGCCACCCTGTTCTGCGTATCGTTTCAAGGCCAGCGTGCCTTCGAGTCCGAGGCCGCCGGTAAATTCCGCTGGCATCGTCCCCGGCTCATGGCCGTTTAGCATGCGGCTGGCGCTTTGATCCGGTAGCACGATGGCGTGATATTGCGACAAATCCGCTTTACGGATGTCGGCGTCGTGCAGGGTGTCGAGCGGGAAGGCATAATCGCGCAGTAGCCAGCGCGTCCAGCCTTCATCCATATTGGCCACCCAGGACTTGTAAAGTCCGATTCTTGGCAATTTGAGCTGATGGTGCTGCCCATTCGGCATTTTATCGACACTGGTAAAATCCAATCCAAGTTGCTGCGCCAGTTTTTCCACGCGCTCTTTGGTTGCATCGCCGCTCGATTTGATCAAAATAGTGCCCGCTTCAAAATTGTGGCCATCGGCGCGGGTGGCTTCGGCAAGCCAATATACCTCGTCACCGGCAGCGAGCAGCTCATTGACCGCCCTGGCGCTGTAATTCGATCGGTGTGACAGCAGATAGCCGTAGCTCCTTTTGCCGGATACTTCACCCGCTATGGGCATGACTTGCCCAATGATCGGTTCGGTTTTGGCGTCAAACTTTTCCGAGATCAAATCCACCTGCACACCCATCTGCATCGGCAAAGTCCAGCCGGCGATATCGTAGGGTGGATCGGGCTGGCCGCTGGCATTTCGGCGTTCGGGATAGACTTGCCTCTCGAGCAAATCCACCGCATAAGGGCGGAACGCTTGCGCAGCGTAGATGATGAATGAGCCGACCGGATATTTCTTGCCACCGGTCTGAAAATCCGAACTGGCGCGGTGAATTTCGACACCGCCGACTTGTAGAATATTGACCAGATTGACATCTTCCCCACGGTTCCATTGCTCGCGCGGAATCACATATGCATAGGGCTTGTCCGTATCGCCTTTGGCGATGGCGTCGCGTCCCATTCGGTAAATATTCAGCAAAAATTGTTCTCGCAAATCAGCAGCAACTTTGAGCACAGCCATCGAGCCGGTTAGCATGTAGCGCACCGGGTCGCGAAAGCGGGATTCGCCACCTTCCCATGGATACGGATAGAAAATATTCGAACCGTTGGTCATCATGCCGCCTGCGCGCCGGCTGCCGATCATTTTAGGCATCGAATCGGGATCGTAAAAACGCGGCGAGGGTGTGGCGTGCGCGGTTTCGGTGAGAATGCCGATCATGTTGTGATAATAAGGCACTGTGCGCATACCGCCATTCCACCACATGCTGAAAATCATGTTTGAAACCACACCTGGCATCTTTTTCATGGCAAAGCGATTCGCCATGGCACTGCCCACCAAGTTAACGCCCGTGGTCACTCCCGGATGGATGTTTGGATTGACCGGGTCCGCAAAAGGTGGCAGGAAAATGCGGGTCCAGGTTGGGCTGCTTTGATGATGGTTGTAGACGATTTGCGGGTACCATTCGTTATAGAGCACGTTGGTGACCGCGAACGATTCCGGCATATTGTTCATAAACCAGTCGCGATTATTGTCGTGGCCGACAAAATGGTGGTAGAGCACCGGCGGGCGGGTGGTCTCGAAAGCGGTGCCGAGGTTTTTCTTGTACCAGTTCGCCACGATATCCAGTCCGTCGGGATTCATTACCGGCATCAGCAGCAGGATGGTCTTTTCGCGGATGTGCTGCATTTCCGCCGTCTCTTCCGTAGCGACACGATAGGCCAGCAGGCTGGTCATTTGCGCATGGGCGACTTCGGTGGCATGCAATCCGCCGTCGATCCAAACAATGGCTTTGCCGTCGTGGGCGATTTGCTGTGCTTCCATTTCATCGATGCGGGCACGCGCCATTTTCTCAGACATGTCACGCCATTTGTCGAGTTGCTGCAGGTTCTCTTCGCTGGAAATCGTGAGCAGCAGGAGCGGCTTGCCGAGCACCGATGTGCCGATTTCGCGCATTTGCACGCGCTCGCTGGCGGCATCGAGCTGGCGATAATAATCGAGCATCATGTTGTAGGTCGCGAGCTTGTAATCATCGCCCGGCGTGAAGCCGTAGACGTCCTTCGGGTGCGGCACCTGAGCTGAGGCTGTGCTGTACAGCAGGAAAACTATAACGGGAAAAAACGCATATTTAAAAAACGATAAGCGAACTTGCACAAATGGCATGAGTGTCTCCTGATGTTTGCTGAACGGATGCGATGAAAGTAACGGTGTGATCACCAAAACGCAACCGAAATCCGTCTGATTTGCTCAACTAAGCGTTTGCCTTTTCGATCAATTCAACCAGGGTACGCATGTCCGGCACTTCCAAATCGGGCGTTGCTTCGGCTGGTGGAGTGGCGCCACTTCCCTTGTGACCCTGCCGGCGATTCACCCACACGCTGTTCAGACCCAGTTTTTTGGCTGGCACGTGGTCGTGATAAAGGCTTTGTGCGACGTGCAAAATCTGCTTTTTGGGCATCGCGATTTTCTTGAAGGCGTATTCAAAATTCTGCAGCGACGGTTTGTACGCACCCACTTGCTGCGCAGTGACCACCCAATCGAAACGGACTCCGAGTTGCTCGGCCGAGTGCGCAAACAAATCATCATCGATATTGGAAATGATGGCAAGCCTATAATTTTGCGCCAGTTTTTGCAGCGCGGCTACAGTATCCGGAAATGGTGGCCACTTTTGAATCGAATCCGGGAACGCAGCCAGTTCTTGGTTTGTGGGAGCGAAATCCAACGCATCACCAAACTTACCGAGCACAACTTGCAGAATCTCGCGATAGCTGCGAAACTCGCCTTTTTCTGCCTGCGACTCGAACATCGCATAGTGTTCGAGAATTTTATCATCAGGCAGCACGACTCCGTATTTCTGCAAAAGTGGTCGCAACGCCTGTACGATGCCCTGTTCCCAGTCGATCAGCGTGCCGTAGCAGTCGAAGGTCAGGACTTTAAATTGTGAAAATTTGAGCACCGTGTCTCCTCATTTTCATGCTGTGTGCAGGGGCATGCCGTGCCATGTTCTTGCTTCAAAAATCCGCCAGCGCCGTTTCCAGTCCGGCAACGAGCCGTGCAAAATGGTCGTAATGAATTTTTTCGGCTGTGTCTTGTGGGGTGTGGTAATGCGGATAGCGAAACGGTGCGGTGTCTGTGATCATCATGCCGGGGTAATCGTGTTGCCAAAATCCCCACTGATCGGACCAGCCGATGCCGGGAATGGCGCTCGGGAAAGCGCCATCCACCACCGGAAAATCGGAATAGCGACGAAAAGCAGCTGTGAATTTTTTGAGCATGTCGGCAGAGCGACGATTGGCGACCATCGCGATGAAATTGCCGATCGGCGGGAAAAAGCTTCCCAGCGGAAATGGGTAATCCTGACTTTTGGGGGCATCCGAATAGCAGCCAATGGTTTCCAGGCTGATCATCGCCACAATATTTTCCTGCGCTTTTCGGCATTTTTCAGCATACACATAGCTGCCCATTTGCGGCGTTTGAAAATAGGGCGGCTCTTCGTTGACGAATGCCACAAAGCGCAGCGAGCTTGCAACCGGCTGGTCTGCAAACGCGCGCGCCAGCGCCAGCATCGCGGCGACGCCGGTACCGTTGTCATTGGCTCCCGGGCAGTCGATCACCGTGTCGTAATGCGCACCGACCACCACAATCTGCTCAGGATGTTCGCTTCCAGCCACGCTCGCTTCGATATTATAGCAAGGCTTGTGGTCGATATCATATCGCTGTCGCTGCGGCGCAAGTCCTGCTTGTCGCAATGCCTGTTCGATAAAGTCAGCACAATCGCACAATTTTTCATACTTGAACAAATTGCGCTCACCGATGTCTTTCGCAAGTGTGCAGATATCCTTTTGCAAGGCATCGTGCAGGGCACTTTCCCTGGCAGTGAGTGGTCCAAAATCGGCAATTTTTTTGTGCTGTTGCTTCAAACGATTGTGCCCTTTCGCTTGCTTCTCCTACACTTCTTTCGTACTCTTTTTACATAAAATATGCCCTGACTTGCAATCGTTTTAGTCCGAAATTCAGCTTTAACCAGGCATTTGAAAAAATGAAAATACCCTCTCGTCATTTGTGTTTGACTTTTTGGCTGGCACTTCTCTGCCTGCCTGTTTCTTTTTTGTACAGTCAAAATCAACCATCTCTGTCGCAGCTCGATTGGCTGGTCGGGTCGTGGCTGCGCGACAATGCGAAATCCACCACAATCGAAAGCTGGCAGCGGCTGAGCGAGCACACCTTCGAAGGCATTAGCGTTCGCATTGCCAAAGCCACACAGGATACGGTCTTCAGCGAATCGTTGCTGCTCGCCGAGATGGGCAGCGATATCTACTATCTCGCCAAAGTCCCGGAAAACGCCTTTCCGATCCCGTTCAAACTGACTTCTTTCACGAAGGATAGTGTTGTTTTTGAGAACGCCAGCCATGATTTCCCGCAGAAAATCAGCTATGTGCACAAGGCAATAAACGAAATGACGGTCACCATTTCCGGTGACGACAATGGTATGACCAGAACGATCTCTTTTCCCTTCAAAAAAATTGTGGAGGACAAGCAACAATGAAATATATCGGTGCGCACGTCAGTACCAGTGGCGGTGTAGAGAATGCGCCGCAAAATGCCCATGCAATCGGCGCGACGGCGTTTGCGCTTTTCACCAAAAATCAGCGCCAATGGCAGGCCAGGCCGTTAACCACTTCAAGTATCGATGCCTTTCAGGAGAATTGTGAAAAGCTGAATTATTCACCTCGATACATTTTACCGCATGACAGCTATCTCATCAACCTTGGCCACCCGGAGGCGGAAGGATTGCAGAAATCGCGCACGGCCTTTTTGGATGAAATGCAGCGATGCGAGCAGCTCGGTTTGCAGCTACTTAATTTCCATCCCGGCAGTCATCTCAACAAAATCGACCTTGCCACCTGTTTGCGCACCATCGCCGAATCGATCAACATGGTTCTCGACAAGACAAATGGGGTGACAGCAGTCATCGAAAACACGGCCGGACAAGGCAGCAATGTCGGATTCCTATTCGAACACCTTGCAGAAATCATCAGCCATGTTGAAGACAAAAGCCGGATCGGTGTCTGCGTCGACACCTGCCATGCCCATGCCAGCGGCTATGATTTGTGCAGCCAGCCTGGCTTTTCCGAAACATTTGAGACTTTTGACCGGATCGTCGGCATGGATTTTCTGAAAGGCCTGCATCTCAACGATTCGAAAAAGCCGCGCGGCAGCCGGGTTGACCGGCACGAAAGCATCGGCGACGGCGATATGGGTACGCAGCCTTTCGCATGGATCATGCAGGATGCCCGCTTTGACGACATGCCGCTGATTCTCGAAACACCGAACACTGAAAACTGGCCGCAGGAAATCGCCATGCTTAAGGATTTTCAGGAAAAAACCGGCTGAGCTTGTAAGGTAGTGTAATCCTATCCATCGCGCCAATTCTCGCATTATTCGTTGACTTTGCTGGCGCAGTGCGATACATTGTGATTGCCTGTGAACTTTTTGAAGTACCGCAGGTTTATTTATCATCTCCCGATTCATATCGGAAAGTTTTCCCATCATGCAACACCCAGTTTCAATCCACCTAAATAGCACGATTTTTCAAAGGAAATGAAAATGGCGCGGATGAATTTCTTGCAACTCAACAAAAAGCGGCTCCCGCAGATCGCCATTCCAGTGGCTGCCCTCATTTTGGGCGCGGTGTTTCTCATGGCCGGCGCTTCTGTGGGCACCAAAGCGAAACAAAGCAAAGCGAGCTCAAAAACCCCACCATCGGTGCGTGCCGCATCGCTTTTCAGTGCTCCCAACGCAATCTCACCCGGCGTTTTGCTCATCAAATTTAAAGAAAATCCGGTTGTGGCAAAAGGTGCGAGCCGTACCAGCATCAGCTCCGTCGATGTTCTGCTGGATCAGTACAACGCTTACTCGATCGAGCCAGCATTTCCATTTTTGCGCTATTCCAACAAAAAAATGGCAGATGAATTGCGCCGGATTTATTATGTTAAAATTTCGAAGCCAGAGCAACTCGGCAGCGCTTGCGATGCGTTTGCGGAGGATGAAAATATCGAATTTGCCGAGCCACAGATACGATTCAAATTGACCGCAACGCCAAACGATCCACAGGTCAATCAACAGCAAGTGCAGCTTGATTTGCTGAACCTGCCGGCGGCCTGGGACATCGTGAAAGCGGACACCAGCGATGTAGTCATCGCAATCGTGGATGGTGGCACCGAATGGGATCACGATGATCTGGAAGCAAACATCTGGATCAACGAAGATGAAATTCCAGACAACAATATTGACGATGACAACAACGGCTTTATTGATGATATTCGTGGCTGGAACTTCGCCAACGAGTCGAACGATCCACGCGGCCTGGCCGGACAAACGGTCAATCGCACCCACGGCACGCGCACAGCCGGTATTGCCGGCGCGGTTACCAACAATGCACTTGGCATTGCCGGCACGAGCTGGAACGCCAAGCTCATGGCGATCAACGCAGCCGCGGAAGAAGATACGGTTGACCAATCAATCGCTTTTGGCTACGCTGGTATCGTCTATGCTGCCGATAACGGCGCTGACATTGTGAATGTCAGTTGGGGCGGCGATTTCGAAGACGATTTCCCCTTTACTGCGCTTCTGCAGGACGTGATCGATTTTGCGCACGCCAATGGCACCCTGGTGGTGGTTGCAGCAGGCAACAGTGGCGACAATAACGACAATACTCTGCGCCTGCCCTCAAATCTTCAGCATGTTTTGAGTGTTGGTTCGATCAGCAATACCAGTACCAAATCGAGCTTTTCAAATTACGGAACCAAAGTACATGTTTATGCGCCCGGTGAATCGGTTTTGAGCACGCATGCCGACAACCGGTATGGCTTCCAGCAAGGCACGTCCTTTTCAACGCCGTATGCGGCGGGCGTAGCGGCGCTGGTCAAGGCGCTGCACCCGGACTGGACGCCCGACCAGGTGCGCGAACAAGTGCGCGTTACCTCAACCAGCATCGACAATCTCAATCCCGGATATGGCGGGCTGCTGGGCAAAGGCAAAATCGATGCCCTGCGCGCAGTCACGGAAACCACACTTCCATCGCTTCGTTTTGCCGGCGTCAGCTTTGAAGGCGCAGGAGATAACGGCACGATCGATCCCGGTGAAACCATTGATTTGAACGTGAAAGTGACCAACTTTCTGGCACCGGTTTCCAATGTCAGTGTGAGCATGGCCTCGCGAGTCGCCAATATTTCGATGATCTCAAATCAGGCAACCATCGCCAGTATCAGCACCAACGACACAGTCACCGTGACATTTCAGTTGCAGGCACAAAGTGCGATTGCCGAAGACCAGCTGCTTTCGTTTTATCTCAACTTTATTGCCAGCAACTATGCAGATCGTGACATATTTGAGTTCAACCCCCGTCCCCCCCAAATTCTCTCTCACAACACCGGCCCATTGCAAGCGACAATTACCAGCAAAGGTACGATCGGCTTTCTGACCAACGCTGCTGACTCCAATGGAATCGGTGTGGTGCTGAACAATTTCAACTACCTTTTCGAAGGCGGACTGATGATCGGCACGGGACTAACGTCCGTATCCAATTCGGTTCGCGGCGTCAACATTGACCAGGATGATGATTTTAGGTTGGCAAGCGGCAGTTTTCTTAAAATCGATACCCCCGGCACGCTTGCCGATCAGCAAGGTACCGTGACCATCGTCGATTCGCTCTCCAGCAGTCCGCTTGGGCTGAAAATAAAACAGGAAACAATTTCATACAATACGCCACCTTTTAACCAATTCATCATTTTCAAATACACGGTTTTTAATATCGGCCCGAGATCGTTGCCAACTGTGAATATCGGTCTCTTTTTCGACTGGGATTTGAATAGCGACGCCATGGACTTTGCTCGTTTTGACGAAAATCGCAGCCTGGGTACCGTTCAAAACAGAGCAACAAATCCCGACAAATTGATCGCCACAAAAGTGCTTTCGGAACTGGGCGTGACCAGTTATCATGTCGTCGACAATCGCAACGAAATCGATTTGCCGGTTTCGGACCCGACACAAAATGGCTTTACCAACGCTGAAAAGTGGATATTCATGAACGACGGCATTCAGGTCACAACCCGTTCCAGCACCGATGTCTCAACAGTATCTGCCTGTGGGCCCTATGAAATTTTCCCCGGCGATTCAGTGGTTGTCGCTTTTGCAATCGTTGCTGCCGAAACCCAGGCCGAGCTCTACAACAGTGCAGATGCTGCGCAGTACGTGTGGGAAAATAATTATAGTACTTCCGTCGTCAATAAAAAACCCAACATCTCGACAGCAATCCTGCAAAATCCGGCGGCCTCAAAATATGCCGATTTTGTATTGATTACCGATCGCTCGCTGGAAACCGTGCCGTCAGTTGATCTCACCGTGGGCGGCAACACTTCATCGCTATCCATGCGCAGGGTCATCGGCTTGAACAACATGTATAAAGGAGCGATTGAATTCAGTTCGGAAGGTGCATACACCGTCACCACCCGCGCCACAGCCGTGTTGACCGGGGCGGATTCAACCGAATCGCGCACATATCAGGTTGCGCTGGCCAAGCCAGGTACTCGCACCAAGGTAGCGGTGAACGGTGGCGAGGCTGTGCTGTCGCTCAGCAAAAACAGTGTCAATGCTGAAACCTACATTTTTGGCAGCGCTGCACAAAACAGCGAACGCGAAACGATCTATACCTTCAGCCCCGGAACACGCATCGAAGAACCGGCAGAGTTGGAATTGCATTTCGATGCCAGCAGATATGCCGAGCCGGGCAAGTTGTTTATTTATCGACAGATTGGCGATTCCTGGCAGGTGCTCGCTTCTCGCGTTGATACCGAGAGCAGCACCATTCGCGCCGACGCTGACAAGCTCGGGAGTTTCAAGCTGGTTTACGATGGCCTTTATGCTGGCGATAATACACTGCCTGTCACCTTCGCGCTGCGCCAAAATTATCCGAATCCATTTAATCCGTCCACGGCTATCGAATACGATCTGCCTGAAGCCGGCAAAGTAACGCTCATCGTTTACAATCAGCTCGGGCAGGTTGTCAAAACACTGGTACAAACCGAACAAAGCGCCGGGCGATATCGGGTAAGTTGGAACGGCCGCAGCGAAGATGGCCGGGAGGTCTCAAGCGGAATCTATTTTTATCAATTGAAAACAGAGACATTTTCACAGACGAATAAAATGATTTTGCTTCAATAATCATCGAATTGGTAATCTGATTCAGCAGGACGACGATGAGCTGTTGGTTTGTCTTTCGTTAAAAGCTTCTCAGTTTTAAGATGCCAGCGAATCAGAATTTTTATAAATTTGATACAGTTTTTCGAGGATCAAGAAATGAAAAAAATGAGTTGGTTATTGCTCATCATCTTCGCCGTTTTTGGCGGACACGTTGCCTGTTCATCATCGGGTGGCGACAACGGACCGACCGGCCCATCTGCCGATGAGTTGATCACCGAGGGCTGGCAAGCCTTTGAAAATGGTGATTTCCAAACAGCCTACGACAAATTCAATGGAGCACGACAGCAAGATGCCAGCCTGGTCGAGATCTATTCCGGGCTGGGCTGGAGTCTCCTGCGGTTAGACAACTTGGCACAAGCAAAAACCGAGTTCAACGTGGGCACCACAAAAACGGATGTGCCGGCCGACCTGTATGCTGGTGGAGCCTTTGTTTTGAATGCGCTGAAAGACTATCGAGGATCAAACCTGCAGGCAGACCTGGCCTTTTCTCGTGAGCAGAACTGGACGTTTTCGCACGGTACCGGCTTGAATGCAGATGATTTGCGCGTTCTTAAAGCCCAAAACCATTTTCTGCTGACCAATTTTGCTTTGAGTTTGTCTGAAGTAAAAAAGCTCAATCCTTCTTTTACTGCCGATGTGCAGACCACCGCAGGGCGACAAATGCTCGCCGCGGAGATTGAGCGCCTCCGCATCCAAACCCATTGATGCTCAATGCTCTGTTTTCGCTTTCAAGGGCTCACCAGTCTAACGCTGGCGGGCCTTTTTTATTGTTACATTCCCGCCTTCCCCCCTTCATTGTCGCTGTGCACATCATGTAGCTCCATTTTCCGCAAAAGGCATCTCACGCTAAAATCTTCAAAAGAAATTCAAATTATTAACATATTCTTAATATTAATTTCATACCATGTTAAATCCTTAACATTATCGTGATGCACGTTTTATTCACTTAATATCTCTCGCATAGGGAAAAGGAGGAAGGTTAATGAAGAAAGTCTTTTTCGCGTTTGCAGGCGCACTGGCCCTGGTTGCTCTGGTCGCTCATAGCAGTGCATCCGCTCAGAATGTCAAGCTTAAAAATGCAACGTCCTGGGAATTGACTGGTCGTGTGCAGTTGCAGCACCTTTACAATTCGGACATTGCCGGTGATGCCGGCAGCACCAACAACGGCTTCCGCATGCGCCGTGGCCGTCTGCAAGTTGCTGGCAAGCTGACCGAATTTGTCGAAACCAAGTTCCAGATTGAGGTACGTGATAACAGCCCTCGGTTGAAGGACGCTGAAGGTGTGTTGCACTTTGCCAATGACCTGTATTTGCGTTTTGGCCAGTACAAAGTGCCGGTATGGCGTGAAGAGTTGCGGTCTTCTTCTAAATTGCTGCTGGTCGAGCGCAGCGTTGTGGCAGAATTTCTCGCTGATTACAATCTGTCGGCGCGCCATATCGGTGTGGAATTTGGTCGGGTCTCGAAGAACAAGCTCAGCTTTGCGGTAAATTTCTCAAATGGCAGCGGGGAAGGTGGCCGGGAAGACGCTGGCCGCAGTAAATCAGATTATGTCAACAATGGCAAAATGCTCAGCGGTCGTGTGAATTTGCCAGTCGGTGAGATGGTTCAGGTTGGCGTTTCCGGGGTGATGAACCGTGTCGGCAACACGATCGGCACGCAGGACAATAGCGGCAGCATCACTGCGGTCGCACCCGATTTCGGCATCTATATGGATGCGGGTGAGCGTAGCAAAGTCGAAATTGAAGGTGGATTTGTTTTTGGCTCGGTCGACCAGGAATTTCTGCAAGCGCAGAAAAGCCGTGACTTCACCCTGTTCGATGTAACCGGCCGCTACACGCAGAAGCTGGCAAAAGTCTCTGAAGGTCTTGCTGGAATGGATGCCTTCGAGCTGGCAGCAGGCTTTTCGCGAACGGATGTCGACGCTACAGTTACAAATGTGTTCCGCTTTGGCCCAGCTTTCTACTTTGGCAAGCAAACCCGCCTGCAGATCAATGGTGAAATCGAAAAAACCAAGCGAAGCGACAGCGTATTTCCGGACCTACCGGACTTAGGTGACAGCGTATTTCAAGTTCGTTCACAAATCACTTTCAACTTTTGATTTTCACATCAGTGCCAGCTTAAAAGCAAATAAAAAAGGGCGACAGATTGTACTCATCGAGCACTCTGCCGCCCTTTTATTTTTTAAAATGATCGGATTATGTTGAGCGCTTTTTTAGTTTGAGCGCGATGCCGCCAAAAATCGCACTGAGCACCAGAGCAAAAACCATCCATGATACAAAATTGGCCAAAGGTAGCAGCAGATAACCCTTCACAGGAGTGATACCTTCACCAATCGGCCCCCCACTTTCCGCCTGGAATCGCAAGCTGTTAATTTGGTACACATAGCCGAGCACATAGGAGATCGCGACGACGATGCGCACAGGCAGCGCCCACAGTGCGGTAATTTTCATCAATGTCATAAATGGTTTTTCGTAGCGCCGTTCGACAATTTGCAGAGCAAAATAGATTGGAAACAGCATGTGCAGCCATGCTACTCCAAACACCATGCTCACCACAGTTGATGCTCCACTCGCTTCCAGAGCAAATCGTGCAACCGCCACCACGATTGCGATGATGACCGGTACTTTGATGATGCCCGTATAATCGATTTTTGTGGGCATAAATCACTCTCCTTTTGTTTTTCAGCGCTCAACATCAATCAGCTCGTGCTTGCCGCTGATCCAGCTTAGCTCTGCTCGGTTTGGCTCAACGGATCCAAAGCGCTATTTAGCTCATCTTCCGGTAAAACCTTCTTTTCCAGTGCAAGCTGTCGCACCGTTTTTCCGGATTTAAACGACTCTTTGGCAATATCCGCCGCAGCATCGTAGCCGATTTTGGGAGCCAATGCCGTGACCATCGCCAGGCTGCCTTCGATCAATCCGGCTGCACGTTCACGATTGGCTTCGATACCATTTACACAGCGATCGACTAAATTTCGGCAGCCATTTGCAAGCAGGCGGATCGATTCGAGCAAATGATCGACCATCATCGGCATCATGACATTGAGCTCAAAATTGCCATGCTGGCCACCGATATTGATCGCAACATCATTGCCCATAACCGTTGCGCACAGCATCATGGTTGACTCCGGAATCACCGGATTGACTTTGCCCGGCATGATCGAGCTGCCAGGCTGCAGCGATGGTAGTGCAATTTCGCCGATGCCGCAGCGTGGCCCCGAACCGAGCCAGCGTAAATCGTTGGCGATTTTCAGCAAGCTGACAGCAATTGTTTTGAGCTGGCCGCTGGTTTCGACCACCGCATCTCGGCCCGCCAGCGCTTCGAAACGGTTCGGCGCGCCAGCGAAGCCAATCCCGGAAAGCTTGGAAATTTTTTCGATCGCAAGCGGTGGGAAGGCTTTCGGCGTATTCAGCCCGGTGCCGACAGCCGTGCCGCCGAGCGCCAGTTCAGCCAGGTTCGGTCGGGTGCTTTCTGCACGTTTAATGGCGTGCGCGATTTGCGATGCATAGCCGCTGAATTCCTGGCCAAGTCGCACCGGCACTGCATCCTGCAAATGGGTACGGCCAATTTTCACCACGTCATCGAATTCTTTGGCCTTTTTGTCGAGCGCTTCGTGCAAGTAGCGCAGGGCAGGCAGCAAATTCTTTTCGATGCTTTCAAGCGCGGAAATGTGAATCGCGGTTGGAATAACATCATTGCTCGACTGCCCCATGTTGACGTGATCGTTGGGGTGGACGGGCTTTTTACTGCCGATTTCGCCACCCAGTATTTCGATAGCGCGATTGGAAATAATCTCATTGGTGTTCATATTGGTCGAAGTGCCCGAGCCGGTCTGGTAGATATCCACAACAAAATCATCATCAAACTTGCCATCGGCAACCTCGCTGGCAGCATTGACGATAGCATTGCCAAGACGTTCTTCGAGCAAGCCGAGCTCCATATTGGCTTCTGCAGCCGCGGCTTTGATAATGCCCATTGCGCGGATAAATTCGCGCGGCATGCGGCGGCCACTGATCGGGAAATTATCACGTGCACGAGTTGACTGGGCGCCATAATATGCATTGCTTGGCACATTCACTTTCCCGAGAGAATCGGTTTCAACACGATATTCCGGCATCATTCTCCTCCTTTTCAACATCAGGCAATCAGCATCATTCCGCAGCGGCGAAAGTTGAACTGACAGCCTGTTAATTCATAACCTTGTCCGGCAGCGCATGAACGGTTGGCGTGCCGGTTTCCTGATGAAAACCTAAAATATAATCGGCTTTTCCCTCCGACATCACCCAATTGTTGTGTGCATCAATTTGCCTGTTTTTGCGCACGTAGACAATTTCCGGCTTGGGCGCCAGCCGCATGATGGTCAACTTCGAAATTTCGAGTGCAGATTCGAGGCGCGCGATCAGGTAGGAAATCAAGGCAAAATGCAGGCTTTTTTTCAACATAGCTCTTTGATTTTTTGAGATTTTCGCCTTTTGCAGAAGAGATCATCGCTTTGCAGAAGTACGTAATTCGCAATGTGATGCTCATTCGCCAGTAATGGCTTGCAGCCAAGATAAAGAAAGCCCCTGTTGTGTGCAAGGATTTTTCGTGAAGATAAAAGAGATTAAGCAAATTTGTGCATCCCATTTTGAGTCTGGAATGCAAGGCCAGGTGGATGAGGAAAGGCCCGGCTACAATATGCCATATTTCATATCGAGCTGGCCACAAATCGCGCGGGCGCGTTTTTCCAATTGGCGCTGAATGGCAAATGACGGGCCGGTACTGCTGGCATATCGGGCTTGATACTGCGGCAGCAGTTCAGGATAATAGCGTTTCAACATATTGAAATAAAGCAATTTGCTATCGGCAGGCTCGTGGCCAAAGAGCGTCAAACTACCCACCAGCACAAAATCCGCGCCGTGTGCCTTGGCCGCGCTGGTCATGTCGCGCAAATGGGCATCGCTATCGGAAAAAAAGGGCAAAGTCGGGATGAAATGCACACCACAAAACAAACCTGCATCTTTGCAGCGCGCAAGCGTTTCAAGTCGCTGTTGCGGCGGTGGCGCGCCGGGCTCGAAACGTTGAGCCAGTTCCGCATCCAGCGTGGAAATAGACGTGGCGATGATGGCGCCGCGCGAGAATTGCGCCTGCAAATCCTGTGGCAAAATCGCCTGTTCGTCGATGGTGCGCAACAGATCGAGGTCGCGCAAAATCAGGCTGGATTTGCTGATGACATGCACGGGAAAGCGGTATCTGAGAATGATTTGCAAACTCTGGCGGGTCAGTTGCCGTTCCGCTTCTATCGGCATATAGGCATCGGTTGCGGAGGCCACCGCAATAATGCCGTATTCGCTCTTCTCCGCCCGCCGCGCCAGTTGTTTCTCCAACACTTCCGGCGCATTGGTTTTCACAGCCACCCGCATATCGACGCCGTATTTGCTGCCGCGAATATAGCAATACAAGCAGTTGACCGAGCACCCCATGTATGGATTGATGGAATAGTCGTCTAAAAACCAGCTATCACGCTTCTTGTGTTTATTGAGAATCGACTTGGCGAGAATTTCCCGAGGCATGTTTGCTATGCTCTCTTTTTTGCGCGCAATTTGGCAATACCATCCCTGGCAAGTAAAAAAAGCAGCACCAGCCAAGGTGCCCCATGCAAAACCGTGTCAAACCAGTCGATGGCGGCCATGCCGTGTGCGCCGCCGATTATCCAACGTATTTTGCCCACGATGTGTGGTTCGGGGACAAATGGCGCCAATCCGAGCGTCAGGCAAGCGATCAAAGGGAACTGATATTTTTTCATTTCTACTCTCCTCTTCAGAAAGCAAAACATATGAACCTTCAACTGAAGAACTGACTACAGCATGCCCTCACGTTTGCGGATCAGCCACTCCAGGCTGAGCGCCAACACGATCACTGCCAGAAAAGGCCAGCGATTCCAGAGTTGAATGCTGCGATCCTGCACAAGTATGCGTTCATCAAAATGCAACGTATCCGCCCATTGCGCCAGACTATCTCGGTGCAAATAGGCACCGCCCGTGCGCTCTGCCAGGTTTCGCAGCAATTCCAAATTGGCTGCTGTTTGCAAATATTCAATTTTGAGAGCTTCGACCGAAAACTTGCTTTCCGCTGTGTCGATGATTGCCTGGCCTTCTTTTGCAGTTGCGGCCAGACGATACTCCCCATCGGTCAACGCATGGTAGCGCCCTTCGTACAGCCCACGTCCCTGCCCTTCAAGCACGATTTCATCCACTGCGCTGCCATTGCTCAGCCGAACGCTCAATTCAAGATTGTCGCGCGGCGTGAAATCTTCGAAGTACGCCTGTGCTGAGATCACCACTTCCTCGCCGGCCCGGTAGATATCTTTATCCGTGCTGACTTGCATCTGGCGAGCATCGGATGCCGAAACCAGCCAGCGTACACTGTTGACCACCAGCTTCTCGTAAACATTGTGATCAAGCTCGACTTTTTGCATCATCAAATGCCAACGCCACAGGCTGGCGGCGAAAAGTGTGATTGTGTTCAGCTCGCCTTGCCGTTGAGCAACCAAAACCGGCTCACCAGCAGCTTCTGCCGGCGCAATCGGGCTATTCTGCGCAGGCACGCCATATAACAGGGTTTGGGCTGTTGGCAAGAGTTGTAGTCGGGCGAGGGTCGAAAAAAGTGGCGGCAGTTCTTGTAATGCCGCTCGTACTTCTAAACTATTCTCACGAAAACGAAGGACTGGATGGATCAGACCTTGTGGCGATGGTGTTGCGCTGATCGCTTTTTCATTCACTGACCGGGGAATGTTGGCAAGCGGCAGCAGATCGCGATAACGCCACAAATCAGCGGCGCGTTGTACAGGACCGGTCAAAAACAGCATAGGAATATGCTTTTCCAAAACAGCTTGTCGCAGCCACTGGTCAAGCGCAGCGTTGCGATTGGACGGCATGCTCACCGCAATAATGCAATCGAGCTCGGACAATTCTGTGAGCTGTGGCAGCGTCGCACTCAGGCGACCCGATGCACCGAGCGCGACATAGCTGCTGACAGTAAGATTTTCATCCTTGCCAAGCACATGCTTCAAAAAGGTGATCTCTGCATCCGGCGCACCGGCAACGATGACAATTTGCAGTTTGCTCTTGAGTACATTCATGTAAAAAGAGCGGCTGTTGTTGCGATCGGTCATTTCACCATCCTGGGTGGTGAGCAGCAATTCGTACTTTTGCACACCGGCACGTTCGGGCACAAAATCAAACCGTACTTTGCTTTCGACAAAATCCTGCGGCAGTTGAACCGTTTCAACCGCAACAGTTTTGCCAGATTGTTTCAGTGAAACTTGTGCTGATTGCCCGGCCAGCCCGGTCGCCCGCACAATCGCTTCGACTGGCACTTTTGTATCAGCGTAAGCGATTTCGTTGGTCAAAATTTCGGCAATCCAGCTATCCTTTTCCGGCTTTTCGCTGCCAACGCCGATGGCATAAACTGGCACGCCTTGCTGCACAGCCCCGGTCACCGGATCACCACCGATGTTTTGTGCACCATCGGAAAGGAGTAGCATTCCAGAAAAATTTTTGCCAGACACCTGTTCAGCAGCAAAATCGATGGCCGCGCGAATATTGGTGCCATCGCCATCGAAGCGCAGTGAGTCCAAAGCACTCATTTGCCGTAATGCAGCTTTATCTGAAAAAACAATCGGTACAATTTCGTATTTTTCATTGAGGGTCTGAAGCCATGGCTCGGAGAGCAGCTTACGCATTTCTTGTGCACGGGCGGAACCGGCCTTGCCGAGTTGCAGGCTGGAAGAGTCGTCGATCAGCAGGGTGACGACAGCTTTTTCGACATGACGCCAGCTCAATCCCAATACCGGTTCGAAAATCAAAAAAAGCACCATCACGATACTGAAAAAGCGCAAAACCAGCAATAGCTTGCGCAGTACCTCGCTGACTTTTGGAGTAGTCGCGCGGTAAACCCACACGCTCAAACCTGCCAACATCACAACAGCGAGAATGAGCAGCCAGGTATTGTAGGATAACGTCAGGTCAAAATGCATAAGTTTTATCGATCAAAAGGGATTGGATTTACAAGCAATAGCAAATCAGATCAACGGTAAATTCGGCACTGCAGACAGCGACAAATTGGAAAATGGCCGTTTTTTGGTTGCGAAAAGATGAGCTGCATAGCCGATCATTGCGGCATTGTCGGCGCAGTACTGTGGTTTTGGAGAATAAAAATCACACCCCTTTGCAGCAGCGAGCTGCTGCAGCGCCGCCGCCAGAGTTTTATTTTGCGCCACACCGCCAGCCATCGTCAAGGTCTGCACGCCGGTCTGCTCCAGTGCTACCTCAATATTTTTTTTCAGAGCGGCTATCACTGCTTGTTGAAATGCCGCCGCAATATCAGCGCGATGTTTTTCCTGCGCGTCTTCAGACAAATTCTTGTAATGATACAGGACAGCGGTTTTTAATCCGGAAAAGCTAAAATCCAGCGATGCCGATTTTAAATTCGCGACCGGAAATCGTACATAACCCGGATCACCCTGCCGGGCGAGTTTTTCCACAGCCGGGCCGCCGGGATAGGGCAAACCCAAAATTTTTGCGACTTTATCATACGCTTCGCCTGCCGCGTCATCGATCGTTTGGCCGATGATTTCGTAGTCACCCACATCCCGAACAACCGCGAGAATTGTATGGCCTCCCGAAACCAAAAGACATAAAAACGGCATTTGGATATGTGGGTATTCGATCAAAGTCGAAAACAAATGGCCTTCGAGGTGATTGATGCCATAAAAAGGCAGGTTACGCGACAAGGCGAGCCCTTTGGCAAAGGTCAAGCCAACAAGCAAAGAGCCAACCAACCCCGGGCCGTGCGTTGCCGCCACCAACTCGATGTCATGTTTATCCACACCGCCACGCTGCAGAGCAGCATCGACGACCGAAACGATTTTAGCAACATGTGCTCGCGATGCCAGTTCCGGTACCACGCCACCGTACACGATGTGTTCTTCCTGCGAAGCGATGATATTTGAAAGCACCTGACCATTTCGCAGCATGGCGGCAGATGTTTCGTCGCACGAAGTTTCAATGGCGAGAATTTGCATGGTTACCTTTGTTCAATTTCGAGTTTGATAAACGGGGGAACAATGCCAGCTATGGTGATATCTTTCGGATGATCGATTACCGGTAAATAACCAAGAGCATCCTGGTCTGTGCGCTGATTGTAGTCTACAGTGACTTTGAAGTCTTTTGCAGAAAACTGCATCAGGTAATCTTCACCCGCGATGGCGGTCAGACTTAATGTAGACGGGCGCGGTGTGATTTTGATGTTGCGAGGCACATTGATCACTTCAACCGGAATTTCGGCAAAGCTGCGTTCGAGCAGCTTTTGGACATCCGCAAAAAATCCGACTTCATTCAGGTTCAGCTTGATTTTTAGCGAATCCGCCAGATTTTCCAGTTTCACTTTGCCCTGAACGTTTTTTTGCCTAGATGAAAAATCGAGCTGCTCGGTCAAAATGCGCTCAATCGGCCGGACTTGTTGAATCGGGCCCACGACCGTGACCGAATCTGGCGCCAGTCGTACCCCTCCGACTACCGAAAAACCGGGCGCGGTGTCGACACGGATTTGCGGCACAATTGGCACCTTCTTTTTATCCTGATACGCCACCTTGACAAATATTGTATCCGGCGACAGAACTCGCCAGTCGATCACTTGTCGGCTGCGGCGCGAAATCCTTAACATGCCTTCGTTCAGTGGCACATGCGCATCTGCCTTAACGTTTTCCAGGTTCAATTCCAGCGTAGCTTCGTCGTTAAAGCGCAGAGAAAGCAAAGATTTTCCGTTGCCTTCGAAACGCACACTGGCCGTCGGTGCTATGTCATTGACGATGATGCGATCATCCGGCAAATTAACAGCCTGGATACGCACATCCATGTCATATTGATAATTGCTTTCCGTCACCACCGCGAACCAGAACAGGATCGCCACGACCAGCGCAGTCAGTTTGACCTTATAATTTTCTAAAATGGCAAGTTGCATAAATTCCGGCTAAAGAATGAGCTGACAAACAAAAGGGCAAGAGATCACTTCCCTTACCCTGTTATTGACTTCAAGTTTCGGAGTTTTTCAGATTGTGATTCAGTGATGCTTATCCCTGGCGCACAACCCAAACTTTTATCGTTGAAACCACATCCGGGTGTAGCTTGATCGGCACTTCATACACACCCAGAGCTTTAATCGGTTCTTCGAGCACGATTTTTCTACGGTCGACCTCGAAGCCTTTGTCCGCCATCAACTCGGCGATATGCTGTGTTGTGACTGCACCGAATACTTTTTCTTCTTCACCCACCTGCACTTCTGCGGTTACAGAAATCGTATCCAGCTTTTCTTTCAAGTCTTCTGCATCTTTCTTTTCACGCAAAGCGGCAGCAAGCAGACGCTCTTTTTCCTGCTCAATGACACGCAGGTTTTTAGGCGTGGCTGCCATCGCTATACCCTTGGGAATCAGATAGTTGCTTGCATAACCGGCTTTTACGGCTACAACTTCTCCGACGTCGCCCAGACTTTCGTGTTTTTGCCTTAAAATCACTTTCATATTTTAAGATCCTTATTCATCAAAAAAGTGAGAAATTTCCGATTTGTACCCATTCGCGCCCTTCTACGCCACAAGGCGTGATGAAACGCGCACCAAGCACTGCCTGTCTTTTTCATTTGCCTTTAATGAAACGGCTTATCGCGTCATTTCGGCAACGAACGGGATCAGGGCCAGATGGCGTGCCCTCTTGATCGCCCGTGTCAGTTGGTGCTGATGCTTTGCGCAATTGCCGCTGGTGCGGCGGGGAATGATTTTGCCCTGTTCGGTAGTAAACCGCAGCAACCTTTTTTCATCTTTATAATCGATATAAAGCACCCGCTCTTCGCAGAATCTGCAAATCCGGCGTTTTTTGAGCATTCCAAACTCCTTATAACTTTAAATTTCCATAACCGAAATCGAGATCATCATTCTGATCATCGGCTTTGGCTTGTTCGTCTTTTTTGTGAGTCAACTTACCATCCCGGGACGCATCGTTGTCGTCATCATCATCACTATCGTAGGACGATGAATCGTAATCATCGTCTTCATCGTAGATGCTTTGAAATGATGAACTGCGCTTGTTGAGAAACTGGATGCGTCGCGCTTTGATTTCAACGACATTTTTGCTGGAGCCGTCTGGATTTTTCCAGGTGCGGCTCTGGATTTCGCCATCGATCAGTACGGCGCTGCCTTTTTGCAGATTTTCATGGCAACTTTCTGCAAGCTTATGCCATGCAACCACACCGATATAGCAGACATTTTCCCTCCAATTGCCGTTGTTGTCCCGAAAGCGCCGATTGGATGCAATGAAAAAATTCGCGACAGGAGTACCGTTAGATGTCTTACGAAATGATGGATCACTGGTTAAGTTGCCAGCAATCATCACGATGTTGATTTCCGGCATTTTTAGATTAGCCATACAAATCCTCCCGTCACTCTTTTCCCAAAAACACAATGAATCAACTGTGCCCCATATGGTCTAAAGCTGAACAAAAACACTATTCGCTTTTCTTCTCATCATCATCTGCCGCTTCTTCCTCAGAAGTATCGTCTGCAACAGCCTCTGTTTCCGCTTCTTCTTCAGTGCCAGCTTGTTCTTCAGTCGCTTGTTCAGTTTGTTCCGGTTCTGCTTCAGATTCCGGTTTTGCTTCAGGCTTTTCCGGTTTTGACGCCGTACTGGCCACAGCTGGTTCTGCATCGGATTCAGACTTTTCAGCCAACTGCTGCTCCATTTTCAACGCTTTTTTCTCTACCTGAATCGTAAGATAGCGCAGAACCATTTCGTTCAACTTGTACTCGCGTTCAAGCAAGGCTACAAGCTGACCTTGTCCCTGAATGCGCAGCAGAACATAATAGCCATATTGCTTGCGGTTGATTTCATATGCCAAACGTCTCTTGCCCCATTCTTCTTGTTTGACAATCTCGCCACCATGATTTGCGACAAAGTTGGTAAATTTTTTGACATTTTCCTCAATTTCAGGGGCTTTGAGTTGAGGGTCAAAAATGATTACAGATTCATAAAGACGCAATACGAGTTACCTCCTAACCTAAAATAATATATATTAGAACAATAGATGATAGCAATAATTAATTACCGAAGTTAAAAAAGATATCACGGGGAGTTACAGTGCGCTCCCCGCGAGCATTTCACTACAGCAACGGCGCCAGCACCAATGAAATCACACTGATCAGCTTGATCAGAATGTTCAGAGATGGACCTGATGTATCTTTGAACGGATCGCCAACCGTATCGCCAACAACGGCTGCTTTATGGGGATCTGAGCCCTTTCGATATTCAGTTCCGTTAATCGTCATGCCTTCTTCAAACATCTTCTTGGCATTGTCCCACGCGCCACCGGCATTTGACTGAAAAATAGCCATCAACACACCGGAGACCGTAACGCCAGCCAAAAAGCCACCCAACATTTCTGCACCTCCTGAAAAGCCGATCGCGACAGGCGCCAGGACTGCCAGCATACCAGGCACAACCATCTGTTTGATGGCCGATTGGGTAGAAATCGCGACGCACTTGCCATATTCAGCAGTACCATCAGCGGCATGAAAAACATTCTGATCTTCTTCCGACCAGTCCTCGAATTTTTTCTCGCCGTTTTTGCGCATCACTGCGAGCGCATTTTTCAGCGCCGGGATGTTTGCAAACTGGCGGCGTACCTCTTCAATCATCGACATGGCGGCGCGGCCGACCGCATCCATGGCCATCGACGAAAACAGAAACGGCAGCATCCCACCGATGAACAGGCCAGCCATCACCGGAGCTTTTGAAATATCGATACTCTTGATTTGCGCAGCCGTCATAAATGCACCAAAAAGGGCCAATGCGGTCAACGCAGCTGAGCCGATGGCAAAGCCTTTACCGATTGCAGCGGTGGTATTGCCAACTGCATCAAGTTTATCTGTACGTTGGCGTACTTCTTTTGGCAATTCAGACATTTCAGCGATACCACCCGCATTGTCGGAAATTGGACCGTACGCATCGACAGCCAACTGGATGCCAGTATTCGAAAGCATACCGACTGCAGCGATGGCGATGCCGTACAGACCGCCAAAATAGAAAGCGCCGATGATCGAGAAAGCGATCAATAAAATGGGAATCATAGTCGAGCGCATACCGACACCGAGACCGGAAATAATGTTGGTGGCTGAGCCTGTTAACGATTGATGCGCAATTTTAGTAACCGGTCTTTTGCCCGTCCCCGTATAGTATTCAGTTACGATACCGATCAATACACCCGCAACCAATCCGATAATTGTCGACACAAAAATGCCGGTTGAAGTGTAGAGGCGATCTTCGCCGTAAAGTGGATCAAAGTACTGCCAGCTGGTCGGCAACATCCACTTAATCAAAACGAAAGCAGCAAAAATCATAATTGCCGAAGAGCCAAATTCACCGATATTCAGTGCTTTTTGGGGATTGCCGCCTTCTTTTACTTTTACAAAAAACGTTCCTATAATCGACATAAAAATGCCGGTACCTGCCAATGCTAAAGGCAACAACACTGCTGACAGACCATTGAAATTGTCCTGGAAGCCGGATTGCATAAATGCAGCACCCAGCACCATCGTGCCGATGATCGATCCGACATAGCTTTCGAACAAGTCAGCACCCATGCCGGCCACATCGCCAACGTTATCGCCAACGTTGTCCGCGATTGTTGCGGGATTCAAAGGATGATCCTCCGGAATACCTGCTTCAACCTTGCCAACCAAATCCGCACCAACATCCGCAGCCTTGGTGTAGATACCACCGCCAACACGGGCGAACAGCGCGATCGACGAGGCGCCAAATGAAAAACCGGTGATGACCGTAATAACTCGCGTCAGGCCGGCACCATCTGTTCCAAACATATTGCTGTAGAGCAGGAAGAGCACACTGAGTCCTACCACACCGAGGCCGACAACACCCATTCCCATCACCGAGCCACCGGCAAATGCGATCTCCAGCGCAGAGCCTAGGCTCTTGCGGGCGGCGTTGGTGGTGCGCACGTTCGCACGGGTGGCGACTTTCATACCGATGAAACCAGCGGACGCAGAACATAGTGCGCCGACAATAAAGGACAGCGCCACGATTGGATGCGATACTTCCGAGTCAGCACTAACCGCCAACAAAATGGCCACGAGCACAACAAATATGGACAGAATTTTATATTCTGCCTTGAGGAAAGCCATTGCGCCTTCATAAATATGGGCGGAAATTTTCTTCATTTTTTCGGTGCCGATTTCTTGTTTTGAAACCCAGGAAGACTTGCGCGCCGTGTAGAGCAGGGCAAGAATACCGGCAAACAGGTTTAACAGGATCAATGACTGAAAGCTCAAGTTTAGACCTCCTACAGTTTATGCTTCGAGAAGCACGTTTTTATTAAATTGATTCATCGACTTCATGATACCATTTAGCACCACGGATTCGGCAGCTAAAGCGCTTTGCTCAATGATGTGCGGCAAATGTTCCTGTTCTACCGCTTCAAAATTGGAAAGCACAAAATCTGCTGCGTTTTGTGAAAAGTCTTCGTTTCGGATGCCGATCCGCATTCGGGCAATTTTTTCGCTCTGCATGTGATACATGACGGATGCCAAACCGTTGTGTCCACCATCGCCTCCGGCGCGCCGCAAACGCAGCGTTCCGAAAGGCAGGTTGAAATCATCATAGACGACCAGCACGTCAGCAATTTCAAATGACAGTTGTTCCCGAGCTTGCTCAAGCGCCATGCCACTTCGGTTCATGAAAGTCCATGGTTTGAGCAGATAAACATCCTGGGAACCAAGCTTGATGCGGCTGAAATAGAAGGCACCCGTCCCGGGCTGGAATTGGACCTGATGCTTATGGGCGATCCAATCCAAAACCATAAAGCCAACATTATGCCGCGTGGCTTCATACTCGATGCCTGGATTTCCCAATCCCAAGATCAGAAACATGACAATTTTAATTTAAAATGGGAAAATAATTCGGATGGTGCCCGGCCTGGAAAATTTCAACTATGTGAAATTTGCGTGAACACGCATTTTGGTTCACGCACCGGAATGGTTGGCGATGGGCACAGGAACAGTACAGCGAATTCTATACTATTCTTCATCTCCGTCTTCTTCACCCTCTTTTTTGCCTTTGCCGACAACTTCGGGTTCAGCTTCTTCGTCAACTTCTTCTTCTTCAACTTCTTCTTCAAGGCGTGGCGGCAGCACCGAAGCGATGGTAGCATCAGCATCGGTGATAATGGTAAATTCACCAGCTTCGATTGCGCTGACATTGACCGAGTCATTGATTTCCAATGCGCTCACATCAACCTCAATAGCATCAGGTATGTCAAGTGGCAGACACTCGACTTCGAGATGACGCAACAGAACCTGCAAAATACCGCCTGCTTTGGCACCTGCTGCCGTACCGACAACATGAACCGGAACCTCGACGACGACTTTCTCATCAAGATTTACACCCATGAAGTCAATATGCAGAAGCCTTCCCGAGATCGGGTCTTTTTGCACTTCTTTGATAATGGACGGCAGCGCCTTGCCTTTGCCCAGTTTAATGTCAACCACATTGCTATCGCTGGCAAGAATGCCTCTAAGCACTTTCGCATCGACTGCAAAATGCTTCGCTTCTTTACCGTGAAAGTAGTAAACTCCAGGCACCAAACCTTCTCGGCGCAAACGCCTGGATTCTGATTTGCCGACTTTTTCGCGTGCGCTTACTGTTAAGGCTACTTCAGACATTTTTCTTGTTCCATTCGGGTTAATTACATCACTTCATCGAACAGCGAACTGATCGATTCTTCGTTGTGAATACGCATAATTGCCTTGCCAAAAACTTCGGCAACGCTCAGTGTTTTTATTTTTTCTATTCTCTTTTCAGTTGGTAACTGCAAAGTATCGGTCACCACAAGCTCTGTAATGGGTGCTTCGGAAATCTTGGCGATTGCATCCCTGGACAAGATGGCATGCGAGCAACCGGCGTAGACTTCCTTGGCGCCAGCGTCTGCCAAATATTTTGCTGCAGCCGTCAGCGTCCCGGCAGTATCGCATATGTCATCGAACAAAATAACTGTTCGTCCCTTGACCTCACCAATCAAACTGACCACTTCCGCCACATTCTGTTTGGGGCGTCTTTTATCGATCATGGCGATTGGTGCGTTCAGTCGGCGGGCATAAGCTCGTGCTCGTCGAATACCACCGATATCCGGTGAGACCACCACTAAATTTTCAATATTTTTAGACTTAAAATAGTCTGCAAAAATATTGGCTGCGTACAAATGGTCTAATGGAATATCAAAAAAGCCCTGAATTTGCGCAGCGTGCATTTCCATGGAAAGCACACGATCAGCACCTGCTGTAGTCAACAGATTCGCAACCAGCTTTGCTGTAATCGAAACACGCGGCTGGTCTTTTCGATCCTGCCGCGCATACCCAAAATATGGGATGACTGCAGTGATGCGCTTTGCTGAAGCCCGCTTGGCTGCATCAATCATGATCAGCAATTCGAGCAGATTTCGCGGCGGTGCATTGGTTGACTGAATCAAAAAAACATCAGCACCGCGTATATTTTCATTGTACTTGACCCACGTTTCACCGTCGCTGAAATCCCGAATGGTATTATCGCCCAGTTCAATATTTAAGTACTGAGTGATTTTTTTAGCCAATTCCGGATTTGAGCGGCCAGAAAAAATCTTGGGATGTCTATGCTGCATGATAATGCCAATCTCGAATTTAGGTCGGGCCAGGCATCCTAATTGCAGTCTGCCAGACAATAAAAATGACGGCAACCCTTTTGGTTGTCGTCATTTATCATGACTTGACTTTTTCTCTTCATTGGAAGGGAGGGAAGAAAAGCTGGGGCGGGAGGACTCGAACCTCCGAATGCAGGAGCCAAAACCCTGTGCCTTGCCAACTTGGCGACGCCCCAATCACACTTTTCTTTCTGCTTTCACAGAAAAAATCTCATTAGACTTCAGCTGCAGATTCAATCTCTTCGATTGCCTGCAGAACACCTTGGTCAACAGCAATATTGGCTTCTTCGAGTACACGTTTGTATTCGCGCAAGATATCGCTTTCAATCTTTGCACGAAAACTGTTGGTAATCGGGTGAGCGATATCACGATAAGAGCCATCACTCATTTTTCGACTTGGCATACTGATGAAGTAACCAGTTGCACCCTTGATGATCTTCATACCCCGCACAACAAAGCAATCGTCAAATGTAACATTGATAAATGCTTTGAGCTTGTCCTCATCTCTGATGCTAATGGTAATTTCAGTAATCTCCATTCCTCCCTCCTGAAATTATATTGAACAGCACAAAACCTTGTTTCGCTTGTTTACCCTTCCCTATATGTCAGAACTTCGTTCAAACCGAACTGCATAGGCTTGGTTAGAAAGGTGGAATAATGAGGACGGAAACAGTCTACCCCTTCGCGCGCCTTTTCCTCCCGATCAAAAATTCCATAAACTGCAGAACCGCTGCCTGACAAGCTTGCGTAATTGGCACCTACTAGATATAATTTGTCTCGAATTGCTTGTATTTCTTTATATTTTCCAAAGACCAAAGGCTCGAAATCGTTTAACAGACTTTCAGGCCAATCGGACAAATCACTTTGCTGAAGCAAAAAGTGGGATAACTTAAGATTATTTTTAGTATTTGTCAAGCGAATTTTCAGATTTGTATATGCCCACTTCGTCGAAATAGCGATGCCCGGCGCCACAATGACAATATGGTAATTTGGTGTGTATGCAAGCGATTTCAATACATCACCGATACCGGTGGCAACGGCCACGCCTCCACGCAGAAAAAACGGCACATCCGCACCAAGGCGAACAGCGCATGAATGCAACTCTGCTTCAGCAAGCGGGCAGCCCAGTAGCCGATTCAAGCCCAATAACACAGTAGCGGCGTTGCTGCTTCCGCCACCCAGACCGGCACCGATCGGGATGGTTTTCTGCAAATCAATTTTGATCGAAAGCGCACACCCCGCTTTTTCGCAGAAAAGCTCAGCGGCACGAACCGCCAAGTTGGACGAATCGACTGGAAGTCCAGGGATATTGCTTGAAAGGCGGATTCCGAGCTCTTTGTTGGGGGAAGCAAGCTCAATTGCGATTGTATCGCGCAAACTGATCTGCTGAAAAATCGTTTCCAGGTCATGATAGCCGTCTGACCGCTTACCAACAATCCGAAGGCCGAGATTTATTTTTGCATAGGATGGAATCGTCAGGTGAGACGAAATTGCAGCATCGTGAACCAGTCGCTTGCCAACCGGCCTGGAACGATTGTTCCAATCGTGCACTCGATTGCGTATGCTTTCCGTAGATTTGTTCTGCACGCTCAGGCTGCTTTCTATTGCAGAAATTAAATGACGCTATTTCTTTGGCAAAATCATTTCCACGTCTGCATGTGGGCGTGGGATGACATGGACTGAGATCAATTCGCCGACTTTTTCTGCTGCCGCAGCGCCAGCATCGGTCGCGGCTTTTACTGCACCGACATCACCGCGCACCATCACTGTGACCAAACCGCCACCAACCTGCTCTCTGCCAATTAACGTGACTTTCGCGGCTTTTACCATCGCATCCGCAGCTTCTATTGCACCGACAAGACCTTTCGTTTCGATCATCCCAAGCGCGTCTAAGCTCATTGCCGCATCTCCTTCCTTTTTCACAATTCTTTTCGCCAATTTAGCGCCGTTAAGTTAAATAGTATTATGTAGTTTCTCAATGTGTCAAATTATGCGAAAAACATATTAGCAAATAAAGCCCTGATTGTCAACTATTTTCTCATGGCTGATTTTTGGCTGCCAATTTAAAGCTTGCAATATCTGCATGCAATTTTTACATTTCGTTTTATCGAAAGGATGCCCGCACCCTCATGTCGAAACCCATTTACTTTTTCTCCGATGCCCATCTCGGCGCACCGCTTCTGAATGACGATAAAGAACGCGAGCAGAAAATCATCGATTTTTTGCATGCAGCCGCGAGCGAACAAGCAATCATTTATATGGTTGGCGATTTGTTTGAATTCTGGTTTGAATACAGGCGCGTCATTCCCAAAAACAATTTTGCTCTTCTTGCACATCTGTATCAATTGACTTCGTCAGGCACAGAAATTCATTATCTCACCGGCAATCACGACATGTGGCCCGGACCCTTTCTGCAGCAAGAGCTTGGCGTGCATACACACACCAATGAAACTCGTGCTCATCTTGGTGAGTTCGATATATTGGTTACGCATGGCGACGGCACGGCTGCCAGCGACAAAGGCTACAGAATGCTCAAAAAAGTATTTCAGAGCAGAATTAATATCGCACTGTACCGTTTGCTGCATCCCGACTTCGGCATTCCTTTTGCGAAGCGGATGTCACAAGTGAGCAGAGACAAAAGCTTCACGGCTGATCCACTCGCACAAGAATATCGGGATTTTGCTTTTCAACGATTTCATGAGGGACACAACGTTGTGATCATGGGACACACTCACGAAGCGCGACATGAAATTTATGGTGCGAATCACTATATCAATCTTGGCGACTGGATATCGCATTATAGCTACTGCGAGGTCAACGATGAAGGCATATCGCTACGGCGATGGCCATCGAAAGAAATTTATGCCGAACCCGTTTATTTTGATACGCTCAAGCAAAACGGCACACCGGCTTCCACTCAAAATATGGTGAAAAAATGATCGCAATGGATCGAAAAAAGACGTTCATCTCAATAGGTGTAGCGCTTGTTTTGGTGGTCGGCGCCTATTTTATGTATTACCTTGTCAGCGGACTGCCCCCGCTCAATAAATTGGACGAGATCCGTCCACGCCTGGCATCAAAAGTCTATTCAGCAGACGGCAAGCTCATCCATAATTTCTTTTATGAAGAGCGGCGAACTTACGTACCGCTTGAGGAGATGCCGCACTATCTGAAGGACGCGCTGATCGCTATCGAAGACCGGCGCTTTTACGACCACTGGGGGCTCGACCCGATCCGCGTTTCAAAGGCCATCCTTGTTAATCTCGCGGCAATGGAAATCAGCGAGGGCGCCAGTACCATCACCCAACAGCTCGCGCGCCAACTCTACATGAATCAGAGCCTGGAGCAGACGATTACACGTAAACTGCGGGAGCAAATCACTGCAGTACAGATCGAACGCACCTATACTAAGAACGAAATTCTCGACATTTATTTAAATTATATGAATTTCGGGCATGGCTCGTACGGCGTGCAATCCGCAGCTCGTTTTTATTTTGCCAAAGATGCGCGCAAACTCGAATTGCAGGAATGTGCCATGCTGGTGGGCTTGCTGCAAAGACCGGCATCGCTTAGCCCTTATGTCAATCCGGAACGTGCAACGCGTCGCCGCAATCTCGTTCTCAGAAGCATGCTGAGCACCAATTTCATCACGCTGGATGAGTACAATGACGCCATCGCTGCCCCACTGGGCGTGTTGGATGAAAAGCCTCAACCGTATCTCGGCACCGCGCCCTATTTCATCGAACATATTCGACAGCAGTTGCAAGCTCGCTACGGCATGGAGTTGTACACCGGCGGGCTGGAAATTGAAACAACGCTCGACTCACGCGCTCAGGCCGCGGCTGAAAAAGCAGTCAACGATCAAATTGATGTGCTGCAAACGCGCACGAATCGCCGCCTGATGAAAAAACAGGATGAGCTGTCCAAAATCGTCACCCAAAAAACGTTAAATGAATTGGGATTGACGTTCAAACAGTTCCTCGCAGATACGGCCCTGGTCGATTCCGTTTTAACAGAAAAAATACCGGTGCAAACAGCCCTGGTTTCGATTGATCCCCGAACTGGCCACATTTTAGCGATGGTCGGCGGGCGAGATTTTGAAAAGTACAAATTCAATCGTGCAACCCAGGCGAAGCGCCAGCCCGGTTCGGCCTTCAAACCTTTTCTCTATACTGCCGTCATCGACAATGGCTACCCACCAACGCTCGAACTGCTCAACCAGCCGGTTGTGGTCTTTCTCGAAAACGGTCAGCGTTGGAGTCCGCAAAACTACGGCGAAACGATGGGCGGTCTGACCACGATTCGGGAGGGACTCAAGCACAGCCTCAACCTGATTTCGGTGCGTCTTATTCAGGAAATCACACGGCCGTCAATTGTGGTTGATTATGCGCACAAGCTCGGCCTGACGACCCAAATCCCTGCAGTTGATGCCATCGCGCTCGGCGCAGGTGAAGTCATCCCGATGGAGATCGCCAGCGCGTTTGGCGTGTTTGCCAATCAGGGTGTACTGATGGAGCCGATTTCGATTGTGCGGGTGCGCGACCGTTACGGCAATTTGCTCGAAGAAAACACACCAAACGGCAAAGAAGTGCTGCGCAAAGCAACCGCTTACATCATTTCCGACCTGCTGCGTGGTGTTATCACAGGCGGCACGGGTGGCAGAACGCGCTGGATGTACAAATTTTACCGGCCTGCTGCTGGCAAAACCGGCACCACGAACGATTTTACCGATGCCTGGTTTGTTGGCTTCACACCGCAAATCGCCACCAGTGTGTGGGTGGGTTTTGACAATCCAGCTCAAACCTTGGGCGAAGGCCAGGATGGCGCGCGCGTGGCGCTGCCGATCTGGGCACCCTATATGAAGGCCGCACATGACACAATGGGTTTGCCTGAGGAAGATTTTCAAATGCCAGAAACCGTCACCCGTGTTGAGATCTGCCAATCATCGAAATTACTTGCGAACCCCGAGTGCCCGGGAAATCTTGTGTACAAAGAAATTTTCATGGTTGGTTATGAACCGCAAAAAAATTGCGATGTCCATACCAGCTTTGGCAATCCTCGAGATCGACGGCGCCGTATTCGCTAAATTTTACTTTTGCCGGCTCTTCCGATGCCGCGAACAAAAATATTCAACTATTTTCTTGAACACGCACGGATGGAACAAGTATCCAGTTCTCCGTCCGTGCATATTTCAAATCACATTGTATCGATTGTCGTCGCAACGTCCGCCGTCCAGCAAGATCGTGCCCGTACCAATTCGCGCTGGTCTTGCCGACGCTGCAATCGATGCAACACTTCCCCGCTTTTTTGCTCTACCAATTGCGTTTGAGCAATGACCTCATCACCTAACACTGTTTCCGCCAAAAACTCAATTTCAAATTCGTAAATCCACGCATCATGATCCAATTTTTCCGGGATCGTTTCCAGCGCCCATTCCAGGTAGCTGACATTATTGACGTGCCGGTTCAAATCGAGGTCACTGTAACGCACCTGAAAGATTTTTTCGAGGTCGATCCTTTCCACAGCCGGTATCGGTTTTGGATTTATCGTCAATGCACGCTGCGGCATTTCAGGGTGAAATTTCAGAATTTCCGCAGGCAAGCGCACCGGTCGTTTGCGAGCGACATCGAGCAACAGCCACGAGGTTGTCGCCTGTCCGATATCCCTTTCATTTTCATCAAAAAGCCGGAAATCGCGGATGGCAAACAGGCGTTGCACATCTGCCGGCCAGGTCATAATGCGGATGACCTCGCCCCATTTTGGCAAACGCACCATATGCAGCCGCAACTTCGACAGCACCCAGGTCAGACCTTTCGGCAACAGCTGATCCACCGATACACCGAGCTCGCGGGCATGGCAACCCGCCGCGTCCTGCAAATAATTGCAAACTTTTTGTATGCGTACATGCCCATCCGGACCAATTTCGTAGGAATGAACCTGGTAATCACCTGTCCATTTCGCAGTACGTTGCATCACGCTTCGCTCCCGCTTGGAAATGATTTTTCAGCGCTTTGAAAAATTCTCATTCAGGGTTTTTATCTTGCCATTCGCCAGCAAGCTATTAGATTATATTTCGGATAGTGTAAAACAAACAATTCAGGGCAAGATTTTTATGGATACAATCATCAAAATACTGGTTGGTGGCGCGGTGGTCTTCCTGGTTTTTGGCGGGCCGCGCCTGCTCAACAAAGATGGCGGGCAAGCGCAGCAGCCACCACCTGTGGTCATTGAGGATCCCACTCCCGGTGGCGGCGATTCCGGGCAGCCGCAACCACCTGCACCGGTCGACCTTTCCCGGACTTTTGCCAATGGCGCTCCAACCAACCGCATCAGCTCGCGGAACTGGCTTGAAAAAAATGGCAGGCTGACGATTGAAATGCAGGAAGCAAATTTGACCTATTATATGCTCGCCAACAGCAGCCGCGGTCACATCGATTCTGTCGCAGCATGCTTGAAAAGAGAAGTGCAGCAACGCAATATCGATCCGACCGAGTTTCAGTACAATTACTTTCTCGATCGCGTCAACATGTCAGGCTCGGGCCTTCTGATTTGGGAAGGGAAATCCTATATCACCAGCTATGATCGTATTCGCAGTGCGGGCTGGAATAACATCCCATGGTCCTATACCTGCGGCCGTTTCACATTTGCGCCTCGCAACGCGCTCAGTTTTATTCGCAATAACATCAATAACGAAAATGTTTTCACACCGCAGTCCAAAGCGCGCTACCCATACGGCGCCACGGCTTCGAGCCAGGGCGCAGTCAACTGGGTCAGTATATCGATCAATCCGCGCGATATCCCGATGTCGGTGCCATTAGAATCACGCCGGAGTCAACTTGCAGCACGCTTCGAAAACGAAGGCAAACGCAAGCCCGTGCCGCGCTCGTTTGTGGTCATTCAAACCAAGGATGGCACACTTTACCTCACCGAAGCGATGGACACCGGCAGCGGCGTCAAGCCCGGCTGGATAGACTGGCGGATCGGCAACAACTCCACCGAAATCAACTTTTTTCGCAGCATCGGCCCGACAGTGAAAGCCTATTGTTACACTTTTGACGATCCGAATATCACCTACCAACAGGTCATCCAAAACAGTCGATAAATCGTTGCAATGCCTGGCCTTCCCGCCGGGCATTTATTTTTAGCAGCCTTCTACCGTCTCTTCGGCCAGCATATCGATGACAGCTTCCAGGCTATTGGTTTCATTGTATTTTTTCAACTGCCGATCAGCGCTGGTGCCGGTTTGCAGAATGGTGCGAATATATTCAATCTCCTCGCGCGTCCCAAGTGGGTCGAGCACATCATCGACAAAATCGAGCATCTCCTCCAGCAAAAATCGAGCAGGCACTTCTTCGACTTTGCCGAGATCGAGCAACTTACCATCAATGCCATCCTTGAGCGCGCGCCACTTGTTTTCTTCGATCAAACCACGCCGATAAATGCGCCAGGTTTGGTTGTGCTTGCGCAGAATCAGCAGCTTTGCCACCAGGGCTTGCAGCAATGCTGCGATCGCGATCACCTCATTGATTTTCGTGGTGCAGTCGCACACACGGAACTCGAGGGTAGGGAATTTCGGATGTGGCCGGATATCCCACCAAATTTTGGTCGGCTCTTCGATGCAGTTCATCTGTATCAATTGTTCGATATAATACTCATATTCATTCGCGGAATCGAAATACTCCGGCAATCCGGTGCGCGGCAAATCCTGGAAAATGATGCTGCGATACGATTTCATGCCGGTGTTGGCGCCCAGCCAAAAAGGTGACGAAGTCGATAGCGTCAAAATGTGCGGCATGAAATAGGACATCTGATTCATAATATCGATACGCAGATGCTTGTTCGGAATGCCAACATGCACGTGCATGCCGAATATCAAAAGGCGTTTGGCCACATATTGCATGTCCTGAATCAGCCCCTTATAGCGATCCTTGTCCGTCACCAGTTGATCCTGCCAACGCGAAAAAGGATGCGTGCCTGCTGCCACAATTTTGCGATTGTTCTTTTCGGCGATATCGCTGACCATTCTGCGCAGGCGCGTGACTTCCGTGCGCGCCTCTGCAATATTGCGGCATACATGGCTGCCGATTTCAACTTGCGATTGCAGCATTTCCGGCTTAACCTGATCGCGAAAAACCATCGCGCCATGTTCTAAAAATTCTGTAATGAACGAAGTCAGCTCGCGCGAATCCGGATTAATTATTTGATATTCTTCTTCAATGCCAATGGTTAAATCTTCGAAATTGATCATCGCCATTCTCCGATTTTGAATTGCAAATTTAGGTCAATGCAACTGATATAGTCTATCGCTGTCGTTGGCGCAGGGCTAGGGCCTGGTTTTCGCCCGTGCCGCCTGCACAATTTCCTTTGCGCTGTTGAGCAAAATGCTTGTATCGTACGGAATGCCATCCTTGATTGTCCATGAAATGCCACCTTGCGCGCCATGCTGCAAATCGAGCGTTTTATTGATGCCACGCGGCAACAAAATCTGCAGATTTTCCAAAGGATTGCCATTTACAACCACCAGATCGGCCAGATAGCCGCGCTTGACACGCCCAAGCTCTTTTTCCATCCCCAAAACCTTGGCGCCGTTATGGGTAGCGTGCTGAATGACTTCGAGCGGATGAAAACCGGCCTCTTCGTGCAGTTGCAGTTCCCGCAGGTAGCCAAATCCGTATAGCTGGTAAATAAATCCGGCATCTTCGCCTGTGGTGACAATGCCACCCATGTTGGCAAAATCACGCACAGCCTTCATCCAAATTTTGTAATTTTCCTTCCAATACACTTCATCGGTATTGGTCCAACCGAAAAAGAAGGAGCCGTGATATTCCGGATTGGGGGTGAAAAATTTTTCCAGCGCTGGATGCAGAAAAGCATCGAACCAGGGCTGGGTGATGGCGCGCTGCAAATCGCGCGATGCTTCGTAAATACACAGTGTCGGGTCCCAGGCCACGCCGCTATCGACCAACATGTGCAGCACCTGCTGAAGCTTTTCCGGATTGGCTTCGCGCCATAAACGGCCGGCATAACGAAAACGGTGCAGCTCGTTGGCATGATTGAAGTCGGAAGGAAATGATTGCACACCATCAAGCGCCGCATCCGGGATGCCATACCAGTGTTCGATTGAGGTCGTGCCGACTGCCGCGTCATCATTGGCATTGGCATCTTCCACACCGACATGGTGGGCTATTTTAAGGCCGAGCTTGTTGGCTTCATCTGCCACAACCAGAAAGGTCTCGCGATCGATGCCCCAGCATTTTATGCCGTCCGCGCCAGCTTGCTTGAAATTGCGCACGCGATTGCGAATCTCTTCTTCGGCCATCTCACCGGTAAAAAATGGATACAGAAACAAGCGCGGTGCGGCTATCTCGCCAGACGCACTCTTGCGTTTTTCCACTTTCGCCTCGTCGAAGTTGCTGCCTAAATCACGAGCAGTGGTAATCCCAGCGCTCAGCCAAAGCGCATGCTGATACTCGTATGGCATTTCGATGCCGGCAGCACTATTTTGCAGATGGCTGTGCATGTTGATAAAGCCCGGCAAAACATACTGATTGGTGGCATCGATCACACCATCGGCATCCAGTCGGTACAGGCCATCCGGATCGCTAGGGCTGATGCGGGTAATGCGGTTGCCTTCGATGACAATATCGACCGGCCCTTCCGCCGGTGTGCCGACGCCATCGACTTTCATCGCGTTTAGGATGAGAAGCTTTTTAGCACGTTTGCCATGTTGTGGCAATGCTTGTTGTGCTACGCCATCCGAAAAACATGCAGCGATCAGTACTGCAAAAACTGCCCATCGAAACAAAGTCCATTTTGCCGGTGAATGCATACTGTATCCTTTTTTTCAGGTGACAACTTGTGACCACATTTGCCGAAAAGTTCGCTCAATATAGCGCCACACCGTGTCCAATGTCCAGATAATTCCACCAGAAAGCAGCTTGCTGGCGCTTCTCCTACGCTTCGCTATCAACCGCGAACAGCAAACTCATGTCAAAATTTTTGACAGAATGGGTAAGAGCGCCGACCGAAATAAAATCGACGCCGGTCTCTGCTATGGCACGCACGGTTTCCAACGTCACACCGCCGGATGCCTCGAGCGCCACCGCGCCACCGACTTCTTCCACAGCGCGGCGCATGTCTTGCAGCGAAAAATTGTCCAGCATGATGCGATCGATCTGAATCGCCATTGCCTGCCGCAATTCATTGAGATTGCGCACTTCGATTTCCACTTTGCTATTTTTAACATCAGGGCTGTTGTGCACATTTTGCAGCGCAGCAGCAATGCTTCCCGCATAACGCACATGGTTTTCCTTAATGAGTACCATGTCGTACAAGCCTGTGCGATGATTTTGTGCACCACCTGCGCGCACCGCATATTTATCCAGCTCACGAATCAAGGGCCCTGTTTTGCGTGTGTCCAGCAAAACCGCTTTTGTGCCGGACACGTTCTCGACAAAGCGTCGCGTTTGCGTGGCGATGCCTGAAAGGCGGCCGAGCAGATTGAGTGCTGTGCGTTCCGCTTCTAAAATCGCGCGTGCGCTTCCGAAAATTTTCAACAGGTCATCACCGGGAGCAACCGTTTCCCCGTCAGCGCATTCGAGTACGATTTCGAGTCTGGCATCCCGGGTCTCGAACACCTTTTTCGCGATGGCAAGGCCCGCAACGACACCGTGATCTTTGCTGACAATACGCGCCGATGCAGGCCGATCTGTGGTCGCAACACTTGCGGTCGTAATATCACCCTGTCCCAAATCTTCTTCAAACATGCGGTCGATAATCCACTGTACACGCGGCCAATCCAGCGAATTCATGGCTCTCTCCATTTTATTTGGTTTATTGCTTTTCAACGTTGGGATGATTAAGTTTGCAGCTTACAAGTTCATGCCGTTTTTTCCCAGAAATCCGGCTACCCGGGCAGCGCAATGCCATTTCGTTTTGCAAAAAGGATAGGCTTGCAGCACTTGTATGCACTGTGCTATTTTCTGCCCCATGAAAGATAAGGATAAAAAAATAAAGCACAAGATTTATGACCATTCAGCGTGAAACGCGACGCCGCGCCATAGACCGGCAGATCCAGCGATTGCAGCGCCGCATCGAGCGCATGCGCAGCCGCAGCAGTCTCTTTACCCGCTATCGGCTCGGTATTTTTATTTTCTCGCTGGTTGCCGGTGCAATCAGCAATTTTACTATTGGCGAGGCTGTAGCCTGGCCGGTCTTTACGACAGGCTTGCTGGTTTTCGGGGCGGTTGCGACAATACACCGCAGGCTCAACCATAGCATCAAACGCCATGAAATCTGGTTGCGCTGGAAGACGCAATTACTGGCACGCATGCAACTCGACTGGCAACAGTTGCCCTTTACCGAACAGACGCCTGCGGATCCCGAGCACCCGTTCGAGTTCGATCTCGATATTACCGGGCCGCGCTCGCTGCACCGCCTGCTCGACACCGCGGTCTCGAAGGCAGGCAGCGCACGGTTGCGAACCTGGCTGCTCCGCACCGATCCGGATTTGAAGGAAACCAGGCGCCGGCAAAAAATCGTGCGTGAACTCATTCCGCTCAGTCATTTTCGCAACAAGCTTTATCTGCAATTCACCCTGGTTTCCAGCGAGTTGTTGGATGGCGATAAATTGGTGGGCTGGCTCAAAAAGCAGGAAACGCCGCGTACACTGAAAATCATCGTGGCGGTTTTGAGCGCGATGGCTTTGGTCAATATCAGTTTGTTCGGCTTGTATCAGTTTGGCTTGCTGGCAGGCTACTATATCTGGACATTGATCGCCTATATATTTGTGTTTCTGATGAACCAGAAACTCATCGCCAGTGTGTTTGCAGATACAAATTTTTTAGAGGATGAGCTGGCGAAGGTGCGTGCGATTTTGGAATATCTGGAGAGCTTCCCCTATCAACAAAATCAGGCGCTATCTACAATTTGTGAGCCGTTTTGGAAAGCACAAACACGACCATCACAGCAAATCCGCAAAGTCAAATGGATCGCCTACCTGGTTGGCTTGCGCGGCAATCCGCTGCTCAACCTGGTGCTAAACATCACCTGCCCGTATGACTATTACTGCGCGGTGCTGCTTGACCGCAGCAAAAAACAATTGGCGCGCACAGTGCCGGGCTGGCTCGATACTTTTTATGAATTGGAAGCGTTGCTGTCGCTGGCCAATGCGGGGTACCTGAATCCGGATTATACCTTCCCGACATTCAACGAAAATGAGGGTGAGCATGCAAAGCACAAAATAGAGCTGGTCAGCATCGGTCACCCCCTGATTCCTCAACAGCAAAAAGTCTGCAACGATTTCATGCAGGAAAAACTCGGCACGGTCACCCTCATAACCGGTTCCAACATGGCGGGAAAGAGCACGTTTCTCAAAACACTGGGGATTAACTTCTGCCTGGCCTATGTGGGTGGGGTTGTCGATGCGAAAAAGATGGAGTGTTCGCTTTTCAAATTGTTTACATGCCTGAAAGTGAACGATTCCGTAACCGACGGCTTCTCGTTTTTCTACGCCGAGGTACGACGTTTGAAAAGCCTGCTTTCGCGGCTGGACCAGTCAGACAGCGAGCCAATATTTTTTCTGATCGATGAAATTTTCAGAGGTACCAACAATCGTGAACGTTTGATCGGCAGCCGGTCGTACATTCGCGCGCTGGCCAACAAGCACGGCATGGGCGCCATCTCCACCCATGATCTCGAGCTTGTGCATTTGGCTGACGAAATCGCATCGATCAGCAATTTCCATTTCCGCGAGGAGGTCGTCGATGGCAAAATGACCTTTGATTATAAATTGCGCACAGGACCATGCCCGACCACCAATGCCTTGAAAATCATGGAACTGGAGGGCCTGCCGGTGGAGCAAAGTTGAAAACAGCTTTGCTCATGATGCACAAAGCAAGCGTCAATTAGGCATCATCCTTTTTTCGGGACACTTCTTTCTGGAGCTCTTTTTCCAAAATATCGATGGCATCGCCATCTGTCGATTCGCCGGCAACGTATTTCTGCGCCATCAATGAGTGCATGCGTTCGCGGTCTTGCACGGGCAAATCGAGTTGCAGCACGGTTTTGTACACTTTCAGGGCATTCTCATCCTGCCGGCTTGTGAGCATGTAGATATTGGCCAGCGCCGGATACAGTTTGATTCTGCCTGGATTGCGCGCGATAATCCGCTCGTATATCGTGGCAGCCGCGCTGTATTTGCCGCGCAGCAAATGCACGCGTGCACGTGCCGTGGGCGAAAACACATACACACCAGACAATGGCAAAACCAGCATGGCTGCTACAGCCCCGGCGACGGCCATGGTGCCGCCAGATAAGTTCCCCGTGCCTGCCTCTGCCCTGCCAGAATCGATATGTTGCAAACTGCCGCGCGCATCCAGCAACTGCTGCTGAATACGTTCATCTTCAGGAACCATTGCTCGCAGAAGCTCAAGGCTTGCGACCGCCTGCACCCAATTTTGATCTTGAACAGCTTTATCTGCCATGCGTCGCAATGAATCCACTTTTGCCGAATTCAAAGGCGCCAGCGGTTCATCAATTGCCTGCGACAGTTGTGTTCTTGCATCGACCATCAGCTTGCTCACGTTTCGATAGTTTTCGTTGATCGTTTCAACTTTTTCGAACGCTGCGATAGCTGCTGCGAAATCCTGTGTCTTCATGGCCATCAAGCCCTCGGCATAAAAACGGGCAAGAATCGAATCGGTGCTCTCGCTGGCCATGCCTTGTTTGGCCTCGCGCAGGCGATCGCGGGCAGCGCGGTGGCTTTGATCGTATTTCAGCACATTCTCGAACGAATAAATTGCTCGTGGCCAATTCTTTTCCCGCAATGCGGTCACGCCAGCAGCAAATTCGGTTTCGATCATTTCTTTTTGGCGATGATCGTCAAGCTGCCGCTGCAGATCCGTCATCCGGCTCGCCACATCTTTATAGCTAGGCGACTGCGTTTTGATTTTCTGGTAGACTTCCAAAGCAAATGCAAAATCACGCTGCTGCTCATACTGACGTCCCTGGGTGTATAGGGCATTGAGAATGGCATTTTGCCCGGAAGCGCCTTGTTGATCGCTGACAGCAGATTCGGGAACGCGAGCTGCGGAATTCTCTGCATTTTGAGCCACCGCTGAATTGTCGGCTGCACCAGATGCTTTCAAGTTATCGCTCATGGATTGCGCAAACACATCATAGCGATGCGCGTTTTGCGGATCAAAAGCCTTGGCCAGCCTGAACTCGCTCAGGGCTTCAGCATATTTTTGCCGCGCCGCGAACACCCGGCCTAACTCAAAGGCAATCTTTGCCTTTTGATCGCTTTGGCCCGCGATGTCTTTCGCACCCAGCAAAGTGGACTCTGCCTCTGCCAAACGCCCCATGCGCAAATACAAGCCGCCGAGTTCAAACATGATGTCACATTTTTGAGAAAGCTTTAGATTCTGTGGTTTCACCGAATAAGCCTTGATCATAGCTTTTTCAGACTCGGGGTAGTTTTTTAAGCTTTTATAGCTCAAACCAAGCTGATAGTATGCATCGATATAGGTGGGGTTGAGTTGGATTGCCTTGAGAAACATCGGCACCCTTTTTTCATGCGATGGCTCTTCCATACCGCGCTGATACCACTCTCTCGCCTGCTTATTCTGCTCACTGGTTGATTTACCGTTGCTGGCGCCGAGACAAATGCTCGCCATGAGGCAGAGAAGCAAGGTGAAAATTCGATACATAGCCATGAGCGTCTCCCTCTGATGTTAAAAAATCACTTCAATCTGGGTTGAAAGGTGTACGTTGCCTTCGTCAAAGCCTTCATGGAACATACGTCCGTACTCGATCAGCGTCCAGCGCAATTGCGGATGCAACTGGTAACGTAAACCATGAAAGGCTTTGTAAGCAGGATTGTTGATTTGCTGGCTGTTGGCGGAATAACGCCAGAACTCGTACATACCGTATACATGCAGCCGGGTACGAAGGGCATAGTCAAACTGCACGTAGCCGGAAGTTGCCGAAACTTGCATAAAATCGAAATTGGTGCCGAATGTTTTATTCACATTATTGTTTTTCTGATACACAAGTTCGCCGCCAACTGAGAGTCGATTGATGGAATAAAGCCAATCAAGCCCCAAAGCAATATTGCGGTCCAGCGAGAATTCGGCGAAATAGGCTGAAGCGCCAAAGCGCAGGCGGCCTGCATTCAAGCCAATACGGCCTACAAGGTCTTTTTTGTTATCGATGTCTTCCCGGCTTAAATCAGAAGTCCGGCTCTGACGCCCGTGCACGAGCGCCACGCGCACATCGACTTTTTCATTGAGCGCGCGTTCGAGCATCACGCCGAGCTCTATTTTCTTGAGAGCAAATCCGTTCACGAGCATGTTGTTTTTGGCTGAAGTAAAATTGCGATGCGAAGTATAATCCGACCACAAGCCAAAGGGAAGCCGGAATTGCCCGATTGTCAGATTAAAGCCACTGTTGCCCACGTTGTTAATTCTGAAATAGAGCTGTTCAAATGGGATGATCTCTTCTTCTTCAGCATGCGCGCTTTCTCCTGCGTGTGCGTTCGCAAGGCTTAACACTTCCGTGCCATTGGCCGTAGGCAGCGCGATGCTTTCGATCTGATGAATCACCTCCTCTGGCACCGGATTGAACTCCGCCAGTACACTGATGTTGTTCGCCAAATCGAATGGATTGATTTCTGTCGAGAAATAGATGCGCGCCTGATTGAGTTCAAAAAGCGTATGGAACATCCCATCCGGTTCCTGATGATATTCAATCTCACCTGCGATAAAACCACCAACATTGATTTTGCCAATTTGCGTATCGAGTCCGATGTTCATATCAGGAGCACTCGCAGACTCAGCCAAACTTGTAGCCGCAGAACTGCTGACGGGGCTGGCGGTTCGGTAACCTGTTCGCTCAAATTCGGCAACCATCTCCAATCCGATCGTGTTCGGTGACATGCCCTGCTCCAGCTTCTCCAGCACAAATGCGATAATCGCTTCCGGATTCATGGCTACAGGGCTGCCGACTCCGATATAATTCAAATCGAGGTGGTTGGTCAAATTCACTAAATAATTTTGATCGAACAGATTGAATTTTTCGCTCAAATCAGGATCAGCGCGCAGAGCAACCTGATTGGCAACATTTTTTAAGATTTCACTAACCTGGCTCATGGTGAACGCTGTAACCAGGTTTCGCTGTCCCCCACCTGTGCCGGAAGCGCTATTGTCTTTAGTGCCCGTATCTTGTTGCTTTGTTGCAACTGGGTTTTGTCTACGATTTTCCTGCTCTACGGTGACTGGATTTTGCGAAGGCGAAGTCCGCGCTGGCTTTGGCGCTGCAGATGGATTTGCCGTTTGTGCTGCCGAATAATTCGATTGCTGATTATTGCGAACCGGAACTTGCTGCCCATTAATAGAAACCGAGCTGGCAGCACAATCAAGAATCAGCACTTTTTCGAGCCGCGGATTCGCATCGCGCACAGCAAGCGGATTTGACGAGTAGCGGATAATGACGTTTTCAATAACGGAATTGCCAGCGCCACTACCTATAAATGCAATCCCAAGCCAGTCCGCATTGGTAGGCTCGGCATTGATCTGCTGACTCGTCAAACCGAATTCCTTGTCATTGACCGAGGTAAAAATCACGAAATTGGAGGCAGTACCTCTTGCATCAATGTTACCTTCGACCCGCAGCGAGGTGCCAGAGCGAAACTTGACAATCACGCCCGGCTCGATCGCCAAAGCCTGGCCGGCAGGCACGATCACATCGCCGGCGACAATGTATGGGCTGGCAGCCAGCGTCCATTTGCCGGTCTGCACGCCGCTTACTTCCGCGCCTTGAACAGGGTGTGTGACACAGAGGCTTCCGAGAAAAAATAAAGCCGCGAAAGCATGTAAAAGCCCATTTCGTTTTACACGATCTCCCATAAATTCAACTCTCCTTGTTAGACAGAAACAGTACAAAGATGTAAAACCATTGAGGTCGATTTCCTGACCCGCGTGTTTAGAATGATCAAAAATTTTAATGGCGATTGTCAGCTCAAGCCGAGGAACGAGCTATTGATGGCAAGCAACGGTCTTTTGGAATACTTCAGTCTGAACATGAATTCCCCGAATTGCATGCAGGCAGCCGAGCGAGGTTCAATTCTCAAACTTGGTATGCGATTTTACCCGCTGCCCGGATACACTGCGTAAAAATACCTAATAGAAGAATGTAAAATAAATTCAACATTAAAAAGACAACGCTTCTGCCGTGCAAACAGTCAATTGATTTCGGGAGCCATCAGGTAAAGTTCTGATCATTTACTGTCATGCATCCCGCATGAAAAACCTTGCCTTCAGACAAAAATCTTGTTAGCATAGGCAGCACTTGCAGGCCATGCCCTGCACCGCCACAGAATGCACACTTCACCTCATAATAAAAGACAGGTGACACAATGAAAAAAGCTTTCTTCGCTCTCTTGCTTGTGTTTTGGATTGCGCCGACTGCATTCGCGGCTGTGGACGCTAACCAGCATTTTGCCTACATTCAGGAGTTGTATGATCGCCACGACAAAAAGCTCTATGACTACCTGATTACTGAAATTGCACAATTTAGTCAGATTTATCCTGGCAGTGAACATGTCGCGGAAGCGCACTATTTAGCCGCCACGCTCTACGAAGAAATGGGGCGTGAACATGAAGCCTTCGCTGCTTATTTGCAAATTTTGGCGCTTCACCCGAACAGCACACGATACAACAACTGCAAAGAGGCAATTCTGCGTGTGGTTGCAAAGGAAGGCGATTTGCGGGAACGCCAGGCCGAAATCAATGGCAAATTGAATGAAGCGCCTGCGACAGGCAAAGCTGCAGATCGCTATTTAAACTATCTGCAATTTTGCCGCTCGCTCAACATCTCCAAGCTCACCGGCTGGTTGCTCGCAGGAGGCCATAATTTTTTGGAACGCTATCCCAGCGATCCACACATCGATGCGGTGCTGCAACTGGTTGCCGACTTGCACAGAGAACATGGCGATGAGCATGAGGCAGCGGCAGCCTACTTCAAGCTGGAATATCTCACACCGGAAAGCGATATTTTGCCTTATGCACGCTATCAGCGTGCAACCTTGCTGTACGAAAAACTGGATGAACCCGACAAGGCATTTGCGTTATTCACACAGATTGCCCAACAGCACCCCGAAACGCCGTTCGCTGCCAAGGCGCTGTTTTTAACCGGTGAGATCAAAGAAAAAAAGCATAAAGATTACAGCCTGGCGATCGTGCAATACCGGCTGGCGGTGGATACCTATCCCGAAGGCGAAGATGCTGTTGAAGCGTTGTGGCGCATTGCTGAGCTCAACATTGGCCGGCTCGACAATTATGTGGCTGGCATCGGAACCTTTCTCGAAATCGCGGAGAAACACCCAAATGCGCCCCGAGCCAAAGATGCGGTGGAGGAAGCGGCCAGTGTGTATGAAAAAAAACTGCGGGACTATGAAAACGCGGCCAAATCGCTCGCGTTGTTCGCAGAAAAGTTTCCTGAAGACGAAAAGGCGCCAGAGCATCTATTCGGCGCCGGTGACCTGATGAAAAATGAACAAAAGGACGCTGCAAAGGCCATAGCGTATTACGAACAACTCATTACCAAATATCCCGATCACCGCCGGGCAGAAAAAGCGCGTGACGAGATAGCGAAACTACGCGAAAAGATGGGAGAACAAAATTAGCCTAACGATTCGTCCCGCTACTTCCATCAGCGAAGCGATAAAGCAGATGGAAGAGATCGTGGCGCACTGCCACGCCGAAGAAAGCCGCCTCGGCTATTTCGCAGCGCTTTACCGCCAGGTGACCGTGCAAGTCCAGCTCGGCATTGAGACCGGGCGTTTTGAAGACGGACCACGCATGGAGCAGCTTGATGTGGTTTTCGCCAATCGCTATTTTGAAGCGCTGCGCCGGCATCTTGAAGGCGAGCTGCCGACTGCGTGTTGGCAAGTGGCTTTTTCAGCAGCGCCGAATTGGCGGCCGTTGGTGTTGCAGCACCTGCTTCTGGGTATGAACGCGCATATTAATCTCGACCTCGGCTTGTCGGCCGCCGCAGTCTGCCCGGGCGATAGCATCTCCTCGTTGAGAGCCGATTTTTATGAAATCAACACAATTTTATCGGATTTGCTCGATATCATTCAGGCACGCATTGGCGATTTCTCCCCGCTGCTGGGTCTGCTTGACCGACTTGGTGGCAAAAGCGACGAGGCGGTTTTCAATTTCAGCATGCAGAGAGCGCGCGATGCAGCATGGCGGATTGCAGAGCGATTTGCACACCTCGAGCCGGAACAGCATGATGAAGAAATCACCAAAATTGATCGAACGATCACGCGACTGGCGCAAGCCGTGCAGCAACCGGGCAAATTGATCCGTATCGGTGCGCTGCTCATACGTCTTTTTGAGAAAAACGATGTGCGCCACATCATCGATGCCCTGAATGCACCGATTTGATCCAATCCGAGCTACCAACCCGCCTGATAATTCTCATAAACGAAAGTTGTTTCTTTGCATAAATCGTGTTTCAAGCAGCATACGCATTGCTTCTTGTGTTCACTTGGCTGAAGTCACTTGACTTGCAGCGTCTGGTTGGCTATACTCGTCACTTTAATTAAAGCAAATTTAATTGCCTTTTGTGGATACGTATAGGTGGGGAAGCTATTGTATCCAACTTCATGTCAGTTTTTACACTTTCAGAAAGGATGATTTTATGGGCGGAAGCGGAGAGAGAGGTTTTTTCGATTGGCTCCTGGATTGGACCTCACAACTGGACAACTTCATGTGGGGACCAGCTATGATTGCATTGCTGCTCGGCACGGGCATCTTTCTGACCATAGCTACTCGAGGATTGCAAATTACCCATTTTTGGCAATCGCTAAAGCTGGTATTTTCAAAAGAATCGCGCTCATCCGAGGGCAAAGGAGATATTTCGCCTTTTGCAGCACTGATGACGGCGCTTGCTGCTACGGTTGGCAATGGAAATATTGCCGGCGTTGCAACAGCCATCGCCATAGGCGGGCCCGGTGCACCGGTTTATATGTGGATCGCAGGCATCTTCGGAATGGCGACAAAATATGCTGAAGGCTTTCTCGGTGTCCACCTTCGCGAAATCGCCCCCAATGGTACAATGGCTGGCGGCCCGATGTACTATGTCAAAAACGGCCTCAAGAACAAAAAGCTCGGCAGATTTTTGGGTGCTGCTTTTGCAATTTGCGGCACGATCGCATGTCTGATCGGTACGGGAAATATGGCCCAATCCAACTCGATGACGGCTGCTCTCGCAAATACGATCAACCAGGCGTTTCATAGTGGCCAGGTTTCTGAGCAGGCACCGATGATCTATTATATTGTTATCGGTGGCTTGATCGCCTTGCTGGTGGGCATGGTGATTATTGGAGGCATCAAAAAGATCGGTATGGTCTCTGAACGGCTCGTCCCCAGCATGATTGTCTTCTATATCTTTTTCTCGCTATGGATCATCATTTCAAATATTACGCTTGTCCCGGAAGCCTTTGTCATCATTTTTAAATCAGCGTTTGGATTTCAACCATTGCTCGGCGCGTCTGTCGGCATTGCGATCCAAAGTGGTGTAAGTCGCGGGCTGCTTTCGAATGAGGCTGGCCTGGGCTCGGCGGCCATTGCACAAGGCGCATCAACATCTGAAGAACCTACCAACAATGGTCTGATCGCCATGACTGGTGTTTTCATCGATACAATCCTGGTCAACTCTATGACCACGTTGACGATCGTGCTCACCGGTGCTTACATGCAGACCCAAGCATGGCAAGGGCTGGACGCCGTTGACAATATTACCAGCATTCTGGTCACCCAGAAAGCATTCGACACCGTTATTCCTTTCGGGATCGGTGGAGCAATTATCGCAATTTCATCGTTTTTATTTGGTTACACAACACTGCTCGGCTGGTCATATTATGGAGAGAAATGCATTGAATATATCGGCGGCGACCGTGTGGTGATGCCATTCCGCTATATTTTTATCGCTTTTCTATTTTTTGGCGCAATCCTGACACCGATTGCCGGCTCGAGCTACAACTACCTCAACATTGTCTGGAGCCTTGGAAACATTGGCAATGCCCTGATGGCAATTCCAAATTTGATTGGAATTCTCTTTCTTACCGGATTGGTTGCGCGCATTACCAGAGAAAAATTTGCAGCGAAGAATGCATAGGTTTTCGCTGGCTAAAGACATATTGGCATCATTGCCATGCCCGAAGCGGATTTGCTGCATTTCCTGTTGAATCGATTGCGCTGCAAAATACTTTCGGCATCGTTTCGCAAAGAAAAATAAATCGGCAATATTGACCTATTTCCCAACGTGCAATCAGTTGCGCGTTGGGATTTTTTATTTCAGTGCGAATTTGGCGAGACGAGGAATTGGCGAGAAGTGCTGTACAGGGCACTCGCAATTGAGACACAAGCACGCGGCAGCTTTGCGCGCGCTCAGGCTACCGCGTACGGCGTGATCTTTGACCCTGTCCGCGGGTCGTGTTGTTGTTTCTTTGCAGACCACTGTCGCCAAAATGAGCTCTTTTTTTGCTGTTGCCTCCTCGTTTGCTGCCGGTCGGCCTGTTGCTATTGGTGACGCTGCCTCCGCGTGTCGATGCTGTATTGCGGCTTTTGGTTTGACGCATAGTGGTAAAAAATGGTCGGTTATCATCAGCTCGGGTCAATTGACGTTTGGTTACAGATCTTTCTTTCAACGATTCACCTTTCGATTTGTCCTGTTGTTGTGTTTTGCCTTTTTCGGGCCTCTTTTTATTTCGCTTCTGAGTACTGCTATTCTTGTTTTTCTTCGGAGCTTGCTTAGTTTGTACTGCTTTTTTATGTTCACTTTTTTTGTCTTTGGCTAAATCTTCCCGCGTATATTTTTTTACCAAAACCATGTCGATAATACGCTCATCGCGATCAACCCGGACAATTTTTACACGAACGGGATCGCCCATTCGAAACTTTTCTCCGCCACTTGTACCTTCCAAAGTCATGGCCTTATCGTCAAATGTGTAAAAGTCATCCTGCAGATCGGAGATATGCACCAATCCTTCCACCAAATAGGCGGTGATTTCAACAAATATGCCGAAGTGCACCACACCAGAAATCATGCCATCGAATTCTTCCCCCAGACGCGAAGCCATAAATTCGACCTGTTTCATTTTGATGGAGGCGCGTTCAGCTTCCTGTGCTGTAGTTTCACAGGCGCTGGCACGCTGACAAATATCGTCGAGCTTGCCGGTCAGGCCCATGCGCAACTCTTCATGCCAGCGAGTTTTTGCATAATATTTCAACATTCGGTGCGCAATCAGATCCGGGTAACGCCGAATCGGTGAAGTGAAGTGAGAGTAGTGCTTAAAATTCAGGCCAAAATGCCCGAGGTTATCTGTATCGTAGCGCGCTTTCATCAAAGAACGCAGCATCACGCTTTCGATGATGACACGCTCTTCCTGATTATTTATTTTGCGCAGAAAGCTGCTGAGTTTCTTGCTGGTAACTTTGCCATCAAAACGGGCCTGGTATCCCATGGCAGCTGAAAATTCCGTAAAAGCAGCCATTTTTTCCGGTGTCGGCTTTTCGTGCACGCGATAGACAAATGGTGGGGGGTCGTCTTCTGTTTTGAGTGTGTCGACGTGCTGCGAAATCGTCTTATTGGCCAACAGCATGAACTCCTCGATCATCTGCATGCTTTCCAGCGTCTCTTTGCGCACAATATCCACCGGCACGCCTTTGTCGTCGAGCCTGATTTTGGGTTCAGGCGTTTCAAATTCAAGTCCGCCTGCTACAATGCGCTTATGACGCAGGGTTTTGTGAAGTGCGTACATCTGGTCCAGCGGTTCAGCCAGTTCGCCCGGCAAATCTGTTTCGCCTTCGAAAAAAGCTTGTACTTCCTCGTAAGAAAAGCGGCAGTTGCTGTGAATAACCGTCTCGGCGATGCGATGCGATACAACATCGCCGCTCGGACTCAGTTCCATAATGCAACTAAAAGCCAGGCGATCGACTTGAGGTTTCAGGCTGCAAAGCTCGTTGCTGAGCCACTCTGGCAGCATCGGCACCACGCGATCGACCAGATAAACAGATGTGCCGCGCGCAAGTGCTTCCTGATCCAATGCGCCACCTTCTTTGACATAATGTGACACGTCAGCGATGTGCACGCCCAATTCCATATTGCCATTATCGAGCTTGCGCAGGGAAACCGCATCATCGAAATCTTTGGCATCTTCAGGATCGATTGTAAAACAGACCTGTTTCCTCAGATCAAGGCGATCTTTGAGGTCTTTTTTGAGAAGTTTGTTTTTAAATGTGCGGGCTTCTTTTTCAACGCTTTCAGGAAAGCCCATCGGCAGGTCGAACGATGCTGCCACCGAAAGCACATCGACACCCGGATCTCCCGGGAATCCAATGATTTTTGCAACATGACCTTCCGGATTCAGCAATTCATCTTCCCATTCGTCAATTTCGACAGCCACCTTTTGCCCGACTTTTGCGCCGTTCAATCCACTTTCATGAACATACACATCCCGGGTAATTTTCAGATCATCCGGAACCAGAAAATAGTAATGCTTGCCCTTTTTCAGTGTGCCAACGATATATTGTCGACGGCGTTCGATCACTTCGACAACCTTGCCCTCTGGGCGTTTTTTCGCCGTGCCTGCAAACAGCTGCACTTTGACTTCATCGCCATCCAGCGCAATGCCCATATTTTTTAAACTAATGAAGATGTCTTCTTCGCCTTCCGGTGTCAGTAAAAAGCCGTAACCGTGCGTTTTAACATGCAGTTTGCCCGTAATAAGCGAACTGATTTTAACGGCTCGGAAGGTGTTCGATTTGGGCATGGCAATATCGCCGGCCGCGGCCCATTGCCGCAAATAGTTGCGAAACTGGTTGTAATCCCCCGGGGCAATTTTTAATGCGCGTGCAAGCTCCTTTGTTTTAAATTTTCTTTCATGCTGAGCCTGTAGCAGTGTCAGCAAATTTAGCTTCACATCATCAATGTTTTTTATCATTTAATCTTTCTTTCAAATAATCAACGGGGACCGCGTTCTTGCGTCCCGCAGGATGATGCACACGATGATGGTATCGTATATGCACCATGCAGTTTTTAGTATCCGTAAAAATCATCCTTGCTGTATTTGACTGACGAATACCTATCCAATTCGTTTTTAAAGATAGCCACGATTTCGCGCAGACGAGCATCAGATTTTGCCTCGAAGCGCAGAACCAGCACAGGTTGTGTGTTGCTCGCGCGCACCAGCCCCCAGCCGTCGCCAAATTGCACACGCGCTCCGTCGACGTCGATCACTTCGTACTCTTTTTTGAACGCAGCAACCAATTCATCGACGATATCGAATTTTTCTTCGTCCGTACACTCCACCCGAATCTCAGGTGTCGATTCGAATGCCGGGATTTCATCATGCAACTCTGCGAGGGTTTTGCCGCTGTTTGCGAGAATTTGCAGCAGTCGTCCTGCAGAAAAAATGCCATCATCGTAACCAAAGTAGCCATCGTTGATGAAAATATGGCCAGACATCTCGCCAGCCAGTGGCGAATGCAACTCTTTCATTTTTGCTTTAAGAATCGAATGTCCGGTTTTCCACATAAACGGTTTGCCGCCGCTCTTTTTGATCATTTCCGGCAATGCTTGTGAACATTTTACATCAAAGACAATGTCGGAGCCTGGTTCGCGGGTCAGTGTATCTGCGGCAAACATGGCCAGCAGCTTATCTGCATAGATCATCCGCCCCAGATTGTCGATCACGCCCACGCGATCGGAATCGCCATCGAAACCGATCCCGGCATCAGCGTTGTGCTCTTTTACCTTAGCAATTAAATCCTTGACGTATTTCGGCACGGTCGGATCCGGCAGATGATTGGGGAAAGTGCCATCGAGTTCGCAATAGAGACGCACCACTTCACACCCGAGGTCTTCGAACAATTTTGGCCCTATTTCACCGCCAGTACCGTTGCCCGCATCGATCACAATTTTAAGTTTTTTGCCAATTTGAATACGCTCCTTCAGCGCTGAAGTGTATTCCGGCACAATATCGCGCGTTTCCACCTTGCCTTCGCCGATCTCGAAGTCTTCGTTGTCGATTAGCTGCTTCAGATGCTGAATGTCCTGCCCAAATATGGCTGAGATCGATCCGATATTTTTGGACATTTTGAAACCATTGTATTCAATTGGATTGTGGCTGCCGGTAATCATGATGCCGCCGTCAGCCTGATAGTGCAGGATTGCAAAATAGCTTGCCGGTGTCGGCACCATACCAACATCGATAACGTCCATTCCTGTGCTGTTCAGGCCGGCAACAATGGCGTCGCGCAGCCGCCCGGAAGTCAGACGGACATCGCGCCCGACTACAATCGACTTGCGGTTATCGCGCCGCAAAAACGTGCCGAGTGCTTTTCCAATTAAGCTGGCTGTTTCGTCGACCAAATCCACATCTGCAATGCCACGGATATCGTATTCTCTGAAAATATTTGGATTAACCACTTTTGGCTCCCGAATCGTTTTTAAATTAGCAACAGTCCCACCAATCAACATGTGTCGTTTCGATCCAATTCAATCGCTGCTGGAGCTTGAATTGGTTCAAAACGGCAAAAGTTAAGCAGGCGCAGACTGCCAGTGATTATGGTATTGTCGCGGTGATAACGCGCATCTTCCCCGTTAGATCAGGCAAAACTTCGATCTTCTGCAGTGCCATTTCACCAAACAAGCTTGCAATGGCTGCATGCCGATTTGCGGCTATCTCACAAAGTAGCTGCCCTTGTTTCGATAAAAATCTTTTTGCAAGTTGCCCCAAAACCCGGTAAAAAAGCAATGGTTCTTCAACAAACAGGGCTTCTGCCGGTTCATATTGGCGCACTTCCGGCTCCAGCGTGTTTCTTTCGCTGCTGGCGATGTAGGGTGGATTCGAGACAATCACATCAAATTTAACATCACCCAAAAGATGCCAATCCTGTTCATTGAGAATATTGCATTGTATCAACTCAATCCGCTCAGAAGTGTTGTGCAATTTCGAATTTTCAGCAGCGACCTGTAAGGCTGTATCGGAAATATCAATTGCGAGTAAATGTGCGGCAGGGCAGTGCTTCGCAATCGAAATGGCGATGATTCCCGATCCGGTTCCGACATCCAGTACGTTCGACTTCTGATTACTCAGTGAGAGGTATGAAATTGCGCGCTCCACCAGAACCTCGGTTTCGGGTCTTGGAATGAGCACGCCGGGCCCGACCTGAAAGCGCAAAGAAAAAAATTCAGTTTCCCCAACGATGTATTGTAGCGGTTCTCTCGAAGCTCTGCGCAAAAGTCGTTTTTTAAAATTACTTAATTCGTCCTGCTCGAGAGGTCGGTCAAAATTGAGGTACAAGGTGACGCGATCGCAGCGCAAAACCGAGCACATCAGCAACTCGACATTTAAGCGTGCGCTTTCAATCCCCTTTTGTTCCAAAAAACCCGCTGACCATTCGATCAACCTGACAATCGTCCACTTCTCATTCGGAGCGGACCTCAACTTGCAGGTTCCATGCTGCTTAACAATTCCTTACGTTCTTCTTCAATCAGCTTTTCCACCAGTTGACTGAGATTGCCATCCAAAACATCTTCGAGTTGATAAAGTGTCAAATTGATGCGATGATCTGTGATGCGCCCCTGAGGAAAATTGTATGTTCTGATTTTTGCGCTACGGTCACCGGTACTCACCATTTTGCGGCGATTGGCAGTGATCTTTTCCATTTCTTCATGCTGTTTTTGCTCAAGCAGTCTCGAGCGCAGCACTTTGAGCGCCTTGGCTTTATTTTTGTGCTGACTTTTTTCATCCTGGCAGGTTACCACCATACCGGTTGGAATATGGGTAATCCGTACAGCAGAGTCGGTGGTGTTGACGCTCTGGCCTCCCGGACCGCTGCTGCGATACACATCGATGCGCAATTCCTTGGGATCGATGTCAATATCGACTTCATCGGCTTCCGGCAAAACCGCAACGGTCGCTGCACTAGTGTGGATGCGGCCGCTGGTTTCGGTTGCAGGCACGCGCTGAACACGATGCACGCCTCCTTCATATTTGAGCATGCCAAAGGCATCATCACCCGAAATCATGGTGATAATTTCTTTAAAGCCACCTATTCCCTGTGGATTGGAATTTAAAATTTCGACCTTCCAACCTTTGCTTTCGGCAAATCGGGAGTACATTCGGAAAAGATCGCCTGCAAACAGACCGGCTTCATCCCCGCCTGTACCTGCACGAATTTCCAGAATCGCATTGCGGCGATCATTTGGATCTTTTGGCACAAGAGCGAATTTGAGCCTTTCCTCGAGTGCGGCAATTTTTTCCTGAACTTCGTCAACTTCGAGTTCAGCCATTTCAAGCAATTCAGCGTCATCGCTCTCATCTAAAATGGCTTGCCCTGCAACGAGATCGGCATGAAGTTTTTCATAACGATGGTACATTTGTACCACAGGATCCAAATCGCTATGTTCCTTCGAAATGTCTCGAAGTTTATGCGGATCTGAGATAATCGCCGGATCGCTCAGCTTTTCATTGAGCTCGTTAAAACGTTGCTCAAGCTTTTTTAATTTTTCAATCATGATCAAAATCTTGAAAGATCAGCGAGGTGGTTGCTCAGGTCTCGATTCCAGTTTGGTTTTCACGCAGCGTTGTGGCCTGCATGCTCTATGGAATCACTATACCTGGTCTAAGCATTTTGGATAGAAGAAATCATTGACCTGAGCATTCACTGGTAGATGCATTGGTATGCAAATTTAGTCGCGCCGTGAGGAGTTTCAATGACCGGAATCTGCCGACACCGATCGTTAGCCCGCCTGGAGGGCCATTGCGCATGTGTGGCGTTTAGTTTGTGCTTCCCGCCATACCATATTTTTTACGGAATTTTTCAACACGACCAGCCGTGTCAACGAATTTTTGCTTTCCAGTAAAGAACGGATGGCATGCTGAGCAGACATCGACGTTCATGTCGCCGCTGGTAGAGCGGATCTGAAAAGTATTGCCGCATGCACAAGTAACCGTGCCGAGTTTATATTCAGGATGGATATTCGCTTTCATGATTCTACCCTTTTTTGGCTGATTGAAATTTCATTACAATCGAATTCAAAAATTTTCAGCATAAAATATAATATAATGCTCGCAGAAAATGCAAGCAAAAGTTTTTAGGTGTTCATCGAGTCGAGAAACTCCTGGTTTGATTTGGTGCCACGAATGCGTTCCAGGATAAATTCCATTGCCTCGATCGAAGACAGTTCCGACAAGAACTTGCGCAAAATCCAAATGCGATTAAGCTCTTTGTCGCCGAGCAAGAGTTCTTCTTTACGGGTACCGGACCGGTTAAGGTCGATGGCCGGGAAGGTACGGCGATCCGACAACCTGCGGTCGAGTACCAGCTCCATGTTACCCGTGCCTTTGAATTCTTCAAAAATCACTTCATCCATGCGGCTACCTGTATCGATCAGGGCTGTGGCAATAATGGTTAAACTACCACCTTCCTCAATATTTCGGGCTGCACCAAAGAAGCGCTTGGGGCGTTCGAGCGCGGTCGCATCGAGACCACCTGACAGGATTTTGCCGCTATGCGGTACAACAGCATTGTGCGCTCGTGCCAAACGGGTAATGCTGTCGAGCAGAATTACAACATCCTGGCCATATTCGACCAGACGTTTGGATTTCTCCAGCACCATATCAGCGACCTGTACGTGTCGTTCCGGCGGTTCGTCAAAAGTTGAGCTGATCACTTCAGCCTGCACGGAACGCTCCATGTCAGTGACTTCTTCGGGACGTTCATCGATCAGCAGGACCAGCATTTTGACTTCAGGATGATTTTTGGAAATACTATTGGCGATTTTTTGCAGCAGAGTGGTCTTACCGGTTTTGGGCTGGGCAACGATCAAACCGCGCTGGCCCTTGCCGAGCGGTGTCAGCATGTCCATAATACGTGGCGCGAGATCGCGGGGCTCTGCTTCCATTTTGATGCGCTCATCCGGGTAGAGCGGTGTGAGGTTGTCGAACAGGATTTTGCTTTTAGCAGCCTCAGGATTTTCAAAATTGACCGCTTCGACCTTAAGCAAAGCAAAAAAACGTTCATTTTCTTTAGGAGGGCGAATCTGTCCCGAAATCGTATCGCCGGTACGCAAACCAAAACGCTTGATCTGACTGGGGGATACATAAATATCATCTGGGCCAGGCAAATAATTATAGTCCGGGCTGCGCAGAAATCCGTAGCCATCTGGCAAAACTTCCAGCACCCCATCGGCAAAAATCAGCCCTTCCTTTTTGGTTTGCTCTTCCAGAATACGAAAAATAAGTTCGGATTTTTTTAAACCCGTTGTCCCCTGGATATTCAATTCTTGCGCTACCTTGCTGAGCTCAGCAATTTTGAGCGCTTTCAATTCTGCAATATCCATTTGCAATCCTTTCTTATATCATGAAATCAATTGGATTTCGTCATTTGCACGAACACATTGTTGTGCCGATTTTTTCATACCGTCTGCATGCTATTTCTCATCAGGCAAAACTGAAGATGCGGATAGATATGGCGGTCGATGAATCAACGTTTCTATCGCTGAATTCAAGGTTTGCATTCACTGCTAATTTAAAATTGCCTGTTCTGTGCCGGGATCAAAAAAGTGGGCTTTGCCCATATCAACGACCACATTCTGAGTGCTGCCAACTGTGGGTTCGGTGCTGGTTTTCATTCGTGCAACCAAGGTGCTGCCGCCAGCATTCAGGTAGATAAAAGTTTCGTTCCCCAATGGTTCAACGACATCGACAACAGCCGCGCTCTCGGCTTTAAAAGCAATGGACTCAGGTGTGCTTTCATCATAAATATCTTCAGGGCGGACACCTAAAATGACGTCTTTGTCGGCATAGGCTCCCAATTTTGCTGATATGTGGTCCGGGATGTCGAGCTGCAGGGACCCGTGATGAAAAGTCAATCCGCCGTTTCTTTCAAGTTTTCCTGCCAAAAAATTCATGCCCGGTGAGCCGATGAAGCCGGCAACAAACTTATTGCTGGGCTTGTTGTAAAGCTGCAGGGGAGTATCGATTTGCTGAATTTCCCCATCCTTCATGACTACAATTCTATCGCCCATCGTCATCGCTTCAACCTGATCGTGAGTCACATAAATCATGGTTGTTTCGATACGATGGTGCAGTTTGGAAATTTCTGCCCGCATTTGAACACGCAGCTTGGCGTCGAGGTTTGAAAGTGGCTCATCGAACAAAAAAACTGCCGGCTTTCGCACGATTGCCCGTCCAACAGCTACACGCTGACGCTGCCCGCCCGACAGCTCCTTGGGACGGCGATCCAACAGATTTTCAATGCCCAGTATTTCCGCGGCCGCCTGAACGCGACTATTGATTTCGCTTTTCGGATATTTGCGCAACTTCAGGCCAAAAGCCATGTTTTCGTACACAGTCTTGTGTGGATAAAGTGCATAATTTTGAAATACCATGGCGATATCACGATCTTTGGGCTGCACTTCATTCACCAACCGGTCACCGATAAAGATTTCCCCGTTGGTAATCTCTTCCAGTCCTGCTATCATGCGCAATATAGTGGATTTGCCACATCCTGACGGCCCGACGAGCACGATAAATTCTTTGTTTTGAATTTCGATGGACGCATTGCTTACTGCAAGAATGTTCTTGCCGTAAATCTTGGACACGGCTTTAAGGGTAACACTTGCCATTGCGTATGATTGTGAAGAGTAGAAGCAGGTCTCTGGGTTAGTTTTTAAAAGAGGTTGGAGAATAATTGATGTAATACCAACTCAAAATCTCAATTAGTGCGCCAAGATAGAAAAAAACTAGCCAATTGTCAAGGCTTTTTCATTAGTATGCTTTGACCAGGGCTCGCAACATGGCCTGATAGTTTTTTTGGTCATTTTGAATCAGGCGCACACCCTGCAATGCTGCGCGATAATCCGGATTCAGGCTGACAGCCTTTTGCAAATGCTCCAGAGAAGAAGTCGACACACCAAGCCCGAGAACTGTGTATGCAAATCCCAATTCATAATGCAAGCTCGGCTCATCCGGGTAGCGCGGGACAAGCCGCTGCAAGCGCTGAATCTCCTTCCAGGCTTTCGCCGGATTGACTTTGGTTGGCTCCCACAACACGGTTAAATGGAACTCATAGTTCATAACATCCGCCTGCAGCCGGTTCTCAACAATCTTCACCAACGGAGCCAGACAATCATATGCGTCCTGAAACAATTCATCATCGATCAGCTTCATGCCTTGCTGCATTTCACTCACTTTGAGTGTCGGCAGGGCGCTCACAGCGTTCAGAAAAATTCGGTTTACGCGCTCAGCTAAATTCTCGGTCAGATCGCTTTGCTGGTCAAGAATATAATTCAGCAGCAGCGTTAGACCGAGGTAAAAATAAGCTTCGCCAAAATTGCGATTAAACTCAATCGCCTTGGCAAACGCTTTAAATGCGCCGGCACAATGCCGCAATTGAAAATCGCACAAGCCGATATAGAAGCACGTATCGGCATTGATGCGCTGGCCATTCAAAAGCTGGACAAAATGAGCGCGGGCATTTTGATAATCCTGTAGCTCCAGGTAGGCTTTTCCAAGAGTAAATCGCGCATTTGAGAATTGCTCGAAGCGTTTCACCAGTGGCGCCAGCAAAGCGATGGCTTCATGGGCCATTCCATATTTTAAAAAGCCGCGAGCCAGAATATCTACCCTGGCATCTTGAATCGCATTTTGGCGCATTTTTTTGATATAATAAAAGAGCTTGGCGATCTCTCGCTTATAATAATCATGTATTTTAAGCGCAAGCTGTTTTTTTTGCGCATCATCCACATCGGGTGAGTAAAAACGCGTCGCAGAAAAGATAATTTTGCTATCTCTCATGTAAAGAAAGAGAATGGCATTTTTCTCAAGCGCTACGGTTGTGCGCAAATTATAGTGTTTCGCCTGGAGAGCAAAACTGTCATTGATTTCAAAAAAGGCCATCGTGGTTGTTCGTCCATGAAGTAGTTCTGGCACTTTCAGTACAAAACCCACTCTCAAAAAATGGGCGACTGGTTAGTTGGAATCAGTGTGACTCCTCAGCGCGGTTTGCTGAAGAAGGATTTTGCGGGTAGTGGTATGAAACATTACCTATCTGCAGATTATTATACAGTCAAATGAAAATTTAGCGTAATGCGTCACTTTTTTCGATTGCATGTGCAATTGAAAAATCTTTTTCGGTCAGACCACCGGCATCATGGGTGGAAAAACGCAGGCTTACACGATTGTAAACATTGAACAGTTCCGGGTGGTGATTTTGCTGTTCTGCAAGGTCGGCGATTTTATTGATGAAAGCCATTGCTGCAACAAAATCGTCGAATTTCCACTCTTTTTTAATCCCGTTATCATCCAACTGCCAGCCCGAAAGATCTTTCAGTTTCGCTTGAATTTCAGATTGACTCAATCGTTCCATCAGCTCATCTCCATTTGTTGTTCTGCCTGCAACCGGGAAACAGGTCGATTTCGGTTACTTTACAAGCGGCACACCATTGACGGCCACTGCGCGAGGTGATCTTCGCCAAAATCGCTGCCAAAACGGCTTGGCATCGTGCAAGCAATCAAATATCTCATCAATCCTTGCTTCGGCAGCTTGTTGACCAGCTTCGACAAGACTGGTAATATCACTAAAATCAGCCCAATGCACGGCACCGACCTCCGGCCGAATCACCGTATCGGCTTTTCTAATGATATGGTCGCGCAGTTTGTTTACGGTGATTGTCGAAGAGCGAAAGATGATGTCGATCAGATTCAGGTTTTGTGCTTCCATGTCCAGGTCCTGGCCGACATCCACCGCGATCACCACGTCGGCGCCGATCCCGAAAACGGCCTCCACTGGCACCGGGCTGGTGACCGCGCCATCGACAAGCGTGTGCCCAAGGTAGTCGACTGGCGGCAAAAATCCGGGCACAGCCGCGCTGGCCAAGGCAGCAGTTCGCAGGCTGCCATATTGGAAAATGACCTCATGCCCATCTTTCAAATCTGTTGCGATAACTGCCAACGGAATCTGTGTTTTTTCGATGCGGATGTCTTCAAGCACAAAATTGATGATATTTTGCAGACGCACACCATTGACCATTGATGAACGGCTTTGCGCCAAATTGATCACGATGCGCTCACGCACAGATTTGGCAACTTGTCCCCAGAAATTTTCGGCAGGCTCGTTCATGGTGAGCAATTGCAAGCCGCTTTTTTCATACGCTTCGCTGTCGACAAAACTGCGCACAATCTGCTCAACCCGCTCAGCATCTTTATGCACCGCATAACTTCCGCCGATAATCGCGCCAATGCTGGTACCGGCAATGCAATCAATCGGTATGTCATATTTCTCAAAGACTTTGAGCACACCAATGTGAGAAATGCCGCGCGCACCTCCCCCACCCAAAGCTAATCCCACTTTTGGTCTTTTCACCAGCACCTCAACTTATCGTACAAGCGCCATCTTATTTCGAAAGATCGCCTTATCACCATTGGACCGTATAAATTCCGCTTGATAAAAATAGATGCCAGCCGCAACAAGCTGGCCGCTGGCGCTCCGGCCATTCCAAATTATTTGTGCATTTTGTCCACTCGCCATCGGCGCATTATCCATCAGCTTCACGACTTCCTGCCCGAGAATATTATAAATTGTCACAGAGACAATGGCGCTTTCAACAAGGCTGAGCCGGATGCTGGTGGTTGCGCTTTGCGAGGCAACAAACGGATTTGGGTAGTTCTGTTCCAAAGTAAAATTTACAGGCAGGTTACGATCATCCGGCAAGCCCAGCACCACACCTGGCGCATCTTTGGGGTAGGTAAATCTGCCTTTATCGCTGACTTCAACGCTAAAATAAAATTCAATTTCAGATTGGGGCGGTACGGCAATTTTGCTGCTGGAATACAGGGTGCTATCCAGCCGTGTCATCGATGCGACATTGAACGAAGTGTCGCCGGGCAAGCGCCAAAACAGTTCCATTTTTTGCACGTTTTCCGCAGCGCCTACCAGACAGCGCGTGGACAAGACAATACCATCCGCACTCAAGCTGTAGTCAACTTCGTTGCTGAACGCTGGTCCCCAATAAGTAATCGCGGCACGGGCATCAACCAAACCATAGCCATACTGGTTGTCCGGCGAAAAAGCCCGATCGGAAGTCTGGCGCAATGCTTCGTTGACCTGTAAGGGTGTTAGGTATGGGTGGGCGGAAAGAATCTGTGCAGCAACGCCAGCCACCATCGGGCATGCATAGGAGGTTCCCTGCCCGGTACGATATCCCGACGAGGTGCCGACGCTCACGATCGACACGCCAACGCCCATTGCCACCACATCCGGCTTGGTGCGGCCATCGTAGGTCGGACCAATGGAGCTGAAACGCGCCAGGTCGCCTTTGCTCGTCACCGCACCAACCGCTATCACATCCTTGCCGTCTGCCGGCGCGCCAATGTATGGAAATGAGAAGACATCACCTTCGTTACCGGCACTGGTGACCACTACCACGCCTTTGCTAACGGCCATTTGCGCCGCCTTCGTGATGACAGTCGTCTGGCCATCCAGGTCGCTGTAATCATAATTCTCTTCCGGGTTATCAAAAAAATCGCGATAGCCCAGCGAGCTTGAGGCGACATCGACGCCCTGCGCTTCCATCCACTCAATCGCCGCCATCCAATTGTCTTCTTCAGCACGAACCTCATTCAGCAAATCTTCGGTTTTTGCCAGGTAAAATTGCGATTTGAAGGCAGGACCTACCAGGCTTCCCGGAGCGTAACCCGCAATGATCGATAGTGTTTCGGTGCCATGATTATGCTGCGATATGACATCGCCACTTTCGTTTTCTGTGACACTGTCCCGTTTGACAAAATCATATTCTCCCAAAACTTCAAGTGAGGAAAATGCAGTGTGACGTGCTGTACTGAAACCGGTATCCAGCATACCGACGATAACACCCTGACCGTTAATGCCTGCATCGTGCAGCGCGGTGATATTGATCAACGCGTTTTGCTGCAATGAACTGCCGTAATCAATCGTGGTTTGAATAGCATCTAACTGGTCGCTTTTAAATACCGGCTCAGCCTTCAGGCCGGTTTCGGGTACATACAGTGGCCTGACAGGCACAATTTTTTCGACGAATTGCGCTTGCCGCAGCGAGACAACCTGATCCCGTTTCAACTCGGCACTGATCGCGTTCAACCAGCGCGATGCAACAATCGGCTCGACGCCTTGCTGCGCCAATATGCTCAAATAGGGGCGGTACAGGTTTAAATCGCTGAACTGCGCAAGGTTATTTTTCCCGAGAACCTTCTGCCGGCGTTCGATGGCACGTTTGGAGAGATGGCTAATTGCGCTTCGGTCGGCAATAGATTTCTTCGCCAGCGCCTGTGGGCCCTTGTCTTTGAAGTAGATCCAATATTTGCTGGTCTCTTGTGCTTGAGCAGGCAAAATGGTTGAAATCAGAAAGAACAATAAAATCCTGAGCACCGGTAATTTCATGAACGCTTCTCTCCTGAAAAATAAATCAATGGCGAATGAGTGCATGGATTATAGAGAATGCATGTTGAAAAATCAAGCTGAAAGACCACTGTCATACTCTGCCCTTTGGGGATTTGTTCAAAAACTCGTGTCACTTTATGCTGTGGCCGGCGTTTAACAAGTCATCACCGACGATGAAGTGGCAGTCCGTTTGAAAGCACGGACGTGCTTCTTGACTGCCAGGTGAGTTGGTGTTCGTGTAAAATCATTCTTGATATCTGCGAAAAACGCAAAAATAATTTTGCAAAACAGGTCGTTTGTAGCTAAAAAATGACGTCTTTGCAACAAAAGATGGTGTCTCTTTTTCTTCCTATATAAAGTGTATTATTCGATTTAAAGCAATATGGGCTTGACATTTCAGACCCTATGTCCTATTTTCCATGCCGAAAATTCATTTCAGTATGGTCTGAACACAACTGTCCCATTCCAAAATTGTTGAAGATGTTTTAGACGGAGTAGTTTATGGCGGCCTATCCTGTAGAACTTGACCTGAAATTGTCTCCACGCTCTCGTTTTGATGTAATTGATGTAAAAGAGCGTGTACTTCAGGAAACAGGTAACATTTTCGATGAGTACAGCAAAGCGTTTTATTGCTCGTTTCATACCACAGCCGGTTACTTCGAGCAAAGCTTTTGCGCTCGCCTTGATCACAATCGCGAGAACGTCGATCCGCTCATCAAAGCCTTTCGCAAGCTTTTTCCCGCTGGCGCAGATTATCGGCACGATCAGATGCAGTTTCGTACAGAGCTGACTGAGGAACAAAAAGAATGCGAACCCCGTAACGGTGACTCGCATCTGATTTACATTAGCTCAGGCTTGCGGAACTGCGTGACCTACAATAATCAGCCTGAACTGCCGGTTTATTTCATCGACCTCGATGGTGTTTACGAAGATCAGGTTCGCGACCGCCGCACAAGTGTTTTGGCTTATAACAGCGAAAATATTGTGCACAAAACCCGCATCGCCATTCCAGTTTCCGGCCATCCGATCGACTCCATCAATCTCAAAGATACGCGTTGTGGCTTTTTCGAAGAAATCGAATATCTTCTCCAAAAATTCAACATTCAAAAAGGTCAGGTGAACATTTCGCTGGCCACCGATGAAAAAAATGCCGGTTTGACGGTCAATGAGTATGAAACTCTGCTCATGCGTCACGATCTTACCGAAGTGCTGCGCAATCCATTCAAATTCATGGCGCAGCAGGGCAAACACATGTTGCTCGATCCGCGCGCCATTCCATCGAAGACAATTGATTACGCCAAGTACGACTTCGTGCAGGTTTTCAACGAACTGATGGATGCGTTTAAAATTTCATCATCCGTGGTTGAAAAAATTCTGGCTAAATTCATCGCCTACCCCGCCGAACGTTTTCTGCGTCTTAAACGCGGCATAAGCCTGTTTGTCTCGGACAACAACTCCGAAAGAACCAAAATCGTGCATGGTACTTACCAAAGTCCGGTTTTGGTACAGTGGCAAAACGCGGAAAACCGCACCCGCTATGTCGATGTAACCTTCAGCGAATTTGCCTAAATATAAAGTGGGTGTCCTGTCGAGGCACGGCACCCACCCGGATTCAACTCTCTTCCCTTCACAAACCCGGTTGTTTCCAGCTAAATCAGCGACCGAGACTGACAACCGTCGACATTGATGCAAGTTCCGGTCACCAGACTCGCCCGCTCTGAAGCCAGAAACGTCACCACGTTGGCCACTTCTTCTACCGTACCAAAACGGCCAAGGGGCATTTCACGTTTGATAAATTCAGCCATACCTTCCGGGTCTGCGATGCAGCGACGATCCCAGCTGCCACCCGGGAAGCGGATCGAGCCCGGCGCAACAGCATTGACGCGAATCTTGTCTGCTGCCAATTCCATCGCCATGATTTTAGATAGGCTGTTCATGCCCGCCTTGGTGGTATTGTAAATCGACAATCCTTTGCCGCCTGCCTCACGGCCAAAAATCGATGAAATAAAAATAATCGCGCCAGCATTCTGCTTTTTGATTTCAGGAATCGCCCCGCGGCTCACGCGAATATGCGCCTTCAGATTCAGGTTCAAAATCTCTTCCCAATCGTCATCACTGGTTTCCTCAAAATTGCCGCGGCGATTGCCACCGGCATTGTTCACCAATACATCAAGGCGGCCAAAATGCGAAACAGTTTGATCGACCAACAGGCTGGCATGCTCCGGCTTGCTGATATCAGCTGGAATAGCCAGTACTTCGGCTCCGCTTTCTTCGAGTTGTTTTTTAGCTTGCAACAGCGGCTCTTCAGTGCGCGCACAAATAGCAAGTTTGCTGCCCTCAGCGGCAAAAGCTTGCGCAATACCAGCGCCAATACCGCGGCTCGCACCCGTGATCAATACAACTTTCCCCTTTAAAGCTAAATCCATACTGCACCTCACTTATGATCAATTTTGTGATAACATTCAACGTTTTGGTCGGCAGTCCGCCATCCCGGCTTTTCGCTACAAAAAGTGCAAAGGTATTGAAAACTGCACCGAAAGTCAAGCTATGGCTCTTTACAAATTCGCAGTTATGCGATGTGCATCATGACGAATATTGCCACTGCGCCAAATCAAACGACAGCAAATTGCATCCTGTCATAACTTCGGCAACGAATTCTTGCCCTTGGAAAAGTGATCCGCTATATTGGAGGCATGAGTACCTATCCAGACGACGAACAAGCTCCCGAACCGTTTTACTACCGCGAAGACGGTCTATGTTTTAGCTGCCAACCCAATTGTGCAGCCTGCTGCAAAATTCCGGGCCGGGTTGAAATCACAGATGAAGATGCAGCACGCATGGCCAAGCACATCGGCGTGAAAACGGATGTTTTCCGCAAAAAATACACCCGCATCAAGGACCAGCTTTTACTCAAAGAACGCGAAGATGGCTCATGCGTGATGCTCGACAAAAACGACAGATGCATGGTCTATGCGGTACGCCCGCCTCAGTGCAGAACGTATCCATTCTGGGATGAAATCCTGGCAAATGATTTTACCTGGCTACTCGAAAAGGGCTTTTGTCCCGGTATTGATGTCGGCAAAAACTACTCTCCCGAGGAAATTGACGCTATCCGTAAGAATCAAAATCAGACTGAAGGATACTGAGGCTACATGCAACGGGCACTTGCCATCATTAATCCAGCAGCAGCAGCCGGCAAAGCCAGCAAAAAGTGGCTGCTCTTCAAATCGGCTTTTCATGGCGTGCTCGATTGCCGCGAAATCGTAACGCAATCGCCAGGCCATGCCACAGAGCTTACGCGTCAGGCGTTACATGAGGGACTCGAGATCATTATAGCAGCAGGTGGAGATGGCACGGTAAACGAGGTGGTCAACGGCTTTTTTGAAGCAGGCAAGCCAGTTAATGCAGATGCGGCGTTGGCCATTGTGCCACGTGGTACCGGTACCGACTTTGTGCGTACGTTCGCCATCCCAACTACACCGCAGGCTTTACTAAAAGCCATTGCTCAGTGGCACACCCGCACTGTCGACATCGGAAGGATCACCTGCAAGACCTTTGATGACCGGGACATTTCCCGGCTGTTTTTAAACGTAGCCGATTGTGGTTATGGCGGTGCGTTATTGCGGCGTTTTGGCCGGTACAAGCCATACTTCCCGGGGCCACCTGCGTACTTCCTGGGGCTGTTGGTCACGCTGCTCACCTACCGGAATCCTGTCGTCAGTTTTCGTATAGATGATGGCACACCACAAAAAGGCAGGTTCAATTCACTGATTGCCGCAAATGCGCAATTTTTCGGGGGCGGCATGTGGATCGCGCCGCGTGCTGAACTCAACGATGGTTTATTTGAAATCATTCAGCTCGGCAACATTAACAAGCTGGAAGTGTTGCTGAACATACGGCGTCTTTATCACGGAACACTTTGCCAGCATTCAAAAGTGGCTTGTGTCCGTGGCAAGAAGCTGCAGGTGTGGTCAGATGAAAATGTGTTATTGGATGTAGATGGAGAACTGCCGGGCAGGCTGCCGGCGACGTTTGAAATTGTTCCGGGTGCGATGCGGATTGTGGCTGCCGAAGAAAATCATACAAACCGAATTTCGTCATAAACTTGAGCATAAAAAAAGCCATACCCTATTTGGAGAGCATGGCTTTAGCTGCAAAATCTTCATAAACTACCAAGCTTTCCCCAAGGCAACCGACGAAAACAGCTTTAAACCTTCGCTACAGGTTGCAATGCCAACCGAAATCGGGTTGTCGCCTTTTTTGAGCCGCAATCCCATACCGAAACTTTGATAAAAATCTTCATGAAAAAGCTTGGATGGACGTGCTGCTGTTTGGGCAAGGTCCGTTAGCAAAAAGCCATCAATGCGTTTTGTGATAGGGAATGAGTACTCCAGGCTGACCGCCAAAATGGCAAAATCGCGGAAGCGTTCTCGCGAATAGCCTCGCAGCCCGCTCTCACTGCCGATTTCAGGCAGGGCGAAATAGGGCAACATTTCGCGATTTGGGGTGAGCAAAAACTCCAAGCGCGTTGCAATCCCCAGCCTGGTCTTTTTGTACACAGGGAAACGCGTCATGCTTTCAACGTTAAATCGCACATACGATGCAACCGTGGTGTTGATCGGCAGACCTGTCTCCACATAAGCAGACCAGTAGTTATCGATTGCCGGCTTCCAATAATTGATCAGCTTGCTGTCGCTGAGCGTAAAGCGCGAGCTAAAATAGCGTGCATCAGCAGCTCGCTCAAACTCGAGGCCATCCACCAGGCCTGACTGAAAACTCCAAAAACCACTCGACATGCGCAGCACCGCGTTTTCCGAGACAGCCTTTTCAATTTCGCCGCCCAAAAAGACAGATTCATAGCTTGCAAAAGTACGGGCAGCTTTATCCGTACCAAGGCCAACACCGTAGTAATAGGTATCCCGATCAGACTTGATTTTAAAAAGAAAGCTGTATTTGACTGTTTCGGAAGAAATTGAATTGGCCAGATATCTGAATTTCCAGGAGTAATCGCGGCGATTTTCAATTTTAAAATGATGGAACACTCGGTCTTGCTGAAGGCCAAATGCAGCGTGTTCCAGTTTAAGTCCTATGTATGGATGATATTCACCATCGACGGAACCGTACGGCAGAATGCGGGTTTCTTCGCCGATCATCAGACCTTTCATGGTCAGGCGGACTTTTTTTTCGTTGTTTTTAGTTTTCTTGCCAGTCTTGCCACCGGGAGGTGCCGCATGTGACAGGCTCGCGACAGAAAGCGTGCATAGGCATGCAAAGCAAAATTGTGTGAATAGGCGGGGGAAATACTTCAAAAACGTTCTCCACATTATCTGGCTGTCATTTTCAAGGCTGCTGAGTCGGACTTGTGATAACATCGGAACGCTAAAATAGCAAAATTTGTTTCTTTTAAAACCTTTTTTTAAAAATTTTCTTTTAGGTTTATTTATCTGCTTCTGTGTGAGGGCGCATGATTACCGATCTTTTTTTATCAGCACCACGATAAGTTGCTTGGGGCCGTGAGCCCCTAAAACCAGATTTTTCTGGATATCCGCCGTGCGCGATGGGCCTGAAATGATGGTGGCGTAACTCCACTCGCTGTCTGTGATGAGCTCAGCCTGCAATGCGGCATCGAGCGAGGGCACGATTTGGTTTTGCCATGCCAGCGCAATGTGCACAGGCGGCAGCACCGACAAACGACGGCCGCCGGCTCCGATATTGCGCAGCACAATGCTGCCGGTACGCGCGATTAAAAAATCGACTGTCGACAAACCGGCAGCGTACTCGGCAAAAAGATCGCCATCCAATTCGCCCGGAAGCATCTCGAAGCGGTCAGCCAGTTTTTCGTTGAGCGCAAGAACGCGCGCGATGGATTCATGCGGCTGCGCCAGACAGGCGCCATCATCAATCGTATCGAAAATCTCAAGCAACAGGCTGGCAGCTTCCTTCTCATTTTCTGCCACAAAAAACTCACCGCTCAACGCGCGTAATTTTTCAGCGAATTGTGAAATCAGCTCATCAACAGCCCCTTCCCGCAGGTCCTTGAAATAGTTGCCGTCCGGTTGCAATGGCAACTCCTCAGTTTGGCTTTGCGGCATGCCTGAACGGAGTTTCTGCAAAATCTTATCGCGACTGTTCATTTTCCTCCCACAATTCGGCAAATGATTTTTTGGCCATCGCTGGCACGCGCTGACGTTTGTCTCCCGAAAGCAAAATCGGCAAGAGCGGCTCTCCAAGCCTGCCGAGGCGCCTGAATCGCTGTAATTTTTTGCGATCGCTCATGATGTAGGCCCATGATTTCATGCCTGCAGCCCAGGTTTTGTTGCCCTTATCCGCTTTGTTCGCTTCTGCACGGTTTTTTAGCAAAAGGTGGTGCAAATCGATATTGACCGGACACACATCGGTGCAGGAACCACACAAACTTGACGCTGATGACAAATGTCCCCATTTTGCCAACCCGCGCAGGTGTGGCGTAATCACCGAGCCAATCGGTCCCTGATAAGCCGTGTTGTAGGTGTGCCCACCGACGGTGCGGTATACCGGGCAGGCATTCAGGCACGCACCGCAGCGAATGCAGCGCAAGCTGTGCCGAAAGGTTGCTTTTGCATATAAATCTGAACGGCCGTTATCGACCAGAATCACATACATTTGTTCAGGGCCATCCGGTTCGCCGGATTGACGCGGCCCTGCTGTGATCGAATTGTAGCACGAAATCTGCTGGCCAGTGGCACTGGTGGCCAACAACGGTAAAAACAGCGATAAGTCCGCCATACGCGGCAGCACTTTTTCGATGCCGCAAAACACAACATGCACCGGCGGACATGCCATCGTCAAGCGGCCGTTGCCTTCATTTTCGGTCATCACAATCGCACCGCGGTCGGCGATCAAAAAGTTGGCGCCGGTAATACCGATATCAGCGCTCAGGTAGGCTTTGCGCAAATGCGCGCGGGCGAACATGGTCAGCTCTTGCGGTGAGTCTGTGAGCGGTGCGCCAAGGCGTTCGTGGAATATTTTGGCGATATCTTCCTTGGTTTTGTGTATTGCCGGCGTGATAATATGGTAGGGTTTCTCGTTGGCGACCTGTACGATCAGCTCGCCGAGATCGCTCTCCAGCACTTCGATACCTGCATGCTCGAGGAATTCATTGAGCTCGATTTCTTCGGTAATCATCGACTTGGATTTGACGACCTTTTTCGCGTTGCGCTCGCGCACAATGTCCATGAAGTAAGTGCGCGCCTGCTCGACATTTTCAGCCCACAAAACTTTGGCGCCACGTGCGCTGATTTTCTGCTCAAACTGTTCGAGCAGGTCAGGCAAATTCGCCAGCGCATAGTCTTTGATTTTTGCGGCTTCCTGTCTTGCCTGCTGCCAGTCATCGAATTGCATCGATTTGGTTTGTGCTGCCGCGGTATCGAGACTGACCACCGCTTTCATGATGGTCTCGCGATGGACGTCATCCTTCGCTTTGACTTCCGAGCGCTGCAGGAATCCCTTCAACTCCTTCATGTCTACCTGCTACCTCCGACGTTTTCGGGATATTGTGAAAAAGCCTATAAATGCGACAAACAAAGCAGAGCCAATTATCGACCAAATCACAGGAAAGTGGGTCGAGCCGGCGCTCAGCCAAAACAGCTCCGGCAAATCCAGTTCGCGCGCGATCCATGAGCCGAGCAGCGCACCGATAAAGCCGATCACTATCGACACCAGGCAGCCACCGCGTGAAAAACCGCTGATGGTTTGGCCGATCGCACCGCACAATCCGGCAACTGCCAGCAATAATAAAAAATCGACCAGCGTCATTTTTGCTGCTCCAGTTTTTGAGCCTTCTACGCATCTAAAAAAGCAAAAAAGATTGTATGTGGCAAGTGAAACTGTCCGACATGCAGCAATTTTCACTTAAAAACAGGCATAAAAAAACCGTGCCGAGGTGGCCACGGTTTTATCATTCAGAATGTGTTTTTAGATCAGTGATCGTGTTTTTCTGCTGGTGGATGTGACTGCCAAAGTACATTCACAATCTTCCATTTGCCATCATATTTGCCGAGATGCATATAATCGACTCCCCACTCTGCGGTCAGCTTGACCGTCGCTGTCTGATCGAGAATTTCAAAGATATCGATTTTCTTGGGCGATTTGTCGTTGGCGCGTTTGCCATCTTTGTTCCAGCTCGCAGCTAATTTTACCAATTGCTCGTAGGTCATCGGTGTTTCATTGTACGCACCGTCGCGCATGTAGTAGCCGCGCTTCGCCAAATTGGGGGAAACACTGCGCTCGATACGTTCCGGCGCGACTTCATAAATGCCTTCGACATAATCCAACACAGCTTCGGTCACGGCCTGTTTTTCGGCTTCTACCTTTGCCATATTGATGAGAAACAATGTGCTTACAACCATGCTCACAGCCAGTAGCAGTTTTCTCATAAGGGATCTCCATTTTGAATTCAAAAACATAATGCCCATTTTCAATCGCACCAGCGCACACGTAATGAGCATGACCTAATTCGATATTCGACACTTGCTAAAAACTTGTTTCGCTTACTCATAGCGCAAGGCTTCGACCGGATCGAGTTTGGCTGCTTTATTGGCCGGGAAAATACCAAAAAACAATCCAACACTCGCGGAAATGGCCACGGCAAACAATGTCCAACCGATGGGCACGATAAACGGAAAACCAATAAGGGTTGCGAGCAGCAACGAGATCCCCAGGCCCACCAAAATGCCAACTGCTCCGCCAATGCCTGAAAGGGTGGCCGCCTCGATCAGAAACTGCATGGTAATTTGGCCACGTGTTGCACCGATTGCCTTGCGAATACCGATTTCGTGGGTGCGTTCGGTAACCGAAACCAGCATGATCACCATCACACCGACGCCGCCGACCATCAGGGCGATGGAAGCCAGCACCACCAGCACCAATGCGACATTCTCGGTCAGGCTTTTCGTAAAATCGACAAACGCATCGACTGAGGTGATGGCAAAATCATCCGGCTCGCCTAAAGGCACTTTGCGCCGCATGCGCATCAGCGCGCGGATATCGTCCTCAGCGGCACTCATATTGAGCGGACTGTCGATCAAAATGTGAACTTCTGCCAAGCCTTCCCAGCTTTCCAGAAAATCGCGTTCATAAGCGCGATACGGAATGACCATATAATTTTCTGCCAGGCTGCCAAAAATGGTTTTTTGCTTCTCGAAACTACCGACGACTTCATACTCTTTGCCGTTGATGCGAATGAGCTTGCCGATAGGATCTTCATTGGGAAACAACGACTGGCGTGGCTTATTTCCAATGACCACGACCTTGCGCCCGCGGTTCTCCTCATCCATGGTAAAATATCGGCCTTCCCCAAGGTTGACATTGTGCACCAGGCGCAGCTCCTGATTCGAGCCCAAAACTGAAATCAGGCTGGCTTTGCGATCCTTGTATTTCACCACCATACTGCGCGCATATTGCACCATCACGCCTTTTACATGATCCAATTCCGAAATCGCTTCTGCGTCCTCTACCTCGAAATTTTTGCGCTTCATCCACTCCTTAGTGCCTTCGCCCTTGGTGATATCAAACTTGGTTAACGATATCAGCGCATCGTTGCCGCCTGAGACCGAGTCCGCGATGAACAAGTTCAATCCAGACAGCGTCGATACCATGCCCATTAAGCTGGCCACGCCGATCATCACACCGAGGATCACCAAAAAGGAGCGCATTTTATTAACACGAATGGTGTTAAAGGCTTCCTGCATCGCTTCATAAATTTGGCCACGAAACACTTCAAACGGGCTTTTGTTTTGATAGCTCATTGCTTACCTCATAAAATCGCCGCACACTTTCCCGGCTCTGTCTGCGTCTTTGTTTCCTGAAAATGTTTCGGCTCACGGGCGCGTTGCTCCTCTTGTAGAAGACCTCGCGCATGAATAAATGTTTAATGTTCCTGATTTTTCTGCCAATCCCGCCGCTCTTTCTTCGTCGGCCGGCCTTTGTATTTGCGTGGATTTTGGCGTTCAAAACGGCGCTGCAATTTGATCAGCTCCACTGTCTCGTCTGGAATTTCAGGGGTATTGTCTTTATATGCAAGCTTGGCGTCCTTGCCCGAAAGGCCGCGCGTCGGGATTTCCAGAATTTCCAACTCACGGTAACGGCTACCGATTTTCACTACAATCTGGTCACCGACCTTTACTTCGCGGCTGGCTTTGGCGACCTGGCCATTGAGTTTGACGCGCCCAAGACCACAGGCATCAGCAGCTTCGTTGCGCTTTTTAAATATTCTGGCCATTTTGAGCCATTTATCAATTCTCATTTCCATACGGTGGATCTCAAAATTGGTGTCACTGTTTTTAGTCGATGGCAATAGATTTAATGACAAAATTCATATTATTGCAAAACAGAGAGTTACTGATCGCTAGCCTGCACCTGCGGTTCCAGAAGCAAAAGAGCCAGCAGCGCACCGCGCGGCAGCGTTTTATCGATATCGACAAATTCATGATAAGCATGCGCGCCATCACCAACAGCACCCAGGCCGTCGAGAGTAGCGGTGTAATAGCTGGTAAAGTTGCCATCGGAGGCGCCACCGGAAACGGCCTGTTCAAGCTCTAAACCGATTTCCTTGCCGAGCCGTTTCGCTGCATGCCACAAAGCCTGATTACGTGGCGTGCGCTCCATCGGCCCACGATCGATGCCGCCCGTCATTTCGAGCGTGATCCCGGGAATCGTGGCCTGCAATCCGAGAATGGCCTGTTCGATTTCTTTCGCATCTTCCGCATGCAAAACACGCACATCAATACTCGCACGGCTTTCCGGAGCAATGACATTTGTGCGGGTTCCACCATCGATGGTGCCGACATTGACGGTAATACCGCGCGCGGGATTGTTGAGCGCAAACAGCTTTTGCACCAGATATGAAAGCTCGAGAATCGCGCTAACACCCCGCTCAGGATCGAGACCGGCGTGCGCGGGTTTGCCTTTTACCTTCATCGCAAATTCACCAACACCTTTGCGGGCAGTTTTGAGCATGCCGGCTGTGCCCAGCGCCGGCTCGAGCACAAATGCCCGATCAACAGTGCGGGCAATCTCTTCGATGTGGGCGCGCGATTCAAGACTGCCGATTTCTTCGTCTGAGTTGATAAAAACCAGTGGCGTCACCGAGGGTTGTAGCTCCATATCATGCAAAGCCCTGAGCGCAAAAACCATCATCGCCAGCCCGCATTTCATATCGAACACGCCCGGGCCCTTGATGACCGTCCCGCTCACATCGGCCGGCATTTTGGCAAGGGTGCCAACCGGCCAAACTGTATCAGAATGGCCCAGCAGCAGTTGCCCATGCCCGTGCGTAAATCCGGTTCGCGGGCGTGCAAACAGATGGCCAGCCGTTTTATGGCCGGGCACATGCTTCACTTCAAAATTGAGCCGGCGCAAATCCTCGGCAATTTGCGCCATTACCGGCTCTTGTGTGATCGGATCGAGCGACGGCGATTCTGCCAACACCATCTTTTTTAGATAGCTGACAAAATCGTCCCGGTTTTCCTGAAAATAGTCGAATATTTTTTGTGCTGTTGGGTTCATTTTTTGCTCCCGCCTATCGCTTAAAATGTGTCGGAAACGGAAAAGCATAGCTTTCCCGAATACTGGCGCAGCGTCCCGGGTGCAGATAGCCAAGAAGCGGCGTGTTGAATACAATATCATTGTCATCTTTTTCATGGCCGCGCAACGCACATTCTTGTGCATGTGCCGCGACAATGCGCGCGGCGATCAGGCAATGTTCACCAAATCCGTCGATGATGCGCTCCAATTCACACTCCAGACACAAGTAGCTGTCTTTCAAAAAGGCGCCATCAATTTCTTGCGCCGGAATGGTCGGCAGCGTATCGAGAATCGGCTTGTGGTCGCGGGCATTGCGGGCGGTTGCGGTCAAGCTGGCGGACACAACCTGCTCTGGGTTCGGAAAGCTCACCGTAAAAACACGCTCGCGCACGATATTGTGATAGGTACGATGTTGCGGCGTGCCGATACAGCCAAAATAATTTTGCCACCCGAGCGGCATCGCCATATGCTTCGGCGAAAAATTGTAGCTGCCATCCGGTTCACGCGTGCCGACCACGATCAAAGGATGCACCATAAATACATGCTCCCAGATCGGCTCGTCGGTATCGAGTGCCACCATTTTTTTTTGAATTTTATCCTTCATCGCAGCACCTCATCCTTCTCATTCATTCATTCGAAGCGATTCAACAAGTATCACCTGCTTTTCATTGCTGCGCCGTCGACTCCATTTCTTCAACAATCCGGTTCATCTATGCCAGCATCATTCAAATTCCACCGTGCCAGTTGTCGTTTTGCCGGCGGCGACGGTTAAGTTCAAGTTTTTTTTCGGGCCACCTGGCAATTTGATCGCATGCAATTCGACGCGATATGTGCCCGGCGCCAGTTCGAATGTGCGCGGATTTGTTTTTTCACTGGTATAGGTCCGGCCTTGCCCGACCTGCTCGCCGGTATCCACGTGGATCACTTTCACCACGGCGTCAACCAGCGCACCGCCATGTTGCGCGCCCACTTTTAGCGTGCCGGTTTCAAAATCATGACTGATTTCAGCATTTTGTCTTGCGGCAATGGCAACATTTTGGAATAGCACTTCCGGGCCACTGTTGATCTCCAGCGCCTTGATTTTAACGTCATACTTTCCGGGGGTGATCCGAAATTTGCGTGGATTTGTTTTCGCACCACGATAGGTTCGACCCGCAGCCACCTGTTCGTTTGTCCCCGCATGATAGACACGTACACTGGCATCGGACAACTCGCCATTGCGCGTGATGGTCACGGCTAACTCGCCAGTGCTAAAATCGATGACTTTATGTGTTGTGTCCCCTTCAATGATGGCTATATTCTCCACGCTTTGCTGCACATTCCCGCGCATTCGAATCGCATCCACATCGATGCGGTAAGTACCCGGGGGTAAGGCGATATAACGCGGGTTGGTTGCGGCGGATGAGTACGTCCGGCCTTGCGCCACGACCTGCCCACTTTGCTGATCGAAAACCTTGATCAACACATCTTCGAGCTGGCCATCAACTAAAGCTTCGACTGCGAGCGATGCAGCTGGTAAATCCGCCGGCATCGCCACACTTTTGTCGAGCGCTGCGGCCAAATCATCAGCATTCTGAGCATTAAAATACAGCCCGCCGCCTGCCTGCGCTGTGCACTCCAGTTGCGATACATCTACTTCGCCAATATCAAAGCCGACAACATGCATGATGAACGATGCACCGGATTCCTTTGCATCGCGAACCAAGGCGCAAGGATCACCACCGCAGGTCTCCAGGCCATCGCTAACCAGGACAATGGTTGTGGGCTGGCCATCGTCAGCCAACGATTCGAGCGCTTTGCGAATGGCTCCGGTAATCGGCGTCTTGCCCTTCGGATTGAGCGAATCGATTTTTTTGGTGAGCGCATCTGTATGACCAGCGGTGAGTGGCGCAATCAGCTCGATATCTTCGCAATCGCCTTCGCTGCGATGGCCGTAGGCGACTAAACCGACGCGTGCATCCGCAGGCAATCCACCGAGCACATCCTTCAACACCTGTCGGGCGATCACGATTTTATTCTTGCCTTGAATTTGCCCCCACATCGAGCCGGAAGCATCCAGTACCAACAAGAGATTCGATGGCGCAGTTTGCTGCTGGGCAAACAGTATCGTGCTGCAGAACAATACGAAAATCTGCGCCAAAATTTTGTGGTTCTTTTTGTTCATTTCAACCCCTTTTACCGATTTGTTTCCGATTAAACACACTCAACTTAAAAAATCCATTCATGTATAGCAAGGATGTTTCTTTTAACATAAAAATGTAATTGTAAAAAATAATAACAAGCACTATATTACAACTCTCTTTTTCAGCCCTCAAACAGGAGAAATTGAGCGCATTTCTCGCAGACAGGCTATCAGCATTTTTAATCCTGTCCACCAAAAATGCGAACCAACAGAACATCACTGAAGATGATTTTTTTGAGGGGCTCTTTGAAGATGCGTACATTTGCCTTCTGAGCAGCCAGGCATGATGCTTTGTCTCGCTGCAAGCGCTGCCGCACATTTGATTTTTGCAAGATATCGTTATCCGGAAAATTTAGGAAAGGATTAAAAATGGCTGACAATTCTATCACAATCACAGATAACAGAACCGGCAAAACATACCAGATTCCAGTGGAAAATGGCGCAATTAACGCAATGGCGCTACGGGGCATAAAAGTCGATGATACGGATTTTGGCTTGATGAGCTACGATCCCGGTTACAAGAACACCGCCTCAACCAAAAGCACCATCACCTTTATTGACGGTGAAAAGGGCATTTTGCGTTATCGTGGCTACCCGATCGACCAGTTGGCAAAGAGCGCCTCGTTTTTGGAAACCGCCTACTTGATCTTGTTCGGCGAGTTGCCCAATCAAAAAGAGCTGGAGCAATGGGAATACGACATCAATCACCACACGATTGTCCACAAAAACATCGAAAAATTTGTCAGCGGTTTCCGCTACGACGCGCACCCTATGGGCATGTTTGTCAGCACCCTTGGCGCGCTTTCGACCTTCTACCCGGAAGCGAAAAAAGTGCACGATCCGGAGAATCGCGCTCTGCAAATCAAACGCCTGATCAGCAAAACGATTACAGTTGCTGCATTCATTTATCGGCACTCGAAGGGCATGCACTACATTTACCCACGCAACGACCTGGGATATGCTGCCAACTTCCTGAATATGATGTTTCGCATGACGGAAGACCAGGCAATGCCGGATCCGGTTTTGGTGCGCGCGATGGACGTGCTGTTCACCCTGCACGCAGACCACGAACAGAATTGCAGTACAACAGCCATGCGCGTGATTGGCAGTTCGGAGGCGGACCCATACGTAGCGGCGGCAGGTGCGGCAGCAGCGTTGTATGGCCCGCTGCACGGTGGCGCCAACGAGCAGGTTTTGCGCATGTTGCGGGAAATCGGCAGCGTCAAGGCTATTCCGGAATATGTCAAGCGTGTCAAGTCAGGCGAAATTCGCCTGATGGGCTTTGGTCATCGCGTTTATAAAAACTACGATCCCCGTGCCAAAATCATCAAGGAAATCGCCGATCAGGTTTTCGAAGTCGTCGGCAAAAATCCACTCATCGATGTGGCGATTGAATTGGAGCGCATCGCCCTTGAGGACGATTATTTTGTCAGCCGCAAGCTCTATCCAAATGTAGATTTTTACTCGGGCATTATTTATCAGGCCATGGGACTGCCGGTCGATATTTTTCCGGTTCTGTTTGCCATCGGCCGTATGCCCGGCTGGCTGTCGCAATGGCAGGAAAATGTATCTGACAACGAGCAAAAAATCGCCCGTCCACGTCAGCTCTATCTCGGCTCCGACGAACGCCAGTTCGTGCCTGTCGCCAAGCGCGGCTAATTGTTCCGCATTGAACATGAAACGCAGGTTGTGGCAGAACGCCCACCTGCGTTTTTTATTTCTTTCCTCCCTGCTTTCCAGGAATTGGCAACCAATCAAAAATCCTTTTGTCAGTTTTTATTATTTTTTAAATAATTACTTCTGCATTATTTGCTGCGAAGGCAAAATACTGCATGACAGCCCATGATTTTACAATATCCAACATTCAGGAAATCGGGAGATGCATATGAGTTGGCTAACCAGAGATCAGGTCAAAACGGTCATCGTCGAAGCATTGAGAGAGGTTGCAGATACCGGAGGGGACATCGAAGGTTACGAAATTGCCGAGTTGACTGATCGACATCAGGTGGTTTTCATGGAAAAAATTGCCGAGAAACTCGGCGGCCGAAGCTTTCGTGTCACGATGACTTTGGCGCGCTTGCAAGGCTGCAGCACCATGACGGGCTTGATCGATTACATCGAAGAAAACCAGGAAAGCAAGGCCTGAATATAGTCGCGAGGGAAAAATGCAATTGACAAAAACGATCTTTTGCCTGGCTTTTGCCATGATGCTCACCGGCAATGTTGCAGCACAGCAGATTCGGATAGCCGACAATTTTGAAATGGAAAATGTCATAAACACCGCTGGCGTGATCAGTATGGACATCCGGATCAGGCCACAGCTTGATGGTTTGTCCTTCGAGCCAAGCGGTCACCAAAAGCCCGATATCGAAATTCGCGACAAACTGACAGATAAAACCCTGGTGCCCTCCGCGATGATCAAGCTCGCCACCGGCAGAAGACATTTTACGTTGGTCGTGACCGTCGGTCCAAGTCTGAAGAGCTTTTTTGAAAAATTCCAGCAGAGCCATCAGGCTTACATTTACCTGAGCGATTCGCTCAAAATGGCGTTGGGCGACCAAAGTTGGCTCGCTTTCACACCAGCCAACATGCAGGCAGCCAGCGGCATGCAGAGTTTTGATCTGACGCCCGCACAAAAGGACTCGCTCATCGACGCAAAAAGTGGCTACATCAGCGTGTTCAACAACAGCATCGACGCTGGTTTGCGCGATGCCCCGAACGATAGCACCGATCCTTCGAGCTACATCGACTTCAGCTTTGCCAAACCGCTATTCAAAAACAGCTATGCCGAAATTTCCGGCCTGCTCACCTCGGACATCACCGACCGGCTGGCACATGTTAAATTCACGCCCTTTTCCTACCGCAGCATTGCCAAACATTCATTGGTATTCAACAGCTATATGCAGGCTAGCTTGAACGGCCGCGAGACGCGTTTTGCCGCTGCGCTGTTTTACAGTGGCATAGTCCCGAATTTCATCGACATGACCAAAGGCTTTAACCGCCTGCGCCCCAAGCCGATTGTCAGCGCCGGCCTCAATATGAGCTACTACTCCAACTCGTTCGATCACGATTTCAAAAAAGAGCTGTTTGCCGAACCGTTCATCGAATTGCTGTACCTGATCCCGGTCATGGACAGCTACACGCTGAATATACAAATGTACGCATACTGGCGCAGCGACCACGAGTTCAAATTTGACAAAAGTCAAGCGCTTTGGAATTGGGATATTGCGCTCAGCTACAAAGTCAACGGCACAGCGCAGGTGGTCGGCAAATACAGCTACGGCCGAGATGACTTTACCCGTGAGGTCGACAACCGGCTGATGTTAGGCTTCCTGCTCAGCACGTTTGAGCAATGAAAAATTCTGCTCAATGACATGCTGGGCTTTGCAAGACCTCTGTGCACCACCAAATCCACCCACACAAACATCCAAAAAAGCAAGTTCCCACTTGACAATCCAACCGAATTTCGCCACTTTGCACTGTTGTCCTGGCCTGACCTGCTCATAGCGAATTCTCAAACCAATGTTCGTTTTTCGGTCCGCACAACGTTACCCCTTTATCACATTTAGGCAGTGCTTAAATGAAATTGATGCGCAGGCACTGCTGATCACCAACCAATGGGAGGTGTAAAATGAAGCGAATCCATGCTTTGCTCCCAGCCGCGTTTTTCTCATTTTTGTTTCAAACCGTTTTTGCCCAGGGTGCTGGCAGCGCATTGCAGTTTGCAGGCGGCGCCAGCTCACAATGTCCGAGCTGCAACTATGTTCGCATTTACGATCCGGCCACTGGCGAGCTCGATATTGGCAGCGGCAATTTCACTATTTGCCTTTGGATGCGAACGACAGCCTTGCCGACGAATTATGGTATCATTCTCAGCAAGGAAATCGGCGGCAATGTCAATCGTGCTGGCTATGAAATTTTTCTCGATGCTCCGGATGGCGATGTGGTCTTTCAACTCTGGCATGCGAACACATTTTATCCCACATCTAGCCGTGCGCCAGTCAGTGATGGGAGCTGGCACCATCTTGCCGCTGTCGTCAATGATTCGGGTATGGCCTTTTTTATCGATGGCACGCTTGCAGACCGTGCGATTTTTGGTCGCCTGAACATCGAAAATGGTTCGGCGCTGCAATTTGGTTTGCGCCCGGATTTGTACTTTCCATTTGCCGGTCAAATCGATGAAGTCAGCATCTTTGCAGCCGCACTCGATTCCAGCACCATCCGCGATTGGATGCATCAAAAAATCACAGCGACGCACCCAAATTTCAACAATTTGCGCGGCTATTGGCGCATTGATGAAAGCAGCGGCGCGACTGTGATCGATTCCAGCCAGCGCCAAAATCACGGCTATCTGACCAACATGGACACCACGGCAGCCTGGCGAGCTTCAACCGTGCCATTCGTGAGCGCCAATCTGCCACAGCTTTATGATTTGCGGGCTGTCTGGGCCACAAAAGATTCCAGTACTTCTTCCATTTTGACGGTGAAGCCCGATACTTTGCCCGGCAACACGTCGCTGGTTTTCGGACACAACAATAACGCACTCCAGTTCGATTCAACGCTGGCGACGCAAGGCTACAGCACCCGGCTTGCCCGGGTTTGGTGGCTGGAGCCGCAGGAAAGCCCGGCGACAAGGCTGTTTTTCGACCTGCACGATGTGGCGCTGACAGACAGCAGCAAATTGCGGCTTCTGTTCGCCGACGACAGTCTGTTCAGCAACGCGACCGCATTCGACGGCGAGTTCGCGGATGGCATGCTTAAAACCGATGTATTCACGTTCAGCACGGGTGTTTTCGCAACCGTCGCCGAGCTTGGGATGCCGACAGCAATCGCAGAACAGCATGATCCGGCAGTGCCGCGCCGCTTCTACCTATTCGGCAATTATCCCAATCCGTTCAATCCCGAAACCAACATCCGTTTCGATTTGCCGCAAGATGTTGTTGTTGAGCTGACCATCTATTCAGTTTTGGGTGAAAAAGTCGCTGTTTTACTGAACGGGCACAAAGCAGCCGGCCGCTATAGCCTGCCTTTCCGTGCTGATGGCCTGGCCAGTGGCATCTACATCTGCTTTCTGCGCGCTGGTGAGTTGCAGGCCAGCAGCAAAATGCTGCTCTTACGCTGAGCCTTGCCTGCGTCACTTCGAGCTCATCGGTACCTTCCTGAAGAACATGCGCATCTGCTGTTGCGCTCGGGCACACGGCCATTTTGTACAAAGCAATCGAAGTGACGCAGCAATGTAAAATATCTCGCTTTCGCACGATGCGAAGAGGGGATAGTAAAGCACGCCCGCCGCTTGCATGCAACTCCGCCAAAAGCACTGTTCACCATCAGAAATTTTTCTTCAAAACGCCTCGAATGCTTATAAGTATTCACAGCATTTAAGCGAATGATAAATGAAATGGCCCTGCGCGAATCAGTCGGCTCACATCATTTTGAGCCCCAAGCTGACCCTTCACAGAGCAACATCCGTTGGTTTTTCAACAATCCCAGTTCTTAAAATGACAAGCAAACTGCACGATATTTTTTCCGAGTTGCAGCATGCCGGTATCCACTATGCCGTGCTGCGCAGCGACCAGAAATCCGGCACAGCACATCTCACTGAAATGGCGCTGCTGCTCGATCCGGCGCATGTCAAAAAGCTGACATGCGTGCTGTCAAAACTCGGCTTTGCCAGGCTGCCGAACCGGCAAGTTGCGAACGGTACTGTGTTCATCTGTTTTGTGCAATCTGCCTGCAGTTGGCTCCAAATCGAAATCGTCAGCGAATTGCATTATGGCAGTTCGCAGCCGCACATTGGTGTGCCTTTGGCGCACGAGTGTCTGCAATTCCGGCAAAAGCGCGATTCCGCTTACGTGCTGGCGCCGCAACATGCACTGGTCACATTGCTGCTACACGCTCTGCTCGATCGCGGTGTATTCAACACAGTCGCCATCGCGCAGTTGCGCAAAGCATGGAAAGAAATTGCCGAAAATCCGGCTGCGGCAGCCCACTTGGACGAACTGGTGAGCCGCATTCTGGCACCGGCCATCACACCGCAATTGCTCAAAAAAGCGCTGGCAACCAGCGACTGGCCGCATTTGTTGTCGCAGCAGAAAAAATTGCACAGGCAGCTTCTGCGCACCACACCGCTGCAAGCTTTGCTACAAAAAGCGACCGGCCGATCCACGCACGCCATCGCTACACTACCGAAAATCCTGTGGCGGCGCGGCATCTCGGTGGCGCTGCTAACTTCCGATGGTGTGGTGCAGTCCAGTCTTGCAAACAGTTTGCAGCAAGATCATACTTTGCGCATGCGCACCTTGGCTGGCATCGGTTCCGGCCAGATCGCTTCTCTGCGTTTGCGCGAACAGGCTATTCAGCCAGCCTTTGCAGGGAATGGCCACTTCTCACAGATTGAACCGAATGGCAAAGCACTTCGCGAAAAAACTATTAACAAAAAGCCGGAAGTGCATTGGAGACAATCGCTTTCAGCTCGCTACCAGCGCTCGCAGGGGCGGTTCGTGCTGCTCGAGCGTCATTTTCTCGATGCCTGGATGACCAGACAATCTTATACTTTTGGGCAAAATTCCCGCGACACGTTTTTCGGTAAATACATGCCAAAACCGGATCTGGTGATTTTCATCGATACACCAGATTGGCCGAAACAGCAGCGCCAAAAATATCTCGCTTTGCAAATGCGTTTTCCGCGAATGGTTGTGGTGGACGGCAACCGCAATACAAATGAGGTTGAAGCGGAAGTGAAGTCTTTGATTTGGTCGCACTATCGATTTCGTAACGGCACAAAAATATTTCATGGAGTTGGGCGGGGCAACCTTGCTGCCGAACCAGCGTCCTGATCAAAAGCCCGACGCAGCCATCAGCAGGATGGCAGCCATGCGCGTACATATTCAGCTTAGAGCGACCGCTAAAAATCCTGCATGCAATTTGGCTGATTAGCTTTCATGTTTTGTCACGCAGTGCTCTGATTCAAAAGTAGCAAAACAGGACTCGCCTTCCAAAGACAGGCCGTTACAGACTGTCTTTTATAACAGAACGGCAATGATAAAATCTCCGGGAGGATAGGATGAAAAAACATTTCGCTTTTTCGAAAATCCTTCTGCTGATCGGTGTGGTGTTTTTTGGGTGTTCCGAGCCAGCAGTTGATTCTCTGACCAATGATGATACGATACAAGCCGGAAATACAGGCTTTAGCCACGCCGATATGCGCATCGAAAGCGAAGACAAGCTGACAGTGCCTATCGTCCGCACCGAAGAAGTTTGGGATTTCCTGCGCGAAAGCTTTGTCGAAAATCCCGACCGGTTGCAAGCGATCGATGCTTCGCTGGAAGCGACTTACAGTGAGGAACTTTTCGTCGACACCTATTTTGATACGCCGGATTTAAAATTGCATGCGATGCAATCCGGGGTTCGGCATCGTCGACGCACCAATGTCAGCGACCCGAACGACAACAAAAGCGGCAAAGAGTTGATGCAGGTCAAAATCAACAACATCTCCAGCAATGCCCTTCATCGTGGCGAAATCAAATTCGGCATCGACTACCCGCATAAGTTCAAGTCGATGGACGACAAGCACCCGGCGATTGGCATCGTCAAGCGCTCCAAACGCGATGAATTCAAGGAAACCGTTGCCAAGCTCGGCCTGAATGCACAGGACTTGCAGCCTGTTGTCACCAACGAGCAGCGCCGACGCCGCATTTACATCAACCATAACAACAGCCCGTTCATGTCGATCTCGCTTGACGAGGTCAGCAGCGAAGTACTGTGGGCGCGTATTCGGTTCACCGAACTTGAGCCGGAACTCAATGAAATCGCCTACACCGATGCCGACGAATACACCCGGGCCTATATGGACAAAATCGGCAGCAAAATTACCGAAGCCATCCGCGCGCAATTTCCGGATATCCAGCGTGACCTGACGCCCAAATACAACAAGGTCGTCAATGCGTTCGAGCAAAAAATTCCGTTCTTTCGGTTCCTGGTTCGGCACCAACTGATCTAACTGCAGCATGGACTCAAACGTTTTTGCCAGGGAAAAAGGTCTTTGATTCCAGGTACAATTTCATCATCTTGCAAACATATAAAATGTTGATATAACAAAAAATTTTCAGGTAAGAGAATTTTACAAAATGCAAAAAGAAGGCTACACAAAATTGCAGGATTATCGCTACGAACGTAAGTTTGTTGCGCCTGAACTTACACCGTCGCAAATCGAGTCGATCATCAAATTGCATCCGGCAATGTTCAGCGAAATCTACTATGCGCGCTACGTCAACAATATCTATTTCGACTCGCTGGGCATGAAAAATTTCTATGCCAATATCGACGGCATGCAGCATCGCGTCAAATGCCGCATTCGCTGGTATGGCGATCTTTTTGGCCGCATTGAAAAGCCTATTCTCGAACTCAAAATCAAAAACGGCCTGATGGGCAAAAAGGAGTCCTACCTTTTACAGGACTTCACTCTCGACCAAAATTTTACTCTCAAAAGCCTGCACGAGGTATTCCGGCAATCCGATATTCCTGATCTGGTCGGTCTCGACCTGCTAACGCTGCAACCGGCGCTGCTAAACCGCTACAAACGCAAATACTTTCAAACAGCCGACCGAAACTATCGAATCACTGTCGACACGGAACTGCACTACTATCGCATTCATTCGACAAAAAATACGTTCCTGCATTGCTCGAAAGATGACGACAACATTGTCATCGAACTGAAATACGACAAAAAAGGCGATCCGACGGCTGAGCACATCTCGCGCTCATTTCCATTCCGGCTGTCGCGCAACTCAAAGTATGTTAATGGCATTCACCGATTGTTGTATTGAGCGCAAACAGTCGTCCAAATCTGGCTGATTCATCCTTTCTGCAGTTTTGCCGTTCGCAATAGGGATTTTGCAAACGATTTTGGAAGGGAAGCCCGCTGCTTCAGGTAGCACACTCTGCTTTCAAAATACATCATTTTCCAGTCCCTAGCGAAAAGGTAAACTGACATGGCATCACGAAACCGCTTCTTACCTGTTCTCAGTGCATTCATCTGCTTGATCAGCTCACTCTCCAATCTGCACGCATCAGTCATCAGCATTCCCAAAGATTATCCGACCATCCAGCAGGGCATCGATGCAGCCTATCGCGGCGATACGGTCATGGTGGCGCAGGGCGTCTATTTTGAGCGGCCACTGATTCAAAAGCGGATCGTACTCGCATCGCGCTATATCATCTCGGGTGATCGCAACGACATCGACAAAACCATAATAGATGGCGGCGGCGAACACGAAGTTACTATTTGGATCAAATCCGGTGGTATCGGCAGCAAAATTATCGGGCTGAAAGTCACCCATGGGCTGGATGGCATCAAAGTGCAGGCATCAAATACCACCATCGCTGATAATCACATTACAGAGAACGGTGATGGTATCGATTACAGCGCAGTCAGCGGCGGCATCTGTGCGCGCAATCTGATCGAGAACAGCGTTGCGGAAGCCATTGACATCGATGACCAGTGTTCAATCATTATCGAAGACAATATCATGCGTTACAATCGCGCTGATGGTGTCGAAATCCAGCTACAAAATTATACAGGCACCACCATCAACTACATCATTCGGCGCAATATCATTCACAATAATTTGCATGATGGCATCCAGCTTGTCGAAAATCCCGGTATCTCGAATCGTTCTTTTCTCATCGAGCACAACCTGATTTACAAAAACGGTACAGCTGGAATCGGCATGATGGCCTGGGGCAATCTCTTTGAAAAATATGAAATTGCGGCCATCAAAGACCCGGTGCAAATCTTCAACAATACGATTGCCAGCAACAGCTATGGCGTCGTTGGCGGCGACAATGTGCTCACGATCAATAACATTATCATCGATCATAAAACCGTTGGCATGCGTCATGTGTATGGCAATTCGATGGCTGCCTACAATTTAATGAGCGGCAATCCATACGATTTTGATTATTGCAAGTACGATTCAAAAACCACTTTTCATGATGCGCCTGACCTCGACGACAATTTTCGTTATCGCGGATCCGGTCCCGGGGTGAACCAGGCCACGGATCTTTTTGTTTGGAAGGGCCGAACTGTTCTGCAGATTCCACAAAATCAGTACTCCGGGATCGCGCCGGATATGGGAGCCTATGAATACAAGGAACCCGATCCGCCGCACGATCCCGGTGTCCTGCACGTGCCGGGAGATTTTGTCACCCTGCAGGAAGCGCTCAACAAAAGCGTCGATGAAGACACCATTCTGGTCGCACCCGGTGAGTATATCGGCGAAATGCGCATCAGCAAGAACATCATCCTGGCATCGCAATTCTTCTCCAGCAACGACAGCTCCCTCATCGAGCAGACCATCATCGATGGCGACGGCGGCCCAGCCATCGTCGTCGACGCAGCCGCCAGCGGCGCCAAAATCATCGGCTTCTCCATCCGCAACGCCAGCGACGGCATCATCACCAGCGCCGTTATCGACATTCGGCACAATCACATCTCTCAATGCGGCGATGGCGTCGATTACGAGCCCGGCAGCGGTGGCACCTGCGCTTTCAACCGCATCGAAAACAACAGCGAAGAAGGCATCGATCTGCACCGGCAGCTCGACATCACCATAGAAAACAACATCATCCGCAACAACGGCAACGACGGCATTCAGATTCGACTCAGCGAAACCGCACAACCACTGATCTATCGTGTGCGCCGCAACCAGATCACCGCCAACGGACAGGATGGCATCCAACTCATCGACGACGGTCTGCTGATGGAAAGAGTGTTCTTCTTCGAATACAACACCATCGACAGCAATGCCGCTGCAGCCATCGGTATGGTCGACAGCAGCGCCAACGAAGAAAACTTTGCAGCCGCCAGCTTGAAAGACCGCATCTATCTCTTCAACAACACACTGGTCGCCAACCAGTACGGCGTGACCGGAGGCGACAACATCGTCGCACTCAACAATCTCATCATCAGCACCCAAAAGACCGCGCTCAAGCACATCGATGGCGCTTCCATTGTGGCGCATGGTCTGCTCTGGAACAACGGCACCGATTTCGAAGCCAGCAATGTCGATTCTGCCACCATTATCAGCAGTGCCCCAAATCTCGACAACACCTATCACTACACCAGCCGCGGGCCCGGTGTCAATCAGGGCACAGACTCTTTCGTCTGGGATGGCGAAACTGTTTTGAGCATCCCAGGCGATCAATTTATCGGCAAGGGGCCGGATATCGGCGCGTTCGAGTTCAACCAGCACGATCCCGGCATCCTGCACGTGCCGGGAGATTTTGTCACCCTGCAGGAAGCGCTCAACAAAAGCATCGATGAAGACACCATTCTGGTCGCACCCGGTGAGTATGTCGGCGAAATGCGCATCAGCAAGAACATCATCCTGGCATCGCAATTCTTCTCCAGCAACGACAGCTCCCTCATCGAGCAGACCATCATCGATGGCGACGGCGGCCCAGCCATCGTCGTCGACGCAGCCGCCAGCGGCGCCAAAATCATCGGCTTCTCCATCCGCAACGCCAGCGACGGCATCATCACCAGCGCCGTTATCGACATTCGGCACAATCACATCTCTCAATGCGGCGATGGCGTCGATTACGAGCCCGGCAGCGGTGGCACCTGCGCTTTCAACCGCATCGAAAACAACAGCGAAGAAGGCATCGATCTGCACCGGCAGCTCGACATCACCATAGAAAACAACATCATCCGCAACAACGGCAACGACGGCATTCAGATTCGACTCAGCGAAACCGCACAACCACTGATCTATCGTGTGCGCCGCAACCAGATCACCGCCAACGGACAGGATGGCATCCAACTCATCGACGACGGTCTGCTGATGGAAAGAGTGTTCTTCTTCGAATACAACACCATCGACAGCAATGCCGCTGCAGCCATCGGTATGGTCGACAGCAGCGCCAACGAAGAAAACTTTGCAGCCGCCAGCTTGAAAGACCGCATCTATCTCTTCAACAACACACTGGTCGCCAACCAGTACGGCGTGACCGGAGGCGACAACATCGTCGCACTCAACAATCTCATCATCAGCACCCAAAAGACCGCGCTCAAGCACATCGATGGCGCTTCCATTGTGGCGCATGGTCTGCTCTGGAACAACGGCACCGATTTCGAAGCCAGCAATGTCGATTCTGCCACCATTATCAGCAGTGCCCCAAATCTCGACAACACCTATCACTACACCAGCCGCGGGCCCGGTGTCAATCAGGGCACAGACTCTTTCGTCTGGGATGGCGAAACTGTTTTGAGCATCCCAGGCGATCAATTTATCGGCAAGGGGCCGGATATCGGCGCGTTCGAGTTCAACCAGCACGATCCCGGCATCCTGCACGTGCCGGGAGATTTTGTCACCCTGCAGGAAGCGCTCAACAAAAGCATCGATGAAGACACCATTCTGGTCGCACCCGGTGAGTATGTCGGCGAAATGCGCATCAGCAAGAACATCATCCTGGCATCGCAATTCTTCTCCAGCAACGACAGCTCCCTCATCGAGCAGACCATCATCGATGGCGACGGCGGCCCAGCCATCGTCGTCGACGCAGCCGCCAGCGGCGCCAAAATCATCGGCTTCTCCATCCGCAACGCCAGCGACGGCATCATCACCAGCGCCGTTATCGACATTCGGCACAATCACATCTCTCAATGCGGCGATGGCGTCGATTACGAGCCCGGCAGCGGTGGCACCTGCGCTTTCAACCGCATCGAAAACAACAGCGAAGAAGGCATCGATCTGCACCGGCAGCTCGACATCACCATAGAAAACAACATCATCCGCAACAACGGCAACGACGGCATTCAGATTCGACTCAGCGAAACCGCACAACCACTGATCTATCGTGTGCGCCGCAACCAGATCACCGCCAACGGACAGGATGGCATCCAACTCATCGACGACGGTCTGCTGATGGAAAGAGTGTTCTTCTTCGAATACAACACCATCGACAGCAATGCCGCTGCAGCCATCGGTATGGTCGACAGCAGCGCCAACGAAGAAAACTTTGCAGCCGCCAGCTTGAAAGACCGCATCTATCTCTTCAACAACACACTGGTCGCCAACCAGTACGGCGTGACCGGAGGCGACAACATCGTCGCACTCAACAATCTCATCATCAGCACCCAAAAGACCGCGCTCAAGCACATCGATGGCGCTTCCATTGTGGCGCATGGTCTGCTCTGGAACAACGGCACCGATTTCGAAGCCAGCAATGTCGATTCTGCCACCATTATGACGGTGGCTCCCTCGATCACCGTCGATTTGCACTACGACACCGGCAGCCTCGGCATCGATGGCGGTGTGTCCTTTTTTGTCTGGCAAGGTGATACCGTGCTCAATTTAACCGATAATGATTATCTCGGCGCGGCGCCGGATATCGGGGCTTTTGAATATGTGCCAATTTCGAGCGTACAGCAGGGAATTGAATCGGGACCAGCCGATTTCGCCTTGCTGGCAAATTATCCGAATCCTTTTAATGCCCAAACACGCTTGACCTACTCCATTCCAACTGGTGCGCAGGTGACCTTGTATATCTATAATCGCCTTGGCCAGCTTGTCCGCGCCATCGAGCAAGGCTTTCAAGGGGCTGGAGTGCATGCGGTCAATTGGGACGGACGCAATGATTCCAACAAAGATGCTGCGACTGGTATTTATTTTTATGTGCTGCAAACAAAGCATGGCCGGTTGACACAAAAACTCTCCCTGATCCGGTAGAATTGAAGCTGCGGCAATTGCCATCGTTCCAAGCAATTGCCGCACATGTCCTCGCAGACCGCATATAACCGTGCGTTGATCACCTGCCTGGTTTTGGAGCAGAAGAGCGGACAAAGACCACCCATCCACGGGCAGTGCGCGCTTTGGATTTAAAACGGTAGAGAGCAAAAGACCGACCCAACTTTCTTCAATCGGATGGTTTTGTCGGTATATTGTTAGCTAAACTAACAAAAAACATAAAGATTTTCATTCAAACGCCATGCAAATGGCGGGCGCGACTTTCCCAGCAGGATTGCATCTTGGATAAAGGTTCTCGGGAATGGGAATGAAATACACATCACAATGATATTGCCTTTTTAAAAAGGTCCATTCTTCCCATCTTATCTTAGCGTAATGTGCGTACGCTTACACTTCCATATTTTCAAAGGACTGAAAATAAAGGGAATGAGCAGCTAATTTATGCATTATTCCCTGCGCCACGAACAGGCTGGATATTTCCAGCTGGTTGCTGGGCGATTCCGGCATTGAGTTGAACTGATATTATGAGCAAAACAAATTCAGGCAAACGCCGCATTTTGCTTTATTCGCAGGATGGTTATGGCTTGGGGCATCTGCGTCGCAACCTGAATATCAGCGAACAGCTTCAAAAGCGATGCCCCGGCATAGAAATATTGATGATTGTCGATTCGCCGGTAGCGCCTTTTTTTCAGTTGCCGCCAAACTGTGACTTCATCAAGCTGCCGACTCTGGTTAAGATTAATTCCGGTATCTGGCGCCCGTACTGCTTGTCGATGTCTTGCCGGGATGTGTTGGATTTGCGCACCCAGATGCTTGAAGAGATCGTGCTGAAGTTCAGGCCACATCTTTTTTTGGTCGATCACATGCCGCACGGTGTACTCGGAGAGTTGCGCAAGCCGCTCCGAGCACTCAAGCGTCATCGCCCCGAAGCCAAAATTATGCTGGGACTGCGCGATATTCTTGATGCCCCGCAGGTCGTCACACACACATGGCAAAAGGAAGGCGCGTTTGAAGCCGTTGAAGAATTTTACGACAACATTTATATTTATGGATGTAAAACCGTATTCGCAACGGACGCAGTGTATGAGTTCCCCCAAGCTGTCCGCAGCAAAGCGCGATATTGTGGCTATGTCGCGCGAGAGGCGTCATTAGAACGGAGGCGGCGGAATGCTCCAAACCCTGCCGCGAAAGATGGTAAAACAGTGCTGGTGACCGGCGGCGCGGATGCTGGCAATTTTATGGAGCTGTTTCTCAATGCAGTTCGTATGCTGCCGCCGAAAATCCGCTTTCACGCCGTACTCGCAACCGGGCCTTTTATTGGAAAAATACAGAAAGAAAAATTGCAAAAAAAAGCCGTCAACCTGCCTGTGCAATTCGTATCCGGCAGACAGGATATCATCGACGAATTGCATCGTGCCGATCTGGTGCTATCGATGGCGGGCTATAACACCGTCAGCGAAATCATGCGTTTCCAAAAAAGCGCTATCGTCATTCCGCGTCCAGGGCCAAGCGCAGAGCAGTCCATGCGAAGCGACATATTTTCAAAGCACGGCTGGCTCGACGCCATTCATCCACAAAACCTGTGCGCAACCGGCTTGGCGGAATTGGTCGCGAAAAAACTCAATTCGAAATCCGGATTGGCCATGTTGCCAACACCCAATTTGACAGGAGCCGAAACGGTTTCATCCTTTCTGCTCGAAGAAATGCAAAACGTCTCTATTCAGGCAGGCGCAATCCTGTGAGGTATATTCTGCGCGATGCAAAACATTGAATTTGATATTTCCTGAATTTCCAGTCAAGACAGCACAACCCAGGATTTCATAACATGCCATCAGGAAATCGCAATACCATCGGCTTTCTACTCAAAGGATACCCACGCCTTTCCGAAACGTTTATTGCTAATGAAATAGCATTGCTCGAAAAGTCAGGATTCGAAATCCATATTTTTGCTCTTAGAAATCCCGGAGAGCGAATCATTCACGGTCAGGTGAGAAAAATCAATGCAGGCGTAACCTATCTCCCGGATAAATTCTGGCCGAATATTTTGTACTTTCTTTCGACAAATATTCGGCTCTGGCGAAGAACGCCCAAAAATTATTGGCACGCTTTCAAAGTTGCGTTCAGCCGAAGCATGCGCCGGCAGAGCGTTTCGACCATCAAGCGCTTTGCACAGGCAGGAATTTTAGTGCACGATAAATTGTCTTCTGCACCTGTACAGCATTTCCACGCCCACTTCAGCCACGGGCCAACCACGGTAGCCTATTTTGTCAAAATGCTGACAGGCATTCCTTACAGCTTCAGCGCGCATGCCAAAGACATCTATTTGCAGGGTGATATTGAATTTCTCACCCGCAAAATCTGGAACGCAAAATTTGCAGTGACCTGCACGGAGTACAATCGGCGGCACCTCATCAGCATCGTCGGTGAAGCCGCGCCGGTGTTTCGCGTTTACCACGGCATCGATCTGAATATGTTTTCGCCACATAGAAAAATCCACAGGACCAGGAAGAAGCCGCACATTCTCTCGGTCGGGCGCCTTGTCGCCAAAAAAGGCTTCGCGACTTTGCTGCAGGCACTGAAAATCATACGCGAGCAAGGGATTGAATTCGAATGCGATATCGTTGGCGGAGGTGAACTGCGCCAAGAATTACAGGCACAAATTGACAGGCTGAACCTGCAAAAAAATGTTCATTTACACAACGAGAAATCGCAACAGGAATTGCTGACGTTTTATCAAAGAGCTGACTTGTTTGCCCTGGCCTGTGAAGTGCAGACAAATGGCGACCGCGATGGAATTCCGAATGTGCTGGTTGAAGCGATGGCAACCGCAACGCCTGTTGTGGCCACGCGCATTTCCGGCATTCCTGAACTGATTACGCATGGCAAAACAGGCATGCTGGTCGAACCAAAAAATCCGGAAGCTTTGGCTGAAATGCTCATCTCGGTGCTGCAAAATTCATCGCTCCGCAATGCAATGAGAAAAGCTGCTTTACAAAAAGTGCAGCAGGATTTTGATCATGCCCGAAATATTAAACTGATTGCCGAATTTCTGAATGCAGCGCTATCCGGAGAAAATATTGGCCTGGTTTCGACCCTTGTGGATATCAAGCGATCTTCCAATAGCAGTGTGCCGGGCAACACTGAAGCTGTCTTGTGCGAGATCGAATGATCGCATCGACATTATTCGCGTGGGCAGTGGTAAGCTGATATGGAGTCGCTAACAGAAAAATTCGGACTCACAGCGCAACACGGCACGCTTTTTACGCTCGCAACTGCGCTAAATGAACAGGCTATGCGTGCCGTTTTTTCCAATTTGGCGTTGAGACGATTCGGGCCGAACTGGTCTTGCGCTGGCGTGCGGCTCGAAGTTTTGCGTCGCAGGAGTCAGCGCTGTGTCATTCGCTATATTGTCGATCTGCTTGACCACAGGCATGCCATAAATAGCGATTGGCGGCTGATTGGCAAGGTCTACAAGGCTGGCGTTGGCGAAGGTGTTTTTCAGCACATGCAGAAGCTGTGGCGAAGTGGCCTGTTCGGCTCCACAGATTCTGCCGTGAGCATGCCGGAACCGATTGCTTTTTTGCCGGACCTCTGTCTTTTGCTACAGCAGGAAATTCCGGGCGAACCAGCCAAAACCGTATTGCAGCAAAATGCTTCAAATGCAAAAACGATACGCTTGTTGGCTCATGTAATCGCCACCTTGCATCGAGCACCGGCGGTATGCACCGAACCCTTTGCGATCGACGATTTGTTGCAGCGTTGCCATCCGCGTTACCCGGATTTGTGCCGGGCCTGCCCGGAAGTGGCAGCGAAAATCGAATTTATTATTGAAAATGCCAGAGCGTTTGAAGCGCAGAATCGGCACATGCAATTTGCCACGATCCACGGTGATTTCCATCTCGGCCAGGTTCACATCGATCATGACCGGGCATGGTTACTCGATTTCGATGCAGTTTGCGTTGCCGATCCGGCAGCAGACCTTGGCAATCTGTTGGTTTTTCTGAAAAGTAAAGCGAGCCGCCACCCGGAATGGCACGATTGGATTGCGGCTTTTCTAAGCGAGTACGCTGCGATGATGGGGCCGGGAATTGCCTCGCGCGCGCCCGTGTACGAAGCGATAACACATATCCGCCGAGCGTGCAAATGCCTGCGCCTGCAACAGGCTGGTTGGCAAAACAAAATGAATAAGATGATTGAGCAGGGTGTTGCTTGCGTGAATCAGCTCAACACCAATGAAGTTTATTGAGGATTTGTTGATGAATAACTTTGCCGCCTTAAAAACAGGCCAGTGGGTCAAAATCAAGGGCATGGCTGAAAACAGCGATTTTATTGCCCACAAAGTCAAAATCCGGCGTGCAGGCCAACACGAGGTTATTGAAGGCAAACTTCAGGACCTCTGTCTGCAAAATCGCGCCGTTACTGTGATGAACATTTCGCTGCAATTGGATGCTGAAGTTGCTGTCCAAGGCATTGCAGCACAAAAAATCGGTCTGCCAAGCCTGCGGATCGGCGAAATTATCAAGCTGAAAGGCAGGTATTGCAGGCAAGCCGGCTTCAAGCCGGAAAAGCTAAAGCTGCAGGAGCCAGAAGGCATTCACTACCCTGAATTGCAGGGTTACATCACTGCATTGGACCAGAATGCTAAAATTTTGGAGGTAGTTGGTGTAAGAGTGACCTTGCGCGAAAACACCAAAATCGAAGGATTTTAGCATTTCATCGATTAGGCAGCAACTTGTTCGCCGCCTAATCGATGAAACAACATTTGAATTGAAGTACAGGAAAACATCGTGATCGACGCCAAACTACCTCATCTCGAAAAACTGCTCAATCCTGAGCTGCTGTTGCAGCAATTTAAATTCAAGCTGGCAGATCATCTTTCATCGCACAGACTGATGCCAAACCGTTGCACCATAGAGCGTATTCACCACCGGAAAGGCAAAAGATGTCGTGTTCTTTTTCGCATCAACATGAACGGCCAATTCGGCACGACTTCTGAGCAATTCTTTATCGGTAAAATGGTCAAACCCGGCCAAGCGACTCGTCAGTTTGAGAGCGCACAGCAAACAGGCGAATTGGCAAATGGATTCTGGCCTGCGGTACAGTTGTGGGAAGAATGGGATTTAGTGATCTGGACATTCCCAAATGACCCGGCAATGCCCAGTCTGCGCATTGCTGCCAACCCTGGATTTATCTGCAGTTTTGTCAGCGAAAACCTCAGCAAATTCGGCTATAATTTAAGCTGGCGCTGTATTGATGCGAGCGTCACACCGGTCAAGTATCTGCCCGGCAGGCGCTGCGTACTGCGCATTCATGTACAGCTGCGAAATCAGGCTGGTGCTATCGAAAATCTGAGATTTTACAGCAAAACCTACCACGATGGCCACGCCTTGTCACACTACCGTACCCTCAACCAAATGCACCAGCAGTTCGATGAGATGCTCAACATACCGCGCCCGATTCTTTTTATCGATCAGGCCAATACATATTGGCAGGAGGAATGGCCCGGCCAGCCTTTGGTCAGTATGCTGGAGTATGCCAACTGGGAAGTGCTTTTCGCCCATATCGGCGAGTTGGTGGCGCGCATGCATACCACCGCGGTAAAAGATTTGCCGGACAAATTTAACTTTATAACAGTGAGTCGTAATGCAATTGAAGATGCCAAAATGCTTGGCTGGTTGCTGCCACAGCACCGCGATCATATGGAAAACGTGCTCGACTGTTTGCTGCAAGTCCAGCAATCATTGCGGCTGCAGTATATTCCAACTGTTACAATCCATGGCGCCCTTCGGTTGGAGCAATTTATCGCAAGTGGGAACGAAGTCGCATTGTTGGATTTCGACTCCACATCATGCGGTGACCCCCTGTACGATGTGGTTGAGCTTATCACATCTCTACAATTCATGGAACTGACGCATGGCTACTCGCGGCAAATGCTGTCACGAGCCGCAAGTGCTTTTCAGGAGAGCTATTTTCGGCTGGTGCCCTGGGAGTTAAATCGCAAACGCATGGCGTGGTATGCAGCGTCGTTTTTGTTGGGAAAAATGTACAACAGCTACAAGAGATTCGATCGCAAGGCCATTGGAAATTTTGATCGCGCGTTGGAAATCCAAACACAATGGATGAATATCCTGCAGCATAAAAAAGTGCCATCCCGACGCCCGGTGCGACGCCTGACTTTCGCTGGAAAATAACTTACTTGGCCGACTGCGGTTTCATACCGAGGAACCTTTATGCTTGCGCGCTGTTCGCCTTACCTAAAAGCATGTCTCATATATATTGCAGCGATTCTCAAAAACAATTTATCTGATCAAATTTTCATCTCGTTTCAACATGCAAAGCGCTATTGGCTGCTCGCGAAAAATACCAATCACGAGAAGCCAACGGTAGCTTTATGTTCAGCCGGAATTCTCAGAAAGCGAGAAACATGCATCGGACATGACATTTGAAAAATACGATAATAGTCGATTTGGCCGGAAGTATTTTGAAAGCGCATCCCGGCTCAAACGTTTTCGCTTGCATTCAGGCGGCAAAGGCATTATACAGACCGAATGAGTACAGCAATGAGCCGGATTTCCACAAAATTGGCATCATCAGTGTAGACTTCCGGATCAATTGCGATTCGATACATGCAATAATGAAACGACAACAACAATGACTGCTCTACAGAAATGGAGTGATGCGAGGCAAGCTTTTGTTTTGCCTGAACTTGGAGATGTGGTCCTGTTTCGGGCAGAGCTGCTGCAGCCGGAAAACACTCTCCAGCATGCAAAGTTGCTGCTTTCAAACGATGAAGTACAGCGTGCCAAGCGCTTTCGATTTGCGCCTCACCGACGGCGATTTTTGGTTGCCAGAGCCATGCTGCGGACAATACTGGCGCACTATCTGCGCATCGGCGCGAAGGAGGTCCGATTCGAATATCAGCAGCATGGCAAGCCCAAAATCGTTGACAGCCAAAATCCGTCTGAGGTCACCTTCAACCTATCGCATTCCAGGGAAATGGCTGTGCTGGCGGTGGCACTGCAGCGCCAGCTCGGTGTCGATGTCGAGTTTATAAAACGTCCGCTTACAGATCCCGGGCGACTTGCCCGGCGCTTTTTTTCCGAACAAGAAAAAGCACAATTCTCGCAAGTGTCAGAATCGCAAAAGAATGAAGCCTTCTTCAATTGCTGGACGCGCAAAGAAGCTTTCATCAAAGCGATTGGCGAAGGCCTTACACACCCGCTGCGCAATTTCGATGTGTCGTTTTTGCCGGGTGAGCAAGCAGCTTTGCTCAGCACACGTCCCGACGCCAGCCAGGCGCAGCAGTGGTCTATGCACGCATTTAGCGCTGGCACAGAATATATCGGCGCGCTTGCTGTGCAGGGTCCCCTCTGTCAACTACATTGTTATCAATGGCATCCAGAAGAGTTGTGCAAATAAACACTGTTCCTATACAAACCAACTTTTCTGATTTGAAAAGAAGCAACACAAATGGCAAAAAACCACCAATTCTGCCTAAAAAACTTCATACTTCAACCCACCTCCCCATGAAATTTTCCGGCTTCCTTCTTAAACATTTATTGTTCAATTTCATCCATTTCAGACAGCATATTTAAGGAATTCTGCTATGTTCGAAAGTATCCCCCACGGTGGCAAACTGGTTAACCGAATTTTGCAGGGCGAAGAACGCGAAGCGGCCAGGGCACGCGCGAAGGATTTCAAAAAAATTGCCCTGACCGATGTCGGCATATCCGACCTGGAAATGATCGCGAATGGCGCGATGAGTCCACTGAAGGGCTTCATGGGTCGCGATGATTATCAGAGCGTCATTAGCAACATGAGGTTGAAAAACGGTCAAATATGGTCGTTGCCCGTCGCACTGCCGGTTGCAAAAGAGCTTGCCAGCTCGATCAAAGCAGGCGAGCAGGTTGCGCTGGTTGAAGCGCCTTCGCAGAACGAACAAAAAGCCAGTCATCTTCTCGGAATCATGCGCGTTGATGATAAATTCGAGTACGACAAGTTGCAGGAAGCCCGGCAGGTCTATCGAACCACCGATGAGGCGCACCCTGGCGTAGCGAGGCTGCTACGTCAAGGCGAGGTGTACCTGGGCGGCGAAATATGGCTGATCGACCACCCGGCTGGCGCCACATTTCCCGAGCATCGTCGCGATCCGGAAGGCACGCGGGCAATATTCAAGGAGCGCGGCTGGAGGACCGTTGTCGGCTTCCAAACGCGCAATCCGATCCATCGTGCGCATGAGTACATCCAAAAATGCGCGATGGAAATCGTCGACGGGCTGCTGCTGCATCCATTGGTGGGTGAGACCAAATCTGATGACATTTCTGCCGAAGTGCGCATGGAAAGCTATCAGCGCCTGCTGAAGGACTATTATCCGCAAGACCGGGTATTGCTGAGCGTTTTTCCTGCTGCAATGCGTTATGCCGGACCGCGCGAGGCCATTTTCCATGCTATCTGCCGCAAAAATTATGGCTGCACGCATTTTATTGTCGGCCGTGATCATGCCGGTGTCGGCAAATACTACGGCACCTACGATGCACAGCAGATCTTTTTGCAGTTCCAACTCGACGAGCTCGGCATCACCCCGCTGTTTTTCGAGCACTCCTTCTATTGCAAAAAATGCGATACGGTGATTACCAGCAAAACTTGCCCGCACGATAAATCCGAGCACATGTTTTTGTCCGGCACGCAGGTGCGCGAAATGCTTTCACGAGGCGAAGCCCCCCCGGCACAATTTACGCGGCCAGAAGTGGCGCAGGTGCTGATCCAGGGGATCACTGCAAATAGCTGATTTGTCTGCAGATCACTCAATGTTTTCTTCAAATTTTAAAGCATGCCCTTCAAAGGGAAAATCTTTCTATCCCCGAAAGGAAACGAATCGATGAAAAGAGCCACAAAAGGCTGTACCATTTGGTTGACGGGCCTCTCCGGCGCAGGAAAATCAACCATATCCGAACACCTTGTTCCGATGTTGAAAGAATATACCCATCGTGTGGAAATATTGGATGGTGACATTGTGCGCACCAATCTGAGCAAAGGCCTGGGCTTTTCCAAGGAAGACCGCGATACCAATATCCGGCGAATCGGCTTTGTCTGCCACCTGTTGACCCGCAACGATGCCATTGTCATCTCCGCTGCCATTTCTCCTTACAAAAACATCCGCGAAGAAAACCGCACATTGATCAACAATTTCGTCGAAGTTTTCGTCGATGCCTCGCTGGATGCCTGCATCGAGCGTGATGTCAAAGGCCTCTACAAAAAGGCGCTGGCTGGCGAAATTAAAGAATTCACCGGCGTAAGTGATCCGTACGAAGCGCCTGAGAACCCAGAGGTTGTCTGCAAAACCGAGGTCGAGACACCTCAAGAAAGCGCAAAAAAAATCATCACCTATCTGCTGACAACGGGCTATCTTGTCGACGATGACAACAAGGCTGCAACCAATGGTGATACCCTCCGGGAACAGAACAAGATTGCGGTTGAGTAGTGATTCCGCCAAACAGCCGCATCCTGCAGGCTTAAAGCAAAAATCCGCATGAAAATCGGCTATATTAGTGCAGACTTTGGGGTGCCCATCTTTGGCCATAAGGGCGCTTCGACGCATGTACGCGAAATGGTAAACGCGTTCCGGCGCCTCGGCCACGAGGTGTTCATCGTCTCCCCTGCCATGCATATCGGCAAGGGTGAGGCATTTGCCCTCAAAAAAGGCTTGAATGAGCTCGCATCCATTCCGGCGCCATTTTTCAAATTATTCGAATACCCTCAAGGTCGACAGGACAACACTGGCGGTCTGTTTTTTTTGCAGGTTCCGCAGGCAGCATTGCGTGCCAGGATGCTCGCAGAGTTGGATAAATGGGACCATCTGCGGGGCAAAAAGTCGCGGGTAAAACCGGAGCTGCGCAACCAGCTTTACAATCTCACTCTCTTTGAATCAGCGCTGGCATTTTTTCGCCGGCACACCATCGATTTTATTTATGAACGCTATGCGCTATTTGGCATGGCAGGCATACGCATCGCGCGCGAGCTAAAAATACCCCATATTCTGGAAATCAATGCACCTTTGGCCGATGAACAGCAACGCTGGCGCGGCCTCGAGATGCGGGAATTGGCACGCACAACCGAGCGCGAAATCTTGTGTTCAACGGATCGGGTGCTGGCAGTTTCAAACGCACTAAAAGAATTTGCCTTATCCTGCAATGCGCCTGCGGAACGCGTCGCGGTGCTGCCCAATGCCGTCGATCCGGAGCGCTTTTGTGCTCAGATTGATGGCGCTGAGGTGCGCTCTCGACTCTCGCTCGAGCAAAAATGCGTGATCGGATTTATCGGCAGTCTCAAGCCTTGGCACGGCCTGGAATCTTTGCTACTCGCCTTTGCACGACTCCATGCATCGCATCCGCATACACACTTGCTGATTGTTGGTGATGGCCCGATGCGCGAATTGCTGCAAGCCAACGCAGTGAAAAATGGCCTTGCCGAGACGGTGACTTTCACGGGCAATGTACACCATTGCGATGTTCCCCGTTACCTCGCTGCGATGGATATTGCCCTTGCGCCTTTTGCGCCAATGGAGCAGTTTTATTTTTCACCACTAAAAATATTTGAATACATGGCGATGGCCAAACCAGTTGTTGCGGCCCAAATCGGCCAGGTTCAGGAAATCATCAAAGAGGGTGAAACAGGCAAACTCTTTGCTCCAGGCGATGTGGACGATCTGCTGCGCGTCGTCACTCAGCTTGTTGAAGATGCGAATAGCCGCAAAAAATTGGGGCAGCGGGCTCGCGAATGGATTTTGGCGGGGCATACCTGGGATCACAATGCCCGGCAGGTTGTGCAAATTGTCAGCTACCTGATGGCTGCGCACGAGTAAGCCGGATTGGCTGGCGAGAATAGTTTCCGAATCTCAGTTGGTGGTTTCAATTATTTTAAATCGAAAAACGCAATACAGCCATGAAAACTTGCCTCATTACCAGCCAATACCCGCCCCAAATTGGCGGGCTTGGTCATTCAGCTTTTCGCGTTGCCAAATTGCTGGCCGAAAGCGGGATCGAAACGCACGTGCTGCTTTTACAAAAGCACGACACGGCTCTGCCGCTTGACGAATGCATTGTCAGCACACACGAGAGCAGCGTGCATGTACATCGCGCAAAGGTATTCAGTCCTGGCACAGGTACGAACAACAGCGCTGCTGAGCCGGAGAATTTGACCCGTTACCACCGGGAAATGTTCGATGTTTTGAATCATTTGCAGCAAAAGCACGGCTACGAAGTATTGCTCGGTTTTTTTCTCTACCCCGCAGGCTTCATCGCCGCAATGGTTGGCAAGTTGCATGGTGTGAAAGTGATCACATCCATTCGTGGTAATGATGTGGGCAAATACGCCTTTGATCCGCTGAGATTGCCATTCATCCAAACGGCGCTGCGAAATGCAGACGCCATCACTTCGGTCGCAACCAGCTTGATCGACTTTGCTGACCGCACCATCACGCCAATTGCGCATAAGTCATCAACCATCTTGAATGGGATAGATGTTTTGGCATTAAAGCCTAAAGCCAGGCCGTCCATCAAACTCGGCGGGCTGATCATCGGCAGCATCGGTCTTTTTCGCTACAAAAAAGGGTTGGTTTACCTGTGCAAAGCACTCGAGACGTTGGCCCCAAAGGATGCGATGCCATTCACCCTGCTTTTGATCGGCGACTATTTTAAAGAGGCTGACCGGCAAGCTCATGAAGTATTGTTTGAAAAGTATGGTTTGCAAGGCAGAACAGTCGTGACAGGCAGGGTGGCACATACGGACATCGCCGATTACTTGCAACTGCTTGATATTGCTGTCTTTCCATCGCTCTTTTCAGAAGGTTGTCCACTTTCGATGCTCGAAGCGATGGCGATGGGCAAAGCGATCGTGGCCTCGAACAGTGGTGCTATTCCGGAAATCATCCAGCATCGTGTACATGGTCTGCTGGTAAAAGCAGGCTCGGCGACAGAAATCGCAGAAGCCTTGCTCGAATTGACCGAAGATGCACAATTGCGGACTCGCCTGGGCAGGAATGCCAAAGCTGCTGCTGCAAAAATGACAATTGAACGTGAACGTCGGCAATGGCTGAGCGTTTATGACAAAATTTCCACAATAAAAACGCATTCTCATTGATTGGATTTTTCCGCATGCATATATAAAATGCGGGTAATTCATAAAAGGTTATTGGCATGGAAAATAGCATTCCATGCTTTCCCGGAATTTACCCGGGAAAACAATTTCGCATCATCATCTTCGCACATGCCACGCAACACGAACAACACCTTGGAATATGGCACAGAAGAACACGAATACGCTGACTCTCCCATCCATCGATGCAGCCAGCCAGCAACGGCTGGTCGCGCCCTTGCCCGCGCATGCCCATTCAGCCCTGCCGCCATACGCTGCAAGCACAGAAGCTGCAATCCGGGCATCCCTACATTCATCTGCGCACTTTTCAGATCAGAAAACATTTCATTTTGGTCAATTTTCTCTAAATCCCTATCCCACGAGACAGGTCGCACCTGCTCTCGACTTTGCTTCAAGGGATAAACTGACAGAACGACTCTCTGCCATACTATTGTCTGAAAAGTTCATCTATATCGGTTTTGGACCAGCAAAGGCCATGAAAATCGCAGGCGTCACTGTTGAACCACTGCGTTTTGTTGCTGGCAAGCGATTAACGGCGCGCTGCACATTGCGACTGCAAAATAAAAACACAGCAGCGCTGCAGTCAGTGAACATCATCGCAAAACTCTTTAGTGACGAACGAAAAGCAGATCAGATCTACTGCCATTTGACTGCACTGGCGCGGATTTTCCCACCGCAGCAGGCTGGCGAGTCCAGTAGCCAATACAGATTCGCTGTGCATATTCCCAAACCGATTGCATTGTTCAGACAAATACATGCGGTTTTGATGGATGAAATGGCAGGCAGCAGCCTGAAAGCGCAACTCTCCGACCTCGAAGTATCGTCTTCTATGTATGCCGCCGGCGCGGTGCTCGCCAACTTTCACATGGCCAAAATGCGGGTCGAAAGACAGATTTCTGAATGCGGCGAAATGGCCAGACTGCACGGAAGGTCTGTATTAATACAAGCTGCTATTGCGGAGTCGTGCCCGGACGTATCTGCATTTTTGCGCACATTTGATCGCGTAAAGCCAGTCAAATGCGCTTTTCCCGTGCTGCTACATGGTTCGTACAAATTGAGCCATATTTTTCAGAACGAACAGAACTTGGCATTGCTTGACCTTGATAGCATGGCTATGGGCCATCCGGCCTATGATATTGCAAACTTTCTCGCTTCACTGTATTCCTTAGGTGCTCGAAGTCGAGTAACGGAGGCGATGCGGCAGCAGATTTTCCATAATTTCCTGTCTGGTTATTCTGAGCATGCCTTGCAGCAGATCAGCGCCAGAGAAGTATTGTGGTATCTCGCAGTCCTGCTGGTCACCAAAAAGGCTTGCAAGCTAATTGCGCGTACCGGCGGCAGCAGCGCAGAGCGAGCGCACACATTTTTTGCACTGGCTCAACAAACATTGGATCGGTGCGTCACATTGCAGGACGGTGTAGCGCTCGAAGCCTTGCCAGCTTGCTTGCCAGTAATTAGCGAATTGGGATCGCCTTATACATAAAGCATGCTGAATCCATGCCCATTGTCTGCACATTGGAAATACTCCATTGCCAAAATCTGGGTGTGTGCAGATCAAAACATGACTGGAAGTGATCCATCTTTGCTGAATTGATTCAATTAACCGCAGAAACGAGAACAATAAACCAATTGCCCGGCCGAGCAACATCTAATTCGGTCTAACATGGTGTGTGGGAAGCGAATTAAGCCTGGTGCGACAAATTGTAACGGGCCATGGTGGACGGATAACAATTGCGTGCGCGCCTGGAGAGCTTCATTGTTTAAGTTCACCGTTCCCGATGAAATGGCACGCGCTATAAGCAGCCATTTTGGGAAGTAGCGCCAGTTTGTAGAAAGACTTTTGTCGCGCGCTGATGAATTTGACCAATCAACCACTATCATTTGAGAAGGTGCTATGAGAAAAAAAATTTTAGTAATTGAAGATGACGCAGCCATAAAATTGGGGCTGCACACTGCGCTGGTAGATGAGGGCTACGAAGTTCATGCTGCGAGCACAGGCCAGGATGGATTGAAAATTGCCAACGACAAAAGTCCCGATTTGGTTATTTTGGACGCGACATTGCCCGGGATGAACGGATATGAAATTTGCGAGCATATTCGCGGCAATGGGGCCTGTATTCCAATCATCATGCTGACTGCCGATACGAACGGAAAAGATCATAAATCGAAACCGGAAACGGGTGCGGATGAATATCTCAGCAAACCATTCAGCATCCGTGAGCTAATTGGGCGTGTTAAGGATAATTTGCATCGCATTGAACTGGCTCAGTCAAAAGCCAAAGGAATACCGGAAACCAACGGCACCACCCCAAAAAGCAAATTCAGCTTTGGCGTTGCGGTAGTCGATTTTAAGCGGCACGAGGTGTATAAAGAAGGTAAGCGACAAGATGTCACCAATCGGGAGTTCAAGCTCCTGGAATATTTCATCCAGCATCCGGGCGAGGTGTTAACTCGCGATCGCTTGCTCGATGAAATTTGGGGCTATAGCTTTTATCCGACCACGCGCACAGTCGATAATCACGTTCTGCGTTTGCGCAAACACGTCGAACCCAACCCGGAGCATCCCGTTTTCATTAAAACAGTGCGTGGCGCAGGCTATCTTTTCGATTTGGGATAATCCCAATTTTAGAAAATTTGATCTAAACCGAATCTTGAATTGCCAGGTACGATAACGTACCCGCAATGCAGATTTACAAAAAATTGAGAATATGATGAGTGAAGAAAAAATTGGTGTCAGTCAACACAATGTGTCGATCAATATTTCATCCAATAATGCCAGGCTTGTCAAGTATGCCCGCGAGCACCTGCGGGGCCTGGCACGGCAACCGCTGGCTGCTCCGGATATCGACGTGCGCTGTCAATGGATAGAACAGGAGTGGCAGCCGGAGCAGAATCCATTTGAGGGGGGAAACGGGTACAGCTTTTACGGCAAGCGCATGCTGGGCAAGAGAAACGAGCTGATTTGGCTCAACACATTGCGCATGAAAGGTCTGCAGCTTCGTTTCCGGCGTGAAAACGGTCGCTTCCTTTTTGACATCGTGTATAGCTACCATCCGAAGAGAGAGAACATTGAAAGCCAGGCTGACGATGAGTATAGAAAATACTTCAACCTGATGAACTATATTTTCTATTATCCACTCTTTTGGTATCTCGAAAATTTTCGCAACTGGACCCCTCTGCACGCATCAGCATTGGATACAGCCTATGGTGGCGTTTTGGTAGGCGGGCCAGGCGGTGTCGGCAAAACCACTACATGCCTCGCTCTGCTGCAGCACACTGGTGCGCGACTCATTTCAGAAAATATCGTTTTAACCGACGGGCAGTTGCTTTATCCATGCTATGAGCCTGTCCGGCTGAACAATGATAGCATCGATACACTTTCGGAAAAATTTAGCGGTCTGCATAAAATGTCTTTTCCAGAGAATCTGCAAACGAAATCTCTCTATCATTTTGACATCCAGAACGTTCCAGTGGCCGTACAACCGACATCTTTGTTCATGCCGGAGTTTTCCGATGAGCGTTTTATCGAACGTATGCCGAGCGATATCGCGGTCGAAAAATTGCTGGCTGCCAACCGGCTCGCGCTGGAAATCGATGACTATTATTGGTACGCGAGTGCTCTGGAAATGACCTGGCCCAAAGTTGGACAAATGCATATGCGATCCAAAGTGCTGGCCATGCTCATCAATAAAGCACAGTGTTTTACACTGGGAATCGACCGCACGCAAGGTGTGGAAGCAGTTGTGAAAGATATAATGGGATCGATGAAAGAGGAGTTTTTGATTACCGAAAACGAATAGCTGGATTTTGCAGCCCGTTCGTCCTGAGCTTTTCGATGTTAAAAAGGGGAAGGGGGGCGTGTGAGCTCCATTTTGCAGGCTGCCACACGTTGTTGACAACCTGCAAATCCTACCAGTCCGTTCAATGAATTCTGTCGATCAGATCAATTATTTAACCAAAAAAACTGTATGGGCAGTGCTCCAACTGCGCCCGTTGATGCGCAGCAAATAGGTGCCGGACGGCAGCGAAGCGGTACTTAGCGCAATGGAACTGCCGCTGCCAGCCGGATGAACCGTGCGGTTAAGCACGAGTTGTCCGAGAATATTGTACAGCCTCACTTCAGCTTCCGGCTCCTGAGCATTGATGCGCACTTGCAGCGGCTTGCCCAACCGGGCCGGATTTGGAAAGACCGCAGTGGTTGGAATATTGTGCACTCTCTGCGTCTCTGCCACGCTGGTGATCTTGCCCTGGAAAAACTGTTCGGCATATTCGAAGGCTTCTATACCAATTTGTTCACCGATGAGGCGGCCGGGGATATCATCAGCAGGTGGGTGGATGCCACCCCAGATACGCGACAGGCTGGTTTGATCTGACGCATCGCGGTACGTCGCCCACTGCAAGGTAACGTCCACGCTTGGCCCGTCTTCAAAAACCAAAAATTCATTTTTAGGCGCAAAAAACTCGCCCATCCCGCCCGGAAAAAACGGATCACCGGTTAGCATGGTCAGTACCTCCGCAGCCGCCCGCGAGAAGGTCGAGTGCCCGGAAACGTAGCCTGCGAATGGCGGTGTGACAAAGGTTGGACGTTGATACGGCCACCAGCGTTCCGCCAGGATCCAGCCCACTCCTGCGATATCTGTTGCCGGATTGAATACAAATGCCGGACCACGCCAGGTATACAATTTTATTTTATTGATATTGACGCCATCCCGTCCTGCCAACGGATCGTTCTCGCCCACCAATTCAACATAACCATCGATCAACGGAATGCCTGTGGTGTTGTAATTTGGCAAATCCGGATTGCTGCTCTGACCGCGCGCTGCCATTGCTCGAATCGCCGAGATAGGACGAACATAGTCATACCAGCCTTTGATGCCCCAGGCTGCGACGGCGGCGTCGTGTACAGCACCACCCAGTATAAAATATGCTTTGACATCCCACTCGAGATCATCCATCAGGTCCCCCTCGCCTCGAAATCGCTTTTCGAGCAGCGGGTGGTCATTGACATAATTGAGAATGGTGAACCAGTGACCGGGCGGTGTTTCAGAAGCCGGGCCATCCGCCCAGAATTCAGCCAGGACCCGGGCATAATCCGCACGCGGCACAATTTGCGGCTCGTAGGGTAGCCCGGTTACCGGATTGCGATCCCACCCTTTGCCAGGATCGCCACCGTCGAACAGATTGTAAAAATCGCGATATTCGTTCACACTTTGTGGCAATGGCGGATTATTTCCGGATGATGCAGGCGAAATATCCCACATCACACCATCATCCGGATCATGATGACTTTGCCAAATCGATACCAACAAAAAATTCCATTTATAGTTATCCAGAAAACCATTGCTTGCGGTGGTATCGCATTGCGGTGGCGTACCCGGATCGTGATAAACCCAATAGGCATTCTCATTGCGTTGGTAGATGCTCAATTCATCGCTCTTCAGCGCAAAAGGTGTTACATTGCCCCATTCCGGGCTGAGAAATGTTGTGGTATCCCCCTCGATTAAATGGCCGCTTTGATCGATGAACGCATCCAGCACCATTGGCTGCCAGTGATTGAGATCGACGATGTCACCGGGGCCGGGCAAGTCCGGCGAGATCGGTGGATTGAGTGGCTTGTAGTACCTGTTCTGGTAACTATTCTGTTCATTTGCACCATCCTGAAAACCATACTTAATGATCCAATCGGCGATATAGTTGCCAAGCGCGGCTGGAGAGCCGGTACTGTAATCTGTGGAAACGAAATTGGTGTCGTAGCCGAGGTCAGCTAAAAGTGCATCGAATCCGGCAAGTGTTGCCAGCGCAGCGGGCGAGTGCTGAAATCGGTGACTGAGCAAGCGATATGCCGCATAACTGATCGCTTCATTTTGGGCAGCTTTTGCATTCGCTGGCGCCGTGATCCCATTAAACGGCACGCTAAATCCGCCGACGGTGTTGCCGAGCAAATAAGGGGTTGCCGTTCCATCAAAAGCCGCCCAGGCATCGTACATCGCAATGGAAGTGTGAAACAGATTACGGGCGTGTACGGTCGGGCGGGCATAATCAACGCGTATTGCGGCAAGCAGCGCTTCGTTCCACTGCCTAGCCACCGATTGCTGTGCCTGGAGCGGATTTGCCAAACTGGCAATGAACAATACCCCAAGCCATAGGGCATATTTGGATTTCATAATGCAATCCTAAGGTTTGATAATTCAGTTTGCGCTATGGCAAACACACTTTGGAAGAATGAAATAACCAAAAGTTGCTGCAAAATGTCAAAAAGCAGTACGAATGTCAAGACAATTGCTGCATTAAAGAAAGTTTGTGCCTGCAAAAGAGCTCCTTCATCTCGTAGTCTGGCTGCATAATTTTCAATGCTACTTCTCAAACCAGATCAATAAGAATCACCAGCGATGACAGGCTCTATGCAGACAATTTCGTGCGGCAAGTCGTTCAGGATGGTGAGCTGTTCTACTCTTTTTTCCGCAAGCAGGCGAGAATCCAATTGGCTGCGTCATGCAAATCTTGAGCGATAAAATCTGGTTGCAGAGGCGAATCGGTAAGTTGTTGCTCGATTTCCAGACCATACCCGGTTCGCACCAGGGCCGTCCGGCAGCCGGCAGCTGCGCCTGCTTCCAAATCACTCATTTTGTCCCCGACAATAAATGATGCGTGCAGATCCAGCTTCAGAACTTCAGCGGCTTTTTTCAACATACCCGGCTTGGGTTTGCGGCAGTCGCAGTCGATTTTGTAGCGTCCGATGCCTTCCTCAGCGTGGTGCGGGCAAAAGTAAATCGCATCGATGTGGGCATCTGCTTTTTGCAGCAGAGCGCGCATATATGTGTGCACCAGCTCAACTTGTGCCTCATCATAGTAGCCTCGCGCCACACCGGCCTGATTGGTGACCACGACCACCGGAATGTCCGCGTGATTCAGGCGCCGAATTGCTTCTGCGGCGCCACTGAGCAAGTGAAATTGCTCAACCGAACTCAGGTAATTGACTTCTTCGTTAATCGTTCCGTCGCGATCGAGAAAAACCGCGGCCCTCGCCAGCATTTCAGCACAGCTCCTGTTCGATGATTTCGCAGATGGCATGCGCCGCCGTGATGTGCGCTTCCTGGATGCGCGCGGTATCTGTTGACGGTACATTCCAGCAAAAATCTGTCAACCCAGCAAGCTGACCGCCGCTCGCACCAGTGAATGCAATCGAGATGAGGCTTTTTTTGCGCGCTTCCTCAACCGCTCGCAGCACATTTGGGGAATTGCCACTGGTGCTGATCGCCAGCAACACATCCCCTTCCTGTCCAAGCGCCTCGACCTGGCGCGAGAACACCCATTCATAGCCGAAATCGTTACCGGCAGAAGTGAGCGCCGAAGTATCCGTCGTCAGTGCGATCGCCGGCAGGGCACGCCGCACACGCTTGTATTTGCTGACCAATTCTGCGGCGATATGTTGCGCATCCGCGGCACTGCCGCCATTGCCACAAACCAGCAACTTTTTGCCGCTTTTTAGTGCATGAACCAACACTTCGGTTAACTTCCGTAAAATATCGACTTGGTGATGCAATACATTTTGCTTCACAGCGATGCTCTTTTCGAATTCTTGTTTGATGGTATCGTAAAAAGCCAACTCGGCCGGCATCTTCCATTCCTTTCAAAGATTGATTTGTTCAGGCATTCATATCCATTCAATGCTGTGCACTTAAATAGCGATCTGTACAAGTTTTAGCAAGACAATTTTCTGAAAATTTTAAACAGCGGGGAGATTCTGGTGCAGACACATTGGCATATTTTGGCATTCAGGCAAGACCAGACACAGGACGGATGGATAAAATCGCAAGGCCTCCCATTTCCGAAGGCCTTGCGATCAGTTCAGCACTATGCAATTTTTTCAGACATTGTTTTCGCTTGCAGGAAAAGCAGCAAATAATCGCGGCCACCGGCCTTGCTGTCGGTGCCGGACATATTGAAGCCACCGAACGGATGTGCGCCAACAAAAGCGCCCGTGCACTTGCGATTGAAATAGAGATTGCCGGCGTGAAACTCGCGCTTCGCTCGGGCAATTTTGTCTTTATTTTTGCTGTACAAAGCGCCAGTCAAACCATAAATGGTGTTGTTGGCAATGCCGAGTGCATCATCAAAATCTTTCGCCTTGATGACCGCCAGCACCGGCGCAAAAATTTCTTCCTGTGCCAGCCTGGCTGTCGGAGCGATATCCTTGAAGATGGTCGGCATGATGAAATGGCCTTTGTTGTCTCCGCGCTTTCCACCGATCAACAACTTGCCTTCTCTGTGACCGATGTCGATGTAATGCATGGTGTTGTCGGCCGCAGACTGATTGATCACGGCTCCCATAAAAATATCCGGATTTTCGGTAGAGCCAACCGTGAGTTTTTCGGCGCGTTCAACCAGCATTTCACAGAATTCATCATAGACTTTTTCATCGACGATGACGCGGGAACAGGCCGAGCATTTTTGGCCCTGGAATCCGAATGCTGAAGCGATCGTGCCATCGGCCGCGTCCACCAAATCTGCTTCGCTATCGACAACAATGCTGTCTTTGCCGCCCATCTCAGCGACAACGCGTTTGATCCAAATCTGTCCTTCTGATTTTTTCGCAGCCAGTTCATTCACACGCAGACCGACTTCCATCGAGCCGGTGAAAGCGATGAAGCGGGTTTTGGGATGGGTGACAATATAATCGCCAATCTCTCCACCGCTGCCGGGAACAAAATTGAGCACACCAGCCGGCAAGCCTGCTTCCTTCATGATTTCGATATAGCGATAACCTACTGCCGGCGCATCGGAAGATGGTTTGAGTAGCACCGTGTTGCCGGTGACGATTGCGGCGCTGGACATGCCGACCAAAATGGCATTGGGGAAATTCCATGGTGGAATGACAGCACCCATGCCGAGCGGGATATAAACGAGTTCATTGTTTTCTCCTTCAATCGGCGTGAGCGGTTGTTTTGCACCGTAGCGCAACATCTCGCGCGCATAAAATTCCATAAAGTCAATCGCTTCTGCTGTATCGCCATCAGCTTCCGTCCAGCTCTTGGATGTCTCGTACACCATCCAGGCGTTGAGCTCAAAACGGCGTTCCCGCATTTTGGCAGCCGCACGAAACAGCACGTCCGCGCGCTCCTTGGGATCGACGTGCCGCCAGCTTTGAAATGCCCGCTGGGCAGCTTCAATCGCCAAATCGACTTCTTTGACACCAGCCTTGTGAAACGTACCGACAACCTGTTCCTTGTTTGCTGGATTGTACGATTTGAACGTGCGGCCAGACTTGACATCCTGGCCATCGATAAAAAGCGGATATTCACGATCAAATTGTGATTTCACATATTCGAGCGCCTGTTGCATTTTTCTGCGGTCCTCGGCGTTCGAAAAATCCTTGATCGGTTCATTGCGGAATTCTGTTGGCATGATTCACTCCTCCAGGTAAAATAATGAATGATCAGTGTATTCGTTTAAATTTAATAATAGCGACAGGCAGGAATAAGGAAGTTAGCCAAGCCCTTTTGCGACTGGATAGGCGAGCGCATGCAGGCAACGGCTAAAAGGCGGACGATATTTCAAGAGGTGGTTTCTGAAATTCATAAGAACTTTGAAGGTCTTTTGCTTGACAACCTTCTGTAGCAGTCTTTTGGGATAACACGATTTTTATTGCATACATTCAATTGCCTGTAACTACCAGCGAGCTGAAAACTTGACTCGCCGGCAGTTCGGCATTTCATCGTTTCTCAATCAAAAAACTTCTTACCGCTTTTGGCCATGTCAACAATCAGTTGGGCTGGTGCAAATCGCTCGCCGTAGCCTTCGGCGTAGCTTTCAAGATTTTGGCGCAGCCGTTCGCTGCCAAGACTGTCAGCATAGCGCAACAGGCCGCCACGGAATGGCGGAAAACCAGTACCGAAAATCATACCGATATCGACATCGCGCGGGTGGCGCACGACATCTTCTTCAAGGCAACGTGCAGCTTCATTGATCATCAATAGCAGGCAGCGTTCCTGAATAATACCGAGCGCGAGCGGTGCTGCTTCTTCACGGGTTTTATCAAAAAGCCGATAGACTGACGTGTCGACTTGTTTGTCCTTGCCGCGATGCAAATAAAATCCTCGGCCGTTTTTCTTGCCGAAACGTTGGTTTTCATACAGCGTGGCGATAACCGGCGAGGCTTTCATGATATGTCCAAATGCCGCTTCGAGAATGCCTGCCACTTTGTGGGTTACATCGATGCCGACTTCATCGAACAACGTGAGCGGTCCCATCGGCATGCCAAAAGCTGTGATTGCCCGGTCGATATGATCGATCGTCTGGCCTTCGTGGAAAAGCAAAGTCGCTTCGTTCATGTATGGCGACAAAATGCGATTGACCAAAAAACCAGGCCGATCTTTTACCACAATCGGCGTCTTACCGATCGAACGGGAGAAGGCAACCAGACTAGCGATGGTTTCATCGTTTGATTGTTCACCGCGAATGACTTCTACCAGTGGCATGCGATGGACTGGATTGAAAAAATGCAAGCCGGCAACCTTTTCCGGACGTTTCGTGGCTTTTGCCATTTCTGTGATCGGCAGTGATGACGTATTGCTGGCGATCACCGCTTGTGGCGGAACAACCTTGTCCGCTTCGGCGAACACCTTCTTTTTAACTTCTAAATCCTCGACAATAGCCTCGATAATCAAATCGCAATTTTCAAAGCCAGTGTAATCGGTCGTTCCGGAAATAAGGCTAAGTTTGTGATCAGCTTCATGGCGCTTCATCTTTCGGCGCTTAACAGCATCGTCAAATATTTTTCCTGCCTGCTTCACGCCTGCGCCAATACCCGCCAAATTGATATCCTTCATGCGAACCGGCAGCTCATTGTAGGCCGCAATTTGCGCGATGCCGCCACCCATAATGCCTGCGCCCAAAACACCGATACGCTTGAAAGGCCGAATATCGCCTTGAAAATCTGCCACGCCCTTATCTTTGCGCATCTCTTCGGTGAGACGAAAAACTGTGACCAGATTCTTCGAAACATCCGACACAATGCATTCGCCCAGCAATTTTGCTTCAATAGCGAGGCCTTCTTCGATCGGCAATTCAATCCCTTGCTCGACCGCTGTGAGCGCCTTCAACGGGGCGGGATAGTGATCTTTGGTGGTGGCACGGGTTTTCTTTCTGGCTTGATCGAATAGAATCTTGCGCCCCAGTTTGTTTTTTTCAAGCAACGTTTTTTGCAAATTCGACCGATCCCGGCGGCTCTTGATTTTTTCCTGCACTGCAGGAATTTGAATTTCATCAGCAAACTTCAGTGCAGCCTGGAGGGTATAATCTGCCGGAAAATCATCCGAGATGACACGATCGACAATGCCGTCACGGTGAGCACGCCGTGCATCGACGGTTTTGCCGGTAAGAATGTAGTCGAGCGCCTTCTGAATCCCGATCAGGCGGGGCAGGCGTTGGGTACCGCCCCAGCCGGGCAAAATCCCGAGACGTACTTCGGGCAGCCCGATTTTGGTCTTGTTGGTATCGCGGGCAAGACGATAGTTGCAAGCCAGTGAAAGCTCGAGTCCTCCGCCAACACAGGAACCCGCAATCACGGCAATGGTCGGAAATGGCAGTGCGGCAATCTTGCCAAAAACAGCCTGGCCGGATTTGGAGCCGGCTTCCCCATCTTCAACCGAGTGAATACGGCCAAAACTGTCGATATCCGCGCCTGCGATGAAATTGCCTTGTTTTGCGCTGACAAACAGCAGAGTCTTCAAAGACTTGCCAGCGACACCATCCAGCATGGCATCCAGTTCCCGCATAGCCTGTTCCGATAAAATATTGACCGGCTTGTCTGGCATATCGAAAACCACCATGCCATGGCCATCCTTTTCTTCGAAGCGAAAAATGGGCTTCCCGGATTCCTTCGGCGCTGTGATATTTTCAGCCGTTGCCTTTTTAGCTGCTGCGGCAGACTTGGGCGCTGCGACCTTCTTTTCAGACGCGCTGGATTTTGCTGTTGCGGAACTCTTTTTGCTTGCAGCGGTTGTGCGTTTTGCCGTTGTTTTCTTTGTCGTTTTTGCTGTGCCAGTCGAAGAGGTACTTTTCCGCGCTGTCTTTGCGCCGGAATTTTTGGGGCCCTGGTTATTTGCTTTTTCTTCCTTGTTCGCTTTATCCTCTGCCATGGCTTCCTCTTTATTAAATCATGATCGTCTACATTTCCGAGTAAGCTAGCTACTTTCGTTCGAGCACAATCGCTGCGCCCTGGCCACCACCCACGCAAAGCGTAGCCAGGCCAAGCCCGAGATCACGGCGTTTCATTTCTTTTAGCAATGTTAAGGTCAGGCGCGCTCCGGAACTGCCAACCGGATGTCCAAGCGCGATAGCACCGCCGTTGACATTCAAAATATCGCGGTCGATCTCACCGAGCGTGTTGTCCAGATCGAGCTTTTCTTTGGCGAGTTTTTTATCTTTGAAAACACGTTCATTGGCGATCACTTGTGCCGCAAACGCTTCGTTGATTTCAATCAATTGTACATCCCTGAACTGCGTACCGGCTTTTTTGAGCGCGATTGGCGTGGAGGCCGCTGGGCCCAGTCCCATGCGTGCCGGGTCGAGTCCGGCAGTACCATAGCCCCGAATATATCCGAGCGGCTCGAAGCCTAACTCGCGGGCACGATCGGCGGACATGACCAGCAGCATGGCTGCGCCGTCGGTAATCTGGCTGCTATTCCCCGGGGTGACCGTTCCCCACTCGCGGTCAAATACCGCCTTCAGCTTGGCCAGTGCTTCGATCGTTTGATTTTTGCGGATGCCGTTGTCTTCATCAACAGGCTTGTCCCGATTCGGTGGGGGGTAAACCGGCACGATTTCTTCGCGCAGTTTGCCGAGATCGGTTGCGTTGGTGGCGCGCTGGTGGCTCAGCAGTGCAAACTGGTCCTGTTCATCCCGCGAGATCAGGTATTCTTTCGCCAGCACTTCTGCCGTCTCGCCCATATTCAAATTGCAGATCGGATCAGTCAATCCCACCTGCAAGCCGATAATTGGTTTGAGATAGCCTGGCCGTACTTTTGCAAATGCACCGATTTTATCAATGACGGAGCGTGCGCGCATGGCGCCAGCCATCACATTGGAGAATTCTTTGCGAAACAGCAGCGGAATATTGCTCATCGATTCGACGCCGCCGGCGATGATCACATCAGCTTCTCCCGCCTTGATTTTCAGATAGGCGTTTGCGACAGCTTCCATACCGGAAGCGCAATTTCGACCGACGGTCAGGCCCGGCACACGACGCGGTACGCCCGCCATAAGTGCAATCACCCGCGCGATGTTGGCGGCTTCGGCTGGCTGCGCAATATTGCCGACAACCACTTCATCCAGTATATTTGGATCAATCGCAGTTCGAACCAGCAACTCCGTCAGCGCGATCCGGCCCAATTCCTGCGCAGTAATTTCATTAAACAGGGTTCCGGCCTTGGTAAAGGGTGTCCGGATACCATCCACGACGACCACTTCTCGCATAAAAATTTTCCTCAAATATGAATGATCGAGCACGCGCGCTCATCAGGTAGTCCCTTCAAATCAGACGCTTGAAAATAGGATACATTCCCCAAAATAGCAAGCGCAGTTTACAAAATTTCTAATAGTTTGGGGCGGTTCGGCAGACATGTTGCACGTCTTGCTTGCCTGATTTCTCTCCTGTCCGGAAAAACAAATCCTTTCCGGAGTATCCATTGCAAAAGCCTTGCTAATAAAAAAGGCCAAAACCGTCGGCATTTGGTGCCTTCGATTCTGGCCCGGATAGGCAAGCTATCTATCTTATTTTAGCGGCTTTTGGCAACTGGACTTCAGCGTTGTGCAGATTTAGCCAAGCCAATTTGATTTCCGTCGATATCCTGGAAAATCGCAAATGTCACCATGTCGGGAATTTCAGTGCACGGCACGATCACTTTGCCACCGAGGGTAACTGCTTTATCGAGCGAAGCCTGGACGTCATCGACCTCGACATAAAACGTCGCATGCGGTGGCGCGCCACCTTGCGCCGAACCAATTCCGCCACCGATAGCGCCTTCTTGCGGTGCCACCATCCCATAGTCCATTTCCGGTATGACTTGATATTCCCAGCCAAAAAGTTCGCTGTAAAATGTGCGTGTTTTTTCGCCATCGCGGCCCAGGATTTCAAAGTGCGTTACTTTTGCCATACATCTCTCCTTAAGTTTGGATGAAAATTGGTTAAACTTGAGTGCTTTACCCTTCTTTTCAACATTTGCTTATATTTCTTTAAAAATGAAATTCGGTTGAGGTGGGAAACGGAATGAAAGACGTTTGACACCGCAAAATGTTTATTTGTTTTACGTGTCTTTTTTAGGTGGCGAATACCCCAGTTCTTTGGCTTTTTGAAAATCGGCCTGGGCCTTTTTGTACTCCTCGCTTTGAAACAACAGGCCGCTTCCAAACATCGCCGAAGTCGTACCGAGCGAGGCAAATCCTGTAAGCCTGGTTTGTCCACCAACAATGGGCTTGTTGAATCGCTCGATCATTTTGTTAAAATCGATCCCCATGTAGCATTCAGCGCGACGATAATATATACTGCCCAGCAAAAAGTCAAATTTCAGGGCAAGATGTTTCCAAATTGGATAGACTGCAATAGCATTGGTGTAGTGTCCAATCGCTTTTTCGAAGTGCCGCACGTTCTTTTCCTTGTCCCCCCTGGCAGCGTAATCCAGAGCCAGTGTCATCAGCGTATTGCTGGCCGGGCTGTTGGTTGGGAAATTGCCAAGACCGCCGCCGGAGAACAGGAAAGGTTTGTTTTTATCGCCCTTTGAAGCTGCATCCTGAGGCTTTTTCGGGGTGGCGGGCGTTGACGCAATGTTTCCTAATAGTGAAGGCTGCTTCTTAAGGAAATCGTAAATAGAAGCCGGTTTCTGCTCGCTGGCTGTTTTTGGAGGGGCGTTTTTGGGTTCAGGCTTGGGGGGTGTTGCGGAAAAAGTCTTCAGCCATTTTTGATAGGCCTGTTGATCGCCGGTCTTGCCAAAAATGCCCGAAAAATCATATTTTGCCTGCTGCGGCGCTGCGGGCTGCTTTTTAATACTGACGCCCAGTCGGCGCAACAAAGCACGCAAACCAGCGTTGTAATCGCTGCGGAAGGGAATCATCTGATAGTTTTTCACCAGCAACGGCACATCGCATTGCTTCACGTCGAGCGGAATGAACGTCATCTTGCCCTGGTGTTCGCGCTCGATCGCAACGCTGGTTTCGGTTTTCACCCAGCGCGACGTCAAAGCATCCGGAGTCAGCAAAACAACCATCGTGTCGCAGGTTTCGAGTGCTGTTTCGATGGCTTCTGCCCAGCGCTCGCCCGGCTGGATCGATTCCGGAGCCTTCCAGTAGCGCACGCCATGCGCTTGCAAATCATTCGCGAGGCGCGCTGCCAAAGCACCATCTGCGTGGGTGGCGTGACTGATAAAAACAAAAGGCATGGCTTTACCCGTTTGGCAATCAGCAAAAATAGAAACTTGCAATCTGTGCACAAGACCTTTACATTGGGCTCAAGAGGTCTGCACGCTCAACTCTAATCATAAAAAATCACTATGGAAAATGCTATTAAAATTTTTGTCATAGAAGATAACGCCACAATGCGCGAAGGGCTGGAACAAGTACTCAGCCATTACGGCTATTCGGTAAAAGCCTTTGACCGCGCTGAAAAGGCGCTGCCGGAAATCGCAACAGAATCTCCAGCGCTGCTCATCTGCGATTACAAACTCCCCGGGATGGATGGGCTGACAGCGCTGGCCGAAATACGGCAGGCACATCCGCTGCTTGAAGTAATCATGATAACCGCCTTCGGTTCTATTGATTTGGCCGTGACAGCCATGCAAAACGGTGCTGCCGATTTTATCACCAAGCCTTTTTCTGCAGATGAAATTGGCATTAAAATCGAGCGCCTGTTGCAGCGCATCGACGAGCGCAAAAAGATGAACCACCTGGAAGCCGAAAATGTTTATCTGCGCGAACAGCTTGATGCGCCATTCCAAAACGGCGATATCATTGGCGATTCGCCAGTGATGCGGGAGGTTTTTAAAACCATTGAAAAAGTCGCACGCACCGACTCGAGCGTGATGATTTATGGCGAGAGCGGCACCGGCAAGGAATTGGTGGCGCGGGCGCTGCACAAAAACAGTCATCGCCGCGCCAGACCGTTTATCCGCGTCAATTGCAGCGCCCTGGCCGAGGGCGTGTTGGAGTCCGAGCTGTTCGGGCACGAAAAAGGCTCGTTTACGGGGGCGCTTCGGCGCAAACTCGGTCGCTTCGAGCTCGCACACGAAGGCACCATTTTCCTCGACGAAATCGGCGATATTTCACCGGCCATGCAGCTCCGCCTGCTGCGGGTTTTGCAGGAAAAAGAGTTCGAGCGTGTCGGCGGCGAGGAAACCTTGCGCGTGGACGTTCGGGTGGTCGCGGCCACCAATCACAATTTAAAAGAAGATGTCGAAGCAGGCGGGTTCCGTGAAGATTTGTACTACCGCCTGCACATCGTGCCAATCAATATGCCCCCATTGCGTGCACGACTGGAGGATGTTCCCCTGCTCGCCCGGCATTTTCTCGCACGCATCCGGGTGGCGACACGAAAACCCGAACTCACATTGCAGGACAATGCCCTGGCGGCACTGCAGGAATACCACTGGCCGGGCAATGTGCGTGAGCTTGAAAATGTGCTCGAACGCGCTGCCGTGTTGTGTGAATCCGATGCCATCGGCGCAGATGATCTGCCACTGCTGGTCAAGGACCGCTCAGCCATTCTCACTCTCAACGAGAACCAACTGGACCTGAATGCTACTCTCGAACAAGTTGAGCAAGCACTCATCGAACGCGCGATGAAACTGGCGCATGGTGTGAAAGCGGAAGCAGCTCGAAAGCTGGGCATCAAAACGACAACGCTATTGTACAAGCTGACAAAATATGGGATGGAATAAATTAGAGGAAGAATGATCGTTTAAAACAAATCCCGCTATTTTTTGAAAAAAGTGAACACTATCCCCAGGATCATAGCAACCTGCCCGATCCAGAAGATGAACATCCACTTGATCAATTCTGCCTTGGTGGTGGCGGCTTGTGATGTCAATTCACTTTCATCGCGGCCACCTGAGCCGTCAATTCCACCTTCAAACCGGATGTTCGTTCGATAATCTCAGTTCGCAATCCAGAAATTTCTTCAGACAAACACCGCTCAAACTTCTCTTCGACAAATTCAAGTATGCTGTTTTTTGCTCGGTTTGCGCCCTGTTGATTATATTGACCTGTGATGTGGTCGCTTCTTCGCCCAATTTTTCCCGTAAAGGCTTTTCCACATTGATAACCGGCATAGTATCCCCCGCAGCAAAGATGTTGCTTTCTTTCTGCAAAAATAGACAACCTGCGGTTGAATGCCAACGATTCTTTTCCAGGCTCACTGGCTCGGTCGCTGTTGCTTGCGCCTTTGCGAAAAATGATTAAGTTAGGTGCCAAAATTTTTGCCAGCTATCATTTTGCGAGGGTGGATCATGTCAAACTCTATACTTTTTCGTCTACCAAAATTTTGCGCAGTGATTGTGTTTTGCTGCAGCACAACTGCTCTTTTCGCACAGCAAGCCAGCATCACAGAGCAGACCCGCTCGATCAAAACCTATCCTTTTTCCGATCCAGATCCGGTGCCCAACCTGACGCGCAAACCGGTCATTTACCCCTATTTCGCCTTTGATGGCTATAGCGAGCAGGGTGCGCCACAAAACTGGCAGGTGGTCGAGCTCGAAAACGATCACATTCGCCTTTCGGTGCTGCCGCAGGTCGGTGGCAAGGTTTTCGGTGCAGTTGAAAAATCGACCGGCCACGAGTTCATCTATCAAAACGATGTCCTTAAATTCCGCCGTATTTCGCTGCGCGGGCCGTGGAGTTCCGGCGGTATCGAATTCAATTTTGGCATTATCGGTCACACCCCCACCACCGCCACGCCAGTCGATTATTTGCTGCGCAAAAATGACGATGGCAGTGTGGTTTGCTACATTGGGGCGCCGGACTGGGCGTCGCGCACACGCTGGTCTGTTGCGATCACCCTGCCGGCCGACAAAGCCTGGTTCGAAACCAATGCGATGTGGTACAATCCCACACCATTTGATCAATCTTACTACACATGGATTACCGCCGCACTCGCTGCCCGCGAAGATTTGCACTATTTTTATCCCGGCCACTATGTGGTGCCGCACAGCTTCGACATCGCCAACGCACCGTGGCCATTGGATGAAAGCGGAAGGGATATCAGCTGGTATAAAAACAACGATATTGGCGGCAGCAAATCGCATTTTATTTTTGGTGAATACGAGCCCTTTTTTGCCGGATACTGGCATGATCTCGAATTCGGCTCCGGTCACTGGGCACGCTATGACGATGTGCCAGGACAAAAAATGTGGATATGGTCGCTGCATCGTGATGGTGGCATTTGGGAAGATTTGTTGACTGATAAAAAGGGCCAGTATTCCGAGCCGCAGGCTGGCCGGCTTTTTTCACAGGTCGATCACGAATTTTTCCAGCCCTATCGCGGCGATGCCTGGCGCGAAATCTGGTTTCCGTTCAAAAAGCTCGGCGGCCTGAGCATGGCCACCCCCGAGGCTGCCGCAAACATCTGGCAGGATGGCGATACCCTGCGTGTGCGCCTGAATGCATTGCAGAAAATCGAACAGGAGTTGGTCGTGCAGTTCGAAGGTGCGCCGCTACACCGCGAATGGCTTTCCCTGGCGCCGATGGCTGTGTATGTCGGCAATTTTTCGTTGCCGCAAACGGCAGGACGCCTTGAAGTGCTGGTTGGCAACGAACGCTATTTCACCAACGACAACTCAGCCAATGATATCCACCGTCCCATTCAGTACCGCCCGATTGACGAAAGCACGGCGGAAGGACTTTATCTTGCAGGCGAATTTCACGAAAAGCAGCGCGAATTTGAACGTGCATTCGAAAATTACAGTGCCTGCTTGCAGCGCGATAAAAACCATGTACGCGCCATGACGCGTCTGGCGCTTTTGCTCACCCGTCGCGGCGAAAATGAAAAAGCCCTGACTTTGGCTTCCAATGCTCTCAGCCTGCAAATGTACGACCCCGATGCAAATTATGCCTATGGCGTGATCGCGCGCCGTCTCGGCCGGCTGACCGATGCCAAGGAAGCGTTAGGCTGGGCAGCGCGCTCGCTGGCGCACCGCTCCAATGCCTATTGCCAGATGGCTGAGATTTTTTTGCAAGAAAACAGCCTGACTCTCGCACTGGAATATGCCCGGCGCGCAATCGGTTTCAATCGATACAATCTCAATGCGCTCGAGGTACAGGCTATCGCGCAACGCAAATTGGGCCGTAACGATGACGCACAGGCTACATTGCAAGCCATCGACGAGCTCGATCCTTTGCACCATTTTGTACGATTCGAACAATTTTTACTGGAAACCACCCCGGACAGATTGCACGAATTCAAGTCGCTCATCCGGCACGAGTTGCCGCATGAGACCTATCTGGAAATGGCGATTCGCTATCACCAAATGGGGCTGGAGGGTGAAGCCGCCACTGTGTTGACGCACGCGCCGGCGCATGCGATGATTTCGCTCTGGCATGCCTTTATCCTGCGCAACAGCGATTCGGACAAAGCTGCGTCCCAGCTCGACAAAGCTTTAGCACAGTCACCCAAACTTATCTTTCCTTTCCGGGAAGAATCGATTGCTGTGCTGGAATGGGCTGTATCGCTGCGGCCCGATGCCTGGCAGCCGAAATATTATTTGGGAACCTTGCTGGCTGCGAAGGGGCGGATCGAGCAAGCCCTGAGCCTGCTCGATTCCTGCAGGAAGCCGGATTACGCGCCATTTTATCTCACCCGCGCGCAATTGCGCAGCCATGGCGCAGCGGAACTGGTGCTTGCCGACTTGCAACAGGCTCTGCTGATCGATCAAAACAGCTGGCGCAGCTGGCATTTCTTGATCGACCACTACAAATCGCAGCAGAACAGCGAGATGGCGCTCAAATTAGCGCAGGAAGCGAGCAAGAAATTTCCACAGCAAATTGTGCTGACCATGGATTATGCCGGCGCGCTCTTCAACAGTGGCGAATACCAGGCCTGTCTGCGTGTTTTGCAAAAAGCGCGGGTTTTGCCTTACGAAGGCTCGTGGGAAGCCCACGACCTGTATCTGCGCACCAATGTCTACCTGGCTTTGCAAATGATCGCAAAAAACAGGTGGCAGGAAGCAGTGACCTACCTGGAGCAATCCAAAGCCTACCCGGAACATCTCGGAAGCGGCGAACCGTACGCACCGGACTTTCGCTTACAAAACTATTTGGCAAGTCTCTGTTTTACGAAAATGGGACGCAAGAATTGGGCGCAGGAATCGCTGAAAGCAGTACGTGAGTATACATCAACGCACGGTACGATGTGGGGCAGTAGCGACTATTTCGGCATTCGCACTTTACAGGAGTATGGTGAGCAAAAGCTGGCGAGTAAGCTGGTGCAACAGCTTTCCGAACGCAACCGCGATGATGTGGCCGCGCACTGGACAGTCGCCCAGTTGACCGGCGACCGTTCACAAATACAAAGGCTCGAAAGCGCGCACCAATACAATGCGCGCCTGGCCATGTTGCGGGATGTGGTAAGGGTTTGCCATCAATTGGCGGGAAAATAGCGGCTTTATTTCGGGATATCCATCACAGGCCGAAAGCCGACATGCATAAGCGAGGTTTCCGGCGTCGAATGTGAACGGGAAGTTACCCGGAAGCCGAAGCAGACATTCGGATCGCATAGAAAAGAGCCGCCACGCTGGGCTTTTTCGCTGGTAGAATCCGGCTCAAATGGCTGATTGCGAAATGTGTACGGCCGGTACCAGTCGGCTGTCCATTCCCAGACATTGCCGCCCATGTCTGTCAGGCCGAGCACATTTTCACCGAATGCGCCCACCGGCGAAGTCAGCAAATAGCCATCGATCCCTTCATTGTGCACAGGGAAACGCCCCTGCCAGAAATTGGCTTTGAGTTGATCGTTTTCGACGATCTCATCGCCCCAGGCAAAGCGGTCCTGCGCGCTGTGACCAAAACGCGCGGCGTGCTCCCATTCTGCTTCAGTTGGCAAACGTTTGCCCGCCCACTCGCAATAGGCCACTGCATCGCGCCATGAGACTTGCGTGACCGGATGATCATCAGGGGCAGCGGGAAGTTTCGGGCCGCGCGGGTGGTGCCAGGTCGCGCCGTCGCGCAGCTCCCAGGTGTGGGTATCGGGATTGAGCACGCCGGCATTACCAAATTTCTCGGCTTCGGTGACAAAGCCCGTAGCTTCCACAAATTCACGAAACTGCGCCACCGTCACCGGGTGCTTATCGATAAAAAAGGCGGTTATCTCGACTGTAAAAACCGGCCGTTCATCCGGCATGCCATTTTCAGTACCGATTTCGGTTTCACCACCGGGGATGTAGATCATGCCTGGGGGGATTTGCAGACCGGCAGGAACCTCGATGGTCTCCGCGAAATTGCCGGAGCCTGCATCCTGACAGGCGAAAAAGTTCATAGCCAAAAAAATAAACAACAGTGTTGAGTTCAAAAACCGCCACGCGTCAGAAATTCTATTCATCTCTTTACAATCCTTTCAATCACCCACTTTAGCTGCATCAACCTTCATTATCACGGTATTGTCCGCGCAATTTGCTGAGCTCGGCTTTCAGTTCCTGCACGGTTTCAGCATAAGCCGGGTCATCGTACACATTCTTAAGCTCGTACGGATCGTTGCGCAAATCGAACAACTCCCAGGCATCAATGTCATTATAAAAATGGATCAGCTTGAAATCGTGCGTGCGCACACCGTAATGGCGCTTGACCTGGTGCACAGCCGGGAACTCAAAATAGTGGTAGTACATCGAAGTGCGCCAGTCAGCCTGCTTGCCGTCCGCCAGCAAGGGCCGCAGCGAATGTCCCTGCATCGCTTCGGGAGCGGATACGCCGGCAAAATCGAGAAACGTCGGCGCGAAGTCGAGATTCAGCACAATATCTTCGTTCACTGAGCCGGGAGCAATCGCCTTTGGATAGCGCATTATCAAAGGCATGCGCAGCGCTTCTTCGTACATAAAACGCTTGTCGAACCAGCCGTGGTCTCCCAGAAAAAAGCCCTGATCCGATGTGTAGACGATCAGGGTATTTTCGGCCAGCCCGTTGGCATCGAGATAGTCCAGCAAGCGACCGATGTTTTCGTCGACAGAGGCGATGGTAGCCAGGTAATCCTGCATGTAGCGTTGATACTTCCATTCCTTCAGCGCCTGCCCCGAAAGGTTTGCTGCACGGAAAGCGGCATTTTTCGGATTATAGGCTGCCTGCCATGCCGCACGCTGCTGCTCATCCATGCGCTCGAGCACGCCTCCCCATGCATTGCCGATCAGGTTGCCCTCGCCAATCGGGCCGTTTAGCTTCATGTCCCAATCATCATAAAAATGATTTTCTACCGTCATTTCCTGTTCACGTGCGGCAGCGCTGCGGGTAGCATAGTCATCATCGAAAGTTGGCGGCAACGGGAATTCGGTGTCATCGTACATTGTAAGATGCTCAGGGCTGGGCATCCAGTTGCGATGCGGCGCCTTGTGCTGATACATGAGCAAAAACGGCTTGTCTTTATCGCGTTTTTCCAGCCAATCGATACTGAAATCGGTAATCAGATCGGTCACATAGCCCGGCACGCGCTTACGCTCGCCCATTTCGATAAAATCCGGATTGTAGTAGTGCCCCTGCCCAGGCAGTACACTCCAGTAGTCAAATCCGGTCGGCGCGCTTTTCAGGTGCCACTTGCCGATCATCGCAGTCTGGTACCCGACCTGCTGCAGCAATTTCGGGAACGTCACCTGCGAGCTATCGAAACGCGCACGGTTATCGCGAACACCGTTGAGATGGCTGTATTTGCCGGACAAAATCACCGCCCGGCTCGGTGCGCAAATCGCGTTGGTGCAAAAAGCGTTATTGAATCGAACGCCGGCTTCAGCCAACCGGTCGATGTTGGGTGTTTGGTTGAGCCGGCTGCCATACGCGCTGATCGCATGCGCAGCATGGTCATCGGTCATAATGAAAACAATATTGGGACGTTCGTTTGTTTTCTGACAGGACAAAAATCCGGCGAACAAAATCAACAAAACCACTTTTCGCATTGAATACACTTCCCTTAAAAAAATGAAAAAATCACCGCCGAGCCCACAAAAGGAATAAAGAATTTATGTCGCCTTTGCGAGTTCGGCGGTTCGATTTTAGATGCGATAATTTCAACTTTCAAATCTCTACCTGACCGGATTGCCGTCGGCATCCAGCATGATCGCCTCACCCAAGCCAAGTTCCTGCAAGCGCTCGAGCTGGGTAGCGGCATCACCGACCACAAGGTAGACCATCTTGTTGGGATCGAGATATTTCTGCGCCAGCTCATGGTGGCGTACTTTCGTCATATCGAGAATGGTCTTCTCTTCTTGTTTAATGTAATCAAATGGCAATTCGTACTCGGCAATATTGTTCAGCATGCCGCGCAAAGCACCCAGTGTTTCGAAACGGCGGGCGTTCGACTGCACCAATGCATTTTTGGTAAAGGCCAAATCCTCATCCGAAATGTCTTCGCGGAATTTTGCGATTTCGTCTCTGAAAATTTCCATTGACTCAAAGGTCACATTGCTGCGCACAGCCGACGACGCAACGAATGGCCCCTGGTAGGCAGAGCCGGAAAAGCCCGAGCGCGCGCCGTAGGTGTAGCCTTTTTCTTCGCGCAAAATCAGGTTCAAATTGCCGTTAAAGCTGCCACCAAGTTTGTAGTTCATCACGGTTGCTGCATAATAATCCGGGTGGGTGTACGGCAATGCCAGGTAACCGACTCTAATCTCGGATTGCTTGGCGCCGGGCACGTCGACAAAATACAATTGCGGCTTGCTCGCCGGTTCCGGCATCTTCAAGTCAGGAAGGTCTACCTTTTTAGCAGCCCATATTTTGGCCAGCGGCGCAAAGGTCGAAACAGCATCTTTTTTGGAAATATTGCCAACAATGGCAATGTACGACACTGATGGGGAGAAATTCTTGTCGTAATAATTTTTCAAATCATCGATGCTGATCGCAGCCACCGATTCCGGTGTACCGAGGGTGGAATGGCTTAAAATGTTATCCGCGCCGTAGGTCAGCTTGCGAAACACCTGACTTGCAACGAACGATGGGCTGACCTTGCGACGGTTAATGTTTTCAATTGCTTCCTCTTTGACGCGCTCGAATTCTTTTTCATCCCAGCGAGGCTGGAGCAAAATCTCCTGAAACAATGCATTGGTCTCTGCGAGTTTGGAGCTTAACGTGTTGGCCTGGATCACAATCGACTCGTCGGTGGTAAACATGTTGATGCGGGAGCCCAACTCATCGATCGCTTCTTCGAGTTCGATCGGCGTTTTGTTTTTGGTGCCCTCCATCATAACATCGGTCATCAAATTGGCGACGCCAACCTTGGCTGGATCGTCGAGCAACATGCCACCGCGCAGCGTCAGCGAATAATCTACCAGTGGCAGCTCACGGTGCTCGATGCCATAAATTTTCAGGCCATTGTCGTAGGTATGGCTCCAAATTTTGGGAATGCTGATTTCTGGCGTGGGGCCTTTAGGCGGCTCGACTGTGCGGTCAAAGCTCGATTCGAGTTTATCTGCCTCAAAAGCCTCGGACTCCATCACTTCTTCGCCAACTCCGGCTTTTTCAATCGCCTCTTCCACCACCGGGAATCGTTCGGAACCTTCGGCCACCAGATCAACCTGACCTTTCGGCACAAAACTGGTCAGCACGTAGTTTTGGCCCTTAATGTATTTGTTATACACCCGCCAAATATCATCAGTAGTGACAGCCAGTGTGTTGGCGATATCTTCACTGATGAAGTCCGGCGAACCAGCGTATTCGTTGTAGTTCGCCAGTTGGAACGATTTGCCAAGTACGCTCGAAATACCGTTGTAAAAATTGGTTTCGGTGCGCGCTTTGAGGCGGGCGAGGTCGCGTTCGGTGAATTTTTCCTGCTCAAAGCGTGCAAACGCTTCTTTAATCGCCTGTTCGACTTCGGACAAATTTTTGTTCGGGAAAGCCCGGGCGCGAATGCGAAACGTGCCGGCAACTTCCAGGCTGCTCTGAAAAGCGTTCGCTGACGGCGCCAGTTTTTTTTCTTCCACTAACACCTTGTACAACGGCGCTTTCTTGCCATCCGACAATAAATCGGCCAGCAGATCGAGCGCATAAGCATCTTTGCTATAGTTTTCCGCAGATGGGAAAACCATATTGAGTTCGGGTGATTTGGCAAAATTGTCTTCATGATAAGCGCGTTTGGTTGCGCTCAAAGCGACCGGACGCGGCGAGGGATCGCTGACTTCGCTGTAGGTTTTGAGTTCACCGAAGTATTGATCGATCCATTTTCGGGTCCGGGCATCGTCAAAATCACCGGCGACCACAAGTGTTGCGTTATTGGGTCCGTACCATTTTTTGAAAAACTTGTGCACATCTTCAACGGTTGCATTTTTCAAGTCTTCAAAAGAGCCGATCACCTGCCAGTTATAGGGATGTTCTTCCGGGTACAGCAACTTGTTGATGACATAGCTTGTATGGCCATACGGTTGGTTATCAACGCGCTGGCGTTTTTCATTCTGCACAACATCCTGCTGGTTGACGAAGGCATCCTGTGTCACCGTGCTGAGCAAGTAGCCCATGCGATCCGATTCCAGCCACATCACCATTTCCAAAGCGTTATTTGGAACGACCTCAAAATAAATCGTGCGATCAAACGAAGTGCCGCCATTCAACGTACCGCCAGCTTCCTGTATTTTCTTAAAAAACTGATCCTGCCCGACATGTTGCGATTCCTGAAACAGCATGTGTTCGAAAAGGTGCGCAAAGCCGGTGCGGCCTTTTTCTTCGCGGCCAGAGCCAACATGATACAAAATCGCGACCGCTACAATCGGATCCGATTTGTCCTTGTGCAAAATAACCTCAAGCCCGTTGTCCAGCCTGTATTTTTCATAGTCGATTTTGAGTGCTGCTTTTTTTTGTCCCATCGCGGCAGCAGCAACAAACAGGAATGTCAGTAGAAAGACACATCTCTTTTTCATAAAACCTCCATAAAAATTAGGACCACAGCCTGCAGCAGGTCGTGGCAGCTTGTTAATCGGGTATCAGCCAGCGAATGCGGTCTGCATCTTCACTGCGCCCCCCATGGTTGAATAAAAGGTTCATTTTCCACGCCCAGCCCTTCCGCAACGCGTGTGATGTAATTGAAGTAGCCGATAACCTGCACCGCATCGTGGATAGCGCTGTCATCAAGTCCCTGCTCGCGCAGGGCATTGATGTCTGCTTCCGAGATGGCTTGCGGCAAACGGGTAAGCTTGGCGGCAAACTGGCAAAGCGCTCGATCCACTGCGGTGAGTGGCGCCGAACGCCAGTCCTTCACCACCGCATGCACATATTGGTCAGCTTTTTCCTGGTCGACCATCAGCTTTCCGACCTCTGCACGGAGGTCATGGGCATGTGCCTGCGTTCAGTAATGGCATTTGACTTCAGCAGAAACCACAGCGGCCAGAAGCTCGCGCTGGACCCGGCTGAGCGGCGACTTGCCCTTCATGATGGTGGCGTAAAAAGCCATGCTGTGCTGCATCACCGGCGGATTCAGGCTCATGATGCGCACGATATTCCACACGCGGCCAGCACGTTCGATCGCTTCATCAAACAATTGTTTGAGCAGGCCACTCGCCTTTTTGACGGGGATTTGCTCGATCCACGGCATAATTTGACCTCCGTTTAATTGCAAAAGGCACGGCGAAGACATCAATTTTGCAGTATAAATTTTGTATCGACGAATGTCAAGTCCAGCGGGACTGGTGAGGGCGAGATGTAAGAAATGAGGTTAATCGGTAGCGGCGGTCCGGCGGATCGCCTCTACCCAAGATTGACCAATGCAATTTGGCAGTTTTTCCTGAAAATGTGCAAAATTTATTTTCCCAGTACGTACTGCTGTCCGGCCATTTCGTATCGAATACCCAGGCTCAGACAGATTGCATCCAGCACGTCAGCAAGCGGCTGCGGCTGAAAATTGCCTGAAATCGAAAGTTCTTCCAGTGTGCTGTCCTGCAAAACGATATCGGCATCGTAAATGCGCCGCAGCTCCGCAATCACTTCCGGCAGTGTGCTTTCATTAAAAACAATCCGGCCTTCGCGCCAGCCAATCGCCACTTCACTGTCGATCTCCCCGATCGCTTCAGGCGCCAGGTCGCCTTTGCACACGGCCATTTGATTGGCAGTCAGCACAACGCTGTCGCTCACTTGCGCCGCGCCGCGCACAGACACCCGGCCTTCGCTGACAATGACGCGGGTTTCGCGCTGCCGCGACCAAATATTGAACGAGGTGCCGAGCACACGGATACGCGCATTTTCGGTCTGCACCACGAACGGCCGCCCATCCTTTACCACATCAAAATACGCTTCGCCGGTCAAAACAACCAGCCGCTGATCGCCCGCCAGATCCGCTTGAAAACGGATCTGCGAATCGTTGTTGAGCGTCACTTCCGAGCCATCTGCAAGGGTGATGGTACGGGTTTCGGCGTTGGCAGTCGCGACTTCCGCAAGCCCGGGCGCCGGACTTTGCCCAAACCACCAGCTCAATCCTGCAATTGCTATCAATACAGTCGCGGCGACGGCCAGACGCTGCCAACCTGAAAAGCCACTGCGAACTGCTGCCGGTGTTGGCCGGCCCGGCATGGCGCGTACGGTTGCAGGCTGGCGCAAGCCCAGTCGCGTTTCCAGCTTTTGCCACTCGGCGTCAATGTCCGGCATGGACGGCGCACCCGGTCCCTCAGTGCGCGCCCAAACCTGCTGCAACTCGCGAAAAGCCATACGATTCTGCTCAGAGGCCGCGAGCCAGCTTTCGAACTGGACATGTTCCTGCTCCGAAAGCTGGTCTGCCAGTGCCTTCGCCATCAAAATTTTGTAATCCAACTGTTCCATAAGCATTACCTGTTTTTCGCTTGTGCTGCAATTCGCCGCAGCAATTGATACCTTGACTTGTTATTTTCAAAGAAAATGAATGACCAGTTGGGAAACTTGCTGCAAAAACAATGCATTGTCTGTTAAACGGGCCTCTTTTTCCCCCCTTTGAAGGGGGACTTTTCAGGCCGTTTTCACACGTTCGCTCATTTTATTTCAACTGGTCATTCATTTAAAGAGCAACGGAGCAATGGAGCGTCACCGCGGAGTTCGCAATGCTCGCAGAGAAAATTCAGATCAACTCGGCGTTCCGCGGTTCGACAACAAACCACTTGCCTAAAAAGCCAACTCCAGCTTCAATTTCTTCGCACTGTAAACCGCACTGTTTCATAGGAAAAGCCAGTAAAGATACCCAGTCCATTTTCCACATTGCTCTCCGACTCACTGAGATTGCGCGAATCCTGCTGCGAAATCGCGTACAAATTGGCATATTCCGGATTGACCCGGTAAATCCGCACCGCATGTTCGCCCATATAGGTCAGGTCGTCTTTGCGGATTTGATAGCTGTTAAGGCGAATCGGCCTTGTACGGAAAGTGCGGTCCCGACCAAAAAGGCCATTGCGGATATCATCGATCGGCTGCAATGCATTTTCGGTATTTTTAATCGTCACAAAATAAAATGTTTCCTGTGGCTCAGCCTGCCAGTTGACGGAGACGGTCTCCGCTTCGCCGCGGCCATTTGCGCGCACAAAAAGCTGATCTGCCGAAATGGTCACATTGCGTGGCGGCGATGGTATAGTGGTCGCGCTGGTGGCGATTTTGTCAAAATACCCCACCGCCAGCTCAAAACGGTCGCCAGCTTCGACGCGCAAATCCGTGCCGGTGTAGTGATAAAATCCCGGTGCACCCTGCGACGGTGTCAACCTATAGCTGACGCCATTTTTACGCAAGGTGACCTGCGCATCGGCAATCGGCGGGCCGATGGTGTCGGTCGATGACAAGCCGAACATGCCGGTGATTTGAATATCGGTAACCGGTTCGCCCGCGTAAAGATAGCCACGCACCACCACCAACTCACTCGTCGGCGTAACGACCGTGTCCGATTCGCAGGCGACAAAAAACGCCAAAAGCACGCTCAAAATGAGCATCTTTCTTGCCAGCGATACGAGGTTATGTGCGTCTCTCATCATTTTATCAAATTACACCATCTTGATTTTTCAGCAAAAGATATTTTAACGCCGAGATCGCGGTGGTCGCAGAGTAAAAAATCTCTGCGCCTACGGCGCTCTCCGAAGTTAAACGAGCTGTGTCCAACCGCTGCAGGATTGTCCCTATCGCAATCCCACACTCAATGTCAGCGTCGGTGTAAAGCCCAATGTAGTAACGTCGCGTACGATTGCCGGGCTGGCTTGCATAAAGTATTCACGATACCAGACATTGGCGCGATTGTACAGATTAAAAATCGATAAGCCGGCTTCCCAGCTTAGATTGCGGCTCGCAAACGTCCGGGTCAGGCTGACATCCAGTCGGTGATAATCCGGCAGACGCTGGCTGTTTTTGTCGCCGACATGGATAAAGCTGCGACTGCTGCCATCCAGCAAGCCAATGGCATACTGCGCTTCCGGTGCCGTGTAGGGCGTGCCAGTTGCATATACCCAGGTCGCCGCCAGCCGCCATTTGCCGAATTGATAGCCGCCGAACAGCTTGACCTCGTGGCGGCGATCCTGATCAGCCGGGAAGGCGTCGCCATTGTTATAGGCAGCGAAGCGATTTTCCACTTTTGCCAGTGTATAACTGGCCCAGCCATTGAGCGCACCTTTTTTCTTCTGAGCAAACAATTCGATACCGCGTGCAGTGCCGGAGCCAAGAAAAAACAGCGGTGTCTGACGATCCTGCGGTGCGAGTTGAAAACGCGGCGAAAATTCCGCCACCCCGTCGAGGTCTTTGGAATAAGCCTCGACATCGAACAGATAATCGCCGGTTTCATAAGTCAAGCCGGCGATGCTGTGCTCGGCATAGCCCGGATCGAGTTGCTGGTCCGCCAGCAGCCAAAAGTCCCGGTTGCCCTGCAGTACATCTTCATTGACCACGCGGGTGATGAACTGATAGTACTGCCCCCATGCCCCTTTCAGCCACAGGTTCTTACCCAGCGACAACCGCAACGCTGCCCGCGGCTCGAGATAATTTGTCGCTGTCAGGCTATAATTTGTGCTGCGCAAACCGACCGTCATTTCAAGCGGCGCCAGCACCTGCCATTTGTCCTGAAAATAAAAAGCCGCCTGGGTGGCACGCTTGTCTCGCGATAAGATAGAAACGCTGTCATTGGCAAAAAAGCCCACTTGCACATTGGTGTTGGCAAACCACGAGCCGAACTCGAAGCGATGGTTTCTGCTGGCCTGCCACTCGGTATCGAATCGCAGCGTGAAGTCCGAAATGCGATTATTTTCACTGGAGCTGTAATTCTGCCGCACGGCATTCGGATCGCTCAGCTCGGCCGCGATGCCCTGTGTACTGACGCTCTCGTACTTTGTGTAGGCGCCCAGCAAATTCGTATACAGCCGCTCGCCCCATGAGCGCGACCATTTGGCGCTGCCGCCGATATTGCCCCACTCGGTCTGGTCCGCGACCACCAGCCGGTCGTTGAAGCGGTCATTGCCGGGCATACCGGCCTGCACATTGCTGATGCTTTGGGTCTGATCGAGATTGTCGCTTGCCTGGTAAAAACTGAGCGCCAAAACATCTTCCGCTGACAGTGCATAGGAAAATTTGCTGTTGAGATCAAAGTAGAAAAAATCCGGCGTGATCGTTTCTGTACGCGGTGTAAAAGACGGATTGCCGGCAAAACTGTTCTGCAGGCTGGCGCGGATCGAACTACTTGGCGCGGACCTGTTTTGGCCGGTAATGGTCTGGTAAATATCGGTGTACAAGCCGCTTTTGATCAAATCGGTGTACGAGCGCCGGAACGACAGCAGCCACGAGCCGCGCCCGGCCACTGGCACTTGCACCACCGCACTGCCGCTCAGCAAATTGACACTGCCGCGCGCATTGAAGCGATCGAAGCTGCCGGATTTGCCGGTCAGCTCCACCACGCCGGAAGTGCGGCCACCAAAACTGGCCGGAAAGCCGCCCTTGAAAACCCGCACATCCTTGACCGCCTCGGTGTTGAACGCGCTCACAAAACCAAAAAAATGATCGACATGGTAGATGGTCATGCCGTCGAACAAAATGAGATTTTGCTCGGGTGTGCCGCCGCGAATGTACAGCCCGGACGAGCCATCACTGACGCCGCTGATGCCCGGCAGCATTTGCAGGCTGCGGAAGATGTCAACTTCGCCAATCGACGGCATGGCGCTGATCTGGCGCGGTGACAGGCGGATTTCGGCAGGTTCGTCGGTGACTTCCACGCTCTGGTTGTTGTCGGCGGTCACCAACACTTCCTGTCCTTCCAATGCCTGACTGTTGAGGGCGATATCGAGGGTGGGCGCGTCGACGCCGACTTGCAGCGGCAGATTCAGCGTTTCATAGCCGATATAGCGCACCCGCAGCGTGCACGCACCGGCCGGTACGTTGACCAGCACAAAATAGCCGTTGCTGTTGGAGGCCGTGCCGTGATTTCGACCCAGCACCGAGATATTAGCGTAGGGCAATGTTTCGCCGGAATAAGCGTCACGGACGGTGCCGGAGAGGTCGACTTTTTTGTCCGGTTGCTTTTTGATGATCACGACCTGGCCATTTTTGAGGCGCTGATAGCTGAGCGGTGTGTCTGCCAACAGCGAATCCAGTGCCTGCCGCACGCTGACGTTCTTGCACTCGCAGCTCACCAGCAGGCCATTCACTAACGCATCGTTATAAACGATCTGCAAGCCGGACTGGGTGATCAGCTTTTGCAGCGCCTCGCGCAATGGCGCGTTTTTGAGCGCAAACCGCACCTGCACCGAATCGACTTCAAGGTTCTTTTGATTTTGCGCCAACCCGCTCTGCAGCGACAGCGAGAAAACAACCACGGTCAATGCAATCAATCGCGCGATATTTTTGGCTTTTTGTGCATGCATGTAAAAGTCACTTCCAGCGAAGCGCAACAGAATTTCTCAAAGGAAAGCTCATCCTGACAAAAATATACTATTTGTTAGTACGGATGAATGTGGATTTACCCTACTTAAAACATCCAATTGAAAATTGTCGAAGTCGAAAGCAATAATTTTATTTTGCCTATCTATGTTCTCACCGAAAATCACTTGACTTCGCCCTTCTCATTTTGTAGGATGAATTTAATATTTTCATAGCAAACTCCAACAGTTTCAACCTGAAATTTCTCGCACAATCTCTCACATCAAACAGGAGCAGTGATATGGCGGAAGAGAACAAAAAATCCGGCGGCATATCGCGGCGGTCCTTTCTGAAAGGCCTGGGAGGCGGCGTCGCTGGCGCAGCCACCCTCTCGCCAACCGGCCTGCTTAGCGAAGAAACCACCAAAGCGATATTGGGCCCGCAAGCCGAAATGCTCTCCGGAAGCCAAAAAATCCAACTCAAGATTAACGGCAAAACCAGCAGCGTCACCGTCGAGCCGCGCACCACGCTGCTGAGCGCGCTGCGCAACCAGCTCGAGCTCACCGGCAGCAAGGAAGTCTGTGACCGGGGCCAGTGCGGCGCCTGCACCGTCAACATCGACGGCAAAACCCAGCTTTCCTGCATGACGCTGGCAGTGGATGCGCGCGGCAAGAAAATCACCACCGTCGAAGGCCTGGCGCAAGGCGACGAATTGACGGCAGTGCAGCAGGCTTTTGTTGAAAAAGATGCGTTGATGTGCGGCTTCTGCACGCCCGGTTTTGTGATGTCGGCAACGGCGCTGCTGAAGCAAAATCCCAGTCCCAATATGGATGAAATCAAAAAAGGCGTATCGGGCAACCTGTGCCGCTGCGGTACCTACCCGAAGGTGTTCGAAGCTATCGACGCCGCAGCCAAAAAAATGCGGAAAGGAGGGTGAGTTATGGCAGCCTGGAAACCATTAGATGAGATGAATATTTTGAGCAGCCGCTACCCTCGCATTGATGGCCCGCTCAAAGTCTCCGGTAAAGCGAAATACACCCACGATCTCAAGCCAGAAGGTCTGCTGTACGGCCTCATTCTGCACTCTCCGCATCCGGCAGCCAAAATCGTTGGCATCGACGCCAGCAAAGTCGAGCAGCACCCTGGCGTGAAGGCCGTGCTTACTGATCTGCACCCGACCGGTACCTGCCGCTATGTCGGCGATACCATCGCCGCTGTGGCTGTCACGTCGCCTGAGATTGCTCATGATGTGCTCGACTTGTTCAAAGTCGACTATGAGATTTTGCCCTTTTCGGCCGACCTCGACGCAGCGATGAAAGAAGGCGCTGCGCGGGTTTTTGCTGACAAGGACAATATCAGCGAGCCGCGTATCGACGGCGAGGGCGAAATCGAAAGCGCCTTTGGCCCGGACGACATCATTGTCGAAGCGACATACCGCACGCAAGTACAGACGCACGCCTGTCTGGAAGTGCACGGCAGCCTGGCGATGTGGAAAGGTGATGATTTGTATCTGTGGGATTCGACCCAGGCCGTACATGGCGTGCGCGAAAGTGTGGCACGTTATCTCGAATTGCCGATGGATAAGGTTCATGTGATTTGCCACCATATGGGCGGTGGTTTTGGCAGCAAATTACAGGCGGGCAATTACTCTGCGATTGCCGCCAGACTGGCCAAACTGGCGGATGCACCAGTCAAGCTGATGCTGACACGCGAGCAGGATTTTATCGCTGCCGGCAACCGGCCTGACAGCATCCAAAAAATCAAAGCCGCCGTCAACAGAGAAGGCAAGCTCAGTGCATTTCAAGTCACAACCTACGCTACCGCAGGCATTGCCTCGCGGGCTGGCGTACGCATCCCGATCGTTTATGAAGACATTCCGGCCTGGCGGCATGAGCACTATGATGTCTACACCAACGCAGGCGCGGCACGGGCTTTTCGCGCGCCCGGCTGTCCGCAAGGCGCTTTTGCCATGGAACAGATCATGGATGAGCTTGCGGAAAAGGTCGGCATGGATCCGCTGGAATTCCGCTTAAAAAATGACAGCAATAGCACGCGTCAAAAGGAATGGCGCATCGGCGCTGAAAGAATTGGCTGGCAGCGTCGCCGCAAACAGCCTGGCTCTGATGCGGGGCAGATCAAACGCGGTGTTGGCCTGGCTGCTGGCATCTGGTGGCCCGGTGGCCGCGGCACACAGGCGCAAATGACCATCTATCCGGATGGCGCAGTGGAAGTGCGCTGCGGCACCCAGGATATCGGCACAGGCTCGCGCACGCTGGTCGCAGCGGTCGCTGCAGAAGAATTGGGCTTGCAGGTTAAAGATATCACCTCGCTGGTCGGTGAGAGCGATTTCCCCAAATCCGGTAGCTCCGGTGGCAGCACGACGTCACCTTCAGTGGCCCCGGCCATTAAAAACACAGCGGAAAAAGCCAAAGCCAGGCTTGCCGAACTGGCAGCGGAGCAACTCGGCGCGCTGGCAGTCGATGTGCAATTTGCAGATGGCAAAGCGATGGCAAATGGCAAATCCTTGAACTGGAAAGCACTGTGTGGCTTGCTCGGCACCGACCCGATAACCGTGCACGGCGAGTGGGTCGAAGGCTTGTCCTCGGCTGGTGTTGCCGGTTGTCAATTCGCCGAAGTTGCCGTCGATACCGACACCGGGCGCATACAGGTGGAAAAACTGGTTGCCGTGGCAGATTGTGGGCTGGTGCTGAACCGCCTGACTGCCGAAAGCCAGGTCAATGGCGCGGTCATCCAGGGCATCAGTTATGCGCTGCTCGAAAATCGCCTGATGGATCCGGTGACGGGCAGCCAGATCAATGCCGATTTTGAAAATTACAAAATTCTCGGAGCGCTCGAGGTACCGGAAATCGAGGTGATCTTTTTCGATGAAGCGGAGCGCGGCGTGATCGGTATCGGCGAACCGCCAAAAGTACCGACTGCCGGTGCGGTCGCCAATGCGGTCTACAATGCTATCGGCGTGCGCATTCGCGAAATTCCGATGACGCCGGATCGCGTGCTGATGGCGCTGGCCAAGGCATGATTTTTAGCAATCGATCATCCCAAATGTCATTCTGGTAGAAACCATTTTGACTTCAAGTCCGCATGCATTTGAAAATCTGTGCGGGCGGCGAAATAGATTCTTACTGAATGACAAAAACGGAATGATTGGTGATGACATTTTAAAGGAGAACCAGTCATGGTCAATTTTGAATATATCGATGCAAAATCGCTCGGCGATGTGCCTGACTTGCTGGGCAAGCGTTGGGGTGAAAGCGAGATTCTCGCTGGCGGCACCGACCTGCTCGACCGTCTGAAAGAGCGTCTCGACACACCGAAACGCGTCATCAACATCAAAGGCCTGAAGGAACTGCACGGCATCCAAAACGGCGACGGGCTAAAAATTGGCACGCTGACCACCATCGCCGAATTGGCGGCAGATGAACGTGTGCACAAAAGCTATCCGGTGTTGGCCGAGGCGGCAGCTTCGATTGCTACGCCGCAGTTGCGCAACATGGGCACCGTTGGTGGCAACCTGTGTCAGCGTCCGCGCTGCTGGTACTATCGCGGCCTGGAGTACAAATGCCTCAAGAAAGGCGGAGCTAAATGCTATGCAGCGGAAGGCTTGAATAAATACAACGCCATTCTCGGCGGTGGCCCGAGCTTTATCGTCCATCCCTCAGACTCTGCGCCGGCCTTGATTGCACTGGGCGCAAAAATCGAACTGCTGAGTGCCGATGGCAAAGAAGAGATGCCACTCGACGAGTTTTTTGAACTGCCAATCGACAATTTGCGGCGCGAAAACGTCATGAATCCGAACGAGATTCTGACCACAATTACTGTGCCCAAACAGCCGAACGGAACCCGCTCGACCTATCTCAAGTTTCGCGAAAAACAGTCTCTGGACTTTGCCATCAGCAGCGTGGCGGCGGTTTTGCAATTGCAGGGCAGTACGGTCAAATCCGCGCGCATCGTGCTCGGTGGCGTGGCGCCGATTCCGTGGCGCGCTGAGGCTGCGGAAGCTGCATTGACAGGCAAAACGCTCACTGCAGCCAACATCGCAGCGGCGGCCAAGGCTTCCACCGACGGCGCCGATCCGATGACACAAAATGCTTACAAAGTGATGCTGACCCAAAACCTGGTCAAGCGCGCGTTGGAAAAGCTGGCTGGGTGACGGCTGTCAGTAATCAGTAGTCAGTTTTCAGTCTCCAGTTTCAAATTTCCAGTTTCAAACATAAGCGAGGCAAACAATGTCCTTCATCAAAAATCCCAAAGATCCGAATGAGCCGGTGTGCAAAAACATTCGCACGCGGGCCAATTATATTCCTGCTGTCCGCAACGACCGCTTTATGGATTTGCACGACCAGTTCGTGCCCTATTTCTGCGTTAAAACGCTGGAGGTGATCGGCCCGGACGACAATCCGGTTTGTCCGGAGGACTGCGGCCGCAAGCGCGTTTGCTACCAGGCGGCAACACTGCCGAGCATGGCTTGAAACGATAACGTTTTAAATTGGGGAGATTCTGGGCAATGTTTGTTGGATCAGCAACGCGACCTTGCAATATGGCCGAATCACCTTAAAGTGCTCTCTACTCTCGGCGCGTCAATCAGCTATAATAGCGCATAAATCATTCGCTGGCGAGAAAATACTTTTTAACCACTTCCAGCAGCTTGCGGCGCACCGGCAGGTTGTTGCCGTATAATCCCGCGGGTTGCATTTCCTGTATCGCTTCCCGAATGCGGGCACTGTGCGGCAGCGTCCCCATCAATTCAACATCGACATGCAAGAGATCGCGGGCGGCCAGCCGAAGAGCGTAGGCTTCGACCTTTTCGCTGTCGTCGTAAAGCTGATTGAGCAACAGATAAGGACGATAGTCGTCAACGACTATTTTGACTTCCCTGCCCGCTTCGGCATCCCGGCGGCTGATTTCAGCTATCAGCTCAAAAATGGGGCGGGTTTCGTTGATGTATGCGTTGTTGTCCATTCCGCTCAGCACTTCCTGCACACTTTCATTTGAAGAAAAAAGCGTACGCAAACGGCGCAGTAGTGCAACTTTGATGAAGTTGTAGCACTCCTGCAGCGACGGTGGCTCCGGATTCGCTACCACGATCCCCACATTGGCTAAATTAAAAAAATCGATTTCATTGAAGGACATGCCCGCGCCCAAATCGACGACCACATAATGCGCATTGAGCTGGGTGATGTGGCGCATGATTTTGAGTTTTTCCCAATGCTTGATATTGGCCATACCAAGTGTACCGGGCGCACCGGCAATCATTTTGAGCCTGGAAAAGGGAGTTTCAATCACCAGATCGGACAGATTGGGGATTTTGCGGCTAAAGAAATCGTAGATGGTTTTGCTCGGCATTTGCATGCCCATCACGGTGTTGAGGTTGGAACCTCCCAAGTCGCCATCCACCAAAACGACTTGTCTGCCAGCTTCCGCAAGCGCCATAGCGAGACAGGCGCTAACAACGGTTTTGCCGATGCCCCCTTTGCCCCCACCTACAGCGATCACCGATGCCTTCAGTGCTGCATCGGCCTGTGTATTCGCTTCATCACTTTCCCGGCGTTCCGCCATCATTTTTGCTCATTTTTTAGAAAATCAAAGAGTTAAGCAAGCCTTTCTTGACAACTATCTGCGAATATTTTATATTGCAAATCACTAAATTACAAGTGTTTTTTATGCGATTTCCGCAAAACTGCACGACGCATGCTTGAACGTTGCGCATTTTCACACTGAAAAATCGTTATTCCATCCATGAAAATTCTCCACTTCGCCGATTTACATTTGGATACAGCTTTTACAGGCAGCGGCATGGCGCCGGAAATTGCGCGCAGCTGTCGCGCCCGGCTGCGAAAAACCCTCAATCGGCTGGTCGATCTCGCGCTGGAGTATAAAGTCGATGCCGTGACCATCGGCGGTGATTTGTTCGAAGGTGACCGTGTTCGCCGGGACACGGTGCAATTTATGTCGAGCTGTTTTGCGCAATTGGCGCCGATTCCGGTGCTGATCGCGCCCGGCAATCATGACTATTACTCGCCGATTTCGCCCTACGCACGTCATCCCTGGCCTGAAAATGTTACGATTTTTAAAAAGCCCTTCCCCGAGCCGTTCGACATCAATGACGAAACGACCATTTGGGGATTGGCGCATAACACGCCCAGTGAGCGCAAAAATCTGATCGAAAATTTCAAAGTGCCACAGGATGACCGGCTGCACATTTTGTTGCTGCATGGCTCGGAAGTCGGCAATTATGTAGAAAACCGTGCGGCGCACGCTCCATTTCACCTGCGCGATATACAGGAGGCCGGTTTTAGCTTTGCTCTGCTCGGGCATTATCACAGCGCACGCATCATGGAGCTCGAAAGCCCGATTGCCGTTTATCCGGGTAGCAGCCAGCCGCTCGGCTTCGGCGAAGACGGCGATCACAGCTTTGCGCTGCTCTCTTCTCAGCCTGACTTCATCGAGTGCGAATGCATCAACATTGCCACCCAGGCTTTTCATAGCATTACACTGAATCCACAGGATGCCTCCGACATGCATAACCTTGCAGAAGAAATTGTCACATCAGCAGGCAAGCGTGCTGCTGAAGCCAACTTTTTACGGCTCCAGCTTTCTGGCATCCAAAACAAGGAACTGCATCTCGATCTCGACTACCTCAAAGAATTTTTGCTCAATTATTTTGAGCATGTCGCGATCACCAACACTATGCGTACAGCCCTGGACATCACCGAACTTTCGCAGGAACCGACCGTGCGCGGTGCGTTTGTGCGCAAATTGCAGCAAGTCCTTTCCGAAAACCATGATGACCAGGAATTGGTGCGCATGGCACTGCAATACGGCCTTGATGCATTCGACGGTGATGAACTGTTGAAATAAAAACGAATGTGCATTTTTTCAGATCAACCAATAGCGGCAGCCGGTGCTGAGCCGGTGCCAGAACTCACGACGCCTTTATGTTAATCAATCGACTCCATTTAGACGGCTTCGGCGTGTTGGTCGAAGACGATTTCGAATTTCTCCCCGGCCTGAATGTGATCATCGGTGCCAACGAAGCCGGCAAATCGACATTGCAGCAGGCCTTGCTGACCATGTTGTACGGATTCTATCACAGCGACCGGCTAACCTCCGCAGAAAAAAAGCTGCACGCCCGCTTCCGGCCCTGGGTCGGCAACCAGTATGGTGGCAGCCTCTACCTTCGTCTCGAAGATGACACCAAGTACCTGATCCAACGGCGATTTGATTCACCGGAACCGGAAACCCAAATTTATATTGCCAACACCGGCGCTGATGTAACAAACCAGTTTGTGCGCAAACGGCGCGGCTATGTCGATTTTTGCGAACGTCAGCTCGGTATGTCGCAGCAGGTTTTTACCGCCGTGGCCTGTGTGCTGCAGGGACAAATCACACAAATCGCTGAGAGCGAAGCCAGCGCGCTCAGCGATGCCATTATCCGGCTCATCGACAGCGCTACAGCGGATGTTTCGGTGCGGCAGGTTCTGGACCGGCTCGCGACAGCCATCCGGGCCGTGGGCACAGAAAAAAGCCGATCGGGCCCGTGGTTCCGCGCCAAGCAAACCATTGCCGAGTGCCAGGCTGACCTTGAAAAGCGCAAAGATTTGACTCTGTCATTGGAGCGTGATTACAGCCGAGCGGGCGAATTGCAGCAGGAATTGCAGGAACTTGAGCACGAAAAAGCAGAACTCAAATATCGTCTGCAGCGGATGGATTATTCGGAATTGCAGCACATTTTGCAAAAGCATGATGAAATTCAGGCGCGTCAGCACATTCTGGAATCGCAGTTGGGTGACACCGCTCAGGAGCATGGTATTATGCCCGAGCGCCGCGATGAAGTCGTGCGACTGATGGAAGAGCGCAAGCATTTGCGCCGACGCAGACAAGAGCTTTTTTCGGACCTCGATAGCTGCGAAAGCAACAACAAAAGCTACCAAAAAAGCCTCGACGCGCTGCCAGTGGAGCGTGAATTTTGGTATGGCGACGGTCCAACAGACTTTCTCGATCTGAAGCGGCAGTGGCTCAAACACTACATTCGCATGCGGGAGAGCAAAGTCTCTCAGGAAAATCTGCAACGGGCCTTTGGCCAAACCACCTCCGATGAGGCACAAGCTCAGAAAGTCCAGGAGCTTGACAGCGGCAAAGTCGAAGAAATGCGCAACATGTCTATCAGCGTTTCGGAACAGCAGGACCTGATCGAAGCCATCGATGAGGAAATGACCGAGCGGCAGGGGTATCTGCGCATGAGCCGCATTGGCGTGACCATCGGCTTGTTTTTGATCCTGGCTATTGCGGCGATTATGCAATTGTATCCACAAGCCGGCATCAGTACATTTATTGAGCAGTACATGCCAAATTCGCTTGAATACCTTGCCGCCAGTATCATCGCGTTGTGGCTGGCCTTTGAGGGTGCCTCGATTTTATCCATGAAAACCTTGCAGGAAGATCTGCAAAACGCTGATCAAACGCTGCGTTTAATGCAACACGAACTCAAAGAAATGCTGGCGCCATTTCAGGTCAAAACCTTCGATGAACTGCTCAACATGAAACTGAAGTATATCGATATTCGCAAGGCTGACGAAGAAATCAATTTGAACGAGCGGCAAATCGCAGAAATCGGCCAGAAGCTTAACGATTGGGTACAAAAATTCGGCTTCGAAAATGTCTCGCAAGAAAGCTTGAATCAAATCGAGACGATCATCCAGGAAGGCAAGCGCTACATTGCGCAAACACAGAAACTGACCGATGAAATCGAAGCGATCGATACCGAGTTGGCACAGAAAGACGAGCGGCTGGTGGCCGTAACCACGCATATCAGAACGATTTTGGAGCAGGCACATTGCTGGAGCGACCGTATCGAAGAAGATGTCGAACGCTTTATCACTTTGGCCGACGCGGCCCGGGTTCGCGAGTCGGCGGAACGTGAGCTTGAGCAACTGCAGGCGCGCGATCGCGAACTTTTGCGTGGCATGCAAGCCGAGGATATTCGCGAGCAATTGCGCGAGCTGAAGCAGGGATTGCAGGAAAGCCAACTTGAGCCGGACATCCAGTCACGCAAAACGATTATCAGCCGCCTTGAAGAAGTCGAGCAAAAGTCGAATGATTTGTCGCTGGAGCTTGCCACCATCCGTGAACGCATTAGCGAACGTGAGAGCAGGATGCCGGATTTGTCCGAAATCGAAGAGACGATTGCCGCAGCGCAGGCACAAATTGATGACTTGACCGTGAAACGCCGCGCATTGGAGCTCGCCTTCGAAACATTGTCCGAAGTCGCGCACAAAGCACACCGCGATTTCGCGCCACAACTGGCGTCAATAGTAGGTGAGATGCTGGCACAAGTAACCGACGAGCGCTACCAGGAACTCTATATCGATCCTGCGACCTTCAGTATCCGCATCGCTCGCGGCAAAAACAAAACCCTGGTGCCGGTAGATATGCTGAGTTTTGGCACTCGCGAGCAAATCTATCTGCTGATGCGGGCTGCGATTGCACAACTGTTTTCCGGTGGCGGTGAAAGCGTGCCGCTTTTCCTCGACGATCCACTCACCCACGCGGATGACACGCGCCAGGCTGCCATGCTGCGTGCAATCGCCGATTTGGCCCGGCAGCACCAAATCTTCTATTTCACCAAAGATCAGAGTGTGCTCGATAATCTTGCCTATGACGGCACGGATTGCCATCTCATCACCTTGCGCTCCGCAGATGCCATCCGACGCCAGACTCGCCGCGCTGCTCCCCCTATTATCCGAATTGAAGAAGGCGATTTATAGCCTGCCCTGCCCCTTTTAGCTGCATATCGGCAAAACCGCAAGAATCGGATTGTTTTCCAGCGATCGCATCAGTATATTCGCCGAATTCAAAAAACACCTATGACTATTCAGCTTCTTTTGAATGTCATTCTGAGCGTAACGAGGAATCTCATTTTGAGTGCAGATTCAGAGATTCTTCGTCACTATGTGACTCAGGATGACACCTTTGAAGGATTTTTTGACAGTTTCTCTACTGTGACAACTGAATAGTTATACCCATCTACAATTCTATTTGAGATCATGAGCGCGAGTAAATTTTTCCGTTTGCAACTGCTTTTAGCCTTCGCAGCTACGTATTTTATTTGGGGATCAACCTACCTTTTTATCAAATTTGCAGTCGATACCTTGCCACCTTTTTTAATGGCTGGCATACGTTTTTTGGTTTCCGGCGCTATTCTGTACGCAATAGCGATGCTGACGAGCAAAGAACGCCCGACCGCAGCACATTGGCGCAGCGCCGCTATCGTCGGCATCTTGATGCTTGGGATTGGAAACGGATTGGTGACCTGGGCTGAAAAGACGGTGCCGTCCGGGCTAACGGCGCTCATCATCTCGGTGGTACCGTTGTGGATGGTATTGTTGGAATGGTTCAAAGATAACCGCAAGCCATCGTTTCAGTCTGTTGCCGGGGTCGTTTTGGGTATCATCGGTATCGGGCTTTTGGTCGATCTTTCGGAAGTTATGCCAGATGCTGGCCTCGGCTTGATCGGTTTTGTCGTATTAAATATCGCCGCGCTTGCCTGGGCGACAGGTTCGCTGCATTCACGATCGGCAGTGCTACCAAAATCCGGTTTCCTAAATGCGGCGCTGCAAATGCTGTGTGGTGGGCTCTGCCTGACCATCGTCGGCGTGAGCTTGGGCGAAACCGCTTTTGAGTGGTCGAGCTTTTCCCGCCAATCTATTTTCGCGTTAATCTATTTAATAGTCTTTGGATCATTGGTTGCGCTGACCGCCTACATGTGGCTGATCAAAAACACAGCACCGGCCAAGGCAACGACCTACGCCTTCGTCAATCCGGCGATTGCGGTGTTTCTGGGCTGGGCCTTTGCGGGCGAGCCGGTCAGCAGCAAAACCGCACTGGCTTTGCTGCTGGTGATTGTGGCCGTAGTGCTGGTGCTGCGCGCAAAGGCAACGCAGACACCCCTGCAAACTGAATCCGCCCGTCCAAATCCTGACATGGCGAAACTCGTCAAAGCAGAGTGAATGATGCCCTTTCAGGCAGATTTAATCCCATCTTTCACTGCCACTTCCATCGCTTCACAGAATCGGTCGATCTCTTCCAGCGTGGTGTACACGCTTGGTGAAATACGCAGGCCCTCAAACTCGGCATGCTTGATCGCCACCACGATGATGCGATACTTGTTCCACAGCCAGTCGCGCAATTCCGCAGAATCAATTCCTTCAACCTGAACGTTAGCGATGCCACAGGCACGTCCGGGCTGCTGACTGGTATGCAAACGTACGCGATCATGTTGCAACAGCCGGTTGGCCCAACGGTCGCGCAAGTAGACCAAACGCGCGGTCTTGTTTTTCGGTCCGATGCCTTCATAAAAGGTCAGCGCCTCAGCGATGGCATTGTGGTTGGCAGCCGGGTGCGTGCCGATTTCTTCGAACTTGCGAATATTGTCATCCATGCGATCAGGTGCTGCCATCATCGGCCACAGGCCAACAATTTTATCTTTGCGAACATACAGCATGCCGGTGCCGTGCGGCGCAAACAGCCATTTGTGCAGGCTGGTGGCATAGTAATCACAATCGAGGTCGGCATGGGTAAAATCAAAGTGCGCAAAGGCATGCGCGCCATCGATGATCACGGGAATGCCCTTTTTGCGCGCCATCTGCACCACTTTCTTGACCGGCAAAATTTGGCCAGTGAGATTGATCATGTGACACATCAGAATAAGGCGGGTTTTTGAGGTGATGTTCTGCTCGAACAGCCGCACGATTTCATCGTCATTTTCTGCCGGAACCGGAATTTTGAACTGTTTGAGCACGATTTTGTCACGGCGTTCGCGCTGCTTCCAGGTGGTGATCATGCGACCGTAATCCTGGGTGGTGGTCAGTACTTCATCACCTGGTTCGAGGTCAAATCCCAGCTGGCAAATCTGCAAGCCTTCCGAAGCATTGCGGGTGATGGCCATTTCATCCGGTGAGCACCCAAATGCGCGGGCCAGACGTTTGCGCACACCCTCGATCTGTGGCTCGATGACAGCCCACATCGCGTGGGTGGGCGCGGTGTTGGAGTAGTCGAGATAGCGCTTCATGGCTTCCTGCACGTAATCCGGCGCCGGACTCACGCCACCGTTGTTGAAATTGATCAGGCTGCGGTCGACGGTAAAGGCTTTCTGCACTTCGAACCAGTACGATTCATCCTGAGCAATATCCAGCGGAGTGCGGCCATTCGCCGCATTGGCAAGATGCATCAGTTTGGGGAAGGCGTTCAGATTGAGTGCTGCGCCGGCAAAAGCCAATGAACCGGTGCTTTTGCCGATAGTACCTAAAAATTGTCTGCGATTATAACGCATGGTTTGGGCCTCCTGAAAGATAGGGTGATGTTTTCTGCAGGAGCTGGAAGGTTTGACTGTTTGGAAAACTTTTTCGCAGGGTAGTTGTTTTTTATCTCACCAGCAAGCCTTTTTTGACGGGCTTCAGCATGAGCCGAGTCTTCAATGCTTCCTGCTTGACATTTTGCAAACGAAGAAGTAATATCAGAAAATTTAACAGTATTGATACGGCAAAGATTTTCTTTTACCGAACTCACGTTATTTTGAGCAAAAATAGGAGCCCCCATGCCCCCCACCACCCATCACACATCTTGCATCATGGATTGCCCGGACACCTGCGCGCTGGAGATTACCGTTGATGACGGAAAAGTCACGCGCATCGCTGGCGGTACCGACCACCCGGACACACGCGGGATCATCTGTACAAAGGTCGCGCGCTACGATCAGCGACTCTACCACCCGGAACGCCTGCTCTACCCGATGAAGCGTACCGGCCCGAAAGGCACGGGCACATTCGAGCGCATCAGTTGGGACCAGGCGATTGCCACCATTACGGAAAAATTTCAGCAAGTTCGGACTGAATGGGGTGGCGAGGCCATTCTGCCATACCATTACGGCGGCTCCAATGGCGTGCTCGGCGATGAATTTATCGATGACTACTATTTCGCCAAGCTCGGCGCGTCGAGGCTGGCAAAAACCATTTGCGCGGCGCCATCCACTGCGGCTGCGATGGGCTTGTACGGCAAGATGCCTGGCGTCGCTTTTGAAGATTATCCGGCCGCGAAATGTATCGTCATCTGGGGCGCCAATCCGAAAGCGTCGAACATCCATCTTGCGCCCTATCTCAAAGAGGCCAAAAAGCAAGGTGCTTTTCTGGTTGTCATCGATCCGACCCGCACCTTTTCTGCGCACGAGGCGGACCTGCATATTCCGATATACTCCGGCACCGATTTGGTCGTCGCGCTGGCGTTGATTAAGCTTTGGCATGAAAACGATCAGCTCGACATCCATTTCCTGCGCGAACATGCCATTCAGGTCGAGCCATTGCTGGAAGCAGCAACGCTGTGGCCGGTTGAGCGCGCCGCAAAAGAAGCACGTATTTCCGAAAATGCCATTTTGCAACTGGCGAATATTTATGCGGAGGCTTATCCGGCCGTGATTCGTGTTGGCTGGGGAACCGAACGCAACCGCAACGGCGGTCAGGCGCTGGCAGCTATTTTGGCATTGCCAGCCTTGATGGGCAAATTCGGCGTGCGCGGTGGCGGCTACACCATGAGCAACAGCGGCGCAGTCAAGATGGACACACAAAAAATATTCGGGCCGCTCGAGTGGCCTTCCCGGCAAATCAATATGACACAACTTGGCGAGGCATTAACCGACGAAATGGTTCCCCCCATCAAAGCGCTGTTTGTCTACAATTGCAATCCGGCCGTCACGGTGCCGGAGCAAAACAAAGTTTTGGCGGGACTGGCGCGTGAAGATTTGTTTACAGTGGTGTTTGAGCAGATGATGACAGACACGGCAAAGTATGCGGACATCCTGCTACCTGCCGTCACTTTTTTGGAACAATATGAGTTGCGCAAAGGCTATGGCAGCTATGTGGTTGGCGGCATTCAGCCGGTGATCGGTCGTTGTGGCGAGGCGCGACCGAACGAAGAAGTGTTTGCCGAACTGGCGCGCGCAATGGGTATGCACGACGATATTTTTGCCGGTGATTCCGAGCAGTATCTGCAAAAAGCCATTCACGCCCTCGATGTGAATGGCGCAAACGGCAATGCCGAGCTTTTGAAAGTCGGCCGTTCGCAGAGGATAAACTTTAAGGGCACAACAGCCATCCAATTCGGCACGGTGTGGCCGCGTACCGATGACGGCAAAATCAACCTGGCACCGGAATGCCTGGGGCCGCATCCTTACCATTACCAGCTTCTCGAAGATGAAAAATATCCATTGGCGATGATCAGTCCGGCAAACAATAAAATGATTTCGAGTACCCTCGGCGAATTCAATTATCCCGAGCTGTCAGCATTAATCCATCCATCCGATGCCGCTGCGCGTGGGATTGCCTCGGGTGATCGCATCCGTGTGTACAACAATCTCGGTGAAGTGATTTGCCGTGTGCAGGTCAGCGACAAAATCCGAGATGGCGTGATTTCCATGCCCAAAGGCGCGTGGATGAAGTCCGCTCTAAACCAGCGCGTATCAACCGCTCTCTGCCCTGCGACGGTCAATGAAGTGGCTGGCGGCGCATGCTTCAACGACGCCCGAGTGGAAGTGGAAAAGTCAGTATAAAGCCATTTGATTTTGTCGATAACTCTGCCGGTTTTGAAAATAAATCTTCCATAAAAAAGCCTCCCGTGCTTGCGCAGGAGGCTTGATCAGCTTTTGCGCCTCAATGATTGCCATTACCATGATCTTCGTGTTCTTCTTCCATTTCCATCATGCCGAGCTGCTGCATCATAGCCGCGGAATCGGTTAGACCCCAGTGCTCGACAGCCTTGCCATTTTCAAAGCGAATAATGTCGATCCCTTTTATACTGATCGACTTGCCGGTGGCGGCCATCCCCATGAACTCACCTTTATGTGTTCCGGTCATCACGAAGTAGGTCACAACTTTGTCATCCTTTGCAAACATCATTTCGACATTTGCCTGCAAATCCGGGAAAGCGTTGCGGAACATGCTGAAAAACTGCTTCACGCCCTCTTTGCCTTTCGCCAGCCCCGGCATTTCTTCATGCTCGACAAAATGATCCGCGAGCAATTCATCAATAATTGCGACGTTCCCTTTATTAAAAACTTCCTGGTAAAACTTTTTATTCATAGCCAGGTTCTTTTTTTCCGCGGCGCTGTCTTCGGTTGGGCGGGCAAATGCCAACAACGCGGATGCAGCAAACACAGCCAATAGACTTGTAGTGACTTTTGTTTTGAAAGTCATTTCAATTCTCCATCAAAAGGTTAATTGATCACCTGGTTCACACTTAAACCCAGGCTCGACACAAAATACAGTTTTATAAAAATTTTGCAATAAAATTATAATAATATATAAAACTCCTTTGACTTGTATAAAAAAAGCCCCGATCAGGCTCGTCCAATCGGGGCTTTTAAATATGCAAATTTATTCAGCAATCAACTCTTTTCATCCTCTTTTTTCTTCAGCAAATCCGAACGGTTGAGATGAATCTTGTCATAGCTGTCGGAGGCGATCACGTAATACCAATCTGCAAAGCGTGCATTCAGGTCTTGCGCCAAACTCTGTGCTTTCCCCACCTTGCGTTTCCACTCTTCATGGGCGCTGTACAGCCGCTTGTTTTCACGATCCGCATCTGTCAACACGCTATCGGCTTTGGTCAGAAATTCAGTACTGCCTGGCTGTTTCGGTTCTGGGAACTCACTTGCCACAAAATCTGCTGTGATGAATAAATAGCGATTTTCGCCCGGGCCATCGGAGTCCGTTTTTTCTGTCTCGGTTTCAGACTCAGCACCCGCTGACACCGCCAGGCCACTGCCGTACACGATTTCGCCAAAACGAATGGTATAGCGTACCCCCTCACTTGTCAACGCGCTCAATTCACCTTCATTCGAGAGCATTTCCAGGTTGGAGCCATTGCGCGCCAGATAGAATCCCTGGCTCTGCAAACTTTGCAGCTTTACCGCGTCAGCCTGGGTCAAATCTTCGCCACGCTTCGCTTTATCCAGGCTCGTCATCAGCCCTTCCGGCTTGGGACGCACGCCAACAATTTTGAGTTCGTCGATGCCTGTCAGCAAGGAAGTGACTTTGGTGTTATCGAGTTCCTGACCGGCCGGAATGCGGTCAGTGCTCCAATCCGAGCCATCTTTTTCGAGCCTGACGACATCGCGGTTGTCGACTCGCAGGGTACGCTCATTGATGGAGTAGTCTCTCAGTACCACCTCCTTGATGTTGTCTTTTTCAACTTTCATCAGGTCGGTTTCGATCCAATCGCTAAATTTGGTCGAAATCTCGACATCGGCTTTCGAAACATAAATGCGTTTCTGATCCGGCAGCCGAACAAAGCGCAAGCCTTCGCGGCCTTCAACTTTTTTGCCGATAATGATATCAGCGAGTACCTGGCCATTCTGGCCTTTGATGGTCACGCGTTTGCCGCGGCCACCTTCGGTGACGACCGACTCGTCGAGTGGATCGATGACGCCACACGCTTCGTGATCGCTGATATTGTCGGATCGGAAATCATCTTTCTTCAACTGGATGATCGAAGCCGCGGTTTGCGCCAAGCGGTCTTTGCCATCCGCTGGATAATCATGGTGGGACGGAATCGTCCATTTGCCATTTTCATTGGTTACTTTGAACGGCACCGGTTCGCCGGTTTCTTCATTAAAGGCAAACACCTCCAGAGTTGCCGCCGAATTCGGATCCTCAAAATCGGGGAAAAACACTTCGCCCTGATCGAGAAAAGCATCCGGCTTGACCGGGCTTGGCGCAGTCACAAAAGCCAGCAGCGCCAGCACAACCGCCACACCGCCAAACAGCATGGTTTTTTGCATTTCGTTCAGATTTTTAAAATCCATATTTTATGCTCCTTCATGGCCCATTTTTATTGCACAAATTGAAATAAAACAATCAGGTGAATAGGCTGTTAGGCGTTCCCTCGCTCGCTCCCAGGTTGAACTCGGCAGCGAGCTAAGCATTTATTTTTATGTCATTCCCACAAGGGTGGGAATCCATAAGGTGCTGTTTTTCATAGATTCCCGCGTTCGCGGGAATGACGTGTCGTATATTTTCGGACTGCCATCGAGCTAAACACCTTCAGCCTAAACAGCTAACAGCCTTCTGCCTAACTCCGCAATCTGCGCGCCGCAGCTTCGCCTTCGCGCTCGCGGCGTTGGCGACGCACAAAAATCATCACACCGATCACGAAAACCGGAATCGGTGGCAGCAAAACGGCAAAGGTTTTGATACCGCTTTGAATGTTGCGGATCTGCGCTTCCATATTTTCCTTGCTCGCGGCAATCTGCGCTTCCTTTTCTGCTTCGATGCGTGCTTTTTGCGCTTCGAATTTGCGGTTCTCCACTTCCTGACGGTTGCGCGCCATAATCGACTTGGTTTGCTCATCCAGATCCGTACGGTTTTGGATTTCAGCCACCACCTGATTCAGGCGATTTTGGGCTTCCGTCAGCGCCAACTGGGCTTCGGATTCTGCACTCCGTTCATCTTCAGCACGTTTTTCGATGTATTTCTGAATCTGGCTTTCAACCGTGGTCAGAGTGCGGTGTCTGACCCGGCGTTTGCGAAGCTCCACGAAGGATTCGTCGCCGACCAGCATATCCATGCAGTTCAGGAAAAAGGTGACATTGTCGAAGTTCAAGTTTTCCAAACCGCGTTTGCGGATTTCAAAAAACTGTTCTGAAATGAAATCGAGATCGCTGATAAACACCACGTTGATATTTTTAGCCATTGCCGTTGAGTCCGCACCGGCAATCGTGCCTTTGCTCTGGGCAGCGAAAGTGTGTTCCTGACCGCTTGGAAAACGGCGGATGCCGCGACTGACCAATTGGGTCCCGAAAAAGCTGCGTTGCACCAATTGCTCATACTGTACGGTGCCGGAAGTCGCTCCGGACTGCAGCAACGGTGTATATTCCAACGATGAGCCGAGGGCCTTTTGCACGTTACCCGGGAAAAGCAAAACCAACTCCTGCAAACCGGCGCTGGCGACATTTTCCTGGTTGAAGGCGCCGGGATTTTCATTGCCTTCGCCAACAAAAATGATTTCCGGCTGCACACTGGCAATCTCCGGATGGGGATTATAGCTATCCCATACAATCTGGCGGATATTCCAGTTGAAACCGAGCTCGCTAATGAATCCCTGAATATCCCCTTTTGGCTTGGGCGGCGGGCCTTGGTTTTGCATAAACGGATTGCGATCGGAGCCGGAACGTTCCACCGGCGCCAGCGAGATGTTTACCACCGGCAGCGGATCGTCGATAATCAATGTGGGCACGCCGGTTTCGATGTAAGCGCGTAGATTATCCATCTCCTCTTGCGGCATCGACGACGGCAATGGCACCATCAGGCCGTCAACATCTTCGGTGATGGGACTGGCTGCGGAAATTTGCACCACATCGTATTGTTTTTTCAGCTCCTGCACCACCTGCCATTCCGGCGCGCTGTTGAAGCTGTTGAAATCGAAGCCGCCAAACACCTTGGCAGCAGTGGTGACTACGCCGATTTTTTTGCGCTCGGCGCCGGCGACTACGCGAATACTGCGGGTCAATTCGTATTCGGTTGGCAGGCCGCGGTCAAAAAACGGAATGACCTGTTCCGAAGCGCCGCTGGTGAAGGCAACGCCCATAAATACCTGCGAAATGCTTTGGCGTGCGCTACCCGGATCGGGTGCTTCAATCGGCGTGATGCCGAACTTCTCGCGCGCTTCACGTGCTTCTTCACTAAACGGTTCGGTATCGTAAATGGCGACTTCGACTTTTTTGCCTGCCGTGGCATCGATTTCCTTCAAAAAGCCGATCAGGTTTTGCCGCGTTTGCACAAATTGCTGCGGTACATCCTTGCTCAGGTAAGCTTGAATGAAAACTGTACGATCATCCGGTAGCTCATCGAGCAAGTTTTCCGTTTCGCTGGAAAGGGAGTGCAATTGCTCAGCGGTGACATCGACTCGCAGGCTGGCACGGCTGAGAATCGCATTGAAACTGATCAACACAATCACCAGCGCGACGCCACGCACGAGATGATGCATCCACATGCGGTAGCCATCCGCTTCCAGAGGCCAGTGACGACGACCCACCAAAAGCACATTCAAATAAACCATAAATCCGGCAAGCGAAATAAAGTACAGCAAGCCGGAAAAGCTGATCACGCCGCGGGCAAAATCGCCGAAGTGGCCTTCGATGCCGAGCGGCGCCACAAAATCACGAACGCCACTGCCGAAGACGCCGCCAATCGTGTCGATGAACACGAAAAACGAGCAGAACAGCGCGCCCAGAATAAAGGCGATGGTGATATTGGGCGTCAATAATGAGGCCAGCATACCAACAGTAATCAGGGCAGCGCCACTCAGCCAGTAGCCAAAATAATTGCCGAACATCAGGCCGAGATCCGGACTGCCAAGAAAAATCAGCACAAACACGTGGCTCACCGACAGAATCAACGCGGCAGTGTAAATGCCAAGGGTGGCGAAATACTTGCCGAGCACGACTTCGAGATCGGTAGCCGGCAAGGTGAACAGCAATTCATCGGTTCCCTGCTTGTTTTCCGTCGACCACACGCCCATCGTTAGCGCCGGTACGAAAAACAGCAACAAATACGGGAACCAGCTATTGAGCTGATCGAGATTGGCGAGATTGTTGAGAAAAAAGCGCTCCTGCCAGAAGGCAGCGCCTGCGCTCAGAAGAATAAACAAGGTAATAAAAACATAGCCGGTGGGATTGGTGAAGTACATACGCAAATCGCGCTTCACCAGGGCCATGATGACTTGAAAGTTCAGTTTCATTCGGACACCTCCTCTTTTTCGGACGGCGAAGCGGTGCGGCCGTAATTCGTCAATTTATAAAAAGGCTCTTCCAGCGAGCCATCTTTCTTGAGTTCATCCGGTGTGCCGTCAAAAACCAGTTTGCCTTCGTTGACAAAAATCACCCTGTCGGCAACCGCATTGACTTCCTGCAAAATATGCGTTGACAGCAAAATCGTTTTAGTGCGCCCCAGCTCTTTGATATTTTTACGGAATTCGCGGATCTGATTGGGATCGAGGCCGGCGGTCGGCTCATCCATGATCAGCACTTCAGGATCGTGCAGCAGCGCCTGTGCCAGGCCGACACGTTGGCGAAATCCCTTCGACAATTTATCGATTGGTTTTTCGACTACTTCTTGCAGTGCACATTGCTCGATGACACGATCGATTTGCTTGCGCAGTTCGCCATTTTGGGCGATCCCGCGCGCTTCTCCAAAAAATTCCAGCAATTCCATGGGCGTCATTTCCTGGTAGAGCGGGCCATTTTCCGGCAGATAGCCGAGCTTTTTGGCGACTTCCAAACGCTCGGTACGCACATCCAGGCCGGCGATTTTGGCGTGGCCTTCGCTGGGCGCGAGATAGCCGGTGAGAATTTTCATGGTGGTGGATTTTCCTGCGCCGTTCGGGCCGAGAAACGCGACGATCTGGCCCTGCGGGATCGAGAAGGAAATATCCTTGATCGCGACGAACGGGCCATAGTATTTGCTCAGCCCTTCCGCCTCAATCATAATTTTGGATGCTTTTTGGCTCATGCCACCTTCCTCTTGCTTTATGATTGTTTGATTAAATCAGGAAAATGCTGAAAAAGGGCACCTTAATAGCGCCACCAATTCAGTTCTTATGAAGTGAAAATGCGTTCGCATTGAAAAAATCGAAAATCAGACGATTGATCTGCACATTTTGTTTTGCTGGAGGGCGGCTTTTTTTTAAAATCTGCTTGAAGCAGACAGAATGTATCAGCCGTAATATAGCGAAAAGTAAAACTGCAACGCAGGTTTAATGCTGTCTCTCCCTCCCTGCCCAATCGGATCACATCATGGTAAGCGATCCGCAAAAGTCGTAAAAATAAACTAAATTTCGGCAAAAATGCAAGTTTTTTGGTGAAACTGGCTATGAGAACTCAACAAGGCTGCATGGGGATTGATCACCGCCTGATACTGCTTCGCGTTGTTATTGCTGGCACTGTAGCTTTACAAAAAAGGTTCAAGCTGCTCACGCAGGGAGGCCAGCGCCTTGCTCATCCGCGCCTCGACGGTTTTGACCGAAATCTCCAGCGCCTTGGCAATTTCATGATACTTCAGACCATCGAAGCGGCTCATTTGAAAAACCTGGCGCACCGGTGGCGGCAGACCGGCCACCGCTTGTTCGATCTGCTCGCGTAATTCGAAATCAACTTCGTCGGTTGTTACCGAAGCGTCGTCCGGCGGATCGGCGGCAAAATAGCTTTGTTCCACACCTTTTTTGCGAAAGTGATCGATAACTAAATTGTTGGCAATCTTGTACAAATAGGACTTCAGCGACTGACCGGCGTCAAGCTTCTCGCGGTTGTTCCACACTCGTGCAAACAACTCCTGCGCCAAATCGAGGGAGGTTTCGCGATTTTGCGTACGTCGCCACAGGAATGCAAAAAGCAGTTCGTAATAGCGGTAGTAGAGCATTTTAAACGCGGCTGCATCGGATGCGCTGATTGCGCTTGCCAACTCAGCATCGCTTCGTTTGTCCATCTGCACCAAATGCCTTTAAATCAGTCCGTCTCGGCAATTTAAAGCGTCAATATAATATATTTGCAGCGATTTTCAAAAATATTGTCTCGATGTTTATAGGAACCACCCTTTTGTTGGCCACATTTTTGGCTTTTGGCGCAAAATTTTAGTGTTCTCCAAACGATCGTCTGGCCGTGCTTTTAGCTTGATTTCGATTGGCTGTTTCCTTACTATCCAGTCATTTCACAGGCAGCATGTTCGTTTCATTCCACTGTATATTTGTATGATGGCCACGTTGGGACCGCGCATAGCAAATCAAAACCACGCATCAAAAGATGATGTATTTCTCATAAAATGAGTATTCCACGATCTAAAATCATCATTCGCGCTTTGCGATTTTGGCAACGCCACATTCGGCGAGCATTTAAGCAGCTCGGCTTGCCGGAATATACCGTTTTCAGCATTTTCTCCATCATCACTGGCATCGCAGCAGGCTTTTCAGCGGTTGGCTTCCACCATGCGATCCACTATCTGAGCGTCTTTTTTCTCGAAATGGGGCCCGAACTCCTGACTTTTATGGGTGCAGGCGCCATCATCCTCATCCCGATGATCGGCATGCTGCTGCAGAGCGGACTGATCGCGCTGGCGCCGGACACATCGTCCAAGCGCAGCGTGCTCGAAGTGATCAAAGCGATCACCATACGCGGCGGCTTTATCCGCCTTCGCACCACCCTGTTTCATTTTATCGCACCAGCCATCAGCATCGGCTCGGGTGCGACGGTTGGCCCGGAAGGTCCAGTGGCACAAATCGGGGCCGGTGTCTCCAGCAAGCTCAGCCGCTTGTTCGGTCTTTCCGAATCGCGCCGGCGCATGTTTACCGCAGCCGGCTCCGGTGCCGCTATCGCAGCCGTATTCAACACGCCCCTCGGAGGTGTTTTTTTTGCGCTCGAAGTTATTCTGCTAAACGATTTTCAAACACCGACATTCTCCGCGCTGATTCTCGCATCGGTAACGGCCAGCGCCATTTCACAAACCCTGCTGGGCAACGAGCCGGCATTTCTTTTTCACGGGCTCGAAATTGGCTCGCCACAAACATATTATCTCTATGCTGTGCTCGGTTTGGGGGCTGGCCTGCTGTCCTTGCTCTTCATCAAATATTCTGAAAAAATCGATTGGCTTTTAAACAGCGTGTTGATCAAAAAATTGCCACAATGGGCGATGATGGCACTGGTAGGTTTGCTAATCGGCATATGCGGCTATTTTTACCGCGATATTTTGGGGATTGGCTATGTGGCAATCAATAAAATTTTGGCAGGTGAATTGTCGTGGCAGGTAATCGTCATTTTGTTGGTGATGAAATTTGTGTTGGTGCCGTTGGTGCTGAAATCCGGTGGATTTGGCGGCATCTTCGCACCTTCGCTTTTTATCGGCGCAACCTATGGCTATCTGTTCGCCTTTGCGATGAACACCTTCTTTGGCTTGCAGCTCAATACAATCGCATTCACATTGGTCGGCATGGGTGCTGTGCTGGGTGGTGTCAATTCAATCCCGATCGCTGCGATCATGATCATTTTTGAAATGACCAAAGAATACTCGTTTATTTTGCCGCTCATGCTGGGCGTTGTTACCAGTACCACACTGACGCACCTGATTGTGCGGGGCTCGATTCACTCCAAGCACCTCGAGCAGCAGGGATTTCGCATTTCGGGCGGTACGGAAATGAACATCTTGCGTAGCCTCAGCGTCGGCGATGTGCTGAAAAAAGATGCGATCCTCATCCCCCAGGACACGCCGTTGCCACACTTGATTCGCCACTGTATCGAAAGTCCGCACGAAACATTTTTTACAGTGGACGAGCAGCAAAACCTCTCTGGCATGATTTCGCTCAGCGATTTACGGCCTATGATTACGGAATACGAACACTTGCGGCAAATGATCATCGCCCGCGACATCGCAGAACCGTGCAGCACAACCGTGACCACAGAAAACAACCTCGAATATGTGCTCACGCTTTTCGACAGCAACATGGACTTGCTGCCTGTAGTCAACCGCAAAAATCCACAACAAGTCATCGGCACGGTTGCCCGCCAGGATGTCATCAAGGCCTATCAACAGGAAAGCTTGCGCTACAATATCGCCGACAGCTTTGCCCACAGTCTGAAGAATCTGCCCAAGGCCCAATCCGTACAGGTTGCCGAGGGGTACTCGATTGTCGAGCGCACGGTACCAAAGCATTTTATCGGCAAATCCATTCAGCGCCTGAAAATACGCAACCGTTACGGCATTGAAATTTTGATGATCAAGCAACAAAAACTTGGATTTGGCGGGGATCAGGGGCAGGACATGACGGAAGTATCACCGAATTATACCATTCGCGAGGGGGATACTTTGTTGATTTTTGGACCGGACGAGAAAATCGCTAAAACAGCAGGCTGGGAACCTCACCTCAGCGACATCGGAACAGGCGCTGCGCTGAAGTAGCGCTCGCGTTTAGTCGCCAATTTCGACCAGAAAGACCTCTTCGGCAACTTCCACCGACACCCAATTGATAAATCGCATCAATTTTCTGATTTTAAGCGAAGCTGGGTAAGTGATATTTGATATCGGAATCGACCACAAACCGTTTTGCCCGCCCCAGTCAGCCTGAAACACAATACGGTTGCCATCGGGCGACCAGGTACCAAACGTTTCAAATTGCCTATCGATGGTTATCTGCTTGATTTTCCTGGAGCCTACCGAAACAGTCCACAAGTCCATGGAACCCTTGCGATCCGAACTGAAAACCAGTTGCTCGCCATTTGGCGACCACGCCGGTGCATATTCCATAGCATCGTCATCCGTTAAGCGCTCACGATTTTTGCCATTTGGCGCCACCAACCAGATATCCCAATTCCGTTCAGCATTGCTCGTGTAGGCGATGCGCTTGCCATCGGGTGACCAGGCCGGAAAGTTTTCATGCCAGCCCGAATCCAGAATCGGCTGTGCAGCCCCGCTCTCTACATCCATGACCCAAATATCCCAACTTTCCTCACCCAATTTGGCATAGGCGATACGCTTGCCATCGGGTGACCATGTTGGCGTGATTTCTGGCTCGGGATCGTCGGTGATGCGAGTGGCGTGCCCTGAAACAATATCGACAACCCAGATATCGAGATTGCCATCTGTGCGCGTGTGAAAGGCGACTTTGCGTCCGTCGGGTGCCCAGGCGGGAAACCAGGCATTTTCGCCAAATCCTTCTGTTTTGCGCAGTTGCATCTGCGGGACCATCGCAACCTGAATGGTCGAAATGCCGCGACGATTGCTGGTATATGCCAGATGCGCGCCATCCGGCGACCATGCTGGCCGGCCATTTTCGTAGTCATTATCGATCACTTTTTCGGCTGCATTCCAGTCCAGGATAATCCAGGAAAGTGCGGTACCCAGCACCAGGTGTACCAAGACAATCAGAATGAGTTTTCGCATTGGTGCCGTCCTTTGGAGGTCATTTCGATGGTGAATTTTCTTGAATAAGCAGAGCGCACATGACGTCAGACTATGCTTTGCATCATGCAGTGCGCTTAAAAACTTTTGCGACCAGAGCGCGATCACTTTCAGATATCACGCCGAAAAGCAGCATGGCAGCTACATATGCCGCGCCGCCGAGCAACAGCTTCGGTACAACATGAAAATCGGGCATGGACCTTAGCATCAACATCATCGCACCTGCCGCAACAGCGGTGCGCAGGATGCCGCCCAACATCACATTTACAGGGATTTTAATGATTTTAGGAAAAATAAATGGTACTTGCATGCCGACATAAATATGGATCGAGATCAGCGTGGCATACGTGGCGCCGAGAAAGCCAAACTTCGGAATCAGTATCAAATTCAGAATGATATTTGCGGTCATGCTGATGGCATTGACCAAAAGATCGATTTTCTGCTTGTTGCTTGCAACCAGCGCATAAGCAAAAATCTGTGAAATGGCGTAAGGCACCAATGTCCAAATCAATAGCTGCAAAACAAGGATTGACGGAAAAAAATCTGCGCCATAAATGAGCGAAATAATCTTGTCAGCTTCCACACTGAAGCCAACTGAAATGGGCACGGTCGCCATGCCCAGCAGCTTGAGCGATTTGCGGCAGGCAGCTTCAAAATGGGAGCCTGCCGCCTTGTAAAAGTTTGCCAACACCGGGTAAATCGAATTAACAAAACTATCCACAAAAACCAGCGAAATCATCAGAAAGCTGTAGGCTGCCGAGTAGAAGCCAACCTCTTCTTCCGAGCGCATCGACTCGATCATGATGACGTCGGCTTTCCAGTATATGGTGACACAGATAGTGATGAGCGCAAAGGTTTTTGCCTGGCGCGCCAGCGTTTTTGTATACGCCCAATCCACTTTGCCGAACGGATCCGCGAAGTGCTTTTTGACAAAATAGGCATAATAGAGCGTCTTTAGCGTGCGCGTAATGACGTACACCCACACCAATGCGATCACATCATAGCCTGCATGGATGAGCCACAAGCTGAATGCGATGCGCACGACATTCTCAGCCAGCCAGGCATATCCTACCTGAGCCAGTTTTTCGTAGCCACCGATTACACCCTCGTAGACATCGGCTAAACCGAGCGCTATCAGGGACAAGCTGGCGTAAATCGTTCCTTCCAGAACATTTGGATTGGTGCTGAGCAAACTCACCAGCAACGCCATCGCCAACCCACTGATGGTCGAAAAGACCAGCGCGATCATGCTCGCAGAAACCAGATTGCGGTGCGTCTCTTTTTTGTTTTGCGCTATCTCGCGGGTCAGCAAGCTGCGCAAGCCAAAAGCTGCACTGATCTGAAAAACGGCGACATAATTAAAAATGGTCCGGTAGGTTCCCAATCCTTCTACGCCCATCATCTGGCTAATCGCGATAATGAGGTAAAAAGAGATAATAGGCTGGAGGCCGTAGGCCAGCATCAAAATGGAAGTATTTTTAAATAATCGACGGACTGTGCTCACAGCATCTCTTTATTTTAAAGTGGCAATTGACCGCATCGCATTGACGCGCGCCACGATTGTCCAATGTATCAGTCATTTCAAGCCCTCGCCTGCAGTAAACAAGCCTTTTGCTCAGTTGCCCCGCTTTTGGATCGAACCTTTTCAAAAGTGCTTACTGCGTCATCATTTTCAAAGATGACCAGGGAAAACATATCATCAGGACTTAGGCAGCTGCACGGAACGCTTTTTCTGCAAACATATTCTGGTAAAACATTTCAAACTGGTAGATTTGCTTGCCAAGCGAAAAAGCATCTTCCGCGCGCTTGCGAGAATTTTTGCCAAATTGCACAATTTTATTGTTCTGCTGCAAAATATTTCGCAGTGCAGCCCCCAAAGCGGCCACATCCTTTGGGGGAACAACATAGCCATTTTCACCGTCGAGGACCGCTTCCGGGGTCCCGCCAACTGCTGTCGCGATCACCGGCTTTCCGCAGGCCATTGCTTCCAGCACGACATTCGGCAGGCCCTCACCTGCGATCGACGGCAGCACGAACACATCACTCATGTTCAAAATCGCATTCACATCGTCGCGGATACCGAGGAAGCGTATGCGGTCTTCGAGCTGGTGCTGCCCTACCTGTTTTTGCAGCGCTTCGCGGCAACTCCCGTCGCCAATAAAAATAGCCGTGACATCAGGATGGGTGTCCGCGATTTGCTTAAATGCATCGACGAAATAACGATGTCCCTTGACTTCTTCGAGGCGGGCGGTGATCGCCAGAATCACATGGTTTTTGGGAATCCCCAACTCCGAACGCAGGTTGCGGGCAACACCGTTCGGGTAAAATTTCTTTAAATCCACGCCGTAGTGGATCACTTCAATTTTTTCTGCAGGCAATCCGCGCCGGTGCATGAGCGAATCTTTGATTTCATGCGAAACCGCGATCACTTTGTCGGTGAAGCGCATAGCGAGCTGATACCCCAATCGGCGCTGCAACTGTGCATGATACGGGTTGCCCTCATGCGTTACGGTTTCCCACGACAACACGACCGGCACATTCGCCAGCTTTGCTGCAATCGAGCCGACCACATCCGCCCAAAACAGCGTCGTCATCACGATATCGATCTTCTGCTCCTGCATAATCTGTCGCAGTTGTCTGACCGGCTTGAGATCAAAACGACCCTGACGTTGGCATGCGTAAATCGGCACACCCAATGCGGCAAATTTTTGATCGAGCGGGCCGTTGGGGCCAACATTTGCGATAAAATTCTCGAATTTATCGGTGTCCAGCAGCCCGATCAGCTCGCAGAGCTTGCCTTCTGCCCCACCCATGCGGAAGCCATCTACGACCTGCAGTATCTTAAGTTTACGATTTTCCATTTTGCTCATTTCTATTTCTGCCTAAATTCGAAATGCTGAGATTTCCACCACATCCTGTCACCGGAGCGCCGGTTGGAAATCTCCATTTAGTCAAATTGTTCATTTCGGAGTACGTAGGTGGACCACCATTCCGTTGCTCCTTCGCCGACGAAAGCCTATTTAAAGCCAATCGAAAAGGAACGCGCCAAAACGCATTTTTAAAGAATGAATTCCCGAGCGCATGCCTGAATTTGTGCTCTATTTAAAGGTGTCTCTCCGGCAAATTGAGCTCACACTTGTGCTTCGAATGCTTCAGCCATCGAGCTCTCATCGCCATTCACAACGCCATTCGATTCGCGCGTCAAAAAATAGCGATGAATCTTGTGGATGATTTCGTCGAGGCCAACAGTTGGCTTGTAGCCGATCAGCTTTTTGATTTTAGTCAAATCCGGCACACGGCGGGTCATGTCCTCGAAGCCGGCTTCATATGCCTCTTCGTAAGGAATTTGCTTGATTTTCGATTTGCTGCCGATGATCTTAATCACGCGTTCAGCCAACTCCATAATGGATACTTCCTGATTGTTGCCGATGTTGAAAATCTGGCCGACGGCTTTGGGCTGCTCCATCAGTGCAACCAGCGCGCCGACGACATCGCCGACATAGCCAAAACAGCGTTGCTGTTTGCCATCGCCATAGACCGTAAGCGGCTCATTTCTCATGGCCTGCTGCACAAAACGCGGTACCACCATGCCATACTGGCCGGTTTGGCGCGGCCCGACTGTATTGAATAGCCTCACCAGCACTGCTGGCAAATCAAACTCTTTATGATACGCCAAAGCCAGGAACTCATCGATCGCCTTGGAGCATGCATAGCTCCAACGGCTCTTGGTCGTCGCGCCCAGCACACTATCATCCTCTTCGGAAAACGGAACTTTGGCGCTTTTACCATAGATTTCGGAGGTGCTGGTAATCAGCACTTTGCGCTTATAGCGATTCGCTATTTTGAGCACCATTTCCGAGCCCAAAATACAACGTTCGATCACTTCGACCGGCTTGTTGACTATCAGCTCCACACCGACTGCCGAGGCCAGATGGTAAATCATATCGCATTCGCTGACCAGCCGATCCATAACCGTTTCGTTCATGACCGTCTCGATCACAAAGTGGAAATTAGGCAAAGCACGCACATGGGCAAAATTTTCCATGCGCCCGGTCGATAAATCATCAATTATGGTGACGTGGTGACCTCGCTGCAGCAATGCATCTGTCAAATGAGATCCGACAAATCCGGCACCACCAGTTATTAGAATTTTCACAAAAGCCTCCTAAAGCACTTTATAAATACTGTTTTCGTGTTCGAAAAAAGCGCTATTGTCAAATCAAGTGTGCTGTACGTTCTGCTTTCTCGCAACAATCTCTTGAAATATCTCAGCAATTTGTTTCGCATGGTGCGACCATGTATAGTTCGCCAGCAAATCGCGCCGCGCTTGCTCTCCGAGCCGTTGCCGCAGCGCTTCATCCTTCAGCAATGTTTTGACTTTCTCTGTCAGCTCTTCGGCATTATCCGGATCGTATAACAAGCCATTTTGGCCGTCTTGAATCACCTCGTTGACCTGCCCAACTGCACTGGAAATGAGCGCCTTGCCAGCCGCCATATACTCAAAAATCTTCATCGAACTGGCGTACCAGAACGGCAATTTGGGATATGGCGCCAACACAATATCCATGCATGCCAGGTAATCGCCAACCGCCTCGTGTGGAACCGATCCCGGCAGAATTACCCGATCGGCAAATTCGCCAGCCTGCAATTCTTTTTGAAAGAGGGCCTGGTTGTCACCGCCGCCGACCATCATAAAAGCTGCCTGGCGATCACTTTGGAGAATTTGCCGTGCCATGCTGAGCATTTTCTCAATGCCGCTCCAGCCGACAAGGGCGCCAATCCAGCCAATGACTGTTTTACCGTTTAAATCATATGCTTTTACCAGTTCGGCAGGCTTGGGGCGCGGTGCGAACTTCTCCGGATCCGCGCCGTTGGGGATCACGTGGATTTTTTCGGCTGCAATGCCTTGCTCGACGTAGTAATTTTTGAGAATCGTGCTTATGGCAATCACTGCATCGGCGCTGTGAAGCGTTTGCAGTTCCAGCTTCTCGGACAAATTGCCAATATGCTGATACGCTTTTCCGTAAAAATTCTTGTGCTCATAACTCACCGGACAATCCGCTTCAATCGCCAGTGGCACAGACAGCATTTTGCTGAGCAATGCCGCCGTTACATTATACAGTTCGAGTCGAGCAAAAAGAATGTCCGGCTTTTCGTTTTTCAGAATGCGCCACTCCTGCATCAGGTTCGGCACATTGCGCACCAGCTTTTTAGGCTCGTGCAAATATTTCTGAAGCTTTGGCTTGAGGCTGCTTCGCACTTTATCGGAGACGGTCACATGGCCATTTGGCTGAGGTGTGCGCCAGATCAATGAGGTTTCATGACCGTGCCGGTTGAGCCCTCCGATAATTTCTCTTGCTTTTGTTGCTGCTCCCGCTGAAATGCCTTCAATATCCCAAACATAGTTAAAATAGGTAATTTTCACAGCTTGATTTTCTTCTTAATCTTGCCCAATTGGCGCTTGGTAAAATAGTAGTATCCCAATCCATGCCTGATTTTAAAGCGAAACTGCTTCAGGTTGTCACTCCATAAAATCTCGGTCCGTCCAATCTCATACCAGTTATGGGGGCCATCATCCCAAAATGGTGGCCCGCCACAGGCGCCTTTGTAGCCGCTATCGGCAATAATGTCGATAATGCGATCATTATACTGACTGTACGGATAACAAAAATAGCGTACTGTTTTGTCGAGTTCACTTTCGATGAGCTGTTTCGACTCGCGAGCTTCCCTCGCGACTTCATCAAGGCTGATCGAGGTCAGCGCGCGGTGCGAACAGCCATGCGCTTCAAAAGCAAAACCGGCGCTGTGCATCTCGGCAATTTCCTGCCAGGTCATAAAACTCTCGCGTGACTCCACTGCCGGAGAAGGTTGCCGCATCAAGTCGGTAGCGAGAAAAATCGTGCCAGCGAAACCATGCTTTTGCATGATTGGATAGGCCCGCGAGTAATTGCAGAAATAGCCATCATCAAAAGTGATGACGATGGGGCGCTCAGGAACGTCTGCGCCGTTGGTGTAGTGATCCTGCAACTGTGCGAGCGAAATCGTTGCAAAGCCCTCGCCTGCAAGCCAGGCCATCTGTGCTTCAAATGCATCCGGATCGACACAAAAAGGGCGAAATTCCGCCTCAGCTTCCCGATCGATACGATGATACAACAGCACCGGGATTCGCTTTTTTGACTGCAAATCTTTTCCGTTCACAATTTTATTTTCTTTGATATTAAGAGGCTACGACAGCGCTGCTGTCTTCAAAAGGCATTATCGCACGTTCTGTGTGTTTGGCGCTCAACATTTTTTCATAAAGATTGATAATTTTCTGATAATGCGCTTCCGGGCTGAATTCTTTCTCTGCCGTTTTGCGCGCATGTCGGCCCATCTTTTGGCATGCTTCCCGATTGTCCCAGAGTTGCAGGATGCTGGCTGCCAGTGCTTCGACATTGCCGGCCGTAAAATGCAAACCGCTTTTGCCGTGTTCGATCAACTCCGGCATGCCGCCGAGCGTGCTCGAAATGACAGGCTTACCCATCGAAAACGACTCATAGATCACGAGCGGTGAGTTGTCGTACCATTCGGACGGCACGACCACAAATCGCGATTTTTGGATGAGCGGTATCAACGTTTCGTTGTGCTGATTTCCAAGAAATGTCACATTTTTGAGGCCATTCGCGCTCGCGAAGCCTTCAAGTGCGGCACGATGAGGGCCGTCACCTGCAATCAGCAGCTTGGCATTCGGCGTCTTTTGCATCGCCTTCAAAAGCGTCAATACACCTTTTTCTTCCGATAAACGCCCATAGTAAATAAAATAATCCTCCGCTTCCGGATGAAATGGATAATCTTCGAGATTGATCGTGTAAAAGCTATGCCAAATTTTGTTCTGCGGGAAGCCGCCTTCGATCAGCTTTTGCCCTAAAAAGCGACTCGGCACATGAAAAACATCGATCAAGTCGTAAATTTTCATCATGCGGTGGATGTAGCTCTCGGCCGCGACCAGCATGCTCGCTGAAAGAGACTCTTTGTGGCACCGCTCCAGGATTGCATGGTAAAAATGTCCCTTGATGCACTTTTCACAGATACGGTTTTTGTGCATCACAAATAGCCGGTAGCTGGGACAGACCAGCTTGTACTGGTGGCATGTCTGCACCACCGGAATTTTTTTATCCCGGAAAGCGTGAAGAATCGATGGCGAAATTTGATGGTCGATCATGTGCAGATGGGCGATGTCGGGTTTTTCCCGTTCAATCAATCGGCACACAGCCTCTTTCGCTCGCTTCGAATAAACCACCCGGCTGATAATTTTCGGTGCATGTTTAAACTTTTCAAGCGTTGTCAGACCATTGAATTCGATGTCGTCAACGAAATCTTTTTCGTAGGGTGTCTCGAAGTTCTCCGGGTGCTGCATGGAGAAAGGGATCACTTCGTGGCCACGATCCTCCAGCAACTTTTTGAGCTCAAAATAATATCGCTCCGCACCACCCTTGATAAAAAAGAACTTGTCGACCATTAAAATTTTCAAAAGCAAACCTCACTGATTGTCGATCACGCGCGCATCCGTGTTTCTCGGTGCAGCCGGCGGCCAAATGTCCGCGCTCGAAGGCGCTTCTTTATCGCTCGCATGTACCAGCATGATCGCATCCGCAACCACAGCGCCATTGGCGCCGCTGGCGGAAATTTTCACATTCCCGGATGTTCCTCTGTTAAACTGAAAGCGCCCTAAATAATTCCATTTACCACTATTTGAGCTTTGATTGATCTTCTGCTGTGTTTGGCCGTTCGCATGGGAAATGGTATAGCTCACACTTGAAGCCGCGCCGCTTACGCTCGGATGCCATTCATAAACATCATAATCGCCCGGCACACCTATAGTTGGCGTAAACACGGCTTCGCCGCTGGTGCCGTGAGCAATCGCAAATGACCCGGAACCCGGAATATAGTTATCGCAGCGCAATTTGTAATAATTGCGGCCATCACCGCACTCAGCCTGAGCGAAACTGCCTGTCAGGACAGCGGGATTGCTTACCGGCGAAGTGCCGGATTCGACATTATCGATAATGATATCAGATACAATCGCCTGGGCTTTTTTCAGCAAAATAATTCCGTCACCAGCGGTATATTTGACATCGTTATAGCCAGAATAGCTGTATCCCTTCAGAGTGATGGTTGTGAATTTTTGGCCGTTATTGATTGCAGCCGGGCCATTGAGCGCCACATCCTGCCCGCCTAAAATACGATAATAGGGGCCGCTGTAGCCAACCAAACCCGACAAATCCTGCTCTGAGATGGTCTGATCGCTGCCGCTGAAATTGGCAATCGCCACACCGCCATCAAAAAAGCGTGCCCATACTTCGGCTTTGACTTTCTGCATACCGCTGGCCGGGTGACCGACGTCGACGTCAAATTCGTCATAGTAATTGTTCCAGAAATGGTCCGGCGATTTGCCATCGACATGCTCAAAAGTGTAATAGCGACCGAGCAGCATGGATTTTACAAGACTGAACCGCATGAAAGCAAGCGAATTTTTCGACGGATCGGCGGTGGTGGGATCGCGTTGATCCGGATTGCTTTGCTGCAAAAAAATCGGTGGCTGTTGCACGTTTTTTGCTTTACCAAGCCAGTAGCTGCGTTCCCAACTCCAATCACCCACGGCACCACCGTATTCATGAACGTAACCGTTAACAAGAAATTCGCCCGGAGTATCGGATGAGCCGGAATTGATCATAATCAGTTTGTCGCCGAGCAGGTCGCGCAATTTGTTGAGCAAAAAATCGACACCGGCAGCCCAATGCTCGATCACCCAGTCTTTGCCGTGCTCCTGCAAATCATTCACGCCATTCCGGTCCAAATCGACATCCGACCACATATTCCACTGCAGATGGCCTTTGTAGTAGAGTCCGTCTGAAGCAATACCAGCTGCGTTAATCGAGTTGGCAATGCTGGCTAAAAATTCAGGATAATAGTCGATCAATCGCTGATTGTTGACTCGGGCGCACAGATCTGACAAGTCTGCATAGTACGAATCCGGGCCGTAGTGGATGCCGACTTTATTGCCTCTGGAGTCACGCAAATACCACGCATCCGGAAAGTCCGGAATAAAATCATAAGACGTATTGAAATCCTGCGTTGGAATCCAGATAATTTCCGGATTGATTGAACGGGCGGTTGCAACAAAGCTCTTGTCGTAAATACGCGTCATCGCCATATCAAAGCGGGCGTACCAGCTCGGGTCCGCGCCTGCCCATTGCCAGATTGCAATCCGGGGATAAGTATGATTCGGCACCTGAGCCGATGCCAACGTCGGTATCAGTAGCCCGAGAACCAACACTATTTTTTTGAGTCTATTCATTTCCATTCCCGTCGAAGCCTCCTGCTCGTGTAATTTTTTTATACTGTATGCCCCAAAGCTGCCCAAACGTACAAATTTGAGCGAAATTTGCACAGACCGTTGAGCGTTACAAAAACAAGGCCATCAACACAAGCATGCTTCGATTGAGCTCAATTTCCACTTTTTCTACAACTTTATTCGTATTCGCGTGATACACTGTCCACTATGGAACCGCACACAATCCGAACCTGCAGGCTCAGGAACCTGCCGCTCCTTGCACAAAGATATTTTTGTGCTCACTTAACTTCAATATTTGTATATGATATCCGGTCAAACGCGGAGGAATCGGCTGAAATTCGACCACCAAATCCGCATTTTTCAGCAGGTCGCGATAGAAGGCTTGCAATTTCGGGAATTGCTCTCCTTCTGGACCGCTCAAATAACGCTCGATCGCATCACGAAAAACAACGACATGCGCAAACCCGCGCTGCCGCCAATAGCTGACCGAGAATTTGCTCTCGTCAATCGGCAACACACCCTGCGGCAAATAATTGGCGTTCTGTGCATGCTCGCGATTCTCATCCGTCCATCCGTGATATAACTCATTGATTTCATAAGCAGGAGTGGCGTCGCAGTTGAGCGCAGCGATTTTAAGCTGCAGCACCTTTTGCGAACCTGCATCGCCCCGGATGTCGCGATAATATGCCTCCAGGCTTGGCTGGTTTCTTTTCAACGCCAAAGTGTGGTAATCGCTGTACAAAATCCTGGTGTCGGCCGGCAAATTATCCAGTATCCATTCACGCGCCGCAGATGCGGTATCTTTTTCATTGAGCCAGCGAAAATGCGCAATGCCAACAAACGCAGGCACGCAAAGCAGCAATGCAGTCATCACTATACATGGCTGTGATACCGTTCTTTTCCTGCGCCATTTCGCGAATCCAAAACCGGCTGTCTGTATGATCAATACAGCACCGACCAGGCACAGAAACGGTACGATCGGGAGCATGTAGCGCAAGCGCGGATCGCCGATCGTTTTTGCCGCAAAAAACACAAAATGCAACAGTGGATAGCTTAGCAGCAGCCACCCCATATGCTGCCGCTGCCACGCCAGCCAAAGCACGCCGACACAGATAAAAATGCCAGTCAAATTGAAATCCGTCAGCCATTCATTGTGAAAGAACAATTCGACAAGGTAATATTTCGCGGCAGAGAACCATGTACCGGATACGACATCCGGTGAAGACACCAGCGATGTAAACGCAATATCGCGCCAAAACGTCTGATAATCGAGCAGCGCATAAGGTGTGGTGGCAAAAAAGGCCGCCAGCGCACTGGCGCCGGCAAACACAAGCTTGTGCCATTCGCGAAAAAATTGTCCCGGTTCCCGCTGCCACATACGCATAAAATGCGCCAGCGTAATTGTCGGGAAAATCAAGTACGCATTGTATTTGGCAGAGACCGCCAGCCCGCCGGCAATTCCAGCCAGCATATAATCCCGCCAGTGACCGGTTTTTAGAAGCCGAAATGCAAACCAGGCCGCCAACAGCACCAAAAAACACATCGTCATTTCCGGAAGGGCTACCCGCGAGTACTCGATATGGGGCACGGATACGGCCAAAAATCCAGCGGCAACAAGCCCAACTACGCGGCTGCGAAACAGTTTGCCAAAATGATAGAGCAGAGCAACACATGCCGTGGCCATCGCTGCTGAAAACAATCGGCCTATCAGATAAAACGCTGAGGGATCATTAAAATAGAGATTTTTAAACTCTGTCAGGCTGCTAAAGAATCCGAGCATCGTACCGACAGAGTAAAACAGGCCATAAAGCGAGAAAAGCATGTAAAAGAACAAATGTGGCCACATAAAAATATGTGGATTGAGATCGCCATTGCCCAGGCGCACCGCTGTCGATACTGCAAAGCTTTCATCGACATTAACGACGACAGGCAGACTGCCTTCAATATCCCACAGGCGCAACAACAGCGTTATTGCAAGGATGCTCCAGAATGTCAAACGGAAAAAATAGTTTTGCGGATTGCTCATATGGGTGCATGCTCATGGATGTTCCGCTATTTGCCATGCCGCCTGATGTTAATCGCACAAAGAGGCCGCTTCTTAACAGTTCCGCATTCGGTCGGCGTAATTAGCTTAATTCTGCTCAAAATGGCAGTATAACATAAATAAAATCAATCCAGGCTAACAGCTCTTTGCCTAAACTAACATGAGCTCGATATGAGTATTTTCAGCCTAAGTGGGGAGTTTTCTTCATGGTGAGCGGAGTCGAAACATGAAGATTTTGAGCTTCTAGTACAAAGGCTTCTAAGCGCTTTCGCTCAGGCTGAAGAATCTGATGTTTTGCTTATTTCAAACTCATGTTAAACTATAAAGTCGGCTTATACACATCACTTAGCCAATTCATTATCCGAACCGGGACGGACGACATTGGTTGAACCGTTGCAGCAAACCCCACAGCAGCCGCTAATTGCCACCAGACGGCAGTTTCCGGATGACGGCGTTTCTTAATGTCGATAAAAATGGTTGATCAAAGCGGCAACCGCATTGATTTCATCTTCGGTAATCTCCGGATAAAGTGGCAGGGAGACGATTTCCTGCGCTGCTCGCTCTGCCTCCGGCAAGCTGTCAGGGGCTATCTTTAAATCATTGTAAGCTTCCTGCAGGTGCACCGGCACCGGATAATGAATAATGGTTTCGACACCGTTTTCGGCCAGGAATTCTATCAATTCATCTCGTCTCGGCGCACGCACAACATACAAATGAAAAACCGATTCACTGTAGCTCACTTCTCTCGGCAAAGTGAGCGGCGTTTTACAAAGCAGTCCATCGTACAGCTTTGCCAACTCACGCCGCCTGCGATTGCCGGCATCGAGCTCAGGCAACTTCACGCGCAGAATCGCAGCCTGCATTTCATCGAGACGGCTGTTGAAGCCTTTGATCGAGTGATAGTAGCGCTTGCGCTGACCGTAGTTGCGCAGCAATTGCACGCGCTCCGAAAGCTCCGGGTCATTGCTGCACACAAATCCACCGTCACCATAGCAGCCGAGATTTTTGCTCGGATAAAAGCTAAAGCAGCCCAAGTCGCCGAATGTCCCCACGCGCTGATTTTGATAGAGCGCACCATGAGCCTGGCAGGCATCTTCGATCACGCGGATGCCATGTTTTTTAGCGATCTCCAAAATGGGCCACATGTCTGCAGCCTGACCGTACAAGTGCACTGGAACGATGGCTTTGGTGCGGTCGGTTATCGCCTGTTCCAATTTTGCCGGGTCCATCGTGTAGGTCACCGGATCGATGTCGACCAGCACGGGAGTGGCATTGGCGAACGAGATCGCACTAATGGTCGGCACAGCGGTATTCGGAACGGTGATCACTTCATCACCAGCCTGCACGCCGCACGCGACCAGCGCGAGGTGCAGGGCTTCGGTGCCGGAACCGACGCCGATACCAGATTCTGCTCCCAAATAGGCAGCGAACTCTTTTTCGAACAACTTTCCTTCTTCACCCAGGACAAACCAGGCGCGATCCAGCACACGCTGCAACGCGGCATCGATCAGAGGCTTAGCCGCCCGGTATTGCCGCGTCATATCAAAAAACGGAATCTCATTCATCGTGGCCAATAGTGCTCCTTGTATTTGCGATAATAACTGACCATCTTTTCGAGTCCATCCCGCAAAGGAACTGTTGGCTCCCAGCCGATGGTGCGCCGGATTTTGTCGATGTCGCCGTAATAGTCGCCGATATCGATACGCTTTTTATCCTCCGGAAATGGCACCAGTTGGTAAGCCCCATTCCCTGCAATATCAATGAGCAATTCGACAAACGCAAGATGGCTGACCACATCGCAACTGCCGAGGTTAAACACTTCTCCGTCTGCCAAAGACGAAGCACCACACATTAAAAATGCGCGCACCACATCATCAATGTAGTTGTAATCGCGCTTTTGGCTGCCATCTCCAAAAATGTGAATCTTTTCACCGTCAATAGCGCGCCGCACAAACACTGTCACAAAACCCTGCCGGTCGTGCTTCATTAGCTGCCGCGGTCCGTAGGTGTTGGTCAGCCGGAGCGAGCAGGCACGAATGCCGTAGACGTTATTGTAAATGATATGGTATTGCTCGCCAGCAATTTTATTGATGCCATTGACGTCTACCGGCACCATCAGATGTTTTTCATCGACCGGCAGATAAAGCGGCCGGCCATATTGCTGACGCGTTCCGGCAAAAACGATTTTGATATCTTTGTTATAATGCCGGCACGCTTCCAAAATTGAAAGCTGGCTGCGGCAGTTGATATCGAGGTCCGTGTACGGATCGTTCATGCTGTCGATATGGCTCACCTGACCAGCCAGATTGAACAGGATATCCTGGCCGCGCACCAAATAACGCATACCCGGCCCGCGCACATCTGCAATGTTGACACGCACTTTGTCTTTAATCGATTCGATATTGAACAGGTTGCCGCCATACTCATCGATCATGGAATCAACCAACGTCACCTCGGCGCCCAATTCAACCAATGCATGTGCGAGATTGGAGCCGATAAATCCCAGGCCGCCGGTAATCAACACTTTACGATGTCGATAGCCGTCGCGATAGTCCGTCATGGTGCATTACCTCACGGCTTTTCTCAGAAAAACCAACTGCCACCACAAGCCAACTAAATCACGGGCAACACGAAAGACACGGCTGAAGTTGAAAAATTCCGATTTGCCGCTGGCCCGAAAAAAATGGTTGACCGGCACTTCGGCAAATTTTGCATCGATATCGTGCAGCTTTTTGATCATCTCGACGCAGATGACCCCGCTGTTGTGCTCGAGCTCGATTTTGTCAAATAACACGCGGCGCATCAAACGAAAATCGCAATCGACATCGCGAATCGAAAATCCAAATGCCAGGCGTGTGACGCGATGGTAAAACTTGCCTATCCAAATGCGATACCATGGATCGTGGCGTTTGATTTTATAGCCATTGACCACATCGACGCCATCGGTCATCGCCGGGACCAGTTTCAGCAATTCGCGTACATCATATTGGGCGTCGCCATCGGTGTAAAAAACAAATTCTTTTTTGGCTTCACGAAAGCCGCTTTTCAGGGCGCCGCCATATCCCCGGTTCTCCGGGTGATGCACCACCCGCAACTTGGGGTACTTTTTTTCAATAAAATCAAGAATTTCTCGCGTCTGCGGCTGACTGCCGTCATTAACGAGAATGACTTCATAATCATCGGTAATTTGTTCCGCAGTCATCACTGCAAGTGCAGCCATGGTGCCAATAGTACCCCAGTCATTATATACCGGGAAAAAGATAGAAAGGCTGAACGGCTTGTTGCAATGGTTGTCGCGGATTTCAGCTGAACAACCATTCTCCATGAAGTAGTTCCTTAGTTGCGAATCAATCCTGCCGTGTGGTGCCACCAATTTTTATATTTGGATAAACAGATTGCCGGGAAGATGCATTTTCATCTCCGCGTTTTTCGGCAGGCGGCGTTGCCGACACAACTTGTATATTCGCCTGCGCCTCTCTCGATTGCCCACGCTTTTGATTCAAACGCAGACCATGCATGGCAGCGCCCTTATCGGCTCGCAATAGCGCGACCTGAAGCGCAGCCAGACTCCAGAAGTACATCTGTATCGGATGACTGATCCAGAAGTCCGGGCCTGGCATCGACGCCAGCATAAAGCCAAGAATGCCTGCCAATATACCTCGACTTAAATTCGAGATATAAAAAATTTTGGACTTCATGCCTTTGATCGTGTAGCCGACCAGGATTACCAGGAATCCGACCAGGCTCAACGCGCCGGGCACGCCGATCTCTGCAGCAGAGAGCAGGTATAAATTATGTACAAAATAGGTATCGACATGATAAAGATAATTATTATATCCAACGCCGGTGACCGGATAGTTTTTGATCATCTCGATCGCTTCTTCCTGATAGCGCAGACGATCTCCGCCGATGCCCTCGCGATCAGAGTAAAAAATGCGATCCATCATCACCGAGCCATATTTGATCGCGAAAAAGAATAAAAACAGTACAGCCGGAATCGCCAACCCAGCCAAAACCTTTTTCAACTTGGTGCCGGCTTTGCCAGTCTTGAACATATCGTAGGTCAGCATCACCGACATGCCAAACACCAATCCGGCCCAGGAGCCGCGGTTGCCGGTTGCAAACAATGCGATGCCACCAAGCAAGAATGCAGTGCCGGAAAGCCAGATTTCTTTTTTGTCTTGCCGCATGATCGCGTAGAACAGCACCCGCGCGACGAACGGCAGGAACATCATGGCGTACATGCCCATCTCGTTGGGATGAAAAAATGTTCCCTTGGCGCGCCACCACATCCACGATTGATTTTGATCGATCACGCCGAAACGGAAATCCGGGAACTTGTATTGGAGTGTTGCCAGTATGCCTTGAAAAATCAGCGAGAACATCAACGCATTGCCCAAAAACTTCACATCAACCGGCTTGCGCATCGATTTCATGATGGCAAAAAAGATCACCAGGTCCAGAACCGGGCGCATCACCCCGGTCACTGCCTGAAATTTATCGATAGCTGTCATCATCGCAACGATGGCAAACAGAATCATTGCGCCCCAGAAATAGATGGGGCGATTAAATGTGCCGGCAAGTTGCGATTTCTTTCGTCCTTCGATAAAATTCCAGACAAACAGCAGCAAAAAAATAAAATGCGTCAGCGTGAAATCCATCTTGAACACTTCGACATGCAAACCGCCCTGCCAGGCGATTGTCAGGATAGCCGCGCCCAGTAGAAAATGCGACTTGTTTTTTGCATAGAACATGCCGGCCAGTACCAAAACCGCGCTGATCGCGACAAAGACAATTGTTGATTGAAAAAACATGAAAACGGCCTTTTCATTTTTTAGGTTGACGGGCCGTGGTATTGTTGGGGTTGGGTGGGTCGCAAAAAACCACATCCACAACCGCTATCCATCGACGGTGAGATGCAAACCACTTGCGAACTATGCCGGGTAGCAAGCGCGAGACAGAAACCATATTTTGCAAGGAAATGATCAAAGTGCTGAATATCTCATTTTTCAGGCAATAGATTACCATTTATCGACTGCTTTTGCCGAATTCAACACCGTACAGAATTTCTTTGACATTCTTTCGGCTCGGTGGAATTTCCTGGTCGTCAACCTTGAGGGTTGAATTTTCTTCAACCAAATATGGGATTTCTGTATTCGACAGTTCCAAATTGGTCACGACGATATGCGCTGCGCCAAATTCAGCTTTTTTCTGGAACGGCGAGAAGCCGATTGTCGAGTTTGCGATGATGATGCCATCAATCGTCATACTGGACAGATCCTTGCTTGACACCGCAATTTCGGCATTTTGAATTTCCGAATTGATTACATGCATTTGGCTATTCTCGCCTGCGCTCAGGCCCTTGTCGCCTGCGCCATCCACCAGCACATTCTGCACTCTTAGCATGCTGCCGGAAATGTCGATGCCATCATTGCCGCAATTGTAGAAACGCGTGTCGACAATTTTGCCATCGGAAAAATCTGAATCAAACGCATCGGATTGAGTACCACTAAAAAGCGAGCCATCTATTATAAAATCGGAGCGCACGATATTGAGACCGTCCTCGCAACGATTGTTGACGAACTCGCTCTGCAGAATATCCACCGGCGACTCGTACAGCGTGACAGCACCAGTCAGCACCCAGCCATTCTGGCTCGGATTGGATAAATTATCAAAGCGCACATATTGCAGCACCGATCTGGCACCGGCATTCATCACAACCATGCCCTGCCCCGTCGAGTCGGACGATTGCACCACCACCGGATCGTCAGGCGTACCGACAAACTCAACCGGCGAATGGCTTAAAATCATGGCATCGTTGCTCAAATCGACACGTACACCGGGCCCGGCAACCAGCCGGTAGCCTTTTGGAATGATCAGATTGCGAGTGATATGCCAGTTGCCCGGCGCAATCGAGATCGTCTTCTCAACCGCATCGATTCGCAAGAAATGAAACTGTTCAGCATTTCCCGGCTGTCGAAGTACGTCGCCATTTGCGATGTCCGCGCCGTGAAGCGGGAATGGAAAGAGCATTTCTGTGCGCACATCTTCTGTTCCGACCAGTTTGTATTGGACTTTTAAATCCCGTACGACACTATCGGCCCATGCAAAATCATTTGGCAGCGCAAAGCTGGCATTTTGATAGTGCACCAAATCAAATCCGTAATGGGGTGGCAATTCGGTTTTCGAAGTACCCGCAAAGCTCAGCGAATCTTTGTAGCTCAGGCCCAGCACTTCAATCGGTAACGATTGAATGGCGCCAACATCAACTGTGACCGTGTGGCTGGCTGGATCGTGCTTGTGAAAATAGGCATGCAAGCCTTTGACCGGATTGAGCGCGGTTTGAATATAGCGCTGATTGCTCAAAATCACTTCTTTCGGCGACTCATAGTACGGGAATTCGCTGTAGATAATATTCAGTTCTTTCTCAAAATCGCCGCCAATTTCGGCGAAAAAGGTATCGAGATAGGCAGGGTCGGCGATACGTTCGAGAGTATGGATGTATGCGCGGTAAAATGCTTCGTCTTTAAAAAACAGCGCATTATAGTCGGTATAGCCATGCGCGCTCGGCTCGTCATCAATGCCAGCCGGTTTGGTGCCGAGCAAGTAGGTAATCGGATAGCCGCAATCGGCATCAAAACCGATGGGTTCAAGCTTGGCCGTCACCGGATTGTAATAAAAACGGAAATTGTGCCAAATCGCTGCGTGCTTGCCGCCGACCAAATCGACGACGGCAAAGAATTTCGCCAACTTCGGTACGTCGAACACCTCACTGGTCGAAAGTTCGCCGCGACGAAATGTTTCCAGCAATTGGATTGCACGCGAATACAAAGCGGCCCGCGACGAATCGGCCAGCCATTTGTTGGTCTGAAATCCATCAATATCACTGGACAGATAGAGCCCGGCGCCATTGGAGGCAGCTTGCGGAAACGGAATGCGCTGCTGCACTTTTTCCAGCCACAGCAGGTTCTCGTTAAACTTGATGATCGGCCCTTCACGCAATTCGTTGTGCTCGATCAAGCGCTTCTCAAAATGCTCTTCGAGTGCAAAAACACCCAAATCTTTGCCGTTGATAATCGCTTTAATAAAATCGTAGCGCAGCGCAATCAAGCCTTCATACTTCAGCAAGCGATGAAACAGCCACTCGCTCATATAATTGCGTGTCTTTGGATGCTGAATCGAAAAGGTCTTCATGCCGAAAATTGATTTTTCGCCTTTGACCACAACACGGTACGACCACTTATCGCCCTGCAAATGATCGGTCCAGTCCCCTTTAAGCCGAAGCTTGACTTTGACGACTTCGTCGTTCAAACGAATCTGGGCAGGTACATAGTCATCATCGGTTTTCAGCAGTACGCCCGAGCGCAGTGCAACCTCGCGCTGATACGCGAGCTTCTGAAAATCAGTATGCTTGATATCGATCATGATTTGGGTCGGATCGGCCTGCAGGCCCGCGATGAGCTTGGGGATGAGCTTGACATTTTGCCGCACCGCCGGCATCACTTTTTCATACAGGAAACCGGAACGGTGCAGATACACACCAAGCGCAAAAATCGCGATTGTGTAAATAGCGAGACTTGTCAGTGCGTATGCTCTGTTTCGCCAGATACGCTTCGAGGTCGAAACAATGACGGAGTTTTGATTTGCTGCTTTTATTCTCATAATATTAAAATGCTAAAAGCGTTTAGAAGATTCCTTGATTATCCAGGAACGAGACTTTCACGGAGTCGCCCAGTTTCTGGATGGCATTTTTGCTCTGCTCCAATTGATTGTAGTCGGTGTATTCGACCTGAAACGACGCTTCCAGCATTTCGTTGGTCTCATCAAAGCGCTTCAGGCTGACGCCCGCGCAGTGCTTTTTGAGCGTCTCCACAACATCTTTGAGCTCAATCTTGACCGGATTATGACTTGAAATCGTAAGAAACAAATTCTGGCTCTCTTCCGCATCGGAGGTGCGGCTGCGCAGCCAAATGATACCGGAGATGATGACAAATGCCACTACTGTAATCACACGCTGGTCTGCACCAAAGCCAAGCCCGATGGCAATTGCCAAAAACAGGTAGGCCAGTTCTTCCGGCTCTTTGATCGCTGCGCGAAAACGCACGATCGACAGCGCGCCGACCAAACCGAGCGACAGCGCCAGCGACGATTTGACGATAGTGATAATCAGCATGGTCGTCATGGTCAACATCAGAAAATTGCGGCTAAAAACCTGGCGATTGGATAGAGACTGACCGTATTTGACATACAGGCGGCTGAGCAAAAATGCCAGCAGAGCAGCCAAAGCCAAATTGAGCACAAAACCCCAAACCGAGACTTGAATGCTCTGAGTGGTTAAGAATTCCTGAAATGATTGAAATTTGTTCATTTTCTAATCCTGTCTGCAATCTGCCGGCGCGCCTTCCCGCGTCGGCAATCCGAATGAATATTACAATTTGCTGCGTCTTTCATTTGTTGTCGGTGTCAATATTTTGAAGTCCCCCGTTTGTCTTTTCCTCAGTTGGTTCCGGCTCGACCGGCAAAATTTCATAAATCAATACATGCATTCCGTCATCGCCAGCTTCATCATAAACACGCCGCAATCCGGGACGTTGCTCATCCTGCCACAACGGTTCAAGATTCGGAAACTCCGGGCGATATCGTTCGCTGAGAACAATGTGGCTGACATGGCGGTGGCGTGCGTATTGTACGACACGATCAGGCGGATCAAATGAAAAGGTTGCGGTATTGCGAACATCGGTTTGTCCCGCATAAAAATCGACGCTTTTGTTGTAGCTCATCAGCACCGGTGTCGTGCTTGTGTTGGCTTTCAGCCAGTCACCAGCGCGTTTGAGTTCGACTGCATCTGCCCAAAAATCTCGATCATCAGCGGATCGCGCGACAATTTTGCCCATTTCCGGCAAAAATGATGTGGTGATAACCACTATTGTTAGCATAACTTTACCCGCGAAATCCGTTGAAAGCGGAAATTGTTTAAAAGGCAGAATCTCGAAAAAATTCTGGAATCGCCGAAAGAGCAAATCTGTTCCTTGACCGATCCACACAAAGCACAGCGGCAGCAGCGGCGCAAAATAACGCGCATTGATGTGAAAAAACGGAATCACCATCAGCCAGAAAAATACAATATAGCTCAGCAGGTAAAGCTGAAGCCGGGTCTGCGGCCAGGTCCAGCGCCCGGCAAACAGCCCGAGCACCATCAGCAAAAACATCGGCGCGGTGACGGCGCCGGCCAGTTCGCTGCGAAAGATTTTGTATAGATTTTGCGCGAACCACGCTGCCAAAGCACCCAGCGAACGCGCATGCCCATCATCACCGGCATGCGTGTCCGGATCGTAATCAGCAAAGGTGCCGAGATGATAGGCCATATCCAGTGGCAGATGCTTGTTGTCCGGCGAGAGCTTGTTGATCGAGGTGACATCGAAGCGGTTGACTTTGTATTTGCCGCTGATCGTCCAGTCGCCGGTGGCATTTTTTAAGTAAACAAGATACGGCAACGCAACCAAAATAACTACCGCCGTGGCAGTGGCGATGATTTTGACCAGGTCGAATTTCTTGAAACGCACGATTCGATAAAACAGCCATAGCAGCGCGAAGCCGACGAAGACACCGAGATAGCCGAGGCCCTCCGGCTTGGTCAGGTAGGCCATGCCAAAAAACAGCCCGGCCATGCCAGCCTGCCGCAGCGATTTGCGCTGCAAGGCAAACCAGCCCGCCGCCAATCCGCTCATCGAAAAGAACGTGTAGCTCGACTCGCTGAGCGCGTCGGTTGCGCTGAACGCGAAAGCAGGAAAAATCGCCAGCAGCAGCACCGACAACAAAGCCGGTTTTTCGCCGAACAGCGCCCGCGCCAGCACAAACACCGGCACCAGCGTGAGCGTACCGCAAACGATATTCACCAGCCGACCGGCCAGCTCGACGTCGCTACCAAAGAGCGAAAACAGCGCCACCAGCGCCGGATACATCGGCGGCCAGTACGGATGCAGTAGCGCACCCAAGCCATGCTGCACCGCCGCCGCGCCCATCTGCAAATAGTGCGGCTCGTCAAAGCCAATCGCGAAGCGCCACTGCATCAGCACCAGCCGGAAACCGAATGCCAAGGCGAGAATGATTAGAAGTTTTGTACTATTTTTCATCATCATTTGTTGACAGGATGAACAGGATTGACCGGATTTAAGATAATTTTCCTGTAAATCCCGTTCATCCTGTCAAAATCTTAATTCGCAAAAATTCGCATTGATTCGTGGCAAAAGTCAATATTCCAGCAGCCGGACCGTTGCTTTCGCTGTCTGCACGCTCACCGTGGTCGGCTCGGCTCGGCGCAACCAATAGACTTCCTCGCGCACGATTTCGCCCGGCTGCCACTCCGATAGCGGATATTGGCCGAAAGCTGGTTGCCAGGCAGCAGTCGTGGTGTCGGCGGCGCTGACCAGCAAATAATGTTTCGGCTGCGACACAGCGTTGAAAATCGAGCCATTCTTTTGCCAGTACATTGTGTAGTGCGCATAAAAAGTCGAATCGTCGTACTCGACATCCATGTGCCGGGTGTAACCGACCAGCTTCAACTCCGCCTGCGCGGAATCAATCGTCACATCCACGACGTTGGCAATCTCGTCGCGCCGGGCAATGGCCAGATTTTGGATGCCCTGCTCCTTTGGCAAGCCGCGCTGGAACAGCACCAGCCCGTCTTCGTAATGCGCCACCCCGTGCTCCGGACTGTTGAGCAATTCCACAATGTAGTCATTGACCGGCATGGCGTTGGACAGAAACACGCTCGCACGCGACATCAGGCGAATGCGGCGGCTGCTGAGATCGTAAAAAACGTAATCGGCGGTCAAATAATTATCCGGAAAAGCGTACATTTCGTAGCGCTCGGCAGCGTGCGTGCCCAGGGTCATATCGGCGCTCAGCGAGGCCTCTTCCGGGATCATTTTCGCAACCTTGCTGATGAGCCTGTGGCGCGGCTCGACCTGCCATTCGGGCAGCTTGCGCAAATTCGATTTTGCCAGGCTGGCGCCCAACGAAAACAGTCCGACTGCCACCACATAAATCAGCACCGTGTTGCGCACCACCGAGCGCGGCATTTCGCGCTTTTTCAAAAATTCGCGCACATTTTCGAGGCCGTAAATCGCGGCGACAAAAACCACCGGCGTGATGGTGGCGGTGTACTGAAACTCGATCAAATGGGTCGGCAGCCAGGCGCTGGTCATGTTGATCAGCAAAATCGGGGTGGCAATCGCCAGCGTGAACGGACTGGCAAAAGCCAGAAACGCCACCGGCACCAGCAGCCAGAAAATGTATTTTGCGTTCAAGCCGGTCAGGAAATATTCATCGAGAAAAAACAGCGGACGTTTGACGACCAGCCAGCCGCCGTCCATGTGCGCCCAGTGGCTCGGGCGGGTGATGTCCGCCAGAATTGCCGGATCGACCGCGTTAAAATAATCCACCAGCAGCGGTCTTAGGAAATAAAATGTGCCGAACCAGAGCACACCCACTACTGCGGTGGTCACGCCCAATGCTCTGTTTTTCCTGATAAAAAAGATGTACAAGCCGACCATGCCGAGGGTGACAGCGATGTCCTCGCGGCACAGCAGCGCCAAAAACGCGAACAGAAAAAACAGTCCGGTGCGCTTGCGGTCGAGAAAGTAGAACATGTACAGCAACAGCGAGGTCGAAAAGACGATGCCGTGCACATCGAACAGGTTGGCGTTGTGCATCGCCGGGTAAAACAGGTAGGCGGCAGCGAACACCAGCCCGGCGCTGTGCTTTTTCAGCCGGTCGCGGGCCAGCAGGTACACCGGCAACGCGCCCAAAGCCAAAAACAGCGATTGCAGCACCAGCAGCGTTTCCGGGCGATGGATGAGCTTGTAAATCAGCGCCAGCGGGAGGTAGATGAACTCGAGATGCGCCAGCCACAGCCGCGACAACGGCACGCCGAGATTGACGCTCTCCACCAGCCAGTTGCCTTGCGTGGTGTTGTGCAGCGTCTGAATCATGATGCCCATGTCATCCATGCTGCTGTTGAAGCTGGCCCAGCGCATGATCGAGGCATAGCTCAGCACGATAGTGTAGGCCGCCATCATCGCGAACACCGCGATCAGTGCGAGTTTGTTTTTGCGGGAGGTGTCTGTTGTCATGTTTTTATTTCGTTTTGCGAACGTCACATGGATCAAATCCGCGAAAATAGAACACTTTTTTCGAGTCAGACTATTTTTTAAATTGCTCTATTAATTCATCTGTTGCTAACGTCGACTTTTTAATTTTGCCCGTAGCTAAATACAGTCTTCCTGAAGATGCTTTGCAATACTCAAAGAAGGACTCGCCAATCAAAATAACCTCGGTTGCCAAAGTACCGGGTTTTCCAACAAGCGTTAGGACTTTTTCATCCTTTTTATTTTTGCTTCGCAAAAAACTTGAAGACGCAAAAGAGTCTTCGATTGCAGTGATTACATACGAGACATCTTGCGAGATCAAGGTGCCAGTCTCCAGGCGAGTGATTTCTGTTAATTTGGCTTTTCCAGATTTTATGTCAATTTCGAAGCGATATCGAAATTCAGGTTTTCCTGCTGTAAAAATTCCATTTTCATATTCCCCGCGAGCTGTTTCTTCAGCAATCACAATTTGCCCACTAACGCTATTCTGCAAGCAAATAAATGCTATGCAAGTTGTTAAAAAGAAATTGTATAGCATTTTCACGCTCATTTGGTTTTTCATTTTTCTTGTTTGCCCCAATAGCTTATTGTGCTTAGACCCACCGCTATATGTTCAATATAATCAAATCTTTCTTCAGTCTCACTCATCATTGATGCAGCTTCCTTAAGATGAGATTTGATAATTCGAACATAGCCAGCGCCATTGGTTGCTACAAAAGTTATAAAGGCTCCTCCACCATCAATCGGTACTAATTGTACATTTTCCCTTGATGCCCAATAATACTTTTCACCAATTTTGCTTATGATGCATCGAAGGTTCGCAGCATCTCCGCGTACCAAGTTTTTAGAGACTCTACTTAAACCAGCTTCGCTTACCTTTACCTGCGGAAATCCAATAAATACTGTTTCAGCAGTCTGTGCATTAAATGGCGAAAAATTTAAAGAGCTAAATAACATCAATACACTAGCGCTGAGAATATTCAACATTTTCAATCACCCCAAATTTTTTATTTGAATAGTTGCATCATTGATACAAAACTCACAAAACTTCCACCACCCTCGCCGCATAATCCTCGCCGCTGAAGTTTTGGCGCGCCCACCGTTTGCCGGATTGGCCCATGGCGCGGGCGCGTTGCGGATTTTGCAGCAGCCGCAGCAGGGCCTGGGCCAGTGCGGGTGGATCGTTGGGCGGCACCAGATAGCCATGTTCGCCGTCCTGCAGCACTTCGGGAATGCCGCCGAGCGCCGTCGCCACCACCGGCGTTCCCATTGCCAGCGCTTCCAAAATCACCAACCCGAACGACTCCGGCGTCGCGGTCGAGGCCGCCACCAGCACCGCCGCATCGGCCGCGGCCATGATTTCCGGAATGTCCGTACGCGGTCCGGCAAAAATAATGTAGTCGCGCAAGCCCAGCTCGTCAATGCGCCGCAGCAATTGCTGGCGGTAGCTGTCATCCGACTTGGTGTCGCCGACCAGCAGAAAGCGCGCCTGCGGCATCTCCGCAACCACATCCTTCGCCGCTTCGACCAGCTCGTGAAAGCCTTTTTTCGGCACCAGCCTGCCGACCGCCACAATCAGCCGGTCGTCGCGATTTTGCAAAAACTCGTTGCGCACCGCACTGCCGTCAAAACGCTCATCAAAAACCTGCAAGTCGATGCAATTGGGCACGTGCGCGAGCTTTCTTTCCGGCACACCCACTTCTTCAAAAGGCGCCATTGCGGCTCTCGACACACACAGCAGTTTGTCCGCCAGTTTGCCCACCATGCGCGCCAATATTTTCGCTACCGCCGGCGGCTGCCGCACAATCTCGTGGATGTGGTACACACTTTTCGTGCCTGTCAGCCGCGCCGCCAATCCACTCGGTAACATATTAATGGTGTTGGTGTACACCATGTCAAATTTTCCCATCCGCACCAGCTTGCGCAGCCGCAGCGTCGCGCCGATGACTTCGAAACCGTAGCGCAGCAGGGCAACCGGCCCCGCGCCCGCCTGGTTGACCGGCACGTACAGCACCCGCACCTGCGCACCCAACTCGGTGAGCGTGCGCCACGCGCCTTCGTCGGGATTGCCAGCAGACTTGTCCAGCAGCGACAGCGCGCAATGCACGTCGAAGCGCTCGTGATCTAGTCCGGCCAGCAAGTGCCGCAGCATTTGAAAGCTGCCGCCGCAGTCGTGGTTGTTGGCCTGCGCATGCACGATCAGCAGCCTGGTTTTTTGGTGCGGCTGGCTCACGGGAGGCGCCTTTTTTGAGAGTCAAGGAACTCGCTAATTGCCACCTTTTTATTCGCCACGGATGGACACGGATTTTCACGGATTTGTTTTGAGATTCGCAGATTGTTTTGAAAAAACTTCTTTGAAATCTGTGTAGATCGGTGCAAATCCGTGGCTGAATAATTCGATTCGTATTCTTTAATGCTTCCAAAGAACATCCCCCTGGCCCCCTTCAAAGGGGGAACCGGAAGAACACGCGGATTAAAGTCCCCCTTGGAAGGGGGATTTAGGGGGATGTTCGAAGTTGTTCCCAAAACACAAAACCCAAAAAACAAATAATTCTCAATGTTGAATATCGAATGACCAAAACCGCTCACTGCATGTTTGGATTTTAAAATTTGAGTCTTGGAATTTATTTGAAATTTGTCATTTGAATTTTGGAATTTCAAGATCGCCATCCACTACGCTCCTTCCGCTTGCTGGAGCGGCGGTGCGTCTTCGGTTTTTGGCGCGGCAACTTCGCCGGTGTAGCGCGACCAGACTGTGGCGTTCAGCACATGAATGATGCCGAGCGCGAAATAGGTCAGCAATCGCCGGATCAGCGTCATTACCACCGCGATTTCGCCGATGTTGTAATAGGCTTTAAAAAGATAGGCCCGCGATAACTCCCACACGCCCAGCCCACCCGGCATCGGTGAAAAGATGCCCGCGATGGTCGAAAAGGCGCTCGAAAAGGCGATAAAGCTGTACGGAATGTCCTGGTGCAGCGCGCGGAACAGCAGGTAATCGCCCCAAAATGAAAACAACAGATTGGCCAGCGACAAAGCGAAGGCCAGCACAAAGATGGTTTTGTGTTGCAGCGTCAGTCGCAGCGCATTGAAGAGCTTTGCCAGAAAAGCGATATTGCGAATTTTGTTGCGCAGCAGGTAGAGCGCGGTCGCGACGACGGCCGCGCCAGCCAGCAGGATCAGGCTGTTTTGCAGGCTCAGGGCGTTGCCGAGCATGCCGAACACCATGTCGTGCATGCCGAGCAACAGCGCAAAGGCGACCATCAAAATAAACAGCGAAACGATTTCAAGGAACAACTCGATCATGATCGAGGGCAGGGTGCGGCTGACTTCGAGCCCTTCGAGTTTTTTCATCAAAAAGGCTTTGGCCGGCACGCCCAGTTTGCCCGGCCCCGAGGTGTTGATGGCGATGGCGCTGATGGTCGCGATCAGCACATTTTTGAAGGCAATGCCGTGGCTGGTGGCGCGCAGCAAAACATTCCAGCGCAGCGCATACAGAAAAATGTTGCCCGCGCTCAGCACAAAAACCACTGCCAGCAAACCGAAATCCATGCCACGAATGACCGGCACGGTTTTCTCCAAATCCACATCCCGCAGCAGCCAAACGATGCCGGAGCCGATGAGGATGAAGAGGGCGGCTTGGATTAATTTTAGGTGCTTTTTCATAAATTTTATTTTTAAGTTTTTAGTAAACAGTCAATGTCATTAAGTTAAGCCAAATGTCCTTCATGCCGAGCGGAGTCGAGGCATGTTTTCACGCTCATAAAGTCACCCTTCGACTTCGCTCAGGGTGAAGAGAAATCCCTAACTTAATGACATTGAGTAATCAGTGTTTAGTAAACAGTCAAAAGTGCGGCGTCTGTCATACCTTTAGGTATCTTTCCTTAAATTTCATCCAAATCGAACCGCGCAGTCTGTGCTTGCAGCAGAGATGATTTCTAAAGAAATGACACCACAGGCTAAACAGTCCCAGTCCAAATACTAAACACTAAATACTGCTTACTGAGGCGACATCGCCCGTTTATAGCCCAGGCCGATTTCGTTCCAATCGAACTGACGCGCGGTGGCCAGCGCTTTGTCGGACATGGCGTGCTGATTCTGAAAATAGGATTGCATGGCATGCGCGATTTGCTCACTGCTCTTTTCGTCGATCAAAAAGCCGTTTTCACCGTCATGGATGACGTCCGGAATGCCGCCGACGCGGGTGGCGATGACCGGCAAGCCGGATGACAGCGATTCCAGCAGCACGACCGGTACGCCTTCGGTGTCGCCCTTGCTATCGACGATGGACGGGATGATCGCGACATCGGCCGCAGCGTAGTAATCGCGCAATTGTTCGTGATTTTTAGTACCGGTGAACAGCACGTTTTCAGCCACGCCCAGCGCACGCACATCGTTGACCAGCGATTTTTCGAGCGGGCCACCGCCAACGATCACCAGGCCGCATTTTTCCAGCGAGCCGTTCAGCTCTGCCATGGCGCGGATCAGGTAGTTGATGCCCTTTTTCTCGGACAGGCGGCCGACAAACAGTGCCATTTTTTCGAACGGAATGCCAAGCTTCTCGCGCAACGGTTTTTTGTCTTCACCGGGCAAAAAATAGCTGGTGTCAACGCCCATCGGCAGCACTTTGCCGGCCGGTTGCTCGCCAAGCAGCTCCTGCATCACGTTCATATTCAGCGAGCTGACCGGCAGAAAATAGTCAGTGTTATTGGCGATGAAGCGTGTCAATTGCCTGCCGAATGGCCAGCGCCGCAGCGCAAAAACATCACCAGCGTGGATGGTGACGACATGACGGAAATTCACGAATTTGCGCGCTACCGCCGCCACCAGGCCTTGCGGCACCAGCCAGTGACTGTTGACTGTTTCGATGTTCTCTTTTTTGATCATGCGGATCAGCGCGATCAGCTCCAGCAGCATGAAAATCGGCACCTGGATTTTGGCCAGCAGACTGCCTTTGATATTGGCCATCAGGCCGTCTTCGTTGGAGAGCCGCTGCCATTTTGTGGGCCAGAAATATTTGAAGCGCCGCACATGAATGCCATCCATTTCCTCGGAAACTTTGGTGCTGGCATCGTGTGAAGTGAGCACAAATACATCGTAATGCTTGGTCAGCTCGCGAGCGAGGTAGTAGACAAAACTGCACACCGAATCGCCCTGCCAGCGCGGGAAACGCGAGGTAAAACAGAGCGCGCGAGGTTTATTTTTTGATGATTTCATTGTTCAAAATCTTAAAGAATAAAATATTTTTTAATCGTTTGGTAGCGGTAGGGGCATGGCGCGCCATGCCCCTGCGAAAGTGAATGAACAACAATCCTATACACCAACTGCCTCAGTCAAACCGGCTTTGGTCGCCTTGCCGTTTGCACCTTCGGTGTGCTTGTTGATGATGCCGAAAGTCTCTTCAGCATGGTTTTTCTTCGACACGCCGACAACGGTTGAGGCGACATTCGGCAACGAATACAGGTAATCGTAGGCTTCCTGTGGTTTGATGAAGCCCGCAGCCAGCGTGCTCATTGCCAGCAAACGCACGTTTTTGGTGCGCAGGCAGTTCTCGAACGCCTCCAGAGACGGATTGACCTGATAGCCAATTTTATTGATCGACGCCATGATGAATGGATTTTCAATGCCGACTCGCTCAAGCGCATCGACCAGCCTTGGCATGTTTTTGCTGCAGAACGCCGGGATCGCGCCATATTTGTCTTCGATGTGCCTGGCGTAAATCGCAAACACTTCCGGCACATCCCAGCCCAAAATCAGGTCGGTCATCACATCGTGCAGGAAGATCGCGCGCAAGTTCAGCGGCGCAAACGGCGCGACTTCGAAATCGACCATGGCGGTGATGAGCTTGCTGACATCTTTGCGCAGCAGTCCGACGCCACCGCGCCAAAACATGCCGAGCTTGTCCTGTAAGCTGGTGCCCGCCAGTGCATCCTTGACGATGTTGACCAGGCCTTTTTCGTTGGCCTGACGGATGTATTTCGCCGCATACGGCACCAGCAGATAGACGCCATAGTCATTTTTGAGCTTGGCATCTTTCTGCAATTCTTCCGAAATCAGCAGCGCGCGCTCGTGCGTCGACATCATCATCGCTTTGACGCCGAGATCGTAGCTGAAATGAATCATGTCCATGATGCGGCCAGTCTCGCTGAAATAGGCCGCACGCTCGTTGCCCCCCTGTGCCGACAGGTGGTTGACACCAAAAAATTGGTTGTGTCCGAGTAGAATTTTATCGATCATCGTTGCTCCTAAAAGATTGCACGCGGAGACGCGAAATCGCAAAGGTTGCGCAGAGTATTTTGAACTTTTTCTTTGCGAAATCTTTGCAGCTTTGCGCTGTTGCGTGAGAAAATTGCTGCTTTAGGGCAAGTTCTATATAAGCAAAGCATAAGATTCTTCAGCCTGAGCGAAGTCGAAGGCGACAATAATTGCCAACGTTTGAGCTCATAATCTTCATGGTTCGACTGCGCTCACCATGAAGATAGCTCTCTGCACAGTCGAACACTGCTTACGTCGAACTCACATTATTTTACATTCTCACCGGCTGGCCATTTTGTTCTGCCGAATCGTAAATCGCATCGACCAGCTTTTGAATATACTGGGCATTTTTGATGTCGGTGCCGACGGTGCGCCCTTCGCGCACGGCATTGAGAAAATCGACATCCTGCTTGGTGTACTGCGGGCCGCCGAGATCGATTTCGACGCCTTTGAACAGCTCCGGAATGCGGAACTGCGTCCAGCCTGCAGGGTAATCGCCAGCCGCTTTGTCGAGGAAAAAGCGCACTTCGTCATCGGAGACCGACAGATTGCCATTTTCCGCGTTGATGTTGATGGTCACTTCCAGCAGGCGGTGGTGGCGAACGCTCCACGACGAGTCGAGCCAGCCGCTGATGCCACTACTGAATTCAAAATGTGCATGGGCAAAATCTTCGACTTCTTCGGAATAAAAGCTTTTGGTATGCGCGGAAACCGAGTTGACCTCACCGAAATACCACTTCAGCAAATCGATCAGGTGGGTGGCCTGTGCCATCACCACGCCGCCGCCAGCTTCGGCTTTGCTGTAACGCCAGCCTTTGCCGGTCTTGAAAAGCTGGGCGACGTAGATACTGGAATTGAAGGTGATCAGCTTGCCGAGCACGCCCGAGTCGATGATCTCCTTGGCTTTCGCAAAGGTTTCGACGTAGCGCATCATATAGCCAACCATCGAAGTCAGGTTTTTTTGTTCAACCTGCTGCACCAGCGCATCGGCCTCGCCGCTGCGCAAGCTGAGCGGTTTTTCGAGAAAAAACGGGATATCGCGATTGACGCACTCGGTCGCCATCGGTACATGCAAAAAGATCGGCGTTGCCAAAACCGCCGCATCCGGTTTTTCTTTATCGAGCATTTTCTGGTAGTCATCGTAGCCCGGAATGCCTTTGATGCTTTTGGCGAAGCCGAGCAAAAATTTGGAATTATCCGATATCGCGCAGAGTTCGACATCCTGCAAGCCGTTCATGATACCGGCGTGCAGCATCCCCATTTTTCCTATGCCAATAACGGCAACTTTCATGTCATCATCCTTTGTTTTGTTCAAAACGTACCTGTACTTATCTTCAAGGCGTACAGTGCTTTACTCACAATCAAACACAAACGCGGGTTATTTGAGATCAGATTTTTTAATGCAGCACAACCGAGTTGGGAAGCGATGTGGTGGGTGCGTGCGAGGCTTTGACAACAGCAAGTGCCGTACCAGATTTTCGATATCTTAGGATGAAATTTCGTTACTAAAAAACAAAGACTTAGCAAAGACAAGAGAAAACGTTTTTCAGAAAAACTGTCGCACCAATTACAAAATTGTATTAAGGCGAGACAGTAGCGCTTGTTTACGCCATCCACAAAATGAACATCCTATTCGACATTTTGTCGTCAAACGGGGCATTTAATGCGCTTTGCATGTTGGTCTGAGCGTGACCTTGCCGCATGATGTTCGGCTAAACAAATCAGGCCTGCAAAAGTCTCAATATACGCACTCTTGTGAATGCAAACAAATGAACATCAATATTGTCTGAAAAAAGATTTTGATGGCTCGGTTGGTAAAAATGAAAATGGATAAGTTGAGATGGGAAAAAGACTTCTGCATATTTCAGGAAACTGGGTTCGAAAAACAGCCAGGCGAATCAGCGGCCTGACAGCTTTAGCGTTTCTGCTTTGTACGCTTTCCTGCAGCAACAAAACCATGCTGGCGGAAAACCGGCCCATCCAGCAGGAAGGACTAAATGTTCTTTTTATCGGCAACAGCCTGACCTATTTCAATGACATGCCGGACATGCTGCAGCGCATGCTCGACTACGCCGGGGTTGAAATCGGCTTGATTGAAGTCATCGCCTATCCGAATTATGGCTTGCAAGATCACTGGCTGACCGCGTCAACGCGTGAACGCATCGCCACGCCCGGGTGGGATGTCGTTGTTCTGCAGCAGGGTCCATCTGCTACCGAAGGACGGCCATCTCTATTGGAATACAGCAAGCTCTTTGCCTCGCTAACCGACAGCAGCGATACGCGGATGGCGTTGTACATGGTGTGGCCGGCGCAGGAGCGTTCATTCGATTTCGATGGCGTTTCGGCATCCTACCGCATGGCCGCTGAACAAGTCGATGGTTTGCTTTTCCCGGCCGGCGAGGCCTGGCGCGCGGCCTGGAGCAAAGATTCGACATTGGTGCTGTATGCCTCAGACAATTTCCACCCCAACCGTTTGGGCAGCCATCTCACCGCCCTGGTGATGTTCCAGCAACTTGCCAGACGGGATCCGCATGACTTGCCCGCCAAAATTATGACTGCTAATGGAGACATTGAAATTTCGGAAGATCTGGCAAAATTGCTGCAGGATGCAGCCACAGAAGCGAATGCGCGTTTTGCGCGCTGATCGAATTCGGGCTCGAGGGGGAGGAGTGGTGAAGATAAGCTTATAAAAAAGAGCCAATAAATCAAGATCGCGCTGTCGATTCTTTTGCAGCCTGCCCATTTTCCCCCTCTACTTTGCGTTGTTTCACCACTTTCGCCGGAATGCCGACCGCGATGACGTACTCCGGCAAGTCCTTGTTCACCACCGCACTGGTGCCGATGATCGTGTGCTTGCCGACAGTCACGCCATCCATGATTTTGACCCCGGCGCCGAGCCAGACATCATCTTCCAGGGTGATGCCACGCGAGCTGCGGGTCTGCTCCAGCACCGCCTTGTCGACCGCATCGTAGTCGTGGTCGCCGCCGATCAGGTAGCAATAGGCCGCGATCAGCACATGCTTGCCGAGCTGCACTTTGCTGGCCGAAAAAATCTCCGAGTGAAAGCCGATATTGACGTGATCGCCTAAAATGATGTCGCCGTTTTTGCAGCTCAAAATGGAGTTGCGGCCTAAAAAAACGCCGCTGCCGACGCGAATGCCGTCATTGTCCGAGCCTTTGGCATCCAGCACACAGTTGTCGTCGATCACCACATTATCGCCGATCTCGATTTTGTTGGGATGGCGGATCACGATATTGCTGCCGAAATTGACGTTGCGGCCGACTTTTTTAAACAGCTTCGGATACAGAAATTTGCGCAGCACCAAGCCTAATGCACCGGGCACCCAGCTACAAAACGTCACGATCAGCTCGTAGCGGATCAGCGCCCACCAGCCGCGCTGGCCGATCACCAAATCCTGGTATTTCGCCAAACTCGATTTATTTTCGGCAAACAATTCCTTTTGTATAACGACAGTTTCTTTTTTCATTCGATTTCCTTGCAAGCAACTTTTTTGCCGTTCATCATCATTAAAGAGCACGAACAAAGCGCTTAAAATTCGTGTTCATTCGTGAGATTCGTGGCTTCCTATTTCTTCGCCAACCGCTTGAACAACGCTTCGTATTGATCGGTAATCCGGTCCCAGGTGTAGTTTTCCTGAATGCGCCGGATCGCTTTGCGCTTCGATTCCTGCACTTTGTCCGGGTTATTGATCAAAAACTGGATTTTTTCAGACAGCTCGCCGTTGTTTTTGGTGCTGAAAAAGAAGCCGGCATCGCCCAATACCTCGCGGTGTTCCGGCACATCGTTGGCCAGCACGCAGTTGCCATGTCCCATGCCTTCCAGCAATGCCGGATGTGTACCGCCGACCTCGGTTGCCTGCACGTAGCAGTAGGCATTTGACTGGAATTCGCGATAACCCTGCCCGAAAACATAGCCGGTAAAAATAATGCGCGGGTCTTTGGTCGATTTGAGCTTCTTGATGTAGTCCGTCGCATAGGGCGCATCGCCGACCATTACCAGCTTCATGTCGGTGTCGACTTTTTCGAATGCCTCGACCACCCGGTGCGGATTGTTTTCCGGCTCAAACCGGCTGACGAAAAGCACGTATTTACCCGGTTCGACGCCAAACTTGTCCAGCACGTCTTTAGTGTCAACACCGCCGATGGGCGTGCCATACGGGATAAAGGTCGATTTTTTGTTATATTTATCGAGGTAATATTTTTCGATGTCACGCGCGTCGGTGATGATTTCGTTCGGCATCCAGGTTGCCAACCGCTCGGACATTTTGTAAAATGCGCTGCCGAGTGCGTTCCACTTTGCGCGTTTCCATTCCAATCCATCGACATTGAGCGCGACCGGTGTTCCGCCAAGACGCGGCACCCAGGAAAAGACCGCATTGGCGCTGTTGCAGATCAAAATGACATCGTAGCGTTCTTTCAAGGCATGAAAAACGCACAAAAAGGTGTGCGCAACTGTGTCGAAATATTTGTGCTTGATGGTCGGCAAAACCACCAGCCGCACGCCGCGATAAAACGGTTCTTCGTGGGTAATATTGTTCGACCGTCCGTAAACCGTCACTTCGTGGCCGCGATCGACCAGTCCGGTTCCCAAATATTCAGCAAAGGTTTCGAATCCACCATAATTCGCGGGAATACCGCGTATCCCCATAATTGCTATTTTCATCAATCGTCGTCCTATTTCATCAGAATTTTGTCTGCCGCGAATGCTCACGAATTGAAAAATTTCAAATAGATCGCGTCACTTCGTGGCTAAATTTTATGCATGCACGTCCGTGGCTTGCTTCTTTTGATTTTCCAGAATGCTGTTTTCGGCATGATGCTTATCGTTCTCTTCACCGAGTCGCATCAAATCCAATTCCACTTTTTTGACCCGATAGAGCGTATCTTCCGTGAGCCGGCGATGTCCGGCAATCAGGTCTGCGATCACGCCGAAAATCCCCATCTGAAAGCCAAGCAGCAGCAAAACAGCACTTAAAATCAAGGATTGGATATGCCCGGCGCCGCTATCGACAAAGAAATAAAAATAAAGAAATCGCAGACCGATCAGGAAGCCGGCGGAAAACAAAATGCTGCCGACCACCATGAAGGCCTTGAGCGGCTCGTACATCACATAGATGCGAAAAATGGTGCTCACACTGCGTTTGATGTAGCTTGGCATACTGCGGAACAGCCGGGATTTGCGCAACATGCCATTGGTTTGAATCGGCACATGCGTCACGGCGATGTTTTTCTTGCCTGCCTGGATAATGGTTTCCAGTGTATAGGTAAAACGCGAAATCACGTTCAATCGCAGCGCAGCCTCGCGACTGTATGCGCGAAAGCCGCTGGTGGTATCCGGCACCGAAGTTTCGGAAAAGCGTCGCACCACCCATGAGCCGAGCTTTTGCAGCATGATTTTCAGCGAAGAAAAATGCGGAATCGTCTCCACCTGCCGGTCACCGATCACCATGTCTGCCTTGCCTTCTACAATCGGCTTGATCAGATCGGCGATGCACTCGCCTTTGTACTGATTGTCGGCATCCGTGTTGACAATGATATCTGCGCCCAGCTCGAGACTGGTGTTGATGCCGGTCATGAATGCTTCGGCCAGGCCTTTATTGTTTTTGAAGCGCCGAACATGCTGCACGCCATTTTGCTTCGCGACCTCAGCCGTGTCGTCAGTTGAGCCGTCGTCGACGATCAGCACTTCGATTTCATCGATGCCGGGCAAACTTTTGGGCAAATCTGCCAGGGTGACCGGCAACGTTTTCGCTTCGTTCAGGCAGGGAATTTGAATAATAAGCTTCACGCTCCAACCACCTTTTCAATGTTATACTCTTTAATTTCACGCGCATGGGTGTAAATGATCATCTCACCGATCAGGCCGATCGAGATCATTTGCAGGCCAATCACCAGCAAAAGGGCTCCCAAAAGCAACAAAGGCCGGCCAGCGATCGGGCTGCCGAACATGCGTGTCAGGAACAGGTAGGCATTCATCAAGCCGCCTGTCAGAGTGAAAATCATGCCGAAAAAGCCGAGGAAATGCAACGGCTTTTTGGAATAATTGGTCAGAAAAATGACCGTGATGATGTCCAGCAAACGCTGGATGTACTCTGGCAAGTACTTGGATTGCCGGAATTGCCCGGGAAGTTGTTCGATCTGGACTTCAGCGACTTTGAAGCCCTTGCGATTCGCCAGGATCGGGATAAAGATGTTCATGTTGCCGTAAATGCGCAAGTCTTCCATCACCGAGCGCTCGGTGGCGAAAATGCCGGAATTGATGTCGTGCAAATCGAGGTGCGCAAAGCGGCGCACGATGCGGTTGAACAGCTTCGAGACCTTCTGGTTGAGATCGGAATCTTTGCGAGGTTTGCGCCAGCCACAGACAAGGTCGTATCCTTCGTCGAGCTTTTGCAGCAGCTGGTCGACCTGCCGCAAATTGGCGCGCACGCGTGCGGTTGCATACAGAATGCGTGCTCCGGTCGACTGCGACAATCCGGCATCGAACGAGCTGGCCTCACCGAAGCTGGAGCGCATACGGATGAGCTTGACTTTTTTATCACGCTCGGCGATTTGATCGAGCTTCGCCCAGGTGTCGTCGGTGCTGGCGTCGTCGATAAAGATGACTTCGTAGGGCTGACCATAGGCGTTCAGCCCGGCGATCAGATCATCGTACATGGGCTCGACGCTGGCGCCCATATTGAAGATCGGCACGATTGCGGTGACAGCCGGCTTGACCTGCGATTTTTTGCTCGCACGCGCCCGGCTGGCGGTCTTTCTCGTCGCGGCCGGTTTGTTGTTGCTTTGCCGCTTCGTAGCGTCTTGATCAGTTTTTGTCGTGGTTTCTGCCATGTTGGGTACCGTTTTAGGGTTCTACAAAATGTATTTTTTAACTCCATCCTGAGTTTTTTGAAATGGAGGCGAGGTTAAATAAATGTCTTGTTTTAAATGCATCTCATAAATTATATCGTTGTTTAAAATATTGAAACGCTTTATTTATCTCCTTGGTTTTCTTCTCAGCAATCCGTTGAAACTCCTCCCCCAAATACTGTACCCGATCAGGGTGATATCTTGCAATTAAATGCAAATATGCTGACTTTACATCTTCGGTCGTAACCTTACCGCTCAAACCAAGAACTCGTCCATAGTACTTTTGTTTTTCTGCCTCGGTAGTAAATTCAAATTCTTCACCATCCAGCGAATCTCGATTAGTACTCTTTGTTTTCTCATGATTCGATGAATAACTTGCATCTCTTGATGATTTCATTGTCTGGTTGCGGAACTGCCACTCAAGACTGTTCCCCAACTTACTATTAATGTATGCTATTGTGCTAAATAGAATTGAAAAGCCAATTGAGCCATCGATTCTAATTGCAATAAATCCAAATAAAATTGAAATGCCTAGCAGACCTTTTGTCATTCGCAAAATTGTATTTTGTTTATTTATATAATTGACAAATACATTGGGCCAATGAAAAATCCAATAGAGATTGTAAAAAGGAATAAAGTGCGCTCCAACAGCAAAACCTGGCTTTATTTCATAGGAATCGTTACTTATGAAATTCAGAATTTTGTGGATTCGATAAACACAAAAATACCAATATGCCCAAAGAGCAACACTTAACAAAAAAAATAGATTTGTTGACTCTGAATATTGTGTAGATTCAAAATAACCTAATTCATTTTGGGAAGGCTCAATAAACTCTGCGAAAAGAAAAATCAAAGCTATCAAATAGCCAATCCAAACATGCGGTAAAGACGGAATTTTCGTCCGATCAAACATTGTTGGCAGATCAATGATGTTTAATAAAAATAACTCTTAAGCAACTACTTTACTTTGCTTACCAAGCAGCACATTCAATACTAATTTTATTTCGATTGTCATGACAAATCACAGCAAATGGAGAAAACTATGGCTCGTACAGCAACCATTCAAGCGCGCATCGATCCTGAGATAAAAGCACAAGCCCAGGAAATTCTCAACACACTTAATATCACTCTTTCCGAAGCAATTTCAATGTATCTGACACAAGTCGCGTTGCAAAAAGGCATCCCATTTGAACTAAAAATCCCGAATGAGCTGAAAGCTGATACATTAAAAAAATCAGAAGCGGGTCTTGAGCTCAACGAAGTGGATTCAGTTGACGAGCTATTCGAGGAATTGGAAAAGTGAATATTCTCTACATAAACCAGTTCAAAAAAGACCATAAGCGCATCCAGAAGCAGAATAAAGATTTAAAAAATAGTTCGCTTGGTGACAGAAAAGCTGATTTCTAAAAAAACTATTGAAAGCCCAATATCAAGATCACCCATTATCTGGAAATTTTCACGGTTTTCGCGATTGTTATATCAAACCAGATTGGCTTCTGATTTATAAAATATCTGATGAAATACTGATTTTAGAAAGAACAGGCTCACGCAGAACTACTTAAGATGCAATAAAATCAAACCTATATTCAATCAGGAATAGAATCAATATACTGTCGATAAACTCGGGGATTCCTAGCAATCGGATCGTTCTTGGCAGCTAAACTGTATTTGAATGCTTCTTCCTGTTCACGAATGTTTAGGCCCGTAATACGCTCGATTCGCTTTGATTCAATAATTGAGTACATATAGCCAAATATAATTCCAGCTATCAATGCTAATACCGCAACATACCAATTCCATATAAGCCACCCGACAGTTCCAATAATAATAATGATAGGCCAGATCATAATACCAATCGCTTTGGCTCTCATCCTGCTGTAGCCAATTAATTCAATAGCTTTTATCTTTTGCATTATACCCCACTCATTTTCTCGAATTCTTGACTCTACTTCCCCGTCTTCACATCGAACAATCGCTCGTCGCGTTTGGTGCCGGTGCGCACGATCAAATGCGCGATCAGGCCCCAAAACAAAAAGCTGGCGCCGGTGGTGAGCAGTAAAAAGGCCAGCGCGAGCTGCACATTCAGCTCGTCCGGTGTCATCCAGCCGCCCAGCCAGTTGATGCCAAACATCACCGCCACCAAAATGCCGATCAAATTAAACAGCATGGTCAGCGCACCGAAAAAATGCACCGGCTTGGTCAGATATTTCAGCAACAAGTTCAGCGTGGTCAAATCCATGATCACGCGAAACGTACGAGTGATATTGTACTTTGACTCCCCGAAACGGCGCTCGTGATGGTCGACCACCATTTCGGTGATGCGCGCGCCTTCGATGCGGCACAGCGCCGGAATGAAACGATGGAACTCGCCATAAAGCTTGACGCGCTTGAGCACATCCGAGCGATAGGCTTTCAACGAACAACCGGTATCATGTAGTTCCACCTGGGTGGATTTGCGCACCAGGCGGTTGGCGATCATGCTCGGCACCTTGCGAATGATGAGCTTGTCCTTGCGGTTTTTGCGCCAGCCACTGACGATATCATAGCCTTCTTCGAGCTTCTGCACCACTGCAGGAATGTCTTTCGGGTCGTTCTGCAAATCGCCATCCATGGTCACGACGACGTCGTATTTTGCGGCATCGAAGCCAGCTCCCATCGCAGCGGACTGGCCGAAATTACGGCGAAATTTGATGACGATCAGATGTTTGTCTTTTTGTGCGATTTCTTCCAGTATCTCAAACGTGCGATCGCTGCTGCCATCGTCCACCATAATGATTTCGTACTGGCGATCCCAATTCTGCATCACCTCGGTAATCTGAGAATAGAGATGCGGCACGTTTTCTTCTTCGTTCATCACCGGCACAACGATGGATATAGTTGATTTTGTTTTTTCGCTCATAGGTTTCCGTTCATTCTGTTGAATCGGGGTGCTCAATTAATCCCGATGAATCGGGGCGTTAATGAGAAATTGCTTTTTTGCGATTTCGTTTTGTCCACCAGGCAATCAGGGCAACCGGCCCCATCACCAATAACTCGCGCAGCAGGGCCTGCCAGTTGCGGATGTGCCACAGGCTTTGCAAAAATGTGCCCGACGCCGACGATTTGTGTACCGCAACAAAAATCGGTTGCGGCGCGGTGAAATGCTCACCTGAAAAGGGCCACCACATCATTACGCCATACGGTGCGCGCATGTCGTGGTTGAAATAATCCAGCAACACATGCGAAAAGTAGGCCAGTGCGATGACCACGAAATAGGCCAAATATTTTTGATCCTTGCGTCCGAAATACCCGGCTCCCAGAACGCCGACCAGCACCGCAGCGCCAAGCGAATGTGAATGCAACTGATGAAAGGCATTGGGATTGCCGACGAAAAATCCCGGTATAAAATCAGCATCTGCAAGATTGGCCAGCACAACAAAGAGCAGCACATTCTGCCACAATTTTTGAAAAAAAACAAGACGCTGCCCTTGTAAAATCGTGAAGCCCGCTAAACTGTGCGCAACTGGCAATGGCATCTATTCTTCCTCAATCAACTCCTTGGCCCGGCGGGTGGCTTCGACAATGGTCTTGATCAACGTCACCCGCAAACCGCCTTCTTCGAGCTTGAGAATGCCATCTATGGTGCACCCGGCCGGTGTGGTCACAGCATCTTTAAGCACCGCAGGATGCTCATCTGTCTGGATGACCATTTGGGCAGCACCCAGGCAAGCCTGCGCAGCCAGCTCAGTGGCGACTTTGCGCGGCAAACCAACCTTCACACCGCCCTCTGCAAGCGCTTCGATGACGACATAAATAAACCCCGGGCCGCTGGCACTGAGTCCGGTCACCGCATCGAAATGTTTTTCATCCAGCATGATGGTTCTGCCGACGTGACCAAAAATATTTTTGGTCAATTCCAGATGCTCGGCCATGGCATATTTGCCGCCACAAATCGTGCTCATGCCTGCACCAACCAGGCAGGGCGTGTTCGGCATGCTGCGCACCACCGGCACTTCGTTGTGCAGGCGCTCTTCAATGAAACCTGTCGATACGCTTGCGATGATCGAAATGACCAATTGCGTCGGCTGCAATGTTTCGGCCAACTCATCGAGCACATCACGGGTTGCTTGCGGCTTGATGCACAACAAAACCACATCGGCGTTTTGTGCCGCTTCGCGATTATCCAGCGAGGTGGCAATTGGGTAGCGATGCTGAATTTCAGAAAGTCGCTCCGCATGCCGGGCTGTCGCGATAATTTGCTCTTTCTTCAATGTTTGCGAATCAAGCAAGCCTTTCAGCAGGGTTTCGCCCATTTTGCCAACACCGATAATCGCAAACTTTTTCTCACTTAATCTTTGCATTGCATGCCTGAATATGTATATCAATTAAAAACTTCTGGGTCAGCCTATGCAACCGGCACGTTCTCGTCGCTGAGCTGCTCTTTTGCTGATTGAGCAGCAATGTCGTGCGCTGTTTCCGTCATGGATTTTTTCGATTTAATCGAATCGACGAAAGACCACAAGGCCGCCGGCACCAGCGAGACAATATCGGTCATGAACATGAAAATGCTCAGCAAAAAGGCTTCTGTGTAGGGCACATTCATCAATTGCAGCAGCAAAATATAGCTGCTTTCGCGTACGCCAAGGCCCATAAAAGAGATCGGCAGGCGCTCGAAAAAAATGCTGACCGGCGCGAACGCCAGACAGCTCAGCAATGGCAATGAAATGCCGAGTGCTTTGGCAGCAAAATAGGCCGCAAAAACCGGCACCAATTGCTCGACAAATGACCAGAAAATGAACTTGACCAGCGTGCCTTTGTGGTGGCGATAAATCGCAAAAGCCTGAAAATACTTTTCGAGTCTGATTTTGGCAAATACGCGATTGATTTGGGTGGCGCGAAAAATCGCCTTGCGAGCCGGATCGTGAAAAATAAAAATGAAGGTCAGCAGCAAGAACAAGCCGAGTCCACCAAAAATGAGACCGAATCGGCTCTGCAACTGATCGCCCGCCACCATCACAATCAGCAAAATCAAACTGACCATCACCATCAGCATGGTCGCAACCAAACCGAGCGCACGTTCGGTGATGATGGTGGCCATGGCGTTTTCGCTCGGATAACCTTCGCGTTTGATATTAAAAAACCGAATGATGTCTGGTCCCACGCCAAAAGGGAACAGAAAACCCCAAAAACAGCTCAGGTAGTACATTTTGAATGCGCTGAACAGCCCGATGCGCATTTTGGCAATTTTCAACAAAAAGCCCCACTTCCAGGCCATCAGCATGCGATCGATCAGGTAAATGGCGACGACGGCCAACACAAACTGCGGCGCCACCCTCGAGGCAATTTCGCGCGCCTGCTCGAAATCGAGATAGCTCAGCAATACGGCCAGCAGCACAATGCTAAAGCCGATTTGGAAAAGGTGCTTGTATTTTTTAATGAATGATAGCATAGCTTGTTAAAAATAAACGATGCTGTCATTCAGGAGGAATCCATTTTGCCGCAGTTACAGACTTTACAAGCTTAACCGGCTTTTATGCCAAATAGATTCTTCCAGAATGACACTTGGGATGTTGTGTTAATAAACCTGTTCTTTACTCAAACGGCGCTTGACCTTCAATCCATAAATGCCCAAAAGGCTCTTGCGGTTTTTGCCGGGCAAACGCCAGATAAAATCATTTTTAATACGCACAATCCTAAACGGATCGCTGCCGCGCCGGTTGCTGCGCTGACCGGGAATCGTCCCCCAAAAACAGCTTTGCATGTCGGCTTTTTGCGCGGCTGCCACTGCAGCGTCGCTACCAACCGTGTACGGTAAACAAAGGTGCTGGCCTGCTTCCGGACTCACTTTTTGCTGAATCAGTTCTTTCGCCAGCATTAAATCTTCGCACAGGCTGTTTTCCACCTCGCCATTTTTTTGAAAAACCGATTGCTGCTTTTCAAAATAGCGTTCGACTTTTTCGCGCAGCATGTCCTTCCAGGCAGCGTCGCCATTTTTTTGCTCGTATGCATTACGACAGGTTGCCAACAGTTCATCGCTCACTTTCAGCGCTGGCTGTCCGGCCATCAATGGCGAGGCATCGAACAACGGAAAACCAAAATAGTCATCCAGTTTTACATCGTTGCCAACATCGTCGATTTGCAAATAGGGCGTCACCGGCGAATTGTATGGCGTGAACATGGTGTTTTGGTCGACAAAATCAACTACCTGCGGGCTGACAAAAACTTCGCGGTGAAAAAGCGTATGTGACTCGATATCAATCAGCGCGGAGGCGTGCATCTGCCGAATTTCCGGCCAGGTGCACAAGTCTGCATCTTCGGGATCAAGGCGGTGCAAATCCTGCTTGCTGGTCGTGTTTTGCCACACACTCTCCAGGTTTGGGCGAACCTGTTCCGTTTCGAGTGTTCTGCCCGGAATCACGAAAACGGTCGCTTTCAGGCCATATTTTTTAAGCAACGGGTAGCCGTAGCGCCAAACACTTGAACGCCCATCGTCGATGGTCAATAATACCGAACGCGGCGCTGCTTTGCGCTTGCCCTGCAAACATTGGACAAACTCGTTCACCGACAGCGTTTGGTAACCATTTTCTGCCAGGTAAGTGAGTTGTTGTTCGAATTGTGCCGGTTCGATGCTATGAAACACAAAAACCGGCAGTTCACCGACAAGTTGCGATGCTTTCGGGGCGTACACGAATCCCGGATAGCCGAACAGCATCGTGCGCAGTTCGTAAAGCGCCTGTTGTCCAAAAGAGTATTTCATTTTCTAAAAATCATTTGCTCAAAATGGCCGGTTCAAAACGAAGCATGAACCGAATCATAGCAGCATGGCGCACCATACTCCTACCAAACATAACAATTCATTGGAGTGCAAAGCTTGCTTTGCGTTTTCATTTTGTGTACAAGGCAAGCCTTGTACACCGCCTGCAATCATGGAATAAGGGGCTTTACCAGCTTCCAGTAAACATTAAAGAAGCCACTCAATATCGCCGACAGGAATTGCAGCAGGCCCTTGCCTTTCAGAAGGTTCGGTGCGATGTACATGTTGCCGGTGTACAAAACATTTTTGTCGGAAACGGTCCGCAGTTGCTGAATTCTTCTGCGCTTTTCCATGATCAGGCCAAAATCTTTCAGGACCAAAATATTGCTTTTAAAATAGAGCGCTGGCAACTTTTTAAACAGCATAAAGCCGAAAAGCATGAATTCGTAAATAATGAACGCCGGAATCAGCAGCAACATGGTCACCACCGAATAGTGGCTGAGGATAAATGACCACCGATTGTAAATCTGCGCGATGGCCCGATAGCTGCGCATCTCGCTGAACGGCTTATCCTCATGATAGGCAAAAGCAGTCGGGACATGATAGGTCTTGTAGCCGGCCCGCAATACGCGCTGGTAAAACTCGCCGTCATCGCCAAAACCGATGTAGTATTGCTCATCAAATCCGCCGACTTCGAGGGCGCGTTTGCGATTCAGCAACATAATACCGCCGCCGCTGTTTGGCACCGGCTCCTGACCGAATTCCTTGATAATTTTGCCGCGATCATCACCGATGGCCGCACCTATATAGTGCATTTTGACATCGGAATAATAAACCCGTTCGGGTTCGTCCCAGAACATCAGCCGTGGCGTGCAGATTGAAACCATCGAATCGCTCTGCATCACTTTCAACAGTTCAGCCAGCGCATGTTTATCGAACAAAATGTCATTGTCGGTCAACATCATGATATCGCTATCGAGCTCGCCCATGGCGATGTTGCGCATGATATTGAGCTTGCCGTTATTTTTCGGCTGAATGTGCAGCTTCACTTCAGGGTATTTTTCACGCACCAAATCGGGGCTGCCATCGGTCGAGTGGTCGTCGAAAATGTGAATCTCAACTTCAACGCCTTCCTGCTCGTACAGGGACTGGATGGTGTTGAGCACTGTGCGCTTGCCGTTAAAATTAATAATGGCGACGGGTATTTTTTTCATATTTTAGCTCCTGCCTCTGCAGAACGAATCGCTTTTAAAAACCTCCCTGTCATGCAGGAAGACATCTATTTGAAAGTTTTGCAAAAAAACCTTTTACCTATATTGGCTGCAAAACAGATCCTTCCAGCAGGACAGACCGGTTAGACAAATTTATTTTCAATACACTTCGGCCAGCTTGTTTTTATACGCTTCCCAGGTAAAATTGCGGGCTGCGTGAGCGACTTTTTGCTGGTACGCTGAACGTGTTTCATCATCGAGCAAGCTTTGCAATTTTGCCGCCAAATCGGCTGGCGTCGTCCGGCAGAACAAAAATGCTTCTCTCTCGAGTTGCGTATGAGCCGGAATATCCGTCAGCACAATCGGCTTTTGCATGCCGATATAAGTAAAAAGCTTCGACGGAATATTCGAGCCTTCCAGCCGCGGCGAAACCAGCACATCGGCTGCCGCCAGATAAGACGGGATGTCCTCCGCGCGCTGCATGCCCAGAAAATGAGCGTTGTGTACGCCTGACCTCTCTGCAAGCCGCCGGTAGTGCTGCACCATATCCTCGCTGCCGCCGACAATGATCAGGTGCGCATCGATATTGCGAAAAGCTTCCAGCAGCAAATCGATGCCCTGATATACTGTCAGGTTGCCGCTGTACATAAAACGGACTTTGCCAGCAAAATCAGCTTTGATTTTCTCCGCGATAGCCGTTTTGATCGGCGCTTCAGGTCCGACGTCGGGAATGAAGTGGCACTTTTGGCGATCGGTGTATCGTCCGACCACCTCTAAAAATGAAGGACTGACCGGAAAGATCTTCGCGGCCGCGCGATAGGCGATGGCTTCGACTACTTTAAAGAGCTTCTGCAACGCGCCAGCGCCCGGCACTTTGGTGATCTTCATCTCCTCGCTCAACAACGAGTGGATGGTATAGTAAAGCGGCAACTTGCCTTTTACCAGCAGGCCGATCAGCGTGCCTTCGATGTGCTGACCGTGCACCAAATCGTATTGATTCCGCAGCCGCATACCGATGGCTTTAAATAGCAGCAAAATATCGTACAACGGCTTTGACCACGACAGGCCGATGGGAATGTGACTGGTGAAGCGCCAGACTTTATGCACGTGCACATTTTTCACGCCGGGATCACGCCCGAGCGGAAAGCACAGCAAATCTATTTCATGCCCGAATTCGCTCAGCGCACTGACACAATTATATACCAAAAGTGGTGAGCCGCGATCCTGCAAAAACGGGAACGGGCAGATCATCAAAATGCGTTTTCTCTTCAATCGTGTTTTTCTTCCTGAAATATCGCAAATAGGAGTACAAGGCTTGCCTTGTACAATTTTGCCGTCCAAAGCAAAGGTTGGACTCCATTGCATCAGCTACGCTGCACGTGCGGCGCTGGCGGTTTTTCTCGATTTCGCTTTGACGATCATCATGTAGCCTTTCGATAAAAACAGCAGATGATCGAGCTTGCCGAACAACCAGACGACCGGGTAAATGGCGGAATACATTTTAAAGGCTTTCTGATACTTGCCCATATCTGATGAAGTTACCAACACGCCTTTTGTGCCCTGTGCATCTGTCGCCTCGCCGTCATCTTTTTTTACCAAATTATATCCAAAGGTGATCAGAGTATCGATGCATTCCGTAAAGAAGCGCGAGTATGTTTTATGAGCCACCACATCGAACTTGCCGTCGCCGAGCTTGCGGATATCATCGATGGTGTAGCCCGGGCGTAAATGACCATGCTTCTCGTCGGTTTGTCCGATCGCGAGCCGAAATTTGCGCAGAAGGCTATTGGTGATGTGCGGCACATTGATCAGCAACTCGCCGCCGGGCTTTAAAACGCGATATACCTCATCCATAAAGCCCTTGTCATTCTCGATGTGCTCGAGATAGTCAACGATGACCACTTTATCGAACACATCGTCTTCAAATTCGGTTTTGTGGCCATCGAGTTGATAGACATTGGTTTTGACCAATTCAGTAATCGAAGCCACGGCAGTATCGTCCAAATCCGCACTCGACCAGTCGCCGCCCTGTTCGCGCAGCAGGTAACTGATCACGCCATTGTCCGAGCCGACATCCAGGCATTTTTTGCCTTCTGTGCCGCCGAGAAATGCCTGAATTTTGCGCCACTTGTTTTGCTTGAGTACGGATTTACTGAATAATTTCAAATGCCAGTTCGTCTGTGCCATAACTCTTTATCGACATCGACTCCATTTTTCAGAAAATATATACGATTAATTCAAATTGAGCCGCTTCAATCCTATAGCTGGCGGTTTCAGCCGCGATGCTGGTTCTGCACCTGATAATGACGAGAAATGCCCGGGGATGCAAGGTGGGTTGATGCGATCTGTGCTATTATGCGCGTGGGGAGAGCCATATCAACCAAATTCGTTGCAGCCGGCAGCTACCGCAATGCGTCTCGCGAAAACTTATCCGTTGGCCGAAGAGGTCATCGCAGATGGGTGCTCAGCCTGAACTTTTTTGTTCCCGCTCGATAAGGTGACCCACTTGTTTTCCAGATACCAGGAGGCCGTTTGCTTGATCCCTGCTTCGTTGTCAAACTTGGTTTTAAAGCCGAGATGCTCGTGAATTTTCGCGGTGTTGAGCGATCGATCTTTGGTAAAAAAGGCGATTCGACGCCGATAAATGGGTGGCTCGATCCCGATCTTTTTACACACAAATTCACAAATATCACCCAGTACAAAAAGCGGGCCGGCAGGAATCGGCACGAAACGCACCTTGGTGCCGTACAGTTCAGCAATGTAGTTCACGAATTGCTTCAGTTCCACATGCGTGCGATTGCCGCAGAGGAAGTAGTCGTTTAGCGCCTTCGGCTCGGTCGCACAAAACAGATAAAATTCCGCCAAATCCTCAACATGGATCAAATGATATAAAGTGTTGCGGGAACCGATCAGAGGAAACCAGCCCGCAGCCGCCATTTTGAAAATCTTCAGCAGCCTGCGGTCACCCGGGCCATAAATCGCCGCTGGCCGGACAACGGTGAGCGGCAAGCCTTTCTGTGCCGAAAAATCACGGATCCACAATTCGCCCTCAACTTTGGTTTTCTGGTAGACATCGCCGGGGCTGAAACGATATTCCTCATCGGCGGGAGGCTCTTCGATGTGGCCATGCACGCCCATGGTGGATGTGTGCAAAAAGCGCTTGAAATTTGGCTGCTTCAGCGCCGCCTGAGCCAGCAATTTTGTGCTATCGACATGCACTTTACGGTAAATATCGTCGCCAATCTTGGCTTCACGGAATGCCGCAGCGACGTGAAAAATATACTCGACATCTTTGGTGGCCTGCTCGACAACAGCCGGATCGTAGACATCGCCACGAATCCACTCTATGTCCATTCCAGCGAATCGGCTGATGTCGGAGGATGGGCGGGCAATGGCTTTTACTTTGAGTTTATTTTCAACCAGTTTTCGCAGCAGCACCGAACCGGTAAAGCCGGTGCCGCCGGTAATCAACACCGGTGTCCCTTCGGGAATTTTTCGATCTGTCATGAAAAACGTCCTGTTAGCTTGCGCCGTAGCCTGAAATCACTACAAAAAAGGTCTTGAAAAGGATTTTAAAATCCAGCCACAGCGACCAATTATCAATATATTCCAAATCCATTTCCATCCAGCGCTCAAATCGGATTTTATTGCGACCGCTTACCTGCCAAATGCAGGTAATACCGGGCTTGAGCGACAATCTGCGGCGCTGCCAGAGTTGATACATCTCCACCTCAATCGGTAACGGCGGGCGCGGCCCAACCAGGCTCATGTCGCCACGAAGCACGTTAAAAAGCTGTGGTAGCTCATCGATACTGGTTTTTCGCAGAATGCGGCCGATTTTGGTAATGCGCGGGTCGGATTTGATTTTAAAAACCGGGCCATCCATTTCATTCTGCTTTTCCAGAAAGCGCTTCTTCATCTCAGCATTTTGCACCATCGATCTGAATTTAAACAGGGTGAAATGCCTGCCGTTCAGGCCGCAGCGACTTTGCTTGAAAAAGATCGGCCCTCTTGATTCCAGCTTGATGATCAATGCGACCAGCAACATTAGCGGCGATAGCAGAGCAATCAGGATAGATGAGAAAATGATATCGAGTGTACGTTTGATGAAAAGCTGCCATTCGCGGGCATTAAACGTTTCAAATTCCAGCAATGGAAAACCGCTGAAGTCGGTTTGCCGCACTTTCGCAATGCGCAAGTTATACAAATCCATTGAGATGCTGGTGGCAATCCCTTCACGTTCGCAGGCAAGGATGGCTTCATCGATGCGGTTCAGCCACAGGCGCGGCACAACAAAAATAACGCGGTCGATCACTTTTCGGTGAATGATGAACGGAATATCCTGAATCCGCCCGAGCACACGATAGCCTTCGATTTCCTTGCCGAACATGCCGTGATCATCATCGATGAGACCGACGATGCGCAAGCCCCAATTGGAGTGCTGCTTGACTGTCTTGATAAACTGGATCGAACGCTTGCCAGTCCCGACAATCAGCAGATTGACCTGATTGAAACCGAGCTTGTGCAGATAATCAAGAAAATACCGCAACGGGTATTTTGCACCGATCAAAAACAGAACCGTGATGACAATATACGTTGCAACAAACAAACGGCTGGTCAGGGTCATTTTGAAAATAAAGATAATCGTGCTGAGCAAAAAGGTCGTGACCAGGGTGCTCCTCAGAATGGCGAGCGTTACCGCACCGAAGCTTTTTGCACGAAAATCAGTATAGACCCCTTGTGTCGATAGGGCGATAATCCAGGCCGGAATGTATCCGACCAGCAAGAGGTAGTTTCTATTGAGAAAATATAAGAAACCGTCAAAATCCATCGAAATGGCAAATGCCATATCGCCAAGGGCAAGCTCATCTCGCAAATAAAAGCTCACAAAATAGGCGATAAAAAAGGCCAGTGCAATGACCAGACTATCGACTAATTTGATGACATTACCGAGAAAAGCCTCCTTCTCCCGTACCATAATGTACCTTCTTCCTTATCTTTGGCACATATCGATTTTCCGGCTGACGTCCTGTCCGGTGATTTTGTGCACAAATTCTTGCTTCAAAATCAATCAAATCTATCGCATCATTCTCGACCGGCATTGCATGCAACAGCCTTGTTTAACATGCGTGCGTTGCCAAATTCCGACGAGAATTTTCTTCCAGCATTTTAAGCGTTCGCTTTGAACCACTCTACAAATTTTTCTATACCGAATTCGATGTCAATTTGCGGGTTATATTCGATTTCATCTTTAGCTTTTTTAATATCAGCATAAGTTGTTTCGACATCGCCGGGCTGCATCGGCAGTTTTTTGATCTTTGCTTTCTTGCCCAAGTTCAATTCGATAAGCTCGATCAAATCTTTCAGTGAAATTGTTTTTGACTCGCCCAAATTGTAAATATTGTAGCCGCGGCAGTGCACCATGCTCTTGTACATGCCATCGACAATATCGTCGATGTAGGTATAATCGCGCCGGGTCGAACCGTCGCCATACATCGGGATTTCCTCGCCTTGCGCAATCAGGCGTGTAAATTTATGGATCGCCATATCCGGGCGCTGCCGCGGGCCATAAACGGTAAAAAACCGCAGCATGGTTATATTCAGGTCGTACAAATGGTGATATGTCGATGCGATCAATTCGCACGCCTTTTTAGTCGCTGCATATGGCGAAATCGGATGATCAACCGAATCTGTTTCTGAAAAAGGGACCTTTTTGTTGTTGCCGTACACCGATGAAGACGATGCAATCACCAGCTTTTCCAGTTGATATTTTTTTGACCGTTCAAGCAGTTCCATCGTGCCCTGCACATTCACCTTTTCGTACAATAATGGTTGCTGTAGCGAGGGGCGAACGCCGGCACGCGCTGCTAAATGCACCAAAATCTGAAAATTGTGTTTTTCAAACAATTCATCCAGCAGGGCACCATTGAGCAGATCACCTTCGACAAGTGTCACTTGCGGGTGGCCCTGCAGCGTTGCAATATTTTTCCGCTTCAGACCCGGGTCGTAGTAGTCATTGAAATTGTCGAGAATTACAACTTCATAATCATTTGCAACCAGGCGTTCGCAGAAGTGCGAGCCGATAAATCCAGCGCCGCCGGTTAAAAGAACTTTCATACTGGTCAGTGCTCCCAAATGCAATCAATAGTGATAGTAACTATAGCCCTCGTGCGCCAAATCGACATTGGTGCCGTTCAAAATCACACCGATCACTTTTGCCGGTACATGTTGATAGAGCTCCATTTTTTGTCTGGCGACATCGCGATGCGTTTTGCCGGCCCGAATCACGATGACTGTAGCATCGACTTGAGTGCCGATCACGACAGCATCGGTGGCTGCATTCAGTGGTGGTGTGTCAAAAATGATCAGATCAAAGCGGCGACGGATGTCGTCCAGGAACCGCTGCATTTGGTGCGATCCGAGCAGCTCCGACGGATTCGGAATCAGCGAACCGCAACTGATCACGGATAAATTAGGAATATGCGTCTCATGCACAAGTTCGGGAATCGGCACGCTGGCGGTCAGGTAATTGCTGAAGCCAGGCTCTTTCCCGATGCCGAAAGTATTGTGCAAAACGCCGCGCCGCAAATCGCAATCGATCAAAAGGGTATTGCTTTTTTGCTGCGCCATGGTGATCGCGAGATTGGCGGAAGTAAACGACTTGCCATCGCCCGGCGCCATGCTGGTAACTACCAGGGTCTGAATACGACCGACATCTTTTGAAAACATAATGCTCGTCCGCAACGAACGATACGCTTCCCCAATCGGAGTTGGGGAATAATCATGCGTCACTAACTGATTATCGATCATTTTGATTTTTTCGCTATCCTGGTATTCGTAAACATCTTTAAAATCGACTTCAGGTATAGCTCCCAGCACATTGACCCGCAAATAACGCTTGACATCGTGCACGGTCTTCATGGTCTTATCGAGAAATTCGATGGCGAATGTCACACCAATACCAAGCAGAAAGCCACCTATTACACCGATCAGCGCCTTGACCTTCTTATTGCCATTGATCGGCTCGATAGGGACGATTGCGGGATCAAGAATGCGAATATCCTCGGTGTCGGTGCCTTCCCGAATTTTTAACTTTGAATTTTGAGCGCTCAGATTATTGAATATATCTTGCAGTTCTTTGTTTTCGCGCTGCAAATCAGCGTATTGGCTTTCTTGCGCAGGCAGGCGGCCAAGCTTGCCGTCCATGTCAGCAATTTCCGTATTGAGCTTGCGAATTTTGGCGCTCACATTGCGGTTTTCACGGCGGGCGATGGACTCGACCTGTTTGTGAACATTATTCAGCTCATCGGCGATTTCGATCGCGCGATCATTTGCTTCAGAAGTGGCAGCAATTATGCTGCGATATTCTTGTTCGAGGTTGACAATTTTTGCCTTCGGGATGGCCATGCTGGCGTTGGCGTCGAAAATCGGCAACTTTACCAGTTCATGAAAAATAGAATTGCGTTCAAGCAAAATACGGCTGGTACCATCCGGCAAAACAGCCTCAGCCTGGGTCAGCAATTCGTTGAGCGACGATTGCCACTGCAGCAATCCGTCACGTTCACTCTCAGCCTCTGCTTTTTTCTTCAAGTAATTGCTGGCCTGGGTTTCAAGGTCGTACACGCCAAGGTTTGCTTTACGAAAAGACAGCAACTTTTGATTGGACGTCTTCAAATTCTCTTCTGCAATTTTCAACTGCTCATTGAGAATTTGTGCCTGTTGTTCGGATTCACCGCTTGTGACCTCAACGCTCTTGCGGACGTACAACTCCGCCAGCATGTTGGCCATCTGCATCGCGATAAACGGATCCTGATGTTGCAAGCTGATGTCCATCAAGGTACCGCTGCGGTTAAAATTGGATTTCACCTGGCTTTGGAAGCTGCGCACAATGCCTCGAAAGTCCTTGACCGTAAATTGAATTTCATCGGGGAATTCGTTGGAATCGTCATGCAGCAAAAACCGGAATCCGTTGACGGCGACCGTATCATACTTCGCAGTTGTAACGTCGCCCGAATAGACCGTCGTAAAACCGTTGTCCAGAGGCTTGTTTTCCTGCAGCAGCTCGAACGTGCCATCATTAAAAAAACGGAGCGTATATTTTCCAGGGATGGGCGTTTCGGTGCTGCTGAAAGCGCCAAAGACCTGGCGGCGGTGAATAACCGAGTCTGCATCGCCACTTTCCATTTCCATAACCAGGCCAAGCTCAGCGACAACCTGCTCAGCGAACGTTCGGCTGGTCAATACTTGCTGACGGCTGGCAGCAAGCGCAGCCTCATCGCCGGCAAAACTTTTAAACTGAATGCGTGCATTGGCTTCGAATAAAGTTTTTTCCTGCTTAACGAAAAAAGCCCAAGGCACAGCAACCAGCACGGTGATCAAGCTCCATAGCCACCACCTTTTGAGGAGCGCCTTCCAATATCGTCGCAGATCAAAGCCGGTCTCCTGTTGGCTCTCGTCATCCTCAAAATAGAAATCATCCATTTTTGCACTCCGGATGGTTTAATTGATTCAGTAGATGATCTTTCTTTCGATTGCGCTGCACCCTGTTACCGGCCCCGTCTCTCATCGATGGTGAAATACAAAATGACCAGCGATGACAGGAAGGAGCTATACTCCAACAACGTTCTAAAACGAAATGACTTTTTAGATGGGATGTACAATTGATCGCCAGATCGAATTCCGATTTCTTCGATTGAATATGCACGCTCAAATTGTGCGAGCAAGTTTTCGGCAACGATTTCGCCATTGCGCATGTAGTACATTTTTTGAAATTCAGCGCCAGTCAACGGCCCGCCAGCCTGATCAATCAGGCTCCATAACGATTCCGTCGGCTCCACGATGTAGGTTCCCGGCTTGTTAACCGAACCGAGCAATGCGATACGAATCAAAGGCTTGCAAATAAACGACATGCCAGAGGCAAATTTCCGATAGCGCATTTCCAGGGTATCGGCCAGTGCTTCGCGAGTGAGCCCGACCACACGAACGTCGCCAACCAGTGGCAGAAAAATGGTGCCGCGCCTGTCGATAACATAGTCGTTTGAAATGCCCAGATCACCAACATTGCTTTTGTTTACAGGCGATTGCCAGGTGATCACGCGAACGCCATCGCCTGGTTCGAAGTCGCCAGGATATCTTCTCTGTGCATCTGCATCTTGCGTCAACATCAGAATTGCAAGCACACCGCATGCAAGGGTAAATACAGCGTTATTTCTAATTATGGTCGTCCACTTACCCATAAAATTCGTCCTTTCCCTGCTCTTGCCAGAAAATAAGATAGATTAATGAAAAGCTTTGCGTTCAGCCAGCCATTCAGGATATATAGGCACAGTTGCATCAATAAGCTGAAATTTTACTTATCAATAAACTCCAATTGGACTGCATGTGCAACAGCAAGGCAAGCCAACCGAAATTATATTACCGGGAGCGATAGAAGCGGATGCGCTTTTCCTTGGTTTCGAGATTCAGCTTGCGAAGGGTGCGCAGGATTTTAAAATAGCCAACTTTCTTGAAGCCATACTTTTCCGTATCAAGCGTTTTTTTGATTTTCAACGCGCCTTGAATCGGATCTTCGATAACGGCAATTTTGATCTGCTCACTCAGCGGCAGCACGCGCGCATCGATCTTTGGCTTGACAAACGACTTGCGGCCTTTCGCAGGGCTTTTCTCGGGCTTGCGGGGCGGTGGGGCGGGAGGTGCAACGGCCTCGGTTGATGAACCGCCGTTGTCTGCGCGGTAAGTCCTTGAAATACTTTTGGTGATATCCAAGCCGATCGACAAATCAAAATCGTCAATGGCTTCTTCTATGTTGTCGTAACTTGCCAGAATTCGATTGAATTCGAGCATTTCAAAAACTTCGTTCACTTCAGGCAGCATTTGTACGATTTTCAAATCACCGCCACTCTCGCGGATGCCTTTGATTTCTCCGACAAATACGCCCCATCCGGCCGAGCTGACATAATTTACTTGCCCCATATCGACGATGATATGGTGTGCGCCATCTTGCAGCACCTGGGTGATAACATTCAGCATCTTGCCGCACGTCTGCGTGTCAATGTAACCTTTTACACGCAGCAGTGCAATGTCTCGCCTAGCCCCTACCCTTCCAATGGATATTTCAATGCCTTCCATAGTTCCTATCGACCCGATTCAGTTTCAGCTCCTTCGGACACTGGACACACAATATCCGTGCCAATCCGAATTGAATTAAGTTCTTGCAAATTCACCTTAAAAGTATTGCAGTTAGCACGCCAATCCATCAAAAGAACGGAGCTTTTGATGTGCGCTCTGGAAACATTGTCGCCATTTGAGACACGATTTTTTATCTCACCGAGTCCGCTTCACATGAAAAACGCATGGAAGCGCTCTCCCGCTCTCCATGCGTTGAATGGTTGCTGGTTTCTTATCGACCTGATGCTCAAAAAAGCCTGGAGAGCTTCTCGATATATTGCGGGCCGACGGAATGCCAGGAATAGTCTTGTTTCATGGCATTCTTGATCAGGTTTTCCCATTTATCCGTATTTTGGTATAGCTCCAACGCAGTTTTCAAAATACTGACAATGCCGCGTTCTTCGGAACCATTAAATACAAAACCGGTCGCATTTTTGGCGGATTTTGAAAAATCCTTGATGGTTTCCGAAAAATCGCCATCATCTTTTACCAGCGGAATGGTGCCGTACCGCATGCCGATCAGGTGATTTGAAATCATCGGTTCTTCCCAGGCAGGTGCCAAATAGAAGTCAGCGCCCGCCATCAGCTGATGGGCAAGATCATTTTCATATTTTTGCAGCAAAAAATGATTGGGGTATTTTTCGTTATACGCAGCGAGCTCCTGCTCTTTGCCGTTTTGCCCACGGCTCAACAGCACGACACTGATCCCCATCTCCAGCATTTCAGGAATAATTTGGGTGAGGTCGTCTTCCTGGGTGGTCGCTTCTGCATCAGCATGGACATAGACCAACGGTGATTTGGCATCATACGTTAAATCGAGATTTGCCAATAGCGCCTTTTTATTATCCTGTTTTTTTTCCACACTCTCAATATCATATTTGCTTTTTAAAAACTTATCCGAGCTGGGATCCCAAACTGAGTGGTCGATACCGCTGCCAAGTTCCACCAGCTTGTCTGATGCACTTGCCAGCAGGGCTTTAATTTTATCCGAAACCGGTTCCCCCTTCAGTTGCTTGCCAAGTGCGCGATCCTTGTTTTCCACGACAATCATATCGCTGCGTGAGATGGCTGCTTTCAAAACATCAACATTTCCCGACGCATCCACTTCATCCGCTGAGAATTGGCTTGTATCCAGTCCTGCTTTTTCGAGAGCCGATTTGCTGATCGTCGTCTCTGTCTGAAAATCGAACAGAGAAAAAACGATCTTGGTGTTTTTAAAAAAGCCATCTTCGTCGCCGCCCATTTTCAACAGGATCGGCAAAAAGCCACTCTGCCAATCATTGCAGTGAATGACATCCGGTTGCCAATGCAGCATTTTCAGCGTTTCAACACAGCCTTTGATAAAAACCATAAATCTTTCGTCATTATCTGCAAAGACCTTTCCCTTCTGGCTGTCGGCGTACAAGCCATCGCGAACGAACAGTTCCTTATTATCTAAAAAGTAGATTTGAACTTTGGAGTTTGGCAAAAATGCTGATTTTGCACTCACAAGCACTTCATCCTGCCACTCCGGAACACGCATATCCTTTAAGCGAATCACATCTCGCAGTACATATTTGCGAGCATTGACGCACTTGTAGTTGGGCATCATTACCCGCACATCATGCCCCATCTCTTTGAGTGCTTTCGGGAAAGCACCGGCCACATCCGCAACCGCATAAGTTTTTGCGAATGGAGCAACTTCCGGGGCGATATAGAAAATTTTCATGGTCTTTTTCATTTCATCAGGCCTTTTCATTAATTCGGATATACGATTAGCACGGTCTGCTCAAGTGTGCAGTTGTCACACATACATACTCTTGCGGCTCTCGTCTTCTCTGCATCGTGAGGCCTTAAATGCCAACCTCACGATAATGGGCTGCGGATTGCTCCGGCGCAACGGCATTGATATAAAACCCTGTTCCCCACTCGAAACCGGCAATCTTTGTCAATTTGGGAATAATTTCGATATGCCAGTGGTAATCGGGCGTGGCAGGTTCCTGGATTGGAGATGTGTGTATGACAAAGTTATATGGCGGCGAATCGAGTACTTTATTCACGCGCAACAAAGCGTCTTTCAATATTTCAGCAAGCTTTAAATATAATCCGATTTCCATATTTTCATAGTGGGAGTAGTGTCGTTTCGGCAAAATCCACATTTCATAAGGGAACCGGGCTGCGAAAGGGGCAATGGCCAGAAACTCATCCGTTTCCTGAATAATCCGCTTACCAAATCCGCGTTCCTGGTTGATAATATCGCAAAAAATACATCTCTCTTTCAACTCGAAATGCTTTTTGGCTCCTTCCAATTCTTCAACAACACGCTTTGGCAAGATTGGGGTAGCGATCAGTTGCGAATGTGAATGTTCAAGCGAGGCACCGGCAGCGACACCATGGTTCTTAAAAATCTGGATATACTTAAAGCGCGTATCATTCCGCAAATCTTCGATTCGCGCTTTGAATATCTGCAGGATACTTTCGATGTGTGATGGGCTAAAATCAGGAAGCTCCAAGCTGTGGTCGGCAGTTTCGATGAGCACCTCATGCGCACCGATTCCGCTCATCCAATCGTAAATTCCTTCGCCCTTTCGAACCAATTCTCCCTCAATTTGCAACGCCGGGAATTTATTCGGAACAACCCGCAGCTTCCATTCGGAACTGCCGCCATTGGTTCGCACAGCATAAACCTCTGGCGGTGTTTTATCCTCATTTCCCGGGCAGAACGGGCAAAAGCTACCGACATTCTTTGACGTATCTCTGACGCTATCCCAATCTGATGGCCGCTTGCCCCGGTCAGCTGAAATAATCACCCACCGGCCAACAATCGGATCCTTACGTAATTCTGGCATATTAGAACTGTTTGCAGCAGTGATTAGAGATTCGCCAAATAATTTTGGGCGCGTCCGATGTATTCGCTTTTTGGGTAGTTGCTGATCAGGCCTTCAAATTCATTCTTTGCAGCAGCCTTGTCATTGAGTCGCAAATAGGTAATTCCCATCTTCAGCTTGGCTGCATCGGCCTTGTTTGAGTTGGTGTATCGAAAAACCTTTTCGAATTCAACCAGGGCCTGGACATAATTGCGCATGCCGAAATACGATTCACCAATCCAGTATTGGCAATTGTCAGCAAGCGAAGCATCTACATTCTCAGAGAGCAGAGAATTGAAACGACTGATCGCTTCTTTGTATCGACCTGCATTATACGCATCAAGCGCCTGGTTGTAACGATCTTTTGCACTTTCACCTGCGCGAGCCGGCACGGGTTGCGCAGGTGCCTGCTGGGCCTGCGGACGACCGCTCAAGTCTGCCGTTTGCAGAGTGGTCAGGCGTTCGTTCTTTTCGTTTAATTCTTTCCGCAGCTCTTCAATAATATTTTCTTTCTCAAATAGCTCAGTTTGCAAACGATTGACTTCATCCTGGAGTGGACTCGCGCTCGGCTCCGTCATGTTTGCCTGTTCTGCGGCAGGTTGCTCATCTTTTTTCTCATCGGTGGTTATGCCTAGAAGTCTGAGCACTTCATCTTCGTCTTTGCTTTTATCTTGAGCGGGAGGGGTTGCATCTGCCTGTTGCCCGGCATCGGTATCTCCTTCAATACCAAGCAATTGATCGATATTAAGATCTTCGCCTTCACCTGGCGCGGTTTGCTTTTTGCTTCCACCACATGCTGCGACGCTCCAGGCTACCATAAGGACTAACAACAAATGTAATGGCTGTCTAATTAGCCTGCTTTCTCCTCGACGCGACATGGCGATCCTCCACTTCTTTTATTTGAGTGAGTAAACTGAATCCAATCTAACCAATGCTTATCATGTGTAGAGTCTGGGCTATGAAATATTGGCAAGGAACCGGTGAGCTCACGTAAACCCCTGTGATAGGTTTTTATTTCCGAGGTCAATTTGCACAGGAATCAAATCCTTAGGCAGAAGAGATGCTAAAATTTTACCACACAAAATTGCAATTTTTTAGCAAAAAAAGTACGCAACAAGCTGTTAATTTTAATGAAAATCAGCGTGAAAAGCAAGTTGAATTTTCAATTCCGATTCGGCTGCCGAGACAATCAACGCTACTCGTCCGGAAACTTTTTCCGATTAAGAATGCGAGGCATTTCTCACGTTAAGTTAAAAATATTCAAAACGACGCAAACCGGCCCCCACAATCAGGCCCATCAGTACCATGTTGCTGAGCATTGCAGATCCCCCGTAGCTGAGAAATGGCAACGGCAAACCGGTTACGGGCATAATTCCAACGGTCATGCCGGTGTTGATCATAACATGGAAGCAAATGACCATTGCTGCGCCCACGACCACCAGACTTGCAAACCGGCTTTTGCAGCTCTGGGCAATATTCAGCGAACGCCAGATAATAAAAAGAAAAAGCAAAAGCACTAAAAGCACGCCCAAAAAGCCAACTTCTTCTCCAATCACAGAAAAGATAAAGTCCGTATGCTGTTCAGGCAAAAAGCGCAACTGGGTTTGCGTACCATCACCGATGCCCTTACCCCATAAGCCACCGGAGCCAATCGCTACCTTCGACTGCAGCACCTGGTAGCCAATACCGCGCGGATCTTGCTCGACTCCGAGAAAAGTTAAGATTCGGCTCTGCTGATATTTATGCAGATGGTCCCATAAAAGGGGGGTAATAATTCCTACACCGACATTGAGCAAAAAGTTCGGCACGATGACCTTCAATCCTCTCCCCGAAACCACCATCACACCGATAATGATGCCCATCACGATGAAAAATGCAGTGAGATTAAAGGCTGCCACCAGCGATAAAAGCGGCGCAATAATTAGAAAAGCGGTGAACAGCGACAAGCCCGCCCAGAACAGCACAGGCAAAATAATGGCAGGAAAAACCAACGCAGTCCCGAGATCCGGCTCTTTCATAATCAGCAACATTGGTCCAACAACAATGGCAAATGCCAATCCGATATCGATCAATTTGTTCAGATTGCGATGCTCCTGCGAAATGAAACGGGCCAATGCAAAAATAGTGGCGATCTTGGCAACTTCTGCAGGCTGAAAACGGAATGGGCCAATCAGAAACCAGCGCTTTACGCCGGCACCGCCTCCGACTACCAGTACCAGCACCAGCAAAGCCAGAGAGATACCATAGAAAATGTAGGCGTATTTCTGGAAAACCTTTAGTGGTGTAAGCATTGTGATGGTAAAGACCACCAGCCCGACCAGTACCCACACAAGCTGCTTGGAAAAATTGTTTGCGATGGCAGGATTGGCATTTTGCGTTGCACTGAATACCGCCAACAAACCAAAGCTCAGCAAAACCAGCAAAGCCAGCACCAGCGGTATATCCAACAATTTAAAATTATCCGGTGGTTTATTGATCAACATGGGCATCGGCAAATTTTCGGTTCGGGATTTGAATTTTGCCCTGATCGAGCAAAAGCTTTAAGATACTGCGAGCAATCGGCGCGGCATTTGCGCCACCGCCGCCACCATTTTCGAGAAAAATGGCAAATGCGACCTGTGGATTTTCAAATGGCGCAAAGCCGATAAACCAGGCATGATCATCGCCCTTTGGTGCCTGCGCCGTCCCGGTTTTGCCAGCGACTTTAATCAAGCCCGGATTGGCGGATTTCGCTGTGCCCTTTGCTCCATTTACCACATCATACATCGCCTGGTGGATGAAGTCCCACGTCGAGGCGCTGATGCCGCGAATGTGGACTGTGTCGGGCATTGTCGGCACCACTTTTTCGCTCTCCGCAAGCGGATCGAAAATCTCTTTCACAATAAATGGCCGAAAACTCTTGCCCCGATTGGCCAGCGACATCGCATAAAAGGCTACCTGCAGTGGCGTTGCCAGCAAGTCACCTTGCCCAATGGCCAAATTCAGCAGCAATCCCTGGCTCCAGCGGCCCTTGCCATAGGCCTTGTCAAAATAGAGTGAGTCGGGCAATAAGCCATGTGCTTCGCCGGTCAAGTCGACATTTGTGCGCTGGCCGAAACGAAACAACTTTGAATATTTCACCCAATTTTCGAGCCCAACGCGCTGCATGATTCGGTAGAAATAGACATTGCATGATTGTTCGATGGCTTGACGCATATTGACATTGCCATGGCCGGCACGATTCCAGCAGCCGAAAAAACGTCGTCCCAAACGAAATCCGCCAGGACAAAAAACCGTTGCCTTCGGATTGACTGTGCCGGTTTCCAATGCCGCAATAGCCAGGATGATTTTATAAACCGAACCTGGAGGGTACAGGCCTTGCAAAATACGATCGTACAGTGGCTTGTCGGGATTGTTGTTGAGGCTATTCCAAACAGAAGGCGGGATGGGCTTGGTAAAAATATCCGGATCGTAGTCTGGCTTGGATACCATCGCGATTATCTGGCCGTTTTGGCAGTTGAGTACAACCGCGCCGCCAAGTCTGTCTTGCATCACTTGCTCCAAATGCCGCTGCAATGGTGCATCGATGGTCAGTATGATATCCTTGCCGGGTACGGGTAATTTTTCGCCCAGATTGCCAAGAACCTGCACTTCCCGGCCAAGTGCATCGACCTCCATAAAACGATATCCATCTTTGCCGCGCAGAATGTCCTCATACACTTTTTCCACACCTTTTATACCGATGACATCGCCCTGTTCATAGCCGTCAGCCCGCAATTTCTCCAGCTCCCGTTCAGAAATTTCTCCCAAATAGCCGAACAAATGCGGTGCCAGTACGCCAGCCGGATAAGATCTTCGCGGTTCGATGTCATAAAAAACACCTGGCAAGTCAAGCTTGCGTTCTTCGATTTGCGCCAATTTTTCAAAGCTGATGTAACGATCGATTTTGACCTTTTGAAAGGCGCCACGACGGCGGCGGTTGTAGGTGTGGCTTAACGATTCGGTGGATTTTTCCAAAATAGTGCCCAGCAATTCCATTGTGCTGTCCGCAGCCTGTAACTCGCTTGGAATCGCGTAGACAGAATAGGCAGGTCGGTTATCGACAAGAATTTCATAAGCACGGTCGCGGATCAAACCACGCGGCGGCTTGAGCTCGACCTGCTTAACGCGATTCTCTTCGCTGGCAGCGAGATAGCGATCTCCTTCCAAAATTTGCACATAAAAAAAACGCGCCATCAGCATCAAAAAAACCAGCACCAGCCCGACGCGCAGCATGAGCAGACGATTACGGGAAATTTCTCTTAAAATATTCATGATGATCGAATCGGTTGCATTTGATTTCGCTTGGGGGTTTGCATTAGCGCTGCGGCAGTTTTTTGCCCCAGAGTCCGCGCGGAATCAGAAAGTGTGCGATGCCCACAATAATCAATGTGTAGATAGCTGCAGGAATAATAAATTGCAGCAAAATGGTCGAAAAGTTCAGGGCGGCGTCGAATAGTTGCAGGGTGTAATAAACCAAATTATAAACAAAGGCAACTGCAAATAAAAACAAAATGTTGCCTTGAATGCCAAATCGCAAGCGGTGGCGCGCAAAAATGCCTGCCAAAAAGCCCGCAATCACAAGACTGAGCATGCTGCTGCCCAAAAAGCCTGTGGTAAACGCATCGCGCAAAAATCCGGAACCAGCACCTGCCAGCATCGCCCATACACCCCCTTCGCGAATGCCTACCACAATTACACCGATAAACAGGACGTCTGGCACGAAGTAGCCAATCGCAAAATAAGGCAGTACATAGATTTGCGCGAACAAGAGAGCTGTAAAAAGAAATATATAGCTAAAAACTTTCATCGTTTTTCAGGTTGAGTCCGGATGAAGCGAGGTCATGACAAAAACATTTTCGATACGCGAAAAATCAACCGCCGGCGCGAGTTTGATCGTTTTAAACATCGAACGCAAATCTTCTTTGGCTTCTTTGACAACGCCAATGCGAATATTGGGGGGGAAAATTTCACTGAAGCCTGAGGTGATGACCACATCTCCGGCCTGCACATTTGCATTCCGTGGCACCTCTTTCAAAAGGCAATAATCGCCGCCTTCGTACGATACGATGCCGTCAACGCGCGTTCGCTCAATTCTTCCGGCGACGCGAAAACTGTGATCAACCAGCAGCTGCGCGACCGAGCTATTGTCATCCGCGCGAATGATTTTGCCGCACAATCCCTCCGGCACCACAACCGGCATGTTTTTCCGAACGCCATCTGCCGTGCCTGCGTCCAGTACAACGGATCGGACGAACTTGTCTTTCTGTATCGCGATCACCCGGGCTGCCACCAAGTCAAACTTGCTGCGCTCTTTGAAATTCAGCATGGTTTGAAGCTGCCGGTATTGAAGCGCTGCTTCTCGCAATTTGCTGTTTTCGAGCATCAGTTCGGTGGCGCGCTGCCGCAAGCGTTGCACTTCGGCATTTTCAGCTGCCTGGTCCGCAGTCGAGGACTCCACAAGGTACGCACTGAGGCCAACCACCATTGCGCGAATCGCTTCTACCTGCGGATTGCTATTGCTGAAGATAAAAATGAGAGAAACAAAAACACAGGCGATGAAAGTGACATACTCGCGCAGGGAAACCGAAAATAAGCTCAATTGTGAAGGGCTGCTTTTTCTCACTTGTCCATCTGCTAATATCTTCGAACTTTGCTGAGTACTTTTTGATAATGGGTAAGGTCTTCCAGCACTTTGCCTGTCCCGCGCACAACGCAGGTCAGCGGATCTTCGGCGACAATGATCGGCAGGCTGGTTTCCTTGCGCAGACGCTCGTCGAGACCTTTCAGCATAGCGCCGCCGCCTGACAGCACGATGCCCCGATCGAGAATATCCGAAGAAAGTTCGGGCGGTGTGCGCTCAAGGCACAATTTGGTCGCGTCGACGATCGCATTGACCGGTTCTGACAACGCTTCCTGCACCTCAGCAGAGGTGATCTCCACCGTTTTGGGGATGCCGGCAACCAGGTCACGGCCACGCACGGCCATGCTTGACTTTTCGGTATACGGTGCAGCAGATCCGAGCTGGCACTTAATATTTTCAGCGGTGTTCTCTCCGATCAGCAGGTTGTAATTGCGCTTAAAATGCTGCACAATCGATTCGTTCATCTCGTCGCCGCCGATACGGATCGAAATATCGTTCACGATGCCTGAAAGCGAAATCACAGCGATTTCCGTGGTGCCACCGCCAATGTCGATGACCATGCTGCCGACCGGCTCTTCTATTGGCAAACCGACGCCAATCGCAGCAGCCATCGGTTCGTCGATTAAATACACTTCGCGCGCCCCTGCATGTTCACAGGAATCGCGCACCGCACGCTTTTCGACGTCCGTTATGCCGGAAGGAATGCAGACGGCCACGCGAGGGCGCCAACGCAAAATCTGGTTCGAGGCAACACGCCGAATAAAATGCCGGATCATGGCTTCCGCAAGTTCGAAATCAGCGATCACGCCGTCTTTGAGAGGGCGCACTGTGGTGATTTCGCCAGGCGTACGGCCTTGCATTTCCTTGGCTTCCTTGCCATAGGCCACGATTTCCTGATCCACTTTGCGGATCGCGACCACGCTCGGCTCATTGATCACAATGCCGCGCCCACGAATGTAGACCAGCGTGTTGGCCGTGCCCAAATCGATTGCAATATCATTTGCAAAAAAACTTTGAAAATTAAATGCCATATCCTTCTCTTCCGGCTTACAAAATGTTTATGATGAAACTAATCGTTTATTTTGTTAATGTCGAAAATGCCGAATGCCTGTAAACACCATTGCCAGATCATGTTTATCGGCTGCTTCAATCACTTCAGCATCGCGGATCGAACCACCAGGCTGAATCACGGCCGTTGCACCGGCTTCCGCAGCCGTTTCGACGCCATCGGCAAACGGGAAAAAGGCATCGGAAGCGACCACGCTGCCCTTCAAATCCAGCTTGGCAATCGCGGCTTTTTCAGCGGCGATGCGTGATGAATCGATACGCGACATCTGTCCGGCGCCAATGCCGAGGACTTGTTCATTTTTCGCAAAAATCACGGCATTCGATTTCACCCACTTCACTACCCGCCATCCGAAAAGCATGGATTGCCATTCAGCTTCGGTCGGTTGCCGTTTTGTGACCACTTTAAACGCCGTTGTGTCATCAAGCTGCAAATCTTTGTCCTGCAACAAAACGCCACCGGAAACGACCTTAATCTCCAACGTTTTTTGCGGAGGCTCCAAAAAGGCAGTTGTCTCCAGCAGGCGCAAGTTCTTTTTCGCTGATAAAACCTCGAGTGCTTCGTTGGTAAATCCCGGTGCAATCACCACTTCGGTGAACACAGTCGAAATCAATTTCGCCGTCTCGCCATCAATCGCACGGTTCGCTCCAACAATGCCGCCAAAAGCCGAAACCGAGTCTGTCGCCAAGGCCAACCGATAGGCATCGTGCAAGAGCTTTGCCGAAGCCACGCCGCAAGGATTGGCATGCTTCAATATCGCGATGGTCGGCTGTTCGAACTCCTTCGCCAGGTGCATTGCAGTATCGGCATCCATCAGGTTATTGTACGAAAGCTCCTTGCCCTGCAACTGCTTAGCACTGACCAGCGTTGCTCCAGGTTTTCCCGGTGTTTTGTAAAGCGCAGCCCGCTGGTGCGGATTTTCGCCGTAGCGCAGACTGGTCACCTTTTCAAAGCCAAAAGTAAGTTTGGGCGGGAATGGTTCAGCATCCTTTTGCAATGCTGCAAAGTAGCCCTGGATTTGCGCGTCATACGCGCTGGTCTCGCGAAAAGCCTGCAGCGCCAATTGCAGCCGCAATTCATCCGAAGCTTGACCGCCATTCGCCTGCATGCTCACTTTGACCATTTCGTACTGTTCCGGAGAGGTCACCACCGCCACATCGCGATGGTTCTTGGCGGCGGCACGGATGAGCGCCACACCGCCAATATCGATATTTTCGATGGCATCGGCATGGGTAAAATCTGCTTTACTGACTGTTTCGGCAAATGGGTAGAGATTGACGATGACAAAATCAAAAAACGGGATGCCATGAGTTGCCGCTTGTTCCCGGTCACCAACATGCTCGCGTCGCGCCAAGATACCGCCAAACACTTTTGGATGCAGTGTTTTGACGCGCCCCGACATGATTTCCGGGAAACCGGTCAGGTCCGAAATATCCGTAACCGCAATGTTTGCTGTTCGCAATAGCGTTGCTGTGCCACCAGTGGAGTAGATCTGAACACCTTGCTGGCTGAGATATTGTGCAAAATCAACCGCGCCAGTTTTATCGGAAACACTCATCAGCGCGTTGGTCTGGTTCGTCATTTGTATTCTTTCAAAAACAGGAAGTGAACAGATTGTAGTCGGCAGGGACATGTTGTCATTTTGCCGGCGATTTGTGAGCAGAGCATTCGCCGGGAGGCGGTCAGTGCACATTTTGAAAATGTACACAGTTGTCAGTCAATCACAAATCTAATAATGATATTCGATTAATTTGTAAAAAACAAACAGTTCGTGACGAAAGCAGGTTACTCGAGCACCCGTGTTGTGCGGCCTTCGATTTGGACTTTTCCACGCGTCAGCAAATCGACACATTTGGGCAGCAGACGATGTTCAAGTTGCAGGATGCGGGCTGCCAGCGATTCTGCCGTATCATCCGCTTTGACAGGTACACATTCCTGCAGAATGGGCGGGCCGGTATCATAATCGACCGCCACAAAATGCACAGTCGCACCCGAGACTTTGCAGCCGTAGTCGAGCACAGCCTGATGCACATGCCTGCCGTACATGCCTTTGCCGCCAAAAGCCGGCAATAGCGCCGGATGGATATTGACGATACGATTCGGAAATGCCCGTACTACAGCTTCGGGGATTTTTTTTAAAAATCCGGCCAGCACCACGAGCTGAACATGGTATTCCGAAAAAGTATGCAGAATCGCATCGGTTACCTGCTGATCATCGCGCCATAATTCCGGTTTGTAGCTGATTGCTGGCATGCTATTTTCCCGAGCATATTGCAGCCCTTCTGCGCTGGCGGAACTGCTGATCACGCAGGCAATTTCTGCGTGCATGCTTTGCTTTCGCATCGCTTCGTGCAGGGCGATCATATTCGAGCCGCGCCCGGATATCAACACGGCGATCGGTGTTTTCTCCATGAAAAATCTTTCGTCATCAAGCTTGAATGCAGGCAGGAATGAATGTCAATGTGATTAGAAAGGTAGCTTTAATTTCTTTAAAAATCAAGCGCAGAGATGCCCCAGGCAAGGCAAGTTTAAATACATTCGAATAAAGCAGCAAAGCGATATGAAAGCTGCTTTTATTCAAGTACCGCGCTTTCAGTGATTTCAACTGCAATTGGATCCGTTTTGAGCCGCACAGGCACCCCGACCGGAATCGTGTATTTGATCGAATCATGGCCATAATCAAACCCGGTAATCGTCGGGTAGCTCGCGTCGGCAAAGTAGTCACGCAGAATTTCGTCGATGGTCCAGCTGGGTGTGTCATCTGAAGGCAGACAGTCACTGAATTGCCCTGCAATCGCTCCACCCAAGCCTGCGAGCACGCCGGCATTTTGCAATTGCGCTAAATAATGATCGATGCGATATGGTTTTTCCCCAACGTCTTCGAACAACAGCACACAACCTTCCTGGCGGGGGAAAAATTCTGTTCCGGCTATTCCAGCGATCACAGAAAGGCATCCCGGCAAAATCGGTCCGACGCCATTGTGCCGGTTGAGCGCGGTCAAGTTGTTCTGCAAAGGCCGCAGCGTTCCGAGGGGCTCGGCACTGGTGATCGTACGCCAAAAATTGTCTTCGGTTTGCGGTTTGATTCCGTTGGCAAGCTCCACGGCCACCATCGGCCCGGAAAACGTGACCAGGCCGGTTTTGGCAAAGATCGCCAACTGCAGCGCCGTCAAATCGCTGTAGCCGACAAAAATTTTCGGATTTTGACGTATCAGGTCGTAGTTGATTTTGTGCAGCAGTCGCGGGGTACCATAACCACCTCGCGAGCAAAAAATCGCATCGATATCCTTGCGTGCAAACATCTGCTCAAGGTCAGCAATGCGCTCTTCGTCGCTGCCAGCCAGGTAGCCATCTGTTTTGTGCACGGCCTTGCCGATCTCGACACGATAGCCGAGATTTTCCAGGTAGCGCACACCCATTTCGAGTTTTTCAGGAACCATTGGACTTGCTGGAGAGATGATACCGATGGTAGCATTCGGTGTTAGTTTGCGGGGTTTGACGATCTGGGGCATTAAACTTCCCGATTTTAGTGAGCCTGTCGCATTGCATTCTGAAGACCATTTACGGCAATACGGCAGGCCTGGATGGATTGGCAGCGAATGTTGCTGATCGCGGTGACACTTGCAATCGAAGCACTTGCGTTAAAAATTCTTGAGACTCATCAAATCGTTAAGAGAAACCGGATTGCTCAACCGGAAGTCGCCGAATCCGGACTCATCGATAAAAACAAAATAGCGATTATACTGATAATAATGCCAGACTTCAAACGCCTTGATCGTGCGGCTGGAGTTGTAAGACGTGCTGTACACGGAATTAAAAGGGTTGCGTTCAACATCGTTGGGCTCACCAAGCACGATATAAACCATTCCCATATCGGTTTTCCAGCCATCCCGGAATCGGCCGAAATGCTCATTCGCATACGCAACGCGACGATAGTATTCATTCATCGCTTCGTTTTCCTCCGTACCGGGCGTCGGATCGCGCTTTTTCCAGAATTCAATAAAAGCGACTTTCTGGCTATCTTCCGGCGCGTCTTCTATTTTATCGCGATCCTTGCCGTTGGCAATGTACCGTAACTGTTGGATGGCCGATTCGAGATCGGTGCTGGTCAGCGGCATGCCACGCGAAAAAATGGTAAATACCGTTTCGAGTTCGGTTTTTTCGCCATTGGCTTTGGCTTTAATTTTCAGTTTGTACCGGCCGTGCTGCAACTCGCCATCTGCAATCTCAAAAACAATCGGTGTGGAGGCGTCAGCTATCTGGAAATCCCGGTTATCTTCATACACTTTTTTATTGCGTGAATTTCTTACGGTGATTTCAACATTTAAATCACCTTTTTTCTTTTTGGTATAGACCTCAAAATAGCCCAATGTGCGAGTACCGGTATCTCTCGGAAGATTGACATGCGGGTGGGCTAATACGCTGCCGTCTGTATCAACATCGACCGAATCGGCAATCAGCACATCACTAATGCTAATCTCGGCATCGTTGAAATTGCGCAATTCCATTTTGGTTTTCTGGGAGGTCGTTTGCTTGGTTTCCTTGTCCATCAAACCGACGATGACTTTGTAGTCATTCGGCTCGAGTTCAAATTTGGCAGCAAGATCATCGTAAACGCCGCGTTCCCTGGTCTCTTCATAACTTCCCAGAGTGATTGAGCGCTGCATAATCCTGCTGTCCATCTGGAAATCATCTTCATCCAGCACCAACACGGTCACTTCGTATTTGGCTCGGAAAGAATCGCTTTCGAGTTTGACGAACTGTAACTCCTCGTACGGAATTTTGACATATACCTGAAGCCTGCTTTTGTCCAGATTTTTAGAGCGGGTGTTGACGAGATCGAGGAAAAAAAGCGGCAGATCGAGGCTGCGATCGTTCGCCATCTCGACCTGCGCCGATGCCTGGCCGGCCAATCCGAAGAGCAGTATGAGCAGAACGATCCGTTTCATGATTTGCATAGTGTCACCTTTACGTTACTGATATTAAAGGGAGTTGCGTCGACATCCAGTTTAATGCCTTGCCCTTCGATTTGTTCAAAATTTTTGCTGTCAGGTCGTGCATGCCACTCGCTTCAATCTCGACATCGTAAAAAGCGCCGACTTGACAAGCCTCGCGTATCAGTACGTTTTGATCGATCTCTGGACAATCCCAGGCCGTGCGTGCACGAAAAACCTGCTCATCGCGATCGTATTCATCGATCAACACCATCAGCTTTTTGCCGATCAATTGCTGATTTTTGTAAGACTGCGTTTCATCCTGGGCCTGAATCAGCATATCCTGGCGGTTCCGCATGACTTCAACTGGCACCTGGTCCGGGAACGTTGCTGCCGGTGTACCGTCTTCCTGAGAATAGGTAAAAACGCCCAGGCGATCAAACCAGCCATCACTGACGTAATCATATAGTTCTGTAAAATCTTCGTCCGTTTCACCGGGGAATCCGACGATCACCGAAGTGCGCAGTGCAAAATCGGGGATAGCAGCGCGCATCTTTTCGATCAGACGGTGCTGCTTCTCGCCGTTCATGCGGCGTGCCATGCGTTTGAGCATTTTGCTGGAGACATGCTGCACCGGCATGTCAACATACTTGCAAACTTTCTCACTGCTTGCAATGGTTTCGATCAGCTCATCGGTAACGTGGTAAGGATATGCATACATCAACCGCAACCACTCGATACCATCTACCTTATTGAGGGCGCGTAACAATGCCGGCAGCTTTTTTTCGCCGTAATAATCCATCCCGTAGACCGTGGTATCCTGCGCGATCAGCACCAGTTCACGCACGCCTTGTTCTGCCAGCAGATTGGCTTCCCGCACCAGCTTTTCGATCGGTTGGCTGCGAAAATTGCCACGGATGCCCGGTATCGCACAAAATGTACACGGATGCTCGCAGCCTTCCGAAATCTTTAAATAGGCATAATGTTTCGGCGACAACAACTGCCGCTCGCCGAGCAGTTCGCTTTTTAAATCGAGCTGTTGCGCGATGTCTCGGACGATTTTTTTCAAATCGCGATTGCCGTACAGGCCATCGATCTCGGGAATTTCTTTTTTTAGTTCATCACCATAACGCTCGGAGAGGCAGCCAGTGACAATGACGCGTGCGCACTTGCCCTGGTTTTTAAGGGAGACTGCATCGAGGATTGTCTCGATCGACTCTTCTTTTGCCGAATCGATGAAACCGCAGGTGTTGATAATGATCGCATCCTGCGCGTCGGCTTCATCAGTGAACTGCACGCCATTGGCTTGCAGTCCGCCGGCGATCACCTCCGAATCGACCAAATTTTTTGCACAGCCGAGCGTAATCAATTTAATTTTCATGAAAAAAGCGCCTCAACATATTCTTCAGGTACAAAAGGCTGCAAATCATCCATTTGTTCACCGACGCCGATAAAACGGATCGGCACGCGCAATTGCTCCTGAATCGCAACGACAATCCCGCCTTTGGCCGTGCCATCCAGCTTGGTTAGCACAATCCCGCCAATTTTAACCGCGTCGTTAAAAACTTTGGCCTGTGTCAGGCCGTTTTGGCCGGTCGTGGCGTCGATGACCAGCAACACCTCGTGCGGTGCACCCGGCATTTTGCGGTCGATGGCACGCTGGATTTTCTTCAATTCTTCCATCAGATTGGATTTGGTGTGCAGCCTGCCTGCCGTGTCGATGATCGCGATGTCAGCACTACGGCTTTCCGCCGCTGCAACCGCATCGAAGGCGACAGAAGCGGGATCAGCACCAGGCTTGTTGCGCACAATTTCGACATTGGCGCGCGATGCCCAAATCTCCAGTTGCTCGGATGCTGCCGCCCGAAAGGTATCTGCTGCGCCCAGGACCACGCGCTTGCCATCCTGCACAAAATGGTTGGCAAGTTTGCCGATACTGGTGGTTTTACCCACTCCATTGACACCGACAACCATGATAATGTATGGTTTCTGATTAGACGCGGTATCCGCCGAACCGTTCATCTGCAAGCGCTCGATGAGTTCGCTTTTGAGGCAATTCAACACCGCTTGCGAGTCATTGCGGTCACGAAGCTGTAGATTTTCCCGCAGGGCTGAAATGATATCGAGGGTAGTGTTGACGCCGACATCTGCTGCGATCAGGCGCTCTTCAATTTCTTCGAGTGTTTCTTCATCGATGCGGGTCTTTCCGGAGACGGCTTTGGTGATGCCGTCGACCAGATTGGAGCGTGTGCGGGTCAGCCCACTTTTAATTTTTGAAAAGATGCTGTTCAAGGCTGTCTTGTCCTTCGATTTTAGATTTATTTTTTACCAGTAAAGATTTCTTTGATGAATCGCTTGAAATAGCTGACAGTGGAAATCAGCACGACGGCGACGCCGGCAACCAGCACCGGCGTTTTGAGCGGATCCAGCGACAGAGTATAAACAATCAGCACCATGGCCAAAACAGTGACAGTCACTTTGCCCGGCCAATTGCTCTCGGGGATGCTTTTGGTATGTGAGATCATAAACGTGCCGAGCAGCAAAATAGCCAAATCGCGCGCGATTATCAAGATCAAAAACCACATCGGCAAGCCGTGGGTGAACATCAGCGTAACCGCAATCGCGACCACACAAATCTTGTCAGCCAGCGGATCGATGATGCGTCCAACATCCGATGTTTGGTTGAATTTGCGCGCCAGATAGCCATCAAAAAAATCTGTCAGTCCGGCAAGCAGCATCAGCACCAACGCCTGTATATCGCCAGCACGTGTGCCTATCATCAGGCTGGCCACGATGGGCCATGCCAGCACAACACGGGCAAAGCTCAACGCATTCGACAGGGTCCATACCTTGTTCGATTGTGCCGTCACGGTTTCCTCCTCCGTCGTTCATTTTTCCCATCAGCGTGCGCATACAGGATTCGCGTTCAGCGCATCAATCCGCTTCAAATTTGGGATAATTCAAGCCAAAACGATAGTAATAATAGAATTTTGCGAAATAAAAAGTGAAGAGCACCAGCACAAAAAAGGCCGGCAGCAAATAGCAGATTGCCAGCGCCAGAAATAAAATCGGATATTTGATCGCGCGGTCGACATTTTTGCGACTGTGCCGAAAAACCGCGATGATAAATATTGGCGCAGCAAAAAGTGCAGGATAAAAGATAAGCGGATCTTTCAGCAGCCAGCCACTCACAAACGAAAACACCCCGAAGGCTGCCCCGACTGTGATGGTCAAATTGGTGCCGAAATCGACGGCGAAAGTGGCTTTGCGGTATTGCGCATCGCCTTTGACATCCAGCAGCGTTGTGTAGACGTAAACCGCCGAAACTGCCGCGACGTACGGGATGGTATAGACCCAGACATCGACGATCAGCACGGTGCCGGTTTGCCAGCCTGCAACAAATATGGTCAGCGCACCGAGGGCATTGAGCAGCAAACCGCGCAGGGCTTTGTCCTTCCATTTAAAGGGTGGCATACTGTAGAAAACGCCCGTCACCAAAAAAATCACAATAAAAATCACCCCGGACGGCAAGCTATGCAAAAAAGCTACACCAATGGCTACTACAGCCAAAACAAACGCCTCAATGCGTGCTGCTTTTTCCGAGACATGACCATTGGCAATGAGAAAGAGCTTTTTGTTTTGCCGGTCGATTGCCGCATCGACAATTTGATTGATAATGAAGACGCTGCCCATCAGCAGGGTGAGCGCTGCACCGATCACCACTGGCCACAGTTTCCCGATCGAGCGATCCATTATCGCCATGTCACCGAAAAAATGCTGGCCGGTAAAATAGCCAGCCGCGTAGATCGTCCACACCGGGAAAAACAGCGTTGGCCGCAAAATGAATACCAGATCCAGCTTGTAGGCGAGGCGCTGCAGCTTGACAGAAAATGATTTCATATTCTCGGGCGCGGGTTCGGAGTTTTGCATATCAGCCAAGATTTTTCCTTTCCTGTCAGCAATGTCCGGTTCGACAGTGAGTTGCTGAAGCAGTTCACTTCATGCCCAGCTTTTCGCCACGATTCAGCAGGTCCAACGATTCCCGGATGCGGTTTTCACGTGTTTCCGGTCGCTTCGCTACTTCGATCCAGCCAAGATACTGTTTTTGATAACTTGGTGCAAGTTGCTCAAAAAATTGCTTTGCTGCCGGATTTGCTGCAAGCGCAGTTGCGAAATCTTGGGACATGTTAAGTTTGAGTTGGGGGCGATCAGGTTGATCCCACATGCCATTCTTTTTCGCCGCTTCAATTTTTGCCAGCCCGATTTCAGTCATGCGTCCGCAAGCGATGAGCTTTTCTACCCGCTTTTTATTCGAAGGAGACCACTTGCTGTCATTTTTACGCGGAGTAAATTTTCTCGCATATGAATATTCATCGACACGGCGAATCACACTGTCAATCCAGCCGAAACAGAGTGCATCTTCAACGGCAGCCTCATAAGTGATCGTTGGTCTGCTAAACCCTTTTTTATAAAAAAGCAGCCAAACATCAGAAGCCGATGCGTGATTTTCCTGTAACCATGCCCGCCATTTTTCCGCTGTTTCTAAATAAATTGGCGAAAACATGCATGCCCAATCGATTCAATTCTCGAGGTCGTATTTGCTTTTGATTTTCTCGGGCAAAATCGGGTATTTGCCGGAGAAACAGGCTGTGCAGTACCCGCCATGCTCATGCGGTACGGCTTTCAGCAGGCCATCGACCGATAGATAGCGCAGGCTGTCGGCACCGATATAGGCTCGAATCTCATCGATCGACATTTGATTGGCAATCAACTCATCCTTGGTCGGAAAATCCATGCCATAGTAGCAAGGTGATGTGATCGGTGGCGAACTGATACGCACATGCACTTCCTTGGCGCCGGCCTTGCGAATCATGCCGATGAGCTGACGCAACGTTGTGCCACGCACAATCGAATCATCGACCACCACGACCTTCCGTCCCTTCAGCACGCCTTTCACGGTGTTGAATTTAACTCGCGTTTTAAAATCGCGCTGGCCCTGGCCGGGCTGAATAAAGGTGCGCCCAATATAATGGTTTCGGATCAGGCCGAGTTCAAATTTGATGCCGCTGCGTCTCGAGTAGCCGACCGCAGCCGTGTTGGAACTATCGGGAACCGAAATCACTATATCGGCATCGGTGTCGTCGAAATCATCCTCCAGCGCCAGGTTTTTGCCCAGGCGGCGGCGCGCACGATCGACATTTTCATGAAAAATGCGGCTATCGGGCCGCGAAAAATATACAAACTCGAAGATGCAGGCATGGCGCTGTGGCCTCTCTTCCAGCGGGTGCGAATGCATGCCATCTTTGTCCAGCACGACAATTTCGCCCGGCTCGACATCGCGAAGATATTTTGCATCAAGCAAATCCAGCGCACAGGATTCGGAAACCACAATGTTGGTCTTGCGCTTTTTGCCGAGACACATCGGACGGAAACCATGCGGATCACGCGAGGCATAAATCGCGTCGCGAGTCATGACAACCAGCGAAAAGGCGCCCTTTAAAATGGTGGTCGCCTCGCGAAGGCGCTCGAGCATGTTGGGATATTTTGAACGCGCCAGCAAATGCAGGACAACTTCAGTGTCGCTGGTGGTTTGAAAGATCGCGCCTTGCTTTTCGAGGTCTTGCCGGATGGCACGGGCATTGACGAAATTGCCGTTGTGTGAAATCGCCATCAAACCATCTTTTGATTTGACCAGTAATGGTTGCGCATTGCTCAGTCTTGTCGCCCCTGTGGTCGAGTAGCGGTTATGGCCGATCGCTATCGTGCCGGGCAATTTTTCCGGCAAGTTCGGATCGGCAAAAACATCGGAAACCAGCCCCATGCCTGCATGGCGATAAAGCCGATTACCGTCGCTCGAGACAACGCCTGCACTCTCCTGCCCGCGATGTTGCAGTGCATATAGACTGAAATATGCAAGTTTTGCCGCTTCCGCACTGCCGTGAATGCCAACAACACCGCAGTTGCTTTGCGGTTTATCCAAAAGCTCCACATTTTCCGATTTATTTTGCACGAAATTGTACACCTTATTTATCTATTTAGCTCGTATAAGCACGGCCACCAAAGCGACGCCTGCCACATCGGCGACCAGATCTTTTAAACTCGGCGTGCCCTTCCCGGAAACACCGTCATACACTTCTTTAGCGACGCCAATCACCACTGTCGACGCAACCGCTGCGGTCAAAGCACGATTTTCAGAGACTTCCATACGATCATGCAGGACAAAAAACTGGCCGGCTGTAAGCATAGCGCTAACCGTAAAATGGCTGTATTTGTCGGCTGCATGCCAGGGATCGACGCGCGCTGATCGTGTGCTGTCACCGGCTGCTTTTGTTTGTGCGAACAGCTTTGCCGGCTCGGATACACAAAAAAGACCGGTAAGAATCAATAGTATTCCCAAACCGCGAAAGCGCACATGGATTGGTAATCGCAAAAATTGAATAGATGTCATCATGAATTTGTTTCAGTGCCTTAAAATCTAACCCGTTGTGCGAATGAAATAAGCTGCTTATGAGCACAAAATGGCCCAAATTGTCATGCCGGAGGCATCTGTTTTGACGATTCCGCGGAATCTAGCGAAGTTTCCTCACGGAGCCGAATAGATTCATCCTGAATGACAAGTGTACTATTGTTACATAAAAACAATTGGTTATCTAAAAGGACTATTGCAAAAACAATTCGCACAACGCGCTAAAAACTAAGCTTCAAAGAAACATGCATTTCCGGTATGATGGAGGACGATGTGGGATCGACGACGGGAAACGCCCGCAATGACAGGTCTGTCGATTCATCAAAATCGGACAGATGCGCATCGACATAGGCATCGAGCATGCTGAGCAGAATGACCAGTCCGGTTCGCCAGTAGTTGGTGTTGCGCTGGTCTGCATAAAAAGCTCGCCCTTCAGCGCTCTCCTGATCATCGTGGGCTCTTTGGTTGTAGTACACCGCCGCACCGATAAATCCTGCTTCGAGACCGAACACGAGCAGCGCTTTCAGATACTTACCATTGTAATATTGACCCCATCCCGGAAAAAAAATCGAGCGCAGCATCGCACCTGTTGGATTTTTTCGTTTGCCTGGCTTTTGAGGGTCATTCTGCAAAAAGCCGCCTGCCTGGACAATTGGCTCGTGCCCAAAGTGTGGCAAAGGCTCAGGTGCTCTTAAAAGATGCTGTTTCGTACAAATCTCATTCCCAGTCATGCTGTATGTGCTCACCAGGGCAGTAAAATCCGCCTTTCCAGCATTACCCAGCACTGCTCTGTTTGAGGTGGATTGCAAACCAACTTTTGCAAACAGGCTTGACGCTGCTCCCCAAAAGACCAGAATCCACAGGGCCGCCGTCGGCAAACGAAAAGACCTCATTACGGCACCAGTGCGATCGCTTCAATCTCGATGCGTGCACCCTTGGGCAAAGCTGCCACTTGCACGGCTGACCGCGCAGGTGGATGATTTGGAAAATATTTTGCATACACTGCATTCATCGCAGCGAACTCGGACATATCAGCCAGAAACACAGTCATTTTGATCACATTTTCAAGGGTTGTGCCAGCTGCTGCTAAAATGGCTTTGACATTTTCAAATACCTGCTCGGTCGCTTCTTCGATGGAGTCGTTGCGCATGGTATCGGTACCGGGAATCAGCGGGATTTGGCCTGCAGTAAAAAGCAGCTTACTGCCATCCGTTACAATACCTTGATTGTAAGGTCCGATGGCTGCGGGAGCGTGTTCAGTCTGTACACTTTTCTTCATGAGTATGCCTTCCAACAGATTGACTGATCTGATTCTTGCTTATCAATTGGCCAATATAGCCTTTCCGACCAAAAGAAAAAAGCAGAAAAATGCCGAATGTCCGATCAAAAAAAGGGCCAGATTGACTCGAAAATCAACCTGGCCCTTCGCGATGTATATGTAAACTGAACTCACTGCTTCAAGACAACCTTCAGCATTTGCCTCGAATCATTGGAGTCCAGGATGATGATGTACAGGCCGGGAGTGAGCGGCTCTGCCTGATCCGCCTCGCCATACCATGAAATCTGATACGTCCCGGATGCGAGATATTTATGAATGAGCGTCCTGACACGACGACCGTCCGTATCGGTTACGTAGAGATCGATCGGCGAAAATTTCTTGTTCGCAATTTGCAGGGTTGCGACGGCATCGTCCTCACTGGCTACCAGCACAAGCTGGCTTTTTACGTCCCTTGTCTGAGCTTCGCCATCTTCTTCAAAAAAGCTGATCGATGCTGTCTTGATATCTCTATTTTCAAAATCAAAATTTTCATTATGACTCAAGCCCCAAAACGCTGCCATTATGGACAAGCCGACACCGGCCAAAATGATGATTGTTAGCCTAAGCATAAAAAACTCCTTGCAGTCCGATCTTCACTGAGTTGCTTAATTTTTTCTGCGAGCCAACACGACGGTTTTTCAAGCGGGCGGCGCTTTTGCCATCTTTTTTTGACAGCTTCGCCACTTACTCGTACAGAAACCGTGCCACGTCTTCACAGGTTCAAAACCCAGGTAAAACTGTTTTGATTTGTATCAATTTATTCAAAAATTTGTACCAGTCGGGGCACTTGTTCCGTAGGTGTAAGCGTGCCTATGCTTCACACGCATCGTTTTTTTCTTTGCATGACAAATTTCACTTGCGATCAAGCCTTTCGAATAATATTATAGTCATCCCAGATGCCGCACCTGCGGCAGCAGACGCAATCGCTAAAACTGTGTAATTTCGCAACACCAAGCGCCAACAAAACAACCAAGTTCTGCGAAATGGCGATTGCAGGCGTGATCCGATTGAGTTGCAGCCAGTCAAATCCTGTTTATCCGGTACGCTCGCCGCTCAGCGCCTACCAAACATGACATAAGCAGCCTTCAATCTGCCCGTTTCATTTTGATCTTTTCAGCGCATCACCTGCATCCACGACATCAAGCCGAGCATCAACCTGCAGGAAATCATTTTTGCCATTAAAATCTAAGAGCAATATTGCTCCATTTGTAATTGCACAGGCAAACCAGAAATGCTTGAAAAACTGACGCTCAAAAAAACCATTCGCATGATTTTGTTTCTGGTGCCGCTGGCGGTTCTGGCCAGCGTGAGCTACACGCTCTGGTCATCCGGCGATGCCAATCTTTCAGCCTTGCTCGACATTTCGGTGCCCTGGTTGCTCGCTGCGGTTTTTCTATCGCTCGCACCCTGGATTGTAGCCGCAATACGTCTCGGGCTGTGGGCGCGATTTTTCCATCTGCCGATGAGCACACGCGACATTTTCGAGATCGTTTTGGCCAATGATGTGGCTGCAGCCGCCACGCCGACCGCGATTGGCGGAGGCTACGCCAAACTGGGATTGTTGATTTTTCATGGCACCAAACCCGGACTGGCCGCCTCGTTGATGTTGATTGGTTCGCTCGAAGAATACACCGTTTTCGCCGTACTCGTCCCCATTGTTTGGTTTTTTTTCCCGCCTGAAAACATCAATGTTACGGAAATCTTTCTCAAATTCATGCCATTCCGTTCACTGCAGTCCGTGGCGATCACGCTCGGAATTCTTGTCGCATTATTTCTATTTTTTCGCTACAGCAAGACGGCAAAGCGCTGGAAACAGCGCCTGATGCACAAGGATGGCTGGCTCGCCAAAGGCCTGAGCGCCATTCAAAAAACCGTGGCCGATTTTCGAACTGCCCTGCAACTGGTCGCCGCAGGCGGAAAGCTGCGTTTTCTGCTCAACATCGGTTTTGCGGCCTTGCAATGGGGAATGCGCTACAGCGTGTTCACCGCTCTCGCTTTTGGTTTTGGACTGGATCCGCATCCAGTTAAATTTCTGTTGCTGCAGTGGCTGCTCTTCACCCTGATGAACATTGTCCCCACTCCGGGCGCAATCGGCGGTGCCGAGATTGGCTTCGCACTGCTCTTTAAGGGTGTGGTGCCCCCCGGTTTGCTCGCGCTCAGCGTCAGTTCGTGGCGCTTTGTGGCGACCTACCTGCAATTGATTGTTGCGGCTTCTTTGATGGTTTTTATCGAGAAGCCGGAAAAAAAGAAGGCACACACAGAGCCAGTCAGCGGTGAGACTGAGGCATCCTTTGTAGCCGAGCGTGCCGGTGATATGAGTTGAGAGCAAAAAGTCGGTAAAATCCAATGGGAGGCAATGACATGACCGTCGATAAAATCACCATCGCCGCGGGGCGCATGTCGGAGATGGTAAAATTTTACAGCCGCGTTTTAGGGATTGACCTGGAGCCAATCAGCTTGTATAGCACAACGCTGTACAGCGGCCGTTTTGGTAAGATTGAATGTATGCTGTGCCCGAAAGAAATTGCCGGTGTTCAAGCTGAAATCAATACTGTGCAGCTTCGTTTCGTGGTGGAAGATGTGAAATTGGCCTTTGCAACCGCCACCGGGCTTGGAGCGGTCATTCTGAGCAAACCGCAGGATATGGATGGGCGGCTCATGGCTGCTGTGCGTGATCCCGACGGCAACTCCCTCGAATTGGCGGAGTCGGCAGAATAACCGCGTCGCGATTCTTCCGCCTGCTTGCTGCAAGTAACGTGTTCTATTTTGTAAATGCAAGCCTACCTGAAAAATCCCCCCTGTTTAGTATGCCATCTCACTCTACCAGCTTGGCTTTCACTCTCCTGATACCGGCATCGATGCGAGGCAAAAGCAAATTTCTGGAAGTCGAATTTTGTCGCAAGGCTTGAAAGGTTTTCAACGCGGCTTCATCTTCTCCAGCGGCTTCCTGCAGGCAGGCTAAGATATATTGATAGACTGGGCTATTGGCTGTGCGCTCCCAGTTCTCGAACAGCCAGCGAAATGTCGCCAATTCTTCAACAGGATCGATGATGGTGCGAAACTGGCCTGTTGTGGTATTGGCGCGTCTGATGCGGCCACTGATACTGGAATACACACTCCAAATTCGCCGCTTGTGGCGATCTTCAATCGTCTCGTCGTTTCGCCACATTTCATGGCAAACCCGCACCAATTCATCCTCCGTGTCTTCATTATGCAAATTCAGCAGCGCGGAAAGTTGCAAGTCGCGCACATAGAGCCGCACCCGGCCGGATGCCACAGCTTTTTTAAAATGAATTGCCGCTTCTGCGACCTCACCATTCCGCCATAAAATCCAGTGTGCCCACATCACATGAGCATAGACATTGCTCGAATCGATAGCCAGGGCCTTCTGATACGAAGCTTCCGGCTTCAGTGCAAAATTCCCATCACGCCAGCGCAAAAAATCCGCCCAGCCGATGTGCGCCAGCAAGTCCGCCTTTCGCTGGCCTTCTGCTTTTAGCACCCCGCGGCTGAGCGCAGGCAAAATACGATTGACAATGTCGGTAAAGGTCTCCTCACCAGACTTCACGCTGATATTTTCAAGCCATTCCATCGCCAAATTCTCGCGCGCTTCGTTAACCTCGCGATCCTGCTGATCCATGACATAGGCTTTTTCCAGGCTCCCCCAGGCAGCATGATAATCGCTTGACGTACGCTGCATTTTTGCCAATTCGAGCTGTTCGGTGATTTCCCGTTTTTGCGCCCGGTATTCAAACACCCACCCCACCAGTTGCTGCAAGCCAAAAATCAACGACAGCACGGCGGTCGCCCCTGCAATCCATTTCATGATATTTTTTGAACGGCTGGCTGCGGAAGGGGTGTGGTCGTTTGTCGGACTAATTTTTTCTGAATCTGCCATTTTCTAAAATTTGCTTACTCCATTTCCAATTGCTCAAACGCTAATTCGAGCGCCTCAACAGCAACTTCCCGGCCCAAGGCATCGAGATTCGAGAACGTATATTTCGCTGGCAAAGCACGAGACAGCTTCCAGGTCACAACCACCTCGGCCCGATCTTCGCTCAGGAGCTGAATCGCAATGTTCCTTTTGGCTGCCGGATCGCCCTTTCGAACCTGGTCGAACCACTGATACAGGCTGAGCGAACCGATCTGGCCACGCTTGAGTGTGATGGTGCTGTAATGCACATTTCCGGCAACAAGGCGCGCCGCATTTTCCGGATCATTGCCATTGCGATAGGCAAAAATATCGACGGAGACATCCGGCAAAGCGATTTCGGAAAAACCGGCATCGGGTCCCTTCGCATTGCCTGTTCCGAGATCAACAAGAAAATTAAATTTTGCATAGGGAGTTTCTCTTAGAACAGCCATGCTTAGCCTCCTTTTTCTCGGTTTAGCTGCAATTTTTGAATATATGCAATGTCTTGATAAATCGCGAGGTCGTGATCGATCTTTGCCTTAAATGCCGCACCGTTTGCATCGCGCCAACTCACCGTTGCCGATATTTTGTCAGGCTCTTTGCGTGCAAAATATGCGGTACTCGTATCGACAAAAGTCATGATTTTTTTGCCTGGTGCTAAAAACTCGATATTCTGAAACATCGCTTTCCCGCTGATGTCTTCGTTGCCGCCGGCGCCGAAAAATTTGCGATTGAATCGAGTCGTCACTTTTAGCGCCGGCTTCGGACCGATGTTTTCCACCGCCACAAATAACAGGCCATCTTCAAAGATGAAATCGACAATCACCTCCGGCACGTCCTGCGCATGTTCTGACGCGCCCCGACGGCCAGCTGTTGTCTTTGTGCGATTCTTGCCGCTGTTTAATGCCATTTTGCTTCCCGCGCCACGCGTTGTTGCCGCTATTTTTTGCGTTTGAATTCGAGTTCAGTAAACCAAAAATCTTCGTTCGGAACATCGATCTTCAATTCGACCACGTCTGCCTTTTCATTCATGAAAAATTGTACCTTGCCAGCGCCGAACCAGGCAAATTCCTTACGCCATTTGATTTCAAAAGTGTCATAATGCCAGTGGTGCAAATCACCGACCAGGTCCTTGGCTGGCAAAAATTGCAGCACCAGCCGGCCATTTTCAAGTGTAACAGTCGCATCACCATACATTTCACCGCCATAAGTGCCGGCGTACGCGTCCAGCGGCCGTGATGGCCTGGTATTGTCGACGCGTTCTTTCTGCGCTTTTTCGTGTGCTTTGGCTTTGCGTTCATCAGCTTGTTTGCTGCGTTGCAAATAGTACGCGCTCCAGTCTTTCTCCGGCTTACCGATATACGTATCCAGAATACGGTACATCAGCGCGTTTTGCACAGAGGTCATGCCATTGGTCAAAATGACCATGCCGAGCTTCTCCTCCGGTACCAGTGCAAGTTGTGAAAACATGCCATCGTAGCCGCCGCCATGCATGGTCACCTTGTGTCCTAAATAATCCATCAGTGACCAGCCCAATCCATAGCCTCGAAAATGAGTGGATGGAAAAGTTTCCTCGCTGCTTTTGCTGACCGTAAAGGTGTTGTGCGGCGTCCACATCGTGCGGGAAGCATCTTCGCTGAAGATACGGGTATCGCCAAATGCGCCGCGATTGAGCTGTAGATTCATCCATTTCGCCATGTCGCTTGCACTCGAAATGATGCCGCCTGCAGCGGTAGCGTTGTTCCAAACATACCAATCAAGCGGCTGCCACTTGCCATCAATCAGCTTGTGCGGCATGGCAACATTGCTTTTTCCGGATAAATCATTGACGGACAGCACGGTGCGATCCATGCCGATGACATCAATGATACGGCTTTGGACAAATTCTTTAAAAGTTTTTCCAGTCACTGCCGGGATGATTTCTCCGGCCGCGAGAAACATAATATTTGAATAGCCATACGAGGCACGAAACTGGCCTACCAGCGGCAAAAAACGCGCGCGCTTGACCACATCTGCAGCGCTGTAATCCGTCCCGTACCACAGCAAATCGCCACTGAACGTACCCAGACCACTGCGATGCGAAAGCAAGTCGCGGATACGCATTTCCTGGGTCACCCACGGATCGGCGAGCTGAAAATACGGCAAATACTTTTGCACCCGATCATCCCAGGATAGCTGGCCAGCATCGACCAGGATTGCCAAAGCAGCCGCGTTAAAAGCCTTGGTGTTGGAAGCGATGGCAAACAGCGTATTGGCATCGACTTTTTCGCTTTTGGCGCTATTCTGCACGCCATAGCCTTTTGCCAGCACAGTTTCGCCATCTTTTACAATTGCAACTGCAAAGCCAGGCAAGTTCCAGTCTTGCAAGGCTTTGGCGAAATAGGCATCGAGCGCCCTGGTTTTGGTATCATTTTGCGCATAAACAGATGGAACGAATAGCAGGGCAATCAGCATGGCGATTGCTGTACGGATTAAAAACGGATGTTTGATCATCACAGTTTCCTCGCTTTCGCTTCAATTCGACGGTTGTCGCTCCATCGAATTTTTAGTATGATTTAAATGTATCGGCTTAGCGTTTGAATGCGACTTTGTCTAATCGGTCAAATTCTCACTTGCAAAGAGAAGAAATGACTGCATTACAAATGATACTCTAAAAGCAGCCGGCAACAAACACCTTTTGAACGAATACGGCCGGTAACATTTATATCTCAGGTTTTGTGCTTGCAACAGTTTCGCGATTTCTGCATATTGATTTCTTGAAATTTTGCTAAACCATTTTTGCAAGTCATGCCGTCATAAAAAACGACATTTAAATAAAGCACACGTGAAGGTGAGGTGTTTAAGACTTTATTTTTCCAGGCAAAACTTTTGGCCAGAATTTTTGTCACCCGAATCTAATGATGTGAGATGGCACTGAAAAACAGTGTAAAAAATAGTTAGGAGAATTAAAATGAACAAACCGAGGAAATTTCAGGTAGCCTTTCTGCTCGTTGCTGGTATGGCGATTGGCGTCCTTGCAGCTTCCCATTTTGATTGGCTTCCGCAATCGCAGGCAAAAATGCCGGCGATCTCAAGCACCGTAACAGAACCGGCTGCTCCGGCAGTTCCGGAAGAAACCAAGCCGCCGATGACGGAATTTGACAATCCCATCATAGCTGATTTAAACAATGCGTTCATCAAAATTGCTGACAAAGTGCAGCCAAGCGTGGTCACGATTTTCAGCAACAAAGTTGTACGGCAAACACAAACGACTCGTAATCCGCATCTGGAATTTTTTGGTGACGATTTTTTCCGGCGTTTTTTTGGGCCGGATGCACCTCGCGGCGAGCAGCGCTTGCGCGGCCAGGGCTCAGGTGTGATTGTTAGTGACGACGGCTACATCATCACCAACAACCATGTCGTACGCGATGCTGACGAGCTTGAAGTGATGTTTTTCAATGGCAACCGCTACAGTGCAAAAGTCATTGGCGCTGATCCGAAATCCGACATTGCCGTCATTAAAGTCGATGCAAAAGATCTGCGGCCGATTTCTTTTGGTGATTCTGACCGGCTGCGGGTTGGCGAATGGGTGATGGCTATTGGCAGCCCGCTGAGCGAAGATTTGGCTTCGACCGTCACTGCTGGCATTGTCAGCGCAAAGGGTCGTTCCAACGTAAGACTAACCGATTATGAAGATTTTATTCAGACCGATGCAGCCATCAATCCGGGCAATTCCGGGGGTGCTTTGGTCAATCTCAATGGCGAACTGGTGGGCATCAACACCGCCATCGTGTCGCAGAGCGGCGGCTTCCAGGGCATCGGCTTCGCAGTGCCGATCAAAATGGCGCGCGATGTCATGGACTTGCTGATTCGGGACGGCCGGGTGATCCGCAGCTGGATTGGCGTGGAGATTCAGGAAATCGATCAGGCCCTCGCCAAATCGATGGATCTGCCATCTACGAATGGTGCGCTGGTTGTTAAAGTGGTCGAAGACAGCCCGGCTGAGAGTGCCGGTCTGGAAGTCGGTGACGTGATTGTTGGCTTGCAGAACGATGTGGTCAAAGACGTGCCTTATCTGCGCAACACCATCTCGCTGATGCGTCCGGGTACGAAGGTGGAATTGAAAGTTATCCGTGATGCCAAGCCAATTACTTTGACCGCAAAGCTGGTTGAGCTGCCCGATGACGATCAGCAAATCTCTTACAGAGATCGTGACCAGGGTCATGAGTCCCAACTCGGCTTTTCGGTAGAAACGCTCGACCGACGCCTGGAACAACGCTACAGCATCGACTCCAATGAGCCCGGCGTGGTGATTGTTGACATCGATCGTTCGAGCCGGGCCTACGATGAAGGCCTGCGCGAAGGCGACCTGATTCTGGCCGTCAATCGCAAGCCGGTTGCCACCAAAGCCGATTTCAGCCGCATGACCAGCGAGCTGAAATCCGGCGACACCGTGCTGGTTTATGTACAAAGACAAACCGCACGCATATTTATCGCATTTGAACTCGAATAAATCCGGCCCAAAACCTGTGTACACTTCGAAAGGGAGCCTTACTGGCTCCCTTTTTTATTGCCCTGAAACGAGCACGCCATTTCCGGTCACGATTTGCTTGCAATTGCGGGTGGCTCGCAGCTATATAGCGACAATCCATTTTTGTCTTCAACCAGGAGAGTAAATCCAATGCGCATTCAACGCTTTCAGTTCTACAATCGCTTTTTGATCATTTTAGCCAGTTTTTCGCTGCTTGCCAGCACGGCTTCGGCACAGAAAACCATTGTTCACGCGGGCGGTTTGATCGATGGCAAAGCAGATACACCCAAAACAAATGTCTCGATCATCATTGAGGATGGCAAAATCAGCGGTATCGCCAGCGGTTTTGTCGAAGCCGGCGAAAACGATTCTGTTTATGATTTCAAAAATGCATACGTTTTGCCGGGTCTGATGGACATGCACACGCACCTGACGATGGAAATCGAAAAAGGCTCGAGCATGAAACGCTTTCAACTTTATCCTGCAGACAATGCGTTGCTTGCGCTCAAATTCCTCAATCGCACACTAATGGCTGGCTTTACCACTGTGCGCGATGTCGGTGCCGGTGAGCTGATTGATGTGTCCTTGCGTAATGCCGTCAATCGTGGTGACATCATCGGCCCGCGCATGTTTGTGGCGGCTGGCGGGCTGTCGGTGCTCGGCGGCCATGGCGATGGTACCAACAGCATTCGCGAGGATATATTGCCGGTACCGGATGCGGAGCAGGGCATAGTCAACGGCCCGGAAAGCGCGCGGCGAGCGGCCTTGCTGACGATCAAGCGCGGTGCGGATCACATTAAAATTGCCGCAACAGCTGGCGTATTATCGATTGCGGCCAAGGGCAGCACGCCGCAACTCACTGAAGAAGAAATCCGTGTGATTGTTGAGACGGCTCGTGATTTTGGCAAGAAGGTCGCGGCCCATGCGCATGGTGCGGAAGGCATCAAGCGGGCTGTGCGTGCCGGCGTTGCCTCCATCGAGCACGGCACCTATCTCGACGACGAAGGCATAGCGTTGATGAAACAGCACGGCACGTACATGGTGCCGACAATTATCGCGGGCAAATCGGTGGCAGACTCGGCAAAAATTCAGGGCTTTTTTCATCCAATGGTTGCGGCCAAAGCAATAGAAATCGGGCCGATCATTCAAGGCACTTTTGCCAAAGCGTTCAAAGCTGGGGTAAAGATCGCTTTCGGCACCGACGCCGGAGTGTTTGCGCACGGCAAAAATGCCAGGGAATTCGAGTATATGGTCGAAGCTGGTATGCCGGCGATGGCTACAATTCAGTCGGCAACAAAAAATGCGGCGGACTTGCTGGGTGTTCAGGATAAACTCGGCACCATTGAAGTCGGCAAGATCGCGGACATCATTGCGGTTGCGAATGATCCGCTGGAAGACATTCGCACGCTGCAAGATGTGATTTTTGTGATGAAAGAGGGTGTGGTGTACAAGCAGGAGTGATCGAATTACCGAACAATCATTATCGCCGTGACTTTTTTAAACCCGCGCACGCGTTCCCAGAAATTCCTCGATACTCGCAAACACATCGTTGGCAGCGCCAATGACGACTTTGCACTCCGGCAGCGAAGCCAAAAACAGCCGGCCGTAGTATTTGCTCACCACCCGCTGATCGAGAAGCAAAATCGCGCCGTAGTCGCTGCGGTTGCGGATCAGCCGGCCAAAGCCCTGCTTGAATTTCAGCACGGCCTGCGGCACCGTATACTCCATAAATGAGTTGCCGCCGCTGTTGTCGATAGCCTCGACACGCGCCTCGATGACCGGCTCGCTCGGCACCCGAAACGGCAAGCGCGGGATGATGACATGCACCAGCGCCTCGCCCGGCACGTCTACGCCTTCCCAAAAGCTGTCGGTCGCGAACAGCACAGAATGCACGTCGTCGCGAAAACGGTTCAGCAACTGATGACGGTTCTCCTGGCCCTGTCGCAGCAAGGCGATGTTTTCCGCACGCAGTTGCGGCTCCAGCGCATTAAACATTTTATTGAGCAGACTGTAGGCGGTAAAAAGCACAAACGCCCGTCCGTCCGAGGCGCGGATGCCCTTCATCAGTAAATCCGGCAAAATCTCGCCAAAGCGTGCATTGTTTGGCTCCGGTATATCGGTCGGAATGCCGACGATGGCCTGCCGCTGATAGTCAAATGGCGAGCTCAGGATGGTCTCGATTTTGCGATCTTTTTCGAAGGTTTCAAGGCCGAGCCGCTTGCCGATATAGTCAAAAGATTTGCCCACCGAAAGCGTGGCCGAAGTCATGACCACCGTTTGAAAGCGCTCGAACACGGCTTTTTGCAGAATCGGTGCAACGTCGATGGGAGCCGTGTACAAGCGCACCAAATTGCCAAACCGGCTCTCGCGCACTTCCAGCCAGCGCACGTTGACGTCATCCGTATCCAACAGCACCATTTTCAGCTCGCTGGCAGCCTGTGTCAGCCGGTCGCTCTGTGCTTTCAAATCCACAGCCAGCGAGCGCGCTTCCTTCTCAAAGGAGGTAGGTATTTTGGCAAGATCTTTCAGCAGGCCATCTACCGCCTCTGCCACCGCGTGCATGCTGCGCAGCAATATCGGCGCAGTGCTGACGATCTCCTGCCACCCTGCCTGTGCAACAACCTTTTCAGTTAAGCGCAATTTGGCCTCACTGTAGCGAGATTCCTGCTGGTTGCTGACAAAATAGAAGAGCCGCTCCATGGTCTCAGCCAGCAGTACGCGAGATTTTTCGACTTTCTCTTTGGCCAGCTCACAACCTTCATCCAACTCATCAGCCAGTGTACGGGGGATACTCGCCAGCTTGCTTTTTATGCGCGCTTGCAAAAAAGCGATTTGCCCGGTCTCCTTGCTATTCTTTGTCCGAAAAAGCCGGCTGAAAATGCGCTGGATGCCGAGATAACTCATGCGCACGCCGAAATAGCTCGATGCCACATCTTCGACATTGTGCGCTTCGTCGAGGATCAGCCGGTCATATTTTGGCATCACCGCTATCTCGCTGGCATTATCCCCGGCGACCGAGCGAATGGCGAGATCGGCAAACAGCAAATGATGGTTGGCAATCAGCACATCGGCGGTGGCGGCTTTGCGGCGGGCATTGTAAAAGAAGCACTTGTTGTAAAAAGGGCAACGGTTTTTGAGCGTGGTATCGCTCTCCGATTGAATATGCTCCCAAACGCGATTATCGGGCATCACACCGAGATCGGCCTTGCTGCCATCTTTGGTCTTTTTTGACCAGGCAAAAATCTGCTCCAACTCGCTTTGCGCATCGTCGATATCAAGCAGGCTCGGCTGGCCAACAGCTTCGTGCAATTTCCGCAAGCAGACATAATTGCTGCGGCCCTTCACCAACGCAGCTTCGAATTCTTTCGGAAAAGCTTTTTGAATCAGTGGAATGTCTTTCTCGACCAGTTGCTGTTGCAAGTTGATCGTGTTGGTGGAAATCACCACACGTTTGCCATTGGCGATGCTCCACGAAATGGCAGGCAGCAGGTAGGCCATGGTCTTGCCGGTACCGGTGCCGGCTTCGATCAGGGCGATTTTGTCCTCATTGAACGCATGTCCGACATCAGCCAGCATTTGAAGCTGGGGTTCGCGCAGCTCAAAACCCGGCAAAATGCCAGCAATCGCACCGTCCGGCTGCAAAAATTTTTCGAGTTGCGTCAAATCGACTGGCTGCGGTTCTTCGTGCACCACCGGCTCGATGCCGACGTAAATATTCGTGACATCATTGTTGACAATATAAAAACCCACACCTTCGTTGCCGAGGTAGCTGGCGATGCGATTGTCTGCTGAAGATGGTTTGAGCACACCGGATGGATGGTTGTGAATAAACACATCGCCGGGCCGGCAGATGCGGATGATCGCAGGCACTTCGACCTCGTTGCCGCGCGCGATCACCTGTGCGCTGTCGACGACACGTTTCTCATTGGCTTTGCCAAGCACAAACACCTCATTGCCCTGTGCTTCGGCAATTGCTTCGCGGATATATTTTTGCACCGACTCGGTGAGATATTTGGAAAGTTGCATGGCGGTGAAAATACAATTTTTGCGGGCAAAGATCAAACAATAACCATCGCAAGAGCCAGCGAAGAAGATTGTGCGTTCAAACAAATATCAGAGGAAGCAGGCGGAAGGCGCGCTGCAAGTTCTGTCAAAAAATATTTGCGGCTGATCGTAAAATTTGTGTTATTAGACGGTCTAAAAACCGCTTAATTTGGAAGAGGCGTTCATGCACTGGATCTACGCGCACCTGATCGGCGACTTTTTGCTGCAAACCGATTGGATGGCCAGGGAGAAAAAACGCAGCTCGTGGGCATGCCTGGTACACGTCCTGACCTACATGATTCCCTTCTTGTTTACGCCTCTTGCATGGTGGCAATTGCTGCTGGTGGGGGCACAGCACTTTGTGCAAGACCGTACCGATTTGGTGGTGTGGTTTATGGAAAAAACCGGCAAGCGCGAATTCACCAAGCCCCCAAGCGCGCCCTGGTCGGTAATTTTAGTCGACAGCATCTTGCATATTCTGTTCATCGCTTTGATCGAAGCGCTCGGCAAGTGAACAGTTTACAGATCGATCAATAATCCCGCTCTTCCAACGGCTTGCCTTTTTCCAAGCGCGACAGCGCAATCAATTCTTTGCTATTCAAGCGGCGCCGCTGTCCGCTCTGTAGATCAATTTCTTCCCGATAAATCACCATCGCAAATGGATAGTGTTCGCCAAGCTCCTGCACCAGCTTCTGGCCGTCTGGCAAAAAGGCCTCGTTCACGCCCTGCGTTTGCATCATGTGTCGGGCGTTTTCGGCTTTGAGACGCACGTTATAGATCATCACAATCATTTTATTTGCTCGCGCATCGTTTGGCAACGCAACCCGCCACACGCGGGTTTCGCCAAAATTCAGCCGGTTGTCGCCTATTTTGCGCGCCGGACTCCAGAGCCACTCCTGCCCGATTTTCAGGCTGTCTTGCTGAAGACGTTTGCCGTCAGCAGCTTCCAAAATGGCCAACACCAGCAAAAAGCGTTCGGGATCGCCGGTCGGCAAATCATGTCCGGCGAAGGAATTTTTCAGCGAAATCGCAGCATGCACCGAATCATCCCCAACGAGTTGCACATCGCGAATCTCCACTTGCAGGCCAGCCTGATAGCCACGCTCGAGAAGATGATCGTAACCATCGTACCATTTCGGGATGCCGCTGCCGACCCAACTGTGCGCATTGACTGCGCGCACCGGCAGCTCTAAAAATGTATCCGCTACCCGGCGTTGCGCTGCCGGCATGTGGCAGTCGACACAATCGCGCTGCTCGCCAAACTCAGCTTTTACCAAATCCTGCGCATCTGCCAGCTCTCGAGTTGTTTCAAACCAACAGATCAGATTCGGTGTTAAGCCTTCGCCTTGCGGATTGTGGCAGCGTTGGCACATCTCGCGCAGGAATTCACGTTTTTGTTGCACCGGGTGCGGGGCTGCCTGACTGCCATTCGGCCCGATGATCACGCTGCTGGAATCGCTGACTGCACGCACATGGCAGGTCGCACAGGTCACAGCTTCGCGCTGCAATGCTTCATCGAAGTGCGCATTTTCAGTGGTCACTGGCTGAAAAATATCGCCATCGGCAAGGTAGGTCACGATGTGCTGACGCTGATTTTGCAGCGGGATATGGCAATTCAGGCAAATCCATTTGGGCGAGTCCGGCTTCGCCAGTTCCGCCTGAAATTGAATATCGCGCAAAGCAGTTGCGTGGGTCGAAAGCCGCCATTCCTGGTAAATTGTTTGGTGGCACTGGCCGCAATCGCGCGCGCGCAGACCGGGAATGCCAGGCACCGGTGGCAGATTCGGAATGGCAAAAGCATAGCTCTGCGTTTCCGGATCAAACCGCTCTGCCAGAGGAATATGATTTTTATTTTGCGATCCGTTGCAGGCTGCCAAAAGCATGGATAGCAAAAATGAAATAGCAAGTGAGTATCGCATAAAAATGATAAATGTCAAAGTATGAATGTCGAATGACAAGTTACGTAACACGAATCACGGATTACGTCTCATTACCAATCGCGCGGTCGAGGTGGGTGTAGCCGCCGTCGACAAACAAGTGCTGACCGGTAATATGCGCTGCGCGTTCCGAACAGAGAAACAGCACCATATTGGCGATTTCTTCCGGGGTTGTCATGCGTTGTCCAAGCGGGATTTTGGCCGTAATTTCGCGCAGTTTCGCCTCAGGATCAGGAAAGGTGTTGACCCAGCTTTCGTACAACGGTGTCCAGGTTTCCGCCGGCAGCACAGCATTGACCCGCACACGATGCGGCAAAAAATCGATCGCCCATTCGCGCGTTAGCGCCAGAATCGCCCCCTTGGCAGCAGCGTAACCGGAGGTGCCGCCCTGCCCGGTTATCGCCACTTTCGAGGCGATATTGACGACACTGCCCTGTGCATCGATCAGCGCCTGACGTGCAAAGTGCACCAGCGCATAATAATGCACGATATTGTTGTGCAATGAATCGAGAAAGGATGGCACACCCGCATTCAGCCCGACTTTATCGTTTACTCCTGCATTATTGACCAGGCAATCAAGCCGGCCAAATTGCGCCAAAGTAGTCTCGATTACATTTTTGCAGGCCTTTTCGTGCTGCAACTCTGCCAGCGCAAAGTGTACACGTTTTTCCTTTTTGTTCAGCTCATCCGCCAACGCCTGGCCGCGCGCAGCATTTTTGTCTGCGACCGCCACTCGCGCGCCTTCAGCCACAAATCCCCGCACAATCGCTTCGCCGATGCCACTCGCGCCACCTGTCACCAGCGCGACTTTTTGGTCAAAATTCAGGTTCATTTCACATCTCGTCTGGTTGAAAAATTAAAAAGGGAGTGCAAAGCTTGCTTCGCTATAAAAAACAGATTCGTGCAAGGTAAGCCTTGTGCTCATATAATGAAAAACCATTTTCATCGATTTTCGTGGCCTCATCGCACTTTTTGCAGCGCAAAGCCCAGTTGCCATTTGAAACATCGTAATAAGAAATCACTATCGAGGCAAGACATTTCCAGCGGATTTCATGGCAAAATAATGCCAGGATTCGCAGGACACGCCCTTCACGAAAGGATAGCCAGCGCAACGCAACAAAGCGCTTGACATTTCGTCAAAAACAGGCCAGGTTGTGGTTGCTCGAAAACAGTCATCACAACACCCTGAGCACTTTCCCGAAGAGATAAAACCCAATAACTGAGAGGGGCGAAAATGAACAAGAGCAAAACCCGGTCTGTGCGTTTATGGCCCGGCATCGTGATCGTTGCGCTGATGTGTTTGCTGCGATTTGTTGTGCCGCTTTTCGTGCCGGAAGCGCTGGAATTTGGCGTGATCGGCGGTATTTTCGGTGGTGGCTTGCTGATGATCATCTGGTGGCTTTTCCTGAGCCGCGCGCCATGGCTTGAGCGCATCGGCAGCTTTGTATTCATCCTTTTCGCGCTGTTTATCACCTCATTCTTCCTGCATAAATCCGTTGCCACCGCCATGATGGGCATGATGTTCCCGATGTACGCCATCCCGGTGATGAGTCTGGTTTTTGTTCTCGGACTGCTGGCAAGCCGCAGCAAGAATCCGGGCACCCGCCGCATGGCAATTTTGACCAGCACTCTGCTTGTCTGTATCGGCTTTATCTCCATCCGCACCGATGGCATGTCTGCCTCTGCAGAGCACGATTTCGCATGGCGCTGGTCAAAAACAGCTGAGCAGAAGCTGCTGGCGCAGAAGCAAAACCAGCAGGTAGAACTCGCTTCAGTTTCCACGCCCACCGACATAGCGTTAACCTGGTCCGGATTCCGCGGCGCCAATCGCGATGCTGTCGTGCACGATCTGCGCATGGCGACTGACTGGCAAGTTTCGCCACCGCAGGAAGTGTGGCGGCAACCAGTCGGGCCGGGTGTTTCGTCGTTCGCAATTCGTGGCCATCTGTTCTACACCCAGGAACAGCGCGGCGAAGAAGAAGTTGTCGCTTGTTACAAGCTGAGCACCGGTGAGCCGGTTTGGATGCACCGCGACAGCACCCGCTATTGGGAATCGCATGCCGGAGCCGGCCCGCGCGCCACGCCCACCATCCACAATGGCCGCATTTACACACTCGGCGCAACCGGCATCGTCAATGCGCTGAACGCCGATGGAGGCAGCGTTTACTGGTCGCGCAACGCGGCAGCCGACACTAAAGTGCAACTGCCCGAGCCGACGGTCTGGTACGGCTTTTCCGGCTCACCGCTGGTGCTCGATAGCCTGGTCGTTGTGGCCGTATCAGGTTCACTGGTCGCCTACGATCTCGAAACCGGACAGCCACGCTGGTTCGGCCCATTTGGCGGTGACAGTTACAGTTCACCGCAACATTTCGCCATCGACGGTTTGCCGCAGGTGATTTTCGCAAGCCAGTCCGGCGTGCGCAGTTTTGCTGCCAGCGAAGGCAAACTGCTGTGGGAATACCCGTGGAAAGTTGGCGTGCGCATTGTGCAGCCAAAACTGGTTGCCAACCACGACATGCTGATCAGCGCTGGCGAGAGTAATGGTCTGCGCCGCATTTCCATCAGCCGGACTGCGAATAACTGGCGAATCGAAGAGCGCTGGACGACGAAAGGGCTTAAACCAAATCACAGCGATTTCGTGGTGCATGATGGCCACGCCTACGGCTTCGACGGCAGCATTCTGTCCTGCATCGAGCTCGAAAGCGGCAAGCGCCAGTGGAAAGGCGGACGCTACGGCAGCGGACAAATGCTCTTGCTGGCGGAGCAGGCGGTGCTGCTGGTCCTTTCCGAGCAGGGTGAGCTGGCGCTGGTGCAGGCCGCGCCGGACAAATTCACCGAGCTGGCACGCATGCCCGCAATCGAAGGCAAGACCTGGAACCACCCCGCCCTCAGCGGCAATATTCTGCTCATTCGCAATACCCGGGAAATGGCGGCGTTTCGTCTGCCCCCAAATGCAGAATAGGCACTATCTGCAACGTAGCCTGTGCGGCGTTTGCGATGGCAGATCCGTTCAGATACGGGGTCTCAGGCGCAGCAGTCAGGTTTCGAATTCGCTCATCATGACAACCATAGCTTGCTGATAGATATTGATTTTACAGTTCATCATGAGGTTCTCCGTCGATTGGTGTGGGTAGAATCACACTATCTCCTAGACAACATTTTCCTTGTTTTCTCTATTCGGCCTTAGAAATTTGGCGTGAAGCATTTTCGATAGCGCTTCCGAAAAGATGCATTTGCCGTTTGAGCGCAGCGAGTTTAAATGCGTCAGGAAGCGATGCTGAAAATGTAGCCAAATTTCTAAGGCCGAAGCATTTTTTGCTTCTTTTTGCGCACAAAAAAGAAGATGTGGCTGACTGCGCATTTGAAGCTGACTATAACTGACAACACGCCAAGCCGCCATCAAAGGAAACCGAAATGCGCTGAGAAAAAATGCGAGCGAAAGACAATCCGCTTATGATGGCCCAATGTAACCAATCACATTATTTCGTGTTGCGATTTTGAATGTACATGCGCATCTAACGATATAGAATCCATTATTTCGACACAATAACGTACGATTTGCCCTTGAAAACTGTTTAGAATGATCCTATGTTTGCTAAGCCTGATCGAGATTCCTTCTTCGGAAGGGGCCTCGAATCAGGTTTTTTTTACGAAAATAACAGATGGTCAACCTATTAGAAAGGGCTGAACAATGCGTAGACTGAAAATTACTTTAGTGCTGGTCTTTTCCATGATTTTCGCTGTCGGTTACAGCAAAACTACTGGTGAAAATGGCGACAAAAAACTTGTTCGCGAGGTGATGACCAAGGAGCTGCAACAATCGATGACACCGGACGCTGTACTTGCTGATTTGATCGCTGGCAATGAACGTTATCTCAAAAATGAATTAATCCGGCGAGACCTGCCTGCACAAGTAAAGGCAACCACCACCGGCCAGAATCCCAAAGCGGTCATTCTGTCCTGCATCGATTCGCGCGTGCCGGTGGAGATGGTTTTCGATCAGGGTGTAGGTGACGTTTTTGTCGCCAGAGTTGCCGGCAATGCCGAGAATGAAGATGTGCTCGGCAGCATCGAGTATGCGGTTGGCGTGGCAGGCTCGAAACTGGTCATGGTTTTGGGCCACGAAGCCTGCGGTGCGGTGAAATCCGCTGTCGACAAGCTCGATGTCGGCAGCGAAAATGTCACGCACCTGCTCAACCAGTTTGAGCCAGCCATTCAACAAACCGCGGGCGAACGGGACTCGAAGAATAAAGCGTATCTTGCCAGCGTTGTCAAAGCCAATGTGCACGTGACAGTCGACGACATCCGCTCGCGCAGCCGGATTGTCAAGCAAATGGAAGATGACGGCAAAATCAGCGTGGTCGGCGCCTACTACAGCCTGAAGGATGGCAAAGTCCACATGCTGGGCCAGGACAAATAAGCAGCCTATCCGATTGCCTTCCGAAGCGTGCAGATCAGCATGCTTGCCGGCATCACCGGTTGTTAAATTCTGATTTGATCTTCCAATTCAAGCGGGGACGTCACAAGATGCGTCCCCGCTTTTTTTATATCCGTAGCTCCCACTTTGCCGCCCAAAAACAGCCCAGCGGCCTTCCAGCGATCTCAAGTGGTTCTGCTTCGCCGCAAATTGCTTGACTTCACAGATTTTATACGCCAATTTAGACAGCGCCCACTGGCGGGATTGACGCCACACGACACAAAAAGATCCTTCGCCCAAATGAATTTTGCCGAAGTCGATCTGACCAGCACTCCTGTACCTTCATTGAAATGAGCAAAAATGCAACCACATCAAAAGCATCATCTCTTCTCCGATCTGGCTTTGTCCCGGCGGCTCGAGCGGGCGGAAGCGCACAGCAATGCCAAATTTGTCGAGGCCAGGGCCCGGCTTGCCCCCCAAAGCGGTGCGCAGTGGCGCGAAGTTGCCGGCGCCTATGCCATGTTCGATGGTGTTGATTCGCCGCTGACGCAAACCTTTGGACTCGGCCTGTTTGAACCGGTTTCAGCTTCCGAGTTCGAAGACATCGAAGATTTTTTTCAGCAGCGGGGAGCGCCGGTCTTTCACGAAGTCAGTCCGTTGGCAGAAGCGTCTTTACTCAAACTGCTCAATGAGCGGGCTTATCGTCCCATCGAGTTTACCAGTGTGATGTTTCGAAAAATCGGACGCAATCTGCCCGCCGTACAGTCCGTCAAAAGCCGCATCGAAGTCCATCCGATCAAAGAGGACGAAGGCGAGTTGTGGGCGCAGGTCACCGTGAAGGGCTGGAGCGAATACCCCGAGTTCAGCGATTTTTTGTCCGGTCTGGCGCAAATCAGCACATGGCGTGAAGATGGCGTCTCTTTCCTGGCCGAGCTCGACGGTCAGCCGGTTGCCACCGGTGCGTTGAGCCTTTCCGAAGGCGTGGCGCTGCTGGCCGGGGCTTGCACCATTCCGGAAGCGCGCAAACAGGGTGCGCAACTGGCCCTGCTCGACGCGCGCCTGCGCTATGCCGCCGGGCAAGGTTGTGATATTGCAATGATGTGCGCCCAACCCGGCAGCGCCTCGCAACGCAACGCCGAACGCCACGGCTTCCGCATCGCCTATACGAGAATTAAGTGGCAGCGGATGTAGTAGAAATTTAATGTGCGTTTTTTGCCTTTTTGCAGAACCTATTTTCAACGATTTAGCAGTTGGGGACGCGCCATGCAAGGGTGCTCTGCGTCTCGAGGCAATTGAGAGAACATCTTTGTGATTTGGCGAGACCGCAATGCCATTTTTATTTATGCCTGGGGAAATGAGCAGACTGTGCTCGGACTGATGCTGTTTGATTTAAGCACGAAGGTTTACTATTTTGCGCATATTCATGACATGGGGATTATTCACTTTTACCTCAGATTCGCAAATGGGAGCAAAATGCGGTGGGAATTCTGGCTATACAATGAAAAATAATGATATATTCAAACGCGTTGTGCGAATTGTTTTTGCGATAGCCATTTTAGATAAACCATTGTTTTTATGTAACAATAGTACCTTTGTCATTCAGGATGAATCCATTCGGCATCGTGAGGAAACTTCGCTATATTCCGCGGAAACGTCAAAACAGATGCCTCCGGCATGACAATTTGGGCCATTTTGTGCTCATCAACGGCTTATTTCATTTGCACAACGGGCTATATTCAAATCTGATGAACAATTTCGGGCAAGCTATTCGTAACTCAGTCAATATGTTTAATCTGGTTTATGCAGTCTGTATAAACCGGCATTTCCAACACAAAAATCTGGGCACAACCTATTGAAAAAAAATGCTTTAAACAGAGCATACCAGCAAGTTGCGTATTGTCTTATACAGAAGCAAGCTGTCTGTGCGAATAGATTTATACAGACTGTATATTCATAGTTAGCCACAAAAAGAGAACGAATATGGAAGAAGTTCCAAGCAGAGAAGAAATAATCACGTTGCTTACCGAGTATTGCCGTGCAACTCCCACAGAAGAAGATGAGAGATATATTTTCGAGGTGGACATAAGAGACGGCATTAATCTCGTGCTAGAAAAAAACGCCCTTGAGGAAATTGAAAGAAACCTGACTGCATTTGGGATACATGAAGAAACTGCCTTATTCGGTGAAAACCAATATGAAATCATCGTAAGGGAAGAATCCTCTATTCCAGTTCGCCGACTTCGTGATGATAAAATCGAAGTTGAAAATGAGGAAGCCGGGCTGAATTACGTCTTATCAGCAGCCTCAGACAGTTACCTTGTCTGGTTGCTAAATGAAATGAAGCGCAAATTGTCGCCAAGAGATTTCCGAATGGGCTTTTTCCACGGCCCTCGTTTAGATCGAGCATTACAAGAAGAAGGTGGGCTTTCGCCCTTCGATTACATCAGGCTAACGACGTTTAGGTTGATGACGCTCAAGATTTACAGCGATAAGCGGACATCACCAACACAGTTTTCAAAGCTTACGCATTCTTTTCTTTTCCATGTGGGCTATAACCTTGATGTTGCGTTGGTCCCACAAAGGCTTCTTGAAGAGATTGCACGCAGAGGTCGCATCAATCGAATGCGGCGCTCTCGCACTGAAGAATTGGACCCTCCGAGAAGATCGTATACTGAAGATCTAGTTCAACATTACCTTCTAGCAGTTTCTACTGATAATCCTGTAATTGAATATTTATCCTACTATCACGTGCTGGAGCATTTCTTTGAATCGGTGTTTAACGATGATCTAATCGAATCAGTTCGGTCGTCTATCACCGATCCCGGTTTTTCTTATAAGCGAAAGAAGGATATTGGGCAATTAATCAATTCGATAAAGCGCGCACTACAAATCCGCAGTGAAACAATAACTTTTAGTGAAGTCGAGGCGCTTCGCCTCTGTATTGTGAAGTTTGTTGATTTGAACGAGCTCAAACAGAAATTGGAAGCTTACGACGATACTCTTATTGAATTCTATCGTGTCAATAAAGTCGATTTCTCCGCCGGTGTCGAAGTAGATTTCGACAGCACGGATATCGAACAGGTGTATAAATCACTAACCAAGCGCATTTACTCCACGAGAAATGCACTAGTCCACAGCAAAGATGGAGAGAAAAGCAAATACACTCCATTTAAGGATGATCGATCTTTGGTTAAAGAGGTTCCTCTGATGAGATTCATCTCAGAAATGGTCATCTTGAAAGAGTCAACGGTTCAATAAATGGCTAACAAGGCCGTCAACTCGGACGCATTTTACGCTCGCTGCGCTCACTACAAATGCGCCGGTTACGGCTGGCGTTATACATTAAGAGAGGAAGAGATATAAAAATGAGATCATACAAAAGTTTGCTAATTGAAGGAAATGAACAATGGCACAATCAATAGAACCAAATATTGCAGACTTAGCAAACGGATGGCTAAAAAAATATAAACTACCTTACAAATTAGAGCAGGAGTCAGTCAATGCAGAAATTGACAAAGCCCTTTCTGACTACTACACCAAAAATGGCGGAGCCGGAGCAAATAGACCAGATTCCAAAATATTACTTCAAGACAAAGATTTAGACTTCTATCCTGTACTTATTGAGTACAAAGGCTACAAAGACAAACTCGTAAAACTTGATAAAGACGGACAAGTTGAAAATAGAACTTCTAAAAATGAACCTTACTTCAAAAACATAAACTCGTTTGCAGTAAACGGGGCGGTTCATTACGCCAACGCCTTGCTTCATCATACAAGCTACACCGACATTATCGCTATCGGAATGACAGGATACAAAGATGAAGCAGGTAAAATTCATCATGAAATAGGCGTTTACTATGTTTCAAAAAGCAATTTGGGAGCAGGCCAGAGAATTGGTGACTACACCGACTTTTCATTTTTAGCACCTAAGAATTTTGACGCATTTATTGAGACAGTAAAAACGCTTCAACTTTCACAGGAAGAACTTGACAAGCTAAAAGAGCAACGAGAAAGAGAAATTGACCAAAGCCTTGTAAAACTTAACAATGACATTTACCAAAATGAAAAAGGCTTAGGAGAAAATGACCGTGTTTACTTGGTGGCTGCATCAATTATCGCTACACTTGGAATTTCAGGCAAAGTTGCACCGCTTGAAAAAGCAGACTTAAAATCATCAACAGAAAAAGGATATAGAGATGGCGATTTAATGATTAAGAAGATAGAATCATTTTTAAGTCATAAAGAACTTCCAGAAGAAAAAAGGCAACTCATTGTAAGAACTCTCTCCAACACACTTTTAACGGAAAATATAAACAGAGTTCAAGAAGGAGAAAGCCAACTAAAAAGAGTCTTTACCAAGATTGTTGATGATTTAGGTATCTACTACAAAATTGGTTTAACAACTGACTTTACAGGTAAACTATTCAATGAAATGTACGGTTGGTTGGGCTTTTCTCAAGACAAGTTAAATGACGTTGTACTTACACCCGCTTATGTTGCTTCTCTCTTAGTCAAATTGGCTAGGGTAAACAAAGATTCGTATGTATGGGATTTTGCAACAGGTTCAGCAGGTTTATTAGTTGCTGCAATGAACGAAATGCTAATTGATGCAAAAAATAGTATTAAGTCGCCAGATGAACTCGCAAAAAAAGAAGCCCAAATCAAAGCCGAACAATTACTTGGTTTAGAGTTGCTTTCTAGTGTTTATATGTTAGCAATTCTCAATATGATTTTAATGGGTGACGGTAGTTCTAACATTTTGAACACCGACTCAATTAAAGACTTTGACGGGAAATATTGTTTTGGAAAACTTGACACCAAATTCCCTGCTGATGCTTTTATCTTAAATCCACCATATTCTGCTTCTGGAAACGGGATGAATTTTGTCGAAAAGGCATTGAATATGATGAATAAAGGTTATGCTGCAATCATTATTCAAAATTCATCAGGTTCAGGAAAAGCCGTTGATTACAATAAACGGATTTTATCTAAACACACGCTTTTGGCTAGTATCAAAATGCCAGTTGATATTTTCATTGGCAAATCAAGCGTGAATACAAACATTTATGTTTTCAAGGTAAATGAAAAGCATCATAAAGATGATATAGTCAAATTCATTGACTTTACAAATGATGGATATACTAGAGCCAACCGAAAAAAAGCAAGTAACAACTTAAAAGATACAGACCAAGCCAAAGAACGATATCAAGAAGTAATCGACTTAGTTCGTTTTGGGAAAAGTAAACTCAAAATTTTTTCTGAAAGGGAATATTACGAATATCATATTGACCCGAATAATGGAGCCGATTGGAATCAGTCGGCTCCAGTTGACCTTAAACCAAGTTTAGAAGATTTTAGAAGAACAATAAGTAATTACATTTCTTGGGAATTGAGTTCTCTGCTTAAAAATCAAATATTGGGAACCCTGTTAAACACAGATAAAGCCGTGAACACAGAATCAGCCTTATTATCCAGCAATTTGACTGATTACGAATTAACCAAGGAAGAAACGCAAGCGTTAGAAAATTTTGAAAATCTCAAATGGAATATATTCAACATTGAAAGACTTTATGGAAAATCAACACGTGGTAAACGCTTGAAGAGTGCTGATAGATTACAAGGTGATTTGCCTTTTATTACAGCGGGTGAAACAGATGAAGGATTCTCTGCATACATTGGAAATAAAGTAGAAGTTTTTCCTGCTAACACTACAACTATTGATATGTTTGGTTCAGCCAAATACAGAAACTTTAAATATGGCGGAGACGACCATATTGCGGTTGTTCATACCGACAAACTTCCAAAAAACGCTTCCGTCTTTGTGACTGCTGCAATTCACAAATCATCATACAACGGACAGTTTAACTACGGTAGAAACTTTTATGCAAAGGACGCTGACGCATTAAATATTTCGCTACCAGTAAAAAATGGAAAACCTGACTATGAAACTATGGAGACTGTAATTTCTGCCATTCACAAATTGGTAATAAAGAACGTGGCTTTGTATGTGGAGAGAAAGAAAAAGGAATTAAACGAACTGACTGAAAATGCCAACGCTTAAAGCCATGCACATCGCCATGTTGTAGAGAAGTATATTGAAAAATGTATAACAAATCGTTGCACCTGACATTTTTCCGCTGCGCTCCAAAATGCAGGTGAACTCAGGCGTTAAAAGCAATTAATTCAACCGACAAAAAAAAATCGTCACAGCTTAGACACTACTCCTCACCATTTGCCGTGCCTTGCCCAGCCCTGAAGCACAAATTGCCTGACTCGACAAAATATCAACTGGAGAAAAATTGACCTTGGCCATCGCATTTCAAAATCCCTGGCGTGATCGGATATAAATCCGGCGTGATAAGATAGCTAAAAATAGGCTTAACGGATTTATATTGCGTTCGTCAAATCAAAGTTTACAGGAACAAGTCAAGGAGCAACAATGCAAACCCGGCAAAAATATTTCAATTTAACAAAAGACATTAAGATGCCGATGGTTGGATTCGGCACCTACCTTATTGCGGATGAAGATGCGCCATCCCTGGTGCACCAAGCCATTCGTGCGGGCTACCGGCATATCGATACGGCGGAAGGTTATGGCAATGAGAATGGTGTCGGCGAAGGAATCAAAGCAGCGGTAGAAGAATTGAGCATTTCAAGAGATGAGATCTTTGTCACCACAAAGCTCTACCCCGGAAATGAAGCGTGGGGACAACCGCTGAAAACGTACGAATCGATCATTGAATCGTTGAATGCCAGCCTGGCAAAGCTGCGGCTCGATTACGTCGACCTTTATTTGATTCATGCCCCGTTCGCCAAGTCGAAGAGGCTGGAGCAATGGAAGGCTCTGATCGAATTGCGCCGACAGGGCAAGGCCAGAGCCATCGGCGTCAGCAACTTTAACGAGACCCACATCGAAGAAATCAAAGCCGCCGGACTCCCGCTACCCGATGCCAACCAAATCGAGCTTCATCCGTGGTCGCAAAAACCGGACTTGGTCTCGTACCTGACCGAGAACGACATTTCTATTATCGCTTATAGCAGCCTGCTGCCGCTTTCGAGCTGGCGAGATGCCGAAGGGCAGGCAAGCGCCAAAACGGAGCAGATGAAAGCTGATGGTGCCGTCTCGGATTCGCCGTTCAAGGCAATGGCAAAAAAATATGGTGTTTCAGAGGCACAAGTTCTGCTCAGATGGGGCATTCAAATGGGCTATGCCGTCCTGCCCAAAAGTGCCAACGCGGAAAGAATTCGGCAGAATATCGACTTGTTCGGCTTTGAAATCGATGATGAGGACATGGCTGCCATCGCAAAGATGGATAGAGGAGAAGGTGTGGCCTGGCGTTCCGGAGACCCGACAAAGGATGCTTGACAGAACGAAAATATAACGCGTTGTGCGAATTGTTTTTGCGATAGTCCTTTTGGGTAAACTGTTGTTTTTATCTAAAAATAAGTACCCTTGTCATTCAGGATCAATCTATTCGGTATCATGAGGAAGCTTCGCTATATTCCGCGGAAACGTCAAAATAGATGCCTCCGGCATGACAATTTGGGCCATTTTGTGCTCATCAACGGCCTGTTTAACGTGAGTTCGATCTAAGAAAACCAGAGTACGTTTTGTGCAAAAACACATCTTATTCCCTTTGAAGGGGGACTTTAAGAAGTCGAAGCACAATTATTGTATTCTGCTTTTTACATCGAATTCAGGTTATTTCATTCGCACAACGGGTAAAATGTATCAACTGCATGGCAAATGTGTGTTTAATATATGCAAAATATCGAATTCTTCAGTCCGAACGCAGTCGAGGGCGAATGGAAACTCCAGCACGACAGGCTCAAAATCTTCATGGTTCGACGGCGCTCACCATGAAGATAATTTTTTGCCACCTCGAAAAATTTTAAATCAGCCTCAAGTTTTACATGTAATCTTTAGTGAATGAAATGACAGAACTCTACAGTGCAAAATATAATCTGGAAAAAGGATGGCCGGCATTGTTGAAAAATCTGGACATATCTGTTCAGGATGTGTTGAAACATGCCCAATTGCCTTTGGATTTGCTGCTCCGCAAAACACCTGCCGTCACAGCGGATGAGTATTATCGTTTCTGGGATGGGCTGGCTCATGCAAGCCAAAATGAGCCAGCTTTGGCTTTGCAGTTGGCCAAAACGATCAGCGCGAACACTGCCGCCCCGGCCATCATCGCTTTTTTGAGCAGCAATAACTTGAATATCGCTCTCAAGCGCATTGCGCATTACAAACCCATTGTCGCCCCGGTGCGCATGTATACTGAGCAGAATGATCGGCAAACAATCTTAACTTTTGCCGGATTGCCACAAAACGGTTCCCTGCCCACGCTCTTTGTTGCTTTTGAGCTCGTGTTCTGGGTTGAACTGGCTCGCATTGCTACCCGCGCGCAAGTTATTCCTGAAACTGTTCACGTTAGCATTGATTTGCCTGAATTGGATGCATACGAGACGTTTTTTCAGACACGAATCAGGCGTGATGAAGTCAACAGGGTGACATTTTTCGCAGAAGACGCCCAGAAGCCATTTCTGACTGTAAATCATGCTATGTGGGCTATCCTGGAGCCGGTTTTCGACAAACGAATGGAAGACCTGACCCAAGAGGCTTCATTTCGGGACCGGGTACGGGCATGCTTGCTTGAAATGTTAGCGAGTGGCCACTATTCCATGGCGTATACTGCCTCAAAATTAGCCATTAGCAATCGAACCTTGCAACGCCGACTGAGAGAAGAAGGAACAACTTTTCAGAAAATACTGGATGAACTGCGAGAAGAATTGGCGCGTCATTACCTTTCCGCAACGGACTATACCAGTGCAGAGATCTCCTTTTTGCTGGGGTATGAAGAGCCGAATTCGTTTTTTCGAGCGTTCCGTGCCTGGACAGGCCAAACACCCGAAATCGTTCGTGCAAACCGCTAAAAATATTTAATTCGCCCGAACAAATCAAAATCCGACGCAACCAAAACACTCGTCAGCGCTTCTTCACCACCTGCCGTGACGCACCCAGACCGTCGATGCCGAGCTCGACCACGTCGCCAGCTTTGAGATAAACCGGCGGCTGCTGTCCGAAGCCCACTCCCGCTGGCGTCCCGGTCGAGATCACATCCCCCGGCAACAGCGACATGAATTGCGACACATAACTCACCACTTCCGGCACATCAAAGACGAAATCGCTGGTGTTGCCGTCCTGCTGCATTTCACCGTTCACTTTCAGCCACAAACGCAAATTGTGCGGATCCGCAACTTCGTCCCGGGTGGCGAGAAACGGACCCAGCGGAGCGAAGGTATCACAGCTTTTGCCCTTCACCCACTGGCCGCCACGCTCCAATTGAAAGGCGCGTTCGCTGTAATCGTTGTGCAGCAGGTAGCCCGCCACATGCTGCATCGCCTGCTCGCGGCTGACGTAGCTGGCGCGCTTGCCGATCACCACGGCCAGCTCGACTTCCCAGTCGGTTTTGTCACCGCCGCGCGGCAAAATCAGATCATCGTTCGGCCCGCAAATCGATGAGGTGGCTTTGAAAAAAATCACCGGCTCGCTCGGGATCGCCATATTGCTTTCTTCGGCATGCTTACGGTAATTCAGCCCAATGCAGATCAGCTTGGAAGGCCGGAAAAGCGGCGGCCCCAGCCGGGTGTTTTCTGGTACATGCGGCGCGGAAGCGGCGTTCGCGCTCGCCCACGCCTGCAAGCGCTGCAAACCATCCGCGGCGAAAAACCGCTCGTCATAATCCTCACCAAACGCGCTCGCATCGATGCGCGTGCCATCGTCCAAAATCAATCCGGGCTTTTCCGCACCCGGCGCACCAAATCGAATCAGTTTCATTTTGTCCTCAATTTAAAAAGCTCAGAGTTCAGGTATTCAAGTTAATAAATCCACCGTCGATCGGGAAACTGCTGCCGGTGATGAAGCTGGCTTCGTCGGAGCACAGGTAGAGCGCCAGCGCAGCGATCTCCACCGGTTTGGCCATGCGTCCGATCGGCTGGGTTTTGGCCAGCTTTTCGAACATTTCCTGCTCGCGGCCGGGGTAATTTTTCGCCAAAAAATTATCGACGAACGGTGTGTGCACCCGTGCCGGCGCGACGCAGTTGCAGCGGATGCCGTCTTTGATGAAATCGCGGGCGGTGGTCAGGGTCATCGACAGCACCGCGCCCTTGCTCATCGAGTAGGCAAAGCGGTCAGGCAGGCCAAGGGTGGAAGCAATCGAGGCCAAATTCAAAATCGCGCCGCCGCCACTCTTTTTCATCAGCGGCGCACCAGCCTTCAGGCAATTGTACACGCCCTTGATGTTGACGTTGTAAATACGATCAAAATCCGCCTCGCTGGTGCTCTCCGCCGTACCGATGTGGGCAACACCGGCATTGTTGACCAAAATATCGAGCTGACCCTTTTGCTCAAAGATGCGCTCAAACAACGCGATGATCGCCTGCTGATCGGTGACGTCGGCAGCATAAAAATCGGCTTTGCCGCCAGCCTCGCGGATCGCTTGTGCGGTCTGCCCACCGGCTGCCGAATTGATGTCGAGCACACAGACTTCCGCGCCATTTTGGGCGAATACGTGGCAAATGCTTTCGCCAATACCGCTGCCACCGCCGGTGACGATGGCGACTTTTCCGGTTAAATCAAACATGGCTTTCCTACCTTATTAGACGGGATAACAGGATTGAGGGATTTCGTGTTATTACGCAGTTCGGCATGCATGGGCATGAGACACGTCATGCCCCTATCAAGGAGGCATTTTCAATCCGGTAAATCACGTAAATCCTGTTCAAAATCTCTCACAACTCAAAAATCTGTTCCATCAGCACCCACTTCTCGCCCTCTTTCGCGAACGGCAGCTTTTGCTGAAACCGCCACATCAGCGTTTCCCACTCCTGCACTTTCGGGTTGGCTGCATCCATCTCGGCCTTGCGTTCAAAGGAAAAATCGTCATCGGTGTACATGAGCATGAACATGCGATTGCCGGCCAGATAGATTTCCATTTTTTGAATACCGGCATTTTTGATCGACGCTTCAATTTCCGGCCAGATTTGGCGGTGCCATTGTTTGTACTGCGCGATCAGTTCCGGATCATCTTTTAAATCGAGCGCCAAAGCATATCTTTTCATAGCGACACGCCTCGTTTCCATGGGATAAAATCGTCCTGACCGAGACGAACGGCGGCAGGAGTGAACACCCCGCTGGCAGTCTGGATAATCGCTTCCAAAATCTCTTCACCCTTGCTGGCAAGGGTCGCCTCGCCGGCAATGATCGGCCCTGCGTCGATGTCGATGATGTCGCGCATGCGTTGGTAAAGCGTGGTGTTGGTCGATACCTTCAGCACGGGGGCGACCGGGTTGCCGGTGGGGGTGCCGAGGCCGGTGGTGAACACGATCACATTGGCTCCCGACGCAGCCAGCGCGGTGGTCGACTCAACGTCGTTGCCGGGGGTGCACAGCAGATTGAGGCCGGGGCAGGTTGCTGGCTCGGTGTAATCGAGCACATCGGTGACCGGTGAGCTGCCGCCTTTGCGCGCGGCGCCAGCTGACTTCATGGCATCGGTAATCAGGCCGTCTTTGATGTTGCCGGGCGACGGATTCATTTCAAAACCCGAGCCAACAGCCTGTGCGCGTTCGCCATACGTTCGCATCAATCCGGCAAATTGGTCGGCCACCGCATCGCTCACGCAGCGATTGATCAATTCCTGCTCGACGCCGTGCAGTTCCGGAAATTCTGACAAAATCGTGGTTGCGCCGAGCGCTGCCAGCAGGTCGGAAGCATGGCCGAGCGCCGGGTTGGCGGAAATGCCGGAGAAGCCATCCGAGCCACCGCACTCGAGGCCGACAATCAGTTTGCTCAGCGGTGCCGGCTGGCGCTGGCATGCGTTGGCGTCGATCAAACCGAGAAACGTTTGCTTGACCGCTTGTTCGATAAACTGGCGCTCCGAGCGGCTTTTTTGCTGTTCGAGCAAATAAAGCGGGCGGGCAAAACCCGGCGCACGCTTGTCGATCGCGCGCTGCAAAAGCTCGATTTGGGCGTGCTGGCAACCGAGACTGAGGACGGTTGCTCCCGCCACATTCGGGTGGGTGATATAGCCTGCCAGCAACTCGCACAGCGCTTCAGCATCCTGGCGCGTGCCGCCGCAGCCGCCTTCGTGGGTTAAAAATTTAATGCCGTCGACATGCTGAAAAGGTCGTGCCTGTCGCTGTTGCTCGCGCGAATGGATGATTTCAGCTTGCAAAAGCTGCTCGGCGGTTGCGCCCTTTTTATAGCCATCCACCAGCTCGCGCACATCGACGCTGAAAGCGCGATCGGTGGCGTAGCCCAGCGCGTCACTCAGCGAGGCCTGCAAGATGCGGATATTGCGATTTTCGCAAAACACCAGCGGCACCACCAGCCAGTGATTGGCCGTGCCAACCCGACCATCTTCGCGGTGATAACCCATGAAGGTTGTACCTTGCCACTGCTGCACCTCGGGAGCTTGCCAAGGCTGCGCTGGTACACGGCGCGCATAATGCTCGGCAGCGTGCACGCAATTTTCGACGGCGATCAAACCGCCAGCCGGAATCGCCTCAGTCGCCGTGCCGACGCGTACGCCGTACATCATAAGCGGCTCACCAACCGCGATGTCGTTCAGGCAAAATTTGTGTTTGGCCGGGATCGCCTGCTGTAATTGAACATCACTGCCGTCGATGCGGACACGGTCGTTGGCAGGCAGATCGCGCAGCGCAACGGCGATGTTGTCTATCGGGTGGATATGCAGCACTGTGTTTGGTGACATTGGGTGTTCCTTTGAGTGAGGCTGTTGGCTTTTGGCTTTTGGCCTTTAGCAGTTGGGCATTCATCCAATAGCTAAAGGCCAAAAGCCAACAACAAAACTCCGCAAAAAATCAAGCCTGTTGCCGATGGCGGAAACGGTCGACCGCAACGGCGATGACGATTACCGCGCCGGTGACCACCTGCGTAACCCATGTCGGCCAGCCGTTGAGCTGACAGCCGGTGCGAATCACGGTCATGATCATCGCGCCGATCAGGCTGCCGAAAATCGAGCCTTCGCCGCCGGAGAGACTGCCGCCGCCGATCACCACCGCCGCGATGACATCGAGTTCGAGGCCGAGCGCACCGGTCGGATCGCCCTGTTCCTGATACGACATCAGCATCAATCCTGCAAAGCCGGCAAAAAAACCGGAAGCGGCATAGACAAAAATCTTGACGCGTTCGACAGCCACGCCACACAACCGCGCCGTTTGCTCATTCGAGCCGACGGCAAAAACATGGCGTCCGAGCTGGGTGTAGCGCAAAAATCCACCGACCAACAGCGCAATTAGCAGCATCAGCCAGGCACCCGGCGGTACTAATTGCCATTTTTGATCCGCCGGCAGCGTTGCCAGCAAATCGCTCAGCCAGGTGCCACCGACGTTGATCGGCATGCTGTTCGCCAAGCCTTTCGCCAGCCCGCGCACGACCAAAAGCATGCCCAGTGTGACGATGAACGGCACAATCCGCAGCCGTGCGATCAGCAAGCCATTGACCAGCCCGCAGGCCGTGCCTGCCAGCAGCGCACCGATCGCCGCCTGCCCGGGCGATAAGCCGACACTGTCGATCAGCGAAGCGACAGCCACCGAGGCAAAAGCGATGATCGAGCCGACCGACAAATCGATGCCGGCGGAGATGATCACCAATGTCATGCCGAGTGCTGCCATGCCGACGATCACGGTTTGCTGCACCATGGTTTCAAGTGCGGCCAACGACGCCATTTTCGCGTTGAGTGTCGCAAAGAAGGCAAAAACCAGCGCCAGCGCCAACACGGAGCCAAATTTATTGAGATGCCGCGTCGCCATGCGAAGCAGGCTTTTGTTTGAAAGTGAGACTTGGTCGATCATGTGTGGTAGGAGTCCTTTGTTCTTTGTTTTTAGAGCTTTGATTACTATCGCACCAATAAGAGTTTTGTTGTTTCAATCCCTTTTGTCGTTTTCAACCGACAAAGATAAAGCCCGCTGGGCACGCCGGATGGTTGCCACGAAACAGTATAAATGCCAGCAGGTAGTTCCATATCCACCAATGTTTCAACTTCCTGCCCCAGAATATTATAAATTACCGCTTGGGTGTAACCAGTTTCAGCAAGTGTAAACTGGATATTGGTCATGGCATTAAAAGGATTGGGAAAACTTTTTGTCAGCGAAAAACGCTCAGGTTGCAATGCCAGCTTTTGAGTTGTGCGAAAAGCACCAAAAGCTTGCGTGCCTGCATAAATATAATTTTCCGGCGATATAAGGAGAGCCCAAAAAACCTGCTCTCCGATTCCGGATTGTTCCGAATGCCATTTGGCACCGTTGTCCGTTGAAAAAAATATTTGATGCCAATTCGTCGTTATAGCCAAGGCGCCGGTTGATGAAATCGCGATAAGGCGAGCCGATTGCTCGGGCAACAAATTATCCCAGTTTCTAAAAGGTTCGCTTGATCGAAGCAATCCTTCTGAAGTGGTAACATAAATACGCCCAAGCGCATCAGAAACGATGTCACGCACACCTCCGTGTGGACTTTCCGGGTAGATTCTTTCCCAATTTATACCACCATCTTTCGAGTAGTAGACATCTCCGAGCGTCCTGACATACAAATGAGATAATATATTGCTTGTCATTTGTTCAAATCGAATCGAATCGGCAAGCGCTCCTCGACGTTGCCAGGTATTTCCCCGATCCATTGAATTGTAAATCTCTCTCGACGAAGAGAGAACGATCACACCATATTTTTGTGTAAATGTAATGGCAATGGCTGACCGGTTTGATGGCAAAAAGTTGACTTTACGCATATTTGCAGGATCGTCCGGTGCGATGATGATATCCGGATACGTCAATGCCCACAACGTATCTTCAGGATCGACCTTTATCTGTCCAAGATTTGTTGTGGGGATGAGCTCCCAATCGAAGCCGTTGCTCCTCGAACGGTATAGGCTGTGATCGGCTATGACAGCAAAAATTTCACCCTGTGATTTTGCCTGCAATTGCCGAATGCGTGCCGCATTGATCCCGGTATTGATTTGCTGCCACGAATTTCCGTCATCTTCGGATCGGTAAATTCCCTCGCTCACCGTACCCGCAAAAATATCGCCGTTTTTTTTGGCTGCAAGCGAAACAATTGACCGTTGCGCCAAGCCAAGATGTTGCCAGCTTTCACCATTGTTTGTAGAATAATATACGCCATTGCCGGATTGGCCGGCAAGAAGCCGCCCAGATGATTGCAAAACTAACGCTTCGACATAGCGTGAAGCAGGAATACCTTCATTTATCGGTTGCCAACTCGCCCCATTGTCATCAGAGCGAAATAGACCCAGTTCTTGACTTCGGGTAAAAATGTAGCCATCTGGGCTCTCAATAAAATCATGCAAAGCCGAGCTCTGCAATTCTTCATACTGCCAACTCGCTCCTTGATCTTTTGTTCGAAAGATGCCATTCTCAGCAGAGGCAAACCATGATCCGCCGGAGGTCGTGAAAAACTGATAAATCCGCTGCCCATTCAAGGCAAATTGTGCCCATGTTTCGCCGCGATCGACGGATTGATAGATACCGGCGTCCCCTGCCATATTATACAAGTTTCCATCTTTGTCATCAGCCAGCAGGCCGTTGAAATTATTTGGCAAATTTCGTATAAGCTGCCAGGTATCACCGCCATCTTGCGAACGAAAAACCTGATCATAAGGCGGCCATAGCGTCCATGCCCAGACATCGCCCCAGGAGGTGACATACAAATGGCGGAAATCGCCGACATCAAGCCCGAGCGGCATGCGTTGCCAGTTGTCACCATTATCCATCGAGCGGAACAAGCCGCCATCGGTACCGGCGAACAACGCACCACTTGGATGCTCAACAATTTCTCGGACACTGCCGCCATAAGGTCCGGGAAGCGCCTGCCAGAAATCTTGTGCAAAGATAATATCAATCGCACAAACGTTCAGAAACACATTCAGACTCAGCGTGAATAATCTGAATTGGCCGTCATGAAAATAGTTCATCATGATTCCCCTCACTTTTTGCTCAATTAAAGGATTTCCCAGTATGCATCATTTTAGCAGAAAAACTATTCATCTACTCTGTCTACAATTCTCTCCGCTGCATCAAAAAATCGAATTGCCAGCTTGGCTACCGCCTCTTTGCTGCCGGAAAATTGGCAATCGAAGTTTAGCATGTGCTCGCCGGGCGCAACGGTCAGCGCCGACGCGTCGATGGCGATTTCGCCAAGCTTTTGCCAGGTTTTACTGAAAAGCGTGGCTGTGTTGCCACCCTCATATTTGAGTGTTTCTCCAGCCTTCAGCTCCACAGGCAGCGATATTTCCCTGTAATTGTCCAGCTCCATTTTGATTTGGCGAATGTCCGTATCGACGGCGGTCAGGGTGAACTCCATCGCTTGCCCGGCAGCAGGATTCTCAAAATTGAAACTTGAATAAAGCGGTTCGCCAGGCTGCCGAACCGTCTTCTCGTGCCTGAATTTGAACGAGTACACTTGATAGAGATTCCAGGAACGCGCACCAATCGTTTCGAGACGGAATTCATTTTTAATGTCTTCCATGCGCGTTTGTTGCTCGCTGGAAAATGCGTCCGCCATGCGCGCCTTTTCCCACTCGCCCAAAAGCTGCAAAATCGCCTCGGCATGGCCATTTTGCGCGATGGTCGAGTAGCTGGTGACGAAGGCATAGCCGGCGTTGAAAGCCGCCGAGCGCGCCAGCATCCATTCGATATCCTCGATGCTGGTCTCGGGCATCATTTTGAACCAGCCGAGCATGGCGGGCATCAAATTTCGTCGAAAATATCTCTGGTTTTTCAAGCGATACTCGGTCTGGCTTTCGCGAAATCCGGCATACCACGGCTCGCCCCAATTCATGCGCGAGTAAATGTGCCAGAAAAAGTGCGAGGTGCGGCTGGCATCGGCGATGTAGTGCTGCTTGATTTCGCCATTCAGATGATCGAACCAGGTTTTGGTGAACAGAATCTCGCCGTAATTGCCCATGCCGGTCGAGCGATTGCCTTCAAGGCCATCGAAGGAAATTTGTCGCAAGCCGGTTTGATTGAACAGCGCCGCAATGTTCTGCGCCATTTCGATGCTCAGTTCGGGATTGGTCAAAAAAACCTTGTAGCCGTGATCGGCGAGCTTGCTGATGGCTGCGCCTCTTGCATGCGCGGCAGCTTCCGTCCCGAAGGCGCCGCGCTGGCAGTCGAGCAATTTCCACGGCGCGGCTGGCGAAACGGTGCCGTAGCGAATCAGTTCGTTGCCGACCACCACCGTGCGCAGGTGATTATTCTTAAATTGGTTGAAAAAATCAGGCGATTCGATGGGGATTTCCGACTGCTCTGCATCGATGGCGGAAGTGAGCACGCTGCTTCCAACTTTGGCAAGGCGAGCGTCCGGCACCGGCGTGACGTATGTGTCATTCGGCGTGATGAAATTGGACAGCGTATGTACGCCGAGCATGATTCCCTGCGCAACGGCTTGGTCGACGCAGCTTTTCAGGCTCGCCGCGCCGTTCGGGAAAAACTCTTTTCTGAGCTCGAAATGCCCCCACGTTGCGAAGGGCTCGGAATGGTAGAGATAGCGCAGGCCGGACTTTCGAGTGACGGCCAGAGCCTGCTCGATGTCCTCTTCGCCGAAATCCAGAATGAGGTATGCCGCCGAAGCGGAACGGGCGGTTTTGCCCCACTCGCCATCGATCATCGGGTGCGGCAAACCTTCCGCTTGCTCGATCACGCCAATCGTTTGCAGCGTTTTCTCGACCGGGCAGCCGAACAGCGCGATTTTAGAGCCGATCACGCCACCATCGTCAAAAGGTGGCGCAGTGTATTTTTCATGATCCCAATTGGCGATTACCCGCTCGCGGTTTCGGTTGCGGCAAAACGCTTGCAATGAGCTGCCGAAATCCGTCGGTCTGGCCGCTTCGACACGATAGAGCACGCCTCGCTTTCCCTCGGTGCTCAGATCGGAAAAATCGTCCTGTTCAAAAATATCGATCTGCGGCATGTGATCATTTTCCTGCCAGGGATAGCCACCGAGCGTCCTGGGATTCAGCGCCTGCAGGCCCAATGCGAAGGACTCACTCTGCACAACACCGACTGTTTCACCGATGATTTTTTTGATTGTCGTTGGATACGGCCCCCAAACCACAAGCTCGATCTGTTCCGGATTTGAAATGGAAATCAGCTCAAATGTCAGGTGAGTGGATTTTGAAACGGCCTTGATTTTGGCCTGAATATCATTTTTAAAAGTGAGTGTGAGCACTTGTTCAACGGCATCGAAATCAGCGGTTTGCGGCAAGTACATTTTGTTCGCGACGCGTATCGACAGCAGTGGGGCAAGCTCACCCGATGCGAAATAGTTTTTACCGGTCCGACTGTCTTCGAAACGGGTGATCGATCCTTGTCTATCGATAGCCAGCTGAAATGTTCCGGTTGAGAAAACCGTTTCGCCCTGGGCCGAGAACCACGATAAGAACAGAAAGCAAGCAAAGATTTTGAACGTAAATGGTTTTTTCATGGTGGTTTGGATTTGTTGCCTGGGGCTGAATACAGGGAATCGATTACTCTTTGGCCGTGGCAGTTAGCATGAGCGAGTGCTCGTCCCACTCCTCGACCGGACGGCTTTCGCCAAGGCGGCCATCGGCCATCACCGCGATGCGGTCGCACACGCCGAGCAATTCCGGTAAGTAGCTACTGACAATCAAAATAGCCTTGGAGGCGCGGCCATTATCTCCTTGTGCGAGCTGGTCGATCATCTGGTAAATGCGCGCTTTTGCTGCCACATCGACGCCTTTTGTCGGCTCGTCCAGCAACAGCACATCGACATCGTGCTGGAGAAGCCGGGCAAGCGCCACTTTTTGCTGATTGCCGCCGGACAAATCACCAACTTTCTGATCCGGCGAGCTGCAACGAATATCGAGATGATCAATCCATTTGCTCGCTGCCGCACTCTGATTTTTCGGCAGTACCAGCCGACTCGGCCCGAAATCCTGCAAATTGGTCATGGTCATATTGTCGGTGATGGTCAAATTGAGAGCAAGCCCTTCTTCCTTGCGATTTTCGCTCAGCATACCGACGCCTTGCTGCCAGCGCTGTACCGGTGAGCTGGCCCCGGAGTACACGCCGACTTTGATGTCACCGGAACGCACGGCGTCGAGGCCGAAAATGGCACGCAGCAGCTCCGTGCGGCCCGCGCCGACCAGCCCGCAAATGCCCAGCACTTCGCCGCGATGCAGTTGCAGCGAGGCATCGTTTGGCTTGACTTCCCCGCTCGCATTCCGGATGTCCAAAATCAACTCACCGCGCTGATGCTGGCCATGCGGATAGAGTGCATCGACCTCGCGACCGACCATCAGACGCACGACTTCTGCACGATCCGCCTGGTTTCTTTTCAGCGTGCCGGCGACCGCGCCATCGCGCAGCACGGTAATGCGATCGGCGATCTGCTCGACTTCTTCAAGAAAATGAGAGATATAGATAATGGACATGCCCTGACTTTTCAAACGGCGAATGATCTCGAAAAGCCGCTCGATGTCGCGATGGGACAAGCTGCTGGTCGGTTCGTCGAACACCAGCACCTGGCAACCAACCGCCAGGAAGCGCGCGATTTCCACGAGCTGTCTTTCCCCCACTGATAAATCATGAACTTTGATCGATGGATCGATTTCAGCATGCTGCAATTGCTGCAGTGCGGCCACACTGCGCTGGCGCATTTCGGCACGCTTGACAAATCCCATCACGCGCGGTTCAACGCCGAGCAGAATGTTTTCTTCGACCGAGAGATGGAGGGCGAGGGTCAATTCCTGGTAGATCATGCCCAGCCCCTGTTTGCGCGCATCGAGCGGATTGCGAGGCAGGTACGGCTGGCCATTCAGCGCCATGTTGCCGGCGTCAGGCTGGTGGGCGCCGGAAAGGATTTTCATCAGTGTGCTTTTGCCTGCGCCGTTTTCACCGACCAACGCGTGCACTTCGCGGGCATGCACATCAAAATCCACGCCGATGAGCGCGCGCGTTGCGCCAAAGCTTTTCTGGATACCGCGCATCTGCAAACGCGGCGCTTCTTCGGGCTGCTGCATTATTGCATGTTCAGCCATTTATCCAAATCCGGCTTGATCAATTCCTGCATTGCTGGCTCGTTCATATTTTCCGGGGTGACAAACGCAACGCCCGTATCGATGATTTTTTCGACCGGCTCCCCTTTGAGGTGCTGGACCATGGTTTTGACACCGATATAGCCCATTTTAAACGGATTCTGTACCACCAGCCCGCTGATGTCACGCGATTCCAGGCCTTCGATCAGCGACTCGCTGGCGTCAAAGCCGACGAAGGTGACTGTGCCGCCCAATCGTTGCCGGCGCAAAGCTTGCAGCATGCCATAGGTGCTGGATTCATTCGGGCAAAAAATGCCATCAATGGTGAGCTTACCGTCCGGGCCAGTGAAGCGCAGCAGCAGATTTTCGCTGGCTTGTTGAGCCGAGGCCACCGTTACGCCTGCATATTGTTCATCACTCACCAACTCGATATCCGGGAATTTCTGCAATGCTTCCAGAAAGCCAGCCTCACGGTTGGTGGTGCTGGCCGAGCCTTCGAGATAGCGCAGCAACACCACTTTGCCGGAACCGTTGAGCATGTTGCCGAGCTGCTCACCGGCAATACGTCCACCTTCGCGATTGTTGGTCGCCACAAAACTGGTACGGATATCCTCCGAACCTTCCAGATTCGAATCATAAATAATCACCGGCACATTTTTCGTCACGGCATTTTTCACCGGTCGCAGTACAGCGACCTTGTCCAGCGGAGCCAGTACGATGCCATCGACCTGGTTCATCACCTGATTGTCGATGAGCGCGATTTGCTGCTGCCGGTCGTCCTCTTTTTCCGGGCCAATCCAAACGACCTCAACATCGAGTTCTTTGCCTGCTCTGATCGCACCGGCATGCACCGACTGCCAGAATTCGTGCGAAGTGGCCTTCGGAATCACCGAAATGCGCAGCCTGGTATTTTGGTCGTTGCTTCCACACGCTGCCAACAGTGCCAGCGCGCCCCCTAAAATCGTCCATTTGATGATCTTTTTCAGCATTTTATCCTCGCTCAATTTACTCGGTCACCACCGGCAGATCACGTTCATTCCACTCGATCATGCCCCGGTTCAAATGATAGATTTTCTTGAATCCGAGTTCTTTTAAAACCGGCAGCGCCTGACCGCTGCGATTGCCACTGCGGCAATGAATCAGATACGTTTTATCCTTGTCGAGTTCGGCCACCTTCTGCTTAAAATTGCTGGCGCGGAAATCGATATCGATCGCGTTCGCAAGGTGTCCGCTCTGAAATTCGCCTGGCGTACGCACATCGAGCACCACAAAATTCGGATTATCGGCATTGCGCTGCATCATGGCGTAGGCTGAATCGGCCGAGATGTTTTGGAGTTGTATTTCACTGCTTTCTTGTGCGCTACCGGCCGCAGCCTTGTTGTTTTCACTTGAATTGCCCGAGCATGCCACAAATACGAGCAGGCAAAAAATCAGCATTATTTTTCGCATGGAACCACCTTTTAATACTTACTTTCCAACATCATAGATAAAACTGGGTCTATTATTGTTGTCAATATTTGAAAAGAAAATATCTTTGTCAACTCAATGAGTACGGTTTGTGATGCACAGTGGACTTCCACCAAATCGACCAATTTACCAAACCACACTGAAAGGTTTTCTATGAAGAATAAAATGCTCTTGATCGCTTCAGTCAGCCTGATGTTCGCCTGTTTTTCCAGTGCACAGGCGCAATACCTTGGTGCAAAACTGGGGTATACCTCCGCAACGCTGGCGGGCAAAGATATCACCAATGCGGAAAAGCGCAATAGCATGTCTGGTGGTTTGTTCGCGCTTTTTCCTCTCAATCCGCTCATTGCTCTGCAGGCACACGCAACAATTTCGGCAAGAGGCGCCCTGCAACCTGTGCAGGATAATGGCCAAACATACGACGCCGGAGTAAGATTGAATTATTTTGACCTGCCTGTATTGGTTACGCTGCACATCCCCGCCGGCGATGCACCGGTTCGGCCAATGCTGTTCAGCGGCCCTTGCATGTCCTTTCTTGTTTCTGCCAAGGCCGATGAATTGATTCCCGGGCAGGGCCTGACTGAGATCGATTTAAAAGATGCGACACAGGAAACTGATTTGAGTTGGATTTTTGGCGGTGGACTGGGTGTGCCTGTGGGCAAAAACCTGCTGACGTTCTCTGTGCAATATGCCATCGGTATGTCCACCATCGACAAAAGCGTAGAGAACGCTTTCGACGTGAAAAACCGTATGCTCTCCTTCGAAATAGGCTTCGGTTTTGGTATTGGTGAGAAATAACTCAACACCATCCAAAACCGGGATTCCCAGCCTAAAAATAGTCGTTGCAAATCACAATAAAACGATTAAATTCGGTCGCTCATTTTTAGAACCAATCATTTTTTGCACAATTGTGCTGTGCTGACGGATGAGCGAGACGTCAATACAGGTCAAAAAGGACGAAAGGTTCTCTTGTACTTTTTTGCAAAGGGAATCCCATGAAGAACATTGTTCGCATTGGTTTGTCAGTCGTTATCAGCTTAAGCCTGACAAGCGCACTGCAAGCGCAGGCTCTCAAACTGGTTGGTGTAAAAGGGGGAGCGAATTTTGCAAAGGTGACCGGCAATGATGTCGGTGACGAGTTCGAAAGCAAGACCGGCCTGGTTTTCGGCGGATTTGCCAATTGGGGCTTGAGCAACAGCATTTCGCTGCAACCGGAAGTGCTCTTGAGCGCGAAAGGCGCGAAACAGACCATCACCGAAGCAGGTCAAAAAATTACTGCAAAAATCAACCTGACCTACCTGGAAATTCCGTTGCTCATGATGGTTAATCTCGGCAATGCCGAGAGCAGCATCACACCGATGGCATTCATCGGCCCGGCAGTTGGCTTTAATTTGAGCGCAAAAGCCAAAGGCGAAGTCGATGAAGGTTCTGCCGAAATCGACGTCAAAGAAGACATCAAAAGCACAGAATTTGCATTGATTTTTGGAGCTGGCTTCAGCCTGCCGGTGGGCAGCAACAAGCTGAGCATCGTCGGCAAATACAATATGGGGCTCACTAAAATCGACGACACCGGTGAAAATTCTGATGTCAAAAACCAGGTCATTAGTATTGAAGCTGCTTTAGGTTTTAACTTGATCAAGTAGCGGCATCTGAATAACAGCTTAAAAAAAGGCCATTCTGATATCCAGAATGGCCTTTTTTATTAAAATGAATTCGACGTAAGTGTTTTCCGCCTGAGTAGAGAGTTATCTCCACAGAGAGCGGAGTCGAACTATGAAGATTTTGAGCTTGGAATACTTGAATTCCTTACCGCCTTCGGCTGCGCTCAGGCTGAAGAATCTGATGTTTTGTATACATCGAACTCACGCTATTTGTTGAAATAGAAGATTCGATGAGACTTTGACTCTATTCGTTCAAATAGAACAATTCTTCTGCCGGCCGAAGTGGACGCGCAAACCACAAGGGCCGGCGCAAGCCATTCGGGCCGGGCGCGGGGCGCGTCATTTCCAGCCACTGCCTGTAAATCTCGAACGACTTGTTGGTATCGACTTCAATATCCCCGTAGCAGTCGCCGGGCTGCGCCTTTTCGATTCGCACTTTTTGGTGCCAGCAGTGCATGCCGCTGATTGGATCCGGATGCACGGCATGGGTGATGTTTTGGTGCACACCCCCGTCGCTCCAGAAAATCCGTTTCGAATCGTGATCGCTGCTGTTGAAAGGCCGAACACCATCGAGGGTTTTCATCTGCCATTTGCCGTCTTGCCGCTGAATCTTCACCGTGTTGGTGGCCCAGCGGTTGCCGGTTTTATCTTGCGGCCGCCGCCAGCGCCCGATGTGATGCGAGCACACCACCACCCCCGGCTTGATCGCTTCGGTCACCCACACTTTGTCGACGAAATAGCCGATGTCGGTGTTGATCCGGATCAAATCGCCGGTTTGCAGACCAAAGCGCGCTGCATCCGAAGTGTGCATCCAGATCGGATTGCGATGGGCGATCTCGACCAGCCACTTGGCGTTGCCCGAGCGCGAGTGGATCAGGTTCGGCAGCCGGAACGTCGGCACCAGCGGGAATTCGCCCTTGTCGCGGTCGAGGGTTTCTTCGTGAATGTGGCTTTTGATGTAGACCGGCAAATCGTACTCCGGCCATTTCCAGTCGACCATCGTTTGCGAAAACAGCTCTTGCTTGCGCGAGGGCGTCGGGAAGCCGGTGCAGGCCTGGCCATTGACCTGCACACCCAATACCGCGCCGTTTTTACGGATCACGCCATCGGTACCGATATCCGCGCCTTGCACTTCGGTATCATCGAGCTTTTGCAAATGCTTGTTGTAGCAGGTTTTTTCGACTTCGAATGCGCCGTATTTGCGCATGTAATCCAGCGGCGACAACCCTTCCTGCAGGGCTTTTTCCCGCAGACCGGGCGTGTTTTCGAAAATGAACTGATAGTACTCGTCAATGGTGATTTTCTCGCCGGGGCGATAGGGCGAAATGAAATTTTCTTTGATGCCGAGACTGCCATCCGGATCGATGCGCCACGACAACTCGATCCAAAACTCATCTTCTTCCCACACTTCGCCCGGATTGGCCTGGTAGGTGAATTCGACCGGCTCGCCATTGCGGCGCGCCATTTCGCGCAGCACCGGCTGGCGAAAACCGATCCACATGCCGGAGTGGGTTTCGTAGCTGATCAAATCGTGGCGTTCGGAGGCATGCCCCATCGGCAAGACGTAATCGGCGTAGTAGGCGGTCTCGTTCCATGTCGGTGTCAGCGCGATGTGCAGGCCGACTTTGCTTTCGTCGCTGAGCGCTTCGATCCACGAAAAGCCGTCGGGATAGGTCCACACCGGGTTAAAAACGCGAGTGAAGTAAACATCGAGCTTGCCGCGGCCCTCTTTCAAAAAATGCGGCAGCAAAAAGCTCATCTCGAAAAAGGCCAGCGGGTACTCGTTCGGGAAATGCAGCTCATTCCAGAATTTTTGCGACGGCGGCTTTTTGAAAACCGTGGGTTTGAACTTGTTCCAGCCGCTCGGCGAGGTACCGCCAACCGTGCCAACACTGCCGGTCAGCACATTGAGAAAATGCAATGCGCGCGCCACAGCCCAGCCGCCGAGATTGCCACTGCCGGCCGAGCGCCAGTTGTGGGTGGCAAAGCGCGTCCCGGCGCGACCGATTTTGTGCGCCACTTCGACGATCACTTGCGGCGAAATGCCGCTCTCTTTGGCCGCGAATTCCGGTGTGTAGTCTTTATAAAACGCCCGCAGGCTGTCGATAAAGTTCTCGAAAGTGGCATCCTGATTCGGGTGTTTGGCCGCCATGTACGCTTGCCAGTTGACCCAATTTTCTAAAAATTCGCGATTATAGAAGCCTTCGTCGAGCAGGATTTTGGCCATTGCCAACAGCACCGCCGCCTCGCTGCCCGGATAGGTCGGCATCCAATAATCGGCCATGCTGGCGGTGTTCGACAAACGCGGATCCATGACCGCAAGTTTGGCGCCGTTCATCATGCCCTCGATGATGCGCTGGGCGTGCGGATTGAAATAGTGCCCGGATTCGAGATGGGCGCTGATCAGCAAAATGAAATCGGCGTGGGCGTGGTCAGGTGACGGGCGGTCAAAGCCGTGCCAGATGGCGTAGCCGAAACGCGCGCCAGCCGAGCAAATATTGGTATGGCTGTTGTGGCCGTCGACGCCCCAGGATTGCAGCACCCGGTCGATGTAGCCTTCGTGGCCCGGTCGGCCGACGTGGTACACCACCTCGTTGTTGCGCTTTTCCTGCAGTGCCTTGCGGATGCGCCCGGCGATGTCGTCGAGCACCTCGTCCCAGCTCACCTGCTGCCACTCTCCATCGCCGCGCTTGCCGGCGCGTTTGAGCGGGTGCATGATGCGATCCGGATCGGTGATCTGGTTGATCGTAGCCGGGCCTTTGGCGCAGTTGCGGCCACGGCTGCCCGGATGGTAGGGATTGCCTTCGAATTTGCGCACCTGCTTCGTTTCCCGGTCGATATAGGCCAGCAAACCGCAGCCGGCCTCGCAGTTGAAGCAGTTGGTCGGCACGATAGTGTAGCGCTTTTTATCGCGGCGCGGCCAGGCTTTAGCTTCGTATTCGACCCAATCGTCCCAGCGCTCGGGCGGCGGGTAGTCCGTCAACTTTCCGGGTGGGTTCAGCGAAGGCAGGACTTCTTCATCAACGGCATGTAAGTCGGGGATCAGTTTCAACTTCTCGGCCAGCCGTTCAATCAACGACGGCGCAGGCTTGTCGGGCAATGGGCCTCCGGGGTTCATCATTTTTCAATTACTTTTAATAGCGCAATTAAAAATCTCGTCTGTCATTCTGGATCAATCTAATCGAAAATGGGGCCAAGTCGGAATGTCAAAGTCGGCACAAAAAAGGTTCATCTGAGACTGTCGAAGAACCTGTTTTTCATGTCATTCCGAAGGAATCGATTTTGCATTCAAGTGTAAAGCACCCTCAGAAATCGGTTATTTGGCAAAAAAGATGCTTCCAGCATGACAATGCAGGGGCGCTCAATTACAAAAGTTTCAACTCCTGCTACTCCTTCGACAGCCGGTTGCCAAGGCGCTGGGCGAACAACCACTCATAAAATCCGGTTTCGGCGTAGGCTTTGTCCCAGGAGTTGTGCGGCACGCCCGGGTACTCGGTGTAGCGCACATCGCCGCCTGCCGCTTTTAGTGCCTGGTACATCTGGCGCGATTCGGTGACAGGTACGCGATCATCGGCATCGCCGTGGAAAATCCAGGTTGGCGTGCTGCCGATCTTCGCGGCGATGGTCTCGTAGGGTTTGTCTTTCGGGATGTAGGCGGCGATTTCCGGCGGCAGGCCGTAGCGCATTTGCGGGGGCAGCACGCCACCGCACACCGGTGCAATCGCAGCAAACACGCCCGGACTGTGCGCGGCGAGATACCAGGTGCCGTAGCCGCCCATCGACAGGCCAGTCAGGTAGATGCGGGTGGTGTCGACATTAAATTCGGCCTTGGTTTGCTGTAGCGCTGCCATCGCCATGTCCTGCATCGCGCCGATCCACAGGGAGCGCGGCGGGGCCTGCGGGAACACCACGATGGCCGGGAAGTCCTGCATGTGCTGGCGCACCGCCGGGCCGAGACCGACGGCGGCCTGCTCTTCGCAGTCGGTACCACGCTCACCGGCGCCGTGCAGAAAGAGAATGACCGGCCAGCCCTTGTCCGCCGAGTAGCCGGGCGGCACAAAAACCTGGTAACACATTTCCGTGTCCTGAAACGTAAGCTGGCGCTTGACAAAGCCGGTCTCCTGCGGCTGCGCACAGGCGGTTGAACCGACCAGCAACAAAAGGACGCATAAAATTTTCATGGCGTTCCGTTCTTTGATCTTTGTGCTTTGCTCTTCGTACCTGGTACTTTGTAGCACTTACTGCGATGCTCTTCTTCTCCCCCCTTCGAAGCCGGCCAGGGGATGTTCGTCCAGTTTCCAGTTTCCAGTTTCCAGTTTCCAGTTTCCAGTTTCCAGTTTCCAGTTTCCAGTTTCCAGTTTCCAGTTTCCAGTTTCCAGTTTCCAGTTTCCAGTTTCCAGTTTCCAGTTTCCAGTTTCCAGTTTCCAGTTTCCAGTTTCCAGTTTCCAGTTTCCAGTTTCCAGTTTCCAGTTTCCAATGTAGCGCCAACGCCCGCATTTGCAAACAAAAACAGACCGGCACTGCAATGACTAATGCTGCTAATCTTGCGCTTTCAATTCATCGAGCAAAGCCTGATAATTCTCGCGCACGGTCTGTGTGTTCGGATGCCCGGCGCCGAGTTTTTGCTCGAAGATGTCGAGCGCGCGGCGGGAGAGCGGCTCGGCTTCGGCCAGCTTGCCCTGCGTTTTCAGCAACAGCGCCAGGTTGTTGAGACTCTGCGCCACATCGGGATGGTCATCGCCCAGCTTCTCCTCGCGAATTGCCAGCGCGCGGCGGTAGAGCGGCTCGGCCTCCGCCAGCTTGCCCTGCGTTTTCAGCAACAGCGCCAGGTTGTTGAGATCAGTCGCCACATCGGGGTGATCTTTGCCTAATTTGGCTTCGTCAATCGCCAGCGCGCGGCGGTAGAGCGGCTCGGCTTCGGCCAGCTTGCCCTGATCCTGCAGCAACAGCGCCAGGTTGTTGAGACTTTGCGCCACGTCGGGATTGTCATCGCCCAGCTTGTCTTCGCGAATTGCCAGCGCGCGGTGGTAGAGCGGCTCGGCCTCGGCAAAGCGGCCATTACGATAAAATGCAATCCCGAATGAGTTCAAAAACATCGCCAGCTTTAATTCTGTCAATTGTATTTTCTTGGATTCGATCAGCTCATTGGCGTGCTGCAGCGCTTGCAGACAGGCAGGATATTGACCAGTTTCTTCCAAGACATCAGCAAACCAAAGCAATAAATAGTATAAATTGTCGGCTTTTTTGCCTGCTACAACTCTTTGCATCTCGGCTTCAACACGCTTCGCCAATTCGCCCAACATTTGCTGATTGTGATAGAAATGTGCCAACGAATCGGCTATGCCAAAGCGTTTAACTGTCTGATTGATTGCAATGCGGAACGGCCAGGTGTGTGCGCTATTGCTTACAAAGGCTACTTGCAGCGCTTCATCCAACTCGAACAGGGAATCAGCAAAGATTTTGTCCATTTCCGGCAGCTCGCACAGGTTGCTTGCAATGTGCGCCAACAAAAACTGCCATTTTTTATCCTGAAAAGCATAGACAAAATAGCCGCGAGCATCGCCGCGCAGCTCATTTGCGCTAATGGCGAGCACGCCGCCATTCGTTGGTTCGCGTTCCAGCAGATCATACCACACATCCTCCCATTCTTCGATCTCTCGCTCATCATCCCGATACGCTTCCGGCAGCGGCTCCTGAGGCAAAATCACCTCTGCGATAATCTGCGGCAAAAAATTCTCACCCATCGCTGCCGCAAGCAGCAAGCCATCGCGGAAAATCTTGAGGGTCTCGTGCGGCACGGCAACAATGCGCTGCTGTACCAATTGATAGGCCCATTCTCGCAGTACACCAGGTGTCAAAACGCGTTGCGGGTCATCTTCGGCCCGCCACTGTTTGTCGCCATCGCGCACGATTGTGCCGGAACTTTGCAGCAGAGTCCAAAACGAGCTGACCGCCTCCGCGTTGCCATCGGAAAAGCGATACAGCACCTGTGCCCAATTGCGCGACAGACCGAGTGCGGTGATATGTTCAACAAAACGATCTTCCGCAAATGAACCGATGTGAATTTGTTCAATCGAATCAACACCCGGCGCATATTCCAGCTTTTTGACGTAATTGTCCGCTGCATCTTTTTCTGCCCGGCAAACCGGTAAAATCGCGAATGCCTTTCTGCGCTCGAAACTGATTTCGGTGAGGTGGTGCAGCGACTCCAAATGCGCTAAATCATTGCCATCGAAATTCTGCACAATCAGCAATGTCGGATAGCTTTCGATCTGCTGCAAAACAAATGATTGAATTTTTTTCGGATCATCGACGAATTGCCGCAGATTGGCATCAGTCATTTTTTGCGAGGAAAAAATATGCGCCAAAGCCACAAATGTTTTGACCACGCTTGGGCTGGCATCTTCGAGGATTTTGAACGCACTATCGAACAACGCTTGATAAAGTGATTTGTTGGCCGCCTCGGCCTTTTCGAACAGGTTTTTGGCGAGGTCCCATTCAAAAACTTGATAATCGCGCAGGCTGGCATCGCTTTTCAAAACGTGCTGAATCAGGCTTTTTTTGCCCACTCCACGCTCGCCGCTTAAGAGCAGTGTTTTGGTTGTATTCGCTCTTGGCGTCAGGGTACGCAGCAAAAACTCTTGCAGCTTTTGCTCTTCTTGCGGACGGGAAAGATAAGGCAATTCGGAAGTCTTCATTCCAACCCCGATTCAATTGAAGCACACAGACAGTTCAAATATTGTGTTTTAAAATGGACTTTTCTGCGTAAACCGACTTGTACTCAATTTTCAAGCCGAACGATTGTAGCGATTGAATAAACTTTTGTTGATTTTCCTTGTTGAGCTTGCTGGTTAATCCCAAAATTTGAACGCTTTCTCCCGCAGAAACAGCTCCCAAAGCAAGAGCCTTTGCATCCCAAAAACCGAAATTGATCCATTCTTTGTTCAAGCCAAATTCAGCAAGTATCGATTCTCGTTTGGAAATATCCGCAGAATCAGAATCAGATGAGTTGCCGATCCTTTTGCCATTCTTGTAAACTTGGGCTGTGGCAATAATTGCCGGTCCAACACCTTTATTGTGTACCCAAACACCAAACGGTTCTACAATTGATGTTTCGACCTGTAAAAATGGTTTGACTGAAAGGCGGTTGTGTTTTCTTGCCAAAGCGCCCTGCCAAATAGAAACAAATAAAGCCAATAGAGCAATTGACACCGTTGCTATGGCCGTTATCTGATCAGCGGTCATACTTCTGGCCCTCCCAATTTCAAATCTTTGCTAGAAATGTTTGCGGCATCCGGCTCCGCCCGTGGTGCGACAAGATAGAGAAAAATGCCGCCGCAGGCAAAGGAAAAATCTGGTGGTGTGGGATGTAGAGACGCTAAATTTTGCGTCTCTACGAATCTACAATTTTATCCGATGCCAGGAAGGGAGGTGAACCCACCCCTGTGTCGGGGCTGTCCAAAAACATTCTATAACGAATCGACACATCAGTATGTAGGGGCATGGCGCGCCATGCCCCTACCACGCATAGTACAATTATTCCAAAATCCTATGTCTTTGAACAGCCTCAGAGGATGAGAGATGTTACTGCGCGCGCAGGGCTTCGACCGGGTCGAGGCGGGCGGCTTTGCGGGCCGGGTAGACGCCAAAGAAGACACCGACAATAAAAGTGATGAAGAGCGCCGCCACCACCGACCAAATGGCGATGCGGTACGGCAGAGGCGAGAAAATCGCAACCAGGTTGGCTGCGGTGAAGCCGAGGATGATGCCGATGATGCCACCGATGGTGGTCAGAATCACCGACTCGACCAGGAACTGCGAAGTGATTTGATAGCGCTTGGCTCCCAACGCCTTGCGGATACCGACCTCCCGGGTGCGCTCGGTCACCGCCACCAGCATCACGTTCATAATAATAATGCCTCCCACCACCAGAGTGATGCTGACAATTCCCACCAGCGTACCGAATATCACACTGGCAATCGCCTCCCAAAACGACACCAGTTGCTCCGAAGTGCTGACGTAGAAATCGTCTTTGTCGCCCGGTTTGAGTTTATGGCGGATGCGCATGGCCAGCCGCGCCTGCTCCTGCGCCAGCGTGAAACGCTCCATATCGACTGTACGAATCTGGATGTCCACCGACTGCCGGCGTGAGCCGAAATGTTTGAAAAAGGTGCTGACCGGTATAAAGGCAAACTGGTTCTGGTTGCTGCCCAAAATCGATGGCTTTTTCTCACAAATGCCGATGACGGTGTAGTGCTTGTTGGCAATTTTCACCGTTTGCTGCAGCGGGTCCTGTTGGGGGAACAGGCTTTGCGCCACATCCCAGCCGAGCACGCAAACATTGCGGCGCTGCTGCACGTCCAGTCGTGACAAGTGGCGTCCGCTGGCAAGCTCAAATTCACCAATTGCGGGGTAGGTCTCGGTGCGGCCACGAATATCGATGCTTTCGACCTCATGTTTGCCGTTGTTCATCGGCAGGCTGCGGCTAACGCTGGCATCGAAAAACTCGCCCGCCGTGACTTCGCTTTTGAGGTGCTCGAGGTCTTCGAGCGTGATATTGGGATTTTTGAGCGATTGCAGAAATTTGTCGAAATCGGTGGCAATTTCGAAAAAATTGAGCCGCTGCACGGTGAAGACATTGCTGCCCTGATTGGCGATCTTCTCCTTTACGTAGCTGTCCATACCATCGACGATGGACACCACCGCGATAATCGACATGATGGAGATCACCACGCATAGCACCGTCAGCGACGAGCGCAATTTGTTGGCCCACAGGGCCTGCAGCGCGATGATAATGCTTTCAAGTATATGTTGCATAAGATTCGATCATTTTTCAGCGTTTGGTCAATCGCTCTTTTGTTCAATAAATTGCTTTTGCAAAACGCTGCGCCCTTCATGCCGAGCAGAGTTGATGCCTGTTTTCAGGCTCAACAAGTCACCCTTCGACTGCGCTCAGGATGAAGAAAAGTCTTTTATTTAATGACTTTGAATCCAGGCTATCAGTTTTTTTCCTGCGAGCGTTTTGATTTTTTCACGGCATCTTCGTTGCGCAGGCGGCGAATTTCCCGGAACGGGCCGGTGACCACTTCGTCGCCTTCTTCAAGCCCGGATACCGCTTCGAAAAAGCGGTCGCCCGCTATACCGGTGACCACCGGTTTAAATTGCACCTTGTCATCGACGATCACAAAGACGCCCTGCTGTTCTTTTTCGTCACCTTCATTCTCTTCTGATTTTTTAAAGCGGTTGTTGGGATCGAGAGGCTTGAGTTCGGATGGCCGCTTCAAGGTCATGGCCTGAATCGGCACGGCGATGGCGCTTTCACGATAGCCGGTGGTGATGTCCGCCTTGCAGGACAGCCCGGGGCGCACGTTCGGGATGGTGTCAATCAATTGCAGCACCACTTCAAAACTGGTGGCTTGTTGCTGTTGAATGCCGCCGGAGGAAGCCAGGATCGGGCTGCGGCCAACTTTGGTGACTGTTGCCTTGAACGAAGTGTCAGGATAGGCATCGACTTTGATATCGGCCATTTGGCCGACTTCAACATCAACGATATCGGTTTCGTCAACTTCGATCACCGCTTCGATCACAGAAAGATCAGCGATAGTCAGCAATATAGTGGCCGGATTGTTGAATGCGCCAACAAAAACGTTTTCGCCTTCTTCAATATTTCGCTTGGTGACGATGCCGTCAATATCAGATTGCAGCGATACTTTTTCGAGCTCATGTTTGGCGTTTTCAAGCATGGCCAGCAGGCGGTTGATCTCCTGCTGGCTCGATTGCATCTGCAATTTCTGCACATTGTATGTGGTTTTGGCTTTTTCAACCAGCTCTTCCGAAGTTAATTTCTTTTCGAACAGTGCCTTTTGGCGCTCATACTCCTGTGTCGCCTGCTCGAAATTCGCCTGGGCGAGTTCATAATTTGATTTCGCTGCGGAAATGCTGGCTTGCAACTGCCGGACACTGGCTTCTGCCGGCGTCGGGTCGATTTGCATTAAAAAATCGCCTTTTTTCACCACGTCGCCTTCATCGACGGCCATGCGCAAAACTTTGCCGTTGGTGGAAGCGCTGATATCAACGGAGACCTTCGGGCGAATTTTGCCGGATGCCGAGACAATCGCTTTCAGCTCGCGCATTTCAATTTTTTGCCATTCCACTTCCACCGCGTTTGCTCGCTGTCGCGCAATATTCGCGAACACAATACCGGCCACGACCACAATGCCGATGATAATAAAAATTGTTTTCTTGGATTTCATAAACTCCCACCTCTCGAACCAGCATGTTTAAACGTTTTTCCAATTATAATAATTAATACAAGGAAGGCAAGTGAAATAGCATTGGAATAGCCATCGTAACGCAAATTCATGCAAAAAGTTACTGAAAGCTTTCATCAAATTCAAACCGACCTTCGGCCTGCACACAGGATCAATCGAGCACAGCCTGGCAGATGCAGATCCTTTGCATCATGCTAAGCCGCTTCATTATTAAAGTCTATCGTGGCGGGAATTGCGTACCATGGCATTCAGTTGATTTAATACTGTGGGTGGAGAGAGTATTCCAGGCAAACAGCAGGAATGAAGCAGGATGGAGTCGAAATTCGAATGGGGATATTCTGCATGCGCGCCCGGCTTCTTTGGCCAGTGGCGAGGCGGCGTCGCACCAAGCCTTCCATAGGGCGCGCTTTGGTTGCGCTCCGGGCTGTCAGCTGTCCTTGCGCACAGCCCGCACAGAATTGAAATTGGACACGCGGCAACTGCCGACTCCGCCATTCGGGAAAGCGACAAACCACACCACTTCTTCGCAGAGCTTGTCCGCAGTCCAAATGTAGCGTTGCTCGGGTGAGAAGAATGAAGAAATGTGCATTTTATTGGAAACCAAATCCGGTTCTACCAGCGACATAGCTTCTTCAAGGGTCGGCAGACGCCAGTCGGAATAGCCGCCGTAATAAGCGCTGTTCAGTTGGGCAATGTACTGTCGGGCGTCGGCAAAGTGCTTCCAGTTATCCGAGCCGCCGCGCTGCCAGGTCAGGCCAGTGGTGTGATCAACCACAATCTGATCGCCAAAGGGCTGCAGTGCTTCGTACTGGTGCTGCACGCCTTTGCCGCTCCGTTGCCAGGTTTTGTCGAAAAAGTTCCACTCCTGAAGCATGGTTTCAACTTGCTGAATGGTCAGTTCCGAAATCTGCCTTGAGCGCAATTTCATCGGATTTGCAGGAAGTTGCGCGGTCGCTTCGTGGTTGCCTTTAGCTGCAGCGCGCGCTTCTTCGAGTACGGGCACGACCTGTCTCTTGAAGATACTGCTGTTGCCATTGCGCGCCGGTTCAGGCTTATCATTGCGCAGGGTATTGAGCAGCTTCAGCCAACTGCGATTGGCCCTGCGGAAATCAACGAGCTGGCCTTTGAGCAGCGCTGCCGGCACCGCTGTTTCATCGAGCACAACCGAGACGATCCTTTTGTCGAATACCAGGGCGCTGGTCCAGTCACGCTCGACAAAGCGGTTCATCCGGGCTGTGCGTGACCACAGCAAAAGCAGAACATGATACTGCTTCAACGCTTCGTCGAGACATTTTGAGAACATCTCGGTATCGGTATAGTCGTTGCGTTCCACAATCGGCATACCGACATTGGCGAGTGCTGCTGCCAATTTCGCGGCGAACTGCCCATCTTCGGGGCTGTAGCTGAGGTAAATCGCTTCCATCGAGAATCCTCCTTGAAAATCGTATGTCACAATTGCACGTGCAGCATCAGTGGCCCGATCTGCTGGTCTGTGCAGCAAAAGGAGCGGCTGGTGCATTATGCAATTGAGTATTTGGGGTGGAAGCAGTGCGAGGTGACGTGCACATTAAAGAAATGATTGATTCAATTCCGCTCAACACGAATGCATCAAATTCAAGGAGGTGCAGTGCGAGGTGCGTGTGCAAGAAATGTGTTATCGTGATGATAAAAACATGTGGTTGGCGGAGATAAAAAAAATCAGACTTCCATCCCTGGAAGCATTCATCTAAATCCTTCGGAGGATGAAAGGCAAAGATGGGGCCAGAAATTTCCGGAAAGCGTTGGCAGGAATTACCGGAATGGAAATAGAGCTTAAATCAAATAAAAACCTGCAAAAACCAAATGGTAACTTCACAACGGCAGGATTTGCCCAGATTCAATTTTGTCGTTCAATTTTGTACAGCAAAGATGCATTTGTATTATTGTAAAACAGTTTCAGCACTGTAACAAACAAACGTTCCTCAGGTGCGCTTGATTACCACAACAGTGGCATCGTCTTTCCATTTCGAATTGTTGTCGAACGCATACACCTGCTCGAAGATCAAATTCACCAATTCCTTGGCACTTTTTTGACGATTTTGTTGCACCAGCTTTTGCAAACGCTCGAGTCCGTACTGTTCATCTCTGACATTTTCGCGCTCAAAAATACCATCGGTATAAAAAAGCAGAATCGCTCCCGGTTCGAGCCTGACGAACGATCGTGAAACCTGAATCTCGGAAATCGCTCCGACGATCAGGCCGTTCGCTTTCAAAAAGGCAATATTCTCTCCTTCGAACAGCATTGGTGACGGATGGCCGGCATTGACAAAAACGAAATTGCCGTTGCTCTCCAATTCACCGTATACCAGCGAAACAAAACCACTGGAATAGGTGCTGCGGTGAATGACACGATTGAGTTTTTTAAACGTATGCACCATCTTCATTTCTTTCTCGATGCCCATACGCAATCCCGTCACGATGTCGCGCACCAGCAGGGCCGCCGGCAAGCCATGGCCGCTGGCATCGCCAATCGCAACGCCAACCAGTTCTTCATCGAAAGTCAGGTAATCGTAAAAATCGCCGCCGACCAATTCAGCTGGCTGCGAACGGCCGTAAAACTCGAAACCGGGCAAATCGGGCGGAACGGCTGGCAGCAAACTCTGTTGAATTTCAGCTGCGCGATAAAGCTCGCTTTGCACCACTTCCGACATCAGCCGGTATTCCAGCATGGTGCGCACGGCGTTGAGCGTGAACTCAACCTCTTCACGCGCCCAGCCGCTCTTGAGCTCAAAAACAAAAATCCAGCGGTGCTCCGGACTTTTAACAGAAATCGCAGCGGGAATGGTATAATCGGGTTGCTTGCTGATGCCTTTATCGATTGAGATCCCCGGGTCATCAAAGATGTAGGTGCCGTGATGCAAGACATATCTCACACCCGGCGAATCGAGCGATAACACAGAAGCCGGCTTGCTGCCATTTTCCCGGGCTGGCGGTTCGATCAGTTGGTATTCGCCTTCATTCTGTTCGTAAATGCGCCCGTTGGTGATGTGCAGATCGCCACCAAATATATTTTCAAGATCGGTGACAATCGAATAGAGAAAGGTACCGTCTGCTTTGTCCCGTGAAATGCGCGTCAGAACATGATCCAGCTTGCGAAAAAAAATCTTTGGTTCAATCATATTTGCCCTTGATTCATAACCGCGCCCGTGTTTACTATCTGAAAAATTGCGCGGTGCATGCAAATGAAGGCGCGCAAGATAATATAATCTTATTGAAAAGTCAAGCGCAGTCCGCCGGTCACTCGCAGCAGGCTATTTCTTTTAGAGTTATGCTCAACCGACGATTCGAGCGTTCGCCAAATTAAGGAGGAATCATGTCTCTCAAAAATCATTTTTACAAAGCAAAAGCAGGCTTATTTGGTGTTTTGCTATTCGCTATGACAGCCGGCAATGCTGCGATGGCGCAGATTCCTGAAGAGATGACTGATCTCACTTTACAGAAAAAGCTGGAAACCTTGATTCAGGATTTTCGCGGCGATGTTGGCATATTCGTAAAGCATGTGCCGACAGGCCGTATCGCTGCCATTCGCGCAGACGAGCTTTTTCCGACCGCAAGCATGATCAAAGTGCCGATCATGCTGACGCTTTTCGACAAAATTGAGCGTGGCGAGCTGGAGTACGGTGCTGAAATGACCTACCTTGATACCACAATATATGCCGGTGACGATGGCATCGTGGCATCGCTGAAGGATAGCACAAAAATCGCACTTAGCAAGCTGGTCATGCTCATGATCACGACCAGCGACAATTCAGCGAGCTTGTGGTGTCAGGCGCTGGCCGGAACCGGCACGGAAATCAACCGCTGGCTGGCTGAAAATGGCTTCGAGCAAACGCGTGTTAATTCACGCACACCTGATCGCAGGGAAGGCTACCAGGCATATGGCTGGGGGCAGACCACTCCACGCGAAATGGCTGGCTTGCTGGAGCTGATTCGACGCGGGCAAGCTGTGAGCGCCGATGCAAGCGAAGAAATGTACCGTATTTTAACACGCATTTACTGGAACAGCGAGGCGCTATCCGAGATTCCGCCATATGTGCAGGCTGCGTCCAAACAAGGTGCGGTCAATCAATCACGCTCCGAAGTGGTGCTGGTAAACGCACCATCCGGAGACTATGTTTTCTGCGTGATCACAAAAAATCAAGCGGATACGAGTTGGCAGTATGATAATGAAGGATTTGTTTTGCTGCGGCAGGTGTCAAAGTTGCTCTGGCAGTATTTCGAACCCGAATCGACCTGGCAACCTGGCCAGAATCAGCACAAATGGGCGAAATAGAATGCCTGCTATTTGTGGCCGTTGAGCAGGCGTTGTTTACAGGCTTTGGCTGCTTGCTCAGCTTGCGCAACATCCCAAAAGAGCTCCTCTGCCAAAAAAGCGGCGAGTGGTTTGAGCTGACGCAAATCAAAGTTGATCCACGGTGTGCCGGAGCCGGTAGAAAAGCCGACGGCCTTACTGTTTGGGCGCGCAATATCTCTGCGCACGGCACGCTCATCTGCAATTGGCTCAAGCCACTCTTCCCAGCCTGCATAAAGCACGTCCGGTGCGTAGAGTGCCGCATAAAATAGAGCGATGCGAGTGCGTTTTCCATCCAAATAGGTGTTCAATTGTGGATTGGGGCTGGTAAGCCGCTTGTAGGTCAGCCAGGCCTCACGCTCAATAATCCCGATAAATGGTGTGGGCACGCCATCCAGCGGGCGTTTGCGCTCGGCATCGGAATATTTGTACTCGACATAAAATGAAAACAGGCCGGTACTCTGCAATGTCGCCGGCTGTGCAAGCAGATCCGGTTTGGTTCGACCCGCTTCCCACTCCGGAAAAGTACGCCATCGATCCAAATAAAGACTATCGGGGAAATAGCGCAGCAAATCGGTGGTGGGACCGAGAGAGCGATAGAGAATCTCGTGCACCTTTGCTGCATGCTCACCGAAGCGATGCTCGATGCCGGTGGGGATGCGAAAATAGTGCTCCCTTGTAAAGATTTCAGCTTCAATGGCCTGTACCAGGCGTTCGGTTTTGTTGGATCGCTCAGAAAATCCGCCTGAATGGATGGACTTTTTCATCCCACCTCCCAAAATTTAGCCCAAATTGCGACACGTTTTTTTTACAAACGGCTTCTTCTTTTATTTCGATGTTTTTGAGAAGAGATGCAACTTTTTTTATCGCAAAAAGTACAAGCACTATGATATTAATTCAATATCATTTTATAACCACAATGCTTTACATTGGAGGCTGTCATGATCACCGAAAAGCTCAAGCCACAGTATAATGGCTGGACAGCTTTGGCTTTCATCACGCTGATGGTTTTACTCAGTGTTGTCGGACTGATTTACAGTATCACTTGGCTCAAGTATGGCGAGAGCGGTCCGTTGCCGCTCATTTTTAGCATTCTTTCGCTCAGTTTTTTCTTGGTTCTATATGGTGGGCTGTTCACGGTGGAGCCGAACGAAGCGGTCGTTTTACTGCTTTTTGGCAAGTATCAGGGCACCGAAAAAACCACTGGTTTCCGATGGGCGAATCCTTTGTACACCAAAAGAAAAATTTCGTTGCGTATGCGCAACTTTGATAGCGACAAGCTGAAAGTAAACGATAAAAACGGCAATCCAATCGAAATCTCTGCTGTGGTCGTTTGGCGGGTCGATGACTCTGCGCAAGCTGTTTTTCAAGTTGATGATTTCCTGGAATACGTCACCGTGCAGTCGGAGTCGGCAATCCGCCATATCGCAACCAGCTATCCTTATGATACAGGCGAGAGCGATGAAATGAGCTTGCGCGCATCGATCCAGGAAGTTTGTCATGATTTAAAGGTAGAAATTCAGGAACGGGTGGATTCAGCCGGTGTGGTGGTCGAGGAAGCACGCATTAATCACCTTGCCTATGCGCAAGAAATTGCCAGCGCCATGTTGCAACGCCAGCAGGCCGAGGCCATCATCGCAGCGCGGCAAAAAATCGTTGAAGGCGCAGTCGGTATGGTGCAGATGGCGCTCGAAAAGCTCAAACAGGACAGTGTGCTCGAGCTCGATGAAGAGCGCAAGGCCAACATGGTCAGCAATTTAATGGTCGTGCTGTGCGCCGATAAAGCTGCGACGCCGGTGCTCAATGCCGGCTCGCTCTATTAGACAACATTGCTAACGATGCAATAAAGTACCTGGCTACAGCTTGTATAATGCAGACATTATTGCTGAGCAAAGCTGAGCGGATCGTGTTCACAGGCGGACTTCCTGGCCTGGGATGCGGATTCGCTTGCTTTGCTTTGGCATTTTTCCCTTCACGGCCCAATCAATCCATCGTTGGAACAAACAGTCACAAAAAACTATGTCACAAAAAAAACAGTTTTTGCTTAGAATCGATCAAAAAGTGTGGGAAGAGCTCAACCGCTGGGCGAAGGACGAATTGCGCAGCCTGAACGGGCAGATTGAGTACGTCCTGCGCGAAGCCGTCCGCAAACGCCAGCGCCACAATGAGGAAGAAAACCGCGGTTCTTAAATTATCGGAACGTCCAAAGCAAAGGCGCACTTTCAGGCAAGGGGGACACTGCACCTGAACCAGCTTGCTTGAAACTGCACCCTTCCCTGCCTTTACCCCTGATTATAAAAGTCCTGATCCAAATTAAAACGATCGTAGTGGGTCACCCCTTCATCTCCACCGAGTGGATCTTCCACATTCGAATTGCACTCGTCGAGCGGAAAATCGTAGCGTGGATCTTCTGAATAATTTTCAACGAATTCATGATAATGATCGATCAGTTGCGAAATAATGTGAAGTCTCATAGTTGCTGTACCAAATGATGTGTTGACTTGATGCAATTGATTTGTTAAAAAATTGACTTCGCAAGCATAGTGCCAAATGCGCCTTTCACCTTTTACTTGGAATCTTATGAGAATTTGCTTTTTTTGTTTTTCGATTTTTGATAAAAATGGTGAGATCAATCACGAATGATATTTGTGCCCGTTTTTTAATAAATACAGAAAAATATATAAATTGCGTGATGTCGATGACGATTTCGTCGAAAATGAATGATTGATTGCACATGAATGAGGAACCGAACGTGATTATCCGAAAAGCCCCAACAGTGCTGCTCCTGCTATCGATCTTTGTTGTTTCGAATACCTTCGCACAAAAACAGGAAAAGGAATACTACCGCGATGAAAGTGTTGCTGGCGCACGCGGCGCCATGGGCCTTTTTGCCAATGGCTATACTCGTGCTCTCGCTGCCAAGGCGTTTGGATTTAAGCCATATTCGCTGAAAAATCGAATTGCCAGCGCTGCACTGGCGGCAACAAGCTATCAGTTGATTTCCTTCGAGAAGGGCGAAGCGCTTGGCGTACGGCCATTCAAATTAAACAAAGAGTGGTATGGTTACTGGCAGGGCTACTTCAGTGCTGAAGTGATGGATATGTTCCTCGGAACGGTCAAAAAATACAATGGTCTGAAGTTTCTGTTCGGCTCGACCTTTGCCGCCGCAACCGGCGTGATGGTGATTGATGGCGAAAACAGTCACGCCTGGCGCTACGCAAAAGATGGCCCACTCACACTCAAAAAGTTGGTATCCAACCGGCATTCATACTGGATTCATTTTGCCGGCTCGGGTGGCTTGTATTGGGTATTTGCACGACATGTACAGAGTCCGGAATTGGCATTGGCCTACACGACATTTTTTATTTGGATGTGGGAAGTGAAGGATGGCTACATTCGCTGGGAAGATGTCGGCTTTCTCGGCGGTGACGGCTTTTCGTGGGCCGACGGATGGGCTGGTTCGATTGCAGCGGCTGGCAGCTATCTGGTCAACAAGCTGCTATTTGCCGAAAAAGCGAAGCCCACTATTCTGCATCTCGGCGAAAAACAAGCGCCGCAAAAGGCGCAAATGCGTTTTCGTTTGCAGCCAACCTCAAACGGTCTCAATCTGCGGATCGATTTTTAACGGTAGGCCCTATTATGCGCGGAATTGCATCTGGTGCAAGCGCTGGTACGTACCCGGCTGTTTCAGCAGCTCTTGATGCGAACCACTCTGTACGATCCGGCCTTTTTCCAGCACGATAATCTGATCAGCGTTTAAAATTGTTGAGAGACGGTGCGCGATCACAAATGTGGTGCGGTTCTCCATCAAGCGCTCGATGGCTTGCTGCACCAGCAATTCAGATTCGGTATCCAGCGCCGAAGTCGCCTCGTCTAAAATCAAAATAGGCGGATTTTTTAGTACTGCACGTGCAATCGCCAGTCGCTGGCGTTGCCCACCGGAAAGTTTCACTCCCCTCTCCCCGATCACCGTTTGATAGCCTTCCGGCATTTCTGAAATAAATTTGTGCGCATTGGCGACTTTCGCAGCCTTCTCCACCTCAGCCTGATCAAACGCACCCAGGCCGTAAGCAATGTTGTTGTGAATGCTGTCGTTGAAAAGAATGGTTTCCTGCGTCACAATCCCCATCAGGCCGCGCAAACTGGCCACTGTGATCTCGCGGATGTCCAGCCCGTCGATGTGGATGCTGCCATGCTGCGGATCATAGAAACGTGGGATGAGATCGACCAGGGTGGATTTGCCGGCGCCGCTGGGTCCCACCAGGGCAAGAATTTGGCCTTTTTTAACCGATAATTCAATATCCTGCAGAACCAGTTCATTGTTCGCATAAGCGAAAGAGACATTGCGAAAAGCGATTTCGCCATGAAAGGCTTTAAGCCTTGTCGCATTGGTGCTGTCCTGAATTTCCACCGGCGTATCCAGCAGGGCAAAAATGCGATCACCGGCTGCCAGCGCTTCCTGCAGACGCGTCGCCACGCTGGAGAGCTCCTTTGCCGGCTGCATGAGCGAAAAGACCAACACCAAAAAACCGATAAAATCTTCCGGCCCCATCATTCTGCCAGATAAAATTTGCTGCCCCCCAAACCATAGGATGCCAACACCCACCAGTGCACCAAGAAATTCGGTCACTGGAGATGCAAAATTTCGTACGCGTGTTATTTTTAAAAGAGTATGAAAATACGCTTTCGATTCGCGAAAGAACTTTTGGACTTCAAATTTTTCCATCGCAAAAGCTTTGACTACCCGAATGCCGGAAATGGTTTCCTGCAAAACCGAGGTGACGTCAGCGATTTTTTCCTGCGAGGCCGTACTGTCTTTTCGCAGCCGCAGACCGATGTAGCCAATAATGGCGGCACTGAATGGCAAAACCAGCAGCGCCACCAGCGTGAGTTGCCAACTGATGTAAAATGCCAGCAGCAAGTAAAGCGTGATCAGGAGCGGATTTTTAACCAGGGTCACAAACGCTGCCGAGATGCCGTTGTTGATGAGATTGACATCGTTGGTGATGTGGGAAATGATCGCACCGGTGCGATTGCTGTGGAAATAGCCCAAACTCAGCCGATTGATGTGCTGATATAAATCATTGCGGATCTGCATCATCGAGCCCTGTTCGACATAGGCCATAAAATAGGATTGCAGATAACCGAACAGCCCCTTGAGAAAAATCAATATAACAATCGCGACGCACAGCTTTTCAAGGGCGTTTTTTTTGCCATCTTCCAGCAAGTACCGCTCGATTTGTAACCGGGCTTTGTCAAAATCAGGAAAAATGGTCTGGCGATTTTTCAGCGCAGTTTCGCTCTCGGCAGGCTGGGAAACTTCTGTTTGCAATTGCTGCTCGGGGTTGAAAATGATTTTGAGCAGAGGTATGGCGGAGACCAGAGTCGCGCTGCTGAACAGGGTAAAAAGAAAGATACAAATAAGCGAAGCGGTCAAATGCGGCCAGTAATGGCGCACGTAGCGGAGAATTCGCAGATAAATGGTCATTCAGATAGTCTTGTCCAATTCATGGGCGCTTCTTTTCATCATCATCGATCTCACGAAAATTCGCGTCTTCCACATCCATATTACTTAAATCCAGGGAGTCGCTTTTGCGTTTTCCACGCACATTTTGTCTGGTGGATGGATTTTTCGGCAAAAACAATCCCTGAATCAGCCGGAAGCCAAAATAGATGATGATGGCCCAAAAAATTAATCTGATCATCATAAAACCTATGATTTTTTGGGAGAATAGTATTGCACACCAGAGATAGGACGATTGAGTTGGTCTAAAAGATCCTGGTAATCATTTTCTTCATGCACAAAGTCGATTTCGTTGGCATTGACAACCAACAATGGTGAATCTTTATAATTAAAGAAAAACTGATTATAGGCTTCGTTCAGCGATTTGATATATTCTTCGGTGATAAATTTTTCATAATCGCGGCCACGCTTCTTAATGTGTCCCAGCAAGCGCTCTGTGCTGGATTGTAAATAGATCACCAAATCCGGCTTGACGATGTCCCGTTCGAGCAAAACCGCCAGTTTTTCGTAAAGCACAAACTCACGATCTTCTAATGTAATAGACGCAAAGATGCGATCTTTCGCAAAAATATAATCGGCGATCAGCATATTGTGAAAAAGATCAGTTTGCGGGATTTCCTGCTGTTGGCGGTAGCGGCTGAGCAGAAAAAACAGCTGCGTTTGGAAGGCATAGCGTTGGGGATTTTTGTAAAAATCTGCGAGAAAAGGATTGGTGTCGTGCTGTTCGAGCAGGCTGCGGCCGGCAAAGGTTTCCGCCATCATTTTCGTAAGGCTGGTTTTGCCTGCGCCAATAACGCCTTCAATCGCGATGTATTGAAGTCGCAAGAGGTCCCTCAACTTTCCATTTTAGTCCAATCCCACCTGATTTGCACAGGCCGGTAACGGGTAACCGCCGCCCTGTCCGAGCATTGCTCGAGCAGTCTTTTCACTGCTTTTTCGAGTCCAGGAACGATCTGGTCTTCGGCAAGTTCAGCGAGTGGAACGAGCACAAATTTTCTCTCATGCAGCCTTGGGTGCGGTACCGTCAATCCGTCGGTGCGAACCTGCAGGTCGCCATACAAAAGCAAATCCAGATCGATAGGACGCGGGCCCCAAACAACCTTACGCTCCCGCCCCAGCCTGGCTTCGATTTCCTGGGCCAGCGCGAGGAGTTCAAGTGGGCGAAGCGATGTTCGCAAGACCAGCACTGCATTGAGAAAAGCATCCTGATCGGTATAACCAACCGGTTCGGTTTCATAAATCGCAGACTGGCCGCACAATTCAATATTCGCATTTTCAACCAGACAACGCAAGGCAAGCGCCAGGTTCTGTTCGCGGTTACCGAGATTGGTGCCAATGCTCCAATAGGTCGTCACAACTGATCGCTCAGCATCTTTTGCCATGCTGCAGGAGAAGTTTTCCATCCCGTGTGCAAATTCGGCTTAACTAAAGTTCAAATAGCCGCTTAAATGTAGAATTAAGCTGCTGAATATATCAAATCCACGCTCTATTGTCAAGCCATAACATGTGCGTGGTCGGGTTGCGACGGCGGTCATTCGACCTACATCAACTTGTGAACCGTCTCCATATCTTTGTCGCCACGACCGGAGAGACAAATGACCATTGTCTGCTCGGGCTTCATTTTTGGAGCCAGGTTGGCAGCGTAAGCAACGGCATGCGCTGTCTCCAACGCTGGAATAATGCCCTCTGTTTCAGACAGCAGCGACATCGCCGCCAATGCATCTGCATCTGTCACCGAGCTGTATACAACGCGCTCGCTATCCCGAAGGAATGCATGTTCAGGGCCGACACCCGGGTAGTCGAGCCCGGCGGAGACCGAATGCACATGACTGATCTGCCCGTCATCATTTTGCAGCATGTAGGTCAGCATGCCATGCATGATACCGGGTGTACCGTAGCTCAGCGTCGCGGCGTGATCGCCGATATGGTCACTGCGGCCACCGGCCTCGATACCATGCAGTTCAACGCTGTCGTCGGCTAAAAATGGATAGAACATGCCCATCGCATTCGAGCCGCCACCGACGCATGCCACGACGGCATTGGGTAACGAGCCTTCTTTTTCCAAATGCTGCTCGCGGGTTTCACGGCCAATCACTGCCTGGAAATCGCGCACAATCATCGGGTAGGGATGCGGCCCGACCACCGATCCGATGCAGTAAAAGGTGTCACGCACATTGGTCACCCAGTCGCGGATCGCCTCGTTGATCGCATCTTTCAAAGTACGGCTGCCCGAAGTGACCGGCACCACCTGCGCACCCAACAATTCCATGCGAAAGACATTCAATTTTTGGCGCTCAATGTCTTCTTCGCCCATATAAACGATACAGTCCATGCCAAATTTCGCCGCCACGGTTGCCGTCGCCACGCCGTGCTGGCCCGCACCGGTTTCAGCGATAATCCGTTTTTTGCCCATGCGCTGGGCCAGCAGCAACTGCCCGATGACGTTATTGATTTTATGCGCACCAGTGTGGTTCAAATCTTCCCGCTTTAAATAGATTTTTGCGCCCCCCAACCGCTCGGTCAAGCGATCTGCAAGTGTCAGCGGGTTCGGACGTCCGACATAATCACGCAAGTAGGCATCGTAAGCCTGAAGAAAAGTGTCGTCAGATTTAGCCACAGCATATTCGTTTTCCAGCTCAGTGATTGCCGGAATCAACGTTTCGGGAACGAACTTGCCTCCAAATTCACCGAATTTGCCGGCCGCATCAGGCCAATGGGAATGTATGGTCGTGTGTAGGGTTCCAGTCACGTCTGAAGTCCTTTAATTGAGTAAAAAGATGTTGAAGTTTAGCATGATTTTTCATGCCCGGCTGATCCTCCACGCCGCTGTTAACATCAACGGCATAGGGCTGCGCAATCTCGGCTGCCGCAGCTATCGTTTCCGGACGAAGTCCGCCGGCGAGAATCACGCGGCCGAAGGCTTGCGCCTGCCTGGCAAATTGCCAATCGATGGATCGGCCGGTACCACCGAATGTACCTCTCTGATAACCATCCAGCAGCAGCGCATCGCAGCGATCGCGATAAACATGAAGCCGGTCAATTGCGAATTCCGGTGAAATATTGATTGCACAAATGACCGGCAATTTGCGTCGCAAAGCCGCGATCAGTTCAAAATCATGTTGCCCGTGCAATTGCACGGAAGAAAGCTCGAATGCACTACAGACAGCTTCAACTTCATCTACGCCCGGCTGCACAAATACACCAACGCGCGCCACCGTCGCTGGCAGTTTTCGGGCAATAACGGCCGCCGCCGATGGCGCAATAGAACGCGGGCTTTTGCGATAAAAAATGAAGCCAATCGCATCAGCGCCAAGCTGACACGCCAACTCAGCATCCGCGGCGCGGGTAATGCCGCAAATCTTGACACGCAATGCTGACATCACCTGTTTCTTATTGCCTGACATACTTAGCCTGCCGCTGCATATCGCCAAGCAAGCTCGTCAGCACCGCCCCGGGATCCGGCTCACGCATAAAATGGCTGCCGATCAGCACAGCATCGGCCCCAGCATTCTGCATACGAACGAGATCATCCGCCTTTGTCATGCCGCTTTCAGCAACGATAATTTTGCCTGATGGAATCTGCGCGGCGATCTGCTCCGTCGTTGAGAGATCGATTTCAAATGTTTCGAGATTGCGATTGTTGATGCCGATCACCTCCGCACCGGCTTGCATGGCGATCTGCGCTTCCGCCAGCGTATGCACCTCAACCAGGGCGTCCATGCCACAATCGGAGCTTGCACGAAGCATCTGCCCAAGCTGCGGTGGTGTTAGCGCTGCCACAATCAGTAAAACAGCATCGGCACCGGCAGCACGCGCTTCGCAAATCTGATAGCGATCGATGAGAAAATCTTTGCGCAACATCGGTACATGCGTGGTCGGATGGAGATCGCGGATAAAATCAAGATGTCCCTGAAAAAATTTTTCATCAGTGAGCACAGACAGGGCATCAGCACCGTGCATCTGATACGATGCAGCGATTTTGTGATGATCGAAATTTTCACGCAAAACACCAGCAGATGGTGACGCTTTTTTGATCTCGGCGATCACAGACAAATGCTGTTTGCCGCGCAGCGCACCCGACAAGGAGCGAGGATGCGGCATATTGCCGGCAATTTCCAACAGTTCGGACTCGGAGACGCGCTGTCTGGCATTTTCGATTTCAATCTTTTTGTAGGCGATGATTTTCTGTAAAATATTCGATTTGGGCATGATTGGGATTTTCTTTACGGCTGCGCGGGGCTTTTGTACAGGCAGCATTGGATGTAAAAAAATGAATCGATCAGGCAATTTTGCTACGAATTGAACAACGACTCTATTGCATAATGTTATTGGTGAATTCACGCAGAGCTTCGAGCTTTGTGATAGCCGCTCCGCTGTCAATGCTGTTGGCCGCTATGGAAGCACCTTCGCGCAAATCTTCCGCACGCCCGGCCGCATAAATACCAGCCGCAGCATTGGCGATCACAATATCGCGCGCCGGGCCGGGCTTGCCTCGCAAAACATCCAGCGCGATGGCTGCATTGTGCTCAGCGTCCCCGCCGGTGATGCTGGCAGAAGATGGCTTGAGTCCAAACGATTCCGGTGTGAGATCGTAGTCACGGATTTCGCCATCGATCAATTCCGTCACGTGCGTCGTTCCCGCCAGCGAAATTTCATCGAGTCCCTCCGCGCTGTGCACCAGCAAGACGTGTTTCGAACCCAGTTGCTGCAGAACTTCCGCCAACAGCCGCAGCAGGCTTTTGTCATAAACGCCGATGAGCTGCCTTTTCACGCCTGCCGGATTGGCTATCGGGCCGAGTATGTTAAAAATGGAACGTACGCCAATTTCGCGGCGCGGTCCAATGGCGTGCTTCATGGCAACATGCAGCATCGGTGCGAACAAAAACGCGATACCAATTTGCTGCAAGCACAAACTGAGCTGCAAGCTATCGAGATTGAGTTCGATGCCCAGCGCCATCAGCACATCGGCGCTGCCACTTTTGCTGGAAACCGAGCGATTGCCATGCTTGGCTACCGGAGCGCCTGCGCCCGCGACCACCAGCGAAGCCACAGTCGAAATATTGAACGTGTGTTTACCGTCACCGCCCGTACCGACTAAATCGACAGCGTCTTCGTATTCGCCGAGATCGACGGCAAGCGCATTTTTACGCATCGAGGCAGCGCAGCCAGCAATTTCATGTGGCTTCTCTCCTTTCATGCGCATCGCCACCAAAAATGCTGCAATTTGGGCCGGCGTGGCCTCTCCCAACATGATGGCCTCCATGGCAGCGAATGCTTCTTCGTAACTCAGATCATTGTGGACAATCGCTTTTTGTATGGCTTCGCGGATCATTCTCGATTCCAATCAAATGTTTTGAGGGTTGACGTGCAGAGAAGGCGGCAACATTGAATGCAGACAAAATAAGGCAATTTTTTTATTAAAAAAATATTTTTCTGGTTCTTTAGCTCATCGGACAAGCAGGGTGCCGGCGGCAGTGGATTTTGCAGAAGCAGACTTTGCAAAAGCAATTTTGCCATTGATCAGGACATAATCAGGCTGCTGATCACAGTTCAGATTGGTTTTATCGGCGCAGCGATAGATCACCAAATCGGCGAAATCACCGATGCGAATTTGACCGCGCTCGTGCAGGCCGAGCGCTTGTGCACGCCGGTGAGTGGCATGAAAAATGCGCTGCGCAAAAAGCTCCGGCCAACCTTTATCCGAAACAAACTCATTCATTCCGATTTGGCGGCGATTGAGCCACGCAATGATTCGCAAGGTGAGCGGATGCAGGTGTTCACAATCTTCCTGATTGCCCACAACAGCAAGCGCGCCATCAAACAGGGCGTCCCCGAGAAAAGTGGCCTGTTCTGTAACCGGGAAATCCGCCAGCTCGGCCAGCGAAACCACAAATCCGAGATTGAGTGCCGTATCACGATGCCTTAGCTTTGCAATTATTTGACGCAAAGGTTGCTGATCGTGCAAACGATACGGCAAGGCCAGCGTGGTATACCCGCGCTTTAAATAATATTGAGCGTTGTTGCCATCCAAAATCTGCTGCGATTTCGCATCGGTTACCGAGCCAATCAGCCCCGGCAGCACAATCATCCCTTCCGCGTCGATGATCTCCTTGGCAGTAAAGGCGCTCATGTCGCCGATGTCGGTAATACGGCCACGTGTGATGAAGCCATCCGCTACCGGCGTTTCCGTGTAATTAATACCGATGTCGCCGATGAAAGGCTGTTCCCGGATGCCATCGTAAATCAGAGCGTTTTGAACCAGCAGATCAAACAGCTCCTGATCATTTTGCGGCAAACTGCGATAATAATCCGGATCAGCATGCTGGTAGCTTTCGGTCGCGATAGCATGGCAGGCTTCCAGAATCGCGATAAAATTCATTTTGACCAAAAACGGTGCTTCGTCTTCGTACCAGCCTCCCGATTCCAGCAATACGGTACGCGTTCCGGCAATTTGTATATTTTCGCCAAAAGCGCGAGGCATAAAGCCGGCATCGTAACGCGCGATGTGGCCATCGATAAATGGGGTTAAAGCTGACCGCATTACAGAAGCAATCCTGTGGGCATCGAGCACGGCTGGTGTCATGGTTTCCTCCGCATCTATGGGCGGCACCAGCAGGGCAATGCTGACAATTTTATTGGTATCGCCGACGGTGCGACGGCCATTTTGATCATGCAAATTGAAGCCGAACTCCGGCCGCAGCCGGTCACGGGTGGCCTTGAGAATGCGGGCTTCCGGTGTCGCCAGCTCGCGGGCATCACGATTGAGATCAATGCCCTGGGCGTTGCGGCGTTGATCGTATTCAACACCATCGGGATTGAGCATGGGAATGAAATACAATGTGGTCTTTTGCAGGATATCCTGCACAAATGGCTGGTCGCCATTTTGGAGCAAATAAGAAAAAATGTCGAGCAGCGCGTTGGTTGCAATCGGCTCATTGCCATGCATTTGCGACCACATCATTACCGTGCGCGCGCCGCGACCGATCGTGACCAGGTAAATTTCACGGCCTTCTACAGATTTGCCCATCAGAGTCAGTTGAAAGACATCGGGATGTTCCCGACGCAGGCGTTGCAGCACTGATATCAGCTGACGGTGCTTGAGAGTACGTGGCTGCGATGGCGAAATTTTTATCTTCTGATAAATCCGGTCGAGTTCGGGGTGGTGGAAAATTTCAGCGGAGCTTTGCGCGTTCATAGGTTTTCGACTCTGAGGCTAATATTGGTCTTATTTTATGATTTGATTAAACTGGATTCAACAACATGAGGGCTATAGCATTTTGTGGTTCAACTTCGTTGAAGTTCGGTAGGACCGAATACGTCTATAGATGTCAGCCATCACTTAAAGCACCGTTCCGGGCTTTTCTCCAGTGTGTTCGCCATGCTGTACCACAAGGCGGCCATTGACAAGAACATGCTCGATCCCGGTCGGGTATTGTTTCGGTTCAGCAAAGGTAGCACGATCGGCAACTGTGTTGGGATCGAATACGGTGATGTCTGCCCAAAAGTCTTGTTTCAACAAGCCGCGGCGGTCAAGGCCGAGAACCTGCGCTGGCAACGAAGTCATTTTGCGAACAGCTTCCTGCAAGGTCAATGCCTTTTGCTCACGGACATAATAGCCTAACACTCGCGGGAAGGTTCCGAAATTGCGCGGATGCGGGCTGCCGGACGACAGCGGGCCGTCAATGGCGCGTGCGGAGCCATCTGAAGCAACAATGCCGAACGGGTGCGCTAAAATGCGTGCCGTGTTTTCTTCGCTCATGCCAAAGCCCACCATACCACCGCCGCCATTTTGGTCGATCACAATATCGAGCAAGAGCTGATACGGATTTTCGCGCATCTCTTCGGCGACATTGCCCAGCCGTTTGCCGACGCAGGATGCGTATTTTTCGCCGCCGAGACTTGAAATGAGCACCGAATTCCACGAGCCCAAAGCGCTGACTTTATCGAGCACGTATTCCCGCAATTTTGCGGCATGCTCCCGGGATTGCAAGCGCTCGACAAAGCGGGATGACCCACCATCCCTGGCCCAAATCGGAAACAGATTGGCGAGGCCGGTGCTGTACGCCACATAGGGATAGCGATCGAAAGTCACTTGTCGTCCCTTTTCTCGCGCAGCATCCAGCGCTGAAAATACCGCATCCAAACGATGCCAGTTGCGCTGACCCTGAGCCTTCAAATGACTGATATTCAAGCCGCAACCACCGTGTTCTGCAACCGCAATCGCTTCAGCGATCGCCTCTTCGAGATGGTCATCTTCATTGCGGATATGGGACGAATAAATGCCGTTACCACCGAGCACCGAAGCCAGTTTGCCGAGTTCTTCCGTACTGGCAAAGCTGCCGGGGGTGTACTCGAGGCCGGATGACAAATGGCGAGCGCCCTGCACCAGGGACTCGCGGATGAGTTGCTGCATTTGCGCAATCTCGCTGTCGGTGGCTGGCCGGTCTTCAAAGCCAATCACATGCTCTCGCAGCGTGCCGGTACCGATCATACTCGCAAGGTTTACACTGGTGCCCTGTTCGGCCAGCATTTTGAAATAGCCGGCAAAATCATGCCAATCGACCGACAAGCCGTATTGCCTTTCCAGAGCAACGCGGGTTTGCTCCGCCATTCTCTCATTCAATGGCGCAACAGAGCCGCCATCCTGACCAACGATTTCCGTCGTCACCCCTTGCAGGATTTTCGACATGCCCCGGCCATCGACCAGCAACCGGATATCGCTGTGTGAATGCATATCAATGAAGCCCGGCGCAACAACCTTGTCCCTGGCATCGATAAATTGTTGAGCACTGCGTTGCTGCAAGTCGCCAATCGCCACGATCTTGCCAGCTTTCACACCAACATCGGCTTTTTGAAAGTCGCCTCCGGCGCCATCGCAAAGCGTGCCATTTACAATGAGAATATCAAAATCGGAACGCGTTGAGCAGCCACTTTTCATCACAAACGCTGCGTACAAACTGCCTGCCGCTGTGGTCTTCAAAAAAGTACGCCGACTTGCTCGGGATTTTACTGGCATCTCGTCTCTCCTTAGCTTGCAAAAGTCACCATGTCAGCACTCACTAAATCAGCTCATTGGTAGATCATAAAAATTAAATGTACCATCACATCTGCCATTTGTCAAGCAGTACGGTTTGAGAGCGAATAAAACAGCACGTTGCCAGCAGAAGCACTCTTTTTTCTTAAATGGCGTCTGTATTGAGAGAATCTTCTCCCTAATACACTCTTAAGAAATTGGTGGGGAGCTAACATCACCAATCACAGATTTGCAGGGGAAGCCGTTTCACAAGGTTGTGACAACGTTGTCAAGCTGGCATCTTCACGCCGAAACCTGTATCCTGCGGGTATGGCCAGCGAACGTTTAGCTGGTGGCAGTTTTCGATCTGAAAATGAAAAAAAGATGTGCGCGCATCTCTAATAAATCAAATCCATGGCCATGGTATTCATTTCACCCTCGTTTCGAGAACGAAAGGATACCATTATGAACACCCCGAAACAATTCACCGGAGCAGAAAATCATTCCATCACCACCGCTGAAGCGCTGACATTCATCAAGTACTACAGGGAACATTTCGGTGCGGATGCCGAACCCGGCTGTTTTTTCGACAAGCAGGCTGTTGAAGCGATTATCAGCCAGCCAAATGCGGTCGGTTTGCGCTATTACTACGGCGCCGATGAACTCGGCATGATCCGGCTCATTTTGGTGGGCGCAACCGCAAATCGCCAGGATTTGCTGGACGGCGAGGCACTCAAGCTTTCGATCATGCACCCGCCGACCGATGTCAACGGTAAATACGACCGCACGGCGATCAGCCACGTCGTTTCGCACCAGCACGCAGCCGAAATGACAACGCGCTATCGTGAAACTCTCTTGACGGGCCAACCGAAAGGTGGCTTTTTTGCAGCAAAAGCTGTTCAGCGCCTGCTTGACGAGCCCGAGTGCCACGGCTTGCGCTTTTTCTACGGCGCCAACCGCGAAGGCAAGCGGGTGGTCGTCGGGATGTGCACCGACCGCTATGGTGCGGAAATGCTGTACGGGCATGCTATCGACATTTCTTATTTGTGTCCTCCATTCTGTGGCGCAAGAAACAGCTTGAACGGTGGCGTTACTTTCGTCGCCGAACAACCATTAGCAATCAAATAGATCGCATTTGAATGCTTTGTCCACCCGCAAGCAAATCCTGAATTTCGTTCGGGGGGCAGCGAAGGATTTGCTTTGCGGGCGGGCTTTCCTTTTCGGCAATTCTTTCTTGCGACAAAAGCGCATAGAGTTATATTGTGCATTCTTATTTCATCAGCACCTTCGAAACGCGAAGTGTGAACTCCGTGCTCATTTAAAGCTGTTAAAAAGGAAAGCCCATGGACATTTCTCTGCCATTCATTTCGATGATTTCGACGCTTCTTCCTTTGCTATTTGGTATTCGGCTGTTGAAAAAGCAATTGCCAGCCTATCAGCTGCTTTGGGCTTTATTTGCAGTTAGCGCTGCGATGGAAGTGATTCTTTTTATAACTGCCAAACTATTGCACACGGAGAATGCCTGGTTGGTGAAATATTATACAGTTATTGAGTATGTTCTCATTGTCTTGTTGCTTGCTCGTTGGCACAACAATGTAGCTGTGTCCCGGCTCATCACTGGAAGTATTGCCTTTTATCTTGTAGTTTGGGTGCTCATCGAATTTGTTTTCGCAAAGAGCGGAGATGCCGGTGTCATCAATGTGATCAGCAGACCGGCAGCATCACTGCTGCTAAGCGTATTTGTTTTTATGACGCTCCATTCAGTTTGGCGCCAATCTGCCGATTTGCTATCACAGGATTTTCGTTTTTGGACGTTGATCGCCATGGCGATTTTTTATTGTGCTTCGCTCATTCCAATCTCTTTTCTATACATTAAAAACAGAGAATTAATGATCCTGCTGGGCTATGCTCATGGAATCGTGAATATTCTGCACAATCTTTTGTTTTGCGTGGGCATCTATATTGGGGGTAAATACAGTGTGCCGAACAGCGAAGCGGCGCGAGTTTAGCAGCTACTCGTCGGGATGGATGATCCCTTTGCGGATGGCGTATTTGGTAAGATCGGCGACGGAGTACAGTTTGAGTTTCTCCATAATTTTGCGCTTATGGGCATCGACGGTTTTAGAGGAAATGTCCAGCTTGTCACCAATGCTCTTGGAATTTTCTCCAAGCGCAACCTGACGGAGAATTTCTGTTTCGCGCCGGGTTAAGTCATCGGCATTGCCGACGACAGGATTTTGAATTTGCTGCACGTAGGCATCCTGAATGACCGCCAAAATCTCTTCATTAAAATAATTTTCCCCGGCCATTACGGTGGTAACGGCTTCCACCATTTCTTCATCAGTACATGCTTTGGAAAGGTAGCCCTTACAGCCCGCTGCAAGCATCGCTTTGACGTGCTGCGCATCGGCATAAACCGAGAGCGCAATAATGTTAATGGAATCGTCGTGTGCAAGAATTTGGCGTGAGGCCTGCACTCCAGTCAGTTCAGAGCCACGCAGATCGATATCCATCAGGATGACATCAGGGGATAGCTCGCGCGCCAGATTTTTGGCGTCGTTGCCGTTATCGGTTTCCCCGATCACCTCGAAATCGGGCTGTTCTTCCAGAATTTCCCGGAAGCCTGCCCGAACAACATGATGGTCATCGACAAGCAAAATTCTTACGGGCATTCTTCCTCCTTCGTAATGGCTCCGGGCACTGAAATGGTTATTTTTCCGCCTCCCAGGGCTTCCGATTGCTCAATCCCGATATTGCCTTTGAATTGTTCCGCACGATTTTTTAGGTTGAAAAGCCCAAATCCGGAATCTGCCTTTAGCCTGAAAAGGTCCTGCTTCCCGGCGAATCCGCAGCCATTGTCCTCCACCGAAATCGTGATATCCTGATTTTTGTGCTGCAGTGTGATCAGCAACTCGCTTGCTTTGCCGTGCTTGATTGCGTTGATTGCACTTTCCCGTATGGCTTTGAACAAAAAAATCGCTACAGATTGATCAACCTGACAATTTTGCAATGCATCGGCTACCTTGACGGAAAGGTGATGTTGCTCGCTAAATTGGGTGGCAAAATTTTCGACCGCAGCGCCCAGCCCCAGGCTGTAAAGTGCCCGGGGAATGAGATCGAATATCAGCGAGCGCGCACCGGTTGTGAATTGCTGGATACTCTGCCCCAAAGCATCCAGCCCTGCAATCGCGTCTTCGCTGTTGATTTTGCGCTTGAGACGGGCAATGCCACGGTTAGAAGCAATCAGGATTTCTCCGATTTTATCGTGCAGATCTTCAGCGATTTTTTTGCGCGACTGTTCTTCAGCCTGTTCGAGTTTGTTTGTGAGCACCGCAAGTTTTTGTTGGCTCTGCAGCAATTCTGTGCGATCGTAGCCATATGCGATGTGAAACTCGACCTTGCCCGTCCGGTCACGAAAAGGCAAAAGTTCCCAATCGATAAAAAGCTGCGTGCCATCATTCAGCTTGATTGGAGCAATAGATTTCAGATTCGCACCTGGTGGGCCGCCGTTTTGTACTGCAGAACCATTCTGGCGAAGCTGGCTGGGCAGGAAACCGACTTCATCAAGCTTTTTTCCGAGCGGAGGCTTGCCATCAAATCCCTGAAAAGATGGCATGCGGGTATTGAAGGAGACCACTTTTTTCTTGTCATCGAAAATGATCATGATAAAGGCGGGCGTATACTCTAATATTGCATCAGAAAGGCGTTGCGCTTTTTTCAGCCTTTTCCCCGAACTCACAAGCTGATAGGCAAAGGCACTCAGCACTAAAATGATCGCGGCTACGACGAATGTAATGGCAATAATGAAATCCATATCGATTTCTGCTGGCATGCTCGCACTCCTTGATCCATTCTACTTTCTTTGGTAAGGAAATGCGAGAACAAAATGAACAGATTTTTAACTAATGCGAGGCAGGCAAAAAAAATTTAACATGAGTCCGACGCATTTGCTCTGATTGATAGTTGCGCTGCACCCTTGGCAACATGAACTATAAGGGAAAAAGCTGAATAAAGATGCTCGAACTCATATTAAATTTGTAGATAGGACTGATGGAGCTCCCCCCCACAGCCCCATCAGGGTGTTAGGGTTACTCAGAGAAGAATGATTTTGACCGCCAATGCTGGTGGCCCCCCAGCCTTTGGACTTGGTAAGAATAAGCTGATTTTTTTTATTTTTGAAAATAAGCAAATTGCTCAAGTTCTAAGGAAATGGCTTGTTTGGGGCGGAAACAGGTAGGTTCAATATGCGTTTTTTACCACGTGTCCGACAGTCACGGTAGTGCGTTGTCGGTCTTTATGCGTGCGGGACAACGCTGATGGCTTTGCGCCATTCCGGAGAAAACCAAAAGCCAGTGGCACGACCGGTTGTCGGTTGAGCATTCATTCGAAAAATCGGATTAGATTCCTGAAAATCGCAGTGGAACTTTTTTGTGGTGCAGGCCAAGCACCCTTAACGCGAAAACCGCTCGTGTCGCACGGGAAATGCTGGAAAATTGCTGTGCGGTTCGCTTTGATACCAATACGCTACCGAGGCGATGTCATCGGTCAAAGGCTGGTATTTGCGGTTAGGCCACCATCCGAGTGCCTGGATGGTCACTTGCAAATCCTTCTCAAAGCGAATTGGATCTGGCAGGTGCCAGCGGTAGAGCCCATGCTTTGGCACACCGCCGGCTTGTTTGTAGCAAAGCGGATAGCCAAGAAAAGGCGTGTTATAGGTTTCGCCCTCGCCAAAGCACCAGGCGCCACCAAAATAATCTTCGGTTCCAGTGCCGCAAATGGTTGGATATTCGCGATCACCATCGACAAAAAATTTGATCTCACCCTCTCCCCACCAGCCTTCCGACATCTGCGTCCAGGCGATAAAGGTGCCGACATAATGTCCCTGACCGCGAACCTGATCAAGCAAAGTATGTTCAGGATGTTCGCGGCTGGTCAGGCTACGCCGCCATTGCGCATGAAATAGAGCGGTATCGGGTTGGTGTTCGTGCAAGGCGTAGGTGATTTGATAAAAAAAATGGCGTATCACCTCATCGCTCTGGTTTTCGATGGTGATTTTGGCATTGCGATGGAATGGCATTGGCCAGTAGCAATTGAAACCGCCACTTGGATTCACTGCAACCACCAGCGAATTGACATTGTAGCGCATGCCATGGCCATTGGCAAAGAAGTCGCCCAGGGGCACTTCTACCGAAGGTGATTTTTCATCATCCCAATAGCAACGCAGCACACAATCTCGATAGGCTTTGCTGTCAACTGTGATCCAAATATGTTGAATCGTCCCTGAGCCAGTGATTTCCGCAAGCGTGGTCACTTCTCCGGCAGGCAAATCGATGCACGGCCGTGCCTTCCAGCCTTTGCCCAAATCTGTAGCAGCCAAATTGTCTTCCGGCTCAGCCCTGGCGCCGCCGCTTTTCGATCCATCCGGATTTTCCGCGCTGATCGACCGCGTGACCGCTTTTTGAAGACGGGCTAAATTTGAAAGCGAAAACCAATCCACAGCGACACCTCATTTCAATACACAAAAAAGATACATAGAAGCGAATCAAAAGCAACACCCGCCACCTCAGCCGCATGCAAGAGGCAGCAGACTTTGAAAAATGCTCGGAAGCAGGCTATTCGATGCCGCCGATCATTTTCTTAATCGGACGACTTATCAGAACAGCAATCACACCAAATCCAGCCGTGATCAGCGCAACAGTACCAAATAGTTCCGGCAGAGGCATCACCTCGAATTTTCCGGCTGCGAGCCCAGCCAGGAGATTTCCCAGGGAAGTGCCGGTAAACCAGATGCCCATCATTTGTCCGACAAATTTTGGTGGCGAGAGCTTGGTGATACTGCTCAATCCAACCGGGCTTAGGCACAATTCACCCGTCGTATGCAACAAGTAGGTGATGATCAACCACATCGGACTGACAGCGGCTGTGTCAGCATAGATGGAGCCCCAGGCCAACACGGCAAATCCAGCTCCCAGCAAAATCAGTCCGAGGGCAAACTTGATCGGAATGGAAGGTTGTTTGTGGCCGAGCCAAATCCACAGCCAGCTAAAAACCGGCGCCAGCGCAATGATAAAAAAGGCGTTGACAGATTGCAACCACGAAGCCGGCATGAGCCAACCGAAAATATCGCGGTCCGTCAGGCGCTCGGCAAACAAATTCAAAGAAGAACCGGCTTGCTCAAAGCCTGCCCAAAACACTGCGGAACTGATAAAAAGGAAAAAAATAACAGCAAGTCGTTTTTTCTCGGCGGTATTCAAATTTCCAACGATCAGTACATAAATAAAATAACCGACCGCGATAAGAAATATAACCACACCCATCGCCTGCGCCACACCCGGAAGGGTTAGATGAATAATTGCAGAAAATTGCAAAAGCGCTATGACCGCAATAATGCCAACCAGTCCAACGAGAGCCTTGTACATCGTGCTCGTCGCTTGTGCGCGCGCTTCCGAATCGATGTTTTTGGGCAAACCTGCATCACCCAAATACTTGAAACCGAGCTTGTATTGCAAAAGGCCAAACACCATACCAACTCCGGCAGCACTAAAGCCAAGGTGCCAATCAATGTTTTCGCCGAGATAGCCACATATCAGCGGCCCGACGAACGCGCCAATATTGATGCCCATATAGAAAATCGAAAAACCAGCGTCGCGACGCCCCCCGCCTTCCGGGTACAAATCGCCAACAATGGCACTGACATTCGGCTTCAACAAGCCTGTACCGATCACAATCAAAACCAGGCCAAGATAAAAAGTCTCTGTCGCTGGAATTGCCATCGAAAAATGGCCGGCAGCGATCACACACCCGCCGATAAAAACAGCTTGTCTCTGCCCGAGAATCCGATCAGCAATCCAGCCGCCGGGCAAGGCCAGCAAATAGACCATACCGGTGTACAGACCGTAAATAGCGCCTGCAGTCTGGGCGTCCATCCCGAACCCGCCACGCATTGCATCAGCCAAAAACAGCACTAGCAGTCCGCGCATGCCATAATAACTGAAGCGTTCCCAAAGCTCCGTAAAAAACAGTGTCATCAATCCACGTGGGTGTCCGAACATCTGTTGCCCTCCGTTTAATAGATATTTTTATTTTGATACTTCTTGGCGAAAATGTTACCGCATTGTTCTGTGCTGAAAAGGATTGCAGCTAAAGACGGCGACAAGACCATTTTGTTAATTTTTTACTGCGCGCAAATCCTGTCTACTCATACAGCAAATATTTGGATCGCACCTGCATGAATTTATCAAGATCGTCTTGCCATTTTGCTGCGATCGTGTCGGCAGTTACCCCACGCAACAAGCTTTCATAAATCCAGCTTTGTCCCGTTAGCCGCTCCACGCTTTTTTGCTTGATCTCAAGTTGCTGCGGGAAATGTTTTTGCAGGGCAACGAGCAACTCAAAACCGAGGCGAACGGCAGGCAGCTTATGCCCGTCCTGGATGACGAAATGAACTCCGTTGCAGAGCTGTTGATCATACTTATTGCCGGTTGCCTTTCCGGGGATATCGACTGGTGTAAATGTCGCCGGTTCAAATGCGACGCCCGCTATGCCGGCATCTGTAAGCGCGGAGATCAGCACCTCACTATTGAGCCAGGGTGCCCCCACCATTTCAAAGGGTTGTTCTGTTCCGCGCCCTTCAGAAAAGGTGCGCAGTGTTTCGATCAGGCCTGTACCGGGATAAAGCAGCGCGGACTCGGGCGTCGGGATATTCGGCGACGGCGGTACCCAGCGCGAGCCGTAATCACGAAAAATCATATTGCGGCGCCACCCTTCGCAACGCACAACCTGCAGGTTTGCCTTCACACCATTTGCCAGCCAACCTTCTTCATTAAAGAGTCTGGCCAACTCGCCAACAGTCATACCATGCCGTAGCGGAATTGGATGGATACCGACAAAGCTTTTATGCTCGGGTGCCAGAACAGGCCCTTCAACGAGGTGCCCGCCAATCGGATTCGGGCGATCCAATACAACAAACATCAGCCCTGCTTCCGCCGCAGCTTCCATTGCCAAACTCATTGTGCTGATGTAGGTGTAAAATCGTGTTCCGATATCCTGAATATCAAAAACGAGCGCATCGAGACCTTTGAGCATTTCTGGCGTCGGCTTGCGCGTTTGACCATAGAGACTGAAAATCGGGACGCCGGTTTTTGCATCCCTGGCGCCATCAACTTTTGCGCCGGCTTCGGCGTCCCCACGAATACCGTGTTCAGGACCCATTAGCGCCACGAGTTCAACATTGGCATTCTGGGCCAGCAAGTCCGCGACATGCCGACCGTCACTTGTCAAGCCCGTCTGGTTGGTAATCAAACCAATCCTCTTGCCATTTAAAAACTCAAGACCGTTGTCCGCCAACACATCCGATCCAAGCCTGACGTTCGGCGGTGGAGCCTCCGATTTTTGCATACATGCGATGGCTCCAAACAATATGATCGTTAGCAGAGCAAAACACTTGCTACGCATGCACCAATCACTTTTTGAAAACATGACAGATTTTCTCATTTATCCATGGTTTGAAAAAGTCAAAATATCGCTTGTACTCAGGTAGGATGCAAGCCTTTTGAAACAAAAAAAGCCGTGACGATTGGCCACGGCTTGTATAGGATCAATTGAGTTTTTGCGACAAGTTGAGATGCACCACGTCTGCAATTACTGCCTTTCAAGCACATTCGGTATGTTGAGTTTATCGCCGATATGCAGATCCTGCAAATCTTTTCCTGGATTGTATTTGGCAACCAGCCACAATGGCAAATCATACATTCTGTTGGTCAGGTACCAAATCGACTCACCGCGCTTGACGGTGTGCTCGCGCACGCCTTCAATTTTCCACGCAGCGAAAAAATCTTCTTCAATCGATTGTTGAAATTCCAATCGCCTGCGCTGAAATTCATGCGGGTTGACCTTTTCAAAACTCAAATGCAATTTTTGACCAATCCGGATTTCTTCACCAAAGGCCAGGTTGTTGATTTCTCGCAGCTTGCCAGCGCTGACTTCAAGCCACTCTGCATAGTGGCCAAGCGTCTCTTCCGGCTCGACATCAATCCATTCGCTCACCGGCACAATTGCTTCAGCAACAACCGGCAAGGTCTCATTCTGTTCAGGGATCAAGGCAGGCGATTCGTCGGATGGAATGTAAATGAAGCCGCCGCTGCCGCCGGGCGCCAGCTCGACCAACATGCCGGGCGGTGGCGCCTCCGCCTCAGGCGTCGCCAGGCCATTGCTCGGCTCAAAAATCACCGGTTCTTCGATTTCAGCCTTGACCAGATCCACCTTTTTCGGCGCTGGAGCATCGATGACGATCGGTGGCTTGCTGACCCGCGCCGGGGTGTCCGCTTCGGTAGCGGCACTGGCATCGGCCAGCAGCACAGGCTTTTCCGGCTCCGGCGAGGTGACCGCTTCGCCCTTTTGCGGCACCCGCAAAATCTGGCCGACATAAATGCGGTGTGCGTTATCGAGGTTGTTATAGACCACCAGGTCTGTTATCGATGTGCGCAAACGCCGGGCAATGTTGCTCAGATTATCGCCGCGCCGGACTTTATACCATTCTGTGGCCAACTGATCGTTGAACTGCTCGGCCGGCGAAATACTGGCCCACAGAGCATTTTCGTCGAGGTTAGTGCGATCCGGAATGTGCAGATAGAAATTTTTAGGGATGCGGCGCTGTCCGCTTAGGACTGAATTCCGGATGGCCGGATTCAATTCTTTAAAAATCTCTTTTTCCAGCTTGAATGCTTCCAGAATGCTGTTGAGCGCATAATATTTATCGGTTACGAAGGTGATGTAATCGACTGGTTCGTGTAAATTGATGTTCCCAAAGTATTTTTGATAGTTTTCCACCACATGCTTGGCTGCCAGAAACTCTGAGTAAAAATTGCGCGATGCGAACCCAAACGAACGGCTGGTGTAGTTTTGCACGATTTCGCCAATATTGTCGCCATGTCTGCGCTTGGCCCGGCGCATGCCGTTTGGCCCATGGTTGTATGCGGTAATCGCCAATGGCCACGAACCCAGGAGCCGGTAGTTATTTTTAAGCAGTTTCGCCGCAGATTCGGTTGCTTTCACAGGATCAAAGCGCTCATCGACATCATAGTTGATTTTCATGTATAACCGGCCTGTGCTGCGGGTAAATTGCCACAGACCAGCCGCTCCGACCTTTGAATAGGCTTTGTGATTGAATTCAGATTCAACGTGCGGAAGGTAGGTCAGTTCGATGGGCAGGCCATGTTCTTTGAATGTCTGGCGAATTTTTTCTCTGTACATGCCCGAGCGCTTGAGCCCTTCCAGGAAGCGGTCTTTCAAGCCCAATTGCCCGCGAATATTTCTGGCCGCTTGCCGCAGCTCTTTAGGGGTGAGCATTTCAGGCCGCAGCAGCGCCTTGACGCGTTCTTCATCAGCAGTGAGCGTGCGCTCGCTGTTAATTTTGTTCGCCAGGCTGAGCAGAATGGCTTTGTATTTATCTCTGCGCGCATCGACTTTTTTCCACTTTGTGCGATTGTTGACGCGATCCGGATTTGAAAAGTAGTCGTTGAAATCGATGACTTCATAAATCACATCAAGGTGATCCATGTCATGCAAAAGCACCTGATCGGAAGGATTAATCGCATAGACTTTAATCCAGAATTCGACATTTGGCTTTAAAACCTCGGGCTGTGGAAACTTTTCAGAGTCAGAAAGTACAATGTTCTCGTTGGCAAGAGCTGATGCCCACATCAGCGAGAGCGCGCTGATCGCAAGAAGTGTGGTGGTTTTGGCATTTGCACTCGAAAAAACACCTCGGTTGCTCCTTAGGAGTCGCTTAAACCTCGTCATGCTCGATTTACCCTGCGATTAGCTATTCATAGGTTTGATATCCCTTCCGACCGAGCTGCCATCTTCCTGAAAGCAGCTTTTGAAGCAGCGCAAAGAAATGTAGATAATCAATAGGCGGGGATGCAATGTCTGATTCCTCTCATTGATGGATTTACATTAAAGATTTTATAGATGCGGAGAGGAAAATAAAAAGTTTGTTGAGAAGCGCTGCGATGATGTTAACAAAATTCACTTGTGAACGCAAGTGAAATCGTTATTTATTTGACGCTTACACCAATGCTGCAACCACATCTTCCTGCGCCGCATCCAATCTGTCCAATAAAAACATCCAAATCGTCTCCGAAAACCACATCCACTGCATCCATTTGTGTTTTTAAAAACAGCAGCTGTGCGAATGCCGGTCCGGCATTTTTCTGACCGAAACCAAACAAGTTGCATTTCACTTCCGATTGCCTTATTTTCTTTCCGATTTGTGTGAAAGAATTGCAACTATTTGGCTTGTCACGGCAAGGATCATGTGCGATTGCACCCTTGGGCTTTTCGGATTCACCCTGCCGGAAGAATTGAAATCATTTCCAAAGAGAATGATTTTCCAGCGAAATAGTGCTAAATTGATCAGTGAATTGATTGCAAAGAGATATGTACCCGGAACTGTTAAAAATTGAAAATGTCCCCATCATTGGCACCTTGGCGATCCACAGCTTTGGCGTGATGTTCATGCTGAGTTTTCTGATCCCGATCCACTTCATCCGCAAAGATTTCATCCGCCGCAATATCGACCCCGAGCTGGCCAGCAACATCGGCATCGCCGCGATCATCGGCGGGATTGTCGGTGCAAGGCTCTACTTTATTTTTGAGCATTGGAGCCAGTTCATATCCGATCCGCTTGCGATGCTGTTCTCCGGTGCTGGCCTGGTCTGGTATGGCGGTGTCATCGGCGGAGTCATCGGCGCGACCATCGTGGTCAAACGCAGTCCGTATTCGTTTGTTTTCCTGGCAGATACAGTCATGCCACTGCTGCTTTTCGGACATGGTATCGGCCGCATCGGGTGCCTTCTGGCTGCTGATGGCGACTACGGCCCGCCGACCGATGTGCCGTGGGCGATGTCGTTTCCAAACGGCTATGTGCCGACCAACGAACTGGTGCACCCGACACCGCTTTACGACACCCTGCTGGCCTTTCTGTTTTTCGGCCTGATTTGGGCTAACCGGAAGCGCCAGTTGCCGCAAGGCACGTTAATGAGCCTCGCAATCATCGCCATGGGCGTCGAAAGATTTATTACGGAATTTTTCCGAACCACCCCGATTGTTGCCTTTGGCTGGATGACCTTGGCACAGATCATCAGCATTGTTTTGATCGCTGTTGGTGGGTGGTATTTGTTGCATGTGCGCAAACAAGCAAACTTAGCTGCGCCCGTGAAAAATGGCTAATGGCAAAATAGCACCTTGCTATTTTGCACTGAATATCAAATTCTGGAGAAGTTGAAAATGGCACTCGTGATTGCTGTTGTACTATCACTCGTTGTGATTGCCTATATCGGATACCCGTTCTATCAATCACGCCAAAAAAGAATTTCTTTTGAAGTCAACCATCGCGCTGAGGAGCTGGACACGCGCAAGTCCGAAATCTATTCCGCGATCAAAGATATCGAATTCGATTACCAAATGGGAAAACTGTCCGAAGAAGATTATCAGGAGTTGCGTGGTCAATACCGCGCACAAGCAGTAGCGCTGCTAAAAGAAATCGATGAAGTACAGGGTGTCCCAACTTCAAAAAAATCAAAATCGTCCAACATCAAATTTTGTTCGCAGTGCGGCACCCCTGTCAGCAAAGGTGATCAGTTTTGTGCTGAATGTGGGGCGGACCTGGCGTGATCGAAGTAACCGGGTTGACCAAATCGTTTGGCACGCTCTACGCCCTGCGTGGCATCGACTTAAGCATAGATGAAGGCACGTCACTCAGCATTTTCGGGCCGAATGGCGCTGGCAAATCGACCTTTATCCGCATTCTCTCCACGCTTTCAAATGGCACCTCTGGCAAAGTAACCATCGCCGGTATGGATATCAGCAAAGAACCGCAGAAAGTCCGCTGCCGTCTGGGAGTGATTTCGCATAGCACCTACCTGTACGACGAGCTGTCCGCTGAAGAAAATCTGCGTTTTTACGGCACGATGTACGAGCTCGATACCCTTGATGAACGCGTTGCTTCCGTTCTCAACGAAGTCGGTCTTTTTGAGCGTCGTGAAGATCGTGTTCGTACCTACTCTCGTGGCATGCAGCAGCGTCTCTCAATTGCACGCGCCATGCTGCATCAACCGGACATTCTCTATCTCGATGAGCCTTATACCGGCCTCGATCAGCACGCTTCCAAAATGCTGACCGAATGGTTGTCCAAGCTGCGTTCGCAAAAACGAACCATTGTTTTGGTCACCCATGATATCACCCATGGTCTGGCTTTTGCCGACCGCGCAGCGATCTTTTTGCGCGGCAAAGTCGCCTACAACGAACCAGTGGAGCAGCAAAACCTGGTACAATTTCAGCAAACCTATTTCGACATCATAGCGGGGGGCCGGGCAGCGTGAGCTATTTCCAAAAAATCTTCGCCATCACTTACAAGGATGTGATTTTTGAATTTCGCAGCCGCGAGTCTGTCAGCTCGATGCTGATGTTCAGCCTGCTGGTAGTCGTCATTTTCAGCTTCACCTTCGACCCCGGCAGCACCTATGTTTTTGAAGCCGCGCCCGGCATCATCTGGGTGGCGATCACGTTTAGCGGCATTATCGGGCTCAACCGGTCGTTTTTTTACGAAGTCGACAAAGGCAGCATGCACGGCATGTTGCTCACTCCCGTCGATCGCGGCGTGATCTATTTCGGCAAAGTGCTCAGCAACCTGATTTTTATGCTGATCGTCGAGATTTTTACCTTGCCGCTTTTTATGATCCTGTTCAATCTCGATCTTTACAGCCATTTGGCCGAGTTGGTGAGCGTGACCTTGCTGGCGACCATCGGCTTCGCCGCCGTGGGCACGCTGTTCAGCGCGATGGCGGTCAACACCAAGACCCGCGACGTCATGCTGCCGATTTTGCTGTTTCCGGTGTTCGTGCCGGTGATTTTGGCCGCAGTGAATGCCACTGGCAGCATTTTAGCCGGTGAAAGCTGGGCCACTATCGGCGATTGGCTCAAATTGCTCGCCGTTTTCGATGTCATTTTTCTGGCGCTGTGCTATCTGCTTTTCGAGTACGTCGTCGAAGAGTAGCACGGGCAAGATGCATCCGGCTTTGCTAAAAGCGTTTTCCAGCGGGCGCGCCAACAGCCTGCTGGCAAGCGCTTTTTCTTTTTAAGCGAACAGCATTGCGAAAAAACGAAACTTTGCCTATTTTGCAGCATGTTCACAAAACATCCATTGTATCACTTAAACCGCGGAGTGCGCAATGGACGCAGAAATGCAAGGACTTCCCAGCGCGCTCTGAGTTCCCGGCGGTTTATATGACTCAAAGCCGCAAATCCAGTCAATAAAAATGGAATCATCCCGTCACTTCATTCTCGGCACAGCCGGCCACATCGATCACGGCAAAACCGCGCTGGTGAAAGCGCTCACGGGCGTGGACACTGACCGGCTCAAAGAAGAAAAGGCGCGCGGCCTGACCATCGATCTCGGTTTTGCCCACTTCGGCGACAACGCCACCATCATCGATGTGCCGGGGCACGAACGTTTTATTAAAAATATGGTCGCAGGCGTTTCGACCATCGATTTGGTGCTTTTTGTCATCGCGGCCGACGATGGCATCATGCCACAAACGCGTGAGCACCTCGATATCCTTAAAATTTTGCAGGTGCAGAATGGCATTATCGTCATCACCAAAAAGGACATGGTCGAAGCCGACTGGTTGGAAATGGTCAAAGAGGATGTCCGCGAGTTGGTGCACGATACTGCGCTGGCAAATGCAGAGATCATGGCTGTCTCTGCCATCGAAAATGACGGCATCGATGCCTTGCGTGATAAAATCATAGCCTGCTTTGAAAGCCTGCCACCGCGTCACAATCGTGGCGTCTTTTGGCTGCCGGTCGACCGCAGTTTTGTGATGAAAGGCTTCGGTACCGTGGTGACCGGCTCGGTGTTATCGGGGCAAATCCAGACCGGTGATTTTGTCGATATTTTGCCTCATGGCGAAAAAGTGCGTGTGCGCGGTATCCAAAAACACAACGCAGAAGCCAGCCTTGCCAAAATCGGCGACCGTGCTGCGATCAACCTGCACGGCGTTGCTCGCAGTGACATTGCACGTGGCGATGTGCTGGCCTCGGCCGGCTATTTCAAAGCAACCCGGCGCATGCACGCCAAACTACACTTGCTTGAGAATGCGATTCCCGTCAAAGCCAACATGCGGGTGCGTCTGCATATCGGCACGGCTGAGATTATGGCGCGTGTCAAGCCGATCGGGTGCGCAAAAATCGAAGCGGGTGAAGGCGGCTATGTGCAATTCAATCTCGAAAAGCCGGCAGCCGCGCGCCGTCTCGATCCGTTTGTGATCCGGCAATACTCGCCCGCCCATACCATCGGTGGCGGCCTGGTGCTCGATGCCAATGCGCCACCCTATCGCAGCCGCGACAAGCAGTTGCTGACGCGCTTGCAGGGACTCGAAAAAGAAGATCCGGAAGAATTGATCGCCGAGCAGTTTTTGCTGGCACCGAACGGCATGCTGAGCGCGGATGAGCTGGTTTCCAAGACCGGCATGGCCAGCGAAACAGTCGCCCCCCAGTTGTCAGCGATGCGCGAAAGGGGAACTTTGCTTGCGGTCAGCAAAAAAAATAGCGCACATCAAGCACGCGTACAGTCCGTCTCGCAAAACATCGTTTCGGTTCTGGAAAAATATCATCAGGACTTTCCGGCATCGCCCGGTTTTCGCAAAGCGGAACTGGCAGCACGGTTGGGTAGCGTCCATGCACAAGTGCTGCAATTTGTCGTGGACCAGCTCAAATCAAGCCAGGAAATCAAAGAATTCGACGGATTTATCGCATTGGCCGATCACGAAATCCGGCTGAGTGAAAAATTGCAGCAGGCAAAAGCGCGCGTCGACAGTCTGTTGAGCGAGCAAGGTTTTGCCCCATCCAATCCTGCAGAATTGGCCGCGGCTGTCGGGATCAGCGATGCTGACCTGCAAACCATTTTGGATGTTTTGGCGGCCGAGAAGCGCATCAAAAGGCTGGATGTTGATTTGTACATGCACATTGACGCAATCAATGCCGCAAAAAAAGCATTGGTTGTGCATTTGCAAAAAAACAGCCACATCACCGTGCCGGAATTTAAAACGATCATTGCTGGGGCGAGCCGAAAATTTGCATTGCCGCTGCTCAACTATTTTGATGCGCTGGAAATCACCCTGCGCCAGGGCGATGTGCGCTATCCCGGTGCAAACATCCCCGAAATCGATGCCTGAATCAGGGAAAAAAGTGCGAGCCGTTCGTCTTATAAACAACAACTTGTGGTGATTCAAAAACTTTAAATTTGCAAAAGAACTTTTTGGGCAAAAATTTGAATTAAAATTCAGGGAGGCTAAATCATGAATCAATCCTACTCATCCCAATCCTACACGCCGGTTTCGGCGCGCGCACAAGAGGTCCGTGCGGCCTTTATTTCGCGCACCTACATGCACTTGTTCGGCGCGATTCTGGGCTTTGCCGCGGTTGAGATTTTCCTGTTCACAAATGGCCTTGCCGAGCCGATCGCGCGCACCATGCTGAGCGGCTCGTGGCTGCTGGTTTTGGGTGCGTTCATGGTGGTCGGCTGGTTGGCGAGCCGGGTTGCGCACAATTCAACTTCGCAAGCGGCACAGTACGCCGCCCTTATCGGCTTTGTGTTGGCGGAGGCGATTATTTTTGTGCCGATGCTTTTTATCGCACAGGCTATCGCACCCGGCGTGATCGAAAGCGCGGCATTTGTGACGCTGATCGGCTTCACTGCGTTGACTGCGATCGTGTATTACACTCGCAAGGATTTCTCCTTTCTGGGCGCAGTATTGCGCTGGGCAGGCATCGCGGCATTGCTGCTGATCGTCGCCGGCGTGATTTTCGGCTTTGAGCTTGGCACCTTTTTCTCGGTTGCGATGATCGCTTTTGCCGGTGGCGCGATTCTGTATGACACCTCCAATGTGATGCATCACTATCCCGAAGATCGGCATGTCGGTGCTGCGCTCGAATTGTTCGCCTCCGTCGCGCTGATGTTCTGGTACGTTCTGCGCTTGTTCATGTCGAGAGATTAGCGATATCATGCTTCACATCGCCGCGGATGAGAATATCCCTTATGCAGAACAGGCTTTCTCGACATTGGGGAAGCTGGAAATCCTACCCGGCAGTCAAATATCGCGCGAAAAGATACGCGATGCGGATGCCCTGGTCGTGCGAGCGGTGACACCGGTCAATCATGAATTGCTCGACAACACCCGAGTGCAGTTTGTCGGCACCGCAACCATCGGCACGGATCATCTCGACACCGAATATTTGCGGCAGGCCGGCGTCGCCTTTGCCAGCGCGGCCGGCTGCAACGCTGATGCGGTTGCGGAATATGTGTTCACTGCCATTGCGCAGGTTGCTGCGGATCGCGGTTTGCGCTTGCCGGGCAGCACGATTGGCATCGTCGGCGTCGGCAATATTGGTGGGCGGATCAAAAAACTGGCCCGCATCCTCGGCATGGACGTGCTGCTGAACGATCCGCCGCTGCAGCGCCAAACCGGCGATCCCGAATACGCGCCGCTGGAAAAGCTGCTCGATGCCGATTTTCTGACCTTCCACGTGCCACTGAATGTACACGGCGAAGACAAAACATATCATTTGCTCGATGCAGAGCGCTTGCAAAAACTGCGACCGGATGTGATTTTGCTGAACACGTCGCGCGGCGCCGTCATCGACAATGAGGCGTTGATAAAATGGGCGCAGCGCCATCCCGACGCGACATTGGTTCTGGATGTGTGGGAAAATGAGCCGGCACTCCATCGCGAACTGCTGGCGCGGGTAGACTGGGGCACGCCGCATATCGCGGGCTATTCGTTGCAAGGCAAAATCAATGGCACTTATCTGGTGCACCGGGCCCTCTGCCGACATTTCAGTCTCACCCCCGAATGGCAGCCGCCGGTTTTGCCCAAAAATGAACAAGCCGTCAGTGTGCGCGGTGATGCCGGCATCGAGCTGGCTTTGCACCAAGCCACCCAGCCTGTTTTTCCGCTTGAACGCGATCATCAGAATCTGCAAAAAATGCAGGACTTGTCACCAGAAGATGGAGCTGTTTTCTTCGAGCGATTGCGCAAGAACTATCCGCTGCGCAGCGAATTCAGCAGCCAAAAAGTGCGGCTCGAACCGATGGACATCAACATCGCGATGACACTGAGCGCGTTTCGCTTTGAAGTGGTGGGATAGCAGGATTTTTGGTTCTATGTTGTTTCATGTGGGTGCACACTCATCATTGCAACACAGAATCGATGATTGATCCTATTTGACAATTCTCAATTGCTCTTTCTTCTCTGCGTATTTACGCTCGGCGCATCTCAGCGGTGCATCGGCGAGCGGTCTTGCCGATTTGGGTCTTATCGCGTAGTCGAAGCCACGCCTACTTTTTTGCCGCAAAAAAGAAGCAAAAAACGCTTCGGCTGCAGAAATTTGGCTACACTTTCAGCCTCGCTTCCGGCCGCATTTTAACTCGCTACGCTCAAACAGAAAATGCTTCACGCCAAATTTCCAAGGCCGACAAGAGAAGAGTTTTCAATTGAAGGTGAAAATTTACCCACACAAATCGACATGGAGCCAGATTTTTGCTTGTCTGGAAGCAGCCTTTTTCGCATATTCTGATCTGGCCAACGGCCAACAACGAATAGCCAAAGAACTATTTCGGGAGCGCATGGGTGCCTGGTGGCCTCCGCGGTCTTCAAAACCGTTGCGGCGTCGGTTTTCCGGCGACGGGTGGGTTCGATTCCTACACGCTCCCGCTATTTGTTTTTATTGATGTAAGCTGCATTTTCAAATGCTGCTGATTCAAGTTGCAAATCCACAAGTTTATTAAAAAAGGCAGCCCTGATTGCAAGGCTCCCTTTTTTAGCTATCTTGCCTGCTCCATTCTACTATTTCATCAAAACAAGCTTGCGCACGGAAGTGTGCTCGCCCGCATTAATGATGCACAGATAGATGCCGCTGGCAACGCGCTGGCCGCTGTTGTCGGTGGCATCCCAAGTGATAACATGGCTACCCCCCAGCATCTCGCCCCCCCAGAGTGTCCGTACTAACTGCCCTGCCCTGTTGTAAATCAACAACTTCACTTTCGTGCGTACCGGCAATTGATAGTGAATCGCTGTTGTCAGGTTGAACGGATTGGGATAATTTTGTACGAGCCCGAATTCATAAGGCTGATGCCTGTCGCCTGGCTCAACCGCCGTACTGGCGGATAAAATCAAATCGGAGACAACAGGTAGATGGTCAGAAGCTGTTGGTCCATCCTGAGGCTGCAGCCCGTGAGATGCGAGCGAATCTGCTCTCATCGCCGGGGTGAACAGGATAAAATGATTGCCGATTCTGAGAACGCTATCGCTGTAAATCATAAAATCGAGCCGGCCGGGACTAAAGTTGCTATTGTCGTCATGCCATGTGTAGGTCATGGGCAGATCCGCATGGCGCGGCGTAAGATCGGTAAAATTGCCCCCATCCCAGTCCGGACTGAATGCCGGCCCGAACTGTGCGCTATTCACAATATCGCCGCTCAGCAACGTGTGGAGCTGCCGGGCATAGCCAACCAAATTCAGGTCGCCAACGATGAGTATTGGTGTGTTTGGGAGCACATCCACCCTGCCACCCTGTGTCTCCGCATCGCGAATGAATGCCATGATGGCGTCAATTTCGTATTGTCGGCCAGCATTGTTTTCGCAGCATGGCGGATGCGCCACAATGAAAAGCAACTGTGAATCGTACTTTGGCCGCAGATTGAGCAAAAAGGCGCCGTTGCCTTCAATCGGAAAGGTCGCAACGATAGGATAGCGGCTAACAACGATAATATCAGGGGCCACTTTGGAGCCATACCATTGCTGCAGGCCACTTGAGGAAAACATGAGTTTGACTTGCGCTACAGCTTGCTCTGCCGTGTGATCATAGATTTCCTGAAAACCGATAATGTCCGGTTCAATGGCGGTGAGTATCCGCTCGAACGATTTCATCCGTTGTGGATCGAAAAGGCCATCACGCAAAACATTATAACTCAAAATGCGCAAGTGTGCTGCATCTTGTTTCCGCAGCGTCAGCGATGGCAAGGGCGGCAGCGGCGAGCTGTCGAAAACGTAATGCAGACGTGTTCCTGAATTGGGCAGCACATCCCCCCCCACACCTTTGTCAGCGATCACCACACCGATTGTATCTTCCGGAAAGAGTGGTGATTGCCCCGCGGGCCGGGCGCTCTTTTCAATGGCGATTTCGAACTGCTTCGAAGTGACTGTTGGGGCTGTGACCAAGCCGATATGGCGGTGAGAAATCGCAACCGATGCCGTGGTGGTTGTGAAGATTCCGGCTTTGTCGCCGAAACTCCATTCCAACTCTGCGCCAAGCCCATGAATCGGCGTCCCGGTATCGGAATTGTTATCCGTATCGAGATAGAGTGTGATAGCATTGAAGTCTTGCAGATTGATCTCTGTACCCACTTCGATACGCAGGAAAAGAAACTGCTCGTTGTTGGCAATCCACAGCCGACCGAAATCGATGTCCCCTGCCTGTTGATCGCCGACGGGATCGGCATATACCGCGCTGAGATTCTCCCAATCTGAAAAGCTGCCATCGACGATGATCCGCTTTGATTGCGCATAGCCGGGCAGTGCTGATAACATGAGGCCGAGCATGCCGAAGCATACACCTGTCAAAACCAGCTTTATCGCATCGCCTCCGCGTTTTTTCAGAGTGAAATATTCTTCCTTCATCATGGCTACCTCCTATATTATCTGAATAGCCGAACGATGCTGAAGCCAACAGGGTCAGGATGCTGAGATGGGCGTATGACAAAAATCCCGTGCAATGTCATCCCGATAGTGATGTGACGATCAAAGAGTTTTTTTCTGATCTGTGCACGCAGAGAATCAACTGCAGTTACGAAAAGCCCATGATCTTTTTCAGCCTCGCTTCATGTTTAGGAAATAGCCCTGCTATCTTTTTACATCATCAGGCAAAGAATAGCGGGCAACCGCGCTTACATCATGTCCTTTATATTCGCTGCAGACGACACGAATGGATCGAACATTGATTGCTTCTGCACATCTCAGCAATTCTACAGCTCAACAATGACAATCTGCTTTTTGCCATCTCTGATGAATTCCACACTCACTCTTTGTCCTGGCTTCAGCTCAGCCAGGCGAAACATGTAATCGTAAATATTTTTGACTTCTTTTCCTTCAATCGCTCTAATGACATCGCCTTTTTGCATGCCAGCCCTGTCTGCTGGCCCATCTTTTCGCACCCCATCGATGCGGAAGCCGACTGTTTCAGCGCTGGCAAAATCCGGCACGACCCCCAATGTGACTTTGAAGCCTCTTCCTGAGCTTGGTCGACTTTTCGGACCAGCTTCCCGATAGACCAGAGCAGACTCTTGGTTCGCCAGGGTAACAATGAGATCGTAAGCGTAATCTGCGATGGCCTTTTCTCCCGCAAAATTTATTCTCTCAGTATCGTCCTCAGGGGTATGGTAGTAATCGTGCACACCGGTAAAGAAAAACAAGACGGGAATATTTTCCACATAGAATGAAGCGTGATCCGACGGCCCATAGCCTTCCGGCGAAAGCTTCAACTCGAAGCCGTATTGGCTGTTATGCTGTTGCACAATGCTATCCAAACCGGCTGCCGTGCCGGTTCCGCCTAAGGTGAGCGCATTTGTTTCGGGATTCTGGTGGCCGACCATATCGAGATTGAACATCATTTTTACTTGTTCGAGATCAATTAACGGATTCCTGATAAAATACTTCGAGCCCAACAATCCCATTTCTTCGGCTCCAAAGGAAATGAACAAAATGCTACGTCGAAGGTGACTGCGATTGGCCGCCAGTTTTTCAGCAATCTCCAACAGCGCCGCGACACCGGAAGCATTATCATCCGCGCCGTTATGAACCGCCAGCGTATCCGGGGTGCGGGAACCAGAGCCTGGTCCACCGAATCCCAAATGATCATAATGTGCGCCGACAACGATATATGTGTTTTTTAATTGCGCATCTGCGCCGGGCAATAAGGCGAGTACGTTTTGGGTGCTGGCTTTCGCCTGAACGACGGAAGCAACTGCCGATACGGTCGCATTCAACTCGAAGCTGCCGGGCTTTCTCTGCGTGTTCAACTCGTGCTCTATTGCAGCGATGGTTTTGCCACTTTTTGCCAGCAGACTGTCTGCAACCGCGCGCTTGATATGGAGGATCGGTATGCCAGCGCCAGACTCGATCTGATCATAGCGCAGGGGCATAAGCTGATCTTCTTTATCCAACTCCACGCCGGAAACGACCAACAAACCGGTTGAACCCTTATCTCGTGCAATCAATGCTTTTTTTCGCAATGGAGCATGCTCCAGGAATGGACTTCGCGGATTGTTGGCTTCTGGATCCTCGCGCAGCACCAACGCCCACTTGTCCTTGATATCGATACCTTTGTAATCATGCCATTGCAACGAATCGTTTTCGAAGTCAAATCCGTAACCGGCGAAGACAACGCCAGCGGTCACAGATGCATTTTCGGAAAAGGCAACAGGCACAAAATCCTTACCCAATTCGCCCCGGAAATCGTCAAACGCAAGACGGTTTCTCTTATCTGCTTTTACTGCAGTGACCACATCAAAAAATTGAAAGCCCTTTTCTCCCAAAAGCTGCAAGTCGTACCGGGAAAAGCTTTTGGCAATGTACTCCGCTGCAAGTCGACCTTCCGGTGTGCCTGGTTTGCGGCCTTTAAGCGAATCGGAAGCAAGGAAAGTAACATGTTGTTTAATTTCGCGTGCTGTGATTTCTACATCATCCTGCGCCCATGAAAACAGCGGCTGCGCAACCAACGCTGCAATAGTGATCGATCGCAAAAACGTGTTCATACCATCTCCTTCCACTATTCATTCGATAAACTTTTATAGATAGTTTGTGTTTCGAGAATTTGGGGTGGCAGAATGCAAAGAAGTTTTTTCAGAACAGTTCCACCATGTCCCTTGCTTTGAGCCTTTTCATTTTACGATCAAGATTCTAGTGTGAACTCCCAGCCACAATAAAACTCAGCGACCGGATCCGGCGGGCACGCCAGGCACCGTGTTTTGATGCGCGGATCAACGGTTTTGGCAAACCGACTGAACTCCACTTGCCCGACCGGTTTGCAGGGGAAATCCGGCAGCTTTTTGTCACGACGCGCTCTTTGCACCCGGCATTCCAGCATTTTGAAAATCATTTTACTTGCATCGACCCATTCAATCTCCTGGCGGTTGATGATTGAATAGAACCGATATTGCAGCGCTTTTTCCAGTGCTTTCAGACCACCGTTGGCGGGAATATCAAATACTTTCATAATTCGTCTGGCTTCGGCTACAGCAAATCGCTCCCATGATTTGGCATCAAGCTCGATGGCCGCCTCCATGCCGTATTTTTCTTCAGCAGCCAAAAACCAGCAACCATCGTGAGCGAGCCAGTTTTTGGCGTAGACTTCAATCAGCTTGAGCAATTCCTCTCGGGATAATTTTTCATAATTTGTCGTGAACATATTTACATCCTTGCCTTGAACTGCGTTTTTAATGCTTTCAATTTTCTCTTGATCAGTAAGTTCTCTTTTGCCGAGGCATAATCGGTGATGAGTACGCCATTGAGATGATCGATTTCGTGTTGGATGACCCGGGCAATCAAGCCGGCCAGTTCAAGGCTCGCCTCTTTTCCATTTGCGTCGATACCACGCACAAAAATGGAGTGCTTGCGTTCGACATCAACTTCGATGTCCGGCAAACTCAAACAGCCTTCCTGCAAACGATCATTGCCGTCTTTTTGCAGAATCTCAGGATTCACCAATGTGATCAAGCCTTCCCCGACATCAGCGATAATCACGCGCCAGAGCATACCCACTTGCGGCGCAGCCAGCCCGATGCCTCTGTAAGTATACATAACTTCTGCCATGCTATCCATCAACTCACGAATGACTCCATCGACATCGTTCACGGGCAAACACTTCCGCTGTAAAACGACATCAGGATAGAGTTTCAATTGATAACGTGCTTCCATATGACTTCTATCAAAACTCTTAAATGCTTTAAATAGGTACCGCTGCTGCGGACTGTATCTTTATTCTCCACATCGTGCAAAAGCGCTTCCGGCTCACAAGATGGTTGTCGCGCAAACTGCATCATCAAAATGCGCCCAGGCCGAAAACAAACAAAGCAATCTGTACACATCCCGGGATGAAAAGTATTCATTCCCAAACTCCGCCCTGGGCGTCTGAAAGGTATGGAATGAAAGGTGAATATAGTCAAGCACTTTCAGACCGCGGCACACACAAAGTTGACCGCTTACGGCATCCTGGCTTACCCTGCCAGATCTATCGAGATGACCGTTCCGTAACGAAATAATTTGCAAAAAAGAGTGGTAGTTTTTCTTCAACCACACAGCAGTAACATCAAGTTAGGAGATCGGCGTTTCAAAAACGGCTTATCCAGGGATACGGATTATGAAAGGGCACCGAACAGAGCCTTGACATTAGCTTCCATCTGGCATCTCGTATTTGCCACCATGCAAGATCTCGTAGATGCTGAACGCGAGTTGCCCTCTGCGGATTCCCGGCCTGTTCGTTAGTTGAATGATCATATTGCCATTGCGATAATCCCTGATAAAAAACGGGCTGAAACCGGCCCAGCCGCCGCCGTGAGCGACAAAATCTCCTCTGTTGTCATGAATGATCGACCAACCGAACCCATAGTCGACTTTCTTGCCATCGTTCAGTATCGAGCACGAATAGGCTTCGTTCAGGGTTCTCTGGCTTACAAGCGTGCTTCCGTAAAGAGCCTGGTCGAATTTGTACATGTCTTCGATAGTAGAGTATATGCCTCCGTCCCCAAACATTCCATTTTGGTAGTGCCAGTCGATATCAGCATATCCTGTTGCGCCAGGATTCGGCTTGAAGCCGCAGGCGCGCAATGTATCGGGCAAAGTTCCATCCGCCGCATTTACAAAGGTACCCTTCATTCCCACTGGTTCAAATACACGGGTCCGCATGAATTCGTGGTACGTTTGCCCGGATGCTCGCTCAATGATCAGTGCTAAAAGATTGTATCCCGTATTGCAATATTTGTATCGATCTCCGGGACGAAATAGCGCTGGTGGGTGATGCTTAATAAGGTTCTCGTATGCATCATAATTGTTAGCGATCTTCCGATCCTGCGTATTGACATGTGGTGTATCCCAGTTTTGGTCCAGAATAGACCCATAGTCTGGCAATCCTGAAGTATGACTCAACAGATGTCTGATAGTAATATCCTCGTAGGGCAACTCAGGCAAGAATTTGCGAATTCTATCGTTGTAATCAAGCTTACCATCTTCCTTCAGGATCGCAATAGCGATGCCGGTGAACTGCTTGGCCACCGAAGCCAATCTGAATCGATGTTCTCGCGTCAACAATTCACCCGTTTCGGGATTTGCAACACCATGAACGCTTTCATATATAATCTGATGGTCATGAACCACGAGCAGGCAGCCATTGAATTTATCGAATTCAATATATTTTTTCACCAAGGTGTCAATAGCGGCTACCCTGGCTTGTTGTTCTTTCGAAACCGTTAAACAAGACCAACCCACAAAAAGAAAAATGAACCAGGCCTGAAGCTTGTTGTTTCTCATCATTTTAGGGACCTCCGGCCTTCCCGCATGGCACATGAGCAACCAGAAGGTGCTTTTTCTATTTGGATTTTGCTTTATTGCAAACGATCAAATACTTCTCCATATCGATTAGGTCACTTTGCGTGCCCAGGAATGGTACCAGCAGTTGAGGTATCAGTGGCTCGTCTGTCTGCACAGCCAAAACCAATCGAGTGGAACGTCACAATCGAACAATTTTTCGCAATACAGCGCCACTATTCTCACCGCAACGCCGACATCCTGTCCGGGGCGCTCTTCGTCTTTTGCACAATTTTCTCCTGAATATCGACTTTGGATTGCATATGATCTAACGCCGAATGCAATTTTTGTAATATGACGTTACTCATTCCTTCCAACAGGTGCTGCAACCGCGCAAGAAGAACAGCCTTTCGTTCTCATTTTATCTTGCGATATCCTCGACGATTGCATGGTGATCATCACGTATCCCAAATGACCAGGATGGTGGCTCCCTCGTCGCAAGTGAACGGACCATGCGTCGTCCCGCGGGATATGAAACGGTACGATCCTTTGCGATATGTTTTGCCATCACCTCCGTAGCTCCCTTCCAGAACAAAGTGTTGTTCCGATACTGCGGTGTGGGAATGCGCATCCATACGAAATCCCCCGGGCAACTTGAGCAGGAAGGTTTTTTTGCTATTTTCTTCCTTCAGCATTTTGATCTTTGTTCCACTGGGGTAGCCTATCGCGTCTTCCCAGATCATCTCTTCGTAGTTGAGCGAAAATTCGTTCATCATGCTTGCCCTTTCTTGCTTTCATGATTGTTTCTTTTTTTGTTTTTTCAGCCAAAGCTGATGATGTTCGGAGCCTTCGCGCAGCATTTTCGTGCCGCACTCCGGGCATTGTTCTTCCTGACAGGGAGCGCCTCGACGGTGCACTATTCTTTCTCCACATTTAGGGCAGAGACAGTAACCACCGGCTCCCAATCCTGATGATGTTGTCTTGAACATCGAAAACTCCCGGGTTGGTCCTTTGTTTATTTGCTTATCCAACTTAACGCGTCTCGCCATGTCCGGCCAATTCGGCTATCTCCGCAATCCTGGCATCAAGCTCGGGGCCGAGGCCGGCAATGTTTGTATCGAGAAAACCGCGAATGATCATCGAAATTGCTTCACGCTCTTCCATACCGCGTGCTTGTAAGTATTCGACTTGTTCCGGTGCAATCTTGCCGATGCTGGCTTCGTGGCTCATGCGTGCTTCCGGATGCATTCCCCTCAGGCCAGGAATCGACTCGATGAAGCCGGAGTTTTTTGTATCAAGCACCATCCCAGCGCAATCCACATGGGCGCGGCATCTGGCATTGCCCACCAACAGGCCCTTTTGAAAAATATGCCCGCCGGTGCAAACGCCCCGATGCACGAGCTCGGCGCTGGTGTCATCCGCATTGAGATAGACCTCACCACCAGTATCGATCGTGGCGCCGTCGGAGCCGAGAATGATTGTGAGATATTTTGCAGAAGCGCCGGAGCCATTCAACCACGTAAGTGCATTGCTTTCGATACTCTTGGCCGGTTGCAGAGAAACATAGTTGCTCATGTATTGGCCGCCAGCCCCGACAATCGTGCCCGAGCGTGGCCGTACCCTGACTTTTGGCCCCCAACGGTGTAACATGGTATTGGTGAGTTTGGCATTTCTGCCGAGATACATTTCACTAACCGCGAAATGAGAACCAGTGCTCACGCCACGCAGTGTCAGGCAGCCGCTGATGAGCTTGAGCTCGCTATCATCTTCAAGAATCACGATGTTGTGTACATTTTGCGTGACATTGCTGTGTGCCACAAAAAGGCCGGCTTGCGTCGGCACTGCTATTTTCACGTTCTTGCGAACCCGGATAAAAAATCCCCGGGGTATGCTTTCCGAGTGGCATTGCAATGTCACCTCATCGAGATCCGGCCGCACGGCTTTCCAAAAATATTTTTCCCGCAGCCAATCGTAGCGTTGCAGTGCAGCATCAATGGACAGCAATTCCATGCCATCGGCACTGGAGTAGCAACATAACGGCAGCACGTCACGCAGGAGAAATGTTCCGGAACGCCTGTTTCGATCTGTCAGCACGCCCACATTTGCAAGCTCGACGGCATCTTCTTCCCTCAACTGATCAATTGTAAAAAGCTGTGGCATGGCTAACGTTCCTTAGGGCATGCAATGCACACACCCCTCATATCCGTGCTTTTTGATGATTTCGAGCACGAGGTGAGGATTTCCGGAGCAGGAAATCCGACCGGCTAACATGATATGTGCCTTATCGGCATCAATGTTATCTAAAATGTATCCGGTGTGTGTGATAATCAAGCCAGCTTTTCGCTTCACCGTACACGCCGATTCGATAGCAAACAGCTTGTTGATCATCTTTCCAATCAAAGCCAGCGATTCCAGGTCGACGCCGGAGTCAGGCTCGTCCATCATCGCGAATTTCGGTTCGTGGGCCAGCAATTGCAGAAGCTCGGAGCGTTTGATTTCTCCACCGGACAGTCCCGCGTTGAGGTCACGGTCAATAAGTAGACTCATCTGTGACTGATTCAGCAACTCCTGAACTTTCTGGTTGCGCTGCAGGTCTCCTGCGGCAAGGTATGCGAGCACCTGGTGCAATTTGACACCGGCAATGGTCGGTGGGCGCTGTTGCATTACGCCGATGCCGAGTCGCGCTCGCGCAGTGAGATCCAGATCGGTGATATCCTGTCCATCGTAAAATATCCGCCCACGCGTCACCTGGTACCGGGTAAATCCCATCACTGTCATGATCAGCGTCGTTTTGCCACTGCCGTTCGGCCCAAGCAGGGTGTGAATTTCACCTTCAGGGATGGCCAGGTTGATGTCATGCAAGAGCTCCTTTCCATCCACTTCGACACAGAGATTTTTGATTTCGAGCAAGTCCTTCATCTTTGAATTCTTTTCAAAGCTTGATCCAAATCATCACGGAGGTCATTAAAATCTTCACAACCAACAGAGATTCTCACCAACTCATCGACGATGCCGGCTTGTGCTCGCTCATTTCGAGAAACTGTGGCATGCGTCATGGAAGCGGGATGCTCGATCAGAGATTCCACGCCTCCGAGAGAAACAGCCAGGGTGAACAGGCGAACGTTGTTCATTACGGTCTTCCCACCTTCGAGCCCGTTTTTCACGCCAAAGCAGATCATGGCGCCAAAACCATCCATTTGCTTTTTGGCAATCGTATGTTGCGGATGATCCGGCAGGCCAGGATAGCGTACCCACCTCACTTTGGGATGTTGCATCAGAAAACTCGCTATCTTCTGTGCATTTTCAACACTTCGCTCCACCCGCAACGGCATGGTACGTACTCCGCGCAAGACCAGCCACGCTTGATGCGGATCCATCGTGCCACCAAACAGGTTCAGCACCGGCTTGATGCGCTGGTATAACTTCTCATTCTTTGTAACGATCATCCCTGCAAGCACGTCACTGTGCCCGTTAATGGATTTGGTCATGCTGTGCACTACGACATCGGCACCCAAATCCAAAGGGCGTTGTAAATAGGGACCGGCAAAAGTATTGTCAATGACCATGATCATGTCATGCAGGTGTGCCAGCTCTGCTGCTTTGTGAATATCGGTGACGGCCATGGTTGGATTTGCTGGTGTTTCGATAAAAGCCATCCGCGTGTTGGCACGGATGGCTTGCTTCACATTATCCAAATTCGAGGTATCGACGAATGTTGCTTCTACGCCAAATCGCGAGAATTCTTTTTCAAGAACGGTGTGGGTCGGTCCATAAACAGAAGCCGTGCTGACCACATGCGCACCGTTGTCAAGCAATGCCAGGCAAACGGTGGTGATGGCAGCCATACCAGAAGCGGTCGCCATGCCGGCGTAGCCATTTTCCAACGCCGCTATACATTTTTCCAGTGCATTGATAGTTGGATTACCCATACGTGTGTAAATGTAGCCTGTTTTTTCGGCGGCAAAACGCGCTGCGCCTTCTTCGGCGCTGGGGAAGGAAAACGTCGAGCTTTGAAAAATTGGAACAGAGACTTCACCAAAGACAGAATCACCGATGCCAGCATGAATGGCTTTGGTTGCTTTATGCATCTGGCGCAAATGCGGTTTTGATTTCATGATTTCTGCTCCCGTGCGATTTATGGTGTATCACTTTTTCCGTTGAGCAAAATGTGGCGATCCGATAGAATTTATTTTGTTCTTTCATGGCCTCATAAATCTTGCCCAACCGGCTATTGAAGTCCGTCAGGCCGATGATCAAGGCCCCCTTTCGTCGCTCGCCCGGAACTTCATCAAACGGCTGCGTTCAGGGCATGTTTTTGCCTGCCATTTTTGCTCAGCCATGGATACGATCTCAAGATTGCCACTACCGACCTACTTGCAGCCGCAAAAGAACAATCCGATCCACCAGCGCTTGCAGAAGATGCTGATATAAATAAGCAGCTAATTGATCATCTTGATCAGCCATTTTTCGCAATCCTGTTGCATCTATGCTCAAAGTGTTGACCGGTGTTAAAGCGCTGATTGTTGAGTTGTAACTATACGGAGGCACTAAAGCTGCGCAACCAACAAATTCATCACGGCCAATCTCATCCACTTTGATCGGTCCACCTTCACCAATGTTAAACGAAATCTCAACCTTGCCTTCCATGATCAGAAAAACAGATTTGCCCAATATTCGTTCTTGCGCCAGGGTTTGACCGGATTCAAATCTTGTCCATTGACATAACTTTGCGATGGCCTCGAGTTTAGAGAAATTCAAGTCCCTGAAAAACGCGATTGCGTGCAAATCGTTTGCTTGAACGGACATGATTTGCTCCTTTCATTTGGCTTTTCGATGGGCGTGAAAAAGATACCAAAAAACATTTCTCTGGCTTGCGTACGTATGGGGAAAAATGCCTCTTTCAATCATTCGAACATCTTCGACAGAAAAAAACGATTCTGGATTGTGCTTATGGATGAGCTCAACGATGCAAGGCAATTCCCGGCGTTTGATGACTGTAAAAATGATCTTGACCGGCCCGGTAGCGCCTTCACCATCGACTATTGTTACACCATAGCCATCAGATTCCATATTTCGAATCAATTCGCCTGCGTTATTTCGCGTGATGATACGAACCACCTCCAGCCCAACGGCCAACTTGTTTTCGATGGTGAGGCCAACATAATTTCCCATTGCAAAGCCACCTGCATAAGCGATAAAACATGCGGCATTATCCAAATTCTTAAAAATTTGTCCCATAACCGAAATCCAAATCAAAATTTCCAGGAAACCGGCGAGAGACGCCATCAGCTTCTTATTCCGCAAAAGAAAGACAACTCTTACCGTCCCGACAGAAACGTCGCAAACACGAGCAATGAAAATGATGGCAGGCAAAATGATCCACGAATATATCTCCGAATCTAAAATGAATTCGCCTTTCATTTTTTTGCACCTTCCCGACTTTCGAAATAGTGTCATCAGGCCACAGCCGCCTTGAACAGAGGTGGAGCCATTGCTCTACCAGCGAGACACTTGGCTGGCAAATGGGCTCACCATCCCAACAGATAAAAAATGCCTCCAGTGATCAATGCCACTCCGACATTGAAAGCCTTGATCAATGCCGCATCACGAATCGAATAGGACAAAAGCGGCAGCATGCCATGCCCGTCCTGCGAAATCGAGCTTGTCAGCAGTACCGAAAATGGAATGATGCCATCGGCAAACAGCATCACGAAGATCAAGTGCGGACCCGATTCCGGAATAATGCCGACAAGTGCTGCGACGACCAAAACCAGGGCGAGGTGATTGCGGACAAAATCGTTCAGGCTGAACTCTTTCGAGCCGACTTGCACGACCAAAATCGCCAAAAATGTCCAGAGAAACACGCGACTCAGATGACGTTTAATGATGTGCTGCCAGATGTGCTCAATCAGATAATGGCCGCGCTGTTTCTCGTCTGCATGAATTTTGTGCAAACCGCACACTTCACAAGGAACATATTTGGCCGTTTCCACCAGCTTATCTGCCAATCTGCCGAGTGGAATCGCAAGGAAAAAGAGAATAGTGAACAGGGCAATCGCCGTGAGTGGAAATTTTGCCAGCATCACAAAAGCCTCATCGCCGGAGGTCGCGATCATCCCGGCCGTGACGGCTCCGAAAGTCAGAAAGCCATGCACATACATACTCACGTTCATGAACGCACCGAAGCATCCTGGCGTTGCGCCGAGAAAGGAGGCTGTTGTGTATTGGCGCCACCGGCCGCCGCGCATGAGCGTGCGAAACCGCCCACTGCTTTTGACATCAGCAAGGTCGATGACGAACATCATAAAAAAAACGAGAGCAGTGACACGTACTGCCTGAACAAAGCTTTCAAGAATAAGCATGGTTAACCTTTTGCTTTAACGACTCGATAGCATCGATTTAATCGTGTTTATTAGCTCAAACACGTCAGACGATTTTATCAGCTAAGCACAAGCAGCCAAAGACCGCTCCCGATGTCCAATTCCAGAATCGCAAGGGCTCCGCACGTTCAAACAATATGATTCTGGTATTTCCGGCCCCAAAGTCTCTGCCACCAATCGATACAAAGGTTATCGAAGCAGGTGCACATCCCGCAAGGCTATTTTTTGCAGAAAAGTGCGCAAATAATAATTCTATGCTTGTTCGTCTTGTTTACATCATCGATTTTTCGTTTCATCTTGCTGCCGCATTTAGGGCAATTGACCGTTCGACATGGAACATTGGACTTGTGGGGAACCGTTTCGCCGCATCGTGAGCAGACGCATGTGCCTTTCTCATCAAATCCGACTTGTTTGCGATGCATCTTGAATCGATGCGTCCTTGGCATTCGTGCTCCAATTTCGGCATACGTCAAGCCCTTAAATCCAGTCTCGAATCCGGCTTTGTATCGCGAAACTTTTTTTTGTGCGACCATTATTTTATCCTCTCGTCGGTGAAAACTGATACAACAAATAGATTCCTGCGGAATGGCATGCGCGATTGAATTCAACTTTCGAATTTTTCGCCAGACAGATAGCGGCCGAGAACGTCTTCCGCGTCTCCACTGACCCAGGAAATGACTTCCAGTTCATCGGATTCAAGTTTATTAGCCATGGTTTTGGTGACCCCGCCGCAAATCAAAACATCAACCTGCAATTCTTTAAGCATTGCCACGCTTACCAACGGCGAATTTTTTATCAATCTTATTTCCTCGCGTTTCTCGATCTTTTCATTTTGTGTTGTGAAAATCAGAAGGCTTTCGGCGCAATCCAGCCGCGGGGAGACACGGCAGCCAAATGTTGGAATCGCAATCGTCTTCATGAGCGTCCTCCTTTTGATATCAAAGAACGCAACATGCAGACCAAAACTGCAAAAAGTGGATTTTTTATTGATTGGATTTGAGCTTAAAAATCAGCAGGCAGATAGGAATTTACAGAAATAGCAGGAGAAGCGTTGCAATGTTGCACAGCCGCTACGCAACATCCGCAACATTTGCAACACCACATTCATCATTTCAGTAAACCGTATTTTTTCATCTTGCGCCAAAGCGTGGCACGGTGCATGCGAAGCGCACTGGCCGTTTCAGCCCTTTGCCAGCCGTGTTTTTCGAGTGCAGTGAGAATTTTTCGACGCTCGAAGTTGCTCGCTTGTATTGCGATATGAGGTGCGCTCAGTTCGGTCAGCACTGGATCGTGAAGCAATTCGGCGGGGAGGTGTTCAAGCTGAATTTCAATTTCCCGACACATGACAAAGGCATGCTCAATGATATTTTCGAGTTCGCGCACGTTACCGGGAAAGAGATAGCGCATCAAGAGGGCCAGCACATCATCCGAAACACGTTCGATCTGCCTGTCCATCTTGCGGTTGAATTTGTCAATGAAATGGTTGACGAGCAGCGGAATGTCATCCCGCCGTTCGACGAGCGGCGGCAAATCAATACGAATCACATTCAGGCGGAAAAACAGATCATCTCTGAAATCCCCCTTTCTGACAAGCTGGGCAAGGTTTTCTTTCGTCGCTGCAATGATGCGCACATTCGCCTTCACTGGTGTGGTTGCACCGAGGGGCTCAAACTCCTTTTCCTGAATCACGCGCAGTAGCTTTACCTGGGTAGAAGGCGACAGGCTGTCGACCTCATCCAGCAAAATCGTTCCGCCTTTCGCCAGAGCGAAACGGCCAGGCTTGTCTTTTTTCGCGTCGGTAAATGCCCCTTTTACGTAACCGAAAAGCTCGGACTCCAGCAAAGTGTCAGGCAAAGCCCCACAGTTTACCGCAATAAAGGGTCTTTTTTTCCGCAGGCTTAAGTTGTGAATCGCACGCGCAAAAAGCTCTTTGCCTGTGCCGCTGGGTCCCTGGAGCAAAACTGTGGTTTCATTCTCTGCAATATTGGGCAGAATATCAAAAATCTGCAATATGCGGTGGTTTTTAGAAACGATATCTTCAAAAGTGTAGGTGCGCTTGATTTCTTTCTTTAATTCTTCGAGTGCGGAAAGATCGCGAAACGATTCCACACCTCCGACGATATTGCCATCCCGATCCTTGAGAACAGCTGTGCTGATACTGACCGGAATCTCCGTGCCATCAGCGCGCAGGATATTCACACCGACGTTGCTGATACTCTTGCCCGTTTCGAAAGTGCATTTCAGGGCACAGGTTTTTTGGCATATATTGGCGCGCAGCACCTCAAAACAATATTGTCCGATCGCTTGATGCTGCGGAATGCCCGTCATTTTTTCCGCCGTTTTATTGAAGTAGGCAATACGCATGTCTTTGTTGACAGTAAAAACCCCATCAGCTATGCAATCGAGTATTGTTTTTGCATCATCCGGGGATAGCGGGTTTTCTGGCTTCATTTCCATTTTTTGCGTCTTTGAGCTTCGCAATGAGAGCTGTTCAGCTTTTTGAGTAACCTTTTTCTAATTCAATCGGTTTAACCTACCATTTTTTGCACTTCATGCATTACGGCCATCGGATTATGGACACCATAAAAAACAACTTCGACGCCAGCGGTTCCAGAACTGCTGAATTCCACATCTCCGATCCCGATCAGCCTTTGGAAGATCGACTGTTTCACATTGATATTACGCAAATCCGCCACTCGGATGGAGCGGATTTCCCTGGCGATAATGCCATGCCGGCTTTCGATAGTCGCATTCTCAACACTATAGCGCCAGGCAAAATGCCGAACAAGAATGACAAGACATGCGAGAAAAAACGGTATTTCAATGATGGCAAGATTGAAATTCAGATCAATTTCAGTGGGTGTGCCGAAGGAATCAATCTGTGGTAAAAACGGCAAGAATAGAAGTAGAACGGCTACGCCGGTTAAAAACCACTGTTTGCGCCAGGCAGGTCTGAGTTTGTATTGCATGTTATCCTCCCCTCGCATTTTTTTTAATGTGCAAATAATACGCTTAAAATGCAAGCATGTAAGGACAAGGACACAAACTCTCAGATGGCATTTGATGGCACTTGATGGTATGAATTTCCGCGCGTTACCACCACCATAATTTTTAAGCCCGGCAAACAGATTTCATTCGTGTGCTCCAAGCTGTTCGCAGCGTAGAACGGCTCTTCAGGCTTTATGCCAGCAAATTAACCACACCTGTTCGCCCACGCGTTTCCGCTTGCTTTCTCCGGAGCAAATGTGCATCTTGCCCATTGTCTATCATCGCTGTACCTTTCTTGAAAATGGGTGATTCTTGCCCTATCAGCACAAAGGTATCTGGCATGGATTCAGTCAACTCGAACACTAATGTGTTGGCCCATATCGATTTTGATCTTCTGTATTTATAATGTTTCGGCTAAAAAATTGATTCGGAATGAAGTTCACCGCTTAAGTAAGGGCTATTAAAAATCGTGAAAAACACAACAAAAAAGCTATTTGTGTCCATGGCAGGCAATATTGGAGTTGGAAAGACAACAGCCGCAAAGCTCATCAGTCAACACTTTGGTTTTGAATTGTTTGATGAGCCGGTGATCGACAATCGTTTTCTTCGGGACTATTATTCTGACATGCAACGATGGTCTTTCACGCTACAGCTGGAGTTTTTGATCCGACGGGTGGAACATTATGAATTGATACGAACAGTACCGAAAAGCAGCATTCAAGACCGGACTTTGTATGAAGATCCCGAAATCTTCGCGAAATACTTGCATGGTTTGGGAAATATGAACAACCGTGAATTGGACTTATATTTTGAGTATTTTGATCGACTCAATCGCGACTTGCGACACCCTGATTTGATTTTGATGCTGACGGTTGATTACATAGAAACGCTATTGAAACGGATTCGAATTCGCGGGCGCGAGGAAGAAGCCGGCATTGATGCTGCTTTTTTAGCCGGATTGAACGCCTATTACTCGACCTTTCCGCAGGTTTGCCAAAAGAAATATGGCATTCCTTTGCATACGATTAGCGTCGAACATTGCGACATTCGTTCGCCGGAAGGCAAAAAGACCTTTTTGCAGGAAGTGGAAGATGCGCTTAAAGAGCATGGATTGGTGTAAAAACGATTATTTTGCGCGAGATAATTGAATTGCTGCGCCATTTTAAATCGCTCAATTTCACCATATAAATCGAGCTCAGTAATGCAATTGACTTTCAATCAAAGCGAGCTCGCATCTCACTCCCGCTGCTTCCCAATATCTGACCGAAAGGCTTTGCGCAAAATGAATGAAAGCTCTACGTTATTAATCAGTGCGCGGCATCATCCATGGATTCCGGCGTGCCCGAGGGCAGGAAGATAAGGAGAAGCAAGCAGCGGACTTGCCGCATGGAAGCAGAGCAGCCAAGTGGCGAGCGGATGTGTGTACATTGTATCCTGGGAATCCCGCATGTTCATTATACCCTTGCGAGGCTGTAATGAAATATCCAAAATTACTCGCTCTTGAGTTGCTTTTTAGCATTTCCGGTATGCTCATCATCATTCAGAACACAGAGCGAAACAATTGGATTTATTTTATCGGTATTGTACTGATTGCGGTTGGAGCTTATTTTTATAAATGCAGGGAGGACAAGAGAAAAGCATTGAAGGAAAAAGAACAGAAAAACAGAGATTAATTCGCCCCCCAAGAATCACTCTACGAGCGTCTACGCTCCCTTTGCTCATTCAAAACGAACGAACCGAAAAGCGATTAAGTCGTTCTTTCAAAACACGGCACATTTTTCTTAAAGGCACCATTATCACAAGCCAGTGCTGCTGCAATTTTAAATGCTTGTTCACTCAGCAATATCAGTTCCACCATATCTACTCCAAAGTCGTTTCCGCTTGCCTCCCCTAACATAAATTCACATCTTCGTTCTGTGAAGCACGCATTCCTTATCTTCTAAGGGGCGAATTTACATAATAAGCAAGATGGGTAATTTAAAAAAACTTAGCTGGTATGAGGACAGTGACCATGAAAACCAAGGTGATTCAAAGCGCTTGCACCCTAATCACATTCATTTTCTTTTTCGGATATGCGCAAGCACAAGAAACAACACGGGCCTGGGTCGATGCGCCCATCCCACCGCAATACTTTGCTGTCATCGCCAGTGATGTCGATACTTCCATGCAATGGTATTGCACTGTGTTCGGACTTCAGAAAATCGGTGGATCGCAGGCAGATGATGGAACCTGGCGCATAGAAAACGTCAGAGACGAGCACCTTTTCGTTGAGATCATTTATGATCAGCGCGCACAAAAAGTGGGGCGTGCATTGGGATTTCGGAAGGTTGGATTTGCTGTTCCCGATATCGACGCGGTTGCCGACAGGGTGGAAAAGGCGATAGGCGAACGCCCGCGTATTGTCGAATTTAAACAATTCAACCAGCGCATTTTGCAGCTTCGCGATCCGGACGGTAACACGATTCAGTTGTTTTCAAAGCTCAGTGATGAATAGTGCCCGAGTTAGCAGCAAATTTTGGCCATTTTACTGGAAATCAAAATGCGATATGATGACATATTATTTGATTTGCGGCTATTTTATGATCGGGATGCAGCTTTGCGCGATCGCGCACCCAAGGTCGCGTGGAAGCTGGAAGAGCGGCAGCAATTTTTAAATTATCTTCTGCGGGAAAAGAAACACCGCTTTCTTGAAGTTGGCGCAGGAACCGGACAGGACAGCCATTTTTTTCAGCAGCGTGGCCTGGAGGTCATCTGCACAGACCTTTCCCCGACGATGGTAAAGCGCTGCCAGCAAAAGGGCCTCACCGCCTATGCGATGGATTTTTTGCATCTGGATTTTCCACCTGCATCTTTTGAGGCGATCTACGCAATCAACTGCCTGCTGCACGTCCCAAAAGCAGCGATTGCGGGAGTGCTCAACAACATCCGCAGCTTACTGATACCGGATGGGCTTTTTTACCTCGGCATGTACGGCGGCGAAGACAAGGAGGGTATTTTTCACTACGGCCGGCAACAAGAGGGCCGCTTTTACTCTTACCACTCCACCGAACGACTCACTGAACTCGCCCAGAAGTATTTTGAAATTGTCTATTTCAAAAGCATCGATGTGGGTGTCACAGATCGTGCCTGTTTTCAATCTTTCATTCTGCGCAAACAAAAGGAAGCATAGTCAGGGCAACTTAGCCAGCCAATTTTTCCTGCACACTCTGCACTTTATCAGCCATGGTTTGCGTACGATCCGTACGGGTGCCGAACTTCAAAGTCGTTGAAATTCGTGGTGCACCCATTTCGTGTACCGCTTCATGGCAGCGCTTGATAGCACCAAATACCACTTCCCAATCACCTTCAATGTTGGTGCCGTACGCGTGCAGTTGGATCTGTAAGCCCGCTTCGCGCAGCACCTTTTCGCATGCGGCAATGTATTTTGATACCGAAACACCCACACCAAGCGGCACCACACACAAATCTGCAATCACCTTCATTTTTGCCTCAAATTTCATAAAAAATGAGCACCCATCACTTCAAATTTGAAGCGAAGGATGCTCTGCACATTTCATCAGCTACGGTTGCACGGGCGACCCGGCGGATCGCCCCAACCTTTTATTGAACCTACTCTCAGTCTTGAAACACTTCTTCCAATGGCCGAATTTTGACCTTTTCCGGTTTGAAATCGAGCTTGTAATCCTGGATGATTTTGTCTTCGGCAAGCAGGGCTTCCGGTTTTTCCGCATCGTATTTCATCGGCGAGGTGGCATTGCTGAGCAGGTTGTCGCGCAAGCCCTCGGCATCTTTGGTAATGAAAACGAACTTGACATTGTCATCCTGCAAGTAAGTTTTGATGACGCGATTGACATCCGCCAGGGTCAAGTTCTTGAGCTTGCCACTGATGTAATCCGTGAAGGTGCCGATGCCATAGTATTCGCTGTCGAGCGCATAGCCAAGCTGGCGATCCTGGGTTTTGGTCAGGATGTTGACAAATTTCAACAAGTAATTGCGCGTCGCTTCAAAATCTTCCTGGTTCATGCCGTTTTCGATCAGCTTGTTGAGCTCGTACATGGCCGCGCGCAAGGCAAAATGGCCGTTGCCTGCCACGACCGGACGAATCCACACTTGAAAGATCTGCTGCTGCCGTCCGAGGTTCGGATCGGGATGAAACTGGAACATGCCGCGCGGAAAGTACTCGATGTAAGCATAGTCGCCGTAGTTCATGCCGCGCACTTCGCGGATGCGTTGATAGATATGGCTATTGGATGAGCGGTGCTCGCCGAAATACGAGCGCACCAGCCACAGCGCAGCGAAATCAGGGTGCGAACGGTTGATGGTTATCGGGAAACCGAACGAAATCGCGGTCGAGCGCGTCTCCTTTTGAACGATCTCCGCTTCATAGCCATCGATTTTTTCCGGCGCTGGTAACGCAATTTTTGCGGCCTCGCCCGCAGGCAGGCTGCCCAAATCGCGGTATATTTTGTTCAAAAAAGCATCCGGGTAGTCACCGGCCAGGCCGAGCACCAAATTGGCGCGAGTGTAATGCTGTGCGTAAAACGCCTTGACATCATCGATGGTGATCGACTCCAAAGCGGCGAGATGCCCCATGTTGAGATGGCCATACGGATGGTTGCGATACACCATTTCGTACAGCACTTCCTTGCCGAGTTCTTCTTCGTTGTTGTCGCGCAGACCGACTTTTACGGCATTGATCATATTGGTTTTGACGCGCGTGAAATCGTCCGCATCCCAAGCCGGCGACAGCAATTGCTGCGAGATGATGTCGTAATAGCCCATCAGGTTGTCTTTGTGGGTCGCACCGCCCAAAACCGTCATTTCCTTGTCGACCTGATAGCCGAATCCGGCTGCCATCGGGAACAGGGCTTTTTGAATGTCGGCGTATTTCATCGCCTGGCTGCCAGCGTCAGTCACCATCGCTGCGGTCAGATTGGCCAGGCCTTCTTTGCCTTCCGGATCGAGCGCCGCGCCGACATTGAATAGAAAGCGGAAATTGACAATCGGAGAGCTGCTCTGCATCAGCACCGATTCGATCTTGGGTGCATCCATTGCATCCGCTGTGGCAAAGGCATCGACCGAGCCGCTTTCGCTCGCTTCCGGCGCCATTTCGCCATGCCCAAGAGTCACCACTACCAGCCCTTTATCGGTAAAATATTTATTTGCCATCGCTTTGACATTTTCAGCCGTCACCTGGTCGTAAAGTTGATAAACGCGATTGAGCGTTTCAGGATCGCGGGTGCGGGCCACGTAGCTGACGATAGCGCCGGCGATCGCCTCCGAATTGTCCATGCCGTTGGCAAACGAATATTTCAAATTGCCTTTAATATCCGCCAGGCGCTTTGCCGACGGCGCTTCAAGCCGCAATTGTGCAAACGCCTTCAGAATTTCGTCACGGACGTATGCCATGTCAGCCGGATCTTTCACCCGCGCGCCCACGGTCAGCAGATAGGGATCCGCGCGATCCGGGAAGTATGGGAAAAGCTGATCGACTTTTTGCTCCTGCACCACCAGTTTTTGATACAATGGTGAGCTTGAAGAAAAGGCAAAGCTCTGGATTACATCCATGGTCGGCATATCGATCTGGGTATCCGACGCTGCCGGGCCATGAAACGCCACCGTCACCCACGGCAGGGTAGGTGTTTCCCAATCGACGTGCGCGTAGACCGGGCCATCGGGCGCAGGCTCTTTTGGGATGTCCGGCTTGTAGTTGCCACGCTGCCATTTGCTCCAGTATTTATCGACCAGTGCGAACACGTTATTGGCTTGCACATCGCCAGCGACAATAATGGTAACGTACTCAGGGCGATAGTAGCGGTCGAAGAATTTCAGGCTGTAATCGTATTGGTTGGGCATGTCTTCGATGTCTTCAATAAAGCCCATAGTGGTGTGACGATAGGTGTGTTTTTTGAATGCGGCCTCGCGCTGTTTTTCGAAAATGCGGCGGATCGGATTGGCGAAATTTTTGTTGTATTCGCCCAGCACCGCGCGTGCTTCGGTTTTAAAATCTTCTTCGGAATATTTCAGATTTTGAAAACGGTCCGCCTCCAGCATCAGCACGGTTTCCAAGTCTTCTTTCGAAAAAGTGATGTGATAATTGGTCAAATCGTCGCTGGTATAGGCGTTTTGATCGGCGCCGGCGTTTTTAAGCAATTCGCCATATTTTTCCGCCGGAAACTTTTCTGTGCCGCGGAACATGACGTGCTCAAAAAAGTGCGCGAAACCTGTTTTTCCAGGTTCGATTTCATTGCGTGAGCCGGTCATCACCGGAATCTGCAGCGACACGATATTCGGGTAGTCCGTCGGGATGACGATCACCCTTAGGCCGTTTTTCAAATCTTTCATCTGGTATTTGTACGGGAAAATTTTCGATGGTTCGTCATCGCTCGGTGCCCCGGCCAGGCCTGCTGTGCCGAGCACCAGCACGGCCAGCATTGCGGTAAAAATCTGTTTCAGCATAGTAACTCCTCCGCTTGTTAAAAGGACGCCTGTTCAGGCGGCTTGTTTTGATTGTTTGAAGTGATTCTTTTGTTAAGCATAATCGCAAATAAGATGAGGCCCGATAGCAGGGACGTGGCGCGCCATGTTCCTCAGAGAATATCGGAAACCGGATTTGTCATTCTGGATAGAATCTATTTGGCCTCGCGGGAAAGCTTTGGCGAATGCCTTAGATGCGTCAAAATAGACGTCTCCTACATGACAATTTGGGCCTTTTTGTACTCGTTGATGGTCCATTTTATTCGCACAACTGGCTAGTCAAATAGGAAAAAATCGCATCTTCCATTAATGATGACCATCACTTCAAAAGACGTTTGTGCGCCAGCAGCGTTGCAGCAAATCGAAAAGCTCAATCCTCGCATTCCGGCAACGTTTTCAATATCCGACGCAAAGTTATCAAAGCCAGCGCGATGAACTTCAGGATCAGCAGTGCGGCGGCACGTACAACGCCCCACTCCAAAGCCAGATTGCTCTCGCCGTGTTCGACGTCGATCAAAGCAAGCGCTCCAAGCAACATCGCCAACAGAGCCAGCATTCCCAGCGCCATCGACATGTAAATCAGTCTTCGCAAAGCTTGCATCGGACCTCCGAATTAACACTGGTTGGCAGACGGGACAAGAAAAGACTTGTTGCTGCCAAATCTTTGTAAAAGAACAAATTTGGTGCCTGTTTTTACCTAAATCAAAATCAGGACTTAAGTATAAATAAATCAATATTTTATTTTAAAATCGAATTCGCATTGCCTTTTGCCATTCTTAAAAATACTGAGCCTGCATTCCTGAAAATGGGAATTCTTTACGCAGAGAGAATGCTACAATAAATTGTTTACTCTTGTCGAACGACAGGAAATTTACAGTCCTTCTCGGCAGAATTGTATTGGATTTTTGCTGTATACGCAGCATTTTGTGCGAGAAATTGCTACAAATAATTTTTGGGAGAACGAGGAACACAATCATGCAAAAATTGTTTTTTTCCTCCAAACTGATCGGCAGCCTGCTGTGCATAGCTGCCATGCTGGCCAGTGGCTGCTCGCAACAGCCTTCTGTTCCGGACATGGTGCTGAAAAACGGTAAAATCGTGACGATGGATGATGCCATCCCTGAAGCTCAGGCCATTGCGATTGCCGGCGACCGCATTGTGGCTGTCGGCAGCGACGCGAAAATCGAGGCGATGGTCGGCGACAACACCGAAGTGATCGATTTGCAGGGCAAACTGGTGATACCGGGCTTTATCGAAGGTCATGGCCATTTTATGGGCTTGGGTCGTGCGAAAATGGTACTCGATCTGACACAAGTGCATAGTTGGCAGGAGATCGTGGACATGGTGGCGGCAGCAGCGCAAAATGCCGAGCCGGGCACATGGATTTTCGGTCGCGGCTGGCATCAGGAAAAATGGGATAGTATGCCCAGCAAGCTGGTCGATGGCGTGCCGACACACGAAAGCCTGAGCGCAGTTTCGCCCGACAATCCGGTCTATCTCACCCACGCTAGCGGGCACGCTTCATTTGCCAACGCCAAGGCGCTTTCCGAGGCAGGAATCGATAGCGACACGCCCGATCCCGATGGTGGCACTATTGTGCGCGACGCTGTGGGCAATGCTTCCGGGCTTTTGCGTGAAAATGCACAAGATCTGGTTTCCGCAGCCGTGAGCGCCTACCAGAAGCAGCGGCCAGCAGAAGCTGTCGAAGCTGAGCTTGTCAAGCAGGTTCGGCTTGCCGGCCAGGAAGCCTTGTCAAAAGGCATCACATCATTCCACGACGCCGGAGCGTCTTTCCGCACCATCGATTTTTTTAAAAAACTGGCGGACGAAGGTAAACTGCCGATCCGGCTCTATGTGATGGCGCGTGGCGCTTCCAATGAAGAAATGGAAGAAAAGCTGCCCGATTATCGCATGATTGGCTATGGCAACCATTTTCTGACAGTGCGATCCATCAAACGTCAGATTGACGGCGCATTGGGCTCGCACGGTGCCTGGCTGCTCGAACCATATGAGGACATGCCCAGCAGTACCGGGCTGGTGCTCGAGCCGGTCGATGACATTACACGCACCTGCGAAATTGCCATCGAGCACGGATTTCAGGTTAACACCCACGCAATCGGCGACCGCGCCAACCGCGAAGTGCTGGATATTTATGAGAAGGTTTTTAGCGAACATCCGGACAAAAAAGATCTGCGTTGGCGCGTCGAGCATGCCCAGCACCTGCACCCGGACGACGTGCCGCGTTTCTCCGGTCTCGGCGTCATCGCCTCAATGCAGGGCGTGCACTGCACCTCCGACGGACCGTGGATCCCGAAACGCCTCGGCGACCAGCGCACGGAAGAAGGGGCCTATGTCTGGCGGACGTTGTGGGAAAGCGGCGCGGTGATCACCAATGGCACAGATGTGCCGGTTGAAGACATCAGCCCACTGGCGAGCTACTATTCGACCGTTTCCCGCATGATGGTCAACGGCGAAAAATTTTACCCGGCACAATGTTTGACACGCGAAGAGGCACTTAAAACCTACACAATTAATAATGCATACTCTGCGTTTGAGGAAGAAATCAAAGGTTCGATCACACCCGGCAAGCTTGCGGATTTGGTTGTGCTGTCACAGGACATCATGACCGTGCCCGAGCAAGACATTCCGGGTACCGAAATCGTCTACACCGTACTCGGCGGCAAAATTGCGTACGAGAATGCAGCGAATAGGTAATTCGTAATTCGTAATCCGTAATTTGTAATTCGAAATTGACAACGCGTGCCTTTCTCCTAATCTTGGAAATCGCATGAATAAAATCTATCTGATCGATGCCAGCGTTTATGTTTTTCGCGCCTATTTTTCGATTCCTGATTCGATGACAGATTCGGAAGGCAGGCCGGTGAATGCGGTCTACGGCTTTGCCGGCTTTCTCTGCCAGTTTCTCGAACTGGCACAGCCATCTCACATCGCATTCGCCTTCGATCAAAGCCTGACAACTTCCTTTCGCAACGACATTTATCCCGAGTACAAAGCACAGCGTGAATTGCCGCCACCAGAACTGGAAGCACAGTTTTCCGCCTGCATGCGTTTGTGCAAAGCACTTGGCCTGCCCACTTTTGTCGATGAAAAATATGAAGCCGACGATATCATCGGCACGCTTTCGCGGCAGGCACGGGCGCAGGGCTTTGCCTCGGTGATCGTTACCAGCGATAAAGATTTGGCGCAATTAATCAATGATGGCGATCTGCTGTGGGATTTCGCCAAGGACCGCAAGCTGGACTATGCCGGCGTACAGGATCATTTTGGCGTGGCGCCGCAGCAAATCGTCGACTACCTGGCGCTGGTCGGCGACAAAGTCGACAACATACCCGGTGTGGCGGGCATCGGCGCCAAAAGCGCATCCGCGCTGCTGAATCACTTCGGTTCGCTGGATCATCTTTATGAGCAACTCGATACTGTGCCATCGATCAAGATACGTGGCGCGGCACGCATCGCTGAAGCGCTGCAAACGCATCGGGAGACGGCATTGCTGTCACAAAAACTCGCCGCCATCGCCTATGATGCTCCGGTGCATGACGATTTACAATCCTTGACCTGGAAAAAGTTTGACCGGGATGCTTTGTTATCACTTTTTGATGAATTGAATTTCGGCCAGGGCATCCGCGGACGCGTCGATGGCCTGGCGCAACTACAGGAGGCGACTCATGCCTGATGGCGGTGCGCTGCACTTTCCTGAGCAATTCCGGCGCTGGTTCGATTACGAAAAAGATGCACACGCCCGGGTAGTGACTTCACTGCACACCGTGCCGGACACCAATCTTTCCCACCCCGATTACCAAAAGGCTCTCGACCTGTTGGCGCACATTGTTGCTGCGCGCGCCACATGGCTGCATCGCATCGGTTATGTAGATAAAGCCCCGACGACCTTCTTTCCCACGGCACCGGAGCTCGACATACTGATCAAAGAGCTCGATCGTGTGCAGCGCCAATGGAGCAAATACCTCCACACCATCAATGAAGATGAGTTGCTGCGCGTTTTTGAGTATAATAGCTCCGAAGGCCCTCACTATCGCAACCGCGTTTTCGACATTCTCACCCAGCTTTTTGGCCACTCCTGGTATCACCGCGGACAAATCGCGGCGCTTGTGCGCAGCCTGGGCGGCACCCCCGCAGAAACCGATTTTGTCTATTGGTCACGCAAGCCGATTGAACGGTGATTTTCTTCTTGTCGTCAAAGAAACTGATGACTATCTTTAATTTTTCTATTCCACCAAAATCCACCTCAATATTCACGTAATCAGGAGGGTTCCATGCTGCGCCTTTCTTTCCGGTTTGTGACAGTGTGCGCTTTGCTATTCATGACTGCGGGGCTGCTCAGCACCTCTGCCCTTTCACAGGAGCAAACCAAACCTGAGCTCAAATTTCGTTTCACACCCGAAAAATTGCAGGCGAATGTCGGCGATAAACTCGATCTCAAAGTTGAGCTTATCGACAAAGACGGTGCGGTGCAAAGCACCCAGTTTTTTGTGTTCGCACGTGGCCGGGATGCGCGTCGATCAGTGGAGGTGAATCCGCGCCGCAGCGATTCGACCGGTGTGCTAAACGCCATTGTAACCGCCCACCGTCCCGGTTCTTTTCGCTTAATGGCCATCAGCGCAACCTCACCGGAAGAACGCGTAACCGGGATGACGATGATCGACATCGCCTACCCTGAATTGGAAAAAATCACCTTCATCAATCCGAAAACCAAAGTGTACGCCAATACGCACGGTGAATATGCACTCAAAGTCACGGATGTCGCCGGGCTGGTACGCGATGAGGTCAAGGTTGCGCTCACAAGCAGCAATCCGGATGTGGTATCGATCAACGACTACGGCCATTTTCGGGCACATAAAGCCGGTAGCACAACGATTGCCGCAACGGCAGAAGGCGTCGAAACCAGACTACAAGTCGAAGTCGCTGACAATCCGGTCGCCAGCCTTGAACTGCACAGCGAAATGACGGAAGCGCGCACCGGTGATGTGTTCCACTTTCAAACCACTGCCCGCAACGCTCTGGGGCAAATCGTGGCCGATGCGCCAGTCTATTACTCCTTCCACGGCAAGCCTTTTGATGAAAAAGAGCCAGAAGTCTCAGGTGAAATCGAGCAAAATGGTCGTTTCGTTGCCAACACACCTGGCTTTTACACGGTCATTGCGAGCTCCGGTCCGCAAAAAGATGAGGTGATTGTGCGCATCACCCAGCGCGAGGTGCAGCAAAAAATCGAAATCGTTGGACACGCACCGGTGCTGAAAGTACGCACTTCGGATTTGTGGGTCTGGGAAGGCATCGATGGCCGCGACTACGCAGTGACCGGCACCTGGAATGCCGACGGCGAAGCCTATTTCTGGGATGTCACCGATCCTTCGAATATCACTCCGACCGATACCATTAAGGTCGACGCCCGCACGGTCAACGATGTAAAAATTTCGGAAGATGGCCGGGTGTGCGTGATCAGTCGTGAAGGCGCATCCAACCGCAAAAATGGCATCGTCATTCTCGATGTCAGCAATCCGCGCGATGTCAAAATCATCTCGCGCTACGACGACGAGCTCACCGGCGGCGTACACAATGTTTTTGTTTACGACAACCATGTTTACGCTGTCAACAATGGCCGGCGCTATGATATTATCAATATCGAAGATCCGGCCAATCCACAACGCGTCGGCCGCTTCGAGCTGGACACGCCGGGACATGCTGTGCATGATGTCTGGGTCGTCGACGGCATCGCCTACTCATCGAACTGGTCGGATGGCGTGCAGTTGGTCGACATCGGCGGCGCAACAGCAGGTGGACCGTTCCGCGGCTTTGGCAAAAAGCCGGATACCGAGCTGGCGCAGGCGATGCTGAAAGGCGGATCGCCCTCCAATCCGATTCAGTTTGCCAGCTATGAATATCCCAGCGGCTGGAATCACGCGGCCTTCCCTTTCCGCAACGAAAAGACCAATAAATTCTATGTCATCGCCGGTGACGAGGCCAGCCCCGCTGTTTCGCCTTACGGCGAAGGCTTCCGCGATCAAATTCCGGGCGTGATGGCCGGCTGGCTGCATTTCGTCGATTTTACCGATCCGAAGAATCCACGCGAAGTGGCGCGCTATAAAGTCCCTGAAGCCGGCTCACATAACTACTGGGTAGAAGATGACATTTTGTATGTGGCCTTTTACAACGGTGGCCTGCGCGTCGTCGATGTGTCGGGTGAGTTGATGGGCGACCTGTATTTGCAGGGCCGTGAAATTGCCCGCCTGTTGCCGACCCATCCGCAGGGCCACACCCCGAATTCCCCGATGGTGTGGGGCCCGCAACCGCACAAAGGCGTGATTTTCTTTTCGGATATGAATAGCGGCTTGTGGGCGGCCAGACTGGTTCCGAAAGACCAGCCGAGTGGCGGTACCGAATAATATTGTTTGTTTTCATAGGCCGGATCTGTTTGTGAGTCCGGTCAATCTTGCAGGCAAACTGCTATCAGCAATCTGCTGCAAAACAGATGTCATTTCATGCAAAGATGGTCTATTAATTGTTAAAGCGAATTGAACTATTCGTTTGTAGGGGCATGGCGCGCCATGCCCCTATATTAATACTGTGATGTTGCTCTTAAATTCTTGTTTTTGAACAGCTCCTATATGCGAATGACCTGCCACCTTCCTATCCGCTTTGTTTCGGATGGCAAGTACATCATTTGTATCAATATTCCAGTAACACCTAAACCACCTTCAAGTCTATGGAATACAAAACCAAAATCGGTCATGCACACTTGAAAGTCGCTGACCTGGAACGGTCGATTGCTTTTTATCAGCGTTTTCTTAAGCTGGACATCACCCAACGCATTGGTGCGCACTTTGCTTTTTTGTCCGGCAACGACATGCACCACGAGCTGGCGCTGCAGCAGGTTGGCCCGGAGGCGCCACGCCCACACCCCTATGGCATTGGCCTCTACCATGTCGCTTTTGAGGTGCCGAGTGGCAAAGATCTCGCTCTCGCCTTTCGCACCCTGCGCGAAGCTGGCATCGACGTATCGCCTGTCAACCATTTCATCAGTTGGGCGCTCTATTTCAGCGATCCCGATGGCAATGGCCTGGAAATTTACTGGGATACACGTGCGAAGTCGTTCGGCAAAAAAAGCTGGTCCGGCTACAGCGAAGCCATATCCGAGCAGCAACTGGATGCGCTGCTGTAAATCCCACTATCCTGATCTTTTCTCACAGCATTACGTACGTGCCAATTGGCGCTTTCGTCTCGCAATGCTTTGCATTTTCTTCCACCTTTTTTAGCTTAATCTGTTTCTTGCCCGAATACTCTATTCCAAAATGCAAACGAATTGTCGATTGCGCCACGTTTTCTGGCCTGCAATCATTTATTGAAATGATACAAAATTGAGGATTGAAATGAAAAGAGCACTGTTTATTCTTGTCGCTATTGCAATGACCGGCCTTTTTGTGCATTCGCACGCATCGGCACAGGTGCGCGGCAAAGCCTTGTACGAAAAAATGACCAGTGAGAGATTGGTGACCAGCGAAGGCAGTAGCCGTGTTCAGTGGCTGCCGAATGGCCAGGGCTATTTGAGCACCGAAACTGACAGTAAATCCGGCGCAAAAATTTTCATGCGTGTTGATCCAAAGAGCGGTGCCCAAAAACCGCTTTTTGACGAAACAACCACCGCAGCCATCCGCTCCGCCTACAATGCCGCCGCACCAGCGTCCGGCGACGGCTTGCCGTTCACGGATTTCGACTTTGCAATGGATGGAAACGCCATCAAGTTCAGCGTGGATCAAAAAGATTATCTTTATAATCTCGCTGACAACAAACTCTCCTTCCTGAATCGCCCGAAGGTAGAGCCCCAGCCGGTGTCCGATGATTTGATGCGAAACATGCGTGGCAGCCAGCTCTGGAATGGCGAATATTCACCTGATTTTCGCTATTTTGCTTTTGTCAAAGGCTACGATTTGTACATGGTGGACACCCGCGATGGTAGCGAAAAACGTCTCACCACCGGCGGCAACGAAAAGCTTTTCAACGCACGGCCGGACTGGGTGTATCCGGAGGAATTCAGCCAAACCACTGCCTATTGGTGGTCCCCCAATAGCAAAATGATCGCCTATTATCAGTTCGACGAAGGTGATGTCCACAAATATCCGCTAGTGCATGATCTGAAATCTGAAGCGCATCTTGAGTTGCAAAGCTATCCCAAAGCCGGCGAAACCAATCCGACCGTCTATCTGCACATCATCGATCTCGAAAGTGGCAAATCGGTTAAGGTCAACACCGAAAGCACTAACCAAAATTACATCGTGCGACCAATCTGGCTGCGCGACAGCAGCGGTCTGACGTTCCAGCGTCTCAACCGCCATCAGAGCCATTTGGAGTTGCTGGTGGCTGATCCGAAAAGCGGTGCTGTACGCAAAATTCTCGAAGAAAAAGAAGAGGCGTTCGTCAACCTGCACGACGATTTCCACCTGCTGGCTGATGGAAAGCATTTTATCTGGAGTTCAGAGCGCACGGGCTGGCGCCAACTCTATTTGTACGATTTGCAGGGCAAATTGGTGCGGCAACTGACCGACGGCGAGCAGCCGGTCAGCAGCTTGACGGCAGTTGACGAGAAAGGTAAATGGATTTATTATACGGCCAACACTTCGATGGGACTCGAAACGCATTTTTTCCGGATCAAATTTGATGGCGGCAAGGCGCAGAAGCTGACCGATGCCGAAGGCAGTCATCGCATCAGCATGGATCCGGCCGCGAAATACTATGTCGACTCGTTTTCGTCCTTCGATACCCCGCCGATGGCCAATTTGCACGAAGCCAACGGCAAAAAAATCCGCACGCTGATGAGCAGCAGCACCGAAAAACTTGACGCGCTTGATCTCGAAGAACCGGAGCTGGTGATCGTGAAAGCGGCAGATGGCAAAACCGACTTGCATGGCCTGCTGTACAAGCCTGCCGGTTTCGATCCCACCCAAAAATATCCGCTGATCGTGTCAGTATACGGCGGCCCACACTCGAAAAGCGTGCGCAACAGCTATCAGAAAAGTGGTTATTTGCAGATGATGGCCCAGCTCGGCTATATGATTTGGTCACAGGACAATCGCGGCTTGCGCAATCGCGGCAAAACTTTTGAAACCGAGACTTACTTGAAGCTCGGTCAAATCGACCTGGCGGATCAGGCAGCCGGCGTCAAGCAAATCAGCGAACGCTCGTACATCGATGGCAGCCGTGTTGGTGTGTTCGGGGGCTCATACGGCGGTTATATGACCTGCCTGGCGCTGCTGAAGGAGCCCGATGTGTTTCATGTCGGTGTGGCGCATGCCCCGGTGACCGACTGGCGCAATTACGACACCATTTACACCGAGCGCTATATGCGCACGCCGCAGGAAAATGCCGACGGCTACGATACGGGGTCGGCGCTGAAGTTTGCTGAAAATTTACAGGGAAAGCTGCTGATCACACACGGCTCGGTCGATAACAATGTGCATCCGGGCAACACGATTCAACTGATTGAAGAGCTGGTGAAAGCCGGCAAGTATTTCGATCTGATGTTTTACCCCGAGCAGCGCCACGGCGTTCGCGGCGCAGGTCGGGCGCATTTAAGCAATTTGCGTCTCAACTATTTTGAAAAGCATTTGCAGCCGCAGCCGACTCCACCGACGATGTAGGATGAGTGTAAATTAAACCTACCGGGGGCGAGGGCAGAAAGGCTGCTGCCCCCGATGGTAGTCAGGATTGCGCGGTGCTCAAATAAATGGAAATCTGTGTTCATCCGTGCAGACCTGTGGCTGTTTTTTTTTGCAAGTGGTTGCGAGGTTTACCGAGTGTCACCTATTCCATTGCAGCCTAACTTCCACTCCGACCGAATCGAATACATACCGATATCGGATCAGGATTGCGATGAGCTGCTGGCGCTGCTGCATCACCCGATATTCAATAAATATCTCTGCGACAATCGCGATCTCGAGCGCGCCTTCGTCGAAGCCATGATTCGCGACAGAAATGCACTTTTTGCCGGGAAAGGCATCGGCTTATGGCTGCTCAAACACCGATATGAGCAATCCGTGCCGGGATTTTGTGGTTTTTATAAAAATGAGGTGCTGGAAATCGTTTACGTCAGTCATCCCGATTTTCAAGGCAAAGGTCTCGCCACCGAATGCGCATTACGTGTCATTGGTTATCTTCAACAAGGCAACCAGCCCGAGCCCTTTTTTGCTAAAATCGATCTGCCCAACATAGCCTCACACAAAATTGCCCGCAAAATCGGCATGCAGGAAGTCTGCATGGAGATCAATTCAGTCACTGGCGGCAAGATGCTTGTTTACCAGTTCAATGCAAAACGCAGCGTGGATGGATAGTACGATTTTTTCGAGTTGTCACATCGACTCACTTGCCGCCCTTCAACCAAAGCCACAGTTCAGGACGCATTCAGGAATGGATTCTCACTGCTCACAAGCTTTGCAAAGTTGGCGGTGCTTTTCTGAAGATTTTCACAGACGATAGAGCACAGCTCGAAAATGGACTCATCCTCGATATGATAATACACGCTGTTGCCCTCCTTCCTGCGTCCAACCACTTTTTCCTGAGCCAGAAAGTTCAGGATTTTTGAGACATTGGCCTGCTTGAGCCCGGTCGCATCGATAATTTGTGTGACGTTCATCTCCTCGTTTTTCAGATAGCTCAACACAAGCAGGCGGTTGCTATCTGACAGCAGCTTGAATCTTTTCGAAATCGCTTCAAGAAGGGCATTATTTTCTTCATTCATATCAACTCTCCCTGGCGGGCATCATGTTTCAGTCTGATTTGAATCAAATTTTGAACAATAAAACACATTATAAAAAAAAATCTTGACGAAAGCAAATTATATAACTATATTCCAAAACTTTCATATAGTGAACTACTTTTAACAACAGGAGAGATACATGAAGGAATCCCTCATTCGCTTCTCAATGAGCAGACCAAAAACCATCCTTCTGATGACCGCCATCATTACCTTGATTACTGTAATTTTGGCGCTGAATCAAATTATGCAGCATCCGGATCGCATCATCGACACAGATCCGGAGAACATGCTCGACAAAAACGAGCCTGTTCGGCTATTCCATCAGACCACACGTGAACGATTCGAACTTTTCGACATGGTGGCGATGGGCATCTACCACCCGGGCGAAAAAGGTGTTTTCACGCCGGAAATTTTGCAGGCCGTAAACGCCATCACCGAAGAGATTCTCGCGTTGCAATACAATGATTATATTATCGATGCAAACGGCGATACCTTGCGCATTGACACGATGGTGAACAACGAACGCGTCAATGCCGACGGCTCCACGGAAGTTGTTCGGGAGCATGGCATTATTTTCGACGATTTGATGGCGCTCAGCGAGATTGAAGACATCAATGGCGAGACCGGCGATCTGGTTATTTCTTCGCTCATGGCCCAGGCGCCGGACGATCAGCAAGGTGCAAACGAGATCAAAAAGCGCGTCGATCTTCATCCCCTGCTCGCCAACAAACTGGCATCAAACGATGGCAAGATCATCGGTATCTATATTCCAATCAACAACAAAAAGCTTTCCTATGATTTGTCGCTGGCCCTCGAAGCACTGGCCATCAAGCATCTGGGCAAGGTCACTGTCGACGGGCAGCCTTTTTTCGGCGCACCGGAGCAACCGATGGGCGAGTTCATCGTCGCCGGCATCCCGGTAGCGCAGGACACTTTCGGCAAATACATGTTCGAACAAATGGGCGTTTCCGCACCGCTTGCCGGACTCGTCATTTTCATTCTGCTCTATGTTTTCTTCCGGCGCGTGAAGGTTATCGTCGCGCCGATGATTATGGCTGTTCTCGCCATTACCTGGACCATGGCATTGTTGATCGGCTCGGGCTTCACCGTTCATATTATGAGTTCGATGATTCCGATCTTCCTGTTCCCGATCGCGGTGCTCAACTCGATTCACGTCATCTCGTCGATTCACAAGCGCTACAGCGAAGGCAAAGGCCTGGAGGAAACGATCCTATCCACTTATCGCTCGCTGTTCGCACCGATCCTGTTCACTTCCATCACGACGATTGTTGGCTTTGTATCGCTGATTCTGACGTTCATCCCGCCAGTGCAGGTTTTTGGCAGCTTTGTGGGTGTGGGCGTTGCGCTGGCATGGTTTTTATCCGTAACCTTCCTGCCTGCTTATCTGGTGCTGGCCGGCGAAAAAACATTTGAAGATTTTGGTCATGCGGAAGACAGCGAACACGGATTGCTTGGCAAACTCGCCCGGGGATTGCAAGGATTGTCGCAAAACTACAGCCGCACAGTCCTTGGCATGTCCGGCGTATTGTTTATCCTGGCGATTATCGGCATCTGGCAGATTGAAATCAACGACAATCCAGTGAAGTGGTTCAAGTCGAACCATCCACTCCGCCATGCGGACGAGTTGATGAACAGCCACATTTCCGGAACCTACATGGCCAATATCGTATTTGATTTCAAAACCGCCGATGCGGCAGGGGAAGAGATCGGTCTTGCCGATTTCCGCAGCGAAATGCAGCAAAATCGAATCGCAACAGCATTTTATGATCGGGAAGCCGGTTCAATTTGGGGTCAATCCACTTCGGGTGATTCTTTCCAGTTGGCGCTCGAAGCCGACGATGCGATGCGGGAGAATTACCTGTCGACAATAGCTGCGCGCCTCGAAGCGAATGGTATGAAGCTGGGTAAAGCGAGCGCCAATGCAGCTCTTGATAGCGATGATTATGAGGAGTTCGAAGTTCCGGAAGTGTTCGAGCTTCTTCAAGAATCAGGGCCAGGGAACATTGCTTACGATGCTGAGAACCAGGTTCTTTTCGGGCAAATTAAACAAGCCGGCCTGAAATTCTACGCGTTCGTCAGCGATGAGCGAGTCACCGGTTCTGTCTTATCCGAATTGCTTGACGAGCTCCGCAGTCACGGTGTGAAACTGGCCGATGCCAGTGAACCGTTCAAGACCCCGGAAGTTCTTAAATATATGGAAAGCATTGAGCGCGTGGCAGTCGATGATTCTTCCACAGTTGGCGCCGTTTCGTCGATGCTCGATATTCTCAAGAAAGTGTCTTGGGAGTTGCGGTCACGCGATGATGCCTTTTACAAGCTTCCTGAAACGAAAATGGAAGCCGGGCAATATTTCTTCCTCGCCAAAGGTGGAGAAAATCCGGACGATTTGCACAAATTTGTCACTCGCGACTACGATGCGGCCCATCTCTGGCTTCATCTGAATACAGGTGATAACAAAGCGATGGAAGAAGTCGTTAAGCGGGTAGACAACTGGGCGCAAAAGAATCCCCCACCTCCCGGCGTCGAGATGAAATGGGCTGGCTTGAACTACATCAACTCGGTGTGGCAGCAGAAAATGGTCGGCGGCATGGCCAACTCTCTGGTCGGCGCCTACATTACCGTCTTTCTCATGGTGGTACTCCTGTTTCGTTCGTTGCGCTGGGGAATGATCGCCATGATTCCGATTTCACTGACCATCGCCCTGATCTATGCGTTGATCGGCTACATTGGCAAACCGTACGACATGCCCATCGCCGTGCTGTCGTCGCTGACGCTCGGCCTTTCAATCGACTTCGGTATCCATTACATTGAGCGCTCGCGACTCATTCACAAAACTACCGGCAGTTACGCCGAAACCATCGCCAAAGTCTTTGGAGAACCGGCAACCGCCATGTTGCAAAATACCATCGCTATTTCGATTGGCTTTGTGCCGTTGTTCTTCTCGGATCTGGTCCCATATTTGACGGTCGGCGCATTCTTTTTTGCCATCATGCTGATCTCCGGCTTTTCGACACTGATCATTTTGCCAGCGATTTCGAAGCTGCTGAGCAGCAAGCTCTATCCCGGGCAAACTGTTTCCGTCAGTGAATAATCAGTTATTGATCGTCTCAAAAGGCGGTTCGACAGGCCAATTGGCTGCGTCGGCTTAATATAAAACCGAAAATTCAAACAATAACTTAAGAGGTAAACAATGAAGATGTCCAAATTCATACTCGCAGCAGCTATTCTGATCTTTTCAGCGCAATTCGCAATGGCGCAAGACGCAGAAGCGATTATGAAACAATCGCATTTAAATTACTATTATTCCGGCGATGATGGCAAAGCAGACGTTGTCATGACGCTGGTTGACGGCAGCGGCAAGGAACGGGTAAAAGAGTTTACCATGGTCAGGAAAGATCTTGTCGATGGCGGAGACCAACTCTATTTCGTCTATTTCAAAAAGCCGTCCGACATAAGACGCATGACATTCATGGTCAGCAAACACGTCGACAGCGATGACGACCGCATGCTGTACGTTCCAGCCATCGATCTGGTCAAAAAGATCGCCGCAAGCGATAAAGCCAGTTCATTCGTCGGCTCGGATTTCAGCTACGAAGATGTTTCCGGAAGATTGTGGACGGTAGACAATCATGAACTGATGGGCGAAGACAAAATCGGTGATACCCCGGTTTACAAAATCAAATCGACACCAAAAGCAGATGACTACTTCGCCTACCGCATCAGTTTTATCGACAAAGAGCAGAAGTTGCCGCTGCGCGAGGAATTTTATGATAAACAAGGCAAACTTGAGCGTGTTTTCACGGCGGAGAAAATTGAAACAGTCGATGGCATTCCGACAATCACAGTCCGCAAAATGGAAAACGTGGAAAAGGGACAGTACACCACCATTGATTTTGGAACCATCAAATACAATATCGGCATCGATGAAAAATATTTTTCTGAACGCTATATGAAAAAACCGCATGTTTCACTGCGATAAGCGAACATCTTGGAGCCCATCCGAAAGCCTCCATTGCCGTTCAGCAGGAATCTGTTTTGCGGAAAGACCAACGTGTTGTTTTCGTCAATGTTACCTAAAGCAAAATAGATCCTTCCAGGATGACAGATAGAGTTTTAAGATAGGCTCTGAATCCAATACCGTTCAGCTAAGCCAATTTCTTCATGTCGAGCGAAGTCGAGACATGAAATTTACGCTCAAAAAACTCATCCTTCGACTACGCTCAGGATGAAGCATGCTCCTTAACTGAACGGTATAGGCTCTGAATCGTGAAACACAGGCGGGAATCGATGAAAACTGAAAGACAATAACGAGGACGAATTTAAATGAGAACAACCACAAGTGTGATACTTGGACTTTTGCTGATGGCCGTTCCGGTTTTCTCGCAGGAATGGAACGGCTTTGTGGAATTTGGTTACGCTCCGAAATTGCAGAAAAATGCCTCGCTGGCGGCAATGATGGGCCTGTCAAGCGACGGTCAATACTATGCCATTGGCGAGCAGCGCGTTCAATTGAAATTCGAGCATTTTTCAGATGAAGGCGAACTGTTTCTGAAAATGGATTTCCTGCGCGATAACGTGTTCGACAAGACCGATTTGCTCGTTCGAGAAGCGTACTTTACCACCACTCTGGTCGACTGGATGGATCTGAAAATCGGGCGCCAGATCCAGACCTGGGGCGTCGGGGACTTGATGTTCATCAATGACGTTTTCCCAAAAGACTGGATATCCTTTTTCTCCGGCCGCCAGGATGAGTATCTGAAGGCACCGAGCAATGCGCTTCGATTTGGCCTCTACCCGGAAAATCCGCTGGTGCAGGCATTGAATATATCGGTCATGCCGTTCTCGGAATCCGACATCAATGTCATGACTGAAGGCCGTTTTGCCTCAATTGATCCGCTCTATTCATTCATGGCGAACCAGGGCATCTTTTTTGGCCCTGCGGCGAGAACATCACGTGAACCGGAGAATTTCGAAATTGCCATGCGTGTGCAGCTCAAATCGTTCGGCGGCTTTACCACTTCGTTGTATGGCTACAAAGGTCGCTGGAACAATCCATACGCGATTCGACCAGATAATGCTTCCAACGTGATGACACCCTATTTTTCGAAGCTACAAGTGTATGGCGCTTCCACCCGCGGGGCCGCGCTTGGTGGCGTGCTGTCGTTCGAGGGAGGCTATTATCGCTCCGTGGATGATCTGGACGGCATCAATCCGCTGGTACCGAACTCTTCGCTGCGATACCTTGCGCTGTACGAAAAGTCGCTTGCTCCGACTCTGGACATGGGCATTCAGTATTATGGTGAAGCGCTGCAAAACTTCGAAAACATCGATAACAATGTATCGTCATTTTTGCAGAGCGGCGGGCTGGCGCCTTTGGATGTCGAGACGTTCAAGGACGAATTCCGGCATCTGCTGACCCTGCGTCTCACCAAAAAAATGTTGAACGAAACCTTGTGGCTGACCTGGTTCAATTATTTTTCGCCTTCGGATCAGGATTTTTATCTTCGCCCGAGCATCCAGTACAAATATTCGGATCAGGTTAGCTTGACGGTAACCGGTAACATCTTCGGAGCCTACGGCGACAACAATGATGAGGCGAACCGCAAAGCGAACCTTTTGCCCGACTATCGCAACACCATGTTCGGACAATTCAGCGACGACCGGAATATCAATTTCACTGCTCGCTATATTTTCTGATATATGAATCGATCTACCGGCTGGCAGGCTGTTTGATCGATGAGCCCTTTCAAAAAGGCGATCCCAATTTTGAGGATCGCCTTTTCTATTTTGGTCGTTTCAGTGGATCATCGCCTTTTCACACACTCATTTTTCATACATCTTTCGTTTCCATCCGGTATCAAAATCAAATTGGTGCAAACCTGCCTTAAGGTTCACGCAAATCAGTCGATGTTTTGATCGACAGAGGCCTCTGCATATATTTCAGGGTAGCAGCTTAACGCAATCCAGACAAATATGCCGTACAGAGACATGATTGACTTTTCATAAAGCAACGAAACGAATCCAAACCAAAGGATGCGGATACTCGTCTGATAACTTATATCCACTGCCATTCGCTGGCAACGTCCCTTCGCATTTCCGTATACAAAACACATAAATCACTGCATGTGCCGCTTGAATGCACAACAATTAACTAATCCAGGATTTCTCATGAACCGCATGCTGCTGACTTTTGCCCTGAGCGTCTGCTTGCAAATTCCGGCGTTGCTATTCGCACAAGCGACGCCCCTGTCACTTTCGGAGTGCCTCGACCGTGCTCTGCAGCACAGTTATGCCCTAAATTCTTACGAGTTTAATGTGCAGGCAGCACAAGCGGCCCAACAAGCCGCGACATCTCAGTACTACCCGCATTTTTCCGCTGAGCTGTCGCACAATCAGCTTCTCTTTTCATCCTTCAACTATCGCCAGCAGGCTGGCATGGCGGTCGCAGACTGGTCTGCTGGCGACTGGCTCAAGAAAACAGCACGTGCCAGCGCCAAACAGGTCGACGTCGAAACTGCTGATAAGCAGATTGTGCTGCTCGATGTGGTCCGGCGTGTAGCATCACTCTATCTCGGCATTTTACGCAGTCAGCAGGAGACAAACCTGCTGGAGCAAAGGCAACAGGTTCTGGAGGCGCACCAGCAAGTGGCCGAAGCCCTCTGGCAAAGCGGCGCGCGCACCGAACTGGATGTGATGCAAACCCGGACAGCGATCAACATGTCAGCAGAGCGATATAATGCCCAGCAAGCCGAAACACACAAATTATATGCAGCTCTGTCCCGTCTGCTCGATCTTCCCACTGGTGCTCAGCCGGAACTTCAGGAAATGCCATCGCAGATTATCGATATCGTGCCGGATTCCATCCAGGCAGCGTTAGCCCAAAATCCCGCGCTGCAAGCCTTGCAGTTCCGTGAACAAAAACAAAATTTGCGTCTGCGGGAAGTGCAGGCATCGAAATGGCCTCATGTGCAGATGTATGGCGGCTATGTTGAAGACGGTGATCCGACCGCAGAGGGCAATTACTGGCAGGTTGGCGTCGGTTTGCAGGTGCCGTTATTTCGCTGGGGAGAAGCTAAATTCCGGGGGCAGGAAATCGAGGCAACCATACGGGAGCTGCATTCTCAGCGAGCACAGGCTGAGCGCGAAATGCACATTCAACTCGCGCAACTCACATTGGAGCTGAATCAGTTGCGTGCAAATTATCATTTGCAGCAGGAAAGGCTGCGAATCACCCAGCGAACGCAGCAAATCGCTGCAGCGAACTATCAGGCCGGACTGGTCTCTAATCTCGAATATCTCGATGCTCAAGAAGAAAACATGGCCACGCAAGTCACCTTAAACGAAACGCGTCTGTTCTATGCGATGCGGCTCATCGATGACTATGCGTTGACCAATCAACTCGATTACATCAAACGGCTTCAGGAAAAAGAAAGATGACAAAATTCAATTTGAATCAGATTCTTCTTTTGCTTGCCGCAATGCTGTTCACGCACAGTTGCGGTACTTCCCCGGCAGAAGAGAAAACCTCAAGCACATCCCATCTCCTCACTGTCGCGACTGCCCCGGTTGTGCGTGCGAGCATGGTGGATACGGTGCGTATTTTTGGCACGGTGCATCTGCGCAATCAGGCGCAGGTCGGTTCTCAATTCGATGGCAGACTGGACGATTTTTCACTTCTACCCGGGGATCACGTTCGCAAAGGTCAACAGATCGGCACCATCATCCCGCCAGCACGCGAAGCGCTGTTGCGCACACTCCAGAACATGCCGGCTCATGTGCGCCCTGACCTTGAAAAGCAAATCCGCGCCATTCCACTCATCAGTCCGATCGATGGTATCGTGCTCGAAGTCATGCACCATACCGGAGATGTGGTTCAGCAAGGCGAACAGATTGTTCAAATTGGTGACCTGCACGAGCTCGACATTCGTGGTGACTTGCCGGTGCAATACCTGCCAATTATCCGCCAAACAGACCAGATTACGGCTTCATTTGTCGACTATCCACATCCATCGATGAACCTGTCTTTGCAGGCCATCTCCGGGCAGATTAATGAAAGCAATCAAACTGCGATGATCAGACTCAAACTGGAAAATCCTGCCGAGACCTTCAGGCCCGGTATGCTGGTCAGGCTGGCCTTTGCCGGCAGCCGGCATGACAGCACGCTGATCATCCCGCGTCCGGCTTTGCTTGAAGAAGAAGGCGTGTACAGCGTGTTTGTATTGAAAGACATACATGTCGAACGACGGCAAGTCGAACCCGGCTTCCTGCAGGACGATCGCGTGGAAATTTTGTCCGGTGTCGCGGCCGATGAGCTGGTGATTACCGAGAGAGCCTACTCTCTGGACGATGGCATGGAAGTGGTGGTGCGGAACAAATGACAAAACTATCCAACTTTGCTGTCTCCAACAAACGTGCTGTCGTGCTTTGCTCTCTTTTGCTGGCCGCTCTCGGCTTCTTTATGATTTTTCAGATTCCACAGGGCGTATTTCCGGATTCGACCTTCCCGCGTATCGCCGTGCTGGTGGATTTCGGGCTGGCGCCGCTGAAGCAGATGGAAATGGAGGTCGTCAAACCGATCGAGGAAGCCGTGATGGGAGTGCCAGGTGTGCGGTTGGTGCGCTCATCCACCAGTCGCGGTGCATCGGAGATCAACATCGATTTTCAGTGGAACGAAGACATGTTCAAGGCCTTCCAGCTTGTGCAAGCGAAGGTCAGCGGCGTGCGAAACGAACTGCCTGCCAAGGTGCAAATCGAGGTGCGCCGTTTTACTTCCAGCACCTATCCGGTTTCGGGCTACGGCTTGTATTCCGACAAGCTCAGTCTGGTCGAGCTTACCGATATCGCAACCTATAGCATCCGGCCACAGCTTGCCAGCATCCCCGGCGTCGATCAGGTAGAGATTATGGGTGCAAACGTGCGCGAATACTGGGTCAATCTCGATCCGCAGAAACTGGCCGCCGCCAACCTCGATTATCGGCAGGTTGCCGATGCACTTGAGCAAACCAACAAAGTGCAATTCGTCGGCCGTCTCAATGAATTTAACAAGCTCTATCTGAATGTTGGCGACAACCGTTTTCTGAAGCTGGACGATCTCAAAAACACCGTCGTGGCGACGCGCTACCCCACGCCAGTCCACCTTGCCGACATCGCTGAAATCCGGCCTGCGGTGCAGGAGCAGTTTATCAGCACCGTCACCAACCATCACAACGCTATTTTATTCACCATCATCAAGCAACCGGGCGCAAGCGCAGTGTCGGTCAGCGAAGAAGTGGAACGCCGGCTGACGGATTTGCGCAAAATCATCCCAGGCAGCGTGCAGATGGAAAAATGGTACGACATGTCCGATTTCATCCGCATGTCAATTAACAGTGTGCGTGACGCGATTTTCCTCGGCGCCCTGCTGACGATGGTCATTCTGCTGCTGTTTTTAAGGCGGTTGCGCATCACCCTGGTGACAGCAGCGATTATCCCCATCGCGCTGCTGATGACGTTTTTGTTGATCAAAATCTTCGAAATGAATTTAAACCTGATGAGTCTCGGAGGATTGGCTGCAGCCATCGGCATACTGGTCGATAACGCAATTGTGGTTGTGGAGAATATCGAACGCTACCTGGAAGAAGGCCATGATCGCAAAGAGGCAGTGGTGCAGGCCACCGGCGAAATTATTGCGCCGCTGCTGGGTGCGACCCTGACAACCCTGGTGGTTTTTATCCCACTGGTTTTTCTGACAGGTGTACCCGGCATTTTCTTTCGGGCCCTCGCTACAACCCTGACCTTTGCCATTCTGATCTCGATGCTGCTCGCCATTTTCCTGACGCCTGCACTGGCTTCTGTGCTCATTTCTGCCAAAGAACGCCAGCCCGGCCGTCTTTTGCCGCGCCTGATCACGTTGCAGCAATATCTGCTGAATTTTTCGTTTAAGCAGCCATGGTTTGCCGCTTTGCTCATCGCTGTTTTGGCCGGCACAACGGTCTGGGGTTACTTACGTTTGCCTAGCGGCTTTTTGCCGGAATGGGACGAAGGTGTGATCGTGCTCGATTACATGGCCCCGCCCGGCAGCTCGCTGGAAGGCACCAAAAGTATGCTGGCTTCCATCGAGGAAAAATTGAAGACGATCCCGGAAGTGGAAACCTACTCCCTGCGTACAGGCCGCAGTCTGGCACACCCGCGTACGCACGCCAACGATGGCGATTTCGTGATTTATCTGCGAAAGGATCGCGAGCGCCCGGCACAGGAGATCATGGATGAACTGCGGGATTTTATTGCGGAAGCGGAACCGCGACTTGAGCCGGAGCTGTTTCAGGTTCTGCCCGACCGGCTGAACGATCTCGGCGGTGAGATCGCGCCAGTGCTGGTGAAGGTGTTCGGCAACAATCTCGGGCTCATGCGCCAAATTGCCCAGGAGGTGGCGGACTCGCTGGAAACCATTTCCGGCGTTGTAGATGTCTATCGCGGCTTCAATCCCGGCGAGCCTGAGCTGGCCATCCGTGTCAACGATGAGGCCGCCAGCCGCTATGGCTTGAGTGTACAAGACGTGACTCGCGCTGCAAAGATGGCGCTGTGGGGCGAAGTGCCAACCGAAATGTTGCAGGGCCTGAAAATTGTGCCCGTGCGCTTGCGCTATGCCCAAACCGAGCTGAACCATCTCGAAAAAATTCGCCAACTGCCGATCTATTTGCCGGAAAGAAAACGTGTGGTGCGACTGGCAGAACTGGCTAACATCTCCAAACGCCCCGGCGAGCCCGATCTGGATCACGAAAATCTCAGCCAGGTCGTCAATGTCGAGGCCAATCTCTCCGGCCGCGAGCTGAGCAGCGTCATCGCAGATATTCAGGGCACGCTGGCCAGCATCCATTTACCACCGGGTGTTACCCTTCAACTTGCCGGTCAATACGAAAGCCAGAAGCAGGCTTTTCACGAGCTTTTGCTAATTATCATCTTCGGCACGGCGCTGGTATTCGTGATTCTGCTTTTCGAGTTCAAATCTTTCCGCACCGCGACAATCATTCTCGTCGGTACCTTGCTGGCTGTCAGCGGCGTTTTTCTGTTTCTCGCCGTTGCCGGCATCGCCCTGGACATTTCCGCCTTTATGGGCATGATTATGATTATCGGGGTGGTGGTGAACAACGGGATTTTGCTCATCGATTATGCCGAAAAAGAATTGACAACAGGGGCTGAAATCCGGCAAGCGCTCCTCACCGCCGGCCGCATCCGCATGCGCCCGATTCTCATGACCACTTTATCCACGATTTTTGGTTTTCTACCACTGGCGTTTGCGCTCGGGCAAGGCGCGGAAATGCTGCAACCGCTGGCCATTGCCATGATCGGCGGCATGAGCGTTTCTATGCTGATTTCTCTCCTGGTGATTCCGACGCTGTATCTATGGGTATGGCCGAATAAACGCTCCACCAGCCATGGGTAAATAAAGATCGATGAGAGGGGAATCCCCGACCGGATCTTCTATACAAATCTTTCGCACCGAAATCAGAAAATTTTATTTGCAAAATTCAAATCATTTTCTGATTTTCAGATTCATCACATGCCAATTTAAATTCCCTGCAAATTTCAGTTGGCATGCGAAGGGCAAGCAGGTCACGTCTCCCCAAATTGATTCTGCTTGCCCAAAAGGGATGAAAGACGCAGGCTTTCCAAATAACAAATTTTCACAACACCTCCTGTCAGCAGTCTTAACAATGCAGTCTCTTTGTCTATCCACCATGTGCTTATGCAAATTCCATCGCAAAGCGAATGCAGGATGTGGAGTTTCAAATTCAACATAGACTCTGCCGGTGTGACCGCTGAACAGCAATGAACACTCAAAATCACCTCAACATCGAACGCGCAGCTCGGCTTTGAACTTCCCCCAACCTCAAGGAGATCTTTCGTGAAAAAAACCATGTTTGCATTGACTGCCTGGGCTTCGGTTGCTTTGTTCGATCCGGCTTTAGCGCAGAGCGACAAATTTGTGCATGCCGTACAGGCCGGCGGTACCGGTTTTGATCGTGGCAGCGCGATCACAACAGATGGCGCAGACAACACCATCATCACTGGCTATTTCCAGGAGACCGCCAGCTTTGGCAACATCAATTTGACCAGCGCCGGCATGAAAGATATTTTTGTTGCCAAAAGCGACAATCAGGGCAATTTTCTGTGGGCCGTCAGCGCGGGTGGAAATTCCGAGGACGAAGGGCTCGGTGTCGCTACCGATGCTCAGGGCAATGTCTACGTCACTGGCTTCTTTTTTCAGTCGGCCAGCTTTGGCAACACCACCCTGAACGCCAGCGGTTCCTACGATATTTTTGTCGCCAAATACGACGCCAATGGTACTTTGCAGTGGGCGCGCAACGATGGCGGCACCAGCCTGGACCGCGGTTATGCGATTGCTGCAGACGCTGCTGGCAACAGCTACGTCACCGGCTATTTCTCATCGACGGCGACCATCGGCGATTCGACATTTACAAGCGCCGGGCAGGATGAAATCTTTATTGCCAAATTTGATCCTAATGGCGCCTTCCAGTGGGCACGGCATGCCGGCGGGCAGTTTTTCGATCAGGGCAACGGCATTGCAGTCGATCCGAATGGCAATACCATCGTCACCGGCAAGTTTTCCGGTCTGGCATTTTTCGGCGCCACACAAATTGTCAGCTCGCGCCTTTTCAATACATTTATCACCAAGCTCGATGCAAACGGCACTTTTCTCTGGACGAAGAGTGCCGGCGGCCGCGATGATTTTTCCTACGGTGTTGCGACGGATGGCTCGGGCAATATTTTTGTGACCGGCTATTTCCAGCAAACCGGCAATTTCGACGGTACTTTTTTAACCAGTGCGGGCTCAGGCGATGTATTTCTCGCAAAATATGACGAAAATGGCACGTTGCAATGGGTTCGCCAAGATGGAGGCAGCGATCTCGAAATGGGCTATTGCGTCGCTGTTGATGGCGATGGCAACGCAGCGGTGAGCGGTTTTTTTGCGAGCACTGCGACCTTTGGCGATTCGACCTTCACCAGCACGCTGAAGGATATTTTTGTGGCAAAATATGACACCGACGGCAATTTCTTGCAGGCCGAGCAGGCCGGCGGCAGCAGCATCGACGAAGCCTATGGTATCGCTTTCGACAGCGCCGGCAACGCCTTCCTGACCGGTGTTTTTGGAAGTACCGCAACGTTCGGCGAAACGGAACGAACCAGCCTGGGCAACGAGGAAATTTTTATCGCCAAGTTCGGCGCGGACGGCCCGACTGCGGTTGAAGACGCCGTCAAGCAGCCAAACGCGTTCAGCCTGGCGCAGAATTATCCCAATCCGTTTAATCCGGAAACGACCATCAGTTACAACCTGAACCGTGCAGGATTTGTTACACTGCACATCTTTGACATCGCAGGTAAGCGAGTGCGCTCGCTGTATGAAGGCAAGCAACCAGCCGGCAGTCATCGCCTCATCTGGGATGGCACAGATGAGCTCGGGCAAGCAGTAAGCAGCGGCCTGTACCTATATCAACTGCAAGCCGGCAAGCAACGCACCAGCCGCAGGATGCTGCTTTTGAAGTAAAATATGCAACGGATTTGACTGGAGCGATTGTACTTGCAACAGGTTGCTTTCTTGTTTAAAGAATTTCTGTAACCAATCAGGCTACACGTTTCACATCCTCGGCTAAACATGAAAGTGTGTCAACTTGTTTCCGGGATTTCAGATTGATTGATGCAAGTCAGTTCTCCGGTCAAATTCTATAACCTGTTTTGTCTCATGAACTTCCTATTTCAAAAAACCGTACGACTTCTTCTGATATTCTCAATTCTCTGGTTCAGCAATTCGGCGAATGCCCAAAGCAACCAAGCCAATGTCCCTCCCACCGAATACCTGATCACCGTGCACTATGATCTCGGCATGCACTGCACGGGCTTCGATTTGTCGTATTGCTGCATTTTGCCGCCGTACAACAGCATTTTGGCGCAGATCATCAAAACTTCCGGCGGGCCGAGCGAAAGGCCGGTGATTCTGACCGAGGCGGATTTAGGTTCGCAAAATCGCATTCTCTGGTACCAGCACGAAAACAACACCTACTCCGAAGGCCCGAAAATGCTGTACTGGAACGTACCAGTCGATGTCAATGGTGACGGCGATGTGCAGGACCCGAACGATTCGTTTGCCAACGCTTATTTCAAGCATTTGTACACCTTCGAGGAGCGGCCGCTGCGATATATGCCCTACCCGACCGGCCAGCTCACCAAAAAACATATCGGCCTGGATTTGAGCATACCGCAGGATCACGGCCCGACCGGCAAGCCGATGAGCCACGGCAAGCTCGATTACACCGGCCCGGACGGCACTGTGCTCTACACCACGACCAACGATGGCAAAACCGAAACGCCGCTGGTGCTGGCGATGCGCGGCTACTGGGAAGCGCTCGGCCTGCCGCTCACCGCCTTTTACGATGGCTCGATTGGCAATATCCGCGAGGCCAAAGAAGAGTTGATTCGGCCGTACCAAAAAGCAGTGGTGTCGCTGGCGCAATGGAACGACGGCAACCGTGACGGCCTGCCGCAAGTGAGTGAAGTTTCGATTGAAACGGATCCACGCAGCCAAAAAGACATCACCTTTTTCGGCACCAATCCCATCGACGTGCCGAGCTGCCAGCGTTGCCATGCTTCCGACCGCGCCAACGGTGAAAAACACACTTTGTGGAAAAAAGAGTACCTGTTCTGGAAGAATCGCTTTCCCAACACAACGGATTACTACGCCAGTATCAAGGCATCATCGATTTCGCTGCTGGAAATCCATGACGCCAAACACGGCACCGATTTCCTCGCCAACTACGATGCCGACAACCTGACCGGCGCTTCGGTGACGCGCCTTGGACGCGAGCCCGTACGTTGCCAGGAGTGCCATGCAGACAACATCGTCGGGCAGATGCAGGGCAAAGTCAATGAATTGACCGGCAAAAAAATCAGCTCGCTGAGCGCGGCGATCCATTCGAATCATCTTAAATATGTGCCCGATCCCGACCAGAATCGGCGCACGGCCAGTTGCCAGGGCTGCCATCCGGCACACAAGCAATCCGGCAGCCTGCTCGAACTGCCACTCGACGCAGCCGGTCATTTCCGCGGCGGCGATGTGCGCGACTATCGCGGCGGCTGCTTTTTGGGCAGGGACCTGCACTCCAATCCGGCGGTCAGACGGGTGCTGGGCACGTCCAGGCATTTGAACGCTGTGGGTCAATGGTTGCAGGAAAATGTCCTGAGCGAAGGCAAGGGTATGTATTGCACCAACTGCCACAATGTGGCATCGCGCTTATTATACAAAGCCGACAACCTGAACGATGCTTTGCAGCTCAAGGGCACGACCTTGCGGCAAAAGGCGCTACCCGATCTGCTTGCTGCGCTGCGGCGGATGGAAGACGGCAAATACGCCGGCTATTCGGCCGAAGATTTTTTCGACCCCAAAGTCGCATCAAGGGATTCGGGCGACAATGCCGTTGCTGCAGTATGGAGAGACACGCCATCCGATCCGTATCGCGTGATCAATGATGGTGGCGATTTCTGGCTGGCTGCTGGCGAGCCCAAATGTGCGGATTGCCATAATCCACCGTTCGTGGAAAACATGGGCGGCATTTATGCTCTCATCGACCAGGTCGAAAAATTGAGTTTGATGCGCTACAGCAAAGCCCATCACGGCATATCCTGTCAAAGCTGCCATCAGAGTGCGCACGGCATGTATCCGGTGGCTGCCAGCGGTGCGGATCCCACCACACTCGAGCAAGCCAGAATGCTCAATCCGGACAAGAGCGCCGGGCCGCTGAAATGTGCAGCCTGTCATACTGTCGACGGAGAGGGCGTGCCCAATTTGGTGACGGAAGCCATGCTGGCGCCGTTTCCAATATCGGAATATCCGACACGCTATGAACGTGCTGTTGCGCTCGCGCATACCGCCCGTACCTACGACGAAATTCATGGGCCGGGAAAGTAGCAAATACCACAGCATCAGCGACGATCCTGAGCATGTCTATCGACTTTTTGACTGCTGGGCGACGCTTCGCGCCCAGGCTTTTTAGCTGAATGCTTTGAATGGAAGGATCAATGGCCAATCGCGTTGTCATGGAACGCACATTATTGCGCTAACGCACCAGATTCTCTGTCGGACATATATTCTAAAGTTCGCTCTTCTGTGCTACGCGGACGGCCGACCTCGCTAAACTGCAAGGCCGGACAGCGTCCTTGTAGCCATTCCGTTGGGGAACGGTTCGTTAGGTAGGGGTGGTACCTGTTGGACTTTTCAAAATTCTCAATGCCATCGACTTCGATTGGCATGTGCCGAAAGCTAATGCAAAGGCCATGCCATCTAACAACTTCCTGCCAACATTAAGTTGTTTTGCTTCATTGCAAACAGCCATTTAAGCATACCACTCAGTTTTTGAAGGTTGCATCGTGGACAAAAAACCAACCCATCGCCTTTGTAACGTTTTATTTCGTTGTAACGATATAGACCGAGGCAAGACGGAATTTTTTGTTACACTATAAGGGATTTTACTTCCGCATCAACAATCAATGCCTGTAAACTATAGCAGGCTGTTAGATACGTATCTTTTATTCTTTTCAACAAGTTAGAATTTCTATTTTTCGAAAAAATTTGCGTATTTACAGCGCAATTGCGGAACGATATGTTTGCAAACCCACTGCAAAACTTTTCTCGAATCTCTCAAAAGTGGGAAATCGCCTGGTTGTGATTGGGGAAGAATCTAACCTTGGCAGGCAAGCATCGAGTCAATGGCTCTTATGTGCAGATCAATTGTTTACAGTGGGAAGCGGCTCCGGCAGGGGAAGGCCAGCCGATAATGTATTGCAATTGAATCACCGCGATTGTTTTCCTTATAATTGTTCGTTTGGTTTTTCGGCCAGACGAAGGTGGTGTGTTTCCATTTGGGATTTTATGCTTCAGGCTGCATGACCGGTTTATGCTGTCAAGGCCGGAGTATACCTGTTTTCCACCATCTTCAGAGTCTGGTTATCGAAGGCACACTTCAACGTCAGATATCTGCGAGGCGTTGGAGTGTGCCTTTTTTTTGGCTAATTTGAAAGGACTGGGATGAGGAATTTTTTTGCTCTCTGCTTGCTTTTTAGTACTTTGCTTTTTGCTTGCGAAAGCCCGAAAAATCGTGATGCGTTGCACAGGGACAATACTATCGTCATCGGCATAACGAGCGATTTCGATAGTCTGCTCGAGCTGAATGCAGCGAGCTCGGATGCACTGCACGTCATCGAAGAAATGTTGTTTCTCACGCTGAACGAAATCGATGCCAACCTGCATTTTCAGCCGCGGCTTGCCACAACATGGCAGGTGAGCGAAGATGGCAAGGAGATCGAATTCAAATTGCGTGATGATGTGTTTTGGTCTGATGGCGTTCCGACCACGGCTGAGGACGTGTTGTTTACCTACCAGTTGGCGGCAAATCCGGAAACCAATTATGCTGCCCGCAGCCGCTTTGCACAGGTTGAACGCGCAGTCGTAACCGATCGTTTCTCGATCCGATTCTACCTAAAATCGGCCTATCCGGACGCCCTTTTCGACTTGCAAATCCCAATTTTGCCCAAGCACCTGCTGCAGGATGTGCCACCGGCAGAAATCCAGCAGACAGCTTTCAACCGCAAGCCAGTCGGCAATGGACCGTACGTGCTGAAATCCTGGCACGCCAACGATCGCGTCATTTTCGAAGCCAACCAACAGTACTATAATAGTCCGCCAGCGGTGAAACACATCGTGTTTCGCATCATCCCCGACGAGGCCACATTAGCTGCCAGCCTGCTGACCGGCGAGATCGACATCCTGCCTTATGTCGCTGCAAGCAAAATCTCGCAGCTCAGCAGCGATCCGAACCTGAATCTGATAACCTATCCGGATCGGGGCTATCATTTCCTCGCTTTCAATTTGAAACGCCCCCTTCTGCAGGAGCCTGCGGTGCGCGCTGCCGCCGCCAGGGCTGTCAACCGTCGGGAAATCATCGAAACACTGCTCGCCGGGCATGGCCAAGCGATCTCCGGCCCGATCATGCCTTATTTTGCTGTTTATGACTCCAGCGCACCTATAAAGCAATTTGATTTACAGGCCGCGCAATCCCTTTTGGCCAGAGCAGGCTGGCGCGACAGCGATGGTGATGGCTTTGTCGAAAAAAATGGCGCGACCCTTTCTTTTAGCATGAAAACCAATGCAGACAACCAGTTGCGCAGCGATGTCCTGGCGATGCTGCAACAGCAATTCAAAAAAGCAGGTATTCGCACTACAATTGAATTGGTGGAATGGGGCAAATTGGTGGAGGATGTCATGCAAAACCGTGATTTTGATACCGTGCTGCTATCCTGGAAAACCGGATTCACTGTTGATCCATCGCAAGTTTGGCATTCCGATGCAATCGAAAATGGTTTCAACCTGGGGAGTTTCCGCAATGCTGAGGTCGATTCGCTGTTGGACGCCGCGCGCGCAGAAATGGACGAAAATAAAGCAAAGGCATTGTGGCAACGATTTCAACGCCGGGTACAGGCAAGTCACCCTTATATTTTTCTGTATATGCAGGACAATATGGCAATGATCAATCGTCGGGTAGAAAATATTGAAATGGATGTTCGTGGTTATCTATGTGATATTGAAAGATGGCAAATCAACAGCTCGCCAAAAAATTGAGCTGCAACCACTCGAGGAAGCTACTTATATGACAAGCACTGAACAAACAGCATTTCGCATCCTGATGTTGGGTGATGTGGATTTCGAGCAACAGGTTATCTCAACCCTGCGCCATCACCTGGACTCCGTATCAACCATGCTGGCCCGCACCGAAAAAGAGTACACGGACATTCTTGCGAAACAATTACCAGAGCTGATTTTGCTGGATTTGGAGGCGAAAGAGCCGAAGCCTTTTAAATTTTTGTCCATGATTTTCAAAGGGGACACCCAATACAAAGTAGTCGCCCTGGTCAACAAGCCTGATGTTGAAAGCATTGTAAAATGCACAAAGCTTGGGGTGAACGAATTTGTGCAAATGCCAGAGGAAGCCCATAAATTGCGGGATTATGTTAAGAAGCAACTGGCTGAATGGCAAAAGCAGCAAGCCAGCCTGGAAATGAATGAGAACCAGGGCGAGCGCTATCGACTCGAAAACATCATTGCCGACAGCCCCGAAATGCGCCATGTTGTCTATGTCACAAAAAAGGTGTTTAATCGACCATGGGTCACTGTGCTGGTGCGTGGCGAAACCGGTACAGGTAAGGAAGTGATCGCGCGCGGCATTCACTATGGCACGCCCGAGACCAAAAGCAAGCCTTTCGTCGAAGTCAATTGTACCGCAATCCCCGAAACACTGCTCGAGTCGGAATTATTCGGCCACGAAAAGGGGGCATTTACAGATGCCAAGTACAGCAAAAAGGGGCTGTTTGAGATGGCCAATGGCGGCACACTTTTTCTCGATGAAATCGGTGATATGAATCACAAAATCCAGGCCAAACTATTAAAAGCGATCGAAGAAAAGCGCTTTCGCCGCCTTGGCGGTACCGACGATATTCAGGTCAAATTGCGCATTATCGCCGGCACCAACGCAGACCTTGAGCAGAAAGTGCAAACCGGCGAGTTTCGAACCGATCTCTTTTACCGCCTGAATGTCATTAACATTTTTCTACCACCTTTGCAGGAACGCGGTGAAGATATCATCGCTCTGGCGAACTATTTCCTCAGGCGTTATATCAGCACCTACGGTATTTCGGAACGCCATCTTTCCGATGGGGCAAAGTCCATACTTGCCAACTACGACTGGCCCGGCAATGTGCGCGAGTTGCAGCATGTCATTGAACGCGTGGTCGTGCTCGGCGAATCGGCTATTATTGATTCGAATGAAATTAATACAGCGCTCGGCCCCAATGGCCCCCAGCAGCTCCCTTCTGTAAAGCCGAAAAATGGCTGGCGCAGAGTGATCGAAATTCCGCGCGATGGGCTGTCGCTAAAAGAGGGTGAAATGAAACTGATTTCTGAAGTTCTGCGCATCACCAAGGGCAACAAAACCCAGGCCTGCAAAATCCTCGGCATCTCGCGCCCACGGTTGAATCGCAAGCTCGATGAGTACGAAATCAGCCCGGACTCGGTACTGGCCGGTTGAATTTAGCGATGGTTTGGACCAGCTTTTTGCTCTCTTCCGGTATGATTTTTAAATGTTTGTCTGCTCTCTATTCTCAATTGCAACGGATTTAAAAGCTCATCCGAAAGCAACATTTTCCGGTTACATGAGCCGTAACAAAACATTACGTAGAATCCACAGCTATAACATTTCGTTACGCTCCCGGGGGCACAGTTTGTTACGCAGTCGAACACGCCGAGGAAAATCGATCCTAACCCATTGTTTTTATGTAGATAAAATTTTACAAAGCAGCATGCATTTTTGGAACAGCTCTTGCTTGTGTTTAGACTTTCAACAGTGGTGGTCATCAGATTCCGGTTTAGGCTGAATCCGGAGTGAGCCTGAAGAAGTGGAAAGGGAAGGCAAGCTTCTTCTACAATCCTTTCAGGAGGACACAATAATGGTGCACTTGCTAAAGTGGCGAAGCCATGCAACCAAGGTAGCGAATCTGGCTATCCTGACGGCATTCATGTTTTTATGGAGTTGTGACCAACATCCCACGGTGGCGCCCGAAGCGCAAGATTCGTCATTTCATCAGAAAAGCAATGTAAGCACAGTTTTAAAAGCCAATCCGGTCACACCAGTTAAAAAATCAAATCTGGGTCACAGTCTGGACGGCGTCAGTAAATCCAAAACGATAAAAGCTGACAAAGGCGGCACAGTTAAGAATCACGGTAACGCTATTTTTGTCCCTGCCGGTGCAATCGATGAAGACAAAACCTTCTCGATCACCATCCTGTCCTCGGATTTCATGGACCTCGAGTTCAAGCCCGATGGCGCTTTTATCACACCGGTCGAATTGACAATTTCGTATGAGGGTGCTGATTTAAGCGGTATTTCCGAGGATGATTTGACAATTGCCTGGTACGATCCGGATAGCGGCCAATATTACGATGTGGGTGGTACGATCGACAAAAAGAAAAAGCACCTCAAAGTATGGGTGAGCCATTTCACGAGATACTCGCTATCCGTGCGTTGAAGATCGTCCCGAAAAAATCTATTCTCATAACAATTGCAATCTGACAATCATTTCAAAAGCAGTGAGGTTGGGAGGAATGACACAGGACAACTGGACAACATTTAGATGATGGTCAAAGTAGGTCCAAATTCAAATAGCTTTGCACGCTACGCAATATCCGTCCGCAAATGTTGAGGTAATCTTTTCCGTTCATTGGAGTCAGCTTATGCCGCAGAAAGACAAATTGCTTGGTGATCTTTCTCAAAAAAACTTGCCTGAGGAGCGCTTACAAAAGCTGATCAAAGAAGCTCAGAAAGCGCTGGATGCAGGTCAAAACAGCGATCTGGTCTATCAACTCGAGAAGTACAGCCGGGAGATAAGCGATGACGCAGAACAAAACGTCGCTGCTTATCATTTTAAAAAAGCTGTCGAGAATATTCAAAGCATGACGGATGGGACCGATCGCCGGCAAGAGCTGTATCTGCTGATTAACTCAGGTCAAACGCTGGCCACACTGGGTCAGGTCGATGAAGCGCATGACCGGTATATGGTAGCGCTCGAGTTGAGCAAGGAACTCGGCTCAAAGCTGATTCAAGCGCGTGCATTGCGTTTGCTTGGCAATCTGCGATTGCAGCAGTCCGCCCTGTCCGAAGCGATCCGCTACTTCGAACAAAGCATCGAACTGTGCCAGGTAGAAGGCGAGCCGCTTGAAGAAGCCTACAGCCTGAACAGTCTCGCTGCCGCCTGCTTTCAAAAATCTTCCTGGAAAAACATGGAAAATGCTTGCAATCAAGCGCTTGCCATTGCTGAAAAACTTGGAGAAAATGAATTGGCTGGCTGTGTTTATAACAACCTCGGTGCTATGTACAGCTTGCGCGGCCAGAAACAAAAAGCGCTGGTTTCTTTTCAAAAATGTCTGCCGCTTTTTGAAATGGCTGGCGATCACCGCGGTCTGGCTGAGACGTATAACAACCTGGCAACTCTCTACCGTGATCAGGATATGTGGCACGATGCCGGCAAATGCTATGCTTTGAGCATTCGTTTTGCAACTCTGGTCGGCGACAAGCTTGGCAAAGCCAATGCCATGCTGAATCGTGTCGAGCTCTATATTTTAATGTTTGATTTGGTTCTCGCACGCGAAAACTGCCTAAAAGCGATGCGTGTCTATTATAACCTGGGGCATAAGCTCGGCGAGGCAGATGCGTGCAAATTGATGGGGGTCATCTACGCCAAGGAGGGAAAATGGCCACTCGCAGATAACTATTTCAAGGAGGCCATCGAGATCAACACGGCCTGCGATAACACCTTCGGCCTTGCGGAGACTTACCGCAGCCAGGCGGATGCGCTGCTCGAAAACGGACGCAGTGACGAAGCAAAGCTTTCGTTCGAACGCGCCAAATCACATTTTAAAAGCGTGAACGCCACACAAAAAGTCAAGCAGGTCGATAAAATCCTGAAATCTTTGCAAGAGTAAGCCGCTGAACCAGTATCAGCACTTGCCGATTCTTGCCTTCGGTTGCACCAAACAGGTGCGCGCCGCGTTTCGCCAACAGGTATCATACCGGCATGCCCGCCCACATCCCGCTTAAAAGATTTGCTGACAAGCCACCTTCCATTGCGCCAACCATAGAAAAAGCCAGTCTTGCCTGCAAGACTGGCTGAACTCAATCCGGAAAACGCGGCGTTTAGTTCCAGATAACCTGATAGAGCGGCGCAACCACCAGCGGCAGATCGCTGACGCTTTGCAATGAATTTTGCACGTAGTCAGGCAGGGTGCCGTACTGGAATTGCATTTTCTGTGCACTCGCGAAGTCGCCTTCTGCCTGCAACACCAATAATTCGTTTGTCAGCAAGGCAAGCGCCAGGTCAATACGATCAAAATGAATCGCATAGGTTTTTGCTGCGCGATTGTACTGGACAGCGTTGTATTCCAACAGGTAATTCAATACCACCGTTGCCGCCTGGCTTTGTGGTTCATCACCGGCGAGCCGAATGGTTTGGAAAAGGCGCCCCAAATAGCTGACGGTAATTTCCCTGGCCTGTTTTTGAGTCACCTGGCCGGATGACTGCAGATAGCCCAGCGAATACAAGCTGGCGACGTCCGCTTTGGCATGCTCGACCCAGGCGTAGTGCTCGTCCAATGCCGAATCAATCGATTTTTCCTGGCCATAGACTTTATCCGGCCCAAGATTTTGGGTGATTTCACGCAGAAGGACATAGCGATAGAAGCCATCAACGCTCACGTCTTTTGCCTGTTCGGCATCGAGCAAACGCGCGCTGAGTGGCAAAATGATTTCTTCAAGCCGGGCTGCCAGCGCATTGCGCCAAATCGTCCGCTTCACACCTTTTTCAACGCATACCTTGGCATCCGTTGGCAGATTAAGGTTGAGTTGACGATAGCCCACTCTTTTTTCGCCGCCGCGAAAAACATCCGACACTACCATAAAGCAGGTTTGGGCTTCAACGTCCGGATTTTTATAGCGGTTTGGATAGGGCAGATTTTCTTCCATACTGCCGAGCCGGCTGGTCAAATTGCTGATCTGTGCATTGGCAGCCGAATCAACCACATCGACACTGGCTTCAAAGCTGGTTTTAACACCCAACAAATGATCATCCCCGGTGCTGAACGGCCCGATCAGAAAGTCGATCTTGCTGTTTTGACGGCCAACCCAGCCTGACTTCACAGCGCCGTAATCGTTGCTGACCAGCGCTTCCGAAACCGTTTTCAGGTAGTTTTGCAAGCCTTCGTCCTCGCTGAGCGTGGCTGCGTAGCGCAGTTTGTTCACCATTGGCACGATGAAACGCTTGTACGCTTCGTTGTAAGGCACAGCGTACAACTGTGGTCCGCGGCGACGAATAACGGTGTAGGGGCTCAAAAAAGCCTCGCGATCTTCCGGATACGCTTCTAACCAGGCTTCCAGTTCTTCTTTGGTCAGATCGGCCGGATAGAAGCCGTCGACGCGTTGTTTTTCAGGCACGTCCATAAATGGTTCGTCACCGTCAAGGCGATCGTATGGACCGGCTTGCAGCTCAACGAATTGTTTCAACGGATCTTCATCAGCCCGTTTGCTGCGAATCCGGTCCACGGCATCTTGCTTGCTGGCAGTTTGCAGCCAGTAAATTTCGTCCGACAGCCTGGCGACTTCGATCAAGGTTGAAAGCAACTTCTTGTCGTTGTTCTGCCATGCGCTGGCGTCAAACGCCACTTCCTTGACAGCATATTTTTGCATACGTTCAGCAATAGCTTGTGCTTCTTCTTCGGAGCCGGTCTCCTTTTGACCGCAGCCCATCGACAATGCGATCATGAGGCCCGCTCCGAGGCACAATCCTTTTTTCAGCATAGTGAAAAATCCTTTCTCTTTTACAGATGGATAATGAAAATTGATTTGAAATTCAGCAGGAATTGTTGATTGATCGGCAAGATTGAGATAGAGCAGCATTACGGCAATTACGCGAAAAATGCTGCATTTGCGGAAAGAAAAACGGCAAGGCAAAGTCAAATTTTGCAAACAGGCAGGATCAGAAATTGGTGCTGTTGTCAAGCGCTCGAAAACATCATGATAAGCTCAAGTTTGGCAGGAAATGCAATCTTTACGTACAGATTTGCTCGAGAATTGAATACAGAATCAACAGCACTCGAGTATGGTGCGGCTCAGGGCAGAGCAGCACGTGCGCTCCGCCGCGGTCTGCCCTGAAATCGCTGCACATCATACATTCAATCAGACACGATCAGCGCCACATGAGGCTGACGCCAAAGAACGGGAACAGCACGGCAGCCAGAATGGAGTAGACAACAATGCTGACCAAAAACGCGACCACCATATAAAGAATGGTCTTTTCCTGCGGCGTATCCATAAAAATGGGGATGCCGAGATAGAATAGATAAATGCTGTAAACCGAGCCAGCCAGGCTCAAAAGCCAACCGATCCCTGGCAAGAATGCCAGCAATTGTCCAACCATTGAAGCCGTCGCCGCATAGCCGACCAGCTTGAGCGCATTGATCAGGCTTTTGGTCGATTGAAAGGTTTGCGCCAATTCATTGATGATAAAAGCGCTGATGTAAAAACTGGCCAGGGTCACCAGGTAGCTGATGATGGCCAGCCGCAGGCGATATGAGAAACCCCAGTAAGCTCCAAAGCTCAACAGTGTACCGATGGCAGGCAGCGCCGCAATGTAAATCAAGTATGATTTGTAATACCCGGCGATGTCAACCGCTTCCGCTTTGACAGTTGGAAATTCCGATTTTGGCGCCATCAGGATATTTTTGATCCGATCAATAATAGGCATCATGGCGTTTTCCTTTATGTTTGTGAGAGAGCATTTTGGTCGCAACCGGCAAGGTTCCGAACCAGCCTCAATATATGCCAGTTTTACAGATTCGGCTCATTGCAAAGCAGAATCGAGACGATGCAGAAAGCGTGCTCTTGAACTGCAATTCTGCAAAACCGACGCTGCTATGTAGCATAGAAACGGATTCCATGCAATGGAATTCCGACCAGCACCCTGGTCATCATTGCGCGCTTTCGAGCGTATCCACTTCGATGTAGAATAGCTCCGTCGCGACTTGCCAGCTTGCGTCATGCGCCATGCTTTGCCATTCGCTGGTCGGCGTGATGGACTGAGTGCCGGTATCCGTGAGCACTTTGACCGGCATGGCGAAGCCGTCGACATCGGTGCGCCAGCGATAATTCACCTGCTCATTTTCAAATCGCACTTCCAGCACCGGAATCGCTGCGTGATAGAGATACTGCTCAAAAATGGCTGTCAGGTTGCGGTCGAAATACGTGTTGAAATAGTTGATCACATCAGCGGTGTAAATATTTTTGTATTTGAAGTGGCGCGGATAATCACGCAGCATGGCTTTCCATTGCACATCATCATCGATTACATGGCGCAGGGTATGTAAAAACAGCGCACCCTTGAAGTACTGATCGCCAGTCGGCCAGCTGTTCACTGCCGTCGGGCCGATGATCGGCCGGGCATTGCGCACCTTGCTTTTGTAGCCATTGACATATTTGAGTGCATCCTCATAGCCAAACATGCACTCTACATAAACGCATTCCGCATACGTACACCAGCCTTCCTGAATCCACGCATCCGACACATCGTTGGCGGTAACGCTGTTGCCGAACCATTCGTGCCCGCTTTCATGAATGATGATGAAATCGAATTTTGTGCTCACCCCCACTCCCGTCCAGTCGCGACCGAGGTAGCCATTTTGAAACAGATTGCCGTAGGTGACCGCGCTTTGGTGCTCCATGCCGGAGTACGGCACTTCGATGAGCTTGTAGCCGTCCTTCGGAAACGGGTACGGGCCAAACCACTCTTCATAGCACTGCAGCATCGGTTTGGCTTGTGCAAACTGCTTTTGGGCCTGTTCGAGATGATACGGCAAGACCCAAAAATCAAGAGTGACTTCACCGAGCGTGTCCGCCCAGTGCGTGTATTTGCCGATATTGAGCGAGACGCTGTAGTTGTTAATCGGGTAGTTTACTTGCCAGTCGAAGCGCGTGAAACCGTCGCCGAGATCTTTTTTGCCCGTGAAGCGCCCATTAGACACGTCTGTCAAACCGGTATGCACTTCCACGCTGATATTCATGCTATCGACCTCGTCAGGCTGCTGATCTTTGTTTGGCCACCACAGGCTGGCGCCAATGCCCTGGCAGGCAGTGTAAATCCACGGATTGCCGAGCGAATCCTGCTTGAAGGCGATGCCGCCGAAGCGCCCGGTTTCGAGTGGGTGGCCGGAGTAATGAAAATCGATGCTGGCTGTTTCAGCCGCCGCTAATTTTTCCGGAAAATCAATAAAAACAGCATTAAATTCCCGATTATAGGCGAGTTTTGTGCCGTTGAACAAGATGCTGTCGACCTGCATGTTGTCGAACAAGTCGATCTGGACACGGTCACCTTTTTCGAGCATTTTGAAGGTGATGGTGTTGTAGCCCGAAATATATTTTTTCTCGATATTGAGGCGTACATTGAGATCGTAATGCAACAGATCATTGTTTGCGCGGTACGGTCCGTAGCTGCCTCGCAGAGTATCGGCGCGGGTAAAGGTCAATCGCGCTTCAGCCGGATTGACGTGCGTGCTGTCAAATTGTAGCGCAGCCGTTGCCGTGGCGCTGCCGGACAACACCAGGTTCGCAGGAAGGTGATTTTTAGCATGCACGGTAATCTTTGCCGTACCACTCGTTTCCGGCAATAAAGCCTTGCCGTGCACATCCGATCTGGCGGCAAATGGCGGATCATCGACATAGATACGCGCGCCTTCGATTGGCAGCCGGGTGTCAGCATCGATAACGTTAATTTCGATTTGATTTTGGCTTGAACAGGCAATCAAGCTGATCGCAAACAGGGAGAGAAGTGTTGATTTCATGTGGTATGATACTCAAAAATGGCATTCATAATGGTGTGGCGCGCAGGAGATGGTTCGACGCTTAAAACACAAACGCGACAACAACGCATTTGCTGAGTGAAAACACCCTCAAAATGCACACACAGGTGCGCAAAGTCAAGCAAAATTCCCCCACAGAATGGATGCGCTAATATATGGGCAAAGCGGAAATTGTCGCTCGCACTCTGTAGGAATGTAGCTATTTCAGATAAAAAAAATGGGATTTGGCAAGTACCAAATCCCATACATAAAGCAGGTTAAATCGAATTATCTGCCCGACAACTGTTCCGGCAAAGGCTTGTCCACTTCGGGGCGTTTGTTGCGATTTGCCAGCTCCCAACCAGTAGCATAGATGGTGCGGGCAATCTTCTCCATTTTGACAAAATCGATTTTATCGATCGTATCAGATGGGCGATGATAATCTTCATGAACGCCCGTGAAATAAAAAATGATCGGAATGCCATGGCGTGCATAGTTGAAATGATCGCTGCGATAGAAAAAACGCTGCGGATCATTAGGATCATCATATTTATAGTTGAAATCGAGTTTGAGATAGCTATTGTTGACTTTCTCACTCAGCTCGCCCAGCTCAGTGCTCATCATTTTCGAACCGATGACGTACACTTCATTCGGACCGGCGAGTTCGTCGTTGGCAGGATTGGTGTCGCCTTCCGCGCGGCTGCGGCCAACCATATCGATGTTGAGTTGCGCGACGATCTGTTCGTGCGGCACGGTCGGAAATTCGTTGAAGTAGCGCGAGCCCCATAAACCCTTCTCTTCGCCAGTGTGCCAAACGAACAGAATCGAACGTTTTGGTTTCGCGCCGGTAGCAAACGCCTCGGCAATATTGAGTACAGACACGGTGCCGGAGCCGTCATCATCTGCCCCATTGTAGAGATCGTCGCCGTCTATCGCTCTGCCAATACCGACGTGATCATAGTGTGCGCCGATTGCAACGTACTCGTTCTTTAATTTGCTGTCCTTGCCCTCGACAATGCCGACGACATTTTGCGTATAGCCATTTTCGGTGCTGGAGACAATATTCAGGCTGGCGGTTTTTTCCGCACCCAGTTCAAAAGCCGGCACTTCATCGCCGCCGTTCGCAGCCGCCAAAACGGCTTCAGCATTGTGTTTTTCGTCTTCGAAAAGAACCTTCACCAGGTTTTCTGCCGCAGTAATGATCGGCAGTTCTTCCGCTTCTTCTTCCGATTTGAATTTTTCGACTTCGATCACGCCTGTCTCTGTTGCGCGCTCGCGATTGCGTTCCCAGCGTCCCAGCGAACGCCCGCCCGGGATAATGATCGCGCCGAGTGCACCATGCTCGCGACCGTACTGATCCGGACGCACAATCTCGCCTGCGCCGCGCAAATCGCGAAAAGACATGCCCGGCGGCAGCGATTCACTGACCACCATGATTTTGCCCTTGACATCAATCCCTTCGTACGGGTTGATGTTTTTGTCTTTAATGACCCAACCATGACTAACATAGACCATTTTGCCGCTCGCTGAAGCAGTAGCAGGCTGTGCCAGGTAGTCATCACCAAACGTGAAAGTCTGATCATTGATTTTCACGCTGGTTTGATCAAGATCGACTGTGTGTTTCAGCAGCGTAATTTTCTGAAAGTAGCTGCCTTCATCGCCGGCAGGTTTAACACCCCAGCGTTCGAGATGCGCAGCGATGTAATTCGCCGCGGTTTTCAATCCGCGCGAGCCGGTGTCGCGGCCTTCCATCGCATCTGCCGCAATAAAAGTCAGGTGGTTTTTCAGATTGGCAGCCGTGATCTTCTCGACGCTGCCGTACTGCGCGAGCGCTGCACTGCTGACAAACAACAACATCATCATTGCAGCAAGCATGTTCAGGCGTTTGTTCTTCATGAGATCTCCTGTAAATAAGTCATCATTTTGAAAGGTAACATATAGCTTTTAGAGCATGGTGACGATTCGTTGGCACAAATTTAGTTAATGTGAGATTGAGCACGCAGTTTAGGACAGGTACACTGCTGTTTTTGTTGCGAAAAATCTCACCAATATATGCTTTACCTGTGTTATTTTTGTGCTTTTTCAACTTTTAGAAGTTTTCCGTTAAAAGCATAGCGCTCGCCTGCTTCTGTTTGCAGCTCCGCCTCGATGTCACGGTAGCGCAAATTGAGCGTATTGCCGCCGATCGACAGAACAGATAGCGAGGTTAAATTGCCATTTTGCCACTGCATATCCACTTCGAATCCGCCGCGGGCGCGCAAGCCAATAATTTCGCCATTCTGCCAGCTTTTAGGCAATGCTGACAGAATATTCAATTCGCCCTCATGGGACTGCAGAAGCATTTCCGCCACCGCAGCCGTCACGCCAAACGAACCATCAACTTGCAGCGCGCCGGAGCATATTGCGAACAGGCTGTTGGTGGCATAATGATTGGCGTAGTAGCGAAAATTCTCCATGGCCTTCTCCGGTTCGTACAATCGCGCCCAGCACGCCATTTTCCATGCGGACGCCCAACCGTTGCCAACCAGACCGCGCTGGTTCAACACCACGCGTGCTCCATCGGCGAAGTCAGGTGTATGATTCGCGGAAATCTGGTTGCCCGGGTAAAGTCCATACAAATTTGAAATATGGCGATGGCTCTTTTCTTTCTGATCCCAATCTTCCAGCCACTCCTGCAGGTCGCCATTTTTGCCGATTTGCATCGGCGCCAGTCGTGCGCGCGCAGCGAGCACGCGCTCACGAAAATCTGCATCGACACCCAGGATCTCCGATGCCTCGGCTACATAGCTAAACAGGTCATTTAACAGCTGCATGTCTATGGTCGAGCCGACACAAATGGTGATGCCGGGGGTGTAGTAATCCGGCACTTCGTCTTCAAAGCTGTCATTACCAGGGCGGCCGGGGAAATTCTCAGGCGAGGTGCTCGGTGCGGTCACCAACCAACCGTAGCGAGGGTGCTCGACCAGAAAATCGAGAAAAAAGGCGGCGCTACCACGCATAATCGGGTAGACATCCGTGAGAAAGTCGCGGTCGCCGTTAAAAAGATAATGCTCCCATAAATGGGTCGTCAGCCAGGCGCCGCCAGTCGTAAAGGTGCCCCATTGCACGCCATCCATCGGCGCAGCCACACGCCACAAGTCGGTATTTTGATGAAAAACCCAACCGCTTTTGCCGTAATGCTCACGCGCCACATCGGTACCCTGATCGGTCAATTCTTCGATCATCTTGAAAAGCGGCGCGTTCAGTTCACTCAAATTGGCGACTTCCGATGGCCAGTAATTCATCTCGGTATTGATATTGGTGGTGTATTTGGAGTCCCAATTGGGATTCATTTTATCGTTCCAAATGCCCTGCAAATTTGCCGGCTGCGTGCCCGGCCGTGATGAGCCGATCAGCAGATAGCGACCAAATTGAAAAGCCAGCGCTGCCAGATTCGGATCGTTTTTGCCATCAAATTCTTTGATGCGCTTGTCGGTCGGCAGGGTGGAATTGGGGCCATTGCCAAAATCGAGGCTGACGCGGTTATAATAAGCCTGGTGGTCGCGGATGTGGGCTTCCCTGATCGCCTCATAGTTTTTGCCCTGGATCGCATCGAGAACGTCATCGATGCGTTGTTGCGGATTGCCGGAGACGTCTTTGTAGTTGACAAAATTGGTCGCGGCTGCAATAAAAAGCGTGGCGGCATTGGCGTTTTCGACGATCAAATTGACGTCATCCACTCTCATGGAGCCGCCCTCAGGCACGGCTTTGACGCGGGCCTGATAGCGCAGTTTGCCTTCAATGCTGAGGTAGTCATCAGACTTGCCGTTCAAAATCAGTCCATCCTGACCGTAGCCATCTTTGTAATAATAATCTGTGCCATAATTGGAATGCGCGGTGTTTCGATAGCCGTTGAGGTTGGCGACGAAGGAGATTTTTCCGGGCTGGTCAGCCGTCAAACGGACCACAATCACCTGGTCGACAGCGGTGGAAAAAACCTCACGAGTGAATTGCACACCATCTTGTTTGTAGCTTACGGTCGAGATGGCTCGTGTCAAATCCAGGCGGTGGCTGTAGTCGTTCACTTCGCTCTGCGAAGCGAATTTTAGCAGCAAATCGCCGGTGGACTGGTATTTTTGCTGCTCGACGGGGTAGCCCATGAGCTTGCGGCCGAACAAGCGGTGCGCCTGATAATAATTACCTTCAAAAAGCAGTTTCTGGATTTCCGGCAAATAGGCATAGCCACCCTTTACGGTTGTGCTATAGGGGCCGCCCGACCAATGGGTATCTTCATTAAATTGGATCTTTTCGACGTCGGTGCGACCAAACACCATCGCCCCCAAACGGCCATTGCCGACAGGCAGGGCACTTTCCCATTTGTCCGCCGGCTGCGCATACCATAATTCGTTGACGGTATCGATGTCGGCAAGCGTTTGGTTGGTTGATGATTCGGTACAACTCTGCATTAACACAACAGCGGCTAACAGCACTCCCCAAGTCATCAAGACATGCACCAGTCGTTTCATCGGCATTTCCTCTCCTCGATTCTATTCCACTCAATTTTTATCGCAAAATGTTGAATCTGAGGCTCGTGAGCAACACATTTCAGCCGAAGATGAAACCGCCTTGCCGGATTTGTCACACTTTCTCCCGAATCCGAAATTATCCTTTGGTACCCAGACCATCCTATGTGCTTCTTGCGTCCGTCTGCAAATACGGTTCTCCGACCAATTCGTCGATTCTTCGACTGTCACGTCGAATTGATTCTCCAAGCTCTGAAAAACAATCACATCAAATTGAACATCTTAACCTTTTGTTTTAAAAGGGTATAAATCCGATAAAATGCTATCCGGATAATTTTGGCACGCAAGTTGATTAATCCAGCCGCGAAACTGAGACAAGTCAAGAAATTGGCAAATAAAGCAAGCATGTTTCAAACTCATTTCTCAAAAATCAAAGGAGATTTATCATGAAACGCATAGCATCTTTTTTCGCAACAGCCACTTTACTGATGGCAATCGGTCTGTTTTTCGCTCTCCCGACGGATTCCTACGCACAGCAACAAAATAAGGGCAAACCAGCCGACAAAGGCTTTGTCGATACAAATAAAGACGGCATCAACGACAACGCCCAGGATCATGATGGCGACGGCATTCCCAATGGGCAGGATCCCGACTACCTCAAATTGAATCCGAATGCCGGCAAAGGAAAAGGCTTTGTTGATGCAGATGGTGACGGTGTCAATGATTATGCTCAGGACGCAGACGGCGATGGCATTCCCAACGGCCAGGACCCGGACTGGGTTCCACCGCAAGATGGCAGTGGCCAGAAGAATGCCAATGGTCGCGCACAAAAAGGCGGCAACAAGGCCAATAAAGGCAAGGGTACGCGCGGCTTTGTTGATGCGAATGGCGACGGTATCAATGACAATGCCGCTGACGCAGATGGCGATGGCATCCCGAATGGTCAGGATGAAGATTATGTGAAACAAAATCCACTCAAGGGCAAAGGCAAAATGGGCTTCGTGGATGAAGATGGCGACGGCATCAACGATCTGGCACGGGACGACGATGGCGATGGCATCCCGAACGGACGCGATGCCGACTACGTCCGGCCTCAGGATGGTACTGGTCGCAAGGCTGCTGCTGGCAAAGGCATGCGCAACGGCAACGCTGGAGCCGGCACTGGCACAGGCACCTGCGACGGCAGCGGACCAAAAGGCGCCAAACAAGGTGGACGCAATCGTTAAGTTCAGAAGATGATCATTTGACTGCGGTGCTTCATGAAAGTGGGAGTCTGAAAAGGCTCCCACTTTTTTTTGCGACGAACAGGTCGAAAAGCCGACCATTTGGTCGAGCCAATAATGATCCAGCAAAATTTGCTTTCACTACAATTTCATTAAATTCAATACTTTAAAACAAAACAAAAATATTGGCATACATATTGAATAAGTTCAAATAAACATTTCGCAAAAAAACAATTTGCAATAGAAGGAGATGATACAATGAGAAGCAAACGACGCGTCCTGGCCTTGTTCTGGATGCTTTTACCAACCATAGGATCAGCTCAGTTGCAGTCAACAATTTCACTCACAACCAGTCTCGATGGAAATGCCTATCGAAATTACGCCCAGACCGCAGATGTCATTTCGCAAGCGAATCTGGATCTATCCAAAGCCTGGCTGGCATCCAAATGGTCGGGCCAGTTTTATTATGACGGCTATTTAAACCATTTTGCGGATAATAGTTCGCGCACCTTCTCCTTTCATCAAATTGGCCTGGCAAGCCAGCGCAGCCTGGGCTCCGGCAGTGGGCTTTTAAGTCTTGGTGCTCTCATGTCTTTTCGCCTCGATGGTGCAGATTATGAGATTTATGATTTTTCAGAATTTGCAGCCTATTCAAACCTGAAGCTGCCAGTTTCCGGACTTGGTATTCTCTATGCCGGCTATCAGGTACGAAACCGCAGTTATACCAATCTGCAGGAACTCAGCAATTGGGAACATATCGTTTTTACGCGGCTGAATTTTTCATTACCTTCGCGAACAACCTTCATTTTCTCGAGCGAATTGGGTTATAAAAATTATGTTTCGCAGGTTGTTGCGGAAGAGAGAGCGCCGGTCGATGATAGCAGCCGGGGTGGCCGGTTGCGAGGCAATGGCAGCTATTTTGTCTACACTGAAATTGACAATCCAAGCGCAAAACAATGGGTCAATTCGGTTCGCGTTTCGCAATCGCTGTTCGAAAAGATCGGACTGAGCGGCTACCTGCGCAATCGCAGCAATTTTGGTGGCGACGGACGTTTCCTCTCCGGTCTGGAAACCGGCTATTTTACCGAAGACGAACTGTACGATGATCGGTATGGCTACGAGAGCATAGAGACTGGCGCTATGCTGTCAACGCTGCTACCACGAGGCATCATGTTGCGACTTGGCTACGATCATTACAGCAAAGACTACCAGCGCCTGGCGCTCGATCTTGAAGGCGAGTCACTGGTTGGCGATGTTCTCCGCGTCGATACCCGTCAACAAGCCTGGGGCAGTCTTGAAAAGACTTTTCGCCTCAGCCAGTTTAGCAAAGATTTAAAACTCTATCTCGAGTATCTTTTTATTCAAAACAAGTCAAATGATCTCTATTACGATTTCTCTGCCGGTGTCGGTACGCTGGGCGTGGAAGTGAGCTTTTGATTGAACGATGGATGGAAACTGGCTCATGAAACCAAATCAAAAATTCTATCTTGCGACCTGTCTATCTCTCATCATGACGATAGTGCCAGCAATGGCATTCTCGCAAACGGAAGCACTCCCCACTGAAACATCGATGCTGTTCAGTGGCTCCGGTAATTGTGCATTTTGTCATACTTCAAATGGCGTTGCATTAACAGACAGCAAGGGCATTGATCTCTCGATTTCAACCGATTGGCGCGCAACCATGATGGGCAACTCCGCCAGGGATCCTTTATGGCAGGCCAAGGTTGAAAGCGAAGTCATGGAAAACCCTGCGCTGAAGGCTCTGATAGAGGACAAGTGCACCACCTGCCACGCGCCAATGGGCCGCACTCAGGCTGTCCACGATGGCGCTTCCGGCTACTCGATTGAAGCCATGCGCACGAACGCATTGGCGATGGATGGCGTGAGCTGCACGGCGTGCCATCAAATTCAACCGGAAAACCTGGGTACCGATGCCAGTTTTTCCGGTAAGTATCAAATCGAAGATACCCGGCAGATTTTTGGCCCGTACCAGGATGTTGTGCCGATGCCAATGATGCATCACACCGGCTATACACCACAATATGGCGAGCACATCCATAAATCCGAGCTCTGCGCTACCTGCCACACGCTTTTCACACCTTTCGTCGACGATGAGGGTGAAATCGCAGGTATGTTTCCGGAACAAACGCCGTATCTGGAATGGCAAAACAGCATTTTTTCACAAAAAGAAATTCATTGTCAGGATTGCCACATGCCGCGCATCGATGAGGCCGTGAAAATTTCCAGTATGCCGCCATGGATTGGCACGCAATCGCCTTTTTGGCGGCACCAATTCGTGGGGGGCAATGCCTTCATGCTGCAAATTATTCGAGACAATGCAGCCGAGATCGGCGCAACTGCCACAGCCGCCCAGTTCGACAAGACCATTGCTCAGACCCGCATGCAGCTGCGAGAAAAAACCGCATCGCTCAATGTTCAGCCTTCGCGCAAGGGCGGACAACTCCTTCTGGAAGTGGAAATCGCAAATCGCACCGGCCACAAATTCCCGACCGGCTTTCCGGGCCGCCGCGCCTGGCTGCACGTTTTGGTGCAAAATGACAACGGAGAAAAAATTTTTGAATCCGGTGCATTCGATCAAAATGGTCGCATTCAAAATCTAACTTCCATTTTCGAGCCTCATTACGACTTTATTTCGAGCGAGAATCAGGCACAAATCTACGAGACTGTGATGACCGACGTCAACGATGAGCTTACCTTTACGCTCTTGCGCGCCGCAAAGTATAAAAAGGATAACCGTTTGCCGCCGCGTGGATTTGTCAGTACGGCCAAGCGCATTGCCGACGTTGCGATTCATGGCGCAGCAGCAGGCGATGCCAATTTTAACCGCGACGATAAAAACGAAGGCACCGGCAGAGATTTGGTGACGTATCAAATTGCCGTGCCTGCCACCACAAAAAATTTAAAATTTATGGTCGAGTTGCTCTACCAAACAGCCAAGCCGGCATTTGTCGATGATCTTTTGATGCACGATACGCCGGCGGTGGCTCGTTTTTCGAAATACTTCCACGGTGCGTCGAAGGCGCCTGAAGTGATCGCACACATGGCGGGGACGCTGTGAAAAAAGCCAAAACCAGCAAATGGCGCATGCTGATTTTGCCACCCCAAGTGCTTCTCGTGCTCTCGGTTATTTTGTTGCTTGTGCTGTTTGGAACGGCATTTTATGAATTGAGCCGGCAGAAACGGGAAGTCGAACACCTCATGCATGAAGAAGCAACCGTGCTCATCGAATCCCTTTCCCTCGGCGCGGAAAACGCCATTCTTGCCTACAATGAAATCAAGGATCAGCTGGCGCAACGACTGATGAACAACCTGCGACTGCTCGATCAGCTGGATGTGCGTCAGCCGCTCACCCAGCCTGAGCTGAACGAAATTTCCAAACAGAACCAGCTCTACCGCATCAACATATTCAACAAAAATGGCGTGAAGGTTGCGAGCAGCCACGACGAAGTGCATGAAGGCATCGAGCCGCTTTACGATCCACAGGATGAACTGCAGCCGATTCTTGTTGGCGGGGCCGACTCTTTGGTGGTAGGCTTCAAGCGCAGCCGATTCGAACAAGGGATGCGGTTTGCGGTAGCGATCAGGCGCTCGCGAGGTGGCGCCATTGTCGCGAATATTGCTGCCGAGGAGTTGGTCGACTTGCGCCGCAAAATTGGTGTCGGCCAACTGATACAGCATATCGGCAAGGATGCGACAGGCATCGCCTACATTGTCTGGCAGGACACAAGTGCAATCATCTCCGCTACCGAAAACATTACCGAACTGGATTCCATCCAGACCGACCCCTTCCTGGTCGCAGCACTTGATAGTGAACAGGTTTCAACCCGACTGATTCCATTTGACGAAGTACAGGTTTTCGAAGCCGTCAGGTCATTTACCTTTCAAAATACCAAAGTCGGATTGCTGCGGATCGGCTTGTGGGCAGATCATCTCGATGTCGTTCTGGCGCGGATTCGTCAGCGTTTTTTTATCCTGACCGGGCTGCTGGTTATTGGTGCGCTCATCTTTTTAAACTTGTTTATCGCACGCCGCAATGAAACGGCGATGACCAAGGCATTTCTACGCGAACAAAAATTCACCGGGGCCATCCTCGAAAGTATGGCCGATGCCGTGATCGCGGTGGATACCGCAGGGCGCATCACCTTGCTCAACGATGCGGCAGTGCGCCTGTTCAATTTGCCCAGTGCAGCACTAAAAGGGCAAGCAGCGGCAAAATATCTTCCCGAATGTTCGGATTTTCTGCTGCGCGTTCTGCGGAAGCGCGATGTTGCATTTCAAGATGATGAATTTCCTTGCGAGGTTTCCGGCAAAAAACTTTATCTGGCGGCAAAAAGCAGCTTATTGTATGACGAAAATGGCCAGATGAATGGTGCGGTCATCGTCCTGCGCGATTTGACGGCGCGCAAGGCGTTGGAAAAAGTGGTGCAGCGAAGGGAAAAACTCAGCGCCATGGGCAAACTCGCATCCGGTGTGGCACACGAAATTCGCAATCCGCTCAACGCCATCGGTGTGCTCGGCCAGAGACTTGACCTGGAATTCAATCCAAAAGAGGACGAGCCCGAATATCGCAAACTCGTCAAGACCATCGTATCCGAAGTGCGTCGCGTAAACGAAATCATCCAGCGCTTTTTGAAATTTGCACGCCCTCCCAAATTAAATGCAACTGCCATCAAGCTAAACGATTTCCTGCAACGAAGCGCCACGATTTTGCAGAGCGAAGCAGCAGCCAAATCCATTCAGATCGAGATCAAGTCCGCGCCGGACGCACACATCAACATCGACACCGATCAGATGACCCAGGTGCTGCTCAACCTGATCCGCAATGCGGCGGATGCCTCCAACCCGAACGGCCGGATCGAGTTTTCCAGCTATGAGCAGGGCGCATATGTCGTGCTCGAAATCCAGGATTTCGGCAGCGGCATAGCGGAAGATGAGCTGTCGAAAATTTTCGATCTATACTATACCACCAAAGATGATGGCACCGGCATGGGACTGAGCATTGCCAATCAAATCGTCCAGGCACATGGCGGTGTGATCGAAGTAGAAAGCGAAATCGGCCAGGGTAGCATCTTCAGGATCGTTTTACCCTTTACGAATGTGTGACAAACCATGGAAAAATCATGAAATTCACCATTTTGGTTGTTGATGATGAGCCGGCCCAACTGGAGAGTCTGGCTGGTTTTCTCATCAAACAAAAATATCATGTATTGCAGGCGAATCAGCCAGCCAGGGCCATTCAACTCGCCAAAGAAAACGTCATCGATATTGTGTTGACGGATTACAAAATGCCGGGGATGACCGGTGTTGAGTTGCTGAGTGAGCTCAAAAAAATCAGCCCGGAAATCGACGTTGTGCTGATGACCGCATTCGGCAGCATAGAATCAGCCACGGAAGCCATGAAGCTCGGTGCGTTCGATTATCTCACCAAACCCATCGACTTGCAGGAACTTTTGCTCATTATCCGCAAAGCCACGGAGCGCAGGCAACTCATTCAGGAAAACAGGCAGCTGCGCGATCAGCTCGAACATCGCTTTCGTTTCGAAAGTATCATCTCGCAATCATCAGCGATGGAGCAGGTACTCAATTTGGCCGGCCGGGTTGCACCGAGCCAGGCGTCCGTATTGATTATGGGCGATACCGGCACCGGCAAGGAGCTGGTTGCGCGGGCGATTCACTTCGCCAGCCCACGCAAGGACAAGCCATTCGTTGCGGTTAATTGTGCAGCACTGCCGGAAAATTTGCTTGAAAGCGAACTGTTCGGGCATGAAAAGGGCGCATTCACTGGCGCGGATCGCCAGCGCAAAGGCCGCTTCGAGCTGGCCGAAGGCGGCACGCTTTTCATCGATGAAATCGGTGAAATTCCGCCTGCCGTGCAGGTCAAGTTGCTGCGGGTGCTTCAGGAAAAAACCTTCGAACGCATCGGCGGTTCGGAGACCATCCACGCTGACATTCGGCTGGTCGCTGCTACCAATCGCGACCTGGAAGCGATGACAAATGACGGCACGTTCCGTGATGATCTCTACTATCGGCTCAATGTCGTCACGATCCGCATTCCGCCCCTACGCGAGCGCCGTGAAGACATCCCGCCGCTTATCGACCGTTTTGTAAACCGCTTTGCAGAAGAAAATGGTAAAAAAATCAGCGGCATTTCGCGTGAGGCGATCGATTTGTTAATTAAATATCGATACCCCGGCAATGTGCGCGAGCTGGAAAACATTGTGCAACAGGCAGTGGTGCTGTCGCGCGCAGAAGTGCTCACCGTTGATGATTTTCCAATCCATGTTCGTGAGCCCAGGGCTGAGGCCGAAGTGGCTGGCGATTTTTCGCAAGGGACATTCACTGAGCGGGTGGAAGCGTTCGAACAAATGCTCATCAGGAAGGCGCTGCAGCAAACAGCAGGCGTGCAGACGCGAGCAGCGGAACTTTTGGGTATGAGCGAACGACACCTGCGCTACAAACTGAAAAAATACGGTGTGAAATAAAAAGTTTTACTCCTCCGGCGGCGTGAGTCCCATCCCTGCGCAGATGACTGGCTCCGGCTTCACCACGTGGCTGCCGCCCGCAACCGCGAACACGCGCTCGCCCTGCTGCAACAATCCCGAGCCCAATCATCGACTCCATCACCTCATCCCCAAAAGTACTGCGCTAGCGAAATGGTCAGCGGCAGGGTGAAAAAAGATAAGGCCGTTTGCACAGTAATCATCGAAGACATCAGGTGCGTATCACCCCCCATTTGTTGCGCCAGCGCATAGCCCGAAACAGCGGTCGGCACGGCGCCATAGACCACAGCGACCATCATCGCCAGCTCGGAAACCCCAAGTGCTGTAGCGGCCACAACGATGACCAGCGGAAACAGCACCATTTTGCCAAAAATTGAAGCGATAACTGGCAACCCAATCTCGCCCAATTGTCGAACGCGAATGCTTGCTCCAACCCCGACCAGCATCATCGGCAACGCTGCTTTACCGAGCAAATCTGCCATATCGTTCAAAACCGGAATGGGGGTGATGTCGAAGCTGTTCGTGACCAAACCGAGAATGACCGCGAGCAGCAGAGGATTACGGCCCAGATCGCGCAAAATGGCCCTTACCACACCGCGCGGTTCGGCCTTCTGCACCAGCACCACCATCAGCGACACCACTACGATGTTGGTCACCGGAATCAGCATGGCGGCATAAAGCGCAGCTTGCGCCAGCCCGGCGCTGCCGAGCAGCCTTTCCGCAATCGCCAGGGCGAGAAAAGAGTTGTGGCGCGAACTGCCTTGTAAAATCGAGCTGGTGGCCGGTCCATCATAGCCGCGCTGCCTGCTCAGGTAAAGCGCGAATAACACAGCCGAGCCGAAGCCGCTGTACAGCATTACCGTTTCGGAAACAAAGCTGACCTGCGAAAAATTGATGGTTGAAATTTTTGCAAACAGCAAAGCAGGCAGGAGCACAAAATAGACGAGTTTGTTATTGAATTGCCAGAAGTCGCCACTGGGGAAGCTGATGCGCCACAGGCCGAAGCCGAGCACGATCAACAAAAAAATCGGCGCGATGGCGAGCGGGATTTGCGGATCAATCATGCTCAGCCTGCAACACGGTGCGAGCTTTTTCAGCGTCGCGGACGAAAACCATGATGCGCGCGCCGCGGTGCAGGCCCATGCCTGCCGGATCATCACGCACCAGCGAGGCTTCGATGCGCTGAGCCTCCAAAATGGTAAGTGCGATCTCCGCCGACAGCTCGTTGTCGAAGTGAGCTACAGCAACGATCTCGTCCGGATTTCCCTGTGCTTTAGGGTGGGATTTTTTCATAATGTAAACTAAAACAATTGACCAAAAGACAAAGTCTGCTCGGAGCGGACATTTCTTTCCACTTTTCAATATCGATGATATTCCCCGCCTTGTTTGCAAATTTCGATTCCACCTTCGAAACCAGCATCGGCGAGACATTCCAGTGCTCGCCTTTATTTTCGTCTAAGTTTTTGAATAGAAATAAATAGTTAGCCACGAATCCCATAAATGCTCATGAACAAGAATCGATTAGAATAATTCGTGTACATTTGTGAAAATTCGTGGCTAAAATAAACGATTTGCTTTCTTATCACTCCATCGTCTTCTCCGGCACTTCGGGGGCGGCGGGCCTGGTGCGATTGAGATGCTTTTCGAACCAGGTCATGATGCGGCCGGAAACGTCCATCAGGAATTTGGGCTCGCGTGGGCCGTGCGGGGTGCGCGGATAGACCACCATCTCGGTCGGCACGCCCATGCGCTTGAGCGCGACATAGAACTCCTGCCCCTGCGTAAACGGCACACGCAAATCGTTGGCTCCGTGAATCACCTGCGTCGGCGTGGTGACATTTTTGATGCGATACATCGCCGAGTGCTTTTCGTAGGTTTCGTAATCGTTCCAAAACTCGTCGCCCATGTGCGCCACCAAATAATTTGGAATGTCGGTAGTGGTGACCATGCTGATGAGATTGGGCAGGCCCGCGCCCATGCTGGCGGCTTTGAAGCGCTCGGTTTTGGTGACTGCAAACGATGTCATGTAGCCGCCGTAGCTCCAACCCATCAGGCACAGACTGTCCGGGTGCGCCACGCCCATGTCGATCACCTTGTCGACACCACTCATAATATCTTCAAAATCGCCGTAGCCCCAATCTTTGAAATTGGCGAAACGGAAATCCTTGCCGTAGCCGGTGCTGCCGCGCGGATTGCCGCGCAAAATCGCATAGCCCTGCTGAGCAAAATACTGCAACATGTAAATCGACGGACCGCCGGTGAAGTTTTGCGCGTACACGCCAGCCGGACCGCCGTGCACGTTCAAAATCAGCGGGTATGTGCGGCCCTTTTCGTAGCCGACCGGATAGGTCAGCAAGCCTTCGATTTCGAGCCCGTCTGGTGATTTCCAGGTCAGCACCTCGGTTTTGCCCATCGGCGGCAGGGCGATGTCGCTGTTGACCGAGCTGATCTGCTGCATTTGCATTTTCGAGATCGGTGATGTATAGATTTCCACCGGTTTGTCGATGCTTTGGAACGAGAACGCCATGCGCTCACCATTTTGGCTGAATGCAGGCGAGCCGAACAGGCCCTCAGCGTTGGCGACCATTTTGGGAGCGCCACCATTGGCAGGCAGGGCAAAGATCGGACGTGTCGTGCGATAGAATTCCGAGTAATAAATATTCGCACCTTTTTGATCCCAACCGATCAGGCTGGCGCTGCGGTCATGGGTGTCGGCGAGCTTTTTGGGTTCACCGCCTGCGCTCGAAATGAGGTAGACATCGCCGAGGCCGATTTCCTGCGGGCTGCCGCCGTCTGAGATAAAAGCCAGCCATTTGCCATCCGGCGAGTAAATCGGGCTGTTGTCCGCGCCGGGCCAGGTGACCAACTGCGTCACCGCGCCGCTGTCCGATGGCACAGTCGCGATGTCGGAGGTGCTGAAGGCGGTGTTGATGCGCGGATCCGGGGCATGGCTGAAAGCGATGGTCTTGCCATCCGGCGCCCAGTCAAAACTCGAAATGGTAAACTCGCCGGCGGTCAGGCGCTTGCCATCGTGCTCGCCTGTGTCATTCTTGGCCACAGTAATGGTGTAGAGATGGTTGTACTTGAAATTCTGATCCACTAAAATCACGTCGCGCTTTTCTTTTTTGGCCTTCTCTTCATCCTTGGTTTCCGGATCAGACATGGTGTAGGCGATGGTCTTGCCATCCGGCGACCAGGCATAGCCACCGACACTGTTTTTGGCTTTTGTGAGCTGCACGGCCTCGCCGCCGTAGACCCGCATCAGCCAAACCTGGTTTTTCTTGCCATCGCGCGCGGAAGTGAAAGCCAGCCACTCGCCATCCGGGGAGAACGACGGATTGCTGCACGATTTATCGCCCTGAGTAAACTGGAAATTGCGCTGGCCATCGCTGCTGGCCAGCCAGATGTGACTCAGATATTCGGATTTCTCGCCCTGCATCAGTGGTTCGCGCACCACGTAGGCGATCAGGCTGCCATCCGGCGAAATCGCCGTGCCGCCGACATTTTTGAATTTCATGCTGAACTCCGGCGTCCATTTGTCCGCCTGCTCCTGCGCCAGCATGCCCACCGGCCACATCAACAACACCAGCCACAACACTTTTGCCTGCGTATTGGTTTTCATGACACCCTCTCTTATTTGGATTGGAAAATACGCGGCCTTTTCATTGGCCAATCGCTTGATATCTTGAAAATTTCTAGCGTCCGTGTTGAGCGTAGAAAAATGCCAAATCTCTTGCAAATGCAGTGCTCAACCCGCATACCTTGTCCACCATTTTCGCCAACGAAACAGCATAGCAGATATTCTGCACATTGTCAATGCAAACGAGACGTGGGCAGCTTGATGCAAGCAAAATTCTGCTTGACTTTTCGAAGCTGATTTTCGATTTTGACCTTGCCTGCGGAGGGACGCTTGCCGTTGAAGTGAAATGTGACTGCAAGCGCATCGTTTCTTGCCCATTAAATGAAGCGAGCAGGGGTGGTTTCCGATGACGAAATTTCTTGAAAAATGCCCAAGCTGCGGCGGAGAGATTGTCGAGAAGCAGGTAACCGAAGTACTTTCTGGCGGCGTTAACACAGCCTTCGTGGAGGCAAAAGTTGGCATTTGCCAGCACTGTGGCGAAAGATTGTACACACCCGAATTGATCAAAAAATTTGAAGAGATCGAAGCCAAATTACAACGTCAAGAGACATCGACCTTCAAACCGCTCGGCAAATCGTATCAGGCAGGTGCGATTTAGGATCGAAATCGAAATCCTGTTTTAAAACATTTGCCACTATTTTGAAAGGATTAAATGCTCAGACTCAACAGGAGAGTGAGCACTTTCAAAAATACCTTGAAATCCCTAAAAAATACACAAAAAATCTATCCACTATCTTGTAGCACAACCCTCAATTTTTTTCGTATTTGCCTTTTTCAAAAGCTCTCCCCACAAAAGAATCACTTGCAAACGGCAAAATTTCTGTGTATTATTGCGGCCGTTTATTTTGACGATATTCACCGCTTTGCGAGGACGTGCCTGCGATGACTTTTGAAAATGCGATCATTAAAAAATATTGGCCGGCGGAAGACAAGAATCCCGATGGCGATATCATCCCGCTGCTGCACATTCAAATCGAGGCTGAGCTCGACAACAGCCTGCAGGTCGGGCACCTGTTTACCAGCATGGTCAAAGGCCTGGTGACGATCAATTTTGTGCATCAGGAAACCGGCGAGGCGGTGACGCTGCCAGCCGGCACCATCAAGCCGTTCAACGTGAAGCAGAAAAAAACCAAAATCGGCAAAGGCGAAGATGCCGCCGTTGTGCTGGTCGAGTTTGCGCAGATGACCATCGTCACGCAACTCGATGCAGACGGCGAGTTGATGAAAAAACTTTATCCGATTTTTAATCGTCAGATTGAAATGCGGGTGGAAGACTTTAAGGATCCGAAATACGCCGACGCTTTTGACAAGCCCGGCGCGGCTGCGGATTCCCCTGAAGATGAAACAGTGTAACGTGTTGCAGTTCACGACGTGCCGTGTTGTAATCGGCCATGCAAACGCGTTCTTTTCAAGGCAAATATATGACAGACATCGAAACCAAACACCAGACTGAAACAGAGTTTAACCTCAAACTTGTACCGCTCCTTATCGCCGTGCTGATGATCACGGTGCTCACATTTCTGACCTCACTGTAACGCCCCTATCGCAGATTCGAGCGAATCGATCCTGATTCATTTCGCGAAATTCCGTCCACGATGCCCAGTCGCGCGGCTTTTGGTTGTGGCCCGTCCAGCGCCAAAACGGATCGAACAACGGCGAGGCGTGAATCAGTTCTTCGCGGAAAATGTGTGCACTGAGCAGTCCCTTCTCAAGGTAGCCGGTATCCGCAAAAGCGGCAATCGCTGCATCGCGGTCGTACGGCACCGAGCGAAACTCGGCGTGCCAGTCTTGCTTGTGGTAGCGCATCAGCAGGTACTGCGCATGCGGATTGCGGTTGAACGGTGTGCCGACCGCACCGGTATTGATGAAACGGTGCGTGCGAAAGGTGCGATCGAGCGGGCGATGGGTGTGCGATCCGATGAAAATATCAGCGTCGAATTCCGTGGCCAGTTCGTACAGGATTTTTTCGGGCGTGTACAGCGCCAGCCCTTCACGATAGTGGCGCGGGCTGCCGTGCGCGATCAGCACTCTGGGCGCGCCGGGCAGGCAGATTTCGTGGCGCATGTTGAAGCTGCGGAGCAGATCGATCCAACCGGCTGCTGCAAGCTCCTTGGCGAGATCAGCAGTGCCGGCCCAAAACGGATCGCTGTACCATGCCGCCGGAATTTTCGGATCGTGCTCGACCCACATCCGCACCAGATCGTCGTGGTTGCCGAGGGTGAAAATGAAGTTATTGCCCCACAGGCGCTCCAGCACGGCCAGGCTGTTCGGTCCGCGATTGACCAAATCGCCATTCACCACCACCTGTTCGACGTGCTGCCGCTCGATATCTTCGAGCACGGCTTCGAGGCTGTGGATGTTGCCATGAATGTCAGCGAGAATGGCGATTTTCATATTTGATCAAAATTGGATTTGGGCTGGATGAACAGGATTAAATTCGAAGAGCAGCATGCCACGTTATTATCCTGAAAATCGTGTGAATTCTGTCAACAGGATTGTAGCGCAAAGCCAGGCAGGTTCAATAGTCCTTGTATTCAGCAAAACCGTTCTGCACCAGCATGTCGTTGACATTCTGCCACTGGCCATCGATCTCCAGCCAGATTTCGCCGAGATAGCGACCGTACTTGCCTTGCTGATCTTTTTGGGTTTGCAGCAAAATATTCTTGCCCAGAATCAGTCCGCGCAAATAATCCCGCGATTGCCTGCCCTGCTCCTTTTCCGGCCCGCGCATTTCCGGTGCATTGATGCGGCTGAGGCGGATTTTCTCGCTGTGCACCCACATTTTCAGGCCGAGATCGATGTGAACCGTGCAGGTATCGCCATCATAAACACTGATGACTTTGGCGCGGTAGAAATAGAGTTTGTCATCCATCGTCGCCACCCGCGTTTTTCAGATCATTTTAATGGAAAAAGAGTTCACGCAGAGCCGCTAAGCAGCAAAAATTTTCGCAAAGGAAACAACTTTACGAATGTTTTGCGTCTTTGTGACTTTGCGTGAGATGGCATCATTTTTCCAGCTAATCCATAAAATAAAGCTATTTCCCGGCCATGACTTTTTCGATTTCTTCCGGCTTGCGCGGCGCGTGGAAGGACAGCAGTTCCGGGCCGTTATCGGTAATCAACACATCATCCTCAATGCGCACGCCGATGTTCCAGTAGGCTTTCGGCAGGTCATATTTTTTTGCCACCGACTCCGAAATATAAATTCCGGGCTCAACGGTAATGACATCATTCACTTGCAGGTTGCCGTAGGTCCCGACGTCATGCACATCGAGGCCGAGGTAGTGGCTGACGCCGTGCGGCAAAAAGTCGCGTACTGCGCCGCGCCCGGCATCTTCTTTCAAAATCCCCAGCTTTTGCAGCCCTTCCTGAATTTTGGCATATGCAGCCATGTTCGGTGCCCGGAAACTTGCGCCAACCACCGCTGCAGCAATGCCGGCATCCTGTGCTTCCAAAACGATGCTGTAAATCGCTTTTTGCTCTTTGGTGAATTTGCCGCTGATCGGAATAGTGCGGGTGATGTCAGCAGTGTACATGCCATACTCGGCGCCGATGTCCAGCACCACCATGTCGCCTTTTTCAGTCTGGCGACGATTGGTGTTATAGTGCAAAATGCAGGAATTCGGCCCGGATCCGACGATGGATGGAAAGCCTTCGCGCTCGGCGCCATTGTACTGGAAAGCATGCTCGAGTGTCGCTTCGAGTTGATATTCATACATACCCGGCTTGGCAGTGCGCATGACATCAAGGTGGCCTTTGCCGGTAATTTCGATAGCTTTTTTGAGCAATTCAAGTTCGTGGGCATCTTTTTTCTGACGCATTGGCACCAAAATGCCGGCCGGATCCACGACGGCAAAATCGTTCAAACGCTGACGGGCCTTTTTGATAAAATCCAGTTCTGCGTTTAACGGCTGATCAAATCCGACATTTTCGACTTTCAAGTACAGTGTGTCCGCGCCACGGACAACAGAGGTCATGTAGGTTTCGAGCTCGTCGATTGACCGGGCTGCTTCGATACCAAGCATGTCCGGCGCGCGCTCGACGCCGATCATATAGCCGTCCCACATTTCGCGGTGCGGATTGCGTTCGCGCATCAGCAAAAGTTCATTGGCACGCTGAAAGGAGCCGCGCAAAAAAACACCGCGCTTGCTCAGAATCAAAACCGCTTCCGGTTCATCCAATCCGGTAAGATAATAAAAATCGCTATTCTGACGATAAAAATAATCGACATCACCATTGCGATTGACTTCGGGCGCGGCCTTGATGATCGCTACGCTATTCGCTCCCATTTTCTCGACAAAGGCTTGTCTGCGCGCGGCATAGACTTCTTTGGCATCTGCGGAAAAAAGTTCCGCAGTTTGGCCTGCTGTCAGGCAAAATAGAAAAATCGCCACCCATTTCATTATTCGATTCATCATATCGATGCTCCTTAAAATTGAGGTTTTGGTGCTTAATATAGATGCGGCATGCATTCCCGACAAGAAATAATTCACTAAATTTTGCTTGTCATTCTGCAGGCGAAATCATATATTTTTTCGCGATTTAACACAAATAAGACCAGGCAGATAACCGGATGTTGTATATAAATTTCTCGTTTTTTGATTTGAAGCATTTTTTCTCCACTCCGATAAAGTTCGTTAAGCGGGCCACATATCTTTTCGCCATTCTGTTCATTTTGATGACAACCGGTTGTGGCTCATCTCGCATGCAAATTGCCACCACGCCAGCGAGCGAAGCCCAATCCGGCAGGGTCGAAATCAATCCACGTGTTGAAACTTTGATGATTCGAGGCAGTGTTGCCGAGCTGGTTGGCGATTATCGCAATGCACTGGAAGCTTATCAGGAAGCCCGTGTGTATGCGCCCAACGCTCCAGCCCTGTTTCTGGCAATCGCGCAAGTTTACCAAAAAATGAACCGCTTCGACACGGCGATGGAGATGCTCAAGCAGGGTGCGGCGATCGATTCAAGTCACATTGAGCTGCTTGAAAACCTGGCTTTTTTGTATGAACTAAAGCAGGAAAATGAAGCAGCCATCCGCACCTATAAGCGCTTGATTTCCATTACACAAGTCGATATCGACTATCGTGTGCGGCTGGCTTCACTCTACTTGCGCAGTGAAGAAAATGAAAAGGCCATCGCGGAATTTGAACATATTGTCAAGCTGGGCTATGCCACACCCGATATTTGGCGCCCCCTCGGTCTGCTGTATGTTCAGGAACAGCGTTTTGATGAAGCCATGCAGACGCTGCAAAGCTGGATCAAAGAATCGCCTGACGAAGAGCAGGGTTATATCGATGTTGGCGAGGTTTTTAAAGCGCAGAATGACAAAGATGGTCTGATTGAGTGGTTTGAAAAAACGCTTGATGCACATCCTGAATTTGAAGTGGTGCGTTCGGAACTGCAACAGCTTTTTCTCGAAGCCGGAGATATGAATGCCGCCATCGCGCTCTACGAACAAGCCGTTGCCAGAGACTCATCAGCCGTGACCAGCATTGGCCAGCTCGCCCTGCTCTACCTGGAAGCCGGCGACACACTGAGCGCAAAAAAAATGCTGGCAAAGCTGGAGCGTTCAGATTTGGCCGATCCCGGACAGGTTGGCTTTCTCTATTTGCAAGCCGGCGACACGCTCAAAGCCGAGACGCTTTTCGAACAAATCATCGAGCAGCGCCCGGATGACTGGCGTTCCTATTACAACCGTGGCCAACTCAGTTATTTTGGCTCGAAATGGCTGGATACGATCAAGTATTTATCGAAGGCCGTAGAAGTCAATCCCAAGGAGCCCGCGCTGTGGCTGATGTTAAGCGAAACATACATCCGCATCGACAGCCTTGAGAGTGCCGAGAGATCCTTACGCAACGCCCTGGAGTTGGCACCGGACAACAAAGACGCCAACTATATGCTTGGTTTTATTTTGTATCAGCAACAACGTGCCGACGAATCGGTTCCGTACTTTGAGAAGGCCATCGAAGTCGATGGCAACGATTTTCGCGCCATGGGTATTTTGGCATCGATTTATGACGGCAAGGGTAACTACACCATCTCCGATTCGCTGTATGAGCGCGCGCTGCGATTGTCACCCAAAAACAGCGTTTTTAACAACAACTACGGCTACAGCCTGTCCGAGCGCGGCATCCGGCTCGAATACGCAAATGAATTGGTGGATCGCGCCCTGGAAGTCGAGCCAGAAAATGGCTCCTATCTTGACACCAAAGGCTGGGTATTGTATCAGCTCGGCGATTACCAGAGTGCTCTGGAGTATATCCAGCGGTCGCTGCAGGTGCGTGACAGCAGTGCGGAAGTTTGGGAGCACCTTGGCGACGTGCACGAAAAGCTTGGCCAGTACGAAGAGGCCATCAGAGCCTGGCGTAAAGCGTACCAGATAGATGGCACACGCAAAACGCTGCTCGAAAAGCTCGAACAACTCGAAAACAAGCCAGAGTAGTAATCTGAGCGATATATGGCCTAAAATTTTTTAGGGGCTGTCTGCAAACAAACGAACCGTCATTCCCTTGAAAGCGGGAATGACTTAAAAATGAATGCTTTGGGACACCCTCTACCCCCGCATCATATCAATCTTAACCGACAAACGAGAACGCTTTTGCAACAATCTAATATTTCTATTCCGTCTGCCTTGCAATCAACCTTGCAGAGAATCAACAGGTGCGCTTTTTTACTTTCAGCTTTCACTCTGTTCGCCTCTGCTTTTGTATATAGTTGCGCCGGTGGCGGTGCTGCCATAGATGCATCGAAGTTGACTGCTGCTGAAATTCTGGAGAAAGTGGACCAAAACAATCAGCGCATTCGCACATTGTCCGGCAAAGGCAATCTGGTGATTGAAATGCCGGAAACACCGTTTCGTGGCGAAGTCACCATTCGCGTCGCCCGGCCGGACTCCTTGTACATTGTGACCGAGGCAGCTTTTGGTGTCGATGTCGGTTTTTTGTTTGCGGACGGCGAATCCTTTCACAGCTACTCACCGCTCGACAACACTTACCTGATCGGCGATGTCGAACAAATCGGCAGTCTGATTTTGTTCAACATGCGCATTGCCTACCAGGAATTGCTGAACTCCATTCTCGGTGCAGCGCGTTTTCCTATGCAAAGCGATACGCGCATTGAGCGGCAGGACAAAAAGATCGTGTTTTCCCAGCCGCACGAGGGCCAAAACCTGGTGTACGAAATCGATCCCGACAAGCTGGTCATCACCCGAATCCAGCTTTTTGACCAGGAAAATCGCGAAACTTTCCGGCAGGTATTCCGCCGCTTTCGAAAAATCGACGGCGTTTGGGTACCGCAGCATATTCAGCTGACGCGTCCTCAGCGAAAAGAACGGCTGACGGTCTGGTATTCCCAAATTGCGCTTAACCAGCGGCTGACCCTGGAGGCGTTTTCTTACAATGTACCGGAAAATGCCAAACGCAAAAGACTGATTCGCAAACAGGAAGACTGAGCCCGTGTCCCAACAAGCGCTTGACATTTCCGTCATCATCCCGCTTTTCAACGAAAGCAAATCCTTGCCGGAGTTGCATCAACAGCTTTCAGCGGTTGTGAACGAACAAAAGCTGACCGCCGAGTTTATTTTTGTTGACGACGGCTCAACCGACGACTCTTTTGAAGTTTTGCGCACTTTGCACAAAAAAGATCCGCGCGTCGTGGTGCTGCAGTTTCGCCGCAACTTTGGCAAATCCGCGGCTTTGGCGGAGGGCTTCTCGCATGCTCGCGGAAATTACGTCGTCACCATGGACGCCGACCTGCAGGATGATCCCGCTGAAATCCCGTCCTTGATTGCCAAGTTGGAAGAAGGCTACGATTTGATTTCCGGCTGGAAAAAAGAGCGCTTCGATCCGATCATCAAACGCATCTCTTCAAAAATTTTCAACGGGGTTACAGGTAAAGCCACCGGCGTGCGTTTGCACGATATGAATTGCGGGCTCAAAATTTACCGTCGCGAGGTGGTCACCTCGATTCAGGTTTATGGGCAACGGCATCGCTTTTTGCCTGTACTGGCTTCGCAGCAGGGCTTTCGCGTTGGCGAGAAAATCGTGCGGCACCATCCACGCAAATATGGAGAGAGCAAATTCGGCCCATCGCGTTTTCTCAGCGGCTTCCTCGACTTAATCACCTTGATTTTTCTATCGCGCTATGTGCGGCGGCCACTGCATCTTTTTGGCGGGCTGGGCATGCTGTCGTTCATCGCCGGATCGGTTGTGTGCACCATGCTGGCTTTCGAGCGCATATTCCTGAAAGTCTATCTCACCAACCGCCCGTTGCTGTTTTTGGGCATTTTGCTGGTGATTATCGGCATTCAATTTATTTCGCTTGGCCTGCTCGGCGAGATGATCACGCAGTCGCAGGCCACTCAAACGCGTTACAGCTTGCGCAACACCATCGGTGTGCAGCCCGCCAATGAGCCATAGCCACTACTATTCACGAGTTCAATCGAGTCATGCGTATTGCCCTTTTTTCGACGCTCTACCCATTTCGCGGCGGCATCGCACAATTCGGCGCTGCACTTTATCGCGAGCTTGAGAAAAAACACCAGGTGAGCGGCTTCACCTTCACCCGCCAGTACCCCAGCCTGCTTTTCCCCGGACAAACACAGTTTGTCACCGATGGCGACAAGGCGGATGCGATTTCTGCCGAGCAATGCCTCGATTCGATCAATCCGATCAGTTATTATCGTACAGCAAGTCGCATTTTGTCCGCGCAGCCCGACCTGCTCATCAACAATTTCTGGATGCCTTTTTTTGCACCATCTACAGGCTATTTGGCTGGCAAGGTGCGCAAGGCTGGCATACCCGCCATCGCTATTTTGCACAATGTTGTGCCGCACGAGAAAAGACCGGGTGACCTGCAATTGCTACGCTATTTTTTCAACCGTCACGATGGCTTTATCGCTCTGAGCGATGTTGTGCAACAAGATTTGTTATCGCTCAAGCCAGATGCACTTTCGCTGCAAACACCGCATCCCGTCTATCAGCATTTCGGCGCACCGCTGCCAATTGAAACAGCGCGTGCACAACTTGGCATCCCATTGGACAAAAACGTCTCGCTGTTTTTCGGATTTATTCGAAAATACAAAGGATTGGATTTGCTGATCGAGGCCATGCATCACCTGCCGGATGACCATTTGCTGGTCGTGGCAGGCGAGATGTATGGTGATTTTGCCGAATACCAAAAAATGATCGATACTGCGGGAGTGGGACACAAAATTAAACTGTTGGTGCGCTATGTCAACGATGATGAGGTGGCACAACTTTTTTCAGCAGCGGATGTGCTGGTTTTGCCTTACAAATCGGCAACACAGAGCGGTGTTGCGCACATCGCCTATCACTTTTCGCTACCCATGATCGTCACCGATGTTGGCAGCCTGGCCGAAAGCGTCCGTGATGGCGAGTCGGGTCTGGTTGTGCGTTCACTTTCCAGCGCCGAGCTTGCCGAAAAGATGGCCTTTTATTTCAACAATCGCTGCAGAACGCCATTTGCCAAGGCAATGCAAAAAGATGCATACACTTATTCATGGGAAGCGCTTGCGGATAGAATCATGCAGCTTTATGGGCAAATCCGCTCTGACAGGTCGTAAGAGTGAGATTTCATCCAACGCATAAAAAATAACCTGGCTAAATTTTTAGTTATGAGTGGGCCGATTATTCGCGAATGCGCTGTTTATGACAGTTCTGTTTCTGTTCAGAAAAATTTTAGCAAAACCGGCTATATAGGCTCAAACCAACGAGTTATAAAACAAGATCAATACCGGAGTGAAAGGAATGCGCACATTTTTGGATCGGCTGAACATCACCAAAACCACGTTGCTGTTGGACAAAAGCAAAGCATTTGCGAACATTGAGTTCATGGCAAAAAAAGCACAGCGCTGTGGCGTGCGCTTGCGGCCACATTTCAAAACCCACCAGTCCGCGCAGATCGGCGAGTGGTTTCGCCAGCACGAAATCGACGCCATTACCGTTTCATCAGTCGAGATGGCGCAGTATTTTGCCCGGCACGGCTGGCGTGATATCACCATCGCCATTCCGGTCAATCTGCGCGAAATCGACGCCATTAACCAGCTTGCGCAGAAAGTAACTTTGCACCTGGTGGTGGAATCACAGCACAGTATCGACTTTCTGATAACACATATCAAAGCATCAGTACACATTTGGTTCAAAATCGATATTGGCTACCACCGTGCCGGGATCGATTATGGTAAAACTGCTGAAATCGTCGCAATGGCGCAGGCAGTGCAGCAGGCGGAATTGTTACAACTCGCTGGTATTCTTACCCACTCCGGCCACACCTACAAAGCCAAATCTGCCGACGGCGTCGCTGAAATCTACCGGCAGACATTCGACCGCATGCAGGCTGTGCGCACTGAAATCGCAGCCGCAACCGGAGCGAAAATCGAAATTTCCATCGGCGACACACCGTCCTGCACGCTAGTTGATGATTTGAGTGAGGTCGACGAAATCCGTGCGGGCAATTTTGTGTTTTTTGATTTGATGCAGGTACATGGACAGGTTTGCGCGTTCGAACAGGTCGCAGTGGCAGTCGCCTGCCCGGTGATCGCCATCCATCCCGCGCGCAACGAAATCTTGCTATACGGCGGTGCGGTGCACTTTTCCAAGGACACGCTGAGTGACTCGGCAGGCCAGGCATTATTCGGTCAAGTGATGCGAGCAGACGAGCAGAGTTGGGGTGAGCCGGTGCCTGGTGCGAAACTGGTTTCGCTTTCGCAGGAGCATGGCATCGTGCGCGCTGATCCAGCGTTTTTGCAGCAAACCAAAGTGGGCGATGTGCTGCTCATTTTGCCGGTGCACTCCTGCCTGACCGCCAATCTGATGGGCGATTACTTGACACTTGATGGTGAAGTTGTGCGTTCGATGACCTCGAAAAAATATTGATACAGCCCTGGAAATGAAAAGCATTGCCTTAATATTATCGCTGTTAATTTGCTGTGAAGCGGCAAAGGCTCAGGACTTTGATACCTATTATCTACCCCATCCAGTTTCTCGAAATGATACGATAATTTATAAACGCATTATTCGCTTTGATGCGAGCGATAGTTTGTATCATGTTCAGGATTATTACCCAAATGGGCAAATGCAAATGGAAGGAACCTATAGCTCATTTGATAAGGAAATCAAAGAAAATCTCTGGTGTAATTATAAAACAAATACCAAAGAAGGACAATTCAGAGAGTGGTCGGAAAACGGCCAAATAATCAGTAGAACAAATTTTTTAAAAGGATTGCGACATGGTCTGTTTGAATACTGGTATTCGAATGGGAAAAGGGAGTCTGTAGAGCATTATTCAAATGGTCAGCAAAACGGAACATGTACCTGGTGGAATGAGGATGGTACAATACAACGGGAATTGATTTTCAAAAAGGGCTTAAATCAAAATCCAAAAGAGACCAACTACCGTTATATCGCTTACACGCCTAAAAGTTATCAAGAAAGCACCACGAAAAAATGGCCTTTGATCATCTATCTGCATGGAGGTTCAAGCAGAGGCGCAGATACATTGAAATTGTACTGTTGTGGAATTCCAGACCAAATTTGGAAGGGAAGAAAATTCCCATTCGTTATCATCGCTCCGCAATGCCCGTTGAACGAAAGGTGGTCGACAAACAATTGGTTTGAGAATTTTTATACAGAAATAACAGCAAGATACAGAATAGATACAAACAGAATATATCTGACAGGAGTCAGTCTGGGAGGGTCCGGGACCTGGTATTTAGCGATAAAATATCCGGATAAATTTGCAGCGATCGCTCCAATGAGCGGATTTACCCATCATATGGATTACATTATGAAGAATGTTGACAGCCTGATCGATATTCCTATTTGGGCATTTCATGGGAAACTTGATAAAGTGGTTCAATTTGAGGATACAGACTGGATGATCGACAAATTGCGAGGGAAAAATAAACATCTAAGATTCACAGTGGAACCTGAGGCCGGTCATTGGATAGACTGGTTGGTATATCCCAAACAGGAATTATATAATTGGTTTTTACAATTTGATAAAAGAGCAAGGATGAAAAATTAGGTCAGGGAATGCAAAAAATAGCCAATTACATCGCTGGCAAACTGCTGCCGCCAGCATCCGGCGAGTATATCGATAATATCGATCCGGCCATTGGTAAGGTGTACTCGCATACCCCCGATTCTGATGAACGGGATATCGGGCAGGCCGTGCAAGCTGCCCAACGGGCTTTTCCGGTATGGTCCGCTAAAACTGCCGGCCAGCGCGCAGCCTATTTGTACCGCCTGTCTTCGCTGATCGATGCCAATATCGAGAAACTGGCACTGGCTGAATCGGTCGATAACGGCAAGCCCCTTGCGTTAGCTCTCGCAGTTGACATTCCGCGCGCCTCACAAAATTTCCACTTTTTTGCCTCAGCGATCGAACAATTTGCCAGCGAAAGCCACGCCACATCGGAACGTGTCCTCAATTACACATTGCGCAAGCCGATTGGCATTGCAGGCTGCATTTCGCCATGGAATTTACCGCTCTACTTGTTTAGCTGGAAGATCGCACCGGCGCTGGCAGCAGGCAATTGCGTGATCGCCAAGCCGTCCGAAATCACGCCGATGACCGCATTCTTGCTGTCCGAGTTGTGCATCGAAGCCGGATTTCCGGGTGGGGTGCTCAATATCGTGCATGGTTTAGGCCACAAAGTGGGGGCGGCGATCACAGCACATTCGGACATTGGCGTGATATCTTTTACCGGAGGCACCAGGACCGGCGCAGAAATCGCTCGCACAACAGCTCCAACGTTTAAAAAAGTCAGCCTGGAGTTGGGTGGCAAAAATCCCACTCTCATTTTTGCCGATTGCCAATACGACGATATGCTGGACACCACGCTGCGCTCATCATTTACAAACCAGGGGCAGATTTGCCTGTGCGGATCGCGTATTTTTGTGGAGCGTGCGGTTTATGCCAAATTCAAGCAGGATTTTGTGGCGCGCACCCGCGAGCTTACTGTTTGCGACCCGCTCGAGCCGGAGAGTCGGCTTGGTGCGGTGGTTTCGCAGCAGCATATAGAAAAAATCCTGTCCTATATCGAATTAGCAAAAGAAGAGGGCGGAACGATCTTGTGCGGTGGCGAACGCGTTCAACTGACCGGGCGCTGCAAAAATGGATTTTTTGTCGCACCCACGGTCATCGAGGGTTTGGATGCGCATTGCCGCACCAATCAGGAAGAGATTTTCGGGCCGGTGGTTACGATCATGCCGTTCGAAGGTGAAGATGAAGCGCTGAAACTCGCAAACAGCACAGAGTATGGACTGGCCGCGACCGTATGGACGGAAAATTTGTCGCGAGCGCACAGGCTGGGCAGCGAGTTGCAGGCTGGTGTGGTTTGGGTAAATTGCTGGCTGTTAAGGGATTTGCGTACGCCATTCGGAGGCACAAAATCTTCCGGCGTTGGCAGGGAAGGCGGAGACGAAGCGCTGCGCTTTTTCACCGAGCCGAAGAATGTTTGCATAAAATTTTGACGGTCATTGCCAAATAAAAACGCCCCGCTGGCAACTGCCATGACGGGGCTTTTTCAATCTTTTCAGAAATTGCAGTTCCGACAATCACTTGGCCGCGCTCAAAATCCAGTTGCTGATGGCTTGCAGAGCAGTCGGCGAAATCGTTTCTTCGATTTGGCTGTATTCGCCCGGCGCACCTGTTTCGCACTTTTGAAAAAGGTGATTCAGGCCAGGCATTTCGACCGTTTTGAAATTGGCATTGCCGCCATCTGTGAGGGCTTCTGCAATTGCTGCGAGATTTTCTTTTGGCGGTACTTGCAGATCTTTTTCGCCGTTGATCGCCAGCACCGGCACTTTAACCTTCTGCAGGGTCGGCGCTGGATCATAGCTGATGAAATAGCGGAACCAAGGTGTCAGCATTTGCTTCAAGCCAGCCTCAAACAGCTTTTCCGGGTCACCCAGTTTGCGCGCTTCAGCCTTCATTTCTTCGCTCGATTTGTCCCAGGCTGCCTGCCGATAAGCGCGCAACTTTTTCTCTGCAGCAGCATTATCCGGCTCGGCTTTCAGAATTTTATAGTAGGCCGCTGCATCGATCAATCCCTGTTCAATCAGGATCTCGGGCGCGCCATTTGCCTTGGCAATCAAATTGCTCTGCAGCAACAAAATCTTTTCGCCGCTGAGTCCCGGTCCCGCCATCAGTACAACAAATGCCACATCCGGGGATTCAGTGGCCACCATCGGTGCAATCAAACCACCTTCACTATGACCCACCAAACCGATTTTTTTTGCATCGATTTCATCACGGCTGAGCAAATATTTAATGCCAGCTTTCACATCACCAGCAAAATCTTCACTGGTGGCGGTGGCAAAATCACCAGTCGATTGGCCAACACCGCGGTCATCAAAACGCAAAACAGCGATGCCGTTGCGGGTGAGATGATCGGCCAGCACCAAAAATGGCTTGTGCCCGAGCAAGCTTTCGTTTCGATCCTGTGGGCCAGAGCCGGTAATCAGCACAACAGCTGGAAATGGAGCGCCGGTTTTCGGCATCGTCAGCGTACCGGCCAGCGATATTCCTGCAGCTTCGTTTTCGTAGTTCACTTCTTCCTCGATATAGGGATACGGCTTTTGGGGAGCTTGTGGTCTTTTAGGCGCTTCGACTTTGTCCACCCGCTCTAAAATTAACGGCATTGCCATTCCGCTTTGATTCCATTTGCCATCAATTTTTCCACTTTCTTCAGTCCATGTGCCTTCGAAATTTCCGCGCACAGCCGGGACCTCGATGGTAAGCTTGTTTTCAACAAAAGTAACCGCGCCAACCGGCAAGCCGGTTGCACCCTGATCCGGGCTGTCCATCTTCGCACTGTAGTTGCCTTCATCGTTCTGTGAAATATGGAACACGATGCGCAGTTTCATTCCGCCGGGAATAGTGAGTTTTCCCTGCCAGGTGCCTTCCATTGAGGTCACAGGCTGGGCGTGCGTATTTGCCGTCCAACTAATCATGGCAACAAGGCAGGCAAGCAATAAATTCAGCTTTCGGAATTGCATGGGAATCTCCTTTTAAACATAGTCTCGGGCTTTCTTTAGCATACACCGCAGCCATATAATTATTCATTTCGATTATTCTCCCGACACTTTGAGAATGGATGAAATTAAAAGGGCGGCTATCATTTGGCTTGACATCCGCCCCTGAGGACATTTACGCAGGTTGTGCAGTATCGTGTTGGTTGTTTTTACGGGAACGTCCTGTTTTTGGTGTCGCTTTTTCCGGTTGTTCAGACAGTTCATGCTTTTGAAACTGGCTCAGAATATTGATGCCGGTTGCATTTTCGATTTGCTCCGTTAGTGAAAGCACTGCAGCAGGCAGTTGGTTGACAAAGCGACTGACTCCATGACCATGGCCATTGCTGGAACCGGAATCGATTACGCTAACCTTTTCGATATTGACCTTGGAAACGGTTTCAACCAGTTGCGCGATAATTTCAGGCAGCATGTTTAGCATGAAGACTTTTTCACCTTCGCCATTGGCGCTTTGATAGGTTTTGATGGTTTGTGCCATCACTTGCAAACGGGCATGGCCGTCTTCGAGAATCTTGGCAGCCGCACCTTTGGCTTCCAGTTCCATCGCTTCCTTCTTGGCACGCGCAGGCTCAATCACATCTGCTGTCAGGCGTTTCTGTTGCAGTATTATGCGTTCCTGTTCCATCTCCTGTTCGTATTGAGCACGGGCTTTCTCACCGGCAACGCTGGCTTCCTGCTCGCGAATGACGGCGGTTTTTTCAAGCTCAGCTTTTTTCACACGCAGGTTGTTCCGTTCTTCCTCTATTTTTTGCTGAGCGACGGCTTCTGTTGTTTGTACATCACGCTGGGCTTCGATTTGTGCGGCACGGATCTCACGGTCGGAGCGGGCTTTTGCAATTTCGGCGCGTTGCTTGGCTGCGGCTTCCGCCTCTTCTGCTTCTGCAGTTTTCTCAGCTTCAGCCTTGCGTGCAGCTGAAATCACTTCGGCAGTTTTGCGGCGACCGATCGAGTCAAGGTAGCCTGCTTCATCAGATACATTTTGTATTTTAAGTGTATCCAATTGCAAGCCCAATTGCTTCAAATCACTATCGGCTTCATCGATCAGGCTGCCGGCAAACTTCAGCCGGTCTTCATTTACTTCTTCTGGTGTCAAGGTTGCCAGCACGCCGCGCAAGTTGCCTTCCAGGGTATCCTTGGCGATTTCGTGGATATCACCCTGTGGCTTATTGAGAAACCGCTCGACTGCGTTCCCAAATGCAGGTTCGCTTGAATCGATTTTAATGTTGGCAATCGCCTCGACTTTAAGGGGAATGCCTCCGCGCGAGTATGCGTTTTGCACGCTCAGTTCCAACGGGATCGTCTCAAGCGACATGCGGGCGGCTTTTTCAAGAATCGGGATGCGCAGAGCCCGACCGCCACGAATAATGCGGTATCCAACAGTCGCTCCGTCGGCTACCTGACGGCGCCGCCCGGAAAGCACAATCACTTCATTTGGATGGCAGATCAGCAGAAAGCGGCTGATGAATAACATCACAGTCAAAATCACCAGGCCGACAATCATCACGACAGTTACAACAATACTCTCTAGCATCATCTACCTCCTCGGTATATTTATTGAATGAAATCCGGTTCGGCAACATAAACGACATTGCTTTCAACCCGTATAATGGTTACCGAATCGCCAAATTGGAATGCATCTTTGCTGGCTTCATCCGCGACCAGTGCAAGAAGCTGGAAAATCCGGTCCCGGGAATTCACCGATATTTTGCCCCGTTTCGATTTCGTTAAATTCACGACCACTTTAGCGCTCTGCCCTTCGAGATCACGCAGATCCATTGTGCCACTGACCTCCGAATCGCGCAGGTAGGACATCACTTTATGGCCAACCGAAGCGGCGAAGAAACCAAGTGCGCTGGCAATCGCAAACGCCACAATCGCCGGCGTCTCCAGTTTTGAAAGCGCGAATCCAGTCAATCCAAAGAAGGCAACAAAGAAGACGATATTTCGAAAGCTCAGGTACTGGATCGCAGATGTGACGCCTTCTCCACCAAGTTCGGCTGATTCCGTATTAAAATCAGCATCGGTCTCCAGTCCGAAATCTGCATCCGCTTCGGTACCCGCAAAGATCGATACAGCGAGGAAAAATCCTCCGAATATCAGACAGACCAGGTATATTGTTTCCATGAAAAACCCTCCTCGTTCAGCAATGAGTGTCGAAAATTTAAAAAGATACATCATTGCTGAGCACATTTATCCTCAGTCCCGCTGGCTTCACTGCAAGTGAAAGATGCACAGAGGCACTTCTATTGACGGCTTGCTGATAAATCCAAAGCTCAACGAAGCAAAGGCTATTTTTTCAACCGCTGCTTCAGCTTTGCCAGTTCATCTTCGACCTTTTTCTCTTTATCGAATTTTTCCAGATCGATATCATTTTTTGACTCAAGATCCAGAATTTCCTGAGTTGCTTCAGCTTCTGCTTCGAGCTGCTGAATGGCTTGCTCGTACGATTCGAGATTTTTTGCAGAGCCATCGAAGCTGGCTATTGAAGCCGCGATGGTTTGCATGGCTTCAATCGATTTGCGACGGATGTTCTGCGTCTGCAACTTCGACTCAGCAGCGCGTTTGCGTCGAATCAACTCTTCCTTTTTCTGCCGTGCAACCTGTACTTGATCTTCGAGTTTGGACAAATCTTGCTTCAACTCTGCCGACGTCGCCTTTGCCATTTCGAATTCTTTTTCCAAAAGAGTCTTGCGCTTGTCAGCGGCAACCTTTTGCACCAGCATGTTTTTTGCCAGCTCTTCGTCACCATTCCCGAGCGCAATTTCAGCTTTTTTGTCGAAATCATTCAGGCGATCTTCTGTGCTGAGGATTTGTTTTTCGAGCTGTTTCTCACGTGCAACAGCACGCACAGTCTCACGACGCAATTCGATGATACTCTCTTCCATATCCCGAATGATTTGCTTTACCATCACTTCCGGATCTTCAGCCATATCGAGTAAACTATTGATATTGGCTGTAACAAGGGTTGAGATTCTTTTCAGCAGGTTCATTTTTTTACTCCTGAATTTTATTGTGATGTGTTGGCGCTTATTCTATACATTTTTGCAAAGTTTAAAAGTTCAAAACCGAACTCATAATTCCACCGAATAGCATTTTCTGAATATTCCAGATTTCGCTTGAAAATTCAAACAGGCCCAATGTTTTTTCAAAAAAGGCAGCTAAAAAAACAAGCGCCACCAAAAACATCATCAAGCCCAATACATACCAAAATGGTGTGGATGATGAATCTTCTGAAGCTTGTTCCGTCATTTGATCTCCTCCTGTGAGCAGCGGCTTGTTTGCATCTGCAGCAAGCTCACGTCTCGTTTCACTTTCGTTGTTCGCGCTTGTTAAAGCAACTGACGTACCAAATACGGGTGAGCTCAAAAAGGAGACAGGAGGGTGGAGAAAGGTGGGAAACAACGCCAACTGTTGGTGTTTTACGCCAACAACTCCCCAAGTTTATATTTTTTGAAGTAATGTCGGAACTGGTCGTAGGACATACCAAGCACTTGCGCGGCAGCACGCTGGTTGCCCTGACAATCTTTGAGTGCATTCGTCAGCAGTGTCTTTTCAAATGCTGTGACACGTTCGTGGAAGGTTTTACCCAGCGGTTCAACAGCCGTAATTTCAAGCGGCAATTCCGATGCATGAATGACGCCGTCTTCGTCGAAGATATAGAGACGCTCAACCACATTTTTAAGCTGGCGGATGTTCCCGGGCCAGTGGTACGCTTGCATCTCTTTGACAGCAGATTGGGTGAAGGTCTTACGTTCCAAATCAGGAATTTCAGCATGCAATTGCTGGACGATATGATCGATCAGCATTGGAATATCTTCGCGGCGCTTGCGGAGCGGTGGCAAGGTCAACTCCGCAAAGCACAAACGGTCATATAAATCAGGAAGGAATTCGCCATTTTGCATCATTTCTTCGAGCGGCGCATTTGTAGCCGCGATGATTCGGACATCCACTTGCAGCGATTCAGTTCCACCGATGCGTTCGAATTTTTGATATTCGATCACGCGCAGCAACTTTTCCTGGGCGGTGCGTGTCATGTTGGCGATTTCATCAAGAAACAGGGTGCCGCAATGCGCGAGTTCCAACTTTCCCGGTTTACTCTGCACCGCACCCGTAAATGCACCCTTTTCATGTCCAAACATATCGGACAAAAATAGCTCTTCTTGAAATGCCGCACAATTAACCGTTACATAGTTTTGTTCGATTCGACTGCTTTTCAAATGGATAAAGCGGGCAACGAGCTCTTTGCCTGTACCTCGTTCGCCACGAATCAGCAATGGTCGGTTGACCCGCGCAAAGATGGTGGCCTGTCGAACAATTTCCTGAAAGGCAGTGCTTTCTCCTACCCCCGGGCATTCCGCATTCATAACGACTCCGATTTTCAATCCAACAGCAAAGGTAAAGATTCACTTTTGCAAAAGCAACATTGACTTGGTACAATCGACAATGTTATCGAAGTTTGAAGCTAACGCAACAAAAAATAAACTTGACATTGAGTTCGTCGATTAGTATAATCGCCTTCGTTTTTTGAGCCTATTAATAGGACTATTTTTATATTTGATGTTTGTTAGGAATAGGAGCGATAAAATGACAAATCAATCGATAGGCGAAATGGCAGGGAAAGTTTGGCATGAGCTGAATGAGAATGGCGAAATGACTGCTGCCAAATTGAAAACCAAGCTGAAAACCGATGCATTCACCCTGAATGCAGCACTTGGCTGGCTGGCGCGGGAGGACAAAGTCTCTCTGGCCAAATCAGGCAACACGGTAAAAGCTTCCCTGAAATAGCGGATATGCATCCGTACCGAAATCTTTTGATAGCGAAACCCCGAACAATTTCGGGGTTTTTTTTTGCTTGCTCTTTACGATTTTCTAAAACACATTAGCAACAATGAGCGAACAGGATAAAACAATTTGGGAGTTGGAACGTCAGGTTTTTCAACTCAAAACGCTGCTCGAAATCGCACAGGCAATCAGCCGATCCCGCAAGCAGCAGGAAGTCTATGCGCAAATTCTGGCAACCATCGCAGGGACTTTTGGTGCGCGCAATGCACTGGCGCTGGCGCATGAAAATGGTTCCTGGCGTTGCACGGCAATGCGCGGCTTGTCCGAAAGCCAGGGCGCAGAACTTGAACAGCACCTTGGAAATGAATTCAGTCAGGCTACCGCCCGGCGTCAACAGGAAATTCTCACCGAACTCACCGAAAAGCGCTCTCAGGACGATCTGTCCTTCTCTCTGTGGGAGCATGTGATTGTGCGCGACCAAATCGTCGGCGGCTTCTTTTTTGGCAAAAAGATCCTCATCGAGCCTTACAGCCGCGATGACGAGCGCCTGTTGCACGCCGTCGCCAGCTATGCCGGCAGCGCGCTTGAAAACATCAATCTCTACGATGAACTGAGCACGGCAAAAGAAAAGCTGACAGCCGAAAATCTGACCCTGCGCCAACAAGTCCGGCAGGAAGATGCCAGCAAAAAAATCATCGGATCGAGCCGGGCACTACAGACCATTCTCGGCAACATTCAAAGCTTTGGCCGCAGCGATGCCAGCGTGCTGATCGTAGGTGAGACCGGTACGGGAAAAGAGTTGGCTGCTCGCGCCATCCACTACGCCAGCCTGCGCGCCAACAATCCGTTTGTCGCGATCAATTGCACAGCGATTCCTGAGAACCTGGTCGAATCGGAGTTTTTTGGCATCGAAGCAGGTACCGCCACTGGCGTCAGTCAGCACATCGGCTATTTCGAGCAAGCCGACACAGGCACGCTTTTCATCGATGAAGTCGGTGATATGCCATTGAACTCGCAGGCAAAGCTATTGCGCACCTTGCAGGAGCAAACCCTGCGGCGGGTTGGCAGCACGCGCGAAATCCGTGTCAACGTGCGGGTAGTGGCCGCCACCAACAAAGATTTGAAAGCCGAAATCAAAGCCGGACGGTTCAGGGAGGATTTATACTATCGCCTGAGCGTTCTGGAGTTGCGATTGCCGGCATTGCGACAACGGCGTGAAGACATTGCGATTCTCTCGCATCATTTTATCGAAAAAATCCAGCAGAAAATCAGCAGGCGGGATATCAGTTTCGCGCCGGAAACGCTGCACGTTTTTGAAAAATACAGTTGGCCCGGGAACATTCGCGAACTCGAAAATGAGGTTGAAAGGTTGGTGACCCTGGCCGAGGATGGCGATGTGATCCGGCCTGAGCACCTTTCCAGCCACTTCTTCGCAAGCAACACAACCGAGGCAGAAACCGATGATGAACCGGCAGACCTGCGGGAAGCCGTGGATCGACTGGAAACGCGAATGATCAAAAAGGCGTTAGAAGACGCGGGCGGCAACAAAAGCGAGGTGGCGCGCCGCCTTGGTCTTAGCAGGCTTGGCTTGCAGCGAAAAATGGAACGATTGAATATTACCTATCGGGATCACGCAGATGACTTTGCGAACGAAGCTTAGCCTGGTCATTATTTTCGATATTATCGCAACTGCCGTGCTGGTTGGCGTGCTATCCTTCCGGCAGTCCAAGCAGGAGCTTGAGCAGTTGGCACGGGAACTTCTGCACGCGCAAACCGACTATGCCTATACGTTGTGCGAAAAATTCCATGCGCTGAACGGCGAGCCAACCGACGAGCTTGCCCGCGCCATCCACGATGTGCGGATCGGCAAGGAAGGTTATATTTTCGTTTTTTCCACCGAAGAACCGGGCCGAGCGCGACTGGTGATTCATCCCACCGATGTCGGCAAATACATCGAAGATTTTCATCACATCCAGCAGATACTTGGCGAAATCGATATCGAAGTCAAGAAAGGCGTCAGTCGCCACGGACATCTACTCACCTATACACAGGGCACTGATGCCAAAGGCCGCCAGGGTGAGCGCAAAATCGGCTACTATATCTATTTCGCGCCGTGGAAATGGGTATTGATGGCTTCCGGCTATGAAAGCGATATATACGGCAGCACCGAATCCGTTCGGCAACGGGTCATCGAAGTGATCGGCATTGTCGGTTTTGTATCATTAGTGTTGATCAATATTGCGGTGATCCGCATGTTCCGGCCGATGCGGCAATTGATTTCCGTTACCAAAGAAGTGGCTGCCGGCAATCTGGATGCAACCATCCCGGTGAATGCAACCAGGGATGAGATCAGCGGCCTGGCAGACCATTTTAACAAAATGCTTTCCGGCTTGAAGCAAAACACCCGAGTGTGGCAGGAGCTCGAAATCGCCCGCCGGTTGCAGCGGGAAATGCTGCCACAACGCCAACCACAACTGCCCGGCGCCGTGATCGAGGCGCAATCGATTCCGGCAAATGAAGTGGGTGGCGATTTTTACGACATCATCCCGCTGGACGAAAATCGTTTTGCTATCGTCATCGGCGATGTGTCCGGGAAAGGCATCTCCGGCGCCATTGGCATGAGCAGCGCCATGAGCGCCTTACGTTTCGCGGCCGACATGCGGCAAACAACCGACGAAATCCTGCAGCTCGCCAACCGGCGGCTGGTGCGCGACATTCAACGCACCATGTTTGTGGCTGTTTTTCTTGGCATTTATGACCGCAGGGCGCGCAAACTTTCCTACACCAACGCCGGTCAAACGATGCCGATTTTATTGCGCAAGGCCAAGGCAGAATTTCTTGCGCAATCCGACGCTGACCGCTTTCCGCTCGGTATTCGCCCGGATGTCCGTTTTCAGGAACAAACGTTCGACATTCAGTCTGGTGATACGCTGATTTGCTACACCGACGGCATCGTCGAATTGGCCGATGAAAAAAATGGCACCGGCTATCAGCCCTTCGGCTTCGATCGGTTTAAAGATGCGATCGAGCACAACGCCAACGGCAATCTGCCGGATATGCTGAAAGGCCTGATTTCCAGTGCCGAACAATTTGCCGGCAGCGTTAATCATTCAGATGACATCACTCTCGTCATTTTAAAGTTCAGTTAACGCCAGCAGTCCTATGAAAAAAACCGCATCCGCCAAAAGCGAAGAGAAAATCGTCCGATTGATGATCCCTTCCACCTTTGGTTATGAAAAAATCGCCATGAACGCGGCGGCAGAACTGGCTGAAATTGCCGGCATCCCACCGGATCGCAGCCAGGATTTGTGCACCGCAACCGCTGAGGCATGTATCAATGCCATGCAGCATGGCAACAAAATGTCACCGACCACTTCGGTGGATATTTTGTATTACCTTAAAGACAACACGCTCGAAATTGAAATCTATGACCATGGTGCGGGCATTCAAAAACATCCGCCAAAACCGGTGCTGGAGCGCAAGCTTTCGAAAAAAGATGCGCCGCGCGGCTGGGGTATTTTTTTGATCGAAAACCTGGTCGACCAGGTGGAATTCGGTATTTCCTCACGGCACGGCCATGTCACGCGGCTGATCATGAAATTGCAGCCTGCGGAAGTGGTTTGATTTATTTAAGAATATTAGCCTTTTGACATTCTCATATCTTCGGAGCACAAATTGGAAAACTTTCAGGTCCATCTCGAACTCGACGGCGCTATCGCTACCCTTAAAATGAACGGCGATCTGACCCATACAGCCGAGCAACGGCTCATCAATGCCTATGATAAATGCGCCACGCCCAAAACCAAGCATATTGTACTCGATTTCAGTCAGGTCGAATATATCAACTCGGCCGGCATGTCGATCATCATCAGCATGCTGACCCGTGCGCAGGAAATCCAGCAGGAAATACGCGCATGTGGCTTGTCGCCGCACTTTCAGAAAATCTTCAACATGGTCGGCCTGTCCAAATACATCATGCATTTCGAAAACCTGCAAGATGCGCTGCAAGGACTCCATGCTCAAAAAGCATAGTCAACAGGTTGCACCCCCGAGCGTGCAGCGACAACGCTTCCATTCACCATAAAATTCAAAGTAAACATGCGAAGACCTCATGCTGCCCCCGGAGTTGGCTTTGCCGCTTCCACCCGTTTCTGTTTCTTGGCAATGTGCTGTATTGCATTGGTTGCCATCTTTTTTGCCTGTGCCGGTCCTCAGCGCGGCACCCATTCCACGGAGAATACCATGTCGACAAATCGCTGGATTGATTCGAAAATCGCCGCGATGAGCCTGCAGGAAAAAGTCGGGCAACTCTTTTTTGTTGCAACCACTGCACAGCATTATGCAAACGATGATCGCGAACTGTTGCGCATTGAAGCCGCAGTGCGGGACTGGGGTGTCGGTGGCTTGCATATCTGGGGTGGCACACCGGCAGAACAAATCCAGCTCTACAATCGAATGCAGAGCATCGCCAAAACGCCGCTGCTTTTCAGCGCCGATTTCGAAAACGGTATGGGACCGCGTTTTCGCGGTGGCACCTATTTTCCGCCAGCGATGGCCATTGCCGCCACCGGCGACAGCAGCTTTGCCTACGAGCTTGGCCGCCTCACCGCGCAGGAAGGTCGAGCGCTCGGCATCCATCTTAGCTATTCCCCGGTCGTCGACATCAACAGCAATCCGATGAATCCTATTATCAACACGCGTTCTTTCGGCGAAACCGCCGAGCAGGTCGCGCTCTATGCCGATGCATTTATTCGTGGCGCTCATGATGGCGGTCTGCTTACCGCGGCCAAGCATTTTCCCGGCCATGGCGACACTGAACAGGACACCCACCTGACACTGCCAGTTGTCACCGCCGATGCCGACAGATTAAATAGCCTCGAGTTGATACCATTTAAATCGGCCATCGATGCCGGAGTCGATGCAATCATGTCGGCACATATCCGATTGCCAAACAGGAGTGCATATCCATACAAGCCTGCCAGCCTCGCACCGGACATTTTGACGAATTTATTGCGCGATGAAATGCAATTCGACGGTTTGGTGATCACCGACGCACTGGAAATGCAGGCGATTCAAAAAAACTTCACCAATGGATTCGCGGCGGTGAGTGCGGTACAGGCAGGCGTTGACATTCTGCTGGTTTCACCGCAGCCTAAAGTCGCAATGGATGCCATTGTGAACGCCGTGCAGCAGGGCCGGGTACCGGAATCCCGCATTGACGCATCCGTGCGGCGCATCCTGGCCGCCAAAGCCAAAGCAGGTTTGCATCAGGCGCACACGCTCAGCGGCGACACGCTTGCTGCCAATTTCGGTCTCGCTTCCTCCAGCGCCTTAGCACGCAAATGTGCCCGGCAAGCCATCACTTTATTGAAAAATAACAGTGATGTGTTGCCGTTATCGCCATCGGACCGGGAGAAAAACATTGCTGTGATTGCAGTACAGGACGATCCGGTTCGCTACCGCACGCGCGCCTTTGCAGAGCGCCTGCAGAGGGCACTGCCGAACGCCACCAGCGGTGCCATCAAACCGGGAATGTGTGCCGATTCCCTGGCTGCAATACACGCCCGGGCAGAAGCAGCGGACATCATCATCCTGCATCTTTACGCCACACTGACTTCCGGCAACAGCAGCGTGCAACTTCCGGAGAACGTCATCGCAGAAGTGCAAAAAATAATTGCTTTGGGCAAACCGATGATTGCTGTCTCGCTCGGCAATCCTTATTTGATCCAGCAAATGCCGGACGTAGATACGTACATTTGTGCCTACGATGACGATCCGCTCATGCAACACGTTTCAGCTGATGCCCTGCTGGGCCGGCAGGCGATTACCGGCAAAATCCCCATCACCGTTCCCAGCCTGTTTCAGCGCGGTGATGGTATCGAATTGGTGCCCACGCATGCAATCGATAATATCAAGCCCGTTGCAAAAGAGCCGATGCTGCAGTATGCCTTGCCCGAAGAAGCCGGTTTTGCGCCGGATAGCGTGGCAACCATCGACAGATTGATGGCAAACGCTGTTGCAGATTCGGCCTTCCCCGGCGCCAGTTTGCTGATCGCCAAAGACGGCAAAATCGTGCATCATAAATCGTACGGGAATATGGGTTATGGAGAATATCAAAAACCTGTGCCACAGAATGCTATGTACGATCTCGCCTCGGTTACCAAAGTGATTGCCACCACCACCGCTGTCATGATGCTGGTGGATCAGGGCAAGCTCGACCTGCATGCGACCGTACAGTCCTACCTGCCCGATTTTCAAGGCGAGGGCAAAGACAGCTTGACGGTTCTGAATTTTTTGGTGCATAATTCGGGTTTGCCGCCATTTAAGCGCTACTTTCTGGAATCGACACAACCCGGTGAAATCGTGTCGCGCATTCTGATTGAACCGCTGGAATATACCCCCGGTACCGAAACGCGCTACAGCGATCTCGGTATCATTCTGACGGGAAAAATCATCGAGAAAATAACAGGTCAGCCGCTCAATGTCTTTTGTCAGGAAAACATCTTCACGCCATTGGGGATGCATGATACGATGTTCAATCCACCGGAATCGTATTGGTATCGTATTCCGCCAACCGAAGATGATCCATGGCGTGGCCGCATGGTGCATGGCGTGGTCCATGATGAAAATGCTTTTGCCCTCGGCGGTGTGGCAGGGCATGCAGGTTTATTCAGCACCTCCTACGATCTGGCAATTTTGCTGCAAATGTTGCTGAACGGTGGCGAATACGATGGTGTACGATTGCTGTCGACTGAAGTGATCGACAAATTCATCACGCGGCAAAATTTGACGGAAGGCAGCACTCGCGCGATCGGTTGGGATACCCGCAGCGAGCACAATAGCAGCAGCGGCCATTTCATGAGTATGCGTGCCTTCGGGCACACAGGCTTCACCGGCAACTCGGTCTGGGTCGATCCGGAAAAAGACCTTTTCGTCATCCTGCTTTCCAACCGCGTACACCCTACGCGAGAAAACCGCAAAATTTACCGTTTCCGTCCGGTTTTGCACGATGCTGTCATGCGAGGTTTTGGCCTGGCGAATGAATAGTGCTCAGCATCGTTGTGTGTTGTACCGACTTTCCGCTTGATTTTCTTGCGGTGATTCGATATTTTTTCGGTTACCTTTAAACAACCCAGGAAGGACTGCTTATTTTGAAAATCTTGAGAATTCTTATCCCGTTTTCACTGCTGTTGCTGGCATGTGGCGCCAGCCAGTTGGGTGTCGCAAAAAAGGATGTTGCGGCAGGCAACTACGAAAGTGCTATCACTGCTCTGCAAGCTGAAATTTCCAAGAATCCTGCCAACGGCGAAGCGATGCTTTTGCTGGCGGAATGCTATGAAAAAACCGAACGTGCCGACAGCGCGATGGCGATGTATCAGCGTGTGCTTGCGACCGATGCGTCCAACAGCACGGCAACCGCTTCCTTATCGCGACTGTACATTGCTCGGGGAAGCGCCGCCCGTGAAGCTGGCAGCCTGCGACTTGCGCTTGAAAACTACGAAAATGCTGAAGAGCTCATGCCTCAAGCGTTTGATGTTTTTTATGAACGTGGTATTGCTTACCAAAAATTCAACCTGCTGGAAAAAGCCAACGCCGAATTTGAACAAGCAGCGCAGATTTCACCGAACGATCCGCGCGTGAAAACGCAGCTTGGTGAGCTTGCATCCCAAACTGAGCAGGCCGATAAATATTTTCAGGAAGGTTTTGCCCTGTTTCAAAAAAAGCGCTGGAATCAAGCAGTGAAATCGCTTGAGCAGGCTGTAGCCATCGATGCCAGCCACAAAGATGCCAAATATGCTTTGCACATGGCGCGTGGACATGTGCTCTACAAAAGAGGAAGTGTTTCCGATTTATGGGATGCCATCACCGAGTTTGGCTATGCTGGAGCACTGCGTTCAGAGTCCGCAGAACCGGTCTATTTTATGGCGCAGGCTTATGAAAAAAAGGATCGCGATGATTATAAGTTGAGTGTCGAAACCTACGAAAAAGTGCTTGAACTCGAGCCGAACAGCGATTTTGCACAAAAAGCAAAAAAGCGTATCAAATACCTTCTCGATCGCAAGGAAAAGATGGAAAAATTTTGGGGAAAGAAGAAAAACTGAAAAGCCAATTCGCCGATCTGTTTAGCAAACAAATTTACAGTTCCTTTAGGCCAGGCACCGTTGATGTCCTGGCCTCGTTCTTCTTTTGGGCCTGGAAGTATCCTGCCTTTGAAGCAGAGCCGCGCCCCCCGTTGCCTCTCCGCAAAGAAATTTCTGAGACCATCCCCCCCGATAGATACTGTTTTCGAAAGATTGCCATTCGCATCTCTTTCATAATCAACATTGACCTGCTGATAAGAAAAATCGAGAATATCTTCTTCATTGCCAATCTTTCTCCAGTAAAGGCGGTGGACAAGACTTTTATGCGTGTCTTTTGGAATCACAAAGCGGCAAATTCGTTTGTCAAACAATCCGTCTTGAGATTTTGCAGAGCTCGTCATCTGTTCGAATGCGTTTTTTCACAAGCCGCAAAGCACCAAATCCCAAAAGATCGCAGTTTTATTAAACATAAAGTTTTGCATTTTGTACAAGAACATATCTTGAATTTGTTCTCAAGTACTCATGCAATTTCTTATTATCCAAACTGTTTTCCCCAAAAACCGACCGCTCTTCCAGCTACTGCTTCCGGTACGTCGCGATAAACTGAAAAGGACGTGAATATGGCTCAAATTCTGGTTGTAGACGATGACCGCGCTGTGCGCAGAACGCTCGTGCTTACACTCAAAAAGCAGGGCTACGAGGTCCAGGAAGCCCAGAGTAGCAAGGATGCGCTACGCAAAATCAACCGCGAGATATTTGATGTGGTGATCAGCGATCTCGTGATGCAGGATGGCAACGGCATGGATGTGCTTAAGCACGCCAAAAGCGTTTTGCCTGACACCGAGGTCATCATGATGACGGCATTCGGCGCTGTCGAGACGGCCGTGGAAGCGATTCGCAGCGGCGCCTATGAATACCTGACCAAGCCCATGCAGGATGAGGCGCTCACGAAAACCGTTGCGAAAGCCATGGAACGCAATGCCTTGCGCAAACGGATCCGCGATCTCGAACGCAGCATGCGCGATCAGTTCGGCGTAAAAAATATTATCACGGTCAATCAGGTGATGCAACAAATCATCAAGAAAGCCCTGGCGGTATCCGGCACTGACAGCAGCGTACTGATTACCGGAGAAAGCGGCACAGGCAAGGAACTGATCGCGGGCATGATCCATCACTACAGCCACTACGCGGAAAAACCGTTTGTGCCGGTTAATTGTGGCGGGTTGCCCGAGCAACTGTTGGAAAGCGAATTGTTTGGACATGTGAAGGGGGCATTTACCGGCGCAATTTCGAGCAAACGCGGCCTGGTCGAAGAAGCAGATGGCGGAACACTTTTTCTGGATGAAATTGCAGAAATGAGCCCGACTTTGCAAGTCAAACTGTTACGTTTCATCCAGAATGGCGAAATCCGCCGGGTTGGAGACAATGAACTCCGGCGTGTGTCTGTACGCATCATCGCTGCCACCAACAAAGATTTGCACAAAATGATGGCCAGCGGTGAGTTTCGGGAGGATCTCTTTTACCGGGTTGCCGTGATCCCGTTGCATTTGCCGCCACTACGTGATCGGGATGATGACATTTCGTTGCTCGCACAGCACTTCCTGCGCACCTTTGCCGAAAAATCGGGCAAGTCTGATTTGCACTTCTCCCAGGCTGCCCTGCATACCCTGACCAGCTATCGCTGGCCAGGCAACGTGCGCGAGCTGATGAATGCTGTCGAGCACGGTGTTGCCCTGTCCAGCAGTGCCGAAGTCGACACGGTGCATTTGCCACCGCGCCTGTTGCAGAGTCTTGATTATTTGCCGCCGGTACAGGATCGCCCGGCAACGCTGGCAGAAGTTGAAAAGCATTACATTCTCAAAGTGCTGCGCGAGACCAATGGGAGCCAGAAAAAAGCCTGCAAAATTCTCGACCTTTCCAAAACCACACTGTACCGCAGGTTGAAAGAATATGACATCCAGCCCAAAGACAGCAAGGAAATGGATTCTTCGCATCAGGCGTAGAATGCCGCCCGACGCTTCGATGTCCCGCACATCAGGATGAATCAGACAAATGGCTTCTGCGATTATCGCATATTTCTGTTCTTATTCGTTGTGCGAATTGTTTTTGCGATAATCCTTTTGGGTAAATTGTTGTTTTTATGTAACAATAGTACCCTTGTCTTTCAGGAGGAATCCATTCGGCATCGTGAGGAAACTTCGCTATATTCCGCGGAAACGTCAAAATAGATGCCTCCGGCATGACAATTTGGGCCACTTTGTGCTCATCAGCGGCTTATTTAATTCGCACAACGGGTTATCCTTATTTTTCTTCAGCCTTAAAATTTCTGCAACATTTTTCGATGTTTGCCATATTGATAGCATGCCCAAATCGGACTCTTATCGTGTGCTCAAATCTTGCCTATTTGACTGGAGGAGTGCTTCATGCTGAAAAAGAATCTCAAGATCGCCTTCCGAAATTTGCTTAAACACAAAGGTTACTCACTGATCAATATTATCGGCTTGGCCGTAGGCATGGCATGCTGCCTGCTAATCTTGCTTTATGTGCAAGACGAACTGAGCTATGACCGCTTTTATCAAAATGCCGATCAAATTTATCGCGTCACCCTGCGCGCCCGCATTGCTGGCAATGAAGTGCATGTCACCAATACTGCCGCGCCAATGGCAACGGCGATGATGGCGGAATTCCCCGAAGTAAAAGCTGCCACCCGCATCGACAAGCCCAGTCAACGCATGGTGGTACGCTATGCAGACCAGCAATTCATTGAAACCAAATTGCTTTATGCCGATTCGATGTTTTTCGCGGTTTTTCAACAGCCAATGCTACAAGGCAATCCCAACACAGCTCTCTCAGCGCCGAACACCATTGTCATCACCGATGAAATCGCGCAAAAATACTTCGGCAATGCCAATCCGATCGACCAGGTAATCACGATCAACAGTGGCGGCACAGAACGTCCGTTCACTGTCACAGGCGTTGTCGACAAGCTGCCGAACCAATCGCATTTCCATTTTGATTTTCTCGCCTCAATCTACACGTTGCCCTACGCAGTGAATGATCGTTGGACCAACAATAGCTACATCACCTATTTTTATTTGCAGAAAGGCGTTCGGCCACAGGCACTCGAAGCCAAGCTGCCCGAGATCATCCGCAAGTACGTGGAACCGCAAATCCAGCAAGCCACCGGACAGAGTTTTCAGGAATTTGTTGCGAACGGTGGATTGTACGAATTCCGTTTGCAAAAAATGACAGACATCCACTTGCATTCCAACATCGGTGATGAACTCGAGGCCAACAGCGATATGGCTTATGTTTCGATATTTTCCCTTATCGCCTTTTTTATCCTGCTGCTGGCTTGTATCAATTTTATGAATTTAGCGACAGCACGCTCAGCCAACCGCGCCAAGGAAGTCGGCGTGCGCAAAGCGATTGGCTCCAGCCGTTCGCAATTGATCTGGCAATTTTTAGGGGAGTCACTCTTATTGAGCAGCGTAGCCATGGTGCTGGCCATTCTTCTGGCACAGGCTGCTTTGCCGTTCTTCAACACGCTTGCTGGCAAGCAAATTGAAATCAACTATTTCAGCAATGCCATTTTTCTGCCAGGGATTTTTGCCATTACCGTCATCGTCGGTGTGCTGGCCGGGCTTTACCCCGCACTTTTTCTCGCTTCATTTCAACCGGTTGAGGTGTTAAAAGGCAAATTTAAAGCAGGCATGAAAAGCCGATGGTTTCGGAGTGGATTGGTGGTTTTTCAATTCGGGATTTCTATTGTCCTGCTTATCGGCGCCTTCGTAATTTCCGATCAAATGCGGTTTATCAATAGCATGAACCTCGGATTCAACAAAGAACAGGTTGTGGTCATCCATCGCGCTAACACGCTTAGCAGTGGCATAGCCAGCTTCGAAGAAGAGCTTCGGCAACTGCATCAAGTCTCATCTACCAGCGTCACACGCCACTTGCCCGGCAATGATCATGATGTCAATTTATATCGTGCTGAGGGCACACCAGAAAAAGATGGCTATTTGCTGCGCAGCATGGAGGTTGGTTTCAATTTCATCGAAACACTTGGCATGGAGATGGTTGCGGGGCGCAGTTTCTCGAGCAGCTTTGGCACGGATAGCTCGGGTTTCATCATCAACGAGGCGGCGGTACGCAAATTCGGCTGGAGCGATGCTGTCGGAAAAACGCTTGCACAACCCGGCGAGATCGAAGAGGTTGTTCGACCGGTGATCGGCGTCGTCAAAGATTTCCACTTTGAATCGGTGCATCACACCATCGAGCCGGCGGTACTGTCCATCGCAGATTCTCCGCACTTTATGCTGGTGCGCATTAAAAAGGGCAATGTCAACGAGAGCATTGAAGCTATCCGGCAAGCCTGGGAAACGCGCCTGCCCGATCAGCCCTTTCAATTTACTTTTCTCGATGACGATTTTGATCAACTATACCGTGCCGAGCAGCGAACGGGATCTATCGTGAGCACCTTTACGCTTTTCAGCGTTTTCATCGCCTGCCTCGGACTGTTGGGGCTTGCCTCTTTTGCAGCGGAGCAACGCACAAAGGAAATCGGTGTACGCAAAGTCTTGGGCGCGCATGTTGGCAATATCGTTTTTTTGCTCTCGAAAGAATTTACGGTTTTGGTCGGTGCGGCATTTCTGCTGGCTGCCCCGATCGCCTACTTCGGCATGTCAAACTGGTTGCAAGGGTTTGCCTATCGCGCTTCTATGAGTAGCCTTTCGTTCCTGATGGCGGGTGGCATTACTTTGTGTGTTGCCTGGCTGACGGTGGGCTATCAGACCATCAAAGCTGCATTTTCAAATCCGATCAAAGCGTTGCGCTACGAATAAACAGAGTTTTCTGCCCATGGGGTGTCCTGCAATTGCAAGATGCCCCACGGATTTGCCAGCGACCATTCGCTTCTTGCCTTATCCGTTTTCAAAACAAAAAGCGTTCGATTCCGTACACCCCTGCTATTTTTCAGCCCATTCAACTGCACAGTTCACATTTATTCCGCGCAAGACCTGCGCGAAAATGAATAATTTGAACAGGAATTCATGCAAGGTATTTAAATGCCATGCATTCATTATCATCACGGAATGTATTTTGCTTTGATAGGAACGGCGGCATTTGCCCGCCGTGTTCTATTTTGATTTTTGCACTTTTTTTGCCATATTGAATACACTTTTCAAACCGGCAAATTCCATAATAGCTTGTCGCAATGATTCAATTTCCAGTCCAAATGAAAACAGGATAAAGAACATGAGTACCAAAGTCGGCAAAGTTCTTTTTATCGATGACGACATCGATGTGCTGCAAGCCGCGAAGCTCTTTCTCAAACAGCATCTCGAGCGAATCGATACAGAAACCAATCCCGAGATGATTTCAACGCTGCTCAAAAACGAAAGCTACGATGTCATTTTGCTGGATATGAATTTCACCCGCGATGTCAGCAGCGGCTACGAAGGCTTTCTGTGGCTGGAAAAAATTCTCGATATCGATCCATCAGCGGTGGTGGTGTTGATTACCGCCTATGGTGATGTTGAAATGGCCGTGCGCGCCATCAAAGAAGGCGCGGTCGATTTTGTGCTGAAACCGTGGGAAAACCAGAAGCTGTTAGCGACGATTTTTGCCGCAATGCGGCTGCGGCAGTCACGCATTGAAGCCGCCAGTTTGCGCTCGAAACAGAAAACATTGAGCGCCGATCTCGACCAGCCCTTTTCCGATTTTATCGGTGTGTGCCCGGCGATGCAAAAAGTCTTCGACACCATCAGCAAGGTGGCGAAAACCGATGCCAATGTGTTGATTTTGGGTGAGAACGGCACCGGCAAAGAGCTGGTCGCCCGCGAGCTGCACCGGCAGTCCAAGCGTGCAAATGAGGTGTTTATCAGCGTCGACATGGGCGCACTCACCGAAACGCTGTTCGAAAGTGAGTTGTTCGGTCACGTTAAAGGCGCGTTTACAGATGCAAAGGAAGATCGAACCGGGCGTTTTGAAATCGCTTCGGGCGGCTCCCTTTTTCTGGACGAGATCGGCAACCTGCCGCTGCCGTTGCAGGCCAAATTGTTGACTGTTCTGCAAAACCGCAAAATCACTCGCATCGGCTCGAACAAAGCGATCGACATCGACATCCGGCTAATTTGCGCCACCAATTTGCCGATTTTGGAAATGGTGAGCAATCGTGAATTCCGCCAGGATTTGTTGTACCGTATCAATACCGTCGAAATTTCGCTGCCACCTTTGCGCGAGCGCCAGGAGGATATCCCACTGCTGGCCGACCATTTTCTGGCAATGTATTCCAAAAAATACAACCGTCCCAACAAGCGCGTCAGTGCAGCAGGAATGAAAAAGCTGCTGAAATATCACTGGCCGGGCAATGTGCGCGAAATTCAGCACTCGATTGAACGGGCAGTGATTTTAAGCGATAGTCAGGTGATCCAGCCCGGCGATTTCTATTTCAACACACCGGAGAGCAGTGAGGACAGCATGATTTTCGATAACTACAATCTGGAAGATGTTGAAAAAATGGTGATCCGCAAGGCCATGAGCAAGTACGGCGGCAACATCAGCCAGGCGGCGCGCGAACTTGGATTGACGCGTACTTCGCTCTACCGCAGGTTGGGAAAGTATGGTTTATAAGCGATTTCGCATCAATTGCGTGCTGCGCGTTTTGCTGATCAGCGCATCCATTTATCTGTTGTTTTATCTGCTGCTACAGACCCAATTTTACGCCGCAACGATGATCATCACCATGATGTCGGTCTATCAGATTTACTCGCTCATCCACTATGTCGAGAAGACCAATCGCGATCTCGCCCGCTTCCTCGACGCCATCAAACATTCCGATTTTTCACAATCCTTCGGCGGTGCCGGCCTCGGCTCCAGTTTCGATGAATTGAAATCCGCGTTCACTGTCGTTCTCGATAAATTTCGAATGGCGCGCGCCGAAAAAGAAGAACACTATCGTTATTTGCAGACCGTCGTGCAGCACGTCGGTATCGGCCTGATCGCCTTTCGCAGCGATGGCGAGGTTGAGCTCATTAACACGGCTGCCAAGCGCTTGCTGAAAATCCCTTATTTGCGCAACATCCATGCGCTGAGCCGCCGCAGCAAAGAGCTTGCGCAGTCACTGCTGGCGATGAAATCCGGTGAAAAAAAGTTGGTACAATTGAGCGAAGAAGATGAAATCTTGCAGCTGGCGGTTTACGCCACAGAATTTCGCATGCGCGAACAAAATTTCACTTTGGTCTCGCTGCAAAACATCCAAAGCGAGCTTGAAGAAAAGGAAATGGAAGCCTGGCAAAACCTGATTCGGGTGCTGACCCACGAAATTATGAATTCGGTCACGCCGATCTCTTCGTTGGCTGCGACCACAAATGGCATGCTGGAAGACCTGGATTTGGATCCACAGGACAACACCAAAAAGACGGTTGAAGGCGAAACCATTACCGACATTCGCGGTGCTTTGCAAATCATCGAACGGCGCAGCGAAGGCTTGTTGCGTTTCGTCAACGCCTATCGCAATCTTACTAAAATCCCAAAACCTGTTTTTAAAATCTTTTCCGTTGAAGAACTCTGCATGCAAATTGAGCGCTTGCTTCAAAGTCAGCTCAACGAGGCTGGTGTAAAAATCAGCCGCAATATTATGCCCGCTTCGCTGCAACTCACCGCCGATCCCGAACTGATCGAGCAAATTCTGATTAACCTGGTGGTCAATGCCATTCAGGCACTTAACGGCCGCAACAAGCCACAAATTCAATTGCGTGCCCGCATCGATGAGCGCAGCAGAGTGCTCATTCAGGTTGAGGACAACGGCCCGGGCATCTTGAAAGAAGTGCAGTCAAAAATTTTTATTCCCTTTTTCACCACCAAAAAAGGTGGCTCCGGTATCGGCCTGAGTTTGTCACGACAAATCATGCGCCTGCACCGTGGTGCGCTGACCGTGCATTCCGAGCCCAATGTCGGTACTGTTTTCACTTTGCGATTTTAGCCATCTCGATCTTTTAAAGAACAAAGTGAACTCAAAAAATTGATGCATTCTGCCACCAAGGCCCGAACTCTATAAAAGATCAGGAAAAATTGTCAATTGTTTCCCGGCTTTTTAGATCAAATTATTCCATTCGTTCAATTGACTGCTTTGCAAAACGTCGTGTCCGAGAGGTGAGCAATCCAGAATAATATACTCCAATCCTTCGCAGCCTTGCGTATTGTGCGGCCGGTCAATTGCCTGATCGGCGGACTCAGTATTGGCATCGCGGCGGTGCTTGCCGGTGCCGAGCGCATCAGTATGCCCGTGGCGCTGGCGATCATCTCAGGGATGCTGATCACCGCCGCCGCCAACACGATTAATGATTATTTCGACATCGATATCGACCGAATCAACCGGCCTGACCGACCCTTGCCTGCCGGCGAATTATCGCCTAAAACCGCCAGATGTATGGCAATATTTTTATTTGGATGTGGTGTTTTTTTTAGTATATTTATAAACTTTTATGCCATTTTGGTCACGCTACTAAGCACTGTTTTATTAATTGCTTACAGCGCCTATCTCAAGCGCATGCTGCTGTGGGGGAACATCTCAGTCAGTCTTATGACAGCTATCGCTTTTCTTTATGGAGCGCTGGCAGCGGGCCGTTGGCAGGATGGTGTGATTCCAGCAGTATTCGCTTTTTTCTTTCATCTCGGTCGTGAGATTCTCAAGGATTTGGAAGATCGCATTGGCGATGCCAGCGCAGACGCGCAGACCTTTCCGCTCCGGTTTGGATTGATGCCGACTTTGACGCTGATCACTGCCATCTATCTTGTTTTGATTTCATTAACGGTAGTGCCGTTTGTAATCGGCCACTACGGACGCGCATATCTGCTCACTGTGCTGCTGGGTGTTGACGTTGTTTTGCTTGTCGTGCTCGCGATTCTGTGGCGCAAAAAAGACATTGCGAATTTGAGCTCCCTCAGCAATGTTCTGAAGGCGGACATGCTGGTTGGACTGATTGCGATTTATCTCGGATAACTGGAGATTTTGTGCGAGCACTTGTACAACGTGTAAAATATGGCTCGGTCACAATAGACGATAAAAAAGTGGGCGAAATCAGTGCCGGCTTGGTCATATTGCTCGGAGTTGGTGTTGATGACACCGAGAAGGATGCGGCTTATTTGGCAACCAAGTGTGCACATCTTCGCATCTTCCCTGACGATAAAGGCAACATGAACCGTTCTGTTTTGGAAGTTGGTGGTGAAGTCCTGATCATCTCGCAATTCACACTATACGGCGATACCCGAAAGGGACGCCGCCCCAGTTTCATTCATTCTGCACATCCCGAAACTTCCGAACCGCTCTACGAAACCTTCATCGAATATGTGCGCGCGCTGAAGATACCGGTTGCAACTGGAAAATTTGGTGCGATGATGCTGGTCGAGATCCACAATGATGGGCCTGTCACCCTGATGCTGGAAAGCACATCTTCCAATCAAGTTTAGCGGCGATATGATAGCCTGTTGCTGAGATGATTTTGCAGACGATAATATGGACATTCTGAAAAAGCTTTTTGCCAATCACCCGCTGATTTTAGCATCGAATTCGCCGCGCCGCCAGGCTCTGTTTCGGGCTATCGGTCTCGATTTCAGTGTATATCTGCATGATATTGAAGAGGTTTTTTCAGCAGATTTGGCGCCGCATGAAATAGTCACCAGCCTGGCATTCCAGAAAGCCCAATCAGTGGCACAAGCGTTTGAGCATGGCTGTATCGTCAGTGCTGACACGATCGTTGTGCTTGGCAACACCATTCTCGGCAAGCCCGAGCACGAAGCCGATGCCGAACAGATGCTATTGCAGCTCAGCGGCAAGACGCATCAGGTTTTTACCGGCTATACCGTTTACCTCAAGCCGGAAGATAAACATCTCAGCGAGTTTGAACAAACATCTGTGACCTTTCACCAGTTAACGCGCGAGGAAATTCGTTCATATATTGCAACAAAAAGTCCACTGGACAAAGCAGGCAGCTATGGCATTCAGGACGCTGGGGCGGTTTTTGTCAAAAAAATTGATGGCTGTTTTTATAATGTGATGGGCTTTCCATTGGCCCATTTCTATCAAACATGCCGCACTTTTTTGCAGAAAAAGGGAAGGTAGGTGCAGCGTGATTGCCAAAGAGATTGGTGCGGAACTGGCAAAAAGCAGGACCAGCAAGCAACTTGAGATCAAAGAAATCTCTGAAGAAACCCGCATCAGCGTTGAGTACCTCAAAAAAATTGAGCTTGGCGATTTTACATTTTTGCCCAGGCCTTATGTGACTGCTTATATTAAAACATTTGCCGCACGCGTTGGCATAGATGGCGAGGCGCTGGTACAAAAATGGCAAGATGCCGAGGCAAAAGCCAAAGCGGCAGCGCAGGCAGAAGCGGAACGGCTGGAGCAGAATGAGAAACCGCCACCACAAGAAACGCCAAAACCGGTCATCGAAACTGCAGGCACTGTTCAATCAGCGCCAAAATCAAGCGGCAATAGCCACATCAAAGAATTCGGGATTGGCGCTGCAGTCATCGCGGCTCTGGCGCTGGTATTTTACATCGCCAATCAACCGGCTGAAGTGCCGGAAGAAGAGACTTCAACTCCAGTGCAGTCAGCCAATGAGCTTTCTATCGAGAATATGATTGCCGAAAATGAGGCGCGTATCGACTCGATCGCCTCGCATATTTCGCAGGCCAAGCCGCAACAGCAAGAAACGCCGGCGGATCAACCGTTTAGTCTGCGGCTGGAAGCCAGCGATACCGTTTGGATCAGGCTTGTCGTGGATGGCGTCGATTCCAGCGAGTATATGTTCAGGCCCGGCAACTCGCGAACCTGGCGGGCGCAAGATTATTTCTTCCTGCGCACAGGCAATGCCGGCGCCACCCACATCTTCCGCGACGGCGTGCCACTCGACTCGCTTGGCCGGCGTGGGCAGGTTCGGCAACTGCGTATCACACGCACAGAAATCAACTGAGAAGCATTTGAATACAGCTAAAAACATATACCTGCTCGGCATCTGTGGCACCGGTATGGCAGCGCTTGCAGCCATGCTCAAAAGCCAGGGCTATATTGTATCCGGTTCGGATGAAAACGCCTACCCACCGATGAGCACCTTTCTCGCGAGCCAAAACATTCCTGTGTATGCCGGCTTCAACGTAACCAATATCGAGGCAGCAAAACCGGATTTGGTCATCATCGGCAATGCGCTTTCGCGAGGCAATCCCGAAGTTGAGCACATTCTCAACCACAAGCTTGACTTTCTCTCCATGCCTGCTGCCCTCAGCGACTTTTTTATCCGCGGAAAATACTCATGCGTCGTAACAGGGACGCATGGCAAAACAACCACCACGTCTTTACTGGCGTGGATTTTGGAAGCCGCCGGTCAAAATCCGAGTTTTTTTGTCGGTGGCCTTCCGGAAAATTTCAAACAGGGATTTCAGCTCAGCGATGGCCGGCATTTCGTTTCTGAAGGCGATGAATACGACAGTGCTTTTTTTGACAAAGGCCCAAAATTTTTGCATTATCGGCCGGATTTGCTTATAATAAACAATATTGAATTTGATCATGCCGACATTTACAAGGATCTCACAGAAATAAAAACAGCATTTCGCCGGCTGATCAACATTGTGCCGGGGAAAGGTCACATTGTTGCCAACGCAGACGACGCGGTAGTGGCTGAGCTGCTGCAAAAAGCTTTTTCAAACGTGCAACTGTTCGGGCTTTCGGAAAAGGCTGCCTGGCGGGCGAGTGAAATCCAGTTCGATGGCAATGGCACTGCGTTCACTATCGAGCACAATCACGAGCCAGTCTGCCACATTCAATCGCCGATGATGGGCATGCACAATGTCCGCAATGTGCTGGCCAGCTTTATCTCCGCAACCCTGCTTGGACTTTCACCGGATCAAATCGCTTCGGGAGTGCATTCGTTTCAAGGCGTGCGGCGACGGATGGACAAGCTCGGCGAAATCGGCGATGTGCTTGTATTTGAAGATTTTGCACATCATGCCACAGCAGTAAAAGAAACGCTTGAAGGTGTGCGTTTGCGCTTCCCGGATCGTCGCATCTGGGCGATTTTTGAGCCGCGCACCGCTTCAGCGAAAAGAAAAGTTTTTGAATTAACGTACTATCATGCCTTTGACGAGGCGGATCAGGTTATTTTTGCAGCAATGCACAGACCGGACAAAGTGCCGGAATCTGAAAGAATGTCGATTCCGAATATTATAAATGCATTGCATGAACGTGGCATTTCTGCGCGTTCAGTCTCACAAAATGAGGATCTGCTGAGCTATCTTCCAACGGAAGCCAGGCCCGGCGATGTTTTCATTTTCATGAGCAATGGAAGTTTTGACGGTATCCCTGGTCGCTTCGTCGAGGCGCTGTCTAACATACATCAACAATGAGGTGTAGAAAATGAGGGAACAGAATACCAGAACATCGGATCGTTCCGGAGGCGAGCGTCGCGACCGCAGAGGTGGTGGCAGAGGCGGCAGGTCATTTCGCCGTGATCGGGATGGCGGAAGATTTGGACGCAACAGGCAGGATGATCAAAAAATCCAGAGCCTGATACGGAATGCACAGGAAATGCTCGAGCATTCCACGCAAGCCATCTGTTTAGAAGATCTCAATGCCTACGAACGCAAACGCATTCATCAGTTCTTTGATAACAAATCTGACTTCGAGACCAAAACCTACCGCAATGGTGAAGAGTACCTGCTGTGGGTTTTCCCGGTCGGCCAAATTAAAAAATATGCCGAGGAAAAGGCCCAGGAAGCGTTGGACACTGGCGCCGAAATCGATCTGCCACCGATGAGCAATTACGAGCGTTTCCTTATCCACGATGCGCTCAAATCCGTGGAGAGTGTCGAAACCAACTCTTTTGGCGAAGGTGAAGAGCGCCACATTCGTATCACACCGGTTAAATTTGGCAGACGCTTGAAAAAGATGGTTAAAAAACTCAAGCTGTTTTAGCAAATCTGTTTTCAAAAGGCCATTTCGCAAACAGGAAATGGCCTTTTTTTATGTGCACTTTTATCGTATTATCATGGAGTCGATGCTTGCGAACATGTCCGACGCTCTCCAGCAGCAAGCACACCGGCATCTCAAAATATTCGAACCTGTTATCAGAGAAAGGAAACATGATGCTGAGCACAAAAATGGAAAATGCGCTCAACGAGCAAATTAAAAATGAATTCTCATCTTCATTCGTTTATCTGGCGATGTCCGCTTATTGCGATGAGCAAAATTTGGCTGGCTTTGCACATTGGCTGCGCATGCAAAGTCAGGAAGAATACGGCCATGCGATGAAGATCTTCAATTATATTCAGGATCGCGAAGGCCATGTGGTTCTCAAAGCCATTCCCCAGCCTGAAAGCCAGTATGGTTCGCTGGTGGAGGTTTTCAAAGAAACACTCGAGCACGAAAAAACCATTTCCCAAATGATCAACGAACTGTATGCGCTGGCGGTGGAAGAAAAAGACTACCCGACGCAAGTCATGCTGCAATGGTTCATCAACGAGCAGGTCGAAGAGGAAAAAACCGCCTCCGATATTTTGGCCCAGGTTAAGATGATCGGTGACAACACCTCCGCCCTGATTGTGCTGGACCAACAGTTGGCCAGCCGCTCACCCGAAAGCGAAGACAAATAAATTTGCAGGCTCCGCTGATTTTTAAGAACTTGAGTTCAATATAATTAAAACATCGAATTCTTCAGCCCGAATGCAGTCGAGGGCGATAAGAAGTTCCTGCACTACGCGCTCAAAATCTTCATGGTTCGATTGCGCTCACCATGAAGATCATTCTATTTTCAATAGAAAATAGCCTACGTCGAACTCACGCCAAAGAGCAAGATACGCGTTCTGTGTCTTGCTCTTTTTGTTTGTGGCCGTACTTTGGCCAGCGTTTTCAGCACGCTCATCTCCTGTCATGCAACTCTTCAGCGCCAAGCCAGTATGCCTTGCCATTCGTTCATTGCAATTTTAGGGGCCAAAGATGTATCGAAAACGTTTCTCGCGAATCTTTATCTGGCTTGGTTTGACTACAGCAGCATGGGATTTACCAGCAATGGCGCACCCGCCCGTTTCCCTGGTGATGGACAGTCGCGGCAATATCTTTTACAGCGACCTGAAAAATGTCTGGATGATTCAGCCGGATGGCAGCAAAACCATCGCCGTAGCCAATGTGCATACCCACGAACTGTGGCTGTCAGCTGAAGATGTGCTGTTCGGTGAAGACGTGACCAATAGTGGTGACAACTATCGCCACCGTGTGTGGAAGCGGCATCCTGACGGGCGCATCGAAGATGAGATTCCCTGGCGCAGTGGCCACCCCACCGAGTTGGCTGACTACGCGTTTGCCCGTGATGCCGAATTGCATTCCTATATCTTGCGTCACGCTGACAAAAAAATCGATGTGCGTGATGAGCAAGGCAAATTGCTTCGCAGCATCGGGTATGGTCAATTTGAAGGCTTTCCGCACTGGCTGATGGCGCTACCGGACGGCACTGCCTATTTCACTGTCGGAGACGCATTGCTCAAAATAGCACCAAATGCAAAGGCTGTCTCAAAAGTAGCTGATGGACTGGTTGAGCGCAGTTTGCCCTTCGCATTCGTGCACGACCGCCATGCGCTGATGGGGCTCTGGCCGGGCAAAGCTGGCGAGGTGTATGTGGCGGTCTATCGCGGGCAGGTGGTGAAAAAAATCACGGCAGATGGCCAGGTGAGCGCTGTTGTGCGCAGCAAAGGCATGTGGTCACCGGCGGGCGGCTTGCTCGCCGACGACGGTGCGCTGTGGATCCTGGAATTTTCCAGCAGCAACAAAACGCGCCTCCGGCGCATTGCCAAAGATGGCCGCGAGACCATCTTTTAGCCTGGATGAATTGTGCAAAGGGGTGCTTTTTACGATGAGCACGCCCTATGGGGGGAGGTCACGCCGCAAATGCCTTCAGCTTCTTTCGCTTGACATTCTTTCCACGATTGGCAATATTTTCGCCCTGATTATAATATGACTATTCTCAAAGGGGCAGTCTACCCCGCACCTTTTAATAAAGCTATTTTGCAACCAAACCGATCTCATACTTACCGCAAATAGTGATGGCGCGGCATTTTTTTGCATATGCAGATACAAAGAGATCAGCAAGTATTGACAGTCCAATCGCGAAAGAATTTACTCAGCCTGCAGATTCAATTTTAGACGGTCAAATCATATGTTATCCCTTGGTACCGAAGACAAAACCAGTTGATTATTTTAGGATAGATGCATGAAACCGACTCTACCAATACTCTTGATGCTCCTGATCGGCAACAATTCGCTTTGGTCACAAGAAGTTGGTCATGATAGCAAATTGATAAAAGTCCTATCGTTTAACATTCTTCATGGCGAAACGACAAAAGGTGATTTTGATCTGGACGCGATCGCAGATGTCATTATCGATGCCGAGCCGGATTTTGTTGCCTTGCAGGAAGTGGATTATAAAACCAATCGAGCCAAGAAATATGACCTGGCAACCGAACTTGGCTGGCGTGCAAAAATGGCTTCAATCTTTGGCAGAGCGATGTATTATGACGGTGGAGAATACGGTGAAGGGATACTTTCAAAATACACATTTCTAAGCTTCAGAAATGTTGCTCTCCCCCATTCGCCAGAGAATGAACCCAGAGCGGCCATCGAAATCACGACTGTGCTTTCATCGGGAGACACGATTGCATTTATTGGAACGCACCTGGATCACTTGCCAGATGAAAAAGACAGAGTCGCTCAGGTGAAGAAGATTAATGAAGTCTTCTCTAAGAATAAATATCCGACTATCCTGGCGGGAGATTTAAACGCAAAACCACAGAGCACACCCATTGGCATTCTTGAAGAAGTCTGGGCAGCATCCTATGATAAAGCCGATCCCGAACCAACATTTCCATCTGACAATCCTCAGGTTAAAATTGACTATGTGATGTTCTATCCAATGGATAAATGGAAAGTCGTTGAAACTCAGGTCATTCAAAATGCCATAGCTTCAGATCACTGTGCCTATCTGGTCACTCTTGAATTGTTAGAGTAAAAAACGCAATGAGGAGAAACTTTGAATCGAAGTGAAACGATGAAAAAGCTTATTTGGGGGTTCTTCGCGGCAATCGCCTGCCTGTATTCTGCAGGATGTCAGCAAGCACAAAAGCAACCCAACATCATCTTTTTGCTGACAGATGATCAGCGCTGGGATGCGATGGGCAGCATGGGAAATCAGATCATTCAAACGCCGAATATGGATGCGCTGGCAAACGAAGGTGTTCTCTTTCAAAATGCCTTCGTGACCACCGCGATTTGCGCACCGAGCCGTGCGAGTATCCTGACTGGCCAATATGTCCGCCGTCATGGTATGGCAGGATTTGGGGAACTACCTGATGCAGCGAATGTCAACACCTATCCTCTGCTGCTCAAAAAAGCAGGCTACCGTATCGGCTTTATCGGCAAGTACGGCGTTGGCAATCCACCAGTTGATCAATATGATTACTGGCAGGCAATGACCGGCCAACCCACTTATGAGCACAAAGATGAGAACGGCAACTATAAGCATTACACCCAAATGTGCGGTGAAAACGCCCTCGAATTTTTGCAAAGCTCCACGGCCGGCCAGCCTTTTTGCTTGTCGATCAGCTTTAAGGCACCACATGTACAGGACAACGATCCCAGGCAATTTATCTACGATCCAGCCTACAAAGACCTGTACAATGACGTAGAGATTCCTATACCCAATACGGCTGACGACAGCTATTTCTATGATGCTTTTCCTGATTTTTTTACCAGCAACAATGAAGCCCGCAGGCGATGGGATATTCGATTCTCCACTCCAGAAAAATTCCAGGAATCCGTGAAGGGGTACTACCGCCTGATCTATGGTGTGGATGTCGTGATTGGCCAAATTCGCAAGGAATTGGAAAAATCAGGTCAGGCCAACAACACCGTCATTATTTTGATGGGTGACAATGGTTTTTACCTCGGTGAACACGGCATGGCTGGAAAATGGTACGGTCACGAAGAATCCATTCGTGTACCATTGGTCGTCTACGATCCCCGTCTGCCGCAGTCAAAAAGGGGGCAGAAGCGGGATGAGATGGCGCTGAATATCGATATTGCGCCAACCTTGCTTGATCTTGCCGGCGCGGATATTCCAGCAACAATGCAGGGCAGAAGCCTTCGATCACTTATCGATGCGAAGTCGCCTGCGTGGCGGGATGAATTTTTCTATGAACACCTGTTCGAGTATCCAACCATTCCAAAATCAGAAGGCGTGGTGACGCAACGCTACAAATATCTCCGCTATATTGAATCGACGCCTATGTTTGAAGAGTTGTATGATTTACAAACAGACCCCCACGAACAATATAACCTGGCCACCAACTCTGATTCTCAGGATCTGCTGAATGAGATGCGAATGAAATGTGATGCTCTTTTGGAGGCAGCGAGGTAGTCTATAGTTTGGAATTTGTTGGCAGAAGAAGTACAACAAATCGCCAATGTATTAATCAAACCGCCTATTGAAGAATTCCAGAGCACACTCAGACCTTGCTTCCAAAGGATTACGATGAAAGTTCAATCACAATGGCTTCATAAAAATCCCTTCAATGAAATACTCACAGCCTTGGGCACGGCCTAATAGCTTCCGCCTCATTTTGCTTGACATTCCTGCCGCAATTGCCAATATTTTTGCCATAGTTCACAGGAAATGTGGTTCTCGAAGGGGGAATCCATGTCACTCCATGCTACAAATTCAATTTTCAACAAACTATAGTCTAATAGTTACTTTACGCTGCCATAAACCATGACTACAGTATTACCTCGGCAATAATTTCAGGTCCGAGCTTTTATACCGGATCAGTTTATATATATTTAGTGTGCGACTTGATTGGGATACTCAAAATAGATGAAAATGAAAAATAGAAAAAGTTCTAAGCGGGAAAAGCCGAAATCTCAGGAAGACAAAGAGATTCTGGAACGCAGAAAGATTGAGAATGAACTAAAATGGAGCTCTGGATGGCGGAGAATCGTAGATAAGTTTATCACACCAACATCACTTGGCGTCATTGGACTGCTTGTAGGAACTATGATAACGTATAACAACTGGATATCTCAAAAGCGGTCAGAATCAACTGTTCAATTGCAGCGAAACCTCGTTATCCCCGGCCTTGCGGGTTCCGCAGCTGAAAAATTGGCTAGCCAGCGAGAAGAAGGCTTCAGAGCGCTATGGCATTTCCTATCAAGCTCAGATAGTTCGACCGTGGATGCGAGAATGGCAGTATTCGATGCACTTGCAGATTATTCAGAGTCGAATGCGGAATTGAATATTTGGGGAGAGTTACTTGCGCCTTTGCTTCCTGATCAAATTAGAAAAAGAAAACGTTACCCAAATAGTCAGTCACTGACTTACTTGTATCACATGAATGAAAGGCTATGGAAATCTATTGAACATGCTAAAATACAAGATAATGTTCACGAATCTATGGTTCAGTTTTACGAGTTGGATAAAAAATGGCACTCTTTAGTGAGTTCCAATTCATCAAGTCGCTTATCATTGCTGGGCTGGATCTGTGTCCCCGAAGGAAATTTTATAAACCGTGACGGCGAAGTAGATTACTTAGCCAAATACTTTGTCCGCATTAAAGCAATTAGCCCAAATGACTCGACAAAGTTGCATAAGTGGCTGGACGGGCTTGATCTTATTAAGGATAGTACAAAAACAAGAAGTAGATTATCCAATATACACGGAAAGTCTTTCGCCTTTAGCAGGGAACTTGGCATTGGGATGTTTTATCCTTCAACAAATCCATATATCTATGAAGATAGTACTGTTGTTAGATTCAACATTAATCCTAATCTGGAATTCATTTATGAAAATGACTCAAGGAATATTTCAGAATCTGAACGCGAAATGATGAATTTTAAGTTTGAGAGAGGTATTTCAGGAACACATATGTCTCAGTTTTATCCATATTCACCAGAATCAATGCACACCATGCAATATGTGCGTTATAAGAACAAAATGTCAAGGTTAGTACTACCTACAAATAGAAACAATCGATAGAAAAGCAGGCATACAGAAATTGGATTAACAATCTATCAGGCATGTTCGCAGACGACCATGTTACATTAGATAGCTAACATCGGCTCAAGCCGGATTTTCACGATTTTCGGTTCTGCAGGCTTGGATAAGGTGTAGAGTCAACGCTGCGATATGTAGTTGCCCGGTTACCACTCGCCGCACAGCCCCGTCGAGCCGCGCGTTGTTCATTAAAAAAACTCTGTTGCTAAACCATGAACAAAATTTCTCTTGCAAACACCTACCCGAAAGAGCACAAAATCAGTCGCGTTTTCATTGTAGCATCGCTGATATTGTTTTTAGTCGGGATTTTTGCGCCGCTGTTTACCGCTAACAAATACATCTTCTTCAGCAGAACACTATCCCTTTACTCGATCATGTTGTATTTAATTTCTGAAAAACAATACCTTATCTTTCTATTTATTTTAGGGTTTGGCATTCTCTTGCCAGTAGCCAAATTGGCAACAATTGCACATGTTTGGACTGCCAACCTTCCGGGCTTGGAGCAGATCAAAAAAAGATTGATCCTGACTACCAGGCTTTTGAAATATTTTGCGCTCGACGCACTTTTCGTCGGCATTCTCATTTATGCGATCAAATTTCAAATCAATGCCCGCATCGATTTGCAGTATGGATTGTATTGCTTTGCCTTGTCAGTCTTGCTGACATTATTCACTTCGCTGAGACTGTTTTCGGTCAGAAGAAAATTCGATCACTCACATGATGTCGGTTGAAATCGTACAGACAGCCAATCGCTCGCTCAGTTGCCCCTGCCTTTCGTTAATCGTTGTTGCACATTTGAAGGCCCAGGTGATTTCTACCCCGTTTGTACATATACAGGTCGGGCTTATATTCAACTTGCTGCGGATTTGGCTACCGATGGTGATTTCTCAAGGGCTAGCGTTTCGGTGAAGCTTGCCGTTATACCAAATGCTGTGCATCAAATCCACCAGACTGCAGAGCTTGTCATTAGTGGGACAAAATACGTTATCATCGTTATTGCAGGAGAAATAAAAATGAATGACGATCCTTACCTGGTCGAATACTATAAGTTGGTTGATATCGTCGGAAGCTTCGATGCCCGTTTACTCACAGTTAAGAGTTGGGGCGTAACCCTGAGCCTTGCAGCGCTTGGACTCGGTTTTCAGTTCAGTACGGCAGGATATTTTCTCGTTTCTGCTTTTAGCGCTCTTGCCTTCTGGCTCATCGAAGCGGCGATGAAGGGTCATCAAATGCAACATTATCCCAGGATGCGCGAGATTGAAGTGTTGCGTGCCTCCCCACATCTTTCAGGCAGTCCATCATCTTCTCCCCAAATCGATTGGTGTTGGACGCAAGCTCGATATCTTCTCAAAGGAGCGTCATCTCACAAATTTTTTCTTCCCCCAGAGCGGCGCGGCACAAACCCTTACTATATTAATAGATTTATTTTGCCAACGGTGATGCTTCCACACTTGATAACAATCATTCTTGGCCTTCTGCTATTCTATTTGGCGCAAATTGGTGTGGTGTTTTGGAAGTAGCTCCCTAACCAAGCGCTGAAAGCAAAATTGCGCTTGAGTTTGCCTGTAAGTGCGCAAAGCTCTTTTATATTTCAATTCGAATGATTGAGAATACTATTGAGAAAACTCGATAGTATTTGAGCTTGAGCAACGTCTACTCCCATTAAATTGAGGTCCGTCATGAGAAAAACAAACAATCGTCGTGATTTCTTGCGAGCAATTCTCGCTGTCGGCGCGCTGCCACCCTTGCTCAAGCTGCGCAGGCACAAGCTCAATATTGTGCAGCAAACACCCTCGCTAAAAGATAAAAAGCTACTGACACTATGGGGTGGCTGGGATGGCCACGAGCCGAAAGCGTGCATCGAGATGATTTCCGCATGGGCCGAATCGGAAGGCGCGAACGTCACCGTTTCCGATACCCTGGATTCCTATCTGGATCAGGAGCTGATGCAATCGGTCGACCTCATCATCCAGGTCTTCACCATGAGCTCGATCACCAAAGAGCAGGAAGCTGGTTTGCTGGCAGCCGTGAAAAACGGCGTTGGCATGGCAGGCTGGCACGGCGGCATGTGCGATGCTTTCCGGCAGAACACCGAGTACCAATTTATGACCGGCGGGCAGTGGGTCGCGCACCCCGGCGGCGTCATTGACTACAGCGTGCAAATCACAGGTCATGACGATCCGGTGACCGAAGGCATTCCCGACTTCAAAATGAAATCGGAGCAGTACTACATGCACGTCGATCCGAACGTCAAAGTGCTGGCAACCACGACATTTACCGATGAGCATGCAGGCTGGATAGGCGGTTGCGTCATGCCAGTTGTGTGGAAAAAATATTATGGCAATGGCCGCATATTCTACTCATCGCTTGGCCACCAGCTTGCCCATCTCGAGGTGCCACAGGCGCTGGAAATCATGAAGCGTGGTATCCGCTGGGCAAGCGAGAGCAAATACCACCCAAAAGAAGAATGGAAACAGCCGGTTTACGGTTAACGTGCTCTGTCACCACTCTTGCAAGCAGACGGTTTTTGCAAAATTGCTAAAATCGCCCACGAATCCATTTGCTTTTGGATCGAAAAGTTTTGTATAATCGCTGCCCGAATTTCCGCATGCAATTGCATCACCAGGCGGATGTTTTTTGGGCACGTACGTATGCGAGCTTTTTCGATTGAGCAGCTTCAAACCCAAATTTTTCACTCTTTTCAAGCACCTCACGCAACGCCAGTTGCTCGATGACTTTATCGCCGGTGTTCTGGTTGGTATTGTTGCCCTGCCATTGGCGATTGCATTTGGCATTGCTTCCGGCGTCACACCGGAGCAGGGTTTGATCACGGCCATTATCGGCGGCTTTTTAGTGTCCTTTTTTGGCGGCAGCCGGGTACAAATCGGCGGCCCGACTGGCGCATTTATCGTCATCGTGTACGGCATTGTGCAAAATTATGGAGTGCAAGGCCTGATCGTCGCGACTATGATGGCCGGCGTCATCCTGATTCTCATGGGTATTGCCCAATTCGGCTCGATCATCAAATTCATCCCCTATCCCGTAGTTGTTGGCTTTACCAGTGGTATCGCCGTCATTATTTTTAGCAGCCAGATTCCCGATTTTTTTGGATTTCAGATGCAGGCCGTACCCGCCGATTTTATCGGGAAATGGTCCGCCTATGCTGAATCCTTACACATAACCAGCCTGCCAACGCTGCTCATTTCGGTTTTGGCGATCTCCATCATTCTGCTTTGGCCACGTTTTAATCGCAAGATTCCTGGCTCGATCATCGCCATTCTGGCAACAACGCTGCTGATACACTTTTCCCAACTCGATGTCGAAACCATTGGCTCGCGTTTTGGCGATATCCCTTCCCACATTCCCGCACCTGCGCTACCACGCTTCGAGCTCAGCACAATCCAAAATCTAATCCTGCCAGCGACGACAATCGCTTTGTTAGCCGCCATCGAGGCCCTTCTGTCAGCTGTGGTCGCGGACGGCATGATCGGTGGCAGGCACCGCTCAAACACCGAACTGATCGCGCAGGGCATTGCCAATATTTGCTCGCCACTGTTTGGTGGCATCCCGGTGACCGGCGCAATTGCCCGCACCGCAACCAATATCAAAAATGGCGGCAGAACGCCCATTGCCGGGTTGGTGCATGCCGTGACTTTATTGCTGATGATGCTGATCTTAGGATCCTGGATCAAACATATCCCGATGGCCACTCTGGCCGCCATTTTGATGGTTGTCGCTTACAACATGAGCGAACATCGGATTTTTCGTCAGATGCTAAAAAGTCCGCGCAGCGATGTCATTGTGTTGCTCACCACTTTTGCCCTCACGATCATTTTTGACCTGACAATTGCCATCGAGGTCGGCATGATTCTGGCCGTGATTCTGTTTATGCGGCGCATGGCCATCGTGACAAACGTGGAAGTGATTACCCGCGAGCTACGCGATCCAGTCAATGGCGACTCTGCGGACTCCTTGTTCAAGCTCACCATTCCGGATGATATTGAAGTCTATGAGATTAACGGGCCATTTTTCTTTGGCGCCGCTTCCGCCTTCAAAGAAACCATCCGGCGACTGGAGAAGCCACCAAAAGTGCGCATCTTGCGTATGCGCAATGTGCCAGCCATCGATGCGACCGGCTTGAACCTGCTTAAAGAGTCGGTTGAAGATTGTAGAAAAAACAACACCTACCTGATTCTATCCGGCGTTCACAAACAGCCTCTCGCTGCCCTCAGCCAGTTCGGCCTGCTGGCAATCATAGGCGAAGAAAATGTTTTCAGCAATATCGAGAGCGCCCTTCGCCGGGCAACGCTGCTGGCAAATGCAGCATCAGCAGAGTGAACGCCACACAAACACTTATACACATTTTGTAAAAAAATAATAGCTTTGCCGGGCTTTTGTCCCTATCATCCCGATTCAGCCAATTGATGCAAATCACAAGTATTTCAAAAGCTGACGAGTTCCAAGATGACAAAAAGCCTGGGATTCTGGCGCACCTGGTCGCTGGTGGTCGGCACGATGATCGGCTCTGGAATCTTCACCCTGCCGACCGTACTCGCGCCATATGGCAGCAACAGTCTGCTCGGTTGGATCGCCGCGGGGGCAGGCACGCTGTTCATTGCGGTCATGCTTGGAGCGCTGGCGCGTCGCATTCCAAGAATCGGAGGACCTTATGCGTACACGCGCGCAGCCTTCGGCGACCTGCCGGCATTTCTGATCGCGTGGGGTTATTGGATTGGAGTCTGGTCGGCCGTTGCTGCAGTGGCTGTTTCGTTCACCGGCTATCTGAATGTGTTCATCCCATCGCTTGCAGCAAGGCCATTTGCCGGTGCTGTTGCTTCGATTGCGGCTATCTGGCTGTTCACCGGCGTCAACGTCGCAGGCGTTCGCTCGGCTGGAGCTGTCCAGTTCATCACCACACTGCTCAAGCTGGTGCCGCTTTTTGTGATCGCCGTGGCTGGCTTTGCTGTTGGCGATGTTACCACCGTTCCCTCAGGCAATCCGGGCAACCAGTCCTTCCCGCTGATGATGACCGGCTTGGTCATGCTCACCATGTGGGCTTACATTGGCGTCGAAGCCGCGACAATCCCAGCGGACGATGTCGTCGATCCGCAGCGCACCATCCCGCGCGCACTGACCACCGGCACGCTGACCGTAACCCTGGTGTACATCGCCGCGACCCTTGGCGTAATGGCGCTGATACCGACGACAGACCTTGCCCAATCAACTTCCCCCTTTGCCGATGCGGCTGCGCGCATCTTTGGCAACTGGGGCACCAAATTTGTCGGTATCGGTGTGCTGGTTTCGCTCATGGGGGCACTCAACGCCAATATTTTGCTCACCGGGCAAGTGCTGCGCGCCACCGCGCTCGACGGCATGTTTCCCGCCCGGCTCGCCGTACTCAACAAAAACGATGCACCAGCTACCGCCCTCGCCGTCTCCTCACTGTTCGCAACTGTGCTCATCATGCTGAACTACACAAAGGGGCTGATTGCAGCTTTTGAGCTGATGATTTTGCTATCCACGCTGGCCACGTTGGTGCCGTACACTGCATCCGCCTTGGCCGATTTGGTGCTGCAAAAGCGCGAAGCCACAGATGGTGCTGCTCTGAATTGGAAATCGATTTTCATCGCTATAGGTGCGCTGTCCTTCTCGCTCTTCGCGATTATCGGCTCAGGCCTGGAGGTAATCGGTTATGGCCTGCTTTTAATGCTTGCCGGCTTGCCAGTTTATTTCTGGATGACGCACAAGCGAGGCTGAGTTGTCCATGCGCTCAATGCGTTAGCTTTTCGCTTCTTCGTTGAGCTTGAACTTACATGTTGATCTGTGTTGAAACAGGGTCGCAACGCCCAAGAATCCATCCTTTGTCGCGGCTGCGTTTGCGCCACTGCAATTCCTTTTCTGAACGGCCCTGATTCAAGCCACTTCACGAACCATCTGCTCAAGCGTATACTTCGGACAGATATGATTGTGGATATAATCGACAAGCTGCGCTGCCAACCCACGCAGGCGCTGATCGACTTTTGCATCGCGGCACGCACCACTCTCATCGAAGACAGATTTAACGTTGGCGATTGAAACCGGCCCCGGCAGCACCAATGCGCCGACATGAGAACAGACGCTGCGCAACTGCTCCAACGATTTGATCGCGCCGATCTGTCCGGCAGCGACGCCCAGCAACGCGACCGGCTTGCCACGCAGTGCAGAAGGGAAGCCCATATTTTCAAGCATGAGCTTGGTTGTGGCAGCAAAACTGCCATGATACTCAGGTGTCGCCAGGATCACTGCGGTTGCATTTTTCACTGCTTGCTGGAGCCATTTTTCATCACCTGTTTCACTTTTTTGCCCCGGAAACGGCAATTGCAACCGCGCTGGATCAATTTCAATTGGCTCAACATTCGCCATTTTTTGCAATTGGTCCTGCACAATCGCCAGCGCCTTGCCGGTATAATTTCCAGGACGGCTGGTACCGAGCAGCGTCGCAATTTTAATCATAAAAACTCCTATGGATCTCGCTAATAATCATGGATTCACGAAATAAGTCAGGAACTGCGTCCGTTTCGCCTGCATTAGTCAACATGAACAAAACAGGCTCGGGACGAAACGATTTGTACTATGATAAGAGAGAAAGCGTGTTTCGGCAAGGTCATGTATAGCGAAGTTCAGAACCAAACAGGCTTTGGCAGACCTGTCCTGAGTGCAAGGGCCGTATCTCTGTAAAAAAAGCGTAAAAAAGAGCCGGGATGCCACACTTGCAATCCGCATTTTTCCAACCACCTACGTATATATTGGTGTCTTTTCGCAAAACGCTTGCCTGTGTGGGAACTGGTAATATGACAATCGACACGAATCAATGAACGCATTTTCAACAATTTCAGGAGTTTTTGCCTGCCTTTTTAAAGATTGCGAAAAGGACGAAAAAAGAAAAAACTTGAAATATTTCATTGAATCCTTTATTTTCTCGACTTATTTTTCCAAAACAGACCATTTGCATAGCTCCATCGTATTTTGGGAAGCTTTGTCACGCACAAAGTCTTAAGATGCATCATTGATGCAAAAATCGTTTGAGGTAGAACTAACAGATTTGATACAAATATGAAGAAGCATGACAGACGCGTGAGGGTGCAAGTTTTCTCCGGATCGACTTCCCACTATCGTCAATTTGAAGTGAGCTGGCGGCGATTGCTGCTGTTTGGCGTAGTGATCGGTTTGGGATTGTTGCTTGTCATTACCGGCGCCTTTTTTCTTTTCAATTCCTTCTATAAGGACCTCGGCCTGAAATCGTTCGTGATCGATAACCTTAAAATCGACCGCAAGGTTTCTCCAAACCACCAGTCGGTAGCACTGCAAAAAACCGACGACAGTGATTTCGAAAAAAATTATCAGCCCGTCAATCGCATCGTCGATGGCCAAAGCTCTACCGAGGGCCCTGTCATCGATAAAGAAGAAGATTATTATCTTGCCTACACCGACGATACCTATACCGTTAACGACTCTCTGCACATTTCAAGCTTGATCGACGAGTTGGAAATGCAGATGGACGAAGCCATGCGTGTGCATGACGCCATCGACACCAAATACGATTCGAAAGAAGCGCTGAAAAACCTGCCATCGATCATTCCGCTGCAAAATGGCGAAAGACGCATCTCGGATTTGTTTGGCAACAGACGTGATCCCTTCCTGAAGCGCTCACGCCACCACAATGGCCTCGATGTAGCAGCTCCGAAAGGCACACCAGTTTATGCGCCGGCCGCAGGTGTGGTCGAACTTGCGCAGAACAACTACAGCATTAACCGCGGCTATGGCCGGGTTGTGAAAATCAATCACGGACAAGGCATTCGTACCCTTTATGGTCATCTCAGCAAAATTTTTGTCAAACCGGGGCAAAAAGTCAACCGCTGGGACGTTATCGGACTGGTAGGTACCACCGGCCGTTCGACAGGCCCGCATTTGCATTATGAGATCTTCGTCAACGATCAGGCAATCGATCCAATGAATTACGTTTTGCAGTAATGCAGTAATTCTGTACCTGAACACGCGCCCCCGAATTTTCAAAGCCTGCATGAAACTATGCGGGCTTTTTTTATGCCACGATCGCCTGTCAACAACACGCCGGTTCACACAAAAATTATGCTTGACATAATCTTTTGTAAATCGTAATGTTAAAACGTAAAATTTACAGGATGATATGGACATGTCTGACAGACTCAGCATCGCCTTTCAGGGGACAAAATCCGGCCTTGTGATTGCCATTGACGACACCTTGCCGTTCGATACAATGATCGCTTCGCTCAGCGAAAAGCTCGATGAATCGGGCGATTTTTTTGCCAATGCTGGCGTCACGTTGAACCTGGGTGCGCGCGCCCTCACTGAAGTCGATCTGAAAAAAATGATGAAGGTCGTGCAAAATGCCCACGATCTGAGAATTGTCGGCCTGAAGTCCGATTCACCCGAAACCGTAGCCACAGCCGAGCTGGTTGGCATCTCACGCATCAGCGCTGCTTCCGCTCACCCCGGCTCCGCGATTCCAGCCCAGCAAAATGGCCGGCAAACCCAGCAAAGCATAGCCGTTATCGAAAGCCTTCCCGCAGCCATCATTCGCAAAACCTTGCGCTCCGGCCAAATGTACGAATCCCGGCAAGCCGTGGTCATTCTCGGTGATGTCAATGCTGGTGCTGAAGTCATTTCGGCAGGCGACATTGTGGTTTTTGGCGCATTGCGAGGCATTGCGCATGCGGGAGCCGGCGGCAATGAAAACTGTATCATCGCTGCATTGAAACTCGAGCCCATGCAATTGCGCATTGCGAGTCGCATTGCGCGGGCCGAGGACAAACCGGGCAAAAGTCGCGGTTCGGAATTCGCCAGCATTGAAAAAGACCAAATCGTAATCGACAAATGGAGCAGCACGAGTTATCGATTGCTCTCTGAGTAAATAATCGAAAAAATGGGGGACCTATGCAGAAAATCCGTCTGTACAATCAGCATCCGGCATTGCAATGGACACTTATTGTTTTTGGTATTTTTGCCGTGATCATTGGTTCAATCGAATTATGGCCTGCTTTGGCAACTGGTGCTTTCAGAATGAAATTTCTCGGTGAAAATTGGCACATTGGTATCCTGCTTTTACAGGGTATTGTTTTTATTGTCCAGGGTTTGATTGCTCGAAGAAATTCAAAATATTTCTTCGCTTACGGGAATGGGGCCTTTGAATTCTGCTTACCGGGATTCAAAGGCACAGAGAGAATTAAATTCGCAGAAATCGATGATTTGCATATTGGCTTGTTTGAGATCGTTGTGAACCTGAAGGGCGGCACAAAAGAAGTGATTGATTTGCACGGCGATATCAGCTATCACAACATCCGGGCAATCAAATCCTGTTTTGAAAAATTTGTAGCACAAAGGGCATAATACATGGCTTCTAAAGTTTTCGTCATCACCTCCGGCAAAGGCGGGGTCGGCAAGACCACCACGACAGCACATCTCGGCGCGGCGCTGGCTTTAAGCGGCAAAAAAGTCGCCGTCATCGATGCCGATATCGGTTTGCGTAACCTCGACATTGTGCTCGGCCTGGAAAACCGCATCGTTTACGATTTAGTGAATGTGATCGAAGGAGCGTGCAAGCTCAGTCAGGCGCTGGTACGCGACAAGCGCGTCGAAGGGCTTTCGCTTTTGCCTGCATCACAATCGCGCACCAAGGAGGCGGTACAACCGGAGCAGATGAAAGCGCTCTGCGACGAGCTGCGCGAACAGTTCGACTATGTGCTGGTGGATTCACCCGCTGGCATCGAAGGCGGTTTTCGCTCCGCGCTCGCCGGCGCGGACAGCGCGATTGTCGTCACCACGCCGCACGTTGCCGCCGTGCGCGACGCTGATCGCATCATCGGCCTGGTGGAAGCGGCCGAGAAAGGCTCACCGCAATTGATCATCAATCGCATGGACATGAATTTGATCAAAAAGGGTGAAATGCTGGATCAGGAGGATGTGGTAGAGATTTTGGCAATCCGGCTGCTCGGCATCATCCCGGAAGACTCCGCCATCGTCTCAGCCTCCAACAAGGGCGAGCCGGTGGTGATGAACGGCAAATCGCTGTCCGGCGAAGCCTACCGCCGCATCGCACGCCGGCTGGAAGGCGAAGATGTGCCGTTTATCGAGCTCAGCAGCGACAGTGGCTTTTTCAATCGCCTAAAAAGCATGATTTCCAGCAATTGATTTGGCGTCGGAGCGACTGGCCGGTCGCCCAAATTAAAATTTGAATATTACATTAAAAACAAGGTACACCCATCATGGCCTGGTTTTTCAATTCCAAAAAAACTTCGAAAGAGAGTGCCAAAAAGCGCCTGCAACTGGTGCTGATGCACGACCGCGCCAGCATCAATCCGCAGCTTCTCGACAAGCTCAAGGAAGAGTTACTGCAAGTGATCGAAAAATATGTCGAGATCGACACCAGCGGCATGGAAATCTCACTGGATGGCGACAAACGCACCGTCGCGCTGGTGGCGAACATTCCGATCAAGGGCACGCGGTGAGGTGCGCGAAAATGGGGCTTCAACTGGTTGCTGATCGTGACCTGAAGGGCAACTTGCCCGAGTGAACCTTTGTGAAAATGTCCATTTACAGCCACAAAAAATAGGTCCAGAATTGGTACTAGTGGTTAACATTGGGCATTTATTTCAGATATGGATAACCTTGATGCCAGTATTTGGCCGCACGATATACAATTAACCACACGTGAATCTGAACCATTATTCTTAATATGCAATCAGCTTTACTTCCTAAACGACAAGGATTTCCTCAAAAGAACTTCGACACATCTACTCAAAAACCCTCTGCCAGATCATTCATAACTCCATTCAAGATAAGTTGGTCTACTTCTGCAATCTTGCTCTGCAGCCTGGTGCTGCTCCTATCGCTTTCAGCGGTGTCTGCCCAGGCTCGTCAATCGCGCATTGCGCTGCTGGGCGGAACGGTCATATCCGCGACCGGTGCTCCGCCACAAGAGAATACAACGATCCTCATGGCAGACGGAGTCATTCAATATGTGGGACGTGATCTTGATGGAAAAGACCTGGACTCCTATGAAGTCATTGATATCAGCGGAAAATGGGTAACACCTGGTCTCATCGATACTAACGTCCATTTGATCTTGAACATCGTCCCGGAATTCTACATCAAGTATGAAGACAGACTGGAAGAAATCGCGATTCAGTCGGCCCAAATCGGTTTGAAATACGGTCTCACAACCTTGGCTGATACGTGGGGTCCGTTGGAGCCTCTGCTGTTGGCTCGTGACCGAATCAACAGCGGCGAATTCATGGCCAGCGATGTACTTATTGCTGGTAACATCATCGGCACAGGAGGGCCGTTTTCACCGTACTTTATGGGAGGATGGGGTCTTCGAGGAAAATCTCTCCGGTATGGCGATTGGGTCACGCCAGTCATTCAGGACCGGATCAACCAGTTGTGGGAAGCCGGCATGGGGCCTGAGCTCATGGCACTTACGCCCAAGGAAGCCGCTGATGCGATGCGCGCCTATATCGCAAGGGGCGTCGATTTTGTGAAGCTGGGAATCAGTGCGCACGGGATTGCCCCGGTTGAACCCTTGATGTTTTCGGATGAAGTGCTCGACGCCATGGTAAGCGAAATCCGAAAAGCCGGGCTCCCCTTCCAAACGCATACCCTCACCATTGCCAGCCTGCGCCAGGCCATTCGACTCCAACCTGATCTGCTTCAACACCCGAATGTGATGAGTCCATCCTGGTTGAATGTCTCTGAACCGCAAAAAGCGGCTATCATCGAACTAATCAGCCTGATCAAGGATATGAATCTGCTTTCAGGATTGATGGCGGTTCCCGAGCGATCACAAATCGAAAAGTATCAGCAATGGACATCCGGGTTGACGGACGACCCTGCGCTAAACGAGATCATGCTGTATCGGCAACAGGGTTATGCAGGGACAACCTATGAGCAATTGTCAGAAGGAATTCGCGTATGGCTCGATGCGGCTATTCCGTTCACGATTGCCACCGATCAGGGACCGGAAGCCGCTGACCTGGGACCAACGGTCTGGGGGCGTTTGGGTCGTGCTCATTTCGATCGAATGATCGGACTCCAGGATGCAGGAGCCTCTCCTATGGACATCCTTATCGCCGCAACCCGAAATGGCGCAGCCGCCTATCATCTGGAAGACAGGAAAGGCACGATAGAGGTTGGAAAGATGGCCGACCTTCTCATTGTTGACGCGAACCCACTGGACGACATCGGCAATCTTCGGAAGATCTCCTCTGTTTTTAAGCATGGTGTCAATGTGGATCGCAAAAGGTTGCCAACGGTGAAGGTCCTTGACTATGACCCGGAAATACCTTGGCCTTATTGACCGGCCAGGCCCAATACTAATCAGATAAGGCTTTTCTGTCAACCCGAGTAGGGTCGAAGAGTGATTTCTCGAAAGAATTTGCTCATTTTTAAACCCAAAAACAGGTCAATACCATGACTCCTTTTACCACCTTTATGCTCATTCTGAGCCTTTTTCAAACAGGCCAGCAGAGCAAAAAGAACGAACATTTTTATAACAAAATCGCTCACCACCTGGTCGGCAGTTGGCAAGCCAGGGCCTGGTCGGGTGACCTGCACGAAACCTGGACAATCGGCACAGACAGCTGGCTCATTCAGCAAGCATTTTATTTCGAAAAAACCGACACATCCTATCGCGCACATTCCAAGATCGAGCGCGTAAAAGACGACTTGATCCTTTTTACCGTGATCAAAGATTCAACTCCCAAAATCTTCAAAGCCACAAACGTCCAACCGGATTCAATCGTTTTTGAAAATCGCGATTACAAAAATCCCTATAAAGTCGTTTATTTTTTCGATGACGAAAACCATTACCGGCGAACGATTACCGGTTTTGAGCAAGATAGCCTGGTCAGTTATACATTCAACTTTAAAAAAGTTGTACCATAAGCAACCAGGAAAAACAAATCATGTCGGATCTCCATTTGATTGCTTATTGCCCTCTCAATGTGCCGGTCCGAAGAAGATCGCATTCATGAGCAGCAGGTTGGTGCCGTCGACGAAGGCGCGGGTGTTTGGGTCTTCCGCAAAAGCCACCACATGGCCACGACCGCTGCGCTGGTGCATCAGATAAGCCTTGTTGGCCAACTGCTTTTTGGTCTCTTCCCAAATAAAGCCACTCAAAATCAAATTCTCACCCGCACTGTACAAACCGACATTGGTGCCCTTGTCCAGCTTTAACGGCGTGAAAATATTGTTGCTCGCCAGCATCACGTTGGTGTCGCCGTCGTAGCCGAACGCCAGCCAGTGCTCGGTGTCCAGCGTGATGCGCGCAATCGCGCCGGCTACGCCGAAGGGCAGCTCTTTGTCCGGCTGAATCTCTTTTTCGACATCGAAGGGTTTACTGAGATCGGGCTTGTTGTCCGCCGCTTTGCTTTTGCCGTTCGGCTCTTTTTCTGGCTTGTCCGGCTCGCCGCCTTTCAACTCGCGGCTGGTCGCCAGCAAGCCGACTTTCTCATCCGTCAGCCAAAGCGTGGCGCGCGCATAAGTGATGAGCGTACCACCCGCACGAATCCAATCCTTGATTTTATCTCCGCTGCCCAGCGAACCGTTGTAGCCGCCCCAGGCGTCCGGCAATATCAGCACATTGTATTTCGACAAATCCGCACCGCCCAATTGCTCGGCATGCATAATCGTGACCGGATAGCCATACTCCTGCTCGATCAAAAAGCGCGTCCAGCCGACCGAATACACCGAGGTCGGGGAATTGTAGGCTAAAACGACCTTGGGCTTTTTCAAAAACTGCACATTGCCGGAGCCAAAATTCACGCCGTCATCCACCCAGGAACTGTTGGTGGCCTCGAATTCGACGCCGGTCTGGGTGGCGACATCCGTCAACAATTCATGCAGATTGTCGGGATTATTTTTGGTCTTGACGATCAGCGAACCAGACGGATAGGCCCTGCCGTTGAGCGTGAACGGCTTGTCGCTGCTGAACACGCGCACATCGTGGCGATGCAGTGCGGCGAGCGCCTTTGCTGCTGCATTCGAGCCCCATGACAGCAAGTAAGCCACGCTCGCCGTGCCACCCTTGACAGCGCCACCGGCATCTTGCGCCGTATCGAACAGGCTGAACTCGCCCCGTGATGCCTGCTCGGCACGATAGCATTCGACATCGTACAGCAATGGCAGGGACCAGCCAGTCACATCGTAAATCTGGTCGCCGAGCCGCTTCTTTTTGCGGCGAATCTGCTCCTGAATAAAAGCCTCATCCATTTTCACTTCTTTTGCCAACAGTGTTTTCGCCATCCGTTTGGCAGGCTGCTCCAACGAAACCACATAGCTGCCGGCAGGAAATTGCTTCGAGCTCGCCTCGCCGCTTTGATAATCCCGAACTTTGCCATTTTCAAACGGCTTTTGCGCTTGTTTGACCTCGATGCCCTGCTTCACCAGCAGCGTGGCAAGCTTGCGGGCGCGCTGCGGATCGTTACCCGGCGCGATGATGAACTCTTTGATCGTCTCCTTTCCGCCCTCTTCGATAGCCGATTGCCGGTATTCATAAAAATAGCGCAGCAAGTCCGCCCGATGGCGCGCGGTATTTTCCGCCGTCGATAGCGAGGCGATGAAGTGGCGCTGCACAGTGTCGCGATAGTGCATGGTGGTTTCATCGTCGCGTTTGACCACCAGGCCTCTTGCTGAGGCTTGCTCGTAGGTCATGCCAATCGCGCCATGAATCATGGGCCAGCCCTCGCCATAGCCCGGATAGAAGGAATCGAAGACTTCGCGGGTGAAATAATCGAATTGCATGCGGTCGAACCATTTGGCGTTGTTTTGGCCAAACTTGCGGAGCCACTGGATTTGGGATTGCGGCATTTCAGGGTTAAGCGGATCGGCGGGCGGGGCGAAATAGTAGCTGGAATTCGAACCCATTTCGTGCAAATCGACCAAAACCTGCGGATACCATTCGAGAAAAGCACGCACCCGCCCCTGCGTTTCCGGCTGGGTCATCGCAAACCAATCGCGATTCATATCGAAAAAATAGTGATTGGTGCGGCCGCCGGGCCAGTCTTCGCGGTGCTCGGCAGCCTGCTGGTCGGCATCGGGCCAACGTCCCCGGGTTTGGCGGAAATAGTTGACGAAGCGATCTCGGCCATCCGGGTTCTGCATCGGATCGATGATGACGACGCTGTTTTGCAGCACCAAATCGGCAAGCGAGTCGTTCTGTGCCGCTGCGAAATGATACGCCGCCAGCATGCCGGCATCTGTGCTGGAGATTTCATTGCCATGCACGCCATAGGCCAGCCACGCCACGGAAGGCATACTTTCGATCAAGTTTTGTGCTTCAGTGGAAGAAATGCGGCGCGGGTCGGCCAGCTTCTGCATCGCATCTTTGATCGCCTCGATGCGCGCCATGTTTTGTTCGGACGCCACGATCAAATAATAAAGTGCGCGGCCTTCCCAGGTTTCGCCGTACTGCACCATTCGGATTCGCGGCGATGCGGCGGTCAGGGCTTTCAAATATTGCACGGCTTCGTGGTGCATGGTGATCTTTTCGCCCCAACTGTGCCCGACCACCTGTTCGAGCGTCGGGATGGCATTGTCGTACCGGGCGTTGGGGTAATATTCGAAATTTTGGGCATTGACAAGACCTGTTTGCAGAACAACATTGATAATGATCAGATATAGTGTGCGCTTCATCAAAGATATCCTTTCGCAAAAAAGTATTATTTCCCCACTCCCAGCCGGTACAAATCCGCCTCGGCGGCGATGTAACCGAAGGCCGGCCAGTAGCTCGCTTCGAGTGCGCGCTTGAAGATGGTAGTGGCTTTTTCGACTTCGCCATTGTACAAATACCAGTTGCCGATGCCGTAGCCGTAAGTCGCCATCTGCAAATCGTCTTCTTTTTCCAGGTCGAGCAAATCTTCCGGCGATTTCAAGCCTTTGTACATCAGCAGGCGGTCGTGATAGGCGTTATTTTCCAGTATGTTCATGTCGGCAGTGATCGGTTCGAGCACGGCAATGGCCTCATCGATCCGGCCAAGCCGGCGCAGGCTCATGTACAGCCAGTCGCTGGTGGCAACCAGCATATCCGGATTTTGGGAGAATTTCAGGCACTCGCGGTAGGCGCGCACTGCGCTTTCGAAATCGCCATCGAGATAATAGGCCAGGCCGAGGTGGTACCAGATATTGGAGTGCGATGTGCTGGTGGGAATATTGTGTTGGTTTGGCTGGCCATCCGGCTCGACTTCATCCGGTACGCCATCGATGAGCTGACAAGCGACCTCCAAATCGGCTATGGCTTGCTTGAATTTTCGGATCGAAATATGGCGGTGGCCACGATGCCGCAGCATTTTGTAATTATCCGGGTAAAGGTTCAACCCCGCCGTGTAAATTTTAATCGCTTCGTTGTAGCGCCCCAAATAAGCAGTGCGGCGGCCAAGCCAGATAACATTTTCCGGATCGTCCGGATCAGCATCGAACGCGGCTTGCGCCTCGGCCAAATTGCGCTCCAGCTCAGCCTGGCGTTCGGCATCAAATGTCAGCGGGTAGAGCGGCGTGCCATCGAGGCTATAGGCTTCGGGCTGTTCCTCGGCGATGTCGCCAGTTTTACCCTGGTCATCGTCGTCGCAGCCTATAAAAAAGGCAGCCAGCATCAAAATTGTCCAAATTCCTTTTCGCATCGCTTCACTCCTGTCAGCTATGGTGAAGTCAAATTTTTGCAAAGATAAATCCGACTGCGCACCCGGCGCAATGCATTTCCGACCAGTCCGCCTGCCCTAATAGACCTATTTCTCCGGCAAAATTTGCCCCACAAAATGCGCTTGTTCTGTTTAGCTTGAAGTGAAAAAGTCAAAAGTGTACACTGCTGCATCAATGTCGTTACTTTAAGGTTTTTCTTCACCCTGAGCGGGGTCGAAGGGTGACTTGTTGAGCGTGAAAGCGTGCCTCGACTCCGCTCGGCATGAAGGACGTTTGGCTTAACTTTATGACATTGATTGCTGCATCAAAACCATGCTTGAAACAACAGAAGAGGGAGTGTCATGAAGTCAATCCAGGCTTTTTCTGTGCTCATTTTACTGCCCGCCGTTTTGTTAGCGCAAAATTTGCTCACGCCGGAACAGCATTTTGGCCATCAAATGGGCGCTGAAGGCCAGATCATCGATTTCTACAATGGCCTGAAATACTATCAGCAACTGGCAAAGCAATCGGATCGAATTTTGTACACCGAGCTCGGCAAAACCACTGATGGCAATCCGTTTGTGCTGCTGACCATTTCTGCGCCGGAGAATTTGCAGCGCATCGACGAAATCAAACGCCAGCGCCACCGTTTGAGCGATCCGCGGATCCTTTCGGAAAAGGACGCTGAAAAGTTGGCTGCGGAACTGCCGGCGGTGGTCTTCCACACCTCATCGATTCACACCACCGAAATCAGCACCGCGCAAGTCATACCGGAATTGGTGTACATGCTGGTCACCAGAGAGTCTGCCGAAGTGCAACGCATGCGTCAGAACACTATCATTTTGATCAGTCCAAGCGCCAATCCGGATGGCCAGGTCAAAATCAAAAAATGGTATGACGCGCACATGGGTACAAACTACGAAGGCCGGATGCCGTGGCTGTACCACACCTATATCGGTCACGACAACAATCGCGACTGGGTTTTGCTGCATTTTCCGGAGCAACGCCTGACCGCACAAAAAATTCACAACGACTGGCACCCGGTCTATTCGCACGAAATGCATCAAATGGGTGCCACCGGCGCGCGTATTTTTGTGCCACCGTACCAAGATCCCTACGACGACAACACCTCGCCGCAGGTCATGGGCACGATGGCCATGGTCGGCACGGCCATGAGCTTTCGCATGACATCGGAAGGCAAAGGTGGCGTTGTGCAAAACGCCATTTTCGATCTTTTTACCCCGGCTCGTGCTTATCAAATTTACCGCAGCACCGCCCGGATACTGACCGAAACAGCCAGTGCCAATTTCGCCCGCAAACGCACTGTGCGGGCAGAAGAATTTCGCGGTGGCCGCGGCGGCACCGGCACCTACGATCCACTGAAAAAAAGCTGGAATTTTCCACTGCCGTGGCCCGGCGGCGACTGGAAATTTCGGACCATGGTCGAGTATCAACTTTCTGCCTCAATGGCGGCCATCAATCTGGTGGCAGGCGATCCGGCCGGCTACAATCTGGCTCAATATCGAGCGTTTAAGTGGGCGGTCGACGGCCAAGGCTGGCCATACGCGTTCGTGTTTCCGGCCGAGCAGCACGATCCGAGCTCGCTGGCACGCTTGCTGCAGGCCTTGCAGCGTGGCGAGATCGAGATTATGCGCGCCAACAAGGCATTCTCTGCAGCAGGACAACAGTTCTCCGGTGGCAGCTACGTGGTGTTGCTGCGCCAGCCGTACGGTGCATGGGCAAAAACACTGTTAGAAATTCAGAAGTACCCGGATTTGCGCCGCAATCCGGAAGATCCACCGGTGGTGCCGTATGATGTCACAGCCCAGACTTTGCCGATGATGATGGGCGTCGATGCGGTGCAGGTTGAAGAACCGTTTCAAGCCGATTTGTCGAAGGTCAGCAAAGAGATACGATTCGCGGCAACCCTTTCGGGCTCCGGAGCGGGATACCTGATTTTGCCGAACAGCAACGAAGCCTTTGCGGCAGCGGACGCTTTGCTCGATGACGGTTTCGCCGTCAGTCGCCTGGTCAGCGAAGTAACTGCCGCCGGTGCTGATGTGCCTGCAGGCGCATTTTGGATTGCGCCACATACTCAATTGAGCGATGCACTCAAAAAGCTCGCTAGTAAATGGCATTTTAGCGCTATTGCCGCTGACGAAAGTGTGATGGCAGAGGCGCAAAAACACGCATTGCACAATCCGCGTATCGGCCTTTACGAGCCATGGGGTGGCGTGATGGATGCCGGGTGGACACGCCATGTTTTGGAACAATGGCAATTGGAAAATGAAACGCTGCGTCACAGCGACGTTTTGGCTGGCAAACTCAATGAACGTGTCGATATCATTATTTTTGCGGATGGCATTTCCGAAAGGGAATTGCTGCGTGGCAGTTCCAACTGGCCGCAGCAGTATCGTGGCGGACTTGGCGATCGTGGCGTTGCTGCACTGAAAGATTTTGTAGAAGCAGGCGGTATGCTTGTAGCTTTCGGGCGCACGAGCATGACGTTGGCTTCAGCTTTGCAGCTCCCTGTGAGCAATGCTCTGGCGGAGCTTTCGGCTCGCGACTATTTTGCACCGGGCAGCCTGGTTTTGACCGAGTTGGATGCGAGCAGCCCACTGGCGTACGGGCTGCCTGATAAATTGCCGGTGATGAATCGCTGGGGGCCGGCTTTTATCCCCAAAGCGACCACCCAGCCTGTGCCGGATTTTCCGGGCAATTATGTTGACTACGATCCGCGCCTGAGTGGCTTTCTGCTTGGCCCTGAGCATTTGCAGGGCAAAGCTTCGATTGCGGTACAGCAGATCGGCAATGGCCGCGTGGTGCTTTTCTCGATGGCGCCGCAATTTCGCGCTATGACACACGGCGCTTACAAGCTGGTCTTCAACGCGATCTTCTGGGCCGCGCAAAGCCAATAGGATACCGGATTGACGATAACTCGTTATTGAAAAAGCAGTAGACAAAGTCGTAAGGGCTGAGCGAAAGATGGTTATCCCGAACGGAGTGTTTGATTGTGGGATTATGGCGCGCCATGCTTCTAACGCATATTGCATCTTTGCTCCAGAATACTATGTTTTGGGATAGCACGTCTACGCTCAATACCATTCAAGGTGACATCTATATTGCCTGATATCCGATTTTTTGAGCTCAGGCTTGGCAATGATGCAAAGTAGATTCTTCCGAGACTGTCGAAAAAACCATCGAGTGGGCCATTCTGAGTCGCAAAGCGGCGAAGAATCTCATGTTCTACGCTCAGGATGAGATTCTTCACTGCGTTCAGAATGGCAAAGATCACCTTTTCGTTAGTCTTTCCAGAATGGTATGGTGAGTTTCTTAACTAAACGGTCTTGACCCTGCTCCATTTGCATAGCAGCATTCACTCCCCTTAGCCATCTGCCTTGTATTTCAAAAACAAAAGGCCGGTACATTGACCGGCCTTTTGTCCATCTGGTTTGGCGTGGCTCTTACATCACAAATAACAACTCACGGTATTTCGGCAGCGACCAAAGCGAATCGGGGACATACTCTTCGAGCACATCACAGTGACTGCGCACATCATCCAGCAACTTGCGGGTATGGTTGACCACATAGTCTGCACGTGAGCTCAAATCTTCGATGCCCTCGGCATGTTCCTCACAAGCCGCCAACTCGCCCAACGCTTTTTTCAAGGCGCTGATCTCAACTGCGACTGTCTTCAGCAAATCGACCTGCTCCGGCAAGCCATCGAAAGACTCCAGTACTTCCGCCAATTCTTTCAGGCCGCGCACCGATTCGATCAATGAATTCTGATAGCTGATCGCTGCGGGCAAAACCATTGTTTTGGCCAGAGATTCAAGCGTCTCCGCCTCGATGGATATGGTTTTGCAGAACTGCTCGAGCTTGGTGTGAAAACGCGAATCCAGTTCAGCATCGGTGTAGACGCGCATATCCGTGAGCATTTTGATATTTTTCGGATCGCGCAAGGAATGCAGCGCTTCGACCGTATTTTTCAGATTCGGCAAGCCGCGTTTTGCTGCTTCCGCAACCCATTCTTCCGAGTAGTTATTGCCCTCAAATCGGATGTTTTTGGTGGCAGCAATTTCCTTTTTCAACACGGCGAGACAGGCCACCTTGAGGTCCTTGTTATTCTTCAGTTCAACGGCAATCGCATCATGGAAATATTTCAGCGATTCAGCCGCTGCTGCATTTAGAAATGTGGCTGGCATCGAAATACTCGCTGAGCTGCCAACCGCGCGAAATTCGAATTTATTGCCGGTAAATGCAAATGGCGAAGTGCGATTGCGGTCGGTGTTGTCCTGCATGATTTTTGGCAGGTTGGCAATACCGAGATCGATGATCTTTTTCGCGCTGCTCTGTTCGCTGTTGCCTTGCTCGATCGCATCGAGGATTCGGCTGAGGGTGGCACCCAAAAACACCGAAACGATGGCTGGCGGTGCTTCGTTTGCGCCCAGCCGGTGATCATTACCAGCAGAGGCGATCGAGGCACGCAGCAAATCAGCGTATTGGTGTACAGCCCGCAAAACAGCAACCAGCACCACCAAAAATTGCAGATTTTCTTCAGGGGTATGGCCCGGTTCCAGCAAATTATTACCGTCCGAATCGACAATCGACCAGTTGACATGCTTGCCACTGCCATTCACACCCGCAAAGGGCTTTTCGTGCAGCAACAAAGCCAAATCAAGACGATTCGCCACCTTCTTCAGTGTTTCCATCACCAGTTGATTGCGGTCAGCTGCAATATTCGCTTCGCTGAAAATCGGCGCTAACTCGAACTGATGCGGCGCCACTTCATTGTGACGGGTTTTGGCCGGAATACCGAGTTTATACAACTCTTTTTCTGCCAGTTGCATAAACGCGAGTACGCGCTCTTTAATGCTGCCGAAATAATGGTCTTCCATTTCCTGTCCCTTCGGAGGCTGTGCACCGATCAGCGTGCGACCGGCAAGAATGAGATCGGGACGTTGAGCGTAGAGATTTTTATCGACCAGAAAGTACTCCTGCTCCGGGCCGAGGGTTGTGCTCACCTTATCGACATTTTTGCCGAAAAGCGTTAGCAGCTCGCGCGCTGCCTCGTTGAGAGCACGCATGGAACGCAGCAGGGGCGTCTTTTTATCGAGGGCCTCACCGTTGTATGAAATGAACACGGATGGGATACAGAGAATGCCGCCGTGTGGCCCATCAACGATAAAGGCCGGGCTGGACGGATCCCACATGGTGTAGCCGCGCGCTTCAAACGTTGTGCGCATGCCGCCGCTTGGAAAACTCGATGCGTCCGGCTCACCCTGAATCAATTTATCGCCGCTGAATCGCTCGACAGGCTGACCGTCAAAATCGATATCGAGGAAGGAATCGTGTTTTTCAGCGGTCAGGCCGGTCATCGGCTGGAACCAGTGCGTGAAATGGGTCACGCCCTTTTCGAGCGCCCATTCTTTCATGGCATGCGCCACGGAATTGGCGACGTTTTCGTCGAGGCGAGCACCCTTTTGAATGGTGTCCTGCAATTTGCGGTACACCTCTTTGGGAAGCTTGTCGCGCATGACATCTTCGTTAAATGTATTCAATCCGTATTGATTGATCAGACGGCTGCTATTTTTGCCGTTCGCGTTGCCATTGGCGCCGTTTGTATGATTTGAAACGAATGATTGACGTGATTCAGTTCTGGTCAAAACTGAAGACATTCCTCTGCTCCTTTCGATTAATTTGGATTGGCCAAAAGATGATCCAGCGGCAATGCCGTTGTTTCTTTCGGGCTGGATAGAACGACATTGGTTATGGTATTTTTCACACCCTCCCAGGCTTGAATTTGAGAGAGCAATTTTTCCAGGGTGATTGTGCTTTGCGTGCGAACCTTGAGCAAATGTGAACCTCCGCCGGTGACAGCGTGGCATTCCAAAATTTCGTCATGCTTCTCGGCATTGACGATCACCTGTTGAAAATAGGTGGACGATTCCACCATTACAAAGATGAAAGCCATGACGCCGAGTTGAACTTTTTCAGCATCAACGATAGTGGTGTACTTCTGGATGACACCATGCTGCTCCAGCTTGCGGAGCCGATCGCTGATTGCAGGATTGGTCAGCCCAACGCGTTCGGCGAGCTCGTTGCGCTTGGTCCGGCCATTTAGCTGCAGAATCTTTAGAATTTCAAGATCGATTTGATCCAATTTGTCAGCATGCATCGCACAGTCCTGTCATCATTTTGGACGTAAATGAATTAGCGGCTACAATAAGCAAAAAAAACGCAGATCGCAATATTTATTTTATTTTTTTAAACAAAAACAGCACTAAACTTAATTTAATTAAGCGGGCAGGCTGTTTTTATGTTTCCTTCAACTTCAAACAGGACAGACTCTTAGCCCAAAACTATCCAGCCAAATCTCATAAAACGGGCATAAAAAAAGCCGGATCGCTCCGGCCATTTTTATAAGGAATGTAGTTCAACTCACGATGAAAATTGATAGGTAGAGTATCAAAACTCATTTTAACCTGGCCAAACCAAAGCTTGGCGCGACAATTTCTTCCACTCTTCCTGCACTTTCTGCAGCGTATGCTGGAAAAAGGACCAATTGGACACCTACTACGCCTTGCAGAAAACCAGCGCAGAGTTGGTGCCGCCGAATCCAAATGCGTTGGACAACGCATATTCAATCTTCGCTTCGCGCGGGCGGTTGGCGATGTGATTGAGTTCACACTCCGGGTCGACATTCTGCAAGTTGATCGTCGGTGGCAACTGTCCATTTTGCAACGCGAGCAAAGCATAAGCCGCTTCAACTGAACCGGCAGCGCCGAGCAAATGGCCGGTCATCGACTTCGTTGAGCTGACCGCTACGTCGTTTACTGCGCTGCCAAGCACTGTTCGAATGGCCGCCACTTCTGCTTTGTCGCCGACTTGAGTCGAAGTAGAGTGCGCGTTGATATAGCCGATATCGCGCGCGCTAATGCCGGCATCGTCGATCGCGTGCTGCATGGCCAACGCTGCGCCAGCGCCATCGGCTGAGGGTGCAGTCGGGTGGTAGGCGTCTGACGAGTAGCCGATACCGCACAGGTAGCCATAGATTTTAGCCTTGCGGGCAATTGCCGCTTCTTCTCGCTCCAAAATCAGCACGCCAGCGCCTTCGGCCATCACGAAGCCATCACGGTCAGCATCAAAAGGGCGGCTGGCTGCCGCCGGATCATCGTTGCGGAGCGAAAGTGCCTTAGCGGCGGCGAATCCTGCGATACAAACCGGTATATTGGCTGCTTCAGCTCCCCCCGCAATCGCCACATCCGCTTCGCCGTTTTGAATCATGCGAAAGCCTTCACCGACACTGTGCGCGCCGGTTGCGCAGGCCGAAACAATGGCAAAATTGGCGGCACGCGTGCCGTAGCGAATCGTCATCAAGCCGGAGGCCATATTGGAAATGGTTGCAGGCACGAAGAACGGCGAGATCCGGCGATGACCGCGTGTATGCATCAAAACCGCATTGTCGTAAAAGGTCGTCACGCCGCCCATGCCTGAGCCGACGAGCACGGCTGTCCGGTCTTTCGGCAGGTCCTCGCTTTGCAGCCCCGCATCGGCCAGCGCCAAATCGCCGGCAGCGATGGAGAAATGGATATAGCGGTCGTATTGGCGCGCCATTTTGCGATCGAGATAGTCAGTCGCTTCAAAGTCGCTTACATTGCCCGCGAATTGGACCGGCAGGTCTCCCAAATCGTCCCGTTCCAAATGCGAAACGCCGGACTTTCCCTCCATCAAAGCACGCCAATTGGCTTCGATGCCAGTGCCGAGGGGCGTGATTAAACCGATACCTGTCACTGCCACCCGCTTGCTCTTTTTCGTTAACATAACCCTGTATTGCCTCCAATTGGTAAAAATGATTCTTGCTCTATTTGCTCATTTTAGCCCGTTTGGATTGGATTGGCAACAGTGCTCGCACGGCCAGGCGCGGGAAGATCGGGCAAAATGTGGGGAATTCGAAAATCTGGGAAGATACGCAGAATTTGAATAAATGTTTAAGATTTTTATGCGTTTACCTTCCGGTAGAAATCGCATCCTTCAGGGTGAGCATTCGTGCGAAAAAACATTGAGACCTTTCAAGAATCGCAGTTATCCAAATTCAAATTTTTCTGATTTGCATCGGTTCATACGGAACGATGGTTCACGCCAGCTTGAAATCGCCTGGAGCAAACTCGTATCAAAATAAAGGATTTCGCAGTTTTTGGCAAGCGAATTCCTTTTTAGCAAAAATGTCCATTTTATCTTGCAGAAATCCGGGGCAAATGCGACATTTGACGCAAATGGATTTAAGACACACAAGCTCAGCTCAAAAAGCCTGCAATTCCTAAATCAGGAAAAGTATGTATCCAACTACTTCCCTCATATTTGTCCTTTTTTTCGCCGCTGCATTTACGCCTCCTGCTTCTGCTCCGCCAGCCAATCCCGGCTTTTTTCATATTGTCGATCTGCAATACTCCGGCGACCTGCTTAGCTATGCAGTCGAAGATTTAAACAACGACCAGTTGCAGGATATTCTCATTTTCTCACTCCACTATGGCAACTCCAGTGGCAAGGAACGTTGGCTGTCGATTTTTCTGCAAAAGACAACCGGCTTTGACGCAGAACCGGATCAATCTTTTCAACTGCCGCAGGATCTGGTAATCTGCGATACAGGGGATATAGCGGGCGACGGCCGAAAGGAGCTGGTCTATTTCGGGGCTGGCGAATTGCGCTATCTGCGCATGCAGGGAAACGCATTCGATCAAAAGCCAATTTCGCTCTGGCAAACCGAATCGATTTTCATACTGCCGGATCACAACAAGGTGCGGCGCTGGGATTTTGTGCGCGATTTTAACGGCGATGGCCATGACGATCTGTTCGTGCAGGATTTTTTGCAAGCCAGGCTCTTTTTGCGGCAACCGAGGGGTGACTGGCGCGAGAATCCGTTGTCGATCAGCACGGAATCACGCGTGTACAGTTACTATGACAACCGTTTTTCTGTCGGGCACAAATCCGATGCGCTCTACTCGACGCCGTACATACTACTGGATGATTTCAATCTCGACGGCCGGGCCGATTTGATGAGCGTTTACAAAGACAGTCTGCTCGTATTCAATTTGCAGCCCGATGGCAGTTTTGATGCGGAACATCGCACGAAAATCGCGCTGGATTTCGGCGAGGTCTGGAATGGTGCTAAAATTCAGCGTACTCATCTCGACGATAAAAGTGAGAAACGCTATTTGATGCGTATTAAAGACGTGAATCATGACGGCCTTTTAGACATCATCAACACGCGCTTATCGACCAAAGAGAGTCTGATCAATCCAGAAACCGAAGTCCGCATTCATTTGGGCCGAAAAAATGAAGCTGCTGCCAATCCAGGCGTTTTTTTTCCACAGCAGCCGGACCAAGTCATTCAGCCAGATGGCTCGATGATGGTGCTGGATATAATCGATCTTAATAGTGACCAACGCGACGACCTGGTCATTCCATCGATCAAAATCGGCGTCGCGCAAATCATTAAAATGCTGGTGACGCGCTCAGTCTCGATTGAGGCATCCTATTACCTTATGCGTGAGGACGGCCGCTATCCAGAAAAGCCGGACGGCAGCAATACCCTGACTGTGAAATTTGCGTTCAAGGGCGGTGCCGCTTCACCGGTGTATGAAATCGATGATTTTAACAATGACGGATTGTTTGATGTGCTCAGCAGTTCGGATGAGGAACGCCTGCTGATCTATTGGGGCGAACAAGGCAAATTCATCCAGGCCGGTGCTGGCGAAAAATTCAGCGTGCAACTGCCGCAGGACGGCACCCTTGTGCGCGCCGCCGACCTGAATGGCGATCATCGCGCCGATGTTATTATCGGTTATGACGACGATGATCGTGAACGGAAGAGGCTGCCCAGAATGCTGCGAATACTGATGGCGAAACCGGAGTGACCTTATTGTGCGCCACTCAAATAGCCGCCGATTTTGCCGGCTTGCAATTCTTTCACCGCCGGTTCCACCAGTTCCGGCGAGGTTTTGCTGCTGACGAGTTCAATTGTCAACACGCGTAGCCGGTTGAGCGCCAGGTACGCAGCAGGCAGCAAATAGAGCAAAATCAGCGTGCCGAACAGCAAGCCATAGGCAACTGAAATGGCCATTGGTATCAAGAACTGTGCTTGCCGGCTGTTTTCCAGAATCAGTGGAGCCAGGCCAAAAGAGGTCGTGAGCGAGGTCAGCAAAATAGGGCGCAAGCGAGCTAAAGCCGCATCGAAAACAGCTTCAAAAACTTTTAATCCAGAGCGCAAATTTCGATTGATCTGATCGATCAGCACTATGCTGTCGTTAATGATGATGCCGCTCAGCGCAATGATGCCGTACATCGACAGCGTGTTCACTGCCACCCCCTGGATGCCATGCCCCCAGAGTGCGCCCAGTACCGCCAGTGGAATGAGTGAGAATACCAACACAGCCTGCAGATAGGATCGAAACACCAGCACCACCAAAATAAACATCAAAATCATAGCGATGCCGAAGCCACGCCCGAGCGAGCGATTCGACTTCTCCTGCCCCCTCGACTGCCCCTCAAATGACACCTCCACTCCTTGCACCTGCGGCAGCACCTTCGTTTGCAAAACCTGCTCGATTTCTGCTAAAATGGGCGGCAGGTCATCCGTCACATCGGACTGATTGGCTTCAATTTTGACTTCACGCTTGCGTTCAAGCCGGTTGATTTTAGTCACGCCGCGCTCGATTTCATAGCTCGCTAGTTCTGAAAACGGGTATTCGGCACCATCCGGTGTGCGAATGCGCATCTGCTCGAGATTGCCGATTGCTGCGCGATCTTCCGGACGATAGCGCACCCACACACGGATCTCATCCCGGCCACGTTGGATGCGCTGGATTTCTTCGCCGAAGAAGCCCTGCCGGACTTGGCCCGCCACTTCCCGCAGCGACAGCCCGAGCGACTCAGCACGCGGCTTGAGCTTGATGTCGATCTCGCGTCGGCCCGCGGCATTCGAGACCGTCACATCTTTAAGGCTCTCAAATGCCTCCAGCTCTTCCAACAGCAACTCGCTGGCTTTATTGAGTTCATCGAGATCATTGCCAAGCAAGCTCAGCGAAATCGGCTTGCCAAAGAATGTGGCGTTGGCGTAGGTGATGCTCTGCGCCTGCGGAATCGGCCCGACCATATCGCGCAGCCTGTTGCCGATGATATAGGTGTCCATTTGGCGGATTTCGCCCTCCAGCAGTTGCAGCACCAGCTTCCCGGTATGGCTGCCGGCCTCCCCAAAATCGTTGCTTCCCAAATCTTTATTGATACCGAGAATAACATTTTTGCCATCTGCGCGCTCATCACGCAGTTGTTCGTTCAACTCCCATGCCGCCTTTTCAATCTTCGACAACACGGCCTCGGTATCCGCTTCCTGACGCCCGGAAACCAGCGACAGGTTGATCGAAAGGGTATCCCGGTCGATAAACGGGAAAAACGTAAAGCCGATAAAGCCTCCGGAAAAAAAGCCGATCGTCAGCATAAATAGGGCAATTGGCGTAACGACCGTGATCCATTTGTGGCGCATGGCCGCTCTCAGCGTGGGTGCATATAATTTTTGCGTTAAAAATTGGATGGCAGCCTCAATCTTGCGCCGAATTCGCGGATCCTGGGCATGTGGATGCAATCCCTTTGAATGAGCCAGGTGCGCCGGCAAAATAAAAAAGGCTTCCACCAGTGAAAAAAACAGCGAGGCGATGACCACCAACGCCATTTGCCAGATAAATTTGCCGAGGAAGCCTTCGATAAAAAAGAACGGTGTGAACGCGATAATGGTTGTGGTTACCGATGTGAACACCGGCGCCAGCATTTCAATCGTGCCATCGATAGCCGCCTGCAATGGCGGCTTGCCGCGTTCATAGTGTGCAAAAATATTTTCACCCACCACAATGGCGTCATCCACCAGAATGCCGATCACAATGACCATGCCGAAAGTGGAGATGACGTTGATGGTCAACCCGGAGAGCAGGGCTACCAGAAACATGCCGGCAAAAGAAATGGGGATGCCGATCGAAACCCAGAAAGACAGCCGGATATTCATAAAAAAACCGATGGTGATCACCACCAGCATGGTGCCGATCAAGCCATTGGTAATCAGCAGATTCAACCTCTGTCCAATGCCTTGTGACTGATCGTCGATCAGCACCGCGCGCACCTGTGTATGCTGGGCGTTGAAGGCGTCGACGATTTCCTGCGTTTTCGCGACTACGTCGAGAACACTCTCTTCCAGCGTTTTGTCGACATCCAAAATCACCGCAGGCTTGTCGTTATAGTACGATTTATCCGGCACATCCTGCCAGCGCTCTTCGATTTCCGCGACATCTTTCAGATAGAGCACGGTTCCAGCTTCGCTGCCGCGTACCACAAGGTCACGCAACTCATTCGCATAGTAGTCACGACCATAGGCACGAATCAGAATCTCTTCATCATTGGTGTCAAATTTTCCGCCGGAAATATTGACGTTGGCCGAGCGGACTTTGGCAGCGATTTCATCAAACGTCAGTTCATAGCGTCGCAGATCAGCTTCAGCCACTTCAATCGAAATTTCCAGGCTGGGCACGCCAACCACCGTCACCTGCGAAATTTCATCACTGGCGAGCAGTTCATCGCGTATGCTTTCTGAAATGTATTTCAGGTTGTAAAGGTCGGTTTCACCAAATACCACCACCTGAACAGCTTGACTGATACGTGGCTGTGCACTGATCACCGGCTTTTCAATACCAACCGGAAAAGAGCTGATACGATCCACTGCATTTTTCACATCGGCCAGTACAGTATTGATGTCCGCGCCATCGAGGATTTCGACATTGACGGTGCCGATGTTTTCGCGCGCTTCGGAAGTGATGCGCTCGATGCCTTCGAGCCCTTCGAGCGCTTCCTCGATTTTGATGATCACACCTTCTTCGACTTCTTCCGGCGAGGCGCCGATAAAGGGCACACGCACAAAAAGCAGGCTCGGTTCAGTTTCCGGGAATGCTGAAAATTTCATCGAAAAAAACGAAATCACACCAAAGGAAAGCAGGCTGAACATCAATACATTGGTCCAAATCGGGTAACGAATAAAGTAGGCGATCAGCTTTTTCATTTGTTTGCTACCTCCGATTCGGTCGATACAATGGCTGTAGCCTGCATGCCGGGCGCCACGCCCACAAGCGGTTCGGTCACTAAAGTGTCACCATCGGCAATGCCATCGCTGACGATCACATAATCCGTTTCGCTACGAGCGATCGCGATAGAACGATAATCGAGTTTGCCTTCTTTCACCAGGTAGACATGCGTACCCTGGTAGAGCGCGCGCTGTGGCACGATCGCCGCTTCCGGCACAGGGATTCCGGGAATAACGGCTTTCATAAAAACACCGCTAAAAAGCCCCTGCCTGTTCGCCGCGTCAATGCCGATAAAAACCTGTACAGACTGCGTACGTGTATCAATTTTTTGTCCGATACGCCGAATGGCTCCCTGCCACTGACCGGGCAATTCGCTGGAAGTGAGCCGGACTTTTTGGCTGCGGTCGATCCAGCGCACGTCTTCCGCAGGAATCGGGACTTCCACTTCGAGGTTTTCGATGTTGATGATTTCGCCAAGTCGAGTGCCATTGCGTGCCGTCGAGCCGATCCGCAAGTCTGCAGCGACAATCGAGCCATCGAACGGCGCATAGATTTTATGCTTTGCCAATCGAATTTCAAGATCACGAATGTTGAAGTAGAGCTTGTAGACATTAAAGCGCGACAGGAAAAGCTTGATGCGCTGATTCTCGACTTCTGGCAGCGGCTGCAAATCGCGATCGAAACCGCTCTCATTAAAGTACTTTTCCCAGACAGCAAATTTTTCCGGAAAATCGACTTTGATTTCGGGCAAAACCAACGCTAAAGCATTCAGAAAATCACTCTTTGCGCTGTTGAGATCGAGCTGGGTTTGCCGATCATCGATCTCGAGCAAAAGATCGCCGCGTTTAAAAGCCTGCGCAGGCTGGAAGGGCACGCTTCCCGTTAGCAATTGTCCTTCAACTTCGCTGTACAAGACAACTGGCTGCGCCGAAGCCAGGCGACCATAGGCCGTGATATTGGCTGGTGTGTCCCGTAATGTGACCACGGCAGCCTCGACAATTTTTTTGCGAACCGTCGGTGTGTTTTTGGGCGGTTCGTCGCCAAATCTGGACAGCGCTTGCATGGAGAAGAAGCCAAGCGCAAGAATGACAACCGGGATGAGAAATTTTTTCCATTTATCCATTGATCACCTTTTAACATAAAAATCGTACAGCTTATATTGTAGCCATGAACTTCTGAGCAAACTTCTGCAACCTAAGATGAAACATAAAAATTTGCTTCATGAATCACAATAAAAAGTTGACAAATTTTAGACAAACCACTATATTTGTTTCAATATTTAGACAAAATAGCTTATTTCTCAGCATCGAGTTCGAGATTTGCTTTTTTCTCGGTGAGAAGAAAATACGTTACGAATCAGGTATGACCAACCCTAAATCAACACAAATTCGCATTTTATTGACCGGCGCGTCTGGCTACATTGGTGGGCGCTTGCTGCACCAGCTTGAATCTCAACAAGAATTCAGCGTTCGATGTCTGGCGCGCAAACCTGAGTTCCTGCGAAACCGGGTAGCATCTGCAACGGAGGTTGTGGCAGGCGATGTGATGGAAAGATCCAGTCTGCTGCGCGCAATGCAAGGCATCGACATCGCCTACTATATGATCCACTCGATGGGCGCGGATGAGGATTTTGAAAAACTCGATCGCGTTGCAGCCGAAAATTTTGGTGAGGCAGCGAAGTTGGCGGGCGTGAAGCGCATCATCTATCTCGGCGGCCTCGGAGATGAGCAGGATGATCTTTCGCCGCACTTGCGCAGTCGCCATGAAGTCGGTCGTATTTTGGCGCAGTCTGGTGTGCAAGTCATCGAGTTGCGTGCTTCGATCGTCATCGGCTCCGGCAGCCTGTCATTCGAAATGATCCGTGCGCTGGTCGAAAGATTGCCTGTCATGATCACGCCTCGTTGGGTGTCGGTGATGGCTCAGCCGATCGCCATTTCCGATTTGCTGGCCTATCTGATGCAAGCCACCCATGTTGATGTTCAAGGTGGTTATGTTTTCGAAATCGGCGGTCCCGAACGCGTTTCCTATCACGACCTCATGCAGGAATATGCTCGCCAACGCCAACTGAAGCGCTATATGATTCCGGTGCCGGTGCTTAGCCCGCGACTTTCGAGTTTATGGCTCGGACTGGTCACGCCTCTGTATGCGCGAGTCGGACGCAAGCTCGTCGACAGTCTGCGCCACCCGACCATCGTGCGCGACGAATCGGCAGCAGAATTATTCCAGGTACAACCAAAGCACTACAGCCAGGCGATTGCTGATGCGCTCAACAACGAAGAGCGGGAATTCGCTGAAACACGTTGGTCAGATGCCGTCTCGTCAGCCGGAGCGGCAAAAAGCTGGGCCGGCGTCAAATTTCGAAACCGCCTGATCGATCACCGCAGAGGGCAGACAAAAGTATGTGCTGAACTCGCCTTCAAACCGATTCAGCGCATCGGAGGGCAAAATGGCTGGTATTATGCAAACTGGCTGTGGCATCTGCGTGGTTTTCTCGATTTGTTGGTCGGCGGTGTGGGTGTCCGGCGTGGCCGGCGACACCCGGATGAGCTGCAAGTTGGAGACGCGATCGATTGGTGGCGTGTCGAAAGTTTCGTTCCCGGCAGAAAGTTGCGGCTCTCCGCCGAGATGAAGCTGCCCGGCCGCGCCTGGCTGGAATTCGAGGTCGAACCATCGAACGGCAGGTCAACGATCAAACAAACTGCGGTCTTTGAGCCGGTCGGTTTAGCAGGACTTCTCTATTGGTATGCTGTTTATCCGTTGCACAGCTTAATTTTCCGAGGCATGGTGCGTCGTATCGTGCAATCGGCTGAAAGGCAGGCTCTCGCTTGAAAAGATCACATGCTCAAAATTTCATTTTGCCGGTACTCACCACCATTTTGCTCCTGATTCCGCTACTGCTGCACGGTCAGGAACGCGGTGCGATTACCGGTCATGTTAAAGATGCCAAAACACAACAGGCGCTGATCGGTGTCAATGTTGTTCTGCTCGACACGCAACGCGGCGCAACGACGGATACGCTTGGTAATTTCCGTATTGCGAACGTGCCACCGGGCTCCTATCGACTGCGGTTTAGCTATATCGGCTACGAAAATTTTTTCAAAACCGACGTTGTTGTCAATTCAGCACGCCCGGCGATCGCGAATGTCAGTCTGGTCCCGACAGCAATACTGGGCCAGGCCGTCACGGTCACGGCAGGCTATTTTGTCGAGAGTGAGCTGGCTCCGGTAAGCACTTCAGCGCTTGCTCGGGAGGAAATCCGGCGTTTTCCCGGCGGCTTCGAAGATGTCGTTCGCACCGCAGCGACTCTGCCGGGTGTCGCCGTCATCAACGATGGTGGACGCAACGATTTGCTGGTGCGCGGCGGCGGGCCATCCGAAAATCTTTATCTTGTGAATGGACTTGAAGTGCCGAACATCAACCACTTCGGCAGCCAGGGTCTGAGCAGTGGCGCGCTGAGTTTTGTGAATCTCGATTTTGTTGACGACATCGAATTCTCCACCGGTGGCTTTTCAGCGAAATTCGGCGATAAAATGTCGTCTGTATTATCAGTGAATATGCGTCCAGGCCGCTCCGATCGTGTTGGGGGCAAGGCCACGATATCTGCGACCCAGTTCGGGCTGAATCTGGAAGGACCGGTCACGCCAAAGGGCAGTTTCCTGTTCTCCGCCCGCCGCAGCTATCTCGACATTCTATTTAAAGCCTTAGGTTTGCCCTTTGTGCCGGTCTATACCGATTTTAATTTTTTTGGCACCTACAATTTCAGCGCTACGGATGAGCTCACCGTGATGGCTTTGGCCGCAGTTGACCGCGTCGACCGTGACCAGAGCAGCCTGGAAAACCGCGTGACAAATGCCGGGATTCTGGGCAACTCGCAAGATCAATTTATCACCGGGGCCAAATACCGCAAGATTTTTGGCAAAGGCTTTGTCGATTGGTCGCTTGGCCTGAATCGCATCGACTTCCGATTCAGCCAGATCGATTCGCTTGAACGGGAATATTTTCGCAGCAATGCCACCGAAACCGAGCTCAATTTTAAGGTCGATGGCTTCACACAACTTTCAAAGCGCACGGGTTTTTCCACAGGCGTGGTTCTGAAGCGGCTCCTGAACGACAACACCACAGCTTTTGCTGACACCATTTTTGATCGCAATGGCCGGGAAGTGCCGCTCAGCTCTATCGACCTGCCCAACACCATTCTCGCAGATACAGCGGTCACAAAAGCAGGTGCATACCTGCAACTCGAGCAGCAAGTCGGCCAGCGACTTGAAGTCAACTTTGGTGTGCGTGCCGACTATTTCGATTTCCTTGACAAAGCTTTTTACCCGGCCATCCGCAGCTCCGCACAACTGCAGCTCAGCGATGCCGTACAGCTGAGCGCCAGCTATGGTCGCTACTATCAGTCACCAGCGTATGTCTGGGTAAGCAATCCGGTAAACCGCGGCTTGAAGGCCCTGAAAAACGATATGATCATTACCGGTCTCAGCGCACGCCTGCGCGATGACGTCAATTTGAAGCTGGAAAGCTACTACAAGCGCTATCGCGATTTGCCCACTGGCGCAACGGCGGGCACCGATTATCTTGTTCTCACCAACACCGGAGTCGGCTATGGTGGTCGCGAAGACAATTACCAATCTTTTGGCTATTTCCCGTTGGTCTCCGATGGCAGTGGGAGGTCGTATGGCTTCGAACTGCTGCTGCAAAAAAAATACTCCGATACGCCGCTGTACGGCCAGGTCAGTCTGGCTTTGAATAAAAGCGAATACACAGCAGCTAATGGCCGTACGTATCCAGGCCAGTATGATCAGCGTCTCATATTCAATATTTCCGGAGGCTATAAATTTAGTACAAAATGGGAAATCAGCGCCAAATTGCGTTATTTCACCGGGGCACCCTATACACCGGTTTATCTCCCTGAGCTCAACCGCGGCCTGATCCAGAACTTGCCGCAGGAATATCTGGCCGACCGGCTACCGGCAGGCCATCTTCTTGACATCCGCGTTGACCGGCGATTCAATTTCAGAACCTGGTCGCTGATCGTATTCACAGATGTACAAAACGCGTACAATAACAAACTCTACAACCGGCCAAGATACGACTTTTGGGAACAGAAAATTTTAGACCGTGACGAACTCGGCATTTTGCCATCTATCGGTATTAGTGCAGAGTTTTAAGCATCCAACAGGTCTTCTCCAGGTGCATTCACACAAAATTGAAAGTCAGAAACATTCGATGAAAAAAGCAGTGGTGATCGGTTCAGGCTTCGCGGGTATCGCGGCGGCCTCAGTGCTGGCAAAACAGGGCGTCAGTGTAACTGTGCTCGAAAAAAACGACTCCCTCGGCGGACGGGCGCGCCAATATTCCGCTGACGGCTTTGTTTTTGACATGGGTCCAAGCTGGTACTGGATGCCGGAAGTATTTGAAAGCTATTTCCGGCTCTTCGGTCGCAACGTCGCGGATTTTTACGATCTGCGCGAACTCGATCCGTCCTACCAGATTTATTTTGGCAAGGACGATCTTTTGCAGATTCCGGCGCAACCGGAGGCGCTGGACGCCGTTTTTGAAAAAATCGAGCCGGGCAGCAGCGCCAAACTCCGGCAATTTCTCGATGAAGCCGCTTTCAAATACAATGTCGGCATGGAGCGACTGGTGTACAACCCGGGCCAATCTTTGACTGAATTCCTCGACCGTGACTTTTTAAAAGGCGTGCTCAAGTTGCATGTTTTCCAGTCATTGCATGCCTACGTGCGCAAATATTTCCGCGATCCGCGCTTGATCCGGTTGATGGAATTTCCGGTACTGTTTTTGGGCGGCATGCCGAAAAACACTCCGGCGCTGTACAGCCTGATGAATTACGCTGCGCTCAGCCTTGGGACCTGGTATCCGATGGGTGGCATGTACAAAATTATCGAGGGCATGGTCAGCCTGGCAGAGTCTTTGGGCGTGAAATTCGTGCCCGGTGCTGAAGTCAGCGAGATCGAGGTGCGCAACAGCCAGGCCGTTGGCGTACGCGCAGCAGATACGCGCTACCCGGCGGATTGTGTGATCGCCGGTGCGGATTATCATCACGTCGAACAAAAACTGTTGAGGCCCGAACATCGCATGTATAGCGAGAACTATTGGCAAAAGCGCGTGCTGGCGCCGTCGAGTTTGATTTTCTATCTCGGCATCGACAAAAAGCTCGACCATTTGCAGCATCACAACCTGTTTTTCGATGAAGATCTCGATGCCCATGCTCAAGAGATCTACGAGACAAAACGCTGGCCGGAAAAGCCGCTTTTTTATGTCTGTGCGCCGTCGAAAACCGATGATAGCGTAGCACCGCAAGGCTGCGAAAATCTGTTCGTCCTGATCCCGCTCGCGCCCGACCTCAAAGACACGGATGTCCTACGGCAACGCTATTTTGATATTGTTATGTCCCGACTGGAAAAGCTCACGGGTCAGGCTGTTCGCAATCATATTGTCTATCAGCGCAGTTACTGCGTGCAAGATTTCAAAAACGACTACCATGCCTTCAAAGGCAATGCCTACGGGCTCGCCAACACTTTGCGCCAGACCGCCAATCTGAAGCCATCGCTCGTGAGCAAAAAAGTGCACAATCTCTACTTTGCCGGCCAACTCACCGTGCCTGGCCCCGGAGTGCCACCAAGCCTGATTTCCGGGCAAGTCGCTGCCAATGAGGCGCTGAAACGGCTCAATCAGATATAAAAAAGTACTCTTGCCGCCTTCTGAAAATGTAAACCGTTTGAATCAAAAAGGATGGATGATTCGATGTTGAAATTATTCGACAAAGTTGCTGCACGTTGCAGCAAAAACATTACGCGGACATACAGTACCAGCTTTTCACTCGGCATCTATTTTCTTGAGCGCAAGCTGCACGAGCCGATTTACGGCATTTACGGTTTTGTGCGCTTTGCCGACGAAATTGTCGATACGTTTCACCAACACGACAAAGAGCGGCTGCTGGACACATTTCGAAACGACACGTACAAAGCCATCGAAGACGGCATCAGCCTGAATCCGGTATTGCACAGCTTCCAGCAAGTTGTCAATCGCTATCATATTGAACGCGAGTTGATCGACACATTTCTGCGCAGCATGGAGATGGATCTCGAAAAAAATCGCCACAACCAGCTTTCATATGAAGATTACATTTTGGGTTCGGCAGAGGTGGTTGGTTTGATGTGCCTGCGGGTTTTCTGCAACGGCAATGAAGCGCTCTACCAATCACTGAAAAAGCCGGCTATGCGGCTCGGCTCGGCCTTTCAAAAAGTCAACTTCCTTCGTGATCTGCACACGGATTTTCATGAGCTCAAACGCACCTATTTTCCAAACGTGGACGTCCGCAATTTCTGTGAAAAAACCAAAGCCGCGATCGAAGCCGATATTCGTGAAGACTTTCGGATCGCGCTGGATGGCATCAAGCGCCTGCCGCGCGGCGCGCGTTTTGGTGTGTATGTAGCATACGTTTATTACCGCGCCCTGCTCGAGCGCATCGAATCCACAACCGGCGAGGCCCTGCTGCGGCAACGATTGAGCGTGCCCAATCATCAAAAATTTCGGCTCTTGATTCATTCATATTTTCGTTATAGCTTTGGATTGTTGTAATTGTAACAAAAGGATGGACAAATGCTCGCACTCAATATTGCTCTCATGTTGGCTACATTCCTTTTCATGGAATTTGTGGCCTGGTTCACACACAAATACGTTATGCACGGGCTTTTGTGGGTACTGCACCGCGATCATCACCAAAAAGATCACGATTCCTTCTGGGAACGCAACGATGCGTTTTTCCTGATTTTTGCCATTCCGGGTATGACACTGATTTATTTCGGTATCAGCAACGGTGCCATGGATCCACGCCTTTGGATCGGCATCGGTATTACGCTCTACGGCGCCGCTTACGTGTTTGTGCACGACCTGTTCATTCACCAGCGTGTCAAAGTGCTGACCCGCACCAACAATGTCTATTTTGCCGCGCTTCGCCGTGCCCACAAGGTGCATCACAAACACCTCGGCAAAGAAGATGGCGAGTGTTTTGGCATGCTGCTGCCGCCGCGCAAGTACTTCATCGAAGCCAAAGCCAGCAAAGAAAAATACGCCAAATGAGCACCTATCTGCTGATCAATCTCGGTGCGATTTCAATTCCGTTTATCTATAGTTTTCACAAGCAATTGCGGTTCGATCGCACCTGGTATGCTTTCTGGCCGGCCATGCTGATTACCGCCGGCGTGTTCATCTGGTGGGATGTCTATTTTACCCGCTGGGGCGTGTGGGGCTTCAATCCGCTGCACCTCAATGGCATCAACTGGATCAACCTGCCGATGGAGGAGTGGCTGTTCTTTTTGTGCATTCCGTATGCCTGCGTGTTCACCTATGCGTGCCTGAATTTGCTGATCAAAAAGGACTATTTAGGCCCGTATGACCGCACCATCACCGTCGTTTTAATCGTGGCGCTCACGCTCGGCGGCCTGCTCAATTTGCAGCGACTTTACACCAGCACGACGTTTCTGGCCACCGCGGCGTTTTTGCTGTTGCATCTATTGGTGTTCAAATCGACCTATCTCGGTCGGTTTTACCTCGCCTATCTGGTGCTGCTTTTGCCGTTTTTGATCGTCAATGGCTTGCTGACCGGCTCCTTTGTCGATGAACAGGTGGTGTGGTACAACAATGCTGAAAATCTCGGCGTGCGCGTGTTCACGATTCCGGTCGAGGATTTTTTTTACGGTATGTTGATGATTTTGATGAATATCACCCTCTATGAATCGATCATTTCATGGCGCACCAAAAAGGCTTTTCACAACAGCGCTATCCCGATGCGATACCACAATGCCGCTGGGTGAGCGTATCCGTTTCATTTTTTAGCCACAGATGTGCACAGATTTTCACTGATATTTTGAAGTTTGAAATTTTTGCCAGTAAGCATTCTATGTAACTGACTTAAGAATCTGTGAAGATCAGTGTCAATCCGTGGCTAAGAACGAAAACACAGATATTGATTTCCGGATAAAGGCGCTTTCAAATTCGTGAAAATCCGTGCGCCTTCGCAGCAAAAGAAAAAGGAGAACCGGCAATGCAGGAACAGGTCATCCTCGTCGACCAGCAGGATCGTGAAATCGGTGTAGCGGAAAAGCTGGAGGCGCATCGCAAGGGCAAGCTGCACCGGGCCTTTTCGGTGTTTTTGTTCAACGCCAAAGATGAAATGCTGCTGCAACAGCGCGCCGCAGAAAAGTACCATAGCGGCGGCCTGTGGACCAACACCTGCTGCAGCCATCCACGTCCAGGCGAGCAGACCGAAGCTGCTGCCCGCCGCCGTCTGCGTGAAGAAATGGGCATCTCCTGCAATCTCAACAAAGCCTTCGACTTTATCTACCGTGCCGAGTTCGACAACGGCCTGATCGAGCACGAATTGGATCATGTCTTTATCGGCCGTTACGACGGCGCTGCCCTGCCCGACCCCGGAGAAGTCATGGCGCACCGCTGGGTCAGCATTGATACGCTCAAAAAAGACCTCGCCATCGCCCCCGAAAACTTCACCGCCTGGTTCAAAATCGCCGTGCACAAAGTGCTGCAGGCGAGGTCTGGACAGCCCCCCAGTTCAGCATGATTTTTCTTCACTTTTCCACTTGACATTCACACGCCGATTCTCAATATTTCCGTTAAAAGGTTTCATGCACAGCGTTCTCAATGGGGGAATCCATGGTAACGCTTTCTGCAAATTCACTCCAACCTAACCAGTCGAAACTGCTCGATCGAGTAAATCCCCTACTATGCCCACGACAAAATAGCCAGCGAACAGAACCGACCTTCTATCATGGGATCAAAGAATCTCTTTTCCTCTGCCAAACCGAATGTGCATGCGAGCCGATTATAGATAAAAAATGTGAGGATACGAATGGGACCGCCACGACTGTTTCGACAGCAGTGGCGAATGAAAGCTAATGATTGTTTAGGTAAGGATGGAGTGTGCAGACATGGCTGAACAAAAAGATTTGGATTATACATACACCCTGATCGATCGCATTTTCCGTATTTGCATTGGCGAAACCGGCGATTTCAGTGGCGCGATGTATAATGGCGATTTTTCAATGTCGTTGGAACAGGCACAAGAGCAAAAGAAAGAATTCATCGTTGAAAATTTAAATCTTCGAGTCGGTTCCCGGGTGCTGGATTTGGGGTGTGGCTGGGGGCCTTTTTTGAGCTTCATCAAGGACAAAGGCATGGACGGCGTTGGCCTTACACTTTCCGCCGGACAAGCAAAGGCATGCCAGCACAACGGCCTCGATGTGCATATCATGGATTGCCGGGCGGTTCAGCCTGAAACGTTTGGCGCCTTTGACGCGGCGGTCAGCCTGGGAGCATTCGAGCATTTTTGTTCGGTTGAAGACTATCGGGCAGGCAAACAGGATGAAATTTATCAAAGTTTCTTCAAGACGGTTCATAACCTTTTGCCAGTCGGCGGCAGATTCTATTTGCAGACGATGACTTTTGGCAAAAACAGGATCGAATATAAAGACCTGGATATTCACGCAGATAAAAATTCAGACGCCTACATGCTGGCGCTGCTCGAGCGTCAATTTCCCGGCTCGTGGCTGCCCTATGGCCATGATCATGTTGTTGAGACTGCCAAGCCATACTTTCAACTGATCCATTCCAGCAGCGGCAGACTGGATTATATCGAAACCATCACGCAGTGGAATAAGCGATACCGGCGATTTAACATGAAAAAGTACCTGTTCTACCTGTCGTTAATTCCAACCTACCTCACAAGTAAAGCATTCAGAAAACGCGTCGGTCTGTTTGGGGTGAGCGCCAATAAAATATGCTTCGAACGTGAGCTTTTGAACCACTATCGCTTTGTCTTTGAAAAAGTATAACTTTGCGTGAGGCCATATTTGCGTCGAAGCATGCCCTCTCCAGCCATTGGGCAAGACATTGCTGTCAGGCGAAACCAAGGCCAAGGTGCTGCGAAACACTCTGGCCTTTTTCTTTTGACATTCTCACCTTCAACAAAGATATTTTGCCGATATTCGACAGTACCCTGCCCGTCCTCTTGAAAAACGTATGTCATACGCCTTTTGCCATTCTGCGTCACCAGGCGATGAACAATCTCGTTTTGAGCCTATATTTGACATGAGTGTCGGATAACGAATCCATCCTGCTCCCCAAACCAAAAAGCGAGTCGCTATGAAAACAACGCCGGTTGAGACGAAAAAACAGAGGCTGTTTGCACTGGATGTGTTCCGTGGTTTTACCATTGTCGGGATGATTGTGGTCAACAGTCCCGGCACCTTCGGGCAATTGTCCCACGCCTATTGGGAGGGAATCACTCTGGCCGATCTGGTCTTTCCGTTTTTTCTGTTTATCGTCGGCGTTGCCATTGCCCTGGGATTGAAAAATTTTGATCCACAAACCTCCGATCGCAGGCCGTTGATTCAAAAAATCATCAAGCGCACAGTCATTCTCTTTGTTTTGGGGCTGTTTGTCAATCTGCTCTACACCGAATTCTCAGCCGTGCGGGTACTGGGCGTGCTACAGCGCATTGCCCTGGTGTATGGCGCATGCGCGCTCATGGCGCTGTACTTGACGCCCCGGCAGCTCATCTATTCCAGCGTCTTTATCCTGGTCAGCTACTGGCTATTTATTCTTTTTGTGCCCGCACCCGGCCTTGCCGCCGGCACGCTGTTGCGCGGCGAAAATATCATCAACTGGTTCGATCAGTTCCTGCCCGGCATGCTGTGGCGCGGCACCTGGGATCCGGAAGGGATTTTGAGCAATTACCCGGCAGTGGTTTCCGGCCTGCTGGGGATTTTTGCCGGCCGGATCATCGTGCGCAAAGATGACCTGACCTCGGTGGTGATGGGACTGTTTGTGTTTGGCTTTCTGACCTTCGCGGCAGGCTATTGCTGGGGCTTCTTTTTCCCGTTCATCAAGCAAATCTGGACCAGCACCTATGTGTTGGTATCCGGCGGCCTGGCTGCCATGACGCTGGCAACGCTGCTGTGGTACACTGATATTAAAGGTGCTCGCACAGGTACATATGTCTGCATGGTGTTTGGCACCAACGCCATTGCTGCCTATGTTTTGCATGTTGCCCTGGAGAAGCTGTTTGATCTGGAGCTGCAGGGCCAGTCTGTGCATGCGCGCTTTATGGCTTTCGGGGAGTCGCTCGGTGTGCATGCCGTGATCAGCACCACCATTTGGGTCACACTTTTCGTGGCACTCTGCTTCGTGCCGATCTTGTACATGTTCCGCCACAAGCTCTTTTGGAAGATTTGAAACCTGACTATGACACAGAGGATGTTGGTATTTTGGCATTGCAGTAACTTCTTTTAGCTTGACACTTTTTTCGCAAATGGCAATATTTCCGCTATAGATTACAACAATCCTAATTCTCGCAGGGGGGAGCCCTGCATCTCTATTCTGAAAGTTCATTCTCCACCAAACAATAGTTAAATTTAATATCGCAATATCGTTTAACGGGATCTTGCTTGCTATACTGAAAAGGTCAATCGCACAAACAGTCTATTTGAATATTCGCGCCACGCAACAATACTGGATGATTTGAAGAATGAAAAATGAAGCTCATGCAAGAATCAAAATAAACCAACTGCTCGAAGAAGCGGGATGGAGATTCTTTGACAATGAGGAAGGCAAAGCGAACATTCTGCTTGAAAACCATGTCAGGATGACCCAAAAGGAAATGGACGCTTGGGGGAATGACTATGAAAAAACAAAAAATGGCTCACTTGACTTTCTTTTAGTCGACAGCAACAATAAACCGATTTGCGTTTTAGAAGCAAAAAAGGAAAGCCTGCACCCACTTGTTGCCAAGGAACAAGCAAGAAAATATGCCAAGGCCGTTGATGCACAATATGTGATTCTATCCAATGGAATCGTCCACTATTTTTGGGATGTTACCAAAGGAAATCCAAAACCGATTTATAAGTTTCCTTCACCTTCTGAAATCGGGGCAATTAAAGAATGGAACCCCGACCGGAATGCATTGGCAAATGAACAAGTTGAAATTGACTATATCGCATCAATTCAAATGCCTGACTATGCGGAGCATCCAGAATGGAAGGGAAGCATCGAAGCCAGTAAAGACTTCATTTGGACCAATGGGCTTCGGTTTTTGCGCCATTATCAATTGTGTGCCATTCAGCACTTACAAAAGGCCGTTGCTGAAGGCAAAGACCGCTTTTTATTTGAAATGGCGACAGGAACAGGAAAAACGCTGACTGCTGCTGCGGTGATTCGTTTGTTCCTGAGAACACAAAACGCAAGAAGAGTTCTGTTTTTGGTTGACCGTTTGGAATTGGAAGACCAGGCATCGAAAGCATTTACGCAATATCTCAAACCCGATTACAGCACATTTATTTACAAAGAACGTAAAAGCGATTGGCACAAGGCAGACATTGTGGTTACCACCATTCAATCGCTGATGTTCAACGACAAATACCGCTACAATTTTTCGCCAACCGATTTTGACTTGATTATTTCGGATGAGTCGCACCGTTCAATTTCCGGGAACGCAAGAGCGGTTTTTGAATATTTCCACGGCTACAAATTAGGATTGACAGCAACACCGAGAGATTATCTGAAAGGCGTTGATCCTGAAAAAGTCAAAGAAAATGATCCGAGGGAAATTGAACGCAGAATGCTGCGAGATACATACTCAACGTTCGGTTGTGAAGGTGGCGACCCCACGTACAGATATTCATTATTGGATGGTGTAAAAGACGGATTCCTGATCAATCCAAGGGTTTTGGATGCACGAACGGAAATCACCACGCAATTGCTTTCTGATGAAGGGTATGCCGTGGTTGTGCCAACCGAGGAAGGCGAAGAAACAGAAACCTTTGTTTCCCGCGATTTTGAAAAAAAGTTTTTCTCTGAAAAAACCAACAGCATTTTCTGTCAAACCTTTTTAGAAAATGCATTGCGCGATCCCATCACCAATGAAATTGGCAAAACCATCATTTTTGCGGTCAGTCAAAACCATGCCCGTAAGCTGACCGAAATGCTCAATGCGTTTGCAGATCAGCTTTATCCCGGCAAATACAATTCTGATTTTGCGCTCCAGGTAACTTCGCAGGTGGGTGATGCCCAGCAAATGACCATTAATTTTACCAACAACAACTTGAACGGAAAAACCACCTGGTTGGAAGGCTACAAATCCTGTAAAACAAGAGTTTGCGTTACGGTTGGCATGATGACCACGGGGTATGATTGCCCGGATTTGCTCAACATCTGCATGATGCGGCCGATTTTTAGTCCTGCGGATTTCGTACAGATTAAGGGTAGAGGCACACGTAAAAACACTTTTGAGTTTACCTACAAAAACGAACTGAACGAAGAAGAAACGCAACGGCATGAAAAGGACGTGTTCAAACTCTTCGACTTCTTTGCCAACTGCGAATATTTTGAAGAGAAGTTTGACTATGACGAAAAGCTAAAACTGCCTCAACCGAAAAATGATCGCGGTGAAGTTGGGGGCGGTGGAATTGAACTTGATCAATACACCAGTTATCGTCCTGACCCATTATTGAGCGTAAATGAGCAAATAATCGGTTATAGTGGGATGAAGATTGACCGCATGTTGTTCAATAAATTTGAAGACCGCATTATCATGGACGATATCATCAAGAAAAATGTCGAACTCGGTAACTGGGAGCATGTGGTCAGCCATATTCAGCATGAGATTTTCGATAAACCCGAAGAATACTTCAACCTGGAAAAACTGAGAAAAGCAGCCAGAATTGACCGCAAAATTTCTATCCGTGAAGTCGTCGAAAAGATTTTTGGCATCATCCCAAAATTCAAATCGAAAGATGAATTATTGGAAGAGGAATTCGATAAGTTTATTTCGATTTACCCGCCTGAAGAAGATGTGAATTTGCGGGCGCTGAAGTACTTTTTCAAAGCCTACATTGTTGACCAGGATATTCGGAAAATCATTTCCGCCAAAGATTTTCATGCCTTGCAAACCAACCCAACGCTGACTATTTTACAATTTAAAGCCGTTGCCCCGAAATACCGGGAGGTCATTCCAAATTACATTCAAGATTATGTACCCCTTGAAAAATTTGCGGCCTGATGTCAGAAAAATTCAAAGGAAAATACCGAAACGAATCAGCCCGGTTGCAAAATTGGGATTACGGTCGCGATGCCGCCTATTTTATAACCATCTGCACCAAAAACAGAGAACATTATTTTGGTGAAATTGAAAACAGCAAAATGCGTTTCACCCCCGCAGGCGCCATTGCCCACGTTTTGTGGCACGAAATCAAACACCATGCAAAAAACATTGAATTGGGTGAATTTGTGGTAATGCCCAATCACGTACACGGAATGATAATATTGAACGGAAATGACGCCGGGACAGGGGATGACGTTGTAGGGACAGGGCATGCGGTAGGGACAACGGATGACGTAGGGACAACGCATGCGTTGTCCCTACCACCCGACGCCCCGCCCCCACCACCCAATGACCAACCACCAACAGGCGAAAAAACCGTTGGGCAAAATCGATTTCAAAATCAGGGAAAAAACACCATTTCATCCATGATCGGTTCATACAAATCTGCCGTCACAAAACATTGCAATCGGTTGGATTTGCCATTTGCGTGGCAACCCCGTTTTCACGACCACATTATCCGTGATGAAAAATCATTTCTTCGCATTTCAGAATACATCAAAAACAATCCCGCCAATTGGGCACAGGACATCTTAAGGTAAAGACGCAACGCACTGCGCAATCATTGAACTATGTTAGATACCACCACCAAGAAAAGAATCGACGACTGCCGGGATATTTTGGTCGGTAAACTGCCCGATCCGAAAGCCCAGATTGAGCAGATTACCATTGGCCTGATTTACAAATTCATGGATGACATGGACAAGGAAGCCATTGAATTGGGTGGCGCCGCCAAATTCTTTTCGGGCGATTTTCAGAAATACGCCTGGGACAAGCTGTTCGACACCAAGGTAACGGCTGCCGAAATGCTTGCCCTGTATGCGGAAGCCATCGTGAGCATGGAGAGAAATCCCAACATTCCGGGATTGTTCAGGGATATATTCAAAAACGCATTTCTGCCCTACCGGGACCCGGAAACTCTCAAACTGTTTCTGAAAACCATCGGCGAATTTGAATACAGCCACAGCGAAAAATTGGGGGATGCCTTCGAATACCTGCTTTCGGTCATGGGCTCGCAGGGAGATGCCGGGCAATTCCGAACGCCCCGGCACATCATTGATTTTTTGGTGGCGATTGTTGATCCCGACAAAGGCGACACCATTCTCGACCCGGCCTGTGGCACAGCGGGATTTCTGATTTCAGCCTATAAACATATCCTGCTGAAATATTCCAGAAAACCATCAAATGAAGGCAGTACGGACAAGGCAAGCCCTGCCCCAACAAATATTTACGCATACAACAAATTGCCTGAAAATGAGAAATTCCCTTTAAATGGCGAATTACTCACTCCCGATGACCGCAAAAAGCTGATTCGGAATTTTGCCGGCTATGACATTTCGCCCGACATGGTGCGGCTGAGTTTGGTGAATTTGTATCTGCATGAATTCCCCGAACCGAATATCAACGAATACGACACCCTGAGCAGCGAAGAGCGCTGGAATGAAAATTTTGATGTGGTGCTGGCCAATCCGCCTTTTATGAGTCCGAAAGGCGGCATCCGGCCACACAAAAAATTTACCATTGCCAGCAGCCGCTCGGAAGTGCTGTTTGTGGATTATATTGCCGAGCACCTCAACCCCGCTGGCAAAGCCGGCATCATTGTACCCGAAGGGGTGATTTTCCAAAGCGGCACGGCGTATAAAGAGCTGCGAAAAATGTTGGTGGAGAACTATCTCTATGCGGTGGTGAGTTTACCCGCCGGGGTGTTTAATCCGTACAGCGGTGTCAAAACCTCCATTTTGCTGATGGACAAAGCCCTTGCCAAGCAACGCGACGAAATCCTGTTTGTGAAAATTGACAATGACGGCTACAATTTGGGCGCACAGCGAACAGCGGTGAAAGGCAGCCAGTTGGAACAGGCCATCCAAATTATTCATGATTTTGCGGCCTCCACGGTAGGGGCAACGCATGCCGTAGCCGTTGGGACAACGCATGCGTTGTCCCAACCATCCCCGCAAATCGCCCATGCGGTTTTAAAAACCAAAATCGCAGCGAATGGCGATTATAATTTGAGTGGGGAGAGGTACAAGTCAATTTGAAGCTATCAACAATTGAATTAGTAAAGCTTGGTGATTGAATAAATGGACGTACAAGATACTTTATTCACAATTCGTTAAGGAAATTTCCCAAAAGGAGTATCAGATTAGATGAAGACAATATTGTGAATTTATGGGTGCATATGGTCTAATTGGGCAAATGCATCTACCACTTGAATGATACCTGATATTATATCAACCATGAATAAGGAATCTAAGCAGAAGTCAATCCATAACAAGAGAAGGAAACCTGTTACAGGAAGAGATTTGAAATAGAAAATTCGTTAAGCCTGCAAACCAAAATTGGATTGACCCGGATGAATTGCGTAATTGGTTTCACCAACAGCTTGATGGCAGATAAAGATCACTATTTAAATGGATGTCTATGCTCAACTTTTTACCAAGTTTAAGGAAATCTTATTCAAAAGTCAATTTGAAAGTGCTTCAGACACAATACCGTTTGTGTCGCGTATTGACAGACGAACTTGTTGACAAAATGAATCAATGGCCAGGTGGACTTTAAAGGCAAATTAACTAACAAAGGTTTAAAACTCATCAAAATCCCGCTTCCGCCCTTATCCATACAGGAAGAAAAAGTCTCGATGGCAGTCGTAAAGCCTGGTCGCCAACTAGCTGAAATCCGGCTCAAAATCACTGCAATTGACGCCCGGAGCTGTGGACCGAACTGTCAAGTGGCGTTGGGGACTTGCAACCACAAATTGACATTGACCCGGATATTGGGATTCGTCAAAATTGTGATCGGTGAAATCAGGTTCCAAAATACTGATCAAATTCCGCATTGACGAATTAGACGGCACATATCCTATTTAGGTGATTCTTCTTAGGTCTTGTTGAATGTAATGTTGCAGATTTCAAAAAGTATGTTGAACCCTGAATGATTTAAGCTTTTTTCATGAAGATATATTCTGGGCAGAAAATGGCCAAGGCTTATCTATCGCCGTTTTCTGTATCTTGAAGCAAAAGTGGTTTGAGTTTGAAAAGCATTTTTGCTCATGTGAGATTTGATCAACATGACTAAAGACTCAAAAATTCTGGTCGAGTTTTATCTTATTCATATTTCTAATTCAGAACGCCTATTTCAAGCGCGTCAGCCTATCGGTAACAACCAATTGCCAAGAATATAGAAGTACAAAAGCTATAAAAGTTGATACCATCTCCCTCTATCCAATTTTTCGCATAAAACCCAACGCCACATCGTCGCGCAAATCGAAAAAGAGCAGCATTGGTCAATGCCAACAAGCAACTGATTGCCATTTTTCAGCAATGTAAAAGGTACCAGCATAATGTAGATGCTGATGGCGAAGGCCGATTGACACCGGTTACATTTTTTATGAGTAAATCTGACCCTAAAAGTTGTCACATCTTTGATTGATATTCGTTATATTTGCCCTATATTCTGTGGGCGAAAAAAGCTCACCCAAACTTCAACATTTTATCAGCAAAGCAAAGGAGATCCAATGGCAACGTATGAATGTAAAAAATGTGGCATGTCTGTGAACGCAACCTGTGCAAAATGTGATGCGCCGCTCGTGAATGACACCTTGACCCTGGAAAATGGCGCAAAAGTGCAAATCTCAAAATGCCCCAACGGCCATGGCAAAATCAAATCGCCCATGTGTTGTGGTGAAGATATGAGCTGTACCATCGAGTAGGATCTGAAAAGGCAAGAAATACTTCACCACGAAGTCACCAAGACGCCAGGAAAAAATTTATGTCTTCGTGGTGAGTTTTTGCTGCGGCTGGTCCACTTTAGGATGTGACCGCTTTATTTTTTTCAGCCTCAATACCGTTCAATTGAGGAAATTCACCGTGTCATTCTGGAAGAATCTATTCTGCATGATAGCCAAACCTGAGTCAGAGTCCGGATAATGGTCATAATAGATTCCATCCTGAATGACAAATCGGGCTTCAGTGGACAGTATTGGGTGCAGCTTGCCTTAAAAAAATCGGCTCTATGTCGATTTGTGTGGGTAAAATCCCACCTTCAATTTGAGAATTTCTCTCTTGTCTTCTCTTTTCGGCCTTGGAAATTTGGCGTGCAGCCGAGGCGTTTTTTGCTTCTTTTTTGCGGCAAAAAAGAAGGCGTGGCTTCGGCTGCGCGGTAAAACCCAAATCTGCAAGACAGCTCGCCGATGCACCGCTGAGTTGAGCCGTGATGCGCAGAGAAGAAAGAGCAAGAGAGAATTGTTCAACATGATCAATCATCGAATCGATGTTGCCATGATGAGCGTGCACCCGCTTGAAACAACATAGAACCAAAAAATCATCATTTATAATCTTGTCTATTTTGCCCGTTATGGTGGTGCCGCTGACATGTCTGTTCCAACTCACAGGATGCGCTGCATCATGAACGCCTCCAATACAGCACCGCCGCCAAAATCGCCAGCAGTGTGAAGGGTATCAGCAAAATATACACGCCGGTCGCGAACGCCAGCCCGGCGGTGGTCAGGCCTGCCGCTAAAAAGCCGGCAATGCCCTCCCCGCCCATAATGCCCGCCGCCACCAAAATCCCGGTGTGGTACTGATCGCCATATTTTTTATCGATGATGATTTTGATCAGCGCGCCGATGGCCAGCGGAATGGCCATGCGCAAGCCCAAAAACAGGCCGATACCGAGCGGCATCAGCAGCGCTTTGTTTTGCAATCGCGGCGGCAAAAACAGGTTGACCATTTCGAACACAAAAGCGATCACAAATCCGGCGATGAACACTTTCGGATAGGTGAAGCCGAAAATGCTGCCCGCCACCAGTTGTGCTTGCGGGGCCGGCGTTTCCTGGGTAAACAGCGTATCGGCAAAGCCAGTGCGGATCAGCTCCAGCACAAACGGCGCGGCCGCACCGGCCACTACCACCGTGATCAAATCGATTTTCACAATATCCCGAAAGCGCGTGCCGACAATGGCTGCGGACTTGTAATCGTGGCCGGCATCGCCGGCAATCGCGCACGCCACGCTCACAAACATCACAATGATGAACGACGACGACATGCTCAGTTCCAGTTGCAGCAGCGAATACACCAGCGCAATCACCAGCCCGACGAAAATACCGAATTGCTCGAGCGGGTCGATATTGGTTTCGCCGGTCATGCGCGCCGCCACCGCCACCATCATCCACACGAACAGCACCGCCAGCACGGCAGCCAGCAGCGGCACCTGCATCACCACCAGCGCGATGATCGAGATCAGCGAGTAGAGCGGATAGAGCAGCTTCATTTTTCCGGAATTCTGGAAAACCGGCAGAAAAATGCTTTTGACGCGCGGTACGATATAGCCGATGAAAAAGCCGATGCCCGAGCCGAGCACCAGTCCCATGCCGAGATTTTGCACAAGTTGCCGCGAGGCCTCGGCGTCAAAGCCGTTGTTGAACAGGATCGGCACGATCAGCAGCCAGCCGATCACCGCGCCGCCGAACCACGACAAACTGGCTTTTTCGCCGAGAATGTAGCCGCTGCCAATGGCCATCGGTAGCGGGTAAAGCGTAATGAAAAAGCCTGCCGCCGCCAGCCCGGTGAGTGCCCAACCCGCCGGAAAATAGAGATCGCGCAGCAGCGCAAAAATCGCCGCCAGCGCCCCGATGACGGTCACGGCGAACAGCATTTTGCCGCCGGTTTTGCCCAATTTCAGCAGCTCCGCACCCGCCATGCCAGACGGATAAGGCAGCTTCTCCTGGTCGACGAAGGTGGTTTTGAGCGGCACCGACAGCAGCACGCCTAACAATCCGGCGACGATCGTCCCTAATGCCAGCAGATATGGATCGGGCCACGGGATGTGCAAACCGCGCGTTTGGTTGAGATAGATGATGCCGGGAATGGTAAAAATGACGCCGGCCGACACCAGTCCGCCGATACTGGCGCCTGCCTGCGCAACGTTGATTTCGTGCATATCGACTGCCCGGCCGCGACTCAGCACTTTGATAATGCCGCCCGAGACGATCACGGAAAAAATGATCGGCCATGGCACAACCCCCAGTTTAATGGCGATGTACGATGAGCTGCCGAGCAAAAACAGGGTGAGAAAGATGGCAATGATGGCGGCCCGGGTGGTAAAACCCGGCTTTTCTATTGGGGGAGTTGGGTTGGGAGTCGGCACAGTGTAACTCAAATTTGATGGTTTGATGAATTCACATGCGAGAAAGAAATAGTATACGATTGTCGATTGGAAACGTGCGGTGATTTTCAGAAATCTCGCCACGAATCTTGCAAATTTTCACGGCTAAAACAGACTGTTTGTTCTCCGGAAATGCCAAAAGTGTGGCTACTCCCGATGGCTTTCATCGACTTTGAGCAGCAAGGTTTTGATATCGCTGTAGCCTTTGATCGTGACCCACACAGCCAGGAAAGCAAACATCGATACCGTAATAATGAAGACGGCCTTCCAAAAAATCATCCAAAATGCCATTGTTTCTCCAAATGTAAGTTTGTACACACGCCAGCACGAATTGTTCAGCCCTAAAAGAAAAATCCTGAAGTGCCAGGCAAAAATGTAAGAGAAGCAGGATCAGGAGTGTCAAAATTCATTTTGACAAAAGGTTGTTCTAAAGCAAGATATTGCGAATCGGTGTGTCTGCATGTAGGGGCATTGCGCGCCATGCCCCTACTGCACATTGTATCATAGTTTACAAATCCTGCATTTGGGGACGGCGTCACTCCCCTTGTCCTCGCTCTGTTAACAATTGCTGTACACTCTAATTATTGATGGCAGCCTTATCCTTGTCCGGCCAGACCAGCGAGGCTACAATCATCACCAGCATGGTGAGCACTACACTCAGCAGGCCGACGCGCGCGCCAGACACGCCTTCGATGCCGACCAGTTGCTGCACCGGCCCGAGTCCGAAAATCGCGGTCATGCCGCTGAGCAAGGCCAAAAACGCCCCGGTGGAGCTGGCTTTTTTCCAGTACAGCCCGCCGATCAGTACGGCCAGCGCGCCGGTAAAATAGATCGCGCCGGTCACAGCCATATAATCCCAAATGTCGTCGCGGCCTTTGTAGATCAGGCCCCAGTACAGAATATAAAGGCCGATCACGACGATGATGATGCGCGTGAGCTTGATGCGTGTTGTTGGCGCCAGCTTTTCCCCGCGCAGCGGTGCGATGATATCCTGGGTGATCACCGAACTCCAGGTCAGCAAATAGCTATCGTGGGTGGACATAAAAGCCGCGATCATCGCTGCCGAAATCAGGCCGATAATACCGGCAGGCAATACCCGTCCGAGCATGATGGGCATGGCGTAGAGATTGTTCATCGGCGTGGCGCCGTTTTCTGCCGGAAAAAACAGTTCGCGCAAATCCGGTGCGGCGGTCATGATATAAACAAATGCTGAAATTCCGAGAAAATTGGGAATCATGAACCGGATCATAAAACTGAGCGAAGACCATTTGTATTGCTGCTTGACCACTTGAGGCGATTCAGCCGCGAGTGCACGCGCCACGGCCGTCGGCCAGATGGCGCAGCTCACCAGGCCGGCGGTGATCATCATCCATATCACATATTCCCAGCCAAATCCCGCAGTCTCGACCAGCGGGTTGAAGCCGGCCTCCCCCATATTCGCAGCGATATTGGTAAACAGCGATTGCCAACCCAGGCTTGCCACCACAAAAAAAACCGCGACCAGCAAACCGAACGAAAGCACCACAAACTGAATATAATCTGTAATCACCACCGACAGCATGCCGCCCATCACAGTGTAAATCAGCACCAATGTTAACAGCACAATCATCACGGTCGGCAAGGCCCAACCCTGATCCGACATACCGGTTACACCAACAATAAAAATCGAGCCGACTTTCAGGAACAATCCCATGTTCAGGATGCCACCGAGCGCCAACATAATACCACCGAGAATACGGGTGCGACGCCCGAAGCGTTTTTCATAAAATTCAGGAATCGTCAGTACTTCGAGTTCGCGCAGCTTGGCGACGATAAATCCGGACAGGCCAACCAGCAGCGTCACGAATCCAGCCACGAGCGCGATATGAAACGCCGCGAAGCCTCCGGTAAAGCCTTTCTGCGCGCTGTACATGACGGTCACCAGCCCCATTTCCGTGCCGGTCATGGTGGCGACGCCCAGCGCGGTGCCGATTGCCCGGCCGGCGCCGATGTAGTCGGTCATACTGAAAATGTACTTGCGCATGCGCATGCCGATGATGATCGAAATGCTCAAATAAAGGAAAACGATGAGCCAGTCCCAGCCAGTAAAATTGGTGCGGCTCAGCGCATCTGTCACGGAAGTCTGCATACATCGCTCCGATTCGGTCTGTATCGAGTGCTTTTGTGTTTTGTTTGCGGTCAGAATGTGATCAGCAACGGCTTCGATAATAGCGGTAAATTGCCTCATCAGCAAGCAAAATGGTGCGAATCCATCAAACCGCTTCGCAATGTCTGATCGAGTTTTGGCTTGTGATTTAGTCGCTGAACGAGTATATTTTATTTTTTTGCGTCTGTTTTGAAGGGAAAAGCCAGTTTAAAAGAGATGGAATTCGCTGCTGGTTTTGCGTATTGCGCCTGGCCAGCAGGTCAATTTCACCTCGCCGCATTGATTTTTCGACCACCTGCGTTCTCCGGGGAGAACATGCAGTGTGTGCTCAATAAACAGATCAAAGGGAGAGCCGGGATGATTGAGGTGGACGAGAGAAAGACCAATAACAAAATCGCGAGTGCTTCATCGCTCAAGCTCAGCGAGCAGGACATCATCGAAGATTACCGTCTTGCTTTCAGAAGCCGACAAGTTAGCCTGATCGGCCGCAAAGAGGTGATGGGTGGCAAAGCCAAGTTCGGTATTTTTGGCGATGGCAAAGAAGTGCCTCAAGTTGCCATGGCGCGCTCTTTTCAAAAAGGCGATTTTCGTTCGGGCTACTACCGCGATCAGACCCTGATGTTTGCGCTGGGTGTGCTCACGATAGAAGAATGGTTTGCACAGCTTTATGCGCATGCTGATCTCTCGGCGGAACCCGCGACCGGCGGCCGCCAGATGAACTGCCATTTCGCCACCCGCAGCCTGAATGCCGATGGTTCCTGGAAGACTCTCGCTGAGATGTACAACAGTTCTGCCGATCTCTCGCCAACCGGCTCGCAAATGCCGCGACTCGTTGGCCTTGCTTATGCCTCGCGGCTTTATCGTGAGCTGGCTGAGCTCAAAAAAATGAAACATTTTTCGCAAAACGGCAATGAAATCGCTTTTGGCACCATTGGCAATGCCACCTGCGCGGAAGGCATGTTTTGGGAGTCGATCAATGCCATTGGCGTGCTGCGTGCGCCGGTCTGCCTGTCGATTTGGGACGACAATTATGGCATCTCCGTTTCGAACGAGTATCAATTGACCAAAGGCGACCTTTCCGAATTGCTATCCGGTTTCAAGCGCAAAGGCAGGCAAAAACAGGGCATTGAAATCGTCACGGTGCGCGGGTGGGATTACCCGGCGCTGGTGCAGGCTTACCAAAATGCGACTGCGCTGACCCGCAAAGAGCACATTCCCTCCATTATTCACGTCATCGAAATCACTCAGCCCCAAGGGCACTCCACTTCCGGCAGCCATGAACGTTATAAATCGCGATCACGGCTGGAATGGGAACGCGAACACGATTGTTTGAAAAAAATGCGCGAGTGGATCACGCGTGAGGGCGTTGCCACAGCAAAAGATTTGGAGTTGCTCGAAAAAGAAGACAAAAAAACCGTGGTGTCCATCCGCGACAAAGCCTGGCAAGCTTATATTTTGCCTGTCCGCAAAGAGATCGATGAAGCTCTGGCGCTCATCGAGGGCGTCGCAAAAGCATCCCAGCATGGCGCCGCCATCGCGCAAATCAGGCAGAACTTGACCAGCATTCCGTACCCGTGGCGGCGCGATATTCTGGCTGCGATCCGACAGGTTCTGTTGACAGTGAAGGATGAGCATTTGCCTTCAGTACAAAAATTGATCGCGTTTCGCCATGCACTGAATGATCAGGGTGAAGAACGTTTCAGCTCAAAGTTGCATAGCGAATCCACGGAATCTGCGCTCAAAGTACCGGAGATCGCACCCAAATACAGCGATCGGTCGCAGAAAAAGACCGGCTTCGAAGTGCTCAATGCCTGTTTCGATGCCGCCTTTGCCAGAGATCCCCGCATTGTGGCTTTCGGGGAAGATGTCGGCCAGCTCGGCGACGTCAACCAGGGTATGAAAGGCATGCAGGAAAAATACGGCATGCTGCGGGTGACCGACACCGGCATCCGTGAATGCACCATAGTCGGACAAGCAATCGGCATGGCCATGCGTGGACTGCGGCCCATCGCGGAAATCCAGTACCTCGACTACCTGCTCTATGCATTGCAGATTCTCTCGGACGATCTGTCCACGCTGCACTGGCGCACCAAAGGTGGCCAAAAAGCGCCTGTTATCATTCGCACGCGCGGCCACCGACTTGAAGGCGTCTGGCATTCCGGCTCGCCGATGTCCGGCATTGTCGGCCTGTTGCGTGGCATGCATGTGATGGTTCCGCGCAATATGGTGCAAGCGGCTGGTTTTTACAACACGATGCTGCAAGCCGACGAGCCGGGTATCATCATCGAAGTGCTGAATGCCTATCGTTTAAAAGAAACCATGCCGGACAACATCGGCGACTTCACAGCCCCGCTTGGGGTGCCGGAAGTGCTGCGTGAAGGCTCGGACATCACACTGGTGACCTATGGCGCATGCTGCAAAATCGCACTTGACGCGGCCGAGGTGCTGGCATCGTGTGGCATTGAAGCAGAAGTGATCGATGTGCAGACCTTGCTGCCATTCGATCTGCGTGGCGTGATCGTCGAATCGCTTAAGAAAACCAACCGCATCGCCTTCATCGATGAAGACGTGCCGGGTGGTACAACCGCCTACATGCTGCAGCAGGTGCTGGAGCAGCAAGGTGGCTATCAATGGCTCGACTCCAAGCCGTTGACACTGCCGGGCAAGCCACATCGGCCAGCTTACGGTTCCGATGGCGACTACTGGTCAAAGCCGAATGTTGAGACGATTTTTGAAACCGTTTACGAGTTGCTGCACGAATCCGCACCGCAGCGCTTTCCGCTCTTTTTTCGATAGATACGCGTACAAAAACCAATTTTAAAAAACATGTGCAATGGCATCCCTGCGCCAAGCCGGCATTGATACGATAAACAGTTGATATCTTTACGAATGCGTTTGTTCTTGATGGACTCATCCAACCGGCAAAAATCCCCCTTTTCTGTATTGTTCTTTTTGGCCCTGGCAAAATGGCCACACAAGCTTACGCATTCCTCATTTTGAGCTCTGTGGAAGACGCTCAGGGGCTCATTTTCAACTGCTGAAAACATAGAAATCATTTGTTTAAAAGGAGCTGATACCGATGAAAAAAGCATCCCTGTCCTGGATCAAAGGACTGCAATTTATTTCACAAGCAGAATCGAATCATGCGATAGTCGTCGACACTTCGCCGAATGGTGGTGGTTATGGCGCCGGCAACGGCCCGATGGAAATGGTGCTGATGGCACTGGCCGGCTGCAGCGGCATGGATGTGGTTTCGATTTTGCAAAAAAAGCGTGTCAATTTTTCCGGTTTTCACATCGATGTGGAGGCAGAACGCGCTGACCAACACCCAAAAGTGTACACGGTCATCCGCATGAAATATATCGTTGAAGGCAAAGACATCTCCGAAAAAGCTGTACGTGACGCCATTGAGTTATCCAAAAACAAGTACTGCTCGGTGTCCGCCATGCTGGATAAAACAGCCGATATTTCCTACACCATCGAACTGCGTGAAAGCAATTGAATCCACCTGCGGCGGCGTAGTAGATTGGATGCTTTATGAATATGTGTGCGTGCTCAATCGCAGAGCTTGCCCGTTTGATTCGCACTAAATCAGTTTCCTGTAAGGAAATAGTGCAAGCGCACCTTAATCGCATCGAACAAGTCAATCCGCGACTTAACGCGGTAGTGCAATTGCGGGCGCAGGCGGCTTTGCTGGAAGCAGAACAGGCAGATATCGCCCTGGCGCATGGACAGTCGATTGGCCCACTGCATGGCATTCCGATGACCATTAAAGATTCGTTTGACTGCCGCGATCTCATTTCATCAGCCGGGACACTCGGGCGCGCGAAGTTTGTCCCGACGGAGGATGCCATCGTGGTGGCGCGGCTGCGCAAGGCAGGCGCCATTTTGCTTGGCAAAAGCAACACGCCGGAGCTGACCATCGCCTACGAAACCGACAATCTTGTTTATGGGCGAACCGCCAACCCGCATAACACTTGGTTGTCAGCAGGCGGCAGCAGCGGTGGTGCCGCGGCCATCATCGCTGCAGGCGGTGCGTCATTCGATATCGGCAGTGACACAGGGGGCAGCATCCGTTTGCCAGCGCACTTTTGCGGGATTGCAGGTCTCAAGCCAACCCAGGGTCGGGTACCGCGCACCGGACACATCATTTCGGCGCTCGGCTTTTTGCAGGCACTCACACATGTCGGCCCGTTGGCGCGCACCGTCGACGATCTCGCCCTGCTGCTGCCGATCATTGCCGGGCCGGACGGTTGCGATCCGCACACAGTCGACATAACGCTGCCTGTACCATCCAAAGTTGAAATCAGCACTTTGCGCATTGCCTTTTATAGCGCCATTGGCGAGGTGCAGGCACATCCGGAGATCACCGAAAAGATAGAGCAAGCTGCCATTGCTTTGGAAGAAACCGGAGCGCGAGTTGCACCGGCTGCGCCAGCATGCCTGCCGAATGCCTACGAACTTTATTATCAGCTTTTTCACGCCGACGGCAATGCCTGGGTGCGCGAGCTGCTGACTACCGCTGGTACAGACCGAAACCATCCGTTTCTGGATTGGGCGCACCAGACCCGCAGCACAGCCAAATCCGGTCGTGCTTTTGCCGCATTGCTGGCACGCTGGGATCACTTTCGCGCCGAGATGCTGGCCTTTATGCGCCAGCACGATGTGATCCTTTGTCCTGTGCACAGCCACCCGGCTTTCGTACACGGCAGCAGCAAAAAGCCACCCTATCGTGCAGGCTTTGCCTTCACCATCGTGTACAATCTAACAGGATGGCCGGCAGCGGTTGTCTGTATCGGCAAAACCACTGAAGGCGAGCCAATTGGCATACAAATTGTCGCGGCACCGTGGCGGGAAGATCTTGTTTTGGCCGCTGCCGGATATCTCGAATCCGTTTTCGGCGGCTGGCGTGCCAACAAACCAGCCATTTGAAAAATCTCTACATATCAGCACGGACTTTGAGACGATTTTCTTCGTTATTCCGCTATCAATGAAGCTATAATATGTCGGGCGCGGATGACAGGCCGCATAACGTGCGGGGCCGTGCCTCGCGACAGGATTTCGCGACCGCCAGAGACGACTAAAAAATGAATCGAACTCAAGGATGAGTGATCGAGATGTTTACTACTCCCATGCCATTTCATGTCAAAAAACGACCGATCTGGGCGCTGTTTTTCTTCGCCTTGCTCGTCAGCCTCGATGCCAGCGCGCAATGGACTGAATTCAAGGAGGGCTTGCGCGACGAAGTGCAGGTCGCGGTCGAATCTGACTCCATGCTGGTCGTCCACCACAATGGCATCAGTTTCTCCTTTATTGTCACCACCAAAAAGAGCAGTAGTTCTGATATTTACCCAACCACCGTACTAAGCGACGCCGCTGCTTCCGATATCATCTGGCAGACCACCGAGCGTTTTTGGAGTCGTTTGCATCAAGGCGGCCACAGCATTGAAAGCATATTTCGACCTGACTTTTTAGATCATTTACAGCATCCTGAAGGGGCACAGGAGTCGCAAACCGAGAACGAATTAAGCGAGGATATTGCTTCAAAACCGCCCAAAACGCTGGCGGAGCGGATCGTGGAGGCCAAGGATCGTGGCGATTTTGAAGTTGCATCTCTGCTGGCCCTGATGGCGCAGCCCAAAAATGCCGACACATCCACCAGCGCTGCGGCCGTCTCCGCTGATCTGCAAAATCGTCTGCAACGGGAAAAGGCTGTGTTGGAAAAAATGTACGAACATGGGCGGCAATACGAGGCAAATGCTGACTGGTCGATGGCGATCGCTGTTTATGAAAACCTGCTGGTCCTGGGCGAATTCAAGGATGCCCGCTCACGCCTGAATGCCCTGCTCGCTACCCAAAAGCAGTACACAGACAGTCTCAAAATCGTGCGCAGGCAGGAAGATGCCCGCATGGCAATGCAGACTGTAGGCGGCACGGCAGGCAACGAAACGGCTCTCCTGGATGAATTTCAAACGAAATCCACCAACGGCTACACCACACTTGATGTTGTGCGCTCGCTTGCGCCAGGATCCGGCGATAACAGCAGGACGATCGATCCAGCCGAGCCGGCGCTGACAGACTCGTCACAAGTACTGGCGGGCCTTTATGAGCAGGCACTTTTTTATATTCAGCATGAAAATTGGCAGGGTGCCCACACAACCTTGCGTATGCTCGGCCTGAAAGAGACGGGCTACCGCGATTCGCGCCAGCTTATGCAAATGGTGGAAAACCGACTTGCAACAGAAAAGAACGCTGCAAAAATTTTGGCCGCTGTTTTGGTGGGATTGGCTTTGGTTTTGCTTGCGGGATCGGTGGTCATGTCCAAGTCATTGCGTGCGCAAGTCTGGGCATTGATGGGCATGCATAAAAAGGCGGAAACGATTTACGAACTTCAGCTTGCGCAGAATCCCGGGAGGATCAAGCTCTATGGCAAGCTGGCCGAAAGTTATCTCAAAACCAAACGGCGCGATGAGCAAGCCATGAAAGTTTTTGAAATGGTTCGCAAACTCAACCTCAAAATCAAGCACCGCCAGGCCGTCGACCGTATGGTCAGGATTTCCAGGCCATACTGATCCCACTTTGTCGCCGGGAATTACCTGGCTTCCGCAACAGCGCCGCTAAGCGCATGCCTATCTGCGAAATCAAAGCATTATTCGCTGTTTCCAGCCACTGGATCCAAGCTGCACACTTGCGCCAATCTGCATGCAGAGAGTTCTACATGCCAGCGCGGTATCCACCCATGCCACTGAAGTGGTGAAAAAATCACGTGGAGTAACATCCTGGAAGCTGAACAAAGATGAAGGGCGATGAGGGTGTCTACAAGGCATTCGCGAACTGTTTCAGGTCGCCGGTGAATGCGTGGAGATTGTTTTCGACTTTGTGCAAAACGCGTAAGGCCACACGCACCGCGACGGAGCGGTCGCCACAGAGTTCGAGTGCCTGGTTGTAAGCGGTGAAGTATATCTTTTGTTTGACATACTCATCAAATTCAGGCTGGCGGACATTGCGTTTGCGTTTTTGTGTTGTTGCCATTTTCACACCTGTTGTGAAAATTTAACATGACCTATTTTGATTTGCTACAAAATACAAAGACAATGCCAAATTCGGCTTCAACTCGCAGAATCCACATAATTTCACATAGACAGCCAAAGCTGCTGACGTATTTCTGAGCGTAATTTGCTGCAAAAACGCAGGATTTCCTGCAATGATTAGCTTGCAGGAAAACTGGGCATTGGAGTGTGTGCAGATTTTTTCAGACAGCTTGTCTGGGGGGAATGATGATGTATTTTTTACACCGACATGTGCAAAGCTTTAGCAGTATATTGGCCCGTCATCTAAACATTTTTCAACATAAAGCAGCTTGCCATTCAGCTTATTCAAGCGCCGATGAAGTGCATGGCACAGAAAGGCCGGTTGCCTGATCACAACCGGCCTGAATGTTTACGCAGCCACGATATTGACCAGCCTGTTGGGCACAACGATGATTTTGCGAATGGTTTTACCTTCGATGCGTCGCTGCACACCTTCCTGCGCAAGGGCTTTCTGCTCCAGCGCACCGCGGTCCACCGCCATCGCTGCCGGCACGGACAGCACTTCGCGTACCACGCCGTTGATCTGCACGACGATGTCAACCTCATCGAGCTTCAAGCCTTCAGGGTCGGCTTTTGGCCAATCAGCCTTGAGTACGGAAGTCTCATGTCCCAAAACGCGCCACAACTCTTCGCCGATAAACGGGCAAATCGGTGACAACATAGTAATCATGCTCTCCAAAGCCTGATTTAGCAAAGCTGCTGAAGGCTTTTTGACATTGCCGAGGTAATCGGTCAGTGTGTTGGTCAATTCCATCAACGCGCTGACAACCGTGTTGAACTTGAATTGTACAAAATCCCGGTTGATCGAGTCGATAGTTTGGTGCAATTTGTTCCAGAGCTTCTTGTCATCTGCACTCAACTGGCCGGCGGACACCGTCTGACCTTTGCCTGCTGTCGCGACTGCGGCGTGCTCATTGAAGATCGTCCAAAGTCGCTTGAGGAACCGGTACGAACCGCGCACACCTTCCGCATTCCACTCGATCTCTCGCTCGGGCGGTCCCATGAACAGCGTGTAAAGCCGCTCTGTGTCGGCACCGTAGTCATTGAGAATCTCGTCCGGTGAAACCACATTCTTTCTGGATTTGCTCATTTTTGCAATTTCCTTGTGCAAAGGCTGATCGCAATACGGACACAAATCGCCTTCCTTCACAGCATACCAGCCGATATGCCCATGTGTTTTGCAGCGGTACGCCATGTGCGTAATCATGCCCTGCGTGAACAGGCGCGCAAATGGTTCATCAAAATTCAGCAGTCCCATATCGCGCATGGCTTTGGTAACAAAGCGGGCGTAGAGCAAGTGCAGAATCGCGTGCTCGATACCGCCGACGTACTGGTCGACCGGCAACCACTTGTTGACCAATTCGGAGTCAAAAATCCGGTTGCTGTCCTGCGAAGAGAGATAACGCAGAAAGTACCACGACGAATCGACAAACGTGTCCATTGTGTCGGTGTCACGACGGGCGCCGCCGCCACACTTCGGGCAGGTAGCCTGGTAAAATTCGGGAATCTCTGCAAGGCCCTTTTTGCCGAGAAATTCGACCTCCGGCAAGCGCACCGGCAACTCATCTTCCGGCACGGGATGCACGCCGCAGGTTTCGCAATGAATCATCGGGATCGGCGTGCCCCAATAGCGCTGACGCGAGATCAGCCAATCGCGCAACCGGTAGTTGACCTGCCCTTCGCCGAGGCCTTTTTCCTGCAAATGTTCGATAAATTTATGGATGGTGGCCTTGCCGGCCGGCAATCCGTTAAAATGGACTGAATTGGCCATCACACCTTCGCCGAGATACGCTGCTTCCATCGACGGACCGTTGATCGGCTCATTTTCAGGTTGAATCACTGGAATGACTTCGAGGCCGAATTTGCGCGCAAACTCGAAATCGCGCTGATCGTGGCCGGGCACCGCCATAATCGCGCCTGTGCCGTAGCCCATCAAAACATAGTCGGCAATCCAAATTGGCACTTTGCGGCCGTTGAGCGGATTAAGCGCATAAGCGCCAATGAACTCGCCGGTTTTGTCGCGGTCGGCACGCATGCGTTTGATTTCGCTTTCCGCTCGCGCTTGATTGACATACGCATCGACTGCTTCCTTGTGCTCTGCTGAAGCAATTTTTTCGACCAAAGGATGCTCCGGCGCCAGCACCATAAAAGTCGCGCCAAAAATCGTGTCCGGACGGGTGGTGAACACCTCGATTTCATCGTCGAAGCCATCAAGTTTGAAGCGGATCGAAGCGCCTTCGCTGCGGCCGATCCAGTTCGCCTGCATCAGCTTGACGCGATCCGGCCAGTTTTCGAGTTTATCGAGATCATTCAGAAGTTCGTCAGCGTAATCGGTGATTTTGAAGAACCATTGGGTCAAATCGCGCTTTTCCACTTCCGAGCTACAGCGCTCGCAAGCGCCATCGACCACCTGCTCATTGGCGAGAACCGTGTCGCAGCCCGGGCACCAATTGACCACCGCAGCTTTGCGATATGCCAAACCGCGCTGGTAAAGCTGAATAAAAAGCCATTGATTCCAGCGGTAATATTCCGGATCGCAGGTCGCGAGCTCGCGATCCCAATCGAATACGACGCCCCACTGCCGAAACTGCCGCCGGAACGTCTCGATGTTTTTCTCTGTCCAGGTTTTCGGGTGGGTTTTGTTGTCGATCGCAGCATTTTCCGCCGGCAACCCAAAGGCATCGTAGCCCATCGGATTGAGCACGTTGTAGCCGTGCATAATCAAATAGCGGCAGTACGCATCACCGATCAACCAGTTGCGGCCATGTCCAACGTGCATTTCGCCGGACGGGTAGGGAAACATGTTCAGGTAATAAAATTTATGTTCAGTATTGTCTTCATCGGCGGCAAAAAAGCCATTTTCGCGCCAGTAATCACGCCATTTATCTTCGATGGCTTTAAAATCATATTCCTGTTGTTCGTTCGTGCTCATGGATTTATCCTTAACATTTAGCTTAAACCTATCTATCGCAATCTATTTAAAAATTTTTCAGACGAATTGAAAACTATGATATGTCGTGCGGTCGTAAAGAAGGCAAGCGAGGCAAATGGAGCTATAGGAGTGGATTGAGGAGCGTTTTCCCGCAACGTTCCCGGAGTTCCAAGGCTGGCGATTGATGTTTGGTCATGTACTGCATAACGATAACTTTGTCTGGATATGGTGCAAATTTTGAATTCAGCACTATATTAAATTCACGCTCAAAATGCAAGCTGTTTTTGCGACAACCTAAAAACAGCATCTTGTGAAGCGACGCTATTTTGAAGCGTCCGATCACGCACTATAGAAATCACTTGCGTGCATGGCAAATCACAGGCGGATTGAAGAAGATTAAGTGCTGAATTGTAGTTTGGCCAGATCAAAATGAATTTTAAAACTCCGGCCATCGCTTCTCCTGCAGTTTGCTGCACACTTGGATCACGTTGATTTGGCTTGATAGGCATCCACAGCACCGCGGATCGCGCGAATATGATCTGGCGTGGTACCGCAGCAACCGCCGATGATACCCACACCAACATGAATCATTTGCTCAACGTGCCGGGCAAAAAATTCCGGTGTTTCCGGGTAGTGCGTTCTGCCATTCTTTAAAACTGGCTGCCCGGCATTAGCCTGTATCAATAGCGGCAAAGAGGTAATTTTGGCAAAAACGTGCGCAATTTCCACCATTTCTTCGATGCCATTGCCACAATTGCTGCCCAAAATATCCGCACCCGCTTCTTCCAAACCTGCTGCTGCGGCTTCGACACTGACCCCCATCATGGTAAAAAAGCCACGTGATGAGCGATTAAAGGTCATGGTCGCCGCCACCGGAATATGGGGCGCAACCGACTTCGCCGCTTTGACCGCCAGGCACGCTTCCTGCAAATCGCTCATGGTTTCGATGCAAAAAAGATCGACGCCGCCATCAGCCAAGCCCTGCATTTGCCGCACAAATCCCGCATAAAGTGTGTCAGGGTCCGCTTCTCCGAAAGGCTCGAGCATTTCGCCGGTTGGCCCACACGAGCCAGCGACAAAAGCATCCGGCCCTGCACCCTTGCGCGCTATTTCCGCCGCCCGTTTATTGATGTCTTCCGTCTTTTCTGCATAGTCATGCATCGCCAACTTTGCAGGGGAACCGCCAAATGTATTGGTTTCGACAACATCTGCGCCAGCTCGTTGGTAATCGCGTGCCACCTGCTCGGGAATATCCGGTTGCATCAAATTGAGCGCTTCCGGGCAAGCGCCGCCCGGCATGCCGTATTTCATCAATTGCGTACCTGTCGCACCATCAAATACCACTATTTCTTTCGCTTGCAATTTCTCCATCAATGACTTCATTCTGTTATCCTTTCTCAATCATCATTGACTGTTTTGAATCAATGCCCTGGCTTTTGCCTGCTGCTGTGCATCGAGGAAGGGCAGTGCTCGCTCGAGCGTTTGCAGGGCCTCCGGCATGCGCTCTAAATAACGCAACGCCCGCGCCAGCATCATCAGTGGCTCGGCACGCTGCCAGTCCGCATCGTGTTTCTGGAGCAGGTCGACCACGCGGGCATAGTCACCGCGCTGATTTGCCAACAAAGCAAGATTGTAATCCACCAAACGCTGCTCACTTTCCGACACATTGCCGGACACCGCGATCAGCAAATTCTCGGCATCCAGTGTATGGCCTTGTTTCATTTCCACGCCGGCCAAATTAATCATGACAGACGAGCGATCGACGTAAGCGATCACATTGGGACTAACATAAAGCGCCGCGCGGTAGCTTGTTGCGGCGCGCTGCATTTCCCCTGACTGAAAGTACGCATCGCCCAGATATGCCTGGCCTTCCAGAAAACGAGGATCGGCAGCGACTTCGGCGGCAAACAAAGCGCGGTCATCGCTGAATCTGCCGCCATGCATAAAAGTCATCACCGCTGAAATCGCGCACCAAACGACAACGCCACTGCGCAATACATTTTGCCACAACATCGGCAACTTTGCGCTCACATTGATGATTCGCGCAACAATCACCCCCATAGCAATGGTGGCGAAAAAACTGTAGTGCGGCGAGCTGAATCGCGGCAGGGCAATCAAATTCAACGCCGGCGCCAGCGCGATGGCCAGGAAAATCAGCACACGGATTAAAATCGTGTTCCGGTTCGCGCGAACGGCCAGCACAACACCAGCCAGCCCTGCTCCCAGCACCAGTGTGCCGGAGAAACTCAAACTACTCTGGATGACTGTTGCATCGCTCAACGAGGGCACAAGTGGCAAGAAGATTTCCTGTAATCGCACACCCAGAGCATGCAAGCGGGTAAAGAAAGCCTGTCCTGGCGTCAGCCTGAGAGCACTGGCATGCCAAATTTCCGGTACGGCAGCCATTCGAAGTGCGGTGTAACCAGACAGCAACAACACCACCCCGAAAGCTGCGTTAATCCTGGCTCGTCTTGTTGCCCTATTTCGCGATTGCTGATTCGAATCTTTGTTGTCAAAACCAAAAAGCTCATATGCCAACAGCAATGCCGGCACCCAAAAGACGGCGGTCTCTTTCGAAAAGAGCGCGAGCGCAAAGCTGACAATGAAGCCGAGAAAAAATTTCATCTCGACCGTTTCGCGCATACGAATATAAAAAAACACCGCAAGACAGCTAAACGCAACGACCAGTAATTCCGGACGATGCGAAATCGAGCCGACCGGCAACCACGTCAGTGGATGTATCGCAAAAATGAAAGCTGCAAGCAAGCCATCGACCTGCGAAATGCCAAAAAAGGCGGATGCAAATACGGCAACAGCCATAACGGTGAGCACAAACAACAGGACATTGGTGAGATGAAAGCCGGGCGCCCAATCGCTATAAAGGGCAGCGTCCAGGCTGTGCAGGATTGTCACCAGCGGCCGGTAAAAGCCGGTTTCACCGAATGGTTGCTCAAATGCCTTGTTGAGGTCGGTCAAGGGCAAAATCGCGCGTTCCTGCTCAATATCGCCATGCTCCAGCCAGGTAAATCCATTGTTGATATAGCTGAGATGAACAATAACGGCGCTGGCGAGCACAATCATCCACAAAGCTTTCGACGCCTTCACATCCGCAAATAAATTCATGATGATTTTTTCAGCGAAACAGGTTTTGCGCTTTTTAACAACAGCAGGTGCCAGCGACCAGCCGCACGCAACTTACATTCATGTCCGGCAAGATCATAGCCAGACGTCTCAAACGCCTTTGCGATACGCGCCAAAGGCAGGCCATCATGCAGGACAAGTACCGCCCGGCCGCCTTGCGCCAGCAGAGGCTGAGCTTGCGCCAACCATCGCAGGGCAACCGGCTTGCCATGTGATGCAAAGTCCGCACTGACAAACAGCGATGGTTCGAACACAATGAGATCATAAAGTGGTGGCGTTTCTATTCCCGACAACGCCTTGTTTTCCCGGCACGTGACCTGCTCTGACAATCCATGCAGATCGACATTCTCGCACGTCAGGGAAACCGCTTCCGGATCACTGGCAACGGCCAGCACTTTTGCGCCGTTGCGAGCAGCGAAAACCGTCAGCACACCGCAGCCATTGCCGGCGACAAGCAACGATTTTTGCTGCAATTGTTGCCGCTGAAGCCAGCGCAACAGGATCATCGTGGCCGGCGAGCCCTTGGGATGCGGTACAGAAAATCGGGTTTTGAAATGCAGCCCGGCCATGCGTGTGCCGGCATTTTTTTTGTGTAAGCGATAGAGTAAGAGCTGCCTTGGCAACAAAAATATTGGTGCGATTTTTACAAAAATCCATGCAAACGGCGGCAGAGACTTTTGAAACCACTCGATATCTTTAGCAATCAGCATCACCGCGCAAAGTACAAAGAAAATGCTCGCGATACAACCAAAAGCAGGCCGAAAGCTGGCGAGCTCTTACATCAAATAAAAATGCCCCGGACTGTTTCGCCTGAACAGCCGGGGCCACGTGTTCTCATCGGAAAATCATGAAGCGTTTTGGGGTTGTGTTCGTTTGCTCTAACGAACGCGAAGGAAAATTTCAGCGCCATGCTACTTCACCAGCGTCAACTTCCTGGTTTGTGTTGCGCCAGCAGCCTCAATCTGATAAAAATAGACACCGGATTGCAACGATCTCGCTTCGAAGACCACTTCGTGCTCACCGCTGCTTTTCTCATCATCCACTAGCACGGCAACCGTATTGCCGAGCAAATCGAACACGGTCAGAGTGACCTTTGCCGGCTTCTCCAACGCGTATTTAATGGTGGTTGTTGGATTGAATGGATTCGGATAATTTTGTTCGAGACGGAAGTTGTTCGGCAACTCGCTCTCTTCAGCCACGCTGGTGGTTTGCGAGTAATGTACCGTTAGCGTTGGCCGGTTGGCCGCCGTGGAATTTTCTTTACTATCGAAGCGCTTGGTGCTTCTCTGTACTTCTTCGTCGCCGATCAAAATCCAACCGAAATTTTGAGACGCATCGTTGACCCAGCCCTGCACATCGGCAACCATAGTGCTGGTGGAACCCCATGTGTAAGCCCCTGTGCCTGAAATGGTTCGCGAAGCACTGCTGGAAGACGCGTAGTCGCCGCCCGCGCTTGCCCAGCTTACCGAGTTAAAAAAGGCGTGAATCCAGGTCGCATCGTTGCTTGCAGCAGCTGCGCCGCCCCCTTCTTCACCACCCGCATCGGAAGTCCCTTCACCCCAATCCGAGGTCAATCTATGCAATGTAATCGTTGTTGCTCCTGCAGTCGTTTTGGACATGTTTAGTCGCAGCCTGACACTATCGATCACGGCATTCGCAGGGATGCTGCTGAGATCAAACTGTATCAAGGCGCGTTTGCTGGCGCCGCTCTGGTCGCTGCCGGCAAACAGGTAGGAGCCAGCGCCATTGCTAAGCGTGCCATTGGCGCTGAAATAGAGCGTGTTGTCTTTGGCAGCCACAACGGTCACGGAATTGCTTTGCGCCCACAGCAGAGCGGGGCTGAGCAGAAACATGAGCCAACTGACCATTCGAATGGATGTCACTTTCATCATCAAGAACCTCCGGAAAATGAGCGTTTGGGTCGTGCTTTCAGCATGCCACCGACGCTGCCATACGCGGAATCTGCAGTGAAAGCAATTTTTTATTTCAATGTTGTGAGATACGCTGCAATCTGATTGAGCGCCTGCTCTCCCAACTCCTCGTAGCTGGGCATTTCGGTGTCCGGCGCAAATTGCTTGGGATCGAGCAGATTTTTTAGCAGCCAGGCGCGATCATGCTTGCTGGCGACCCTGGATAAATCAGGCCCGATATCCTTACCCTCGCCCGCGATCATGTGGCAGTTCTGGCATTTGTTTTGCGCATAGAGATAAGCGCCTTTGAACACATCTTCAGACATGCTGTCGATCTGTTTTTTTTCTGCCGCCGTGGTGCCATCGAGATAGGCTCGCAGCATATCGACTTCTTCTGCTGCAGTGCGACGCTTGCGCCGGGAGCTGCGGTCGTCACGCAGAATCACTTCTGAATGCTCGGCCACGTGTCCCGCAAACCACTCGTCATCTCGCGTCGATTGCATTGCCGTCTTCTCGCCTTCATCCTTCTCAGCGAGGGTGTGGCAAGCCGTGCACTCTTTGCCGACAAACAACTGCTTGCCTGCAATTTGCGGATTGCTCAGATTGCTGGTACTGGTGTTTTTATCCTGGCTGAACACTGGCGCAGCGAGTAGGGTTATTGCTGCCAAAACAGCCAGCCAATGGTATTTGGGAACCATTTTTATCTCTCCATATTTGAATGATGTGGATTCAACGCTTGCTTCATTGCGCAGGCGATGGAATCAGGATCAATCTCAGCCCGTCAGCTCCGCAAACCACCAGGCAATAAAGCAGAGTCAAGCTATGGGGCCTGGCGGTCGAATAATCCACAATTAGCCTCATCAGTTATTGGGTGCGCCTTCGTTGATCCAGTCGAGAATCAGGTTGACCTCGGTCGATGACAACGAACTGCCAAGCGGCATGCGGCTGCCGAACCGGCTGTTGCCGATCACCTTTTGGTATAAAACGCTGTTGTCGGCATCGTTCGGCGTCACCCTTGGCACACCGTAACTTGAATTTGCATTGACGAGCTGGCCAAATGCCCGGCTTGCAGACAAGTTCAGCCCGCCACCGGGTGAGCTGCCGATATGGCAACCGGATAGCGCACACTTTCTGTTGAAAATAGTGCTCTGCAGGGCGGAAAAAGTCGGGCTCTGCTCATCGCCACCGCCAGAACCTGCTGGCGCATCGAGCGGAATGGTATGCTCACAGGCCAGCATCAGCAACGTGCTGCACGCAATGACGACGGCATTTTTAAGCGTAGCTTTGCAAAATATCTTCATGAGAATCTCCTAAAACGGATAATTGAGCAGCCGGTAAATGTTAAAACCGATGCGCATATCACCGTTGAAAAAGTCGAAATTGCCCCCGCTCATGTATTGATTGGTGGTGTTGCCGGCCGAATTGCTCACGAAAACATGAAACACATGGCCACCGATTGCGATCTCAACTCCGGCGGTAAAGCTGTCGTAGAAAATCTGTTCACCGGCTTCATTTTCATTCAAAACACCACCGATCACCGCCGCATCTTCCGCGCCGGTGAGTATTGGCACAAACTCGGCGAAAAGAGCGTATTTCGTGCTCAGGTTGAGCTTGCCAGCCAGCCCGAGAGACACCAGTGCCGCCTCGCCGGACTTGCCGACATTGCCATTCAGCAGCACACCGGGCACAGCCATCACCGACAACTTGGGCCCAAGCGTTTTGCTCAGCGGCGCTTGCACAAACAGCCCAAAGCGTTCACCCGCAGTGCGGCTCATCTTTTCAGCCGGAGCATCGGGATCGTAAAGGTCGCCTTCGGTGGCCCAGTCCACACCGGCAAGCACGGCCGCGGAAAATGGCACCGAGCCGCCGGTTTTTTCGCGCATCAGCCGCCACTTTGCCGCCAGCTCGAAGGTCGCATTGATTTTGGAACGCGATATCGAGGCGGTGAGATCGTTGCTGAGCGGAAAAGCGACCTGCGTCATCATCGCGGCGCCGCCATCGAGGCCCAACAACTCATCAAAACCGGCATCAACCGGACTGTTGAACCGATGGGCGATGCGATACATAAAAGCGCCCTTTGGTACCGTGGCGGTGGTCGGCAAGTTGGCGCTCGACCAGCTTTCGAATGCTTCCGCATAGGTTTTGCGGGCATCTGCCTTCGACGCACCAGTCGGTATCGACGAAATCCAGTCAGCGACAACTTGAATCTGCTGCGCTGTCAGAGTGGAATTGCCGCGTGGCATGCGCTTGCCCTTCATGCCCTCGCCACCGACCATTTTCAAAAACAGATAGCTCTGCTGCGGATTGCCGGGTTGCACCAATTTGAGCGTCGGCACATCCCGGCTCGGTACATTGACGACAGCTTGATACAAGGTTTCCGCCGTCAAATCCAGGCCTCTGCGCGCGTTTGGACCGGCATGGCAGCCGCTGGTCGCGCAACTTTCATCCATTATATCCAAAACCGCGTCCGGAATCCCGGTCTGCGCAAAAGCAGGGCTGCTCGCCACCAGCAGGGCAACGACGATTGCCGAACCGGCCGCACACCCCAAATGCAACGGACGCCAAAATCTATATTTCACATTCATATCTGCTCCTCGAAAGGATGTTTATTGCAAACTGTCACCACAAAGGCCCCAGGTCACAATGTGAATACCAATGAACCCGAATAGCCATTTGCCGATCACTCATTCAGGGCTTGGCAAAAATCGTGTGTTCAAAAAGCGGTGTTTTCGAGACTTTGTGGTTTATATGCCTATTCAATTCGAGCTAATTGACCACAATTTTTCCGGTAGCGGAAGTAATCGGACAATAGTAGTTATAGGAACCGGCATTGCTAAATTTATAACTGTATGTTCCATTTGGCCGGATCGTTGGTGACTGAGGAAACTCATTTTTAGGATTATTGGGCAATCCGCTATTGACAGCGTGATTCACATTATCCTTGTTAATCCACGATACTGTTGTTCCTGCAGAAACGGTCAAAGTCGTCGGTTGGAATCCATTCGCTGTAATCCAGACTTCGTTGTCGCCGCGCACGTCTGGCGCCAGCGGATTCTCACCACTACACTGGAACAACAGCCCGGCGACCAGCACAGCGAAAATCCATGATAACCACCTGCGGCGATTGGTGTTCTTTTGCATCTCGCATCTCCTTGCTTTGATTAATTCATAAAACAGCGGGCACGGCTTGGCCGCTCCCACCCGAATGAACTCAAGCAGGAAATATACAGGAATCTTCGTAAAAAGCATCTTTTTTGTCAGTGGCGCAGTGCAAAGCAGGCGAGATAGCAGCAAGTGCAGCGCAGATACTCAACAACCGTACCAACCCCACAACATGTTTATTGCAATGTGCAAATCAGTGGCCATTTTGTGGCAAAACGCAGGATGTTCAGCTCAAATTTTACTGGTTGGTAAAGATTTCGAATGGCGGGGATTGGGGGATGGCAGGCTGATGAAGCGAATTTTTAGAGGCGGAAATTGCAGGCACTGCAACCGCCGCAAGACGCAACTTGCGGAATTTACAAATCCGCTTCGGCTTCGAATCTGGCGGTTTCTTCTTCCACTTTTTCGCTCAGGTCAGACCAGATCTCGTACTCTTTTTCCAGGTCGGCGCTGGTTTGCCCCAGCAGCTTCGATTTTTCAGGGAAAGCTTGCTTGTCGGCAATAATTTCCGGACGGCAAAGCTCTTCCGTCAGTGAAGCTTTAAGTGACTCCAATTCGGCGATTCTCTGTTCACTTTTGGCAAGCGCATCTTCCAGCGGCTTGAGCCGGCGCTGGCGTTCCTGCCGGAGTTGCGCGCGCAGCCGGCGTTCGTCTTTTTTGCTGGCAGCGTTGCCCGAATCATCATTTTGTTTGGCGGGAGTGGCTGTTTTTTCGGGTTGAACATCCTGCGCTTCCTGCTGCTTTTTCCACAGATAATAGTCGTAATCGCCGATAAATTCGCGCAGGTTGCCGTGGTCGACTTCGATCACTTGGGTCGCGACCGCGTTGATGAATGTGCGGTCGTGGCTGATGAAGATGCTCGTGCCTTCGTAGTCGATCAGCGCTTGCTGCAAAATCTCGCGCGCATGGATATCGAGGTGGTTGGTGGGCTCGTCCAAAATCAGGAAGTTGGCCGGGCGCGCCAGCATTTTCGCCAGCGCCACACGCGCTTTTTCGCCGCCGCTCAGCACCGTTATCTTTTTAAAAACATCATCGCCGGGAAAAAGAAACATGCCGGCCAGGCTGCGCAGCCATTGCTCCGGCTTGTCCGGCACGGTTTCGATCAATTCTTCCAATATGGTGTTGCTGGCATTTAAAATGTCGAGCTGGTGCTGGGCATAATAGTAGGGCTGCACGTTATGGCCAAGTTTGCAGGAGCCTGCCTGGATGTCGGTCGTGTCCGCCAGGATTTTCAGCAGCGTCGATTTGCCGGCGCCATTGTGGCCGACCAGCGCGATTTTCTGTTGGCGCTGAATGTGGAGATCGAGCTTGCGATAGACCACATTGTCGCCGTAGCGTTTTTCAATCCCCTGCAACTCCGCGACGATGTTGCCGCTGCGCTCAGGCTGCGGGAAATGAAAATGCATGTTGTGGTTGCTTTCTTCCGGCAGCTCGACGCGCTCAACTTTTTCAAGCTGTTTGACGCGGCTCTGTACCTGCCGCGCTTTGGTGGCCTTGTATCGGAAGCGCTCGATGAAACGTTCGGTTTCAGCCAGCTTGCGCTGCTGATTTTTATATGCCGCGATGGTCAACTCCATGCGCGCGGCCTTTTCTTCCAAATAAGCATCGTAATTGCCGGCATAGCCGATCAGTTGCTGGTTGCTGATTTCGACAACGCGATTCACCACCCGGTTCAAAAAGGACTGATCGTGCGAAATCAGCAAAACCGTGCCTTCGTAGGCCTGCAGAAAATTTTCCAGCCAGATAATCGAATTGAGATCGAGGTGGTTGGTGGGCTCGTCCATCATCAGAATGTCCGGCTGCTGCATCAGCAGACGCGCCAGCGCCAGCCGCATCATCCAGCCACCCGAGAAATTGCGTACCGGCGACTTGTGCTTTTCCGGCGCAAAGCCGATACCGGTCAGAATCGCACGCGCGTTGCTCTCGATTTTGTAGCCATCCATCTGCTCGAAGGCTTCGCGAAGCTTGCCGTACTTTTTCAGCAATGCCTCATCGTGCGGCTGCTCGGCCAATGCATGCTCGAGCTCGATCAGCTTGCCCTCTGTCTGCGCGATTTCCGGAAAACCACGCATGACTTCCTCGAGCACGGTCTCCGCCGGTGTTTCAGTGATGTCCTGTTCGAGATAGCCGATGGTTTTGCTTTTGGCGATGATCACTTCGCCGCCATCCACTGGCTCGAGGCCGCGGATGATTTTCAACAAGGTGGTTTTGCCAGCGCCATTGGGACCCACCAGCCCGACACGCTCGCCGGGTTTGATGTGCAGATCAGCCTGGTCAAAAATCTTTTTGGTGACGAATTGTTTATCGATGCGAATCAGTCGGATCATATTTTTAAAAGGGTTTTGTCCGGCGGATGTATGACCGGATGCATGCGCCCGGGTTGCAAAGCATTCAGATCACTTTAGCCGAACGTGCTCACGAATCCCGCGAATGATTCCTGCTCGTAATGTTCGCGCCCATTCCGTTGATTCGTGGTTAGAATCAGCCATGTTTGAAGTTATCAGAAGCATAGAAAATAATTCACAAAATTGATTTAAACCAAATAAAAATTTGAAATGTCCATGTTTGCAGATGAATTCATTGCTTGTCTGCGACTTTCAAACAAAGATGGATGACCCGATTCTTGTCGCGACAAGCAACACGAAAGGTGGATGTAAATGATGAAAAAAGCGACACGTATTGCCGTTTCCATCATGCTGGCAATCGCGGCACTTTGGACAAATCTCTCCGGCCAAAGCAAGCCGTTCCATTCAAAATTATGGACATTTGCCACCAAGGGCAAAATTTTCACCACGCCGCTTGCCCATGATCGTGCCCTGTATTTCGGTAGCAGCGATCACTCGCTCTATGCCGTCGATGCGGAGAGTGGCCAGCTTCAGTGGAGATTCGAAACCGACGGCGCGGTCCATTCCGGCGCTGCCATCGATGGCGAGCTGCTCTATTTTGTCTCGATGGATGGCTTTTGCTATGCTGTGAATCGCAACAATGGCACCCTGGCCTGGAAATTTCAAACCGCCGGCGAGCAAATTTACGATCCCTGGGACTACTATCTTTCCACACCAGCGATTTCCGAAGATCTGGTCTATTTCGGCTCCGGCGATCACAACATCTATGCCGTCGATAAAGCAACCGGTGAAAAAATCTGGCAATTCGAAACCGGCGGTATCGTGCACACGCGCGGCGAAATCGCTGGTGAACACATCTATTTCGGCTCCTTCGACGGTGTGATGTATTGCCTCGACAAAAACACCGGCGCGCTTAAATGGCAATTTGACACCGTCGGCAACCGCTCCTTTCCCAGGGGCGAAATTCAAAGCTCGGCCACCGTCCGCGATGGCGTGCTGTACTTTGGCAGCCGCGATTACATTCTCTATGCCCTCGACGCGCAAAACGGCACCGGCTACTGGCTTCAGCAGACACCGAGCTGGGTGATCGCGCAGCCGACCGTGCAGGATGACGTACTGTACGTCGGCACTTCCGACGGGCCGCGCTGCTATGCCTTTGACGCCAAATCCGGTAAAAAACTGTGGCAATATCCCATCATGCTCAATATCTTCGGGGCAGCGCTCGCCACAGCAGACGAGGTCTTCTACCCCAGCTTCGACGGCAAGCTCTATGTCGTGGACAAACAGCAGGGTACCCTGAAATACACCATCGCCTCCGAGCCGGCCGACAAGAATTTTTTCACGATTTTCACGCCGGATAGCACCTTGCGCCCGGAGCTTCTCGCCGAAGCCCAGAAAACCGGCGATTATGGCAAAGTGTACGACCAACTGCACAAGCTGGGCTCTATCCTGGCCGCGCCGCTTATCGTCGACGACCGGCTTTATTTTACCAGCACAGACGGCAAACTGTACGCCTTTGGCCGCGAATAAAAACGTGGGTTCGATAGAAACAGAATATCCTGTTCTTTAAACCGTTGTGCGATTGAAATAAGCCGTTGATGAGCAAAAAATGGCCCGATTTGTCATGCCGGAGGCATCTATTTTGACGTTTCCGCGGAATATAGCGACGTTTCCTCACGATGCCGAATGGATTCCTCCTGCATGACAAGAGTACTATTATTACATAAAACAATGGTTTATCTAATAAAATTATTGCAAAAAAAATTCGCACAACGCGTTATTCTTTAGATTGAGCGAAGTTGAAGGCGATTAGATGGCATTGTACTACAAGCTCAAAATCTTCATGTTTCGACGTAAGGATTAGATTGAGAAACGAGCTTCTTAGCTTCTCAAAAGTCCCCCTTCGAAGGGGGATTTAGGGGGATGTCACCGGAATTAGGCTTTAAAATCAGTCCGAAACATCCCACAGCCCTCCTTCGAAGGGGGACAAAGAAATGCCCTTTGCACAAAACGAATCAAAGATTTCTTAGATCGAACTTAGGTTAAAAAACACCGACAACCACAAAACCAACAGTACAAACGGAGAAAATATGCGACACATTTGCAGAATCACAATCTTCGCCAGTTTTCTGCTTTTGGGGCTGGTCATCAGCCCATGCCTGGCCCGGCAGACCGCAGCGGAATATCCGGCTGAAGCCAAAAACCGGCTCGAGCACATTATCGGCAAGTGGCAGTCGCGCTGGGAATATCTCGACAGCACCGGCGCGGTCGTCGGCTCGATCACCGGCAGCGAAGAAGCGAAATACCTGATCGGCGAGCAGGTTGTGGAGATGACCACCGTAGTGCCGGCCCGCAACTCGACCAGCAAAGCGTGGATGTTTTACAATCAGAACGAACAAAAATTCTATCTCACTTCCGTCGATGCAAAGGGCGATTTTTGGCTGTTGACCGGCGGTCTCGATCAATACGTCATCGTTTCACAGCCCAAACGCCAGCCCGATGGCCGCGACATGGTCATCCGTTTTACGCACAGCAACATCCAGCGCGACTCGGCAGAGGCATTGATGGAGTACAGCTTCGACGACGGCAAAAGCTGGCGCACAGGCTTCCGGCAATACCTGACGCGCGTCGAGTGATTTTTTCGACCGGTTTGCCGGGATGCAGTGGATGTAAACCACCGGGAGCTCAACGCTCGCAGCGTACATTAACGTCATGCTCGCGAACGCGGGCATCCACAAAAACTGGCACTACTTGCGCTGGAGCTGTCTCTAAACATTGGATTTTGAAACATTGGTAATATCGTAGGGGCATGGCGTGCCATGCCCCTACATATGTATACGCCTAAATCTCTGCGCCCACCGCGCACTCCGCGGTTAAATTCTATTCGCGCCGATTCGCATCATTCGTGGCTAAAAACCCAAACTCAGGAAACACCCAAAATGCAAAAATTCTTTCTGATCTTGTCCGCGCTGGTTTGGCTGACGGCCTGCCAGCAAACCCCGTCACGCGAGGTCCGCGACGACTTCCAGACCCACTACCAAAAATATGGCGTCGACGGCACGTTCGCGCTCTACGACGCCCAAAATGATCGCTACCTGCTTTACAACGACTCGCTGTTCCAACACTCCTTCACACCGGCCTCGACCTTCAAAATCTGTAATTCGCTGATCGCGCTGGAGACCGGGGTGGCGACGGACGAAAATTTCACCCTGAAATGGGATGGCGTCGAGCGCAATCAGGTCTGGGATCGCGACTTTGATCTGAAATCAGCTTATCAGTATTCGGCGGTCTGGTACTATCAGGAACTGGCGCGCCGGATTGGCGAGCAGCGCATGCAGGACTGGCTCGACCGGGCCGACTACGGCAATCACGACATGTCGGGCGGCATCGACCAGTTTTGGCTCGATGGCGGCCTGCGCATCTCCCCGGCTCAGCAAATCAATTTCCTGCAGCGGCTGCGCGACAACAAATTGCCATTTTTGCAGCGCTCGATGGATATCGTCAAAAAAGTCATGGTGATGACGGACAGCAGCGATGCGGTGTTGCGCGGCAAAACCGGCTGGGGCGGGCAGGACGGCCAGGACATCGGCTGGTTTGTGGGCTATGTCGAGCGCGGTGGACAGGTTTATTATTTCGCTAATTGTGTGCAAATCGCCAGCAGCGAGCTGGAAAATGTCGAGCGCGCCGTCCAATTCGACCAATCGCGCAAAGGCATCGCGCTGGCGATTTTGAAGGACCTGCAGATATTCGAGTGATCGGGTGCTTTTAACCGCCGAGTGCACGGAGTTGGCTCCGCCTTTGGCGAAAAACAGATTTTTTTAGCCACGGATGTGCACTGATTTACACAGATTTTTAAGAGCTTTTTTAGCAACATTCTCCTGATCTTGAAACAATCAGTGAAAATCTGTGTTCATCCGTGGCCACAAAATCAGAATCATTTCGGTGAGAAATTCACGAAAAGACGAGAAAGCGATTTATGAAGGCTGAAAAATTTGACAAGATGTTCGACGAAGGGCAGGACATTTCCGAATTTTTGGACATATCAAAAGCGCAGCGCCCTGGCGAGAAGCAGAAACATGTGAATGTCGATTTTCCCGTCTGGATGATCCAATCATTGGATCGCGAAGCGCGGCGTCTCGGCGTGACGCGGCAATCGATCAACAAAGTGTGGATTGCAGAACGCCTCAAGGAAAACCAGGCTTCGTCTTCCTAACCTCGCCCACCCTGTTTTACGGACAAACTCAAACCACCGAGCGTGCGGTGTTCGCGGAGTTGGCTCTGCGCACTTTGCGTGCTCGACGGTTGATTTTTGCTACCAGCACGCTCAAATCCCACCCAAATGTCTCCAAAATTTAACTTGTGAATCCGTAGCCAACGTGCGATATTTTGTCCAGCCTTTCGGATGAAACCACTTGATTTTGCTGATAATAATAGGGGAATATCAAGCATTCTTATCTCTAATCCTGAGAAAAAAATCGTTATTTGTGCGCCATTTGCATCCGTACTGGCTATTTGAATAATATAAAATCTAACTCACTAAATATTGAGCTATGTAATGAAGACTTTCATTGATACTCTCAGTCTTGATTATTGCCTTGTGTTTGACTATGAGAAGCTCAGCGAGAATCCATCACGAGTGTTTCGAGCAGCATCTGATTTAATTGATGCATTTCAGGAGTTTGACATCCAGCTGGCACACTCAATTAATAAGAAAATAACTCCTAAAATCCTGCTGCAAGATATTGAAAGTGGATCATTCAAAACTTGGCTTAGGACAATTTTAATTTCAATCGACGATGATGCGTTAAAAAATCTCGATGCAAAAAAAATTGTAGGAGGATTCCTCTTAAAGGGTAAAGAAAAGCTGGTTACGTTTCTTGAAAATAAGGATAAGATTTCAGATAGCCATCAAGTCGCGGTATTACAAAATGAGATTTATCATTTAGCTGAACAGACCGAAGTACTAAGAATACCGGCTTACGCTCCAATACCAACTTATAGAATTCTAAGAAGTTTAGAGCGAATTTCGTCGTCTTTAGCGAATCTTAATTCTTCAGATAAAGCATTTTATATTACAAGAGATGGGGAGTTCGCATTCAATACATCCTTTAAAATTGCTTCAGAGGCTATTGAAGATTTTGCGACAAAAGAGACCATTTCAAATGACGCGGTTATGATACTTAAGGTTAAGAAACCGGATTTTTTGGGCGATTCGATGTGGGAATTCAAATACGCAGGCAGAGCGTTGAATGCTAAGGTCACACATACTAAATGGCTTTCCAAATTTCAATCACGAAAAGTACAAGTAAATCCAGGTGACTCTATTCGGGCAAATGTGCACACTGATGTGAAATATGGCTATGATAACGACGTTATTGCCGTTCACTATTTTGTTACAAATGTCTTGGAGGTCTTAGAAACGAAAGATACTGAACAAAAAAATCTGTTTGATGCAAACGATTAGAGAAAATTAGAGAGCTGATTACAGCCTAGCTATTTTTCATGATTCCGCGTACGTTGAAATCTATTCTCTCCCTCTTCCCGCTTGACTTTTCGGGGTAAATTGGATACTTTGCGCGCATGACCAAATTGAGCGTAAATGTCAATAAATTCGCCACCCTGCGCAATGCCCGCGGCGGCGACAATCCCAATGTGTTGCAGGCCGCCCAAAAATGCATCGCGTTCGGCGCTGACGGCATTACCGTGCACCCCCGCCCGGACGAACGCCACATCCGCACATTCGATGTCTACGAAATCGCCGCCGCCATCGAGGTTGAATTCAACATCGAAGGCTACCCGTCCGAAGATTTTCTGCGGCTGGTGGAAGAAGTCCGGCCCGCGCAGTGCACGCTGGTGCCCGACCCGCCGGATGTGCTGACTTCCCACGCCGGCTGGGACACCCTGCGCCATCGCGCGTTGCTGCAGGAAGTGGTCGCGCGGCTGAAGCAAAACAACATCCGCACCTCGCTGTTCATGGAAACCGATCCGGCCAAAATCGAGGCGGCCAAAGCCATCGGCACCGACCGCATCGAGCTGTACACCGAGCCGTATGCCGCCAACTATGCCAAAAACCGCCAGCAGGCCATCTCGCCGTTTATTGCAGCAGCCAAATTTGCCCGTGAGCTCGGTCTGGAACTCAACGCCGGCCATGACCTGAGCCTGGAAAATCTGGCCTATTTCCAGCAAAACATCCCGGGACTGCTGGAGGTCTCCATCGGCCATGCGCTGGTCTGCGACGCCCTCTATTTGGGCTTGCAGGAGACCATCCGGCGCTACCAGGCCTGCTTGGGAAAAGGCTGAGAATTTTAGCCGCGAATGGTACGAATGACCGCGAATGTTCTGAAATTTGTGTTCATTCGCGGCAATCATTTTAACAATCGAATTTCGAATCCATGCCCACACTTTTCATCAGCAGCAACCGCCACGACGAGGCGATTGCCGAGCAATTGCAAGCGCAATTGACGCAGCGCGGCTTCTCGCATTGGCGCGCGGACAGCGACTGGTACGGCACGCCCGGCTGGCCCAAAATCATCGGCGAGCGCATCGCGGAGCACGAGCTGTTTTTGGTGCTGTGGTCGAAGCAGGCTGCGATCTCGCACATCATCGAGTTCGAGTGGCACATGGCGCAACTGCTGCAACGCCGCATCATCGTCCTGCGCCTCGACGACACACCGCTCCGCCCGGAAATGCCTGCCGATCTGCAATTTGACTGGCCGCCCGCTGCCGAATTCTGGCACGCCTTACAGCAAACGGCACCGGAGTTCGACGCTAAAATTGTGCAGGAAGTGGTCAAAAAACTGGTGCGCTTCAACGAGACCAAGCCCGCACAAGTCACCCGCAAAATGCGCATCGTCTACTTCAATTCCCGCATCGACAATCCCAAACTGGAACTGTAGCCGCCCATGTCCGACCGCCCTGTTTCGCCAGCCGATCGCGGCCCTGTCCGCAAAAGCTTTGCCCGTTCCGCCGGCGTGGTCAGCATCGCCGTGATGGGTTCGCGCGTGCTCGGCCTTGTGCGCGAAAAAGTGATCGCCTACTATTTCGCCTCCGGCATCGGCGGCGACGCCATCTATGCGGCCTTTCGCATCCCCAATTTACTGCGTGACCTGTTCGCCGAAGGCGCGATGAGCAAAGCCTTCATCACCACCTTTACCGACACCGAAGTGAAGGACGGGCCGGAAGCCGCATGGCAACTGGCCAACCGCACGCTCAACCTGCTCGGCCTGGTGCTGGCGGCCATCACCTGCGCTGGCATGTTGCTGGCGCCTGCCATCGTGGATGTGATGCTGGCCGGCAAAGGCTTCGACATCGCTCTCGATCCGGCGCTGCACTACGGCTTCAGCAGCAAACGCGACCTGACAGTCTACCTCACGCAACTGATGTTTCCGTTTTTGATTTTGGTGTCGTTCGCCGCCATCGCGATGGGGCTGCTGAACGCCAAAGGCATTTTCGGCATTCCGGCATGGGCATCGTCGTTTTTCAACGTCACTGCGCTGGTGGTTGGTGTGGCAGGCTACTACCTTGCGCCCGAACTCAACCTGCACCCGACCACGGGCATGGCGCTGGGTTTTCTGGCAGGCGGTGCGATGCAATTCCTGGTGCAGATTCCATCGATGTACCGGGTTGGCTTTCGCTGGCGGCCATTGCTGAGTTTCCGTGATCCACGCGTGCGCCAAATCGTACGGCTGATGGCCCCGGCAATGCTGGGGGCGGCAGCGCTGCAAGTCAACATTTTTGCCAATGCCTATTTTGCGTCCTACGGCGAGGGCTGGCTGACCTGGATCACGCGCGCGTTCCGGCTGCTGCACCTGCCCATCGGCGTGTTCGGTGTGGCAATCTCGACGGTGGCATTGCCGAATTTGGCGCGCCACATCGCGGCGGGCGAAATCGAGCAGTACCGCGCAGCGTTCACACGGGCGCTGGGCCTGGTGTTCTTTTTGGCGCTGCCTTCCACTGCCGGGCTGATGGTGCTGGCCGAGCCGATTTGCCGTTTGATTTTCGAGGGCGGCGCAGCGGGCAACACCGACACGGTACAGACCGCTCATGCGCTGTTCTTCTATGCCTTTGGCTTATGCGGCTACAGCGCCATCAAAATCACCACCGACGGCTTCTACGCCTTTCAGGACACCAAAACGCCGGCTGTGGTGAGCGTGGCAACCATCGCTCTCAACATTTCCCTCAACTATCTGTTTATTTTTCATTTCGGGTTGGATCACCGCTCGCTGGCGCTGTCGACGGCCATCACCATCACACTCAATTTTGCGGTGTTATTTTTCATGCTGCAGCGCAAAGCCACGGGGCTGGTGAGTCGTGCGCTGGTTTTGTCGTTGGCGAAAATTTTGGTGGGCACGCTGCTGATGGCGTTGGCGGCGTATTGGGCTTTGCAGCAGACGCAAGCTTACTGGGGTGATGCCTCGCTTTTGGCGCAAAGTCTGGCCGTGCTGCTGCCGATCATCGTAGCGCTGGTGGTGTTTGGCGTGGCTGCCTGGCTGCTGCGCGTCGATGCCTTGCTGTTGATTTTGGGGAAGGTGCGGCGGAAAAGATGAGTCTGTTTCTCGATACTGCGTAGCAAAATTGATATATTGATGGTTCTCGAAGAGTTATTCCATCTCAACCATCAACAAATATGCACAAGCCCTGCACAATCAAGTCGCTTTCTTCCATTTCCTGCAACAAATTTTCACAAACGTGACTGACCTGTCTGTTTCGCCTTTTATGCGTGCAAAGTTGCATCATTCGTGGCGAACGTCTTGTTTCCCCAATATCTCAGGAAGCGGACAATCGACATGCAGGCATCATCGCAAAAGCCACGCATCAAGGCACATCGCGGTAGAATTGCAGGCCGTTGCCATCGGGATCGCGCACATGAAACTCGTACGTACTCCAGGCGGTTTCGTGCGGCGAGGTCATGTCGGCTATCCCGGCCTGCCAAAGCATCTCATGCAGCGCATCAACATCTTCGACCACAAAGCGGTAGGTTGGCCGGTCTGCCTGCGCCAGCCACTCCGCCGCATCATGCCATTGCAAATGCAGCTCGATGCCATCCCGCACGACCCCGGCATACTTTGGATCGCTTGTCGAATCGATGAAAATCGTTTTGAAGCCCAGCCTGGCATAAAATGCCAGCGAGCGCTGGATATCGCGCGACATTAGCACCGGCTGCACAGCGAGAATTTTTGTGCTCATGGGAATTTCAGGGTGTATCGGTGGCTTAAGCTTGACTCTTTCTCCGCAAAGCCAGTGTGCCACCAAACCAGGCCATCGGCAAATATGCACCGATCAAATCGAGCGCGATAAACCAGGTTGGTGCAGGCAATAAAAATGCATTCGTAATGCCGCCAACCAGGAAAAAAGCGCCGATCGCCAGGGCGAATTTCATCTGATGACTGGCGGCAATAAAGGCGGCCAAAAATGCACCGACAAACGTTCCGCCGGCATGCGCCAGGAAGGGAAAAATGAAGTGCCTCGGTTCAAAAAGATGCATCGATGCTTTCAGGCTTTCCATATCGGTGACATCGACACCGGCAGGTGGCGGGATCACACTGCCGCTGATTGTGATCAAACCCATATTGACAAAGCCGCCGATAACAATTCCGGCGATGACCGCCAGCACATTTTTGACAGTTGACATCAGAATTCCTCCCTTTTGCGTTGAGACGCCCCTTTAAATTTGCCAGATCGGCTTCATATTCAGCCCACGTGACTTTGCTGAATTGATACCAATTGGCCGATTTGGGGACAAAAGTGAGCGGAAAATGCAGAACGGCGCAGAAAATGTCAAGCAAATTCCGGCAGGCGGAAAGAAGCAAGGAGCGCTAAAGCCAAACCAAAGAAATGTTAAGACAAGACCATAAACCTTTTTTGCACTCACTATATGCCCAATATCCGATGCTCTTGATTTTAATTTCTACTGTTCTCCCAGTCTTCATCCAAAATCCCCTTCTGCTTTAATCGCTTTTCCAGCTTTTCAGCTTTTCAGCTTTAACATACGCGCTGACTGCCAATACAAAACCAATGATTCCAACTCCGATCAGAAAGTAATCCATCGCTTTTTCCTTCAAGTACAAATGTAAGTTGACGTTATATCAATTACCTTCCCAAAAGCCTATCCACTTGCATCAGAAATGAGCATAGCTGTAAGTAAAATAATTGGATTTGAGAAAAGTGAGCGGAAAATGCAGAACAGCACAGAAAATGTCAAGAAAATTCCGGCAGGCGTGTCGCGTACGGCTTCCCGAACCTATCGATTGCATGCCGTGTTGCTCCGCAATTTACAGATTCGTGTGTAATGAGAAATGAACCTTTTTTGCCATACGTCCGGCCGCAACAGGCTTTGCCTGTCAGCCATTGAATTTCCAGGATGGAGCACATGCATCGAATCCACTCTCTCGTTTTTTGCACGTTTTTCTTCTTGATCCTTGCCCTCTTGTCCGCATCGGCCTATTCCCAACCGCCCAAAATCGGCAAGCGCATAACGCTGGCCACGCTCACATTTGACGACCTGCAGGAAGTCTCCGGCATCGCCGCCAGCCGCCAGAATGCCAATGTGGTCTGGCTGCACAATGACTCCGGCGATCGCAATTTCATTTATGCGTTCAATACACGCTTGCAGCACCTTGGCTCGTACGAAATCGTCGGCGCCAAAGCTGGCGACTGGGAGGATATCGCCATCGGTCCCGGCCCGCAGGACGGCCAGCACTATCTCTACATCGGCGACATCGGCGACAACGATGCCAAGCACGATCTGCATTATATTTATCGTGTGCTGGAGCCGCGCGTGCGGGCAGATCAGCGGCCGGCGCAGATCAAGCTTTATGGCGCGCAAAAAATCACCTTCATCTATCCCGATGGCAAACGCGATGCCGAAGCGCTGATGGTCGATCCGGTCAGCAAAGACCTGTACATTGTCTCCAAACGCGAGGCGCACGTGCATGTCTACCGCGCAGCGTATCCACAACTGACCAGCCAGCCGATTACGCTTCAAAAAGTAGCTGTGCTACCAATTTCATGGGTGGTGGCGGGTGATATATCGGCTACCGGCAATGAGATTCTGCTCAAAACCTACGATGCCATCTACTATTGGCCACGCTTACCCGACAAACCGCTGTGGCAATCTTTTGAGCGTGAAGCCGAAATGCTGCCCTATTTTTTGGAGCCTCAGGGCGAGGCGATTGCCTGGCGCGCTGACGGTATGGGTTACTTCACCATCAGTGAGGTCTTCAAAGGCATCCCCGCGCCGTTGTATTTTTACCCGCGCCTGTCGCCGGCAAAATGATGGCTTGCGCATTTGGCGGAACTGTCGTACTTTCGCCGGGTAATTTTACTGAAATGCGAATTTTTGCCATTAAAACCGTGCGCCAACTCCAATTCAAAACCAGCCTTTTTTTGCTGTTGCTCTGGCCGGCATGTGCCGCCGCGATGCCACAAACCCGGCAGCACACACCTCCCAAAAAGCAAATCCCCGCAGACCAGCCGATTCAATTCCAGGACATTCGCGTTGTGGCGCCTGACACGCTTCCGGATTTGCGCAGCCTCCGCGATCTGCAGCGTGCGCACACTGCGCCGCAGGTGCAGGCGCGATTGACGGAAACGCTGCAGGAATTGGGCGAGCTGGGCTATGCTTTCGCAAAAATTCAACTCGATTCCATTGCTGTTGTCTCGTCAGCGCAAGACAGCAGCTACAGCCTGACCGCCCGGATTTTGCCTGGCAGCCGCGTCTACCTGCATGAAATCCGTATCCGCGGCAATACTTCCACGCGCGACAAAACCATTCGCCGCGAGCTGCCGGTCAAAGTCGGCGCGCTTTTTCGTGAATCCGTGCTCGATGATATCGCCGCATCCTTGTCGCGGCTGGGCTATTTTCGGCAAGTCGCCACTCCGCAATTGCTGCTCAATCGCCAGGGCGATGGCGTTTTACTGATTGAAGTGCAGGAAGGGCAGAACAACGCCTTCAATGGTGTGATCGGCTACAATCCGCCGGCGGGATCACAGGCAGGCTTTGTCACAGGTCTGATGGATGTAGAGTTTGGCAATCTGTTCGGCACCGGCCGTGAGTTGTCAGCCCGCTGGGAAAAGCGCGGTCGCGATACTCAGGATTTGGCGCTGCACTACCGCGAGCCGTGGCTGTTCGGTCTGCCTCTGCATCTGCAGGGAGGCTTTAGGCAAATTCTGCAGGACACGCTTTACGTCGACCGCAGCTTTGATCTGCGCGCCGAGTTGCCGCTGCTTGCGCGCATGTCCCTGATCGGCCGCATCGAAACCTCGAGCATCACACCGGACTCGCTCGCCATGGCGCTGATCCCCAAAAGCAGCTCGGTCGCGGCCGGACTGGGCTTGCGCTACGACAACACCGACGATCCGATCAACCCGCGCACCGGAGCGGTTTACTCCACCTTGCTGGAGTCCATCGACAAAAATATCTCGCTGCAAAACAGGCAGACGACGTTGCAGCAATCGAGCAAGCAGCAACGCCTGATCGTCGACGCCAACTGGTACCAGCCGTTGTGGGGATTGCAGGTGCTGAGTCTCGGCGTGCACTGGCGGCAACTCACCAGCGCGGACTCGCTCAATGCGCTCACCGATGTTTTTCGATTCGGCGGCGCGACCACTCTTCGGGGCTATCGCGAACAACAGTTCAGCGGCTCGCGCATTGCCTGGGCCAACCTTGAGTATCGCTACCTGCTATCGCGGCGCAGCCGGGTCTTTTTATTTTATGATCATGGCTATTTTTTTCGGGACGATAGGGAGGAATCGGTCGAAGGGGATAAGCGCAGCTTCGGCTTCGGTGCGCGACTGGAAACGCGCCTCGGCATTATCGGCTTCGATTATGGTCTGGGCGAGGGCGATGGCCTGCAGGAAGGCAAAATCCACGTCAGTCTGGTCAACCGATTTTAATGTGAATGATGCATCTTCGGTTACACAAATTTGACCACCACATTGCCCTTTTTGCGTCCGGTGTCGACATATTTGTGCGCTTCGACAATGTGCTCGAATGGATAGCTTTTGTCAAGGTGCAGCCTGATTTTGCCAGCTTCGATCAGGCCTTTCATTTCTTCGAGGTCCTTCCGCAATTGCGGGACTGGCAGCAGCCCGGTGGCAGAAAATCGGGCCTTCTGACTGCCGATCTTTGAGGTCCACATCATGTGCAGCAGCAGTGGCAAACTCAGTACGGACGACATGAAAATCCCCTTTTCAGTCAGAATGCCTTTGCAGCGTCCGAAGGTCGCTTTGCCGGTCGTATCAAAAATAATGTCATAGCGCTGCCCGCTTTGGGTGAAGTCTTCTTTGGTGTAGTCGATAACTTTTTCTGCGCCTAATGCTTTTACCAACTCGACATTCGTCGTGCTGCAAACACCGGTCACCTCGGCACCCAAATGCCGGGCGAGTTGCACTGCCGCGCTGCCGACACTGCCGGAAGCACCGTTGATCAGCACTTTTTGCCCGCTCTGCGTTTTCGCGACATTTCGGAGAAAATTCAGTGCTGTCAGCACGCCGTCGCAAACTGGTGCAGCCTGTTCGTGGTTCATATTTTCCGGCAATTTTGTCAGCAAACCGTCTTCTTGCACGCAGACATACTCGGCATAAGCGCCGAATCCCATGCCGGTTTCGCCAAAAACCGCATCGCCTGCTTTCAGCTGCTTTACCTCGCTGCCGACCGCTTCGATCTCTCCGGAAAAACCGGTGCCAGGAATGGGCATTTTAGGTTTTGTGAGACCCAGCATGAGCCGGGCATATGCGGGTTCGCCCTTGCGCATCATGATGTCGGCCATAGTTACCGCCGCTGCGTGCATTTTGACCAAGACTTCGTTTGGCTTGGGTGCCGGTTTTTCGACTTCCCGGATTTCCAGCACTTCGGGCGAACCGTATTTTGTACAAATCGCTGCTTTCATGCCTTCCCTTTCAATCTGTGAGCTCGGTCGAATCCAAACCTGCCATAAATTCCGGCTTCTTGCCACCTGCCAGCAAAAGCCACAGGCTGAGCGACAACTCGCCGATGAACGCCGGCACGAACACAATCAGCATGAAGATCGATTGCACGGCCTGATAATTCGGCATCAGCACCTGTGCAAAGCAATCGACCAGATAGCCGAATGCGGCAAACAGCAACAGGATACCGAGTATTCTGGGGATATAGCCTGATCGATAAATGAGGTAGCCGAGAACAGCGCAATGCAGACCGAAAAACACCAGTCCGATCAGGTAACCGGTGCTATGGCCGTTGAGAAAGAGCGATACCAGGCTTTGCAGATGACCGGCATCAAAACCGCCGAGTTCATTTGCGCCGCTTAAAAGTCGCAAAACCATAAACAGGTTCAGCAGGTTTGCGCCATAAACAGCTGCATGAACCAGTCGCAGAAAGGCCGCCAGCATAGCAAGACTGGCATGTACCGGCTTGAAAATCGCATACAGCGCCCAGGCAAGCACCACATCGCTCAGCAGCATGATAAGATCACCGGCAATCCCGATACGGAACAACTGCTCCGAAGCCGCGATGTTGCCAGCCGTTGCCACAGCATCGCCCGGCACGATGAGACTGCCTCGCGCAAAAAATTCAGCGAAAATGCCGCACACAATAATCATGAGATAGCCGAGGCCAGCGGTTCGGGCGTAGGTCCGCGGTGTGATATCGGCAATGCGATCGGTCATTTGGTGTTCTCCATATTTGCATCTCCCTGCCTTCGTACAGACAGACAAATCAAAAAATCAGCCAATCAAAGCGCAGCGGCAGCCATTTCGCCGACCGGGCACCACATATGGAGCACAGACACAAAGCGCTCGTCCACCTTATTTGCGAACGGTTCGGTGCCAAACGGCACAAAACCGCAGGCGCTGTAAAGCTGCACAGCGGCCGCGTTCGATGCCGTGACCGTGAGTTGAACGACCTGCATGCCGGGCGTCGAACGAGCCTGTGAAAGTACGGCTTGCACCAGCCTGCGCGCGATGCCATAGCCGCGAAATGCCGGCAGCACAAACATGCCAAACAGCTTTGCTTTGTGCAGCGTCCGTGGCCGGCGTTCATACCGCAATCCAGCGACACCCGCCAATTGTGCATCGCTGAACGCACCGAAGACCAGCGCACTTGCGTCAGGCTGCTCCGAAATGCGATTTTCCCACCATGTTAGCGGCAGCGATTCCCGCTCGGCAACTGTCGCTGTAAAGGCTTCCGGCTCACTTTCATAAGCCTGCAACATGATCGCCCGGTACGCTGCAGCATGGTTGGGATTCAGGCGCCTGATTTGAAGACTGTGCGCAGCTTTTCCCAGATTATTCTCCGACATTTCAACTCGAAGTCACAAAACTTTGACTACAAAACTGCTTTTCGGCAATCCCGATGGGGCATTTGGGGTGGATAAAATGGTCGCAAGCCAGCAGAATGTCAAGTGATTTCATGCAGGTCAATGAAGATATTATTCAACGCAAATTGCATTTGACAGGATTTCATCCCTGCTATTTTTCGGCTTTATATGCAAGCAGCCGGGTGAGTCCAGCGCCGGTGATCAGTCCAAGCAGCAAGCCACCGACACTTATCAGCCCCAGATAGGCGAGCGCACCGAGCAAGCCCCGCACTGAATGCGTGCGCAAAAGTCCATCAGCAGCGCCAACCGTGGCGGCAGCCAGCGCCCATCCCAATACGCTCACAGGCAGCCACCAGAGTGCTTTTGGCGTAACGGATCGCAGCAAGCTGGCTTGCCATGCCCCGACGATGAGTCCGGCGGCTGTGACTGCCACCTGCAGATAATACGGGAAGTTCCATTCCATCAAAGCAGCGATGTCGGTCACCAGAAACGGCACCGCAAGCCCGACAACGCATGCCCAAAACCAGGGTGTTGTTTTGGTAAGGACAGTCCGCAACGCACGAGCCTGCAGCCAACCGACGCTCACTCCCATCCCGGCGCCTACCAGCACCTGCGAGCCGCCGATGCCCACAGCTTCGCCGAGCAGGGCCAGCACAGCAATAATGGGGACGCCCAGCAGCCAACCTAAAGCATTGGCACGCACCCATTTGAAAAAAAGCGACTTATCTTGTTTTGGCATCAGCAACGCTCCGGAGTCAATATCAATTAGTTAAATAAGTAGTCTGTTTCAAAATCATTCTAATGGATGCCGGGCGTCCGGCAACTTGTCATTTCAACAAGATTTGCAGGAAATTTGGCAAGCCATGAAGATGATCGATATGGTCCGGCGCCGTATTGCCCGCGAAGCCGAGAATGGACAGATTGTTCTGGCGGATTTCACTCAATTGCTGCATGCCCACCGGCCCCCACTTCAGCACGGCCTGGCGCTGCAAGCCAAGACTCGCGATGATGTAATCCGCGGTTTCGGTGGTGCTGGCATAGGTGCCGGGGAAAATTTCCGAATGCGTGATCAGGAATTTGGTCCTGCCATCCGCTGCCTGGCGCGCGAACTCCACAAAATCGCGCAGCTTGTCGGTGTTGAGCTGACCGCCCTCTGCCAACGGCTGGCCAGCAGGCACGTAATCGGTGTGCAGGCCATCAAGCAAAATGATGCCATCGAGTAGCGCAGCATGATACTTGAGGATGGCGCGCACTGCTCCGTAGCCCGCACTGAAGGAGGTCAGGTAGATATGCGATGCGGTGGTTTGGACCTGCCGCAGCGCTGAGATCGTATCCAATATGGCTGCCACCAAATCCGGAAAAACGTGCTGCGGCGAAAACGGTCGTTCATAAGCAGATGAACCTGCTCCGAGATTGACCGCTGCAGCAATGAAAGGCTTGCCGGTTTGAAAAACCGCTTCATTTGGCACAAAAGCCGCGCCATGAAGGTGGATGACCAGATCAATCTGATTCGCAGCATCTGTCGAATTCGAAAGATAGACATCAACCGGTTTTGATAGCACCCCGGGCAGCTGGATCGACACACCGGGCAAATCCCGCGCAACAATGCGCTCGTGGGTGCGGGTGGAATCCGCCATGGGCGATGGATTTTGCGTCACAATTTGGGGTGGTTGCGGAGAACAGCCCAGAAGAAACGCAAGAAAAAAAAGGCTATTCGTCAGAAAACAGCCAACGGGGAAAGAGAAGTATTTTTTCATTTAACAAGACGCGTAAGTGTGAATGCTGCAAACTTCATCTGCTTTTTAAGTCAGTCTCGCTTGTTCATGCCGCACTGCCGATAGGCCAGGATGCTTTACCATCAGGCCAGTTCGTATTCAAATTCATATGAATGCTGGCCATTTTCGATGATGATCGCCATTTTGCCGCGCAATCCGGCAAGCTCACCGGTGGCGGAGTCCGGCACGACTTCAAGAATCAAGCGATTTTGGCCCTGATCCATCACGCCGAAATGCTGCAGGACAAAACTGCCTTTTTTGCCTGCCAGCGTGCCAGTAACCTGCTCTATCGCCACGTATCCGGCCGAGCCTTTCACCGGCGTCATCGCGCTCAGCATCTCACCGCGACTGGTTGCGCTCAATTCGCCGGTGAACTCTTTGTCGAGCGACATGCGGCCGAGCTGAATGCCATCCGCTCCCTGTGCGTAGCCCTGCAGTGGGTTGAGTTTGACCTCAAAATTTCCAGTACTTTTCATAAAGATGCCTTTCAGATATATGCGGGGAATAGCGAACATTTTTTCTTCACTGAGCCGTCTACTCTAAGGGACAGCTGTTTGCAATGCTGGGGAAAATGGAGAATTGCAGGCGTAGAGTCAAGATTTTTCTGGCGGAAGGATTTGATGAATTTGCAGCAGTCACCAGGCATTTCATGCCCAGTGAATCAAAATTGGCGCGCTATAACAAAAAAATGGCCTCGATGCGTCCGGGAAAGCGGCTGCGACCGAGGCCATCGGCGGCTGAAAAATATGGATGCCCTTCTATCGTCCTAATAAAAGATGCAATCCGAGGTCTGAGATGCTTTGAGCGCAACACAGTTGCACTCGTCACTTGAGAAGAATCATTCTTCTTGTTTGCTCCTCCACCCCATTTTTCATCGTGTAAAAATAGACACCACCTGGCAAAAAATTTCCCTTATCATTTTTGCCATCCCAGCGGACACTGCCAGGGCCGGCGCCGACGAGAGCATCGATGAGCATGCGAACCGGCTGCCCCAGCAGATTGGAAATCACAAGCTGAATCATCGCCGGGCGTTCGAGGTAATAATGGATGGTGGTTTCGGGATTGAACGGATTCGGATAATTCTGCAGCAATTCAAAATGCAGCGGCACCGTGCTTGCTTCGCCGCTGCCGGCAGTCACATCCGTCACCTCGCTGACGACCCAAAAGCGATCGATGACCTCGCCCTGGATATTTTTAAAATAAAATTCAGCCAGCCTTTCGTTGCCATCGCGGTTGAACACACCAAACAGCGCACCGTATTCAGCGTTCTGGTCGCTGGTATAAACGCTTGCCCACCAGTCTCCCGAACGTTGCTGATCACGAATGCTTCGGCCACCCAATCCGCTGACGAAAGCAAAGCTTTTTCCTTCCGAAATACGCAAGGTATCTGAGGTGCTGGCGACAATTTGCTCGCTCATGCTGCTAAGCAAATGCGTGCGGCTGTAGCTGTGCTCGTGCCCGGTCGCGATGATCGCGCCACCTTTGCGGGCCTCCTCATATACTTGCCAACCGGTTTCGTCTGTTTTGCCACCGACTTGCATTTTTGCCATGTTCTTATGCCAGTTGGCGATGCTCCAAACCGCTTTGTTGGCTGCCAACTGCTGCGCGAGATAGTCGGCATGACCGCTGTCGAGGACAGCAGGGGCGATCATAACAATAAAAATCCCTTTGTAAGTGAGCGAAGACTGAATACCGATGTCGCCATCCCACGGGATATTGCTGCGCTGCAATCGCTGCTCGAGCAATTTGCCATAGCCCTTGTCGCCACGCCATTCCCATTCATCATGATTGCCGGCAGAAATAAAAACAGGGTAATCTTCGCCGAGCACATCGTTCACCAGGCTTTCCCATGCTGCTGGATCGTTTTCGTAATCGAGATCCCCCTGGTGTACAATCGCTTCGGCACCTTCGTCTTTGATTAGTTCCAGTACGGCTTTGGCGTTGTTGCCCACGCCCTGGTCGCCGACAAATGCAAGCTTCAGATTGGGAGGCGTGGTGCTACCCGGCTGTGCCAGCAATGGTATCGCCATTAGCGCCATGCCGAGAGTCAGCACGAAAGCGAGTTTGATATATCGGTTTTGATTGCTAATTGCAGGCATAGCGTCTCCGGCTTGATTTTAACGCGAGTTCGAGAAAGTATTTTCAGTCTGCGAAGAGGATCATCTTCATAGTTCGACTCCGCTCACCATGAAGATTTTGAGCTTGCAATACAAGGGCTTCTGATCGCCTTTGACTTTGCTCAGGCTGAAGAATCTGATATTTTGCTTATATCGAACTCATGTTGAATTTAATTTTATTTGGCGCTGTTTTTATTGATGCACATATTGTTCACGCTCCACAGCAGCGGCGTTGACAGCCTTTTAGCAAACACTATGCCGCTCATTGATTCTTCTCCAAGTCCAGGCCTTGTTATCGGTGTTGCACACTCTTTTATCGAGCAGGAAAGAACTTGATTAGACAAAAACAACGAAATATCGTTATTTGGCTAAACTAAAGAGCATGCCAAGAAACAAAAGAAATTGCATTTTACCATAATGGCGATCTGTTTGGCATTCGGCAAACGTTACATCAAATCGGCACATCATTCAATTTTGTGAAAAAAGAGGCATACGTCATTCGAGAATGTAATTGAGGTGGGAACCGGGCATGTCCATCGCGTCGAAATTTTCCTGAGGGAGGCACTATTACGCTTTGTGCGAATTGTTTTTGCGATAACCCTTATAGATAAACCATTGTTTTTATATAAAAATAGCACCTTTGTCATTCAGAAGGAATCTACTTGGCATCGTGAGGAAACTTCGCTAGATTCCGCGGAAACGTCAAAATAGATGCCTCCGGCATGATAATTTGGGCCATTTTGTGCTCACCAACGGCTTATTTCATTCACACAACGGGCACTACTGATAGTTTGTACCGGGGTAAAGCAGCATGAGCGCAAATTTCATACTTGGCCAAAAAACATAGCCAATTACTTTCCATGCGATAAAAATACCCAGCAAGGCAAATGGTGAATTTTGGGTGGCATTATAAAATCGCAATGCGTTTTTCTCGCTCATAAACAAGCCGACCACCGTATGGCCATCCAGCGGCGGTACCGGAATCATATTAAACAAGGCAAGCAGCAAATTCAGGCAAAACATAATGCTTAAAAACAGCGCAACGGTTGCCGCGGCACCACCAGCGGGCGCGGCAACCAGGTCGGTGATACCCGTCAGTCGGCTCGGCGCAGCAAACACCCCTAACATCATCCCGACTTTGATGCCCACACCGGCGAGAATAACCAAAATAAAATTGGCAACCGGTCCCCCCAGCGCCATATAAGCGGCCCGATGCGGGTAGCGCTGTTGCCAGTGCGGATCGTACGGTGCACTCGCCCACCCGATCATCCACCCCATATAAAGATAGGAAATCAGCGGCACCACAACGGTGCCAAACGGTGAGCGTTGAATGTGCGGCACTGGATTGAGCGTGACCTGACCACCGAGGTAAGCTGTATCATCGCCACCGCGTTTGGCAAGCCACGCGTGCGCCGCTTCATGACATGTCAATGAGAAGACGAAAACCACGTACCAAATCGGTGCAGCAGAGAGCAGGGCAGGATCAATCATTCGGGAATATCCATCAGAAAATTTTCTACCTTGTTAATTTCGGCAAGATAACAACTCCAATCCCCAAAATCAATCTGTAGTTCACGGGCATGCGCGTTCTGTGGCTACGCTGGCGCATAAAAAAAGGGAATCCGAAGATTCCCCTTAAATGAAAAAAATCTGCAATCTAATTCTTCAAATCACGTCGGTAGCGGTCCTTGTACAAACCGATCTTTTCCACAGGAATCGGCTTGAAGCCCAATTGTAGAGCGGGCGAATCCTCGCGCAAGCGAAAATCGGCATTGGCTGCGTCGACAAAACCGGGATCACCTGAAATAATTTCATTGCCGCGCTGCACAAATTGTTGCACAGTGGCTTCGTGTCCGCGATCCCACTCAGCAAAATGCTCTGTCTCCACACCTGTTTCCTCGCTGGTGCGAAACAGCACCGGATCAGCGATCAGATTGCCTGTGATTTCGAGCAAATCAAGATCGAGGCCGCTGTATAGGTCAAGCCAGCGCCCGCCAACCGATATGTTGCGCAAAATACGATTGTATTTTGGTCGCGCAGGATCGTCATCGTACAGCGTCAGCAACTCCGGATAGGCAGTGCTGAAGGGCGGCTGCCTATAATTCATCGCCTTCATGCGATCCACAAGCGTGGTGAGTCGGCCATCAAAATATTCTGTATTGCGCACCAATCCGCGCGCATCAAGAAAAACCGAAGGTGTCGATTCGATAAAAATGTTGTTTTCGATTGTGTGGCTACGGCCGCCCCCCATAAAAACTGCTCGCCCGGCTTTATAAAAAATATTGCCGTAAATCGTTGCAGCGCTGGCAAAATCGTCGAGGTATACCGCCATCACACCAACATGCATCGGCTTTTCCAAATGGTGAAAATAGTTGTAGCGCACAACATTGCCACGCATGGTGTAATCACGGCCGTAGTACGTCGCGCCAACATCATCGCTCTCCTTGGCGATGCTGTGAATTTCGTTGAATTCGACCACCATCTCGTTGCCGCCGTAAAAAATACCAGCATCCGGCGCATCGTGAATCAGATTGTGGGCGACACGATTGCCAACACCGTGTACATCCACCGCACGGCATGCTGTCTTGCGCACCTGACCGATGTCGTAAATGTGACAATTGTCAACAAAGCTGTTGCCTGGCGTTAGTGTTGGGCGATCGCCGCTCAGCATAATCACCGCACCGCTGCCGGTGTGATAGATGTTGCTGCTGAGTATGCCCTGTTGCTTGCCGCCATCGACGTAGATACCAGTAACGCCAACATTGCGAATCGTGCAACCTGCAATCAAATTATCATTGCCACCGGATATTTCGATGGCATTGGTTTGGCTGAGCTCAAAAATGATGTTTTCGAAGCGCAAATGACGAGCATTGCGCAGGGCCACAAGCGGGCCGCGCAACAGTGATACTTGCGCTGGGCCATCTGTCAGCGACTTTGGCGGCCAAAAATAAAGCAAGCCCTTCTCGCGATCAAGATACCACTCCCCGGGTTGATCGAGCGCTTCCAAAACATTCAGAAAAAAATAGCGCTGATTTTTACTAAATCCATAGTTGTGGTAAGGTGGGGCGAGGTATATTTGCCGGTCGTCCGGGTCGATGTGCGCGACCCGCTGGAGGCCATCGCGCCAGTCCCAGCAAAAATAGCCCTGCAACCAAATATCGTCGGCAGGCTGCCACTGTGCAGGCTGTGCTTCCGAAAATGTGAAGCGCCCAAAATGACGACCGACGGGAATGTCGTCGCGTTGCCACTGCCAACTGCCTTCATGAATCAATTTCCCGCCACTTTGCGGTACGTCATCGATCAGCAGGTAGCCAGCATTGGGATAACGGGCACGTTGCATGCGCTGGTGGTCAAAAAACAGTTCCAGCCCCGGGCCATCTTTTTCGCTCAATTCGGCAAATTCGTTCAGGCCAAGCGCCCGCAAATCCGCTTGCAAAATATGGTCGCGCGCTTCGGCTGCAAAACGTTTCAGGACAGCCGGATTGCTGACCGGAACGAACTGATCGACAGCGAGGCCGCCGCTAAAAATGACTGTCTCGCCAGGCGCAGCTTGCCACACGATTGCCGCACTTTCTGTTCCGGAATCGTCTTCGTCAAATTGCAGCGTTTTGGTAAAAGAGTAAGTGCCACCACTGATGCGTACCGTGGTGCCCTTTACCGACAAAGCATTGCTTTTCCGCGCCTGGCGGATTGCTTGTTGGGCGGCTCCGAGCGTGCGCAATGGCCCATCGGTTGCATCATCATTGGGCACGGCCAGGCTGCCCGACCAGGCATCGTTGCCGATATCTGCAGATACATAAAAGTCAGCATCGTTCTTCGTACCGCACGACCAAAGAATTCCCAAACCGACCAGCGTCACTAACAAGCCGACTCTAACTTGTGTTTTCATGCTCCATCTCCTCAAACCGTTTTCGCAAAAATGTTAAAAAGCGGGTCAAACTTCTTGGCGAAAAAGGCTAAGTGTGTGTGTGCGTGTCCGGGCATGAAAAATCAGGCTAATACTTGAAAATGATCTTCCTGCCGAGCGCCAGGTTCAAAGCCAAAAAGACCACAATAGTCACCAGGTAAACCGTCGCGAGCGTGAGCACAATACCTGTATTAAAGTTTGACGTTAAAAAGCCCAGCATGAGAAAACCAGCAAATACACTCGGTAGAAAATCCAGCACATCAAAATGGCAATGGCCCCCATCCTGGTTATAGCACACGCCGTTACCCGCTTCCCAAAATCCGGCTATCAGCATAGTGGCAAAAGCCGCGTGCGCCTCACGGTAGCCGACCTGGTACAGAATGTAAGTGAAAAGCAAATCACGAATAAAATGCGTCACGGGTGTCCAGTCAAATTGAAGGCCAATATGCGGGACAACCATATCGATCAGCTTTTTCATAGATCACTCCCCTGTTTTAATCGATGAAACGCGCAAGGTCAGAAAAGAGATTGTGGAAAGCAGAAGATAGGTATCAGCGCCAGTATCAGATTTCGTGAGGCGGACGATGCAGGTAGAGGCACTTTTGGGAAATTAAGCTCAAAATGTCAAAATCTCGCGCTCAAATCAGTGAATTGAATTTGTAAAAATTTAGCGCAATGCTTCGATGGCTTGCGCCTTTGTCGCAAATGCTTCAAACAGCATTGAAAATCCAGCAACTTCAAAAATATTTTTGACCTGTTCCTGCAACGCACACAGCACAATTTTGCCACCGATATTTTTGATCTGTCGGCCCGCCAGCAACAACGTGCGCAGTCCCGAGCTGGACATGAAAACCACCTCCGCAAAATCGACCACAATTTTTGTGCGCGAACCAGCAACCAGTTGTGTAAATTCATGTTCGAGTGCAGTCGCTGTGGCGGTATCGAGTCGCCCATGCAGTTCCAGCACGACAATATCATGTTGTTCGGCCTTTTTGATTTCCATGTCAAGGCTCCTCCGTAGCAATTTTCAGGGTCAGCACATTGTGTTGATTGCGATACTCATAATGCAGCGTATCCGTGAGATTGCGCACAAGATGTATGCCCAGGCCCCCGATGGGCCGTTCGCTGAGCGGACTTTCTGTATCGGCAGGGAGAGCAGTAAGTGGATTGAACGGACGTGCGTCATCCTCAATTTTTACGACAAGTTGATCTTCGACCAGTGCGACACGAATTTCGATTTGATGATCGGCCCGATCGGCATAGCCATGCAGGATGATGTTGGAAATGAGCTCATCGATGGCCAAATGGACGGCATTGCGCACATGCATGGACTGCGGATGTGCGTTGAAAAAAGTCTGCAAGCGTTGATTGACTTTTTCCAGTTCCGACAGCCGATTTTGAATATGAATGGTCAAAGTGTTCTTCATCTTGGTCCCATTTTCTGCGGGAAAACCGCAACTGATTGATCCTCAGCGCGGCACAATGCGACCACCGGATGCTGATCGTCACATTCAATATAATGTAATGCACCAGCAATGCAAAGAGTTTGATTCAAAAACAAGCAAGGCGCTGCTCAATCGGTCAGTCACAAGCGGCTTGACACAAAGCGTGAATTTAGGTACTTTTGCGAAAAGCTGTCACAATTGTGGTTGATACGGATTTGCAGCAAGCAAAATCGATTGCCCTGCAGGTGCATCAAGTGCCCTGCTCAAAATAGTGCGTAACAATCAAAATCCTTTCGCGTATGAAAGCACGCATGAAATTGCACATTATTGATTGGAGGCTGATCCATGACCAAATTTTATAGATCCACAAAAGACAAAAAAGTTGCTGGTATTTGTGGCGCCCTCGGCGAGATGTACAACCTCGATCCGAACCTGATTCGCATCCTGCTGGTCGTACTGACATTGGCGACCGGATTTTTTCCGCTCGGTATCGTCTATCTTGCTGCCTGGGTCATTTTGCCAGAAGACATTTACGTCAACGATGCCTAATGCACACCACCTGGTGATGTTCTTAAATTGAAGGGATTCGCATGGTCAAACTGTGCCAATCCCTTTTTCGTTTTACCCTGCACTGAAATTTTCACGCTTGCATTTCCGCCCAAAACTCCCTACCATTCTGCCTTTAAGATGCCATCTCATTGCTTGACAAAGGACTTGTATCAAATGAAAAGATTTGCGTTCTCGAAAAAATTGCCAGCCGTTGCTATTTTGCTTAGCCTGCCACTTTTTATGAGCTGCGCTGGCCTGAAAGACCTGAAAGCGCCGAGCAAACCCAACGTCTCATTTCAGGGCGTCAAACTCGCCGGACTCTCTCTCGACAGCGTCGATTTGCTCTTCGACCTTCGTATCGACAATCCCAATGCCTTCGGCGTGTCACTGGCGGGCTTTGATTATGACATGCAGCTCAACCAGAACAGCTTTCTCAGCGGTTTGCAGAACGACAAGCAAAGCATTCCGGCCAATGGCAGCAACACGGTTCAATTGCCGCTCACCCTCACGTTCTCGAAAATTTATCAAACCTTTCAGAGTCTGAATGATGCCGACAGCACCGACTACCGGCTCGATCTCGGCTTTTCTTTCGATCTGCCGATTCTTGGCGTGGTCAAAGTGCCGGTCAGCAAAGCCGGACGCCTGCCGCTGCTGAAATTGCCGAAAGTCTCAATTGGCGACATCAAATTGAAAAAGCTCAACCTCACCGGCGCGGATTTGCAGGTCAATCTCAATCTGGAAAATCCCAATCCGTTTTCAGCAACGCTCAATCGTCTCAACTACAAAATTTCGATTGACGGCAAAGAGTTCGCCACCGGGCTGACCACCGATCAAATTCAAATCAACCAAAAAGCCAGCAACCAAATCGCTATACCGGTGTCGCTCAACTTCCTGAAGTCCGGGCGCACGCTCTACAATCTGCTCACCCAAAACGGAAGCTTTGATTACACCGTTACCGGCGATTTCGATATGTCGACCTCGCTGACAAACCTCGGCTCTATCTCGATGCCGTTTGACCGCTCCGGCACGTTAAACATTACGCGCTAAATGCTGGCGGGGAGGCAGGTGTATGCTCCCCGCAAATCCTGCCGTTCTGCAGAGCAGAGCAGATGAAGATATCGCCATCTTTCCATCACCCAGATTCCTCGTTAAAATATACACTTCGGCGCAAATGCGTTGCGTCCTCCATCGAAGTGCTTAAATTGTCTCCTTGATCCAGTCAAATCCCGTTGATCTTGTCAAAAACCAAAGGAAATCCCCGTGCCGATTCCGACTCCCTTTCACTCCCGCACAGCCGCCCTGTGTAAAAGCCACGAATGGCGCGACTGGGCAGGCTATCTCGCCGCCGTCACCTACGAACCGACGCATGAACGCGAGTATTGGGCGATTCGCAACAGCGCTGGTCTGATCGATGTCACCCCACTTTTTAAATACGAAATCAGCGGGCCGGAAGCACTGGCCGTGGTGGATCGCATCATCACCCGCGACGCATCGAAATGCGCCATCGGGCAGGTACTGTACACGCCGTGGTGCAACGAAGCCGGCAAAATCGTCGATGACGGCACCTTGACGCGGCTGGCTGAAGACCGTTTTCGCGTTACGGCGGCCGATCCGAACTTGCAATGGTTCGAGGACTGCGCGTTCGGTTTCGACGCCAGCGTCCGCGATATCACCGCCGAGCTTGGCGCGTTAGCGCTGCAAGGGCCGTTGTCGCTGGAAATTTTGCGCAAACTGGCGCCACACGCTGAGATCGAAAAGCTGAAGTTTTTCCGGCAACTGGAGACCAAAATGGCAGGTATACCGGTGGAAATCACCCGCACCGGCTACACCGGCGACCTCGGCTACGAAGTCTGGTGCGCCAGCACGCACGCCGAAAAAGTTTGGGATTTGCTGATGGACGCCGGACACAACTACGGCATGCTGCCGGCCGGGCTGGCGGCGCTCGATATTTCGCGGGTGGAAGCGGGCTTTTTATTGGCGGACGTCGACTATTTTTCCTGCCGCAAAGCCGTGATTGCACCGCAATTTTCGTCAGCGTACGAAGTTGGGCTGGGCTGGGCGGTCAAGCTCGACAAAAGCGATTTTGTCGGCAAAAAGGCCTTGCAGCAAGAAGAACAGCGCGGCTCGCAGTGGGCCTTTGCCGGGTTGGAAATAGATTGGCCCGAGTTGGAAAAGCTGTTTGCCGAGTTCGATTTGCCACCGCAGATTACTGGTCGGGCCTCGCGCGAGGGCGTGCCGATTTACAAAAACGGCAAGCAGATCGGCAAGGTCACTTCCAGCACCTTTTCGCCGATTTTGAAAAAGTACCTGGCGCTCTGCACCATCGAAGCGCAGCACGCTAAAATTGGCACTGAAATTGAGATGGAAGTGACGGTCGAATACCATCGCAAAAAAGCCCCGGCGCGGGTGGCGAATACGCCCTTTTACGACCCGCCGCGCAAGCGGGCCACGTTTTGATTTTTTGCCGCGAATGGTGCGAATATGCGCGAATTTTGACATGGGCGATGCCCATGCGAGACGCACATTGTAGAGACGCAAAATTTTGTATCTCTACGTAGATGCGATGCTTTTTGCCGCGAATCCACGCGAATTGTCTCGAATGGCTTTGATTTCTTTATTCGTGCACATTCGTGTTTATTCGCAGCAAAAAGCTCTTAAAATTTCGAAAAACAAACGAACCATGTACAAAGAACAAACCACATGAAATACGACGCAATTATAATTGGTGCAGGACACAATGGGCTGGTGAACGCGGCTTATCTGGCCAAAGCAGGCAAAAAGGTGTTGGTACTGGAGCAGCGCCATCTAGTCGGTGGGGCGACGGTGACGGAAGAGTTGTATCCCGGTTTTAAATATACGGTTTTTTCCTATGTCGTCAGCCTGCTGCGGCCGGAGATCATCCGCGAGTTGCGATTGACCGAGCATGGCCTGGCGATTTTGCCGCTGGAAAGCACACTCACACCGCTACCCAACGGCGACTACATCTACCGCGACGCCGACAAATTCCGCACCATGCGCGACATCGCCCGCCACTCCCCCCGCGACGCTGATGCCTATCTCGATTACGGGCGCAGCATGTATTTTATGGCCAAGGCGGTCAAGTACATGCTCGGCATCATCCCGCACGATCCGACCAGTCTGAACCCGAAAGATCTGCTGGGATTGGCCGGATTGGGCAAGCATTTGCTCGGTCTGGGTGAGGAGCACTTTTACATGCTGGCCAAGCTGATGACCATGAGCTCGGCCGATTTTCTCGAAGAGTGGTTCGAGACCGATCCGCTGATCGCCACTCTGTCTGCCAGCGGCATTATCGGCACATTTCTGGGGCCGCGCTCGCCGGGAACGGCGTATGTGCTGCTGCATCATTACATGGGCGAGATCGACGGCGCTTACCGGGCGTGGGGCTTTCAAAAAGGTGGCACCGGCGGTGTGGCCAACGCGCTTGCCAGCGCGGCAACGGCGCTCGGTGTCGAAATCAGAACCGAAGCGGCCGTGGACAAAGTGATTGTCAAAAACGGCCAGGCAGTCGGTGTGGCGCTAAAAAATGGCGATGAGGTTCACGGCAAGGCTATCGTTTCCAGTGCCGACCCCAAACGCACATTTTTGCAGTTTGTCGAGCCCAAAGAGCTACCGGATGAATTGGTCGATGCGATCCAAAAATTCAACATCCGCGGCTCCTCCGCAAAAGTCAACCTGGCCCTCGATGCTGCACCGAACATTGCCTGCATGCCGGGGCACGGGCCGCACCTCGCCGGCGCTTTGTCGATCAGCCCGAGCGTCGAATATCTCGAGCGCGCCTACGACGACGCCAAGTATGGCCGCTTTTCGCGCAAGCCATACATGGATGTCATCATCCCGTCGATGATCGATCCAGACATGGCACCTCCGGGCAAGCATGTGATGTCCTGCTTTGTGCAGTACGCGCCGTATGATTTGCGCGAGGGCACGTGGGAACAGCAACGCGAGGCTTTCGGCGATACGGTGATCGACACGCTGTCCGAGTACATTCCGAACTTGAAAGAGATCATTTTGCACCGGCAGGTGGTGACGCCGTGGGATATCGAGCAGACGACTGGTTTGTCACAGGGCAACATTTTCCAGGGAGAACTTAGCCTGTCGCAGTTGTTTTTTCTGCGCCCGGCAGCCGGATATGCCAAATACCGCACGCCGATCAAAAATTACTATCAATGCGGCTCCGGCACCCACCCCGGTGGCGGCATTCTCGGTGCCCCGGGCAAATTGGCTGCGATGGAGATGCTGAAGGAGATATGAAAGGGTATTTTGAAAATCAGCCACAGATTTTCACGGATCAAACACAGATATTATGATCTTTGAACATGAAAAAATAATTGAGGCCATCATTGGTGCAGCGTTTGAAGTGTACAACACGCTTGGATATGGTTTCCTTGAAAAAGTTTATCAGAAAGCCATGCAGGTAGAACTGGTGCAGAAGGGCCATTTAGCAGAAACAGAGCACGCAATTCAAGTGAAATATAAAGATGCCATCGTCGGTGAGTACTTTGCAGATTTATTAGTAGACAAGAAGGTTGTGGTTGAGCTTAAGATTGCCAATGAATACAATCCAAAGGACGAGCCTCAGCTATTGAATGAACTCAAAGCAACTGGTATAAAAGTTGGATTATTGATAAATTTCGGAAAAGGGAAAGTCGAGTTCAAGCGTTTGGTCTTTTAACCGAAATCCGTGTTTCATCTGTGTCAATCTGTGGCTGATACAATTATAAAAATTCAAACCAAGCACAAAATACAAAGAACGAAAAACAAATGACTTATGACGCAATCATCATAGGCGGTGGCCATAATGGCCTGGTAGCTGCCGCGTATCTGGCCAAAGCCGGGCGCAAAGTGTTGGTGCTGGAACAGCGCGCTGTGCTCGGCGGCGCGGCTGCGACCGAAGAAGTGCTTCCCGGTTTTCGTTTCAATACCGGCGCGCACGATGCCGGCCTGTTTCGGCAGGAAATCATCGACGAACTGGCGCTTGAAAAACATGGGCTGAGCTTCATCAGTTCGCCGGTTGCGGCTTTTACGCCCAGACTGCAAGCCGATGCGCCGCCCCTCATATTGTGGAACGATCTGAAAAAAACCGCAGAAACGCTCTCCGCCATTTCCGAAAAGGATGCCGAGTCTTTTCCACGCTATATCGAGCACATTCGCACCATGACAGCCATGCTCGACGAAATCATCCTGCGCACGCCGCCAAATCTGTTCGAAAATCGCTTTGCCGATCTCACGCCGTGGCTGAAATCAGGTCTTAAATTCAAGCGCATGGGCAAACAAGATATGATGGCCTTCCTGCGGGTGTTGCCGATGAGCGCGTGGCAATTTCTCGACGAATGGTTTGAATCCGAACGATTGAAAGGCTTGCTCGGCTCGACCAGTATTTTCGGCAGCCTGCAAGGCCCTATGGCAGCGGGCACGGCATTCATGCTCTTTTATCAGCATTTGGGCGCGCAAAACAGTGGCCTTGCTTCCAGCCGGCAGATCAAAGGCGGGATCGGTCAGCTCTCAGACGCACTTGCCGCGGTGGTTCGTGCGCAGGGCGGCGAGATTCACACCGAAACGCCAGTTCAGAAAATCGTGTTCGAAAATGGCGTCGCCACTGGCGTACAATTGCAGGACGGCGAGATCATTTCCAGCAAAATCGTCATCTCCAATGCTGATCCGAAAAGGACATTTTTCGAGTTAGTGGGGGCACGACATCTCGGGCCGGAATTCAATCGCAAGGTGCGCGCGATTAAAATGAAAGGCAGTACCGCCAAACTCAATCTCGCGCTCAGCGCACTACCCGAGTTTGTCAATGCGCCATCGGGACAGGAACATTTGCAAGGACATATCGTGATTTGCCCATCGCTTGAATATCTCGAACGCGCCTATGACGATGCCAAATATGGCCGTTTTTCCGAACAGCCGCTACTCGACATCACCATCCCCAGCCTGCTCGATCCATCGCTGGCACCGGAAGGCAAACACGTGATGTCGATCACCATGCGCTATGCGCCGTTTGTTTCGAAAAAAGCGGATTGTGAGCACTACGGCAACCACGTCCGAAACAAAATCATCGACACGCTGGCGGATTACGCGCCAAATCTGCGCGATTGTATCGAACACAGCCAGGTGCTGACAGCCACCGAGTGGCAGCGCGAATATGGAATGACGGAGGGCAGCATTTTGCATGGACAAATGGGCCTGGATCAATTGCTTTTTATGCGGCCGATCCCCGGCTTCGGGCAATATCATACGCCGATAGAAAATCTCTATTTATGCGGGGCCGGAACCCACCCGGGGGGCGGCGTGACAGGTGCGCCGGGACGCAACGCAGCGAAGGAAATTTTAAAGAAACGATAAAAAATGGCGGGGCAATCGGTTATATAGAAATGAGAGAAAGCTTCTGAGCGGACTGCTTTTTCAGCACGTTTCGATAAAAATGCGATGCATCTCTAAGCTGCAGCAGGAGCTCGCCCGGCTTCAAGTCGCGCAACTCGCAAACTGAGATTGTAGGTTTCCACCATGCCGGGAATGATAAATACATCGATGAGCCAACCGAGGCCAAACAGGCCACAGGTACACAACCATATCAAGCCGGTGACGGTTTTTCCGCTATAAAAACGATGAATGCCCAACAAGCCGAAAAACAACCACAACAAATAGGCAACAAAAACAGATCGTTCGTGCACAACGTCACTCCTTCGAATCCAAACAAGCAAAATGGCGAGCCAACACCTTTGGTTTCCCGCAGTCTTTACGACAGAATACGGTCAGGAGTTGCTGGAGGTATAAACATTTGTTTCTACGGCAAGCACACTCTAAAATAAGTCTGTTTAACGACCGAATTCAAGGTTGATCTGGATTGTTGCTTTTCGCATTTTGCAAATGCTCAATTTTCTAATAAAAAAAGTGCTCTACTTATAAAGACTGGCAATCATCTTGTATTTACACTTCAAAACAACTGATTTGCGTTGTTTCATACTGCTGCTGCTTTGCGGGTCGCTGCTTTTCGGCGGCTGTTCGCGGAAGCTCACCAATCTGGTTGAGCCCAATGCCTGGCCATCTTTTCGTGGCGATGTGCTCAATAGTGGCGCAACAGCTTCGCAGCTGTGGCCGCCGCTCGAACTGGCGATGGTGTGGGAGGTCGATGACAAAATCCGCTCGACCATCGCCGCCAACGGCACACATATTTACCTCGCCGACTGGACCGGATCGCTGCAAGCTCTCGACACTGAGAATTGGCAGCCGCTGTGGAAAATGACCCGCGATGGTGTTTTTACCGGCTCACCGACAATCGCGTACGATCGTGTGATCATCGGCTCGGATAATCAGTCGATCTATGCCTTTTCTATGCAAAATGGCGAGCTGTTGTGGGAGTTTAAAACCGGCTCGATGGTCATTACCTCGCCACAAATTGATAAAAACCTGGCGATTCTCGGCAGCCACGATGGCAAAATCTATGCGCTCAAACTCAGCAATGGCAAAGTCGATTGGGAGTTTGACACCGAAAGCATCATCACCTCAACGGCAGCCATCAAAGATGGCAAGCTGTTTATCGGAAACGGCGAACCCGCACTCTTGTGTCTGCGCACCAGCGATGGCGAGCCGCTGTGGAAGCTGCCGACCGAGCGCACTGTCGTGACCTCGCCATTGATCGCAGAAAATCGGCTCTATTTTGGCGATTGGTCGGGTGCGTTTCGCGCTGTCGATCCGGACTCCGGCACTGTATTGTGGTCAGCACAATCGGCCGGAAAAATCGATGCATCGGCAACCTATGCCAATGGCAAAGTTTTCTGGGTAGACATGGCCGGTGTGGTTTACGCGGCAGATGCTAAAACCGGCGCTCCGCTGTGGCAATTCCCGATGGGCGGCCGCGCCATCAGCTCGCCGATAGCTGATCCCGAGCACATTTACGTTGCGCGCTACGATCATGGCCGGATTTTCATGCTCGACCAGCAATCCGGCAAAGTGCTCTGGTCATTCGGGTTGGAAGGCAACATTTATGCATCGCCAGTATTTCATAAAGGCAAATTGTATATCGGTACCGAGAAGGGCAAACTCTATGTTTTTAAAGAAGCCAAAGCATCCGCCGAATAGCTGGTCAGCAGTCCGGGCAGTCCTTTTGTTCATTTTGGTGCTGCTGGTCCCGATGCTGGCGCAGGCGCAGGTTGGCAAGCGCGTCATGCGCTATGGCGACACCATCAGGTTTATTAGCGAGCAACCGGTGAGCATGCAAAATCTGAAAGATATGCACAAATTTTGGCAGCAGGCGATTGCTGATAAGCGAGAGCCGGAAAAAATCGACAAAATGTACGGCACATTTGAAAAATCAATTCTGTACCACACGGGTTTTTTTGCTCATGTAGCCGACTCACTCGCGGACGATTTGTCGATTTTTCGCGAACAATTGGAGTATTTCGATCAAAAAAGTCTTCAGCTCATCGACTGGTATCTAAGCTACGTGCAAAGCGAACAATGGCAGGAGATGTTCACTATGCTTTCAGATGCGCAACGCCAACAATATTTTCACAATCTGCGTCCAGAAGAAGTACTGGAATTGCGCTCGAAGCAGGTCGATTTTTACCGAATTTTAAAAAATGTAGTCGCGCAAATTCCGGCCAGGTTTCGCCGCAACCGCATGGATCGTTTTAGATTGTATGATACGCCTCCGATTCCGGGCACAGGCTTTCACGAACTGCAAGCCGCTTTTTCGGACAGGCTCTCCAAACTGATCGTCGAAGTGGAAGGTGTGATTTTAGTCAAAGCCTTCATCGCAACTGATGGTCAAGTGTTGCGTGCACAGGTGCAGCAGCCAAGCGGCATTGCCGAAATCGACAGCGCAGCGTTGCAGACCGTGCAGCAGGCAAACTGGCAGCCGGCGGCACGGCAGGGCAAACCCTACAAAACCGATGTCTTGGTGCCGCTGCGAATTTGGGATTAAGCGTTGCCAGAGCTAAGATCAATTTAAATCCGGAATCGCTATGTGCGGACGATATGTTTTTCTCAAGGGGGAGCATTTTTACCAGCAATTCGAGATCGATTTTGTCGATTTCGATCCGCCGGACCAATTCAACGTTGCGCCGACGCAGATGGTGCCAACCATCGTCATGCACGACGGCAAGCGCGCGATGGTGCAAATGCGGTGGGGGTTGATTCCGTTTTGGGCCAAGGATCCGTCCATCGGCAGCCGCATGATCAACGCTCGCAGCGAAACCATACACGAAAAGCCGGCTTTCCGGACCGCCCTTCGCAAACGGCGCTGCCTGATTCCAGCTCGCGGTTTCTACGAATGGCAAAAGCTGCCCGGTGGCCGTAAACAACCGCTCTATATTTATCTCAAAAGCGGCGCGCCATTTGTTTTTGCCGGTTTGTGGGAAGAATGGGCGCCGAAAGATCGGCCCGACCAGATGCTGCAATCGTGCACGATCATCACCACCACGCCGAACGAAATGATGGCGAGCTTCCACCACCGCATGCCGGTGATTTTGCCGCCGCACCTGCACACGCAATGGCTCGATCCAGATTTCGAAGACCTCGATGCACTAAAAGCTATGCTCACCTCTTATCCTGCGGATGACATGACTTATCACCCCGTCAGCATGTTGGTCAACTCGCCGGTCAACAATCTCGAAGCCTGCATCGCTCCACTTGACCGCACAGAATAAGCACCCGCCACAAAGAACTAACCAAAAAGACACCAAAGCTGGCCTGCCAATGCAATTTTTCTTGTGCTTGTCTGCTTTTTAAGTTAAATTAAACACATGTACACCAAAAATACTTTCCCCGCTATCGTCGGACGCGGTACATCGGATAATCCCTCCGGGCGGTTTGAAAGCCTTCAGATCGAACCCGATCCGGATTATTTGGAAGAGCTCAGCGAACAGAGGCCAGCCACCACCTTTCTGAACGATGCAACGCGCAACATCCTCGCCAAAAACGACAGCCCGGACATTCCGTTCACGTATAGCCTTAACCCGTACCGCGGCTGTGAGCACGGCTGTATTTACTGCTACGCACGACCGACGCACGAATATCTCGGTTTTTCCGCCGGGCTCGATTTTGAAACCAAAATTTTGGTCAAGAAAGATGCGCCAGCGCTGCTTGAAGAAGCCTTTCGCAAGCCTGGCTGGCAGCCGCAAGTGGTCGCGCTTTCCGGCAACACCGACTGCTATCAACCAATCGAAAAAAAGCTCGAATTGACCCGCCGCTGCTTGCGGGTTTTTCTCAAATATCGCAATCCTGTCGGCATCATTACTAAAAACGCGCTCATCACCCGCGACACGGACGTGCTGCAGGAATTGGCAGCACTGAATCTGCTGGCTGTGCGCATCAGCATCACCACCCTGGATCAGAAATTGTGCAAAATCATGGAACCACGCACTTCATCGCCGAAGAAACGATTGGGGGCGATCAGGGCACTGTCAAAGGCAGGTATTCCGGTGGGGGTGAACATCGCGCCGATTATCCCCGCGATCAATGAGAGCGAGATTGGCCGGATTGCGGAGGCAGCGGCAGAGGCCGGGGCAGGCACGGCAAGCTACATCATGGTGCGGTTGCCGCACGCCAATAAAATGCTGTTTCAAAATTGGCTCGAGCGGCACTTCCCGGATCGCACCACCAAAGTGCTCAACGCGATCCGGTCGCTGCGTGAAGGCGAGCTTTACAAATCCACATTTCACACCCGCATGCACGGTACCGGCACGCGCGCTGACCTGGTGCACGACGTTTTTACCATGGCTTGCCGCAAGCACCATTTGAACCGTGAATTTCCACCACTTGATACGCAGCTTTTTCACCGCGACAACACTCAGCTCTCACTTTTCGACGCGTGAATGTCGCGCCCCTCTGCACTGTTTTATTTAGCCAGCAAGAATTCGACGCGCTCAAGACGTCCGTCGATGTTCAGGCGTGGCTCGATGCCGTAAATCGCACACAACAGGGGATAAATATCGATGTTGTGAATCGTGCCGGAGCGATAGCCTTTTTTGAACGATGGACCGTTAGCGTAGAAAATGCCGTGCATATCGAGATGGTTCGGGTCAAAGCCGTGATGTCCCTTGCCACCAACAGGTCGGTCGTGCGTCGCCAGGCTCCAACCGATATCAGCCAAGAGCACAACAGGCGGAATAAACGGATGGCGGGCAAAGTGGAAATTTTCGGGCATCGTTTCCCGGGTGTATACCCGAAAGCGATTTTCGGATTTTTTAAGCACCTGATACACTTCGTCAACCGATGCATTTTGTGGTGTCAGCAGCATCAGCGGGCCGCGATCTTCGATGTCACATTCCAAATCGCCAAGCAGGTCATCCACCCAAATCGTGCGCGTCGAGTCGATGTCCGTCATGCCGTGATCGGACACCACGATGACGTTGGTTTGTTCGCGTAATCCCAGGCGCTGCAAGCCGTCGACAAGCATTCCCAGCATGCTGTCGACCCGCGCAATCGCACTATTGGTTTCCGGTGCATCCGGGCCAAACCAATGCCCGGCCCCATCGACCGCATCGAAATAAAGTGTTATAAAACGCGGTCTCTGTGCATCCGGCAATTGCAGCCAGTCCAGCACGCCCTGAACACGGGCTTCGTAGGGACGTTCGTGCTCGTAATGGTGAAAATAGCTCGCGCGGCGATAGGATAAGTTCATTTCAGAACCGGGCCAAAAATAGCTGGCGCTGCGGACGCCCTGGCGTTCCGCCGTCTCCCAAAATGCTTCCCCGAGATACCACTTCGCCTCCCGCACTGCCTGCTGGTCACGCAAGCTATAGCGCTCTCCGGAAAACGGATCATTATAATTATTGGCGATCAAGCCATGCCCTTCGCTATACTGGCCGGTAACGATTGTATAGTGGTTGGGAAATGTTTTGCTGGGAAAAACCGGCTTGAGGGAAAGCGTTCGTGCACCATCTTCCGCCAAATGCTGCAGGTTTGGAGAGTACCCCCGGTCGATGTAATCCCAACGGAAGCCATCGAAGGAAATCAGAATGGTGTAGGGCTGTTCCTGCGCCACACCGATGGATTGCCACAAAGAGACAGTGGTCAACAATGCCCAGGCCAAGCTGATTTTCATGCGGCTGTTTTTTTTCAAACGATCTCTTTTCATCACAAAGGCTCATCTCTATTTTGTTGTTGGCACAACGCAACACTGAAATTTAACAGATTCAAAACGACCTAAAAATAAAAACGCCCTCGTGATGGAGAGCGTTTTCAAAAAAGAAACGGGGCGCGGAATTCGCACCCCATCGTCCTACCTTAGAAATTGATGGTCATGCCGAGGTTGTAATAGCGCGGCAAACCGAAGAAGACTTCCGCATCATCTCCGTCATGATCGTTGTCCCAGCCATTGAAGCTGCTGTTGTCGACTGCGTCCTGGATGTACAGTTCATCCAGTACATTGAAGACATGTAAAAACAGGGCCGGTTTGAAATTACCGAATTTGATCGGCAGCGTGTATGAGAAATGCAGATCGACGACACTGGCGTTCGGTACTTGCCAGCTTTGGGTGCGATCATCCGGGCTGGTTCTGCTGAAGGGATCCCAGCCTGCATAGTGATCTGCATAGTAGCGATAAATCACCTGCGCACTCATGCCAGTGGTCGGGAACAGCGTTGCGCCCAAGGCCAGTTGCGTCTGCGGCGCGTTGCCAACCTTCAGGCCGTCGATATAGAAATTATATGATTGATTGGTTGCCCCGGATGGGTCGCCGTAATCCTTATAAATACCGGACACATCTTCGGTGTGCTTCCAGTTGCCAATAGACAGGGCTGCGTCGAAGCGGGTGAAGCGATGCGGTTGATATTGCACTTCAGCTTCCACACCGCGGTGCAGTGTGTTCAGGCCGGTGAGGAAAACCAAGCCTTCCGAACCATCTGGATTTTGCACGCCAATCGAATTGGCGCGGTCGTTCCATACTGTGTTGTAGGCACTAAGGTTAGCATTGACGCGGCCATCCATCGCACGGAAATTCAGGCCGGCTTCAAAGGAGATGAATTTTTCATTCTTGGGATTTTCGGCTTTGGTGCCAGTACGATCATCCATAACATTATCGAAAATCGGCACTTTCGAAACGTAGCCGGCATTACCGAAGGCCTGGACATTGGGCGAGAATCTATAGCTGGCACCACCTTTGATCTGGTAACCACCGATACGATCACTCTGAGCTGTCAAGGGATTGCCGGTACCGTCATCGGCAAAGTTATTGGTATAGTTGTACTTGATTGTTGAGTAGCCAGCCATGCCATAAACCGACACCTTGTCAGATGAGTATTCGCCCTGGCCGAATGCGCCAATCCAATCCACTGTGTTGGTGAAATCGTAATCGAGCCTGTCGCCAAGACCTCTTTTTTGCTCTGCTTCACTCCAGAAATCGGAAGCCGTGGATCGATAGTATGCACCACCTAGCAGATCACGCACTTCGCGATAGTGCTCGATTTCAGCGGTACGCCAATCGAGGCCACCGGTCAATTTAAGCGCATTGGACGCGCGATATTCCAGTTTCATAATATCGCCGATCGTCCACTGGTTGTTGCGGCTGTTGCGCAAAATACCAGTCGAACCGTCATCGGCTGTTCTATTGCGTTCGATTGTTGCATTCCAGTCAGCGATTCTGGATGGCAGCCCATCATATTGCCAAACGATACTGCCAAGCGTGCCGGTCCCGCCACCACTGCCACCGGAGTAGTAAGCGATATTGTACAGCGACAGATTGTCAGATAATCTGGAGAACCAGTTCAGGTTGACCTGTGGCTTATGATAGAAGTTTTCTCTTTCATTGATGAAACTTTTATCATGTCGATCGAAAACATCGTTTTCCACAGCTTGCTGGCCAGTATAAGATGGACTGACGGATGCCCAGTTCTCATTGAAAGTGCGGCCAGCTTCTACATATTTGTCGAGAGCCGCAAGGTCATACTCGCCATCTTTTGCCAATTCTTTGGCGAATTCATGGCTGTAGGCACCGATATTTTGCAGGTACAGATTTTGACCATGCTTTTGCGGCGCACCCATCGCATAAAGCTCCAGACGATTATTTTTATTAATGCTATAGCTGGCGGCAAAATAGTACGCCCAGGCATCTGTCCAGGTACCATCGATCAAACCGTCACCGATTTTGCGGACAACTGAACCACTAAACGCGTACTTGTCATTCAACAAACCGCTGTTGAAAGAAGCGGTGGTTTTCAGAAAACCATCGGTACCAAATTCTTGTTTCAACCTGCCACCACGGTTCAATCCAGTCGGATCGGTCAAAATATTCATGGTGCCGCCAATCGAAGGTACTGCAAGATTAACCGCGCTCATGCCGCGCTGAACCTGGATCGACGAGGTCGCATCGCCAACGCCATCCCAGTTCGACCAGTACACCCAGCCATTTTCCATATCGTTGACCGGCACGCCATTGATCATGATAGCAACGTTTTCTTGGTCAAAGCCGCGTACGTTCACGCGCGCATCGCCAGCGCCACCACCTGACATGGTTGCATAGACGCTCGGCGTGGTGTTCAGCACCATCGGAATGTCCTGCGAACCCAATCTGGCTTCCATTTCTTCTTTTTTGACGTTGCTGAAAGCAACAGGCGTTTCACGCTCTTTGGCTCGGCTCGACACAATGTAAAGCTCATCACCCAAAATCGGCGTGATTTTCAGCGAAAAATCTACGCTGACATCACTGCCCGAAACGGTGACTTCTTTTTGCGCCGGTGCGTAGCCAATAAAGCTGGCTTCGATCGTATAGGTTCCGTTAGGCAGGTTCTTAATGACAAATTCACCATTGGCACCAGCTGCCGCACCCCAGCTTGTTCCCAAGATCACAACTGAAGCGCCAGGCAGAGCTTCGTTGTTTGCGGAATCAACAATTTTGCCTTTCACTGAGCCATTTGCCAAGGCCAAACCAGGCAAAAGCAACAGAGCAAAGGCAACGAACATCGTTTTCATGTTCTTCATTCAACCCTCCGTGAATTCCTTCGTTTAATGAATTGTTCAATTGTTTAAGTGTGACTTCATTTCAGGAGTGAATAAAGGCGGGAGAAGCGGACGGACGGATATATACACTGGGTTCCAGGCGGTTTCCCATAACTCCTTCCTCCTTTAATTCGCGCAAAAATAAAATTTCCTTAACAAAGATGCAAGCAAAATGTCGCCAAAACCACGCAGTGCCAGACTCCCGTTTTTGTGCTCATCCTGCGATTCACTTCAACCTGAAAAAACAAGCAGGCTCAATATAATCCAGGGAATTAAAGCTTGTTTTAGCTGATTGTTATCTATCGGTTAAGGCAGGGCAGCATCACCAAGGACAACCTGCTTTGTTCACCTGCAATTCCGCTTGCATTTTTTGCACTAAAACAATAGATTGGCCTTTCGAAAAAGAGCATTGGATGAGCCAGTTCAGCAAACATCCAGGCCCTTTTAAATTGCGTCAGCTACCTGGCGTATCCTGCGGACAACCGGCTCTCTACAGCTATTTTTGTGCGCGAAATCATTTATATTTTTGCATCCCCAAGTTTTGGAGGAGTCATGAACAATAAAATCGTTGAACTCTTAGGCGCTGATGCCGAATATCTGTTAAATCACAAAGCGAAAGTCTCATCAGAATTGCTACACCTGCCCGGCCCGGACTACGTCGATCGTGTTTACACCGTTTCCGATCGTCCGGCACAGGTACTGCGCAACCTGCAAGGCCTATTGAATCATGGCCGGATGGCGGGCAGCGGCTTTGTTTCCATCCTGCCGGTCGACCAGGGCATCGAACATTCAGCAGGCGCTTCGTTTGCACCAAATCCAATCTATTTCGATCCTGAAAATATTGTCAAATTGGCGATCGAAGGCGGGTGCAATGCTGTTGCCTCCACCCTTGGCGTGCTCGGAGCCGTCTCACGCAAATACGCGCACAAAATCCCGTTTCTGGTAAAACTAAACCACAACGAATTGCTGACTTATCCGAATACTTATGACCAAATCATGTTTGCCAGCGTCGACCAGGCTTTTGAGATGGGCGCGGTGGCAGTCGGTGCCACGATCTATTTCGGCTCAGAAGACAGCAACCGCCAAATCATCGAAGTCAGCGAAGCCTTTCAATACGCGCATGAGCTCGGCCTGGTCACTGTGCTGTGGTGCTACTTGCGCAATTCCGCCTTCAAAAAAGATGGCGTCGACTATCATGTTGCGGCGGATCTCACCAGCCAGGCCAACCATCTGGGCGTGACCATCGAGGCCGATATTATCAAGCAAAAACAGGCAGAAACCAACGGTGGCTACAATGCCATCAACTTCGGCAAAACCCACAAAAAAGTCTATTCCGATTTATCGTCAGATCATCCCATCGATTTGACACGCTATCAGATTATGGGCTGTTATATGGGCCGCGCCGGCTTGATCAACAGCGGCGGCGCATCTTCCGGATCGGGCGACCTCGAGCAGGCCGTGCGCACGGCGGTGATCAACAAGCGTGCCGGCGGCATGGGCCTGATTTCCGGCCGGAAAGCATTCCAGCGTCCGATGGACGAAGGCGTACAATTGCTGCATGCCATTCAGGACGTCTATCTGGATGATGAAATTACGGTGGCTTAGCGGTTCCTCAGGCGTCGGACTTTTTCGATCATTCCGGCGCCTGTTTTCCTTTTTTGCCCTGCCTGCAATCACAGGCAGGTTTTCAGGGTTTCCGTAACGAGTTGTCGTGATGAAGACAAGCGATGATGAGATATTTGATCAAATTGCGGAGACCATCGGCCGGGATGGCTGGTGCGTCTTCCAAAATTTCCTGTCTGATTCGTTGACCAGCCAGCTTGCCAGCGAATGTATAACGAGTTGGCAGCAAGGTGATTTTCGGCGCGCTGGCGTTGGCTTCGGCGCACAGCGGCAAGTCCGCCCCGAAATCCGCAGCGACCATGTTATGTGGCTCGATCCATTGCAGCTCTCCCCCATTCAGCAATCCTATTTTGACATTTTGGAAAGCCTCCGGCTGGCACTCAATCGCAGACTCTTTCTCAGCCTGTTCGAATATGAAGGCCACTTCGCGATTTACCCGCCGGGTTCTTTTTATCGCAAGCACCTCGATCAATTCAAGGCAGTGCAGTACCGCATCGTCACCTGCATTTTGTATTTAAATACCGATTGGCGGGCAGAAGATGGCGGGATGCTGCGCATGTATTGCGATCCGGACGACGAAACGTCTTTCCTGGACGTGTTGCCAAAAGGCGGCACGCTGGTGAGCTTTCTCAGCGCGGAGTTGTACCACGAAGTGTTGCCGGCGCGTCGTGATCGCGCCAGCATTACGGGCTGGTTTAAAACACGTACGACATAACGCGAGGTGTATTCAAGGCTGGCTTTCTGTTGCTGAAGCATCCGATGCTGATGGCAGCGCCGAATCGCTGACCGTGCGCACCGTACTGCTCGCCAGGTCAAGCTGCGGTTTGAATTCAATGCTGTAAATATTCAAAACGGTCAAAAACAGCACGGCGATGACGGGGCCGACGATAAAACCCATCAGGCCGAACAAAGACAGGCCGCCGATGGTGGAAAAGAAAATCAGCAAGTCGTGCATGCCCGTATCTCTGCCAACCAGCTTTGGCCGCAGTAAATTGTCGACATTGCCGATAATGATCGAGGTGATCAAAATGATCGCCACGCCCTTCCAGATGCTGCCGGTCACCATCATAATGATGGCAGCGGGAAAGAGAACGGCCCAGGCCCCTACCATTGGAATGACGGACAACACCACCATCACCATCCCCCACAGAACGGGCGCGCTGAAACCAAAAAGCCACAGTGTAATGCCGCCCAACGTGCCCTGCGTCAATCCGATCACCAGCGTACCTTTAATTGTAGCACGCGAAACCGATACAAAACGCTCGATCAGCGAATCTTCATGCTGATCATCGAGCGGGCTCAAATATTTGAGCCACGAAATCAGCTTCGGACCATCTTTATAAAAATAATACATCGTAAAAAGAATAATCACGACATCCAATATAACAGCAAAGCCTTCTTTGGTGCGACTGATCACATCGAGCAAAAACTTGCTCAGCCCCTGCATCGCCTGCTGAATATAGGACTGATAATCAAGCGTTTCGAGATCGATTCCCAGGCTATGCAAAAGTGGATAGTCTTTCAAATCATTGAGCAGGCCGGTGTCGAACTTGGTCAGCAATTGCTGGATTTTTGCGCTGTTGTTTTGATAGAAAAACACCGCCTCCCCACGCAACAAATCGACAATAAAATAGACTGGTCCCAGCATCAGCAAAATTAAAAGCAGGCAACTGAAAAAAGCACTCAAACCGCGATTGCCGCGCAGATGCCTGAGCAGCCATTCATAGAACGGATACGTCAATGCCGTAAACACAGCTGCCAGAAAAACCGGCATCAAAAACATCCACAACATCTTGAAAAACAGAAAGGAAATCGCAATCAGGATGACCAACAGAAAGGCTTGACCCATGCGCCTCGCTTTCACTTCAGCATATTGCTGCTCGGTCTTGGTCATCTTTTTTGGCGTGCCCGGCATAGGCTGCTCTCCCATCTATCTTAAAAATGAAAATTCACATTTCAACATCTCAATTCACGCACCTAAATTTGTGCAATATAGCGAATTCGTTCATCCAACACAAGCTTTGGCTTGCCTGATCACGATCAACGCATCAAGTCATACCGTTTCTCTTGCAATTGCAGCGATTCCTGTTTACTATTTGCAGATGGAAACTTACCAATATGCCTATCTGGGGCTGGCGCTGGTGATCTGGAGTCTGGGCTACCATTTTTTTGGAGGCCGATTTGTGCGTCCCAAATGGAAGCGGCCAGGCAAACTGATTGCTTATTTGGTGATTTCCTGGGGATTATTGATTTGGATTGGACACTTTGCTCTCATTTTCATCGTCGGGCATCAACTGCTCGGCGCAATCGGGCACTTTACAATATGCAAAAAAAACGGCATTGATTGGCGTACCTGCCAGCCAGAAGAAAAATACATTGCTTTGACGGAAAAGTGGGCCAGAGGTGATTTTTCATAAACACTGGTTTGTTTTGCTGCGAATTGCCAGACCCGCCATGTCCCGCGTCATTCTCGATGCAAAATATCATGCATTCATTCTGAGGTAAAAAGTGATAAAAACTGAAAAGGCAACACTCGGTGGAGGCTGTTTTTGGTGCATCGAAGCCGTATTTCAAAAATTGAAGGGCGTGCAGAGCGTTGTTTCCGGCTACGCAGGCGGCAAAATCCCCAATCCGAGCTACGAGCGTGTCTGCAGCGGTGCAACCGGCCACGCTGAAGTCGTGCAGATCACCTTTGATCCGGCAGTGATTTCCTACGCAGATGTGCTTTATGTTTTTTGGCGTTTACATGATCCCACAACGCTGAATCGCCAGGGCGCGGATGTCGGCACCCAATATCGCTCCGTCATATTTTACCATGACGAACAACAAAAAGAAATTGCGAAACGCTCAAAAGCAGAAACGGAATCGGCAGGCTTGTACCCTGATGCCATCGTCACGGAAATTTCGCCGTTGCCGGAATTTTATGCAGCGGAAGGCTACCACCAAAATTATTATCGCAACAATCCCAACCAGCCATACTGCCGATTTGTGGTCGACCCGAAAATCCAAAAGCTGCAGCGTGAATTTAAAGACAAATTGCACAAATAATTCTCACCTTTCACGTTGTGCTTTTGTGTGCAAACAATTCATGCAGAACCGCGAAATCGCAATGATTGCGCGAAAGGAAAATTGATTTTGAACAAAGCAAAGGGGTATAATAATAGTAGTTGGTTTTTTACAAGAGGAGGAAGAGATGGATTATTTTAAAAACAAACAAAATCAAAAATTCAGTAAAACCCTGCGACTGTTTCTGCCACTGCTTCTATTGCTCCTCGCTTGTCAGTCCGCCCCTACAAGCAACTCCTCTGGCTTTGACAATGCAGCGCATTACAGCAAATATGAGTACAACATCCCGATGCGCGATGGCGTGAAGCTGTACACCGCCGTTTATGTGCCGAAGGACACCAGCCAGCAATATCCGTTTTTGATGAAGCGATCGCCCTATAGCTCCGGGCCCTATGGACCGGATAAATTTCCAGGCGGTTTAGGGCCCGTAGGCAATTCACGTTTTGCCGAAGAAGGCTACATTTTTGTTTACCAGGATGTGCGCGGCCGTTTTATGTCGGAAGGCACATTTGTCAATATGACGCCACACATTGCTGACAAACAATCACCGCAGGACATCGATGAAAGCAGCGATATGTACGACACGGTCGACTGGTTGTTGAAAAATGTTCCACACAACAACGGTCGCGTCGGCTTATGGGGCATCTCCTACCCCGGCTTTTATGTCGCGGCCAGCATTATCGACTCGCATCCGGCCATCAAAGCGGCTTCGCCACAAGCTGCGATCGGCGACTGGTTTATCGGTGATGATTTTCATCACAAAGGTGCGTTTTACTTGCAGGACGCATTCAATTTCTTTTCTTTTTTTGAGAGCCCGCCCCCGAATCCGACCGATTCATGGGGTGAACGCAGGCGGTTTGATGGTGAAGATGCCTACTCGTTTTTCCTCGACCTCGGCCCATTATCCAATGCCAACAAAAACTATTTCAACCATGAGTTGGCATTCTGGGATTCCCTCATGGAACACGGCAATTACGACAAATTCTGGCAGCGCCGTAACATCATCCCACATATGAAAAACGTCACCACCAATGTGATGAATGTGATGGGCTTTTTCGACGCCGAAGATCCACACGGGCCGGTCAACATTTACCATTCTATTGAAAAAAACAATCCTGGCATCAACAATACCATTGTAATGGGACCCTGGTTTCACGGTGGCTGGGTGCGCTCGGATGGCAGTATGCTCGGTAATGTCTCGTTCGAAAACAAGACTTCCGAATATTATCAGCAAAATGTCGATATTCGCTTTTTCAATTATTACTTAAAGGATAAAGGCACCCTCGATCTGCCGGAAGTCCTGGCCTACTGCACCGGCTCCAACGAATGGCACGAGCTCGATGCCTGGCCGCCGCCGGCCGCCACGCCCGCATCGCTGTATTTGCACGCCGATGGCGCACTTTCTTTTAATGCGCCAGCCGATGCTGATGCTGCTTCGGACAGCTACATCGCCGATCCGTCCAACCCGGTGCCGTACACAGCGGAAAAAACCATGCGCCGCACTCGTGAATACATGGTGGAAGATCAACGTTTTGCCAGCAAACGCGAAGATGTATTGGTGTACCAAACCGACGTGCTGAGCGAAGACATCACACTGGCCGGGCCGATTGAAGCCAGTCTGTATGTCTCCACTACCGGCACAGATGCAGATTTTATTGTCAAGTTGATCGATGTGTATCCGGACGATTTTCCCGAGCACGATGACAAATACATGGATGTGCCGATGGGCGGCTACCAGATGCTGGTGCGCGCTGAGCCGATGCGGGCGCGATTTCGCAACAGCTTCGAAAAGCCGGAACCGCTGAAGCCCGGTGAGGTGACGCTGGTCAAATGGCAGACGCCGGATATTTTCCACACCTTTAAAGCCGGCCACCGCATGATGGTGCAGGTGCAGAGCAGTTGGTTCCCGATCACCGACCGCAATCCGCAAAAATATGTCGACATCGCCAAAGCGATAGAAGCGGATTTTCAGTCGGCGACGCAAACCATTTACCGCTCAGCGCAGTATCCGTCACATTTGCAAGTTGGGCGTGTGCAGTAACATTTCAACAATAAAGGAGAGTGCAAAAACCGGATGACTTTACCTTCGCAAGAAAACGGAAAATTTAAAAATTACCACGAGATTGATTGGCAAAGTTGGCGGCCACAAATACGCGCGACGCTCGTTTTTGTGGTCAACAATGGCCAAGTGCTGCTGATTCGCAAAAAGCGAGGATTGGGTGCGGGTAAAATCAATGGACCGGGAGGGAAAATTGATCCCGGCGAGACCATCCTGCAGGCCGCCATCCGCGAAACGCAGGAAGAAATCTGTATTACTCCCACGAAAATCAACAAATTCGGCGACTTGAAATTTCAATTCGTCGATGGCCTGTCGATTCATTGCCATGTTTTCAAAGCGCATGCTTTCGAAGGTACGCCGGGCGAAACACCAGAGGCCATCCCGATGTGGACGCCGATCGATGCCATCCCTTTTGATGAGATGTGGGAAGACGACCGTATTTGGCTGCCGATGATGCTGGAAGGCCGGAAGTTCTCTGGACGCTTCCTTTTTGACGATGATGATATGCTCGGTTATGAAATCGATGTCGATAGAAATGGAGTGGCATTGTGGGAATGATCGCTTAAATGATCAAATACGTACTTGCGAAAAGCCATCATGAATTCAATAAATTTGCAGCACGAATGAGGCTAACTATCAGTTTATCAACCGGGATTTTGCATTGAGTTTGCACATGATGTTGATGAAATAGCAAAGGAAAGGTGGGTAGCATGAAACCGGATTATCCCAGCATTGCAAGAAGGTATTTGGCAACATTGATAGATCTGCTTTTTGTTCTTTTGGTGATGATCATCACGGCTTATCTTTTCGAGAACGAGTCCGATGCTGCAGCGACCATAAGGATCGGAGTTGTCCTGGCGATGATCTTTATTTATGAGCCGCTTTGCACCAGCAAATTTCATACGCTCGGGCAGGGACTTATGGGAATTCGAGTCAGAAAAGGCTCAAATCACCAACGAATCTCAATTCCTGCAGCCTATGCGCGTATTGTCATAAAGATTTTTTTGGGAATCATCTCATTTGTCACGATACCGTTTTCCAGGGACAAAAAGGGCATCCACGATTTTGTCGTGGATTCAATTGTGATTCATGCTCCATCCAAACAACATGAAGAAACGGACTGAAGCCTGGCTTCGATGAATGTATTCAAGACTTCAGGTAAAGGCTTTAATAATGAAATCTTCCAACCGGTACTGGCTGGTGGTGCGCTTTCCTTTTTTCACCGAAAGCGCAGATGCGGTCAGCTTTTATCTTTTTGAGCGCGGGGCACAAGGCTGCGAGGAGAAAGACAGCGCTTATTTTGCCTATTTTGCCGACCAGGACAGCAAAGCTTTGCTCGAAACCCTCAGCATAGATCGGCAGCGCATCATCGACAGCGGCCTGGAAGTGCCAAACGAGCCGCTCAGCTTCGAACGCATTGCCGAGCAGGACTGGCATCATGGCTGGCGACGCTTTTTCAAGCCCGTGCATATCGCAGGCAAGCTCATCGTGCGGCCGCCATGGGAAAAAATCAGCAGCAGCGCAGGTGGTGAGATTGAATTGATATTGGAGCCCAAACAGGCCTTCGGTACCGGCACGCATGCGACGACCAAACTGATGCTTGAGCGCATCGTGGCTCGCAGTACAAACTTACCGGACCGTGCACTTGATGTCGGGACAGGCAGTGGCATTCTCGCCATCGCGCACGCGCTGTTCCATTCGCAAGCGCACATTATCGGCTGTGACATCGACGCTATTGCCATCGAGAATGCATACGAGAATGCTGCCATCAATGGTGTTGCTGCGCAAACTGAGTTTTTTATCGGCGGCATTGAGAGCCTCGGGAAAAGCCAGCCTTTCCCGATCATTTACGCCAACCTGCAACGTCATATCATCATTCCGATCTTGCCACAACTCAAAACATGCCTTGCCAATGATGGTTTATTGCTGCTGAGCGGTATCCTGGTGGATGAGGAAGATGCAATGCGCGCAGCCATCGAAACCGAGGGCATGCACGTTTCGAATGTCCACTTTCTCGAAGAATGGATTGCGCTGGAAGTTCTCCGGAACGTTTAATCAACAACGCCGGGAGAAAATGGCTTTGCGCAGTCGGTATCCGGCAATTTCAGTTCGCTTCCGAACCAGAAACGTCTCGCGATGAAAATGATGGCTTTCAACAACGCCCGATCCCTGTCCCTGCAGGCTTTGGCGGATCTGATGACACAGGCATTTTCGAATTATGTGGCCGGCAGGTTGACATTCGACGTTGAAGCTTTCGCGGAATGGCTGTGGCGGGAAGATGCGCACCTCAACCTCAGTCAAATCGCCTACATCGATCAAAAAGCCGTCGGGCTGGCGATGATGGCACGGCGCGGCAATGTGAGCAGGCTGGCGGCAATGGGTGTTGCTCCGGACATGCAAAATCAAGGGATCGGCAAAGCCCTTTTTCGACATATACTTAACCAGGCTCGAACGCGAGGTGACCGCAAGGTGGTGGTGGAATGCTTCGAGCAAAATGAGTCCGGAATGCGACTCTATCGCGGCGCCGATTTTCACACCGTGCGCCGCTTATATGGCTACCGCTGCGATCATCTGTTGGCCAGGCAAAGCCCCTGGATCGAGGAAGTTGAGAGTGCGGAAGTGGCTCGACAGGTTGAGCTGCACGGACTGGCCGATTTGCCATGGCAAGCGACTGGCAATGCGCTGCTGAAATATGGTCCACCCTGCGCGGGTTTCCGGCTCGAGCAGGCTTGCACGCTGCTTTCCGATCCACGACAGCCGATAGTGACAATCCATGCGCTCGTTGTCGAAAAACAGGCACAAGGCAGTGGTCAGGCGCGTGCTTTGCTGGCCGGACTTGCGGCCAAATTCCCGGGCAAAATCTGGCATGTGCGTACGATCTGCCCGGAAGAAATCGGTGCGGCTGTTTTTGAAAAAATCGGATTTCGGCGCGAGCCGCTCCATCAGGTACAAATGCACAAGGTCTTGTCTCCATAAACTTAGCTTGACAGCACCCAGGAGATCACTCGATCCGGCTTTTGCACAATAATTGCTGGCAAAGGCACATTGTAAACGCTCACCCAATAACGACAAGTCGAGTTACAGAAGTGTATGAAATCGCAACATATCTTGTAGCAATTCTTATCACCGTCGGATTTCCACTTTACTATTTTTGGCGCCACCAAAAAAAGGAACGTGAAGCGCGCGAAAAGCTTTCCGAGGCGACTTCCACAGGACGGACGGAGCCGATATCGCTTCACCCCAAAATTGATCCAAATCGTTGCATCGGCGCCGGTGCATGCGTAAAAGCCTGTCCGGAAGGCGAAATTTTGGGCACCATCCATGGCAAGGCAGCTCTGGTTTCGCCGACCAAATGCATCGGCCACGGCGCCTGCCAGGCCGCCTGCCCCGTCGATGCCATCGAGCTGGTGTTCGGCACCGAGCGACGCGGCATTGAAATCCCTTATCTCAAATCCAATTTTGAAACCAATATGCGCGGCCTGTATATCGCCGGCGAACTCGGCGGGATGGGACTGATCCGCAACGCCATCACCCAGGGACGCGAGGCTGTAGAATATCTCGCCGCAACGTTGGGAAAAAGCGATAAAGCGATCTATGATGTGGCGATCGTCGGTGCCGGACCGGCAGGTTTCGCGGCCACCTTGCAGGCACAAAAACAGGGTTTGCGCTATGTGACGTTCGATCAATCTGATCTCGGTGGCACCATTTTGACCTATCCCCGCCAGAAGATTGTGATGACGCAGCCGATGAATATTCCGATCTATGGCAAATTCAACGCGCGGCAAATCCGCAAGGAAGAGCTGATTGGCCTTTTTGAGGGGATCGCAAAGCAGACCGGTACTGCCATCCATGCGAATGAAAAACTCGAAACGCTCAAAAGAGTGAATGGCCATTACGAAGTCACCACTTCAAAAGGCAGCTACCTGGCACAGCGCATCGTGCTGGCGATTGGACGCAGAGGTACACCACGCAAGTTGGGCGTGCCCGGGGAAGTTTCGGCGAAGGTGGCTTACAAGCTGCTGGAGCCAGAGCAATATCGCGGCATGCGTGCGCTGGTGGTTGGCGGCGGCGACAGTGCTGTGGAGGCCGCTTTGGCGCTCGCCAATCAGCCCGGCACAGAAGTCACGCTTTCTTATCGCAAGGCTGTTCTGACCCGCACCAAACAAAAAAATTTGGAAGCCATGGAGCGAGCGATAGCGCAAGGCCGCATACGCGCCTTATTCGAATCCAATGTCACCGAAATTCTCGAAGACCGCGTCTACCTCCAGCATGGTGAAAAACACGGCGCACTCAAAAACGACTATGTATTTATTTTTGCAGGCGGTGAATTGCCGACCGGCTTTTTGCAGAAGCTGGGCATTCGTATTGAAATGAAATTCGGAGAAAAATGAAAAAAGAACTCTTCGGGCCGATGATGCTCTTTCTCTACGGCATAGCGTTGATCTTCGCAGCGGCCTTTGTCCATTATGGCTGGCATTATTACTCTTTACCGTTATTGGAACGCCCCCACCACGCTTTGCATGTATTATTGAAGCCGGGCGGGCTTTACGGACATGGGTTGGGCGTTATCGGCAGCAGCATGATTTTATTGCTGTTTTTGTACTCGGCGCGCAAGCGCCATCTTTTCGGATTGCGTGGCGGCCGCATGAGCCACTGGCTCAATGTTCATATCTTTTTTGGCATCATCGGCCCGGTTTTGATTACCCTGCACACGGCCATGAAATTCAATGGCATTGTTTCCATCAGCTATTTTTCGATGTTGGCGGTGATGTTCAGTGGGATTTTGGGACGTTACATTTACAAGCAAATCCCACGCAACTCCGTCGGAGATGCATTGTCGCTCGAGCAAATTGATATGCAGGACAGGCACATGACCCAAAAGCTGGTGAACGAATTCAAAATTTCACCGGAAGCTTTGCGCACCATCCAGCAAATTTCTGGAGCGCATCTTGCAAAATCAAAAAGTGGTATGGGCGCCCTGTTTGCAATATTAGCCAATGATTTGAAACGACCTTTGCTTCTGAAGCGTTTACAGAATGTGTTACGTGCGCAAAATTTGCGCATGCAGCCGGCTGTTTTTCAACAAATTTTGCGCACCGCAAAACAAAAATCGCTGTTGATGCGCAAACGTGCCTTTCTCGATTCGGTCGATAAAATTTTTCATTATTGGCACGTCATTCATAAACCCTTTGCCTATGTGATGATCATCATCATGTTTTTACATATTGCCTTGACGATTACTTTTGGCTATAGATGGATTTTTTGAGAAGGACTTCTGTGCTTTGAATTTCCGCGGATCAATTCTACACAAACCGCAGGTTGTCTTTTATAGCTTTTTTGTTTTTTTGACCTTTTTCGCTGCCACCGATTCCCGGGCGCAGATATCGCCGGGCGAGCTCGCGAAGCCGCATGCTCATTTGGAAGGCATGGACAACTGTTTGCAATGTCATGAGCTTGGCGGTGGCCCCAGCGCCGAAAAGTGTCTCTCTTGTCATCTCGAAATCAAAACGCGCATCGATCAGCAACGCGGCCTGCATCACCAGGTCTTTACAATCGACCGCAAAGCATGTTTTTCGTGCCACTCCGACCACGCAGGGCGCGCGTTTAAAATGGTTTTTTGGGAAAATGGGCAAGACAATTTTGATCACAAACAAACAGGCTTCTCTCTGAAAGGCAAGCATGCTCAAACCAAATGCCAGGATTGCCACAAGTCCGAATTCATCAAGGAAGATTTGAAAAAACTCCAGCCCGAAATCGATCTCGCCAAAACATTTTTGGGCTTGCAGCGTGATTGCATTTCGTGCCATGTCGACGAGCATCGCGGTCAGTTGGACACAGAATGCTCGAAATGCCACACGGAAGAGAACTGGAAACCTGCACCCAATTTCGACCATGACAATGCTCGATTCCAGCTTACCGGAAAGCACATTCAGGTCGATTGCGCCAAATGTCACCCGCAGATCAACGACTTGCAGAAAACAGCTGCCGCCAAACCGGTTTTTACAAAATTCACCGGATTGCCATTCAATTCATGCAAAGCATGCCATGACGATGTGCACAAGGGCAAATTCGGTGCAGACTGCCAAAGCTGCCACAACACCACTGGCTGGCGCGGGATGAATCGCGGCACATTTGATCATTCGAAAACACGCTTCCCTTTGCTCGGCAAACACCAAAATGTCGACTGCCAGAAATGCCACACCAGCGGTGACATGCTGAAACCACTGCAATTCGGCACCTGTGCAGCCTGCCACAAAGATGTGCATGAAGGCAAATTGGGCCAGGACTGTCAAAGCTGTCACAATGAACGCAGCTGGAAAACCGTGAATCGCGATAAGTTTGATCACTCCACAACCGGTTTCCCATTGCGCGGATTGCATGCCAGCGTCGATTGCCAGAAATGCCACACCAGCGGCAGCATGACACAGCCGTTAAAATCTGAATTGTGCAGCGATTGCCACAAGGACATTCATCTCGGGCAGTTCGCCAAACGCCCGGACGGTGGGCGCTGTGAAGTCTGCCATGATGAGCAAGGCTTCATTCCTGCGCTGTACGGCATTCGGGAGCACCAACAAAGTGGTTTCCAACTTATTGGCTCGCACATCGCCACACAATGCCGCGCCTGCCACAAATTGAAGAAAAGCAGAAGCGGTGAGCCAATACGACAGTTTGTTTTTTCAGATACGCGCTGCGAAACCTGCCACCAGGATATTCATGTCGGGCAATTCTCGAAAATAGTACCTGTGAAGAGTTGCGAGATTTGCCATCAGCCAACCGAATGGCCAGATATCCAATTTAATCACGACGCAGATTCACGCTTCCCTTTAAAAGGGGCACATCAGAATGTTCAGTGCAACGAATGTCATAAGCTCTACAAATTGCAAGACACCGTGATCAGGCTCTACCGGCCGATTGATCCGGCCTGTGAAACCTGTCATTCAGGAAATGGCATCCAGTTGCGAAGACAAAAGAGGTAAAGCACCATGCCCGCACCATCTTTAAGCAATACTGAGAACAAAAAACACCGCAGAAGACAAATCATCGTGCCGCCGGGCGCGGTGCACGTTTGCTTTCTGCTCACGCTCGCAGGCCTGTTTTTCCTGGGCTGCTTGCACTCAACGGACACCCATCTCGCAGTGCAATTCGCTGAGGCTGGCGCTGGCTGCCCTGCAATTCAGCAGCCGAACCTGGCGCAGGGCCTCTGGATTGCTCCACAAAGCAGCACGCCGCTATCGCAAATGGCTGTGCAGGTTTTGGCACTTTCAGCTACACCAGTGCAGACCAAAAGCCACCCGCATAAAGTGCTGAAGCGCTCCTGCCAGACCTGCCATGTCTCGGAATCTTTCAAAATTATTCGTTTTGACCACACCACGACCGATTATCCTCTCGAAGGCCGCCACGAAAGTGTGCCGTGTTTGTCGTGCCATGTGGTGGAAAATTTTACAAAAGTTGATCAGCAGTGCTTTTCCTGCCACCAGGATGTGCACGAAGCCAAGCTTGGCCCCGATTGCGAGCGCTGTCACACTTCACAGAGTTGGATGATTTTTGACGCCGAGGAAATTCATGAGCGCACACGTTTTCCGTTGCTCGGCAGACACATTCTTGTCGATTGCGAAACCTGCCACACCGGCATGCCACAAAACGATTTTGCATTGAATTCAGCATCCTGTGAAAGTTGCCACCAGCAGGAGTATCTGGCTGCACAATCGCCTAACCACATTTCATCTGGATTTACCACAGAATGCGAGAGTTGCCATCAGATGAACAGCTGGCGGCCGGCCTTTCTGCCCGACCATGATGCGCTGTTTTTTCCCATTTTTTCGGGCGCACATCGTGGCGAATGGAACGATTGCAGCATTTGCCACATCGATCCGATGAACAATAGTGTCTTTTCCTGCTTTTCCTGCCACGAGCACAACCAGCAGGCCATGGATTCGCGGCACCAGGGCATGGCGGGCTATGCCTATGACAGCAAAACCTGCCTGGCTTGCCATGGCTCAGGCGAAGCAGGTCAGTTCGGCGAGCACGATACACAGTTCTTTCCGATTTTCTCGGGTAGCCATACCAATCAATGGGATGGCTGCGGCGACTGTCACACCGACGCCACCAATCGGAAGATTTTTTCCTGCGTAACCTGTCATGACCACTCACAGGAACTGATGGATCCGAAACACCAGGGCATCACCGGCTATGCGTTCAACAGCGCGGATTGCTATAGCTGTCACCCGACAGGCCTGGCCTCGGATTTTCGTGAGCACGACACGCAGTTTTTCCCGATATTCTCAGGCACGCATCTCAACACATGGGACGAATGCGCGACCTGCCATACCGACGCCGGCAACCGGCAGGTTTTCTCTTGCGTAACGTGTCATGAACATTCGCAGGACCTTATGGATGCGCCACATCAGGGCATCCAGGGCTATGTCTTCAACAGTGCGAATTGCCTTAGTTGTCACCCGACCGGTGAACAGGGCGACTTTCTTGAGCATGATGCACAGTTTTTTCCGATCTTTTCAGGGACCCACATCAACACCTGGGATGCATGCGCGACCTGTCATACCGATGTCAACAACCGGCAGGTGTTTTCCTGTGTGACCTGTCACGAGCACGCACAGGACTTGATGGATCCCAAACACCAGGGCATTCAGGGCTACAGCTTCGACAGCGCAACCTGCTTTGGTTGCCATCCAACCGGCGAAAAAGGCGAGTTTCGCGAACATGACTCGCTTTACTTTCCGATTTACTCCGGCGCCCACCGCGGCGAATGGGCCAGTTGCGCCACCTGCCACAATGTGCCTGGAAACAACAAGGTTTTCACGTGTATCGACTGTCACGAGCACAATCAGCAAAGAACGGATAACCAGCACCTTGGAGAGGTGCAAAACTATAGATACGAGAGCGCCGCCTGCTACGAATGTCACCCGAGAGGAAGAGGTGAAAGATGATTCATAAAAGAATATACTTTTTTGCTCTGTTGGTCGGCATTTCCTGCGCAACCGCATCGCAGGTTCTCGGCCAGCAACAGCAGGCAGAAATCAAATATATTTCAAAGGAAGCCGTTTATATCGATGCCGGAAAAAATCAGGGTCTCGCTGTTGGTGACACCCTGAGACTTTACCGGGCCAACAAGTTGATCGCATTTATTTTAGTGAAAAGTGCCGCCAGCAGCTCCGCCGCATGCACTGTTCTGCGCGCCGCGGAAAAGCCGCAAATCGGCGATGTGGTGAAATTGCCGTCAAAAGCGGTCACCGCAAGGCCAGCCCCCACACCGGGACAGCGGCAGAAGGCCCGGGAAGCACAGCGGAGAACACAAACAGCCAGCAGCAACACCAATCGAATTCGAGGTTATCTCTCCGCCCAAAGCTACTGGCAACAGGATGGTTCCGGCACCACGTTCTCTTCGGTTCAGCCCAGCCTGAGTGGCCGGCTCAAAATCCAGAATATCGCTGGCAGCGGCATTGAATTCCGCATGCGCCAGCGCTCGCGCCTCTATGAACGCACAGCCTCCCAGCTTTATCCGGATGGCGAAAGCGAATGGCAGCACCGTATTTTTGAAATGTCGCTGGTTTATTCTGCCAGCGATGTGCCCTGGGAATTCGGCGCTGGCCGGGTATACTCGCCGCATATCCGAGGTATCGGTTTAATCGATGGGGTGCACATTGCGCGGCAGATCGACCAAAACGTGCGGATTGGTTTTGCCGCTGGCAAGGATCCTGATCCACAGACAGCGGCGTTTGATGCCAACCGCAGCAAGTTTGGCGCATTCGTGGCTTTTGAGTCCGGCTCATATGATCGCCAAAAACTGGCAACCACCATCGCCTATGCCGGCAGTCACGATGGCGGCATGATCAACCGTGAATTCATCTACCTGCAAAACAATTACTGGCGCTCAAGGCGCTTTTCCATTTACCAAAGCATCGAAATTGACCTCAACCGCGATTGGCGCAAACAGGCGGCCGGGAAATCGGTCACTTTTTCTAATTTTTATCTCACCGCCCACATGACGATCAATAACTCGGTTTCGGCCAACCTGTCGGTTGATGCGCGCAAAAATCCATACACGCTCAGTACAATCAACACACCGGACAGCCTGTTCGATGATGCCACACGCAAGGGTGTGAGTGGTGGTGTCAGTGTGACGCCCGCGCAAAATATGCGCACCGGCGCCAATGTTTCACTGCGTTTTCCCGAAAACGGCCTGCACCCGATCATTTCTTCCAATTTTTACTATCAAATCCGGCAATTCCCTTTGCGCGGTCATGCGATTGCCTTCCGGCTCTCTTTTCTCCGCACCGAGTTCACCAATGCCTATCGACCGATGCTGGATTACCGGCTGCCATTGCAGCGCCGGCTGAACGTGAGTTTCAGCACAGGAGCTTATCTCTATGATACTCCCGGCATGATGACCTCCAGTTACTACTTCGGGTTGCGTGCGGACTACAGCTTTTTCAGACACTATTTTCTCGCAGCCAGCTATCGCCAGTATCTTGACAAGCGCAATCAATCCAAACAAATTTTTGTCGATTTGGGTTTGAATTTTTAGCAAAAAAATTGCATGATGCAAGCTGCCGGGCAAACAGAAATATTTTTGGATTTCATGTGGATGTAACCTGAACACCAAAGCGCGGAAAATATGATTGGATACAAAGATAACGCGTTGTGCGAATTGTTTCTGCGATAGTCCTTTTAGATAAACCATTGTTTTTATGTAAGAATCGTACCCTTGTCATTCAGGATGAATCTATTCGGCATCGTGAGGAAACTTCGCTAGATTCCGCGGAAACGTTAAAATAGATGCCTTCGGCATGACAATTTGGGCCGTTTTGTGCTCATCAACGGCTTATTTCATTCGCACAACGGGCAAAGATATGTTTTTTTGATCTATTTTTATTCGGCGCATCTCGGTTTCCTTCGGCGGTGGTTCGGCGGGTTGTCCTTTCAAATCAACTACTCACGCACAGTCAGCCACACCTTCTTTTTTATGCGCAAAAAAGAAGCAAAACATTTCAACAGAACCGGCAAACCATATCGAAAATCTCATGAAAAATCCCCCCACCACGGACCAGCTCATCGCTGCCTGCAAGCATGCCTTGCAGCAAAATCTCGGCGTACAGGCTGGGGAGCGCGTTTTAATCGTGACGGACGAAACCAAGCGCGACATCGCTGCGGCATTCAAGCGGGCCTGCCTACAGTTGCAAGCCAATGTTGAAAAAATCGAAATCCCGGTGCTGACATTTAACGGCCAGGAGCCGCCAGAGGCGGTAGCGCAAAAAATGCTGGCTGCCCAGGTGGTGCTCATGCCGCTCGCCAAGTCGCTGTCGTGGACGCGGGCACGGCGTGCGGCCACCGATGCCGGTGTGCGCATCGCTTCGATGGCGCGCATCACCGAAGAAATGATTGTGCGCACCTTCCCGGTGGACTATCAGGCGATTCGCGCTCGTGTCAACAGGCTGGCCGATTTGCTTGACCAGACTGAGCAGGTGCGCGTACAGAGCGAGCTTGGCACAGACCTTTGCGTCAATGTTGCGCATCGGCAGGCACATGGCCGCTCAGGCGGGATTTACAGCCAGCCGGGCAAATGGGGCAACCTGCCTTGTGGTGAGGCTTTTATTGCGCCGGTGCAGGCAGACACTTCCGGCATCTATGTGGTCGATGCTTCACATGCCGCTGTCGGCGCGATCGCAGAGCCGATCCGCATCACGGTGGAGAATGGCTTTGCAACCCGGATTGACGGTGGCGCGGAAGCACAAACGTTACGCAATGAGTTGCAAACGGTCGGCGATCACAATGCTTACAATCTGGCGGAATTCGGCATCGGTTGCAACGAGCACGCGCGGATTTGCGGCATTACGCTGGAAGACGAAAAGGTGCTCGGCACCTGCCATCTGGCGCTCGGCAACAACATCTTTTTCGGTGGCGAGGTCGAGGTCGGCATCCACATCGATGGCGTGCTGACCGCACCGACCATCCATTTTGATGCACAGCTCATCATGGATCGCGGCACGTTGCTGGTGTGACCGGAAAACCGGGCAGAGCCAAATTCATAAGTCACCATAGCACTTTGCAAAAGTCATGTCCGATAATTGGTTCACTTTCAGAGCATCCGGAATGAATACAAACCTGCCTTTAGCTCTTCGCTATTGGCTTTTTGCCAGGAGCCAAAGGCAAACGGCCAATAGCGCTGGCTGGCTGCTGAAACGATACGGAAGTTTGATCAGACAAAATTTTTGAAAATCGCTATAATTCTACATTAACGTGAGTCCGATATAAGCAAAACATCGAATACTTCAGCCCGAGCGCAGTCGAGGGCGATAAGGAGTTACGGCAATACAGGCTCAAAATCTTCATGGTTCGAGTGCGCTCAGCATGATGATAATCTTTTGCCACATCGAAAAATCTTTGCATCGGACTCGCGTTACATTCAGAAAAATCAGTGAAAATCCGTGTCCATCCGTGGCTAATGAAAAGTGTTCGATAACGAGTCAGAAAAGAGATTCCCATCATCAGCAACCCTAAACCGAGCGTAGCAATGAACGATCAGCAATCCGAATCGCACGAACTTTCCGCGATGCAAAACCTGCCTTTTATCACCAGCGACCTGCCCGGCATCGGCGGTGAACTCAAGGTCGAACCGCAGCACTTTATCGTCGAAGAGCTGCCGCTGTACGAGCCTGTTGGTGACGGCGAGCATATCTACATCCGTTTTGCGCGCCAGGGCTGGACCACCCGCGGTCTGCAAAAACGGCTGGCGGCGCTTTTTGATTTAAAGGAATGGGATGTCGGCTATGCCGGCCTGAAAGATAAACATGCGCTGGTCACACAGACCTTTTCGCTGCACATGCCACAGGCCGACATTGCGGTGGTGCAAGCGGCGATTGAGGCGGACCTTGAGCTGAAAGCAGAATGGAGCCAACGCCACCGCAACAAACTGCGCACAGGACATTTGCACGCCAACCGTTTTCGCATTTTGTTGCAGCACCCGATTGCCGATGCCATGCTCATTGCCGAGCAGATTGCAGCGGCGCTGAAAACACGCAGCGTGCCCAATTATTATGGCGAACAGCGTTTTGGTTTTGCAGGTGACAATGCAGCGCGCGGACGTGAAGTCCTGAAGGGACGAGGCGTACGGCAACCGTGGAAAAAGCGTTTTTTGATCGACGCCTTGCGTTCCGAGCTGTTCAATATTTGGCTGGCTGCCCGCATCGAAAAGGGCTGGTTCGATACGCTGGTGGTTGGGGATGTTGCGCGCAAAGAGGATTCCGGCGGGCTGTTTGAAGTCGAAGATGTGACGGCTGACTTGCCGCGATTTCAGGCCAGGGAGATTTCACACACCGGCCCGATGTATGGCCACAAAATGCGCTGGGCCAGCCACGAATCCGGTGAACTCGAGCAGCGCATTCTCGCCGACGCCGGGATCACGGAAGAGATGCTGAAGCGGGCGCGTGCGCAGGGTACCCGCCGGGTGGGCCGCATCTTCGTGGACGATCTGGAAATGCAGGCCGGCGAACAGGGTATTTGGTTTTCCTTTACCCTGCCACCCGGAGCCTACGCCACCACCGTGCTGCGGGAGTTTATGAAATCTGTCGACAATTGAGCAAAGCTTTGTTTGATGAGAGATTGTACAAAAGCACCGATTGAGTCAAATTATGACCATAGGCGGACTTTTTGTTTGGGCTTACCTTGCGATTGCAAAAGGATGGCTTAATTGGTGGTTTTGGAATCATTAATGCGGCTGTGGGCGTCGGTTCGGCCTCTATCCCCAAGAGATAAACCTGTGAGTTCCCTGCTCCAAAAGTTCAAAAAGCACCCACGGTTCTGAGATCGACTTCGAGGAGCAGTTTGGTAAGATAACAACCGTCTCTTTTGTGTTTTATATACACTTTTACAGGAATTTCAAATATATAGTAAGGTCAAATCAAACTAACAGCTTCTTGGTCAATTTGAAGATTAATTTGGATTTTCATTACAAACTCAAACAATTTGAATATTCTATTTTCCAAAAAGATAATATAAAATGATAAATGCTATTATTCCATACATTATCAAATTTGCTAAAGATTTAAAGCAACCACTTTTGTCTGATGAATTTTTTCCACTTGATTTATCATTTTTATAAAAAAAATTCTTCGGATAATCATGTGACGACCAATTTGCCATTTTAACTCCTTTAATATTAGTTTAATTCTCAAATACGTTTCTAACGTACAAATGACCCTGCTGAAAAAATGTAGAGTTCTATGCTTTCGACCTCACTAAATTATCGCGAAGTACAAAATCCAGAAAAATGCACGACGCTTCTGCAGCCCGAGTTGATTCTATTTGTTAGGCATGGCTTAAAATTTCATACCACACATCATTTGCATTACATGGCTGTCAAACGCAACCATGCGTTGCTTTATTATGCTCCACCAAGTGTATACCAGAAAAAAAACTCGTTTCGTTGAATCCTGGCGACATACATCTGATTAAATAATCCATTTACGATCTGGTCGATTTTCAAGAGTTCGTCCGGTCGGTTTCCAAGCCCGATCTGACGCTTGCCTTGATACAGCTCTATTCTTTGAGGTAGCTTGCCGTTTGACCAAAAATTAAAGCCTAGTTGAATTGCTTTTCCGATAGTTACTTTCCCTATATCCGTATGTTTATTTCCGTCACGAGAATAGTGGGCCAAAACTTTCTCTTCATTTGCTATTGGGAGTGAACACATCAATGTCCCAAAATCATCAACAGTCTTGACTTTCTCGGCTGTTATGCCATATTTGGCGTAATAGCCTGAAAAAACGGGTTCAAATATAAGGAGTTGGTCGTAATCCACATTTCTATCAATTTTAGGTATTTCTAAATATTTGTCAAGATTTTTGCTAAATTGCTTCTCGTACTGCTCTGCTACAGCATGGTTTTCTTTTATCAATTTTTGACTTTCATCCCACTGAACCTGACCAGCGTTCACATTTTTAATTATTGTCAACAATATTTTCTCAGTGCGAAATGAAGGAATAATTTGTTGTATTTCGCCATCATCAGCTGCACAGTAAACCTTTCGGTTCTCTCCTTTGATAAAAAGGAGAGCATATCTGAGAATCTTTTCTCCAAGAATACTCCGTCGTTCAAGGATTGGTATGGATCCAGTCAGATCACTATTCTCACTTAGATCTAATTTGAGAACCGGAGCCCCATCAAACGGTATTTCTCGTCCACTCACCCACATATAGTCGATCTTGCTTCGTTTGACATTAAGAGCTATAAGCAGTTTGTGAAGCTGTTCGGACTCCAACGGGACAAAGACGTCCTGGATTGCAGATGATGGGAAACCTTGAATCGGTTGTAACTCTTCAACCCACGTTATTTGTTGCCCTATTCGTGGAGGAATCACAAGTTCTATTCCGCAATTCTGACATTTGGCTTCCTTACCGGAATCTTCATACCCTGCTCTCGCATGTTTGTGGCAATCATGACAAAGGTAGACGAATTCACCGTTTGCAATCATAGTGGAAATCACTGCCCTATTTCCAAATATTTTCTCAAAAAATCCCATGGCATTACCCCTTTCAATACATGCCCCACTTATTTTGTTAACCATCGGAAAGCAGATTCTCTCTATAATTAGTGGTCGAACTGACAACCTTGCATGCTATTCTTTCACATCTATTTTCGATAATATCGAACACCCGCTGTCGCATTGCGACAATTTGCCTTTTTGATTTAAGACAACAAAATGGAATTTAACCAGTTCACTCTGAAGTCGGGTCTTTTCTATCTCATGGGCATCAATAAAGCGCTCATTACTTGCTTGTTGAATGGTGTAAACACCAGATAAAGTTTGAGTAGTTTGCCCAATTAAAGGAGGCAGAAAACCTACAAGCAAAACAACAAAAAGATTTCTCATAAAAAGATTATCCTTAATTTGGAATATTTTATTGGTATCGATTAAACATATGACCACATAACTATGAATATGCAGTCTGTATAAATCTATTAGCGCAGACTGCCTTTTTCTGCATAACACAACGCATTGTTTGCGGTGTCACCGACATAACTATTTTTATTTTAGCGACTTACGTCTTTTGTTAGTATTTGAATTTGCCGGTTTATACAGACTGCATATACCATATCCCGGCTATTCATTCGAGCTGAGAGGGTGATGACTATCCATGCGCGGTAACGGAGTTACCTTCTACCGCTATTTGCAATGTTTCATCAGTTGACCTCCCGCCGCATTTTATTCCCACTTGCATGACTTAGCGCTAAAGCGCGTGCTCCCCGTGAAATGATCCGTCTGCATAATGCCAATTTATCCCGGCATTGTCAAGTCTTTTCAAATCAGGCACAGCCAGGTTTTTGCCAGAATACGTTCATCACCGCTTTGGCTATTTCATCTTGCTTATCAGCAGCGTCCTCAGCTCGGGATACCATTTTTGCACATCGATCTCCCTCGCCATCCAGTGTGACAATGCTTGCGCGCCCTGAAAAATCAGCATGCCCAGGCCGTCGACCGTGGTTGCGCCAGCGTGCTGCGCCAGCGCCAAAAAACGCGTTTTCAGAGGATTGTACACCAGGTCGACATAGATCAGGTCGCTACGAAACGGGTTTTCCGGCAACGGGCAGGCATCGAGTTTCGGCGACATGCCTACCGAAGTGGTGTTGATGACCACCGCACCGTTTGCTAGCCGTTCCGTGTCCGCTTCGGCGACAGCACGCACACCAAAATGCGCGGCCAGTTTTTCAGCACGCTCGGCCGTGCGATTGAAGATGCTGATCGCCGCCGCGCCAGCTTGCTGGGCCGCATAGACGATGGCATGGGCAGCGCCCCCTGCCCCGAGAATCAGCACTTCGCGGCCAGCCAGACTGACATCGTTGAAGGTGAGACTCTCCAAAAATCCGCCGGCGTCGGTGTTGGTGCCGAATGCTGCGCCCTTTTCGAATCGAATCGTATTCACTGCGCCGATGGCTTTGGCGCGTGCATCGATCTCGTCGAGATGCGCCATCACCGCCTGCTTGTGCGGCACGGTGACATTCAGACCGGTCAGCCCGAGCGCTTTCGCGCCGGCCAATGCGTCGCCCAGCCGCTCCGGCTGCACAGAAAAGGCAAAATAGCTGGCAGGCAAGCCCAGTTTTTCAATCATAAAGCCGTGCAGGTACGGCGAGAGCGTGTGCGTCATCGGGTAGCCGATCACGCCGAGTACGTGTTTGTGCATGCGGTTCCTCTTGTTAAGACAATATCGTTCAGCTAAGCCATTTTCTTCATGTCGAGCACTTTGACAAGCTCAGTACAAGCTTGGTCGAGACATGAAGTTTACGCTCAAGAATTCATCCTTCGACTGCGCTCAGGATGAAGCATGCTCCTAAACTGAACGGTATTGCTTGTAAAATCCATTCAACAATTTGACAAAATAGCCGAACAAGCGATTGCAGGCAACTGAAAAAAAGCCAGCCCCGGCTGGCATGGCAATAACGGCCTGCCCTGCCGCTGACAACAAATTGAGTTCAATGTCACTAAGTTAAGCACCCCCCCAATGTCATTCAGTAGGAATCTATTTTGCATTATAGCTTGACCTAAGTTCAGAAACCTGCACAGGCGTCCAAATAAATGCTTCGGAGACTGTCGAAAAACCTATTTTGGTGTCATTCTGAATGGAATCTATTTTGCATTCAGGTAGAAACTACGCTCAAAGTCCGGACAACAAATCAAAATAGATGCCTGCGGCATGACAGTTTTGGACTTTTTCGACAATCTCTCCAGCATGATAAACAGGGCCTTAACTTAATGACATTAAATGTAGGTTGCACAGCTTGCCCACAGCATCATAAGTGTTAGTACTATTTAACTTTTTATTTCCAAATACAGGTTTATATTGGCGGAGCATTTTTTGCATACATTCGCACAAATCCGAAAATTCATCGACCATCATAAAGCCATTACCAAAAGGACCATGAAATGAAAAATGTCAAAATTCGCGTTCTTAATTTTGCTCTCGCAGTTGCGATCATGCCGGCGGCGCTGTCTGCGCAGACCGCCCAGCAATTGGCCAGTCTCGGCCAAATCCAGCAGGCTGATCCCACAGTGAAGGTGCGTTGGAACCGGCAAACCGGCACGCCGGCGCGGTTGGCTGGCCAGCTCAGCGCGCCCCTCAGCGGCGATGCGCGGGCAATTTGCGAGCAGTTTTTCTCAGCCAACCAAACCATTTTTGGCGTCAGCGATGTTCAGCAGCAACTGTCTTTCATTGCCTCGAACACCGATGCACGCGGCTGGGAGCACGCCCGCTTGCAGCAAATGCACAATGCTCTGCCTGTCGACGGCAATAACATGCTGGTGCACATCGATGCCAACCGGCAGGTGCAGGTGGTCACCGGCCGCTATTTGCCCAACATCGAAGTCGATACCGAAGCTACGGTGAGCGCAGAAGACGCGATCGCTGCCGCGCAAACTCATCTCAATCCGCAGGCGCCGATCAACCAAACACCGGGCTCGGAATTGTGTGTGTATCACTTCAATGGCAATAACCATCTGGCCTGGAAAGTGCGCATTTTCAGCGACGATCCGCTGGGTGATTTCATCTATTACATCGATGCCAAAAGTGGCGAGGTCATCGATCAGTACAACAACCTGAAATTTACCATGCAGCGCAAAACCTACGATGCGCGCAACGGCACCAGCCTGCCCGGATTGCTGGTCCGCAACGAAGGTGAGGCGGCCTATGGCGATGCGGTGCTTGATGCCGCGCATGATAACGCCGGAATCGTCTATCAATATTATCAAAGCAATTTTGGCCGTGACAGTTACGACAATCGCGGCGCGACGATCATCTCCACCGCCCACTATAGCAATCGTTACAACAATGCGTTCTGGAACAGCTTTCAAATGGTTTACGGCGACGGCGATGGCGAAATACTGGGGCCGCTTTCGTTGGCGCTGGATGTCGTTGCGCACGAGCTGACGCACGCTGTCACCGAGCGGGAATCGAACCTGGTGTACCGCGATCAGCCCGGTGCGCTCAACGAATCGATTTCCGATATTTTTGCTGCTCTCGTCGATGATGAAGATTGGCAAATCGGTGAGGATGTGTGGACACCAAACGAACCCGGCGATGCCTTGCGTGATATGTTCGATCCGACAAAAGGCAATCAACCGGCTCACATGGATGAATTCGTCGATACAGACCAGGACAACGGCGGCGTGCACATCAACAGTGGCATTCCGAACAAAGCCGCGCAACTGATGGCGGATGGCGGCACTTTTCGTGGTGTAACGGTACCCGGTATTGGCCGCGAAGCCATGGGCAAAATTTTCTACGAAGCGCAGATCAACTGGCTGCACACCTACTCCGATTTCGCCGATGCCCGCGATGCTACTTTGGACGCCGTGGCCGTGGTCTTTCCGAATGATGCGGGCAAAGCCGAAGCCGTCGCCAAAGCCTGGGATGCCGTTGGTCTGAAAGCGCCATCGCCGATTACGCTGAGCATCGATCCGGCTTCCTTCCGTGTCAATCCGGATGGCGGTACCGAACAAATCAGCGTGGTCGTGCGCAACAACGGCGCTGCCATGAACGGCGCGACCGTCACTTTTGTCAGCAGCAACACTTCGCTGGCCACTGTCTCGCCTGCAAGCGCCACCACCGGCGCTAACGGCAAAGTCACAGCGACCGTCACCGGCGCAAATGAAGGCAATGCCGTCATCACCATCAGCACCACCGATGGCGTGAACTCAGCGAGTGGCTCGGTCGAAGTGGAAGTGGCGAACATGCGCGTGCCGGTGATGTCACCCTTCGGCATGGTCGTCTTTATTTTGCTTTTGGGTTTAGTATTGGTCGTTGTGCTGAAGAATGCACTTCGGCCAGGCAGTGCAAGATAACTTCGCGCTCAGCATCCGGTCGGCAAGCAAGCCGGCCGGATGCGAAAAGCGCAAATCGAGTGGATGAACTTGAAATGCTTCAAATCCTGACAACATCGCGCCTGTCGGCATGGTCGCGCACGAACCGGCAACTCCTTAAGGCCTTTGGCATTTTTGCTTTATGGGCAGGTTCGCTGTACGGTATCGTCTACAGCGAGTGGTTTATTGCAGCAGCGGTCAATCCGCTGGCAGCGTCATTGGCGACGCTGTTGCATAACCTGCTGCCCGGGCTTGGTTTTGCAAGCGAGAAAATCGGCACGCTATTGCGCTACGACCAGTTCAGCATGGAAATTTACTACAAATGCACCGGCGTGTATCAGGGTGCCGGCATGCTGGCTGCCATTTTGGCGTTCCCGGTTGCCTGGCGCACCAAACTGCGCGGCGTGCTGTTATGCGCTTTTGCACTCAGCGTAATCAATATAGTGCGGCTGATCAGCATTTTTTATGTGGGCGTTTTCTACCCGGCATTTGTCGACTTCTTCCACGCCATCTTTTGGGAGGGAATGATGATTGTGCTGGCCGTTGTCCTGTTCGCAGCCTGGGCATTGCGGGTCAGCAAAACCTTGCCATCACTGCGCTAAATTTTTGCCAGCAGCTCATCACTTCTCATTTTTAAACTGCTTGAGATAATCAGCCACATTGGCTGAATAAAGCTCAACTTTAACGACACCTTCAGCTACCATATCGATTGCAGCAGCAGCGGCTGAGGACAAATCGATTATCCGGCCCTTTACAAAAGGCCCGCGATCATTGATGCGCACAACGACAGACTCTTTTGAGTCCGCGCGCACCACGCGTACGTAGGTACCGAAGGGCAATTTTTTGTGTGCGGCGGTAAATTTGCGGTGATCAAATATCTCCCCGTTGGCAGTCTGACGTCCGCTCCAGCGCTTGCCGTAAAACGAAGCCTTGCCGGTCTGCAGTGGCTCTTTTTTGTTTGCAGATTTGAATTTCGCTGGGGCGCTGGTCATTGACGGATTTGCAATTGCGGTTTCCACACGCGCAAGCCTGGCTTCGGACGCTTCATATTCACGGCCAGCTATCCGGGTTTCGAATGCAGGCTGAGCACTTTTCGCACTGCCGACAACCAATCCAGCACCAAACGCATCATGCAAGCGGTGTATCGCAAAAATCGATACCGCGATCCAAAAAACAACCTTTAAAAGGTAAGTAAGAAAACCGGCGAAAAATGCCGTAGTGGTGGGTCGTCGACCATCCATGGTGTGTTCTCCAAAGTTGCAGTCCGTGCAGTTGTCTTTTCATCGGTCAAACATAGCTCAGCGCGCAGAATTGCGCAAGTTGCGCATGCTTTTGCAAAGCCCTTGCCATGCAAAAATCGCAAGCAACCCATATTTAAAAGCTGAGCAAAAGGAGTGCAGATGGGTGGGTTGAAAAAGGCGAAAGTTTAATTTTCATGGAGAAAAAAAGAACTGCGCCATGCTTTGGGATAACACGGCGCAGTATCAAAATTTCAGCTCAAAAAAGCCAGCAGGTAATTTTTTCCAGGAGAAAAAACACCACAGCCATCACTTTGAATTGATGGCAAGACGGCGTTTCAGGGCATCCTGCCGGGCGTTGTTCTTGTTGTACACCTTCATCGCAGCCGGACGCTGCACATCGGTGTTATCGTCGTGTCGGCGGTAGCGGTACAGCACTTTGTGGACGCGATCCACATCGTAGTGCTCCGACACCTTCAGCACCATATCATAGTCTTCGCCAAAATTGCCGTAGTTTTCGACATTGTACAGCCCGAATTCTTCCAGCACTTTTTTATGGAAAAAGCGCAAAGCGCCACCGCCATCGACGCGCAGAATGTTGTTGCGGTCGTACTCGAGATGCTTGATCACCCCAAGCTCTTCGATGACATTGCTGTCGATGTCAATCAAATCATAGTAGCTGATGGCCAGGCCACATTTGGGGTGTGTTTCCATGTAGTCGACCATCGTTTGCAGCGTTTCCGGCACATACTCATCATCGGAATCGAGCTGCGCGATATACTTGCCGCGCGCCTCGCGAATGCCGCGATTGAGCGCTTCGGCAATGCATTTGCCATCATGCTGTACCAACCGCACGCGTTCGTCAGAAATGGCGCGCACTTCATCCTGGGTGCCATCGGTTGAGCCGTTGTCCACTACCAGGATCTCGAAATCCGCAAAAGTGCCTTTCAGCACGCGATCGATGGTGTGGCGGATAAAGCGTTTCCGGTTCAAAATCGGGATAACGATGCTCACCCTGGTTTCAAAAGCCTCGTCCGGCTGATAGGGCACTTCCCGATTATCATGGACAAGAAAGCAGTTTTGGCGCTTAAGATAATTTTTGAATGCATATTCGATTTCGCGCTCCATCTCCGGGGTGTAGAACAGATAGCTGAATCCGCCTTTGGCGCCTTGTCCCGGAGAATGCAATTTGCTCAACACCGGATCGGCAGCTTCGGTTTGCCGCACGACGGATCGGTAAAGTGGTTGATCGAGATGGATCACGTTGTGCGTATCCTGAATCCGCAGACGGAAATCGTATTCTTCAGCGTAATTCAAATCCTCATTAAATCCGCCGGTGGCCAACACGACATTCTTGCTATAGATACGAAAAAAACCCAAAGAGAAACGTTCGTCGATGTTGTTCTGAAACGGCCACAGCTTCTCGACGCGTGGCTCCTTCCCGCCTTCTTCGATCACATAATCGGTGTACACGACAGCTGCATCGTTTTCCTGAAAACCATCATTCACTGCGGCACAAAACTCCGGCTGCGGATAAATATCGGGCGGCAAGATGCAAACGATGGCATTTCGGGCTTGACGGATGCCATCGTTAAAAAGAGCGGCGCGGTTGCGATGCGCACGGCTGAAATAGCGCACATCGCCGGCTTTTTGAGCCGCGCTGAGTTCGGCATTTTCGTTGCGATTGGCGCGTTCATCAAAAACAATCACTTCGGGGGAACTGCCGGAGGCACGAATCGCCTGCAATTGTCCGGTTAGCTCCTGGCTGTTTTCATAAAATGGGATGACAAAAGTCACGGCCCCATTTGCTGTTTGTTTTTTCACGGTCGGCTTCTCCTCTCTTAATCTCCCGTGATCATCATGGGCACGGGCATCAGTCTATCTTTATGACCATCATCCGATGGCACATTGGCCATTCCTTTAGCAATTTCCGGCAAAAGTGGTGGTTCGTTTGTCACATTCGGCGCGAACATCAGCACGCTCGATCCGCCACCATCCAAATTGAGCGCCTGCGTGCATCCGAGAGCACGGGCCAGTCCGGCAGCCTCCTGCAGCGTGGCGCCGAGCGAATGACTGCGCGCGCGGCCATCGATGACTGCAAGCAGCAGGCGATTTTCCGGCGTGACACCGAGAATGGTTCGCGGTGCGCGTGTGCGATCGGCATCGTGCGGGAAGCGTGTCGGCGCAACGCCTGCCTGTGCTGAAAGTCCATTGTCGAAGCGAGCCGGCACGAATTGTTCGGGCGGCGGCTTCTGTTCAAAAAAATCTATCGCTATAAATTTGCCATTTTGCAGCAAAAGCGGCCCCGCCGCCACTGCAGTGACGATTTTTTGTGCTGTAAATTTTTCATGCAAAAAGCGAAATTCGATTTGCCTGCCATGGCGCTGTAGCAAGGCAAGCACGTCTTCTCCAGGAAAATCTGCCAACGGGCACGAAATGACGATGCCGTTTGCAGGGATATGGCATCCGCCGCCGATTCGGCTTTCCATCAGCTCGCCAAAAACCACCACGAAATCGACACAATCGCCTAATGGTGTTTTTTGCTGACCGGCTGGCTGCAGCGCCCCAAACGCTGGTGTAAAAACTGTAACCTGTCTGCCCGCACTTCGGGGATCATCAATTGCAAAAGCTTGAGAAGATGCATGGCTCCGCCAAGAGGTTTCCCACGGCAAGCGCAATGCGATATCGGCCATCGAAACGGCTTGTATGGTAGCCTGGCCATCCTCGCTCACCAGCACTGCGCCGCGCGCCACTAATGGAAGCTGACGGATACAGCCACCGAGTATCATCATTCCGACAGGATCGTTCATCGCGCACCAGGGATGCTGATACTCTTCCGGGAAATTGAGAAAAAAACCGCCGTTGATCGCTGCCAGCACGCTCGATCGGGACGAATGCCAATGAGGATCACGGAAATGGTCGAGCTCGCTCTGCAGCAAGGCTGAGATGGTGTGCGAGCCAGAGACCGGCACAAAACGTTTGATAGCAAACCGCGCAGGCAATTTCCGATTTTGTGCAACGTAGCGATCGGCAAACGCATGCCTGTTGAGCCATGCAAGCAAGTCCGGATCAGCGCCGCCGGTGAACTGGCCGTTGTCCCACCAAATCGTCTGGGCGGGAGTTTGCCTTAGGGGGTGCAGCATCATCGCTTCGCGCCCGAAAATCACGTGGGTTTCACTCAGCCTTTGGAATTCGTCCGGATCAGGAGTTGGCGAGAAACTCTGCGAACGGTCAACAGCGACGAACGCCACCGGCTCGGTTTCGCCGCGCGAGGCCCGGATGGCTCCGCTGGCCCAGCATGTTTGCCAGTATGCGTGGGCGATGCTTTCCTGCAGGGCCGTATCCTGCTGCAAGCGTTTTTGCGCGTTAGCATGAAATTGTACTGGAAAAGGCTGAAATGCCAATGGATCGCATAGCAGAATATTCGCGCACAGCCCGGCTTTTTCGCCGGCAGGCAATTCAACGCTCACCCGGATCCGCTGCCAAGCCAAGCTCAGAGAAAGTTGTCGTTGAAGATGCTCAATCGTCTCGAGCAGAACGCAGTCATTAAAAGGCTGGACAAATAAATCGGCTGGCAGTTGGGGAGAAGTTGTCATGGTAATTCAGTCTGTTCTTCATGCTCTTTGATAATTTTCTCAGCCATTTTTTGAAATTTTTGAGCACGTTTTCGCAACGATTTTTCAATTTTGACCTGCAATGCAGCTTTTGCATGATTCTGCGCGAGTTCTGTTTTGCCGCTATGCGTATAGATTTGTGCGAGCCGGGCATTGCAAAGCAATTCATTGTAATACGAACGCTTGCCCTCATCCTTATAAGATTGCAGGATGTTGAGATAGACCTGCTCTGCATCCTGCCACTTTTCCTGCTCGGAGGCGGCGGTTGCCTTGCCCCACAGGAAAAACCGGCTGTTTGGGTAATCAGCCAGCGCTGCCTCGATCAACGCCTCGGCATCGCCATATCGCTCTTCGCCGATGTAAATCCAAATCAGGGCATTCATCGCTGCAGCATGTGAAAATTTGCCTTTTTCGATGGCCTGCCGAATCATGTCTATGCCGACCTGCTTTTCGTCGCCAACAAACGGCAGCCAGCTCAGATACTTGCTGAGTTTGCTGCGGTAATAGCGGTAGGTTCCGATTCCCAGGTAAGCGTCAAAATTGTTTTCATCCAGCTCGATGGCAGATTCAAGCGATTGTATACTGTTCCAGCCTTCATTGAAAGCCTTTAAATAGTGCTGTTCCCTGCCGAGGAAATACGCCTGGTAGCCCAATGCGCCACCAATAAAAAAGTAGTACCAACCATTTTGCGGATCGGACTTGAGCGCTTTTTTGCTCATTTCGTGGACTTTGGCGGTGAGCGCAAAAAACCGATCTTTTTCAGAGTAATCTTCATAGTCGAGCATGCGAGCCTGCAAAGTCGCCGCTTCAAAAAAATAGCCCACCGGGTGCTCCGGGTAGTGGCTTTGCAGTTGCGAACAAATGTCGAAAGCGAGTTCATACTCTTGCCGAATCGTGGCATCAATCACCGACTGAATATCCGGCATTGCACTTTCCATCGGCGAATTTTCTTCGCCAGCGTAAGCAGCTAGCGGCCACAAAAGAACCGAGCCAAGCAGCGCGAACAATGCTTTGCGCTGTACAATATTCAAAATTAAATTAAAGCGTTCCATACTGTCTATCCCCGGCATCACCTAGCCCGGGCAAGATAAATCCTTTATCATTTAATTCGCGATCAACCGCAGCGGTGTAAATCGGCACATCGCTATAGCGCGCCCTCACTGTGGCTATGCCTTCCGGGGCAGCCAACAGGCAAGCGACGATTAAATTATCTTTGCACCCGAATTCCCCCAAATGATCCAGCGCCGCCACGATACTGCCACCGGTTGCCAGCATGGGATCAGCCAGGATAACCACGCCTTGATGCAGATCGGCCGGCAATTTCTCATAATAATGGACCGGATTGAGCGTCTCTTCGTCGCGATACATGCCGAGGTGTCCAAACCTGGCTTGCGGCAAATAGGTCGCCAGGCCGTCAACCAGACCAAGCGCCGCGCGCAAAATAGCCACCAGTGTCACCGGCATATCCAGTTCGACGCTCTTCATTCTTTCGAGAGGTGTCTCTATTTCCGTTTCGCTGGTCGAAAAACTCCGGGCGATCTCTATTGAAAGCAAAGCGCCACACTCTTTCATATATTGCCGAAACAGTGCAGGCCCGGTCTTCCTGTTGCGCAGCAGAGTTAAACGATGCTGAATAAAAGGATGGTCGCAAACGATGAGATTTTTCATTGATTTGGAGTTTTGGTGACTGCCAATTGTCTATTTTCCATCTGGATAGACTTTTTGAGGAAAAATGAGGCTCTCAATTTATTAAAAAAAGCAAAAAATGCAAGGTCAAACAGATCATTTGCTCCGAACAGGGAGGTAATCTTATTAAAAAATATTGACAATTTTGAGAAAAATCGCTATCATTTGTTGTTTTTTATGGACCTTCGATGATTAAAAATCACACACCTGATCCTGGAAGGAGGGAGGAACTTTGGCCAGACTCACTGGAAGTCGCCGCCCACGCTCCGAACATTCTCTTGAGAAATATTTGCAGGAAATTTCCGAAGTCCCTCTTTTATCATCTGAAGATGAGATCAATCTCGCAAAAAGAATAAAAAGCAACGATCAGGAAGCATTAGAAAAACTTACCAAAGCCAATTTGCGCTTTGTCGTCAGTGTCGCAAAGCAGTACCAGAACCAAGGTCTTTCATTAGGGGATTTGATTAATGAAGGCAACCTGGGATTGATCAAAGCTGCAACGCGATTTGACGAGACGCGCGGATTCAAATTTATCAGCTATGCAGTCTGGTGGATTCGTCAATCCATCCTGCAGGCATTGGCCGAACAATCCCGCGTCGTTCGCTTGCCACTCAACCGGGTTGGCGCCCTCAACAAAATCGGCAAGGCTCTGAGCGCATTGGAGCAGGAATTTGAGCGTGAGCCATCTGAAACGGAAATCGCCGACCAACTCGAAATGTCCCCGTATGAAGTTGCCGACACCTTAAAAATATCAGGCAAACACCTCTCTCTTGATGCCCCTTTTAATCAGGATGAAGAAAGCCGGTTGTTGGATGTTTTGCAAAATCAGGAGCAGCCAACCCCTGATGGCATCTTGCTCGATGAGTCTTTAAAAATTGAGGTTGAACGTGCTCTCGCCACTCTCACCAAAAGGGAGGCAGAAGTGGTCAAGCTCTATTTCGGACTCGGCAGAGAGCACCCGCTCACACTGGAAGAAATTGGTGAATTGTTCAACCTGACACGCGAACGCGTTCGTCAAATCAAGGAAAAAGCCATCGCCCGATTACGTCACGCTTCCAGAAGCAAATCGCTTCGTCCTTTTCTCGGCTAAATTCATCGCAAAAGCAACTGTGCAAGCCAGGCTGCTCTCGCAGTAGAGCAGCTTACAAAATAGAATGATCGCCTACAAATTTGTAATTCGTTCTGACCAACGCGCGTTTTCACACCCACTGCATCTCAGGACCGACCAATTTGTTATTAAAAATATTTCTATTTATGTTATTTTTTGCGTGACATTGATTTTGTAATCTCTAAATTGTACCCATTTATATTGTATTTCGCCTGATTTCTATCCAATAACAGCATCATCTACGCTCAGCAATCTGTACTGATTGTGGAGCAAAGCCGGATTTCAAACGCCGCCCATAAGGCATAGCCGGCGATATCATAATCAGAGTTTTCTGATTTACATTGCCATATCGCATTTAGCATGTGGCCCTAAATTTGCTTAAAAAGTCCGCTCTTGAACAGATGATGATTTTACATTTTGTTCAAATTGGGCTTTTCGGAGGGAAAAATAAAAAAGGCCTGGTCTTGTTCCGGAGCAGCCAGGCGAGCTGTGACAAACTCTAGCGTGATTATGCACAAGAGAAAAGTTTATCACTAAGCAGGGAGGAAAGACAATGGGAGAAAAACAAATCAAGCTGATTTATTACACTCTCCATAAGTCAGAAAGCAAAGAATTTATTTTATCAAAACGACGGATGGTTTCGCTGATCTTTTCAGCTTTTGTTCTGCTAACCATCTTCGCAGGCGCATCCGTCGCTATTTTTACAGACTTCTACCACAATTTGCGAATCAGCAAACTGGAAACCGTCAATAAAAGCCTGCGTAGCCAACTCGTTCAAATGACCGACAAGGCGCAGCAGCTTGATGTCAACCTCAGCTATCTCGAAAAAGAAAACAATGATCTGCGCGTTTTTGCAGACATGCCTCTGCTCGACAATGATATGCGAGAAGTCGGTGTCGGTGGTTTTCTGGACAATGAAGAAGCTGTAACAAAAAGCATTCTTCCACCTGAAATAGGCAACCAGCTTTTCGAAACCAAAAGCTTGCTCGACAAAATTGAGCGCCGCATGCATCTCTATGAAGACAATCGCAGAGAGATCGAAAAAGCACTGTCAGAGCGCACCGAGCAGCTCAAGCGCACGCCTTCCATTCGTCCTGTACAGGAAGGAAGAATCTCAGAAGATTACGGGCCCCGCGTCGATCCCTTTACCGATGTTAAAAAACACCATTTTGGAATCGACATTGCCGCGATGACAGGCTCCGAAGTGTTTGCTCCAGCATCTGGTGTTGTGAAAGTCGCCAAAAACCACTACTCCGTTGGTAAAGGTTATGGCAGAGAAGTGATTATCGATCACGGCAACGGCCTGACAACTCGCTACGCTCACCTATCCGAAATTAAAGTAAAACAGGGTCAAAAAATCAATCGCTGGGAGATCATCGGCCTTGTAGGCCAAACCGGCCGCGCAACTGGTCCTCACCTTCATTATGAGGTAATGATCGACGGCCGCCCTGTGAATCCCGATAAATATCTGCTCGAATAATCGGATTCTTTTCACTATTTTCTATGCTTGTTTTGGTTTGCTTAAAATGGGGGGCCCTGCTATTTGGTGATGCTTCGAACTGTTCACAATTTTAGTATTCCAGGCACTGGTCGGTGCACCCAACTTTCTTTTATCTGGCATTTTTTTGCGTTCACCGATTGCTTTTGATTCCGTTTCACCAATCTGTAAAAGAAACCCGCCTGCAATTCAATTATCAAATCTACAATCGCTTCAATCGCACGGATATTAAAAAATGGAGGGCCGATGCGAACGACAACTGCTATATTATTGCTTCTTTTCGCCCACAATCTCAACGCGCAAATCATCCTCACTGAGGTCATGTTCGATCCCATTGGCAGCGAGAGTACAGACGAATTCATTGAAATTTACAATATTGGCCAACAAGCGGTGGATCTATCTGGTTTTCGAGTCGGCGATCAGAATTCGCAAGAGTTGTTGATTTTTCCGGATGGTGATTCTTTTTTGCAGCCCGAACAGTTTGCAGTCATTTTCGATGCAGACTATTTCGAATCGTCCAGCACTTATGAGAACAGAGTTCCGGCTACCGCGCTGCAGATCACAGTAGACGACCGGACTCTGGGGTCCGGCGGCTTGCTCAATTCTCAGCCGGAGACGGTTATTCTGCTGGATTCGGTTGGTGAGGTGATTGCGGAATACACATACTCGCCGGACAACCAACCGGGACACTCTGATGAAAAAGTAGACCCGCAGGGAGGCGACAATGCAGAAAACTGGCAAAACAGCTTGCAGGAAAATGGTACCCCCGGGGCCAGCAACAGTGTCTCACCGGCTCAATTCGACCTCGCCATCGATGCAGAAAGTATTTCTTGGCAGCCTGGACGCCCGAGGCGCACCGAAATGACCACGATTGAATTCAGCGTACAAAATGTAGGTATTGAATCGATAACGCTTGAAAAGCTGCAGATATTCATCGACTCCAATGCGGATTCACTATTTGCACCCGATGAATTGGCTGATGAAATCGATGTCATGCAGGCAATAAGTGCACAGTCAGCGTTTCAAAGCACCTGGCAGTGGCAGCCACATGTATCCGGCATTCATGCCATAAGAATGACCATAAACGCCGAAAGAGACGCGCGCGCCAGCAACGATTCTGTCCTATTTCAGGTGCCGGTTGGCTTTTTGCCCAATGACCTGGTGATCAATGAAATTATGGCCGCGCCTGCAAATGAGTCAGCTGAATGGATTGAACTGCTAAATATTTCGGCAGCACCGATAAATTTAGACGGTTGGCAGGTTGGCGATGCAAACAGTGTTTCTCAGCCGATCGATGAGACCATTTTCCTGCAGCCGGAAGAATTCCTGTTGCTTTCAGCCAGCGGCAACATTACGCAAATCCACAAAAAGAATGTAAAAATAAACGGATGGCCAGCGCTAAACAACGACGAAGATCGCATTCGCCTTCTCGACTTTAATAAAGCGGCCATAGACAGTCTCCATTATCAGCTCCCTGCTGGCTCGATGTCCGGAACTTCCCTCGAACGTATCAACCCACGACTCCCGGCAAACGAGTCAAGCAATTGGGGACCCAGTGTTGCCGTCAGCGGCGCGACTCCGGGCGAGAAAAACAGCATCTTCACAGAAATTGTGCCCGCGCAAAGCACGCTCACAGCCCAACCAAATCCGTTTTCACCGGATGCAGATGGTGTTGATGACGTCGCGATCATCAGCTATGATCTGCCTTTATTGCAAAGTCAGGTTAACCTAACGATTTACGATCTCCGCGGCCGGATTGTGCGCAAATTGCTAAACAATGCGCCATCAGGGGCTACGCGACAGATAATTTGGAATGGTACTGCAGACAATGGCCGGCATTTGCCAGTCGGGATATATGTCATTCATTTGCAGGCTATCGATGCTGGTACTGGCAAAATGGAGCGTGCCAACACGACGATCGTTCTCGCTCAAAAGCTGTGATACCGCCAATCGGTATACCTATATTTTTATTGCATCGCAGTTTCAGAATGTCTATTTTCCTGTTCTGTGTCAATGGAAAATATTGCCCAAAATATTCGTAGCGTTCGCGACACCATCGCCGATATTTGTTTAAAGAGAAATCGGCGCCCTGAAGATGTTCACATTGTTGCGGTGACCAAAACCAAACCATTTGATTTTGTTGAAAACGCTATTCAGGCTGGTATCCACATCATCGGTGAAAACCGTGTGCAGGAAGCAGCCGAAAAAAAGGATCATGTCGCCAGCCCGGCTAGCTGGCACCTGATTGGCCATTTGCAAACCAACAAAGTTCGTAAAGCGCTTAATCTATTCGACCTGATCGAATCGGTTGACAGCCTGCACCTTGCTGAAAAGATTGACCTTGAAAGCAAAAAGCTGGGAAAGCAAACCGAAATCCTGGTACAAGTCAACACCTCCGGCGAGCAAAGCAAATTCGGCATCGAGCCATCAAAAGCGATCGAACTGATCCGTGCCATTTCCAATCAATGCGAGGCATTGCGGATACGCGGTTTGATGACCATCGGGCTTTTTACTGACGATGAAAAGAAAATCAGGCCGTGCTTTATCCGCCTGCGCGAGCTTTCAGAAAAAGTGGCCGCGCTGAATTTGCCACATGTTGAGATGAAGCACTTGTCCATGGGCATGTCTGGCGACTACCAAATCGCTGTCGAAGAAGGCGCAACCCTGGTCAGACTGGGCCGGGTTTTGTTTGGAGAACGATATTGACCCATGTTTGTTTTAGCCAATTTTTTTGAAGCTTTAGCGCAACTGCTGGAGCTCGTTCTAACTCTGTATACGTATGCCGTTATCGCCAGAGCGGTTATTTCCTGGTTTAATGTGAGTCCGTACAACCCGCTTGTACAGTTTCTTCGACGTATCACAGATCCGGTTTTGTATCAAATCCAAAAATTTGTTCCGTCCGCAGCGGGGATGGATTTTTCGCCTTTGGTGCTGATTTTGATTCTGTATTTTCTGAAAAGTTTTTTGGTAACTACGTTGATCAACATCGCTTATGCATTTCGTTAGCCATGGAAGCGCTAACCCTCGCGCTCAGCGTTTGCTGTGAGAAATTGAGCGCACTATTTTATCATAAATTGCACGTTTATCCGCACGAAGGAGAAGGATCGTGAAACTGACGCCATTAGATATTAAAAAACAAGAATTCAAAAAAAACCTGCGCGGCTATGACCCGATCGAGGTGGACGCTTTCCTGGAAATGGTAGCGAATGAATTCGAAGCCATTGTGCGTGAAAAAAATCTTATGGCTGACGAGATTCTAAAGCTCAAAACCCAGCTCAACGACTACAGGCAGGTCGAGAAAGCGCTAAAGGATACATTGGTTACTGCACAAGAAAACATCACTGCCTCGCGGCAAAGCAGCAAGCGGGAAGCGGATATCATTCTGCGCGAGGCTGAGTTGAAAGCCGAAAAAATCATCGAGGGCACGCGCAACAAGCTGGAAAAGCTCAAAAACGATGTGCAGATCATCAAAGCGCAAAAAGAAAGCTTCGCGAGACGTCTGCGGCATTTGCTTGAAAGTCAAATCGAGCTCATCAATGTATTGGAGATCGATGACACAGGCTATGATAACGAAAGCAATCCGCAACGCCAGCGCATGTTGCCGGATAGCAATCGTCCAGCACGCCGCAAAGTAGACATTCCTCCACTCAGCGAGGAAGAGAACTTTCATTTTGCCGGTAAATCAAGCGGGCGCTCATCCAGTACAGATGAACCTCGCAAGGAAAACCAAGGCGAACAAAAGCCTCAGCACGAAGAAAAGAAAGACAGGGTTCCGAGAATTTCGGATCAGTTTATTACCTGAGTATAATTCACTTTCATTGATATTCACAACAACGGGACGGCATCATGATCAAAAAAACCTTAGGCATCGGAACACTACTCGCTTATCTCGTATTCACCAGCGGATGCGCATCGCGGCTGCCAATGCGGGATTACTCCGGACGCCCCCTTACCAAAGAGGCGGTTCAGGCAAAAAAATCGAATAGCAATTTTATCTTATATACTATTGGCGGTGGAGCGTTGAGCTTTGGTGCCAGTTTTTTCATTGGCTCTTTGCTCAGCAGATCCTCGGACGATGGCAGCACCAACAGCTCAACACTATGGATTACGGCTGGCGCCGGCACCGCCGCAGGTATGCTCTTATTTGGCCATGCAGGCAAGGCGCGTGATCACAACCTTGCTGTTTTGGCGGCGCGGGACAATCAAAAAACAGAAGTCAACAGTCAACTGCTTACAGAGAAAGAGCGTCGTAGCCGCATTGTTTCCGAGCGCGAAGCGTTGCTCAAGGATCGCGAGCGCCAGGAAGCGGAACGCCAGCAAATCCTGGAAAAGCTGAAAAAGAAAACAGACAATTAGCATTTCATGGAGAGGTGAATGGGAGGATTACTTCAGCAAATCAATGAAGCCAGCGCATTCCTTCGCAAGCAGACCAGTTTTTCGCCCGAGATCGGCATCATTCTGGGGACCGGCCTTGGGGCGCTTGCCGAAGAAATTGTGCAGGATACGATTGTCTCCTATGAAGATATTCCGCACTTTCCAATCTCCACAGTTGAAAGTCATGCAGGACGGCTCATTTTCGGAGAACTGAGCGGCAAAAAGGTGATGGCTATGCAGGGTCGCTTTCACTATTACGAAGGCTACTCGATGAAGCAAATCACCTTTCCAGTCCGCATCATGAAAGAGTTGGGATGCCACACCTTGGTCGTTTCCAACGCTTGCGGCGGCATGAATCCAAGCTACTCGCCCGGTGATATTATGATCATTTCCGATCACATAAACCTGCTCGGCGACAACCCGCTGATCGGCGAGAATCATGACGAGCTCGGGCCACGCTTTCCCGACATGAGCGAACCGTACACGCAATCACTGATAGAGCTTGCCGAAAAGGTAGCGCTGCAGGAACGCATCAAAATACAAAAAGGCGTATACGTTGCGGTCGCAGGTCCCAATTTGGAAACGCGGGCAGAATACCGCTTCTTGCGCACCATTGGAGCAGACGTCGTGGGGATGTCGACTATTCCGGAGGTCATTGTCGCTGTTCACAGCAACCTGAACGTGCTGGGGCTCTCAGTCATCACCGACGAGTGTCTTCCAGATGCGCTAAAGCCGGTCAACATCGAGGAAATTTTGAAGACCGCAGCAGAAGCGGAGCCGAAACTCACTCTCCTGATCAAAAAAGTTGTCGGTTTGATCGATTAGGACGACATATTGCCAGCAACCGACATCTGTATCACCTCACCTTGATCGAAGCGTCGCTTATTCCAAAACAGATAGCAGACCAGATATGGATACAGTAGCAAAAAAACGCAATCAATAAATGCCAATTTAAGAACCAAAGATCACGGGCTTGCAATTCAATGTATAAAGAACTCGGAACACAACTCAACCTATCGAAAATCGAAGAAGCTATTCTGGAGTATTGGGATAAAAACGATCTTTTTGGCAAATCCATTTCCACTCGCGACGCCAACAAGCGCTTTGTCTTTTTTGAAGGTCCGCCGACCGCAAACGGCCGGCCTGGCGTGCATCATGTGCTGGCGAGAACGGTCAAGGATTTGGTTTGCCGTTATATGACCATGCAAGGCTACCGTGTCGAGCGCAAAGCTGGCTGGGATACCCATGGACTGCCAGTCGAAATCGAAGTTGAAAAGAAACTCGGTTTCACCAGCAAAGATGATATTTTGACCTACGGCGTCGATAAATTTAATGAGGAATGCAAAGTTTCTGTGTGGCAATACAAAGAAGAATGGGATCAACTCACGCGCCGCATGGCTTACTGGATCGATCTGCATTCTCCCTACGTCACCTATGAAAACAACTACATTGAGTCGGTCTGGTGGATTTTGTCTGAAATCTGGAAAAAGGATTTGCTGTACAAAGGGCACAAAATTCTGCCATACTGCCCACGCTGCGAAACGCCTCTCTCCAGCCATGAAGTTGCGCAGGGCTATCGTGACATTAGTGATCCGTCGATCTATGTGAAAATGCCGTTATTAAATGATCCAAACACCTCGTTCCTGGTTTGGACGACGACACCCTGGACGCTGATTTCCAACGTTGCGATTGCGCTGAATCCGGACCTCGAGTATGTGCTTGTTGATCACGATGGCGAAAAGCTTATCCTTGCCAAAAGCCGCCTCAGTGTACTCGATGGCGAATACCGCATCCGGCAAACCTACAAGGGCTCGGAACTGAACAAGCAACGCTACAAAAGACTGTTCAACTATATTCCTGTCGAAAAAGACGCTTTTTATACCATCACCGGCGACTTTGTAACCGCAGATGATGGCACTGGAATCGTACATATCGCCCCGGCATTTGGCGAGGATGATAACAAGATGGGCAGAAAATACGATTTGCCTTTTCTGCAACCTGTCGATGCAAGTGGCAATTTTGATAGGCGCGTTTCTGACTATCAGGGACAATTTTTCAAAGATGCAGACAAAAGCATCATTCGAAGAATCGATGAGGAAGGGCGTTTGTACAAACGCGAAACCTACAAGCATTCCTATCCACACTGCTGGCGCTGCGACACTCCGCTGATTTACTACGCCAAGGAGTCCTGGTACATCCAGACGACCCAGATAAAAGAGCGGATGCAACGCCATAACGAGAATGTCAGCTGGTTTCCGAAAGAAGTTGGTGAAGGCCGATTTGGCGAGTGGTTGAAAAACAATGTCGATTGGTCTCTCTCGCGTGATCGCTTCTGGGGCACGCCGTTGCCAATTTGGGAATGCGATTCTTGCGACAGCAAAGAATGCATCGGCAGTATTGCCGAACTCAAAAAACGCTCAGGCGCCAAAGAAATCAAAGATCTGCACAAGCCGTATGTTGATGACCTCACTTTTGAGTGCAGCAAATGCAGTGGCACTATGAAGCGTACGCCGGAAGTGATCGATGTTTGGTTCGATTCAGGCAGTATGCCGATCGCCCAGTGGCATTACCCGTTTGAAAACAAGGAAATCTTCGAAAAGAACTTCCCGGCCAATTTTATCTGTGAGGCGGTTGACCAAACGCGTGGCTGGTTCTATTCGCTGTTGGCCATTTCCGTGCTGCTCTTCGATAAGCCGTGCTACCAAACGTGTGTCTCCCTGGAAATGATTCTCGACAAAAACGGCCAAAAAATGTCGAAATCCAAAGGCAACGTTGTCAATCCGTTCGACATGATCAAATCCTACGGCGCGGATGCGCTGCGCTGGTACCTGATGTCGGTCAGTCCACTTTGGCAGCCCACGCGTTTCGATGAAGATGGCGTGAAGGAAACGGTCAGCAAATTTTTTGGAACTTTGCTCAACACATACAACTTCTATGCAGTTTACTCGAACATCGACCAATTTACCTACAATCCGAATCATCGCATCGCTGTTGAGCAGCGCCCGGAAATCGATCGCTGGATCATCTCTCTGCTCAACAACAAGCTCGGAAATATTGAAGGATATTGGAAACGCTATGATGTTACGCGCATCACTCGGGCGATCGCTGACTTCGTACTTGACGATCTGTCCAATTGGTACGTTCGGCGCAATCGTCGCCGTTTCTGGAAATCGGAAATCGGTGAAGACAAACTGTCAGCTTACCAAACGCTCTATGAAGTTTTGCACGCCGTCTCACGCATCATGGCACCCATTGCGCCGCTGCTTGCTGAAGAGCTGTATCGCAATTTGTGCGATCCGGCTGCCGGTGCAGAGACCAGCGTCCATCTCGAAAGTTATCCAGGCACTTCTGAACAAGCGTTTCAGTACCGCGATGAGGAACTCGAAAGGCGCATGTCGCTGGTGCGTTCGATCGTGTCAACCGGTCACTCATTGCGCAATGATGCGAAAGTGAAGGTAAGACAACCACTTTCCCGTTTGATTTTAGTGCCACATTCCGAGCAGCAAGTCGAGCAGGTCAACAAAATGTTGGAACTGATTCAGGAAGAATTGAATATCAAAAAAATTGATTTTGCTGAAGACAGCGAATCGCTGATGAGCAAGAGCGCAGAACCACAGTTCAAAAAACTCGGACCGAAATTCGGCAAGCAGGTCAATGCCGTTGCCAATGCAATCAAAGCGATGTCTTCCGATCAAATCGCGACTCTCGAACGTGCCGGCACAGTGAGTTTGCCAGGCTCGAACAGCACATTTGAGATTAGCATTGAAGACGTAAAAATCCAGGCACAAGGACAGGAAGGTCTGGTGGTCTCGTTGGAAGGCCAACTTCCTGTGGCGCTTGATACCAATTTAACCGCCGATTTGTTGAATGAAGGATTTGCCCGGGAGCTGGTCAACCGTATTCAGAATTTGCGTAAAGAGGCCGGATACGCCGTCGTCGACCGTATTCAGGTAGCACTGATGGGCAGCGACCGGCTCGCCAAAATTCTCACACAGCAAGCTGAGTACATCAAGCGCGAAACGCTGGCGCAGGCGATTGTCGATTCATCCGATGGCATGGATCTGCAGAGAGAATTGCAAATCGAGAATGAAACAATCCATATTGCAATTCGAAAAATAATTGCTTAACTTAGTCGGCCGTCAAGCAGCGCGTTTTTTTTAAAAGGCCACAACTTTTTGAAAGACAGAAGTTTACGCATTCGATGTCACTCTATTTCCTATCTTGGTACAGAACCGGAATCGCGCGTTGTACGTTCCTTAACTTAGGTTGGTTTTAACAGAGGAGGCGGAGGCCCATGACAGACCAAGAGCTTGAGTTCTTTAAGTCCCGAATTCTGGAAAAACGATCGGAATTGTTAGACGAACTTGGCTACTTGAAAGACTCGACGATGTCATCGACCCCACAAGAAGCATCAGGAGAACATTCCGCGTACGCATTTCACATGGCGGATTTGGGTACGGATAACATGGAACGCGAAAAAGCCTTTCTTTATGCGCATAGAGAGAGTCGGCTGCTCTATCACTTGGAACAGGCGTTAGATCGTATCGACAAAAAAACTTACGGTGACTGCCGTGAGTGTGGGAAGCCAATCAGTCATGCCCGGCTTGAAGCTGTGCCGCATGCAACGCTCTGCATTTCGTGCAAATCAAACGAAGAAAAGAAGAAAAAGTCAAATAATTCAAAATAGGTCGATTTTTGCGAATTTTGGGCGCAAGCCTGGCTCTTGTTCTCATCGACCAGGTTACGAAGCTTTACATCAAATCGACATTCGCATTAGGCGAAAGTATACCGATCCTGGGTGATTTTTTGCGCATCACCTTTGTCGAAAATCCCGGCATGGCCTTTGGGATGCGCTTTGCCGGACGCTGGTTTTTGACACTTTTTTCTTTTATCGCAAGTGCCGTCATTGTCATTTTCCTTTACAGGTTGCGCACTGAACCGTTGCGCCTGCGTCTGCCACTCGCACTGGTGCTCGGAGGCGCCATTGGCAACTTGATCGATCGCTTTTTGTTTGGAAAAGTCGTCGATTTCATCGAAGTGAGTGTCGGCTCGTTTCACTGGCCAGTGTTCAATGTAGCTGACATCGGTGTTTCTGTCGGTATGGTGGTCATGGTTGTGCTGGTCATTTTTGACAAAGATGAACATCAGGAAGACACATCGGTCGTTAAAATGTCAGCCCCGAATCCTGCCGACAGCGAAGAACGCGATATCTGGAAAGATCAGTGATCTTGCTGAATTTAACATGTCAGAAAAAATTACACGGCACATTGAGCACACAGTCGCCGATGGCCAAAAGCCGGAACGCATTGACAAATATCTCACCCGCATTCTCCCCAGCAAAAGCCGCGCATACATCCAATCGCTGATTGAGTCTGAAAATATTCTCGTCGACCAAAAAGTGATTAAGGCCAGTCACAAAGTGGCACCGCAGCAAAGCATCAGCATTTATTTAAAGCAGCGCCCGCCTATCGATGTTGTGCCGGAAAAAATCAAGATCGATATCATTTTTGAGGATGAACATATCCTGGTTGTGAACAAACCTGCAGGCATGGTCGTGCATCCGGCACCGGGCAATTACACCGGTACGCTTGTGAATGGTTTGTTGTACGGACCGCTTTCAGGCGCTTTCGGAAAAAGCGATAACTTACGCCCGGGCATCGTGCATCGACTTGACAAGGAAACCTCCGGCTTGCTCGTAGTGGCGAAAAACGATGAAATCCACGCGGCACTGGCGAAACAATTTTCACAAAAAACAGCCTTCCGAAATTACCAGGCGATCATTTGGGGCCAGCCACAAAAAGCTGAACTGACTGTCAGCACTTTTATCAAACGGGACAGCCGCGATCGCAAAAAAATGGCTGCCCACGAGAGTGCCGGCAAATGGGCAGTGACGCATATGCGGACTCACAAGCAGTATCGACTGGCAACACACGTCCAACTGCAGCTCGAGACCGGGCGTACACACCAGATTCGCGTGCACATGGCGCATATCGGCCATCCTGTGCTCGGCGATCCAGCCTACGGTGGCAGACGGCAAGCCATGTCCGGTTACAACCAGGGCGACACCGCTCGCGCCATCTCTTATCTGAAAATCATGCAGCGTCAGGCCCTGCACGCCTATCAGCTCACCCTCACCCACCCCATCAGTCAGCAAACAATTCATTTCGAAGCACCATTGCCACCGGATTTTGTGCAATTGCTGGACATGTTCGAATCAGAACTGCAACATTAAAGTTAAATCGCCGTACCTGCAATCCGTGCAAAACAAAAATGCAATAGTTGAGTGTCCCTTCATATTTAAAAGGTGCTGCCATGATTCGTAAGAGTGTAAGCTTTGCAGCCTTGCTGATTTTCGCCGCGATCTCTTCACCATTATTTTCTCAGAATAGAATGGAAAAAATCGAGCGAACATTCGACATCAAAGGTGATGAGCCGTTTTACCTTGAATTGAATATCGATGCTGGCCAGGTTGCAGTGAAGCGAAACTCAAATCCAGCGCAAATCGATTTCGCAATCGATTATTCTATGAACGAATATGATTATGATTTCGACTTCAGCGAAAACAATCGTACCCTCACATTCTTTTTCGACAAAAAAGATTGGGTTGATACCGACAACAATGATGGCAAAGCGGAAATTGAAGTTTGGCTGCCGGCCAACGTCGAGTTGGAAATGCGCAGCAAAATTAAAGCAGGCGAGGTTCGAATGGATATCGGCGGCCTGTCATTGCGCGATTTTCGCTTGAAAATCTTTGCAGGTGAAGTCGTGGTCGATTTTGCAGAACCCAACAAAATTGTGATGAACTCCCTCGACATCAATATCAAAGTGGGGGAAACCCAGCTTCGCAATCTGGGCAATGCGCGTTTTCGCAATGCAGACATAGACAATGGCATCGGTGCGCTGGACATCGACTTTACGGGAGATTTGCCAGAGAGCGCCAATGCTATGATCGATCTGGACATCGGTGAAACCGACATTTTCCTCCCCGATAACCTCGGTGTCAAACTATCTGTTCGCAAATTCCTGTTTCTCTCAGATGTCAATGTCTCCGGGAATTTTCGCAAATCGGGGAATCATTATTATTCGGATAACTACGATTCAAACCGCAAGGGTCTCGACCTCGAGGTCAAACCAGGTATTGGCGAGCTGAAGGTTCGTTACCAGTAGGCAAAAAAAATGGCGGTGAAATCACCGCCATTTTAGGAAAGGAGGGTGGATGGAAATTATATCATCAAACCGAACATCGCTGTCATCCGCAGCAATGCTTCAGTTGCATATCCATATATCAACATCCATGCCAGCACGCAGATTCGATATATGACAACTTCCTAATCGCCTAACTCTATTATTTACAAGCAAATTTTTCAAAATCAGACGCACACCCAAATCACTTTTCCTGAAAAAACAAATATTCAGCCTGTTGCAAACAGAAACAGTGTTCCCAACTGCGACAACCGCCCTTTTATAAAGAATAGTGACATCCCATCTTTTTGTACTGCAAATGACGAGCTGGCATGTATTATGTAATGTTGGCTATGCGATGCGTGTTTGTGCTGTAGCTATACATTTTTACCTGCAAGCCACGCCCCAATTGTAGAAAAATTCACCCTGTCCGAAACGCTTGCAATCGTTCAGCGATTTCGCACCGGACATTTATGAATCCGGCGATGTACATGCTGCTTTATTCATGCAAAAACCATCCCCAGGTCAAAACGAAGCGCCGCTGCCGATCCTGCGCCCGGCCGATTTGCAGCGCTTGCATTTACAAAGCCAACCGCCATCTTTTCTGTAGCAACAAATGCCACAAGAAGTATCACTTTATAACGCTACCCAAACTCGCCGGAAAACACCTTCTCCGAAAATGGAAAGCACTCCCACGCGGTATATCGGTGCGTTCGGCCATTACCTCTGCCACCATCCTTGCTTTGTCCGGCTATATGATCTTCGCGCTGATTCATATCAAACGATTGGAATCACGCGTAACCGCACTTTCTTACCAATTGGCGTTGCTCGCGGATACGACTCAAGCCAAACAAAAAGGTAACGCTTCCCCGGCGAAAAACACTGAAACTCCTGTTGTGTTGGCTGACAATGGTGTAATGATTAATGAGCAGACACTCAACATCGCAGGTCAAGCAAAGCAGCATTCGATGGCAACACTCACCCTGGGCGACAAGATGCAGCAATCGCAAATGATTACGGACGGCTCCTTCGCTTTTTCAAATCTACCCTTTCCTCCACCCGGTCAGCAATATCTCCTTCGCGCAATCGATCCGGCAAAAAGCTTTGCTGCTCTTGGAGATTTTGATGCGCCGGCGACGCCGTCTTTGTCGACCAGGCTCGTTCACGACTTTTCGCGTGGCCCGGCAACCAGCAAAGCCGTTGCACTTACATTTGACGGAGGTGCACTGGCCAATGCTGTTGCGCCTATTTTGGCCGTGCTTGCTCAGAAAAATGTGCGTGCGACCATGTTTTTAACCGGAAAATTTATCGAAACGCATGCGCAAGCGACATTCGACATCTGGCAAGCCGGCCACGAAATCGGCAACCATAGCTGGGACCACCCGCACCTGACCAGGTATGCGATAAATCGCACCCAGCAAACACTGCCGCACGTCGATCGGTCTTTTTTGCAGCAGCAACTCACCGCTACCAGTGAAGCATTCTCAGCCCTGACCGGAGCACAAATGCGGCCATTTTGGCGCGCTCCGTACGGTGAGCACAATCAGGAGTTGCGGGAGTGGGCAGCCGAATTGGGTTATCGGCATGTCGGCTGGACCAGCGGCCAGCACGCCAGTGAAAGCCTTGACACCATGGATTGGGTAGCCGATTCAACTTCTGCAGCATATCACAGTAGCGAAGAAATTCTGCAAAGGCTGGTTACAATCGCCGCACAACAAGATAGCAGCGGACTCGCCGGTGGCATTATTTTGATGCATTTGGGCACACTTCGCGACCATGATCCGGCATATCAGGCTCTCCCTGCCCTGATCGACAAGCTGCGAGGCTACACATATCGCTTTGTCACCATTTCCGAATTGATTCGCGCAACAGAGCGGCAATGAAAAGCTGTTGATTTTTATCGCTATCTTTAATATTATTCAGTTTGCTTTAATTTGGCTGGCAAACTTGCCATCAGGGGTAAACCCATTTAAAACAAATTTTATGCATTATGTCAAACTCAGATAAGATCGCCAAGCTTCGCGAACTGAAAGAACAAGCAAAGCTTGGTGGCGGCGAAAAACGCATCGCCGCACAGCATAGCAAAGGCAAACTCACTGCGCGTGAACGCATCGACTTGCTGCTTGATCCCGGCAGCTTTGAAGAGCTCGACATGCTGGTCATGCATCGATTTCAGGATTTCGGCCTCGACAAGCAACGCTATTTTGGCGATGGTGTCGTCACCGGGCACGGTCGCGTCAACGGGCGATTGGTATACGTTTTTTCGCAGGATTTTACAGTGCTCGGTGGCTCGCTTTCCGAAGCATATGGTGCGAAAATTTGCAAAATTATGGATATGGCGATGAAAAACGGTGCACCGGTGATCGGGTTGAACGACTCCGGCGGCGCACGTATTCAGGAGGGTGTCGTCAGTCTTGGCGCCTATGCGGACATTTTTTTGCGCAATACCTTGGCGTCAGGCGTGGTGCCGCAAATTTCAGCCGTCATGGGGCCATGTGCAGGCGGCGCCGTCTACTCGCCAGCCATCACCGATTTCATTTTTATGGTCAACCACACCAGCCACATGTTTGTCACCGGTCCCAATGTGGTCAAAACCGTGACGCAGGAAGATGTCAGCTTTGACGATCTTGGCGGCGCGGAAACGCATGCATCCAAAAGTGGCGTGTCACATTTCATTGCTGAAAACGAAGTCCAATGCTTGCAGGATGTGAAGAGACTCCTGAGCTTTATCCCGCAAAACAATGCTGAAGATCCGCCCGACCTGGCAACAGAAGATCCTGTGGATCGCCAGGATGAAAGTCTCAACACATCAGTTCCAGATAATCCCAACAAGCCCTATGATATTAAAGAAGTCATCCAACGCATTGTCGATGATGGTGATTTTTTCGAGGTGCACGAGCACTATGCCGGCAATATTTGCGTCGGATTTGCGCATTTGGGTGGCAAATCTGTCGGGATCGTCGGCAATCAACCGGCGGTGCTGGCAGGTGTGCTCGATATCGATTCGTCGCTGAAAGCAGCCCGTTTTGTGCGCTTCTGCGATGCCTTCAATATTCCGATCATCACCTTTGTCGATGTGCCCGGCTTTCTGCCCGGCACCGACCAGGAGTGGCGCGGCATCATCAAGCACGGCGCCAAATTGCTGTATGCCTATTGTGAGGCAACGGTGCCCAAAATAACGGTCATTACCCGAAAAGCCTACGGAGGCGCTTACGACGTCATGAGCTCAAAGCACATCCGAGGCGACATCAATTTTGCCTGGCCATCCGCCGAGATTGCGGTGATGGGCCCGAAAGGCGCGGTAGAAATTATTTTCCGGAAAGAGATCGAAGCAGCCAAAGACAAAGCTGCTGCTGTCGAATCACTAGTCAACGAGTATCGCGAAAAATTTGCCAATCCGTACATCGCTGCGGAACGTGGCTATATCGATAGTGTGATCGAGCCGGCAGAAACGCGGCCACGCCTGATTCGCGCACTGCACATGTTGGAAAACAAGGTCGAGCACAATCCAAAGAAAAAACACGGTAATATCCCCCTATAAGCTAAATTTGCACATTACACAGATAATTCAATTATCTTTTATGGAGAAAAAGAATGGATTTCAACATCGAGGAAAGTGGCGTCATTAAGATTGTGCGTTTAGGCGATGCTCGCCTGGACACCACGCTGGCGCCGGATTTAAAAACCAAGCTTTTGGGACTGGCAGAGCAGGACGAGCCGCAGATCCTGATCGACTTGAAAGAAGTGGAATACGCTGACAGCTCTGGCCTCGGCGCGATCCTGTTTGGCATCCGCCGCGCACGTGACAATGGCGGTACCTGCAAGCTGGTCAATCTCAACAATCGTGTACTCAGCCTGATCCGTATCGCCAAACTCGATCACGTGATCGAAGCATTTGATGATGAAAAGGAAGCATTGAAGAGCTTTTCATGAACAAGATACGCAAAGTCCTCATCGCCAATCGTGGAGAGATTGCTGTGCGCGTTCTCCGCACCTGCCGGGAAATGGGTATCCGAACTGTCGCGGTCTATTCGGAAGCTGACCGGACCGCCCTGCACACCCGCCTGGCCGATGAGAGCTATTGCGTTGGTCCGCCACCCGCCGGCGAAAGCTATCTGCAGCAGGACACCATCCTTAAAATTGCCAGACAAGCTGATGTCGATGCGATTCATCCAGGCTATGGATTTTTGTCAGAGAATCCGGTTTTTGCTGAAAAGGTCGAAAAGACCGGATTGGTTTTTATCGGCCCGCCAGCCTCGGCCATGCGTATCATGGGCGATAAAACCGAGGCGCGCAAAGCCATGCAGAAGGCAGGCGTCCCAATTGTGCCCGGTACAGCCGAGCCGCTCTCAAGCGTAGAACAAGCCACCAAAACTGCAGCTCAGGTGGGCTATCCCGTGCTGCTCAAAGCGGCGGCCGGTGGCGGTGGCAAAGGCATGCGCATCGTTGAAAGCGAAAAAGACATGGCTTCCAGTTTTCGTTCCGCTTCTTCAGAAGCGCAGTCAGCCTTCGGCGACGGCAGAGTCTACATCGAAAAATATCTCGAGCAACCCCGCCACATCGAATTTCAGGTTTTTGCCGATCAACACGGCAACGCCATCCATCTCGGCGAGCGCGAGTGCTCGATCCAGCGCCGCCACCAGAAAGTCATCGAGGAAGCGCCTTCCGCGATTCTCGATCCGGAAATGCGCACGAAAATGGGTGAGGCTGCCGTCAAAGCTGCTCTGGCCTGCGGCTACACAAATGCCGGTACGATTGAATTTTTGGTCGACAAGCACCGCAATTTCTATTTCCTCGAAATGAATACCCGCCTGCAGGTTGAGCATCCGGTCACGGAAATGGTGACAGGCCTCGATCTGGTGCGTTTGCAGCTCGACATTGCTGCTGGCGCGAAACTGCCGCTCGGGCAGCAGGATGTGCGACTGAACGGCCATGCACTTGAGTGCCGTATTTATGCTGAAGATCCGAGTAACAACTTCCTGCCTTCGATTGGTAAAATCACCCATCTCGACAAACCGGACGGCCCCGGCGTGCGCGAAGATTCCGGCATCACTTCTGGGGACGAAATTTCGCTGTACTACGATCCGATGATCTCCAAGTTAGTGGTTTGGGCCGACACGCGCGAGCATGCCATCGAACGCATGCGGCGAGCGCTATCCGAATACCGCATACTCGGTGTCGCGACCACCATTCCATTTTGTGCCTGGGTCATCGATCACAAGCGCTTCCGGCAGGCCGATTTCGATACCCATTTTGTCAAAGAAGAATTCTTTGACAAAGAAGATCAGCAACTCAACAGCTTATCGGAAACCGAGCTGCATGCTGCCGCCATCGCTGCGACCATCCATTTTGAAGAGACGCAACAAAAATTTTCCGCTCCACTCGACGGCCACACCGCTTCCTCGCCCTGGCGGCAAAGAGGCTGGAAGGAAAAAGCAAGGTAAGGCACCATGTCCAGCGCTCCGGTCCGCCGCATTCTCATCATCAAACTGCGTGCAATTGGCGATGTCATCATGGCCACGCCGGTGATCGAAAACCTGCGCGCTGCTTACCCGGATGCCGAAATTGACTTTTTAACCGAACGCCCCTGCTACCCCATTGTTAAAAATCATCCTGACCTGAATGAAGTGATTGTTTTCAACCGCAGCCACATCAGCAACCTGCCATGGCATGCCGGTCTGCGCGAAAATCTGAAATTCATCAAACGTCTGCGCGCCAATCGCTACGATCTGGTTTTTGACCTGTTCGGCAATCCGCGCTCGGCACTGCTTGCGCTGGCCACCGGTGCGCCGGTTCGCGTCGGCTTCGAATTTCGCGGCAGGAAATATGCCTATAACAAAGTTATTTCCCCGCGCGGCGATCAAGTCCACGAAGTGCTGTTCAATCTCGACGCCCTCAGCGGACTGGGATTGCCGATCGAAACAACCCGGCTTTATTATGAAATCGATGATATCAGCGCAGCGTTTGCCGAATCGTTTTGGTCGGAGAATCGAATCGTCGGCCAAACCGTGGTCGGCATCAATGCATCCGGAGGCTGGTACACCAAACGCTGGCCGTTAAAGTCGTTCGCACAACTTGCTGATACGCTCGCAGATGAAAGTCGCTGCAAAATCTTGCTGTTTTGGGGGCCGGGCGAGAAACCGGATGCCGAGCAAATCGCGGCGCAAATGCAGCATGACGCGCTGCTGATTCCCGCCACCGATTTGGGCAAGCTCGCGGCACTGCTGGCTAAAGTGGATATGCTGGTAAGCAACGATAGCGGTCCGATGCATTTGGCAGCAGCGGTCGGTACGCCGGTGGTCGGCATTTACGGGCCGACTGTGCCGGAACTGCAAGGGCCGTGGGGCGAACAACATGCCATCGTGCAAAAAAATGGATTGGCGTGCCTTGGCTGCAATGGCGTGACCTGCAAAATCCAAACACATGACTGCATGGAAAAGCTGGAAGTACGAAGCGTCCTGGAGACGGCAAGACCTGTATTGCAGCGGGCGAAACAAGCTCAGGCACAAACAGAATAGTGTGCTGAAATTGAATCTCCGCAGACTTGCAATTCTACTGATTTCGTGCCGATTTTGAGAGAAATTATCAAGCGTATGCAGGAGTGCAAGACTTGCCTTGCGCAGGCGGGCTTTTGCAAAGCAAGTTTTGCACCCGGTGCGCAATTGTAATCACTAAGGAGACCGTTATGGAAAACTGCATTTTCTGCAAAATAGCCTCAGGTGAGATAAAGGGAGATATTGTTTTTCAAAATGAATCGGTGGTGGCGTTTCGCGATTTGAGCCCGCAAGCTCCAGTGCACATTCTGGTCATCCCGAGAAAGCATATCGCTACACTGAATGAGTTGGCGCCCGCAGATGACAACCTGGTCAGCAAAATGGTGCGCACGGCAACTGAGCTTGCTGACAAAGAAGGCCTTGCAGAGAAAGGCTATCGGCTTGTGTTGAATTGCAACGAACAGGGCGGCCAATCCGTTTTTCACATTCATTTGCATTTGCTCGGTGGCCGCCACATGGGTTGGCCTCCGGGTTAAATCCAGACAGCATTCAAAAATACAATATCACTAAATTTGTCATTTTTTCATCAATCTGAGCAGAAAATTGCGAAAAACAACTTGCAAATTCATGGCCAGTACAGTATATTTCGCACTGATTTAAATCCTATCTCACTCTGAAAGGAGGTTGGTCAATTTATGCCCCGAGTCGTTGTTCGTGAGGGCGAAAATTTTGAGAAAGCACTGCGACGCTTTACCAAGGCTTGCGAAAAGGCCGGTATCATCTCTGATATCAAAAAGCACCAGTATTTCGAGAAACCTAGCGAAAGACGCAAGCGCAAAGAAAACGCCGCACGGCGCAAAATGCGCAAGCTCATGATGATGGACAAATAACATGAGCAGTCTTGTTTTAAATGGAGCGCCCGCTTGACCGGGCGTTCTTTGTTTGTAGTAGATCCGAAGCCAAATGCACAGAAAGAGATGATGGTGCATTCACAAAATGAGCTTGAACCCCGTTTTGCGAATGCACCGCTGCCCTTGATCTATCCAGCTATGGCTGGGCATGATTTGCAATACATATTTGAGCAAAAGGTACAGAAATGAATATGCTCGATAAACTTACCGATGAGATGAAGTCTGCCATGAAGAGTGGCGATAAAATCAAACTCAGCACCATCCGCCAGTTGCGCGCCCAGATGAAAGACGCCCAAATCGCCAAAGGTGATGAGTTGACTGAAGAGGAAATGATGGCGGTGCTCAACAATGCGGCCAAAAAGCGCAGAGAAGCGATCAAGCTTTACGAGCAAGGTGGCCGCGACGAGCTTGCAGAAAACGAAAAAGCCGAGCTGGCCGTGATCGAAACCTACTTGCCTCAGCAGCTCTCTGAGGCCGAGATCAGCGACATCATCGACAAAGCCATCGCTGAAACCGGCGCTGCCGGCCCATCAGACCTGGGAAAGGTCATGGGCAAAATTATGGGGCAGGTGCGTGGCCGCGCCGATGGCAAACTGGTACAGCAGCTAGTCCGCACAAAGTTGCAGTAGCTCGTTGGCCTTTGTACTTTTGGCTTTGTATTTCAAAATAAAGACAAAGAACGAAGCACAAAAAGCCGCGAGAGTTTACGACGACTTGTTGTAAAAAAAGCTCGCTGCAAAAAATTCATTACGAAAATCCATTTGGAGAGTAGTGTGTCCATCAATTACCTCGACATTGCGCTCGTTGTCGTGCTGCTGTATTTTGCGGCAAAGGGATTTCGTAAAGGCTTCTTTCATGAACTGGTCGGCTTTATCGGCGTTCTGTTCGCGCTGGCGCTTTCGCTACGTGCGCTCGAGCCACTGGCGCCTGCAGTCAGCGACCTTTTCGGCTTGTCTGCGGGAAAAAGCGCTGTGCTGGTGTTTTTCTTTGTCTTCAGCTCTATTCTTTTTGTGCTCAAATACGCCGAGACCTGGGTGCACAAGCATGCCACACTTCGGCTCGCCGATGCGCTCAACAAAGCTGTAGGTGGCGTGCTTGGCCTGGCCAAGGGCGCCACTGTTGCCAGCCTGATTGCCTTGCTGCTTACATTATCACCTTTTACGCTGGTGCTGAAGAATCAGGTTGAAACATCAAAAATGCACCGCATCGTCGAAGGAATTGCGCCATTCATTTACGATCAAATTCGCGCATTCATTCCCGGCAACAAGCGCTTTGTCGGCTTTCTCGAGGATGTGGCCAGCCAGTACAAAAGTGCAGAAGTCGATAGCTCAATGATGAATTTGTTACTCGATTTGGGATCAGATAAAGCTGGAAAATGGCTGGAGAACACCGACAAATAACCCCCCTTGCCAAGGCTGCGGCAGAGCTGGAGCTGCCCAAAGTTCTTGAACTCGTCGCCCGCTACGCGCTTACTCCGATGGCCGCTGCCGACATTAAAAACACCACCATCGCCGTCAATCCGCAACAAATCGACGCACGCTTGCAAACCGTCGCAGCTTATCGACGCTTGCTCGATGATGGCGAAAGCCTGCCTGTCGAAACCTTTTCCGAGCTCGAGACGATCTTTTCGCAACTCAAACTTGCAGGTTCGGTTCTGCTGCCGCAAAACCTGGCCGCCCTCGCTGTGATGACACGCATTGCCCGCAACGTACAGAAGCAGTGTAGCGAGCACAAAGAAACGTACCCGCTCTTGTGGCAGCAGTGCAGCCATATCGTGCCGCAGCGTGGTTTTGAAAAAAGCATCGAGCAGGCCATCGATTTTGCCAGCCACGAAATTTTGGACTCAGCCAGCCCCGCCCTGCGCCGCATCCGGCGCGAAATCGATAGCGTGCAGCAAAAAGCACGCACCCATTTGCAGCACATTCTGAAAAAAGCGTCGGAAAAATCGATGTTGCAGGAGCAACTCATCACCATGCGTGACGGCAGGCTGGTGTTGATGGTCAAAGATGAGTTTCGTAGCAAAATCAATGGCGTGGTGCATGACCAATCGGCCAGCGGTCAGACGCTTTTTATCGAGCCGGTGCAGACGGTCGAGTACAACAATCGTGTGCGGCAACTGCAGGCGGAAGAGCGCCATGAAATTGACCGCATTTTAGCTGAGCTGAGCGAACAGGCACGAGAAGTGCGCCAACCCATGCTGATCAATTACCATGCGCTGGTTGCGTTGGATGCGCTGCAAGCCAAAGCGCATTTTGCCCGCGATTTTGACTGCAATCCGCCATCTGTCAACGATCGCGGTGGCCTGGTGTTGTACGCGGCCCGCCACCCGCTTTTGCTGGAAAAATTCCGAAATTCCGAAAACGGCCAACGCGTCGTGCCGCTGCAGATCGAACTCGGCAAGCGCTTTAATGTGCTGATTATCACCGGGCCGAACGCCGGCGGCAAAACCGTTGCGATGAAAACGGTCGGCCTGCTGGTGCTGATGGCGCGTATGGGGCTGCATATTCCCGCCAGCGCAGACTCTGAAATCGGCATCATGGGTAACCTGTTCGTCGATATCGGCGATCAGCAATCGATTGAAAATGATTTGTCAACCTTCAGCTCGCATACGGCAAATTTGCGGCAAATGGTGGAACTGGCGCAACAAAATGATTTGATCCTCATCGATGAAATGGGCTCCGGCACCGATCCCGACGAAGGCAGTGCGCTGGCCGTAGCCGTGCTGAGCCATTTTTTGCAAAAAAATGTCCGCTGCATCGCCACCACCCACCACGGTGCGCTCAAAGCCTTTGCACATGAAACCGCGGGCGTCGAAAATGGCAGCATGATTTTCGATAACGACACCCTGCAGCCAACCTATCGATTTCGTCCAGGTGTTCCCGGCTCGAGCTACGCGTTCGACATTGCCGCACGCATGGGCTTGTCAAAATCCATTATCGCAGCGGCACGGCAACTGGTCGGCAGCGAAAAGGGAAAAGTCGAGCATCTCATTGCCGACCTCGGCGACAAAATCCAGCAGCAGGAAAAATTGATTCAGGATTTGAAGCTGGAAGAAACCCGGCTCACCGGCCTGGCCAAGCTCTACAAAGACCGCGCGGACGAGCTGGCAGAGAACGAACGCAAGCTCAAAAAACAGGCTATCGAGCAGTCTGAAGCCATTATTGCACAAGCCAATGCTACGATTGAGCAGACCATCCGCTCGATTCGCGAACAGCAAGCGTCCCGGGAAGCGATTCGCGAAGCCAAGCAGCAAATTGAAGCGCAAAAACAGAACCTGGCCCAGGAACGCAAAAAACTCGAGCGCAAACCGAAAGCGCCAAAATCTGCAGCGGGCAAAACTGTTGAGGCCAACGACATCCAGCCCGGCATGTCACTGCGCTGGAGCAAGCAAAACTCGCAGGTCACCGTGCTGGAGAGACCGGACGACAGCGGGCGTGTGCACATTCAGGTCGGCAGCCTGCGCCTGCGGGTGCCGGTTACGGAGTTGCAGACCAGTGAAGCTCCGGCGCGCCAAAACACCGGGCGCATCAGTATCGTCAAGCCGGAAAATATTTCACAGCAAATTGATTTGCGCGGCATGCGCGCGGAAGATGCTATCGCAGCAGTGGACAGCTATTTGAGCGATGCACTGCTGTACGGCTGGGAGCGTGTGCGCATTTTGCACGGCAAAGGCACCGGCGCTCTGCGCAAAGCCATCACCGATCACCTGAGAAGCCACCCCAATGTTGCGGCCTTCGACATCGCCGCCATGGGCCAGGGGGACTACGGCGTGACGGAAGTTGAGTTGAAATAGAGAATTTTTGCAAGTGCCGGACTCACGCAAAGGCGCGAAAAGGCAAAGGGTGCGCAAAGGATTTTCTTTTTACTTTTTGAAGAAATGGGGGAAAGATGACCGAAAATGAGTTGTCCTTCAAAATTATTGGCGTGGCTATTGAAGTCCATCGTCATTTGGGGCCAGGCTTGCTTGAATCAGCCTACGAGCAATGTCTTTGTCACGAGCTCAAACAAAATGGCTTGCGCATCGAGCAGCAAATTGCGCTTCCACTTTAATACAAAGATTTAATCATCCAGAAAAGCATGTACCGCATCGACATCTGGGTTGAACACAAAGTGGTTATTGAGGTAAAGTCTGTTGATGTGGTTTTACCCATCTTCAAAAAGCAAGTCTTGACCTATTTGCGGCAAACCAATTGCAAGCTGGGTTTGCTGCTCAATTTCAACGTGCCAGTCATGAAAGATGGTATCGAAAGAATTGTGAATGGTTTAGATGAATAGTGCCCATCCTTTGTGTGACTATTTTGGTGATTGCGTTACACTGAGATTGGGAAGCACAATAAAAGGAGAGTTCACGCAGGGTCGCAGAGAAACAAAGCATTCGCAAAGATCTTCTTGGCGAAACTTTGCACCTTCGCGACTCTGCGTGAACTCTTTCAAGCCTAAATAGCGCCTTCTGCTTTCGTCACCAATTGCCCGCAGGCCGCATCGATGTCGACGCCTTTGCTCCAGCGCACGGTGACCGGCCACGGCAGCGATCGCATTTCGCTGTAAAATGCATCGATCGCAGCCTGCTCCGGCCGGCGAAAATGCCGCAGTGTGGCGTTGTACGGAATGAGATTGACTTTGCAGCGAATGCCGTTTACCAGCTGCCGCAAGCGCCGCGCATCTTCCACCGAATCATTGATCCCCGCCAGCAAAACATACTCAAAAGTCACGATTTCCCGCGAGGCATTGGCGTAATCGCGGGCGGCCTGCATCAGCATGCGGATCGGCCATTTTTTGTTGAGCGGCATCAGTTGGGTGCGCACCTCGTCGGTGGTGGCGTTGAGCGAAATCGCCAGCCGGTATTTGTGACCATCTTCCTGAAAGCGCTGAATCGCCGGGATCAGGCCGCTGGTCGACACCACGATGTGCCGCCGCGACAGGTTCAGTGTGTCTTCGTCGGTCACAATCGCCAAGGCTTGCATGAGATTGTCGTAATTGAGCATCGGCTCGCCCATGCCCATCACCACGATGTTGCTGAGCGGTTTGTCGCTTGCGCGCGCGGCATGCAAAATCTGGTCGACAATCTCGCCGCTGGTCAAATTGCGTTTCAGGCCCATAGCGCCGGTCGCGCAAAACTTGCAGTCGATCGGGCAGCCGACTTGGGTAGAAATGCACAGCGTGCGGCGGTCACCTTCCGCCATCAGCACGCTTTCGATACGGGCATCGTCGTGCAATTTGAACAAAAATTTCTGCGTGTCGTCGCTGCCGGATTTTTGCACCGTTTCGAGGGTCACCGCGCTCAGATCGGCCTGTTGCTGCAATTGTTGACGGAATTTGGCCGACAGATCGGTCATTTCATCAAAAGTCGTGGCCAGACGGTTGTACATCCATAAATAGAGCTGGTTGGCGCGAAAGCGCTTCTCGCCCAGTTCGGTCACGAAGGCTTCGAGCTCGGGCAAAGACAGCCCTTTGAGTTGTGTTTTCAGCATGTCGCAAATGTACAATCCCGCGCTCTCCCGAGCAAGGAAATTTATTGACTTTCTGGGGGGGATTGGCTAAGTTGAGCACCTTTAATTGGTTGAGAAAACCGGATTTAAGGCGGGCAGGAATTGCACGCTTTTATACTTTCAGCAAATCTTTACAGCAGTGGTACTAAGGATAATAATACAACAGGATATTGGAATGGCTGAAATTTATGAAGATTTATTTCGAATCGCTGATCGATTCGATTTAATTGCAAAGGAAATCGATAATCCAGAGATTAAAAACCCACTTGAGAAGCTCGAAGAAGCCGCAAAACAAGTTGGTAAATCATGGAGTGGTTCATGGCTTGGATATCATTCTCGCGTTTATTATCGTAATTTACAGCATCCACCACCCAATGCGCGTTTTAGTAGTGAGTGGGGCTTAATGGATCAAAGCTTCATTAATGCAACGGTAGGCGATTGGGTTGAACATGATTGTGATCAGGTACAAAGTAGAGTATTTGATATTGCCGGTAATCCCGACTTGATGGCTGTGGAAGAAATCGCTGATTCGGCTCGAAGAAGTTTTGATGATGACCGTAACGAAGTAATATCAGTATTATCCACTGCACTTGAAGAACGAAATGATCCGTTTCTAGGACGATTAAAGTTAGAAGCTGAAAAGTTGGAGATTTTTCACGCTTCTGACTTCATAAACTATTGGCAGCCTTCCGGTAAATTTATGACAAGAGATACTATTACTATTGGGCAGGGTGTACAGACTCCGCCTCACATTTCAGTTTTGGCCGATGTCATGGCTCTTCAGCAACCATCAGATTCGTATAGCAAGTTAGTCAAAATTGCAAGAGGAGCGGCATCGCATTTAGAAAAACGCGACAGGTATGCGAAAAGAAATCGTGAAATTGGGACAAAGGTTTTTATTGGGCATGGGAGATCGAACATTTGGAGAGACTTAAAAGATTTTATTCAAGATAGGCTGGGATTACCTTGGGATGAATTCAATAGAGTGCCTGTAGCAGGAATAACAAACATAGCCCGGCTTTCGCAAATGTTAGATGATGCTGCGATTGCGTTTATAGTTATGACTTCTGAAGATGAACAGGCAGACGGCAAAATGCATGCACGATTAAATGTAATTCACGAAGCGGGCCTTTTCCAAGGTCGACTTGATTTCACAAAGGCTATTGTCCTAATTGAAGAAGGGTGTGAGGAATTTTCAAATATCAATGGATTAGGGCAAATTCGTTTTCCAAAAGGCAACATTAAAGCCGAATTTGAACAAATAAGACAAGTCCTTGAACGTGAAGGAATCTTAAACATTTGAGTAATTCGTTCTGACAAAAATTTGAAAAGAAATTGATTAGCGCTCTTAGCTTTATATTTAATCATGTGACATTCTGAGCTCAAATATCGACAAAAACCGCAGAGCTCGCAAAGCACGCAGAGCTAAAAAAATCTTTCTCTGCGCACGCCGCGATCTCCGCGGTTCAAAAAATATGATCCATTGACAACCATTTGGAGGATACATGCCAGAGCAGAATGACCTCGCTGCGGTCGAGGAATTGAATGCAGCCTATAAAAGTCTCACCAAAGAAATCGGCAAAGTCATCATCGGGCAGGAAGAGATCATCAACCAGTTGCTGATTTCCCTGCTGGCGCGCGGCCATTGCCTGCTGGTCGGTGTGCCCGGCCTGGCCAAAACCCTGCTGATCAGCACACTGGCGCAGGTGCTGAAGCTCGACTTCAGCCGCATCCAGTTCACACCGGACTTGATGCCGTCCGACATCACCGGCACCGAGATCATCGAAGACGACCACAGCACCGGCTCAAAAGCCTTCAAATTTATCAAAGGCCCGGTTTTCGCCAACATCGTGCTCGCCGATGAAATCAACCGCACGCCGCCAAAAACCCAGGCGGCGCTGCTGCAGGCCATGCAGGAACACGAAGTCACCGCCGCCGGCACCACCTACACCTTGCAGGAGCCGTTCTTCGTACTGGCGACCCAAAACCCCATCGAGCAGGAAGGCACCTACCCGCTGCCGGAAGCTCAGCTCGACCGCTTCATGTTCAACCTGTGGGTCGACTACCCGACGTTCGACGAAGAAAAAACCATCGTCAAGTCGACCACCGGCTCCTACAAAGCCGTGCTCGAGCACAAACTGAGCGCCGATAAAATCATCGAGATGCAGAAGCTGGTACGGCGGGTGCCGGTTGCAGACAATGTGGTGGAATTCGCGGTCAATCTGGTGCGCAGCACGCGACCGAGCTACGAAAAAGCCCCGCAGTTCATCAAAGACTGGACGCACTGGGGCGCTGGTCCGCGTGCTTCGCAATTCCTGATTTTGGGCGCCAAAACCCGCGCCATCCTCGACGGCCGCCCCACCCCGGACATCGACGATGTGCGCGCCGTGGCTGTGCCGGTTTTGCGGCACCGCATCGTCAACAACTTCAACGCCGAAGCCGACGGCATTGGCACCGTGGATATTGTGAAGCGGCTGCTGGAAGAGGTGAGATTGTAGGTAGGCGCTACTTTTTGGATTTTACACTACATACATTGATTAGACATCAGGACGACGAAAATGAAAATTTTTGCTTATGGCTCAAATATGTACTCCAAGCGACTTTATAAAAGAGTGAAATCTGCAAAATATATTGATAAAGGCTTCGTCAACAAACACAAGATTGCATTCCATAAGAAAAGCAAAGATGGTTCATCGAAAGCTGATTGCTTTTATACAGGAAAAACCAAGGATAAAACATGGGGAGTAATTTTTGAGATAAATCCAGCTGACAGAGCAGAGTTAGACAAATATGAAGGATTAGGAGAAGGCTATGATCTAAAAACAGTAAACGTGCATTGTGAAAATCGAACATTAAGAGCCGATGCCTATATCACAAATAATAATTACATTGTTTCGGATTTATTGCCTTATGATTGGTATGTAAACCTAGTAATAACTGGCGCAAAAGAGTATTGTCTTCCACAGTATTATATAGATGACCTCAAAAAAATAAAGACGGTCGTTGACGAGAACGAAGAAAGGAGCAACATGAATTCTACAACATTGGTTAGCAACAACGACAATCTGGATATGGGAGGATTTAAGCTTAATGATTGGAAAATACTTCGTGCCAGTCTAAATAAAAAGCTCGATAATTTTGATGAAGATTGGGAGAAAGCAATCGAGTGGTTTAAGAAAAGGCTAAATAAAAGATATTTGGATCCACTCAACGAAATTCCACCAAATTATCAAGGTGAAGGATTTACAATCGCTAGCATAATCTGCATTTTGCTCGAACACTTGGCTGCTATAAGGAACGGCAAAATTCACAATTATTTAAAGCAAGGAAACCAACCGACGTATGAATACAAAAATAGCAGCAGCTTTTATATAGACTTCTTAAAAACTGCGGCAATCTTTGAAGGCACTTTTTATACAACAGATGGCTCTCTACCTCCCTTTTGTGCAGACGATTTCTATAAAAATGTAAGATGTGCCTTGTTGCATGAAGCCTGTACTAAGAACGATTGGAAAATAAATATTTCGCAAGGCCGCGATAAGCTCATAGTAAAAGAAAATCATATTAAGAGCATTTTAAGAGACAATTTTTTAAAAAAAATCTCTGAATATATCAATGACTATACAGTCAAATTGAAAAATGACCGAGTGCTAAGATTGAACTTTGCTCGAAAAATGGACAGCTTATGCGAAATATTGCCTGATCCTCAAAATTATGAATGGTGGCAGGATAATTAAAAATTTGGCGCTAATTCAAAAGAACCATGCGAAAACTAATAATCGAATATCCCGATGCCCTGCCGGATGCGATGCAGATGACAAAAGTTCAGTTCGAGCAGGAAGCAAAGATGGCGATGGCGGTCAAGCTTTTTGAAATGAAACGATTGTCGTCTGGGATGGCGGCAAAACTGGCCGGAATGGATAGCGTCTCCTTTTTGCTGAGCCTGCACCAATACGGTGTGGCGATGATCGATTTGGATGAGGACGAACTGCAATTGGATATTCAAAATGGCTGATCAAAACATCTATCGCAAGTATCTGAATCCGAGCGTGGTGTCGCGGCTGGCGGGCATGGAATTGCGTGCGCGGCTGGTGGTGGAAGGCTTCATGGCCGGGTTGCACAAAAGTCCGTACCACGGCTTTTCGGTCGAGTTTGCCGAGCACCGCCAGTACATGCCCGGCGACGACATCAAGCACGTTGACTGGAAAGTCTACGGCAAAACCGACCGCTTCTACGTCAAGCAGTTCGAGGAAGAAACCAATCTCAAGGCGTTTTTGCTGCTCGACCGCTCGGCTTCGATGGGTTACGGCAGTGGCGAGGTCAGCAAATACCAGTACGCCAGCTACCTGACAGCCGCGCTCAGCTATCTGATGATCCGGCAGCGCGATGCGGTCGGGCTGGTGAGCTTCGACGAGAGCATCCACCGCCTGCTGCCGCCGCGCTCGGTGCGCACCTACCTGACGCGCATTCTGCAGGAGCTCGAGCACACGCAGCCGGCTAAAAGCACCAACATCGCTGCGACGCTGCACAACATTGCCGAGCGCATCAAGCGGCGCGGGCTGATCATCCTGTTCTCCGATCTGTTCGACGAGAATCCGGACGAGCTGCTGCAAGGGCTGAAGCATTTCCGCCACCGCAACCACGAAGTGATCGTGTTCCACACCCTCGATCCGCTCGAAATCAGTTTTGCCTTTAAAAACGACGCCATTTTTGAAGACATGGAGACCGGCGCGAAAATCAGCACCCAGCCGGCGCACATTGGCGGCGCCTACCGCAAAATGATGCAAGACTACCTTGACCGCATCAAAAAATCCTGCCGCGAAAACAACATAGACTACGAGCTGCTCCCCACCGACGCCCCCTTCGATCTCGCCTTGACGAAATTTTTGCAGAAAAGGAAGCGGATTGGAGGATGAGTCACGGGCACCGTTTTCGGTAATCGGTGTTCAGATGGATTTTGGCCAGACTGCATTGCTTGATTTTAAAACAATTTTTTGATAATTTTGCACTGCGATGTATCGAACGATGGACAAAACCGCTGCAAAATCGCCTTGTAGCGCATCCTTGCCGCCAATTGAAGAAAGGACGGGAATGATCCGATGACAGCATTTCTTGGTTTTTTGGGGTGGTGCGTCTTGTTCGTTTTGTGCTGGCCGCTGGCGTTGCTGGCGCTTTTTCTGTGGCCGGTTGTGTGGCTGTTGACTTTACCGTTCCGGCTGATCGGCATCACTGTCGATGCCGTGTTTGCCTTTTTGCGCACGGTGTTGTTTTTGCCTGCCCGGCTGCTCGGGCATCGCAAGGCGTGAAGTAACTAAAGAGCCTGCGAAAGAGCAGCCAGATGAAATTTTGCTCTTGCACGATGGAAATCTATAAGGATGAGGGAAATATGGCGTTTTCCGAATTTGAAATGAAAAAATACCAGAAACTGGTAGATGCTTTTATTCAAGAGCGCCGCCCACCGGTGCATTTGCGAGACAATACCGATCTCGGTTTTCGCATACAGCAACAAAGCGTAGAAATATTTGAAATTCGACCATTTTTGCGCGAGCCGAATAAAAAAGTTGAAGTTCCGGTTGCGAAAGCCACTTATCTCAAGTCGCGGCAACTTTGGAAAATTTACTGGCAAAGAGCGGATATGAAATGGCATGGTTATGAACCAAAACCGGAAGTAAAAAAACTGGAAACATTTCTGCGCGTAGTCGATGAGGATGAATACGGCTGTTTCTGGGGCTAGAACAAATGCTTCGCGTCTGGAGTAAGCCTTGCACAGCCAAAACTATTTTGCTGACGCGCCAATGATTATTGTCCCTTTTCCTAATCACAAATCTAAGAGTCCCCAATGGCCAAAAAATTCATCATGCTGCTGAGCATCTGCATTTTCATCTCAACAGCGATTTTTGCGCAGGAAAGCCTTCACGAACAACAAACAAAGCCAACGCACATTTACCTGCTCATCGGCCAGTCCAATATGGCGGGACGGGCGCCGATTGCCGAGGCAGATTCCGCTGTCCTGGCGCGCTGCTTTTTGCTCAACGATCAGGATCAGTGGGAGCCGGCACAAAATCCACTCAACCGCTATTCGACCATCCGCAAAGACCTCGGCATGCAGAAGCTGAATCCCGGCTACGGCTTTGCGAAAGCCATGCTCGAAGCCGACAGCAGCCGCACCATCGGGCTTGTGGTGAACGCGAAAGGCGGCACCAAAATCGAACAGTGGCAAAAGGGCACCGAGTTTTATCAAGAGGCCGTGCGGCGTACCAACAAAGCCAGGGAAACCGGCGAACTGAAGGGGATTCTGTGGCATCAGGGCGAAGCCAATCGCAATAATCCTGACGGGTATCTCGAGAAATTGCAAACACTGATTGCCGATTTGCGCCGGGATTTGGGAACGCCGAACCTACCATTCGTTGCCGGGCAAGTTCACGATGTGCCGGCAATCAATCAGCAAATCGCACAGCTTCCCAAGGTGGTTCGCGCAGGAAATTTCGCCAGTTCAGCTGGGCTCAAAACCTACGATCGCTGGCATTTCGACCGGCAAAGCATGCTCTTGCTCGGAACGCGCTATGCGGAGGCGATGTTGGAACTGGAAAAGAACCGGCTGAAATAACATGAGTTCGACGCAAGCTTTTTTCAATCCAACAGGCAGCCATCTTCATGGTGAGCGTAGCCGAACCATCAAAGGTTTGAGCGTGAGGCACAGAAACTCCAGATCGCCCTCGACTACGCTCGGGCTGAACGACTCGATGTTTTGTTTATATCGAACTCTCGCGAAATAGCAATTTGTCAGCAATATCGCCGTACATTTTGTGGCTGATTTTGAACATCCACCCACTGCCCCCCTACGATCCCTTGGCACATGAACTTGCCCAGCTGCTGCCCGAAATGTCTTGACATTCAAATTCGATCTCGCCACTTTGAACCGTTTGTGTTCAGGGACGCCAATCTGTTCCGGCCACTATCTTTCGACAAAACGCCATCCACAATCGCACGAAAGAGCCGCTCACCATGAAAAAATTTTGCTTCGTTTTCTCCGCCATTCTTTTGATGACCAGCCTATCTTGTCAGCGCAAACAATCAGTCGAAACAAATTTAGCCCAATTGGCATCGGATTTTGCGCAGCCGCCACGCGAGGCCGGCATTCGCTGCTGGTGGTGGTGGCTCAACAGCAACGTCACCAAAGCGTCCATCACCCGCGATTTGGAGGCGATGCACGACAAGGGCTACAGCGGCGCGATGATTTTTGATGCCGGCACCGAATTGTGGTGGGGGCCGGATAATCCTGTGCCCAACGGTCCGATGTTTTCCAGCCCGGAATGGACCGAGCTCTACCTGCACGCCCTCGACGAAGCCAAACGGCTGGATTTGGAATTGGGCTTGTCGATCCAGAGCGGATGGAATCTCGGCGGCCCGACCGTCACGCTCGAGCAGGCGGCGAAACAGCTCACGTGGTCGGAGGTGCAGGCTACGAGCGACGGAAGCATCGAAAAGTACCTGCCCATCCCTGAAAACAATGATGATTACTATCGGGACATTTGTGTGCTGGCCTACCCCACCCCCGCTGCAATGGCGCGCAAGCCGATTGACAATCTTGCCGCCAAAACCGGTGTGCGCGAATTGGGCGGCTCCGCACCCGATTGCCGTTTTTTACTCAATGATATTCCCGCTGAGCCGGGTGAGCAAGACGCCCGCCTGCAGGACATCGTCAACATCACAGCGCACATGAGCACGGATGGAAAACTCATTTGGGATGCTCCGCCAGGTAAATGGACGATTCTGCGCCTCGGTTACACCCCCACCAAAGCCCATGTCGCCACTTCGAGCGATAATTGGAAGGGACACGTACTCGATTACCTGAGCGCCGACGCGTTCAACCAGTATTGGGACGAAGTGGTTGATCCGTTGCTGCAAGCCGCCGGTGCACACGCCGGAACCACCCTGAAAAATTTGGAAACCGACAGTTGGGAATGCGGCGGCATGAACTGGAGTCCCGGATTTGATGAAGAATTCAAAAAATATCGTGGCTACGATCCGATTTTGTACCTGCCCATCGTCGCGGGCAAAATCATCGAAAATCGCGAGGTCAGCAACGCCTTTTTGTCGGATCTGCGCAAAACCATCGCTGCCTGCGTTTCGGATAATCATTACAAAATTTTTGCTGAACGCGCTGCAGAGTATAACATGGGCATCCAGCCCGAGAGCTCCGGCCCGCATGCAGGCCCGATGGATGGCATCAAAAACTACTCGCACAGCGCCATTACCATGAGCGAATTCTGGATTCCAAGCCCGCATCGCCCCGGGCCGGAGAAGCGATTTTTTGTCAAACAGGCGGCTTCAGCAGCGCACATTTACGGCAAGCAACTTGTCGCTGCCGAATCGTTCACTTCGCTGCGCAAACCGCACTGGAGCGATGTGCTGTGGCAGGAATTGAAACCGGCGATGGATCACGAATTCTGCTCCGGCCTCAACCTGATTTATGTCCACACCTTCACCAACTCGCCGCAGGAAATGGGCATACCGGGGCAGGAGTATTTCGCCGGCACCCACATGAATCCGCAGGTCACCTGGTGGGAGTATTCCGACACGTTCATCGATTACATGAGCCGTGTTCAATTGGTCACCCAGCGCGGCAAGTTCGTCGCTGATGTGCTGCATTATTACGGCGACCATGTACCCAATATTGCCGCCCGCAAAGAATCCGATCCTGCCGGTGTGCTGCCCGGCTATGATTACGACACCACCAACGAAGACGTGCTGCTGCAACTCAAGGTTGTGGATGGCGAGATCGTTGTGCCCGGCGGCATTCGCTACCGGATGCTGTCCCTGCCCGATCACAAAGTTCTGTCCTTCGCTGTATTGGTAAAATTGGAAGCTCTGTTGCACGACGGCGCGACGATTTCAGGGCCGAAGCCGGAGCGATTGGTCAGTCAGGTCGGCGGTGAATCCGCGCAGCAGCAATTCCATGAGCTCGCCGACAAACTCTGGGGTAAGCAGCCCGGCGAGCAAGGCCAGGCGACCATTGGCAAAGGCAAGTTGGTCTGGGGCTATTCCGCACATGAGCTGCTGCAGGAGCTCGGCATCCCGCAGGACTTTCAGCTCTCCCCTGCTCAGAAAACGGCTGATTTCGATTATATTCACTACACAATTGGCTCGGCCGATGTCTATTTTGTCAGCAATCAAGAAGAAAAGACCCAGAAAATCGAGGCAAGCTTTCGGGTGGCGGGCAAGCAGCCACACATCTGGGATCCGGTGACCGGCAGTACCCGCCAGGTCAACGCGTTCGATGTGGGTGCTGAGCAGACGACAGTGCCACTGCAATTCGAGCCGTACGAATCGTACTTCATAGTTTTCGACGGCGAGATCAGCGACACGTCTGTAAAGGTGGACGCGGTCAATTTCCCGGAACGGCACACCATCGCTGAGATAGCAGGGCCGTGGCAAGTCAGCTTCGATACCTCGTGGGGTGGGCCACAATCGGTGGAATTCGCCGAACTCATGGATTGGACACAGTCGGAAAATCCAGGTATCAAACATTACTCCGGCCCGGCAACGTACAGCACTGGCTTTGAAATGGCGCAGGTGGCGGAGGGCGCTCGTTATTGGCTGACCTTGAACGAGGTGGCCGGCACCGGCATTGCGGCGATCGAATTGAATGGCAACGATGTCGGCACGGTCTGGACCAAGCCGTTCCGCGTCGACATCAGCGGAGCGCTGCAAACGGGTAATAACCAACTCAAAATCACGGTTGTCAACAACTGGATCAACCGATTGATCGGCGACCGCGGCAAGCCGCAGCAAGAGCAATTCACCCGCACCAACATCAAAATCCGCGATGACTGGCATCTGCAACCATCTGGCTTGCTCGGCCCGGTGCAGATTCAGTGTGATCGTTGCGGTCAGTAGCATGCCAACTGTAGAAATGATTCAAGCATGCTGTATAATCACAGGAGTTTGAGAACCGTTATAAACCATAGGTTAGTCAGGGGATTGTCCCAAAACTTAACGCGTTGCGCGAATTGTTTTTGCGATAGTCTTTTTGGATAAACCATTGTTTTTATCTGGAAATAGTACTCTTGTCATTCAGGAAGAATCCATTCGGCATCGTGAGGAAACTTCGCTAGATTCCGCGGAAACGGCAAAATAGATGCCTCCGGCATGACAATTTGGGCCATTTTGTGCTCATCAACGGCTTATTTCATTCGCACAACGGGTAAAACTCAGGATTTTGGAGTGATCGTACACTATGTGGTAGCGGGATGGCGCGCAATGCCCCTGCATCAGGACACGCCGATTCCTTACAGTTCGTTTTGGGACAGCCCCACTCCACTGATCGCTTGTGATTCTATAAATATCTCAATCCCCTTTAGAAGTGGCATGTGTGGATGAATCGAAAAAGCATCCGGTAGTGAAAGCAGAACAAAAAACCTGACAAATCTGTCGATTCATATTGAAAAAAGCATCTATAAATACTATGTTATTCAGATTGTCGCAAAATCCAACATTTCAATAAAATCATCTGTTTTATACCGACGTGCACACTGATTGTACCTGATGAAACTCGGTATACATTCAAATAATAATCAAGGAGGAAATAGCATGAGTGATAATGGCAAATGCCCGGTAGCACACAATCCCATTGCCGGTGGTGGTACATCAAACCGGGATTGGTGGCCGAATCAACTGAACCTCAAAATTCTGCACCAAAACTCTTCCCTTTCCGACCCGATGGGCAAGAAATTCAACTATGCCGAAGAATTCAAAAAGCTCGATCTGCAGGCTGTCAAGAAAGATTTGTACGCATTGATGACCGACTCGCAAGATTGGTGGCCTGCTGATTACGGACACTATGGCCCGCTCTTCATCCGCATGGCCTGGCACAGCGCCGGCACCTACCGCATCGGCGATGGCCGCGGCGGCGCAGGCTCCGGCACACAACGCTTTGCTCCGCTCAACAGTTGGCCGGACAACGCCAACCTCGACAAAGCGCGCCGCCTGCTCTGGCCGATCAAGCAAAAATACGGCAACAAAATCTCCTGGGCCGATCTCATGATCCTCGCCGGAAACTGTGCCATCGAGTCTATGGGCGGCAAGACCTTTGGCTTTGCCGGTGGACGTGAAGATATTTGGGAACCGGAAGAAGACATTTACTGGGGTGCGGAAGGCGAATGGCTCGCGACCAGCGACAAGCCTAACAGCCGCTACTCAGGTGATCGTGATCTCGAAAATCCGCTGGCCGCGGTGCAGATGGGCTTGATCTACGTCAATCCCGAGGGTCCGGACGGCAACCCGGATCCGATCGCCTCAGGCCGCGACATCCGCGAAACCTTCGCCCGCATGGCGATGAATGATGAAGAAACCGTTGCGCTGACAGCCGGTGGCCACACGTTCGGGAAATGCCACGGCGCAGGCGATGCAGCGCTTATCGGCCCCGAGCCTGAAGCAGCCGGCATCGAAGAGCAGGGCCTCGGCTGGACCAGCAAATATGGCAGCGGCAAAGCCGGCGATGCCATCACCAGCGGTATTGAAGGCGCCTGGACGCCCAATCCGATCAAGTGGGACAATGGCTATTTCGATGTTCTCTTCGGTTACGAGTGGGAACTGACTAAAAGCCCGGCCGGCGCCTACCAGTGGGTGGCGAAGGATGTCGCCGAAAAAGACATGGCGCCAGACGCCCACGATCCGTCGAAACGGCACGCACCGATCATGACCACCGCCGATATGGCGATGCGCATGGATCCGATCTACGAAAAAATCTCGCGCCGCTTCCACAAAGACCCGGAAGCGTTTGCCGATGCTTTTGCCCGTGCGTGGTTCAAGCTCACCCACCGCGATATGGGCCCGCGCTCGCGTTATCTCGGTGTCGAAGTACCGAAAGAAGAACTCATTTGGCAAGACCCTGTCCCCGCTGTCGACCACAAGCTGATCGATGCAAAGGACGTCGCTGATCTCAAAGGCAAAATTCTCGCCTCGGGATTGTCGATTTCCGAACTGGTGTCGACGGCCTGGGCATCGGCTTCCACCTTCCGCGGCTCGGACAAGCGCGGTGGCGCCAACGGCGCGCGCATCCGTCTGGCTCCGCAAAAGGACTGGGAAGTCAACCAGCCCGCGCAACTGAAAAAAGTGCTGGACAAACTCGAAGGCATCCAAAAGGCATTCAATGGTGGAGCGAGCGGCAAGAAAGTCTCGCTCGCCGATTTGATCGTGCTGGCTGGCGCCGCTGCCGTCGAAAAGGCTGCTAAAAACGCCGGACACGATGTTTCGGTTCCGTTTGCCCCCGGACGCACCGATGCGACCCAGGAACAGACCGACATCGACTCCTTTGCCGTGCTCGAACCAGCCGCGGATGGCTTCCGTAATTATCAGAAAAAAGCATACAGCGTATCGGCTGAGGAATTGCTTGTCGACCGGGCGCAACTGCTGACCCTGACCGCGCCTGAGATGACGGTGCTGATCGGCGGCCTGCGTGTTTTGAATGCCAATTACAATCAATCGAAGCATGGCGTGTTTACCGAGCAGCCGGAAACGCTCAGCAATGATTTCTTCGTCAATCTGCTCGACATGCACACAGAGTGGAAACCGGCGTCTGACAAGAACGATGTGTTCGAAGGCCGCGACCGCGCCACCGGCAAGGTCAAATGGACCGGAACCCGTGTCGATCTGGTTTTCGGCTCGAACTCGCAACTCCGGGCACTGGCGGAAGTGTATGCGCAGGATGACGCCAAGGCGAAATTCGTGCAGGACTTCGTGGCCGCCTGGAACAAAGTGATGAATGCCGATCGCTTCGATCTCGACTGATCTTTGCAATTTAGGCATTGCAGCAAAAAACACCGGCAGGCGACAAGCGGGCAATCAAACTCGCTGTCCCTGCCGGATATTTTTTCGTAGCCTGGAGTGTAACTTTGGTCTTGCCACCGGACAATTTTCAAAAACAAAATTTTTTAGCCACTGATTTACACTGATCCACACGGATTTCGGGCTATTTTTCAGAAGTTCTTTTTCAAATGAAAGAAAAAATCCGTGAAAATCCGTGTTCATCCGTGGCAAAAGAAAAAGTGTCCGGCAGTGAGCACTGTGGTTACCAATTTTCGCGAAAGTACACGAATGATGAACGCAAAATTCTTATTCGTGGCCATTCGCAAAATTCGCGGCTATCATTTTAACATCGATAATTTTGGCTGAGTTTGCCCAATTGTGGCATAAATGACAGTGATAAACTAATTTGAACCGGTAGGAGGGTGAGTCATGACCATGAACCAGTACATTCGAGCCATCGCAGGAAGTTTTGTGATGATCTCGTTAGCGTTGGGACATTATGTGAGTCCATATTGGTATCTTTTCACGGCCTTTGTGGGTCTCAATCTGTTCCAGTCCGCCTTTACCAAATGGTGTTTGATGGAAGATATTTTGGCAAAAATTGGCCTCGCAAAAAAAACTGAATAGCAGGGTGTGATTGGCTGCAACAAGCAGCGCCTCGGCCAAAAACATGTGTTGCAGCGGCAGCCTTTCGATCCACTCTCGGGCGATTTGTGGCGCTCGGAGTATACATGGAAAGCTGGCTGCTACCAACTGTTCGCGTTGAGGCGGGCTTTGCAAGTTTTGCGCTTGACATGCGCGTTCCCGGCGATGCCAGCGCGCCGCCGGGAAGTGCCGCGCTGAGTACTTGACGCATCGATGCGCTCTCAGGCCTGCGTATATTTTTCGCCCCAATGCCGCTCACCCTTCTTTCTCTAATAAAGAATACCCACCCAGAACCATTCCGATTCCAGTCTATCTTTCCCACTTCTTGATAGACAGGTGTGCACGCCCACGACAAAAATCTTGCATTTTTAGAAATTTATCAGCATTATTGTCCATCTTCGAGGGAGGACAAATTGTGGGTTTTCTGCATGTATGGCGATGTTTGATAAGCTTGCCCGATTACAGCTGCCCGGAATAAACGACCTTCATAAACGACAACGCCTGTCGCTTAATACCGGAAATAAGTGTCGCTTATTATTATGTAATGTCTGAAATACCGCAAGAAATACAACAAATGATGATGCATCTTACAGGAGGTTATTATGAGCAATTATACCGACATGATTAAGCCCACAGATTATGGGATACATACTTATTTGGAGAACTTGCTCAAGAAGAATTATCAAATTCCTACTTTCCAAAGAGAAGTGGTTTGGGAAAAAGACAATGTGAAAAAATTGTGGGATAGCATTTTTAGATTCTATCCCATGGGAAGTATCTTAGTTTGGAAAACAGATCTAAAACTTCAAAACCATCGGGCTGTGGGAGGACATATTATCACTGAGGAAAATAATCGAAGTGACTTCCAATATATTCTGGATGGTCAACAAAGAACAACATCATTATTAACATCCCTGTTTGGCGGAAAAATCGAAGGTAAAGATAATTTCGATCCAATCCTATATTTTGACTTGACAATAGAAGATGAAGACGAGATCGACGACACCAGCTTTAGAAAGCGGTTTCTATTTTGGGATGAAATTGACGACAGAGGTGGGACTCTGTTGTCCAATACTGGTCGTATGAAAAGATATCGAGAAGGACTTGTTGTGAAACTACAAGATGTTCGACAAGATTTTGGGAGTCTTGAAAGAAAGCTCCAGAAAGGAGAGTACTCCGATTATGATCACCCACTAAGGACTCGTCTTCGTCAAATAAGAGAAGTCTTAGACAACTATCGAATATCATTTATTGAGGTCAAAGGTATACAAGTTGCCCAAGTTTGTCAGATTTTTGAAAGAATTAATCAAGCTGGCAAACCGCTAAATATTTTTGACATAGTAGTTGCTAAGACTTTTCGACCCGGCAAATCTGAGAAAGCGGGTTTTTATTTAAGAAAGCTAATTGAGGATTTTCGAGACCATGCTGAAGGTAATTTCAAAGACATTGACGATCTAACTTATCTACAAATCCTCGCCGTTTTGATTAACCAGAATGTTGATAATTCAAATATCCATAACATAACAGATCGTTACTTGAACGATTTAAAAGCTGAACAAATCGAAGAAGTTTGGGAAAATGCACAAGTATCCCTAAAAAAACTATTCGACTTTTTTGAGAATCATCTGCATCTCAAAGGCCCGCATCTAATTCCTTTTCGATATTTTTATATGTCCTTTGCAGCATATTTCTATAACAATTCCAATCCTGATTATAAATTTCTTAATAAATATTTTTGGTACAACAGTTTTCATAATAATGATCTGTTAACGAATACCACGCAATTGCGGCAACACATCACCTTTTTAATTAATGCAAAAAACGGCGAGGATACTGCATTTGAAAGATTCTTGATTGATAAAAACAGTTTAAGAACTTCCTCCTATAGTTCAAGAGGCCGATTGTCCAGAGCAATCCTAGCTTTATTTGCAAATCAAGAACCCTTGGATTGGGCTTATACTGAAAGACGAGTTTTGTCCGATGTCTATTATAATCTTACCGATACGCCTAACTTACATCATATCTTTCCTACAAATTTTGTGAATAATAATAGAGGTGCTAACCAACTCGATTCAAACAGTCTTATGAATATCGCTTATCTTACTCAAATTACAAATTTGAAAATCAGCGACAAGAATCCCGTCAGCTATCTTAAAGATTATGATGTGCCAGAATTCACCAAAATACTAGAGACCCATCTGATGCCAAGTGACCTACTAGAATGGGCAAGAGAAGACATTGCGCCCGAAAATGCTTTGGATATTTTCATTGAAAATAGAATAGAAAAAATAATAAACCAACTGAGAACAAAATTGCATGGCGTAAACTTTGAAGTAATTGATACAAGTGTGACAGATGAGTCGAATTAAGCTTTGAACTGTAGAGCAATTCGAACAGCACATCCAAAGCAGCACATAACATTTTTTCAGCCGATTGCGGGGAACTTGCATGAATTCAGGATTTTGTACATTTCAGAAGTTTCTTCTATATTGCTGTTTCAGTGAAATGAAATCCCGCAACGGCTGAAAAAGACGTCTTCCTCACCCCCGCATCGCCTGGGCGCGTTTGTAAGCCTGCACGTATTGCCCGGCTGAATGGCGCCAGGAAAAATCTGCTTTCATGCCCCGCCCGACAATCCGCATCCACTCGCCTTTGTTGTGGTACAAACTAACCGCGCGCTGCACGCTGGTGCCAAGCGCATAGGAGGTGTAATCCTGAAATGAAAAGCCATTGCCCTGGCCGTCGAATTCGTGGTAATCCATCACGGTGTCGGCCAGCCCACCGGTTTTGCGCACAATCGGCACGGTTCCGTAGTTCAGGCTGTACATCTGGTTCAGGCCGCACGGCTCGTAGCGCGAGGGCATCAGGTACATGTCGCTGCCGGCGGTAATCAGGTGTGCCAGCTCGTTGCTGAAACCGATGTAGGCATAGACTTTGTCGCGGTAATTGTGCGAGGCCCAGCGAAAAAAATCCTCGTATTTGTGCTCGCCCGTACCCAGCACCACAAACTGCACCGGCAGATTGAGCAGCTCGTTCAGCACCGGCGTCAGCAAATCGATGCCCTTCTGCTCATCCAGGCGCGCCACCATGCCGATGACCGGCACGTTGTCGTCGTACGGCAAATGCGCGTGTTCGAGCAGCGCGCGCCGGTTGGCCTTTTTTTGCTCGAAGGTCTCGAAAGTGTATTGCTGCGGAATCAGCGTATCGGTTTGCGGACTCCACGCCTGCGGATCGATGCCATTCAAAATGCCCACCAGATGATCCTGGCGGCTGCGCAAAACGCCGTCAAAGCCCTCGCCGTATTCCGGTGTCAGCAACTCCTGCGCGTAGGTCGGACTCACCGTCGTCACCAGCTCTGAATACATGATACCGGCCTTGAGGGTGCTGAAAGAATTGTGGAATTCGAACGGCCCGCCGGGGTAGAACTGATCGTATTTCAAGCCAGCCGCATAGATCGATTTTTCCGACGACCGGCCCTGATGCTTGATGTTGTGCAGCGAAATCACGCAGGCGGTTTTGCTGAACAGGTGATCCCAACTGTACTTTTCCTTCATATAAACCGGCATCAGCGCGGCTTGCCAATCGTTGCAGTGCAGAATATCCGGCGCCCAGCTATAGCGCTGCATAATCATCATCGCGGCATTTTGAAACAGGAAAAAGCGCTCGTCCTCATCCCAGTCGGTCGTGTACACCTTGCTGCGGTGGAAATAGTGCGGGCAATCGACGAAATGGTACTCCACGCCAGACGCGTCTTTTTTGTACCAGGCATGGAACGGCACGGTTTTGTCGCCGATTTGGGCGGCCATGTCAGTCAGGTCGCTCGAAAACGCCAGGCCGTGATCGATGGTTTTGATCGAGCTGTAGAGCGGCACGAACACCTTGACTTCCAGGCCAAGCTGCGCCAGGGCTTTCGGCAACGCGCCACCGACATCCGCCAGCCCGCCGGTTTTCACAAACGGCACGCACTCGCTGATCACAAAAGCAACTTTCATCGGCGCAGGCAGACTTTGCTGCGGAGCCGGCGCCGGCAATTCCTTCACTACTTCGGGCTTTGTCTTGGTGGCTGGTTTTGCCTTTTTTGCTGTCGTTTTGGTTTTGGGCGTCGTGGATTTTGCTTTAGCCAAATCGAACCTCCTTATTGGCGTGCTTTATTCAGATTTATCAATAAACCGCGGAGCCCGCCGAGGACGCAGAGAAAGAATTGCAACTCTGCGTGCACAGCGAACTCTGCGGTGAAATTTCCAAATCAGAATCGCGTTTCGAGAAAATGTGGCAGCATGCTACGCCAGGTCGGCCAGTCGTGGGTCATGTCGTGGCCCCACAAATCCAGCTCGTGCGGGATGCTTTTGTCGTGCAGGATACCGGAAAAGTACCGCGAGGCGTCTGGATTTTCGTAGCTGCCCTGGCCGGCGGCGATCAAAATGCGTTTGTTGTGGCGCATCTGCTCGAGCTGCTGCTCATCGTTGATATTGGGCAGATAATCCGTCGGTGAATTGAAATAGCAATTGTCGTCGTAATAGCCTTTCGAGTAGTATTTGAGATCGTAAATGCCGCTCATCGCGATGGTGCCCCGAAAAATATCGGGTCGGCGGAAAAAGGAATTGGCGGCATGCAGTGCACCGAGTGAGGCGCCGGTAGTGACAATGGGCACCAGTCCGCGGCAGTGGGTGTGGATAAACGGTACCACTTCTTCGATGACGTACTGATTGTACTGCTGGTGGCGCACCGCCTTGTCGTACGGATGCATGTGGTCGTTCAGCCAGCTCTCGCTGTTGATGCTGTTGATCGAAAACACCTTGCATTTGCCACTGTTGATGGCACCGGAGATCGCCTCGATCAATTGAAAGCGCTCATATTCGAGAAAATCGGCCGCGGCGGTCGGAAACATCAGCAGCGCAAAGCCATAATGGCCATACACCGCCACCTCCATGTCCTTGTTCAGATTCGGACTCCACCACCTGTGAATCTCTTTGTGCATTGCTTTTCTCTCCCTCGTAAAAGAAATCTCTGAAATGCTATTTTAAATAAGAGCCGCCGATTTGTCATCCTGTGAAGGATCTATTTTGCATTTATTGCAAGCATCGGATTAAACAATGGATTGCCCGATTTGCAAAAAAGATTCCTCCTGAATGACATTGGAGGATTTCGGGTAGGCTCTATGTTGATTTCGAATAAATGAACGTGTTCAAATACGCATCAATTCCCGCCAGAAGGCGCCACAGTTTCACCCTCCGATTCCAGCGCAGCAGGCTTTTCGAAGCGCTCACCGGCAATGCGACTGGCAAAGCGCGGCAGCAGTTTTTGCATCGGGTAGAATTGCCGCGGCACACTGTGGAATTCGGCTTCGCCTGTAGCCGGATTTTCGTTGAGTGTATACGAAAAAATATAGCTGCCATCGCCGAACAGGCCACCATCGCTTTGGCCGAACCGCAAATCATGCAGCAGCAGTTCATCGCCGCGCGGCTCCACCACAAAATAGCCTTCGCTCGCCCAGCGGAATCGCTCCATCGGCCAGGCTTGTTCGTATTTGGCGACCAGATCCTGCCGCCCGGGAATATATTGAAACTGAATATTCTGATCCGGATCGAACAGCGAATAGTTGCCTTGCCAAAAGCCCGATTCGCCGCGCACCACTCCATTCCACAAAATAATATTCAGCGGCGATGGCATGGTGATGAACGACTCGTAGGCGATACCCTGTTTCTGCAGCGCGTTGACAAATACCCGATCAACATAAAGTTTGTTGCCGGTCGCGATCAACAAATACAGGCTGCTGACAGCGATACCGGCGATGTTCAGCAAGCGGCGTTTGCGACTGGTGCGCTTATAGAACATCGCCGCGATCACAAAGCCTAAAAACGGCACGGTGTACAGCGGATCGACCACAAAAATCACATTCAGCGCGACCCGATAGTCGCTGAACGGCAAGAAAAGTTGTGTTCCCCACGCTGTCAGGCTATCCAGCAGTGGGTGCGTGACAAGGCACCAAAAAGACAGCCACCCCCAATCCTTCCAGCTCGCCTGCTCATTTTGATGAAAACGCGCAATCAATCCACCCAGCAAGGGCGCCAGCACGAGCGCGAACAAGAGGGAATGCGTGATGCCACGATGGTAAACCAGTTTTTCAATATCGTTTAAAATCGGAAACAGCACAACGTCAAGGTCGGGAATCGTCCCGACAGCAGCGCCCCAAAAAATGGCTTTGTTACCGACTTTCCGGCCCAGCGTAAGCTCTCCGACGGCCGCGCCCAGAGTAATCTGCGTGATGGAATCCATAATTTCTCAGTCGTTGCAGTACAGACTGGCTGTCGCACTGTGGAGCCAATCTAAAATTAATCGCCAAAAATCAAAATAAAGTTGCACGAACAGCGCCTTGCAACAGGAAGGAAATGTAGGAAAAAACCGGGAGTACCAAAAGGGCAGAAAAAAGCAGGCTAATTGAAGGGATTGAACATATCCATTTGGCGGGCCGTGGCGGAAAAATTGGCCCCTTCCAAATCGAGCAGCTTGATTTTGAGAGGCAAACCGCCGGTAAAGCCGCCGAGCTTGCCCTCGCCAGCCACGACACGATGACACGGCAGAACAATCGGTAGTGGATTGGCGCCTAATGCTCCGCCAACGGCGCGACTGGCCTTCGGTTTGCCGACACGGCGCGCCAGCTCGCCATAGGTGACGAAATGGCCATATGGAATTTCCTGCAGAGCGAAAAGCACAGTCTTGCGAAAGGCGCTCGAAATCAGCCGGTCATCGATTTTGCAATCGAAATCGCTGCGTTCGCGCTTGAAATAGGTTTCGAATTGCCGCCGCACCTTCTCGGTTTCATCAAAAGATTCAGTGATCCACAGGTTGGGAAAATGGGCTTTGAGCTTTTCTTCGAACTCGAAGTGGCTCAAATCGCCAAAAATGACATTGACCAGGCCGATGTGGCTGGTCGCCAGCAGCACCGGAACAAACTTTGGCGGCTGAATGATGCTGTAGTAGATGCGGTTTTCCTTGAGATTTTCGCGCAAGGCCTGTCGCAACGCATGGGCGTCTGGCTTGCCACCTGCGCCCTTGATCATACTGATGAGGCCGGCAAACAGAATCTTGTTAATTTCATACTCGCGTGCACAACGGCTGCAATTGCCGATGTGGCGCTCGACCTTTCGCGAACGTTCTTCGCCTAAATCGCCGCAAAAATACGAAATCATTACATCTTCGGTCACATGGCCGGTTAGTTCCATCGTACATTGCAGGGTGAGTCCTGCACTCCATTACTAATAAGGCGAGTTTTGTATCTTGTTCATTAACGTGAGTTCGATGTATGTAAAATTCAGCCTGAGCGCAGCCGCAGGCAATAGAAAGCCTTCGTCTACTCCACGCTCAAAATCTTCATGGTTCGACGCCGCTCACCACGAAGATGATTCGCCACTCAGGCGGAGAATATTTAAATTGGCCTCACGTTACTTAGGGCGACCCGACGCTTTTTATCGCAAAGCGAGCTTGGCCCTGCAACGCTATTCAAAAGCATCACGCGCACGGAAAAATCGTTGGTTTTGCGCCCGTTCAGCCTATTATCAATTTGCATTCATACAGCTACAAACAAAAATTGCCGCAGATGACGTGCGCCTACCTGCGGCAATTCAAGTGGAGACGGCGGGAATCGAACCCGCGTCCGAAGGACAAGTCTCGCAGACTTCTACATGCTTAGCTTAATGTTTGTTTCTCACTGCGCAAGGCACATCCAACCAAGCCTTTTTGCAGCCAGCCCGGAAAAATCTCACCGCATGCATCCAGACACTACAAGCGGCCAGCCACCGAAGCGTCGCCCATTCCGATGATGGTGGCGCTCATCGAAAGGACGGGTTGCCGTTTAGTTAGGCAGCCATAGCATACGAATAATCGTCTGCATTTAATGTTTATTTGCCAGCTATTTTACGAGGATTCAGGCGACCTCGGCATGCCATCTACAAGCCTCATTCCCCCGTCGAAGCCATGTCGTCCCCATCAAAGTGAAAGAACATCGCTCTTTTTCAAGCGGTTTGAATATAGCCATTTTTTCGGCTTTTTCAAAAGGAAAACATGATTTTATCAGCACCAAAAAAGCTTGTCGCCAGCGCTTGCTTTTTTGGGGAATTGTCCTATATTAGCGCCCATGTCTGTGAAAACCGAACAATTTAAAGATATTATGAGCAAATTCGCCACCGGCGTCACGGTGGTAACCACTGCCGTGGATGGCCAGCATCATGGCCTGACTGTCAGCGCATTTTGCTCAGTTTCGCTCTCGCCGCCACTGATTTTGGTCTGCATTGAAAAAACTGCACAGGCGCATGAACGCATGTTGCAGGCCGAGAAGTTTGTCGTTAACTTTCTGGCCGCCGACCAAAAAGCAATATCAGAAGTTTTTGCCGATCCGCGCGCCACATCCAGCCAGCGTTTCCAACAGATTGAAATGGAAACTCGTGAATCTGACATTCCCGTGATCGCAGGTTCGCTCGGCTTTATCGAGTGTCGAAAACAGGCCGCATACGACGGCGGCGATCATACCATTTTTACCGGCGAAGTCATCGACCTGCGGCTTTCCGGGAAACGCCATCCGCTGCTCTATTATGATCGAGCCTACCACCATCTGGCAGAATGACCCATTGAGAGCACCAATAACGGCTTTTAGCGCAGGGCCGGCCCGCTGAAATGAAATCCTTCCACCCGGATCGGTGGCACCACCATAATCCGGCCACTCTCTTCGTCATAGGTTCTGACGGACTCACCAAGCTCGGTAATGTGCTGAAACGTGCTGAAAAGACTTTCGTTGAAGCGCATGTTTTTTACTCCACAAACGATTTTGCCATCTTCGATCATAAAAGTGCCATCGCGCGTCATGCCGGTGAGCAACAGATGGGTTGGATCGACCATGCGATTGTACCAGAAGCGGGTGATGTACAGCCCCTTTTTGGTTTTGGCGATCATCTCGTCAAGTGTGCTGTTGCCGCCGTGCATCACCAGGTGCAGTGGTACGGCTCCGTAAGGATTCGGCAGTTCCAGCGCATGGCCTGTCGATTGCTCGCCGAAATGCAACGCCGAGGCGCGCGAGTGCACCAGTTGTGTCAGGATGCCTTGATAGATCAAAATGACCGGCATGCGTGGCATCCCTTCGCCATCGAATGGAGCACCCTGGTGCAGCGGATGGTAGGCATCATCATCGATGGTGAGATTTTGGCTGAAAATCTGCTTTCCCAATCTGCCAACGGCAAAGCCAAGTTTATTTTGCAGCGCTGTACCGCTGAACGGACACACATGCGAAATGTAATCGATCACCATCGACGACAGCAGGTTGAGCACAGCCAGCGGCTCAAGGATGACGGTATAGTCGCCAGACGGCATGGCGATTGTTTTTTCGCTTAGCAGCGCTTTGTGAATGGCTGAATCGACCAGTGCTTCAGGCTGAATTTGCTGCACGTTGTTGGCGTTGGCATGGCTGGCGCCTGTAGCGCCATTGCGGTTTGCCGTCACACTAATGGTCGCTTCGCTGCTTTTGTTGTAAGCAAACAAGCCCTGCGAATTGCCAATACTCGTGCTCGAAAGCGAGATTTTATGCGCGCCGGCAAGTGTAGCGCTCTGCGATTTTGCGCGTGCGGCCATATCGCTAATCTGGCGTGCACGCATTGCGGCATTGCACGCTTGTGTGCTGTCGAAGAATGAATGGCTTACTTCATAGTTTTGCCGTCCGGGCAGGGGCAGCGATTGCGGATCCGGAGAAGAAAACTTGGCCAGATGCAAAGCTTGCTCGCAGCAGTTGGTCAGCGAGTCGGGATCGGTTTTATTGGTTTCAGCACGGCCCATTTTACCCTGGTGCAGCACGCGAATTGCGACGCGCAGGTTGTTTTCGGCAACGCTCTGCGTGATCGCATTGTTGGCAAAACGCGTGAGCTGAATGTCACCATATTTTAGAATCACTTCGGTGGAGCGGGCTGGCGAGAGCTTCAGGACTTTATTGACCATCGCCTTGGCGTTCTCTTCATTTAGCACGATTCACCCCAACATCGATTTTTCGGAAGCGCGCTGGCGAAACGCCGTGGGAAATCGCCAGTATCTGTTCCGGCTGACCTTTGCCGCAATTCGGAATGCCCCAAATCACCCATTCATCCACACCACAGACGGCATCGCAGGCATGCCAGAATGCCGAAGTCAGGCCGCTGTAGGTCGGATTTTTAAGCATGCGCGTGCGCTTGCCATTTTTAATCTCCCATGCGATCTCGGTGCCGAATTGAAAATTTTCGCGCGTATCGTCAATGCTCCAGCTTTTATTGGTTTTCATCAAAATGCCGTCCTTGGTATCGGCAATCAGCTCTTCCAAATCCCCTTCGCCGGGTTCCATGCACAAGTTGCTTTGCCGGATCAGTGGCACCCGATTCCAGCCCGAGGCGCGAACGCTGCCGTTGCTACGGGTTGCCCCAATCATCGCAGCGGTATCGCGTGAGCTGAGATAATCGACAAACACACCATTTGTGACCAGGTCAGCGCGTTGAGCTTCAACGCCTTCATCGTCATAGGCGTAGGTGCCGGCACCGGACAATCGGGATGGTCTGGCATCGGTGTAGATATTGACGACATCGCTGCTGAATTGCAGCGAACCCTTTTTATCGGTCGTCAGCACACTGGTACCGGCAAAATTGGCTTCAAAACCCAGCACACGGTCCAGTTCAACAGAGTGTCCGAATGTCTCGTGCAATTGCAGCGCCATCTGCGAGCCATCGAGAAGAATATCGCACTGTCTTGATGGACAGTCCGGCGCGTTTAGCAGCGCAACGGCCTCTTCAGCGATCTGCTCGGCCTGCTCAACCAGCGGCAAGCCATACACCAACTCGTAGCCCATGGCCGCATACTGTCCACCAAAAGCATTCGGGAAAGAGCGCACCTGCCGGTCGTTGCCATCCGAAGCAATGGCGACATAGCCGACTCCACTGAGATAGCTGATCTGTTCGATGCGGCTTCCAGCTAAATTGGCAAAATACTGTTTGCGGCGCTGAAAGGACATGCTGCTCAGCGCGGCGCCAATGCCCCGAACACCCAGGCAGGCTCGGTTAATTTCGTCCAGCAATGCCAGCTTATCTTCAACAGAAACTAGAAATGGATCGTAGTGAATGGGAAGCGACCAGCTGTCAACATGGACGGGCTCGTCGACAAGCGGAATGTCTTTCAGGTAGGGATTGATGTTGGCGTCGGCGATTTCAATCGCCCGTTTCACTGTCTTCTCGATGCCGGCTTGGGACAGATCCGAGGTGCTGGCGAAGCCCCAGCCACCATTGCGATACACCTTGATGCCGATCCCGAAAGATTCGCTCGAGTTCAGGGTGGTGGGGACATAGTCACGCAACTCGACTTCTTCTGACTCCAGCTCGATGACCCGCACTTCCATCCCGGCAACGCCCCGGGTTTCGCCCATTCCGATCGCTAATTCGGCAACATCTTTCACGCTTTTCCTCGCTTGCTCATAAAAACACGCCAAGCTAATAAACAGCGCCCAAAAAAGCAAAATGTTTTACCAAATGAGCAACGCAAAGCAAAGTACAGACAATCTGCAACCACCAAATTACGGTGATTGCAGATTGACATTCAATGATGAATGTGTATTTTGGATTTGCGCCAATAATGCTTCAATGTAGATTTTTGCGAAGGTAAGAGATGCAGCGGATTCTTATAATTGGTTCCGGTGGGGCGGGTAAATCGACCCTGGCGCGACAGATGGGAATATTGCTCGGCCTTCCAGTCATTCACCTCGATCAGCTCTACTGGCAGCCAGGTTGGATCGAAACGCCGCGTGAAATTTGGCTTGAAAAAGTGCTGGAAATCGTGCAAACGCCGAGCTGGATTATGGATGGCAATTTCGGCAGCACGCTGGATATCAGGCTGCAGGCTGCCGACACAGCAATATTTCTGGATATGCCGGCCTGGCTTTGCATACTGCGCGTGCTCAAAAGGCAGTTGATGTATCGCAATCAGACGCGGCCGGACATGGGCGCAGGTTGTCCGGAAAAGGTGGATTGGGAGTTTTTGCAATGGATCTGGCGCTTTCCGCATGATGACAGGCCGGAGATCGAACGCAAATTGGCATATCATCGCCACACAAAGCGCATTATTGTGCTGCGGACGTCGCGAGAGATGAACAGGCTACTGCATCAACTCCAGCCCTGACCGTTTGGCAAAATTCGGTTCAAGCAGAATTTCCCCCCTGGCATCGACCAGCATTGCCTGCACCTCGCCGGCTGCCACGGCGCGCTGAAAACGCGAAGGCCCCAACACAAAAAGATAGGTCGCCCAGACATCCGCCTGCTCAGCTGTGCTGGCAATGACGGTCACGCTTTGACAGGAATCTGCGGGGAAGCCGGTTTGCGGATCGAGGATATGATGATAACGCTTGCCGTCGATGATGGCAAAGCGCTCATAGTCGCCACTGGTCGCAACAGCCTGGTCAGTCAGCGGAAATTTGGCCAATAGTGCATCCGCTTTGCGAGGATGCTTCACGCCCACCAACCAATCCTTGCCATCAGATTTATGCCCGGATGTCAAAATATCGCCGCCGGCGTTGATCAAAAAATGATCGATGCCTTGCTCGCGCAGCACGCTTGCGGCGCGATCGATGGCATAGCCTTTGGCAATGCCGCCCAAGTCGATCTGCAGCAGGCTGTCGCTGAGGAAAGCGGTGGTATCTGCATTATTCAACACAATCTTTTGAAAGCCTGCCGCTCGTCTGAGCGCAGTCAGTCGATCAAAATCAGGCAAGCGCACTTCATGATCGCTACTGAATCCCCACAATTCGGTCAACGCGCCAATCGAAATATCGAACAGGCCATCCAGCTGTGCCGAGTAGCTTTTTGCACGCTGCAAAATAGCCATTGTCTCATCGCTGATCTTCACCGCGCGTCGGCCAGCGGCTTTGTTGAGCCGGGCAATTTCGCTGTCGTCGAGATGGCTGCTGAGCACAGTTTCGATGCGCTCGATTTCACGAAATGCCAGATAGCAGGCTTTGCGTGCTTCGCTCACTTTGGTGTGCAGCACCAGCAAATCGATTTTTGTGCCCAGCAAATATTTGGTTGCTGAAATCTCAAATTTCGCATCATCGCCGGGAACCTCCGCTGCGATGAGTTGAGCGACAGATATCAGACAAGCCAGCAGAGCGAACAAACACTTTTTTTCCAGCCAATGTACCTTTTGAATTTTCATACGAATCCCGTTGTTGAAATGGGGAAATCAATTTGGTCGAACAGGATGGACGGGCTCGAAATCCCATCCATCAAAAAACGGTACCATCAATCGAATTTGCCGGCACACCATCAATGGTCAGACGGATACGGTTTGGAATGCACACCAGATGCTGACCCTGCGAACGAATGCCGCCCATTTTCATGCAGGTTTTATGCTTGCAATCCGCAGCAACAATGCGGGCTGCACCATTCTGGATTTGAACGGTGACGCGGCCACGCTCGCCATCGATACGAAGCGATTCGAGATTTTGGTGCAACGGCAAACGCTTCAGCAGTTCGTTCTCGCGGAAAACACTCACGTTTTCAGGATTCCCGGCCGGGCGTCCGCTGCTGAATGTCAGTACAAATGGATGATTGATTGCGCGTGGCATGCCGAAGTTCTGCGCGATGTGCTGCAATCGGTTAGCCAGTGCCGTTCGGCTGGTACGATAATCGATCAGCGCACCGTTTTCGATCCAAACCAGATCGCTTAAATGCGAACCTGCAAGACGATGCTCTGCAAAAGCGACTGTTTGTCCTGCCGGCAGGTGCTGCTGCAGAATCTGCTCGATTTCCGTGATCACCGCATCCGGCCTATCTGTCACCACGCTCAGATTGAACGCCGCGTTGTGTGTAAAATGCGATTTTGCCTGCAGCACCGTGGCTCCGATCGGCAAGCCGGTGGCTGCCAAAGCTGCTTGTCTCAAAAATGCTCTGCGATTCATTTTGTGCCTTTCAATAGATTGATCGCTAAAATTTATATCGAACACCCAGGCTCACCAGGTAGGCAAACAGATCCTTTAGCCGGCTGTGCCAATCTGGCGTTGATGAGTGGCGGTGGTAAAAATTTACCCGCAAATTGAGCTGCGTTTTTTCACTTGCCAGTACCGGCAAGCGCCAATAGCCACCTCGGATGGTCAGTGTGAGCTGATAATCATTCGAATAGCCACTCGCGAGTTTGGTGTCAACCGTCATGTATTGCTCCGGCGCCAAATACTCGGATTTAAAAAAGAACGCCTTGGATTGCCGGTAATGCCGCAATCCCAAACCAACTGTCATGGCTGGATTCAGGTGGCGTTGCCACAGAACCGAGGCTGTCAACGACTTGACATCCCAATCATCCCAGTAATATCGCAGTCCGAAATTAAAGCCGGTGGCGCTACCCGCTTTGTAATTCATCTGCAAGCCGAGCGCGCGCCGCAAGCGTGCATCCGGATGCACCGGTTCGTAATTGGTTACATCGCCATTTTGGGCAATCTGGACAACCTGATAGGCGTCAGACAGCATGCCATTCGACTGGTTATGCGAATAATTGAGCTGCGAAATCAGCCGTGGTGACAAAATTTGCGTCACCCCCAAGCTGATCGTGTACACATCCTTCTTGCGCTTCCAGTCACGAATTTGTGGCGCGACGGTATCCCAACTGCGCACAACACCGAGTTGCAGAGTGGTATTTTTTCTCGCCATCAGATAGCTGAATGAACCTGCGAGCGTAAACGAGGTGTAGTCGTGCTCGGTGCTGTAAATCGTGTTCAGCGAAAACGAGCCACCGCGAATCAGTCCGCCCTTGAGCAAATCCGTAAAGCCAAGTCCAAATTCCTGGCGCATTTCATCCGGGACGTCATCGCCGCCACCGTCTTCCTTCGGGGTTGCCGATGAAACACCATCGACATCGAAGTGGCTGCGCATCGAAGCGGCACTGATGACGTCGACGAGGTAGCGCAGGTTCACTGTCGTACTGTCGGAAACGCGCTTGGTGAACGACATTGACGGATAGACAATATTGACATTAAAATTATCAAAATAGCCGTTCATGGTAACCTGCAACTCGTCCTCGCTCAAATCCTGCCCCTGTGCTGCCAACGGCAACAACATGAACAGAATCATCACAACAGCGCCTTGCAGCGACTTGCGCTGCAAAAGCTCCCGTCTTCTACGGATGCGAGTCTGGCGCATGCCGATTGGAAGACGGGATTTTGCGTGGAGAAGGGCAGGACATAAACACACGCTACGTCGATATTTTTGAAGTTGAGACAGAGAATCAGCCACAACCGCAGCCTCCGCTTTGTGCACCTGTGCCGCCGACCGAGCCTTCACGATAGTCGAGATAGTGCTCGCGAATGCCCGCGTCGACCGGATTTTCGTTTATAATCATGATCGGATCAGCGAGCTCACCGCGCTGCCAGGGCTGTACAGCGGCGCAGCTATTCAACAGTGCTGCCAGAGCGGCCATGGCGAATAAAATGCGTCTTTTCATTTCCAAATCCTCTTTACGATATTCTCATTCGAAAACGGACAAGAGGCAGCCGTCCTTGCTGCACTGCATTGCCACGATTTCATCACATGTTAGTTTTTCAGCAAGGTGATGACTTCATCGACAATCTGCTTCTTTTCCTTTTCGGTAAAGCCAGTATGTCTGTACCGAATCACGCCATCCTGGTCGATCAATACTGTCGTGGGCATGCCATCAACATCATAAAGCCGGGGCAGCGCACCCTGAGCGTCAAAAATGATTGGAAACGTCGGCGCGGCTTCCTGCTTCGCAACGAAATTTTGCATTTTTTCCAGCTCGACATCAACATTGACCGCCAGCACAGTGAAATTTTTATTCTGCAATTTTTTCTGCAATTTCACCAGGAATGGAAACTCATCCTTGCATGGGACGCACCAGCTGGCCCAGAAATCCAACAGAACCACTTTGCCTTTATAGTCTTTTAAGCTCACGGTCTTGCCGTCAGCCGTTTTACCGGTGAAATCGAGCGCCGGGGTATTGACTTCATTTTTGGGTGCATTGGTCATGGCAACCAGACCGAGACAGAGTGCGAACAAAAGCCATTTCATCGTGTAGTACTCCTTTACATTTATTCGGTGAATTCGTGCCAGTGCACGCTTTTTTCAAACTTAGACCAAAACCTTAGTTATCCAGTCCGTTGACCGATCCGCATCGGCGTGGAAAAACAGATAATCCTTTTTTTCTTTCAATCTTCCAGCCATTTGGTATTGTGGCATTGAAAACAAGATGGCGCGATTGTCTGCACGCCGTCCACAACCGCCGTGCCGCCATCCAGATCGTCATGATGGCACTCGGCAGCGCTGCAGCCGCTCTCGGGGCGGTAGGGGTACATATATCCTTCTTTATGCATCGCGCTTTCAATTTTCACCGTGTGATCAGTCGGTATGCCTTGTTTTGTTGTCGGCGGAAAAGGGCTCTTGCATGCAAAAAGTGCAAGCAGACCCATGGCTATTAAAAAATTTATTCTCATAATTTCACTTAAGTTAAAGACCCTTTAACAACAATCATTTGCATGTGTGACAAGACTTTCTCACTCCATGCGTTTGAAAACGTAGCTTGCTTCTTGGCAAGGTGCATGCCAGATTTTTCGCACGCTCCAATCCTTGGTGCAGCAGTCGTTTTTGTTCGAAAATGTCATTCAGGATTGTGGTTGCAGACTGTAGATTTTTCACAGCGAATTAAGGAATTTTTACATCAAACAGGGAAGTCTGATCAAAAAAGGCGGAATATTGTGAGCGTGAAAGTTTATTTCAGGAAGGAAAAAAAACAGGCATGTCATTTGTATTGCAATGCACAACGAATTTTCAACCCAGCGAATGCAACGATATGAAGGAACATGTCATGAAACGAGATTCACACCTGCGGTCAGTTACGATTTTAGCTGCAATGGCTTGCGCTATTCTTGCTTTTAGGTATTCGCAGGTACCTAACTCACCAGCCGCTGCGAGCGGGACGCTCTCGGTTACGCTGACAACGGTCAGCTACGGTGGCAACTACGCAGATAAAAACATCGGCGCCATCTGGATCGCCGACGCTCAGGACAAGTTTGTGAAAACGCTTAAAGTGTGGGCAAACAAGCGAATAAAGCATTTGGTCAAATGGAATGCAGCGAGCGGCGGTGATGATACGGATGCAGTGACCGGCGCGACAGAGCGCTCACACGGCCAGCGCACAGCGGAATGGAATTGCACAGACGTCAATGGCACCCTGGTTGCGGATGGTGTTTATAGGGTGTATGTGGAGTTTACAGAGGACAATTCTTCGGGCGGTGGGCCAGCGGGAAAATGGTTGGTCGCGGAATTTACCAAAGGCGCGTCAGATCAGACCGTGCGACCCGGCGATACCGCAAATTTTCAAAACGTAGAACTGGTCTTTACCGCTGGCGGTGGCACCGTGCAACAACCAGCCACGCTGTCCGGCACGGTTGTCGAGGACGGCAGCAATGCTGCTATTGCAGGTGCGACCGTGCAATTGGTGTCAGGTGGGCAGGTGCAATACAATACCACCAGCAATGCATCGGGCGCATTTTCAATCTCCAACATCACACCCGGAAGCTACACGCTCGCTGTCAGCCAATCGGGCTATACTCCATCGAGTGAAACGCTGACATTGAATGATGGGCAGTCCCTGACCGGCAAGCAGGTGAATCTCACTAAAATCATCGTCAATGCTTCGCTTTCCGGCAGTGTGCTCGAAAACGGCAGCAATGCTGCTATTGCGGGTGCAACCGTACAACTGACGTCTGGTGGGCAGGTGCAATACAGCACATCCACCAACGCCTCGGGGACATTCTCCATCAGCAACATCACGCCCGCAACATACACCCTGGCAGTAAGCCAATCAGGTTATGTACCTGCCAGCGAAACGTTGACGCTGAACGCAGGTCAGTCCCTCACAGGTAAGACAGTTCTTCTCGACAAGGTGGTTGGCGGCGCAACACTGAGCGGCCAGATTCTTGATGCAGTGGCGGGAACACCGCTCGCTAATGCGGTTGTGCGTTTGCAGCAAAACGGGCAGATCATGTACGAGGTTAGCACCGACAGCAATGGCGGCTACCAGTTTGCCAACGTCCAGCCTGGCAGTTACTCGCTGGTTGCAACCAAATCCGGCTTTTCTATCTGGAACGAAGCCATAACGCTTGCAGGCGGGCAAACTGTTGCCAATAAAAATGTTTCCCTGGCGCGTGTGGCGGTTGCGGATACCACTGCGCCGAGCTCGCCTGCCAATGTGCGTGTGAGCCGAAGTCTTTTTTAGGTCAAGGCTTTACCAACCCAACACATAAGCAAAAATCAGCGGCGCGACAATAGTGGCATCGGACTCGATGATAAATTTCGGTGTTTCGATGCCCAATTTGCCCCAGGTGATTTTCTCATTCGGTATGGCACCGGAGTAGGAGCCATAACTGGTGGTCGAGTCGCTGATTTGACAAAAATAGCCCCAGAGCGGAACATTGATTTTCAGATCCTGCTCCAGCATCGGCACCACACAAATCGGGAAATCTCCGGCGATACCGCCACCGATTTGGAAGAAACCAATAGAGCTTTTCTTGCTGGTTTTCAAATACCAATCGGCCAAAACTGTCATGGTTTCGATGCCGGATCGCACGGTATGCACATTCTGCACGCGTTTGGCGATGCACGCGCCCGCGTAAATGTTGCCAAGCGTGGAATCTTCCCAGCCGGGCACAAAAATCGGCAAATTCCTTTCAGCAGCCGCTGCCATCCAGCTGTCTTTCGGATCAATTTGATAGTATTTCTCCAACGCCCCATTTCGCAACAATTTGTACAGAAATTCGTGCGGGAAATAGCGTTCCCCACTTGCATCCGCCCGTTTCCACTCATCTGTAATGGCACGCTCGATGCGCCGAAACGCCTCCTCCTCAGGGATACATGTATCCGTGACGCGATTCAGGTGGCGGTCAAGCAAATCCTGCTCCTGCTGAGGCGTTAGATCCCGATAATTTGGGATACGAACATAGTGATCATGCGCAACCAGGTTGAAAATATCTTCTTCGAGATTCGCACCCGTGCAGCAAATGCCATGAATTTTGTCCTGCCGGATCATCTCAGCCAGCGATTTGCCAAGCTCAGCCGTGCTCATCGCACCTGCCAAAGTCATTAAAAAGCTACCGCCTTTTTGCAAATGCTGATTATATGCTTTGGCTGCATCCATCAAAGCTGCGGCATTAAAATGCAAAAAATGTTTTTCTAAAAATGAGGAAACCGGTTTTTGGTTAGCATCCATTTTTCTCTCCACGACTGCTCAGAAATTCGTTGTTTCCAGCACGAAAAAGTGCCCACACAGCCTCATAGAAAATCCACTGATCATTGCGCTGAATCAGAGCTTTTAGATAGGCTGAAAGAAAAAAAGATAGCAATTGTTTTTTTGTGATTCAATCAAAACCAAACAGAGAGGCAATTTGTCTTTTGCTGCCAGAAAACGCATGTCTTGCGCTTTGCAGCAAAATTTGTAACATTTTAGTTATTCAATGCACCGCCTGCATTGATTTTTTGTACAACACAACGTATCTTTCTGCCTTCGCAATACGTAAAGGCATACTTGTTACGTGGTTGCGTGCCGGTTTCGCCGCCGCCTTAATGAGTCCTGAGGGAGATTTTATGCGTCGTTCAACTTTTTCGTTCTTTACCGTTCCGGCCATCATTGCCATCGTTTTTTTGTGGATCGGCATCTATCTCACACCAAAAGTCAATCCGTATTTTGCCGGGGTGCCACAAATCACGCGCTGGGAAGCCAGGCAAGTCGTGGATGATTTCATTGCGGCAAACCAGATGGATGTCAGCGATTTTTATGTCGACACTTACTTTGCATACGACCAAACGGGACTGGATTATTTAATTCGTAATCTCGGTTTCGATGAGACCATTTCTTTAGCCAAATCCGAACAAGTTCCGCTTTCCGGATGGCGCTTCTTCTTCTATCGCGATGCTCCGCGCAACTCAGATGAGGAACACTTCGAATTCCGGGTTTCGCCCAGCGGCCATCTAACGGGTTTTCGGCACCGCATCCCGGACTCTACAGCTGGCGCCAACCTGGATGCGGACACAGCTTCAGAAATTGCTAAAAATTATTTAATACAATGGCCGAACAACGATTTCAGTGCATTCGAGCTTGAACAGAGCGTTGCCAACAAGAAAGCCGCCCGCACCGACTACAGCCTAACGTTTTTCAAGCGCGATCCATCGAAGTATTTTCAAGGCTCCGAAGCGGTTCAAATCGGCATCTCCGGTGATCAGGTCACCTACTTGTTGCACACCTTCCGGGAACCGACCGATTTTGCGACCACATCCGGCGTTGTAGGCGCTCAAAATGTTCTGCTAAATACCCTCTCTGCCATTGTCTATGTCGTCCTGACATTTTTGGTTATTGCCGTGTTCCTGAAAAAATATCATGCAGGCGAGATCGGTGTTCGCCAGGGATTTCGCGCAGGGGCTTTGGTGTTTGTCTTACTCCTGCTCTATTCGCTGAACGCATGGGGCAATTTTGCACGCGGTGTCGGTATGGGACAAATCAGTTATTTCCAGACCAAACTGATCACTCTCGGCTTGCAAATGGTGACCTCGTGGTTGTTTATTTCGCTCAATGTCATGTCTGGTTGGAATGCAGCTCTTGCAGAAACGCGTCTGCTTAAGCCGCGCCTGTTGAGCGGCCTTCAAAGCTTGCTAAACAAACGCCTGCTGACAGGCAACATTGGTCGCGAAGTGCCGATCGGCTTTGTATTTGGTACGGTCTTATTTGGCGGGGTGCAACTGCTGCAATACGGCTTGATGCAGGGGCTCGACGTCGTGCCGCGTATCGCGCTCAATGCAGTGGAAAACTTCAGCATGGTCGTACCTGCATTAAGTTTGGCCAGTAATATTGCCATGTCCACACTATTCGGCGAAATCCTTTTCAGCGCCTTTCTTGTGACCTATTTAATACGCAAAATCAATTCGCCCATGGCGGCTATTTTGGTCACCGGTGCGGCAGTTGCACTTTTCAGCATCTTTTTTAACGAAACGATTGCGTTATGGCCATCTTATTTCACTTTGTTGCCGTTTTTCATTGTCGGTGTCGTGCAGGCATTCATTTTCTGGCGTTTCGGCTTGCTTGCTGCGTTTACTTCTTCCGCACTTTATGCAGGATACATTTTTGTTGCGCCGCTGCTCGCCAGCAATGAGGTATTTTTCCAGGCAAACGCGATTGCGATCATTGCCGGCTTCGTCGCCCTGCTGATCATCGGCTTAATCGGCTTGTTCAAAGGCAAAGTAGTTGAATTTGCTTACGAGGAAGAGCCTGCCCATATCCGTCGAATCAAGGAAAAAACACGACTTGCAAAGGAGCTCGAGATAGCCCGGCGTGTGCAGCTCGGTTTGCTGCCAAAGGAACAGCCAGCGCTCAAAGGCTTCGATATTTCAGGTGTGTGCATGCCGGCTCAGGAAGTCGGTGGTGATTACTTTGATTTTATCTCGCTTGAAAATGGTGATCTCGGCATCGCGGTCGGCGATGTTTCCGGCAAGGGCGTGCCCGCCGCCATTTATATGACGCTGACGAAAGGCATTCTGCAGTCACACGCCGAATCGACGCTGTCACCGAAGCAGGTCTTGAGCAAAGTCAACAACCTGATGTATCGCACCATCGAGCGAAGCTGGTATGTCAGCATGTTCTATGCTGTGCTCGATACGCGCAAACGGATTTTGCGTTACGCTCGTGCCGGCCACAATCCAGCGCTCATGCTCAACAAAAAGCGCGGCAAACCGCAATTGCTGCAAACAGCCGGTATCGGTCTCGGCCTCGATGTAGGTGACATTTTCACCAAAACATTGGCTGAAGGAGAACTGCAACTGGAGCCGGGGGACACGCTGGTTTTTTACACGGACGGCTTCACCGAGGCCATGAATGAAGCGGGTGAAGAGTTTGGCGAAGAGCGTTTTTTCGACCTGCTCAATAGTGAGGGCAACGGTTCTGCCGAGGGTTTGTTGAAAAAAACCATTTCGGCCATCAAGGCGTTTTCCGGCGAGGCGCCGCAGCACGATGACATGACGATGGTCGTGCTGAAAGTGTATTGATCGATCACTGAAATCATAGCGGATTTTCCACCGCCATAGTCTATTTTAAACGGATACTGCGCACGTGAAAAAGAATGATGAAAAACTAAACAATCGAATGAAAGCCTGGCCCGATTCGTTCGCGGCTTGTTGAACTGGAATGCATATGATGAAAAAACTTACGCTTTTCGTGTGCTTCTTCGCGCTGCCGCTACAAGCACAAACAGAAATGACGGCTGAAGAGGCCATTCGCACCGGTCTCGAAAACAACTACTCGGTACGCATCGCCCGCAATCAGGCTACCATTGCACACAACAGCAGCGGCCTGGGTACAGCTGCCCTGTTGCCAACGCTCGGCATTGATGGCGGAACCGGCTTGAGCCGCTCCGACCAGGAAACCAACTCACCGTTCAGTTTTGGTTCGTCTGACACGCGCTCACTCGACGCCACAATTGCGCTGAATTGGACGCTTTTTGACGGCATGTCCATGTTTGCCGAAAAAAAACGCTACGACGAGTTGGCAAGAATGGGAACAGTACAGGCACGCTCGATCATAGAAACTACGGTTGTGGAAATCCTGCGTGCCTATTTTGATTTGGTGCAACAGCAGATGCTGCTCGATGTCGCGATGTCGGCGCGTGATATTTCGCAGACCCGCTTTGACAAGGAGCGTGTGCGCAATGAGCTGGGTGGAGCGTCATCCACCGATCTCCTCAACGCACAAGTCGCGCTCAACAACGATCAGGCAAATGTGCTCGACCAGCAGCTGCGGGTAGAAATCGCTCAGCAAGTGCTCAATATTTTATTAGCCCGGGACCCTGCTACCAGCTTTGCCGTCAAAGAAGAAATCACCATTCCACCGCTTGATTTGCCGCTCGAACAGCTTTTGCAGTTGGCGCTGGAAAACAACAGCGCGTACCGGGCTGCCCAGCACGATGCCAACATTGCGCAACAGAATATCCGTTTGGCGCGGGCAGGCTTCCTGCCTCGCCTTGCGCTCAACGCCAGCTACGGTTACAGCGATCGCACGACTTCCAGCGATTCGCCCAATTTCGCGGAGGATATCAACTCCACCAGCAAAGATGCCAGTGTCCGCTTAAATCTGTCGCTCAACCTTTTTAATGGCTTCCGCAATCGCATCGATGTACAAAATGCCCGGCTGGCAGCAGAAAACAGCGTGCTTGTTTTGAAGGATGCCCGCAATGCGCTCAGCGCTCAAGTTCGAGAGCAGCACCTGACACTGGAGAAACGCCTGGCCCTGGTTGCGCTCGAAGAGCAAAATGTCCAGGCTGCCCAGCAAAATCTCGCGCTGCAACAAGACCGCTACGAAATCGGTGCGACCAGCTCAATCGAGTTTCGCGATGCTCAAGTCAATCTGATCCGCGCCGAATCTGCTTTGATTGCTGCGCGCTTCCAGGCTCGTCTGAGCCGCATTGCGATCGATCGTCTGACCGGACGGCTTGAAATCGAATAAAAAAAGCAGAACTTTTCAGTTCTGCTTTTTATCACAAAAATTGAAAAAATATTCGCTTTGCCGGAAAACCTTGAGAAATTCTCAATAATATTGCAGCTTAAGATGGGCTTTTTTTCTGCCCCTGGCCATCGTCAAAAATTTTCCCAGCTCACCAGCACCGCTTTCGCAGACCACAACATGGTTCGCAACCAGTTGCTCCGAACCAAACGATCGATTTTCTTTTCATCTTTGCCAGATGCCAGCGCGCGATGCACTGGTACCTGCAGCAAAAATGTGCTCCCCCAAATGGCCAAAACAATCAAAAAAATGAGCAACCCTACCAGCTCTTGCGGCTCTTTTAAGACGATGAGAGTCGAAACTCCCAACTCAATAAGCATGAGCGGCATCACAATTAAAGATATTGAAAAGGTGTGGTGCTTGTGGAAAGAAGCAAACTGTTCAGCACCGACAAATCGAAAAGCCGGATAATGCACCAACTGCACAATCCATATCAGGCCAAACAGTCCCCAGGACATGGCCAATTGTATCGTGCTTAAGACTTCGAAATCAACGTAATTCATGCTTTCGGAAAGATTAAATCTATGCGGCGTCTTCTGGAATGATGAGTTCCGAAAGATGCATGAGTGTTGGCATCACCGCAGCCCAAACGATCGACAGCACCGCGATGACAAGCACCCTGTTTGGGCCGAGCATCGCGGCGCCGATGCGCTCACCAGCCAAATAACTCATCGGGCCCAATATTGCTCCAAATGCCAATGAAAGCACTCCTCGTCCTCGCAGCCACCGCAGTGATGAGTTCAGCGAGCTGGCAAACAAAGCCCAAATGGCAACAATCCAAATCGGCGCCAGCCAGCTGACATCCGGCACCGGACTGGCATATTTCAACAGCCCGGTTGCCTTGAAAAGACTGTCGGCAACCAGCCCCAGCGCTGCAACCATCAGCACAAAGCGCATTTCCTGTGCGCGCTGCTTCACAGTGTGAAAATGCCAGGCTAAAAACAAAACGACGAAAATAGGCCCAAGGTAGGGATAGCCATGTGCAGCACCAAGCACGCAACAAAACCACCCCGCCTGGTAGCCAATAAAATTGACTGCCGCTACAAAACTGAACAAAAATCTGATCTCCCTGTTTTGAATTGAGCATCAGCAGGCTTGGCACTTTGCGAGGCGCAACTCACCGGTTCCTTTATGCGCGTGCTCCTTTCAGCGCTGACTGGATCATCATCAATTCACCGATATTTTCCATGGTTAGCAAGCCAACCAATTTTTCGCCACGCAAGACAGGCATAATACGGCAATCGCAACCCTGAAGGCGCATAAACGCGGTTTGCAGCATTTCAGAACTGTCAGCTGCCTGAAAATCTCGCTGCATCACCTCGCCCACATCAATATTCTGACCGTGTTTACTGAGTGCAGAAATCAGCTTGTCGCGCGTCAAAATGCCGACAACATGCCCACCATCCAATACCGGAAAATCCTGCTGCGAACCTGCGATGATCAATTCGACCGCACGCGCCAGGTAATCCGATTTTTGCAGCGTGTAAAAGTCGGTAATCATCGCTGCCCTCACGGGTGTTCCATCGAAGGATGACCGCATCTGCGCCATACCCGATTCGCTGGCCGCGCCAATCCACACAAAAAATGCGATAAAAATCAGGAACGGATTGCTGAAAAAACCGATGAAACCGAACAACAACGCCATGCCCTGGCCAATGCCGGCTGCAATGCTGGTTGCGCGCGCATAGTCCATCCGCATCGCTAAAAATGCACGCAGAACCCGTCCGCCATCCATCGGAAATGCCGGCAACAAATTGAACAGCACCAGCCAGATATTGACCACCATCAGACGCTCTAAAAACGGCCCGCTGATCAGCGACACTTCCGACACTGGCTCGAGGGCATTGGTCACCCAAAGCCACAAAAAAAGTACCACAGCAATCAGAACATTGACCGCCGGCCCGGCCAGCGCCACCCAAAATTCCTGGCGCGGATCATCGGGCATGCGCTCCAGTCGCGCGACGCCACCGATCGGCAGCAGGGTGATGTCACGCGTCTTGATATTGTATTTTTGTGCCATCAGCGCATGACCGAACTCGTGCAGCAACACGCAGCCAAACAGCGCTAATATAAAGACGATACTCCCGATCAAAGCTCCCATATCGCCACTGGAGTACCACTGACTAATCGCGACCCACGCAATGATTAAAATGAACGTTGCGTGTATGCGTACCGGGATACCTCGGTATGCTCCGATCTTCCATGACCACTTCACGATGATCTCCTTTCTTCAAAAATCAACACGTCGCAGCAATCATCTATTTCATCACAATTCATTTCACTGCTTCTGCGCTGCCAGTTCCCGGTGCTTTTTTCGCCATGCAAGCGTTGCCAGCGTCAAGAGCGTTATAAAAATAAGCGGTGTCACAAAGGCAAACATGACCGTACTGTAGGTTTGCTGTGCATCGTGGCCGGAAGCGTCCAGCACCAAATAGCCTACATACACAATGTAATAGCCAAAAAGCAGCGCACCTTCCCGACGCCCGATGCGATGGCCTGTAAAAAAAATCGGCAAACATGCGATCGCTACCGCGATCATGAATGGCAGGTCAAAATTGAGCGCAGCCGGTGCAACGGAAATCCCGTTCGGGGCGACCAGCCCGGTCACACCGAGAATCATCAGAACATTTGAAATATTGCTGCCGATCACATTGCCGATGGCAATATCGCGCTCCTGCTTAAAAGCAGCCATCAGCGAGGTGGCGATTTCGGGCAATGATGTGCCAAATGCGATCACGGTCAGACCGATGATCAGTTCACTCAAGCCAATTTGCCGGGCGATAGTGCTCGCCGCTTCGACAAGATACTCTGCGCCAAAAACCAACATCACCAAACCGACAAGCACAAACGCAGTGTAGCGAGCAATGGTGAGTTTGTTCGTTTGGACCTGCCTTGTTTTTTTAGCTCCGCTTTGGCTTTCCTTGCGGCTTTTGCGAATCATCCAACTGGTATAAACGACGATACCGAGCAGCAAAATCCCGCTTTCAAATCTCGAAATCACGCCATTGAGTGCAAACACGTAAAGAAGCACCGAAACTGCTATCATGATCGGCACATCAATGTGGAGCAACTGCCGTGAAACAACCAAGGGCTTGATCATTGCCGCCATCCCGAGTACCACCAGCACATTCATAATGTTGCTGCCGATGACGTTGCCAAGGGCCAGGTCAGGCTGATCTCGCAACGCAGCCGCGATGCTGGTTGCACCTTCTGGCGCACTGGTTCCAAAGGCAACAATGGTTAAACCGACGACCAACGGTGTTAGTCCCAATATGATTGCGAGGCGCGATGCACCACGCACCAGCAAATCTGCCCCCACAAAAAGCAATACCAATCCAATAACAAAAGTGAGAATAACCATTTACATCTTTCAAATTTTCAAGTGCTGCACATAAGTTGAGTGAAAAATACTGCAATTAAGAAAGGACAAATCCGGGGCGTTGCCGAATCTGTCCTTTTGCGAGTTTCCTGCAGTATCTGGCCGTAAACAGCTGAACTCAGGAATCAGCTGGCCTGGTGCTGAACAGCAAAAGCCAACCGGCAATCCCCGAAATCAACGAAGCAGCCAAAATACCAATTTTGGAGTAGGTCAGGTTCATCGACTCGCCAAATCCCAAGGTAGCGATAAACAATGACATTGTAAAGCCGATTCCTGCCAAACAACTCACACCATAAATTTGCCGCCAGCTGACATTTGCGGGCAAATCGGCCATTTTGGTTTTGACGGCCAGCCACGAAAAAAGTGTGACACCAATCTGTTTACCAAAAATCAAACCGAAAATGATGCCCAAACTCACCTGGCTGGTCAACGACGCAGTGAATGAACCGGAAATCGTCACACCTGCATTGGCTAAAGCAAAAACCGGTATGATCATATAGGTCACCCAGGGGTGCAAGCCATGTTCAAGTCGTTGCAATGGTGACTCGACCATTTCGCAGGCTTTTTCCAGGGTATGAACGGCAGCTTGTTCGTCTTCCGTTTTTTCCTTGTCTTCGCGTTCGTCATTGCGCTTCACCAGTTTATCGGAAACCGCATTCAAGAGTGACCGAAACGCATTGTGATCGATTACGGATCGCGCGGGAATCGTAAAAGCCAGCAAAACGCCGGCAATGGTTGCGTGCACACCGGATTTCAAGAATGCCAGCCACAGAGCAGCACCTAAAATCATGTATACGAGGATCGCACGAACGCCGAGGCGATTTGCGGCAAACAATGCCACCAGCAAAATCGCTCCTATCCCCAAGCTTGTCCATGAGATTTGGGCGGTGTAAAACAGCGCAATCACCAAAACGGCGCCGATATCATCAACAATGGCGAGTGCGGTCAGAAAAATCTTCAACGCGAGCGGGGCACGTTTGCCCAGCATGGCAAGCACGCCAAGCGCAAAAGCGATATCCGTTGCCATGGGAATACCCCAACCAGCCGCGCCCTCAGTGCCCCTGTTGATTAAAAAATAAATCCCGGCGGGAACGACCATTCCGCCAATTGCAGCCGCAATCGGCAGTGCTGCTTTGCGAAAAGACGATAGCTCCCCAGACAGCAGTTCCCTCTTTATCTCCAATCCAACCACAAAAAAGAAAATCGCCATCAGGCCATCATTTATCCATAAAATGAAAGCTTTGTTCAGCACGAACTCGCCGAAGCCGATAGTGAACGGAGTTTGCCATAAGCTCGTGTAAGAGTTGCTCCATGGCGAGTTAGCCCAGACCAAGGCAACGACGGTACAAAGCAAAAGCAATATCCCGCCGGAGGTCTCCAGTTTGATAAATGATTGAATCGGCTTTAGAATTTTCTGAATGGGCGGCTGGTGTGCCCGCTCCAATGTCGCCGTGAGTTCCGAATGTGCCATTTTTCCTTCCTTTCCTTACTGGCCTGCAAATGCAGACACGTTCAATACTTTTCTTTTTGACTTTTCCTTCTTTGTTTGTTGTTTTCTCATCTGTCTCGATTCTGCCAACGTGATCAAGCGCGCGCCGCGTTTGCGGGTGAAGTAGTTCCAGGCCCACTGAAATAGCACGATAAACTTGTTATCGAACTCGATCAAATAGCGGATGTGCACCACTGCCCACAATATCCAGGCAGGAAAGCCTGAAAGCCGCAACCGGCCAAAATCAGCGACAGCAGCATTGCGGCCAATCACGGCCAGACTACCTTTGTCGCGATAGCGGAACGCTGGCATTGTCTTGCCGCGCTGACGATTGATGAGCAATTTTGCCACGTAGCGGCCTTGTTGCATGGCAACCGGTGCGATGCCCGGCAGCGGCTTGCCATTCTGATGCGAAAAATTCGCAAGATCGCCAAGCACAAAAAAATCAGGATAGCCCCTGATACTCAGGTCGGGCATCACTGGCACGCGGCCGAGTCGATCCGGTTGCAGGCCGACGCGCTGACAAAGCAACTCGCCCAATGGCGCCGCTTTCACACCTGCAGCCCACAGTACCGTTTGGGCTCGCACAACCTGGCGCATTTCGCCCACTTTCAGCCTCAGCCGGTCGCCATCGATCGACTCCAGCATTGTATCGGTCAAAATTGTGGCGCCAATATCCCAAAGCTGTTTCGCAGCTCTGCGGGATAACACAGGTGGATAGCTCGGCAACAGACGCTCTGCACCTTCAAGCAAAACAACATCCGCTTCCATTGGATCAAAATTGCGAAAATCTTTCGCGAGCGTATTGTATGCCAATTCTGTCAAAGCACCTGCCAATTCGACCCCCGTGGGACCGCCACCAACAATCACGAACGTCAGCAGAGCCTTGCGCTTGATTGGGTCAGTTTCGCGCTCGGCTTGCTCAAATGCACGCAAAATGCGCGTTCGCATGTCCAATGCATGTTCGATTGTCTTGAGCGGTGGTGCAACGGCTTCAAACTCGCTGTTACCGAAATGGTGGTGCGTTGCCCCGGCCGCGACGACGACGGCGTTGTAGCAGAGCGAACGATGGTGGGTGATCACACGTTTGTCCACCGGATCGATATCGATCACTTCTTCATTAAGCACAGTGATATTATCATAGCGATTCAACACTGCGCGCAACGGCGAGGCAATATCTCCGGGTGACAAACCACCTGTAGCCACTTGATAAAGAAGAGGCTGAAAGAGATGAAAGTTGCGCTTGTCGATGAGCGTCACGCGCATGTTGCTTTTGCCGAGTGAGAGTGCAGCATACAACCCGGCAAATCCACCACCAACAATGACGACATGCTCGCGGCTGGCGTTCTTATCCGATGAAAAGGATACTGTGGATTTTTTTCGTTTCATCGCGACACTCCTTTCGGTCTGAAGCTACCCAGACTCTTCTTTCAACAATCGCCGCTGGAACGGCTAAAAAGACCGGAAATGGCCTGCAGCAATTTTCTGCGTTCAGGCAGTGGCTGCGCAGCCATTTCCAACCCGTAACATCAGGCGTAATGTGAGCGCGAAAGCGCCATTTTCTCCAAACGTTCGATCCGCTCATCCATCGGTGGGTGGGTGCTAAACAAGTTAACGAAACCGCCGCCACGCAACGGATTGGCAATAAACAGGTGCGAAGTCGCCGGACTGGCATGCATTGGAATTCTTTCCGTACCGTACTGCAATTTTCGTAATGCACGTGCCAGATAGCTTGGATTACCGGAAATTCGGGCTCCTTCCGCATCCGCCAGATATTCGCGCGAGCGCGAAATAGCCATCTGAATTAGCATGGCAGCGATGGGTGCCAGAATCGCCATCAGCAGCGTGCCGATCAGACCGCCGCCTTCGTCTTCATCATCACCTTGCATGCCGCCAAAAATCATGGCCCACTGCGCCATGTTCGCCAGCATCGTAATCGCACCGGCAAACGTAGCCGCAATAGTGCTGATCAGAATGTCGCGATTCTTGATATGTGCAAGTTCGTGAGCGATCACACCAGACAGCTCCTCGCGGTCCATCATATGCATGATGCCTTCCGTGAAGGCGACCGCCGAGTTTTGTGGGTTGCGCCCCGTTGCGAAGGCGTTCGGCTGATCACCCGGGATGACGTAGACTTTCGGCATCGGCAACCCGGCCCGCACCGATAGCTCATTTACCAGACTGTACAGGCCGGTGCCATCACTCGGTCCCACTTCCTGTGCCTTGTACATACGCAGCACGATTCTGTCACTGAACCAGTAGCTGAACACATTCATACCAATGGCGAACACAAAGGCGATCATCATGCCGCCTTGCCCGCCAATCGCGTTTCCAATCACCAAAAACAGGGCTGTCAACCCTGCCATTAAAATGGTTGTTTTGAGCGTATTCATTTTTGACCTCCATAAAAAAAGCCGGTACCCAACTATCCAACCTAAAGATAGCATCGAGTACCGGCCTACAACTTAGCTTCCGCCCTTAACAGGCGGCTTCCATTTTGTCTTCCGGATTAGGTATACTGAAACTTTGTTGATGCGTAGACGATTGAGTCTCCGCGAAAGTTGCGTCAAATCCGCTTTTTAGCGCGGCTTTGGCGTGAATATTTTTTCCAGGTCTTTGCTCATGATCATCACAAAAACCCGCTCACCTGTTTTCGAGCTGATGTCGGTATGCAGGGAAAGGATTTTCGCCTTGGTTTTCTCTTCAATGATTTTTTCGAGCAAAGAACGTGAGCTTTCGATCAGCCGCATGCGCAATTGTTTGATGAGTTGCGCTCCATCTTCCGAACGCGCCAAATGCTCTTCCGCCGGAGTGAGCACCCCCTTCAATCGCACTAAAATGATATCTTGTATAATATATGTGCGTGTCTCACGCGGCCCTCGGCCAAGGTGCTCTCGCTCGAACTGCGTCACCGCTTTGCTGATTTCAGACTCAAGCTGTCCGATTGTCATGTTCGCTCCACAATCGTTTTCCTTCGACAGATCAATACGGAAGTAACGATTTTTGCAGCAAACAAACAATACAATTTTTAATGATCAGCCGTCTGCTTAGCCGTGTTAAAAATGTTGCTGAACACTTTTTCGCGATGGCGGAAAATCCGATCCACATCTCTTTGGACGAACAACTTATGTACAATCGGCTCCAGAAAATACCCCGGAGCCAGGTATTGCACGCGGTCGGTCATCAATGTTCCGCCATCCCGCTCTTCAAAGATGTGTTCATGCACCCATAATCGATATGGACCCTTCACCTGTACATCGATGAATCGATAGGGTGGCTGCCATTCGGTAATTTCAGTTTGCCATTTAACCGGCATGCCATACAGCTTGAGCTTGTAATCGATAATCGCACCTTTTTTCATTTCGATGGGTGTTGAGGTGATTATCTTAAAATTCAGCCAATTTGGTGTCACCTTGTCAAGGTTCTCAGCCTTGCTGAAAAACTCGAATACCTGCTCCCTTGGCTGGTGAATAAAAATCGTTTTCTCGAGTAATCTCATCTTCATCAGAGCTCCCTTCCTTTTCCGGAATCGCTAATTTCCAACAGGGCCAAAGGATACGGTTCAAAAAAAGTTTGTTTCGACAGGTACTTTTCATCAAAACGCGCAATCCAGGCGCTCAGCACATTGAGAATAGCTGACAGTGGCACCTTCATTTGGCGGTATTTTTCCAATTCATCAAGAAAAAATGCCTTTTCCCTGCTCGAGAGCTTCTTCGAAAAATAACCCAGCGCGTGCATGAGCACATTGATGTTCGAGCCGATTTTTGGAATGCGCGAGAATGTATTCGTCAGCTCGTTTTTGTACGCTTCCATGACCGTCTCAATTGGGTTTTTCTCCGCATTGGCGACGATTTGTCCGAGCCGTCGCATCGAAGCCTGATTGTAAGCCATAAAAATCAACTTATTGGTCGTTTGATAATGTACCAAAGCTCGCATGCTTTTGGTAGCCTGTACTTCCCGAAATCTGGCGAGCGCAAAAAGCTTGGTCAGATAGTGCTCGCGAATGCGGAAGTTGCGTAACCTTCCCTCGTCTTCAATCGCCAGCCCGGGAAAGTTATCCAGTACAGCTTGTGCAAAAAGCCCGCTTCCACTAGCCATCGGCATGCCTTTTTCCGAATAGATTCGCACGTCTTTCGGGCCACATGAAGGCGAGCGACTTTTCAGGATGAAGCCATCGACATCTGGCAAGTTGCCCAAAAAGGTTTGTGAAAAGCTCTGCATTTCCGCCGTCACGTCGCGATCAGTAGCGGGTTGAACCAGGCTCAGTGCTTCACCTCGCCCCACGAGCCGAATCGGCTCGCGGGGTGTACCCAGGCCAATCTCCACCTCGGGACACACCATGATGAAGTGCACGTGTTGCTTCAGCCCGCGAACAAAGCTGTCCGAAATCACCTGCCCGTTGAATCGGCACGCATCAAATTCGAGACATTTACTGGTAACCACCACGGGTCGTGGAAATGTTTGGTTCATCTTTCATCATTTCGATGTCAATGTTTAGCCGACGTACGCTTTCAGAACTTCACAGTTTTTGCGGCCGCGCAAGCGCTTCAATGCTTCTTCTTTAATCTGGCGTACTCGTTCAGCGGAAATTTTCAAACGCTTGCCGATTTCACGCAATGACATCGGCATACCCGTCTCAAATCCAAAAAGCAGTCGTAAAACAAGCTTTTGTTTCGGCTTCAACGTCGAAAGCAAATGCTCTATATCATTTTTCAGAGACTGCTTGAGCAAATTCGATTCAGGACTTTCCGATGCATCATTTTCAATGAATTCGATCATGCGTGCTCCGTCATCTCCAATCGGTCGATCGATATAGATCGCATTTTTGGAACGATTGATCACAGTGGTCAAATCGACGGATTCGATGTTGAGCTCCTGCGTGATCTCATCAAGGCTCGGCTCGCCGCCTACTTTTTGCTGCATTTTCGAATGCACTTTTTCGAACCGCAGCTTTGCACGATGGTAGTGCGCCGGTACGCGCACGACGTCGACCTGTTTCTCCAACGCATCCTGTATGGACTGCTTAATCCACCATACAGCGTATGTGATAAATTTGAAGCCTTTGGTTTCATCGAATCGCTGAGCGGCCTTAATGAGTCCGAGATTGCCTTCGCTGATTAAATCCGAAAGCGGCAATCCTCGTCCTTCATACTGTTTTGCGATCAATAGAACAAATCGAAGGTTCGATTTGATCAACTTTTCGACAGCGCGTTCATCACCCGCTCGAACCCGTTTTCCGAGCTCGACTTCGTCGTTTCCCGACAGAAGTGTTGTTTTTTCGACTTCGCTGAGATAAAGCTGAACGGATAGGGAGCTATCTTTAATCATGTTTTTCTCCGAAGTTTGGATTCAAATTCTGCCTTGATGTGTATGACGACTGATTGGTGATCCTGGCTTAATTTTTCTTGCAATTTCACCGAATATAACCATATGTCTAAAAATTGTCAACATTTTTCGAGAAATCTTTATGTTTTGTCTATCATTTCAAAAAAACAACGCTTTTTGCTTGCTTAATTCGATGCGTGACAATAAATCGCAGCATACAAAAACGTCTAAAGACATGGCGCAACAAAGCCACAACGTAATTAACGCGAGTTCGATACAAGCAAAACACTGATTCCTTCAGCCCTGGCGTAGTCGAGGGCAATAGCGATCTTCAGCATTGCATATTCAAAACCTTCATGGCTCGACACGCTCACCAAGAAGATAATTCTCTATTGATTCGAGAAAGGCTTATGCCAGATTCCACGTTATCTTAGTCTACAGGCGCTGGCTTTCATTTTTAAGACTGCTAAATTTAAAGCATTTCCTGATTCAAAAACCTGAATTCTGGTTCACGAGCCAAGAGCGATCCATTTAAAGAGAAAACGTTTAACTTTATCTTACAACACCGGGCGCATTGGAATCATTCCACAATACTGGATCCGTTCGTATCCAAATTGCCTTTTCGTTGTGAACAGAGTTTGACAAATCAAAACATTAGACCAAACAAGTTCTTGACAAATATTAGACGTTTTACTATCTTTGCAGCATGAGTCAAATGAACGGTTATACAGACGGCTACACAATTAAGATAGTATCCAGGCGTACAGGGCTAAGCCAGCATCTCATTCGGATGTGGGAGCGGCGTTACAATGCTGTGACCCCGAAGCGGACGGAAACCAATCGTCGCTTGTATTCAAATAGTGATATTGAAAAACTATGCATACTGCAAAAAGCTACACTGGCAGGTCATAGCATCGGACGGATTGCGCAGCTGCCACTTGAGCAATTGCGTGAATTGATTGCCCAGGATACTGAGGTCTCTGTCGTTCAAGGCGATGTGTCTTCCTCCATCTCTTCAGACCACGCTCCTGATTCCTATCTAAATCGCTGTATCGATGCGCTCAAATGCTTCGACACGGATGCAATAGAAAAAATCTTGATGCAAGCATCTATCACTCTCAGTCAGCCAGATGTGATCGAAAAGGTTGTTTCGCCGCTGATGATGCAGGTTGGGAAGTCGTGGCAACAAGGCACGCTACGTACAGCGCACGAGCATGCCATTTCAGGGGTGGTGCGTACCTTTCTTGGTAATTTTGGACGTTCGCACTCCGTTCCCGATCATGCACCACGGGCGATCATTACGACACCGTCAGGCCAGCTTCATGAAATCGGCGCCCTGATGGCAGCTGTGACGGCGGCGGCGGATGGCTGGCACGTAACCTACCTTGGCCCCAATTTGCCGGCTCAGGAAATTGCCGTAGCTGCAATCAGTAAAAATGCTCGAGCCGTCTTGCTGAGTGTCGTCTACCCTCAGGATGATCCTTACCTTGTTGAGGAAATCACCAAGTTATACAATTACCTCCCGGATGAAACAACTATCGTTATCGGTGGTCGAGCCGCCGAAGCGTATGAGCCGTTGATCAAATCCAAAGGCGTCATTATCTTACCCGACTTGAAAAGCCTGCATCGCGAGCTTGAATCCTTGCGCACGTCTCACGCCTAAACTTGTTGCACAACCAGCTCTTGTTCAAGCAACCCCTGGCATCCACCATCAAAGCTGTCAACCATGCAATTGAAACTACGCCTGGCGCCGTGCACCTTTTGGCCTTATTGAAAAGTCAGGCCTGGTGTTGTGCTATCAGATAGGTTTATTGGTGTCAGAGCTGCTGGAAAGATCGCATTTACAGCATCGTAAGGAAGGAAAACCGGCTCACTCCCCACTTCCTTGTGGAACCAGCTGGATTGATCAATTAGAAGCCACACTTTTATGAAAATTTCAGTTAAATGGTGCGGCGCTCCCAGGGGTAGGGTCGGATCAGCATGTTTTCTGTGGACCGCCTTTTAATCAGCTTAACCTGATTACCGGGTGGCAAATATTCCACTTCGTCCATAAATTGGCGCATCATGTAAACACCGCGACCACGCGGCCGATACAGATTTTCTTCCTGTGTTGGGTCGCGCAATTTTTCGACATCAAATCCCTTGCCCTCATCAACAATATGGATAACCGCTTTTTCATGGTCAAACTCAGCCTGCACATGCACCATTTTGTGGACATCAAGTTTATTGCCATGCTCCATCGCATTGGTCAGCGCCTCAATGAGGGCAACTTTTACATTGACCTGGCTCAACGAAATAATACCATGCTTGAACATCTCTTCGGTCAGGTAAAAAACGATGCCGCCCAGCAATTTGAGATCGGATGGAAGACTGGTTTCAATCCTGGTGCGAATGAACGGCACAACCTGCGTGTAGCGAATGTATTCGAGCCGGAAGGAAATCAGTCGCTCCAATGTCCCCAAAAGCGATGAACGGTCGGATGGATCGAGGATGAAATGGTTGGCGCCGCTGGTGATTGCACTTTTCAGACATTCTGTATCGGTGCCGTTCGCGATGGCCAAAATGGGCAGCATGGGGTATTTTTCGCGAACGCGAGCAACATATTTTGGTGAGTGGTAGGCATCTTCGAGATCGATGAGGGCAACTTGAACCGGATTTTTTTCCAGCCAGGCGACCATTCTGCCGACAGAGCGAAACAGCTTGACATCATAGTTCTGCTCTTCCAACTTGCTCTGCAGCTCCGAGCCAGCTCGCCGATCCTTATAAAGCAGTGCCAGCGTGTGCTGCACACCCTGCTTCATCTCCGCGTGATTTGATAAAATGTTCAACGCATTGCCTTATTCAATAATTTTAGGCAGTTTGCCCAACCATATAACAGCATGTCTTCAGTTTCTTCAATCTGCCAATCAGGCAGCAATCCATTCTCGTTTTCATACCTGCGAAGCCTATGCAAGTGCAGACTACAATCTTGGATTTGCACAAGCATGGAAAACTTGCCTGGCCAGGATTGCTGCCAGGGAATCAGCAACAACTCAAATTACTGTTGCTTTGGCATTTTCAGTTCTTCACGCTTGAACTTTGCCGGCACAGCAAAAACATCACTGGAAAGCGGATCAGTGGAATAGCTTGAAATTTCGGACTGAGTCTCCATCAGCACTTTGTTGCCACCGTCATCATCTTTTTTCGCCATTTTTTTGCCAAGGCCTTTAAACAAGCCACCCAATGATTTTGGAGGCGAAGCCTTTTCTTCCTCCGGTTTTTGATCCGACTCGCCCCATGTTTCGATCACGCTTTGTGAACGCATCGGCAAACCCTCGATTTTGCCGGATTCTTCCTGCAGCTTTTCCAGCGCTGCGGCCAAGTCCGGGTTCTGCTTCATAATAGCGCCCATCATCTCCGCAAAGCCACTTTTGCCGGGCAGCATACCGAGCTTTTCGGCCAACAGCTTGTTGAATGCCATCTCTTCTTCCAGCCCATCCGCCGACCTCGTAATCCAATTGGTATTGGTAATAATCATGCCACCGCGGGCTGCTTGCTTCTCGCCGGTCTCTTCATCAGTCGCCTCGACATCCGCAGTCGCTTTCATGGTCATAACCACTTTTTCAACTTCCTTGCCATCGATCTTATCTGTGTCACCAGGCCTGTCAAAACTGACATCAAATTTCAGGTTCACTTCAGGCTTCTGCTGCTCTGACTGCTCGGCTTCCTGCTGTGCTTGTTCTTGTTGCTGCATGATACCAGCCATGCTCGATTTGATCATTTCCCGCCATTGTTCGAACGTCATTTCAGTATATTTTTTCTTTTTGTAATCGATAGAGATAATGAGTTCTCTTTCGAGATCGAAAATCTGAGATGATTGAATCTTGCCCTTTTTATCCACGTTATCGACACGTTTGACCATGCCTTTGAGATACTCAACCTGATAGTTCGGCTTGTTCGCGCCAAACAGCTTCATCATGGTACCGAGAGTACCTTTAAATTCAAATTTTGTGCTGGATGCCTTTTTGACGTCTGGAGCTGCACCGAGAAGCATGCCCGGCAGAGCGACCATAAGCAGAACAATAGCGAGATTCCTGATTTTCTGCATCACTAGACTCTCCTTAGTTTTGTGAGACATTCCTTTTGAAAACGATTTATCTGGTAACGTATCGGAAACGGCCAGCGAATAAGGCTGACCGTCTTGCTAAATAGCAGCCGCGAAAAGGGCGTTAACTCTCAATTTTTTAAAAATATGCGTTAATATATTTTTTTTCAGGGCAATCTGCAAGCATATTCTTGCCAAGAGCGGCTACTTTCGCGGAATAAGATGGGGTGGAATGAAAAAGCGCTCAATCAACTCGAAAAGCAGTTCAACGAATACGGCCAGCAACGCCGCCGGGATCGCACCTTCCATAATCAACCGGGTGTCGTTTAAAAACAGTCCGGTAAAAATCGGCTCACCCAAGCCGCCTGCGCCGATGAATGCAGCCAATGTCGCGGTGCCGATGATAATAACCGCAGCGGTGCGAATGCCGGCTAAAATCGTCGGTACGGCCAGCGGCAATTCCACGTATCGCAAACGCTGAAAAGTGGTCATGCCCATACCAATTGATACTTTCTTCAAAACCGGATCGACATTAAAAAGTGCGGTAGCCGTGTTGCGTAAAATCGGCAGTAAGCCATAAAGATAAAGCGCAACAATTGCCGGCACCATGCCAATCCCGAGCAACGGAATCATTAAAGCCAGAAGCGCGATCGATGGGATGGTTTGCAACAAGCCGGCAAAGTAGAGTACCGGCCTGCCGATACGCTCAATGCGATATGCCATGATCCCAAGCGGTACGGCGATGAGCACGGCAGCGCCAAGCGCGACAGCGGACAGGAAAAAATGCCGAATCAGTCTGCGCTGCAATCGCTGCCAGAAGCCTTCGTTTTGCACATCGGCCTTTTGCAGTAAGCCCTTTTCGAGCAAAAATGCGCTTGCGGCAGCAGCGAACGTCTTGCCTTTGATAATGACATCCGCATTCAGGTTCTGCATGGTCTCTTCATCCAGGATACCGGCCAATTTTCGCAAAACAACCTTGCCGCGTTCGGGGAAATCGGCGCGTACCAATGGCGCCGCCAAATATTGGGGGAAAAAGGACAAATCATCTTTCAACAAGATCAGATTGTATTTGGGGATGTCACCATCAGTCGAGTAGGCATCGGTGGCATCGATCTCACCGTTCTGGATCGCTATGTAGGCCAGGCCATGCTCCATCCCGGATGGATTTTGGGGAAGCTGATAGGCGGATTGCAAACCGATCCAGCCATCCTGTCGATTGAGGAATTCCAGGCTAAAGCCAAGCTTGCAATCAGGACAGTCTCGTAAATCCGAGATGGATGTGAAACCACGCGAAATGGCGAATTGGCGGTTCACCGCAATGGCGTAGGTATTGTTAAAACCGAAAGATGGCAATAAATGCAATTCATGATTTTGCCGCAGCATCGTCGCAATGGAATCGAACGAAACACTCACAGACAGTTTCAGCACAGCTTGCTCAAGCGTGCCGCTGTATTCCGGGTATGCGTCGATCTCGCCGTTTTCAAGCGCGCTAAAGCATACCAGCGTTCCCCCAAGGCCCAATTTGCGTTCGACCTCGAAGCCTTCGGACTCCAGCACCTGCGCCATCATTTCAGCAAGAATAAAATTTTCATTAAAATTTTTACAACCGATTGTGACTTTTTCCTGCGCCATTGCAGTGCCGGCGGAAGAAAAAAACAAGGGGAAAAAGATCCAGGTTAGCTTACGCAGCACGTCTCAGACCTCCAATTGTGAATGAATCAGGTCTTCGACGAAAGGCGTTGCGGGGTTGGAAAGGATGTCCTCTTTGGTGCCAGCCTGCACCAGCTCACCGTGCTCAAGAATCAATATCATGTCCGCCAACTTGACGGCTTCGCGCATGTCATGCGTCACCAGCACAATCGTGCGCGGCGTTTTTTGTTGGATGCGCAGCAGTTCTCGATGGATTTCGGTTTTGGTAATGGGATCGAGAGCGCCGAACGGCTCATCCAGCAAAAAAATAGCCGGATCGAGCATCATGGCGCGACATAATCCTACGCGCTGGCGTTGGCCACCACTGAGCTGGTATGGATAGCGGCCACGCAATACATCGGTCAACTCCACCATCTGCAGCAATGTATCCAATCGCTGCTCGATTCGATTTTTTGACCATTTCATCAATCGTGCAGGCAATGAGATGTTATCCGCTACGCTCAGATGTGGAAACAAACCTGTTCCCTGCACTGCATAACCGAATCTGCGCCGAAACAGAGCAAGATTGCCATAATCGATCGGTTCACCGAACGCGAAAACCTGTCCATGCGTCGGCCGCTCCAAGCCATTGATGAGTTGCAGCAAGGTCGATTTGCCGCATCCACTGCGCCCCACAATCACCGAAATTGCTTTTTCAGCAAACTGGAAGCTGAATCGATGCAACGCGGTCACGTCCCGGTATTTTTTCGTCACCTGGTCAAATCGGATTGTCGCCATGCGAACATTCCTCAGTAATGTATGGGCAATGCCAAGCCGAACACAGCAGCGACCGGCTTTGACTTCTTATAGCATTTTGCAAAAGTCATGTCCGATAATTGGTTCTATTTCAGAGCATCCGGAATGAATACAAACCTGCCTTTGGCTCTTAGCTATTGGCTTTTTGCCAAGAGCCAAAGGCAAACGGCCAATAGCGCTGGCTGGCTGCTGAAACGATACGGAAGTTTGATCAGACAAAATTTTTGAAAATCGCTATAATCACGCGGTTGCAAGTAGATTGACACTGAAATATGTGCGTTCATCCTGCCATTGTTTCACCAGTCGAAAGCCGGTTGCTTCGCACAATTCCTTAATTTTGCTGTTGGTGAATTTATAGGAATTCTCTGTGTGAATGGTCTCGGCCTTTTTGAAATGAAATGTCCTGTTCAGGCGACCAAAGTAAACACTCTGTTCGATATGGCTGCGCAGATGGCTTTCCACGCGACCAAGTTTTTCGTTATAAAACGCATAGTGTGAAAAGGTCGAGAGGTCAAAATTGGCATCCAGCTCTTCGTTCATCCGTTTGAGCAAATTCATATTGAAAGCCGCAGTCACACCCTGTGCATCATCATATGCCGGTTCCAGCACACTGCGTTCTTTCTCCAAATCCGTGCTCAGGAGGAAAAAATCGCCGTCGCTGAGCCATGTGCGTACTTTGCACAAAAAGTTTTTGGCAGCATCAGGCTCGAAGTTGCCGATATTCGATCCGAGAAAGATGATCATTTTTTGTTCGAGTTCAAGCTTGGAAATAGTACGGATTGCTGCGTGATATTCCGCTGCGTGCGCTGAAATCTTCAGATCGGGGTAGTCTTGCAGCAATTCTTTGGCGCTGTTCACCAAAATTGTTTCGGAAATATCAACCGGGATGTAGTGCAGGTCACTTTGATGTGCGATCAGCGCTTCAATGATCAGTCGCGTTTTGGTCGAGCTGCCGCTACCCAACTCGACAAGCGCCATGTTGCCATTGGAGAAGGCGGCAACTTCATCTGAGTAGTTTTGCAGAATTGCATGTTCAGTGCGGGTCAGATAGTACTCTGGTAATTCACAAATTTGCTCAAAAAGCAGGGAGCCTTGCTCATCATAAAGATACATCGGCGAGAGTTTTTTGGGCGAAGCTGACAGGCCATTTTCGACATGTTCTGCAAAATCAGGCAAATGGTTTTGAATCGCGCTCTTTTCAACTTGCAAACGATCGCTCGGCATTTTTTTATCCACTTTTGGTTTGACTGCTGGATTTAAATTTGGAGATGATGCCTTGGATTTGACCGAAAAGAGTATTGTTCTCTTTCTTCACAAAGCATTGGGGCAACTTGGAGTTTCGCCGTTACTTTTTATCGCTCGGCGTGCCTGGTAAGCATCGAAAAAACATATTTTTTGTCTTTTCAATCCTAATCCATTATCGGCAGAATTTCAAGTACTTTTTGGCAATACTGATACCGTCTATTTGTGTACCGATTGGTACACTAGACAGAAATCAACTGTTCGCAGAAGTGCAATCAGGTTGACCTGTTTAGCGCCATCAAATGATATTTTATCTTTTATTTTTACTCAACTTATACAGAAAAAAACATACCGTTAAGCAGACTGTGGCATAGCCATTGCGAAGGTGATGGACGAATGCACAATCCACCAAAATTTCACTTATCAGGACTGTTTGTGAAAGGAGTTACGAACATGTTTTCACTGAAATCGCTTTCCGCCATCGCCTTAATCGCAGTGTTTGGACTTGCTGCCTGCCAAAAAAATGACCCGTTCAGCGCCAACGACCAGATCGAAAATGAGGAAGACGAGATTATCCTGAATTCCGAATTCGGGAATTTTGACACCTCCAACGAAGCACCAGGCTTTGGCGACCCGGAACTGCTGGCAAAATCCGGTGAAGATATCGATGCCGGCGACGAGCTGGCAAACGATGCAGATGTTCAGCAAGCCTTGAATGGCGACAGCGTGCCGACCTACTTTGTGCGCCTGAACTGGGGACATCTCGAGGGTGACAGCACCGAATCGGAAACGACCGACTGGAGCGGATCGATTGAAGTCAACAAAGGCGTGCTGGTGGCGTTGAAAACACTGCAGTTTGAACAGGGCGATTATATTGTTCGGCCGCGTGACAATCGTCAAAAAATCGATTTCGTCTCCGTAACGCGTCCGCACCGTGATGGTCTGGCGCTGGCCATCATTAACAACGATACCACATCTACAGAAGGCACCCTGACGATCAATGCTGGTGCCTATACTCGTACATTTAGCTTCACCGAACTCGACTCGCTCGATTTGATCGAAACGGTCGATGAAAAAGGCAATGAAATTTCAATCACCAGCCGACTGAAAGATGTGCACCGTGCCCACGGCGGCTTTTTCATGGGCCAATGGATTCGGCGTTCGATGAACTCTGGAGAGCTTAAAGGCCGCTGGATCAGCAATGATGGTCTGACCACAGGGCACATGCTGGGCTTTTGGGGACGCAGCAATCGCGGAGCAAAAGCATTTGCTGCAAAAGTCATTTCCGATACGGGTGAATTTATTGCGCTGCTCGCCGGTGAATGGCGCTATCGCAACAATGCACAGAACCACGGCACTATGGCTGGACGCTGGGTGAATCGAAACATGCAGGAAGTCGGCAGTTTCCATGGCGTTTGGCATGCAGGGGCGCCCGGTGATCGCAAAGGATTTTTTACAGGCCGCTGGCATCAGAAAGGCTGAACCGGTGACCGTCTGAGTTTACCTGCCAGCCAATAACTGTTATGCTCTCGAATTTAAAGCGTCGGCCGATGTCCGGCGCTTTTTCTTTGCCTGCTGCTTTCACAAAGCCTGGCTGCGGCACTTATGCCTTGACATTGCCGCTTCACATGCATTATTTTAATAATATTATTCAGGCTGGACTATCAAGTGCAGGCAACGTTGGTCAATCGGCAGAAATAGCATTTCCAGCGAAGTCCCATACCCAAGCGTGCACGTATTTAGATTGGCGAGTAACAAACAGACAAGCAGAACCGGTCTTTCCCTGTTCATCCTCGTTGCCTGGGTTTTCATAAACCTGGTCTCCGAGTGGACACATGAGTTGCCGGCGCAATTCGAACCACTGTCCATCGGCGTGGACCAGCACGCGGAGCATGCGGTTTTTCCACTGCATGACTATCTGTGTGCCGCATGTCTGCTCGCGGCCAAGCATGCATCGCTGCCATCCAATCAGGGCGTAGACTACTTCATCCGGGAAGATTACCTCGCGCCCACTCCTACCTGTATTCACATCATCGCGCCCAAAATCGCTCATCGCTTTCTCCGGGCTCCACCTCGCACCGCTTAATTCGCTTTTTATATTTAGGTTTCTGCTACGCGCACAGATAAAGCCGCACCGCATCCGGCCCGATCGAATGCGATACAGTTTCATCATCCGTGCAGCATAGCGGAAGCAGTGCATTCACGCACTGTCACATCATTTAAAGCAAAGCAAGAGGTGAATGAAAATGAATACGATCAGGCATTTGATACGCCACCTTGCCAGAATTGGGATTCTGGCTATTGTGGCGACGACAGTTGCTTTCGCACAGGAAAAATCCGATTCAAATTCTGATAAAGAACAAATCAGGCAGCTTCAGGAGCGAGTGCTGGAATTAGAGAAGAAACTGAGCGCAATCAGCACCCCGGTGTCCGGTTTCGCTGCAGCCGATTCGATATCGGCAAGCATCCAGACTGGCCTTTTCAATGGCGGACCTGCCTCCATGCTGCAGCCAGTTTTGCAACAACAGCAAAGCCCGGCTGGCTTGCGGCAATCCACCTCCCAGGGGATGAATCCAAATATTAGTGTGATCGGCACCTTTATGGGGACGCGCGATGGCTTTTCCGAGGCCGAGCGCGATATCAATATTGGCTTGGATGAGGCCGAATTTGCATTCAATGCCGTTGTCGATCCTTACGCGAGAGCCGATTTCTATATTGGGGCGGGCAAACATAGTGAGCCAACAATACTGCCGGAGGCACTGCATGACGAAGAAGAGCATGCCCATGAGGCAGGTGCGATGAGCTTCGAGCTGGAAGAAGCCTATGTTACGCTGTTGCATTTGCCCCTGAGTACCCAACTCAAAGCCGGCAAATTTCGAACAAAATTTGGCAAACTCAATGAAACCCATCCGCATGCATACAATTTTCTTGACATGCCGTTGATGTATCAGTATTTCTTCAGCACACATGGCTTTGTCGACGAAGGCATTTCTGTACGCTGGCTTTTGCCAAACTCGGCTTTTTTTCAGGAACTCACCTTGCAAATTCTCAACGGGCCAGCAGAAAATTTTTCTTTTACGCGAGCGGAAAAGAATCGTCTTCTCTACCTGGCGCATTTGAAAAACTATTTCGACCTAAACGATAATACCTCCCTGGAAGTTGGCCTACTTGGTGCAACCGGTCCAAACGATGTAACCGATTATCGCAGCAATATCTTTGCGGCCGATGTAACGTTGAAGTGGAAACCTCTGCAAAAAAATCGCTACAGCTCGTTCGAATGGTCTTCCGAATTTTTGCTGAGCAAAAGAAATGAGGCTGGCGGTGAGATCAGCAGCGTCGGTTGGTTCAGCAATATGCGCTATCAGTTTGCCAAGCGCTGGTTTCTTGGAGGTTTGGCCGAATATTCAGAATTTCCTGAAATTGATACCATGAATCACAAGGCTTACTCCGGAATCCTGCAATTTTATGCAACCGAATTTCAGAAATTTGAAATCCAGGGGCGTTACAATGATGGCAACTATTTCGACAGCTTTTTCGACGTGATGCTGCGGGCCGTATTTGTGATCGGTGCGCATGGCGCGCATCAATATTAGCAAGCGCTTTGATCAGCAGCCTAAATTCATACTTACACAAACGGCCGCTCCAATTTACAGAGGGAAGATTCTATGAAATGTGCAAAAAAATACATCAGTGCTGGTGTGATTTTGACCCTATCCCTGGCTTTATCATTGCCTGCACGATCAAATGACAAACTCAAACTTGTCACCACTATTCCGGATCTCGCCGACATTGCCGCACGCATTGGCGGCGACCGCGTGGAAGTTGAAGCGCTCGCGAAAGGCTATCAGGATCCGCACTTTGTCGACGCCAAGCCCAGCCTGATTTTGAAGCTGAAACGCGCTGACATGTTTATACAAGTTGGCCTCGATCTGGAGATTGGTTGGGTACCGCCGTTGCTGGAAGCGGCCCGCAACAAGAACATTTTTTATGGTGGCACGGGCTACGTCAACGCGTCCGAAGGAATCGAACTGCTCGAAGTACCCAACGTCGATGCTGCACAATTGCGTGCGCAGGGCGACATTCATGTGTGGGGCAATCCGCATTTCTGGCTCGATCCGATGAATGGCAAAATTATCGCGGGCAACATTTCTGCAAAACTTTCAAAAATCTCGCCATCGGATGCATCCTATTTTCAGAACAATTTAGCCACATTTACCGCCCAACTCGATTCTGCCAACGCGGTGTGGATGCAAAAAATAGCACCCTTCAAAAACACCGAAATCCTTGCATATCACAACAGTTGGCCTTACTTTGAAGAACACTTTCAGCTGCGCATTGCCGGCTTTATCGAAGCCAAGCCCGGCATTCCACCAACACCCGGTCATCTGGTTGATCTGATCCAAATCATAAAAAACAAAAAAATTGGTGTGATTATCATCTCACCCTATTTTGACGACAAGCCGGCAAAATCTGTCGCATCACAGGTCGGCGCCAAGGTGATTCCGGTCGCACCCTCAGTTGGTGCATTCAAAGAAGTCAAATCGTACTTTGATCTCTTCTCATACAACATCGACGTTCTCGTCAAGGCCTTTGAAGAGACTGAAGTTGCTCCGATACATTAGCACAATACCGTCGGTTGCAAACTGTCGATTTGCATTTTTTCGAGATCAACAGGCAGAGCGACCTATTTTGAAACGCAAACAAGGGTGACAAAAAGATGATTGAAATTGAATTTCTGCTCGCACCTTTTGTAGCATGCCTGATTTTAACAGGCATCCATGCCTATCTTGGCATCCATGTCATTGAACGCAAAGTGATTTTTGTCGATTTATCGCTGGCGCAAATCGCTGCTCTCGGCACCTCATTTGGCTTTCTGATCGGTTTCGAGTACGGCAGCACGACGTCCTATTTTATTAGCCTTTCGTTTGCATTTGTCGGGGCTGCGATTTTTTCCCTGACTCGGAGCCGCAACGAGCGCGTCCCCCAGGAAGCCATTATCGGCATCGTTTACGCGGTTTCCGCAGCGGCGTTCGTGTTGATTATGGATCGCGCGCCCGAAGGGGCAGAAAAAATCAAGGGCATGATGCTTGGTAGCATCCTGTATGTCAATTGGCAGGATATCATCAAAACAGGCATCCTATACGCATTGATCGGTCTGTTCCATTTCGTCTATCGGCATAAATTTATCATGATTTCGCAAAATCCCGGCAAAGCCTTCGACGAAGGCATTCACGTCAAGTTTTGGGATTTTCTCTTTTACATTTCGTTTGGCTTTGTCGTGACCAGTTCGGTTGCCATAGCAGGTGTTTTGCAAGTCTTTTCCTACCTGGTGGTGCCGTCGGTGATCGCTGTTTTGTTTTCCAATCAGCTCAAAATACGGCTTTGGATCGGCTGGTCTGCCGGCGTGCTGGCAAGCCTGATCGGCATTATCGCCTCACTGGCGTTTGACATGCCGACCGGAGCGGCCATCGTTTGCACCTTTGGTGTCCTGCTGATATTATCCGGCCTTGCGCATATCTTGATGCGAAAACCACAGCAGGTGAAGATTGTCAGCGATGAAGAGTTTTCGGTTTCCAAGCACAGTTAATTCTACAATCCTGGTTTAACAACGATATTCGATGAAACAATACCTCGATTTATTGCGGCATGTACGCGACCACGGCGTGCGTAAAGAAGACCGCACCGGCACCGGCACCTTGAGTGTCTTTGGCTACCAAAACCGCTATGACTTGTCGCAGGGATTTCCGGCTGTCACCACCAAAAAGCTGCATTTTCGCTCGATCATCCATGAACTGCTGTGGTTTCTGCAAGGCGACACTAATTTGCGCTACCTGCGAGATAACAAGGTCACGATCTGGGACGAGTGGGCCGATGCCGATGGCAATCTCGGCCCGATCTATGGCTACCAGTGGCGCTCCTGGCCGACTCCTGACGGCAGGCACATCGACCAGATCACCCAAATCGTCGAGCAAATTAAAAATGCTCCGGATTCACGCCGTATCATCGTCAGCGCCTGGAATGTGGCGGATATCGAACAGATGGCGCTGCCGCCCTGTCATTCTTTGTTCCAGTTTTATGTCGCGGAGGGCAAATTATCGTGCCAGCTTTATCAGCGCAGTGCAGATATTTTTCTTGGCGTGCCATTCAATATCGCATCGTATGCGCTGCTCACGCTGATGGTGGCGCAAGTCACCGAGCTGCAGCCAGGCGAATTTGTGCATACTTTCGGTGACGCGCATCTCTATCTCAATCATCTCGAACAGGCAGATTTGCAATTGTCGCGGCAGCCTTTTCCATCGCCGCAAATGAAGCTAAATCCAGCAGTGCATTCGATTTTTGAGTTCCAGTACGACGACTTTGTGTTGGAAAATTATCGGTGTCATCCGGCTATTAAAGCGCCGATTGCGGTTTAGAGCCTTGTCCAAAGCACCTAATGTCACTCCTGAAAATCCATTATGAAAAAAAAACAGCGAGCCACTGTTTTTAGAGTACTTGCACCAAACACAAAACAGCTCATCGCTGGATGACAAACCGGCTTTTCGCAGAGGCTCGCAGTGCGCGCGAGCTCGTTTGATCATCCCAGGATTTTCAAATCAATTGTACGGAAAATAGAATGCTCATTTCTCTGATCGCTGCAATGGATAAAAACCGGCTGATCGGCAAGGACAACGGTTTGCCGTGGCGATTGCCAGCCGATTTGCGCCATTTCAAAACCATTACCATGGGCAAGCCGGTTATTATGGGTCGCAAAACCCATGAATCGATTGGCTTCGTTTTGCCGGGCCGTCATAACATCGTCGTGACACACAACCAAAGCTACAGCGCTGACGGCTGCAGCGTGGTGCACTCATTCGAGCAGGCCTTGCAAGCTGCTGCCAATGTAGATGAAGTTGTGGTGATCGGTGGAGCAACACTTTACAAGAGTGCATTAGCGAAAGCAGATCGGCTCTATTTGACATTTATCGAAGGCGAGTTTAATGGGGACGCCTATTTTCCGGAATTTGATATCAGCATGTGGTTAGAAGCTGAACGTCAGGATTTCCAGCCAGACGAAAAAAACCTGCATGCATACAGCTTTGTAACGTACGAACGTAAACCATCCTGATTTGAAGCATTTTTTTGCTTAAGTGCTGCGGCGCTTGACATCCTTGGACGTACGCGTTATTTTGTCTGCACTCAGTACACCCAAGCCTGGTTACCAACCACAGAAGCACGATCATATATTTTGGAGATATAATGGCGAGGTTGATCCGCTTTTTCATGAATTATTTGTGCACACAAGGTGTTCGGGTGCTGCAAATTTCCTGCTTGTTGCTTTTGCATATCACGCAGCTTCCAGCCAGCTTGACCGCACAGGCTTTTTCGCCTGAAAGCAATCCGCTTTATGTCGATCCGGCCTCTTACGATTTCTCCGAAAATCCTCCCCTGCTCGAAAGAGTTGCCTCAAGTCCACATGGATATTTTCGTTTTATCAACTTGCAATTCAGCAAAGAGGTCTGCCGCCGGTTTGAGCACTACTTTCAGGGAATGCCCGCGCTCAACCTTCACGGCGATGCACACCTGGAACAGTACGCCATCACCGATTTGGGCCGCGGCCTCACCGATTTTGATGATTCATCAATGGGGCCGGCGTTCATCGACCTGCTGCGGTTCGGCGTTTCACTGCGTCTGGCTTGCCAAGAATCTGGTTGGGACGATCAAAGCGATCAGTTGTTCAGCACATTTTTGCTTGGCTATCGCGAGGCGCTCAACAATTCTGATGCCATGATCGACGAGCCCGAGATCGCACGCAACATCCGCGCCGGTTACAGCAGTGATCGCTCAAAATACTTGCAATGGGCAGAATCGCAAATGTCGCCGATGACTGCCGATGCGCGTGACTCGCTGGCAAAGGCCATGCAGACATACGTGGATGCGATGGTCGAAGACAACGATCATCTCAAACGCAACTACTTTGATTTCGTCAAAGCCGGGTATCTAAAAATGGGTATCGGTAGCGCACTCGATACCAAGTACCTGGTTCGTGTCCGTGGCAAAAGCAAGAATCCCGATGACGATGTGATGCTGGAAATCAAGGAAGTGCGCGACATTTCCGGCATACCATGCATTTTGCGCACGCAAAAATCCGATCCATTCCGCGTATTGCTCGGCCAGGCTCGCATTGCCTATGCACCATTTGAGCATCTCGGCTATTTCTATTATCAAAACAAAACGTTTTGGGTGCATTCATGGGTTGAAAACTACAAAGAAGTTAAAATCGGCAAAACCTTGAGCAACGTTGAGCAGCTCTCGGAAGTGGCGTTTGACGTTGGTATCCAGCTTGGGCACGGCCACACCCGGAATATTGCCTCACCGTTTGATGCACAGCTTCGTCGTTCTCAGTTGGTTTTGCTTGCCAAAACCGAAAAGGAACTTCGGCAGGCTGTGATTGATCTCACAGATTTAACCATAGAAGCATGGCAAGCTTTTCGCGCCAAGCTGGGGAAGGGCCATTAGATAGAACCTGTCTTTTTCAAGCCAAACCTTGCCATCAACACGGAATCTTGTTAAATGCTGCCTTCACGATTCATCGCGAATCCATTTTTTATTGAAAGCTCACCCGAAGTAGTCCGCTTTGATTTAAATCGCGCGCTTTCTTTTCACCATTCGCTGCCCTTTTATCAGCCCACACCCCTGGTTCGGCTGCCCAACCTTGCACGCAAACTTGGACTCAAAAACATTTTCGTCAAAGATGAGTCGCATCGATTTGGCCTTAATGCCTTTAAAGCGATTGGCGCCTCCTACGCCATCTACCGTTTTCTTGATGAGCAGCACCAGGCCAGAAACGGCGAGCCACTTGCCAGCGAGCTTCTGTTTTCACGCAAATACGCAGATCAAAGCCATCCATATACTTTTACTACTGCGACAGATGGCAATCATGGGCGGGCCGTGGCGTGGGTTGCCCGGCAATTGGGGCAACGGGCAGTGATCTATGTGCCGGAAAACATGAAAGAGATTCGCAAGCAAGCGATTGAAGCGGAAAAAGCGGAAGTCATCATGGTCGCAGGGCACTACGATGCCGCAGTGGCCCAGATGGCGCGCGATGCAGAACAAAACGGCTGGCAGATCATTTCGGATACCGCCTGGCCTGGATACGAGCAGATTCCACACTGGATTATGGAAGGGTATCAAACCATTTTTTATGAAGCAGACCAGGCTCTGGCGTCCAAAGAAAAACCGGATATCGTGCTGATTCAGGCGGGCGTCGGCGGGCTGGCAGCCGCTGCAGCCGGGTACTATGTTGGGCGATACCCCAATACTCATCCCAAGCTTGTGTGCGTGGAGCCGCTCGATGCAGACTGCCTGCTCGAATCGATTGCCAGCGGCAAAGGCGAAATGGCCCATGCAAAGGGCCAGCAAAATTCGATCATGTCCGGGCTCAATTGCGGTACACCGTCCTCATTAGCCTGGCCTATTGTCAAATCATGCTTTCACAGCTTTCTCGCCATCGATGATACTTGGGCAGCAAGAGCGATGCGTACACTTTTTCATGCACATCGTGGAGATCAGCCTGTGGTCGCTGGCGAGACCGGTGCTGCAGGATTAGCAGGCTTGCTGGCACTTTGCGATGACCCTGCACTCGGAACGATCCGTGAGAGGCTGCACCTTACAGACCAGTCAACCATCATGGTCATCAACACGGAGGGGGATACCGATCCCGAACACTTTCAAGAAATCATTCGGCAACGATAGACAGGTTGCAGCCGATTGATGCTTTTCGCTTTTGTGGTTTTACACCACCATTCAGCAAAAAAAAAATTGGGTGGTGAAAGGTGTTGGAAGAAAAGCCCAAAATGCAGCAAAAAAGCCCATCGCATGTCGGGATGGGCTTTGAAAAATTGCAATCCAGGAAGGCAATTTCATGCGGCTGCCAATTCGTGCTCCGGTATCAGCATTTCCACTTTTTCAATAATTCGTTTTTGAATTTCTTTGGTGGTCAACTTCAGATTTTCTTCCAAGCCAATGGTATGCATGGTCGGATAGAGACTTTTGTGCTGCTTGGGCCAATAGTCACCCCACCCATAGAGTCTGCCGGAAAAAATGACGATGGTTGGCGTACCCAACGCCGCTGATGCGTGCGCAATGCCTGTGTTGGTTGTTACAACCACATCCATCGATTTGAGGGTAATAAAAAGATCTAAAATCGACTTTTCTTCAGGCCACAGATTAACCGGCCCATTTTCGTAAATCTCCCCGCTCTGGTGTTGTTTACCGAAAAGCGTGCAGTAAAAATCACAATCCTTAAACTGATCAACGACAGGCTTGAACCAATCGAAGGGCAAAGTTCTGTGCGTGTCGAAAGCTTCCCAATGCAGGAAAATCTTGGGATTTTCAGAAGCAAAGCGTTTTTTGCCAGCACTGATGGCTTTAGCCGGCAACTTCAACTCAACGTGCAAATCGATCTCTTCCCATTCCGAAATATCGGCCAACGATTTCATTCGGTCGAGGGAGATACCATATTCCATGTGGTAGTCGAATTTGGAGATTTCGCCAAAGGTAGGCATTTCAGGGAGGAGTCTATCGAAGTATTTTTGGCCATAAAAAAGGTCGTCAAAGCCACTGCTTACAGAAATGCTGAATTTATCTTTCCACCCCATTTTCTGCAGTCGTTTGGCTTGTTGGCGTATAATCGGCTGCAACAAAATCATATCACTTAAGCCACGCTTTAAATTCGCGGTCATTAAAACCAGCTTGCCGGGATCTTTACCTTCAAAGGTTTCAATGCGCTCAGGGCCGCGGTGCGATCCTTTATGTGCATCGAGATTTTCCAGTCGGAATGCCTTAAGGGTCGAAAGTTTTTTGCGGCAATCTTGCAGCTGTTTCGCCAGCTGCCAACTCGTTACCGGCCTGTCAGCCAGATCGGCATGTGGTTTCAATTCAATCTGTTGGAGCATGTACGGGCACAAATCCCGCAAAGAAAACGACGACTTGTCCGATAGGTCCGGCGATTGCAGGGCATGGTAGCTTGGATTAAAGTTGAGTACATACATAGGATCACGCTCTTTTTTGGTGCACCAAGTATTTCAAAAAAAGTTGCATTCTAATGACCGCACTGCTAAATAGCAAGTAATTCAGCGCAAAAACATTTGACAAATTTGCAAAATCTCTCTCTTTCGACAAATGCCGCCAGCCAAATCTGTCAAGCGGAGCTGCGGTTTTGATAAAGCCAACAAGATCGGCACGGCGGGAGTACAATCTGATTTTGGCAGAAGACGGCGGGGAACGCATGAGTGCAGGCTTTGCTGTGATTTGGCAAATTCATCCTGGAATACTGATTACCAATTTTCTTCACTATTGAAAATTCAGGACAACCATCGATCCGTTTTGTGCGCTATTGAATTGGACCCTACAATGGCAATTCTATCGCTAGAATGCAAGCACCAAACAAACAATCTGCACCTGTCAGCCGTTTGTTTCCGGTGGCCATCGGCTAGGATGAGCATGGCTGCAATTGAGATGATTTTTCGGAATATTGGGCGTAGGTGGTATAGTTTGATCGTACACAACAGCTGCGACCAGGCAAATTTTCAATTGGTTGTCGTTCAAAGCTTATCCGGAATCAACAGTCTATTGGAGTTTACTCTATGCCAATCAATCAAAAATCTCAGGCTAAATTTGCACTCGGCTTTATCGGTTCAGGCCGCATTGCCAGGCGCCATGCAGCCGCTCTTGCCGAGATTGCGGCCGTGGAAATCCACGCGTGGAGCGCCGGAAATTTCAGCAACGCCGAAGCTTCGGCGGCGGAATATGGCGGCACAGCCATGCAAACTGATTCTCTGCTTGCTGATCCAAATATCCATGCGGTTTTGATTTGCTCGCCAACCCATTTGCATCAAGAACACATCCATAAAGCGCTCCGGTCCGGGAAGAAAATTTTTTGCGAGAAGCCGATTACCCGCCACTTACATGAAATTGATGACATCATCGAAGCAGGCCGGCAGCATCTTTATATCGGTCATGTTTTGCGATTTTTTCACGCTTATAATCGTGCGCGTCAAATTATTCAGCGTGGCGATTTGGGCAAAATACAGCATGTCGTGTGCAAGCGGCTCGGACGCAAAAAAACAGACAGCACCACATGGATGCTGAAGCCCGAACTGAGTGGTGGCGTTTTGCTGGATTTGGCGATTCATGACTTTGACTGGCTGCTCTGGACTTTTGGTGAGGCAAATGAGCTGGGATTGAAAATCGATCCTGAAAAAGATCCGCATGGCTGGCTGCATGCCATCACGCAGCTTTCCTGGCAGGATGGCCTGAAGGCAACGGTTGAAAGCAGCTGGCTGAATGATGTTTTTGAAACAGGCTTGTTTGTCGAAGGCGAGCAAGGCACGCTCTCAGTCGATCCCGGTCATCCTGATGAAATCGTGCTCAAAAGCATCCAATATGAACGCGCAATTCCGCTCACGGGCTTGCCCGATCCATACAAAATGCAGATGAAACACTTTGTCGGTTGGCTGAACGGCCTGCTCGATCCGATTGTCACCCTTGATGAAGCGCGTGCGGCTCTTGCGCTTTCGTTGCGTGCCATAGATGCTAAGCCGGGTACGTAAATCAGATCAGGCCTAATCCGTTTTCTTACTGCCCAGGCTCAATATGCTGGCTTTGCTGCTGCCATCATCGGGTTCAGCATGCTGTTGTTTTTCATTTTCAACGGCGGATTCCTGCGTTGGCGTTGTCTCACTTTCGTCCTCTGGTGTGGCTTGTTCAGGTGGCGCAACCACCTTCTCAATGCGAATCGGCGTGCCACCCATGGTAAATGGCTCCACACCATTGATCTGCTCCAGCCGCAAGACCCAGGTGACCACCCGCAAGGGCATCGTCAGCATGAGCAATTTGACGTGCCACCACTTGGGCTTGTGATCCGCTGTAAAACCTTCCACACGCGCAAAAAATGCCGGTTTCTCATCGACGTAAACCAGCACTATATCATTTTCTCTTACCTCTGTCTTCGCAGGCTGCAAATCCATAAACGCTCCACTTTAAAAGCAATTTTCTATTTGTTCAGATTTGATAGCATGACCTTTTGACCAAATGAAAGTCATGATACATTAAAATCGGTACGGATATCAGTCCATCCATGCTGAATAATTTAACATAAGGATCGAATTTAACAAGGCGAGGAAAATGAAAAGAATTTTATCTAATAGCGAAAGCAGGTCTCATAATGGTGTGAATTGGCATGTCGATCTCAAGAGGGCACCATCTCAGCAGCATTGGCAACATGGTGTTGGCAGCGCTCGTGGATATCCTGAAATTCACTCTCGACAAGCTCACTCAACACGCGGTAGTATTGCCGGCCGTGCGGCAAAATATTCAGGCCATAACGCTGGTGGGCAATCGCGTGCGCAACTTCGTGGCAGATGAGCATCGCAATCCGGCTTTCCGGCTCGCTTGGGATCCGAAATTTGCGCAGATTTGCCGCTACATTGTCTGATGTTTTGTGCAGCATGATTTGGTAACGCAGGCACTTTTCACCAAACTGGATGTGACGATTATGCCGAAAATGTGTCGACCAAACGCCTTTTTTATAGCGCACATGCAACTCAATGCCTACCTGATACAAAAGACGCTTGCTTTCGTCTATGACAAAAGGAATGATATTCTCCAACGGAAAGGCCATTTGTGGAGCGACAAGAGGAAGCGCAGGTGTTTCTTTGTTGAGCAACAGCATCGGCACGCGATAGATCGCACCGTCTTCAGCCGCAATACGGAAATTCACTTTGCCGCGCCGCTCCAGGCGTCCTCGGATTTTTTTGCCCCCGCGAGTATGAAAACTGACCGTATCGCCGACACGCAACTCTGCATTTCCCAGGCGTTTTTTCTGAACAAGCTGGTGATATCGCTGCTGCACCTCCTTTGAGATGGTCTGCAGCGCCTGCAAATCGGTCACGGATTTGACATATTTGAGCAAAAATTCGAGATTCATGGCGTTGGCTGCTCTTTGTATGCTGTTCGTTGTCAATATGCTTCGGTATTGCCGTGAACGCAAGTGAAAATAAACTAATCAGTCATTTTTCACAGATGGCTTCTGCTTCAACTTCGACCAGCATGTCGGGATCGATGAGCTCCTTGATGCCGAGCAGAGCCGTCGTTGGCGGGTGTGCGCCAAAAAATTCATTGTGTGCGCGGGTGTAATCCTGCCAGCGCGAAACATCTGTCACGTACATTCTGGTGCGCACAACATGAGATACATCTGCTCCGAGTTTTTGCAACGCCTTCTCGACAATTTCGAAGCAACGCCGGGTTTGAGCATACGCATCACCGGGCGCAAACACACTGCCATCATCCGCAACCGGAGCGGTTCCGGAAACAAAAATGTGCTGGCCCGCACGCAATGCCCGGCAATAGCCGGCTTTTTTCTCCCACGGGGCACCGGAAAAAGTTCTTTCAAATGACATCTTTTCTCCTTTCCTTTAGCGTGTTTTTACTGATTTTTATCGTTGCCACATGAAATCGATAAAAGCAAATTTCAATACAGCAAGCAACCAAAACCCAACAGAACGATGCTCAAAACTCTGCTTAAAACGCTGGCCTTGCAGGCATGGAATTATCTGCGCGACAAATTCGATCGCGTCACCATCTTCTATATTGGCTTGATCGGTTTAGTGAGTCTGTACTTGATTGGTCGCTCGCCGGCTGATATCGGCTTTCAGATTGCAGATATGAATACAGCATCGTTTGCCCAAAAATGGTTTGGCATTTTTTGTGGTTTGCTGCCGTTTTTTTACCTTTTTGCGGAGTTCAGCGCATACAACAGTGCGCGCGCTTCAGCTGCCAACATGCTGTTATGGGGTTTGCCGGTGCGGCGCAAAATCATCACGGATTTTGCCCTGCTGACCACCCTGTTCAAAATTTCGGTACCTCTATTGTTTTTAGTTTTGCCTTTTTTGCTGGGCCAGCCAACACTATCCATCCGTATCTCGCAGCTATTTTCTTCAATTGGCATGCTGATCGCTCTGGCTTTTTTCGGATGGGTGCAGGCTATGCACATGCAGCAATTCCTGGCAGGCATGCGTAAGAAAATAGTGCCCTGGCTACTACTGGAACTTGTGATGCTTACCAGCTTGTTCACCCTCGCCGAAAACGTTGGGCTGCAACTGGCTTTGCGCCGCCTTTTGAGTACGGCTGCCTGGCCAGGACTTCTCTTTATCGCTTGTATCGCAGGCTATTTTTTCATTGCTCGCTACTATCCACAGCACGTACGCGAAAAAATCAGTACATCCATTTTGCCACACAAACGAACAGGCGCCCGATGGATGACATTGCAGCAACATGATTATTTCTATCTTGCTTTACATGATTTTTTATTCGTACGGAAACACAAAAGATCGATTCTCTTTTTGCAGCTCTTCGGGGCCGCACTTGCGGTGATGGTCAGCATCCACGGCGAAACAGCGCAGAGCGCATTGGGAGCGGTCATTTTTATGCAAGGCATCTGGAGTCTGTTTCTCGTCAATTCGCTGACTGCGCTCTTCAAGCGCGATGCTGAAGCACATTGCTTGCTGCGTTCGCTGCCCATCGCGCCAATGCAACTCTGGCTTGGGCGCTGGCTGTTCGTCGGCAGCATGTTGGCATTGCCGTTTTTGTTGCCGCACACCGTCGTGCTTTCGCGAGAAGCCACTGTTCAGCAAGCCGGCATAATTGCCGTGGCGCTGTCCACCATTCCGGCATTGACTGCGCTGGTCTACACCACCATCGGTTTTGGCACCTTCCCACATTTTAATTTCGGTGCCAACATGATGAATATTGTGCTGCTATTTATGATACTATTCTGGTTTTATCTGCCATTTGGCAGCTTGATCATTTTAATTTTAATGCTGATTTGGATTCGTAAGTCCCTTCGCAATTTGAAAATGGTGGAATTATCATGATCGAAATTTTGGATTTAAAAAAAACATTCGGAACTATACGCGCTGTCGATGGCATCTCTTTTTCAGCCATGAAGGGCGAACTGTGTGGCATCTTAGGGCCAAACGGATCGGGCAAAACAACACTGTTCAAGACATTAATGGGATTACTCGAAGCAGATTCCGGCACCTTTCGGATCGCAGACACATCCATCACCTATGGCGAGACCGACTACAAAAGCGCGATTGGCTATGCGCCGGAAGAGCCCGTTTTTTTTGATTATCTGACTGGCAGGCAGTTTTTGAATTTTATTTGTGCAGCAAAAAACATCGCCCTAGAAAATACTGTGAAACAAATCGAGCATTGGCTGGCTTTTTTTGATTTAACAGGCAAGGGCGATGAGTTGATTGCAAACTACTCGCAGGGCATGCGCCGTAAGCTGAGCCTGAGTGCAGCCCTGCTCGGCGATCCGGCATTGCTCATTCTGGACGAGGCAACGAATGGACTTGATCCGGAGAGCAGCTTTCGGATAAAATCCTGGTTGCGCGAGTATTGCAATCAGGGGGGCGCCGTGCTTTTTTCGACCCACATCATCGAAATCGTAGAACACTTGTGCGATCGCATCATTGTGCTGTATCGTGGTCAAAAGCTGGCTGAATGGCAGCGCAGCGAGTGGCAGGCGTGGCGGCAAAACGGCACTTCGCTGGAAGCAGAATTCATGCGCTTGATCGAAGCACAGAACAAAGAATAATTTTTTACGCCTGAGAAACCGGCAAATGCATGCATGCCGCAGAAGCCGGACAGGCCGAAATAAATTCTACCGATTGCGCTACAGGACTTGTCACCGTTGCACGATCGATACGTACGAAGCCCTTTTTTGCAAAAAATGCTTCCGCGGTTTCCGTTAGCAAGTAGAGATTCGTGAGTTTCGCTTGCTTTGCTTCTCTCAAAATAGTCTGGTACAGCAGTTCTCCAAGGCCTAGCCCGCGTTTTTTTTCTGCGACCACCATCGAACGCAAAAGCGCATCCTGCCCATAAATTTCCAATCCCACCGCGCCGATGATTTGGTCGCCTTCTTCGAGAACACTGAAGTGCGATAAATGTTCGCACACGCCATCGACTGGCAACTTCGCGGCCTGCAACAAGGCAGCAATTTGCTGGTAGTCGTTCGTCTGTGCCGCTCTGATTTTCACTTCGCCCTCGCTTCTTTTAGAGTTTGTTCACTTCTTTTTGACAGCGTTTTCCATGTAGATTCGAATGCGTTCACGGGTTTCGTCGGCCATCCACATCGCCACCACGTCCCGCTCAACTGACTGTCCGGGTTTCGGCAGACTTGCCTGCAGGGCGCTCTTTGTGCGCCCAAACGCGGCCGGAGCAAGCGCTGCATACTGTTGTGCTTTCGTTTTCGCGCGCTCGAGCAACTGCTCTTCCGGGGCAACCTCGTTGACGAGATGATGCTTTTGCGCTTGTTCGGCACTTAACAACGCGCCACTGTAAATCAAGTGCGGCAAGCTTTGCGACGGTATGGCATTCTGCAAAATCTGGATTGCCAATTCCGGAAACGGCACGCCAACCAGTAATTCAGGCAAGCCGATTCTGCCCGCCGATGCCGCCATGATACGCTCATCGCAGGTACACGCCAGGATGCATCCGCCTGCAATCGCATGGCCATTGATGGCTGCGATGGTGGGCTTGGGAAATCGCAATACTTCCAGCAGCATTGCTGCAAACGCTTCCAAAAAATGCATCGTATAGGTTTTTTCTTCCTTCAAAACACGGCGCAAATCCACACCCGCAGAAAAGATGCTGCCACTACCCGTTAGCACGACAGCACGGCTGTCCGTCTCTTTCTCCGCTTCAAATTCAGCACGCACCGCCTCGCAAAATTTAATGTCCATCGCATTGACTTTGCCGTATGCCATGCGCAGTAGCACAACTTTATCGAAATACTCCCTTTCAATCATCTCCACTCCTTCAAAAAACAGATGATCAACTGGCTTGATTGTGTTCAATATGCTCGCATCTGCAGAAAAAAGCAATCTCGCTGGTGCGAACACTAAATGTACAGTATTTTATTGTCTGCGAGTTCGCTTGATATCATGCTGATGAGGTGAGCATTTTTCTTTGTTCTGCGTATTTTTTTATGTATACTTCAGCCATGAAACTACTGATGATCGACAATTTTGACAGCTTTACCTATAATCTCGTGCAGTATTTTGGTGAACTTGGTGTCGAGCTTGAAGTCACTCGCAACAATGCGATCACGCTTGCTGAAATCGAAACGCTGGCACCGGATGGCATCGTGATTTCGCCGGGGCCGGGCACGCCGGACAGCGCAGGCATTTCACTGGATATTATCAGGCAGTTTGCCGGCACATTTCCGATTTTCGGCGTTTGTCTTGGTCACCAAGCCATCGGCCAGGCTTTTGGTGGTAAAATCGTGCGGGCAAGCGAACTAATGCACGGAAAAACATCGCTCATCCATCACCAAAACAGCGGCATTTTTCAAAATATCGACAGCCCGTTTACGGCGACACGGTATCATTCCCTGGTGGTCGATGCGGGCACCGTTCCGGATTGCCTGCGGATCACCGCCCACACCGACACCGGAATCATCATGGGCCTGGAGCACAAGGACTACCCGATCGTCAGTGTTCAGTTTCACCCGGAGAGCATTTTGACGAATTGCGGCAAGAATCTGCTCTCCAATTTTCTGAAATTTTATTTGCCGGACAATTAACATGCTATCCTTTTTCATGCTTGCTGTAATTGCTGTGCTGATTCTGTTGATTCATCGCATCAACGGACTCAAGCGCAGGATCGATTCTCTCGAACAGAGAATGATCCCATCAACATCTTCCGCTGTCGAATCCCCAGCCACACCGAAGCCTTCGCCTGCCAAAACACCAATTAAACCAGCACAGGCTACCCATCCGCCAAAGCCTCAGAAGCCATCGAGAACACGGGCGGAATGGGAAGCGCTGGTCGGCGGCAAAGTGTTAAACCGCATCGGCGCACTGGCGATCATCATCGGCGCAGGCTTTTTTCTGAAATACTCCTTCGACAACAACTGGATCACCGAAACCATGCGGGTTGTAATCGGTGCAGTGGTTGGTATCGGTTTGCTGGCTGCAGCGTTGCATTATCAGAAAAAGAAGCTGCCCATTTTTGCACAGGGTTTGGCCGGCGCCGGACTCGCCATACTTTATCTCAGCATTTACGCTTCGTTCAACTTTTATCATTTGCTGCCGCAAATCGCGGCATTCGGATTTATGGCGGTGGTAACGGCTCTTGCCCTGGCTCTTGCCATGCGTTTCGATGCCCTTGCGGTGTCTGTTCTGGGTTGGGCTGGCGGTTACCTCACACCTTTCATGCTCAGCACCGGCACAGCAAACGAAACCGGCTTGTTCAGCTACATATTGCTGCTACAAGTCAGCTTGCTGCTCATTGCAGCCCGCAAAAGCACATGGACCATCCTTCCACCATTGACAGTCACTGCTACCTATGCTGTCTTTTATGCCTGGTATAGCACGGATTACACTCAGAACGATTTGTTTCTCACGATACTTTTTATCACACTGTTCTGGGGCGTATTTTTTGCGTACGAACAATACTCGCAGTTACGAACAAGCAGCGTGCTCGAACCATTAACAGCACTCGCAGCGCTTCTGAATATCTGTGGTTTCTATTCAGGGCTTTACCTTCTTCTTTACAACACCTACTATCAGGAAAGTGCCTTTGCTACCCTGGGGCTGGCATTGATTTACCTGCTCGCCATGCTCATCCTGATGCGCAAAAAGCCGCAAATGGTACCTGCTATCCGCCAGCAGGCCGTGATCGCTATGATTTTAACAGGAATCGCCACAGCCATCCATTTCTCTGATTTCATGGTGCCGACGATGTGGGCGATAGAAGGTGTGCTGCTCGTCTATGCTGGTTTGCGCTCGCAGCTTTCCTATGTTCGCAGCTTTGGTGTATTCTTTCTGCTTATTGCAGGATATTCGATTGTTGCGCAACGCAGCGGGCTGGCTTTTTACCCGATTGAAGATTTTCACATCTTTTTCACCACCCGCTTTGCAGCGTATCTGACTTTGGCTACCGCCCTGGCCGTAAGTGCCACTCTCCTGCGTCGTAGCGATGCCGCACGCCATGCTCAGTTGATCAAATGGCTCGGCTTTGGCTTTTGTACCGTCGTCTTTTTCATGCTCACAGTCGAGACGCTCGATGCATTCGAAAAAACTTTGCATTTTCTGCGAAAGCTAAGCTTGCAATCTCAAACGATTGACCGAATCAGGCTGTATGAAAACATGCAAAAACTCACGCTTTCCGGGATATGGTTATTATACTCAGTCGCTTTAATGGCAGCGGGACTTTGGCGGCGCATCGCAGGTTGGCGTATCGCGGCGATGGTGCTTTTTGGCATCAGCATTCTCAAAGTTTTCGTGTATGACCTTTCATTTCTGGATACCGTGTATCGCATCATTTCTTTCATCAGTTTGGGAGTGATTCTGCTGACCGTATCATATCTGTATCAAAAATACAAAGATACAATTTTCCAAAAGTAGCTTTTTTCGCAACAGCCCTGCAGCAATTTCCGCAGGCGTTTGCCGCGATGCCGGCAATCGTGAAGCCGTACCGAAAATCTTTTGACTTTTACTCTCACCCACTGTATATTCATGCTTTTTCTTTTTGCCCCTCCAAAGCGCGAACCGGCTCTGATACATTAATTCTCTGTACGCAGATTGCAAAAAATCCGGTACATTTTTTATTTGTTCGTTCAATAATTTTCATTTTCAAAATGGAGTTTGAAAATCATGCGCAATATACTTGTTACAGGTGGCGCAGGTTTTATCGGCAGTAATTATATTCGATATATTCTCGATAAATATTCCGATGTGACGGTCACCAATCTTGACAAACTAACCTACGCAGGCAATCCAGACAATCTGCGCGACATCGAAAAAAATGCACGCTACCGCTTCGTGAAGGGCGATATCTGTGATGAGAACATTGTTGATGGCCTGGTGAAGGAAGCCGACGTGGTCGTCAATTTTGCCGCGGAGAGCCACGTCGACCGCTCGATCGGTAAGCCGGATGATTTTATTCGCACCGATGTTTTCGGCGCCTTTGTCCTGTTGGAAGCGGCCCGCAAGCATGGCGTCCGGCAGTTCATCCAGATCAGCACCGACGAAGTATATGGCAGCATCGAAGATGGCTCGTTTGTCGAAACCGATCCGCTGATGCCTTCCAGCCCGTACAGTGCCTCCAAGGCTGGTGCAGACCGGCTGGCGTTTTCGTATTTTGTCACCTATGATGTGCCGGTCAAAATCACACGCTGCTCGAATAATTTTGGCCCATACCAGTTCCCGGAAAAGCTCATTCCGCTTTTTGTCACCAACGCGATGGATGAGCAATCCCTGCCGATTTATGGCGATGGCAAAAATGTCCGCGACTGGATCTTTGTCGATGATCATTGCGATGCCATCGATTTTATTGAGCACAATGGCCAAAACGGTGAGGTGTACAACATCGGCGGCGGCAATGAGCGCATGAATATCGAAATTACCGAGATCATTCTTTCTGAGCTCGGCAAACCCAAAAGCCTGATGCAATACGTTAAGGACCGACTCGGTCATGATCGCCGGTATTCAGTGGATTGCTCCAAATTGTTCGCCATGGGATGGCAGCCAAAGCACACCTTTGAGAACGCCATGCAGGAAACCATCAAGTGGTATGTCGAAAACCGCTGGTGGTGGGAAAAACTTAAAAGTGGTGAATACCTGGATTTTTATAAGCAGAACTATGGCGCATCTGCATAACAGGCAATTCCGGAGCAAACGCTCGTTTTAAAAATCAAACAACTTGAGTATAGAGAAAGTAAACTGCCTTGGCTTCACTCATCATGGTGAAAGCGAAAACCTGATCGATCGCCGATAGTTGAGCCAATCGCGACGACTCATGTCATAATGGAGAGTTTGTCGAAAAGTCTAAAACTGTCATACAGGAGACATCTATTTCAATTTTTCATACGGATTTTGAGTTTGTTCTCCATCCGAATGCAAGATAGATTCCTCCGGCATGACACATAAATCAGGTTTTTCGACAGTCCCGGAAGCATCTTGGCCAAACCGATTGCTGAATCTGGCAATCCAACATGCATGCAAAATGACATGAACGCTTTTCAGATGTATCATCTCAAAGCCGCAGGCAGTTTTTGCTTTTCTCCAGCCTCGATTTACAAACCATAAAAGCTTGCTTCAAGCAAATCACAAGGAGTAATAAGGTGAGTCTACAGGAAAAGATTACCGACAAAAGTGCAGTGGTTGGCGTGATTGGGCTTGGCTATGTCGGGCTACCGCTGTCGGTAGAGTACGCCAAAGCCGGATTTCACGTGATCGGCATCGATAACGATCCGCGGAAAATCACAAAATTGCGCGCCGGCGAAAACTACATTGATGACGTCAATGGCGAAGAGTTGGCATCGCTTATCAAAGCGGGCAAAATCGAATCGGAAACAGACTACAAACGCGTTTCTGAAATGGACGTGATTTTTATTTGTGTGCCGACGCCATTTACAGCCAACAAAGAACCCGATGTCACCTACATCGAGCATGCCGGCGATGGTATTGCGAGCGGACTGCGCAAGGAACAAATCATCATTTTGAAAAGCACCACCTATCCCGAAACGACCGAAAAGCTGCTGCAACCGAAGCTGGAAGCCAATGGCATGAAGGTCGGTGAAGACTTTTACCTGGCGTTCTCACCGGAGCGCATCGACCCGGGCAACAAGCAATGGACCACCGCAAACACCCCGGTTGTGGTCGGCGGCGTGACACAAAAGTGCACTGATCTGGCAGTCAGCGTATCGGCGCAGGTTATCGCGAAAGTGGTCCCCCTTTCCAGTCCGAAAGCAGCGGAAATGACCAAACTGCTCGAAAACATCTTTCGCAGCGTCAACATCGCGCTGGTGAACGAGATTGCCCAGCTTTGCGACCGCATGGATGGTATCGACGTTTGGGAAGTGGTGCAGGCTGCGGCAACCAAGCCTTTTGGTTTCATGCCATTCTATCCGGGACCGGGTATCGGCGGACACTGTATTCTGGTTGATCCCTATTACCTGAGCTGGAAGGCCAAGGAATATGATTTCCATTGCGATTTCATCGAACTGGCGGGCAAGACCAATGAAAATATGCCCTATTACGTGCTGGACCTGATCATCCGTTCGTTGTCGATGCAGGGCAGTGCCATTTCGAAAGCCAAGCTGTTGATGCTGGGTGTGGCATTTAAAAAGAATGTTGACGACATTCGCAATTCGCCGGCGATCAAAGTGATGGAATTGTTGCTGGCGCGCAGTGGCACCAACCTGGCCTACAACGATCCGCATGTGCCGGAGTTGGAAGTGAATGGGAACACTTATAAGTCACGCGAGCTCACTGCTGAACTGCTCGAAGAAGCGGACTGCGTCATCATCACATCTGATCACGACAAGTACGACTTTGAGTTCATTGCCAAGCATGCCAAAATGATAGTCGACACCCGCAATGCAACCAAAAACCTCAGCCCTGAATTGATGAAGAAAGTGACGCGGCTTGGATTTGGAACCAATTCCTATACTCCCAGCCCACAAAAACATTAATCGGCACGTCATGTGAACCGATGGCCGGTTTCATCCGTTTGTGATGAAACCGGCTTTTTTATTTGCAGAATTTTATAAATTGAAAAAATCAGTCCGATAATCAGGTAGGTTATAAATCATGGTCGGCACTCGCAAGGGATGCACTCTCCTGCCCCTGGGCCAACGATATCCCCTTCAGGCAACGCCGGAGCCGCTGCGCGCTTTTTGTCCAAACAATTTGGCATAGGCCGCCACCAACAGAATTTTCAAATCCATCCGCAACGACATGTTTTCAATATAGAAAAAATCATACTGCAGGGTGCGCTTGATTTTTTCGAGCGAATGGCCGCCATCGCCTTTCAGCTGCGCCCAGCCGATCAAGCCCGGACGCACAGCGCCGCGGCGATGATACAGCTTGACTTCCGTTTGCAGTGTCTCGGCAAAATCTGCGCGCTCGGGGCGGGGACCGACCAGACTGAGATCGCCCCGCAGCACATTAAAAAATTGCGGCAAAACATCGCGAAATGCGAAAGTCGAACCGATATCATCCTTGTGCCTGCTGAAAAGCTCGAACCGACGAAAACCGCGTCCTACTCGCGCAATGCGATGCCAGCCGAAACGACCGTGCTTTTTGTGCAACCGGAAAAGCATCGCCAGCCAAACCGGCGCCGACAATACCAGCACAGTGGCCGCCACCATGATATCGACCAGGCGCTTGATCGAATATTGCCAAGATGGCATCGGATCGCTGAGTACGTCGATCAAAGGCAGGCCGTAGATTTGGTGTGTGTGCACCTGTCCTGCAGCGATATCATAGAGCGATGGTGTAATTTTGATTCTGACGTTTTGAGATGAGCACAAAAACAGAATATCCATCAGCATTTCGTGGTGATGCTCATCCATGGCGATCAGGACTTCATCGATTTCATGCTGCTCGATTACTTGAGCGAGGTCTTGCAGCGATCCGACCACCGGACAACCGCGATAGCTGTCTTTCGCAGGCGGATCATTCGGATCGATAAAGCCGATCAAGCTATAACCTTGTGCCGGGAAATGCCGCACTTCGTCGAACAGCATGTGCGCTTTTTCGCCCCAGCCGACAATCAACGCCTTGCGTTCACCGATACCGGATTCGAGCAAAGTGCGCTGGAACGTGCGCAACAGCATGCGTCCGACACTGACCGAAGAGAACATTAAAAACCAGTAGCTCATCACCAGTGCCCGGCTGGCTGGCAAAGGTTCTTCGACATCGGTGGCCAGATCAAAGGTGAGCAGAAAAATGAACAGGATGCCGATCGTGACGACTTTTAAAATGGAAATGACCTCATCGATGCGGGATTGGGCATGCCAGGAGTGGTAGAGTCCCCAAAAAACAAAGCCCATAAACCAGAAGGCGAAAATGATGCAGGAATTGATAAAAAACTGCTGAGGATCGGGCTCGACAAAATGTCCCACCGAGCGACGCACCCATGCCCAGCTATAAAAAGCGAGCTGGATGCTCACGAAATCTGTGACGAAAAGAAGCACGTGCTGGATGTGTTTGGACATGGTTGCTGCACATCAAATGGTGATTGTTCTAATAGGCGAAAACAAACATGAAGTCAATATGAGCCCGCTCATCGATCGCTGCGAACCCAGGCAGCTTGCTGCGATTTGGTCAGAAAGCGGAAAAAGCCAACCAGCAAAGCGCTGTTGACCACCAAAAAGTAATACGGGTAGACCAGAACCGATAATTTTGTCCGCAACTTTTCCGCCTTCCAGCCCAGCAGGGCCAGTGCATAGAAAAGCGCTTGCAAGCCAAAGGTGATATTGTAAAATGTTGAGCCAAGCAATAATATATTACTCGCTAAGATCGAAATCAGAAGAAACGGCACCAGCCAGCGGATCAATTTATGTGACCACAAGCCAAAAGCCACAAATCCCCGGCGCGGGCTGAGCAACGGCAAAATCTCGCGAATGCCATTAAAATTGGCTGCTCCGATGCGTGCCTTGCGCGCAAACTCCGATTGCAGACTGGGCGAAGTGTGCTCCCAAACGACGGCATCTTTTTCGTAAACCACATCGTAGCCCCGCATGACAATTTTGAGCGGAATCAGAAAATCGTCCATCACCGCTTTATCTGTTGGCAGGCGCTCATACAGCTCTTTGCGAATGGCGTAGATGGCGCCATTCGCGCCAAAAACTGTCCGCACCTTTCCTTCCAAAAATTTAATATAATTCTCGAAATCCCAGTACAGCTTCTCGCCTTCGGTATCAATGTGGCCATTCTTGCTGAGCAAAACAAGCCGACCACAGACACCGCCAATTTTGGCATCGCCAAAGTGCGCCACCAAGCGGTGGATCGCATCGGGCTTATACATGGTATTGGCGTCGGAAAAAACCAGAATTTCGCCGCTGGCGGCTTCGACCAGATCGTTGAGCACCAGCGCTTTGCCACGCCGTTGCTTGAATGGCACCAACTTGAAGCGTGGATCCGTGTATTTGCGAACGATGTCTTCTGTGCCATCGGTGCTGGCGTCCGAGCCGATGATGATCTGCAGCTTATCAGCGGGATAATTGAGTTGAAGGCTGTTTTCCATTTTCTCTGCAATACATTCTTGCTCATTGAATGCGGAAACCAGCATCGACACACATGGCAGGTGATTTTCGTCCTTTTCGCGTTTTTTGGAGGCAAAAATCGAAAATCCGACCAGCAAAAATGGATAGCCAATATAAGTGTGGAGAATCAGGACGGCGCTAAGCCAGAATGTGAATTCTGCAAATGACATGAAATCCAAATTTATCTCAAAAACTTGTTCCGCCATAACGACAACCAGCCAACTGAATCAGACTTGCGGCTTGTCTTTATGGCGCTTCAACCATTGTAAAAAGCCGGGATGCTGGGCCAGCATTTGTCTGAAAAATTGTTCATTTTGGCGCGTCATCGCGGTTCTCTCGTGCAGCTTTTTCCGGCCATCACGAAGACCGGCATACAGGCCGCGCAGGTAGTACAAAAACGTGCCGGTGCGCAGCGCAAAAATCCCATGCATTGCGATGCGCGGCAGCAGAAATTGCAGCCCTAATCCCATCCGGAAAAACTTGAACCACAGCAAAAAGTAGTTACGCGTGTTGTAATAATAGGGCCGCCAGGAAGTCCGCGTGGCCAGGGCAGCGTGATGGCAAACAGTCACTGCCGGACAGTATTCAATTTTAAATCCTGCCTGAAAAAGCTTGAGCGCGACATCCAGCCCCTCATGCCCAAGAAAAAAATCTTCGTCATAGCCATCCGTTTTTGCAATGGCCTGTTTCAAAAATGCGCTTGCGCCCTCCGCGATATAATAGGTGTTAAATCGCTTATCCGCGAAATCGTCAGCCTTGCACGGATGGAACCAGTCGCGCGAGCTCAATGTCTTACCGTCCGGCTGCAAAATCTTGAATGTGATACAACCAACATCTTCGTTTTGCTGGAAATATGCCGCGACTTGCTGCAATTCATTTGTGGAGTGAAAAAACACATCGTTATCGAGCGTGACGATGATTTCGCCGCGCGCGTGCTCAAAACCGGCGTTGCGCGCGGCCGCCCCCATATTTTGATTCAATGCAATGCAGCGAACATCGGAAAACTTATCGGCGAGAAGCGCAGGTGTGCCATCTTCGGAATGGTTGTCGATCACCAGCACTTCAAAATCGGGGTAGTCCTGCTGCAGTGCCGTTTCGATCGCCTGCACCAACATATCCTGGCGCTTATAGGTTAAAATCGCGATGCTGATAGAAGGATATTGCATTTTTGTTTACTGATTCTTGCTGATTCTGCGCAGACGCTTCTGGCCTTCAGATTTGACCAGCCCCACATACCAGCTGACGACCACAGCAAATGACCTGCATTTTTTGGCTGCAGCTCGCGCATTTTTTTGAAACGACAATGTATAGAAAATCGCCAAGAATCCCCAAAGAAAAAACCGAATGAATGCTCCTTTCATCATGAAAAGCCGCGCCAGCGATGCCGTTCCCGGGCGATGATGCTTGCGATAAAAACGATTTCGACTCTCATGCAACTGTACCAGCATTTTCGCAGAAATCGCATCTGCGCTGCTGCCGCAGTGATGAATGACCTGCGCGTCATGAAAAAAACAGACCTGCCATCCTGCCTGCTTCGCCCGCCAACACCAATCCGATTCTTCGGCATAGAAAAAGAAGGATTCATCCATCAAGCCGATCTGTTCGATCACCGATCTGCGAATCAGCAAAAAGGCGCCCATCACCTGATCGACCTGAATGGTGCGGCTGTAGTCAAACCAGGTAAGGTGAAAATGCCCGATAAATTTATTTTTGGGGAAAAGGCGATCCAGGTAAAGGCTCTCAAAAAAATAGTCCCGCGGCTTCGGGAAATGCTCACAGGACGGTTGCAGACTGCCATCGCTGTTCAACAATTTGCAGCCTGCGATGCCAATGTGAGGATGGGTATCGAGAAAGGCGACGGTTTTATCTATGGCGCGATCGAGAATTTCGGTGTCGGAGTTGAGCAGCAAAACAAATTCGCCTTGTGCCTGTTGGATGCCCTGGTTGTTAGCCGCCGCGAAACCGAGATTATCGATATTGAAAATGGTGCGCACTTGTGGAAAGTGCTGCGCCAACATCTCGCGGCTGTCATCGGATGAGCCGTTATCGACAACGATCACTTCAAAATCGAAACTTTTTGTTTGCTCAAAAACGGATTGCAGGCAGGCTTGCAAAAGCGCACGGGTGTTGAAATTGATAATAATAATGGAGAGTTTCACGGGCTGCTTTTCGGAATAGACTCACAATTTTTGAAGCAGAAAATAACACAATGCCGCCACTTTCGCAATGAATTAAATGGCAGCCACAAGACGGTTCATTTTAAAGTCATCTGGCATTTTCGTGCTTCAGCATGGGTGGCACCATCGCATTCTGTGCTAATTTTTCGGCTATTCCCCGCTTTTTTTGTGAAATATGGCTAAAAATGTAGCGCGCTCATCCGGACGAAAGACGCCCGACGCCAGCACCAGCACGGAAAAAAGCAGCACAGATACAACCAATGCGGCAACGACGGGAACAGACTTCAGCAGCAAGTGACCTATCGCCATAAAAATCACCGCAACAAAAGCCATTCGTACCCAAAATCCTACTTCCGGGAAGCGATATTTTTTCTGTACAAAACAAACCAACATCGCCGATCCCACCGCATAAGCGAGCAGCCGCGCCTGGGCTGCGCCGATGATGCCGTAGTTCGGAATCAACAAAAAATTTGCGGGTACATTCAACAACAGCATAACGGCAGCGACGTAGAATGATGCCTTCTGCAAGTTAGCTGAAGTCAATATTTCAATAAAATAGAAATTGAGAAACATGAAAACAATGCTCCACATCAGCAAAGCCAGCGGTTGAGCCGATGTTGAAAATTCTGCAGTATAAAGCAGATCGACAATTTTCTGCGACATCAGTGCCGTGGTCATCGCAAAGGCCAAACCAAGCAGCAAAATGAGCTTGAATCCAAGTTGAAAAGCGCGCTCTACACCGCTATCTGCCTTCACATGAGAGCGGGAAAAAATCGGGAACAACGAAATAACAATCGCGTGCGGGATGAATTGCATTGGAGTGGTGAGGCGCTTCGCGGCTGAATAGAGGCCAACGGCTTCTTCTCCTGACAACGCTTTCAACATAAAGACATCGATGCCGGCCAAAAATGTCACTAAAATCGTGTACAAACAAATCGGTAGGGACTCTTTAAGCAGATACTGCACGATTTCCCAATCGAGCTGCCATATCCAGGGGCGCTTGCGAAACGCCAAGATGACATTGATCAACATGCCGGGCGCACTGGAAAGCACAAACGCCGCAACCACCATTTCAAGTGATGCCGAGAAACGCACGCAAAGAAAGATCAGAATTGCAGCCAATATGCTGTCAAGGAAGCGCAACACCATCGGCCAAAACATATCGATGTCGGCGTTGAACGGCGTCTCGAATGTGACACGAAACGTTGACAATTTGGAGGAGAAAACAATATTGAGCGACAATAAACCGATGACGGTCAGGTACTGTCCATTATAGCCCGCAATTATCGAGGCAACAACAGTCGCAACAATCGCCAGCACGGCAAGCACAAAACGCATAACCACCGCGGCGCCGAGAAATGCTTCCGGCTGCCAGTGATCACGCGCCAGCTCGCGCACGATGATCGGCTTCATGCCAAAATCAGCGATCAGCGCAAAGAAGCTCGCGAACACCAGACCATATGAAAAAACACCAAAGCCAGCATCGCCGAGATAGCGGGCCATCATCACAGTCACGGCAAGATTAGCGAGCAGGGAGAGGGCTTGTCCAAACAGAACGATGGAAGAATTCTTGAAGATTTGGCGGGTCAGCGTTGCCTTGTCACGATTTTCAGGCGGCATCATGGTTTGCCTGCAGTTTGAGCCATTCCGCTTGAATCAGTCCGGTCAGCAGGGCAATCAGCAGTGCCGAATCGCGCTCCAGAAGCTGCGGAGAGGAAAACGAAACGAAAACCAGCGCAACAAAACAGGCGATCAGCCCGACAGAGAGCGTTTTGCTAAAAGCATTGCTGCTCATGCGGAACACACGCAGTCCCTGCACGAAGGTCGCACCAGCGAAGGTAAGCAGGCACAACAAGCCGGGCAAACCGACTTTGAACCAGACAAACAAGATGGTATTGTGAACATACCAGGTTGGAAACTCGTAGGGAATAATCGCCGGATATTTAAATGTTTTTCCGAGTCCGTAGCCGACCACCGGGTTGATGGCAATTTGCGACAGAACATATTTCGCCTCGGCCATGCGGTTGAGCAAGGACAAGTCTTTGCCAGCTTCACCAACCGAGAGAAAACGCTCTCCAACAGCATCCCAAATAAAGTTGGCCAGATCACCAAAAAACAGCACCACCGCTCCGGCAAAAAGCAGCACAAAAGCACTGAAATACATGCCCATTCGCATTTTTTGCGCAACCGGAATCAGCACAAAAAATGTCGCCACACCGATGACCGTTGCCAGCCAGTAGCCTCGTGTGAAGGTGATGACCAGGGCAGCAGTAAAAACCACGATGGCCATTAATGCCAGCATGCGCGTTCGGAACGATCTGACCATCACAAAAAAGGCGCTGGCGACGATGATGATACCGGTAAACATCGGCGCGTTCAATGCTTTGCGTGACGATTTCAGTTCCCACAAATAGGTGACGGATGACGCAGCGTCGCGATAGGCGAGCAAATTATCGATCGCAACCGCAACGCCCAGCAACACAAAGCAGGCGACAATGATTTTCATCCGCCGGGGCGTATTGGCCAACTCCCGCAGCGGAAAAACCAGCAGCAGCGTGAAAAACGGCAGCAATTCCCGCAGCCATTTCAGCATTTCATTTTGCTGCAAAAAGGCTGGAACGATGGAAAATACACATAGCATCAGAAAACCGGCAAGTGCAAAATCAGCAGGCATGATCAGCAAGCGCGACCGATCTATAAAAAATTTGTGAAAGAACCACTGCAACAGATATCCAAAAAAGCACAGCGCAAAAATCACTTCACCGATGCTGATGCCCTCCGAACCACGCAACACCAGAAAATGCATCAGGATAATCACGCACAAGCCAACGAAAAGATTGCTGAAAAGCAAAAAAAGCACAACCACGCCAATCAGGCCGGCAAACACTTCGATCGGAAACTCAAGTGAGACCAGCAGGACGAGCGCCTGCACAATCAGCAGGGCGCTAATGAAAACGGCGGGGATTTTGAACGGATTTTCGATGGTTTGTGACGGGTGGCTGGTCATGATTTAATGCAGATTTTTTCTATGATGGATGGAGAAAAATCAGGCTTTGTCTTCCGGCGCTTTCAGGCCCGGCAGCACACGCGCCAGTTTAGCATGGCGATCCGGGTCTTCGGCTTGCAACAAACGGATGCGTTCGATCAAAAGCAAAAACAGAATCATCACGAATGTGGTGGAGAGGGCGGCAAAAATAACGATCAGCGAACGCTTGGGTTTGGTTTTGCGCTCTGCCGGAATCGCACGGTCAAGCACCTGCACCGTCGGAATGGTTTTAGCCTCTTCGATTTTGGCCAGCTCATATTGCTGAATCAACAATTCGTACAGCGTTTTCTGCACTTCCAGCTCGCGCAGCAGGCGGGCGTATTGCAGCCCCATCTCCGGGACTTCGGCAAGCGGCGGCAAAATATCAGGTTTATGCGCATCGCCGTTTGTCGAAGCCGATTTGACGCCGTATTGCATTTCGGAGAGCCTTTTTTGCAATTCGTTGAGCTTGTTCTGGCTCTGAATAACTTCCTCATGGCTTGCGGAAAGATATTTTTTCTTCACACCGAGCTCGACCTGTTCAGCGATAATTTGCGCCTGCAACTCAGCAGCCCCCTGAATCGCTGCTTCGGCCTGCGCAGGCAAAGCGATGGCGCCATATTTTTCCTGAAAGGCTTTTAATCCTTCCTCAGCTTTCTTCAAATCCAGCTTGTTTTCGGTAAAACGATTTTCGATAAACTGACGGTTGTTGCGGGCTTTCTCCACATTTAAAATCACATTCAGGCTGTCGAGATAGCTGACCAGAGCATTGGCCATGTCAGCGGCTCGTTGCGGATCTTTGTCGAGCACACTGATGGTGATGGTGCCTTCTTTATCGAGATTGAAATCGAGGTTCGCCTTGACCGCTTTTCGCGCTTTATCGCGTTCGTTTTCTTTAAACTCATACATATCGAGCAAACCAAAATCATCGATCAAACGATCCAGCACGGTGCGGCTTTGCAGGATGGCCATGTAGGTATAGCTGATATCACCGCCTTTCAGAAAATCCAGCCCAAGTCCACCCATTGGTATGCTGCTGATCATGCGCGACAGGCCCAGCAGCCCGGAATCCTGCTGAGGTGGCATGAGTGTGGAACTCGAAAGATACCACTTTGGCAGAAATAGCGAAATGACTGCAGCGATGATGCCAACGCCAAAAAAATTGATCAGCAACCATTTCCGCCACTTTAGCAGCGCGATAAAATAGTCCAAAAAGCCATACTCTTTTCTGACGGGATGCTGCTGCATGCTACTTATTGACCTCCTGGCGGATGATGATAATAAAATAGGAAATCGAAGCGAGCTGGGCCACAATGCTGATGTATTCGCCGATTTTTCTGCGGGTCGTGGAAGGGATTATGATGGTATCGCCGCGCTCCACCGGCACATCCGCGCCTTTCAACTTTTGATTATTGCGCGACCGCAGGACCTGAAAGCCCTTCGGTGAAACTGCAGTTTCCTTGGCGCCAGCCAATCCGGCATAGTCACGGCTGCGCCAGCCCGGCTGATATGGATAAGGGCCGGGCCGCAAGCAATCTCCCTGCACATAAACGCTGTCCTGAACCGCCGGTACGCGAATGATGTCACCCTGCTGCAGGGTGATGCTTTTGCCATTGTCGCCATCTTCGCTGAAAATTGAAAAAATTTGCTCTTCACCGGTCAACTCAGCTCTTCGGACGACTTGCGCTCGGCTCAAATCTGAATTTTGCTGCAAAGCGTTGATGCGAAACAAAAAGCGCTCGGCTGTCTCCCCCGCATGGATGGCATGCAGCCCTGAATTCTGTACACGCCCCTCAAGGTGCACTGTATTTTCTGAACCGTAAACAGATGGCACATAGACGACATCACCTCCATCGACCAACACATTTTGTGAAAGCTCTCCCTCGGTCATGAACGCATAATAATCGATGACTTGCGTTGGCTGATTTTCGCGGCGTAATTCGATAGAACGCGCATTTGCCCAGCTATTCAGACCACCGGCCAGGGTGATCACGTCCGATATGCGATAAACTGATTTGGCTTGATAGGTGCCAGGTTGTGCGACTTGTCCCGTTACGTGCACGCGAATATCCCGAACACCAACAAGGTTGATTTTGATCTGTCCACCAACGAATTTTGACCGGGCCTTTTCCGCCACCAGTCGCCGTACTTCCGTCACCGATTTGCCCTGAACATCATACACGCCCAGGGTTGGTATGATCAGCTTGCCTTCCGGGGACACGGTGACAACCGAATTGTATTGCCGCAAACCTTCAAGCTCAATATTGAAGGCGTCACCGGGTCCGACCAAATAGGTTTCCGGATCGATCGCACCTTCCAGCGCTTGTGATTTGAGTGCAACAGTCTGCAACTCCTGTCTTTCATCCGGTATTGTTCTTTCAGGCAAGCGCTCCCGCACATCTTGCGAAAGCAGTGTCGTTTGTCCAAATGCAAGCAAGAGAACAAAGAGCGTCGAGGCGATTCGATGGGACATTTTTGTTATCACGCAAAAAACCATTCTGTTAATTAAAGGCAGCAAACGTACGAATTTTTTGCTGAAAAGTCAACTGTTTCACCAGCGCGCACGCCTGTCGATCTATGCAGTCATTTTGAGAGGTCAGCGACTTTTTCATGCCAGCGGTATTCATGTCATAAAAAAAGCGGACAGCCTTCTTTTCAGCTTGTCCGCTATCAAGTCTACATGTAATACAGCTATCGCTCGCATTCTGCATAGATTTGTTTTAAACGCCAGATCAATAGTTGCAGATCGTATGAGCAAATTGCATCTTATTGTCCGAAGTTCACATCGACTTCTTCAGGTTCTTCCACCCAGTCCGCCACGAACACGTTGGTATCACGCGTCGGTGTGCGCGAAGCATTGCGATTGGAAGCGAAAACGATCTTTTTGCCATCGTAAGAGAACATTGGAAACGCATCAAACGTGCCTGAATGGGCGATCTTTTTCAAACCGGTACCATCGATGTTAATCATGTAAATTGCGAAAATTGGACGACCTTTGCCGACTGATTCGTAATTGGAGCAAAACAACACGCGCTCACCATCCGGATGGAAGAATGGCGCCCAGTTGGCACCCGGCAAATCGGTGACCTGCATGACATTCTTGCCATCGATGTCCGCGACAAATACGTTCAGTGCATTCGGCTCGACCAGATTTTGCGAAAGCAGGTTCTTATACACTTCCGCTTCTTCACCCTGCGGCCGGCTGGCGCGCCAAACAATTTTTTTCGAATCGCGGGAGAAAAACGCCCCGCCATCGTAACCCAGCTCTGAAGTGAGCTGAATATTTTCGCCGGTCGCAATTTCATAGCGCCACAATTCCAGATCGCCCGAGCGCGTGGAGGTATAGATGATGTATTTGCCATCTGGGGAAACCGTTGCTTCGGCGTCATAGCCTTCGCCGGTAATCAGCGGCTCGATATTGTTGCCATCAGCATCGCCAATGTAGATATCATAGCTTGTGTAGATAGGCCAAACGTAGCGGTTTTCCGAGCGCGCCACTTCCGGTGGACAGGCCTCGCCGCTTTTGTGCGTGGATGCAAAAACCACCCGGCCGTCGGGCAAAAAGTAACTGCAGGTCGTGCGGCCTTTGCCTGTCGAAGCCAATTGATACATCGCACCATCAGGCAGCGCCGAGCCATCCGCGTTCATCACAAAAATCTGATCGCAGCCTTGCGAATTGATATCGGCCCAGTCGCTTTGAAAAACGAGTTGTTTGCTATCAAAGCTCCAATAGGCCTCGGCATTGTTGCCGCCAAATGTAAGCTGGCGAATATTGCGAAAATGCGCTTCGCCGGCAAAGCGCAGCGAATCGGCTGCCGGGTCATAACTTGCAGCAGCACCGTCCTCATTTGAAGCCGGGGCACAGCCAAATTGCGCCAGCGCAAAAAACACCGCTGCAAGACTGGCCCATTTCGAAAATTTCAACACCACAATTGCTCCCTTCCTGTTTCAGGTTTCGATCCGAAAAAGCCTGCAAAATGGTCGATTCTGCAGGCCTCAAATCATATTTTATCCAAAATTTGCTTAAATATAAGCGAGAATTTGCGTCGATTCAAGAAAAGAGAACCTGCAAATTTTCTCGGCAAAATTCAACAAAAATCAGATCAATCGTCAGGTTTATAGAATGCAGAAAGCGTTTCCAATGCTGCATCGCTACCACTCCGGCACATTCCGCTTGTCCACGGCAGTGCAAATCTGTATCATGCCACTCAATTGTGATCTGCTGAATGGCGACCATCACAACCGAACGAATATTCAGCCCATTTACACCACCACCAAGACTCCAAGTCACAAAGAACAGTGAAAAAATGAACACTGTTTTCTTTGAGACTTCGTGCCCTGGTGGTCGACGACTATTTCAAATTTTATACGGAGGCTCTCGATGCGATCTGTCAAATTGCTGTTCGCAATATTTTTTTGCACGATGCTATCCCTGGCCGCTGCGCAGGATAAAGGCGGCGACAAGAAAAAAGGCTGGGACGTCAATGAAGCACACGGCCCGACCAGCACGGTCGAGTTCAGCACCGATGAAGGCACATGGCTGAATCTCGACGTCAGCCCAGACGGCAAGGAAATCGTGTTTGATCTGCTCGGCGACATTTACAGCATGCCGATCAGCGGCGGTGAAGCCAAAACGCTCACCGAAGGCCCGGCATGGGATGTGCAGCCGCGCTTCAGCCCGGACGGCAAGCAAATCAGCTTCACCAGCGACCGGGCCGGCGGCGACAACATTTGGGTGATGCAGCGCGATGGCAGCAAGCCGAAGCAGATCACCAATGAAAGCTTTCGTCTGCTCAACAATGCGGTGTGGACGCCGGATGGCAAGTATCTGATTGCGCGCAAACATTTTACCAGCACACGCTCGCTCGGCGCCGGCGAGATGTGGATGTACCACACATCCGGCGGCTTGAGCGGTATCCAGCTAACCAAGCGCAAAAACGATCAGCAGGATGCCGGTGAGCCGGCAATGTCGCCGGATGGCAAATATCTGTACTTCAGCGAAGACATGAGCGGCGGGCAGTTTTTTCAATACAACAAAGATCCGTACGGCCAGATTTACGTCATCCGCAGGCTCAACATGGAAAACAACGAGCTGGAGAATTACATCACCGGGCCGGGTGGCTCGATTCGCCCTCAACCATCGCCGGATGGAAAACACATCGCTTTTGTGCGGCGGGTGCGGCTGAAAAGCGTGCTCTACATTTTCGACACCGAAACGCTGGCGGAATGGCCGGTATTCGACGGTCTGACCATCGACCAACAGGAAGCCTGGGCGATTTTCGGCCCCTACCCGAATTTCAACTGGACGCCGGACGGCAAAAATATCATCGTGTACGGCAAGGGAAAATTTTGGAACGTCGACGTCGACGCGAAGACAGCAAAAGAGATCCCATTTTCTGTTAATGTCAAGCGCACGCTCACCGAAGCGGTACATTTCGAAAACGATCCATTGCCAGCCCAAATCGACATCAAAATGATGCGCGATGCGGCCACTTCTCCGGACGGCAAATGGCTGGTGTTCAGCGCGGTCGGCAGCTTGTGGAAAAAACAGCTCCCAGACGGCACTATCACCCGTCTGACGGATCAAGCCATCAATGCCTACGAGCCGGCTTTTAGCCCGGATGGCGAGTGGTTAGCCTATTCAACCTTTCAGGACACGGCGCTCGGTGCAATTTACAAAATGAAATTGTCGGGCGGTCGCGCGGTCAAACTGACGCAAATGAAGGGTTACTATCGCTCACCGAGCTTTTCGCCCGATGGCAAGAAAATCGTTTTTCAGCGCACAGGCGGCAACATGCTGGCCGGATTCGTTTATGGCGCAGAGCCCGGCCTCTACTGGATGCCGGCCGATGGCGGCGACATGCACAAAATCACAGAAAACGGACGCGAACCACGATTCGAAAAAAGCGGCAAGCGTATCTATTACATGGCCGGCGGTGGCTTGAGTAAAGCCTATAAAAGCATCGGGCTTGATGGCAAAGACGAACGCAAGCACTTCTCGATGAAATATGCCAACTCGGCCGTGCCCAGCCCGGACGGCGAGTGGGTGGCATTCACCGAGTTGTTCAACGCCTACATCGCGCCGTTCCCCAAAACCGGCGGCGACATTGATTTGAACAAAGACACCAAAGCCATCCCGGTCAAGCAGGTCACCCGAGACGCCGGCAATTATTTGCACTGGAGCGGCGACAGCAAAAAGCTGCACTGGATGATCGGTGCGGAGTATTTTACTCGCGATCTGAGCGAAACGTTTGGTTTTGTGGCTGGTGCGCCGGATAGCTTGCCGGGCATTGACACCACCGGGCTGGTCATCGATTTGAAGCTGGATGCAGATGCGCCGCAGGGTAAGCTGGCGTTGGTCGGCGCGCGCATCATCAGCATGAACGGTGACCAGGTGATTGAAAACGGCACGGTAGTGATCGACGCCAACCGCATCGCCGCGGTGGGTGCATCCGATGCGGTGCAGGTGCCGTCGGACGCCAAAACTATCGATGTGAGCGGCAAAACCATCATGCCGGGCCTGGTTGATGTGCACGCGCACACCATGCACTTTTATTCAGGGCCATTACCGCGGCAAAACTGGGCCTACTATGCGAATTTGGCCTATGGTGTCACCACCAATCACGATCCGTCCGCCAACACTGAGACGGTTTTCACGCAATCCGAAATGGTCAAAACCGGCAAAATGATTGGCCCACGCATTTTTTCGACCGGTACCATTTTGTACGGTGCAGACGGTGATTTTAAAGCCGTGGTCAACTCTCCTGATGATGCGCGTTCGCATTTGCGGCGCATGAAAGCCGTGGGCGCGTTTTCGGTGAAAAGCTACAACCAGCCGCGTCGCGATCAGCGCCAGCAGGTGCTGCAGGCAGCGCGCGAGCTCGGCATGTTGGTGGTGCCGGAAGGCGGCTCGACCTTTTTCCACAACATGAACATGATCATCGACGGCCACACTGGCATTGAGCATTCGATCCCGATCGCTCCGCTTTACAAAGATGTTCTGGAAACGTGGGCAGGCAGCAAAACAGCCTACACCCCGACCTTTGTTGTATCGTACGGCGGCTTGTCCGGTGAATATTATTGGTATCAGCACAGCAATGTTTGGGAGAAAAAACGTTTGCTGAACTTCGTGCCGCGTGCGATTGTCGATTCGCGCTCACGGCGGCGGCAGATGGCCCCTGACGACGATTATCATCACATCGAAATCGCAAAGTCTGCCAAAAAGCTGGTTGACAAAGGCGTTCATGTGCACATTGGCGCGCACGGCCAGTTACAAGGCTTGGGAGCGCACTGGGAAATGTGGTCGATGGCGCAGGGCGGTATGACACCATTACAGGTTATTCGCGGCGCAACACTGCACGGCGCAGCTTATCTCGGCATGGACAAATACATCGGTTCGATTGAGCCTGGCAAGCTGGCCGATTTGGTGGTGCTCGACAAAAATCCGCTCGAGGACATCTACAACACTGAAAGCGTGCGCTACACCATGGTCAACGGTCGCTTGTTCGACGCCGAAACGATGAATGAGATCGGCAACCACCTTGCGCAGCGCCTGCCGTGGTTCTGGGAAAATCCGATGACCAGTGAGGCGTTCGTCTGGCGTGAAGGCGTGGGTTTCGATCAACCGACCTGCAGTTGCTGGGCTGGGCATTAATTAAAAATTTTTGCAATTCGGGGGCTGTCCTAAAACATGCTACAATGAATCAGTGTATCCGTATGTAGGGGCATGCCGCGCCATGCCCCTACCACATATCGTGCCATCGTTCCAAAATTCAAAGTTTATTGACAGCCCCGCGCACGTTTTGATACCAGCTTTTTGTGTCTATTCGGGCAGTTCCGGTTGTTGAAACGACGTTCTCTGTTATTTTGGAAAACTTTCAATTGAATGAAAAGTGACAATACGCGGTCTGATTGACGGAATTGCAAAATCGAACTAATCTGAACGCCGCGCCAAACTGATCCTTTCCTGTGTGTAGCGATAAAATTGTTTTTTTCAAATAAATGACCAAAAAGATTTGTCCGAATCCACTGGACGCGGGTAAGGGCTAAACGCCAACTTTAATCCATTCATGAGGTACGCAATGAAATTTTGTTTTCGATGGTTGATCGCAGTCACCACACTGCTCTTTGCGGCAAACGTCGCTCTCGGCAGCGGCTTTGAAGGTGCCGACAGCACCAAAAAGAAGGAACGCAAAAATCTGCCGCTCGAACCGGGCCGGATGCTGGAAATGTCCACCAGCGAAGGCTCATGGATGTCGCTCGACGTCAGCCCCGACGGCCAAACGATTGTTTTCGATTTGCTGGGCGATTTGTACACGTTGCCCATCGCCGGCGGAGAGGCAACACGCTTAACGCAAGGTATGGGCTTCGACGCCCAACCACGCTACAGTCCCGACGGCAAGCAAGTCGTATTTACCTCCGACAGCAGCGGCGGCGACAATGTGTGGATTATTAACATCGAAGACAAAGAGCAGACACAGCTTACCAAGGGCAACGACAACGGTTACTTTTCGCCAGAGTGGACGCCGGACGGCAAGTACATCGTCGTCTCCAAATCCAGCGGCACTTTTGGTACGGCAAAGCTGACGCTGATTCATGTCGACGGCGGCGCAGGCGTGGAGATGGTGAAAGAGCCACGCACGTTGAAAATGCTCGGCGCTGCTTTCGGTAAAGATGCACGTTACATCTGGTTTGCCAGCCGCACCGGGGATTGGCAATACAACGCGATTTTCCCGCAGTACCAACTCGGTCGTTACGACCGGCAGACCGGCAAATCGACGACGATGACTTCGCGCTATGGCTCGGCCATTCGCCCGGCGGTTTCGCCTGACGGCAAGTGGTTGGTGTACGGCACGCGTTACGATCATCAAACGGGTTTTCGCATTCGCGACCTCGCCAGCGGTGACGAACGCTGGCTGGCCTATCCCGTGCAGCGCGACGACCAGGAAGCACGCTCGACTCTGGATGTGCTGCCGGGCTATAGTTTCACGCCGGATGGCAGCGCCATCGTCACGACTTATGGTGGCAAAATCTGGCGCGTCCCGGTCGATGGCAGTGCAGCGACGGAAATTCCGTTCACCGCCAACATCTCGCTTGAGCTTGGCCCGGAAGTGCGCTTCGATTACGAAGTCGAGACCAGCGAACGTTTTACAGTACGGCAAATTCGAAATCCGAAACCCTCTCCCGACGGCAATAAGCTGGTGTTCACCGCCATCGACCGCATTTGGGTGATGGATTTACCTGGCGGTGAGCCGAAACGTTTGACCAAACTTGAGGTCGGCGAGTATTTTCCGACCTGGTCGCCGGACGGCAAGTGGATTGCATTCTCGACCTGGACCGACCAGAATGGTGGCCACATGTATAAAACGCGCGCCGACGGACGGGGCAATCCGGTGAAGCTTACAACAACGCCAGCGCTGTTCGTCGAAAATGTGTGGTCGCCGAAATACGATCGCATCGTGGCGCAGCATGTGCCCGCACGCGAATTGCAGGAAGCGACGGGCACTTTTTTCGGCAGCCCGACCGCCCGGTTCGTCTACATTCCAGCCAACGGCGGCGATCCCGTAGATATTGCGCCGGCGGCTGGCCGCAGCATGCCGCATTTCACTGAAAATCCCGACCGAATTTACGCCTACAGTTCTTCCGATGGCCTGTTTTCCATGCGCTGGGATGGTACCGACGAAAAAGCGCACGTCAAGGTCACCGGTTCCACTCCGCCCGGCGGCAGAACGCCTCAACGTGCCGGTTTGGTGATGATGGCGCCCTCTGGTGATCAAGCGCTGGCTCAGGTTGGCAACCATCTGTATACGGTGACCGTGCCCTGGGTTGGTGGGGATACGCCAACTGTGAATGTCGGCAACCCGGACAATGCAGCCTTTCCAGCGAAAAAGCTCACCGACATCGGCGGCGAGTTTCCCGCATGGAGTGCCGATGCGCAAAAAATACACTGGGCAATCGGCAATGCCTTTGTGACCTGGGACATAGTTGCTGCAAAAGCCTATGATGACAGCGTCAAGGCTGCGGCCAAAGCCAAGGCGGATTCTGCCAAAGCTGCTGAATCTGATACGACCCAAGCCGCCCAATCTGATACAACGGCTGCGGCATCTTCGGATTCAACCAAAGCAAAATCGGATAAAAAAGACGACAAAGAGGAGAAAGCTGGGTACAAACCGCAGGAGATTCGGGTCATCGTAACAGCCCGGCGCGATGTGCCCAACGGGGTGGCCGTGCTGCGCGGCGCGCGCGTTATCACGATGAAAGGGCATGAAATTATCGATAACGCGGATTTGGTGATCGAAAACAACCGTATCAAAGCAGTAGGGACGCGCGGTAGTGTCGATGTGCCTGAAAACGCCCACGTCATTGATGTGCGGGGTAAAACCATCATCCCCGGCTTCGTCGATACCCATTACCACGCGCAATGGCTGGTTCCGGATGTCCATAACGGCCAGGTGTGGCAGTATCTCACCAACTTAGCCTATGGCGTCACCACCACCCGCGATCCGCAGACCGGTACGACGGATATTTTGTCGTACAGCGATCGGGTCGAAGCTGGCGGCATGGTTGGCCCGCGCATTTATTCCACCGGCCCCGGCGTGTTTTCCGGTGAACAGATCAAAGATCTCGACCATGCGCGCAGCGTACTCAAGCGCTACAGCGAATATTACGACACCAAAACGTTCAAAATGTACATGTCTGGAAACCGGCAACAGCGGCAATGGCTGATTATGGCCGCGCGCGAGTTGAAATTGATGCCAACCACCGAAGGCGGCCTCGATTTCAAGCTCAACCTTACACACGCCATCGACGGCTATTCCGGGCTCGAGCACTCGCTGCCGATCACGCCGGTTTATAAAGACATCGAGCAGCTTTTCGTCAAAACCGGTATCACCTACTCACCGACTTTGCTGGTTTCGTATGGCGGACCTTTCGGCGAAAATTACTTCTATACCACCGAACGTGTATATGAAGACGAAAAGCTGCGTACCTTCATGCCGTACAAAGAAATCGCCTCGCGGGCTTTGCGGCGCGGCAATAATCCCGGCCCCGGTGGCTGGTTCCACAAAGACGAATACGTTTTTCCCAAGCACGCCGCCTTCGTGAAACGCTTGATCGAAGCAGGTGGCCGTGCAGGCGTCGGCAGCCATGGCCAGCTTCAGGGCTTGGGCTATCATTGGGAATTGTGGGCGATACAGTCGGGCGGACTGAATGAGCATGATGTCCTACGCATTGCCACGATTTATGGCGCAGAGGGCATCGGTTTTGGCAACGACCTGGGCAGTATTGAGCCGGGCAAGCTGGCCGATATATTAGTGCTCGATGCGGACCCGCTCGAAAATATTCGTAACAGCAATTCCATCCGTTATGTGGTGAAAAACGGTCGTTTGTACCAAGGCGACTCGCTTGATGAGGTCTGGCCGCGCCAACAGAAATTGCCCGCACCTTACTGGCGAGACAGCGCACCGAGTACGGCCGCCGGTATCAAGTAGCAACGATAACGATCGGCTTGTCATTTTCAGGCAAATCGATTTTCGGCAAAAAGTGCCAGCGAAAAATGTAAAAAGAAAAAAGGAATATTTACAACGGCCGCCGCTGTTGTAGAGTCTGTTGTTCGTACAAAATGGTGAATTTTCCCAATAACTCAGGAGGTTTCATGCAGATGAAACGAAAGTTACTGCTTGTTCCGGTGACCTTGGCAGCTGTCGTTGGCTTTTTTGCCATCCAGAGTGTTTCCGCACGCCACCCGCATTTTAACAAAACGGTGAACGTGAAAATCGGTGAAGTCGACGCCAAGCTCAGCTATTTTACCGCACCAGCCAACGAAGAGCATGTTAAAAATGCGGCAGTTGGCGCCTTCAGCGCTGGTTTTGCCACACTTTCTTTGTCAGGCGACTTGAAAGCAGGTGAAACGACAATCAAGGCTGGCGACTACACGGTCGGAGCGATCAAGCAAGGTGAGAACCAATGGACCATGGCGCTGCATCAGGGCAAGCTTGGCTTTAGCGACAAGCCGGATATGGCAAAAGTCTCGAAGCTCGGCTCAAACTACTCCAAAGATCATGGCACGGCGCATCACATCTATTTTGATATCATGCCCGGCCACGGCGATACCGAAGGCAAAACCGTGCTGATTTGGCACTTTGGTGGCCATTATCTCACCGGCATCATCTCCTGATTTTCTTGAAATTTTTCCCATCCAGGCCCAAACCGAAACGATCCGGTTTGGGCTTTTTTTATGTGGGAAGAATATGCATCCGTGTTGTCTTTTCGGATAGAAAGGCCAGCATGGAGGGCCTCGCCAGGCACGGCAAAAAAACCAACCAAGCAAGACGGGGGCATCGCATGAAGAGGCGCAGCAACATCGGTTGCGCCTCTTGTCGCTTCCCAACACTCCTTGCGATACTCGTTCCTTCCAAAACCGTCCACCTTCTTCACTCGTCCGTTTTGTTTTCAATCAACCGGTGAATCTGCTATATTGATCCCCTATAAAATTATCATTGTACTGAAACTACAAGCTGCCAGAATTGACCTGAACCATCCGCACATTATCCAAACTATCGCCTAAGCCAATTCAGCCCTAATTGAGGAGGGAGTACCATGCGCACTATATTCCGTTCCATCAATTTCATATTGCTTTTTTGTGTTTTTTCAATCCTTCTGCATGCACAGGAAAAGCCGGTACCACCAGCACGCGATTTGCGCATGTACGATATTATTGCCGACGTTTCTGCCGGGCGCATCGAAAACGACATTCGCACGCTGGCCGATTTCGGCACCCGCAATACCTTTTCGGACACGCTGTCCGATACCCGCGGCATCGGCGCAGCACGGCGCTGGATCAAGGCCGAATTCGACAAAATCTCCGCCGAGTGCGGTGGTAGCCTCGAAGTTTCTTACCAATACAGCCTGGTCAAAGCAGAAGAGAACCGCCGCATCCCGCGCGATGTGATGGTAGTGAATGTCATGGCTGTGCAGCGCGGCACGCGTTACCCGAATCGCTACGTCATTATGTCTGGCGACATCGATTCACGTGCTTCGGATGGCAGCGACGGTGAAAGCGATGCACCGGGCGCCAACGACAACGCTTCGGGCATGGCCGGCACCATCGAAACCGCGCGTATGCTCAGCAAATATAAATTCCCGACCAGTATCATTTACCTTGGCCTGTCCGGCGAAGAGCAGGGTTTGTTTGGCGGACAGCGCACCGCAAAAATCGCAAAAGAGCAAGGCTGGGAGATCGTCGGCGTGCTCAACAACGACATGATCGGCAACATCGAAGGCGTGGATGGCGTGATCGAAAACAACACGTTCCGGGTGTTTTCCGAGCCGACGCCGGTGGACGAAAGCGAGCAGCAACGCCGCTTGCGGCGATTTTACGGCGGTGAGATCGACGGCCCATCGCGGCAACTGGCGCGCTACGTAGCGAAAATGACCGGCCAGTATATGACCAACCTCGAAGCGATTATGATCTACCGGCTCGACCGCTTTGGGCGCGGCGGCCACCACCGGCCGTTCAATGATGAAGGATTCGCGGGCGTGCGTATTATGGAAACCCACGAAAATTACACCCGCCAGCACCAAAATATTCGCGAGGAAAACGGCATCCGCTACGGCGATGTCATCGAAGGCGTTAATTTTGACTATGCCGCCAAGCTAACGGCAGTCAATGCTATCACGCTGGCCGGATTGGCATGGGCGCCGCCAGCCCCGCAAAACGTGCGCATCGGCGGTGCGGTGCAGCCATCGACGACGCTGAGCTGGGATGTGGTCGACGATCCGGAACTGGCTGGCTATAAAATTTACTGGCGCGATACCACGGCGCCGCAGTGGCAGCATTTCCGTTTCGTCGGTGTTGGCAATGAATACACCCTGACCGGCATTGTAATTGACAATTATCTTTTCGGCGTGGCCTCGGTCGCAAAAAACGGCAATGAAAGCCTGGTTGCCTTTCCTTCCGGTCTGATCCGGCGCGGGCGGTAGTAAATCAGGAATTTAGAAATGATCGGCAGCATTGAAATCGTTGAACACGATCATATTTGGAGGGGAGTATGAGTAATATCAAGCTTTTCGAATCCAAAAAAAATTCGCTCTGCATGGAATGAAGCCGAGCAAAAGTGGTATTTTTCGGTCGCGGATGTAGTTGAGGCTTTGACCGACAGCACGGACGTCAAGCAGTACATCAAACGCATGCGACAGCGCGATCCCGAGTTGAACGGCCAACTGGGGTACAATTTGTCCCCCCCTTGAAATGACGGCGGCTGATGGAAAACGCAGTGACGCCCGGAAAGCGCTGTAAAAGAAATCGGGCAGGAAAGTGACTTCGAAGCAGAATTACAAAGAACTGCCGGAGCGGGAAGCAAGAAAACGGATTTCAGGCAAAAAGGAATCGCAATGATCGGAAAAACCATTCTCCACTACAAAATCACAGAAAAGCTCGGCGAAGGCGGTATGGGCATCGTCTACAAAGCCCGCGACACCAGGCTCGACCGCGAGGTGGCGATCAAGTTTTTGCCGCGCCATATCGCCGGCAATGCCGAAGAACGCCAGCGCTTCGATCTCGAAGCCAAAGCCGCTGCCGCTCTGAACCATCCAAACATCTCCACGATTCACGCCATCGAAGAGCACGATGGGGAACTGTTCATCGTGATGGAATTTATCGATGGGCAGGAATTGCAGCAAATCGTAGGGGCGACCGGTCGGTCGCCCCTACCCACCGACACCATCCTCAACTACGCCAGCCAAATTGCATCGGGCTTGCATGCCGCGCACGCCAAGGGCATCGTCCATCGCGATATCAAATCATCCAACATCATGGTGACGGAATCTAGACAAGTGAAGATCATGGATTTTGGGCTGGCGAAGGTGGCAGGGACGGATGTCCGGCTCACCAAAGAACACACGACGATAGGCACGGCGGCGTACATGGCGCCGGAGCAGGCGCGCGGGAAAGACATCGATCATCGCACCGATATTTGGGCGTTCGGCGTGGTGCTGTATGAAATGCTCACCGGCGAACTGCCATTTAAAGGCGATTACGAGCAGGCGGTCGTTTACTCAATTTTGAATGAAGAGCCGCAGCAGATTTCCGAATTGCGCGAGGATGTGCCGGAAACGTTGCAGCAAATCGTCACCAAAGCTCTGGCGAAAGATGCAGGACAGCGCTACCAAAGTGTGGATACCATTTTACATGATTTGCAGAAAATATCAACACCGCCGAAAACCGCGAATTTCGCAGCCACTAAGAAAGCAAACACCACACCGACAGCTCAGCGCTCTTGGTTGCCGATAGGTTTTGTAGCGGTAGCGCTTGTTGCGATTGCGACGATTGTTTTTGCACTCTGGCCTGCTAAACAAACAGATAAAGGCAATGCCGGCAATTTTCGCTCAATCGCTGTTTTGCCGTTCATCGATCTCAGTCCTCAAAAAGATCAGGAATATTTCTGCGACGGCATGACCGATGAAATTCTTACCAAGCTTGCACAGTTGCCTGAAATAAAAGTTATCGCTCGTACTTCGGTCATGCGATACAAGAATACCGAAAAAACCATTAAGGAAATCGGCGATGAATTGGATGTGGAAACCGTGCTTGAGGGAAGTGTGCGCAAAGCTGGTGACGAAATTCGCGTGACTGCTCAGCTCATTAAAGCCGGCGATGAATCGCATTTGTGGGCGAGCAACTACGATGGCAAGCTGAAAAATATTTTTTCCTTGCAAGAAAAAATTGCAAAAGCAATCGCCGAAGCGCTGCACGTGCAGATGACGCCGCACAATGTTTCTGCACTGGAAAATAGCGCTCACAAGAATCTGAAAACATACGACCTGGTCATGCAGGGGAAATTCGAACAGTACAACAATTTTGCTCCTGATCGTGCGATGCAGCTCTTTGATCAGGCGCTGGCCATTGATCCGGATTATGTTCCGGCACTGATTGAGAAAGCCGGCGCGTATCATATGCGCTGGGTTTTTGGCGGCTTTGCAGATATGGATGCTTTGCGACGCAAGCGGGAGCTGGCAGAGCGAGCTGTCCAACTCGACCCGGAAAATCCTGAAGCACTGCCAATGCTGGCGCATGCCTACATCACCTCGTTCAAAGAAGCCACGGATGCCGTCTATGAAATGTGCAAAAAAGCACTTTCGCATAATCCAAACAGCCGTTGGGCTTTGGAAGCTGCTGCTTTCTTTTTTATCAACCGGCTCGGCATGTATGATCAAGGCGTAGAATACTTCAAGCTGACCGTTGCGCGTGATCCTTTTGGGTACATTTATTACAATCTGGCAGGCACGTTTTTGACCTATTTGGGTGAATATGCTCAAGCAACGGAAATGTTTACTGCTCTCAGAGAGCGTGCAACCAACGCACAGTTCAATACCGGCGACCAGATATTGCTGGCCGTGCTTACAGGGGACCAGGCACAAGCTGATAGTCTGCTTCGACAAGCTGAAAAATTTAATATCAATATGGCAAATGCGAATAAAGCTTATCTGCTCGCAGCGCAAGGTCATAAGGAAGAAGCAATCGCATTGGAAAGGAATCCCATTGTTTACATGCTGCTCGGCATGCGCGAGGAAGCGCTGGCTGAACTGCAAAAAAGAGCTGAGCATCCAACGCAAAGTCAGTATCAATTCATGACTCGCTTCCCATTGTTCGAGCCGCTCAAGCAGGACATCCATTTTGCCGATCTTGTAGAAAAAGAAAAAAAGAAACTCGATGCAAGCATCACAAAGTATCACGATTTGATGGTGAAATAATTTTTTGATCCGCAAATCCATTGTGGCGAAATGGTATTGTGAAGCCCAAAATCGCTTTGCCGCAATTTTTCATCATTTACAAAAGGGAGTGCCTTATGAGCCTGTCTTGTTCTCAATCCACCGGGGGCCTGGACGATAACGCACGCACCAGCTTTCGTTATCCAGGCCGGTTTTTCCTGTCATTTTGCGGACTCATCCTGGCTGCCAGTCTGGCAGCACAAACACCGACACAGCGTGGCGTCTACCCGAATTATCCGAGCGAAACGCCTGCGCAACTCGAAGTCAATACCGATGCATTTAACTATGACAAACGCGAGGTGATGATTCCCATGCGCGATGGCGTGAACCTGCATACGGTCATCATTGTGCCCAAGGGCGCCAAACACGCACCGATCCTGCTCACCCGCACGCCATACAACGCCGCCGCTCTCACCAGCCACGCCGCCAGTTCGCACCTCAGCAGTATTCTGCAGGGCTATGACAATGCCACCGACATCATCGTCGAAGATGGCTACATTCGCGTGGTGCAGGATGTACGCGGCAAATACGGCTCGGAAGGCGATTACGTGATGAACAGGCCTTTGCGCGGGCCACAGAATCCAACCCCGGTCGACCACGCCACCGACACCTACGACACCATCGATTGGCTGGTAAAAAATTTACCGGAAAGCAATGGCAAGGTCGGCATTCTCGGCATTTCGTACGACGGCTTCCTGTCGCTTATGGCGCTGTTCGATCCACATCCGGCGCTCAAGGTGGCTGTGCCGATGAATCCGATGGTTGATGGCTGGATCGGTGACGACTGGTTCCACAACGGCGCGTTCCGGCAACAGATGATGCCCTACATTTTCCAGCAGCAGGCAACCCGTTCTTCGGATGCGTTGTGGTGGAGCACCCATTTCGATAAATACGATGCTTACATGTCGGCGGGCTCTGCCGGTGAGCTTGGCCGTCGCCACGGCTTGGAACAGGTGGGATTTTGGCGCAAGATTCTCGCGCACCCGAGTTACGATGCCTTCTGGCGCGACCAGGCTGTCGACAAACTGCTCGCCGCCCAGCCGCTGAAAGTCCCGGTGATGCTGGTGCACAGCCTGTGGGATCAGGAAGACATCTACGGCGCGCCTGCGGTCTATGAAGCCATCGAGCCGAAAGACAGCAACAACGACAAAGTGTATTTGGTCATGGGACCGTGGTATCACGGCCAGTCCATTGAAGATGGCAGCGCTCTCGGCGCACTGAAATTCGACAGCAACACCGCGCTGTACTTCAGGCAAAACATTCTGCGGCCGTTTTTGGCGCAGTATCTCATCGATGGCGCGCCCGCAGCCGAGGTTGCGCCGGTGTCGGCCTATGAAACCGGCACGAATACCTGGCGGCATTTGCCGGCATGGCCCGCAGGCTGCGAAAGCGGCTGCGAAGTCAAGCCAACGCCACTCTATCTCTCTGCCGGCTTGAAACTGGCTTTTGATGCGCCGAAATCCGGCGATGTCGCTTACGAAGAGTATATTTCTGATCCGGCCAAGCCTGTGCCCTTCCGCGCCCGTCCAATTCAGCCGGTCGGTTACTACGATGTCGGACTGACCTGGCCGCAATGGCTGGTGGATGATCAGCGCGAGGCCTCCGGCCGCCCCGATGTGGTAGTGTTTGTTACCGAAGTGCTCAGCGAGCCGGTTAAAATCAGCGGGCACCCGGTTGTCAATCTGGTGGCATCGACCAGCGGCACGGATGCCGACTGGGTGGTGAAACTGATCGATGTCTATCCCGATGAAATGGCGGCGCAGCCGGAAATGGGCGGTTATCAATTGGCGGTTTCGGCCGACATCTTCCGCGGCCGCTATCGCGAGAGTCTGGAAACGCCGAAAGCGTTGGTACCCGACAAGCCGCTACCCTACCGTTTCGCTTTGCCGACTGCGAATCACGTCTTTAAGCCGGGCCATCGCATCATGGTGCAGGTGCAATCGAGCTGGTTCCCGCTCTACGATCGCAATCCGCAGAAATTTGTACCGAATATTTTCTGGGCCAAGCCGGAAGATTACCAAGAAGCCACGCAGCGCGTTTACCATGCGCCCGGGCAGGCCAGTTTTATCGAGCTGCCGCTGGTGACGGCGGAGTGATGACAAGGTATCAGTTGAATGGAGTTCGGGAGAGATGTCCCCATTACCTCTTCTCGAACTCCAGCTTTCCAGCGGGATTAGAGTATATGGAGACTTTGGCGATACACATTTCATCCCTGTGGAATGTATTCAGCCGTTTCGCAATCAAGGGCATCCTTGCCACAAGTCAGCCAATTTTTAACGAAAAAGCGAAGATCAAATCACCCAATTTGATTTTGGAATTCAATTCTCCGCCGAATTTGGCAAACGCCGCCCCTAAACACTCCTGCTTCCGAACGTGTCTGAACCTGAGACAAACTGATTTGCCGCCAAAGTATTTCAGATGATGAGGAGTGCAGATGCGTCAATTCATGCTTTTCCCGAAAAAATTTGCCCTTGCCTTGCATACCGGAATTTTGCTCACAATCCTTGCAACTACCGGTCTTGCCAATGATCTCAAAATCGAAAATGTGCATTTCATCCATCGCCCGGAAACGACCGGCGAGATGCGGGCTATGCTCGATTTGTCATGGCAAAACGCCTGGCACAGCAACCGCAATCACGATGCAGCCTGGATTTTCCTGAAATTCATTTACCCGAATGGCAACGGCTACGCGCATGCCACGCTCGCTTCCGATGGCCATCGTGCGCTGGCTGTGCCCGGCAGCGAGGCCCCACCTGCGCAAATCGAAGTCTCGGAAGATCGCACCGGCTTTTTTATTTATGCCACAAAACCGCATCGTGGCGCTGTGCAGTGGCGGGTGAGCGTGCAGCTCGACACAACAGCCTATCAGCAGCGCTTCCGGCAGGCGCGGCTGGAAGCGTACGGCATCGAAATGGTCTACATTCCCGAAGGCCCGTTCACGCTCGGCGATCCGGGCAGTGCTGCGCTGAATTTTGGCGCTTTTTACAAGTCCGACGACAACGGTCAACCGAATGGGTTGATACGAGTGAACTCAGAAGCAGAAATCTCGGTCGGAAATATTTCAGGACAGCTATACTACCAAAGCCAAACGCAGGACTATCAGGGCGACCAGCTGGGGCCGGTACCGGCGGCATTTCCGAAAGGCTTTCAAGCTTTTTATCTGATGAAATATGAATTGAACCAGGGGCAATATGCTGGGTTTCTCAATACCCTCAGCGATGAAGCAACGTTTGAGCTTTTCACCTTTGGCGGGCGCAGCTATTTCGACAAGCGTGGCACCATTCGTTTGGAAGGCCATAAATATGTTGCGGGCAGACCGCAGCGACCGCTGAATTTTTCGAGTTGGGATGGCGGTTTGGCTTTTGCCGACTGGGCGGCTCTACGGCCGATGACCGAGCTGGAGTACACCAAAGCCAGTCGCGGCCCGGAAACGCCAAAAGCCGGCGAATTTCCCTGGGGCACAGCCAGCCGCGATCGACTCGCCCGTGAGGTCGGCCCGGATGATGAACTCGGTATGACCAATGATTGGGAAGAAAGCAAGCTAACCGACCAAACCCGCGAGGTCTTCGGAGCTTCGTACTACTGGGTCATGGACCTGGCTGGCAGTGTGTGGGAGCGTGTGATCACCATTGGCAAGCCGGATGGGCGGGCATTTCAAGGCTCGCACGGCGACGGCAGGCTTGGCGAACGCAGTCACGCCACCAACGACGACTGGCCGCACGACTATGCCGGCAAGCAGGGTCATGGCTATCGCGGTGGCGGCTTTTATGATCAGGGCATGCGCGTGCATGAATTCAATCCGCACAGTCCAATTGCCTACCGGCGATATGGCGCCTGGTCGGGAGCATTTCCATCCAAAGCCTACGGTTTTCGCTGCGCCCGCACCGCACCCAGGTGATTTAAAGCTTGTGAAACCAAGAAAATTCCCTAACATTAATATTGCATTGTCAAACGATCAGGAACGGGCTATCTAAATAAATGATAACGCTGTTATTCTGGGTCGCGAAGCGGCGTAGAATCTCGCCCGAACGGTAATTCTGAGATTCTTCGCTTCGCTCAGAATGACATTTTTTGACTTTTTCGACAGTCCATCCCGTCTTCTTTTGTCCATCAAATTCGGACAAAGCAGACTAAACAGATTAGGTATAGACCGTCAACAAATAAGGTGATCAGATGAAGAACAGGCAAGGACTGGCCACTGCCGCCGATGGAACGGGCATCAGTGCGCCGCTGAGCCGGCAAGTCAACATATTGGGCGATCTTTTAGGGAAAGCAGTGCGCGAAGTAGTTGGTGACAAGACCTTCGAGTTGGTCGAGCATTTGCGCACATTGTGCAAGGCAGTTTACCAAAACAACGATCCGAAACACTGGCAACAAGCCCGCACGGAAATACGCGACCTCACTCTGGAAGAAATTTTATGGGTAGTAAGGGCTTTCACCACTTTTTTCCACCTCGTCAACAAAGCTGAACAGCGCGAAATTGTTCGCATCAATCGCGAGCGCGAAAAAACCAGCACACCGGCACAGCCACGCTCGGAATCGATTTCGAAAGCGATTCATTATTGCAAACAAAATGGCTACAGCATTGAAGAAGTGCTCGCCATTCTTGGCCGGCTCGACATCCAGCCGACGCTGACTGCACACCCCACCGAAGCACGCCGACGCACCATCCTGAATAAGCAAAGGGACATCGCCCGGCTGCTCGAGCAGTTGCAGCGCACCGATCTAACGCCCACTGAAAGCGAAGCCATTACAAAACGCATTTACGAAAAAATCTGCCTGTTGTTGGTCAGCGATGAATTTCAGGCAGAGAAAGTTTCGGTCATGGATGAAGTCCAGCACGGCCTGCATTTTATAACGACCACCATTTGGGATGCGGTGCCGCAGATTCACAACGACCTGCGGCGTGCGATGCAGCTCCATTATCAGTATGAAAAACCGCTTCCGGCTTTTTTGCGCTATCGCAGCTGGATCGGTGGCGACCGCGACGGCAATCCGTTCATCACCCCGCAGGTGACGCGAACCACATTAGCCATGCAGCGGGTAAAGGCAATCCAGCTTTATCAAGAGGAGCTGACTGCGCTTCGCGAAAACCTAAGCGTTTCGTCACGGTTACTGCACATTCCCAGGCCACTACAATCTTCACTGCAAAAAGACGAACGCAGCATTCAGCTTCCACATAAAACACTGCAATTGTACCGGGCCGAATCCTTTCGCCTCAAATTGAGCTATATGATTGCCCGCCTGCAGAAGCTGCTCGACCAAACCAATCCAAAACGGCGGAGAGATCAAAAAGCATTTGCTTACAGCACGGAAAAATTCCTGCAAGATATCGATATCGTTAACGAAAGTCTGAAACTGTCGCAACTTGGCGGCAGCCGACAACTGGATGACTTGCGTACCCGTGTAATGACTTTCGGTTTTCATCTGGCGGCTTTGGACATTCGGCAACACAGTGCGGTACACGAACAAGCAGTCAGCGAGCTATTTGAACATGCCGGCGTGGTTAAGAGCTACGCCAGCCTGTCAGAAGCGCGCAAAATCGAGCTGCTGCATCGCGAATTGCAAACCAGCCGGCCATTGGTGCGCTCGTGGCAAACATTAACGCCGCAGAGCCGTGATGTATTGCAAACCTTGCGGCTCATCCGCATCACCAACCGCCGTGATCCGCAGGCGATCGGCGCTTACATCATCAGCATGACCCACCAGGTTAGCGATTTGCTGGAGGTGTTACTGCTGGCCAAGGAGGCTGGCTTTTGGCGTTACCAGAACGGCATGGTGTACAGCGATCTCGAGCTGGTGCCATTATTCGAGACCGTCGATGACCTGACGCGCACCTCCGAGCTTCTCCACGCCGCCTTCAGCGATCCGTTGTATCGCGCGCACCTGCGCAATCGCAACGATTTTCAGGAAATCATGCTTGGCTATTCAGACAGCAACAAAGATGGCGGCTATTGGATGGCGAACTGGTCGCTTTATACCGCCCAACAATCGATTGCGCAAGCCTGCCAGCAGCACGATATTGATTTCCGGCTTTTTCACGGCCGAGGTGGCACCGTCGGCCGCGGCGGTGGACGCGCCAACCAGGCTATCCTGGCGATGCCGGAAAGCAGCCAAAACGGCCGCATTCGCTTTACCGAACAAGGTGAGGTGATTACGTTTCGCTACTCGTCCTCCGCGCTGGCACATCGTCATCTCGAACAAATAGTGCATGCGGTGGTTGTTGCCTCGCAAAAGCCGTCCGCAGAAAAAGCACCGCCAGTTGTTCGCTCGCAGCAAGACAGAGCGCAACTGTCTGAAATAGCGCAAAACGCGATGCACGCATATCAAAATTTGATTCGGGATGCTGATTTTTGGAAATGGTACATCGCGAACACACCGATTGAGCACATCAGCAGGCTGCCAATTGCTTCGCGCCCGGTATCGCGCAAGGCCGCAAACAAGGTGGCATTTGATGATTTGCGCGCCATTCCCTGGGTTTTTGCATGGACGCAAACGCGTTACAATTTACCAGGGTGGTTTGGCACGGGTGCGGCCTTTTCGAAGCTGTCCGACGATGACGAAAAAGTGCTTTCCGCATTCCAGAATCTCTATCGGAAATGGCCGTTTTTTCGTATCGTGCTGGATAATGCTCAGCTCGAAATGCAACGCGCTCACCTGGCGATCGCACATTTTTATTCTTCTGAACAGGGGATTGCCTTTCACCAGCGTATTGCCGGAGATTATGAGCAGGCAGCGAATGCCATTCGCCGGATCACAGGGCAGACCGATATCCTGGAAAACGACTCGGTGATCAAAAAATCGATCGCGCTGCGCAACCCTTACACCGACGTGCTCAACCTGCTGCAAATTGAATTGCTGCAGCGCTGGCGAAGAGCCGGAGAGCAAGATCGCGAAGATTTGCGGCATGCCTTGTTTTTGAGCATCAATGGCATCGCTGCCGCAATGCAGAGCACAGGCTGAAGCAAGCCTTCAATCAATGTCATTAAGTTAAGCCAAATGTTCTTCATGCCGAGCGGAGTCGGGGCATGTTTTCACGCTCAAAAAGTCATCCTTCGACTGCCCTCAGGGTGAAGAAAAATCCTTAACTTAATGACATTGAGCCTTCAGTATCCTTGATACTTTTTAAATCCGCAAAGAGGAGCGAGACATGACCACAAAAATCTCCCGGCGGCAATGGCTGATTCGCAGCAGTGCGGCGCTGGCCGGCACCATGCTTGCCGGCTATGCGAAGGCTGGCCGGGCATTGGCAATGCCGCGCTATGCCGGTGCACCGATTCGCATGATGTACAATGAAAATCCGTTTGGCCCATCTGAGGTCGCACGCCAGGCGATGATCGCTGCATTTCCCGAAGGCAATCTGTATGCAAATGATGCCCGGCGTGAACTGCAAAGCCTGATTGCGGAGCAAGTTGGCGTGCCAGAGGACTATGTCATGCTGGGGTGTGGCTCGAGCGAAGTGCTGAATATCGTCGGCATGCAGTGCGGTATCGATCAGGGTGAGGTGCTTTCCGCCTACCCGACTTTCGAAGCGCTCAACCGCTATGTGGAGCTTTTAGGCGGTACCGTGCGCCGGGTACCGCTCAACGACCAAATGGATACGGACTTCGAGGCCATGCGCAAGTCGTTCACTGGCAAGACGAAACTGGTCTATATTTGTAATCCCAACAATCCCACCGGCGTGCCGATTCCGGATAGCCGGCTACGACCGTTTTGTGAAGAAATATCAAAAAAGGCGCTGGTTTTTGTCGATGAGGCCTATTTTGAATACGTCGGTCACCCGGACTATCGTTCGATGATCGATTTGGTGCGTTCGGGTCACAATGTGATCGTGTCGCGCACGGCTTCCAAGGTGCACGGACTGGCGGGATTGCGCATCGGATTTGGCATTGCGCACCCGGATTTGCTCAAAAAGCTGATCCCGAGACTGACTGGCTCAACCAATCTCATTGGCGTGCGCGCAGCCACCGCCAGCTACCGGGATGCAGAATTTCAGCAGTTTAGCTTGCGCAAAAATCGCGAAGGTAAAGAGATCGTTTACCGTTTATTGCGCGAAACTGGGCACAATTTCCTTGAATCTCACACAAACTTTGTGTTCTTTCAGACCGGCATGCCGATCCAGGAGTTTCGGCGCGAAATGCGCCAACGCGGCTTACTGGTCGGCCGGCCCTTCCCTCCCTTTCTCGATTGGTGTCGATTGAGCATGGCGAAACCCGAAGAAATGCACATTTTTGCGGACGCCTTTCGCGAGCTAGTGGGATAGCGCCCAAAAAGAAGGATTCCCAAACGCGGCTCACAGGCCGGTTGCTTTCAGGACTAAGTGAAAGAGCACAGCGCGATGAATACTCGTGAACTGAATGAAAAAAAATTTGTCAATTGGGACGAGCTCAGCAATGGCGGACGTCAATATTGGTACGAAGTCAGCGGCAGGCGTGGCTGGAAGGCGCGCTATGTTAAAGAGGTCGACGGTAGCGAAAAGCCCGTTCGCTATTACCAAAAAATTTATGATGAACAGAACAAGCTGATCGAGAGTCACGTGCGTTTCCCATCGCGCCGCTAAAGACCAATTCGCAATTTTTGAGGATAAAATGCAAATCACCCAAAAACAAGTCGCAAATCAATTGCAGGCTTTTCTCGACCGCCGCATCAATCTGCATGTTTTGGCTAAATGGTGCAAGGATGCCATGATGGAAGGCGAGTTTGAAGAAGCGCATTTCGACCAGCTTCGCGAAGCCGTATCCCGCATCGGGCTCGCCGACGTCGAGGGCTTTGGCTTGAGCCGTACGGATTTCACAAACTATCTGAATGCTTTCAAAAACAGTTAACAGTCCGAGCCAGGTCGATGTTGCGATCATCGGCGGCGGCGTGATCGGCTGCGCCATCGCCTATTTTCTTTCCGCCCGCACCGATTTCCACGGCTCGGTGCTGGTCATCGAAAAAGACCCTTCATACCAGCGCGCGTCCACGGCGCTTTCTGCAGGTGGCATCCGCCAGCAATTCTCCACTCCCGAAAACATTTACATTTCACAATTCGGCGCTGCTTTCTTTAAATCCGTTCCAACCGTACTCGCCTGCGATGAGGACGTGCCCGATATATCTTTCAAAGAAGCAGGCTATCTGTTCTTAGCGAATGATCGCAATATTTCTGCATTGGAATGCAATTTTGCATTGCAGCGCGCCCACGGCGTGGAAGTCGAGATGCTCGACGCTTCGGCGTTGGCTCGATGCTTTAGCTTCCTGTGCACTTCAGACCTGCGAGCCGGCACAGTGGGCTTGCGGGATGAAGGCTGGATCGATCCCTACAGCCTGCTGATGGCACTCAAAAAAAAAGCCCGGTCGCAGGGCGTGCTTTTTATCGATGATGAAGTCATCGCAATGTACCGTCACGATAAGCATATTCAGTCCGTGCAATTGCGCCATGGCGGACAAATCGCCTGTGGTCATGTGGTCAATGCTGCCGGCCCGGCGGCTGCGCAGGTGGCGGCAATGGCGGGCATCGTTGATTTGCCGGTGCGTCCGCGCAAACGCATGGTGTTTACTTTTCGTTGCCGTACAGAATTGCCCGGTTGCCCGCTGGTGATCGATCCCAGCGGCGTCTATTTTCGGCCGGAAGGTGATAAATTTATCTGCGGCGTTTCGCCACCAGGCGACCGAGATCCGGATTGCACCGACTTTTATGTCGATGTCCGTATTTTCGATGAGGTGATCTGGCCAGTGCTGGCGCAACGAGTGCCGGCTTTTGAGGCGCTCGAACGTGGCTTTTCCTGGGCTGGCCATTACGCCTACAATGCCATCGACCAAAATGCTATTCTCGGGCCGCATCCGCAATTGCGAAATTATTATTTCGCCAACGGCTTTAGCGGCCACGGCTTGCAGCAAGCGCCGGCGGTCGGTCGCGCCATCAGCGAATTGATTACAACTGGTGGCTATCAGACCATCGATTTGCGGCGCTTCTGCTTTGAGCGTTTCGCAGAAGGCAAGCTGGTGCGGGAAATCAATGTTGTGTAATCGCTCTTGAGATAGCAGAATCACGAAAGGGAAAAGGCGAGCGAACAATGACGAAAATACTCGAAACGCACACAATGATTCGCCTTGCCGTCTGTATCGTGATCGGCGCAGCGATCTGGCTCGTGCCCGCGCCTGAGAACGTCGATCAAGCGGGCTGGCACGTGCTGGCTGTTTTTGTCGCCACTTTGGTCAGCTTTCTCATCAAACCGCTGACGATGGGGCCGATGGTGCTGCTCGCCATCGTGTTTCTATCGGCAACCGGCACGCTGCGTTTCGCCGACGCACTCTACGGATTCGGCGATACCGTCGTGTGGCTGGTTGTCGCTGCTTTTTTGATCGCCGGCAGCGTCGCCAAAACCGGGCTCGGCCGCCGAATTGCCCTGGCGATGGTGGCAAAATTAGGGCACACCACACTGGGGCTCGGCTATTCGGCTGCGGTTGCTGAGCTCATTCTCGCGCCGTTTGTGCCATCGAACACAGCGCGCGGCGGTGGGGTGATGGCGCCTATCATGAACTCACTGGCACACGCACTCGACTCAAAGCCGGACGATAATCCCGAGCGTGCCGGCAGCTATTTGATGCTGGTCGGCGCCCACAGCAATCTGGTGACCGCCGCAATGTTTTTGACCGGCATGGCCGGGAATGTATTGGTATCACGTGCCGCAAAGGATATTTTCGAGGTCGATTTTGGCTGGGGAACCTGGTTGTTGGGATCGATTGTGCCAGGGCTGGTGACACTAGCGGTCCTGCCCTATTTTTTGCATCGGCTGGTCAAACCCACCATGCGAGATGGCCGGGCCGCGCAGCAAAAAGCCGAAACCGAACTCAAATCCATGGGCAAGCTCAGCCAGCACGAGCTGATCATGGCAACGGTTTTTGCACTGCTTCTCATCCTGTGGGTCAGCTCGCCACTGCACGGTCTGGGTACTGGCGTGGTCGCGCTCATCGGTGTGTCGATTTTGATTTTGACCGGTGTGCAGCCCTGGAGCGAAACAACCGGCAACAGCGGCGCATGGGACACATTGATTTGGCTCGGCGGGCTGGTTTCGATGGCCAAAGCCCTGAAAGACAAAGGCGTGATCGATTGGTTCGCCAACTCAGTACAAGTTTACGTTACCGGCTTCGATGCTGTGATGGTAGCGGTACTGTTGGCGGTGATTTACTTTTATTCGATGTATGCTTTTTCGATGCTCACCGGCCATATCGCCGCGATGGCTGGCGCTTTTTTCACCATCGCGATCGCCGCAGGCAGCCCGCCACTGCTGATGATTGCGCTGTTCGCCTATTTTTCCGATTTGTGCGGCTGCACCACCAATTATTCGAGTGGACCGGTTTGCATTTACTACGGTCTCGGCTATGTGAAAGCCTCTCACTGGTATCAGACCGGCTTTTTGGTTTCGTTACTGCACTTAGGAATCTGGCTGAGCATCGGCATGGGGTGGTGGAAGATTTTAGGCTGGTGGTAATTCGATTTCGAGACTATCCATCTTCGGGACAAAGAAAAGCCGCGTTGTGCCTCGCCAATTGCGATGCGGACAACACGGCTTGATCAAAAAATTTGCTGAAACTACATCTCTTTTAATGAAATACTGCCGCCGGAAGTGCGCAGATACAACTCCGGGCCGCCATCGTTGACCTTGGCGCGCAGGGAACGCTTGCTGATCTCGCCACGGATCGTAACCGGGAAATCGGTGCTGACGCGGCCACCGCTGGTGCTGGCATCGACATTCACGCCAATATTGCGTTCCATGTAAACCGTCACGTTGCCGCCGGAAGTCGTCAACCGGCAATCAGCTTCAGGCTGTTTCGAGATTCGCGCTGTAATCGATCCGCCGGAGGTGCTGGCGCGTATGGTGCCGAACACTTCATCGACGCGGATGCTGCCACCCGAAGTCCGTGCGTCGACGCTGCCACGAGCACGATCGATGTTGATCGAGCCACCGGAGGTGTGGACATTGACATCGCCATCCACTTCACCGACACTCACACTGCCACCGGAGGTTTTGCCTTCAACATGGCCCTTGATATTGCCGAAGTCGAGGCTACCGCCGGAGGTTTTGGCCCAGACTTCACCTTCCAGATCTTCGACGGAAATGCTGCCACCGGCCGTGCGCAAATCGAGATTGTATTTATTCGGCACAGTGACGTAAAAGGTCACGCGCAGGCGCGGGCCATTGCCCCACCAGTTGCCCCAGCGACTCCGGCGCTTGTTCTCCATCCGCACCATCACGTCATCGCCATTCTGGTCGAACGAGATATCAAAGTCTTCCTTCAGCCGCTCAATATCGTCGCGATCGCGGGCATCGACCTGGATTTCGATGTCGACTTTTTCGCTACTGGAGGTGCTCACTTTGATCGAGCCCAGGTCCGATTCGATGGTCAGCTTGCCGCCATAGCCGACATCGAACGAACGCTTGATCGTTTCATCTTGCGCAAAACTGCTGGAAAAGACAAATAACGTCAGCAGAGCGAAAAAGCCAGCTGTTCTCCGCATCCGTTTTTGTTGTACATGATCCATTATCTTCCTCCGAAAAAGTTTATGTTTTTTGAGCTTGATGACTTACGCTATTTGCTGCCACATGTTGCATGCAGCAGCAAATCGTTTTACCAATTCAAAGTTGCTATTTGCCTTTTTTCACATAAATATTGCCGCCATGGGTCTCGAGTTGCACCATATCGCCACCGCCGTTGATCTGGCCTTCGGCGCGAATAATATCGTAGCGATCTTCCTCAACTTTTTGTTTCGACAGCGGAAAGTCGCTGAAAATGTCGTAGCGCTCGTAGCGGCGATTGCGGCCATCGAGCCGAATTTCCGCCAGAATATTGGCAGGCATTTTTGCCGGCAGTGTGACTTCGATATCGCCTCCGCTGGTGCTCAACGTAACACCGTGTGGCTTGCTGAAATCCGTCAATGTGATTTCGGCTTTAACATTGCCGCCAGAAGTCGAAGCTTCCACTGCAGCCTGCATATCGCGCAAGTCGATATCGCCACCGGACGTCCGCACTTCAAGCCGGCCACTGATCGTCGTCCCCTGGATGTCGCCGCCGCTGGTGCTGGCTGCAATTTCGCCGGACAAATCGCTCAGTCGCATGTCGCCACCGGACGTCCGCAGCCGCAATTTGCCTTTCGACTGGCTGATACGAACGGAGCCGCCGGAAGTGGAGGCGTCGACATCTGCACTGGCGTTGCGAATATCGATTTCGCCGCCGGAAGTATTGAGGCTGACTTCTTTTATAGCGCCGTCCAGCCGGATACTGCCACCGGAGGTGCGCAAATCGGAAACGCCTTTCAGGTTAGACAAATCGATGCTGCCACCGGAGGTGCGGCCCCGCACAGGCGCTTCGATGTCACTCAGCTCGATATCGCCACCGGAAGTGCGAAACGTGAGATTGCCTTTGATTTTGGTCAGCCGGATATCGCCACCGGAAGTGCCGAGATCGATCTCGCCTTCCAGACCATCCACCCTGATGTCACCTCCTGAGGTGTTTACCTCAAGATTGTGCTTGATCGGCAGGGTGATGGCAAAATCATGGCGTTCATAACGGCGGCTCTGACGGCCGTTGATGGTCACAGTATTGCCGCTCTGCGAATAGCTTTCATTGGCCCGCTCAACGATTTTTCGTGCCTCATCTTCTGTGAAGACATCCATGCGGATATCTTCAAGCACGCGAACGGTGTTTTGATTCCAGGTGCTGACATGCACGTCACCCTGGATATCGCGCAAAATGAGTGTGCCGCCGGATTGGGTGGTAAAAGTCTTTTCGATCTTGCTGACATAGTCACGGCCTTGTTTGCTGATTTCCTGACCGGGCAGTGTGCTTGCCAGGAGCAGGACGCCCGCAACGATTCGGATCATACTTTTCATTTTCATGGATTGATTACTCCCTTCGCAATTCGACAGCATTAGAGCGTTCTTTTGTTTCTTTTTCAGGATCCTGCAAGTTTTGCAGAATTTTTTCAGCCTGATATTTAAAGTAACCACTGGTATCATTTTGCGCTGCACGCAGCAGAACATCGCTGTCTTCGCTGGTCAGCGTTTTTTGATTTAAAGCTTTGAATGCTTCGATACGCACCGCCGTGTCGCGGTCATACAGCAGGGCTCGCACCAGCATATTTTTGATTTCGTCAGTAAGGGGCAACGCGCCCAGAACACGCAGTGCCTGCAGCTTGATCCCTTGGTTTGTTTCGTTCTGCAAGACATAGGTCAACGCATCGACCAGATCGGCACCGGGCAACGCATCCTGCGATATCATCCCGCCAATCGCTTTGACGGCATGCAGGCGCACAGCCGGATTGCGCTCGCCGACCAGCGCATGCCGCAGCATTTGCTGCACATTCGGATCACTAAGTGTGCCTGTAAGCGCGATATCATTGATGGTGTTGTAATGGATTTCAACCACACCCGTCTCGGGATCGTAGCGCAATTTGTCGACGCCGGTTAGAAACGGATCGATTTGGCTGTTGGCGGATTGTATGCGCTGCGAGGCGGTCAGCAAACTTTCGAGATCCATACCTGGTTGTTGTGGGACTGGCTGTGCTTCAGGCAAAACTTGCCGACCCAGCAAAAACCCGAAAGCCAGCAACAACACGGCAAAACCGAGCTGGAATGCCGGCGAAGGCTGCACAAATGAAAACAATGCCCAGCCGCGTTTTTGCCTGGTTTGCTCGCGTACTTTCAGCGATACCACATTTCGTAAAACCTGCAGCGAGGCATCGTCCGGCTCGATCAATGGCTGGCGCGGAACGTCGTGATGCAGTTCACGCAGCGTTTGCAGCGCTTCGCGGCAGGCCGGACAGGCGTGCAGATGCGCTTCCAACTCTGCCTTCGCCACTGCTTCGAGCTCATCATAGAGCAGCAGTACGAGATTTTGTTCATATTTTTGACATGCATTCATGGCTTGCACCATTTGTTAAAGTTTAATCCTGCTGATATATTGGTGTAAGTTGCTTTTTCAATTTTTGAGTTGCGCGAAACAGGTAATTCTTCACAGTGCCTTCCGCACAACTGATCATTTTGGCAATTTCTGAAATTTTATACCCTTGAAAATGCTTGAGGGTGAAGACGGCGCGCTCCTGTTCAGAGAGTGCTTCGAGACTTGCCGCGACATGCTGCTGAAATTCGTTCGAGGCAACCTGTTTTTCTGTCGATGACGGATCGGCGCCCCCGCCAGACATGTGATGCTCAATGACGTTTGCGCCTTTCTCTTCAAGCGAAAACCACTGCCGCCGCTTGCGCTGCTTGCGTCGATTAATCGACAGGTTGACGGCTATCTTGAGCAGCCAGGTGGAAAAGCTGGATTCGAAACGATAAGTCGCGATTTTCGAATAGGCTCGCAAGAAGGTTTCCTGATACACATCCTGCGCATCATGCAGGTGGTTCAGCATGGCGTAGGCCACTTGCAGCACTCTGCGATCGTGCATCCGAACCAGCGCATCAAAGGCTTGGGTATCACCGCCCTGCGCTCTCTCGATTAAATTGATTTCTTGTTGTTCCATGGATCCTCAACATCTTCGCTTAAATGGACAGAGCTGGCGAAAAAAGGTTTGCAAGCAAACTAATCTCTATCCTGATTTCTCTCTCTCCAAATGGGGGGAAATCACTTGCGGCAGGATGCAATTTTGCTATTATTGCACAACCTTTCGCCTTTTCTCGCATTGTGGAACAAACACATCACTCGTGCGACTGCACTGTTGAACAAGATAATGCATTTGCCTTTATAGAGCAAATACGACCAAACGGAGGAATGAAAACATGGATCCGCTTTTCACAAACGATGCCGTCGTGCTCGGCATCCTGATTGGAATCCTGGCATTTGTCTTTAAGACGTCGCACAGCGAAAATGCTTTTTGGAAAAAATTCTATTCTGTTGTGCCAGCCTTGTTGATGTGCTACTTCATCCCGTCAGTCTTCAACTCGCTCGGCATCATTTCCGGTGATGAATCGAATCTTTATTTTGTCTCATCGCGGTATTTGTTGCCTGCAAGTCTGGTTTTGCTGACACTGAGCATCGATCTGAAGGCGATCATGCGTCTTGGTCCCAAAGCGCTGATCATGTTTTTTACCGCCACGCTGGGTATCGTCATTGGCGGACCGCTGGCGATTTTGCTGGTGAGTATCGTTTCGCCGGAAACGGTGGGTGGTGCAGGCCCGGATGCGGTCTGGCGCGGCATGACGACCATTGCCGGCAGCTGGATTGGCGGTGGCGCAAATCAAACAGCCATGAAAGAAGTTTTCAACGTCGGTGATGATCTGTTCTCTGCCATGATTGCCGTTGATGTGATCGTTGCCAATATCTGGATGGCTTTTCTGCTTTACGGCGCCGGCATTTCCGAGCGCATCGATGCGCGCACAAAAAGCGACACCAGCACGATCGAATATGTGCGCAAAAAAGTTGAGGACTACCGCGCCAGCATCGCCCGCACCCCCAACCTCACCGATTTGATTTTGATTTGTGCTGTCGGATTCGGCGTCACTGCATTTGCCCATTTCGGCGCAGACATCATCGCACCGTGGATTGAGCGCGCCGCGCCTGCCCTTGATAAATACAGTCTGACCTCAAAATTTTTCTGGATCGTTGTGATCGCAACCACCGGTGGCTTGCTGCTGTCATTTACAAAATCACGCGAGCTTGAGGGTGCCGGCGCATCGACTGTTGGCAGCCTGCTGCTCTATATTTTGATTGCCAGCATCGGTATGAAAATGAATGTGCTGGCGATTTTTGACAATCCGGGCTTGTTTCTGGTCGGCTTGATTTGGATGGCTGTGCATGCTACCCTGATGCTGTCAGTCGGCAAGATGATCAAAGCACCCTTTTTCTTCATCGCTGTTGGCAGCCAGGCCAATGTTGGCGGTGCCGCCTCAGCGCCGGTGGTGGCTTCAGCGTTCCACCCGGCTCTGGCGCCAGTTGGCGTGCTGTTGGCCGTGCTCGGCTATGCGCTCGGCACTTACGCCGCCTGGCTGTGCGGCATCCTGATGCAGATTGTTGCGCCATAAAGTGAACCATACAAAGGCATCTGTGTGGTAAAAACACCCGGCATCTGTTGTTATTTTTCACACACATGATCGTGCATTTCACTTGCTGCCGAAACTTTTGCAGCAAAAAACTAATTCGCATCCTTCTGAAAATTTCATGGTATCATAGTTGCCAGTCATCATGTGAACTGGCAAATTCACAGGACTCGCCGCGTCGCCATTTCACTGGTGATGCGGCACATGCAAGGAGGTTACCATGTTAAAAAAAGAGACGTTGCGCCGCGCCATTCCGGTCGTTCTGCTGGCTTTTCTCAGCTTCACAGCCTGCAAAGACAATCCTGCCGATCCCCAGGAAACCGAAAAGCCGCCTCTGCCGCCGCTCTCCTCGATGCAGCTTGATCTGAGCTTTTTCAGCGGCGGCGCAGCTCATACCGGCAAAGCTTCCGGCATCGAAACGCCGGGCCCGAATTTCAATAACGCTGCACTGCGCTTGCTGGTCATCAATGCTACAGTCACGCTGGTGATGGCCGTGCCGGTGGCGACTTTTGGTGCAGCCATTTCTCAGCAGCCGGTGCTGCAATCGGATGGAAAATATCACTGGGTGTTTTCGGTGACTGAAAATGGCAAAACCTACCAGGCCGACCTCGCCGGCAGCCTCGATTTGGCCAATGCCGAATCGGTGTGGGAAATGCGGATTACCTTGCCGAATGCCACACCGGCGATCAACAATTTTCTGTGGTACAGTGGTCGCGCCAAACTCGACAATTCTGCGGGTGAATGGCATGTTTTTGATCCGCTGCAGCCAGATGCCGGTATAGAGGTTTTGCATATCGACTGGTCGCATCCATCGAGCGAAGAGGCGACGCTGATTTTCACGATTGTAAAACCCGATATCTCTGAAAATGGCGACAGGCTAACCTACAGCTCCATCGATACCGATCGTGATGTAGTTCTCCTCGACCAATCCTCCGGCGACAGCATCCAAATCCACTGGGACGCCGTGACGGGAGAAGGCTATCTCATCGCTCCCAAGTACCGAAATGGCGAAAAATCGTGTTGGGACGGTCAGCAAAACGACACCACATGTCCTAATTAAAGTGGCAAAGTTTGGTTGGAAAAATCGGCGTGACAAGAAAAAAAGCCCTATGTCAAAAAATAGGTTGACATAAGCTGTTTGGATCACTATCTTTACCGCTGTTTTTTCAAACAAACGGTCGAGGGTATAGCTCAGCTGGTAGAGCAGCGGCCTTTTAAGCCGTTGGTCGAAGGTTCGATTCCTTCTACCCTCACTTTAATGTGCCCGATATTTTTCGAGAAATCTGACAATCGGTCACTGAAGGCGCGCCCATAGCTCAACTGGCAGAGCAGCGGACTCTTAATCCGGAGGTTCTAGGTTCGATTCCTAGTGGGCGCACATTGTTTTTCCTACTCTTATCGCAATCATCTCTCCAATTTTTTGCCTGCTGCAAAAGCCTCTTCCAACCCAGATATCACATTTTAAAACTGTTCTAACAAAGCCGTTTGTATGCTATACGCTGCAACGACACGGCGCCTTTGGTCTTTTAAGGCTTTGTTGCCAAGTCCGCAGGCAGCTATATTGTGGCAGTTTTGATTCAAAATTGATTTTGAGAGTGCTTCTCATCGCACATTGAAATCCCAGATAACGTTACCTGACACTTTTCAGAAACATGATTTTTAGCCACAGATTGACATCGATACACACGGATTGCAGGATGTTCATTTGAACCAATCCCTCAAACTCTTAAAAAAATCAATGAAAATCTGTGTTTATCCGTGGCGAAAGAAAAACTGTCAGTTAGCGAGTCCCGAACCAGCAAAAATAGCAAGAGAGCGATCCATGCGCAAATACGATGTCTTTTTGTACCCGATTGTGATACTCCTTTTCAGCGCCTGTGCGCAGCAGGAAGGTCGCGAAATGTGGCAACCTTCCCCCACGTACATCGGTGTCGAGCCTAATGATGATGCGCCTGTGAAAGCCGGCGCTTTGGCTGCACAGAATTTTGCCCAGGACAAAACGCTGACGGTTGAGCATGACGCTTCCATGGCATACCTGAAATTCTTCATTCCGGGCTTCTCCAAAGTGGATAGCGCCATCCTGAACATCCAGACCAAAGAGGTGCTTTCGCCCGGCTCTGTTTCGATTTATGAAGTTATGGATACAAATTGGGATGAGACCAGGCTTAGCTGGGAAAAACGCCCTGAAATCGGCACCGTCACTCTCGCTACGCTTGAACTGGATGCGCCGCAAAAAGTCTATGAAATCGACTTGACCGATTTTGTAAAGCAAAAATACGCCGACGAAGACTATTACATTTGTTTGTGTTTCAAAGCCGACAACGCAGGAACCAATGTCAGCTTTGCCAGCGTTGAAGATTACGACAATTTAAAGCCGCGCTTTATGATCGGCGGCTTGACCTATGTGCCGCCACCACCGCCCGAATATGCGCCAGCCGAATTCAAGCATCCCGGCATACTCGTCACCCAAAGTCAGATCGAATTCGTGCGCGAAAAAATTCAGGCAGGGCAATCGCCGTGGAAAGAAGCCTTTGACGCTGCGCGCCAGAGCGAGTTCACACAGGCCAGCTACCAACCTTCGCCATTCGAAATCTTGACCAAAACAGGATTCTATAATCGAAGCGTCAGCAGCGGTCATAAAGAATTTTATAATGACGCGCAAGCTGCGTTGAGCAACGCGCAGCTTTGGGCTTTGACCGACAGCATCAGATACGCGCAAAAGGCCATCGATATCATCAATGGCTGGTCCGCAACAAACAAAGAAATCACCGGCGGCAACGACAAGTTAGCCAGCGGCACCGCCACGATTCAATTCGCCAATGCTGCTGAAATCCTGAAACACACCAACACAGGCTGGCGGCAACAGGATCAGGACATGTTTGAACACTGGCTGCGGTCGGTCGTCTGGCCGATTCTGCGCGACTATATCCCGGCCTACAATGGCAACTGGGACGCGATTATCGGCCAGGCTTTGCTTTCCATGGCCGTTTTCCTCGACGACAAGTTCATCTTTGACCATGCCGTCAATTACTATTTGAACGGTATCGGCAACGGCAAAATGTCCTATTATGTGCGGGAAGATGGCACGACGCAGGAAACGCTGCGCGATCAGGGGCATGAGCAAATGGGTGTTGGCGCGCTGGCAGGTTTTGCTGAAATCGCCTGGAATCAGGGGCTCGATTTGTATTCGAAAGAGAACAGCCGGCTTCTGAAAGGCGTGGAGGGTACCGCCAGGCGCGTTTTGGAAATAAATGATCGCCGTCTGGCCCTCTGGGAATCGATCTACAATCACTATCACAACCGCATGGGCCGGGACATGCCGTACACGGAGAAGCTTCTCAACATGCCCGGCTACCGGCCGGAAGGATATGGCAGCTATCGCGGCTTCAACACGCTCTTTTTCTACGGTTTGGGTGATCGCTGATAGGCTAAAGCAGCTTCGGTGCGTTCTTTGGTGAGATGGTCTGCCGGAAATTGCTTGACTTGGCGGGAAAGTTTTGCTATTAAATTGGCCATATCCAAAATATTCATGTGAAAAATTCACAAACATGATTATGCCTGCAGGCGAAAGCCACGATGCCGGTCGACTCGCCTGAGGTACCCATATTGCTTAAAAACAAGCCGCCACAACAGTAGCTGATACACTTCGCCTTTGCTCAAAGTGATCCGGAATAGTTGATTGCGGCAAGTTTCGAGTGCGCTTTTTGATTCACATTGAGCTTCAAGGCTGGTGATGGCAGAAACAAGTACCAATATTCTTTTACAGCACGAATCCATCTCCCCTTCAAATTCAGTCAAAAAACTCGGCGGCTTGCTGGTCAGCATTGTGCTGTTGGCACCACTGCCGTGGATGGCGTTGGTCATCGCTGTGGGATTGATATGGGATCAGGCATGGCTGCGCTTCAGGAAAACCGCTGCAGCCGACCAAATCGGCAACGTTCTGGCGCGCCTGGCAACCAAAGTGGCTCGCGGCATGATGAAAGATGAGCGTGACGCCCCCTACCTATACAGCTTGTTCGGGATCGGCGTCTACACACCAGCGCTGTTTGCCGGGTGTTTTTACTGGCAGCTTCAGTATGGCGACGCCGCCGGTTGGTGGACAGCAGTGCTTGTCGCATTTGCTTACCACGTTTTGATGATGGGGCCTTACTTCCGCTTTTTCGCCTACATCAGCACGCTTGTTCACAAAGAAGGCCATGCGCCGCGTGGCTTGTTCAAAGATTCCTTCCGCATTTTCAACAAAGCATTCGGCTGGTTTCTGGGGCCTTTTTACGGACATGTCCCGGAAGCCTACCCGCTCGGCCATCTACGCATCCACCACAAGCATGACAATGGCCCAGAAGATGTCACATCCACCCTCGAAATTGACCGCAGCCAGCCATCGCAGTGGCTGGTTTATCTGCGTCAATTCACACTTTATTGGACAGGCATCTCGATCGTCAGCTATTTTGCCAGACGCAGACAATGGCCACAAGTCCGAAAAATGTCGGCAGGCATGTTTTTCTACTATGGCGCGATGGCCACGTTCATGCTCATCGATCCGTGGTTCGGGTTTGCCTATTTCATGCTGCCACATCTGTGCGTTATCATCTATCTTGCCGCGATCAATTATACCTGGCACACCTTCTCCGAGCCGGGCGATCCCGAAAATGAATATGTGAATTCGGTCACGATTTTAAATGGGCACTATAATGTCTTCAACGAGGACTACCACGTCACCCATCACCAGCGCCCGCAGTTGCACTGGACGCAAGTGCCGCAGGATTTCGAAAAAAACCTCGCTCACTATCGCGACAATCGTGCTTCATTGTTTACCGATACACAGGAATTTGAAATGTTCACCTGGATCATGATGAAGCGTTTCGACCTGCTCGCTCAACACTTTGTCGATCTCTCCGGCGAACTTTCAGAAGATGAAAAAATAGCTTTGCTCGTCAGGCGGATGAAGCCTGCTATACAAGCTTCTTGAAATCCTTCCACATGCAGGAGATTAAATGCCCAAAGCCAGCGATGTTGTTAAAAGCGCAAAAAGCAGCTCAAAAGCAACTTCCAAACTGCCGCTACCACCGTTTGTGAAGAGCAAACCCGTAGTCGGCAATTTGATTGAGTTTTATCGAGATCGGCTGACGTTCCTCAACAGGGCGATGGCAGAACACGGCGAAATCTTTGCGATCCGGTTGGGACCGCGTAAAGTCGTCGTCCTGCTTAATCCCGACGACCTGAACTTTGTGTTCATGCAAAATGATCTGACCTTGTCGGTCGGACAGGCTTACCAGTTCGTGGCGACCATGTTCAGCCCCGAATATTTATACATGGCGGATTATGATGAGTATATCGAGCAGCGCAAGGTGCTGCTGCCGGCATTTCAGGGCGCGAAGCTTGGCAATTATCTCGGCTCAATGCTGCGTGAGCTGAAGGACTGGATGCATGTGCTGGGAGACAAAGGCGAGTTCGATGTCGTGGATGAATTGAGCAAACTGGCCCTGCGTATCGCTGCGCGCGCTTTTATCGGCGAGGATTTTCGCAAGGCGTTGCATGACAAGTTCATCCCGCTTTTTACCGATCTGTCGCGCGGAGCCGATCCCATTTTCCCAGCGAACTGGCCGTTACCGCATCTGATTCGCTGCCGCGCTGCCAGAGCCGAGCTTGGCAGGCTGGTGAGCAGCGTCTTTCAAAAACGGCGGCATGAAGGCGGTGAGTATCACGATTTCATCCAATACCTGCTGGAAGCGCGTTATCACGGTGACCAGCATCTGCCGGAAGAAATCATGATCAACATGGTGCTCGGCATTGTCTGGGGCGGTTACGAAACCACTACCGGCACGATGAGCTGGGCTTTGATTCATCTACTGCAAAATCCATCGTTTCTGCAAAAGGTTGTCGCCGAGATCGACACAGTGCTTGCCACCGAGCCGATGACCGAACTGGACACCTGGCGCGGGCTGGAGCATCTGCAATATGCATTTTGGGAAACGGAAAGGCTCGAGCCGGTAAGCGATATTCTGCTGCGATACAATGTGAAAGGCTATGAAATCGGCGGCTATCACGTTCCTGCGGGCTGGTATACGGTGATTTCGCCATCCATCACCCAGCGCCTGCCGCGGCTGTACTCGCACCCCAACGCCTACGATCCGCTGCGCCACGCACCGGGCCGCGAAGAGCAGGCGAGCCATCGTTTCAGCCAACTTGCTTTCGGCGGCGGTTTACACAAATGTCCCGGCATGAATTTCGCCCATACCGAGATGAAAGTCGTCATGGGTATGCTGCTGCATGAATACGACCTGGTGCTGATCGATCGCCAACCGGACAAGCTGCACAGCATCGGTATCCAGCGTCCGGGAGCCTGCCGCGTGCGCTATCAGCGCCGCACGACTGGCGGCCTAAATGCCCAAAAAACATCATCACAAACGCCGGCGAGTCTTTGCCCGGTTCATCCATCCTGAATTTAATAAACGACTTGCATGAGAGTACTGCTTACGGGCGCTTTTGGCACCATTGGCCAGCCTGCGCTGCATTTTTTGTCAAAAAAAAATCATTCCATTCGCTGCTTCGAGTTGCCAACCAAAAAGAACCGGCAAATTGGCAAAAAGCTGGCGCGCAAAATCCCGTTCGAATTGGTTTGGGGCGATATTCGCAACCGTACTGATGTCGAGCGCACCGCTTCAGACGTGGATGTGGTGATCCATTTGGCCGCGATGATCGCGCCTCACAGTGAACGCAGCCCGGAGCTTGCCCACGACGTCAATGTTCTCGGTACACAAAACATGATCCAATGCGCCAAAAGTGCAGGTATTTCGAAATTTATCTTCGCAAGCTCATTTACCACCTACGGCTCCACCATGTCGATGCCGCCGCCCCGCAAGGTTGGCGATCCGCAAATGGCCATCAACCATTATTCAGAGCATAAAATCACGTGCGAAAAAATGCTGTTGGAAAGTGGTTTGCCTGCGACGATTATGCGCCTCGCTGTTGTGCTCGATCCCAACCGCATCGCGCAGTTGGATCCGGAAATGTTCAATATTCCGCTGGCGCAGCGCATCGAATTACTGCACCCATTGGATGCTGGACGGGCTATAGCCAATGCCGTTGCTGCTGATACCATCGGCAAAATATTGCATTTAGGCGGCGGCCCGGACTGGCAGATCACATATGAGAAATTGATGAAAAACGTGCTCACGCTGTTTGGCCTGGGAATGTTTCCCGCCAATGCCTTTCGCGTGCCGGCTAGCGATCACGACTGGTATTACACCGACTGGCTCGATACCAGTGAGGCGCAATCGCTTCTGAAATTTCAAACAGTCAGCTTCCAGCAATTCCTCGATGAGTGCCGGAGCAACACAAAAACGCTGCGGCTGTTTGCCTACCCGCTTAGAAAAATTATTACCTGGTTTTTGTTGCGCTCCTCAAATCATCGAAACGGAGTTTAAATGCGGATAGGAATTATTGGCGCTGGCGCCGCAGGCCTAACTTCTGCGTGGATGCTGGAAGACGAACATAATGTCACCCTTTTTGAAAAGCAAAACCGCCTCGGTGGGCATGCCCATAGCGTGCAAATCGATGTAGAAGGCGAGCATGTCTGGGTCGATGTTGGTGCAGAATTTTTTTCTGCAAAGGCGTTCCCGCATTTTGTGCGTTTGCTCAGCATTTTGGGTGCTGAAACAAAGGCCTTCCCGATGACGGCCACGCTCTACAGTACGGATCATCAAAACATCACGATGTTGCCACCGCTGCAAAATGGCAAGATCGTATGGTCGATGCTTGGACCGAAGCAGTTGGCCAATTTGCTGCGCTTTTCGCGAGTGCTCAGTTGCGCCAAACCGTTGATGGACAGCAGAGACACGGCAACCACATTGGAAGAGTTTGTGAATGACTTAAATTTGACAGATGCTTTTAAAAACGATTTTCTCTATCCTTTTCTTTTATCCGGCTGGTGCCTGGAGCTCGAGGACTATAAAAAATTTATCGCTTACGATGTCCTGCAATTTGTTTACAACCATAAACCAGCAGGTCTGCGCTCTGTACCATGGCTGGAAGTCACAGGATGCATGCAGGCTTACGTGCAAAAACTCGTTGCGGCAATTTCCAAAGCCGGAATTGAAACTTCTGCAGACATCGTCCAACTTTCACTGGCTGATGATGTATTTACCGTAAGACTTGCCAACGGAAAGATCTTTGAGTTCGATCAGGTGATCATCGCAACAAGCGCTGCGGATGCAAAAACCTTGTTGAGCGAAATGCGGCAAACAACTGATATACAGAAGATTCTGGGGCAGGTCGAATACTTCAAAACCAAAATTGCCGTGCACGGCGACCGCCGCCTGATGCCAGCAAATAAAAAACATTGGTCGGTGGTCAACATGCGCCACGACGGTCGCCATGCGCACACATCGATCTGGAAACCCTGGAGATGTCGAGTGCCAGTTTTCCGAAGCTGGATTACCTTTGAAAAGGAAATGCCGCAAAACATCTATGCACTCGCTGAGTTCGACCATCCCAAGACCAATGCAAAATACTTTAAGGCCCAGCACAAGCTTGCAGACAAGCAAGGCAGCCAGGGCTTGTGGTTCGCCGGCATGCACACACATGATGTCGAGACGCATGAGAGTGCGATTATTTCAGCCATAAAAGTGGCGCAAAAGCTGGCACCAACCTCTTCGCGGTTGAAATTGTTGCAAGAAATTGACAGGTAACAGGGAGTTCTGTTCATGGCTGATCGTTCTGATTTGCACCCCTTCCCCAATGGTTGGTATGTCTTTGCGCTGTCTTCCGAGCTGCCTAAAGGCAAAGTGCTTGCGCGCGCCTTTATGGGGCAGGATGTGACTGTTTTCAGGACGCAGTCAGGTCAGGCACATGCAGTCGAATCCTATTGTCCACACCTCGGCGCCCATTTCGGTCATGGTGGCACGGTCGTAGGCGAAACACTGCAATGCCCGTTTCACGGCTTTCGTTTCAACGGCAAAGGCGCTTGCGTGCGAACCGGATACGATACGCCAGCACCGCCGAAAGCAAAGCTGCGTACCTGGCACTTGCGCGAGCAAAATGGCTTTCTCCTGATTTACCACCATGTCAATGGCGAGGCGCCCGACTGGCAAGTGCCGTCGGTGGATGAGCAAGATTGGACACCGCTCATTTACAAATCTTTTGTTTTGAATGACCACCCGCAGGAGACAACGGAAAACAGCGTCGATGTCGGGCACTTTTCCTATGTGCACAACTATCAGCGTCCGCGCGAAACCAGAGCATTTGAAGCAAAAGGACATGCACTCAGCACGGGCTATGCGGTCTTGCGCTCGCTGAATTTTTTGGGCTTTTCATTGCGAAGATACGACCTGTTTTTTGACATCCAGATTTTTGGCTTGGGTTATTCGATCGTGAACATCCGATTGCCACTTTTCAAAGTCGTTGCGCGACTATGGGTTTTGCCAACTTCGATTGATGAAAACCGCATCATCTTGCGGCTGGCGCTCCGAATGAAGAAGTGGCCGACTGTTTTGGGTGACCTGGCCAGCCGGTTGATGGGACGTTACATTTTCTACAATTTCGTGAAGGATGCCTCACAGGATTTCCCGATCTGGGAAAACAAGCGATTTCTGCGCAGACCCGCACTGGCGCAAGGCGATGGTCCAATCGGGAAATACCGGCAATGGGCCAAACAATTTTATAGTCCAACCGAATGTGATGCCGGTAAAAGCAACACTGAACTCATAGCAGATACCATGGAGATGTAAACATCGTGCTGCTTTCAAAAAAAGCGTTTTTCGCAACGTATTTACAAGCTCTTTAGCGATTTGCAAAACCTGGAGAATTCCTTGGATATCTTTGTCGGGCGGACATTTAACGCACTGTTTATTTATCTCGACCTGATCTGGCTGAGCCTTCTTTTGCTGTTCCTGCTTCGATTCAAAAAAAGACAAGCCATCGCTGTTGGGTTGCTGGCTGGCATCCTGTATTTCATCGTTGACTACGGCATCTTTTACCTTGCGTTGGGAACCCGGGTCGTGAATGGCGCCGACACGTTCTGGTTCCTGTTGTGGCTAAGCATGAGTTATGGATTTACCAATTTTGCCTGGATTTGGCTGCTGCTGGACGAGAACGAAAAGCACCTCGAGTGGTCGCTGCTGATCATTTTGGGATGGGTAGCCGTCGCGTTCGTCAGTCAAAGCTATGGCGCTGCCTTTAATGTGATTTCGATCCACCGCAATACCGCCGGCTATCATGGCATCATGGCCGTCATCCTTGTGGTTGGCTACATTTATTTGGCTTATCAAAACTTGAGCGGCAAAAAAAATGTCAACCTGTGGCGTCTCCTGGCCATCGGGATCGGCGTGCAATTTGCCTGGGAGGCTGTACTTTTGTTAAGCAGCGTCCGTCCGCCGGGGCTGAAACCGCTCATCGTCAATTCTCTGCTCGAAACCAATTTGGGCATGCCGTATGCGTACATTATTTTTCAAGCTGTCCAAAAACGTATGCAGGCTGGAGGGAAGCCTTAATTCCAATTCTGAAGATTCATTCATCGCTTCCAAATCCGGTCTGTGCCAAACAGTCCTACCGCTATCCCTGCACCACCATCTAAATACACGCGCTCCCTCCATCCCCCTGCGCTATTTGGCATTTACAAGCAGATTTCGTATATTTTAAACATTGGAGCGAAGCAAGCTGGTTCAATTGCGGTTCCGAAGCCGCAATTTCTGTATCCTTTTGCTGTAGCTATGGCAGTGCCAAAGCAGTATTTTTAGATTCTTTCTGTGTGCTGTACGCGCTCATTCAATGCGCTTTCCTTGTTAAAAATATTCATCAAACCAATAAAAACCGCATGAATAGTCGATCGCCGGAAATGATTACCGTGGCCAGGGATGCCAGATTGGCAGCGAAAATCAAACGGCTTTTTCAGGCACAAAATGCCCGCGTTGCCTGGGAATCAGACATCAGCCAACTCATGTCTTATTTCGATTCACAAAGGTGGGATGTGGTTGTGCTGACCAGCAAAGCAAGCCGCAAAAGAATTGAGAAAACGATTGCCTTGATAAGGCAAATCACCCAAAAAAGCCCGGCCACGCAGATTCTGTTTTTAGCCGAACAAAGAGATGTCGAATTTGCCATGGCTACCCTGCAAGCAGGCACCTATCAATATGCCAAGCTGCCCGTCGGTGATGCCGAGCTCAAACTCCTGATCCAGTCGGCACTTGCGCAGCAATCGAACCTCGATCCGGAAATGTCGCAACAGGTCGAAAAATCAGAAAGCCGATTTGATCTCATTGTCGGACGCTCAGTTCCGATGCAGAATATTTACCATCAAATCCGGCTCGCAGCGGCGACCAACATTCCGATACTACTGCTCGGTGAAACCGGAACCGGAAAGGATTTGGTTGCACAGGCAATCCATAAAAGCAGCGCAGTGCAACGTGGGCCATATATTCCAGTCAATCTGGGCGCCTTGCCTGCAGATCTGGTTGCCAGCGAATTGCTTGGCTATGAAAAAGGCGCCTTTACCGGCGCGACTGTGCAATACAAGGGAAAATTCGAACAGGCGACAGATGGCACCATTTTTCTCGATGAAATCGACTCGATGGATGAAAAGGTGCAAATCAACCTGCTGCGACTGATCGAGCAAAAAAAATTGCACCGCATCGGTGGCAGACGCGGCACCAAAATCAATGCCCGAATCATTGCAGCATCGAATCAGGATTTGGATGCGCTGATCCGCAATGGCAGCTTTCGGGAAGATTTATTTTATAGACTGGATGTCTTCAGAATTGAAATTCCTCCGCTGCGTGAACGTCACGGTGATATTCCCTTGCTCATCGATGAGCTTGCCGCACGCTACATTAAAAAGCTAAAGAAATCGATCCGAAAAATTGCCCCGGAATGCATTAGTCTGCTGGAGAATCACGACTGGCCTGGCAACATCCGTGAGCTCAAAAATGTCATCCAGCGTGCGGTATTGGTTTGTGATGGCACTACACTGCGGCCAAAACATTTGCCACCGCGATTCCATCAAGCCGGACCGGTAAAGCCACACGTGATGTTTGAAGTCGGCACGCCACTGGATGAAATCGAAAAAACAATGGTCATGCGCGCACTTGAAGTGGCGGGCAACAATCGCAAACGCGCAGCAGAATTGCTGGGAATCAGCCGCCGCGCCATCTACAATAAACTCCACAAACATGGCATCCAATGATTTCGTGTGGATTTGATTTACAAACCTGTTTCTGTGCACAATTGGAACAGATTTGAGCAATTCTATGCTTTGCCAGCAACGCCGTGTCCTCGCTTTTCTGTGCGTAAACCATCATGAATCTCTCTCAGCTAAAACAGGCCGTTAAAACAGCCCCCCAAGAGCTGCCTAACGCATTTGGCCAGGCTAAAAAGCCAGCAACGCTTTCTAAGGCAAACACCTCCAGTGACATCTGTACCGAAATTTCACAGTCACTTCCAGTGATTCGCTTCCCTGTACCGAATGTTCACAAATTGCTATCTGTCCGCCTGCCATTTAAGTAGTGCCTCAAGCATTTTCGGCGCTTTTCAGGCAATAAAATTGATTATCATTTTGCTTTGGAACGGCTCTTGCGAGAGTATGTTCTATCAAAACAAAAGCCAAAAACTCAATGCTTTGCCTGAAGCAAAAGCTGTATGATCGATTCAAGCTCAAGAAAAGTTCTGATATTAAGCGCGACGGATTGCAAAGATGTGGCTGATCAGCTTTTTGCACTGGGTTATTATCCATCAGTGCGAAAGGACATGCAAGCAGCTCTGGACGCCATTCGTCATCACCGGTACGGAGCACTCTTTCTTGATCTCAGGCATTCCAAAATTGATGCATTGGAGTTTATCCTTAATGTTCGCGATATAGACCAGCAGGCAGATATCATTTTGATAAACAGCTCCCCAAAAAAATCAGAACAGGAACTGCTCTGCAAACAAGATAAAGTGTACCTGTTGAGCAACCTGGATTCGATCCAGCATTGGCAATGAGGAGATGCACTATGAGAAAAAAAACTGACCAGCACATTACAGAAGAGATTTTGCATGCCTTGCTTTGGGATGCACGAATGAGCCTGGCAAGTCTCACGGTTGATTGTGACGACGGTACGGTTACACTGCAAGGCGAAGTCGACAACAGCTTCAAAAAATGGTCTGCCGAACAAACTGCCGGGCGCATCGATGGTGTCCGCATAGTGGCCAACGCAATCAGTGTCAAGCCAAAGCAGCAGCAAAAGGATAGCGCCATTGCACAAAACATTGAAAAGACCCTCACTCTGGACACCCGTCTCGATAATACCGAGATCAAATATTCAGTACAGCAAGGCCGTGTCACTCTGCGTGGAAAAGTTCGGTCGCTTTTTCAAAAAATTGCCGCGGAAGAGACCTGTCGCTGGGTGCGGGGAGTTACAGATGTCAAAAACAAGCTGATTGTCAATGACCTGATCAATAACGCTGGAGAGGAGATGATGCATGAATTGCAGCGCCGGTTCTCTCGGGATCATCTATTGAAGGATTGTGAGGTAAGGGTCAGCATCAGCAATCGTGTGGTTTTGCTAACCGGCAAAGTGCTTCACAACGAGCAACGCATTCAGGCTGAAGCAATGGCCAGCCAGTTGGCGAATGTCGCATTTGTCGACAACCAACTTGCCGTTAAAACATGAGCAGCACAATGATTAATCGTTCCAAAGCGCTGCGCAAAATAATGTATAAAAAACTGAGGTATGTCATGTCAGCAAAAACAAGAATTCCCCATAATAGAAAGCATTTTTTCGGGCTTTGCCCGCAGTGCCAAAAACAAACAGCCATGGTCCTGCTGCATCGCGATAAAGCGAAGGGTATTTTCAAACTGAGTTGCGAGAGTTGCGCGGCGATCAGCACCTTTCCCAAGGACCGCATTTTACGCACCGGTCGCATCCTGACCGAAGATGAGGCTGAAACGCGTCAGCAAGCATTGTCACAAGTTGTGAATTACTCAGCACAAAAAACCTATTGGCGAGGGCAGAAAATCAGGCATAAAAAATTCGACGATACTGGTATCGTGATGAGCAAGGAAAAAACTGATGGCGATCACAACATCATTATCGTGAAGTTCGAAAATGTCGGCCAAAAAAAGTTGGTTGAAGACTGCATGGCAGCGGCTTAGGTGCGCTGAACCCAAAACAGTCTGCAACATGCTCCCCAAGTTCAAAGATAACGCGTTGTGCGAATTGTTTTGCGATAGTCCTTTTGGATAAACCATTGTTTTTATGTAACAATCGTACCCTTGCCATTCAGGATGAATCTATTCGGCATCGTGAGGAAACTTCGCTAGATTCCGCGGAAACGTCAAAACAGATGCCTCCGGCATGACAATTTGGGCCATTTTGTGCTTATCAACGGCTTATCTCATTCGCACAAAGGGTAAAGATAGGAGAATTCATGATTAGAAAACTCGATGAAAGCATGAACGATATGCTTGGCTATAAAATCAGCGAAACGCTCACAGGAAATGAGCGCGATAACATGATGGATGAAATCGAATTGGCTGCCGAAGATGTCGGCAAGCTGAATTTCATTCTCGAGTTGAAAAGTCTGGATGAAGAACCTCGACTGCTTTTCGATGACCTGAAATTCAGCACCCGGTTTCACCACCGCTTCGCGCGCATGGCCGGCATTGGCGATCCGAAATGGCGAGATTGGTTTACCAAACTTGCCGGTGTTTTTTTTCTGACTGAAACGCACTTTTTTGAAAGCAGCCAGCGCGACACTGCTATCAAATGGGCTCGCGGCGAAATCGCCACCGAGTCACTTTTTCACGGCGATGCGGTGGAAGCGATGCGCCGGGACATTTAAGCGCATTAGACTGGTCCCATTAGCGAGCGAATAGAAGTCAGAAAATATTTGTTGCAATAACATGACAATCAGATAAATACGCAAAATGCATTCGTCATTCAAGGATTTGAAAGGAGAGTGCTATATGATACTCAGTCAATTCTTTTCACGGATAACCGTGTTTATTATCTTGATCAGTTCCGCGCTGATCTACGGATGTGAGAGCAAGGCCGACAAAGCGAGAGATAAATATGTCGAGGCCACCCATACACGATTGCTCAAAATCGAACACGAAATTTTAGCTTTACGAGAGCGTGCAGACAACTGGGGGACGCAAGACACGTCTGGATTTAAAGCGCAAATCGAACATCTCTCCGATATGGAAATCCGTGCCCGCAAGCAACTCGAAACATTGAAAAACACCGAGGAAGAAAGCTGGCAGACCGCCAGGGCGGAGATGGAAAAACGCATGCAGGCCGCTGAAAAAGCCTATCAAAATACCCGCGATTGGTAATAAAAAAGGTGATACATGACAATTAGAATTACACCCATTCGTACCGGCTCGGTGCGGATCAAGACAGCTCAAAAACAAAGAAAGCCCGGCGGCACGCTGCGTGTTTTGTTCGATCAGAAATGGACGGCGTGGCTGCCGATTTTAGCCTGGCTGATCGAACACCCGGAAGGCCCGATTGTGGTCGACACCGGGGAAACTGCACGGACAGTAGAATCGGGATATTTCCCCAAATGGCACCCTTATTACCGCTGGGCCGTTCAGATGGACGTGAAGCCGGATGAAGAAATAGGCCCGCAGCTTGACAAACTTGGCGTTCAGCCTGACGAGGTGCGAACTGTTGTGCTCACGCATCTTCACACCGATCATGCAGGTGGATTGCATCATTTCCCAAAAAGCAAAATCTTTGTCGATGGAAATGAATATCACGCGGCAAAAGGATTCGCCGGCAAGTTGCAGGGCTACCTGCCGCACCGGTGGCCAGCATGGTTCGATCCAATTGCGATTTCATTGGCGCCACGTGCTTTCGGGCCATTTGCACGCAGCTTTCACTTGACCAAGGCCGGCGATGTGACTGTTGTGCCAACGCCAGGTCACACGCCTGACCACATTTCCGTCATCGTGCGCATAGACGGTGTTGCTTTTTTCCTGGCTGGAGATACCAGCTACACAGAGAATCTCATGGTCGCGCAAGAAACAGACGGCGTATCCCCAAGTCCAGGGCTGGCACAAATAACGCTCGAAAAGATTTTAGCTTTTGCGCGCCAACGGCCTCTGGTTTATTTACCTTCGCACGATCCTGAGTCTGCCAACAGGCTGCTTAGCAAACAAATCGTGCTTGAATCGTCAGAATTAAGAGGGGCTGCAAGCAAAATTGAAGTTTGAGTTCATTCACCAAAACACCAAATCATACATGGCAGGATTAACGATGCTTAAAGATGTTCAAAAAATCTTATCCTTTACCATCATCGTGATTCTTTTTTTCGGCTGCACAGACAATGGCGGTTTGCGTGATAACAACGATACACGCCAGTCGGCAATGCCATCTGTTCAGCAGACAGATAGCGAGCAGGAAATTATTGTAAGATTCAAGCCGGACACACCGGATAGCTTGAAAATCGCCTTGCAACAGGAAGCCGGTCTCGAACTGGTTAAGAAAATTCCGCAGCTCAATATGCATATTTTTAAGGTTGCTGCCGGCACATCCACGGATCAAGCCGTTGCATTTTGCAAAAAGCAAAGTTGTGTTCAATATGTCGAGATGGGCCAGAAATATGAAACCCAAAAAGAACAACCAAAATGAAATCTACTGCAAAAAATGTCAGCCAAAAATTAATTTCCAGTCATCTGTTTTCAGGGAAAATGCAGCAGGGTGAAGAGATCGCTTTGAAGATCGATCAAACCCTGACACAGGACGCGACCGGTACGCTGGTCATGCTTGAATTTGAAGCGATGGGATTGCCGCGCGTGAAAACCGAGCTCTCGGCGCAATACGTCGACCACAATTTGCTGCAAACCGATTTTAAAAATCCGGATGACCACTTGTTTCTGCGCAGTGTCTGCAAGAAATTCGGCGTCTGGTTTAGCGGCCCGGGCAACGGCGTTAGTCATCCGGTACACATGGAACGCTTCGGTATGCCCGGCAAAACGCTCCTGGGCTCGGATAGTCATACATGTGCCGCCGGTTCGCTTGGCATGTTAGCGATTGGGGCTGGTGGCATCGAAGTGGCACAGGCCATGGCAGGCGAGCCCTTTTATATGAGAATGCCAAAAATCCTGGGCGTGCGCCTGACCGGCAAGTTGCCGAAGTGGGTCAGCGCAAAAGATGTTATTTTGGAAATGCTGCGCCGGCGTGATGTAAACGGTGGTGTCGGCAAAATTATCGAATACTGTGGTCCCGGACTGAAACACCTCACAGCCATGGATCGGCATGTTATTGCCAACATGGGCGCTGAACTTGGCGCTACAGCAACAGTCTTTCCTTCGGATTTCCAGGTGAAACGATTTCTCGAAGCGCAAGGGCGTGCCAAAGCCTGGCGCGAACTCAAAGCAGACAAATACGCAGAGTACGCAGAGTACGACGAAATCAATCTTTCCGAACTTGAACCCCTGATTGCCTGTCCGAGCAGCCCCGGGAATGTTGTGCCGGTGAGCAAAGTTGCTGGCCGTGAAATCTACCAGGCGATGGTCGGCTCTTCAGCCAATCCCGGCCTGCGCGATTTTGCCATGGCTGCCATGATTGTTTCCGACAGGCAAGTGCACGAACGCGTTTCGTTCGATATCAACCCGACCTCGCGCCAGGTTTTGGCCAATTTGACCAAACGAGGCTACCTCGGCAAACTGATTCAAGCCGGTGCCCGCATTCACCAGTCTGGCTGCAATGGTTGCATCGGCATGGGCCAGGCACCGGCAACCGGGCGCATCAGCTTGAGGACCGTACCACGCAATTTTCCAGGAAGGTCTGGTACCAAAGAAGACCAGGTGTATCTTTGTAGTCCGGAAACCGCAGCTGCATCAGCACTGACTGGCGAAATCACCGATCCACGAACGCTCGAAATGGAATATCCTCCTTTTCGGGAGCCGCGCAATCCGCGCCTGAAAACACTGACGCTGGTAGCACCGGCGAAATCCAATGGCAAAGCCAGGCTTGAAAAGGGACCCAATATCAAGCCGCTGCCAAAATTCAAAGCTTTACCGGATAAGCTGGAAGGGCCGGTCTTGCTGAAAACCGGCGACAATATTTCCACCGATGAAATTCTGCCTGCAGGAACGCGGGTACTGCCTTTTCGCAGTAACATTCCCGAAATCAGCAAATTTGTATTTGCACAAATCGATGAGAACTACAGCAAGCGCGCGTTGAAACATCGCAAAAGTGGTTCCTTTGTTGTCGGCGGCGAGAATTATGGCCAGGGCTCGAGTCGGGAGCATGCCGCCATCGCCCCGCGCTATCTGGGGCTGAAGGCGGTGGTCGCAAAAAGCTTTGCGCGCATCCATCGGCAAAATTTGGTGAATTTTGGTGTTCTTCCGCTCATTTTTCAAGATCCCGACGATTGGCAGAAAATTAAAATCAATGACAAATTGCAGATTAGTGGACTCCGGAAAGCGCTGAAACATGATGCCGCAATCGAAATGAAAAATTTGACCAAAAAGCAAAGCTACACGCTCCAGCACGCCATGACACGCCGACAACGCGAAACCGTGCTGGCTGGAGGTTTGATTAACGTGATGAAAAACAAAAAGGAATAAATGCTTCCCATGTTTGAAAGCCTGCTCTCCGAAACATTTTTAAACAATACCTTACTGGATTATTTGACCGCCCTTATCATTGTGTTGGTTGGTCTTATTGTATTGAAGGTGCTCAAAACGTTTTTGGCGGCGCGGCTCAAAAGAATTGCTGGCGATCGCTCGAAAAATATTTTCGAGGTTTTGCTACCTCGCGTTTTGAAGAATGTCATGCCGCTGCTCTCTTTCGGCATCGTCTACGCTGGCGTGACCTACTTGACGATCAACCCGTCTGTGCAAAGAGCAATCGATGTTCTCGGCATCGCTATTCTGACTTTCTTCGGCATTCGCTTCCTCGTCAGTCTGGTCGATTACCTGCTCGAAAAATTTTGGCTGCAAAAAGACGAAAACGAACAAAAAGAAAACACAGTTCGTGCCATCACACCGGTAATCCGCTTTGTGGTGTGGGGTCTGGGGCTGGTCTTTTTACTGGACAACCTTGGTTTTAAAATCTCAACCGTCATCGCCGGGCTCGGCATCGGCGGTATTGCCGTGGCACTGGCTGCACAAGCCGTACTGGGTGACCTGTTCAGCTATTTCTCGATTTTGTTCGACCGGCCTTTTAAAATCGGCGATTTTCTCATTGTCGGTGACCATTTGGGTGCTGTTGAGCACATCGGTATCAAAACCACACGTCTGCGAAGCCTGAGCGGCGAACAGCTCATTTTTTCGAATACCGATTTAACCAGCTCGCGTGTGCGGAACTTCAAGCGCATGGAACGACGGCGCGTCGCCTTTAAAATCGGCGTCATCTATCAAACCAGCCAGGAAAAGCTCGAAGAAATTCCAGGTATGATCAAGGCCATTATCCAGGGAATTGAGATGGCGGAATTTGATCGCGCACATTTTGCAGCATTCGGCGATTTTAGCCTGAACTTTGAGATTGTCTATTATGTTCTAAGCTCCGATTACAATATTTACATGGATATCCAACAGCGAATCAATCTCGAAATCGGCAAGGCATTCAAACAGCACAACATCGAATTCGCGTATCCGACACAAACACTGTTGTTTCAAAACGCCACTGCCAAAAGCAATGGCTATCAACTTGAAACGGAAAAGACTGTTGAATAACGCACACGGCACTCGTTGTTTGGTTTATTGGCAGGTTCTGTTAAATTCAATGTTCAAAAATGATATGAGATCGCATGATAATATCCGACTTATTTATCCGTTGCCTCGAAAATGAAGGCGTTGAGTATGTTTTTGGTGTGCCTGGCGAGGAGAATGAAGATTTGCTCTTTTCGCTGGAAACATCATCCATTCAATTCGTACCCACTCGACATGAACAGGGTGCCGCTTTTATCGCCAATATTTGGGGACGACTGACTGGCAATGCGGGCGTCTGTCTGGCAACGCTTGGCCCTGGCGCTACAAATCTGATGACCGGCATCGCTGATGCCAATCTCGACAAATCTCCGGTGGTGGCCATCACCGCGCAGGGTGGTTTGTCGCGCTTGCACCATGAGAGCCATCAAAATCTCGATATCGTCAGCATGTTTAAGCCGATCACCAAATGGAACACCCGTATCTCTTCGCCGGATATCGTCACCGAAGTGGTTCGCAAGGCATTCAAAGTTGCACAACTCGAAAAGCCCGGCGCGACCCATATCGAACTCTCCGAAGATGTTGCCGGCCAGGAGATCAACAATGACTTTACGCCGATAACGCCACGCACTCTTCGGCGCCCGGGGCCGGACTATAAAGCTGTCCGGCAGGCCATCGACTTGCTGCAACAGGCCAGGCGACCGCTTGTGCTTGCTGGCAACGGTGCGATTCGCAAATTAGCCAGCAAGCATCTGACGCAACTCGTGCAAGAGCACGATATCCCCGTGGTTTCCACTTTCATGGGCAAAGGCGCTATCTCTGATCAATGCCCGCAGTCATTGCTGAGCATTGGCCTGGGATTTAAGGACTTTGTGACCGAAGCTGTTGAAAAAGCCGATCTGATTCTAACTGTTGGTTACGATATAGCAGAGTATCCGCCGCAAGCATGGAATCCATCAAATCGCGAAAAGATTATTCATATCGATTTTGATCCGGCTGAAGTGTATACGCACTACAATCCTGACATCGAAATCCTGGGCGATATTTCCGGCACGCTCTGGGAGCTCAACCAGCAACTACAAACCAGCGAAGTGAATTTCGAAAAAGGCTGGTATCGACCAATCCGCAGCCGCATTCTCAAAGACCTCGCCAGCTATGCGCTCGCTGAAAACGACTCTTTTACTATTCCGGGAGTTCTCCTGATTTTACGCGAATTGCTGGACGAAAACGGCTTGCTGATCAGCGATGTCGGCAGTCATAAAATGTGGATTGCACGCAATTTTCCGACACACTGCCCGAACGGCTGTATCATCAGCAACGGTCTCGCGAGCATGGGTATTGCCCTTCCCGGCGCGATCGCCGCATCCCTGATCGATCCAGATCGTCAGATCGTCGCTGCAATGGGAGATGGCGGCTTTTTAATGAACTCACAAGAGTTGGAGACAGCCAAACGGCTTGGGCTGGGCTTTACCGCCATCATTTTCAATGACAATGATTACGGTCTGATCAGTTGGAAACAGCATATGAGCAAGGGTCGGTCTGTTTCGACTCGTATCAGCAATCCAGATTTCAAGGCATACGCGGAGAGTTTCGGCATCAAAGGCTACCGTCCGCAAACTGTCAGTGAACTCAAACACCAGCTCGCTGCATCGCTCGCTTCAAAGGAGTTGAATATTATCGAAATTCCGGTTGATGCGCGTGTAAACAACGACCTGGTTTCAAAACTCAAGCACTACTGGAGTCAAAATCATGGCAATTGAATCGATTAATCCCGCTACCGGCGAGCGAATCAAAGTTTATGAAGAAATGTCGCCGCAAAAGGTAGAACAAACCATCAGCAAAACCCACCAGGCGTATTGGGAATGGAAAAAGACCCGTTTCTCTGCCAGGGCGGAGCTGATGCGAAATGCCGCAAACATATTGCGGCAAAACGCGGATGACTATGCGAAATTGATGACAGATGAAATGGGCAAGCCGCTCAAGGAAGGCCGCGCCGAAGCTGAAAAATGTGCCTGGGTTTGCGACTATTATGCAGACAACGCCGAGCGCTTTTTGCTGCCGGAAACCATCGAAACCGATGCCAGCAAAAGCTTTGTGACTTTCCAGCCGCTGGGCGTGGTGCTGGCTGTCATGCCGTGGAATTTCCCATTTTGGCAGGTCTTTCGCTTTGCTGCACCCGCATTGATGGCGGGTAACGGCGGTATACTCAAGCATGCTTCCAACGTCATGGGGTGCGCGCTGGCTATCGAGCAGATTTTTCGCCAAGCCGGCTTCCCGGAAGACATTTTCAGAACGGTCATCGCCAGCAGCCAGCAGGTCAACGCCATCCTCGAAAACCCAAAAATTGCAGCCGCCACACTGACTGGCAGCACGCCCGCAGGCAGCGCGGTTGCAAAAAAAGCCGGTGAAATGCTGAAGAAGACTGTGCTGGAGTTGGGCGGCAGCGATCCTTATGTGATCCTGGAAGATGCTGATCTCGAGCAAGCCGTTTCTACTTGTGTGACCAGCAGACTGATCAACGGCGGGCAGAGCTGCATTGCAGCAAAGCGCTTCATCGTTGTCGAAAAAATCGCGGATCGCTTCGAATCGCTATTTGTCGAAAAAATGCGCACCAAAAAAATGGGCGACCCGATGTCGGAAGATGTCGACATCGGTCCGCAGGCACGGCATGATTTGCGTGACGACCTGCACCATCAGGTCACCAAAAGCATCAAGATGGGCGCGAAATGCCTCCTCGGTGGAGAAATACCATCCGAAAAAGGTGCATATTATCCAGCGACAGTGCTGACCAACGTGAAAAGCGGCATGCCGGCATTCGATGAAGAATTGTTCGGTCCGGTCGCTGCCATCATTAAGGCGCGCGACGAGAAAAATGCTATCCAGATCGCCAACAGTTCTGTGTTCGGCCTGGGTGCAGCCATATTCACCCGTGATACGGCAAAAGGTGAGCGCATCGCAGCGACGGAGCTGGAGGCCGGTTGCTGTTTTGTCAATGCATTCGTCAAGTCCGATCCGCGCCTGCCTTTTGGTGGTATTAAACAGAGCGGCTATGGCCGGGAATTGTCACATTTTGGCATTAGAGAGTTTGTCAATACCAAGACCGTTTATGTGAAATAAAACAGGCCATGCGCAACGCCGGGCTCTATCGAAGCTGCCAAATACGGAGAAAATGAACATTACAAAACGACTGATTCGCTTGATTGTCGGCTGGTTCTTTTTTGCACTCGGCATCCTGGGATTGTTTCTGCCCATCCTGCAGGGCTGGTTATTCATCGCTATTGCGACGATTTTGCTGGCGCAGGATGTGCCGTTTTTCAAGCGGATCTGGCAATACGTGCAGCAGCGCTTTCCCAAGGTTGCCCGCAAGGCTGATAAAATAACCAATAACCTGGAGGATGAGTTGCCGGGCTGAACCAAAAGGCGATGCCATCCCATGCTACTATGGATGTGCATGCAACATGTACTTCAGCCAAAAAACAAATATTCTAAATGAAGGAGACCCTATCATGAGCGCAGGAACCAAATCTTTGCAAATCGAAAAGAAGGTCGATGGCAAAATCGTGCTGGTCAAAATAGCCGGCAAGCTGACCGTAGATGATTATCATTTGTTTGTACCAGAACTCGAAAGAATGATAAAATCGCATGGCAAGGTGCGAATTTTTCTTGAATTGCACGATTTCCACGGCTGGACCGCCGGGGCGTTGTGGGAAGACGCCAAATTCGACTTCAAGCACTTCAACGACATTGAGCGCCTTGCCATCGTTGGCGAGAAGCAATGGGAAAAGGGTATGGCTATTTTTTGCAAGCCCTTCACTACCGCGAAAGTGCGCTTTTTCGAAGCTGGCGAAGCTGAAGCAGCAATGAAGTGGATTGAGGCATGAATTGACGGGCTGCGTGATTTTGGAATGGAGGACATCTGCAATCGCGCACTGCTCTCTACGATGACAAACAATTACTGAACCAACTGAGCACGGTACATCAGCAGCAGCGCCAACACAACCAGCGATATGAAAGTCCCAACCGGCAGGTACCAGAGCGTCGCGATGCAGAGCAGCAATCCCATGAACCAGCCCCATTGCTGACCGAATAGAATGGCGGCGAGAAAAATCAACCAGGATATTCCGAGAAAGACGAACAACGGCCCCATTTTGAATGAATCCAGGTTAAAGAACGCAATAATGTCGCTCCACGGACCTGGTTTTTCCGGGCCAAAATATTTGCCCTTGAGCAAGACATGGATCCCGTCAAACAGCATCCAGCCGCCATTCAATCCAGCAAGCAACGAAAGTGAGATTTTCAGGATCACCATTAGCGGCCCTTCAAAAAAATGAACCTTCCATGACGATCTGCTTGTCGCGCTGACCAGGCATCATATCAAAAGCATGTATGGTCTCAATACGAAATAGACTTTTTCCACTGCCCGGGAGCGAAGAAAATAATAAGCGCGTAGATTTCCAGTCTTCCTAAAAGCATGGTCAGGGACAAGACCCATTTTGCCAGATCAGGCAAGTGACCGAAATTTCCTGTCGAACCGACCGAACCCAAACCAGGCCCAACATTTCCCGTGGTGGCCACGGTTCCCGAAAAGGCTTCTTTAAAATCCATGCCGATGATGATCAAAAGAACGGTGGCAATAAAAACGACCGCAAGATAGACCCCAATATAGAGTACACTTCTCCACACCAGCTCATCTTCCACAACATGGCCATCGATACGAACCGGAACCACTGCATTCGGGTGCATGAGTTTTTTAAGATGGGCACTAAATGATTTTCCAAACAGCACGATCCGGTCTGCCTTGATGCCGCCGGAGGTTGAACCGGCACAGGCGCACTGCAAGGCAAAAAAGATCAACAGGACTTGCGACAGTTCAGGCCAGATCGAGGTGTCCGTGGTCGCAAAACCGGTCGAAGTTCCCACGGAGATCATATTGAAAGCGGCATACCGGAAGGAGTCACCCCAACTCTGAAAATGGCTGCCATGTACATTCATCGCGGTAATGGCGATGCCGATGGCCATGGACAGCAGGTAATAGCGCACGACCGATGACTTCCAGAAGTCCTTGAGATTGCCCATGATGACTGCAAAAAGCAGGGCAAAATGAATCCCCGACAGGATCATGAAAACGATGATCACCATTTCAATTTGGGGGCTATTGTAATACGCAATGCTGGCATTTTTTGACGAAAAACCACCCGTTGCGATGGTTGCAAATGAATGGGTCAGCGCATCAAAAAAATTCATTCCGAAATACAACAGCAACACGGTTTGCAGCACAGTCAGCCCAATATATATGCCAGCCAGAATCCGGATGGCATTTCTGGCCCGGTGATGAAAATTTTCTCTGACCATCGAAGAAATTTCGCTCCGAAACAGCACCATTTCAGCAATACCTAAAAACGGCAGCACGGAAAGCACAAAAATGATGATGCCGATGCCGCCGAGAAAATGGGTGGATGCGCGCCAAAAAAGCAGGCTGTCCGGGAGGCTCTCGATATTGACCAGAATGGTTGAGCCCGTCGTTGTAAATCCGGATACACTTTCAAACCAGGCGTTGGTAAAGGTGAAGGGTTCCCCATATAAAACATAGGGCATCGTGCCCACAAGACAGGACAAAAGCCAACTGAGGACAACAATCAACAGCCCTTCTTTGTTGGTGATATTGGTTGTAGCTGGAACGAAAATAAGTGGGAAAATGCCGAAAAGCGTCGTCACCAGGGCGCTGTACAGGAGAGCCATAAAGGCCGTATCTGAATGCGCCGCGGAGATGATACATGAAACGAACATGAAGATTGCATTCAAAAGAAGCGCCAGAGCGACATATCTAAGAACGATATGAAACCTCATTTTTCAGCATCCTTGATCTCAAGTGTGGCGCACAAATGCTGAATGGCCTCGGATAGATGCAATATTTCATCTTTGGTTTCGATTTCGACATCATATGGGGTACGTTTATCCTTGAACTTGTTGATGCGATGGGTGATTTCGATGATCGGGCTAACGATATAATAATGAATCAAATAGGCAAAAATAAAGGAAAAGACCAAGGCAGCAATGACAGCGACAATATCCGGCATGATGGCTCTGTGTGTCCGGTTTTCCAGGTTGGAAGCAGTCTGGTACATCATTTTGTCGTTCAAAGCAATCAACGCATTGATTGATTCTTTCAGCGACAAAAAGGCTCGATGTACATCGCGCGAGTACCAATCGAGATTTCCTTCTCTCTCAGTATCCACGATCGGTCTCTCCCACAGTTTTTTAAAGGCTGAATAGCGATGCCTGATGGTGTGAAGATGTTGCTGTTCCCCAGGGATTGTGATGTTTGCCTCGGCAAACTGCACTTTCGCTTCAAAGATGCTGTCTGCAGAAGCCAGAATGGCACGACCCTGCTGCCATTTCCCCAACAGCAGCAACAAAATGCCGCTATCCTGGCGCTCCAGCGCTTCTTTCATTTCCTTTGCCGCATAAATGCTTTGATAGTTTTCATCCAGAATTTTTTGCACCGATGAACCGACCGCATTCAGCTCGTAGATTGACCAGGAACTGGCGACGGCAAGCATAAAAGCCAGCACCAAAAATCCTGACAAAATTTTTGATCGTATTCCCACAATGTCCTTCTTTCCTTAAATAAATCGCATTTTCGTTGTGGGCGCCAACCGGATGGAAATATCTTTTCGCCGCAACCGGCTGCTCGGGTAGGAGATGACTTCATGGCTTTGCTAAATGATTCGATACGCCTGGCAGCAGAGCATGCACAGCTATTCTGCATTTTGCAGTGCCTGATCGAGGAACTCCGCCAAATGCATGATATTCATCTCAAAGCCCTTTTCGCGGGCTTCCTGGCGCATGTGCATGATGCAGCCCGGATCGTTGGAGACCAGCGTGTCCACATCCAAATCGGCAAAAGTTTCAAGTCGGGTGGTTGCCATCGATGCGGCAATGGGAGCAAATTTAAATGAAAACAGTCCGCCAAAACCACAGCACACCGGTTCGCCATCTGGCATGATCAGCTCATAGCCATTAATTTGCTGCATCAGTGTTAGCGGCCCGCGTTTGATGCGAAGCTCGCGATAACTGTGGCAGGAGTTATGAAAACTGACGCGGCCGCTAAACCGGCCCTGCAAGCTGCGCTCCTGTAACTGCGCGATCAGAAACTCCGAAAACTCAAAGACCTTGTTGCCCGTCTCAACGGCAACATCTGCTTCTGGCTGTCCTTCGAACAGCTCCGGATAAAACTGCCGCACCATCGCTGTGCAGGAACCGGACGGGCAGACAATCGCTTCGTCATGCTGGAAAACATCGAGGAAATGCCGCGCTACTTTGCGTGATTCATCGGGATAGCCAGCGTTAAAAGCAGGCTGACCGCAGCAGGTCTGTTCTTTATGATAACGTACATCAAAGCCGAGCTTGCGCAAGACACGCACCATGGCCATCCCCATTTCCGGATAAACCTGATCGACGAGACACGGAATAAATAGCGAAATTTGGGTATTTTGTGACATCATGTTTCCAATTTATGCGATTCTGTGGTTTTGACAAGAAATTCGATACAGAGTTTAATAATCGGGCTCTGAGTTTTGGTTACGCACTTTACAGCCATGCTTTTTGGCATTACCGTTTTCGATCACGGCATCGGCGCAATGTACTGCCACATCAGAAAAAAATGGCAGGCACTACCAGCGAGCACGCACAAATGCCAGATTTCGTGAAAGCCGAACCGCCCGGGCAGCGGATTAGGCCATTTGAGCGCATACAAAACCGCGCCGCCGGTGTAAAAAGCACCGCCAGCCAGCAACCACAGCAGGCCGCCAAAAGGCAGTGCGCGCACTATCGGCACAATCGCGAGCACAGCCAGCCAGCCGGCAGCCAGGTAAATGGCGACGTACAGCCAGCGCGGTGCATGCAGCCAAAAAATTTTGATCACAATGCCGAGCACAGCGACACTCCAAATCGCAATCAGGAGTGCCGTACCCCAGGTATTTTTGAGTGCGATCAGGCAAACCGGTGTGTAACTTCCGGCAATAAAAATGAAAATCATCACATGATCGAGACGCCGAAACAGCAAAATGATCTGCTCGGATGCCCGTAACGCATGGTAGAGCGAGCTGGCCAGATAAAGGACAATCAGGCTAAAGCCAAAAATACCAAACGCTATCATGTGCAGCGTTCTGCCTGCCGCCGCATCGATCAACAGACCGGTCGCCATCACCGCAAGCAGCATGCCGAGCAGATGCGTGTAAGCATTGGCAGGCTCACGGGGATGTTTAAAATCTTGCCACATTCGCAAAATCTGTCTTTTTACATGTTCCTGTTTTAGGACCAATGCCGCTCAGTTAAGCCCGATTTTGTCATTCAGGATGGAATCTATTTTGCCCGATTCCGGATTTTTGAGCTTAGTTCTGGCTATCATGCAGAATAGATTCTTCCAGAATGACACGGTGAGGTTCCTTAACTGAACGGTATTGGTTTTAGATCAGTTGCCTGCTGCGGTCAACTCGGCCAAAGCGCCTACAAAAATTTCGATATCTTGCTCATTATTATAAAAATGCAGCGCCACCCGAATGCCCCGGCCACGCGCCGACACATGAATATTTCGTTTCGCCAAGGCTTCCGCAACCTGCTTTGGCTCATTCACCGCGACCATGGTGATGCCGGAGCGGTGAGCTCTGTCTCGCGTTGAAATGATTTCTGCGCCGATGGCATCAAGCTTTTGGTGCAGCATTCCGGTCAGTTCGTGCACACGGCTTTCGACCTGCTCCAGACCGATTTCTTCGAGCTGTTGCAGCGCACCGCCGAGCGCAAAAATACCCGGGAATGGTGGATGTCCCAATTCCAGCGCACTGGCATCGTGATGAAAATCGATTTCATTGTTTCGCAAAGCATAGGGCATTTTGCTGCTGCGCCACCCGACCGCCGGCAGCTTGGTGGTGCTGAGCAATTCGTGCCGGATGAATATCGGCGCAATTGCGTAGCCGGCGCCAGCCCATTTGTAACCGCTAAAAATCAGTATATCGATTTTATCACGTTTGACATCGATAGGGAATACGCCGAAGCCCTGGGTAGCATCGACGATGAGCGCCAGATCGTGCACTTCGCAAAATTGTCCGAGTTCAGTCAGATTTTGACGAAAACCGGTGGCATACTGTACGAAGCTGGTCGCAAAAATGCGATTGTGGCGTTCTGCAGGTAAGTCGAATGTGTCAAAATCATAGCCACCATCAGGCTGCACAGGCAGGAATTGCACAGGATAACCACGATGCAGCCAGGGCAGCGTCACCGACGGGAATTCATTCTGCAGTGTCAGCACCTCCTGCTCGACGTTGAACAAATCTGCGGCGTAGTTCATGCCGAGTGAAGTTGTGGTCAAAAAGGCAATCTCGTACGGCTCTGCATTCAACATGCTCGCCAGCCGCCGACGTACATTTTCTGTGCGCGCCAGCCAGGCGTCCCAGCAAACATCGCCCTGAAGATGCATTTCGTCATAGTAGCGATCGATCTCTTTTTTGGCGGCTGCGGACAGGCAGCCTCCACCCGCTGTGCACAGATAGGTGCTGTTTTCGACGGCCGGAAAGTCGCTGCGGATTTTTTGCCAATCGATCATGGTACACCTCCTCGTTTAGCCCCGGATTATTTGTTGATTAATATGCCCATTTCAAAGCAATTTAGTCCCAAAACCATCTCCCAAATGGCATCGCAATCCCGCGAGTTTCTGCTTGCCATTCGTTTTGGTATTGGCTATTTTTTCGAGGCTGGGAGTACACAACCAACTGCAACTTGCAAAAAATGAGGATCAAATGAAATACAAATTTCTCGGCAAAACGGGTGTAAAAGTCTCAGAACTCTGTTTTGGCGCCATGCCATTCGGCGGCCAGGCGGATGATGCAACCGCTCAGGCGTTGTACGCGAAATGCCGGGATGCCGGCATCAACTTTTTTGATTGCGCCAATGTCTACAACAAAGGTAAAGCCGAGGAGGTGCTCGGACGGCTGGTGGCCGGCCACCGCGAGCAGGTTGTCCTGACCAGCAAAGTCTATTTCCCGATGGGCGACGACGCCAACGCGCGCGGTGCTTCCCGCAAGCACATTTTCGCCGCAATCGACGCCAGCCTGAAACGCTTACAAACCGACTACATCGACATTTATTTCATTCACCGTTTTGACGACATGACCGCATTGGATGAGACACTTTTTGCGTTGGATACCCTGGTGCGGCAAGGCAAGGTTTTGTACACCGGTGCGAGCAATTTTGCTGCGTGGCAGGTGGCAAAAGCGCAGGGGATCAGCGCGCGGCAGGGCTGGGCCGCTTTTACCTGTATGCAGCCGATGTATAATCTGGTGAAGCGCCAGGCTGAAGTCGAAATTTTGCCGATGGCGCAATCAGAGCATCTCGGCGTGATCCCGTACAGCCCGCTTGGCGGCGGACTGCTCTCCGGCAAATACAGTGCAGCAACAAAACCACAATCCGGGCGACTGATCGAAAACAAAATGTACGGCGTGCGCTACGGCGAGCAGCTCTATTTTGATACGGCAGAAGCGTTCACCGCCTTCGCCAAGAAGCTGGGTGTGCATCCGGCCAGCCTGGCAATCGCCTGGGTGAGCCATCACCCTGGTGTGACGGCGCCGATTATCGGGGCGCGCTCTCTCGAGCAGCTCGAGCCATCGCTTAAATCGATGGACATTGATATGACTCCGGAGTTGTATACTGAAATTGCTGCGTTGTCCCCGGAGCCACCGCCTGCAACCGATCGCAACGAAGAGCGCACGGCCTATAACTACGGCGCGCGTTAAGATCGGCTTGGCCAGGGATACCACAAAGGTACCATGACACGAAGTCCTTTTTGGCAATTCATAGGATAAATGATTGGCGGAGTAAGGCTGTAGCAAAATTAGAATTTTGGAATAACGGTATAATGTGTGGTAGGGACATGGACCGCCATGCCCCTACATACGGACAAACCGATTCGTTATAGAATGTTTTTGGACAGCCCCCTGGTCAAACTAAGGTTTTAAACTGCAATTTCCAGTTCTTTTGCGATTTACCACACACTAAACTCGTTATTCAAAATCCAGATATGTCGCATCAATATTATTTTTTCGTCGACCCGCAAGATATCTCACAGCAGCAGGCCCTGTTGCGCGATGACGAGCATCATCATTTGAGCCGCGTGCTGCGGCAAAAGCCCGGTGATACGATTTTGCTGATCGATGGCCTTGGTACATTGTATACAGGAACCATCACCGAGATTGGCAAGCGCGAAAGCCGCATTCTTATCGAATCGCAAGTGCGCGACTTTGGCGAGGAACGATTCCGCTTGACGCTTGCGCAGGCTGTGCCGCAACCAGCGCGCTTCGAATGGCTGCTGGAAAAGGGCACGGAAATCGGTGTGGCCGCGTTTTGGGCCATGCGCAGCCAGTTGAGCGCAACAAAATCACAAAAAGGCAATATTGAACGCTGGCAGCGCATCACCAAATCTGCCCTTAAGCAATGTGGCCGCAGCGGCCTGCCCGAGATTCAGCCAGTGCGCAGCTTTGAAAAAATTTTAGCCGAGGCCGCATCTTTTGATTGCCGCTGGATCGCGCATGCGCCGGTGCCGCAAGGTGCCAAAATCTGGACATTTCAGCCGCGCTCAACTGCGACAGAGCCAATGGATGGCATCCTTTTCGTCGGGCCGGAATCAGGCTTTTCCGACCAGGAAACCGAACTGGCCTTCCAGCATGATTTTCACTTTCTCGACCTCGGTGTGCGTCGTTTGCGCAGCGAAACCGCCGGATTGGTCGCTGCAACGTTGCTGTTGCAGCAGTTTTCGGGCACAGCCAGCCCCCAATAACTCCGCGCATTGTCCAGCCTGCTCGATACGTCTTTTCTTGCTTTGTTCACCCGCGCCAATACGCTATATTTTGTAAATGCAGTCTCCAAAACTCCCAACCACTTGTTTTCGGAGGAAAGCGATGCCAACCGTCCGCCGTGCTCTGCGCTATTTTTACGCGAACGCCCTGTTTGCCGTGCTACTACTGGCTTCCTGCCCACTCTCCGCGCAAAAAAACGACATGACCGACCCGGATTTGCGCCTGAACTGGTACAATCAGCATCTTGCGCTAACAGACCAATCCCTTTTTAAAAATCTAAATTGGCAATTTTTAGGTCCGACCAACATCAGCGGTCGCATGACCGATATTGCGGTGGTTGCGCCCAAAGGGCAAAATTATACCGTTTACGTAGCCGGCGCTTCTGGCGGTGTTTGGCGTACGCAAAATGAGGGCACAACCTGGGAGCCGATTTTTGAGCATGCGGCTTCCACCTCTATCGGCGATGTCACGCTGGCCCCTTCCGATCCCGACATCATCTGGATCGGCACCGGGGAGGCCAATATCTTCAGGAGCTCGATGGCTGGTGCGGGTGTGTACAAATCGACCGATGCAGGCAAAAGCTGGCAGCATGTTGGGCTCGCCGGCACGCACACTATCCCTCGCATCGTCATCCATCCACAAAATTCCGATATTGTATACGTCGCGGCATCCGGACCTGAGTGGACCGACAATCCGGAGCGCGGCGTCTACAAAACCACCGATGGCGGCAAGAGCTGGCAGAAGGTGCTGTACATCAACGACAAAACCGGCGCGATTGACCTGATTATGGACCCTGGCGATCCCAACACACTGTATGCGGCAACCTGGGAGCGCATTCGCAAAAAATGGCACGATCCGCGCAATCATGAAGCCTCATCCGGCAGCGGTATCTACAAAACCACCGACGGCGGTGCAACCTGGACGCCGATCAACAACGGCTTGCCCGAAGCCAAATTTCGTGGCCGCATCGGCATCGATTTGTGCTTAACAAAACCAAATGTGCTTTATGCATTTGTCGATAATTACGAAATCGCCCGGCAGCCCGGCGCAGATGAGCTCGATTCGTATGGCCGTCCGCGTGCGCCGGTGATTCGCGGCGCCACGGTCTATCGCTCGGACGACAGCGGCAACAGTTGGCGCCAGGTGAGCGAGCAAAATGCCTATATGGAACGCATCTCAGCAACCTATGGCTGGGTTTTTGGGCAAATGCGCGTCGACCCGAACGATGAAAACACCATTTATGTCATGGGCTTGGCACTCAATGTTTCCAATGATGGCGGTAAAACCTTTCGTCCATTGCGGGGCATGCACGGCGACCACCATGGCCTGTGGATCGATCCCGACAACTCCAATTATCTCGTCAATGTCAACGACGGCGGTGTCGCCATTTCCTACGATGCCGGCGAGAACTGGCGCACCTTTTATGACAATCTGCCGTTGGTGCAGTTTTTCAATGTCAATCACGACATGGCTGAACCATTCAACGTTTATGGCTCGGTTCAGGATCATGGCAGCTTCCGGGCTGCAGTGGATCTGTCGCGCGGTCGCAGCAACATTCCGGCGGTACAATGGCAGCGCGCACCCGGCGGTGAAGGCAGCAACCACGCCATAGACCCAACCGATCCTGACATCGTCTATTCGACCGGCTTTTATGGCAGGCTGGACCGCACCAATATCGCGACCGACGAGCAAAAGTCTGTAGTACCGGAGGTCGCAGAGGGCGAACCGCCACTGCGCGGGCAATGGCTGGCGCCGTTCATCATTTCACCCCACAATCCACGCATCATCTATCACGGCATGAATATGCTGTTTCGCTCGATGGATCGTGGCGACTCGTGGCAAAAAATCAGCCCCGATTTGACCTACAACATTCTCGACAGAATCGGTGACATTCCCTATCAGACCATCTATTCGATTGCCGAATCGCCTTTCAAATTTGGCCTGCTCTATGTCGGTACCGACGATGGCCGTGTGCATCGAACAAAGAATAGTGGTACCGAATGGCGGGAAATCGGCAAAAAACTGCCGCAGGGTAAATTTGTCACGGGCATTGTCGCCTCTGCACATGAGCCGGCAACCGTATATGTCGCTTTAAACGGCAAGCGTGACGATGACTTCAAAGCTTACCTCTACAAATCAACTGACTATGGCGATACCTGGCACAGCATCAGCAACAACGTTCCGTGCGGACCGATCAATGTGGTGCGCGAAGATCCGAAAAATCCCAACGTGCTGTATGTCGGTACCGACCTGGGTGCCTATGTTTCACTCGACAAAGGTGCAAGCTGGCACACCTTGTCCGGCAGCATGCCGACGACGTTCGTGCACGATCTCGTCATCCATCCGCGCGAGGACATGATCGTCGCCGCGACGCACGGTCGTGGCATGTATGCGCTGGATGCCCGCATGATTCAAGGGCTGACAGCAGACGTTTTGGCAAAAGATGCGCATATTTTTGAGATAGAAAAAGCGCAGTTGCCACAAACGCGCTTCGGACGCGCCTGGCCGGTGAGTGTGCATTATTATCTGAAGCAAGCTGGTGAAGCCCAATTGACAATCAAAGACAAAGATGGCAAAATCGTAAAAGAGCTCGAAGGCACTGGCGATGCGGGCATCAACGTTGCGCGCTGGGATCTGACTGGCCCGTCAGATGAATCCGGCAACCGTAGTGGCTTTCGACGTTCGCAGTACATCGAGACTGGCACCTACACTGTGGAACTGCAGGCAGGAAATGCCAAAGCACAGGCGCAGATTGAGGTGGTGCGGTAGGAAATAGAAGAAACCGCTGTGGTCGCTGAGATTTTTGAGCAACTCTGCGCCCTCTGCATACTCGGCGGTTTGAGCACAATGCAGCACGAATACATGGCAAAGAAAAGAAGTTGATAAAGACCTGAGAGTTGTGTTACTTCTTACAATCCAAACTAAACACGGAGACCACACGATACATGGCAAAAAGCAAGAAAGCCAAAAAGCAAACCGCTCATCAGAAAACAGCCGCCTCGCCATTGATCAAAAGCAGCTATATCGACACGCTCATGACGCATCCAAACTGGTTGGCGTTTGGCATTTTCACCGCGTTGATTTTCGCCTTTTTTCACCAGGCTATTTTCAGTGGAATGATTTATTTTGTCCCTGATGCACAAATGCCCGCCGCGCTGTCAAAACCGCTGCGCGAAGCCTTGCAAAACAACGGCATTCACGCACACTGGATGCCTTACATTTTCGGCGGCATGCCCAGCTATGCCAGCCTGGTTTACACCCCCTTTGCGTATTTTCCTTACATCATTTTAATGGGCATCGAATACATTGTCTCCCTGCCGCCCCTATTTGCGCATATCATTCACTATCCCTTCGGCGCGCTCGGCGTGTTCCTGATTCTGCGCGACCGCAAAGTTGATTTTCTGCCGGCACTGTTCGCCGGCATGGCTTTCATGATGATGCCACACCTGATATCGATGGAAGTGTTCGGGCACGGCTCCAAACTGATGACCACCATTTACATGCCATTGGCATTCTGGGCAGTAGACAGGCTGCTGCGGCGCGGCGGCTGGCTCTACCTCGGCCTGGCGGCGCTGTTGCTGGGTTTGCAATTCCAGCGCGGCCACGTGCAGATCGTCTACTATACCTGGATGCTGCTGGGCGCATACTTGCTCTACTATCTTTTCCTGCAAATCCGTGCAAAGGAAACCCAAACCATTTTGCCAGCGCTCGGCAAATTTGCAGCCGTGCTGATTTTGGGCTTAGGCATGGCGGCAGTGCTCTACCTGCCGATTTACGAATACACCCCTTACTCGATTCGCGGCGCGGCTCCGGCCCTGGCGGCAGCGACCTCCGACACTGGCGTGGGCTTCGAATATGCCACCCAATGGTCCTTCTCTTTCGGTGAAATGCTGACTTTTCTGATTCCATCTTTCTATGGCTTTGGCAATGTCACCTACTGGGGTACCATGCCCTTCACCGACTTCCCGCACTACATGGGCATCCTGATTTTTATGCTGGCGTTGTATGCAGTGGTAAAACGCCGCCAGGAATTGGTGCCCTTTTTTGCCGTCATCATCGTGATGGCCTTGTTGATTTCGTTCGGCAAAAACTTTTCGCCGGTCTATCGCTTTTTCTATGCCTTCATGCCCTATTTCAACAAATTTCGGGTTCCGGTGATGATCCTGATCATCGTGCAATTTGGCTTTGTTTTGCTGGCAGGGCTCGGTATGCAGCATTTGTACGAGTTGATTCGCAAGAAGCCGGGCAAGCACGAAGATTCCAAGGCGGCTACGCGATTGTACATCGCTGCCGGTGCGGTCATCGGTCTGGCGCTGCTGGTCAGCATTGCCGAGTCAGGCTTTTTCAGCTTTATGCAAGGCCTGTATCCGGATCGCTACGCAGCCGCCACGCAAGCGCAAATCGATCAGGAGCGCTTCAGCATGTTGATGACGGATTGGTGGGTGGTGAGCATTTTTGCGGCAGGTGCGCTGGTGCTGCTGGCTTTAGCGTTGCGTCAAAAGATCACCGCGACTGTTTTTGGGGTGGCCATTGTTGCCATCACCTTGTTCGACATGTGGCGCGTCGATGCCAAGATCAACAATCCGGTGCCGAACACCGATATGCAAAATTACCTCAAGCCCGACCAGCTCAGCACGTTTTTGCAGCAGGATGACTCAGTGTATCGTATTTTTCCGCTCAATGTGCCGTTTGCCGGCTTGAATCTGTTCGGCGAAAACCGTTGGGCCGCGCAGGGCGTACAGAGCGCTGGCGGCTACAGCCCTGCCAAGCCGCGCGTCTATCAGGATTTGCTGGACGCTTCCAGCATTGAAAGTGCCTACATTCAGAAATACTACTTTGTCGGCCAGCAAAACGGCCAGCGCGCTTTGCAGCAAGTGCCGCCTGAACGGTTCGATGCCGGTCAGCAGCGCGTGCACCAAAACCTGATCGATTTGCTCAATGTCAAATACCTGATCTCTCCATATCCGATCCCGGAATCGACCATCGAGCCGGTCGGCCAATTTCAACATATCATCGGCAATCAGCAAGTGCCACTGGGCATCTTCGAAAACAAAAATGTCTTGCCGCGCGCTTTTCTGGTCGGCGGTTTCCAGCAATTCGATGATCCCAAAGTGTTGCTGAGCAGTCTGACGTCGCCGGAATTCGATCCGCGCCAACAGGTTTTGCTGTACGAAGCGCCAGCCATCGCGCCAGCGCCGGACTCGAGTGCGAGCGCTGAGTTGACTTCCTACAGCTTGCATGAAATTACCGTGAAAACCTCGGCTGCGCAGCCGCAATTATTGGTGCTCACCGATACCTACTATCCGCCAGGCTGGCATGCCACCATCGATGGCGAACCAGCGGCTATTTTGCAGGCGAACCATGCTTTTCGTGCCGTCGCCGTGCCGGCGGGCGAACATGAAGTGCAGTATTATTATGCCTCCAGCAGCTTCGAGCTCGGTTTTTGGCTGACGATCATCAGCTCGGTGCTGGTGGTGGGCTTGCTGGTGCTGGGCTGGCGGCAAAGTCGCGCTGTAGAGAACCAGGCAGGCGAGGACGCTTAGTGCAAAGTTGGGATAAAAGCGGTGGTCAGCAATTCAAAATAATGGCTGACGAAAAAAGCCTTCCGGATTATGCGACTTTCCTCTGCGACCGTATCGAGTGTCGCAGAGGGACTCTTTGACCGACAGAAAACTCTTACATAATTTCTAAATATTTATACAGTTAAGACAAAAAGCCTAAATTGTATTATGCGACAGCAGGTGTTAGACAATACCGGAAAAAGCTGTAACAGAATACCATGTTAGGCGCAGAGATATATGGATACAGTAGAAGCCATTAACTTGCTGGTCAAGAACTGGCATGCCACACGTAGGTGGGCCGAAGAATTACTTTGTAGTAGCCTGGCCATATCATCTGCCTCAGACGTACTGAACGAGCCTTTCAAAGGAACACACAGTATTCCAGGCACGGAATGGACCTATCGGACTCATGGTATCGGGGTTGACATCTCAAAACCGGATAGCAAAGGTGGAATTGATTTTGATTTCGATAAACCAAATCCAGATGAATGGAGATTACGCTTCTTCATGATCAAGCAGTACAATGATGGTAAGCTCAAGAAAAGCGATTACCGACAACTGATGCAGGATGAAGATATCTGGAAGAGATCATACGATTTAGCCATAAAGCGAGAAGGCGCGTGAGCTTGTCGTTAGGCGGCATCACACAGAACAACAGGAAAACACCATGAATGCAATTAACACACAAATGAAAGCGACGTGGAGGAAGATGATCGGCACTGCATTGCTGTGGGTAGCCATAGCTGCCCTCGTTTACGTTCCGTCATCAGGCGGCGGCGCGAAAGGCGCGATCATAGCCGTTCTCGGATTCGTTGCCTTCGCATCCGGCCTCGCGCTGTTTGCTGATGGCCTGAAGCTCGACATCGTTGATTAGCTTCGACGAGACCGAAGTGACCACGACGGCTCCTGAGAAACTGGACGCCCAAGTGCTTGATATGCAACGTTGCTGGCCATTTCAGTTTCTTCCGTCATTGCTCCGCGTCCGACGCGGTTGGTTCGCTAACCAGGCGCTGGAGCGAATCCGGCTTAAGCGTTACGGCTGCAATTGTGGCGTTCCATGGGCCGGGTCGCTGAACTTGAGTCGTTATGCACATAAGTAAATTTAAAAAAGTTATTAAAAATACAACCAAAATTTGCAGTTTTTTATTAAAGAAAATTTCCTTTTGCAATTTAATTATAAATAACGGATCTCTAAATTTAGAGAGAAAACTAACTTGCTAAAAAATAAATATTTAAAAAAGAACAAATTCTGGAAAAATATACCACTTAGAAGATATCTAATATTTGTCTCGGCGATATTCTTCTTTTTTTCAGGAATTGGATTTATCGTCGATCTGATGTCAAAAGGTGCATATTCAGAACCACTGCTTTTTATCAATGTATTGTATTCAGGGATTGTTGCAGTATTCTACGTTTATAGTTTGACAAGAAATCTTAAATTTCTTCCTTTTACTATCATTTTTCAAATTGTAGTTGGAATTAACATTTGGAAAGAGGCTAACCAGCCACTCCTTTCCGAATTTCCTCAACGAGCTAATTTGGATGCCTTTGGAATCTTAGTAACACTTGTTCTGGGATATATACTGCTTGTCATATTTATAAATAAGGAAGGATTAAGAAATTTTCGGCTTCAGGCTGAAATGGACCTTGCGCAGGAGCTTCATTCGAACCTGGTTCCAAAAATTGAAATTGTTAATAAGCGTTTTGAAATATTTGGAGTATCTAACCCGACTGATGAAGTCGGTGGCGATTTAATTGACTATTTCGAGAATGAGACTTCACATACTTGTTATATTGCAGATGTATCGGGTCATGGCGTTGCGGCAGGCTCGATGATGGGGATGTTTAAAAGCACGATTCGAGTTTTATTAAACAAAGATGAACAGCTTAGCTCAATTTTAACTGAAACCAGCAAGACAATTTACTATTTAAAAAAGAAAAACATGTTTCTTACCTGTGCATTTTTAAAATTTAATTCAAAGAATACTGTAGAATATTCAACAGCAGGTCATCTTCCGATTTTAAAACTTGCATATGATTCCAACAATTTTGATGAATTGATCATAAAGCACCTTCCAATTGCGGCTACAAAAGACCTAACCTATAAAACAAACAGCACAGTATATAACAAGAAGGATTTATTCATCTTCCTGACTGATGGAATCACAGAGACATCAAATAAGAAAGATGAAGATTTTGGAATGGAAAAAGTAAAAAAGATTATTCTCAATAACAGACATGATAAATTGTCCAATATTTATGAAAAAATAAATAACAAATTAGCTTCATACGGTAAACAAAAGGATGATCAGTCAATTTTATTAATCAGATGTTTATAAACATCATAAGTAATAATTTTCAATAAAATTATAAACTGGATATTGTCATATTGACAAAGTGAATATCTTAAAATTTGTATATACTGATCTTAAGATTCTTCCTGTAAAACGGGATAGGCTGTGTTTGCAAAAAATATAGACAATTGTAAAAGCACATAGTAAAACATTAACAACAATTTTAACTTTCTTACATTTTTGATTCAAAATAAGTAATCACACAAACATCAGAAAATAATTATTCTGAGAAAATGAAATGAGAAGAAATAAATTTAAAGCATGTTGAAAAATGAAGGATAATTATATGGATAAAGCTACATTAACTATGATTGAAAACCTGCATAAAAACACAGGTCGAGCTTTAGAACAATGGATAGTCATTGTTAAAAATGAAAACTTCACCAAACATGGAGAAATAATTAAATTCCTAAAAGAAACTCACGGACTGACATACGGTTTTGCAAATCTTATCGCTCACAAGGCCAAAGGTACGGACGCTGGTTCGGCAAACAATCAGGAAGAATTGATAACAAACCAGTATCGAGATAAAGAACACTTCAAACCGATTTATGACAAAATCATCGCTGAGATACAAACGTTCGGAAAAGACATCGAGATCGCTCCCAAAAAAGCGTATGTAAGCCTGAGAAGAAAGAAGCAGTTTGCAACTTTAAATCCTGCAACGAAAACACGATTTGAGATCGGGATAAACTTGAAGGGTCAATCACCGCAAGGAAAGCTGGAAAATGAAAAACCTAATTCAATGTGTTCGCATAAAATAAATATCACAGACATTGGAGAAGTCGACACGGAAGTTATAGAATGGCTGAAAAAGGCTTACGAGATTTCAGGATAATTGAGGTGGACACATAACTATGCGCTGCGCCCGATCCGTGGGGGGACGGTGAAATCCAGAAAATTGTGCAAAAGTCAAAATTATGATTGTAAGTAACGGTCGGTGCGTTCAATGTCCACGGGCGCGTGAGCACTGGCGTTAAGCCCTAAGAAAGGCTAACCTATTGAAAAATATCCGTACCATCACGAAGAACCATGAGCCGAACTCAAAGGCAGCAGCGTGGAAACCGACGCGCAGGGTTTTTCTCAAAACTTCAGGTCTTTTCATTGCCGGACTTGCTGCTGGCGCCCCACTTGCTTATGCCAATGCAACAGGCCGGAGCCCGAAGCTCCGCTTTGGAATGGTCACAGACCCGCATTTCGCAGATATAGAGGCGATTGGAACGCGGCACTATCGGGAATCTGTCGCCAAAATGACGGAGTGCGCCGCCCTCATGAATGAAAAGAAGGTTGATTTTCTTATCGAGCTCGGCGATTTGAAGGACCAGGGAAATCCGCCGTCGGAAAAGGACACGCTGACGTACCTCGATACAATTGAGCAAGCATTCAAACAATTCAAAGGCCCGCGCTATCACGTCCTGGGTAATCACGATATGGATAGCCTATCCAAGCAACAGTTCCTGAACGGCATCGAGAACACCAACATCGCGAAGGAAGCTTCGTTCTATTCATTTGACGTCAAGGGACTTCATTTCATTGTGCTGGACGCCAACTACAACGCCGATGATTCCGATTACGATCACGGCAACTTCAATTGGGCCGACAGCAACGTTCCACGCCAGCAGCTGGACTGGCTCAGGAGAGATTTGGAATCGTCATCCAAACCGGTGATTGTTTTCATTCACCAGCAGCTTGATGGTGAGGGGGATCTTACCGTCAGGAACGCGGCCGAAGTCCGGCAAATCCTGCAAGAAAGCGCCAAAGTGCTGGCCGTGTTCCAGGGACACAACCATGAGGGGCACTACAGTCATATCGAAGGAATCCACTACTACACCCTGAAAGCTATGGTCGAAGGAACCGGCGAAGAAAACAACTCCTATGCCATTGTTGATGTCTATGATGAGCAAACAATCGCCGTGACAGGCTATCGCCGGGCAGCAAGCAGGAAGATGGAAAAAAGCACAACACAGCAGATGTAGCAGACGCGGGAAACCACGCAGATTATTTGAGACGCTTACTACCTGACACTTTTTCTTTAGCCACTGATAAACACGGATTTTCACTGATTTTTCTTAAGATTTTGAAAAATTTTTCTAAAAGTATACTCTGAAATCCGTGTAGATCGGTGCAAATCAGTGGCTAAAAATCGTTTTTCTGAAAAGTGTCAGGTAGTGAGTTCTGGACGATGCGCAAAAAAATATTTTTTCCCGGGAATTACATTGGTGAAAATGTAGAGCTAAGCATAAGGTACCACTTCGGAGATTGGCTTCATTATGAAATCAAAAATCAAAGCCATTACAGGAATTCTGGCGCTGTTCGCGGCGCTCTTTTTTGTCTATTCGATACTCATGGTCGATTTCTCCATGGCTCCCGAAGAAGCCGTGGACATGGCGCCGGAACCGGAACCGGATATGCCGCCTCCACCGGCCCTAGAACCGGACATGGAAATCGATCCGGTCGATCAGCTCCTCGACAGAATGGAAGCAGGCGCGATTGCCTTCAACGTCCCGGCCAGCATCAACATCGACGAATCTAAGCAGATTCAACTAATTTTAAGCGCGGTGGATTCCATCGAACAACTCAAGGAATCCATTACAGCAGAGGGCCAGAGACTCGGATTCAACATTAAAATCAGCAACCGCATGCAGGCGCAATTATCCGGGCAGATGTTTGACATCACCGCCATCACGCCCGAAATCCAGGCGGTCTCGAAACGCCAGCCGACCGAGTGGAAATGGGAGATCTTTCCGAAAAAAGACGGCACGCACAGCTTGCATCTGACCTTGACCGCTTTGCTGGAGGTCGATGGCTACAACACACCACGGACGATCAAAACCTTTGATAAAACCATCGAGGTTGAGATTACTGCAAGCCAGCAGGTCGGGCGCTTTGTTGAAGACAATTGGCAGTGGCTGTGGGCGGTTATTTTGGCACCACTTGCCGGCTGGCTGTGGCGCAGACGAAAGACGCAAGCTGGTGGCAAATCTGCGTAATAAGAAACCTGCCGGAACAAACATTTAATGATACACTACCCGAAATATCGGGACGGACAGCGCTGAGACCAGTATTGGAGAGCACATGGATCGTGTCAATAAGCCGCCAGCAAATATCGACGCATATATCAGCGCTTTTCCCGAGGAGATACAAACCTTGCTGGAAAGCGTGCGTCAGACCATTCGAAAAGCCGCACCGGAGGCAGAAGAAACGATCAGCTATCAGATTCCAACTTTCAAGCTACACGGCAACCTGGTGCATTTCGCCGCTTTCAAAAAGCATATCGGCTTCTACCCGACTTCATCAGGGATCAGGATTTTTCAGGACGAATTAGCAGACTATGAAATTTCGAAGGGTACGATCCGGTTTCCGTTCGACAAACCGCTGCCGCTGGATTTAATCGACAAGATCGTCAGGTTTCGGGTCAAAGAAAATCTCGAAAAGAAAAACAAGAAAAAGTGATTGCATTGCTTGATTAAGCGTGAAAGGAAAACGATGCCATCGAAATGGTCTAAAAAAATGTTTTGGCTTGTCGAACTGCTGATTCTTGGCTCAGCGGGGGTGCTGTTAGCGCAACAGACAGCAGAAGCGCCAAGCAAACTGGCAGCAGAAATCGCCCGATTGGAGCAACTGTCGGGTGGTGTCATCGGCGTGGCCGCGGTGCATTTGGAGTCGGGTGAGCGGGTATACCACAACCGCGATATGAAATTTCCGATGGCGAGTACGTACAAAGTCCCCATCGCTGTGCAACTCCTGCATCGCGTCGATCACGGCGAGCTAGCGCTGGACAGCATGATTGTGCTCGAACCGCACGATCTCAGCCCCGGCAGCGGCACGATTTCGCGCCTGCTCGACGATCCCGGTGTGGTACTGTCGGTACGCAACCTGCTGGAGCTCATGCTGCTGATCAGCGATAACAGCGCGACGGACCTCATGCTCGAACTGGCGGGTGGACCAGCGGAGGTGAACAAACGCATGGCTGCCATCAACGTCGAAGGATTGCACATCGACCGCTCAACACTGAAACTGATCGCAGACTATATCGGTATCCGTGATTTGCCAGCGCGCGAGGACTATTCACAAGACATGTTCAGAGAAAAGTACAAGGCGCTTTCCGAGGCTGAACGCGAACAAGCTGAAGCCGGATTCGACAATGACTCGCGAGACACCTCAACACCAAAAGCTATGGCGAATCTGCTGGAGAAAATTTGGCAAAAGCAGATTTTGACGGAAGAATCTTCCGAGCTGTTGATGGACATTATGCGGCGCTGTGAAACAGGTGAACATCGTCTCAAAGGAATCTTGCCACCGGGCACTGTCGTGGCACACAAAACCGGCACCATCGGTGGCACAGCGAACGACGTCGGCGTGATCGAATTGCCGGATGATGCCGGGCATGTTGTGACAGTCGTGTTCGTAAAAGAATCCAGCCTGCCGGTTGCCGATCGCGAGCGCGCCATCGCACATGTTGCGCGTGCCGTGTACGATTATTTTTTGTTCCGGAAGTAATTGTCCCGGCTTGCTGCCTTCTGCGCATGCCTGAAATGCCATGTCCGCCGGAAACGTCGGATTGGGAATGTGGAATGAAGCGTCTACGGTGATGAATGATGAAATTGAAGCAGTGTTTTAGACGCAAAATTTTGATCTTTTTGCTCTGCCACTTTTGGTTGCCTGCTCTCTATGCCCAAAATGCCGCACCAAGCCATCCAAATAATGGCGAACTCATCACAGAGTGGCTGCTGCTGGGTCCATTTCCCACAAATGAGTTGGAACAGGATTTTCTCGCACAGTCTGGCGGTGAAGCGCAGATCGCTCCCAAGGAAGGTGATGTGGTCGTCACCTCGGCCAGCGACACGCTCAGGTGGCAGCGCTACCACTCCAGCCAGCGCATTGTCGATCTGTTGTCGGCTCTTGGCAGGCACGAAAACGCCACCGCGTATGCGTACTGCAATCTGACCAGCGAGGCCACAGCCACAAATCAAATGCTGCTGGGCAGCGATGACGGCGCGTCGGTATGGATCAATGGCCAGCGCGTTTTTCACAAACCTGCCTTTCGCCCGCTTCTATTGGATGATGACGCCTTTGCTGCAGATCTTCAACAGGGTCCGAACCGGTGTTTGCTTAAAATTTCGCAAAGCACGGGCGCCTGGGCGTTTTCCTTCCGCGCCTTGCAATCCAATCCTGCTCACGTCTCCCACCCGAGGCTCTTCCTGGCATCAGCCATAATGAAAGAGGAAGCCCTGTTGTATAGCATCGACTGGCTTTATCACGCCGGTGACGATCCGCTATGGGCGCAGCCGGGCTTCGATGATCGCGAGTGGGAGCGAGCCGATACCGAGCTTCAGCCCATCGCGCTGCCTAATAGCGGCTGGCAGGGCGCCGGCTGGTTCCGGCTGCACCTCGCTGTCGATTCGAGCCTTATCAATCAGCCCTTGGGCCTGTCTGTCTGGCAAGCCGGCAAGTCCCAGCTCTACCTCGACGGTAAGCTGCTGCACAGCTTCGGCGAAATCAGCGGCGACTGGACCGGTATCCCCAAAAGCATCACTTTCGAAACCGCAGGCGATCACGTACTGGCGGTGCGCTATGTCAATCTCGAATTTGAAAAATTTCGGGAAGCCGGTTTCAGCTCCGGCTTTTTCTTCCGCCTTGGAGACCTCAACCAACTGGCTGAACAGCGAATCCGCTACGAACGGCCACTCATCGCCTACCAAATGGCCTTCACCGCACTGACGTTGGCGCTCGGCCTGCTGAACATTATCCTTTTTGCTTTCTTCTCAAGGTTGAAACAAAACCTCTACTTTGCCCTTTTCCTGTTTGCCTACGCCGCCGCAATTTACTTCGACTACCAGCACTCGCTCGCTACCAATATCGGCGCGCAACTGGACGCTGTGCGCATGCACCGTATCGTGTACATCATTTTCGTCGTGCTGCAACTGCGGTTTCTGTATTCGCTGTTCTACAAAAAGGTGCCAAAACAATTTTGGGTGATCATGCTGGCCATCGCGCTGCTTGCCTTGCCGGTCATCGAAAAGCCGATGCAAAATTTTGGGCAATTCGGCATCATCGATCTGATGGTCATGCTCGAAATCCTGCGAGTCATTCTGGTGGCACTCTTTAAAAAGCGTGAGGGTGCCTGGCTCATCGGCCTGGCTTTTTTGTTGTACTACTTTTTCGGCACCTTCGATGCTCTGATGGATGCAGGCATCGTCGCACCATTCCGGGAAATGCTCAATCCGTACGCCTTCGGCTCGATTGGCTTTTTCATTGCCATGTCGATCTATCTCTCGCGCGATTTTGCCCGCACCAGCGCAAAACTCGCTGAGCAGGAAATGGAAACCAAACTGCTCGAAGCAGAGAACGCCCGTCAGGCAGAGGAAATTGAAGAAGCACGTCAGCTTCAACTTTCCATGCTGCCCCGAAAAGTGCCACAGGTGCCGGGCCTTGAAATCGCGGTGTTTATGAAAACCGCCACAGAAGTCGGCGGCGATTACTATGATTTTAAACTGCACAAAAATGGTGCCTTAACAATAGCGATCGGCGACGCCACCGGCCACGGAATGCAAGCCGGCACCATGGTGTCTGCCACCAAGAGCCTGTTCCATGCCCTCGCGGAGGAACCGGAGCCGGTGCAGATCCTCAGGAAGTGTTCGGTTGCCATTAAAGCGATGGGGCTGCGAAAAATGTACATGGCGCTGGCGGTCGCCAAATACAGCGGCCAGCAATTGCGGATTGCCTCGGCTGGCATGCCCTACCCGCTGGTCTACCGCTCGGCGACTGGTCAAGTCGAAGAAATCGTGCTCAAAGGCATGCCGCTGGGGAGCTTCATCGATTTTGCATATCGGGATGAAACCATCGCGCTGGCCAAGAGTGATACCGTCCTTCTCATGAGCGATGGCTTTGAAGAAATGTTTAATCCGCGCAATGAAATATTGGGCGATGAGCGCGTCAAACAGCATTTCAAAGAGGCTGCTGAAAAATCGCCACAGCAGATTATTGAGCACCTGACCAAAGTCGGTGTCGAATGGGCTGGCGGCCGCGAGCAACGCGACGACCTGACTTTTGTGGTCCTGAAGCTGACCGAATAGCTCCTGAAGCACAAACTGGATCTTCAGTTGAAAATCCAATTATCCCGAACCATGCAGGTATGTTCATTATTGGAGGACGAAAATGGTTGGCACCACATGCCCCAATTGCCAGCATGAAGTCATGACCTTTGGCGTATTTGTCCGCAAAGCCGATGTGAACAAAATCTTTCTCTGCCCGGGCTGCGCAGCCGAACTGACGCGTCCCGCCAACAAGGTATTGCTTCTCATCTTTGCTGGCATTCTCATTCTGCTGGCGCTGATTCTGTCTATCTCGCTGCAACAATGGCATGGATTTGTTAAAGCAGTTTTGTTTTTGCTGGCCTTTGCATTCTACTATTTTCTGGTCAAATTCATTGGCTGGAAGTTTATCGGTTGGGAACGTGTAGACAGTGAAAAAGACACCTGAGCTTAACCCAGACTCATCGTATTTATAAAGCCAGCAACTTTTCTGGCGCCCACATCAAAACCAGGCTGAATCTGAACCAAGGAACGAAATGGAAAAGTATTTTTTAGAGCCGACACAGGAAACCGGCGCTGCACTTTTCAGGCGCAATATAACCGGTGAAATCATTATGCTCAATTTGCTGCGCTTCAGGGAAGTTGCAGATTATTCCGCCACCCCGGATCTGGCTCCCAAGCAGCACATTTCCGGCAGGGAAGCCTTTCAAAAATATATTGAACACACCATGCCATTTTTAAAAGCAAGCGGCGGCGAGTTGCTGTTGCTCGGCACTGGCGGACGTTTTTTTATCGGCCCGCCGGATGAGCAATGGGACGCTGTTATGTTGGTGAAACAAAGCTCGCTTGCTGAATTCATGGCGTTTGCTTCCAATGAGGCATACCTGGCTGGTATCGGCCACCGAACCGCCGCGCTGCTAGATTCACGGCTGCTGCCGATTGTAGAAAGCAAAGACTTTGACATCATAAACATGTAATACACGAAGTGCTGATCGCCTGTTGCACAGGAACAACAATCACCTCACTTCGAAAGGAAAAAGTTGATGCCGACAAACACGGTTACTCTGCATCGCGTGCTGCGTGCCAGCCTGGAAAAAGCCTATCGGGAGTTTCTCTAGCCGGATGCGATGGTCAAATGGCTGCCGCCGCATGGTTTCACCGGCAAAGTTCACCACCTCTCTGCCAGGGTTGGTGGCACCTATAAAATGTCGTTTACGAATTTCAGCACAGGCAACAGCCACTCTTTTGGCGACGAGTATCTTGAGTTGGTGCTCAACGAGCGCATCCGGCACACCGATCAATTCGATGATCCCAACTTCCCAGAAGAAATGCAGGTCACGGTCTCACTGAAACAGGTGCCGCGCTGCACTGAGCTGACCGTTGTACAGGAGGGCATCCCCGAAGCCATTCCGCCAGAAGCTTGCTACTTCGGCTGGCAGGAATCCCTGACACTGTTGGCGCAATTGGCCGAGCCAGAGATTCCTGGATGGTCTATCAAATTTTGAGTGCACTAAATTACACAGCAAAGCCCCGACTATAGTCTATTTTTGCCTAAGTCGAGGCTTTTTTTACACGCATTACCCCTACACACTATGTCGCAGCTTGCTTCGGATCAAACCAGGAAACCAGCGCAGCATGGTGCGCATGATTTTGATTTTCCCCACACTGACTTCGTACTGATTTTTCAGCCAGGCATCCCGAAATGTCAGCGCGACATCTTCCGGCGGCATTTTGCCCTGGCTTCGACCTGCCGTCATCGCCGTTTCAACCAGCGGAGGAATGAGCTCAAATACCCGGATCGAGGTGTTTTCCAACTGGTAGCGCAGCGTGGTAGTGAAGCTGTCGACTGCCGCTTTGGTCGCGCAGTAAACAGCAGCGCTTTCCTTCGGTGCAAACGCCAGGCCTGAAGCGACATTGACAATCGCTGATTCCGGTTTGGTGCTCAAAACCGGCATGAGCATGACACTCAATTTGACCACCGCCCGAAAATTGATATCGATCTCTTCATCAATTTTGGTGTAGGGCATCGTCTCCTTAATGAAGGAATAATTATGCTGAATTGCGGCATTGTTGATCAAGACATTCAGGTCGGGATAATCGTTATTGATCGTCATGTGCAGTTTTTCCAGTTCATCGTGCTTGCTGATATCGCATTGAATGGTGGAAATATTGTCGTGCAAACGCGCCGCCTGCCGTAATTTCGTTTGGTTGCGCCCAACCATGATGACCCGGTTATCGGAATCGACGAACATGCGTGCGAGTGCCAAACCGATGCCGCTTGCGCCGCCGGTGATAAGAATGGTACTTCCGGAACTTTTCATGTTATTTCCCTTTCGTAATCCTGTATGAGAGTCCAAGATTGAAAATATGATAGCGATTGTGAAAATTTTCCTTGTAGGCGAGATCGATTTTTTCTTCCAAAGCGGTGCGATCCGCAGCCGAAATAGCGGCAGGGGTATTGATTGCAACAATCGGTGTCGGAACGGCCTTGAAAACCGCTGCGGCGATGTTGGTATTGATGCTCAGACCATTGTCAAAATCGTAGCGGTAGCCGCAGCCTAACGCTGGGGCAAAACCGCGTTCGCGCTGCTGCACGATGGTCAGTTCGGTATCATAGGTGTTATCGCCAATTTGCCTCTCGCGGTGGTCAAATCGCATGGTTTCGATGTCGGCATTGTTGAAGACGAAACCAGCGACAATGTATGGGCTGCACCTCACCGGGCGAATCTGCAGCGCAAACAAGATCCGCTCGCCTGTCGTTTCTTTTGAGCTCAGCAAACCGGTGAATCCGATATTTCGCGCGTTAAAAGACTGGCCATCGCGTTGCAAATAATCCTTGAGTTGATAGCAGGTTTGCAGCGAAATATGATCGTTGAAATGGAACGCGAATGTCACTCCCGGCTTGAAGCTGCCGGACAAAACAGGAATCTCACCGAACGTGAGCCCAATTTCCCAGGCCTTCTCATTCTCCCCCGCTGCCAATTCCTGTACCGTGCTGAGAAACAAGACGAACCCAAAACAGGTCTTTAATAATTTCAAGGCCGTTTGCATTTTACCTCCTATGGAATGCTGTTATTTCGCTTTGAATGTGGAAGAAACTACAAAAAACCAATTGTGGAAGTCATTAACATAGGTTAAGAAAAACCGGAATTGTTGCTGGATATTGGAATCGTGCTACGGCGGGATGGCAGATGCAGGTAGCGACTGGAGTTATCTGCTGATAAGTTTGGAGCGGATGCGGCTTAGCTGGATCGGTGTGATCCCGAGGTAGGAAGCGATGTGATACTGTGGAATTTTGGTTTCAAGCCCGGGGTGCTCTTCCCGAAAATACATGTAGCGAGCAGTGGCATCATCGATGACCAGGCGTATCTCGCGGGTTTCTTTCTTTGCCCACTCACTCTCGATGATTTTCCGAACAAGCCGCTCGAGAATTTGATATTCGTCAAAAAGCCGAGTGAATTTTTGATAATCCAACTCGAGCACCACCGAGTCCAGCAATGCCTGTATGTTGATGAGATTTGTATTTTTTGTGACGATTGCTGTCAGCGCAATCATAAAAGTGTTGTCGGTAAAAAAGGTTTTGTTGTATTCAACGCCATCGGTATTGCGATAGAACGCCCGAAAAACGCCGCTGCATACAAACGCCAAACTATTCGGCCGATCCCCTTCTTTGGCAAAATATTCATTTTTGGCATAGGATTTTAGCTGCGTAAAGGATGTGATTTCCTGCCAACACCTGTCCGGCAGCGGCTCCACAAAGTCAAATACGCTTTTCATTCGAGAAAGCAAAACAGTTTTATCTGCAACCTGCATTCTTTTTTTTCAAAAAAATTGGTTCTCGATTTCAGCCAATCTTCAATAAAGCTAACCGCACGATTTTAATTTTCAAGCAATTTATCCTGATCACAGCCAGTCGCCCCAAAAGAAGCGGTCGATACCCGCATATTTCACCTTCATCATCTTTATCTCAATCCGACAGCACGTTTGTTGAGGATCGACCGCAGCACAAAATCAGCATTCTCGGTACAATATTGAATACAACGCTTTGGCGAAAAGGGCTTGACATTCTGAGCTCAATTGCCCATGTTGGCAGCATCCCTTTCAGCCTTTCCGGAGTTGGGGGATCGTGGCACTATCCAAAACGAGTTCAGTACATGCTGCAGACACCTGCTCAAACAAACCGGATTGTCTTTTTAGACAGTCTGAGAACATTCATGATCTTTCTGGTTGTTGTCCTGCATTCCGGGCTGATCTATGAAAAAAGCAGCTTCTCCACGCTGCTGTGGATTGTTTACGATCCCGACACCAACAATCTGGTCGGTGATCTGCGCATCATCCTGGATATTTTCATCATGTCAACCATCTTCTTCATCTCCGGTTTTTTGACGCCGCCATCCTTGAAAAAGAAAAACGCATGGGCGTTCGTCAAATCGAAACTCAGGAGACTCATGCTGCCGTGGCTGATCGCAGTGTTGACGCTCCTCCCCCTTTACAAATGGCTCTACCTGTACTCGCGAAACTTGCCACAGCAAGAATGGACCAGCTATTTCCATTGGAGCAACAACTTGTGGGGCCAGAACTGGTTGTGGTTCTTGCCAGTCCTTTTTGTTTTCGATCTCACGGCTCTGACCTGGTCAAAAGCCAACATCAAGCTCAAAAGCCTGACGCTCAAAAAAGCCATCATCGCCATATTTGTGATTGGCCTGACTTACAGCGTCGCCATGGACTTTTATCATCTCCAAGGCTGGACAAAAACATTTCTGCTGGATTTCCAGAACGAACGTCTGCTGATCTATCTTCTGATTTTTGCGCTCGGTGCGTTATGTTATGAGCTGAAAATATTCGAGTCCGCACCGGGCAGCAAGCGCCTTTATTTTGCCATCCTTTGCGCGGCATGGCTGCCGATCACGATCTATCATTTTTTCTATACCCATTCGTTGGCAAAACCGAACGAGGTCTTGTTCAGCCGAACCGCCGATATCGTGCTGCAATGGACAGCTTTTCATCTCTCTCTGCTGGGTTTGCTTTACCTGATGCTCAACACCTTCAGACTCTTTCTGGCGCAACAGGGCAAACTTAGCAGTGTACTGAATCGAAACTCCTACCCGGTCTACATTCTCCATGTCATCGTGATGGGCGCACTGGCGATGGCCATGCTTCATCTGGCACTGCCATCGCTGCTGAAATTCACCATTTTGGTTTTGTCGACTTTTGCCATCAGCAATCTTTTCGTCTCTGCTTACCGATATTTCATTCGCTCAAGAATATCGGCAAAACGCGTTTTACAAAATTAAATAAAAAGGAAGTAGCTATGAAAAAGCTCACCCCTGTTATCGCCCTGGTTTTGGTGATGTTTGGCTGCGGTCAGCAAGGCAGCTCCGCTCCGGACGTCGATCTGCACATGGCAGCGCTCACCGGAAATCTCGAAGCGATTCAGCAGCATATCCAGGCCGGCTCAGACTTGAACCTGCGCGAACCGACCAGAGGTTCCACGCCGTTGATCACAGCCATCGTTTTCGACAAGCCCGAAGTGGCCAAAGCCCTGATCGACGCCGGAGCGGACATCAATCTTCAAAACAACGAGGGCTCGACCCCATTGATTACCGCAGCTTTTTTCTGCCGCAAAGAGATTGTCCGGACGCTGCTGGAAAAAGGTGCCGACAAGACAATCCAAAACAACGCCGGGCGAACGGCACTGGATGCCGTCTCGCGGCCGTTCGAGGAAGTCAAGCAGATGTATGACGGCCTGGGAGCGGCGCTTGCCCCGCTGGGCTTGAACCTGGACTATGAATACATCAAGACGACACGGCCACAAATTGCCGAGATGCTGCAATAGGCTTGCAGGCAATCGGCAGAATTCTTTTGGTCGTGGACATGCTGTGATTACATTGCTGATTTTATAGATCAATGAAATCGCATTCAATCATTCACCTAAATTTGCAGCTTCGTCCGCTATGTTAGTGACCATCGAATTCTGCGCCGTCATCTCCTCCGCCATTTATGGGATTTTGCTCGCTTGCCGAAAAGAACTGGACGTGGTGGGCGTTTTCGCGATTGCCTTTACCATCTCCTTTGGCGGAGGCACCCTGCGCGATGTCTTCCTCGACCGCCATCCGCTGTTCTGGATTGCGAATGACCACTATGTTGTGATCGTGCTGGTGCTCTCGATTTCCGGCGCGATTTTGCCGCGCCTTGTAGCGCGTCTCGAAAAATTCCTGCTCGTGCCGGATGCCCTGGGGCTGGCACTGTTCAGCATTACCGGGGCAGGCTATGCACTCGAGGGCGGCACATCCCTACTCATCGCTTCCATGATGGCGGTGTTGACCGGCACTTTCGGAGGGGTCATCGCCGATGTAATCATCAACGAAATCCCGCGCCTGTTCCGCTCGGCGCCCCTGTACGCGATTTGCGCTTTTACCGGCACCTGGGTCTATCTGATTTTGCAGCAATTCAACCTGCCGGCCTCGATTCCTATCATCAGCGGTTTTGCCGCGATCTTTCTGCTGCGCATGGCCGCTGTGCGCTGGGACATCCGCCTGCCAAATGCGAAGCTGGACGGGTGAGGCCCACAAACAAATCACCTTGAAAACATGCAAAAGAATATCAGGGAATCACAGGGCAATCGGTACCGAATCTATTCGACCTGTATTAAAATTCTCACCAAATTTCTGTACGTGTTATGAACATTTCGCAATTGAACAGGAGTACCATTTTCGCTTCTATCAAGGCTGTGCAGACTGCCTGCTCAACCACTCCCGGACATCCGGCCAGAAGCCCGGAGCAAGATCAAATGGCCATTGCATCACGAATCCCAGGTGTCTTGCTTCAGGATAAATGATAACCTCAAATGGTCTGCGATATTGGGTGATCATTTCATCGAGAACAGCTTTGCTTTTGACCACAGGCACCGACAAATCGCTGCCGCCGAACAGCCAGAGGGTGGGGATTTCCAGTTCCTGCAAAATCGCACGAGGATCATAGCCAGAAGGCTCGCGAAGAATGACCAAGCTATCTATCTCAGCGAGTGTTGCCTTCGCCATGCCGCGATGGCCCTCGCCGGCTAAATCACTAAAATAATTTTCTTCGCCAACCGAAACGGCAGGGCCTGAAACAAGAATCATGAAACTGACAGAATCGGTCATCTGGGCCGCGAGCGGCCCAAGCCAACCTCCCATACTCAGCCCAAAGATGCCTACATGTTCACCATCTATCTCGGGATGGTGTCGTGCAGCATTAACCGCAGCAGCGACATCCGAGGCAAGCAGGTGCAGATTTTTGCTAGAACTATTATTTTCAGATTCATATTCTCCTCCAGACGCGCCTGTCCCGCGCTTATCGAAACTGAACACAGCATAACCATCTCGAACCAGTTGATCCGCCCAAAAATGGTATAGCCGTCTCGGCGCACGAATTGAACCTTGTGCAATCACTATGGCAGCATACTTGCTTGGTTGCCGCGGCAGGTATAGTGTGCCAGCCAACTCAGTGCCTTCGTTTTGAAACGAAAGCTCTATTTCGCGATAAGCTCTGAATTCACGAATGTAAACAAAAATGCTCAGCACAATCAACGCAGCCATTATCACGGCAAAAATCCATTTTTTGCGAGATGAAGCCACATTCAACAGTATATGCAGAACAAGCATCGCCGCACCAGCAAGCAAACAGAAAAGCACAATGAAACGGGTTGGCAGGAAAAAATTCACAAGGTCAGACTGGACTCCGTAGATAATCACCGCCAATCCCGCTAACAGCCATGCAATTGCAAGAAAAAGAAATCGTTTCAATCCCTGCTTGATCGATTTGCCCATTTCACTTCCTCAATTTGAATAGATAGCTCAACTCAAATCTACCCCAAATACAAAAAAGCCCTGACAGATATGGTCAACAACACTGTCGGGGCTTCAGACTATGCAAAGTACTTTCCCTTAAAATCTTGCTCCGGATCAGGCTTCGCTGGCGAGCTCAGCGCCGCTGACTTATTCTTTGCGAATGTACAGCGCGGTCAGTTTTTTGAAATATTCGCGCATGTCATCGAAAATGCAATACATCTATGGCACCGCAATCAACGACGCACGGTCGAATCCAGCAGGCCGCCGATGGTGGTGAATGCTGTCCTCAAAATCGGGCGAAAGCGCTGCATGTCTGCCTAACCATTCCCGGACATCCGGCTAAAAATCTGGAGCAAGATCAAATGGCATTGCATCACGAATCCCAGGTACCTTGCTTCGGTATAAACAATATAATCGAATTCCCGGTTGTCATGTAAATCTGAATATTGTTAATAAATACAAATTTTTAAATTCGGGTACACAACCGACAGATATTCAAGCGCCATTTAGTCGATCTTTTAATATATCAGAGATTCAGATTGGTTTTTCTGATCAGTTATAGCTGATGATTAAGTAAAGCAAGGGTATAACATCAGCTCAAGCCGGACGGTAACAGCTATTAACCTGCCAACGATGTCTTGCTGGAAAAAATTATAAACGATGTCTTGAAGTTGTCATCCATACCCGAATAGAAGCTAAATGCAGGGTGCAATCAGGTGGAATCGGCAAGACCCTGCCGGTTTTTGGAATATCTCACCATAGCTTGCAGATTTTCCGGAGGCGTCATTGGAGCCACCTCGCACCCCGGGCTGATGATGTGATGCTTTCCGCTGATCTCGTGGCACCGGGCGGCATCGCGCAGGACGTCGTCCGGGCTTCCGTTCAATAGCGTAGTGATGGTTGGAATTGTGCCACAGATAACCGCATCAGGACCGAGTTTGGCTCGGGCGAGGGAAATGTCAGTCATGAAGTCGAGTTCGAAAACATCGGCGGGGAGTGCTTTCATCTGATCGAGGAGCGGATCGGTCTTTCCGCACATGTGGACTCTCGACATTGCTCCCATCTCGCGGATCGCACCGAGAATTTTCATCTGGTGGGGCAACAGAAATCGCTGATAGTGCGCCGGGCCAATCATACTTGCTGCGGCATCGCTCATCCCGATGCTGTCCGCTCCTGCATCGATCTGCGCCCGCGCAAAGTGCATCGCGACCCGGGCGCAAAAATCGAGGAGTTCGTCTGTAAACGCTGGATCATCGAGGATATCCAGCATGATCCGGTTGATGCCTCGGAGCTCTGCCGCCAGCGCGAGCGCGCCTTCCACCCAGCCGATAACCACAGCCCCCGGTCCTGCCTCCGATCGCAGGATTTTGATGGCGCGGATTCGATCAGCCATGCGCCCGCCTTTTGTCAGATCGGGCATCTTCAGGCGATGGAGCTTGCTTTTGTCTTTTAAAGCTGCTTTCTCCTCATCGATGCCCGGGGGTTGGTCGTCGAACCAGCGCACACTCTCTTCGCCGGCGAGATCGATCACTTCCCTCGCCGGATCAGAACAGGTAAGCAGGATATCGAGATCGAAGTCTCGCATCACCTTAAGCTGGGCAGCGGCCATCTTGCTCCCATCGCGGCAGTACTCGCCAAACGGAATCCCGGCATGTCGGCTGGCAAACGTCATCAGCATCGGCTGCACAGGCATGCGATCAACAGGTCCACCGGCTATCACCGCACGGGTCCGTTCCAGGCCGCTCATTTTCTGCACTTTCATATCGACTCCGATTCTTTGCATCGGGTACGGTTGCGCCTGCCCCGACTGTGTTCAAAAATTGACTGCAATCGGGGCATTTTGTTTTTACGAAAGCCTTGCTGAGCCGGATCAGGCTTCACTGGCGAGCTCAGCGCCACTGGCTTTTTCTTTGCGAATGTACAGCGCGGTCAGCTTCTTGAAATACTCGCGCATGTCATCGAAAATGCAATAAATCCATGGCACCGCGATCAGCGACAGCACGGTCGAAGCCAGCAAGCCGCCGATAATGGTCCGGCCCATCGGCGCGTAAGCGATACCGATCATCGCTGCGTTGCCGACCGCCATCGGAATCAGTCCGCCGATGGTGGTGAAGGCCGTCATCAAAATCGGTCGAAAGCGTTGCTTGCCCGCCTCCATGATCGCTTCATAGCGCGGCATGCCTTCATTGCGCAGGCGGTTGATCAAATCGACCAGTACAATGGCGTTGTTGACCACCACACCTGCCAGGATCACAAAACCGAGCTGGCTCATGAAATCGATCGGCGTGCCAGTGATATACATAATCCAGAACGCTCCGACCAGCGAGAATGGAATCGCAAAGACGATAGAGAGCGGCAGGACAAATGATTCGAACAACACACCCATAATTAAAAACAGAAACGTGACCGACAATATCATCGCGAACATCACGCTGTCGTTGCGCTCCTGCGTACGGTTGAATCCACGACCTTTGCCCCAGGAATAGCCGTACGGCATGGTAAATCCAGCCATCGCCAGATCGATCTTGCCGTGAATTTCTTTCATGTTTTCCGCGGTGGTGTTGGCTTTAACGGCCAGATAGGTCTTGCCGTTTTCACGCTGAATCTCGCCAAGGCCCTTTTGCACCGAGAACGACGCAACTGCATCGAGTGGCACTTCCTTGCCAGATTGCGAAAAGAAGGTGAGATTCTTCAACTGCGACAAGTTCTGGCGATCGGCCTCTTCCAACTGGATGTGGACATCGATCTCTTTATCGGCGGTGTGGTATTTCGGCAACGGAATGCCGCGCAGTGCGTATTGCACTGTACCTGAAATCGTGGTCGGTGAAATGCCATATTTCTTGGCCTGGTCGCGTTTGATATAGAGATGAATTTCGGAATTGCCTTTTTCGCGATCTGTTTCCAGGCTGATGATTTCCGGAATGGAGCGCAGACGGCGTTCTACTTCCTTGGCCAGGTTGATGAGCGTCCCGGTATCATCGCCATACAGCACCACTTCAACCGAGGCATCCTGACCGCTACCGCCGCGGCCCCAGTGTGTGCGGATATCGACGCCGGGATATTTGGGCAGCCGCTTTTTAAGGTCTTCGATCACGTCGCTGCGCTCCATAACGCCATCGGGCAGCGCACCGAATTTTTTCAACAAATTAGCGTACGCCACTTCGTACCAGTCCTTGCGCGGAGGCGGATTCAGGAAAATACGCATCTGCCCCCAGTTGTGGCTGAAACGCGAATTGATGGTGCGCAGACCGTACAGGTCGCGTTTGGCGTACACCGAGTCCTCGACTTCATCAAACAGCTTTTCCGTATCTTCAACTGCGTAATTATCAGGCAAATCAAAAAACAACCGGATGTCATTGATATTGCCACCATCGCCTTCGGCGTATTTAGCGTTGCCTGCAGCAAATTGCATCGATGCAATCACGAAAAGCAGAATCACAAAAGTGTGCACCGGATGGCTGAGCGACCAACGTAATGCGCTCTGATACCAGCTATTGGTTTTGGTGATGAGGCGCGACTCTTTCACTTCTTTTTTGCTGACCACTTTGGTAGCAGCCAGGGGAATAAAGATCATAGCGATCAGCAGCGATGCGACTAACGCAACGATCACAGGCAGCCCTAATCGCAGCATCCACCATTTGAAATCACTGTCATCGTTGATCAAAATGAGCGGCAAGAACACCGCCACCGTGGTAAGCGTTGCCATGGTGACAGCCAATCCGACTTCGCTGGCACCTTTTAGCGCAGCTTCTTTCAGCCTCATACCCTTGGCGCGCATGCGGTAGATGTTTTCCAGAACCACGATCGAGTTGTCGACCACCATGCCAATCGAAATCATAATGCCCATCATGGTGATGAGGTTGAGCGTCCAGCCAGCGAAATAAAGCACAATGATCGTAACCATTATCGACAGAGGGATGGCTATATTGACGATAATGGTCATACGCAGGCGGCGCAAGAAAAAGAACAGCACAAAAAACGCAAACACGCCGCCCCAAAGGGCTGCACGCTGCAGGTTGTCGACCGATTCGCCAATCCAGTCGCCCTGATTAAACAGCACATCGATTTTAAATCCGGCCAGACGTGGATCCTGTTTAAATTCGGTGTCAAACTTCTCTTGCAGGACTTCGCAGAGTGCGACGGTATTGGCCATCGACTCTTTGAAAACCCCGATGCCGATCGCTTTCGCACCATCGATACGATTGCGCCAGCGCCTTTCAGGCACATCGTATTTGACTTCAGCAACATCTTTCAATCGGATGTTTGTGCCGCGGATGGGTAGATTCTGAATTTCTTCCAGGTTTTGAAATTTGCCCAGCGAACGGACAAAAACGTCGCGACCGCCCTCGGTTACGTGACCACTGGAAATCGCGAAATTGTCGCTGCGTAAATTCTGAATCACATCGTACAGATTGATTTTATAGCTTTTCACTCGATCCTGGTTGACGTGAATAAGAATGGACTTTTCATCCGCACCCCAAATTTCAATTTTCGCAACGCCGTCGACGCGCTCGAGCGGCTTTTGGACCAGCTGCTCAATGATCAGGTAGGCATCTTCCATCGGCGTTTTCTCTGCGAAGGAAATCCAGGCAATCGGCTCGTCATCATTGCTCCACTTTTGTACGTAGGTGCGCTCAAGATCATCTGGCAAATCGGACTTGACCCGGTCCATTCTGTCGCGCACATTGGCATATGCCAACTCCATGTCAGTACCGTTCGCAAATTCCACAAAGCTCCAACAGCCATTGCTGCTGCTGTTGGTGACCACGCGTCGAACGCCTGGCACCGTTCGCATTTGTTCCTCGATTGGACGCGCAATCTGCTGCTCGACTTCCTGTGGATTGGAATTCGGATAGGGCGCCCAGACGCCGAGGAAGCGCGGCGAGAAACCGGCGGGCATGAGCTCAACCGCAATCTGGGTAAACGCAATGTAGCCGACGACCAGCAATGCGCACAATATCATCACGACGGTGACCGGGCGATGAACGGATAAACGCGGCAGGAGACTGTACTTGTTTGAAGCCATGGTTATTCCTGTTTGTAGTGAGAAGTTGCGCTCAATTGCGCCAAAAACTATATTGAATCGTGAAATGGCAGATGGCAGACGGCAAATGTGAAAAGAAATTCCAAGACCTCTCGATAAATCTCAAGCGGTGCTTTGAATGAGCCTTGAAAGTTTTGCGAAAATGTGATTCATTTCTTTAGCCAACTCAATTGCGTGCTCTTCATCTAAATAATTCAGGCGAGTTGCGATCGCAGGTTGCGTATCGATTTCGACAAGTGAGGAGCGGGCGATTTGATAAAACCTTCTACGATCTGCTGCTGAACTCCGCGCTGCACCCTCAGCAATGTTTGAAGGCAACGAAACCGCTGCACGCCGAAGTTGACTCGTCAACCCAAATGCTTCTGATTTTGGCAAGGCCATAGTGACTTCATAAATGCCTTTCACAAAATCCACACTCAGGTTCCACACTTCCAATTTTTATGACCAAGCTTTAGCATGCCTTCTTCCCCCATTTAATCTACATCTGCCGTTTGCCATTTGCCATCTCACTCTTTCCGATCCACCAAGCTATATACCGTCGGAATGACGACCAGCGTCAGGACTGTGGAAGCGATCAGACCAACGATCACGGTAATGGCCATCGGCGTGCGGATTTCAGCACCATCGCCAAAACCGAGCGCCATCGGCAGCAAGCCCAGCACGGTAGTGGATGTGGTCATCAAAATCGGGCGCAGTCGCACTTTGCCCGCTTCAGCAATCGCTTGCATTTTTTCCATGCCGCGCGCCCGCAGTTGGTTGATGTAGTCCACCAGCACAATGGCATTGTTCACGACAATACCGGCGAGCATGATCATGCCGAGAAAGACGACGATACTCAACGGAATGTTCAGTACAAACAATGTCAGAATCACGCCAATCAGTGCAAGCGGGATGGTGAAAATGATCACAAACGGGTGAATAATCGATTCAAATTGCGACGCCATCACGATGTAGACCAGAAAGATCGCCAAGCCGAGCGCCAGGTACAGACTGTTCATCGAGGTTTCCATCTCTTCGTTCTGCCCTGCCAGCGTGTAAGTGAAATCGTTCGGCATGTTTGTCGCTTGCATCATTGCGTAAATGTCTTCACTGACACTGCGCAAATCGCGGCCGCTGATGTTGGCGGTGATTAATGCTGTGCGCTGTTGATCGACGCGGCGGATTTCTGACGGGCCTTCATTGACACGAATATCGGCTACCGCTTCCAGCGGAATCGGCACCTGCGCATTTGGATTGACGACCAAACGGCGCAAGTCATCGATGCTCTCCCGATCCTTTTCGCGCAACTGCACCAGCACATCAATTTTGCGATCTTGCTCCTTGAATTCGGTCGCAACGTCGCCACGAATCTTATTTCGTACAATCGAAGCCACTTCCAGAATATTGAGATTGTATTTAGCCAACAAAGCGCGATTGTAGACAATCTGGACTTCGGGATTGCCACGCTGCATGCTCGACTTGACATCGAACAAGCCGGGGATTCCGGTCAAATCATCTTCAAGCTGCGAAACGGTCTGCTGCAATTTTGTCAAATTGTAGCCATGAATTTCCAGTTCGATTGGCGTTTTGAAACTAAAAAGCACCGGGCGGGAAATTTTCCAGCTAATGCCGGAATAATTGTGCATCTCATTGCGAATGTCAGCTACAATTTCATCCTCACTGATGCCAGCAGCGCGATCGACAGTGACAGTCAGCTTGGCAGTGTGCTCGCCCTCTTCCGAACTTGTGTTGGCGCTTTTATCGGTACCGGAAACCGCAGCGATCATCCCGACACCTGTTTTGCCAGCGAGGAAGCTTTGTACCTCAGCCACGCGCTCATCCGTATTCTCGACCGGCGTGCCGACAGGCATGGTGATCTCGACATTAAATTCGCCCTGGCGCACTTCCGGTATCAATTCGCTGCCGAGTCGCGGGGCAACCCACAAAATGCTGATTGCCAGCAATCCAGCCATCGAAGTCAAAACCATGGCGCGATTGCTTAGCGAAGCTGCCAGCAGCTTCGGGTAGCTGTTTTCAACAAAGCCATAGCCTATATTGAATAGCGCGTACACAATCTTCGTTGGAATGGTGAAAACGATACGCAGTTCGATGAAAAGCGCCTTCGCAAACACAGCACCTGCCACCATAAAAAAATGGGCAAAACGGAATGCCACTTCCATGAAAAATTGCAAAACAAATTTAATCAAAATAAATGCGATAACGACAGGAGCACAAAGCACTCTGATGACCTTGCCGACAAATCCGGCATTCTTGATGTTTAGCTTCAGGTTCCGAAAATCTTCATAGCAACCAGAAAGCGCCTTTGAGACCAAAAATGTCGGCCATATTTCGTGCACAAATGACAGCCGGGTTCCGTGTTCGCTGGCTTGGGCAAAGGTGCTGAAGCGATCCGATATGTTAAATTTCACCAGCCGAACCAGCTTAAGAAGTCCGAGCACAGGTGTGATCACCAGCAGCACAGGCATAATCGCCAGCTTTGCGAGCGCTACCACGAGCGCAGCGACCACCTTTAGCAATTTGAAGACAAGCAGGCCAACGGTTGACAGTGCAGCCAGTGCACCATTTTGAATTCGCTGACCGACTGAAACGTTTCTGTCTTCACTAAATGCGATATCTGCCTTTTCTTCGCTGCTGAACTGAAAAATCTTGGTGCTGACAACATCACGCATTTGTGCGCCTGCAGCGAATTGTTGTGTGTTACGCGAGTAGAGCATCGGAATAAGAAACAGTGCCACCGCCAGCGATGCCAGCAGAGAGAAAACCACAGTGAGTGCCATGTCACCAAAAATCTGGCCGGCGACACCTTCGACAAACACGATAGGGAAAAAGACCGCAATCGTTGTCAGTGTTGACGCAAACACTGCCGATCCCACTTCGCTGACGCCTCGCATGGTTGCTGAAATCAGATCATCGCCTTCTTCACGACAGCGCGCAATGCTTTCAAGCACAACGATCGAATTGTCGACGAGCATGCCGATACCCAGTGCAAGGCCGCCGAGCGACATAATATTGAGGGAGACTTCAAAGATTTTCATCGGTGCGAAGGTCGCAACAATCGACACCGGAATCGAAATACCGACAATGATCGTCGCCGTCAGATTGCGCAGAAAAACAAACAGCACCAAAATGGCCAAAACGCCACCGACGACGGCCGTCGTTTTGACATCATCGATTGAGTTTTCGATAAAAACCGATTGATCGGAGAGTTTGACAATATCCATATTGCCCGGCAGATCGTAGGCAATAAAATTGGTCATTTGCCGCATGACCATTTCGTTCACTTGATCCGCGCCATTGCTGGCGTGACCATTGGTTTCGTCGGAGTGGCCGTTCGTCGGTTCAGAATTTTGTTCGGCCTTCTCTTCCTTCTTCTTGAGATTACGCACAAACGCCTGTTGTTCAGGTGTACCAAAAACAGCTTGGTTCACGGCATGTGCCACTGTCACGATATTGGCGTCAGCCTCTTTAAAAATCTCTATTTCAACGCTTTCGTGGCCATTGATGCGCGTGATGATTTCGCGCTCTTTGTTGGTGCGGCTGACACGACCGACGTCTTTAATTTTTATTTCTTTGTCATTCCAGGTGCCGATCACCACTTCAGCGACTTCATCGATCGATTTAAACTCGTTCAATGTACGCACCAAGTACTCCGTCTGGCCTTCCCGTAAATTTCCGCCTGCGAGATTGACATTCTCCTGTGCGAGACGATTTTTAACCTGCTGAATATTGATTCCGATCAAGGTCAGCTTTTTTTCATCCATCTCGACGCGGATTTCTTCTTCAAGGCCACCCTTGACTTTGACAGCCGCCACTCCCGGGATGGTTTCAAGTTTGCGTTTGATATCTTCTTCGGCAAGATAGCGGGTGAAAAACAGCGACGCATCTCCGCTGGAAACACCGAGTCGAATGATCGGATCAAGGCTGGGATCGTAGCGCAAAATTAACGGGCGTTTGGCCTCGTCCGGAAGAAACACCTGATCGAGCTTTTCGCGCACATCGGAGGTCGCCTGGTTCATGTCGGTGTTCCAGGTAAACTCAAGCTTGACATCGGATTGCCCTGCTTTCGAAACGGAGCTAATGCTCACCAAATTTCCTACGACGCCCAACGCTTGTTCAACCGGACGGGAAATGGTTGTTTCAATCTCCTCAGGTGCCGTGCCCGTATATTCCGTGCGAACTGTCAGTGACGGATAAGAAATATCCGGCATCAAATTCAGTGGGAGCTGGGCGTAGGAAATCCACCCAAACACAACAACGCCGATCACAACCATCAGAATTGCGACCGGGCGCGTTGTCGTAAAACGATAAAACTCACCGATCTGGTGTTTCATTTTATGCAGAGACGTGTCTGTATTTTCTGGCATAGTGCAGACCTAATTTACGTTCTCAAATTGTGTAAACGGCAGCGCCGCAACAGCGCGGAGCACCCTTGCCGGCCGCTCCGCGAGTTTGCTATTTAGATTTATTGGGAATTGTGAAGATCACCGTTTGATCGCGTACGGTGGGAACAGGTCTCACAAAGACGTGTCGCATGATGTGCCTGCTACAGACTGGATGCTTTTTCAGAAACGACTTTCACTTTGGTTTGATCTTTCAGGCCGGCTTGTCCAACCACAATCACCTTGTCGCCAGCTTCGATATCGGATAATGCCTCGATAGCGGCATAATTTTGAAAACCTGGATTCAATTTCACTTTGTGCGCGAGGCTGTCACGCACCACATAGACATGCATCGCTTCGTTTTCGTAGACGACGGCCGTTTTGGGTACCAGCACGGCATTCGGACGTGTTTCGGTGATGATGTGGACGTTGACAAACATACCGGGTCGCAGCTTGCCCGTTTTATTGCTGACGCCAATTGTGACCTTAAATGTGCCACTTTGTGGATCGACAACCGGACTGACGCGCTTGATCCAGCCGGTAAATTGCTTGTCGCCAATATTGTCTGAGGTCAGGAAGGCCTTTTGGCTTTTGCGGATTTTGCCAATTTCTTTTTCAGGAACATGTACAATTGCGATGATGTCCTGGGTGTTTACTACAGAAAAAAGCTTGTTTGACACTTGAATACGATCGCCGGGACGGCACAAGCGCTCGCCGATAAACCCGGAAATGGGCGCCTCGATATGTGTGTATTCTAAGTTCAGCTTGGCTTTTTCCCATTCGATTTGGGCGTTCTGCATCGAGAATCTGGCTTGTTCAAATTCTTCTTTGCTGAGCAACTGCTTTTTGAACATCGCCTCAGCACGCTCGAAAGCTTGTGTCTGCTGATCATAGCTTACTTTGGCACCAGCTTCTGCCAGTTTATGTTCTTCAGCTTCGAGTTCCAGCAGCTTCTGGCCCTTTTCAACATAATCGCCTTCTTCAACCAAAATGCGCTCAACGATGCCTTGAACCCGGGAGTAAACATCAGCCATTCTCTCGGTTTCAAGATTCGAACTGAGCAGGATAAAAGATGATATTTCGCCTTTATCAATCTTCGTTACCTCAACAGGCACACTCTCGTCGGGCTTGTTGTTTTTATCTTTCACATTCGTGGTATCGCTTTGTGCCGCTTTATCCTTTTTCGCTTCATTTTTATTGCCGGCGTTGGTCTCGGAGCATTGCATCTGGGCAAGACTCAATCCGACGATAATCAGCAGGCTTGGAATTGAAAGCGTTTTTCTCATTTTACTCTCCTCGCAGTCATAATTTTATCAAAATAAACAGGGTACTTCTATGGAAGGTAACACACAGCCGCATCTTACGGCCATCGCTGCGCAATTGTTTCGTTATTTTATGGCAAGCTTGGGCAATTTTCAATGGTAGGACATGAAGTCTGTCCTTTTAAAGGTTTGTGCGCGCCTTTGCGCGACGAAGCACATGCAGTGTCTGTTCGCACAAAGCATGAACAGAAATTTTGTGCTTGATTGAATTTCCTTCAAAGGAAAGACAGGCGGTTGAGGTAAAAGGTTGCACAGGGCTGTACAACCATCCAAATCATGCATATTCGGATATTTGCAGATCCAATCCTTCCGGTGCAGCAACACGCAGCTCACCCTTGAGCGCAACCAAACACTGAATGACGGCACCGAGTGAGACAGCGCTCGCACCTGCACCGACCGGCAGATGGGGTTTGTCTCCGGTAAAGGCTTCGCTTACGTGACCGACCATACCTTCCTGCACCGATACGAACAGCGGACGAAAAATGGCATACGCTTCATCCGGCGGGTAGCCATTTCGCAGCATCGCGCGCACGCACGGCCAGGTCAGCCACGGATGCACGGTACCGTTGTGCCAGGCACCTGCTCGCTCAGACAGTGTGCTGCCAATATTGCCACGATAGGCTGCATGAAATGGCGAGAGTGTCCGCAAGCCGTATGGCGTTGCAAGTTGCATTAGCACTTTCTCAAGCACCGAAAGCGACTGGTTTTCAGGAAAGGGGGAAAACGGCAAGCCGAGGGCGATGACCTGATTTGCACGAAAAGAGCTGTCAATGCCCTCAGGTGTGAGCCCATCGGCAAGGTAGCCGGCCTTGGGCAACCAGAAAACCTGCCTGATGTGTGTCTCTGCCTGCTCTGCCAATGCGCGCAGTTTTGCTTCACTGGTGCTTTTATCAAGATGCTCCGAAAACGCCAGCATGATCTGAAGCGCATTGTACCATAGCGCCTGCATTTCAATCGGCTTTCCGGTGCGGGCGGTCACGACCCAGTTGCCAACTTTGGCATCCATCCATGAACAGGCGCTGGCTTCCGGGATGATCTCAAGAAGCCCATCCGATTTGTCCAGAACCACACCATTTTCGGTGCCTTCGATCAACTCCATCAACAGTTGCAATAAAAACGAGTAGTTTTTTTCCAGAAAATCTTCATCCTTGCTTGCCAGCCAATACTCATAAGCAGCGACAAAGTACCAGAGAGCGACGTCGGCGCCATCGTAGCTCGGCGGCAAAGGTTGGGCGGAAAATTGATTTGGCAATTGATGCGCGTTGGCGTTGGATTTCAGCATATCCAGGACATTGCGGGCACGCGCAAAGTCGCCTGTAGCGAGCAGCAATCCCGGCAATGCCAGAAGCATGTTGCGGCCGTTGTCTGTCTGATCCGGGTACGCTGAAAGTATGGTGGTATTGTGTAAAGAATTGATGGTCGCCCGCGCGACCACAAAATCGTCCGGCCGGCAAAGCATGGCGCCAGCTTTTTCATCCGTGAGCTCAAAAATTTTAAGAGGCCCGCCATTTCTTTTTGTGGGCACGTTTTGCAACACCGCATTTATGTCGAAATCAGCAACCGCATCCAGTCCGATTCGGATGGTTGCGGTCTGGCCTTTTTCCAAAACGAAACTCAATCCTGCCGGGATAAAATTCGCTTCCGGCGCCATATCGCGATCATCCTTAAAATGTGTCGCCATCCAATTATTGACGACCACCACCTGCGCTTCCGTATCGCAATGAAAATGGAGACGGCGTCCATCCTGCAGCTCAAAATGAAAGGCAAAGCCCCGATCTCTCAGGCGCAATGGCGGCTCGGGAAATTCCGATTCGAAAAAGGCATCGGGTAGAATAAGCAGTGGCTGAACACGCAAGCGGCACTTGCCTTCAGCGCGAGTCGCACGATACTGCACATAAAAGGCATCTGTAGCTGGCTCCATAAAAAATCGTTTCTGCAACGTCAAAAATGAGGAGCGGTACTCATAGGTCGGCAAGCCATCGACAACATGAAAGCGAGCGGTGAAATAGGAAGAAATTCTGCCATCATCTTGCGGGGTGATCGGTTGCCAACGCCCATCCAAATAGATGGTTTCATGTAGTCGTCGAATGCACTTTTCGCGTCGCAGCGGCGGTCGCAGCAATGCTGTAAACAGTGCGTGATCGCGCCGATGGTATGTTTCATCGGACGAGCCGATGCAATAGGCGCCCAAACCATTCGTCAATAGCCAGTTCCTGTTTTCCAAAATGGCATCCCTGAAATTGTTGTGTTTGTAAAATTGCAGCCAGCAGCATGCGCAGGCGGAAACGAAAGCAGAAATAGTGCTGAAAAAAATTGTTTTGCAGCAGTAAAGCCGCTATTTTTTACCATGCAGCAGGCGATTTCGCGCAATTTTCAGAGTGAATTTCTCCTTGATCACTAGGCCGATCACGTCTATATTGCTTTTTATGAGCTTCTGCTGCACTGCAGCGACTGTATTCACGAGCATAGCCATTCAAACAAAAGTTGAAATAAACTCATGCACGATTCGATTGTTCACTTGAGTGATGACCTTGTTCAAGTCCGGCTGCCCCTGCCTTTTGCGCTAAAAATTGTCAATTGCTACCTCGTACGCGATGATGACAAGTGGTGCATTTTTGACACCGGTCTGCATACACCACAGGCAGAAAACGTCTGGCGCGCCGCCTTCAAGCAATTGGACATCCGGCGCGGTAACATTTCGCGCATCGTCCTGACGCACAGTCACCCCGATCATTACGGTATGGCTGGTTACCTGCAGCGCCATTTCACCGACAGCCGGGCAGACAAGCCGCCACCGGTGTTGGTATCCGAGCAGGAATTTCGTGCCGCCCAAACTGTCTTCCAGCACGGCGTCGATCTCAAGCCGGTGATGCAGCAATTCCTGGGGCAATGCGGCCTGCCTGCGCAAGCATCTGAGAGCATTCTTGGCAATCTGGCCGATATCCGGATGGCGACTCAGCCGCATCCGACGCGCGTTGAATTTCTGCAGCCGGGGCAAACACTGCATGTGGGGCAATTCCGGTTTGAAATTATTCATACGCCCGGGCACGCCGATGGCCATTTGGTGTTTTATGATCCTGCGCATCGTCTCATTTTATCCGGAGATCATGTGCTGATGTTCATCACCCCGAATATCAGCCAGTGGCCACTCAGCGAAGCCAATCCACTTGGTCGCTATTTGCATTCACTGCGGCAGTTACAACAACTTGAGGTAGACCTCGCCCTGCCGGGGCACAAAAAGTTGATCACAAATTGGCGCGGCCGCATCGTCGAGTTGGTCGCCCATCATGAAGAAAGACTTTCGCACATGAAAAACGCGATCAATGGTGGCGCCACGGCCTTCGATGTCTGCACACGTGTATTTGATACGGACGCGCTGTCTTCGCACGAAATGCGCTTTGCATTAACCGAGACGCTTGCACACCTCGAGTACCTGGTCAAAAAAGAAGCGTTGCAAAAATCCGATCGCGAAGTGTGGCGGTACTCGCTGCCATAAAAGCTGAATTGCGCTGGCAGGGTATACCCGAGATGAGCGATTTCTATGTCAGATCAAAAAATCATGACTCTACACCCCGAGGGAAAACAAGGCGTTAACCTCGATAATAAACGCTATGCGCTGATCAAGCAGGCCATTCTTGAGGTGATCCGCGAACACGATGAAATCGCATTTAAAGCATTGGCAGCAGCTGTTGCAGAAAGATTGCCCAAGGAGTTTGACGGCAGCGTGCCCTGGTATGTCACTACCATCAAACTCGATCTTGAAGCTCGCGAGTTCATCGAGCGTGTACCGGGCAAAACGCCGCAGCATTTGCGCCTGCGCAAAATCTAAGCAGGCTCTTTATTGCCACAATTACTTGCACAAGATTGATCATTTTTCACAAAAAGGAAAAGCCATGCTCGCACTCTTGCTCACAGCACTGCTCGTTAGCGAAAATCCTGTCAAAGCACCAAATGATTTTTGGGCGCACTGGGGAGATGGCCGCGGCGAAATCTCGTCTTTCAAGCTGACTATCCCTCGCTACGGCGAATTGCGTCAAGGCTACGCTGTGCTGATTTTTGTGACCGAAGACATTTCGCGCAAAACCCGCATCAAAGTTGAAAGCGACGCAATCCCGAAAAATGAACGCGTACCTGTGCTCAAGCTCAATCGCGTGTTCAAATTTCCAACCGGAATTTACGACTATTCTGTCATGACCTCTACTTTTTCGAGCGTGGAAGCTGAGCTTGGCCGCCCACCACTGCATCCGCTGAAAATATCACTGACCGCCCAGGAGTGGTGTGGCCAGGTTTTTCACATGCTCGTCCCGCACGAGCATGAACTGGCAATTAACCTGCACAGTTATTTTGAGCGTGAAGGCGATCAAAGGCGCACCATCGATCTGCCGGAGAATGCTATTTTCGAAGACAACCTGCCAATTTGGATTCGTGAATTACGTGGCGAGGTGATGGCCAGCGGCGAATACCGAGAAGTCACCATCATGCCGTCTCTCTGGGATTTGCGCACCAAACATGAAGAAGCGCGTTTTCGGCAGGGTTGGATTCGCAAAGAAGACGGAGGTTTGATCGAGGTGTTGGGACAAAAAATGCCCGTTTGGAAATGGAGCTGGCAGATCGGGGATCGGACAGAAACCTACTGGGTGGAAAAATCCGGAGCACAACGGATTGCAAAATTTTCCTCAAGCGATGGCACAGAAGGCATTTTGCAGGCATCGCTGCGCGAAGCCTACTGGCAACTCAATGGCAATGCCGCAAAAACCTATCGCGAAAAATTGAAAATCGATTAATGGGCACGAATGCGTTTTGAAGCAGGAGCATCATTAAAAGTGATTCAAATTGGAAACACCAACTGAATTTCGCAAATCAGAAAGGAACAGTATGCGTATTTTAAAAACGCTTTTTGATAAAAACCGTCAGTGGTCTGAAAATGTAAAAAAATCTGATCCGGGCTTTTTTGAGGCGTTGGCCAAGCAACAAAATCCGGAGTACCTTTGGATTGGCTGTTCCGACAGCCGGGTTCCCGCGAACCAGATTATCGACTTGCAGCCGGGTGAGATTTTTGTGCACCGCAACATTGCGAATGTCGTCGTGCATACCGATCTGAATTGCCTGTCGGTCATTCAATATGCCGTTGAGGTGCTGAAGGTCAAGCACATCATCGTATGCGGACATTATGGTTGTGGCGGCATCATGGCAGCGATGGAAGACCACGATCACGGTTTGATCGATAACTGGCTGCGCAACATACGCGACGTCTATCGTTTCCATGAGCAGCGCTTGCAGGCATTGCCGGGCGATCGTGAGCGCTTCGATGCGCTGTGCGAGCTCAATGTGGTAGAACAGGTCAACAATATTTGCCAAACCACCATTGTGCAAGGTGCCTGGCGCGCGGGACAGGAACTGGCTGTCCATGGCTGGATTTACAATCTTTCCGATGGCATTCTCAAAGACCTCGATGTCTGCATCACCAATCTCGACGAGCTTTCCGCCACGCAGCGATAGGGATTCGGGAAACGAAACGTATGCCTTCTAATATTGCAAAGGCGCGATGAGCGAAATGATTGCAATCACTGCTATACAACTACTTTGATAAATACAATTTGAATTGCCGCTTGAATTTCTGCGCGCAAAGAATTATTATTGAAGCTATAGAAAATTTTGCCTTTAAGGCTCAATCTTTATGCACTCACCTGGTTCGATCTCATGAAAATATGGTTGATCAGCGGCGCCGTTTTCGGCATGCTCAGCGTGGCGCTGGGCGCGTTCGGTGCACACGCTCTTAAAAATACCCTCGATGCTTACGGTAGAGACATCTACGAAAAAGCTGTATTGTATCAAATGTTTCATGCACTTGCTTTGCTGGCTGTTGGCGTGCTGCACAAGCTCTACCCGCAGTCCGGCTTTTCATTCGCAGGCTGGGCATTTTTAGCCGGCATCGTGCTGTTTTCAGGCAGTCTTTACGTGCTGGCGATCACCGGCAACAGATGGCTGGGCGCGATCACCCCGTTTGGTGGCGTCGCCTTTCTGATCGGCTGGGTTTGGTTGATTTACACCATAATCAAAGCTTCGGATTGACATGCGTTTTTTTGCTAAAATATCTTTTTTGTTGCTGACTTTGCTTGCTTCCGGCACTTTGTTGGCCCAGGAAAAAACAGACCAATCCGCTCGCCGCACCGTGATGATCTTTGGCAACAGTTTGACTGCCGGCTATGGCCTCGATCCATCGCAGGCGTTTCCGGCGCTGCTGCAAAACACCGTCGATTCACTTGAATGGCCAGTGGATATTGTCGCTGCCGGACTGAGTGGTGAGACCTCCGCAGGTGGTCTGCGCCGCATCGGCTGGATGCTGCGTCGCCCGGTTGATGTGTTTATCCTGGAACTTGGAGCCAACGACGGCCTGCGAGGCATTTCGCTTGAAGAAACCGAAGCGAATCTGCAAGCCATTATCGACAAAACCAAAGAGGCCTATCCAAAAGTTCAAATTGTGCTGGCAGGCATGCAAGTGCCGCCCAATTTGGGGCCGGAATACACCACCAGTTTTCAAAAAATCTTTCAGAAACTGGCCAAGAACAATGACGCTGCATTGATTCCGTTTTTGCTCGAAGGCGTCGGCGGCATACCCGAGCTAAATCTGCCCGATCGCATCCATCCGAACGAGCAAGGCCAAAAAATTGTGGCCCGAAATGTCTGGACCGTCCTGAAAAAAGTGCTGCAACGTTTTCCCGAAATTTGACCTTCAGTGAAGAAATGAAATTTGCATGTTCGAAGTCGTTTTTCTCGGTACCGGCGCAGCCGTGCCCACCCGCTTTCGCAACCTGTCCAGCACAGCGCTGATCTTCAACGGCGAGCTTTTCCTGTTCGACTGTGGCGAGGGCGCACAAATTCAATTCCGCAAAGCTCGCCTGCGTCCTGGCAGACTGTCGCGCATTTTTATCTCCCACTTCCACGGCGATCATCTGTTTGGCCTGCCCGGTTTGCTTACCAGCTTGCAAATGGCGGAATGCACCCAGCCGATTCATCTCTACGGGCCCGAAGGCCTGGCGGAATATGTCGATTTTCACAAAAAATTCGCCAGGTTTGGATTGCGCTATCCACTGCATGTTGTTGAAGTACCGGATGGCAGTGACGGAATGAGCTGGCAGGAATCCGGCTATCAAATTCTTTGCAAGCCCATTGCCCACCGGATCCGCTGCCTGGGCTGGGCCATCGTCGAGAACGCCCGTCCGGGCAAATTTGATGTCGAAGCAGCAGATCGGCTCGGCGTACCGAATGGGCCGGATCGCGGCCGATTGCAGAAGGGTGAAGCGGTGGAACTGTCGGATGGCCGCACTATTTTGCCGGAGCAGGTGGTTGGAGCATCACGACGCGGGCACCATTTTGCCTACTGCATGGACACATCGCCGACGCCAAATGCCATTGCACTTGCCAAGGGTGCTGATCTCCTCATCCACGATTCGACTTTCAAGGAGGGCGAAGAGCAATCTGCCCTGCAATCCGGGCACTCGACTGCCACTCAGGCGGCGCACATCGCCCGCGAAGCTGATGTGCATCTGCTGGCGCTCAACCACATCAGCGGACGTTACATGCCTTTTGAAGAAAAGGAGCTACTCGATTCTGCCAAAGCAGTCTTCCCTCGCACCGTTATCGCCAGCGATTTGAAGCGCATGACCTTTGAATACGAAGCGTGACCGGACAGGAGCATCCCATTGAACACAACGCCTACACAGCAACCGCGGGTTTTCATCCTGATCGTCAATTGGAACGGCAAAGACGACACGCTGGCTTGTCTGCACTCCTTACAAAATTTGGCTTACCGCAATTATCATATCGTGCTTATCGACAACGCATCTTCTGATGGTTCGGTTCAGGCGATTGCCGAAGCCTTCCCGCACGTCGACATCATCCGCAATGCCGAAAATGCGCGCTTTGCCCGAGCCAACAATCAGGGCATCGAGCTGGCGCTAAAAAACGATGCTGATTATGTGTTGCTGCTCAACAACGACACGCTGGTCGAGCCGCCATTTCTGCAGCATCTGGTTGCGCGTGCTCAAAGCGATGCACGCATCGGAATGGTTGGCCCGAAAATCTATTTTGCCGAGCCACCACAGCAAATCTGGTACGCCGGTGCTGTGGTTTCATTGCGACGCGGCCTGTTGGCGCACATCGGCATTCGCGAGATGGATGCGGGACAGTATCAGCAGTCTGGCGAAACCGGCTACGTCACCGGTTGTTGCCTACTGGCCAGCCGTGCCTGCATCAAAACAACCGGCTTGCTCGACGAAAGCTATTTTATGTACACCGAAGACGCAGATTGGTGTTGGCGTGCCCGGCAGCATGGTTTTTTGATTTATTACGAGCCGGCGGCCCGCATTTGGCATAAAATCTCCGCCAGCAGTGGCGGCAAAGCGATTGTTGGCGGCATGACCGGCTTCAAAGTATTTTATAAAATTCGTGGCATGCTGAAATTCTTCGGACGCTATGCCAAATGGTACCATTGGTTCACCATACCGTTTTTTTGGCTGCTGCAGTTCCTGCAGGCCCTCGTCATGCTGATTGCGGCGAAAAACTGGGCTGGAATCCGCGCTATGCTGCGCATCCTTACCGGCGTTCGTAAACACCAATAAAGATAACGAATTATGCTGCTAAGCAAACACATCGATAAAGGTTTTTGGACGCTGGCCACCAACGCAGTGAAAGCGCTATACGGGTTGCTGTTCACTCTGTGGTTGATCGCTGTGCTGCCGGAACAGGCCTGGGGAACTTTCTATTTGGTGCAAGTGACCTTTTTGATCATCATCCAGCTCGGCCTGGCCCTGGCGATGCAGCCGTTCATCAAGTTTTACTACGAAGCGGCTGACCGGCTGCGTTTGCAAAGCAATGCCATTCTCATCTACGCCGGCTTTCTGGCAGGTGCTTTGTTGCTGATCGTGCCGTTCCACCGCACGATCAGCGCCTTTCTGCATATCGACAATCCGCACACGCTGCTCTATTTTGTACCGCTATTGTTGTTTGCCTCTTTTTTTAAATTGCTCACAAACGAGATATTCAGAGCAACCCACCAATTGAAAGCCTATTTTTTTTCAGAAACACTTTATTTCGGTTGCAATGTTGTGTTGATTCTCGCCTTTCATTTTCAGCGCGGCTTGTCCCGCCCGGAAGACGTGCTGTTGCCGATGTCGGTCTCGTTTTTTGTCTCATCGCTGTATGGTTTGTGGCTGGCACGGCGCAATGTGGTGTGGGGATTTGCGCTGGACTTCGGCCTGCTCAAACGTATGCTGCACTTTGGCAAATATGCCTTCGGCGCATTCACCACTTCATCGATTTTTCAGCATGCGGATACTTACATTCTCGGTATCTATCTGAATCCGGCCGCAGTGGGACTTTTGGGAGCCGTGAAGGTATGCGGGCACGGATTTCAACTCTATAAACAGGCGATGGGCCTGGTCGCCTTCCCGGCTTTTTCGCGTTTGAATGCCGAAAAACGTATGGCAGATTTCAGGGCATTTTACGAAAAAGGTATTTACTATTCCAATGTTGTGCTGCTGGCGATGATGGTCGGCCTCATTGCACTGGCTGGCGTCATCTTTGAGCTTGTTTTGCAAAAATACCAACAAGGAGCGCCTCTGCTGCGCTATTTTGCGCTGACCGGTCTCTTTGTATCATGGCATGTCTTTGGCGAATCCGTATTGTATGCTTTAGGCAAACCCAATCTGTCCTTTTACACCCGCATCATAGCCGGAATTATCAATGTTGGTCTCAACATCGTGCTCATTCAGCATTTTCAGATTTGGGGGGCAGTCTCGGCATCCCTGCTGACATTTTTGGCGCTTGCCGGCATCACGACCTATTACGTGCACCGCGAAATCGGCTTTTCTTTTAACGGCATTTTGCAGCGGCGCCATGACCTATATCACTTCCTGCAAAAAAACTGGAAGAAAAAATCAGCAGAAAGCTGATGGGCCAGCTTTCGTCCCGAAATTCAGCTTATTGGTGGTGTTCCTAAAAGAATTTCGAAAAAATTCTTCCATTCTGTATTTTGCCGATGCCGTCAATGCACCTGTTGCAAACGCGCTTCCACTGGAATGTTAAAATGTCTCCCCAAACCATACGCATTTTTGCTAACCGGTCGTTAATTAACAATGCATAACAATCCACAGCTTGATCGACGCCTGACGCATCCGAGGGGCACCATGCAGCAAGACAAAAATACCAGTAGCGAACGACTTGATAGCGACACTCAGCCAATCTTTTCAAACAGAGAACCCAATATCCACGAAAAACTGCTCATGCAGCAAAAGCTCATTTCCGGTATTGAACGAGCAGAGAATGTTCTTATATCCGGGAGTCACTACTATAAAACCATCGGTGATGCTCTGGGAATACTTGGCGAAACAGCAGAGGTCGACCGGGTCTACATCTTTGAAAACCACATCGAAACGGAAAGTGGCGAACAGGTCGTAAGTCAACGGTTCGAATGGTCGAAAGATATTTACGAAACACAGATTGACAATCCCATTCTTCAACAAGCCAGCTATAAAGCCCTTGGGATGGAGCGATGGTACGACCTGCTATCCAGAAATCAGTCGATCAACGGCCCCATCTCTGAGTTCCCTGAATCGGAACGCATTTTTTTGATGCAGCAGGACATTGTTTCGCTGATCGTTGTGCCGGTCATTATAAAGAATCGACTGTGGGGGTTTATTGGCTTTGACGATTGCAAAAACGTCCGCCGATGGGAAAAATATGAAGAAACCGTGCTGCGCATTATCGCGGCAAGCTTTGCCAGAAGTATGGAAACGCATCGCCAGGCACTTGCTCTGAATCGACAGTCGCAAGTGATCGGGACAATCCTGCAAAACACAGCGGACGGAGTCATTATTGCAAATGACGATGGTCGCATTACTCAAATCAATTCAAAAGCTGTTGAAATGACAGGTTACCAAACTGGAGAAGCCATTGGTGAAGCAACCAACGATATTTTTCGGTTGATCGATACCAGGAAGCAGCAGCCTCAAGTTGTGCCAATTTTGGAAATCATCCGGAAGTATCGCACACCGCGAACAAGCTCGGTGATGTCGCTTCAACCAAAAACAGGTGATCCTTTTCCGATTGACTACACGATTTCGCTTTTACACAGTGCGGAGGGCATCGCCGATGGCGCGCTCATTACCTTTCGCCACTCTGCAGTACAAGCACGCTCAACGTAAAATGCAGTTGCGGCTTGCTCTTGTGAAAGCTGACATTAAATTGAACACAGCGCACAAGCCTTGGAAGCGAATGTGCTGTGCCTTCCAAACACGGTTTTGCCGCCTATACAAATTGAGCTGCACGTTGTTCCATCCATATTCGCACGATTTTTCGCCAGAACATGCTTGTACGACAACTTTTAGCTTGGAAAAATCCGCTTCGCATTATATTTTAGCAGTCTTTGCAAACTTGCTTTTCAACCATGACCTGATCACGCCTCTCGCATTCTCAAGTTGCAGCTTTCGCTTCGACAGCACCGCCCGACAACACCACTTTTCTTTCACAAAACTCATGGCTCGGAATTCGGTTTAGCACGACGCAACCTTCCATCTACAAATGCTGAGTCCATCCTTACAGGGAATTTAGGTAAGGAGTGAACCTATGCTTTCTGAAACCCGACTCGCGACTTCCATGCGAACTCGAGATCTCACAGACCTTTCTGCCTTGGGCAAAGTAATTCAAATGCAGCCTGGTGATATAATTTACCGGCAAAGCGATCCTGCTCGAGCGCTGTACGTCATTCTCAAAGGTGATGTTCAATTCTCACTTGGCAACGACAATGCTCCGAGCAACTGGATTGGCCAGGGAGATGTCTTTGGTGAAATTGGCTTTTTACTGGGCGGGCGCCGCCGACAAACTGCGCGAGCCGGAGCTGTTGGCTGCACCTTGTGGAAATTGCCGCGCAAATTGATTTTTCGCGAGCGTTCGGCAAACGGCCTGACCTTGCTAACGCTATTGATGATCTCTTTGGAGCCAATCATCAAAATACGCAAGGCAAAATTATCATTGAAGCGTGCCAACCAGCCAGAAATATTCTGCGATCACCATCACCATGCTATTCAGCGTGTCGCTGCCTTTTTACGACGACAAGATCCCTGGGAAACGGCAATCGCAATCTGGCATTTCGTCCGCAACATGCCGTACCGGTTTGGTTCGTGGAATCTCACTGCTTCTGAAACCTTGCAACTTGGCTTCGGCATGTGCACAACAAAAGCAAACCTGCAGACAGCCTTGTTGCGTGCATGTCACCTCCAAGCCGGCTTTACCGAGCTGATTGTGCCTTCCAAATTTGTTGCATCGTTGTTGCCCACCGGCTACCGAAATCGCATCAGCGGCTCCATCAAGCACTATTTTTCAGTGGTATTTCTCGACGGCAAATGGTACCCGTGCGATGCATCCTTTACACGTGAATCCCTGGTGCTGATGTCGGACCAAAATCCGGAAGTCATCTCCTGCATCGACGATGTGTTCACAGCCCGCCTCCCCTTTAATCCGGTTGGCGAAAAAAATGGCCTCGACCCATTTGATTTCCCCCCATTGCTCGACATCGACCACATCTTTCGCAAAATCCCGTTTTTTGATGACGATCATTTTGAATCGATGAATATCCTGCTCGATAGATTGCAAAACCCGGTTTTAGGTATCCCCGGCTGGGTTCGGCAGGCACGCAAACAGATCAAAAACAATCCTGAGCACGCTTTTCGGGTTGCATATACAGGAATGATTTCCGATACTTACAAGTTGGCAAAAATACTGAGAAAGCGACTCCGCCGTGGTGAAGTCGCCGATTCAAAAACAAAAATCCAGGTAACGAAACAGTCATGACAACATGGAATTTCACCCCGCCGCCGCCATCAAAAATGGGCGATCACGATGTGCCGCAGGACGGTGATCACCTGAAGGGAAAACGAATCGCGCTCATGGTCACAGGTGGCATTGCCGCTATGAAAGCGCCGCTTCTGGCCCGTGCGCTGCGGCGCCAGGGCGCAGAAGTGATCGCTTTTGCTTCGGAGGAAGCACTGCGCTATACGACCCTGGACACGTTGGAGTGGAGCACCACCCACCCAGTGGTGACACGCCTGACGGCCGCAGCCGAACACTTGAGTGACAGCTCGCCTTTCGACGCCTATTTGATCGCCCCGGCAACCTACAATACCATCAACAAAATGCGCTACGGCATCGCTGATGGCCTGATCACCTCCACCCTGGCATCGGCGCTGGGCAAAATGGAACAGGACAAAACCCGGATTCTGGTGGTGCCGACCATGCACGGCAGCATGCACAATTCGATTTTGACCGAATCGCTACAAAAGCTGCACGCTATGGGCGTTATGATTGTGCCGCCGCGCGAAGACTACGGTAAGCACAATATACCGGCCGAACGCACGCTGGTGGTTGCCGTCTGCAGAGCCGTCAGCCGGTCACCTTTGAAGGGCGTGCCGATTTTGGTAACCGGTGGCCCAACGCCTGTGCCCATTGACAGCGTGCGGCGGATTACCAATCGTTTCCGAGGCAAGCTCGGTGTGAAAATGGCGGAAGAGTTGTATTTGCGCGGTGCAGATGTCGCGCTGATCCATGGCGATGGCGCTTATCGCCCGCCGGACTATCTGCCTTTCCAAATCATCAAGACTTTCGATGAGTACCTCGATGCCGTGATGCAAACGCTGACGAGCCAGTCTTATAAAATCGGCATTTTTTCAGCAGCGGTGGCGGACTATGCCCCAAAAACAGTTTTGCCGGGCAAAACACCCAGCGGCGGCGCTTTGCGAAAAATCGAACTGGTCGAAACGGTCAAGGTTATCGAAAAAGTGCGGCAAACCTATCCGGAGCTGTTTATGGTGACCTTCAAATATCAGGAAAACATGTCGCATGAGGAATTGATGGGAATTGCGCAGGCCCGCATTCAAAAAGGCTACAACGCTGTCATCGCCAATCGCGGCGAGGAATCCGGGCCGCATGGTGAACAAGTCGCACATTTGGTTGTGCAGGGGCATGATCCCCAAAAGATGACAGGAAAGAAAAACATTGCGGTCAAACTGGCGGATTTTCTGGAGACAATTTAGCCGGAACGCTGGCTCAGTCAGCGCTCACTCGATTGCTCGACTTTTATGACCAGCAAATCGAGCTTTTCCTGTATATCCTGCCGATATGGAGCGAGTTGCAGCAACTCCTGCCATTGTTTCAGCGCGTTCTCGACCTCGCCGGTTTTGATATAGGCAATACCGAGGTTTTCGTAGGCTGCAACATCATCCGGATCTTTTGCCTTTACCGCCTGATAGGTGCGAATTGCATCTTCATACCTGCCGGTGCGGAAATAGGCATTGGCAAGAATTTTATACGCCTTCTTATAGGCAGGAAACTCCGCGACAACATTTTCGAATTCCTGAATCGCCTCATCGTACTTTTGTGCTTTATAAAAGCGATAGCCGACCGTCATTTTTTGTTCGCGGAAGAGCAAGGATTTCTTGCTGCGAATCATATCCGTCGACTGATTGTCGCTTTTCGAGCCTGACTTTGACTTGTCCGCCGAACCTCTGGTCTCGGTTTCGTGTATTTTTTCGCGATCCGCTTCGGTACTCGCTGCTTTGAAAACAGCATCCACTTCCGATTGCACATCGATCTCACCATCTATGCTGACGGTTGTGGTATCCAGCGCATCTTCGTTTAACAATTCATCGATACCAGCGATAAACACATCCGTTTTTTCGTCAATCGCGACTTCATCTGTTTCATGGTCTGCTTCATCTTCTGCATCCTGCCTGTCCGATCCGTCATCCGTTTCTTCAGCAGAAGCAAAGGTGCGGGTAATTTCTTCTTTCAGTAAATCTTCAACAGCAAAAAGGCTCTTCGACGTTTCTTCGCCTTCTTTCGGTGCTTCTGCGATCAATTCAAAGTCGTCATCGGTTTCTTCAAAATCAGGCCGTTCCTGCTCCACCGTTTCATCACCGGTTAACGGCTCTACTGTTTCTTTTGGCTCGCCCGCATCTAAATCACGATCCTGAACTGGCATGGCTTGGGTCTCATCTTCCGTGTGCTCTTCCAGCCGTGGTTCCTGCTCAAATGGCTTGTCGGCGAAAATGTCAATGGCCTGCGTCGGCTCGTCGCTGTGTCGCTCTGAAGGAGCCTGACCTATAATGCGCGGCTTGCTTCGCGGACGATCACTGGTATCGTCAAATCGCGGCGCTGCAAATTCGCTTGTCGGCGGCAACTGGTCGCCCTTTTTGATAACGCGGCCATCCAGGGTGAGCATCGGTGTGCCCGGTGTTTTGAACGCTCTGCGGCGCTTCTGGCTGGCCCCTCGGGCGACAAAAGCTTCGCGCAATTGGCGCGTATTCAATCGGCTGCGCACCAATTCGTCATAAATCTTATTTTCCGGAATGTCGGTCATGCCATATTTTTCACTGTTCAGCTCATCACTGATGCGCTTGGCGCCATATTCCGGATGGTTGCGAATAATGTCGAAAATCTTGGCTTTGTCCTCGATAGCGATGTGGCGCGCTTCCAGCGAATCGTTTTTATCGAGTTCGAAGCTTTCTATGCCTTCTTCTTCAAAAGTGCGCTTGTACTTGTTGTAGTATGCAAATGTGCTGATGCCAGCGATCTCACAGGCACTTCGAATGCTGTTGCCTTCCGAAATCAGAGTGTATGCCTGCTTGGCGCGTCGCAATTCTTCCTTTTGCAGCGTGGTCTTTTCTCGAACAGCCACAAAAGTGATGTCATCCGATTGAGGGAAGCCACCGGTAAAAGATTGAATCAATGAGCTGAGTTTTTCTGTAAAAGGTTGGGCACGCATAGCACCGTGATGCCGCAATGCATCCAGCAGGCGCTCTTCGCCGTACAAATCACGCTTTTCATCCATCGCTTCAGTAATGCCATCGGTGTACAGCAGCACCAAATCGCCCTCAACAAGCTGAATGGTGTCGCTTTCGATCGACTCGCGAAAAAGATTCTTATCCGGAAGCTCAATGCCAATCGGAAAGCCGCGCGGATTCAGATAATACGTCTTTTGGGTCGAGCCACGATACAGAATCATCGGATTGTGGCCCGCACTGGCAAAATTCAATCGTCGCCGCTTGCTGTCGATGATCACGTAGAAAATGGTCACGAACATACCTTTGCGCATGTCGCCGACCACCAAATCATTGAGGCGGGAAAGCACTTCCGCTGCGTTTTTAACCCCGCGCGATTCCGTGCGCAACGCCTGGCGAATCATCGTCATCACCATACTACCCGGCACGCCTTTGCCCGACACGTCAGCCACCACGATGCCGAGGGTATCACGATCCACTTCGACGAAATCATAATAATCTCCACCGACCAATTCGGCAGATTCATAATGCCCGGCGATTTCATAGCCTTCCAAATCAGGGAATTCGTTCGGCAAAAGCGTCTGCTGAATTTCCTTCGCTACCTGCATCTCCTGCTGCAAGCGTTCCTGTTCAGCCAGATTGCGCTGGGATTCGCGAAACTTGGCTGTAATATCGGAGAAGGCTTTGGCGATCTCACCGATATCCGAGCTCGGATCGATCTCGATGTCATCGGAAATCGCCGCTTCGCCACCGCTGCGCACAAAGTCCGCCAATTTGCGCATCGGATTCAGCAATAAATAAATCAGTAAAAACGAGCCAATGCAGCCGATGCCTAAAACAAACAGCGCATTCTCAAAGACGCGCCAGCGCTCAGCGGCGATCATTTCATCCAAATACGCTTTCTGAACACGCAAATGCAGGTTTATTTTGCCGTGATTCGGGTGGACAATTTCAACCGGTGGGAAGTAATCGTATATTGCGGTGCGTGAGCCTGATGAGTCGGCTGCGATATGATATTGATAAAGAAATGGATCGACTTGTTTTTCATCACCGAATGGCGCGAAATCATATTGTGTAAAAGTTTTGCCGAGCTCGCTGTCGCCGTGCAACTGCCCTGCCGAATCAACCAGCGCCGCTTCGATGATTTCATCTTTACGCTTGGAAATCAGCGAATTCAGCAATTGGTTGGCGCGACCTCCTGTCAGGTCTTCCAGGATTGTCTTGTCTTCTTCCAGCGTTTTTGCAATCTGGCTGGCGACGATATTCCAAGTTGGAATTTGCTGTTTCAGCACCGTCTCAGCGATTTGCACAAAAGAGACGCCAACAAAAACAGCAACAACAAAGACCATGAACAGGCAGGTTTTTGCCCAAAACCGGGTTTTCATCCCCAGTGACATGGCTTTGAAACCAGCTGGCATCCAGCGCGAAATCCGGCTTTGCGCTTTGACTTCGCGGTTTTTGGTCAGGCGCAGTTCGTTGCCTTCCGCTGTAGTGCGGTACTCGATATCATCCATGAGCTTGCGGATGATAAAAATACCTAGCCCGCCTCGCTTGCCGATTTCGACATAGCGGTTGAGGTCTGGTTCCTTAACATTGCGGGGATCGAAGCGCTTGCCACGATCGATCACACAAACCGTGACACTCTCCTTGCGCACGATAATGCGCAGGGTGATCGTATCTTCATCTTCCACATCGCGATAGGCGTGCCGGATGATGTTGGTCGCGGCCTCATCGATCGCCAGTTTGAACGATTTGATCATGCTTTCGGAGAGTTTGTGCTTTTTGCCAACCTCCGAAATAAACTCTCTCAGCTCAGCCAGATAATCGATGTGAGCCGGAACCTGCAATTGTTCTTTTGTGACTTTTCTGAACAAGGATACCCTCCGTGGATTCAGTAAGCCGTGATCAGTAATTAGAAATTCGTATTTCGTTGTTGATGGAACCACACCAAACACGAATAACCAGGAACTAAATACTGCTCACAACTTACTTCTTCTGTTGCCGTTCTCGCGCCAAATCGATGGCGTCCAAAATACGCTTGTTGTAGCGTTGCTGCTGTTGCAGTTCGGAAAGAATGGTCAACGCTGCGCTATAATCTTCACGCTGAATCAAGCGCACTGCTTCGAGGAAACGCCGCCGGAAATTTTCATCCGGGAAATCGATGATGCGGGCATTGGCGCGCGCTTCAGCATCGTCGAGATATTGCTGCACACGTTTGTCGTCCGGCACGATTTTCAGTGCTTCCTGGAAGCTCTTCATCGCAGAAGCGTAATTCTTTTCGATGTAGTCCGTCAGGCCCTGACGGAACATGTCGTTAAAGGTCAACTGCCGGCGCAATTCGGCGATGCGCTCTTCGATGGCCTGGCGCTCGCTGTCGTCGCGCAAGCCTTGCCGGATTGCCTGATCGTAGTATTCGAGCGCGACCGTCAAACGATTCTGTGCTTCGGCAGCCTTGGCTTTATCGAGTGTTTCGGAAACCTGCCCAATGATCTCGTTTTCGGTTTTATCGATCCAGCTTTTCAGCAATTCGTTCTCCGGATCTTGCTCCAAACCGCGCTGCCACTCGACGATGGCTTCGGAATATTTGCCGGCTTCGAGAAATTTCATGCCTTTGTCGAACTGCTCTTTGATAAACTGCTCTTTCACCGCTTCTTCCGCCTGCGCCACTTCACGCTCGACTTCCTGTTGCTGCTCTTCCTCAACCTTTTGGCGGGCGCGGTCGTACCAGGCATTGGCATCGGGATCATTCGGGAAAATTTCGCGCGCTGAGGCGAAACGGATCATCGAAATGAAAAATTCACCTTGCTGATAATAGGCCTTGCCTTTATTCATAAAATCTTCAAAATCGAGCTTCTGCCGCAAGGTGACGCGCTGCGCAGTCTGCTCCTCAATGCGCTGAATTTCCAGCCGGCGCGACAATTCGACACGCTCGGTTTTGGTTTTGCCGAAATCGATCATCACGCTGATGCGGTGTTGGGTACCCATAACATCGGCGGCATCGGTGACGCGATTGAGCGCATAGTCGATAGTGTAACTGCCGTAGCGAAAGCCACCACCAAAACTCGGTGACTTGCCATCGAAGCCGGTGCGCAACATAAACTGGCCATTAAAACCGACCTCGCCGCCCAAATTGATGCGGGTCTCGTCACGCTGGCCAAAGCGAACACCGAGCAATAAATTGGCGTGATTGCCGGGTTTGCTGAACGGAATCGGCTTCGAGATACCGACACGCAGGATGCGCGGCATATTTTCGGCAATCTGATCGAGCTTGAGTCGCGGCGTCAGGGCATTTTGCAGGTTCAATCCGAGTGTGAAATCGCCCAAAACCGGGAAATCGCTATCCGGCGAATACAGCAAGCCGAGGTCGAGGCCGCCACCGGAGGCGGTGCCATCGGCCATGCTCTGGTAATCGAATTTCAGGGTCGCGCCCAGCGACAGCGAATAGGGCAGCTTTTTGCCGTACGCCACCAATGCCTGCGTACGGCTATAGCTGAAGGTGGAGAGAAAATTGCCATTCAGATCGCGCTCTTCGAGATCGCCGGTGCTCATGTGAAACACGCCGACGCTGATGGTACCGAATTGCACAAACGGATAGGCATAGCCGATATAGTTGTAGCGGGTGCCTTCCAGCAACGGCGCGTAGAAAAAGATCAGGTTGCTGCGCTCGATATTGTCCAACCCGGCAGGATTCCAGAAAGCGGCCGTGGCATCGTACGGCATGGCAACATAGGCGCTACCCAGCCCCATGGCGCGCGCACCGGCGCCGAGGGCAAAATCGCCCTGGGTGCCGCCACTCTGTGCAAAAAGCGGTGTGGCGCTCAGCCATCCGGCAAAAGCAAATACAGCCACAAATCGGCGCAAAAACGGCTGGCGGCGTTGTGCAAAAGGCTTGTCCATTTTCAATCCATTTTTAGTATTCATCCAAGCATCCGTGCTTATGGGAGTTCGAAACAATATATGTAAAGCGCAATGAGTCTCACTCTTTCTTTTGCGATCAACATCGAATCATGGATTCTTTTTCAGCTTCGACCAAAAACGCTATATGTCTTTTCATCGATGGTCATAATCAATGAAGAGGTTGTCCGATAATCTCGATACCATATTTGGCTGCTGTTTCGGTCAGCAATTTAGCAACTTCGGGAGTTGGTGGCCCAGCTGGTGCTGGCAACTCCCGACGTTCAGCCGGACGCGCTGTCGCTTGTACGAAACGCTCAAAATCGCCAGGAGTCGTGATTGTCAACCAGCGCCCGCCTTTTTTCGACTCGACTAAATATTGATGCGGCACACCTTTCGGCGCAAGCAAAAATTCACCTGCCGAGAGTTGGCGTTCCTGCTTATCTATGACAAAACGGAATTCACCTTCCAGCACCTGGAATATCTCATCTTCAGTGTGATGAATATGCAGCGGTGGCGAGTCGCCCGCTGGCGCATGGTGTTCCAGTACGGAGATTCGGTCCTCGCCTTCAGACTCGGAAACACGTATCTTTACCAATGTGTTCAGAAACCACAAGTGTTTTTCAGATTCAGACTTTCCCGTCATAGAAGCTCTCTCGCTTAAATTTTGTGTTTGCTCCACTTGAATTGAAATTCAAAAACAATCAATCAGATGTCATAAAACATTTTTGCGTGCTCATTTACAAAAGAACCAAAACACATCTACTTCGCCACCGCAACTTTGGTCGTCACGACGCCGGCGCTGGTTTTGAGCACGGCGAGGCCGCTCATCTATCATGTTCTTCATTGTTCATTGGTGGATTTGCACCCTTGATACAAAGCTCAATTGCAGCAATAAATTCACGCATGCGTTCGAGTCGTGCTTCGATGTTTTCTTTCGAAAACTCGATAAAAGCATCATAGTCGCCCTGGCTTCGCACCTCAAATGCTTCCTTCAAATATTTGCCGTATTTCCGATCAATCCGCCTGGTTTTAATAAATTCCCTGTTAAACCAGCCGATCAACTGACCATGCTTGGATGTCGCAAACTGAAACTGATTGCCGAGTGCAAGCAAAGCGTAAAACATGCCGTAATAAATCCGGTTTGCCGCTGCTCGCAGTTTATCATGCTCAAAAAGCAATTGTGCTTCTTCAATAGTGTCCTTTGCCTGTTGCATTCGGTATCGTACAAGTGCGTCTCTGCTATCCGGTTCGATCATGCATACATACCATTCTTGATCGCATTGACAAAAACTGGCTGGGCGCCACGAACAGATTTCTCCAATTCGTCGGTCGAGATGAGAAATTGGTCGATTAAAATATCGTACTTCAGCTCGAGGTCGTACACAACATCACTCACCTGTTCGCGAAACCGCCAATCGTAGGTTTTTCGAACGATAACCAAGACATCAAAATCCGAATCTTCATGCGCAGTGCCAGCACTTCGCGATCCAAAGAGAATCACATCTTTTATCGTATCGCCAAACTGTTGCTCAAGAGATTTTTTGAGCTCCACTATGACATCTTTTTCTTCAAACATCATTTTACCTGACTTCAAAATTATTACGATTTTGAGCACTGTTCTTACTTCGCCACCGCTACTTTGGTCGTCACGACGCCGGCGCTGGTCTTGAGCACGGCGATGTAGACACCGTTCAGCACCAGCTCACCATTGCCGTTGCGGCCATCCCAGAAAATGCGGCTGTTGGTGCCACGGCGCGCGCCCTGTATCGCCTGTGGCGAGGAAGCTTCAAATGTCTGCTGCCACACCAGCTCACCGGCCAGAGTCAGAATCCGAAAATCGACCTGTGACGCTTGCGGCAGATAGTAATTGAACCAGGTGCCTTCCGACGGCCGGAACGGATTCGGGTAATTGAAAAATTCGTTGTAATCTGCGGCGGACACAGCAGAGCTGGCAGACAGCATCGCGAAATCGATGCCGGTGCGGCCGAGCTCATCTTCCACCACCACCTGCTGACGCGAATCCGCATCGATGGCATCGAAGGCCTCACTGGAGCGAATCGCTATCTGGAAATCGGTGGCTTGCGGATTGTCGGCAATGTCGACCACGATGTCAATGGTGTCCGGTATCCCGCCTGCCAAGGTATCAAAAGTAGCGAAAGTTGCGGTCAGTGGATTTTCGCCCGGCAATGGCGCGATTTCCGCGTAAACCTGGCTCAAATTACCCGCACCAGTCACGCGCAGTCGTTTGAACGCGGCATTCGGCGGCACTTCTTCGCCAAAGCGATTTTCGGCAAAAAAGCTGATGCCGCGCAGCAAAATATCGCTCGAACTTTCCGTCCCGAGATTGAGCACCACCAACCGCATCATCACCAGGTCTGCCTGGCCGGCAGCCGTCGGGCCGGGGCTTGCCAGCGGCAGCGAAGTGACACGCATGCGCTTGGGCTCGGCCTGAATTGGGATGGCGACTTCATCATTTTCGACATCAGCAGGCAAATTGGTGTTTTCGTCCGTCGGACGGCGCACCAATCGCAGGGTGATGCTTTCACTGCCCGGCGACGGCGTTGAACGCGCTCTGACCCGCCAACCAACCACGCCATTCGATGAGGCTTTGACCAACGGCTCTGTTGCCGAATAGCCTGTTGGCAACACCAATCGCATACTATCGATACCGACCACGTTGGCCTGCCCATTGTTGACGATCTCGCCGGAGATATCGAATTCCTGGCTGACGCTGACAATGCCGTCAAGGGCGGCGGGCGGCCCGACAATCGCGGCGCTCAATCGCAGCAGCGCACGATCCACCACATCCACCTGCAATGGCGCAGAAGTGGTCGACACGCTGACCGTATCGTTGTTGGCATCATTGCCCTGCAGCGACACACGGATGAGCTGCGCAGCCGTGGCCGCAACCGGAGCGCGCACGATCCAGGTCGGCGAAACCGGTCCGTCGAGCGCAGTGTAGGACCGGAACTCATTTTCGGTCGAAAATCCGGCTGGCAGCAGCAGACGTGCGGTCACATCCTGTACATTTTGCCAATCGAGATCAGCACGTACAGTGAATTGCTGATTGGTGCTGACGATGCCATCGGTCGCGCCCACAGGTTCGATGATCTGCACATTGCTGGCGGAGATATTGCCCGCATCAACAGTGCGGACGTTGAATTGCGAGGTTTCGCGCACAATCGCGGCATCGAAATCGGTGTTTTCGTCGATTGGCCGCTGAATCAGCCGCACCACGATTTCCCCCTCGGCCAGTGCGTTCGGGGCCACAGCCTGCCACTCAACAAAGCCGTTTGCGCCGGTGCTGATTTTCTGTTCCAGCGCATCTGTGGTGGTGACGCCGGTCTGCCCCAATTCCAGCCGCACGATGCCTGAATCGAGCGCAGCGGCGGTGCCACGATTGTTTAAATTGGCGCGAATAGTGAAGGGCTGGCCTTGCGATAAAATGCCATCCTGCGCCCCAGGCGGCTCGCTGATAAAAGCTGACAATTCGACCAAAGCCCGGCTCACCAGCGCCACTTGCAATGTATCTTTTGAAATTTTTTGCTCACCGAGTCCGGTCACGCCTTCGGCCGTCGCGATGAACGCGCGTGCGGCATGCGGCTCTGCCGGCGCGATCAACTGCCAGCTTGCTGTTTCGGAGAAATCATCGATGGTCGCAGCAGACAGCAATTGATAGCCATTCGGTATGGCGAGGGTGATCGAGCGCTGCTGCCCGGCAAGATCGGCACTGAAAGCGATGTTGGCGGTGATGATAAAGTTTTGTTGCGTCGATAACGTGTCATCTTCTGCACCACCCGGTTCGCTTACATAAAGCTTGGTGATAGCGAGATCGAACTCCACAACCTGTACACTGAAAGCCGCGCTATCGAGGGTGACGACTGCCTCGGAAGCGGCGTTGCGGTCGAACGGTGCCTGATTCAAGCGCACTTTGAACTGCGCTGAAGCGACCGCTGTGGCCGGTGCACGCACCCGCCACACCACTGGCTGGTCCGCTGCAAATGCTTGCTCAAACGCTGACGGATTCGGATCAACCAACACAAATCCGGTTGGTGGCTCCAGGGTGACGCGCCCATTGCCGTCGATGTCTGCCTGCCCGCTGTTTGCCACCATTGCGGTAATTTCAAACAGCTGATTCGAACTCAGCACATTGTCATCGTCATCTGTGCTGGCAGAAATCGCCAGACTTGCCGGCGTCTGAATCTGCACCTGTGCGTTATTGTCCGCCGGCAAAAAGATGGTGGCAGGTTCCTGACTCTGCGCGGCCGTTGCGCTGACAATGGTCGCAGTAAAAACTTCCGAGCTGGTGCCGGAGGTCGGCAAGGCAGCTGCGATGATTTGAAAAACGGCTTCCCGCGTTTCACCTACCGGAATGGTTGCGATCGTTTGCCCGGAAACCGGAATCGACGAGCCACCATTTGTCGAAAGTGAAATATCGACATTTTCCAAATCTTCAAGACCGCGATTTTCCGCAACCACCCGCACGCTGAAGGTTTGATCCGTGTTGACCAATCCGGTTTCGGTGCTGCCGAGCGTGTTGTTGACAGTTAACACAGTTTGCAAAATACGCACAGCCGCAGTCGATGAGACCACAATGCTGCCCGCGCCCTGCGCATTCAACGCCTGGGTGGTGTTGCGATCAGCACCCGCTGCCGAAGCGACGATATCGACCGTGCCACCCAGTCGACCGGTGTTGCGCACGATGTATTTCAAGGTATCGGCAGCACCGCCAGCCAAAGTCAGCCCCCCTCCGGCCAGCTCAGCCGGCGCTTCCACGGTATAATCGAGTTGTGCGTTGGAGGCGATCGAAAAGGCGATATCACGCGCATCCGGCGCCGCCAAATCGAGACTGGCAGTACCGTTGTTGCGCAGGATCACGTAAATTTGCCAGGGGATATTTTGCTCGGCGGCAACGCTGGCCACGGAGGTTTGTACATCAGCCACTTGCAGGACGGCAGGCAATTGCACGATGACGGTCTCGTTGTTATCAACCGGAGCGCCGAATGAAGCGTTCTGCCTCGTGTTCCTGGCCCTTGCCGAAATCAGATTGGCGGTGAAAAGCTCGCCCGGGTTGGCGCTCGCCGAAGCAGTAATACCGAATTGGATAAATTGCGTGGCGTTGCCGGGAATGTTGCCATCGATCAAAATGGAAGTTGGCACAATTGCGGACGATCCATTGCTCGCCAAGGCAACACGGATACTGTCTGCGGTTTCCTGGCCAATGTTTTCGATTTCGACATTCACCGTAAATGGCTGGTTGGTGTTGACCTGCGGCAAATTGGGCGCACCGGTTACCGTGACCGCCTTGATGCGCAGTTGTGCCGGCGTTTCCACCACCACCGAGCCCTGATTTGCGGGCGTTGTTGCTGTGAAGTAGTGAACATCACTGTTGAGCTCAATGGCTCGCATTTCTGCTGTAATAATGTTTGCACCCATCTGTGCACCGGTTTGTGTAACGATAAAACGCAGAATATCTTCGCTGTTGCCTTCAAGCGTCGTATCGCCGCCAACCAGTGTCGCAGGATAGGTAATTTGATAATCTCCAGCATCAAGAGCCAATGCTACATTGCTTGAGTCCGGATCAAGAAGCAAGCCGAGATCGCTGGCGCCGTTGTTGCGCAGCGCGACGTCGATGGTCCAGCTTACGGTCATATTTTGGGTGACGCGTGGTTGCGATGTGGTGATTTGGGTAATGGCAAGCGAGGCCGGGCCCTGCACATCAAAACTGCCGCCGCCAGTGTCAGATTGAATAAAGAGCTGCTGCTGACTTGATTGATCCGTTACCCAAAGCCGGCCCTGTATGGTGGTCGAACCTTCCTTGTTACCAGTCTTTAAAATGTCAAATTGCAGCGAATCGGTTGCGCCGGGGCTGAGCACATCACCACCGCTACCTAAAAATTGTGTCGGCGTGACCAGACTGTACTCACCGGTCACATCGCCGCCGTTGAACAGAATGAGTTTGACGCTGTCGAGCTGCACAGCGGTACCGCCGTTGTTGCGCACCAGCATGGTGATCGTCCAGTCTTTTTCCATCGCACGGGTGACGCTGGGCTGGCTCGGACGGGTCGCAAGAATCTGCACATCCGATGGTGCTGTCACCTGCAGCTCGTTCACATCCACTGGCAGATCACGCGAGAACCCGTTGCCGTTTTCGGTACCGCGCAGCCGGATGGTCGGCGTATAGGATTGCTGGGCCATATTCGCCGGAATCTGTACCTGTTGAAACGTCAAAGTGGTATCGCCGGGCGGAAGGCTCACAACTTTGTTGGCATCCAGTGTGGGACTGACCGGATTGCTGCCATCGGTAAATTCGAATGTTGTGATGGATGGTTGCAGCGCCACAGTCGATTGGCCGGCATTGTTGACCCGCACCGTAAAAGCGTAAAAACCATTATTATTGACGATATCCGGGACCATGCTTTGCGCAATGTAGCTAACAACCGGTGCAGTTTGCACCTGAAAACTGGTCGAGCCGTTGTCCGCACCAGTGATATTGGTTTGGCTGTTGGTTTCGGTCGCATTCACCGTCGCCCAGAGCTCCGGAAAACCGCTATTCGAGCCAGTTGTGCTGATTTCGAAGCGCAAGCTGTCAGTAGCATTGCCCGCCAAAATGAGTGAGCTGGTGCCGAGCCAATTCGCGGGCTGCAGGGCAAAACTATAATCGTTTTGGAATATGCTGTTGAGGCGGAAACGCAAATTGGTGGTCGCATCGTTTTTCAGGCTCACCTGACTTTGTCCGGTGTTTTCCACCACCACAACGACATCCCACGGATTAGTTTGGCCTGCTGTCACGGTTTGGCGGGAGACGCGCACTTCGCGAATTTGCATGACAGCCGGGCTCTGGCTGATGACATTGGTGCCGCCGGTATTTGACTGCACTGCGCGATCACTGTTGGTTTCGACGCCTGCCAGCATCAGCGATACCGGCAACGTGCCCAACTGGCTGCCCGTTTGATCGACCGTAATGCGATATTGCTTGGTCTGATTGCCGGCAAGAATCGAATCGCCATCGATGAAAGATCGCGGCTGAATAAATTGGTAGCCTGTGCTGTTACCGACCGAAACCGCCGGGGGATTGCTATTGAGTTTGATGGCACTTTCACCGTTGTTGGTGACGGTTGCGGTGATGGTCCAGTCAAAATCACGATTTTGGGTAACGCTTGGCTGCGAGAGCTGCAGGCCGGTGATATTCAGTGCGCCGAGCGTTTGTACGCGGACATCACCGGTACCACCATCGTTGGTGTTATCTGAGATTGGCAGTCCGGTGGAATTGTCCAAGCCGGCAGCGAAGCCGGAGATAGTGGCGATTCCGGTGCTGCTGCCGGTTTGCGTGACCGGGAACGTCAACGTGCCGGTCGCGCCCGGGCCGAGAGTGTTGCCGCCCTGATCAAAAGCAATTGGTTGGCCAATCGTGTACTCACTGGTCACATCCATGCTGCCGATAAACAACCGCAAAAATGTTGAAGCGGCATTCAGATCGACCGAGATATTTGAACTGCCGGAATTTTGCACCAGCATTTGAATTTGCCATGCTTTGATCATGCCCGCGGTCACTGTCGGCTGTGACGGCACAATCGCGACGATATTGAAGGCATCGGCTTCAACAACCACCCAGCTGTCGGTGGTGTTGGCATTGAGATCTGAAATTGCACGATTGGAGTTGCCATCACGGGCATAGATTGTAGCATCGATAGTCAGATCTCCCGGCGTGGCTGTCAGGCCGACGTTCACCGTAAAACTGAAGGTTGCCGTGCTATTGCCAGCAATCACGGTCGGATTGGCCGGGTTGGCTGCGACGATGTACTCAGCGCTTTTGTCGACCGGCCCCTGCCGGAACACCAAACGCACGCTATCGACAACCGCATCCGCGACATTGCTCAGGCCAAGACTATTTGCCGCTTGAACCGTGAAAGAAATATTTTGCTGGCCCTGCGAAACCGTATCGAGTGCGGTGACGACACTGGTGAGCGCAACACCTGCCGCGCGTTGCACGGTCCAGCTATCGGGCGTCGCCGCCCCGACGGTGGACACCTGCGAGCCGCCGATATCGCCGGCAACCGAACCATTGATCGTCACTTGCTCGAGTGTCGCGTTGGCCGAGATATCAACCAAATAGGTGAGGGTGGCCGTAGAGCTGCCGCTGACACTGGTTGGATTGCCTGCGCTCGGCGAAACAGTATATTCTCCAGTTCGATCCGCTGCGCCGGTAAATGTCAGCTGGCCATCGAGATTCGTCACAGGTGAAGCAGCGAGATTTTGAATGGTCATGCTAACTGCAACCCCGGTCTGCGATTGCGAGACAAAATTTGGCGTGGTCGAAACTGACAGAATATTTAAGCTGCCCATACTGATCTGGGTGTTGCCACTTGCTGCCAGGCCACTGCTGACTCCGATTGTGGCAATACCCCCTGCCGAGCCGGCACGGAAAGTAAAGCTTAAACGGCTCGAACTGTTGGTCGCGATCTGATGTCCAGGTGTCGCCGGATCGGCATCGGGGGTTGCAATTGTGCCCAAATTGGAGGGTGTGATCGTGACGGTAAACAGCTTGTTCGCGCCAACGTCATTGTTCTCGGCATCCCGAATCACGGAACTGGTCAACAAGGATGTACTCGAGCCGTCCGCAGGCAGACCACTCGGGCTTGCCGTCAGAGTGATTTCGCCAACCGGATCGCCCGGTAAAACAGTGATGCTGCCTGTGGTATCGTTTCCGCCGCTGGCATGGGCTGCAATGATCGTCCCGTTAATCGTCCCATCTGCATGACCCGCCGCTGGCGAGAAAGTAAAGGAAGAGCCCGTTGCACTGACCTGTGGCGACAAGCTGCCTGTACTGCTCCAGTTTACGCTGACATCGCCAAAATAATTATCGCCTGCATCATAGCCGGCTGCGTACAGAGTCACATCATCATCTGCCGTCATGTTGAAATTGCCAAATTCGCTGCCGCCATTATTGGGCGCTGTACGAATACGAATGCGCGCAACATTGCCGAGCGCGACGGTGATTGTTTCGGACACACCATCCAATATTGCGCCGCTGGCATCTGCCCGGATGGTGCCTGTTCCGACTGTTTGCGCAGCAAATGTCGCTGAAATGCCGCTGGCTGGTGCAATATTGCCAATTGGCCCGATGACCGACCAGTTGACACTTTGATCTGAAATATAATTGTTGTCGGCATCAAAACCACCGGCATGCACACCCAACGTCTGTCCCGGATTAAGAGTGGTTGCCGTGACGGGAGCGGTGTTGCCGGAACCGCCGGACAAGACCGTGACATGATGCAGTACGCCGACCGTGACGGTGACGGTACCTGTTTCATCGGTGCCTGCGCTGGCATGGGTCGCCGTGATCGCGCCGCTTACCGGAGCTGTTGTGGGTGCAAAAGTAATGTTGGTTCCAGTGGCTGAAATTGCAGGTGCGAGCGTGCCCGTGCTGCTCCACGCCACGTTTTGATCACCGACATAGTTGCTGTCGGCATCGAAACCGGCAGCATGCACTGTTAAAGTTTGATCAGCGGTAAGGGTGCGTGCGCCCAGTTCAGTGCCGTCGCCAGATGGGCCTTCGACTACTTTGATAAAATTCAATCCCCCTGCACTGACACTGATAATACCGCTCTGACCATCGATGGCAGTAGCATGATCCGCCTGAATCTGACCATTACCGACTTTATTGGCATTGAGAGTGGTCGACAGACCACTAACCGGATTGAGGGTGCCGATATTTCCGGAAACAGACCAGTTGACAGAAAAATCACCAAGGTAATTGTCGTTTATATCAAAGCCACCCGCATGCACGGTGAAAACATCGTCGGTAGTCATCCCGTGGCTGGTGACAACCGGGGTATTGCCACTCGCGCCGATCAGCACTTTGATACGGTAAAGCGAACCGCCACCAACTGTGAGTACACCGCTGGAATCGTCATTTGCCGAAGCATGGTCCGCAATCAGCTGGCCGCTGCCGGGGGAAGTCAATCGCAACGAAGTGGTCGCCCCAAAAACCGGATTGAGGGTGCCGATACCTCCAGTCACTGACCAGTTTACCGGCTGGTCTCCGATATAGTTATCCTGCGCATCGTAGCCTGCAGCATGTACCTGTAAAATATCATCGGTCGTCAGTGTGCGTGCGCCCAGCTCCGGACCATCACCCACAGGGCCTTCAACAATTTTAATGTAGCTTAAAGTGCCAGCTGAAATGTTGATGGAACCGGTCGCATCATCGATGATGGCCGGATGATCTGCCGTAATCACACCGGAACCTGCTGTCGAAGCCGTCAACGTTGTCGAAATGCCTGTTGTTGGATTCAGTGTGCCGATGTTGCCGCTCAAAAGCCACGCAACCGCTACATCCTGCACATAATTGTTGTCGGCATCAAAGCTGGAAGCATGTACGACCAGCGTTTCGCCGGTGGTGAGAGAGACATTTCCGACTTCAGGGGTATTGCCACTACCATTTTGCAGCACCGAGACATAGCGTTCCTGTCCGACAGCTACGGCTATCGTGCCGGTGGCATCGTCGTTGGCAGTTAGGTGGGTAGCCGTAATCACACCGCTGGCAGGCGCAGTCGTCGGGCTGAAAGTCAATGCGCTGCTGGTGGCAGAAATCGCTGGCGCCAAATTGCCGGTCGAACCCCAGGTCACAGTTTGATCGCCGATGTAATTGTCGCTGGCATCAAATCCTGCAGCATGCACTGTCAGCGTTTGGTCGGCCGTCAGATTTTCGGTGTCCACTTCACGAGTATTGCCGCTGGGGCCCTCAAAAATCAAAATATATGCGAGCGTCCCGGAGGAAACAGTGATCGTCCCGGTGGCATCGTCGATCAGCGTTGGATGGTCTGCTGAAATCACGCCTGTGCCGGGCGTAGTAGCAGTGAAAGTCGTCGACGAACTGTTTAATGCAGGAGCGACAGTACCGATACCACCATTGACACTCCAGTTTACAGCCACGTCGGTGATATAATTATCATCTGCGTCGAAACTGCTGGCGTGGACGGTGAGCGTGCCGGTTGTGGTCAGGCCGGAGGAAGTCACTTCGCTGGTGTTGCCGCTGGCGTTGCTCAATACCTTAATGCGCTGGGCGCTGCCGACGGCGATGGCGATCACACCTGTGCTGTCATCCGCAGCAGTCGGGTGATCCGCAAAAATACGACCGGAAGCAGGAGCCAAGGTCGGGCTAAAAACAATGCTTGTACCACTACCAGTGACTTCCGGGCCAAGAGAACCGGAGCTGCTCCACACAACAGTTTGGTCACCCAAATAGTTATCATTGGCATCAAAACCAGCGGCATGCACGGTGATACTTTGATCCGCGGTTAAGTTCAAACCGGCCGCTTCCGGCGTGTTGCCGGACGCACCTTCGACGATTTTGATATATGCCAACGAACCGGCTGAAACAGTAATTGTCCCCGTTGCATCATCGATCAGGTTTGTGTGGTCAGCTGAAATCACACCTGTGCCAGGTGTGGTTGCAATCAACGTCGTGGTAACACCGACTGCATTGGTCAAGCTGCCGATGCCGCCGGTTACTGTCCAGTCCACCGAAACGTCTGTGATATAATTGTTATCCGCATCAAAACTGGAAGCGTGCACGACCAACGCGCCGCCGGTGGTAAGACCGTTCGTCAGCACTTCATTGGTGCTGCCGCTGGCGCCGCTCAAAACTTTAATACGCTGGGCGCCGCCCACGCCAACAGAAATAGTGCCGGTGTTATCGTCGTCCGCAGTCGGATGATCAGCCGTTATCGCACCCGTGGCTGGCGCAGTCGTTGGGCTGAAGGTAATTGAGGTGGCTGTGCCGTTTAAAGGTGGCGACAGCGTGCCGGTACTGCCCCATGCCACTTCCTGGTCGCCGAGGTAGTTGCCGTTGGCATCATACCCGGCCGCATGCACGGTCAAAGTTTGATCTGCCGTGAGCGAGCGGGTGGTCAGCTCGGGGCCATCGCCAGCCGGACCTTCCACGATACGAACGTACGCCAATCCGCTGCTGGCGACCGTGATGGTCCCTGTGGCGTCGTCGATCAATGTCGGATGATCGGCAGTAATCTGACCTGTGCCCGGCGTCGTCGCTGTTAGCCGGGTTGCAACACCATTGAGTGGAGCAAGCGAACCAATACCACCACTAACGCTCCAGCCAACAGAAACATCTGCAAGGTAATTATCGTCGGCATCAAAACTGGCTGCATGCACATCCAGCGAATCACCAGTCGCAAGGCTCTCTAGGTTCACCTCACTGGTTTCCCCGGAGGTGGCGGCGAGAACTTTGATATGGTGCGCACTGCCGACGCTCACAGATACCAAATCAGTTGAATCGGTACCGGCAGTTGCATGGGTTGCTGCAATTTTGCCACTGGCAGGCGCAAGCGTCGGATTAAACGTAAACGAAGTGCTTGTGCCGCTCGGAGCGGGGGTCAAGGAGCCGGAGGCGGCCCAATCGACGGTTTGGTCTCCAATGTAATTGCCTTGCGCATCGTAACCGGCGGCGTGCACCGTGACCGCATTGTCTGCCGTCAGGTTGAGGGTCGTCACTTCAGCGGTATTTCCGGATGGCCCATCGACAATGCGAATGGATGCCAGCGTTCCGGCGCTCACTGAAATGGTGCCGGTCGCATCATCGATCAGAACCGGATGATCTGCAGTTACCTGGCCGGTGCCGGGCGTGGTTGCCGTCAAGGTTGTGGATATGCCAGTGGCAGGATTGGTGGCGCCGATACCGCCGCTGACACTCCAGGCCACTGAAACGTCTTGCACATAATTATTATCCGCATCAAAGCTGGCTGCATGCATAACGAGCGTGCCGCCGGTGGTCAGTCCGGCGCTCGTCAGCTCTGCCGTATTGCCGCTCACGCCACTGAGCACTTTCACCCGGCTTGGACTGCCGACGCCAACTGTAATGGTTCCCGTGGCATCACTGCCCGCAGTCGTGTGCGTGGCCGAAATCGTTCCGGCAGTCGGTGCTGTAGTTGGATTAAATGTTATGCTCGGGCCACTGCCGGAGAGTACAGGCGCCAGCGTTCCTAAACTCGCCCATGTTACTGTCTGATCACCAATGTAATTGCCCTGGGCATCATACCCTGCAGCATGTACGGTCAGCACATCGTCTGCTGTCAAGGACTTTGTGTTGAGTTCCGGACCATTTCCGCCCGGTCCCTCGACAATTTTAATGAAGGCCAGCGATCCAGAGTTGACTGTAATGGTGCCCGTGGCATCATCAATCAGAGTCGGATGATCTGCCGTTATCTGCCCTGATCCCGGTGCGGTAGCTGTCAAGATTGTGGAGATGTCATTGTTTGCACTCAGCAAGCCAATACCGCCGCTGACGCTCCAGCCGACTACAACATCCTGAATATAGTTATTATCCGCATCGAAACTCGCGGCGTGCACGGTCAGTGTGCCACCTGTGGTCAAGCCGGCGGTAGATACTTCACTTGTATTGCCGCTGATATTGCTCAACACTTTCACGCGGTGCGCTGTCCCGACATCGACCGAAATCGTGCCCGTCGCATCGTCCGTTGCCGTCGCGTGGTCTGCGGTAATGGTGCCAAAAGCCGGCGCGGTGGTTGGGCTGAAGGTAAAGCTCGTTCCGCTGCCACTGATCACTGGCGCGAGTGTACCGGTACTGCCCCAGGTCACGGTTTGATCGCCGATATAATTGCCCTGCGCATCGTAGCCTGCAGCATGAACGGTCAGCGCTTCATCGGCGGTCAGGTTCTTGGCTGCCAGTTCCGGCCCGTTCCCTGTCGGGCCTTCGACAATCAAAATGTAATCGAGCGTTCCCGGATTGACTGTGATTATGCCGGTGGCATCATCGACCAGGGTCGCGTGGTCAGCCGTGATAATGCCTGAGCCGGGTGTGGTCGCAGTCAGTGTTGTGGCGACACCGTTGGGGCTGCTTAAAGTACCGATACTGCCGCTCACGCTCCACGAAGCGGACACATCCTGAATGTAGTTGCCATCTGCATCAAAACTGGAAGCATGCACAGTCAGCGTGCCACCGGTGGTCAAACCGGCCGTGGTCACTTCGCTGGTATTGCCGCTCGGGCCATCTAAAATCTTGACGCGATTTTGCGAACCCACTAATACGGTAATGGTGCCGGTCGCATCGTCCGTTGCGGTAGCATGATCCGCCGAAAGCGTACCGCTGGCTGGCGCTGTTGTCGGATTGAAGGTAAATGTTGGGCTGGTTTCATTGACCACCGGAGCCAATGAACCGGTGCTGGTCCAGGTTACATTTTGATCGCCGATGTAATTGCTGTTGTCATCGTAGCCCGCCGCATGCACCGTCAATGTCTGGTCTGCTGACAGTGTTTTGGTGTCGAGCTCAGGGCCATTTCCACTGGTGCCTTCGACAATGCGCACGAAGGCCAGCGAGCCCGCACTTACCGAAATTGTGCCGGTCGCATCGTCAAAAAGTGTCGGATGATCTGCGGTGATCTGGCCGGTGCCAGCGGTGGTTGCGGAAAAGGTCGTGGACATACCACTTGATGGAAACAAGCTGCCTATGCCGCCGCTGAGATCCCAATCCACTGATACGTCGCTGATATAATTGTCGTCCGCATCGAAAGAGCCTGCATGAACCGTCAACTGATCACCGGTCACCAGGCCGACGCTGGTCACCTCGGCCGTGTTGCCGCTGATGCCGTTCAGTACTTTAACATGATGCTGAACGCCGGTCGTGACCGAAATCAGTCCGGTGGCATCGCTGCCGGCCGTCGCATGTGAGGCAGTGATGGTGCCGCTGGTCGGTGCTGTGTTCGGATTAAAAGCTGCCGATGTGCCGGTTGCACTGATGGTTGGCATTAACGTGCCGGTATTTCCCCATGTTACCGATTGATCACCGACATAATTGCCCTGAACATCATAGCCGGCAGCGTGCACAAATAATATATCGTCCGCCGTCAGAGATTTTGCCGCCAGCTCCGGTCCATCGCCACTTAAGCCTTCAACAATTTTGATACTGGCGACAGAGCCTGCATTGACGGTGATCACCCCGGTTGCATCACCGAGCAACGGGCCGGCATCGTCGGCAAAAATTTGCCCCGAACCCGGCGTGGTCGCCGTCAACTCAGTTGCAATTGCTAATGTTGCGCTCAGGGTGCCGATATTGCCTGACACGCCCCATGACACTGTAATGTCACCGATGTAGTTATCGTCTGAGTCAAAGCTGCCGGCATGTACAGTCAGCTTATCGCCGGCCGTCAATCCTGCCGTGTTGACTTCAGATGTGTTGCCGCCAGTGCTGTTCAACACTTTAATATGATGTGCGTTACCAACCGTTACGGTAATCGTGCCAGTCGCGTCGCTGCCTGCCGTGCCATGCGAAGCTGAAATCGTGCCGGTAGCCGGCGCCATAGTCGGATTGAACGTAATCGATGGCGCCACATCGCTGAATGCCGGTGCAAGCGTGCCGGTGCGCGACCAGGCCACGGTCTGATCGCCGATATAATTGTTTTGCGCATCGAATCCAGCCGCATGCAGAGTCAGGGACTCGTCTGCTTTCAAATTGGTAGAGCTGAATTCGGTGGTATTGCCGGATGGGCCTTCGTAAATGCGGATATAGGCCAGGGTGCCTGCGCTCACCGTGATGGTGCCGGTGGCATCATCCAACAAGCTTGCATGGTCGGCAGTGATTTGTCCTGAGCCCACTTTTTCGGCTGTAAACGTGGTGAAAACGCCGCTCTGCGGGAAAAGCGAACCGATGCCGCCGCTCAGATTCCAACTCACACTGACATCATTAATGTAGTTGCCGTCGGCATCAAAACTGGCCGCATGCACAGTCAATTGGCCACCTGTGGTCAAACCGGCAGTCGGCACCTCATTGGTGTTGCCACTGGCATCACTTAAAACCTTCACATAGTTGGCTGCACCCTGATTCACTGTGATTGTGCCGGTGGCATCGCTGCCGGCCGTGCCGTGACTGGCGATGATGATGCCGGTAACCGGGGCCGTGGTCGGACTGAACGTGATCGTATTCGCTGTGGCTGCAACCGCAGGCGCCAGACCCCCGGATGAGCTCCAGGTCACATTCTGGTCGCCGAGATAGTTGCCCTGCGCATCATACCCCGCAGCATGCAAGGTCATCGTTTCATCCGCTGTCAACGTTCTGGTGTCCAGTTCCGGTCCGTCGCCAAAAGGTCCTTCGACAATTTTAATCGACGCCAATCCACCTGCGCTCACCGTCAGAATGGCGGTCACACCATCGCTTAGCGTGGGATGGTCTGCAGCAATCTGACCTGTGCCAGGCGTTGTTGCTGTAAAAAGCGTGCTGTCACCAGTGGCCGGCAAAACAGTGCCGATACCGCCGCTCACACTCCAGTTGACGGTTTCATCCTGTATATAATTGCCGAAGATATCAAAACTGGCAGCATGAATCAGCGCTGTATCACCGGTGGTGAAGGCGGTGGTCAGAAATGCCGAAGTGTCGCCGCTGGCTGCGACCAGAATCCGGATTTGATTTGCCACAGCGGCGGTGATGGCGAATGTTGCCGAAGAGGTCGGGCCATCAATGGCGATGCCGAGATTGTCGAGCGTTTCCACCAGCACCGCAAAAGTGTCCGCAGCCTGAGTGGAATTGATTACGGAGGCCAGCTTTAGAATTGCTGGCGCGCCGGCCGCCAACGCAGTGCCGGTGCCATCGCGTTGCAAAACAAGCGTATCATTTGAAGCTGTAATAGCCGCGTAGCCGCCATCGAGACCCGTGACGTTCTGCGCGATTTCTACGCCGGAAAGATCAAAATTGGCAGGAAAAACAAAACGTATCTGACCATCGGCGGGCACACCGCTGCCCAGAATATCCGGTGTGAAGGTCATGGTATATACCGTCGCAGCGCCTGCGGACGGATTGGATGGCGTCACCGCGACTCCGGTCAGCACACCTTGTGCAAAAGCGGAGCTGGTGATAAGAATTAAGATGATTCCTGCGAACAATTGACGCCACATGGCTACTCTCATTTTGCATCCCTGCAGTAATTAGGTTCCGAATTCAATTGCTTTAATGGCGAACGCATTTGCTTGTGAACGGTCAAAAAAGAGTTACTTGAGTTTTTTTGTTTGCAGCTTACAGCTCGATTTCATCTCCCGGAATCGAATCATCTACCTGCGTGGCGATGTCGAATCGATACAATGCATCCGGGTCGGTGAGACGCACGATTTTAACCGACTTGATGCGTTCAATCGGCACAACTTGGTCGCCGAAGCCGTTGGTGCCGGTCTGGCTGGACCAGTACACCACGTTTTTGCCGCCGTTTTCATCGATGTACCAGCCCAGAAAAACCACCGAGTGCCCGCCGCCCTTTTTCCAGGAAATATTCATAAAATCACCGGGGCGTGCATGGATCGGCTTGATGGTCGTGCCCATTTGGCTGTATTGCACCAGTGCAAAATGATTGCCAAAACCGTCATCATTCCACTTGCCCCAAAATTTGATTTCGTCTTCGCGCCGTCCGCCATCCGGCTCTTGCATGCGCAGCGCCTCCAGTCGATCTGCCGACAATTCTTGCAGGCTGTCGCCATAAAGCATGTTCAACATTTCGACAAAAGCCGAATAGGTTGCGCCGCTGCAATAGCTCGTACTACGCGGCGGTTCCAACAAGGGCTTGCCAAAAAGTTGCAAAGGATAACCTACCGGTGATTCCGGTGGATCGGCCTTCAGGCCGATAAAATAGCCACCGCCGTCCATCGCGGATTGCTGCACTTTATCAATACCGCGCAAAACCAGATCATTATAGCCATCGACATAGGTGCCAAAAATTTCAGCATGGCGGGTGTGGTGCGTACCGGCAGCCAAATCTTCCTTTTGCAGAAAAAACCACTCGCCGTTATCTGTGGTTGCGGCCATCTGCGGCGTTTGCTTTTGCTCCTGTACGCAACTGAGCAGGAGAGCACACCAAGTAAACAATATGACAATCTTTTTCATTGCGGACTCCATTTTCACATCAGAAAGCCCTATTATGATTTCAACTCCAGCACGCGTTGTGGTGGCCGGCCGAGCGTTGCCTTGCCGTTGTAGACCACAATCGGCCGCTCGATCAGCTTCGGATTGTCTGCCAAAATCTGCAGCCACTCTTCCCGCGAACGCGCATCTTTTAATGACAAACTGAGTTCTTTGAAACGGTTCTCTTTGCTGCGCAGCAATTCCTGCGGCGTCAGACCAAGCAGCGTGCACAATCCATCGAGCACATGCACCGATGGCGGTGTTTTCAAATACTCAATGATTTCCACCGGCATGGCGTTGTCCTGTAGCAGCTTCAGCGCTTCCCGGCTCTTGCTGCAACGTGGATTGTGATAAATGACGTTTTGAGCCATGGGAGAATTTGCCTAATTTTTTAAAGTTATGCGGCTTTACAACTCTGATTCTTCAATTTCAGCTATTTTCATCAGGTGCCGCAGCAGCCCTGTTTTTAAAGGCGTATTGCCATGAACAGGCACAGAAATGCGGGCAGTGTTTCCGGCTTTAGCGTATATGTGGTGGCTTCCATTGATACGCTTCAATTGCCACCCCTTGGATTCCAGGATGCGACAGAATCGTTTTCCGCTAACCGCTTTCAAACAGCGATCTCCATGATTCTGTCTTTACCAGAGACAGCGATGTCTTGAACATCTACTGACAGGCAACCTTCAACAGCTTCATAAATGTTACTGAGCAATTCGTCAAAGGAATCACCTTGAGTAGCGCATCCGGGGATGGACGGAACCTCGGCCCAATAGCCACCTTCTTCAGCTTCATGAATAATTACTTTTAGTTTCATGGTGGCTCCTTTTCAATCGTAACTCAACATATAAATAACACCTTGATCACATCCTATTCAGCAGCTTCAACGTTTACCGGCTCTTGCTGCAGCGTGGATTGTGGTAGATAACATCTTCGGGCATGAGAATCACTTCGGTTTGCCACTGATGCACTTTTAAATCTTCATTAGCTAAATCAAAACCCGATCACGATACGCTGGGTGGCGTTGGGAGCAGCTTGCGCTGAAGACTGCACGGTGACCTCGGCGGCATAGCTGGCGTTCAGGTCCTCCGGATTGCCAATCATGCCAAGTTTCAAACTCACACGTTGGCCCGGCGGCAGAGCATCACCCAAACCACTGCGACGCACAGTCACCTGCTGGCCGTCCCGCGTTAATTGCAATCCGCCGTTGATATCGGATGATCCGGCGATTTCAAGCTCAGATAATGCGCATGCTGCGGGAAAATTTATGACAATTTCCGCATCGGTTGCCAATGTATCGCGTGGGATAAAGGCAATTTCATACAGGGAATTCGAGCCAGGTTGGGCTTTGAGCGCTTGAATGGTGAAGGAATCAGCACGCGATGGGGTGGTTTGCGCTGAAAGTGTGGATGCCAGAAACAGGGCGCACAGCGCAAAAAGCGAGCGTAAACATCTCATCTTATTCATTTTGCATGTCCGTATTTTAAAACAACAACCGTCCTGATTTTGCAGATCATTCGCATCGAATGCCATCGTTCCTTGGCTGGCGCAACGCTTATCTTACCGGATTCGATTTAAAATTCGGCGTTCATTCGAAGCAAATTAGCTGAAAATAAATAAATTATGGTTGAAATACAAGCTTAAAACACACTTTCATGGGGTGCATTGGCGAGGCGTTACAGTGCTGTTATAAACACCATGCCATTTGTTGGATGAATGCGAGGTGTGGTGCGGGGTGTTGCAAGCCAGGTCGGCATGGACATGGCGCCTGTGGTTGCGAATTGGGTTAAATCATTCTCTCCAAATTGAATAACACCTTAGGCTGAATGGACTTGAATCGATGCAAAAGTTCCCGTTTTTCCTGCTTTAAAAAAATGAGCAAAAGCGCATCCCTGCGCAGCCCGTTGGAATTGGAATATGCGTGCACAAAGACGCGCTTTTGCGCTATTCCGTGTCTGGATCCAGATTATTGACGTCGTAGTCTGTGATTCCATCATAGCCACCGAGTGGATCCTCTACCTCAGTATTGCTGGTGTCGAAATCGTTGCGATAATCATCGAAATCATTCGACTGGAAGTCATGGTATGCGTCGATAATCTGGGATAGGATATTGAGTCTCATGATGCATCTCCTATGTTGCTTTTGCTATTATCCTAAAGCAGTGAAAAATTTAAAGAACATTTACACGCGTTATTTTAGCTTCAAAACTCCAAAATGCGGAATCACTTTTGCAGAACAAACGCTGCCAAATGCACAAAATGGGCTATTTTTTACATTTTGATGACAAAAAAGGGAAAAGGAGCTGTCGTCAGGCGGGGCAACGTGCAGATATTCGGGATGAACGAGCTTAAACTAAATGACGGAAGTTACGGCAGGATTTTGCCTTTGAGCTTGCGCTTCAGCATTTCGCGGGCGCGGAAGATCCGAGCTTTGACGGTGCCGAGCGGCAATTTGAGAATGGTAGCGATCTCTTCATAGGAGAGTTCTTCCTGATGACGCAGCACGATGGCTGTTTTATATTTTTCCGGCAATTCTTCGATCGCTTTATTGATAATGCCGGTTTTCTCCGTAGCCAACAATGTTTTGTCCGGCATATAGTCGAGGTCGGGATATTCCCGCCGCAACTCGCCATCCTTCGACTCGACCGGCTTATCGTAGGAATAGGTTTGCAGGCGCTTTTTGCGCAGGTAGTCAATGCAATTATTGACGGCAATTTTATAAAGCCAGGTGGAAAACGCGAACTCTTCATTAAAGGAAGCCAGAGCATTGAACGCCTTCATAAAAGCTTCCTGAACGAGGTCCTCGGACTCCTCGCGGTTATGCACCATTTTGTACATCAAATGAAAAAGCTGATTGCGGTAGCGCTGCATGATTTCAGCATAGGCATTTTCATCTCCCTGCAGCGCCCTGGCGATGATCGCGGATTCATCTGACTTTTTTTGCACGTATTGTTCGTGTGTTAGGTTCGAATTCATATCTACTAAAAATAAATGAAAATTCGACAACAAGCAAGCAGAAATTCATTGCGATTATCAAGGCATAACTGTATAATAATTATTTGTATGAAGGGTTTCATTCGCTTGGTAAAACGCCTGCTCCCACAGCCACCGCACTGGTGTACGTAATGCATTTTCGTGCCTGGACGCGAATGGCGCCAGGTCACCAAACTGGCGCTGATCGCCCTGAACAGTGTGGACTGTGGGCAACATATTAAGGCAAAAACATGGTACCGAACAAAAAGTACTTATTGACCGCCAGCGAAATGGCTGAGGTCGACCGGTTTACCATCGAAACGCTCGGACTGCCGGGCTGCGTTTTAATGGAAAGAGCGGGCAAGGCCGTTGCAGATGCCGCGTGGCAAGTGCTCGCTGATAAGGCGAAAGCAAGCGCTGTCGTGCTGTGCGGGCCCGGAAACAATGGCGGAGATGGCTATGTCGCGGCTCGCCATTTGGCCGAGGCTGGTGTCGGGTGTCAGGTGTTTCTTCTTGGCAAGCCTGAAAAAATCAAAGGTGATGCCAGGCTCAACTTTGAGATATGGAGCAATCTCGGACATACGGTAGAGCCATTTGCCGAGCACGCCATCCCGGCAATCGCCGCTGCGGATGTGATCATCGATGCCATGCTCGGCACCGGCGCGAAAGGGGCCCTGCGCGAGCCGTTCCGCACAGCAGCGCAAGCGGTCAATCGCAGCCGCGCCCATGTTGTGGCCATCGATTTGCCGACCGGAGTCGATGCAGACACCGGCGTCTGCGATCCCGATGCTGTTAATGCAAACACAACAGTTACCTTTGGCGCCACCAAAATCGGCCATGCTTTTTTCCCGGGCCGGGAGCAGAGCGGTCATCTGCTCGTGGCGGATATTGGCTTTCCCGGCCGTGCTTACGAAAGCATCGGCGCGCAGACCTTCTTGATCGATCAGCACATGGCGGCAGGTTTGCTGCCGAAGCGGCCACGCACAGCATTTAAAAACCGCTGCGGCCAGGTGCTGGTGGTGGCCGGAAGCGTCGGCATGGATGGTGCAGCAGCACTGTGCAGCAAATCCGCGCTTGCAGCCGGAGCCGGGCTGGTGGTTTTGGCCGCGCCAGCTCAAATCGCAAACAGCATTGGCGTGAATCTGCATGAAGTGATGAAACTGCCGCTGGCTTCGGAAGATGGCATGGTTGCCGCACAAGCCTGGCCGGAGGTCGAAGCCAAACTGCCATGGGCGTCAGTGGTTGCTGCCGGTCCGGGACTCGGCCAAGGGAACGGGCCGCGCGAGATAGTCTTTAGGTTGATCGAAAAGTTCGAAGGCCCGCTCGTTATCGACGCCGATGGCCTGAATGCGTTGGCCGGGGAGACAGACATTTTGAAGAAACGCGCAGGCAAAACCATTTTAACACCGCACCCCGGCGAGTTCAGCAGGTTGAGCGGGCTTTCGGCGGAGGCGATTGCGCACGAACCTGTGCACCGTGCGCGTGACTTCGCCCGCAAACACCAGCTCCATTTGCTGCTGAAGGGCGCGCCATCGGTGGCAGCCTTGCCGGACGGGCAGGTTTTCGTCAACAGTACAGGCAACCCGGGCATGGCAACCGCCGGCATGGGCGATGTGCTGACCGGTGTGCTGGCCGGGCTGACTGGACAAATCGCCGCAGAAGACGCGCTGTTGCTCGGAATGTTTGTGCACAGCCTGGCTGGAGATTTGGCTGCCGAGCGCATGGGTGAGTTGTCGCTCACCGCTGGCGCCACCATCGATACGCTTGGCCCGGCCTTTAAGCTCTTGCAGGCTGAGGCCAAGATGGCCTATTAAATTGAACTCGCGAAATCGAAATTTTTATTTGCTAACTAATGATCCATATGTTCAAAAAACATCACGCCTGGCTGCTGCCGGCACTCTACGCCCTGCTTCTGCTTGCACTTTCGTCCATCCCGAATTTCTCCACCGATGACATCACGCCGGCTGTGAGCGACAAATTTTGGCACACAGCGGGCTATATGCCGCTTGGATTTTTGCTCTATTTTGCTATCGATCTCCATCCGGGCGCTTTTGCGGCATTGCCAGGATTCTCGGCGCTGTTTTTAGGCATCGGCTATGGCACCCTGAACGAACTTTATCAGTATTTCGTGCCCGGTCGCGCTGTCGATATGAACGATTTGGCCTGCAATATTGCCGGTGTAATTATCGGCACGATGCTTTATTTGGTCTTTCAAAAAATGCGTTTGGCAAAAATAAAGTCGCCTTATGATCGATGATGCTGTTTACGGCTGGAAAAGTTTCCTGGCTGTTCTGACGGCGCTGCTTTTGCTCTTGCTGATTGGCATGTTTGGCTACATGCTGATCGAGGGCTGGAGCTGGCACGATGCACTTTACATGACATTCATTTCATTTTCGACTGTGGGCTATGGTGAAGTCGGGCCACTGCATTGGAGCGGCAGGCTTTTTTCGATGGTCATCATTTTGACCGGCCTGGTCATTCTCGCCATGTTCTCGGCTATCGTCACCAGCTTCCTGGTTCGCAAACAGTTTCTCACTACATATCGAGATAAAAAAATGAAAAATGAAATCGAAAAGCTGCGCGGGCACACGATTTTATGCGGCGCTGGCGAAACCGGCAAAACAGTCATCAATGAGTTTATGAAAACCAAAAAATCACTGGTGGTGCTGGAAGAACGGCAGCACGTTATTGACCAGGTCCGTGAGCTGCATCCAGGTCTGTGCATTTTGCAGGGCGATGCCACTAAAGATGATACCTTGATGGAAGCCAACATCCAACATGCCGGCGGGCTCATCACTGCGCTATCGGAAGACACGGCCAATCTTTTTGTGGTGATTTCAGCGCGCTCGCTCAAACCGGAACTAACCATTGTAGCGCGCGCTGTCGATCCGCACACAGCCGGCAAAATGTACAAGGCAGGCGCCACGCATGTCATTTCGCCGAACCTGACCGAGGGCATGCGTATGGCGGCAACCGTGCTGCGTCCGACGGTCGTCAGCTTTCTCGATGTCATGTCCAAAGATGATGAGCTGGGATTGCGCCTGGAAGAATTCTGTGTTTTGCCGGGCTCGGCATTTGCCGGCAAATCGCTGCAAGAGCTGGCGATTCCGGCGCGCACCGGCCTGATTGTTTTGGGAGTGAAAAAGCAGGATGCCTTCGCCTACAATCCACAGTCCACGACCAAGATCGAGGCAAACGACGTGATGATTATGCTGGGGGATAGTGCAAAAATTGAAAAACTGGAGGCGCTTTCAAGGCAGTAGATAAACGTTTTGGTTCAGCAGGTTGTCCTGTTAGCTTTAGGGAAAACGCACCAGGTGCTCATTCATTTCAAGAACCAAATGCCATTTGAACGGTTTAATAGTTTTTGAGAAACCGGCAAACGGCCGTTCACAGCAGCGATTTGTAGGGGGCTTTGAAAAAAATGATGATCAGGGCCAGCACGATGAGAATTGCTGTGATCATGGTTTCACCTGTGAAATGGTCAATCAGTGTAAAGAATGGTTCTGCCCTAATAGACAAAGCCAACACAGAAAAGGTTTATCAGAATCACAAAAATTTTCCCAATAGTGCTTGTTGGGAATCGCGCAAACCGGCTTTTACGGAGGGAATAATCGTGAAGCATTTTCGTTACATGGCAGCTGTTTTGTTTGTTTTATTCGCTACTGATTTGGCGTTCGGACAGATGGGAAGCTATTCTAGCAGCAATCCGCGCACTTCCATCGGGGTGCAGGCATCGAGTTTCAGAATTTCCTACGATGGCTTCGACCAGACTTTCGACAGTCGCTGGGGATTTTCGTATGGCGGACATGCAAGCTGGCGGATTTCATCAACCTACAATATTGTGGCCAAGTATCGCCAGTTCAACAAGAGCAACACGGCAACCACAAATGGCATCGAACAGCAGTTCGATTGGAATGAGCGCTGGATCAATGCCGGTGTGCGCTACATTCGCGTTCCGGATCGCGGCGCAATGAATTTCTTCGGTTTCGGACTCTCCTTCTTCAATATCGACGGCTCCGGCGTCAGCCAGGTCCTGCCACAAAACAACGATACGGCGGACAACAAAATAACGTCTACAGGTTTTTTTCTCGATTTCGGTTTCGGCTATCCGCTGGCGAGCAAGCTCTTCTTTACCATCGAGATCGAATTGACCTCTGCGGGCATTGATGGCAGCGGCAGCCTTGAATCATCGAGCATCGGTGGTATTTTAATCTCAGCCGGCTTGCATCTGTTTCCGTTTTAGCGCTAACCTAATTCATAAATTGAACCGCTGAGTTCGCCAAGTGCGCAGAGCTTTTTTCACTCGGCGGACTCTGTGAGCTCAGCGGTTTTTTGTTTTACTGGCTTGTCGAATTATCAATATCACGCTTTTTTTCTTGCAAAATTTTTCTATATTGCGTGCTGGTCGTGCTGACATACTGTTGTCACGCACCAACAATATATTTCGTTGCTCGAATTAATTTGCGATGCAATTGAATTAAAATCCACGCATAAAAACGCTCGAACATGACAAATAAAGACAAGCTGATCGTTAAGGGTGCCCGCGAGCACAATCTCAGAAATATCGACGTCGAAATTCCACGCTATAAATTGGTGGTCATCACCGGGCTGTCCGGTTCCGGCAAATCCAGCCTGGCATTCGATACCATCTATGCTGAAGGCCAACGTCGTTATGTCGAATCGCTCTCGTCCTACGCCCGGCAATTTCTCGGCCTGATGGAAAAGCCGGATGTCGACTACATTGAAGGCTTGTCTCCCGCCATTTCAATCGAGCAAAAAACTTCCAGCCGCAACCCACGTTCGACGGTCGGCACCGTTACAGAAATTTACGATTACCTGCGTTTGCTGTTTGCACGCATCGGCAAGCCGCACTGCTACAATTGTGGAAAGCCCATAGAACGCCAGACCGTGCAGGAGATTGTCGATGCCATCATGGCATTTGAGTCTGGCACCAAATTTCAAATTTTAGCGCCGGTGGTGCGCGGGCGCAAAGGCGAATACACCAAAATATTTGAAGAGGCGCGCCGGGACGGTTTTGTGCGGGTACGCGTCGATGGCGATGTGCGCGATCTGTCCGAAGAGATCAAACTCGATAAAAAATTCAAGCACAACATCGAGATCGTCATCGACCGGCTGATCGCCGAGCCCAACATGAAAACCCGCCTCACTGATTCGATCGAAACGGCACTGCACCTTGCCGACGGCCTGGTATTAATTGACATAGTTGACAAGGAGAACATCCCCCTTAATCCCCCTTCGAAGGGGGAACTGTTGTTCAGCGAGCACTATGCCTGTGCCGATTGTGGCATATCGGTCGAAGAATTGGCGCCACGCATGTTTTCGTTTAACAGTCCGTACGGTGCCTGCAAAGTCTGCAATGGTCTCGGCACAAAAATGGAAGTCGATCCCAATTTGATCGTCGGCGACCAGCGCCTGTCCATCAATAGTGGTGCGCTGTCATCCATGGGTGAAAGCCGCGACGGCTGGTATTTCAGCCAGCTTAAAACGGTTGCACGCGAATTTGATTTTTCGATGGATGCGCCATGGGAAACGTTGACCGACGAACAAAAACATGTGGTTCTGTACGGCACAGGGGAACGCGAATTGCGCTTTGCCTACGAGCGTTCGGATGGCAAGGTCCAGGCTGAATTTCACGGCAAATACGAGGGCATCATTCCCAATCTCGAGCGCCGCTACAAGCAGACCGACAGCAACTATATTCGCAATTGGATCGAAGGTTTTATGAATGTGCTGCCGTGCCCGGATTGCGGAGGAGCGCGCCTGCGTAAAGAGGTTTTGGCCGTGCAGGTCGCCGAAAAAAGCATCCACGATGTCACCAAGATGTCCATCAGCCGCAGCCTCGACTTTTTTCAATCGCTGCAATTGAGTGAGCGTGAGCAGCACATCGTTCACCAAATCATGAAAGAAATCCGCGAACGGCTGGGCTTTCTCAACAGCGTCGGCCTCGATTATATCACCCTGGACCGCACCGCCAGCACACTCTCCGGCGGCGAAGCGCAGCGCATCCGGCTGGCCACCCAAATCGGCAGCCAATTGGTGGGCGTGCTGTACATTTTGGACGAGCCGTCGATCGGATTGCACCAGCGCGATAATGCGCGCCTGATTGCCACATTGCAAAAGCTGCGCAATCTCGGCAACACGGTGATTGTGGTCGAACACGACTACGATACCATCGAAGCGGCGGACTGGATTATCGATCTTGGCCCGCGCGCCGGCGTGCATGGCGGCGAAGTGGTGGCTGCCGGACCGCCTGCTTTGATAGAAGCCAACGAAAAGTCGCTCACCGGCGCCTATCTCTCCGGTCGCAAGGCGATTGCCGTGCCAAAAAAGCGGCGACCCGGTAATGGCTTGCACCTGACCTTGATGGGTGCGACCGGCAACAATCTCAAGGATGTGGAAGCGACTTTTCCGCTCGGAAAATTTATCGCAGTTACAGGTGTATCCGGTTCCGGCAAAAGCACGCTGGTCAATGAGACACTCTATGCAGCTCTGGCGCGACAAATCATGCACGCCAAATCCCAGCCATTAGCGTATAGCAGGATCAAAGGCATGGGACAAATCGACAAAGTCATCGATATCGACCAATCACCGATTGGCCGCACGCCGCGCTCGAATCCAGCCACCTATACTGGTCTGTTTACTTTCATCCGCGACCTGTTTACCCAAACCAGTGAGGCGAAAATCCGCGGCTACAAGCCCGGCCGCTTCAGCTTCAATGTCAAAGGCGGACGTTGCGAAGCCTGCCAGGGCGATGGTATCATCAAAATTGAAATGCATTTTTTGCCGGATGTGTATGTGACTTGTGAAGTGTGCAAAGGCAAACGCTACAATCGAGAGACCCTCGAAATCAAGTATCGCAGCAAATCCATCGCCGACGTGCTGGACATGACCGTTGAAGAAGCGCTGGAATTTTTTGCCAACATTCCACGCGTGCGCCGTAAGCTGCAAACCCTGCTCGACGTTGGTTTGAGCTACATTCACCTCGGCCAGCAGGCCACCACACTCTCCGGCGGCGAGGCCCAGCGCGTCAAATTGGCGACCGAGCTGTCGAAAGTGGCTACGGGCCGCACCCTCTACATCCTCGACGAGCCCACCACCGGCCTGCATTTTGAAGATGTCAAAATGTTGCTGAGTGTGCTCAACAGGCTGGCAGACAAAGGCAACACCGTGCTGGTGATCGAACACAACATGGACGTCATCAAAACGGCGGACTGGATCATCGATCTCGGTCCGGAAGGCGGTGACGGTGGCGGCGAGATTGTAGCGGAAGGCACGCCGGAGCAGGTTGCGGAGGTGGAAAGATCCTACACCGGGCAATTTTTAAAGCGGGAATTGCAGCGCGATACCGCGCAAAAAAAGTCAGCAGAAACGGTGGCGTAAAGGATTTACACTGTTTTGCAGCTGCAAATCGCTTTGTCTTGGGGCCGCCCCAAATATGCAGTAACGAATGAGCCTATCTCTATGGTAGAGATCCATGCCGCTACCACATATTGTTCAAAAATTCGATGTATTGAGACAGCCCCAAGCAAAAAAATCTAAAACGTCAATCCCACCAGTGCTGTAAACGTCCTGTTTTTCACTTGCAACGATTCGGTTTGATAAGCATTGCGTATGCCTTGGCTAAAACGCGCTTCGAAAAGCAGTTGGCCACTCTGCAAGCCAACGCCAATATTTGCCGTTACATCAACCGCGCTAAATTTTTCGTACACTGCTTTGAAAAAATCAGAATCATAGCTCAGCAGAAAATCAAAACCCGGCCCCACCACCAAATATGGCTGTAGCGTGGTTTCTCTTAATGAAACTTTCGCAAGAATCGGCACAGAAAGATAATCGACCCGATTTTCAACAAGAAATGATCCCAATGGCTCCGGCCCGTCCTGACCGGTTAAAATTTGCTCGGATTTCATACCCTTTTGGAGATAATGAAACTCTGTAAGGATATTGAAAGACGATTTCTTCAGCCATTGCACATAGAAACCGGCATCAAATCCGGTTCTGTGTTTGAACTCATTCGCAAAACCATCGCGATAAGCAAAATTCTGGTCCGCCAAACCTACCCCGCCTTTTATCCCAAAACCGGATACCGTCTGCCCGACTGCTGTCTGGGAGAAAAACACAGCTACTGCCAACAGGAAGAAAGACCATTTTCCCTTCATCATTTCACCTCATTTGGTTTTGTGTAGTACTTGAAAAAGTAAAGTTGGAAGAGAGGAAAGTGACTGTAGCAAATGCGGAAAGGTGGAAGCTCCCGAGGGTTTGTTCGGTTAAAAAAATCTATGAAAAATCTTTTGCCGGATTATTTTAGTTGAATAAACATCGAAAAAACCAAAAAGTTTCCGGGAGTAGAAAAGTGAAGATCAACAAATCATCCATTTTGCTGTTTCTTTCCATGTTTTTCGCAGCATCATTTTGCCTGGCGCAGGACAAGCCCAAAATCTACATCTCTGCCGATATGGAAGGCGTGGTTGGCGCAGTAACGGGCGATCAGCTCGGGCCGTCGGGTTTCGAATACCAGCGTTTTCGCGAATTTATGACCCAGGAAGTGAATACCGCCATCACGGCGGCACGCGAAGCCGGCGCAGGCGAAATTTTGGTCAGCGATTCGCATGGAAATGGTGAGAATCTGCTGATCGAAAAGCTGCCGGAAGATGTGCAGGTTGTACGCTCATGGCCACGGCCGCTTAGCATGATGGCCGGCATCGATGCCAGTTTCGACGGCGTTATTTTTATTGGCTACCACGCCAGCACCGACAATCCTGCAGGGGTGCGTGCGCATACGATGTCCAGCGCCAACCTGGCCAGCGTGCGACTCAACGATGTCGCTGTGACCGAAGCCGCCATCAACGCTGCCATTGCCGGGCATTTCGATGTACCGGTTATTATGATTTCGGGCGATGATGCGGCGGTAAAAGAAGCGCAGGACGTGATCGGGCCAATCGAAGGCGCGGTGGTGAAATGGAATTACGGCTTTCACTCTGCAAAAACTCTGACACCCGCAGCCGGCTACAAAGTCATCGCCGAAAAAACCAAAGCCGCTATCCAGCGCATCAAAGCTTTCAAGCCCTACAAACCACAGGCACCGATCAAATTAGATGTGCGTTTCAAGAATTACATGCCGGCGGAGGTCTTATCCTACCTGAGCATTGTCGAGCGCACCGACTCGCACAGTATTCGTTTTATTGGCAAAAACATGATCGAAGTGTCGAAATTTATGACCGTGATGACCAGCTATAGCCTTGACATCACGCCGTAGAACTTATGTTTAACGCGTTGTGCGAATTGTTTTTGCGATAGTCCTTTTTGGTAAACCATTGTTTTTATGTAACAATAGTGCCCTTGTCATTCAGGAGGAATCTATTCGGCATTGTGAGGAAACTTCGCTGGATTCCGCGGACACGTCAAAATAGATGCCTCCGGCATGACAATTGGGACCATTTTGTGCTCATCAACGGCTTATTTAATTCGCACAGCACGATTAAGTTTATCTTATTTCAAAAAAAAATTTGTTTGATATCGCCTTCTCTCTCACTATTTTAAAGCACAGTGTCATCTTGTGTTTTTCGAACCTTACTTTTAAAGGGAGAGAAGTATGAAAAAGCGACAGGCCGCCTTTTTTGTCATTGTCGGGGCAATGACATTGATGATGGCATGCCAACAGCAGCAGCAACAACAAGCTGTTGAAGATCCTGTTAAACGTGGCGAATATCTCGTTACAATTGGTGGTTGCAATGATTGTCATTCGCCAAAGCTTCCGGGACCCATCCCGGTACCAGATGAATCGCGTTTGTTGTCCGGCCATCCTTCTGCTGAACCGTATCCAACATGGTCGCCGGCAGATTTGCAGGACCGCAATGCCATTGCTCTAACCTCGTCGATGCTATCGTCATGGGCCGGACCATGGGGCGTCAGTTTTGCCGCTAATCTCACGCCGGATAAAGCAACCGGTCTGGGCAATTGGGCGGAAGAATCTTTTATTCGGGCGCTCCGCACCGGCAAACACCTGGGTCAGGCAGACGGCCGCGAAATCTTGCCACCCATGCCATGGCCAACAATCGCACGGATGACCGACAGTGATTTAAAAGCAATGTGGGCTTACCTGCAAAGTCTGCCCGCAATTGAAAATCAGGTACCCGCGCCGATTCCGCCAGACACAATGCCAGGCGGCGGCCAATAATACCTCGCCTTCTTGCGAAATTGGGCATTGTGTCAAATCTTAACGTCAGGCGTCCGTCACTGCACATGGCGGACGCCCATGACGTCATTCTGATTGCTTAAAAAAGCGCAATTATGCGCGACAAGCCATCATTTTCAACACAATGTCGCCACATTTCCAAGGAGGAGAACAATGCTGCAAAAAAGGCACGCCATTCGAATCATCCACTCTCTGCTTTTCTTTTTCTGCTTATCCCTTGCTACTTTATCGGCCCAAAAGCTGACACCAGAGATGGTTGTCGATTTAAAAACCGTGACCTCGGTAGCGATCCAGCCACAGGGCGAATATGTGGCCTTTACGCTGCGGGTGCCGCGTGCCGACGATGAGGGCCGTGGTGGCGGTTACTCCGAGCTTTGGCTGATCTCCACAAAAGGTGGCACACCAAAGCAATTCACCAGCAAGCCGGTCTCGGCTTCTTCCCCCGCATGGACGCCCGATGGCAAGACCATCACGTTTTTGAGCCATCGTGAAAACTATGACAAAAACACCCAGGTGTATGCGATTTCGATCAACGGCGGTGAAGCTGTCCAACTCAGCCACGCACCGCGCAGCGTTTACAGCTACGCTCTGTCGCCCGATGGCACGCGGCTGGCCTATCGCATGCGGGATGAGGCATCTGCCGAGGTCAAAAAACAGATGAAACTGGGATTTGATCAACAGGTTGAGGATACCTGGCAGACTATCACCCGCGTGCATATTGAAAACCTGCAAACAGGCGAGTCTCATTTGGTCACGCAGGACGATTTGCACGTTGCGGCCGTTTCGTGGTCACCAGACGGCGAGAACATCCTTTTTCGCGCCAGCGAGCGCCCATTCACCGACGACGGTTACATGTTTACTGACAACTACATCGTTCCCGCAGCTGGCGGCAAAGCCACACTTGTCTATGATACTGAAGGCAAACTCGGCAATCCGGCCTATTCGCCAGACGGCAAATACATCGCCTGGCTGGGTGCGACCAGCTTCAACGATCCAGCCACGGGCTCGCTTTTTGTGATCTCGCCGGGCGGCGAACCGAAAAACCTGATGGTCGATTTCCCGGGAACCGCCGTTGATTTTGCCTGGAAAAATGCCGGAACCATCTATCTGAACACCATCGAAAAAACTAATACCGCCTTGTATGAAGTGACCATCTCAAATGGCAAGATGAAGAAAATTGTCAGCGGCAATCAACCCATCTTCCGCGGATTGTCGGTCACCACAGACGGCCAATCCTTTACGACCACTGGCAATACAGCGGTGCATCCGAACGAGGTTTTTATCGCAATGAAGGGTAAAGCAGTTACCCGGCTTACTGATTCCAATCCCGAATTGGCGAACATGCAATTCGGTAAGCAGGAAACCATTTCCTGGAAAGCCCGCGATGGTTGGGACATTTACGGCGTGTTGGTCAAGCCGGTCGGCTATCAGGAAGGCCAAAAATATCCACTGCAAGTACAGATCCACGGCGGCCCGGAATCGGCCTATCTCGATGGCTGGAACACCAGTTACAGCACGCCGGTACAGATGCTGGCGCAACGCGGCTATATGGTGCTCATGCCAAATTATCGCGGCAGCACCGGTCGTGGTGTGGCCTATAGCAAAGGCGACCATAACGACTTGATGGGCGAAGAAATGCACGACAATCTCACCGGCATCGACCACGTAGTAGCGCTTGGTTTTGTCGATGAAAACCGGGTTGGCATCGGGGGTGGCTCGTACGGTGGCTACACCTCGGCGTGGGCGGCGACCAAACACAGTGAGCGCTTTAAGGCAGCGGTGGTGTTTGCCGGCATCGCCAACCAAGTTTCCAAGGCTGGCGTCACCGATACACCGGTGGAAAATGCCGACGTGCACTGGAATGTCTGGCTATACGACAACATGGATTTGGTGTGGGAACGTTCGCCGATCAAGCACATTCGCAACGCCCAAACCCCGACGCTGATCGGGCACGGCGAGCGTGATTTGCGCGTACCGACCGGTCAGGCTTTTGAATTGTATCGCGGCTTGAAACACATGAATGTCCCGACCGAATTGGTGATTTATCCGCGCGAACCGCACGGACTGCGTGAACGCGCCCATCAGATCGATTTTTCGCGACGGGTGCTGGGCTGGTATGAAAAATATCTCAAAGGCGAGTCCAATCCGGCTTTGGACTAAACGCAAATTCAAGCAAACAAGGGTTGTCCCAAATCATGCTGTAGCGAATGAGTGTGTCTGTACGTAGGGGCATGGCGCGCCATGCCCCTACCACAAATTGTACTATTGTTCCATAATCCAAAGTATTGGGACAGCTTCCTGGCCATTTCATTCCTACAATATCCCTTTTTCCGGAGAAACTCATGTTCAAGCTCAAACCAACTCTGGCCTTGGTTTTCTCGATATGCCTCCCGTGCACGGCCTCTCTTTTCGCCCAATCGCCGCCGGCAACCGATATCCATTTGCTGGAAATCAAAAATCTGGGCGAACGCATTGAACTGGGCGCGCCGCACAACATCACCAACCGCGACGGCTACGACAACCAGCCTTCATTCTGGCCGGATGGCCAGCGTGTCCTGTACACCTCCATCCGCGAAGGTCAGGCAGACATTTATGTGTATTCGCTTGTAGATAAAAGCACACAAGCCATGACGCAAACGCCGGAAAGCGAATATTCACCGACGCCTATGCCCGATAGCAGATCTTATAGCGTGGTGCGGGTTGAATTGGATACGATGCTTGTACAGCGCTTGTGGGCGTTTCCCATCAAAGGTGGCGAACCGCAGCTTATTTTGGAAAAAATCAATCCGGTCGGCTACCATGCCTGGGGCGATGAATACACATTGGGTTTGTTTGTGTTGGGGAATCCACCGACTTTTCAATTAGTGAACACGCAAACCGGGGATGGAAAAATTCTTGCGGAAGGCGTTGGCCGCTCGATGCATAAAATTCCAGGCCAGCATGCCATCAGTTTTACCACCAAACCAAACGACAAAATTTGGTGGATCAACCGGCTCGGCCTCGATAGCCAGCAAATTACGCGATTGACCCAAACCTTGCCCGGCAGCGAAGACTATGCCTGGCTCCCGGACGGCAGCATGTTGATGGGCAGCGGCAGCAAGCTTTATCGCTGGCAGGCTGAATCTCCAAACGAATGGCAATTGCTCGCCGATTTCAGCGCAGATAGCTTACACGACATCACGCGCATCGCTGTCAGCCCGGATGGCCAATATTTGGCTGTGGTATCGGATCGGTAAACAGGCCTTGCGCGTACAACCAAAAGTTCTGATCGGATTGGTTACTGTGGTGTTTAGTGGCAGGATTATTCTGGAGTATTGCAATCTAATGTTTCGTAATGCAGAGCAGGGCAAAATACACTTTTGGCGTTCAAAAGCATAGTCGCAAGTTTTTGAAGCTGTATGCTATAAAATAGCCGTCCATGGACGTAACCTGTGGCCATCATCCCTGAATGTGCCACAGGTTTGCGTCTCTCTCCAATCAAAAGCCAGGCGCATTTCGACGAAGCAAAACACGCAAAGCATATTCTCGCTTTAGCTTATCGAACCAGATTCATTTTCCGCGTCTGGGAAAATTTACCAGCTGTCATCTTATAGATGTATACACCGCTGACGACCGAATGACCGGCATTGTTGGTGCCATCCCAAACCAAAGTGTGTTGTCCTGCTGCATACTGTTGATTTGTTAAAGTCCGTACTTCCTTGCCAACAATGTTGTAGACTTTTATTTCAACATGCTGGTTATTGGCAAGTTGGAAACGAATATTGGTGGATGGATTAAAGGGATTGGGATAGTTTTGTTCTAGCACAAACCTGTCAGGTGCAATTTCCCCGTCCGCGACACTGGAAACTGTTTGCTCTCCAACATGAAGCACGCGCATCATCTCGTGATCTTCATGGGAGAGAATATGGCAGTGCCACACATAACGCCCGGGTTTGTCAAAAGTAGCCTTGATGCGTGCAACCTGGCCTGGCAAGGCGATAACCATATCCTTCGGCGTATTTTCGACATAGCCATCTGAAGTAGTTAAATTGACATCACTGCCGGTGGTAAGGTTAGCCATTCGAAATCCCATTCCATAAGTTGATGCATCGCCGGCCACTGAATTGTGCTGCACTGTCGGCTGCGTCTCAAGGTAAGTACCGTCGCCATTCGGTGCAGGAGCTGTTAAGCCTGCGGGATCCAGAACCCTGTCTTCTTCATTTGTAGCACTATCCCAAATGATCTCCTTGCGACCGAGAACTTCGAATTTCACCTGGTGCAAGTGGACCGGGTGTGCATCACCAGTTGCATTCCAGACTTCCCACTCTTCAGTAGAATCCAGCGCCGGATTTTCAGTAATTGGGCTGTGCCAGGCAATGGCTCCTTCCATCTGACCAACAAGACCAACGCTGGAGTATTTGGGATCGTCTGGCCAGTTGATTGGAGCGCCCGTATAATCTGTAGCCGGTTCTGCAACTCCCAACAGTGGCTGCAATCGCCCGAATTCGTCTTTGCCTTCAAAAAGTGCGACCTTGCGAAGGCGAGTCGGCGTCTCCGTGACGTTCGGTCCAAAATTAATTCCTGTGGGGCTCGTGTCCGCCACGTCACTGACAGGCACGACAACATCAAAAGCCATGATTTTGTCAGTTTCAGCGAATTCATGTTCACCGGTAATTTGGCCACCAAAGGGTTCATCACCAGCGATATTCTTCATGATCACCCGATTGCCAGATGTGACCGTCTTAAAATCGAAAATAACATCGTAGCGCGAACCCGGTTCGATTAATAGTGTTTGAACTGTTGAAGGGCTGGAAGCCAGTCCCTGATCACTACCGATAACCATGAAGTCCAACGGCCCTGAAATCGCGTTTCTGAAGTTGGTCTCTCCTGGCGGAACTTCGAAGAATTGAATCGCCAAAAAGCGACTGTCTGTGCCATTTAACAAGCGCATCCTGTAATTGCGAGGCTCGACGTCTTCCTTGGGCCAGATTTTACCGTTAACCACCATGTGATCGCCGAAAAATTCCGCCAAAGCAGTCGGGCCGCCGTTTGGGAACAGGTTTGCTGGCAGCGCAGCACCTTCTTCAACAATAAAATCATGATAGAAGGGGTCACCCGGGAAGGCAGGAAAGAACAATTCTCCAGTGGCCAGGAACATGCGGTCCTGAATGGCATAGGCCTTCTCGTACGGCCACGCCGGCAAGCCCAGAGGATTATCCGGCTTCCCTGTATCAAATTGGTCACGAATAAAGTAGAATCCCGCCAATCCAGCGTACACATTCAGGCGCGTGATACCCAAGGCGTGGTCATGATACCACAAACTCCCGGCGGCCACGTTGTTATCATAGCGGAATCTGGTGGTGAATCCGCCCGGCACATTAGCCCATTGAGGCCCCACAACCTGATTGTTTGGCGTGTAGAAAAACTCAGGATTGCCATCAAACTGAAAATCTGTGTGACCGCCGTGCAAATGCGTGATAATTGGTATGCCAGTATTGGCAATTGTGTGCTGTGTGTATCCGTGGAGGGCATAGCACCAATGCAAATTGGGATCAACCGGCAGCAGGTGCTGTGTAACTTCATCCAGCGCATTGATCCAGGAGACCTCTGTTTCAGGCGTTCCTCCTGCCAGACCGCTTTGAATCTGGAATGTCCGACCGGGCCAGGTTAGTATATTATCATCCTGATCGCCGTAGCCCCAAATTGGTGTGGGCAATGGCGCCTGGGTGCCTGGATCCACCAAGCCAGTAAAATGCGTTACGGGTCCAATCTTGATATTATAAATGCCCTGTGCATCAGGACTGTAAATGAAGTCTGGCGCTAAAGCATCCGGAACAGGGTTAACAAACTTGGGCTGCGAAACTGGATCGCTTAAGACAAAATCTGCTAACGGCCTGGCCTTGAGTTTTGATCGAACAAATCCACCAGACATCAACGCCATGCCAGCCGCTGTCATTCCGGTAGTCTTAATAAAATCTCTTCTTTTCATGTGGCACCTCCAAAAGTTGATTGTAATCAGCCGTCAGTTTGGTTGTTTCTCTTCGCGCAATTTCTAACCAGCCTGACAAACCGGACTCAGTGAAACAGAATTTAATCCCCCAGAGATTCCATTTTTGGGACAATATTCGGCCACATCGGTGTACACCAGGGAAACACCGAAGCCACGATCAGAGTTTACAGAAAATCATGGTATTTAAGAACGGAACGCTCAGGAAGGTCGCATAATCTGGCTAATACAGGCATGTCAAACTTCAAAACCCAGGGTAACATTTCTCAGATGGCAGTATACGATGATGGTCATTAGCAAGCGCAAGGAAATGCTGTCAATACCTGCAAAGCCATTCCCCGAAAGAGGATATCACGGTCGTTTGGAGAATGAAGTAATCTGAAAAGAGTAACTCAAATTGAGTCAGGAATTTGCGCCATATGAGTGATCCTGAATTACTTGGAGTTCCGTTGAAAAAACTAAAGTTGTCTGGGCGACGGTAAAGAATTTGCTCAATACCATCGCGCCTAATCTAGAACGCCAGCACTATTCGCATGCTCTTATTCAAACGGCGCACAATGCACAAGCTCTAGTAGATTTTATCGATCAGATCGGTACTTTTTGTTGATATTTGATTAATTGGGAAGGGATTGTGAATTAATAAAAACAAACTGGAATGTCAAGTAATTTATCTTCGAATTTAGTTTGTGCATTGACTCACAAAGAAAAAAATGCTATTCATCCCATATCCATCACAATTCAGTCCCTCTTATTAAATAAATCAAAAACATCCAACCCGCGCCACGTGGCATAATCTATCGTCACACCGCTCCACTGAATCTCCCAGTCGATCAAACAGAGTATTTTCTTCAAAAACCGGCCGGGCGGCTCTGCAGCCAAAAAGCGCAGATTGATTTCGACAATCAAAAGCTTAAAAAGTATATGCTGTATCGAGCTCACTTCACGAGCAAAAGCTTTTTGGTTTCGACAAATTCTCCACTGGACAATCGATAAAAATAAATGCCGTTAGGGAAGTTAAACGCATTCCACGCCACTTCGTACTCACCCGCCAATTGAAATTGATCAACCAGGTTAGCCATCTCCTGTCCCAAAATATTATAGATTTTTAAGGCAATATGACCTGCTTGCGGGAGTTGATACTTTATCCGGGTCGAAGGATTGAAGGGATTGGGATAGTTTTGGCGCAACACAAAGCCTTTGTTGAGCTGGCTTGCATGCGGCCCAGCAGCCGTGGTCGCGCCGGCGTCATACATGGCAACACCGCCGTTATAGGTCGAAATCCAAATTCTATTCTCATGGTCCTTGGTCAAATTGCGGATATCGTTGTGCGGCAGCCCGGAATTGCCGGAATCGAACAGCTCCCACGTATTTCCGCTTAGTTTGGCCATACCGCCGCCCGGCGTCCCGATCCAAATATTCTCGTTGTCGTCAATGACAATGGCCCAGACATCATTTGACGGGATTGCGGAGTTCGAGGTATCATACACTAGCCAACTGTTGCCATCAAATTTTGCCAATCCGCCATAGGCTGTCCCGATCCACATGTTGCCGTTTCCGTCAAATGCGATGTCAAAAATGGTATTCGAGGGGATGGCAGAATTCAGTGTCGTGAACACCGTCCAGTCATTTCCGTCAAGCTTGCCAAGTCCGCCGTAGGTGCCAATCCACCGATGATTGCTGTCATCGATGGCAATGGTATATATCCAATTATGCGGGATATCCGAGTTGTTTGTGGTCCAAACATCCCAGGTGGCGCCATCATACCTGGCCAGGCCAAACAACGTCCCGACCCAAACATGACCACTGTCGTCTATTGTCAACGAGCGCACCTGGTTGGATGGCAAGGTGTTGTTGTAAACCTGCCAACGCGCCCCATCATATTCGACAACGCCTCCGCCGGGCACACCCGCCCAAACATGTTGGTTTGCATCAACGGCCACCGAATTGACTGCATTGTAAGGCAATTCCGAGTTGTATGTTTGAAAAAGCTCCCAGGTTGTACCATCAAATCTGGCCAATCCTTCGTGGGAAGCAACCCACCCGGTGTTGTGCTTGTCGATTGCAATATCATAAACAATATTTGATCTCAAGCCGGAATTGGACACAGCATAGCTCAACCAGGTCAGGCCATTGTGCTTGATGACGTAGCCATTTTCCGTACCGATCCAAACCATTCCCTTTTCATCAACCATAACAGCGTGCAAGTCTTTCAATGCAAGCGGAGTATTCGAAGTATTGTAGACCGTCCATGTCGTTCCGTCAAATCGTGCCAGGCCAGAGTCTGTTGCCATCCACGCATCGCCGTTTTTGTCAACAAAAACATCCTGCACATTATCAGAAGGTAGATCGGAATTGGAAGTTTGGTATATCGTCCAGTTTGCGCCATCAAAAACAGCAAGCCCAGCGCCGGTGGCACACCAGACATCATTGTTTCCGGCAAGATCAATTGCGAAGACAGAGCCTGACAGGGGTGAGTTTTCCTGGTTAAATATCGTAAAAGACACGTCATCAAACTTGACCAAACCAGCATTTGTGCCAATCCATTTGATGTCCCTGTTGTCGATAAAAATTGCATAAACAGATGCATTTGGCATGTCGGAATTTACATCATTATAGACCGACCAATTTGCGCCATCGAACTTCACAAGTCTGCCGCCACCTGTCACATCATGCGTACCCATCCAGACATTTTGATGATTGTCAATCGCGATGGCATAAACCGCATCATCTGGCAAACCGGAGTTGGCTCGGTTGTGCACCTGCCAGTTTGCTCCGTTATACATAGCGACGCCGGCAGTGGTGGCGAACCATTTTTTGCCGCTGGCATCGATTGCCATGTCCTGCACATAGATGGATGGCAAACCCGAATTGGCCACATTGAAAAAGATCAATTCTCCGCTGGTCGTATCCATCTGCACCACTCCGCCATTGGTGCAGATCCAAACGGAGCCCGCATCGGCAACCAAATCGTTGATGTAGCCGGCGTAGGTATAATTGCTCCAGCCGGCATGCTGAGTCAATGCTTTAGAAGAAAAAGACACCAAAATGATGACGAGAATGGCGAAAATTTTACTTTTCATTGTCTCATCCTCCAATCTGTATCCGATAAATGATGACAGCTCGCTTTTGCAAACCGGAGCCAGGTATCGCTGCAGCGGCGCTTCGCTAAGTTTGAATTGTCATGTTGAGCGAGTCGAAACTTGACCATTAGGCAGAAAGGAATGTTACGGTTGAAAAGGAGTTGTTGTGGGAGGTAGCCACGGCGTAGCTCTTTTTCGTATAGGATCGAGCCCTGATACGGCAGCATGCAGAGAAGGGCGCGCAGCAACATGGTTTTGCCGGCGCCATTTGAACCGAGGATAGCCACGACTTTTCCACGGCGCACCCCGAAGGAAATATTTGTGAGGAGGGCCTGAACCTGAAGCGTCACCTTCAGGTTGGAAACCTGGAGTATTTTTTCATCATGTTTCATCGAAACACCCAGGATTCTGCTGCGCAAGTGCCACCAAGCCGGGAGCAGCATTCGCAGCAGTTTGCTCAACAACCAAAATCAATCGCGCAAAACGAGAGCGTCGTAGCGCTCTCAGTGATCCATCAGTTTTTCAGCTCATTTCTCTTTGATGATCTTTTCAATAAATTCAACTTCATCTTTTGAAAAAGGTGTACCATCTTTTCTCAAAATATCGTGGTGCCAATGCTCCGGCTCAGTCTCGAACTTCTCGTTCCAGCTTCTCCACGGATAGATGGTATTGGTTTTGCCGGAAACAAAGCCCCAATTGATCGCAGCGATTTTGTCCTTTTTAAAAATCGGCAGCATGTTCATGAAGTTATTCTCAGGTCGTCTGAGGTATTCGGTGCACAACAATGGCCGGTCATATTTTTTCAGCCCGGCAATTTTCAGCTTCACGATCTCCATATCGACATCGTAGGCATGGAAGGAAATGACATCTGAATGCTTGACGACGTATCGGTCGATTGCGGAAAGGCTGTCAGGCATGCCCCAGTGCTCCGGCTTGCCTTTCCATAGCCCGACCGTTAAAGGCTGTGATGGATTCACCTCCCGCGCCCACTTGAAAACCTTTTTGAGCAGCGCCAACGAGTACATTTTCTTGTTTTTGACTTCCAGCTCCGCTCTGCCCTTTTGCCCAGCCACATTGTCCGGTTCGTTATACAAATCCCAGCAAATCACCCGTTCGTCGTTGGCAAATCGCCCGATCACTCCCTTGACATAGCCTTGCATTTCGTCGTGGCGTGTGGAATCGCCTAAAATCTCGGCACCGGGCGCTTGAACCCAACCGGAGTTATGCACGCGCGGGATAGGCTCGGGCTGTTTTCCCAATTTGGGTACAGGATGCCAGACATCATCAAAAATCACGAACATGGTTTTGATGCCGTGCTTGTCGGAAATCGCCAGATATTTGTCCAGCCGGTCTAAAAAACCGGCCGAATCCTGCTGCCACAACAAATTGTGCAAATACACCCGGTGCAAAGTCATGCCCAAATCAGCCGACCATTTCAATTCGCGGTCGATGGTTTCGGGATCAAATGTCTCCGCTTGCCAAAATTCCAATTGATTGATGGCCGTGCTGGGATTAAAATTCGTTCCTACGAGCCAATCGTATTTGTTATACCATTCCCAGGCTTTTTCTTTCGACCATCTGCCAGCAGGAGCCTTTTCCTGTTTCATGCTGCAGGATAACAGGCTGACGGAAGCCAAAAGTAAAAAAGTGAGCAGCTTCATGTGATGATCCTTTTTTTTGAAAATTTTAAACAAATTTGTTTTGAAATTTGAGCTCAAACGGAACAAGCTGGAGCCCAAAAAGAGTTCACGCAAAAACGCAGAGTCGCGAGGAATGGCTCTTTCTTGTTTAAGCTGCTCCATAAGCCGCGATCAGCTCATCCATCTGCCGATCCAGCGCATCGTTCACCACTTGCCGGGCGGGATCGGCATCGTACCAGGCCATGATTTCTCTTGCGCCGTGCGAGAACGGGATGGTTGCCGCAAAATCCGGCACCAGCCGTTTGATTTTGGAATTATCGAAAATCATACTGTGGGCCTTATCACCCAACAGTCCGGCACCCCAATCCGGGTTCGCTTTCGCAATGATGTCCGATGAGATATGCACCATGCGCGCGGTGGCGCCAGCAGCCTGCGCCATGATCTCAAAGATTTGGTTCCACGTCAGCCATTCGTCCGAAGTGATGTGGAACGCCTGGCCAATGGCGTGGCTGTTGCCCAGCAAGCCCACAAAGCCCTTGGCAAAATCGCGGTGGTGGGTCAGCACCCACAGCGAGGTGCCGTCACCGTGGACAATGACGGGCTTGCCTTGCCGCATGCGGTTTATGGCCGTGTATCTGCCTTCGAGAGGAATCATGGTGCGATCATAGGTATGAGATGGACGCACAATGGTGACCGGAAACCGCGCTTCCTGGTAGGCGCGCATCAACCGAGTTTCGCACGCAATTTTAGCCTGCGAATAGTGCCAATAGGGATTATCCAGCGGGGTCGACTCGGTGACGGGGAGGCTGGCAGGTGGCGTTTGGTAGGCCGAGGCTGAGCTGATGAAGATATACTGCTGGGTCCTGCCCTGGAATAATGCCAGATCCGTTTCGATATGCTCCGGGGCAAAAGCAATCCAATTGACCACCACATCAAACTCAAGCTTTCCCAAAGCCCGGCTGGCCGAGGCCTGATCACGAATGTCGCCCTGCAAAATGTGAGCGCCCGCCGGCAGCGGTCGCGCTGTTTGGCCGCGATTGAGCAGATACAGCTCAAAGCCGCGCTCGACAGCCAGTGCACTGCACGCTGAGCTGATAATGCCAGTCCCGCCAATAAATAAAACTTTCAAAATGGTTTCCTCACTAACTTTACCAGGCTCATTTCACAAACAATAATTTCCTGGTTTCGACAAAATCTCCCGTGGAGAGTCTATAAAAATAAATGCCATCGGGGAAGTTCGAGGCGTTCCACATCACTTCATACTCGCCAGCGTGTTGAAACTGATCGACCAGACTGGCAACTTCTTGCCCCACGAGGTTGTAAATTTTCAGTGTTGCGTGATCAGCTTGCGGCAATGTGTATCGAATTTTGGTCGAAGGATTGAAAGGATTGGGATAATTTTGCTCGAGAACGACGCTCAAAGGCAGCGCACCGTGCCCTTCATCCGATACGCCAGTTTGCGGATCGCCCTGAAATTCCACTCTTAAAATGATGTGGTTGATCCAGTCGCTGCTGAGGTAGAGATTTCCTTCGCCGTCGCTGGCAAGCCCGACAGGTTTGCCCCAGATATTGCCCTGATCGGAGGGGCTTGGCCAGAAACCGGTTAAAAAATCACCAACGCGGGCATTGCTGCCATCCGGATCGACGAACAGAGCCACCACCTTGTGGCCCGGGTCCGGCCCTCGGAAACCAGAGCGGTATGCGACAAAAGCGGCATTGTGATATTGCGCAGGGAAATTGCCGTCGGGATAAAAATGGATGTCCATCGGCGCGACGTGGGCGTCAACCAGCGCGGCGGGTCGCAGCATGCTTTCGACCAAAAGGCTGTCTGCTTTGGTTATGGGCGGTACGCGCCAGTGGCCACGAATGCCAAAATCAATATAAACCTGGTAGCCGAACGCCAAAGGCCAGCCGTAAAAACCGCCATCGCGGACGATGTCGATCCACTCGGGAGGCATCGAGCTGTCCGCTTCCGTGTGGCCGTTGTTGGTCGCCCACAGCTCGCCGGTTACCGGATGAATGTCGAGGCCGATGGCGTTGCGCAGGCCTGTGGCGAAAACTCTGCGCCCGGTGCCGTCGGCATTGAACTGCAGCACGGTCGCGCGTTCGGGATCGCTTTCGCGGCAGACATCGCAGGAGGAACCGACGGACAGGTAAAAAATGCCCTTCGCTTCGTCGATGACGATCGTGCGGGTGATGTGCGGACTGCCGGCCGTGGGGATGTTGTCTGCGAAAATTTTCCGGCTTTCGTAGACCAAATCGCCGTCGGCATCGGTGAATTTGACGATCTGGTGAGTGTCGGCTACATACATATCGTCCTTGTAAAACGCCAGGCTGTTTGCCCACCTGAGTTGGTCTGCCGCAACGATGACGGTATCAGCAACCCCGTCGTTGTCCCTGTCTGGCAGGGCGACAATCTGGCTGGACGAATTGCCCCTGGGTGTAAACTCGTCGGCGCCACCGGCTTTCATATTGGCGACGTGCAGAATGCCGTCTTTATTGAAAGCCATCATGCGCGGGCCCTGCAAGCCAGCCACGGCAAAAACTTTGACCGAAAAACCTGGCGGCAGATTCAGGCTCAGGTTTTCCGAAACCAGACCCTTGAATTTTTCCGGCACGATCAAAGGAACGGATTCCAGGTTCAGGTCGATTTCCGGCGTCATCTGTACCGTACCGGGTGGATAGGGGTCTTCCTGGGCGAAAAGCAGGACAGGAAAACCCAACAAGGCTATCGTTTTTTGGAGCTTATCCATAAAATCTCACATCGTTACATTGCTTTGTTGAATCGCCCAGTCAATCAGGTTGAGCGCGGCAGGCAGATTTTCCTCGAATGTCGGCACGATTTGATTTTCCGGCAATTCGAACCCAGGGCTGCTGCTGCGCGGCCGCAATTCGATGGTAAACGATGGTACTGCCAGCAAGGCATAGAGCCAGTCCGTGGTATCGCCGCTGGCCAGATACAACTCGGAAGATTGCTCCGGCGTATAGCTGACATTGTGCACAGCGCGAATCGCATCGGCAATCGCGACAGCCATTTGACGCAGCAATGCTTCATCAGGCGCTGGACTGTTGGTATGGCCCCACGGATAAAGCACCAGTTGCGAATAGCTGTGATAGCTGATCAATGCTTTCGGTGCCTGCTGCTGTAGAAAATCCCGCACGGCCTGTGTTTCCGGTTCCGAAAACGGACTTGGGCCGCGGTAGGTTTCGGAGTAGGTGCTGCCGGACGATCCAGGGCCGCCCCACTCATGGCTGTAGTTTCGGTTTAAATCGACGCCAAAGGTACCATCGCCATTGTTGCGGCGATTTTTACGCCAAAGCCGGTCCGTCGTGACTGAGTAGTTATGGCCATCCGGATTGACCATCGGCACAATCCAAATCTCCGATTGGTCGACCAAGTTTTTAACGGAGGCATCGCTGGCATAGTTTTCCAGCAAGTGCTGCGCGATCATCAGCGGCACCTCGACCGAAATCCACTCACGCGCATGGTGACCGCCGACAAACACGACATCAGCTTCATCTTCGTTGCTGGCAACATTGTCGCTGATTTTGAGCGCCCACAAATCGCGGCCTTCCAAAGATTTGCCGATTGAGCTGATTTGCGCGAGACCGGGATGATTGGCAGCCAAGGCATGCATTTCGGCATCGAGTTCTGCATAGGTGTGATACAAACCGGCAGACGGATCCGGCAAGCCACCCCCACCATTCGGGCAACCGAATTGAACAATCGCCAGCGCCAGTATCAGCGTCCAAAATGGATAAGTCGATTTTCTCGATACGGTCATGGCTATTTCTCCTCCCGCGCGCTGGCATTTTGGGCAATAATATCAACGGTGAATCCTTCTTTGCGAAGCTGTTCAATTTGCACATCAAACGCGCGGCCAACGACGGTATCACCCTTCAGCTCCCAATAGTCCATGCCGCTGTTGACAACCTGCTGCAACTCGGATCGATCCGTTAAAAGCACATGGACGAAGCGCTGCACCAAATCGCTTTCCGATATGGCTTCGAAACGCAGATCGAGCGTCTGTGCTACATTTTCGGTGCTGACGATAATGTAATCTTTTTCCTGTACGATGATCTCGGCGCCAGCGTTGCGCAACTGCTGAATCTGCTCTTCAGTCGCGTTTCGCAGTTTTTTCAAGCCGTGCTCGGGTGCTTGCCGTGCTGCCTGCTCAGGCTCTTTTGCACAAGCACACAGAGCGACCATCAAAATGGCAAGGCCAATTTTTTTGCCCATTCTTGCATTCCTTTTCGATTAAAATGAATATTTTTTCACATCTGGCATGTTCAATAACGGCAGGCCAATCTCGATTTTATGGCGCTCGCGTTCAAGCCAGGGTGGCAAAATCAGCTTCTCGCCAAGTGCCGCCATATCTTCATCACGGTCGAATCCCGGGCCATCGGTTGCCAGTTCAAACAGTGTTCCACCCGGCTCTCTAAAATACACCGATCGGAACCAGAACCGGTCGATCTGCGGCGTCGGTCGCAAACCAAGCCGTGAGATTGCAGCCTGCAGCGACATTTCTTCGTCAGAATCTTTAGTTCGCCAAGCTACATGGTGCACTGCGCCCGTGCCCCATTCACCATGAGGATGGCCGGGCATTGCCTTCAATTCGATGAAACAGCCAGAGCCACCATCCTTGGCCGCCAGGCGTACCCAGTTATTTTCTTCGCCGACTTTTTTGAAGCCCATCGGTCCGGTCAGCAGCGCGACAGTGGGGTCGAGTGTGTGCTCCCAAAGGCGCACTGCGTGCATGCCGCGCAACTGGAAATCTGCCGGCACCGGGCTTTTGTCCCACGGCACAAAATCGCGCACATCATCGGTTTCGACCAGCGCCAATTGCAGCCCATGTGGATCGGTAAATGGCAATGTTTTTTCGCCAAAACGCATTTCGGGCGCTTCAAAATGCACGTTCAGCTTTTTGAAGCGCTCCTGCCAGTACGATAAACTGCCGGTCGGCACGGCGAACGGTACTTCGACAGTGATACCGGTGCCCAGTTGCCCCGGTGGCAAGGCTGGCCATGGGAAAAAAGTCAAATCGGTACCGGGTGTGCCGGCACCGTCGGCATAAAATAAATGATAGGTATCGGTGGCATCCTGATTCACACTTTTTTTCACCAGACGCATCCCCATGACGCCGACGTAAAAATTGAGATTTTCCTGCGCATCACCGGCGATGACGGTGACATGGTGTATGCCATGAACAGATGGTTGCATTTTGCTTTCCTTAAAATGATTATTTGATTGCTGTTTGTAGGGATTTGGCGCGCCAAATCTCTACCGCATTCAGCACCGCCTACTCGCCAATCGCAACGACATGCCCTCGGGTGCGAAAAAACAGCATGCCCTCCGAAATCGCCGGTGACGCCATGCAGATTTCGTGCATTTCATTGCCGCCCAGCAATTCGAACTCCGGACCGGCTTTGACCATAAAAATCTCGCCATACTCACCGCTGAAATAGATCACGCCATTAGCAGCCACCGGTGAAGCTGTAAAGCCGGTTTGGCCGGTGCCGAGCCGCATTTGATAGTGGCGCTTGCCGGTTTTGGCATCGAAGCAGGTGAGCACACCGTTGTTTTTCAAAATATAGAGTTCGTCGCCATACACCAGCGGTGACACCATATAGGCGCCGGTTCGCGATTCGCTCCATGCCACACCAGCATTGGCAGATTCGTCATCTTCGAGGGTAATATCGCCAGTGGCTTCGGTACGTATCGCATAGATCGGCGCCATGCCGCCATGGGCGTTGGTGATAAAAATCAAATCGTGCGCAACCACAGGCACAGGCACCGGAATATCGCCGCCACCGCGCATCCACCACAGTGGTTTGCCAGTATCCAAATCGTAGCCACCGATGTGCTTCCAGCCGTTGGCGATCACCTGCGCGCGTTTGTCGCTGACATGCACCATCGGTGTCGACCAGGTGGGCACGTCTTCGCGGGCGGTGCGCCAGATTTCCTTGCCGGTTTTGAGATCAAACGCAGCGATGAATGAATTTTCCTGCACATCACACTGCACCAGCACTTTGTTTTCGTAAATCATCGGAGAGCTGGCGAAGCCCCATTGCGCTTCCGGCACACGAAAGAAACCGGCATCCAGGGTACCGAGGTCCTTGCGCCACATCAGGTTGCCATCGAAATCAAAACAAAACAGCCCTTCCGAGCCTAAAAACGTGACCAGGTATGCGCCATTGGTTGCCGGCGTGGAACTGGCATGGCTCGATTTAGTGTGGCGTTTAATACGCGGCACGCCTTCATAGGCCAGTTTCTCCCAGATCATTTTGCCGGAATTTTTGTCAAGGCAATAGAGCAACCATTGGTGCACCGACGGATCGTCCACCGGATCGATGTTGCCGTACAAGCCGACTTTCAAATAAGGGTCTTTTTGGCCGCTGCTGATGGCCGACACCACAAACACGCGATCGCCCCAAATCACCGGGCTGGCGTGGCCAAGGCCTGGAATGGCAGTTTTCCATTTGATGTTTTCGCCACTTTCGACATCCCATTTGGTGGGGGTGGCAAAACCTTCCGCAATGCCAACTGCCTGTGGCCCGCGAAACATCGGCCAATGCACGCCCTCATCTGTTTGCGCGTTCGCATTGGCCACGCATAAAATAGTCACAGCGGCGGCTGCAAAAAGGACATTTTTTCGCATGCGGGTCTCCTGAATTTTTGTGGGTGGCAATTGGCTAGATAAAGGCAATGTCGGAAAACGATAAACCAAAAGCCGGAAAAACATGATAGCGATTCGCATCCGGCATTGCAAGCAAAACTCTGCTAAGTGGGCGGTCAAATACTGCCCATTGGAGCAGGATGAAAAGAGCCTGATTTAAAAGCGAAACCTTTTGCGCATCAGTTCATTTTACATGAACTATGAGCATTTCACACATACTTTTCATCTGTTTGGTCATTTTTTCTATATTTGACAAGCAGACCAGATTGCCAGCCCGACTACTCTTTGGATTCCAGATTTATGCAAATAAGGCAGACTGAAATGCTGCACCTTAGAGCGCATTGACATTGGGCTTGGCGATTTTGTTCGGGGATTATTGGTTTATCTCCCGTAGCAGAATCATGCTTACGGCAGCATTGAATCATATAAAAAGGGTGTTTCTGATGTTAAAACGGTTTAAAAAATTACTCCCGGCTCTCTTAAGCCTGACGTTGCTCTTGGTCTTCTTTGAAGGGAACACTTTCGCCGCAGAGCAAAACAAGCTTCGGGTTTTATTTGTCGGCAATAGCTACACCTACTATCACAGCATGCCCCAAATGTTTAAGAATCTGGTGCAAAGTCAATTCCCGGACACTGAAGTCACAGCCAAGTTCATTGGCGGGGGCGGCGCTACATTAAAAAAACATTGGGATGTTGGCGAAGCTTTGCATGAAATCAGAACTGCGCATTGGGATTACGTTATCTTGCAGGGGCAGAGCATGTTCGGCTCAGCAAACCTGGCTGATCCCGACAGCCCAAAACAATTTTTTGAATACGCGCGTAAATTCGATCGCGAGATTAAACAGAGCGGGGCGCAGACCATCTTTTTTATGACCTGGTGCAGAAAAACTGCGCCTGATCAGCAACGGTTTTTAACCGGTGCCTATCTGGAAATCGCACATGATTTGCAGAGCAAAACAGCTCCGGTTGGCATGGTTTGGGAAGAGCTAAGGGAACAGCAAAAAATGGAATTATACATGAATGATGGCTCGCATCCATCTGAAACCGGTTCCTACGTGGCTGCCCTTACTTTTTTTTCCACAATTTTCGATATGATCCCGAATAGCATGCCCGGGGAGCTGCATGGCTATGAGATTCTGCGTGGCGGAAAGCTTTCAAAAGAAAGAGTCCGTTTGTGTTCATTGCCCGATGAACAGGTTTCAATCATTTTGGGAGTTTTGCAGTCGGTTCAGCGATAGCTTTTTGCTGGATGCAGCCGTTGTGAGAGCAGAGATGAATCCATTTTAGTCAAGTCGACCGCACAAACAAAACTCTGCAGGGCATCCGGTTACTGACTGCAATCAAAGAAAGCAAAGAGATCAATCCGGGCCGTGCCCTTTCTGTACAAAATGCTTGACATTACGGCCATACTTCTTCATATTACACATCATTTCGGTGAAGGGGGATGAGATGTTTTTGCAACACATTCTCTTCTTGCCGCGCATATCGCTTAGACTTAAAAAAATGATCCCTTCTTTCGCTGCTGTGTGATGAAAACATTTCGTTGCGTCATAATTTGAGTCTAAACAATAGCAACGCATCCATTCCATTCAATTCAATTGATCGAACACCTGATTAGAGGGGGCTTTAAAATGAGCATACTTCGGATTGCTGGATTGATTCTGTTTTTTGCTGCAATCGGTTTGGGTATTTTTAGCTGGTTTGGTTCTGCCAAAGCAACTATTTCGTCTGAGCTTCTACAGAAAAAAGACTTTGTCGAAGATCGAATAAAGGCGCAAGCTGAACTTGATATACAAATGTATTCAGCTTACGGAAGCCTGGCCGCTGTGATCGGAATCGCTGGTATTTTTATGTTTACAAAAGGCAAAACCTCGGGCCAGATCTAACTTTTCTATTGCAAAGCCAAGATGGAATGGCTTAACAGCCGCGGGATTGAGAGTCGTTCTGTGCCTTCAACTGGATGAATTTCGAGGAAAGGATTGCTAACAGGCGCAATATGAAAATCGAATGGAAATACATTGCTCTCTTTATTCTCACTGCCCTGGGGCTCTCCTTCCCAATTCAGCAGGGTTATGTTGACAGTTTTTTCCAATCCATTGCAAAAGACACTTTTCTCTTTGGCTCCAGTTATCTGTTGGCGGGAATAAGCACTCTGGTGGCAGCTTTGGCAGCATTCGCATTTCATAAAGATGTATCAAACAAAATCACCATTTTGGGGGCCACCAAAGGCAAAAACGTCCTGATATTGATTTTGCCAGTCGCAGCCTTTTCAACCGTTGGCCTGAAAAACAGCTTTGGCATAAATGAATCTTTGTTCGGATTTGCGTTTGCTGCTGTAAATACACTCTATGCTTTTGCGGAAGAATTCGGTTGGAGAAAGTATTTGCAGAATGCACTGGAAGGCTTCAATCGAAACGCGAAATACCTTTTGATCGCTGCTGTGTGGTGGGTATGGCATTTCAGGTTTGCGACGCAGTTCGATCTTTTCATTTTTCCGTTGATCTGCCTCGGCGGTGGATTCCTGCTCGGCAAATTAGCCGACGACCTCGGTTCGATTTTGCCAGTCGTCACCATGCACAATTTGATTATCTTAACCACCAATTCCGGCGGCATCGATCAGCATAAAATTGCCGGGATTGTGCTGGTCATTCTGGGATGGATCGCGATTGAACAAATTTGGAAACGAAGAAGCCGGAAAAGTCAAAAGCATTAGGGATATTTGTCAACATTCAAAGAGCTGAAATCTTCCCCGCCAATCAGCAATCCCCAAAAACTGAATACCGATGAGTCCGCAATGCTTACTGTATTTCATTCGCCAGTTCGAAAACCGCACGCTCGAGTTGCGGATCGCGGCCCTGTGCGAACGGCAACGAAAACGGCACTTCGATGTCCGGCGCCACACCCACACCTTCCAACCGCTCGCCATCAACCAGCGCATCTTGCACGGCCAGATAAAGCAGGTTGCCGCCTGGTAACCAAAACAGTCGCCCAGCGGTAACTGCGCCAGCGGTGCGTGAGCCAATGACTTTGCCGATGCCATATTTTTTGAAGCCAAATGCCAGCGTTTCTTTACCGCTGCGGGTGCCTTGGTTGATGAGCAGCGCCACCGGTTTGCGCCACTGAAAATCGAATGTACTTCTTTCGCCGTCGCGATTGATCATCGACAGTTGCGGCACTTTTGTGTTAAACAGATTTAGATAATTTGGATTGGCCCCACCCCAACCATCGCGCAGGTCGAGGATGAGCGCATCAGCCTCGCGCAGCTGGCCAAATGCCACGGCATCCACCAGTGCGTCCTGATATTGTTGGCCTGCATACGACCAAATGTGCACGTATCCGATTTTGTGATCGCCCTGCTCGATGAGTCGCATGCTGTTTTTCATAGCTGCCAGCAACATCTCGCCAGGCTGGATCGCGATAGGACGGATTGCTATATCGACAACGCTTTCCTGCTCAGCATTTTTTTGCACCCGCAGGCTCACACTTTTGCCCATTTTGCCCCGAAACGAACGGATTGGATGAAATGGCTGGCTGTCCACGGCAAGCACAGCATCACCGACTTGCAAGCCCGCACTGTCTGCGGGGCTGCCCGCCAACACGCCGCTGATGAAAATACGCCCATCGATGCACCTGGTAAAGATGCCGATGCCCGCATAGTGAATGCCATCAGGGAAGCGCGTACGGATCGAATCTGCCAGCGAGCCGCGCGAAAAAATATCCAGCAGCGCGTAGTATTCTACATCCCATTCGTTATAAAAATGTGTGTGGGAAGTCTGCAATCGGGCCAGCATCTCATTGATCAGCGCCGCAGCGTCTTCAATCGATTGCTCAGCAGCAACTTCGGGACGATACCGGGCTTTCATCGCCTGCCAGTCCACACCATTCATGTTTTTATCATAAAAGTGATCGTTTGCGCGCTGCCAAACTGCATCAAAAACGTCGAGCATGGATTGTGCAGATGCCGGCTGAAAAGATAGCAGGCACAATGCAAACAACAAAAAGCATGCATGAAGATTACCAAGCTGCTTGAGCGGAAATCGGTTCATTTTCTCCCTCGGTTGTGAAAAATGTCTCTAAGTTTTTAACATTTGTTTTAAGGCATAGACAGCGCTCTTCGAATTTTGTGCAAACGAACCTGAAACCTGCTGCTAAAAATTGCGTTTGGTCTGAAAATGGGTGCTTTGCAGTTCGCCATTTCCGAATATGCTTTCAGCCACGATTTGCCACTGCGCAAGGCAGTTATTAGACGATATTCATACTTAAAAAGCAGCATCCTTCATTGCAAAGATTCCCCTTTGCACTTTTCCGCACTGCACACAAAAATCTATGATTTCAAATCCTGTTCGTATTGAGGAGCAAAGATGACCAAAGTGGATTACAAAAAAACGCTTAAGCACCTGTACGCACCATCGAAAAAATCATTTGCGATGCTGGAGGTGCCGAAGATGAATTTTTTGATGATCGATGGCAAGGGTAATCCCAACACGGCTTCTGCATTTATGGAAGCCATCGAAGCGTTGTACAGTGTTTCCTACACGCTCAAATTTATGATTAAAAGAGCGGCTGGCGGCATTGACTATGCTGTCATGCCGCTCGAAGGCCTATGGTGGGCTGAGGACATGCAGGCTTTTATCAACCGCAATGAAGATGATTGGCTGTGGACGCTCATGATCATGCAGCCGGAAATGATCAGCTACGACCTTGTGCAGCAGGCATTCAACACTGTACAAGCGAAGAAAAATCCACCAGCGCTGGCTAAAATACGCTTTGAAGCTTTTAAAGAAGGCCCGTGCGCACAGATTCTGTACATCGGTAGCTATGCGGACGAAGGTCCTACCATTCAAGCAATGCATGAATATATCGAAGAGAATGGCTGTGAACGCACCGGCAAGCATCATGAAATTTATTTGAGCGACCCACGCCGCACAGCGCCGGAAAAACTAAAGACCATTTTGCGTCAGCCCGTGCGCAGATGAAGCCTAAGGTATAAACCTGGCGAGCTGTTCACTCTTCAGCCACAGCATATTTTGCAAATCGACATCGTATGAATTTTCGGAAGAGCGCACGGCTTTTTTCTTAACAAAATATCGGCCAGATATACCCTCGAGTTCAGGCGAGGTAGCAAGGTGGACAGGTGTTTCTGCGCCTTGCTCTGCGCTCAAAAAAAACGGTCTGGCTGTGCGAAACATGGCATAAAATGTTTTGCTACCCGTGTGGCCGAAATTTGTGGCGACCACGCCCGGATGCAAGCAGTTAGCCGTTACATTCGTACCTTGCAGACGCTGCGCCAGGGCATAAGTGAATAAAATATTGGCCATTTTCGAACGGCTATAAGCCTGCATCGGTACAAAATTTCCCGCTTTCATTTCAAACTGCTCTGCATCACCGCTGAAACCACGGTGCACTTCAGAAGCGACGTTGATAATACGCGCAGGTGCGCTGGCCAAAAGCAAACTCAGCAAATGCAGTGTGAGACAGAAATACCCCATGTGGTTGACGGCAAATGTCAGTTCAAGCCCATCATCCGTTTTTCGATAGCGGTCCGCGATCAGCCCGGCATTGTTGATCAGCACATCAATGTGGCTATAGCTGGATTGAATACGCTGACTGAGGTCGGAAATCGACTTTTGTGAGCTAAAATCGGCAAGCAATAGTGCAATTTTGTCATTTTGGGTTTTCTCGACGAGCTCTTGTCTTGCTTGCTCACCACGCTCGCGACTGCGGCAAATCATCACGACTTCTGCGCCGAGTTGCGCCAGTTGCAAGGCCGTCGCTTTACCGATTCCGGAGTTGGCTCCTGTAACGATACAGATTTTATATTTCAAACGATGCCTCGGCGTGCAATTATTTGCAAATATTCAAGGGTAGCATGGATTTGGTTGAGTTGCAACTGAAATCCACCACACATCTCACTACCTGACACTTTTTGTTGTGCGATAAAAAATGTCATCTCTTGCGGGGTTCGGTGTTCTTTTCGGCCAATTTAGGCTACAATCCTGCCATCCTTTCGGGATTGTTTGCCCTGCGGATCCCGAAGGGGTGGCAGGATTATTGAAAATATGCATTTTTGTGCTTTTCGAACCACAAGGTGGTGACAGAATTCGATACAGCGTAAAAAGTGTCAGGTAGTGAGCCACACATAAAAAAGGCCGGATGACAAACATCATCCGGCCTTAGGCGCAATTTAATGGGTTGCTTTTAAAGCTTAGTTGATTTTGACTTCAATTTCTTTGGGTTTCGCTTCCTCTGCTTTCGGCATCGTTACCGTTAGCACACCCTTATCGAATTTTGCGTCAATTTTATTGGCAGAGATACGGCTCGGTACACGGAAGCTGCGTTCAAAGCGGCCGAAGCTGCGCTCCACGCGATGATAGTTGACTTTTTTCTCTTCCTTTTCAGATTTCTTTTCACCGGTGATGCTCAGCATGCCGTCTTCGAAACGGACTTTCACTTGATCTTTGGTCATTCCGGGCAGATCGACATTCAGGTAGAAATTGTTGTCATCTTCACTGATATCGACAGCCGGTGTCCAATTGCCTTTCAAAAAGGACGCTTCACTGGCGTCATCATCAAACATGCTTTTAACCAGGCGGTTCATGTCTTCCGCGATACCCAAAAAATCACGCCTTGGGGTCCAACGTGTGAGTGTCATAATATAACCTCCTTTGTCTATGTTGTCTGATTTGATCCTTTTTATTGCATTTGCGTCTTTGTCTTATACAAGCTCCATGCCAGAATTTTTACAAATCGACAACATATTGTTTTTAATTATCTTAAAATCGGGTCTCATCTCCTGGCTCTTTATCACAAGATCCCGCGCCTGCCAATGGGACAATGTGCTCGGAATTTTTTTCAGATTTCTGGCACTTTTTCATGACATCCTGTCCTTGCTGGTATTCCAGCCATTGCATTTAAAAGATTCCCGAATAAGTGATTGCGCATTTGCACATAGAAAAATATATTAGCCTCCAACTGGCGCGATAAAATCCGGCTCATCGCCAAAGCGTCCATGTTCATTTTATCAAGAAGGTCACAATGATTGAGTTTATCAGCAATTATGGTTTATTTCTCGCCAAAACCGTCACCATTGTCGTGGCAATCGCATTTCTCGCCAGCGGCATCATCTCGACACTGCGCAGGGAGCGCGATAGCGACCGGGAGCGCATCACAGTCAAAAACCTCAATGAATTCTTTGAAGATTTATCAAAGTCCCTGACCTACGAGATGCTTCCTGCACACGAGCAAAAAAAGATGCGAAAAAGGGAAAAAAAGCGCCACAAGGAAGCTGCAAAATCCGGTGAGGCCGAGACAGACAGCGAGCGCAAAAGGATATTTGTGCTCAACTTTAAAGGTGACATCGCTGCATCCGCCATCGCAGCGCTGCGCCAGGAAATTACGGCCATTGTCTCGGTTGCGCGGCCGGAAGATGAAGTCGTTTTGCGGCTCGAAAGCGCAGGCGGGGTCGTCAATGCCTATGGCCTCGCAGCATCGCAACTCATACGCATCAAAGAAAAATCGATTCCACTCACGATCGCTGTCGATCGGGTGGCGGCCAGCGGCGGCTATATGATGGCCTGCGTGGCTGATAAAATTATAGCTGCGCCCTTTTCCGTACTCGGTTCGATCGGTGTCATGTCTGAGCTTCCCAATTTTCACCGGTTGTTAAAAAAGCACGATATCGATTACGAGCAGATTACAGCCGGCGAGTACAAGCGTACTTTGACTGTTTTTGGTGAAAACACCGACAAGGCGCGAACCAAATTCACCGAACAAATCGAGGATGCACACGGCCTCTTTAAAGAATTTGTAAAACACAATCGTCCCAACTTAGACATCGATACGGTGGCGACAGGCGAATATTGGTACGGCACCCGCGCGCATGCCTTGAATCTGGTCGACCAGTTGGCAACCAGCGACGACTATTTGCTGCAACTCAGTCAGGATGCGGATGTTTTTGAAGTGACCTACAAGCCCAAAGAGACACTTCGGGAAAAGCTTGCCGCGGAATTCGAGCAGGTCGTTGAGCGGCTGGGCCTGAAAGCCTGGACGCAACTGGAAAAGAAGCGCTTTGGCTGATTTTGTGTTGCGCTCTTGCTCTTCATCCCACTAATTCGACAGGCAAGAAATTTGTGAAGAAGCTGGATCGGAAAATTTCAGGAAAAGAAAAACATTTTTTCGTCAAACCTTGGTTTTGTGCCCTTTTGATTTGCATTTCAAGTTCGAAAGGCATAGTTTTTTTTATTTGACTGTATTCCCATCACTGATGGTTCGATTATGAACAAAACCCGGCTCATCTATATTGAAGATGATGCAAAGCAACGCGAAGCATTGGAGCAAAGCCTGCGCAAAAAGGGCTTTCTGGTCTCCGCAATGCCCAGCGGCGAGCGTGGACTCGCGCAATTACAGGAGAGTGGTGCGGATGCCGTGGTCTGCGATCTGCACATGCCGGAGATGAATGGCATGGAAGTCTTGCAGCGCTCGCTCGAAATTGTTCCGGACCTGCCCTTCATCTTGCTTACGGCCAACGCGACCCTGCCGGAAGCGATCAAGACTTTGCAAACGGGGGCGTTCGACTTTCTGCAAAAACCTGTCGACATCGATCACCTTGAAAATTCCATTCGAAATGCCATTGAGCGCAAAAAGCTCGAAAACGAACTCAAGAACTACTCAAAAAATCTCGAAATCATTGTACGCGAGCGCACCGACAAACTGGAATACACCAATCTCCAGCTTACAGCGCTAAACGATGTCTCCAATGCGTTTACGCAAATTTTTGATGAGGAGACACTATTTGACGAAGTTCCACATTTGCTTTGCCACAGCCTCGACTTCGACCGCTCCTGCCTGTTTTTGCAGCAAAACAATCAGCTAAAAGTGCGTTCGTTTTGCTTCGAGAAAGATATTGACCTGGCAAAAGCCTTCAACGAACACTTTAAAGCTGGTACAATTCCGGTCCCCCGCCCCGTCAGCGACAGTTTCCAGTCCTGTAAAACAATCCTGCTCAACAAACCGGAAGATCTGCCGCTATGGCCGCAATTTACCAGCGAACCGGCTCAAATCAAAGCCGTCATCATCACAACACTGCGAGTGCAGAATGCCTGCATCGGTGTGATCGTTGCAAGCATGCAGGATCACGAGCGCGAAATGGATGCGCAGGATATCGCCCGCTTTGAAATGTTCGCGCGCATGGTCGGCCTGGCGCTCGACAACATCCATGCTTATCAGACACTCGAAAAGAAGGTGATCGAACGCACGCAATCCCTACGCGAATTAAACAAAAAACTCCGCAGCCAAACGAAAGCACTCGAAAAGGCCAATTATGCTCTGGGCAAAAGCAATGTTGAGTTGCTGGCGATTCAAGAAGAATTGGTTCAAAAAAATGAAGAATTGACGAAAAAGGAGGAAGAACTTCGTACTGCTATCGACACGTCTCCGATACCGTACGTCATGACCGATGCCAGCACAGGCAGAGTGCTTTACACCAACAAGCCACTATGCGATATTGTCGGTTTGCCTGCGGAAAAGGTTATCGGCAATGTGACCAGCCAGCTCTACCATCGGCAGGAAGACCGTGAATACGTTTTATCGCAGCTGCAAAAACATGGGCGACTGGAAAATTTCGAACTGCAAGTCAGACAAGCGAACGGCAACGCTATTTGGATGCTGCTTTCCGTTGTCTCGGCTTCCATGGGTGGAAAAAGTATACTATTGGGCGCACTTTATAATATCGATGAACGCAAGCGAGCCGAGCAGGCGCTGCGGGAAAGTGAAATGCGTTTCCGCCAGCTTACCGAGAGCATCAACGACGTTTTTTGGATGCGCGACGGCAAATCCAAGGAATTGATTTATGTCAATCCGGCATTCGAGCGTGTCTATGGCCGATCGATTGAAAGCCACTATGATGATCCGGATGCGATTATCGAGATGACGCATCCGGAAGACAAGGCGATGCTCATTGAAAAAATCCAAACCGGGCTGCAAGATGAAAAACCATTCGAATTTCGCATCATTCGCCAAAGTGATCAGGCAGTGCGATGGCTGCGTGCCCGCACTTTTCCGATTCGCAACGAACAGGGGGAAATCATCCGCATCGGTGGCGTCACGCAGGATTTGACCGACCGCATCGAAGCTGAGCTGGCCATGAAAGAGAGTGAGGCGCGTTTTCGCAGCCTGGTAGAGAACGCCAGCGACTTGATCTATACCATCCTGCCAGACGGCAAGATTTCCTACGTGTCGCCCAATTGCAAAGAATTGATCGGTTATGAGGTTGCAGATTTGACTGACAGGCCTTATACCGATTTTATTTACCCGGAAGACAACCAAATCCTGAGCAGCTTTTTTGCAGAAGTCATTGAAACCGGCGAAAGGCAGCACAGCCCAGAACACAGGCTGCGGCACAAAGATAGCAGTTGGCGCTGGTATGTTTCCAACGCCGCGCCGCTCAAAGATGACGAAGGCGAGGTGTTGAGCATCATCGGCATTGCCCACGATGTGACGGAACAAAAAGTGGCCCTGGAAGCGCTGGAGAAGAGCAATCAGGAACTTCGGGATACGCAATCGCAATTGGTGCAGTCCGAAAAAATGGCTGCCCTCGGCAATCTGGTGGCGGGCATCGCTCACGAAATCAATACGCCGGTCGGCGCGATCAGCAGCATGCACAACACAGCTGCGCGCGCGGTGGAGATTCTGCGCGAATTTGTCGAGCAAAAACTTGCAGAGGAGCAGCAGGAAAACCGCAAGCTGGTCGGGGCGCTCAAAATCATTCAGGATTCGAACAATGTAATCAAATCCGGCACGGAACGGGTTATCAATATTGTACGTCGACTGCGCAGTTTTGCTCGTCTGGATGAAGCGGAAGTCAAAGATGCCAACATTCACGAAGGGATTGAGGACACACTTACTCTCGCGCACCACGAGCTTAAGCATCGGGTAACCGTGCACAAAAAATTTGGCAATCTACCAGCGATCGCCTGTTTTCCGGGCCGCCTGAATCAGGTCTTTTTAAACATGGTGATCAATGCCAGCCAGGCCATCAAAGACAAGGGCGAGATCACCATTACAACCTATTTAAAAAATCAAAAAGCGTTCATCGAAATCAAAGATACTGGTGTCGGAATTTCCCCGGAACATCTGAAAAAAATCTTCGATCCCGGTTTCACCACCAAAGGCGTTGGCGTTGGCACAGGCCTCGGACTCTCGATTTGCTACCAAATCATCAAAGACCATCACGGCGAAATCAAGGTTGAAAGCGAGATTGGCAAAGGCACAACCTTCACGATCATTCTGCCAACCGATCTGGACAAACGCCTCGGCGTGTCATAGAGTCTGACTTGCCTTGCAGCTCACTTCCTGCCAACTTTGTCATTTCTCAAAGGACATACAATGGCTGAAAATGAACAAATTCACGTCGTGCTTGGGGCAAATGGCGGTTTGGGTAATGCGGTTGTGCGCGTTCTAAGCCGGCACGGCAAAAAAGTACGTGCAGTGACCCGAAGCGGCAACGCAGATGTGCCCGAAAGCACGGAGCTCGCGAAAGCGGATACAACCGACAAAGAGAGCTTGATGCAAGCATGTGCCGGAGCGTCGGTGGTGTATCACTGTGTTAACGTTCCCTACCCGGAATGGCATGCCCAACTCACCGGCATGATGCAAAATATCCTCGATGCGGCAATCGCTTGCGGCGCCAAACTCGTTTACGGTGACAACCTGTACATGTATGGCTACATCGATGGGCCAATACGTGAAGATGCACCACACGCAGCGTCCGATGCCAAAGGCATATTGCGCGCCCGACTGGCAAATATGGTGCTCAGCGCACACCGGGAAGGCAAACTGCAAGCGACGATCGGGCGGGCACCGGATTTTTTTGGTCCGCATGTATTCAACGCCGCAATGGGAGAGCGTGTATTCAAGCCAGCCCTGCAGAGCAAAACCATCAATCTGATCGGCAACATCGACGCCATACACAGCTATTCTTTCGTAGAAGATTTCGCCCTTGGATTGATGATTTTAGCAGAAAATGAACGGGCGCTTGGCGAAGCCTGGCACATCCCCAGCGCGGAAACAATGACCACCAGGTCGTTTCTTGAGCTGGTTTTTGAAGCCACTGGCAGGCGCTCAACCATCCGGGTTGCTCCGAAAATGTTGCTCGCCGCTATGGGGCTGATCAATCCGATGATGCGGGAGTTGAAGGAAATGCTGTATCAGTGGGATTATGACTACGTAGTTGATCACAGTAAATTCTTGAAAACATTCACTTTTCAGCCCACACCACACGCTCATGCCATTCGTCAAACTGTGGAGTGGTTTAAAAACAACACATGAGATCTATTTCCTATGCAATCAATTGAAGAGCGTTTTGTCGAAAAATATTTAAGTCGATTCGATCTCTGGCTGACGCACTGGATGGCAGAGAGAGGCATCACCATTCTGCGCGTCGGCCTAGGTATTGTCTTTTTCTGGTTCGGCATTTTAAAATTCTTCCCGGGCTTGAGCCCTGCAGAAAATCTGGTCCGAAACACCGTTTACTTTATCGATCCGGATCTGTTCATTCCGGTACTTGCGACATGGGAAACACTGATCGGCATTGGCCTGATCAGCGGAAAATTCATTCGATTGACCCTACTGCTATTGTTTTTGCAAATGCCGGGTACGGCCTTGCCGCTGGTCCTGCTTCCCGAGGTGGTTTGGACTGTCTTTCCATACGGGCTCACTCTCGAAGGCCAGTATATCATCAAAAATCTGGTGTTGATCGGTGCAGGGCTGGTCGTCGGCGGAACGGTACGAGGCGGCCGGATCCATCCGGAACCGAGCTGAACACCTTTTTTGCTCGCTATCCCGACAAAGATCACATATTCACTCAGAGGAGCTAAGCCTGGCATGCGAGACTATTTGCTGTTCAAAAAAATGATCGCGCCGACGTTGCTGAAAATTCTGTTTTGGCCAGCATTGGCTGCATCCATTTACTACAGCGCCCGGCTGATCATCGCGGGAAATCCGATCGGTTGGGTACCGCTGATTGTAGGCTCACTTTTTGTCAGAGTCCTGTTTGAAATGCTGTTGTTGTTTTTTTCAATCAATGACAATCTTTTTCATATCAAGCAAAAATTGGCTGAACGCGAGGAAAAATGATGAAGAAATTTTTGGCAGGATGCACACTTTTGCTTTTATCTCCAGCTACTATGGTGTTCTCACAACAGGGCAAGTTGATATCATTCGAATTGAAGGATCAATTTGGCCGCGAGTTCAGCCATGAAGACTTTTCGGGATATGTGCTGGTGCTTGTCGGCAGCGACAAAGGTGGCAGCACCTACAATCCGCTTTGGGCCGGTGCAATACATGATTCGCTCACAAGTCATGATCAATTCGACGCGCTGCGCTTCATCGGCGTGTCCGATTTGCGCGGTGTACCTTTTTTCTTAAAAGGATTTGTGCGCAGCAAATTTCCCAAGGCAAAGGAGAGATGGGTTTTGATGGATTGGAAAGGCATTTTTCCAAAAGCTTACCAGTTTGAAGAAAATCACTGCAATCTGCTTATTTTCAAACGCGATGGCACTCTGGCTTATCAAACGAGTGTGCAGGATTTGGTGCCTGACAAGATGCGGGTAATCTTGACAAAACTCCGTTCGTTGCTGCAAGCCGATGATCCATCCTGATCGAAATTGCATTTGTCCTGTTGAACAACGCAACCGCGCCACGAGCTTCGCTTCGTGCGAAAAGCACCTGTCTATTTATTTTCCCTTTTCCAGCCAATTGAAAAAGGGTCTTCCTCATTTTACAACCTGTTCGTGAAAAGCGGCTTAGACCTCCTGCTGCTGTGCCAGCTTGCGTTTGTACTTTTTTACAAAGTTTTCAGCTTGCCTCACGAGTGGATGATCAATACCAAGCATGCCCAATCCGAGCAGGATAAACACAAAACCCGGCATAATCGGCAGCAGGGTACCGACAATGCCAAGCGCAATCAACCCCATTCCCAAAATCCGTTTCAGTGTTGTCGTAAGCATGACTCTCCTTGCCGCAAAATCAGTGATCGGTTTGAATTGATATAAAAAGAGCCGGTGCCCGGCCATCCTAAGACTACAGGCATCGGCTCTTTTTCGCCAAACGATTCCGCCTGGCTATGTGTTCAATGAGACGTTCGAGATTTTTAAAAAGTTTCCGGCAGACTGTCACGATTCTGTAAAATTTTATTTTACAGTATTCCACAGCACACATCGGAAGACATTTTCTGCTTGCTATTATCCTTTTTAATTGATTATTTTCACGACGTTTATATTCGGGAAAACAGATAGCAAAGACTATCTCTTTCATTATTGCCTTGAGCGGCTTGAATAGCCACGCTCGATCATGCTCACTCAACAAAGGATCATTTCACAGAAAGGACTCGTCATGTTAAGAAAACGCCTATTCCACCAGATTGCCGTAGCGGCTGTGCTGCTATCAGGTGCCGGCACTTTGTTGGCGCAGCAGGCGCAATTCGCGCCCGGAGAGGTGATCGTCAAATTTCGGTCGAATATCACCACTGCACAAGCACAGACCACCTTCTCCAACGCCGGCCTGGCGCAACGTGTTTACTTTCCGCAGATTGGTGCGTACCTCTGCAACATCACCAATGAGCAAAGCGTCGACAATGCCGTGCAGGCCTGTCAGGCTGATCCAACTGTTGAATACGCCGAGCCCAATTATACCTACACCACCCTCGAGCATTTCATGCGACGTGCGGAGCCAAACGATCCGAGACTCGATGATTTGTATGCCATGCAAAATGGCAACGATGCGGACATCGATGCGATCGAAGCCTGGGACAAGCAAACAGGCAGCAAGGACATTCTTCTCGCTGTGATCGATACCGGTGTGGATTACAACCACCCTGATCTGAAAGCGAATATGTGGGTCAATCCCGGCGAAAGCGGCGATGGCAAAGAAAACAACGGTGTCGATGATGACAACAACGGTTACATCGATGATTATCGTGGCTGGGACTTTGCCGGCAACGACAACAATCCAATGGATGACAACGGACATGGTACCCATTGTGCAGGCACGATTGGCGCTGTTGGCGACAATGGCGTTGGCGTGGTTGGTGTCAACTGGGCCGTGTCGATTCTGGCGCTGAAATTTCTCGACAGCAACGGCAGTGGTAAATTGTCAGACGCCATTCCGGCTGTGCTGTATGCAGCAGATATGGGTGCGCGTCTTTCCAGCAACAGTTGGGGCGGCGGTGGCTTTTCACAAGCCCTGAAAGATGCCATTGACTATGCCCGTTCGAAAAACTCGATCTTCGTCGCAGCTGCAGGCAACAGCAATGAAGACAACGATTCGGTCGACAATTATCCTTCCAATTACGATGTCGACAACGTCATTGCAGTTGCCGCTTCCGACCGCAATGACAACCTGGCCAGCTTCTCCAATATCGGCAAGCAAACTGTGCACCTCGCCGCTCCCGGCGTAGATATTTTGAGTTGTCAGCCCGGCAACAACTACCAATACCTGAGCGGTACTTCGATGGCTACGCCGCACGTTAGTGGCGTGCTCGGCCTGGTGCTCGCGCAATATCCCGGCATGACCTACCGTGAAGCGATGACGCGCGTGCTTGGTGGTGTCGACAGCAAATCCGAATTCAAAAACACCACATCATCCGGTGGCCGCCTGAATGCCAACAACGCGCTGAGCGATAGTCCGAAAGTGGCTTTCGTAACCCGCCTTGAAAACACCGACAACAGTTCGAATCCGTATCAGGTTGAAGCCGAAGCCATCGATGAAGGCACGGTCTCCGCAGTGAAACTGAAATACAATGTCAGTGGTGGCGCTTTGCAGGAAGTTGAAATGACCCATACCGAAGGCGCCAAATACGGCGCTGCGATTCCGGCCCAGGCTTTGAACTCAAACGTTGCCTATTTCGTCGAAGCCGTTGATAATGATGGCAACAGCGGAACCAGCGCCGAGTTCAGCTTTGAAGTGAAAGAAGGCGGCGGCGGTGGCGGTATCTGTGGATCGCTGGTTTTCAGCGGTAGCAGCAACAACAACCAGGGCTGGTTTTTCCTGGCCAATATGCTGGTGCTGATCAGTTTGATTTGGCTGATCGGTCGACGCAACAGACTTGCGCACGTTCGCTCGAAAAAGTAATCTCACCCAAATTTTTTCCTAACCTAAAAAGGCTGCTGGGAATGGCGACATGGATTCCCGGCAGCCTTTTCTTTTCCATGAAACGGCAAAGCTATGGCTTGTACGGCACTCTTGCCTGCACTCGCGTTCCTTTGCCCGGCTCTGAACGAATCGTGCAAACGCCTCCTAATTTTTCAGCGCGCATGCGCATATTCGAAAGTCCATTGCCCTTTGCGTTGCCACCCGCTTCAAAGCCATTGCCATAATCCTCAACTCCCACAATCAGATGGTTTTCAGCATATCGCATTTCGATTTGTATGCGCTTTGCATCGGAATATTTGACTGCATTGTGCAGGGCCTCTTTGGCAATCATCAGCAGGTTGCTGCGTAGCTCCGGATTCAGGCGCATGCTGGTAATTGAGTCGGCAATCCGAATCTGCAAGTCGATATTTTTAGCGCTGCAGACCTCATGTGCGAACGCGGTCAATCGATGCTGCAATGCTTCGACGGAATCATGCTTCGGATTGATCGACCAGACCACATCGCTCATCGCCGCCGACAAATCGCGGGCGATGACGCCGACACGCCGCATGGATTCACTCAATTGTTGCACATCTTCATGATGGAGCGAGGCTGCACCGGTATTATGTGCCTGTTTGAGCCCGACTTTGCGCACAGCCACTTCCGAAAGCAGGTTGATGTGCGTCAATCCTGCGCCGATATCGTCATGCAAATCCGTCGCGATGTGCGAACGGATTTTTTCGATCTGCAACAGGCGACGCAAACGCAACCGGTGCCAGGAGTAGAGTATAGCGCCGAACAGAAGCAGGGCCAGCGCCACAAACCAGCCGCGCTGCCAGATCGGCTGCAAAATCACGAATCGCAAGCGTGCCGGGCTTGTGCTCTCGATGCCATCAGCATTGATAGCGGTGACTTCAAATGCGTACTCGCCCGGCGGCAACGAGCCATAGGTGACCAAGCGCTGAACAGTCGGCTCTTGCCAGTTGATTTCCAAGCCATCAAGGCGATAGCGGTACATGACCGGTCGGCCACTCTTGAAACTGATTCCACTAAATTCAATTGCGCAATTATTTTCGTCGTATTGCAACTGCAAATCACCCTGCAATTGCCGCGCTTCGCCATTGACGCGAAAATCAGTGATATAAACCGGTGGTGGCGGGCTGGCACTTTCGCTCTTTTCAAAATCAAAAATCATCAACTCTTCCGGGCTGGCGCTCCACAAGCTTTTTTGATCAGGAGAGATACCCAGGGCGTTGATGAATCTGCCCATCAAACGATTGTGACTATAAAATCGCAGCGAATCATCATACTCGATTGCCTGAATGCCAACCGAAGTGCCAACCCAAACCCGCCCGCTGGCGTCTTCTGCAAGCGCCCAAACCGCATTATTGAGCAAGCCATCCCGCGTGGAGATGGTGCGAAATTGACCATATTTGTAAACAGAAATACCATCGAAGCGGGTACCGAGCCAGAGCTCACCATTTTTCCGGCCCATAACCGAACGAATCGAATTGCTGGCAAGGCCATCATCGGTTGTGTAGTGCCGTTTGACCGCCAAGGCACCCTCTTTTTCGCTCAACATATACACGCCGTCACGATAGGTGCCCACCCATTGCCGTTGATGCGCATCGAAATAGACGTCCTGAACCGTGCCACCTTTGATGAGTTCATCAACCGGCCAGAAGGCGACCTGCGTTCCTGTGTTCAGGTCAACTTGCAGCAAGCCCTTGCGCCACAAACTGGCCCAGAGCTGATTTTTTTCGTCGATCTTCATGCCGATCGGTGCGCCAACCTCAACATCCTTGCCTGGCTCCAATGCTGCGATCAGCTTGAGCATAGATGCCCTGTCACCGTTCGGCTCGATGGTGTAGCCTGTGTACCAGCCATTCAAATGAGAAAGCCACAAGGTGCCATCTGGTGCGATATCGACCGACCTTTCAGCGATGGAATATTTCGCGGTATCGAGACGATGATGGTGCAACTGCCAACCATTTTTCGCTTGCCAAATCTCTGAAAAGTTGGAGTCAGACACCACAAACATGCGGCCGCGGGCATCATAGATCGCGTTGTTGCCATAGGCGCTGGAGCGGTAAAATGTGAGTGGAAAACTGCGGATGTTGCGCTCTGACCATTTCACCAGGCCATCCCGTGCATACCCGACCCACAAATTATTTTCACGATCTAACATGCAGGTTTCAATATCGGTGTTCGGTAAACCGTTTGCAGCCGTATAACGGACGACACCTGTCTCCGGAAAACCTGCCGTTTTAACACTTAACAAGCCGGTACTGGTGGCCAGCCAAAGCCTGCCATCGCCATCGGATTGAATTTGGCGGATCCATGTTCCTCCAAGTTTTTTCGTCGCCAAAATGGCTTGACCATCCGACCGATGCAGCTCGCCTGTGCTGGAACCGAACCATAGCTGCCCGTTTTCATCTTCATATAGACTGGCAATGCCCTGTCCGGCAATTGAAAAATCCTGTGAAATGACCTTTTTTTCTGCCTGTTTGTAGGTGTAGAGTCGTGGATAAATATTGCTGGTAAAGAGCACGTCGCCGTTTTGGCTCGTTACGATTGCCGGTACAGTCCCGGAATCATCCGGTACGGAGATGAATTCCACCGAGTCATCTTCCACCCGGTACAGGCCCCAGACAGTGCCACACCAGACCACACCTCGATCATCTTCCACAATTTTGGTGACAATATTGTCGCGGCGATCCGGGCCCAGTTTGGTGGAACGGAATTGCCCATTTTCAAACCGCGTCAGGCCACCGCCGTGCGTGCCGATATAAATGATGCCCGGCGTCTTTTTGCTTTCGGTGATTTTCCAGACATGTCCGACCGGCAGACCATCATCCGTGCCGTACTTTTTGAACGTAAAGCCATCATAGACCACCAGGCCGCCATCGCCTCCGACCCAGAGGTAGCCACGCGAATCCTGAAAGATCGTCGTCACCCAATTCGACGCCAGGCCATCGCGGATGGTGTAGCGCTCGAATGACAGCATCTGTGCACCGGCATCGGGCAGCACCGACAGCCAAACCAACGCTGCCACGGCACCACGAAGCCTATTTTTAGCAAAAACTCGCACAATTGTTTCTCTTCATTTCCGGAAAAAATTACAGCCTTTGCGGCAGTGCATGCTACGACAGCCGGACTATTTTGGCAAGCGATATCGCACTGGCCGGTGTGGCCTGGTGCGGAACACCCGCCTGTCAATCGCTGCAGCCCGGCAGGACTTTTTTGATTGACTTTCGAAGCTGAAAAGCACAAGTTGTCATTCGAATCATGGAATTCTAAAGGCGAGTGTGCTTTTGAAAAGCGCCTGAAAGCCACCCATCGACACGGCTCATGATGACAGACGTTTTTTTCTGAACGGCATCTAACAAAAAAAAGAAAAGGCCAAGCATGAATTTTCCATTTCTGCACTTTTTCGCGAGCATTGGGGTGTCTTCCGCAGTTCTTTTGACCGGCGCGTTTGACAATCCGCTCGAAAATCCCGATTTCATTTATTCTGACAAAGCCATGCAAGACCACATGCAAAAAGCCGCCGCAAGTCAACAGAACCGAATTGAGCATGCATTTGTCAACGCCAGGGGCGAAGGCTTGCGGGAAAGCTTTGTACCGCTCGTTGCGGATCTCTGGTTAGGCAAAGACCTCGATCAGGTGAACGAAACATTGCTGGACATATTCACAACGGATGACCAGGAGATACGGCAAAAATACCGGCTGAACGATTATTGGGACCTCGCCATCAACCAGCAATTTTATCACATGTACTACGCCTTTGGCAAAAATGGAACCTTGTTTCCGGGACATCTTTATCCCAAAACGGAAAAGGCGATGCTGGAACTGCTCTGGCAAAGAATGGAATACAAAGACGATATCCATTTGACGCGCCACAGTACCTGGTGGATGATCGGCAGCGAAAACCATGACCTGGTTGCCAAGGTCAGCAGCCTGATCACTTCGCAAATCTTCATGAACGAGCCGGAGTACAAAGATCGCATCTATCCCGATCTCGGCACCGGCGGCGGCTACAAGTACTGGTTCCACAGCATGTATTCCAACGATCGCGTCGATGGGCCGCAGGGCCGTGCGCATGAGAAAGACGGCAAAGACTACACGCCAGCCAACCATTACCAAGCCTGGCTGGCCTATTTTGACCGCTATTTTTCGGAAAGAGCGAAAAAGGGATTTTTCCTCGAAGTCGCTTCCCCGGGTTACATGGCGGTGAGCGTTTCCTATCTCACCGATCTATTCGATCTCTGCAGCGACGCGAAGCTGAAAAACAAGGCGGAAAAATTTTTGGATTTGGTGTGGGCAGAGTGGGCTCAGGATCAACTCAATGGTGTGAGAGGCGGCGCCAAAACCCGAGCCAAGGCCGCCAACCGCTGGGCCGACGCCATGTACCGATTTGCCCGGTTTTATTTCGGTGGCGAGGGCGATGCCGGCACGCATTATTTCACCCAATTGCTCAGCAACTACAAGCTCAAGCCCATCATTTGGAACATCGCTTTGGATCGAGATGGACTGGGCGAATTTGCCTATATCTCACGCAAACCCGGCGAAGAGCAAAACATCTGGCCGCGACCATTGGGTGCCGAGCGCACCATGCTTTGCGATACCGAATCACGTTTTGTGCGCTATAGCTGGGTCACGCCCGACTATATTCTGGGCTGCCAAATGGACCACCCGGCCGCCGTTCACAGCCATTTGAGTGTTCAGGCGCGCTGGCTGGGCCTCACGTTCAAGGGCGAAAATGGCCCGCGCGTTTATCCCACCGACGCAGTAAAAATACCGGGCGGCACCTATCGCAGCGAAGGCGGCTACTGTCGAAGCGTGCAACATGAAAACGTGATGCTGGTTCAGCAGAGCCGGCGCTGGTTCCAGGTCAACCCCGAATGGTATCCCGCCAAAATTATTGCAGATAAAGACTTTGGCATTTACTTCGGAGACAACCACGACCGGCTGCTCGAAAAGGATGGCTGGATTTTTGTCGAAAATGGCGATGCTTTCCTGGCTGTCCGGGTTGTTGAAGGAGAGTATGCGCAAGGCTGGACCATCGGCCAAACCGATTCCACTTCGGGACTCACAAGTGAATTGATCGAAGAGAGCTATACCTGGAGCCCGGACAAAAAAATGATTTTCCTGCACGATAAGTACGCGGGCATGATCTTCGAAGCCTCACGCAGAGTGCATCATAAGACACTCGAAGACTTTATGGCTGATATTTTAGACAACGAACTGATACTGGAAAAAACCGTCGTGCCGGGTTTTCATATTTTGCGCTACAAAGGCTGCGGCCCGAACGCCAAAGAACTGTATTTCAACCTGGCCAACAACGAAATCTCGATGATCGGCGGCAAAAGAATTAATTTTGCCCCGGACATGCTTTTCGACAGCCCTTTTATCCAATCCAAATACAACAGCGGCATCATCAAAATCAGCAAAGACGACCGCGAACTGGTGCTGGATTTCAACACGCAGGAATGATGAGCCTGTGAGAAAATTGATTTGTCATCTTTGCAAATTTCTGAACATGGAGACACATGATGGAACAGGTTCAACTGGGAAAAAGCGAACTGCTGTCACCGCGCATTGTTTATGGCTGCATGCGCCTGGTCGGCGACAACTCGGTTGCCAGCCGCGCCAAAGGCAAGCGTGCGATTCACGCCGCGATTGAGGCAGGCTACAACCATTTCGATCATGCCGATATTTATGGCGGCGGCGAGTGCGAAGCGCTGTTCGGCGAAGTGCTGCGCGACAGCCCGGCTCTGCGAGACCAGCTCGTTCTGACCAGCAAATGCGGCATCCGCAAAGCCGGCCAGCCCCACGCCGGCGATCCGGGACGCTACGATTTTTCCAAAAACTATATGATCACAACTGTGGAGGGTTCGCTGCGGCGATTGGGTGTGGAATGTCTCGATTTGCTGCTGCTGCACCGCCCGGATTATCTGTTTCAGCCGCAGGAAGTGGCAGAAGCCTTTCAAATTTTGCACGACAGCGGCAAGGTGCGGCATTTCGGGGTCAGCAATTTCAAGCCATCGCAGGTGACGCTGCTGCAGGCTGCCTGTCCGTTTCCGCTGCTGGTCAATCAGGTCGAAATCAACATTCATCGCATCGAGGCGCTCGAGGATGGCACCCTCGATCAGTGTCAGCAGCTCGGCATCACGCCGCAGTCCTGGTGCCCGCTCGGCGGCGTGGTCTATCCGGCCTGGGGCAACACCTTTTCTGCGCAGGACGAGGCCCGCATACAGGCCGAGTTTGCGCGCCAGGCACTGCATTACGAAACCGAAAACTGGATCGTGATGTTGGCGTGGCTGCTGCGGCACCCGGCGAACATCCTGCCGGTGATCGGCACCACTACGCCGGAACGCATCCACGCTGCCAAACAGGCGCTCGCGCTCAACTACAGCCGCGAAGACTGGTACCGGCTGCTCGAAGCACGCAACGGCAGGCCAGTACCGTAGGGGATTGTCCACGAATAGCGCGAATCTTCGCCAATGCAAAATTTCTTATTCGTGTTCATTCGCACCATTCGCGGCGAAACAGGGGCAGCAATCAGCCTTTGACCACATAATGGGTCTCGGTCGGAAACGCCATATCGAGTTTTGCGGCGTCCAGGTTGCGCTTGATGCCCATGTTGATTTGATGGATAATCATCTTCCAATTCGACATATCGGTGATCCAGTACACCACTTCGAGATCGAGAGAATAGGCGCCGAAATTGACAAAACGAATCATGATATCGTCATGGTTGGTGCCGTCCACTTTTTTGATGGTTTCCTCGATGATGCCTATCGCCTGTTCCATTTTGTCGGCATCGGTGTCATAGGTCAGGCCGATGGTGAGGGTCATGCGGCGGGCAGTGCGGGTAGAGTAGTTTTCCAGCACGGAATTGGCGACCTGGCTGTTCGGCAAAACCACCGTGGTGCCGCCAACCGTCCGCAGGCGCGTGCTGCGGATGCCAACCTCGGCAACCGTGCCCGACTTGCCGCTGATTTCGATATAATCATCGATTTGAAATGGTTTGTCCCAAAAAATCGAAATGCCGCCGATGATGTTTTTGACCGCATCCTGCGCGGCCAATGCCAGCGCGAGCCCGCCGATCCCGAGTCCGGCCAGCACCGAGAGAATATCATAGCCCAGATTCGACAGCACCACGATGGCGGCCAGGATCACAATCACGGTTTTGGTGGATTTGCGAATAATCGGCAGCACCTGGTCGTCGAGCTTGCTCTCGGATTTTTCGACCAGCGGTTTGACGTACACATTCACCAGCATATCGATCAGGCGAATAAAAAACCAGGTGACGGTCATGGCCAGCAAAACCAGCACGACGTTATCAAAAAATTTCACGCCAGCGGCATTCAAGGTCAAAAACATCGCGCCCACCCACACGCCGACCGACACGATCAGCAACACCAGCGGCTCCTCGATGATGTCGATCAAATAATCATCGAGTTTGGTTTTGGATTTTGCCGCCAGCTTTCTGAGCTGGGTTTTGCAAATGTAGTAAAAAATCCTGCCGACAATGATACTGGCGACAACGGTTCCCAAAAACAGCACATATTGCCAGAGTGTGTTGTCGAAATACGTTGCCTGCAGCATCTCCGAAAAAGACTCCATCGATCTCCTGCCTCCACAATTCCGTAAGTGAGTACAATGTCTGCTTTGCCGTGCAAATCAGAACTTCTTTTTGAGCATGAAACCTATAGAACTTGCATTTTAAAGACAAGTTTTAGCGGACGGGTTGCTTTAGAAGTCGGGATGAAGCTGATGGGATTGGTGGGAATTGTTGGCAAAAATGCTGCTGGCGTGGCGGCGGTGGTGCCGCCACGCCAGAGCATATACAGGCCACCAAACAGGCGCTCGCGTTCAGTTACACATGCGAAAATAGATGCTGGTTACTGGAAACGCGCACTGACAAGGGGCTGGTGTAAATTAGGCCACTATTGTTTCAAATTGACCTTGTGAACTGATAGCAAGCACTGTTCCTTCATCACAAATTGAAATGACCGCTCCGAGACTTTCCGAAATAAAAGTATAATATGGTTCGCTTTCAGAAAACAACTTTCTAAAACTTGACGCAAAATCATTTCGCGCTGCATCTGGAATATTGGAGTCATCAGGTTTAATTTCATTTAATAAATTATCTTCAATTCCCATAAAAACACTTATCATCTCATTTTCAGAAGGGCCTGGCAAAACGAGTCTCCTTCCCTGAAAATTCAAATTAACTTCTTCCAGTGGCAATGAGTGTGGCGGTTTCCTCCGTTCGAAATCTGTTACCAATTTTTCGGTAGATTCAATCTTGGAAATTTCTGCAGCGATTCCTTCAGCGCCGGCGTAAGAAAGTAAACTTGCGATTCTCAAATTTTGATATTCCCGATCAAACTTTTCTTTGTCCAAAACATGGTAAACCTTTTTTTCATTTGAAAATTCTCTCTCATCTCCATTGCCTTCTGAAGGTGGATCAACTATTATCACATTTGTTGAGATATCCGATAAGCAGGTTCCAATTACAAATTCAGTTGCACTTTGACCACCTTTGAAGCTTATTGAAGAAACTTGCTCTAAACCACGCCGCAATTGATTCCTTGTTTGATTTAAGCCAGATTGTCCACCCTTACATTCAACAATTGAATAATTACCATCTGATAATTGAAAAATATAATCTGGGGAAGAGTTACCATTCTTTCTTGCTGAGGGAAATCCGGTTGCTTCTGCGAAGCCATGATTGCGTATTGCAATATCAACATCTATTGACTTTTTTGCCCCAAAGAATCTTTTCATAAGCCAGTATGCCATTCCTATTCCAATCTCATCGGACAGCACACCTTTTTGATGAAAATCAATGTTCTTTGCAATTTGGCTAACTGCTAAATTATCTATATCAGGATTAAATGCCCAAATGTAACGTATTAGCGCCCAAGTTGAGCTCAAATCAACAAGATTTGGAATTGGTGGCGTTGTTGCAAGACCAATGGAATGGAGAAGGTCAATTGGCTTAATTTCCACAAAAGTGGATGGATTGAACTTTGGAATAGCAAATGGCTTTTTAAATGAACCAGTGAATCCCTTAGCATTTCGTTTCTTTTGTAACTGCTCTATTTTTTGTATAGTTTGGGTGCTAGAATCAATAAGAACTCTTTTGCTCTTTGATAGGTTGGATAGCCAGGTTGACGATGAATTATTAAGCATGTGCAAAATCCTGCTTTTTGATAATAATTATTTAATCTTACTTGAGTTCATATTTTGAGATAGTAGGCTCAAATATTTTAACATGCAATCTCTGCAATCCTTTAGACTGACTTAATTCGCATACAGGCTTCCGCTGCGTTTTGCTTGCTTTGCCAAGTATGTATCGCTATCATGTTAACTGCTGAAATATTATCTGTTTTTCTCCGCAAATGCGTACGAATTTAACTCTGAACATATTCAATCTTTCAACCAAGAAGAATCTATTTTACACGGTTGCCAGACTGCAAGAAACTGTTCATCCGATCATTGTGCCAAACAGATTCCTGCCTGAATGACAAAATTCTGTTTCGAATCGACTCGACCGCATTGCAGCATTCGTGAAAATTCGCGCCATTCGTGGCAAACCAATAAATTGGAGAGTGGAAAATGCTAAGTTCAAAATCTCATCGTGTTGGGCGCTGGCTGGTGCTGGCGTTGTTGTTTGTCAGTACGCCCGGTTTGGCGCAATCGCTGGCGCCGGAATTGTATCAGTCGCTGCGCTACAGGCTGATCGGGCCGTTTCGGGCCAGCCGTACGGTCGGCGCGGTCGGCATTCCAACCCAGCCCAACGTGTTTTTTGTCGGCGTCAACAACGGCGGCGTCTGGAAAACCGACGATTATGGCCGCACCTGGCGGCCCATTTTCGACGACGCCCCCACCGGCTCGGTCGGCGATATCGCAGTGTCGCCGTCGCACCCGAACGTGCTGTACGTCGGCAGCGGCGAGGGCCTGCACCGCCCCGATCTCGCTGTCGGTGACGGCATTTTCAAATCCAGTGACGGCGGTGAAACCTGGACCCACGTCGGGCTGGCGGATGTGCAGCAGGTCGGTCGGCTGATCGTGCATCCGGACAATCCGGACATCGTGTTCGTCGCCGGGCTGGGTCATCCGTACGGCCCAAACGAGCAGCGCGGTGTGTTTCGCAGCACAGATGGCGGCAAAAGCTGGCAAAAAGTGCTGTACATCGATCAAAACACCGGCGCGATTCAGGTCGAATTCGATCCGAGCAACCCGGATATTTTGTTTGCCGACATGTGGGAACACCGCGAAGGGCCGTGGGAAAACGGCAATTTTTCCGGCAAAAACACCGGTCTGTATAAATCCACCGACGGCGGTGACACCTGGCGGCAGCTCACCAAAGGCCTGCCGACCATCGAGCAGGGCCTTGGTCGCATCGGCATCGGCATTTCGCACAGTAATCCGAAGCGTCTGTACGCCACGGTCGATGCGCGCCAGCAGGGCGGCATTTACCGCAGCGATGACGGCGGCGAAAGCTGGTCGCTGATCCACACCGACCGGCGTTTGTGGGGCCGCGGCGGCGATTTTGCCGAGATTCGCGTGCATCCGAAAAACCCGGATGTGGTGTTTGTCGGCAATGTCGCAGCCTACCGCTCCGACGATGGCGGCAAAACCTGGACTTCCTTCAAAGGCGCGCCCGGCGGCGACGACTACCATCGCCTGTGGATCAATCCGCTGCACCCCGACATCATGATTTTTGCCGCGGATCAGGGCGCGGTGGTGTCCGTGAACGGCGGCAAAACCTGGAGCTCGTGGTACAATCAACCGACCGCACAGCTCTATCACGTCAGCACCGACAATCAATTTCCATATTGGGTCTATGGCGGCCAACAGGAAAGCGGCGCTATCGGTATCGCCAGCCGCAGCAACGGTGGCCAGATTTCGTTCCGCGACTGGGTCGGCATCGGCTCGGATGAGTACGCCTACGTCGCGCCGGATCCGCTCAATCCCGATCTGATCTACGGCGGCCGGGTGGTGCGTTTCAACAAAAAAACCGGGCAGACCCAGAATGTCGCGCCCGAGGCGCTGCGCTCCGGCAAGTACCGCATTTTGCGCACCATGCCGCTGCTGTTCCATCCGGCCGATCCGAAAATGTTGCTTTTTGCGACCAATGTTTTGTGGAAAACCACCACCGGCGGCGATGGCTGGGAGATCATCAGCCCGGATTTGTCACGCGAGCAACCGGAGGTGCCGGAAAGCATCGGCGATTTTCGCACGCCTGAGCTGGCCAATATGGCGCGGCGTGGTGTGATTTACGCGCTCGGGCCGTCACCGCTGGATGTCAACACCATTTGGGCGGGCACAGACGACGGCCTGGTGCATGTCACCCGCGATGGCGGCAAAAGCTGGCAGAATGTCACGCCGCCAGAGCTGCGCGCATGGGACAAAGTCTCGCAAATCGACGCCAGCCATTTCGATGCAAACACGGCCTACATTGCGATCAATGCTATCCGTTTGAGCGATATGCGGCCGCACATCTACCGCACCCGCGACGGCGGCAAAAGCTGGCAACGCGTCGTGACTGGTTTACCGGATGACGGGCCAATCAATGTGGTACGCGAAGATCCGAAGCAAGCGGGTCTGCTGTTTGCCGGCAGCGAGCGTTCGGTCTATTTTTCCATCGACGCGGGCGACAACTGGCAGTCGCTACGGCTGAATTTGCCGCCGAGCTCGATGCGCGATCTGGTGATTCACGAAGACGATTTGGTGGTGGGCACGCACGGGCGCTCGATCTGGATTTTGGACAACATTGCGCCGCTGCGGGAACTGGCTGCAGCGTCGAAAACCCAGACTGCGCATCTGTTCAGTCCGCCTATCGCAACACGCGTGCGCTGGAACCTATTTTCGGACACACCGCTGCCGCCCGAAGAGCCGACCGGCGAAAATCCACCCGACGGCGCGATTCTCGATTATTATTTAAAAAATGCGGCATCGAAAGCATCCTTGTCCATATTTGACAGCAAGGGTGATTTGGTGCGCAGCTTTTCCAGCGATGATCCGGCGGAGATGATCGACTCGACGGCGTTGCGGCATCCGACCTATTGGATTCGCCCACAGCAGCATATTTCGACCGAGGCTGGCCATCATCGTTTTGCCTGGGATCTGCGTTATCCGCCACCACCAGGCAGTGAGCGCGAATTTTCGATCGCCGCGGTGTACAAAAAAACCCCGAGTGCGCCGGTCGGGCCATTCGTGACGCCCGGCAAGTACACCGTTCGCTTCACTGTCGATGGCCGGACCTTCGAGCGCTTGCTGACCGTGCGCATGGATCCGCGCGTGCAAATCAACGCAGCCGACTTGCAATTGCAAACCGAATTTTCGATGCGCAGTTACAACGGCTACCTGGCGCTGCAAAAAATCCGCGAGGACATCGAGGCGGCATTGGCAGACAATCCCGCCGCATCGAAACGCAAAACACTGACGGCCCTTTGGGGGCGTGGCGCGCCCGGCGATCCGGATATTGTCTACAGCAGCATTTATGCGGCGCCGGCTGAGCAGGAAACCATCACCGGTTTGCAGTACAAATTTTTGTACATACTCAATGTGCTGCAAAGCGCCGACGCCCGACCGACATCACAAGCCATGCGCGCGGTCGAGCAACTCGAGCAAACACAGCAGGCTCTGGCAAAGCGCTGGCAAGCCATGCGTTGAGATGAGAGTCGGAGTGCAAAGCGTGATCTGCAGAAGCCGATCTGCGCAAGGCAAGCCTTGCGCTCCATATTTAGCCTAAATCATACTGTTGTTGGTGGAAAAGACTGCGCGGATCATGTTTGCTTGAAGGATTTTGGGGCGAAAACATGCGGCAGATAATTGCAAAACACCACATCCGGCTGGCGCGGCCACACGAATGTGCGTTGCTGCCTGCCATCGAAATCGCCGCCGGACGCTTGTTTCTCGCGACGAAATACACAGCAATTGACGGGATCGAGCCGTTGCCCCTGCCCTTTTTCGCGCAACAGCAACGACATGAACATTTGTGGGTTGCGGCAGATGAAGAGGACATTCCGGTGGGATTCGCTATCGCGCTCATCATCGACAATCGTGCGCACCTGCATGAATTATCGGTGCGGCCGGAGCATGGCAGGCAAGGGTTGGGCACCAGACTGGTACAGCATGTGCTGGATTGGGCGCAACAGGCTGGTTTGCCGGCAGTCACACTTTCCACCTTCCGCGATGTTCCCTGGAATGCGCCGTTTTACCGCAAGCTGGGGTTTGTCGAATTACCGGAGACCGAATACGGAGCAGGGTTGCAGGAAATACGACAGGCTGAAGCGAGCCTCGGCCTGCCGATGCAGGACCGGGTTTTGATGGTTTTTCGATTTGATCAGGCAGGCTGAAAGAAAAGCTGCTCCAATTGTATGTTCAGTGCCCTGTCCCCAAACAAAAAAGGTGGCAAGGCCGTAGCTTTGCCACCCATGCTGAAGGGTTTGGTAGGAGACTTTTTGTGTGCACCAATCCGAGCTGCGTCATCGAACCGGTTTCTATTTCAGCACTTCTTTTACGTACTTATGATGTACCCAGCCATACTTGCCGGGCTCCAGTTCAATCTGGTACCAGTAGCCTGCAGCGGTCACCTTCTTATATTCCTGGTCTTTATAGATCACGCCGATTTTTTCATTCTCCACACCCGGGCCGGTGCGCACGTTCAGGCCTTTGGCCAACACTTTCAAATACACTTCCTTGTTTCCTTTCACCGTACTCTTATCCGGTGGGGACGACAAGTCAGTTGAGGAACGGCGATAGGTTTCAGCGACATCGTAGCCGGTGGAGCTCTTTTTAAACAAGGCAAAGCCGATGGAAAGCTTGTGAGTTTCGCCGCCGTCGATTTGATCCTTGCCAAATGCATAATCGATGCTCAAATCCATGCTTTGCAGCGGTACTGCCACACCGGCGCCAGCCGCCACCCCCTGATCGGAATAGCCGAGCCGGATCGGCATCAGGTTGAGCGCGCGGTACTCAACACCCCAGGCAAGCCCGGGACTGTCCTGGCCGATTTTGTAGGCATCGACCGCCAGTACCAGATTGTCTGTTACATTCAACGCCACGCCACCACGATAGGTCAGGGGCAGGGTTTCTTTGCGGCCAGTCGACCATTTCACGCTGCTGCTGATGTCCTGCACAGAAATACCGAATCGGATGTTATCTGTTGGCCGCACCAAAAGTGAAGCATCGAAACCGAAACCGGAAGCATCAACATTGTAGAGTTTCTGATACAATCCTTTGACATTGAGGCCCAGCGACAAATACGGATTGATTTTTTGTGCAAATGACAGCAACAGTGCATTGTAGCTGTTTGAAAAAATAAAATCCGGTTGCGCGGTGTTCCCGCTGCGTGCTTCGATGCCATTCACACCCAGACCGATCCAGCTTAAGCCGATTGTTGAGCTATAACCCAGCGGCAAAGCGCCAGCGATAAAATTATGGGTGCGGTCCAGCGACATTTTGTAGTGTGTTGCCGAAAAATGGATGCGGTTGAGCTGAGACAAACCGGCCGGATTCCAGTATCCTGCAGACGGATCATCGGCGATAGCGCTGAATGCGCCGCCCAGAGCGAGGGCGCGCGCTCCGGCACCGAGCCGCAGAAAAGCGCCGGGCTGTCCGGCAGCGCTTTGTGCCTGCGCTGTAGCAAAAGACACGAAAAAGACAGATGCGATGATTGCGAAGGTGCGAATTACTCTCATGCGATTAGCTCCTGAAAGCAAACTGCGGAAGTTTGCTAATTGATGACCGTGATTTTGATAAAATGTCTGTAGGCAGCAGTCCTGATTTCACAAAAGTAGTCGCCATTTGCGACCAGATTGCCGGCTTCGTCCCGGCCATCCCAGGTATCCTCGATGTGCTCACCGGCGCTTTTAAGTTCGCCATCCACCAATGTTTTCACCACGCTGTTGCGCACATCGTATACTTTGATCGTCACGACGGACTGGTCGTCGAGAACATAACGCAGATTGGTGGTCTGCGCGCCTGCCTGAAACGGATTCGGAAAATTGTAACTGTTCAAATTGACACGGACGGTATCCGCGCTGTTGGTCGGGTTCAGTATAATGAATGCTTCATCTGAGTAGCCGCTTTCATTGCCAGCGGTGTCATACGCCGTCACCGCGAAATAGTACGGCACGTTTTCGCTGAGATTGTCGATCGTCCACTGGGTGACATTGCCAACATCCTGTTGCGTGTGGTAGTTGCGTGAAGCATTGCCGTAATAAACACGATAGCCCTGCAGGTCCGCCTCGGTGTTCGCATTCCATGTGATGATGACGGTACCGGGAGGAAACAGCATGGCGCACATAATGCCGTGTCGAGCGAGATGTTTGATTTTTTCCAGCAGTTTCATTGTATTTTTTCCTTTGGGCTTTCGATAGTTTTGTTCAACAGCTTAGGCCACAAGCAAATCCGATACCACGAATTGCAATCGCACCAATCTTTTTTGGTTTTTGCTGAAAATGGTGCCACGTGCTAACAAAAATCAAGGCCGGAGACGAAGAGGAAAGGAGGCGCACACCCATTGTTAGGTAAAACTTACACCATTCAGCAGGCGATTATGTAAGTTTGCAAAACACGATCAATTGATAATTTGAGCTTGGGAAGAGACTAAAGGCAAGGTAATTTGTGCACCCTGCAAAAACAACAACAAACAAGCGAAAATGCGCAAATTTTGACGCAAAATCGTTCCATTTTGAGAATGAATTTCAAATTTGCAAGCCTGTCGCCCGGATTTTGACCATTTCGGCAGGAGGTTCGGTCAAAATATACCCATTTATTGCGGCAGTGCAGCGCGATACACCGTGCTGTTTTGTTCGGCATTCAGATAGAGACTGGAGTTTGCCCGGCACAGGAAAGCCTGCCCGGCAGCGAAGTGAATTTCGCCTCGTGTCTGTTTTGCTGAGATCTGCCCGGACAAAACCAAATAGATTGCCATTCCCTCTTCAGTGCGGTGCGCGGCTTTTTCCCCGGGCTGCAATTGAATGACACTGAGCTCAAAATCCGGCGCCGGCGTTGGGTAGTACAATTGATTTGCACCGATTTCCTTGCCATGCAAAATATCCGGCGCACCGGTTTGGAAGCGTACGGTCTTCAGCAATTCAGGAATATCGATATGCTTGGGCGTCAAGCCGCCACGCAACACATTGTCGGAATTGGCCATCAGTTCGACATTTTGACCTTCAAGGTAGGCGTGCAGGACGCCGGCATCCTGGAACGTGCCCTGGCCAGGCTTGAGTGCTACCAGATTGAGCAGGTAAATGGAAAAAATGCCACGATCATACATGCCGGTAGTCGGCACAAACTGCGTGGCTGCACGCGCTGCCCAAAAATCCGGGGACTGCCGATGCAACTCACCGGCACGATAGCGCGGCAGCAATGGCGCGATCACCGGCTCCAGCATGGCATCGACTTCCTGCTGCGGCATGATCATGACACGCGAATAAAGCTCTTTTAAAAATGATGCTTCATTCAGCTTTCCACTTTCCAATTCGCTGAGTTTAGAGACAAACTCGGCTGCAAGCTGTCGAAAAAGGGCGCTTTCCCGCACCAGCGAGATGATTTCCTCAATCGGCCTGAAGCCATGAAGCATCCAAAAATCCGACAGGGCGATATGCACTTCCGGCTTGTGGTTATCATCTTTGTAATTGCGACGCCCGGCAGAGAGCGGCACGCCGAGGGCATTTTCGCGGGCGAAACCATCTTCTGCCTGTTTTTTGGTAGGGTGTACCTGAATCGACAACATTTGCTGGACATCCAGCACCTTCAGCAAAAACGGCAACCTGCCGTGCCATTGTTTCGATGCGTCAATGCCCATGATCTCGGATGCGCGCTGCTCGAAAAGCTGATCGAACGGCACTTCTGTGCTGGCAATTCGTGCAATGGACGGGCTTTTGGGGTGAGCACCGAACCACATCTCCGCGAACGGTTGATTTGCCCCGTTTTCAAATCCGAATACGGAAGGAAGATACTGTGTGCCTCCCCAATCGTAATGCTGTGGCGTGCCTCGCAACTCGATAATTTCCGCCAGCTCCCGCAATGAGACCATTTTGATCTGCCTTGTTAAAATGCATTCGTTTTCAAGGTGATAAAATAGCAATTTTGCGAAAGAAGCCAATTGAAAATTCATTAAACAAGTCGGGGTATAGCGTGCCATACCCCTACCACATCATATATTAACATTGCAAAATCTTACCTTTTGGGACAGTCCCAGTCCACCCTTTCAATCCGCTTGCAAATTGTGACACATTCATATTATTCATACTTGAGGGCATCGACCGGATTAGCCCGCGCTGCTCTGATTGTCTGCAAACTCACGGTGGCCAGGGCAATGATCAGCGCTACAATAGCGGTGCTGACAAAAACCGTCCATCCGAATGCTGTGCGGTAAGCGAATCCTTGCAGCCAGCGCTCCATGCCCAGCCAGGCTAGTGGCCACGCCAGCAGATTGGCTACAATCACCAGCTTGGTAAAATCCCGTGACAACAGCACCAGCAATTGGCCAACCGAGGCGCCGAGTACTTTGCGCACGCCGATTTCCTTGGTTTTGCGCTCAGCCACAAATGCTGCCAAACCATAAAGCCCGAGGCAGGCGATAAAAATGGTCAAAAAAGTGAAGTAGCTGAAAATCTCGCCCAGTTTTTCATCGCGATCATACATACGGTTAAATTGCTCGTCCAGAAAAAAGTGTTCGACCGGATAGTGCGCGGAATATTTTTGCCAAACTTTCGAGAAGTGCTCAATGGTTGCCGGAATGTCATCTGCCCTGATACGTGCAGAAACATAGCTGATCCAGCCATGGCCGAACTGCAGGAAAAGAGGTTGGATTTCTTCACGAAAGGAATGCATGTGAAAATTTTTGATCACCCCAATTACCCGACCATCGGGCTGATCGCCGCGTCCGAATGGCTGGTTCACTCCGGTTTGCCAGCCCAGTGCATCGCGCAGCTTTTCATTGATAATAAACGAATCGGTGGTGTCGGTTGCGAGTTCAGCGGAAAAATTGCGCCCTTCGACCAGTTCGATTTCAAAGACATTCAGAAAATTTTCATCCACTTCGGTGTTGTAGGCAGAAAGGCCATCCTGGCTGCCTTCGCCCCGGGTCCAGCCCAATCCCGTTTGCGAGCCAATCCTGGTCGGCAAGTGCCCGGAGGCCGTCACGCTCAGCACATTCGGATTGGCCAAAAGATCATTCTTGAGTAAATCGATTTTTTCGCGAACCGCACGATCGCGCAAACGCAGCACCAATACTTGCTCGCGGTTGTAGCCAAGATTGGTGCTTTTTATGAAATTGAGTTGCTTGAGCACTACAATGGTGCAAATAATCAGGCTGATCGATGCGATGAATTGGAGTACCACCAGGCCGCTGCGCAGCCGCGAGCGCCCGCGATCCCGAATCTCGCCCTTTAGCGCCACAGCCGGCTGATAATTGGATAGCACCAGCGCCGGATAACCTCCCGATACCATCGCCACCAGCAACATCGCAGCCAGCACGCTAAACAAAACTTCTCCACGCAGCAAAAGGTCAATACTGAATTCCCGCCCAACCAGGGACGAAAAGGTCGACAGCAGAACCGTCACCAGCACAAATGCCAGTGCCGTAGAGGCGAGCACAAGCAACAGGGATTCGCCGATGAATTGCTTGATCAGTTGCCAACGGCTGGCTCCGACAACCTTGCGCATCCCAACTTCCCTGGCGCGCAGCGATGCCCGTGCAGTGGTGAGATTGATGTAATTGATACAGGCAATCGCCAGCATAATAATCGCCAAGCCACTGAGAAGGTAAATGTATCGAATGTCGTTGTTTTCACCGATGTCAAAATTGATCTTCGAATAAAGATGGATATCGGTCAGACGCTGCAAATAGTAGCGATTGGGATTGTTTTTTTGCCGCCATGATTCGGTGTGATATTTTTTCACCAGATCGACCAGTTTGGCTTCAAAATCAGCCTGGTCAAAATTTTGCGGTACCAAAATATAGGTGTAGAAAGAGCTGTTGCCCCAGCGCTCATACTGTTCTTTGTTGCTAGCCATGGCAATCCGCGCTTGAAAAGGCATCAGCATACGAAAGTGAAAATGTGAATTCCGGGGGATGTTTTGCAGCACACCGGTGACTTTGAAGTCGTGCTGATCGTTGTAGCGGATAATCCGGCCCATCGGGTTTTTATTGCCAAAATATTTGTGCGCGACCTCTTCGGTCAGCACAATTGAAAACGGCTCGGCCAGTGCTGTTTTCGGATCGCCGACCAGAAACGGAAAATCAAACAGCTCGAACAACTCATCATCGGCCATCAACAGGCCATCTTCATAAAAATCCTTTTCGTCAACACTGATCAGCACATTATTGGCATCATCGATGGTAACGGCAGCCAGTACTTCGGGATATTCCTGCTTCAGAGTTTTCGCCAGTACAGCCTGTGTTACGGCAAAATGATCTGTGCCCAGGTAGATATTGCCCGGTTGGTGCGCCACCACCCGGTAGATGCGGTCAGATTTTTCATGATAGCGATCAAAACTGAGCTCAAATTGCACATACAGCGAAATCAACCAGAAACAGGCTACGCCCACCGCTAATCCGGCCAGATTAATCAGTGAAAATGACTTGCGTTTGCGAAACGTCCGCAGTGCAATAATGAGATAATTTTTGAACATGGCGCATTCCTTATTCGATTTGATTTTGATCGGCTGAGCACAGCAAAAATGAATTTAGCCTGTTAGACAGCATGAACGAGCATAAGGATTGCACTTTTTTTGAGAACAGACCGATTGCCCTGCATTCAACATTTTTCTTTTTGCCCGGTCTATTCTATTCGTTTTGTTAGAAAAGCCGTGCAATTTGCGAACAACCTGCGCATTTTGCCGCCCTACCCAACATTCCATTTGGAGAATAAAATGATCTTAAAATTCAGCTTCAAAGTGGGCCTGATCGTGCTGCTTGCAGCTTCTGCTTTTGCACAACAAGGCGAATACATGCGTCCCCTGCGTATCGATACCCAGCCGGTGATCGATGGCAAATTGGACGAACCATTCTGGCTCAACGCCCCCACTGTCAGCGGCTTCAAAACCTTCACGCCGGACTACGGCATTGAAATGGAGCAGAAAACAGTGGTTTATCAGGCGTACGACCGCGAAAATCTCTACTTCGGATTTCGCTGCTACGATAATGAGCCCAATAAAATCAAATCGTCCGTCACTCGGCGGGACAATGTGCGCCCGGATGATTGGGTGTGCATCAATCTCGACTCATTCAACGATCAGCAGGCGCTTTACGCCTTTTACATCAATCCGGCCGGTATACAGGGCGATACGCGCTATGCCAATGGCACGGAAGATCCCGGTATCGACATTGTGTGGTACAGCGCCGGACAAATCGACGATGAAGGTTACACCATTGAAGTGCAGATACCGTTCAAGAGCATCCGTTTTGCCAACAAAGACATCGTCGAGATGGGCGTGATTTACGAACGGCGTGTCAGCCGCAAGTCTGAACAGGGTACGTACCCTGCACTCGATCCCAAGCAGGCAGGCGCCTTTTTGACGCAGATGATGCCGCTGGCGTACGAGGATGTCAAACACTACAAGCTGTTCGAATTGCTGCCGGCTGTGACCTACGGCCGCACCCATGCGCGCGAGCAGGATGCGCTCAAACTCAAGTCCGATAAAGGCGATTTCAGCCTGACCACAAAATATGGCCTGACCTCCGATCTGATTCTGGATGGCACCTACAATCCCGATTTTAGTCAAATCGAATCCGATGCCGGGCAAGTAGATGTGAACCTGCGTTTTGCGCTCTTCTTTCCTGAGCGTCGGCCTTTTTTCCTGGAAGGCAATGAAAACTTCAACTTTTCCGGCAATGCGACAGGCGGGCCCCTGGCGGCGATTGTGCACACACGTACCATCGTCGATCCGCTTGCCGGCGCCAAACTTTCAGGCAAACTCAGCAACAAAGACTTCATTGCGGTCATCGATGCGGTCGATGATTTGCGTGACTTCGAGGACAACACCGATGTGTCCGGCCGCTATGCCCATGCCACTATTGCGCGCTACAAGCGGGCGCTCAACAAAGACAGCTATATCGGGGCTTTCTATACCGGGCGCGAGCAGAAGAATGGCTTCAACCGCGTTTTTGGCCCGGACGGCCAGATGCGGCTCACCCCATCCAGCGTGCTGGGCTATCATCTCTTTTTGTCGCAGGATCGCGCTTCCAAAGGCAGCGATACCCAAGCCGGTCACGCACTCGGCCTCGACTATCAGTACTCCACACGCAATATCAGTGTCAGTTTGGGCGCACAGGATTTATCGGAAGATTTCTTCACGCGCACCGGTTTTGTCACCCGCACCGGCATCACCCGCGCACGCGCTTTGATCTCTCCAAGAATTTACCCGAAATCTACCTTTTTTCGCCGCATCGATCCCCGCATTTTTACTACCCAAATTCACGACAAACCAAGCGGGAAATACGAGACCGAAAACACCTTTTCATTGCAGTTTATCTTTAAGGGAAATTCTAACGCTACGCTTAACGCGACTTATGCCAACGAAATCTTTTATGCCCGAGATGTCAGCGGCGTGCTGCTCACCGAGCAGTTTGAAAAATTCAAGACCAGCAATCTGCGTGCGACTGCTTCGCACCAGTTCAATCGTAGCGTTGCCGCAGCGGTCTCTTTTACCAATGGCAAATTTCCGATTTACACCGAATCTCGTCAGGGCCACGGCAGTGTTTTCGCCGGCAGCCTAACCCTGCAGCCTTCAGAAAAAATCAACCTCAATGTCAACCTGACTTACCAGGATTTGTTCCGCGATGCTGATTCCGAAAAGATCTTCGACGTGACGATTTTGCGCGGCAGGCTGACTTACCAGCTCAATCGATACCTGTTTTTCCGAGGCATTCTGGAGCACAACGATTTGCGCAAAAATCTCAGCACTGAATTTTTGGCATCATTTACCTATATTCCCGGCACGGTCTTTCACATCGGCTATGGATCGCTGTACAATAAATTTGTGGATGGTCTCGAACGTGACCATTTTATTGAAACCGATCGTGGTTTTTTCAGCAAAATCTCCTATCTCTGGCGGCTCTAAGCGGCACTTCCCGACTTCTGTGTGTGGCGCAATGCAGCAAAACTGCTTGCGCCACACACCCAAACAAAAGCAGATCATCCCACAAAATCCAACCAACGCAGCATATTATTTCAAAATTCACATATTATCCAAAATTTAATATTGACAATTTGTAAAATTGCAATATATTCGCATCATGCAAAAATCGGAAAACAATCTCGATCCGGCAGATGTGAAAATCCTCAACATCCTGCAGGAAGATGGACGCATCACCAATGCTGCCCTGTCGGCCAATGTTGGCGTATCGCCATCACCGATGCTGGAGCGCGTTAAAAAACTTGAAAAAAATGGCTACATCCGCAAATACGTCGCCCTGATTGCACCGGAAAAAGTTGGCAAAGGCACGATTGTGTTCGTCACCGTATCACTGGCCATGCACCAACTGGCTGCGCTCGACAATTTCACCGAAGCCATTCGCGAGCTGCCGGAAGTGCTCGAGTGCTACCATATTTCCGGCGAAGCAGATTTTTTGCTGAAAATTGCCGTTTCCGGTATCGAATCCTACCGCGATTTTGTCGTCAACAAGCTCACACCGATCGCAGGTATTGACCGCATTCGCACAGCATTTGTATTAGATACAGTGAAACATTCCACCAAAATCCTTGTGGATGATTAAGGCGGATTAAGCTATGTACCAGCTTTCAGAGACAGCAAAACAGATCAAACGCAGCGTCATGCGCGACCTCATGGCATTGGCGGTCAGCCCGGACATTCTTTCGCTGGCAGGTGGTTTGCCAGCCAATGATTGCTTGCCAGCCGACGAATTAAAAGCATGTTTCGAGCGTATTTTGCAGCGGGACGGCTATCGGGCTTTGCAGTACGGGCCGCAATACCTGCCGCTGCGTGAATGGCTGGCAGCGCATATGGGAAGGCGCGGTGTGTCGTGCAAACCGGAAAACATCTTTATCACCAACGGTGCCCAGCACAGCCTGGCGATTTTGTCCCGGTTGTTTGCCGATCCGGGCGACAGCGCGGTGATCGAATCAGTGACCTTTACCGGTGTGCAGCAAGTTACCCTTGGGCGGCGGCTGGAAGTTCGCACCGTGCCCACAAACCTTGTTTCCGGTGTGGATGTCGAGGCACTGGAGCAGGCTTTTGGAAAACAGCCCAAACCCAAGTTCGCCATTTTGATTCCCAATTTTCATAACCCGCTCGGCGTCAGTATCGCGTTGGAAAAACGCGAAAAAATCATTGCCCTGGCCAGCGAATACGACATTCCGATCATTGAAGACGATCCCTATTCTCTTCTGCGCTTTGAAGGTAAAGCCATACCCTATTTGCGCGCCCTCGATGACGGCCAGCACGTGCTTTACATCGGCTCGTTCAGCAAAATGCTGGCGCCCGCCATGCGGCTCGGCTGGATCGTTGCACCGGATGAGCTTGGCAACCGAATCACTGTGCTACGCGAATCGCTGGATCTCGAATCATCGCAAATCACCCAGCGCGCTGCTGCTGAATTTCTCACCAGTGGTTACCTCGACGGCCATTTGGCGAAGCTTAACAACACCAATTTGCAACGCAAAAATGTGCTGATGGCATCGCTGCAGCAACACTTCGCCCCACTGGGCGCAAAATGGACCACGCCGGAGGGCGGTCTTTTCTGCTGGGTAACGTTGCCGGATCATTACGACACCTGGGAATTGTTCGAAGCCGCTGTGGCGCAAAAAGTCGCTTACATTCCGGGTGGCGCTTTTGCTGTTGAAGGCGGTTACAACAACACCATGCGCTTCAACTTCAGCAATGCCACCGAAGCCAATATTCGCGAAGCAGTAAGCCGTTTGGCGCAGGTGATTCAGGAACAAAAACCTGCCTGAGCCAAGAGACAGCAAAACGCGGCACTCGCAATAGATTCAGCCATAGATTCAATTGTAAAAAAATGACAAAATAAAATGGAGTTCAGGAAATGTTTGACGTGAAAGAACCGGCAATCGACACGCGTTCGATTGAACAGGAAGGCGATTTTGTCAAGATCAACAAAGTCGACCATGTGGAGTTTTATGTCGGCAACGCCAAGCAGGCGACGTTTTACTGGTCGCATCTCGGCTTCAAACCGGTTGCCTATACCGGCCTTGAAACCGGCAACCGCCGCTATGCGAGCTGGTTGATGGAGCAGGGCAAAATCCGCATTTTACTGACCTCGGCCTACGATCCACACGATCCGATCGCTGCGCACTGCATGCTGCACGGTGACGGCGTGAAGGTCATCGCACTGGAAGTGGATGATGTCGAGCAGGTGTGGAGCGAGACAATCGAGCGCGGCGCTGTCGGTGTGCATGCCCCGAACAACCATGTCGATCGCAACGGGCACCTGCGCACGGCAGCCATTCAGTGTTATGGACAAACGTTGATCAAATTCGTTGAGCGCAAATCGTACCAAGGCGCATTCATGCCGACTTTCGAAGCGATCGAATCGCCGATCAAAGTCCAAGCCGCAGGCCTGCAAGCCATCGACCACATCGTCGGCAATGTTGAATTGGGCAAAATGAACGAATGGGTCGAATGGTTCCACAAGGTACTTGGCTTCCGTCAAATCGTACACTACGATGACAAAGTCATCCACACCGAGTATTCCGCGTTGATGAGCAAAGTGATGGCGAACGGCAACAGCCGCATCAAATTCCCGATCAATGAGCCGGCACAGGGGCGCAAAAAGAGCCAGATCGAGGAATATATTCAGTTTTACAACGGCCCGGGCGTGCAGCACCTCGCCTTGATCACCGGCGATATCATCAAAACCGTGCGGCATTTGCGCGATCAGGGCATCGAGTTTTTGCGCGTGCCGGATGTTTATTATGACGCGCTGCCTGAGCGTATTGGAAAAATCAACGAGAGCTATAAAGATATCAAGGAGTTGGGTATCCTCGCGGACCGGGATGATGAAGGCTATTTGCTTCAGATTTTCACCCGGCCGATACAGGACCGACCTACTGTTTTTCTGGAAATCATTCAGCGGCGCGGCTCGAGAGGCTTTGGAGTCGGTAATTTCAAAGCGCTGTTTGAAAGCATCGAAATCGAACAGGCACGACGGGGTAATTTGTAATGGTTTGAAGGGGCATGGCGTGTCATGCCCCACATTTTTAAGCGATTTTGTTACGAAGGAAGCAAGCTTCGTACTCCTAAGATTAAACACGGAGCAAAACATGCCATTCTATCATAAACTTGGCGCGATCCCGCAAAAACGCCATGTCCAATACCGCAAGCCCGACGGCACGCTATTTCGTGAAGAAGTGCTGGGTATGGAGGGCTTTTCCGGGATACAGTCGATTTTGTATCACCACCACCTTCCTACCAAAGTTTTACACGTAGAACACATTGGCGAAGCCCGACCACAGTTTGTCGATTTTGGTGCGTTACGGCACCGCCAGTTGGTGACGCGCGAATTTCCCACAGGTGGCGATGCCATCGCCGCACGTCGCGATTTGATGGGAAATGCCGATGTGTTAATCGGCATAAGCATGCCAACGGAAAACATGCGTTCCTTTTATCGCAATGGACAGGCATACGAAATGTGGTTCGTTCACGAGGGCGAAGGTGTGTTGTGCAGCCAGTTTGGCAAACTGCCGTTTCGTCCGGGCGACTACATCGTCATCCCATTCGGCGTGACCTGGAAATTGGAATTGAACGGTACTGGCCATCGCTTTTTGGTGGTCGAATGCCCGAGCCAAATCGAAGCGCCGAAACGCTATCTCAACAAATATGGTCAGTTTCTTGAACACGCACCCTTCTGCGAGCGCGATATTCGGGTGCCGCAGGAACTCGAAACATTTGAGGACGCAGGCGAACACGAAGTCATCGTAAAGGTTCGCGATCAACTGCAAAAGCACACGGTCGGCTTTCATCCATTCGACGTGGTTGGTTGGGATGGCTGTGTCTATCCATGGATTTTCAACATTAATGATTTCGAGCCGATCACCGGACGTGTACATCAGCCACCACCTGTGCACCAAACCTTCAATGCACACAATTTCGTAGTTTGTTCGTTTGTCCCACGGCTTTTCGACTACCATCCGGAGGCGATCCCGGCGCCCTACAACCACAGCAATGTGCAATCGGATGAAGTGATTTATTATGTCGATGGCAACTTCATGAGCCGCAAGGGTGTGGACAAATACGACTTCACCTTGCACCCTTATGGCATGCCGCACGGCCCGCAGCCCGGCATGACTGAAGCTTCCATCGGCAAGGAGCGCACCGAAGAACTGGCTGTGATGATCGACACATTCCGGCCGCTGCAACTCACCGCAGAAGCGCTGAACCATGAGAATCCGGATTACATTTACAGCTGGAAAAATGAATAGCTGACCCTATATATCGAACCGATTTTAGCAAAGGAAATTTCGATGCCATACGATCCAAGCAGCGCGATTCAGGATTACACCGTTTTTGGTGAATTCGGTGATGTTAATCCTTCTGTAACCGACTCTTCGACCTATACTTTTCTCAGCCCGGAGCGCATGGAAGAGCTTTTCGACCATGAAATCGAAGGTTGCTTTCTGTACTCACGTCACTGGAACCCCATCAACAAATATCTCTCCGGTGCACTGGCACGGCTGGAAAACAGCGAAAATGCGTTGGTCACCGCTTCTGGCATGGCTGCTATCAGCTCGGTTATTTTGCAGATTTGCGAGGCGGGCGATGAAATTGTTGCCAGCCGCACCATTTATGGCGGCACCTACGCATTGCTGAAGAATTTCCTGCCAAAGCTTGGCATCACCACCCGCTTCGTCGACATCAAAGACCTCCAGGCCATGCGCGAAGCCATCACGCCGAGAACCAAAGTGCTCTATTGTGAATCGATCAGCAATCCAATGCTGGAAGTTGCCGACATTCCGGCCATTAGCGAGCTTGCCAAGGCGCAGGACCTCAAGTTGGTGATCGACAACACCTTCAGCCCACTGGTGATCGCACCACTGCAACTCGGTGCAGATGTGGTGGTGCACAGCCTGACCAAATTCATTAATGGTACCAGCGACTGTGTGGCTGGCTGCGTGTGTTCAAGCAAGGCTTTCATCGACAGCATGCTGGATATCAACGCCGGCGCTTCCATGCTGCTCGGTCCGGTGCTGGACAGCTATCGCGCAGCGAGCATTCTCAAAAACTTACACAGTCTGCACATTCGCATGCAAAAGCACGGCGAAAATGCGCTTTATTTTGCCGAACAATTTGAAAAGCTCGGTTTTAGCGTGTACTACCCGGGTCTGCCATCGCATCCGCAACATGCGCTCGCACAAAAAATCATGACGCCAGGCTTCGGCCACAGCGGTATGCTCGCCATCGACTTCGGCAGTCTGGACAAAGCCAATCAACTGATGACAATGATGCAGGAAGACAAAGTTGGTTATCTGGCGGTCAGTCTGGGCTATTTCAAAACCCTGTTCAGCTCACCGGGACACAGCACCTCATCTGAAATTCCTAAAGAAGAGCAAGAGCAAATCGGCTTGAGCGATGGCCTGGTGCGCATGTCCGTCGGGCTCGACAATGACATTCGCCGCAGCTTCGAGCGCGTCAAAGATTGCTTGGTGAAGCTGGGAATGACAGGCAAATAGGCTGTCAGGATAAAATTGCGGATAGCAAGTTTCAGCATATTGAAATGAGTTACGCATCAATGACATTTCGTAGGGATGGTTTCAAAACAGGCTTAGCGCGTCGATGTGTTCGTGTGGTAGAGGCATGACGCGCCATGCCCCTACCACAATTGCGCCATCATTCCAAAAGCTAATTTTGGGGGGGACAGCCCCAGAAAAATCTTTTCAGCGAATAAATTTTTCGCTTCACTCGAAATGACAGCAAGAAGAAAAACCACTTCATGCCTTGCATCGCACATGTGACCAAAAATAAATCGAGTAAACCATGATCATCGATCCTCAAAAAATCTCGCAACAGGAGAATTACAAGCTCTTGGTCGGCAGTGTTTTGCCACGCCCGATTGCTTTTGTATCCACACTCTCCGGGGCGGGAGAGCCAAACCTGGCGCCCTTTTCTTTTTTCACTGTTGTCGCCTCGAAACCACCGACTATCTGCTTTTGCCCGTCACGCCGCGGTAGCGACGGCGGCAAGAAAGATACATTGCACAACGTCGAAGCCACCGGTGAATTTGTGGTCAACATCGTCAGCGAAGACATCGCTGTGCCGATGAACGATTGCGCCACCGACTTTCCCCCGGGGATCAACGAATTTGAAATGGCTGGCCTTACGCCTGTCGCCAGCGAAATCGTCAAGCCGTACCGCGTCAAAGAATCGCTGATCCAGTTTGAGTGCAAACTGCATCAGATTGTTTACGTCGGCCCGGAAGGTGCGGGTGGCGGCGCTTTGGTGCTTGGTGAGGTAGTGCTGTTCCACGTCGATGACCGGCTTTTGGACGACCGTATGCGTATCGACACAACTCAGCTAAATCCGATTGGTCGTCTCGCGGGCATGGAATACACCAAACTGGGAGAGCGCTTCACGCTGGTGCGCAAAAAGTACGAAGGGTAGGTATGCAATTCATATTTCTCAAAAAAGACCTGGCGCCAATGACTAATCGAACCAGATTGCGCAGCGATTATATTGCAATTCAAAATTTTCGTGAATCCGATGCATCTTTACGGTCTTTTATTTCAAACTGAGGCTTCTCCCAAACCTACCAGCTGAGGAAAAAATGGTCACATACATCGCATTGGCTCTGTTCATTCTTCTCGGATTCTTGCTGCCCAAATATGTCGGCCGCGCCAAAATGAAGGACAGAGCGAAAAAGTACCATGAATCGGAAACAGCCACCTGGGGATTTTGCTCACGGGAGCGTGAGGGGCCCTGGCTCACATGTATCGAAGGGCCTGTGGTCGTCGATGCAAAGTTCAGCACAAATCACACCTTTTACAGCGAATGGCTGGTGATCAGAAATGGATATGTGATCGTCAATCCGGGCACGTGCTCCGTCGATGCTGAAAACAAAGCCGTTTGTTACGATTTTCGCTATCCGCGCACCTACAGTTGGGATGGGTGCACGCCCAAGGTTTGGTTTTACTGGTTCCTTCTCATTGGAACGCCCGATTGGCAGAGAAGTGAAAGAAAGGTTCTGCGGATTAGGTATGATCAACAAAAACAACATGGCGTGCAAAGGCTTGAAACACCGATTTGGCAGCTTGCGCACCGTGCCAGCCTGGTACACGATGCGCTTTACCAATATCTCGATTCCATTCCGGTCAGCAAAGAAGAAGTCGATGAGCTTTTCAAAAGAATGCTTATTGAGGACGGCATGTATGCATGGCTCGCCAGTCTGTATCACCTGTTCGTCAAGCATTTTGGCGCGAGAGACGTTTCAACAAAAGCCGCGTTCGAAGACTCGCATTTTACCTGCGCCAGCTTTGACAACGTTTTTGAGAAATAATAGAAAATCTGCTTTGGTGCTAACTGGCTTGCGTAGCTAACTTTGCATACCCCGACGCACATATTCATAAAAGCTGTCAGCGTCAATATTGGTGCCGCACACGATCACACCAACTCGCTTGCCCTTCAAGCGATCCCGTAAAGGCCCACACAAGGCCGCAGTTGCAGCCGCTCCGGCTGGCTCGACCGCCAGCTTCAATTCGTTAAACAGCAATGTCATCGCACGGCACATCGCATCATCATCGATCTTCACCAGTTCGTCGACAAATTGCCGGCACAGCGAAAAACTGTACGGCGCTGCGTACGGTGCTCCAAGGCTGTCGGCAATGGTGCGAACGCGATCGATGGCTTCCGGCTTGCCCGCCGCGAAACTTCGGTGCATCGAATCTGCGCCCGTTGGCTCAACGCCAAAAACCTGGCACGCTGGTTGCATTTGCTTGACCGCAGTTGCAATTCCCGCACACAAACCACCGCCACCGATCGGCACAATCACAGCATCGAGATTTGGTACATGGCTGCACAACTCCAGGCCAACGGTCGCCGTGCCCAGGGCGGTTAGTGGCCCTTCGAACGGATGCACAAAAAACAAGCCTTCGTCTTTCTCAATCTGCCGGACGCGTTCAAATGCAGCGTGCACATCGGCTTCCAAAATGATTTCTGTGCCGTACGCCTTGCACTTGGCAATGCGCGCCGGGTTGGCATTTTTCATCATCACCACTTTGGCGTGCGTATTCAGCACCTTGGCTGCATACCCCACCGCAATCGCATGATTGCCTGCGCTGATAGCCGTCACCCCGCGCTGCAGTTGCTGATGTGACAAATCCAGCATGTTCATGAGCGCTCCCCTCGGCTTGAAGCTGCCGGCATGCTGCATCAGCTCGAGTTTGAAAAACACCTCGGTGTCCGCTCCAATCGCTTCGAGCAAACCATCGGTTCGCCCCTGCCAAACAGGTGTTTCGAGCACTAAATTTCCCAGCTTCGTCCGCGCAACTTCGATTTCGTTAAGAGTGGGCGCTTTCACAGCAGCATTGGCCATCGTTCACATCTCCGTCTTCATCGTTCAAAAAATTACATATTGCCTGACAGCAGTTTTGTCCCGAAAAATTTGTTTCTGCCATTTTTTTTGCAATATATTTTTTGCATGCCAAAAAAGCTAAGAAAACATCCCCACTGTCTGAATTGCCAAACAGACATTCACGATGCCAACTATTGCCCGAATTGCGGGCAGATGAACACCACCCGGCAGATCTCGCTGCGGCAAATTCTGCACGACCTGCTCGGTGATTATTTTACTTTTGATTCACGGTTTTTCCGCAGCTTTTTGCCTCTCCTCCGCAGCCCGGGCTTCCTGACCGAACAATACATATCAGGACGCCGAACCACTTATATTTTGCCACTGCGACTCTATCTTTTCACCAGCGTTTTTTTCTTTTTCGTTCTTTCCATCAGCGGCAATATCGGTAAGGCGGACCTGGCAGCCAACAGGGTAGCGAGCCAGTTTGATCTGCACGAGGTCTTCAAAAAATACGACGGCGCGGTACCTGAAGTGATGGAAAGAACCATCTCCGAGGATATTTTGGACCACTTCCGCGTCACGGTGAACAGCATTGACTCAACAGCAATTTTTCCGCGGGACTCGCTTCGCACTATGATCGCAACGCTTTCGCCAGACTTTGGCGGCATCGAGCGCGAATACACGGTGCGCACCATTTACAGCCAATTTGAGTTCTCGCGAAAAAAGCAAAAGTCAGCATCAGAGTCCACACTCGCTGCAATCGACAGCATGCTGCGGATCAGCCATTTTGCAGCCAGCGGTGGTGATCCAATTGCGCTGAAGAACGCCATATCTGAAAAATTTTATATCGAGAGGCGAAAAACACCATTGGATGAGCGTTCGCTTTCGCGCAAGGGCAGCGGCCCCAACTTGCGCTTCAACGGCATGCCGCTCGACTCGCTCGAAAGCGGCTACATGAAAACATTCGGTGAAAAAATTATCGCTTTGATAAGCCGTGGCTCTGAGGGCGGGACTCTGTTTTTGCGTGAAGTTTTGAACCAGATGCCAAAAGTCATTTTCGTCATTTTGCCAATTTTCGCCTTGTTGCTCAAGCTGTTTTATGTACGGCAAAAAATTTTTTACATCAACCACCTGATTTTTTCGCTCCATGCGCACACCGTCATTTTTCTGTATCTGCTGTTCCCAGTGCTGTACCCTGTCTGGTGGACAGCATTGATTACAGTGACCGGCATTTGGCTGTATCTTTTTTTTGCCATGCGTAATGTTTACCGCCAGTCACGCCTGATGACATTTGTCAAACTCAACACCCTGCTGATCTGCTACTTTTTTCCGCTGCTTTTCGGGTTTATCGGGCTATCCATTTTGGCTGTGATCAACGTTTAGCGAATGACGACGAAGCCATTTACGGTCATATTTTGCTTTGACCGCTCGCCAATCATTGCTATTTTGGCGGCATGGCAACCTCAACTGAAAAAATTTATGTCTCGATTGTTGATGACGATGGCAAGGTGCGCGATGGCATCTCCTGGCTCATCAACACGACCGAAGGTTTCAAGTGCGTGGGCAGCTATGCCAGTTGTGCTGAAGCCGTCAAAGCCATCGAAAACGATCTGCCCGATGTGGTGCTGATGGACATCGGCATGCCCGATCAGTCCGGAATAGAATGCGTCGAAAAACTGCGCGATGAATATCCAGACTTGAAAATCCTGATGCTCACCAACTACAGCGATGATGACCGCATTTTCAACTCGTTGCGAGCCGGCGCTGTCGGTTATTTATTGAAGAATTCATCCATCGACAAAGTCTGTGAAGCCATCAAGGAGGCGTTTCACGGCGGCGCGCCAATGTCAAGCGAAGTGGCCAAACGCGTACTCTCCTATTTTCATGGCCAAAAGCGCACTGCCAGCCTCGCTGCCGATCTCTCCGAACGGGAGTCTGAAGTATTGAAGGCGCTGACGGAAGGTCTGAGCGATAAGGCCATTGCCGACAAACTGTTTATCAGCATCCCCACTGTGCGCTTTCATTTAAAAAACATCTACGCCAAACTGCATGTCAATTCACGCTCCGAAGCGGTGATCAAAGCAATGCAAAACAAGATGTGACACTGTCTTAAATTGATTTCGACGCATCCACCTGCCTTGCACGCCCCTGCTACGTTGTATTTGCTATTTTGCAAATCGTGCTAAACACTTTCCATTCATGCGCTGTCATTTTTGTGTAACCATAGCAGCCTCGTCATTCAGAAATCCATTTGACATCGTGAGGAATTTTGCTGAATCCCGCAGAAACTTTAAATCACCCTGCATTATTCACAAACTGGCAAATTGAGCTCAACCTTTAGAAACGTCATACCCGTGAAGGCGGGTATCCAGAAATATGGATAACGCATTGATTTATAATGGATTCCCATCCTCGCGGAAATGACAGTTGCGAATAATCCAGTTTAAATGCATCCTGCATGAATTTCGATTCTTTTGCACTCATCTACGGCTTATAAAATTCGCACAACAGATCCCTTGTAAACCTCTTTCAATGGAAAGTACACGTATGAACTCAAAAAGTATATTCCGATTCATTCGCATTTCAATTGTGTACATCGCGCTGTGTACCGGCTCATCTTTTGCCCAGCAAAGCAGCACTGTCGAACTGCTGGCGCAACTAAACCATCGGCCCATTTTCCACTACAACGATTGCTGGGGCTACACCGCGCCGGACGGGCGCGAATATGCGCTGCTTGGTTCCACCAATGGCACCAGCATTATCGACATCACCGATGTCAGCAACCTGCATGAAATTGCCTTTTTCCAAACGATCAACACGACCTGGAAAGACATCAAAACCTATAAACACTACGCCTATATTGTAACAGATGGCCAGGGTACCGGTATGCAGATTATCGATTTGTCAACCTTGCCGGACTCTGCTCGCCTGGTTTCGACCTACCGTGGCAACAATTTTCGTCTCAGTCACAATATTTTCATCGATGAGCCGAATGCCATGCTGTATGCGATCGGTGAAGTTGGCGAATGGGTGCGCGCGATCAGCCTGGCAGATCCTGAAAATCCGGTGCAGGTTTCGGCTTTTGGTTATGAATGCCATGACATCTATGCTCGCGACAACAAGGTTTATGTCGCGGAAGGTTCGCGCGGCTCGATTGCAATTTATGATTTAACTTCTCCGCAGACGCCAACACTGGCAGGACGCTTCTTCATTCCTTCTGCAGGATACGCGCACAATTGCTGGCTGAGTGAGGATGGCAACTACCTCATGACCACCGAGGAAACCTATGGCAAAACCGTCAAATACTGGGATATTCGCGATCTCAATGATGTCAAATTAGTCGACAACTATCTTGCACCGGAGATGCTCGCGCACAATGCACACATCAAGGGTCGCTACGCATATATTTCCCATTACACGGACGGCCTGCGCATTCTTGACCTGCAGGATCCCAGCAACATCCAGGAAGTTGGCTACTATGATACGTTTCCCGACTTTTCATTTAGCCTCTTTGCTGGCGCGTGGGGTGCATTTCCCTTTTTTGACTCCGGAAAAATTTTGATATCCGACATCAGCACCGGCCTGTATATCGTCCGTTTTACACCAACATCGACTGGCATCGAAGATACCGAACTGCCTGCTGAATTTGCCTTGCATCCCAATTACCCCAATCCGTTCAATCCATCCACGGTCATTCCGTTTTCATTGCCGCAGACCGCTCACACCACACTTGATATTTACACTGTCGCTGGACAAAAAATCAGGCGCTTGATCGATGCGCAATATGGTGCCGGGCAGTACAAAATAACGTGGGATGGCAGAGACGATTTTGGATGGATCGCACCCGCCGGGATGTACTTTTTTCGCCTGCAGGCCCAAATTGAGAGCCGCGTGCTAACCCGTATCCAGAAGGGCCTTTTGGTGAAATAAGCATTTTCTGCTAAAATTGGGGAATTGAGGCTGGACTATCAATATTGATAGTTTCAATCACTGCTTTTCTTTCGTATATTCACCTCACACTGGAAGCTGGTATCGAAAGAAAAGCAAAAATGGCAATGATCGCACATAAAAACAAAGTCATCACGGTTGCGATTGTGGATGATGACGTGAATATCCGCGACGGATTGTGGTGGCTGCTGAACAATGTCAAGGGCATGCAATGCATTGGCGCCTACGCAAGCTGGCCGGAGGCGATGACAGCCTTTACAGCGCAGGCTCCGGATGTTTTGCTGCTGGATGTTAGTCTGCAAAATGCTTCTGGGCTCGACTCGATCAAGCCGATGCGGGCGAAATTCCCGGCCATGAAAATCGTCATGCATTCCAATTACGACAACGAGGAAAAAATCATGCTTGCCCGCACACGTGGCGCAAGCGGCTATGTGCTAAAAAACGCCTCTGCACCGGCATTGCACGATGCTATCCTCAGCGTTTATGGCGGCAAAGAGGTCTGGCCGGTCGGCTACCAGCAGCACGAGCCTTCTGTTTCTTCAGAAACGCGTTCAACCAGCATTTTCAGTCTGTTTCAAAAAGCCAAATCTTTCTTCTCGCCTTCCTGAAAAATTTGACGACCTGGTAAATCTGTACTCAGTCCACAGACTTTTGTAAGTATTGTTTTGTAGAGAACTTCCGAGCGCTCCAACTCTCGCATCCATGTCGCTTTATAAACGAACTTTCGGCACGCTTACATCGTCAACAAGGTCGGCAACGCCAATCCCGTACCCACGATCACAATCGCCGTCAGAATCATTTTATCCGATTTGTCGTGGATATTCGATGTTCGCAGCAATAAAATTAGCAAGCCGGCCAGCGCAACCGAAAATTTAGTATACAACTGCAGGTCGCCACCGATGTAATGCACGACCAGACCAATGCCGCCCCAGCCAAATGTGAGCATCATGCTCATGAGCACCAGCCCCAGTTGATCAAAAGCCAGAACCATACTCGCTGATTGCTGACTGCCATTAACCTTTGAAAAACCCGACAAACGAACAACAATGTAGCTCGTTGCCACCATGCCCACCAAATAGCTGGCAAACAACCATTTCAGCAAAGATACCATGATGTTAGTCCTTTCCTTTTGATGCCTGTCCCTTTCGTCACCCTGCTCGCCGAAGCCTCGATTTGAACTTATTTCAAGCGAACAGGTATATCATCTGCTGTTTTGTCGCTGGCAAAATAAAATGGCTAAATAAACGCACGATAAACTTAATGTGAAATTCACGTGAACTGGCTCCATAGTGATTGGTTTTCAAACGATTGACTTCACCTGCAGCGATTTTTATATAGTCAATGTCAGGCCGTGACTGTGATCTAAATCAGCACAGCACACCAGTTCGCTTAAAGCTCGAATGGAGGACAAGATTGATGCAAAGGCAGCTCAAGACAAGTCTCTTATTTGCCAGCATTTTATGGATTGGCGCGACGGTTGCCAGCGGCCAAACCAAAGAAGCCGCTCTGAAATTTGAAATCGCTTTCCCCGAATCGATCAGCAAAAGCCAGCTAACCGGTCGTATGTTTCTCGCCATCTCTGAAACCGATTCGATTGCGCCACGGCTGCGGGTTCGGCGCTACGGCACGCAATTTTTCGGTGCTGATTTCGAAAATCTGCCTCCCGGCAAGCCTGTCACTATCGATGCGAACACCCTTGGCTATCCAATCGAGAAACTTGCTGACCTGCCAAAAGGCACGTATTACGTTCAGGCTGTGTTGAACAAATACACCCGCTTCGAGCGATCGGACGGCCACATCGTTTGGATGCACAACGATCAATGGGAAGGGCAGGACTGGCGGCGCTCGCCCGGCAATATATACAGCAAACCACAGCGCGTTACCATCGATCCAACCAAAGCCCAGACGATACAACTCGAAGTGACGGAAATTATCCCGGCTGTCGAGGTGCCGAAAGACACCAAATGGATCAAGCGCATCAAAATAAAAAGCGAACTGCTCAGTAAATTTTGGGGCCAGCCGATTTACATCGGCGCGACCATTTTGTTGCCGCGTGGCTACGACGAGCACCCCAAAGCCAGCTATCCGACAGTGTATCTGCAAGGGCATTTTTCGTTGCGATCGCCGTTTGGTTTTGATCGCGACTCAACGTTTACTGCAGCATGGAAATCGGACGATTTTCCGCGCTTCATCGCCATCACTCTGCAACATCCCACGCCCTATTTTGACGATTCCTACGCAGTCAATTCCGCCAACAACGGCCCGTACGGCGATGCGATTCATCAGGAGCTGATTCCGGCCATCGAAAAGCAATTCCGCGCCATCTCGAAAGGCTATGCCCGGGTGCTGACTGGCGGCTCGACTGGCGGCTGGATTTCGTTTGCGCTGCAGGCTCTGTATCCGGATTTTTATGGCGGCACCTGGTCGTTTGCCCCGGATCCGCTCGATTTTCACAACGTCGAAGGCATCAACATTTATGAAGACAAGAACGCGTTTTACAAAATACATGAATGGTACAAAGTGCCGATTATTAACACCCGCGATCACGAAACAGGCGAGGCACGATTGACCTCACAGCAACGCAATGTGATGGAATTGGTGAATGGTACCAAGGGGCGCTCAGGGGAGCAACTCGATATTTGGAGCGCTGTTTATGGCCCGGTCGGCGACGATGGCTATTTCAAACCGCTTTTCGACAAACGCACTGGCGAAATTGACTCGACGGTGGCGAAATACTGGAAAGAAAACTACGATATGCGCTATTATTTGGAAAAAAATTGGGCGGAAGTCGGCCCGAAACTGGTTGGCAAGCTCAATATTATCGTCGGGCACTACGACAATTTTTTCCTGAATTTTGGTGTGTACGAAATGGAAAAGTTTCTCGAATCCACCCGCGAGCCGTATTATGCCGGTACGGTGACCTACGGCGCACGCGGCGGCCACGGCTGGCGGCCCTACTCGTCCGTGCATTTGCTGCGGCTGATGGCGGAGCACATCACCCGCAACGCGCCGCCGGATGCCGACACCCGGCAGTGGCAGTATTGATTAGCCCCGTGATTCATCGCGGGGTTAGGAAATCAGCCTCGCATCTCTTCCCGCAGGTCGTCGAGGCCGGCGTGGTCGAAGCGGATGCCGTGCAAGGTGAGTATCAAATCGAACAAGCGCACAAAATAGTCTTCGGTATTGCGAAAATCTACGCTGACCATCGCTTGCAACAATGGGGGGAAGGCGGTTCTTTTATCGCCAGCCAGCAGCAGCGGGATCGATTTGTAGCCAAAGTGTCCGGGTTCCATCAAACGGCTGGTGATGAGCGTCAGCTCCGCCGCAACCACCGAGTCCCTTTTTTTATCGTCATATTTGTTCTTTAGCAGCGGCGTGCCGACAACGACCACATATTCGCACTCATGTATCTTTTGAATATAGTCGTTTAAGTTCGTCCCCGGCGTCGAATGCCAGCGATCCAGCAGCACCTCGATGTCGGCGTGGCGCAAATCCTTCGCCAGCCGCAGCACCCACTTTTCGTGCTCGGGCACGCCCCAGGCATAGCTGATAAAGCAGGTCGGTTGTGGCTCCGCAGCCTCGCCGAGCTCGCGCAGGATGGCTTTGATGCGCACCAGCGCCGCCTCGAATTTCGTGCGCCGGTCGGCGACGGCCTGCTCTTCGCGCACCAGCTCGCGGTCCACACCGGCGACTGGGGTGAGCTCGACCGAGGCCGGGATGTGAATTTTCTCACCGCAATTGGCGCAAAAAATAAACTTGCGCTGGTTGGCGATCTGTTTCAGCACAGCGCCGCGCTCCTGGAGCTCGCGGCAATTCGAGCAAACCACCGGCGAGAACCGCGTGATTTTGATGCCCGGCCTTTGCTGCAAAAAGCCTTCGAACAGCCCCTGAAAAATCAGCCGCACATGCTCCGGCGTGCTCTCTCCGTAATACAAAATCAGGTCGATCTCGCCTTCGTGCTCGGTGATCTGCCGGAAGCCGCACACCTGTCCGTCACCCAGCTCGTACTGCGCCTGGTTTTGCCACTGGTTGGTGCGCACGAACTGGTTGGTGTAGCCAAGCAGCACCACCAGGGCGGCGTAGACATTCTCCACTGCGCCGCTGACATGGTAGGAGACATCTTCCACCGTCGCGATCTCGCGGGTTTTGGGGCGCTTCTCGTTGATGAGCGACGGGAACACCAAAAAGGTGCGGCGATTGGCGCCATCTAACACTTCGCGGAAGCAGAGATTTTTGCCCAAAAACAGCATGGCAGCGGTATCGAGCAGGGTTTCGCGCTCGTCTTCGGACAGCGCCGCCAGCTCGTCGAATGGCTGCTCGCCGGAAAGCAGCTTGTGCTCCTCCAGCGCGCCCAAGCCCTGCGGATTGCCGCGCGCCGCCAGCACCAACGACGACGCCAGGTTGACCAGAATATCCGGGGATAGCAGGATAGCGGTTTCGCCTTGCGAGCTGCGGCAGACGGTAACGTAGCCATGGTTTTCCAGATGCTTGACCGCGGTCATCATTTCGGCGTCGCTGAACTCCCAATCTTTATCGGATTGCTGCAACTGCGCGCGCAAGGAATGGGGCGCCACCAGCACCGACTGGCGCTCGCTATTTTCCTTGAGATCGAGCACAAACTCTTTGATGCGCTTGAAGGTGTCGGTGGTGATGGTGGCGGGCATGTCGTCCCACGGGATGAGCGATTTGAGCGTGTTCATCAGGGTTTCGATGCCATCGCCGGATTTGGCGCTGGTGGGCAGGTAGCCGCCGGAGATGTTGTGGTGCTGGCAGAATTCCCGCAGCTCTTTTTCGGTGAGGGTGGGCTGGCCGCGGTCGATGCGGGCGCCGATCAGCACGGTTTGCAGCAACGCTTTTTGCTGGCGGCTGAGCTGCTTGAGCCAGAAGCTGACGCCACTGAGCGGCTGCTCGCGGTTGCCGGGATCGAACAGCACCAGCGCCAGGTCGACGTCATCCAAAAACAGCGCGTGCACCAGCCGGTAGTCTTGCTGACCGGCCAGGTCCCACAGCACCGCTTCGCATTCGGCACCATCTGCCCGGGTCTTACCAAGCTCGTCGATCACCCAGAATTGCTGGCCGTGGGTGGAGCTGTGCTCTTTGAATTGCGCGTGTGCCAGCCGCCAGCCCAGCCCGGTTTTGCCGACGCCGCTATCCCCCACCAGCGCGATTTTGGCAGTAGTGTAATGCACCGGTTTTTCGCCAAACTCCTTGCCGAGCAACACGCTGTAATCCAGCTCCCAAATGCGAATGACGGTGTCTTTTTCTCCGAGTGTGGCTAAGATAGGCTTGCTGGGATGGAAGGCTATTTCGGGCCAAATTGCGCCAGAATCCGGCTCAACAAGAATCGCAACAGTTTTCCAAGTGTCAGTGCGCCATATTCTAACATTTTCAGCATTGGTCGCTAAAAGTTGTCCATCAGTTGAAAACTTGCAGGACTTCACACCTCGTGTATGTCCTTCCAAAGTTAGCAATGGTCTCCGTTTTCGCACGTCCCACAAGCGCACGGTTTGGTCAGAAGATGCGGAGGCGGGTGTTTTGCCGTCCGGGCTGAAGGCAACAGCATTTACATCACCGGTATGTCCGGCGAGCTGGGCGAGTTGTTGGCCTTTTTGGGTGTCCCACAAGCGCACGGTTTGGTCAGAAGATGCGGAGGCGAGTGTTTTGCCGTCCGGGCTGAAGGTAACACTAAAAACAGAGCCCATATGCCCATTGAAAATGCAAACTAGATTACATGATTGTTTATCCCATAGATAAATGGGTGAATGATTTGATGCAATGGCCAATTTATTGCCATCAGGGCTAAACGCCAAACTATTGATTACGCTATCATTTCTAAAGCGTGGGAGCGTGATGATTTTTTCCCCAGATTCGCAATCCCAAAGCTGCAAAGTGGATAAATGCGAGCCGCAAGCTATTACTTTGCCGTCCGAGCCGAATGCAGTACAAGAAAGAATGCCATCATCACCGCGCAGGGTGTGCAGCAGCTTCATCCCGGCGGGCTTCTTCTCGGGCTTGAGCTTTTGGGGTTGGTTTGCGTTTGGCATGGTGTTTTAAGATTTTGACCGGATGAACCGGATTGACGGGATGAAGACAAATCCGGTCAATCCTGCAAATCCCGTCCATTTTCTTGCACATTTTTCGAAAAGACGCTGCAAAATACGCACAGAAGTTGTTTTATGCAAGTCTTGTCACGAATGCTTTGGTGCAAATGCACTTTTTGTTTTAATTTGGTTCAAATTGTCATGCAGGAGGCCTCTATTCGGCATTTTTGGTGAGAATTTGTCGCCCGGCCGATTTGCAAAAAAGAGGCTTCCGAGACTGTCGAAAAATCCAAAACTGTCATGCCGTAGGCATCCACCCTGACCGCACTGCCGGATTTTGAGCGTAGCTCATACTTGAATTTCGGGAAGATTCCTTCGGAATGACACAGCCTAACACTTTTTCGACAGTCTCTCCAGCGTGACATTTGAGAAGAGCAGGTATAAATGAGTTGAAAAGCCGCATCGCATGCGGCGGTATGTGCGCAGGGGCTGTCCCAAAACATAGAATTTTGGAATAATAGTACAATATGTGGTAGGGGCATGGCGCGCCATGCCCCTACATACAGGTACGCCCCTTCAAGATAGCATATTTGGGGATAGCCGCCTACTTTTCTAAAAAAATGACAGGACAAATATAAATGAGCACCAAAAAGCAAAAATCGCCCGAGAATGCCATCCAGTTGCGTAACGCGCACCGCGAGCGGCTAAAGCAAGGCAAACAAAAATGGAACAAATGGCGGCAGGCTGAGCCGGAAGTCACGCCCTACCTGTTTGACAGCGATTTACGGGGCTTTGATTTTTCCGGCTACGATTTGTCGGATGCCGATTTGACCGATTGCGATTTGCGCGAGTGCAAATTTGTGAAAGCCAAGCTCGACAAAGCCGACCTCAGCTTTTCGAAGCTGGCTGGAGCTGATTTTTCCAAATCGACGTTGATCGAAGTTTCGATGGGCGAGTGCGACCTTCAAGGCGCAAATTTCAAGCAAGCGATGATTTTGTTCGGGCTATTTGGAGAGAGTAATTTCGATGGGGCAAACTTTGCCGGTGCGCTGGCCAAAGATGCGGTATTCGATCAAGCTTATATGCGCAAGGCCAATTTTGACAAAGCGACTTTTGGCGGCAGCAGCTTGCGCGGCGCCAATCTGTCGCTGGCCAGCCTGCGCGAGGCGAGCTTTGCAGAGGTTGACTTGAGCGAAGCACTGATTGAAAAAGCCAATCTCGACGGCGCCTGGCTCCCTGGGAGCAATTTCAGAGACGCCCGACTGTTTAAAAGCAGTTTCATCGGCGCCAATCTGGAAAATGCCGATCTGCGCAACTGCGACTTGCGCGGCGCCGTACTGCAAAAAGCAAATCTGTGTCATGCTGATATGACCGGCGCCCGGCTCGACGATGCCGATCTTTCCGAAAGCCAAATTTACGGCGTAGCAGCCTGGAATGTGCAATTGAGCAAAAAAACCAAACAAACAAATCTGCTCATTTCTGCTGAAAATGAACCGGCCCTGACCGTGGACGATATCGAAATCGCCCAATTCATCCACCTGATTTCCAACAATCAGAAAATCCGCAATTTGCTGGAAACCATCACTTCTAAAGCGGTGCTGATTCTCGGGCGCTTTACGCCGGAGCGCAAGCAAACCATCGATGCGCTGAAAGCAGCCTTGCGCGACAAAAATTACGTACCGATCGTGTTTGATTTCGAAAAAGCCGCTTCCCGCGACATCACCGAGACCATCAAAGTACTGGCAGGTATGTGTCTGTTTATCATCGCGGACATCAGCCAGCCAAAATCGAGTCCGCTGGAATTGCAAGCCACTGTGCCTGATTACATGACACCCTTTGTGCCGATCATTCAGGCGGGCGAGAAGCCATTTGCCATGTTTAAAGATTTAGCCAACAAATACGATTGGGTGCTCGATCCGCTCGAATATGCTTCGCTGGAGATTTTGCTAAAATCGCTCAATCGTGGCATCATCCGGCGTGCGCTGGATAAGCATGCCGAGCTGATGGAAAAACACGCCCAGGAACTGCGCACGGTCAGTGCGGCGGATTTTGCCGACCCGGAATGATCTCTGAATCACTCAAGTCGCCACAACGTCAGCGTGGCTTCGTCTTTCACGACAATATTGTTGTCCCACAAAATCGGGTGCGCCCAGGTTGGTTGTTCGGCCACGGTGTACTGCGCCAGTTGCCGGTAGCGATCTGTATCGCGCGCAAACACCACCAATTTCGCCTCGTTGGTGAGAGCAAGCAACACGTTGCCCGAGCTCAAAATCGCAGCACCTTGTGCAAAACGCCCGCTGCCAGCCCATAACTGCTCACCGGTGCGGGCATCCATCGCAAAAAGTTGACCGCGATTGGCATACGACAGCCCGAAGACATGATCGCTGATCAGCACCGGCGTGCTGGTGTAGAGCGTCACATCGTTGGTGCTCCATGCCTGCACTGCGCTCCAACCATTCGGCGTTTTGCTGATTTTCACCGAGGTAGTCGGGCTGCGATAGGCTGAAAAAAGAATGGTGCTTTCAAACACAATCGGGGTGACGATCTGAGCGTTTGAAGAAATATCGAAATGCCACAGCTCGCGGCCATCATCAAGCGCCAGGCCAACCAGATTGGTGCGGGTCAACACCACAAGCTGCCGCACGCCATGCAGCTCCGCAATCACAGGCGACGACGATGACGGTGCCGGACCACGCCAGCGCCATTTCTCGGCACCGGTCGCTAAGTCGAACGCGAGCACATCGCTGCCAGCCGGGTTACCGATGTTGACGAAGCCGGATTGTCCATCCGCAATCGGCGAGGCCGCCGCCCCATAATAATTCCCCCGCCCTTGCGTCGCGGTCGTTTCGATGCCTTTGGGGCCGAGGGTCATGCCGCAGGCGCTGCACGCACCGGGCTGATCAAACTCTTTGCCATCTTCCCTGCAACCGCAGGGGGCGCACTCATAAACAAGCTTGTCCGGCAGTTGCTGTTTGAGCAGATGCTGTTGCCACAACACCTTGCCGCTTTCTGCTTCAAAACAGGACAGCATGCGATCCACGCCCAAAGTGTAGAGCTTGTCGCCAGCCAGCAGTGGTGTGGCGAACGGGCCTTTGCCACTGGAAACCGGAAAAAAGCGCGGCACAATCGCTTGCGGATTCGGCACAAACGATGCCGCATAGCTTTGCTGCCAGATGCGCCTGCCATCCTGTGTGCTGTAGGCAGAAACCACTTCATTGTCGCCATCGCGGGTCAGCACATACAAACGGTCGCCTTGCAATACTGGCGACGACAGCCCCGCACCAACTTCGACGCGCCAGATTTTTTGCAGGCTATCCGGCCACACTTCCGGCACGGTGAAATCGCGCACATGGCCATCGCATTCCGCCCCGCGCCACGCTGGCCAACTTTGCGCAAAAGCAGCATGATCGACCATAAATGAGATTACAGCCATCGCCGCGAGCATCATTTTAACATATTTAAAAAGCATAGTCGCCTCCCGGTTTGAGATCAGAATCCGATTTGCTGCCAAGATAACCATTAAACAATTTCAAGTCTTGTATAATATTGCTTTGTTTGATTTTTTTTGCCAAAAGCGGATTGGCTCCATGTCGATTTGTGTAGGTAAATTTTCACCTTCAATTGAAAACTCTTCTCTTGTCGGCCTTGGAAATTTGGCGTGAAGCATTTTCAGTTTCGCTTCCGAAGAGACGCATTTTCTGTTTGAGCGTAGCGAGTTAAAATGCGGCCGGAAGCGAAACTGAAAGTGTAGCCAAATTTCTGCAGCCGAAGCGTTTTTTGCTTCTTTTTGCGGCAAAAAAGAAGGCGTGGCTTCGACTACCCGATAAGACCCAAATCTGCAAGACCGCTCACCGATGCACCGCCGAGCTACGCCCAGCGTAAATACGCAGAGAAGAAAGAGCAATTGAGAATTGTCAAATTTGATCAATCATCGATTCTGTGTTGCAATGATGAGTGTGCACCCACATGAAACAACATAGAACCAACGGATTGCCGTAGCAGCTTAGCTCAAAAACCTTGCAGCTACGGGAGAGATTTTTAAATTCTTGCCAAGCTTCGAATTTTTTTGCACTCATCCATTTGACTGAATTTTGAATCAAAGGTAATATTGCTATGACCACTCTCGATTTTCTGATTGCAGCATTGATCGTTTTTTTAGTAATGGAAGTCTGCATGCGGCTGCTTGCGCCACTGATTATGCGCCAAACAGAACAGCAACTCAGAGATTGGGCTGGCCCGCCCGCCGATAAAAACATCGCCCTGACATTTCCGGTCATTGGCCGTGCGATTTTTGCACTGATTTTCGCTTTTTTGCTGTTTCAATACAGCGATCAGGCAGGCGAAATCGGCTTGTGGAGTGGCAGTGTGTTCGGCCTTTTTGTGGGTATTGTATCAGTCGTGCCGCAAAGCTTGCTGCTGATCGCGACGGTGGGAAAACTGCAATCCTATCAGATGCGTCTGGCACTCACCGGCGTTATTTGCAGCCTTTTAGCGGGCGTGGCCGTGTCGTTTTATTTATAATCATGGCTCCTGAAATGGATGGCGTTCGCGAAATAATTTTGACACTTTTCAGAGCAAATTGCCGTAGGCGTGAACAAACAAAACGCATTTATGATACAAGAGAGGTGTTGCCATGACCACGAGTATCCCGACCCAACAAAAGAGCAGCCTGCCGCTGGGCGCCGCATTGATCGCGCTGGGATTTTTCCTGCTAATCGCCCAGTTGATTGATTTTGACCTCGGCTATTATGGCTGGCCGCTTTTCATCATCATTCCCGGAGTTTTGCTTTTCCTGGCTGCGCTGGGCTCAAGTGGTTCGGCAGGCGAAGGACTGGCGGCATTCGGCAGCGTGGTCACCGCGACGGGGTTGCTGCTCTTTTATCAAAATGCAGCCAATCATTTCGAGAGTTGGGCGTACGCATGGGCCTTGGTTGCGCCGACTTCTGTGGGACTGGGACAAATCATTTTTGGCTCTCTCAAAAAACAACCACATATTGTAAAAACCGGCCGGAATCTGCTTTCAATCGGACTTGTGCTTTTTTTGATTGGCGCAGTGTTTTTCGAATTGATCATCGGGCTGAGCGGATTTCGCCTCGGTGGCTTCGGCTGGGCCATTTTGCTGATTGCGGCAGGGATCATCGTTATCTTCAGCGGCATCACGTCTGGTCGAAAAGATAGCGAGTAAGATTGGTCCTGAGCACGGTCCGGATTAGAAAGTCGACTTCGGCGGAGTTGAACCCTGCTCGGGTCGTGCTCACATCCTTCTGCGGAACACCAATTCCCAAGCGTTCATTTTCCCATCTCAAATTCATGTCAAAAAATTTTAAACCTTTGCCTGCATTTTCTTTCAGTTTCATATCAATCGCACTTGTTTGCATTTGCAGAAATCGCACACAAAAATACACCTTTTCATTTTTCCCCAAAAAACAAAAAGGTTGCCATGAGAACACTTTTTCTTCTGCTGTGTTTGTTTCCGATCTGTCTGGCTGCACAAACCATGTCCTTCGAAGAGTATGAGCCCAAATCATCTCTCGTTGTTCCGGAACACCTTGTCACGCGCGCTAAATTTCCATTTATCGATGTCCACAACCATCAATTCAACATGCCAACGCAGGATTTGCAGCAGGTGGTTGCAGATATGAACAAGCTCAACATGGCGGTGATGGTCAACTTGAGCGGCAGAGGCTTTCGTCAGATACAACATGCTGATGGCAGCACCAGTTTCGGGCACCAGGACTCTGCATTTCTGACAGCAGCACTCGACAATGCAAATAAAAATGCGCCGGGAAGATTTATCATTTTTACCAATGTTGAATTTAATGGCTTTGGCGAAGTTGGCTGGACTGAAAAGGCTGTTGCAGAACTGGAGCGCGATATCAAGGCAGGAGCACAAGGCCTGAAAATTTACAAACAGCTCGGTTTGGATGTGCTCGACACTTCAGGAAAGCGCGTGCCGGTCGATGATCCAAGGCTCGATCCGATTTGGGCGAAGTGCGGGGAGCTCGGCGTGCCAGTGCTCATCCATTCGGCCGATCCGGCGCAATTTTGGTTGCCACACGACAAGTACAACGAGCGATGGCTGGAGCTCAAACAGCGGCCGGAGCGCTACCGCTATCCCCGGCGCGCCAGTTTAAGTTGGGAGCAAGTGATGGAAGAACATTTCAACATCATGCGAAAACACCCCGAAACCATTTTTATCAGTGCGCACATGGCCTGGATGGCCAATGATCTGGCGCGTCTCGGCAAAATACTGGATGACATTCCAAACATGTATACCGAGATCGGCGCCATCATCTACGAACCGGGTCGACAGCCGCGCTTTGCCAATAAGTGGTTTACAAAATACCAGGATCGGATCTTATTTGGCAAAGACATTTGGGCGCCGGAAGAATATTATGTCTATTTTCGCGTGCTCGAAACGGCCGATGAATATTTTGATTACTACCGCAAGCGGCACGCGTTTTGGAAGATGTATGGATTGGCCCTGTCGGATAATGTGTTGAAAAAACTCTACTACAAAAATGCGCTCAAGATCATTCCCGGTATCGACGCATCACGATTTCCGGAATAGAGCGGCAGCCACAAAATAAAATGCTGAGGGAATAGTCCAGCTTCACCTAAATGGTTTCAGCAAAAAATCAGCATCCCGGCAACCGATAAGCCACGCCGGATTCAAAAAGTCCAGTAGCCCGACGGTAGCATTACAGACTGCCAGGTTGTTGCATGCGCATTTTTGCAATAGTTCTTTTTAACATCAAAAGCAGGCACAGGCTAACGATTACAAGCGAAAACCTCACTGTATAGCTTATCGTAATCGAAAACCACTCCAATTCCGTATTCGTCCAATCCGGCAACGGTTTTGAGATTTCAACTCCCAGGTACTGCAGTGCTTGCTTGCTCACATAGTCTTTGTAAATATCGTGAAGCGATAGAAAATCATCAATTGTGCAAACAAACAGGGCAATTGTCACCAAGATTGTCGCTTTTGCAAGGATGCTAATTTTTTTCATCACTTCCTCGCAATGGGATTATGTGCTGCATCTTTTTCTTGTTGCCCAACAAGAAGGTATCTGCAATTCTGACCTTGCCATCATTTTTTGACACTCTTACAGCTTCATCCAAAAAATTTCAACAAAAAGAAAATCAGCACGCCGGTCACCGATACGTACAGCCAAACTGGAAAAGTCCAGCGGGCGATCCGTGGATGGCGGATAAAATTATTTGTCAATGCAAAATAGACCGTCGCCAAAATCATCGGCAGCATGACGGCGGACAAAACGATGTGCGTGATGAGAATGAAAAAATAGACCGGACGGATCAGGCCGGTGCCAAGAAATGGTGTGTCGCCATGAAAATGATGGTAGGTCACGTAAGAGATCAGGAACAACGCCGAGAACGCCAGGGCGCTTAGCATGAAGCGCTTGTGGGTATCCTGCCGCCTCGCTTTTATCGCTCGAAATCCAAGCCATAAGCAGATCGCGCTCAGGCTGTTGAGCGTTGCGTTCACTGCCGGCAAAAATGCCACATCTGTTGCCGGCCCACCGGTCGTTTCCCGGAAGTAAATCAGCCAGACCAAAAACGCAAAAACCGCCAGACTAACAGCACCTATCAGGGAATAGACGATTGTATTTTTTCTTGCCATGAAAAACTCCATCGTTGTGCTTAAAAGAAATCAGTCCAATGTTAATGCACAATCCGCTCCGATACAAGTTTTAAAGCCTGATCTTGAGCGCTTTTGCTCCGCAAATCTTTCCAGTACATCGGCCCGGAGCATATTGCTTCGCAACATTCAACGACAACCTGCCGTAGAGATGGTCATTTGAGCAGTTTATCTATACAGCGCCTCACTTCTGCTGCCACCCGGTCCTGCTGCTCGCAATGACAATTTGTAACCTCACGCTTCAACAACACGTCAATGAAATACGGTTGTTTGCACGATGTCCAGATTGAGATAAAATCAGCTGAGAGCGTTTAAATACGCCAAAGCCGTTCATCGATTTTACGCAAAGACCCGATTTAAACGTGGAGGCAGCATGATTAAAATCAGTAATCTTAAAAAATTGTATCGTACCGAAGATGTCGAGACAACCGCCCTCAACCAGGTGAATTTTGAAATCAAGGAAGGCGAATTTGTATCGATTATGGGGCCATCCGGATGTGGGAAATCAACCCTGCTCAACATTTTAGGTCTATTGGATTCACCGAACGGCGGCAGCTACTATTTCATCGACGAAGAGGTTTCGGGGTACAGCGAGCGCCAGCGCGCTGAATTGCGCAAAGCCAATATCGGCTTTGTTTTTCAAAGCTTTAACCTGATTGATGAATTGACGGTTTTTGAAAATGTCGAGTTGCCACTACTCTATCTTGGCATCGCGGGCTCCCAGCGCAAGGAGCGAGTCGAGCAGGTTCTGGACGATCTGCAGGTCATGCATCGTCGCAATCACTTTCCACAGCAGCTTTCCGGCGGTCAGCAGCAGCGTGTCGCCGTGGCGCGTGCTGTGGTGGCTGAACCTAAAATCATTCTCGCCGATGAACCCACCGGCAATCTCGACTCCAAGCATGGGGACGAAGTGATGGAAATGCTGACCGAGCTCAACGATCACGGAACCACTATCGTGATGGTCACCCATTCGCCGTCGTACGCTGAATTTAGCCATCGCATCATTCATCTTTTTGACGGTCAGGTCGTTTCCGAAAATTTCACGCTGTCCCAGCACGCTTATGCTTAATGTACCGGGCTGCCGACGGCACAATTATCTATTGTTTTATTGCATTGACTGGAGGAACAATCATGATCGCTCGTTTACAAGCCATGACCTGCACAGCGACCGTGCTATTGCTATCAGCAATTTCCGCATTCAGCCAGGAAAAACTGGTTGACTTTGATCGAATTTATCCGGATGAATTCCACGTGCAGGGATTTGTACTCGACAAGGATCAAGACATACAGATCGATGCGGCTGGTTTGTACTTATCCGATGGCCGGGACGAGAGCCTGTTTGTCGGCTATGGCTGGATCATCGATGCCCAAACCCGCGAGGTGGTTTGGGCATTTGCGCCAGATGAATTCAGCAACGACCGCCCCGAGACGATGCAAAAATCCGAATCGGTTCTGTTGCCAAAAGGTTCATATGAAGCCTGTTACGCTTCCTATTCACACTACGAGCGCCATGGCGATTGGGGCTTTTCCTCCAATGACTGGAATCGTGGCTTCGTGGGTCGTCTGCTCGACCGTATTTTTGATCGTGGCGATCGATTCAGCTATAATTCTCGCCACGACCTGACCAGAGAATTCTTCTTCACCATTAGAGGGTCCGGCAAAATCATCGGCCTGGATGAATTGGAGAAAATGCACCAAAGCCAGCGCCAACAAGCATTGTTGTCGCTTGTGACCAACCACAACGACCAGTTTTTGCGCCAGGGTTTTTCTCTGCAGAAAGCGACTGCACTTGATATCTATGCCATCGGCGAAATGCGGGAGCAAGAGAGCTTTGACTATAGCTTCATCATGAATGTGGACACACGCGAGAAGGTGTGGCTTTTTAATCAAAAAAATTCTGAACCAGCCGGAGGCGCTAGCAAAAACCGCATGATCCGGCGCACCATTACCTTGCCAGCTGGAAAATATGTAGCCGTCGTCACCACAGACGACTCACATTCGCCGCAAGAATGGAACGCACCCCCGCCGCACGATCCAGCTTATTGGGGCCTGAGCATTTCGGCTGCCAGTCCAGATCAAAAACAAGCATTCTCCCTCTATGATTATCAAAATGAAGTCAGCAAAAATGCCATAGTCGCGATAACACAGATGCGCAATTCCGCTTTTGAAAACAAGGGTTTTACTCTCAGCCGGCCTGTTGATGTACGCATCTACGCAGTGGGTGAAGGTTCGGATGGAGAGATGTATGATTATGGCTGGGTCGTTGACGCCACAAACCATGAGAAAGTGTGGCAGATGGACTACTACGAAACTGAGCACGCAGGCGGCGGACAAAAAAACCGCCTGGTCGATACGGTCATTCAACTCGACAAGGGCAGCTACATCGTTTATTTTATCACAGATGATTCGCATGCTTACAGGCACTGGAATACGGCTGCGCCCTATGATCGCGAACAGTGGGGCATCACCATTACACCGGTTGATCCGGCAAAAGATTCGGGTGCGATCAGTGATTATCTGGAAGAGAATGATCCGAACATCCTCGCCAAAATGGTTTACATGCGCGACAATGAGCGTAAAAGCCAACGCTTCACTTTAAACCGCGAGACTGAGATCATGATTTACGCGCTGGGCGAGGGCTCGGACGGCGAAATGTATGACTACGGCTGGATAGAGGATGCATCCGGTGATGTTGTTTGGGAGATGACCTATCGTCAGAGCGACCACGCTGGCGGCGCCAGGAAAAACCGCATGCAGAAAGACCGTATTCAGTTGCGGCCCGGTTCCTATCGTGTCTATTATGAAAGCGATGGCTCACACTCGTTCAGTGATTGGAATGCAACGCCGCCACACGATCCCCTCAGTTGGGGTATCACCGTCTCAAAAGCAAAATAGATGCCTGCAAAAATTGCCAGCAAGGCGATCAAATGGTCGCCTTGCATTTCCCCCCCCTTTCTTCCAAAAAGCTATCCGACTTCCATCATTTTTTCGGCACATCATCTTCTCCAGCGCGACTTGAATGGATAATAGAGATGCCTACCCAACATTGATAGCACGTTGCTGATCGATATTTTCCAATTTCGATTGTCATTTTTGACAATTCTCGCCAACTCAACTTTATGCGAATGATTATGCTGGCTTGTATAAAAGTAAATAGCGCAGTGCTTGCCCAGGCAAAACACGATGAGATCGCCAACGGCGCGAGGTGCGCGAAACGTTTTGATTTGACTTTTTGGGAAAAGCCGGATATATTTCGAGTCAATCTAATCAAACCGGGAGCAAGGACAGGTAGTCGGCTCCTGCAAACCAAGGATGGTCTGATGAAAAACAGAAAAGCTTGGCATACTTTTGTTTGGCAACTCGCCGCTCTTGCTGTGATCGTTTTGTGCACAGGGAGTGTGGTGCATGCCCAAAACAAAAAAGCGATAGCCATCATTCCGGTTAAGGGGTCCGTGCTCGCAGAGGCAGATAATTGGATATTCATCCGAAATCTTGACGATTATCTGAAAAAGCAGGGAAGATTCGAGCACTTTGGCACCGACAATGTCCAGACTTACTTCGAGTCCTATTCAATTCCAATTGAATCAGATATCGACGAGTTGAAAAATATTGCTTCTGACTTTCAAGTCAATCTCCTCCTGGTAACCAAAATTGCCGAGAGCAACAATCGGCGGCAATTGAAAGCCTCACTTTTCGATGCTGAAACCGGTGCCATCAGCAAAACCGTGATCGAGCCCTGTGCCTGCTTGGCTAGCGATCCAAGCACATTCCCATTTCAAAAAATTGAAGAAATTCTATTTGATGCGCCAGAAATTATTCTTTCCAGCCAGAAAGACAAGCCGGCTCTTTTGCCGCCTCCTAAAAAATTAGAACTTCCCGTCGCCCCAACAATTGTGGACACAACCGCGCAAAACAGGGAGCCAGAGCCGGAAGAAAAGCCTGTCACCATGCAACCGATTTACAAGAAGCGTGGGACTCCCTGGAAACGCTATGTGTTGGGGGCCGTGCTCGTCAGCGGTGGTGTCGTCTATTTTCTTACCCAAAACGGCTCGGGTGACAATAGTGGAGAGACGTTCACGAAACTCAACGATCCACCAAGCCCGCCGAGCTCCGGATCCAATTAGCAGCCCAGTTCAGGAGAAGCCAAATTTGACAAGGGATGTCATCCATGAAAATGAACGCCAATAGACGCATATTAACCTGCTCAGCCGCACTGCTTTTGCTTTTCAGCCTGAATACAAATGCCTTTGCGCGCCAGAACAACACCTTGGTTAGCATAGACCAAATTGCCGCAAGCCAGACACAGCCTCGAACCATTTTAGATGAGGATGGCACGCCGCTCGCTTTTTGGATCGACACCCGTGATGACGGTCAGAACATTTATTTGCAGCACTTCACTGCAGAAGGCGCCCCGGTGGTCCCGGGTGGCAGCCCAATCATCAAAGCATCAGCGGCTATAGAGAACTACGATGTTGTCGCTGCCAATGGTGGCGGCTTTTACCTTGCTTGGGAAGAAGCGACCAACAACCGGCTGCATCGCATTTTTCTGCAGCGCTTTGATCTGGATGTCCCGACATGGTCGGAACCACTCTCTTTTGGATCACCTTCCCGCAGCCAGGGCTTGCCCCGCATTAAAAAGGATGATGAGCAAGGCGTCTATATTGTTTGGGAAGACCGCCCCCCTTTGACCATCCCCTCCTTGCAACCACAAGCAATTATTGCGCAGCGCATCAATGAAAAAGGACAGTTGATCTGGAATAAAGATGGTGTCGATCTTGTGCGTCAAACAAATGATTTTTTACTCGGCGACATCGCCTCGGTAGTGGGCGCGCTCGCTGTTGTTTGGCGAAACGAGCGCGATGCAAAAGTGTATATGCGCGCTGTTGCTATTAACGATGGCAGCAGCTATTCTTCAGCACCGATCGATGTCAGCAACGATGCGAATTCCAGAGAAAGTCTGCGCCTGCCGAAAATCACCTTAGCGGAAAATAAAGGCAACCCTCGAGACACGAACGTTTTTGTTGTCTGGCAGCAGGGTGATCCGGGCTCAATCGACTTGTTTGCTCAAAAGCTGGATTTGAAAGGTGACAAGCAGTGGAATAATGATGAAATCGTCAACGATGAAAATGGTGATCAAATCAACCACGCTATAATCGATAATGGTGGCGAAAATTTATATGTGGTTTGGCAAGATGACCGTGACAACAAATTTAAGGTTTATGCGCAACGCATCAACAGTAGCGGCAACAGAAGATTTTCAAATGCCGGACTGGCGCTCACAGATGGCGATGGTGACGGTGATCAAATCAATCCGAAAATCGTCATCGATCGCAATGGCGACATCTATTGCGCGTGGGAAGACAACCGCGACGGCGATCTCGACGTTTACGCACAACATATTTCCGGAAATGGTGCTTTGGACTGGAGCGCAAATAACCAAACGGGTATCCCGGTTGCAAAACATTCCCGTTCGCAATCTGCAATCAGTCCGCTGGTGCTCAACGATAACCGACTGATGCTGGTATGGGAAGACGCGCGAAACGCCAATATCAATCTGTACGCCCAGTTTCTACAGGAAGATGGCACACTCGAAAATATTGCCCCGCGCATCACATCAATCCCAGACACGCTTGCCGAATCCGGGCAACCTTACAATTATCAGGTTGAGGTGAAAGATTACGACAACGATGTGCCCTTTGCGTTCACGCTGCCAACGGCGCCGGACTGGCTTCAAATCGACGCAACCAGTGGTCTCATTTCCGGCACACCGCCATCTGCCGCCCTTGTTGAGGTAGCTGTACACGTCGAAGACAATCGCGGCAAGTCTGCCGAGCAAAAATTTGCAATCACAGTAAGTTTATCATCCGGCAATACAGCACCGACCATCACCAGCCAGCCGATTGTATCGGTGAACGAAGATGAAACCTATATCTATCAAATTCGATTTTCCGACCCCGATGTCGGTGACACCCACACTTTTAGCGCAGATACCCTGCCTTCCTGGTTAAATCTTGCCTCGGATACGGGTCTTCTAAGTGGTACACCAACAAACGATCATGTCGGCGATTGGCGTATCGCTCTCCAGGTTCAGGATCAAAGCGGTGCATCGGATCGCCAGGCATTTTCGCTCAGCGTTGTCAACACCAACGATCCACCTTATTTTGTCAGCACGCCGGATACGTTTGCGGTCGTCGATTCGCTATATCAATATGCACCGCAAGTCGCAGATGTCGATGCAGGGGACGAGTTGCGTGTCAATTACCTGCTCGGCCCGGATTGGGCGACCTGGGACGAAAACAATCGCATTTTAAGCGGCACGCCCGCACCCTCCAACAATGGTGAATCCAGACAAGTTCTGTTCGAAGTGGTTGACCTCGCAGGCGTTCAAGTTCTGCAGAGCTTTTTTATTCATGTCGAATCGCATTCCGGCGCTGATACGACCGCACCAAATGCGCCGTCATCTGTTTATTTTACTCAAACAGGTTGGGTGAGTGGAAAGCAGGTAACGCTGAAATGGCAAACACCGGCAGACCGGAGTGGCATCCAAAATGCTTTTATCAAATTGCAATCCGCTCCACAGAATCCAACAGATTTCGATATTCAACATGCTGTCAACAAGCAGGCTGGCGAGCCTGACAGTGTCTCCTTTTCAATCGTGGCAGAGGGCGTGATTCCGGCTTATTTGTGGTTTGAAGATGGTGCCGGCAACGCCGATATCAGCAAGATTGCAGTTGCCAACATCAAGGTTGACGGTACACCGCCCACGCCGGGATTACCGGTTTTCCCGTCCGTATGGTCTCGCGAAGATACTGTGCGTTTTGTGTGGCAAAAAGCCACCGATGCAGGTGCTGGAATTAAAAACTATACGCTTGTCGTTGAGCCACAAATTTTTCAAGGCATAGTCAGCCCGACAGAAAACGCCAACGGTCAGCTCGAAACCACCCTCGCGCTCAATATCGATGGTCGGCTCAGCAAAATGTTCAACTGGTTCGTGATCGCTACAGACAGCGCCGACAATCAGGCAGCGAGCGATACAGCGAATTTCGCTCTGGATACCACGTTGCCACTGATCATTCACGCCGCGGCCGACACCATTCCACTATCGCAAAGCTATACCGTCCAGGCCAACGTTACCGATCCGCAGTCCGGCGTGGCGGGAATCGAGATTTTGTACCGCACTTCCGGCTCGGCGGCTACCCAGCGCCAGCCTTTAAACAAGACTTCGGGCGATAATTATGCGCTGACCTTGCCCACGAGTGCAATTCAGCCACAGGGTTTTGAATATACCCTCATCGCCAGTGACAGCGCAGGCAACCGGCGCTTTCTGCAAACCAACAGTTCGTTATCAACGTTGCGCAGTGTTGTTGTTCAGGGGCTAAACATCAGCGCCCCTTTTGCCACAAAAGCCAATCAGTACCAAATGGTCAGCGTACCGTATTCCGTACCGGATTTTTCGCTTCAGGCATTTTTTGAAAGCAATTTTGGCCCCTATGATGACACGCGTTGGCGCATTTTGCGCTGGCAAGAGCCGAATGGGTATCTCGAATTGACCTCTGAAAATATCGAAACACTGCGGCCCGGGCGCGCATTTTGGCTGATCACCCGCAACGCACAAGCATGGAAAACAGCCACCGTGCACTCGGTAGCCACAACGCAGGCCTACCAAATCCCTTTGCAGCCAGGCTGGAATATGATTGCCACACCCTATGCATTCGATACCGATTGGAAGTCAATTCCGCTGCCAGCCGGAGTGCAATCGGTTTTGTGGGATTACACCGGTACCGGCTATGCAATGGAGCAAAGTATCCTGAAAAGCTGGCGCGGCTATTTTATTGAAAATACCGGCGGCGCGACACAAACCATTACTGTCACGCCAATAACTTCTGCCAGCGCTGCACCGAAAGTCGCAGCATTGTGGGATGAAATGGATTGGGCGCTACAGGTACAGGCAGCATTTCAGGGATTGCAAGACTCCGAAAATTACATCGGTGTCGGCTATAGCGCCAGCGACCTGCGTGATGCAGTTGATCTTTCTGAGCCACCAGCTATTGGAAAAACTCCCAGACTTTATTTCGTCGGCAATGCTGCCCAACAACAAAGCCTGGCAACGGATTTTCGTAATAACAACAAGTCGCAGCTGCAATGGGATTTTATCGTCGAAAACCTGAGCACAGGCGAGCTTAAACTTAACTTTACAGAAACAAAGATGTTGCCAGACAGCTTAAGCTGGGTGCTGCTCGATCGGACCACAATGACAAAGCGCGTATTGCGCCCTGATGAAAACAGCATCTTCAGCATTTCTGAAGGTGAAAATCAACGCGCGTTCACGCTCACGTTTCATTCGAAGCAGCGTGCACAGACCGAAGAGCTCGTGCCTTCGGACCTGACGCTGCATCCGATCTGGCCTAATCCATACAAGCGCAGCGGTGGCCGAAATGTCGTTTTTCGTTTCGGTTTGCCACGGGAAAGTGATGTGGAATTGCGTGTATACAACATTTTGGGACAGGAGATGTATCGAAACAGCGTAGCGACGCGTCTCGGTGCTGGTGAACATGCTATAACCTGGAATGGACGAAGGCAAGATAACTCACAAGTAGCGGCCGGGCTTTACATTGTCAGCCTGGTCATCGATCAACAGCAGCGTATTCAACGCAAAATGCTGGTGATCGACTAAGCCAATTGCGCTGCAAATCAGTGTACCGCGAACAACAATTTCGCCGCATCACACACCTGCTTCGCCAGTATTGTCGAAGTATTTTTATGTTTGCAATTACCTGTTCTTTTATTATAATAGCAATTCAAGACAAAATATTGGTTTAAATCATAGAAAACTGCAGTTTCTGGCCATTCTTTCTCTCCACAATTCAGACGTAGGTGCCTGAAGCGTTTCGCGCAAAACAGACATGCGAATTGCCCCTGCAAAGCGTGATTTCTGCAAAACGAAGGGTAAAGGCCGATCACTGCGAAGAAATCAACAGAAGACGACATTGCGAAAACGACAGATACAATCAACCATCTCGGTCGCTTGCTTCTGGTTCATCGTCATGACGGTGGGGCCTGTTCGGGCTCAAACTGAAATCATCGAAAAATATAACCAGGCAATCGCTGCTCCAACAGCTCAAAAAATTGCGCTCTTGCAAGAAGTACTCGCCAGCGCGCCCAATTTTTTAGAGGCGCGTTATGCCTTGGGCGCCACCTATTATGAGCAAGAAAATTTCAAGGCATCAGTCGTTCATTTTGAGTACATTCTCGATCACCCGGAAGAGGTCGAGAAAAAGCCAACCATCAAAAACATTGTCAGCAGTAGCAACCTGCCTCAACTCGTCGCAGCTGCCTACAATGCGATCGGGAGTCAATATCTCGAAGATACGAATGCTGATTCAGCCATCACTGTCCTCACGAAAGCGATCGCGCTGGACGATTCAAAACCGATTTTCCATTATAATCTAGGAATTGCCTACCTAAAGAAGGGTCTTTACCGCCAATCGCTCGAATCGCTGCGTGCATCGCTCAAAAAAGACCGTGATAATGCCCTTGCCTGGTTTAATCTGGGCACTGCATACTGGTATCTCGAAGATTATGATAATGCGGTTGATTCCTACAACAAGGGCCTTGCGATTGATCCGAACAATGAAAGCGGGCGCCAAAATCTCCAAAAAGCGTTGGATAAAATCCGGGTGCGAACGCTCTACGCATCAGCCGACTCTGCGATAGCCGCCAGTAATCCATCCTTCGCAATCGCCAGGCTAAAGCAAATCAAGCGAATCGATCCAACCGAAAATACGGCTGATGCCAAATTGCAGGACGCTGAAATCTTTGAAAACTACCTGCAGGCCAAAAGCTACTACGATCGCGGGCGCTGGGTTGACGCGCAAAAAGCACTCAACAAGCTGCCTGCTGGCTACCGAGACAGTAACGCCTTATCGGCGTCCGTGCAGCAAAAGTTGAGCGCAGAGCAAAATCAAAGACTCCTTGAGCAGGAATTCGCTTTGGCAAAAGCGCTTTTTAGCCGCGGCGATTATGCTGGCGCGAGGCAAAAAACAAATGGTTTGTTGCGCAATCACCCACAGCATGCAGGCCTGCGTGCGTTCTCAACCAGCATCGACTCGGCGCTATCGGCCGGGGAGACGTTACGGGCTCAGCAGAACAAAGAGATTGAGCAGAATAGCCAACCGCCCCAAATTACCATTGATCAGCCAAAACAGCAAACGGAACCGCAACTCGAGGAAAGCACAGCTCCTGCCCTTTCAAAGCCGGCAGAAACAGACTCCTTTGCAGCAAATGAGCCAGCTGTTGATTTCACAGACAAGGCAAGCAATCGAGAACAGGCGGGCATGCAGTCACCAGTTTCTTCAAAAGTGTTATGGGTGATCATAGTCTCGGCGGGTGTGCTATTGTTTGCTTTTATCCTGATAGCCCGGCGCAAACGATCAAGCTTAGAAAAATCAGCAGGCTCAACACAGAGCGATAGCACCAGCGAGCAGGATCATCACGGGGATGAATCGGTTTTTGTCAAAGCAGCAGTCGAAAAAGTCGATTTCAATGAGCTGGAAAAAGAAAAAGCAGCCAGTTCGGACTCCAGCCACCAACGCTTCTTTGAAGACTTGGTCGACGATCATCTCATTTCCAGTGATCCACTATCAGAAAGCGGTACGGTCGAAATCCGTGAAATAGCCGATGCCAAATCCGGGCAGGAACGTCCTGAACCTGAAGACAAAGAGCAAGATGAATCATCGCAGACCGGAACCGAGCAGGATGATGCAGACGGGGACACCTTTTTGTCGATCATTCAAGCCGAACAACTGGCAGAAAATAAACCAGAGCGGGTTCGAAGCACTGATGATACCGGCAGTGTGGATGCGACCCATACGGTGGACATGTCGCAGTTTAAAACGCGAAAAATCGGCCGCTACATTATTGAAAAAGAGATTGGACGCGGTGCTGCAGGACGTATATACAAAGCTTGGGATCCGAAGCTCGACCGCACCGTGGTCATCAAAACGGTGTCTTATAGCCTGACTGCCAGCGATGACGAAATCCGTCGCTTGAAAGCACGCGTCTATCGCGAAGCACGCGCAGCAGCCAAGCTCAACCACCCGAACATCGTTGTCGTGTACGACGTTGAAGACGAGCCAACATTCTCGTACATCGTCATGGAACACATCGAGGGTATGGATTTGCGCGAGCTGTTGCTCAAGGAAACCAAAATCTCACCTGAACGCACGATCAATATTCTCATACAAGTTTGCAAGGCGCTGCAATTTTCACATGGAGCCGGCATCATTCACCGCGACATCAAGCCTTCAAACATTTTAATCGTGAAAAAAGATAAAGTCAAAGTTACGGATTTTGGCATTGCAAAAGTCAGCAACCATCTCACGCTTACACAAACGGGCCGGGTTGTCGGCACGCCCAGCTATATGGCACCTGAGCAAATTGAAGGCGCCGATGTCGATGGTCGTGCGGATATTTTCTCGCTCGGCGTGGTGCTGTACGAATTGCTGACTGGTCAGCGGCCGTTCGTGGGTGAAAGCCTCGCCGCTTTGGCCTACAAAATCGTTCATGTAGAGCCAACTCCTCCGAGCCTGGTCAATCTGGACTTGAACGACGTGAGTGACGAAATGGTCAGTCGAGCGATTGCAAAAGATCCGGCAGATCGATACCAAACGATCAATGACTTTTTAAAAGACCTGCAACGTGCTCAAACTCAACTCGCCTCATCAAAATGAAATGTGAACGCTGCGGCAAGCAGGTTGCCGGTAATCCTCTCTATTGCGAATATTGTGGCGAGCGGCGCTTTAAGGCAAAAATCCGCTTGGTCGACAATGCCGGCAACGACAACACCATCTATCTTTTCTCAAAAGATTACGTGATCGGCAGGGATAAATCGTGTGAGATTTTCCTTGATGACAGTTCTGTTTCCAGAAATCACGCCTGCCTGATGTATGAAGGCAACAGCTTCCACATTGAAGACCTGAAAAGCAAAAATGGCCTGCTCGTCAACGGTGAACCAGCCACAGAGGTCAAGCTTTCCAATTTTGATTGTGTACAAATCGGCAGCACCAGTATCCATTTCTACTACCCTGATGGCGAGTTTCCCGAAGATAAGATCTTTTCGAACACCACCGAATTTGTACAGGCTACGCTTCTCAAGATCACCCGTGAAATTCAGAGCAAAAACATGCTCGACGAGGTACTCAATACGGTACTCGATGGTATCATGGCGGTGTCGCACGCCAAAGATGCGACGCTGTGGCTGCCAAACGAAAACAATGAATGGGAAATTCGTTTGAGCCGCAATTTCAAGTCCATCGGCGAGGGCGACCGGATGGTCCTTCAGCTCAAAAAATTGGCGCAACGTATCGAACGCGACAGCACCAGCTACATTATGCACCCAAACGGTGAGCAGGCTTTTTTTAAAAATATCCACAAGGCAGAAAACAACATTTATCGCATGCTTGCTTTGCCATTGCTCTCCCGCAACCAATTCAATTTACGAAAGACCCAACGCTCCGTGCTCGGCGTCGTCATCTTGCGCACATCTCCAGCAGGCCGCAGACTCGATCTTCGCAATATCAGCCTGCTCGAAAGCCTGGCAATCCAGGGCGTCATGGCGCTGGAAAACAGCATGCTCTATTCCGAAGCGCTGGCAAAGCGCAAGATCGACAACGAATTAGAACTGGCCAAAGAGATTCAGGGGCAATTGCTGCCACGACAATTGCCAGAGGTGCCCAACACCGACATGGCGGCCTATTCCCGCGCGCGCAATTATGTCGGCGGTGACTATTACGATGTACTGAAGGTACGTGATGAGGGAATTGGCATTGTCATTAGCGATGTCATCGGCAAAGGCATTGGTGCGGCTCTTTTGATGTCAAGCTTGCAGGGTAGCCTGCGCGCGCAAATCAGTTACGAAAGCCGGCCCGAAAACATTGTCAACAACATCAATACGTTGTTTCGCGAATCGGCCACTGAAAAAATTTTTGCGACCTTCTTCTTTTGCCTATACGACCATAATTCAGGCGACCTGACCTATCAGAACGCCGGCCACAACCACCCGATTGTGCTGCGAAAGTCCGGTGGAGAGGATTTACTGAAAAGCTCAAGCCCACCGCTCGGCGTGGTGGAAAAATGTCCGGGTACGGAACGAACGATCCGCCTTGCTCCGGGCGAAATCGTTGTTTTCTACACTGATGGTCTTGTCGAAGCGATGAACGAAAAGATGAAACCGCTCGGCTTTGAGCCAGTGCGTCAATATGTCCGTGATTTTATCACCAGCCACAAAGATGCATCGGCACAAGATATTCTCGATGCCATTCTGAAACGCGTCGAAAAGCATGTTGAAAAGCAACCTCAACACGATGATCTCACCATCTTGATTCTGAAGCGCAACGGCTGATTGGTTCAGCCCATCGCTTAACTTGCAAGCGACAGAAACACGACGCAATTCTCATATTATTTATTTAAATCAGTTGGAGGAAGGATGAAAGCGAATCAAATGATCGGACTGGCAACTGTTGTTATTTTGGGACTTTTCGCGATTGGCTGTGGTTCTGAAGAAGCGGCCCAGCAGTCCGCCAGCAGTGAAACCGACTTGCAGGCGAAGGCCGATGCACTCGCTCAGCAAAACATCATTGTCGACACTCATGTCGATATCCCCTATCGCATGACAGAATACTTTGAAGATATTTCCGGACGTACGGAGCTGGGAGATTTTGACTACGTACGCGCCCGCGAAGGTGGTCTCGATGTGCCTTTCATGTCCATTTACGTGGCGTCGGAATTTCAGGAGACCGGCGGCGCCAAGGCCGAGGCCGAACGCTTGATCGACATGGTGGAAAAATTCACCACAGACTGGCCGGATCAATTTGCGATGGCGACCTCGGTTTCGGATGTGGAGAGCCTCTTCGGCTCAGGCAAGATTGCACTGGCGATGGGCATGGAAAATGGCGCTCCAGTCGAGGATAACCTTGAGAATTTGGCCCATTTCCACCAGCGTGGCATTCGCTACATCACCCTCACACATGGCAAAGCCAATCAAATATGCGATTCATCCTACGATCCCGAACGCAAATGGAACGGGCTCAGCCCGTTTGGCCGCGATGTCGTTGCCGAAATGAACCGTCTCGGCATTATGGTTGACATTTCACATGTGTCGGATAGCACCTTTTATCAGGTCTTGCGGCTCACCAAAGCACCGGTGATCGCCTCGCATTCTGCGCTGCGCCAATTCACCCCCGGGTGGGAGCGCAACATGAGCGACGACATGCTGAAAGCACTGGCCGAAAATGGCGGCGTGATCATGATTGCATTTGGCTCTTCGTTTTTAAGCGAGACGTTCCAAAAACAAAACGATACAATCCAGGAAGGCGTCGCTGATTATTTGAAGGAGAACAATTTAAAAGATGGTTCACCCGAGGCCGTCATCTATTCGCAAAAGCAACGCAAAGCCAATCCCATTGGAACTGTCGATGATGTGGTGAAACACATCGACCGGGTTGTGCAACTGGTCGGCATTGATCATGTCGGTTTTGGCTCGGATTTCGATGGTGTGTTTGGGCTGCCGGCAGGCTTGCAGGACGTCAGCGGCTTCCCGAACCTGATCGAAGCGCTTCTCAAGAAAGGCTACTCTGAAGAAGATATCGCAAAAATCTGCTCTGGCAATGTGCTACGGGTCTGGAGACAGGTCGAGGAAATCGCCGCTGCCAGCAACTGAGCCAATCGCCGAATCATTTAATAAGGTACCTGCGCAAGGTAACCGTCTTCAGTTTGCCTTGCGCAGGTACGTCTTTTCGTCGTCAACTCCCACTCTCCCCCGCACTAACACAGCGCTGCATTATCAAATCCCCGCAGCTCGCTAATTTTCTCACCAATTGTCGGATATATGTTGCTTCTCGCCACCGCTTTTAGAATCTTAACAAAGATCACTCGATACCTTCTCGATTATTCAAATCCAAGCACATAGGGCAATACCGTGAAATCCAACTTTTCTTTTATTTCAGCCATGATCGGCCTTTTGTGGGCAGCGTCGCTTTTGGGGCAGGAGAGCCTGCTGCAATCCGGACCGATGGTTGGCTATGGCGATATGCGCGAAGTTTTGTTGTGGGTGCAAACCAAACAGGCAGCGACTGTGCACTTTCGCTATTTTGAGGCAGGAAACAACAGTGAACGCTTTGAAACCAGCAAAACGACAACGCAAAAATCAACAGCGTTCACGGCCAAACTCATCGCCGACCAGGTTCAACCTGGCAAAAAGTACCAATATGAGTTGTATATCAACGGCAAAAAAGTGGACAGGCCTTATCCCTTGCGCTTTCAAACGCAAGCGCTTTGGCAATATCGCACCGATCCTCCGGCTTTCAAAATAGCGGTTGGAAGCTGTATGTACATCAATGACACACCGTACGACCGACCGGGCGAACCGTATGGCGGTGACTACGAGGTGCTGACCTCCCTGGCAGGCCACAAGCCGGATGTGATGCTGTGGCTCGGCGACAACACATATTTGCGAGAGCCGGACTGGTACACCCGCACCGGCATTTTTTACCGCTACACCCACACTCGTTCGCTGCCGGAATTGCAGCCCTTGCTGGGCGCAACCCACCATTATGCCATCTGGGACGATCACGAATTTGGGCCAAACGACAGTGACCGCAGTTTTGGCATGAAGGCGGTAACACTTGAAGCTTTTCAAAATTTCTGGGGCAATCCGTACTACGGCGTCGATGGCAAGCCGGGGGTGACATTTTCGTTCGAGTGGGCAGATGCGCAATTTTTCATGCTGGACAATCGTTACTATCGCACGCCCAATGATCGCAAAACCGGCCATCGTACGATGCTGGGAGAGCATCAATTTCAGTGGTTGATCGACGCGCTGACAGCCAGTCATGCTACCTTTAAATTCATCGCCATTGGTGGGCAGGTGCTCAGTCCCTTTATCGGTTTTGAAAAATACTCGATTTATGCCGAGGAGCGCGATCGCCTGCTGAAAGCGATTGAAATGGAAGGTATTCGTGGCGTGATCTTTTTATCAGGCGACATTCACCGCACCGAAGTGACAAAAATGCAGCGGCGAGGTACCTATCCACTTTATGAAATCACATCATCCCCACTGACCGCTGGTACGTATCCACCAGAAAACAACGATGCGAATTACCTGCGTGTTCCGGATACCGCCGTTAACGCACGTAATTTTGTGATTATGGAATTTTCCGGACCACGTCGAGATCGCGTTGTGAAGGTCTCCTGCTACACGAAAGACAATACTCAACAATGGACACTGGCGATCAAGGCAACTGATCTGCGATAGCGAAACACGCAGTCTAACGAAAACGCTATTTTTAAACAGAGCGAAAGAGATGACGACCGAAAGCGATTTTAGCAGCAATCCGCTCAATCCTTACCAATCCTACGTGGTCAGTGCCTCTGCAGGCTCGGGCAAAACCTATCAGCTCAGCCAGCGTTACCTGCGGCTGGTCGCTGCCGGCGCCGATCCGGGGGACATTTTGACGGTAACCTTTACCCGCAAAGCAGCAGCCGAAATGCAGGAACGCATTTTTTCCGATGCGGTTTCGGTGCTGGCAAACGATGAAGCTGCCGCAGCGATCGACGATGAAATCCGGGCATTCTACCAAAACGCCTCAACCACTTTTCCCCACATTCGGCCACCGCGTAATGCACGCCAGGCTGCGGAAGCGATTTTGAATTTCTCGCAAAGCCTTAAAATCCAAACCATCGATAGCCTGTTTCAGGAGCTGGTGCAAAGATTTCCGATCGAAGCCGGCTCGCACATTCCGACTCCCTTTACCATTCTCAGCAAAATCGAACAGGAGGAGATGCACGAAAAGGCGTATATGCGGCTTTTTGAGATTGCCGAAGAGCAATCAGCGCTTTCTGCATCCATGCGCGAAATGCTCGAAGCCTACCTGACCTATCCGGACGCCAATGTCAATCAACTCAGGGATCAGTTGGCGTATCTTCAAAGTGAACGGCTTTTCCTTTTCGAACTTAAAAAGCGTCACCAAATTGAGAATGCCGAACTTATTTTTCCTTCAGCATCGGAATACGCCGAGGAGCCGGATGCAGAGTTGGTCGATATCGTCGCGGCAATTTTGCAAAAAGTGGGAGAGCGCATCGGCAAGGCAACCGGCGCAAAAATCTTAAATGCTGTTTCGACCTTTGAGAACAGTGCCGATCCAACCGATTTACGGGCAGGCGTTTTCAAAAAAGATTCATGGGAATGGCTCAAAAAGGTCGATGAAAACCTGGAACCGCACCAAAGCGAAGCACTGTTGCAGATGTGTTACGAACTGCAACGCCGCAGGCTAAACAAACATGCACAAACTATTTTCGCACTTTACCAGCACTATCGCAAAGAGCTTGACGCGCTCAAATTTGCAGCGCGACGTGTCAGTTTTGATGATCTCAGCGAAGGCGTTTACAATCTTTTTCACGGAGAAGACAATGACGGCGTGCGCTACTATCTTTTCATGCGCATGAGCCATTTGTTGGTCGATGAGTTTCAGGATACCAGCCGCATTCAATGGGATATTTTCCATTCTATTGCCAATGAGTTGCTCTCCGGCGCTGGCCTGTCCGCTGAAAAAGGCTTGCAGCCAACCATCTTTCTGGTCGGCGACGCCAAGCAGTCCATCTACGCTTTCCGGCAGGGCGATTATCGCTTGCTTGGAGAGGCAGCAGAGGTGCTGGTAAGCCATTACGCGGCACAACATCTGACCATGGAAAAAAGCTGGCGCTCCGGACAACTCATTTTGGATCAGGTCAACAAGCTTTTTGCTGCACCGGAATATGCCGGCATGCTGGAAGAATTTCAGCAGCATTCGACCGCAGAACTCTCGGGCAAACCGGTGGCGCCACCGTATGGTTCGTTCACGCTTCTCGAAACTGCAAGCGGCAACTCTTCAGCTGAACGGCGCGAAAACGAAGCCATGAAAATCGTCACGTTGATTCAGCATTGGCTGAGCACAGAAAAGCCGATTTACGACAAGAATTTGCAAGCTTACCGCCCCATGCAATTTCGCGATATCGGTGTTCTCTATCGCCGCAGCGTGCAATCGGATATGCTCGAAAAATTACTGATCCGTACCGGCTTGCCGTACATCATCGAAGAGAAACGCGGATATTACAAGCGCCGGGAAGTCGAAGATGTTGCTGCATTCTTATCCTTTCTGGCAATGCCGCACGATAATATCGCGCTCGCGACTGTGCTGCGTTCACCAATCTTACGCATGAGCGATCAAGATCTCATGACGCTGCTCGCCGAGATGCAAAAGGAAAGCCAGAATCGTCACTCTCTATTTGAATTACTCAAGCAGCACCAGCCGGCCCACCACGAATTGCTGCAAAAATGCCTGGCGCGTATCGGTATCTGGAGCATCGACCGCATTGTGCTGCATTTTCTCGAACAGAGCAAAGCTTTTGCAGGCTATGCGCATGCCTGGGGGCCAGATGAAGGCCGGCTTGCGAAAGCGAATTTATCACAGCTCATCGAAATTCTCGGCACGATGCAACCGCAAGGCAGTGGTTCTATCCTGGAATACCGCGATCAGCTCAAACAATTCCGTGGTGTAGACGAGACCGGCAATGCACAAATGCAAGCCAATAGCGTGACGCTGATGACCATGCACAAAGCCAAAGGGCTGGAATTTCCGGTTGTTTTTCTGATCGGCGCAGAGGAAGGCGTGCGTGGAAACAGCAGCAAACTCACCTCGAATGGCTTTAAAAAATCGTTACAAAGCCCGCATTGGCCGTTTGTTTACATCGGCTCCAAAAAGAGCGAGCGTCTGCCGGAGATTGCGGAATATCGTCATTTTATCAGAGAAGCGGAAATCGAAGAAAGCAAAGAAGGCATGCGCTTGCTGTATGTCGCCATGACCCGCGCGCAACAACACTTCATAGCAACGGCTAGCGAAACGGGTGGTGCGGAGAGCTATTACACGATTTTGCAGACCGGCATTTTCGGGGATGCCGAACGTCATCGATGCGAAATCGTCCCAGATTTAAAGGGACAAATGATTGTATCGGATCACCCTGCTCCACCAATGCATGTTGCACAGGTTGATAAAACCGAACCAAAAAGTGAGCTGTACATACCCGATTTAAGCGCGCCCCTGGCAACCGCTGGCTGGCAAACCGTGTATCGATATAGAAATCCGCTCGAAATCTCTACGGCAGCGCACCCAAAAGCCGGCACAGCACCACAGTCGCTGGCTGAAAAGGAGCGGCGCTATTTGATCGATCGTTTAGTGCACCGTGGTTTGCGGCACAAGCTGATCAATCAGAAATGGCAAATAAGAGAAGAACTGGAATCAGCAGCAAAAAACAGTGCCTACCCATTCTGCGATTCTGAAATCGATAGCCTCGAGCAATCGATCATCGCCCATATCGACAACACCTGGCAGAATGCCAACCTGCAAAATGCGCTGACCGCAGCAGAGCAGATTGCAGTTCAACGCCCGATTCTCTATCAGTTTGAGCAGACCATTGTTGAAGACGAAATCGATCTATTGCTGAGAGACAAATCTGGTTACACGCTTGTGGAGTTCAAGACCGATGCCCTCATCGGCAATGCTACGCCAGATGAACTGCTCGCCCTGCCCGGTTATCACGATGAAGTGAAGCATTTCAGTGAAGCGGTTGCTGCACTCTATCAAACTGAACGGCTTAAAATGGTGCTAATTTTTACTGAAGCAGGTACATGGCTTGAACTATGAAGTCAGGTATCAGGCTGGAGTTGCGTTTTCCAGGGCAGGTCGACGCACTTTTTGATGAAGCGTTTTTTGGCCAAAATCTCTCTCAAAGGTCTCATTATCCGGATACACATACCCAAAAGCCCGTTCCCAAATCGCTGCCTTTTCCATGCACAAATAGAAAAACACCTCATTGCGCCACGGCGAGAAGGACTCATGGATTTTGGAAAACATCGCAATTTTGACATCGTCGGGATAGGTGAGCTTGCCGTGCGGGTCCGGCACTAATTCCATTTGAGTCATTTTGGTTTGGAAGCCGAGATTGCGGATTTTGGTCAAAACCGGCTTGATGAGCGTGACCGAGCCAAACGAGACGAATAAAACCTGCTGCGGTTCGAATTGCCGGATCAACGTTTCCGCCACCTTCGGATAATCGGTCTCCCAGCTATCATAATACACCATCGGGTGAAAATGGAACGCCACCTTGACACCGCATGCTGCCACCTGCCGCGCCGCTTCGATACGTTCATCGAGATTGGCTGTAAAATGCTCCTCATTATCGATGATGGTCGGAGTATTCATCGACCAGCTGCAAACGATATTAGGTGGTGTTGGATTGTCTAAAAAATAACGAACATTATTGGATTTCGTTTTGAATTCCAGCAGGATATTCGGGTGGTCGGCTGCGAATTGGCACAGACTATCGAGAATACCATTTCGATTGCCCCAGGCCAACGAGTCCGACGACTGCCCAGTACCTATGTGATAAAACCGGTCTTTTTCCAGCTCAATCTGCGCCAATTTCTGTGCAAACTTTTCATCAAAAACGATTTTATCACTGTAAAACGTCTGGATCGTGCAATAGCTGCATCCGAAAATGCAGTTTTCCACGGCATCGATGGTACGCAGGTTACAGCAAACTGTGCGCTCGGAAGCCACCGGGCACATACCAAAAATATTTTTATCGGATTGTGCTGCAACAATTTTGCTTTTTTCGCGCTTTTTCGGACGCGAAAACGGCTGCTTTGGGTACATTTTGGGTTGCGAGCGCAAATGAACAATATGGGATTGCAGGTTGCTTAGGAGCTGCTTTTTCCGCACATCGTTTTGGGATGGTTGCCCGACTTCGGCATTATCTCGGTGTCGCTGCCACCAATTGGCAATCCCACCTTCGCCCCACATCGTCAGGTCACGCGCGGCTTCAACAACCTGCCGAAACTCTTGAAACGTTAGCAAATGCCTAAAGGCCATTTCTTCGACACAGGCTTTTTCATCCGGATCGAGCTTATCGAAATACGTTTGCCGGCTGAATTTCTCGAACTTATCGGTATAGTTTACTTTTCGAGGCATGCTACTTTGATCATTTTTGATAATGCCATTTAAAGACCTGCTAAAACGCAGTTAAAATAGGAGAGGTCAGGATTGAAAGCAAGCTCTTTTCGGTTTGCCTTGTCACATCAAGAGCAATAAATAGCGCACAACTGAACTCGAATGGATCCATAGAAAGCGTGATGCCAAAGCGCTAAGCCACCTGCCCGCCATCCACGGTGAGCACGTGTCCGGTGACGTGGCGCGCAGCTTCCGAACACAAAAACAGAATGGCCTGGGCAACGTCTTCCGGTGCGCCCAACCGCCCGAGTGTGGTTTCGGCCTTTGCCGTGTCGAGGATCTTTTGTGGCAGCTTCCTGGTCAATGGCGTTAAAATATAGCCCGGCGCCACTGCATTCACATTGACTTGATGCCGGCCAAGTTCACGGGCAACAGTTTTCGTCAAGCCAATCAAGCCCGCCTTTGATGCCGAATAGTTGGCCAATCCAAATGCGCCCCGCAAGCCATTGATCGAAGACACGTTGACAATTTTGCCAAAGTTCTGGGTACGAAAATATGGCGCGCAGTGATGGATAAAATTGAACGCACCTTTCAAATTCACCGACAGAACCTGGTCCCAATCGGCTTCTGTCATTCGCCACACTGGTGCGTCGCGCGAAATGCCGGCATTGTTCACCAAAATATGAATCGTTTGTTCGGTGGAAACGATTTCGCGCACGCAAGCTCCGACCTGCTCAAAGTCAGTCACATCGGCTTTCACAAAGCGGCTGTTGGGCACCGAGACTTCCGGATGCTGACGATCAATGACAATGACCTTTGCGCCAGCTTCCGAAAACGCAGACGCGGTTGCATGGCCAATGCCACCGCTCCCGCCTGTGATAACCGCCATCTTATCTTTGAAATCGAAAGCCATTTCTGATCTCATTTCGCACTATCTGTTCTTCCAGACTGGCTGGCGCTTTTCCAAAAAGGCAGCGATGCCTTCATTGGCATCTTCCGTTCGCATCAATTCATCAACATACATCTTTTCAACGGCAGCGATGTGCTGCAAAAAAGCCTGATGCATGGCGTAGCGTGACGATTTTGCTGCAAAATGCAGGGCCGTTGCGCTGTGATGCAAAAGCTTCTTTTCGATGAAAGCAATCGCCTGCTCATCCGGGTCTTCGTCGATCATGTGCACCAGGCCAATAGCCAATGCCTGTTGTGCAGATATCGAACGGCCGGTCAGCACCAAGTCGTCCGCGACGGATTGACCGATGCGATGCGGCAGTATCAGAGAAGCGACCGGCGGAAACACCGCAAGTTTGATTTCGGGTTGGCCAAATTGTGCATCATCCGCCGCAAAAATCCAGTGACAAAAGGCGGCCAGCTCCAATCCACCACCCAGGCATTGCCCGCGGACAACAGCGATGCATGGTTTGCTGAGTGCGATCAATTCCCGAAACAACCGATGGAAATTTTTGAGCATTTCGGCGACCGTTTCGGCCGTGTGCTCCGGCACACTGGCGCCGAACGAAAAATGGCGGCCGGCCCCTTCAAAAACAACTGCCTTGATTTCAGGCTGTGCAGCATACGTCGCCAGCGCAGAGGTGATGTCAGCCATCATTTGTACATCGAGAACATTGCCTTTGGGTGCGTTGAGAATGATCTTGAAAATTTGCTGATCGTGCGACAGCTCAACCATTATTTTTTGATACTGATTCATAAGCAGCTCGTTTTCATCCACCCAGATCAATAATTTGTAGCCTTCAAATTTGCAGCAAACATCCAGGCGATCTGGAAATAACTTGAGTCAAAGCATAGTGAAGTGGGAGCGGCATGATAATGGTGAAAGGATGGAGAGTCAAGCTTGCCTGAAGCTATCATTTCAAGATTTTTGCTTTTTATGCACAGTCACCATTTCGATGTTTTCGAGCAAGTATGCTTTGGCCGCATCGTAATCATTTGGAATGACTCCTTCGAGAATCGCCTCTTCAATCATGCTTTTAGCTCTGCCCACCAGCGGTCCGGCTCCTATACTCAGCAACGCCATAATCTCATCGCCGCGTACCGGTGATTGAAATGCACGCATCTTGTCTTTTTGCTCCACTTCTTCAAGCCGCTTTACCACAAAATCGAAGTTGGCGAGATGTTGACGGCGACGCTCCTTGTTTCGACTGGTGATATCCGCCCGGCAAAGTGTCAGCAGATCTTCAAGCTCGGCGCCAGCCTGGAACAGCAAGCGACGATATGCAGAATCTGTACAGTCTTCTTCGGTCAAAGCAATCGGCCGCAAGTGCAGGCGGGTGAGCTTTTGAACATAGCGCAACCATTCGTTCGGCAGGCGAAAGCGCCGAAAAATCGCTGGCAACATGCGCGCACCGATTTCATCATGCCCATGGAATGACCAGCCCTTGTTGGCATCGAAGGCCTTCGTGCGTGGCTTGGCGATATCATGAAAAATCGCTGCCAAACGAAGCGGCACACCGGTCGACACACTGGCAACATTATCGAGCACTTTCAATGTATGATAAAAGACATCCTTGTGGAAATGACCATCTTTTTCATCGACGCCCTTCAACTCGACGAATTCCGGCAAAATCAATGAAAGTACGTTCACCTCGTCCAACAGCCTGAAACCGATACTCGGCACAGGCGCCGCGACAATTTTGACGAACTCATCGGTGATGCGCTCTTGCGAAATGATGTTCAGGCGCTCATGCATTTCCGCCATCGCCAATTTTGTCTTTTCTTCGATAGCAAATTGCAATTGTGTGGCGAAACGAATACCGCGTAAAATGCGCAGGGGATCGTCATGAAAGGTTGTTTGCGGTTCAAGTGGTGTTCGCATGACGCCGAGAGAAAGGTCTTGGCGGCCATGGAATGGATCAAAAAGGCCCCAGGCATCCTGGCGATTGAGCGAAACCGCCATGGCGTTAATCGTAAAATCACGCCGGGATAAGTCTGCCTGCAAGTCAGCAGGTTCAACATCCGGCTTGCGGGAATCGCCGCGGTAGCTTTCTTTTCGCGCACCGACAAATTCGAGCTCATACCCGTGGTAGCGAACCAAAGCTGTACCAAATTTTTTGTACACCACCACATTTCGTGTGCGCAAATGACGCGCAACAGCTTGCGCAAAGGCAATACCATCCCCTTCGACCACGAAATCAATATCCTTAACCTTTTTGGCCAAAAAATGATCGCGCACGAAGCCACCAACCACAAAGGCACGCGTATCGGTTTTTTGTGCTACCGTGCTGACTTTTTGCAAAATCGGCTCGGCCGCCATCTCAGGCACGGTTGCGGATGATTTCAAGGTTACGGATGACATCATGAAAATCTCGAAATGGAAAATAATCTAATTTCTCGTCGACACAAAACTTCTCCAGATCCTTTTTGGCAAAAATCACATCGCACTCGACTGCGCCACAACAATCGGATTTGCCGTCGCCGATAAATACAGAGGTCAAGCCGGCTTCGCGGCGCGACTGGACATGGTATCGCTTGCAATTGGCGCACTTCCCGCAGGTGAAAGCCTCGTAGGGAAAAGACGGAGCGATCGTACCATCGTCGACAAAATCAAATGCATTCGCACATATTTCCAACTCCGACAAACCGGCAGCGCGCAATATAGGTTCAATATAATTGTGAAATCCATCACTCAACACCAGCATCGATTCGTTGTGGCTGCGGGCATATTTGAAAAAAGTTAGGAAAGACGGATCGATGTGCTGCTTCTCTAAAAACGCCTCAAATTGAGCCGGCGTGACCTGGATGTGCGGACAGGCTGCCCGGTACAAATCAGCAGATGACACTGCATCATTTAGCCAGGCTTTTTCGATTTCCAGGTACGCGCTTTCGTTGGCGCCAAAAGTGGTAAAAAATGTATGACCGACATCATCTCGCGCGATGGTGCCATCAAAATCGACAAAAAATTGAAAATGCATTTAATTGGTATTCGATTCTCTGCGGCAGCTATATTGCTTTAAATAGAAATGTACAATTCGCATAGAACCAGCAAAATCAATCTTTGTTTTTGCTCGATTGCTATGCTTCTGTTTTCCGGTTTCATTTTGACTCAAAAAAAACGCCCATCCCGCCGGACGAGATGGGCGTTTGTCTACTTTCGACAATGTTATTTGCTTTCCAAGACGGCTTGTGCGGCCGCGAGGCGAGCGATAGGTACACGGAAAGGCGAACAGCTGACATAATTCATGCCAAGTTTGTGGCAGAATTTCACCGACTTCGGTTCACCACCGTGTTCACCACAGATACCGATTTTTATACCATCACGTGCGCCGCGGCCCTTTTCCACACCGATTTTCATCAGCGTGCCGACGCCCTCCTGATCGATGGACTCGAACGGATCAGACGGGATGATTTCGTGCTCGACGTAGTGTGGCAGGAATTTCGCCGAATCATCGCGCGAAACGCCGAGGGTGGTCTGGGTTAAATCGTTGGTGCCGAAGCTGAAGAATTCCGCCACCGTGGCGATTTGATCGGCAGTGACTGCAGCACGCGGCAATTCGATCATTGTACCGACCAGGTAGTCCACTTCGACGCCCTTCTCTTCGAACACTTTCGCTGCGGTTTTGCGCACGATCTGCTCCTGCAACTTCAGCTCGTTGACGTAGCCGACCAGCGGAATCATGATCTCCGGAATCGCCTCGAAGCCTTCTTTTTTCGCTTCGCAAGCGGCTTCCAGAATCGCGCGCGCCTGCATTTCGGTGATTTCCGGGTAGACGATGCCGAGTCGGCAGCCGCGATGGCCGAGCATTGGATTGAGCTCATGCAAGCTATCTATTTTTGCCTGCAATACCGCAACATCGACGCTCATTTTCGCTGCGAGGTCGTGTATTTCTTTTTCAGTGTGCGGCAAGAACTCATGCAAGGGCGGATCGAGGGTACGAACCGTCACCGGCTTGCCAGTCATCACTTTGAAGATGCCTTTGAAATCTTCACGTTGCATTGGCAGCAACTTAGCAAGTGCTTTGCGCCGGCCTTCAACATCTTTCGAAAGGATCATTTCGCGCACCGCGTCGATGCGTTCGCCTTCGAAAAACATGTGCTCGGTACGGCACAAGCCAATACCTTCGGCCCCAAACGCGATGGCATTTTGCGATTGATCGGGCTGGTCGGCATTGGTGCGGATGCGCAGGGTGCGGACTTCATCCGCCCATTCCATGATTTTGGAATAGGTGTGATAGACGTCGGACTTTTCCGGCGCCAGGCTTTTGTCGAGCAAAACTTGCAGCACTTCGGAAGGCTTGGTATCGAGGTGGCCTTTCAGCACTTCGCCGGTGGTGCCATCGATTGAAATCCAGTCACCCTCTTTCACAGTTTGGCCATTGACGGCAAACTGACGCTTTTTGTAATCGATCTCCAGCGCCTCACAGCCGACAACGCAGACCTTGCCCATTTGCCGTCCTACCAAGGCCGCATGCGAGGTCATGCCGCCGCGTGCAGTTAAAATGCCTTCGGCAGCGTGCATGCCTTTGATGTCCTCCGGCGAGGTTTCAATGCGCACCAGAATAACCTGCTCGCCTTTTTTAACCCACTCGACCGCATCGGCTGCGTTGAAGACGATTTTGCCGGTAGCGGCGCCAGGCCCGGCATTCAAGCCCTTCGCCAAAAGCCCGCCGGAATTGATGAGCACATCTTTTTCTTTCGGGTCGAAAATCGGGCGCAGCAATTGGTTAAGTTGGTTGGGTTCCAGGCGCTGCAATGCGGTATTTTTATCGATCAGGCCTTCTTCGACCATATCGACAGCGATTTTAAATGCTGCAAAGCCGGTACGTTTGCCGACGCGCGTTTGCAGCATCCAGAGTTTGTCATTCTGAATGGTGAACTCGAAATCCTGCATGTCTTTATAATGTTTGTCGAGTTTTTCAGAAATCTCTTTCAATGTCGCGAAAGCGGCTGGCATGTCTTCCTGCAAGTGCAGAATCGGCTTGGGGGTACGCGTGCCGGCCACCACATCTTCGCCCTGCGCGTTGATGAGATACTCGCCGTACATGACGTTTTCGCCAGTCGCGGGATCGCGGGTGAAGCCGACGCCGGTGCCGCAGTCTTCGCCCATGTTACCGTACACCATTGCCTGAACATTGACCGCCGTACCCCATTCAGCTGGAATATCGTTCAGCTTGCGATAGGTGATGGCGCGATCATTTTGCCAGGAACCGAATACCGCGCCGACTGCACCCCAAAGCTGCTGCATCGGATCTTGCGGAAAATCATGGCCAGTGCGCTCTTTGATTGCGGCCTTGAATTCTTCAACCAGCTCCTTCAAATCATCTGCAGACAAATCGGTATCGAATTTAGCACCGCGCTTTTCTTTTTTCTTGTCCAATAGCTCTTCGAAAGGATCGATGTCATCATCCGATTCGGGTTTGAGGCCGAGCACAACGTCGCCGTACATTTGCACAAAGCGCCGATAGCAGTCGTAGCCAAAGCGTGGATTGTCTGTGCGTTCAATCAAGCCTTGCACGGTGGTATCGTTTAGGCCGAGATTGAGCACGGTATCCATCATTCCAGGCATGGAAGCGCGCGCGCCGCTACGCACCGAAACAAGCAATGGATTGTGCGCATCGCCAAATTTGGCCTGCATGATTTCCTCGATGTGCGCAAGCGCGTTTTGCACTTGTTGTTCGAGGCCTTGCGGATAGTTGCGGTTATTTTCGTAAAAAGCAGTACAGACTTCCGTGGTTATCGAAAAACCAGCCGGCACAGGCAATCCGAGATTTGCCATTTCTGCCAGGTTAGCGCCTTTGCCACCCAGCAGGTTTTTCATATCAGCCTGGCCTTCAGCTCTGCCTCCGCCAAACTTATACACATATTGGGTCATTGTTACTCCTTGGAATAAAACGTTCCGGATATATTGAAATCAATCTTCATTAAGAAGATAATTAAGGGTTTTTCTGTCCTAAGTTTGCTTTTCAATTATTTGCCAATTTTGCTCAATCTGGCTTCGTAGCTGGCCTTATCCGAGAGCAAAGTCAGCGCAGCTTCCAGGTCTTTGTCATCACGGAAACCGGCTTCGATTTTGGTCTGCGTATCCCACAGTTTCGCGCTGATTTCCATGGCCAATTGCCGCTTGATAAATTCTTCGCTGTGCGCGAACTGATCTTTTTGTGCCAATTCGATCTGCTTTTCAATTTGCGCAAGTGCTGTTTTCACGGACTCGGAAAAGCCCTCCTTTTCAGCAGCATCTCGAAAAGCATCCAGTTCTTCCTCGGCTTTCGAGCTGTAGTCAAAGCCTTTCTCATCGAGAAAACGATGAAAATCGCTTAGGATCTCGGGCGTCACGTCAAAACCCTTTTTCAGATTTTCGTGGCTGGCTGCGTAGACAACCGCATAATTAAAAATCATCGATTGGCGAATGAGCGCGCTTTCGAAATGCGTCAATGTATCTGCTTCTACTTCAATATCCGGCTCGATCCCGCCGCCGCCATAAACTGAACGCCCCACAGCCGTTTGAAAACGCGGATGAGCACTTTCCAATTCATCCATTTCTGCTGCGCTGTTTGCATCTGCATCGGCCAGCAAAATGTCTTCAGAATAGTGGTCTTTTTGAATCAGCCTTCCACTTGGCAAGTAATATTTTGCGGTTGTGAGCTTCAAACGCGCATCGCGAGTCAGACCAACCACGCTCTGAACCAACCCCTTGCCAAAGCTCTTGCGCCCAATGACGACGCCACGATCCAAATCCTGAATCGCACCGCTGACAATTTCGGAAGCCGAAGCACTCAATCCGTTGATCAACACCACCAGCGGCAAATCGTCAGCGATGGCATCGCGCTCTGAAAAATACTCCTGCACAGTTTCATCGCTGCGGCCGCGCGTTGAAACGATAAGCTTGCCCTTTGGCAGAAAAACATCCGAAACGCCTACCGCGGCCTCAAGCAATCCGCCCGGATTGTTGCGCAAATCGAGGACGATGCCTTTTGCATTTTCCTGCTGCAATTTTCGCACAGCATCCGCCACTTCACGTGCTGCATTTTTTGAAAATCGCGTCAGCTTGATGTAGCCAACTTCATCGTTGATCATGCCACCGTATTCGACATCATTGATGACAATTTCAGCACGGATCAATCGGAACTCGATCGGTTCTGGCTCGCCCTGGCGTCTGATCTTGATGGTGACAGCCGTGCCTTTTTCACCGCGCAGTTTGGAAGCAACTTCGCTGACATTTTTTTCTTTCGTAGAGACGCCATCAATTTCGATAATTTTATCGCCTTCGCGGATGCCGGCTTTCATCGCCGGTGTGCCTTCGTATGGCGGTTCAACAACTGTCGGCCACGAATCCTGATATCCTACCAGCATCCCCAATCCGCCATATTTGCCCTGGGTGATGATCTGCAACTGCACATTATCTTCGTCTTCAATCAGCACGGTGTAGGGATCGACTGAATCGAGCATCGCATTGATGCCGACGCGCATCAGTTTTTCCGGATCAACTTTTTCGACATATTTATCGGCGATTTGTTTGTAAACTTCGCCAAACAAGATCGTATTTTTGCGAATGGAGCTGTAGTAGTCGTTTTCCTCGCCATTCATCCACTTTGAGAAAGAGGTGCTGAATCCAATCGAACCAATTGCAAGGATGACCAAAACGACGAGTTTCTTTTTGATTGACATGGCGTTCTCCAATTTATTGATCTTGCCATCTTGTTAGCAGCGGCGATACAACCTGCCAAACGCGCTCTTCGACGTCTTCGATAGGTCCATTCCCATCGATGATGTGAATGCGGTCAGGCTCCGCATCAGCGAGCATTTGATATCCGGCGACAACGCGCTCGCGAAAAGACCGTGCTTCACCTTCAAGACGATCTTTTTTCAGACTAAACTGTTTTCTACGCGCTTCGGCCACATCCAGCGGAATATCAATCCAGATTGTCGCGTCCGGCTTCAAACTTTGGGTGGCAAATTCGTTGATCTTTTGCACGAACGCTAAGCCCAGCTCACGGCCATAGCCCTGATAAGCGGTCGTCGAGTCGATAAAGCGATCACAAATCACCACCATCGATGCTGCCAAGGCCGGCACAATTTTTTCCGCCACAATCTGCGCCCGCGCTGCGGTATACAGCAGCAGTTCAGTGCGGGCATGCATGCTGGTGTTTTTGGTATCGAGTAAAATCTCGCGGATCGCTTCGGATATGTCTGTTCCGCCCGGCTCCCGCACCAGCAAGACGGGAATATCCTGATGCTCCAGGCGCTGAACCAATCGCTTGATTTGCGTGCTTTTGCCACAAAAATCGACGCCTTCGAAGGTGAAAAAAAGACCTTGCATAACCAACAATATACTCATTTGAAATGACCGCTTTCAGGTGCGCTGGCTGGCCAATTCAGGCATCGACAGCAAACCGAAATATATTTATTCCAGCGCTTTCGTGCAAGGCATTTATAGAAAGAATGCAGATTTAAAGAAGGGATGAAGGTGTGATTAAATATCGATAAATTTCCATTTTCCACCGCGATAGCGCCAGTAGTTGAGTACCAGCCGCAAGGTTTCGTCCGCAGTGTGCATCAACCAGAGGCCCCACAATGACAAATTGAAAACGAAAGCGATCATCCAGTTTAAGCTGATTTCAAAAATGAACACAGAAATAATCGTGATCCACATCAGCCATTTCAGGTCGCCAGCGCCGCGCAAATTCCCCATCAGGACGCCATCGACAGCTTTGGGTATTTGTACCAACGCAAACAGCTTAATCACCACCGCTCCAGTGCGCAATACTTGCGGATCATCGGTGAAAACCGCAATAATTTGCCGTGAAAAGAATATCATAGCAAGACTGATCACCATCACGAAAACAAACACCACCCAGCCTGCCATCTCGGCCGTTCTCTGGGCGAGTTTGCGTTGTTCGGCACCGAGATTTTTCCCCATCAAAGTCATTGCACCAAGACCGAATCCCATATAAATCATGGACAGTATCGACTGGATACGCAAAAACACCTGGTGCGCTGCCAAAACCGTGATGCTGATGACAGCAGCGTAGGTGGAAACCACTAACAGCCCAAACGACCAAACCAGTTGTTCGATGGTGGTCGGCAAACCGGCATTAAAAAGCCTTTTGAAGGTCTGCCAGTTGGGTGTCGTCAGCTCGCGAAACGAAAGAAATAGCGCGCTGCGCTTGCTGCGCAACAAAAGATAAGTGGCCATAAAACCGATGGTATGCGAAATACCAGCAGCCAGCGCTGCTCCTTGCACTTCGAGTCGCGGGAAGCCAAACAGGCCAAAAATCAAGATCGGTGCCAGACACACATTGATCAGGTTCAGCCCAACATTGATCAGCATAGAGTGAATGGTTGCTCCTGCACCGCGTACGACACCGACGGCTATAAAATTGATAATGACAAATGGCGCGAACATCGCAATAGTACGCAAATAGGTGATGCCCGCAGCTTTTGCTTCTCCGGTTTCATCGCGGATGAGATTCAAAATTTGTGGCGCGCCGAAATACCACAGCAGGGTCAACACAACAGCCAGGATGATCCCGAGTATCATCGTCTGCCCGAAAACATGGTTCGCTTCCCATTTGTTACCGGCACCCAAGTGTCTGGTAATGATCAAAGAAGCACCGACGATGAACGTCAGCAAAACAGCCATGCACACCACGATTACCTGGATCGCCATGCCGACACCACCGAAGGCAGCGGCACTGATTTGGCCGATCAAAATCGCCTCGACGGTCCACATCAGTGTTTGCGACGAGAGATCAAAAACAGCAGGCAGTGATGTTTTCAGGATAGATTTGAGGGGTGATTTTTCTTTCAAAGGCGTTCCCGAAAAGAAATGCGCCCCGGTATGTGCTCTGTCACACAGCACCGGGGCGACAATGCATTCTCAATCGTAATATTCCAGGCCAAGATGCGTGATTAAATCCTCGCCTTTCAAATAACGCAGGGTATTTTTCAATTTCATCAATTGAATAAAGATATCGTGCTCGGGGTACAAGCCTTTTGCCACCATCGGGCTTTTATAATAAAAGGAAAGCCATTCCTGGATACCTTTCATATTTGCACGCTGAGCCAGATCGGTAAATAGCGCCAGATCCAGCACAATAGGAGCAGCCAGGATACTGTCACGGCACAAAAAGTCGACTTTGATTTGCATCGGGTAATTCAGCCACCCAAAGATATCGATATTATCCCAGCCTTCTTTGTTGTCACCGCGTGGCGGATAGTAGTTGATGCGAACTTTGTGATAGATATTATCATACAAATCGGGGTAAACTTTAGGCTGCAAGATATATTCGAGCACACCCAACTTGCTCACTTCCTTGGATTTGAATGACGCAGGATCATCGAGTACTTCGCCGTCTCGGTTGCCGAGAATATTGGTGGAAAACCAGCCGGACAAGCCCAGCAGGCGGGCTTTAAAACCGGGCGCAAGCAGTGTTTTCATAAAGGTCTGGCCGGTTTTGAAATCCTTCCCGCTTATCGGCAAATTCATTTTCAAGGCCAGTTCCTGCAATGCTGGTGTGTCGACACTCAGATTCGGTGCACCATTCGCATACGGCACGCCCTCCTTTAGAGCAGCATAGGCATAGATCATGCTCGGGGCAATCGCGGGATGGTCATCTGCCAGGCCTTTCTCAAAAGCTTCAAGGCTCTGATGTACGCTATCTTCAGTAATGTAGACCTCCGTGCTGCCACACCAGACTATCACGACACGATCGAGATTGTTTTTCGACTTGAACTGTCGAATATCTTCACGTAGTTGCTCTGCCAAATCAAGCTTGTTTTTGCCCTTTTTGACGTAGGTACCATCCAGAAGCTTGACATAATCTTTGCTGAATACACCCGGCATTGGTTTGACCTGTTCGAGTTCAGGCTTGATTTGATCCAGCAATGTTTTATCAAGCACGCCAGCTTTAACCGCAGCTTCATAGGCGTTATCTTCAAAAATGTCCCAGCCACCAAAAACGATATCCTTCAAGTCCGCCAAAGGAACGAAGTCTTTAATTTGGGGGCTGCGGTGTTCGGTGCGTTTGCCCAGGCGAATTGTGCCCATTTGCGTTAGTGAACCAATTGGCTTGCCGATGCCTTTGCGCACGGCGATCACTCCGGCAATAAACGTTGTTGAAACCGCTCCCATGCCCGGTGTCAAAATACCAAGCTTTCCGGTTGCTGGTGCGATGTCGACCGCTTTCTTATTCATTCGTCCTCCTTCATTCAACCATGCCTGCTGCAGTTTTTAAATGCAGCAGAATTGAAAATCGATAAATTTATTAAGAGCATTGTATTTGTATTTGGCACTTCACCAGCCGCAAACCGTAATCCATCACGGAAGGCTTGCGATTGCATGCCAGCAAATTCAAATGCTATTTTTGCATCAAGCAGCGTCCGTTGTACCTGTCTCGGGCGTAGCGCTCTGCTGCTTTTTTAGCTCCAATTTTTCGGGCGTATTTTCCTGCTGCCAAATGTAATAGAGCCGCTGCAGGGCTGTAAAATTTGCCAGCACAGCGACAATCGTGAGTGCGAGAATCAGCACAACCTGATGGATGAGTGCTCCGAGGCCAATGTAGACCACACGTTCCGGCCGCTGCATCATACCAACCTTGCATTCAAACCCGAGCGCCTCAGCACGGGCGCGAACATAGCTGACCATAACCGAGCCACCTAACGCGATGGACACAGCAACCGAGGTTTTGAGCATCGATTCGTTGACGAAAAAATATGCCATACCAAAAAAGATAATCACTTCAGAATAACGATCCAGAGTCGAATCATATAAGGCGCCGAACTTGGTGACTCGATTCGTCGCCCGCGCAACCTGCCCATCGACGATATCGAAGGTGCCGGCCAGCAGGACAATCAAACCAGCAAATCGTAAACTGCCCGTCGCGAACATGTATGCTGCGATAATGCTTAGAACAAATCCTATGGTAGTGAAAAAATTTGGATTCAACTCCAGGCGGATAAAAAAATCAACCACTGGCCTGATCAAACCGAGATACCAGCTTTTCACGTTTTGCGGTAAAAATTCAACCTTCATCGGAAGCCTTTTCCTTAAGCATTTTTTTGTTTACACCCTCAACCACGATGACAAACTCGCCCTTAATGGCCCTCTGTTCAAGCTGCGCTGCGACTTCCGGAGCCGTACCCCGCAGAATTTCCTCAAATTTCTTGGTCAGCTCGCGCGCTACCGCAACCTGACGATCGCCAAAATAATGCTGAATATCTGCCAACGTTTTCAGTACGCGGTACGGTGATTCGTAAAAAATCAAGGTCCGGCTTTCGCCAGCAAGATTTTCAAAAAACGTTTTTCGGCCTTTTTTTGCCGGCGGAAATCCTTCGAAAGCAAAGCGATGAACAGGCAATCCTGACACCACCAGCGCTGGAATCAGAGCGGTCACACCAGGAACGGCTACGACCGGTACATCCCGATGAAGCGCTTCTCGAATCAGGTAAAAGCCCGGATCCGAAATCGACGGTGTGCCGGCGTCGGAGATCAAGCCTACACATTTGCCATCCAGCAATTGACGAATCAGGCCAGGCGTTTTCTGCTCTTTGTTATGCTCATGATAGCTAAAGAGCGGTTTCTGAATTTGAAAATGGCGAAGTAATTTTTGGCTATGCCGGGTGTCTTCGGCTGCAATGAAATCAACTTCTTTCAGCGTATGCAGGGCGCGCAAGGTTATATCATCAAGATTGCCGATCGGCGTGCTGATCACGTAAAGCGTCCCTGGCGTTGTTTTGCTCAATTCAGTTGGGTTCGCAGCCCCTGCCATCAGTTTTTCTGCCACTTTGGAATTTGATCAGCATACCAAATCTTTGCCTGCAAAACGGCATTTTCTGCACAAAAAGTGCATCAGGTTCGACAACTGATCCGATTTTGCAAACACAGCCTGCCAAAACGTACTGGTGAGATGAGTAAAGCGCACTTCAGGCCACAAAGGCGCTAAAATGATCGATAATTTTAATTAATCTAGCAGTGAAAGTCAAGCACTTAACAACTGAGTCCTACTCCCCCGCTCACGAACAGGCTGGATATATCGGAGTGAAATCAAATTGTCACACCGTTGGAAACCTTTTTGCCGTTGAAAGATGCAAAATTTGCAAATGGCTTGATGATACAATGTCGACCAATTTCAAAACCTGCTGGAACGTTCGCGCCCTTGCCGATCAAGTTCAAGCCTTCTTCCAGCAGTGAAGGGTGCTGCTCATTGGGGGCGGTGCTCTCCCCGACGCCAATGAGCGAGCCCTCACCAATGGTGACATTTTTGTCCGCAACTATCCGGTCGACGCAACTGCCCATTTCCAAATGGCAGTTGTGCATCAGCACAGAATTTTGCACACGAGCGCCCTCCGCAATGTGCACACCTGGTGAAAGGACTGAATCGACCACTTCGCCTTCGATAACACAGCCTTGCGATACGATGCTGTTGCGGATCATAGCATTCTGTCCAACAAAAGTTGGTGGATAATCTCCGAATCGCAGCTCGTCATCGATATTGGTGTAGATTTTCCAATTCTCAGGCATCAAGCCGGATTCCGCGGGATTCAGCATATCGAGATTGGCGCGCCAGTAGGCTTTGACCGTGCCGACATCGCGCCAGTAGCCATGAAATGGATAGGCATAGGTTGCCGCACTCCGGCAGGCATAAGGCACGATGTGCTGCCCGAAATCAACACCATCCACTTCCGCGAAGGCACGCAGCAGAAAATCGATAGAAAAGGCATAAATCCCCATCGACGCCAGCCGGCTCTTCGGATGTTTAGGTTTTTCCTCCCATGCGACAATGCGATTTTCAGCATCCACATTGGCGATACCAAAGTGGCGGGCATCTTCGAGTGGCACTTCCATCGTCGCGATGGTTACATCTGCGCCTCGGCTGCGGTGGTACTCGATCAGTTCGCTGTAATCCATGTTGTAAATATGATCGCCGGACAAAATCAGCAGGGTGTCGCAAAAATTATATTGTTGGATAAAGTCGAGATTTTGCCGCACAGCATCTGCCGTGCCCTTATACCAATCGGAATCTTTTTCCCCAGTACGTGGTGGCAATATTTTCACCCCACGGGATCGCCCGATAAAGCCCCATGCCTTGCCATCGCCGATATGCTCCATCAACGCCAATGGTTTGTACTGCGTGAGTACGCCGAGCCAATTCACTTCCGAATTGGCCGCGTTGCTTAACGCAAAATCGATGATGCGGTAAATGCCACCAAACGGCACGGCAGGCTTGGCGCGCAAGGACGCCAGGACTCCCAAACGACTGCCCGCCCCACCGGCGAGCAACAATCCCAAAGTTTTATCCACGGACCATCACTCCTTTTGGCCTAACGATATTGTGCAGGATAAATTTGCTGGCCCGGCAACACGTCTGCTTGCTCGGAAATATTGGCGCGCCGGCCAATCATGACCAGTTCCTGCTCCAAAGTCTTGTTTTCATCTGTCACAGAATCCAGGTCCCCAAGGTTGGCGCCTCGCCCAATGACAGCATTTGAATCGATAATCGCTTTGTGAACCCGGCTCTTCTCTAAAATTTTGCCATCGAACATGATAATGGCGTCTTTGACTACAGCCCCAGCCTCTACACACACGCCCGGAAACAATATGCTGTTTTCCACAGATCCGGCAACCTGACAGCCATTATAGATAAGTGAATTCTTAATGTTTGCCGAAGCAGCTATATGCGCTGGTTCACGATCTCGAACCATACGATTTGCTAAATTTGTGCGTACCTGCCAAACATCTGGCCGGATGGGAGCATCTTTCTTAAGAAGACACATATTGGTTTGATAGTACTCCGAAATGGTGCGGGTGTAGCCCCAATATCCGTCGAATTTAAAGCCGTATACGTTGAAATCCTCAAGCACAAAAGGCAACATATCCCGGCCAAACTCCGTTTTGTGCTGGTCTTCCACCACACTTTTTAGGAGCAATTCCAGCACCTCGGCCTTAAACAGATACACTGTCATCGAAGCCCAGCAACTGGAAGCCGATTCGGGTTTTTCCTGATAGGCGAGCAGTCGACCGCCTGCGGGCGATTCATCGGCAATTTTGCCAAGGCCAAATCGTGAGGCCTGCTCAATCGGTACTTTTTTGAATGCCACAGTGATGTCCGCATCCATTTCTGTATGGAAGTCAAATAGCGCTTTGTAATCCATCCCGTAGATGTGGTCGCCGGACAGAATCAGCACCTTTTCTGCCTGCAAATTCTTGAAAAAATCGAGGTTTTGGAAAACTGCGTCGGCTGTTCCACGGTACCAATCGCTAGGCTGATAGCCTTTGAAAGGCGGCAACACATGCACGCTGCGATTTCGCCCGTAAAAATCCCACGGCTCGCCATTGCCAATATGGGTCATCAGCGGATAGGAGCGATATTGCGACAAAATCCCTACCCGATTGATGCCGGAGTGCATAAGATTGCTGAGGGGAAAATCGATGACACGGTACAGACCGCCAAATGGCACAGCCGACTTCGGGCGATCTAACGTCAGTACGCCCAATTCGGATACGCGGCCACCTGCCAGCACCATCGCAACGGTATTTCTCATGGCGATCAGCCTTTGATTTTACAATGTGAATGGAAGAAAAAACTATAAATGATCTGCTGCCTTCCGGCACAGCCACTGTTCCTGGATCAGACTCTTTTTATAATCGCAGATCAACCAGCCGGCACGCTGAAGCGCATTTCGCACCTCATCCGCGGCACGCAGCCTGGCAGGCGAACCCGTGAAAAGCCTCAGGCGCGCCAACATCGCGGGCGGGGTGTTGGTGACAATGAAATGGGCACCCGGCTTCGCAACGCGAAACACTTCAGCGAAAAACAGATGTATGTCTTTGAGATATTCGGTCAATCCGATTGCTGTCACCAAATCGAACGCGCTCGACTGGAACGGCAACAGCTTTTCAACATCAAGCTGGATCGGCAATCTATTTTTGTGCGCCGGCAGCAGTGTCAGCATTTTTTTGGAATGGTCTGCAGCAACACAAAACCGCGCCATTGGCAGCGCCAGCAAGGTCAAGCCGGTCCCGACGCCGAGGTCGAGCTGCAAAATGCTCTGCTCACCCGGCCACAATGCTCGAAGATTGCTCAGCTCCGCTTGATAAATTTGCTTGACCAGCGGCAAGCCGCGCAGGGCATCATATATGCCAGCTTTGGCCTCCCAAATTTTCATTCGCCGTACAACTCGGGATGATAAAATGGCGCCATAGCTGCCAACACCGCGCTTTCAAAAATGGCCTGCCGGGTCAGCATATCTTTCGTCAGCAGAGAAAAGGCGCCGCCCTGGTTGCGGCTATTGTGCTGCTGCCCAAAACGCGCGATAACTTCGGCAAGCTCAAAATTGACCTGGCCAAACTCTCTGGCGATGGCTACCGGGAACTGCACGGCCGGCGAGCTGCCGTAGCATCCCGTTTCTCCATCAAAAGCATAAACCCACGATTGCAGATACCAGGCATGCTGACCATCAGCAACCGGCATTTCAAAAATGCCGCCTTCCATGCCGATATAATAATCTGCTGCCTGATCGCTTGCGCGGTATCTCGCCGCCAGCTTGTGGGCCCGATTGCTTGCTCCTTGCATCATTTCAGCAATGCTCAGCGGCGTATCCGCGATATCGCTTTCAACGCTGTGTGGCTGATAGTCGATCTGCTCAGGCATGCAGCCGAGAGTCGGTGCAATCTGCGCCATCGCTGCCTTCACAGCTTCAATTTTAGGTTGACGCAACGAGCCGATCGCTACTGTGAACACGCCATTATTCGAACGGTTTTGCACGTTATTCCAATTTTAAAAATGACGGGGTATCCCGAGCTTTTCGGCGGTTGTCCTGAAAATATTCGACTTTTTGCCGGCAAAGCAGATAATTAAAGTCTATTCAAAAACCTGGCATTTGTCATCCTGGATGAGCTGTCGAAAAAGCCCAAAACTGTCATGCCGGGAGCATCTAATTTGATTTGTTGTCTGGATTCTGAGCGTAGTTTCTACCTGAATGCAAAATAGATTCCGTCCTGAATGGCACAAAAGTGGGTTTTTCGACAATCTCGGAAGGATCTATTTTGCATTTGTTGCAAGCATCTGATAAAATAAAGGATTTCCCGTTTTGCAAAAAAGAATCATCCGGAATGACATCGCAGGTTTTCGAATAGGCTCCTAACAAAAATCATCATGCCTGCATGCGATCGAGCACACGCTTTATTTCTGATTTGGCGAGGGCGATGGTTTGTTGCTCATCGACGCTGAGCAAATCACGGTTCCTCATCAGCAACCGGCCATCGACCATATTGAACATCACATCTCTACTGGAGCTGGCATACACCAACTGGCTATAGGGGTCATTCATCGGCACAGTCGAAACAGTCTCATCCAGAATTCCGATAATGTCCGCTTTTTTCCCAACTTCAAGCGAGCCAATATGGTCGCCGAGATTCAGGGCTTCCGCGCCGCCATGAGTGGCCATACGCAAAACATCTTTCGCTTTTAGTGCGCTTGCTCCGAACCGCGCCTTTTGCAGCAAGGCAGCGAGGCGCATTTCCACAAACATATCCAAATTGTTGTTGCAAGGCGCACCATCCGCCCCCAAGCCCACCCGAACGCCGTGCTGCAAATAATCATAAACGGGCGCGATGCCGGATGCCAGCTTCAAATTGCTGGAGGGACAGTGCGCTTCGCCGGTATGGGTTTCTTCCATCAAGCGCTTTTCCGCGCTGTTGAGCCAAATGCAGTGCGCCAATATCACATCCGGGCCGGTGAGACCCAGGCGGTGCAGAAACTCGACATTGCCGCAACCTGCCCGGCGCGCAATCAGGCTCATCTCATCACGGTTTTCGGAAGAATGAGTATGCAGCAAATAGCCATGATCCCGGGCGAGTTTGGATGAATCGATCAGCAACTCGTCCGTGCATGAAATGGCAAATCTCGGCGTCACGGCGTAGCGCAAGCGTTGGTGATCGTAGCCATCCCAGGTTTGCCCCAGCCACTCGGACTCTGCCAGACTTTCGTCACAATTTTCACGCAACGTATCCGGCACGGTCTCCGGATGATCCATCATGCACTTGCCGCCAAACGCTCGCAGGCCGCTTTGGGCCAGCTCATCGAATACCACATCGTAATGCCGCACACTGCCCATGTCGAGAATACAGGTTGTGCCGCCCTTGATCAATTCAGCGATTCCCAGCCTCGCTGATGCGCGCATGGCTTCGGCGTCGAGTGCGGCTTCATATGGCCAAACACGTTTTTGCAGCCAATCCAGCAACTCCAAATCATCTGCCCGGCCGCGAAATAGCGTTTGACACAAATGCACGTGCATTTGCACGAAACCAGGTAAAATCAACAGGCCCGAGCAATCGATAACATCGGCATCTGTTTCGCTGATCTTGCCGATTTTGGCAATTTTGCCAGAGTGAATGAACAGATCTGCCTGCACCACATCGCCTGCCGGATTCATAGTGACGATGCGGCCATTTTTCAACACCGTTTTGTTTTTTTTGTGCGTACCATCCTGCTCCATATCAATCTCCTTCGTGCTGAATGTGCGCACATTGTCAGTACGACTTTAGCCCATTCGTCCGGGCTCATCCACTTCGCACCATTTGCCTTCGCCCTCCCAAATCCGCAACGTAAACGGATATGAAAACGTCTCCCGAAACCGCTGCTGCAGCATCTGCGCGATATTTTCAACCGATGGGTATTCGAGAAAATCGTTGAGCGACTGGTGATCGTATTCCGCCAGCACTGCATTGATCTTATCCTTCATATCGCCAAAATCCATGATCATGCCATTTTGCATTTCGCCTTCGATGATCATTTCAATTTTATACGTGTGGCCGTGCGGGCGACCGCATTTTTTATGGTCAGGCAAAAAATGTGCACAGTCCATATATTCAATATAGCCGAGTTTCAACAAAGCCTCCGAAAAATGCTATCCTGTTCAACATCAAAATGCCGCCCGTGGCCCACAAAACCAGCAGGCAGGCGCAACCGCAAATATGATAAAAAAACCGGCCATTCACAACTGATTTTCAAAATTGTTTGAGCGTTTCACCGCATTGTCCACAGGGCAGTCCTGAAATGCTGTGTTGCAACGCGTGCTCGCCTTTTTCCGCTTGCTCCGGGACAAAATTTGATTAGTTTTTTGAAAATTCGAATGCACAAATTATCACAAGCCGGCTGCATACATCTGCCTGGCCGGCTCTTTTTGCGACCAAAAAGGAGACTATTATGCTGAATTATGTTTGGCTCGGACTGATTGTCATCGCTCTGATCACCGCCGCGATCAACGGCAAGGTACCGGATGTCGGCACCGCTGCCATCGCCGGCGCGAAAACCGGTGTGGACATTTCACTCGGTTTGATCGGCATCATGGCCTTGTGGCTGGGAATTATGCGCATCGCGCAGGAGGCTGGCCTTATCAACATTCTCGCACGCGCCATCAAGCCGATCACCAAACGGCTGTTCAAAGAAATCCCGCATGATCACCCTGCCATCGGCGCAATGATTTTGAACATTTCGGCCAACTGGCTCGGCCTCGGCAACGCCGCAACGCCATTCGGCATCAAAGCCATGGAAGAGATGCAAAAGCTGAATAAATCGGATGACACCGCTTCGAATTCGCAAGTTTTGTTTCTGGCCATCAACACCGCCAGCATCACGCTGATTCCGGCGACGGTGATCGGCGTGCGGGTATCCGCCGGCTCGAATGATCCGTTCGCGATCATCGGTACCACCATTTTCGCCTCCGCCTCCGCCACGGTGGTCGGTGTATCGGTGGCGCTTTTGCTGCAAAAATTGCCGGTCTTTAAAAAGACCGATCCCGCGCTGCAGGCAAACAGCGAGCAGGAGTCGGCATAGTTGAACAGTATTTGCTTGAAGTGCACTGCTGCTCAATTAAGAAGCACGCTTCATCCTGAGCGCAGTCGAAGGATGAATTTTTCGAGCGTTGACTCCATGTCTCGACTTCGCTCGACATGAAGAAATTGGCTTCCCGGCTAAACTCCTGAACACGGCTTGTTGTTGCCAAACATCTAAAATGAAAATCTAATTTTGGAGCATACTATGTCAGAAATTTTTCGCGAGAGCATCAAAACCCTGTCCGACTGGGCGATTCCGCTGTTGCTGGTGGTCATTCCATTGCTGGCACATTTCAAAAAAGTCAAAGTGTACGAAACGTTTGTCGAGGGCGCAAAAGAGGGCTTTGATGTGGCGGTGCGCATCATTCCCTACCTGGTCGCGATTCTCGCAGCCATCGCCATGTTCCGTGCTTCCGGCGCGATGAATTTGTTTGTCACCGCGCTGTCGCCTGTCACCGAATTGATCGGCATGCCCGCCGAAATTCTGCCCGCGGCAATCATGCGGCCATTGTCCGGCAGTGGCACCCTCGGCATCGTCACTGAGCTGATCAACACCCACGGTGCGGATAGTTTCATCGGCTATCTGGCGTCGACGATTTACGGCAGCACCGAAACCACATTTTACGTGCTGGCGGTCTATTTTGGCGCGGTCGGCATCAAAAAAACCCGGCATGCCGTGCCTGCCGGCCTGATCGCCGATACCGCCGGAATCCTCGCGGCGGTGTTCATTTGCCGCCTGGTGTTCGGTTAGTCGATTGTCAAAACCACCAAGGCCCGCAGACACGAAGCCATTCATTCTCTGTGACTTTACGCCTTGTAGTCGTATTGAACGAATCTCAAACATTGGAAAACTCATGCTCGATTCGATCCCGCCTTTTCGTCCGGCCTGGTGGGCGCCGGGCGGCCATTTGCAAACGGTAGTGGGCTACTACACCGGTCGTCCCGCTGATTTTCAGCACGATCAGTTGCATCAAATCCTGCTCGACGACGGCGACACCATTTTGCTGCTGGAAAATCGGCCAGCCGCACCACCTCAAGCGGCCATTCTGCTGATGCACGGCCTCGGCAGCGACGCCGAAGCGCCGTACATCAAACGGCTTGTACCGCTATTTCTGCAGCAAAACTGGACCGTGTTCCGCATCAACCACCGCGGGGCCGGCATCGGCGAGGGGCTGGCTAAACATCTTTACCATTCCGGCCGCAGCGAGGATGTCAGCGCCGCGATGATGATGGCGTCGGCACTCTACCCGGATCTGCCGCTGGTGACAGTGGGCGTGTCGCTGAGCGGCAACATGCTGCTGAAATTGCTCGGCCAAAAAACCGAGCCGATCCCCGACAACCTGCAGGCTGGCATCGCGGTCAGTCCACCCATCGATTTGTCGCTATGTGCGCACGCCCTGCGGCAAAAAGGCAATTTGGGGTACGATATCCGTTTTGTGCGCATGCTCAAAAAAGCCATGCGGCAGCGCATGCAGGATTTCGCCGATTTTCCGCGCTTGCAGCTCGATGCTATCAGTTCGCTTTACGATTTTGACGACCAGATCACCGCACCGCTAAATGGCTTTGCCGATGCCGAAGATTATTACGCCCGCTGCAACGCCAGGCAGTTTTTGGCCGGCGTTGCGGTCGACACGCTCATCATCGCCAGCGATGACGATCCGTTCATTCCGAAGCAGACCTTCGACAGCCTGCCGGACAATCCGAATGTGCAGCTCATGTTGACGCGCAGTGGCGGGCATGTCGGTTTTGTGGCCAATAACAAAACCCCGCTCGGCCACCGAAAATGGCTGGAATATGCGGTGCTGCAGGCCGCGAGTCATGCTGTGCAGCCGGTAAACAAGCACGTTTTGACTTGAATTTTTCGGCGCAAATGGAGATATTTTCGCCAGTGTTTCCGGGCACTTTTTCAACAGTCACGAACGGACACTTTTTTAAGCCACAGATTTCCACGGATTTTGTTAAAAACCTGATGGGTTTGTTTATTAGAATGTTCTGGTTCACTGTCGATTTGTGTGGGTAAATTTCCACCTTCAATTTGAAAACTTTTCTCTTGCAGTCTCTTTTCGGCCCTGGAAATTTGGCGTGAAGCATTTTCGTTTCGCTTTCGAAAAGACGCATTTTCTGTTTGAGCGCAGCGAGTTAAAATGCGGCCGGAAGCGAGGCTGAAAATGTAGCCAAATCTCCAAAGCCGAAGCATTTTTTGCTTCTTTTTTGCGGCAAAAAGAAGGCGGGACTTCGACTGCGGCATAAAACCCATATCTGCAAGACCGCTCGCCAAGGCACCGCCGTGATGAGCTGAGCGTCAATACGCAGAGAAAAAGAGCAATAGAAAACTGTTCATCAATTCAGTGTTGCGATGATGACTTGTAATTACACCAAAAAACATAGAACCAATATTCTCGAAGCCGTGCGCATCGGTGCACATCCGTGACGAAAAACCCTGTTCCTGAAAAGTGTCAGCTAAAAAATTCAAGGACATCAAATGACGACATTTAAATCGAAAATGGATTCGTGGATACTGCTTGTGCTGCTGATTTCCGTGGCCATCTCGGTGCTGGCCGCCGTTTCGCTTTTGCTGCAAGGCACGCGCTTTGTGAATGTTGCCGTGGCGGTTTTTTTGCTCGCTGTCGGCGCGCTTTTGCCGCTGTGGCTGTTGGCAACGACGCGATATGTGGTGCACGGCCACCAGCTTGAAGTGCAATGCGGACCGATGAAATGGACCATCAACATTGCCGACATTTCGTCGATCACCGAAACCAACAACATTCTGTCTTCGCCGGCGCTGTCGCTGGATCGCTTGCTGATTCGCTACAAAAACAAAGAGATCATGATCTCACCTGCCGACAAAGCCGGCTTTCTCAAAGCACTCGAGCAACGCGGACTGCAGGTAGGGAAGTAGTGGGCAAAGGTGGTTTTGGGGATGGCCGCGCTGCGTGAAACGCGCACATTCCTGCTTGTTTTGTTATGTAAATGGCGATAGTTTCGCCACAATCAAACAACTGGGGTACTTATCAAAGGGTGACGATTTAATTATATCTTGCCAACTAACTCCCAGGCTGCTTTCTGCTGATCCATGTATTATCATGAAATAGAATTGCATCAACGCATAAATATCTGTTAAACCAAAGCTTTTCCACTTATCAAAGAAACACCGATTTTGTTTTAGATCGACAAATAATCCAAGGCTGGTCTATTAAACCAGACCAGTCAAAATCTTGTTATATCTTCAAAATGAGAAATCGTAATGAGTGCTAGGATAGGCCAAATAATCGAAGTCATTGAAGAGGTCCGTAATAATTACCGGAGTTCAAAACTCGGGGTTTCTATACGCAAAATACGCATTGATGCTGGTCATTCTGTCGCAGCAAGGAGAGGCATTACTAACCAATCGGTTATTGATAAATTTGTCAGGCAGCTTAAGCCTGAGGTGAACTCAGCTGCTCACTTTGATGCTCTGTTAGAATCTTGGTTGTTGGAAGATTCACAGGAGCTCCGAGATATCATCCTAAAACACAAGTCTGACGCAACTGATGAAACCTTAATAAACAACGCTTTTCACAAGGCATCAGAGCAGGATATATTGCTTTCCGAAGAGTTTGGCTTTAACGCAAATGAAGCTGAGTTTAGAGAAGGTAGAGAAAAATTTAAAATACACCTAGTGAAAGAGAGAAACCGCTATTTAGTAGATATTGCTAAGAAGGAATGGATAAAAACAGACAAAGGAAACATCAAATGCTCCATATGCGCATTCTCTTTTATTGATACTTATGGTGAAGTTGGCGAGGGGTATATCGAGGCCCATCACATATTGCCTGTATCTGAAGTTACAGCAAATACTATTGTAACAATCGCTGATCTAACTCCAGTTTGCTCTAACTGTCACCGTATCATCCATAGGCATAGGCCTTGGCTAAGCATCGAAGCCATGAAAAAAATAGTAAAGGAAAATGAAGAACATCAGAAATAATCAATCGCTTCACATCTACTAACATTTCTATTAACCCAAAAGCCCCGTTTCCAGCTCCTACTTAATCAAAATCATTTTGCGCACTTGTGAGAAGCCAGCAGCTTCGAGGCGGGCAAAGTAGAGGCCGGCCGGCACCACCCGGCCTGAGGCATCCACACCGTGCCACATGGCGCTTTGGCGGCCGGCGCTTTGCATGCCATCCACCAGCGTCAGCACCTCCGCACCGCGCACATCGTAAATGCGCAGGCTCACCAGTCCGGCCTGCGGCAAAGCATAGCGCAAAACGGTCGAGGGATTGAACGGATTCGGGTAGTTCTGTTCGAGCGCAAAATCCGCTGGTGCGCCCGCCGTTTCGTCCACCGCCGTGGCATCGCCAAAGCCTTCCACCACCACATCGTCGATCATCACCACATCGCCGTTGTCCGCCGGAAACGGTGGCAGCCCGCTCATCACAAACGTCGAGTAGCGGCCGCGCGTCCACACCGAATCGTCCTGCGCTTCCAGCAGCCAGCCCGCTGGCTCATCTTCGAGATTGCCACCCCAAACCTTGGCCTTGAGCGTCGTTTCGTAGAGATAAAACTTGGCCCAATACCAACTATTAAGATTGAAATCAAAATCGGTGCTGCCAAAAACCGTCCATGACGGGCCGCCGACATCGAGAATAGAGAGGGAATCGCTGGGGAATTTCGCCATCAGCACCTTGTTTTTGAGCGGATCGAGTTGCAGAGCGTAGGCTGCTTTGTTGGTAATGTTCGAGACGATAAAATCGGTGGTGTCGGGATTGACGGTATCCTGCTTTTGGCGGGTGGTGAGCAGAAAATTGGAACTGGTCATGCGCACAAACTTGATCCGGAAGCGAAAGACCTGGTTCGGTTCGCTGAAGTTGTTGGCGATCAGATCGGCCTTGGTGTCGGGATCGCCGAAAATGTATTTGGGCAGGCCATTGGTTTGCGCCACCACCGCGCCCAACAAGCCGAAGAAGCTGCCCATTTGCAGATAGAGCGCATCGTCGCGCTGCTCGACAATCGAATTTGTCAGATTTTGCGCCGGACCGAAACGAATCCAGCCGATGTCGAAAAATCCGTCAGGATCGCTCGCGGTGTCGCTGAAATCATCCTGATACAGGATGCCGGTCGGCTCCGGATCCTGGGCCAACACCGTACTGCTCGTCAGCCCAAACAGCAGCGCCAAAAACAGCCATCGCACATTTCGCATTGTCGACTCCTTAAAAAATGTTGACAAAATTGGGTTGAACCATCAAGACGCGAAGTCACGAAGTTTGTTGTGTCTTGGAGCCTTTGTGGCAACCTGCTATTCGTGAAAAAAATGCGTTTTATTTGCCAGCCAGCAGCGATTCGATCAGTTCGAGCACGGCATCGGTGTCGGTGAGCGAATCGATCACCTGGTCGGCGGCCGAAAAATCGTGCCGGCCGTTGAAATCGTGCCGGATGGCGATGACCGGCAACTTCGCCGCCTTTGCTGCCGCGATGCCGGTTTGCGAATCTTCGATCACCACTGCCGCCTGCCGGGTGAGCTGCAAACGTTCGAGCGCCAGCAGGTAGGCATCGGGTGCGGGCTTGTGGCGCTGCACATCGTCGGCGCAGATTTTGGTGTGGAAATGCTGCCCGGTTTGCGTCATCGACAGCGCTAAATCCATCATCCAGGTGAGACTCGAAGTCACCAATGCCAGCGAATAGTTATGTTGGTTCAGGCTGGCAAGCAGCGCCGGCGCACCTTCGGCTGCGCGGATGTCGCTGCGCATGCGGGTGTGCAAGTCGCTTTCATAAACGTCGCTGTACGCATTGGGATCGATGCTTTTGCCCGAGGCGCCGATGAATGCACGGCGCACGACATCATGGGATTGCCCCATAATGGTGGCATAGAATTCCGGCGGGACATCACCGCCGAACGCAGTGACGGTCGCCGAGTGCGATTGCGCCTTCAAGTGCTCGGACATTACCACAACGCCATCGAGATCAAAAAGAACGCCCTGTTGTGAAGTCATGCTTTCTCCGAATTTACCAGATGATGCGGCCGAAACGAATATGAGCTCGATCTACGCAAAACATCCGCTCAGTCTGGGCGAAATCGCAGACAAGATAAAATCTCGATACTGCAAGCTCTGTTCCTCCCTGGTTCGACTCCGCTCACCATAAAGGAGACTTGCAACTCAGTGAGAAAATGCTTAGATCGAATTTACCTGAACCTAACGGAACAATTCCCGGATGAGCGGCAAATTGTCTTCGATCAGCTTTTGCTGTTCCGGCCAGAACATTTTGGGCAACGCATCGACTGGAAACCAGGTGGTGACTTCATGATGTTCGGTATCTTTTGGTTCGACCTCAATCTCATCGGTCTGAAACAGAAAAAAGTGGGTGGTTTTCCAGGTTTTGCGGTCGAATGCGAGCCGCTCTTCTGCGCCGAGCAGACTATGGAGTGTCAATTTTTCGAATCCCGCTTCTTCTTCAACCTCACGGATGGCGGTTTGCTCGATGGTTTCACCAGGCTCCATGCGGCCTTTTGGCAATACGAAGTCGCCGTGCCCGCGCTCCTGCACAAGCGCCACCAAAACCCGGCCATCTTCCTTGCGCACCACCACGCCACCGGCGGACTGCTGCTCCGGGATATCTTGCGGTTTTTGATACCAGCTTTCGTCGACAAAAGACATTTTCGCTCCGATTAAGCGTGAAAACTCTGATCGTGAAAGTGAAATTGCTACGATACAGAAGCACACAGTTAAAAGCAAGAATTTACTCTCGGTTATTCATCATCCGACCATGCCCATATGCGCAACTCCCTGTGCTGGCAGCCTCTGTTTGCGCACATCATTTCAGCCGCTAACAGCTCTATTGTGTTCAAAAACATCGGTTTCGGCATTAATTTGGGTTGACATTTAATACGATCTATTGCACATTCAGCCAGTTCGCCGCCCACTTAACTGCTATGGTTGCCCTGCAACGCCTGGTTTGGTAAAATTTGACTTTAAAAATTGAGCAAAGCCTTGTATTTTGCAACTCTGGCCATGCCTTTTCTGCAAGGTATTTTTTTGCATGCCAGGATATCCTGCTCGAAGATGGTTTTTTCACAAGCTCGATATCGAACATTTCCGGGAGAGAATGATGTTTCGTCTGATCAAATTACCTTTTTTTATTTTGTTTTTGGCGCTTTCAGCTTCAATGACGGTACTCTTTGCACAGAACAACGCCAACCCTGCGCTGCCGGGCTTTGACAGCGAAGGTTCCGATGCCAAAGCCATCGAGATCGCCGATAAGGTGATGGCAGCGATGGGCGGGCGTGAAAACTGGGACAACACCCGCTACGTGACCTGGAAATTTTTCGGCAGACGGCTGCATGTGTGGGACAAATGGACCGGCAACATCCGCTTCGAGAATGGCGATATGGTCGTGCTGATGAATCTCAACAGCAAAGAAGGCCGGGCCTGGGAAAGCGGCGAGGAAATCACCGACCCGGATTCGCTCAAAAAAGCGCTGTACAACACCGAGTCCGCCTGGATCAACGATTCGTACTGGGTTTTTATGCCCTACAAGCTCAAGGATACCGGCGTGACGCTAAAATATATCGGCGAGGGCAAGACGCAAAACGGTACTGCTGCCGACATTTTGCAATTAACTTTTAAAGAGGTCGGGAGAACGCCGCAAAACCGCTATCTTGTTTATGTTTCGAAAGAGAGTGGACTGGTTGAGCAGTTTGACTATTTTTCGAAAGCAGAGGACAGCGAGCCGCGCTTCCAATCGCCCTGGCTGAACTGGCAGAAGTATGGCAACATCATGTTGTCAGACGTTCGCGGCAGCCGCAAGCATACCGACCTTGCGGTATTCGACCGTTTACCTGCTGCCGTGTTCGAAAGCCCGGCTGCGGTCGACATGATGGATCTGGCCCAATCCGCAAACAAATAACGATACTCTGAACCGAATGGCGTTGCAGGCGCCGCGCGCCGATACTGAATTTTCCATCAGCTCAGGACAACACGGGAATTGCGAAAACCAAGCAGGAGCACATTAGTGAAAGACCGATCAGAAACCGATGGCATTCCGATTATCGCCACGCTCCGCATCGAAGCGAATGTGACGGATGGCGAAATTGTGCTGCCGGATTTCGGATCGACCATTATTTCGAAAGGACTGGCGGATAAAAATCTGCTTGTGCGCGAAGGCGTTGCCCTTTACGATAAGATGCTATTGCGCGTCGGGCGGGCCAGCAACAACGATTTGATCCTCGATATCCCAAACGTATCGCGCTTTCACGCCGTTTTTACAGCATCCTCTTCCGGCGTGGTGCTCAGCGACTTGTCGAGCAAAAACGGCACGTTTGTCAATGGACGTCGCATCACCGCACCCACGGGGCTCGATTCCGGCGATGTGATCGACATTGGGCCGGCGCGCATCTCGGTGCAAATGCATTTCGGCAGCAAGCCGTTCGAAAGCGAAACCATTTTGCAGGCCACCGAAATCGATCACTCGATGACCACGGGCATTGTCACAGTTTTTGTGGCCGACATCTGCAATTACACCCGGCTGTCCGAAACGCTGCCCGCCAGCGATATCGCTGACATGCTGAATCGCTGGTTCGATTGCGCCTCTGAAATTATCGAAAAACACAACGGCGAAGTCGACAAATACATCGGCGACTGCGTGATGGCGCTGTGGCGCGGCTCCGATGCCGACGCCCGCAATATGGCTTCACAGGCGGTACGTGCCGGCATTGCTCTGCGCGATGCAACCCAGAAACTGTCCAGCAGCCATTTTTGGCAGCACCAGGATGCCTTTCAGTGGGGTTGCCGCATTTCCCTCAATACCGGAGACGCGTTGATCGGCACCGTCGGCAAGCGCGGTGTGCAGGACTTTACCGTGCTGGGCGATGCAGTCAATGTCGCCTTTCGCCTCGATAAAATCGGCAGCAAGCATGGGCTGGATTTTCTGCTCACATCTTCCACTGCCGAGCACATCAAAGAAATCTTTGAACTCAAACAACTCGGGCCGTATGTGGTGAAGGGCAAAAAAGAAAAAATAGAGGTTTTTACTCTCGCCTGAGTCGGCATCTGAGCAGTATGCACCGCAACTTTCAGCAATTCGAACGATCCGCTTCAATATAGATTCAGCTCCCGAAACCAAATCCTTTCAACTCAAAAAGCACATCAAATCGCCGCATGATCAGTGTTCGAAGCTATCTGACCAAACTTATTTTGCGTAGTTATATTTCGCTGGTGAAGCGTGACCAGTGGACGCTGGAAAAACGCCGACGGCGCTACGAACTGTTCCGTCAGCGCTTTTTAAAAACGCCCAAAAACCTCTTGTGCGAAAAAGTCGACGCAGATGGTGTTCCTGGCGAGTGGCTGAGCTTTCCCGAAACCCGCAACGTACGCTCGGTTTTGTACCTGCACGGCGGCGGCTACGTGATGTGCTCGATCGAAACGCACCGCTACCTGATCGCACAACTTGCCCGGGCCTGCAATGCGCGCGTGCTGGCCATCGACTATCGGCTGGCGCCCGAGCATCCCTATCCTGCAGCGTTGGAAGACGCCACCACAGCCTATCGCTGGTTGCTTCAACAAACCGGTGATCCGGCAAAAATTGCGGTGATGGGTGACTCGGCCGGCGGCGGGCTGGTAGTCTCGCTTTTGATCGCCTTGCGCGAAAAGAACCAGCCTTTGCCCGCGACTGCTGTATGCCTGTGCCCGTGGGTTGATTTGACCGCCAGCGGCGAAAGCATGCAATCCAAAGCGCAGGAGGAAATCATCATTCCGGTAAAACACATCCATCAGGCAATTGACGCCTACGCAGCAGGCACCGATCTCAAAACGCCGACGTTGTCGCCCATTTTTGCGGATTTGACCGGCCTGCCGCCGATGCTCATCCAGGTCGGCACCGCCGAAATTTTGCTTGATGATGCCAAGCGACTGGCAGCGCGCGCCCGGGCGTGCGGGGTCGATGCCGATCTGGAAATCTGGCAGGACATGATTCACGTCTGGCATTTTTTTTCACGGGTGATGCCGGAAGCGCGCCAGGCCATCGCCCGCATCGGTGAGTATGTGCAGTTGAAAATCCCTTTGCAAAAAGGATGATCATGAAAATCGAACAGACAGAGACATCCGCAAGAGCATGCATTATCGGTGCTGGCGCCTCCGGCATGACTACCGCCAAGACGCTGCAAGAACACGGCATCGCCTTCGATTGTTTTGAAAAAGGCTCGCACATCGGCGGCAATTGGCGCTATCTCAATGACAATGGCCAGTCTGCCGCTTACCATTCGCTGCATATCAACTCGTCGAAAGGCCGCTCTTGTTTCAGCGATTTCCCGATGCCGGATGACTATCCTGAATACCCCAATCATAAACAGATTTCAGCCTATTTCGAGAGCTACGTCAATCATTTCAAATTTCGCGACAAGATCATTTTCAACACAGAAGTTCAGGACGTCAGGCCATCGGCGGATGGAGCGTGGCAGGTAGAATTGGCAGGCGGAGAGAAACGCAACTACCGGGCTGTGCTGGTCGCCAACGGCCACCATTGGGACCCGCGCTGGCCCGATTTTTCCGGCACGTTTAGCGGCGAAACACTCCATGCCCACGCTTACAAAACGCCGGAGATGTTTCGCGATCGCAACGTCCTGATTGTCGGTATCGGCAATTCTGCAGTCGACATTGCCTGCGATGTCTGCCGCGTGGCATGCAAAACGGTCGTCTCGACGCGTCGCAGTGCCTATATTTTGCCCAAATACGCGTTCGGCAAACCGATCGATCAATTTACCACGGCAACTGCATCTTACCTGCCGTTGCCGCTTCAGCGCGGACTGTTTCGCATGCTGGCCTTTTTTGCGCGCGGTTCGCAAAAATCCTATGGCGTGCCAGTGCCGACACACCGATTCGGTTCCGAGCATCCAACGGTCTCTTCAGATTTCTTGCTGCGCGTCGGGCACGGCGACATCGCAATCAAGCCCGACATCGAACGTTTCGACGACGAAGACGTGCACTTTATCGACCACACATCCGGACGATTCGACGTGATCATTTATGCGACCGGCTACAAAATCAGCTTCCCGTTTCTCGATCCCGAAATTCTCTCAGTGCAAAACAACGAGCTTAACCTGTACCACAATGTCGTGCATCCGGAGCGCCCAAATCTTTATTTTATGGGCTTTTTGCAGCCGCTGGGAGCGATTATGCCACTGGCGGAATGGCAGGCAAAATGGGTGGCTGGTTTACTATCCGGCGCATACACATTGCCGGACCGCGCCGTGATGCAGCACCACATCGCCAAAACGCGCCGACAAATGCGCAGACGCTATTTTGACTCGCCGCGCCATACTATTCAAGTCGATTTTTTCCCATACATCCGTGCCCTGCGAAAGGAAATGCGCAAAAACAAAAATCGTCATTGACCTCAGCAACGTCATTTGTTTGTGCGCCGCGCCAGCACAATTCCCGCAATCACACAGACTGCCCCCAAAAGCTGTACTTCGCTGACCGTTTCATCCAAACAAACAACACCGGTGATCACTGCAAAAACCGGGATCAGGTTGGAGAAGATGGCCGTGCGCGCTGCCCCAACGCGCTGCACGCTGGCATTCCAAATAAAATAAGCAATGGTGATGGAAAACATGCCGGAATAAACCACCCCGCCCCAGCCAGCGATTGTCACCGCTTGCCACTGCTGAACAAAAAGATCCGGAATCGACCACAAAACCAACGGCACCGCACCGTAAATTGTCGATAGCGCTGTCACCTCCATCACGGAAAATCGCTGCATAAGTTGGCGCGCCCACGCCGTATATGCAGCCCATAGCAGCATAGCACACAGCACCAGCACATCCCCTAAAAATGAAGCATCGCGCAGACTAAAGTTTTGATTGCTGGCACGAATAATCAAATAGAGTCCACCAAACGCCAGCGCAATTCCTGCCCAGGTATGCCGGACAATTTTTTCCGATCCAATCACATGTCCCATCACCGCAACGGTTGCGGGGGTAGCAGCCAGAATCATGGCGGAATTTGAAGCGGTCGTGCGCGCGATCCCTTCAATGAAAAGGATTTGATAAAAGCTGGTATGCAGCAAACCTGCCAGCATCAGCAACGATGTTTGCCTTGAAAACGGCCTTACGGAAATGGCTTTATAGCGCATGACCGCGACCATCGCCACGATAGCGAGCACAAAACGCATGCTGTTAAAGACATGTGGTTGAAATTGGCTCAGCGCCGCTTTCACCACCACAAAATTGACACCCCACATCATGGCTGCGCCCAACAACAACAGCTCGGCAATGGCAGGGGAAACACCAGTCGACTGTGTGCCTTTTTCGGCCATATTACTCTTTCTATAAAAAGTGAAAAATAAAAGGTGCCACAAAAACTGTGAAACAGAATGCCGGTTTATCAAACTCGCTAATCTAACCAATTTCCCTGCCCTTGCAACAGAAAAAAGCGTTTGATTCCCGCCTAAAAATAACAGATATTGATTGATCGATTTGCCGGTGACTACAGAAAGTACCACTGATAGAAAGTATGATTTCGCCTAAATGAATCGAGAAAAAATTCAAAAACTCGAGCACCAGCTACAGGATTCGCAGGCCGGGAAAAGGGTCGACCTGCTCAATGAAATCGCCTGGGAGCTTGGCTTTAACGACATGTCGCGCGCGACCGAATATGCGCAGCAAGCCTTTGCGTTGGCACAAGAGTTGGTCTACGAAACCGGCATCGCGCAAAGCACGCTAAGCCTGGCCTACAGCGACTACTTTCATGCCAGATACGAGCAGGCCCTGGCGAAAGTGCAAAGTGCCATGGAGGTGTTCCGCAAAAATAACGATCAAAGTGGCATTGCCAATTGCCTGAACGGCTACGGTTTTGCTTATTGGGGCATCGGCGAATATGAAAAAGCTCTCAATTACATGCTCGAGAGTTTGAAGTTATTCAACGAAGATGGGCAGAAAGAACGGAAAGCCTGGTCGCTTACCTCAATTGGTGCGGTATACGAGAACATCAAAGACTATGAAAATGCCATCAAATTTCATCAAGCCAGTCTGGAAATTTTCCGCGAAATCGACCACAAGCTCGGTGAAGGGCGCGCGCTCAGTGGCATTGGCACAGTTCACCAAAGACAGGGCAACGACGGCAAAGCACTCGAGTACCATACCCGCTGTCTGCAGATTTTTCAAGAGCTGGACAATGCCCTCAGCGAATCGAGGGCACTAAACGATATCGGTGAAATTTATCAAAAACAGGGCAAGCTCGATGAGGCGCTCGAAAACCACACGCAAGCCTTGCAGTTGCGCCAGGAGCTCGGTATCAAGCCTGCAGAAATCACCAGTTTGCTCAACCTCGGCCGGCTTTTTAACCAGAAGAGGGATCCGGAGCAGGCCATCCGTTACTTGCAGAATGCACTGCAGCTGGCCGAAAGATATGGGGCCAAACCCAAAATTTTCCAGGCACTCGAAATTTTGTCTGTTTCCCATGAGTTGATGGGCAATTATCAAAAGGCGCTGGAAGACTACAAGGCCTCACAGGCTGTCCGGGCGGAAGTTTTCAATGAGGACAGCAACACCAAAATCAAAAACATGCAAATCAGCTTTGAAGTGGAAAAAGCCGAGCAGGAAGCTGAAATTCATCGATTAAAAAACATCGAATTGGCTGAGGCGCTCAGCAATCTCAAGCAGGCTCAGGCCCAGCTCATTCAATCTGAAAAAATGGCGGCTTTGGGCAGCCTGATCGCCGGGGTGGTGCATGAAGTGAACAGCCCGATTGCCGTCATCAACAGCGGCGCAGATATTACTGACCGGGCCTTGCAAAAGGCACAGTCGGAACTCAGCGCAGCACGACTTCAAGACGGTCGGCAAGACAATGGTCATCTTCTGCGCGCGCTCAACATTTTGGCAGATAATACCCGGGCCACCCGCGATGCGGGCCAGCGCATCGCCGACATTATCAGCAATTTGAAGAACTTTGTTCGGCTCGACGAAGCTGAACTGCAATTTGCGGATCTGCATGAAGGCATCGACAGCACGCTCGCGCTGCTCGCGTCCAAATTTTCCGAAAAGATCGAAATTATCAAAAACTATGGTACACTACCCAAAATCCAATGCTACCCGCACGAACTTAATCAGGTCTTTATGACGCTGCTACGCAATGCGGCGGAGGCGATAGAAGAAAAAGGCACCATTTACATCACCACTACAGCGAATGAAAACTATCTGCATATCCGAATTCGCGATACAGGGCGAGGCATTCCGTCTGAACAAATTAACCAGATTTTCGAGCTCGGCTTTGGCTACAAAGATGCACGCGTTCGCATGCGCATCGGTTTGCCGATGTGCTATACCGTCATTCGCAAGCACCGCGGTCAAATCCTGGTTGCCAGCGCTGTTGGCGAGGGCACGACATTCTCGATAACATTGCCGATTGCAGCATAGTGCGCCAAACAGAGATAGATGCCCATTGTAAATCACCAATAAACTTTTCATCTCTCCTAAAATCGACCAGTCTATGAACAACGCAGAACAACTGACCATTTCAACGCCCGGCCGGATTTGCTTGTTTGGCGAGCACCAGGATTACCTCGGCTTGCCGGTGATCGCCGCAGCGATCAGCTTGCGTCTGCAAATTTCGGGCACGCCACGCAAAGACCTGCACTTCAACATCGATCTACCGGACATCGGCGGCCGGGACAGCTTTTGGGGTGATCAACGGCTCCTTTACAACAAGGCTCGCGATTATTTTCGCAGCGGATTCAATATTTTATGGGATGAAGGTATGCGGTTCAGCCACGGTTGGGACTTCGAGGTGCATGGCAACATCCCCATTAACTCCGGCACATCCAGCTCATCTGCCATGATGGTCAGTTGGATCAATTTTTTGTTGCATGCCTGCGGGCATGCACGCGCAGGCGATGCCGATTACGTTGCCCGGCTGGCCCATCGCGCCGAAGTGCTTGAGTTCGATGAACCGGGCGGTATGATGGATCAGTTTTCAACCAGCTACGGCCATGTGATCTTCCTTGATTTTTCCAATCATGACATACAGCAATTCGCGCCCAGGCTGGGCACATTTGTGCTCGGGGATTCACAACAGCCAAAAGACACCATGAAAATTCTGGCCAACACCAAAAACATTGCACTGGAAGCGGTCGAACTTATTTCCAAAACGTATCCGAAATTCAATTTACGTCAAACCAGCAGTGGAGAAATTGAAAACGAACTGAGCGCACTGCCACCACGGCATAGGGAAGTGCTGAACGCCAATTTGATCGATCGCGATTTATTGCGTGAGGGCTTGCGTGTTTTGCAAAAAGATCCGGTTGACAGAAAACAATTTGGCAATTTGCTCTCCCGGCATCACGAGCAGCTTAGCCGCTACAAGCAGGTGTCGACGCCTAAAATTGAACGCATGCTCGACGCGGCGCTGGCAGCTGGCGCTCTCGGCGGCAAAATCAATGGCTCTGGCGGCGGTGGCTGCATGTTTGCATACGCACCGGACGCACCGGAAGCGGTCGCGGAAGCCATTCGTGGCGAAGGTGGGCTGGCCTATATTGTGGAAATTGCCGATGGCACAAAAACCATTACAGCTGAATGAGCTATTTTGTACGTTGAGGCAAAGTTAGCCTGATTTCGGGCAGCGATGGCAAACTGAGATCACCATGGCCGTTGCTGCTGCGCATGTGGATAAAAATCGTTTTTGCCGAATCCGAAATGGCAAAAACGGTTAGTCTGCTCCGTTTTGGCAAGATTTGAACGGGAGCGGGAAGTGCATCGAATGCGGCATACATCAGCGTGTGCTCGCTGATAAAAACACGAAAATCACTGATATCGCGGGAGCCCGGCAATCGCGGCATCATCCAACTGACTTCAATCTGTTCATCCACAATTTTTGCCTGCACGCGGTCTGGCGGAGGCAGCGTGGTATAATCCTGCAAGCCCGGCACTGAAGCACAGGCCCCCAATTGGCTCATTATGAACAAGTAAAGCAGTGTAAAGAGCAGCCATCGATCAGTGTTTAGGGCACTTCGCTCAACAATATGCTTTTGTAAAAAGGTCAGTATTCGCATCAAAAAGTGGCAAAAATTCCAATATTCGGTTTAAAAGATCACAGCAAGAGGTTTCGGCTACTTTGAAAATTTCCAAAAGACATCAAAGCCGGTGGTTCTTTCGTCGCCAGCGATGGCTTGCAAAATCAAATAACGGCTCAGGGCATATTCCACGGTAATTTCATCGGAAATGCCTTCATCATTGCTGCTGCCGAGATTGATTGCTTTTTCAAGACTTAAGAACAATTTGTTGGTGATGTATTTTCCCAGCACAATTGAAGCTTGCTCGCCGGTCAAATCGCCCTTCACTTCCAGCACATCCAGCACCTGGCTGCTCAGCAAAAAACGCGAGAGTTGCGAGGTCAACATGCCCGCCAGCATGCCGGTCGCTTCTTTGCCGCCGTTGGCTGCGAACAAGCCCGTGCTCTGCGTGCTGCCACCTTTTCCATAGCCGCCGGTTACCAAAAACCGCAGCGCTTCCGTGATTTCAACCGGTTCATCATCGAGATAAAATTTCATTTCAGGCGAAAACATGCGGTTGGTCACATGCAATTGCAAATCGTGGATTTCCCGATTTTGGGTACGGATCGTGTGCTTGGCTTGAATATCCATATTCGGATTGAACTCCTGCCCGCCTTCGAAGAACAAGCTGCCATCCTCAATATCGAATTTGTAGGCATTGAATAAATCGTAGGTACCACGAATCACCTGAATGGTTCCGAATGGCTGTTCGAACTCCGGACCATCTTTGACAAGATCCAGCGTGCCGGCCAGCTCAATATTCATATCCGGACCGCGCACCCAGGCGTTTTTGGGGATTTCTATTTTCAGGCTGCCGCGCAAATTGCTGAAATAATCCGAGCTTTGGGCTTCAACCACTTCCGAATCTTCAACCACTGTATCCTTGACAGCACCTGTCAGCAACGACTGGATACGCTCTTCATCATAAATGCCGGTCGCTTCCAGAGCGGGCAGATACAAGCTCGACCGAAGCACCGTCATTTTGCCATCAAAACGCGGCTCGCGGACATTACCAAAGATATTGACATCCGCATTGATTTGAGCCTGATAATCACTGTTGTTCGCCAGCAAAAATTGATTCGCTCGCAATTTCATGCTCATTGAATCCACGCCGCCAAGAAAGCCGGTGCTGTCGAAATCGATGTAGCTGCCCGGCTCAACCCACATCCTACCGCGCATATCCGCCCGTTTTTTCAATGCATCATTATTATTGCGCCGCAGGAACCGCCGAATGACTTTTGTTTCGGTGCCGATATCAAACTCGGTAACTCGAATGGTCTCTTTGTCAACCATCAACCGGATCTGAATATCACGATAATTCATGCCAAATTGTGGGATACCTATTGTGCCATCGAACACACTCACATGCCCAACCGGCTCCGGATCATTCAAAGTATTCTCAATGCTGACGTCGCAAACGAAAAGTCCATTCAGGTTTTTAACATCTTTGATGAAGGCTTGCAAAAACGACAAATCAATGCCAGAAGAGGCAATTTGAAACCGAAACGGTTCATCCATTTTGACCATTTCAACCGTATCCGGCGCCATCAAATCCATCGGCAAAAAACCATCCCCGCGCAAAGTTAACTTTTCTTGCCAGTAGATATGATAAAGCCAACGCAATTGTGCGTCTCTATAGCCCACGATGACATTCAGGCTATCATATTTTACTTTGGTTAACGTACCCCTTTGTACCTGAACTTTCGCATCGATGATCGGCGATGTAAGTGTACCTGTCATCGAAGCATCCGCCCTGAGACGACCTGTGATGCCCGAAATCGCAGGATCGATCAGCTTGGTCATGGTTGGCAAGTCGAAATTTTCTGCAAATAGCTTGAGCGATTGTTCGCGGTTCTGACGCAGCGTGCCGCCAACACCGATGCGCTGATCGCGATATGTCAAAGCAAAGCCATCGATCACTGTGACCGAATCGCTGACGATCATTTTTGCCTGATTGGATGGCGTGACCCATTTCTGATCTTTGAATTGAACCTGAAAATCCGCAATAGCAATTTGCAGCAAGGAGTCGATCTGCACCGTTGCTTTTAAAGCAGCATTCAAATCAGCATTCTTGCGAAGCGCCACACGGACATCTGCTGCATCACGCGAAAAATCTGTTTCCACCGCCAACGAATCGATTGTGACTTCGGCAATGCTGGATTTTTTAAGTCTGGCCACAAGGCTGCCTTGCAGACTATCGGCAAAAAAGCGCACTCTGCTTTGGCCCGACAGCGAATCGATTTTGATCTCATTGTAGGAAATCTCAGCAAGCCGATATGTAAGGGAAGCATTTAAAGCCTGAAACCTGCCGTTGACCTGGCCATCGAGCTCGCCATTCACCCGAAGGGTGTCGGCACCGACACGTGCTGCGATCCAGCGCATATCACCAAGCTTGCCATAAAAGCGCAGATCGTTTTCCGCCGACATGCTGGCCGAACCTGCCGCATAAAAATCACCCACAGCGCTTTCAATCTGTAACGTATCGATGGCGAAATTGCTTTCCTGAACCCGTGCACTAAAAAAAAGTGTGTCCAACGCCAGCCCAGCAAGTTTTGAGGGTGAGAGCTGCAGATTCACATCCGCGATCGCCGAATCCGGGTGAAAACCGCGGCCGTTGGCTGTAAAGGTCAGATTGATATCCGTCTGCAATGAGTCAATCGCCATGGCCTTTCCGACATCGGCATGCGTGACTTGCCCGCTCAGATGAAATCGTTGCGCTTTTAAAATATCTTTGAACGTGCCGGAAAATGAAAATTGACCAAAGGCGCTGTTGCCGGTTAACGTTACTTTCGCGTCGCCTTGCTGGTATTTTCCTGCCAATTTGATACGGTCGAGAATCATCCCCTGATAATGGCTGTCGCGTAATTCCAGATTAAGGTCGGCCGCAACATTTTCGGCAGCATTGCCATGCCCCTGCAGCGCAAAGCCGCCCGAAAATTGCTGAAGTTGCAGCGAATCCAATGCCGGATACCACCTTGCAAGCTGTAAGTGTTCAAACGTCCCGTTAAGATCAAAACGCGGCACATTTGCGAGATTGGCAAGCTTGCCGTTCATCGTCAAATGGCTTTGCTGTTCAGTCAGTTCGAGCTGAAAATGCAATGAGTCGCTGACATACATGCCGCTGAGCCTCAGGTTCGGCTTGCCGGCCACGCCGAGTTCAGGAACGATTCGCGCCAGCCCATCGAGATCGGCCGGCTCTGCCTTCAGGTCAAAACGATAGCTCGGTTTAGCCGAAAGATGCATGGTGATTTCTGCGTCAAGGCGGGTATCTTCCAGCGCTACCTGCACATTTTTTAGCGTTAAAATGCTGTCTTCAAAAATTGACACAAGTCCCAATTTTTGAAGGGTAAAATCAGGATTTTGTGCTCGAAAGGCCAGCTTTTGTAATCGCACGTGCAGCGAATCCTGGCGATAGTTGGCGGAAAGTCGTGCCTGCAAACCATAAATATGCTGTGGCATGCCAGGTATTTCAGCGATGGGGAAAAAGCGGATATCGGCATCGTTCAGTGCCGCATCTTGAAGCACAATTTGCCAGGCAAATGGTTCTGTCTCCGCAGGTGCAGGTTCGCTTTCTTTGATTAGCGTGGCGGTATTCCACAATGAATCGGCACGTTGTCGAAGTTTGACGTACGGCGAATCCAGCGCGACCACGCGCAGCGAAACCTTGCTATCAAGCAGCTTGCCCGGCTCAAGCCGGATAGACAGTTTAGGCAAAAAAGCCAGCGTGTCGTCATCCGACTTCAGGAGCAGTTTCGACAATTCAAAATTGCTGATCAGGTTGCCATCGATGCGGCCGATTTCAAGTGAACCGTTGAGTTGGTTACTGGCTTCCTGCACAATTTTATCGCGCAGCCAGTCTTTACAGATGCGCGTCTGTGTGAAGCCAGCGAGTACAAGCACAAGCACCACACACGAACCGACGATCCATGCGAGTCTTTTTAACCATTTTTTCATCAAAATGCATGTCCTATGCTGATATGGTACTGCGTCTTTTTCCGTTGCAAAATCGCTCCATCTTCAAAGGTTGGAATACCGAAATCGATGCGCGCCGGGCCGATCAATGTTTCGAACCGCAAGCCCAGACCAAATGCATAATGCAATCCGCTGATTTGATCATTCCAAACATTGCCTAAGTCCATAAACGTCACGCCAGAGAAAAGCCCGTATATTGGGAAGCGCAATTCTATACTGGCATCCATCAGCATATTGCCGCCGAGCGGCCTGCCGTCTGCACCCAATGGCCCGAGTTCCTGTCGCCGCCAGCCACGCACCGAATTGCTGCCGCCAGCGTAAAAGCGCTCTTCCTTTGGAACCGCTGTGTCGGTGCCGAGCGCTTCGAGCCAACCGAATTTGAGCTTGTGGGCCAGCACGACACTTTCCGCCAGCGACCAATATTTAATATGTTCTCCGATCACCCTCACGAAGCGCACGCTGTTAAATCCAAAACCGGAAACGGTAACCGTTGCGGAACGAATCGAGCCTTCTGTGGGCGAAAAAAGCGGCGCGGAGCTGTTGCGAACCATACCGACAGAGACTGCGGATTTGTTGTTCGACTCCGGCAAGTTTTCAAGATTGGCGCCCTTTTGTTCGGTATTTTCCAGCGTGTAATTGATAAAGCCGTTTGTATAAGTGCCCATTTTGCGCTGTACTGCCAGATTGGTACCAATACGCACAATGTCGAATGCTGTCTCTTTCTGATGACGGTAAAACGGGTTCGCAGTTAAAACACTGTAGCGATCCGGGAAGGCCGGTTGCGTCAGGGTCGCGCTCAGATTGATCGGCTCAAGCGCAGAACGCTTAGCCAGGATATTCAAACGCCGGGCACCACCGAGTCCAAGTATTTGTGAATCCGCCGATAAGCGGACTTTTTCTTCGCGGCCGTAGCCCAATCCAAATTTGGTTGTGTAGGTCGGCGCTTCGCGCAGCTTGATACGAACCGGCAAAACCTGGCTGGTGCTGTCCTGGAACAGCAGTTGTATGGTCACGAACTGAAAGATGCCTAACTGGTAAATCTGCGCCTGCGATTTACGCACAGCATCCTGATTAAAAATCTCACCCTTTCGAAAAGCCAGTTGCTTGATGACAGCCGATGCAGGCACACGTTCGTTCCCTTCCACTTCAATATCGCCAAAAGCGCAATGTGGACCAGGCGAGACGACAAGTGTCAACTCAAGGGCATTTTTTGCATTATTGAGTGCCGGGCGGGGCTTGATTGCAACATACGGGTAGCCGGCATTGGCAATGTGATTGTAAATCAAATCTGTATCGGCCTGCAGCGCCGCATCCCGGAAGCGCAAACCTTCTCGCAAATGATATTTGTCCTGCAAATCGCGCAAAATTTTGCCGCAGCGTTCACGGTCAAAATCATCACGCGCATTCAATTCAAAATCGAATTTACGGACCACCACCGAATCGCCCTCGGTGACGTGTATGTTGATCCTGGCCTTGTTTTCATCATTATTGAGATTGACGAAAAAGGTGTCAATTCGTGTTTTGAGAAAGCCCTCGGTGTTATAAAAGGAAACGATCCTCCTGAGGTCCCGCGTGAGAATATTCTCGCTGTACTCGTGCGCACGATTGTCTCTGTTCCAAAATTGTATAGATTTGAGGAAGGATTTTGGTTTCAAGGTCATTTGCGCTTGCAAAACATCATTAGCAAAGCTTTTATTGCCTTGAAATGCAATTTCTTTAACGATGATTTCGTCTTGTGCTCGAGCAGGGTAGGTCGCCAACAGGAGTACTATGACCCAGGCACAAGAGAGGAGGCAGTCTTTTAATGTATGCAAATCAGATCAAGGTTTTCAATTGTGAATAGAAGCTAAACCGGCTCATACAATGCTGCCGGCTCAACTCGTCCTTTTGGATGCTGCACTTTTGTCATCGAAAAACGTATGCAGTTGAACAATGGTGCAGGTAAAGATAGAATATAGCAGGTGCTCGTTCAATAACAATGAAATTTTGCAAACAAGTCAGCACGAGCAATCTGTTTAAACCTATTAGCGGAGACAAAGGCAATTGCAAATCTGTCGCAGTACAAAACGAACTGTATCAAGTCAAAACACATTCTCTTATCATTCTTTTTAAAAACTTGTAAAATTACAGGCTTAACGCACAGAAAACAATCGTTCAAAAATCTTCGAATAATGGCATTAATTTTGCGAATAAATCATTTGTTAATTACACCTTGATGGACGAAAACATTTGATGGGTAGCCACGACAATGAAAAAACATCTATTTGCACTTGCAGCAGTCATCCTCAGTGGATATGGTAGCGCCATCGCTCAGGGCTTCGGCTTTCCAGGCGGGCGCGGCCTGACTCATCTGCACACAGCATGGACGCTGGAGAAAGGCTCTGTTGCTTTAAGCGCCTTTACCACGTCCTATTATAAGCCGGTCATTTATACCTCACCCACCCAGGGAACATCATCAGCTACTTATTGGGACGTTCAGGGTGTGTTGGGTGTCAACTATGCCAGTGGTAACCACCTCGAGTGGAACATGACCAATATCCTGTATCAGGATAGCCACCGCGGCACAAAGGGCTATAACCTGCCTTCCGATTTGAACTTTTCAGTTAAACTTGCCTCATTCGGTTCACCGCAAAGTCACTTTCGGTACGGGCTTTTAATGGCTGGCAGGATCCCGATTGGCGCACACCACAATATTTTCCTCGAGCCCTACAGTTCAGGCAAATTCGAAGCTGGCGTTACCGGACTGGTATCCTATTCGAACGATTTATTGATACCGGAAGCGGGTTTTAATGTCCATTTGAATCTCGGTTTCTGGCATCACAATGATACCGGCGCATTCTTAACTGGCAATCCAAATGATAATATTTCGGTACTGAAACCATCGCGGCAGTTTTTATGGGGACTCGCATTCGTTGTACCGAAGCAACAGGTTGATTTTGGCCTGGAAGTCTTTGGCAACATGTTCATTGTGAGGCCACCTGCAACCGCCTACAGCCGCGAGGATTATGTTTATGTCACACCGTCGGTTTCCTTCCGTCCTTCTGGCCGCTTTAGCCTGCAAACGGGCGTCGACATTCGCGTATCCAATGATTACGATAAAACTTTGTACACATCGGATGGCACCACTTTGGTTCAGGTCAACTCTGAGCTGCCGAGCTATCCGGGCTGGCGATTGCGGCTGGGCTTGAAGGTGCATCTGAACAAATCGATGCCACGTGAAATTGAGAAGCCTCTCTTTTCTGAAGAAGATTTCGAAGACCAACCGCAGGAAAAGGAAGTTTTGGCGACCAAAATTCCATTGCAAGAACAGCTTGTGCGCGAACGGCGCGAAACAGAGATGGCTGAAGAAGAACTTGAGCGCATCCGTAGTGACCGAAGAAAAATGGAAGAGATGCTTTCGCGGTTGAGACAAATCTTGCGTAACGGCAAGGAAACACCTTCCACAGAACCAGCGGAAAAGAAGCAGGACGAGGCCGGAAAAGAAAATCAATAAGCGCAAAAAGAATCGACAAAAAGGCGATTTTGGGTGTATTCCGAAAATCGCCTTTTTTTTGTTGCTTTCATGGTCAAACATGTTACTTTACGTAAACATGAATCAAAATAACAAAAACTTAACCTGGAAAGCTTTAGCTGATCCAACCCGGCGCGCCATTCTTGATTTGCTCAAAGCAAGCCCGCGCACAACAGGCGAACTGTGTGAGCATTTCAGCGTGCTCTCGCGGTGCGCCGTTATGAAGCATCTCGATATATTGCATGATGCTGAACTGATCTTGATCAAACGTGATGGACGATTTCGCTGGAATTTCATCAACACCGCACCAATTCAGGAAATTTATGATCGCTGGATTTGTCGCTACACAGCTCCGCACGCAGCATCCCTGACAAATCTCAAAGCGCACGTAGAAAACCAATAGGAGCTTTGCAATGCAAAATAGCGCTCAAGCCCTACCGGCTGTAAACGCAAAAAGAATCCTTGTAAACATTTCCATTCAGGCAAATTGCGAACGCGTATGGCAGGCCCTCATTTCCGAGATTCACCAGTGGTGGCCCAAAGATTTTTTTGTTTATCAAAATGCCAAAATCAAACTTGAGCCCTGGCCGGGTGGCCGCTTGTACGAAGACAGCGGAACTGGCGCCGGAGGCCTTTGGTACACGGTGATGAACATCCTGCCGCCCGCAGTACTGGAGCTTGCCGGTCATCTGGCTCCACAATGGGGTGGCCCCGCAACTTCAATTGTACGGTTTACGCTGAGTGAATCGAATGGGAAAACCGAAGTTGAAATAGACGATGCACTGTTCGGGTGCTTGAAACCAGACGCTGAAAAACAAATTTCAGAAGGTTGGCGGTTGCTTATCGAAGCAGGACTAAAGCAACACATCGAATCGAATCCGGCTGCCACCATATAAATTAAACATGCTTTTGGGAACATCGCACATGTCTGATTTCAAGGTAAAAATAGATCAAACAGTTGCAGATATGCGCAGCGCATATTTCGCCTTCTTGCAAAAGCTGGTGCAAACGCCAAGCTTGCCGGGCCAGGAACAAGCCGTGCAAAATATCATCTCCAGCAAGCTCAGGTCGCTCGGTCTCGCTGTGGATGTGATCGAATCAAAACAGGAAGAATTGTTGCAGCACCCTGCCTACAGCGACGATGGCATCCCGTTCGAACAACGCCTCAACGTCATTGGATGCTGGCGAGGCAATGGCAAAAAGACAAGCGCACTATCCCGTACGCTGATTTTGAACGGACATGTCGATGTTGTTTCGCCTGGCAATGAAGATTTGTGGCAAGATTCGCCGTGGAGTGGCATAATTGAAAATGGCCGTCTTTTCGGGCGCGGCTCATGTGATATGAAATCTGGTTTAGCATCTGCGATTTTTGCCGTTGAGGCTCTGCAAAGGCTTGGCCTGCAGCCAGCAAAGGATGTGCTGATAGAAAGCGTAATCGGTGAGGAGAGTGGTGGCATCGGCACGCTTACCTTGATCCAAAAAGGGTACAAGGCAGACGCAGCAATCATTTTGGAGCCAACCAATCTTATGCTTTGCCCTGTTCAATCGGGCGCGCTGACGTTCCGGCTCAAAATCCAGGGCAAAGCCGCGCATGCCGCGCTCAAAAAATCTGGCATCAACGCTATCGAAAAATTGTTGCCGCTTATGCAAGCAATCGATGTTCTCGAGAAAGCGCGCCACAAGCGCTATCAAAGCGAACTCTTCGACGATCCGCAATGTATCGCACCGATCAGTATCGGCACCATCAACGGTGGCAACTGGCATTCCAGCGTGCCGGAATATTTACATATCGAAGGACGTTTTGGCGTATTTCCAGGCGAATCGGTCGATGCAGCAAAAGAAGAGTTTTCGCAAGCCTTGATGCAGGCGGCAAAAGAAGATAGTTGGCTGTCAACACATCCGCCAGTCATCGAATGGTTTGAGGGGCAGTTTGAATCGGGCCAGACGGAAATCGATGCGAAGATTGTGAAGGCACTTCAGAAAGCACATCAGAAAATCTGGTCAACAAGTGCCGATATCAAAGGTGTGACCTATGGCTCAGATCTGCGACTGTTCACAAACCACGCTGGCATGCCCGCGGTTTTATACGGCCCTGGCGATGTTCGGCAGGCACATGCCGTCGATGAATGTATCGAACTCGAGCATGTGCTCGCTTGCACAAAAACACTCGCCCTGCTCATCAGTCATTGGTGCGGCTGCTCGGAAGATTAAAGCAGGATTATCTGGAGCCAAGGTTTTTATTGTTTCAAAAAGTCTGCAATCAGTGCATTGACCCGATCCGGCTCTTCATGTTGCACCCAGTGGGTCGCGCTTTCCAGCATCTCAAGTTGACCTTGTTCACACAGGGCAATGCTTTCCCCGGCCATTTCACCTCCTAAAAACCGGTCTTTTTCTCCCCAAATCAGCAATGTTGGCACAATTACCTGCGCAGGAAGCTTTCGTTTCGGGCGATGGCGCAGACTGGCACGATACCAGTGAATCATGCTGGTTAAGGCGCCCGGCTGCGACCAGGCTTCCTGGTATAGCGCAATATCTTCTGAACTGAATGTGCCGGGTCTGCTTGTTTTCGTGAGCGCCCGGATGGCATAATCCCATTGATTTTTTTGCATACGCCACTCCGGCAAAAACGGCAATTGAAACAAAAAAATATAGCGGCTGCGTCGACGCTGCTCAGGATTGTTTTTTAAATGCCGTCGCATAACCGTCGGATGTGGCACATTCATCACAATCAGCTTTTCAATTCGATTTGGACATGTCATGGCGGCCCACCAGGCCACCGCTCCCCCCCAATCATGCGCTATCAAAACAGCTCTTTCACGCTGATAATAATCGATCAATCCGATTGCATCTTTTGTCAGTTCATCCAGATTGTATTCGGCAATTTTCCTCGGCTTGTCACTTAAATTATACCCGCGCTGATCAGGCACCACGACACGATAACCAGCCTGAGCGAAATAGTCGATCTGGTATCGCCATGCATACCAAAACTCAGGGAAACCATGTAAAAAAATCAGCAAGGGCCCATCTGCCTTTCCGGCTTCAACCACATGCAACCGAATCGAATTGGTTTCGATGAAATGCTTTTTCAGATCAGCTTTTATCACGGTTTTTCCTTTTTATGATGATGGTCGATGGCTGCAAGAATTTCTTCAGGCCTGGGCCGGATTTTATAGTTGTCGGTTATATTTTGCCAGATTAGCTGGCCACTTTTGGCAAAAAGAAAACTTGATGCGATGGCGATGTCATGTTTATTGGATCGGTGGTGCCAAATTTTAAAATATTCTATGAGTTGTCCCCCGATATCCGAAAGGAAGGTAAAATCTGTTTTTGTCCGTTCTGCCATGGCCTTCGCTTTTTCGATCGGATCGACGCTCACGCCGACAATCTGCACGTTCCTGCTGTCAAACTCCGCCTTCTTTTGATGCAATTCCACGAATTGCGCACGGCAATAGGGTCACCACACGCCACGATACATCACAATGAGCGTAAAGCGGTTTTTATGTATCATCTCAGCGAGATTGACGGAGTCGCCTCGAGACGCGGGGAGTGTTATTTCTTGCAAGGCTTTGAACACATTTTCGCGATTGTAATCACCATTAGACTGACGCGCAAACGCCGGCGACAGAATCAGCGGAATGCTCCAAATCAACAAAACCAGCCGGGGTCTTTTCATGCTTTTAAACCTAATTTTCTTGAAATCCAGATATTCTTTCAGTACCATAAATGCAATAAACGCCGCACTCAAATTGGATGCAAGCTATGTCTGACAAATACCTTGAGAGCTTCCCGGTTGTCATCGATTTAAATGTCGCCTGGGGAGAGATGGATTCCTACCAACATGTCAACAACACAGTTTATTTCCGCTACTTCGAAAGCGCGCGGATTGTTTACCTGGAACGAATTGATTTTGCTGATCGACTCAAAAATGACGGGATTGGGCCAATACTCGGTCACACGCAGTGTAAATATTTAAAGCCACTGACGTTCCCGGATAGCATTTGTGTCGGTGCGCGCACGACTGAAATTCGTGATGATCGCTACATTATGGAGCTGAAAATTTACAGTCATCGGCACGAGGCCATTGCAGCGCTCGGCACAGCAGATATGGTGGCATTCGATTATAATGACAACTGCAAAGTGCAGCTTCCCCTGCAGATACGCGAAAACATCGAAATGTTGGAAGGAAAAATTTTTTAAAACAAGCTGCTATGGATGAAAAAGCCATAGGTCTTTTCTCTGGCTCAAATTTAGATGCTCAAAAATACAGCAATTCTTTGACACTATTTTCTTGACATTTTTGAAGAAGTACCCTATCTTAACGATTGGCGGATGATTAACAGACCCCCTTGTAAGGTGTCCCCCCAGCCTTGCAAACTGTTCTTCATCCGCCTTTTTATTTAGGCTGTCTCAATAGTAATTCTGGATAATTTTATTCCCACGTGTTTCCAGTTCCAGCAAAGCCGCCTCTGGTGACATATTTTGCTGCAGCACATCATTGAAAAATCGCCGCAATTCATCGTTTATTTCTTTATATGAACCATGCTTCGGGCTACTAATCGTGCTCGGTAACTGTTCATACGTGACACGCCTGCGTGCATCTTCTGCAAAAAGCTGCTGCATAGCATCGCTTTCGTACGCCGATCGAATACTCGTCATGTAACCGGTTTCGCTGGCCCATAGCAATTGATTTTGGGGCGAATACAGATACCGCAAAAAGGCCCATGCTGCGCGCTTCTGGCGCGGACTTGCATCGGCAAAGAGAAATAAATTGCCCCCGCCCAAGGGAATGGCTGCTTGCTTCGCAACAGGCTGAGGCGCCACGCCCAGCTCATAGTTGACATGCTCCTTCAAATATTCCAGCGAGCCTGTTGAGCGCAGTACCATTCCCACAATTCCGGTGATATCCGACTCGTTCGATCCGCGCGCAGTCGCCAGGCCTTCATCCACCATTTTACGCAAGAATCGCAGGCTTTCCAAAACCGCATCCGAACGATACGCTACACGGGAAAAATCGTCCTTATACACCCGGCCGCCCCAGCCATAAATAATGCGCTCCACGTCCCACTCAATCATATCCAGTCGCAATCCGATCACTTGTACTTCGCGGCCATCCGCAAGCCTGACGTTTAATTGCGCCAATTTTTGTGCATAGCGATACACCTCCTGCCAGGTTTGCGGCGGCGCTTCAGGATCGAGGCCAGCTGCCCGAAACAGGTCTTTGTTGTAATAAAGAACCTGGGTGCTGGCATTCATCGGCAGGGCGTACAAATCGCCGTCGAAAGTGCAGCTTTTCAGCAATTGTGGAAAAAACGCGCTTTTGGTAAATGCCGAATCTGCGGCGAAAAAGGGCTCAAGCGATGCCACCGTGCCGTATTCGACCAGACGCGGACCAAGTTGTACCACTACCTGCGCCAGCGTGGGTGGATTTTCAGCGACGACCGATGCTAAAATTTTTTGAAATGCCGGCCCATAATTGCCCTGATAGGACGTTTCCACAAAAATGGAATCCTGCATCGCATTGAACTGTTCGACGATGTTCAACATGGGCCTGGAGTAGCGGCCACCGAGGGAGTACCATAGGGTTATATTGGTTTTGCCGCCGGTATCACGCTGCCAGCGGGTACCGCATGCCAGAACAAAGCCCGCTAAAATCAGCGGCAACACCAGGCTCAGCTTTGTTGCTTTCTTCACGGATTGGGTGTTTCGCACACTTTTCCAGGGATTCATTTTTAAAAAAAATCTTTTCATGGTGCTCTGTTCAACCTTTTATGCCAACGCGAGCCACGCCTTCGATAAAGTGTTTCTGTACAAATAAAAAGACAATCATAATCGGGATGGCGACCAGTGTTGATGCTGCCATCAATTCGCCCCATTCCACGCCAAAGTGGTCCTGAAAGGATGCCAAACCGACCTGCACCACACGCATCTCATCGCGGTTGGTTACCACCAGCGGCCATAACAGGCTGTTCCACCTTCGGATAAACATGAACAGCCAGACCGTTAGCAGCGCCGGCTTGGAAAGAGGCAAAATAATCGTGAATAAATATCGCAACCTGCTGCACCCATCGATGGTGGCAGCATCGTCGAGATCTCGGGGGATACCGAGAAAGAATTGACGCAATAAAAAGATGGCAAATGCACTCGCCAATCCCGGGATGATGAGCGCTTCGAAGGTGTCCAGCCAGCCAAAACTCTTCACAATAATATAGTTCGGAATCACGCGCACTTCCAGCGGGATCATGGTCGTCATTAAAAACAGAAAGAAGATGATATTTTTGCCCTTAAACTCGAGCTTTGCAAAACCAAAAGCCGCCAGCGCTCCGATGATTGTCGTCCCGGTCGCGCCAATGACAGAGACGATCAGCGAATTCAACAAATAAATATCGAATGGTGCAGCATGCCACATATTGCTGAAATTTTCCCACATCAGTTGATCAGGAATCCATTTCGGTGGAATACTGAACACCTCATCCGGCGCTTTAAAAGCGGTGGAGATCATCCAGATAAACGGCAAATTCATCAGGACGGCAACAGTAATCAGTAACAAATGCAAAAGCTTTTTCGCATCGAATTGCTTCACGGTTCGCCTTGTGTTCAAAATCATGTTCACCAAACTGCTCTGATCGATCAGCTCTGATAGTGCACCCGTTTTTCGCCGAGTTTAAAATTGAGAATCGTGAACACCAAAATAATAAAAAACAAGATATAAGAAATCGCCGAAGCATAGCCCATTTTCAAGTAGCTAAATGCCTGATTATAAATGTAAAGCGTGATGACATTGGTCGTTTGTAACGGTCCGCCATTGCGCGTAAGTACGAAAGATGGCACGAACATTTGAAAGGCGTTGATGATGTCCAAAATCACCACCAAAAACACCACCGGCGACAGCAAGGGCAGCGTTACCTGCCGAAAGCGCTGCCAGCGATTGGCGCCATCGATCGCTGCTGCCTCATAGTACATTGACGGGATGGCCTGCAAACCCGCCAAAAAGATCACAATATCGTATCCGATCCCCTTCCAGACAGCCAGTAAAATCAACGACGGCATCGACCAATTGGGATCCTGCAGCCATTTTATTGGCCCAAGCGCAAACAGGCCGAGAACGTAATTAAAAAGCCCGGATTGCGGATTGTAAAAATATTTCCATACGATGGAAACGGCTACAAATGATGTGATCACCGGCAAAAATATCATCAGCCGATAAAAACCGATACCGCGCATTTTTTGATTGAGGATGCTGGCAATGAGAATCGCAAAACAGATTTTGATCGGCACCGAACCGAGCACATAATAAGCTGTCACCCATAGCGAATTCCAGAAATCAGAGTTACTGAGCGCATCGAGATAGTGACCGACGCCATACCATTGCATCGGCTTCAGCAGGTTCCAGCGATGCAAACTCACATATAGTGCAAAAAACATCGGCACAAATGTGAAAATCAAGAATAAAATTGTCGCAGGAGAGATGTACCCCCAGGCGCGCAGATTGTCAAGCAATCGGCGTTTCTTGCGTGCGGCGGCAAATTGTTGCGAGATCGCCAGTTGCTGCTTGGCAGGTTCGGGCATGATCTTCAATTTCCCATTGTTAACGGTGAACGTCTCGCAGCAAGTGATGTAATGCGCTCAAATCAGACACAACCAGGTCTGGTCGAATCGAAGCGCACTGCAAATCAGAGCGGCGGGTTTCGCCGGAGAGCACCAATATGCTGAAAATATTATGCTGAATGCCGGTTTGGATGTCGGTCATCAGCCGGTCACCGACAATTGCCAATTCATCGTTTGCAACGCCAGCACGCTGCAGCAAGCCAGTGATCATCTCTTTGTTCGGCTTGCCGATAAATTTCGGTTGTACACCTGTTGCTGAAGCGATCGCAGCTGAAATGGCGCCACAATCGGGAATCATGTCGTCACCAGGCATCGGGCAATTCAAATCCGGGTGTGTAGCGATAAATGGTACACCGGCACGAATAAATCGACATGCCCGACTGAGCTTATCATAGGTCAAGGTCTTATCAAATCCAATCACAACAAAATCCGGTTTCTGTGATTCTGTTTGAAAGCCATATTCGCGGAAAGCGAGATGCAGATTTTCTGTGCCGAGCAAATAAATGTCACGCTGCCGGCTGTGTTCCGCCAAATAATGGATTGTAGCGTCACCGGAAGTATAAATTTGGCGCTGCTCAACCGGCACCCCCATGCGGTGAAGCTTGCTCAGATAATCTTTTGCGTTCAACGAACTATTGTTGGTGACAAAGATATAGTCGATCTTCGCTTCGCGCAAATGATTGACAAAAGCGAGAGAAAACGGAAAGAGTTGATTGTCGAGGTAAAAGGTACCATCCAGGTCGAGGGCGAAACAGCGCACGCGCGCCATTTTTTGAAGCACTTGGGTATGGTTTAGCGCGGATGCAGTAAAATCTTTTTCCATGCGAATGGCAACTATTTGATCAACAGCGAAGAGGCGACTTTGACATCTCCCGCGGATTCGAGCACCAAAAAATATTGACCTGATGGCACAGCAGATGCATCCCAGTTGAGGGCATGTGTGCCAGCCACGTTTACATTGTGCAGCAATTGGGCAATTTCGCGCCCCAAGACATCGACTACTCGCAAATTCACCGGTGCAGATCGCACACCATCGATGACGATGCGGAGATGATTGTTGAATGGATTTGGATAGCTCAAAATTTGCAAATTCGGCGTTTGCGGCTGGCCTTGCGCTGCCTGCTCCCGAATGCCTGTTACCGGCGCGATATCACCGAACAGAACCTGTGGCGGAATCGAGTATATAAACGGAAAAAATTGTGCCCATGGGCTGGGCCGCTTTTGAAAATGGTCGGAGCCGGATTCGGAGCCGGACCAGAGCGTACCATCCGGGAAAAAAGCGAGATCTTCGCCGCCTCGCGGCAAAATGAAGGTTGTGTCGATAGGTGCAATTTGATTGGCGCGCAGGTCTTCAGCTCGCACCCGCAGCAATTCGCTGACGGTGCTGCTGCCGCTTAACGACATAAAACAAAACCGCTGGCCCTGAAACGTAAAGAAATCAACACCCTGTACACGCTTTGGCAAAGCATAAATACGCGGCGGCTGACCGGAAACAGGAAAACCATTTCCCATCATTGGATAGCCATACAAATAGCCTTGCCCTTCCTCCGGCCAGCGAAAGTCACCAACCCACAGCGTGTCGTTTTCCATGGAAACAAACGAGGCGCTACCCAGCACGTCAATCGCACCGGCCGGATCGGGTAACAGGTCAATGTATTTGTCATCACCGTCCTGGTAAGCCGGCAGCGGGTAGCGTTCCACCAGGCCACGTGATGCGACATACAGCGCATTGTAGCCATAGGCCACGCCACCAACATGCGCTGTTTTTAACACACCAGCCAAACGAAAACATCGTCGCACCATCAAATCGCGTGTGGCATCCATTTCAACAACAATCGAATTTTGGGTTTCAATGCTGCCGTCGCGCAGGCGATGATACGCTGACATGTAAACCATCGAAATTGCCTCATCACCAATGGTTTCATGTCGGCCCGCGATTCCCTGCAAAATATAAAAATCATTGGTGTATGGTACAAAAACCGATTGTCCCAATTCGGTTTCACTGGCAGAGATGCGAATATCGGCTGGCAAGCTGGTGCTACCGATCGGGTAATCATGATACATCGGCAGGCCGAAATAACCACTGCCGTCAAAGGCCGCTGGCGTATTGAGATAGCGCTCCGGTGCTACGTAAACTTTGGCCACAGCGCCAAACAGATTGCCGGCAAATCCAGACTGCATTTCGATATTCGGTGCATCGCCAGTCACTTTCGTCCCAATAAAAAACGGGCCGGTCAGGGTAAATTTATCTGTAAAAACGACACTCTCTTCAGTCTCAGCAACGCGCCGGCCATTGACATAGAGATGCAACTCAATACTCGAACCACTATAGTTAACTGAGGCGCTCAGCCAATATTTTTCGTTGGCGAGTAGTGCCGACTGCCCGCGCGCCACGTAGCTTTTGCTGCCAAATGTAAATGCAAAAACCGGCAAGCCCTGTTCGAGATAAAGCGTGAAACCATCGCTGTCAGATTGCCACCTTTGATTGCTCAGCAAATGGACTGTATCTGAAACGGCAAATGGCATAAACCAACATTCAACGGTCATGCGCGGGCCGATGATCTGCCGGGCAGAGACGGTGTCAGCACTATACAAAATCGCTGCATCATCGTCGAACTCTGCCGAAAAAGGCGCGCTCATCCCCCATCCTCCGGGCCCGCGCGCAGGCAGTTCCGTCAATTCCAGCAATGGTCCAACATTGACATTTCTGATCACCATCGGGGATGAAATATCCGGTCGTCCCGGCAAATAGCGAAACGTCACGCCATTTGCGAAAGCCATTGCCGACAGCAGCATCAGTGCACAAAAGACAAACAGAAACCGCAGCGTGTAAAACTCAACAATCATTCGCTTCAATTACCAGTCTGTAAAGATCACAACTTCACACGTATTGAGATTATAATAAAAAAAGGGTGGCCATGCAGCACCTTAAGTCGGTAAACTGCATGGCCAAATCGATTACTTAATGAGCATCATTTTGCGAGTGAACATCCGCTGGCCATCCACCTTCAGCACATAAAAATACATGCCTGTTGAGATTTCCCTGGCGTTGAAATTGGTCGTGTAGGTGCCGGGTTTCATTTTCCGGTCGATCAACACCTTGACTTTTTGGCCAAGAATATTGAAAACAGTAATTTCGACGTTTGCTGCGCGAGGCACAGTAAAGTCGATTTGTGTTGATGGATTGAATGGATTCGGATAGTTGTTGCTGAGCGTAAATTGCTCAGGCACTTCACCAGCGCGTTCGTTGATGTCAGTCATGGTTGCAAGGTCTACCCACTGAGGCCTTGACGCCACCGAATCTTCGCCGGTGCCACCGAGGTAGCCGGTGAAGCCGTTGCCTGTCACGTCTTCAGCAATCGCGCCCTGGCCCTCATCCATATGCCACAAAGCCAGTGTGAACTGATCGGGGGTATAGGGTTGCGTGGGCAAATCGAAGCTTTGCGTATAACGGACGTTCAACGAAAAGCGCACTTCATCGATCATGCCGCGAAAGCCTTCAAATCGAGCATCGAACAAGTCGACGGAGCCATTCCCGATAGCAAAAATCTGCTCACCACCAAGCACTGGAAAGGTCGACGGTGACGTGTCAATCAACTTGCCATCGATAAACATTCTGAGAGAATCGCCCAATTTCCAGGTACAAGCGAGATGGTACCAGCGTGGAAAAAACATATTGCCAAACTCTTCCGGATGTGACCACACATCTTCGGTTGGGCCGACCCCATCCTGCAGGAAGAACTGTAGCCGTCCCTGACCGCGCGGCCAGGCAATCCCCAAATCGCCGACCTGATTGCCGCTCAGGTTTTTGCTGAACAGATAAGTGAAATCCGGCGGATGCGTCGCATCTGCAATAACCGAATCCGGCCGGAACCACATCTCGACAGTACCGGAGTCCATAGCGATGGGGACCAATTGCGCGGCATCGCGCACTTCGACACGATCGCGCTCCATATAATTGTATGCCAGCGCATAGCCCGTGCCCCACGGGTGGGGTACATCGACGAAGGCGTCGAGACTGGGAAGGCCTGCTATTGTTTGTGCCGGCGAAAAAGCGTTCTCGCTCACTGTCAAGTGCTGCACAAAAGGATCGGCCTCGATGAATTCGCCATCGGGGCTGCGGGTAATCGAATTATCTTGATTGGCCACAGCAGCAACGTCCACTTCAAATTCCCACTCTATGCCGGTGAAGGCATCACCGCCCGGTGCGCCCATTCCACTGGCAGAGCCATAAGCGAGATAGGTATCGTACGTACCGTCGGCAGAAACGAGTGTTACATGATCGCCGCTTGCGTCCAAACCATCACCAATACTGCCATTGGCGACAAACACGCGTGTCATCACTGGATCAGCGGAATAGCCCGGCGCACTACTGACATCACCGCCACCAAAGACCGCCACAATTGCCTGTGATGCAATCGAGTAGCCGGATGGAAACGTAAACGTGAAGCCGCTGCCATCACCCAGTTGCCAGCCGGAGAGGTCAACCGCTTCATCGCTCGGATTGGTAATTTCGACAAACTGGTCTTGCAGCGCATCGATCACACCATCTCTGTTGGCGTCACCGTTTTCAAGCGAGGTGCCCGGATCGGCAAAAATTTCATTCACGACTACAGTAATCGGTGGGGTTGGCTTCGGCAGTAAAAATTTACCATCGATGGTTTGCGCAGGAGAAAAAGGCTTGTCGCTTACCGATAAATGCTGCACAAAAGGATCGGTGACCAGGATATTGCCATCAGGGAAACGCGTTACAGCATTGTCTGCGCCCGCCAGCACCGAAATATCGATTTCAAACTCGAATTCAGTGCCTTCAGGATAGGTACCCGGGGCTGGGCCGCCCGTTCCGGATTTGGTTCCATAAGCGAGATACATATCATAGGTGCCATCGGGCGAAAGCAGCAGGATAACCTCACCACCATTGGCCAAGCCATTGCCGACCATGCCACCGGCACTGAACACTTTGGTTTTGAGCGTGTCTGGGTCATAGCCCGGTACATTCGAGACATCGCCACCGCCGAAAACTACCAACAGTTCACGTGGCGCCAATTTATAGCCATCTGGAAAAGTGAAATTGATATCTTCATCATCACCCAGCTGCCAACCGGTCAAATCAACGGTATCCGGGCCAGCATTGGCCAGTTCGACGAATTCATCTTCGCTGGAACTGCGCGTACCATCCATGTTGGCATCGCCAAGCTCAACGCTGGTCGCGGGATCAGCGAGCACTTCATTGATAATCAGAAAAACCGGCGGTGTTGGCTTGGGAAATGCGGGTAGTCCATCGACAGTCGTGCCTGGTGAATATGGCGCTTCAACCACGGTGTTGTGCAAAATAAATGGATCTGCATCGACAGTGTTTCCATCAGGGAAGCGGGTGAGTGAGGTATTCATATTGCCTGCTTCGGCTGCGCTGCCAGCAAACGCAAACGTCAAACCTGCTGCGCCATCGCCGGGTGGATCACCGGTATTTGCCAGTCCACCATAGGAAACATAGGCATTCATGGTACTATCAGGCGACAAAAGTACGACAAAATCACCGCCATTGGCCAAGCCATTGCCGACGGTACTGTCCGCACTGAAAGCTCGTGTTTTGAGCAGGTCGGCGTCATAGCCCGGCGCGTTGCTGATGTCACCGCCACCGAAAATCACGATGATCGTGCGCGGCGGGAGCAAATAGCCATCAGGAAACCGGAAATTGATCGACTCGTCATCGCCAACCATCCAACCGGTCAAATCAAGGGTATCGGAAGTGGCATTGGCCAACTCCACAAATTCATCTTCAGTACTGCTACGGATGCCATCACCGTTTGAATCACCAAGCTCGACCGTACCGTCGGGATCGGCGAGAATCTCATTGACGATCAAGGGTGATTGGTTTTGCCCGAATGCCATGCCATACATCAGCAATATTGTCATGGGCAACAAATAAACCATGTAGCGTCTTTTCATAGACCTTCCTCCTCTTGATTGGGGGTGGTGAATGGTTTTAGATTCGAATAAAATTCGATTCCATCTTCATGGTCCGGCATCGTCCGCCGAATTCATCGTCAGTGGAGCCGCGCTGACTGTCGCGAGCTGCCAATTTTCGGCACGGCTGTAAGGCGTCGTTTTGATGGTAAATTTCAAACGATCACCGCGATAGGTATCTTCAGAATACTCAAAAGCTTGTCCGACATCATCATAAATCTGCCTTTTCATCAACAGCATCGGGCTGCCCAATGGCACATTTAAAATTTTGGCATCTTCCGGGCCGCACAGTCTGGCTTCGATGCTCTGTCGTGCTTGACCAAGGCGCACATTGGTTTTTGTGGCTAAAAGTTCATAAATTGAAGATTCTTCAAGATCAAATTCAAGCAGTGGCTCAAAAAGGCGATGGACAAAAAATGATCTCTCCACAATCAAAGGCTCATCCCCGCCATAGCGGGCGCGCTCGATGTAAACAGCCTTTTCCGACGAGGAAATTTGCAGCAAGTCACAAATATGTTGTGGTGGCTGCAGCACATCAACACGCAGCAATTTGGCATTGGCTTGCAGATTGTGAGCGTGCATCACCTCGGTGAACCCCATCAGTTTAAGGAAATTCTGCTCGATTTTGCGATTGGTGACAAATGTGCCAGCTCCCTGCTTACGGCGCAGTAGACCGTCCTGAAAAAGAATGGTGATCGCATGGCGTACTGTGCCACGACTGACCTGGTAGTGTCTCGCCAGTTCGAACTCGCTCGGCACCTGGTCGCCATCCTTGTACTTGCCTTCCCGGATATCGCGGCGAATATCCTCAGCAATGGTGTAATACATGGGGATGAGATGAGCATAATCGGATTGCATAGATGGAAAGGCCTTTCAATTAGATCGCTGGGCTCGAAAGCTATTTGGAATCAGCGATCAATAGCTCAACGAAATTGAGATGCGTTGTGTGTTTTCCAGTATCCCCCAATCTGCATAACTATAATCAAAACCCAAATTCAAACCGCCAATGAGCGGCCTTGAAAGTCCGACGCCAAATGTCATGCCACCCAAACGATCTTTCTCAAAGATGGAACGATAACCACCCCGCAATGAAAGTGTTTTAAAGGCAATATATTCTGCGCCGAAATTGATGGCTTCATTGCTGTCCGATGGATGCAACAAGTCGGCTGTGACAAGAAATTGATTCATCCCGGTATTGAGCAGCGTATAGCCAAAACCGAATCGAAAATATAATGGCAATGGAAACGCATCGGTTTTGAGTGCGACATTCAGGCGGTCGTTACTGTAATTGCCGGGATCATCATCGTAAGGCCGCACCAAGTCACGGCCGCTGAGCTTCATATCCCCACCAAAATTGGAAATCGTTGCCGCCAGACGCAAGCCCGGCAAGCGCGTTTGGTAAACCACACCAATATCTGCAGCAAAGGTTGCCGCTGTTTCATTCCACAAACTTTCATTGATGTATTTGCCAGTCACGCCAATCGCAAAGCGGTCGGTGAGCGACAACGACAGTGTGGCGGCCAAAGAAAGATTGCCTGCACTGTAAGTCTCACCGGTGCCATCGGGCTGCAAAATGGTGCGCACCGGCTGATCTGAAATGCTTTGCAGCGACAGGACGCTGACACCAAAAGCACCAACACGCGGGATCGGAAAAACCATTCCGATAAAGTCGAGCTTTGTGTCCGCCAGCCATTCGGTATGATCGACCACCAGGCTAAATCCGTTCAAACTTGCCACGGCCCCGGGATTCCAGTAGAGCGCCGAGGCATCCGCGTTGATGGCAATCGAAGCGTTACCCATCGCCTGTGCGCGGGCACCGACGCCAATCGTGAGGAAAGATGCTGCGTTGGTACCGGAATTGGTGATATCTGTGGCAAAATTTGTCGGCAACAAATCGGCTTCTTCCTGAGCCAGCAAAATAATTGGCACCAGGATTATCCCCAAACAAACGCGCAATCCGTACAGAAAGCTTTTCATAGGCATTTTCTATTTAATGAGCGTGAACTTCCCGATTTTTTCACCGATGCCCGGCGCGTCAACATGAAAAATGTAAACGCCAAAGGAGACGGTCAAGCCATCTTTCGAGACCAGGTCCCAGCTTTTTGCGCCCTTATCGATCGGTGAATCATGCTCAAGTATTTGCACATGTTTACCGGCAACGGTATAAATGCGTATTGTACAGCGCGCCGGCAAATTGACAAAGTCGATGCGGCGCTCACCCCGCCCTGATGAAAAGAACAATGGCTTTTCCCAGGAAGCATTGACGACATAGGGGTCCGGCACAACATAAATGTCATCGAGTTCTGTTTTCGCGAGTTGTTCTTCAACACGAGAGCCGCGAGTCTGAAAGATATATTCATCAGCCGATGAAAATGGTTTGCTCACCAGCAAACGATACACATCGCCGGGCTGCGGTGGACGATAGTCTTCGCCTGCGGGCGCTGAAAAGCTAAACTTCCAGCCGAGATTAAAACGAAATCCCTGGATATTGAACGCCATGGTCACCATATCACCTGGACTCAAGACCCCGTCAGGATTATCGGTTTCTTCCAAAACAAACTTGTAGCGCTGACCTGTTGTCAGGCCCCAAATCTCGAAATTGACCGGCGTGCCGGTTACAAATGGAAAACCTGTGAAAGAAGTATCTACCACGCCATCTTTGACACGGATCTCAATATCTTCCGGTAGCGCAACCGTTCGGCCGGATACTTCGAGGTCGACGGTAGCAGCGAGATTGCTATTGCCATCTGTCCAGCCATGGATTTGTGGTGTAGCAACAGGCACATTGTTAATATTAAACAGCATTCCATCGATCATTCGAAGCGACAAAACCAGACTATCGATGGGATTTTGCCGGTACAAAATCTCGCCACTGGTGGTATTTTCGATAATAAGGCCAGAGGTCAGACGCGCCTCGGTTGTGTCTGTAAAGGAAACACGATACGTTTGGCCATCTTCCACGCTATCCGGAAGCAACACTTCGATATCCAGCGTGCCGGTTGCAGGCCCGATTTTCTCCACTTCACCTTCGATGCCTCCCGCCACAAAACCAGCACTCGGCGCATTCGGCACCATGACAGCACAGTTTTCATCGATAAATGTGACATTGCCGACCAAGTCGGTCTGAATGATTTTTGAGCATTCGGAAGGCGCCACCGGTGTAAGCTTGTCGATAGTCGATATACCGCGGCTGAAAAAATCGACATCGTAGCCAGCATCATAGGAAACGACAGCATAGTAGTAGGTGCGGCCGTTTTCCAGGCCACGATCTACATAAAAATGCCGCAATCCGGTATCGTTTCCGGAATTGAAAGCCGTGCCGGTCTGACCGATCGGTACAGGGTGCGGGCCTTGCAGACCGTTGTCCAGGTCAAATTGTGCGATCGGTTTCCACAAAATCGGATTGCCGAAAGAATCGGTGATTTCTTTAATTGAATTAAAAGATGGGTCGGTCGAGCGGTAAATCAGGTAGCCTTCGAAATCACGGCCGTAAATGGGATCGCGGGAGCGTTCGGCACGATCATCCCACATCAGCACCACCTGCTGGTCGCCCGCCACAGCCGTAAGTGTTGGCTTGCGCGGCGGTTTCGTAAACGAATAATCGGCATCGTAAATGCGCTGCATCGTACGCTTGTTGCGCAAAATATCGTCAAAATCGCGCCCAAAAAGGCAAGCAATGGCAAACTTGCGCGTCTCTTCCTGCGGTAGCGAAAAATAGCCCGACCCATAAATAAAAGCTAAATTACTGGGTACACTGCCACCGAAAACGCCCGGCAGCATTTCTGACCACGTGCGCTCATCATCGCTGACATTGCCCGCCGGACGCAACACATAGCTCGTCAACCCGATTTGGTCAGACTCATCATTGTCGGTTTTGCCAAAATTGGGCTCGCCAAAATCCGGCATGCCATTGCCTTCTGTGCCATCGCCATCGGGACCGCGATAATCTTCGTCATCCGGCCCAACGCCATCTGATCCTTTGTCGTCGTTAATTTCTTCACCCGCATCCCATTGACCGTTTTCGTTGGCATCAAAATAAGTGAGCCAATCGCCATCTTCATCGCCTTCCCAGTGCAGCTTGGGCTCGCCAAAATTGCCGATCGGCCCAAAAATCAACTCACCGCGCTCATTGTCCTGGCGTTCATCGACCAGGCCATCTTCATCATTATCATCGCCATCGAGCGGATCCCCCGGGCTTTCGAGAAACGCAAAGCCAAAGTAGCCTACACCGGGGCGGCCCTGATTATCGATGCCATCGAGATCCCACATATACACAATATCGTCATCTTTTCGAAAGTCGGCGAAATCGTCAACCGAATCGCCTTCACCGCCGACTGCCGGATCGACGTACATGCCGAATACCATTTTGTCGAGATTTTTATCGCTGATATTTTTGATATCGTAGCGGACGATTAAAATATCCTCGGCTTCGACATTGACCCATTGATAGCCGCGCACCGCCACCTCCAGGCCCAACCCGCGACGCCCGGCCGGAAAATCGGCCGAATCCGTACTGCTGCCGATGAATGGAAAATAATCGAATTCATCGTTGTTGCGATCATCCATCACATAATAGCTTTCCTGATCGGCGCGCACGAATGCACCGAACTCGCCATTCCACAAGCCGTCGCGGCTGCCCGGAACGCCGGGATAATCGACTGGCCAGGTTAGCGGCCAGGTTTCGGAACGATGGCTCATTGCCGGAAAATTATCGAAATTGGCCGGGCCTGCATTAAAATAATTTTCCAATGGCTCCCAACCGTAAGTGTGTGTACCATCCGGACTGATATCGAACGAGCCTGGATTGGTGTAATTTTCAGAAACGATATGGTAAAAATTGCCATTAAGATCGACGACTTCCGCTCCCGCCATCATAATAAATTCGAAGCCGTACCACTGCCCGGAGCCCTTGGGCCATTCCATTTTCGGGGGCTCGAAGCGCGAGCCGAGATTGCCAAAATTTGAATAGCGCGTAAAAACCAAATTGCCATCGTGAATGCCGGTACGGCGTTGATCACGGCCTTTGATTTTTTTCAAATCGACAGGTTTTTCCTGGGCGGAAAGCGGCAAGAATGACATCGCAAATGCGAGGATCAATGCGCCCCGCAAGCCTGTTCGGATCAATAGCATTCGCTTCATTTGAAAATTTGTTGAGTTGATGACTATTTGTTTTTTCAAAGTGCTCATTCGTTTCGCTAAAAATCGACCCGCAGCCCTGCCAACACCCGGCGCGGCTCGAGATAAAAATCCGGACGCAAGTCTATTTCCTGAAGAGTAAAATTGGGATTGCGGTTAAGTATTTCTGTTTCTGCAAGCGTACGATAAGGCTGCCTTGCATTACCAGTGCTCGTAAAAACGCTGCGCGCGTTCAATCGATCGAGAAGATTGTATACACGAACAAACAAACGAAAATCCCGCCCGCTCAACTTGAGATTCTTCGAAAGATCCAAATCCACGATCAATTGTGTCGGCTTGCGCTCACTGTTTTTAAACTGTGTTGTTAAGGCGCTGCCAGGATTGGATGGGGTGTACGGCTGCCCGGTTTGCAAACGCCCAATGACGCCGAGATTCCAATCGCCGGGCTTGCCAACGATAACTGTCGCGTTGAGAGTGTGAGTTTGATCCCAATCCAATGGCAAAACTTGTTTTTCGCTTTCCCGTGGTGGCCGTGACTGAAAATCGGTAAAAACGCTATTCGGATCCGAGGCATTGCCACGTGCTGACTGATATGTGTAGTCCAGGGTGCCGGAAAAGCCATTTGAGAATTTTTTGATCAGCGATACGATGAATCCACGTGTGTTGCCGTAATCGCGATTGATGTAGCGGGCATAAACTTTTTTATCGCGCGTGTTGATGATCTCCTGCCCGAGCAGATTTTTAATATCCTTATAATAGACAGTTGCTTCCAATTTCCAGTCATCCGTTAAGGCTTGTTGCAAGCCAATTTCGTAGGCAACGGTCTTTTCAGGCTTCAGGTCGGCATTGCCCATGATGGTTTCCAAATCGCCCAACTCTATTTCAAATTCTGAATTGGTAAACATGTAAGAAAATTGCGGAATCTGGAAGAAGTGACCGTATGAGACGTGGATCACGCCTTGATCGGAAATCGGATAGGCCAGGCCAAAACGAGGGCTCAATTGCGAATGGACAGAGGCCGACTTCAATGCTGAAGAGAGCCGAATACCGTTGGTTGGGTCCGTCGTGGCTTGCAAATCGATCGGCACATACCCGCGCGAATCCCAGTAATCAAATCGAATCCCGGCGTTGAGGATGATCTCGTCGAGCTCGACTTTATCTTGAATATATCCGGAAAATTCGAGCGGCTTTTGCTCATAATAATTGTTACCGGCAGTATTGGGGGCTGGAATACGCAACTTTGGTGCTTGATATACAGGCCCATCCGATACCGTCGTAAAGGAACTGTTTTCGATTTTATGATATTTCATCTCCGCGCCAATCCCGATCAGATTGTGGCGGTCAACCTGGCTGGTTAAATCAAACTTCGCCAAAGATGTCGTTTGGGAATATTTCGAACGGCCGTTGCTGGTGCCGCCAAAAATAAAACCATCTGTGCTGTATGCGACGCCTTGATAGCGTGGATCGAGTCCGTCCTCAAACAGAAAGCTCTCCTGGGTTTTGGCGTGCAGCGAAAAACCGATGCGATAGTAGGTTCTGGAAGATACCGTATGGGTCAGCGTTAGCAAGTTATTGTAGCCGCGCTTCTGAACGGTGGTTTGGCCATCCGGGGAGTACCGGCGTGCATCGCTGTAATTTTTCCACTCCTGATCGTCATAAAAAAGCGAGTAGCCAACTTTGACATTGCGATGTGGGCGGAAGGTCAGGTTCCCGTGCAGAGCAATTTTGTCGCGCGGATTCATCGGCACGAAAGCGCCGTCGCCGGTTTGCAGCGAATCCGGGATGCGAATCCCGACAAGCCGCTGTTCATCGCTTTGCTGCTGTTGTGCCACGTGCACATAGCTTTGAATTGGCACGGTGTCTTCGATGCGGGTTAGCCGTTGACCAAAGAGCCAGCCATCGGTGGTATTAAAGCGGCCGTTCAGATAAAATGCGCCTTCGGGGAGAAATTTAAGCGGGCCGGAAAAATTCAACTCGGCATTTTTTTCCGCAAGCCGGTAATCGTCGATATTTAGAAACACATTGTCGCGTCCGCTCAAATAGCTGGCCGTGTACACACTGGCGCGGGTTTGATATTTCGGACTGCCCTCTTTTGTCACGACATTGATCACACCAGACTGGGCCTGGCCATATTCGGCGTTAAAGGTACCGCTGATGACTTGCAATTCCTGAATCCAGCCATTCTCAATTTCGATGGTGCTGCCGCCGCCAAATTGGTCTGTTACTGGAATGCCGTCGATCAAATAGGCGACCTCGCCGCTGCGGCCACCGCGCAAGTGCAGTCTTCCTGCCGCATCGAGCACCACACCGGTTTGCAGCCGCAGCACATCCTGCACTTCCTGCACCGGCAACTTTTCTATCTGTTCAGCATTCACATAGGCTGCTGTGTTGGTACGATCTTTTTCTAAAATCGGGCGTGCGGCAACAACGACGACCTCGCTGCCTTCAATAATGGTAGCCTCAAGTTCAAAATCAACCTTGGTGGTGCGGTCGGTTTGGACGCGGATGTTTGTCATTTTGACCTTGGTGTAGCCAATGGCGGATGCCTGTATTTCATATACCCCAGGCTTGACATTTAGAATAAAAAACATGCCATCCGCATCCGTTGCAGCGCCGCGTGTGGTGCCAAGCAGGATAACGTTCGCGCCAATAACGGGCTCGTTTGTATCTTTTTCGATGATGCGACCCTGGATTTTTCCAGTAGTCCCGGCAAATGAAATGGCAGGAAGAAGCAGGATGAACGAAAGAAGAAAGGATCGTTTCATAGTAGCGTGCTTGCTTTTTTGATACAAAACCTGCTGTCGCGATGTGTGCCATGCTCTTTTTCACAATAGACATGGTATCGGCAGCAACGATATAAACGCTTGCATGCAATCTGAGAAAACGACAAATTTGGCCAGTTGTATAGACAACTATGCCGGATGGTATACTTTTAAAGCTGGAATGTCAAGGAAAATTGTCTTAATGTATCACATGTCATTTTTTTTGCTTTTATTTCGCAAAACTTCATGCATCCATCTATCCAGTTCACTTTTCCTTTTAGCTGCTTTGTTCAGTTTGGCAGCATGCCAACATCAAACATCGCCTCAAAACGAGGTCATTGCTACGGTCGGTATGGACAAAATCAGCAAGGATGCCTTCTTTCAACGTGCAGAGCTGTCTCCTGCTCCGCGACCGGTGGTTTTTGAAGGGAAGTCTGGCAATGCTGCCTTGCTGGAGCGACTCATCGGCGAAAAGCTGATGGCACAAGCTGCAAGAAGCGCCAAACTCGACACATCGCTCGTTTACCGGGAGCAACTCCGCGCCATCCAACTCGAGGCTGCAATTCGGGCGATGCTCGAAGATGAATTGCAAAAAGAAGCTTCAGTAGATTCAAATGAGGTGCGGGCTGCGGTCCAAAAATCCAACCGCTTGATTCAAGTTGCCGTGTTCAAATCAACCAGCCGCGCATTTGTGCAGCAATTCCATTCGCTCTTAGAACAAGGTCTGCCATTTCGCAGCGCCATTGACTCGCTTTATAGCCAGCCTGTTGATCCGGCGCTTTACACCGAAACCGTTTCTTGGGGGCAAATGGAGCCTGCCCTCGAGCAGGTGCTTTTTGCCATGCAGACTGGAGAGCACTCCTCAATCGTCGCTTTCTCGCAGGGTTTCGCTGTCCTTCAAAAAATAGAAGAGCATTTCAAGCCACGATTAACAGAATATGAAATTTTGCAAAAGTACAGTACTGTCGAAAAGGTCTTGTCCGTGCGCAAATACAATGCTGCGGCCAACAGGTATGTTGGCCAAATGCTCAATGAAAAAAATGTGACCGTCAAAAATAATATCTTGCGTATTGTTCTCGACCGGCTTGCGGCCAATGAGTCCGAATTTGACCAGGCCACGCCGCAACAAACCACGCCAGACACCAAAATACCGAACGACCATTTCAAGAAAAAATATGAGACGGCACTGCAGCAGCCGCTGGTGGTTTTTAGCGGTGGATTATTTACTCTGGAAGAAATTCTGCTCAAACTGTGGGCGCGTGGCGTCGATCTGACCGCCAAGCCGCCAGACGAACGGCGTGCGCAGATACTCGCGGATATCAAATTTGTGGTGGAAAATGAAATTTTAGGTGAGATCGCTCTGCAAAAAGGATTTGGCGACTTGCCGGCGGTTCATAACGAAGTGCAGATGTGGCGAGACTATTTTTTAACACAGCACTTTATGGCCTCAACGGGAATTCTGCCTGGTGCGGCTGCACGCGACACGTTCCCGGATACCGTGCGTACTTTGCGGCAGAATGCAGACATATCCATCAACCACGCGCTTTTGGACAGTCTGCACATTTCTCCGATTCAGATGAGCGTCATTCGGCCGGGACGGATGGCGCGCCTTGCCGTTCCGCCCTGGCCGCAATTTTAGTTCAGCTACCGCTCGACACGGCCTGAGCCGCTTCCTCCGGCAAGCTTATCCACTTCATTTGCGCTGACATGATTAAAATCGCCGGGGATGGTTTGCTTTAAACAGGATGCCGCCACCGCAAATTCGAGCGCCTCCGTGGTTTTGGCTTTTTTCAGCAATCCGTAAATTAGCCCGCTGGCGAAAGAGTCGCCACCGCCCACGCGATCGACGATCTGAATATCATATCTTTTCGAACGATATGGGCTTTCGCAATCGCGATCATCCAAAAGCAACGCGCTCCAGCCATTGTGTGAGGCAGAAAAACTTTCGCGCAGCGTGATCGCCACAGTGGAGAAACCATAGGTTTTCTTAAGCTTTTCTGACAATGCAGCGTAACCTTCCTCGTCGAGATGAGCCTTGCCGACGTCCGTTGTGCCGGCTTTCATTCCCAGGCTCTTTTCTGCGTCTTCCTCATTCGAAATGCAGACATCGACATATTCCATTAAAGGCTGCATCACAGCTTGAGCCTGTTTTTCTGTCCACAATTTTTTGCGAAAATTCAGATCGCAACTGATAGTGACCTTGGCCTTCCGTGCAGCTTCGCATGCTGCAGTCAGACAAGCTTGCGCATCCGCACCCAAAGCCGGTGTAATGCCTGTCCAGTGAAACCAATCAGCGCCAGCGAAGACCGCATCCCAGTCCAACTCTTCCGGCTTCATCTCGGAAACGGCTGAGTTGGCGCGATCGTAAATCACTTTAGATGGCCGCTGGCTGGCGCCGGTTTCCAAAAAATAGATACCAACGCGATCGCCTGCCCGCACAATGAAATCATCCTTAACGCCAAATCGCCGCAGGTGATTGACAGCAGCCTGGCCGATTTCATGGGCAGGTAGCTTTGAGATAAAATAACTTTGCAAACCAAACTGCGCCAACGCAGCCGCGACATTGGCCTCGCCGCCACCATAGGTGACATCAAATGATTGCGCTTGCACAAATCGCGAAAAGCCAGGTGTGGACAGCCGCAACATCAACTCCCCAAAAGTTACAGTTTTCAACGTGGTTTTCCTCCAATTTCTTTTTAAAAAATGGTATCGTCTTGTAAATTTTTCTACCCGAAAGCAGCCGTAATGACTTGAATTTCATTGCAGTGATCAAGGACAATTTGGTTGCCTTCATTCGTTGGCTTGGCATGTGCCTATAAGCCAATCGCTTGACAGAAGTGATCGAATCCGGAAACGTCGTTTAGAGCATTGGCAAAATGTATGCGGTATTGCAAATCTGACTCTGACCAAAAGCCGCTACGGCACCTGTCTTTCGAAGGTGGTTTTGTTACGCAATTCCTGCACCGTCAAAGGCGAGGCGTTAATGAAATTGCCATCGCTGCCGACTTGTATCACCCGATCACGTCCGGCGTTTCTCGCAAAAGGTCGGATGATTTTGATTTTGACACCGGCGCGCATAAGTGTATATGCAACCAGTTTCACATCTGCGACCGGCACATCCTTGCCGAACCAGATAGCATTAGTCTGGACGTTGCTCACGCGGGTGCGGCCGGCAACCAGGCGAAATCCAAGCTCTTGCAACGCAGCCTCGACTTTTTCCCGATCGACATCTTTCGGAAAGTATTGAATCGTAATATTTTTGCGTTGACTCGGGGCAGTTTTCGCAGCAGCAAGCTGGCGCTCTTTTTCTGCCTGCAGGCTTTCCTGTACATCGATGACATTGGCGTTCTGAATCCGCTCATGCTGCCAGCCGAATGTCGAGAGCACATCCGTCAAATCAGAAAAGCCTTGCTCGGTTTTAGCGCGCACGTTTTCCACCAGCTTGATAAGCTCCCGAATTCGGTCGCGGCTCCACTTCAAATCTTCTTCCGCTTGTGCGTCACTTTTATTCCGGAAAAAAATTTCTAATGTGGACGTCGATACCAAAGCGACGATGAGAAGGCTAAACAGCCAGCGCCTGCTCCTGTTGTTTGGATCGGTGAACAGAGAAATCACCCCAACCACCATCGACAAAATCGGCATGACAAAGTTTTCCAGATTCATTATTTCTCCAGATTTTCATGAACGGATCGGTTGCTGCAGTAATGCCGAGCGCATAGCTCGGACATGTGCCGGACGGGTACGACAACAGCCACCGATCAACTTCGCACCATTGGCTTGCCACGTGATTGCTGCGTTCGCAAAATCAAGCGGCTCGCTGGTGCCAAACCATTTTTTTTGTGCAGCGTCATAACTTTCGCCTGAATTGGGGTAGACAACAATTTGCATTGAGGGTGCTTCGCGCTTCATTTCGGCAATCAAATGCGGGATAAAACGAGGCGCTGTACAATTAGCGCCAACCGCAACGACCTGGGAACACTCCCGTAGCAGGGCAGCGCATTCGCGAATCGGCGTGCCATCACTGATGTGCTCGCCATCATAGCAAGAAAAACTGAACCATGCCAACAAGCCCTCGGTTTCCTGTAAAAGTTCCAATAAAATTTTCGCTTCCCGCAGACTTGGAATGGTTTCGCAAGCGAACAAATCAGCTTCTGTTTTGGCAAGGGCATGCCATCGGGATAAATGAAAGTCCCGCAGTGCGGCATCCGAAATCTGGTAATCTCCGCAGTACTCGGATCCATCCGCCAGGTAGGCACCAAATGGGCCGATGCTGGCGGCTACCAAAGGACGAAATCCGGTTGTTTGCTTCGCATCGCAAAAACGGTCGCGCGCCGTGCACGCCATTTCAATCGTCTTTTGCAACAACGTCACCGCTTGTTGTTCGCTCAATCCCTGCTTTTGAAAACCGGGCACGGTCGCTTGATAACTGGCGGCAGTGATGATGTCCGCGCCTGCCTGCAAGTAGGATTCATGCACTGCCATAATGGCTTCCGGGTGGCGTTGTAAAATTTCGAGACGCGCTGACCAGAGTGGATGATTCAGATCAAAGCCATGCTGTTCAAGTTCGGTCGCCAGCCCGCCGTCCAACATCACAAAGCCTTGTTTTGCAATCATTTGCTCGATTTGAACGGCAGCATCTGCGGCTCTGCTCTTCTGATTTGGTGCATTGGGCGTGGTCATCGCATGTCTTCCCGAAATTCAAGCCATACGCCGTGAGCAATAGCCGGCGGCACAAAAAGGCTGGTTGCATTTTCGACTATGTCGTAAACTTTTTCCGAAAAATGAGTTCTGAAATAGGCGCGCGTCTGTTGCAAATCACGCACGAGCAGTGTCGCACCGATGATCGGGCGCCCGATCATCAACTGACGATCTTCTGGCAAAAATACGATTTCGCCCTCCAGCAACTCAACAACTCGCACATTCGTTTCATCCGGTACCCAGGCAGGCTTTTCCCTTACCTCACCAGCCAATGTTATTATGACTTCGAGTATGTTTTCAGCTTCAGCACCAGCAAGCCAAACACCAAACAACGATACAGCGCCATTTTGATGCTGAAAATGCACAGGGCGGTCGGAAGGAGACTGGTTTCTGCCGGCAAAAAACAATTGTCGAAGCGGTGTGTTTTCAGGGAAGGTGAGCATGCCGGATTGGTGATTGATACGCCAGCCATGGGCTTCGAGAATCCCGGCAACCACACGCCGATTCGGTACAAACAGCCCGAGAAATACCGCGCCATCACCATCATCAAGATGTTGGCGGTATTCTGCAGTGAGCGCATCGACAGCAGTGGGGGCAGTGATCAGCTCTATTTCAGTGCCGTCCTTGAACTTGACATGTTGATTTCGAATGCCATTCGCGTGTGGCCGCCCGGGCTTGAGCGCGAAGCCGAGTTGTTTAAAGCGTTCAGCAGCAGCTTCCAAATCCGCAACCGCCAGCGGGATATGATCGAGCCCGACAATCATGCTTTTCTGCGCTTCGGGAGAATGAGGCTGAGCTATAATGGTCGTTGCGCTTAAACACCAGGAGATAATAGTTACTCGAAAAAAAGCGTTTGCTGCCACAGGCATTCTCAACAATTTGGCCAATCCAACGATTTTGCACCCGGCTCTTTATTCCCATTCCAGAAAATTTTTTCTGTTCTCGATTTGCGCCTTCAAATTCAGCAAATCTATAAAAAGCATTATTGAATCGCAACAAACTTCGTATCGCAACAGCCGACAGGATATTGTGGACTTGTTTTTCCCAATCTATCTACGGAAAGCCAGCATTTTGACCTGCCGTTTCGCGCGACCGAATTATTCCAGAAAAAATTTGCAATTCATGCGCTGATTGGTTTATATTTATGGCTTGAATTTTACGAGGGTGTAGGAAGGAAGAATGAACCTATCAGATATTCTTTCGAAGGAAACAGTGGTTCTGCCACTGCGGGAATCAAAAAAGACCGATATTATAAAATTTCTTGTTCAAAAGCTGAACGAAACAGGTAAAATCAACAATTTGGATAAAGTGCTCAAGGCTGTATTGGACCGCGAAGCTGTGATGAGCACCGGCGTCGGAGAGGGCGTTGCGATTCCACACGGCAAGAGCGACGCCGCTCCGAACATTGTTGCAGCGCTGGGCATTGCCGAGCAACCCATCGACTTTGACTCGATCGATAAACAGCCGGTTCAGCTGATTTGGTTATTGGTTGGCCCGCCGGGCAAAACAGGACCGCATCTCAAAGCATTGAGTCGAATCTCCCGCCTGATGCACCGCAAGGATTTTCGTTCGCGGCTAATCGAAGCAGAAACACCAGAATCAGTGATTAAAGAAATCATATCCGAAGAAGAGAATTTGTTCAACTGATGGAAACAATCCAGAAAATAAAAGGCACGCACGATATCCTACCGGATACATCCGGTGATTGGCGCCTGCTCGAAAAGACCATCCACAGAATCATGCAACGCTATGGCTTTCAGGAGATCCGCACGCCCATTTTTGAAGCGACGAATTTATTTGCACGCGGCATCGGTCAGCTTACCGATATTGTCTCGAAAGAGATGTATACTTTTGAAGATCGTGGCAAAAAATCGTTAACCCTTAAGCCAGAAGGAACAGCGCCGGTTATTCGGGCTTTCATCGAGAACTCGCTTGGCGAGAAGCGCCCTATCAACAAATTGTACTATATTTCGCCGATGTTTCGGCAGGAAAATCCGCAAGCCGGACGTTTCCGGCAATTTCATCAATTCGGTGCAGAATTAATTGGCTCCCCTGAACCGTTTGCCGATGTTGAAACCATTTTGAACGTGCTCGATATTTACAAAAGCCTCGGCTTGTCTTCTTTCACCATCAAGCTCAACAGTGTGGGAGATGAAAACTGCCGGGAACAGTACAAAAATGCACTGCGTGACTATCTTCGGCCACGTTTGAGCAAGCTTTGCAAAACCTGCCAGGAGCGCTTCGAGAGCAATCCGATGCGTGTGTTCGATTGCAAAGAAGCCGGATGTATAGCGGAAACAGAGGCTGCGCCCCGCATGCTCGATCATTTAGACCAGGCATCAGCCGATCATTTTGAAAAAGTGTGTGCGCTGCTGGACCAACATCAGGTCGCCTACGAACTCGATTACCGACTGGTGCGCGGACTCGACTACTATACGCGCACAGCCTACGAGGTCGTCAGCAATGCCTTGGGCTCACAAAATGCGCTCGGTGGTGGTGGCCGCTACGACTTGCTCACGCAAGAGCTCGGCGGCAAGCCAACCCCAGCTGTCGGCTATGCTGCCGGCATCGAGCGCCTGCTGATGGTTTTGCGCGAAGAAAAACTGCTCACAGACAACAGCTTGTCGCTGGATGTATTCATAGCCAGCATCGGCGAAAAAGCGCAGGAATGGGCATCGAAAACCGCGCGTTTGCTACGGGATAACGAAATCAGCGCAGACATGGATTTGCTTGGACGCAGTCTAAAGGCACAGATGAAGGAAGCCAATCGCTCAAATGCAAAATTTGCACTGATTGTCGGTGAACAGGAACTCGAATCCGGACAGCTTACCCTGCGCAATTTGCAGCAAAGTGAGCAGACGGAAGTGAATAGCGCCGATCTCGTGGGCGCGATTCGTAAGCACCTCGATGCCAAATTTAAATAATCGACATCGCGCGTTCGAGCCCGTACGAAATCCGAGCGAAAGCACCAACCATGATGTCCCTTTCTCGCCAGCAAGTCAAACAAATTGCCCGCCTCAAACAGAAAAAATACCGCATCCAGGAAGGGAAGCTGCTGATCGAAGGCGCCAGGTTTGTGATTGAAGCACTCCAGTCAAACTGGCATCTTGACATGGTCATCCACACACACAATTTTCGCGAACACGGACTCGCAAAACAAATTGACGCGTTGGCCAGGCAAAAAAGCGTCGCCTGTTTTGCTGCAAACACTGCAGATTTCAACAAAATTACCGACACATCATCAACACAAGGCGTCATTGCGATTGTTCAGCAAAAATCTTATTCAGCTTCCGCTGTGGATGAGCTCATCATGCAGCGAAGATTTCTTTTGCTGGCAGTCGAGGCCTTGACCGACCCGGGCAACCTGGGGACACTCATTCGCACCGCTGCGTGGTTCGGCATCGATGCGATCGTCACGGGCCCGGATTGTGTTGCCTGGCATAATCCAAAATCGCTGCGTTCATCGATGGGAGCGATCTTCCACCTTCCTGTGCACGAAGTAGCAGATTTTCAACGTTTTCTGAGCCGGTCTCATGCTGAAGGCGCACAGATTTGTTGTGCGGACCAGCAAGGCGATCAGCAATACGATCGCACCGAATATAATCCCCGACGGATTTTACTGATTGGCAATGAAACGGATGGTGTGTCCGCTGCCAGCCTGCAGCGTGCCGACCTCTGTGTCACAATTCCGCGCTTCGGTAGTGGTGAATCGCTTAACGCTGCCGTCGCGGCGGCAATCATCATGGCAGAATTTTCAAAACCCCGAAAGAAAGCACCTGTGTATGAATAAAGAGATCCCGGATCCCCATTTTCCAACGGTCAGGCAAGCAATTTTAGTCATGATGATGACTTTTTTTGTGATGCTGCTTTTCAGCGGCCTGGCAGCAGAATGGGATAACAAGTATTATTTTATTGGCAGTCGGTTAATCTTCATCATCCCCATGCTGCTTTTTATATTTAGAGAAAAGTTTCCGGTAGCGAAACTGTTGCGTTTGCGGCCCGTCAGTATGCGTGTTCTCGGTATTTCGTTGGTTATCGGCATCTGCCTTGCTATTATTGGCGAAGAGTTTGATCGTATTATGACCATGATCATCCCTCTGCCAGATGATGTCAGGGAACTGCTGCAATCCAGCATGAGTGCCGATTCAACTCTCGACTGGTTTGTGCTGATCTTTGGTGTCATCTTGTTGACCGCGATCATGGAAGAATGGCTCTTTCGGTGCTTTTTGCAAACAATCCTGGAATCGCAGCTTGATGTAACACGTGCCGTTTTAGCGACAGCCTTCGTCTTTTCCTTTTTCTACGCCAATCCAATTTCGATTGTACAAATTGTTATCCTGGGTGTGGTATTGGGCGTTCTTGCCTGGAAAAGCGATTCATTCATTCCTTCCGCTGCTGCCCACACCATGATCAATGCGGTTGGTTTGATGATGGCTGGCCAGTCTTTGAAAAATTTATCTATTTTGAACTGGAACGGACATCTCCATCCGCTGCTTTTGCTGTTGGCAGGCGCGCTGCTTTATTTGGCGATTCTGCAATTTTACCGGTACACCGACGATGAGTCTGCATTGAAGACAGATATCGACGAACCGGTTTAAGCTGTGCAAAAACTCCGACTTTCTCTTCCGCACTCAATTCTCGATGCCCCTACTTTAGGTCGTAATTCAAAATTGCACCGGAACCTGTCATGTGGGTATGTCCCAATGAATCGGATCATCATACTGGATGAAGAGCTGGAATCGCAGATGCGTATGTACTTAGCTCTTTGCAGCCGATATCGTGTTGAAATTGCTGAAGATGAAGCAACATTGATGCGCATGATTCGGCGAAAAAATCCAAAGCTCATCCTGCTGGATGCAAACTATTCCGGCTTCAACAACAACGGTAAATCCGTCCACAAAACAATTCAAAAAATCAAAAAAAAATACAGCACTCTAAAAGTCGTCACGATTCTTGATCGCGATGATATGGAATTGCACCGTACTGCCACCCAGGAAGCCAGCGATGCCGTCTTGCTGCGTCCTGTTGATGAAATGAACGTTTTGAAACGCGTTCGCGAACAACTCTCCAATGCAGCGCTCGCTGTCAACTAATCACGATCCTCCCCGGTCTGCAAACGCTTAAAACGTTGCATCCTTTACCTGTCCACTCTTTCCACAGCATCATTCCATTACCGAAAAGCTGTCCGCACCTTCTGTTTGCAGCACAACTGCTCTGAAATTGATGCTTGTCTAAACAGTCTTTTTAGCTTGTTTTTTAACCTACATCTCTTATTTTGGTCAGCTATGTAGCCACATTAATGGCTAATTTGGAGATATCTCTCGAAAGGATGGAAATGACGGATTACGAGCATTGTCCGGTCTGCCATAAAGAGCTTCCGGAAAAACTGGAAGCAAATTTTTGCCCATTTTGTGGTGTAAAATTCGATCCGAATGCGCAGGAGCCGCCAGAATTAAATCCCCCTGTGCCGTTGAGTATGGAAGAAGAAAAACCGGAACCAGACGAACAGGAAAGTACCGAACCAGCAGGCATTCCGTGGGAAAATCGTGGCGACCTCAGCTTGCTGCAACGCCTGACGCAGACCTGGTCCGAGTCGATGTTCAATCCGAGCGAATTTTTTGCTTCTATGAAAAGCGGCTCGGGCATTGGTCTGGCCCTGCTCTATGGGCTGGTCTTCAAAATTATCGGTTCGATCTTCTCGGTTTATTGGCAATCCAATGCGTTACAAAACCTTGAAAGCAACATGCAGGAAATGCCGGCAGCCTGGCGAGAAGCCTTTCGCATGGTGCTCGAGAATCCCATTATTGCTTCGCCGGAAACCCAATTGTTCATCGCTCCATTTATCGGCATATTCCTGCTGTTTTTTAACAGTATGCTTTTTCATGTTGCGATGATGATCACCGGAGCTGCAAAAAACGGCTATGAAACCACCTTCCGCGTCGTGGCCTATGCTGAAAGTTCAGCAATATTCTACGCCATCCCGATGGTTGGTGGAACCATTGCGGTCGTCTACTGGCTGGTTTTGATCATCATTGGCAACCGCGAAGCACATCGCGCACCTGGCGGGCAAGTGATCGCGGCAGTGCTTTTGCCGCTCTTTTTGTGCCTATGTTTGTTTTCGATTTCGCTGTTCACATTTGCCTCTGCACTGATTGGCCCATCAAATTGAGCCGATATCCATGCACAAGCATTTTCAATTCGTTATAAAGCCGCATATTCGCCTGGGATTCCATCCCGGCATAGCTATCGCCTACATCTTCACAGTGGGCGCTGCGTTTGTTCATGTGTGGCCTGCCATGCTCATGTTGCCCTGTCCATGGAAAACGTTCGCGGGCATCCCGTGCCCAAGTTGTGGCGCTGGACGATGCGTATCCGCCCTGCTCCGCTGGCGAGTACTCGAAGCGATTGCATACAATCCACTCTTTTTTTTCGCCTTGCTTTCGGGCATGCTTGCAATCATCGCCTGGTTGCTGCAATTGACTATTGGAAAAAGAGTGCACATCCGCCTCAGCTCTCCTGGCCTAACCTTCACTCGCCGCTCAGCTCTTGCCGCAATTGCTGCAAACTACGCTTACCTGCTTTACCATGGAATCTGAAGTACTCCGTAAAAGCTATGAAGTATTCATGTTTTACCATATTTATTGCGACGGCTCTCACAGGTATTTCAATGCATGTTGAACATTTTTCAAATTCTGAACTCTTTACAAAACATATTTGCAACAAAAAAAGCCGGCACTCGCTCCAGTGAATTGCTGAAGCAGAGCCGGCTTTGGTCGTACCGCCACGGAGGTGTAGGAGGCTACAGTCTATCCTGTTTTATTCGGCTGCGATATTGAAGCGCACGCTGTCACCTTGTCTTAGTATCATCGCGTAGCTTGCGTCGCCATCTTCGATTTCCACTGACTGCAACTGCGAAACATGGACTGCAATACCGATGACGTTTTCAATATCAAGTACAGTCGCAATGTCGCTTGCAGGGATGGTGTAGCTGCCGTTGTTCTCTTCGATGACAATGCGAAGATGCAGATCGTGAAATTGGCCTGGTTCCATTCCGTCACGGCCGAATGGTTTGCCACCATGCGGATGACCGCCGCCGAGAGGCCTGCCATTTGAGCCTTGCTCATGGTAGCGTGCATTCGGTCCTTCAAAATTGGCGCGATCGAGAATCGGTACCACTGAAAGCATCAGATTGCTTGAGCTCTCACCACCCTGCCAGGTCACTGTTAAATCTGAGCTTGCGTCGATGTCGCTGCCTTCTGCCGGGTTGGTAATCTGCAACGCGGTGGCCGGAGTGGTCAAATCGAGCGAGAGAGCAGGAAAATCGCCAGCGCCTGTGGCTGCAAAGGTATAGGTCGTTCCAGGCAAATAAGGGATGGCATCACCAACTTCGCCATTGTCGCCATGCATTTCGCCACGTGGATTGCCCGGCATTCTGCGTCCATAGTTGTAGAAAATGCCGCCATCATGCTCGACTTTTTGCAATTCGACACTGGAACCATTGTAGCTCAGCGTGACGGTTCCCATATCTTTTCCAGCCCGTGGGCGCAAACCGGAAAACGTCTCGCTGTCCGGGGCAACAGCAAACGCATCACTGCGTTCTTTTACTGTTTCTTCAAAAGGATCGTAGAACTCGCTGAAACCAAGCGAGAATACAGCATCCTTGTCTGTGAGTGTGCTACACCCTGCTGCTTCTGCAGTGGCTGCTTCATAGTCGAGTGTGGATGATTTTGCCAGTTCGTCAAGTTGCGTTAAGCTGGATTCGTCAACTGAGTTCACGCCATTGTTGAATACACTGTCGCATCCCATTGCTGAAATCAGCAGTCCTGCGAAAGCTAAGCTGAAAAGTGTTCTGCGGTTTTTCATGTTTCAATTCCTTTGATTAAGTGTTCTGAATTAGAAGTTACGCTTTGCGCCTGACGTCATTGCCAGGCATCGGGGCCCGAATGAATTAAAGAACGCTGTTGTCTATGATTACGGAGCACGGTCAAAACACCCTATCGGCAAATTGGCTTTTTTTTCAAAAAAGCAAAGCCACGCTCAAAAATCTATTTATCTCAACGAAAAAATCATTCACCTTCACAAAAGGAGACGGTATGAAGAGAGAATTGAGCAAAGCCGCAGCCATGCGATCAACCTATGCCATCACCTCTGTCTTGCTGTTTTTGGTCGCACCGGTATTTGGCCAAATACCAGATACATTTAGCAATCTAAAAGTATTGCCGGCTGATATCAGTAAACAGGAATTGGTCAGCACAATGCGTAGTTTCGCTATGGGATTGGGCGTTCGTTGTGAATTTTGCCATGTTGGCGAACCGGGTCAACCACTATCGAGCTTTGATTTTGCCAGTGATGAAAAATCCGCCAAACAAACCGCACGCACCATGATGGAAATGGTGCAACAAATCAATTCGGGATATCTCTCAAAAATCAGCGGGCATTCGGCTTCGCTGCAGGTGAGCTGTGTCACTTGTCATCGCAAACAAAGTAAGCCGAGCATGCTTGAGAATATCATTGCAGTCACTGCTGAGGAGGTGAGCACAGAAGCGGCAATTCAAAAATATCGCGATTTGCGAGAAAAGTATTACGGTGGATTCAGCTACGATTTTAGCGATGGCGTGCTAAATGATGCTGCGCAGATACTGCTCGAAACTAAAAATTATGAGGGTGCTATTGCATTGCTCAAGCTCAATCTCGAGTTTTATCCCGAAAATGTGGCCAGCTATTACTTTTTGGGAGAAGCGTACGCAACTGACGGCAACAAAGAGCTGGCGATTCAAAATTTTGAGAGGGTTTTATCGCTGCAGCCGAACAATCGTCGCGCCAAAAACCGCATCGAAGCTTTGAAACAATAGCTTTTGGCCTGCCCAAAAAAGGGGGTTGCTATTCATTGATTGTTTTTATATAATTTAAAGCTAAAGTTGACAGACTCTCAACTCGCGCAATTACGATCAAATATCATACTTTTAAAGGAGGAACTCCTCATGAAGTTAGTTTATCGCATGGGCATTGCCCTGTTGATGGCTGGCGGTCTTTTTGCTTTTTACGCATGCGGTGGCAACACCGGGGATGGCGAACAGGCAGCGGAAAGTACAGACACATCGGAATCCATGCAACAGGACAGCAATCGCGGAACAGCCAGCGCGACTTTTGGCGAGCAAACTGTGACTGTAAACTACGGACGCCCCAAGATGGAAGGTCGGGACATGCTTGGCCAGGCAACTGAAGGCATGGTATGGCGTATGGGCATGAATGATGCAACCACCATTTCGACCAGCGCGGATATGGCTTTTGGCGATATCGTCATCCCGGCAGGCGACTATTCGCTTTTCATGAAAAAAGCTGGCGATAGCTGGGAACTGATTTTCAACAGTCAAACCGGTCAATGGGGCACCCAGCACGATGCGGCCCTCGATGTCGCCACAGTACCGATGATGACGACTGAAAATGACGAATCGGTCGATACATTCACCATTGAAGTTTCAGCCGCTGATGAAACTTCCGGCACGCTGGCTGCCAAGTGGGGGACTGCTATTGTTTCCTGCGACTTCAACATCGGTGGCTAAACCTCATCGCTTTAAAAACTAAAAAGGACGCAATGAAGGAGTCTTTCCAAAATTGCGTCCTTTTTTAATGTTCCTAACGATTTGTTCGAAACGCTTTCTTCTCCAGAATACTACTTTTCTCCTTCATTGCGAAGCTGCTTTGAAAGTGCTTCAAAATATTTCTGAATCAGCACCTTATAATCTTTGCTATAATTTTCGCGCATCGCTTTCAGCAGATCCTGCTGAATTTTGGTCTGCGCCTCTCCCAAATCGCTGGGCAGATACCCTGGATCGATAGCGGTGTATTGCTTGCCCGTTTCGGCGCGCCTTTTTTTGCTGACATCGCGTTGTTGAGCGGATCGGGTCGCATCCAAAAGGCGAGACAGGATGCGACGCTGCCGCTCTATCGTTTCGCGTCGGACATTTTGTCGCGCCAAGTCTTGCACGACCTCGCCCATATCCTGCTGAATTTTGTCGAGGTTACCGAGAACTTCGCCACCATTGCTATTGCCAAATTCTTCGGCCAGTTGTTGCAGGGATTTTCGCAGCGCTTCTTGTTGAGCTGCGAGGCGCGCCAGAGAAGCTTGCTGCTGCATGCTCAATTGTCCCTGATTCCCCATACCTTGTGTCTGCTGGTTGAGACCTTCCTGCTCGCCGGCGATCCCTAGCATGCGCTGCATCATTTGCTCCATGCCAGAACCGCCTTTGCCACCAGACTGATTCAGCGCCTTCATGGCTTGCCGAAGTTGATCGGCTGCACCATTTAAACCCTGCATGGCCTGACCCTGTCGATTCGCGGCATTGCGGCCTTGTTGATTTTCGAGTTCCCTGATCGCTCCCTGCATGCCCTGCATCGCCTTGCCCAACTCCGCCGCAATCTTAGGTGGCACAAAAAAGCTGTTCTGCGAAGTTTCGAAAAGCTGATTCACGACGCGCTGCATCCCGGAAAGCAAGTTTTGTTGTTCATCCGCCATTTTCCGTTGATCCATCGTGGCTTGCGAATGACGGGCTGATTCTTGCCGGAGCTGCTCCTGCTCTTGGGAAAGTTGCAGAAGATCGCGTGAACCGCGCTGTAATGCCTGGCGCACCTGCGATTTTTGCTGCATTTGCATTTGCTGCTGCGCCTGCGACAGTTCGTTGTACATTTCTTCCAATGATTGCGAAACCTGCTCGCCGGACTGTTGGGCCTGTTGCTGCTCACCGCGCCGGAGCTGCTGCAGCATACGCCGCATCTCCGATTGAACCTTGCCCTGCTCCTGCGACATCTCTTGCGCTTTTTGAATGCGATCTTCCGGCATGCGCATTTGTGGTAATTCGTCCATGCGCGATTGCAAATCCTTCAGCGCATTTTGGACATCCGACAAACGCTCTTGTTGTTGCAGCTCTTTTTGCGCCAAATTTGACAGTGAACTTGAGTCTGGTGCCTGCTTTGCATCCTGGTTGATTTGCTGCTGCCGCTCCTGCATTTCCTGTACGGCTTTCATCGCCTCGTCAAGCCGCTGCTCGGCTTGCAACTGCTTCAGCAGGTTAATGGTCTTTTCCATACTTTTCAAAAATGCCTCTTGCGAAGCTTGCAGATCTTCGAGCGCCTTGCGAATTTGTTTTGGATCGACGTTTTCGACTGCAGATTGCAGTTTTTCGAGCATTTCCTTCAATTCCGGCGACGCAATCTCATCGAGCAACTGCTGCAATTCCTGGTATTTTTCGATGGTTTCCATGCTGAGCAGATCATTGCGCTCCAATTGATCGACCATCTCGTCAAGCTTACTTTGCGCTTCCTGCATTTTATCGAAAACATCTTTTTGAGAGTCGAGATTTTGCTTGAGTTGCTGCTTGTCTTCCCAATCCATCTCTTGCTGTCGCAGCATATTCTGAATCATTTCATCGACATTTTCTTTCACTTCCCTGGTCTTTTTGACCATCTCCTCAAATGACTCAACCGCATCTTCCTGCTGCCGGGCAGTCTGGTTAAAAATTTCCTGTACGGATGGGTAGCGCAATCGGAATTTTTGGCTGACGGCTGCTTTCGGGCCATTCACTGTATCGTTGTCATAGAGGACCGCCTGATATTCCACTGCATCATCCGGCAAAAGCTGCAACGGCACCAGGTCCCAGATCGTGCGTGCCTGCAGCTTGCCATCGCTGGCTTGGTATTGGATGTTGATTGTGCCTTTTACGGCTTCTGTTTCAGGCCCGCCCGGAATCGTTTCGTATGCAAGCTGCAATTTTGAGAAACCAAAATCATCTTCGCCCTCTATCGCTATCGGCATTTCCATGGTTTCGTCCAAATCCAGATCTTTGCCCGGAAAAGTGATTTCAACCACCGGATTTTGATCTGGCGTTGTGCTGACCTGATAAACGATTGGATTCTTATTGATCAGATCCTTGTTGTCGCGCAGGGCGATAAAATAGCTATCGTCCTCATCGATCCGGAATTTTGCTTCGAATAATTCGCTGTTTTTTTGCAACGCAAGCGTGTCGCCCGAGCTAAAAATTACTGCAGCTGCAGAAATTGATTTATTCGGCATGACTGTCATCACGACCTCCGCTCCGGCCAGCGCAGTGATATTGCCGACATTCGGATCGAGGCGAAGCGGAGACATTTTGGTGTAACGGGGGTAGTGAAGCGTGAGTTGCAACTCGCGTATATCCGGCAAAATCAGTACGGAGACATCAAACCATTGGCTGCGGTTTTTGCCCATGCGCACTGCATAAGAAAATGGCTCGGTAACATTCTCAAACCGATAATCAAAGCGGCTCTGCCCGCTTCGGGACATGTTGTACGCTTCCAAAAAATCACCGCCCTGATAACGCGCTTCAATTTGGGCTGCAGGCACAACAGCGTTCTGTACCATTGCGGATACCTCCAAACTCTCGCCGCGAACGACTTCTGTGCGCCCGGGTTGCACAGAAAATTGCACCGCTGCCGACTCGGTTTGTTTTGCCGGATTGAGCAACAATGCGACAGCCTGCAATACATGGCTCGGATAGAGCAGATAGGCTGCGACGAACAGTATCAGCGCCCCGCAAAACCAACCAAATTGGCGCCTGGCGTTTGATTTATCGATGGTGGCATTAAAATTGACATGCGCTGTCGAGCGATTGATCGAATCGAATGCTGCCCAGGCAAGCGATTGCGATTCGCCCTCCATTTCAGGCAATTGGCGGATCAGCTGGTACGCATTGCTGAGCTTGTCCTTGATTTCCGGATTGGCATCGCCGATTTGCAATGCTGCTTTTTCAATCGAAGGATTTTCGCGATCGACCAGCAGACTGAAAAGCGGCTTCATCACAAACCGATAACCAAAAACCAAAAGCGCAACAATCACCGCAATCGAAATCAACCACCGAAAAATGCTATCATTTTGGCCGATGAAGTAAAGCGCCGGCAGCGTGCTGATAACAACGAACAGGATGGTCAAAAAAAGCAGCGTTTTTTCAGCGAAGTGGAAAAGTTTGAATTGGGTACGAAAACTGCGAAGTCGTCTATCGAGTGTCTGGTAGGCATTTTGATGGGCCATGTTGTCTGCGCTCAGTTTGAATAGATTTCTAATATAATGTGCCAGAAAAAATTACAATGGATGCTATCTCGTTAACGCGTAGGCGATGATATTTGCTCCCATTTGAAAAGCCATTTCGCGCACGCTCTCAGGATCTTTATGCACCTCGGGATCCGCCCAGCCATCGGAAATATTGGTATTGAAGGTGTAAAAAGCGATCATTTTGCCGTTGTGAAACAAACCATAGGCTTTGCCAGGCCCGCCATCATGCTCGTGAATTTTGGGCACGCCTTGAGGAAACGCATAAACGATCCGATAAATTTCATGATGAAACGGCAACTCAACCCATTGTTTATCGGGAAACACTTTTTTCATTTGTTGTCGAAAAGAGTCGTTCATGCCGTAGTCATCATCCGCATACAAAAAACCGCCCGATTCGAGATATAGCTTGAGTCGGGCTGCTTCCTGATCGGAAAAAGCCATTTGTCCATGCCCTGTTAAAAACAAAACAGGGTAGGAAAACAGGGCATCGTCTGTCAGTTCAACATAGCGGGCTTCCGCCCCACATGCAAGAATCTGGTTGCGGGACAGGAAGGATTGCATGTTTGGCAATATCGATGGATCGTTATACCAATCGCCACCGCCATTGTATTTGATGCGTGCGAGCAAAAACGTGCCGGAATTCAGGGCCTGTTGTGCGATTGCAGGTTGCGTGAGAAACAAGCACAGTATGCCTAAAAAAACAGCTTTTTGAATGGCGGGAGCAGGACGGCGGGAAATGACGATTTTACATGTATTGGGCATAAATCAATCCAGTTCAACCAGCAATGTAATGTGCAAAAGCAAACGCGGTAACTCTGTTTTTGTTCGAACCATTCTCAAAACAAACGATAGCCAATCATGACCACCATTGCGATGCCAAGGGTGATTTTCATGAGCTTGCCGCTCACCGCACCGAGAAAGGCACCGAAGCCAACCCGCAGGGCATTTTCGACATTTTTTGCATGCATATACTCGAACAAAAATGCGCCGACAAACGCACCTGCAAATGCGCCGATGAGTGTGCCAACCACGGGCATGATGCCGGTCGCAAAAACCGCTCCGACGAAACCACCGATTACAGCCCCCCACATTGCATATTTGGAACCACCGAATTTTTTTGCTGCTACGGCACCCAGAAAAAATTCAATCACCTCTGCCAATACCGCCAAGCCAAAAAGGATGAGCACAAAATTTACAGTAAGCGGCAAAAAACTGGTGAGCAGACCATGCACCAATGCCAGCGCGGCAATTAAAAATGTTCCGGGCAAGCCAAACGGGATCAACACAATGCCGACAAGCAAGCCTATAAAAAAGAGCGTTTGGGTAAATATAAAGCCAATTGATTCAAGCATCACAGATTGATTTTAATATATACGTCTTTCTTAATATCATCTACCCACTTGAAAAACTCCTTCTCGCGCTTAAAGCTCATCGCGATGGCCTCAACCTGATCGAAGTCTTCATTGATATCGATTTTTCGTGACTCCTGACGCTCATTCAACCGCACCATCATATAACCAAAATTGGTTTTTGTCGGTTTGGATATGCCGCCAACATCGAGGTCTTTGGCTGCATCGCGCCAGGCAGGCAATTGGATACTATTCGATTCATACCAGCCGAGATTGCCACCATTTTCTTTGCTCGATTCATCTTCGCTGTATTTTTTAGCTGCTTCTTCGAAGCTGATATCACCAGCTAAAATTGCGCCGCGCAAACTATCCATGAATGCGACGGTGCGATCTTCATCATCCGCTGTGGCCTCAACACGTACCAGAATATGCTGGGTATGAATCTGCTCACCGCGTTTCTCGATCAACTTAATGATATGAAAACCGAATTGTGTTTCGACGATATCCGAGACTTCGCCAGGCTCCAGTCGAAATGCAGCTTCTGCGTATTCACGCACCAGCTCGTCTCTGCGAAAAAAGCCGAGATCACCACCACTGGTCGCGGAAGGATCTTCGCCATAATTGCGCGCCACCTCCGAAAATGCCGCACCTTCCTCAAGCTTCTTTTGAGCTTCCAAAATTTTATTGTAGGCGCGGGTTCGCGCGTCTGAGCTCGCTACGCTGGAGACCAAAATATGACTGATATTGACGCGCTCCGGCATATCCGGCAAGCTATCTTTCATCGTGCGGTAAAATTCCAACACTTCCCGGCGAGAAATCGGTATTTGAGATGCTTTTTGTTGCTGCAGGGTCTCGACGAGCAAGCGCTCTTCGACATCTTTGCGGAAATTCTTTTTCAATTTTCGAATGGTCGATCCAAAATATTCTTCCAGCTTCGCTTCAGAGCCAACCTGCTGAATCATGTTGTTGAGATTATCTTCCAAAACTTTATCAACACGGCCTGGATCGATTTCCACGCTATCTTCTTTGGCTTTTACAAGCAGAACCTTTTGCACAACCAACTGATCAAGTGTGGCCTGGCGAATTTGATCGAACTCTTTTGATCCCGGAACTGGCCGTACATTGTTTTGCAGCGCAAAATTGGCCGCCATCTGGTCCAATTCAGATTGCAATATAATATTTTCATCCACGACAGCAATAACGCGGTCAAGGACTTCGCGCTGCGCAAACCCCACTTGCTGAAGTGCGAATAACATAAAAATGGTCAACAAACGACGTTTCATTCTTCTACCTTTTATATTGATTCAATTTTTTGATCTCAAATAAAGCTGACTTGCCTATTGGCCACGGGCAAATTCTGCACCGTTACGGCTCACTATTGAGTCCAGGGGAATTCTATTCAGCAAATCAAAATAAGTTTCAATTTTGACCGAAGCTTTGAGTTGCGTCAACAAAGATGTGTAATTTTCTTCAAGCTTTTGCTGCCGAAGACGCGCTTCAATCTCGATTTTGACATCATCCAACTCTTTAATCGATCCTTCTTCCTGCTTGTCAAGCACTTTGAAAATGTGATAGCCGAAATCTGTCTTGATCGGTTGCACAATAGCATTGTTGCGATAGTTTTTTACTTTGGACCAAATAATTTCAGCAACATCATCTTCCGAAACATAACCCAAATCACGCTCATCTTCAGGCAGGTGAGAATTGTATTGGACCAAAAGCGTATCAAACTCAGCTTGATTGCGCCGCAATTTTCGATACAAATCATCGGACGTGGCTTTATCTTCCAAAAGCAGGTGTTTAAGATGAATTTCCTGCTTGCTGCGCACAAAGATGTCCTTATTTTCCTCGTAATATTTGGAAATTTCCTGCGGTGTGACAATAATTTTGGTCTCCAGAGTGGAGTCCAAATAGGCAGCCCCGATCAAGCGAATTTCGAATTCACGAACACGGCGCTGTATATCAGGATTTTTTTCGAGTCCTAAATCGAGCCCTTTTTGATATAAAATATGTGAGTCGATCCAACGATTCACATAGTCTTCAAAATCAGCTTTGGTGATATTGGCAGTCATCTCCCTAGGGATGGAGCTGCGCAGATCATCCAGGGTCAGTCGTTCATCCCCCATAATTACGATGGCAGGGCTTGCCGGTTGATCGCTGCGCCCACAACTTGAAAGCGCCGCGAACAAAAAGGCGGCCGACACGAAAAAATAGATTACGTTGATAGCTGTTTTCATTATTGCTCCTGTTTCGGCCAGAAGTGACATCATCATGGTCGATTGGGATTGCCCTTATGGCGTCGTTTCGATGATGCTTTCCGTTTGGCGACATTTTTCGAATGGCCTGACATTCGGCTCTTTGAAGCTGTTGTTAGCTTTTGCTTTTCATCACGCTTACGCATTTTTTTCGAACCACCGGCTCTCGAAAGCCTCAATTGCTGTCCCGCCACCCAGGCTCTGCCAACAATTTTTTGCAGGCTGCGTGGCATGCCTTCCGGTAAATCCACATAGCTAAAATCGTGCTGAATGTCAATCCGGCCGATGAACTCGCTATCGATGCCAGCTTCATTGGCGATGGCGCCGACAATATTACCCGGCGTCACGCCATGACGATGACCAACTTCCACGCGATATCGCTCCATACCTTCTTCCATTTCGGACGATCTTCGCTGGTGTTTTGGTGCATGCTTTTCCGTGCCCGATCGCATCGCCGCCTTGCGCATTTTTCGATCAGGCAAAGCCGATAGCAAAAGCGGCGTTTCACCTTGTACGATTTTGGCTAACGCTGCCGCAACATCGATGATTGAAATATCGCTGCTTTGTGCGTATTTTTCAAGCATTTGTCGATAAAATTGCACATCATCGCCTGCCAGCGTTTCCGTTATCTTCTGTAAAAAACGCTCGACACGCTTGTCGTTGATCGCCTGGGTGGAAGGCAACTCCATCAACTCGATTTTTTGCCCAGTCGCTCTTTCAATTGCGCGCAGCATTTGCTGCTCGCGTGGAGCCACAAACAAAATGGCTTCACCACTGCGTCCGGCCCGCCCGGTCCGCCCGATACGATGCACATAAGCTTCGGTATCGTACGGAATATCGTAATTGATCACATGACTGATGCGGTCGACATCGAGGCCGCGCGCGGCCACATCCGTCGCGACTAAAATATCCAACTCGCCCGACTTCAATTGCTGAATCGTGCGTTCACGGCGATTTTGCTGAATATCTCCATTCAATGCTGCCGTTTGATAGCCGCGTGCTTCAAGCTTTTCTGCCAAACTGACCGTCGCAGTCTTTGTTCGCACAAAAACGATGACGCCATCCATGATTTCGCCTTCAAGAATACGCGTCAACGCTTCGATTTTATGATAACCGCTGACAATCCAATAGCGCTGGCGCGTCGATTCCACCGTTGTTGTTTTTGCTTCGATGGTAATTTGCACCGGATCGCTCAGGTATTTCTGCGCGATTTTGCGAATTGGTGCAGGCATCGTGGCCGAGAACAAAGCGATTTGACGCTGCTCCGGCGCATGTTGTAAAATCCACTCGACATCATCGATAAATCCCATTCGTAGCATTTCATCTGCTTCATCGAGCACAAAATAATGCAACATGTCCAACGTGAGGGATTTGCGTTTGAGATGATCGATGACACGCCCGGGGGTGCCTACGACCACATGTACACCGCGCTGCAATTGCCGTAGTTGTCCGCGAATATCTTGTCCGCCATAAACCGGCATGACACGAAAATCAGGCAAGTGTGAACCGTAGCGTTTAAACGCTTCCGCGACCTGAATCGCCAGTTCGCGTGTTGGCGTCAGAACCAGCACCTGCGGCTCAAACAAGCCGAGATCAATTCGAGAAAGCAAGGGCAGCGCAAAAGCTGCCGTTTTGCCGGTGCCGGTTTGTGCCTGCCCTACCACATCCTTGCCGGACATGATATGCGGAATCACCTGCGCCTGGATTGGCGAGGGCGATTCATAACCAACCTCATCCAGCCCCTTGAGCACGTCCTGGTGGAGCGCCAAATCGTGAAAGCCCGATACTTCGGATTGCGTTTTAGACATTAGACCACTCCCTGCCGCAGATCGCAAAGGCGGCACTTCGCATTCGAAGCGCTTGAAAAATTTAAATGGGACACTAAGACTCCAAAATTAAAGTCAATATCGTAATGAAATGTATTTCGCCGTGTTCCGGCTAATTCGTTTGTACTTGCTGTTTTTTTAAATCCTGTGCAACCACCGCCATCAGCACCATATCCAGCACCTGCAGCGGATTGTCTCCGGGCTCTGCCACAATTTGCAGCATCAATTCTTTTTCCTGCACGAATTCGAGCTCGCACGGACTGGCTTTGATCATCTTGCTCAACCATTCCTGCATTTCGGCACGCGAGCCACTGACCAATTTTTCGGAAAAGAGCGCCTTGATTTTATCGCGCTTGATCGCGATGCGACGCAGGCCAGCGAGCCGGCCTAACAAACGCGCCCGGGCCATGTAAAAAAGGTTTGCTGCTTCTTCCGGCAAACGGCCATACCGGTCCAGCACTTCTTCGAGAATCGCATCGATTTCTTTGTGCGTTGCCGCATGGGCAAGCCTGCGATAAATGTCGACCCGTTCTGCCGGCAGCTCGACATAAGTCTGTGGCAAATAGGCATCGACGTCAGCATCGACACGACACTCTTCCGCCAGCAACACTTCGCCAGTTTGGCGAGCTTCATCTCCGTCATCGGGCAACAACTCGTTAATCGATTCTTCCAGAATGCGCATGTAGGTTTCAAAGCCGATTTGATCGATAAAGCCACTTTGTTCCGCACCGAGCAAATCGCCTGCACCACGAATCTCCAAATCCCGCAGGGCGATTTGAATACCACTTCCCAAATCAGTAAACTCTTCGATCGTTTCAAGCCTGCGGATGGCATCCGGTTTCAGAGTCCGCAATGGTGGAATCACCAAATAGCAATATGCCTTTTGGTTTGATCGTCCCACCCGGCCTCGCAATTGGTAGAGCTGTGCCAGGCCGAACCGATCGGCACGATTGATGAAGATAGTGTTGACGTTCGGAATATCCATACCGGCCTCGATAATCATGGTCGAAACCAGAATATGATACTTTTTGTGCATAAAATCCATAATAACATTTTCGAGCTCCATGCCTTTCATCTGGCCGTGGCCAACAGCAATATCGGCTTCCGGGACGATATCGGCAAGGCGTGCTGCCATCGAATGGATGGTTTCGACGCGATTGTGTACGAAAAAAACCTGACCACCGCGCTGCATTTCATACAGAATCGCCTCGCGAATAAATTTTGGATCAAACTCCATCGTTTCCGTTTCCACCGGCAAACGATCGCGGGGCGGTGTACTGATCTGCGACATATCACGCACGCCGATGAGCGACATGTGCAGCGTTCTCGGGATCGGAGTTGCGCTCAGCGACAACACATCCACATTGGTGCGCAAATATTTCAATCGCTCTTTATGACGAACACCAAACCTTTGTTCTTCGTCGACAACAATAAGACCTAAGTCCTTAAATTCTATATCTTTAGATATCAATCTATGTGTACCGATAACAATGTCGACTTTTTGATTTTTAATATGCTCGATAATGGCTTTTTGCTCTGCGCTGCTTCGAAACCGCGACAGTACTTCGACTTTGACCGGAAACCGCCTGAGCCGTTCTGAAAAGGTTAGATAGTGTTGTTCCGCCAAAATGGTTGTCGGCACCAGCACTGCGACCTGCTTGCCATCTTGCACAGCCTTGAAAGCTGCGCGCACCGCCACTTCGGTTTTGCCATAACCGACATCGCCACACACGAGGCGATCCATTGGCAGGTCTTTTTCCATATCGCGCTTGGTCTCTTCAGCCGCCCGGTTTTGGTCCGGCGTATCTTCATAGGCAAATGAGGCTTCCAACTCTTTTTGCCAGGTCGAGTCCTGCGAAAAGGCGAATCCTTTTTGCGCTTTGCGCAGGGAGTATAGTTTCACCAATTCTTCGGCGATATTGCGTAATTTGGATTTCGTGCGTTTTTTCAAACGCTCCCAATCTTGCGTGCCGAGCTTGTGAATCGTTGGAACGGTGCCATCTTTGCCGGTGTATTTCTGCACACGGTCCATTCGATCTAACGGCACAAACAGCTTGTCGCCCTCACGATATTCCAATAGCAAGCATTCCCGCTCATGCTCTGCGACAGTAATCTTTTCCAGCCGGACAAACTTGGCGATCCCATGATCGGCATGCACCACAAAATCGCCCTGATTCAAGCTTTTGAGCTGGCGGAGCGTCAGACCTTCTTTTAATTTTCGCCTGCCGCGATGGCGACGCTTTCTGCTGTAAAATTCGTGATCGGTGTAAACATGAATGCCAGCATCCGGCAGGCAAAAGCCTTTACTGAGATTCATTCCGATTACAGAGACCTGCGATTCAGCCAGTTTGTAATCGCTAAACAAATCTTTCATTCTTTGAGCGTGGCCGGGAGACTCACACAGAAAATAGTTTTTGCGCGCGGTTGTTCCATTTTGATGAAACTCAGCGACAAGCAACTTCATATCGCCATTCATGGCTTTCGGATGTACCGAGGGGACATTGATTTTGACGGTTGCGTAATGTGATTTAATTGGCGAAAAAAAGACCTGCTTAAAGCGTTCAAAATCGCTTAAAAAAATCTCCCATAGCTCCTGATCTGGAGCGTGTTCCTTTTCCATGAGTTGTTCATGGTGATCATCGTGCTGACCGCCGACAACCATATTTTCAATAGCCGGGGCATCATCAAATATCGCAATTGTATTCTCCGGCAAAAAATTCAAAATCGTTGCGTACTGGCTCTCTTTGGACGCTTCCGGTTTCGGAAAAATGCTCACTTTATCGAGCTTCTCGGTGGAACGCTGTGTCAGTGTATCGAATTCACGAATGGACTCTACTGTGTCACCCCAAAATTCAATTCGCACAGGATCGTTGGCCGTAAAAGGAAAAATATCGAGAATGCCTCCACGGATCGACAGATCACCCGGCTTTTCCACCGCTGGTTCGCGCTCAAAGCCGATGCGTTGCAGATGATGAATCAATTCCTGAAAGGGCTGATGCACATCGACCGCTAAATGCACGGCATCTTTCGAAATCTCTTTCGGACTTTTGATGCGCGTCTCCAGGGCGTCTTTACAGATCAGCAAGATCTGCCTTTCTTTGCGGGCGAGCGCTTCCAATGCTTCTGCTTGCTGCGAGACGACCAGCATATCATCATGACCCCACCTGCTCTTGCGCGGCAATGGAAACAACGCACTGTCCTTTACCGGCAGCAAATGCTCGACATCGATTTTTGCATCGCGTGCCCGATCCTGGGTATCAAAAACCCAGAGTATCGGCTTGCCAAGCGATTCAAACATGCGCGCCACCATGATCGACTTCAATGAGCCAACCACACTATTCAATTCGATGCACGTTTCTGTTTCAACAGCCGTGAGAGCCGAACCAAAAAACTTATTATTATTTATATTTGAAATTAAATTTTTAAACAAATCAACCATATGGCAATTCTGCAAATTCGTTGAAAAACCTGGGTGAAAAACAATTTACCAGGTCGACCGCGATCATAGTTACTCTTTAAGGGAATCGATCGCAAAACGGACAAAACCATCATGCTGCGCAAGCGCTGCTTTGGCTGCAGCTTGATCAACCCCAGCCAAAGACATGACAATCGCTGTTTTTACATGACCTTCAGCTTTTTCCAAAACAGCTGCGGCATCATCATAACTCAATCCAGTTACCATCATCACAGTACGTTTTGAACGCTCGACCAGCTTTTTAGAAGTCATTCGCAAATCGACCATCATATTGCCGTAAACTTTGCCGAGTTTGATCATTGTTGCTGTCGTCAACATATTCAGAATCAACTTCGTGGCTGTGCCGGCTTTCATGCGCGTTGATCCCATCACCACTTCCGGACCGACGACAGCGCATATCGCCACGTCAACTGCGATGTGCATTTCGCTGCGCGGATTGCAGGTCACGTACAGCGTTTTGGCGCCGATGGAGCGCGCATACTCTACCGCACCAACAACATAGGGCGTGCGTCGACTGGCTGCGATTCCACAAACAATATCTTTGGCAGTAAAGCCAGTTTCGCGTAAATCGCGCGCGCCATTTTCAGCTGAATCTTCCGCACCCTCCTGAGATCGCACCAATGCTTCGCGTCCACCTGCAATAATACCTTGCACCAAACTCGGATCCGTACCGTAAGTCGGAGGACACTCAGAAGCATCCAGCACGCCGAGCCGGCCACTGGTACCAGCCCCGATATAAAACAGCCGGCCCCCATCGCGAAGGCTCTGCACAATTAAATCAACCGCCTGTGCGATATAGGGCAATTCTTCAGCAACGGTATCAGCGACAGTTTTATCTTCTGCGTTGATCAACTTCACAATTTCGAGTGTCGATTTAACATCGATCTCTTTGGTTTTATCATTACTCGCTTCAGTGACCAAATCTTTAATTTCATCGAAAATGCTACGGCTCATGGACGACAACCAACCTTCTATTTTTATCTACAGGGACCAATTCTTCCGGATAAGTTTGTATATCGACTTTAAGCCCTGGAAACAGATTGAGCAATTCAGCCGTTTCCGGCGCCAAATCGCCGCCTTTCATCGCCAGCAAGACTCCGTTGTTTTTCAACAAACGGCCACAGCTTTTCCAGAGCTTGCTGAGTCGTGCAACAGCCCGGGCGATTACAATATCATAAGCATGATTGTGACTCGCATTGATTTCATCAGAATGACAGGGCAAAACAGCGACATTATCAAGATCAAGTTGCGCTTTGACATGTGTTAAAAATGCGGCCTTTTTCTTTTTTGATTCGAGTAGCACAAATTGTTTTTTGGGAAAAAGTATTGCCCAAGGCACACCCGGCAATCCACCACCGGAACCAAAATCGAGAATTTTTTCACATTCATTTACCTGAAAAACGCACATCGGTGCAAAGCACTCGGCAATATGCGTGGAGATCAGACGCGCATTATCATTACGCGAAACAAGCTGTGTTAAACGATTGCCCTCGCGCAAAAGCATCACATACCGCACCAATTGGTTTGTTGCTTTTTCAGGCACTCTCAATCCGCGTTTGCGCAGAATACTCAACACATTCCCGAGTTCGCCACTCTCTTCAACTGACTCAACCATGCAACCTGCTTTCAAAAATGCTCAAATCAACCTTCATTTGTTTCACGTGAAACAGACCTTCTGCCCTTGGATAAATAAATCATCAAGGATGTAATATCCGCTGGCGAGACACCTGAAATTCTCGATGCCTGCCCAAGCGTGCCCGGTTTGATGCGCTCCAGTTTCTCACGAGATTCTTTTGAGAGCGACTCAATTTTCTGAAAATCGATAGACTCAGGCAATATCTTGTGCTCGAGAGCCTGCATTTTTTCCACTAACTCGCGGTCACGGTTCAAAAAACCTTCGTATTTCACTTCAATTTCGACCTGCCGGTTGACTTCGGCAGCCAGTTCAGCATTTGTATATTGGAACGAATTCAAGACGATCTTCATCAAACCAACCAATTCAACTTCCGGGCGCTTTAGCAAATTATACAAGTTCTCTTTATTTTTAATTTGCGAACTATCAACAGACCCAAGGTAGTCATTCATCCGCTCTGGTTGGGTCCACGTTTTTTTCAAATGGTCAATCATTCGGGATATATCGTCTTTCTTGACCTGCATCTTATCGAACATTTGCTGATCAATCAAACCGAGCTGGTATCCGAATTCCATCAGGCGCAGGTCCGCATTATCTTGCCGCAAAAGCAAACGATGCTCAGCGCGTGAGGTAAACATACGATAAGGTTCAATCGTGCCTTTGGTCACCAGGTCGTCGATCAACACACCGATATATGCTTGCGAGCGATCCAAAACAAATGGTGCCCTTTCCCTGACACGCAAAGCGGCATTAATACCCGCCATCAGTCCCTGCACTGCAGCCTCTTCATAGCCTGTGGTGCCGTTGATCTGTCCCGCAAAAAAAAGACCGGATACACGTTTGGTTTCCATAGAGGGTTTCAGCTGAGTCGGAGGAAAATAATCGTATTCGACAGCATATCCAGGGCGAGTCATACGCACGCTTTCAAGGCCAGGAATAGTATGAATAGCCTCGACCTGTATTTCTTCCGGCAAACTGGTAGAAAAGCCATTGACATAAACTTCGGTCGTATCAAGACCTTCTGGTTCCAGAAATATCTGATGTCGCTCCTTATCAGCGAATCGCACGATTTTATCTTCTACCGACGGGCAATAGCGCGGGCCGACACTCTGAATTTGCCCACTATACATAGGCGATTGATCCAATGCACCACGAATTATCGCATGAGTTGTTTCGTTTGTGTGGGTAATATAACAAGGTACCTGCCTGACATCGATCCGATCCGTTCGAAATGAAAACGGAACCGGATATTCATCTCCATCCTGGCGCGTTGTTTTTTCCCAAGCGATCGTGCGCCCATCAAGGCGCGGCGGCGTCCCTGTTTTGAGCCGACCGGATTCGAAGCCCAACTCTTGCAAGCATTCGGTCATGCCGGTAGCTGCAAACTCACCGGCGCGACCAGACTTGATTTGCTTTAAGCCAATATGGATAATGCCATTCAGAAAAGTACCTGCTGTCAGAATAACCGTCTTGGACGCATAAAAGGTATCGAATTGACCATAAACGCCGCGAACACAGCCGTCGACTACCTTCAAACGAAGCCCCATATCCTGACGCAGCTCAAGATTGCTTTGCTGCTCACACGCATGGCGAACGCGATTTGCATATTTCATTCGGTCAGCCTGAGCACGCGGAGACCAAACAGCCGGCCCCTTTGAAGTATTCAGCATTTTAAACTGAATGCCGGCATGATCAGTGACAAGGCCCATCTCTCCTCCAAGCGCATCCAACTCGCGCACAAGCTGCCCTTTTGCCAACCCACCAATCGCCGGATTACAGGACATCTGCCCGATGGTAAATATATTCATAGTGATCAGCATGGTACGCATACCCATCCGTGAAGCAGCTAACGCCGCTTCAGTCCCGGCATGCCCACCTCCAACCACGATCACATCATATTGTTCAGCCATAAAGCATACCCATATTGTTTCACGTGAAACAATTTATTTACCTATACAAAAATTGGAAAAAATATTTCCCAAAATATCTTCATTGGAAACGTCACCGATCAATTCACCAAGCAAACCAAGCGAAACACGCAATTCAGCAGAAACAAACTCTTGAGATAAATTCCGGTGAAAGCTTTCCACAGCCTGCTGAACTGACGACAGTGCCTTTTCAACGACATTTTTTTGCCGTACATTCAGCAATGCATAATCATCCTGTTGAAAATCCAGACCACGCCGTTTAACAGAACCGACCAGCAAGGACTCGAGTTCGTCAAGATGCTCAGCCGTCTTGGATGAAAACTGCAAGAAAGAAAATCCCTTTGCAAAAGAATCCAACTCATTGCGATGAACAACACACGGTAAATCGGACTTGTTCAGTAATAAAATTGGTTGTGCGACGCTATGCTTTTTCCGGTTTAAAACAAGTTGGCGTATTTCCCAATCTTCTTTTTTTAGTTGCTCGCTGTGATCAATTAACATGAGAACCAGGTCAGCGTTTGCGAGCACAGATTGACTGCGCTGAATGCCAAGGCTTTCAACATAATCTTCGGTGCTTCGAATACCGGCGGTATCGATAAAAACAAACTTCAAGCCAGCAATTTCCATGGCCTCTTCTATAATGTCGCGGGTCGTGCCAGGATGATCCGTCACGATGGCGCGCTCTTTTTTCAGCAACAGGTTAAGCAAGCTGGATTTGCCGACATTTGGTTTGCCGACAATTGCAACGCGAACCCCCTGCCGTACAAGGTGCGAACGCTCGTAGGAATGAAACAATCCGGATAACAGGTCGCGAAGAGAGTTCAGTCGGCTGAGAATTTCTTCTCGATCAGCAAATTCTACGTCTTCCTCAGCAAAGTCGAGCTCTAACTCAAGCAGGCTTAACAGATCAATCAACTCCGAGCGCAGCCTTTTCACTTCAGTTGAAAAATGGCCAGAGTAATGATGATGCACTAATTTAAGCTCAGAACGCGATGAAGCAGAAACTATCGCTTCAACGGATTCAGCCTGCACTAAATCCAATTTGCCATTTAGAAAAGCACGCTGAGTAAATTCTCCAGCCTGTGCATAGCGTGCACCGGCAGCAATCAACGCTTCGGCAAGCAAATGCGGAACGACAAAACCACCGTGGCATTGAATTTCTACAAGGTCTTCACCAGTATAAGAATGAGGCGCAACAAAGGTCAAAACAATGCATTGGTCCAGAAATTCAGGCTGACTGCTCCCCTTGGCCGGGTGATACAGGTTTGCAATAACGGCTTTTCTATGCTGTAGCTTCTCGATATCCTGCGGCAACATAACCTTTTGCATGACACGAAAAGTATCACTTCCACTGACACGAATAACCGCAATGGCAGCTTTACCGCCAGCCGTTGCCTGCGCAACAATAGTATCATTCATTTCACAAACCAGCTTCAAAGAAAAAGCCCTGTGTAGACAGGGCTATCAATTCGAAAAAAGCAAAAAAGGCTTATTTTTTCTTGGAAATCTGCCGCATCATATCCAATCGGGACAAACGCCGCTTCGATGTTGCTTTCTTCGCAACAGTCGCCGTTGGTGTATTGTTGTTTTTACCCTGATTATCCTTTGAATCAGTAGAGATCATGCGCTGATGTGCAATGGTCAGCAGGTTGAACAAGGTATAGTACAAATTCAAGCCTGACGGAAAACTGTAAAAGAAAAAGGTCATCAAACCTGGCATCATGTAAATCAAAGCCTTTTGCTTCGGATCGGTCATGGTCGATTTCTGCTGCAAAAACATCGTGATACCCATCACCAGCGGCAAAACATTTAAGGGAACGCCCAAACCAGGTATGGTCATTAAGGTGTCAGGGCCGGACAAATCCGTTATCCAACCGATAAACGGCGCGCCTCGAAATTCGATCGTGGTGCGGAAAACTTCAAATAAAGCATACAGCAACGGCAACTGCAGCAACATGGGCAAACACCCACCCAGTGGATTCACGCTGTGCTCTTTGTACAGCTTCATCACTTCCTGGTTCATCTTCTGTGGATTATCTTTGTATTTCTCACGCAATTCCTGCATCAAAGGCTGAACCTTTTGCATCTCCTTCATCGACTGGTAACTTTTCTTGGTTAATGGATGCAATAACAACTTAACCAAAATCGAAAAAACGATAATGACCCAGCCGTAATTTGGGATAATCGAATAGAGATGCGTGATGCTCCACAATACAATTTTGCCGAGAAAGCGAATGAAGGTTGGGCCCAGACTCATCATATCTTCCAGACCAACATCATACGATTGCAGCACAGAATATTTTAGCGGACCAAGATACACTGTAAATGCATCTGATGTACCTCTCCGCGAAAACGGCATTAAAAGCTCTACATCATACTTTTTGAACAGCGCATCCCCTTCGCCCGATTGGGTTTTACCGCGGAAAATAACGCCCTTACCAGACTGGCTCCTTGCTATGAGCGCAGAGGTAAAATACTTCGTGCGCACAGCAGCCCAGTTGATAGTCCAGTCAATGAGCTCCTTGCTACCACTTTCTTCATCACTTACATCGTATTCTTCGATTTCATCGCCGGCCCGCGCGTAACCCTTGGTGCGCGACATATCATTGGCAAAATCGTGCTCTGTACTATTGAGGCCGCTGCCAAGAACCAAAGAATAGGTCAATCCATCAACAAATTTCTCAAAATTTTGGATATCAATATTGAGATCAAAGGAATAGCTGTCAAAATGAAATGTGAAGGTCTGCTGAACAGTTCGACCTTGTCCAAGATCGAGCTGCAAGACAATTGATTGACTTGGATTCGATTCACTCAACTGCAGACGATCAACAGGCGAATCAACATCATAAACAAAATCTGCCAAGTGGAGAGAATCACCATCTACAGGAAAGCTTAAGTAAAAATTTTCATAACCATCATTAATTAACTGAACCGGGAGACTGTCTGGTCCAAGATAGTTTTTCAATGTCCAGGAAACGATACTGGGGCCACGCGTCGAAATTTTACCAATATAATCAGGTGCATCAATCGTGATGATTCGTTCATCACGCACAGGTACTTCCAATTGGTAGTCGTTAATCAAATTTCGTAGCAAAATATTATCGACATCCGCTGCACGAATCGATTCCTGTGTCTCAGCGACCGGTTCTTTCATCGTCTTGACAGGGGGAGTCAATTCAAGGCTATCAACAAGGACATCACGTCCGGATTCAGTTTGACCTTTCTGCTGCTCTGCCAAACGTTGTTGTTCAACATACTGTTCACCAAACACCAATTTTTTATAAAGATCGGTATTTGTAAATACGATAACAAGGCCAATAAGCAAAAGGCCGATGATTGTTTTCTTGTCAAAATCCATAGTGTAATTAGCCAAATGTTAAATCATTGCACCGGGTCATATCCGCCTGGATGAAAAGGGTGGCATTTCAATATCCTCTTGATGGCAAGATAGCTTCCCTTTAGTGCACCGTATTTTTCTATAGCCTCTTTGGCATAAGCAGAACAGGAAGGATAAAAACGGCAAGAAGGCGGAAAAAGAGGCGATATAACCCTTTGGTAAGATGTTATTAAAAAAATGAAGACTTTTTTCATGTTATTGTGCTGACGCTAAAAAAACTTCGAATTCAACGTCCAATTGATCAGGATTTGCCAGCAGTATAGGTTCCTTTGCGATCAAAGCTAAATGCATCGGCCGATGCACCTTGGCTTGCTGCCGCCTGTAAAGCTCACGCAACAGACGCTTGCACCTGCTTTTCAAAGCATGCTTTCGTATCTTTTTAGATGCAGCAAACAAAACTTTACAGTCTTCGCTGCATCTAAAAAAAACATCAAATGATCTGCTTTTAAAAACCAAACCCTGATCAAAAAGAATTTCGATATCTTTGGAAGAACGGAGAATCGAGCGCTTTTTGAGATAAAATCGAGTCACGCTTTTACATAGAATCGCTTACAGTCAAACGCTTTCTGCCCTTTGCACGGCGACGCTTTATTACAAGTCGTCCTGCCTTCGACTTCATACGTGCACGGAAACCATGCTTGTTTGCTCTTTTGCGATTGTGAGGTTGAAACGTGCGTTTCATTGATCAAACTCCTAACAATTTATTTCGGGTGTGAATTTTTCAAGATTTTGAGAACCCTAACTATATAAATATTTATGTAAAAAGTCAAGCTGATAAATTAACCTGCACATGTGATCGAAAACTACAATTGCAGACAGGAATTCTGAAAAAATATTTTGACTTTTCTCTTGACATTTTAGCACAATTTCTTTATTTCAGCGCGGCCTGAAGAGGAACTCTGCATCTGGATAAATTGTGGATAACTTTTACAATTGACTCCATTCCTTTCCTTCTCATTTGCTTTGAATATTTCCTTTTTAAAGATATAGCTTGCCATTTCCTGTCAAGCATTGTTTTCATTTGATTTACCTGCTTTGATCGACAACAATAAACCCTGTGCTATACGATAGTACGCATCCGAAGAATAGCATTTTTTGGTGATAAGCATAATATAAACATTAACAAATGTGAATAACCTCTAAAAAAAGGCCACGTCTATGAAAAGTGCTGCAAACGAAGCCTGGTCAAGGTGCCTCAGTTTAATTAAGGAAAATATAAATGATCAAAGCTTTTCTACCTGGTTTAAGCCGACCAAAGCAACGGAATTGCAATCCAGTACATTAACAATCCAACTGCCAAGCCATTTTTACTATGAATGGTTGGAAGATCATTACAGCGATTTGATTAATCAGGCAGTCAAGCAGGTTTTAGGCGATGGTGGTAAACTAAACTACTCAGTTGCCGTGAAACATGAAGACCATTCCATGCAACTGCCATCGATTAATAAAAGAAGAAACAACAACGGCGCCACCAACGACAATGCGACACTCAATAAAAAGTACACCTTTGACAGCTTTGTAGAAGGGAGCAGCAATCAGTTTGCTAAAGCAGCTGCTCTGGCCGTTTCAGAAGCACCGGGCAAAACATCCTTCAATCCCCTGGTAATCTACGGTGGTGTGGGATTGGGTAAAACACATTTGATCCAGGCCATCGGCAATTTTTCACTACGGGAGGGAACCGTAAAACGGGTGCTCTACGTATCAAGTGAAAAATTCACGATTGAATTTATCAACTCGATCCAAAACAACAAAAGCACGGAATTCAGCAAAATTTACCGCAATGTCGATTTGCTGCTGGTGGACGACATTCAATTTTTCATCAACAAAGAACGTACCCAGGAAGAGTTTTTCCATACATTTAATACTTTGCATCAAAACGGTAAACAGATCGTGCTGTCGTCTGATCGTCCACCTAAAGACATCACCGGTATTGAAGAGCGACTGCTTTCAAGATTTCAATGGGGACTGGTTGCAGATATTCAATCGCCAGACCTGGAAACGCGTATTGCTATTTTGCAGAAAAAAGCAGAGGAGAATGGCATCGAATTGCCAGGCGAGGTGGTACAGCTTATCGCGTACAATGTCACATCAAATATACGGGAATTGGAAGGATGTCTGATTCGCTTGCTGGCGCATTCGTCGCTTACAGGAAATGATATTGATGTGCAGTTGGCCAAACGCGTGCTGAAAGATGTGATTTCTCAAAAGAAAAAGCATATCACGATTGAAGATATTCAAAAAATCGTCAGCGAATATTATCACATCCCGGACGATTTATTGAGGGCTAAAACCAGAAAAAAGGAAGTTGCTCTTGTCAGGCAAATCGCGATGTACATTGCGAAAAATCTGACAAAGCATTCACTCAAAACCATTGGTTTACATTTCGGTGGTCGAGATCACAGCACAGTTATCCATGCTGTCAGCACCATCGAAAGCTATGCCAAGGAAGATCAATCGATTTACGAAGACATCCAGAACATTACGCAGAAGATTGAGCTTTCTTCTTTATAATCCATAACCGACCAAATAAAAACACCGAATACAGATTATATCAAAGCTAAATGCGCTTGCTAACATCAAATATTCTATAAAGAATACAAAACCGGTAAATAAGTTATCCACATAGATTGTGAATAATCCATTTTAACACGTGAATAAATGTTAACAATTGTGTAAAAAGCGATATTTTCATCAACAACCAAAAGACCCTGTGTATAAGTCAGCCCTTATCCACCTGATACGACTCACTCCAAGCGCACTTATGCACACTTATTTTATGTTAAAAAGATATTTTTCAGGTTTATTTTTATTATACTTAGCCATTTCTTAATAAAAGATATCCACATATTCACACTCTCTATTACTATAACAAATATATCTTGAATATAAAAAAAAGAATCTTTATAATTATAGATTCTTGATCACGTGGAGGTCCATATGAAATTTTCGGTGAACAAAGCTGATTTATTCGCCAGTCTTCAAAAAATAATCGGCGTCATTCCCACCAAGACGACAATTCCCATTCTCAGCAATATTTTGCTAACCCTTGAAGATAGTAAGCTCAAATTAGCAGCCACCGATCTCGAAATTTCTATGGATACAGCATGTGACGTCAGTGATGCTGAAAAAGGCGCCCTCACCATTCCAGCCAGAAAATTTTTTGAAATCATACGCGAACTCCCCGACTTGCCAGTGACTGTTGAAACAGATGAGCGCAATCATGTCAAGGTGAAAACCGAAAAGGGTGTTTACAAGTTAATCGGTGAAAGCGAAGATGAATTTCCGCGAATCGATGTAGAAGATGCTGATTTTGAATTTTATCTTTCCAGCGAAAAACTGAATCGCATGATCGATAAAACCATTTTTGCGGTGAGCACAGATGAGTTGCGCACCACATTGATGGGCGTTTATATGCAAATTTTGGCCAACGAATTGCGCATGATCGCTACAGATGGCCATCGACTTGCCAAGATCACTCACACTGCTTTTCCAGGCGACGAGAAAACCGGATCGGTGGTTTTGCCGACGAAGGCGCTGCAACTGGTGCAGCGAAATATCGATGACGAAGAGCGCATAAAGGTATCCGTCGGTGACAATCATGTGACGTTTACCTGCGGCGATACCAAAATTTACAGCAAGCTCATCGAAGGCCAGTTCCCGAATTACGAACGAGTGATTCCACTGGACAATCAGCTCAAAATGTATGTCAATAAAGATTTGTTGATATCGGCTGTACGCCGTGTTTCCATTTTCTCCAACCAGTATACACATCAGATAAAATTTGCGCTCAGCCCATCGTCATTGATGATCCAGGCTGAAGATGTTGAAGTTGGTGGAGAGGCGCAGGAATCTTTGCCCGTTGATTACACCGGTGACAAACTGGAAATTGGCTACAACGCCGCTTATTTGCTCGATATCCTTCGGCATCTTGAATACGAAGAAATACTTTTTAACCTGAAGGATGCCACCAGTGCAGCGGTGATAACGCCAAGCGAGCAGGATGCTGATGAAGATCTGCTCATGTTGCTGATGCCCATCCGACTCAATGATTCGATATAGATTGAATGGTTCTCCAGAAGCTTCGGCTTGCCCACTTTCGCAATTTTTCCAATTTAGAACTCAGTTTTTCACCAAAATTGAATTACATCATCGGGAAAAATGGCCAGGGCAAAACTAATCTGCTCGAAAGTATATTTTGTCTGGCAATCAGTAAAAGCTTTCGCACCGCCAACGATGCAGATTTAATCGAATTAAATGAAAAAAGCTTTGAAATTCATGGCGAGCTGTTGAGCGACGTTTCCGTTGAGCATAGCTTGTCGATTGTTTTTTTGAATGGCAAAAAAAGTGTTCGGCATGATCAAAAGCGCCTGCCGAGGCACTCCGCGCTGCTGGGCATTGCGCCGATGGTGCTGTTTTCACCCGAAGATCACAAAGTGACAGGCGGTGCACCATCCGAACGCCGTGCCTTTTTGGATGTTTTGCTGAGCCAGGCGGATCAGAGCTACCTCTATCAGTTGCAAGAATATCATAAAATCTTGCGGCAGCGAAATCGGCTACTGAGTTTAATCGCTGATGGCGAAGAAAGTCCGGATTCTCTCGACAGCTGGGATGCGGCGATAGTAACCCCCGGCGCTGCGTTGCACCGCGCACGCAGATCATTTTTGCAAAATATAGAAGATGAGCTCCAGCAAATCTATGCTGAACTTGCCAACAATCCGGTCAAGTTGCAACCCCACTATCATTTTGCAGAGGGGATGCATATTGAAAATACCGATACGTACCTGAACGCTTTGCTGCAACTTCGCAAAAAAGAAATTGCTCGCAAGCAAACTCTGATTGGACCGCATCGCGATGACATTGTTTTTCAACTCGGACAGCGCGATGTAAAAAAACATGCTTCACGCGGTGAACAAAAAAGCGTGTTATTGGCGTTAAAAATTATTGAGTTTCACTATTTGAAAAATCGTAAACAAATGACACCGATCATCCTGATCGATGATCTGCAATCGGAATTGGATGAAGGACGTCAGGTGAACATGATATCCAAGCTGACCGATATGGGACAAACATTTGTCACATCCACAGATCATATAAATCCCCGCACGGAAGATGAGACCACCTTTCTTGTTGAGAATGGTTTCGTAACGCCCCATCAGTAGCTTTCAATTATGAAACAACTTGCCAACGTTCTGGATCGTCTGTTTAAGGATCCGGAATTGAAAAATCACATGTACAAGGGCATGGTGGTTTCCGTCTGGGAAAAAGCGGTCGGTAAAAAAATCGCCGGCATTTGCCAACCAACAGGATTCGAAAATGGCACACTCTATGTGAAAGTGCAATCAGCTGCCTGGCGAAACGAACTGACAATGATGCGGACAACCATTAAAGATAAAATCAATGAGCTCCTTGGATTGACGGTTGTTCGTTCTATTATTTTTCGATAAACTTTGAGTTTGAGGTTACCGTGGAAAACACGAACAAAACAAACAACAACGGCAATGGCAACTACGATGCCAGTCATATTCAGGTTCTGAAAGGCCTGGAGGCTGTGCGCAAACGGCCGGCGATGTACATCGGCGATGTATCTGTACGCGGCTTGCACCACCTTGTCTATGAGGTGGTCGATAACAGCATCGACGAAGCGCTGGCTGGCTATTGTTCAAAAATTATCGTCACCATCGGTGAAGACAGTGTTATTACCGTAATCGATGATGGCCGTGGCATCCCTGTCGATATTCACCCGGTTGAAAATAAGCCTGCGCTCGAGGTTGTGATGACGGTTTTGCATGCAGGTGGAAAATTTGACAAAAAAACCTATCAGGTATCCGGCGGCTTGCACGGCGTTGGTGTCAGTGTGGTGAATGCATTATCAAGCTGGTTGGAAGTCGAAGTTTCGCGCGAAGGCCAAATCTATAAGCAGCGCTATGAGCGAGGCTACCCTGTGACTAGTCTTGAAATCATCGGAAAAACCGAGAAGTCTGGTACACAGGTGCGCTTTCGGCCGGACGATACCATTTTTTCAACTGTCGAATTTAGCTATGACACGCTGCAGGAGCGTCTGCGGGAACTGGCCTTTCTCAATCGCGATTTGTGCATTCAAATCAAAGATTTACGGACTGGCAGAGAAGATGAGTTCCAATACGCCGGCGGGCTGGTGGAATTTGTGCGCTACATCGATGAAGCGCGTACGCAATTGCATCCCAGCGTGCTGAGCTTTGAAGGCATGCGCGAAAATGTCCCGGTTGAAGTGGCGATGGAATACACCGACAGCTACACCGAAAGCATTTATACGTACGTCAACAATATTCACACCATCGAAGGTGGCTCGCATTTGGTTGGCTTTCGCTCAGCCTTGACCCGTACCCTCAACAGCTACGCTGTCAAAAATAATTTGCTGAAAAATGAAAAAATCAGCCTGACCGGTGAAGATGTTCGCGAAGGACTCACTGCGGTGATCAGCGTAAAAGTTGCCGAACCGCAGTTCGAAGGCCAGACCAAGACCAAGCTCGGCAATAGTGAGGTCAGAGGCATCGTCGAATCGCTGGTAGCAGAAGGCCTGGCGGAATACCTCGAAGCCAATCCGGCTGTTGGTCGCCGGGTGATCGAAAAGTGTCTGACCGCTGCACGCTCACGTGAAGCGGCTCGCAAGGCCCGTGAACTGACTCGCCGAAAAAGCGCGCTCGAAAGCGGCACCCTTCCCGGCAAACTCGCAGATTGTGTGATCGAAGATCCGGAACAATGCGAAATTTACCTGGTTGAGGGAGACTCTGCAGGCGGCACTGCAAAACAGGGTCGCGACCGGCAGTTTCAGGCCATTTTGCCACTAAAAGGTAAAATTCTAAATGTAGAAAAAGCACGGATCGACAAAATTCTCAGCAATGAAGAAATCCGGACGATTATCTCCGCGTTGGGTACCGGTGTCGGACTCGATGAGTTCGACCTCTCCGGCCTGCGCTATGGCAAAGTGATCATCATGACGGATGCCGATATCGATGGTGCACACATTCGCACACTGTTGCTGACGTTTTTCTTCCGCTACATGCGGCCGCTGATCGACAATGGCCACGTTTATATCGCACAGCCGCCACTCTATCGGGTGCATAACAGCAAACTGGATCGCTATGCCTTTGACGAAAAAGAACTCGATCAAATTCTGGAAACGGTCACCGGTAAAGAGCCAACGATTCAGCGCTACAAAGGCTTGGGTGAAATGAATGCCGAGCAACTCTGGAATACCACCATGGACCCGGCCTTCCGCACCATCCTGCAGGTACAAGTCGAAGAGGCCATCGAAGCCGATCATGTTTTTTCAACATTGATGGGTGACCAGGTTGAGCCGCGCCGTAAATTTATCGAGGAAAATGCCAATTACGTCACCAATCTCGATGTTTAAAATTCAGGAAAATACCGCCACGCCGTAAGCGGTACAAAAGTGTATACAATAGGAAAAGCATGTCACGCACAGTTTGCATCCAGCGGCTTTGCGTGATTTTTTTTGCCAGCTCAGCATCAATCAGTCTGAGCTGCATAATCATTATGAACTCATAACGAATTGAAGTTTAACGAAATGAATAGAAAAGACAATCTTCGTAACATCGCCATCATCGCGCACGTCGATCATGGCAAAACCACACTCGTCGATGGCATGTTGCAGCAAAGCGGCACCTTCCGCGATAATCAGGAGGTGGTTGAGCGCGTCATGGATTCGATGGACCTCGAACGCGAACGCGGCATCACCATCATGGCCAAAAACACGGCCATCTGGTACAATGACATCAAAATTAACATTGTCGACACGCCGGGGCACGCCGATTTTGGCGGCGAAGTCGAGCGCAGCCTGAATTTGGTCGACGGCGCTTTGCTGCTGGTCGATGCCAGCGAGGGCCCACTGCCTCAAACCCGTTTTGTGGTCAAAAAAGCACTGGCCAAACAATTGCCGATTATCCTGGTCATCAACAAAATCGACCGCAGCGACGCCCGCATTGATGAGGTGGTCAATGAAGTCTATGACTTGTTCATCGACCTTGATGCCAATGAGGAGCAAATCGAGTTTCCGATTTTGTACACCAATGCCAAGGCCGGTGTTGCCCACGAAAAAATTGGCGACAGTTCGACTGATTTGCTGCCGCTGTTCAAAACCATTCTCGAAAAAATTCCCGGCCCGCAAGCTAATGATAATCATGTGCCGCAATTTCTGGTCACCAACCTGGATTATGATCCATACGTCGGCCAGGTCGCGATCGGCCGCCTCAACAATGGCGTGCTCGAAATGAACAAAAACTACAGTCTGTGCGGCAAAGAGAAAACGGTGCGTGGCGTCAAGTTTTCAGCAATTTATACCTATCGTGGTCTGCGCCGGCAACAAGTTGAAAGCCTCGAAGCTGGTGACATCATTGCCGTGGCTGGCGTTGAAAAAGTCAGCATCGGCGACACCATTTCCGATAACGAAAATCCGGCGCCATTGCCGCGTATCAAAATCGACGAGCCGACGGTATCGATGATATTTTATGTCAACAACAGCCCGTTTGCCGGCAAGGAAGGCAAGTATTTGACCTCACGGCACTTGGGTGAGCGCTTACAAAAAGAGACCCTCGGCAATGTTTCGCTGTTGGTCAAACCAACTGAGCGTCCGGATGCTTTTGAAGTGTGCGGTCGCGGTGAGTTGCAGATGGCGGTGCTGATCGAAACCATGCGCCGCGAAGGCTTCGAATTCATGGTTTCGAAACCGCGCGTCATCACCAAAACCGAAGATGGCAAAGTGTTGGAGCCGATGGAACGTGTCTTTATCGATGTACCGGAAGATAAGGTCGGTGTGGTCACCGAAAAATTGTCGGTGCGCAAAGGGCGGATGACCAACATGCAGAATCACGGCCATGGCCGGGTGACGATGGAATTCGTGATTCCGTCGCGCGGCTTGATCGGCTTTCGCAGCCATTTTCTCACCGATACCAAAGGTGCGGGCGTTCTCAATACTCTGTTCGATGGCTATGCACCGTGGTTCGGGCCGATCCCGCAACGTTCGAGCGGTGCATTGGTAGCCGACCGTGCCGGCAAATCCACCAGCTACGCCAGCTTTGCAATGGTGGATCGAGGTGAACTGTTCATTCCGGTTAGCACGGAAGTGTACGCGGGCATGGTGGTGGGCGAGCGCAACCGCAATGAAGATTTGAGCGTCAATATCACCCGCGAAAAAAAGCTCACCAATATGCGCGCCTCCAGTGCTGATGCGACCGTGACGCTGCGGCCGCCACGCATGCTGTCACTCGACCAGTCGATTGAGTTTATCGCCGAAGATGAGTTGATTGAAGTCACGCCCAGCAACATCCGCCTGCGCAAAATGGAGTTGGACACCAACAAGCGCGAAGCTGCGAAGAAGCGTGAGCGAAACGAAATGGCCTAAAGTCGTTTTGGCCATCGGAAAACGGCTATTGATTATTATTGAATCAGAAACCATTGGAGAAAACAATGAAGCTTGGAGCATTTTCGATCAGCCTGGCAGTTAAAGATATCAAAGCATCCAAAACATTTTACCAAAAATTTGGCTTCGAAGTTTTCGGCGGCGATGAATCACAAAACTGGCTGATTATGAAGAACGGCGACCACATTATCGGTCTGTTTCAGGGCATGTTCGAAAAAAACACCCTGACGTTCAATCCGGGCTGGGACAGCAACGCCCAAAAACTTGGTCACTTTACCGATGTGCGCGAGTTGCAGCGTAAACTGAAAGCGGATGGTGTTGAATTGATGATGGAAGCGGACGAGAACACCACCGGCCCGGCAAGCTTCGTGGCCATCGATCCGGATGGCAATCCGATCCTGGTCGACCAGCACGTGTAAGGGCAAAAATTTTGTTCGATGAACAATCGAGCAAGCATTTCAGCAAAATGGGGCCACTGAACGGCCGGACGATAGTCGTTTCCGTAAAGGGGATGGTTAAACGTCCGACCGGATGAACTGGATTTACGCGATAAATCCCAATCCCGCTTATCCGGCAAATCCTGTCAAAAGTTTCTTCCTCTGCTATAGTTCGAAGCAATATAAAAAAATGCAGAAAAAGATGTGGTGATGATAGTATCTTACCCGTTGTGCGAATGAAATAAGCCGTTTATGAGCACCAAATGGCCAAATTGTCATGCCGGAGGCATCTATTTTGACATTTTCGCGGAATATAGCGAAGTTTCCTCATGATGCCGAATGGATTCATCCTGAATGACAAGGGTATTATTGTTAAATAAAAACAAAGGTTTATCCAAAAAGACTATCGCAAAGACAATTTTGGCAACGCGTTAGTGTCTTGAAAAATTGGCCTTTGGGCATATCCGTTATTCTCCCACCGAACCGACGAAATCGCTTGCATTTTTTGCACCGCAGTCGCATTATTGCGATACTCTTTCCACAACATCGCCTTTTTAAAAAGCGCGCATTCGCATGAATGCATGTTTTGAATCAATCGCCAGCATGCGGTAAGAAAAATGAATCCATTCCTCAAACAAATTGCCCCGGAAATGTCTACCTTTATTTTATCGGTTGCATTGCTGCTCATGCCTGTATACTCGAATGCACAAGCCAGCCAATCGCCTATTCCCGTTTTCAATGTTTTAGACTATGGCGCAGTCGGTGACGGCACAACACTCGACACCGCCGCCATACAAAAAACCATTGATGCCGCGGCTGAGGCGGGAAATGGTGCGCGCGTGTTGGTGCCCGCCGGACATCGATTTCTTATTGGAACGATCGAGTTGAAAAGCAATATTGACTTTCATTTACAGGGCGATGCCGAATTGCTGGTCAGCACCAACCAGGAAGATTATACCCACAGGGCGGCGATCATCGCTGATGGCGCCATCGAGCTGATCATTTCAGGAACCGGCAGTGTCAACGGCCGCGCACTGGAGTTCATGTCACATTATGATGACGCTGACGAGTGGTGGCGTCCCAAAGGCTGGCGTCCCAGGCTGTTTTTGCTCACCAACTGCAAAGATGTCAAGGTGCTGGATTTGACCATCAACAAAGCGCCATCGTGGAGTTTGCACTTGCTGGGCTGTGAAAATGTGCTGGTGGACGGTATCAAAATTCAGAATCACCTGGATGTCCCAAACTGTGATGGCATCAATCCCGATCACTGCCGCAATGTCGAAATACGCAATTGCCGCATAACCTGCGGTGACGATGCGATTGTGGTGAAGGCGACGCGCCGGAATGAAGTCTTCGGCCCGACAGCCAATATTTATGTGCACGATTGCGTGCTCGAAACCCAGGACTCTGGCGTGAAAATCGGCACCGAAACCACGCAGGATATGTACAATGTGGTGTTCGAGCGCTGCGAAATCCTTACCAGTTGCCGCGGCCTGACCATTCAGCTTCGCGATGAAGGCGATGTCTATAACGTCGCTTTTCGAGACATCACTTTTAAAGCGCGTTATCATTCTGCGCCGTGGTGGGGACGCGGCGAGGCCATTTCTTTTACCGCCATTCCCCGCACACCGGAGACCAACATCGGCAAGATACACAATATCCGCGTCGAAAATGTCACCGGTGTCGCTGAAAACAGCGTGCGCATCAACGGCACCAAAGAGAGCCGCATCAGCAATGTGCACTTTGAAAATGTGCATGTCACGTTGAACCGTTGGACAGATTATCCGGGCAATCTTTTCGACAATCGCCCCACCAAAGGGTACGACGACATCGAGCCACATGACAATCCCGGTTTTTACATCCGCTTCAGCGATCAGGTCACGCTAAACAACTGCAGCGTCAGTTGGGGCGACAACATTCCAGACTATTTCAGCAATGCGATCAAAGCGCACGATGTCACCGGCCTGAAAATTGAAGGATTTCAAGGCAATGCCGCGCACCCCGAGCGTGACCAGGCCATCGTTGTACCTGAAAAATGATGCGTTTCTGTATTGACTGGATTTTCAGGATGAACTGGATGAAAACAGATCCAGCCAATCCAGTTTATCGTGTCCATTTCATTTTTAAAAACTTCTATCATTGGGAAAAACATGCTAAAACAAGTTACAGTCCTGATCATTGTGCTGTTCTTTGCTGCACAAGGCGGCATCGCGCAGGAAAAACGCAGCTATCAAATTTTCCAGTTTCCGGCCGATCAAATCCCGCGCATCGATGGCAAGGCTGATGACTGGCAGATCGTGCCCGACAGCTACACCGTCGGCATGGATCAGCTTTGGGATGACAGCCGCAAGCACGAACAAGCCGATCCAAAAAATTTGGATGTGCAGGTCAAGGTCGGCTGGGTGAATGGCATGGACAAGCTGTATTTTCTCTACCAGGCTTACGACGATTACTGGGATTTTGCCCTGCCCGATTTGCACAACGACACCTTTGAGCTGGTGGTCGATGGTGACCAGTCGGGCGGGCCGCTGATCGACCGTTTTCATCCCAATAAAGACCTCGATCCGATGGAGGCGTACTTTTCGTTTCATGGCGTGCATGCCCAAAACTACCACATTTTCACACCGGCCGAGGGCAAGGACTGGACGCTGCTTTGGGGCAGCCAGCCGTGGATCAAAGACTTGCCCTACGCCAATGCAGCTTGTGCCTACGATTTCGAGCCGGGCGAATCCGGTAATTTGACGCTGGAATTTTGGATCACGCCGTTCGACTACGCCGGCAACGATCCGTCGCGTGCGGTCAAATCGATCCTGACGGAAAACAAAAATGTCGGTTTGGGCTGGGCCATCATCGATTATGACGATGCCAATTCCCGGCGCAACAACGGCTTTTGGAATCTCTCCAAAGAGCACACCATGTATGGCAACGCCTCTTTTTTGCTGCCCTTCAAGCTCATGCCGCTGGAACCGCCATTCCGCAAACAAATCGATGCCAATTGGTCCTTTAAAATAGTGGACATGAACCGGCGGCTGGTGGCATTCATCGACGAATCGGTCGGGGAAATTCATTCCTGGAAATGGGATTTTGGCGATGGCACGAACTCGGAAGAGCAACATCCGCAACATCAGTACAAAGAAGCGGGAAAATATGTAGTGGTCTTGTGGGTCGAAGGCCCGGCCGGCAAATTCCGCCGGTCCAAGGTCTGGGATGTGGTGTTCAAGTAGCTATTTGCATATCTGCACCGTGTCCGCCAAATCGGCGAAAATACTTGACTTTCGGGCTCCCATTCGTATAATTGCGATATTCTCGCCCCGAGTAGAAGACATACAAAATTTGCGTTTATCTTCTTATCAAATGGGATATCGTGATTCGACAAGAATTGCTGAGCCATAGAGATGTGAATACTAACATGATGTACACGCAAGTGCTCTACAAAGGCAGTTTGGGTGTCCGAAGCCCG
>JACKDE010000001.1 GCA_020633675.1 Deferribacteres bacterium | reverse complement strand
CGTATGCTGCCAAAATTTCTGCGGGAGTATATTCCTTCAGCCCCAGGCTCTCGCGCAGATCACGCACGGCTTCGCGCGCAAAAGGCTGGTACCGCACGGCAATGTAACGTTGAATTCGCTTCAGATGTCGGCTGATCCACGTCCTGGCCTGTGAAAAGGCTGTGTGCCAGATGGCCGTCGCCTTGCGCTTCTGCATCTGCATTTTTGAAACGAGTGTCGCGTTAGCAGAGATCACTGCATCCAGTCGCTCGATCTTTTCTTCAAGTTGCGCGGTGCTGCTGGCATATATTTTTTCTTCCAGCTTCTGCAGTTCACTTTGTAGTGCTGACAATCGCACAGCGGCGCGCTCGAGACTGCTCTGGGCGATTTCGCTGGCGCGTTCCTGGTTTTGCGGCTCGCTTTCTTCGCCAGAATGATCCAGCTCTTCGACCGAGGCATCCATATTAAAGCGGATGATCTGCTGTATTTCTTCAAACGTGTGGATGGCGACATCAAAATGCTCGATAAACATACGATTGATATCGGCCAGATCGCGCACCAGTTCGGTCTCGAGATAAGATTGTGCAATCGAACGCATTGGCGCCCGCTTGAGTTGCGCATCCGCTAACATCATGCCTTCCTGGGCCCGGGTCGGGATATGCGCATCATCGATGAGCAGGCACTCTTCTGGCAGCGATTTGGTGATGGTCGCAAATTTTCGCAGCAACACATCCACAAAAGCGCTGATTTCGCGGCTGCGCCGGGTCCGTTCAAGCTTACGCAAAGCCTCAGTACGCAAGGCTTTCAGCACATCATCGCGCTCGCTAACGAGCTGTTTTTTCAACTCATCGCCTTGGGTATTCTGCTGAAAAATTTTCCCGAGATTGCTGCGACTGGCCTGGCATTTTTCAATGCTTTGCCGGATGGTGAGCAGCAGGTTTTCGATGATTTTGCGTGAGCGATGGTAAATGATTTCATCCACAGCCGCACTGATCTCATCGATCAGCGTGACTTCGTGAATTTGTTTTTCGATATTGCCAATCAAGCCTTTTTCATAATCGGCCCATACCTCGAAACAGGCAGCAATATCATTTTTCGCACGCTCGCTTGCTTCATAAACGGTAGAGAACCGAAAATTTCGTTGCGGCAGCTGAAAGGTACCGGAAAGCCGGACATCGTTCAGCAGCGCCTGGTATGTCTGTGTCATGGCGAAAAGCAGGCGTGCTTTCGTATCTTGCCGGTATGCTTCAAGATCGTTCTGGATGTGTGCAATCTCTTCCGTCAGCTCTTCCCGTATGCGAACTGCCGATGGCGCCGGCCGCAGATCATCCGTATTATTTTGTTCAGGAAAATAAATGTGGTGAAGCAGGACATCATACTTCTCTTCCAGCAAACCATAATAGATTTTACATTTTTGCAAGGCAAAATTGCCAAAACCTGCCAAAATGTTGGCAGGTACTTTCAGCGGCTCCGGAGCTTTGCCAACAAAGTGGAATTTTGCCAATTTATGCAGATAAACTGTGCGTGTTCGCTGTTCTCCTGAGCCGAAAACCTGCCGGATACGCAAACCTGCACGTTTAAGGACTTTGCGAAATTGCACAGAGAGGGAATCATCCCGTCGCGGTTCCAGCAACGATTGTTCTTCATCCACTTCAAGCGTCGAATCGAGTCCTTCGACTTCATTTTTAATAGAAGAAAGCAGCTCTCCAAATGCAGTCCGCTGCTGCGATAATTTGTTTCGGCTCGCAGCAATTTTGGCAGTTGCAGATAAAAATGTACGAGATAGAGCGATCCGGCTCGCGTGCACCTTGCCACCACGGACAATTTCATCAGCCTTGGTGTCATCCAGCAAATCGTTTTCGAGCTTTTCCAACGCTTTCCCGGAAATTGAATCAATTTCCTGCATCACCTGCTTTAGCCTATCGCATTCAGGCTGCAAAACGCCTTGCTCGAATTCGACCAGGAGATCACTTAGTTTGGCACGGAAACCAGACAGAATTTGGTTGAGGCGGGGATCATCAAACGCAGGCTCTGCAAATTTTTGCATTTCCTGCGAAGGTAGTGTGGGAGTGGAACGATTATTGTCTTCGATGTGCTGAATTTCCTCAGGTTCAACCTTATCGGCTTCATCCTGCTGTCCACGCGCACCAGCCTCGCTTGCACGCGACAGCGCCATTTTAAACAGCACCGGCCCGATCATCAGGTTCATGGCGATGGTGGCGATCACAACCGTTTTGATATCTGCTCCCAGGCCAGGCAAATTATTTTCAACGATAATGGACAAGCCCAGCACCACCCCGGCCTGCGATATAAAACTGAGCCAGGCATTTTTGCGGATGGGTTCCGGCTCTTTAGCAACGCTGGTCGCCACCCGCACACCCAAATAGATTGCAAGCGCGCGCACCGTAACCATGATCAATGCAATATCCCAAACATTCAGCAATGCGCCCAAATCCAGGCCAGCGCCCGCAATCGAAAAAAATACCACATAAACCGGCAAAGCGACTTTTTCGATTGGATGAATCAGTTCTTCGCCATATTCAGAAAAATTTTGCACCACAAAGCCAGCGGTGATAAACATCAGCAGGGCTTCCAAATGCAGGATGCCCGCGATGGCGGTGGCAGTATAAATAAACGCGATGATGAATAGCCACATTTCGGCATGCACATATCGAATGTAGGCGATAATGATACCGCCCAACACGGCCCCCGCCAGGAGCGAAAAAAACAGTTCTGCGCCGACTGTTGCCAGTACACCGGGGTCGAAGCTCGCACCCGCAGTCGAATACAACTGCGCAAAAGCTATGGCGAGCGCCAGCAGCACGACCATCACGATATCCTTCGCGACTGCCGTGCCAAGAGTGGTATCGGTCAAACGTCCCTTCGCACTGGTCTCATTGATCACGGCGATCGTGACTGCCGGCGAGGTGCCGAAGGCCAAAATGCCGAAAATGGCGCCGACGGCTAAAATTAAAGCTGTCGAGCTTGCACTCAAAAACGGAACCATCGGTGCGATGGCCAATACCGTGAGCATGATAGCGCTGATGACCAATATGCCCTTGAAAAGCATAATGTAGCCGATGTTGCGCGCCACCGATTTCAGACTGGAGATTTTCATTTCTCCGCCAGCTGTCACCGCAATCAGGCCAATGGCCAGGCTGTTAATGCCTTTTAGGTCTTCGACGACACCAAGCGAGAACAGATTGACCACGTACGGCCCGAAAACAACGCCGGTCACAATAAAGCCGGTTATGCGCGGCAAGCCAAAATTGCCAGCGATCTCGCCGAGGGTATAGGCTGCCAGCAGCACAAATCCAAATGTCGCCAGCGACAATGGATTGAGGGTAGTTTCGACGCCAACCTGCAAAAACTGCAAGCCGGACATCAGCAAAAAAATCAAGCCAAGTATGACCAGTTTTCTCATCGGGCAACCTGCATTAGCGTTTCCAAAAATCCGGGACAAACAAAACGAAAACCGTGAACAACTCGAGCCTGCCCAATATCATGCAAAAGGACAAGAAATATTTACCTGTCGCCGGGATAAAAGCAAAATTTTCTACCGCACCGACACGCTCCAGGCCCGGACCGATATTGCCGAGCGTCGCAATCACCGAGGTTGAAGCCGTCACCAAATCGAGCCCGAGCAGCGTCATGATGAGCGTACCTGCAACAAACATGAACAAAAAGAGCGCAAAAAAACCGTAAATCGATTTGGTGAGATCATCGCTCATCACGGAATTGCCCAATTTCACCGATCTGACGGCGTTTGGACGAAACGTCTTGTAAATCTCAATAAAGGCAGCCTTGGTCACGACAATAATACGCGAAACTTTCATACCGCCGGCTGTCGATCCGGCGCTGCCCCCCATGAACATCAGCACGACCAGAAGCGTTCGGGCGAAATCCGGGTAGAGATTAAAATCGTCGGTTGCAAAACCGGTGGTCGTGACGATGGCGATGGTTTGAAAAGACGAATAGCGCAAAGCCTGCCAGAAATTCGGGTGCCGGGACAGGATATCCACCGCAATTGCCAGAGAAACCAGCACAAAAATGGAGGTATAAACACGAAACTCCGTATCCCGAAAAATTGCAGTAAAACGTCCTTTGAAAAAAGCATAGTACAAACCAAAATTCACCCCGGCCAGAAACATAAAAAAGGTCACTATGAGATCGACCGAAGCGCTGTCATAATAAGCAATACTGGCATTTTTCGTCGAGAAGCCACCCGTTGCCAGTGTGGCAAATGCGTGGCACATCGCGTCAAAAAAGCTCATTCCGGCCAGATACAGCAGACCGATTTCTACAACGGTTAATCCCAAATAGATCTTCCATAAGACCGAGGCGGTTTCTTTGATTTTCGGTTTCAATCCTTCGGTGATCGGACCTGGCACCTCCGATTTGAACAGATGTTTGGCGCCAACACCAAGCTGGGGGAAAATCGCGATAAAGAGTACAACGATGCCCATGCCGCCGAGCCAATGCGTTAGCGTGCGCCAGTAGTGCAAACCGTGCGAAAGCGACTCGATTTCTGTGAGCACGGTAGAGCCTGTCGTGGTAAAGCCGGACACCGACTCGAAAAAAGCATCCGCAAAGCTGGGCATTGCACCATCGAACAGATAAGGCAGCGCACCGAATGCACCGATCAGAAACCAGCTTGCTGTCACCACCACCAATGCTTCCCGGCGACCGATCGCGCCGGTTTGCCTGCGACCGAAAAAATAACACGCATAGCCACTGGCGAACGTCGCCATTGCTGCAATCGCCAAAGCTGTTGTGGTCGCAGGCTCATCGAAGTAAACCGACCACACAATCGAGCTTGCCATTGCAAAGGAGAGCACTATCAAAACAATACCAAGTAAGCGCGCTATGCTTTTATAGTTCATTGACTGGAATCACAATTCTCATTTTAGTAACAAAACACGAACAACTTAAATCACCCATCTGCATCTCTGTACACGTCAACTTAAAATGACAGCAAGCGCTTTTTGCACAAGCGCTCGACTGCTGGCCGGACTTCCGGCTTGGTCAGCACAACGACGGTGTTGCCGGGCGCGATCTGATCCTTGCCGCGCGGCACGAACACCTTATCGGCGCTGGCGACACCGGCCACCACAGCGCCTCGCGGAAAGTTAACCTCCGCCAGTGGCTTGTTGACGATCTGGCTGCCAGCGACCGGGATCAGCTCGAGGATTTCCGCTTTGCCGTTTTCGAGCAACGATACCGATACTACTTCTTCCTGGCGGGCGAATTTCAGGATCTTATTGGCAGCATAGATGCGCGGACTTACGGTTGCATCGATACCGAGCAGTTCAAAAAGCGGCACATAGTCTGGCTTATTCACCAGCGCCAGCGTCTTTTTGGCGCCAAGATTTTTCGCCAACAGACTCGAAGCCATATTGGTTTCGTCATCGCCGCTGACGGCAACAAACACATCGCACTGTTCGATTTTCTCGTCGCGCAAAACAGAAATATCGGTGCCATCCCCCTGCAGCACCACGGCCCTATTGAGTGTATTCGACAAATGCTGGCAGCGTTCCGCATCGCGTTCGATCAGCAAAATGCTCATCTGTTCACGCTCTAGCAGGCGCGCCACGGCAAAACCAACATCACCGCCACCAATGATCACCACTTTTTTAGCGCGAGCCTGGTGTTTGTCTCCGAATATTTTTTCAAGTTTGGGAATGACCGGCATCGCGCCGACTACAAAGACTTCATCGCCCGGCAAAAGCTCATCCGAGCCATTTGGAATAATCATTTCATCATCGCGCAGAATGGCTGCGATCAGGCTGTTTTCCGGTAAGTGCAACTCACGCAGCGGCTTTTCGATCAGCTTTTCTTGCTCATCGATGGCGATTTCCAATAGCTCGATGCGATTATCCGCAAAATCTTCCACTGCGATCGCGCCAACACTTTTGATCAATTTGTAAATTTCGTTGGCAATCAAAATGCGTGTATTGATCACCAGGTCGATTCCCAGCAATTTTGATGAAAAACCACGGTTGTCATCTTCGAGGTAGTCACCGCTATCGACGCGCGCGATGGCTCGTTTTGCCCCCAAATGCTTGGCGGTAATGGCTGCCAGCAGGTTAATTTCATTGCTGCCGGAAACAGCAATCACCAAATCGGCGCTGCCGGCGTTGGCCTGATGCAATTTTTTCACACTGGCGCCATGGCCGAGCAGCGCCATCACATCCATGCTCTCTTCAGCCCGTTGCAGGTTGGCCGCCGAATCATCGACGATCACGATGTCATGCTTCTCGCTGGCAAGCTTGGCCGCCACGTATTTGCCGGTCTCGCCCATGCCTATGACGATGACTTTCACAAGCTATCCTTATTATTTTTATACAATTATGAATCAGATCAGGAATCTTATTTGCCTGTCAATGCCCTGCTTTCAATCTCGTTTGCATCGACCAGTACTTTTTGGGTTAAATAATGGCTCCACCATTCATAAAAAACCACCGAGATCAGCACGCAGGTCATGACAATTGCAGTGTAGTTGTTTTGGTATACCTGCTGATAATTCACAACCATCGCCACCGCCACCCCGCCCTGTGACAGCAAGCCGGTGCCAATGCGGCGCAACAGCAGTTCAGGCGCTTCCGATGCGGTGTGCGCGATTTGCCCTCCAAGCAGCTTGCCGAAATACCGGATCACCAGGTAAAACAGCACCAACTGCAGCATCAGCGGCCATCTTTCGGCATAGCTATCCCAGTTCCAGGCAGCGCCGGCAAAAACCAGGATCACCGCATAAAACGGCTTTTCGACCGAGTGCAGCACTTCGATGATTTTTTTGTGAATTTTGGAGGTGTTCGCCAGCATCACACCTAAAATCAGATTAATAAAAAGCGGCGACAGGTTCAGATAATAAGCCGCGCCGCTCGAAAAAACCACGATTCCCAGAATACCGAGCAGCAACTTGTTCTCGCTCTCTTCTTTGCCGAGAAAAAGGTAAAATAACAATCCCAGCACAATTCCGATACCGATATTCACTGCCAGCCACTCCGTCGTTGTGAGCGCGCGAATGCCGTGTGTTTGGCCGATGTGATAAAAGCAAAAAATCAGGCCGAAGAACACTATACCGAGCAGTTGGTCGAAGCGGATGACAAAATCGAGCATGTCGGTTGCCGGACCTTTGGCTTTGAATCTCTTGCGAACAGCGCGGATAGCCGTCGGGGCAGAGATCGCCGCAGAAGTGCCGAGCACCAGCGCACCTGAAAATATGCCAACGTTGTCTTTATCGTTGGGGAAAAGCTGATAAAAAATGATTGCAAAGATGCCGGTGACCAAAATTTGTGTGGTGAGAAACTCGGAGAAAAGCAAGCGATAAGACTCGGTGTGCACTTTCGCCAGATCGCGGATGCGAAGTTGCAAGCCATACAACAAACCGAGCGAGCCAATGGAAACGCTGATGAATGGATTGAGTTGGCGAACGACATCCGGCGTCATCAGGTTGGTGGCATTGGGGCCAATCAAAACACCGAGCAAGATATACTCGATGCCAGAAGCGAAAAAAAACTTGCTCTGCAATTTGCCGATCAAAAAATGGGCGCTCAGGTATCCCAATGCCAGCACTGCGATGAGCTGCAATATTGTCAACATGGTCAAATTTGGATTTAATGTCCCGGAATGTAAGCTGCTAAATAGTAGGAACACCCCGGGGACATATGCAACCAAAATCTGACTCCCGGCAATCCTGCTTGCACCACCGGACAGGTTTTTTGCCTTGATTTTGCAGCAAGTGGCAAAATAAATGACCGGCCAAACAACGATCACTGACCATGCGCACAGCAGGAGGAGCGATTTGCCAAATGCAATCCTGTCGACATTATACACTTCACCCGCATACCGAAAGCGCCGGGTGCCCCGCCAAAGCCAAAATGACATCGACTCCACCCGATTGACCACTCCACCCACATCAGGGGAGGCCGAGGATATGCAGCACTAAAAAATATGGAATCAGAAACACGCAGCCGCCGTTTTGGGCAGCCTGCACCGGGAAGCGCAAAATGTCACTCTGTCCGATAGCATGGCCGGCCATGGGGATGGAATCCTTTTAAATTTCCCGAACAAAAGACACGGATCGAATGCGTCTGAAAAGGCTGACCCATCTCGATCCGTATCATTTTTTGTGTTGGCGCTGCCCACCGCAGATTTGGGCCCTTGCGATGCGCGTCCCGACACGCTCTATGTAAATCCCGACCGGCAGCCTTGCCATCCAGGCGCGCCCACAATCTTCCTTGATTGCGATGCTTCCAGTCGGTAGAGTTTCGCTCAACGGCTTTGCAGTTCAAGACATTGCGAATGCACATACAAAGAAGGCGCACAACTGTGGCATGGAGCTGGGGGGGACTCCAATCGCCGGGGGGCAGTCATGCGCCTTTTGTAAATCAGTCGGTGAAATACGATCAGTTCTCGTCTTCCACAATTTTAAAAGATTTGACCGTGATAAACTTCACGCCATCTTCATCTTCTGCAACGCTGCCTGTAGCTAAAACGGTTTTGCCAACCATCGCAATCAACTCGTTGGCCTTGTCATTCTTCGTCACATAATACTCTTCGATTGCTTCTTGGGGCAATTCTTCATCATCATCATTTTCCAAAACTACCGAAATGGATACCGCAATAATATTGTCATTTTCGTCCCATTCGGCAGCATTGACCACGCCCTTGATGGTGGCTTCATCTGGATTGGGCGCAAAATAGGCAGCCATACCCATTGCGATAAAAAACGAGGCGATGCACACACCCCAAATCAAATTTTTATGTGCTTTTTTCATGGCAAATTCCTTTCACATTCACTTTTTCCTGGTAGAGAACAATTATTGCAGAGCGCACATCAAACCGAGTTGCTGCCCGTTTGCATCCTTCTGCAGGCAGCTCGATACAGTTAGATGGCAATCCTTGCCCGTCCTGAACCTGAAAGCAAATGAAATGCCAACTGCTCTGGCTCCATTTTCAGCTCACAAGTGAAGGTGTCCTTCCCGGAAAAAAACTCGTTTTTTAAAAACCAGCATGTACAACCCTCATTTTGCTTGCATTTTGCAAGGTTGATCGATCCGTTCTGAAATTATTTTTTCGCCGCAATTAGCGCCACTTGACTTTTGACTTCAAGTCAGTTAATTTGCCTCGAAGGTTCGAAATGATGATGCTGACAAGTTACATTTTCAATGGACTTGCAAATTGAAAACACTGCGCCACAAGATGGGATTGAGTTACTTTGTTTTGGTTGTTATCGCCATTAGCATCAGCCTGTTTGCTATTTTTCAAATCTCCAATTTGCGCGACTCGATCAACCAGATATTAAATGAAAACTTTGAGAGCATCCTTGCGGCAGAAAAAATGGTGAAAGCACTTGAGGCGCAGGAAAAAGCTTCATTGGCAATGTTTTTTGAGAGCGCAGATTCGCTGCAAGCCGTATTTGATCAAAATCAAAATGAATTTTTGCACGCCTTTGAGCAAGCAGATCGCAGCGCCATCTACGAGCAAGAAACGACAATATTAGCCGGTATCGATTCGCTTTACCAGCATTATCTCGCTGCATCTGATACCTTGCAACTGCATTTGCGCACAATCGGCGCCGACCGCGAAATGCGGCTTTATCGCAATCTGACGATTGTGCCAATAACACATCAACTCAAAGAACGATGCCAGCAGATCGGTTTGATCAACACCAGCTTGCTGCGTGAAGCGGAGCGAACAGCACGCTCCATTTCACGCAAGGCTGCGCTTTTTGTCATCACTGTTTCCGGTTGCGCGATTCTGATCAGCATTCTGGCGGCGATTTACTTTGCGCGTTTCATTTTGCGCCCCATCGCTACACTAACACAATCTGTGCGCAACATTGCAGAAGGCCAACTTGATCAGCGTGTGCATTTGCAATCCAATGATGAATTGGCTATGCTGGGACGAGAATTTAACCGGATGAGCGAGAAGTTGCGTGAGTTCGAACGTCTGAATATCGGTCGGCTGATGCAGGAACAAAAAAAATCAGCAGCCATTGTTGACAACATTCCAGATGCAATCATCGTTACAGACGCAGATGATCGCATTTTATTGCTCAATGCTGCCGCGCAATCGCTTTTGCAACTCAGTGGGCAGTGGCAAAATGAGACGATCGATCAAGTTATTGCTGATTCAAAGATGCGCCAGGCGCTAAAAAGCGCCAGTATGACAAATCCCGATGCGCAAAACTCTGAGCAGTTGATCAGCCTAACGCAGCATGAGAATACCATATTTTTGCGCGTCAAAAAACAGCACATCCTGGATGAACAGGGACATTCATTCGGCGTCGCGACGTTGCTTCTGGACGTGACCCCATTGAAGATGCTGGAGCAGATGAAATCCAATTTTATGGCAACGGTGTCGCATGAGTTCCGCACGCCGCTAACATCCCTGAGCATGTCTTTGGACATTCTTTTGCAGGAGATACTCGGACCACTTGCACCTAAACAGCTCGAATTGCTGCAGCGTGCCAAACAGGATTACGAGCGAATGGCGCGTCTTCTCAAGCAATTGCTTGAGCTCTCCAAGCTCGAATCGGGCGTACTGCCACTGGAATTTTTGCCAACCAACATTCCCGAATTGATCGATTCGGCTTTGCAGCCCTTGCAGCACCAAATTCAGGCAAAAAGCATCACCCTTCAACGCAGGATCGCAGCAGACTTGCCTGAGGTTTGGGTCGATCAGCAGTCCTTTTCCTGGCTCATTTCAAACTTGATCAGCAATGCGATCCGTTGTGTGCCGGAACAAGGCAAAATCCAGCTCAATGTATATACTGAAGACGATCGCCTGCTGTTTTGCGTGGAGGACAATGGTGTCGGCATTCCGGCAAATGCCAGGGAATCCATTTTTGACAAGTTTGTACAACTCGATAAGGGCGCGCCGTCCACTGTGGGCAGCGTTGGACTTGGATTGGCAATTGCCAGAGAAGTGGTGCGGGCGCATAGCGGGAAAATCTGGGTAGAGAGCGAAGTGAATGTCGGTAGCCGCTTTTTCTTTAGCATCCCGATTTTTCGCACTTTATCGCACTCTCAAGAAAAACCTCAAACTGTGTGAAAAGATGATGTCGCAGACCAAAGCGCAAATTTTAGTTGTGGATGACGAAGAAAATATCCTCAATACCATGGCAATTTGCTTCGATGCACTGGGTTTCGAGACTATCCTTTGCAGGAATTCTGCAGAGGTCAGCGAGCTGGTCAGTGCCAATGATTTTGCTTTGGCGTTTGTGGATTTGCGCATGGCGCCCCTGGATGGCATGGATGTACTTGCTTTGCTAAATAAGCAAGCTCCGCATATCACAGTTACCATCATCACCGCACATGGCTCCATCGAAACGGCCATCGAAGCCATCAAGAATGGCGCATACGATTATCTGCAAAAGCCATTTGAGCTCAAAGAGTTGCAGCTTTTTACGCAACGTGCAATGGCGCATCACCAACTCAGCTCTGAAGTGCGGGAATTGCGTCAGATCGTCGCTGCGAACAAGGTAGAGGCCGGTGAATTTATCACGCAGAACAAAGCTACATTGGCAATCATCGATTTGGCCAATCGGGTTGCCGATAGCCAGCTCAGCATCATCATCGAAGGTGAAAGCGGTACAGGCAAAGAGCTTATGGCAGAGACGATCCATAGAAACAGTGCGCGCGCCAGCAAGCCGCTGGTGAAGGTCAACTGTGCAGCCATTCCGGAGAGTCTGCTGGAAAGTGAACTTTTCGGACACGTCAAAGGCGCCTTTACCGGAGCACTGAAAGACCGCAAGGGGCGTTTTGAGCTTGCGCACGGTGGTACGATCTTTCTCGATGAAATTGCTGAGCTTTCAGCGGCACTGCAGGCTAAACTCTTGCGCGTCCTGCAACAAAAAGAATTTGAGCGTGTCGGCGAAAGTGAACCTCAAAAAGTCGATGTCCGCATCATCGCAGCCACCAATAAAAACCTCGATGAAGCGATCAAAGAAGGCAGTTTTCGCGACGATCTCTTTTACCGACTGAACGGCGTAAGATTAAAAATGCTGCCTTTGCGCGAACGTCCGGAAGATATCTTGCTGTTGATCGATCACTTCCTCAACCGATATGCACCTGAATCTGGTACAAAAGTGACAGACCGCGCCTTGCGCGCATTACGAAGCTACCGCTGGAGTGGAAATGTCCGTGAGCTTGATAATGTCATTCAGCGTGCGATCGTGCTGAGCCGGAATCGGAAAATCGATCTCGAACAATTGCCTGAAGAACTGCAACCGACGGGTACGGCGCAGGAATCCTTGCTTTCGTTGGAAGAAATGGAAAAACTCCACATCAAACGCGTTTTGCAGCAAGCGCGGGATTACGATCATGCGGCAAGCTTGCTCGGCATCGACCCGGCAACGCTATGGCGCAAACGCAAAAAATATGGCATTTAGCCCTGCCATTGCATTTTGCAATCTACATAATTGTTTGATTTTTAAAAGCTTGCTATTTGAATTGCTTTCGCGAGCCTTTCAGACCGTGCAATTTGCAAAACATTTTTTATCTCACCTCCACATTCCAGCCATTTTCCACCTCATATTTTGCCATCTGCCTTTGGCTCCATAATTGCCATCATCCACATTGACAGTTTTAAATGCCAAACATTTTGAACTCATTCTATTTTTGGAGCTAATATGTCCAAGTCAAAGTCTATCGCGCCAGCCGCCAACAAAAAAACACCGTACGATGTATACATCTTTTTCGGTATTTTAATTGCGAGTTTCGTGCTGGTCATTGTCTATGGTATTTCGCTGTATTTACGGTAAAATCGATGACAGCAATGTTCGCAAACCAAACTCGAGGCATCCTTTAATTCTGTGGCTCAGCACGACATGAAAACATGTTTGATCCGATAAAAGCTCATCAATTTTGGTGAGCTTTTTTTATTTTTGAATGCACTGTATCCTTTGATAATCATTCCCAAAAAGCTTTTTATTAAAGCGCTCCCAAGCTCCAGGATTCAATTTTTTTGTTGGCATTTCCCGATTTTTTGCTAAAATAGACCCACATTTTCAGAACCTCATAGCAAAAGGCTATCGAATAAATGAAAAAATTGGATTTGAATACCCTGCAAAAAAACATTCAGGTTCGCCCCATCACCTTGAATGATTATGAGCAGATTTACGAGCTGGCATTGAAATGCTTCCCAGGCATGCAGCCCTGGGGCAAGGAACAAATCGCCAGCCAGCTTGAGACGTTTCCGCAAGGCCAGCTTTGTGTTGAATACCAGGGCAGAATCATCGGCTCATCCAGCAGCCTGATTATCGATTTCGATGAATATGGCGAAAAGCACTCCTGGCAGGATATTTCAGATGGTGGCTATATCAGCAACCATGACCCGGAGGGCGACACGCTCTATGGTATCGAAGTCATGGTCGACCCTGAATTCCGCGGCATGAAAATCGGCCGGCGCTTGTACCATGCCCGCAAAGATTTGGTACACAAGCTCAACCTGAAACGCATCGTGATCGGTGGACGCGTACCCAATTATCACAAATACGCTGACAAAATGGACATTTATGAATATGTTGACCGGGTACAAGCGAAGGAATTTTACGATCCTGTGCTGACGTTTCAGTTAGCCAATGGCTTCTATCTCAAGCGCATCATCACCGACTACATGCAGTCAGACGCTGAATCGCAAGGATTTGCGCTGCTGCTGGAATGGGTCAACTGGCATTACGATCCCAAGCCAACACACCGCACGCTATTTTCATTTCCTGTACGCATTTGTTCGGTGCAGTACAATCTGCGCAAAATCAACTCCTTCGATGACTTCGCGCAACAATGCGAGTATTTTGTCGATATTGCATCGGGTTACAAGTCGGACTTTGCTGTTTTCCCTGAGATTTTCACGTTGCAACTCCTGTCGTTTTTACCTCGCGAGCGGCCGGGCAAGGCCGTGCGCACACTCGCCAGCTTTACCAGCCAGTACATCGATCTTTTCCAAAAGCTCGCGATCAACTACAATGTCAACATTATAGGTGGCTCGCATTATACCGAAGAGAATGGCGATATCTATAACATCGCCTATCTTTTCAAACGCGACGGCAGCATTGACAAGCAATATAAACTGCATATTACACCGAATGAACGGCGCTGGTGGGGTGTGAAAGCGGGCGATTCCCTGCAGGTTTTCGAGACCGACCGCGGCAAAATTTCCATTCAAATCTGCTACGACATCGAGTTTCCCGAGCTCGGACGAATGGCCACTCAAAAAGGAGCGCAAATTATTTTCGTGCCATTTTGCACCGATGAACGGCACGGCTATCTGCGTGTGCGCTATTGTGCGCAGGCACGCGCTATTGAGAATCAAACCTTCGTCGCAACGGCAGGCTGTGTTGGAAACCTGCCTTTTGTTGACAATATTGATATCAATTATGCACAATCCGCGATCTTCACGCCCTCGGATTTCCCGTTCTCACGCGAAGGCATTGCAGCGGAATGCCAGGCAAACATCGAGACTGTCGTTATCGCTGACGTCGACCTCGACTTGCTGAAACGCAATCGCCTGGACGGCACGGTCCGCAACTGGATCGACCGCCGTAAGGATATTTATGATGTGATTGAAAAAAAATAACCGTCATCTGATCAATCTAAAAGCGAGTATTATGGCCCCCAAAAACAGGTTTCCTTTGTCCAAACTGTCGCCGACGACCAATGACTTTCAAGGCTCTGACATCGAATCGCTGATGTTGTCCTTCGTGAATCATCTCGAGTATTCTTTTGCAAAAGATGAAAACTCCGCCACCATGCTGGATTTTTATAAAAGTCTGGCACTAACCACCCGTGACCGGCTGATCGAACGCTGGGTGGAAACCCAACACACCTATTATAAAAAGGACGTCAAGCGCGTTTACTACCTGTCGATGGAATACCTGACCGGCAGATTGATGCACAACGCCCTGATCAATCTCGGCCTGGAAGAAAACATGCGTGAAGCCCTTGCTGAACTTGGGCTTGAACTGGATGAACTGGAAGCGATCGAGCCAGATGCTGGTCTGGGCAATGGCGGGCTGGGCAGACTGGCGGCATGCTTTCTCGACTCGATGGCCACGCTTAAATTGCCATGCTACGGTTACGGCATTCGCTATGAGTATGGCATTTTCGCACAAAAAATCATCAATGGCGAGCAGGTGGAATTTCCGGATGGCTGGCTGCATTTCGGCAATCCGTGGGAAATCGAACACCCGGATTATTATTTCCAAATCCAGTTTTATGGCCATGTCAACCAGTACACAGATGAATCCGGCAAGCTCATCAGTGAGTGGCTCGAGACTGACGATGTACGCGCAATTGCATATGATACGCCGGTGCCGGGGCACCGCAACAACACAGTGAATCACCTGCGTCTGTGGGCGGCAAAATCCAGCAAGGCATTTGACTTGACCTATTTTAACCATGGTGATTATGAGAAGGCCGTTGAGCACAAAGTGGAATCGGAAACGATCTCACGCGTACTTTATCCAAACGATGAAAAAATGCGCGGACGCGAGCTACGACTGAAACAAGAGTATTTCTTCGTATCTGCGACCCTGCAGGACATCGTGCGCCGGCACAAACTACGACATAATGACTTCGATAATTTTCCGGACAAAGTTGCTATTCAGCTCAATGACACCCACCCTGCTGTGGCAATCGCCGAGTTGATGCGTTTGTTTCTCGATATCGAAAATCTGGATTGGGACAAAGCCTGGTCAATCTGCACCTGCGTATTTGCTTACACAAATCATACGATTTTGCCGGAAGCGCTGGAAAAATGGCGCGTTACCCTTTTCGGCCAACTGCTGCCGAGGCATTTGCAGATCGTTTACGAGATCAACCGCCGCTTCATCGAGCAAATCCGTCAACGCTTCCCTGGCGACGAAGATCGTGTGCGTCGCATGTCGATCATTGAAGAGGGACCGGAAAAGCGCATCCGCATGGCCTACCTCGCAATTGTCGGCAGTCACAAGGTCAATGGCGTGGCAGCGCTGCATTCGCAAATTATTCGCGAAACACTGTTTAAAGACTTTGCCGAGCTATGGCCTGAGAAGTTCACCAATAAAACCAACGGCATTTCGCAGCGCCGCTGGTTGCAAGCTTGCAATCCACGGCTCGCCGAGCTGATCACCAGCACGATTGGAGATGATGGTTGGTTGCTCGACTTGTATAAACTCAAAAGCCTGGCGTCGCTGGCCGACGATTCTCGTTTTCAGAAAAAGTGGCAGAAGGTCAAGCGAGCCAATAAACAGGCACTCGCTGATTTTATTTTTGAAAAGTATAGCGTTCGTGTGAACGTGGATTCCATTTTTGATTGTCAGATCAAGCGCATTCACGAATACAAGCGGCAACTTCTCAACATTCTGCATGCTATCACGCTTTATAATCGGATCAAAGCGCAGCCGGAAAAAAAATTCACACCACGCACTATTCTCTTCGCAGGCAAAGCTGCCCCTGGCTATAAAATGGCTAAACTGATTATCAAGCTGATCAACGATGTTGCTGAGGTCATCAATGGCGATCCTGACGTCGGTGACCGGCTCAAAGTCTTGTTTTTGGAAGACTACTCGGTTTCGCTGGCAGAAAAAATGATTCCGGCTGCAGATTTGTCCGAGCAAATTTCTACCGCTGGCATGGAGGCATCGGGTACCGGCAACATGAAATTCGCTCTGAACGGCGCCATTACTATCGGCACGCTGGATGGCGCCAACATCGAAATTCTTCAGGAAGTTGGGGAAGAAAACATCTTTATTTTTGGCTTGAAGGCAGATGAAATCATGACCATGCGGGCGGAAGGTTACAATCCATGGGACTATTACAACAGCAATCCGGAACTTAAAAAAGCATTGGACATGATTTCAAATGGTCACTTCTCATCTGAAGAACCAGAGCGTTTTCGCGCTATCATCGATTCGCTGCTGCATCAGGGTGACTACTATATGCTGTTGGCAGGATATGAAAACTATATCGCCTGTCAGGAAAAGGTCAACGAAGCTTTCGATGATCAACGGCGCTGGGCCAAAATGTCTATCCTGAACGTCGCCAATATGGGTGTATTCTCGAGTGATCGTACGATTCAGGAATATGCCGAAGATATTTGGGATGTCTCACCGACTGAAATACAAATTCCAGCCGGCAGTGCTCCCAAATCATGGAAAAGCACATTGCACCATCTATTCAAGGCAAAAGAATAATCCACAGTTTACAAACCTCGGGCTCGGGCTCGCGCACGATGGTGTTGCGAGCCATTCTTGCCCTGCCTCAGGTTAGCCCATCCGCCTGCATTTCCAAGTTCGATTTTGGTTGACATCGCCCTGCACATGCGACATATTGCTAAAGCAACGTGAATTCGATGTTTTGCTTATATCGAATTTACATTTAAATACATCTTGATCATCGATACTTTTGCGAGGAAAATATGTTGCTGAAATTGCTGCTTTTACTTTTCATTATACCGACTCCTTCCGTGATGACCAATGACCTGCCTGTCATCCTATCCATGCGCCAACGGGCTGAAGTACGGGACCGATGGCTTGACATTCGTCTGCAAGCGGTCGTACCGGAACTCATGCGGCGGGAAAAAATCGATATGTGGGTGGTCATCGCACGCGAATACAATGAAGATCCGGTCATCGAAACCATGCTGCCTGCAACCTGGCTGGCAGCACGCAGACGCACCATTCTGGTCTTTTATGACCGTGGTGCTGCCGAGGGTGTGGAGACCCTGGCTGTTGCCCGCTATAATGTTGGCCGACTTTTTAAGAGTGCCTGGAATCCGGAGCAACAACCGGATCAGTGGGCACGGCTTGCCGAAATTATCGCCGAACGCAATCCGAATAAAATCGCGCTTAATTTTTCACAGACTTTTGCGCTCGCGGATGGAGTGAGCCATAGTGAGTTCGAGAGCTTTCGATCTGCCTTGCCTGCACAAACGGCTGCAAAAATCGTGTCGGGCGAAAAGCTGGCGATCGGCTGGCTCGAGCGTCGTATTCCCGAAGAGATGGCCGTTTACCCGACCATTTGCGAAATTGCACATAAAATTATCGCAGAAGGTTTTTCCAATAAGGTCATACAGCCCGGGGTCACCAGCACGGATGATGTGGAGTGGTGGTATCGCGAACGTATTCGCGAGCTCAAGCTGATCACCTGGTTTCATCCATCGGTTTCGATCCAGCGTGCTGCCGACGACGAGCACTCCGGCAATTTTTCATCGCGTGATGAAGCAAAAGTCATTCAGCGCGGCGACTTGCTGCATGTCGATTTCGGCATTACTTATCTCGGCTTAAATACCGACACACAGCAACATGCTTACGTACTTCGGCATGGCGAGACCGATGCGCCTGATGGCCTGAAAAAAGCCTTGGCTGCCGGCAACCGCCTGCAGGATATTCTGATGTCGAATTTTGCCGAGGGCAGGTCTGGTAATGATATTTTAGCTCGTTCGTTATCGCAGGCGAAGGCCGAAAGCATTGTGCCCAGCATTTACACCCATCCGATCGGCTACCATGGCCACGCTGCCGGCCCGACAATCGGTTTATGGGATCAGCAAGGCGGTGTGCCCGGCCGCGGCGATTACCCACTCTATCGCGACACAGCACACTCGATTGAGCTGAACGCCACCGTAGCCATTCCTGAATGGAATCAAAAAAAAATCCGCATCATGCTGGAGGAAGATGCTATTTTTAATGAAAAGGGGGCGCAGTTTATCGATGGCCGCCAAACCAGCTTAATTTTGATTAAATAAAAATGTCAGTTCAGGCCTGGCTGAACAGAGCAGGATGGAATCAACAGGAGAAAATAATGAGAAGATTCATGATCGGAGCGTGTCTTTTCGCATTGCCATTGCTTTTCGCATGGAGCTCGCCGCCGCAAGATGATGCGGAAAAATTCTGGCCGCAATGGCGCGGCCCTCTGGCAAGCGGGATTGCCACCCATGGTAATCCACCCATCGAATGGAGCGAACAAAAAAACATTCGCTGGAAAGTTAACATCCCCGGCAGAGGCAGTTCATCGCCAATCGTTTGGGGAAATATGATTTTTGTGACATCTGCCGTCCCGGTTGATGAGAGTGGGTCAAATCAACCACAAGCTAACGCCCGCCAAAACCGCCGTAGTCGTAGCGTGGAACCGGATCAGCCGCTCAAATTCACGCTGTTTGCGATCAATCGTCAGGACGGCTCCATGCTGTGGCAACAAGTGGCAAGGGTGCAAAAACCACACGACAGCACCCATCCAACCGGCACCTGGGCCTCCAATTCTCCGATCACGGATGGCGAGCGGGTTTATGCCTACTATGGCTCCTATGGCCTGTACTGCTATGATTTAAAAGGCAAACTTCTGTGGGATATCGATCTTGGCGATATGCGCACGCGCGGCAGCTTTGGCGAAGGCAGCTCTCCATCCCTGGTCGACGACAAAATTATCGTAAATTGGGACCATGAAGAACAATCGTTCATTGTGGCGCTGGATAAAAAAACCGGCAAGGAACTCTGGCGGGAGCAGCGTGATGAAGTCACGTCCTGGTCGACTCCGCTTATTGTGCGCTATGCGGGCAAGACCCAGGTCATAGTCAATGCGACCGGCAAAACCCGAAGCTATAATCCGGACAATGGTGAAGTGATTTGGGAATGTGACGGCATGACCCTGAACACCATTCCCTCCCCTGTTTTTGAAAATGGTGTGGTCTACATCACCAGTGGTTTTCGCGGCAACAAATTGCAGGCAATCGATCTTTCCAAAGCGCGCGGCGACATCTCGGGCACCGATGCGGTCTTGTGGGAGCACGACCGGGATACCCCATATGTACCATCGCCGTTGCTCTATGGCAACAATCTGTACTTTCTGAAAAATAATAATGGCATTCTATCGAATTTTGATGTAAGGACAGGCAAACCAAACTATACGCAGCAACGTCTCGATGGCATTCAGGGCGTGTATGCATCGCCGGTTGCAGCGCAGGATCGTGTTTATCTCACAGGCCGCAACGGTGTCGTGAATGTAATCCGTAACAGCAGCACATTTGAATTGCTCGCCACCAATCAACTCGACGATAATTTCGATGCATCCCCGGCTATTGTGGGCAATGAAATGTTCTTGCGTGGCCAAAATTTATACTGTATCGCGGAGAAATGAGATCATCGAATCGGCTCAGGATTCACCGATGTTTTTTAGGCGGGGATAAATCGTAGCGGCGCTTGCTGAGTATCAAGCTGCCATTTTCGGTGCGCTCTTTGCGAAACCCCAACAGGTGGAAAATCTCTACCACCAGCCAGCGCGCAATCCGTGTGTCCACGATGTAGGTAAATGCATCCTTTGGATGGCGTCTCACCCCCGGCAAGCTGTGCAAAATGCGGTCGACGCGCAGGTACCGCAACGCTGCTGACACTTTGAGCCAGAACGTGTGCACTGGCCGCGCCAGAAAAAAGCCGTCATCTCCAAGGCCTTGATAAAGCGGCATAAAAATGTTGAGATTTTTCGGCGCCCAGATCCAGTCGTGGCGGTCACGGGCTAACAGTTGGCCTTCATAGACCTGCTGAAAATTCACGAATCCCGGCATCATATTGAAATGATCCGTTGGCTTGATGGCATGTCGGTAACAGACTTCCAATACTTCGGGCAAGTTTTGGGCTGCACCTGACAAATGCTTGCGGTGCACCTCGATATTCGGCACATCCCTGCGCGACATACAACCTGCGCCTTCGAGAGCCAACCAGATGGCAGACTCATGCAATTCAATCGAGCGCGGATCATCATGCTGGCCGGATTCAAAAGCCAGCGCGACATGTCCCTGATTTGTAATATCTTCCATCAATGTGCCTGCGATAGCTTCTTCAAGCCCGAGGATGAGCGGCACGCCCAGCTTTTTGGCAAACCGGCGGTTGCGTATGGTATCGCCGAAAATCGCAAATGGCTGACTCGGCGCCGAGGTCGTGTGCAAGTCGATTAGATAGGCCGGGCCGCGTGTTTCAGCCAGGATTGAATCAATTTCCCGAAACAACTCAAACTGCTCCAAAGATTCAGCATTTTGGGCGCCGGCTATTTCATCGCTCCTCAACCTGGCCATGCGCTCGGGCGTCCACATACGGTTAAAATCGGTTTCGATATAGCGCTTTTTTTGTGCCAGTGCACGCAAATTACCACGTAGCGCGACGAATTGCCCGGCCAATTCCGCTCCGCTCGCATGCAAATAATCGAGGACACGCTGCAATGCGGTCACGCCAGCAGGCTCATTGCCATGCATTCCGCCGATGCAAATAAGGGTTGGGCCGGGCCGATCCTGGCTGTATTTTCCAATGACGCGATTCAAGTTCATTTCCCCTGCGAGCTCACTCCGAAGCTCTTCAATTTCAGCGATTCCATTCATTGAATATAAAAACCTATTCCTGTAGCCGTTCTTGCAGCAGATGCACCGAAATAACGGCCAAATCCTGTTCCGTCAGCAACCCCACCAGCCTGTCGTTTCGCACCACCGGCAAGCACCCGATTTGTTTTTCGCGCATCATCTCGCTGGCTTGGACAATCGTTGTTTCCGGTGAAATGGTGACCGGATTTTTGACCATAATCTCCGCAACCGGTATCGACTGATTCTTGCTCGAAAAAATGTTCGGCAACAAAAGTCGCACCAGCGAACGATAAGAGATGATGCCAACCAAACGGCTCTGGCTATCTTCAACCGGCAAATGACGAATTCGCTTCCAGACCATCAGGCAAGCGGCCAGCACGAGCGGTTCTTCCGGACCCACTGTCAGCAAATCCGTCGACATGATCTGGTCGACTGTTTTGTAGCTGTTTATCCGCGCTTTTTTGGGCGCGGCCTGCGCAGGTTGCCATTCATGCACCGGACGACCACTCTTCTGATTCTCGATCAGCGAAGCAGTCAACGAAGTCAATGCATCGTTCGCTGTGGATTGTTCTTTTAAAGATCGATAGGAATTGAGCATCCAGCTCGCACCGGATTTTCCGGAAGCAACACGATTCTCAATAATGCCGAGATAGCGATCAATATCCTGCGGATCGATGCGACCGTCTTCGAGGCCTGCGCGGGCGATTGGCAGCAGCTCTTCCAGAATGAGCGTTCGAGCGGGAACAATTTCGCCATCGACCCATAAAAATTGGGCGTTGAGCCCAAGTCGGGCCGCTGCAAAAAAATTGATTTTCGCATCGTCAAAGAGCATGACTTTGCGGATATCTTTATACTTGGCGGCCATTCCGCTGATCAGGCCGAACCAAAAGGCGGCATTTGCAATTTCGTCTGCAGGAGTTGGGCCGGCAGGCAACGCACGGTTTTCGATGCGCAGGTGCGGCTTGCCGTTGGTGATGCCATAGCAAGGCCGATTCCATCGATAAACAGTGCCGTTAAATAATTGCAGCGCTTTTAAAAATGGCACTCTGCCATTTTTCAATGCCTCGTTGGCATCTTCGTCCACCACATTACCGACAATCGCGCGGAAACGCGAAATGTCTTCCTGAAAGATCTCCAACACCGATGCATCGACCCACTTTGTGCCAAAATTGACGCGCGGCATCAAGTCTCGTGGAAAGGTCGAGGAAGTGCGCGTATCGATGGCCTGTTGAAAAACCACAATCCGGGTTTCCTGCCACAGGCGCTTGCCAAAAAGCAACGGCGAATTGACGGCAGCTGCCAAAACCGGCGCCGTGACCGCCTGTGCAAAATTATACAGCCGCGCAAATTCATGTGGTGAAACCTGAAAATGGACTTGAAAGCTCGCGTTGGCCGCTTCAAGCATTACCGAATCGTGGTCGATATGCAGCTCATCCGTGCCTTTGATGTTCAGCTCATAAGCGCCGCCACGCATATGCATAATCGCATCGTTCAGTGCTGCATAGCGTCCTTTCGGCGTGAGATTATGCAGATCGAGGTCGGACTTGCGAATGGTCGGCAAAATCCCCACCATGGCCAACTCGCACTCGAAGCTATTGGCGATGGTGCTGATCTTGACCATCAGATCGCTGATTCGCCGTTCTAAGCTGCTCAGACATTTATCGCCATAAACAATCGGATCGAGATTGAACTCCAAATTAAAAAGCGCAAGCTCGTTGGTAAAATGGCTGTCTGCTGTTTGATTAAGAATATCGAGCGCATGCGAAGCGGGACGATACTGGCGGTCGATGATCGTCAGTTCCTGCTCAGCTCCAATCCTGCGGATGTCATTCTCCAACTGCCCATTTGCCAGCATTTGCTCAAGTGCATAGAGATCGTGCAGCAGTTGATTGACAAAAAATCGCTGATCGTTAGCGCCATACATAACATTCAGTTTGCTACTGGACATTTTTAAACAAACCCTGTTTGAAGTGAAACCGCAAACGAAACGTACTGACTCCGGATACAAAATCAAACAAACGCAGGAAAATGTCCCATCACTTCCCGTAATGATGCGCGAAAGGCTGTGCGAAGGAGCTGTGGAATGGCGTGCGCTGAGAAGGAGATGATTTCGTTACTTTGCGGAAATGCATCGCGAATTAGCGCGTCGTGATTGGCCGCAATGCATACTGCATAAAGCGTGAAATGGTTTACCATCTGCCCGCTTTTGCAGAATTTGATAATATAAAAACAATACGCCAAATTACAATTTATTATTTTTTTGCCATTATGTGGATCAGTGCTTAAATGTCACTTTTCGCTTGACTTTAGACCTGTAAATTAGTATGCAATGTGACTCTTCTTTCACGTTAAAATACAAAGGCGGACTGTGAAAATTTTGCAATCATACATCCAATTTGCTGAAAACGTCAGTGAAAAATCCGGCCAATATGTCTCCTGGTTCACCACGGCAATGATGATTGTGGTCGTTTTCGATGTGATCACACGCTATTTTTTTAAAAACAGCAGTGTTGCCATTCAGGAACTGGAGTGGCATTTCTTCGCAATCATCTTTTTGCTCGGCGCAGCTTACACCCTGAAGCATGATCGGCATGTGCGTGTCGATGTGCTGTACATCAGGCTGACGCCAGAAAAGCAAGCATGGATCAACCTGTTAGGTTCCATCTTGTTTCTGCTGCCCTTTTGTTTGCTGATCATCTGGAGTTCGACAACGTTTGTATCGAATTCATTTCAGTTCATGGAATCCTCGCCTGATCCCGGTGGACTGCCCGCACGCTTTATTCTGAAAGCCTGCATTCCATTGGGTTTTATCCTTGTCTTGATTCAGGGTGTTGCTGATATTTTTAAGTCGATGTTGATCATTCGGGGCGAAACGTTAGAGAGCGAGGTTGCAATCGATGACTGAGTTTTTGCCGATTTTGATGTTCCTGGCCCTCTTCGCTTTGCTGATCTTTGGCTTTCCGGTCGCATTCACCCTGGGTGGTGTGTCTCTGCTTTTCGGTTTCTTTACCCTAGGCCCCAATTTTTTCAATCTATTGCCGCTCCGTATTTGGGGCGTCATGTCCAATTACGTGTTAATTGCCGTACCGCTGTTCGTTTACATGGGTGTCATGCTGGAAAAATCCGGGCTGGCGGAAGAACTTCTCGAAACAATGGCGCTGCTCTTTGGCCGCTTGCGAGGGGGACTCGCCATCTCCGTCGTGATAGTCGGTGGATTGCTGGCCGCCTCAACCGGCATTGTTGGAGCAACCGTGGTCACCATGGGCATGCTCAGCCTGCCAACCATGCTCAAGCGCGGCTACAGCACCGAGCTTGCAACAGGCACGATTTCCGCGGCCGGTACACTCGGGCAAATCATCCCACCGAGCATCGTCCTGGTTCTGCTTGGCAGCATTCTCGATGTGCCAGTCGGCGACATGTTCATCGGAGCCATCATTCCAGGTGTTTTTCTGGTCGGGCTTTATCTTATGTGGATTGTAGCGATTTCGATTTTCAAACCCAAAGCCGCGCCTGCAATGCCTGCCGATGAGCTGGACAAATTTAAAGGCATGGTTGCTGTCAAGCGCGTTTTAAAAGCATTCTTCCCACCATTTACGTTGATGGTTGCTGTGCTGGGATCTATTTTTGCCGGTATCGCATCCCCTACAGAAGCTGCTGCGGTCGGTGCGCTCGGTGCCACAATTTTAACCATTCTGCAGCGCAGATTCAGTCTGAAAACCCTCAAAGGTGTGATGCGCGAAACCACCTTTTTGACTTCAATGGTATTCATCATTCTTGTCGGTGCCACTTCTTTTGGGCTGGTCTTCCGCGGGCTGCACGGCGATACTTATCTTAAAGCGATGATCATCGGCGCTAATCTCAGTCCCAACCTATTTCTCGCGCTCGTCATGCTAATCATCTTTGTCGCTGGCTTTTTTATCGATTTTATCGAAATCACCTTCATCATTGTACCCGTTGTGGCACCGATCTTTGAGCACCTCGGCATCAGCCTGCTCTGGGTTGGCATTTTAATCGCAATGAACTTGCAGACTTCCTTCCTTACGCCACCCTTTGGTTTCTCACTCTTCTACTTAAAGGGTGTCGCACCGCCGCAGGTCAAAACATCCCAGATATACCGTGGTATCATTCCGTTTATCATTATTCAGCTCATCGGATTGTTGCTGGTCATTCTCATCCCGGAATCTGCGACCTGGCTGCCCACGTACGTTCTGGGAAAATAATTGCATCTTCTTCGTTTATATCCGCGTTTACCTGTTTTGTTCTGTCTCGATTCAGATTAAAATTTAGAGACGCAAGAACATTTTTTTGTTTTCAAACCATAACTTGAGGGAAAAATGTCCGGAAAGATTCTGGTGGTTGATGATGAACCCGATTTGCAGCTGCTCATCAGACAAAAATTTCGGAATCAAATGAGAAGTGGAGAATTTGATTTTCTGTTTGCGGAGGATGGTGTGCAAGCCTTGCAAATACTTGCCGACAATCCCGCAATAGACCTGGTCTTGACCGACATCAATATGCCGAATATGGATGGTTTGACCCTGCTCGGAAAAATCAAAGAACTCGACACCAACAAACGCATTCTGATCGTTTCCGCCTATGGCGATATGGAAAATATCCGTATCGCGATGAATCGCGGTGCGCATGACTTTGTTACCAAACCCATCAATTTCAGCGACCTCGAAACCACGATCAGGAAATCGCTGGCAGACTTGCAAATCCTGAAAAAAGCTCTTGAATCACACGACCAATTGATCGCCTTGCAACGCGAACTGGAAGTGGCCACCCGAATCCAGATGTCGTTTTTGCCTTCAACCTTTCCACAACGCAATGACCTTGCAATTTACGCCAAAATGATTCCCGCAAAAGAGGTCGGCGGTGATTTTTACGATTTCTTTTTCATCGATGAGTATCGGCTCGGTCTCGTGATTGGTGATGTGGCCGGCAAAGGCATTCCGGCTGCCATTTTTATGGCGATGACGCGTGCCCTTATCAAGGCAACAGCACTGCGCGGCGGTCCAGGCAGCAACTGCATCCAGACTGTCAATCGCATTCTGTATCTCGAAAGCATGCCAAATATGTTCGTGACAGTTTTTTTCGGCGTTTTCGACACCCAAACAGGCGATTTTGAATACTGCAATGCAGGCCACCACCCGCCATTGATTATCAGAAAAGATGGTAAGGTGGAAGCGCTCGAATATGTTGGTGGAATGGCACTCGGCATTACTGAAAAAATCGAATATCAATCCAAAAGTATCTGTTTGCAGCCTGGCGAGACGATTTTCTTTTTTACCGATGGCCTGACCGAAGCCATGGACTCGAAGGACAACGAGTTTTCTGAAACCAAATTGCAAAGCACTTTGGCGGAATGTCACGCTGCAGGTCTAAAAGACTTGCTCAATGCAACCATTGCCAAAATTCAGGACCACCAGGGTAGCGCCCCGCAGAACGATGATATGACGGCTATGGTCATGCGGTACTTATCCGACCAGACGAGGAAAAACTAATGCGCGAGCAAAGTTTTTGCTATTGGCAGATCGCTCTAAGTTTTCTATTCCTTGCTGTCTGCAGTACAGCAGCAGTGGCTCAGGAAAAAGAGCAGGGCTTGCTCGAGTTCAGCCTTGAAGAATTGCTGAATGTGAGAATCAAATCCGCAACCAAAACGGCTACCGCGCTCTCGCAAAATCCAAATATCATCACCGTTATCCCCTATTCACAAATTCAGGAATCCGGCGCGCGTACCCTGCCGGAGTTATTGCGCTTTGTCCCTGGCGTCAATGTGCGCTGGAATCCGATGATGCAAACAATTGACATACGCGGCTTCGGCGCAACGCCCTTCACCAGTCGCGTGCTGCTGCTCATAGATGGCGTGCCGTACAACTCGTGGAATAAAGGCGGCTTTCCACAACAGCCCGGCCTGGATTTTTTCGTGCTGCAAAATGTCAAACAAATCGAAGTGATCCGAGGGTCTGGCTCTGCTCTCTATGGCGAAAATGCTTTTTGGGGCATTATCAATATTGTGACGCTATCCGGAGAAGACTTGAATGGCGGCACGGCAGAAGTGTATATAGGGGAACGCCATACGCGTTCGACAGGTGTGCGCTATGGCAAAGCATTCCAGGGTGGTTCAATTTTCTTGTCAGCGAAGTATTTGCAGAGCCAGTATCCCCTGGAATTTTGGTACGAAGAAAACGACAGCAAAGTCAAAGGTGCGGACATTTTCCTGAAAGGCAAATACAAGGGATTCGAGTTAGCCTACTTTTTACACGATGATGAAACGGACGGCTTTAGCGAGCCGATCCCCGATCCGCAGTTGCCTGCCGGCACCGTTTTTCAGAGCGCCGACAAAATCGAACAAACGATCAACATTGCCTCTTTAAAATATGAATATACTCCAGAAGATAAGCCCTTTTCGTTCGCTGGTGATATTTCCGCAGCCAAACGCACAGGCGCGCATTGCGCTGCCTGTCACGCAGCCCAACAAGACGACCACTTCACCGAGAAAGAGCCACACGGTTCACAGATTATCGGCGATTTCCGTTTCGGATTCCAGCTCCCAAAAAACAAAATTCTGCTCGGCGCGGAAGTGCGGCGTGTGGATGCCGGCGACCATGCCGATGAATTGCTGGGACAGCCGGATGTGCAAGACGATGTAAAAATCACCCACGCCTACAATAAATCGGCAATCTATTTGCAGGATCAAATTTCCTTGTTTGAAAACCGCATGAACCTGGTTGCTGGTTTGCGCTACGACGCGAAAACCAGTCCGAGTTTATGGAATGACCGGCTTTCACCAAGGATCGCCGCTATTGTGCAGCCGGCACCGAAGCTGTTTTTGCGCGGCGGCTGGAGCAAGGCATTTCATTTTCCCGATTTCAGCAATCTGTATCAAAATAGCTGGTTTTTTACTGCGTCGGCAGGTAACCTTGCTTTTCCGCTGGCGACATTTGCTCCGAATCCGCAACTCAAGCCTGAAGAGATTGAGAATTTCGACGCCGGTATCGAATATCAATTCAACAAAAATCTGTCAGCACGGCTGAATCTCTTTCGTTCGAAACTGGAAGATTTTATCGTTCTTGTGTTCAACTCCCCACCTGCCCCGGAAGTCCCTGGTGTGCAATATGAAAACCACCCGGATAAAGCGATCATTTTGGGGGCGGAATTTGAATTGCAGTGGACGTTCTCTTCGAAAATGCGCGGTTTTATCAATTGGGCCTACCAACAGGAGAGTCAAAACAACAATTTGAAGGATAGCGCAGGTCAGCCCTTTGAGTTTGTTTATGCGCCCAAGCACAAAGTCAATCTGAGCGCATTTTTGGGGCCATTCTCCGGCTTGCGGAGTGCCATCGAGTTGGCATGGCGCGATCAATATACTGCACCGGCATTTTGGTATTTGGTCAATTCCGGCTTCACAGATCCAACAGTGCGTGCTCTCGATAGCTACGCCTACCTGAACGCGCGATTTTCCTACGACCTGCCGCTACGAGTCGGAACGCAAAAAAATCCTTTACGGATCAAGTTCTATTGCCGTAATTTATTGGACGAACGCCCGAGAGAGACACTGGTCGGTGTGAATACCACAGTTGCGGGCCGCGAATTTTTTGGTGGAATTGAATTCACATTTTGAGGTTATACGATCATCTGCCCTGAGAAAAGCGGAAGCGCTATTTCAAGCTTGGCCAAATCTCAGCGTTTGCATTTAAGTACTATGCTAACTAAACTTCACAAAACCATCGCTCGCCTCATTTTGCTTGCTGCCAGCATTTGCTCGCTAAGCCCAACCTACCTTTTGGCCCAGGAAGCGACTGAATATGCCGTTAAAGCGGCTATGATCTATAAAATCGCCAAATTCGTAAATTGGCCGGAAACCGCATTTGCGCCAAATGAAGAAGAGATCGTGATCGGAATTCTTGGCGATGATCCATTTGGCAAGGAAATCGATATTCTTGAAAACAAGATGGTAAGGGATAGAAAAGTTCGCATTATTCGATTTTCGAGCGTCGAAGATGTGCAGCAGTGCCACATTTTGTTTATTAGCGAATCAGAAGTGGAAAACATGGCGAAAATCACCGAGAAACTTCGGAATCGCAGTGTGCTGACAGTTGGCGATTCGCCACCTTTTATCAACGATGGTGGCATGATCAATTTTAATATCATGCAGGACAACATTCGCTTCGAAATAAACGCGGCAGCAGCCAAACAGGCTGATCTCAAAATCAGTTCAATGCTGCTCCGCCTTGCCATCAATGTAAAAGTTGACTAATCCTGCACAGGGAGTCCTGCATGCGTTTCTTTCGCGACCTGCCGATTAAATGGAAACTCACCCTGATCATCCTTGTTACCAGCGCGACACCGCTCCTGCTTTCCTGTGCAGCGTTTGTTTTCTATGAATTTATTACGATGCGGCAGTGGATGGTGCGAGAACTGCAAGTACAAGCAAATATCATCGGATCCAACAATCTTGGCAACCTCACTTTCCACTCCGTCGGGCTCGACACACGGGAAGACGCAGCAGCTACGCTCAAATCGCTGCAGGTCAATGAGCACATCATTGCAGCCGGCATTTTGGCGCAAGATGAGACTGTTTTAGCTACCTATGGTACGCCGCAGGATTTGCCGCCGTTGCCATCCGAAGACGCCCATTTCTTCGAAAGAGACAAGCTGCTATTTTTCAAATCCATTGTTCAAGATGGCGAGAGGATCGGCACTATCTTCATTCAATCCGATTTGAGTCCGCTTTACAGCCGCTTGCAGCAATACATCGGCATTGTGGTGTTGTTTGTTTTCGGTTCTTTTATTGTAGCCTTTGTGCTATCCGCAATTCTGCAACGGCTGATTTCTAAACCGATTTTACACCTTTCCGGTATCGCAACGCAGGTCTCGGAAAAAGAAGATTTTTCAATGCGGGCAAAAAAACTGCATGGAGATGAAGTTGGTGATCTCATCGATGCCTTTAACGGGATGCTAAGTCACATCGAGCAGCGCGACGAAGAGCTCACTTCATTGGCACGCACGCTGCGCGAATCGCAGGAGCAACTCGAGGATTACAGCCACAACCTCGAAAAACGTGTTGAAAAGCGCACGCAGGAATTACAGGATAAAAACAAAAAGCTGGATGAGGCACTCCAAAAAGTCAGGGAAACCCAAAACCAGATTATTCTGCAGGAAAAAATGGCCTCGCTGGGAGCACTGACCGCTGGCATCGCTCACGAGATCAAGAATCCGCTCAACTTCGTCAACAATTTTGCCGAGTTGTCGATTGAATTGACGCAGGAGTTACGCGACGAATTGTTGCATGCGCATGAGGATGGCAGTCTGGGTAACATGATAGAAAACATGCAGGCGCTGGTTGATGATCTTGAGCGCAATGCCAAAAAGATCAACGAGCATGGCAAGCGGGCAGACAGCATTGTGCGCAGCATGTTGCAGCACTCCCGTGGCCGGGCAGGTAATTATGAGATGACTGATATCAATGCGCTTTTGGCTCAGGCCTTGAATCTCACTTATCACGGCATGCGCTCGCAATATCTGAGTTTCAATATCATCATGGAAACGAGCTACGATGATACCATCGGCGATGTCTCTGTCATTCCTCAGGATATCAGCAGGGTGTTTTTGAATTTGATCAATAACGGCTGTTTTGCGGCCTATCAAAAACAAAAAAGTGGTGAAGCACCAGCACACTTTATGCCTAAAATCACAGTACAATCAAAAAATCTCAACAACCAAATCGAGATCCGCATCCGCGACAACGGCACAGGCATTCCGGATTCGCTGCGCGAAAAAATCTTCACGCCGTTTTTCAGCACCAAACCACCCGGTCAGGGGACAGGACTGGGCCTGTCGATCAGCTATGATATTGTCGTGAAAGGACATGAAGGCGCACTCGAAATCGACACAAAAGAAGGTGAGTTTACTGAATTTATCGTTCGGCTGCCGAAAAGCAAGGATGACCCCGCAAACCAGTGAATGCTGACAGTGCCATAAATTGCTGACAGGCGGGTGATCGTTTAAAAGGCTTAAAAAAACAGGTTCTTCTTGGGAAACAGGCCAAAAATACCCCCTGTATGCAGGAAAAGAACTTTCGAATTTTTATCGATTCGCCCTTGTGAAATTTGATCTTTCAACCCAAACATGGCTTTACCTGTGTAAACCGGATCGAGTAAAATGCCTTCGAGCCGAGCTACTTCTTTAATGGTTTCGAGCTCCGGTTTGCTGCTAAGCCCATACCCCTTGCCGACATAGCCGTCCACAATTTTTATATCGTTTTCTTCGATTGAAATATTGCTTTTGAACGTATCGCGCCAATCCTGGATGATCTTGCCGATTCTCTTGACAAAATAGGGAGCGTCATCGCATACATTGAAACCGAGCACATCCCATTTTGTATGCAGCAATTTCGTTCCTAATATTAAGCCTGCTTGCGTACCGCCCGAACCTAATGCCAGCACCACGCTATCCACCACTGTGCCCAGTTGCGAAAGCTGCTCCTGCAACTCGGCCGTCGCTGAAATGTAGCCAAATGCTCCCAAAGCGTTTGATCCACCTTCCGGAATCACATACGCTTTGATATTTTTTTTTGCATATTCATCTGCGAGTTCGGCCATCATCTTATCGACAGCCTGATATTCTTCCGCAGAAATAAAAGTGACCTCCGCGTCGACGAGCCGGTCAAGAAAAAGATTGCCATCCGGCGCTTCATTTTTTGATGAGCGCAGCATCAGATGGCTGCGCAAGCCCGCTTTGGCCGCCGCAATCGCTGTTGCGCGGGCGTGATTTGATTGCACACCACCACAGGTGATCACCAATTCAGCATTTTGAGCCTTGGCTTCTGCAAAAAGAAATTCCAGCTTGCGTATTTTATTGCCTGTCAAACCGATCCCGGTCAGGTCATCGCGCTTGATGTAAATCTCTGGTCCCCCAAACGCTTCGGACAGCTTGGGCAGATATTGCACCGGCGTTGGCAAACAGGCAAAATGCATTTTGGGCGGGTATTTCAAATCCATTACTTTGCTCCGAATGATCCGAGTTCATGACGATTTTGAATCACTTTTTCGCAAGCGTCGACAATCGATTGCATTCCTTCTGCGCCGTCGAGCAACACATTCTGCGTCAGCCAGATGGCTTCTGAACTGCACGCGCGGTCAGTATTTGGCAGATTAAACTCTCTTGGCATGCGGTCTTTCAGCAATAATTTAAATGGCCCGAATTCCTGGTTTTGAAAAACAGGTTGCTGGTACAGCGGGATACTGTAGCCCGGACTGCAGGGAATACCTTCCGCGCGCAGTGCATCGATAAAAGCATCCTTAGGGATGCCATCCAATGCATCAGGATTGTAGCGCATAATATACAAATGGCAAGCATGGCTTGTAACGCGCTGGTCGTGCTCAAGCGGTGTCAACGCCGGTAGCTCAGCGATGTGTTCATCTAAAAATTGCATGCTGGACTGCCGCACCTGCAGATGCTGAGGATACCTTGACAGTTGTGCGCGCAGCATGGCAGATTGCAGTTCAGAAAGCCGCAAATTGCCCGCCATCAAGTAATGCGCATACCACATCCCGTCGGGCATTCTGCCGCAGTTGCTGTAGCTGGCCGCGATCCTGGCAATTTCTGCATCGTTGGCCAGCAGAATACCACCCTCACCGGCCGTGATGTTTTTCGATGACTGGAAGCTGAAGCACCCCATGTCGCCCAACGCACCGACGCCGGTGCCGCGCCATTTCGCGCCCCATGCCTGGGCGGCATCTTCGATCACCGCGAGTTGATGGCGGCGGGCAATGGCCAGAATCGCATCCATGTCCGCAGGCCGGCCTGCGAAATGAACTGGCATGATAGCGCGTGTGCGCTCTGTAATGAATGCTTCAATTTTTTGGGAATCAATGTTGTAGGTTACCGGATCAATGTCGGCAAAGACAGGTACAGCACCATTGTTTAAAATCGCGATGGCGGAAGCGATAAATGTGTAGGCAGGCACAATCACTTCGTCGCCTGCCATGACGCCGGCAGTGCGGATAGCGACTTCAAGCGCCGTGGTGCCGCTGGTGGTGGTCACACCATATTTTGCATCCTGATAGATGGCGAACTCGGATTCGAATGTGCGTGTTTGCTCGCCGTGGGCACTGCCCCACTTGCCGCTCTTCAGCACATCCTGAAGATTGTGCTGCTCGTGCGCATCCCAAATCGGCCACTGCGGAAATGGCTTGCTGCGTACTGGTGAGCCGCCTTTAATCGCCAGTTTCATTGTTTTTCCTTCAAAATTTTATCCACTTGACAAAACCAAAACATACTGAAAGATCAACTATTTTGTTAAAATGGCGCTATCTTTTAGGATCAAAATTCAAATTTGTCAAGCCTTGGCAAGTTCAGCTATCGCATTTCCAAGCCTGTCGATTTCTTCTTCGGAATGGAAGACGTGAATCGAAATGCGGGTGCCGTTGATATTATTTTCGTGGATGTTGCGAACCCGCATTTGATAGTCACGCGCCAGATTTTTTGAAACATCAGTCGATTTCATTTGCCGCATTTTAAAGGTTACAATGCCTCCTGAAAGCGATTCATCACGTGGCGTCAGGCAATTCACACCATCGATCGCTTCCAAATGGTTTTTGAAACGCGTTGTCAAGCTATGCAAGCGTTGCTGTACACGATCCTTGCCGATCATTTGCATGAAATCGACTGCTGCACCGATGCCCCAAATTTTTGGCGCATCGCGAGTACCATACTCCGTCACAATCGCGTCCTGGCGAAAATTGAGGCTCATGTCGTTGAGATCGTAACCATTATCGGAATAGGCGCCAACGAAGGATGGTTTATAGAATTCGTGCGCACTTTCTGCGATATAAATAAAGCCGGTACCTTTCGGGCCCAGCAGCCATTTGTGGCCACTGGTCACATAAAAATCGCATCCAATGTCATGCAGATCGATGCTGATTTGCCCAACTGCCTGTGCACCGTCCAAAACAGTCACCAATCCTCGCGCCTTGGCCAACGCACAGATTTCTTTTGCGGGGAAAACGGTGCCGAGGGTGCATGGCACATGGCTGATCATGATCACGCGGGTTTTGGGGGAAATCGTTTTTTCGACCAGTTCCAGCATTTTCTGCGGCGCATCGTGGATTGGCTCAATCAGCTTGAGACGCAAGTCATTTTGCTTTGCGACCGCCAGCCAGGGCACTGCTCCACCAGGATGTTCATGTGTTGTCATGATAATTTCATCGCCGGCTTTCAGAGGCACCCCACGCGCGATAAAATTCATCCCTTCCGTTGCATTGCGCGTAAACGCGATCTCTTCGGTATTGGCGCCAACAAATTTCGCGACCTTCTCGCGTACAACTTCGTGGTAATGATGACCGGTTTCGCAAATTGTTTCCAACTCAAGTTGCTTTTGATCGATCGCTTCGATCACCTGATACGGCGATGGCCCAAGGCCACCTGTGTTGAAATAAACGCGTTCGTCGGTCAGGGGGAAAGACTTGCGCAGCAGTTCCCAATAATAACCGCTGTCCTCTGGTACCATTTCGAGCGTTTGGGTGGCGTGTTCGCGTCCCAGCAAGCGCGTGCCAGGCAAAGTCAGTGCAGCAGCCGTCAGACTCTGAAAAAATCGTCTTCGTTTCATTCTGAATCACTCTCAATCGTTGAAGAAATGAAAGATTCTACTGCACTTTCTGTCAGCGTAGGAGTTGCGCCACGATGCATGCACACAAAGGCAGCCATTTTGCTTGCAAATTCCTGAGCTTGCGGCGGTGTTTTGCCGCGCAAATAATGCACCAGCAAGCCCGCTGTAAAGGCATCGCCAGCGCCGGTGGTATCGATCGGCTTGATTGGGTAGCTCGGCACGACAAAGTGGTCATTTTTCACAAAAACCACGGAATCGCGCTCACCTCGCGTCAAAGCAATGAATTTAAATTGGTAATGATCGATCAGCCAATCTGCAAAGGTAGTCAATTTTTCACCTTCGTGATGCAAGACTCTCATCATGAGTCTGATTTCGTCTTCGCTCACCTTGAGGATATCGACAAAAGGCAGCGCATTTTTAAGAATCTCCTCAAATCGCCTGCCGGCAGTGCGGGCATTCACATCCATCACGCGCAGGCCGCTACATTTTTCCAGAAATGTCAAGATTGTCTTGCGGCTTTTATCACTGCGTTGTGCCAATGTACCGAAAACCACAGCATCTGCTTTTTCAGCGAGTTCACCAAAATCGGGAGTATATTCAAGATAATCGAACGCAACATCCTCGTTGCAAATAAAAGACGGCACACCGCGTACATCCAGGCGAATGACCACAGTCCCTGTGCCTTTTTTCTTGTCGATTTGAAGATAATCGGTTGACAAACCTTTGCTGGCAATGGTTCGGGCTAGTTCACTGCCAAGGCCATCATTGCCGATTCGGCTGGCAATCACGCCTTGTTCGCCCAGGTAAGATGCGTGCAGGGCCACATTGGCGGGTGCGCCACCAACGTAGCGCTTTTCGCGGTAAATGTCCCAGAGCACTTCTCCCAGACCCACGATCATTTTATTGGAATGAACAGACATATTTACATTTGAATTTGAAAAGGTACAACGGTGAAAGAGAGTAAAAATATAACAAAAATGGCAATGGCCAAATACTTGCGCCCGGCATCCAGCGGCGTAAAAGTATCCACAGTTGGCGGGTGTTCGATGCGAAAAAACAGCAGTAATAAAATCAGTGGAACCCAGCCGATGTAATACAAAATTGCGATGAGAATAAACGCGCTCAGCACAACCGGATAAATATAGCGACTTTTTTCGCCGAACAGGGCGTAAATGACATGCCCGCCATCCAGTTGGCCAATCGGCAACAGGTTGAGCGCAGTCACAAACAAGCCTGCCCAGCCTGCAAAAGCCAGCGGATGCAGCATAATGTCATAGCCATCCGGCAGCGGGCCGATAGCCAGGCGCGTCAAAAATTTGAATAGCAGCGACTCGCCAAAATGCCAAACACCTTCTGGCAAGGATTCCACCGCCACAACATCGGAAAGCATAACACCAAAATAAATAGCCGGTATTGTCAAAATCAATCCGGCAATCGGGCCGCCGGCACCGATGTCAAACAGCACCCGGCGATTCGGCATGCGTCCTTCCATTTTGATGACGGCGCCAAGCGTTCCAAAGGGACTGATCAATGGCAGCGGCAGAAAGAACGGCAAAGTAGCGCGGACTCCGTACTTGCGGCACATGACATAATGTCCCATTTCGTGCGCAAACAAAATCGCCATGATACTGCTGCTGTACCAAAGCCCACCACTCACTGAGCCACTGGCCAGGTACCAGGTGATAAACGTGGCAAAAAAGGTAGCAACAAACAAAATATAATTGATGCGCGGCTTATCTTCTCGAAAAAGCCGCTCAAAAAATCCCATCTTTGGCGGCTCTTGCTGGCCCATTTGCCGATAAAGGTCCTCGATATATTTGTAGTCAGATCCTGACGGTGATGACATGTAACTCCTTTTAGCCGTGCGTACAACAACGGCGATGCGATGATCTGAAGTGAAAATAACGTTTAGCCAATTTCAATTTTGTATGGTTCAACCATGCTCATCGAGTGCTTCGTGCCAGTATAGCTTGCCACGGTCCGGAAACCATACCGAATTTTGTCTGCTGAAACAAATCATTCAAAATGCGAATTAAAAAGCTAAGGCAAGACTATTTCAATATAGACAAATGCTCCAAGATTGCCAAACGCTCTCTTAATTTTTTCGCATAAAATCGCGCGAACCACCTGTTTGAGAAGGGCTTGCAAAGCTCTATTTCACAGCGATGCAGGAAATTTCAACGTTTGCACCAGCAGGTAGATTTGCAACTTGTACTGCAGCACGAGCTGGCTTGGAATCGCTAAAAAATTCTGCATAGACTGTGTTGATGCGCTTGTAATTTTCAATGTCGGTCATGTACACTGTCGCGCGGACCACATTATCATAGTCCATGTCGCTGGCCCGCAAAACCGCACCCAAATTTTTCAGCACCTGCCTTGTTTCTGATTCGATATCATCCGTGACCAGTTTACCGGTTGCCGGATCAAGCGCAATTTGCCCGGAACAATAGAGCGTGTTTCCAGCTTTGACGGCCTGACTATACGGCCCGATCGCCTTTGGCGCGGCTTCGGTTGTGATAATTTCTTTGCTCAAAGCCTGATCTTGATTTGATGTATTGCAAGCCGTGAGTGCCAAGGCTCCAATAATTCCTGCGGCAAAAATCAGTTTCTGCATTTCCCTACCTCCTTTTGAATGTTTAACTGGCAAAAAGCAATGACTTGGTTAAATCTGCTTGTGCCGGCTTGGCTTTCTGTACGTTGAAAGGCATTTAAGATCAATATGGCGGCTTAGCGCCATGCTCATGGTTTTTCGATTTCGGCTGCATCTTTTTGGTTGCTAATCTTGCTCACTGCGTACAATTCCGCCGGCGTAAATTGGCTTTTCAGGCGCGCAAACAGCTCTTGTTGATTCTGCTCGAGTGGTCGTCCGGTTTGAACAAGCTGCTGATTGAGTGTCTTGGCGAGCAGGGCTACCCGGTTGTAGGCATCAAATGTCAAGCCCGGCGCGCGCAACGGGATCGCAGAATTATTGGTACGCAACGGTTCATGGCTAAATTGATCAAACCCTGCATCAACCGCACGCTGGTAATCGACTGTGCCGGGAATCGGAGAATAGGCTGCCAGTCGAATACCAACGGCATTCGTATGCACAAAAGCCATAGTTTGCAGGACTTCCTGCAAAGGCTGGCCGGGCAGCGCCATCAGAACATAAGCATCCGTATCTGCAATATCAAAATTCGCCTCACGGATTGCTTCAACAGCGCGTGTAAATGAATCTGTATTAACTTTCAAGCTCATATCCCGTTGCCGGCTGGCACTGACGCTTTCAAGGCTGAGTCGCATTGTGGTGAATCCAGTTGCACGCATTTCACGCGCCAATTCGCGGTTGAGATGCTTACATTGCAAGCCATTCGGTGTATGAAAGCGTACAGGCAATGCTGCTTCGCGCACTTTAGCCATAATCGGCTGCAAATGCCGGATGTGGTTGGTTAGCAGGGCATCATCGTAAAATGCGATGTCGCGCACTGCATGTTGTTCGTGCAATTGCGCGATATCATTCACAACTTCATCAGGTTGCCGCCAGCGATATGCTCCGGAGATATTAAAAGACGCACAGAAACTACAGCGCAGGGGACAGCCGCGAGACGACATTACAACACCATATGGCAGGTTTTGGTAGAGATCCCAAGCCGGTGCAGGGTAGTCATCGAGGCAGGCAAACGACTGTTTACCTAGCTCAAATTCAGGCGCCAGTTCCTGCAACTTTGGCACAACTGCCGACTCCGCTTCTCCGGCGATGACGACATCCGCTCCGGATGTTCGTTGCGCATGCTCGGGCATCAGGGTTGCGTAGATGCCTCCGAGAAAAACAGGTGCCTTTGGGAAAGCAGAACGCGCTTCGGCTATTGCGGTTTGCACGCCCGGATACCAGTACGTCATGCCGGAAGTTACCAAAATCGCATCTGGCGGCTGGCAGGTATGTAATTTGGAACGAAATAGATCGAGCGGCAAGCCATAGCGGGCATAATAGCGCGGTACATGCGCAAAGGCAGCCGGTTTGGCAATCACCTGCCGAAGATATTTGCCGGTGCCATAACGACCAGATTTTGGTAGGCTTTGAGCCCTTGCCTGTAATTTTTCATCAAATCGGTCGAGGCAATCTATAAAATCGATATGCGCACCGGCATTCCGCAGCACAGAGGCGAGATAGAGCAACCCAAGCGGCTTGCTCCAAAAATCATAGGCTGCAAAATCGGTAATCCAGGGATTGATAAGCAAAAGAGAAGGTTTTCGGATCGTCATTTTATGGATAAATCTCAGGAAGCTCGCAGGGTGCATAACAGGCAGAAATCATCATTTTGCAGAGCAGGTTGTGTTTCTTTTCCGCTTTATTTGCGATGCTCACACAGCTTGCGATCAACGTCTAAGGCAGCACTCTTGCAAAGGGCTATTTCAAACCGAGCAGAATAAGGTAGATATCGTCGCGCTGAGCCGACGGAGCAAACTCGGCGATGCCTTTCATGACAATGTCAGCGACCGTCTTGGATGGCCGTGACATTTGAGGGTGCATCATTTCAACCAGGCCCTTGATCCCAAAGGCTTTTTTGTGCTTGTTTTCCACTTCAACGATACCATCTGTGTACAACGTCAGCTTGTCGCCGCGGCGCATGGTTGTTTCATTTTGCGTAAAACTGTTGCGGTGTGTTTTATCAAAACCGATAATTTGATTTTGGGATTCCAGTTTTTCAAACTTTTGTCGATCTTCACGCCAGAGCAAAGCTGACGGGTGGGCGCTGCCAGCGTATTGTAGCGCACCGTTGTTCAGGTCCAAAGCAACACAAAACATGGTCAGGAACATGCCGGTCCCCTTAAACGACTCAACAATAAAATTATTGAGCTGGTAGAGTATCTCTGCGGGCTCGAGTTGTTCGCGCACCAGCCGGCGCATTTCCATACAGAGCCGGTTCACCAAAAGCGCAGCAGCAATGCCGTGCCCGGTTACATCGACGATTGTCAAATAGACGCGATTATGTTCATCGTGATAAATATCGGAAAAATCACCACCTATGCCGATCATCGGCGAGTACCGAACAGCGACTTCGTATTGCTCATTCTCCATTGATTTCGGCACGATGCTGGCCTGGACTTGCGCGGCCAGCTTGAGATCCTTGGCGATCATGGTTTGATGCGCCTGGATTTCCGCTTCCTGCTGCGCGAGCTTGGTGCGCAACTCATGCCGATCAAGCGCCTTTTGGACTTTGACAATGAACTCCTTAAGGTCGATTGGCTTGGTCAGGTACTCGAATGCACCGAGCCGCATGGCCTCGACGGCAGAAGAGATGGTACCGTTGCCGGTTAAAATCAGCACCTCGGAAAGCGCGTGTTTCTCTTTCACTTGCTTCAGTACATCGATGCCGCCTTTATTGGCCATATGCAGATCGGTTACAATCAGGTCAAACGGCTCATCTTCCAGCAATGTAATTGCTTCTGTACCGTCAGCAGCGGCGCGCACTTCATACTTATATTTTTTTAAAAGCTCGGAGAGCAGTAAGCGAATATGCTTTTCGTCATCAACGACGAGGATTTTTGACATTGAATTCATCCTGAATTGTCTGCAGTGAAAGCTGTCAATTTTGATTGGGTATTCTTCAGATATTACTGACAGACATGCCATTCTGCTGCATTCAAACTTATTTTATTTTGCATTATTGTGACGTTCGGCTGGAACGTGCAGCAAGATCAACCGGTTATGCGGAACACAAGCATGGTAATGTCATCCGACTGCGGCGCATTCCCGCAAAAACGCCGCACGTCTTCTTTTAAGCCATCGGTAAACTGGGCGGCATCCCTTTTCTCAGCCGTTTGAATATAACTCTCGATACGATACTCTTCATATTCTTCTTCATCCTCGTTCATCGCTTCACTCACGCCATCCGTAAATGAAACCACCCAATCTCCTTTTGTCAATTTAATGGTCTCCTGCTCATATGGCATATTGGGCATCATACCCAATATCAAGCCACCGACTTCAAGTGTTTTCAATGTACCGTCCGGATGATAGATGTAGGGTGGATTATGGCCTGCGTTGACATAGGTCATTTCGCCGGATTTGCAATCGACGATCGCCAGGAAAAAGGTGATGAATTTATCGAAAGGCGTATTTTGATGAATGATATTGTTGATGCGGAAAACAACCTCGCTCAAGCTCCACTTTGCGTGGATCATGGCGTGCAGGCTGGCTTGCAGATTGGACATCAGCAGCGAGGCGCCAACACCTTTGCCTGAGACATCCCCGATGGCCAGCGCGATACGATTTTCATCGATTTTAAAATAGTCGTAGTAGTCGCCTCCCACTTGCAATGATGGAATGTTCAAGCCGGCAAAATCGTAGCCATCCACTTTAGGCGGTGATTTGGGCAGCAATCCCTGCTGAATATCACGCGCGATGCTCAGCTCTTCTTCCAGGCGCTCCTTGATAATGGTTTCCTGCAGCAAACGCGCATTTTCCAGCGAAATCATTGCTGAATTACCAAGTGTAGCGAGAAACTCGAGATCTTCATGTTGGAATGGCGTAGCATTGAGTCGTCCTCCGACCAAAATGCAGCCTTTCACTTTATCCTGCGTGATCATTGGCACCAGCAAAGCCAGACCACTTTTTTGCATCTCCTGCCGCACCTGTTCGTTTTCTACTTCCTCCGCCAGTTGCGCATTGGTACAAGCAAGAAGGCACTCTTGCAAATCAGCGTCCGCAATTAATGCGACTTCATTGGGCCTGCGAAATCCTTTAATCACCTGCGGCATGCAAACGCCCTGCTCGTTTTCCAGAAAAATCAGGCACTTCTGCACCATCATCTCCCCCATTATCGCATAGGCAAGCGTATTGGCAATTTTATCGCGTTCCAGCGTGGCGTTCAGTTCCTTGCCGATATCAAAAAGCGTGTTCAGCTCCTGAATTTTCTTGTCGAGCTGACGGTTCACCTCCTGCAATTCTTTGATGTAGCTGCTGTTTTCAATCGCAGGTGCGGCCAAATTAGCCATCGACGACAGGTACTCCAATTCATCTGCTTTGAATGGCTGGTCACCGAGCTTTTTGCCCAACAGAATCAATCCAAGGCATTTATTATTGCTTAAAATCGGGCTGACCAGGCGGATACCATGCTTTTGCAGCAAAGCTTTGCCGGCGGCATCTTGTAGTTCGTCGATATGCACGGGCTGATCCCAGTCATTCTGCAAAGAGATCGATTTTCCAAGAAGATCGCGCGACAGGCCCTTGACGATCTGAATTTTGAATTGGTCTTTTTCGCTGTGAAGAAGGATCGCCCCATGTGCGATAAGCATCCGTCCCATGGGGGTAAAAAGCAGTGTATTGAGTACAGTCTGTAGATTGAAGGATGAGTTAAGGGTCTTGCTTAGCTCAAAGAGGCTTTGCAATTCGACCAGCCGTTGATCGTGCTCTCTTTCAAGCCCTCCTATGGTATCTGGCACGGTCATCTCTCCAATTTTTTGAGTCTGTCAATCCAACCAAATTGCATCGAATCAGGTTTTTACGGTTGATTTCTTTTCATTTTTAATAAATTTGCTCATGCGCACATGCGTCCCTTTGCCTGGCACAGATTCGAATTGCACTTCATCCATGAGCGTGTGAATAATATGGATGCCCAGGCCGCCGACGCGTTTTTTAGAGAGATATTCTTTCATATCGGGCCTTTTCAGCTTATTAACATCGAAGCCCGTCCCTCGGTCGCTGACGACTATAGTGAATTTCTTTTCATCAACAATGATCTCGAGATCGATCGGCTTGTTGCCACCACCCTGAAATGCGTGTTTCACGACATTCGCGCAGGCTTCGTCCACAGCTAATTCGATCATGTTGATATTATCTTCATCGAAGCCGGCCTTTTCTGCAATTCTCGAAACCGTATCGCGTATTATTTCAAGATTGTCCGATTGGCCGGGAAATTTCAGTCGATATTTTTTTTGTTTCCTTGGCAAATTTCCACCACCTTACGTTTTCACCTGTCCGGATTGTGCGATTTATATCGGACAGGCGGCGTTCTCTTGCGTACGGTTTACTGCTTGTTAAAACTACTTTTAGCTTCTTCCTCTTTGTCGAGAATGTCATAAAGCGCAGGAAATCCCAGCAGATCAAAAACGCGAAAAATCTTGGCTGACATGTTCGATAGCTTGATATCGCCACTTTTTTCGCGCACCTCTTCAATAAAACCCATAAAGACGCCTAAGCCTGCACTGCTGATGTAAGTCAAATCTTCAAAATTGACGATGATTTTAAATTTTTGTTCATCAATGCAATTCTGCAGGGCCGATTCGAGGGTCGGTGCGGTGTGCGCATCCAAAAATCCTTTTAGCTGCAAAACAGCAATGCCGCTATCGTCCCGATGCGTTACTTCGAAACCTTCCATTGACTCTCTCCTTCTTCAATCAATTATTTTAGATGCTCTTTTATCACAAATTTCAGGCGATCAACTCAGCCAACCAACTCCGGTTTCTGAGCGATTTCTTGCTCCCCAACTTTTATTGAATATTGGGAATTTTGAATACCAACAACCACCAATGTATAATCATCATGTACCGCGGTGCCTTTGATGTGTTGTCGCAAATTGTCTAAAATATGATTTTTTAAACTTTTTGCATCAGAAAATTTATCTTTTTGCAAAATATCCAGCAACTTTGCTTCTTCAAACTCTTCATCGCGTGCATCACGTGCTTCAATCACACCATCTGTATAAAATATGAAATAATCTCCAGGTGAGAAAGATATTTTCAACTCTTCCAGCATGGCATCAAAAATCGCTCCATTGTCGAGTCCAATGCCAATGCCACTGGGCTTCAGGAGCTTAGGATTGCCGGCTTTTGGCAACCATATTATCGGATTGTGCCCTGCCCGGCTCAAAACCAACTGCCTGTTTTGCATATCAAAGTTAGCAATCTGCAAAGTCACAAACAGATTTTTCTCGAGACTTTCACACAGCAGACTGTTTGTTTTAATCAATATATCCCGCGGAGAACTGTAGATGCTACCGAGTGCTTCCACAACACCTTTCAACTCTGCCATGTAAAAAGCTGCTGCAGTGCCTTTACCGGAAACATCGCCAATCACAACCCGGAGGCTCTCTTCTTTTTTATAAACGCCGTAAAAATCGCCACCAACCTCGCGCGCCGCCACACTGACGCCCGACACATCGAGGCCTTCGATTGTTGGCATTTGCTTCGGCAACAATTTCAACTGCGCTTCGTGCGCTATCTGTAGTTCCTGCTCGAGACGCTCTTTTTCCAGCGACGATTTGAGCAGATGCGAGTTCTCAAACGAAATCGCCGCTTTTGCAGCAAATGACTCCAGTATATCCTGGTCAAATTCGTTGTACGAATTGATTTCTTTGCGTGCTGCGTATAATATTCCCAGCACTTTTTCTTTTGAAAGCAGCGGCACCGCGAGAAGCGAACAGATTTTTTTCTTGCAGGCTTCCAGGCCTGCTGTGCGCGTATCTTCCATTGCATCGTTGATGAGCACGCTCTGCTTGTTGTGTAAAATCCAGTTGCGCAACTCGCTTTCACCACCACTAATGCTGTCGACAATTTCTGACTCTGACACATTTTTAGCTGCGCGTACCACAAACTTCTGATCGCTGGTTTGCAGCTCAAGCCAGGCATAATCGGAGCCTGTGAACTGCGTGGTCATCTCGGTGATCAGGTTGATGAGCTTGTGCTCTGGCATGTAGTGACTGATCAATTGCGACAGCTTTTGCATTGATTTTATGGCGCGGACACGTTCATCAAAAACAGCCGCGGTCGGCAGGCGCAACAACAATAGCACAGTACAGACTATGGCGTAAATGCTGATGAACAAAGCTGTCAACGAAATGAATGCTGCCCAGGCTACGCTGTAGCTGGTCAAATAGCTTAAGGGAGTTTGCGTATACACAACGAGCCCAATGACAGCAACAACCGGAGAGAGCAAAAACACACTCCACTTCTCCTTGCGGCTGAGAAAATCGATCCAGGTGAGACGAAAAGCATTCATCACCATAATCAGCACCAAAATGCCAGAGGTGATGCCGAAAAAATTGTTGGCAAAAAAGTTGGTTTCGCGGAAGTTGTCCGGACCGCCCCAAATCGCCGCAGCAATCGCACATAGCAAGGCGATGCCGAGCAATCGGAAATTGCGCTGGGTTGTCTTTTTGCTTTTGTAAAAAAGCAAATTGCTAATGATGCCGAATGCAACCAAAAACAGCAAAACAAGGATGAGTGATGAAAATGCGCTAAGAATAAAAGACTTTAGAAAAATCGCGATTTTGTACTTCTCAGCACCTGCATATAAGCTCTCCGAAAGCGCTGAAGACGTCACTTGAAAGAAAATAGCAATTGCAATGGCGATGATAAACAACCTGCGCAAGGTAGGAATGACCTGCTTGACCCTGAGAACGGGCAGATACTGGCGATATGGAATAAACAGCAGCAATAGCGCTACCAACAGTACTTCACGGCCAATGCGGATCAACTCCGGCATGATGCCGATGAAATAGAAGATTGCATCCACGCAGAGCAGGCCCAAATAAAGCAGAATGGGGGTCGATAGAAGGATTTTTTTCCAGTTTTTTTGCATGCTCTAACGCGTCAAATGTTCGACAAGAATCCGGGTGTAAGCGCCCTGCAAGTTGATATCCGAAACAATCTGGCCTGTAGAATCAACTTCGATAAAGGCGCGGACATCTGGCTCGGCAACAAAGCAATGGCCATTACTTTTATTTACAGCGAGCGATTTTGGCTCCACAAATCCAGCCAATGTGAATTCACGTTCTCCCTGAGAAGATAATTTGATAAGCGAGGAATTGCCAAATCTTTCTGACCAATCAGCAACCCATGCCTGCCCCGTGGCTTCGTTCACAACCACTCGTGCCGCATAGACATAGCCATCACGCCGAACGATTTGCGGAAAATCCATATCTGCAATAGCCACAGCATTGCTGTCAGCAATCCAAACCTTGCGATCGGGATTGTTTAAAGCAAGGTCGAAAGCGCGACGAAAGCCGGTAAAGCGCAAAAAGATATTGTTATCGTCTAAATCATATATTTCACCCTTTGCGCGATCCAGTACCCAGACTCGTCGAGTCTGATTATCAAATTCGATATCAACGGGCTCAACAAAGCCGGTAATGCGCACGACAAGTTCGCCAGATTTGGCATAGTGAGCGACTGCTGCAGAATCACGCTCCATCACCCAGAAACTACCATCGAAAGGATCGATCACAATTTTTGCAGAAGCCCGCCCAATGCTGAACGTCCCATCGAGCTGTCCGAAGCCGGTATATCGATTCGCCTCGGCATAAATCGGATCAATCAATATGGCGCTATGATCATTGGGATTGACTGCGATGTCAAGAGGTCGGATGTACGATCCGGTGCGAAAAAGTTCATGCGCGCCATCGTGAGTCAACTTGACCAATTGCCCACGTTCAAAATCAATGGCCCACACATAAGTCGGCCCGGGCCGAATTTGCACTGAATCTGAAAGTGGTGATTCAAAGCTGGACGTCAACGCTGAAATGCGGTAATAGCGGATAGTATCCGTTGCCGCACCAACTTCCACATATTCACTCGCACCACCGTCAACGGAACCGATCAGGCTAAACGACGATTCGTGCTGCAACCGGCGATAAATGTTGTACTGCACCACGCTGGTCAGTTGCAGCCTCTGCCACGAAAGCACGACAGTGTCCTGGTAAGAGACAACATTTGGGCGAATTGGTCGTCCCTGGGTATTCGGATTGAGCGGATCCAGCGGATTATTGCGATCACGCTCCGAGCACTGGGAAAGTATGATAAAAAGAGCCACGAGCAAAAGTCCGCTCGCAAATTTGAATAAAATCAGGCGTGGATAAATCATTTTTTCAGCATTCTGCTAATTGTTAACATCCTGACAGCGCTGGTTATGCAGGCATACACGATCCATCATCGATATAAAAATCGATTGCATGGCATGGCTTAACTTTATTTTGATTAAAAATTTACGGCGAAGAACTTACGGAATCCAGTAAACGAAATCAAGGGATTATTGGTTGCATAATTTGTTGTAAGTTTCTATATTTTATGCTTTTATTTTTTCGGATGCAGATAATTTGACTGCTTAAAACATATCACGTTGTATAGCAAAATATGCATGCGGATGCTGGACTTTTCTCCAGGCCGGGATTTTCAGCCAATGGAGTTCTATGGAATAACTGACATTGCATGCTGGTTTAATGGTTCATGTTAAGCCCTTGAAAGTAAAAAGTTTCAAAGTTTTTGATGTGCAAGGCTGGGAGATCGTTTGATGACGCTTGGACATTTTATCTATTTCGGATTTTATATCGCAGCAATTGTGATCCTCTCGCTCTTTGGGCTGCATAAATATTTGCTGCTTTATGCCAGACACAAATACCGACACGATCCAGTCAAACCGGCCAGGGCGATATCGGATTGGCCAAAAGTCACGATTCAACTACCTGTTTTCAACGAAAAGTATGTCGTCAAGCGACTGTTGCGAGCTGCCGTCAAGCTCGACTATCCTGCCAACAAATTACATATTCAGGTACTCGATGATTCAATGGATGAAACAAAGCGTATTGTGAGCAGGCTGGTAGGGAAGCTGCGGAGCAAAGGCTTCAACATTGAACATATTCATCGCAAGAATCGCCTTGGATTCAAAGCCGGTGCGCTGGCAAACGGCCTGTCCCAAACGGACGCGCCCTTCATCGCCATCCTGGATGCGGACTTTGTGCCGAATGCGGATTTTTTAAAAAAAACCGTGCCGTATCTGGCAAAAAATCATCGTATTGGGATGGTGCAAGCACGCTGGGGGCACATCAATCGCAACTACTCATTGCTTACCAAATTGCAAGCGATCTTCCTGGACGCGCACTTTCTGATCGAGCATTACGCTCGAAACCGCTCGGGAAAATTTTTCAATTTTAACGGTACGGCAGGCATTTGGCGCAAACAAGCCATCATCGATGCCGGTGGCTGGCAGCACGACACCTTGACAGAAGATTTGGATTTGAGCTACCGCGCCCAGCTTGCTGGTTGGCAGTTTCTTTATTTGCCGGATGTTGTCGTGCCAGCGGAGCTACCAGTCGATATTAGCTCGTATAAAAGTCAGCAGCACCGCTGGGCAAAAGGTTCGGTGCAAACCGGACTCAAACTCATACCGACGATCTGGCGCTCGCACTTGCCATTTTTAGTGAAATGCGAAGCGATCGTGCATCTGTCCAGCAACTTTGCCTATCTTTTCATGACAATACCTGCGCTTTTGCTGATCCCAGTGCTCAATTTGCAGGCCCTGTTCAATTTCAAAATCTCGCTTATGCCCTATTTGTTTACCTTCTTTGCTGCCACGCTCTCTGTTTGTTTCTATTATTCCTATGCAATTTGGCTCGAGGGCGGCAGGTTTAGCAGACGCATTTTTTATATTCCGGCGTTGATGGGCCTGGGAATCGGGCTGTCCATCAACAATGGCAAGGCAGTTCTGGAAGCTATTTTGCGCAGGCAGAGCGAGTTTAAAAGAACACCAAAGTTCAACATCGAATCGCGCAAAGATTCATACAAACGAAAAATTTACACACCGGCAAAAGGCAAATTGCACATTATCGAATTTGTATTTGTCATCTATTTTTCGCTCGGGTTGGCCTATTTTGTAAAAGAGAAACTTTACCTGTCAATCCCATTTTTTCTTCTGTTTTTATTCGGTTTTTCCTATATTTCTTTTTCTTCGTTTTCATTGAAAAAGGACTGATGATGGCCCGCACACGCAAACTCGGACTGATTGTCCTGCACATTGGAATGTGAATTGCAGATCGGGCAAGTTTGCATTTTCGTATCGCCAGGATGCTTTGCTTACAAATTCATCCCGGGCCTCGAAATTCATTGTGTGCTAATTGGGCCATCTGTAAACGCAGATTGCTATTGTGCATAATATGTATAAATTCAAATCAATTACTTCGACCGATTCCCAAGGAGAGTCAAATGGCAAAACCAATCGAATTTACCGATGACAATTTTCAAAATGAAGTGCTTCAGGCTGATCAACCTGTGTTGGTCGATTTTTGGGCAGAATGGTGCGGGCCTTGCAAAATGATCGCGCCAGCCATCGAAGATCTGGCTGCGAGTTACGATGGCAAGGTTAAAATCGGCAAGCTTGACGTAGACAACAACATCCAGACAGCGGGCGCTTTCAACGTGCGCAGCATTCCTTCGCTGCTTATTTTCAAAGGCGGAGAGGTGGTCGATACGATCATCGGCGCGGTGCCAAAAAGCGAAATCAGCCGACGCCTGGATTCTGTTCTTTCCTAATTTGAAGAAAAAAACACCCGCCGAATCGGCGGGTGTTTTTTAGCAACTCAAACATTTCACGAAAAATTACAAGCCTTCATTGGCGAGCACATAGGCAATGATGGCCATTGTTGCTGCGCCCAAAGTTAATTCGCGTTCATTCACCTTATCAAATGTGTCGTTCGCGGAGTGATGATAGTCAAAATAGCGATGCGATTCCACCATCAGCCCCATCGTGACCGTGCCCTGCGGAACCAGCGGCGAAATGTCCGCCCCGCCTCCTCCACGCTCAATGCGATCCGCCCCTATCTGCTCCAGTAAATAGGACCAGCGTGCAACCTTTGCCACGATTTGATTTTCAGCCTGCACCGTAATGCCGCGCGGTGCAAAGCCTCCGCGATCGCTTTCGATTGCGACAATATGCTTCGGCCCATTTTTCTCAACGTGCTCAGCATAGCCTTTGCCGCCGCGCAAGCCATTTTCCTCATTCATAAAGAGCACTGCACGAATGGTGCGGCGCGGGCGCAAATTCAATGCTTTCAGCAAGCGCAATGCTTCAATCGACTGCACGCAGCCAGAGCCATCATCGTGTGCGCCGTGACCTTTATCCCAGCTGTCGAGATGGCCACCAAGCAGCACCACCTCATCCGGAAGCTCTGAGCCGGTTATTTCACCCACAACGTTTGCCGATGGCGTGTCTGGCAACGTGCGGCTGCTGAGTTGCAGATTGACGCTTACCGGCGCGCCCTTCTTGAGAAGATCGCTTAAAAAATTGGCATCGAGTGTGCTGATTGCTGCCGATGGAATTTTAGGCACACCCTCTTCGTAATGCATGCCGCCCGTGTGTGGCACGTCGTCAAGAGCGGTGGTCATGGAGCGCACCAGAGCAGCAACCGCACCAACTTTTGCCGCTTCTGCAGCCCCACTACCGCGTTGATTGACAGCGCCGCCATAGGCAGCGAAAGTATTGCGCTTGGTGGCATCCATCGGCCGATTGAAAAAAATGATTTTGCCCGCTGCTTCAGATGCTTTTTGGTGCAACTCATCCATGGTCTGCACTTCCAGCACTTCCGCAGTGACGCCGAGCGTCGGTGTCGCGATGCTGCCTCCCAATGCACAAACAGTAAGTTCATGCGTACCGACAAAAGAGGAATTGACCACCGCAGCACGCTCAATCGGTCCTCTTTCCCAATGCGGTACCATCACTTCCTGCAAATGGACGTTCTCGAGTCCATGTTCGATCATCGTTTCCCGGCCCCATTCCACCGCAGCGGCAGCCTGCGGCGATCCACTCAGGCGCGGGCCAACCTCAAAGCTAAGTTCGCGCAGCATTTCATAGGCTTTTCCACGCTGCAGGGCTTCGTCAATGATGGCATTCGCCGTTTGCAGATAAGCCTTGTCATCCTCTTGCGCCACACTCCCCTGGACCATCGCCATCAACATCATTGCTTGCATAGCCAGAACAAATTTGTGATTTTTCAATGTTTTCATGCATACTCCAATTTCAAAATGAATCCTGTCAGATCAGAATGGGACATCCAATCTGAATATGAGAACAAAATAACGTTTGAATTAACAAAAATTTAGCCTACATTAAATTTTGTATCCTGCTTTGGCATTCGATTTGTAAGATTAGATTTTCGCCTGAACTGAAACTGCACCTTCGTCACACCTCGCACTACATATTCTATAAAAAACAATTTTGCTATCTTAACGGTTCATCGGCAAAATGCAACTGATACCGTCCGTAATGGCGCAAGATTCCAGAGAGGTGGATGATGAACAAAACCCGCTCTAAGCACATAAAACTCTCACTGCCATCGCCCTACTTGAAATCTCGAGGCAACTGGCAAAATTTTTTATTGGCACAACTGGACAGCTACACCCGAATACACTCGCTCCGGGTTGGCAGAGTCGCAGCAAAAATTGGTGAGCTGCTGAATTTAAAAAGCGAAGACCGGTTGCATATAGCAACTGCCGGCTTGTTCCATGACATCGGCAAGTTGATGATTGACCGCGATATCTTGTACAAGCAGAACCCCCTCTCAAAAGACGAAATGCATACTCTGCAATCGCACCCCGAGCTTGGAGCGAAAATCTGGCTCAAAGCAGGTGGATACTATCGCATTTCCGAAGCGATTTTGTGCCATCATGAAAATTATGACGGCTCGGGCTATCCGCTCGGGCTGGCGAGACAGGATATCCCGCTTTGGGGCCGCATCATCGCGGTTGCAGATGCACTCGATGCGATGCTTTCGGCTCGCCCCTACCGCGAACCCTTTACGCTGCCGCAAACACTGCAAGCGATTTTAGATTCAAACGGTACCCGATTCGATCCTTTTTTGCTGGATCGTTTGCATAAAGGCTTGCGCGATACTGGATTTTTGCATTTTTTTCGACACTACAAATCGATCTTCAGCAGGTAAAGCGAATCGCAAGCAGCAAACAACTTCAGCTCCCACCTCATCCAACCTTGCATCTGAAGGATTATTTCTCTAATTTTGTCGTTCAAGCGGATCAACAGAAACGCCAACAATAGCACACAAAAACGTCCCGCCGGTTGCATCGGGACTCCTGACATGAAAGCGGCAAAATGACAAAGAACTCCATCGAAGCAAAAATTGCGAAGCTATACGCCAGCCACATTGGCAGCGCACCACAGCAAATCATTCCAATGGCAGCACACGGCTCGGACCGCCGATATTACCGCGTACTCGATAACGGCCATTCCACTATTGGCGTGTACAATCATGACCGGCGTGAGAACCAGGCTTTTCTGCATTTTTCCCAAGTCTTTCGGAGCGCAGAATTGCCCGTACCGGAAATCTTCGCGCAAGATATCGAACAGGGTGTGTATTTGGAGCAAGACCTTGGCGATATAACGCTTTTTTCGTTTCTCACCGAGATTCGTAAGAATGATGGCTTCTCTGATAGAATTGTGAGCATCTATGAAAAAGTAGTCACGCTACTGCCCCAATTTCAGATCGCTGCCAGCAAAAATCTCGACTACCGCCTGTGCTATCCACGCGCCAGCTTCGACAAACAATCGATGATGTGGGACTTAAACTATTTTAAGTATTACTTTCTCAAATTGGCTAAAATCACATTTGATGAGCAGTACCTTGAAGATGATTTTAAAAAGTTCACCGACTTTTTACTGCAAGCTGAACGTGATTTTTTCCTGTATCGCGATTTTCAATCACGCAATGTGATGATTAACGATGGCGAGCCCTACTTTATCGACTACCAAGGCGGACGCAAAGGTGCGCTGCAGTACGACATCGCTTCTCTGCTGTTCGACGCCAAGGCTGATATTCCCCAAGAAGTGCGTGATCATTTGCTGGAAAAATATATCGAGTCGGTCAACAAGCACATCCCGGTTGATCGCGAAAGCTTTATGCAATTTTATTATGGCTATGTGCTGATTCGCATCATGCAGGCGCTGGGCGCATATGGTTTTCGCGGCTTTTACGAACGCAAAGGCCATTTTTTGCGCAGTGTGCCCTACGCCATCCAAAACCTGGAATGGCTGCTGCGCACAGCCCGGCTACCGGTCGAATTACCGGCACTCACAGAAGCATGGGGCAAGCTGGTGCGCTCATCCTACCTGCGACAAATCGGCGATGTCGAGCTGCAGCTCACAGTGCGATTGCAGAGCTTTTCGTTCCGGCGCGGCATTCCCATCGATGAGAAGGGGCATGGTGGCGGCTTTGTGTTCGACTGCCGGCTGCTGCCCAATCCCGGGAGACTGCCCGAGTATGCCGAGCTCACCGGCAACGACACCGAAGTGATCGACTACCTGCAGCGTGAGCTGGAAGTAACGGAATATGTCAGCCACATAAAAGCGATAGTCGATCAGGCCATTAAAAACTATCAATCGCGCAATTTTACCGATTTGATGATTTCATTTGGTTGTACTGGCGGCCAGCACCGCTCGGTTTACATGACCAATTTGATCGAAGGCTATCTGAAAAGCAAGAAAGGGATTCATATTGAGAAGCGTCATCGCGAACTGGAGTTTATGAAGCGATGAAAGCGATGATTCTTGCAGCAGGTCTCGGTACGCGTCTGCGTCCGCTCACAAACGACCGCCCAAAAGCACTGGTCGAAGTGGCAGGCAAGCCACTTTTGGAGCATGTCATCACCAAGCTGACACAACAAGGCACCCGCGACATCATCATCAACACCCATCATTTTGCTGAAAAAATTGCAGGATTTCTGGAAAGCAAAAAAAACTTTGGTGTGCACATCGAACTGTCACACGAACCGACTTTACTCGATACCGGTGGCGGCTTAAATAAGGCTGCACATTTTTTTAATGATGGCGAGCCATTTCTGCTTTACAACACCGACGTGCTCAGCAACATCGATCTCGGCGCGATGCTGGCAGTTCACCAGCGTACAGGTGCGCTCGCGACGTTAGCCGTGCGGGACCGCAAAACCTCGCGCTATTTTCTATTTGATGATGATGGACGGTTGGTGGGCTGGACTTCCCTGCTGCAAAAAGAGCAAAAAATTGTCGTGCCGCAAACTGAAACGCATAATCGGCTTTCCTTTATGGGCATTCATATCATTTCACCTCGCATTTTCGAACTTTTCACCGAATCTGGCACATTCTCTATTGTCGATGTCTACCTTAGACTGGCTGGACTTGGGGAACGCATTCAGGCATTTCGCGCTGATCAGTACAAATGGCTCGATTTGGGAAGACGGGAGCAGTTTGAGCGAGCAGATGATTTTTTACAAGAAATGAACCCGCCCACGTCACTTCGGCGGTAGTGTCGACACAAAATCCAGCGCTTTACCAATCCACTGGCTCAAATTTTGATCTTCTGCAATGCCTTCAGGCTCGATGTAGAGCATGCCTTTCATCGGCTTGCCAGTAAAATCCATCGCGCTGGCATGTTTTTTTTGCAGCAATTCGTCATATTGCCCTGCTCCCACCCGCAGCATCAGCTTTTCACCAATGATGCCGCAACACATATGGCCACTGATCATAAACGCCAGCCCGCCGAACATTTTTTTCTCGGCGACATCGTGTCTATTCTGGAAGACTTCGCGGATGCGCTCGGCCAAACCTTCATCAAATGCCATGTTTGCCTCCTTGAAAATTATTGTGCCCCACACAGGAATGCTGCAGGGCACAGGATCAAAAAAAACTACCTCCCACCTTCTTCATCAGCGGATGGGCCATAAACTGAGGGGACAGGCGCATCGTTCAAACGCAAATAGACCGTTAGTTGCCCTCGATGATGCACGATATGTTTGACAACAAAACTCCCTAAAACCGCAATTTTAGGCATCGTGAACACAGACTGGCCGGCATTTAACAACGTCCATGGCTTCAATAGCTCCGCATCATTGGTCGCTTCGATTGCTTTTTGCGCATCGGCTACATTTTTATCAAAAAAGGCCATCAACTCCTGGCTGGATTTCGCAGCAGATGGCGGCGTGAATCCTGTTTCTCCAGGCGGATTCAAATCAAGAGCATCCTGCTGAATCGTCATGACCGACCAAACAGGCAGGTTGGCGATGTGCGTTGCCAGATTTGCCATCGACCAGGATTTTTCATGTGGCTTCCACGAAAGCTTGTCTTCCGGAACACGCTCCAATACCCGGCGTGTTGTGGCCATTTCGTGGCTAAATTCTGCCAATAGAGAGTCTTTTAGAGTCATCGCATTTTCTCCTTAAAAAATCAGCTACTTTCTTGCATGTGTGTTTTCAATTAAAAAAACGGAGTGGCTTCCTTAAATTCAACTATAGCAAGGATGAGCGCCAACATTTAATGATTTCACATACAGGCCGTTGATAGACGCCAAAACAAAAATTTAGGTTTGCATTATTTTAGTTATTTTTATCTTTTGTCAAAGAAAAATGAAAGAATGTTGAATAGAATGAAAAGCATTATTCCAAACAATAAGGAGAATTCAGAATGATTCGCACAAAAATCTGTTTAACCGCCATGCTTTTGCTCGTATGCAGTGCTTTGTTTGCGCAGGAAAACTTGTCAGAGCATTTGGCACCACTCAAACCATTCATCGGAAAAACCTGGGTTGGCACGTTCAACAATAGCTCAGACGGCAAGCAAACCATCGACGTTTCCCGCTGGGAGCGTGCTTTGAACGGACAAGCTGTACGCATCCTGCATTCCATCAACAACGGCGAATATGGCGGCGAATCGATCTTGTACTGGGACAAGGAAAAGAAGAGTCTAGTTTATTACTATTTTACTACTGCGGGCTTCATGACACATGGCACCATGTCGTTCAACGGCAACAAAATTATCAGCCGCGAAACCGTTAGCGGCAATGAAAACGGCATCACCGAGGTCAAATCTGTCGGGGAAGTCTTGCCGGATGGCACGATGAGAAGTACATCGCAGTATTTGCAAAACGGCAAATGGGTCGAGGGTCACTCCGCCACTTACAAAGAATCGCCAGACGCAAAAGTGATTTTTAAGTAATCAGCCCAAACGAGCAGGCCAGCACCGTGAAATGCGTGCTGGCCTGCCATTTTATCATATCTTTGGCTCTCAATAAATTTTTTGCAAATTTGAGCCCGGATAATAGTGCGATAAAATATTTTCAGCGGATTCTCCTGCCAACGCCATACCCAGCCCACCGATCTGGCACAAGCCGACACCATGTCCCCAGCCGCAGCCATCAATTTTAAAAGAATCCGGCACATGCCCACCTTTGTATTTCGGCTCGATCACAATCGCTGAGCTGTACAGGAAATGCGGATGCAGAGCAGCGCGGATCGCGTACTCGCTATCCAGAAGGTGCGTGCGCTGTTGTTGCGCGCGATCCACATAAACGATAGCCAGTTGCATCACGCGGCCGGAGCCACCGCGTTTCCGCACATGCAACGCTTCGATGTGCTCAGCATACAAATTGAGTTTTTCATTCAAGAGTTTGGTAATCTCTTTTTGAATCAGCGAGAAGGACCAGCGGTAATAGCGGCCGCTTTCGTCAACGCTGCCTAAGTACGTCTTGAGCTCATTCTCAACGATATAATGGGGACTGCAGTAGGCTTTTGGCGGGACAGCCAGCCAATCCTGAAATGCTGATTCCGAGGTCAAATCCGGAACATGCTGCAGCTCTGTTTCCGGCAAGTCCGGCTTGATTTGCAGATATGGGTGCGGCTTGCCCGGCCAGACAGCTTCGAACGCCTCCATCATGCCACCGCAGCTTTTCGAGTAGCGCGCATCACAGATTAGATCACCGTGCAGCAAAACCTTGCCGCTGGTTGCTGACGTTGCGGCCACAGCTTGTTTGCTGAGAAAGGTGCTGCCCTGATAGCGCTGGCAGCAATCATCATTGCACACGTCCATGCCAAGCGCGCGATGTTTTTGCTCAACGTTGGCCAGCATCCACGAGCGGGCGGTAATAGTCTGCGCTTCCAGAAAAGCATCCGGACACTCGGCCGACATTTCCGATGTCGCGACACACATCACATATTGCTCGAAAGGCAAGCGATTGATGAGCATGAGCACATCTTGATACATTTCACAAAGAAGCCCGCCAGGTAACGTCACGTCAATATTTTTTTGCCAGTGAAAATTGCGCCCGGCCACGACATCGCGTACCAGCAGCCCGTAACCTTTATTGGGCGCTATCTCGCCTTGCAAACCAATCTCAATGCGCTGCGCCTGCTGGCTTTTGTTCTGCGCTAACAGGATTTCCAGTGCGTTCGAATTGCGCTGGATTTCAATCATGCTGCCCCTTTGCAGCGCAATCGCCACATTGCCATCGATTTGTAATGCATAATCACCTTCATGAGGAATTTCAATGCGAAGCCGTTTTTGCCGGTCTTCGGGCAAAACGATGCCCACGTCAATGATCGGTTCATCGGATGGAATTCCTGCGGACAGAGACATAATATATTCCTTTATCGGCGACTTGAGATTTAAAAAGGTGATTAAATTCACAACTTAAAGAAAAATAAAATCTTTAGTTTGCATCAAATACAAAATAAGCAAATCAACTTTTCTTGATATATTGTTAGAAAAAAATGGTTATTGTTTCATATTACCGATTGTATCTATGCGAACAGGTTTGAGTCAGGTAAAAATGGCAACTTGTTCAGTAGGGATTCTTCAATCCTGCTGCTGTGCAAAGTTAACAACAAAAAAATCGCGGATGAGATTTTTTTGACGCAGGATTTCACCCTGGGCGAGCGCATCATTTTTCGTGACGTATTTTCCCAGGCGAATGCGATAGTAGCTGCTGCGTCCGGTTGGTTTGATGATCGACGCGTCGAGCCCGGCCTGCCGCAAACGCTCAAATTCGCTCTGTGCGCGACTGGCGCTTTTCAGGGCAGCGACTTGCAATGCAAAGCGGGCATCGCTATCGCCAATGACCGGATTGATCGTCTCTGCTGCACTTTCTGTCTGCGGTATGCTTTCCGGCCAAAGCCAATACATCATAAAAATCAAAACAACGCCGCCAGCAATGGAAAGTGCATATTTTTTATAGCGGACAAGTTCATCCCACCAAAAAAGCGCGCGCTGATGAATATGATAGCGAAATCTCGCCAGCCTTGCGCTCCATTGTTGCTGCTGGCGTGCCTGCTCCTGTTTCTCCCATCCTGCAATCATGTCCTCGTCGAATCCGGAAACTATTTCGCCGAGCGCGTTCGCCAGCGCATCATCGCGGCTGGTGAGTGCATACCACTGACTGGTTTTGTACATTTCCTGCATCAGCTTCGAATAGCGCGCCGCTAACTCGTGCTGGTAAGCGCGACAATAGAGCCAACCCGCAAAAGTGTCTTTTTGGCCGAACGCCAGTACCCGCTCAAGACACAATTCGATAATTTCTGCTGACAGCAAGCCGTCACTTTGGAGCACCTTCGTGTAAAAATACGCCGCGCGATGATGTTTTTGGTTATCTTCCAAATAGCGCTTTGCCATAAATTCTGCTATATGTACGTCTTCCGGGCGGAATTCGTGCAGAACCTCAGCCAAATCCACCAATTCCAGTGTTAATGCAGGCTGTCTGAACAGATAATTTTTTAGCGTCAAATACGCCTCGTCACTGCGCACTCCGAAACGCATGCACTTCAGCAGAGATTCACGGCAACGCATTTCGGCGATATTTTCCTGATAATAAACAAAATAGCGCCGCAGGGTGAGCTTTTCGAGTTTGTCATGCTGTTTGCGGGAAAGCAATCCGCCAGTGAAGAGCTTTTCGAGGTTGCCAAAAACACGGGACAGGCCATGGCTATCGTTTGTTTGCAGAAATTGCCAGCCGAGTTGATCAAGCTTCTGAAAACGGTTTTCGCCCATTCTGGAAAGCATAAAATGTGCAAAAAAAAGCAATACCAGCCAACTGAGCAACACAGCAGGGAAATCATTAAAATAGGTGTTGGGAAAAACAGCAGCATGCAGAAAAGCGAGCACCAGCGTCGCCACAAATGGCAACAACAGCAGGCTCAATAAGAGGCGAAGACTATAAATACGCGTCAAATTCATGTGGAAATTTTATCATCAATTTTATTGGCGGGACGCCTAAGTTAGGAGCAAAAAATAGCACAATTTTGCAAAAATGCAAACGGGAATCTCACCATCAGCGCGATGGTACTATTGCATATCGCGCCTGAGCACTGATGAAAAAATCATTGAGGAATTGTGAAGCCCGAAGCAGACTACCGGGCAAGGTTAGCGGATTGTGCGTGCCACCTGGATACAGATAGCTTTCAAAGTCCGGTGCCGAACGGCCAATTTCGTCCATCACCGCAATCAGCCTTTCCGATTCGCTTACGGGTACCGTCAAGTCAGCAGTGCCATGGTGGATTTGCAGCGGCGGCAATTGGTCTGCAAAATAGACCGGGGAGCGTCGAATCATTTCCAGACGTGTGTCAGCAATCGTTATTTCGCCGTTTTTGAGCGGGATGATATAATTCTCATTCAGATAATCGACACCCGGCAGTTCGCGGGGCTGGCCGGATAGCGCATCTTCGAATACGGTTTGCGCAAACTCACCGAGAAAGTCGGTCGGCCCAAAGAACGCAACGACACTCTTCATGCGCGGATCGCGAATTGCCGCCAGCATGGCCACAGTGGCGCCACGACTGAATCCGAGCATGCCAACGCGCTCCGGATCGGCAGCCGGCACTTGCGCCAGCGTGATGTCAAGCAAAGCGATGGTATCATCGACATCGCGATCCCAGGGACTGGCGGGACCATCTGAGTGAAAAGTGCCGCCGTCGGTCACCAAAGGTTCTGCCCGGTACGATGGCGCAACATAAACATACTGATCAACCTTGTCATCGGCAATTGTCACCACAAGTTGAAATTCATCGCCACTGAATCCGCTGTCGCCGCCATGCGTGTACACCAGGACCGGCAGGCTCGATTCAGCTGCGTGCTGGGGGTACAACACCATGCCATACAACCTCAGGCCATCAAGGCGATAAGAAATGATACGCAAGATGGCAGGCGTCGCGCCAAGCAAAGCTTCCTGTTCAGAAACGATCTGTACATCGGTGGCGACGCTACGCCGGGCGCTCCAGTCATTTTGAATCGCAGCGACTTCATCAGCCGTTGGCGGTGCAAAAAGCTGGCTGACATTAACCCCTGCAATGAACGTGTCTTCAGGTTGGGAAGCACCAGTCGGTGAGTCGCTGCTGCATGCATGAAGAATCAGGAGCGCAGCGAGCGTTACATGCATGCAAAAATTATTCTTTCGAGTCGTGTTTTGAAAATATAATTTTGACATCCGCTATGTGTCTGTTTTGATCAAAAATCTTTAAGCGAAAATAGAGTGCGCACAAAGGCTGAAATCAATTCATATTTCCAGCGTGCAGAGGGCATCAAACTGCGCAACACCCTTTTTTATGGTCGGGATTATCTCAACCAGAAAAAAGATCATTCCTGTAGGAGCAAAATAGAAGTGGATCTGCAGGTTGCCAAGGACAGAGGATCATACCGGCAGCGCAGGTTCGAATTCGGAAGTTTGCTCTTTTTCAATGTCATCAGCCTCATCCGGCAGTGGTAAAATCTCCGTGTCAAACTGCAGACGGAGCTCCATTGAGTTTTGGTAAAGCAGCGGTGCATGAAATTTTTGTGGAAAACATTGCGCCAAGCGGGCAGCGCCTCCGGGTCCATGTCCAGCTTGTATCAGCATATGAATAGGCTTGTTGTCCGGCAACTCACAATTTTGCAGCGCTGTGATCGCGCTGCACGGTTCGGTGAGATCGATAACAAACAAGCTGGACAGCTCAATCAGCGTAGCCAACATAGCAAAATCAGGCGCATTTTCAAGATTGCACTCCACCCGCAGCGGTACATAGCCGCGCGAACGTATCAACTCCTGCAGCTCCAGCAAATAGTTGGATCGCGCCTTGCTGTACTGCCCCAACACAAAAACGATCCGCGGAGGAATGGCGTCAAAGCGCCGATTCTCATTTTGTTTGTACAATCGCAAATGCACCAATTGTGCGATTTCAAGCTGATCAACAAGAACTCTGGGCTGCTCCGGATGGTTGACCACCAGGTTGGTTTGATTGGCACCCTTGAGCTTGACACCCCATGCAAAGGTGCTCTGCACCGAACACCCCGTTAAATTGGCGCCTTGCAAATGCGTACCGATGAGAATGGCGCCGCTGAGGCGGGTATTGATGAGATTTGCGTGATTGAGCTTTGCCCGAAACAGGTTGGCTGCGACTAAATTGCAATCGTTGAGCCAGGCATTTTTCAGGCTGGCGTAGCTTAAGTCGGCATCCAGTAGTTTTGCCTGACTGAGCATCGCGTGATCGAGATTGGCATGACAAAGATTGGACCGGCTGAAGTTTGCGCTGCACAAATTAGCATACCCGAGGTGCGCATATTCGAGATTTGTGGTGCTGAGGTTGGCGGCTGCGAGTTTTTGATGGCTCAAATCGGCGCCACTTAAATCCGGAACCATGTCTGGCGATTTTGCACGCCAGTCGTTCCAAAACGTCACACCGCGTTCGAGCATCTGCAGGTGGTTCTTGTCGGCCATTGCAAGCATTGTTTGCGTTAGGCTGTGGGAAGAAGTGCGAGAAGCAGCGCCAGTTGCGTGAATTGCAAGTTTCGTTCGCGTGATCAAGATAAAGATCGCATACAAAAATGCAAGGCAAAAAAGCTGCTCCTACGATATTTTACACGCTCAAAGACAGTTCTGTAATGAATGCACCGAAAATGCAAATTGAAACTTCCGTTTGCGCTTCGTATTATAAAAGCAAAACCAAATCAAGGAACAAAAAGAACAAGATCGTGACAAGCCACGAAATTTCTGCAAAGCCGGATATTCAAACAGAGCGTGAATGGATTGCGAAAGCGCAGCGCGATCCAGCTGCCTTCGAACGCCTTTTCAACCTTTACTATAATGATATTTTCAATTATGCTTTGCGGCGAACAGGCCACATCGAATTGGCACAGGACATCACCTCCAATACATTTTTGCAAGCGCTCGACAACATCAGGCAATTCCGCTGGCAAGGCATTCGCTTTTCTTCCTGGTTGTTTCGTATCGCTACCAACGAACTCAACCTCGATTATCGCAAAGCCAAGCGAATGGTGCCGCTCACTCCCGACTTAATGCGCACCGTCCATGATGACAAATCCAGCGATAGCCGATTGCTGCGAGCCGAGGAAGAGTTGGCGCGTAACGAACTGTTTCAAAAAATGCATGCAGCATTAATGAAACTAAAGGTCAGATACCAGGCTGTACTGACTCTGCGTTATTTCGAGAACAAATCGATGAAAGAAATTGCCGAAATTCTGGATTTATCTGAGAACACCGTCAAAACCCATATTCGGCGTGGACTGATCGCCCTGCGAGAGATTTTATGAAAGAATTGCACGACATCGAACAAATGCTGCGGGATAGCCGCTTGCCGGACAGCGATTTCTCCAAAAACCGCAGCGAAGCCTGGCGCAGGCTGATCGATGCACAACGCCGGCGACGCAAAACACGCTTGCTATTCTCGGTTCCACCTTGGGTGTGGGCATTGGCATCTCTTGTTTTGGTACTGCTTTGCCTGATGCTGATGTTGTGGTTGAGGTGATTTGATGATGGCCGCAAAGTTAACGCGATCAGCAATAGGCTCGACAAAAAATGCATTGCCGCGTTAATTTCATCACTTTAAAACCAGCTCAAAAAAGCGATTCGGTTCGTGGAAGCTGATCCGCTTTAAATCCGCTGTCACGGAAAGGCTTAAATCGACGCCAAGCCGCTCTCCCCTTTCCAGCCACAGGCCCAGCTTATCGTTTTTCGCAATCGCCAATTGATATCCCCCCGACGCGAGTCGCCGCCAGGAATAGCTCACATGCCGGGCCAAGTGTTCATCCATGTACGGCCATCTGTCCGGTGCCGCAGCCTGAAAAACCTGTACACTGTTCGTAAGCGAATCTGACGTATTGAGCTGAAAAACCAGATTATCGCGGCCGGAGAACCAGCCATTGTTGTTGGCATCGAGCAGCAAGCGAAGCTGTTGCGATGGCGCAGCCTGGAAGCGGAAAAAGAGCGTATCAGCTGACCATGCTGCCTCGGCTTGTGCGCTGAGCTGGTCATCATTTAGCTCGCCAAAAATCGAAAATCCGTTTTGCAAATGTGTGATTTCGCCACTCCAGGGAAACAGCGGGTGTGGGTCTTTGCCATCCGCGAGTCCATCCTCGTCGGTGTCGGCTTTTGCCAAATCTGGCCAGCAAGAACTTGTGTTGGCATTTTCACCCTGACCTTCTGCAATCCAATTGGAAAAAGCCATTTCCGCAAAATCATCTGCGCTATCGCCATCGCTGTCTTTTTTGGCCGGGTCGCTGCCCAGCCGTGCTTCGTCCATCGGCAGCCGCGCATCCTGGTCCGGAATGCCGTCACCATCTGCATCTTCGGCCAGTCTCAATTTGGCTTGCGAGAGCGCAAACCACTTTTCATACGGCCAGTTGCGCAACAGAAAGGCATTGCCATCGAAGTGCTCGCCAAACTTGGCAGCGGTACCAGCAATCGGCGCAAAATGGTTAAACCAATACTCCGGCATGCCGTCGAGTGTGAAAAGCTCATCCAGTTGGTGGTGAAATTCATGCACCACCAACCAATTATTGCCAGCATCGTGGCCGGCGCGCGTGGCTTCCCACCACGAAACGCCGTACTTGCCGTTTGCGCTCAGGCCATTGGTGAAGGCGCCCCCCCGACCACGCAATTGCCATTGTTGTTTTGCCTCGTCAAAATCACGAATCGCTGCGATAAAAAACACGCCTTGCAATTCATCGGGCCGCACGTCATTTTTTTGCAAGACTTGTTCGAGCCGTTTTTCGTTAGGCGGATAGTACCATTCGTTGCTGAACAAGGAACTGCGCTCAAAAAGCGAATCGACCACAATCGTGCGAATAGCGAGATGCAAGCGCATGCTGGAATTAAGCCAGAAAAACTGCCGGCCATCTTCGATTTGGGCGCGAATGCGCTCGATCTCGGATTCCATCAACCGCGGCATTTGGGGCCAGCCGGGCTGTACTTTGGACGAATCAATCACATTGGCAAAAATCACTGCAGCGCACTGCAACTCCATAAACTGCATCGTGCCAGTGGGTGGCGGTGTCATCAACACCGCCTCGGCAAAATGATTATTATCTGCAGGGATGGTCGGCAAAATCGGCTGGTATCGCACGCGATAAAACCTCGAATGCGGCAATGCAGCGAATTTTGCTTCCACCTGCCCATCCCGCCAGATAGGCTTTTCAGCCCAAATTGAGGTATCCGCGTAGATAAGCTGTGCATTCGCTTGTTCAGTTTTTGCAGCGGACCAGCGCACGGTAAGCCTGTTTTGCTTATCAAAGCTCGACCGCAAAACAGGTGCTGCCAGATTGGTATCGGCCACAACAATCCGGCTGGCGGTAAAGTCCGCAATCATCACATTTTCGCCATCGATTGCTATTTTTTGCGGGAATATGCCGCCCATCATTTCCAATGACATGACCGCATCTGAATCGCCTGCTAGCGAATATTTTTCGATTCGATCATCGACAGCGACAAACAGGGCCGTAGAATTCATTGCCAGGCCTCGAATTTGCCCGGCAGGTGCATCAAATGAGCTCAATTCAGAAAAATCATTTGTGCGCAAAAAGTGAAAACGCGCGCTGCTCTCATCGTAGTAGCAAATCAGCGAATCGTGCGCCGCAAGCACCACGGCACTCGCTTTTGCTGCCGTTTTGTACGCATCCCATTTTGCATCGTAAGCCAGCAGCTTGTGCGCGCCAATATCGCTGACAACAACGCGGCCATCGGCCAGAACCACCACATCCACCGGGCGCTGCCAGTCGCCGCCGATGGTAGCAACATAGGCACCAATGGAGTCATATCGGTGCAGGCGCCGTCCGGCGCTATCGAGCACAGCAACGCCACCATCAGGCACAGTGGCCATTGCGACCGGCGCAAAAGCCTCTGCCGGTGCTTTCGCTGCGATCGTTGCCAACACCTTTCCTTTGCGGTCAAGCTTCTTAACTGCGCGTTCAAATTGTGAGCCCACCCAAAGCTCGCGGTTCTGTGACGAGGCGAGAGAGATTGGCCAGTTCATTGGAGCAACAGCATTGCTATCAGCCAGGCTTTTAAGCACAAAATCATCGAAACAGGCGTGGCTGCCGGAGTTTTGCACTCCCGCAAAGCCGCTGTGGAAGCGTAGTTTTTCCGGCTTGCCCACGGCTGAATCATCGATCCAGAAGCGATACAGGGCCTGCGATTGCAGCACTTGCAGCCGCATTTGGTGCCAGCTGCTATCCATAATCGCGACTGGCAACGGCACTACCTGCGTTGCCTGGTAATTGCCGCGCTCTAAGTAGCCGATCAGGGCATTCTCGCCGTCGAGGCGCACCATGTGGGCAAATGCTGCACTCTGGTGACTTTCGCTGCCGAAGAACAGGCCAGCGCCGCGATAATCGCCCAGAATGCGAAAGCGTACAGTGAGTTCGAATGAGCCTGCTATCGGTTCGGAACGGAATGCGCCTGCATCAAAAGCGCCGGAGCGCTCGCAGAAATGGCCTTTCTCGGCGAGCCAATAGCCTGTAGCGGTTTTCCATTGCGGTGCTGCTGCGCTGCCTGGACGGTAGGCGCTAAAATCATCGCGTACCATTTCCTGTGCGGCCACCCAATCCGGGGACAGGCACAAAAGCAATGATGCCATTTTAAAAAATTGATTTCGAAGCATGCGGTTTACTCTCGCTAAAATTTCAGATCCTGGCCGCAAAAGATGCGAAAAGGCACGAATCAATGGGATTCATGACAATTCGTGCAAATCGCGGCTATTTTCCCGGCAGATTTTGAAAAAACGCTTTCAACAACGATTGATCGAGCTGGCCATTGCGGCGCACGCCGCTGCACACATCGACACCAAAAGGCTGCACTGTCTCCACAGCTTCACCGATGTTTTGGGGATTGAGTCCGCCGGCGAGATATACCGGCTTGTCGATTTTGCGGCAAATGCGTGCGCTGATCAGCCAGTTGTGCGTGCGCCCGGTCCCGCCGAGCGTTTTCATTCGCGCATCAGGCTCGCCCGAGTCGAGTAGCAACGCTTCAACGTGCGGGGCAAGTGCGCGGGCCTTGTGCAAAGCAGATTCATTATTCACGTGGATCGCTTGCACGATTTCGATTTCGGGCAGAGCGCGTTTCAACGTTGCATGGTCTCCGGGTTGCAAACTGTCGCAAATCTGGATGGTGGTGGTGCGGCAGCGCCGATGCTGGAGCAGTATATCTTCAACGCTCTTTTTCGAAGTCAGCAAAAATGTGGCGATACCAGCAGGCACCTGCGCAGCAATTTCTGCAATGCGTGCTTCGGAAATCACGCCCGGGCCACTCGGCATTTCCGACACCAGCCCCAGCGCATCCGCGCCGCAGGCAATGGCAAGCTCCGCCTCCGCGATGCTTTGAATACAACAAATTTTCACACGAAGTTGGCTATTCAAGCCTACTCTCCTCGATTAAGCGGGCTCCCATAGACATCCATAGTCCATCAACACTCAAATTCTGTTATTTTTTGGCAAGAAATACCTTACCACGAATGCGCAAAGATCCCGGGAGAAAATATGTGCCTTCGGGGCTTCGTATTGCGCTTTGGCTACAGCTCGTCCACTTTTGGAACTGTAATGATGATAAGTCGGCAAATACAAAAAAAGCAGCGAATTTCGCCCGAAACGCATTGCATTTTTGGCTCGGCAGTCTAATTTAATCAAACTGGCCATCTGTTCAGGCCGGCAAAATTCACCGGAACATCAACGCCAAAGCGAGTTTTATCATGCGCAAAACACTTCTGCTCATTGTGAGCATCTTTCTATTTACGGCACAATCCGAAGGATCAGAAATGGAACAACCTGTATCGAAACAAGAGTACATGAATTACATCATCGCAGCAGCAGACGAGGCCTGGGACAATCTTGAAGCATCACGCAAAAAATGGTACGAGAGCATCGACCTGAATTATGTTTTTGGCTACAACCCACCACCGAACGAGCTCTATCTGGCTGCCCTCTGCGTCAACATTTACGAAATCAACAAAGACGAAAAATACCTCGATCGTGCAAAATCCCTGCTGCAATACTATGACAAATACCGCGATGCCTATCCGGACGATTTTTACAAAACAAAAGCCGAATACAGCAACGGCCTGCCGGTCCTGCCAAACATCTTCAGCTTTGGCAAATATGTTCATGCCTACTACAAACTCAAAAAATACAACCGTTTGACAAAAAAAGAAGATGCCGAACTGCGCGAAGATATTGCCCACAGCGCCGACTATCTGATCAATTTTCAGGAGTGGGGTGCGATGAATCGCGCCATGCTGCGCGCCGAAGCAATGCTGTACGCTGCCAAAGCTCTGCCGGATCATCCCAATCAACCGAAATGGCACACCCTCGGCCAGGCAATCATAAATGATAATTGGGGCCAGTGGGAAATTGAAGATGCCAGCGGCTACAATGCCATTTGGCTATATTCGCTGCTCGGCTACGCCAGCCATGTAAAAGAAGATGAAAGCCTGTACCGCACGCCGATCATGAATTACTATTTCGAATACTTCCTGCAATTGATGAGTCCGGCCGGCATCATTCCGGATTTCGGCGATGCCAATTGGGGACACTCATGGAATCGCTATCTTCCATTTTTTGAGAAAGGCGCGGCGGTGTACAACGATCCGCGACTGCGTTGGGCTGCCGCACAATATTTTCGCAAATACCTCGATCCGATGCCGGAACGCAAAAGTGTTTTTACAGCACTCTGCCTGTCCGATGCCTACTTGTGGGCCGATTTCGATTTGGGTGCCGAGCGGCCAACTGGTGGCAGCCGCGAGGTGCTGGAGGACATGATTGGCAAAAAGGTGATTTTTCGTAATGGCTGGCAGCCCAACAGCACTTACCTGCTGTACAACTACCGTGATGAAGGCGATGGCGGCTGGCTCTACCGTGAATATTTGCGCACCTCCATCCCCGTCGAAGAAGAAAAAATGCACCATGGCCATGCAGACGAAAACAGCGTTGTGCTGTTGATGAAGAACAACTCTGTTCTGCTACACGATGGCGGCTATCGCGATTACATGCCGAGTGGGCCATATGGGCAGTTTCGTGCAGACTATTTCCACAATCGCATTGCAGTGCGCGATGGCAAAATTGCGCTAGGTCAGCGTGAAGGACAATACCGTTACGCATCGCCAAATCGCGAAGCGGTGCCGGGGCAGTCTATGCTCGATTTCTTTCGCAACTCCGGCGCCTACCGCCCGGTGCGCACACAGAAAATCGATTTCCTTGAGCTTAAGCACTTCGATATGACACGCACCCGAGTCATTGATGACAACCTCGGTTATCAAAGCGATCGCATTATCACCTATGTCAAAGAGCTCGATTGGTTTGTGATATTCGACGTAGTCAAGTTCACCAAAGACACCTATTTGACCCTTGCCAATTTATGGCACACACGCCAGATTCATGCGCAAGGCCCGGGCTGGTATGTCACCAGCTACGATTCCCTCAACAATGTTGATGTGGCGGGCGACGAGCACTTGCTGATTCATTTTCCATATCGAGAGCGGCTGGAAGAAGGTGTAGAGAGTTTGCAGCGTTACTATCAACAAGAGCAGGCTATTTACCAGATGATCGGTCGCCATGGCTATCCCGGTGATCTGCAGACCTTCGTGACCGTGTTGGTGCCGCATGGCAAGGAAGAAGATGCCAAAAAGCTCGCCAGCCAAATCGAAATGCTGGACGTCGATTCGTTCCCTGAAGCGGTCGGATTGACGATCAAAAGCGGCGAGAAAAAATATGTCATCGCCGCCAAACTCGACTTGCAGGCCGAGATTGTCCGCGACTGGCGGCGGCCAAAATACACCTATGATTCCGGCAAAACCCGATATGGTGACTACGAAACCGATGCCTACAACCTGTTTGCTGTCGAAACGGCGGATAAAATCCACTATGCGATGATCGGCGCGGTCAAGATCAAATACAAAGATCGGGTGCTGCACGAACAGTTCCCGGCCGATTTTGGCTTGAATTTCGACGGCAGCCCGGACCAGCCCGGCGTCGGTAAACTGCGGTACTGGGAGCAGGAAGTCTCGAAGTGATTTTTCCCGCGAATAGCGTGAACTTGGAAACCTGCGAGATTTGCAAAGAATGTAGGGGCATGGTGGCTCCATGCCCCTGCGACGCTCTGCCGCCGCACAGGTAGCACTCGCTAAATTCGCGCCATTCATGGCTGCAAGACTCAAAAACATGCAAATTAAAACAGAGGACGAAAATGAAAATCGCATTTGTCACAGACGAAATTTCGCTCGATGTGGAAGAAGCCGTGCAAATCGGCACATCATGGGGAATCTATGATTATGAGCTGCGCGTCATCGGCGACAAGCGTGTGCCGCATTTCGACGAGGCCACTGTGCAGCAATTGCTGCAATTAAAAGAGAAATACAAAATCAACTACACAGCACTTTCACCGGGCACATTTAAGTGCACGCTCAAAGAAACCGAGGCTCTCGAACACGAAATGCGGACCGTTCTGCCTGAAACCTGCCGACTGGCCAAACTGCTCGGCACGGACATGATTATCACTTTTGGCTTCCAAAGATATGAAAACGAGCCTGCAGAAAATCAGGGGCGCGTCGTGTTGCTGCTCAAGGAAGTAGCTGCTCTGGCCGAAGAACAAGGCTTGATGATTGCCGTTGAAAATGAACCGGGATTTTGGTGCGACAGTGGCCAGAACACCGCCCGCATTTTGCGCAAAGTGCGCTCGACCTCGGTGCGCGCCAATTGGGATCCGGGCAACGCGGTCGGTTCAGATGAACGTCCTTATCCGGAAGGCTACGAAGCCATCAAAGAATGGATCGTCAATGTCCATGTCAAAGACTCCATCAAGGGCGCATTGGTGGAATGCGTTCCGGTCGGCGAAGGCAAAATTGACTGGACGGGACAATTGCAAGCCATTAAAAGAGAACGCTTGGTCGAGCATGTCACCATCGAAACACACTGTTTGCCATTGGTGGAAAAATCGGCTCAAAACTTGAAGACCGTGCGCGAAATTTTGGGGCTAAAAGAATAAGAGGCCAGCAGTGAAAAGCGAAAACGAGAAGCATTTCCTGCATGCCCGGGAACGCATTCCGTGGGCAACCCAAACCAATGCCAAACGCCAAAATCCGGCCTGGGGTGCGTTCATGCCGCCATTCATCGAACGCGCGAAAGGCTGCCGCATGTGGGACCTCGATGGCCGCGAGTTTATCGACTATCGTTGTGCGCTCGGGCCGATCATTCTCGGCTACGGCTTTGCGGAAGTCGATGAAGCAGTGCGCGAGCAAATGCAGCGTGGTGTGCTGTTCAGCATGGCCAGTCCGCTGGAACTGGAGACCGCCGAGGCGATCATCCGCAATGTGCCCTGGCTAGAGCAGGTGCGCTTCATGAAAACCGGTGCCGATGCCTGTACGGCCTGTGTTCGTTTGGCGCGGGCATACACCGGCCGCGAGCATATTTTGACTGCCGGCTACCATGGCTACCATGACACCTTTGCCTTGAACTGGCCGACTCCCGGTGTGCCCGAGGTTTTGCGAGAATATGTGCACGATTTTCAGTACAACGATCTCGAAGCCATCGATGCCGCATTCGAGCAATTCGGCTCCCAATTGGCTGCTGTCATCGTTGAGCCGTATGATTGGGGCCTGGAAATTGGCAATGCGTTTTTGCAAAAGCTGCGGCAAAAGTGCGATGAGTATGGCACAGTGCTGATTTTTGACGAAGTGTTGACTGGCTTTCGATTGGCGCTCGGTGGTGCACAGGCTTATTTTGGTGTCACGCCCGACCTGGCAGCGTTTGCCAAAGCGATGGCGAACGGCTACCCGGTTTCGGCATTTGCCGGCAAAAAGCAATTCATGCAGCAGCTCGAAAAAACCATTATTACCACCACCTACGCTGGCGAGACCCTGTCGCTGGCAGCCTGCCGCAAAACCATGGATATTTTAAGCCAGCAACCGGTGCACGAGCATATTTTCAAAATGGGTGACATGCTCAAAGCGGGTTTCGCCGACATTCTCACCGAGTGTGGCCTGCCCGCGCGCGCTGCCGGAGTGCCGGCGGCGCCATTCATCCATTTTGATTCTGCGGACGAACAAAAAAATCTCGATTTACACAATCGTCTTTTTGCCAAGCTGTTCGAAAACGGCATTTTCGCCAACGAGCGCTGGTTCATCAATTTTTCGCACCAGCCGCTGGATATCGAGCAGACGCTGGAGGCCCTGCGTCGTGCATGCAGGATGTTATAGGCTATTTTGACCAAACTTGCAAGGGCAAGGCGCGCCTTGCCCCTACCCCCTTCTGCAACTTACAACACAAAATATACCAACAAAACGGAGATTGTCTGTGCAATCCGAACTCACCTACTTCGACTGCTTTGCCGCAATTGGGCGGCGGGCAGGCAAAGACCCAAAAGCCCCCTGGACAACCGAGCATTTGTTATCCGAAATGGAGCGCTGCCGCATTCACGGCGCGCTGATTTTTGCCCATCAGGCACGCGAAACCCATCCGCAGGTCGGGAATCCGATTGTCAATGAAATCTGCCACGCTAACGAACGGCTGGTGCCGTGCTGGGTGGTGTTGCCGCACCACACCGGCGAGTTTCCACACCCCGACCAACTGCTGCGCGACATGGAAGCCCACAATGTCGGCGCGATCAAAATCTACCCGCACGTGTACTGGCACGATGTCAACGAAGCCACCCTCGGCACGCTGCTCGGTGCGTTGCAGGAAGCCGGCAAACTGCTGATCGTCGACCGCGGCGAATATGGCGATGCGGTACAAATCGATTGGCCCGAGATCGACTGGATGTGCACGAACTACCCGCAACTACCGGTTCTGTTGCACAGCGTGCGTTGGGAAGCCACCCGCAGACTGGTACCGCTGGCGCACAAACACAACAATCTGCATTTTGAGTTTTCCAGCTATCAGGGCAACCGCATGCTGGAATTTTTCTGCGAGGAAATCGGCCACGAACGCCTGCTTTTCGGCACCGAGGCGATGGAAAAAAGCATGGGCGCGGCCCGGGCGTACATCGATTACGCGGATTTGTCGGACGAGCAAAAACAGGCTATCGCCGGCGGCAATTTGATGCGGCTGCTGCACATCGAACAGCCACCTCCCCCCTATCCCGCGCTCAAAAGCGACGACGTCATTTTGCAAAAATCCCTGCAAGGCCAGCCCATCGACGACATGACGGTGATCGACGCGCACGCGCACATTGTGCAGAAACATGGCCGCGGCGCTGCCCGGGTGGCGATGAATCTGGCCGATGCCGCCGGTGTGGTGACCCGCAACCGCAAGCTCGGCGTCGACAAAACCTGTATCAGCGCATGGACGGCAATTTGGGGCGATTACAAGCTCGGCAACGAAGACACCATCACCGCCATGCGCGATTTTCCGGGCGAGATCATCGGCTATGCGGCGCTCGATCCGAACTACGTCACCGACTGGCAGGCGGAGTTCGATTATTATTACAAAAAGCACCGCTTCGTTGGCATGAAGCCGTATTTCCCGCGCATGGGGCGGCCGTACAACGATCCGCTGTACGATCCGTGGTGGGAGTTCGGCAATGCGCACAACCTGATCGCGCTGATGCATCCGTCCGACAATTTTTACAACGAAATGCTGGATTTGGGCGAGCGCTGCCCCAATATCAGCTTTTTGCTGGCGCATTCCGGCTGGAACTGGCCCATCGCCCGCCAGCACGTCGAGTTGGCGAAGAAATTCCCGAACTGCTTTCTCGAAATCACCTTTACCTCGGTGACCAGCGGCAGCATCGAATACATGGTCGAGGAAGTCGGCTCCGAGCGCGTGCTGTACGGCTCTGACGCCCCGATGCGCGATCCCTATCCGCAATTCGGCTGGGTGGCCTATGCCGATATTTCCGAGCAGGACAAACGCAACATCTTTGGCCGCAACATGGAGAAAATCCTGGCGCGGGTGAAGCTGCCGGAATAGCACGCTGGCAAAGTCCGGTGGGGAATTCTGTGGAATTCGCGAAACGCAAAATGCAATGACACAGGTTGTAGAGACGCAAAATTTTGCGTCTCTACAATCAATCCCATTTGTCATACCGGAGGTATCTATTCTGCAAAATCGCCGCTTTGCATTTTGCGCAAAATAGGGTACAATCCGGGAAAAGCAAACCGTCGAACTGTGCTGAAATCTACCGAGAATCGCCAAGTCGGTTTTCGACAAAAAGCATTTCGGCGACGCTCGGCAGCATTCGGCGTGATTCGGTGGGAATTTCTTCTTTGAAAGCATTCATTTCAAACAGGCCATGTTGGTAGGGGCATGGCGCGCCATGCCCCTACAATCGCACTGATCTTTTCGCAACGATACTAAACAAAACCAACTGCGGGGACATCATGCACAAAATTTTCATCAGCTACAGCCACAAGGACAAAGACTGGAAAGACCGGTTGCTGAGCCAGCTCGGTGTGCTGGCAAAACAGGGCAAACTCGAGCTGTGGGACGACCGCCGGATTGCCGCCGGTGACGACTGGCAGCCTGAAATCGAACAGGCCATTGCCAACTGCAACATGGCGATTCTGCTGATTTCCGCCAATTTCCTCACCTCCGATTTCATTCTCGGCGAAGAAGTGCCGAAACTGCTGCAACGCCGCCAGGAACAGGGTGTGCGCGTCATCCCGCTGATTGCCAAACCCTGCGCGTGGACGACCGTGTCGTGGCTCCAAAAAATTCAGGCGCGCCCCAAAGACGGCAAGCCGCTCTCCGGCTTTTCCGAGCACGAAGCCGACCAACACCTGGCCGCACTGGCCAATGAAATCCACGCCATGCTCAGCCGCACCCCCGGCACCGCCGCTGCAACTGCCACTGCAACTGCCACTGCTATTGCCCCTGACCACATCACCCTCGCGAAACTCCCCGCAACCGGCCCGGATCTGTTCGGCCGCGCGGACGCTTTGCAAAAACTCGACGACGCGTGGAAAGACGCGCACACCAACGTGCTGTCGCTGGTGGCCTGGGGCGGGGTGGGCAAAAGCGCGCTGGTGAACCACTGGCTCAGCGCCATGGAGCGGGACAACTACCGCGGCGCCGAGCGCGTCTACGGCTGGTCGTTTTACAGCCAGGGCACCAAAGAGCAGCGCCAGGTGTCGGCGGACGGCTTTTTTGACGATGCGCTGGACTGGTTCGGCTACGACGGCGAGCCGATTCCCTCGGCCTGGGACAAGGGCAAAAAACTGGCCGAGTTGGTGCGCGAACACCCCAGCCTGCTGATTCTCGACGGCCTCGAGCCGCTGCAATACCCGCCGGGCGAATTGCAGGGCCAGTTGAAAGACCAGGGCATGCAGGCGCTGCTGAAAGATTTGGCGCGTGCCAATCCCGGCCTGTGCGTGATTTCCACCCGCATGGTGGTGGCCGAATTGGAGGCCACCGCCGCACACAGCAGCCCGAAAATCCTGCTGGAAAATCTCGGCCCGCAGGCCGGGGCGCAACTGCTGCGCAAGCTCGGTGTGCAGGGCAGCGACAGCGAATTGACCACCGCCAGCAACGACTTTGGCGGCCACGCGCTGGCGCTCAACCTGCTCGGCAGCTACCTGGCGACGGTGCACGGCGGCGAGATCCGCAAGCGCGATTTGATTCCGCATTTGAGCGACGACCTGGAAAAGGGCGGCCATGCCCGCCGGGTGATGGTCTCGTACGAAACATGGCTGCACGGCAAACCCGAGCTCGACATTCTCTACTTGATGGGCCTGTTCGACCGCCCGGCGAGCGCCGAAGCGCTGGCGACCCTGCGCGCCGAACCGGCGATTGCCGGACTGACCGAGGCGCTGCACAACCTGAGCGAGGCGCAGTGGCACTACGCCGTGAAGCATTTGCGCGACCTGCGCCTGCTCAGCGCCGCCGAAAATGACAAAAACAGCCTCGACTGCCACCCGCTGGTGCGCGAGCATTTTGGCGAGCAGGTGCAGCAGCACAACCCGGACGGCTGGCGCGCCGCCCACAGCCGCCTGTACGATTATTACAAAAACCTGCCGGAAAAACTCTATAACAAACAATTGCCCAACACCCTCGAAGAGATGGAACCATTGTTTGCCGCCGTGGCGCACGGCTGCCTGGCTGGCCAGCACCAGCAAGCGCTGGATGATGTGTATTGGGAGCGAATAAAGCGAAAAAATCAGCACTTCAGCACAGCAAAACTCGGCGCGTTTGGTGCCGATCTGGCGGCACTGTCGAATTTTTTCGAGCCGCCGTGGCGGCAACCGGCTGATGGGCTGGTCGACGCCGCAAAACCTGCGATTTTGAGCTGGGCTGGTTTTCGTTTACGGGCGCTGGGACGCTTGCACGAGGCCGCCGAACCCATGCAGGCGGGAATGGAAATGCGAATTGAACAGAAAAACTGGTTAGAAGCTGCGAAAGACTCGGGCAACCTCAGCGAGTTGATGCTGACCATCGGCGAGGTGGCAAAGGCGGTCGACTACGGCCGCCAGAGCGTCGACTACGCCGACCGCAGCGGGGATGATTTTCAGCGCGAAGTGGCGCGCACGCAAAATGGCGATGCCCTGCACCAGTCCGGCGTGCTCAATGAAGCGGAAAAGCTGTTCCGTGAAGCCGAGGCCATGCAGCAAAAACGGCAACCGGACTACCGCTATCTCTACTCGTTGCGCGGCTTCCAGTTCTGCGACCTGCTGCTCAGCCGCGGCCAGGCGCGCGAGGTGCTGCAGCGGGCAGCGCAGACGCTGGAGTGGGTAACAGGTCGTTTAGGCTTGCTCGACGTTGCACTTGACCATCTCTCGCTTGGCCGTGCACATTTGTGGCTGGCCCTTCGACAGCGCTCAGGACAGGCTGAGAACATCCCCCTAAATCCCCCCTTCGACAAGCTCAGGGCAGGCACTTCGAAAGGGGACTTGCAAGATTCCCCGCATCTTCATCCCGAGCGGAGTCGAGGGAGCGACCACGCTTCGACTGCGCTCAGCGTGACACAATTGGCCGAGGCCGAAACCCACCTGCAGCGCGCCGTCACCGGCCTGCGCGAGTCTGGTGATCAAGACATGCTGCCATTAGCATTGTTCGCACTGGCGGAGCTGCGGCGGGTGCAGGGCCAATTCGAGCAAGCGTTGGCGCTGCTGCACGAGGCGCAGGAGATTGCCGAGCGCGGCGGAATGGGTTTGCATCTGGTGGATTTTCACCTCGAGGCGTGCCGCACATGCCTGGAAGAGTTGAAACGGCAAACGGCAGACGGCAAACGTGAAGAGAAGACAAAAATCGCGCAAATGGATGTAGGGGCACGCGGCCGCGTGCCCGAAACGGCGCAAAATCCTGCATCCATGCAACAACAGGCCAAACACCACCTCGAATCCGCCGCCAAATTGGTCGCGCAAACCGGCTACCACCGCCGGGATGCCGAGGTCACCGCACTGCAGGCGGAAATGGGGAAAATTGAATGATGGATGATTTTGAGTTGTTTTTAGCCACTGATTTACACGGATCGACACGGATAAAAAATCAGTGGAAATCCGTGTCCATCAGTGGCTAAAAAAAAGTGTCAGGTAGTGAGTTGGAATTTCACGATTTGGGAATATCAGGCAGAAAATCGCGGGCCGCGTCGCCTTCGTTGAAGAGCAGGTCGAGCACCGACAGGCCGGGTTCGAAGTCGCCGAAAAGCTGGTAGTACGGTTTTGGCGCAGGCTCAAAAAACTGCACCGCCAGTCCGGCCTGCCCGAATTGCCGCACCTCGATGGCAGGCTGGTAATGGCGCTCGCACAGGTAGCGCTTTGCCTGCAACCTCTCCCCCATCGCAATGAGCCGTGCGGTGCCGGTTGCGGCAATCTGCAACTCGCTGCTGCGCGAAACCGGGGTGGTGATGCCAAGAGCATTTTGGCAGAATTCGATGCCCGCCAGATTCAAATCGATCAAAAACCGCCACTCCCGCCGATACAATTCTTCAAAAAAATCGATGTACTTCTCGAAATAGGCTGCATTGCGGTAGCAGACATGCAGCGAGCGCAAATGGCGCTGGCGCCAGTCGGTTTCGTTGACGATGCGCACCTCGTTGATTTTCTGCGCGCCCACGCCTTTGGTGCGCACCGGCACCGTCAGCCACTGCGCCCCGTCGATGCCCTTGATGCGGCAGCGGTTGAACTGCGCGTGGTTGCTGTACTGCAAATCGTCGGCGATGACAAAGGCATCGGCGTGCTGCATTTTGGCCCAGAAAGTGATGTCGGGCAGATAATTCGCCGGGCTGGCGGCGTAGGTTGGTGGTTGCATTGTTTGATGTGTTTGGGATTCCGTGCGTGAGGCGTAAATCGTAATGCGTAATCTGTGAAATGTAAAGAAGCCAGAGAATTGAACAATAAAGTGCACCTTACGTTTTTACGTTTTACATTTTACGTCTTACGTCTCACGCATCACTTCTAACAAATCTCCTGCGCGCTTTTGTGCACTTCGTGGTGCGCGTCTTTGGCCTCGGCGATTTTCTCGAATTCCAGGAAAAGGTGCTTGCCAAACTGGATGGCCGGATGCAGGTTCAGCCGGACGATCTCGCGCAGCACCTCGCGTTTTTTGGCGCGCGCCACTTTCGGCAGCCGCCGCATCGACACCATGTAGGCATAGCCATTGAACAGCAACAAAAACGGATAGCAAAACAGTCCCAGCAGCAGTGCCGACGGGCTGGCTTTGACTTTGTGAATCTTTTTGAGCCGAAAGCCCGCCAGCCGCGCCAGCACTCGCAGCTTCTGCACCGGAATCAAAAAAATGTGGCCGAAATAGAGCGCGTTGTTTTCCGAAAACCACACACCGTCGAGCTCGTTGGTCGGCAACCGGCTGTAAATCTCGCTCTCGACGAACAGGTGGCTGAGCTTGGCGCGCAGGTGCGAAATGCTCGGGGTGGTCAGAATCAGCGTGCCGCCGGGCTTGAGAATGCGGTTGAATTCCTGCAGCGGCAAAAACTGGTTCGGCAAGTGCTCGATGCCTTCCTGACAAATCACAACATCTGCCGTGTGATCGTCGATCGGCAACGCGCTGCCGAGATCGGCTTTTTGGCAGGCCACGCCATCGACTTTGAAAAATTCCGGGAACAGGTCGTAGGCTTGCGGCAGCGCACCCTGGTCCAGCAAAATCTGTGTGGTGTAGCCCGTGCCAGCGGGAATGTCCACTACGATTTTGTCGCGCAGATCGAGCTGTTCGAGCTGCTGTTTCAGCAAAAACTTGATATCGCCATTTCCAAAAAATTTGAGCATTGTTTTCCCGATTTTCGAAACGCTGCGTACGCCAAGGTCTCAGAGCCGAGACTTTTTCTCAGCGCATTTCGCGAACTCAGCGTTGAATTCTTTCCTGTTCCAGGCTTACCCGGATTAAGCTTGAATATTCATAAATCAAACCACGAATGGAGCGTGAAGTTAAAAATAAAAATCATTTCATTTTATCGATATTTGTACTAAAATCAAAAGCCTTTTGCCCGGACAAGCCGGGAAGTCTGCAAAGCAGTCGTGCATTGCGACATCTGCATCAAATCAGCCTTGCCCGGTCGATTTTTGCAGATTTTTTGCTAATAAAGTCTTTTTGTTACAAAATCCTGCAACCTGCCGTTGCAGCAGCAGTTCTATACTGAAAAACGATCCATTGGTATTCTACACAAGTTGACGTTCAAAATCGGGAGCGAGCGATGAAGAAAACACTGATCACGCTATTCGCCTTGGGGAGCGTGTTTTTAAGCACCGCCCATGGCCAAAATCGCGTTTTTTCGATGGTGACCGGCCACGGCTTTGAAGATATTTATAATTTTGGCTTCGGCATGCGCATCGGCAAAAACCTTGACCTGGCGCGATCGTTTGCTTTGTATGGGGGCGCGATCGGCGTGTACCACCAGGGCAAAACCCAAAACCGCGATACGGCGGATGAAAATACGGTTGTCGAAACAACCGACAACATTTCCTTTGCTGGTGGTGAGGTCGGATTGAAGCTTCGGCTGCAGATGCTGACCATCAATCCATCTGTACTGCTGGCCTGGGCGCGCATCAATCAGGATATTCCGCTCTACGACAAGGTACAGAATCTGGTCGGCAAGCGTGACGAAAACAGCACCGAATTTTTTGCCGGGCCGGGGTTGCAGATTGGCGTGCCGTTCGGCAACATGACTATTTCCGGCGAAATCAGGCGTCACCTGGTGAAAAAGCACGAGACCTGGGCGCTATACTCTGCCCTGACCTTCCGATTTTAAGCAGGCGCTTTTTGCTTTAAAACATCATCCGGCAATCGCACACCGCCATTGGGCCAATCCAGTGGCGGTGCCTGCAATTCGCCGGGTGCGCATACATACGAAAATCCTGCCTGCTCAAATAAACGCTGCAACCCTGCTCGCACACCCGACTGCGCACTAATCGCAATGGCCTGCCAATACTTTTGCGCGCACTGAAGCTGCTGCAGTGCCTGCTGCGCGTCCGCCACCGCAATGACTTGCACGAAGCAGTCGCCGCTCACCTCACTGAGCGAGAATTGTGGCACGACCGCCACGCAGGTTCCGCGAGGGCCGATAAAATGCCGCACATCTCGCAAAATCAATGCTTCGATTTGCGCATTGCGGCGCATCCTGGCTGCGGTTGTCAGGCAGCTTGCGCCTAACTCAGCCGCCATGTCTTTCACGTTTTGCGCGAACGTTTCCGCCCACCCAGCCACTTCATCTATCTGTCCACGCACGAATATGGCCTGCGCCGACAAACAGCCCTGCTGATTGTACAAAACCACATCCCGCGCCAAGCCGGTAAAGATCGCCGGTTCGGCATTTAATTCATCGACATAGGAAAAACTGATTTTATGGCCAAAACCGGTGACTTTTGCAGGGTGTTGTTGCCGCAAATCTGCAATCGTTTGATCGGAGCCGAACGCGAGGATATGATCTGCCTGTTCGAGCAAAGCATGAAAATCGCTGCTGTTTTGATCGAAATAGAGCGGTTGAATCAAATCGGGCAGGTCAGGATATTTTTCCAGAAAAAGCTCACACAGGTATGGCAGCACAAGCTGCTCATGCTTGGATTGTTTGACGACGACCGGCCATCCGAGAGAAGTCAGCAAAATCGCTGGCGCCAAAGCGATGGCGGGCACATTGCCGGCTGCCAGTATCACGATTTTGCGCAGGCCTGCGTTTTGCGAAAAGCGCGCAACGTCCACTTCGACGGATCGCGCAAGTCCCATGAGGCTAACGCGCAAGCCCGCCTGTAAATTGCTTGCTGGCAGGCCGGTTTGTGCCGCCAATTTTTCCAGCACAGCTTGCGGCAGGCCGTCACGGGCCACTTCACCGAGCAGTCGTTGCCACATTGAAATGTATTCTGCTGGTGTCGTTGGCAGCGATGCGGATTTTTTGTTATTAAAAATGTTTTGAAAATTCTTCATTGCAAAAAAGAACCCTGCCGTCGAAATGCACGATAGCAGGGTTCACGAATTCAGTTACATTTTGGCGTTTACTTGTCCGCAAATGCCTGCTGGACCAGATATTCCTGCTCGACTTCATGCACGCGCGAGCTGCCGCTGGCCGGGCTGCCCGATGAGAAGCGGCTGACATAGGTGAGCTTATGCTTTTTGGTCAACACAACGTCCATGCGTGCCAACACGAAGTACCATGCCCCCATATTTCGCGGTTCCTCCTGCACCCAGCGCACATCCATCGCCTTGGGATATTTTTTCAGGATTTCGCGCAATGGCTGGTACGGGAATGGATAAAGCTGCTCCATGCGCACAATCGCCGTATCGGAAATATTATGCTTTTTGCGATAATCCAACAGGTCGTATGCTACTTTGCCCGAACACAACAGAACCCGTTTGGGCTCATCGGGTGGCTCAGGATCATCGAGCAGCACCTGGAAATGCCCGCTGGAAAAAGCATCGACCGGGCTTTTCGCCCAGTCCGAACGCAGCAGGCTTTTTGGCGTCATCACAATCAGCGGCTTGGGCTCTTCGAGATGCATTTGCCGGCGCAACAGATGAAAATATTGTGCAGCGTTCGATGGGAAAGTCACGCGCATGTTGTATTCCGCGCACAGCGTCAAGAATCGCTCGAGGCGTGCGCTGGAATGCTCCGGCCCCTGGCCTTCAAAACCATGTGGCAGCAACATCACCAGCCGGCTTTTTTGGTTCCATTTGTCCTCTGCCGATGAAATAAACTGATCAATAATGATCTGCCCACCGTTGACAAAGTCGCCAAATTGTGCTTCCCATAACACCAATGCTTCCGGCCGGCTCACCGAGTAGCCATACTCAAATCCGAGCACAGCATATTCGCTCAGTAAACTGTCGTAGGCGATATATTCAGCCTGCTGGTCGCGTATGTGATTGAGCGGCACATAGATGCTCTGATCTTCAAAATCGACCAGCACCGAATGCCGCTGGCTAAAGGTACCGCGTCGTGAATCCTGACCGGACAAGCGGATCGGGATATTTTCCAACAACAGCGAGCCGAATGCCAGTGCTTCACCGAGTGCCCAGTCAACTGCATCATTTTCAAATGCTTGCTTTCGCCCATCCAACAAACGCTTGAGCTTTGGATGAACCGTAAAACTGTCTGAGGTTGTCGAAAGCGCTGCAACGATTTCGTTCAGCACATCCTTTGCAATGCCGGTTTCGATTACTGGCGCCATGAGTTCAGGTGGCATGCCTTTCGGCTGCTGCACTTCACGCTGGCCGGCATCCTTGGTTGTCTTGAACGCCGTTTCCATGATTTGATGATACTCATCCAGCGAGGCTTCTGCCTCTTCGAGCGAAAAATCACCTCGTTTGATCAGCGTCTCGGTGTAGAGCTTGCGCACCGAGCGTTTATCTTTGATTTGTTTGTACATCAGCGGTTGCGTGTAACTGGGCTCGTCGCCCTCATTATGTCCGTGGCGGCGATACGAGATCATATCGACAACCACATCTTTTTTAAACTCCTGCCGAAAGGCGACAGCCAGTTCGATCACCCGCACACACGCTTCAGGATCGTCGCCATTGACGTGAAAAATGGGCGCTTGCACCATTTTCGCGACATCGGTGGCATAGACCGATGAACGGGCGTCAGCGGCTTCAGTAGTGAAGCCAATACCGTTATTGACGACGACATGGATCGTGCCGCCAGTTCGGTAACCCTGCAGCGCACTCAGGTTGAGGGTCTCGGCAACCACTCCCTGGCCTGCAAATGCCGCATCACCGTGAATCAGCACAGGCAAAACTTTGTCGCGACTTTCATCGCCGAGCAGGTCCTGCTTGGCGCGGCTCATGCCTTCCACAACCGGATTGACTGCTTCCAAATGGCTTGGATTGGATGCTAGCGTGAGTTTAAGCACCTTGCCATCAGCATTTTTGTGCTCGGCAGTCGTGCCGAGATGATACTTGACATCGCCGGATCCTTGCTCGCTTGCCGGATCGAGATCGCCGTCGAATTCACGAAAAATACGCTCGTAGCTTTTGCCGAGATTGTTGGCCAGCACGTTCAGGCGGCCACGATGCGCCATGCCGATCACCACTTCTTCCATGCCAAAATAGAGCGCTTCTTCAAATACAGTGTCCAACATGGGAATCAGCGATTCCGAACCTTCCAGACTGAAGCGCTTGTGACCGATATATTTGGTGTGCAGAAAGCGCTCAAAGGCTTCGGCATCGTTCAATTTCCTCAGAATATGGCGCTTGGCTTCGATGTCGAGCCAGCCTCCGCGCGGAATACCTTCCACTCTCTTCTGAATCCACTCTTTCTGTAACGGCTCCTGAATGTGCATGTACTCGATGCCAATCGTGCGGCAATAGGCATCGCGCAACGTATCGAGAATTTCGCGCAGCGTCGAACGGGTGCGCCCACCCAAGCCGCCGGTAATAAACTCCCGGTCAAAATCCCACATGGTCAGACCATAGCGCTCCGGGTCGAGTTCTGGGTGAGTTTTGCGCTCAGAACTCAGGGGATTGATGTGCGCAATCAGATGGCCGCGTACGCGGTAAATATTGATCAACTGCAGCACGCGTGCCTGCTTTTCGGTCTCGGCATTCGAGCCGGCGCCGCCATCAAAAATCGGATTGACGTCGCGAATCCCACGCGCAACCTTGTACGGAATCTTCAGGCCTTCAAAGATTTTTTCAAAGAAATCGTGCTCGCCCTGCATGAGTTGATCGAAATATTGCAGAAACATGCCGCTTTCCGCACCCTGGATGATGCGGTGATCGTAAGTGCTGGTAACCATCATAATTTTGGAGATGCCAAGGCGGGCGATGGTGTGCGGATCCGCGTCTTTCCACTCCGGCGGGTACTGGATGGCTCCGGTCGCGATGATCAAGCCTTGCTGCTGCATCAAACGCGGAATCGAATGCACCGTGCCGATCATACCCGGATTGGTGAGCGTCACAGTCGTGCCTTCAAAATCGCTCGGCTCAATTTGGTTGGTGCGCACTTTGCGCAGCACTTCATTGTATTGATTGAAGAACGCTTGAAAATCGAGTTCCTGAACGCCTTTGATATTTGGCACCATCAGCGAGCGCGATCCATCTTTCTTTTCGATATCGACAGCCAGGCCGAAATGAATCGCGTCCGGCAAAATTTTGTAGGGTTTGCCGTCATGGCTCGCGTAGGATCCGGTCATCGCCGGGAATTTGCGTAGCGCCTCGAGAATCGCCCATGCGATCATATGGGTAAAGCTGACTTTTGCCGCACCCGTGCTGATTTGATATTCGTTGATGATGCGACGATTTTCTTCCAGAATTTTAACCGGAATGATGCGGGTCGAAGTGGCCGTCGGAATCGACAGGCTCTTTTCCATATTGTCGACGATGATGGCGGCTGGACCACGTACAGGTTGCGCGGTGTCAGGCAAAAAGTTGCCATTTTCTGCAGGTGGGGCTGCTGCCGGTGCCGTGATAGTTTTTTCACTCGCTGCAGGTGCCGGGGCCTGGTGCGTCAGCGATGGCACATAGTCGGCAAAGAAGTCGCGCCAACTTTCACTGACAGAGTCCGGGTTCTCCATAAACTGGCGATACATCTCTTCGATCAGCCAGGCATTGGGGCCAACCGCAATGGGATTTTCCTTCTGGTCATTCTGATCTGACATCTTCTATCCTGTTTTTATTGCTGTCGAAAATAAAACCGATTGGGGGCGAGTTCGCTTAAAAGAATGTTTGCACGCTGCGAAACGAACCAATTAGAAGCATGGGGATCGGTTTGCACAAACATTTGCTAAATATCGCATAAATATAAAGGTAAACCACGCAGACATTCAAGTACTATATTTGATTGGTAAACGGATCAATGCTCCCCGACAAAATCCGCTTCAAAAATAAAAAGCCGTGCTGCTTCTAATCGCACGGCTTTTGGCAAGCAATATATCATTTTTGAAATCAGATCAAACAAGCTTAAAAGACCAGTCATCTACTACAAATGCCACGGCCCGCGCATCGGGCGTGACAGCAGGCGGTCGGCAACCGGATCACCAACAAAGCGCTCAGTGGATGGATTCCAGTGTACTTTACGACCCAGTTTCATCGAAATGCCGCCGAGATGGCCGATCATGATCGCATGGTGCGCCACTTCCACCGGTGTGATGGTTTTGGCGCGTGTGCGCACGCAATCGAGAAAATTGCCGATATGGTCATTGCTTTCATACAGATGTATTTCATTCGGGCCGATCACTGAAGTGAGCAGCGATTTCGGCTCTGCATCGATGCCGCCGCGGCTGACATGCACCCAGCCGTCACTGCCGATGAAATGCGCGCCCATGCCCTTTGGCTGCTGGCGGCGATCCGCCACGATCATGGTGAAGCCTTCGGCAAATTTGCATTCAAAATAATAGCTCTCAGGTGTATCGAAGAGTCCGTCTTTCGCGGGTGGATAGACTGCGCGCCCTTCGATTTCAACCGGCGCGGTGTATTCGCTATTCATGCCCCAGTTGGCAATATCGCAGTGATGCCCGGCCCAGTCGGTGAGCTGGCCGCCGGAGTAGTCACTGATCCAGCGGAAATTCCAGTGGCAGCGGCTCGGATTGTAAGGACGCCACGGCGCCGGGCCGAGCCACATATCGTAGTCAAAGCCTTCCGGCACCGGTGCTGGCTGGGTGCCGCGATCCTGGATACTGTTGCCGTAGGGCAAGCCCACGCGCACTGTTTTCACCTCGCCGATACGGCCATTGCGCACCAATTCGCAGGCAAAACGGAAATGCTGTTGCGAACGTTGCCAACTGCCGGTCTGCCAAACCCGGCCATAGCGGTTCACGGCATCGACGACGGCACGGCCTTCCGAAATCGTGTAGGCCAGCGGCTTTTCGCCATAAATGTCTTTTCCCGCACGCGCTGCCGCTACGGCAATCACGCCGTGCCACTGGTCGGGCACTGCCATCATGATCGCGTCGATGTCTTTGCGGGCCAGCAGTTCACGAAAATCACTATAGAGCGCGCAATCTTCGTTGCCATACTTTTCGTTGATGAGTTTAGCTGCTCTTTCGTTGTGGGCGCGATCGACGTCGCATACTGCGAGCACTTGCGCATTGTCATTTTCCAGAAATCCGTGCAAATTGCCGGTGCCCATACCGCCAAGGCCGATACAACCAACGGTGATGCGGTCGCTGGGCGCAATCCGTCCTGATCCGGCAAAAAGATGGGAAGGCACAAAATATGGTGCTGCGATTGCACCGGCAACAGCGCCGGAAGTGCGCGACAGAAATTGACGGCGAGAGACTTTCGATTTTTTTGACATCGTGAACCTGCTTTCTGAGATGGTCCTCAGGATTTGTGGTATTTGTTTTTTTTAAATTTTGCGATTGAGAAACGCAGATCATTTATCAAAAGCAGCGTCGAATGCGACGTTGGACGGGGCAAAATCAACATCCTTGACGAAATCGCAGGCTTCCTGTGCACCGTGCTCGCGCTCCATACCGGAATCTTCCCATTCAACAGATAATGGCCCGCTGTAGCCTATGTGGTTGAGCGTACGAATAATCTCTTCGAAATCGACGCCACCGCGCCCGAGAGAACGGAAATCCCAGCCACGCTGCGGATGGCCAAAATTGAGATGCGAGCCGAGAATGCCGCTGCGGCCATCGAGTTGCAGCGCCGCGTCTTTCATATGGACGTGATAAATCCGATCCGGAAACTCATTAATGAAACGCACCGGATCCACCATTTGCCAGTGCAGATGGCTCGGATCGAAATTAAAGCCAAATGCTTCGCGATGCCCGACAGCTTCGAGTGCGCGGTGAGCCGTGACAATATCAAAAGCAATCTCAGTCGGGTGCACCTCCAGCGCGAATTTAACACCGCATTCATCAAAAACATCGAGAATAGGATTCCACATCTCGGCAAAATAGGCAAATCCGTCGTCGAGCATGTTGTCGGATACCGGCGGGAAGCTGTACAGCAGGTGCCAGATTGACGAGCCGGTGAAGCCATTCACCACGGTCAAACCGAGATTTTTGGCAGAGCGTGCAGTGTTTTTCATCGCATCCACAGCCCAACGCCGTTTCTTTTCAGCATCGCCCGCGCAATCCGGCGGCGCAAAGCCATCGCTGCGGCTGTCGTTGTTGGGATCGCATACCAATTGTCCGGCAAGATGATTGCTGATCGAGAAAATCTGCAAGTTGTGTTTTTTCAGAATGTTTAATTGCTGCTTGCAATAATCTTTATCGTTGGCAGCTTTGAAGACATCCATATGGTCGCCCCAGCAGGCCAGCTCAAGGCCATCATAGCCCCAGCTTGCGGCTTTTTGCGCCAGGGTGCTCAGCGGCAAATCCGCCCATTGTCCGGTGAAAAGCGTGACTGGTCGTGGCATAGTATTTTATCTCCATAAATTATTTCGAAGGTTGGAAACTGGAAATTTGAAACTTGAAGTTTCTCGAGTTTCGAATTTCGATTTTCAAATTTCAAGCGTCAAGCATTTCCGTCCATTTTTCACTGCTTTTGGCGCTTTTCAGCACCGTTTCGATGAACAGCATGCCGCGCAGGCCATCGTCGACATTCGGGAAATCGAGTGCAAGCGGATCAACCGCTATACCCGCGATGTCGGCGCGCACAGCGTCAGCAAAATTGCAATATATGTTGGCAAAGGCTTCAAGGAAGGCCTCGGGATGTCCCGCAGGCAAACGGGTGGCTCGCGCTGCTGCCGGGCTCTTTGCGGCCACGTAGCCATTGCCGCGCCGCCATTTTTGCACCGGGGCGTCCGGCGATTTCACAATCAAATCGTTTGGATATTCCTGATGCCACTCCAGGGATTTGTGCTCGCCATACACCCAAATCGCCACATCGTTTTCCTCGCCGACCGAGATTTGACTGACGTGCAGCAAGCCGTGCGCGCCATTGTCGAAACGCAACAGGCAGTTGCCGTCGTCATCGAGTTGGCGGCCCGGTACGAAGATATTGAGGTCAGCGCAAATATGGGTAATTTTCAGTCCGGTAATGTATTCACTGAGATTTTCTGCGTGCGTGCCGATGTCGCCGATGCTGCCCGCGCCGCCGCTTTGGCCGGGATCGGTTCGCCACGAAGCCTGCTTTTGGCCGGTGGATTCGAGTGCACTCGCCAGCCAGCCTTGCGGGTATTGCACCACAATTTTGCGAATTTTGCCCAGATCGCCGCCGCGCGCCAGATCGCGCGCCAGTTTCACCATCGGATAACCGGTGTAATTATGGGTCAGTCCAAAGACTTTACCTGATTTTTCAACAATTTGTTTAAGCTGTCGCGCTTCCTCGGCATTGAATGTCATCGGTTTATCGGAGATGACGTGAAAGCCTGCCTGCAAAAAATCGCGCGCGATGGCGAAATGTGAGTTGTTAGGCGTGGTGATCGCCACAAAATCAACACGCTCGCCCTCCGGCAATTTCAACTCGCTGTCGATCATTTCAGCGTGGCTGCCATAGGCCCTTGCCGGGTCGACGAGATAGCGCTCGCCAGCTTGTTTCGACTTTTGCACATCACGGCTAAACGCGCCGGCCACCAGCTCGATCCCGCCATCCATCAGTGCAGCTTTGACGTGCACCGCACCGATGAAGGCACCCGGTCCGCCGCCGATCAATCCCATTTTTAGCTTGCGTTTTAACATGAGCATCGGTCCTTTCCACTTCAACAATTTGCCTGTATGTTTGATCAAATCGGCAGTTGCTTTGCCAAGTGGCAATCAGGATAAAAAATTTTGAATATAACACAACCGGTTCGAAACGAATGCTGCAAAATGGCGCTCTGTTTCGACAAGATTCTGCACACCGAAGATTTTTTGTCGTTGTGTATTTATTCCGGCACGGCAGCAAATATGCGCACCTGCCCGCCTGATCCACCGGCAATTTTAATCGGGGCAACGATCAGATAGGCACCTTTTGCAGGCAGCAAGTGCAGGTTCGCCACATTTTCAAGATGATACTTGCCAGCGCCATTGACGATTTTATGCACCGGAAAATTCTGCGATGGCCCAAAATCGATGCTGAAGGTGTCGACGCCGATACCGCGAATGCTGCGCTCTTCGATCAAAAACCGGCCTGCCTGTTCCGAAAAGCCCGGGAAATGCATGACCTTACTAACATCCTGATTGCGATAGGCTGCCTGATCTGGCCACTTCTTGCTCCAGCCTGTTGCCATTAGTACTATCGCGCCCTCCGGCAAAGGGCCATGCGTCGTTTCCCATGCCAAAATATCAGCCTTGCTGAGCAGGTAGTCAGGATTATCCTGACATTGTACGGATACGTCGATGACGGCTGCCGGGCCAAACAAATCATCAGCCATTAACTGGTCAACAGAGAGCAGGTGATCACCGGAGTGAATGGGTGCATCGATGTGGGTGCCAAAATGTTCTGGCGTGGCATAGGCCGCCATCGCCGGGGCGCCACTTGGGTGGGCGCGCAGAGTATCATGCCGAAAGGGGCTGCTCGCAGTGGATGGCCAAAATGGCGCATCGACTGACAATGCATGGGTCAGATCGATGAAATGCATTTTTTCAGAAAGAAGCTGTGTGAGTGGATTGGCTGTATCGGTTACTTCCGAGCATGCCAGACCGCTCAGGAGGGCTGCACAGCAAATAAGTGAATTTTTTATCATTCGTATTCCTGCCAAAATTACTATTGTTGTGCCTGGACTTTCGCGTCGAGTTCGGCCAGCGTAAAACGCACGCTCACAATGTAGGGCGCTTGTCCTTCCGACCAGTGGCCGTAGGTGGTGGTGACGAAAGTACCATCCGGCAAGAGCTCCAATCCTGGGTAGGCACAATCCGCATCCTTGGTGTTGTCCATCAAACGCACGCGGTACTGGCCTTCGTTGCCGTTGACAATATCATCGTAACTACCGACCCAGCCCACCCAATCGCCTTTGGTAGGGCTGATGTGGGTTTGATCGCGGAAGGTGATAAAGAGTCTGCCGTCCGGGGCATATTTGCCGACGTGGCGGTCGCCTGTGAGCGCACCGGGCAACTCACGAGGTGCACTCCAGGTCTGGCCTTCATCGTCGGAAAAAACCACAAACGAGTTTAGCGTGCGGCTGTTTTCGCGCAGCAACAGCGCGATCTGCTTGCCACCGGGCGAGCGAATCAGTCCCGGCTCGCACAGATGGGCTTGCGGATGCGAAGTGACGATTTCGGGATCGCCCCACGTCAGACCGCCATCTCGCGACACGGTCTTGTAAACATGAAACGCGCCTCTTTCGCCACTATTATGTAAAAAGCGGCTATCATCGTGAAACAGCGCCATGTAATCGCCGTTGCTAAGACGCTCGACCGATGCCATCGCCACGATGCCACCGAAATCGCCAATGGGTTCGAGGGGCGACCAGTTTTCGCCGTCATCTTCGGAAACAGCCATGCGGATCGGGTACAGCCCCGAAAACAAAATCAGCCGCTTAATGCCATTTTTGTCAATGACACGGTAAATGGTGGGCACTTCCTGCGAACCGGCCCAGTTTTCCGGCACCGGCAGACGTTCACTCCAGGTCAATCCGGCATCGCTGCTTTTTTTCATCACAATCGCGCCTTTGCCATGGCCTTTCGGGTAGACCGCGATCATCGTGCGTTGATCTTCCAGCAGAACCGTCGTGGGGTGGCCGAGATACTGCCCCGGCTCGCGGTCGACGATGATCTGGCGCTCTGTTTCGTCGGTGAGATCGACAATGGGGATGCTGTAGTCTTTGGGCGGTGAAGCTGAACAGGCGAGCACAAAAAGTGGCAGAAGCAAGGCTGCTTTAGAACTCATGTAAAATCCCTTAAATCTTGAAATTTGAATTTTGCAGGATAAAAATTACTTAGCCAACAACTCTGCCACGGCAGCATCGACGTCGCGGATGGTGAAGCTGATTTTGAGCCTGCCGGTCATAAAACGGTTACCGTAAAAAGGGGTGTGCAGCACCTCGCCCTGTGGAGAAAGCAGCCAAATGGTCGGCGTGGAATAGCGCTGGTCGTCGCCACAGGGTTTGAGCTTGCCCAGCCAATCTGCCATTTCACCGGCATATTCATTCACATCCGACATGGCGCTATAATTGAACATCAGCCGGAATTGTGGATCGAAATAGACTGTCTCGAACGGAATGATACGGGCGTTTTGCAGTTTGGCAGTTGCGCCGACAAAGCTTTTGAATGCCTTTTGAAAGGAATTTTCAGATTGGGCGGTTTTCATAAAAGCGTCAACCGGGTAACCAAAGCGCCGTTCGTGGTAGACTGGTGGACACACGACCGGCACCACTTTCACGCCTTTTTCGCCATATTTGCGCGCAATAAAATTGGAAATCGGCAAATCGTTGAACGAATCTTCGCACCATAAACCGCCTTCACTGTGCTCTGGATTCAGGCTCGGTCCTCCAAAAATCACAAGGTAAATCAGTTTCGTCTCGGAATCAATTAACTCCAGAAGATTTTGTTGCTCACCATTGGCATTTACCACCGTCACCTCAGGAGCAATGGTTTCGCCAATTTGATAGCAGGCTTGCTCTTGTGCAACAACCTCAGTGTGCACCCATAGCAGCGAAACCAGAGCCGACATCGCCAACCACATATTTTTCCTTTGCATTGTATTCTCCATGTGCGTTCATGAAAGAGCTTTATGAGCAGCCAGGCACAGGCGCACTCATTTATCAACAATTTTTATAGGCAGCAAAGCCGCTTTCGAATTTCGTTCTCGAAGCAAGTTAGAAAAACCATAGCAAATAAAATTTTGAGAACCAAACAAATTCAGTTAAACCGGTGCTTTCAGTCATGGAAAGTTTTTTGTATATTACGGCCGTTTTTTATGGCTGTTCTATCAGACAAATTTATATTTTGGCTTTTCAGAAGCATGGCAAACAACAAAGAACGGACACCCTATGTTAAATCGAAAGGAATGGCATGGCTAAGAACACCATCCCGGGCAGAATCGGTATTCGCCAAGAGGATAAAGACCACACCGAGCAGCGCGCCCCGCTCACCCCGAAACATGTGCAGGAATTGACCAGCACACACGGCATCGAAGTTCTGGTTTGTCCGGCGCCAAACCGCATATTTGAAGTAGAGCAGTACCAAGCAGCCGGCGCCCTGATCACAGAAGATTTGAGCCGGTGCAACATCATTTTCGGTGTGAAAGAGATTCCGGTTGATGCATTCTTGCCCGAACATGCTTACTGTTTTTTTTCACATACCATTAAAGGTCAGCACTACAACATGAGTATGCTTCAAAAAATGCTTGAAATGGAATGCACGCTGATCGATTATGAAAAAGTCACGGACGGCCACAATCGCAGGCTCATTCTTTTCGGTGAATTTGCAGGCTATGCAGGGATGATCGATTCCTTGTGGACGTTGGGGCAGCGCCTGCTTTGGGAAGGCATTCCAACGCCATTTGCTGAGTTGAAGCAAGCCAATAAGTACCCATCTTTGCAGGCTGCCAGGCAAGCGGTCCGTGAAATCGGGGAGAAAATCCGGCGCGATGGCCTGCCGGACGAAATCTGTCCGTTTGTATGTGGCTTTACCGGCTCCGGCCATGTCTCACATGGTGCCCAGGAGATTTATGATTTATTACAGCCTGCAGTGGTTGAACCGGAAAATCTGCACAAGACAGAAAAAAAACCGCATTTAGTGCAAAAAGCAATCTTTCAGCGCCAACATCGCTTCCGCCCTGCCAGCAGCGATCGCCCTTTCTCGGCAACCGAGTTTGCTGGCAATCCCGGTGCTTTCGAAAATAATTTCGAGCAGTATTTGCCCTATTTGACCATTCTGATAAACGGCGTTTACTGGGAACCAGGCCAGCCCAAGCTGGTAACAGAACAGGCAGTCAAATCACTATATGCCAGCCCGGAAATGCCGAGACTCCGCGTCATCGGCGACATCACCAACGATATTCGTGGCTCGATTGAGTGCAACTACCGCGCGACCAACTCCGACAATCCAGTCTATGTCTATAATCCCTTCACGCGCGAAACCATCGATGGTTGGGAAGACAACGGCCCTGTGATTTTGGCTGTGGATAAATTGCCGAGTGAATTGCCGCGCGAGGCATCAGCTTTTTTTGGCGATGCCTTGCTGCCTTTTGTCCCATCGCTCGCACACGCAAATTTTGAGCTGGCTGAGAAACACCTTGAATTGCCGCCAGCATTTGCACGAGCTGTGATCGCGCACCAAGGTCAACTGACCGAGTCCTTTCGTTATTTGCAGCGGTCTCTTCAAAAAACCACCTAACACACTTTGATCTGAAATCCACGCGTTCAATACTGCGCGTGCATCAAATTCGGGCAACAGCAGGGCAGCACTTGATCTCGCATGAATGGAAATCTAAAGCCGCTGTCGCAAAGAATAAATAATGCCAAAGGAACTTTACATGAAACGCATTCTTGTTTTGGGATCAGGTTTTACTGCAAAGCCACTGGTTGATTACCTCTATGCGCAAAATGACTATCACTTGACGGTTACAGGCTTGACAGTTGAAGAAGCACAAAATGTCACTAAAAACCGCGATCATACAACAGCAATGGCGCTCAATATCATGGATGATGCAGCCGTTTCAGAGCAAATAGGCTCGCATGATTTTGTTGCCAGCATGCTACCGTATGAATTTCACACTCGTGTTGCAAAAATGTGTGTGGCGCAACACAAATCGATGCTTACCACATCTTATGCCAAGGAAGAAATCTATCAACTCGACAAGCCTGCACGCGAAAAAAGCGTGCTGATTTTAAAGGAAGTTGGACTCGATCCCGGCTTTGACCACATTTCAGCCATGCAAATTATCCACAATGTCAAAGCCAAAGGCGGACGTATCATCTCCTTTAAATCCTATGCCGGTGGATTTCCTGCGCCAGACGCAGATACCAACCCATGGCATTATAAATTTTCCTGGAGCCCAAAAGGCGTATTGGTTGCCGCCAAAAGCGACGCCAAATACATGCAGGACGGCAAAGTCATCAACATGGCCGGCAAAGATATTTTGCAGCATACCTGGCCAATTCAAATTGATGGTGTGACCTACGAGGCCTATCCAAACCGCGACTCCCTGCCCTATTTGCAGCGCTATCACCTCGAGGACACGCCGTCGATCATGCGCGCGACGCTACGCTATCCGGGCTGGACAGAGATGATGAGTGCAGTGCACCATCTCGGCCTCCTTGACGACCAGCCTATCGATGATCCGGCAGGCATGAGCTACCGGCAAATCTTCGAGCGTATCACAGGTCTGCACGGCGAATTGCGCCCGGCCTTGCAGCAGCGCGTCAAAGACAGTAATATCGAAGCAATCTACAGCAAGCTCGACTGGCTTGGGCTGTTTAGCAATAAGATTTTCACTGCAACCAAAAGTCCTTTGCGACCAATTGATTTTTTGGTCAAATTAATGATCGACAACATGCAATATTCGCCTGGTGAGCGTGATATGGTTCTGCTTTATCACGACTTCATCGCGGCTTATCCCGACCATCATGAACGTATCACCGCGCGCTTGCTCGAATATGGTGAACCGAATGGCTACATGGCGATGTCCAAAACCGTTGGATTGCCGGCAGCCGTGGCAGCACATCTTTATTTGCAGGGCAAAATTCAATTGAGTGGTGTACAGATTCCGGTAGTCCCCGAGATTTACCAACCGGTTTTGGAAGAGCTGCTTCAGCTTGGTATCGGTTATAGCGAAAGGATTGAACCGCTCGAAGCAGCACGTATGCCTTAGCCCTCTTTTGAATTGGTGTTTTTGTTATTGACTGCCGGGCTTGAATTTTGCTTTTTGCAAAAAACAGGCTTTCAATTGACAACAAAGATATGGCATCCAAAATCTTGAAAATTGGTCTGACAGGCGGTATTGGCTGTGGTAAATCACAAGTGCGCAAACAGCTTGCTGAGCGTGGTGTGCCAACGATCGACGCCGATACGGTGTCCAGGCAGATCGCTGCCGCAGATGCGAGGGCAATTGCAGCGATCAAACAAAAATTCGGCGACGATGTTTATGCGCCGGATGGCACGCTGCAGCGCCACATTCTCGCAACACGAGTATTCGGCGACTCGTCGGCGATCGCTGCGCTGAATGCTATTTTGCACCCACTGGTTTTTGAATACACTGATGAGCAGGTCGCGCATTTCGCCAACGCTGGCGAAAAATTTGTGGTCATCGAGGCTGCGCTTTTTTATGAAACTGGCTGGCACAAGCAAATGGACAAAATGGTCGTGGTTACCGCTCCCATGAACAAACGTCTTGTCTGGCTGCTCCGGCGCGACGGCGTTTCTCATGAACAAATCCGTGCGCGCATGGCGCATCAAATACCTGTCGAAAAGAAAGCGGCCCAGGCCGATTTCATTATCGATAACAACGGTACGCTCGCAGATTTGGCGCGTGCTGTCGGCCAATTGCTGGATAAATTGCGAAAGCTTGCCATAGCTCTGTCCTAAAGTAGGGGTGATTCGGGGGAACGATGAGGAAGCAACCACTTATTGCTGTCGCGCTGGCGCTCATGGTCGGCATTCTCAGCGCGGAAGCATCCAGTATTTCTCTAACCAGCGCCATCCTTCTCACGTCGCTATTGTTAATCGCAGCTGCAGTTTGCATCGCTTGGCGGCGCTGCTGCACAGCATTTTTGCTGGCATCTATTCTTATGCTCGGTCATCTGCACTCCGCTTTTCAGAAAACCGCGGTCATCGATCCTGAACTGGCGGAGGTACCGACCTACTCGTTTATGCGTGTCATCGGTTTCGTCGACTCCGAGCCTGCTGTAGCCGAGAAGAGCATGATGTTCACGCTCAGATTGCAGGCCGTAGCGACAGCAAATGGTTGGCGCAACACAAAGGGCAAAATGCGTGTTATCGTGACGGAACCGCCCATGTTGTTTCACCTGCACCAGCAAATTTTGGCATCCGGGAACCTGGTGTGGCCGGTTGCCATGCGCAATCCAGGTGGGTTCGCCCAGCAGCGTTACCTGCATCAACATGGCATTCAGGCAATCCTAAGGGTGCGAAAGGATGGTTGGATCGCCGCGACGGGTGAAGCGCGTACACCATTGTTGCCCGTGCAAAGCTGGATTAGCGATATTCACCATTCTGTTGGCGCCAGCCTGGATTCACTGTTCAGCAAGCAATCCGCTGACCTGCTGCGCGGGCTGTTGCTCGGTGATCGCAGTGAAATCGATGAAAGCATTTCGCAAAACTTCGTTCGGAGCGGCGTCATCCACATTCTGGCTGTTTCGGGATTGCATGTTGGCTTCGTCATCGCAATCTGTTTATTAATTGCACGCATGTTCCGTCTACCTGAGCGCTATTCGCTGGTTTTGGTCTTTTGCAGCATTTGGATTTACGCTGGCATCACCGGGCTCAAGCCTCCGGTTGTGCGCGCTTCCATAATGGCCAGTATCCTCCTTATCGGCCGATTCCGCGATCGGCCAATCGCTTCGGGGAACCTACTTGCCGTTGCGGCGATAATCTTGTTGCTATGGAATCCGCAGGATTTACTGAACGTTGGCTTCCAGCTTTCTTTTGCAGCAGTAGCGGGCATTCTCTATTTCTATCCAAAAATTGAAATGGTCTTGCGCAAGTTTGCATGGATTTCAACACTTTACCGATTCCGATTTTTTAAATGGATGTTTCAGTTGCTGGCTGTTTCCACGGCTGCACAAATCGCGACACTACCCTTTTCGCTTCACCATTTTGGTACTTTTTCCTTCATCGGCATTTTTGCCAACCTGGTGATGATACCGTTAGTGTTTGCCGTGGTCACTGCGAGCTTTGTTTGTCTTTTAGTTCTGCCTGCATCTTCTTTCCTTGCAATGCTCGCCAGCTTTTTGCCAGAAATCTTGCTACAATTTGCGTTTAAGATGACTGCATATTTGGCGGCTTTGCCTTTCGCCAATGTTGAAAACTATTTTCCTCCTGCCTGGCTTCTTGCCCTCTATCTCGCCATTATGCTTCTTGCATTCGCATACCGTCATTTTCGGATTCGATTTTTTGCTCTATGTGCTATTTTATGCATTCTTAATGTTGTGGCGTGGCAAAAGGCAATTTGGCAAAAGCCGACGTTCAAAGTCATTTGTTTCGATATTGGACAAGGCGATGCCAGCCTGCTGCAAACGCCCACAGGCAAGACCATTCTTATCGATGCCGGGCCAGCCTCGCCGGGGTACGATGCTGGAGAACGCATTATTTTGCCTTACTTGCAGCGCGCAGGCATCAAGCGTCTCGATGCTGTATTCATTACCCACCCGCATCTCGATCATTTTGGTGGTTTGCCATCAATTTTAGCAAAAATAGAAGTCGAAAACATCTTCTTTGCGGATACCAGTTATGAAAGCGAATCGTTCCAGGACTTAATTGATATTTTGCAAAAGCTTGAGGTGCCGGTACATATAGCTCAACGAGGCCAGGTATTGAATAATTTTAGGCCGGTCAAAGTATGGATTGCCGGCCCAAATCCATCAGACGCGAAAAGGCAAGACCATCTCAATCACGCTTCACTTGCCTTGCAGATCCGCTATGGCAAGACAGCCGTGCTATTTACTGGCGACACCGAAAGCCCGGGTGAGCAGCAATTGCTGGCTTACCGCGACCTTTTAGATTCAGATCTGCTGCAAGTTGGCCATCACGGTAGCAAGACATCCAGTTCGCAGGCATTTCTTGAGCAAGTCACGCCAAAATTTGCAGTGCTGTCGCTTGGTGCGTTCAATCGATTTCAGCATCCCGCGCCGGAAGTGACTGCAAAATTGGCAGCACTCGGCTGCGATACGCTGCGCACCGACCTGTCCGGCGCATTTGTTTTTTCATCAAATGGCGAGCGAATTACGCGGATAAAGTGATCGAGAGAGTTCTTGTTTTTTTCAATCCAATGGATTATTTTGACTTTGCCCATCATGGAACAATCCTTCATCCTGTGATGTTCATTCATTATGCTCAGTCAAAATGACATTTCATCAATCAACATTGCCGCATTTTACAACGAATTTGCGACACAAATCGTCCCAACTCTAACAATTCCCAAGTGACATTTTATCAAGTCACCCATTTACACTGGGAAGGAGCGAACTAATGATCAGCAGCCGAAATCAAAAGATTACGAATGGCAAGCAATACGTAACCAGATTCGTTATCGGCTTTTTACTATCCATTCTGGTTGGTTCGAGCGGCGCGCAAGTGCTGCAGCCCGAGTCTGTCCATAGCCAGGTGGACAAAACTGTATCCAGATTACTCAGCCGCTTTCACTATAGCCAGCTCGAGTTGAACGATTCGTTGTCATCCGCAATTCTTGACCGATATATCAAACGGCTTGATCCCGGCAAGAATTATTTCATGGCTTCCGATATAGAACATTTCGAGAAATATCGGCATGAAATGGATGATTTCATTTTCGGTGGCAATCTGGATCCTGCATTCGAAATTTTCAATGTGTTCAAGCGTCGCGTCAATGCGCGGCTCGATAATCTTCAAAGCGACTTGAAAGAAAAATATGATTTCACTGTGGACGAAGAACTCGTCTATGACCAGGATGACGAACCGTGGCCAACCGATTTAGCAGCTCTTGACAAAAAGTGGCACAAGCGTCTAAAAAGCGAGGCACTGAATTTAAAATTGGCTGGCAAAGAGCAGGCTGATATTGAAGATATTTTGGTGAAGCGATACCAAAACATCCAGCGTCGGATCAATCAATATGATAGCGAAGAAGTGTTTGAGCTGTTTATGAACGCCTACACCCAATCGCTTGACCCGCATACCAATTATTTTTCACCGATTACCTCAGAAAACTTCGGCATTCGGATGAGCCTCAGCTTCGAGGGCATCGGCGCCAGACTGACCACCGAAAATGAATATGTGCGGGTTGTCGAGATTATTCCTGGTGGCCCTGCTGACCTGGATAAGCGGCTGAAGGCAAATGATTATATCATCGGTGTTGACGAGCACAATGACGGTAAAATTCTCGATGTCATCGGCTGGAAGCTTGACGATGTTGTGCAGCGCATTCGCGGGCATAAAGGTTCGGCTGTGCGTTTGCAAATCATTCCAGGTGGCGACATTGCCAGCGGCATGACGCGCTATGTCACCCTCACGCGAGATAAGGTTAAGCTGGAAGAACAAGCAGCCAAAAGCGACACCGTGCAGATCGAACATGGTAGTAAACAATTCAGCATTGGCGTCATCGAAATCCCCACCTTTTACTTCGATTTCGAAGCGCAGGCGCGCAACGACAAAGAAGTGAAGAGCACAACAACCGATGTGAAAGAGCTCATCGCCAAATTGAAACAGCAAAATAGAATTGACGGGTTGATCATCGATTTGCGTGGTAACGGTGGCGGTTCATTGCAGGAAGCGATTCGCCTGACCGGACTATTCATTGACCAGGGACCAGTGGTACAGGTGCGGCAGTCAAATGGCTATATTGAAATTGAGAAAGATACCGAAAGTGGCCTGTTTTACGATGGCCCGCTGATGGTCATGGTGGATGAATACAGCGCATCCGCCTCGGAAATCTTTGCGGCAGCCATTCAGGATTACGGTCGCGGGCTGATCGTCGGCAACCAAACTTTCGGCAAAGGCACAGTGCAGCAATTGATCTCACTGGACCGCTTTATTCCCGGACGATTGGCGTCAAGGGATGGTGGTGGTTCGCCATTTGGCCGCATCAAAGTGACCATGGCCAAATTCTACCGCGTCAATGGCGGCAGCACCCAGCACCGCGGTGTAATTCCAGATATTTCTTTCCCTTCGCGCCACAGCGCACTGGATTTTGGCGAGAGTTCTCTGGTCAATGCGCTCATGTGGGATCAAATCAAGCCGGCACGCTTTCAAAAATATGGTGATGTTGAAACTGCCGTCAAAAAACTGCAACTTCGTCATAAAAAGCGAATTGCTGGCAATCGTGAGTTTCAATATTTAGCAGAAGACATTCGTGAAATGGCGGAAGAAGATGCTAAGAACAGTATCTCCCTGAACGAACAAATCCGCAAAGAAGAGCGCAAACAACGCCAGGAAAAAAGATTGAAACGTGAAAATGAGAGGCGTGCAGCCTTGGGTCTGCCGCCAGCCGACCCAAATGACGATGATGCTGAGCCGTTGCGCCTTCGCGACTTTATCCGCGATGAAAGCGCCCATATTTTGCTCGACTGGATTTTGCTGGAAAGCGGTGATGTTGCTATCAATGCAGAAAAAAGCCAATTCAAATTAGAAAATCAATAAATGAAAATTTTACTTTTCGATATTGACGGGACGTTAATTTTGACCGGAGGCGCGGGCATGCGTGGCATGAATCGCGCCTTTGAAAAAGTTTTTGGCGTAAAAAATGCCTTGGCTGGCCTAACCTTATCCGGCATGACCGATCGCATCATTTTTAAAAATGCATGTGAAAAAGTAAAGGTGCCATTTTCTGAAGCCAGCCACGATGCATTCAAAAAGATTTATCAAGGCTATCTGGCAGAAGAAATTGAGCGACCTAACGCCACCAAGCGCATGTTGCCTGGTGTACAGCCACTTTTGGAAAAGCTTCAGGAAAGCGAGGCAGTCAAACTTGGTCTGCTGACCGGAAACTACGCGCAGTGTGCAAAAATCAAATTGGGCCATTTCGGCATTGATCACTATTTCGAGTTTGGTGCATATGGGGATGACGATGAAGATCGCAACAAGCTGCTGCCATTTGCTATTGAACGGCTAAAAAAACGATTTGCGCTCAACGGTCATGCACGTTCAACCTGGATTATCGGCGACACTCCCAAAGACGTCTATTGTGCGCGCCCGCACTCTGCCAAAGCGATCGCTGTGGCAACCGGGGACTACAATCAGGAGGAGCTGGCCACAGCCAGGCCAGATGCCATCATGCAGGATTTAAGCGATTCTGAACTTTTTTTCGGCATTCTAAAAAAAGATGATTAGAGCGGGAACAAATCTTCGACGGCAAACGTTGGAGAATTGAACTCGTAATGAGTGGTATGATTAAGATTGACCTTCTTTTGTCGTTTTCCTTCCTCCTCAGAGCCCTCAGACCATGTTATGTGGTCTGGGGGTTCTTTTTTTTAAAAAACAAACAAGATGTGTGGTATAGAATCTGCTTATTTGCATTTTAGAATTGAATATGTGTATATTTTGCATGCTCTGTCGGCTGCTCAATCTGTTTTCCATATCAATCACTTGGTCCGTTAATGGATTTGGAGCAATTTGCAGGCTGCATTTCGCAAAGAAATTGAAAACTATTTTACTCTGCTCGTAAGGTCTCTGGAGGAACAATGATCACGATCAAGAATCTCATCTGTATGCTCATGTTGATTTTTTTGTATTCACTTGGTTTTGCGCAGGAGCAGCATCGCGCGGAAGAGAGCGATTTGAAAGTGACGAAAATGGTCTTCTGTACTGAAATTATCGGCAGAGAGCCTCTAACAGAGGAATCAAGCTTCGCCAATGATACCCCTAAGGTCTATTGCTTTACTAAGATTGAAGGCGCGCAGTTCGACATGCAAATCACTCATAAATGGTTTTATCAGGATTCCCTGATGGCAGAAGTGCCATTGTCTGTGCGCAGTGCAGCCTGGAGAACATACAGCTCCAAAAAAATGATACCAGAATGGACGGGAACCTGGCGTGTAATTGTCGTCGATGATTCCGGCAAAGCCATCCGCGAAGAGAGCTTTGAATTTAAAAAGGAAGAGACTGACTAAGTGCAGGCGTAGCGTGGGCCGGTGGGGGGAATTAAACGAAGGCTTTCAAAATATCGGTGTGAATACCCTGCAATTCCGAATAAGCTTTGTTGATCTCACCGATTTTATCCTGGAGCTTTTTCATCAGTTTTTGCTTTTCGAGTGCATTGCGCACAATAATTCGCAAATCTTCATTATCCCACGGCTTTTCGATATACTGATATAATCCGACCTCATTGATCGCCTTAATGGCATTTTCCTTGTCTGCATAGCCGGTTAATATAATGCGCGGAATTTCCGGTTTCATTTCCCGAACTTTGGCCAGGAAACTAATACCATCCATTTCAGGCATCAGATAATCGGAAATGACAAGATGCACTTCTTTTTTTTCAATGTATTCCAATGCCTTCTTTCCAGAAGTAAACGATACAATTTCATAATCTGTCTCAAGCATAAAAAAAGAGCTGAGACTGGTCAGCACCATTTCTTCATCATCCACGATGACAATCGTATCTTTTTCTTCTACGGCGTTTTGCATGCAATTCTCCTGATCCCTTTAAAGCACTGTTGCGTGCTTTCCCATCTTCGACACCACAAGCCGTTGCGACATCTGCCGCAGCAACGCAAATCACGGGTATTTGTGAACAGCAAGCCCTGCATTCAGCGAAAAGGCTTGGTGAATTTGATTATATAGTCATTAATTTAATATGTTGCAAATGAAAAGCAACTTCATGCAGAAATCAGGTCTTTTGCAGCGGTGGAGAGGTTACCGGTGGGTCCTGTTTGATTCGTGGCCCCGAAACGAGCAGCGATAAGGAAGGTTGTGTATCAATTGATTTCTTCTTACGTTCAGGCCTGCTTCAGATACCCAATCAGCCAGGACATGCCAAGCATAAAATGCTTTCTTTCATCATTTTCCTGCACGCCCGGCCAGGGAGCGCAATTTGCCTGCCATATATTTGATAATCCCCTGGGTGATCTGGACATTGTCTGCCAACAAATCATAAAAATCATCCTTGGCGATGCGTAGCAAAGTGCCGTCTTCCAGCGCTACTGCACTCACCAGCCGCACTTCATCATCAAGCAAAGCCCAAGTTCCGAATGCATCTTTTTCGCCGGCAATCATGATATTTTGCTCGCTTTTATGCAGTCGAATTTTACCTTCAACGACCAAATACATCGAGTCTGAGTTGTCACCTTCCTGATATATAACATGATCTTTTGCGATCTGTAGCTCTTCAGTAATCGCTGCGATTTGAGCTAAATTTTCTGTAGAAGTTTGCTCAAAAATATCCACTTCCTGCAAAAATATCACTTTTTCAATGGTCGTTAACATAGGCTACTCATTCTTGCGAGCTTAGATTAGAGTTGCAGTTTCCGCATCGCCAATCTGGCAGTTTCCTGCACCATCGGATCCGGGTTCGACAAATGCGCGCCGATTTCACCAATGCAGTCACCATTCCTTTGCAATGCAATCAAATACAAGCTACAGACTTTTAACCAATTGTCATCCCCATCCAATATCGAGCTCAAACACTCTTTTTTTGCGCGTTCATCCAGATAAGCCTGCTCAGCAAGTTTGCTCATCAGCGAAAATGGAGAATTTGATTCGACCAGCGGAATGATGTATTTTTTCAAATGAGAATCAAGCACGTTGTCAAGAAACTCGATGGCATTGGCACGCAAGTCATTTTGGTCGCTAGTGATACCACGGTAGGCATTAAACATATCGTCTGGTTTGTATCTAAGGCCTAACAATCGAAAGATACGATCGAGGTTTTCTTCGAGACGTTCTTCGAGCGCATTGATCAATAGCATGCGTGCGCGCTTATACGGTGCGCTGTGCAGCTCTCCCGATTCTCCGTTTTGTGCGCGCAGATAGGAAATCAGACGGTAATAGCCATTTGTTTCCTCAAGAATATGGTTCTCAATTCGTTCGCTATCGTATTTTAGCATGGGCATTTGTTGCTTGAGTCGATTCAAGGCTTTGATCACCTCAGAACGCACCATAAGGTCATGCTGATTCAGGTGGCGAAGCAGCACATTCACAGATTTTTGGGTTTTAATGGCACCTAAAATTCGTGGGATGGCGATTTTCTGTGATTGTTCAATTTTTGCCTGTCCAAGCTTTTCTGAAAGCATTTCAACCGCCTTATCACCATATTGCACAAGAGCATCGCGGGCGACTTTACGAAGATGCTTAATTTTGAGATTGTTGATAATAAGCGGGATGAACTCCATTGCCTGGATTTCACCAGCACTGTAAATTGCCGCTTTAATGACGGAAATTGACGCGTCATTCAGCAAAATATGCAAATATGCATTCAAATTTGCCTCGCGAGCCACACCGATCACCATTGCAGCGTTCAGCTTGATATATTCGGCTTTCTGCGTGTCATCCGTTTGCCGCAACCTTTGCCAAATCCCCTCAAAGGTCGCCTTGAAATCAATCAAATGGCGATTGCCCGGATCTTCCCTGCTCATCCTGGCTGCGCAAAGCAGCGCCGCAACCTGTACAGCATCACTTGGCGAGACGAGAAACTGGTTGAGAACCGCCGACGGCTCTTCATCGCGATTACACAAATAACGTATTGCTTCTACGCGCACTTCCCGATCCTGGTGATGCACCAATTTCGCTGCCTGCTCAGATACATCGCTTTCAGCATAGCCGCCGAGCATAGCCAGCGCTTTCGCTTTTACATCAGCAGAGTCGTGACGCAACAGCCTGGTGAGCAGTGGCTGTAGTTTATCATCGACCATATCCTCGACCAAATTGAGCACATAGAGAATTTGGCGTTCGTTTTTGCCGTCGAAGACTTTTTGAAAGCTTTCAAAAATAGAGGCGTCGCTCAAACTTACGGTAGGCTCGTCTACTTCAATGGTTCTTTTTTCAATCGCAAGGCGAAAGGAATTGATGTACTCCTTGCGCACTCGAAAAATAGTAAAGATCCAAACTGAAATCAAAGCGATGATCACCAGACTGACCTGACCTGTCGTAACGCCGATGACCGTTGTAAAAAAGATCAGCAACACACCGCCAATTCCGGTTGCAAAGCTATCGACAAAGACATCGATAAAGGCTTTCGTTTGATCCTTCACTGCCTTTGGGATCGGCAAAATCAGCAGCTCGAGTCCAGCTTTATTTATTGATTGCTTGAACGCACCATCGCTGACTCGAATGAAGATCGCAGCCCATAAAACCGGCCACATTAGCAGTAAAACCGCGCCGAGCAGGATGCCAAGCGGCAGGAAAAACAGCGATGCTCCCACGCCAAAGGTTTTTAAAACACGGCTGGTCACAAAAAGCTGTATCAACAAAGATGTGATACTGAGATTGGAGAGCCAAAACCCAAAAAATGCGGTCAGTTCATCCTCATCCTGAATGGTTTCCGAGGCGATAGCGCTGAACTGATAATCAACCAAATTTGCCACAATCACGCCGATGCCAACCAGAATAGCGGTGTATTTCAAGTGATCGCTTTTAAAAATAATCGACAGCGTGTTTGCATTAGCTGGCGTTCGAGCCTTGGGGTGTTTTTCATCTTTTACCAGTTTTTCCTGATAGCTTTGCATCGCTCCTTGCCGCCAAACGATACGTGCGATAAAAATACACGCGCCCAAAGCAATCGCGCACAGCAAGAGCAGGTCTTCGGTGCCGATCATTGGAGCGAGATAATTTGTGAGATAGCCACCGAAAATGCCACCCGAGATTGCGCCACTGCCGACAAATCCGAATAGCCGTCGTGCCTCACGGGCGTTAAAGGTGTAATTTGCTAATAGCCAAAACTGTGATGTGGTGATCACCCCGAAAATGGCAACCCACACATAAATCGCATAAATGAACCAGCCTGACTGAAACTGCAACTTTAACAGTAGCCAAAAAACAACCAGGCAGACAATACAAGCAACGAGTGTATAATAAATCAATGCGTTCAGCCGCAATTCGAGTGCAAAATTTGCATAAACCGAAGAGATGACTGCAGCGAACAACGCCACCAGGATGAACGCATAGGGAAGTTGGGATGGCCCAAAGGTCGTGAGAAAGAGTGAATTGCGGACAGGCTTGACGATCAGCAAGGAAGCGATAATCAGAAAAATATAGCTAAACATTAATACCGCACGCAGACCTTCACCTTCGCGGATATTAAAAAGCTTTCTAATAAAATTCGTCATTTTTGCCGATAAAATGATTGGCTGTTGCTGGAGTCATTTCAGAAACTGTGTGTGTGAGTTTGGATTAGCCGGCACTGTTTTAAAGTGACCAACACCAGGGCAAAGAGGCATCCACTATGCTTTTTCAGCCTCGCGGCGCTCCACCCAACGTTTGTTTTCACGCCCGATCATCACGGCAAGCACCAGCCAGATGACCACTAAAAACAGGTTAAAAGCAGCAAAGCCGGTTGTTTTGAGAGCAAGCCAATTTACACCAACGAATACAACAGCGGCAGATAGCACATCACCAGCACGGTGAAAGAAGGAGTCAATTGCCTGTTTGGCTTTATATTTTTGCTCTCTGCTTGTTGGCAAAAACAACACGTGGCGAACCGTGTTTTGCAGTGAATAATCTGTTGCATTTTCAGCTGTTTTAACCCATCGCACCATCGTTAAAATCGGCACGAAAGCGATGACCATATATCCGAACATCGCAATCAAGGGTAAAATGAGAATGGCGATGCCAACACCAAAGTATTTCAGGATGCGTGATACCAAAAAAAGCTGGATCAGCACGCTGCCGAGATTCACGATACTAAAAAAATCTGCGTAAAACTTGCCGATGTATTCACTTTTTGCCAAACCGCCGGCCGATCCGGCAGCGATGGCAGCATCTGCAGCGCCACCGACAACGCGACCGAGTATGTACTCGCCAGTTGTATTGACCCAATTGAGCAGCAAGATCAGCAGGGCGATCATCAACAAATATTTGGTTTGAAAGACGAGCTTGAATGCGCCTTCTTTCCCGAGTGGCTCTTCATCGGAACGATCCGACTGATCGGTTTCAGCAACTTGAGACTTTTCGCGCGCATCGACCGCATTGGTAAAGAGCAAACTGATCGCTAAAACACCGCCTGCGACCAACATCAGCTCAAACAAGCCGACAGGCCCGACCAGATAGCTGGCAATTTTGGCACCGACAATCGCGCCGAGATTGCTGCCAAACGCCACCAGCACCATCAAGCGCTTGCCAGCATCCGGCGTGTAAATATCGTTTGCAAATCCCCAAAATTGCGCGGGAATCATGACGTTGAACATGCCAATCCAGACGAAGAAAATCACATCCAGATAAGGCAAGCCAAACTTGCCGAGAAAATAGAAAATCGCCAGACAGACGACAAAAAACAAGGTGACAATATTGATGAGTGGCTTGCGTGAAAATCGGCCCGCCAGCCACGCAAAAAGCTTGACCGTGCCGATCAAAACAATCACCAATACCGCTGCCAGGTAGCTTTTCACTTCCGGCCCGGAGCCTGATAAAATCAGGCCTTCACGAACAGGCTTGATGATGTAGTACGCGGTTAAAATGAGGAAAATGTTGGTTGCCAGCATCAGCGCTGTCAAGCCTTCGCCCGGGCGCACATCGGTAAAGAGCCCCAGAAATCGTTCGAGTGCACTTTTTTGCATATGTCCTCCAGCCTGCAAATCCACTTGCTGTATCCTGGTTTGGCAAACTTTGCAAGCAACAAATGGCTATCTGTTTATTCTTCGCGTTGAACACCGGCCAGACGAAATTGGCCGGAAACCTTATCTGGTTCCATAAAAGCATGCACGGCCTGACTCCATGCACCATTTTGGCTTGTCTTTGCAAATACTTGCAAATGTAAATAATCTTTTTGTTTATTTTGCTCGAAATCGCTGATAGATGGTAAATGGACAGCAAGATTCGCAACATCCACTTCACCGGATGCGAACACATGCGAACCGGATTGCAATACATAACGATACGCACGTTTTTCCGGATCACCCACTCCCCAATCGATGGCCAGATCCCGAAAGCTGATGACATCCTTATTTTCGAGCGGTTCGACAGCGAAAAAATCCAATGGCGGCATTTTTTCGAACCAATACTGTCCAATAATGTCTCGGCGCTCGATGATGGTCCGGATCAGATATTCAGCCGCTTCCGGATTGGAATATTGTGCCGTCGAGACCGCAGCGCGAATCTGCTCATCGCTGAATGACATCACCATTTTTGCACCCCAATAGCCATCGCGATGGGTCATTAGTTCAAAAGCAGGATTAGGCAAGATAAATTTGTAACGTTCCGGCTTGAAATCATACGACCTGTAGTGACCGATGGCTGGATATGTAATGCCACCCACCTTTTCCCATGGCTCAACAAACATGCCAAGCGAGGCCGTACTCTTCAGAATTTCGTGGATATCGACACTTTCTTCATAACCGATGTAAGGCGGCATAGGCTCGTCACCTTGACTGCCGAGCGTGGATCCGAAATCGATCAAATAATGCTTGATAAAGCCAGCTGGATCGTACACATCCAGGGTATTGTTGGCCTTGGTGTCGAAATGATTCAGCCAGGCAGCCATCACGCGCAGACCGCGCAACTCGCGGCGATGCTGGTGTGGGATAAAATCGTTCGGATCGTCGTCACGCGTACCGATATAATAAAATGGGCCTTTGAGTTTGCCTCGAACGTAGCGGCTGGCAACCGCGCGGATGCGGCCATCCGACTGCTTCTCAATACGCTCAAGAATCTCTTGTAAATCGCTCGTCTGCATCAGGCGCTGCCTGCCTTCTTTATCGGTGATTTCGACATTACTACCGATCTTTAGCACAGACGGATCAAACCAGACCAAATAATTTTCAGGCACATTATAGCCAGCAGCATGGAACAGCTTTGTGCCAACCAACTCCGCGCCGGTTGCCAGTTCTGAATAGCCTTTCGGATCGAATTTCATCACATACTTTTCGCCACGGCTATCTTCGATGTGGAAGCCCGGGGTCACGCCCTCGGTTTTCGCACGGATCACGGTCCATGTCCCAGTTGCAGGTGGCCCGGTCTCGGTATCCGGACCGCGCCTGACTTCATCCACGGAGAGCCTTTCGTGCGCATTGCGATTGGTAAACCAACTCGAATTCGGGACTTCACCAAATGAATCGATATTGTAAGCCTGCTTACGCTTGCCGGTCAGATTGCGCAGTTGGCGGGATAAATCCAGCGATTGCTCAAGTTGATCAGCAAACTGTTTAGCAATGATGTCAGCCGCGATATTAATGTGTTGGGTTTTCGGCTCCGGAATGGGTTGGCGATCGTCCGGAATGGCAGGCTTTTTTTGAAAGGAAGTGCCGCCGCAGCCCACGCTGCACAAAACACACAATGCTGACAATCCAGTCAAAAAGTACCTGGACAGGCTCTTTATTCGCACTTACCTTCCTCCGTGATTTGCATTATTAGGCGGTCAATATAGCGATGCGGCTCCGCAAAATCAACAAGTTCATGACCATTGCCGGTCAAATGTACTGCCGCAATGCGCACCTGGGAACTCCAGCACATTATCGAATTATTTAAAAAGCATAGCGTACAACGATGCCTTGCGCTCTGCCTCCCAGCTGCGGCATAATCATCACATTGCCAAGAAAGTTCTTCTCGCGTGGGACGACCTCCGTTGCTGCAATCCCGAAAATGGTTCCCAGGAACGCGCCGCCAATAATATCCGATAAATAATGGCCCTGGCGCGCAATACGGGAAAAACCGGTGGCAGTTCCAAAAAGAAACATTGGCAAACCTGCCTTAAAGCCGTAATAGCGCGCCAGCACCGTGGCAATGCTGAAATTGCCAGAGACATGCGACGATGGAAAGGACGGCAGGACTTTGAACGGCGGGAAGGCAAGATCGAGATTGTCGGTGTCGAACGGATGAAACGTGTGGTGATCTGGAGCTGTGCCCGGGCGTTCTCGACCAAGGCCAAACCACAGCGCGCCACCGAGCAGATTAGCGCCCAGCTCAGCGACAATCATGGCCTGGCCGGCACTGACCAGCTTTTCGTTTTGCGCGACCATACCGGCCATGTAAAAGCCTGTCCACAAGGTCTGGTTCAACAAGTGGCCGGTTTTATCAAAAAAATGCGCTGTATCAGGGAAACGCTGTTTTTGCTTAAAAAACCGGTCAACATTGTCATCAAAAAAATAGGCTGCTACGATCGCGCCGGCTGCGATGCCATATTTTTTGGCATTCTCCTTTTTAAAAGCTTTGCCTTCAGTTTGAACCAGCCAGCCCGGCATCTTCGTTAAATGCTTTAGCGGATTGAAACCGATTGAAGTTTTTTGCTGGGCGAGTAATGGTGAAATCGCCACCAAAACACACAGAAATCCTGTTGAAAGCGGCAAAATGAACATTTTCAATTTATTAAAAAATTTACTCTTCATGGCACCTTGTCAATGTTTGCATGTTTTCATCCCGCGTTCGCGAGCCTTGTTTAAATCTGCTGCTGTATTTACATTCAGAAAAGTCCTTTCCGGCACATCCTGCAAATCGACGCATTGGGTCTGCAATTCGCGAAATAAAACTTGCAGCGACAGCTGCTTTTTGATAATACTCTGCTCGATGAACGGGAGGCAGGCTTTTGCGTAAATGGCACAAAGCGGCTCCAAACCACGCGCAGACTTCGCCGCACATATAAGCTGTCCATCGCAGTCTTCAATTAATCGCTGCAAAGCAGGCGCATTCAGAAAAGGCAAGTCACACGCAACCACCAGGCAGTGCGAAGTATGGCAATGCTGCAGTGCAGTATAAATCCCACCTATCGGCCCCACATTTTTGATCTCATCCGAAAAGATTGGCACGCCCAGGAATGCGTGCTTTTCGGCGTCGTTGCTGACCACAAAAAGCCGCTCTGAAACTGCACGTGCGGCTTCGAGCACGCGCGCAATCATTGTCTGGCCATCCACTTCCAGCACAGCCTTGTCAGTCCCCATCCTGGAGGAGCGCCCACCTGCTAAAATGGCTACGTCTATTTTCATTTTAATAATTCCGATCAATGATGTAGTTTTGCACAACAAATAATATTTGTCTATACCCTGAAAGGCCAGATATGCAACTTCCTGATTTCAAGCTCGAACGTTATTTTGCCCGCTATGAATTTGAAGTACCCTACCTGCTTTCAAGCTCGGACTGCGAATCATTTTCCGTACGCGAATTGCTGCAGCTTCATGAAAGCGCCAACAAGCAATTACAGGATTTATGGTTAGGCTACACCGAATCGAATGGACACCCGGCGCTGCGCGAAGCGATTTCGACGCTCTATACAAACACGTTACCCGATCAAATTTTGGTGCATGCTGGAGCTGAGGAAGCGATTTTCAACTTTATGCACATCGCCTTGCAGCCCGGCGATCATGCTATTGTACATTGGCCGGGATATCAATCGCTGCACCAAATTGCGGCTGCGCTCGGGTGTGACCTGACGTTTTGGCCCGCACAGGAGGCAAACGGCTGGGCGCTCAATCTCGACTTTCTCGAATCAGCTATTCGCAAAAGCACTCGTGCTATAATCATCAATTGTCCGCACAATCCTACCGGCTACCTGATGTCCCAAGCCGAATTTCGGCACGTCATCGCGCTTGCCCGGGCACACGATATATATCTCTTTTCCGATGAAGTGTATCGTTTTCTGGAGTACGATTCATCTGACCGATTGCCCGCGGCCTGTGATCTGTACGAAAAAGCCGTCTCCCTCGGCGTGATGTCGAAAGCATTCGGATTGGCGGGTCTGCGTATCGGCTGGATTGCGACCCATGATACCGCCTTGATGGATCGGCTCAGAGCCTTTAAAGATTACACCACTATTTGCAACAGCGCGCCGTCAGAATTACTGGCGACAATCGCATTGGGCAACAAGGAAGCCATTTTGAGCAGAAATGCTGCAATCATTCGCCAGAATCTCAGCCACCTCACTGCATTTTTCGAAAAATACCACGAACAATTTGACTGGCAGAAACCAAAAGCAGGCTGTATCGCCTTCCCCACCCTGCTGCCGCCACAGGACAGCGAAAAGTTTTGCCACGATGTTGTGACGCGAAGCGGCGTCCTGCTGCTGCCGTCAACGATGTATGATTGCGGAAATCGTCATTTTCGCATCGGATTCGGCCGCAAAAATATGCCAGCTGCGTTGCGCGCATTTGAACAATTTTTAAACAACAAAACAACGTGATTTGCACTGCTATTTTTTGCCGGAAATGGCAATTTTGAGCATGGCGCCGCTTGCGCCGGCAAGCCCGCCAGCGAGACTTGCCACAATCGCGGTGACCAGCACGGCCATCCAGCCGGCACCGCCAAGCTGCAGCATCGCTGAAACACGCCCGGCAACAATATCACCTGAGTTCATAAATGCATAGAGCGCCGCTGCCAGCCAAAGCAATCCGGCACTAATCAGCCCCGTCCGGAAGCCTTGCCATCCAGAGTTGAGCGCCATCAATGCATAACCAAAAGGCACAATCATAATCCACCACCAGTACGGCGTCGCGATTTGTAAAACCAACATGACCATCAGGCATAAAACAACTCCGATCATGGCTGTCCTCTCATTTGCGTTTTGGCCACAATTTTTTCATTTTTTTCATTCACTGATCGCATAAACAGCAATGCATAAGGCCTGCCATCCACCCAGTCATCGACCATATTATCGTAAAAATAGGAACCGGCATGCCCGGATTGGCCGCCGGGATAGATCCCCCAGGCTTGTACACCAGCCGGCGCGAGTTCAACCACCATTCGCCAGGAGGGACCGTTATATTTCCTGGTCGCATTGACAATGCCACTTCCGCCGCTGGTGAATAGATTCGTGCGGCCGAATCCCGGAATTTGCGCAAGATGCAAAATATCCGTTCCACTGGCCTTGCCCCAGGCCCAGGGCTTACCGATCGGGCCAAGCTCGGCCTCCAACTCATCTTTTGCCTGCCGAAAAGCCTGGAACGCTATATCTTCAAAGCTTTCCGTTTTGTTTGCAGTCGCTTTGAGATCGAAAAAATTGTTTTTAGGTTGCTCGATGATCGTTACAATCGTGACATCGCTTCGTGGCCATTGCAAATTGCCATCAGCCCGTATCACTTCATCTGACCACATCAAATCGTAGAGTATTCGCCGCCAGCGATCGAAGATGAGTGGCGCCGCCTGTATGGCATTGTTGCGATAGTCCCAGGCTTTGACAACATTGAGCACTTTTTGCTCACCCTCGGTCAAATTCTGCGATTCAACCGCTGCAAGCATGGCTGGCAACAGGTTTCTGGCCGTCAAATTGAGCGCATCATTCTGCAGGTCAATCATGTCTTGTGGCGTAATCGCGCGCAGCTCCATTAAACGCTCATTGATGCGTGCACCGCGTGTGAAGGATGCATAATCCCAGCCAAGATAGTAAGGGTAGCTTTCATCCGTTGGATGTTGGTTGGCTGAGCTAACGAAACCGCGCTGCGGATTTTTGATATGCGGCACATCTTCGCGCGGTACCCAGCCTTGCCAATCATGCAATGGATCCGTGCCGTCCGAGATAAAACGCCCCTGCCCCTTCCAGCGCAGTGGAAACTTGCCATTGTGCCAAATCGCGATGTCGCCCGCTATATCTGCAAAGGCGATATTTTGCGCTGGTGAATCGAATGCCCGCAATGCCTGCAGATAATCATCATAATTGCGCGCACGATTCAGCAGCATGAACGCATTCAGCTCTTGCGAAGAATCATGTGCGATCCAACGCATGGCAGCACCGGGTACGGTCGCACTTTCGGCATTGGTTGAGCTACCGGTTTCCACAACCGGCCCGTGGTGAGTATAAAAAACCGTATCGATCACCGCTTGAGCACCACGAATTTTTATTTCTTCGATACGCGCAATGGTTGGTTTCCACTGCTCATCATGCCAGTATTCGCGATGGCTCGCGTCTTTAAAGCGGATACGATACCAGTCCAGCACATCCGATCCGGCATTGGTTACGCCCCAGGCGATCGACTCGTTAAAGCCGACAATGATGCAGGGCGTACCCGGCAGTGTCACGCCGTAGACATTCAAATTTGGCATACTGAGCTGCATTTCATACCAAATCGATGGCAGACGCAGGCGCAGATGCGGATCATTGGCAAGAATAGCATGACCTTGAGCTGTTTTTGTCCCGGCAACCGCCCAGTTGTTGCTGCCGATGAACGGATCCGGCTGATGCTGCTCAACTGCGACATCATCCAAGGGTGGTGTGGTATTGGCCGGCATCACTGCACGTTCCGGCTCAAAATCCCATTTGGTGCCGGATGGAATTATCGGATCCTGCATCGGCGGGTAGTATGGATTCAGTTTGTCCGTCAATTCCGGTCCAAGTGCAGCCAGCGTCCGCGTCATTGCACGCTCGTTGTTGCGACCGGTCAAATCCCAGGCCATATACTTCAACAGCAGCGCCGATTTGATTGGCTGCCATTTTTCCGGCGAGTAATCCAAAATTTTATATTCAAGCGGTTTGCTGATTTCATCGAGCTCAGCAATGTAGGCATTGACGCCGGCAGCATACGCTTCCAGGGCTTCCCGTCCTTCAGGATCTTCCTGCATGCCCTTCAGGGCATTTTCAGCGGCATACACCATTCCGATGCGGCGCTGGAAACGGTCAAGTGGCAAGGCGCGCTCGCCGACAATTTCAGAGAGCCGGCCCGCAGCATAATGGGTTTGAAACTCCATTTGCCACAGCCGATCGCGAGCAGTCAGGTAGCCTTGCGCAAAGTAAAGATCGTGGGCGTTTTTTGCAAAAACATGCGGCACATGCCGGTCATCCCAGACCACGTCGACCGGTTCACGCAACTCTGGCAACTCCAATGCCGTCGGCAATTGATCGACCTGGGTGCCATTTTGCCAAAAGCCGGCAAACGGGCTGAGAAATTTACCCATCGGTGGCAAACGTGTTGCGCCGATTTGCTGACTGAAGTTCAAAAAATAAAAAAAGCCTGCCGTGATCGCCATGAGCAGCAGCAGCTTGAACAACCTCATACCTCGCCTCCGATTAGCCGATTCTGTTTTTCATTGCATTCGAATATTGAAATGCTGATTTTTGTCTATTTATTGCATTTTTTGCTATTTTTTGACAGGATAGTTGAAGGATTGATTGGATCAAGACTTTCTTTTCCAGCAAATCCCTTTCCTGTAAAAAACTATACTGACACGTTGTGCGAATGAAATAAGCCGTTGATGAGCACAAAATGGCCCAAATTGTCATGCCGGAGGCATCTATTTTGACGTTTCCGCGGAATCTTGCGAAGTTTCATTACGATGCCGAATAGATTCATCCTGAGTGACAAGGGTACTATTGTTACATATAAACAATGGTTTACCCAAAAAGACTATCGCAAAAACAATTCGCACAACGCGTTATACTGCTCAAATTAAAAGGAATTTTCATGTCTGAAAAATATTTCATCCAACGCAGGCCATTCATTGTGCCGGCGCTGGACAACAAAATCATCAAAGAGCATTTCGGGCACGCAAGCAAGCATGTCGGCGATTTCAGCATCGCCCACATGATCGCACCGGCGGGCTGGAGCGAGCCTGCGCAAACACCGGATTTCGATGAAATCACCATTATGGTGCGAGGCAAAAAACAAATCGATATCGATGACGAAAAAATCGTCATTAAAGCAGGCGAATCGATTTTTATCCGCCGAGGTACGCGTGTGCGTTACGCCAATCCCTTTGATGAAGAAAACGAATATATTGCGATTTGCACGCCAGCGTTCACGCTCGAAGCTGCCCATCGCGAAGTCTGATTAAGCAGCAGTGCCATTGTATTTCGCCGCCAACAAGCGCACGGCGTGCTCGGCCTCTGCAGCGGTGGCTGTGGGCGGCAGAGGCTCGCCATACTCAATCGTCACCGGGTATGGAATTTTGCGTGGCATTTTCCATAGCACCTTGCCACGCTCGTAGCTAAAAATACTACCCCATACTCGATGCATATACACCGGAACAATCGGACACTCCAGCCCTTTCATCACCGTTTCAAAACCGGGCTTAAAAGGCTGGATCCGGCCATCGCGGGTCAGGCCGCCCTCAGGGAAAATGCATACGACGTGATTTTGCTGCAATTTCTCGCGTGCCGCCTGCAGGCTCATCGCAACCGACTCCTTGCCTTCCGCCGGTTCGATCGGGATGGTGTCCATGATCCGAAAAATGTGTTTAGCCATCGGTATTTGATAGTAGCTTTTGAGCATCATGTAGCGGATAAAACGCTGCATGGTCGACCCGATCAGGAAGGCATCGATAAAAGAGACATGATTGGGCAGCAGCAGCGCCGGGCCTTTCAGCGGCACGTGCTCCGCACCGACGATGCGAATGTTGTAAAACGTGTGCGTCAACAGCCAGCCGCAGAAACGAATAAAATATTCAGGGATAATGGTGCAAATATAAATCACCGCACCGACGGTCGCGATACCCATCAGCAGGAAAAAAGCATCAGCTGATAGCCCAAACTGGACAGCAAACAGGTTGTACAGCAACGAACCCAGCACCAGGAACAGGCCATTCAGTACACCTACGGTCGCCAGCACCCGGCCCTTTTCGTGCTCTTCTGCAACGAATTGCAGGTAGGCAAACAACGGCACAATAAAAAGTCCGCCGCAAATGCCGGTTAAAATCAGCAGTGCAGAAGTCAACCAATAGGAGCTGGTGCTGAAAAACAGCCCAATCGCACCCAATGACATACCGAGGCCACCGAGCGGCACCAAACCGAGCTCAACTTTTTGGCCCGACCAACGTCCTGCCAGCATCGAGCCTGCGCCGATGCCGACGGCCATGAAGGCTGGCAGTACAGTCAACTTCACGCTGCTGCTCTCTCCGAGATTGAGCAGCCTTTCACCGTAAATCAAAACATTGGTTGAAAAAACCAGCCCCAGCATCCAAAAATAGCTATTGGCCAACCCGGCCAACCACAAGCCCTTTTGGCGCTTCAGAAAAATCAAATCTTTGACAATCCCGGTTATCGGATTCCAGGGGAATTTGGTGTGGCTGCCTTTCGGGGTGGTTTTGGGAATAAAAAACGCCGATATTGTGCCCATCACGGCAAATACGACGCAATAGAGCGCCACAGCCATGGCGTTGTTGTCATGCACATCCATCAGCACACCCGCGATCACGATGCCGACAATGATGAACAGGAACGTTGTCATTTCAACCCAGCTGTTCGCATGGGTGATAGCTTCCGGCTCACAAATTTCGGGGATCAGGCCCTGCTTGGCAGGCGAAAAAAATGTACTTTGGCTGGCCATTAAAAACAGCACCAGCAGCATAAAATAGACATCGCCAAGATAGAATGCCAGCACACCGATCAGCATAATGCCAATCTCGGCAATTTTGATCACACGCATAAGGTTGCTTTTCGCGAAACGGTCGGCAAAATAGCCTGCCCATGGACCGAACAGCACGAACGGCACCGTAAAGACCAGTGTTGCCTGGGAGATCAACTCTTCAGCGTTGGCTGCGAGCATCACCCGCAGCACAAACAATTGCAGCAACATTTTGAAGACATTATCATTAAATGCACCAAGGGCCTGGGTGATGGTAAAAGCGTGAAAACGCTTCGGCAGACGCGGTGATGACATGCATGCTCCTTTCAGTGGTGACTTTTGCGAATTTCCAAAATAGGCTTTTTTGATTTGTATGCCACCAAAATGCGACAAATAGCAAAATTGCCACAGTTACTCTTGTCCATTCTCGAAAAATAGTCTACATTTTCCCTCAATTGTCATTATCCACAAAAGCGCATGTTGCAAAAAAAAGGCCGACTCTATGCTTTTTTTCAAATTATTGACCCAAACTGCAGGTATTGTTTTCATTGCCATGATTTTGCTTTGGCTGCTGAGCCTGCGGCTGCGCAATGCCAGTATCGTCGATATTTTCTGGGGCAGCGGTTTCGTGCTGTTAGCCTGGCTTTATTTCCTGCAGGCTCCATCAAACCCTGCGGCGCGGGCTGTCATCGTGATTGCGCTTGTGACCATTTGGGGTCTACGTTTATCTCTGCATATTTTTTGGCGAAATCGCGGTAAAGGAGAGGATTTTCGCTATGCCGCCTGGCGCAAGGAGGCAGGTGAAAAATGGTGGTGGCAAAGCTTCTTGAAAGTGTTTTTGCTGCAAGGCGTCCTTCTGATGATTATTTCCGCACCGCTGTTGGTCGCGCTGCGGTCTGCTTCGCCCGATTATTTGACCTGGCTGGACTTTGCCGGTATCGCTTTGTGGAGCATCGGCTTCTTCTTCGAAGCTGTTGGCGACTGGCAATTAACCCGTTTCAAATCGCGACCGCAAAATAAAGGCAAGCTGCTGACTGACGGATTGTGGCGCTATACACGCCATCCCAACTACTTCGGCGATGCGATGATATGGTGGGGCTATTTTTTGCTTGCTGCATCCGCTGGCGGCTGGTGGACAATCTTCAGCCCGGTCCTGATGCATTATTTACTGCTCAAAGTCTCAGGTGTGGCTATGCTCGAAAAAACGTTGAGCCACACCAAACCCGGCTACGAAGAATATATTGCCACAACCAATGCGTTCCTGCCCTGGTCAGCACGCAAATAAAAAGCCAATCCACCCTGAAGTGAATTGGCTTTCCCTAATTCAATTTGGTGCTTTTCGAAATCTACTGCTGGTCTTCCGACGCATCGTCATCCTTCAAGTTGAGCCAGCTTTTCAGAATCGCCTGCTGCAACTCATTAGGCTCTTCGATTTCTTCAATTTTGTAGTCATCTTTTTTCGCTTCTGCGAGCGTCACTTTAAAATCGCGTAGCTGTTCGCGCCGAATCACTGTCACGGTAATCACATCGCCAGGTTGGTGTTTTTTCAATATTTGATCAAGATTGTCCGCGTGTGCCCGCCGTCCGTCGACCGCAATCAAAATATCGTTTCGGTCAAGGCCTGCTTCAAATGCAGGCGAATCCGCTGTGATATTTGAAATCGTGGTTTGCTTGTCATCCCCGCGCATCGCAATGCCCAGATACACATCCGGTGAATCTTTGCTTTTCTTTTCCACCAGTTTCAGGCCGGCATAATCCAAATATTTTTGCCAGTCAATCGGTTTTGTGCCATCGACAGAATTGGCGAAGAATTGATCGAAGCTATGGCCGGAAATTTTATTGATTGCTTTGAGGAAATCACCATCCGGCATGCCACGATCCTTTTGAGCATACTCTTTATTGAGATAACGAAAAACATCATCCAGCGATTTTTTATTTTCTGTCAAATGACGGATTTCGAGATCGAGCACCAGGCCAAGCATGTTGCCCATCGAATAAAAAGAGTAGCTGGTGTTCGGTGGCGCGCCGAAGCTATTTGACCAGGTTTCCCAACTAATATCCGAAACCGAATTCACCCCATAGCCGGGCGAATTTTCATATCTGCGAATATTGCTTGCCCAGCCAGACAAATAGCTGTTTTTCTTTGTAAGGCCGGCACGCATCATCGAAAGCCCTCCGTAGTAGCTGGTTATGCCTTCCGACACCCAAAGCAAAGTGGTAAAATTTTCAGTCGAATAGTCTGGCCGGAATATTCCCGCCGGGCGAATCCTTTCAACATTCCAGGCATGAAAAAACTCGTGCGAGGTCACGCCCAGAAAGCCGCGATAAAAGCGGCTGTTGTCGAAATCCGCCGGCCCGCTCACGATTGAGGTAGAATTTTTGTGCTCAACTCCGTGGCCGAAACGATAAGGCAGCAGGTGATACATAAACAGATAGCGTTCGAACGGCGTATCCTGCATCATATCCACCTGGTCGGCGACAATTTTTTTTACATCATCCACAACCTTCCCGGCATCGTAATTGGCTTCCCCTTGAAATGCCAACTCGTAGATCGCGCCCTTGTACTCGAAAGAGAGCAAATTAAAAGTGGGGCTGACCAAAAACGGCGAATCGGCAAAATCGTGGTAATTGCCGATTTTGAAAAGGCCGTCGCCATCGTCAAAATCCATCGCAGTTGCCACACGCCAATCCTCCGGCTTGTCAATTTTGAGCGTAACCGGCAACATTTCCTTGCCAGGAACATACATGAAGCAGGTGATTGGATTGAAATAGGCTTCGGCATCATCGAGATAACTGGCGCCGGCGTCGAGCTGATCGGCGTAGTACAGATAGTTCACGGTCACACGCTTGCTGCCGCGGCTGTCGATACGCCATGTCACCTTATCGACTTTCTGCACCGGCAGGTTTTTGCCAGCTTCATTTTCGGCCTTAACATGCAGCACATTTTTGGCAAAATGCTGTACCATATAGCGGCCGGGACGCCAATCTGCAATCCGTACATCAACGCTGTTACCGGACGGTTTTTCAAATTGCATATTGATATGAAAATAGTGCGAATTCGGCTTTTCCCAGCCAATTTGGTAATCAATCTGCTTTTGGGCAAATCCCGCACTTGTGAAAAACAAAAGCAAGATTACTGCAAAATATCTCATTTTTTTGATGTTCTGTAACATACTTCGATCCTGTCATTATTCTGTGTTTAGGAAACGCCAAACCGACCGGGTCGACGCGAAATTGGCCGATATAATAGGCAATTCACTTTTGAAAGGCAAACAAAAGCCACCCAGCTGAGGCATACGGGGGCGCTTCGTCTTCACCTGCTTGACAATGCGGGCTGCATTCGATATTTTGCCTGCCTTGTCTTCGGAGTTTTAACTTGTTGATTCAGAATGGACTGCAAGCAAATCCATACTTTTTTGCAATATGATATGGTCAACGAATTATGTTCGGACCAAGCTACCCATTCTCGCACTTGAATTTGCAACGATTCTCGTGAGCGTTTTTGCGGCATTCTGGCTCAACAGTTGGCGCGAAAGCCGTACTGAAGACAAACTGGCTGCATTTTATCTGCAGGAATTGGCCAGCAACCTCGCCAGCGACGAACTGCGGCTCCTGGAGGTCATCAACAGCCAGGAGCAAGTGCGCGACCGACTGGCTGCAATGCTGGATGGCATGTCCGATTTGCAGCTCCGGAAAAAGGCCCGACTCGATTCGATCCATGCCCAAATCATGGGCAGCAATCCGACGTTTTTCCTTGCAGTCGGCGCCTACCGCGCTATGGTTGCTGAAGGCGCGCTGAAAACTGATTTCGAACAATGCCTTTTTGACCGAACTGGTTGAGCGTTACGAGTTCCACTATGTCCGCCTCAACTATCTCGGTACCGTGCTCGACGACCATGTGGAGCAGACAACCTGAGAAATGCGTGCCTACTATGCGCGGCCCAAAAAAGCATTCAACGACCTCAACGCCCTGCGCAGCCGTGAGCTTTTTTCCATGTTGGAACTGCGGCACGACTACATCGGCCTGAATCTTTACCACGTACACAAGGCTTACGAGCGCATTGGCGAAGTCAAATCATTGCTGCAAAGATCAACCAATGTAGCACACCTCACTATAAACAAAATACAAGGTTGACATCTATGTCGGAATCATCCGAAACTGAATTTGCCAAACTTGAGCTGCAGGAAGCCATCAACACATTCCGCACCGGCCTGAGCGTGCTGGTGCAAATTGTAACGGTACTGGTGGTCGCCAATGTCTCGATTATCGGTTATGCGCTCAGCAACAAAATGTCGGGCGTAATTTTTCTCGGTACCCTCATTCCACTGCTGATCATCGTCATCACCAAAATGGTCAGTCGCTTGCTGATTCCAGCGGTTTTCACGGCCTATTCGGTCGAAAAGAGCTTTGGCGAAACAGGTCACGAAAGTTTAATGCGTATCGGTCTTTCGGTGCTGTCGACCGCAGCCTTTCTGAAACAACTGGATGATATTGAAGCTAAATCAGCTTTGAAGGAGCGCGCTACCGGCTTGCGGGAGTTACGGTTTGCCCTGCTGGGTCCGCAGCAAAGTTTTATCTTTGCAATCCTGTCGCTGATCAGCCTGATGCAGTTGATTATTCCGTTTTTGCTGACCTACTTGTTTCACTGGCGTATGTTTGAAATTTAAAAAATGAGGAAGGCCATGACATTGAACAGACGCAAATTTCTACAGGTTTCAGGGGGCTCGCTCGCGGCGGCCAGTATGACGGGCTGCTTTGAGCCAAAGGCGACTCCATCGAATCCAATCAACAAATTAAAACCCATGACAGAAAACGTCGTGCCCATCTCGCTTGAAGAGCGGCAAAGCCGGATCGAAAAAGCGCGCCGACTGATGGCCGAGAACAACATTGCCGCGCTCTATCTTGAACCCGGATCCAGCCTGTTTTACTACACCGGTATCCGCTGGGGACGCAGCGAACGCATGATGGCTGCTGTGCTCCCCGCACGGGGCGAGATTGCTTACATTTGCCCGAAATTCGAAGAGGAGCGTTTGCGCGAACTGATCTTGTTCGGCAACGATGTGCGGCCGTGGGAAGAGAATGAAAGCCCTTACAAGCGGGTGGCGGACATATTTAAAGATCGCGGCATTTCGACCGGAACCATTGGCATTGAAGAAACCGTGAGATTCTTTCTTTTCGATGGCATCCGCAAACAAGCCCCTTACTTGCAATTTGCCAACGCCGATCCGGTGACCATTCCCTGTCGTTCGATCAAATCGCCTGCCGAAATTGCTTTGATGCAAACAGCCATGGACATCACAATTGAAGCGTACAAGGCGTGTGTGGCGATGCTGAAGGAAGGGATGTCTCAGGCGCAATTTCGCAGCAATAGTCAGGCAGCACACCAGGCATTGGGCGTGCAAGGCGGTATCGGCATACAAATGGGCAAGTACACGGCATTCCCGCATGGCAGCAAGGAACAGACCTATTTGAAGGAAGGCGATGTGGTGCTGATGGATGGCGGTTGCAGTGTGGAAGGCTATCGCTCGGATATCAGTCGCACGATTGTGTTTGGCGAACCTACCCAGCGCCAGCGCGATATTTGGAACCTGGAAAAGGAAGCACAGGAAGCCGCATTTAAAGCCGCGCAGGTCGGCACCCCCTGCGAAGATGTCGATGCCGCTGCGCGCAAAGTGATTACCGATGCAGGCTTTGGCCCGGACTACAAAGTGCCGGGATTGCCGCACCGCACGGGACACGGCATCGGTCTGGATGGACACGAATGGACCAACCTGGTGCGCGGCAACAAAACACCTCTCGCGCCCGGCATGTGCTTCAGCAATGAACCGATGATTGCGATCTATGGCGAATTCGGCATTCGATTGGAAGATTGCATGTACATCACTGAAAACGGCCCAAAATTTTTCACCAAACCAAGCGTGGCAGTGGATCAGCCTTTTGGTTAAATTTTGCCTTGTAGCGGACTCGCTCGGTCAGATTCGCATTTTTGCTTGTTTAAGCTGAGCTAAAAATTGTCATTCAGCAGGAATCTATTTTGAAGCCTGTGCAGGTTTTTGGCCTCAGCCCTGACGATAATGTTGAATAGATTCTTCCTGAATGACATGGTGGGGTACTTATCAAAATGATATTGGCCGCGGTTAAAAGTAAAACACAGAATTGTACGGAAAAATCCAATGTATAAAATGATCAGCCTGACACTCTTTTGGCTGCTCACCCCCTCCGCCGTCGAATCTTTTGCACAGCACCATTATGTTTTTTTCAATCGCGACCGGGAACGGATAGCCGAGGGAACCTTTCTTCAAAACGATGTACTCGAAGGGGCGCAGTTGAAATATGCATGGAAGGAACTGGAGCCTGAGCAAGATCAATATGATTTCAGCATGATTCAGCGCGACTTGACATTTCTGACTTCTTATGGTAAAAAACTATTCATTCAGCTTCAGGATGTGTCCTTCGATACCTCGATCGTCAATATGCCGGCATACTTGCTAACGGACAGCACCTATCATGGCGGCATAGCGATGCAGTATGATTACGAAGGCGATGCCGAAGATCAGGCTGTGCCGGCAGGCTGGGTGGCGCGTCGCTGGGATCCGGCCGTGCAAAAAAGAATGCACAAGTTGTTCGATGCTTTGGGCGCAGCGTTCGACGGCAAGATCGAAGGCATCACCCTTCCAGAAACTGCGGTCGAATTTGGCGATAGCGGGCGCCTGTTTCCCGATGGATTTTCTTTCGAACTCTACAAGGACGCTGTCATTATGAATATGAAGGCGCTCAAAAAGGCCTTTCCGAAATCGATTGCTATGCAATACGCCAATTTCATGCCCGCCGATGGACTACCCGGGGCGCATCGTGCCTATCTGCGTCGTGTTTACCAGGCCGCCGCTGATGACACCATCGCTGTTGGCGGGCCGGATTTGTTGCCGTACAAGCGAGGCCAAATGAGAAACAGCTATCCGTTTATCCACGATCGCCCGGCTCACGTTCCGGCCGGCATCGCGGTGCAATGGGGCAATTTCGAACATGTCAATCCCAAAACCGGCAAGCAGGTCACACTCGCTGAAATGCTGGACTTTGCCAACGATTACCTCAAGGTGGATTATCTATTCTGGGGCACCCAGGAGCCCTACTATTCTGAAAAGTTGCTGCCACATTTGAGCACAAAATAAGAAATCGCATAACAAAAGAGGTTTACCATGAAAACGCAACGCTTTTTGCTCACCTTCCTGTTCATTTGGCTGACCACTCCTCTGTTCTCACAGCAAACCGATCCGGCGCAGGTGACGCTGGAGCGGCTGTTTGCCACTCGTGATTTTGCCTCCGAACGCTTCGGCCCTGCTCGCTTCATCGATGGCGGCACTGGCTATACCACCCTCGAAAAATCGGCTGCTGTCGAAGGTGCACGCGACATCGTGCGCTATGATACCCAATCCGGTGCCCGCGAAGTCTTCATTTCTGCGCAAAAGCTGATCCCGGCGACGGGCTCCGATCCGTTGCGGATTGAAAACTACCTCTGGTCGCCAGATAAATCCAAATTAATGATTTTTACCAACTCGCAGCGGGTGTGGCGCCAAAATACCCGCGGCGATTACTGGGTGCTCGATCTCGCCAGCGGCAATCTGCACCAGCTCGGCGGCGACGCGCAACCATCAACTTTGATGTTCGCGACCTTCTCGCCCGATGGCCAAAAAGTCGGCTATGTGATGAAAAACAATGTCTATGTCGAAGACCTCGGCAACCATCGCATCACCCAGCTAACCTTCGATGGCTCCGAAACCATCATCAACGGCACATTTGATTGGGTCTATGAAGAAGAATTCAGCCTGCGCAACGGCTTCCGCTGGAGCCCGGACAGCAGATGGATCGCATACTGGCAACTCGATGCCTCGGGTGTTGGCGAATTCTTGATGATCAACAACACCGACTCGGTGTATTCGTTCACGGTGCCGGTGCAATATCCGAAAGTCGGCACCACCAATTCTGCATGCCGTGTCGGCGTTGTGAGCGTGGCAGGCAGCGCGACCCGCTGGATGAGTATCGCTGGTGATCCGCGCAACAATTACATCGCACGTATGGAGTGGTCGGGCAACTCCAACGAAATCGTGCTTCAGCATTTAAATCGCCTGCAGAACACCAACCAGGTCATGCTGGGCGACATTCACACAGGCGAGGTGCGCACCATCGTGACCGACCGCGATGAGGCCTGGCTGGATGTGGTCGATGATTGGCTGTGGCTGGATGGCGACAAGGCATTCACCTGGGTCAGCGAACGCGATGGCTGGCGCCATATTTACCGCATATCGCGCGATGGTAAGCAACAAAAGCTGCTCACCCCCGGCGAATACGATGTCGCCAGCATCGAAACCATCGATGAAAGCAGCGGCTGGATTTATTTTATCGCCTCGCCGGACAATCCGACTCAGCGCTATCTCTATCGCGTGCGGCTGAAGGGCGGCAAAGCCGAGCGCATCACGCCTGCGAATCAGCCCGGCACGCACAGTTATCAGATGTCGCCGGACACCAAATGGGCGATCCACACCTACTCCAATTTTGATACGCCGCCGGTGATTTCGCTGGTGAGTCTGCCAGATCATAAAATCGTGCGGCCATTGGCGGAAAACGCAGAACTGCGGGAGACGGTGAACAAACTCGCGCGCCAGCCGGTGGAGTTTTTCCGCGTCGATATCGGCGATGGCGTCGAGTTGGACGGCTGGTGCATCAAGCCGCCGGATTTCGATCCGAACAAAAAATATCCGCTGTTTTATTATGTCTATGGCGAACCGGCCGGGCAAACTGTGCTCGACCGTTGGGGCGGACGCAATTATTTGTGGCACACCATGCTGGCGCAGCAGGGCTATGTGGTGATGAGCATCGATAATCGTGGCACGCCGGCACCGCGCGGACGGGCGTGGCGCAAAAGCATCTATGGGCAGATCGGCATTTTGGCCTCAAAAGATCAGGCAGCGGCAACCAAACAAATTCTGGCGACGCGACCCTATCTCGACGCGGATCGGGTCGGTATTTGGGGCTGGAGTGGCGGCGGCTCAATGACGCTCAACATGCTGTTCCGCTACCCGGAGATGTACCACACCGGCATGTCGGTGGCGCCGGTGAGCAACCAGCGCTTTTACGACACCATCTACCAGGAGCGCTACATGGGCCTGCCGGACAGCAATGTCGACGGCTTCCGCGATGGCTCGCCGGTCACGTATGCGCACCAGCTTAAAGGCAACCTGCTGCTGGTGCACGGCACCGGCGACGACAATGTCCATTACCAAAGTGCCGAATACCTGGTCAACGAGTTGATCAGGCACAACAAGCCATTTTCGATGATGAGCTACCCGAACCGCTCGCACGGCATTTTCGAAGGCCAAAACACCTCGCGGCATCTATTCGAGCTGCTGACGCGCTATTTGCACGAGAATCTGCCGGCAGGCCCGAAAGCGGAATTGATGCAGTGAGAAGCGGATGATGGGCTGAGTGGCTTGGTTTGTGAAAGTCCGGTGGACAAGCCCTGCTCCTCCAGCTTATGCGACTTTCCTCTGCGACACCCAAAAACAGTCGCAGAGGAACTTTTTAACCGACAGATAATTTTTGCATAATTTATAAATATTCTTATAGTTAAGGCAAAATGCCTAAATTGTATGATGTGATAGCAGGTGTTCAATAATACCGGAAAAAGCTGTCACAGGATACTATGTTGGATGAGAGAAGACATGAAAGACACAGCAACAGTAAAAATATTTTTGGTAGAAGGTAGCCCGACCTCGATCAGAACTGCCGAATTGTCAAATTGGACTGGTAAGGCGGTTGCCGGCCCCCGCTCAAAAATAGAAGATATTGTGAAGCGAGACGAAGCTAACAATCCCGGTGTCTATTTCTTAACGGGAATAAATCCTGAAACTGGACGTGATCGAGTTTACATCGGCGAAGCCGAAATAATAAAAACTCGAATCAAGAACCACATGTCCAAAGATTTCTGGAAAACGTTAGTCTTCTTCGTAAGCAAAGATGAAAACCTGACCAAAGCCCATATAAAATACCTAGAAGGAAAACTGATTGAAACGGCCAAGTCTGTGGGACGTTTTGAGCTAGAGAATGCCCAATCCAGTGGCTCACATCTCCCGGAGTCAGATGCTGCAGATATGGATGTTTTCCTTTTCAGAATGAAGCAACTGCTCCCCATTCTTGGTCAGGAATTTTTAAAACCTATTGTTAAACAAGAAGGAACTAAGAAGACTGACCTTTTGTTCTGCGAAATTAAAAACATCAAAGCGACTGGACGGCAGACTGACAACGGTCTAGTTGTTCTCAAAGGGTCAGAGGCCGTTTTGAAAGAAAGGCCTTCAACTCAGAAGTATCAATATGCGGCCAATCTAAGGAAAACTCTCCTCGATGACAGCATAGTTGAAAAAAGAGATGATCGGCTTGTATTTGTTTCGGATTATGAATTCTCAAGCCCAAGCGCTGCGGCGGCTGTGATTCATGGCGGGCAGGCAAACGGTCTTACTTCCTGGAAAGATTCAAAAGGCATTTCCCTGAAACAGAAGGAAGAGAAAGATATCCAACAAGTTGATGCTGAGGGCCCACCTATCGTCGGCCCTAGATCATGACGTTATCATGAAACGCATTTAGAGAACGCAGAGAATTGATATATTGACAGGAACAAGAAACAAGGACAGAGATTTGCCTGGAGAGAGATGATTGCTATGTGTCAAAACGAGATCATCCTTAGGCCTGCGAACCCTGCCCGCGACGAAGGAAGGTCGTTTGCAGTGCTGCTCGACAGATCGGCTGAGGGATTCTTTCGTTTTTGGTTTGGCCCCAACTTTATCGATATCGTCGCGACTGCTTACATCCAACCGGGCCATGACCTCTCTTTTCAAAATGTCACTTTCGCTGAACACAACGGTGCAATCGTGGGAATGGCTTTGGGTTACACTGCGGAACAGCATCGTCTCGCATCGGATCATCCATTGAAGAAGGCAGCCGGTAAAGCCAGGGTACGGATGAAGATCATATCCATCCTGTTCGCGCCACTTATGCGCATCATTGACAACATCCCTGACGGCGATTTCTATTTGCAAGCCATCGCAGTTGAAAAGGGCTTCGACGGCAAAGGCGTTGGCTCAATGCTGTTAGACGCGATTGACAAGCAAGCTATCACTAATGGATCAGCAAGACTTGCACTCGATGTCTCCGCAAAGAATGAGCGCGCTCGCCGACTCTATGAAAAGCGCGGAATGGCTATCGAATCACAGTGGCCAAAGCGCTTACCCATTTCGGGATTGCGATTCTACCGAATGGTAAAAACGCTTTAGGTTCAACACCGAAAAGCTGGTCTGTTATCGCTAGAGAAAAGGATTCCTGATTGCCAATGGGCCAATTTTTTGTTCGTGTTGCAAATCTTCTGAATATAGAATCGAGCATTCGGCTTGCAGGGCAGCAGCCACAATAAGAGAATCGTAGAAGGAAAATTTCCACCGATTCATAATATCGAGAGCTTGCGTGTACAGCTCGATACTGACAAAGACCTGACACAGCGGCACCAGAATGGAGCTCATGTACTTTTCACAATCCTGTGCCGTAAAAGGAACGACAAACTTGCGTGTTGAGACGTTAATGAATTCCTGAATAACCTGGAAGCTGATGCAGCCAGTATTGGCTTTCAGCGCATGCTTGATCAGCTCATTTGATTTCCTGTGCTTTTCAGCGTTCTCTCGGTCAAAAGCGTAGACAAATATGTTCGTATCAATAAAGTATTTATCGCTCATTCATTTCATCCCTAGTAAATGCCCTCCCGGGGTTTACATAATTGAAGGACTGCATGATGGCATCATAATCTCGTGAGACGCTGGCAGTGTTAACATACTGCTTCAGCCAGCTTCTAAACGTTTCGTTTAGTGTGGTATGCTCACGCCTGGCCCGTTCACGTGCTTTTTGAATGAGCTGTTCATCCGCGCTTAGCGTAATATTTTTTAGCATGATCGTCTCCATTTATTCGTGTACACGAAAACAGTGTGCACTATTTTATGCAAACGGATCGCAAGAGTCAAGAGTCATTTCAGAAATTTCCAATACCTTTGAGCTATTTTAAGCGAAGGGACTCTGGGAAGTGCGATTGCTGCTTACACGCAGCGGCTGAAATATTCGTTGCTCCTCCCCCAATCTTGATATTCCTGCGCATCCTGTCAAACAACTCCGCACTCAATCTTTCAAAATCCGCACGAACAGATTGTCGAACCAGACTTCGCCGAGGTCGCTGAGGCCGGCGTGCAGCGACAATGCGGTGGCAGTGCTGGCAGGCATGACCACGGTTTTTTCGACATACTGGAATTCGCCAAATTTGGTGGGCTGTTCGGTTTCCACGCTGACGTAGCGCTTGCCATTGACCGGCGTTTCGAACTCGCAGCGCAGGCTGAGCGAAACCTGCGTGCCGCGCTCGGCGCGCACCCAGCCGCCAAATCGAATGCGCGCGCCCGGCGGCACTGCTTGTAAAGTCTGTGTCCAGGCATGCAAAACCCGCACATTGCCGCGCGGATGCCGTTGCAGGTAGACATGGCCGCTACGCCGTCCCTTGTGTTTGATTTTTTCGTCGATATTGATCTCGGCATACTCGCCGTAGCCTGGCGGTGCAGAGATGCCCCAGCTTTCTTCTTCGAAGCCGCTATCGCGCACCAGCCCGCCGATTTGATCGTAGCCCGGCGAGGAGGTATCGGCCAGCTTTCTCAGCACGCCGCAAGTGCTGAGCGCAAATGCTGCAACTATCCCACACACGGCAATCCAAATTTGCCCTTTCAGCAGACGCGTTGGCACATTAAAAATGAATTTCATTCTACCTCGCTCCCCCTACTTGAGTTTTCGCATCATGGAAAATATTTGTGCGGCAATATATCGCGCAGCGCCGCTGAAAACAAGCATAACCGCTGTCAGCGCATTTGGCGCGATCCACTGCCAGCCGCGAAAATGGCGATAAAAATAGCGGATAAACGAGCGATGGGACGATAAAATCATTTGTGGGCGCGCGGCATGGACACTGCGCCCCTGGTGGTGCAAAACCTGCGTTTCGGCTGCAAACCAGGTGCGGTAGCCAGCCTGCTTCACGCGCAAGCACCAGTCGACATCGCTGAAAAACATCGGAAACGCTTCATCCCACTTGCCGATCTCAAAAGCCACCTGCGCGCGCGCCAGCAAAAAGGCGCCTTGCGGCTGATCGACTTCGCGGCTGCTTTTGTGGTCAAAATCACCCATTTTCCAGCCATTCCAAAATGCACTTTCAGGGAAAAGCGCCGCCAAGCCCGCAACGTTAAACAGCACATCTCGATGGTGTGGGAAACGCCGGCAGGATGGCTGCACAGAGCCGTCTTCGTACGCCAGCTGTGGAGCGATCACATCTACCGAACGGGCTTCGAAAAGCGGCACCAGAGAAAGCAGTGCATCTCCGGGTAAAACAATATCGGGATTGAGGAACAGGATGTATTCAGCATGGCTGTTGCGAGCCAATGCCAGTCCTTGATTGACTGCTTTGGTAAAACCGACATTCTTGGTGTTTAAGATCGGCTCCAGCACCAGATCAGGCTTTGGACTCTGCAAATAATTTTGAATCTGCTCCTGGGTGCCGTCTTGCGAAGCATTGTCAATGACGCAAACATGCAAAGCACACTCCGTGCTGTTCATGGCTAAAGAGTGCAAACAGGGGATAATCTCATCACGATTGTTGTAGGTCACTACAATCGCGTAAACGGTGGGCGTTTTTTTAGTCGATGGTGACAAGTTCACGGCCGATATGAGTGAGAAGCTGCGGAGTGTCTTCGGCGAGCAAAACATCATCTTCTATGCGCACACCGCCCATATCCGGCACATACACCCCCGGCTCGATGGTGAAAACGCTGTTTGGTAGCAGCCAGTCTTTGCTCTTTTGTCCGATTCGTGGTATTTCATGGATGCCGAGACCGAAACCATGTCCAAGGCTGTGGCTGAACTCCTTTTCGAAGCCAAGCTCTGTCAATCTGTCGCGAACGATTTTATCGAGTTCAGCAGCTTTCATGTTGATCCGGATACTGGAGAACGCCAGCGCATTTGCTGTTTTCACAGCCTCGTACATTTGGCGCTGATCAGCAGTCGGCTCGCCGACAAATACTGTCCGCGTCATGTCAGACTTCAAGCCGTCGACTTCACAGCCGAAATCGATCACGACAAAATCGCCGGGCTGCAAGGATTTGCTGGTGGCTGTGCCGTGTGGCAGGGCTGAGCGTTTGCCGCTTGCCACAATCGGCTCGAAGGCCATGGCAGTTGCGCCGTTGCGCAGGCCTTGGTAGTACAACTCAGAAACGATTTCAACTTCGGCCATGCCAGGTCGTAACATCGGCAATACAGCTGCCCATGTTTTTTCAGTCGCGAGACAAGCTGCCTGTATTTTATCGATTTCTACCCGGGATTTAATGGCAACGATCTTTTCAATCAGGTTTTCTGTCGCAATGAAGTGGTTGTTGGGAGCAATATCTCTTAAATGAGAAAAACCGCGAAATGAGAGGTGGTTGGCTTCAAAGGCGGTCCGTTTGCAATTTTGCAGCAGCTTTTGCCCCTTTAATGGTCGATAAAGATTTTCAACAGCAATGAAAATCTCTGCGTTGGGCGCTTCGAGCGGGGCCTGATCGCGATAGCGGTTATCGGTAATGAGGTAAGCATTGTCATGTGTCACAACAGCCAGGCCGTTGGAACCGGAAAATCCGGTAAGATAGCGAATGTTGGTGCGTGAGGAGACGACGAGCGCATCCAGATTCAACTCACGCATTTTGGCTCGCACACGCTCTATGCGATCATGCATTCTCGCTTTCTTCCATTTTTTTGCGCAGGAACGCCACTTTTTGCTGATAACTGGAGTTGGCCGGCTCTTTTTTCAGTAGCAATTCAAAGACATTAATCGCTTTAGCATACTGCCCCTGAGCCGCATAGATCTCACCCAGCGTCGGTGTAACGATTTTATCCCGTTCGAATCCAGTTGATTCTTCGAAATGCGGCTGCTCGCCGTTTTGGCTTGCCGGTTCCGGCTCTGACTCATAGGATGGTTCTCTTCCCGGTGTTGCATAATGGCCATAACTGCGCGAAGCGATGGGCTTTTCAGGCTCGGGCTCATAGTGCTGTTCAGCATCGCCATCGGAAGCCATTTGTTCATAGATATCATCCTCCGCATCATCACTTTCGAGCGTATCGAAATAGTTTTCTTCGTCCTCATCGCTTTCGCTGGAAGTGGCATCATCTTCTGCTGAAAAATCGATATCGAAGGTAGAGCTTGCCTTGCTCCCCGTGCCTTCTTCGCTTTCCAGATCATTGAGCTCTTCGAATTCGATGGTTTCTTCATCAAACTGGTCGAACATGCCCGCGAATGGATCTTCGGGCTGCGATTCGCTCTCAGCCTTTTCCGGTTCATGTTCTTCAGCTTGTTCTGGTTCTGGCTCAACTGCTGCCTGCGGTGTCTTTCTGCGTTCGATATTCAGGCCCAGTACTTCATCCTCAAAATCATCTTCATCTGAGCCGAAATCGCTTTCAAATTCAGGCTCATCATCTTGAGCGTCGAGGGCTTCCGCTTCCCGGTGTTCGTCCATTTCCTCTGATTCTTGCACTTCTTCAGATTCTGGCTCGGCCGAACTGGTCACCCTTTGCCTTATAGGCATGCCGGCAATCTCATCTTCTGCATCATCTTCTACAGCCGGTTCGGCTTCTTGTGGCTGAGCTTCTTCTTCGTCATCAAAAATATCTTCCAGAATAGTGGTAATCACCTGTTCATCTTTCTCTTCACTATCTGCGCCCGCGGATGCTTCTGCAGGTTCAGCCTGCTCTTCTTTCTCTTCACCGGACACATCTGCAAACAAGTCTTCATCCAGGTTGATCGGGACCGTTTTGGTTCGGGCATCTTCGCTCTCGCGCTCTTCAGCAGACTTGCGGCTCGAAATTTTATCTTCGATGATATCAGCATGGCCAGGTGTCACGACTTCCTGGTCGTTCGGCTTGTTCCGCTGCAAAGCCTCCAGCATTTCACGTGCATTGCGATCGAGCGGATCGATACTGAGAATCTTGCGATAGCTCATTTCACACGTATTGTCCCAGCCCACCTCACGCATCAAGTCGCCATAATATTTGTGCGCAGCAATATATTTTGGGTCGAACAAAATCACACGCTTAAACTCTTTTTCCGCGAGATCAAAGAGCTTTTTCTTCAAGTAGCATTTGCCGAGCACCATGTGCCCGGTCACATAGTAGGGGTGCTTGCGAATCCCTTCTTCGCAAATACGAATCGCCTCATCGACTTGCCCGTGCGCCAGCATGCTGTCGGCAAGCCGGGCAAAAAGCAATGAATCCGGATCTTGTTGCAAACGACTTTTTAACGCTTCGTGTTGTGGATCACTTCCAACCGACATTGAGAAACCTCCTGTAGCGTAAAAACGCCATCATTTATTACCAACCAGAAACGGTTCGATTTAAGACTTCCGTTGAAATCTTGGCTATCGCTTCTGAAATTGCAGCCTCGCGTGTGCTTTTCTCACCCGCTCCTGGCGTATATGTTCCGAACTGACTGATACGATCTTCCCAAACGACCTTTCGTTTGACCAGGTCTTCGTATTTGATTTCGACCAGCAAATGGACCTGAATTTCATTCACCCGTTCGTCACGAGTGATGGAACCAGCTTGATCGTTTATTGCGACAATCGTACCCATCAAAATGGAGTCAGCGTTGCGCCGATCTGCTATTTTGAGTGAATTTTCCTGTGTGAAGCTGCGCACAAGTGCATCTGTGAGCTCTTCCTTCACACCAAATTCAGCTGTATTATCTTGAAAAAGCGGAATTGCTATACTTTTCAAATGAGGAAAAGCTGAGCCCGAGAAAGAGTAGGGGCCACATGCCAAGAAAAGCATGGACACCAAAGCTATCCAACGAACTTCTGACCGAATGATCTGCTTCATAAATATCATTTTAGGCAAGGCCCAAACGAAAGGAACGCCTAAAAAGGCAGATTATACTCTTTTATCTTGCGGTACAAGGTGCGTTCGCTTATTTCAAGCATAGCTGCTGCCTTGCGCTTATTGCCGCCGCTTTTTTCAAGAGCGTGATAAATGTGATTTTTTTCAATTTCTTCGAGCGTCGGAAAGCTCACATCCAGTTGATCATCCATGCGGCGCTCGTCATTTGGAATAATGTCATAATTGGTTGGCTCCATCGGCACGCGGCTCACCAACCTACGATTGGGCATAATGTAGCCTCCGAGAATAACTTCGCGAAGTTGAGCAATCTCGGATTTAATGTCAAGCAGAGCCCGGTACAGAAATTCACGTTCGAGTTCCTCGCTTGAGCGATTGAGTGGCACCGGTAGCTGCCGATTGAAGTTAATCTCCGGAGGCACATTATGCAAGTTTCGACGCACCATGCTTGCATCGATTTGCATGCCGCGACCGATCACGATCAAGCTTTCAACAGCATTTTTGAGCTCGCGGATATTGCCAGGCCATTGATATTCCGCAAAAATTTGCAGCGCTGAATCTGCGAAGCCATCAAAACTGATCCGATTTTGTTCACAAAAATGCTCGGCAAAATAATCGACCAGCAACGGAATATCTACCTTGCGCTCCCGCAGCGGCGGCACCACAATTTTGACTGCATTGAGCCGATAGTACAAATCCTGACGGAATTCGTTCGCGGCTACTGCTTCAAACAAGTCTTTATTCGTCGCTGCAATGACCCGTACATCGACTTTTCGGGCTGTTGAGCTGCCAACACGGATGAATTCGCGGCCTTCCAAGACACGCAACAGACGAACCTGCGCTTCAAGTGGCATTTCACCGATTTCGTCGAGCAAAATGGTGCCCCCATTTGCCGATTCGAAGTAACCCTTTCGAGTACCGACCGCTCCGGTGAATGCACCCTTTTCATGCCCAAAGAGCTCGGATTCAATAATCCCTTCCGGAATAGCACCGGCATTGACAACCACGAAGGGATTTGCACTGCGTTGGCTGGCTTCATGAATGGCTTCAGCGACCAGTTCCTTTCCCGTTCCGCTTTCGCCGATAATCAATACGGAAATATCCGTCGCCGCAACCTGCTCGATGGTGCGCAGGATCTGCTCTAATGCAGCGGACTGACCAACGAGTCCAACTTTCCTTTTAACGGATAAAATATCTTTTCCAACTGGCCCTTGCAGTTTATTCACGCTTTCCATTTTAAATTCATTTATCGTCTGCTACGACAGCCAATTTGAATGGCTGCCTCAGGCTTGAAGCTGAAGCAGCCATTTTTCACAAATCAATTTTAGCTTTTTTTTCGAAAATAATCAACAGTTTCAACCAATCCTTGCTGCAATGTGACTTGTGGCTCCCAGCCAAGTCTGGCTTTTGCCTTTTCGTAAGAAAGCACGCTGCGCATTTGCTCACCGATTTTTGCTTCGGCATGCTTCTCTTCCTTGCCTGCGCCAGTCGCTTCATTCAAGCCTGTAAAGACTTCGTTCACATTGGTTTCAATACCAGTGCCGACATTAAAATAATCGCTTTCCGCATGCTCCATCGCCAGTACATTGGCACGCACGACATCATGCACATAGACGAAATCGCGCGTTTGCAGACCGTCGCCATTGATAACCGGTTGCTCACCGCGCAGCAGACGCTCGGTAAATATAGCTACGACGCCGGCCTCACCATGTGCATTTTGGCGCGGCCCATAAACATTGGCATACCGCATCAACTTATATTTCAAGCCGTAGCTGAGACCGTAATAGTAAATGTAGCGTTCGCAGGTCAATTTCGTGACCCCATACGGAGAGGATGGCCAGCAAGGATGTTCTTCATCAGCAGGAAAATGAACCTGCTCACCATACATCGCACCGCCGCTGCTGGCAAAAATAAACTGCTTGACGCCGGTTTCCTTGCATGCCTGCAGAAGATTTAGCGTACCGATGATATTGACATCTGCATCGTAACCTGGATCGCTGACGGATTTGCGGACATCGAGCTGTGCGGCTTGGTGAAAAACCACATCAAATTTTTCTTTCGCAAAGATCGCCTGAACTTCTTTATCACGAATATCTATTTCATAAAATGTTGCAGTGGGATTGATGTTTTCTTTTTGCCCGGTAACCATATTATCAATTATGGCGACTTCATGCCCTTTTTCCAGTAGCGCGTCTACGATGTGTGATCCGATAAAACCGGCTCCGCCAGTCACGAGCATTTTCATTACGGTTGTCCTTTCTAAAGTTGTCAACTCATTTTTAAATCAAGGTATCGAGTGAATTATTATATCCATTGCAACCAATATGCTGAAGAATCTGCTGCACTTTGCGCTGCAAACTGCTAAAATTTTCGCCCTTTTGAGAATTTTTCGCGATTTTTCAGGACTTCTCAAACCACTTCAATGCTTTTGCACCAATATCTTTGCGATAATAAGCGCCATCAAAAGCGATTTTTTTTATAACGTTGTAGGCTTGTTTGCGTGCTGCTAAAAAATTAGGATCGAAAGCGGTCGCAGCCAGGACACGTCCCCCGGAGGTTACCACACTGTTTTCGTGGTCATGTGCTGTTCCGGCATGGAATACAATGGCATTGTCGCCAAAATCATAATCGTGCCCGATAATCTTTTTGCCTTTTTCATAGCTACCCGGGTAGCCACTCGAAGCCATTACCACACAGACCGCAAACTTCCTGTTGACCTCCAGCTCGTAGTCATTCAGATTGCGGGTGGCTGCTTTATGCAACATTTCTGCAAAATCCGATCGGATAAGAGGCAAAACCACTTCTGCTTCAGGATCGCCGAAACGACAATTGAATTCTACGACTTTTGGTCCGGCAGATGTCAACATCAATCCCGCATACAGAACACCGCGATAAGGTGTGCCTTCTCGCGCCATCCCATCAATCACAGGATCGATGATCTCGTCACGAATTTTTTTAAGCTGTGAGTCCGTCACCAGGGGCGCTGGTGCATAAGCTCCCATGCCGCCGGTGTTGGGCCCTGTGTCGCCGTCAAAAATGGCCTTGTGATCCTGGGATGCGGGCAAAATCAGGCTGTATTGGCCATCCGTAATAGCAAAAATGGATGCTTCTTCGCCCTCCATGAACTCTTCGATAATGACTTTGGTGCCAGCACTGCCAAAGATTTTATCGACCATGATTTTGCGAATCGTCTCTTCTGCTTCCTTCTGGTCATGCACAATAATTGCGCCTTTGCCAGCCGCCAGGCCATCAGCTTTAATGACACAAGGAAAGTCCACAGTTCCCAAAAACTCGATCGCGTCATCATATTTATCAAGGCCAACCCACTCGGCAGTCGGAACATGATATTTATCCATAATGTACTTGGCGAAGGACTTCGATCCTTCGATGGCTGCAGCTTTTTGTGTCGGGCCGAAAATCGTCAGCCCTTGGCCTTCAAATGCATCAACGATGCCTTCAACCAGCGGCGCTTCCGGCCCCGGCACGGTCAGGTCGATTTTATTCTTTAAAGCAAAATCCAGTAAGGCAGGAATATCAGTGATGGCAATATCGACGCATTCGGCAAATCTGGCAATGCCTGGATTGCCGGGTGCACAGAAAATCTGTTCGACCTTTTTGCTCTGCTTTAATTTCCATACCAGCGCATGCTCGCGCGCGCCGCCACCAACAACCAGAATTTTCATATTTACCTGACGTATTTTGCGTACTTCGATCCGCCGCCCTTTTTCTTGCCGGACTTCAATCTTTCTATTTCATCCCGCAGGGCCGCTGCCTTTTCGAACTCCAACTGCCGGGAAGCTGCTATCATCTCTTTTTCGAGCAAGTCGAGTTTTTCTTCGCGCTCAAATGGCGTCATTTTGCGCCAGTCGGTATCCGGAACATGCACAGCTTGTTGGTCTTTGCTAGCGTATTTGCCGGAGCGAACATCCGCAACGCGCGTGGAACGCAGCACTTCATCCATCGACTTATAAACCGTCTGTGGCGTAATGCCGTGTTCTTCATTATATTTGAGCTGGATATTTCGCCGTCGTTCTGTCTCGTCGATGGCGCGCTGCATGGAACCGGTTATCCGATCCGCATACAAAATAACCTTACCTTCGGCATTGCGCGCGGCCCGTCCTGAAGTTTGAATCAGACTGCGTTCACTGCGCAAATAACCTTCCTTGTCCGCATCGAGAATGGCTACCAGCGCCACTTCGGGAAGATCCAATCCTTCCCGCAAAAGGTTAATACCCACAAGCACATCAAACTCAGCAAGCCGTAAATCGCGAATAATTTCGATTCGATCAAGTGCATCGATTTCCGAGTGCAGGTAGCGCACGCGCACGTCCATTTCAGCCAGATAATCGGTCAAATCTTCTGCCATTCGTTTGGTGAGTGTCGTTACCAAAACGCGCTGCTTTTTGGCAACACAGGCTCGAATTTCATGCAGGAGATCATCAATCTGACCTTTTACGGGCCGGACTTCCATCGTGGGATCGATAAGTCCGGTCGGTCGAATGACTTGCTCCACCAGCACACCTTCGCTTTTTTGCAGCTCAAAATCCGAAGGCGTCGCCGAGACAAAAATCGTTTGCGGAATGACCGTATCGAACTCTTCAAATGTCATCGGCCGGTTATCGAGCGCACTTGGCAGGCGGAAACCGTACTCGACCAACGTCTCCTTGCGCGAGCGGTCACCGTGATACATACCATGAATCTGCGGTACGCTTACATGTGATTCATCGATAATGCAGAGAAAATCTTTTGGGAAGTAGTCAATCAGGCTGTATGGCCGCTCCCCTGCTTGCCGACCTGTGAGATGGCGAGAATAGTTTTCCACGCCACTGCAATAGCCCAACTCTTGCAGCATTTCAATATCAAAGCGTGTACGCATTTCAAGGCGCTGTGCTTCCAAAAGCTTGCCGTGTTGGCGAAAATAGGCCAGCCGTTCTTCCAGTTCAGCTTCAATTGTCTGTATCGCTTGCTCCAATTTCGGACGGGAAGTGACGAAGTGCTTGGCAGGATAGATTGCATAGGTATCTGCCCTTTGCAAAATTTCGCCGGTGACCGGATTGATCAATGCCAGGGACTCGATCTCGTTGCCGAACATTTCGATTCGGATCACTTCGCGCTCGTAAGCAGGCATGATTTCGATCACATCGCCGCGCACGCGAAAGGTACCGCGCTCAAACTCAAAATCGTTGCGAGTGTAGTGAATATCGACCAGCTTATTCAGAAGGCGGTTTCGATCGATGACCTGACCTTTTTGAATGACCAGCAACTGCTCACGATACTCTTCCGGATCGCCAAGTCCGTAAATACAGGATACTGAAGCGACGATGACGACATCTTTGCGCGCCAGTATGGCGCTGGTCGCCTTGAGCCTGAGACGATCTATCTCATCGTTGACCGAGGTATCTTTTTCGATGTAGGTATCGGTCGTCGGCACATAAGCTTCAGGCTGGTAGTAATCGTAGTAGCTGATAAAATATTCGACGGCATTTTCAGGGAAAAAGCTCTTAAATTCGCCGTAAAGCTGGCCAGCCAGAGTTTTGTTATGAGAAATAATGAGAGTAGGCTTGTTGACGTTGGCAATGACATTGGCAACAGAAAATGTTTTGCCGCTTCCCGTCACGCCGAGCAATGTTTGGTAGCGATCCCCCCGCAAAATGCCTTCCGTCAGCTCTGCGATGGCGCGTGGCTGATCACCTGTTGGCTGATAGTCCGAAACGACCTTAAATCTATCCATTTCTTAGCTTTATTTAAAAAATTCGAAGCATGAATATAAAGTTACTCGGCTATAATGTCAAGCAGCATTTTCGAAAAAGCGCTTGCTTTTTAGAGGGCGCAAATTTATATTTTTCAACTTTTGCTGAATAAAAAATATCTTCCACTCGTCTGTTTTTCGGAAGATTCTTTTCAGAGTTTAACATTTTGCAATTTTCGCAAACTGGAATCGCTGCTAATATCGTGGCGATGGTGTGAGATCGGCAGGAACCGTTTGCCGGTACCACAAAACTGGCTTTGCTTTTATTGCTGACTTGAAATCATAAAAGGAGCGTGCTTTATGGCGTTGATGGATCGCATGCGTGGCCTCACCAAGATTATTCTTTACGGCCTCGTGTTTGCATTTGTTGGAACGATTATTTTTGACTGGGGCATGGATTTTACCGGTCTCAAGCAGAAAACCGGCTTGATCGCCGAGGTGAACGGCGAGGAAATTCCGGTAAATCGCTTTTCCCGCCTCTACAATGCCGCGCTCGATAATTATCAGCAACGCACCGGAACCTCTTTGACGGAGGTTCAGCAAGATTATATTATGAACCAGGTGTGGGAAGATTTGGTTCGCAATACGCTGGAACGCCAGGTTATCGACCAAAAAGGCTTGACCGCGACCAACAGCGAAATTCTCCACTATATGGTGGAAGATCCACCGGATTTCATCAAAAACCTGGACTCCAGCTTTGTCACCCCGACTGGCCAGTTGAATCGCGCTGTTTACAATGAGGCATTGCGAAATCCTCAGAACGACCCAATTTGGAAAAACATTGAAAACTACATGCGCGAAAACCTGCCGTTTCAAAAATTGCGCGACATGGTCGCGGCAAATGTCTTCGTCACCGAAAGCGAAATACATCAAGAGTTTGTCACACGCAACCAAAAGGCCAGCGTCGAGTACTTGTTTTTCGATCCGGCACGCTTCAATTCTGTCGACATCACCATTAATGACGCCGATGTCAAGAAGCTGTACAAAGAGAAGAAAGACGACTTTAAGCAGGCCGAACGGCGCAAAATTGATTACGTCATTTATTCAACCCGCCCCACTCAAAAAGATACCGCAGCGATCATGAGCCGTGCGCAGGAGTTGATCGAACGCGCAAAGTCTGGTGATGACTTTGGTGATCTGGCGGCAACTTTCTCGGAGGACGAAGGCTCTGCTGAAAACAATGGCGACCTCGGCTTTCAAAAGCGAGGTACCTGGGTAAAGCCATTCGAAGATGCCGCATTCGGCGCTGAGGTTGGCGATATTGTCGGACCGGTGCAGAGCAACTTCGGGCTGCACATCATTAAAGTGAATGGCAAAAAGACCGAAGACAAGGAAGAGCTCGTCAGCGCCAGTCACATTTTGTTGAAATTTCGTGCGACCGATCAAACCAAAAGCGCTGCATTGGATAGTGCTGACTACCTGGCAACTCTCGCTCGCGACGGTGGATGGCAGCAAGCGGTTGAGAGTGAAAAAGTGCGTGGTTTAACCAGTGCGCCATTCCAGGAAGGTTCAGGATTTATCCCTGGTTTAGGTATAGAAAGTAGAGTTTCACGTTTCGTCTTCCGCAACCCCGTTGGTACGATTAGCGATCCAATCGAAACGGAAAATGCATATGTGGTTGTCCGCGTGGCGGAAATTGATGAAGAGCGCACCAAAACGCTCGATGAGGTGCGCAGCACGCTCGAAAGTGAACTCAGACTTAAACAGCGCAAAAGCCTCGCAGGAGAACTCGCTCGCAAGGTGCGGGAAGAGATCACCAACGGCACCAGCATAGAGGCCATTGCAGCCCGCGATTCGCTGACGCTACAAAAGCCAGCAGCGTTTGCGCGCAACAACAGCGTGCCGAGTGTCGGTCGTGATCCCGAATTTATCGGAACTGCTTTTTCACTGACAACAGGCAGTCTGAGTAAGCCGGTTGAAGGCTTTCGCGGTTACTACCTGATCCGTTTGTTGGAAAAAACGCCAATCCAGGAGCAGGACTATTTGGCACAAAAAGCTGAATTGAGAGCGGAGATCAAGACACAGAAAGAGCAAGCTGCATTTTCGCAATGGTATGCCCAGCTCCGGGAAAATGCCGAAATCAAAGACTATCGCAAACAATACTTTTAGTCGTATCGGAGGCTGGCTGCATAAAATAGCAGCCAGCCCTTCCTATTTTTGCCGCATCAATGTGCCTTCCGCATTATCCACGACATGATCGTATGAAAATTTAATTTGCATTTTTATGCATGCTTATAATAGATTCAAATCGATTGTCGTCGAAACGAATCAAATCTTCAATTGCACATTTTCACATTTCGCCTGTTTCTTAGTATAACACCAGACTTGCGCGCTCCGTTTACCTGCCTGTCACAAAGCATAAACAAATTGGCAATCATTCAGGCGATGATCCATCGTGACGCTGCATAGAAGAATTCAAGGCAGCACTTAGCAAACTTGGCATCAATCTCCTGGCGATCTTTGCAACAGAGAGATTGCCAATGGCGATTTCAAATAAACTTGATTGATTTTTAGTCAAGTTCTCAGCCACATAACCCGGCGAGCCATTCGCTTTGGTATTGAGCGGGAATAGCCGCAGGCTCATGGCGAATCACACACAATGTTGCACCGCAGCGCCAGAAATTCGCCACCAATGCGAAATACGCTGACGGAAATCGATTATAGAGCGCGCCAAGTGAGAGCTTAAAGCGTTCTATCTTCAACTTAAACTGCATTCGGAATCGCCTTCGGGAAGCACTCACTCCACTTCAAGGATCCGCATATGCAAATCGAGAAATGTGTTTGGACTGAAAAATCTGGCTGGTCGCCAACAGTGCCGGGGCGCTTCAATGGTCATGCACAACTGGTTTTCATTTTTGGCAGCCATGCTACTTTTCAAAAAAATGCCCTGATCGAGCAAATCAAAGCAGCCTACCCAGAAGCCATACTGTTTGGTTGCACAACAGCCGGAGAAATTAGCGACACTCAGGTGCTCGATGACTCCATCACCTCAACGGCTGTGCGTTTTGAACATACTAAATTAAAATATATCCATCGGCCGATTGAACAGCCCGAGGATAGTTTGAAGGTCGGCCTGGAATTGGGCGAGGCGCTGGTAGCTGACCAGCTTAAACATGTGCTGGTCCTCACTGAAGGCGTTCATATTAATGGCAGCGAATTTGTCAAAGGCCTGGTTTCGAAATTGCCACAGTGCGTCACAGCCACAGGCGGCTTGTCTGGAGATGGTGAGAGAATGGAAGAAACGTACGTGCTCGCTGATGGACAGCCCAGGCAAAAAACGATCAGCGCGGTAGGATTTTATAGCAACCAGCGGCTGAAAATCGGCTACGGATCATTGGGGGGATGGGATCCATTTGGGCCGGACCGACTCATCACACGTTCTGAGGGCAATGTGCTCTTTGAAATGGATGGCAAGTCGGCCCTGGAACTTTATAAAACATACTTAGGTGAACATGCAAAGGGTTTACCTGCGACAGGCCTGCTCTTTCCGCTTAGTTTGCGTATGCCGGGCAGCGAGACCGGTGTCGTTCGAACCGTGCTGGCAGTCAACGAGAAAGAGCAGAGCATGACCTTTGCCGGCGATGTGCCGGAAGGCGCGTACGCGCGTTTGATGAAGGCCAACTTCGATCGGCTGATCGATGGCGCATCTGGCGCTGCAGAAACGTGCTATCAGGCCATCAAAGAAACGCCTCCGGATCTGGCCCTGCTCATTAGCTGCGTCGGTCGCAAGATGGTTTTGAAGCAGCGGGTGGAAGAAGAAGTTGAAAGTGTGCGCGAGATGTTCGGAAACAACACAGTTTTAACCGGTTTCTATTCGTACGGTGAAATCTCCCCATTTACACCCCATGCCAGTTGCGAGCTGCACAATCAAACAATGTCGATCACAACCATTTCCGAGCATTAAAATGGGAAGCATGCACAGCTTATTGCGGCGTCAGCTAAAGCGTTTTTTTGCCGATCCTTCTAACCTGCCGGAAGAATTGACTGGCTTCATACAGGCCGTCAATGATGCTTATATGCAATCAGACAACGACCGCGGCATGCTTGAACGATCACTTGATTTGAGCTCACAGGAGCTGATGCATGCCAACTCTGAATTGCGTGCCATCTTCGAGGCGATCCCGGATCTGTTTTTCCGCATCGATGCCAATGGTAAAATTCTGTCGATCAAATCCGGAAGCACTGTCGATCTCTACCTCCCTCCTGCCAGGTTTATTGGCAAATATCTGCAGGATTTCCCCGAGCCGGCAATCGCACAATTGCTGAGCAACGCGATCAAAGAAGTGGGCACCCGAAAAACGCTTGTAAACGTCGAATACGAACTGCAACGCGATGAGCATTCAGAGTTTTTTGAAGCGCGATTGCTTCCCCTGCTCGAGAATCAAATTGTCGTGATTATCCGGAACATCACCGAGCGCAAACAAGCTGAGGAATCGATTGAAAGGTCGCTTTCCCTCCATCGCGCTACGCTGGAATCGAGCATCAATGGTATTCTGGTTGTCAACCATGCCGGAAAAATGGTCAGCTTCAATCGTCGATTTGTTGAAATGTGGGGTATTCCGGAGGCAATTGTCGCATCGAAAAACGATCATAAAGCTCTATCCTTCGTGCAGGATCAACTAAAAGAGCCGGAATTATTCTTAAAGAAGGTTAAAGAATTGTATAAAAAGCCTTTAGCCGAAAGTTTCGATGTGTTGGAGTTTAAAAATGGCCGGGTATTCGAGCGCTACTCGATGCCACAATTGATCAATGGAAACAGCGTTGGACGAGTATGGAGCTTTTTGGACATTACCGAACGCAAGCATGCTGAAGATCATATCAAAGCCTCATTACAGGAGAAGGAGGTCCTTCTGCAGGAAATCCATCATCGTGTGAAAAACAATTTACAGATCGTGTCGAGCCTTTTGAGCCTGCAAACCCGCTACATTAGCCAACCGGAGCTTCTCGCAATTTTTCGCGAAAGTCAAAATCGGATTCGCTCGATGGCGCTTATCCATGAGAAGCTTTATCGTTCTGATGATTTGGCGAGGATTGATTTTGGTGAATATTTGCGCAATCTCGTCAATCATCTCTATCGATCCTACGCAGCCAATTCGGACCAGATTCAACTTGAAATAAATATTAAAAACATCCGGCTCGATATCGATACGGCGGTGCCTTACGGCCTTATCATCAATGAACTGATATCGAATTCATTGAAATATGCCTTCCCTGAGCAGCGAGAAGGCTGTATTTCCATTGCATTTTCTAAGCCGCAGCCGGACAAGCATGTTCTCAGCGTCGGCGACAACGGTATCGGCTTTCCAGAAGAATTTTCCATCGACACATGTCAGAGCCTTGGTTTGCGGCTGGTGAAATCACTTACACAACAACTCAATGGCCGCTTTGAAATTTCGATGCAAAAGGGCACTCACTTTATATTCACCTTCCAGATCGAGAATCCAGCGATAGCATCCCCCGCCGCTTCTCCCAACCCAAGCCTGCTCAACCTTTAAAGCAGTTGCAGCAGCGTTGCGACACACAAAATAGCTGACCCAAAATCCCAAAACACATTCATCATAATGGACATGCAGTGTTAACCCCTGTTTTGATGTCAAACTATGCAGTAGCGCAAGCGATGTTGAATATAGTTTAGATTTACAGGCTGCTGGTATACCGTCTTGAATGAAAGGACTCAGGCAGGCATAAAAAAACCGGGTTTCTGGCGCTGGAATTAGGGGAGTTACCAATTGCTCAGATGGCCCGGTTCATTTCGACGGATTCGGGTAAAGGGGAGTTACCGAACTCCGCCACGACCAATTACGTACGCTGTTCCGCCATATGCAAGCAATATGCCAGCAATTCTCAGCAAAAACCGCCATATCCATTAAATTGTTTTTAAAGAACATACGTATTTTTACCGATCTGCAGCAACACACTGATAGTTTCATTTTGAAACCTTTAAGACCAAAAACGAATCCAGGTAAAAAATAAAAATTTTACGTTAAATATTTTCTCACTTTTGAAGTTATTGAGTACTACTTATTGGTTTGCTATAGCAAATCGAAGCCAGCGGTGGTATGATAACTCCAGCTGCGCATTCAGTCTCGGGAATACAACTTCAGTAATCTCCCCCTCAGATTCACGGATGTATTTCCAGAATAGTTGGTGGTGGTACAGTGAGGTAGGCAACGTACACTTTCGTTGAAATCTGCCCCTTTAATACATTTTCAATTTATAACTTTTCATCCGTACAATCGCATTGTGCATCGTTGCAAATGCAGAGATTTCTGATGAGCACTATGTTACATTAATCGTCAGATATGTGTTTGCTCACAAGATGCGATGAGTTCTCTAAGGCCTTTCAAGGTTTAATGAGGCAAATGTGCGCGGTGCGATCTGCACGACTCGACAAAGATACTTGTACACCAAAATCATGAACCAAGCAAACATACTTATCGTCGAAGATGAGCCGATTGTAGCGATGGACATCCAGAGCAGCCTGGAATCGCTCGGTTATCAGGTTGCTGATGCAGTGGCCACTGGCGAATTGGCACTGGAGTGCATCGAAAAGCACAATCCCGATTTGGTGCTGATGGATATTTCACTCAAAGGCTCGCTGGATGGCATGCAGACCGCCAGGCTGATTCAGCAGCGCAGCAGGTTGCCGATTGTCTTTCTAACGGCATTCCTGGATGAAAAAATTTTGAAGCGCGCAATCGCCACAGAACCATTTGGCTATATTTTAAAGCCCTTCCAGGTTCATGATTTGCTAACCGCGATTGAAATTGCACTCTATAAATTTCGTATCGAACAGCAGTTAATCCAGAGTAACGAGTTGCTTGAATCGCGGGTTTCCGAGCGCACGAAGGAGTTGGAACAGACCGTTTTGCGATTGCAGACCGAAATCGCTGAACGCAAGGAAGCCGAAGCCAAATTGGCACACACGAGTCAATTCAACAAGCTGATCGCAGACCATGCGACCAATTTTATTTTTGTGAAAGATATCAAAGGCAGATTTTTGTTCATCAACAAAGCAATGGCAGCTGCCTTCGGTTCGTCCCCTGAAGAGATGATACAGACACACAACGATAAAGTGCTCGCGAATCCAGGTAAATATGAGATCTATTTCCAACAAGACCGTCAGGTTCTTGAAGCGATGTCGCCGGTCGCCTTTGACGACGTTCATAAATTGCAGGATGGTCGCGTATTAAATTTTCAGACCATCAAATCCCCACTGCGATTTGGCGAAAAAACTGTGCACATTCTGGGAATTTCAACGGACATTACCGAGCGAAAAAACGCTGAGCGAGCACTGCGCGAGAGCGAAGAACGGCTCAAGTCCACACTGTTTTCAATTGACGATTTGGTGCTTGTTATCAGCAACGACCAAATGATAGCAGAAGTGCATCAAGCTGCCAGCAAGTACCACTTTGTACTGCGCTCGCAAGATGTCATTGGTAAGCCATTTGAGGAAGCCTTACCACCCTCTTTTGCCAAACCGTTGCGCAGTGCTATCAATCAGGTCTTTGCCACAAAGAAAGTGCAGCATTTTAATTGCAGATTGGAACATTCTGGCAAGAAGAAATGGTTCAGCACCAAAGTCTCTATACGTAAAAATAGCGCCGGCCAGTTCGAAGGCGTCACTGCCGTTGTCCGCGACGTTACAGAACGCAAAGAGAAAGAAGAAACTGCCAAAAAACTGAAGCAAAAGAGCATTCGCGCAGCCGCTTCCGTTCAAATACAGGAAAATGAGCGGCGCAGATTCGCGCGTGAATTGCATGACGGACTTGGACAAATTTTGACTGCGGCAAAGTTGAAAACGGAGGTTTTGAGAGACAGTTGTTCGGCCGGCAATCAGAAAGCCAAGGAAGCTCTTGGTGAAATTGAAGGTCTGCTCAACAGCGCCATCGTTGAGGGCAAACGTATTTCCTACAATTTAATGCCGAGCCTGCTCGATGACTATGGCATCATACCTGCGTTGGAAAAACTCTGCTGGCAGACATCAGAGAGCAGCAGCATTCCGATGAAGTTTTACACCAACAACCGTGCAATTCGATTGCGGCAGGATGTGGAGATCGGCATTTATCGGATTGTGCAGGAATCGCTGAACAATATTGTGAAGCACGCTGAAGCTCAAAAAGTGACGATACAGCTCATCAGCCACACCGCAAAAATCAATCTGATTATAGAAGATGATGGCCTTGGTTTCCAGGTGGAACGCAATGGGCATATGAACGGCAAAAAGCATGGCGGCATGGGATTGATTAATATCCGTGAACGCACGGAGGGTCTCAGCGGCACGTTCTCCATTCATTCCAAACCGGGCAGAGGCACTGAAATCATTGTGGAGCTACCAATAAAGGAGAATGTCAGTGAACCAGAAAATCAAGATTTTGCTGGCGGATGATCACCCGATTGTGCGCAACGGCATTAGCGCATCGCTGCAATCGATCGATCAGTTCGAGATCGTTGGCGAGGCGGAAAACGGCCTTAAAGCTGTGGAAATGACCACTGACTTGCGGCCGGATGTTGTGATTGTCGATATTTCGATGCCCGAAATGTGCGGAATCAGCGCAACAAAAGTTATTCGCGAGAAAAATCCGAAAACCAAGGTGCTGGTATTGACCATGCACGACGAAGAGCAGTACATGGTCCAAATGCTGGCAGCTGGCGCCAATGGCTATCTGGCCAAAAACTCAAGCAAAGATGAACTCGTATCTGCCATTCATGCAATTTGTAGCAACGATGTCTTTTACAGCCCCTTGATATCAGAAGATATCATCCAACGCTATATCGATGCGCTCGAGAGCCAGCAGGACGAAGAAGACGACATTCCCCTCACCAATCGTGAGAAAGAAATCCTGGAGTTGATTTCAGAAAGCCTGACGACCAAAGAGATATCGGCCAAGCTCTTCATCAGCCACAGAACTGTGGACACGCATCGCACAAATCTGATGCGCAAGCTGAATATCCGTAATACCGCTGGCCTGGTTCGCTTTGCGATTCAAAAGGGCCTGGTTCAGCTCGACTGAACTGATTCTGTGCTCTGCAGAGCACCGTATATACGTAATTTACTCGATTGAATCCGAGATTGCTTTTCATTATTATATCGCTGTCAGTTTTAATCCAGCAAATTGGATAGCTGGATGTTCTTTGCAGTCTGAACCAATGATCAATAAGCCGCCGACAGGTGCGGGTAGCCCGTCAGCTACGTAAAAATAACGATCATACAAATACGTAATATACCTTATTGTTTTGTTGATTCTTTCTTCGTATCGTAGTACTGTTAATTAACCGAAACAGGGAATTTTAGCCTAAAAGGTTTATAAATAATGATCTCGCAAATGCTTTCAAGATTATCAAAAAAAATTGAAAAAGTTGTTCCGCAAACGGAACGCTTTGCTGATAATATAGAGCAGTTGTGAGATTAATGATTTGGCATACTCATTGAGTTTACCAAATCGAAACAGGGAAGATTTTTTGGCATACCGAGATTGAGTGCGGTTCGTTAGGTGGTGGTTCTTCTACAGCCCGCTTGATCCCAACAACTTTCATTAGCTGAACAAGAAGCAAGAGACTTGATCAATTACGTACAGGCCTTTTGCGATTGAACACCCGGCAATCTTTTCGGCTAATTCTTGCGCCTGGGAAGGGACCTCCCAAATCATTTATCCAACCCAATAATACCGTTTTTCTACGCTTTTAGATTTTTGAATCTCAAGGCTCCGTCTGCTTTTGCAAGACTCCCTCTCGCATTTTCCGCGTCGGCATATCGGTGCATGAAAATGTATACAGGTGAACTCTATCCAAAGCAAATGGTAAGCTTTTCAAGATATATTTTCCTATTTAATTTTGCGAAGCGCTGAACCTAATCGCTGTATCTTGCCGGATATTAAACGAAACTAATCAGCCTTTGCCTGACAATCCCAGAGTACCGTTTTGGCTCTATGCTTTGCTGTTTCAGCAGAGAATTGTGCCACCAAGGTCGAGCAATGCCATTGGTCCATCCAATTGTTTCATGCTCGCCAGGCACAGCCCAGCCGTGACTCTATTGTCAGCAAAAAACCAGTATTGAAATAGCTAAATCTATGTGCACAGGTTACGTGTGTGTACTTCGCCTTTTTTGTTTTTAAACGGCGAGCAAATTTAAAACCGAGCATACTTGGGTTAAGGATAAATGCAAACCAAAAAAGAACCATTAACGATTTAAACAAAGGAGACAAAACACAGCAACTCGTTACTATTCACCTTTTACAAAATCAGGCGAAGCGCCGAACCTAAAACGCTGTATCTTGCCGGATAAAGCAACCTGAAGAACCACGGAGGAATCATGGATATTCCATACGCACAGGTGACGTATGTGCACTTCGCCTTTTTTGTTTCGGTGAACAACAATCATTCGAATTTAAATTTCTACGGGTAATGGATAATGAGCAGACAACAGAAGAGAATTGAAGAAATCAGGAGGTGTAATCAGAGAGAATTTTTACGATAAAAAATAAGAAGGCGAAGCGCCGAACCTATTCGCTGTATCTTGCCGGATAAAACAAACGAAATAGACCACCAGTAGGAAATAGGTATTTCCATATGCACAGGTGACGTACGTGCACTCCGCCTTTTTTTTCAAGTTCAAAAAATCGTCAAACAAAATCACAAGTTCAAGCTGAAAAGAGAAAAAACAAAAAAGGCTCAAAAGCCCTTGCAGGAGACATACGTATTCTCCGACTTTTTTTGTTCATCATTAGAATACTTACATCCTGCTGCAAGTGAAGAATATAATTTGAATATTTTTTAACTCAACAAACATTTTTTGGTGGTGTGATGCAAAAAAATGAAAAAAAACACGATTTCGGAACCGAATCCAGGGGATATCGCAGATTTGGAGCCAGAGTTGGAATGAATCCCCACACCACCACCATGGGTGGCTCGGCCCTTTCTTCCCAAACCGGGCCACCCGCTTCTTTATTCCAAAAGCTAAAAAGGATGTTTAGTGCAACACAGACAAATGACACAACATCGAAAATGCCGTGCCTGGATGGAAGGCAGCATGGCGCAATAAAATCTCCGTGGTGGTGGCAGCTCAAATTTGCAGCCGAATCAGGACCTGGGGTGATCAGATTTCAGCAGCCAAGAGTTGACCAAATCCCCCACACCACCACCAAGGGTGGCTCGGGCCTTCCTTTCCAAACCGGGCCACCCGCCTTTTATAACTCACTTAAAAACAGGAGGCCTAGTCAACAAGATTGATTCGATGTTCGGGGATAGGGTAAAATTAAACAGGTGGTAAGCAGGTGTGGTTGCAGGAATCGGGACTGGAACCGGAGAGGAATGAATTGCGGTCACGAGATGACTACAACGAGAACAGAAAATCCCACACCACCACCACGGGTGGCTCTGGCCACTTCCCCACTGGTCGGGCCACCCATTATTTGAAACCAAACAATGAGATGATATAAACGGAAAGCACTATGAATCACTTAACGCTGAAAGGAAAATTGGAATGAAAAGGCAGTCGGTGGTCGCCAACAATAAAGTGTGGGAATATGATTCGGAGTCACAAGGGACACTGCAAACCGAACGTGCAAAGAATATGCATGTGACACGAAAAAATATCCCCACACCACCACCATGGGTGGCCCGGGCCTTCCCCCACCTAACCGGGTCACCCGCTTTTTATTCACAGCAATCTGGAAATAAAAACAGAAAGGAGGATCCAACGCGCACTTTCTATTAATTAACAATGTTGCGCAGTCGATGCGTAACGAAATATCTGTAAAATCTTTACTTATCAAGTTCAAAAAATCACTTTTCAAGACTTTTTTCGAAGAATTCACAAAAATTGATCACAATTTTCAAGCTGGAGAAAAATCATGAATTCGTTACTTACTGTACTCACGATTGACGTGCTTTTAACATTAGGGGTGATCGACTCCCCTCCCTGGCTATATTCGGTTTTTTTAATCGGAATGGTTTTAGTCTTTGGCATGCCCATCTCGGATGAAAAGAAGAGAAAAAAGCAGGCCGCCGCGATGTCTCTGCAACTCGATGAACACGAAAAGCAGGAACACGTGCCGGAAGGCTGGGACTATGACTACTCGGTTTACCGCTGCAAATTCGATGTCATCTGATTTCAAGGTCAGTTCATTGCTTTGACTCAGGACATTCACATTCTTTGGAAACACAACTTAGATATAGCTTCAGGAGAATATCATGAAAAAATTAGTCTACGCGCTTGCCGCGCTTTCGATACTTTGGTGTCAAAATGTAGCCGCGGGCACCAGTGGCCCCAGCGGCATCTATTCCGCCTCTTCCCCGCTTGCAAAAGCCGAACACCCTCGACTTTTTGTCGCACAGGGCAAAATTTCCAATTTGGTTGGCAAAATCCAATCCTTTTATCGTGCTGATTACCAGCGTTTTGTCGACCACATGGATGGTCTTTATACGCTCGCTCCAAAAACCGGAGATTGGGATAAGTGGAACCACGTGATCGGTATTACCCGAGCCTATTCGTTCCTCTATCTGGTCGATCCGGATATGATTGGCGGCATTCAATCAAAATACAAAAAGAATGACTACGGTCGAAAAGCATTGGAGTATGCGTTGTACCTCGCGAAAAACCTGCCAGAGGATTGGAACGAGGAGCATCATGGCGCTAAAAATCTGTCCACTGATAACGGCGGCCTCGCAAGCCTTGCACTGCAAGTGGCTTATGACTGGACCTACACACTTTCCAGCCTCGATGAACGCCGGGCTATCGCTGATCGCCTTATCATCATGTGGGACAATCGCTATGATAGCGATAAAGTCAAACTCGAAAATCATTACACCGCAAACGCACATATTTATGCTGGTGCCCTCTGCTTCTATGGTGATACGGATTTAGGTCCGGCTTATCAACCGAAAGCTCAGGAAATGATGGATTCTTTTCAGCAGGTTTTTCTGACCGGCCAACTTGCGGTCGCAGAGAAGCTCTATGAAGGATCCAGCGATTGGATCGAAGGCGATTCTTATGGACTGGATGCCTTCACCAGCATCATGTTTCTTGCGGCAGCAGCGGAGAGCGCAACCAACATCAACTATTTCTATGAAAATCCCTGGCTGCGCTATGCCCCTTACTATCTTTACTACAACATCGTGCCGAAGCCATATAAGGGCGAACACTTCTACAGCCAGCAAAACACCAGCTCTGTGAAGGCAATTCGCGACAGCGATACTTCGCAAATCTGGAACATCATTGCTGCCATGCTTGCTGACGATGATCCCAACATGGCTGGCTTTGCTTCCTGGTTCAGTCAGAACAGCGCGCTGGCAGTCGATGTCGATTCGTTCGATCATTACAGCCCGCACCTGCACGATGTGTTTTTCAAATTCATTTTTGGCGCACGACACGTAGAGCCGTTGCCTCCCCAGCAGGCTAATGTGCCGCTGAGTCTTAAGCTCGGTCAAATGCATGCCATGCGCTCTGAACACGAAAGTGATGATGCGACGCTGATCCACTTCTACGCGACCAAATATTGGTACGCAAACGGTCACAACGAAGAAGAGCAGAGCAGTTTTGTCATCCATCGCTTCGGTCCGCTCGCGATCAGCGCGGCCAACTCAAAAAATGGTGGCGATCTGGTGCCACGAGTGGATAGTAACGGCAAGGGCTTCATCCAAAACAATGTTGTCGGGATTAATGATTTTAATCCGGAGATGCCGGTAGAGTTGGGCAAAATACGCTCAACATTCCTGGATGATCCGCACTTTTACACAGATGGATCGCCTATCCACATCGGTGATGTAACAGCCCGTGAGATGACATCTCAATACGATTATGTGAACTACAATTACAGCAGAAGCTATATCGGAGGCCTGAAAGCCAGCTCGGCACGCCGCGCAATGGTGTACCTGAGAGGCCAGATTAATGATGAGTATGTGGTGGTGATGGATCGCATCAATTCACCTTACGAAAAATACTTCATCATGCACACTCCGGTGGATTTGCAGGGTGTTAATAGCAGTTGGCAATCCATGGCTGAAGGCCACTGGAAAACCAACGGCGACATCTTGAAGGTAGAAAACCGCATCGATCAGGCACATGGCCAAATGTATGTCCACTCGGTCTTTCCACAAAGCAAGGAAATTCACAAGTACGGCGGCCCTGGATATGAATGGGTGTGGGCAGATGGGTCACGACTGGACTATGATCCCAGCGAATTTACCGAGTTCGCAGCGTACATGCTGAGCAATCATACTCTGCAAATCCGCTCGCAGGAAGGCCGCTTTCTGACCGTGATGCACATTGGTGACGCCAACACCATCGGTGGGCCGACAGCCGTAACCGGTATCGAGGGCAGCGAATGGTTCGGTGCACTGATTAACGAAAAACGCGCGGTGCTGTTCAGCAAAACCGAAAAACCGCTGACCGATTTCACATACACCATTTCGACCAACAATCGGGTCGAACACCTGGTCACCGAATTGAAGCCAGACCAGCTCTACTCGGTGATGAAAAATGGCAATCTCTTGCTGAATGTGACATCCAGCAGCGAAGGCACGATTACCTTCAACGACATTGCCGGAGCGAATGGTCAATACCGCGTTGTGCAGGGCACGACGACCTCGGTCGAGGGCACGCACGAGCACACCATACCAAGTGAAATTGGCCTGAGCAACTACCCGAATCCGTTCAATCCGACCACAACGGTGCAATTCGATGTGCCGATGCAGGGTCAGGTGCAACTGGCGATCTTTAATACGCAGGGGCAACTTGTGCGGAAACTGCTGACCGACAATCTCACTGCCGGCTCTTATCGGATCGAATGGGACGGCAAAGATAACTCGGGAATCCGGGCAGCGAGCGGGGCTTATTTCCTGCGCCTTAAAATCAACAACTTCAGCAAATCACACATGATTGTGCTGGCAAAATAGACTTTGAGCGGAATGCCGGTACGCTAGGCGCCAGCGTACCAGGCACTCCCAACGACACGGCTTCGAGCCGAATAACTGATACACAAAATGAATCAGGATCAATCGAATAGCTAAAATAGATACAGATTGAAGGAGGTATTTCCATGAGAGCCAACAAAATCGTATCCGCAATCGGTCTACTGGTCTTCCTTCTGAAACCGAATGTGATTACTGATCGACAAGTACCGCCACAGGAACTGAATCAGGAAGAGACACAACAGGAATCGCTCGACCATGCGCTGATTATGTGTCGATTGCAGATCAACACTTCATCGTACTGATGGAGGAGCTGCCGATGCAAACAAACACCTGAAGTACCAAGCACCACTGTCAGGGTGCTTGTGAGCTCAGTTCTTTCAAAAACAATGAATCTGACCAGGATTCACACAAATTGCAGCTCAAAAGTCTTGCAGTGTGAAGCTTCTGCCGCGAATTGTGGGCCACAAATCACATAAATCAGGCCGACAATTTTCGCCAACGCTTCACACTGCGCAAAGACACCTGACTCCGAAACCGATACTAAAAACGACTTTGAATTTATCGATATTTACAGAGGAATAGCATGAAAACAGCAAAGATTATAGCAGCCCTTGAGCTATTTGTCCTCATGTTAAAACCAAGTTTGACAACTGAGGAAGCGACCGCCAACAATGTTTTTGCACACGAAATGAATACGACAACCGTAATGCAGCAATCTGCAGCGACCAGCGAGTACGACCGCACAGGCACTCTATGGGGCCCGTACATCGAATGGGATGTCTACAATGCTGCCTACGCTGGCAATGCCTTTGACCTGGAAGCAACCGTGACCTTTGTTCATCTGCAGAGTGGCGAAGTACGCCAGACCGAAATGTTCTACGATGGTAATGGTGTATGGAAGTTCCGCTTTACCGGCACGCGTACCGGACAGTGGACCTTCATCACCTCTGCCAGCGATCCTGATCTGGACAATCTCTCAGGCACGGTAAACATTTTGCCGAATCCTGATCCAAATGCCAAAGGTTTTTTAAAAACACAAGGCAGCAAATTCGTGCGAGAACTCAGCGAAAACGGTGCGGTTGAAGCGGTTATCCCGAAAGTGTACATGAATCTGGCGCTGACTGAAATCAACGGCGCACCTTTTCTGATGTCGCATATGACGAAAAAAGCCATCCGCGACGAGTATATCCAGGAAGCGAAAGACAATGGTTTCAATGCGGTCTTTTTCAGCATGAACAATCAATGGTTCGAATGGAACGCAATGAGCTATAACGAGCACAGCAGCACAGGCCCTGATCCCAATTCATTCGCAGTACTGGAAACCTTCATTGTTGAAGCGCATGCAGCCGGCTTGCAAACAGTGATCTGGGCCTGGGGTGATGAACAGCGCCAGTGGACGCCAATCGGTGCAGGCGGCATCAACGGTAAAGCAGACTATCGTTTACAGCGCTATATTGCCGCGCGGCTTGGACCGATTCCGGGCTGGTCCATGGGTTATGGCTTCGATCTGGATGAGTGGGTTACTGCCGAAGAAATCGATGCCTGGGAAGAAAACATTGAAACACACTCAGGTTGGGATCACCTGCTGTGGGGAAGGCCATACAACAATCCGACCTTGCAGGTTGTTTCGAATGACGAACGCCCGACCGGCAACCGTACCTTTGATTTCTATAAAACGGCTCAGTCTGAATACAATAGAAGCTCCGGCCGGCCTATCATCTTTGAAAGACGCTTCACCTATTTGCGCGATGGCGTCTGGACCATGGACAACACCCGGCGCTCGATGTGGCAGTTCGCAATGGCCGGTGGCGCTGCAAGTTGGTACGGATTTTACGTGGAGTCAACCAATCCATACCCGAATCCGGAACAAATTCGCACGCACGAACAATTTTGGCAAAAACACTTCTCTACCAGCCTGAAAAGCGACAATACCGCACCAAGTGGTCTGGCAATGAAAGATGATAACAACGAGCACTTCATCTTCTACGATGAAAACCAATCGTCCATCACATTTGACCTGCGCGGCATGCAGGGATCTGGCGTCGCCATCGCCATCGACACCAAAAAGCCGTACAGCGAAATCGATCTGGGCTTCTTGTCACCTGACAAGCAAACCTGGCAGGCGCCTTATCAATCTGATTGGGCCATCGCAGTCGGGCAGTTTGAAAATGGCAGTACCTCTGACTGGTCGACACCCATCACTTTTCAGGAAGTCGGAAATGGACACGAGATCGATCTTTATATTGGTGGTCACTCAGCTGGCACCGATGGTCTGGACATCGGCTTTGACCGGCCATTGCCACCACCACCGCCAGGAAGCGACTACTATGCTTCGCTGAAAGCCCCGCAGCAAGGCCTGTATCTTTCGCAGGATATCCGCGGATGGGTCGATCCTTTTGTCACCGCCATCGACTGGCAGGTCGAATTGCAGGCAAAAGAAGGCATTGTAAGCAAACTCAGTTGGGACAGTGCTGCTCTGCCAGGCCAGGGCACATTCATCCTGCGAGGCCTTGATGGTGACATCGATATGCGGCTTCAGAATAGTGTTGAATTTACCGGCTCAAAAAGCCTGACGATCAGTTACGTGACAACGACCTGCTTTACCTTTAACTTTCCAGTTGAAGGCTATGCATGGTATTTGATCTCGCTGCCAGTCAAGCCGGCCGACAACTCGCTGAGTGCAGTCTTTCCGGATGCATTCGCAGCATTTACCTGGGATAGTATCGCTCAAAAATATATCCCCGCAAGCAACCTGGAAGTTGGCAAAGCCTACTGGGTGTTGTTCCTGCAAGCATCAACTGCGGAAGTCTGCGGCGCTCGGCAAGTCAGCTTTACCAATAACTATACATCGACTGGCTGGGACCTGATCGGTTCGGTGACTGACGAAGCATCTGTGATCGACACACCAGATGGCACCATCACCGCCTGGTACAAATGGGATCCAATTCTTCAGGAACTTGTCCTGCTGGATGTCCTGAAGTCAGAACCAGGCGTAGGGTACTGGGCGTTTATCTCAAAGGCGCCTTCGACTGTGGAAGTCACCAGCGCGAAAAGAGATGCGGGTGGCAATCCGATCTACAAGCTCGCACCGGTACTGGACCGGCAAGTCGCGATGAGCATGGCACCGCCGCCACCGCCGGTTGCGATGGCTGAAGCCAGCAATCAAGCGGATGCCTTTATCCCGACAACAACCAGTTTGAAGCAAAATTATCCGAATCCTTTCAATCCGGTCACCATGATCGAGTTCCATCTGGCGGAAAAGCAGGAAGTCACTTTGAAGATTTTCTCGATTCTCGGCCAGGAAATCAAAACTCTGGTGCTCGGAGAAAAAGAAGCTGGTGTGCACCGGATCTCATGGAATGCACAAGATGATAGTGGACGTATGGTAGGCTCGGGCGTTTACCTGCTCAAACTGCAGGCTGGCGAGCTGACCCAGCATCGAAGACTCATTCTCCTGAAATAGTCCAAGCAAAGCGCTGTAATCATTCGCTTTGTCGAACAGCCTCACATGAACGAAACCGGACTGGAATCGAAAATGGCTAACTACGAAACAGGAAGCGGAACAGGACAAGCAAACGAACAGAGCGAATGATTACAAATTTAACCAGAGTCAATCAAAACGAAATATACAGGAGAATACAAATGGCCAATCCCTATCATCTCAAAATAATGAAATTGGAAAGCAGCTCGACCTGGAATGACTGGCGGAGCACAAACATGATCAATCAGCCCGACCTGGCTGAGGCAGATCTATCGAGAATGGCAATGACTGGCATCGATATTTCGAACGGCAACTTTGAAGGCACAAAAATGCTGCTCAGCGACTTTTCGGACAGCGTCATTGTGAGCACAAACTTCTGGATGGCTTCAATGATTGCAGTCAATCTTTCAGGATGCAATCTGCTCGAAAGCAGGTTTGTTAATGCCAACCTGATCCGTGCCAATTTGTCGAAATCCAATCTGTCTTTTGCTGATTTTTCGAATGCAAAACTCAATCAGGCAAAATTACAGAGCTGTACTTTCTATGGCGCGAGAATGTTTAAAACTGAACTGCAACGAGCAGACTTATCTAACGCTAAGCTGTTTGCGGCAAACCTGTCTCACGCCAATCTGGCAAAGTCCAATCTCTCCAGCGCTGTACTCGCGGAGGCAAATTTGGTTCGCGCTAACTTGTCTAATGCGAACCTCTCAGGCGCTGATTTCTCCGGCGCCAAAATGCGCGGAGCGAACCTGCGCGGCGCTGTTCTGGTAAATGTCAACTTCAACCGTGCCGATCTGCGTCACGCCGATCTCGCAGGAGCAACGCTCATCAATTGCGACTTGCGCCAGGCGGAGTTGGATCAGGCTCAGCTTCCGCAAAGCGACACCAAAGGCCTCAAGCGCCTGGTTGGCCTTTGCAAGAGCTGGAATTTTCGCAGACTCTCGCCTACCCTGGCAAATCTGGCACATTCTGAGAAAGGTCATGGCAAAGCGCCGCAACCCTATCAAAATGGTGCAAAAGCATTTCAGGGCAGGAATGAAGCAGCGGTTGATTTGCTACTCAATCACATCGCCGTTTTGAGAGACGTCCACGGGCTCATCACACAGAGCAGCGATCTGAAACCGAAAGATGCTGCGCAAAACAGCAAGATCAATGGACAAAATAAAAAATAAATTCAGTTTCGCTTTCGCGACGCTTAAAAAGCAAAAGGAGATCGATATGCTGAAAATACTCCCATACTCTGCAGCAGGCCTTGCCTGATGCAGCAAATAAATTGCCTCAAGCAACGTTAATTCATAACCAACGCATTCGCTGACACGTGACAAAGTTCTTTATAAAAGCGTTTCACTCTAAACTGAGCTGGTATCCGATTCTCCCGTTCCGAAACTGAGACCGGTAGATGAAAAAAATGGAACGCAGCCGACCTTGTCCGCCATCAGCGAGAAACAAAAAATTGGTGCACTATGAACAACAAAAATCGAAACCTGGATATCGCCGCGAATGAACGCGTGCAATCGAAGCACAGAGACAAATATCTGGAGTGTATCGACACTGAGGAGCGCAGTCTGCTGCTCTTTACGCTCGAACAATCCTTTCCGTCCGATGCTTCCGAGCACGTCGGTCAGGCGATCGCACAGGTAGGCTTTTCGAAAGGCACGAGCATTGTGTCCCTACAGCTCAGTGGCAGCATCATGCTCGACGCAGAAAAGGATTTTGCGGCCTTTGTGAACAAAATGCGGGATATCACAGCCGAATTGTGGCAGTTGCATCTCAAGGATTTGAAAACATTGAGTTCAAAAGCCTTTTGGTCTCTCATTAAGCTTGCAAGACGCATAAAGCGGTACGGTGGCGAACTGGAAATTATCGACATCAATCCGACTTTATTGGAGCTATTGCTCGAACATCGCGTCTGCAATCACTTTCGTATCAAACTTCGCAAGAAAACCTTGCTGAGTGAAATCGACGTAAACCTTATTCAATCATAAAAGGAGTTCAACCATGTATAAGATCATCATCACTTCGTCTTCGGTTTTGGCAATCGGTTTGTATTTTGGCCTGCAAAATCAGATCCTGGCACTGCCCAAAGATCAGATCACGATCAGTCATGAGCAAATTGATGACAATGCAGTGGAACATCCGCAACCTGAAAATGCGCCTGAAGCTGTAGAACCAGAACCATCTGAAGCCAAGCCTGACATTTTTATCAAAGAGCCTATTCTGGAAGCCAAGGTTGAGTTGGCGAATGAAGCCGAGCCCGTCGCGGATCTTGTCAATGCCAACTCACAACAGCTCGATATCTTGTCACTGTTGAAGGAAGAAAGCAAGGCAAGCGACGAAACTTCTCTGGTTGGAGACCTGCTGGAAGTGGACCTGACTTCGATCGTCAAAGAAGACCTTCGCGCCGGTCTGATCAAAGTAGGCAAAAGCAAAATCGTCGGTCAGTTTAACACTGAAGGCAGCGAAGTTACCCACGAAAGCATCGATGAGGTGCTGAATGGAGTGGAAATGAAAGCTGAATCGGTGATCCTGCGCAAAGAAAGAGTAAGTCTGCGCAACAATGAATGAAGCATCATCAGGCAAAAGAGGTTCTTTCGGGTTCTGAACATGGTCCGTAACTCCACCTCACAAGCACAACGAACCTCTTTTGCTGATTTTTTCCAGGATGTACTTCAAATAGCTCACTCAATCGTTCTGGTTTCTGAATGAGAGTTCTTTTCGAAGCTGCGCCAATTGCATGACATGTGGCTTCAGAAAATCGACAGGACTGAATTTAAAATCGATGCGCAACGCTTAAGGGCGCATCTCTTCATCACGCAACTTCGCAATGAGAAAGGGATAATAAAATGGTTCACGCAATGAATTCCGATGTAGTGCTCAAAAACGCGACGGCTTTGTTTGCATCTCAGGATCGCCACCACCGGATTCGCTCGATGACCCAATTCGGCGATATTTTGATGGGGCGTCATGCAGGTCGCTCGCAGGCAAATCCGCGCTGGAAATTTCGCAAGGTATTTGCAAAAAGCCCTTTCGAATACCTGGGGCTGGCCACGGCACAAATTATCCCGGATGGCATTCTGTCGGTATGCTACGTTCGGCTTTCCGGAGAGATATTGTTAAGCGCTGAACGAGATCTCATTCAGTTTTTGCATGCCTTGAAATCCCGTTCATTCGATGAACTGCGCTTCCAGCTCAAAGATTTGGATTCTATCAGCTACTCAGCGTTTTGGAGCCTGGTCAAGCTCGCCAAATCGGCACGGCGGCGCGGCATAACCGTGGAGTTGCTCAATCACAGTCCGGCTGTTCACGAATTGCTGGTGCAACATAATGCGATGCAATATTTTGATATGCCGAACGATGAAGTACATTCCGCAAAGCAGGATAATTATGAGAGTCAAGTGCAGGATTTCTTTAAATTGGCGGCATAAAAAAACCGGGTTCTCACGATGATCGGAAAGAGCCATTTCGCGATGATCATGAGAGCCCGGTCTCGCTTATTAATTATGAAGTGAATATTTTATTCGAGCACGCTGTCCAATTCGCTGCCGAAATCGTGGCTCATCTCTTCGAAGCAGGCCATCATCGCACGGCTAACGGCGGCAACTACCCCAACGGGAAGTTTTTGCTCGACTGGCACCATTTGTTGATATGTTTGGCGCCAAATAATCTGTTCTTTTTCAAGGTCGCGCAGAAAAAGCTCAAAGGCAACCTTGCCAAACCACTCGCCATTCTTGTCCCATTCTTCAAAAGCGAGTAATTTGCCGCCCAAAACGTAGCGTACGCGAGTTGCGGAAGGAAATTTTACGACTTGATCAAAATGTTTCCGTGACTTCAAGTATTCGACCAGATATTCGGTCACCATTGTGTTCGGCTGGGCTACCCAGCGTTGGTAATTCCAAAACTTGACTTCGTATTCCGATTGCCGATAGATGAGGCGATCATCGCTGAGCAGCAAACCGCTTTCGAGTTTGCTCACACCAATCGTCATCGGGCGTGTCTTGTGTGCGGCACCATTGCCTTCAAGTTGGTCGCCGACATGCAAAGTGTAATAATTCGGTTCAGGGATGGATCCGCAGGCGAAGAGCAACAGCCCACTGGCAACAGTCAGCAATCGTGCTAACTTTTTGAGAAAGTACATTTCCATTCGGTCGTTAGATCTGCTTTGTTTCATTGGGTATTCTCTTAATTGTTAGGCAATTCGCGTCGAGGCAAAGCTGTTTTACGAACCAGGCTCCAGGGCTGTTCTTTCAGCTTCCGGCTAAAGACTTCAAAATTATTGCTGACGTTTTGCAAGTTTTCCAGCACTTCGTATAAATTGGTTTCGTTACTGGTAAGCATGTAGTTTAACTGCGAAGTGGTGCGAACCAATTGCATCAGCAAGCTATCAGCATGTGCCATCGATGAATTTAGGCGCCCCAGCGCGGTGTTGAGATTATCCGAATTATTGAGCATCATTTTATCGAGTCGTTCAGTGACGGCTTGTAGATTATCGGTCATTTTTGCGAGATTTTGGGTAATCTCCTTTGCCGCATCCTGATTTTGATAAATAAGCGTATCGAGACTGCCAACCATGTTCGAGACATGCTGGGTATTTTTCTCGTCCAAAACGCTGTTCAGATTAACCAGCAAGTCTTCCACTTGCGCCATAATGCGATCAAAAGGCTCGGCCATCTGTGCACCAAACTGTACCAAAGATGGCACATCCTTGCTCCGCAAAATTGAACCATCTGGCAGCACCTGGGCTTCCTGGGAGCCGGAAGTGATTTCGACGTAATAATCGCCCATGATGCCGATACTGGTAATAAATGCTTCTGAATCCTGCTTGACAGGAGCGTCAGCCTTTACAGTAAGCTGAACCTCAATCTTGGTTCGGTCATCTTCAGGAAAGTAGACGCGATCGACCTTACCGACGAGTACACCTCCCAGCCGAACGACCGTCCCGGCCTGAATCCCATTCGAATACCCAAACCGGGTGACATATTGCTTGGTTTCTGTTTTCAAGCTCAAGCCGGTGATCATAAAGAAAAAGATGAAAAAAATGATGATCGCCAGCAGCACCAAAAGGCCTGCTTTCACGTCAGATGAACGAATGTCGGTTTTCATGTTTGCTGTTTCCCTATCCTACGCTGACCAATGAACTGAGATATCTTTCGCGATCGAGCTCCTCGTCGTCTGCCTCTCGATTCAAAAACTGCTGAACAATCGGATTCTCGTTACTTTTCAATTCCTGGGGTGTGCCGTACGCGATGACCTGGCCCTCGTGCAGCAAGGCGATGCGGTCGGCAATCAGGAACACAGAAGGAAGCTCGTGCGTGACCACGACTATGGTCATGCGAAACGCGCGCTTGAGTTTTAGAATCAAATCGTCAATGCCGCGTGCCACAATCGGATCAAGACCTGCCGAAGGCTCATCGCAGAATAAAATCTCCGGGTCCATGGCGATGGCGCGCGCGAGGCCGGCTCGTTTTTTCATGCCGCCCGACAGCTGTGCAGGCTTAAAGTCTTCGAATCCGGACAAGCCTACCAATTCCAGCTTGATGCGCGTCATGATTTTTATTGTAGATTCTTCAAGCTCGGTATGCTCCCGCAATGGCAACGCCACATTTTCCGCTACCGTCATCGAGTTGAACAATGCTGCGCCTTGAAACAGGATGCCGAGCTTTTTTAAAATCTCGATTGATTCATCTTCGCTGAACTTGGTGATGTCGCGATTTTTAATTTTTATTGTACCGGAAGTCGGTTTTGCCAAACCGACCATATGCCGCAGCAGGGTACTTTTTCCGCAACCGGATCGGCCTAAAATCACCAGCGTTTCGCCGGGATTAATTTTGAGATTGACCCCCTTGAGAATTTGCCGGGTGCCATAGTGGGTTTCGAGATTTTCGATTTCTATAATCGGTTGTTGGGACATAATCGTCTTTCAACGAGGCTAACATGTTCGAATTTGAAATTTTCGGCAAAAAATAGCAGTCGCAGCGAGTACTTAAAAGGCGAATAGGAAAATCGCCGTAAAAATCACATCGGCAAAAATGATCATAAAAATGGAGATCACCACAGAGTTGGTTGTCGAACGCCCGACGCCTTCAGCTCCACCATCGACAATAAATCCCTGGTAGCACCCCACACCTACGATGATAATACCAAAGATCACCGTTTTGACCAGGCCCGTCAGCACATCTTTCATCACCAACGCGTTGGCGGTTTGATTGATAAAGCGCACACTGGTGATATCCAGTGCGCCGACTGAAAAAATATAGGCGCCAAAAATGCCAACGATATCAGCGATCAACACCAATGCCGGTAACATCAGACTCATCGCCAGCACACGGGGAACCACCAAGAATCCAACCGGATTCAATCCCATTGTTCGCAATGCATCTATTTCCTCGGCGACCTTCATCGTGCCAAGTTCTGCGGCAATAGCGGAACCACTGCGGCCCGCGATAACGATTGCCGTGATGATTGGCCCGAGCGAGCGGGTTTGTGCAACAGCCACAAGGTTGGCCACGTAAATGGTTGCGCCGAAAGGCTTGAGCTGGTAGGCAGCCTGCATAGCCAGAATCAGGCCAACGAAAAAAGCAATGACACTGACGATCGGAATGGAATCCCAGCCGATGCGCACGCCCTGATCGACTGCGCTGCGCAAGCGTAATTTATAGCCTTTAAATGGCTGGACGAACATCCATTTCAGTGTTTCTGCGCCGAGTTTGCTCATACGGCTTAGATGAACCAACAAACCGAGAGTCGGTCGGCCCAATGCAGCCAAAAATCGCGTGATCAACTCCATGTCAGGAGAGCTTCTCCAATGCTGAATCCTGATCGGGATAAATATCGAAAACCTTATCGAGACGGCTGAGTTCAAAAACCTCTTTTACAACCGAGTGTAAACCAAACAGCGCCAGTTTGCCTTTGTATTTGCCAATTTGTTGCAAGCCCTCTACCAGTGTTGCGACGCCGGAACTGTCCATGTACGAAACTTTATTCAAGTCGACAAGAATATTTTTGACTTTCTGATCCGTCAGCGCCATCAGCTCCTTACGCACTTCTGGCGAAGAATAGAGATCCACATCGCCCGTGATGGAGAGCACCTTCGCATTGCCAACATCTTGTACCGAAACCTCTATCATAAATCCTCCTTTTTATGCTGCAGATATTTGATGAGCGTAAGGCAATTGCCTTGTGTGCACGCATCATCATAGAAGACCTCGTCCATCACACTCTGGATGATGTGCACCCCCAGTCCTCCGGGACGCACCTCGTCGAGTTCACGCGCTTTAATTTTGTGTTTGCTGACTTTTTTGCCGACATCTCGCAGCACGACCTTTATTCCATTGCCGAGCATACTGCACGATACGACGATTGGACGGTTGACTGCTCCGGCATAGGTATGCTTCATAATATTGCTGCATGCTTCGTCAACAGCCAGCATAATGCTTTTGCTTTCAGGCTCGCTGAAACCGATCAGTTCACATAAATGTGCAATACCACCCCGGATAATTTTCAAAATTTTCGGATCGCTCGGAACGCGAAATTCCACACTCCCTTCGGAAATGGTTCCGTGTTCGAGCGGCCTTGCCGCCTCAACGACATCCGCTGTTTTTTGTACTTTTGGCATAGGAATCCGACTGACTTTTCGAATGAAGGTATCATTGCATGGCTAAATGAATCTTGATGATGGCCAGGCAGCAATACGCAGGAAACCAATTTCGAACTGCCAGGTCAGCGCCACCCAAAATGAATGGAGCTGACTTCGCAGTTTATCTTGAGCTATTAGCAGCGAAGCCTTGATTTTGCAGAGCATTGTCGCACAACAACACATTTTGCAGCGCTGCAATGTATCAAATCTGCGCTCACTTTGTCAATTCTTTTTGGCTCTATGAGAAGCGAAGTTGGATTGCAAGCCTGTCAGCAGCGTACCCATTGCAAAGCTGTCACTGTCAGATCATCATGCTGGGCTACACCGCGAGCGAACTCATTCACATTTGCAATCACTTCATTGACAACCTGATCCGGACCGTCCCATTTTCGATTGAGCAAGCTCGCCAGCCTTTCCATCGAAAAGAGCTTGCCCCTTTTGTTTTTGGCTTCGATAATGCCATCGGTCACACAAATGAGCATGTCCCCAGGCTCAAGTTGAATGGCTTGACAGGAAAATTGCATATTTTGTAAAATGCCGAGTGGTGCACTGTTCTCACTGACGAGAATCTCACTTTGTCCACTTTTTCGGCACAGCTTGATCAGAGGCAAATGGCCGGCATTGGCGGATTTGACTTTGCCGGCAAGGCTATCTAATAGCAGGTACTGTAGCGTCACGAACATGCCTCGACGGGTACGATCGACCAGCAAGTTGTTGATGGTATGGAGAATTTGTGCCGGATCCTGCTCGATCTGTGTTTGGAAACGAAAGTCACTGACCAGGCGCGCCATAAAAAGTGCTGCCGGGATACCTTTGCCCGCCACATCGCCAGTCACCAGGCCAACCGTGCTTTCATCGATTTCGATGTAGTCAAAAAAGTCACCGCCGATAGAACTGGCCGCAATGCTTTTACCGGCAACCCGAAACCTGCTGAATTTATCGGTTGGCGCTTTCTGGGGCAAAAAACTTTCTTGAATAATGCGTGCAGCTTCGAGCTGCTGCTCAAACTTTTGCTGTTCGAGCATAAATTTATGCATACGGGCATTTTCGATCGCCAGCGCCACCTGCCTGCCAAAGGTCGAAAACAGGTGCAAATCATCGTCGTTAAAAGCTTTGCCATCGACACGGTTGATCACTTCCGCAATACCGATCACTTTTTCTTTTACTTTTAATGGCACAGCCAGGATAGATTTTGTTACGAAGCCTGTCTGTTTATCGACACGATTGGCAAAACGTGGATCTTTTTGCGCATCCGGCACGATGACGGGCTCGCCGGTCTGCGCCACCCACCCGGCAATGCCTTCGCCAATTTTCAAACGAATGGTTTCCTGTACCTGCTGGCCGACTTCGCCGAGCGCGACCTGCCATTCGAGATAGCCCGTTTCTTCATTGAGTAGCATGACAGCGCTGGCCTCGGCCTTCATGACCGACTGGGCCTTTTCCATCACCAGATTGATAACTTCATCGAGATCAAGTGTTGAGTTCACAATAATGCTCACTTCGATCAGGCTCGAAAGCGTATCGACGCGGGCGCGAAGCTGTGAGACTTCATCGCCGTCAGCAACAGGAGGAAGATTTGTCTGATCCAGCATGTTTTTAGTGTGCATCTAACCAGTTATCGCCAATACCCATATCCACTCGGACCGGGACGTCTAATTGCAGTGCGTTTTCCATTTCATGGCTAACGATGGTTTGAACAGCGGGGATTTCATCTTGCGGGACTTCAAATACGAGTTCATCGTGGACTTGCATGATCATTCGTGCCTGAAGTTTTTCTTTTTCGAATCGATCCATGATTCCTATCATCGCAAGCTTAATGATATCGGCAGCGGTGCCTTGTATCGGTGTATTGATTGCGGTGCGTTCGGCAAATTCTCGGATGTTGCGATTCTCACTGCGTATCTCTGGTAGGTATCTGCGACGGTTGAGCAGTGTGGTGACATAGCCGTTTTGGCGCGCATCGGCAAGCGTGCCGATGATGTAAGCGTTGACTCCAGGATATTTGGCGAAATATTCTGAAATAATCGCCTGAGCTTCATCCTGGGAAATATTGAGCCTGCTTGATAGCCCATATACGCCCATGCCATACATAATGCCGAAATTTATTTCCTTTGCGCGGCGCCGCAAGTCAGATGTAACTTGCTCCATCGGTACGCCGAATACCCGTGAGGCGGTCGTTTGGTGAATATCTCTGTTTTCGCGGAAAGCATTGACCAGATTTTGGTCTTTAGAGAGATGCGCCATGATGCGCAATTCGATCTGCGAATAATCAGCGTCGATCAACTTCCAACCCGGCTTTTCCGGTACGAACGCGCGCCGAATCAGCCGGCCGACCTCAGTCCGAATCGGAATGTTCTGCAAATTCGGATCGCTTGATGACAGCCTGCCTGTGGCGGCAACAGTTTGATTGTAAGATGTGTGCAGACGTTCTGTGAACGGGTTAATCATCAGCGGTAATGCGTCGACATAGGTGCTTTTGAGCTTGGTCAACTCTCGATAACTCAGCAGCTTTTTGGGAAGCTCGTAGTCATAAAACAGCGCCAGTTTTTCGAGCACAGCAGCGTCGGTGCTATAGCCGGTTTTGGTTTTCTTGATCACCGGCATATTTAACTTTTCAAACAAAATTTTGCCAAGCTGCTGGGTTGAATTAATGTTAAATTCTTCACCCGCCGCATCATATATTTCATCTTTCAGTGTGTCGAGTCGCTCCTGCATTTCATTCGACATTTGCGCCAGGAACGGCAGGTCGAGCTTAACGCCGGCTCGTTCAACCTCGACTAGCACTTGAATTAACGGAATTTCAACTTTGTGAAAGAGATCTTCCATTTCTGCTGCGCTCAGCCTCGGCTCAAAAATACCGCGCAACCTTTCGGTGAAATCCGCATCTTCACAGGCATAATGAGCGACCTTCTCCATCGGCACTTCACGCATGGTGATCTGCTTTTTACCTTTTCCAATCAAATCGCTGGTGGGAGTTTTGGTAAACTGGAAATGCTCGAGCGCAAGGGCATCCAAATTGTGTTGACGGCTGGTTGGATTGAGCAGATAAGACGCCACCATGGTATCGAACGCCAGGCCTTGCACTGCGACACCGTAGCTCGCGAGCACAATGATGTCGTACTTTGCATTCTGGCCATTCTTTTGAATCGCGCTATCGGTCAGCACTGGCTGCAATGCAGCAATCAAATCGACAGTGCTGCCATCATCGCTATCCAGCTCGAGGCCAGTGAATGGCACGACACCTTCAGCAGGGGGACGCACCGGAATGTAGTAAGCGACACGCGGTTCACACGAAAAGGAAAAACCGACTATTTCAGCTTGTGCCGGAAATGCAGAGGTGGTTTCCAAATCAAAAGTAAACCTTCCGGTGCTACGCAAAAGTTGAATCAAATCGCTGAGCTGCGTTTCATTTCGAACGGTCTGATAAGTCACCGGTTCTTCCTTTTCCGGCTTTATATCGAATCGCTCAAGCAGAGACGTGAACTCAAGATCTGCAAAAAGCGCAATCAACCTTTCGCTGTCGATTTCGCCATCTTCCAGTTGTTTGAGATCAAGTTCAATAGGTGCGTTTATCTCCAACGTCACCAGCTTCTGCGACAGCCTCGCTTGCTCGGCATTTTCAATCAGACTTTCGCGCACGGCATTCTTGCTGATGTCGGCTGCATTTTGCAGCATCTGTTCCAGACTCGCAAACTGTTCGAGCAGGGCTTGCGCTGTTTTTTTACCGACTTTAGGCACGCCAGGCACATTATCCGATGTATCCCCGACCAATGCCAGAAAATCGACAATCTGGCCGGGCGGCACACCCATTTTCTCTTTCACAGCTTCGGGGTCGAGAATATCGGCATCCACGCCAGTCCGCCGCAGACTGTACATTTTAATTTTCGGTGTGATAATCTGCATCAAATCTTTATCTGCAGTCACCAAGAACGCTTCGATATCCTGCACACTGGCTTTGCACGCCAAAGTCGCCAGCACATCATCGGCTTCGTAGCCTGGCAACTCTATGATCGGCAAGCCGAGCGCTTCAATGACTTCACGCAATTTCGGCAATTGCGCGCGCATGTCATCTGGCATTTTCTCACGTGTCGCTTTATATTCAGGATAAGCTTTGTGTCGGAAAGTCGGTTCTTTGGTGTCGAAAACAACGCCAAGGTAATCGGGCTTTTCTTCATCCTGAATTTTAAAAATCGCTCGCACAAATCCAAAAATAGCGCTGGTGTTTTCGCCACGAGAATTGATCAAGGGATTCTGAATGAAGGCAAAATGAGATCGGTAAGCCAAGGCCGATCCATCGATGAGGTATAATTTTTTGGGGGTTCGTTCAGCCATTGCCGCGCAATTTAGCAGAAAATTGCAATAATGTCAACTTATTTTATCTTACATAATTTTAAAGATTTCATTTACATAGATTTTATAAATGCCGGATAAGAATCGAAGTCCACATCAACCTGGTTTTGCCGTTTTCTCGCCGCATAAAGTACAGTTTACCCACGACGCAGCATGAAGGGAGCACATATGCTGGCAAATTTGCAGCACACCAAACCGGCGATATTTCATCATCAGCAATCGGTTTCGAGTGGTTTGTTCATCATGTTTCTTTCTGCTTGCATTTTTCAATCATTGCTATCATATTGAGCCTGCTGATACGGCAACTCAGTTTCATGCTATTCATGATTGAAAGGGAGCAAAATTTTGTCTCACATTCAGAATCCACAGCAACAGATCAATATTCAACTCGGTGAGCACGAAGCGGAAGGCATCTACTCCAACCTTGCGATCATCACGCATTCCGGCGCAGAATTTGTGATCGACTTCACAAGAATTGTTCCGGGCGTGCCGCGCGCCAAAGTCTATTCGCGCATTTTGATGACGCCGCAACATGTCAAATCTTTTGCAAAAGCTTTGCAGGAAAATATTGAAAAATTTGAATTGCAATTTGGTGAAATTAAAATTCAACAAGAGACGAAACCTAAAAACTTTGGATTTGTGCCGGATAGCAATCAAACTGCATCCAAATAGCGAAATTCTGCGAAAAATACAGTGCAAAATCCGTAGTCACAGTCCGCTGTCCTTGACCCGATCTGTTCGATAAACTTAATGGGGGGAACCATGAAGTCTTCGATTCTTTTGACCTTCCTCATATTTTATTCATCTGCCATCGCACAGTTTATTCCGCTTGGCACGCGTTCGATATCGCTCAATCAGCAACAAGTACTGGTCACCGAGCAAGCCGGAACAACCTTTTTGAATCCCAGTCAATTGCTCGATCTGCCGCAAGCATCCATATGGCTTACCCACTATAAACCATATCGGATTGCAGATCTGCCAGTGATAGCGCTTGCGTTGCACTACCGTACGCAGGATATTGCGCTCGGTGCAGGCCTTGTTGATTTCGGCAATACAATTTATCGTGATCAAAATTTTTGTTTGGCGGGAGCTTTTGCCCTTACTCAAAAGTTCAGGTTGGGGATCAAATACCAATTGCGGCGCCTGGCCATATCCAGCTATGGTCAGGCACAGGTTTCTTCGCTCGATGCCGGCTTCCACTTACCTGTTGCGGAACACATCACCATTGGAGCATTGATCAAAAATGCCTACGCTGGTAAGATAGCAGGCATTTCTCCGCCCCGAGAAGTCCTGGCAGCGGTTCGAATCGACTTGGATCAATCACTGGTTTTGTATTCTGAAATTGCGCAGGTAGCTCATTTTGACGCTGAAAATCGGTTTGGCGTTGAATATCACCCCGTGAAAAATCTGGAGGTGCGATTGGGCACAGGCCTGCATACTCCGGCTGCAGCATCCGCTGGCTTTGGCATCGCGCTGAAAATGTTGCAGATAAGTTATGCAATGCAAAGCCACCCAGCGCTCGATGCGACTCACATCTTTTCACTTGCAATTGCGAGGCAAAAATGAAAAAAAATGTGCTTTTTTTCTGCCTGTCTTTGCTGTTGACACCATTCGCTAATTCAGCTCAAACGTTCGAAAGTATACTCGAAACATTTGAAGATGATGAAATTTCTGAGTTACAGGAAGTTTTGCGGACGCTTGTCCCATCGCCTTTTCGCATTAATCATGCACCGGCGGACTCACTGGAAACACTTTGGTTTCTGGAGCCCGGCCAACTGAAGTCGCTCTCACGTTTGCAGCAAAAACAAGCACCGAATATCTCCTACAAAGATATCATTGCAGCGACAGACTTGCCTGAGGAAATCGTCCGTGTCCTGTTCGATGCGCGCGGTGGTGTGGATTTTCGCACTCGTATCCGTACACGCATGCTCCGAAGAAGCGCTGGCTGGCAACAAAATACCCGCTTCGATTTCGAAGGCGCTGGCGTTACTGCTGGCGGCATGGCTGAGCGCGATCCGGGTGAACGTCAAATCAATGATTTCATGACTGGCTACGTATCCATTGCACCAACCGGGCCACGCTCGCAGCTCATTGCCGGGCAGTTTTTGCTGCAATCAGGCACAGGATTGATCTATGCCGGGCCATACGGCTCGCCTGTACTCACACAGCCTGCCCGCGCCATCGCCTATACACCGGCGCGCTTGCGACCGTACCGCTCGACAAATGAAAATCTGGCCTTTAACGGTTTTGCTGTTTCGCTGCCTGTCTCGCGCATGCAATGGATCATTTTTTATTCAAGGGCAAAGCGGGATGCCCGTGTAGCGCCCAATGGTACCGTCATCAGCCGACCAAACGACGGAATACATGTCACGGACAGCCAAATAGCTGCGCGGAATGCCCTTTTGGAACGCTGCTTTGGTACAGCGCTAAACGTGCCGGTCTCATCAGCGATGAACCTGAGCATCAATCTTTTGCATCAGCAATATTCGCATACAATCTCCCCTCCCGATTCAATACGGCAACATTACGCATTTCGCGGCGAGGCCCGCTCCTTTTATTCCGCGGCATTTCAGTACATTGGCTTTGAAAAGCGCATGAATATCGTCGGTGAATTCGGCTTCAGCGGGCATGCTCAGGCTGGTCTGCTCAGCATGCAATGGCGGACCCCGCTTGCGTTGCTGACAACTGCATTCTGGCAGGCTGCGCCTGGCTTCCAAAATGAATTTGGCGCACTCCCGGGGAATCGGGTCGGCGGAACAGGTAATGAAAGCGCTTTTTATACCGGATTGCAGGCCCGGATTGGAGCCGGCAGATTAGTGTTTTTCAACATCCGCCACAAAACGCTGTGGCGTACCTACACTCAGCCACAGCCTGTAAAGCAGCAGGATCTGGGCATATATTGGCAACAAATGCTTGGCCCCGGAAGTGAACTTTGGCTCCGGATCAAATATCGCACGCAAGACGCAGCCTGGCCATCCGAAGCAAGCACTCAGCAGCCAGCTGGTGAACAAATGACCGCAGAAACACGTTTCAGCTGGCGTGTACAATTCCGCACCCGCTTACAGAAAATGGTAAACTACCTTATTCGTGTCGAGGCTGTGAGTTTTGCGCTTGCGGAGACAATCGAACGCGGCACGATGCAATCGCATGAAATCGAAATTCGAAAGCGCGTATTTCGTGCTGCAATGCGCTACACGTATTTTTCTGCAAAAAGCTTTGCATCCCGAATGTATGTCTTCGAGCCGTTTCTGCCAGGGTATACATTGTCACAAGCGCTGTTTGGTACCGGCGAACAGCTTCTACTGATGCTTAAGTGGGTGCCATCAAGGACAATTCGAGTCGCTGCCTTCACTCGCAGAAGTGCTAAACTTGGCGCCCACATGGAGCAAATATACGGCTTGCAAATTAGTGCGGGAAGCGAGTAGCTTCTACCACAAACTTTGTATTGACACAGACACGGCTTTTCTCTATATTATTTTTTTTACTCATGCAACAAGTCGAACATTTTCAATTCTCAACGGCGATTTTTCAATGTTCAAAAAATTTCTCGAAAAAATCGGAAAAAAGCAGCTTTTTTGGTCAACTAAAGGTGAAACTAATACTGAAATTATCGACTATGGCAATTTCTTCAATCAAGTGAGAACTGCATTGATTTTAATGCCAGAGCAACTCGATAATTTCAGTGTGGCGATTAACCGTCAGCAAGACCTTGCCAAACTGATGCCTGAAACGCGTTTTTCCGTTTTCATTCGGGAGCAAAACGCCAGTTTGATTCCAAACGATTTGCAGAACAACACCATTCGACTCACCGAAAATGACCTCACCCCCATTGGTGTGCCTACTCGCCGTTTTCTCGGCAAAATTGCAGAAAATCACTATGATGTGATCATCGATTTAAATCCGGACTTCGATCTTGTCTCAACCTATGTCTGCAAAAAAGCCAAGGCCAAGCTGAGCATATGCCTGTGCCATCCGCAGCGTGAACCATTTTACAACTTGCAATTTTGCGCCCCGGAATCAGACACAATCGATCAAAAGATTGACATGATGGTCAAATATATCTCGCAATTCCTCGCCAGCGGTGCGAGTTCCAATGCTGATCTCCAGCCTGCATAATTTTTTCCAGGTTTTCATCTCACCAAAATCAAATTCACCTAATACTAGCAAGCTTGCGCCAAACTTTTAGGGATAAATGTAAAATTCTTCGGTCAGTTAATGCGCAAATCAGCTTGAATTCGGGTACGTATAAGACTAACACATCGAGGTAGACGTGTACCGCTCGCAATTCGTCAATTCTGTTGTCGAACACCAAATTGTCCACCAAACCTGCTCGTGGAGTCTTAATGCTATGGAAGGAATTAGGTTATCATCTAATTTTGACGAGCTAATTAATTTGAAGCAAAGCTTCCCCGAAAAAGCTTCCGAAACGACCACAATCAATTTCAAGCTGTTAGAGCTCTACTGTCTCTATCAAATCACCTCGATATTAAGCGAGAAAATCGACATCAGTGCGGCGACGCGCGTAGCGAAACGCATATTTCAAAAAACCTTCCCCATCGACCATTATTCCTTCTTTCTCATCGACGATAAAGGGCAAGATATCTACCTGAAAAGCTGGTTCGGCTTTCGCCGAAACCAGAATTCACCAAAAAAATACGCCCTCGATGAAAACATCTTCGGCGCAGCACTGCAAAAGGGCCGCCCAATCTATATTAAAAATCTGCAAAAGCGTTCTGCACGCTTCAAATTTTATCCGGAAGTTCGAAATCGCGCAGGTTCGTTTCTCTGCCTGCCATTAATTAGTGATTCATCAAATGAGCCTGTCGGTGCAATCAACTTGTACCGCAAAGAAACAGATGGTTTCTCAGTCCAGGAGATCCGGCTTTTTCAGAAACTCAGCCAGCAAATTGCGCGCGTCATCGACAAAGTGTTGATTTATCAACACACCCGCGAACTCTCAATTACGGATGATCTGACACAAATCGCGAATCGTCGTTATTTCAATCAGAGATTCGATCGTGAAATGCAGCGCTCACAGCGCTACAATCGAGCGCTTTCTATCCTGATGATCGATATCGATTATTTTAAAAGCTACAACGATAGCCATGGCCATTTAAAAGGTGATGAAGTACTTAGAGAAGTTGCAAAAATTTTGGAAAGAAGTCTGCGCAAGGCAGACATCGTAGCTCGCTTCGGCGGGGAAGAATTTGTTGTACTGTTGCCCGAAATCGATAAGGAGCATGCGCAAAATGTGGGTGAAAAATTGCGGGCCGCGGTCGCATCACATGCGTTTCCGCATGGCGAGAGCCAACCCTTGGGCAAGGTGACCATTTCCATTGGTCTGGCATCTTACCCCGAAGACGCCACCATTGCCGACACCCTGCTCGAAACCGCTGATCGCATGCTCTATCTGGCCAAATCGCTGGGACGCAACCAGGTATCGTTCATATCCGATCAAAATGGTTCAGGAAACCAACCCAAACGCTCTCTCAAATTCAGTCAGGCATCATCGCGCTGAATTGCTCCTGTGATGGCCTTGTCTTTGCCAATTCCATATTTGAAAATCGTCCACAAGATTTTATAGCCAGCGCGAATTGTCCCGGAAATGGTGCCCGTGACTTTCGAACTGCCAATTCGTTTCCGATACCGCGCTGGAACTTCCACACATCGCAGATTATTCTGCAAAGCTTTGATCTGCATTTCGACTGTCCAACCAAACGTCTTATCTTGCATATTCAAATTTAGTAATGCCTGCCAGCGAATAGCTCGGAATGGGCCGAGGTCTGTAAACCGGAAGTCCCAAAACAAGCTGATCAGCAAGGACGCCAGCCAGTTGCCAAAGCGAGCCTGCGGCAACAGAGCGCCTTTTTCCCGCTCACCCATAACGCGCGAACCAACAACGAAATCAGCATCTCCAACTATGATCGGCTCAACCAAAATCGAAAGCTCATCGGGATAATCACTGTAGTCTGCATCGAGGAAAACCGCGATATCCGGTTCACTTTCCATGGCTTTAGCCATCCCTGCCAGGCACGCCCAGCCATAACCACGCCGGAGTTCTGAAACAACGATCGCTCCGTTGGCTGCCGCCACATCGGCGGTCTTGTCCCGCGATCCGTTATCTGCCACAATGACTTGTGAGACAAGCATTTCCGGCAAATCTCGCAGCACATTTGCAATCGATTTTTCTTCGTTTAGCGCGGGGATGATCACCACAATTTTTATCGATTTTCGATGACTCATTTCATTTTCGCGTAGTGTTATGTTCTGAAAGCGGTGTCCGGCACAAAACTGGACTTGATGTCTATGCGCTCAAAATCGATAATCCACTCCCAATCACATTTTTAAAACAAACTGTCTGAATGCTCACCTCGCAAAAGTGTGGAGATCTCGCGTGCGCTTGCGCTATACTCCGTCTCAAAACGTTCGAAAAACTCCGGGAAATCCCGCAGCAGGCGCCTTAAATCATCGATCACATCAATATCGTATAACTCGGGCAAAAGTGACATGGATAATCCCGCTTTGGTAGCAGCATGTTGTGTCTGCCCAAAAACCCGCTCGGTGCTCCACTCTATATTTTCAAACAAGCAGGGATGTTCATTTTTCACTGCAAGCAAATAATAGCCACCATCGCTGGCCGGGCCAATCACAACATCGTGCGCATGCAATCTTTCAAACGCTTGCTGCACGGTGCTGACCGGCAAATGTGGGCAATCGGTGCCGATGACAGCAACACTGTCATACTTATTCCTCAGTCCGTACGAAATGGCTGTTTGCATGCGCCCGCCTAAATTCGCATGGGGAGTCTGTGCGAAATAAGCAGATGCGCCGGGATACAATTTTCTAAAAACATTTACGCGGTTTTCCTGCGCCACAGCAACCTGGACATCGAATGCATGGCTTGAATGTGTGAACTTCTCAACGATTTGGGCAAGTGCACACCGGTAGAAGAAGGCAGCATTTTGCTTTCCAATCGACCGAGCCAGGCGGGTTTTCACCGAACCTGCAAGCGGAAACTTTGCAAAAATGATCAACAACTTTTTCATAGATCGAACGAAATGAAGCGGGGAAAACAATTAGGGCACACAGACTTTCAAAGCATGCGGCATGACTTCAATTGTGAGGGATGTGCCGGTTTTTTCCGGCTCACCATCTACATGAAAGCGGATTGGATTTTCCGATCGGAAGGTCACTTTTTGAATTTTGTAATAATTGAAGCCACTATGTTGGTCCAAAGTGCCTCGAAACAATTTTGGCACCGCTGTCAGCATTTGGGCTATGGTAAGCCGATTTGCAAGACAAAGATCAAACGCGCCATCATCCATCTTTGCTTTCGGTGCGATGATCGCACCATTTCCGTATTGTGGTGTATTTGCGATACTGATTAAAAAAGGTTGGCAAGTCATTCGGTCAGCACCAAACTCGACGGCATATTGTTGCGGCACAAAACGCCAAAATTCCTTGATGACGATCCAGATGTAGGAGACAAAGCCACGCATTTTTGATTGGTCGAACAGCTCGCTAACTTTTGCATCAAAACCGACGCCTGAGACGGCACAGAAATGGCGATGTCCTGCTTTGCCAATATCGATGCGCGAAGTATTGCCATTTGTCATTACCTTGAGCGCTTCCTTTGTATTCATTGGAATGCCCAAAGCACGCGCCAGGCCGTTTCCAGAGCCACGAGGAACGATTCCCAATGCGGCCTGGGAACCAATTAATCCCGAAGCCACCTCGTTTACGGTTCCATCACCGCCAACAGCGACAACAATAGGTGTTCCCTGTTCCGCGGCTTTTCGGGCTGCCTTGGTTGCATCACCTTTGCTTTTCGTAAAATAGATATCAGCATGCTTTGCGGGAAAATCACGCTCGATCAAACCGACGACGCTTTGCTTGTTTTTCTGCGATCCGGCAACAGGATTGACTATAAAAAGAATTGGGGGCGGCATGTTAGTGGTGTTTTCTGATCAGATTACAGCTTGCGGAATTTTTGAACGCTGATGTTGTTTTGAAACGAGCCGGGGAGTGCGTAGCCTTCAATTTCCATTGTTTTGTTCATCAAGGAAAAATCGTGGATAATTTTTTTGCCTTCTTCTGCATTGACGAAATTCCAAATTTTGCCAGCCGAATCCTGCAAACCCAGATGATGATCTATCTCGCAAATCGCAATATGACCGGCAGCTTTCATTGCTTCACAATCGATACAGAGAATTTTACCTCGCACAGCGATAAATCGTAAATCGTGCTGTTCGGCAGCTTGATTGGTCCCGGAACTTTGAACAAAAAGGTTAGAATATGGCCAGACGATAATTGCCAGGAGTGCCACCGTGGCCACAGCGCTTTTAAACCTGTGTGCTGAAAGCACTTCGGCCATAGCTTGAAGAAAACCGGATTCAGCCGACTCGCGAATGCTGCGCCGGATTCTGGCACGTAAGTGGGCAGGCGCATACACACCTTGACACGTGGATTCAAGCTGAAGCTTCAACTCTTTCTGTTTTTCATAGATCGTATTGCAATCCACGCATTCAGCAAGATGGGCAACTGCTTGTTTTTGCTCATCTCCTTGCAATTCGTCATCGACAAGCTGAGTGATCAAATTTTCCATTTGTTCACATGATACTGCCATTTCGAAATCCTCTAAGTGCTTTATAAGCAAAACAGTTTTTGGGTTAACATACTTTTGGTCAAAATCATATTGCGTTAAAATCAATTAGGCAGCTACGTTCCATCAGAATGTTTGCGACTTTTTCGCTTTATATAACCTTCATTTTGCGCATATTCTTCCAAATATTTTTGCAATTGTTTACGTCCTCGTGATAATCTTGACATCACGGTTCCGATTGGCTTATCGATCATCGTCGCTATTTCTTTGTAAGGGAAATGGTGAACGTCACACAGCAAGACCACAATTTTAAAATCATCTGAAAGCTTATCGAGTGCTGCTATAATTTCATCGTCGAAGACTTCTTCATAGGCCTTATCATTTTCAACAATTTGGTCCTGCAAATTCTTGCGCGTTTCAGGCTCGGCAGTTGCATATTCTATTTTTTCAAATTCGACCCTTTGTGGTTCTTTCACCTTTTTGCGATATTTGTTGATAAAAGTATTGGTCAATATTTTGAAAATCCAGGCCTTGAAATTTGTCCCGCTTTCAAATTTATCAAAAAACCGGTAAGCACGGACAAAGGTATCTTGTACTAAATCTTCCGCATCGAGCTGATTGCGAGTAAGACGCAAAGCTGTACTGTAGAGAGCATCCATGTGCTCGAATGATAACTTTATGAATTCATCCTGGTATTCACCAGCATGCCCTTTCCGTCCAAACATGCGTCTAAATCCATGATAATGTGTGTATTATAGGTTCGATTCATCTACCCAGCGCAGGATTCGCCATTTTCCATCCAGATTCTTGCGAAAAGTAAAAATGCCATACCCCTGCAATGAAAAGTTCAGATCACTTCCAACTAAAGACAAACGAAAATTTCGATAAACAATTTCTTCTGTTTCACTGACGCGGTTCTCGAAGATCGTCCCAAGCCAAAGGAGTTCACGTGCCTCAAAAGTTCTGAACAGACGACCTGTTGTCTTTACTTCTACATCTTTTCCCCACGACTCGAACGCACCTGACTCTCCAACATTCGGATCAAAATATTCAAATGTAAAGGCACTGTCCAACAAATCTGTATATAGAAGGGAATCGCCAAAGGCGTAAGCATAACTGAAATTTTGAAAAAGCTCATCTGGTGTGCTTTGGGGAGTGATAAATGCATCTTGGGATGGATCTTTTTCCAATTTTGGGGAAAAGGGATTGATGCAGCTAAGGGTTCCAACAGCCAGCAAAAGCAGCATCAGAAGGAGGCAGCACCGAGCGCAGAATGGCAATGATCTTGTCTGCTTAGGTGAGAGTGGCTTCTCAGGCATGCTTCGCATCAAACTTTAAATTCAATGATCTCGGGCGCCAACACGCGTTTTTCCACGACTTAGGCACAAAAAAATATCCCTTTCGGGATATGCCTGATTTAGTCGCGTTTAGAAAAAATGAGCGGCACGTATACCACATGCCGCTCATTGTCAAACACTATTTCAATTTAAAGATTACCGGGATACCAACCCACACCTTCACTGGCCTGTCGCGCTGTTTCGCAGGTTTCCACTTGACGGTGCGAATTGCCTTAACTGCAGCTTCATCGCAACCGCTGTGGCCAAGCGATTTCAGGATCTTCGTTTCGACAACGCTACCATCCACGTCGACAAGAACATTGACGATTACACGGCCTTCGATGCCAGCTTTTCGTGCAATTTCCGGGTATTCCAGATTTCTCTGAATGGCGCCAAAACCACCGATTGGTTCAGGAGCTTCATCATAAGCCACGAAAATATTTGAGCTTTCATCCGCTTGTGGCGGGGGTGGTGGCTCAGGAATTTCATCAAAGTTGATTTCCGTAATATCAATCGTCTCGTCTTCTGGTATGTCTTCATCATCAGTAGGTACGGCAACAGATGGACGAGCCGGGGGAGGCGGACGCTTGATCTGCTCAGTTGGTGGCACTTCTTCCACCTGAATTTCCGGAAGCTCAACTTCCAGCATTTCAGACTGGGTTCCCCAGTTCCTAAAGCCGAAAAACAGCACCAGTGTAAGGAACAACGAAAGAACCATACCGAGCTCTACCGTTCGTGTGTACTTTCTACGAAGATCAGCTTGTGGGTTTTTTTTCATGAACATCACCTGCTTTTTATGATGAAGGCTTTGCGGAATAGTTAATATTCAGAGCATCGGCTTTACGCAGTTGTTCCTGAATATCGGAGACCGTTCCCATTTTGACTTTTTCATCGATTTTCATCGATACGGCCATCAATGGGTGGAGACGATCAGAACGCTTCGCATACATTATATCCTGTAAATCATCGACTCGAACGAGTTTATCATCTACAGAAATGTTGCCAGCCCGGTCTGCCCAAAGGTAAGCAATACCACGTTTGCCAGGTAATTTTTCAATCAATTTTGCAGTTGGCAACTGAACCTGCAAGCCGGTAAATTCTTTAAATACCGTTGTTACCATAAAGAAAATCAAGAGCAAAAACACAATATCCGGCAATGAAGCGGTAGGAATCCCAGACTCGACCTTGGATTTTTTCTTGAATTCCATTGGCATAATATAGCACCTGTTCGTTTCAGAGCGATTAATTAGGATCGGGTTCAGCTAATGAGATACGCGGAGGTAAATTAGCTACCACGAATGCCTGCTTGACTTCATCCAACACTTTGATATAAATCTCGTACTGCGTATCCCGGTCAGTCTTCAGCGAAATGATCAATTTATCATTTTGCATCAATTTGTCGCGAACCACATTTCTGATAGCAGGGAGAGGCGTTAATTGGTCATCCAACATGATCTGTCCGGCAGCATTGACGAGCAGATTTGAGATATTGTCTCGACGGATTTCCTTGGTCTCGCCTGGAGCAGGCAAAACGAGCGTCAACCCTTTATCAACATCGATGGTCGAACAGACAATGAAGAAGATCAGCACGAGAAATGCAATATCAGCAAGGGAGGCAGTCGGGATTTCTATCGATCGTTCTTTTTTCTTATCAGCAATCATGCAATTCAACTCCCTTAAGCGTAAAGCTTAATGATTATGATTTTGCACCGACCTTCATTTCGATCAGTGAATCAACGAGCTCGGTTGAGCTTTCTTCCATATCAACGATCAGCTTGTCGATTCTGGAGACGAAATAGTTATGCAGCGTTTGGATGATAATAGCGACAACCAAACCGAACATGGTTGTGATCAAAGCAACAGAGATACCGCCGGCGACGATGGCAGGGCTGATATCGTTTGCCTTTTTAATCGAATCGAAGGACTGGATCATACCCCAAACTGTGCCAAGAAAGCCGAGCATCGGGGCAACAGAAATGATGGTTGCGAGCCAGATCAGATTTTTTTCCAGGAAAGCCATTTCGATAGAGCCTGCATTCATGATTGCCTTCTCAACGTGTTCGATCCCTCTGTCGACACGCAGCAAGCCGGCATGAAAAATCGATGCAACAGGGCCTCTGGTGTTAGCGCACACTTCGGTTGCGGCTTCTACGCCGCCTTCGCTCAAGGCTTGTTTGATTTTGGAAAGGAATTTTCGGTTGTTGATGGAGGCCATACTCAGAGTAAACAGACGCTCGATACTAAAAGCTAATCCAACGATTAGACAGACTAATATCGCATGCATCATGTTCCCACCATCGATGTAGATTTGCAACAAATTCATGCTCTCCCTCCGGATTTTGGGTTTTTGAAGCAGTAAACGGAACCTTTTGAGTGATATGAGTGCGCGAGTATAGCCAATTTTGAAAAAAAAGTCAACTTTTTTTTAGCCAGCAATATTTCATTTAGTCTAAAAATACACAATGACTTAAAAAGTTTCAAAAATAGTCTAAATCGCTTTTTGCCAGCACGCAAATGCCGTCCTGCATCATCTTAGGATGTTGATTGTTTTGAATTATTAAACAGTTGAATTGAGACCGTTGACATGGGTTTGCCGGGCGAAAACTTTTCGGGCACATTTCCAATGCACATCATGTTTACCGCTGGATTATATATGCAAGGCAAATGCACTTTCCGAGCTAACCATTGAGATTCCACTAGCATATTCAACAACAGCTGGCCTGCACCAAGCAGAGACAGTAATTATCGAAAATTGTTAAAAAAGTAGTGGTAATCTTGTGCGGGATGGCGATTTTTTGCAGCGAATTGTGACAATTTTGTAGGATGGAATCGTGACAAAACTGTTTCAGCAAATTTCATTTACCCCAAGCGCTGAACCGATTGTTGATGAGCATTCAATCGGATTATTGCTGATTAGAGCCCAACTGACAGGGAAATGTTATGGGTTTCGCCGAGATCGTAGTCAAATGGTGTGTAGGCGTAATCCAATTGGTAACCGGGCCGTTCCAGGCCGATGCCGCCAGAAAAATGGCGGCTGTCTTCATTGAAACGATAACCAGCACGCAATGCAACAAGCTGATTAGCTACGAATTCAATCCCCGCGCCAAATCCCGATCCTGCATCGAACAGAGCTTCGTAGCCGACAAACACTTTTAGCCGGTGATTTTGAAGATTTTGCAGTGGCTCATAAGCCAAGCCAGCCCGCAACAACGTCGGCAAATTGATCTTTTCGCTCAACATTTCATCTGCTGAACCGAGGTTGTGGACAGAGGCTGCCAGGCTGAGCCCGGCAATACCATCTAAACGATATTTCGCACCGAAATCTACAGCAAGACCGTTAGCTGCGTAATTTAAAATGCGGCTTCCTATGTATTTGAATGTTAATCCCATATCCAGCTGCGAATTCAAAGCGCGCGCATAGCTCAACCCGATCGCGACGTCCCGTGCGGTCAGTTCGCCAATTGGCTCCGCGGTAGCGATCGTGCGCTGTTCGATGCCACCAATGTTTTGCATTTGAAGCGAAAATGCCCATGACGCTCCCCAACCATTGAATTTAGCTGCAACAAAATCATTTTTGACATCCAGCAGCCACTCGGAGTGGGCAAAAAAGACTTCATTTCGTGCATCGCGCAGGTTTGCCGGATTCCAGTATGATGCATCTGCGCCTTTCACATCGGCAAAGTTGGCATTCGCTAAAGCCGCGCTGCGCCCGCCAACGCCTATTTTCAAGAAAGCAAAACCTGTCTTGCCAACCTTGGTAGTTTGCGCGCTCACCGTTAAAGGAACACAAAGGGCGAAAATTAAAAATGCTGCTGCTTTTTTCATTATGTATCTTCTTGTTTTAATTCAAAACGGCTTGCCCGAATTCAACTCTTAAAATTGAAATGACCACGAAAAAATATGCTCGGCGCTTACTTCATCAGGCTGAGCAACAAACGCATAGTGAAGATAAGAGACTCGGCTGCCGAGTGCAAAGCGGTAAGCTGCCCCGAAGGCAGGATTGCCATCACGAATGCCAGCACGCAGGTTTGCCTGTGGCAAAATCGCATACTCACCACCCGCATATAATTTCGGATCTTGTTTGTCGGAGCTCTCCAGGTCTAATGCGAAAAGAAAATTTTTATGGAGACGGCTGATCGCTACACCAATACGCCAGTGTTTCGGGAAGCGATCTATGGTGCTGGTGCCACGTTCGTATAATTTACCGCTGTCCCAGCTGAATTTGGCATTGATATTCTTATAGACTGCGCCGAGCCAAAGCCCATCAGCCAGTGTAATCAGCGTGCCGAGATCAAATCCGAAGGCGCGCGAGCTAACTGTCGCATCGTCTTCACCAATATTGGGAAAGCGATTCCAAAAAAGTCGGGCTGTCATGCCAATGGCCACCCGTTCACCTGGCCGCAATCCGAATGTAAAATTGACCAGATTTTGGCTATTTGAATAACTCCCAAATTTCTCACCATCTGAGTCCCGGCCATCAATATTGGAAACACCCGCCCGAATCCAGCTGAGCGCCAAGCCGCCACCGAGAGGTTGTTTTTGCACATCCGTATTTTTGGATTTCGGACGTATAGCTGTCGAAAAACCGACATAAGAAAAAGAACGATCAAGGGGCAAAGCGCGAATCGACAAATCGATCATTCTGCTCTCCATCGCAGTGCTGGCTGCCGGATTGTAAAATGCGCTCTCAGGACTGCCAATCACCGCCGTGTAAGCCCGCCCCATCGCTTCCGAGCGCGAAGCCACGCCCATGCGCAACAGCACATCTGCGTAGCCGCCCTGTGCAAAAACGGCCGATTTGCCGCCAAAAAGAAGGACTCCCAGCAGGGCAGCTTGCCAAATCTTCTTGTTCAAAATTGTCTCTTTCACATGTTTCAAGTCTTTTCCGGCCTAATCTCTACGATAGAGTGAATAATCAATCGATAACCATGAATTTATTCCAATACGTGCCGTCACCATCGAGCTGAACACTGTAAAAATAGACCCCATTCGCGACGACTTCGTTACGCTTGTTGCGACCATTCCAGACTTCAAAATAGGTGCCACCGGCCGGGCGCGCCTTGCCATTAACCACCTCGGCCACCAATTGCATGGCGAAATCATAAACCCGAACGGTGACATTGGTTGTATTGACTGTATTGTATTGAAAGCGAACGTGCCCATCGCCATCACCGATAGTATTGCTGCGAAATGGTGAAAACGGGCTTGGGTAGGCATAGGTACGCGGCTCACCATTACTGCCAGGCTGCACCGAGCCGCGCTGAATTGACCAGCTTTGACCGTCGTCATTCGAACTGGCAAGTCCATCGCTCCCCCCTGCCCAAAGCGTGTTCCCAGCGCTAATGCCAACAGCAAAAAAATCGGATGAGTAGTAATAAGCGTCTTTTGCCGCATCATAGATGTCGGGGTAGCGCGCCCAGGTTTTGCCGAAATCGAGCGATTTGTAAAGCCCCATGTCTGTCGCAGCAAACAGCATCGAATCGTAGGCGGCAAAATTATGCGCGAAAGCACCGAGCAGCGAAACGCGCCAGGTTAGACCACCATCTTCGCTGATCGACACCCCCCTGTCTTCTTCCTCCTCATCGGCATCACGAGTGCCCGCGATCAGATATTCCGTGCCCCGCCATACATGGCTTTTTATGGCAACCACAAAGTCACCGGAGATGGCTTCTGCCTGGTTTGCGTGGTTAAAATTTGTCCAGGTTGCACCATCATCGAGGGATTTATTGACGCCATCGGCTGTGCCGACCCAAAGCGCACCATTCGCGCTAATTACCGAAAAAGCACGATGGTTGAGGAATGCAAGTGGATCAAAGACATTCTTATCGGGCGGTACCACTTCCCAGCTCTGGCCGAGATCAAAACTCCGCTGCAAACCGCCACCAAAGGTCGCGATCCACACGCTGCCATCGTCATGAAGTGCAATGTCAAACGTATTGTTTTGTACAGGCGTTGGACCGGGTTGCTGCACCCAGATCCAGGTTTCCCCGAGGTCTTTCGACCATGCCAATCCACCCCCGGTTGGTAGTGTACCGGCATCGGCAGTGAGCGAATCGAAAATGGTTGCAACCCAGATCATGGTGTCATTTACTGCAATCGCTGACACCCCTCCCCTGCCCAATCCATTTTCCTGGGTGAATGTGCGCCATGTCTGTCCGCTATCTTCGGACATGCTTACACCTTTGCCCGTGCCAAGCCAAATTCGATTTTGGTGCACAACAATATCAAAAACAGAATTTGAACGCAAACCGGTTTGGGCGCGGGAAAATTCAATTTCAGCTTTGGTGAGCCGACTTTCTACAGACTGCGCAAAAACATGTGCAGCAAGCAGCAGGAACCAGCCTATAAATTTAAATGAGTAATTGATTTTCATTCTTTTTGATTTTCACACGAAGTTGATTTAAAGCCATTTTACACAGGTTCTAATTGGTCACGACAATTTGATGGGCGACTTTCTCGCTGAGCAGTCCTGCCTGATCCTGGGCCTGGAACTCAAAACGATAAATGCCGGCCGCATTTGTGGCGGAGATGCCGATGGTTAAGGCATATTCACCATCGTTGGCAGTGATGTCGCCGAGGCCATTGCCATCGACAACGCCGTCATCCCGCATAAAAAACGGATTGCCGGATGATGGACGGTCATCTGGCAAAAATGTATTGAAAAACACACGGTCGATATCCGCCTGACCATTTGGATCGCTCGCTCTCACCCGCAATACAAACGGCCCGGTGGTGTTTCGGGAAATCGTATCCGGCGCAGAAACACTGGTGATCACAGGCGGCACATTGGTAAGAGCGGATTGAATCATAAAACTCTTTGTGCGAGGCAGACTGCGATTACCCGAGAGATCGACTGCTTGCACACGTAGCGTATAAATGCCTGCACCGATAGAAATGTTGGTATTCGTCAATGAAACACCAAAAATTGCATTTCCAGCTATGCCATCGTCCACCTGACCATCGTCTTGCAGCAAGCCTGTTCGCAAAGCGGTCGGTGAGCTCGGTCCGTAAATCGCATAATGCACTGAATCGAGATCGCTGCTGCCATCCGGATCGGCAATTGTCGCCAGAACTGCTATTTCGTAAGTCGAATCGACACGGATGCTGTCAGGAATTGTGAGGTTGGCAATGATTGGCGTGCTTCCACGCTTACCAGCCTTTACTTCAATGCTGCGGGAGGCGCTTTCAGTGCTGTTCGCCGCGAAATCGGTGACGCGCACCAGCATCTCGCCTGTACCGGCTTGCTGCCATTGCGCGCCGGCAAAGCGCACCACAAATTGGCCATCACCGGCGATAATGTCGCCCTCAGCTCCATCATCATGCATATCAAGCGTGAAACTCCCCACATTTTGGGGCAAAGTCGCAAACAGCACAACCGAGGCGATATCCGAACTGCCTTGGGGATCAACAATGCGTGCGTGCACGATAAGTGTGTCGTTCGGATCGACGAAGGCATTTTCAGGAGTGATGAGTTCACGAATTTCAGGGAATTGCAATTCAGGCACGGCGACCGGATCACCATTACAGGCAAAAAAGAATGCCGATGTAGCAGATATTAGTAGGCAGAAAATTGGCAAAAAAAACGTTCGCACGCCTTTGCTTGGGGCAGAAAATTTTGAAGAAGCAGCCATTAATTCGGGACGTTTATAATCTTTCAATGAGTCAAATTTCCTCAATCGTGGTGAAAAATATTTCGCAACAGGCAAAATTTCACCTTAAAATCAACAGTTTGTTAGAAGAGAGAAAGACACATGTGTTCAAATATTCGCTCAGTCAATGCGATGAGCAACTAAAAAAGATGCACAATCAATACCCCGCGTCTGCTGAAATCGCGGATGATTTCCTAAACAACAAAAGGCTTACTTTTCAGGATGTTTCGAAGTTCCTGAAAATTCTCGACCACCGAATCGGCTTGTTGTAAATGCCCTGCATCCAGGGTGGTGGTGATAGCGACCACCTGCATGCCGGCTGCTTTGGCGGCACGAATACCCATCGGCGCATTTTCGACCACCAGGCAATCAGATGGATCAAGTGCGAGTTTTTCAGCAGCACAGAGATAGGGATCAGGAGCCGGTTTGCCATGTTGCACATCATCGGCCGTAACGATGACATCAAATTGCTTGCGCACGGACTGCGGAATGACATGTTGTATCAGCATCTGATTGGAACCGGTCACCATACCAAGTTGCCTGCCACTTTGCTGAATTTCTTGCAGAATCACCGGAATATCGGGGAACAATTTAATTTTCTTCTGTGCAATAACAGAGCGTTCTTTTTCGTGAGAAAGGTCGAATGCCGACAATTTCAGATCGCCGTAACCATTGCGATTTAAAATTCGTTGACAAAAATCAACAATGCTGCGGCCTTCTTCGAGATAAACATCGACCGGTTCGATCTCAATGCCATAGCGTTGAAACAGCGCTACCCAGGCAGCCGCATGCACAGGCATGCTATCGATCACGACGCCGTCACAGTCAAAAAGTACTGCCTTGCTCACGCAGCACGCTCCGCTGCTTCAACGGTTTGCGCGATCAGCGTTGCGATGGTCATCGGGCCGACACCACCGGGTACAGGCGTGTAGGCGGCGCATCGCTCCAGAATCGCCGAAAGCTCAATATCGCCCACAGGGCCTGGATTATAGCCGGCATCGATGACAACAGCACCATCTTTAATCCAATCACCGCGGATAAACTCAGGCTTGCCGACAGCACCGACGATGATGTCGGCATGCTTGACAAGCTCGGGTAGATTTTGCGTGCGCGAATGGCAAATGGTGACAGTGGCATGTTCGTTGAGCAGCATAAACGCCATCGGCTTGCCGAGAATCGGGCTGCGGCCAACGACCACTGCGTGTTTTCCTTTGATCGGAATGTCGTAGTGCGCTAACAAACGCATAATGCCTGCCGGGGTAGCAGAACCAAATGCCCGCTCGCCCATCGCCATTCGGCCAAAGCCGTGCGAGGTGACACCGTCGACATCTTTTTCGATGCTGATGCGATCAAAACAAGCTCGCTCATCGATTTGTGGCGGCACGGGGTGCTGCAACAAAATGCCGTGCACATCCGGATTGGCATTGAGGTTGTCAATTTCGGCAAGCAACTGCTCAGTCGTAGTTTCTTGCGGCAAAATCACTTTTTGCGATTGCATACCGACGCGTTCACAGGCATTGCCTTTCATGCGCACATAGGTGGCGGAAGCCGGATCATCGCCGACCAGAATCGTCGCCAGGATGGGCTTTTTGCCGCCAGTTCTGGCCGCCAACTTAGCAACGCGCTGACTCAGATCTGTTTCGATTTTCTTGGCAACTCCCTTGCCATCGAGGATGACACCTGTCATTGTCTCGCCTCCTTACTTCTCCTGATAGGGATGTTTATCGTAAAATCCCATTTTGCCGTATTTTTCAATCCTGTTTTCAATCAATTGCCCAGGCTCGACCTCTTTTAGCGTAGCGAGATTATTCAGGATATGCTCTTTTAAAATGGCCGTCGCCGCAGCAGGATCGCGGTGGGCGCCGCCAACCGGTTCTTCCACGACTTCATCGATCACGCCCTGCTCGAGCAAATCCTGCGCAGTCAGCTTCAGGGCTTCCGCTACCACTGGCGCTTTGGTGACATCATCTCGGTACAGGATGCCGGCACAACCTTCCGGCGAAATCACAGAGTACCAGGTGTTTTCCATCATCAACACCCGGTCGCCAACACCGATACCGAGCGCGCCACCGGAAGCGCCTTCGCCGATGATAATAATGAGGATCGGTACCGGCATTTTGGCCATTTCAAAAAGATTTCGTGCAATCGCTTCGGCCTGCCCGCGCTCTTCCGCGCCGGTTCCCGGATATGCGCCAGGCGTATCGACAAAACAGATGATCGGCTTTTTAAACTTCACGGCCATTTTCATCACCCTCAGAGCTTTTCGGTAGCCCTCCGGATGTGCCATGCCAAAGTTGCGATAGATTTTTTGTTTGGTATCTCTGCCCTTTTGGTGGCCGATCAGGAATACTTTTTCGCCGGAAATTTTACCGACGCCTGAGATAATTGCCGGATCATCGCCGAATGCCCGGTCGCCATGCAGTTCCACAAAGTCATCGACCATGCCTTCGATGTAGTCACGGGTATAGGGACGCTGTGGATGGCGGGCCAGTTGCACGCGCTGCCAGGGGGTAAGTTTAGAATAAATTTCCTGCTGCAGTTTTTGCGCTTTTTCCTGAAAACGGACGATTTCATCATTTAAATCGACGCCTTCTGAAGCAGCGTAATCTTGCATATCTTTTATTTTTTTCTCTAAATCGATGATCGGTTTTTCGAAATCCAGAATAAAACCTTGCATGATTTACCTTTCATTTCTATCAAGGCTCTTTAAGTGCTGTGGTTTAGCAGAAAACGGTCACAACCTTTTCCTCATTAGCGCCAATTTTTGAAGTCTGCATAGGCAAGTGCCTGTTTGAGACAGGCAAAAATCTTCATTGACTATCGCAATATAGCCCAACTACGAGTTTTGCAGAATCGGATCATCCTACGCCTTGCCTTGCTGAAGCAGCGTTTTCAAAATGATTTCAACGTCAAGCATCAGATTGAAGTTGGTCAGATAAAAAAGTTGAAATTTTTCGCGTTCTTCTTCGGTCAAATTGCGGTGCCGGTTGATCTGCACCAGGCCGGTCAATCCCGGCTTGAGCCAGTGCCGGTCCGCGCCGCTATCCGAACTGGCAAGCAAATCACGTCCAACGATGCTAAGCCGGCCGGTCAAAACTGGCAATAGCCATAACAATCGCGCCAAACGACCACCACGTGCCAGCTCATAAAGTGAAGCCGTTCGCCCATCGGATAGTGCTACCGTCTTTTTTTGGAACCGAAAGGCGTTTATTAAAATCAAAAGCAAAAAAAATGGAGCACCGAGCAATAATCCCAAACCTGCGCCTGCAACATCGAAAACGCGCTTCAGAAGGCGGTGTTGGCGATGCGCCAGCTTGTAATCGATTTCGAGCAGAGGAATGTCACTTAACCGGTCAATACTGGCCTTGCCAATGATGACGTCTAAATTGCTCGGAATCAATTTAAAATTGACTTGACTCGACCTGCCATCTGAAATAACGCGCAGCACGCGGTCATACGGTACACGATGGGTGCTGAAAATCACTTCCTGAACATTTTTCCGGCGAATAACTTCCTGAATATGGTCTACATCCGCCAGTACGCGCCAGCCATTGTATTGCTGATTGGTGTCGTCCGGATTGATGCTCACCAGGCCAATGATATCGTAGCCATCACCGATGCGCAGCTTGAGCTTTTCGAGAATCGATTCGCCCTTGGAAAAATCGCCAACCACCAAAGTCCGGCGGGCCAGCAGCGTTTTGCCAAGCGTGCCCTGAAAGCGGCCAACGCCAAAGGCACGTAGTAATTTAAAAGCAAATCGCCAGCCTGCAATCAGCAGCAGGTTAAAAAGACTGGCTGACAAAACCACGGCGCGAGAAAACGCATATTGTTTGAAAAAATAGGTCAAGGCACTGTTAAAAACGAAACCGGCGACAATGGCCAGGGCCGCACGAAAAGCAGCATAGCGCGCATGGCTGTAACTGCCTGCGACAAACAGCGAAATCAACCACGCCAGACTATAAACGATATTTACCGGCAGATAATCGTGCCAAAACTGCAAGTGCCCGAACTTCACAAAAATGGCAGCGGCCAGTGATACCTGCAGGATGGTGGCGTCGATCAGGAGCGGAAGCATTTTCTCGAGGGAGCTTTTAATGAAACTCATGGCGGCGCGTGCCCAAATCGCCAGAATCAGCAAGTAATAAGTGATAAAAAAGTAGCGTTGCCGGAAATGCTTTTTGACAAACAGCGCCATCGCCCGGTTAAAATCGAACATGCGATCAAAAGGGGCGCTTTTGCTGCTCTCGCCCTTAAAATGGATGATTTGGGTCGATGGCACATAGTAAATTTTCCAGCCAGCCTCGTTGACGCGCAAACACCAATCCAAGTCTTCACCATACATAAAAAAATCTTCATCGAGCGGGCCGATCTGCTCAGCTGTTTGCTTGCGCAGCATCATAAACGAACCGGAAACCGCATCAACCTGGGCGATTTCATCCTCAGGCAAATAGGTTAAGTTGTATTTTCCAAAGAGCTTGCTTTTGGGCCAAAAACGGCTCAGCCCGGTTAGTCGCGTCACGGCAACCCACGGTGTGGGGAAGCTGCGGCGACAAGCCAGTTGCAGCGTGCCATCAGGGTTGAGCACCTTGCAACTCACCATGCCGGCATCCGGCGTTTTCTCCAGAAAAGCGATCAATTCGGTGAAGGTATCTTCCTGTGCGATGGTATCCGGATTGATCAAAACGATGTAGTCGCCAGTAGCTTGCTGCAGTGCTATATTATTGGCTTTAGCAAATCCGAGATTACTATCGCTTTCATGCAGGCTCACTTCCGGAAACTGACGGCGAATCAACTCAGCACTGCCATCTTCAGAAGCATTGTCGACCACAAAAATTTCATGTGGAAACGGACGCAATGCCTGCTGCAGCGACAACAGAGTTTGCTGCAAGAAATCTTTGACATTGTAGCTGACAATGATGACGGAAATGCGGGGCACGGCGGAGCGGCGGTTGTGATTGGTTGCGGCACGATCGTTTGCCGCTGCTTGTTGCGCAGTTTCGCTTACCGGGTTTGCCATGAAGCATATTCGCTATTCGCGATTTTGATCCAGTCTTGTTATACCAGCCCACCAGGTCCTGGGCAGTTTGCTGTTCCGGGCCATCTTTTCAAGAGCGATGTACCCGCCGCATGCATTGTCGAATTCCAGGCGATGTGACGCTAAATATCGCGGAATTTAAGTCTCCAAACCATCAGCGCTGCTTCTTTCATGATTTTGCGCGACATCTTGCTGCTGCCACTTTCGCGATCAATGAATATAATAGGCATTTCTTTAATACGAAAGCCTTTTTTCCAGGCCAAATAATGCAACTCGATTTGAAAGGAATAGCCATCGCTGTGTATTTGATCGATGCCGATGCTCTCCAGCACATGCCGGCGAAAACATTTGAATCCGCTGGTGCAATCCTTAAACGGCATCCCGGTAATAATCCGTGTGTACCAATTGGCAAACAGGCTCAAAAACAGCCTGGACAGCGGCCAATTGGCGACATTCATACCAGTCAAGTAGCGTGAGCCAATCACCAAGTCGTAGTCATCAATCTGCTCCAAAAACAGCGGGATATCTTCGGGATTGTGCGACAGATCCGCGTCCATCTCAAAGATAAAGTCATATTTGTGTTCGAGAGCATAGCCGAATCCTGCTACATACGCTGTGCCCAATCCCATTTTCCCGGATCGCTTGATCAAAAATACATGCGGATTGTCTTTTTGGATATCTTCGATCAGTCCGGCTGTGTTGTCTGGAGAGTTGTCATCGACGAACAGTACATCCAGATTGGGGACGTTGAGTTTGAAAATGCGTTCGAGCAGCTTGCTTATATTGCTCGCTTCATTATATGTCGGAATGACGATGAGTGTACGTGCGATTTCTTTGTTCATATCAGCGGGTATCTCGCTTTGAATTTTTGCAACCCTGCCCAAGCTCCAGACATGGTCACACCCAATTCTGCCTGTAATCGAGAAAGATCAAATTCAGAATGCATCGGACGAGGCGCTTTTTGTTGCAGGGCCTCGGTTGTGGTCCGTGAAATCAAAGATTTATCGAGCCTAAACAGGTCAGCGATCTCCAGAGTAAAATCATAGCGGCTCAAAGCTTCACTGCCGGATATGTGAAAAATGCCATCGCAGTCGGACAGCGCCAGCTTGATGAGCGCTTCCGCAAGCTCACTAGCCAGGGTTGGCTGACCGACCTGATCATCAACAATGCGGATCGGCTTGTTGCTCCGAAGCTGCTCGATTACCCATGTGACAAAATTCAAACCCGAACTTTTTGATTTGCCATAAAGGATCATTGTGCGTGCTATGGCAGCATTCGCACCAGCAGCAATCAACGCATTCTCTCCGGCAAGTTTTGATTTGGCGTAAAATCCCAACGGATTGACGCGGTCATCTTCTTTGTAGGGTGATTTTTTGGTGCCATCGAAAACATAGTCTGTAGAGACGTGCACCAGTCGCGCATCGATGAGTTTGGCTGCGTAGGCAAGATTGGCGACACCGTCAACATTGGTTTTCCAGCAAGCTTCGCGGTCATCTTCACTTCCGTCTACATTTGTATACGCCGCAGCATTGATAATCACATTCGGCTGAACAGCTTTGATAACATCCAACACTCGCTTGCGATCGACAATGTCGCCTTCAATGTATTCAATACCCGGCATATTGACATCAGGGCGCAACGCTCTCGCCATGCCATAAAGCGTATAATTGCCTATGCTTAATTCAAGCAAATTTGAGCCGAGCAAACCATAAGCCCCCGTGACCAGAATTCTATTTTTCAAAAGTTGCATAAGGTTGAATGTGTTCGCTATAAATTTCCCGTGTGATGGATCCCATGAAAGTTGTGTTATGCGCAGCAATCTGGTTTGCAAACGCAACGGCTGCCCAATAGTCGTTATTGGTTAAATAATGCACCAAAAACGATGCGCCAAATGCATCACCACAGCCGATGATGTCCCGCACCACAATGCCATTGTTCAGTCCGGGCACATGTTGTACCAGGTGTCGACCGTCCATTCCGCGTGTGCCGGACAAAACACCATGCTCACCTACTGTCACATGCATACCCGACAAATTGAATTCGTCTAGGCATGTGTGCAGAAAGTGCAGCCAGTCTTCAAAATTGTTCGTGCCACTCAGGCATGCCGCTTCACCTTCGTTCATTTGCACGAAGTCAACCGCTCGCAACCAGTCTTGCCACCCTGATGGCCTGCGGTAGTATCGCATACCGCTTTCATCAAATCCGAGTGCGAGCGAATGAAAATCGAGATAAATTGGCGCATCGCAATTTTGCGACAACCACTGTACCGACTCCAAACTGACATCGCCTCCGGTGATCAAATTCACCACAATGCCATCCGCCTGGGTACAAGCTTGCAATTCGTGTGGTTGCAGCGGCGCCATGAGTGCGGAAGTCACTTCATCCCGGCTTGTTGGGGTTTTATAAATGAGCTTTACGGCTGTGTTTTTTTGCGAATCTATGATCAGATGCGAAAGGTCGATATTTGCAAATGGCCGCAAAGTTTCCTGTACGATTTCAAAAAAATCTTGCCCTACCCTTGCAAACGGCATAATTCGAAAATCAGCGTCGCCGAGCAGCGATGTAAAGGCAACGCTGTGATACAGTCCGCCCAAGCATTGTACTTCCGGGCCAGTCAGTGGCACAATCCGGTCACGGATAAATGTACCGAGCAGTGCAATCTTTTTCATCTTTTCTATCGCAGCGCGACCAGCGGCTGCTTCCCTTCCTCCTCATCCTTCCCACTATGCGGGTTGTTTTTTTATCAATAAGAATCAATTGTTCCAGCGGCCATTGGCACTGTCGAATCAAGTGAATCGACACCGTTCAGTGGCGAGTAAGCAGCAGGCGTTCCAGCCACATGTGCTGTTATTGCGCCGTTGCATTCAGCGCGCCGAAACCGTTGGCCCGCGCATTTCCTTGAGCACTCCACCGTTTCATCTGGATTGCGGCGAACGGTTGAAACACGCATTTCGTAGGCGAAAGCGAAAGACTAACTGCCGTTGGCACGCTGTTCATCCGCAGCTGTATAAAAAGTCCGTGCCATGATTTCCAATTGCCGAACAAGAGATTCTTTTTCCTGTCCGGGAGCAAAAGCAGATACATCAACGAGATAGCCACGCTGGGTATCCTCATCATAAAATGCAAAAGCTTTAAATGGACCGCCAGCAACCTTGACATCATTTTCCCACAAGCCCTGCAGTTGTGTCGCACGGCGTCCGGCAAAGTCGGTTTCCTTGATGCTTAAATACTGTTCTGCAATCTGATCGCGCTCATAATGCAGCAGTCCAATTTTGTTGCGACGCGAGATTGCCCATTCCGCATTGACACTATCCGGATTGCTGACATCTTCCCAATAGACAAACAGCCAGCGCTCCGGTGACGTTCTGCGCAGCATCACAAACTGGTCATCGGCTTCGTCTTTCCACAGATTGTAATCATGCTGTATCCGCAAAGCCCAGCCATATTTTTCGAGCAGTTCATCACTGATACTCTTCTGCTCATATTGCGAATACATTTCAGTCTTGGTTTGACTAATGATGCGGTCTCGAATAACGTCAAATAAATAATCGCTATTGGTCGCGATCTGCTCCATCAACGAAATATCGTCGTTTGCCACCAGCACCAGCAAGAGCTGCTTTTTCGCCCATGGATCTTCTTTGCGAAAAACAAAACTTTCGCCGCGTTCGACTTGCTCGATAGCCGAGGCTGGCAGCATTGTATGAATTTGTTTGGAAATTTTATCTTCCGCTCCCAGTATACCAGCTAAGACAATATTAGGGCGTACAACCACTTTATTCAATTCTTCTGGCGGCAGATAGCTGACTTTCAACAAATATTCCGGCTGCGGTGTGTAAATCTCCTGCTGCAATGCCGCTTCGATCGCAGGCTGGATGGTAGAGTAAAGTGTGCTATCCGCTACGATCGTTACGCCGGTATCGCTGCCCATGGATTCGGGCTTGCGCTGACAGCTCATTGTGGCGAGCGCAAGTAGTAAAATACCGACTAAAAATTTCTTTTCCATCTCACGAATCTCCCAAAAACACCAAATTGAGGTTGCCATTCGCTGCCTGTTTACACGAAATCGGCAACAGGATTACCCTTGTAGAATGACCCACATCCGCATTGGTTTCATAATCAATAGCATTGTCTGACAGATATGCATCCGATTCAAATCGACGCGCTATTTTCGAAAAACCACAAGCAAGGTTGAGCCGACCGGCTTTGAGAAATAATTGCTGAATTTTCCCAATACGACGGCGGTGTTCGCGACGATCCCTGCTCGCAGCCATCGAAGGGGCCGCAGCACGCTGCTTCCGCCTTTTTGTTCTTGCAGTTTTTCGCTCATCAGCGCATTAAAAAATGAATCGACAGGTAGCAGCGCTTTCTTCAGCACAGAAAATCCATGCATTTCACATAGCCCGCGCAACGATTTAAAATTAAAATGCTGCAAATGGCGCGGCGCATCATAAGCCACCCAATTCTGCTGGTAAATCTTTGCATCAAGACTATGCGCATTGGGCACCGCAACAACCAGCAATCCGCCTTCCTTAAGCAGGTCGCGGATTTGCATAAGCGTTTTATGCGGATTATAGACATGCTCCAGCACATGCCACATCGTCACCACATCAAAGGAAGCTTCTACCGAAGGCATGGAATCAAGCGTACCACGCACGACATTGACTCGTAATTTCTCCACGGCATAAGCAGCAGCTTTGGCATCGCGTTCAATTCCGCGAACCTGCCAACCCACACTCGCCATTTCAGCCAGAAATTCACCTGTGCCGCAGCCAACATCGAGTAGCCGTCCAGGGCCGGACAGATGGCGCTCGATCAGTTTGCGCTTGCTGCGGTTATTGTGTTTGCGGATGCGATCGTAGAGCCGGTCGAATGTGTTTTTTTCCGTTTTTGCCGAAATGAAGGGATTGTAAGCATCATTCTCATAAAAAGCACCACTCTGCTCTTCAATCGGCCTTGGATTGAGATAAAGCAAACCACATTTTCGGCACTCTACCAATACAAATGGCGTTTCATCTTCCGCACTGAAGCGATCTGGTACGCGCAGCTTTATAGAGCTGTTTTTCGTATGGCATGCCGGGCATGGCACGCTTTCCATCTGTATGTGTTGTTCTGTCGAAACGATCAAATATCCAAACTTTCGAAGGTTTTTCTTTTCAAGAGGAAATATTGCACAACAATGCTGTTCTTAAACATGCGGCGAAATACTTGCGCATCTGACAAAATGCGCTTTTTTTGCACAATTTTACGCGCTCGCAAGGTTTGCGGCAAGGCCAAACCAACAGCGAGGCACCCCCTGACAATGGCCTTCGCCTGCGGTACATCGCGCTGCACAAGCACAAAAAGCACTGCAATCACTTCCAGAATCAGCCTGAGAGGAAAAAGAAGGCACAGCGTTGGCCAACGGTAATTCTTTAGCAGCATCAGCAAGCTATTGCGATGGTTGAGATAGATTTTCATCGGCGTTTCCGGCCGCAGGGTGGTTCCGGCATCGTGATGAACCACCGCGCCAGGCTCGTACCACACACGGTAGCCGAGCAAATGAAATCGCCAGTTCAAATCGATCTCTTCCATGTGGGCGAAAAAGCTTTCATCCAGCAAGCCGGTTTTTTCAACAGCTTCTCGGCGTAGCAATGTGCACGTGCCACTGGCCCAAAAAATATCGCCAGGCTGATCGTACTGCCCCGTATCTTCTTCAATCGTAAAAAAGATGCGGCCACGTGCAAAAGGAAAGCCCATCACATCGATGAAGCCGCCTGCAGCTCCCGCATAATCAAAACACGTTGTATTGGTAATGGACCGTATTTTGGGCTGCACTGCAGCGATTTCAGGTTGCTTTTGCACGACATGCCAAAGCTTCTGTAGCTCACTCACGCTAATCATCGCATCGTTGTTGAGCAGCACAAAAAAATCCGCGCGTGCCGCCTGCATACCGAGATTGCACCCTCCCGCATAACCGAGATTTTTCTCGGATCGGACAACCCGAATCGCAGGAAAGGCGCTTTTTGCCGCCTCGATGCTGTCGTCAACCGAAGCGTTGTCAACGACCAGCACCTCAACAGGAAAAGCGGCATCGTCACCCAGCGCTTGCAAGCAGCGCAGCAGAATTTCTTTGCCATTATAATGCGGAATAATGACGCTCAATCGTGGCATTTCAATCGGAGCCGACATCAAGCGCTATTTCAATCCTGCGCTATCTTGAACAGCGCTGGAATCGCGGGATGCAGCCAGCTTGTTGAGTTCTTCCAATCGGCTCTGTACAGCCTGATTTTGAGGCTCCAACGTCGCCCATTCATTCGCCCACTCCGCACCTTGCTTGAAGTCGCCATCCAGCGCTGCCCTTGAAATCAAAAATTCAAACGCTTCCGATCGCGTGCCCTCTTGTTGCGTCAAACGCCTTGCATACTCTCTTGCTGCATCTTTGTCATTTAGCCAGTCAGCATAAATGCTGAGAAACTGCAATTGCATTTCCGGTGAGAGATCTTCGCGATAGGCATAGCGGTCCACTCTCTTCTTGAATTCCTCAGGACGTCCGAGCTGTTGATACAATCTGCCGATATACAGGCTGTAGTCCATATCGGGTGGCGGAATGACACTTTCCGGAACGACTTCATTCATTCGGTCGATTGCTTCCAAGGCCTTTTCTTCCTGTCCTTTGCTCATGTAAGCAGACATCAGCGTCATGAAGGAAGAACGATAATTGCCCAGCAAAGCGATAATATTGTCATTGTAGTAAACTTCCGGGTTATCGAGATTGCGGTAGCTGTATTTTTCAAACAGGTTCTTACGAATGATTTCGGGATCAGCGAACCGGCGAGCAACTTTTATCGGCATCAGCTTGAACGCTAATCCATCCATACGCATAAATTCATCCATTCCAAGCAAATTGCTTGGAGCAACGGTCACGGCAAAATAAACAGGGCGTTTGAAGCGGTTGGCTTCCAGAATGTGCAGAATCATCATATCCTGTATCCGAATGCCATTGCCGTATGGCGTGATCAGCGTTGGCCGCATATTAAATCGCAAACCAGGCTTGCTGTTGTTGACATAAGTCGAATCGATCGCTTGTATTTTTTCGACCCACTCATCGTGCAATTCCTGGGAAACGATATTCATGTTGAATTCCTGCTCTTTCCAGCCTCGAGGCGCTAAGCCATCTATCTGGGCATCGGTCAGGTTGATCGGTACCTTGGGCTCGTGATCCCGCAATTGCTTGATGTACCAATCGGTATTGAGCAAGCTCAAATTGATCACGCGCACATCGTTACGGATACCATAGACGGTTTGCAAAAACCACAATGGGAAGGTATCATTGTCCCCATTGGTGAAAATAATTGCATTGGGTTCGCAGGTTTCGAGAATATTTTTTGAGTAATCATAGGCTACAAAATTGCCTTTGCGGTTGTGATCTGCATAGTTAAAGCTTAGCATGTTGCCCGGCACCGCGAACAGCAAGACACCCGCGAGCACACCTGCTGCAATTTTGCGATAGCCGACATTTTCTCGAAAGGCATCTCGCGCCAATTCGAGCAAAAACGACGTGCCGATTCCGATCCAGATTGCAAAGGCAAAGAAGGAGCCGGTATACGCGTAATCGCGCTCCCTGGGCTGGGGGTCCTCCTGATTGAGGTAATAAACAATGGCGAGACCGGTCATAATAAACAGCGTCATGACACTCGACGCCCGCCGCCAATCTCGCAAAAAGTGGTGAACCATGCCCAGCAATCCGATCAGAAATGGCAGGCCCATCAAACCGCGGAAAGAGATGGTGTCAGCAAGCAATCCGTCAGCAGCTTTGTTGGTGCCTTTGCCGATAAACTGCCAACCGAAATAGCGCACATACATTTTTTTGAACTGATATTCCCACACATCAGCACGGCGATCGAAAATGGACCAATCCCCATACTGTTCACGATTCAAGTATTTAACAAATTTAGCCGGAGTATCGGGATCGTTTTCATCGATAACCGGATCCAGAGATGAGCGAATATAAATCGTGGAATAGGTTGAATAGCCTACCACGACCATCAACAAACACATCATCACCAGGCCCGCATTGCGGTTGCGATTTTTGATAAAATAGTTGGTGACCAGCACCAGCACCAGCACAAACGCGCCCACAGCAACAAAAGATAGGGTTTGAATGATCTGCGGTATGCCCTTGACCACGCCGGGATAAATCCCAACAAATGCAAGTGTGCTTAGGCCAGCAAAAATCAGGAAGGATTCCCAATCTATTTCTTTGCGTTGGAAATAAATTATTAAAAAGATCGTTGGCAGGGCCAGCAGGTTAAGTAAATGTACGCCGAGTGCAAGTCCAACCACATAAAAAATCAGCACGATCCATTTATCAGAATCAGGGCGGTGCTCCTGATCTGCCCAGCGCAAAATGAGCCAGACGACGATTGCTGTAAAAAAAAGTGAAGCGGCATACACTTCCGATTCAACTGAGTTGAACCACTGGCTGTCTGAGAATGCGAAAGCCAGGGCGCCGATCACGCCGCTAGCGTAATGGATGACTTTTTTTTCAGTATCCTGAGCTTTCCCTTGCCACATTTCGAGAAAACGCACAATAATCAGAAAGGTGAACATTGCTGAAAAAGCGCTCAAGAGTGGCGACATCAGATTAACGCGCCAACCAATCTCATAGCCAAACGGCATCGCGAAATTTGCTTCGCTGCTGGAAACAAACATCGCTGCGATCTGCTCGGTAGGAATCATGGCGAAAATACGTCCCACCAAAAGATACAACGGCGAACCCGGCGGATGCGGGATGCCAAGCGTGTAGGCACAGGCGATGAATTCCCCGCAATCCCAAAAGGACGTTGTCTGTGCCATCGTCGAAAGGTAGACGACGAATGAGATCAGGAAGACAACTCCAGCCGTGATAGCCTTTGGTGTTTTAAACTTTTCTAACATTCAACCCTCCGAAATAAATGTATTTTGTGCAAAGTTTATCTTTTGCTCTATAACGTTTTTATAAAAATCGAATCATTTATTTTTTGACGGCGACACTTTCGCTTAAACTCGATTGCTACAATCTTGCCAATTATCCAACTGCAGTCAATTCCATACGTTCGCGATAGCGCTGGAAAAAAGTGTATCGCTGCGCCCGTGCCAGTACCTTTTGAAAGGCTTGTTCATCTTCCACAACACGAAAAGCTGCTTCGCGCGCTTGAACCAGAATATCCGAATCGGCCAAGATGTTTGCCAACCGCAAATCCGGCATGCCGTGCTGGCGCGTGCCGAAGAACTCGCCCGGCCCGCGTATCTCCAAGTCTACTTCTGCAATGCGAAAGCCATCATTGGTTTCGCACATGGTGTTGACGCGCCGCCTGGCCTCGCTGGAAAGTGGCTTATCGACGATTAAAATACAGACACTCTCTTTCTGGCCACGGCCCACTCTCCCGCGCAGTTGGTGCAACTGCGTCAGGCCAAATCGATCGGCGTGCTCGATCACCATAATCGTCGCATTTGCTACATCTACGCCCACTTCGATGACTGTGGTCGCAATCAGCAAGTCAAGCTCCGCGGACTTGAATTGCGCCATCACCGTTTCTTTTTCGTCTGAAGTCATGCGGCCATGCAACAAGCCAACCTTGAATTGATCAAAAAAACCGGTTTTAACTTTTTCGTATGTTTCCTGCGCCGCGCGCAAATCCAGTTTTTCCGACTCTTCGACCAGTGGAAAAACAATATAAGCCTGTGCGCCCTGCAGTAACTCATCGCGCACATAATGGTAGACATCCTTGCGCTTGCGACTGTCGCGGGATACCGTGCGGACAGGCTTGCGCCCCGCCGGCAATTCATCGATGATCGAGACATCGAGATCACCATACAACGTCATCGAAAGCGTGCGCGGAATAGGCGTCGCCGTCATCACCAGCACATCAGGCTGGCGGCCTTTTTGTTTGAGCGCCGCACGTTGCAGCACGCCAAATCGGTGCTGCTCATCCACGATTGCCATGCCCAGATTATGATAATGCACATCCGGCTGAATCAGCGCATGGGTGCCGACCACCACCATCACTTCGCCGCCGGCAATTTCTGCCAGGGCCTGCTCGCGCGCCTTTTTCGGCAGGCCACCAATCAGCAAGCGCACCGGCACATCGACGGCTTCGAGCAATTTGTGCACGGTGAGATAATGCTGTTCTGCCAGAATCTCGGTCGGTGCCATCATCGCGGCCTGATAGCCATTTTCCACTGCCATCAACATGGCAATCAGCGCAACGATGGTTTTGCCCGAACCGACATCGCCTTGCACCAACCGGTTCATTGGCTGAGTACTTTTCATATCGGTCCAGATTTCACGCAGGACGCGTCGTTGTGCAGTGGTAAGTTCAAAATCAAGCATTTCAATGAGCCGTCGCGTGCGATCACCGACATCCTGAAATGAAATGCCGTTGGCCATGCCGCGATAATTTTTGCGCCGGACCGCCAGCATCAATTCCAGAAAAAACAACTCGTCAAATTTAAGCCGTTTTTGTGCCGATGCAAGCTCTTCATCTGTTTGTGGATAATGAATTTGCTTCAACGCTTGCTTCAGCGAAATCAAATCATGCTCGCTGATCAGCTCATCCGGCAGGGACTCCACAATCAAATCTTCATAGGTTGCCAGCGTTTTGTGCAACAATTTACGAAAGCCTTTACTGGTAAAACCAGCCTTGGCCAGTGCTTCTGTCGACGAATACATCGGCACGATCACGCCGGTGTTGATCGTTTGCCAGTCGCCGGCTTCATCGAGCTTGTCAAAATCCGGATGAGCGATCTGGAAACCGTTGAAATAGCCAACTTTGCCGGAAATCGACACACTTTCACCGACTTCAAACTGCTTGCGCCAAAAGTTGATCATATTGAACCAGACGCACTGCAAAAAGCCCGTACCGTCGCCGATCAGCACAACCAGACGATCCTTACGGCCGGTCTGAATTTGGCTCGAAACCACTTTGCCGACTACCGTGGTTTCATCGCCTTCACGCAGATCGCGGATGGCTGTGACTGTGCTGCGGTCAAGATAGCGTCGCGGAAAAAAATAGACCAAATCTTCCAGCGTGGCAATGTGATGTGCCCGCAAAATTTTGGCGCGGTACTCGCCGATGCCTTTCACAAACTGGATATCTATATTTCCTAACGACCGCATGCGATTTGGTTACTCTCCGGCAAATTGGGTGATCAAATCATTCCAAAGAACTCTCTTCAATTGATCATTGCTCATTGCAAATCGCTCATTGAATTCACCAGCGCAGACGAACAGTGAACTGCAGTGTAGTTTCGCCGTTTTTCGGCAACCGCACCTGCCACTCGGCTTTTTCCGCCGTTTTGGAGACCGGTTGCTGGCTGGCGCTGCGGATTTCCCAATCACCATAAAAACGCTCGATCACTTTCACGGTCACGTCGTCATCTTTGTGATTGCGCAGTTTGATCTCAAATTCCTGCTCGCGGGCGCGCCGGCCGAGGGCTTCGTCCCGTAGTTGCTGGCGCTCGCCGACAATATCGAAAGCTTTGCCTATGGTCAGACGAATTTCTTCATCCTTTGGCGTGTGCGAAATACGATCCTCGCCGACAAAAATTTGGGAGCCATCGCTGTCGGATTTATAGATGCGCACTTTGCCTTCGGGCAGCGGCATGCCGAGACCGGCTTCCTTCGCATTTTTGAAAACTACCTGAACATTTACACTGCGTTGATCTTTCTGCGCTTCGTACACAAACTCCTTTTGCACCTGCGTTTTCGATTCCGGAAAAAAGGTAATCTGCTTAATCTGATTTTCCTGCAAAGTCGCGGGGCGCTGCAAGGTGTAAAGATGATATTCAAAAAAGCTTTTTTCTTCAAATTGTGGTGCATCTGCCACCATCGCCAGAGCTTCTGTCCGACCTTTAAAAACCGGCTGCCGACGTTCATCGACCAAATTGACATCGCCCGCGACCAGTTTGAGTTTGGCATCTTTGTAATTCGCACCAGACTGGTTGTCAATCGAAACCCAGCCATTCAATTTCAGATTGGCGTCCTTTTCATCGAGCACGCCGACATATTCAGCATGCCACTGGATGCCGCGCGTCAGGTAGCTGACTTCGACGGTACGGCGAACGCTGCCCGAATTCTGGGCCAGCCATACCAGCGTCGGTCGCGCTTTCAAGCCATCCGGTAGTGACGGGAATGATGTTGCCAGAATATCGCTTTTTGACAGCACCAGCAGGCTGCCATCGGTGTTACGCAGCACAAAATCGCCGCCGCCAGCGCTCAGCAAAATGCCTTTGATTTCGCCGCTGCTTTTGGTGGAAAAAGCGATCTCCTTTTCCAGAAACTTGTTAAAAATTTTGTCGCTATTGACCAGGTCATATTCGTAATTCTGTTCGCGAATCAGGCAAGTCGCCGGGTCATTCAGTACGCTGATCTGCACCGAGGTCGGATCGATTTGCGCCGCCACTTCCGGAAAGCTGATGGCATTCAGTCCCGACGGGATGCTCAATTCGCGCTGTTCGTACACCAGCGCCAGGTTTTGGTTATAAATGGTAATCGCGATTTTTTCCTGGGCAGTGAGTGTAGTGATTAGCGAAATTGAAAATGCGATCAATGCACAGATTTTTGCATTTCTTTTCATCATCCTATCCATCCTTTTCAGTATGCCCGCAGCCTGTGAGCATTTTGGTTTTCGTAAAATCAAGCTCTTGCAAAAGATATTTTTGAGTGGCAATATGGATAACACATCCGTGCTGCTAACTATACAAGAATTAATTCAAATTTTTCAGCGCGGGCTTGAAGTCGCTGAGCTTGCCCTGCTCATTATCGACATCTTGTTGCGTGCGAGCATTATCTCGCCACACCAAACTCAAATACCGGCACATTCAAGGTTTTTGTCGGCTTGCCTTTACGCTTTGCCAGTTTCAGTAACTCATTGGTCACTTCAGGCGAATAAGTCTTCTCGCCACAACGCGCGCAAACTTCAGCAGGCACATTTTCGATGAAAAAATAGTCATCGTTCTCATCGTAGATGAAAGTAACAACCCTTTTTTCAACGTCCCCGCCGCAAAATACGCATTTCATCTTAGCTTCTCCTGACCCGACAATCGATCCATTTGCCGGGATCCGGGTCATATGTAGTAATAATGATTACTCTGGGTGGTAGCGAAACTTGAATGTGTAAGTCGCGACCAGCATTGGTTTTTCCATAAATGAAACAACTTGGCGAATATTTGTCATCCGGATATTCTTCAATGATTTCACCATTCAAAATAGCTTCAACCGCTTCGATGCGCTCAATCGCTCTCCCAATCATTCTCTTGATAGCGTGTTCGGAAATTCGATATTGCTTTTGCAAAATACAAGCATGAATGTCACTGATTGGCATCGATTTCACCCCGCCAACTGCGCGAGGTTCGCCTCAATCTTCTCCAGCATGAGCTTGAAATCATTGAGCTTGCGCTGCTCGTTTTCGACCACCTGTTGCGGCGCCTTGGCAAGGAAGTCTTTATTTTGCAGTTTGCGCTGCAAGCCAGAGACTTGTCCTTCGAGTCGCGTTTTTTCTTTGCTCAAACGCTGTCTTTCAACGTCAATATCGATCAAGCCTTCCAGCGGCATGAAAATTTCAAGTTTGCGCACAACGCTGGTCGCCGACAATTTGGGGCGCTCGATATGCGCCGAAGCCTGAACGCTGGATATACGCGCCAAATGAGAAAAATAGGCCATGTTGGTTTGCAGCAATTCCGCCGTATCCACATCCGCACCCGAGATCAACACATCGGCATATTTCTGCGGCGGCACATTGAGTTCGCCGCGGATGTTGCGCACCGCCATGATTGCGGCTTGCAGCAAAGCCATGCGCGCTTCCACATCCCTGTCTGCAAAGACCGCTTCAGATTCCGGCCAGTCCGTCAGCATAATGCTTTCGCTGACTTCGGCACCGATTTGCTGCCAGATTTCTTCGGTAATAAACGGGATGATCGGATGCAGCAAACGCAGTAATCCCCGCAGCGCAAAAACGGCTGTTGCCTGGGTCGCCTGCTTGCGGGCCGCATCGTCACCAAACAGTCGGGGCTTGATCAGTTCAAGATACCAATCACAGAATTCGCCCCAGAAAAAGCTGTGCAAGGCGCTGTTGACATCGTGAAATTTGAACTTTTCCATCGCCGCGGTGATGCGGATCACGGTTTCCGAGTACCGACTTAAAATCCATTCGTCAGCGAGATCGAGCAAGCTTTTTTCCCGCAATTCCTGAATGCCTGCCAGGTTCGCCTTTGCAGCAGCACCATCTTCCAGATTCATCGCTACAAAACGGAAGGCGTTCCATAGTTTATTGCTGAAATTGCGGCCGATTTCGAAATCCTTGATCGCCAGATTAATATCCTGCCCTTCGGAAGAGAGCGCGAGCAAAGAATAGCGCACGGCGTCTGCGCTGTATTTATCAATCATTGCGAGTGGATCGATACCATTGCCGAGAGTCTTGCTCATTTTTTTGCCATGTACATCACGGATGATGCCGTTGAAATACACACTATCGAACGGAATATCGCCCATAAATTCCAGGCCCGCCATGATCATGCGCGCCACCCAAAAGAAAATAATGTCCGGGCCGGTTACGAGCGTGTTGGTCGGGTAAAAGTAGTCGAGGTCGGCATTTTTTTCAGGCCAGCCCAAGGTCGAAAATGGCCAGAGTTGCGATGAAAACCAGGTATCGAGCACATCCGGGTCCTGCTTGTAGCGATCTCCGGGTGTCGATGGGTCATCAGCGCACACTTTGATATCGCCGTTGTCGTTGTACCAAACCGGAATGCGGTGTCCCCACCACAATTGCCGAGAGATACACCAGTCGCGCACATTGGTCATCCAGTGTGCGTAGGTGCGATCCCATTTGCCTTCGGGATAGAGCTTGATTTTACCGCTGGTCACAGCTTCGAGCGCGGCTTCCGCAAGCGGCTTCATTTTGACGAACCATTGTTCCGACAAGTAGGGCTCGATCGGCACTTTTGAGCGGTAGCTATGGCCAACCGAATGTGTATACTCTTCGATCTTTTCAATCTGGCCCATTTCTTCCAGAGCAGCTACAATTTTTTTGCGCGCTTCAAAGCGATCCAGTCCGGCGAGGAATTCCGGTACCGGCAATTCATCCTTGCGCTCGGTGCCCTCCACAACCTGACAAACCGGCAATATGCGCGCATCGTGATCGAGCATGATCACCTGTGCAAGCCCGTGGCGCTTGCCCATATCAAAATCGTTGGGATCGTGGGCCGGGGTTGCTTTCACAAATCCGGTACCGAATTCTTTATCGACGTGTTCGTCGGCAAAAATCGTCACTTCGCGATTGACAAACGGGATGATCACTGTCTTGCCGATCAGACGCTGCTTGGCTTCATCGTCGAGCGCGATGGCCACACCGGTATCGCCAAGCAGGGTTTCGGGCCGGGTGGTGGCGACCGTGATGAATTCGTCACTGTCTTTTAACTTATATCGGATGTGATAGAGTTTGCCTTGCACTTCCTCGAATTCCACCTCATCATCAGACAGCGCAGTGGCTGAGGCCGGATCCCAGTTGACAATGCGGTTTCCTTTGTAAATCAGCCCTTTGTCATAAAGCTTAATGAACACCAACTCAACTGCTTTTGACAGGCCTTCGTCCATGGTGAATCGTTCACGTTCCCAATCACAAGCGCAGCCCAGCTTCTTGAGCTGATTGATAATAATCGAGCCGTGCTTTTCCTTCCACTCCCACGTCAACTCAACAAATTTTTCGCGACCGACATCGTAGCGAGATTTGCCTTCTTTTTTAAGGCTGCGCTCCATCACGGTTTGCGTGGCGATGCCTGCATGATCGGTACCGGGCATCCACAGCGTTTCGAATCCACGCATTTTTTTGAACCGGATGATCATGTCCTGAATGGTATTGTTGTAAGCATGGCCCATGTGCAGGCGGTCTGTCACATTGGGCGGCGGAATGACGATAGTATATGGGGTTTTGTCAGGATTCGGTTCCGCGTGGAAGTAGTTTTTCTCCAGCCAAAATCCGTAGATGCGATCTTCGACCTGTTTGGGGTCATATGTTTTTGGCAACTCATTCTGGGGCATAGAATCTCCAGCTCAACAATGTCCTGTCGACTGCTGCATGATGTTTTCTGCGATTTGCTGTCGGTGTTTTGATACCATTTTCAACTGAATCAAAAAGCAAATCGGCTGTAGCCATATCGACTTTTTCCATTAGATAAAGCGTTGAATATACATATTGTAGCGCTTATTGTCAACTAAATGCTCAACGCGAATCAAATATTCAAACAGTCGCAAATATCGCCTTTTCGTAAGGCATGTTTAGCAATGCATGCAGTTTTTTTGCATTTTCGACCGCAAGTTTTTCGCAAGCCGATTGTCTAATCCGTGAAAAGACAAATTGATTGAGCAGGCTGCCTGATGACCGAACACGAACTTATCGCTGCATTGCAGCAGAACAAATCCGATGCATTTGGTGAACTGGTCGAGCGTTACAAAGACCAGATTGTCAGCACGTGCTTTAACTTCGTCCACAATCAGGCTGATGCGGAAGACCTCGCGCAAGAAGTCTTTATAGAAGTCTTTAAAGCCATCGAGCGCTTCCGCGGCGATGCCAGCATTTCAACCTGGCTTTATCGCATTGCGATCAACAAATCGCTTAATTTTGTCAAAAAGCACAAGCGTCTGCGCTGGATAAGAAATTTGCAGACTGCCTTCTCCAGCGATGAAAAAGCGCAGGAAGTGCCGGATGCGAAAACGGCTGATCCGCACGCCGATTTGGAGCAAAGTGAAAGGGTACGTGTTTTGACAAACGCCATCGACAGCCTGGCCGAGAATCAGAAGATTGCTTTCAATTTGAGCAAGTTCGAGGGCTTGAGCTACAAGGAGATCGCGAAGGTCATGGGCACAAGCGTGCCGGCAGTTGAGTCGCTGCTCAATCGCGCAAAAAAAGCTCTGCAAAACAAATTACACAGCTACTACAAAAATCAAATTTAGACCGCAAGTTTTGTCCATTAAGATTGTCCAAATAATGAATTTCGAGAAGGTGAGCTATGACACAGAAAGAAGATCGCAGACAAGCCATTGAGCGCGAGGTGCAAAAAACATTGCATGCGCTCGAAAAGCGGCCGGCAATTAAGGCCAGCGCGTTTTTCAGTATGCGGTTGCGCAACCGTCTCGATGCGCTGAATGTTGTGGAACCAGAGAGCGTGCCACGCGCCAGCAAGTTGCGGCCTGTTTTGCTGGCAGTCATGTTCGCAATGAGCGTGTTTATAGGCATTCAAATCGGCAAGCCGTCTGAGTCTATGCAAACGACCGACAGTCTTGACCATCTCATCGAAAGCTATGGCTTGCAAGCACCGGAAATCAATCAATATCAACTCACATCCACAGGGAATTAAAATGGACTATTTCAAAAAAAAGCAGCTGGTATTTTGGGGGATTGCCTTGTTGGTGGTGATGAATATTTCAGCGCTTGCAACAGTGTGGTACCAACAGCATCGACTGCCTCCGCCGCATGAAATGCCCGGGCCGCAACCGCCTGACCCGCGATTTTTGCACCGCGAGCTGGGATTGAGCCAACAGCAGGTGCAACAATTTGCCGAACTGCAACACAGCCATTTTGAGCAGGCTTCGCGCATTCAGCAGGCTATTCGCCAGCTTAAGGAAGAGCAATTTCAGCAGCTCACCGCAGCATCATCGGATGCAGCACGCGCTGATTCGATTGCCGGTGAAATCGGGCATTTGCAAGCACAATTGGAGCGCGAGACTTTTCACCATTTTTTGGCATTGAAAAAGCTCTGCACGCCAGATCAGCAGCGCAAACTCAATCATCTGTTTGGCCAAATGCTGCGCAGAATGGAGCCACCTCACCGGCACGAGAATGGCCCGCATAATCCGAAACGTCGATAAACACAACGCCCGCTCTATCGCTGATAGAGCAGCGGCAAATTAAAAACGAAACCAAAAGGAGAATGATTATGAACAGGAAACTCTTATTCGGCATTCTGGTGACTGGCACTTTGCTGGCGACCCAATTGATAGCCCAACCGCATCCGCAGCCAGGATCTGCACCGCCAAAACCCGGCAAAATGATGGGCGATCTGAACGAAGAACAGCAAGCTAAAGTGCAATCTTTGCGGCTGCAACTCGAAAAGGAGGCTTTGCCGCTGAAAGCCAAACGCGAATCGCTCGATGCAGATTTGAAAGCTGCGATGACAGCAGACAGCTTCGACGAAGGCAAGGTGCGCAAAGTTGTTGAGCAAATGCACGCTATCGAAGCCGATCTGCAGATGCTGCACCTGCGTCACCAGCGTGATGTGCGCAATTTGCTGACGCCCGAACAGCGAGAGAAATTCGATCTGCACCTGCTTTCCGGCAAACCCGGCCCCGATTTTGGACCGCCGCCGCACCATCCGGAACGATCAATGCAACATGGTCAGCGCGGACCGCTACCGCATCGCGGTCAATGACAGCGTGCCATTTTTACATAAAAAAGTCCGGCTTCAATAATTGAAACCGGACTTTTTTTGTTTGGGCCCTCACAGCCCTTTGATCCTAAAAATTTTACACTGCTCACTTAAAGTCACTGCTATCAAAAATCAGCAGAATTTCGGCAATCAAGCCGTCCCGAATGGTAAAAAGCTGCGCGATTGGCAGCGTGTGTCCGTCTTTATTCAATTCATAAAATACAGCTACCTGTTCTTCACCTTCGGTCAAACTCAAAATGCGATAATTGCATTGTTCGGGCGGATCTTTTTGCAGCGCATCGCAATAATCAGCAGCGCTATCAAATGCAAGCAGAGGCCCCCGAAAGCGCAGATCGGGCGCAAGCAAATGCTTGATACCATCGATATCTCCATCACAAAAGCACTGAACAAATTTCAGCGCAAGATCACGATTCTGCATCGCTCTGTATGCCTTGAAATTAGCCCATGCCTTGGACCAAACGCCAAATTTGGGCGACGAAAAAGCACAATAGCAGGCCCATGATGATCGGTAAGAAGGCTGAAATCGCCGTCCATTTAGCGCTTTTGGTCTCTTTGTAAATCGTGTACAACGTAGTGGAACACGGATTGTGCACCAGACTGAACAGCATCAAATTGATTGCAGTGAGCAGCGTCCAGCCACCTGCGTTAAACAAGCGCATATACGCATCGCTGTTTTGCAACTCAAACATCACACCCGCTCCTTCGCCAACTCCCGCCATGTGCAGGCTCAAAACCGTCAGCATGAGAATGGTCGGGATGACGATTTCATTGGCCGGGATTGCGATGATATAGGCGAGCAAAATCACCCCATTCAATCCAATAAAAAGACCGAATGGATCGAACAGGTTGATGATGTGAGCTGCAATGCTGAGGTCACCGATTTTAATATTTGAAATCAGCCATATCACCGCCCCAGCCGGTACGGCAAAAACCACAGCCCGCCACAACACAAAAATCGTCCGGTCGATCAGCGATGTGTAGAGCGTCTGCAAAATACGCGGCGGCCGGTAAGGCGGTAACTCCAGGCTAAATGTCGATGCTTCACCGCGCAAAATCGTGCGCGATAAAGCCCAGGAAGTTGCGAACGTTAACAAAATACCCAGCAGCGTGACTGCCATAACCGCTCCTGCTGATACCAGCCCTGCCAAAGCCGGCGGCGCCAGCGAGCCAATGAAAAGCGATGCAATCAAAATTTGCGTCGGCCAGCGGCCATTGCAGAGCGCAAAATTATTGGTGATGATCGCGATCAGCCGTTCTCGCGGACTGTCGATGATGCGCGTAGCGACGATTCCGGCAGCGTTGCAGCCATAGCCCATGCTCATGGTCAGTGCCTGCTTGCCATGTGCGCCACTTTTTCGAAAAAGATTATCGAGATTGAATGCGACCCGTGGCAGATAGCCGAAATCTTCCAGCAAGGTGAACATCGGGAAAAAGATCGCCATCGGCGGCAGCATAACGGAAATCACCCATGCGGCGGCGAGATAAACGCCATCGACCAGAAGACCGCTCATCCACCATGGCAGAACCGAGGCTGCATCTTTCAGGATTGGATGCACTTTATCGATCAACACAGAGGCGATCATGCCTGACGGCACATTGGCACCGGCGATGGTGATCCAAAAGACCAACGCCAGCAACAACATCATTACCGGCAAACCGACCACCCGGCTCGTCAGGATGCGATCAAGCGTTCGGTCCCAATTAAAGCGTGGCTTTTCGTCTTTTTTATTCACCACGGTCTGCGAAATACGCTCGGCATCCCGATAGATCGATTCCATTAGCGAATCGTGAAACTGGTCGCCGATTTGCCAGCGCAATTTATTGGCAGAGTTGAGTATCTCTTCGGCTTGCACCGCTTGTTTTTTCATATAGTTACCTTGTTGATGCAGATCATCTCATTATAGCTGTTAGCGGAAACGAAAATTGCACTACGCAGCCACTTGCCCAACACTTTTTTCCTGTCCTAAATCACCGAGCGCGCCAGAACGTAATGCTTCAATCACATGGTGATCGCCTTCAAGCAAACGCAGCGCGACCCAGCGGGCATTCGATAAGCCGGGGAAGCGCTCCTGGATCATTTTGACCAGCGCTTCAAGGGCAGCACGCACCTGCCGTGATTCGCTTTTAATACGGTGCGGCTTGCAGACAATTTGCCCGCCGGCCACTTCGTCGATAGTTCCGAGCAATGCTGCCATCCCTTCACCCTGTCGCGCAGCAGCCGGCACAACCGGCACACCCAGCTCTTTGGCCAAGGTGCGATCATCGACGTTCAGTTGGTGCCGCCTGGCTTCATCGATCAAATTCAGACAGACCACTGCCCGGTCGGTGATTTCCAGCACTTGCAAAACCAGGTTGAGATTGCGCTCCAGGCGTGTTGCATCGACAACAATCACCGTGACATCCGGTTTGCCGAACAAGATGAAATTGCGTGCGACTTCTTCGTCTGTGCTGGTCGACAACAAGGAGTACGTGCCGGGCAAATCCACCAATTTATAGCGTTTGTCGTGATAAACAAATCCACCTTCTGCGCGCGTTACGGTTTTGCCCGGCCAATTGCCGGTGTGCTGGCGCAAGCCGGTTAACGCATTAAAAACAGTACTCTTGCCGGTATTGGGATTGCCGGCTAATGCGACTACATAGTCCCATGAGTCCATGTTGACGCCGAGTTTGATTAAATTGCCAGCATGGTGCACCGGACAGGTTTCACATTGTGGAGAAATCGTTTGTGACATCAGGCTGCCTCCTTGCGGTTGACAAAAATTTGTTTAGCTTGCTGGCTTCGCAATGCGATCGTTGCCCCTCGGATGCCATACGCAGTTGGATCACCACCGGCACTGCGCATTTCAGCACTGATTGTGGTACCGGGCACGACGCCAAGATCCATTAAGCGGCGGCGCTGCATGCCGCGACAAGCGCGCGAAATACCGATCACTGTCGCGTTTTCGCCCGGCGAAAGCGTATCCAGGGTATCGTAAGGCCCCTCCATTTCCTGCTCTTTCGGCAATGGTTCAACCGTTACATTGCCAGCTGCGACCGGCGCTAGAACAATCTCTTCGCCATCCGCAATGAACACGATGCGATCCTGCGATTTCTCGGCAATTTGCACTTTCATGCCAGGGTGCAATGCCTGAGCGACCAATTGCTTATACAGTATTTCGGGCTCGTCTTCAATATGAACAATCAGCGCCAGCTCATCGACGGGCAAATGGGTCAGCAAAATGCCGTTGCTGGGTGGCAGTTCGCCTGTCGAGGATGGAATCGGATCGCCGTGCGGATCGTATTGTGGATTGCCCATCCTGGCCGCCATCTCTTCCGCCTGATCTGCGCTTGTTCGATGCTCGCGAAATTCAGCCTCTCGATGCCAATCGACTTCCGGAACGCCAGTCTCGTCCGCAAGATAGCGCTCCCACAAACGGTGAATGCGAATCACCCGCAGGGAATACGACCGCCCTTCGGATTTGAGACGAAATCCATGACGATATGTTTGCAGCAAGTCCATTTTCTGCAAACGCTCGATCAAACTGGCGGCTTTATCATGACTGATCTCAAGCGAGCCGGCCAAACTGGCGAGCGTGCCTGCGGAGCCCCTCTCTTCGCGATCATAAAAATGCTTAAGCGCATCTTCAATCACGACGCGCTCTGTGTTACGGTTGCCACGCCGAATTTGCCAGTAAAAACCTTGTTGTGGCCAGAATAGCGCCAGTGCCAAGGCAATTGCCAGACAGGCAAATATCAGCGATTCAAGCGGATGAGTCATCAGGCTGCCCTCAATCTGATGTTTGACATTTTGAATGGATCAATTAGTTCGACTTCAAGGATTTTCGACTGTAAGAAAACCAAAATTATTATGATTGTAGTCACGTAAGGCAGTGCTTGTTGCACTTAAAGCTCAGTTGATCCAGTTTGTGCGGGCCTACATTTAACTGCCCATGAAAAAACCAACCTCGGTCGAATTCAAGAACAACTTCATAATTTAGGCTAACCTAAATATAAAAATTATTTGCCCCATTTCAAGAGCATTTTATCAATAATTTTTAAAGAGAGAATAATTTGCGGCAGCTAGGTTAACTATATTCCCAAAAATTAGCAATTCAGAATGCGATCGTCCCCCACAACGCAAACGATCACTGCAAGGCTAAAATGACGATTTTAGTCCCAAATAAGCTGTCCGACCTGGCGTATTAAAATAAAGCACTTCCTGATAACGGTCATCCAGCAAATTTTCAATCCGGCCCTGCAAGTTGATTTTTTCGCTAAGCTGGTAACTCATAGAAAGGTTGACAAGCAGGAATGCCTTCAATTGCACGCGTGTAGCCGGAAACGTTTCGAAGTCTTTGTCGTCACGAGCACCTGAATAGACTACACCAAGATGACAAGCAGCACGCTGCAAAGGTCTGAAATGCATATTGAACGTGGCGCGATGGCGTGGTCGACGAAGCAGCGCCTGGCCAAAATCTTCGCTTTGTGGTGACTGATCTTCAGTTTGCACCAAAGCATAGCTTGTGCGAAGACTTAGTCTTTGAACAGGTTGGGCGTGAACTTCAACTTCAACACCACGCGATGAAGCTTTATCGATGTTGACCGAACGAAAATTTTCACCGAAACCGATCATCTGCTCAAATCTGCTGGCAAAATAGGTGACACCGAGCATCACCCTTTTGCTAAACAAACCTTGTTCTATTCCGATGTCCCAGGTCGTGCTTTCCTCCGGCTTCAGACTTGTATTGCCAAATGCCGGATCGAACATCTCGTAGAGTGTCGGTGCGTTGAATCCAGTGCCGATTGTGGCTTTGATGCGCATGCTATGATTCAGATGGTAAGCGACTCCAACGCGATAAGTTGTCTTGCGCCCAAAAGTGCTGTGTCGGTCAATTCGTACTCCGAGATTGGCACTCAGATTTTTCATTGGCTTGAGCTGATTCTGCAAAAAAAGGCCGGTTGTACGCACACTGCGCTGCGCAAACTCACTATCAAACACGAAAAATCCTGTTTCGGAATGATAGATCGATTCAGCCGATTCTTTTTCAGTTTCGATACCCAGGACTGCAACAAATTGATTTGATACAAAAAAATTGTTTTGCCAATCGATTTTAAGCCGACTGCCCTGGGTATAGTTGTTCGAAGCATCAAAAAGATGCTGTGCATCGCGCTGATCGAGTGCCTCGCGATCGTGGTCTGTGTAGGTCATGCGCAGTGTGTGTTGCCAGCGATTTTGCAGATGGGAAAAGCGGGCAGCGGCTCCAGCAGTGGTTTGTTTCACATCGAATGTGTAGTTGGGATCATCACCATTCGCGCCGCTGTGATCGATATCTCCACTGGCATCGACGTGATGAAATTGCAGCTCAATATCGGCGAAGCGACCAACCTGTGTGCTGATTTTCGTTGCAAGAGTTGTGTTTTCGTAGCCATCCCTTTCATCCGTTGCCAATTGCATGCCGCTGGCAGAAAATCCGGCTGTGCTGAAATGATTTGCAGCGACCCTGTAGTTGAAGGTTTTAGCGCCACCATTGAACCCCGCATGTAAACGCACAGTCTCGTAACCACCTGTTTCAAGCTCAGCGTGCAAGCGATTCCGATCGACGCCGCTGCGGGTTAAAATATTGATTACCCCACCGATCGCATTTGAGCCGAACAGTGTGCTTTGTGAGCCGTGCAGCACTTCAATTTTTTCAATATCGTTTATCATAATTGCGCCAAAATCGAAGGCATTGCCAGGTGCACCCGGATCGTTCAGTTCAACTCCATCGAGCAAAACCAGTGTATGGTCCGAATTGGCGCCACGCAAGAATACGGAAGTGGCCTTGCCAACGCCCCCGTTGCTGGCAAGCGCCAGTCCTGCTACTGATTGCAGTGCTTGAGAGACAGTACGAACTTGCTGCAATTCGAGTTCATGCCCGCTTAGGACCGTCACCGTGCTGGCGACATCATCGTACAACGTTTCCACGCGGTTGGCAGTAACAACAACTTCCGGACTGCGATAAACCTTGATGGAGTCGTTTTGTGCAGGCGTCTGTGGCTGGGCGAAGACAGACATTACGGTGAGTGAAAACAGAATTGCGCTTAAGAGACGAATTTTGGATCGCATGGTCATCCCTCGCTGACGAAGTAAAAAATTTGTGAATAAACGTTGGGCAGGAATTCGGAGGGAAGAATGGCTTTAGCGAACTTAATGTGTGGAGCTATGGGTGACCTTCCCTCGAAGGTATGCCCGAATCAGTTACAGGCAGGTCTCCTGGCTCTCAGCAAGGCTTGATGACTCTCCTTCCCACTCCGCATCGAAGCAGTGGCCAAGTCGCCCGGGATTGCTGATTACAGTTGCGGGGCAGCTGTCGCTTTTCACGACATTCCCTATTCTTCCTTATGAAAAGGACACCTATAACAGTCAATCAAAATAGCATCATTTTTTAAAAAATCAAAGGAAACAAAACGAAACTTTTATCAGTCCGGCAAGTATGCTGGACACAATCCATCAGCAAGACAAGGCAATGTAAAATCTCCGTTTTCGCTCTGCATTCACCCTGCGTAGTCAATAATTTTAGGATGTTGTAAAAAGTTTCTTGGATTAATGTCGAACTTAGTCTATATTTCGCCGGTCAAGCCGGAAATCCTTCCATGTTATTCTATTTCTTTTTGCAGTTGATTTCCTGACATGGAAGACGCTTCGCAACCCAACGACGTTTCAATCCCAATTCTCATCAACAGTATATCTGTCAAAGCTTTTAAACTTTCATTCGATTTTGTCTGTCAGAAATTGTATAGCCTGTAGAATTTGAGGCATCCTTCTATGCGCAGCACAGGGCGCGTCCTGTTTGCCATTGAGCCTATTCAGTTTCGTTTGCAAGGTGCCGAAGCCGTTATTTTCGCGCCAGACCTTAAACCTCAGTCTGGCTTTGTCGCCAACACAACCTTCAGTTATATTTATCCTTAACTTCCAAAACAGGAGCACAATCGTGGCCCCTCCCCCTTCAATCCCCGATGAAATCGCCGGATTTCTCACAAAAAACCAGGAGGACCTGCACCTCTTGCCGGCAGTGATTAATATTGCCTTTAGCGGTGAACGCAAACCGGAAGCCTGGCACGTAAAGCTTGTCAACAGACAAGTGAGCCGTGGATTTAACAAATCCGCGCCAATCACTATTATGTTGCCACTTAAAATTTGGCGCCATTTACTGAAAAAAAACAATCGTCAACTCTGGCTTGATGCCATTCAGGAAAGCCAAATCCATATCCATGGCGATGATGCTGGCAAGCAAGCCGTGATGCGCTTTTTTGGCGCAAACATCGCCGCCGTAAATGGCGAAAAGCCCTCCGTTCGAAAAATGTCTAAGGCCAAGCTGAATGGCGCTGCAGCAAAAAACGGTACTGCACAAAAAAAATCAACATCGTCAGACTCCAAAAGCACGAAATCTTCTTCCAGGGCAAAAAGCAGAACACCGAGAACTGCAAAACTCTCATCAAATTAGGCCATTTCCCTCTATTCGCAGATTTAATCTGTTTGTTCTGGCCAAGGCAGATGCCATAGAAACGACTCTGCTCCAGCGTCGCTTCACGAATAGTGTGGAAGTGCAGCAGCAGGAGCGTCAGCAACCCAGGCACAATCCACAGCCAACACGGAAATGAATCTTTGCATCTTTAGCGGAATCGCTGAACGTGCACTGTGGAATCTCCTGATTCGGCCTCAATCGCTTGCTCCTTCATACCGCACACGTTATTTTCAGCCATTCAATCTGGATATTTTACACCTAAAAAATGGCTGAATAATGGGCTTCCAATTATCGATTCTCGATTATCTTATGATCGCCGCTTATCTGGTCTTGATGCTCGGCGTCGGCGGTATTTTTTCCAAGCTAATGAAAGGCGGTAGCGACTTTTTTGTTGGTGGAAGGCGCATTCCATGGTGGATTGCCGGCATCTCCCTGTACATGACGCTCTTCTCAGCCTGGACATTCACCGGCGCAGCCAGCTTTACTTATAACACCGGCTGGTTTGGCGTCATCACTTTCGCGACCTGGCCTTTGGCGTTGTTTATCGGCTTTATCCTGACAGCAAGGCGCTGGCGGCGCGCCCGCATCTCCACTCCTGTCGAATATGTCACAACCCGCTTCAATAAAGCCACCCACCTGTTTTTATCGATTGTCCTGATCGTCAGCACACTCTATTGGCCTGCGCACCATCTCGCTTCGCTCAGCAAAATCTGCGCACCGGCACTGTTCCCCAATTCCATGCTGGCGATTGACCTGATGGTTGTGGTTGTCGGCCTGATTATTCTACTCTACACATTTAGTGGCGGGCTATGGGCGGTTTGCTTCACGGATGTGGTGCAATTTTTGATTTTTATCAGCATCTGCGGCGTTTTGATTCCGGTCGTGTTTGCATCCGGCGATATCGGCTCTGTCAGCCAGTTTATCGAGCGCACTCCTGATCTGCAATGGGCACACACCATTCGTGGCAACACGACGTATACGCATTGGTATTTGATCGGCATCCCGCTCGCGTTCATTTTCAGCTATTCATCTGGCGGTAACATCCAGCGCTACTTCAGCGTACGCGATGAACACGAGGCGCGCAAAACCGGCTGGCTGGCGGTGGCTTTGTTCGCATTGGCGCCGCTTATTTTTGGCCTGCCGCCATTGATCGGCAAGGTTCTGTGGCCAGATATTTCCGCCCTGCCTTTTTTCTCCAACATCAGCAAACCGGATGAAAATATTTTTATCGCAGTGGTATTGAAATACATGCCGGCAGGTATGGTCGGCCTGTTCATCGCCGCCATGATGTCGGCATCGATGTCAGCGATGGACAGCGCCTGGAACGTTGTCTCGGCAATGGTCTCCATCGACATCTACAAAAAGCTGTTCAAGCCAAACGCCACCGAAAAAGAAACCCTGCTGGTCGGACGGCTGACTGTGGTTTTCCTGGCATTTCTTGCTATCGGCATGGCGTTACTGATCATCCACAGCGAGTACGGCGTGTTCACCGTCAGCAATATCATCCTCGGGCTGATCGGTATCCCGGTGACCATTCCGCTGTTTGTCGGCATCTTATCGGAAAAAATCTCGCGCTGGTCCGCGATTTCGTCGGTGCTGGCCGGCACCATCACCTCTTCTCTGTGCCGCTTCGTGCTGCAACTCAACCTCGGCCCGCAATATATCGTCACCATTATCGTCACGCTGGCGTTCCTGTTTTTGTCATCAAAAATCGGTGCATTGCACCGGCGCAGCAAATGGCACAGCTTTGCTGCAAACTTCACCACCAGTGTCGCGATCTATCTTTTATTGATGGTGGTTAACGCCAATACGGCGCTATCTTTTGGGGCAGGATTGACTTCGGCGCATGTTTGGGTGTTGACAGGTGTGGTCGCTTTGCTGGTGCTGTCGCAGGTCTTTGCCAAGCATTATGCGCATGAAATGTCGGAAAACCGTGCAGACCTGGAAGACTTTTTCACCAAACTCAAAACGCCGATCGATGTGCAAGCGGAAGTGCCGGAGGATGCCGACACGACGTTCAATGCCTTTCCACTGGTGGGTAAAATTGCAGGAGCCATTGCCGTAATTTCGCTGGCCATGCTCATTTTGCCGGAAGCGCGAACCAGTCCGGGCGTGAATGTGGCCATCAGCGCGATGATGGCCGTGATCGCAGGTATGATGTTTTGGCTAAATCAGCGGCAGGCAGCGTAGCAGTGCCTGGTTGCTTTGTTTTCACCAGCTTTATTCCAAAGCAGAAAACATCAAGTACGTAAAATCAATAAAGTCTTCTCAGCGGTCACGGTGCAATTCAGGTCACTCCTGTTCCGGCAAAGCCGCACGCCAGCCGGCATCGAGTTGCGCATCCAGCCCTTCGATTGCTGCTACAAATTCTGAACGCCCTGCTAAATTGACCGTCTCGCCCGGGTCGGCTTGATGATCGTACAGCTCGCGGGCAGCTTCTGTCTTGGTTTGCCAATTGAACCACTTCACGTAGCGATAGCGCTCGGTACGGATGCTGTAGCCCATGTATTCGACACCATCCGGTGCGATCCAAATACCTTCGCGCAAAAACTGGCTGAACACCGCTTTTTTCCACGCGCGTTGCGGATTTTTCAGCAGCGGTACTGTACTCAAACCCTGCAAATATCCCGGCACGGGCAAACCGGCCAACTCGCAGAGCGTCGGGTAAATGTCCACAAATTCGACAAATTTTTCAACGCGCTGGCCCGCTTTGGTGTGGTCCGGCGCACGCAAAATGAGTGGCGCGTGGGTGTCGATTTCGAAGTTGGTCATTTTGCCCCAACTGTTGTGCTCGCCCAGCTTCCAGCCATGATCGCCCCATAAAACCACAATGGTATTGTCGCTTAATTCGAGTTCATCCAGCCGGTCGAGCAATCTACCCACTTGCGCATCGATATAGCTCACTGAGGCGTAGTATCCGTGCTTGAGCAGCCGCGCTTCCGATGCGCTCACACCGCCGTCGATGGGGTGCGGTACCTGCTTGAATTCAGTGTAGCCACGCAACTCGCGCATATTGTTGATCGCCATGATCGGGGCATTTTTAGGCAGATTCGGATTTGTTGCTACCGGAATGGTATCACGGTCGTACAAGTCCCAATATTTTTTCGGAGCGTTAAAAGGCAAATGTGGCCGGTAATAGCCGATGGCAAAGAAAAATGGCTGCTTTCGCGCTCGCAGTTCCGCCAGCTTTTGCAGCGCCACATCGGTTTGCGCGCCATCAAAATAGACGCTGTCCGGCATGTCGACACTTTCGGTCGCACCGGCTTTCAAATACCATTGTCCAAACCGATCGATGTTGCGCGCCTGTCGCCCGGCTCTAATGATCTCGGCCTTGCGCGCTTCCTGAATGGCGATGTTGTCCGGATGGCGATAGACCGCGTCCGGGTCGAACGGATAGCCATCGATGTGCAGCTTCGGCTCACTCCACGACAACGAATCCGGCAAAATATTGTGATAGATTTTGCCTATCGCGGCTGTGTGGTAGCCGTTCTGTTTGAAATACTGCGGCAATGTCACCACATCAGGCACGGTAGTGCGAAAATGGGTCTGCAAATCCCACACGCGAATCGAGTCCGGGCGCAAGCCGGTAAGCAAACTCGCCCGCGATGGGTTACAAACCGCCTGTTGCACATAGGCTCGCATAAAGACGGTTCCGGATTCTGCCAGCCGGTCGATGTGGGGTGTTTTGATATACGGATTGCCATATGCGCCCAACTCCGGCCGCAAATCGTCGACGGCGATAAACAACACGTTTGGCCGCTGCTTCTGTTCAGCAGTTTGACAACCCCAATTAGCCAACAGAACCAGGCTGGCACATAGCAATAGTTTTTGCAACATTCCCAAGCCCATACTAAATTGTGAACCGTTCGACCACACCATCAAAGCTGGTCCCGCCGCATTTTCTCCTGCCGGCGCTGCGCCTGCACCAAGGCCACATCAGAGCCAATATGCGGCTCTCCACGCTGTTCAGCGAGCTCCACCTGTTTTTCACGCTCGGCAAATCGGGCTTTTTCCTCGTCGCTGGTGAGATCAAAACAGCGTGGGCAACTGATGCCATGCACAAATTTGTCACTCTGTTGATCGGCCTTCGAGACCGGAAAGCGGCAAGCCCGGCACAGCACATAGTCGCCGCGCTTCAAATCGTGATCAACCGTTACACGCTCGTCGAACACAAAGCACTCTCCTCGCCACAGCGACTCTTCCGGTGGGATATCTTCGAGATATTTTAGAATCCCGCCTTCGAGGTGATACACCTCATCAAAGCCTAAATTTTTAAGGTAGGCTGTCGACTTTTCACAGCGGATCCCGCCGGTACAAAACATCGCCACTTTGGTTCGCTTTTGGGCAACGAGATTCTTTTTGACATAATCCGGAAACTCGCGAAACGACCGTGTCAGCGGATTGATGGCTTTTTCGAAAGTACCGACTTCATACTCGTAGTCATTGCGCGAATCGATCAGCACCACATCCGGATTGGAAATCAGTTCGTTCCACGCTTCCGGCTTAACGTAGGTGCCAACCTGCTGGCGCGGATCAATTTCCGGCACGCCCATGGTCACGATCTCCTTTTTGAGCCTGACTTTGGTGCGCTTGAACGGGATTTCGCTGTCAAAGGATTCTTTGAACAAAATGCCGGCAAAACGCGCATCAGCTTTCAAAAAATCCTTGAGCACATCGACTGCCGCGCGTGTGCCGGCAACCGTGCCGTTAATGCCTTCGTGTGCCAGCAGAATTGTGCCTTTCATAGCGTGTTCGTGCATCAAATCGGTCAATTTTTCACGCATGGTCTGCGGATCATCAAGCGCAGTAAAATGGTAAAACGTGCAAACAATATATTCGGACATATTCAATCACTCTTTCTGGTAAAATATTTTGGGAATCTCAAACGAGCACTTGCCAGCTATTCAGCCCTGTTTCTGCTCACAGATGGCGGACAAAGTGAGAAAAAACAGGCAAAAAGTCAAGGGTTTCCAATTTCACAGATTGGTGTCGTGTCAAATAGGCTGGCGCAGTCATTGCCTAAACGCATTTGTCCCACCTCGCTTGACATTGCCGCGCATCGCTGCTATTTTGCCGCCATCTTTACATAACACGCCAATATCTGACCACGGAGGAAGGACATGCACGACAAAACAGGCCTGAGCGAAAAAGCGTACCGGCCACTGAATGCTGATGAAAGTTACGAGCCTTTTGTGCCGGCGAGCGAGAGTCCGGTCGAAGTTTCTATCAAAACCATCGTTGCCGGCATTTTGTTCGGCATTTTGTTCGGCGCAGCCAATGCTTACCTCGGCTTGTATGCCGGACTCACCATTTCCACATCCATTCCGGTTGCGGTGATGACCGTGGCGGCGTTCCGGCTGCTGCAATCGCTGGGGCAAAAATCGACCATTCTGGAAGCGAATATTTCGCAAACCATCGGCTCGGCATCGAGTTCGCTGGCCAGCGGCATCATATTTACCTTGCCGGCTCTGTTCCTGTGGGGCCTTGATCCGACCCTGGTGCAGATGACCTTATTGGCCATGTTTGGCGGCTGCCTTGGCGTGCTGTTTATGATTCCGTTGCGCAAATTCCTGATCGATCGCGAGCACGGCAACCTGCCCTACCCCGAGGGCACAGCGTGCGCCGAAGTGTTGATTGCCAGCCAGGTGGGCGGCAGCCGCGCCAGGAATGTCTTTTACGGCCTGGGGATTGGCGCTCTGTTCAAAGCGTTGGTCGAGTGGCTCAAAGTCGTGCCGAGTTCACTTAAGATCCCGATTCCGTTTTTGCCGAAAAGCGAACTGACCGCCAACACCTCGGCGGCCCTGTTCGGTGTCGGCTACATTCTTGGCCCGCGCATTTCGACCATTATGGTCGGGGGCGGTCTGCTATCATGGTTGGTGATCATCCCGGCCATCGCGATCTGGGGCGCGGATCGTAGCGTGCCGCTTTACCCGGAAACCAGCCTGTTGATCCCGGATATGGCGCCCGGCACGCTGTGGACGCGTTATGTGCGCTACATCGGCGCTGGCGCGGTTGCGGCAGCCGGCTTCATTACGCTCATTAAAAGCATCCCGACGATGGTTGAGAGCTTCAAGGTCGGCGCGCAGCAATTGCGCCAACGGCTTGGCGATACCGCCGCGAGTGTCTTGCCACGTACGATGCAAGATCTGCCCTTGCGCACCGTTGCCATTGGCGCTGGCGTCATCGCATTGGGCATGGCAGTTGTGCCCTTCGTTTTTGGTCCGATTTCCTCATTCGCGATGCGGTTGGTCGGCGCGATTCTGGTGGTCATTTTCGCGTTTTTCTTCGTGACAGTGTCGTCGCGCATCGTCGGTTTGGTGGGCGTGACTTCCAATCCGACCAGCGGCATGACCATTGCTACCCTGCTGGGTACATCATCAGTGTTTTTATTGCTCGGTTTCACCGGCGATATCGGCAAGGCGGCAGCGATCACGGTTGGCTGCGTTGTCGCCATCGCGGCTTCGATTGCCGGCGACACGTCGCAAGATTTAAAAACCGGATTTTTGCTCGGCGGCACGCCAAGGAAACAACAGCTCGGTGAATTGCTGGGTGTGCTCACCTCCGCCGTGTTTGTCTGCCTTGCTGTGATTTTGCTCGATCAGGCCTATGGTTTTGGCACCAAAACCTTGCCTGCACCGCAAGCTACGCTCATGAAGCTGGTGATCGAAGGCATTTTCGACAGTGAATTGCCTTGGGGACTGGTCGGCATCGGTGTGGCGATCGCGCTACTGATTGAATTGTTCCGCATTCCGAGTCTGCCCTTTGCGGTGGGTGTGTATTTGCCGGTTGGTACGACCTTTACTGTCTTTTTGGGTGGTATGCTACGCTATTTTATGGAAAAACGTGCCTCGAGTGAGGAAGAAAAATCAGCACGCCGTGAAAAAGGCATTTTGTTTGGCTCGGGATTGGTCGGCGGTGAAGGCTTGCTTGGTGTGCTAATCGCTGGAGCCGTGTTTGTTCTGAATCATGAGCCGGAGGGTTATGGCACAGCCTGGGCCGGTTCGTTCGGCTGGCTGGTCGCAGCGCTCGCATTGCTTGCGTTAGGCTACATCTTCGCGCGGCGGTGTGTACAGAAGTAATGTGTATACGGATCAAGAAAACGCGTGGATTTGGGATTTGCTCAAACCAAGTATCGTTTTATTTTTTTGTTGACGGTTTTTTAATGCCGGAAATGTGAACCGTGTGCTTGCCGAAGTTCACGACCAGGCCAAGATTGAGATCGAGCGCCTTGAGATAGCTTTGCATATTCGAAACATGCACCTGCTCGATGCCTTTTTGCAATGCTGCGACCATGAGCAGAATCTTGTTTTCGACCAGAAAATGCCGAAATCGATAGCTGCAGATTTTTTTGTTGTACATGCGGACCGGGACAAAAAACCTTTATCATATTGAATGTTCTGATACTCCAGCTCGATCTCGACAATTTTTCGCCAAAGCAATTTTCCAAAACCAGGCCCGTGCAGACAGGCTACATTTTTAATGGTTGACCTGATCAGCCGGATTATCTCCTTCTCATCCGGCTGGACTTTTTTCTCTATAGCCTTGTAATTTTCCTCAAAAACAGGTGTTCGCTCTGTGAAAACGTATCGCTCGATGGCAAGATTCGGTAGTCCAAAATTCACCAGCATGCCGAGATCATATTTCCACAGTTTCAGCTCCGAAAAAAGCTGTACATAATGCGATTGCAAAAACCGACAGGGCACGCATTTCAGTGAAAGAATGATCTTGTTGAACACCAAAAAATCATTGATGAATTTTCGAACCAACTTTCCCCTGTGAAAAAGCACGCGCGCTTGCTTTGAGATAAAAGGCACACCATTCTGCCGGAACGATTGAATCAATCCGCGATGATAGGTTTCTTCATCATTGCCAGAGCCAATTTGGTTTGCCACTTCAAAGATGCACGACCGAATTTGATAAGTCAGCTTTTCGTACCGCAACGCCATAAATCCCCCCATTTTTTTGAGAGTATTCTCCCATCAAAAAATCGCCTCTCTGCAAATCCGCGTGCTCTCTTCATCCGTGTGTTTTTTTCATCCGCGTGCTTAATGCCCGCCGTTTGTCGAGACCGGCTCCAATCCGAGTGTCTCGCCCTTTTGTACCGCTGGTACGCCTTCCAGCATCCATACCGGCACAGGTGCATCCAGCAAATAATGATCGAAGTACTGCTGCAGCCGTATGGCAAAATCCTTCTGATTGTGCCATTTGCGCAAGCCATGATCTTCACCGTTGTAATTCAACAGCCATGCCGGCTTGCCCAACCTGCGCAGCGCCACAAAAAACTCGATGCCTTGGTACCACGGCACAGCACCATCTTCATCGTTGTGCATCATCAACACCGGCGTTTCAATTTTGTCCGCCCAAAAAATTGGCGAATTTTCGATATAGCGGTTCGGGTATTCCCACAGCGAGCCACCGATGCGGCTCTGGGTTCGTTCATACTGGAACATCCGGCTCATGCCCGAACCCCAGCGAATGCCGCCGTAGGCGCTGGTCATATTCGACACCGGCGCACCTGCTTCTGCTGCCCGAAACAAATTGGTGCGCGTCACCATATAGGCAATCTGATAGCCGCCCCAACTATGCCCCTGCACACCGATGCGATCGCGATCGACAAAGCCCTCGTCGATCAAACTGAGTACGCCTGGCATCACGGCATTGACGGCACTCTCGCCCGGATAGCCAACTTTGTAGGGAATATCCGGAATAAAAACCAGATAGCCGCGACTGACGTAAAAACTAAAATTGATACTCGAACGCGATGGTCCGGGCGCAAAATGCCGATGAAGACCGTTCGACATTTTTTCATAAAAATAGACCATCATCGGGTATTTTATGCTGGCCTCGAAATTGTCCGGCTTGTAGAGGATGCCCTGCAAAGGCACACCGTCTACAGAGCTCCATGCCACCAACTCCGATGTACCCCAGCGATAGTCTGCCTGTTGTGGATTGGCATCGGTCAGCTTTTTCATCCCGCTTAAATTGAGGTCGCACACCCAATAATCGGGAAATTCGCGAAAGGTTTCGCGTGTCAGCATTAGTTTGTCCGCATCTTTCGCTTTGCGCAAACGCGACAGTGAAAAATCCCCCATTACCAATTTTTTCGGCACGTCATCGCCATTTATCTGGTCCCGATAATAGCCATCTGCTTTGGTCGTCAAATGAAATGCTGCCAACAACATCGGCTCTTTCGGATCGATAAAACGCTGCTCGCGGTCGAGACGGGTGTAGCGAAATTGCATATCGTTTTTGCGCCCGACCTCTTCTGTGACACAACGCGGCGCTTTTTTGCCTGCCGGATCAACCGCCCAGATATCATGCTTGTCGTACAGCAGCAACAAATCGTCATTCTTAGTCCAACCGGCATCCCCGTAGGAATTGGGCTTGTACGGCCAGTCATGCAGCTCATTATCCAGACGATAGGGAATATTCTTCGAGACATTGATCGCTCTGCTGCCGGATGTCGATTGCACAAACCAGGCAAGTTGATCGCGATCCCACCAGAACAAATATTTGCCCGCCGGCGAAAGCTCGACATTGGTCTGCACCCGTTCCGCTACTTTTTGATGCTCGCCACTGCCAACATCGACCATGTAAAAATCATAATAGCGCGGAAAATCCCAGGAGATTTCCTGTTCATATGGCACATCGGAACGACCGACTGCAACATCTGAATTGTTTTTCTGCGCAAGAAACACTTCTGGCATTTCTTCGGTCGCCAGTTGCACCAACTTGTTTTGATCGAGATGCAGAACCGCGCGATAGCTGCGTTCTTTTTCGCGTTTGGCCTGTTTCAATTGCATCGGTTGCAGCAAGGGATCCTTCCAGTTCCAAATGTCCAGCTTGACCTTTTCGTCGTCCGACTCATCTTCATCTGTTTCAGGTTTGGGGCGTGGTGCAGTGCCCATAAACAGGCGCTTGCCATTTTGCGAAAACTCCAGGTTGCCGTGCTCGCTCAACCACCAGCCAGCCGGAATGCCCTCGTTGTCGTTCTGTACCAACAATTTGGCCTGTGCCTCACCTGTTTTCCAACGATAGAGCGAAAAAGCAGGTTGATCAGCTTGAAATTCATCGCGATTACTCAGAAAGGCGACCTGTTTGCTCGCATCGTCAATCGCAATCTGCTTGTAATCACCAGCTCCGGTGAGAAGTGTAGTGTTTGCACCAGACTCGGCTCTGACAGCAAAAATGCCATCGGCTGTGCTGTCTTTGCTGGCAGCAGTGTAAATCAGCCACTCACCATTTTTTGAAAGTGCATACTCGACGGCGTGCTCAAACCGGTATTCTACGCCATCAGCCAATTGGCGCAAAACCAAAGTTGTACCCTCGGCTTTTTTCTTTTTGTTCTTGCCATTTTTTTTCTCCGAAGGCTTGGATTTTTCTTGTTTTTTGGCTTCGGACTTGTCTTCGCTGGTATCCTTTTTAGCTGGTTCTTTTTCAAGAAGATATGCTATCCAGGCACCGGCGTCTTCCGGCATTTTAAACGATTTCACATTCGGTATCCGCATCACATCGCCTGAGCTCAGGTTCACAATCCCGAGCGAGTCTTTCGGCATTTGATCGTCTTTCTTTTTGGCTTTTTTGGCAGCTTTCACAGAGTCGACATGAGCTTTAATCAAAAAGGCTGCAAAATACGAATCTGCGGAAAAGGCGCCTTTTTCGCCGCGCGCGATTCGATAATTCAGATCAGATTCTGTACTACGAATCAACATTTCCGCATCTTTCTCCTGCGGACCGATTGAAAACAGCGCCCAGTCGCCGTTGCGTGAAATTTCGCCTTCGTTAATGCGATTCCAAATGTCATACACATCGTGGTCAAGCGGCTTTTTATCCTGCGCGCCTGCCAAAGTTCCCCACAGCAACATGCCAAAAACCAACAACACTCTTTTCTTTAAAATCATATTCAGCATGATCTACTCCCTATTCGTTTGCACCTGGTGCTTTTACCTTTTCAAAAGCAAAGAGAGATAACTATTTTCAAAATCCAAATCGAACCGGACGAACAATTTGCCTCAACTGGAAAGGAGAGCACATGATTGATTTGCAAAACAAAACGGCTTTGGTGACAGGCGGATCGCGTGGAGTCGGACGGGCTGTCGCGCAACTACTGGCGCGTGCAGGTGCACGGGTAGGCATCACCTACCGCTCCCGCCAGCAGGAGGCGGAGCAAACATTGCAGATTATTCGCGCTGAGGGGAGTGAAGGCTGGGCGCATCAAATCGACTTCTCAGACGAGAGCAAAATGCCTGATCTCTTTGCCAGGGTGGATCGCGAATTCCCAGGCGGGCTCGACTTGTTTATTGCCAATGCCGGGATTTGGCCACCGGAAGACGAATCGATTGAACAGATGGAGTATCAGCGCTGGCGGCACACATTGCGCGTAAATCTCGACTCGGTTTTCCTGGCGACACAAGAAGCAGGTAAACGCATGCGTCACAGCGGCCGCATTGTGTATGTGGGCTCAACCGCTGGCCAGCGCGGTGAAGCCTTTCACGTCGATTATGCCGCCACCAAAGGCGCGATGATTTCGATGGTCAAAGGATTGTGTGTGGAATATGCTGCGCGTGATATCACTGTAAATTGCGTCGCACCGGGCTGGATCGACACGGAAATGTCCAATATTCCCTATGCCGACGGCGGATTGGAACGTATTTCGAAAAGCATCCCGTTAGGCCGCGTCGCCAGCGCCGAAGATGTTGCCGGCCCGATCATCTTTCTGTGCTCACACCTGGCGCGTCACATTACAGGGGAAGTACTCAACATCAACGGCGGCGCGATCCTTTGCGGATGATGATTCGTGATTCGTGATTCGTGATTCGTGATTCGTGATTCGTGATTCGTGATTCGTGAAAAGTTATTTTCTCAAAAAATATTTGCAAGCGCAACCTGGCAGCTTGCTCTTCACAGTTCATTTCTCATCGCTTCCGATCACACCCTCTCCCACAGCAGCGATTGTTTGCGGAAGATGAACTTGAAGAATCCAATAATTGCGGAGACATTGCCGGCCAAAAAATAGAATGGCAGGTAGAGATAGCGGATGCGCAGGCCGACAAACTCCTGCAGGTAACCCAAAATACCGAACAGGTAAAACGCCAATTGCAATTGCAGCAAGAGATCGATAATTGGTCCGGAAGCAAAAAAACAGGCGATCGGCAACGCTAAAATCACGAACGGGCTGAACGCGCGCAGCACTTTGTGGGAGAAGAATTCAAATGCCACAATGCCACGCGCCGGATTCAGCAATCCAAGCAAAATATAAATCTGCTGGAAATTGCCGACATTGATGCGGGTTCGTCGCCGGAACTCACCCACCAAACTGGTGGTCTCGTGTTCTTCGACCATGGCTTGCGGCTCATAAATCACCCGCAGTCCTTTGCCGACGATTTGCATCGGCAAAATAAAATCGTCGTTGATGGCTTTTTCGCTGAGCGGTGTAAAAAGTGCGCGCCGAAAACCATAAAATGCGCCGTGCGCACCAATGGAAGAATGCAGCAGGCTTTCGTATTTTTTCAGAAAGGTTTCGTACTGCCAGTAGAATTTTTCGGTGATGCTGCGCAGGGATTCATCATCTGCATCGATGACGTACGTGCCGCACACGCCGCCGACCTTGGGATCTTTGAAATGATGCACCAATTGCTTGAGCGCATCCTGCCTAATCAAGCCGGATGCATCAGACAGCACAACAATCTCGCCTTGCATAACCGGAATCATGCGGTTGAGCACAGCCGTTTTGCCCTGCCGCTTCGACATATGCACGACCTCGATTTCCTGTTCGCTGTAGCTCGCCAGCATGGCATCGGTTTGGTCGGTCGAGCCATCGGAAACGATCACGATTTGCAGGCGGTCTTTCGGGTAATCGACTGAAAGCGTGTTCTCAACTTTTTTGCGAATCACATTCTCTTCATTAAAAGCCGGGATGAGAATGCTGACCATAGGCCAATCGGTTTTTTTGTCGATTTGGCTTGGCTCAGGACTATGGTGCGAATGTGTGCTGAATGTGTCCCGCAAACGCGCAAGGACATAAACCAGCAGCGGATACCCCACATAGGTATAAAATAAAATAAAAAACAGAAGCCCGACAATGGCTTCCCAGGCCCAATCCATGGGTTGCTCCGAAGTTGTAGTTCAATGATGCAGTGCAATTTCGATGGAAAAACGGGCTAACAGACGTTTATTCCAACAAAGCTAAAAATTTCTCAGGCTCCACAAACCGAGCACAAATCCGACCACAAATACCGGACGCATTGGCTTGAAGATTTTATCGGCAAACCGGCCAATTGCTGAAAGTCTGTCGGTCGGCACAAAAATCACATCGCCATCTTCCAGCACCAGATTTTGGTCAAGCGCGCCTTTTTCCATCAGCTTTTTCAGGTTCACATCGATTTCACGCGAAGCTTCTTCAGTCGAGCCGCTTTTGAACAAGCGGACCCGGGTTTTGCTGGCTTCAAGCGTCGGGCTGCCGGCTTCGGCAACCGCATCTAAAATCGTCATTTTTTTATTGATGATGTATTTGCCCGGCCGCGCAACTTCTCCCAGCACGAAAACCCGCTTTGCATTGAATGAAGCGATCGAGACCGTCACATCGACATCGACAATAAATGTGCTGAGCAATCCGCGTAATTCAGCATCGATTTCGTCGGTTGTTTTGCCCTCAGCTTTGTAACTGCCGATCAAGTCAAACGAGATATATCCGTCCGGACCAACAATCTCCTGCCGGACAATGGCCTGATCGCTGGCTGCTCCGGGCCCTGCGCTGATATACAATACATCGCCGGCGCCGATGCGGTAAAGCGCTTCATTGAGCGCATCTTCCTGTTCAGCGAGCGATGGTTTTTGTGTCTGCGCGTGCAATCCGTTGCTGCAGCAGGCAAATACAAATAAAAACAAAATCATGCGTCTTCTCATGATGCTTCCCTTTCGTTGTTTCTGACCTGACGCCATAGGCGGTGATAGCCATTTTGTCCGAGTATGAATCTCGCTGACTGGCCAAGATGATAGCGCCATTTTCGCTGCGCAACAGCCGCAAGATCGAAACGCAGCAGGCGTGAAAAATCTTTAGCAGAAGTGCCGGCATCTATCGACCAGCGCGGCAGCAAGTCGAGTTTGGCATGGCCGGGCAAACTCTGTTTTTTGAATCCCGGGCGACTGGTGTAGACCTGATGATAGCCAACTTTCGCAGCAAATTGAAGCGTACGCTGATCGTAACGACCACCCGGCAAGGACATGCTTGTGACGGCTGAGCCGATCGCTTGCTCTAAAATATTTTTTGGCTGCAAGATCTCATCCTGCAATCCATGCGCTGAGAGGTTTTGCAGAAAAGTATGCGTGTGCGAGTGCGTCCCGATTTGCACGCCGTGTTCGGCCAATTGCCGCAGCTCGGGTGCAGTCAACATGCCCGCGCGACCTATCGCGTCGGTGGTGACGAAACAGTGGCAGCGCAATGATGGATCATTTTGCACCATCGGCAGCACAGATTCAACCATGCTGGCGTAACCATCGTCAAATGTCAGCTCGACCTGATGGTCACTTTCCGCAATTTGAGTCATCTGGTTTTCAAAATCAGTTGCTGCAACGTCGTACACCGGCGACCATTCATTAAAATCAATGCGCGCGGTATTGCCAGCAATGTTATGATACATGAGAATTAGCTCAGCCATTTTCTCGCTCTAATGATTTCGCGATAGAGCATCTCTATCTCGCGGATCATTTTTTCTTTGGTAAAAATTTCAGCGACTTTTTGCCGTGCAGTTTGTGCCTTGTGCTGCGCAGCCTGTGGATGATCAAGTACAGCCTTCACAGCATGCGCCAGCGCATCTGCATTGCGCGGCGGCACAAGCGTACCCATAGATTCATCGCGAATCACTTCCGGTGTACCGCCAACGCGCGTCGCAACAACGGGCACACCAGCGGTGATCGCCTCCAGCAAAGCGAGAGAGATGCCCTCAGTATCCGACGACATACAAAAAACCGAAAACAAACCCAACATTTCAGCGATATCAGCACGGTAGCCGGCGAATATAACATTTTGGGCAATCTTGAGCTCGACTGCATGCGCTTTCAGCGCCGTTTCTTCTTCGCCCGCTCCGACGATCATCAGAGTCGTATTCGGATGCGAGTGGAGCACTATGGCTAACGCCTCCAGCAAGAGTTTAAAATTTTTGCGCCACTCCAGTCGCCCAACTGCGCCGATGACATGCCCACATTTTTGCAGGCCAAATTCCGAACGCAACTTCCGGACTGCTGCGGGATCGGTTAGGTGATGAACGACATCCAGTCCATTATATACCGTACGGACGTTCTGTGCCGAAACACCAATTTCGTCGCGCCAGCGCTGTGCCAATTGCTCTGTCACAGTGATGACTGCATCTGTGCCCCGGCTCAAAAGACGTTCCAGCCTGTGCACCGCCTGACGATCCACAGAAATGCTGGAGTGCTCGTGCGTGACGATTGCCGGTACACGCGCCAGCAGCGCAGCCAATCGTCCCCATAAGTTGGCAGTAAAAACATGGCAATGCACAATCGCGATCTTTTGGGAACGCAGCAACCTTGTCAACCGCCACAGCATGGCCAGATCGATCTTTGAACGTTTATTCATGACAAAGACCGGGATGCCGAGCTGCTCCAATTCCGCTGCCAAAGCGCCTTTTTTGCGCAGGCAGCACACCATTGGCGAAAAGTGCTGCGCATTCAATCCTCGCGTCAATTCGACCACGACACGCTCAGCGCCTCCGCTCTCCAAATCTTCAATGACATGCATTACCTTGAGCGGCTTGTCTTTCATGTCGCAGCTTGTTCCTCCTGTGGAACAGCTTGCGGCGCAACCACCTGCCTGAAAAGCGCCACTACTTCTGCGGTGGTTTTGGCTTCATCAAACAATTTATACGCCAGTGTTTGTCCAGCTTCAGCCAGTCGTTGCCGCTCATCCGGGAATTGAAACATCCAGATCAGGGCCGCCGCAGCAGCCTCGGGATCGTCACTCTCGACCACCAAGCCGGTTTTTTCGTTGCGAACCAGCTCATCAATGGCATTTAGAGGTGTTGCCAGCACAGCAAGTTTGCTGGCGAGCGATTCGATGTAAACATTCGGCAATCCCCAATGCAAATATGGCCGTGGCAAAAGGGCGAACGCATTTGCCCAATGCCGCTGCGACCGCAAAGCTTCCTGATCAAGATAGCCCATCAAAGTGACATCTTCCCCTAAACCGAGCGATGAGATCTGCCGCTGCAGTCGATCACGCTCCGGACCATCGCCGACAATTTTGCATTGAAACGGCACCGCTTGTTTTTTCAGCAAAGCACACGCTTCGATCAGCACATCAAAGCCTTTAGTGCGATACAGGGTGCCGATGGAGAGAATACGCAACATTGAATCGTCGTTTTTATGAAAACTGGCATCTTCGCGGAATTTGCGCAAATCCAATCCATGATAAACATGTTTGATTTTCTGCGCATGATCCGGTGCAAGTCCGGACAAGTGTACACGGTTTTTTTCTGTGCAGGTCATCACAAATTTTGCTGCACGCAGTTTTACCGGCAACATGATGCCATCTTCATAAATATCGTGCGCATGGGCAGAAAAACTGTATGGAAGTCCGGTTAATTTTTTCGCGATATAGGCTATCGCGCAGGGATAGGTGGCCCAAAATGCATGTACATGCGTGGTGCCTTTTTCCTGCATTCGAAGGCAGAAGGACACGGCTTTCGGGAACAGCACCAGCGCCTTCATCAAACTACGCGGCGCCGCCCACATATGGCGCACAAATGAAAAGAACGTTCTGAAGTAGCGCAGCGGCTTCCGTCTTAAAAAATGCCATTGTGCACTTAGCACATTTTTTGAAAACAGGAAACTATCATAAATGCACAGGTCTTGCAGTTTTTCCGCTTGTGGCTGCACGACGCGATCATTTGAATATTTGATTGAATAGATATCGAACCTGAAGCCATTTTGCGCCAACGCATTGATTTCGCGCAAAATAAAGGTCTCATCCACGCAGGGAAACTTAGAAACAATTAAAGCCAGCCGCTGGCCAGCACCATTTTGTGTTTTGGGGCGATTAACACCATTCATTGCCAAACGAGTCATTATATCTCACGACTAAATGAACGAAAACTCAATTTTCTCAACAAAGCTTGCCCACGCTCGCGCACAGAAGCATCCAACACCCAGACGATGGCAAGATAAATTGCCGCGCCGGCAAAAACATTGATCGCCAGCGAAGCAATTGCGTTGGGAAGCTTGATTTGAATCAGTACACAATACATCACCAGCGCTGCCAGTGTATAAGATGCCAGGGCGCGCCAGGGAATCTGCAAGTGGAGTTCCCGCAGCGTATGCTGTGTCGCCAAAACCACGAGCACAGTGAAGCTCAGTAATTTGGTTATCGCAGCACCATGTATGCTCCATTGCGGAATTGCCCACAAATTCAATCCCACATTCAGCACAATCGCCAGCGCCAGATAGAGCACCAATTTGCTGGTTTTTTTGTGGATATACAAACCGGCTGCCAGAATCGGCAAAGCACCATTAAGCATCATCCCCGCAATCACCCACGGAATGATCGCGCTGCCGGATAGAAATTTTGCCGAAGCCAGCACGCTGATCAAGTCTCTGCCAACGGCCGCGCAACCAAAAATCAGCGGCACAGCCAGCAGCATATATGATTTAAGCGCTTTTCGCAGAAAAGCCCGTGTTGCCTGCGCGCCTTTTTGGGCCCAGGTTTGCATATAAATCGGCATCACTGCTGTTGCCATTGGCAGCACAACCAAATCTTTGACATAATCCGCTAAATTGTAGCCAGCACTGTAAAATCCGACTTCGTTGCTGCCATGAAAAATTTGAATCAGGTAGCGATCCGCAAAATTGAGCACCACCGATCCAAGCTCAAATCCAATCAATGGCAAGCCATACATAAAAACTTGCTTGAAAACCTGCGGCGAAAACTCTGCCAGTTGCGGGCTGGTATTCCGAAACCGCAAACGCAAAAAAATCCCGCATGCCAGCCCCATCGCGATGGCCTGTGCTGCGTAAAATGTAACCAGTGTGCGTGCCCAGCCAAAAAGCAGCAAAAAAATCACACCGAGAGTGAAATATTTCGCAAACACGCGATACATATTGAGGTAAATGGTGCGCTGTTCCGCGCGCAGAAATGCCAAAAGCAGGTTTTCTGTGGCACGCAAAAACACCAATCCGCCGCTCAAAAGCAGCAATTTTTCGATCATCGGATCACTGACGCGGAACTGAATCAGGACAAAGATGAACGAAAACCAAAGCAGCGCCACTGCAGCAGCAATGCCAAAACCGCCAAACAGTGCAGATGCAACAAAGGTGCGGTCGTTTCCGCTATCTGCGTCGTAGTCGTTGTGAAAACGCACTATACCGTGCTGCAATCCACCTTTTGAAACGGCCAATAAAATCACAATCGCATTGGACACGAGATTCATCACACCATACTCTGCCGGTGAAAATATTCGCGTCAAAATGGGAAATGAAATTGTTGAAGCGAAAATCAGCAAGAATTGTGCAATGGAATAATGTGATGACTGGTGTAAAAATCCGGTAAAACGGCTCATCCTAAATTCGGTTTACTCCTAAATAAGCTTCTATACAATCGTTCATACCGCTCAACCATCTTTTCAACACAAAAGCACTCTTGAACGCGATCACGGGCAGCCTTGCCCAACTTCTGCCGCAATTCAGGACGCAAGAAAAGCTCCAGCAGTCTGGTGCTAATGGTATCGGCGTCGGAAGGTGGCACCAGATAGCCGGTTTCGCTATCGACAATCTGCTCGACGTTGCCCCCAACCGCGCTGGCGATCACAACAACACCTGCTGCCATCGCTTCAAGGATGGCGCTGGAAAATCCTTCGGAATGCGAAGGTGCGAGCAAGACATCACACGCTGGCAGGATGCTGGCCACGTCGTTGCGTGCCCCCAGAAAAAGCACCCTGTCGGTCAATTGATAGGCTTGGGCCATTTGCCGCATTTTCTCGCTATAGTTCGGATCGAATTCCGCACCTAAAAACAGCAAATATCCTTGCGGAACTTTATCAGCAATTTCTGCAAAGGCACGCAGTGCCACCTCATGCCCCTTTGCCGGGCGCAAATTCGCGACCATCGCGATCACAAAATCATCTCTACGCAGCCCAAGCTCCGAACGTTTATCAGAGCTGCTGGCCTGCTGCGCAAATTTGTCAAGATCGATGCCGTTGTAAATGACTTCGAAACGTTTGCGCTCGACAGCAGTTTCATTGAGCACGATTTGTTTGACCGCCTCAGAGTTGGCGGTCAGCACGTTTGCCAGATGGCGATCTGTCCAGCGATTGGCTCTGGTAATCCACTTGCCATCAAAACCACCAAGATCACGATGACTGGTGATCACAACCGGAACATGCGCGGCTTTTCCGACAACAGCGCCCAGCACATTGCTGGTCGTCAAGAATGCATGCACAATTCTTGGGTGAATGCGTCGGATCGTGCGCAACAATCGTGCAGCAGCAGGCAGCGCTGCTGGTTTCGTCCAGTTGCTGCAGCCAATTTGTACAACCGGGATGTGCTTCGATAGCAGGATGTCCTGCAGCCGGTCATCGACATCCGAGAGCGCGATAAAATATGGCTCAAACTCGTTTTGGTTCAAGCCGGATGCCAGTTCAACCATTTGCAGCGGCGTACCGCCGTACGTCAGTTTATCGGTTAAAAAAACCAGTTTCATCGGCTCATTCATGGCATAACCACGTTATTTGGGGAACGTAGTGCTTGCTTTCTGCGCTGCTCAAGTCGACGATTCTGTCCTTCGACGATGCGGCTGGCACGCACCCGGCGGTACGAGATATAGCCATACATCAGCGAGATGGAGACCCAATAAAGCCCAACCAGCTCTTCGCGTACAAATCGCGATCCGAAAATATTGACAATGATGATGCCGCAGATACACGCCATCAGGCCGAGCAGCCAGCCGCGCATAAAGCGATCTTTGGTCGAGCGATATACGGACCACGCCGATAGAAATGGTACCCAAAACAGTGCTAAAAACACCATCAATGCAATCAATCCCATCTCCGCGGCTACACGCAAATACATGTTGTGGGCGTCCATTCCCCACTCCATATTGGCATATTGCGGTACGGCAAGCTGAAATGCATTATATCCAATCCCCGTAACCGGATAGCTTTCGATCATTCGAAAGGCGCCGCGCCAAATGCGCACGCGCAAGGCTGAGCTTTCTTCCAAATTACGTTCCATCTCATGCGGGCCCGGTACACGCCCACCGACAGTCTCGTTTGAAGTGATCACTGTCGATTCCATTCGATGCTGCACCGCGCCTGGCACCCAAAACTGATAGCTGATCGCTGCGACAGCAATCACTGGCAGCAGCCAGCGAAAACGCGCGATCGCCACAAAAAAAATTACTATTGAAATGCCGAGATAAGCGCCGCGTGACATCGACAGGATGAGTGGAAACAGCGAGATACCAAATATCCCACCGTAAATCATTTTTTGAATCAGCCGACTTTCAAATAAGGCGATTGTAAATGCAATAACCGGGTAGTAGACCAAAAATGCAGCCATATCATTTTCACCACCAAAGCCGAACGGTCCACCCAATCGAATTTCTGCATCGATGTGTTCCCAGCCGACGTTGATAATATCTTTCGTCATCCACATTGCGATGATAAAAATCATTATCAGCATTGTGATGACCAAACGCTTAATTGCCGGGCGCGTCAGGCGGGTATTGGCAAGCGGAAAAAAGAGCAGCATCGGGCTGAGCCAACGCTTTAAAGCATTGGTCTGTGCGTTCATAAAATCAAAGCCATGCAGTCGGGCGCTGTTGGCAAGAGCTGCCACACACACCAGCATGAACACCGCAATGACGACTGACATTCGGTTCCAATAAAACAATCTGCGTTTTCGCAGCACGCCATTGACCAGCCACACTGCGAAAATGACGCCAGCGAGCAAATTGAATGGATTGAGGGTACCCAGGGATTTCAGGCTCACAGGCAGCGCCGATTGCATCGGCAGCAGGATGATAAGCGCATGGATGAGTATTTCAAACCGGGATATGCCGATCATCACCAGGCAGGCGCCCAGCACCAGCCCGGCCGCCAATCCAGCCGAAATCTGGCCGATTATCAGTGCGATCAAGACTGAGCTCAGTACGGCCAACAGCCTGTATAGATGATCCCAGCGTTTCGCGTTCGCAGATAAAAGCATGGCTACGCCCTGCTGCTGGCTTTTTCGCGATAGGCATCGAAATAGCGTCCAAAGTAACTGCCGGGACCGTAGGCCTGTCGCACATCAAGCCGATTCAGTACCGCCCCGATGTATTCGGGCTTTGCTTTTTCCAGCAAAGCAGCAGCGTGGCGCGCTGCAGCGATCTGTGTTTGTCCCGAGTTCAGTACCATCAAAATCAGATCGCTGTGCGAGGCAATTAGCGCGGTATCGGAAACCGGAATAATGGGAGGCGCATCGATCAGAATGACTTCATACAGCGATTTCAATTCATCCAGCAGGGTCTGCAATTTTGAGTTGATCGCCAGCTTCTGAAAGGTAATCTGGCTTGAACCGGCTGATATGAAATCCATCGCTGTGCCATTGAGTTGAATACGCTTCTGCAATTCCTCAGCATAGTCTTGATTGGTCAGCCAATCCGATAGCCCGGCATTTTTTTGCGAGCCCAGTATATTATGCGATGCAGGCCGGTATAGATCCGTATCCAGCAGCACCGTTTTTTGCCCGTAAAGAGCAAAAGCGGCAGCCAGATTTGCTGCAATCGTTGACTTGCCCTCTCCTGGACCTGGGCTGGTGACCATGATAATTTTCTTTTCCGGGGCAGAGTCCAGCAAATAGCCAAGTTGGGTGCGCATCGCTCGGAAGTTCTCTGCCATGTCCGATTGTGGCTGACTTTGCACCACAATTTGCTGACCACGCTCTGCAGCCTGTAATCCGGCGCGATTGACGACATAACCAACTATTGGCAGTTTCACTTTCTTTTCGACATCTTCAATTGTTTTAATGGAACGGTCGAGTGCTTCGCGCAGGTAGCCAAATGCCACGCCGATAATCATGCCTAATACAAAGCCCATCGCCAGCTTCAAGCCCCGTTTCCGTGGCAGCGCCCGCAGGGGCATTTCCGCTCCGCTCACAACATTCACATTGAGCGCTTTTTCGGCGTCCAAACCCTGCACGCGCTCATTGGTTTGCAGCATGCTTTGGTAGGCATCCTGTGCAACTTTGACTTCGCGCTCCAGCTTGACTAGAGTTTGTTCGACATTGGCATCGTCCTGCAAAATGCGCTTGCGATAGTCATCGCCCAGGCTTTCCAATGCTTTTTCTTTCGATTGCACATTATTGAGCTCTACTTCGCTGAGCAATTTTTCTACAAACATATCGTGCCACATCATCACGGCCTCAGATTGGCTGTCGTCGCCGCTCTTGCTGCTGCCTGCAAGCGTTCTCAGCTCCAAAATCGTCGCATCAATTTCGCGTTTCAAACCGACAATTTTCGGATGCTTTTCTGTGTAGAGAACTGCCTGCGTATTGAGGTCGGTTTGCAGATCCACCAGGCGTTTCTTAAGCTCTTCGATGCGTGGAAGTTGCATCTCAACCCGTGCGAGCGAAGGCGTGTTTTTTTGCAGATTCTGGAGTTGCTCAGTCAGGTTGGCCACACGATCTTCGAGAAGCTTCCGCTGACTGCGAAGATCAATGAGCTGGCTTTCGAGATTTTCAAGCCGACCATCGAGCCGCTCCATCGTGCGCTTTTTTGCGTTGGTGACATTATTGGTTCGCCGAAAGGTATCCAAATCGGCTTCAGCATTGACAAGCCGTTCGTAAGATTTCAACAATTGCTGCTGGTAATATTTTGAGAGCACATCGATGCGCGCTTTCAACGTTTCCAGGTGCAGTGTTCGAAATTCTTCGCTGATGGTGTTGGCTAAGAGGTAGGCTTTTTCCGGATCGGCAGACTCGACGGTCACCTTGATCATCTCACCGCCGCGATGGTCTGTTTGCATGTGATCCAGCAAGTCGATAATCGCTCTCTCTTCTGCCGTAATGGTTCTGGCTGTGAAGCCAAGCGCTCTCTTAATCGAAACAACAGCTCCGTCTGCGGTTTGTTCCCGGGCACCTTCTGACGGCTTGCCTTGCTTGGCTGCAACCGCACGAACCACCCGTCGTGCGAAATTCTGGCTGGTTAGAATATCCATATAGTTGCCGACAGTCAAATCGGGGCTGACGTCAATTTCATTGGTGAGCAAGCCTGTGATGGCGTCATCGGCAACTTCCATCGAAACCGAGCTCTGATATTTTGGCTGATTGAAGAGCAAAAGCAGGGAGAGCGGCAGCATGACCGAGATCGACGTCAGCAGAATCAGCTTGCGGTGTTTGTAGATCAGTTGAAGATGCTCTTTTATCTGTAGCCTGTCAAAATCCATGATGAACCTCCATGAAAAACATGGAACAAATAGCTGCGGCGTCATGCCCCAAGTGGCTATAAAAAAATCGGTCTTCCGCTTGATCAAGAATCCAATTTGAGCATCAAAGGACCGATTCGTGATTTGAAATCATTCTGAAAAGTTGGGAAGCGCACGAAGTGGAAAAGCTCGACGAGGCGACTTCGCTGTCACTTCATGTTCGTCTGCTAATTGAGAAATAGCAGCATTGCTTTCCGACTGCTGGCGATCTGCGCACATTTCCCATTGTACGCGTGTTATTCGCTCCTGACCGTTGCCAGCGGCAATCGACCGAATAACCGTTTCGCGCAATTCTGTTAAATTGTGCCGCCATGTGTTGCCCTGCAAAATCTCAATCGCTTCATTGGAAAATGAGTGAATGTGCGATTGCTTTTTGTGCGCATAAATGCGGCTGAAATATTCGACAAAAGCTGGTACATCGACCGCACGCTCTGCCAGCACCGGCAAGCGAAAAGTATAGACAGATAATCGGTAGTACAGATCACGGTCGTATATGCCACGCTGCATCAACCTTTGTAAATCGTAAGTGCTGGTTGCAATCACACGTGCGTTGATCAACACAGCCGGCTCGCCAGGCAAGCTGAGTATTTTCTCACGAAAAACTTTGAGCAGGAGGGCTTGCATTTGCGCAGAAAGCTGCTCGACGCGATTGAGAAGGATCGTTCCATCAAAAACGTCCATCCCAGGCTTGCAATCTACTGTATCTGGTTCTGAATTTGTTGCGGCTGCCAGAGTTTGATAAAACTTCGCTGCATCCAGCGCCGCACAATCAAAACGTGTTAACCGATACTGGCTTTGCTTGCTGGCCTGGTGTGCAATGCGCGCCCAGGTCTTTTTACCAACACCAGGATCGCCCTGGAAAAGCAAGGGCGTGTTGCAGTTGAGCAATTTTCCAAGAGTTTTAAACATTCGCCCCATCTCAGCACTCCCTGAAGTGAGCACGAACTGATTCCGCCCCGCCGCATACTGTAAGCCGAAATCATATTTTTGAATATTCCCCGCTCCTTTTGTCTGGACGAACATAGATGCAAAATCCTCATGGTGCTGGTGGAGCGCAAACTACGTAAAATCACTTAATTGTGCTTCTGTAAATACAAATCAGCGCTGGCAATTGCAGAATAAATCAAGCAATTGATGACATTAAGTTTTCATGAAAATTCATTTATGGTTAACATCTTTTCCCTAAAGCCGACTGCTCACGCTGGCGTGGCGAGCCAAGAAACCATCTGGCGCCATGCTCTGAAATGCAAAATGAATTTTTTGCAAGGCCTGCATGCAAAATATCTATGGCACATAGGTAGCCGATACATCATTTTTTCGAAAGTGATAAACTTTCGAGACACCATCACGTGCGCGATACACCACATTCTGTTCGCTCTGACTTAAAAAAGCCAGGACATCATCGGAGAGATGCAGGTTTTTGCTGATAAAAGGCAACGAAATGATCATCCAAACATCATGGTCGCCAGGTTGTGCCAGAATTTGTTGCAGCGACTCCACGCTGGTCAGCAGCTCAGTCCCGGTGTAAATGTCGTATAATTTGCCTGTCGGCATCGAAGCGAAGGCTTGATGCTGAAAGGCCTTTGTCCGTAGCCAGAAGTCGATTTTTTCGAAATGAACACTCTGTGCCAGCCAGTCATTCACAACAAGAATGTCTCCTGGTGAGTTATGGGCCTGTACAAATTGCGCCGCACCGATATGGTCGGGCATTCTTTGCAGATGCGAGCCCGGCGCCGTCGCCTGCTCTATGGTATCGCCATAATTGCGCGTGATGGTTTGCAAAATTGCAGCCGGATAAGCTTGTTCACACAACATTGCAACCGCAGCAACTTGCAAAACAATTGCTGCCCGTTGTATACTTCTTCCACTGGCCATGTTTGCCAATTTTAGCCTGATCAGCGCGTTCGCTTCAAAAACCGCAAAGGCGAACAGGAGAGCAAAAAGTGGATTAAGGTAAAAATTGAGTCGATATTCAACATAATCATTTAAAATCACACCATTTGCCAGCAATGGCAGTACGAAGGCGATAAACGCAAATCGATAGTTTGCTTCTGCACTCGCCCGGTTGGCTTTTCGATACAAGGCAACCAAGCCAATCACGACGACAACAGTCATGAGCGGGAATGCTTTGTAAAAGCCTAAAATATAAAGCTTTGGAAAACCAGCCATGATCTTTGCTGCCTGCCATACCCGTTCTGTCATGGCCGAAGAAGCGGCAGACTGTGCAAACACATCTTCAAGCACCAGGCCCGCGCGCACTACCGTGGCCAGCACCAGCGCGATTGCCGAGAGCTGCATCATTTTGCCCAGCGTTTGCTTACCTCGACTCTGCATCACCAATGCCACCATGCCCCAAAACAGCAAGGCAGCCAACGCATGCCCCATGGCAAGCAAACCCAGAATGGCGATGGGCACGCCCCATGCCAGGTGCGCCATGCGCAACAATTTTTTGCGCACCATTTGCACGGTGCCAAAAGAAAACATGACAACCAATCCGGCAACGGTATGTTGCAACCGCACACCGGACACGCTTTCGGGTGAAAAATAATTGTAAATGGCTTGAAATTTTTGTACATAAGCTGCCAGAAAATGCTGGTCCGGATTTGAAAAGCCAAATTCGATCAGCACAAAAAGCGCTGCTGCAGCAATCATTATGATCACTGACATCCCTGCCAACTGCCAAATGCGCGCTTTCTGCTGGCGAAGCATCAATGCCAGGCCGAAATACACCAGCGCGAGCACCACACCTAAAATATGCGCCAACAGTGTCAGCACGGACAACGCGACGCTCCACCTCATCCATCGCCTTTCACCCAGTACCACACCCCGAAAAATCGCATAAAGTGAAAATGTAAAAAAGAATGCCAACGCAGCGTACATGCGGGCATGACGGGCAAATTCAATATCCCACGCAGAAAAACTTAAAATAGCTGCGGCAAGCAAGGCGACCCGTTCAGAAAACAACAGCTTGCCAAGCGCATAAATCGAGAGAATCGTACCAAGACTGAAAAGCACACTTGGCAACCGCAAAGCCATTTCGCTCATTCCAAAAATGGCCACGGACAGCGAAGAGAGGTAGGTTGTCAACAAGGAACGAAAATAAATGACGCCAGATGGCAATTGCGGGAATCCATTTTGCAGCGTGCCTTTTACAGCCAACGCTGTGATGTCCTCGTCGCACCACAAATTGAGCGCGCCGAGTTGATAGAAACGGATCGCAACACTAAAGGCGAGAAGCACAGCAACCAACCCATACCTGGATTTTTCCGGATTGGCCACAAAGCGATGAGCAGGTTTGACCACTTCGTCCCGCAAGTGGCTGCTGCTTTTGGATGTTTGAACTTGATCAAGCATACAGTGCTCAAGGAAAGTAACACGCATCCTGCGCGATGATCTACGAAATTATACTTAGAGCGTACAATCATCATGTAAAGCTGCGTAAGAATTACATCAAAATTCGAAAATTATTATGCAAAGAAGACATTGCCTTCACCCGATCTTCATTTTCACTCTGCTGTTTTGTGGTGTTGCCAGTCACTTATTTTCACAAGAGACCGATGCACAACTTGTGTATTCACAGGAAGTCCTGGCCGAGCCGTTTCTGGCAAAGCCGGCAATTGGGGAAACCTATCGCGATCCGGTTTTTCACACCAAAATCACTCGACTGACAGACGCGGTTGCCGAGCAGAACAAAGGCTTTGTCTGCTACTATGCCAAACTCAATCCTTTCAATGCGGATGAATCGAAAATTTTGATTTACCAACGCGGCGGCAAATGGCGGCTCTACGACATTTCCGGCCAGTTTTTGAAAGAGGTGCCGGTCAAAAACACCCAAACGGATTCGCAGCCCCGCTGGCATCCAACGGATCCGAATGTACTGTTTTGGTTCAATGCCAATACCATCGTGAAACACAATATCGAAAGCGCGACATCGGAGGACATTGCCCAATTTCAAGATTATCAATTCATCACCAACTTTGATGAGGGCAATTATAGTGCCGACGGTACATTGCTGGCTATCGCCGGTAAAAATTGGCCTTGGCGCACCGGACTGCAGGAATTCTTTGTGTACGATCTGGTGAACAAGAAACAGGTCGGGCCGAAAATCCCGGCAACCGGCCATGAAGTGGACTGGCTTAGCATCTCGCCATCCGGAGAGTATATGGTGGTGCATGTCGCATTCAAACAAGGAGGCGAGCAATGGCAGGGCACCGATGTTTACAAAGTGCCGGAAATGACCTGGCAGCCATACCCATACTATATCTACAGCGATCACGCCGACATTGGCATTGATGAGCTTGGCGATGAGGTGTATGTCACCGACAATGCCGAAAGCGTCTACCCGGATCGCTTACGACACATCGAAAAATTCCGGCTGAGCGATGGCGCAAAAACGGACCTGCTCGGGCTAAAGTGGGGCTTGAGCATGCTGATTTCCTGCCGCAATCTCGGCGTGCCTGGCTGGGCGATTGTGAGTACCTACAGCTTGCCCGAAAGGCTGGCGAGTCCCGATATCTATCCCTTTCAAGATGAAATTTTTGCGGTGAAGCTGGATGGTTCCTATGAAGTGCGGCGGCTGGCGCATCATCGCAGCCAGCGCTTTTCGGTGGGAGATTATTCCTATAACAATTACTGGGATCAACCCAATGCAGTCAGCTCGACAAGCGGCGATTTCATTCTTTTCAGCAGCAACTGGCGCGAACTGGATGCCCCGGAAGACGTTTATTTGATGGATTTACGCGACCAGGCTGGTTGGATCGTTTCCAGGTATGTCCCCGATACGGATCCCCCTACCCCACCGACCGCGGTCACTGTTCAGGCTGAGAGCAATTTGCTCAGAAAATAGTTCGCGCAACCTTGAGTTGTGTTTTTCCAGGACGCCTTTTTCACGCTCCGGCTGGCTCACCGAAGTGATGGCAGTAAATCTGGTACAAACCGTCGAGGGTCAGCAGGTGATCGACCACGTCGACGGACGGCAGGTAGGGCAACAACACCGATGCCAGCCCACCCGTGGCGATAAACTTCGTTCCCTCTCCCAGCTCAATTTTAAGCCGCTTGAGCAAACCCTCTACCATCTCTGCGCCGCCGAACATCAATCCCGACTGCATGCTGGTTTCGGTAGTGGTGCCAATCAGCTTTTCCGGGAAACGCAAATCGACCAGCGGCAGCTTCGCCGAAACCTGGTGCAAAATCGTGACCGTGGTTTCGATGCCCGGCGCGATAATGCCGCCGAGATATTCGGCCTTGTCAGACACCACATCGAAAGTCGTGGCGGTGCCGAAATCGACGATCACCACCGGCCCGCCGAAGCGATTGAAGCCAGCTACCGCGTTGCAGATACGGTCTGCACCGACCGCTTCCGGTGGCTGATAGTTGATTTTAATGCCACCATTCACCTGTGCACCGACTTCGGCATACGGAATTTTGAGCCTGTTATCGAGAAAGCGTTTGATCACCGTGGTGACGGATGGCACCACCGAGCCGATCGCCACGCCTTTGATCGATGACACGGATACACCGTCCATCTGGCACATGGTGTTGATCAACATCCAAAATTCATCCTGTGTGCGGGCAATTTTGCTCGATAGCCGCCAATTGTACGTAAGTTTGCCACCCTCATACACCCCCAGCGTAATGTTGGTATTGCCAACATCAATGACCAGAATCATGGTATTTCCTTTCCATGAGAAAATTCTTTAGGGCTTTAAAAATGCCTTAATTCCACCACAAATGTCATTCAGGAGGAATCTATTTTGCACCTAAGCCGGGTAGTCAGATAACGATGAAATTTAGATGCGGATTTTTCGAGGCGATGAGCTGCCACTTCTTGGCATTGCTCAAATCTTTAATCTCTTTTTCTCTCGCAATTGCATGTTGAATATCCGGATAATGCTCGAAATAAATGAGTTTGTAACAATAGTACTTTCCGGCAACATTATTTGAATCGCCCCGATTCAAATAATGTTGACCGATCCTGATTTTCAAATTATTCGTCACTCCAGTGTACAGCACAGTTTTTCTTGGATTGGTCGTGATGTAAACATAGTAATTGCACTTGTTCATGGCTCCCCCTTACAAGTTGGCTAAATAGTTTCCTCCTGAATGACACATACTCAAACGTAATGCTTAGGTAAGCACGAATGTCCCCTATTTCAAAATCGTGACCTGCCCGGAGAGCAATCTGTGCATAGCGCCATCCGGTTCACGAAAAAGCATTTCGCCGGTGTCAGTAATGTCGACGAATTCACCAGCAAACACACGCTCGCCGGTCTGAATCCGCAGCGTACGGCCAATATCCGTGCACAGGTTGCGCCAATCTACCAGCGCCCTTGCTGTCACATCAGCATCTGAAAAACGCTGCTCGATTTTGGCGAGAATGGCTGCCAGAACAGTCAGCCGGTCCTGCGATTCACCGGTGATTCGACGCAACGAAGTTGCCAAATCGCGCATGGGCTCGGGAAAATCCGATTTGACCTGATTGACATTTACACCTATACCGGCAACCACATACTGCACAGTCTGTCCTGCAAAACTCGATTCGCATAAAATGCCGCAGACTTTTTGGCCTTTGTACAAAATATCATTCGGCCATTTGACCACAAAATCAAGCCCGAATTCCTCACGCAGCGCTAATCCCACATCCGCGCACAAAGCCAGCGGCAACGTCGCGACCGGCACCGGCAATTCAGCCGCGCGCACGATCAGTGAAAACCACAAACCGACACCTTCCGGTGAGCTCCAGCTTCGTCCCAGCCTGCCTTTGCCAGCCGTCTGTTTCTCCGCCAGCACCAGTGTGCCGGTGGCCGCGCCCGACTCCGCCAGCCGCCGCGCCAGCACATTGGTCGAGCTGACACTGCGATAAACGTGGATATCCCGCACAAAACGATTGTCGCACAAATTATGCATCACGTCGTCGGGATCGAACAATTTGGGCTCGTGTTTCTTCATGAAATCCTATCAATGATCAATAAACAATGATCATTGATCAATGTTTATTGGTCATTGTTCACTGTGTTCCCCAAAAACCGTGCGCAGCGTATCGGAAATCTCGCCGAGGGTGGCATATTTTTCCACACAATCGATGATATGCGGCATGAGATTGCTGTCTCCGCTGGCGGCTTCGCGCAAGGCCTGCAAAGCCCGCTGCACCATTGTATTGTCGCGCTCGGCCCGCAATTGCTGCAGCGCCGCCGATTGCTGCTGGCGCGCCTGCTCATCGATGTGCAGCGTTTCGATTTTTTCATTTTCTTCGATTTGAAACGCATTCACGCCAACAATCTTCTTTTTGCCGCTCTCGATATCGAGCTGATACTGGTAGGCACTGTCGGCGATTTCGCGCTGGAAAAAACCGTTTTCGATGCAGGCAATCGCGCCGCCTATATCATCGATTTTTTGCAGATATTCGCTGGCACACTTTTCGATTTCATCGGTCAAATTTTCGACAAAATAGCTGCCTGCCAGCGGATCGACCGTGTCGGTGACGCCGCTCTCGTAGGCGATGATTTGCTGGGTGCGCAGCGCGATACGCACGGACTCTTCGGTCGGCAGGGCCAGCGCTTCGTCGCGGGAGTTGGTGTGGATCGATTGCGCGCCGCCGAGCACGGCTGCCAGTGCTTGCAAGGTGACTCGGCTGACGTTGTTGTCGACTTGCTGGGCGGTGAGTGTGGCGCCGGCAGTCTGGCAGTGAAAACGCAGCATCATGCTTTTCGGATCACTGGCGCCGAAGCGGTTTTTCATGATTTTGGCCCACATGCGGCGGGCAGCGCGGAATTTTGCCACTTCTTCAAAAAAATTGTTGTGGCCGTTAAAAAAAAACGACAATCGCCCGGCAAACCTGTCGACGTCCAGCCCCTTGTCGACAGCCGCCTGCACGTAGGCGATGGCGTTGGCGAGCGTGAACGCCACCTCCTGCACCGCGGTCGAGCCAGCCTCGCGAATGTGGTAGCCCGAAATCGAAATAGTGTTCCACTTCGGCAGGTTGTCGGTGCACCAGGCAAAAATGTCGGTGATGATGCGCATTGACGGGCGCGGCGGATAAATGTAGGTGGCGCGCGCGACGTACTCCTTCAAAATGTCATTTTGAATGGTGCCGCCGAGGTTGCGCAAATCCGCGCCCTGCTTTTTGGCAATGGCAACATACAGCGCCAGCAAAATACTGGCAGTGGCATTGATGGTCATCGAGGTTGTGATTTTTTCGAGCGAGATGCCGTCGAACAGCAGCTCCATGTCGCGCAGGCTATCGATGGCGACGCCGACTTTGCCAACCTCACCTTCCGCCATCGAGTGGTCGGAATCGTAGCCCATCTGCGTCGGTAGGTCGAACGCTACCGACAGGCCGGTCTGGCCCTGGTCGAGCAGATAATGGAAGCGCTGATTGGTCTCACGCGCGGAGGCGTAGCCGCCGTACTGGCGCATGGTCCACAGGCGGCCGCGGTACATGGTGGGGTAGACGCCACGGGTGTACGGGAACTTCCCGGGCGCGCCCAACTCCGGGCCACCCGCCGGCAGGTCCTTTTGGTCGTAACTGATTTTGATCGGAATGCCGCTGTCGGTGCGGCGATTGCTGTTTTTGTCTGTCATGTCGTTACCTATTTTGGGGCCACTAATGGCGCGAATTCACGCGAATATTATTATTGAGCCACTGATGGACACTGATTTTCACAGATTATTTATCCGTGTCGATCTGTGGCTTTCAGTCATTCGATATTCAACATTCGTTATTCTTCATTCGAAATTCTGTATTTCCTCCCGCAGCGCCGCCACCTCCCCATCCCGGCGGTGGTATCCGGTTTGCTCGACCAATTCAGCGGCGGCTTCTAGATGCTCTCGCGCTTGCTGCACCTTTTGTCATTTCCGATGGGGAGACATTTGCAATGCATTGTTTGAATATTGCGATTTGTTTGTTTGAACAAGGATGGGAAAAGCATGATTTGAGCGCAAGCGGAGCATATATTCACGGCTTGAATATTTTTAAGCTTAAATCTTTTATCGTTTTAAAATGTTTGGCATTGCTTGAAGCCAGGGTCAAATTATTCTCAACAGCGGTAGCGGCTATAATGGCATCTCCGGAGCGCAATCCCGAAACAAGAGTGTACTCTTCAATATAAATCGATGCGCGGTGGCCGATGTTCTCTGTTAACGGAAGAACAATGAAGCCATAAGACGCAATAAAATCCTTGACGTATCTATGTTGGGTTTTGTCGCGGGCGCATTGCAACAACTCCATATATGTTTGAATGGAAAGATACCTGTTACTGGATTTTTCCATGAGCTTCGCTGCTTTTTCATTGCCTTTTTGTACCCAAATAAATATGTCAGTATCAAACAGCGTCATATCTTGGCTTTCTTAAATCGTCGAGAGTCTCCGGCACAGATTTCCGCTGCTCACCGGACAGCATGCCAAAAAAGGGATGGTTGGTTATGCTTTTAGGCGTATCTTTTTTGGCAGGGACGATAACACCTTTGACTTTGCCATGGTAAAGCACTGTTACTGCCTCATTTCTCTCCAAAGCTTTGAGGATATCACTCATTTTGTATCTTAAATCAACGACACTGGCCTTCATGATCATCTCCGTTTTATGTATAATTTAAATATACATATTTCACCACAATTGTCAATCTCAAATTTCGATGACAACTTCAGTGTTTGATTATTGAAGTTTATTTGAATTGTGCGATTTGCGCACGCAGCGCTTCGACCTCCGCATCCCTGCGGTGGTAGCCCGTTTGCTCGACCAATTCGGCGGCGGCCTCAAGGTGCACCCTTGCCTGCCGCCTCTTCTCTTCTGCATCCTCCGTCCTCCCGTCTCCGGCCTCCGCCAAGCACAACCGGCACGCCTCCAAATGATAATCCGCCAAAAACAATTTCATCTCCCCGCGTTCGGCAATTTCTCGCGCTTCTTCGAAATCGGCCTGCGCATTGGCAAATTCATTTTGCACGCGATAGCAGGCGGCGCGGGCGAATAAAGCACGCGGCAAATGATGACTCGTGCCAGCTTTCCGCAAGCCGGCCACGGCTTGTTGCAAACACCCTTTGGCTTTGCTCAAGGCGTCGTCTTGGGCGTGGTCGGTGGCAAGCGCTTGCAGCAAAAAAGCTCGACCGAGGGAGAGTTTGTCCAAAGCAAAATCAAGCAAAGTGTATCCTCGAGATCCCCATTCCAACGCTTGCCGGGCGCGCTTTTGCACATCCTGATACTGTCTCAGACTCAGCAACAGATCGCAGAATAGGAAGCCGCGCAGAGAATAGAGGTAGAAATATTGAGGCTGCATTTGCTGTTGCATGGCTTCGGCTTCATGGAATAATTTTTCGGCGGCTCTGAAATCGCCACCCTGATGTAAGGAGTTCGCCAAAGAAGTGCCGTTGCGAACCTGCATCTGCCAATCCCCACTGCGGTCAGCAAAGTCTACGCTCTGGCGGGCAGAAGCCACGGCTTGGCTGACCTTGCCCAACGTGAGATAGAGTTCGCTGAGGTTGCCAGCATTTGCGGCTGCATTTATCCAACCTTTTTGATTAACAAACAAATTCAATCCCGCTTGCATAGGTTGGCTGGCCTCGGCTAAGCGGCCCAGCGCCCGCAGACGAAAACCGGCCAAACTTAAGACAAGTGCTTGCCGTTGCTCTGATATTCCAGATGATGGTTTGTCCCAAGGCATTTTAAAAAAGTTTGATAGCGCCGATAAATCTGCCCCGAAAGCACCGAGTTTTCTTTCTGTATATTTTTCATTTCCCCGCAACACCCTCTTCCAATAAACTTCTTCCCACACTTTCGTCGGTTGCCCCGCCTGGCACCCATGCGCCACAGCCGCAAACAGCGGTTCCATTTCTTCCAACGTATCTGGCAATTCTTTGGCAGGCAGATTTTTGTAATATTCATAAAGCCGGGCGTGTGCTTCTTTCCACGCCGCCGGGTTTTGCGAGCGCAGCTTTTCACCAAAATGCTCGCGCACCAACGGGTGGCAGTCCAACGTGTCGGGGTTATGCGAGCTGGTTGGTGCGATCAGTTTGTAGCGTCGCAGGGTTTCGCAGGCTTGCAGAAAAGCGGCATCACGCACGCTGGTCAATGGCTCGGTCAAGTCAGGAATGGGCGGCTTGGCGATGACAGCGGCAATGGCTTGCAACTCTACCGGCCGGTCGAACATACCGAGCAGGTGCAAAAGCTCGGTTGCGGCAACTTTACCCAGCTTGTCGGCAAAAGCCGCCATGATCCGCCGCGGATGCCGGCCCTTTTGTTCTGGAATGTTCTGCAAGTCGGGTATGGCTGCTGCTGCCGCAATCGGGTGCCCGGGAATCTCGTGCAGGTAAGTCGCCAGCAGGTTAATCGCCAACGCATGAAAACCGAAGTTGGCCGTCGCCTGCTGCAACGCCTCGTCGCTGCCCTGCGTGCCGCGCACTTTCAGCAGCATGGCACCGGCTTCGGCAGAAAGCTTTTCGAGATCGATCTGTTGGCAGGTCTGCGGATAGCGGCCCAGCTCTGGCGCGGCCACGCGCGTGGTAATCACGCACAAGCCGGGATTGCGGCGGCCCAGCTCGGTGATCAGCGTGCGTAAAGCCGGGTCTTTGATCGCGCCCGCTTCAAAATCATACGCGGATTGCAGCGGCTCCATGCCGTCGAGCAGCAGCAAGGTTTTGTGGCGGCGGATCAAATCGGCGAGGCGGCTGCCTTTGTCCCACGGCGAACCGGCGGTGGGATTGGGATCGCCAAACCAGGCGAGGGCGTCGTTGATAAATTTATCCGCGGAGGTGACGCGTTCGTTGGTGCCCTGGCTGTAGAACGACCAGGCAAAAACTTTTTGCGCGCCGCGATAATTGTCCCAGCGCAGGCGCTCGAGCCATTTGTTGAGCAGCGTGCTTTTGCCCACGCCGCCGTAACCCACAAAGCTGATGACGTGCGTGCCCGCCGCTGCCCAGGCCTCATCCAAAGCTTGCAGCTCTTTTTGCCGGCCAAACAGCTCATAACCGGTGTAAGGCAGTCGCTCGAGGGAAACATGCTCGTTGTCCAGAGGCGGGTAAGCAGGCTTCGCCGGTTCCAACGCGGCGAAGTCTTTTTTCACCTGGCGGACGAGGCGCTGCAGCTGCATCGGTCGCTCGTTTTCATCGCGAAAATCAGCGTAGGTAAAAATGGCGAGGCGTTTTGGCAGTGTGCAATCGACGAGCATCAACGGCAGAATTTTTTTGCGCACGTTGATGACGTCACTCACTTGCAGCATGAGCGCTTCAAAGTTGGTGAATTCGCTTTCGACGTAATTGGGCGTCAGCACGAGCAGGGTTTTGGCGCACTCTTCCACCGCGCGTTCCATGTTGACCAGGCTGGGCACGCCAATCTCAAAATCGCGATAATCGACATGCGCCGGCACGCCGTTGCTTTCGAATTTCGGCAAAAGCCAGCCTTTCACCCAATCGGCATCTTTGTGGCTGTAGCTGATGAAGACTTTGTGCATCACGTCCCCGCAGTTGGTTTCTTATTATCGTCCCAATAATACAAAAACGAATTAACGAGCGTAGGGGCATGGCGCGCCATGCCCCTACCAACGACTCTTGTTCATTTCAAACGCCCGGCTCAAATGTCGGGATTTCCCGCCGAATCACGCCGAATTTTGCCGAGCTTCGCCGAAATTTTTCTTTGTAAAACCATTTTCGGCGTGGCTCGGTTGTATTCGAAAGCATTCGGCGGCGAATCTTTCTCAAAATAATGTTCTCCAGCCAGAATGTAAACAGGTAGTTTTGCTAAATAGATGCATCCTGCATGACAATTGTAATGGAGGTAGAGACGCAAAATTTTGCGTCTCTACAATGCACATCTCGAGATTCTGCCCTGCGCCGGGCACGCGGCCGCTTACCCCTACATCCCTTTGCGCGCTTTTTGTGTTCTTCCTTCCGTCTTCCAACCTCCTTTCTCTGCCTTCTTCATGCGTTCGAGCGGGTGGAATTGCTGCAACACCTCGCGCAGATAGGCTTTGTCGAGGTGGGTGTAAATTTGCGTGGTGGAGATGTCGGCGTGACCGAGCATCTCCTGCACCGCCCGCAGGTCGGCGCCGCCTTCGAGCAGGTGGGTGGCAAACGAGTGTCGAAAGGTGTGCGGCGAAACATGCTTTTTGATACCGGACTGGTCGACGTATTTGCGCAGCAGCTTCCACGCGCCCATGCGCGAGAGCTGGCGTCCGAAGCGATTCAGAAACAGCACATCGTGCGAGTGTAAGGCATTGGCCAGCAGCGGCCGACCGTGCAATTGGTACTGCCGCAGCCAGTGCGCGGCTTCCTCGCCCACCGGCACGATGCGCTCCTTGCGGCCCTTGCCAAACAGGCGCACAAAGCCGTCATCCGCAAAATAGTCGCCCTGGGTTGTGTGCAGCACTTCGGAGATGCGCGCACCGGTGGCGTATAAAAATTCGAACATGGCCTTATCGCGCAGACCGAGCGGCTCGTCGGTGAGCGGCAGCTCCAAAATCAGCTCGATCTCGTGGATTTCGAGCACGGCCGGCAGTTCCAGCGGCCGCCGCTTGATGGTCACTGCATCAGCCGGATTGTGGCTGCAGTAGCGCTCGTTGAGCACATATTTGTGGAACGATTTCACCGCCGACAGCATGCGGGCGATGCTGCTTTCTGCCAGCCCGAAATCCTGGAATTGTCGAATAAAATGATAAATGGCTTCCGGTTTGATCTGCCCGAGTTGGCTGCGGTTGGTTTGGATGAGGAAATCGAGATAGTGCTTTAAATCGCGGCGATAGGCTTCGATGGTGTTGCCGGCGAGATTGCGCTCGACGACGAGGAAATCGAGGAATTCCTGGATAAAGTCTTGCATCGCACTCGGTTCAGTATCAGGCGAGTTTTTTCGTTTTGGATGCAGGTCGTGAATTCATTTTTGCTGTTTCTGTTTAGCGCCATTTCTTACGCAAAGGCGCGGAGATGTGAAGGTTGCGCAAAGTTTTTTGCGACTTGGCAGCGTTTCGTAAAATCAGTGAAGAAGAGCAGTTTCATCGCGCAAGGTGTCAGGCTGACACATTTGTGCTTTGCTGTTTTTTTGCCAAATCGTATAAAAATTCCGGAGCAAAATCTACGTCATTTTGCCAACAGATGGTATTGAATCGTAGCGAAAATCTCTTAAAATAGTGGGGATTCTTCAGCGGCTCGAATATTTTTCTCTGCTCGTTTTGAAGCACTTCTTTCAAATCGACTGCTGCTTTGTATCCATCATTGAATTCCAGAAAAATGCGGTAGTCATCGATATATTCGGCTGCTTTGATTTCAAGTAACATGACTTTTTTACTCCAACGGCGCTATTTTGCGAAACTCACCTGTTGTCATCATCGAATGCCAATTCATCATCAATTCCACTTCATGCAACTCCGCCCACTCAGCGACAAGCCGAAGCGCTCTTTTGGGAAATTTACCTTCGACAATTCCAGTTTCCATTTCGACTGTGATGTGATATTCGCCATATTTTGCGTGAAAATGTGGCGGTGAGTGATCATTGAAGTTCATGAAGATAACAATTCCTAAAAACCTGCTTATTTCAGGCATCGCACCCCCCTTAAGACTTATTCATCATCCTCATCTTCTTCATCCAGCATCGCATCGGCATCGAGGCGGCCGCTGCCGTCGCTGATGAGCTGCTCGGACAAGGATAAGGCGATGCTCGACAACATGACTTCCGGGCCCAACTGGGTGAAATCACCTGACAGCACTGACTCATCGACGTTGGCATAGAGCGAGCAGCCAGCTTCGCGCTCGACAATCAGTCCGCTCACCCGGCCCTGATGGCGGGCAATAAACGTCACTTCGCCAAGCATTTTGCTGATCACGTAGCCGGTGCAGAATTGCAATTGCAGGAAGGCACTGGAAGCATACACAATGATCAGGTTACCGCGCTCGCTACCGATTTGCGTGTTCGGGTAGATTTCCAGGCTGATCTTGCGGCCTGCTTCCTTATTTTCAAAGGTCATGCGGTAGTTCGGGCCCATCTTTTTTGCCTTGGCGTTGAGTACACTGGCAATATGGTCAATATCTGTGTCGTTGAATTCCACGATTTCCTCATTGCTTGGTGGTTTTCATCAATAACAAACCCCGTCAAAACCATCGGGGTGATTCTTAAAATAGTTCGCAGTTCTAATAATGGCGGCCATTGTAGCCAACATGTCAGCCCATACTCTACTTCAGGCCATTGGTACTGACTTTCACCACACGCGTTGCCAAAGGCCCTTTCTCGCCATCGATGTGCTCAAAGGCGACCAGCGCGCCCGGAGCCAGTGTCTTGAAGCCTTCCATCTGGATGACTGTGAAATGGAAAAAGACTTCCTGGCCGAACTCGCTCAATATGTAGCCATAGCCCTTGTTCTCGTTAAACCACTTGACCTTGCCATGCTGCATGGTCTGCCCTGACTCCTCACAATTAGCAAATTGCAGGCGCCTCAATTGGCGGCACAAATCGCTTGGTAAAATTGCTTTTAAAATAAAGAAATTAATAAGTTTTGTCAAGCAAATACAAGCCTTTGCCCAAAGCTTGCGAACCACTCACCTATGCAACGGAAAAGCGGTACAATTGCCAATCGATTCCAAAGCACAATCTTTTCAGCCACGACAAACCTGCTCCATGATACGGACAGGTGTTCGCATCCGTACATTTCGTGTAATACTATCGGATACTTCGCAAAAGCAAAAATTTCAATAGCATCCGATCAGGCAGTCACATTTGTTTTGGTATACTTATTGAAACTTTTCATATTCAACGCGTATTCTTTCAGCCGGGTCTGCATGCAAGCAGGCAGAATGAACGAGCAAATCCCGTCCACAAAAACAGGTGAGTGAAAACGATGTCAATGGACCGAAAAATTGAAAAGAAAAAATGGCCGCCACGCAAAATCGCCATAGTAGGCGCTGCTGTGCTTTTCTTTTCATTTCTGCTCTACAGTTTCATTTGGGGAGACAGCAGCTCGAAGCTCAATGTAAAATCCGAACGCATCACCATTTCTGAAGTGAAGCGTGGTCCCTTTCAGGAATTCATCCCCGTCACTGGCACCGTACAGCCGATCAAAACCATTTTCCTCGACGCAATCGAAGGTGGCAAGGTCGATACCGTATTTCGCAAAGCGGGCAGCTTCGTGCAAACGGGTGACAAAATTTTGCGGCTGGCAAACACCAGTTTGCTGATCTCCATTTCGAACCAGGACGCGCTGGTTGTCGAACAGCGCAATTTGCTGACCAACACCAAGTTTCAATTGGAGCGCAACCGCATCCAAAACCGGCAGCGCATCCTGGAATTGGAGTACAACATTCAGCGCCTGAAACGGCAATACGAACGCAACAAGGCGCTGCGAGAAAAAAACCTGGTTTCCGAAGCTGAATTTGAAGCCATCGAAGACGAATACAAGTATCAGGTCCGGCTCAACAATCTCACCATCGCAGCCGTACGCAGTGACTCTGTTTTTCAGGAGATTCAGGTTGGCCAGTTGGAGTCTTCCTGGCAGCGCTTGCAGGACAATCTGCAAATCGCGCGGCGGCGTCTCGATGAGTTGGTGATTCGCGCGCCGATTACCGGTCAATTGACCTCACTGAATGCCGAAATCGGCGAATCAAAAAGCCAGGGTCAACGCCTCGGTCAAATCGACGTGATCGATAATTTCAAAGTTGTTGCGGCGATCGACGAGCATTATCTGCCGCGTGTCGAGATCGGCCAGCGAGGCGAATTTGATTTCGCCGGCCAAACGTACCAATTGCAAACCGCAAAAATCTACCCTGAAATTCGTGACGGCCGTTTCGATGTCGATATGGAATTCGATGGCAAAGAACCGGATGGTATCCGGCGTGGTCAGACCGTGCATATCCGGCTGCAATTCAGCGGCTTGACAGATCAGGTGCTGTTGTCACTGGGTGGCTTCTACCAAAAAACCGGCGGTCAGTGGGTGTATGTGCTGGACGCATCCGGTGATTTTGCCACCAAGCGCCGCATCCGGCTCGGACGCAAGAACACACAGGTTTTCGAGGTGCTGGAAGGCCTTGAACCCGGCGAAAAAGTGATCACTTCCAGCTACGACAATTTTGGCGACATCGACAAACTGATTTTGGAATAAACCGACTTTAAAATAAACGACAGGAGAAGAAGGATGAATAGCAACGGTCATGTTATCAAAACGGTTGACCTGAAAAAAGTCTACACGACCGAAGAGGTGGAAACCACTGCTCTCAACAATGTCAACATCGACATCAAGGAGGGCGAATTTGTGGCGATTATGGGGCCATCAGGCTGCGGCAAATCGACTTTGTTGAATGTACTCGGTTTGCTGGACAATCCGTCGGATGGCGAGTATCATTTTGTCGGCCACGAAGTTTCGGGCTTTTCCGAGCGCCAGCGCGCCAATCTGCGAAAAGAAAACATCGGCTTTGTTTTCCAGAGCTTTAATCTGATCGATGAGCTGACGGTCTTCGAAAACGTTGAACTGCCACTGCTCTATCTCGGCGTATCGTCTTCGGATCGTAAAAAGCGTGTCGACGAAGCACTCGAGAAAATGCAGATCGCGCACCGCCGAAACCACTTCCCGCAGCAGCTTTCCGGTGGTCAGCAACAGCGTGTGGCTGTATCGCGCGCCGTAATTGCCAATCCCAAAGTCATCCTCGCCGATGAGCCGACCGGTAACCTCGATTCGGCCCACGGCGATGAAGTGATGGGCATTCTGACGACGCTGAACGAAAGCGGCACTACGGTTGTTATGGTGACGCACTCCCCAACGTACGCTGAATATGCGCACCGCATCATCCACCTGTTCGATGGTCATGTGGTGACGGAAAACATCAAAGAGCAGTTCCGCGTGTGATTCTGATATTCCCAATCGGCTGAATGCTATCTGCGTATCCAAGCAAGTGCGTTCGGCGGAAGGTACACAAAAAAAAGGCAAAACGTTGATGGACGTTTTGCCTTTTTTTATTTGAGCTAAAGGAATATAGAAAAAGCGACGGCCGTCGTGACGAACTTCATCTTGCGTCAATCTATCTGATCTTTTCAGCTTTATTTAAAATGGTCTCTTTACAATGGTGCTTCTTCGACAATGCGGCCATCGAGCAGGTTGATAATGCGTTTGCCGTAGCTGGCGTTTTTCTCGGAATGGGTCACTTGAATGATCGTGGTACCTTCGTTGTTCAACTGCTTGAACAATTCCATAATCTCTTCACCCTGTTTCGAATTCAAGTTGCCGGTTGGCTCATCCGCCAAAATCATTTTGGGGCTGGTGATCAGCGCACGCGCCACGCCCACAAGTTGCTGCTGGCCGCCGGACAACTGGTTCGGAAACAAATCTTTCTTTGCGACGATATTGAAACGATCCAGCATATCGCTGACCAGACTTTTGCGCTCCGAGCCTTTGATTTTTTTGTACAGCAAAGGCGTTTCAAGGTTTTCGTAAACTGTCAGTTCGTCGATCAGGTGGTAGTTTTGAAATACAAAACCGATATAATTCGAGTGGATTTCAGAACGCGTTTTTTCATTAAGCTTGTGCACGCGTTCATTGAGAAATTCATACTCGCCATCGCTCGGCTCATCCAACATGCCGAGAATATGTAGCAACGTGGATTTGCCGGCACCGGACGGCCCCATAATGGAGATAAACTCGCCCGGTTCGATGTCGAGATTGATATCTCTCAGCACAAAAGTCTTGCCGAATCCGGCAGAATAGTATTTCATAATACCACGCATTTTGATCATTTGTCTACTCCTGAATTGTTCGTCAAATTGAACTGTTTTCCTCGTCGAGCCAGTCTTCTACCAGCCGTCGCGCGATCGAAACATCGGATGGCAAGTGCATTTCGCCACTCCGTATTTTTATGCGAATCTCTTCGCGTGTGAACCAGCACGCATCTTCAAGCTCGTCGTCGGTTAAGTGAATATTGGTGTTTTCCGCAACCGCTGTAAAGCCGAGCATCAGCGACGAAGGAAACGGCCACGGTTGCGAGGAGTGGTAGCGAATCTGGCCGACAACGATGCCCGCTTCTTCGTAAACTTCGCGCCTGACCGCATCTTCCAGGCTCTCTCCAGGCTCGACGAATCCCGCCAAGGTTGAGTAAACGCCCTTTTTCCAGTTTGGTTGCCGTCCCAGCAAAATTTGATCGTCTCGCGTTATTTGAACAATCACCGCCGGATCGGTGCGGCTAAAATAGTGCGCGCCACAATCCTTATTTCCGCAGACACGATGGTGGCCTCCAGCCTGCGCCCTGGTACGATGTCCACAGGTGCCGCAGAACTGATAGCGCTTTTGCCAGAGCAACATGCCGCGTGCATAGGCCAGAAGCGCGGCGGTATCCCGAGGCAGCACCGCACCCCACAGCTTCAAGTCGTCGACAATCACCTCTTCACAACCCGAAACCAGTTCGAGTGGATCATCAGCATGCGAGAAGTCCAATGCAAACAAAGGCTTCTCGCCATTCATACCGAGAAAAATAACTTGTTCATCATCGATAACTGTTGTTGAGATATCTTGCCGCGTCAGCAGCATAGGCTCGACTGTTTTGCCGTTGCAGAAGTAATTTTTTGACTTCCACATCGGCACCCACAGCGTCTGCGCCGCAGCGAGTTGTTTTTCAAGCCAGGCCGTATCGGTACGGAGATGACTGGCACGGTCGAGCGTGCCGGACGCAAAATAGTGTGGTTTGCGATTCATCAGCGCTGTTCAAATTGATTTAATTGCTCAATAAATGTGCCAATTTGCAGAGGATGCTTGCTGAAGGTGGTTGGTTGGCGTTTGTAAAAAAGAAGTATCCGTTGGCATAACAAAATATGTACGATAATGAACAGTTCGTACATCCTTCAACGCGTCGGGCTGAGCCAGCGCTGCCAATCCGGATCAGAAAGCTCGTTTCGGGCAGTGGAATTCACCAGTTCAAAATCGCCCCATCCTCGAATATCCACGAAATAATACTTCACACCGCCTTCGATGCTGTAGTAGTGCCAAATCTGATACGCTCGCACATCATTGCTGCTCGGGAAATTCTCGATTTCATCGGGCTTGCCGTACACAAGCAAGACACGGCCGCGGTCGGTCAGGTAACCCGACTTTATGCCGCCAAAGTGGTCGGTCGCATATTGAACACGATCGAAATAATCATTGCGAAATTCATTGATCACTGTGGTGGTATCCGGATCGCGCGCTCGCCAAAAGCGGATGAGAAAATCCTTTTTGGCTTCTACATCCAAATCCTTGTACATCCTGGACTGATCGCCGGAAGTTAACCAGCGCATGGTATCAAACTCATGATCAAGATCAGCCTCGGATTTATCGCGGTAGAGATATTTCATCGCTTCAATAATGGCTTCGTATTTCATTTGTTTATCGGCCACGCGCTGGTCGCGCGCCCGATAAACAAAAAAACCGCTTTTGCGGCTTACGGAAGTGCCTGTCTGGTTGTCGCGCACCTTCAGCACGAAATGGTAGTTTCCTGAAGGCAGAGAAATAATGTTGAAGCCGCCAGCTTCGACCAGTGATGTCCCGGCTATGGCCTTCTCTTTGTCAGGAAAAGATTTTACTGTGTCGCCATTTGCGTCGACGATCCGGTAATGCACTGAGTAGGTGGCATCGGATGGATAGGAAAGATTGTAAATTTCTGCATAGAACATCAAAATCGGCAGGCCATCTCCATACATGGCACGTGGATTGGGAATCACCTGGTAGCCATTTTTGTGAAATCGCCCAGGCTGATCGCTGCGCTTAAGTGAAGCGACCAATTCCACTTCCGAAATCGCCAGCGAGTCGTGCCCGAAAGGCTCAATGGTTAGATCAAAGCTCTTGCTGCCGGTCCATTGGCTGTTTACATCCAGCACACTGGTTTCGAGAAGATAGTTGCCGGCTTTCATCTGAAAGCTGGTCATACTGAACAGCATTTGGGAAACACGAATTTCTTCGAGCGAATCGGCTGTTGAACTGGAAAGCCAGCTATATTTCGACAATTCCCTGCCATTTTGAAGCACTCGCGTTGTGATCTCAAAATCGGCTTCAAGCAGGCTGTCGCGGCGAACAAAAGCCAGACTGCCACGCGGAATACTGAAATAGATTTCAGCGATATTCAGCGTATCGTTAATGCGAAACTGAGCAGACTGCACATGGTAGTCGATGCTCCTTTCCCTTTCTTGCGCGCTGATAGTCGCTGGCGCTAGCACCAGCAGCCCCACAAACAACCACATCATTTTTTTCATATCATCAAACCAAAAATTGTAAAGGACGTCGCTTGTCACAGCAGAGGCGCTACGCTGTGGCTGCTGGTGCATTTTGCTGTGCAATTTCATCAAATTTCACGGAAACGACTTTGGATATACCCGGCTCTTCCATAGTGATGCCATAGAGTTGGCGAGCTGAGTTCATAGTCAGCTTGTTGTGTGTCACGACGATGAACTGGGTGCGGTCAGAAAAATTGTCCAGCGCATTGGAGAAACGCCTGATGTTGGCATCGTCCAGTGGTGCATCGACCTCATCCAGCACACAAAACGGGCTGGGCTTGACCAGGTAGATCGCGAACAGCAGCGAGATGGCGGTCAGGGTTTTTTCACCTCCGGAAAGCAGCGCAAGCGAGCCCAGTTTCTTTCCTTTCGGACTGGCTTCGATAATGATTTCGGATTCGAGTGGATCATCTTCAGCTAATCGCAAATCTGCGGCGCCATTTTCAAAAAAGCTCTTGAAAACTTCGATAAAATTCTCACGAACTTTGGAAAAGACTGCGTTAAAGCGCTCATACGCGTTGTTGTTAATCACGCGGATGGTCTCTTTCAAGTTCTCCTCCGCCTCCAATAAGTCAGCTTTCTGCGCCATGAGAAAATCGAGGCGTTCCTTTTCAACCTCGTAGTCTTTCAGCGCCAGCATGTTCACCGGGCCGATGGCGCGGATTTTCTGCTTGAGGTCATTGATGCGCTCAGCCGAGGTTTTGGTATCCAGCTCTTCCGGCGCAGGATGCGTTTTCAATTCAGTTTCATAGTTTTCACGAATATGCTCCGTCAGGTTGGCAGCATTCATCCGCAGCTCGGAAATGCGCAATTCCATGCGGTGCAAGTCATCGGAGAGCTGATCGCGTTTGCTGCGGACCGACTTCAGCGCTTTCTCCTTGCCGTCGATGACTTCTTTGATCTCGCGATGCTGCCGATTGATTTCTTCGAGCACTTCCTCCAGCTCCTTGCGCTCAGCAAAATCGTCCTGCAAATTTTCGCGCAAAACCTGCGTGCGCTCTTCCAATTCCCCGCTCTGATTTTGAGCAGTGACAATTTCTTCTTTACGGCGTTCAATGGCTGTTTCGACTTCTCTGGCGTTACGAATCAGGCGCTCGATATTTTGCTGTTGGTTGTTGTGGGCGCCTTGTTTTTTCACAAAATCGAGATGTATGTTTTGTACAGCCTGCTCTTTTTCCCTGACCTGTTCTTCGAGCGTAATGAGCTGATTTTGGAAATCTTGATATTGTGCTTCGATATCACTTTTCTTTTTCGCCAGCTCCACCAGTCGTGGCTGGATATTTTCAAGCTCGCTGCGCAGGGTCGAAGCCTGCTCGGACAGCGATGCTTGTTCTTCGTCAATTTCGCTGCGGCGATTTTTAGCGCGTTGCAAATCGCCATTTGCCTGGCCAAATGCGATTTCAACGTTCTGCAGCGAAACGTTGCTCGACTTTTGTTCGGCTTGAAGGGACTCGGTCCGCGCCATGCGATCCCGCACACGTTCGTTCTGTTTTTCAAGCGCATCGCGTGCGATGCCAAGCTCTTTTTCAAGCTGAGCGATTTCTTTGACCAGCTTTTCGATCATGGTCTTGCGACCCAGTTTATGCGCAGCCGTGTCACCGCTATGGCCGCCGCGTATCGCTCCGGATTCGTGTACAACTTCACCATCGAGAGTAACGATTGAAATCTTTTTTCCTCTGACCAGGGGAGCAATCTCAAGCGCCGAATCAAGCGTATCGACGACCAGTACCTTGGCCAGTAACCCGCTGACGACATCTTGAAATGCTGGTTTCACCTGCACCAAATCTCCAGCCCATCCAACGATACCGTCCGGCAAGCCTTCGGTTTGTGCAGCCGGCTTGCCATTTTCCGAAAAACGTTCGATAGGCAGAAAGGTTACCGCGCCTTTTTGTTGGCTTTTCAGCATATCGATGGCTTCCACAGCGTTGCGCGCACCATCCACAATAACCGCGACTGCTGACTCACCGAGCGCCACTTCAACCGCGCGGCGATACTGATCCTCGACCGAAAGCAAATCACCCAATGTGCCGTGGTAACCGGCCTGTTGCTGCTGACCGCGCAGCAGATAGCGCACACCTTCCGGATAATCTTCGTACGATTCCAAAACCTTCCGCAGCAAATTAGCGCGATCCTCACGCGCCTTGATTTCGCCCTGCAGCTCCAATATCTTGCCCTTGCTCTGTTCAACTTGCTCGCGCGCGAGCTCCAGGTCGCGATTTGTTGTCGCAAGTTCTTCTTCGAGCTCTGAGACCCGCTCGGTCAACATTTGCTTTTGCGCAGCCATCTCATCAGATTTTTGCTCGAGACTCTTGATTTGGCCATCCAACTTGTTGCGTTCATTTTCTATTGCCTGAGCGCGCTCGCTCGAGAAGCTTTGGTGAGTACGAAGCCGTTCTTCGCTTTGTTGGATTTTGGCAATTTCTTCCATGTGCTGCAGCCGCGCAGCCTCCTGCTCCTTGCCTTCTGCGCGCTTGGCTGAATAGATTTGCTGTACGTTATTGAGCTCGCTGCGGGCTTGTTGCAACTTCGACTCGCTCTCCGAAAGTTCCGACTGCAATTCGCTTAGGAGTTCGTGGCTCTCCTCTTTTTCTGCAGCAATGGTTTCCGTACGTTCATGCAATTCATCGATCTCGCGGCTGGCACGTTGCCGGGCTGTTCTAAGCGCGTTGATCCGTTCCTGACAGACCAGGATTTCTTCCTCTTTTTCGCGAATACGCTGTTGGTTAGCTGACAATGTGCTGCCACGTGCATTCAGTTGCCGTTCGAGTTCCAGAAGTTCGACATGCCGTTTTTCGACCTCGGCTTCCTGTGTTGCAAGTTCGCTGGAAATCTGTTCTTTTTCGGAAATGACTTCTTTAGACCTCACCTCGAGTGGTTTGAGCTCATTTTGAATTTTGGTGAAGTTGAAGGCGGAGTAGTCGAGTTCCAGTTGTCGCAACTCCTGGCTGTAGTCGCGATAGCGTGTGGCCTTGTTTACCTGTCTGCGCAATGAATTGGTGGTTTTTTCTACTTCACTGACGATATCGGACAGACGGATCAGATCCTGCTCGGTCGCATCCAGTTTGCGGTAAGCCGCCTTGCGGCGGATCTTGTATTTAGTCACTCCCGCTGCTTCTTCAAAAATCTGACGGCGCTCTTCCGGCTTGCCATTGAGAATTTTTTCGACCATGCTGAGCTCAATGACCGAGTAGGCATTTGATCCCATCCCGGTATCCATAAACAAATCGAGAATATCCTTCAGGCGGCATGGTGATTGATTGAGCAAATATTGGCTCTCGCCACTGCGAAACAATCTGCGCGTAATCACCACTTCAGAATATTGAATAGGTAAGACGTTGTGGTTGTTTTGGATAGTCAGGGAGACTTCCGCCATGCCCAGCGGCTTCTGCGAGCGTGTACCGTTGAAAATGACGTTTTGCATATTTTCACTACGCAACGTGCCGGCCCGTTGTTCGCCCAGCACCCAACGAATGGCATCCACGACATTGCTTTTGCCACAGCCATTCGGTCCGACAATCGCTGTTATGCCGTCATGAAAGTCAATGTTGGTTTTGCGCGCAAATGATTTGAAGCCAAATACTTCCAAACGTGAGAGATACAAATCCCATCCTCCTGCGTCAAGTCGAGAATCCAAAGCCCATACGAATCGCCCGAACGCTGCTTTGCATTAGCGGAAAACCAGATGTCAGCGAATCAGGCCAGCATAGTAATCCCAATAATCGAGAATAGCCTGGCTTTGGTTGTAGTAAAGAAAAACAGCGCCCAGCACTGCGCCGGTCAGGATCAAACAAAAAAGCAGGGCATTCATGGGCGAGATGATGTAAAACACTCGCAAGCTGCGTTGCATGCGCATGAAATGCCAAAAACCAAATATAGCGATAACCACCACGCTATAGAAAGCAATTTCCGGGTCCGGAAGCAAGCGATAAAAGATAGGCGCGACCAGCGCCAGCGGAAGATAAATGACCGCTGTCCAAAAAACCAGTGTAAAATACTGAAAGGAATTGAGCGTGCTTCTGAAGAAGAAACCGATCACCCTCAATAAAACCGCAAATCCGAGCATCAGGAAAAAATAGCAGCAGGTGAGCACAAAGATCATCCAGCCGGGGTGCCAAACCAGCCAAATCACCGAGCGTTTAACTGTTGATGAAATCACCAACAAACTGACGATTTCATCAAAAAGCATGCTTTCGCGAAAAACGTAAAAGACGCTGGTCATCAGCAAAGCCATGATAACGCCCTGAAAAGCGCCGAGCAAGATGGTTAAAAATGCAGGGGTTTTGCGGTTTTCAAACAGGTCGGAATAGAGTCCATGCGGATGCACAAACGCACGCCGCAATTGCACACGCAACTTTTTATCGCGGTTCAGGAAAAACAAGAACAACAGTATGGCAACAATACCTGTCAGCGTAAAAACGATCGGCTGTTTGGATTGGGTTTTACCTGGCGAAATCTGTGGTTTTCGCTCATTCAAATGGTATGCTGAAACCATTCGAAAACCGATGCGAACATGCCCATCGCTGTCGATCAAGCCGCCGGGATAGATGAAAGCATTGCGGGAACTGCCGGCCGCCAGCAGTGGTTGCGAGCCGCGCCAGTCAGTCAGGCTTTGCACAAAAAAGCCTGCTGAATCCGGCCAACTACTGCGATAGAATTCGATAACACGCTCGAGTTGTTCAGCCTGACGTTCTTCTTCTTCACTGCGCTTGCGCTGAGAAGCTTGTTGCTTGCGGCCAATCTCCCCGCCTTCTGCCCAAAAACCGAAAATCGGTACTTCCGGCAATGCATCGGAATGCATGTTCATTTGTGGCCTGGTTTCGCCAAAATGATCACTGAGCACAAAATCTACACTGGACAGTGGGGCTGTTTCACGGCAGCCACGCCGCACATAATAAACAGGCCGCGCATCCTTATTTCGAGCCTGCTTTGCGAGTGTTTCAAGCAGCTCCCTGGTTGTAGATTGGCTCTCATCCACATGGCTGGCTAATCCCCAAGCCAGAACTGCCGGCTGCAAACGATCACGCAACTGCATCTCGCTGAGTTGCTGAGCGGCCAACTCCTGCACTGGTTCGTTCTGCATCTGAACGCCATTTGGATAATAAAGCGGAATCTCTTCAAAAAGGCCAATGCCCTCCTGGCTGCAGCGCGCGACCAATTGAGGGTGTGGAGGATGCCCGACCACACGCAAAACATTGACGCCCAAAGCTTTCAGGCGCGCAATAATCGTTTCGATTGCTTTGGTCAGCTCTGCTCCTGACAAACCGGCCAAATCTTCATGCCAGGTCACGCCTTTTACAAAGAAAGGCTGGCCATTGAGTTGAAAGCGTTTGCCTTCCGCTTTAAACTCGCGAATGCCAATCGGGAAACTCAAACGATCGACAGTCTCTCCTACTGATTTGAGAAAAACTTCAAGATGATATAAAGCTGGTTTTTTCGGGCTCCATTTCTGCACATTTTTAATTTCCACAACCAATTGCTCGCTTGTGGTCGTAGCGCCAGCAAAATTGAGCTTCCTGGGTGCGCTTGCAGCAATCGGAGCCCCGGCGTCGCTCTCACTCACTTCGCAGTAAATTTCAAATTGCTGCTGATGGCCAGTACTATCCGCAATTTCGCTGAATGCTTGCACATCGACTTGAAGCAAGAGCCGGGCATCCTGATATTCGTTTTCAAACTGCTGCTCAACCCGCAGCTCCGCGATCGCGACGGCAGGTCTGGCTTCGAGGTAAATATCGCGCAGTATGCCAATTTCGTGCTGCCAACCTTGCGGTCTATGTTTAAAAGGCAGGGTTGTTCGAGTGGTCAGTTCTCCATCAATTTCAATGCTGAGCGTGTTGTTGGCGCCATAACGCACCGCTTCGGGTTTCAACTCAAAATCAAAGGATGTGTAGCCGCCTGCGTGGCTGGCAATAGGGGAACCATTCAATTGAATGCGACATTGGTAATTGATACCCAGTATATGGAGAACAATCGCTGTGTTTCTCAGACTATCAGGTATGAAGAAGTCCCGGTTTAAGCGGCGATCCTGATTCACGCTTAAAATCCCCGGCACGTTCACGGGCACCTGCACCGTCGATTGCGCACCTGCAGCATACCAGGTACCATTCAAAGAATAATGCAGACGTCCTGTTGGCAACAGTTGCCACTGCATTTCGGCTGACGGTGAGCGCGTCTGGCTTATCGCGGGATTATGGACGGGCAAGCTGAAAAAAGCACTGCATAAGATGAGAAGACACGATTTTGACAGAGAAAGCATTATGGCATCCTGCCCCTTGATAGTATCATAGATGACTCTTCAAATTCGTCAATGATGTCAGCTCGGCAGCGTAGCTGCCAAACCGCTTGAGAGCACTGTGGTATGGCAAAAAAGTAAACTTTTATTATATTGAAAATCAAAATGAAATACAAATATTATTCTGCAACTGCGGAGGCTTTGTACGCGTAAAGTCACAGGTTTATGTCCGTGTGCCTCGGCACATTCCGGTTGACTTCATCGATAGAGCTTTGTTTTTTTGATCAGCGCGGTTCTATCAGCTCAGTCAGGACACATGTCAGCCACACTAAAAATGGAGAATTATTATGGCAGATACTATCGATCATCAGATTCACGGCGATGACATGCAAATTGTTGAAATCGAACTCGATCCGGGTGAAGGCGTACGTGCCGAAGCTGGTGCAATGATGTTTATGGAAGATGGCATCGAAATGCAGACATCTACCGGTGGCGGATTGTTTCGCGGTTTCAAGCGCATGATTACCGGAGAGAGTTTTTTTATCACGACTTTCTTATACACTGGCAGCGGAAAGGGGCATGTCGCTTTTGGTGCACCTTATCCCGGTAAAATCATTCCACTGGATCTGCAAGCGCAGGGTGGTGAATTTTTATGCCAGAAAGACTCTTTTTTATGTGCAGCTCATGGCGTCGAAATCGAAGTCGCCTTTACCAAACGCCTGGGCGCAGGCTTGTTCGGTGGTGAAGGCTTTATCCTGCAGCGTTTGCGTGGAGACGGCATGGTTTTCGTGCATGCTGGTGGCACGATCATCCAGAAAATTTTAGCGCCAAACGAGCAATTGCGTGTTGACACCGGTTGTCTGGTCGCGTTTGAACCATCTGTAGATTACGATATTCAATTCATTGGCGGTTTTAAGAATGCCCTGTTTGGTGGTGAAGGATTATTTTTAGCCAAGCTTACCGGTCCAGGACTGGTTTACCTGCAAAGCTTGCCTTTCTCAAGGCTTGCGGATCGCATACACGCCGCTGTCCGCTCTCAAAACAAAGGTGAATCAAAGGGTGTTGCTGGTTTGGGCGGCGGTCTGTTGGGTGATATTTTGGGTGGAGATTGAGCAGTTTCAATTTGTGACGAATGGGCTATTGAGCAGATCTGGCTTTGTGGCGCTCGTAGAGCGTATGGATCAAGCCGTCTGCCAGTCCGACCTGGGGCACATAGATTTCTTTAATTTTCGCCCATTTCATAACAGAGATAAAGATCTCCGCGGCGGGTACGATGACGTCGGCACGGTCCGGTCGGAGCGATAATTCGCGGATGCGCTCGCGGAACGTAAATGCTCGGATGTGCTCATAAATCAGCTTGAGTTTCTTGCTGTTGAGCGGCTTGCCTTCTTTCGTGCGCGAAATTTTAAACAGTTTGTTAATATTGCCGCCGCTGCCGATACCGGTGATCGGCAGATAACTTCTTGTCACCTGCTTGAGCCAGCTTTTCATTTCCAACCAATGCTGCTCGCTCACCAAATTAAACAGCAGCCGCACCGTCCCAATATTGAAGGACTGTGAGATCACGCTTTTTTTATTGGAAAAAAGGGTGATCTCCGTGCTGCCCCCACCTACATCAATATAAAGATAATTTTTCTCCGGTTCGATTTGGTCTTCGATGTGGTTGCCATAAATGATTTCTGCTTCGCGCTGCCCGTCGATGATTTCGAGCTCGATTCCGGCACGGTCACGAATGGTTTGCACAATCTCAAGTCCGTTTTCCGCTTCACGCATAGCGGACGTGGCACACGCCAGATAATCAATCGCCCCATAGGCATCGATCAGGTGTTTGAAGCCTGTCATCATGCTTACCAGCTTGGTGGCTTTTTCGATAGAGATTTGCTTGTTGACAAAAGCATCATCGCCCAAGCGCAAAGGCATTCGCATCAATGCTTCTTTTTTGAAGAGAACAGGCTCGTTATCTTCAAGCACCGTGGTCAGCAGCAGACGAATAGCATTGGAGCCCATATCAATTGCAGCGAACTTCACGTACAAAACCTTTCCTGTGACGGATTCTCACAGCTAAATTTATCGATGCCCGATATGATCCCGCAAGTAGAAATAAAAATCCTTTTGGGCACGTGAGGAAGAAGTGAATGCGCCGTCCTTGTACTTGTTTTTGAGCTTTTTATCGAGAATGCGCGCTTTGGTGTTATCTTTCCACTGGTAATCTAAAAATGCTTTCAGTTCATCCTGCAGGTCTTTGTCATAGATCGGGCAGGCTGTTTCGACGCGGCGATCAAAATTGCGCGGCATCCAGTCGGCAGATGATAGAAAATATTTTTCGTCGCCGTCATTACAAAACACAAAAATACGAGAATGTTCAAGAAACTTATCGACAATGCCAGTTGCTTCAATGTTCTCGCTGACGCCTTCTATCCCGGGTACCAGCGAGAACATGCCTCGAACCATCAAACGAATTTTTACGCCAGCCTGGCTCGCTTCATAGAGCTGCTGGATAATATTATAGTCAGCAAGATTGTTCAGCTTTAAAATAATATAGGCTTCTTTGCCGGCTTCAGCATTTTTCATCTCATTTTTGATCAGCTTGGTGAAGTACTTGCGCATGTAAAAAGGGGCAACAACAAGGTGGCTGAACGAATTCACATTGTAGTTATTTTCAAAGAATTCAAAGACTTTTGCCACCTCCTTCATAATCCTGCGGTCGGCAGTGAGCAGGCAATGATCGCTGTAAATTTTGGCTGTATCTTCATTGAAATTACCGGTTCCAACCACGCCGTAGTACATATCTTTGCCCTTTTCGCGTCGCGTAATCAGGCAGAGTTTCGCGTGCACCTTCAGGCCCGGTACCCCGAAAATCACTTTCACCCCTTCCTGCTGGAACTTATCTGCCCAGAAAATATTTGCTTCCTCGTCAAAGCGCGCCTGCAGTTCCAGCACTACGGTCACTTGCTTGCCGTTTTTTACTGCATTCACCAGTGCATTGACAATGCTGGAGTTCTTCGCCAGTCGATAAAGCGTAATTTTGATAGAACTGACTCGCGGGTCGATCGACGCTTCACGTAACATGTCGATGATGTAGGTGAATGACTGATAGGCGATGTGCAGCAGTATGTCTTTTTTTCGGATGACGCTCAACAGGCTGTCGTGTTGTGGCAGCATTTTGTGCGGCAATTTCGGTGTTTCGCTGTAAACCAAAAAATCCGGACCAATGCGTGGGAACTTCATAAAATCTTTAAAATTATGGTATCTGGCGCCCGGAATGATCGCATCGTTTTTTTTGACATTGAATTTCTTGAGCAACATGTCCAAATCATCTTCAGGAATCTGCTCATCGAAGACAAAACGTACCGGGTGTCCGCCCCTTCGTTTGCGCAGACTCTTGTGGATTTTGTTTATGTAGCTTTGCGAAACATCGTCCTCAATATCCAGTTCCGCGTCGCGAGTGAGCTTAATGGTATAGGCGTGATACTCATCGTAGTGCAGAGTGGAGAACAGTTCGTGAAGATTGTAGCGGATTACATCGTCAAGCAAAATAATGTATCTATTGTCGTTGGGCGAAGGCAGCAGCAAAAAGCGCGGGGAGTGCTCGGTTGGCACTTCGATGAGGGAAAAGCGCTTTTTTTTCGAGCTACCCTTTTTGGCCATGTTGACAAAAAGATAAATGGACTTGTCCTGTAATTCCGGAAATCTGGCCTTGGGATTGAGCATGATTGGAAACAGCTTGGGCCGAACTTCCTTCCAGAAATACGATTTGACGAACTCTCCCTGACGTTCATCGAGCTGATGTTCGTTTACGATAAAAATATTGTGTTCGGCGAGCTCCAGCAAAATGCCTTCATAAATCTGGTTGAACTTTTCGGTTTGTTCGAGCACAATTTCATGAATTTGCTGCAAAATCTCGGTGGGTTTGTTGCGAATCAACGATTCCGCACGCTTGCCGAGCCGGGAAAGTCGTTTCAATGTCGCGACCCGCACTCTGAAAAACTCATCGAGATTGGAAGAAAAAATCCCCAAAAAGGTAATGCGCTCGATAAGCGGCACCGTCGGATCGGTAGCTTCCTGCAAAACCCTGTTGTTAAACGAGAGCCAACTGATTTCCTTGCTGGTAAAATTCTTATTCATATCGAATGATTCTTCTTCGGTTGCATCTTGTTCGGATATATCATCTGTTTGCATCACTTTTCCGACCAGCATGCTCAGCATTTCCTTCTTTTTAGATGGCGAATGATGAAATGAATACGACCTGCAGAATCCGTCAGGATCGGATTGGGCGCGCGTTCGAACAGAACAGCCCCCCTACCTACGGCACATTTCTTTACTTGTCTGCAGGCAAACTGCGATGCACCACTGCTGTCATTTTGGCTTTCGGGCTTTTAGGCATCGTTTTCGAGAGCTTATCAGCCAGCTCTTTCGCTGTTGCCTTGATTTTCTTTTCCACTTTATTGCTTTTGGGAAAATCTGCGGCAACGATCGCTTCTGCAAGTTTTTCCTGCATGGATTCGGAAAGCGTTTTCTTGACTTCTTTTTTCGATTTTTGAGGCGCTGGCTTTTCAGCTATAACCAAAAACTTCAATTGCCCATCGTTGCGCAGCAGATTTGCCCATTTTTTGCGGTTGCTTCGCAGGCAAAGTGCACTGCCTTTTGGCAACTCAACGCTCACATCTTTGCCAAAATGACCTGCAAATTCCGATAACACCGGATCATGCCCGACGACCATCACCGACTGAAAATCATCGTTCAGACTTTTCAGCAATTCTAAAACTTTGGGCGGCTCGATGTTTTCGTATAATGAATCCACAACAACGATGTCTTTTTTGGGATAGCCGAGTATTTTCGCCAACTTGCGCGCCGTTTCAAAGGCCCGAACAGCTGGACTGCTCAGGATTAAATCAGGCACCATCTCTTCCGCTTGTAGCGCTCTAGCTACGGCACGCGTTTCTTCACTGCCATCTTTTGTCAGCCCACGGTCAAAATCTGCAACATCCTGGCTTTTATCGACTGCAGTGGCATGTCTCACCAACGTGATTGTTCTCATTTCAGCGATCTCCTTTTGCTGTTTCGCTTTATTCAGGCTTCAGACCTCACCGGTTTTCACTTTTGAAATGCAAAATCCACCGGGCGGCACTCACGAAATACTGATGGTCAAATTCATGAAAAACTTGTTTTTTTCTGCTGTTTGCTGTGCCCCCGCTCGCACAGATGTGGAAAGCGGGCACGATGGAAGAGGTTAGCCGGAAATACAGACGCGATTGTATTTGATTAGGTCATAGTCAGAATACAAAGCAAATACCGAGATTGCGCAACAAGGATATTCAGGAGTTCGGGAAAGTACTTGCCTGCATAGAGCCGCTCTGACCTTCAACCATCGTCTTAAAACAATTTTAATAATAGGCATTCTCAGGCAAACAAAAAAGTTAAGAAATGATGAATTCCGCATAAAATCAGCTTCATATCGCTGTTTTCTGCGAAGTCTCCAAAATCTTACTCGCGTCGTTGACTCGCGCGCTCTTTCAGCAATGCATCAATTTGCTGCGCAATGTCTGTCACGACCGTTTCCAGCGCTTCATTGCCCCAGATTGTCCGGTCAAAAATCTGATTGGCCAAGTCCTCGATAGTAGTAAAATCTTCGATGCGATTGCCCCAGGGCAGCCGGGCATTTGCCACCTCCTGCAAAAAAATCTGTTCATAGCCGGTAGAATCTGCCGCAGCGTTCTCCTCGGCAACGCGCTTCATCGCCGGGATAGCCAGACCACGCCGGGCCGTGCGACGCTGCGCCAGTTCGCCAGCCATATGCGCTGCCAGTTTCACGGCATACTTGCGATGCTGCGAATTGATCGACACCGCCCAGCCGGACTCGTACATCACGTTCACATACGGCTTTCCCTGCACGCGCGGCAGGCCAATGATGCCGATATCCAGATTGCGCTTCTGCATGTATTTGCGCAACTCAGGCAGCCACCAGTGGCCGCTGATCATAAATCCGGCCCGACCGAGATAAAAAATATTGCGATCGCGATGGCTGGGATTGCGAGTGATTTCCAGCGGCGCGGTAAAATGATATTTTTTGTGCCAGTCGATGAGCCATTGCATCGTGGCGACGGTCTCGGGACTGGTCAGATAGCCGGTCGCGCGCATGCCATCCGGACTTAAAACATCGCCACCGTTAAGCCAAATGAACGGCTGGTAAAGATAGAATTGTCGCAAGAAAAACGCGCCGTAGCGGTCCAACTCGCCATCTTGACCGCCAGTTCGGCTGATGCGCCGGGCCATGTCGACAAAATCGTCCCAGGTCCAGCCGGGATGTGGATCCGGCAGCCCGCTGGCGCGCAAAACCTTGCGATTGTAGTACACCACCAACGGCGTGAAGTCTTTCGGAAAGGCATACAGCCCGCCACCGCGCTGGGCAATCGCCAGCACATTTGGGAAATAGTCCTGCGGATCAAATCCGACGCGCTCCATGTAGGGATTCAAATCGAGCAGCAAATTGCGATTGACGAAAGCGGGTACATAGCCGGCTTCGAGCAGCAGCACATCGGGCGCAGTGCCGGCGGCAAATGAGGTCAGTATTTTTTCTCGGTACTGGTTGACATAGGATTCCTGCACAACTTTCACGCCGGGATTGGCTTGCTCGAATTCGCGCAGCACCGAATCGACGATTTTGGCTTCGTTGTGATCGGCCCAGTTCGCGATTCGCAGCGTTAAAACCTGTTCATCGCTGCATGCCGTGATCCCCAAAACCACGCAAACGGCCAGTACAATGTTACGCTTTTTTCTCAGCATCCTGTCCTGCTAAACGGTCAATTGACGCAATCATCATTTTCGGGAAGCCGAATTCGGCTATCCTGACTGATCCAGGCATAGTTGTTTTTCAACTGCCTGAGATTTCATTCTCTATTCTATTTCACGTTAACAGAGCATTGCATTTTGGCAAGCAGAATGCAACAAACTTGCCGATTTAGCACAATTTTGTTTTCGCGCCTTTTCGCTTGCATCGGCAAAATGGCGGCTTTATTTTACGCGGACATTTTTGCTTGGTCAAATCTTCAATCTGGCTTCACATATGGAGGTTAATTCATGAATTCACAGCGAGGAGAATGGAGTTCGCGTATCGGATTCGTGCTGGCGGCAGCAGGATCGGCTATCGGGCTTGGCAATATCTGGAAATTTCCATTCGAAGTGGGGAATCATGGTGGCGCGGCGTTTGTTGTTGTGTACCTGTTCTTCTGTTTTGTTTTGTGTTTTCCGGTAATGGTCACTGAAATCGCTATCGGCCGGAAGACCAATAAAAATCCGGTGGGAGCTTATAAGGCGCTCGGCTACAAAAACTGGTCGATTGTCGGCATTTTGGGCGTGCTTTGCGGCGTGATCATTCTGTCGTTTTACAATGTGGTTGCAGGCTGGGCGTTCGGCTATTTCCTGGAAATGATCATTGGCAATTTCGCGATCGGTGATCAATTTGGCGCTTTTGTCAGCGATTGGTTTCAAGTCGGTATTTTTTCCGCCATTTTTATGGGCACAACCGCATTTATCGTTGCTCGCGGTGTCAGTGCTGGCATCGAGCGTGCGGCCAAAATTCTGATGCCATCGCTTCTCGTGATCATGCTTTTTCTGGTAATTTATGCATTTACGTTGCCAAACGCGATGGAAGGTCTGAAGTTTTATCTGGTGCCCGATTTCTCCAAAATCAGCCTGAAGGTCATGTACAGTGCTCTAGGCCAGGCTTTCTTCTCCCTCTCTCTCGGTATGGGTGCGCTGATCACGTACGGCAGTTATTTGTCAAGCCGCGAAAACATTGTCAGTTCGGCGGCACTCATCACGCTCGCGGATGTCGGCATTGCCTTGATTGCCGGTTTGATGATGTTCCCGTTGGTGTTTTCACAGGGTATCGAACCAACAGGTGGTGCTGGATTGATCTTCGTCACCTTGCCTGGTGTTTTTCAATCCCTTGGGCCGGTATTAGGCGTCGTTATCGGTTCGCTCTTTTTTCTTCTGCTCTCCTTCGCCGCGCTTACATCAACGGTTTCTCTGCTCGAAGTCCCTGTATCCTACGCTGTTGATGAACTGGGCATGAAACGCAAAATGGCAGTTTGGAGCATAGCCGGCCTCATTTTTGTGATCGGTATCCCGTCACTGCTGGCGAATGGCGCCTCCGATTTCTGGTCCAAATTTATCGAATTGCCCGGCGTCGGCATGACGGATTTTATGACCTTCATCGGCTATTTGGCAAACGATTCATTCCTGCCGCTCGGTGGTTTTCTCGTTTCGGTCTTCGCAGCCTATGTTTGGAAGAAAAATAAGTTGCATGAACAGATTGCCATTGGACAGGATCATTATGCAGGCTCGTTTGTTTCGAAGTTTATCGATGTAACCGTCAGCATTATCGCACCGATTATTTTGGGGATCCTTTTTGTCCTCACTGTATTGAATCGCTTTTTCGGTGTGGATGTGATTTAAGCGATATTCGTTCCAGGGTTGGAATAGAATCTCGATCAAGTATGTTAGCCACAGAAATGAGTGGACAGTGCTGATCAGGGCACACTCGCTTGCTTCTGTGGCTGTTTTTTAGGCATTGCAACCGGCAGCTAAAACATGAGCGAACCGATACCAACTGTCCAGGGGTGAACTTGAATAAACCAATTGGAGTTGGTCGATGAAACTGCAAAAAATTATTTTGCTCGCTGCCATATTCACCTGGCCGATGTTCGTATCGGCTCAAAACTATCAGTTAGGCGACTCAGCACCTCAAGTGCAGGGCCTGATGAAGTATGAAGACGGTGTGTTTGCAGACACACTTTCGTCTGCTGATTATTTAGGAAAAATTCTTTTCTACAATTTTTTCGGCAGCTACTGACCATATTGTCTCTCTGAGGCTCAGAGCATAGAAAATGAAATCTGGCAGGCTTTTAAAGATAAAAATGTGCAGGTCATCGGCATCGATGTCTGGAACGGTACAGAAAGTCAAATTCAAAACTACGCCAAAGGCGGTGGCCGAAATATAACCTATCCGTTAGGCTTGAAAGGGAGTAGCGTCGCGACGGCCTGGGGCTTTAATGGCGCGGCGCAAAGCAGTTTTGCTATCGTCGAAGCCAACGGCAAAATCGCCTTTATTAGCTCGAGTGCGGTGCCATATAGTCAGCGCTACAGCACCTACAAACAAGCGATCATCGGCAAGCTCGACGAACTGACGACCACTTCCGATGTGGACCATCCGGTCGACACGACGCCGAACGCATTTGAGCTTTCGCAAAGCGCGCCAAATCCATTTGTGCACCGCACCGAGATCACCTTTACCCTCAAAAATTCGATTTCAGAGCAACCGAACTTGTTTATTTATGATTTGCTCGGCCGTGAAGTGCGCTCATTTAAACAGCTACCTCGGGCTGCTGGAACCATGTCCGTGCAGTGGGATGGCCGCGATCAGTCCGGCCAGTTGGTGCCTGCCGGTGTCTATTTTTACATGCTCCAGGCTGGTGGCCGGCAAAAAGTTAAACGCCTCATTTTTTTAGGAAAATAAGATGAAAATCCAAAAGCCCCACCGTGCTACCAGAAGCTACGTTCAGCACCTCAAGAGCTCTCCTGCAGAAGTCTTTCCGCTCTTGTGCCCGGTCAGGGAAGCGGACTGGATCGAAGGCTGGCTGCCGCTGTCTGTGATTTCGGAAACCGGGCTGGCTGAAAAGGACGGTGTTTTTCTAACGCCAGGCAATCCGGAGCCATCCGTCTGGTACATTACCGAGCGCCGCCCAAAGAACGGCTTCATGGAAATGCTCAAAGTTACACCCCAATTCACAGCATGCCGCATCACTATCCAGCTGCGCGCCACTGAAAACGGCACCGATGCCGAGATCACCTACTCGCACACCAGCCTTGGCCCGGACGGCGATGCATTCGTTGAACAGTTTACGGAAGCATATTATGAGGAATTCATGCTGGCATGGCAAACGCGCCTGAATTATTATCTTCAAACAGGTGAATGCTTGCGCGGCGTAGAGTTTTAGCGAGATGTTTTTGCCACGCCATTCAGGCTGTCTGCTGCCATCCCCATTCAATCCTATTTTCAATTAGCCCTTCGCAGCTTCATTTTTCCTGTTGTTTTTCGATTTTTTTTGCGTAGAATGGCGCCATGAAAAATCAACACAGCGTTCTCTCAGGTCCTCCCCGGCTGCGGCAAGAGCTCAAGCCGATGGTCAGGCTGGCCGGTCCCGTTGCCCTTGCCGAACTCGGTTGGATGATGATGGGCCTGGTCGATACCCTCATGATCGGCCGGGTAAGCGCAGAAGCACTGGGAGCGGTTGGAATCGGTAACAACCTTTTTCTAATGATTGCAATTTTCGGTTTCGGCCTCCTGTTCGGACTCGATTATCTGATTGCGACAGCTTTTGGGGCTGGCGATCTGAAAAAATGCTATCACGTGCTTGTGCAGGGCCTCTATCTAAGTATTATCAATACCATACCGTTCACTGTTCTGTCCTACATCGTTATTTCGCTTTTGCCAAAAGCCGGTATACAACAGGCTGTGCTGCCGGATGCAGTGGCCTACATGAAAATCGCAACCTGGGCATTGCTGCCGATGTTTTTTGGAATGGCGCTACGACGCTATCTCCAGAGCCGCAACATCGTTCTGCCCTTCACTTTCGCGTTGATTATTGCCAATATCGTGAATGCGATTGCGAACTACGCCCTGATATTTGGTCATTTCGGATTTCCGAAGCTGGGTGCTGTTGGCGCAGCCTGGGCGACCTTTATCGGTATGTCGATCATCTGCATCATCCTGTTGATCAGTACGCTCATCATCGCGAAACAGGAACAGGAGTTTATTGACATCGACCTGTTTAAATTCGATCGCCAGATCATGCGCCAATTGCTGCGACTCGGATTCCCTGCTTCCTTCCACCTGCTGATGGATGTCGGTGCCTTCACATTCGTCACGGTTTTGGCCGGGCGACTGCATCCTAATGCATTGGCGGCGCACCATATTGTTCTAAAGCTCGCAACCTTCACCTTCATGGTGCCGCTCGGCATCTCAACCGCTGGCGCGGTTAGGGTTGGCCAGGCAATCGGGCGCAATAATATTCTCGGCGCTTCTCACGCGGGATGGACAGCGCTGGGCTTCGGAGCTGGCTTTATGGTGTTTACCGGCGTGACTTTTGTGCTATTCCCGGAAATATTAATGCGTGGCTTTACCAACGATCTCGAAATCGTCGAAACCGGAGCATCAATCTTGTTTATCGCGGCAATTTTTCAATTATTCGATGGCATTCAGGTTGTCTCAGCAGGCATTTTGCGCGGCACTGGCGATACAAAAATGGCAATGATCTGCAACTTTATCGGCCATTGGTTTCTCGGCTTGCCAACCGGCTATTTTCTCTGTTTTGAACGAAATTGGGGGATTGCCGGACTGTGGGTCGGCCTGTGTATAGGATTGATTTTCGTCTCCATTGGGCTTTTTCAATTTTGGGTGCGGCGAATCGGCCAGATGCAAGCTTCCCCAATCGAGCAGGCACGGGCGCCCGTTTAATACCACTTTAACGTTGCAGCTCGCGCTTGCCTGGTTTGCGGCACCAAAAACAGGCAAACGGGATGCCGGTGGCAATAAAAGCCAAATCGACGAGCGAGTTTTGCCACTCAAAATAGCCCCTCACCGCAATGAGCGAAACGATACCAATCAAATAAATTGCCGGTAGAACCGGATAAAAAGGCATGCGGAAACACTGCTGATCGCCGATGTGCTCGCGCCGCATTTTAAACAGCGCCAGGGTGGTCATTCCATAAAAAATCAATATTGCGAAGGTCATGCCCGCAACGATTTGCTCGAAATTCTGCCGCACCAGCAGAATCACCGCTGCCCAGACACAATGCGCGATGATGGCATGTGACGGGGTGCGAAATCTTGGATGCACATAATTGAACCAACGAAAAAACAGCCCATCTTTTGCCATGGCATAGTACACGCGCGGCGCAGCCATAGTGGTGCCGTTGATGCTGCCTGTCGTCGAAAAAATCGCCAGCAGCGTCACGAAAGCTGCACCCACCGGGCCAAACAAAATGGTCGCGACGTCCGAAGCAACGGTTTTGGAAGCGCGCACTCCCTCCATTCCCAATGTGTGGTGATAAATCAGATTAGTCGAAACGTACAGCACAATGATGATCGAAATGCCGATGAACATGCTCAACGGAATGGCTCTTTGCGGATTTTTCATTTCTCCAGCGACATAGCCGACGCGATCCCAGCCCAAATACGAAAAAACCACCAGCATCATCAGCGCACCAACGTTTCCGATTGGGCCAAGCGTTGCGGTTGGCGGCACTTTGGTTGCAAGTTGGCTTTCCTGCCCTCCAAGCATCATTAATCCGGCGACGGCCAACAAGAAGAGTCCCCCTACTTTTATAAGAGTCGAGATATTTTGATACATGCTGGCTCGCTTCACACCGATGTAATTGAGTGTGCCCAACGTAAAAATAATGCAGAGAGCAACCAGTGTTTCCCCCTTTGCGCCCAGGTCGACAAGCGTGCCGATGTAGTACGCTGCCGCCAGCGACAAACCGGCTCCCGGGCTGGTGCGAATGATAAAAAGCTGCGCCCAGCCAAAAATAAAGCCGACATACGGACCGAATGCGCGACTGAGGTAAACATACTCGCCTCCGGTATTGGGCAGCCTTGTTCCCAGCTCGGCGTAGATCAATCCGCCGATCATGACAAACAAGCCGGCTCCGATCCAAAACAAAATGATCGAATAAAAGGATGCCTGATAGCCAGCAATGATCGAAGGGGTGGTAAAAATGCCGGCGCCGATGGTAATACCGATCAAAATGGATACGCCGTCAAAAACTGTCAGGGATTTTTTTAGTGCAGGTTGCTCTTCGGGGGGTGATGCTGAAATTTCAGGCATGCTTTCTCCGCTTTGTCTGAAAAAATTGGGTGTAGGCGATTTTTTGCATTCACAGCAAATACGGAAGAATCGCCCTGCGTGAATCGGGATAGTCCCGGAAGTGCTGGTGGTACCATTGGTGATGTTTTATGGCGCGCGGAATCAGGTTGGCTGCAGTCCACAATGCAAACGACAGGGCTGGCAACGACCAGGTCATCAGGGCAAAGCCGATCCACTCCAGCAACTCACCGAAATAGTTTGGGCAGGAAATCAGCCGGAACAGACCAGTTTCCGGGATTTGATATGTGCCCGTTGCGCGCAACCGTAGCAAAATGGCGTCCGCCCACCAGTTGATCGTCACGCCGCACACGAAAAGCACCATTCCAGCGATATTTCGAATATCGAACAACCATTCCAGCGCATACTGCGGCTGTAGCACCCCGAGATTGTAGCCATTGAAAAAACCGTTGATGCAATTAAAGCCCATCGCACTGAGCATGATATAAAGCGGCATCGGCTTGGTGTGGCTCGCCAGGCGGAGGGGAAAAATCAGGCTGCGATGCAGATAATGTATCTGCCATGCAGCAAAAAACAGCCAATTCAGAACCGATCTTTCCGTTCCACTGCTGAAAAAAAACCAGGCAAAAACAAGCACTGCAGGCAATTCCATCAACAGCCAGCCAACCCTGTTGGGCACGCTCCGGCCTTTGTGCGCAGTGCTATAGCGGCCATAGGGGGCTGCGATTTTCAGTTGCAGCACGAAAGCGATAACGGCAAGCACAATCCAGCCCCACAAAAAAGGCTCAAAATATTTCTGCACAGGCAGGGCACTCCGACGCTCTCATTCGCATAAATCCAGGATCAATTACCGGATGACTTGAATACGGAGTTAAACAGTTCTTTCATTTTTTCCCACGACTGCCGGTCTGCCTCGGCATTGTATGCGAGTGGCATATTGAATTTCACAGCAAACGAATCGGCCATAGGATTGGTAAAGCTGTGCATCGCGCCTTCATAATTGATAAACTCATAATCGACGTCGGCTTCGTCCAGGTTTTTCTTGAATGCATCGATCTGTTCCTGGGTGACCATCTGGTCGGCAGCACCATTGCACACCAATACCTTGGCCTTGTTGACGCCTGGTTGTGCAGGTGCGATGCCCTGCAGCCCGCCATGAAAGCTCGCCACCGCGTCGAGATCGACGCCGCTATTGGCCATGCTCAGTACCACACTGCCGCCAAAGCAATAACCGATTGCAGCGATCTTTTCCGGATTGGTGGTCGGCTGATTTTTAAGAAAGTCCAGTGCCGCATTAAAGCGCGCCACAGCAACCTCCGCATTTGACACCACTTCCATCACGAATTTCATCGCGTCATCCGGGTGCTCGGCCTGTTTGCCGTCACCATACATATCTACAGCCAGAGCAGTATAGCCGAGCTCGGCCAACTTTTTGGCACGCTCGCGAGCGTACGCATTATGTCCCCACCACTCGTGCACCACAAGCACTCCCGGACGTTGGCCCTCGATGTTACTGTCGTAAGCGAGAAAGCCTTTCATTGCAACATTGTCAGCCGAGTACTCCACTTCTTTGGTCACAATGTTGTTTTTCATCTCAGTTGACTGTTCACCACTGGAACAGCCGACAGCCAAAGCGGCCAAAACGAACAAAACTCTCCTCATATCATCCTCCGATTTGTAATGTGTATTTTAGCATGCAACGAATGCAGCGGATTGGTATCATTAATCGCGCTCAGATCCGGGAGCCTGGTCCCGCACCTGCTGGTAGAACTGAATCAAGGCCATGCCATCCTTGGGCGACAAAACGAACTGGGCGATGGCAGCATGTACAAGCTGGCTGATCGGCGTATCCGGCTCACTTTTGCGCTGCTCGGAAATCCATTTTACCGCCCGACGGATGCCTTCGCCTTCGGGAAGAATTGTGCTCATTTTTGCACCCTTTTCTTTTATGGAATTCAATATAAATCAGCACGAATTACTCAAAGGACAGCGTGCCTGTCACCACCATGTGTCGGATTTCAGGCCCTTCAAATCCCGGCCGAAACACATTCAAAAAAACCACCAGCTTTTTTTCAAACATCACAACGCGCTCGATTCGATATTGGTACGCGCAGCCGCGCGATGCAGGCAAGCGTGTATCTTGCTGCAAAATTTTGACGTTATTGCCTTGTTTGAGCTTGAGGGTGAAAATTTTGGACTCCAGGCCAAAGCACGCATCGCCAGTTTTTTTCTGTTCCAAATAGAGATGGTATTTGTAATGAGATGGCGGCGGGAATATGCCAGGAAATGCAGAAAAGCTGACGAAACAGCCATCGCTCGTTAGATCGGACAGCGGATGATACACCAGCGTCTGTCCCTGCTCACTTTGGTCGATCTGAAAAAGCTGAATCTGTGAAGCGACCTCTGCCGCGGCACTCTGTTTGAGCGCAGCCAGCGTCGCGTGGTCATATCCTTCCCTGCCGCGAAACTTGAGCGGACTGGTGAGAAACTCATTTTTTTCGATATCGACAAAATAGACTTCGCTATAAGGAATACCGCTACCATCCTGAACACCACTGACTTCAAACGCAAGGTGCCTGCCATCTTTGGAAAATCCAATAATCTTAAGTTCGGACGTGTCCCCGGCGATAGCCACGGAAGCTAAGGCCAAACAGAGCACCGCATTTTTGATGAGGAATTTCATCACTACTTGCTCACATCCTTTTTGGTAAAATGTAATCGTTCGCCATCAAAATAGCAAAATTGTTGCGGAAAGGCAAACTCACGACTGCAGGCCGGACAATAATTTCTAAGTGCAGGTAGGCGTGTTTTCGCTTTGGTACCAAGCCATTGCTGGCGGAACCGATTCATTTTTGGGGTGAGTGGCAATGTAGTTTGTTCATAGGGTACAATTTCCAGTTCTGCATCTTCCGCGAAGGTCAGAGTGGCTTCGCGTAAACTGCCGCGCTGCCAAAATTTGACCTGAATCTGGTCTCCCGGTTGGTGCGTTGCCAGAATCGCGTCGTACTGCGACTGCTCCGAAAGTGCTTTACCGGCGAGTTCCACAATCTCATCTCCCCTATCCAGGCCGGCTTCATAAAGCGGCGAGCCAATCAAAGTCGGGGTCATCAAAGTAGCTTTGCCTTCATTGAAACGCAGACGCAAAGAGCCAAGCGTCGCTGCGCCAGGATTTGTGGGGCGAAGGGCCAAGCCGGCCGCTGCCAATAGTTTTTGGAAATCCGCAAGTTCACGGCCGAAAATAAACTTTGCAAAAAAATCGTTCGCAAAGTCGGCATCTTCCGTAATGGTGGCCAACGCAGAACGAATGTCCTCGTTCGTATATGGTTTTTCGGGCTTGCCGTGCCGCACCCACATTTCCCGCATCAAATCATCCAGGCTCTTGCTTGGGAATGATGTGCGAATACTCAAATCGAGCGCCAGACCAGTGACCATGCCATAGGTGTAGTAGGAAATAAAGGTGTTGTCACGATTGGTGGGATCAATTGAACTGGCTGCATCGACGAAAGGCGCTTGCATGCTCATTTCGACCGGTGAAAAGTAATTGCGTCCCGGTGCATTGGCAACAAAATCTACCGCCCGCGACAGACTGCGGGCAAAAGCATCTATCGTGGTCAAACCAGCACGCTGCAAGGTTAAGGGCGTGTAGTAGCTGGTAAAGCCTTCCGCGAACCAAAGTTCGCCTGACATGTTGGCTTCTTCAAAGTCAAACGGTTCGAGCGAGCGCGGGCGGATCCGCTCGACATTCCACGCGTGAAAGAATTCGTGCGCCAGTGTGCCCAAATTGCGAAGCGCGCCATCGCGCAGCGACCGCCTGCTGGCAATGATGGTTGAATTGCGGTGTTCCATGCCATCGCCGCTCACATGCGGCAGATAATCCGCCAGAAATGTATAGGTGCCAAAATCGTATTGTGGCAGTTCGCCATAAATGGCCTCCTGCTCATACACCACGCGTTTGGCCATCTCAGCATAGGCATCGGCTTCCGCCTCGCTGCCATCATGATGCAGAGCCAGTCGCATTGTCAGGTCGCGATCAGCTGAGGTGACCGGCCACTCACGCAGTGTAAAAGCACTCAGTTCGATCGGACTATCCATAAAATAATACAAATTTGGCGCTGCGAACGTGAGCGCTTTATCAGTTGGCTTGAGCTGCGTCGCAACCTTCCAATCGCTGCCGGAAGCGAGTTTGAATGTCACCAAAATTGGGCGTTCGGTCAATCCGCGCGCCCACATAAACGTCGCCGGGATATTGAGATGTGCATGCGTCAGGTCGATACCGGAGTAGGTGCCACCGGCACGATCCGCGAACAACGTATAGCTGACGATCACGGTACCATCATGCTCGGCAATGTCCCACTGGTATGGATTTGGACGGGTAATTTTAAGTGCATTGCCCCTGGCATCCACAGCCCGCACCCGATAGACATTTTTGGCGAATTCGTGGATGGCGTACCTGCCGGGCGATGACCGACTGATGCGCAATTCAAGCGCTTGAGCTGGCAAATCCGTATAACGAATGGAGATTTCGGCTTCATGGTGGACAGCGTTTGGAAAATCGACCGTATATTCAACGGGCGATTGCGCGCCTGCATTGGTCAAAAACAGCAGCATTAAAGGCAGCCACAGGTGGCGTTTGAACATGATTGAAGCTCTTCAATTTAGATTTTAAGTTGACAGGTTTTCAGTCCTTACGATGGCCTGACAAATTTGGATTTACTGTTGATCCGGCACCAGCGCGACAATGCGTAACGGCCCGCCGCTACCACCCTCGATTTTCATTGGCAGTGCAAAAACGTGGGCGCCGGTGGCTGGCAATTGATCGAGATTGGCAACATTCTCAAAGGCGGGAATATTCTCCTTAAACAAAATCTGGTGGCTCTCGAACGTTTTGGACTGGCCATAGTCGATGCTGGGCGTATCCAGTCCAATTGCCTTGATTTTGCGATTGGCAACCAGCCATTTTGCGCCATCCGGATGCAACGCTGGAAAATGCAGTTCCGCTACCGCTTCTTCACCCGTCTTATCCGTACCGAGATATTTGAGCCGGTCCGGCCAGTATTGTGCGTACCCGAATTTCAGCAACACAATCGAGTCATCAGGAATGCGTCCATGGTTTGCTTCCCAATCGAGAAAATCCTGCTCTCCAAATTGGAAATCCCGATCTGCCAGGCCTTTTTCCGAAGCATCGATCACGATGGCAGCACCTATCAGGCGGTCGACTGGAATCTGATCGGATGTCCACCTGCCTTCGTAAAAATGAATCGGTGCATCGAGATGCGTGCCGCCATGTTCAGCAGCCGAGAAATTGTTTGCTGCGTAATAATAGCCGCCTTCGGTATGCTGAGCCGACACCACTTCAAGCTCAAATGATTTTGCAGTAGGCCAGTAGATCGCTTTCTCAGAGAAGGAGTGGGATAAATCAATCCATTTCCCGCTCGGCAAGCCTTGATTCGCTTGCTTGCAGCCCGATAAGAAAAGAATGGCAACGAACATTGCGATACATGTGCGCACGGTCAAACCTCCAAAAAACTGACTTTTTGTACACTTTAATCCAGAAATCGCTTGACTAAAAAGGTGAACATTTGTATTATTTTTTGCTTTTTACAAAAAGGTTTCTACAGATTGACTTGCAAGATAATTTCCAATGTTCCGAAAGGCAAGCAATTTAGGTTCAGATGGCTTAGCACAAAATTGAGGGAGAAGAGATGAACGCGATATGGGCAGGGTTCCTGCATTTTGAGAATACACGAATTGCGATCGAGCTTTTCCCTGCAACCACAAAATCTTCCAGCTTCCTGCAACACGTTCATAGCGAGTGTCATGCGAACCTGCAAAGATCGCTGACCTGCCCCGAACATGGCATCGTCAACAAGGCAGAGCAAACTTTAACTTACAACATGCCCGATGGCGACCAGATCATGATCGAACCTGATGAACTTGCAGCCATCCGGACAGAGAAGTCAAAAAGAATGACTTTGCGGCATTTTATTCCAAAAAGCCAGCTTGATCCGACTGATTTTAAGCGTTCCTATTTTGCCTGCCCGCGGAGCCGTGACCGGCATAATTATAATGTGTTGCGCGAAGCGATGCGCCACACAGGCCTGTATGGAATCGGCAATTTAACCCTGAAGGGCAGATCGAGGCCGGTTGCCGTCTGGGTGAAGCAGCAGCACCTCATCCTCTCCACTCTCTTCTATCAACATGAACAAAATAACCTGCCACATCGTCAAACTACGCCATCGTCCGTTTTGCCGACGACGCATGAAGTCCGGACTTGCCGCAACCGAATGTTTGCACGTCGCGTTGCTTTGCAGCCCCATATGCGCGAAGACCACAACAGAGAGCAACTCATCGATTTGCTCGGCCGCAAAATCGTGCAGGTTGTCAGCGACAACCAATTGAGTTTTACCGAACCGGACGCTGCAGCAAAGCGCATTTCACCTGCCGATATTCAGCTTTAGCAAGGCTCTGTCAAAAAACTGCACTTCAAGCACCATATGTTGGTAAATTTTGCTGCACTGTAAAATTTACACGACCATGTGATTTTTTCGTGACATTTTTTTCATATCTGCTTAGGCGCTGTTCCCTCATATACTTCTAACCATTTAAAATAATACAACTTACCAGGCCGCTTTCAATTGTGGCACCGGCTTTGCTAAAGCATAGGGCAGACTTGCAGCTTTGGTTGTGGCAGGACAAAATCACAAAGGAGAGTCGGGTCATCAGGCATTGGGCCTGCCCCGGCACAAAGCAAAAGGAGGAAGCTATGGGCCTGGCACAACTGATTGTTATTTGCTTTGCGAGTGCCGGTGTGGCACGGGCATTCATCAGCCTTGGCTTAATGAGCTACAGACAGCGCTGGCTGAATTATGTGATTGCCCTGGCAGCAGGAATTGTTGGTGCATGGTTAGGATTGACGCACCCGGCATTCAAAAGCATTGCTCTGGTGGTTTCGGTATTTACTTCTGTTTTGTCTCTCGCAGTTTACCATGGATTGAGATGGTACTTCGTGAGTTCAAAAACGGAGCAAGAAGCACAAATGGAGTTAGATGCCGAACAAAATTTTTTCGCGATTGGGAGCAAGAATTAAATACGTGAGCAGGAGGATTCACAATGCGTGCATTATTCAAAACATTGTTAGCTGCAATCTGTATGACGATGATACTCAATTTCGGCGATGTGCTGATCGGCAGCCGGAAATTTCTGGAAGAGCCGCGTATTCACGTTGTCCAGGAAGGTGAATATTTTAGCCAATTGGCAAAAGACTATTATGGCAATCCCGAGTACTGGCGCGCCCTCGCGCTGGTCAATCGTGCGCCCAACGTGGATCGTATCTACCCCGGTGAGCATGTGATATTGCCAGATGCCGGCACGCTTGCCCGCATCGCCAAGTCACAACGCATGACTGAAGTCAACGAGTTGGTGAACAATCAGCAAGCACTGGCGGTTCTTGAAACCGACCAAAGCGCATCAGAATTTGAAAAAAATTTGCAAACCGCTCCTCCAATAGAGCAAGAAAAAGCGTTGGAAACGAGTCCGGAACCGGAAATGCATGAAGCGACGGACGAAGAAATCACAGCGATGACCGTTCAGGAGCATGATGGCGCAGAAGGTATCGATGCCTATGAAGCACTCGCTGGTTTGCAATCTGAAGAATCGGGTGACACGGCTTCTTCAGGGCTTTTCTGGCCAATTGCCGGCTCTGCAGCAGTGCTTTTTGCGGCTATTGCCTTTGCCTATCGTCGCAACAAAAAGCAACAGGATGAAGAACCTGAACTCGATGCTTCACCAATTCAATCATTCATTCTTGAAAATGAGAACGACAGCCCAGAAAAAAGGAGTGCAGGCATGGAAAAAACAACATCCGCCACCAGCGACATTTTCAAGCCAGTTCGCAGACGAAACGAAGTTGAAAACGAAAAGGATGTCGCACTGACCATCTAGGACGGAACCTTTGATCAACCGGCGTTTTTGCCGGCATCCGTAGCCCCGTTGGCGTGTTGGACATGAGCTTTAATAAAGGATTTATTAGCAAGCGTAGCGCGCTGTTGCGAGTGTCCAATAAATCGTCCAGCGGGGCCTTCGGATGATTTGAAATTTGAAACCCCTCAGTTCCCACTGATCCCTCTCCTCAAGCACAGAGGCGCTAAGCCCTGACCCAGTCCCGGGTTGGGGCTTTTTTTGCTTTGGCATAAACAGAAATTATTTTAACTTAGATGTTTGTTTGGCAAAATGTACCAAAACAACATTTTTTTCTGTCTGTTAGGCGATTTGTACACGCTGCTGCACTATACGAACCTGCAGCTTGTTAGAATGCGATGTACATTTGCATGGATTTTTGGAATAAAAAACGCGACCACTTCAAATCAGTCGCTGTTCTATTTAATAGAAATTAGATGGTCAGACATGAAGGAGTATCCATGAAAGGCATCATCCTTGCCGGCGGCAGCGGCACAAGGCTCTACCCTATAACCACTGTGCTCAGCAAGCAGCTTCTGCCGGTTTATGACAAACCGATGATTTATTACCCGATTTCAGTGTTGATGCTGGCGGGTATTCGCGATATACTCATCATTTCAACGCCGCAGGATTTACCGCGTTTTCGCGAACTGCTCTCCGACGGCAGCCAGTTCGGGTTGTCCTTCTCCTATGCAGAACAACCCAAACCCGAGGGCCTGGCGCAAGCATTCGTGATCGGCGAAGATTTTATCGGCGATAGCAATGTGGCGCTGGTGCTGGGTGACAACATCTTCTACGGGCACGGCCTGCCAGAAAAGCTTCGACGCGCCATGACCCGAAAGAGCGGGGCAACCATTTTTGGCTATTATGTCAGCGACCCCGAGCGCTACGGCGTGGTTGAATTTGACCTAAAAGGGCGTGCCATGAGTATAGAGGAAAAGCCCCAATCACCCAAGTCCAACTATGCCGTTACCGGGCTCTATTTCTATGACAATCGCGTGGTTGAATTCGCCAAGGCACTCAAGCCATCGGCACGAGGCGAATATGAAATCACTGATCTCAATCGGGTCTATCTCGAAAAAAGAGAACTGGAAGTGGAAGTACTTGGCCGCGGTTACGCCTGGCTTGACACTGGCACGCATGATTCTCTGGTCGAGGCCAGCACCTTTGTGGCCACAGTCGAAAAACGTCAGGGATTGAAAATATCCTGCCTTGAAGAAATCGCTTATCGGATGGGTTACATCAATGCCAATCAGCTTTTGACACTGGCAGAACCGCTCTCCAAAAACAAATATGGCCAATACCTGATCAACCTGGTGCAGCGCAAAACGTCCTGAGCATGGGATAAACCAGCTTATCGCTTGTGGCTTGAACATCAACTCAGGATTTCTGTCATTTACTGTAAAGTGGACGCCGCGTTCCGTTTGAAAAAATGAGATTGGGTGCACAATTTTTCAGCAAACAGGATAAAATCATGAACAAATTGACCTGTTCTATCAGTCGCGTGACTGCGTTTATATTTTCGGTGCTTCTAAGCGCTGCATTCTTTAGTGTGCCCGCTCTGGCGCAAGGACCGCAAGGTGATATGCCTGTCGATAAGAATATCACCATTGGCCAACTCGAAAATGGCGTGACCTACTACATCCGTGAAAATCACGATCCGGAAAAGCGCGCTGAATTGCGGCTGGTGATCAACGCCGGTTCGGTTCTGGAAGATGACGACCAGGTCGGTTTGGCGCATTTTGTTGAGCACATGGCGTTCAATGGCACCCAAAATTTCGAAAAGCAGGATTTGGTGGAATATTTGGAGCTGATCGGAACGCGCTTTGGAGCTGATCTCAATGCATACACCAGCTTCGATGAAACTGTGTACAAACTGCGCGTGCCAACCGATAGCCTGGCTGTTTTGAATCGTGCATTTCAAATTCTCGAAGATTGGGCACACAATGTCACCTTCGACGAGGTCGAAATCGACAAAGAGCGCGGGGTAGTCATCGAAGAATGGCGACTCGATCGTGGCGCCGATTCACGCATTTTCGACCAGCAATTTCCCATCATCGTTAAGGATTCGCGCTATGCCAACAGGCTGCCGATCGGTTCAAAGGAAAATCTCGAAACGTTCGAGCCGGCTGTGCTCAAGCGTTTCTATCACGACTGGTATCGTCCGGATTTGATGGCAGTGATCGCGGTTGGCGATTTTGAAACAGCGCAGATCCAGGAAATGATCGAGAGTCATTTTAATAAAATCGAACCTGCGAAGAATCCACGTGAGCGCTTCATTGCCCAGGTTCCCGACCATGACAAGACCTACTTTGCAATGGCCAGCGATCCGGAAGCCACGCAATCGGTCATCAGTGTCTATTACAAGCATCCACCGGATGAAGAAGCAACCCACGCGGCTTACCGTGAGAGTATTGTTTCCGGATTATTTACACGCATGCTGAACAACCGGCTGGATGAAATCGTGCAAAAGCCTGACGCGCCTTTCATTGCAGCCGAAGCGTCAAAAAGCAGCCTGGTGCGCAGCAAAAGCGCCTTTTCCCTTTCAGCCTTGGTGCGCGATAACGGCCTGCAAACCGGCTTCGAAGCTGTTTTGGTGGAAGCAGAACGAGTCAAGCGCTACGGTTTCACCCAATCCGAGCTCGACCGCCAGAAACGCGAGCTGCTGCGCCTTATCGAAACCTTGTACGAAGAGCGCGACCAGCACAATTCGGCCGATTTCGCAGCCGAATTTATACGAAGCTTTCTCACCGGAGAAGGCATTCCCGGGATTGCCTACGAATATGAATTGCACAAGCGCTTTTTGCCAGAAATTGAACTGGCTGAAGTCAACCGCCTGGCCAGTGAATGGATTACCGATAAAAATCGCGTGATTGTGGTGAGTGCGCCTGAAAAAGAAGGCCAGCCTTTGCCGGCAGAAGAAGAGCTGCTGGCAATTTTTGATCGCGTGGCGCAGAGCGAATTGGCGCCTTATACCGATGATGTGGCCGATGCCCCGCTTCTGAAAGAAACGCCAACGCCGGCTTCGATCACCGCGGAGAAAATGTGGGAAGGTCTGAATATCACCGAATGGCAACTCGCCAATGGTGTGCGAGTCCTGCTCAAACCGACTGCTTTTAAAGAAGATGAGATGTTCTTCACTGCCTACAGTCCGGGCGGCACCTCTCTTGCCAGCGATTCGGATTACGTCGCAGCCTCAACTGCCACCTCGGTGGTGCAAGGCGGCGGTCTCGGTGACTTTGACATGATTCAATTGCAAAAAAAGCTGGCCGGCACCTTGGTAAGGGTCAGTCCCTATATTGGAACGCTGGAAGAAGGCTTGTCCGGTGGCGGTTCGCCAAAAGACATGCAGACCCTGTTCGAATTGATCTATCTCTATTTCACCGCACCACGCAAAGACAGCACGTCTTTTTCCGCCTTTCAGGAACGTCTGCAGGCCTTTCTTGCCAACCGCAGCTCCAGCCCGGAGTCGGCGTTTAGCGACACGCTGCAAGTCACTCTATCACAATATCATCACCGCGCTCGACCGATTTCGTCTGCGTATTTCAATGAAATGGATTTGAACAAATCGTTCCGGTTTTACAAAGAGCGCTTTGCCGATGCCAGCGATTTCACCTTTGTCTTTGTCGGCAATTTTGAAATGGAAAAAATTCGACCACTGGTGGAGACCTATTTAGGCGGGCTGCCGTCGCTCAATCGTGAGGAAAACTGGCGCGATGTTGGCATAACGACTCCGAGTGGTGTGATTGAAAAGTCAGTGATGAAAGGCTCCGAGCCAAAAAGTAGCACACGCATTGTGTTTACCAGCGATTTTGCGTGGAATCAGCAAAACCGCTATAATCTGCAATCTTTGATCGAAGTGGTGCGTTTTCGGCTGCGGGAAGCCTTGCGCGAAGAACTGGGTGGCACCTACGGCGTCAGCGTCAGTGGCTCACCTTCGCATTATCCGAACGAAAAAGTAACCATTTCGATTGGATTCGGCAGCGATCCGGCGCGCGTCAACGAGCTGACTTTTGTGGTTTTTGAAGAAATTCGGCGTCTGCAGGAAAATGGCCCGTCCGCCACAGAAGTCGAAAAGGTGCAGGAAATTCAGCGCCGCGAGCGAGAAACCGCGATGAAGCAAAACCGTTCGTGGTTGCGATGGATCGAATTTTATGATCAGAACGACGAAGATTTTGCGCAAATACTGGAATACGATCTTCTGGTCGATGCGCTCACCCCCGAGGCCATACAGCAGGCAGCCAAAAGCAATTTTGATCTCAAAAACTACGTACAGGTTTCGTTGTTTCCTGAGCCAAATTAAAAAAGCACTTGGTTTTCGACACGCAGCCCTTATTTTTTGAGTAGTTCGTAAGGCTGAAGACGTTTAGTCAATAAGTACTCAAGGATCAGTCCAACCGCCTAAATTGGATTCTTCAGAAATGTCATTCCCGCGAAGGCGGGAATGACATTTCTGAAAATTGAAGGCAATTAAGCGGTTTATAAATAATGCAGCCTAGGGATTTACAGTCTGCAAAACCAATCGAGCTGAGAGAATGATCTTCCGCTATTCCGAGTGGCGCGAGCTGCCGCACATGCAAAAAGGCAATTTCGATGAACTGATGAACCTGTTCAACCAGCTTTTGGTGCAGGCCAATGGCGATGTGCAGCAGGCTCTGACCTGGCTGACCTATCTCGACGAACGCTACGACATCTTCAGCGACGAACCGGGCAAAGGCTTGGGGGATTTCATCGAGTGGATGAAAGAGCAGGGCTACATTCGCGAAGATCAGGACGGCCAGTTCGATGTCACCAGCAAGGGCAATCGCCGGATTCGGCAGGACAGCCTTGACCGCGTGTTCAGCAATTTGCGCAAAGCCCCGGGCGGCGAGCACCCCACCCGCGACACCGGACATGGCATCGAGCGCCAAAGCGAAACCCGGCCCTTCCGCTATGGAGACGAGCCGTCAAATATCGATTTTCCATCTTCCATCTCCAATGCCATTAAGCGCGCCGGCATCGACCACCTTTCGCTCAATGAAGACGATCTCGAAGTTTACGAAACCGAGCATCTCGCCAGTTGCGCCACGGTGCTGGCCATCGACATCAGCCACAGCATGATTTTGTACGGAGAAGACCGCATCACCCCGGCAAAAAATGTCGCACTGGCGCTATCCCAGCTCATTCTGACGCGCTACCCGAAAGACAAACTGCACGTAGTGGTGTTCGGTGACAATGCCGGTCAGGTGGAGGTCGAAGATATTCCATTTATCAAAGTCGGCCCGTACCACACCAACACCAAAGAAGCGCTCGAGCTCAGTCGCCGCATTCTCAAGCGCCACCGCTATCACAATAAGCAGATTTTCATGATCACCGACGGCAAGCCATCCGCCATCACCGAATATGGCCGGCTCTATAAAAACCCCTACGGACTCGACCGCAAAATCGTCAACAAAACCCTCGACGAAGCGGTGCAGTGCCGGCGCGACAAAATCGAAATCACCACTTTTATGATCGCACGCGACCGCTGGCTGGTGAATTTTGTCAACACCCTTACCAAAGTCAACCGTGGCCGTGCCTACTTCTCCTCCCTCGACCGCCTCGGCGAGTACATCTTCGTCGACTACATTCGCAACCGTAGGCAGACGCTGCGGTGACTAGCATTTTGTCGGGGAAACTACAAAGCCTTCATGCATCGAACACAAAGATAGATTCTCAAAAGCCAAAAAGGGAACCATGAGCATTAAAAATACTTTGCATTATGCGAGCCATCTAAAGTGGGCCTTCCTGGCAGCCGTCATCTCTTTGATAATCTATGCGTTCGTTGCTCTGCCTGAAAATTTGATCTCGATTATTGGGACGATTATTTTCTTGGCCGGGATCCAAATGGGGCTGGAGAGCCTGAGTGACATCGAAAAAATGTCTGAAAAAGAGAAGACATTTTATGCAAACAGCAAATACGTTAAAACGCAAAACAGCATTCTTCTGGCAGTAATCATTCTTTTAGCCATCATCAGTTTGCTATTTCTTTCCCTGAAATTTGTCTTTCCATCAAAAGTATCTCTCTTTAATGCATTCTTTGATCTCGGTCTTGATTGTTGGGCGTTCATATTAGGTCTCCTGTGTCTTTTAAAGAGTACCTATGACAAACATAGCGCTGCTATTAAAGAAGCACAGGCACATTAAAATCGCTGAACCGGGCAACTCACCCGCGTGCAAAACCTGAACCTGGTGTGCGTAGCGCGCTTTTTAACTCAAACAACAGCGGGGCAAAAGCAACACCACATTTTCCGAAACGAATGAAAGTCAACTGCGCCACTTCTACTCCCTCGACCGCCTCGGCGAATACATCTTCGTCGACTACATCCGCAACCGTTAGCAGACTCTGCGGTGAAAACAACCTCATTACACGTTTTTTTAGCTTGACATTTTTTGAGATATTTTGCATTCTTGAAGCGCGTTTGCTCATACGTTGGGAATCGAATCTCATCGGTATCTTGCCTTGAAAACTGGGGTAGAATATTCCTGCATAGCGCACCAAACCAAGCCGATACAGCTTCATGATGAAAAAGAAATGAAAACAAAAAGAAAACCGATCCTGGTGACAGGCTCACATCGGTCAGGCACGACCTGGGCGGGCAGGATGCTGGCAATGGCTCCCAAAACGGCTTACATTCACGAGCCCTTCAATATCGGCCTAAAACTGGATGTGATCGACAGCCCGTTCCCGCACTGGTTTCAATATATATGCGATGAAAATGCCCATCATTATGAAGCATCTGTTCGCAACGTGATCACCTACAACTATCCTTTGGCCAGCCATTTCGCAAAAGCACGAACGCCGAGAAATTATGCCAAAATTGTCAGAGACCAGTGGAGATTTCTGCGCCACAAAGCACGAAAAGACACGCCCATCATCAAAGACCCGATTGCCCTGTTCTCGGCTCCCTGGCTCGCCAAAACATTTGATATGAATGTGCTGGTTATGATACGGCACCCCGCCGCATTCTGCTCGAGCCTAAAATTAAAGGATTGGAAATTCGATTTTAACAATTTCCTTCTGCAGCCACTGTTAATAGACGGCCATTTAAAGAGCTTCAAAAAGGAAATTGAGGCATTTGCGGCACATGAGCAGGATATCATTTCACAGGCCATTGTGCTCTGGAACAGCATGCATTACCTGATCAATGTTTACAAAAATGAGCATCCGAACTGGTTGTTTGTGCGCCATGAAGACCTATCTATCGATCCGGTCGCAAAATTCCAGTCCATCTATGGTGCCCTGCAGTTGCAATTCACTCCGAAAGCAAAATCGGCGATCCAGGCAAGCTCCGGCGAGCATAATCCAGCCGAGCAACAAGCTGGCAGCGAGTTTAAACGCAATAGCAGAGCGAACATTCACAATTGGAAGAAGCGGTTGACAGAAGCTGAGATTCTGAGAATAAAAGAACAAACCCACGCTATCTCGAAGCTGTATTATTCTGAACATGAATGGTAACCCGCATGCGAAAAGCCTGTTTTATAAAGATCACCTCACGACTGCATCAGAGAGTGAATTGCAACTGCCGTACGCCTTTCTGGTCAATTTTGGCTTGATACTTTCAACGACTTTCCCCACCCTGCGCATGCCTTTAGCTTTTACAAAACAATGACCAAATCCGCCCGCTATGATTTCATTTTGTTGAGCATTCAATCTTTATGCAGCAGCCAAGAAGCAAACAGACCTGCCCGGCTTTGAACCTGAACATCGCACTTCCGCCAATCGTTTTCCTGATCATCGTATCGGTATCAAATGCTTATCCTCAAGCAGGCAGGAACTATTTTTACAAAGGCCTTCAATACGGCTCGGATGCGATCTACAATCCCATATCAACCATTTTGAATGGCGGTTTTGGCATCATCCAGCTCGGCAACCGGGACCGAAAAATATTGAATATCGATTATCGCACCGGCTGGAAAAATGTTTGGGACAATATCCTGCATCCGGTAAAGCATATTCGAGCTTATGGAACCGGAAAATTTGTCCAAAATGAGATTGTTCCAACGAGCTTTTCATTGAAGCATGCGCAATTCTGGCCAAACTACCAAAATCACCTCATCGGTGGCGGAATGACCTACCGGGCAATGCGGGAGTGGTTTGAAATGCACAAGTATCCGCACAGTCCGGCATGGGCGCTGACAAGTACGATGGTGTATCACCTGCTGAACGAAGTTGTGGAAAACAACTCATTCCAGGGTACTAATGTCGATCCCATTGCTGATTTGCTCATTTTCAATCCGCTAAGTGTCCTGCTTTTTTCAAGCGATAAAGTCAGCCGCTTTTTCGGAGAAAACCTGAATTTGCGCGACTGGTCGTTTTTCCCCGCCTACAATCCAGCCAACCAAACGCTCGAAAACAACGGTCAAAACTATGCGATCAAAATAAGACTCAACGTATCGACGCCCTGGCATCTTTTCTATAATTTTGGCAATCACGGCATAGTCGGACTTTCCTATCGCGGGCAAAATGGTAGGAGTATTTCGTTTGGTGGTGGCTTTATGGCGCGGGATTTGGTCAAGGTCAGTGCCGAAGACAATATTCAAAAACTGACAACGGAGCTGGTCTGGAATGCCGGTCTGTTTTATGACCGCAACCATTCGCTGCTGGCTTCATTCATTTTGTCGGGCGCGCGTGCTTACAAAGGACGGTTGACCATTTATCCCGGTGTGATCCGGGTTGCCGGCATCTCCCCTGCCCTTTTTGCAGCGTTGGATAGCGAAAACAATCTCATCGCAGGCATCTATTTGACATTCTTTCCAATAGGCATCGCCGCTCAATAGCGCCTGTGCTATCATGCTGAGGCCGGCGATCGCGATTCATAATTCTCTCTTTGATATTTTTAACCCATTGTACAGACCAGCGCGCGTCGGTGCCAATTTCTGAGTAGCCTGAAAAATTACTTGCGGTTTGTTTACGACAATTGTAGTTTTGGCGTGACAAGAATATGAAAAGTTTTTTATTGGGGGGCAGAGCAACATGCCGGAAATTTCGAGATTTTACGGCATCATCATTGCTATGTATCTTGAAGTTGGTAACAAGCATCATTTGCCACACTCTCACGCCACTTATCAGCAGTGGCGCGCAGCTTTCAGCATAAAGCATATCGAAATTTTAGGTGGATCATTTCCAAAAAAACAGAAACGGCTCGTTGAAGCATGGGCGGAAATTCACCAGGATGAGCTTCAGCAAGCATGGGCAAAGTTGCAAAATGGTCATCCGGCTGACAGGATAGCCCCCCTAGAGTAGCGAGAGATGAATTAATGGATTACTCAATCAAACACAGTGTTCGCACGTTCAAAATAATTGGCCCGGCACAATTCGCATTGAATTTGAAGATGGTTTTATTCGGACTATTGATTTCCGCAATATTATGGCTGGCAACCTTTTTGGCGCTCTGCGCGATCTTGAGTATTTCTCCCGAGTTGAAATTAGCGCAGGCATTCCAACGCTTACATGGCCAAACGGTGCTGACTTCAATCCCGACCATCTATACCATTGGCCTGATTTTGAAGCGCTCTATATCAAAAAGGCGAAAAAGTGGCAAAATGACTCTTCAGTTGAACTCGCTTAATTTCAAGGCTTTATAGCCCAAGCTCCCAGAGTCAAAGCTCATTTTCCACTTCCCGATATCTCCCCTCCTCCGGTCCGTTTTCCAAAGCCAGCACGCCACGCGGACAAACCGCCGCACACACACCGCACCCCACACAAGATGCTCGTATAATGTTTTGGCCGCGTTGCGCATACCAACGCACGTCAATGCCCATTTCGCAGTAAGTTGAGCAGTTGCCGCAGGATATGCACTGCCCGCCGTTGGTCGTGATCCGAAAGCGCGATTTGAATTTCTGCACGATGCCCAAAATAGCCGCTAACGGGCAGCCAAAACGGCACCAAACGCGATTGCCCATCAGCGGGTAAAAGCCGGTGCCCACCACCCCAGCAAAGGCCGCACCGACAAAAAAGCTGTACCACTGGTTGACGCGCCAGGTGTAATTGCCGAACAGCGAGCCGTTTGAAACAAAATTGACAATCTGCATGGTGGTCATCACCACCGCGAACACCAGCACGCTGTGAATCATAATGCGCTCGATCCGCCAGGCTTTCAACGATTTATCCGACAACTGGCGAAACGGGTCGCCAAGGGTTTCGGCCAGCCCTCCACAGCCACACACCCAGGAGCAGTACCAGCGCTTGCCATAGAAATAGGTCATCACCGGCACGACCACCAGCGCCAGCACAATTCCCCACACCAGCATGAACACCCCGAGATTGCCACTACTGAGCAAGGTGTTCAGATTCCAGTCCATAAAAAAACTGTAGTTCAGTGGCCAGGCATTTTTGAAATCCATGCTCGGGCAGTTCATGCGCTCGAGCAGTGACGGAATCATGAAGGCGAAGCCGAATTGAAAGAATATCACCGAGGCTGTACGTACCAGATGGTAGCGGCTGTGGCGGTATTTGACGAACATGCGCACACCCATGACGATGATTGTGAGGGTGTACAGCAAGCCGTAAAAAAACCATTGATCCGCCGGTAGATTTCGGATGAATTCGCTCATCGGATCGGCCAGAATGATCAAATTGACAATGTAGTACGGATACCAGTAAAGAAAGATATAAAATGCGATGAGCAAGCCGCCAAGCAAAATGCCAATCAGGCCGCGGGCCATGGTGGAGTTGAACCAGATACCGTTATTTTTGATGCCGGGCAGTCCCTCACGAGACTGCGGCAAAATGTACAGCAGGCCACCGATGGTCGCGAGCACGATGCTGAGCAGAAAAAGCAGCACAGTGTTGCCGCGCAACACACCGGTCGCGGCATTTTTTAGCAGCCAGAATTTGGCCACGCCCAGCTCATAATCGTTGATTGCGGCATCATTGCGCAGGTTTGCTTCGATAGCCTCGAGCGCAGCAAATTTTGATGTATAATGCTGGCCAACCAGTGGTTGTAATAATTGTATGCGCTCAGTGCTGATTTTGCCTTCACTGGCTTGCAGACTTGCATTTGTGATGCGATAATCGCTCATGCCAAGGCTGCCGATCAGCACCAGCATCCCGAGCAGAAACAGGCCAAGACCGGAGCGCCTTAGCACCGTAAAATCTTTATGTCTGTGCAGAACGGATGGTTTTTGTATTTGAATGGGTGACATCATTCTTCCGTTTCTTTGACAATTTCGTGGCTTTTCTCCTTTGCGGTGAATCAGGCAAAAAGCCTTCGAAACAATCCCTTCCTTCGCTTCAGTTTCAAATTGGCACCCGGATTCTGCAGATTGAATTTTGAGACAATTTCCGACTCATACTGCTTGAAAAATTCCGGATCGAAATTGCCCTCGCCCAAATTTTCGAGAACATATTCGACAGTCCGTTTTTCACGCAGCCAGCGTTCGCAGACTCGATGACGATAGCGGATGCCAAAAAAACTGAAGCCAACCACCTCATGTGAATCTGTTTTGTAGACAATGCGCGCGCAATGGCGGCCTTCAGGGTGCTCCCAGTACAACGAGGTCTCGCCCGGACGTGGTTGATGGCTGACAAAGCCGTAGGTCTGGTACTCGATATCCAGAAATTTGGCGGAATTATACCAAATGCCGCGCTCATATTTGGTGCGCTCGCCGGTAATGGTTTTCGCCAGCACTTCGCCGTGCATTTTGCCCGTGTACCACAGTTGTTCGAAACGGCTACGCTCACCTTCCATTGCAGCTTTGATTTCGACGCAGTCGCCCGCGGCATACACATCCGGCAGATTGGTTTCGAGATATTCATTGACCAGCACGCCATGATTGGTTTCGATCCCGGAATTCTGAACCAAATCGATATTGGGATGCACACCTGGCGTCAGGCCGACAATCTGGCACGGAATTTCTTCGCCATCTTCCGTCATCACGGCGCGCACACGACCATCTTCGCCCGCAAGGATTTCCTTCAAATTCGTTGCCCTGCGCAAGTCGATGCCGTGCTCTTCGATATGCCGCCCCACCAATTCAGCTTCATCACTGGGCAAGATATTGTTCCAGTATGCATCTTCGCGAATCAAAATAGTGATCGCGATATTGCGGCTGAGCAGCATTTCCGCCAACTCGATGCCAATCAGTCCCCCGCCGACAATCACGGCGCGCCCGGCATTTTTTGCATTGGCCTCGAGCAACTCGACATCCTGCAGCGAATAGAGTCCCTGCACGCCTGGCAAATCCTGGCCCGGCCAGCCGAAGGTATTGGATTTCGAGCCGGTGGCAACCACAAGCGTGTCGTACCTGACTGTCTTGCCATCTTCGAGCAGCAACGACTTGTGGTCGGCATCTATTTTTTGCACTGTGGCATTTATGAGATCAATGCGATTTTTGGCCCAAAACCAATCTTCGTAGGGCTTGGTATCCTGATACCGCATATGCCCCATAAAAATGTACATCAGGGCTGGCCGTGAAAAGAAATGCCCGGACTCTTTCGATATGATAGTGACCTTCATTTCGCTGTCGCGATTTCTCACATGACGAGCCGTCGTGACGCCCGCGATGCCGTTGCCAATAATCACGAGATGTTTCGACATGCATCATTCCTGTTTAGCTGAATCCAGTCATTTCAATGAAGCGGTTTTTCCGGTTTGTAAACAACAAACAATATAGCCAGCATTGTTATTCCGAGGCAATTGCTTTCAGCCTGAATCAGCTTCAACATGGAAGGCACGAATTCTCTCTGCCCGCAATTCCGTAAATACGAGCTGCCGTTTGTAAAAATGGTTAGCAAAGATCGTTACTGCGGGCAGTTGCCTGCAATCCACATCATTATTCAGGAGTAAAGTTGATGAAAAAATGTCTCGCCGTGCTTTTACTTTTCGGAGTGCTTTGCGCTGCCGGCGTCTATTTCGCCTCACAATATTTTGTCCAAACACCAATATATAAAGTCTATAAAATCTATGAGGTGGTCAGCAAAGCCGATAAAACGGCCGATGATCTGGGATTGACTGCTGAACAACGTGCCATTTTGAGCGACATTCGATACATGCTGCTGCAGCAAGGCGTGGCGCTTAATGACGGAGGCGGTGATATTTTTGAGGCGTTTGTGACCGAATTTAAAAAGGAACAATTCAATCAGCCCAAAATGAACAGCCTGGTTGGCAAATTAATGCGGCGCGTGCAAGGGATCATGCCCGAACTGTTTGAAAAAATTGCCGAATTACATGCTTCACTAACCCCTATTCAAAAAAATCGGTTGGTCAATATGCTTGAAAGCAGTATATAGTCCTATTATAAAAAAGGTTGAATTTGGGTGCATTTCTCACTATGATTACGCTGAATTTTAAAGAGGGCAGCGATGCAAGATCAAGATTTTGATGCACGTAGCGAGCTGATGAAAAAATGGCAGCTTGCTGTGCCAGAAGACGAAGATGCACCAAATGAACAAGAATTGTTGCTACGCGCCTTGAAAAGGCGCGTACTCTACCTGCTTGAACACAATTTTGACAAGCTCATCAACGCATTGTATCGGCTCGATGCGGCTGAGCAGGCCACGCAGGAAGCTTTTGGGTTGCGCAAGCCCGATGCGGTCGCGGAAGCGCTCAGTCATATTATTCTTGCCAGGGAGTTGCAAAAAATGCGCAGTCGATACCAGCGCCAGCAAGAACTTGACCGCTCCGGACAACAAATCAAGTCTGGAGAATCATGATTTCGGAACGGAGGGAGACGATGCGCACAAGCATGGCAGCTTTGCTGCTGTTGATCATTTGTTCGCTGATGGCAGCAGACCCATGCGATGCCCAGGAAGCCAGGCAGCGCTGGGAGCGACTCAATCAAATTCGCCTGGAAAAATTCGACTTGATTTTGCCGCAGGTCATGCGCGAAAACAACATCGATATGTGGATTGTGGTAAGCAAAGAAGGGCATCTCGATCCGCTATACATCGATCTCGGTGAAGGTTACGTTTCCAGCATCGGCTACTATATTTTTGCGGATCGCGGGCAGAAGCGCATAGAACGCGCTGCCTTGGGAATCAGCGGCTATCGGCTTGAGCAATCGGGCGCATATGATATCATCACTGGCGATTTCGACTTGCGTGAATTCATTGCCGAGCGTGATCCGAAGCGCATCGGTATCAACATGTCGCACGAGATCGGCGCTGCAGATGGTCTATCGCACACTGGATATCAGCACTTGGTCAAAACCATCGGCTCACCCTATGCCGAACGATTGGTATCCGCTGAAAAGCTGATCTCAGATTTCCGCTCGCGCCGTGTAGCTTCTGAGATCGTAGCCTTTGGTGAAGCATGCGAAATGGCGCGCAACATTGCCGAACGGGCGTTTTCGAATGAGGTCATCACACCAGACGTCACCACACTGGAAGACGTCGCGTGGTGGATGCAGGACCAGCTTTTGCAAAATGGCCTGGGCTCGTCTTTCGGCATGCCGTCGGTGTATGTCACCGGTCCGGATGGCATCGCGGCGGTCTCGACAGACCGCATTATACAGCGCGGCGATCTGCTGATGATCGATTGGGGTGTTGGCTATCTTAACTTTTTCACCGATGTTAAGCGCATTGCCTATGTTTTACGCGAGGGCGAAACAGCTCCACCTGCAGGGATTCAACATGCTTTTCAGCAGGCTAAAAAAGTCCGTCCCATTGTAAAAAACAGCATTCAGGCAGGCAAAACCGCGCGCGAAAACCTCGAAATCATCCACCAAAACCTCGAAGCTGCCGGCTTTTCCATCATGAAAGAATTTAACAAGCCGACCGATACATCGAAAACGGAAGTGATCGTCGGCTGCCATTCCGTCGGCAATCTCGGGCATGGCATCGGCCCGTCAATTGCCTGGTTCAATCCGAAGCGCTTCGAGTTTACTATTCAGCCCACCAACTTGCTTTCTATTGAGTTTTTTGCCTACACGGCTGCAGATGAATGGGGTGGCAAAAAGGTGCGTATCCCGCTCGAAGATGACGCTATCGTAACCGAACGTGGTGTTGAATGGCTTTATCCTGTGATTCAGCGGATTCTCTTGATTAAGTGAAAAGGCTATCAAGCTGAAGGTGGAAAATTTCCGAGATCATTCAAACGATGCACATTTAACAAACTAAGAGAAAGGCGATGGAGTATGAGACGACAAAACTACTTGTTTTTTTTCATCTCACTTTTACTTACATGCACGGTTTTTGGTCAGGATGGCCAGGTTCTTTTTACCAAAAACTTTACGCCTGAGGAGTTTGCCCAGCGTCGAGAAAAAATCTATGATGCCATTGGCAACGAAGCCCTGGCGCTGCTGCAAGGCGCGCCCAGCCCGAGCGGCTACGTTCGGTTTCGCCAGAGCAATGAATTCTTTTATGTGTGCGGCATCGAAGTACCGCACGCTTATGTTTTGTTGGATGGACGCTCGCGCCGTACTTCACTTTATCTTCCGAATCGAAACGAACAACGCGAACGCGCTGAGGGCAAGGTGCTTTCGGCCGAAGATGCTGAATTGGTGCGCCAACTCAGTGGCGTAGATGCTGTTTACAGCACTGATTTGTTGGGTGAGCATTTAGCCCGTTATGCCCGCAATCCACGTCAGGCTACGATTTACACGCCGTTCAGTCCAGCCGAGGGGACGGCAATGAGCCGGGATTTGGCGTTGCGGTCGCTTAGCGACGCAAGCTCCGATCCCTGGGATGGCAATCTGTCGCGCGAAGCGAGATTCATCCAGCACCTGCGCAATCGTTTTCCGCATTTCCAAATCCAGAACCTCACGCCCATACTCGATGAGTTGCGCTTGATCAAAAGTCCTGCTGAAATTGCCATGATTCGCAAGGCAACAAGGCTTTCCGGGCAGGCTTTGATCGAAGCGATGCGGGCGACCATGCCGGGCATTTACGAACGCGAGCTGGACGCCGTGGCAAAATTCGTTTTTTACCGAAACGGTGCGCAGGGCGATGCCTATTATTCCCTAGTTGCAAGCGCCAGCAATGCCTGGTATCCGCATTACAACGCCGGAACCAGACAGATGCAAGATGGTGATTTCTTGCTGATGGATTATGCGCCGGATGTTGGCTATTACATGAGCGACGTGACCAGAGTGTGGCCTGTCAATGGCACATTCAATAGCTGGCAGGTAGAACTGTACGATTTTTATCTGACCTGCTACCAGGCCATTCTGAAGTCAATTCGGCCTGGCATTTTGGCATCGACAATTAAAGCCGAGGCTGCTGCTGCCATGGCTGCTCATCTCGAAAAGTCAACATTTTCAAAACCGCACTATCTGAAAGCCGCGCAAGATTTTGTCAAATCATACCAATCCTCAAGTCAGTCCAGCTATGCATCGCTCGGACATTGGGTCGGCATGTCAACGCATGATGTCGGCTCACACGATGGGCCATTGCGCGCCGGCATGGTTTTTACCATCGAGCCTGCTTTGCGCGTGCCGGAGGAAAAAATCTACATCCGTCTGGAAGACGTAATTGTCGTCAAAGCAGATGGCATCGAGATTCTATCGGATTTCGTACCAATGGAACGCAAGGCTATCGAGAAAGTGATGTCAGAGCCTGGCATGCTCAACTCATATGCGCCGTTAGAACTGACTGGCAAAGAGTGAAACTTATGTCACAACACAAAACCAATGTGCCTGCAATAGATAACCGGAGCACAAATAACCGACTCTAGCCCGGAAAGGCCTTGTTGTACCAGAATATGAACACATCAACCTACCACTGCTTGCTTGCTAGTGCCATATTACTTTTGCTCGCCAGTTGCAGCCACAACACGGCATACATCAAGCCCGGTATACCTCAGGAAGCGCAGCCCGAGCCGGCCCTCGAATCCGTTACGCAGCGCCTGATTTTGATCGGCGATGCGGGTGAGCCGTTCAAGAATCCGAAAGCATCGGTGCTCGCGCAATTATCGCAACGCGCGAACGAACTCAGTGATCGCACCACAGTTCTTTTCCTTGGAGACAACATCTACCCTGCCGGTCTGCCCGCCGAAGATGCGCCAAATCGTGCCCAAATGGAAGCCAAAATTTTGCAACAAATCGAGGCCGTGCTGCAATCCGGCGCGAATGGTATTTTTGTTCCTGGCAACCATGACTGGAATTATAGTCGAGTGGGTGGGCAGGCGGCGGTGCAACGACAACAGCAGTTTGTTGAAGCACGGCTTGGCAAAAACTCCTTTTTCCCGCAGAATGGCTGCCCCGGCCCGGTCAAGCTCGATCTCAGTACAATACGCCTGCTTATCATCGATACGGAATGGTGGCTGCACAAGCATGAAAAAGGCACGTCTTCCTGCTTCGCCAGCGACCCGCCCGAGTCCGAGCAGGCCACAAAAGGGCGAATCATTCGCGAACTGCAAGAGCAGATCAAGTCCGCTGGTGATCGGCAAGTCATCATCGTCGGACATCATCCGCTCGCTACCCATGGCCCACACGGTGGCTTCTTCGATTGGAAAGATCACATCTTCCCGCTGACTGTTGCGAAGGACTGGCTGTGGATACCGTTGCCTGTGGTCGGTTCACTATACCCCATTTTGCGCTGGAACGTCCTGCGTCATCCCCAGGATTTATCCGGGGCTGTCAATAAAGAAATGGTGCAACGGCTCAAAGCAGCGATAGCGACTGCCGCCAAACCGGTGATTTACGCTGCCGGGCACGACCATGGATTGCAAGTTTTGCGCGGCAAAGATCCGCTGGCCTATGTGCTGGTGAGCGGTGCCGGCGCTGAAAAAAAGATTACCAAAGTTGGCCACGGCGATGATACCTATTTTGCTCATGTACAGCCGGGTTTCATGGTGCTTGATATGCTCGCAAACGGCAGCGTTTTTTTGCGAGTCGTCGAAAAAAACAAGGGCGGCAGTGGCTACAAGCAGGCTTTTTCCTACTGGTTGCTGCAATAGGTCATTATTTTAAAATTGGACACATTTCAGAAATGAATCAAAATTCAAAGAAAACTGGCGGTAGACTCCGATCGGTGAGAGCCGCGATTTTCATTGCCGCACTTTTACTGGCACAAGCGGCGCTTTCACAGGCTCCACTTGTGCTGCAAACCGATTTTGGACTAAAAGATGGTGCCATCGCCTCAATGAAAGGTGTGGCAGTCAAGGTTGATCCGAATTTGCAGATTTTCGACCTCACCCATGAAATACCGGCCTATAATATTTGGGAAGCCAGCTACCGCCTCTACCAAACCGCGCCGTACTGGCCATCCGGCACCGTCTTTGTTTCGGTCGTCGATCCCGGTGTCGGCACAGATCGGAAATCAGTGGTGCTGAAAACACGATCCGGCCACTTTTTCGTCACACCGGATAATGGCACGCTCACTCTGGTCGCTGAAGCAATGGGTATCGTCAGCCTTCGCGAGATTGATGAACATCGCAATCGGTTGCCGGGCTCGCAAGAATCCTACACTTTCCATGGCCGGGATGTTTACGCATACACAGGTGCACGCCTGGCCGCAGGTATTATCAGCTTTGAACAAGTCGGCCCCGCTCTGCCTGCCCAGGTGGTTGTCATCCCCTATGAAAAATCGAGAATTGAAAATAGCGCTGCCGTCGGCACCATCCCGATTCTCGATGTACAATTTGGCAATATTTGGACAAATATTGATGAGCGCACCTGGGCAACAATTGGCATTTCGAAAGGTCAACTGTGCACAGTCAAAATTTCAAAATCCGGGCAGGTCATTTTTGAGGGCCAAATGCCTTACGTCAACAGCTTCGGGGATGTCGCATTGGGAGAACCATTGCTCTATCAAAACAGTCAGCTGGATTTGTCAATTGCTTTAAATCAAGGAAGCTTTGCCCAAAAACATAATATTGCTTCCGGTCCGGAATGGCGAGTTGAGGTAAAAAAGATGCAGCAGTAAGCAGCTTCCAGTCAAATTATTAGACTAAAACAGGCTGAGTTGGGTCGTGGAGTGTTCCGGCTCGCGCTCACTCGGCCATACCGGCATCGGTTCGACATTTTGCAAAACTTCGCTCACCACACGATGGAAATATCGCGCCAGCCGGGGCGCATAAAAGTCGTCAGCCGCGTGCATAAAAAAATAGGGTTTCTTGCCGTCTGCCAGCCATCCAGCGAGCGTTTTTGCCCACTGTATGAAAGCTTTTTCATTTTTTTCAATTAATGGATGCCCGATGAAACGCACAAACGGATGCTTTCCGAGTGCTTTGACCCGGACGATCACCTTGGGCTTGCGACGCTGGGCATCATGAATGTGATACTCGTCGGCCTTTGCTTTGTAATAATGCAGTCCACGCGTATCAAAAATCACCTGATCGATGGCGCGCTCAGCCAGCAAATCATTCAGTGCTTTTTCCCAATGTCCTCCGCCATAATAATCCTGATGGCGCACTTCCAGCGCATATTTAAAGCTTTCCGGCAGGCTGTTGATGTACGCGACAAGAGCAAAGAACTCTTCGCCGCCAAAAGTGGGTGGCATTTGCAGAAAAAACGGGCCGAGTTTCTCACCCAAAGGCGCTAATCTTTCGAAAAATGCATCTGTTTCAAGCTTGGCATTTTGCAGACGCAGCGTGTGGCTGATTTTTTGGGGAAATTTGAAGCAAAAGCGGAAAGAGTCTGGCGTTTCATCACGCCATTTCAGCACAGTTTCTGCCCTCGGCAAGGCGTAAAATGTGGTATTGCCCTCGACCGTATTAAAAACCGATGCATATTGTTGCAAGTACTCGGCTGGCTTGGCGTCTCGTGCATAGAATTCGCCAACCCAATCCTTATGGCTCCATAGCGGGCAGCCGAGAAAAAAAGCATCCATCGCTTCACCAGCGTTGGGTTGATAAAAAAGAACGGGCTCACTCGCATTGCAGCAAACCCGTTCTGCTTTAAAATTTGCTCGAGTTTCCTAAAACTTCGAGAATGCCGACTCTATAGATCAGTTGTAGGTTGGCAAAAAGGAGTAGTTTTTGGCATACTCCATCATCTGATCAACGAAGTTATCCGGGTATTCGACTTTAACATCGACAATATCATCGCCTTCCATTACCGGCACAAGGCGCGGATTAATGAAACCGCTATACGGCGCAATGTTGAGATTCGCAAAGCGCTCCAGCACTTCTTTGTGCAAATCAGGCTCGACTTTTACACCATAGTTTTCGATCAACGCCTTGCCTGCTTCGTAGTCGCCCTGCGACTTGACTCGCTGTACTTCGCGCAACAATTGCCCGAACAAATCGCGTAATTTTTCATAATCATTGATAACAAAATAGGTTTTGCCATCGCGCACTTTTTTCTCGATAACATTATCAGGCTGGCCTTTTTCATACACCCATTTTGCCACCATTTGACGGTTGCGCATATGGGCTTCTTCGATATCTTCACCGAGTTTCAGACGACGCAATTGCACCATCAGACCATTGCGAATATAGCTATCGTACTCGGCCTTGCCAACTTCGATTGAAGGCATCACTCCAATATCGACCAGTTTTTGATCTGTAAGGTAATAGAGTGCAACCAAATCAGCGCGTGCTTCTTCAAGGGCTGAAGCGTAATTCTTCAACGTTTCCTTGGTTGTTCCGACGCCAGGCTCGAGCTGGCCGGATGCATGACCAATCACTTCATGCATATCGGTGTGCAAATCAGAGGCAAGCGAGCCATATTTTTTCGCACGATTGACTTCTTCTTTCGAGTAGGCGAACTCGCTGGTCGTCCCGCCACCTTCTTGCGAGGCCTCATTGTAGGCTCTTGTGATATTGCCGAGCGTGACCGACTTGGAGCCATGCTCCTTGCGAATCCAGTTGGCATTTGGCAGGTTGATGCCGATAGGCGAAGATGGCGAAGTATCACCGGCTTCCACCACAACGGTAATCACTTTTGCAGAAATGCCTTTTACGCTGGCCTTTTTATGTTCATCCATAATCGGAGAATTGTCTTCAAACCATTGCGCCTGAGCGCCAATTGCATCAATGCGTTTAGTCGTTTCGGCATCTTTGATGGATACCACCGACTCGTAGGACGCACGGTATCCCAAAGGATCGCCATACACCTCGATGAAGCCATTGATTGCATCCACCGTCGATTCGACATCCTGCACCCAGGCGATGTTGTAGGCATCAAAATCGCGCAAATCGCCGGTTTTGTAGTAGGTTGCCAACAGATCAAGCGCTTTTTTCTGTTTGTCGTTTTCAGCAACGCTGCTGGCTTTCTCAAGCCAATAGACGATTTTCTCAATCGCCTTGCCATACATGCCACCTACTTTCCAGACCTTTTCTTTCACAACACCGTTTTCTTTCACCAGTTTGGAATTGAGACCATATGAAGGTGGTGTCGGATCTTTAATGGCCGTGAGTGCGTCGTAAAACGCTTCGGCTTCTGCCTGTGTCACGCCTTCGTAGTAATTATTTGCCGATTCGACCACCATATCCACATCAGAATTCAGATTAACGCGTTTGGCATCAACATTTGGGTCAAACATGATCGGAGTGAGTTTGGCGATCAATTCTGCAGGAGTGGTGATATCGACAGTCATTACACCGCTCACATCAGAGCTGTTCACAAGCTCAGCAAAGTAACCTTCTGAAAATTCCGGCAAAAACTTAATAGTCGAATAGTGATGGTGAATACCATTTGAAAACCAGACGCGCTTGGCGTAAACCATAAATTTTTCAAAATCGTTAGTCGATTTGTCGCCGGTATACGACTTGACAACGGATTCGAGGGTACGGCGCACCAACAGGTTATGCTTGTAATTTTGATCGTAGGTGATGTCCCGGCCGGAGAGCGCAGCCTGGTACAAATAATACACCAGCTTTTTTTGCTGCAAGCTCAAAGCATCAAAGCCCGGCACACGATAGCGCAACACACGCAAGTCCGCAAACTGATCGGCGATTACCTTGAAACCACCATCGTTTGCTGATTGACATGCAAACAGCGAAGCCATGAAAAGCATCAGTCCAACAAGTACTTTGTTTTTCATCATTATCCTCTCTCAGCTTGGATATTTCATTGTTCACAAAAGCCGATTTCATTGGTTAACATCGGGTTTTGCAAAACATGTATGTAATTGATTTTCTAAAAAGATACAGAATGCTGAATATTGTTGCAAGTGTTAAATTTCCACCCGGAAACCCGGTCATTGCAGGCGAACCATTCCGGCATTTTTTCATTTGGGTTTGATTAAAGAAAAGATATTTTACAGCATTCCTATGAAAACAATCTCAACTTTTGCGGCCTTTAATACGTCTTTCAAACATGGTTAACGGCAAAATTGATCACGGACCCGGAATGGCTGGAGGTTATTGGGTGAGAAGATTTTTATTATTTTGTGCCAGCTTTATTCTCGCACTGTTCCCATATCGCGCCTTTGCGCAAAACTTTCACGGAGCAGGCGAGAGCAATTTTCTGCATTCAATCCGAGAAATTGAAAATCATTTGAGCAAAGAAAGTTTCGAAGTCTTCCGCATGCGCGATTTGCGATCTGCAAACAACATCACCAAGCTGGCTATTTTGAAATTTGGCAGGACCAATTTTATGCAGGTGAAATGGAAACGCGCGCCACAAGGCGGTGAAACATTTAACAACGAGCCACGCTATGAGGTCGCAGCTTATTTGTTCCAGAAGCTTTTTCTCAACCCGGAAGAATATGTCGTGCCCCCAACGGCAATTCGAGGCTCGCCGTATGCCCAATATAAAAGCATCGAATCCGCGGCACTCCCTACATTTGACAATCCAAAACTGGTTTTTTATGTGCTGCAATACTGGCTTGAGAATGTTGATAGCAAAAACATTTATGATAAAGATCGGCTCGCCAGCGACGACACCTACGCCAAATTCGTCGGCAATCTAAATATCTTCTCCTATCTGATCCGCCATTCTGACGCCAATCAAGGCAATTTTTTGATTTCCACGATAGAAAGCAATCCGCGTGTTTATGCAGTCGACAACGGCATTGCATTTGCCAGCGATCGCAGTGACAGGGGGTACGAGTGGCAGCAACTGCGTGTCGAACGGCTCCCCGCAGCAACCGTCGCCCGATTGAAAATGCTCTCGCCGCAAAAAATCAAAAGCGCCCTGGAAACAGTCGCACAGTTTGAAGTGCAGTACGGATTGCCTGTGGCCGTTGCTCCCACAGAAAATCTTGCTCCGGAGAAAGGCGTGCGCCGCACCGACAACATCATTCAATTCGGATTGACACGCAACGAAATCGACGGCATCGTCGAACGGCTGGCAGCGCTTTTGAACCGCGTCGCTAATGGCAAATTGACGCTTTTTTAGCTTGAAATTTGTTCAGCGAACGGGAAAAGCATTCAGATTTATATAAAAAAAGCCTTGTTTGGTGAGCTGCAAGCTATTAACCAAACAAGGCTTTTGCATGTCAAAACAAAACAACGCACAATGATTCGCGAGTGACAATGATCATAAAATCACTTAAAGACACTGCGGAGATAATCGCGTTTCATACGGGCGATATGTGCGATGGAAATCTCCTTCGGGCAAACCGCTTCGCATTCAGCGTGATTTGAGCAGTCCCCGAAGCCTTCGGCATCCATCTGCGCAACCATACTGGTCGCACGGCGATAGCGTTCAGGCTGGCCTTGCGGCAGCAGCGCCAGTTGCGATATTTTGGCGCTCACGAACAACGATGCCGATGCATTGGGGCAAGCGGCCACACACGCACCACAGCCGATACAGGCTGCCGCGTCCATGGCTTCGTCAGCATATTCTTTAGGAATCGGAATGGCATTGGCATCCGGTGCGCCCCCGGCGTTGATCGAAATATAACCGCCTGCCGCGATGATGCGATCAAACGCGCCACGGTCTACGACCAAATCTTTAACGACAGGGAATGCTTTTGCTCGAAATGGCTCTATTGTAACGGTTTCGCCATCCTTGAATTTGCGCATATGGAGCTGGCAGGTGGCTGTGCCCTTCTGCGGGCCATGCGCCACACCATTGATCACCAAGCTGCACATGCCGCAAATACCTTCGCGACAATCGTTATCGAATTCGACTGGTTCTTCGCCCTTTTGCAGCAGATCATCATTGAGGACATCGAGCATTTCCAAAAAGGACATATCTGGCGAAACGTCATTTAATTTATAATCGACCATCTTTCCAGGTTTATCCGGCCCGGCCTGCCGCCAGATTTGCAGATTTAAACTCAGTTTTGTGGCCATGAAGCGCAACTCCTTGATTATAATGCACGCAGTCAACTCAACGCCGACTGCGGTGCTGGCAATTCTCTATTTATAACTTCTCTGTGTCAATTTCACATTTTCGAAAGTCAGGGATTCTTTGTGCATATTTGGCGCATTGTTAAGTCCTGCATATTCCCACGCACTCACAAATGCAAAGTTCTCATCATCGCGCATAGCCTCGCCTTCAGGCGTCTGATGTTCTTCACGAAAATGGCCGCCACAGGACTCTTTGCGCTCGAGCGCATCTCTTGCCATCAGCTCGCCCAGTTCGAGAAAATCAGCAACCCGGCCTGCGAATTCAAGGTTTTTGTTGAGCGTCTTCGAATCTTTGGGAATGAGCAGGTTTTGCCAAAATTCCTCACGCAATTGCGGAATTTCTGTTAGCGCGTGCTGCAATCCATTTTCGTCACGCGACATACCGACATAATCCCACATAATTTGGCCAAGCTCGCGATGAAATTCGGTCACCGTTTTTTTACCGTTGATCGACAGCAGTTTTTGCGTGTTCGCTTCGACTTGCGATTCTGCTTCCTTTACTTCAGCATGGGACGCGTCTACACCGTTAAAACTGGACTTAGCCAGATAGTCTCCGATGGTGTACGGGATGACGAAATAGCCATCCGCCAGCCCCTGCATCAGCGCGCTTGCGCCAAGCCGGTTTGCGCCGTGGTCGGAAAAATTCGCTTCACCGAGCACAAACAAGCCCGGAATTGTGCTCATCAAATTGTAATCGACCCACAGGCCACCCATGGTATAATGTACTGCCGGGTAGATGCGCATCGGCACTTTGTACGGATTATCATCGGTGATGCGTTCGTACATGTCGAACAGATTGCCATATTTTTCCTTGATTGTGTGCTCACCCATTCGCTGGATCGCATCTGCAAAATCGAGATAAACCGCTAATCTGGTTTCACCAACACCGTGGCCATCATCGCAGACCGCCTTGGCATTGCGCGATGCCACATCACGCGGCACGAGGTTACCAAAGCTGGGATACTTGCGTTCGAGGTAATAGTCGCGCTCGTCCTCAGGAATATGCTCCGGGCTGCGCGTATCGCCTTTCTTTTTCGGCACCCAAACGCGGCCGTCATTGCGCAAACTCTCGCTCATCAACGTCAGCTTGGATTGGTAATGGCCAGACACAGGAATACAGGTCGGGTGGATTTGCGTAAAGCATGGATTGGCAAAATAAGCGCCTTTTTTATGGCAGCGCCACGCTGCGGTCGCATTCGAATTTTTGGCATTGGTCGACAAATAATAAACATTTCCATAGCCACCGGTGGCCAGCACGACAGCGTGCCCAACGTGTGACTCAAGCTCGCCAGTCATGAGATTTCGTACGACAATACCACGCGCCTGGCCGTCGACAACGATCAGCTCCAGCATTTCGCGGCGCGAAAACTGCTTGACTTTGCCAATGGCCGCTTGCCGCATCAGCGAACTATAAGCACCCAGCAGCAATTGCTGACCGGTTTGGCCACGGGCATAAAATGTTCGCGAAACCTGTGCGCCGCCGAACGACCGATTATCGAGCAGACCGCCGTATTCGCGCGCAAACGGCACACCCTGGGCAACGCACTGATCGATAATGTTGGCACTGACCTGGGCCAGTCGGTAGACGTTGGCTTCGCGGGAGCGATAATCGCCACCTTTAACGGTGTCATAAAACAGGCGCCAGACACTATCGCCGTCATTCGGATAATTTTTGGCCGCATTGATACCGCCTTGCGCCGCGATGCTGTGCGCCCGGCGCGGCGAATCCTGGATGCAGAAAATCTTTACGTTATAGCCCAGTTCAGCCAGGCTTGCACCTGCGGACGCACCCGCCAACCCCGTGCCGACAACGATAATTTCGTATTTACGCTTATTTGCTGGATTTACCAGTTTCAGATCGAATTTATGCTGGTCCCATTTCTGTGGTAGCGGACCTGCAGGAACTTTTGCATTTAATTTCATGGTAGCCACCTTACATCAAATTCAAAACATCTTGTCGAACATTCAGGGGATCGAAGAAAATCCAGATGGGCATGGCGATGAAGCCAAGTGCCCAGACAACAGCAAAAATCAGCGCGAATGTGTATATCGCAGGCGTGAAGCGATGGTGGTGCAATCCGAGCGATTGAAAGGCACTCCACACACCGTGCCGCAGATGCAAGCCAAGGATGACCATGCTCAATACATACCAAAACACATACAGCGGTTGCGCAAAGGTTTGGTAGACAAGCTTGTACAGGTCGCGCATTTCGACCCCATCGACAAAAGTCGTGTAATGAGGCCCAAATTTGAAAGTTTTCAAATGGATAGCAACAAAAACGAGCAAAACGAGACCGGAAATGATCATCGTCGTCGATGACAACGTTTTCTTGCTGGGGTTGCCGGCATTGCCGCTTTTGCGATAGGAGTCAGGGCGTGCTTTGCGTTTGCTGAGGTAAACGGTGAGGCCTGAGTACATATGCAAAATAAAAAAGGCTAAAAACACCAATTCCACAGCGATCAGGAGCTTGCCAAGACTCATGAGCGTGTATGCATATTTATTGAACGGGTCGGGATCGGTCGTGAACAACAACAAGTTACCGAGAAGATGCTCTATCACAAATGTGACCAACAGTAAGCCAGTCACTGCCATCAGGGCCTTTTTGCCAACAGATGACCACAGTTTGGCTTTTTCTTCAGCCATCCTTCCTCTCCAAGTTTAGCATTTCAAGCAGTAATGAATTCGACGCCAATGATTTGACTTCGCATTGCAGCGATCGGTATACAAATGTAAAATTAATGTCAGCAATTTTGAAAAACAAGAGATTCTGGCTGAATTATAAATAATTTTTATAACGAATCGACCGCCGTGCTCGCAATTATCTTAAGATAAAAACTGGTTAGCTGACTTGTAGATCAATCGCTTACTTTCAGGACGATTTTGCCGAATTGCTCGCGATTGGCCAGAGCGCGATGCGCGTCTTTTGCCTGCTGAAGCGGCAGCACGCGATCGATGACAGGCTTAAGCTTGCCCTCCTGCATCAGTTGGGTGATGCGGATCAATTCTCCCCGTGATCCCATCAAATTGCCAAAAATGCGCAGATTTTTGTAAAAAACATATCGCAAGTCTGTCAGGGCATCGTAGCCTGTGGTTGCTCCGCAAGTCACCAATCGTCCACCCTTGACAAGGACTTTAATCGAATTTTGCCAGGTCGCTTTGCCGACATGCTCAAACACGATGTCCACGCCGCGGCCAGCTGTGATGTCTTTCGATTTCTTGTAAAAATCTTCTTCCTGATAATTAACGAACGCATCAGCTCCCAGCTCTTTTGCCTTGTCCAGCTTCGCCTGTGAGCTGGCAGCAGCGATCACATTGGCGCCAAACAATTTGGCAATCTGAACCGCCGCGACGCCCACGCCGCTGCCGGCAGCCAGCACCAAAACCCAATCGCCCGGTTGTATCTGTGCCTGTGCCACCAGCATATGCCAACTGGTCTGGAACGTCAGCGGATAGGATGCAGCTTGTTCGAATGAAAGGTTCTCCGGCTTGGCCACCACATTTTGTGCCGGTACGCTGATATATTCTGCATTGCCACCGCGTATATGCTCGCCGAGCACAGTGTATTTGTTGCAGTAGTTGTCATTGCCGCGCTGGCACCATTCACACACGCCACAAGATAGTCCCGGCAAAACCACCACAGGCTCACCGACACGAACATTTGTGACGCCGGAGCCGATTTCAGCAACCGAGCCAGCGATATCCGCGCCTAAAATATGCGGCAATTGCAGCCGCAAGCCGGGCCAACCTTTGCGCGTCCAAAGATCGATATGATTCACTGCGCAGGCATGCACTTTCACGAGCACATGTCCTGCAGATACAGTGGGCGTTGGCAGGTCACCATATTCTAAAACGGCAACATCGCCATGTTTTTGAAAATAAACGGCTTTCATATTTTCGCTTCCGAAATGACGCTTGCGATATCGTTACAATACGCTTCTGCTATTTCTCAACAGGCCTATTCCAGATGAACACCGAACATTTGTATAAACGCATTCAGCCGGGTTTTGTTTAGTTCCCGGGTGTTTTAAAGCCAAACGACTCATAATATGCTTTTTGAGGCAACTCATCGTCAGTCAGCAACACTTTCGTGCGCACCAGCGCTAAATCTTTTCAGGCAGTATTGCATGAGCTTTTTGCCAATGCCCACGCGCTTGTAATCAGGATGCACCAAGATATCCTGCAGATAAAAGATCGAAACATCGTCTGAGAGACAGCGCCAGGCCGACAAGCGTTTTATCGTGCCATGCAGCAACCACATAAGTCGAATTCCATATGGTTTTTTCGAGCAAATTGCGATTTTCACCGCTGGTGTAGCTCGTCCAGCCGACCGCTTCATATAGCGCCATATGATCGAAGTCAAGAACCTGGCTGGCATCGAGGCGAATTGCTGCAGGATTCATGACCGTGACGATCCATCGGATAGATCGCAATCCAAATGGGGCGCCGCCTTTTGTTTTTTCGAGTTCGATTTTTTGGTGTTGCCATCTGCCGTTTTGCCGTTGGACTTGTCGTCAGACTTATTGTTTTTGCCTCCTTCAGCCAGCTCTTGTAAACGCACTTCAACTTTGCCGTGAATCGATTCAGCCGGAAAATTTCCTTCTTTTTTGCGCTTGCCAGCGGCAATGCCGGTCAGCACTTCGATACCCTCATCTATCGTCGACACCGCGATGATATGGAATCTTTCATCTTTGACGGCTTGCACAACATCTTTTCGCAACATCAAGTTGTTGAGGTTGAGAGCCGGAATCATGACGCCTTGCGTACCGGTTAGGCCACGTGCGTTGCAGATATCAAAAAAACCTTCGATTTTCTCGTTCACGCCACCAATCGGCTGGACTTCCCCGCGCTGGCTGACAGAACCGGTGACTGCAATATCTTGCCTCAACGGCGCGCCGGAAAGTGCGGACAAAATCGCATAAATCTCGGTCGATGAGGCGCTGTCGCCATCGATCGGACCATAGGATTGTTCAAATGTCAGACTCACGCTCATGGCCAGACTTTTTTGCGAAGCGTACATGCCGCGCAGGTAACCGCCGATGATGGCAATACCTTTGCGATGGGTTTTGCCGCTCAAATCGGCATCGCGGTCGATGCTGACAACACCAGAAGTGCCAACGCCAACCTGGCAGGTGATACGGCTCGGCCGCCCAAAGCTGTAGCCCCCATAACTACTGATAACCAGGCCATTGATTTGGCCGACGACGACTCCATCCGTATTGATCAACAACCGGCCTTTTGCAATCTCTTCTTTGATACGCTCTTCGATCATATTCAAACGGAAGCGCTGCTCATCAAGAGCCTGATCGACATGCACAATGCCCACCCGTTTTGCCTTGCCGGAACGCGCCCAGAAATCTGCTTCACGCACCAAATCGGCTACCATGCTGAATTTGGTCGAAACTTTATCGGTGTTCTCGGTCAACCATACACCATATTCAACAATCCCTGCCATAGCAGCCTGATCGAACGGCAATAGCTGCTCTTCGTGACAAAGCCGGCAGATAAACTGGCCATAGTCCTGCACAGCCGCGTCGTTAAGAGGCATGGTTATGTTGAAGTCGGCCCGAATCTTGAAAATCTTTTTAAAGTCATCATCAAGGATAGACAGGCGATAATAATAAAAAGCATCACCAACGATGATCACCTTGACCTTAATTGAAACAGGTACTGGTTTCAGGCTCGATGTATTGATAATGTAATCCGGATCATGTGCCTGAATATCAACCTGGCCATTCTTCAACGCGCGCTTAAGCGATGTCCACACACCCGGCTCAATCAGCGTATCGGTCAGGTTCAGCACCAGGTAGCCGCCATTGGCTTTCAGCAAGGAGCCACCGCGAATTTTGGTAAAATCGGTTCGCCACACGCCGGATTTCTCGACCATGCGTTCGATGGTGCCGAAGAGATTTTTGTAGGAAGGAAAATTCTCGATCACCACAGGCGCATTCTGCTCGGAAGCGTTATCAACGATTACGTTCACCCGATAGCGCAAGTATGGATCGACTTCCGGCTCCAGAAATTTGAACGGCGAGCTTTGCTCGGTTTGTGTTTCACCTTTGCGGAAAGACTCAAAATGATCCAGCAAATCGCTTTTGATATTCTCGAGATATTCTGAAATTTTCTCGTGTTCGAATTTCTTTTTCAAATCGTTGATGATGACGCGCAGATAAGGCTCCACGGCTTTCATGCGCAGATCATGAACAATCTTTTCAGTTTCGCGGTTGATTTTGCGCACCGCTGCCAGCTTCAAATGTAGCTCATCCGAAAGCTCAGCATGTTTTTGCTGCATATCCTGCAGGGTTTTTTCCGTCATTTTGCCCTGTTTCATCTGATTGTAGAGTTCTTCCCAATTGACGACATTGTCATCCAAAACAGGGTACAATTGCGGCTGTGTCGGGCCATTGCCGGTCTCGACATTGACAATTGCAAAGCCAGCCTGTTGCACTTTGCGCTCAAAATCAGAAATGGCTGCGCGCGCTTTTTCATTGGACTTGTTAATCGTTTGCTTGACGCGCAGGCGGAAATGCTCACTTTCAAAAATCATCGGGATAGCTTGCACGAAATCATTGACCGCCTGCTCGATATCGGAACGCAGCGCTTTGCCTTTCCCCGGTGGCAAATAAAGCACTTCGGGCATGTCCGGATTTTTAAAATTGTACACATAGCAAATATCATCAGGGACTTTGCTGGCGGTGTTGATTTGGTCGAGTAATCTTTTAATCGTGCTTTTGCGGCCTGTCCCTGTCAAGCCAGCCACATAAATGTTGTATCCGGGACTCTTCACTTCAAGTCCAAGCTGAATGGCTTTAACAGCACGCTCCTGTCCGATGATTTGAGTGAGTGGTTCGAGCTTGCTTGAGTCGCGGTGTGGGAAGGATTTGGGTCGGCAGGTCCAGCGCAGTTGTTTTGGCTTCAAGCGTTTTTTCTTTTCAAAAGGGATCATCAGATTCAGCTCCTCCATTCTCTGCAAATGTGTATTTTTGCACAAAAACCGTGACAGCCGCTACTTTCGCTCAAAAATTTCTTTGGCGATGATCAGTTTCTGTATTTGACTGGTACCTTCATAAATCTGAAAAATCTTGGCGTCGCGCATCAGCTTTTCAACCGGATATTCGCGCGAGTAGCCATAACCACCGAAGACCTGCACAGCATCGGTCGATACTTTCATGGCGGTGTCGGCAGCAGTGAGTTTGGCGAAGGCAGCCTGCAAGGTGTTTCGTTTGCCGCTATCGATGGTCCAGCCTGCTTGCAGCACCAGCAGACGTGCAGACTCAATGTCGCGTGCCATCTCAGCAATCATAAAGCCGATTGCCTGGTGCGCTGCGATCGGCACCCCAAACGTGCGTCGCTCTTTAGCGTAATCGACTGCATACTCCATTGCTGCTCGCGCCAGGCCCACAGCCGAAGACGCCACCACCGGTCGCGAGTGATCGAATGCCGCCATCGCTGCTTTCCAGCCATCGCCTTCCTTTCCGAGCAGATTTTGCGCCGGTACGACTACATCGGAGAAAGTCACTGAACGTGTGTCTGAGCAGCGTTGCCCCATTTTATGCTCCTTTTTGCCGACATAGATGCCTTCGAGTGAAGCTGGCACAATAAAGCCGCTCAAGCCTCGATAGCCCTTCCCTTTGTCGGTATAGGCTAAAACAAAAAACCAGTTGGCGTACCCGGCGTTGGTAATCCAGATTTTCTGGCCATTAATGACATAATCGTTGCCGACTTTCCGGGCAGCGGTTTGCAGGTTTTGTACATCGCTGCCAGCATCTGGCTCAGTCACACAATAGGAGCAGTAGCTCAGCGTTTCCGTCATCGGGCCGAGAAACTGCTTTTTTTGCTCATCATTGCCCGCGACAATGATGGGGGCCTGCGCAAGTGTATTGCAACTCAATGAGGTCGCAACGCCTGTACAGCCCCACCCTATTTCTTCCGCGATCAGACTCTCTTCCAACGTACCGAGTGCCATGCCGCCGCAGGATTCAGGAATGTGGCAATTCATCAAGCCGATATCAAAAGCCTTTTGCATCAAATCTGACGGAAATTTTTCTTGCTGATCCAGTTCTGCTGCGATCGAACGAATCTCCTGAACGGCAAATTCATGCGCCAGAGAGCGGAATTGTTCCTGCTCGTCGGACAAGCCAAAATTCAACATTGTACTCCTCCGAGCTTAGAAGTGTTTTTGCAGAAAAAAAGTTGGGTCAATGCAGAAAGAATGGTGGGAAAAATGCAAATACAAATTGGCGTGTCGATCAATCTCGGATGCAGAATTGTGGCGCCAATAGTATTTTGCTTCATGTTTTCAATCGATCATTGTGAACTTCTGTTGGTGGGCTGCCAAAAAGATAAGGAATTCCGATGCAATGTCAATTGATTTTAGCTGAAGTAAACAGATTTATGAAGGCAGGAAGATACAGCACATCGGCTTAGGTGGCGATATAAATTTCATCGCCGTCGAGCTTCACTTCATACGTTTGCACAGGTTCCCATGCGGGCGGAGTCAGGTTCTCTCCAGTCCGCAAATCAAATCGTGCACCATGCAGCGGGCATTCCACCTCGCAGCCTTCGATTTCACCATCGCTGAGCGGAGCATCAGCATGAGAGCAGCGATCATCGGTCGCATAGATGGTGCCATCAACATTGAAAATTGCAATATCCTTGCCTTGCACATGAACCTGCAAACCTGTGCCGGGCTTCACTTCTCGCAGCGATGCCGCTTTTACAAAATTCGACATGAGTCTTTTCCTTGTTCAACTATTGATAAGTGGGATGATCGATATTCGGGGCATGATGAAACAGAGAGCACGGTATTTGAACAATTTATCGAATGGGCCATGCGCTTCAGCCGGACATGGTGTCTCGAAAATTGCAGCATCAAATTCCGTATGCTGAGGCAGAATCAACTTCGCTAAACAAGAAGTTGCTTTAATTCCGCTTTGGCCTTTTGATAGATCTCGACTTTTTCGTCAAAAGGCAGGAACACACTCTTAAATCCGTTTAAAATCACTTTGCAAAGCTGCTCCGGCGAAAGATCAAAGGTCTGCGTCGCAAGGTCCAACTCGTTTGTCATGGTCGTGCCACTAATCAGCGTATTATCCGTGTTGAGTGTAATCCGCAATTGTTTGTCCAGGTAAGTTTTAAACGGATGCGATTCGATTGATGGCACACTCTGGGTTTGCACATTGCTCAGCAGGCAAATCTCCAGCGGAATACGGTGGTCGCGTACATAGTTGAGCAGATCATCGTCTTCGATGAGGCGTGTTCCGTGCCCAATTCGGTGAGCGCCGCAGTAATGGATCGCCTGGTGAATGCTGGCTGGCCCAAAGGCCTCGCCGGCGTGCAAGGTCGTATTAATATTGTTGTTGCGTGCCTGATAAAATGCTTTCACGTGATCTTTTGCTGGAAAATTATATTCAGCACCGGCCAGATCAAAAGCAACAACGCCTTTTCCTTTGTACTTCACTGCCAACTCAGCGAGCAGCAGCGAAGTCTGCGGATTGATGCTTCGAATGCCACAAATGATCACGCCGGTGCGAATATTGAAATGGTCCTCGGCTTCGCGCAAGCCTGCCAATACAGCGTCGACAATCTCTTCCAGCTCCAGACCAGCCTTTTGATGCAAAATCGGGCTGTAGCGCACTTCCATGTACCGAACGTTATCCTTTGCTGCATCTTCAGCCAACTCAAATGCGGTCCGCCGCAACGACTCAACATCCTGCATTACCGACAGCGTGATGTCAAATTTTTCGAGATAACGTTCCAGATTATCAACTTTGCCCTGCACCGTGAGATATTCACCCAATTCTGCGACATCGTAGGTGGGCAGATAGGCATTGTGCTTCTTTGCCAGTTCAACGATCGTCGCTGGCCGCAGTGAGCCATCAAGGTGAATATGCAGATCGGTCTTTGGCAATTTTGCGATCAGCTCGCGCGTGATTTCAGCCATATTTTATTTCAGGGAATTGCCCTGTCTCCTATGATAAAACTATGCAACAGGTGCTTTGGTGCGTTTCGATCGGTGTTCGCTCGATTTGGTTTTCTGCAGTTCCTGCCTGTTGGGCAGCAGAGTAATCACCGTGCCGAGCGCCAAAATCATACCACCAATCCATACCCAGTTGACCAATGGTTTCAGGTAAAAATGAAAACTGGCTTTGGCTGCATTGTCTTCCCAGCCAACCAGGACCACATAAAAATCTTCCATAAATGTGCTGTGCACAGCCACTTCTGTGGTTGGCTGCTCTTGCACCAGGTAAAAATGCCGCTGCGGATTCACCGTGGTCACATATTCGCCGCCGCGTGTAAGCGTGAGTTTGGCTTCGTAGACTTCCTTGTGATCGTCTTTCTTGGCGTCAAAGGCGTCATATCGCGCTTCGTACCGCCCAACTTTTACCGATTCGCCTTTTGCGATGCTGGTCTCCACTTCTGTGTCAAAAGCTGCACCGGTTACGCCAAAAAAGATCAGCACAATCGCGAAATGCACAACGTAGCCGCCGTATCTGCGCTTGTTCTTCTTGGTCAATTCAAACAGACTGCTGAAATAGCTCTCATTGTGGTTTTTCATACGAGCGCGTGCCCCGCGATGGAATTCCGCAATGATCGTCGCAGTAACGAAGACGCACAGGGAAAAAGAGATGATCGCATAGACAGCAGTGATACCTGCTACAATCAAAGCAACAGCCGTCAATACCGTCGCGATAATCGGCTTCAGAAACAGCTTTTTAAGATATTGCGTGGAAGATTTGCGCCAGGCAACCAGCGGCCCGACGCCGGTCAGGAAAAGCAAGAACAGGAATATTGGAATATTTACCGAATTGAACCACGGCGGCCCAACAGTAATTTTAATGCCGCGTACCGCTTCGGAAATAACCGGAAAAACCGTGCCCCAAAAGACGGCAAAGCACGCACCGACAAACACGACATTGTTGATCAAAAATGCCGATTCACGCGATACAACCGACTCGATGCGTGTTTCGCTTTTCAGCAGGTCTTTCTTGTAGTAGAGCAATCCGAAAGAGACAACGACGCAGACGACCACAAAGCTGAGAAAAAGCGGCCCGATGCCCGATGCCGTAAATGAGTGCACGGAAGAAATGATACCGCTTCGGGTTAAAAACGTGCCGAAAATCGACAAAATGAATGTGAGAAAGATCAAAACCACATTCCAAATTTTCAACATGCTTTTCTTTTCCTGAATCATAATCGAATGCAGGAATGCAGTACCAGTCAACCAGGGCATGAACGCTGCGTTTTCTACCGGATCCCATGCCCAATAGCCACCCCAGCCGAGTTCCATGTAGGCCCATTTTCCACCGAGCAGGATGCCGATACCGAGGAAAAACCACGGCACGATTGTCCAGCGGCGTACGGTGCGAACCCAACGATTATCGATGTGGCCGCTGAGCAGAGCGCCAAAGGCAAATGCGAACGGAATCGCGAAACCAACGTAGCCCAGGTATAAAATCGGCGGGTGGATTGCCATTGCAGGATGCTGCAGCAGAGGATTCAGTCCGCGGCCATCGAGCGGTGCATTGGCGAGCTTGGCGAATGGCTGTGCATGCGGCACGAAGATGACCAACGCAACGAAAAACACCACCACCACCGAAAGTGTGCCAAGTCCATAAGGTAAAATTCGTTCAAAATCGTTTCGGTAATTGTAAATCACTAATAGCATATAAACAGAGAGTATCCATCCCCAGAAAAGCAGCGAGCCTGCCTGCCCCGCCCACAGCGAGGTCACTTTATAGAAGGTTGGCAGTGCGATGCTGGAATAGCTTGCCACATATTCATAGCTAAAATCGTTAGCCATCAACGCTTGCACAACAGCAAGAATTGCCAAGGTGAGCAACGCCGTTGAAGCGATGGTTGCATTTTTGGCGGAGTGCACTAAGTCGGCGATTTGCTTTTGTGCTCCTAGAAAATAGGCGACAACCGAATACACTGAGCACGCGAGCGCCAGTACCAATATCAAAAGGCCATATTCAGCCAGCATGGTGAGAACTCCCTTCCTTAATTTGCTTGCATTTCTGAGCGGTGATACGGTTGCAGTAGGTCCATCTTCACAGTCTCAAAATTCGAATGCGTGGAATAATACGATAGCGCGGCGCAGCCTATCGCTTTTATTGAGCGGCGCGATAATTCAATCCGTTCCGGACATCGATCCCGACATCGGACCGTAGGTTTTGGTTTCACCACCTTCGGCCGGATCATACTTGCTTGCACATTTGGTCATAATATTGGTTGCCATAAATGTGCCATCCTGTCGAAACTTGCCTTCCAGCAAGACTTCAATATCGCCATCGAAGGTGCTCGGCTTGAATGTGTCTGGCAAAATGCCGTTGTACTCTACTGGCATGTTTTCAGCTTCATCCTTCACCACAAAATTGACGGTCAGCATATCTGCAGATTTTTGTATGGTGTTTGGATCGACGAAGCCATTTACCCGGTAGCCTTTGGCATAGGCATCATCACCTTTTGCTTTCAGCTCCGAAATGGTAACGCTGTAGACCATGGTTTCTGTGTTGAAACCGCTAATCATTAAAAACGCCATTGCCGTAACGATAACAGCCAAAGCAATATAAACACGTACTTTTCGTTGCATAATACGACTCCGTTTTAAGCGTAAGCGACAGATTTTGATTCACGGATCACCGTAATTTTGACCTGTCCGGGATAATCTAAATCATCTTGGATTTTTTTGGCAATTTCGGCAGAAAGCAGATCCGCTTCTGCGTCCGAAACTTTCTCCGGCTGCACGATCACACGCACCTCACGTCCTGCTGAAATCGCAAAGGATTTCTCGACACCATCGAACGAATCCGCAATCTTCTCAAGGCTTTCTATGCGCCGGATATAGCCATCGAGGGTATCGCGGCGAGCACCAGGACGGCTGCCGCTTATCGCATCAGCTGCGGCGACCAACACCGAATACAGGTTGTCTGCCGGCACATCCTCATGATGAGATGCAATCGCATTGAGCACGACCGGATGCTCATTGTATTTCTTGCAAAGCTCTTCACCAAGCTGAGTATGGGTTCCTTCCTGGCTTTGGCTCACTGCCTTGCCGATGTCATGCATCAGCCCGGCACGCCGTGCCATTTTGGTATCGAGTTTCAACTCAGCTGCCATAGCGCTGCACAGCATCGCTACTTCCTTTGAATGCTTGAGCACATTTTGACCATAGCTTGTACGATAGTGCAATTTACCAAGGGTGCGGATCAAATCCGGGTGCATTTTGCCGACCCCGACACCAGCGATCACTTCGTTGCCTGCACGCCAGATATTTTTCTCAACCTCTTGTTCACTCTGTTTGAGCACTTCTTCTATACGCTGGGGATGAATCTTACCATTGCTCACCAGCTTTTCCAGTCCCAGGCGCGCGATTTCACGCTGCACGGGATCGAAGCACGAAATGACCACGGCTTCCGGGGTATCGTCAACAATCAACTTGACACCAGATGCTGCTTCGAACGATTTAATATTCCTGCCATCCCGCCCAATGATGCGACCTTTGACTTCTTCAGAAGGCAAAGCGACGACGGCCAGCGAGCTTTCGGAAGCATATTCGGACGCAAGCTTTTCAATCGCATAGGTGATGATCTTCTTTGCTTCGCGGCTGGCGTTGTTCTTGGACTCATCGACGAGTGTTTTATAAATCTCTGCTGCTTCCTGACGATATTCTTTTCGCAGGTTTTCCAGCAACTTGGTTTTAGCATCTTCAACAGACATGCCGCTGACTTTTGAGAGCTCTTCATTTTGTGAATGGATGATCCGCATGAGCTCTTCATCTTTGGCTTTAAGAGCGTCGCGCTGTGCCGCCAGATCATTCTCCCGTTGCGTTAGCTGACTCTCTTTTATCTTAAGTTGTTCCTCTCGCTTGCTCACTTTTTTCTCAAAGTCAAGCGTTTGTGCTTCCAGTTCATCCAGCTTTTCCGCACGCTTTTTAATTTCCGATTCCTGTTGGTCGCGGGTACGCAGCCACTCTTCTTTTGCTTTCAGAATAGTCTGGTTGCGTTCGCGTTCGATTTTGCGTTTGGCTTCCTGCACCAGTTCGCTGGCTGATTTTTCCGCTGTTTTTAAGCGCAGCTTCATAAAAAGAAAGCATGCAACACCGCCCAGCAGGAATGCGGCAAATATCTCAAGAATTGTTATTGTACTCATATTTTTGGTTCGTTTTAGGTTGAAAGAGCAACACCATTCATCGAATGGCAATGATGCTCGAATTTTTGCAGGCCGCAGGATTAATGCAAAACATGCGCGGCATCCTTGACGCCGTCGAAATATTTAAAAATTTGCCTGGCCATCACTTCCATATTGTTTTTCACTTTCGTGCCAGCACAGATTGGATTCGACCAAATGCATTCAACACCCTTGCAATGATCGATACGCAAATCGCAATTCTGCATTTTTTGATATTTTGCGGACGAGACCATTTCAGATGTCACCTCTTCGCGCTGAAATTCACGGTTTTGCGTTTGGACATGAAACTCCACCATCAGATCCCACAAAAAGCTGTGCGCCTGCGCAAGCTGATGCGTGGTTAATGTATCTAAAAAGGATCGAATCGTTTGTCGATTGATCAAACGGACAATGAGCTCCAGCTTTTGCCCTAAACTTAATTTGTCTTCAAGTTCCGTTTGCATGATGTGTGTCCTAAGTTAGTTTAGGGAAACTTCAAATCCTTGAAGTTCCGGATTATCGAGCGGAATCCGGTCTTTGAATGATTCCGATGTTTTGTGGGTAAAACAAATCTCGGTTTCACCATAATTCCAGCAAAAGAGTCGTTCGGGATTCGGCGATACAAAATCACAGGTAAAATAGCCCTTGGGCATCACACCCAAACGAGTCACCTGATCTGCCCATTGTCTTAAGTACCGGTTCAAGCGTTGATGATAAGCCGACTCATCATCGATGACACTACCGGTTTCTTCGGCATGCCATTTTGCGCTTTCGATTTTTAGTTTTTTCATGGTACACTGGGTCAGCCGAATCAGTTCTGGAATCAGTGCATTTGCTTGTTCCAATGTAAATTTTTTATAGGCATTCACATTCATTCTGTACTCGCTTAATCCAACTCAGGAAATGTGTGCCGCTCGTGCAGTTTTTTTAATCAGGCATAGGCCTGGATGCCGGTAGCTGCTTCTCCGAGCACCAGCGTATGAATCTCATGCGTCCCTTCGTAGGTGATAACTGTCTCCAGGTTGTTTGCATGTCGCATCGAAACATAATCATCCATAATGCCGTTGCCGCCGAGAACTTGTCGGCTCATGCGTGCAATTTCCAGGGCATGAAAGCAGTTGTTGCGCTTTGCCATGCTCACCTGTGCATGATGCATCTCACCCTTGTCTTTCATGCGTCCCAGTTGTAAAACCAGGAGTTGCATCTTGGTTATTTCGGTCATCATGTGTGCAAATTTGTTTTGGGTGAGCTGAAAGCCTGCAATCGGCTTATCAAACATGACCCGGCCTTTGGCATATTCGAGCGATTCTTCAAAGCAAGCAATTGCTGCACCAATCACGCCCCAGGCGATGCCATAACGTGCCTGCGTCAGGCACATAAGTGGCGATTTCAGACCATTGGAGCCGGGTAGCAGATTTTCTTCCGGAACCACGCAATCATCCAGCAAAATCTCGGAGGTGTCCGAGGCCCGCAATGATAACTTGCCATGCATGGGCTTGGGCTGAAATCCTTTGGTGCCTTTTTCGACCAAAAAGCCGTGCACTTTGCCATCGAGTTTGGCCCAAACCACTGCGACATCAGCGAGCGAAGCATTGGTGATCCACATTTTGCGGCCATTGAGCTTAAATCCGCCAGACACACGCTCGGCGCGAGTAATCATGCCACCCGGATTGGAGCCATAATCAGGCTCTGTCAAACCGAAGCAGCCGATCATTTCGCCTTTGGCAAGTTTTGGTAAATATTTCTGTTTGTGTTCTTCGGAGCCAAAAGTGTAAATCGGGTACATCACCAACGCACCCTGCACTGAAGCAAAGCTGCGCAAACCGCTATCGATGTACTCCAATTCCTGCATCAGCAGACCGTACGCCACATTATTCAAACCCGGACAATCGTAACCTTCGAGGTTGGCGCCGAGCAGCCCAAGCTCGCCAAAAGCCTTCGCCAAATGCAGCGGAAACTTTGCTTCGCGAAAACAATCTCGGATCTCCGGTTGCACTTCTTTTCTTAAATACTCGCGGACGGCATCCCGCACTTGTCGCTCTTCATCGGACAGCAGAGCATTCATATTATAAAAATCAAAGGGATTCGGGGACTTCACTGTCGTTCCTTTCCAGTATACACATTGTTAGCCAGTCCTGCTGATGGACAATCTTTCCGAAGCCGATCAACACCGAAGACTCAGTGGCCATTCACCACAATCGGCAGATGAATCGCTTCATTGACGAGCTTCCCTCTCAACGTATTGGTACTGGCTTCGGTAATCAGCACTTTGGCGAAATCGCCTGGTTTCTTTTGTGCAGCGGAGAACACAACGCCCTTGTTTTGATCGCTGCGTCCAAGCCACTCCTTATCGTTCTTCTTACTTTTTGTTTCGATTAATACTTCGAGCGTTTTGCCAACTTCAGCCTGATTTCGCTTGCGGGAGATGCCGCGCTGCAATGCATTCAGCTGCATGACACGCTCTGTTTTAACTTCATCCGGTACATCGTCCGGGTACTTACGGGAAGCGATGGTATTTTTGCGTTCGCTGTATTTAAAAATAAAAGCAGAATCAAATTCGACGCGCTCCATTACTTCCACAGTATCGGCAAAATCGTCATCCGATTCTCCACAGAAGCCGCAAATCACATCAGTCGTCAGCGACACATCCGGGATTATGGTTCGAATCTCATCGACTAAATCCAGAAACTCTTTTTTTGTATACGTGCGATTCATGCGTTCGAGCACGGCGTCATTTCCCGCTTGCAATGGCAAATGGATGTGGTTGCACAAGTTCGGATACTCGCTGATCAAGTGCAGTAATTTGCGTGGGAAGTCCTTCGGATGCGGTGAGGTAAAACGCACGCGCGGCAATCCCGGCACCTTCGCTACATGCTCCATCAAGTCGGCAAAATCGCTGCCGTCGTGTGCATAGGAATTGACATTTTGCCCCAAAAGCGTGATCTGCTTAAATCCTTGTGCAACAATGCTGTTAGCCTCATTGACAATGCTTTCCGGCGACCGGCTGCGTTCACGTCCACGCGTATAAGGCACAACACAGAACGTGCAAAAGTTATCGCAGCCGCGCATGATGGCAATCCATGCATTGACGCCCGGCACTCTCTCCGGAGCAATATCGGAGTAGGTTTCAAATTCACTCAGCGAAAAATCGAAGCCGACGGTGTCTCTATCAAGTGCGGCCTCTATGAGATGTGGCAAGCGCTTGTAGCTGTCCGGCCCGGCAACCAAATCGACGATGGGAGCTGCCTGCGGCAAATCCTTGCGAAGATTTTGCGCCATGCACCCCAACACACCGACGACCTGTATTTCTCCGCGGCGCTTTTGGCCTTTCAGCTCATCAAGGCGATGATAGATTTTTTGATGCGCATTTTCGCGAATGGCGCAGGTGTTCAGCAACACTACATCTGCGCTATCCTTCGCTTGTACGAGTTCATAATTTTGGCTGGTCAAAATCGAACGAATCAACTCGGAGTCATACTCGTTCATTTGGCAGCCATATGTTTCCAGATAAACTTTCATCAATTATTCGCGATTGCTAATCCGTTTTCGATGTCTGCAATTTTAACGTTGATGAGCTGATTGCTTTTCAAATCTTTGTGCTCGATCGCAACTTTGATATAATTATCCGTGTAGCCGAGCCAACGTCCCAATTTATCCCTATCTTCGGTCAAAATGCGCGCAGACTTGCCGATAAAATTTTGATAGAATGCATTTTTATTCCGCTCGGAAATCTGGTGAAGCCTTTTGCTGCGGGCTTTTTTCGCGCGAGGATCAACCTTCTCATTTAGCCGGGTTGCGGCAGTACCGCTGCGCTCTGAAAAGCTAAAGACATGCGCATAGGTCAATGGCGACTGCTCCAGCAGGTCACAGCTTTCAGAAAAAGCTGCGTCGTCTTCTCCCGGGAAGCCGACCATAATATCCGTGCCGATGAGCACATCCGGGACTTTCTCTGCTGCGCGCTCAATGAATTGCAGAAAATTCGCTTTTGAATAAACACGTCGCATCGATTGCAGGATACGATCAGAGCCACTCTGCAATGGAATATGCAAGTGCGGGCACAATTTTTCCGAGTCGGCCATCAAATCGAGCAGAGATTCCGGAATAGTGGTCGGCTCAATACTGCTGATGCGGAGGCGCTGCAAATCCGGCAGCTTGAGTAACATCTGCACAACATCGAGGAACGATTTGCCTTCGAAATCATATGTTCCGATATTGACACCTGTTAAAACCAGCTCCTTGTGGCCGGCATCGAGCAGTTGCATGGCTTCGCGCTGAATGTCGAAGTACGCACGGCTGCGTGCGCGTCCCCGTGCGAACGGAATGACACAGAAACTGCACATAAAATCACAGCCATCCTGAATTTTCAGGTTGGCGCGTGTGGTGGTGTTCAATGCGCCTTCAGACTGGATAGTAAACGGAGCACGCATCATCCGATTGCGCACCACCTGTGGCTGCTCCGCCTTTATCGGCTCTGCGATGTAATCGAGTACATTCAGCTTGTCCTGAGTGCCGACGATGAGATCGATGCCATCGATTTTTTGCAGCGTTTCGGTGCCGGTTTGTGCATAGCACCCCACCACCGCGACAAATGTATCCGGATTTTGGCGCAAAACCTGGCGCACAATCTGGCGGCATTTTGCATCGGCCTGTTCGGTCACTGTACATGAATTGATCACACAGATGTCGGCATGCTCACCAAAATCAACCACACGATAGCCATCTTGCTGAAAGCGGCTGGCGATAAGCGCTGTCTCCGCCTGGTTCAGACGACAGCCGAGGGTATAAAATGAAGCTTTTAAATGAGGTCTTGTCAATCTATTATAAAACTTGTAGTTGCGATGATCGTTTTTACTGATTCTACAGTGAATTCAGAGACTATTGGTCTTCCAAGCTTCACCCAAAACCAAAACCGTTGACGAATTGCAATTGGCCACAAATATACAGTTTTCTGCTTTCTCTGTCAAGCATTTACAAAGATTTACACAAACGAAAAACCATGCCGCAGGCGCCATCCGATCTCGCTGCGAAATAATGTATGCAGCGATCTCTGAGTGCTATTTTGTCGCGCCAGCAATGACGCGATCCCAGTCGAATGCCGGGCCGATATCATATTTGTCTTTGCGGAAGTTGACATGGCTGGTGATGCCATGAAATTTGGCGATATCCTGTTGCAACTCAAATCGTTTGTCCTTGGGAAGGAATTGTCGCGGGATGTTGAATTTGCCGGTTGCATAACGCAACAAATCGATCACACTTTTGTATTGCGCTTCGGTAAAAGTCGCATAGTATTCGTAACCACGGTAGTTACTTTTCTGATAATATTGTGTTTCATTAGCATCGCAGTAAATCGAATCGTAAATTGTGACCAAATGATTGCCTTTGCGGGTAAGCGGGCCGATGTTGGATATTTCGATGCCAACAGAACGTTTGCTCATCTCGGTATTGCCACCGATCGCGCCCGGCCCGAGATGATAGGACCAGTAGCCGGAGCCCCATAAATTGTAGATGGCGCCATCACGGGCGACCACAAATGGCACTGAGACATGGTAGTCTTTTTTGGTTAGATTGGCAATGTCCCCCTTTAGATAGCCAGCCGTAAAGTGCAATACCACTCTATCTTTCAAAGGGCTCTCATTATAATAAAAAGAGCTGTCCCCGGAGGCCACCACGCAGCGGGTCACTGTAAGGTTTCGATTATCCCCTTTTATAGGAGCAGAAAGCTGGCTTAAATTGTGTTTCACGCCGTTGCTGTCTACGCCATGATTTCGAAAATCCTGTTCGTGTGCTGCAATATCTTTTGCTAACATCTTTTCTCCCTTTTGCTTGTGCTGAATTTCAGCAAATTTGCTTTTGTTCGATCATTCAACCAGCGCGCTTTAAAGCATTGCCAAGCTCCGATCGAACCATCCCCTACCATGACGGCAGCGCTGTCTCCAACTTAAGAAAAATTCGTTTGGATGCAATATCATTCCAACAAATCACCGATTTTTAAGCCGCGCACAAGACCCAGTCAAGCAGTTACAATTACCATATCGCAATCACAATTTCGTATTTGCTTGCAATGGCGATTCCGGTATATAGCATCATTGCGACGCTCAAAGATAGAAATAAAATGGCTGTTCAGGTCATGGCACGGCGTTTGTATTCTTTGGGAATCATGCCAAAGGTACCAAAAGCGATAGACGCACAACTCATGGACTGAGACAGCTTTTGGCAAAGGCTTGCGGTATAAATGGTGGAGCCGCAAGATATTCATACCGGCATCATCCAAGGAAAGGAGTACGGAATGCACAGTCGAGTTCGTGGTTTTATGCTGGCTGGTCAGGCTTTGTTTATCGCTCTTTTGTTCGTTGTTAGCCATGTTTTTGCAGCAAACGGCCCTAAAGCGCAACAAATAATGGGGCGTGTTTCAGAAAGTCAATCAGGTTACATTAAAATCGGGAGTGCAGTGCTGCTCATGACGCCGAGCACTCAGATCACCAGCCAATCACAAAAAAGTGTTCAGCTCGCCCAGATTGATCGCCGCGATTTGGTTTACGTGACATTTAAGCGCTATAGCAACAAGCTCATTGCTGAACAAATACATTTGCTCGACTTGGCAACATCCAAGCGGCAGCAAAGTTTTCGCGGCCCGATTCAAGTTGCAAAGGGCAACCGCTTTTTGCTTGACGGCGTTATCTTTAACTTCGATGAATTTACGATTCGTATGGGGGAGACATTGGAAAAGGCTGCAATAGAAGGCTGGCAAGGCACCAACGCCATCGTGGTCGCGACTGAAAAAGCCTCAGGCCTGTGGGTAGCCGAATTTATTCGAGAAGACTACGAAACAACCGCCATGGTACAGTGATTCCTTCCGGCGCATCGCGTCAGGATGAATCGTCGTGCCATGTTTTACATAGATTCGTGTGGTTACTCTGCTATCGGTATCAGGCCGGCTTGATACCGATCACTTCAGCTCGATTGCCGATAGTGGAGTTGGCCGCCCTACTGTGCCTGATATTATTGCCTCGGTGGCGAGGCATCAAACCAGACGTTTTCCTTCCCCAGCAAATCTTGCAAACGGCTCAGCATATCCTGATTTGGCCGCACGCGATACTTGCGCGAACGGTAAGCTTTTTTATCACCATCTGATTTAATCTGAAAATAAAGTTGGCACTGGCCAGGATTGGTGCGGATGATCTGATTGACACGCTGAATTTTCATATCGTCGAGTTCTTTAGCTTCAAACGATAGAAAAAACGAGCGGGTCATCGATTGCCATGCTTCCGACAGCGTGTAGATTTTATCGATCAGCATTTTCGGCTTTTCTTCTTCCCGAACAGAGAGCTTGCCTTGCGCGACCACAATACTATCTGGTGTGATCAATTCCTTAAATTGCGAAAAAGGATCGCTGAAAGCCAGCAACTCAATGCTACCCGTAAAATTCTCTATCGTGAAAAAAGCCATCGGACGATTGCGGCGATCGTAATGGATTTTTACTGCTGTAATCATCCCACATACGCATGCTGCTGCACCATCGCGCATGCTGTCAGTGCTGGCCAGGGAAATCGTGCTAAAAGCCTGTATTTCAGCACGATGTGGATCGAGCGGATGTCCGGAAACATAGAACCCGAGCACATCTTTTTCACGTGTCAGTTTTTCAGAGATTTCCCAGTCCGGCAAATCGGGCAAGGTCGGCTCAATGCGCATTTCCTCAGGCGCGTCATCGAACAAACTGGCCTGATTTCGCGCGCGCGATTGCGCCAGACTGCTCGCATAACTGGTCGCTGTATCGATAATGGCCAGCAACTGATTGCGATTGCCTTCGAGCGAGTCCATCGCGCCTGCCTGAATCAGACTTTCGAGCACCTTTTTATTGGCGAGGCGCAGGTCTATGTTTTCACAAAAATCAAATATTGTGCTGAACTGACCATTCGTGTTGCGCGCGCTTACGATCGATTCAATAGCATTGCGACCGACATTTTTTACAGCGCCCAAACCAAAGCGGATTTTGTCGTCCACGACCGTAAAATGTGCGAAGCTTTCGTTCACATCTGGTGGCAGCACTTCTATATCCATGCGCCGGCACTCTTCAATAAAAAACACAATCCGATCTGTGCTGCCCATTTCCGAAGTCATGGTGGCGGCCATGAATTCTGCCGGGTAGTGCGCTTTCAGGTAGGCAGTTTGATAGGCAACGACCGAATAGCAGGCTGAGTGCGATTTATTGAATCCATAACGGGCGAATTTATCCATCAAATCGAACACTTCTTCCGCAACTTTCCTCTCAATATTGAGCTCAAGCGCGCCCTTGATGAATTCTTTTCGCATTTCGGCCATCAAATCGGCTTTTTTCTTCCCCATTGCCCGTCGCAGAAGATCAGATTTGCCGAGGCTGAAGCCTCCCATCGCACTGGCAATCTGCATAACCTGTTCCTGATACACGATGATACCGTAGGTTTCTTCCAAGATGGGCTCGATGCGTGGATGGGCATATTCAATTTTCTGTTTGCCATGTTTTCGCGCGATAAAGTCGTCGATCATATCCATCGGCCCAGGGCGGTACAACGCGTTCATGGCGATCAGATCGCTGATTGTTTGTGGCTTCAATTTGCGCAAATATTCGCGCATGCCACTGCTTTCAAACTGAAAAATTGCCGTGGTCTCCCCTTCCCCAAAAAGCTTGTAGGTATCTGGATCGTCGAGTGGGATGTTATCGATATCCAGATCAACACCACGTGCTTTCAATGCCCGCAAAGTGTGGTCGATCACGGTTAAGGTGCGCAGACCGAGAAAATCCATTTTTAAAACGCCGGTCGCTTCCAGGCATTTCATATCATACTGGGTGGTGACATCACCGGTGCTGGGCGATTTAAACAAGGGTGCGTAATTGGTCAGCTCGGTCGGTGTGATGACCACGCCGGCAGCGTGTGTGGATGCGTGGCGCGCCAGGCCTTCCAGCACCTGCGAGTAGTCCAGCAACTGATGATAGGTCTCATCAGCATCCGCCATGTCTCGCAGTTCCTGCACCGTTTCGATGGCGTCTTTCAGCTTGATACCGAGGGTAGCAGGTATCATTTTCGCGACTTTGTCGACTTCACCATAGCTGATTTTCAGTACTCTGCCCACGTCGCGAATGACAGCACGCGCAGCCATGGTACCGAAAGTAATGATCTGCGTCACATTGTTTTCGCCGTATTTTTGGCGTACATATTCGATCACCTTTTCGCGCTGCTCGTAGCAAAAATCGATATCGATATCCGGCATCGTCACACGCTCGGGATTCAAAAAACGCTCAAACAGCAGATTGTATTTGATAGGATCGATGTTGGTGATACCGAGGCAATAGGCTACCAGACTGCCAGCTGCAGAACCACGACCCGGTCCCACCGGAATCTTCATCTCGCGCGCTGCCCGTATAAAATCCCATACGATTAGAAAGTAGCCGGCATAGCCGGTTTTATGAATCACCTGCAGCTCATAATCGAGCCGCTCATAAATTTCTTTGGAAGGCTCGCCATATCGGTTAATCAACTCAATTTTAGCCAATTTTTCGAGATATTCATCGAGGTTGAGATGCTTGTCCTCGGCAGGAAGTTCAAATTTTGGCAAGTGAATGGTATCGAAATCAATAGCGAGATTGCATTTGTCTGCCACTTCCTTGGTCAGGCTGACAATATCTGGCCGATCAGGAAACAACTTGGCCATTTCCGTTTCGGTCTTAAAATAAATTTCATCTGTAGTATAGCGCAGGCGGTTCGGGTCGTCGCGGTCTTTGCCGGTCTGCAGACAGATAAGGATATCATGCGGCAGGGAGTGCTCGCGTTTGAGGTAGTGGATATCGTTGGTAACCAGCACTGGAATGTCCAGCTCCTTGCCAATTTCGAACACCATCTCGCTGGCTTGCGCTTCCTCCGGTATGCCATGGTTGTGCACTTCCAGGTAGTAATCATCGCCAAAAATTTCGCGATACTCGCGGGCGGCATCGCGACCAGCCTCGTAGCCTAAGTGTACAGACCTGTACGCCACTTCGCCCTGCAAACATGCTGATGAACAAATTATGCCTTCATGGTATTCTCTCAGCAGCTCTTTGTCAATACGTGGCCGATAGTAAAAGCCTTCCAAAAAACCCATCGAAACCATGTACATGAGGTTTTTATAGCCACGTTCATTTTTCGCCAACAGCAGGAGATGAAAATTGGTATCACCAACATCCTCGCGCCGCAGTGTTTTGTCTTTTCGGCTGCGCGGAGCAATGTATGCTTCAACCCCAAGTATCGGTTTGATCCCCGCCTTGGTGCATTTTTGGTAAAACTCTACCGCACCGAACATCACGCCGTGATCAGTCAACGCCAGAGCTTCCATATCGTTCGCGACAGCGGCTTTCACAAGGTCATCGATACGACATGCACCATCGAGCAGGCTGTAGTGGGAGTGATTGTGAAGATGGATAAAATTAGACATACAGTTGCGTGATCTCCATTAAGCACACCTTCAATTGATTGAGCAAGAAGTCTTGGGCAAGCAAAAAAAACAGTGATCACCCGGCAGCAAAGAGGTAACGATCGAAACGGTCCGGCAGGGGAAGTCTACATCGGGTTGAAGATTTTGATCAGCTTTAAATTAACAAAGAAAGCGAAAAATGCAACTGCTGTAAAGACTATTTTGCTGATCAGTTTCAGGGAGGAATAAATTCGTTGGGGTTGAAATAGAAGAAAAAGCAAAAAGGAAAAAGAGAGCAGAAGCGGAGGGAGGAAAACTCCTGCTCTCCTTTTCACAGAGATTCTATGCTTAAACGCCTTCGAGCGTACCCAAATATCGTCGAGCCTTAGCAGCTGCATTGGCGTTGCGATGGAATGCACTCAGCGCAGAAAATTCGCTGCGGGCTTCCTGGGTCTGCCCCAGTTTCATCAGCGCCAGGCCAGTCATCAGTTGCGCATCGGTTGCTTTGTTTTCTTTCGGGTAAATATTGACTTTTTCAAATTCGACCAATGCTTGCTGAAATTTGCCCTGCGCGAAGTAGGATTCACCAATCCAGTACTGGCAATTATCCGCCAGGCTGCCAGCATCGCCGCGCAGCAGGATATCGCGGAATTTGGATATAGCGTTGGCGAAACGCCGCGCGTTGTAGTCATTCAAAGCGTCCTGATACATCGAACCAACTTCAGAACTCATGTAGCTGGGCGTCGAAGTGGAAGTAATATCAGAACTGAAATCCGGCAAGGTGGAAGCCGTTGAGGTGTTTGGCAACGTCGGCAGGTTTAAGTCATCAAGCGATTCATTCGCAAACGGCTCGCTTTGGCTTTTATCGGCCGTGGTTGCGTCTGCAAAATCAGATTCGCGCACTTGCTGGCGCAAATTCTCGGCCATCACCTCTTTTGAGTCATAGATTTTCTGCAAATCATTGACTTCCGCCTGCAGACTTTCCATCAATTCCGGTGTCAAAAAGCTTTCAGTCTGTCCGCCGCCACTTTGTGTCTGCGCCGGTTGGTCACTGAAATCATCTGCGCCGAGTGATGCAAAAATGTCATCTTCAGCCGGCTCCTGGGATTGAGCTTCGTCACCATCGAGTACTTCCAGGCGGCTTAACAGATCGTCCTGGTACGCATCATCGCCTTCTTCAAATTCTTCAAATGCCAGATCATCAATATCGCCATCCGTGTTCAACCTTTGCATGCGAACACTACACATCGAAAACATTGTTACGGCGAGCAATAACAGACTTAAGAGCGAGCTGCCAATTATTTTCTGCGTTTTCGTCATGATTTGCTCCTTGGAGTTAGCACGTCCTTGTTGTGAATTAGACTTTCTTCCTTGATCCAGTTGCCTGGTCTATCTTCTGTAAGTAATAGCAACCATTGGCGGCAAATGCAGGAAAATAAAAGTATAAAAACACAACATTGCCACCAGTCATCTGGCACATTTCTTAGAGCTCAATATGAATATGTGCGGCCGGATTTGCCATCCTGTATCCTGCTCGACAAATGGCTGGTTTGAGATTTCAGTTCGTTCGTCATTAATTTTTGCAAAATACGGGCCAAAGGAGTTTCAGCTTAACATCATCAACAAATAATAACTTAGGTTACATTTGTGTAATTCTCAATAACGGAATCGCATTAGACCAAGACAATCAGAGGCAAGGCAATCGGCAGCTTTTTAGTGGGATGTGTCAGCGCTGAGTTTGAGCAACTCGCGTGCGCTGGCAAGGTGAGATTCGGTTATTTCATGTCCGGCAAGCAACTGCGCGATGGCAGTTTCGCGCTCAGTTTGAGGCAACTTTCGAATCGATGAGGTTGTCTTGCCATCCGCCTGTTTCTTTTCGACCAGAAAATGGCAATGACCGGCACCAGCGATCTGAGGCAGATGGGTAATGACGATCACCTGGTGAGAATTGGCCAGGGCGCGCAATTTTTGACCAACAGATTGTGCCACCCTACCCGAAATGCCAATATCAATTTCGTCGAAAATCAAAACCGGGATGCGGTCAGCATTTGCAATCAGGCTTTTCAGCGCCAGCATCACACGCGAGACTTCACCGCCCGATACAATTTTTGCCAACGGGCGCACCGGTTGGCCAGGGTTGGCGGAAATGTAAAATTCGACCTGATCGATACCATCGCGAAACGCTTGTACGGTTTGACCATTCAATGTGCACCAACCCTTTTCCGCTGAAACTTGCGCAACCAGCACTTGAAACTGGCAACCGGGCATGCCAATGTCCGCTAAAATTTCAGGAACGGCATTTTGCAATTTCTCAGCAGCTTCGCTGCGAACGCGTGACAGTTCGGCTGCAGAAAGCGTATAGCGGGAAACAGCAGATTGCCACATCTTCTCCGCTTCGGCAATCTGGTGGTCAAAGGTATCGATTTGCTCGAGCTCTTGCTGTAATTCATCCCGTTTGGACAACACTCCATCAAAGGTGGTCAGAAATTTTTTCTTCAATTGTAAAAAGGTTGCCAGACGGCTTCGGGCTTCTTCCAGGCGCTGAGGACTGACTTCGATTCGGTCGGCATAGCTTTGAAGCGTTTTTGCGACTTCTTCTACAGAAATCATTGCAGAGCTGATCTCTTTTGCCAAGTCGGAAAACACCGAGTCATAGGCATCGATGCTTTCAAAAATGCGCAAAGCTTTGCCAAGCAGTTCAATGGCTGAGCCATCCATTTCGTAAAGCGATTGGATGAGATTGTCGCAAGCATCGCGCAGTTCGCTGCTGTGTGCCAAGCGTTTTTCTTCAGCCTCAAGCTCTTCTTCTTCCCCTGCCTGCGGATCTACTTTGCGCAATTCATCTAACTGAAAAGCAAGGTATTCTTTTTTTTCAGCGAGGGAACTTTGCCTTTGTCGCAAATTTTCCAATTGCAGACGGTATTTCTCCGCCTGGTCAAAATCGGCGATTACGCGGTCGCGTTGCTCTATCAATCCACCGAATGCATCAAGGTAATGGATGTGCTCGGGCACTTTCAGCAGCGACTGATGCTCGTGCTGGCCATGCAAATCGACCAGCAGATCCGCAATGTGCTCAATTTGCTCGAGCGTTACAGGGGTGTCGTTGACAAAAGCACGGCTTCGGCCGCTGGCCAGCACTTCGCGACGCAGAATCAGCTCGCTGTCAGCCGAATCCAGCTCATTCTCGCGCAGGTAGCGCTGCAAAGCCGGCAGGTCGCTGCAATCAAAATGGCCTTCGATAAACGCTTTGGCATCATCTTCTCGCAGCACAGAAACCGAAGTGCGTTCGCCCAGTAGCGTCGCCAGTGCACCGATCAGAATGGACTTGCCAGCGCCAGTTTCACCGGTGATGATATTGAGCCCGCTTTCGAAATCGATCGACTGCTGATCGACTAATACGTAGTTTTTGATATGGACAGATTTGAGCATGGCGGCTAATATAGCAAAAATTGGCTTCTTTGCAAGAATATCGAGATGAGTTATGCTGGCAGGATAAAACCTTTGGTGGTATTTCATCCCCCCTGAATCAGCATGGCAAGTCCGTGCAGCGCTACCGTCGCACGACCGCGACTTTGCCTGCTGCGCTGGCGCTGCCGTCGCTGTTTTGCGCAACAAATAAATAAATACCACTCGGCACGAAATCACCATTCTCGTTGCGGCCATCCCAGGTGGCTTGCGCACCGGAAATGCTGCCAGGCGGAAAAGCCTTGACCAACCGGCCATCTTCTGTAAAAATGCTGACGCTGGACTGTCGAACCAGGTTGGTGATGGTAAACTGTGCATCACCACCGTCGAGAATCAGAGGATTCGGGTAGCCGGAGAGCTGAGAAAAATCTTGCCGCAGGGTCGTAAAAGGCGTTGCCACGACCGACAAGCCATTTGTGGTCGCAATATACGCTTCGCCAGTTTCGGGATTGAAGGCAAAATCAGTAATGATGTTGCTAACCAAAGGGCTGTTTTCTGTAGTGTAATAACTCAGGCTGGCATTGTCGGATGAAATAATGGTGATGCCGCTGCTTGTGCCAATCCACTTATTGTTGGATGGATCGATACGCACCACCGTTACATCATTGCTGATGAGACGAAATTGCCGCGAAATCTGATTGGCGAACCAAAAGAACAAGCCATCGTTGGTGCCGATCCAAATCGTGCCGTCGGCATCTTCAGCCAGGCCAGTGATGCGATTCGACGCGAGCTGCGCACTGACCGTGTTGCCAAATGTCAGAACATCATCGGTCGGATCGAACAGCGTGCGGCGATAGTCGATCACTTCTACGCCATCATTGGACATACCATACCAGATTTGGTCAAATTGATCGACAATAATGCGATTGATTTCAATTCGGGATGCATTTGGCGGTGTAAAATAAACCCACTCTCCCTCCGGCGTTACCGCAACCAGCTTGCGATTGGTTGCCGCGCCAAGATTCGACAGCCAAATATTACCATGACGGTCTTTGGTGACTTCGTTGACCACCACATAGCCGAGATCATTGGGAATACCCGCCAGCAATCCGCCGGTTGTATCGTAGCCAGCGATCTGAAGCGTACCGCCGCCTGGTTGCAGGACTTGTACACCCCTGCCCCATACACCAAGCCAAACGCGGCCGGAATCATCGATTACAACGCTGCGGTAATCGCCGCGCGCTGTGCTACCCAACTCATCATAATTTTGCCAGATTTCGCCATCAAATGACAGAAAACCATCAATTGGCGAAGTCGCCCACAGGGTTCCATTTTGATCGACAGCCAGGCTGCTGAAGCTGGCGGTTTTCGGGCTGTTGGGTTCGTGCACAATCCAGCTATTTTGCTCAGCCTCGTATTCAGCAAGACCGCTGTTTTTTGAAGCGCCCCACACCCGGCCATCCGTGACAACCAAATCGTTCGGCTCACCAGGGAAACCATCCAAACGGTTCCAGTTGACCAGATCATCGCTTTGAAAAACGGCAAAAGGTGTGGCAGCGAAAAGCGTTGTGCCGGAAACAGCCAAAGCCTTTATGGTTTGATCCGGCAGATTGTTTGAAACAACCGTCCAGTCATCGTTTTCCTGTATAGCAATGCCCGTCGTGGTTGCGACCACAACTTTGCCATCCAGGACCGTCAGGCCGGTGACTTCACCGGTCGGCAAGCCATCGCTGCTGGTCAGATTGGTCCAACTTTGCGGCGCCTTCAGGTTGGGAATACTCATGCTCGCGGTTGCCAATCCTTGTGCGGTACCGACATACAACGCTTGGTTATGCAACAAGAGTGCTGTCGCCGCGACACCGGGGCTGAATCCGAGGCCAAGCTGCTGGTAAATCTCCTTCAATTCGTTGCGGTCAAGCCTGTATTCGCCAACGCCAAAATCAAAGGCAATATACATGGTATCGCCAACTGCATAAAAGTCATTGATCGTAAAGCTGCGCTGTTGATCAAAAACCAGCAATTCGATTTCGCCGGTTTCGGGTTCGAACAAATTCACCTTGCCATCGCTAAGCGCAGCCCATATCGTGCCATTGCGATCTGCCGTGACAGCCGTGATGTTATTTCCGCCCAGGCCATCTGCATTCGTCAACGTTTCGAATGAGCCTGTTTGGTGGTCAAACACCAACAATCCGCCTGTCGTTGCAGCAAACAGCAGGTCATCATGTGCAATGATCTGGTTTACCGCACGCGTATTGGTAAAGGTGCGCCAATCGCGGAGCTGTGCTATGGCCGATATTGTTAAAATTTGTGTAAAAAATGCAACCAGAAAAAATAAGCCTGCCAGCCTGCTTGCTGTACAAACTCGTTTTTTTTCGGCAAGATTCACATTGAATTGGCTTTTTATGGTTGTAACTGTTTCCCGCATTACCGCCCCTCGATCTCCTGAAAAAGGTTTACCATTTCGATAGCAGCCAACGCCGCATCCCAACCTTTGTTCCCCGCCTTGGTGCCTGCGCGCTCTACAGCCTGCTCAATGGTATCCGCAGTAATAATGCCGTAGGTCACTGGGGTGCTGTGCTGCAAAGCGAGCTGGCCCAAACCCTTCGTTACTTCACTGGCAATATAATCAAAATGTGGCGTGGCCCCACGGATAAGCACGCCCAACCCAATTACGGCATCCCACTTGTTTTTTTGCAACAGACGCGAAGCTGCAACCGGAATTTCAAACGAACCCGGCACACGCGCTATTGCGATGTCATCGTCACTGGCGCCGTGGCGACGCAGGCAATCGATTGCTCCCTGTAAAAGCTGTTCGGAAACAAAACTATTGAAGCGGCCGAGCACAATGGCGTATTTTCGCCCGCTCGCATCCAATTTTCCTTCGATATTTTGTGGCATCTTTTTTCCTTTTAAAATAGTGAGCAAGCATCATTCAATCTGGCCTTAGCGCACAATTCAAGCCGATTATACATCTGCTTTCTCCAGCGCTGGTCTCTGCCTGCCATTGGTTAAAATCAGGTGGCCGAGCTTATCGCGCTTGGTTTCCAGATAGCGACTGTTGTAAATATTGCAAGGCACTTCCAGAGCCACGCGCTCACAGATTTCCAGTCCATAGCCGTCGAGACCGATCACCTTTTTGGGATTATTGGTCAGCAAACGAATTTGCCGCACACCCAAATCATACAAAATTTGCGCGCCGACGCCATAGTGGCGCAGATCCGGCTTAAATCCGAGCGCTTCGTTGGCTTCTACAGTGTCTTTGCCTTCATCCTGCAAACGATAGGCGCGAATTTTATTGGCCAACCCGATGCCGCGTCCTTCCTGCCGCATGTAAAGCAACACACCGCGCCCCTCGTGCTCGATTTGCCGCAGAGCTTGCGCCAATTGTTCACCACAATCGCAGCGCAGCGAGCCGAGCACATCGCCGGTCAGGCATTGCGAATGAACCCGCACCAGCACCGGATCGCTAGTAGTGACATCCCCTTTAACAATCGCGAGATGCTCACAGGAATCGACGTTGCTTTCGTACATATGCATTTTAAAATGACCGTACCTGGTCGGAAAATCGATTGTTTCGGCGCGCTGCACCAGTTTTTCGGTGCTGCGGCGATATTCGATCAAATCGGCGATCGTAATAATTTTCAGATCAAACTTCTGTGCGATATCCATTAGCTTTGGCACACGCGCCATACTTCCATCGTCATCCATTATTTCGCACAGTACGCCGGCATGGTGCTGCAAGCCGGCGATACGCGCCAAATCAACTACAGCCTCGGTATGGCCAGCACGCACCAGCACACCACCATTTTCGGCACGTAACGGAAAAATATGCCCGGGCCGTGCAAAATCTTCGGGTTGGGCATCCGAATCGACCAGCAAATTGACTGTAAGCGCGCGGTCAGCAGCCGAAATGCCTGTGCTGATCCCCTCTTTCGCATCGACCGATACAGTAAAATTTGTGCCGAGTAAGGCCGTATTTTGCGCCACCATCATTTGCAGATCGAGTTTTTGCAGGCGCTCACCAGTCATTGGCACGCAAATCAGACCGCGTCCATGAGTTGCCATAAAGTTGATAGCTTCCGGCGTGACTTTCTCAGCTGCCATAATAAAATCGCCTTCATTTTCGCGATCTTCATCATCAACAACAATTAAAATCTTACCTTCGCGAAAATCGTTCAGCGCTTCTGGAATTGTATTGAATTTTGCGGTATGCATTTAGTCCTCCAACTTCACGTCCGCATGTGAGATCACCGTTTTGTGATGATCGATATATGGGCTCAGGATTTGACGTACGTATTTTCCTAACATATCCGCCTCAACATTGATTGCATCGCCGATGCGCAATGCGCCGAGTGTTGTGACTTCAAGTGTATGCGGAATCAACGCCACCTGTATTTGATTGTTTTTGATCGCGGCAATTGTCAGGCTAACCCCATCGAGCGTGATCGAACCTTTCGGAATGAGATAATTCACCAGCTCAGCAGGCATGCTCACGCTCAGCATTCTGCCGCCGGCCTGTTCGCTCCAGTCGGTTACTTTTGCAAGACCATCAACATGCCCCTGCACGAAATGGCCGCCCAACCTGCTTTGGGCGGTGAGTGCTCTTTCGAGATTAATGGATTTGCCTATCTGCCAGCTGCCGATGGTGGTTTTGCGCAATGTTTCATCTACTGCTTCAACGGCAAAACCGCGTGCATCTCTGTGGATCACCGTCAGGCAGACGCCATTCATTGCAATGCTATCATCGATTCTCAGATCACCTAAAACGTGCTGGGCATGTACCGTGATTCGCTTTGCACCGCGGCTGATGCCAATTTCAGCGATGTTGCCAACTTCCTCGACCAATCCGGTAAACATCTCATCAATCCTTATTGGAAATTTTTCTCGACTCTTCCTGCTCGCCAGCAAAAACATCGGCTTCGAGCAGCATATCCGGGCCGATCGCGCACCACGAAGCACTGCGCAATTGCAGGGGATACTTTGCTGAATAGCCTGGTATCTGGAACGCGGTCTTGCCTGCGCCAAATATTTTGGGGGCGACAAAAACACACAGCCTGTCAACAGAATTTGCTTGCAAAAAGGCGCTTGCAATATCTGCCCCGCCTTCAATAAAAATATGCGCAATACCCAACTCAGCAAGCGCAGCCAAAACCTGCGACAACTCGAACCTGCCGTTCTGCAAGGGCAATTGCAACAAGCGTGCTCCATTCGCTGCAATCTGCTCAATTTTTAGGCTATCTGAACGGGCATCCGAGGTGATCAATATCGTTTTCTTGGCAAACTCATCTGTCAGCAATTGGCTGGTCAGCGGAATGCGCAAATTGCGATCCAGCACAATACGAAACGGTTGCGGTCCATCAGCGTGCCGGATCGTGAGGCGTGGATCGTCCTGTAGCACCGTACCAATCCCGACCAGCACAGCTCCGGCTTCAAAACGCCACTGATGCACTAGCTTACGCGCTTCGACAGAGCTGATCCACCTGGATGCGCCATGTGCATCGGCAATGCGGCCATCGAGCGTCTGGGCAATTTTCAGCGTGACGAATGGCCGGTGCTTTGTAATAAATTTAATAAACGGCTTGTTCAAATCTACGGCCTCAGCTGTGAGCAGGCCGACATCAACCTGAACACCCTGTTCTTGAAGTCGGGCGATCCCATTGCCAGCAACTTGCGGATTAGGATCCTGCATTGCAACCACCACACGGGCCACCCGGGCTGCCAAAATCGCATCAACGCACGGCGGAGTCTTGCCATAATGGGAGCACGGCTCAAGCGTAACGTATAGCGTTGCTCCTTTTGCTGCGTTGCCAGCCTGCGCCAGGGCATTGACTTCAGCGTGCGCACCGCCAAACCGTTCATGAAATCCAGCTCCGATTGTCTTGCCTTCCTTGACGATTACTGCGCCAACCATCGGATTTGGCAAAACGTATCCCGCACCTTTCCGGGCTAAATCCAGCGCATGACGCATTCGCTTTATCTCTTGCTGGCTGAAGTGGTGCATAATAAAAAAGCCCTGAAGATCATCTCCAGGGCTAAACAGATGTATTCTGAATTTTTTTCTGCATAAAACGATAGAATTCACGCACACACTTCGCTGCAAATCATAATTGAATTGCGCGCGTAACTGCATGCACAGGACTCCTGCGAGTGGCACCTCTACGCATTCAACCAGTCGGTGTCAATTCAATTTGCGAGATAGCTTCTTAGAAAGCCAGTATTGTTTTATGCATTGTCTTCTTTCATCCGGACTTTCACCGTCGGTGCCTGAATTTCATAGGCTCAACTCCCCAGAAAAACCAAGGAGGTCGCGGACTATCACCGCCGGTCTGGAATTTCGCCATGCCCTGAAGACTCGCAAATATAAGGACTCCTTCGGTGATAATCAAGCTTTTCGAAGCTGCCAATAGAGCAAAACATCTCACGGTAAGAGTCGAGGCATTTTAAATCTGCAATACGAAGTCGCTAATGTCGCGCTGCTTGGAGGCCACAGCAATCGCAGCGTTGGCCAAACAGCGTGTACTGTCCAAAACCGGCAGCCTTGGTACGAGTGAATCGTACAGCAGCGACAGCTCTGTGCAAGCCAAAATTACCGTATCTGCGCCACTTTTCACGAGATCTTCCGTCGCGTACAGAATCGATTCAACAACGTCTATTCTGCCGGCTTTGATTGCCCGGATTGCCTCCATCACATCAGCCTGCCTGTTTTCTGCGGACAGGAGCGGCTTAAATCCGAAATGTGCTAACAAATCCGAATAGACGTTTGAGCGTTGCGTGCCAGTTGTACTCAGAACACCGATTTTTCTGTTTCCTTCTGCCGATTTTTGCAATTCGCGAACAATTGGCATTGCGATGTGAACGATCGGGACCTTTGTACTGGCAACAAATTGGGGATAAAAATAGAATGCTGTGTTGCAGGGAATGATCACAAAATCAACCATCCCACGTTGCAAAATTTGTAATCCGTGCGAAATCGCTGGCACTGGTGAGGGGCCCTCGCCAAGAATGGCGGCTGTACGATCCGGGATTTGTGGCAGATTGTAAATCAGCATGGGGATATGCTCATCGTCTTTCGAAGCGCGGGTCTGTCTTATGATGTATTCAAAAGTGAGCGCTGTCGCAGCCGGGCCCATGCCGCCGAGCATGCCGATTGTTCGGAAGGAACTTTTGAGTGGAGCTGTCATTCGATTCGCAGCAAAAGCGCACCTTTATCAACAGCCTGGCCTTCGCGCACATTCACCTTTTTTACCACGCCTTTCGCGGTCGCGCGAATTTCGTTTTCCATTTTCATCGCTTCTATGACCAACAGACTGTCATGCACCTCAATGTGGTCGCCTTCTTTGACCTGAACCTGCAAAACCAATCCGGGCATCGGTGCCTTGATTTCATCAACAGACTTGCCGCTACCACGTTTCCTGGAAATTTCACGCAGTTGACGCGCTCTGGCATCGAGCACCGAAAGCGATACGGCCTTGCCATTTACGTGTATATTTTGAGTATTGCCTTCGCGCTGTGTTAAGATGTCAAAGTTCTTGCCATCCAGTCGAAGCATATAATGCTGCTCGCTTATTTTGGTCAGATCGGACAAATAGGAAGCGGATTCAAAAATGGCTTCGAATTGATGATCAGACTTTTGCTGCATCTGCAATTTCAGACGCGCACCATTCTTTTCAATTTCATATTCAGCCATTTTTACTCCAATTCTTTCAAGTACCAGCAGGTTTTTCGGAAAGATCAGTGTTGTGATGTGGGGAAAAGCAGGTTTTTATGCCGTGCGATAAATTCCCGGGTGAGGATAGGCAGTTCAAGCTGCTGCAAATCACGCCAATCAAAGAGCTTGAGCGCGGAAACATCAGATCCAGCCTTTAGCGTGCCACCTGATGCCGATGCCAGATAGTCCAGCAAAATATAATGGTAACGAATATTTCCCTCAGCAGCCTTATCGATAAGCTCGACAACCTCAAGCAGCTTCCCCACCTCAATTGTCAAACCGGTTTCTTCAAGCGCCTCGCGCCGTACTGCGTCTTCGACAGTTTCTCCGAGTTCAACCAATCCTCCAGGCAAAGACCATTTTTGCGCGGCGGGAGGATTTTTTCTTTTAGCCAAGAGCAACTTTTTGTCGATCATCAAAATAATACCGACGCCAATGCGTGGGTTTTGTGGGAATTCTCTATCCTGCAAAACAGGTTAGCCTCTTAGCAAAAATACGACCGAGACTTTTCACTCTTCCCAAGAGTCATCTTTCCAGTCATCCATGTCCATGTCATCGCGCCAGTCGTCGTAGTCACCTTCATCGTCGTCGTCTTCATCCCAATCGTCGTCATCATCATCGTCATCATCATCGTCATCATCATCGTCATCGTCCCAGTCGTCATCATCCCAGTCTTCATCGTCCCAGTCATCATCTTCTTCATCGTCGTCGTCATCATCGTCGTCAAATTCTTCGTCGAAAATCTCGTCATCAGCTTCGTCTTCGTCAAGAATATCATCGTCATCATCGAACAGTTCTTCTTCGTCGTCGAAGATTTCATCATCGTCGTCATCATCATCTGCTTCGTCATTGTCGTCTTCGTCGGTCACATCTTCATCTTCGTCATCTTCTTCATCCCACTCTTCTTCATCCCATTCATCTTCGCTCCAATCGTCATCTTCTTCGTTTAATGCATTGAGATCGAGCAATTTTATACTGTCCAACGAAGAATCTGTATTGAGTGATGAGCCCGCACCGGCGACAGTCATCAACTGCGCAATGTTTCCTTTAAAAAGTGTATCTTTGGAAACATCTTCAAGGTTAACCCTGAGCTTCATATCCCTTGTCTCCTTTTGTTTCTAATATCATATAAATCCGCAAAGCAGAAAACAGCTGCTGTTTGACTAATTAGAATTCCTTTACTGCTTGCACGTAGAGTTCGCGGATTTTTTGTATCATTTTTTCATCAACAAAATATTTTACAGCGCGCTGCCGGGCATTTTGGCTGAATTTCGTGCGTAATTCTTCATTATTGATGAGAAGTTTTGTCGCACTGATTAGCGCGGGCACATCTTTCGGCGGCGTCAGCAATCCGCACTCTCCATCCACGACGATATCAAGTACGCCATCACAATTGCTTGAAATCACCGGTTTGGCCATGGACATGGCTTCGATCAGCACCAAACCAAATGCTTCAGCATGCGATGGAAAGATGAATATATCCATCGCAGACAGCATCTCAGGAACATCCTGTCGGAATCCGCACCATTGAACAACATCCCACAGCCTTGCGGTTTCGATTTTTTTTAAAATTTTTTGGGCTTCGTCATCTTCGCCACGAGATGCTTCCCCGATCATCAGGAAGCGTACGTTCGGGTACTCTGCGCGAATGGCCGCAGCCATTTCTAAAAACTCAATATAGCCCTTGCTTGCCTGCAGCCTGCCGATAATGCCCAGTACAAGCTGCTTATCATCGTAACCGAGTTGTCTTCGCTGTGCAGCACGGTCGATTATTTCCGGATTGTAGCGTTCTAACTTGACGCCGTGATGCACAACCACCACATTTTCAGCATGAATTGGATGCGTTGCGATGATATTTTCGCGAATCACGTTTGAGATCGCAATGATAAATCGCAAACGCGTATACAGAAAACGGTGCAAAAAATCGCGTTTCGGCTTTTGTGTGCCGATGTGCTTGCTCAGCAAGACAGGTATCTTTTTATAGAACAAAAGCGCCGGAATCAACCACCATAAATCTTTTGAATAGTGCACATGAATCGCATCCGGAATCGTTTTTTGCAGGATGGCAACCGCTTTCATCATCGCGATCGGTCTTACATAACCGCCGGACTTGATCGTATGTGTATGTATGTCCTTTTCGCGCAAGCGCTCATCCAGCCGGGAAGCAGGCGAACAGATCGCCTCACAGCGAATCGCTTTCCGCGACAACGCTTCGGCGAGGTCTGCGACATGCATTTCCATGCCGCCCCAGCTTCTGGATGTACAAACTTGAAGGACTTTCAAAGAGCTTGCCAGACTTTCTGATCGATAGTTCGATTGATTTCCTTGCGGGGTGTGGCCATAAGTGCCTGTAAAAACAAACCTGCAAACTTGCTCAAAAATTGAGTTGGAAAATAAATCATCACCTTTTCAAAAGCAAGCATTTTATAGCAGTGAAACAGGCAGTTTTTACAGACAATGCGCTCTATTTGCGGTACAGGTTTAGTTCCCGAATCAACAGCTCCACCCCTTTCGGAACCAGATAGGAAACCGCTCGGTTCTGAGCAACCAAATCGCGGATATGTGATGAGGAAATTTCCATTCGCGGAGCATGAAAAAAGATTGTTTGGCATTGGAGATCATCGCTCATTTGCGAAACATCCGCTTCAATGCGCGGGTAGACGGCAAGTTTAGCCATTGTCAGAATACGCTTGTAGTCCCGCCAGTTTTGGAAGGTAATGTAATTGTCCGCCCCGATAATAAGGAACAATTCGGCCGACCGGTATTCGGGATCGGCGATCAGCTCGGAGAGTGTATCCACCATGTAGCTGACATCAGGCCGGTTCAGCTCGATTTCAGATAATTTGAACTGCGGATTTTCGGCAATGGCTGCTGCTACAAGGCGTTTGCGGATTGCCGGATCAGATAGCGACCGGCCAAGCTTGTGAGGTGGCGAAGCGGCCGGTATGAACAAAATTGAATCGAGCCGAAGTTCACTGAGAGCAATTTCAGCGATAATGAGATGGCCAACGTGAATTGGATCGAAGGTCCCACCAAAGATGCCGATACGTTTCTTTTTAGTGGCCAAATCGCTATTCTCTACAATTTATTGCTGTCGTTGCTGGCGGAAGCAGCTTCCTTTTCGCGAACACCTTGCTCAATTTGATTTGCCAGCTCTTTAATGTTTTGCTTAAATGTCGTGTTGGGAAATTTCGCCAACAGTGTTTGCAGCGTCGAACGGGCTTCATCGAAATTTTTACCTTTGAACTGAGCGCGAGCCTTCCAAAAATAAGCTGGCTCGGCATATTTGGTGTCGAAAAAACTGCGTAGCACTTCATCATAGGAAATAATGGCTGACTGGTAATAGCCAAGTTTGCGATATTGTTCAGCGGCGTCAAACTCTTTCTTGGCCAGTTTGTTTCGCAACTCCTGTAACTTTTGGGTGGCCTCGGGGACATAGTCGCTTTGTGGATACTCTTCCAGCAACTGCTGCAGCGCATCGATCGCGCTATACGTATATTTTTGATCCAATGCAGAATTGGGTGATAGCTCGAAATATGCTAAGCATATTTTATATTGTGCATCATCGACGAATTCGCTGCGAGGATAAAGCGAGATCAGCTTTTCAAACTCCGCGGCGGCAGTGATGTACTCATTTTGCTGATAATAGCAGTCAGCAAAATAGTACTGCGCTTGATCGACGATGCGACTCCCCGGATTGTTCAGAATCAAAATTTGAAACTGCGTTTTTGCATCAAAGTATTTGCCCTTTTCATACAATCCTTTTGCATAGGCAAATCGTTCGTCAAGTGGCATTCTTGCCGTTTTTATGCGCCCGCCGCAGCTTACTGTTAAAAGCGCTGCTGCAAGCACAAACAAAATCATAAGCGATTTTCGCATGGTTAAGTGGGTTCTCCGTTCATTGACTTCTCAAGGAATAAATCAAAAACACCGTAAGTCCGGTTATTCCTGAAATGATTATCGTATTTATAAGGCTGTTCTTTTCCAAATCGATTGGCGCATCGGCTTGTGCAAACGCAGGTTGTCCCGCTTGCGCTGCACGAAAAGCATCGATATCTCGAAAATTTCGGATTTTTTGCCCGGCAATGTTGTTTGCCGACAAAACTCTGCTCCCTTCTGCGATTAGCCGATAGCGCAGCTGCATTCGAAAAACCTGCTCGATACCGCCTGTCTTGTTATTCTCGCGGCGACTTGCGGAGAGCAGCCACTTGTCTAAAACCAATTCAAGGGATAGGACGTCTCTGGCATCCATCAAACTATCGAAGGACGCAGAACTCTGATTTCGGTTCAAGAAAACCTGATAGCCAGCCTGTACAAGGCGCTGAAGCAGAATATCTTCAAGGAATCTTGAAGCTGGTTCGCGACTATTGCTGGCAGTAACAGCGAGCAAAATATCCCCGCCGTCAGTTGTCTCCAGGGTGTCCAACAATCCTTGTATTGATTCAATGATACAATTTTCAAGGAAAGTCTGATTATCTTGCTGCTCACCTTGTGCGAGAACAACCGAATTTTGCAATGCAAGATTGCAAACAATAAACAGCGACAGAAGCTTCCCGAATTGGATCATTTCTTTCCGAATCGATTATCGCCAAGAACGAGAGGGCAAGCCGAGTAAGCTGGCATTGAATATCGCGATGCGAATCAATGCTGATAGCTAAGACGACTAAAACCGTCTTTTGTCTTGTTTAAATTCTCACCTGTAAACTGAATGCATGGATGAAATACAGCTCTTCAAAGAGTTTTTTTCGAACCAACGCATAGTTAACCGCATATTCCGTGTGCTTGAACTGATCACGATCGCCGCGAAATCGGCTAAGATTGAGCAAACCAAGACCGAACGTTTGGGCGAAATGCTGATCATTTGTGTGATACTGCAGCCCAGCACGCACAGCGATGTGTCCCAGAATCTGCTGCTCGACACCGGCCAGCAGCCGCTCCCCGACGACATCCTGATTGACGGTCAGGTTTCGCACATCGAAGCTGAATTGCATGCGCCACGGAGCCTGCACAGCCAGGCCCAGCCCCAAAGCATCGTTGTATTTCTGGTCAATAAATTCGTAATTGCGGGGCAATTTTGCAGCAGCTGAGAACAAACTCACGCCTACTCTTAAATAGTCATTTGGCTGCAAAATCACCCCATAGCTGGCCGAGAGCGCCCAATCGCGCTGTCCATGCTCCGGTTCAAAATAGTTCAGATACAAGCTCACACCCAGCGATACCTGTTCCGCGAGACGCAAATGCAAAGCAGCGGTATGATAATGATTGTTGTAGACATGATTTAAATGCAAGGCCTGCTTTGCCTGCAAGAGCTCCTGTGTTGAAAAGATCGGCTCACCAAAGACAAAGCCAAAATCGAGATCTTTGTAGGTAAAGTTAATCGCTTTAAACAACGAAAAGATCGCTGCAAAGTTTTTTTCACCTTGTCGAGCCGGGCGAGCATAAAACCTGTCCGGGTTACGATAGATGATCATTGGAGCTGCCGGCGTCAAAAAAAACGTGATACGAAAATCCTTTGCATCACGGTAGACTGAATAGCTCGCCGGATTATAGGACAGTGCCGCCAAATCGTCATAGACAGCCTGATAGGCACCCGCAATTCCAACTGCTCGAATCCGGGAGGCATGCATCGGCAAAAACACATTTTGCTGTGCAAGCAGTTCCTGCCCACTCAGCGCGATGAATATAAGTATAAGAAAAAGCGGATACTTACGGGACATATATAATATCTAAATGAGCACTTTAGATGCTCATTTTACTCGTTAAATGATTTTTGGAACAAAAAATTGCAGGGCCCACAAGTCACACAATGCTCGTTGAGCCACATCAGAGGACAGCCTGTACACAGCAACCGGCTAAAGCGTGATTTCCTTCCCTGCTTCAGCGGAACGATAAAGTGCTTCCAAAATCCTGAGACGCTCAGCAACTTCAGCTGCATCGGCCTGCATTGGGATGTTTTTATTTAAACAAGCCACAAAGTGACGAAGTTCATTTTTGTAGGAACGTCGGTAGCGAATATTTGCACCTTCGTCTGTAGATGGGGTGATGTTGACCATTTTGCCGCGTATACTTTTGTAAACTCTGAGCGGATTGATCAGAGCTGTGCCTTCTGTGCCGTATAGATTGACGTAAAGCAAGTCCTTCTCTGTCATAATAGTCCAGCTCACTTCAAGCGAAAGCACAGTGCCGCTCTCATATTGCAACATACAGATGGCGCTATCTTCTACGGAAAGATTTGGCACACGATGAAAAGTGACAGCTTTAACGGATACCGGCTGCAAATCGCCTAACAGCCAGGATGCGGCATCCAGCATTTGAATTCCAAGGTCCATAAGCACACCGCCGCCGGAAATTTCTCGGTTATAGAGCCAGCGATCCGTTATTTTGCTAAAATTGCGTCGACTCACCCAGCCGCTTTTAGCGTAAATAATATCACCCAACTCATTGCCATCCACAAAGGATTTTAGCGTGATCGCATCGCGGCGAAAGCGCACATTCATGGCCACCATGAGGTGACGTTCATATTTTCTTGCCGCGTCCACCATGGCTTTCGCTTCCTGATAGGTCCGCGCCATCGGTTTCTCCACCAGCACATGCTTGCCTGCCGAGAGTGCTGCAACTGCCAATTCTTTGTGCGAAGCCGTTTCCGTGCAAATATCGACGGCATCGATGTCATCGGATTTCAGCATTTCATCCAGGTCACCATAATAACGATCTATGTGCAGCTTTTCAGCCACCCACCTGGCCTTGGCTTTTATCTTGTCACAAACCGCCACGACTTCGGCGTCCGCGATTGTTTTCCAAATCGGAATATGCACAACCTGAGCGATATGCCCGGCACCAACGATTCCGATTTTGATTTTTTTTTGCTCATTCATCTGCTTCGGCTATCCAAAAAGCTTTGCAATAAAAAAGTTGCCGCTAACTTATCGATCGCGGCTTTATTTTGTGAGGGTTTCTTGCCATAAGCACGGATGGCATTTTGTGCCTGAATTGAGGTCAAACGCTCATCCCATAGCACAATTGGCAGGCTGAGGTGTTGTGTCAGTCCTTCAACAAATTTCCTGACACGCTTGATCATGTCTCCTTCGCTCCCATCCATATTCAGCGGCTTTCCAACGACAATACCAACGACACTGTTTTGCTGACAAATCGCTGCAATCTCTTCGAAAAGCTTGCCCATACCAGCTTTGACCATTTTGGTATCAAAGGCATTGGCTGTCATTTGCAGCGCATCGCTTACCGCCAGCCCAACGCGCTTGCTACCATAATCGATTGCAAGGATTCGACCTGCAAAGGGAATACGAACCGTTTGATTGATGTTCATACTTTCCTGAATGCTCAACCGTTCGCGCCGGTCGAATCCTTAGCCAGTGGCTGCTTTAGCACCTCTTTGAGGAGCTTGCCAGCTTTAAAGTGGGTTTTGCGTCGGGCAGGCACATAGATAATCTCACCCGTTTTCGGATTGCGCGCTTTGGGTTTTGGCTTGGTGGTTTTAACTTCAAAAACGCCAAAATCCCGAATTTCGATGCGAATCTCCGGATCGGCTTCTTCCATGAACTCCCGCAAGGCTGTAAAAACCCCGTCAACTATTTTCTCAGTCAAGTAGATCTTTTCGTTCACCAGTTTCGCCGTTTTTTTCGCAACGTCTTTCTTGGTAATCGTGACTTTCATTGAGAAACTCCTTGTTAGTGTTACACCTCAACATGCAGAAACAGATGGCAACTATTCAACCGTCATGCGTGGGACATGCAGACGTCATCGCATCGACGTAAAGCGATAAATAGCTACACATAAATGTATCCAAGCTTGTTTTTTGTTAATCCAAAACGGATTCACCAGTGCCGCTCAAACGTTCAACACCAATCACTCCGCTAACCTTGCCAATGGCGCTGATAACCTTGTTTAAGTGGCTAAGATTTTTTACTTCGATGATCAAATTGCAATTGACAACATAATCATGGGATTTCAAATCGATGCTGACGATATTGGTGTCGGTCTGTGAAATTTTCTCCGTCACATCTCGCAGCAAATTCTTGCGATCTTCCGCAGAAATATGGAGTCTCACCAGAAATTGCCGGTCTTTTTCGACATCCCACTCTACTGCAAGCGAACGCTCTTTCTCCTCAAGCAATTTGGTGATATTTTTGCAATCAGCCCGATGAACAATGATGCCGCGCCCGCGCGAGATAAAGCCAATGATTTTATCACCAGGTACAGGTTGACAGCACTTGCCGAAGTGGATCATCAGATTGTTCATCCCCTGCACACTCACGCCGTTCGCCGAGCCGCGTGCACGCAGGAGAAACTTTTTGATCGCTGATTCAGGTTTGGTGCTATGCGCTTTATCTGGTTCAACCTTGGACAAAACGCTTTCAAAAGAGATTTCACCATTACCGATGGATGCCAGCAGTTGATTGGCATCGCTGAAGCCAAAAGTCAGCGCGACTTCTTTTAAGTCGATTTGATCTTTGCTGATGCGGTGGCGCTTGCAGCCCTTTGCCATGATCTCTTCGCCGAGCTTCAGGCTCTGGTCAAACTTCGCTTCCCTGAACCACTTTTTGATGCGGCTGCGCGCCTTCGTGGTTCGGACAAATTCCAGCCAATCCTGATTTGGCTTCTGATTATCGGAAGAAAGTATCTCGACGGAATCACCGCTTTTGAGTTCGTGACTCAGTGTTACCATGCGTCCATTCACTTTTGCGCCGATGCAATGCAAACCGATATCGGTATGGACCGCAAATGCAAAATCGACTGGTGTGCTGCCTTGTGGCAACTTAAACAGATCACCACGCGGAGAAAACACAAACACTTCGTCATGAAAAAGATCAATTTTGAGATTTTCAAGGTACTCTTGCGGATCGCTGGTGTCATTCTGCCAATCCAGCACTTGCCGTAGCCAGGCTAAATGCTTATCGACTTCGTCTTCACGTGCCTGTTCGTCTTTGTACCGCCAGTGCGCCGCCACGCCCTCTTCCGCTGTACGGTGCATCTCGTCGGTGCGAATTTGTACCTCAACCTTCTTTCCATCCGTGCCGATCACCGTAGTGTGTAAGGACTGGTACATGTTCGACTTTGGGGTGGCGATGTAATCCTTGAAGCGTTCTTGAATCGGCGTATATATGCTGTGCACCAGACCGAGTGCAAAATAACAATCTTCAACTTTTTTGACGATAATACGGATCGCCAAAAGATCATAAATCTCATCGAGCCCCTTTTCCTGCTTCTTCATTTTTTGATAGATGCTGTACAGATGCTTGGGACGCCCGGTGATTTTTGCACGAATATTCGATTCCCGGAGCTCTTTGCGAATCGGCGCTGCAAACCGGCGAATATACGTTTCACGCTCTTCCCTGCGATCCGTCAGGTTGCGCACCAACTCCCAGTAGGCATCTGGTTCAATCGCCCGCATGCAGAGGTCTTCCAGTTCCCACTTGACCTTGGCGATACCAAGTCGATGGGCAAGCGGTGCATAGACATCGCGCGTTTCGATAGCAATGCGCAATTGCTTCTTGGGCGGCAGATAGTCGAGCGTGCGCATGTTGTGCAATCGATCTGCAAATTTAATCAGGATCACCCGCACATCGTTGACCATGGACAGAATCATTTTGCGGAAATTTTCTGCCTGACGCTGCTCAACGCTATCAAACTTGAGCTCGCTAATTTTAGTGACGCCATCGACCAAAACGGCGATTTCCGAGCTGAACTGTTCCTGTACTTCCGCTAACGTATAGCCTGTATCTTCAACCACATCGTGCAACAGACCGCCGATGACCGTCACATAATCCATTTTCAATTCAGTGAGGATTTTGGCTACGAGCACCGGGTGGTCAAAATAAGGTTCGCCGGATTTTCGCAATTGGTCTTTATGCGCTTCTTTTGCAAAATCAAACGCCTTTTCAACCAACGATACGTCGACATGCTTCGAGTAACGACGTAATCTTCGAATAATGCGATTCAAATGTTTTTGATATGCGGCTTCGTCCATAATTTACCCGCTCAAAAACTGCTGTTATCCATTGCGAAATAGCCTTCGTGCGCTGTGTCCATATTTTCAAATCGCACATAGCGCTTCTGAAACCGCAAATGGGCCGTACCGATCGGGCCATTTCGATGCTTGCCGATGATTATTTCGGCGAGGCCTTCCTGATCGGATTGACCATAAAACTCTTCACGAAAAACGAACATGACCACATCCGCATCCTGCTCGATGGCGCCGGATTCGCGCAGATCCGAAAGCATCGGCTTTTTGTCAGTTCGTGATTCAACTGCGCGCGACAACTGCGACAGTGCCAAAACCGGCACGTTCAATTCCTTCGCCAAGGCTTTAAGCGACTGTGAAATCATCGAAATTTCCTGCTGCCTGTTATCTGTGCGCGGGCCGTGAATTAGCTGCAAATAATCGATAACGATCATGCCGATGCGGTGCTCGGCCATCAATCGTCTGGCTTTTGCGCGCAATTCTAAAATGCTGATGCCCGGGGTATCATCGATAAAAATGGGTGCTTTGTAGAGACGCCCGGCTGCTTCTGCCAATCGCGGCCACTTATCGTTTTCAAGTGTGCCGGTGCGTACGCGGTGCGCATCGACGCGCGCTTCTGAACACAACAAGCGCATCGCCAACTGATAATTGGCCATTTCAAGACTAAAGAATGCGACGCCAACACCATGGTCAACTGCGGCGTTGCGCGCCAGGTTCAAACAGAATGCCGTTTTACCCATCGACGGGCGGCCAGCAACGATGACCAAATCCGAACCCTGGAAGCCGGAAGTCAAATTGTCGAGTTCGTTAAAACCGGAAGGCACACCTGTTACTGTGCCTTTGCGAGAATGATAGTGCTCGATCGTTTCGAACGTGTGCTTTAAAATCGGATGAATATGCTCAAATCCCTTGCGCAAACCACGTTCCGAAAGAGAGAAAATTTTCTGCTCGGCCTGGTCGATTAAATCGGTCGCTTTTTCCGTGCCTTCAAAGGCCATCCCGCTGATCTCTGTCGAAATGCTGATCAGTCTGCGCAGCATGGATTTTTCCAGAACAATGCGGGCATGATATTCGACATTGGCAGCAGAAGCGACCTGATTGGCCAGCTCGGCGAGATAATAGTTGCCGCCGACTTCTTCGAGTTTACCACTTCGGTTAAGATTTGAACCAATCGTCAAAATGTCTACAGGCTCGTTGACCGAAAATTGTTCAACCATTGCGGCAAAAATTTCCCGGTGACTGCCTTTGTAAAAATCCTCGGGCTGCAACAACTCAACAGCCTTGCCGACCGCCTCCGGATCAATCATCATGCTGCCCAATACCGAGCGCTCGGCATTGCCGTCGCTTGGTGGCATGCGATCCAGTATCGGTTCCCTGTCGTTATCAGATGCCGACTTTCTTTTATTGTTTGCTGCTGCCATAAATTTAGTTTTTCCGATTCATCTCAACCATGGGTGGCTTGTCGCCGATTTCTGCGTCATAAACCTGCCGAAACAGTTTCATATCCTCGTATACTTCCCAGAACAAGTTTTGATCTCGCAAAAGTGCCGCGGGATGATATGTCACAAATGTTTTTGCGCCATGGTAGCTATGCACCTTGCTGCGCAACGCCTTAATTGTTTCGTCGCTGCGCAACAGCGCATTCGCAGCTACTTTGCCAAGGCAGAAAAGATAGCGCGGTTGAATGATTTGAATCTGCTTTTGAAGAAGTGGAGCACAGGCGGCGATTTCGTCGTCGTTGGGGTTGCGGTTGCCGGGTGGTCGGCACTTTACAACGTTGGTGATGTACACTTCTTTCCGAATGAACCCCATGCGCTTCAGCATTCTCTCAAGTATCTGCCCCGCGTCGCCGACAAACGGCAGGCCCTTTGCATCTTCCTCTCTGCCGGGCCCTTCACCGATAAACAGAACTTTGGCAAATGCGCTTCCACTGCCCAAAACGATTTGCGTTCGTTCCTTTCCAAGTCCACACCGCATGCAGTTTTTATGTTCAGCATTGAACTGCTCCAACAAGGCTTTTTGCGACAAATCTTTAGGCTTGTCGATCTCGCTGTTTTCCTTCATTTCGAGCACCGGCGCCAATGCTGTGGCAGTCGCCGGCTTGCCAGGCTGAATGCCAAGCAAAAAAGTATCTTTGCCGTACAGTTCACTCTGCTGCTCAAAATACTGTTCGATGTGATCGGTAAGCGCTGAAACAGAGGTCATGAAATTGCAGTCCTAACACCCTAATTTACATTATCTTCAACATATTCAATATTGAGTTCTTCCGCCATGAATTCATCCAGCGCAATTTTTGATGGCTTGGGCAAATTCACGCCGATATCGTCTAAATTGATTTTTTCGAGTTCATCATCATCGAAATCCGTGGTTTCCTCAAGCTCGGTTTCACGCTCGTAGTATACACGTTGATCATCGTTGATTTGGCGTGCCCGCCGAGCGATACTGATGATCGCTTCGTAAATATTGTCCGCTTTTTCATTGATTTTCTTCAAATCGATCGTTTCAACCATTTAATGGCTCCTTTAGCTGACATGATTCATCTATCTGCGCTTTCCATAGGAAAGCAATTGTTTGTCATTTTTAAAACCGTAGCTACTCATCTTCCAGGTTCATCATCGCATCATAACGCTTGTCGATCAGCCCAGCGACTTCGTCCACGGTACTACTGAGCACCTTATTGACGACGATGTGGTCGTAATACGATGAGCATTCAATTTCAGTTGGCACCGCCGCCAGGCGCTTGGCAATTTCTCGCTCATCATCCGTTTTCCGGTTCCGCAGGCGCGCTTCAAGCTCTTCCAGGCTTGGTGGCATCACAAAAATCAGCAGCGCTTTTTCGCGATAGTGGCTCTTCACTTCCAATCCACCTTGCACGTCGATGTCCAGCAGGATAATTTTATCGTCTTCCAGCATGGCATCCACAAGTTTTTTGGATGTGCCATAATAATTGCCGTGCACAATGGCCCATTCGAGAAACTCACCCGTCTCGATGCTTTTGTTGAATGCATCTTCACTCACAAAAACATAATCTCTGCCATCAACCTCGTTCTCGCGCTTTACGCGGGTTGTTGTCGAAATCGAGTATGCGTATCGGCTGTCGCCGCTTTTCATTATTTCACGGATCACAGTCGATTTACCGCCACCGGAGGGCGCAGAGATGACAACGATGAGTCCTTTTCCTGCCACTTCTCTCTCTATTCAATATTTTGCACTTGTTCTCTTAATTTTTCGATCTCTTCTTTAATCTTTACAACCAGATGGGCAATTTCAGCATCGCTGGCTTTTGCACCGATAGTGTTGGCTTCGCGATTCATTTCCTGCAGCAAAAAATTCAATTTTCTTCCGGCAGGTTCTGCCTGTGCAATCGATTCGAGAAAAACCGTGTTGTGGCTCTTTAGCCGGATGCATTCTTCGGTTACATCAATCCGTTCCGCCAACAGCGCAACTTCCATTTCCAGGCGTGACTCGTCGAGCTCATTGGTATCCAGCAAAGTTTGAATACGCTGATATTGCTTGTCAAACTCAATTTTAGAGCGGCCTTTCGACAAGCTTTCGATCTCAGCGACCATATTTGAAATCAACACGACACGATGGTGAACGTCTTTCTGGATTTCTTCGCCTTCTCGTAACCGCATGGCATTCAGCTCGGCAAGTGCGTTGTCAATCGCCTTTTCCATCGCTTCCCAAGCTGAATCCGAATAGTCATCATTGTTGTCTTGCGTGAACAAATCCGAAAATGTCAACAAGTGATCGATGCTGAGCGGCGCCTCAATTTTTGCCCGCTCTCGCAAGGCTTCCAAAAGGGCGATATAACCATCGACAACTTGCTCATTGAGCGCCAAACCGATCGGGCTGCCAGCATCTTGCCGCAGGACAAAACTGATACTAATCCGTCCACGCGTCAGGTATTTTTTAACCAATTCGCGGACAGCGGTTTCTTTATTTTCGAGTTGCTTTGGCATTTTCACTGAAACATCCAGAAAGCGATGATTCAATGAACGGACCTCAGCGGAAACTTCAAATTCTTGTACGCGGCAGGTCCCTTTGCCGTAGCCGGTCATGCTGATGATCATTTGGTTTCCTACCTGCTTATTGTGTTTTTGCTGTTCATAAAAAATGAGCGTGCCGGACTGTGTCGAGCATCGACGGGTATCGTGCATCGTAAAAACACGCTCAAAGCCAGCGCGAGAGGATACAGGGAAAAGGCGCTTGTTTTCACGCAGTAAGTCACGATTAAAAATTGACTTACAGTATAGTAAAAAATTCGAGAAGAGTCAAACAAATTTTTGGCGATAGTTGTACTTAACTTCATAAAAATAAAAAGGCTTGCTCGGTATCATAACCGGCAAGCCTTTTGGGTTCAAATTTGCGCAATTAAAATGCAGCGAATGGACTCACTGTACAGCAAAGTCCACACTTATTTGCGACGAAACTTTTTCTCTTGCAGGGAAATTTTGAGAGAGATACGATGGGTGTTTTTTAAATCGGAGTGGCTCATAAAGGCGTAGTCCACTTCAAGCTTTGGCAAACGCAAGCCAGCGCCGGCTGAAAAATTTCCGGTATCCGTGCCTGCTCGCAATGCCAGGGATTCTTTATATAAATACTCGAAGCCGGCATGTATATCCATACTGGCCGGGCCGCCGGAAATTTGCGCCGCCTGCTCACGCCCTTCGAAACGAATATCGGCATCCACAGCCGGGAACAGCGTTCCTTTTAAAAACCCCACCGACATCGGCAGGGTTGCACCGATTTTCAAGGTCGGTACGATCAATTCTTTGCGGCCGGTATTCCATGCCAGGATGGTGGTGGTGGCATCCTGCAAATTGGCGCCGAGTCGCAAGCCATTGCGCAGCCGCAGTTGCGCACCAATATCGAAACCGATGCCCCATGCGCTGGTATCATCAAAGCCTTTTTGTACGATTTTGACCGACCCACCATAGGAGAGGTAAGCTGATTTTGCACGAGCATAAGAGAGAAAAAAAGCATATTCAGCATTGGAAAATTCGCGTTCGACGAACGGTCGGTTGATGCGTGTGACACCGTTTTCGTCGACATACGGTTCGCCGAGGTCGAGGTCTTCGCGTGGTAGGCGCGTGAACGGGATATCGTCCACTGCCAGCCGGATAAGGCCAACCCCGAAACTGGCGTCCTTGCCATGTGGCAAGGCGAGTGCACCGAAGTTGTATTTGACGATGCCGGCGAATTGTTCGGCATGCATCAAGCTGATTTCGGGATAATTGAGCTGCGCCAGCCCGGCGGGATTCCAGTACACTGCAGTGACGTCGTTGGCCAGCGCGACGTGCGCCCCGCCCATGCCCAATGAACGCGCCCCCGCACCGATGCTCAAAAATTCACCCGCGTATTTTGCGGTGGTTTGGGCCGTTGCCGAGCTTGCGGCGAGCAGGAAAGCCGAAATCAAAATTCTTTTTAATGTATCCATTTTTCCAACATTTTTCGATTGATAGAGATTGTACTGAACAAAATTTTTCCTTCAGGAGAAATCAGAATATTTGTCGGGTAGCTTCTAAAACGAAAGGCTTTTTCATATTCTTCAGTCAACAATACTTGCGCCCACTTCATTTCAAATTTTTCGATAGTCTTGCGAGCCATTTCGATTTGGGCTGTTTTCAAAAAACTGATAATCGCAAGATTTTCGGAAAAATGCTCATCCGCATAAACCAGTTCCGGTATTTCAGCAATGCACGGCTTGCACCATTCGCCCCAAAAGTTCAGCAAAATGAACTGGCCTTTAAATTCCGTAAGCGAAATCGATTCGCCAATCAAAGTTTGAAAGGGCACATTCCACAACGAAGGATCAATCGTCATTCCCAAGCTGGGCGCGGATTCAGCCTGCGCATTTTGTACGTGATCGAGAAAGCGCGCTGTCGTTTGCTCTTCTGTTTGCGCAAGCTCAACAAACGCACCGTACGGATCTACGAATGCGATTCGATAGTGCTTTTGACCTATAGCCAAAATATCATTTAAGGCAAAGACTTCATACGGATTTTCAAGCGTTAGTCTGCTGTCCTGGTCAAGGTCAATCAGGAAAACATCATTGCCCTTGCCCTCCGCATCGTCGAATCGGCCGTTATTGTTGTAGTCAAACAGTCCGACAGCATAGGGTTGATCATCAATCTCGGCGTAGCCGCGATGCAAACCGAGTCGGTAATCGACAAAAAACGTCCGGGCTTTCCCCTTTAAATCCATCGATCTCATCGAGCTGTACATTGCAGCGAAACCTGCTTTAAGATTACCTGCGCTATCGAAAAATACGGAATCGCCTTGTGCGCTGTCAGCAAATATGGGCTTGCGCCTCAGCTCAATACGGGTCACCTGCTTGCGATCCAGCTGCGCAACGATGTCGAAAAAGAAAGCAGATTCCTTAAGCGAAAAAAAGGCAGCGGGGCCATCGTCGCGCAAGTCCTCGTTGTTATTGAAATCGATATATAAGGAATCGCCAGCTTCGTTCTGCAAAACCATTATCGAAATCGTCGCATCGTCATCGATGTCGCGCGAATAATAGATTTCGAGAAAAACCGGCGTTTCTGATTCTCTCGCAGGCAGTTGCAACTGCTCTTTTGGCTGTTTGTATAAAGGGCTGATGTGAAATCCATGCTCATCCAGCGCCGTGCGCTCTGGTAAAGCAATGTGCAGTGGCTGCGTCCGCCCTTCGGCGTTGGCCGCAAAAACCAGCAGCGTGGTGAAACAAGCATAAAGCATCAGACGATTCATTCGTGCGATTCGAGACAAACGCGCTTTCATGATCCCTCCAAATTGATAAACATGATTGCTTTAGTAATGACACTGTATCAAATCGCCAGCTCGCAGCACCTCACTTTTCATCCATCTTTTCTTTCATTTCCATCAGCTTGATGAGCGCCTGCATCGGGGTCAGGTTGTTGATGTCGGTGTTTTTGATGTCGTCGAGCACTGAATGCTGTTGTTTTGAGAAGATATCAAGCTGATCGACATCATCCTTCAGCTTGGATTTTTTCTTTAACGCCAGTTTAGGTTTGTGGTTCGGCGTCAATGCATTTTGTTCTAAATTCGATAGAATCTCGCGCGCTCGCGCAATCACCGGCGACGGCAATCCTGCCAGCTTGGCGACCTGAATGCCGTAGGAATGATCAGCGCCGCCTTCGACGATTTTGCGCAAAAAGATCACCTGGTCGCCCCACTCCTTGACCGCGACATTAAAATTTTTCACCCTCGGCAAAATCATTTCCAGCTCGGTAAGCTCGTGATAATGGGTTGCGAACAGGGTTTTGGCGGCCACACGCTCGTAATCATGCAAGTATTCGACCACCGCCCACGCAATCGACAGGCCGTCGAAGGTGCTGGTGCCGCGGCCGATTTCATCTAGAATGATCAGCGACTGCGGGCTGGCGTTGTTCAGGATATTGGCGGCTTCGTTCATCTCCACCAAAAACGTACTCTCCCCGCCGGCCAGGTTATCCGAGGCGCCGACGCGGGTAAAAATTTTGTCGACCACACCGATTCGCGCCGATTTCGCCGGCACGTAAGAGCCAACTTGCGCCATCAGCACGATCAGCGCCACCTGCCGCAGATAGGTCGATTTACCTGCCATGTTCGGGCCGGTGATGATTTGAATTTGCGAACTGCCAGCGTCGATGTGGGTATCATTTGGCACAAAATTCTCGCCAAACGGCAGCAATTTTTCAATCACCGGATGGCGGCCATCGACAATTTCGATGCCTTCCTCTTCGGTCATCGCCGGCCGGATATAGTTGTGCTGGACGGCATTGCCGGCAAAGCTTAGCAGACAGTCCAGTTCCGCCAGCCTGCGGGCATTGTTTTGAATTTCAAGGCTGTGGCGCGCTGCCTTTTCGCGCAGATTGTTGAACAACTCATATTCCAGCGAAATAATCTTTTCTTCGGCGCTGAGAATTTGCTCTTCGTACTCTTTCAATTCCGGGGTGATAAAGCGCTCGGCATTGACCAGCGTCTGTTTGCGAATGTAATCTTCCGGCACTTTTGACAGATTCGCTTTGGTCACTTCGATGTAATAGCCGAAGACTTTGTTGTAGTTGACTTTCAGCGACGGGATGCCGGTGCGTTCGCGCTCGGAAGTTTGCAAGCGTAAAATCCAGTCTTTTCCGGAAAAAGCGATATCGCGCAGCTTGTCGAGTTCTTCGTGATAGCCTTTTTGGATGATGCCACCATCGGTGATCGACAATGGCGGATTGTCAACGATGGCGTTGCGAATGTCGGCGGTCAGCACCAGCAATGGTTCAAGTTCTTTGCCGACCGCAGCCAGCATTTGCGCTTCCGAACCTGACAGATTTTGCTTGATCGGCTCGATTCGTTCCAGCGATGCAGCCAGGGCATTGAAGTCGCGGGCATTGGCGCGCTGGGTGGTGACCTTGGTGTTAAGCCGCTCCAAATCGCCAATTTTCGCCAGTTCGGTGCCGATCTGTTCGCGCATTTCTCTTTTTTGAATCAGCTCATCTACCGCCTCGTGGCGCATATTGATGGCATGAGCCTGACGCAGTGGGCGGATCAGCCACTTGTGCAGCAGCCGCGCGCCCATTGGTGTACGCGTAGAATCGAGCACCGACAGCAGCGTGGCGCTCTTTGCTCCGCTGAGCGAATGCACCAGTTCGAGATTGCGTTGTGTCGCTTTGTCGATGCTGACGTAGGTACCTTGCTCCTCACGCTGCAGCTGGTTCAGGTGCGCTAAATCGCCTTGCTGGTTGTCCTTTAGGTAGTGCAAAGCCGCGCCTGCAGCAACGATTCCAGCAGTCAAATCTTCGCAGCCGAAACCCTTGAGTGTCAATGTTTTAAAATGCTGTGTCAGCTTTTCGTAGCCATATTCGCGGTTGAACATCCAGCTTTCAAGCCGCGAAATCAGGCTGTCTGCGGGCAACAGGCCATTGCTCTTCACCAGATTTTCCTGCTCATCCGAAACCAAAATTTCGGCGGGATTGATCATCGCAATGTAATCCTGAAAGGCTTGCCGGTTTAATTCGCCAGTGCGGAATTCGCCCGTTGAAACATCAACGGTTGCGACACCAACGATTTTGTCCTGAAAAAAAAGCGCTGTGAGATAATTATTGCGGCGACTGTCGAGCAATTGATCAGAGAGTGTGGTGCCCGGCGTGACCACTTCCGTCACCGCACGTCTGACAATGGTTTTGGCTTGTTTCGGATCTTCGACCTGCTCGCAAATTGCCACCCGGTAGCCAGCTTTTACCATTTTGGAGAGATGGGTATCGAGGCTGTGGTAGGGAAAACCGGCGAGCGGTACACTGCCGGCCTTGCCGCTTGAGCGCGCTGTCAGCGTGATGCCCAGCACTTCCGAAGCCACCTTGGCATCTTCATAAAACATCTCATAAAAATCACCCATCCGGAAAAACAAGATGGCATGTTTGTATTTGGCTTTGATCTCCAAATACTGTTTCATGAGCGGAGTTGTGGCGGTTTCTTTAGACATATTATGAATTAAAAGGATTCAGGTGACAGCCAGCAGACAGCCAACTTTCAGCGTGATTCGTTGCTTTTGCGAATATCCTCGCCCCAGTGCAGTTTCTTTTTTAAAATATCAAAAAAGGTGTGGCCACCGCGCTGCAGCAGGGTAATGCTGTAATCGGCCTTTTGCACTTGAAAAATCTCGCCTTTTTTCAGCCACATCAGGTGTTCTCCATCGGCATTCACAGACAGTTCTTCGCCGGAATTGATTTGGGCTTCGATCCAGATGCAGGCGCTATCCCGCACCACAATCGGCCGGGTTGTTAGGGAATGTGCGCAAATCGGCGTGATAATCAGCACATCGATCACTGGCGACACCAGCGGTCCCCCAGCAGCCATACTGTAGGCCGTGGAGCCTGTTGGCGACGAAATGATGAGCCCGTCTGCAATAAAACTGCTGACCGGCGTGCCGTTCACCCACAAGCCGATGCGCGAACTTTGGGTACCGATTTGCCGCGACATCACAAATTCGTTCAATGCGTGGTATGTCTTTTCCGGGCGCTCCTTGCGCCAGCCGGACAAGACCAGCCGCTCCTGGCGATTTTCGCTTTGATCCTCGACTTCCTGGATCGCTTCATAAAACTCGTCAGGCGATACATCGGCCAGAAAACCGAGTCCGCCGAATTTCACCCCCAAAATCGGGATACCGCTATCAGCGATGTATTTAGCGGTGAGCAAAATAGTGCCGTCGCCGCCGAGAGAAATAGCGAGATCGCATTGTTTGAGCAGGCGAGTATAATCGCTGCAAATGCGAATATTCGCATGCAGATCATCACGGACAAGCGCAGCCAGCTCCTCGGTCAACGAAACCACATGGCTTTTTTGAAGCAGGAAGTCGACCCAGCCGGACAGATATTTTTGAATCCCGGGCTTGGTGGGATTGCCGAGAAAACTCATTCGCATGTTTGATCACAATGCTTGATTGCGGCGCGGGGCCGGTTAAAATTCTTCTGCATCGGTGCCGAGCAACTCCAACTGGAAGCCGGACTCGGATTTGACCAGTTTCTTGAGCTTGCGCTCGGCATCTTCGAGCTGGCGCGCGCATTGGCTGGCAAGCTGCATGCCTTCATCAAAGACTTCGATGGCTTCTTCGAGCGGCGTGTCGCCCTGCTCGAGGATCAAGACGATTTCTTCCAGCCGCACCAGCGCTTCTTCAAAACTTCGTTTTTTTGCCATTTGAATTGTATTCTCTGTAAATGCGCTTCACGGCGCTATAACCTTAGCAGAATCCAGTGCCGTGACATTTCAATAGTCAGCACAAATGTGACCATTTTTCATTTAAAAAATTCGCATCATTTGTGGCTGTGGTTCGATTTAAAACTAATATTGTATTGTGAACACTCAGCGCTATCGCTTGCGCTAACTCTTCTTCTGAAAAATCTGCTCCGCCACACCATCGTGGAAAACGATCTGCATTTCAGTCTCCGGCACGACTTCCTGCGCGGATTTAAGAATGCGGCCATCCTCAGCTATTTTGGTGATGGTGAAGCCGCGTTTGAGCACATTCTGAAAGCTCAGTGATGTGAGCTGTCGCTCCAGCGAAGCCAGGCGGAATTTTTCATTATTGAGGCGCTGTTTGGTTGAAATTTCCAAACGATGACGCAGTTCATCGAGTTTTTGGGTATTTTGCAAGATAAAATCTTTGGGGCGCTTGAAGCCGTAGCTGCGGCAAATGCTGTTGAGTTGGGCTCGCGAGTCCTTCAGCACGGCTTTGGTCAGTGCATATGCACGGGTGATTTTTTGCGTCACCAATTGCTGAATCTCGCGCGCATCCGGCGCCACCAGCTCTGCAGCGGCCGAAGGCGTAGCTGCCCGCAAATCCGCCACAAAATCGGCGATGGTAAAATCGATCTCATGCCCGACTGCTGAGATGATCGGCAATTTGGAGTGAAAAATCGCTCGCGCCACCACTTCCTCGTTGAACGCCCATAAATCTTCCAAAGAACCACCGCCTCTGCCCACGATCAGCACATCGACTTCGCCATATTCATTAAATTCTTCGATCGCCCGGGCGATATCTTCAGCAGCACCAGTCCCCTGCACCAGCGCCGGACGCAAAATCAGCTCGGCAGAAGGCCAGCGCCGCGACAACACCGAGTGCAAATCGCGGATGGCCGCGCCGGTCGGCGAGGTTACGATACCGATGCGGCGGGGATATTTCGGCAAAGGTCTTTTGTACTTTTCGTCGAACAAGCCTTCTTCCGAGAGCCGAATTTTGAGTTGCTCAAAGGCTTGCTGGAGCGCCCCAACGCCGCCGGGCAGCATCTGCCAGACATCGAGTTGGTAGTTGCCACGGCGTTCATACACTGTCACACGGCCATTAACCAGTACCTTCATGCCATCTTGCGGACGAAAATGCATACTCCGGTTGCGGCCCTTCCACATTACGCATGAAATCTGCGAGGTGGGATCTTTGAGCGAAAAGTACATGTGGCCGGAACTGTGGTGCGTAAAATTGGAAATCTCGCCTTCAATCCACATCATTGGTAATGTGGTTTCCAGCAATGTTTTGATCATGCGCGTTGCGTCGGTCACACTAAGCGTTTGTGACTGCTCATCTTCTCCGGCAAAGGCGTCGTCGTCAAATAAGTTCATCGTGCCTTTCGATTACGCTGGTGCTGCATTTTAATTCAGAATCTACAGTCCGCTTAAGTCCGGCTTGCCCGCATTCACCCAGGCGGTCAGCCAGCAACTCGCTGTCGCTGTGGCGGCTTTGGAGAGCTGCAAACCGGTAAATGCCCGGGTATTTTGATACAACTTGGCGTAATAATCTGAATCGTAATCTTCCCGCGAGCTATAAGATTTCCCCGGGACTTTTGCATGGCTATCAGCATGTAGCAGGTTGTCAGCCCAAATGAAGCTATCGAGCACCCAAGCAAATGCAGCGTCACGCGCGTTGTCGATATACTGGGGTGTGTTGGGCTGAATGCTGGCAAGCACATCCTCAGGATGAGCTTCAAGCATCCAGCGCTCGTAGCGGCTGTGAATGCCCTTGTTGCCGGAGAGTTGGCCATCGTAATTGACGACCGTGTGCAGCGGCATATGAATATCTTCCACGTAATGGGCGACCGCTGTCGTGTAGCGAATCATCAGCTTTTTATCACGAGCTTTCATTGCTGTCGTCAGACTGTCCATCATCTCGGCAACGCGCCACGGCACGATACCCATTTTATAAACCTGTTCTTCGCCATATTTGTCGACTGCCGCATTGTAATCACGCGGCAGATCGGCGAATGGATACGCCCCATAATTGTCGATGTCGATGAAATGGCGGTTGCCTTCCTTGTCGTCATGCCGACGCCACAAATCAGGATCGATGCTTTTTTCGGATATGGAATCTGCGTGCTCGACAAAAAACGCTTTTGCTTCTGCCGGCAGCACAGAAATGGCTTGGCGCGTGATCGCCTTGTGTGCCCAAAATCCCCAACTCAATAGCAGGCTGGGCAGCAAAAAAAGAGCGGCAAAAGCCGCTGCTTGTAGAAAATATGTCGTTTTTTTCATTAACATTCTCAGGAATTTGCTTGATTGGTATTGAGCATGACATTTCGAATGGTGGTTTTTAAATTCGAAAGATCAGCGGATTTAATCACATAAGCATCTGCAACCTGCCCGCGCCAATTATCTTTCCAGGTGCCGTAGGCAGAATGCAGAATAATTGGTAAATTGCCGTTGATGTTTAAAAGCTTGCCCATCAGTTCAAGACCGTCTTCTCCCGCGAGAAAAATGTCCAGGATTGCGAGGTCCACATGTTTTTGTTCTGCGATATTGATCGCTTCATAGCCATCTTTCGCTTCAAAAACCTGGTAGCCTTCGTCCTCCAGCTCTTCTTTGTACAGCAGTCGTTGCGCCCGTTCGTCTTCAACAAGCAGAATTGTTGTGTTGTTCATGATTCGCCATTCCATAGCTAGTGGTTTTAAGGATGAGAATGATTTAAATAAAAAACCGAAACGTACCGTAATCATTCATGACAGGGTCTCACTCCCTAAATAATCATGTCCCCCGCTTCGTATTCGGCTGATTTCTCCTCGGCTTGGATTTCCAACGGCAATTCTATCCGGAAAATTGTGCCTTCATCGGGCTTTGAAGTCACTTTTATCGAGCCACCATGATCGTGGATGATTTGCTGGGAAATGGCCAGGCCAAGTCCGGTGCCGTGTTGCTTGGTGGTATAAAATGGATTAAAGATCTTATCGAGTTCGGTTTTTGAGATACCATCGCCATCATCCTGCACAGCAATTGAAATCGTACCGGAATTTTGGCGTGTTTGAATCTCTACCATGCCAAAGTCGCTAATCGACTGCTGGCTGTTGCGCAGCAAATTGAACAACACTTGCGTCAATTGCTGCTCGTCAAAATGAAAGGCAGGCAAGTCAGGTTGCAAGGACAGTTTAAGCGTGATACGTTTTGATGCAAACTCTTCACGAACCTGCATGTAAAGCTTTTGAATGAGCAGATTGATGTTATTTAGCCGAAATTGCGGATTGGGCAACCGGCTAAAATTCAACACGTTTGCCAGGATTTTTTCAAGTCGCAATACTTCATCTGCGATGATGCTGGCTGCAGTATTTTCGCGATTATCAACTTTGGCTCGCTTTTCGAGTTGACGGGCGAATCCACCGATGGTCACCAACGGATTGCGGATTTCATGCGCCACATGGGCTGCCATTTCTCCAATTGCTGCAAGTCGCTCGGATTGCACAAGCCTGTCGTGCGTGACCTTCAGTTCTTTGTAAGCGCTCTCGAGCTTGCTTTTTTCCATGGCCAATTGCTCATAGGTGCGAGCACGTTCCAGGGCTGTTGCAGCGTTGCCGGCAAAAAGTGTTAAAAGCCGCAAACTACTGTCGTCAACAGTTCCATCAGCAGTTGGCGCGTCTACCACCAACATGCCGAGCAGCTCATCATTCGCAAAAAGTGGAACCGCGATCAAATTTTGATTTACGGATGGCTCGATCGATAACAGCTTGTCAGCAATGGCTGAATGGCCACCGCGCAAACGGATCGCCTTTCGGTCAGTGAGTCCACGCAGCAATTCATCGTTCGAATTGAGCGAGAAATTGAACTCACGCACGTGCCTGGTGAACCGTTGGTTATAGGGCGAGCTCCGCGTGCTGATACTGCGGAAATAGCTTTCGAGCTTCGCCGGTTCATTCAACAAATTGGGCCAGTCGAGTTTGCCATTGCCTGATTTTTCTGCAGACACTCCCATCTTTCCGACCAATCGGCGAGTGGATTCATCCGCCAAAAACAGCATTGCACGGGAAAATCCGAGCACCTGCCCGGCTGTGATTGCAGAAAGCATGAGATGCACCAAATCTTCCAGCGCCATCGCTTCCTGCATCGCCAGGGCGATTTGCGCCAGAATCTGCAATTCATAGCTATGCCGCTCCCGCTCGGTTACATCCTCAATAATCCCAATCACACCTACATCCACGCGATCTGCGGAAGGATTGAGTCGAACAAATCGTGCTGTCAGAATAACATGCTTGCCATCAGGCAGCTGCCAGCGCAAAATTTTTCTGCGAGATTCTTTGTCGTTTTCAAGAACGTGCGCAATGCCTTCTGCGACGAAGCTGTCTTTCAAGCCGTCACTGCGAAAAACATTCTGACGCTTTAACTCGACTTTGCTGAATTGGGGAAAATATCGCAAAAATTTCAGGTTGGCTTCGATGATGTCGCCCTGACGATTGGTCGTCAAAATCCCGACCGGCGCACTTTGAATGACGCGGCTGAGATATTCGCGTGTGGTTCTGACTTGCCGTTCAAGCTGGCGGTTCTTTTTGCGTATCTCATTGACAATAAAAATATTGTCGAGAATGTTGCTCATTTCCCGCAAACCAAACGGCTTTTGCAAATAGGCGATCACGCCTTTTTGAATCAGGCGCTTTTTAAGAGCATCATCTCCGCCGCGCGCTGTCAGAAAAATGACCGGTGTATGCCGCACTTCCCGATATTCTTCTGCTTCACGTATACGCGAGAACACTTCTTCCCCATCAAGCCCGGGCATCATATAATCGAGCAGCACGCAATCCGGCTTTTCGGAAAGCAGCATGCGCAAGCCACTTTTCCCATTGTAGGCTGAGATCAATTGATAACCTGCCCGATCCAGGTAAGCATGGGACAGGTCATGCATGATTTGCTCATCATCGATGAGCAGCACTTTTTTGTCGCCTAACATGCTTGCGATTCGCCTTTTTCATCGATCAAGGGATTAGCGGAATTTTTGCACGTGGACAGAAGTGGGCATTCTTTCGCAGGCCCCCGCTCCTAGCCAAACAGAGGGCCTGCGAAGATATCGTGAGGCCTACTTATTCTTCTTTTTATGACGATTTTTTCTGAGTCTTTTTTTGCGCTTATGGGTTGCAATCTTATGCCGTTTTCTTTTTTTACCGCTTGGCAATGGGGTATCCTCCATAACTGATGTAAAATGATTGAATGTATGATTTGAAATCTATTTCATAGTAAATCGAACACCGCGAGCTTGGCGGCTGCATTTAATTTCTTCAACCGACTTGGAATTCAGGATTCTTTACGCCTGCATCAACAGCTTTGCGCAAATCTTTGGACGGCCGAAAGACAGGCGATTTGTGAGGCGGAACATTCATCGCTTTGCCTGTTTTCGGGTTGAGGCCCTGGCGGCCCTTGCGTTCGACCACTCGAAAGCTGCCGAATCCTCTCAGTGTAACACTGTCACCTGTTGCAAGTGCATAGTTAATCGTGGCAAGCATGCCATCAACCACGGCCGAGGTTTCGACCTTGGTGAGCCCTGTACCATGGGCGACAATATCGATGATCTCTGATTTCGTCACAAATGCCTCCTACATTTTTATCATTTATAAAATCAGTTGATAGCGCAGGAATGGACGATTTTCGAGCTTTCCAAGCAAGCCATCGACGCCCCCAAACAACATATCGAACAGCGTTGGCCGCCGCCGCGTCGGCTTCACCAGGGTTGGCTCGCCCCTAAGTCCGGCCATGCTGGCGGTAATTTGTTTGGCGTCGTCGAATGTACCGAGAATATCGACCAATCCAACACGCGATGCCTGTTGTCCTGTGTAAATTCTGCCATCTGCAATGCGCAAGACTTGTTCCCTTTCGATGCCGCGCTCATCTGCGACCACGCCGACAAACTGATCATAGGCATCATCGAGAAAAGCCTGCAAGTATTCACGCTCGGCAGCAGTCATTTTTCGCGATCCGTCGCCGACATCCTTGTATTTGCCGCTTTTGATGTTGTTGACCTGTACGCCGACCTTGTCTAAAAGCTCTGAATAGTCGAGTAAGCTCATTATCACGCCGATACTACCGGTCGTGGTACCGGGATTGGCGACAATCGTATCTGCAGCGCAGGCGATATAATAGCCACCCGAGGCAGCGACGCTTGCCATACTCGCCACAACCACCATTCCACGATTGCGCACACGCTTTAGCGCTTCATAGATTTCCTGACTCGGTGCAACGGCCCCACCGGGGCTATTGATGCGAACCAGTATCGCTTTGATCGAATGATCATCCATGTAGTCATTGATCAGCTTGACAGTGGGTTCACTATCCAGAATCACCCCTTCGATTTCAACCAGGCCGATGCTGTCGCCGTAGGTCGGCACGGCAAACTGCCTGCCGCTGCCTGTCAATCCATTATAAATCGATGTTACGAAAATGATGCCTGCAATAACGAGCAAGCCAATAAAAATGATTTCGGAAAATTTTTTCATAAACTTACATCGCTCAATTCCAACTTCTGACTCTGGATTCATTGTACGGATACGCCATCGCCGGAAATGATCTTAAAATACGCAATGCATTTCATTCAAAGCATATTAAAAAACAAAGAGATAAGCGGAATAATACAAAATCAGGCCATAAATGTCAATAAAGATTTCCTATCGCAATACCGCGATTTTGGTCATAAAGTGCTCGCTTGTCGATGTAGTCAATATGGCTAAATAGATTCCAGATGCGACATTGGCGCCATCACGATTTTTGCCATTCCAGTCATAGGAAAACAATCCTTGGCCGCGGCGACCGAGTTGCTCTTCCAGTACAGGTTGTCCTGCTTCGGAAACAATTTTTAGCGAAACCGTCGCAGATTCAAGCAAATTGTAGAGCAGCGTGACACTTCCATGCTGCGTTGGGATGAACGGATTGGGGCGCGCTGGCAGAAAACCGGCAGGCTGCGGCTCGAGCGCTTGCAATCTGATATCCAGGCTATACCGGGCTGGTGGCAGCAAGCTGGTTGTTTTCTTCACATCAGAAGGTAGAGCGCCGTTGACCACCGCAAGATTCACCAGACCATCATTCTCCATTGCAGCCAAGGCGAATGGCACAGAAGCACCGCGAACCTGCAATAAGCCCAACTCGCCAGTCAATTGTTCTGAATTTCCAGCCAAACCAAAAATCCCGCTGCCTGCACTGCCAGCTTCTACCCGGAAGTCACTCGATGCATCGACTTTGAATTGAAAAAATTGAACAGAAAGCGCCCTGGTCGAATCGTTCAAGGTCATCTCTCCCTGCACATCGACCTGATCGCGATAGCGAACACGCGGGAATTCTGCGGCATCTTCAAAATAGCTGCCCTGCTGTGCGCGGCTGCCCGTGTAAAAACACCACCCGGCAAATTCCGCCAGCGCTTCAACAAAATTGTTCCCCTTCTCTTTCAAGGCAGAATCCATGGCATAAACCGCCTGCAGGCTGCTAAGTGTATTCCATATCGTCAGCAAAGTTCCTTCGCCCTGCGTATTCAACAAGTACTTCAAAAAAATACAAGAACCATACTCGTGCCAGCCATCCTGCGTATGCAACGGATCGTCCATCGACCGGAAGAAAGAGGGCAAGTAAACATAATAATCGTTGATTTCGGGGTATGCCCGATCTTCAAACCATGTCGAACTCATTTCCCAAAAAAACAAATCCTCATCCCGGTAGCGGTAGCCATAATGAATGGTATGAAAATATTCATGTGCAATGGTTACCCGCAGGGCATCCAGTCCTTTTGTATAAAAATTCTCTGCAAAGTCATTCTCAACCGTCATATATGAAATATACCCACTGCCGCTGGCAGATTCAGGCACGGTAGCACCATAGTAGCTCTCACCGAACCATGCACCTGTATCAACAATATAAATATCACACTCCGGCCCATCGATTCCGTTGTCCGACAGATGTGGATTGAAGCCTATCTCATTGACAAGCACATCATAAGCCACCTCAGCCGCCAGTGCAGCTTCATATACCCAATCGGGCACACCTGCACTGTTTGTCGTCGTTGTATCGATGCCATGCACGCCACTGATGTTATAGTGTACTTTGAAACGGCCTGTCGGCGAAACATAGCTGTTTTCCAGTGGAGGCCGAACGACATAGCCCTTGAATTCGTTTTGTTGAGCGATCGAAAAGTTCGCCCGATTTTGTTGAACAAAAACAGCATCCTGCAATCCGCACTTGATAGGCAATCCACTGGCTGCGATACGAGCGGAGGGCAAGGTCAATTCTTGCCCGGTTGCACGCACACGATTTTGGGCAGACGATGGGGCGTGCCCACCAATGATCAAAAGGGCAAAGACAGCCCACATCATCCCGCGGTAATCGAACATGAGTCTTAGGCCTTTTTTTTGTAAACAAATGTCAGAGGAACCCCCGGGAAGCTAAATCGGTTCCGAAACTGGTTTTCGATGTATTGGCGATAGTTTGATTTGATTGATGTCGGGTGGTTGACAAACAGTGCAAATACAGGTGGCCCGTATTTGACCTGGGTCATGTAGTTGATTTTGACTTCTTTGCGATCCATCGAAGGTGGCGGGTACTTGGCAATAATTTCCTGTAAAAACGTATTGAGCTCGCTGGTTTTGATCTTTTGCTGCCTCACGGTATTAATTTCTATCGCCAACTCGAGCGCTTTAAAGATCCGCTGACGCGTCAAAGCAGAAATAAATATGATTGGCATATAGCCGAGGGCATGCAACTGCTCACGAATGCCCTTCTCGAATTCACTGGCTGTTTTGGCGTCTTTTTCGATTAAATCCCATTTATTGATTGCCAGTACGATGCCTTTATTGAAACGCACTACCTCGCTGATAATGCGGATATCCTGATCGCTCAAGCCTTCTACTGCGTCGATCAACACCAGCGCGACCTGGCAACGACGGATCGCCTCCAGCGAACGCAACGTGCTGTAATATTCGACATTTTCATGCACTTTTGTACGCCGCCGCAAACCAGCCGTGTCGACCAGAATCAGATCTTCATCCTGAAAACGGATGCGCGTATCGATCGCATCGCGGGTGGTGCCCGGGATATCCGTAACAATGTGCTTGTACTGCCCGAGGATGGCATTTACGAAGGAGGATTTGCCGACATTGGGCTTGCCGACAATCGCCAAATGCAAATCGTCGTTCTCTTCTTCTTCATAATTGGGGGGAGATTTCAGCTCTTCGGGCAGGAACGCCAGCACACGGTCGAGCAAATCGCCAACATCCCGGCCATTTTCTGCAGAGACTGTCTGCGGCTCACCCAGCCCGAGCTGAAAAAAGTCGATGGCATCGTCGCCCATGCGCGGGTGATCGATTTTATTGACAGCCAGCACCACAGGTCTTTCACAGCGTTGCAGAATCTGTCCGATTTCGCGGTCGAGGGCTGTCAGCCCAGCCCGGCCGTCGGTGAGAAAAATCACCACATTGGATTCCGAAATACTGCTATCGACCTGTTTGAGAATTTCCTTGCCGATGATGTCTTCAACGCGCGGGAAATAGCCACCGGTATCGACCAGCATAAACTCGACACCGGACCAATCCGCCTCGGCATATTTGCGGTCGCGGGTCACGCCGGGCAAATCATCGACAATGGCCTCGCGCTTGCCGACGATGCGATTAAAAAGAGTTGATTTGCCGACATTGGGCCGGCCAACAATTGTGATGATGGGTTTTCGCATAGGATTTATGATTCAAAGCTTTCAAGCGTGGTAAGGATTTCACTAAAATCATTGCCGATGACACGCACCGGAACGGCGAGTTTTTCCTGCATCTCTTGCACGGTCCAGTCGTCCAGAAAAATCTGTTGATCGTTGACGCAATTTTTCGGTAAAAAGACGCAATCGCCATTTTTTCGATCAGCCAAATTCTTAAATATATCCTGCCCGGTCAGCAGCCCGCTGGTGCGGATGCTGTCACCGTAAAAATCGTTTTTAACAATGGCCAATTCAACCTGCAAGTTTTGGATTTGGTTCAAAACAGGTACGATTTCCTTTTGCAAAACCGGCCCCATCAGCGTGCCCGTAACCAGCGTCACTTTTGTTGGCTGAGACAGCGAAGTTGGCAGCTCCGGTTGTGCATCAGCAAAATCGTTCAGCAGCGCGCGCACCATGCCAACGCCATTTTCCAGTTGATCAAAGGTATCATAGCGGTCAGGCTGCGGCAGCGGGATGCCAGCCATTAAATAGAATTCATCGGAAGGATAGGCAAAATAAATGCCAAGCTTCTTTTTGTATTGCGCCGCCAGCGCATCGCTGTCTGCGATCAATTTTTGTGCATAGGCAGCATCGACGGGCTGCAGTTGCGTCAATCCCTCACGATGTTTGGTCAGGCCAAGCGGAACCAGCGCAACCGAACGGACGTGTGGAAAATAGCCAGACAGAACCCGAAGGGTCTCTTCCATCACCTTGCCGTCATTGTGCGTTGGACAAACGACGATTTGCGTATGCAGTTCGATATCGTTTTCGGTGAGGTAATCAAGCTTCTTAATCAGCCGGTCGTCATGCCGCAGGCCGAGTAGAAACTTGCGCACCTCGGGATCGATGGCATGCACAGAGATAAACAGCGGTGACAGTCTCTGTTCGACAATCCGCTCGAGATCGCGCTGCGAAATATTGGTAAGGGTAACGTAATGTCCGGCCAAAAACGACAGCCGGAAATCTTCATCGCGAAAATAGAGCGATTGCCGCATGCCGGCCGGATTTTGATCGACGAAGCAAAACGGGCAATCATTACCACACATGCGCACTTTGATCGGTTCAAGATTGAGGCCGAGAGTATCGTCGGCATCCTTCTCAATTTCAAAAACCGTCATTTCGCCTTCGCGCTCGACTTCCAGATCGACGAACTCTTCGGAAATCAGAAAGCGGTAGTCGATCACGTCCTGCACCTTGTGCCCGTTGATGCTGCGCAAAATGTCGCCGGCTTGCAAACCAAGCTCCTCGGCGATGCTGTTTTTATCGATGGACTGGATTTTCATGATTAGCTGAAATGGCTCTGCACGATTTCAAATTGCTGGTTTCAGGAAAGTGCAGAATATAGAGCTTTCCAGCCAATAAAAAAATGTTTTTTTGGAAAGAATGAAGAATGGGATGAGTTTCTGAAAACATGCGGGAAAAACAGCTCCTTCCCCGAATACAGGAGCATTGCGTGCCATGCTCCTGCAGTCCTTGCACTGCATGCGCTACAAGAGCACGCAGAATACCTTACAAAAATTCAATTGGCAAAGAAAGGCATGCCTTTATTAAAACGCAGCCAGCTTATACGCCTCGTCGTACGCCGCTTCGATCACCTCGAGATCACAATCGTCCTGAAACATGTGCGAGCCGGCAAAAATAAACGGGCCGGTCTCTTTGAGTGCGCCGAACACCCGCCGCATCTCAGCACGTATGTCGGATGGTGACATCACTGGCAGCGCGGTGATGGTATCGAGGCCGCCCATGATGCAGACATCCTTGCCTAAAATTTCGCGTGTTTTCGTAAACGACATTCCCGCCGACTCCTGCACCGGGTGCAAACCGCGAATACCGAGCTTTTTAATGCCATCCAGTACCATGGTCACATCGCCATCGCTGTGCAGCAGTACCGGCACATCGTATTTGTGCGCCACATCGACAATGCGTTTGGCATTGGGATAGATCAGTTCCCACCACAATTTCGGATTAAAAAGCAGGGTATTTTGCTGGCCCCAATCGTCGGAAAGCTCGATGATGTCCGCCCCGGCTTTGATGGCATTTTCGGCAGCGGCCGCGCCCCATTCAGCTAATTTTTGGTAGACCGTCCAGGTTTTCTCTTTTTCAGCGATCATATTGACCAACGCCTCTTCGGTGCCCGGGGCTTCGCCGATTTGAAACAAAAATTGCGACATTTCAAAAATGCCCCACACATTGACCAGCAAAGGGAAGCCTTTTTTCTGATATTCGAGGCCTTCAGTTACGCTCAAAAACAGGTCATCATCACAGTGCGTCGCCAAAAACTCCGGCGTGGTCGGATCGACAATGGGTTCAGCCTGTGCATAATCGTCGATGGTGCGGAGCGGCTCGCCGGGCTGTGTGCGGCCAAACGGAAAGCGCGGCAAAAATGCCGTCACCACATCGATATGGTGCTGCTCACAAAATGTGTCGACATGCCCGTATTTGGCGTCAACCTTGGCACGCACTTCCGGGTTCCAGCCGGCAAATACGTTCAAAGGCACACGGTCTGCCTGCTCGCCGCGAATGGTTTTCATCACCCGTTCTCTTGCGTTCATCTTCTTCTCCTGAATTTTTTGAAGACCTCATGTAAAGACGCCAAGACGCGAAGTATCACAATGTGTCTTTTCAAAATAAACTTTGCGAATCTTTGTGTCTTAGCGCCTTTGCTTGCACAGTTACCGCTCAATAGCCACCAAAATCACGCACAGTTTCGTACATCGCCAGCACATTTTCGACCGGGATATTGGGCTGGACATTGTGCACTGTGTTGAATACAAATCCGCCGCCTTCTCCGAAAATTCGCAAGCGTTCGCGCACTTCCTGCCGCACTTCATCGGCTGTTCCAAAAGGCAGTGTGCGCTGAGTATCGACACCTCCGCCCCAAAACACCACCCGGTCACCGAAGCGTTTTTTGAGCACGACCGGATCCATGCCGGTCGCCGCAGTCTGTACCGGGTTGAGCACATCAAAACCGGCATCCAGCATATCCGGAATCAAGTCGATGATACTGCCGCAGGAGTGGATAAATGTTTTCCACGGGGTATTCTGATGAATCCAGTCATTGAGGCGGTGATGAAAGGGTTGAAACAACGTACAATACGATTTCGGTGATATAAACGGCCCGGTTTGCAGCCCGAAATCGGTGCCGGTGACGAAAACCATGCTGGCCCGATCCCCGACAGCTTCATACAGCCGGGCGAGGTTGGCCAGCGAAATTTCACATTGGCGCTCGAAAATCTCCATGACAAAATCCTGGCGTGCAGCCAGCGAGAAATACCACTCTTCGATGTCGCGGATGCCCTTGGGATACTTCATCCATGGAGCTGGCACCAAAGCGATATCGCCAAAGCCAAGAGCAGGAAAAGAAGCAAAAATAGCTTTGTCCGTCTGGTTGTACAAACGCTCCGCTTCGTTCCGAAAATACTCAATCTCTTCATCTTTGAGTGGGCCGAACTCTTCAAGATTATCTTCAACCGAGAGCTGGTCTTCATCCAATGGCTCTTGCCGGACGATGGTATCAAAATAAAAGCCGTTGTGGGGCATCTGGCCGCTTGGTGGTGCTGATTTATCCCCTTTCGGATACATCAAAATGCGACCATCCGGCTCGGGATCAGTGTTAAAGCCAGCGGGTACCAGAACTGGTGTGCCATCGAAAAATTCCCACGGTCTCCACCCTTCTTTATCAAAACCAAACATGGTGCCACGCCCAGTCAGTTCCACCACATCCACGCCCAGTGCATCGATCAAATCGGGTGCGATCTCACCCAGCATCTGGTAGGGCTCGATCACTTTTACCGGCGTACCTGGCTTGTCGAGTTGAAGTGCCTGCCGCAGTTTGTAAACTGTGCTGACATGCATGCCGGTCACACCGCTGCCGCCCAAATCCAGCGGCACGCGATCTGGTATTTCGTGATTCAATGTGAACGTGATTCGTTCGCGTGAAGTCATATTTGCTCTCCATTTTTAGGTAAAACGGCAAATGGCAAATGGCAAATGGCAAATGGCAAATGGCAAATGGCAAATGGCAAATGGCAAAAGATGATTTGCGAATTGTGTTGATTCAAGTAAATCTTAATAAGATCTTGCCGATCCTGTTCATATTGTCAAAAAACATCACCTTTGCGACAGCACAAAATCGCGGACAGCCAACACCGTCTCGGGTTCTGCCTCAAACGGGATGACGCCTGTGCCGACACATGCCATCTCCCGCCTGTGCACCAGGTGACAGGCGCGCTCAGCTTCCCGCAGAGCTAAGCGTGGATTTTTTTGCAAAAACACCCGCGGATCGACATTGACACGAACATCGATTTGCGGAAAGGCAGCGATTTCCTGCAGGAATTTTTCCTGATCGGTTTCAAAAGGGCAAATCAACGAGCCAGCCCCGGATTGCGCCAAATCTTGTGCAATGAGGGCGGTGTTTCCTCCGATAATACAAGACGCGCGATCGCCTGTGCATCTGTGCGCCGCTCCCAGCAAATTGCGCAACGGCGACAAAGCGACCTCGGCAAACATACTCGGCGAAAGCATCGGTGGCGAGGCGGCAGATTCGAACACGACGATTTTCAATTTGTGAGCGGCAATGGTTTCGCAATAGTGCGTCAACCATGCGCTCAGGTGCTGCAATGCCTGCTCTGTTTTCTCTGTATTTTCGATGGCCAGCATCAACAAATTTTCCAGGCCAAGCAAAAGACTGGCAAGAGTGAACGGCCCGGTAACCGGCACCAGCACCTGCGCTTGTGGAAAAGCCTGCTGCATTTTCACTGCTGCGGTCAGCATCATTTCCACCCGGCCACCGGCAAATGGCTGCGAGTCAACATGCCTGCTCATATCAGACAGGCTTTGAAAAATCGGAGCACCGATCGAAGGCATGGCATCGCCGTCAGGTAGCAGCACTTGCGAGCCGAGCAATTCCGCTTCGATGTTGTACAAATCAATGCCGACCACCACTGGTGTGTGCTGATACAGTTCGTAGGCAGCAGCATGAGCTTGAAACAACAAATCTCCATCACGGGATACCTGCGAAGGCGTGCAACCGATCAGTTTTGCTGCATGTTCATATAATCCGGTTTCGAATCGCATCTGTCATTTTCCGATCTGGCTGAATGATCTCTTCAGGTATCGTAATGATTGTCGAATATGTGAATTTGTCATTTTGAGCCACCCCGGTTTCAAGCAGGATAAACTCTGCAAAGACTCTTATTTTAAGCGTAGATTCTGAGATTCTTCGCCGTTTTGCGACTCAAAATGACAGGGCCTATGGCTTGTTCGACAGTCTAACCTGCATGATAAAAAGTGCCTGCTCCGCTGCCACTGCCAGTGCTTCTGCAACTATTACCGCAGGCGTCCGAACTCTTTGGCTGCGTCGATCATGGCGAGGTAGTTTTCGAAACGCACATAATCGGGAATGCTATTGCCAGAGCCGACACAATAGCCGCCATTTTGCCCAACAGCCTCTATGTTGCTCAGAACATTCCGGCGCACCTGTTCCGGTGTGCCACGCGACAACAAGTCAACGTCGATGTTACCGATAATTGCCAACCGGTCACCAACCGTGCTCTTGACCTCGGCGATGTCCATAGCCTTGGGCTCAATTGGGTGGATGGCGTTGACGTGACAGGCAAGGATGTCGTCAAAAACATCGTAAAGAATACCATCGGTGTGATAAATAAATGGCTTGCCGCTCGCTTTTGCCAACGCGCCGATTTTTTGCAGCCAGGGAAAAAAGTATTGCCGCAGCACCTTAGGCGATACCATCAATCCTTCCGCATAGGCGATGTCGTCGCTGTACCAAATGATATCGACGGCATCGGAATCGGCAAAATATTCGAACATGCTGAAAACCAGCCCGCCGATTTTTTCAAAAACAGCTTCCACCAACCCCGGCTGTTCAAACAGACTTAGCGAAAACTGCTCCAACCCCATCAAATTCCAGGTCATGGTGAAAATATCGCCATACTGGCCGATTACGCCCATGCCTTCGGGAAGCAGCGCTCGTACTTGTTCAAAGGCAGAGTAGTCGAAATGGGCCGCATCTGGAAACTGATAACGCGCAAAGGCTTCAAAAGAAGTGATGACCCCCTCGCCTTCCGAAGCCCACTCGCGCTCAACTGTGCCATCGGCGCTGGCGAGCACTTTGCCCGACAATCCAGCTTTGCCGGGATTGAAATCGACTACCGGCTGCAATTTGATGTAATCGTAGCCTGCACGATGCCAAAAGTCGACATCATCTTTTAGCGTTTGCACCGGGTGACCGAGCAATTGGGCTTTGATGAGCGGATGGATGCCAAGCTCAGCAATCGGGATATAGTCCGCTTTTCCGCGCCGAAGCGTGTGGATCAGTGCTTCGATATTTGGTGATGTTTGCATAGCTCACCTGCTTTAAAAATGAGAGCAATGTACACCATTCAATGAAAAAATCTGCTCATGGCCATGCCAGCCACTACAGACCATACTCTTTTGGCAAAAACAGCTCGCCGAATTGAGCTGAGCCATCTTCCAACACTTTGCCTTCATCTGCATTTTCCTGCAAGACTTCCTCGATTTGATCGAGCCAGGCGCTTTCACGATCCGGAAGAGGTAATTTGCCTGTTGCGCTGGCATCACGGATGATTTGACATGCCTGTAAACCAGCGGCGCGGGTACGATCGAAATCCGACTGGTGTGACAAAATGGCTTCAGCAATTTCAAACGAAGCTTGCGGCGAAATGACCAAAGCATGCACACTTTTGTAAGCATCGCTGCTGACAAACAGGTTTTGCAGTGCCCGCTCCTGACCTGCTTGCAGCGCTTCGTTCATCAAGCGGCAGTCATAGGTCAGGATTTCGGTAAAGACTTCCGGTGCGTGTCCAGACAGCAGCTTGACGTTCTGTACCGACTCGTTGCTCCACAAATCACAAGTTGCCATGGCGATGTTGCCCATATGGCTAAAATGAGCGCAAGCAGCAGATTTGCCTTCAAGCGACACCGGGCAGCCTGTGATGGCTTTGATCACCGGGCCCTCATAGCCGCAATCCTTGGTTGGCCCAACTGCACCGACTTCGTTTCCCACCAGCGTTCGCACAGCAGACATCGCGCGAACCACAGCCGCCAGTACGTTGGGGATGTACCTTTGATCGGCGAGAATCATGGCTGTGTTGGCGAAAGCACAAGCGGTATCACCTGCGGGGATGATTTTGTGCTCGTTGGCAATGGCAACAATTTTTTGCCACAAAAAACGGCTGTCGCGCGGAGCAAGAATGCCGAGTGCCAGCAACAATCCTTGCACATCGGCTTCCATCAATGCCCGGTCGCTCACTTCTTTGCCGCCGGTCGATTCGATCGAAAGCAGATGAGCGCCATTGGCTGCGCTTAGCCGGAACGCCTCAAACATCTTCTCGGTTGCTTCGCCGCTACGCATCTGCGGTGGCCGCGATTTTTCGCGGATGTCACAAACGGTCACGCGCAGCGCTGTTCGCAGACCATGTTTTTCGTAAAACGATTGCATCAAGGTGCGAATTTTAGCCGTGATAGCTGTGCCGATTTCAAGCTCTTCGGTCATTTGTGGCGCATGCTCGAATTCAATCATTGCGCCGGGCATGCCAAGAGTGACCAGCCGCTGCAAAATACTGCTGACCATGTCATCGTATTGCCGCAAAATAGCCGGAAGCTGTTCGTGTTCGACTTTCATGGTTGGCAGGGTAAAATTGACTTCCGGCAGCACCATGCCAGTACCGACTTCAAGACCATAGCCACAGGTCACAGGCACTTTTGCACGTCCAAACATCAGGTCATCTGCTGATTGATAGGCCATTTTTGAAAAATTGGTCATGCCGCCACCCCGAGCAATTTTTTCGCTAATTCAACAGCATAGGAGGCATTGCGGGCAAAGCCATCTGCACCAATTTCATCGGCATATTCCTGCGTGATCGGAGCGCCACCAATCATAATTTTGACATTTTCACGATACCCCTGCGATTGAAAGGCATCGATTGTGTCTTTCATCGAAGGCATCGTTGTGGTGAGTAGTGCCGAAAGTCCAATCAAATCCGCGCCATTTTCGCGCGCCAACTCGACAAACTTGTCAGGCGGTACGTCGACACCGGCGTCGATCACCTCGAAGCCACCACCGCGCAACATCACGGCCACCAGGTTTTTGCCAATGTCGTGAATATCGCCCTTGACTGTGCCCATCAACACTTTTGCCACAGGCTTGACATCCGAAGCTTCGAGCAGAGGCCGCAGGACTTCGAGTCCGGCATTGAGCGAACGAGCCGCCATGAGCATTTCGGGAATAAAAAATTCGCCTTCCTGAAATTTTTTGCCCACAATCGCCATGCCAGGGATCAAACCATTGTCCATGACATCTTTTGCGGTTTTTCCTTCATCGAGATGTTTGCGGACCAGCTCGGCTACCTGCGCTTTTTTACCGGCAATCACGCATTCTCGCAATTCGTCGTAATTTTGCATCGTGTCGCTCCTTCTTTGTAAATGTTTTTTCTCTCCATCATGCCATTTATTTTATTCGCATCTGTGCAAAAATGATCAGCATTCAGTACACATTTCAGTTTTTTTTTGAAGCTCGCATCAAGTTGGGCGAATACACTCTGGATTTATCTCTCCGATTAAAAGAGCCAGCAAAAAGATCAGATCCGCTATCCTGTTTGCAAAAGTTCGGATTTGAGATTGTCGTAACTCATCCATCAAAATCCTTAAACTTCATCAAGGTCTCGCACATGGCGCGGATATTTTCAAGCGGGACATCCGGTTCCATTTCTGCATACAGTAGCAAGCCACCCTCCGGTGCATAAAGCATTTCCACGGCTTCGCGTACATGTGCTTCGATGTGCGCCGGTGACCAAAACGGGAAACGCTGGCGGTCGAGGTCGAGATCGATGGCAACTTTGCCTTTTGCTACCCGGGCGAGGTGATCCAAACCATTCGCACCGACCTGCGGATTTAAAATATCAACGCCTGCTTCAATCAGGTTATCGATAATTTCGATGATGTGGCCATCGCTATGCATGTAAACGCGAGCGCCGGCTGCATGACATTTGGCATACATTTGTGCGTAGCAGGGCTGCAAGTATTTTCGCCATTTCTGCGGATGGATTGGCAGAAAATCCTGATTGCCAAGGTCGTCACCAAAAACAGCCATATCCGGCTTCGCTTTGACCAAAGCATCCACTTCCATCAAATTATGCTCCAGCACCTTATCGATCAGCATTTGCAATTCCGGCGGCTCTTCGGCAAAATCGATCATCAATTGTTCAAAACCGCGCAAATAATAGAGCCGCATAAACATAAAGCCGTGTGGCAGACCAACAATACCGGTTGGCGGTTCGAAATTGCGAACATCCCGGCGATTTGGCAGCGGATGCCCAACCACCATGCCATCCAGTCCGGGCGCAACATTTTTCCACACGCATCCCCAGGCGTCGGTGAATTCGCCTTCGTTATACGTGCCATCAAAAGCGTCAAAGCCGATGCTGCCGGGCAAGTGCTCACCAAAGATGAATGGAAACTCCATTACGATTTCTTCAAGTGCCTCGCGATATTTTGCCCATGTCGCCGGCATCAGACTGACGCGTATCGGAATCCATTCTGGCACACCAAAATCGGTTGCGCGGAAATAATTCTCCTGTTTTGTCATAGCCTCCCCTTATTTAAAGGGACGATCCCGAACACGCCGGATATCGACTTTTGTGGAGTCATAAAATAAGTTGAGCTCAGGTGTACGCCAATCTCATCGGGCTTCAGCAAGTCGAACAGTTTAGCCTGTTCCGCCAAATCCCAACCCGGATAGCCGGGAGAAATGCGTGGCGTGAGCTTAAAATTCTGTCTTTTCAATTCACCTTCAACAGAATTGCTCAGCACTTTAAGCGCCGCTTGTACCATGGTCGAAGCCACCGCATCGATAAAAATTGCATCGAAACGCGCATCTTCACCATCCATATCTGCGGCGTAGTCATCGCCCACCGTTACACAGAACAGCACAGCAGCATGGGTACGTGCCAGGCGACGATAGATCGCCTTACCAGCAAAGGCTGTGATTTCATTCTGCAAAACGACAACATCTGGTGCTTTTGCAGTTTCAATCGAAAGAATACAATAGCGAAATCGTGGCTGGAATGCATGGCAAAGTTGAGTATGCAATGCCGTCAGGTGCTCACGAATCTGCTCAGAACGCGCAGCGTCAGGGGGCATACGCAAAAATTTCAGCGCCATATTGCAATCAAATCTCAACTCATGTGGATCGAGATTCCTGGTGCTCGGCGGCTTTTCTAAATCGAATTTTGACACGATTCACCCTAACCCATTTTTTCGCAAAAGCGAACATTGCCGATGACGGACGATATGCAATGAATCATTGGCTTATGAAGTATGGCAAGGACACGACGCGCTATGCCCTTGCTCAAGTGAATTTAATCGAAAAGAAGACTACTTTTCTGCCAGTTGCCTAAAAGCAATTGCCTCAACGAAAGCATCCTGAAAATCGCTGCGACCGGAAATCTCGATATAATCGACACTTCTTGCCAGTCGAGCCGCTTTTTCGCGTGCGGCTTTAGAGCGCAACACGGCTTCGGCGCCGGTTAGGGCCGCATTGCCGATAAAATGGATGCGCTCCTGCTCAACCATTGGCAGCATACCCAAATCGAGCACATCCTGCGAGCGCACATGGTTGCCAAACGCGCCGGCAATGTAGACTTCAGCAATGTCAGATGGCTTTCGGTCAAGCTCTTTGAGCAATAAATCGATGCCGGAAGCGATTGCAGCTTTTGCTAACTGCAACTCGCGCACATCAGCCTGCGTCAATGTGATCCAGCGCTCGTCGTCAACCTGCGCGATACGAATTTCGAAAGGCCCATTGTCGGATTTTTGCACACGGTTTTTCAGAGCATCCAGCACCTTTTCAGACAGCATGTCTGGCGGCAGAATGCGTCCGGAAGCCTGAATCAGCCCGGCCCGATAAAATTCGCTGACCAAATCGAGCAGGCCGGAACCGCAGATTCCGATCGGCGGCTTGCTACCCACCGTTTTAATTTGCAATTCGCCATCGATCATTTCAGCGCGCTCGATCGCTCCGTTTGCCGCGCGCATGCCCCAGGAAATGCACGCTCCTTCCCATGCCGGCCCTGCTGGCGACGAACAGCACAGCATGCGGTCCTTGTTGCCAACCACAACTTCGCCATTGGTGCCGAGATCGACGACGACCTGCAAATCGTCGCTGCAATCAATTTCGAGCACCGTCAGCACGGCTGTGATATCGCTGCCGACATAGCCACCAAGATTTGGCATAATTTCAATGCTGCCTGCGGGGTGTATGCGGATATCGAGCTCGCGGGCGCTGAGCGAAACCGGCCCTTGCAGGATAGGCGCAAACGGGCTGGTGCCGAGCTTGGCCGGATTGACATTTAACGCCAGATGCTGCATGACCGTATTGCCGTCAATAACCATCTGGTACACATCTTCCAAACGGATGTCAGCCTGTGCAGTTAGATTTTCCAGCATGGCATTGAGCTGCTTGATCAGCAATTGGTGCAATCGGCGTGTCCCGCCCGGATGGCGCTCACAATAGTAAATTCGACCAACTACATCTGCGCCGTGCGCGGTCTGGGCATTAATTGCCGAGTTCACACTGAGCACCTCACCGGTGCGCAAATTGAGCAACTTTGCCGCAACGGTGGTCGTGCCGACATCCACCGCAACACCATATAGCTCCGGCTGATCCTGGCAAAAAGCCGCCAACCGCTTGCCGCAAACAACGGCATAGAGTTGTTCATGATGGGAAAGCACATTTGGCAAATCGCGAATGGCCTGTGGATCGCTGTCTTGCACCTCGACACCACTGGAGCGCAGCGCGTCGAGCAATTGATCAAAATAAAAATATTTTTTCCCGAGAGTTGGGTGTTTTATCGGTACGGGCAGGGCGCGCACCTCTGGTTGCAGTTCGGAGAGAATATCCACGCCGGACACTTGAATGCGGTTTTCCTGTGCAAATGGCAACGAAGTGTCTGGCACCATGCACAGACATTCTTCAGCGATTTCAGCTCGGCAGGCCAAACGCACGCCCTTCTCAAGCTCACGGCGGCTTAAAAGCTGCTTTTCGGCTTCAGTAAGCGGCGAGCCACCGGCCTTGACCACCACTTTGCATTTTGCGCAGGTGCCAATACCCGCGCAGGATGATTCGATCAGGATACCGAGTTCCAGCGCTGCATCGCGCAAGGTGGTACCGTGCTCGAAAAAGCCGCTTTTGTTTTGGGAAAGAAAGGTGATTTTGTGCTCAGGCATGGCGCAATACATCTTTGCTTGATTGGTACATTTCCATCAATTTCGAGGGTGAAATTGCTAAAAATATGCCAATGCGAAAATCAGGGCGCAATGTGCTGAAAATAGTGATTTTGGCGCAACCGACTTGGTAATTGGGCAAAGCGCTTTCGCAATTCTCGGAAAGCCGGCACGCCAATTCTGAAAAGTGGGAACGCGTTCAACATATCGCAAGCACTTTGGTTGGCATTTTAGGATGCGCAATGATGATATGAGCAGTTTTTGATTCATTTTCATAAATTCGCATTGCTTTTAGATACAATGCGTTCTGCTTTTTAGCGCATATCCTTGGCTATTAACCCGATTCACAAACAAATTTTGCGCTTTGACGGAATAGTTTATTGCCAAAATTCATTATCACCAATTTGTTCAATTGAATGGAAAGAGATTTATTCCACTCCTTTTGAGAAAGGCAAAACATGTCCACTATTCAAAACTTCTTTCAGGAACAAGGCTTTTATCATGCCCGCGGCGTTTTTTCGGGACGCGAACTCGAGTTGATGACTGTTGATTTCGAACGCATCGTTGCACAGATCCGCACTTCCGGCGAGGCCATCGATGCGACTTGGGTTGGGCCAGAAATGGAAAAACGACGCCAACAGGGTGATGTGGTATTGCACACACACAATGTACAGCAGTACTCAGCGGTATGGCTGCGGGCGATGTTGCAGGAGCAATTTTTGACCATCGCCACTGAATTGCTGGGCAAAGACATTATTTTGCACCATAGCAAACTTTTTTACAAACCGGCGGAAAAGGGCTCGCCTTTTCCAATGCATCAGGACTGGAGCTATTTTCCCAGCGAAAAAGACACCATGCTAGCCGCTATCATCCATGTTTCTGATGCCACGGACGAAATGGGCTGCCTGCGTGTCTATCCGGGCTCGCACAAGCTGGGCAGGCTTGCCGACAGCTACGGACAAATCGATAGCGAGGTGCTGGCAAAATACCCCCTGGAAGGCGCGCAGCCGGTCGAAGCCAAAGCTGGGGATGTGGTATTTTTTCATTACTTTACGCTGCACGGCTCGAAGCCCAACCGTTCGCCACATATCCGCAAAACCGTTTTGGTGCAAATGCATGGCGGAGAAGATCGCATCGAGGCGGGTATTACACACCCGAACGAGCAATTGGTGCTGAGCGGCTGGAACCACCACATGACCCGAAGCCGGGCTAATGTGGTGAAATGAATTTTTATGAAAATTTGAGTAACTAAAGAGGCTTTAAGAGAGGATATTTTGGCGCAGAGAAACACTCATTCTGCGCCAAAAGCAAATCTATTGTTTGTAGAAGGAAAGCGGGTACTCGACCTGCAGTGAACCGCTGGCGATGGAGTCGAATTTGAAACGCCTGATGGCGGCCATGACTTCGCGCTCAAAATCAGCATTGCCCATGTTGGAGGATTTGAGCTCGACATTGGAAACACTGCCGTTCGCTTCCACTGTCACAATAACGCGCATCAATCCGCCAAATTTGGTATTTTGCCGCAGGTATTTGTTGTAGATATAGGTCAATCTGCCCATATTTTTTTGCAGCACATCACGAAGAGAGACTTCACTGCGTGCTCCAATCGCTTCTTCCGAACCGGTCACTTCGCCAATGGTTTCGATATTGACGGATCCTTTTTCGCTCAGCTCGACGGATTCCACCCCATTCAAATCGCCGATAAGGTCGTCGATGCCGCCGCCGGCAAGCACATCGAGCAGGGCATCGGTGTCGGAATCCCCATCGCCACTCTTGCCAACTTCCAGCCTGCCTGAACGCACATTCGAGTCAACGGACGTCGCCAAATCTGCCTGCAACAAATTGTTGATCACGCTATTCGATTGATTGCTTTCTCCGGAGCCTGTCAGCAATGCCAGTACACCGAGATTGCTCGGATTCGGGCGCTTTCTGACCGGCGGCGGTGCCTGCTGTGGTTCTGGCTGTTTGGCTTCCGGTTGCTCCGGCTCGTCTTCCGCCGGCGCCTCTGTGCGATTCGACAAGTTGGCCTGCACCGGTTCTGGAGGCGGAGTCGGATTATTGATAACAAAACGCGTCAAACGCTGGGTCACGACATCCAGGTCAGCTTTCTTTTTAGGAGCCGGAATATAGTCGCGCAGGCCGTAGAGCGTGCCGATATTGAGAACCAGCATCGCCGCCACGATGCCTTTGAAAAAAGCATCTTCCTTGAGATGTTTCCAAAAGACCCGAACGGGATCGAATCCTTCAAAACCGATAGCAGGCCGTGCAGCCATTTCTTTCGACTTGGCCTGTTCGATCAAAAAATCGATGCGCGAACTATCCAAAAACAGATAGCCCATACGCCCGGGTTTAATTTCGTAGCTATAAAAGCCTTTGCCCTTTGGGAGCAGCTCATGCTCAATCAGGTCAGCAAATTTCAGTTTGGAATTATTTGCTTTGACTTCTCCCTGTGCAAAGGGCGGAATCAGGAGAAAATAGCGTTTACCTTTTTGCAAAAAAAGCGGATGGCGAGTTGGATATTTCTCACCGATCAAAGTCAGGTCATTTTTTGCATGTTTGCCGATATAAAACGGCTTGTTGCCCTGGACATAGCGGTGATAACTCTTGCCATTTTGCTCGATACGCAGATGTAAAATTTTGCTATCCGTAGACATTATAATTGCTATTCCTGCTTTGTAACTGCGAGATAAATATTGTTGTACCCAACCTTGCCGCAGGTAAACATGATTTTCTTGAGGATGCGGAATTCAATTTCCCGGTCACCCTGAATCGTAACATTGCCTTTGAAGCCGAGACTTGCATCACGGTTGCCAAGGCGTTCCGCAAGGATTTTGCGGTCTGCCAGCAGTTGACTGAGTCCCGCGATTTCCAAATCTTTGCTTTGATACGTTTGGCGCAGATCCGCGACCGGCTCGTCATCCAGAAGAATGGTCTGCTGCGTCACCTTGACGATAGGGGTCGAGATTGGCGGTGTCTCGGCAGTCGAGTCCGGCAAGCGCAAATCCTTGGTCACGGTAATGATCTGACCTTCAGCTGAATAGCTTTTCAGCAAGAACACCAGCAAAATCGTGAACATATCGATCATGGAAGTGAGGCGCAAATTGACCTGATTGTTGCGGTTTTTAGACCGGCGCGAGCCTAGCGCGAATTTATTTGTATTCAGATTTAGCATAGTTTTCCGGTTGCATTAAAATTAAAAGCGGCTACGAAGTTGAAAGCTGGAGCCCGTTAGGCTGAGGCAAAAGCCTTGACAGCCTAAAAGCCCGCAGCCTGAGCACCTTTTTATCCCGAGACCGAAATATTCGGGAAGCCATTGTCACGGCATGTATCCATCACATCGACAATGGTGTCGTAAAGAATGGCTTCAGATGGCTGAATAGTGATCTCTTCGGTGTCGCCATATTGGGCTTTGATGCGCTTTAGCTCGCGTGCCAATGTCGAAAATTGGAAATTTGTGCCTTGGCGCAGAATCTTCTCAAAACGCATGCCGGGCGCTTTGATTTCAAATCCTGAATCGTCGATGGCGAGCAACACCAGAATCGGCGGCTTTTGCGATTTTTCCTGCCGCGAACTCGACTGGTTTTGTGATGGCAGCGAAAGCTCCAACACGGCAATCCGGACGAACTCGGTCGTCAGCAGGAGGAATGGCACGAGTACCAAAAACAGATTCATGACTGGTGTGATATTGACATCGTCGCTGGAACGACGGCTGCCTTTATCGTTGCGACCTAACATTACGAAGCCTTTCCTCTTGGCGGTGTTGCAAGACGACGATAAATTCTGGCGACGTTTTCATTGATATTGTCCACGAGCGCATTGGTTTTTTCCTGAATGTAGGAATAGCCGATCAGTGCCGGAATGGCTGCGATCAGGCCAAACGCAGTGGTATTCATTGCGATTGAGATACCCTGTGAGAGCAGGGTCGCTTTCTGCGAAGCATCTGCATTCGCAACCGCCTCGAACGAGTCGATCAGGCCGAAAATGGTACCAAGCAGGCCGAGCAGTGTAGCGACATTGGCCGCCATGCTCAGGTATTGCGTACGTTTTTCAAGCTTCGGAATTTCAGCCATGGCTGCCAGTTCCAATGCGTTTTGAATTTCATTCGGCCCTTTGCCAAACTCTTCGAGTCCTGCACGGGTAATTTGCGGCAGCGCTGCCTTCGACATACTGCACAGCTCAATCGCGCTGTTGACCGCACCTTTTTGCACCAGCTCTATGATTTTATTGACAAAAGCGGTAGTATCAATACGGTTCTTCACGCTGATAAAAACGAATCTTTCAACCATAATTGCGACCGAAATCACAAGTACGCCCAAGATGGCAAACATAAAGGGACCACCACCCTGGAATCCACGAATTAGAGCGTCTAACAAGTTGCAACCTCCTTGTACTGAAGTACAAAACTAAATTTTCCTGATCATTGATCCTGCCAGCAAGCGGCGCGTTCGTAGCTGCAAGGAATCCTTGCGGCAGCGGTTTAACTCGCGCATTACAGGCGAATTCAGATTTTCAATCTATCGTTATTTTCATTTTATCCGTGCCTGTTTCGCAAGCCGCAGATTTGACCTGATTGGCTTGATGAATCCGTGCACCGATCCTAATAAGATATACACAGAAGGTACCGGCTGTCGGTTCATCAGCTTCTCCCGCACAATCTGCAGGCGAACTGAAAGCAGGACGGCACAGCCAAAAAGAGGGCCATCCATTTCGAATACTTTTTCCCAATATCGGGAATGACGAAAATTAGAGCGAACAGCATCCTGCGGTCGCAAAAGTCAGATGGGTGCTGAACAGACTGGAACACGATCTGAGTTTCAGGTTTACCTTTGTCGCGCAGGAATCTGCGAAACAAGCGCACGTTTCATGCTCAGATAATGTAGCTACCAAGGGATAGCGCCACGGAATTTTCTGCGCCCTTTTTGTGGGAAAAAATCCTTTTCAACGGGGCGAAAGATTTCCGCAAAGAATGAACGGTCTACCAAAATGCCATCTACTTTCGGATCTGTACCTGGAATAATGAAGATGGCCTGAGGCTTTGCCAATGTACCAACAACGTCAATTTTGTCGAGCAGAATGCGGGCTTTTTTCCCGGAAGTGGAAATGTCCGGGCCGGTGTTTTTGTCACCAGCCTGCTGTTGCTGCTCGCCCTTTTGGGCACCCTGCTCCTGCTGTTGCGTTTGTGCGGTGGCCGCACTTATGCAAAACAAAAACATGGTGAGTCCACAAAACATGATCGCTGTCTTTGTTTTCACTTTCATAGGCATCTGCTGTTAATGTTCATGCTCGGCGATGTGCCACACGGCAATCGGGTGCCGCTTGTTGCTTTATTCTACTTCATGACTATTGATCGAGCATCAGGCGGCAAACCATCCTAATTGTTGGATGCACGACTTTCCGGCGGCAGATTAATTGCACTGGTGCCGATACCATTCGCCAGCCCCAGCTCAACGGTTAGCTGCTCCGCACGGACGCGGCTGCGAGTGACCCACTCATTGACGAGATTGGTTTTCTCGGCGAGTTGCAGGTTGGCACGGTACTGCTGTATAGCCTTTTCTTTGAACGGTTTGAGCGAAGCCAGCAATTTATCCTCATATTGCTGCATCGATTCGGCATCCAACTCTTTAGGGCGTGGCGCTTCGTACATCGCGCGGGCGATGTCTTCCCAGGCTGAGCCCATCAAATAAAGCGCGCCAGCCGTCCAATCGGCAATTTTATACTCAATAGTGCTTCGGCATGCCTGTGTCACCTGATTCAACAGGTTCTGTTTCCGGGCAAAATCCACCTTAAAATTGGCGCCGATATTCGCCTTGCGATAATTCGCATGGACGATTTGCGCCAGAATAAATTGCGCGTGTGCGGGCAAATATTCATCAACCATTTGCCCCTTGTTGCGGAACTGTTGAAATGATCCGATCAACCGCTCGCATGTCTGTTTTGCGCCCGCGTAGTCTCCTTCATTGAAGGAAAATTCGCCGACTTTCATCAGCGCTTCCAGGTGGCGATCCGGGTCATCGTTGAAGCTTTCGGCATAGCGCCGGTAAACATTTACCGCCTGCTCTGGCAGATTGGCATTTTCCAGCGCCACAGCAGCGTTGAACAACGCCTTGGGAGCATATTCAGAATTGGGACGCAAGCGCACCAATTCGATGTAATTTTCTGAAGCGCGAGTGTAGTCAGGGAGTTTTTCCGACAACGTAGCAGCTTTGTAAAGTGATTCAGCCACTTTTTCCGAGTTTGGCACTTTGTAGCGCAAATTTTCATACCGAACGATGGCTTTGATTAAATTGCCGGCCTGCTCGTACTGCGTTGCCGCCTGCAATAACGAACGTTCGGCGATTTCGTCATTATCGGTTGAGGTAGCGATGTTCTCGAACGCCATTGCTGCAATTTCCGATTTGCCCGCTTCCTTCAAGCCCTCAGCCATTTTAAATTTTGCTGACGCCATCATTGTTTTGGCTTTCTCGACATACTTCATCGAATCAGGATATTCCGTCGCGAGTCTCTGATACCACTGATCCGCTGTCATAAAATCGCCAGCCTGAAATGCGCTTTGCGCAATCATATTGTAGGCTTGCACGGTGTAGGGCGTTTCAAAACCACGATTGACAACCATAGTATATGCCTGCTGAGCCATAGCATATCTGTTGAGATTGAAAAGCGCTTCCCCATACTTCATCAAGACTTCCGGTGCTTTGCGGTCATCAGGCAGGTATTTTGCGAAATCATTGCACGCTTGCAGCATTTCGCCAAAAAGCTGACTGGGCACTTTTACCGGCTCGGTGACACCATTGCCCAGAAAATCTTCAACGTAGAAGGTGATTGAATCACCCGGAGTTGCTGTTTGAGCATCGAGCAATTTAAAGTTCGCCAGCACGCGATTATAGGCGGCATTGGAAGCGAATTCAGATTCACTATAGGAGACCACGACATTGGCATACGCTTCGGCAGCACTGACATAATCGCCGAGCTCATAATAGGCTTCACCTTGATAAAACTGCACCTGGGGTGCTCGTTCGCTTGCTGGAAATTTATCGACAAATTCCTGATATCGGATAATGGCGAGGTTCAAATCACGTTTTGATTTGTTTTCCATGCCGCGTTTTTGCGCTTCGGTTCCCAGAATGTATAAATTCTCTTCTGCCAGTTTCAGCGCCTTTTCACGGCCTTCACCTTCCGGGTGTTTGGCGAGCCAATCCGATCCCGGCCCATATTTGGACACCAGGAGTTCGCGTTCCTTTTCAGCTTCAGCAAATTGCTCAGTCAGTACAAGATTTTTGATGATTTTGGTTTGGACTTCGGGAGCAGTATGGTGCAATGGCCAGAGGCGCAAAATGGCACGATAGGTCGCATTCGATTCGTCGTAAAAATTGCGCTCCTGATAAATTTCGCCGAGACGAATAAAAATGGTCTTGCTGTACTCTTTTTCACCAATATCGATCAGGAATTTTTCTGCCGCGGCTGCTCCACCATTTTCGGCAAAACTCTCGGCCACGTAGCTGACAGCTTCTTCGCGCAAGTCGGCATTGCTGACACCCTGGGACTCAACCTGGGATTTTTCGATCTGACTGAGGTCATCAATCAGAAAAATAAAAGTGCTGATTGCTTTCGCATGGTCGTTGATATTGTAATAAGACCAGGCCAGCTTATAGAGCGCCATGTCGAAGAACGGGCTTTCCCAACTGTTCAGCAAGCGGTTATAATATTCAATTGCCTGATGGTAATTGCCCTGCTCAAAATACTGCTCACCAATGCGGAAGTTAGCTTCATCGACAAAGCTGCTCGATTTGTATTCGTTGGTCAGCTTAACAAAATAAGCAATCGCTTGATCGGTATTGCCTTCCAGCAAATGGCAGATGGCCATTCTGTAAATAATTCTGTCGAGGTAGGCCGTGGTCGGGTATTGTTCGAGCAACCGGTAGCCGGTTGAAATGGTTTTCTGGTAGGACACCCGCGGAATGGTCGGCTCGTTCTTCAGATTGCCATTTTCGAATTGGTTCAATTGCTCTTCATATTCAGCCATCTTGTTCTGCAGTTCGTCGTAAGATTTGCGATAGTACAGCTCAACCAGTTGAAACATCACACTGGGAGCAAATTCGCTATTTGGCTGATTGGCAAGCAACTCTTCGCTGGCTGCGATAGCCTTATCGATGTTATATGCATCGCCCTGGAAAAAGGAAAAATCGCCGCTGCCCGAGGAGGTGGTGGCATCACCATTTTGTGCCCAGGCAGGCATGGCAAACACCAGCATGCACCAAAGCACCGTTTTGGCATTTGCCAAGCGCGCGAAAGAGTTGAAATACGTTTTCTCATGCATCGACATTCTCACCGCTGCCTTTCGCCTGCATTTGTCCACTTTCTCTTGTTTTTTGGTATTGCAATTCAGCGAAAAATCCATTTTTCTGTTCTGTTTATTTTTCCGCTTCGCATCCATGCAAGCGGTGCTTACAATCATTTTTCAAGCCGAAATTAGTTGCTCGGCATCGTTTTCAGGAAATAGCAGCGCGCCTTGCCGTACTCAGCATAGGTTCGCCAATGTTTGCGGCTGCTTTTGCGCGCGATCTCTTCCTGCATATCCTGAACGCCCCACTGAAATTCATCAAATGTCTTGCGCTCTTCCAGAATGAGCTGAACCAGACTGTCGCGCGTTTCATCGATTTTCTTCTTTTCTTCTTCGATATGCCCGGGAACCGCGCCTCTCTCACTGAGGTGATCGAGGGGAATCAGATCGAGCAGTTTGGTTTCCAGCAAGAGCAAGTCGATTCGCAATTGCTCCGCCATTTTGCGTTGTTGCAGCATGCCGTGCTCAACTTCAACAATCCGGTCAGTATAGTCATTGTTTGCTGGAAACTGATCGATAATCACATCGAACTCATTGACAGCAAAATCGTAGAATCCGAGTTCAAGATAGCATTGGCCCAGCAAAAAATGTGCTTCTTCAGTGTATTTTTCTTCATTGCCAATCTTTACCAGTTCATTCAATGTGATGATGGCCTGCTGATAGTTGTTCATCTTAATGGCAGACCAACTGATCGCCAGCAGCGCCTCCTTGTAAACATCGTCGTCTCGTGGGACATTCGAAAAATGCTTGATCGCTTCCTGGAAAAATCCCAGCTCGTAGTAAATATAGCCTAGAGTGAGATGGGAAGCAGTGATGACATCCTGCCGCTCATCCCTCAGGACAGGTAAAGTCGTCAGCTTGCGAAAGACTTTGACGGATTGCTGAATGTTTTTTTTTTTAAGAAACTGAGGCCTACGGTGTAAAGACCATAATCGTAGTACTCGCTGCGCGAGCGCACCCGCCCCAGGGCTTTGATCGCTTCGTCGTAGTTCTTTTGATGGAAATAAGCCATGCCGCCGTAATAGTAAGCGCCATCCAGCACTTCATCATCGGGGAAGCGGGTGGTAATGCCCACGAAATAATTCAAACTGTTTTCCATTTCCTGAACATTGTAGTGCAGCTTTTGCAGGCTCAGCAGGGTTTTGGGCAGGTAATCACTTTGCGGATAATTTGCTGCCATATAGCGGAAAATCTTTGCTGCTGAATTGTACATTTCCATTTGGTACAAGCTCTCGCCTAGATAATAGAGCACGCCATCGGTTTTGCTGAAGCTCGGATAAAAATCGAGCAAAATGATCAGCTCTCGTGTAGCATGCCAATAGGCTTTGTCGTCAAATTTTTCAACAGCTGTGCTGAGAAGGCGTGTCGCAACTCTTTCCAGCGATTTTTCCTGCTGCATGGTCACCGAAAGGGCACCGCTTGTAACGGGTCTGGAGACGGCCACCGATGCAAAAGCATTTAATGCTGTGCAGACAAGAATCGCGAACGGTGTGAAAATAGATTTTAGCTTGCTCATTGTATCCCTATGAATCGAACCCAGTTTCTCATCCATGAATTTCAGGCTATCTATTGTTTTCTTCTTCTGAATTATTGTTATTCTCTTTCTTTTTGCCTTCAGCTTTTTCTGCCGGCTGAAGCGACTCTTCCATCTTTTTCAGCTCTTCGCCAAGATTTTGGCGGCTATCGAGCACTTCCTGCAATTTCTTTTTCTCTTCTTCGCTTGCCTTTTTTGCAAGTTGATCTGTCCGCGAGCTGCGGCGTCGGCGCAGTACCATTGGATAATTAATCCCGGCGACCACCTTCCAGTCCGCGTATTTTTTCAGGAAGGGCGAACTCGTATTGGCAGGTGGTTTTTGTGAGAGCGAGACATCGATAGCGACATCGAAGATCAAATTCCAGGGCCCGAGAAACTTGATGCCCTGCGTCACACGCTGCGAATTCAGACTATATTTATCGACAATCGCGTTTTGTGCAAAAACTTCCGCTGAATATTCTGAATACAGCACCGACGAGCGGATGGGAAATTTAAACCCTAACCGCATTAAAAATTGATCTTCATTGTCCGTAAAATAGCCATCCGATGCATTGTGGTCCATATAGCCAAAATTCAAATGCATTTTCAAAGGAAACAGTGGAAAAGTGTTGGTCATATCAAAAGTGGCGATAGCCATCATACCGATGCCAACTTTGTCTGATGAGTACGGCTCATAGGCTACATTGTGCGTACGGGCGGTCGGAATTTTCACAAAAATATGGCCTGCAGTTAAAATGGACGCACCGGAAAAGGGTGTTTGAAATTTGATCCCGATTTCAGTGTCACCAGGAGGTCCCCAGATATGTGCCTGATCATCCTGATATGGTGTCAGGCGGCTGGTCACTTCCAGATGCTCGGTCAGCCCAAAAGTCAGGCCGAGGGAAAGTGTATAATCTTTGCCCAGAGATGTTTGCGATTGTTCAGCCTGCAGAAAGGTCATAAAAAAGCTGTTCACATAAAAATGTGATTTACCGATGACCTCGGCCGAATGCGTGCGCAACAAACCTCTGCCGCCAAAAATAGTCGTTTGAGCCAAAAGAGATTGTGAGCAAATGAGAAGTGAACTGGCTATGAGAATAAAAGTTGTCTTTTTCACGAGTTGTTTAACCTGACTGAAATGAATAGGTTGGTACACTAATTACGGAAGACAGTGGGCGGCGCCGCCACGGCGTCAAAGTCCTCACAACAAAACCACTCAGACAATTAGCATGCCAAACTTGCAGGGCATCGGTAGTGCCATTGTTTTGCAGCACTCTCAGCGTACCACGTCTCGCTCAGCGGTTTTTTTTGCAAAATCGTATTCGATATTTTTGCAACAGGTGCGTTCAATTGTTTCAACCTAATACAGAGCGATGGCGAAAATTGCAATAACGTAATCAGGGTCAGTTATCCAATTCATATTCTTGTTTGAGAACAAGATTGGAATCGATTCTTTTTTCGATGAATCGCAATTTTACTTTTTCGGACATCAGTATATATCGGCGTTCCAGCCAAATTGCGAGAAAATATCCGAAAATTGCATCCAAAAAGTAGTGGTATCGCAAATAAAAGACCGAAACCATCAAAAGAATCATCAAAGGCATTAACATATAATACACACGTTTCTCAAATTGGCGTAACGTAAATACGCAAATCCATGCGACTGCAACGTGTGAACTTGGAAATGCCGCTCCGATGGTTGAGCCTTTGCTCTGCATAAAGAGGATGATTGATTGGAAAAGGTAGCCGTCGAGGCTGGTAGGATCGATGTTATTCATAGCATGATGCGGTCCCCGCACCGGCACCAGAATAAACAACGAATAGCTGAAGAGGAAAGTGGCGAAAATTTTAAACAGGTAGAAGTTGTGCTCAGTCTCTCCGATTGAACGATAGAGATAGATGCCAATGCCAAAAATCATCAGATAGTAGCTCCAATAGGAAAAAGCCATGATCTCTGTTAGCAAAGGCGTGCGCGCAATCCAGCTAAAGTACTGGTCGTATAAGCCGATCAGAAACAGCTCAGATCGAATTAAATAAGGCTCCAGATAATAGGGGAACAGACTTTGGGTGAGCGTTGTTAATTCTTTGAAGAGCAACGGAAAAAGAAAGAAGAGGTACCAGCTCCGTACAAAATGCGCGCCGCGAAACAGGTTCTCAGGAACAAAACTGTACGCAATGATGACGATGCTCAGGGCAAAATGGAATAGCAGGATATTTTGCCAGTTGGCAACTTGTGGAGCGCGTAGCACGGTTATGAGGCCAGTTGCCAGCAAATAAATCAACGTCAGGATTTCGTGACTATATAAATTTGATATAATTCTTCGAAAGTATACTCGAATCGAATGACGTAGTCCCATTTCTCCCTCTCCTACTCTCAGAATCGACCAGTTCGCGCGGCAGTCCCTGCATTTCAACGTATGCACCTGCTCAAGGGTTGCGGCAGAATGCATTTTGTTGTCCGGAGCGATCAATTTTAACAGAATGTCAATATTAGGGTTTTCATTTGATTTTTGCAAGCGCTGTGATGGATCCGCGTCAGCTTGAACAATCTTTTTGCTTGATTTTTACCGAGTAAATTCAAACAATAATGATGATATCATTGCGTGGAAACAGCTGTGAGGATAGCCGATCTCAAATTAGATTCGGCAATTGGTCGAAAAAAATCTATAATTACTGTAAATGGTTTCATCAATTCTTTAATAAATGTTGTATCTTACCACTTGAAGCGAATTGTGGAGAGGTGACCCTCGCCGGAACACGGCATGCGAGATCAGTCAGTCTTTGTCGAACAATCCCAAAGATGGCTTTTCTCAAGGAGAATATACTTAAATAAACAGGATGCAAGCAGTCTTATGAATTATTCAGCAGAGAGATATCGTGTCGGATTGGGTGGTTCGATCACCCCGATGGTCAAATATTTGATCATCGCCAATATCGCTGTTTTTGTGGTGCAGCAGATAGGTGGAATGAGCTTCACCGAAATATTCGGCCTGCAAACCAATTTCCTGCGCCATTTTATGATCTGGCAAGTGTTCTCTTATATGTTTCTGCACGGCGGATTGCTACATCTCTTTTTCAACATGTTGATCCTGTGGCTATTTGGCACCGAAGTGGAAGGGGCCTGGGGTTCGAAGGCCTTTTTAAAATATTATATCATCTGCGGCATTGGGGCCGGCGTGATTCAAGCACTTTTCAATATATGGGTCTTTCCCTCCAGCAATATCATCATTGGAGCTTCCGGAGCAATTTACGGCATCCTTCTCGCTTTTGCCCTTATCGACCCCGAACGCGAAATCACGTTTCTGTTCCTGCTGGTTTTGCCGATCCATGTTAAAGCAAAATATTTGGTCACGGCACTGGCCGGGCTAGCGTTATTTGCTGGTTTCTTCACAAACGATGGCGTCGCGCACTTTGCGCATCTCGGCGGAATGCTGGTAGGATTTCTTTACCTTAAAATCGACTGGCGGGTTTCCGCAGCCGGGACCTGGATTCGACGACAAAAGGCATCAAGGGAAGTGGTGAAGCAAGCTAAAAAGCGCCAGCAATCGATCCGCTTGCGCGAGAGTGTCGACCACATTCTCGACAAGATCAACGAGGTCGGATATGAAAATCTGACACAGGATGAAAAAGCCTTGTTGAAACAAGCCAGCCAGCAACTCAGTGAAGAAGAAGAATCACAATCTTAACCACATAATATGATTAAAAAAACCGTGCGTTTGTCATTCCGATGCATGCTGAACATCGCCCTTGTCGGGCTGTTTCAATCGGCCGGCTATGGCCAGGCCTTTCAATTGGAAGCTATTGTCGATGGAACACGCCACACATTACCATCCGCCACATTTGCAGAAACCGACGATCTCGCTTTTATCTCGGTGGATAAACTTGCAGAAATTCTCAATCTGCAAACCTATCACAGCAACAATACCCGCAAAGCTATCCTTTATATTGGCGACATAGAAGTTAAAGTGACTGCGCTGAATCCGTTTGTCTCCATCGACGACGAGATGATTCAGATGCCGGTGAGCACCCACTATCGCAATCATGAAGTTTACGTGCCGACGACACATTTTTTGCACCTGATTTCGCCCTATCTTGGCAACAAGCCGACGCTGCTGAAAAGCCTTGCGAGCACGCCGACGTCTGCGCCTGCTCAGCCAGTTGTGGTTGCGAAAACGGAACCACCTCCCGCCCCGCCGCAGCCGGAAGTCAAATCATCGCCTTATACGCGCATTACGGACTTGCAGATTGAAGAAAAAGCCAACGGCACTCTGATTCGTATCAAAGCGGAAAAAGCGCTCGAATCGTCGCACATCAATTCACGTGTCACAAACGGCTGGCTTTATGTCGATATTTACAAAGGCTCAGTGAATGGTCTTCAGGTTCGAAAAGACAGCATTGGCGAATTCATCAAAGAAATAGTGCCGGTGCAACTCGGTCAATCGGCGCAACTTTCCTTCAAGATCAATGGCGAAATCGCATCTCGCAAAATTTACACCGACGCTGCTGCGCACGAAGTGCTGGTTTCGCTAAAAACCGAAGAGCGCGTTTCACCGGATTTGCTTAAAACGCTCGAATCTGAAAAACAAAAATGGCTGATCGATACAATCGTAATCGATCCCGGCCATGGCGGTCATGATCCGGGCGCCATCGGCCCAAGCAAGCTTTATGAGAAACACGTTACCCTCGCCATCGGCCTCAAATTGCGCGACCTGTTTAAGGATCGCAGCGACATCAAGGTGGTGATGACCCGCGACGATGACCGTTTCATCCCGCTGAAAGATCGAACCAAATTGGCGAATCAGGCACAAGGCAAGCTGTTTCTCAGCATCCATGCCAATTCGAATCGCAACTCCCGCGTGAATGGCGTGACGACCTACTTTCTCGGTCAGGCAAAAACCGAAGAAGCACTCGAAGTGTCGCGGCGTGAAAATGCTGTAATCAACTACGAGAAGGACACTTCGCTCTATTCTGAATTCCAGAATGAGAGCTTTATTTTGTTGACATTGGCACAAAACGCGTATCAGCAGGAAAGTCAGGATCTCGCTGCGTTGGTGCAGGCCGAAGTCTCGAAACGCATCAGTATTCGCAATCGAGGCGTCAAGCAGGCTGGCTATTATGTGCTGATCGGTGCGTCGATGCCGAACATTTTGGTCGAAACCGCATTCATTTCCAACCGCAGGGAAGAAAAGCTGTTGAAATCCGGTAAATTCCAACAGGATATTGCTGAGGGTATCTTCGCCAGCGTCATGCGTTTTAAAGAACTTTTTGAACAGGGGATCTAATTCGCAGGCGTTTTCAGCATATCTCTCCTTCAGATTCCACTCCATTGAAAATCTATCAGTTGAACAATTTCTGCGCCGAAGCTGTCGCTTAAAGTGTTTCGGCGCAGGACTTCTGCCCAATCTTTAGCCAGACGCAAAACATTCCATATAAAATTGAAAGAACTGAATGTATTTTTCAAAATTCAGCATTTTGGTATTGGCTGGAATCGCGTTATCAAGCTGTCGCTCTGAACAGCCTGTACTCGAAAATCCGGCCCGCGAGGCGCGCTTGCAGGTTCGCAATGCTCACGCCCTGGCCTACGATTTGGCGAGGGACCGGATTGTGCTGTTTGGCGGAGCCAATGACTCACTTGTGTGCAGCGATACCTGGGAATGGCACAATGGCCGCTGGCAGCGCAAGGCTCAAACCGGTCCGCCGGCGCGCACTTTTCCGGCCATGTGCGCAGACCCGGTAAATGGCGGCGTGCTCCTGTTTGGTGGAAATCGCGTCTTGTTCGGCACGGAGGAATTGCGCGATACGTTTCTCAATGATTTTTGGCGTTGGGATGGCCAGAACTGGCATGAGATCAGCGGCATGGGCCCTGCCGCTCGTGCTGAAGCGAGCATGGTTTTTGACACCGAACGCAATCGTTTGGTGTTATTCGGGGGTTATAATCGCGAAAGAGACCGTGTGAATCGGCTCCGCGATACCTGGGAGTGGGATGGTGAAAAGTGGCAACTGGTGAGCGACACCGGCCCGGCCCCACAAAGCGGCGCAACCATGATCTACGATGAAAAACGCGCGGCTATCGTGCTGTTCGGGCAAAACAGCGAACGCACAGCCGGTGAAGTTTGGCAATGGAGCGGCAACAACTGGAAAATGCTACCGGAAGGCAGCGGCTCCCGGCGTTACAATGCAGCGATTGCCTACGCACCCGAACACGGCTACGCGCTCAGATTTGGTGGGTGGAACGGTGAAGCACGCACCAACGACAGCTGGATTTTTGATGAAACAGGCTGGCGTCTCCTTGCAGCCGAAGGCCCATCCGCCCGCAACCATTCAGCAATGGTGTACGATAACAAAAACCGGCGATTCGTACTTTTTGGCGGGCATGATGGCGAGCGTGTATTTGGCGATATGTGGGCTTTTGAGTCGGAGACATGGCATCAATTACGTGCAAGCGTACCGAAGCTGCGTATCGAAAACGGGCATTGATGGCGGGCAAATAGAATTTTATGGAATCAGTCGCCCAGCACTTCCTGCACCTTCATGAGCAGTGTATCCGGAGAATACGGCTTTTGCAGAAATGGCTCACTGATTTCGTCTTCATTTTTAAAAAGCTGGTCGTTGTCAACATAGCCTGAAATGAAAAGCACCTTCAATCCAGGCACGATAGACTTAAGCCGCTGCGCCAATTGCTGGCCATTCATACCGGGCATCACCATGTCACTGATCAGCAAATCGATTGCGCCATTGTGCTGGTTGTACCGCACCAAGGCTTCATCGGCATCTTGTGCTTCGAGCACATTGTAGCCGTTTTTCGCCAGCACCATCCGCGTCACTCGTCGCACGCCGTGTTCATCTTCCACCAGCAAAATCGTTTCCTTGCCGCGCCTTAATTTGAAACGTGTCAACTCCAACTCCTGCGTCGCCTCCTGCTCATCGACCAATGGAAAAAATGTGGTAATGACGGTACCTTCGCCAGCATCGCTATGCACGTCAACGTACCCGCCGCTTTGCTTGACGACGCCGTATACCGTCGACAAGCCCAGGCCTGTGCCTTTGCCGTGAGCCTTGGTAGTAAAGAACGGTTCAAAAATATGCGATTGTGTTTCTTCGTCCATACCATGCCCGGTGTCCCTCACTTCCAACGCGATATACTCCCCTGCGCGAATCGGCTCATTTTCGAACTGCTCACTGCCATCAAATGCTTTTCGGTACAGCTCAATGGTCATTTTGCCACCGAAAGGCATTGCATCGAGCGCATTGACGGCCAGATTCATGAGGACTTGCTTAATTTGGCCCAAATCTGCGCGGATGTAACCGAGATTTTCCTCCAATTTCATGTCCAGCGCGATGTTTTCTCCGACCAGGCGTTTTACCAAAGTCTTCAGATCGGTCACCACCTGATACAAGTCGAGCAGGCGTGGTTGCTGAACCTGCCGGCGACTGAAAGTGAGCAGTTGGGAAGTCAGGGCCGCACCCAATTCACAGGCTTTTTTAACCTCTTCCACTTCGTTTTGAATCAGGTTTTTGTCATCAAGATTGCTCAAGATCAACCCACTATAACCGGTGATCGCTGTCAGCAAATTATTGAAATCATGCGCAACGCCTCCGGCCAGCCGGCCGACTGCCTCCATTTTCTGGGAATGCAACAGTTGGTCTTCGAGAATTTTGCGCTCGGTGATGTCAAAAATATAGCCGCGCATTTCCACCAAATCGCCATTTACATCAAACTTGCCAATCACATTTTCGATGGCGTAAATGGGTCTGCCGCTGGTGTGCACAAACTCCACTTCAATCGATTCGAGCTTTTTCTCGCGCAATAGCCGCCGCATTAATTTGTTGCGTTCTCGGTGGTTTGGATAAAGTGAAAACACATCCACTTTCATCGCATCCTGAACCGAATCGAAGCCAAAAATTTTAGCGAAAGCCGGATTGCAGGCCAACAGTCTACCATCCGGAGTGGAAATAAAATCACCGGTTAAATCTTCCTCAAAAAATCGGCGGTAGCGCTCTTCGCTGTCACGCAGGGCCTGTTCCGCTAATGTTCGCTCGATCTCGTTGACCGCGCGCGCAGCAAAAATTTTCAGTACAGATTCCGCCGGCCATGTGCGTTGCAGCGGCTTATTGTGCATAATGCCGAGCGCCCCAAGCACATTGCCATTGGCGTCAAACAGCGAAATGGCGTAAAACGCTTCAATTTTTTCCCGGGTCAGCCAGGGATCATTCGGATAGATTTGCCGGGCGTTTTCCGGCAAGTAAATTGCTTCTCGCTTCAATATTTGCTCAGCCGCCGAGTCCCGTATTTCAAACACGCCCTTCTGCCCAAAAGTCTGACCATTCCAATGCGCGATCGTGCGCAGCTTCTTGTTCTGCACATCCGCCAGCTCCATGATAAAAGCATGCTGCACTTCCAACGCATTGGCCAGAGAGCGAACAAGAGAATTGAAGAAATCCTTGCCGGTGTAGGATGACGTCGCTTCCACAATTTGACGCAGTTTGCGTTCGACTTTTTTTCGTTCAGTGATATCATTGATAATCGAATACAGCAACATGCGTCCGCGTACTGTGACCGGGCCGGTATAGACTTCGACATCGCGAATTTCACCGGAAGCCAACTTGTGTTTAAAAGTAAAAAAACGCTTTTCTTCAGCAGCGGCGCGTTCCATTTCTTTTAGGATCAACGCGGGTGAGGCGGTATTGATTTCGGCGACCTTCATGCCCTTGAGTTGCTGCTGGCTGTAACCGTAGAACTTGCATGCCGCCGAATTGGCTTCGACAATCACGGCACTGGCCGGATCGACCAGCAACTTGATCGCCTCATTTTTCTCGAACATTTGGCGGTATAATGCTTCACTATCGCGGATAGCCTGTTCTGCAGCCTTGCGCAAAGTAATATCTCGCACTGCTGTGACCTGCAGGCTGTGACCTTTTTCTGACAGCTGGCGGCTGTAAATTTCTGCCGGGAAGGAGCTACCGTCCTTGCGCAAAAATTCCGCTTCGAATGGCTGCTCGGGCGGAGTTTGGATGTTTCGCATAGTCCGTTCTCGCGATTGTGGCGCAAACAGCGCCAGCAAACTCACACCGATAATCTCATTTTCATTGTAACCGGATTGCCGAACGAATGCGGCGTTGGTGTCGATGATTTTGCCTCCATCGTGGATGACAAGCCCCTCAAACGTGGCTTCGGTGAGGCGGCGAAAGCGTTGCTGGCTGCGGTTGGCGGTTCGTATGGCTGCTTCCAGCTTGTGCCTGGAGTTTTCAGCAAACTCGCGCGCTTCCTCTTCAGACACCAGGGCCAGGGCCAATTCGGCATTTTTCATTTCGTGCTGTACCCGATAGCGTTCAAGCTTCTCCATCGAGCGCCGCCGGACGATATGCGCTAATACCGATAAGACCATCGCGTAGAAAAGTGTTATTCCGTAATCAGTCCAAAGCCCGCTATAATCATTGATCCAAATCACCACAGCGCACCAACCTGCAGAGCAAAAAAGCAGAAACAGCGTCAGCCACAGGCGTGACAACAGCACGAATCCGCCGCACATCACCGTCAACAATAAAAACACCGATTGATGCGGCTCTTTCAACAGCAAAACCAGCAGCAGGCAATTGAATGCCACCAGTCCCAGCATGAACGCACCGGCTGGAACAGCCCATTCAAGCGGCAAAGCTTTTCTGCCGATAATAATTCTTATGGTAAGGCAGGTCAAACTTGTGATGAGCGCGGCTATGGCGAGCGGCGCACCGACTTCCTGGGATTCCCGCAAGGCAAAGGCAACAGCCAGCATCGCATAGAGCGCGCTTAATCCCAGTGAAAGCGGTGACAGCGTTGAGCGGAAAACCCGGTTGATGCCCTGCTGCAAATCGGCATTGGAAACGGAACCATGACCAGGAAGGGCGCTGGATTCAGGCTCGACTATTTTGTGAGGCGTGACGCGCATGGTTCAATCCTTCTATCTGCGATGCATGCAAGACAAATGATAAAATCCAAAAGGTCGCAATATTTTTTGCACAAAGATTTCGTGGCTGCACAATTCAAGAACGTACTGCTCGAACGGAGAAGTCGTCGTAGGCAGGGTTGTAGCAATGGCCAAAGTCGAAAAGGACGAGCCAAACGCGGCGGGCAGCAGCTTTGTCAGAAGTCCAAATCCAATATTGCTTATTGTCAAAAATCGGCTCGATGAACAAATTACCATTTTTCCTTTCCGGTTCCATCAGCGACATCGCCTCTTCTACCGTCGGTAAACGCCAGTCATCATAGCCAGCAAATTTGTCATCATTGAGTTTGGTGATATACGCCTGAGCATCTTTGAAAGCCATGTAATCTAACGAACCGCTCTGCTGCCAATACAGTCCGGTGGTTCCATCATATACCACCTGGCCGTTTGCCTGTATTTCATAGACATTAGTCACACCTTTGCCCGATTTGTTCCTTTGTAAATCGTAAAAGTCTTTTTCGATCAGCATCGCTTTTACTTGATCAGCAGAGAGCGTCGCAGGTTTTGTGCGCAGCGTAAGTACCACCGGTCTGTAATGTGTTTCGTCATTTTTCTGCGCAGGGCGCTCAGCTTCTGCCTGCTGGCTCAGATCGCCACCGCCCAGACTGATTTTTCCTTTTGGCCAGTCATTCAGTGCCAGAATGGTGCAAACGATGGCCAGGGCCAACACAGTCAGCACAGTGCCCTTGTATTGCCACAGCCAGCCGGGATTGCGCTTTGCTTTAAGCGGGTGATTCGCCTGCGAGTCTTGCACCAGCCTGGAAGTCTGTTCATCGTTGGGCTGCGCATTTTTGCCGGCTTTTGCCGTAGTCAACTGCGCTTGTGGTGCTGCTGTCGGTGGCTTGGGTGCAGGAATTTTCAACACAGATAGCAGATTTTTCATCCCCCTGGCATATTCGCCGGTAAAATCGCTGTATTGGATACGAATCAGCCGGAAAGGCATGTCGCAGCTTTGATACAAAACCGGCAGCACGGTTTTCTTTTTGTCGAGCGCGAAGGCGAGCTCATCCAAAACATTTTCCGAGGCCACCGAAGTGGGAGACAGCACAACGATGAACGATTCGCAGGCTCCCAATGCGCGATGCACCTCGTGATCCCAGCGCTGCCCGGAAGCAATATCGAGCTGATCCAGCCAAATGTCCGCTCCAGCCGCACGCAAATCATGCGCTAATCGGAGGGCAAAGTCCTGATCTGCTCTGGCATAGCTGATGAAGGTCATTCCTATGTTTGTCCCTTTGGTCTGCATTTGTCCCCTGCCGGGTGTGCTGACAAAGGAAAAAAATGCTCATGCTGATGCATTTCTGATTATTGATTGGCGCCTGACTTAAATACTTACCATCCATCTGACAAATGCGAACATAATTTCTGTGCATGAGGAAGGCAATTTATTTAGGCCGAAGGAAAAAATCGTCTGAAATCAATTTGTACCAGGAGGTCCTTCGACTCTCTATCTTCCTGCACCGAACAAAAATCGCTCTAAGCGGCAAAGCGCATATCTGTGAATTGGGCATAGCTAAAAAGTTATCAGCCAATTTAAACCCAGACTTTCCATAATTGTCCAAAACTTGAACCCAAATATTCCCGCTTTTTGGCCATGTCCATATCTGAGTAATCCATCGCTGCAAAAAAATTGCATTTTATGCAAAAAGATTTATTTTTGAACATAATGTTTTGCCACGCTGGCATTTTCATAGCTGTTTACATTTACACCGGAGTCGACATGCAAGATGTATCGCTGGTTTTCGATATTGGCAAAACCAATAAAAAGCTGATTCTCTTCGATCAAAACCTTCGCGTCGTTCATGAAAGCTCGGTAAACATCCCGGAAATTTCCGGCAAAAATGGCCTGATTTATGATGATTTGCCGCACATGCTGCAATGGCTGGATGATGCTCTGCAAGAAATCGGTGCGCAGACTGATTTTGCCGTGCGCGCGATAAATGTGACCACTTTCGGCGCGACTGTCGTGCATGTGCACGAAGCCGGCGATCCGGCGACCCCAGTTTACTCCTATCTGTCCGATCCGGGTGAGGCGTTTCACCAAAAATATCTCGATCACTTTTCAGAGCTACCCGGCGGTTTTGCCCGCCTGGCAACGCCACCGCTCGGCATGTTTTTGAATGCTGCCAAGCAGCTTTATTGGCTAACCAACGAACATAGCGGGCTGGCAGCAAACATTCACCAAACGCTTTTCCTGCCGCAATTCATTATCGCTCATCTGACCGGCAAATCATTTTCTGAAGCAACCTCACTCGGTTGCCACACCGGCTTGTGGGACTTTGAGCAGAGCCAATTGAGCGAGCCGGCTCTTTCTGCAGCACAATGGCGCGACAAGCTGCCGGATTTGCTGCCTGAAAATGCAGTTCTCTCGCTCAAGCCGGCCTATCGTCAACGCTTTCACGGCGAACAAAACATCCTTGTCGGCACAGGCTTGCATGATTCATCGAGCGCGCTCGTGCCGTTCAGCCGCGCTCTCAGCAACGAACATTTTGTGCTGCTATCCACCGGCACCTGGATTATCGCACAAAATCCAGGCGCAGAATTCAACTTGAGCGAGCGTGATCTGGCCGAGGATCGGCTCTACTATCTGACACCTCAGCGCAAACCGGTGCGTGCTGCACGGCTGTTTGCCGGTCGCGAACATGAAGTGCAACTGGAACGGATCGCCAATTATTTTGGCAGGGCGCCGGAACCAGCCAGCACGGCTTCTGCACGCGCGGTTGAAGCCTTCCTGCATGGCTTTTTTGCAGAGTCAGGTGAACGGGCACTGGTGCCGGAAACCCTGCACGGCTCTGGCCCGTTTCCGAATTGCCACTCGGGCAATTGGGATTTATCGCAGTTCGAATCGGCTGAAGAAGCGTATGCCCGGCTCTGTCTCGACCTTGCAGCGCTCACCAGCTACTGCATCGATTCTGTGGCTTCGGAAGAGACCACCAAAGTAGTTGTCGATGGCGGCTTTGTCCGCAATGCCTGGTTCACTCACCTGCTCGCTATGTTACAGGCACCGAGAGAGGTGGTCCTGACTGAAGTGCCGCAGGCAACAGCGATGGGGGCAGCGCTGATGCTGCACATTCACTGGGCTGGACAGGCGAGTGCAGCATTCTCGCTCGATTTACAGCCGATCACCGCAGAGCCGGTCACCGGGCTGCGTCTCTACGCCGAGCGCTTTCTCGCCAACTTGCAGGATTGACGCACAGCCCTGTCTGTCGCTCAAAAAAAAATGTTTATGTAACCACCAAAGGCTCTCCTCGATCATGGAACTGTTTTATAAAGAATATGGCACAAGCGGTGCCGAGCTAATCGTATTGCACGGTTTGCTCGGCTCAGGCCGGAATTGGCATGCCGTCTGCTCCAGTCTGGCTGAAAAAAGCCGCATCATTGTGCCGGACATGCGCAATCACGGCCGCTCACCGCATTCGTCTAAGCATCACATTGCTGATATGGTCAGCGATGTGCTCGATTTACAAAACCGGCATAATATGTCAAAAAGCTTTATTCTCGGCCACTCTATGGGAGGGCTGGTTGCGATGGATTTTGCCTTTCATGTGCCGAATCGCACCAGGGGCGTGATTGTCGTCGATATTTCGCCACGTCCTCACCGCGGCGCTGTTGCATTCGTTCTGGATGCCATGGCGGCACTGGAACTGAGCGAAATGCGTTCAAAAAATGAAATCGACGAAGCATTGGCCATTTCGATTTCAAATCCGCTGGTGCGGCAATTTGTGATGACAAATGTCATGAGCGATGGCGGCCATTTTAAATGGCGCGCCAATGTGCCGGTGCTCAAGGCCTTCCTGCTTGAATCACAGGCCTACGAACCCGCAGTGGGCAGTGTTTTTGAAGGACCGGCGCTGTTCATCCACGGAGGCAGATCCGATTATGTGCGAGACGAAGATTTCGAGCTGATCCGACACCATTTTCCGCAAGCACGGATCGAAAAGGTTACAGATGTTGGACATTGGGTACACCATGAGGCACCGGACGCTATCCTGAGCTTGGTCAACGCGTTCATTGAAGGAGTGGAAAAGCAGGGTTGAATCTGTGCTTGCAAATGTTTTTATCCCAGGCGGAAGGTAAAAGCAGGGCATCCTGCAAAGTGGACGCTCAAGTTTGGCCTTCGAGACTCGCGAATAGATGCTTCCATGCCGCCTGCGATTGCTTAAATTGTATCCAAGGCAGGCAGAGCTTTCGCGCTCCCAATGCTATAAACCTTTTGCCATCGCAACAAAATACTTGTCTAAGGCCGTATCCACCCAGACCGCAGATTTCCCATAAATGCCTTGTTATACAACAACATCAGCATTATATTTCCAGCTAAGTTAAGCAATTGAAGCAAGTCCAGACACGAAGGGAGGACTAACTCATGGCTCAGGGACCACGCTATCATGGCCCGCAAGATATCGAACTCCCGAAAATAGATAAACGATTTGTCTATCTCGGGATTATCGCGATTATCGGTCTGTGGTTGGTTTTGTCATCCGTTTACACCGTCAACGCCGATGAAGTCGGCGTGGTACAGCGGTTCGGCAAATACACCACCACGACCCAGCCAGGCCTGCATTTCAAAATTCCGTTTGGCATCGAAACCGTTAAAAAAGTCAAAGTGCAGCGAAATCTGAAAGCGGAATTTGGCTTTCGAACTCGCGCTGCCGGTGTTCGCACCACCTATGCCAGCGGAGATTTCTCAAATGAATCACTCATGCTCACTGGCGACCTCAACAGCGCCATCGTCGAATGGATTGTGCAATATCGTATCAAGGACCCGGTGCAGTACCTGTTCCGTGTCCGCAATGTCGACAACACCCTGCGGAATGTTTCCGAGGCGGTCATGCGCCTTCAGGTTGGTGATCACAGCGTTGATGAGGTCATCATCAGCAACCGTCAGCAGATTGCGGCCGAAGTGCAGGAAAAAATCCAGGCACTTCTGGATGAATACGAAACCGGCATCGACATCGTGACCGTCAATTTGCAGGATGTCAATCCGCCAAAACCTGTTCAGCCTGCTTTTAATTCGGTCAACGAAGCCAAACAGGAAAAAGAGCGCATCATTAACGAAGCTCTCCAGGCGTACAACAAAGCCATCCCGCAGGCAGAAGGTGTTGCCGAGCAGGCCATCCGTGAAGCCGAAGGCTACGCGATCAACCGCGTCAATCGCTCCAAAGGCGATGCAGACAGGTTTTTGGCAGTTTGGCGTGAATACAATCGCGCCAAGGATGTCACCCGCCGCCGGCTCTACCTCGAAACCATGCTGGAAATTTTGCCACAAGTCAATGAAATCTATGTAGTTGATGAAGGGCAGCAGGGCCTGGTTCCCCTCCTGCAGTTGCAGAAATCAGGAAAGGATGGCCAATGATGAAGATTACACAAATTGGATCAATCGTCGTCATATTTTTGGTGCTGCTGCTCGCGAGCAGTTCATTTTATACTGTTGATGAAACCGAGCAGGCCATTATTTTGCAATTTGGCGAACCGATTGGCCAGGCCACAACAGAAGCCGGAATCCACTTCAAGTTGCCTTTTATCCAGGATGTTGTCCGTTTTGAAAAGCGCATCATCGAATGGGACGGCGATCCCAATCAAATTTCGACAGAAGACAAACGCTATATCTGGGTCAATACCTTTGGCCGCTGGAAAATCACCGATCCGCTGAAGTTCTATCAAACGGTCAACAACGAGTCCAACGCACAAAGTCGCCTCGATGATATTATCGACGGTGTGACGCGTGACATCATCACCAATAACAAGCTCATCGAAGTGGTACGAAATACCAATCGCACCATGATGGCCATTGGAGAGGATCAGGAGGACACGGTTCCTATTACCAGTGTCGATCCAATTCAGCATGGCCGTACCGAAATCCGCAGGCTGATTTTGGAGCGCGCTGGAGAAACGGTACCGCAGTATGGTATCGATCTGATCGACGTACAGATTAAGCACATCGATTATATCGAGGAAGTGCGCAAGAAAGTGTATGATCGCATGATTGCCGAGCGTACCCGTATCGCTGAAAAATATCGTTCCGAAGGCGAAGGCGAACGTGCCAAAATCAATGGTGACCGGCAAAAACGTTTGCAGGAGATCGAATCGGAAGCATACCGCAAGGCACAAGAGCTAAAAGGCGCAGCGGATGCAGAAGCCACCCGCATCTATGCTGAAGCCTTTGGCCGCGACCCGGAATTTTACTCCTTTATGCAAACACTCGACTCGTATCGTACGACGATGATTAAAAACAGCACGCTTATTCTTAAAACCGATGCCGATTACCTGAAATACCTGAAGAAGCTGAATAGTCGATGACACCGGAATTCGGTGATGCTGTGATACTGCTGGTAGTTGGGCTGGCTTCGGGATTCATCAATACTCTTGCTGGGGGCGGCTCTTTGTTGACGCTGCCTGTACTGATTTTTCTCGGCTTGCCTGGTCCGGTTGCCAATGGCACCAATCGCATCTCGCTTCTTATTCAAAGCGTCGGTGCTCTGGTCGGTTTTGGCCAGCACAAGGTATTGCCATTGCGGGCAGCCGTGTTGGCAGCCATTCCCTATATCGTTGGCACCGTTATCGGCGCCATGCTGGCCGTCCAGATTCCTGACCGGCAATTCAAGCCGATCCTGGCCGCCACGATCGTCGGTGTGATGATTGTTATTTTGCTTGACCCGTCAAAGCGTGTGCGTGCCCCAGAAGGTGCGTTGAGTTTTCGACGCAAAGCCGCACTCAGTTTTGGCTTTTTCCTGGTCGGCATTTATGGCGGATTCATTCAGGCAGGCGCCGGCTTTGTCATCATTACCCTGATGCTGATGGCGGGATTCGACCTCATCCAGACCAATGCGGTCAAAATCATGGTGGTGCTTTTTTCAACATGCATTGCTCTGGCCATTTTTATCGCGCATGGGCAGGTCAATTACATCTATGGTCTGGTGCTCGGCATCGGCAGTGCAATCGGTGCCTGGGCGGCAACGTTTGTCGCGGTTAAAAAAGGCCATGCCTGGATTCGCGGATTCGTCCTGCTCATGGTGATCATTTTTGCCGCCAAGCTCACTTATGATTCGTTTGGATCGCCTTTTTAGTAAACTAAACCGATAATCCATCTTAATTTTCTGATACTGGAAGAGAGGAAAACATGAAAAATTATCTGAAACTGGGTGCTGTTTTAATTTTGGGCACGGTGCTCTTTGCCTGTGGCGGCGATACCCAGGAGGAGCAAACTCAGAGCATGCCGGGTATGTCTGCCAAAAAAGCGGCTGGTGAGCTGACCTATACCGCTCCGGAAGAGTGGATTCAGCATCCGCCGATGAGCCAGATGCGCAAAGATCAATACATGATGCCAGGTGTAGATGGCAAAGAAAGCGCCGAATTGGTGGTCTATTATTTCCCCGAAATGAGCGGCATGGTGCAGGCCAATCTCGATCGTTGGTATGGCCAGCTCACCCAACCCGATGGCTCGGATACGGCCTCGAAAGCAAAAATTTCAACTGTACAAGTCGACAACATTGAGGTCACCACTGTTTATGTAACCGGCACCTATATGAAACCACAAAATCCGATGCAAATGACTGGCCCTAAAGATGAACTGCCCGGCTACGCCATGCTGGCAGCCATCGTCGAAACCGAGGGTGGTCCCTGGTTTTTTAAAGCAACTGGCCCGGACGAAACCCTGACGCATTGGCGCCCGACCTTTGACGAATTCATTAAAACCTTCAAGATGAAATAAGAAAGCGCTCTGCCGCGCGATCCATGACCGTATCTGTATCATTTTGGTTTTTGCGCGGCAAGAACGCCTTCATTTGTTTGCTGCACAGTGCCGATTTTTTTAACTTGCACTGTGCAGCTTTTGCAATGAGTTGACCCCGAACAACCGCAGACGTTCAATCATCCAACCGGAACCGATGAAATGACTTCGCACGAATACTGCCAGCAAACGCTAAAAAAGGTCTCACGAACCTTCGCGATCAATATCGCTTTTTTGCAGGGTGATCTGTATAAATCGATTTTGTGCGCCTACCTGTTTTGCAGGATTGCGGATACCGTTGAAGATTCATCTTTCGCAGCACCGGAGCAGCAAAAAGCTCTGCTTACCGATTTTCGTGGTATTTTCCAGGATAAAGACTTTTCACCTGCCACCATGCGCGCCTGGGTAGATGCCTTTCAGCATGCCGTTTCCGAAAACGATCCTGATAACGAAGATATCAAGTTGGTCACCAATTCAGAAGTTGTGCTGGATAATTTTCTCACCCTGCCCCTCCCCTATCGTGATGCGATCTGCGATTGCATTGTCGAAATGTCCGAAGGCATGATGACCACACTGCAAATGAAGTCTCGCCAACGCAATGGCATCTATTTCTCTAAAACCATCGCCGAGCTTAACCGCTATTGCTACTACGTCGCCGGCACTGTCGGCATTTTGCTTACCCGGCTTTTTGCCTATCACTCCAAATCCATTACCCGCGGCATCGCCCATTTCCTCGACAAGCATGCCGTTTCGTTCGGTCTTGGTCTGCAAATGACCAACATCATCAAAGACTGCTGGACCGATTACCGGCGCGGCTGGTGCTACATTCCGGAAGAGCTTGCCATCAGCAACGGGCTGGTGATGGAAAATTTCTTCAAGCCCGCCTATCGCGATCAGGCAGCCGTGACACTCAATTCATTGATTCATCGCGCTGCCGCTCATTTGGACGATGCGCTGAATTACACCCTGCACATTCCGCGCAGAAATTACCGCATCCGGCTGTTTTGCTCGCTGCCGCTGCTGTTTGCGATCAGTACATTGGTGGCAGCCCAAAATGATTTGCGCGTTCTCGCCGGCGAAAAAGTCAAAATTTCGCGTGAGCAGGTCAAAAAGATCATCCGCGATACCCGCCTGCTGTGCTTCAGCAACACGGCGCTTTCCAACTATTATCACTCCTTCCGCGCTCAGCTTGACGATTCACACTATTCCCGACCGACATGATTTAACAATTTTTCTTCACCCTGAGCGGAGTCGAAGGGTGAGCTGGAGTCGAAGGGTGAGCTGGAGTTGGCCGAACTCGAGATCATTCCGAGTGCCTTCAGCCTGTCACAAAACTACCCGAACCCGTTCAATCCAACGACAGTGATCAATTATCAGCTACCAATGACCAGCGATGTGAAATTGTCGATTTACAACACAGCAGGCCAATTGGTGCGGACACTGGTGAATGGCGAGATGCCGGCGGGCAGCCATGCCATCACCTGGGATGCCACCGGCAACAGCGGCCAGCGTGTCGCCAGCGGGGTTTACTTGTATGTGATTCGCGCGGGTGAGTTCACTTCGCAGAAGAAGCTGATTTTGATGAAGTGATTTGCGAGTTATGTTGAACAGAGAAAAGGGAATCTTCGGATTCCCTTTTTTATTTGAATGACAGTGAAGATTCAAGGTCACCTTAGGCGGGTTCACCAGCGAAAAGATCTACATATGCCAGCGATGGATGAATTTTCAAGAGGCGTAATGCAATGAAGCCGTTCTGCATTTTGCTTTGCAGCGCAGTATGCTCACGCTTTGCGCTGCAGCAGCAGCTTATCCATCAAACTGACAAGCAAAAGCACCGCAATAGAGAAGAGAAAAATCGGCAATTTACCGGACGATAAAAACTTCGATCCGCCGGCAAATGCAAAGATATCATGCACGACGGCGCTGAACGTGGCGAGATATTCCTGCGACAGGCTGGACATGAGCAAATAAATGGTCACAGCCAAACCGGCTACGGCCGAAATCCCGAAAAGGATCCATTCTGTCAGTTGGCTGATTTCCGAGGTCGTACTATAGGCTTCGCGCGCCACCTGCGCTGCAAATGACGGCGACAGCGAAGTCTCGGGCGGCTGGGCCAGCACTGAAAATACCTGACGATACGCTGCCAGCGCACGCTGACACTGCAGGCAGGCCGCCAAGTGAGCTTCCATTTCCTGGCGCCGGGTGTTTTCCGTGCCATCGAGATAGCTCTGTAACTGATCTTCGCTCAAATGTATCATACCAATAAATCCTCAATTTGATATTTTTCCATCAAGCGCTCTTTCAAAACTCGTCTTGCCCGAAAAAGATAATTTTTAATGGTGCCCTCCGGCATGTCCATGATTTCGGCAATCTCTTTCAAGCTCATCTCTTCAACATGAAACAAGGTGATCAGGGCCCGGTATTGCGCCGGCAAGTTGGTGATTTCACGCTCCAGCATGGTTCGCAATTCATGGCTGGCCAACGCGCGTTCCTGTTCCGGTATCGCGGTGACAGCATGATCGGCAAGGCTGTTTGCACCAAAATCCGCTTTGTTCCGCTCATGGTGGTCAGCGCCATATTCCTTCGCCAGATCATCCAGTAAAGGGATGCGCTTTTTCTTTAAAAAGTTGATACAGGCATGATATGCAATGCGCCCGACCCAGGTCGAGAGCTTCGATTGAAATTTAAAGCTGGCGAGATTGCGATAGACCTTGATAAAGATTTCCTGACACAGTTCTTCGCGGTCGACCTGGTGGGAAATCATGCGAAAAACGATGTGACTGACCAGTTTCTGGTACTGCTCAATCAGGTTACGAAAAGCTTGTTGATCGCCAGCCAAAATGTCGGCGACAATCTGTTTCTCTTCGAACGCGTCCGATACTTTTTTCGCCATATTTCTGCTCACCATATTGCATCAGACAAGCCAGTGAGCGCAAAGTTGCAGATTCTTGTCACCATTTCAAAAAGAGATCTTCTTAAAAAATATTGGACGGAATCTGCAACCTGCATGGATTTCGATTGTCGATTGGGATAGAAGCACGAATTCGACAACACGAGCACTTGTATACATTAAACCAAAAGGAGCAGATATGGATTCCAATTTAGCACCGGTTTTCGGTATGGCCGTCTTTTTTGGCGCGATTGTTTTGCTGGTCAAGATCATTTCAGACAACAGATTGCGCCAAAAGTTAGTGGAGAAAGGCATTGTCGATGAGAATGTGAAGTACCTTTACGCCAAGCGTGAAAGCAGTAGCGGCGGCTCGCTAAAATGGGGTATTTTTCTGGTCGCCATCGGCGCGGCACTCATGATAATCCGCATGGCCCCGCGCGTTTTCTACGATGAGAGCGCTTTCGGTCTGCTGATGATTTCCGGCGGCGTTGCGCTGTTCGCGCACTATTTCATCGCCAAACGCTTCGACAACCAGGATCAGCAAAACGTTTAGCCAAAACTTGCGATAACGAGTCGGCACACCTGTGTAGGGGCATGGAGCACCTTGCCCCTACCGCATATTGTACCATTGTTCATAAAATCCCTGTTTTAAAACAATCACGCTCTAAAGCTCTTCAACCTGCCTGCAAAGATAACACACTCCTGCATTATCCGAATCCTACCCTACCATCATTTTGAAGCCTCGGCCGTGAACATTGCGAATTTCGATTTGGTTGTCGTCCGCAAAATACTTGCGCAGCTTCGAAACATAGACATCCATGCTGCGTGCGTTGAAAAAATTGTCTTCGCCCCAAATTTTACGCAAAGCCATCTGCCGGTCCAGCACTTCATTTTGATGCAGGCACAGCAGCAACAGCAAATCCGCTTCCTTATCCGTCAGTTTGCGTGATTCGCTATCCAGTGTCAATGTTTGTTGCACATGATCGAACTGATAGCGTCCGAGCGTGAAGCGCGTTTGTTCACTTTCATGTCGGCCGGTTTTCAGGCTGCGGCGCAACACAGCCTGAATTCGCAAGACCAATTCCTCCAAACTGAAGGGTTTGGTGACATAGTCATCACAACCAGCCTTGAAGCCTTCAATGCGGTCTTCTTTCAGCGATTTGGCGGTGAGAAAAATGATCGGCATGTCGCTGTTTTCGCGCCGGATCTCCTTTGCCAGTGTAAAGCCGTCTTTTTTGGGCAGCATGACATCCAGCACACAAAGATCGAATTCGCTTTGCGTAAAGGCTTGCAAACCCGCGTCGCCATCTTCGCACAAATGCACGGCAAAATTTTGCAATTCAAGATTTTCCTGCAGCAAAAAGCCGAGATTGGGATCATCTTCGACGAGCAGGATTTTGGTTTGCGGCATGAAATGTCCCTTTATTCTCTTTCTGTCTTGCTGTTTTGAATTTCCGCTGCAACAAACGGCAAAAACACTTCAAACGTCGCGCCGTGCTTGTACTCGCTTTGCACGGCGATCTGGCCACCATGCGCTTGTACCATCATACGCACATAACTCAACCCCAGCCCAAATCCTTTGACATCGTGCACATTGCCGGTCGATACCCGATAATATTTTTCGAAGATGCGCTCCTGATCTTCGCTGCGCAGGCCAATACCGTTGTCTGCGACTTTGATACGAATGCCATCGCTGGCATTTTCTGTACTGACAGTAATGTGCGGCTCATCGCTGGTATATTTGTTGGCATTATCGAGCAAATTGTGCACGATATTGGCAAGGTGGAGCGCATCGACTTTCATTTTTGAGATGGAAGCCCGTAAATCGCTTACAACCCTCCCGCCACGCTTTTCGACCTGCAGCGCGATGCTCGCGATCGCATTGCGGATGATGTCATGTACATCGACTTCATCGAGATGCAGCTCATATTCGCCTTTTTCGAGCACAGCCATCTGCAAAATCTTTTCGACCTGCTGGCGCATGCGGCTGTTTTCATCGCGGATGATTTGGGTGTAGCGGCCAAAACGCTTGCTGTCCGTATGTGTCGCCGGATTGCTCATGGCTTCGGCTGCCAGCGAAATTGTAGAGATCGGCGTCTTAAACTCATGAATCATGTTATTGATAAAACTGCTGAGCGAAGTGGCAAAGCGCTGCTGCCGAAAAATAGTGCGCACAGCATACACAAAACCCGCCACAATAATCGCCATCAGGAAGAAGCTGGCCACAAACAGCAAGCCGGTTTCCCGCAGCATATAGAAGTTTTGATCCGGGAAATGCAACAGAAGTTCATCTTGCCCACCGAAAATATCGTGCGGAAACAACGGTGTTTGAAACTCAGCCTTTCGCAGCGCGGCAGTCCTATCCGCAGGCCAAAGCATCACCAAAGTGTCGGCAGCACTGGCTCTCACACCGTAGGCGTAATCCAGATCGATGCCATTTTCAGCCAGTGTTGTATGCACAATCGAGTCGAGCACGGCTTGCTGGATGCGCGCAGCGACTGGCAATGTGGTGACGGTTTGCATTTGATCGAGCACCCGGCTGATCAGCACCTGCCGGCGCGGGCCACCAAAAGCCATTGCGAAATGGGAGCCTGGCTGCCCACCCAGGCTATCGACATCGGTTGTGAACAATTGCGTGCCGGACCAGCGACGATCCGTACTATCATTCAGTCGCTTGCTGCTGGCGGTGATGCGGATATTTTCAATCCGTTTGCCCGAATCGTGCACAACACTATCATGCAGCAGCACATTATACTCTGGAAACCCTGGCAGTTTTGTAACGAGCTTTCGCATGCTGTCCGGCGAAACGCGATATTGATACGAAAATCCATTGTTAACTTGCAGGCTATCGTTGGCTTTTCTTCCGAACCAGTTCGCTACCTGAAAACTCTCCGCAGTCGAATCGCCCACTGCAATGGACACCACACTCATCGCCATCTCATGGGTTTCGACTTTTTGCACGATGCTGCTCATCGCGGCATTGACATTCTGCCGAAAAGACTGCGTTTTCAGCTCCCAGGCATGATTGAGCAGCACGGCTTGCAAGGCGATCAATCCGACAAAAGCCAGCGTCACACCGATAAGCAGCAAAAGGAATGTTGTGCGTTTTTGAATCATGGCCGAAATCTAATATAAATACTGCTCAAAAGCTTGCAATTTAACACTTCTTAACACTTTCTAACACTCTTTAACTACGCCATTTCAAGACATTTCTCTATCTTGCCACGTCACAGAGTCATTCGCGCCGGCATATGGCCGAAAATAACCATCCGAACTGTTTTCACAAAATGAAAATCGAGGAAACAATGAAAGCTATGCTGAAATTTGTGTTCATCTCTTTATTCTTTGCCACCATGCTGCCTGCCCAGGAAATGCGCTTCCAGTCTGCAGGCCCCGGCGAAGTGTTCATGATCCCGGAAGTCAGCGCTTTGCTGCGAGCGTCAGATAATACCGTGAAAGTCGAAATGGCGATGCCTGAGCATTCGCGCCCGGAAGCCTACAAAAATATCGACATCAAAACCGGCGATATTGTTTTATTTCTCAACAGCAAACGCATCAAGGCATTATCTGACTTTACCTCGCTGTACGACTCGCTGAAAACCGACGAGATGGTCGAAATCGGCCTGAAGCGAGATGACATGCGCTTTATCGCTTCTTTTAAAAAGGCCGACCCCGCAAGTCTGCCGCAACGCCGCATCATGACGATGAGCAGCGATGGTGGCGGCAGTTTTACCACCAGCGAGGTCCGGCCCGGCGGCCAGCGAGTGACCATGGAGCCCAATGAAATCGAGCGCGAAATGGACGATTTGCAGCCGGTGCTGGAGTTGGGCGCCGTCTTCGGCGGTAAAGGGGCCATAGTGAAAGTAGCGCGCAAACTGCCTCTTCCCGCTGAAGGCCTCAAAGAAGACGCGATCCAGGAAGGCGACGTGATAAAAAAGCTCAATGGCAAGGAGATCACTTCCCTTCAGCATTTTATCGACCAATTCGGCAAAATTAAAGTCGGCGATGCTGTCGAGCTGATTTCCGAGCGCGATGGCAAAAGTTTGACCCACTCGTTCGCCAAACCTGCTTCGCGTGGAAGGATGATGATCCGCCGTGACGAAAATTGAGAAGCGCCCTAACTTTTACAAAATTCTGAATTGAGGCGACGGATCCACTTCACTCCAAAAAGGGCCTTTTATGAAACGCATTTTTCTCACCCTGCTGCTTTTGCTCAGCTTTGCTTCCGGTGGCGCTGCCCAAAGCGGTTCGAATTATTACAACCCGAAGGATGACCAGTTTCGTTTGCTGGGCTTGCGGCGCGCAAAAGAAGCCTTCGAATTCGCAGAGCAGGAGTTCAATCGCAAAAAAGAGCTGTTCGAACAGAATCTGCTTTCCAAATTGGAATTCGACCAAAGTCGCAATCGCTTCGCCGATGCAGAGGTCAATTACCAACAGGCGCTGCTGGCCGTGATCTTCGAAAAACAATATGTTGCCATTAAAAACGCTGTCAAATTCCAGAGCAAAGACGGCCGCAAAACTGTTCGGATTACCCTCGAAAACACCTCCGGCGGCAGCGGCGAATTTAAAAAGCTGATCAATGTCGATGATGAGCTGTTTTCATCCTTGCAGCCGGAAGTCATCAACGATGTTTATGTCTCGTTGCTCAATGATGACGATGCCATCATCAGTGCGCCCTACGAGGCAAAAATCGAAAAATTGATTTTTGGCGAGCCGCAAAGCCTGACGTTCTCCTTGCTGCAAGATTTGGATGCGGTCAAGGTTAACCTGATTTATGGCAGCGGCACGCAGAGCAGCAAAAAAATCTACCTGCGCAAGGATGCTTCAGTAGACAAAGCGATGGTGCAGTCCGAGCAATTTTCACAGGAAGTGGAGCTGGGCGGACAAGCCAGTTTTGGCCTGAGTCTGGAGTTGTTCAGCGGTAGCACCAATACGTTCAAGCTCGAAGTCGCCAATCTGCCGACGCAGATCAACCGTTATTTTGTCGATCCCGGCAGCAGCGCACGGCTGAGCTATTTTAAATTTAACGAAAGCGCCAACACCCGGCGCGCCAACTTGCAAGTTTACCTGCCAGACCGTCCCACCGAAGAGGTCGTTATCGATCGATCGATTCCATTTTACGTGCTGGCCATTCCACAGGATCAGGTCGCATCGGTGGGCGATGTGCGCAGCAAGCAATGGAGCGAATCGGAGCTCGAAGCACTCGGTATCGGCTATGTGCGGCTGGAGCTGGTACCACGTGGCATCGGCAAGCTGCTGGTGCGCGCGCCGCAGCTCTACTATAGCATTCGCGCCGACGAAACCGTGCGCATCCCGGTCGACCTGGTCAACGATGGCACGCGTCGGCTCGACAACGTCGAAGTCGATGCGGATGTGCCGATCAACTGGCGCAAAAGCTTCGAGCCCAAAGTGGTGGAATCCCTCGGCATTGCCAGCGAACAGCGCGCGCTTGTGGAGATCACGCCCGCTGCAAATGTTGCCGTCGGCAAATATGAAATCCGGGTGCGCACCACTTCGCTTTCCGACGACCAGCCCATCGCCGGTGAAGACAAAACCGTCACAGTTGAAATTCAGCCGGAAGCCAATATTCTCGGCACTGCTGTCATCATCCTGCTCATTCTGGGGCTGGTGCTGGGCATTGTCATTTTTGGCGTCAAACTATCGCGGCGGTAGCGTACAAACCGAACATTTTGCCTCAAAATAAAATCGAAAATAGAGAGAGGAATGCAATGGAAACAACTTCGACCAACGAAGCGGTTACGAATCATGCTGTCAACTCACCATCTCAAAGTCGCGCCATGCTGGCCGCGGACAATCTGACCAAGCGCTACGAAGATGGCGTACTGGCTCTCGATCACGTCACCTTTGAGGTCAATCAGGGCCACATCTACGCCATGCTGGGTGGCAATGGCGCCGGCAAAACCACCACCATCAACTTGTTCCTGAATTTCATCGAGCCGACCGAAGGCGAAGCGCGCATCAATGGCATTGTCACCCATAAAGAGCCGCTGCGTGCGAAAGAAAAAATCGCCTTTGTGTCCGAAAATGTCATGCTCTACCCCAACTTTACCGCGCTGCAAAATCTCGACTTCTTTGCACGCCTGGGCGGACAGACCGGCTACAGCAAGGACGATTACCGTGAAGTGCTGTTGCGCGTCGGACTACAGGAAGAAGCGCACAACAAGCGTCTGAAGGGCTTTTCGAAAGGCATGCGCCAAAAGTGCGGCATCGCCATCGCCATACTCAAGGATGCCCCGGCGATCTTGCTCGACGAGCCGACTTCCGGCCTCGATCCAAAAGCCGGCTTTGAATTCATCCGCCTGCTTGAATCTCTGCGCGACGAAGGCAAGGCCATACTGATGTCGACGCACGATATTTTCCGCGCCCGCGACATTGCAGACACCATCGGCATCATGAACCAGGGGCGCATCGTGATGCAGAGTCAGAAAAGCGATATTGCCGGCGAAGATTTGGAGAAACTGTACATGAAATACATGGCCGGCTACATGGAGCAGGTCAACTGAGCATCGATTTACTTCCGCACGTATCTTGTGCGGATGGCAGTGCACGATCAAATGAGGGCAATCATGCTAAAATATATCATTGAAAAAGAGCTGCGCGATATGATCAGCTCGACTAAATTTGTGGTCACTTTCGCGATTTGCGCGGTGTTGATTTTGCTGGCATTTTACACCGGAGCACAAAATTACCGCGTCAGCCAGTCGCAGTATCAGGCTGCCAAAACCGAAAATCTGCGCCAACTTGAAGGCCTGACCGACTGGATTATGGTGCGCAACTTCCGCATCTTTTTGCCGCCGGAGCCACTGGCAGCGCTGGTGACCGGCATTTCCAACGACATCGGCCGTTCGGTAACCGTGCAGGGGCGCGGCGAGCTGGCAACGCAGGACAGTCGCTTCAGCGATGAGCCGGTTTTTGCGGTTTTCCGCTTCCTCGATCTCGATTTCATTTTTCAGATTGTGCTGTCGCTGTTCGCCATACTGTTTGCCTACGATGCTATCAATGGCGAAAAGGAGCGCGGTACATTGCGACTGACGTTCGCCAATGCGGTCCCGCGCGCACAATATATTCTCGGCAAAATCATCGGCTCGTTTCTGGCGCTGGCGGTGCCGGTGTTGCTGGCGATTCTGCTCGGCTGCCTGCTGTTGCCGCTGCTGGGCGTTCACCTCAACGGCGATGAATGGCTGCGGCTCGGCCTGATGATCTTTGCTGGCCTGCTCTATTTTGGCGTCTTTTTGATGCTGGCCGTGTTCATCTCCTCGCTCACCCACCGCACTTCGAGCTCGTTTTTGCTGCTTTTGGTCATCTGGATTTTTTCCGTGTTGATCATTCCGCGCACCGCAGTGCTGCTGGCGGGCCGCGCGGTCGATGTGCCATCTGTCGATGAAATTGCCTCCCAGAAAAACAGGTTGCGTTCGCAATTGTGGTCTGAAGATCGCAAAAAAATGTCGGAATTCAAACCAACGCAAAACGGTGATCCACAAACTATGGTATCGGAATTCAACAAATTCATGTCTGAAGCAGCCGATGAACGCGAGAAAAAAATGAACGAGCTGGCGAGCCGCCTCAATGAAGATCGGCACAACAAGCAGGCCGTGCAGGAAAAGCTGGCGTTCGGACTGGCACGGCTCTCCCCTGCCGCCGCCTTTTCGATGGCGACCACCAATCTGGCCGGTACTTCGATGGACATGAAAGCCCACTTTTTGAGTGAAGCGCAGGCTTATCAAAAGACCTATGCAGAATTCATGCAAAGTAAAACCGGCATGAACATCGGTGGTGGCGCTATGGTGTTCCGCATGCGAAGCGGCGATGGCGAAGAAGATGTTGAGAAGCCAATAGATGCAAAAGAACTGCCCGAATTCAACTATGCTGGCTTGCCGCTCGACCGGGTTGTCGGTGCTGCCTTGCCTGACCTTGGGATTTTGGCGCTCTTCAATCTGTTGTTTTTCGCCGGCGCATTTGTCGCATTTTTGCGCTATGATTTACGGTGATGATTCTCACGCAAAAGCCCAGAGATGCAAAGATACGCAAAGCAAGAGATCTGAAAAGGTTCAATGCAACACCAGGGAACAGTAGGTACGGAATGAACCTGGAAATTTGATTGATTGGTTAGGCACAAAAAATCTTCGCGAATCCTTTGCAATTTTGCGCCTTTGCGCGAGCCAACGCATTGAACACGACGATAAACTATGGAGCCTCCATGTTAAAAATTTTGATCGAAAAAGAGCTGAAAGCGATTATACTCAGCCCGAAGTTTAGTGCCACCTTCTCAGTTTGCGCCATCTTGATCGTGCTCAGCGTTTTCATCGGTTTGCGCGATTATCAGGCAGCGGTGGCGCAGTACGAAACCGCAACCACCCTCAGCAATCAGGAAATGCGCGAACAAACATCGTGGATGAGCCTGAATACGCGCGCTTATCGCGAGCCTGACCCGATGCAAATATTTGTGGCAGGCGTGCAAAACGATGTCGGGCGTTTGTCCAGTATCAACGCCTTTTCGCAAATTAAATTGGAAAACAGCAATTACTCCGACGAGCCGATTTTTGCTGTTTTTCGCTTTATCGACCTGACCTTCATTGTACAGATCGTACTGTCTTTATTTGCGATTCTGTTCACTTACGACGCCATCAACGGTGAACGCGAGGGCGGCACCCTGCAGCTCACTTTTGCCAACGCGGTGCCGCGCGTGCAGTATATTTTAGCCAAATTTATCGGCTCATGGCTGGGTCTGGTGCTGCCACTTCTGATTCCACTGCTGATCGGGCTTTTATTATTGCTGCTCTTCCGCGTGCCGATGACAGGTGATCACTGGGCCAAGCTGTTCACCTTGATCGGCGCCTCCTTTTTGTACTTCACATTTTTCATTGCGCTCGGTTTGTTGGTCTCGGCTCTGACCAAACGCTCTACGACTTCGTTCATGTTTCTGCTGGTCGCCTGGGTGACGCTGGTGTTGATCGTGCCGCGAGCAGGCGTGATGCTGGCAGGGCAAATCACCCCTGTGCCGACGGTCGCTGAAATCGACGGCCAGCGCGAGGGATACGCCAAAGAGCGTTGGAAACAACACATGGATGCCCTGACTGAGCGCTGGGAAGAACGCAATGCCGGCCTGCAGAATCTGACCGCGGAGGAACGCGAGGCCTTTCGCGACGATCATTCCTGGGACTGGATGAAGGAAGATGAAGAAGAGCGCAAATTGGTACAGAGAGACATCAGCGAATACGACCGCAAGCTGAATGAAGATTTGCGCAACCGCAAGGCCACACAGGAGCGGCTGGGCTTCTTGTTGTCGCGCTTTTCGCCGGCCTCATCCTATCAACTCGCGGCCATGCACCTGGCGGGCACCGATATTTCGATCAAGCCGGAATATGAAGACGCCATGCGGGACTATCGCGACAAATTCATCAGCTATCGCGAGCAGAAGCAAAAAGAAGAAGGCGGCGGCATGGCTGGGGGCTTCCGCATCGAATTCAACAGCGATACCGGCATGAAAATTTCCGGCGATCGAGACAGCGGCGCCATCGATGTGACCGACGTGCCCGTATTTGAAGCGCCACAATATCGGTTCGCAGCAGGCTTGTTGCCAGCCATGCCTGATTTTGGCTTGCTGACACTCTACACGCTGCTGGCCTTCGCTGCCGGCTTTGTCGCCTTTTTGCGCTACGACGTGCGGTGATTTACTCAAATCGTTGGATAAAATCCCGAGGTTCACCATGCAAATATTCAGGCAAAATGCTTTAAAATGCTTTTCGCTGACCATCGTCCTTTTGGCTTTTTCGAATTCCGGTTGTCGGGAAGCGGCAGAAGAGAGCGCCTGGCCAAACAACCAATCTTCATTGATCGAAAAAGCCCAACAATTTCGCTCTTTCGTCGCTGCTGAACAGCATGACAAAGCGCGTGAGATGATGGCGGACAATCCGCGCCGCTGGTTCGAGCAACGCGAAGGCGAAGGCCGCCCGTGGACGATTGGCCCCGGCAAGCAGGGGCCGTGGGCAGCATGGGACCAGCATTTCCGCTCGCGCAAAGAAGAAATCGAATGGAAATCCATGGACAATCGTGCCATACTCACCCAACGCGAAACCAATGACTACTTTCAAATGCTCGAGCGCGGTTGGGTCACCAATGAAATCAGCTATTTTTTCGATGCCTCTGGAAAAATTGCGGGGTTGTTGATACGCGCCATCGGTCAACGACCGCCGGGACGCACCGACGAATTCTTGGCCTGGGCGCGCCAAAATGCACCGGATGAGCTTGCGGTTTTGATGCCGAATGGTGACATCGATCCCGGCGGGGACCACCCAGCCCGCTTCCACGCCTTGCTGCAGCGTTGGCGCGCAGAGGCAGGCTTGTCTGCAATGGAGTAGTTTGTGCAAAAGCCTATAGTACCAAAGCGATGTTGGATTCGAAAAAATACAAATAGCATCTGCAACCGTAGGCATGATCATTTGCTACCTTGCAATTGAACAGATGCTGAAACCAGCAGTCTGGGTATTCAAAAGGCGATTTTCACTCAAAGTCGCCTTTTTCATTTATACGAGCACGCCGTGGGGTCTCTTTAGTCACATCACGCTTGATTTTTAAGGGAGAGTGGCTCACATTCTTGCAAAGAATCTATTCGGGGAGTTACATGTCTGGCTCAATTTTTCATCATCCAGCACGTTACAGGATGCTCATCGCGGGAATATTTTATGCACTAATCATGGCATACAATTGCTTCCCCTTCCACCTCCTCGCCCAGGAAGATAACGTAAGATTCGAGCACATCGGCCGCGAGCAGGGCCTGACAGCAACTTCAATCTTGAGCATCCTGCAGGATCACCAGGGCTTCATGTGGTTCGGCACGGAGGACGGGCTGTTCCGGTTTGACGGCTACAGCATGACGGCCTTCAAGCACGATCCGCTGGATTCGACTTCGCTGGGGAATGACCAGGTTTTTGTCATTCTGGAAGACCACACCGGCACCCTCTGGCTCGGCACGGCCGGGGGCGGTCTCAACCGCTTCGATCGTACAACCGAGCAATTCACACGTTTCAAACACAATCCGAACAATCTCAATACCCTGAGCGCTGATGTAATCTCCGCATTGTACGAGGATCGCAAAGGCAATTTATGGATTGGCACTTGGGAGGGATTGAACAGGCTCAATTTGGATTCAGAACAGATCATCCGTTTTATGCATGATCCGGAAAATCCATATAGTATGAGTCCGTTTTGGATTAATTACATTCTTGAAGACAGTTCCGGGAATTTGTGGGTGGGTACCAATGGTGGCCTCAGCCGTTTTGATCAGGGAACAGGCGATTTCACGCATTTTTTCCCCGGATTGGAGGGTGTGTATAACCCAAAGGTCAACAATGTCGGTCCAGTTTTTGAAGATGGCTCTGGTATTCTATGGCTTGGAGTGCGAGGGGCATTGGCGCGTTTCGAAGCTGAACAGCCACATTTCACACATTTTTTAAAGACCGAGCGGATCGAATCTGTCTACTCTATTCATGAAGACAGCCGGGGCGCATTTTGGATTGGAACAAATAGAGCGCTCTACCGCTTCAGCAGCACCCATGATACCCAACTTCTACATGGCGGGGAAGAGCCATTTGGCCTTGAAGGCCGTGCGATACAGGATATTTACGAAGACAATACCGGCACAATTTGGTTTGCGACCGATCAGGGGGGCTACCGTTACGACCCGGGCCGATATCGTTTTATGCATCTCATCAACGATCCCAATGATGCAAACAGTTTGAGCCAAAATCGCGTTCGTGCGATGGCTGAAGACAGCAGTGGCTCGCTCTGGATTGGTTTGGCCGGGGAGGGACTCAATAAATATGATCCCAAAACGAGACTGTTTCAGCACTCTTTTCCCGGCTTGGAAAATAAGGGCTTTTCAGTGGGGCCCTCATCAAGGAACTATACCATTTTAAATTTACATGTAGACCACTTTGGTGTGCTCTGGATTGGCCAATGGATCGGCTTGGGGCGCTATGATCCGCAAAAACGGAAGTTCCAGCGTTTTGTGCATGATCCGGATAATTCGTCCAGTCTGAGCGGTAACAATGTTCAATCAATCTACGAAGATCGGACAGGTACGCTCTGGGTGGGAATCTATGACGAAGAGTCGGCAGCCTTAAATCGGTTTGATCGCGAACAGGAGCGTTTCACCCGCTTCGATCTCAATCTGGAAAATGCCAGCGGTTTGGGCAAAGGCGCCGGTGGCGTTTCTTCAATCTCGGAAGGCCGCTCCGGCAGGTTGTGGTTTGCAACGTACGGGAGCGGCATCTGCTTGTTTGATCGTGAAAGCGAAACGTTTAGCCGTTTTACCCACATTCCAGGCGATCCCAACAGCCTGAGCCATGGATGGATCGGCGCTGTGCATGAAGATCGCAAAGGCATACTGTGGGCAGCGCCCTGGTACGGCGGACTGAACAAGCTTGACCCTGAAAGCGGACAGGTTAAAATCTATACCGAGAAACACGGTCTGCTGAGTAACCAAATATCGAGCATTACGGAGGACGACCACGGTCGTTTATGGCTGGCCGCAAAAAATGGACTATCTCGCTTTGATCCACACAGTGAGACGTTTAGAAACTTTGACCGCGATGACGGTTTACTCAACACAGACTTTAGTTCGAATGTCAGTCTTAAAAGCAAAACCGGCCACATGTTTTTTGGCGGTGAAAACGGCATCGATTATGTACACCCTGACAGTATTCAGGACAATCCATACATCCCACCGGTGGTGTTTACCCGGTTTTCCCGATTCAATAGTGGTGATTCCAATCACAAAGCGATCATTGAAAGAGGCATTTCAAAAAAAAGTCGTTTCGAGCTCAGCTACCAGGATCATATTCTCACATTTGAATTTGCGGCATTGAACTATCGAAATTCCCATAAGAATCTATATGCATATAAATTAGAAGGCTTTCATGATGACTGGATTCAGCTCGGCAGCAAGCACGAAGTGACACTCACCAATCTCGATCCGGGCGAATACACACTGCGGGTCAAAGGCTCCAACAACGATGGCGTTTGGAACGAAGAAGGTGCTTCGTTGATCATCAACATCAGCCCGCCATGGTGGCAAACGTACTGGGCCTATGCGTTTTATTTCGTCATCGCGCTCACCTTTCTCTATGCCGTGCGCAAGTATGAGCTGAAGCGCATCTTGCTTAGAAATGCCCTCGAAAAACAGAGCTTCGAGTCCCGCAAGCTGAAAGAAGTCGATGAAATGAAATCGCGCTTCTTTGCCGACATTTCGCATGAGTTCCGCACCCCGCTGACGCTCATTCTCGGGCCGTTTCAGAAAGTGTTAGGCAAAATTACAGACCGCGATATGCGTGAGGATTTGCGCGTTATGCAGCGCAACGCCTACCGTTTGCAGGGGCTGGTGGATCAGTTGCTCGATTTGTCTCGCATTGAAGCGCAGCGCATGCCCTTGCGTGCACAGCAAAATGATATCGTCCCCAAAATCAAGGAATGGGTAGCATCTTTTGCTTCGCTGGCGGAAAGTCGAAACATTAAATTGAACAGCCAGTTTCCTGAGCACCCAATTGTGGCCTGGTTCGATGCCGAAAAATTGGAAAAGGTTGTCTTCAACCTGCTCAGCAATGCCCTGAAATTCACACCGGATGGCGGGGAAATCAATGTTCAATTGTCAATAAACAATGAACAATTATCGATAAAAAGGACGATCATTGATCATTGTTTATTGCTCACTGTCAAAGACAGCGGTATTGGCATTTCACCTGAGCAATTGCCGCACATCTTCGACCGCTTCTACCGCGCCAGTGAGGTCACGAGCGGCGAACAGGGTGGTACTGGCATCGGCCTGGCGCTGGCAAAGGAGTTTGTCGAGTTGCACCGTGGCGAGATTCGCGTGCAGAGTGTGCCGGGCAAGGGCTCGACTTTTGCTGTGCTGCTACCGCTCGGTCGCGCGCATTTCACCGACGATGAAATCGTCTCCGGCGCGGAGGCTGGAAACCAGATGCACGGGAACGAGGACAGCAAGCAGCTGCCTGCAATCGACGAACCGTTTCAAGAGTTCGAACCGTTAGTCGCTCCCGCCGATTCAGTTTCCGATCTCCATCATCCGTCTTCCAAAACGCTTGTTTTGATCATCGAAGACAACGCGGACATGCGGCGCTATTTGCGGCAATCACTGGTGGATAATTTTGACGTTATCAAAGCTGAAAATGGCAAAAATGGGTTGCAGGCTGCACAAAAGAGCAATCCGGATTTGATCATCAGCGATGTGATGATGCCTGCGATGGATGGATTTGCCTTGTGCAAAAAGCTTAAAACCGACCACCGCACCAGCCACATTCCGGTGATTTTGCTGACTGCCCGCGCCGCGCAGGAAGACAAATATGCGGGATTGGAAACCGGCGCGGACAGCTATCTCACCAAGCCGTTTGACGCTCGCGAACTGAACATCCGCGCCAAAAACCTGATTGAGCAGAGACGAAGACTGCGCGAGCGCTTTCGGCGCGAAATCATTGTGCAGCCGAACGAAGTCACAGCGACGTCGATGGATGAAAAGTTTCTGCAGCAAGCCGTCGAAATCGTTGAAGCGAATCTGTCCGACAGCCAGTTTCAAATTCAACAATTCTGCCGCGCGATTGGCATGAGCCAATCGACGCTGAACCGCAAGCTGCAAGCCTTGACCGGTTACACGGCCAATGGCTTCATCCGCTCGCTCCGTCTCAAACGCGCCGGGCAGCTCTTAAAAAGCCGGAGCGCAACCATCGTTGAAATCGCCTACGAAGTCGGTTTCAACAATCCCTCCTATTTTGCGCAATGCTTCAAAGAACAGTTTGGGCAGTCCCCATCGGAGTACTCCACCAGTTAAGCGCTCTCTCTTTATTAACATGAGTTCGATATAAGCAAAACATCAGATTCTTCAGCCGGAGCAAAGTCGAAGGCGATCAGAGCCCCAGTACTCCAAGCCCAAAATCTTCATGGTTCGACTCCGCTCACCATGAAGATGGCTTTCCACTCAGCCAAAAATTACTTATAGCGATTTTCAAAAATTTTGTCTCATCAAACTTCTGTATCGTTTCAGCATCCCGCCAGCGCTATTGACTATTTGCCTTTGGCTCCTGGCAAAAAAGCCAATAGCGAAGAGCCAAAGGCAGGTTTGTATTCATTCCGGATGCTCGGAAAGTGAACCAATTATCGGACATGACTTTTCAAAATGCTATAAGTCGAACTCGCGCTTATTATCAAGTTGACGAATTTCTGATAGAATTTGACTGATTCGTGGTCGAAACCGCAGCAAGCATTGCACTAAATTCAGGTTAGCAAACCAGCACATCCTGGCGAACTCCTGCGCGCTCATTCTGAACTTTCCAAATGGAGGACCTACCATGAAACAGTTGACACACCTGTCCGCACTGTCGAAAGCTGCATTTCTATTTTTCATTTTCCTGCCCCTCGCCCTTTTCGCCCAAACCAGCTTCGTAAAGTATGTGGGCAATCCCATTTTGCCATTGGGAAATCCCGGCGCGTGGGATGACACTGAAGCTGCCTTTGCCCATGTTTCCTATGACGGTACAAACTATCAGATGTGGTATACCGGCGCCCCACAGGAGAACGCCTATCGTATTGGCTACGCCACCTCGCTCGATGGCAACAATTGGATAAAAGACGCCGCGAATCCCGTTCTGAACGTAAGTGGAGCCAATACATTTGACGGCATTGCCTTGTGGACACCAAACGTTTACTCTGATGGCTCAGGTTACCACATGTGGTATTCTGGCGGTCTCACCATCTCAGGGATAGGCTACGCCACCGCGCCTGATCCGACCTCCTGGTGCAGACAAAGCAGCAGTCCAGTATTGGTGAAAGGTGGTGCAGGCGCGTGGGATCAAGACTACGCCTATCTTCCGGTGGTGATTCGAAACGATTCGTTATACCAGATGTGGTATACTGGCCGATCAGCAAGCGGCATTGTGCAGACCGGCTACGCCACTTCGACAGATGGGCTGAACTGGAGCAAGTATCCGAACAATCCGGTGCTGGCCGCCGGTGCTCCGGGCAGGTGGGATGCCGGAGGCGCGTCAGCAGGCAGTGTAATCTATGCAGATGGGCAATATCATATGTGGTATTTCAACTGGGCGAATCCTATCTCAGATATAAAAATCGGCTATGCAACCTCGAATGATGGTATCAACTGGACCAAGCATGCGGCCAATCCAATTTTGTGGCCAGGCGCCAGCGGTTGGGACGGCAAAAATGTCTGGTTCCCGACCGTTATCAAAGACGGCCATCGCTACCGGATGTGGTATACCGGCACGCCTCGAGGAACCACTCAGGATCGCCTCGGCTATGCGGAAGATTTCAGCAACGCCGCGCATACAAAAAGCCTTCGTGTGCACCCCAATACTGTATTGGCTGGTTCTGAGATAGCCTACTTTGAAGCCAATATTGCCAATCCACACAGCGAAAATCTCGCGGCAAAGGCCATGATACTGGTGAATGGGACTGTTGTCGATTCCGTGTATTTATCGAACACCGGGAATGGTCTTTGGCAAGGTAATTTATGGCGTCCTTTTGAAGAAGCGAATACCTACACAGTTAGCATAAGACTGCATAATAACAGCGCCGGTTACATGCACTATAGTTCTGATTGGGGTGTTTCTGCTGAGTTCAGTGTTATGCCGGCTTCTCCCGATCAGCAAACACATATTTTTAGGCCATTAGCGAGCATAAATGATGGCGGCGAGGCCAATGATGTTGTTGTCGGCGCAGACGGCACAGTGTTCCTTGCGAATGGTGAAGACGGTTTGCGTGCCTACACTTTTGATAGCAGCGCATTGACCAACACGGCACATATCGATGACGGTGGATTTGCAACTGGCCTTGCCTTGAGCGCAGATGGCTCGATCTTTCTGGCCAATGGTGAAGACGGCTTGCGCGCTTACAGCTTTGATGGTGCTTCATTTACCAATACTGCGCATATTAACAACTCAGGAAAGGCGGAGAGACTTGCAATCTCCTCTGATGGCACAATATTTCTAGCTAATGGCGCCGATGGCTTGAGGGCGTACACCTATGATGGTGCTTCATTCATCAATACAGCGCATATCGACGACAATGGCATTGAAGGCAGAGGTGTAGCACGGGACGTTGCGGTTTCTGCTGACAGTACAGTCTTTCTTGCCAATGAATGGGATTATTTGAATTCGTATAGCTACGATGGCTCATCTTTTGATAAAATTGCTCACATTGGTACCATCAGTTCAGCCACTCGCGTGGAAGTCGATCCTGGTGGCACGGTCTTTCTAGCCAATTCATTTAATATGATCGGACCAGGCAGTCTGGAGGCATATCGTTTTGATGGAACTTCATTCTCCAACATCGCCAACGTCCTACTCGGAGGCTTTTTCGGGGATATCAAATTTGCAGAGGACAGCACTGTTTTCATAACAAAATGGTATAGCTTAGATGCATACAGCTACAAAGACACAAAACTGACAACTAAAGCGCATATCGACGTAAGCGGAAGAGCCCGTGGATTGGCAGTTGTAGCAGATAGTGTTATTTTTCTTGCTGCTGGTTCAGACGGCTTGTTGGTATTTAGCTACGAACCTGATAGATCAACAGCCATTGCGGAGGGTCTGTCAAAAATACCCGCTGACTACGCGCTGCAACAAAACTACCCCAACCCCTTCAATCCATCTACCGCCATCGAATTTTCCCTGCCGCAAAGCAGTTTTGTGAGCTTGAAAATCTACAACCTGCTCGGGGTGGAAGTCACGACGCTGCTGCAAGCACACAAGCCTGCCGGTCGGCACACGGTCACTTTTGATGCGTCGGCGCTGGCGTCCGGTCTCTACTACTACACGCTGGAAGCAGGAGACCTTTTGACTGGCTCAGGGCAAGCTTTCAAGCAAACGCGCAAGATGCTGTTGATGCGGTAGCGGCGCAAGGGGGGACGCCGCTATCTGATACATGCAGCGCAAGGCGGCAAAACAATCTCCCCCGACACCAAGACTCGCAGTCTTGGGTGCTTAAAACTCTGGTTAAAATTTTGAAATCGGCAAAAAAAAAGGAGCAGCAGATGCTGCTCCTTTGCATTTTCAGCCAGGGAAGGCGGAAATTAATAACGATAGTATTCCGGCTTGAACGGCCCCTCGACCGGCACGCCGAGATAGTCAGCCTGCTCATTGCTCAAAGTGGTGAGTTTGGCGCCGACTTTTTCGAGGTGCAAACGTGCGACTTTTTCATCGAGATGCTTCGGCAGCACATACACACCGAGTTCATATTTGTTATTGAACAATTCGATCTGCGCCAAAACCTGGTTGGTGAAGGAATTGGACATCACGAATGACGGATGGCCGGTAGCGCAACCGAGATTCACCAGACGGCCTTCCGCCAGCAGCAGAATCGAGTGGCCATCGGGGAAGGTGTATTCATCAACTTGTGGCTTGATTTCGACTTTCTCGATGCCAGGGTGGCTTTCGAGCTCGGCAACCTGAATTTCAATATCAAAGTGACCGATATTGCAGACGATCGCGCCATCTTTCATGTTTTTCATGTGATCGATGGTGATAATGTCTTTGCAGCCGGTCGTGGTCACGAAAATATCCGCATCAGCGACGAAATCTTCCATCGTCGCCACCTGATAGCCGGCCATTGCGGCCTGCAGGGCGCAGATCGGATCGACTTCGGTTACGACCACACGCGCACCAAACGCGCGCAGCGAATCTGCAGAACCCTTGCCGACATCGCCGTAGCCCGCCACCACGCATAGCTTGCCAGCCAGCATGGTATCTGTGGCACGTTTGATGCCGTCGGCCAACGATTCGCGGCAACCGTATAAATTGTCAAATTTCGACTTGGTCACGGAGTCATTCACATTGATGGCCGGCACTTTGAGCTTGCCTTCCTTCAACATTTTGTAGAGCGCATGCACGCCGGTGGTGGTTTCCTCGCTGATACCTTTGATCTCGCTCAGCAATTCCGGCCTGTTTTTGTGCACAAAAAATGTCAGATCGCCACCATCATCCAAAATCATATTCGGGCCTTGACCATTCGAAAAATTCAGGGTTTGCTCTGTACACCACCAGTACTCTTCTTCGGTCTCGCCTTTCCATGCAAAAACCGGTGTGCCAGCTGCGGCGATGGCGGCCGCGGCGTGATCCTGGGTCGAGAAAATGTTGCAGGACGCCCAGCGCACTTCTGCGCCAAGGTCGACCAGTGTTTCGATCAGTACGGCGGTCTGAATCGTCATATGCAGCGAGCCGGCGATGCGCGCGCCTTTCAGCGGTTGCTGTTCGCGATATTCTTCACGAATCGCCATCAGACCAGGCATTTCACGCTCGGCAATTTTAATTTCTTTGCGGCCCCAATCCGCCAATTTAATATCGGCCACCTTGTAATCGCCGGCATGCGCGCCGTTGGTGTGACCGTTCGCGCCATTCTTTTCGGTTGCGACTGTTTTGGTTTCTGCAGTTTCGATCATGTTTCTCGTCCTTTATTTTTATGGGTTTGGGTGGATTTCAATGACTCAATTTAATTTTCTGTGTTCATAGCAAATTCGGTCTCGACGGCCGGCTTGCTGGCTTGAAACAAGATAACTTTCAGCAATTCGCCGGAGCGCAATACTTCGTATTTTACATGCGCAAAGCCAGCTGTCTTAAGCCAGCGCATCATTTCGATAGGGCTGAAGCCAAGCCATAAATCTGCATATTTATCGCGCATTTCGGTGATGTTGTGCTGCATGAGATCAGCGATCACCAGCGTACCACCATCCTGCATCACGCGGTAAATCTCCTTCAATGCGTCAGCGGGATTGGCCACATGGTGCAACACCATCAGCGCGATAGCCGCATCAACTTGCCGGTTTGGCAGTGGGATATGTTCTATTTCGCCGAGTCGAAATTCGCAATCGCTGACCCGGACAGGCAGATTGTCTGCTAAAAAAGTCGAAGCGATTTTCAACATGGTCGGCGAAGAATCGAGCGCGATAATGCGCTGGCATTTTTCGAACAGCGCTGGCAAAATCAGGCCAGCACCTACACCGAGATCGAGTACAGTTTCTGCATGCTGCGGCAAAAGCGCAAGGGCTTGCTGGCGATAATGCTCGCTATCCAGAACCTCGTTTTGCATCAGCTCCCACTCCGAGCCGACTTTGTCGAAATACTTTTTGGAGAGCGTGCGGCGGCGCTGCAGTACTGACTCGATATTTTGCAAGTCGTCGGCGTAACTGGTCATTTTTTGAGCAGAACGCACCGCCAGCTTCAATGCTTCATTGAGTTCAGCATTGCCATTTTGCGGGGCAAGAGAATAGTAAATCCAGTTTCCTTCCCGGCGGTTCATGACCAGGCCGCTGTCAGCCAAAATTTTGAGATGCCTTGAGATTCGGCTTTGTCCCATATGAAAAATTTCAATGATCTCATTGACGTTGAAATCACCCTGGGCCAAAGCACCTAAGATACGTAGACGCGTTTCATCAGCCAGCGCTTTAAAGACGTTGAGCATATTCGCACCAACCAAAAATTACAAAATCAAGATTTCCTGATATACTACAATATATTTCACCAAAATGCAAATTATTTTTTGTTGGGTAAAAAAAACATGCGATTTGTCCAGCACATTTTTATCTTAACGGCTTAATCAAATTTATGAATAGCAGGTAAAATACATCGCCTGTTAGAAATGATCTCCGCTGCGCTTGCACGACCACAAGCAGCAACCAACGTCCTGATGCTACTTCAATGATATGCAGTTCAATCTAAAAAAAACCTTCAAGTTCGTCCATGAGCCTTTGAGCGTTCAGGAACGCGCCATTCCGTTTCTCGCCCACCAGCCGGAAATCGACATGCTCAAAGAGCGAATTCTAAACTCCCTGGGCGGTACATTTTTGCTCACTGGCTTTCGCGGCGCTGGCAAAACGACCGTAGTACAGCGGGCATTGGAGGAATTGCTGCAATCCGCTGCGAAGAACGAATTGATCATCCCGATCAAAATCAATTTTGCCCGCCCGATCGAGCACAAGCAACTGTTGTTCGAAATCATTCGCCGGCTGTTTGAAGCTCTAATTGACCGCAGAGTGCTGGACAAAATCGACCCGGAAATCGCGCAGGCCATGACGCTCTCCTATGCCCGCACTTCTCTTTCCATCAAGCGCAGCCAGTCGCAATCATTGGAAGAAATGACCACCACCGCATGGGGTGGTGATGGCGGCAAAGCGAGCGGTTTGTCGCTTGTCTCGCTGCTCGGCTCGCTGCTTCCCAAACTTACACTATCGCGCAAAAAAATCAGCTCGCTGGCATCGGAAGCCTCGTTTTTAGCCTACACCGATACGGATGTCGAGCACGATTTCCTTCGAATTGTCAGTTTGCTGAAAAAGGGCTATCAGCACAAGCTTGGCTTTTGGCAAAAGCTGCAGCAATTCTTCGGCGCTGGCGGGCACAGAGGCGAGACTATCGTTCCAAAGCTGGTGGTGGTCATAGACGAACTGGACAAACTTGCTCAGCTCGAAAATGGCCTGAGCGCGCTCGATTATGTGCTCAATGGCATGAAGAACATTTTGACGACCAGTGGCGTCTGTTTCATTTTCATCGGCGGACCGGATTTACACGATCAATGGCTGCGCGACATTCGCAAGGGCAACAGTATTTACGAGAGCACTTTTGCATGGCAAACCTACATTCCCTGTACCTGGAATGCAGCAGAGAAATTTATCGAGCACGTCAAGGACGAAAGCACGACCGTCAATGCTGAGCGCATTCCGTTATTTGTCGACTACTTGAATTATAAAGGCCGCGGCATTCCGCGCAGGCTGGTACAGGAGTTTAACAGCTTCGTGCAGTGGCGGAATGTGCCGACGGTGCGCTGTCTCGATCCGGACGTTGAACGCATCACTTTTTATGCGCAATTGCAGCGCATCCTGTCCGATTTGCGCAATCATACCGGTATCGAAACATCCTTCAATGAGTCATCGATCGGGGCGGACCGGCAGCGGCTCGGCACCTATTACGTGCTCGATTGGGTTCTTGGCAGTGGTGGCCGTTCTTTTTTGGCTAAAGATGTACTGGCGCCGGATCAGACCAATATCATCGATCCATCGCTCAAGCTGTCGCGGAATGCTGTTGAAAGGGTACTGCAACACTTGCACAATCACGCGGTTCTGGAAGATGCGCGTGGCCAGGCCAATGAGCAAACCGTAATCGGCGATGTGCCGGTTGCCAGTGAAAGGCTTTACCGCCTCGCGGATGATGTTTGGGAGCGCATGTCGCGGGTCGTGCTGTCGAGCGAAAAGGAACGAGCCGACCTGAAATTCGCGCCGATTGCAGAAGAAGCGCCCGAACGTGCAGCAGGCAAAGCATTGCCGAAAAGCCTGTCCAAGCATGCGCGCGAGAACATCCTGCAGCAGTTTAGCGATTTAAAAGAGATCGGCCGCGGCGGCATGGGTATAGTCTACAGTGCCACGGATAATAGAAACGGTCAAGCGCGTGCGCTCAAATTTCTGGCACACCAGTGGCGTGACAACCAAAACGCCATCGAACGATTTGTGCGCGAATCCCAGATCGCCGGCAAGCTGCAGCATCCCAATTTTGTCAAGACCTATGATATTTTGCAGCTGGATGATCAGGCTCCCATACTGGTGATGGAGCTGGTGCGTGGCCAGTCCCTCCGCGCCCTCATCACAGAGCACGTAGTCACGCCGCAGCAAGCGGTAAGCTACATGCTGCAAATTTGCGATGCCGTTGCTTTTGCGCACCAAAACGGCATCCACCGCCTCGACATCAAACCATCCAACCTGATCATCGAACCGGATGGCCGTGCTGTCGTCATCGACCTGGGCATTGCGCGGCTTTTGAACGAAGCCAGCGACGAAGACGAGCTCACCAAAACCGGTGTTGTCGTTGGAACACTAACTTACGGTGCGCCTGAGCAAATTACCGGAAAGCGCATCGATGAGCGCGCGGATATCTATTCGATTGGCATTGTGCTGTTTGAAATACTGGCTGGCAGTCTTCCCTGGTCTGACAAAGATCAGATGGCGGTCTTGTACGACATCACCAGCAAAGATCTCGATACTTCGGGATTGAATGCCTCGGATGAATTGAAAAAAGTTGTGGCAAAAGCCACCCGGCGCAATCCTGACGAGCGCTACCAGAAAGCCAGCGATCTACTGACAGCGCTGCAAAAAGTGCCGGAAGCGAGTGCAAGCGCACCAGCCAGCGATGACACAGCGGTTGCGCCAGCACCACCAACATCCGCTTCAAAATAAACTCAGCGTTTTAAAAAAATCCAAATCAGCGCTTTCGCGCGAGGAATTCACTCATCTTATGCGCATGAAATTATCAAACAACCGTTACATGTGGCTGCTGTCCGCACTTTCCGGCCTGTTTATGTGGCTGGGTTGGCCGGATATGCCATTTGTCTTTTTGTTATTCATCGGCTTCGTGCCGATCCTGTTGATCGAGCGCGAGGTTGCAAAGCAGCACGGCAGCGCAGGCGGCCTGATTTTGTTCGAGCATATTTATGTGGCTTTTCTCATGTGGAATGCCCTGACGACCTGGTGGGTCACTTTAGCATCTGTACCAGGTGGGCTTGTGGCGATTTTCGCCAATGCATTTTTGATGACGCTGCCGGTTCTGCTTTTCCATAAAATCAGGCTCAGACTGGACGATCGCGCCGGCTATGCGGCATTCGTGGCGGGCTGGCTGGCATTCGAGTACCTGCACCACAATTGGGAGCTAACCTGGCCCTGGCTGACGCTTGGCAATGGACTGGCGAAATTTCCTGAACTGGTACAATGGTACGAATATACCGGCGTATTTGGTGGGTCGCTGTGGGTTTTACTGGTCAATTTGTTGATTTTCTTTGTGTTGAAAGATGCGCCCGGAAAAAAGGATCAAGCGAAAACGCGGCAAGCTGTATCTAAAAAAACGGCTATTCTCGCACTTGCGACACTGCTGTTACCAGCGATTGTTTCTGCATTGATTTACGTCGGCTATACTGACGAGGGTGAGCAAGAGGAAATTGTGATCGTGCAGCCGAACATCGATCCATATGCGGATAAATTTGGTGGGATGACAGCGGAGCAGCAATTCAAGCGCCTCATCGATATGTCCGTCGAGGCGATCACGCCTGGTACGGACTACCTGGTGTGGCCGGAAACAGCGCTGCAATTTTCGCTGTGGGTGAATCGGCTGTCTGAGCACAAAGCCGTGCAAACCTTACAAGAATTTGTTGCGCGACGCCCGAACATGACAATCATCACCGGCATTTACGCGTACCAAAACTACCCGGATGGCCAGGGTGCCTCCGCCACTGCACGGCACTTCCGCGATGGCCGATGCTGCTATGACGCCTATAATTCCGCAATCCAAATTGACACATCCGGTGTGATTGCGATCTATCATAAATCGAAGCTGGTGCCGGGAGTAGAGCGTATGCCCTACCCACAACTATTTGGTTTTTTAGATAAAATGGCCATTGATCTCGGGGGGATTACCGGCAGCCTTGGCACACAGACGGAACGCGCTGTATTTTTCAAGAATGACAAAACCGGCATAGCGCCCGTGATTTGCTATGAATCGGTTTTTGGTGCATACGTTACTGAATATATCAAAAATGGCGCTAATGCTATTTTTATCATCACCAATGATGGCTGGTGGGGCAAAACGCCAGGGCATCGCCAGCATTTGCGCTATGCTTCATTGCGCGCCATCGAAACACGCCGCAGTATTGCCCGCGCAGCCAACACCGGCATTTCCTGTTTCATCAACCAGCGCGGCGACATTTTGCAGGCAACCCGATATGACCAAAAAATTGCCATCCGCGGCCGAATTGCCATCCGCTCCGGCCTGACCATTTATGCCCGAATTGGCGATGTAATCGGCATTTTAGCATCCATCATTGCACTGTTTTTCATGCTCGCATTCAGCTTGCGCCTGATGACGGACCGGAAAGCACCCTCGCGGCAATAGAGTTTCAGCTTCCGCTCTTTTGAGGCGTTCCCTTGCCGCCACCACTCTTGACTTTAATTTCATAGAGTTGTTTGCTGGCCGTGCCGGTGACCTTACCGATTTCTTCTCCGCTGGTTTTTACCTTCACTACCCACTTTTCGCCAGGGCTGGTGGCTTGCACGGATGAAGCATCCGGCGCCAAATCAACGACATGCTGGTTGCCGCCAGCTTTGTACACACTGACATCGACTTCACTGACATTCCAAAACTCAATAGAACCTTGCGGTGCCATATTTCTCTCCTCAAATAATTGTGAATTCCCCTACTTTGCTCAGATAGAGCATATCTACTTGTCGTAATGCTTTTCACAGTAGGTCTTCATCGAATCCATATCATCTTCCAAAGCCTTTTGGATGATATGCTTCGTCATCGGCGCCATCATTTTAGCCATCATCGTCTGTGGTGTGGCGTCCATTGTTAATGTCAAATCTGTTTGGTCACCCGCTGCTTTGACAACAAAAACGGAGTCCCAAAGCGTGCCGTGGCTGTCCGCTACCAGTCGAATACGCTCATTTTCAACAAACTCTGTGACCTCCAATTCGGTTGAAGCCACTTTGCCATTCATCAAACGTGTTTCCCGAAATCGTGTGCCGACACCAGATTGCTGCTCAGTCAAATATTCGATTTTGGCAATATGCGGGATTGCTTTCGAAAAATGCCGGATATCGGAAATCGCCTTAAAAACAAACGCAACCGGTGCATCAATTGATCGCGAAACCACGGTTTTTGGCAAATTCTTCCCTATTCGTTTCAAGGTGTTTAGTCATATTTCATGTGGCTGAATTAAAAATATTAGCTATATTTGCCCGCCAAACAAAACAAAATTTGACCAAGGCTCGATCATGCGACTTCTACTCAGCATCCTGCTTCTGCTTTTTAGCGCTTCTTTTTTATACGGACAATCCACGAATCAGGCTGCCCCAACCACACAAACGATGGTTTTGCGCCACTTTTCGATTGATGATGGGCTTTCTCAAGGTACACCGCAAAGTTTATTTCAAGACCATCTCGGTTTTCTTTGGATTGGAACACAGGATGGACTCAACCGATTCGACGGTTATACCTTTCGTATCTATAAAAACGATCCCCAAAACCTCCGCAGCCTGAGCGCCAACAGAATTGAAGCGATTTATGAGGACAGACATGATCATCTTTGGATTGGCACGGATGGCGGGCTCAATCGTTTCGATGCAGAAACAGAGCAGTTCGAACGTTTTCAGCATAGCAGCGAAAATGCCAACTCTATCAACAGCAACAACGTTTTCGCCATTTTTGAAGACCAGGCTGGCACACTTTGGATTGGCACCGACGCCGGCCTGAACCGCCTTGACAGCGAGCGTAAAGCCTTTCAGCGATTTGCTCCGCAATCCGAAACGCATTTACGTATCGACGCGATTTTTGAAGACCGCAACGGCAGACTTCTCCTGGGAACGTCGGAAGGGCTACGCATTTTCAATCGTGAAACTCATGAATTTCATTCACTTGAAGCAATAGAAAAGTATTCGAATTTGCGCATCCGCGCCATTGAAGAAGGCCTCCGCGGGAAACTGTGGCTGGCCACTCCATCCGGCGTCCTGACGTTTGAACCACAGACTGGCGAGATAGAGTTGCTACAGCATCAGCAGGGCAATTCCAACAGCCTGAGCGGTGATGATGTATTCGCTATTTTGCAGGATCATGACGGCATGCTTTGGTTTGGCACACGCGGCGACGGTTTGAACCGGTTTAACCCGGACACGGGCAGCTTCGAGCATATCTCTGGCCATGGCGATGATCCACAAGCTTTGCTCGGCAACGATGTTTTTTCGTTGCTCGAAGACCGTGCCGGTGGATTGTGGATCGGCACACGCGGTGGCCTGAATCGCCTGGATGCACACGAACGCATATTTCAACACGTTAGCCGGAAGGCCAATTCCAGTGAAGGCTTGAGCAACAATTCGATTTGGACTTTTGGCGAAGACCGGGACGGACGAATCTGGATTGGCACCGAGGGAGGGCTCAATCGATACAATCCCAACACCGGCAGCTTTAGCCTGTTTCAGCACAATCCGGGACAGCCGAACAGTTTGAGCAGCAATTCGGTTTGGAGCATTTCAGAAGATCAGCATGGGGAGCTGTGGATCGGCACCCAAAGTGGATTGAATCGACGAACGCCAGGCAGTACCTCGTTTCGCCGGTATTTCCCCGAACCGGGAAAGCCAGCCAGCTTGAGCCATGAGTGGGTGATGACCATGCTCGAAGATCCAACAGGTCACCTTTGGATCGGTACATGGGGTGGTGGTCTCAACCGTTTCGATCCACAAACCAATGTATTCGAGGTGTTTAAAAGCAATCCGGCAGACTCGCTTTCTCTCAGCCATAACGGCGTGTCCTGCCTTTACATGGATCGCGAGGGCCACCTGTGGATCGGCACCGAAGAAGGTCTGAATCGTTTTCTGCCCGCTGTTCAGAAATTTCACCGCTACCGGGCAGCCCCCGAGCAGAAAGGCCAGTTGAGCCATCCATGGATTTCTGCGCTGCTTGAAGATCGCGCTGGCAATTTCTGGATTGCAACCATCGGTGGTGGGCTGAACAAGCTCAATCGCCAGACCGACGTGTTTACGCAGTTCCGTAAGCAAGACGGCCTGCCAAACGATGTTGTGTACGGATTGCTCGAGGACGATCGTGGCCACATTTGGATGAGCACCAACAATGGCCTTGCCCAGTTTGACCCGCAGACATTACATTTTAAAACTTACGATTTGAGCGATGGTTTGCAAAGCAATGAATTTAACATGGGCGCCTATTTAAGAAGCCGGAATGGTGAAATGTACTTTGGTGGCGAAAATGGATTCAATGTATTTCACCCTGATAGCATTCGAGATAATCCTTTTGTTCCGCCGGTCGTCATCACGCGTTTTACTCGCTTTAATACCGAAGACACAGCGGGCGTCTCTATCGAGGAATCCGGCATTGCAGCGCGTGAACAAATCGAACTCAATTACACAGATAATATTCTGGTCTTTGAGGTCGCCGCCCTCAATTTTCGCAATCCACAACGCAATCAATACGCCTATAGGCTGGAAGGGTTCAATGACAACTGGATCCAGCTCGGCAACAAGCGTGAAATCACCTTTACCAATCTCGATCCCGACAAATACACGTTGCGCATCAAAGGCTCCAACGATGACGGTGTGTGGAACGAGCAGGGCACATCCCTCGCACTCACCATTTTGCCACCGTGGTGGAAAACGTGGTGGGCTTATACATTTTACGGTCTCTGCGTGTTTGGTGTTCTTTATGGACTCAGATGGCTGGAGTTGCGGCAAAAACAGCTTGAGCTGGTGCGTGAGAGAAGGGTTTCGGAACGTTTGCGCCAAATCGACAGGCTCAAAGACGAATTTCTTGCCAACACCTCACACGAATTGCGCACACCACTCAATGGAATCATTGGACTCTCGGAATCCTTGCTGGATTCGTTCGAACAGGCACCGGCAGCGAAGACACGCAGTAATCTCAGCTTGATTGTTGCCTCAGGCAAAAGACTGACAAGCCTGGTGAACGATATTCTCGATTTTTCGAAACTAAAAACGCATCATATCAAACTGCAATCAGGACCGGTCGATTTACATGTACTTGTGGATGTGGTGCTGAAATTTAGCGAGACACTGTTGGCTCGCAAAAACATTCAGCTCATCAACGACATTCCTGCGCAGTTTGCTGCCGTACAAGCCGATGAGAATCGTCTGCAGCAGATTCTGCACAACCTGATCGATAATGCTGTGAAGTTTACAGAGAACGGCTCTGTCACGATCAGCGCCAGGGAGATTGATGGCAAGGCTGCAATTGCGGTAGCCGATACCGGCATTGGCATCTCGAAAGACAAATTTGATACGATCTTTGGCTCGTTTGAGCAAGGGGATGCTTCCACCGAGCGTATTTATGGCGGTACAGGACTCGGTCTGGCGATTACAAAAAAGCTGGTCGAGCTTCACGGTGGCACCATTCGTGTCGAATCGGAATTGGGGCGCGGCTCAACCTTTACTTTCACCTTGCCACTCTCGAAGGAGAAGCCTGTACAGCACAAGACCAGCGCCAGCCATTTGTCGACTGTCCGGCAAGTCATTGCGCCTTCGGCCGAGGAAGAGGTCAGATTGCAGCCGGCGTCGGCAAAATTCAATATCTTAATCGTCGACGACGAGCCGGTCAATCAGCAAGTCATGGCGAATCACCTGAGCCAGTTCAACTATGGTTACCGCCAGGCGTTCAATGGCGATGAAGCGCTCAAAATGCTGGAGTCGGGAGAAGTCTTCGACCTGGTGTTACTCGACATTATGATGCCCAAAATGTCTGGCTACGAAGTCTGCGGCAAAATACGCAACAAATACCTGCCGACCGAGATGCCGGTGATTATGGTCACAGCAAAGGATCAGGTACAGGATCTGCTGGCAGGCCTCAATTCCGGCGCAAACGACTATCTCGCCAAACCCTTTTCACGCGATGAGTTGCTGGCACGCATTCGCACGCACCTGAATTTGCTCAATATCAATCAGGCTTACGGGCGCTTTCTGCCAAAAGAATTTTTGCGCTATTTGAACAAGGAAAGCATTGTCGATATCAAGCTTGGCGACAACGCGCAGGCGGAAATGACCATATTTGTCTCAGATATCCGCTCCTTTACCACTATTTCAGAAAAAATGTCGCCCGAGGAAAATTTTGAATTTATCAATACCTATATGGGATTGGTTTCGCCTATTATCCGAGAACATCACGGTTTTATCGATCGGTACACCGGAGATGCCGTGCTGGCATTGTTCCCGCGCCGCGTGGAAGATGCCATTGACAATGCCATCGCCACACTCAAGCGGCTGGACGAGTATGGGCGCGAACGAGAAAAAGCGGGAAAACCGGCTGTTAAAATCGGCATCGGGCTCAACACCGGCAGCCTGATGCTTGGTATCGTCGGTGAGCGCGAACGCATGCAGGGCGATATTTTTTCTGATGCGGTCAATCTCGCCACGCGGCTGGAGACGCTTAGCAAGCGCTATGGTGTGTCGATTGTTGTCAGCGAAACGACGCTCAATAAGCTTCAGGATCGTGAGCGCTACAACACACGTTTTCTGGGCAAAATCCAGGTAAAAGGCAAGAATCAGCCGGTCTCTGCATTTGAGATATTCGACGGCGATCAGAAAAAATCGAAAGACTTAAAGTTGCAAACCAAAGTCGATTTTGAACAGGGCCTGCTGCACTACAGTGCGCGCGATTTTGCAGAAGCATCAGTTAGCTTCAACAAAGTGCTCAAAGTTCATCCCGAGGACAAAACTGCCAAGCTTTATCTCGAACGCTGTGCGCAATTTATGGTGCAGGGCGTACCAGCAGGCTGGGAGGGTGTTGAAATCATGGAGGGCAAGTGAACTCGTGGCGAATTTGGGTGGATACCGGCGGCACCTTTACCGATTGCCTGGCCTATTCGCCAAATGGCAGCTTGCTCCGTGCAAAAGTATTGAGTTCCAGCGCATTACGAGGCCGTATTGTGGAGCAATTAGACGACCGAACGCTCTGCATTAATGAACAATGGCATGCGCCTGAAAATTTTATAAAAAGCTTCCGCTTTCGTTTGCTGGACCAGATCGATTCCGCTGATCTGCATGTTGAGCAATTTTTGCCGGACAAAAATTTATTGACGCTCTCTGCACCCCTGATGCAAGCAGCCGCGCCAAATGCTGCCTTTGAAGTTCAAAGTGCTGAGGAAGCACCGATACTGGCTGCACGTCTGGTGACGGGCACTCCCGCAAACGTGCCATTACCAGCTATCGAAATGCGGCTGGCCACCACCCGTGGCACCAACGCCCTGCTTGAGCGCAATGGCGCACGGACTGCACTTTTCATCACTGAAGGCTTCGCTGACCTGCTACGCATCGGCACCCAACAGCGCCCTGAGCTGTTCGCGCTTGAAATCCATAAACCTGAGCCCTATTATCATTCTGTAGTTGAAGTGCCTGAGCGACTCGATGCGCACGGGCGGATCATCCGCGCGCTCGAGCTCAAGAATGTGACTTCACAAATGCCGGCACTGCGGCAGCAAGGCGTGACTTCTGTAGCTATCGCGCTGATGCACAGCTACCTCAATCCCAGCCACGAAAAACAGTTGGCGGCCGCGCTCGAACAGGCCGGTTTTGAGTTTATCACCTGTTCATCTGCAATCGCGCCATTCATCAAAATCTTGCCGCGCGCTGAAACGACTGTGATTAACGCCTACCTCGGCCCTGTCATTCATCGCTATTTGGCCAATGTCCAAAAAGCTATTCAGCAAGGCACCCTGCATGTGATGACCAGTGCAGGCGGTTTGGTGCAACCGCATAATTATCAGGCAAAAGACAGCCTGCTGAGCGGGCCCGCGGGCGGAGTTGTTGGCGCGGCCCGAAGTGCACAACGCAGTGGATCCGAGCAAATCATTGCTTTCGACATGGGCGGCACCAGCACCGATGCCTGCCGTTTCGACGGTGATTTTGAATATGTTTTCGAACACCAGGTTGGCGACGCGCATCTCGTGGCACCAGCACTGGCGATTGAAAGTGTGGCAGCAGGCGGCGGCTCCATCTGCTGGTTTGACGGCCAGCGAACGCGTGTTGGCCCGGAAAGCGCAGGTGCTATCCCCGGTCCGGCTTGCTATGGTGCCGGCGGCCCTCTGTCGATCACTGATGTCAACTTGTTGCTCGGCCATTTGCAGGCTGAACAATTTGAAATTCCGATCAATATCCAGCATGCAGAGGCTGCCACCCAAAAACTGTTGCAAAAAATTCACGCACGCACTGGTTCGGCGCTGCAAAAAGAAGCCTTGCTGACCGGTTTTCTCGCTATCGCCAATGAGCGTATGGCCGACGCAATTCGTAGCATTTCTGTACGCCAGGGCTATAATCCATCCGAATATGCACTGCTGGCATTTGGCGGCGCTGGCGGGCAACACGCATGCGCCATCGCCGATCTGCTCGACATGGCTACGATCATTTTCCCTACCGATGCCAGCCTGCTCAGCGCCTATGGCATTGGTCAGGCCCGCATAGAACGGTTCGCAACGAGACAAGTGCTGCAATCGCTTTCGACCTGCCAGCCACATTTGCGCCAATGGTGTGATCAGCTTGCCGAAGAAGCGGCGGCGTCGGTCATGAATGAAGGCATCGCTCCGTCGGAAATCGAGCTGCGTCGAACCATCATTCATGTGCGATTTACAGGTCAGGAATCCAGCATTGCCATTGACATAGACGATTTTGACAGCATCCAGCGGTTTTTTTTGCGAAAATACCAATCGATCTACGGATACCTGCCCGAGACGCGCCAAATCGAGGTAGAATCCCTGCGCGTGATCGTTTCACAAAAGCAGCCGGAGCCGCCTTCCGTAACCAAATCAGTGGAAGAAAAAGACGCATCTGCAGCAGGCCAGCAAACCGCTTTTTTCGATAATGGCTGGCAGACAGTGCCGGTTTACCACAGGCAAAATCTAAATGCCGGCGCATTTCTGGCTGGACCGGCACTGGTCTTTGAACAGCACAGCACCCTGGTCGTTGCGCCTGGCTGGCGCGTGCACATCGATGCCGCAGGATCGATTATTTTGAAAAAATTAGCTCGTGAAGTTGAGATTTAGCGGAATGAAATGGAGGAATACGAATGGCCAAAATCGCGATTATCGCCGGTGATGGCATCGGCATCGATGTGACCGCAGAAGCGCGCAAGGTCTTGCAGGAAATCAATCGGCTGGAATCATTACAAATCGAGCTCGTCGACTTCGATTTTGGCGCTGACTACTTTTTGAAAACAGGCATCGCCTTGCCGGAAGGTCAGATTGAAATATTTCGCAACGAATTCGATGCCATTTTGCTCGGCGCACTGGGTGATCCGCGCATCCCGGATATGGCGCACGGCCGTGGCATTTTGCTGGCAATGCGCTTCGAGCTCGATCTTTTTGTCAATCTGCGGCCAGTGAAATTACTGCATGAAAAACTCTGTCCGCTCAAAAACAAAACCATTCGCGACGTCGATTTCGTGGTTTTTCGCGAAAATACAGAGGGCGAATACGTCGGAGCAGGTGGCTTTTTGAAGAAGAACACCGCAGATGAAATAGCAGTACAGGAAGCGGTGCATACGCGTAAAGGCGTCGAGCGCATTATCCGGGCTGCCTTCGAATATGCCGTCGAGCACAAGCGGCCCAAGGTCACAATGAGCGACAAATCCAATGTGCTGCGCTATGGTCACGACCTGTGGCAGCGGGTCTTTTATGCCGTTGGAGAGGAATATCCCAAAATCGAAAAAGAGCATTTTTACGTAGATGCAATGCTGATGGAAATGATTCGTCGCCCGGAACATTTCCAGGTTATCGTGACAGAAAACATGCTGGGTGATATCGTTACTGACGTCGGGGCGATGCTCCAGGGTGGCCTCGGCATGGCAGCGAGCGGCAATATTCATCCGGGACAGACCTCGCTGTTCGAGCCTGTGCACGGCTCCGCACCAGCCATGGCCGGAAAAAACATCGCCAATCCGATCGCAGCGATTTTGACAGCAGCGATGATGCTGCAGCATCTCAATTTTGCGAGCGCAGCACAGCGCATTGAAAATACCGTTGAAGCGGCTATTTTGAACCATCAGGTCACACAGGAGCTCGGCGGCTCGCTCGGTACCCGGGAAGTCGGCGACTACATCTCCAGCCGACTCTGACCTGCGATGATTTTTAGCAGGTAAACTGCCTTGGGATTGTAACAACTTTGGCATGATAAAAAGTGAAAAAAGGCATTCACATTCGATGTGGATAACCCGTTTATTGACAACTCTGCTACCAAGTCGGCTTTAATTTTTTCAGTCACTTACGGCAACAAATTTTTAATAAATTCTTAAAAATCGTCAATAGTGCTGATCAAAATTGCGGAAAAAGATTGAAAATGCAAAGCAGGCCAGGCAAGAATTAACAGTGCGTTAACATTTTTTTCTCACCGGCAATTGCTGAGGAGTGCGTACAAAATGTGGATAAGCTGTGGCCAATTGTGGAAAATGAGTGGCGCCATTTTCAGCGTGGCTGTAACATTTGACGTTGGGAAATGGCGAAAACCAGCGCCGTTTCGCGTATAAAACGAGTTCTTTTACTCTGTTTTCGCTGTGTTGTTCTTGCGTGCATAATCCGTGATGTAAAAGCCCGAACCCTGAAACTGCAATCCAACATTGCTGCTAAACTGCTTTTGCATCTCGCTGCCACAATTGGGACATTTTGCAACTGGTGGTTCACTCATGCGCTGCAACACTTCTTCATGATGCCCGCAAGACTTGCATTGATAATCGTAGATCGGCATTGAACACTCCTTTGAAATACAACGACGCCGAACGGTATGGATCCTTTACCAACCGCCCGGCGTCTATTTAAAATAAACTGGTGTTTAACTGATTTTAATTTCGCGCGGCATCGCTTTTTCTGCCTTGGGCAAGGTGATGGTCAAAATGCCATCTTGGAAAGCCGCGTTAATTTTTTCGACATTGATGCGATCGCCTAACTTGAATGTGCGCTCAAAGTTCCCGTACAGGCGTTCGGAACGATGGTAGGTCAAGCCTTCTTTCATTTCCGGCGCCTTCTTCTCGCCACTGACTTTGAGCAAGCCGTTCTCGACCTGGATTTTGACAGCATCCTTTGGCATGCCTGGAATCTCGAAAGCGACATAATAATTGGTTTGATCTTCAGAGAGGTCAACCTTTGGAGTCCACTGACCGGCAACGGGATTGGCAGTACGGTTTGCCGGATAGCTCTGTACCAAAACACGATCCAATTCATCTGCGAGGTTAAATAAACCGTTGTCGAAGTAGCTTTTCAAATAAGCCATGATTTTCTCCTTTTCATTGAATAATTTTTTTTGTTTTATGGTTGATTTTATCTTTTTCAAATTTGAATCTGGTCTAAGCAAGCAGCATGCCAAAAACCACAAAACAGCATATCGCACTGTTTTTATGAAACTTGCAACTACACCTATTTTCATACTATTTTGCAAAATCATTTTTTCTGCCAACTTTGCTGAGTCGCCCTGTTAGAATAGCAGCGCTGCATGTCATAGCGGCGCAGAAGTCTTTTCAACGCGCACAAAAAAGCTTCGCCCATTCAATATGTTCGAACAAATTGTCAGACAGAACCGGTGTGATCACACGATTTTCATGGACGCTTTATAGCCAACAAAGCAGGTGGCAGCTGATAACAGACCAACAAAAGGAAGAATTTTGACAAAAGACAAATTGACGCATGTCAATGCAGCTGGCGAGGCCAATATGGTCGACGTCGGCAGCAAAGCCATTACTGCCCGGCAGGCTGTGGCGCAGGCCTTTATCGAAATGCAGGATACCACCCTCGCGCTCTTGCGCCAAAACAAGCTCAAAAAGGGCGATGCCATTCAGGTCGCGCGCATCGCGGGTATTATGGCTGCCAAAAAAACACACGAGCTCATTCCACTCTGCCATCCGCTGCAACTCTCCAACATCGAAGTGCACATCGATATTGCAGAAAGTGGACTTGCAATCGAAAGCACGGTTGCGTGCCATGGCAAAACAGGCGTGGAAATGGAAGCGTTGACAGCCTGCAGTGTCGCGGCATTGACGCTTTACGATATGTGCAAAGCTGTCGATAAATCGATGACAATCAAAGACATTCGATTGCTTGAAAAAACAGGCGGGCGCTCAGGGCGTTGGCAGCGAGCAAGCAAGGGCTGAACAAAGGAATGACGATGCAGACCACTCTCAAGGACAACGAAGTCATCCAGCTCGAACTGTTCACCAATCGTTTCCTGGCCATCGCGCGGGAGATGGGCAACATGCTGCAACGCACGGCCCTGTCGACCAATGTCAAAGAACGACTGGATTTCTCGTGCGCCATTTTGGATGCAGGCGGCGAGTTGGTTGTCAATGCGCCGCATATCCCGGTGCATCTCGGCGCACTCGGCATGTGTGTTCGCAGCGTATGCGCAACGCTAAACTTGCGTCCTGGCGATGTTGCAGTGACCAACCATCCGGGCTTTGGCGGCGCGCACTTGCCCGATATCAGCGTTATCACGCCTGTATTTTACGGCGATACCTTATTGGGATACGTGGCAAGCCGGGCACACCACGCAGAGATTGGTGGCAGCCGGCCAGGTTCGATGCCACCCAACGCCACAACACTCGCCGAAGAAGGCACTGTCATTCCTCCCACTCTGCTGATCAAAAAGGGCCAGTCGAACTGGCCGGAAGTGCAGCGTTTTTTCACCGACGGCCCGTTCCCAACCCGAGCCCTGCAAGAAAACTTTGCCGATTTAAATGCGGCGGTCGCTGCCAATCATTATGGCGCCAATGCTTTGCAAGCGCTAACAACACAGCATGGATTAAAGACAGTTCATCATTTTATGCAAGGCTTGAAACGCATTTCAGAAGCGCAGATCCGGCAAGCATTTCGCAATTTGCCGTCCCGAATCTATCGGGCAAGCGAATCCCTTGACGATGGTTGCCAGCTTTCTGTTGCGATCTCCATTGCTGAAGACCATGCCAGTTTCGATTTTTCCGGCACATCCCCAACGCATCCGGGCAACCTGAACGCGACGCCAGCCATTGTGCGCAGTGTGGTGATGTATGTCTTGCGACTTTTGATTGACAAGCCGCTGCCACTGAATGAAGGCCTGATGCGAGCGGTGACCATCAACTTGCCAGCCTGTCTGCTCAACCCGGATTTCACTGGTCCCGCCGAGCAAGCACCGGCGGTGGTCGGTGGAAATGTAGAAACCAGCCAGCGTTTGGTTGATACCCTGATCAAGGCATTGGGCATCATGGCCTGCGGGCAAGGCACAATGAATAACATCTTGTTCGGCAATGCACAGTTCGGCTATTACGAAACGGTCTGCGGAGGCAGTGGCGCAGGTCCCAATTTTGATGGCGCCGATGCGGTGCATACTCACATGACGAACACGCGCATCACCGATCCCGAGCTGATCGAACTTCGCTACCCGGTACGGCTGGAACGGTTCGCTATCCGCAAGAATTCAGGCGGATCAGGCAAGTATCGCGGTGGGGATGGCGTGGTGCGCGAAATGCTCTTCTTGCAACCGATGTCGCTGTCCGTGCTCTCACAGCATCGCGCTGTTCAGCCATTCGGCGTGAATGGTGGACATCCTGGAAATGTTGGTGAGCAATTTGTTATCAAACAGAATGGCGACAGGCATACTCTCAATGCCATCGATGGCTGCGAAGTGCAAACGGGAGACAGGCTTGTTCTCAAAACGCCCGGTGGAGGTGGCTTTGGCGCACCATAAGCTTGATTTTGGGATTACCTGCTACATGCCTCGATTCGGTATTTAGAATTTGTAACTTTTTTCTTGCTTCTCTGCTGCACGTCCTGCATTTTCACTTCACCCAAATAACTCTGTTCTGTCTATTTATTTTATTGCCAGGAGGAAGGATATGCGCTTAAATGCCCCTAAGCAGATTGTTTGGACCATTTCCGTTGTGTTAGGTGTGCTTGGGCTCATTGGCAAATTCACTACGATCGCCGTGTTGTCCGCCAATGCGTTCTGGCTGGTCTTAGCCGGCTTTGTCATTCTTGCCGCGAGCACCGTTCTCAAGGGCGTCTGATCGAGCCAGTCAAGAGGCTCGCGATCATCAATTTTTTAGATTCAAGCAGAACGGCAGCGCATTTGCATCGGCACCAATTTCAGCAAGTTAAGCGAGCCTCATGTTATTCCATCCTTCCAATCCCCGCAAATTTTTACCCGCTATTAAAAAATCAGGACCTTTTAAAACAAAGGAGTTAACAGGTGGAAAATGTATCAAACCTATCAAAACAAGCTCTTGATTTAGTCATTGCGTATGGACCATCTCTCTTGATGGCAATCGTCACTCTCCTAATCGGTCTTTGGGTGATTGGCCTCATCGGCAAATTCGTCGGCAAGCTGATGGAACGAAGCAAGGTTGACGTTTCCTTGCAGAAATTTATGCGCAGCTTATTGGTCACATTGCTGAAAGTCATGCTCTTCATCAGTGTAATCGATATGCTGGGTGTTGCGACCACATCCTTTGTTGCGATTATCGGTGCAGCCGGTCTCGCAGTCGGTTTGGCTTTGCAAGGCAGCCTGGCCAATTTTGCAGGTGGTGTGTTGATTCTGCTTTTTAAGCCATTCAAAGTTGGTGATTTCATTGAAACACAAGGATATCTCGGCTCCGTTAAAGAAATCCAGATTTTCAATACTGTGCTCAAAACAGGCGACAACAAAAACATTATCATTCCGAACGGCGCCGTTTCAAGTGGCAGCATCACCAATTTCTCTGCTGAATCCAAACGCCGCGTCGATATGGTTTTTGGCATTGGCTACAACGACGATATTAAAAAAACCAAGGAAGTCTTACATCAGCTCATTAATGCAGACGAACGGATTGACCAGGATCCCGCACCTTTTGTGGTGGTTTCGGAGCTTGCGGACAGTTCGGTTAATTTCACAGTTCGTGTCTGGTGCGACGCAGCCAATTATTGGGGCATCTATTTTGACATGCAGGAAAAGGTCAAGTTGGAATTCGACAAGCAGGGCATCTCCATTCCGTTTCCGCAGCGAGATGTGCACATGTTCACGGTCGCAGGCGAGCAAAGCAATTAAGCTGTTTCCCGTATTCATAAAAAAAGCGAGGTGGTTTGTCTCGCTTTTTTTATGCGCATACCTATAGTTTCTCTGGCTTTCAAACGCCACCCCATTGCACTGCGCGCTGAAAGGCCGTCAGTTCGGCGACCCGGCACGCCATGTAAATATCAGCATTCTCACAATGCGAAATCGTTGCGATTCGCACGGCATCCATTTGCCGGAAATGCTGTTCACATTCGGCACGTGAGGGGCAGGCAGTCAGAAAAATGCGTCCGTGCTTGCCTTTAAGCTCAATTTGCTCCGGTTTTGCCATTTTCTCCGCCCCGTATAACGATGAAACTGCTTGATTGATCACAATCCGAAGGTCGCCTGCAAAGAAAGCAAACAGATAGCGGGCGATACGTTTGTGCTTTCGCCACTGTACCACAGGCACCAGCGCATGCAACTGCACGATCTGCTCTGCTACTGCAGCGCCGGCCGGCACCTCGGCAAACTTCAACTCGACATTTTCGTTCTTGATGCGGAAGAATAAACGCGCCGACTGCAAAGTCAATTCATGCTGTGGGTAGCTTTGATGCGCAATGCCGTGCCCCTGCAAAAAGCGTTCGGTCGCGAGCTCAACGCATTTACCGATCAGCAGCCGCTGCAAATGCTGGTGCAGCGCTCCCAATGTTTTCACAGCATGGCCAGGCAAGTGAGAAAGTGCATGCGCAATAAACTCGCGGCTGCGTGCGATGTCCTGCGGCAAAACGGCTGTACAAACGATTTCTTCCGGTTTCATGTGCGATCCGTATATTTATATTTGCACGGATTGTTGCGAATAGGTACTATTTTATTCGACAAACCCAAAAAATAACATTGTTACTTCAGGAAAGATGCCATCATTTGAATGCGAAAGCTGATCCCAAAAATCGCCTGAACGATCTCAACAGCAAGCTTTGGCTGCAATTTCAAAAGAGCTGGTTTGCGCTATCTTCGCCCGAACCGCCTGTCGATGAATTCATATCCTTTTTCAGCAAAAAAAACTATCCGGACGGCCATACAGGCACCGTTTGCCTCGTGCCAGCCTCGCTGACTGTACATATACAGAAATCTGTACTCACACAGCGCACGGTATTGCAAATCGATGCATTGTCCAAAGACCAAAAGTTGGACTATGCTTTCTACGACGCTCGTTTTTTGGCTGACAATACCGAAAATATCGTGTTGTGGCAAAAAACCATCGAAGAATTGCGTTTGCTCGCGACGGCTTTGCGTGAACTTGCCTACCTCACCGTGGTAGTGAGAAACCAACGAAACGCGCATGCAACAGATCCGGTAGCCTGGCGGCTCGCCCGTCATATCAGCGCTTTTTTGACGCAAAAAGATGAAAAAATCGGCTGTTTGGAAAATCAAAGTTCAGAGCAGCAAATCCCCTGGGTTCCGAATGACAGCATAGTTTATTTTTTAAACTTTCGCAAGCAAAACAGTGCGACTGACGATCTGCGAAGCACACCAGCATTCGCTACACCTAAACAAGCCGTTGAAGGCGAACCAGGCTATGCAGCAAAAAATTTTCGCGATGGTTGGTATGTCCACCGTCCCCCACGACGCGATAAAAATGTAATGTTGCACCCTGCAAAGTTCCCGGAAGATTTGGTGCAACGCTACATCACCAACTTCACAGAACCGGGCGAATGGGTATTCGATCCGATGGCCGGTACCGGCTCGTCGTTGGTGGCGGCGCTGGCTTGCAGCCGCAAGGCTGCCGGTATCGAGCTGAATCCAGAATTTGTCAAAATTGCAAAATCACGATTTACAGTAAAAAAATATCTCAAATTGGTCACCGGCGATGCTGCTGCGCCGGAAAGCTATCACCCTCTACCAGAGCAAATGGCTTATTGCATCACCAGCCCGCCCTATTGGGATATGCTGCGTATGCGAGGTGCAGAAACGCAGGCCAAACGCAAAAAGCAGGGACTGCAGCGCTGGTACAGCGAAGACGCTCGCGACCTCGGCAACATCGCCGATTATCATGCATTTCTCGACTTGTTGGAGCGTGTCTATCGGCAGGTTGCTGGGCATTTATTGCCCGGCCGCTACATGACCATCATTGTCAAAAATGTCAAGAAGCAGGGCACGATCTATCCGCTGGCCTGGGATATCGTCGAGCGGCTAAGCGCATTCTTGATTTTCGCTGGCGAACAATTTTGGTGTCAGGACGACCAACGGCTGGCGCCATTCGGTTACCGATATGCGTGGGTGAGCAATACATTTCATCATTATTGCCTGACATTCCGCAAGCCCGAGGGCAGCTTCAGCCATAAATGATATGCTCTTTAATCAAAAGTAGTAAGAAGCACAAAACGATTGCCATATTTTCGCAAGTTTTTATGGCAAGACATCGTTCATCAAACTATAATCAATGAGTCCCAGATTCCGATGCAAGGTGAGCACTCCAAAAATTTCGAAGGCAGCGAACATGTGCAGATTGAAAAGCAATCTTCGGTACAATTACCCAGTGTGTTAGGCGAGTCCCAGGCCATGCGCGATCTGCGGCAACTGCTCGACGAAATTACCGACTTTGATGCCCCGGTTCTGGTTACGGGCGAGCCCGGAACCGGCAAGCAACTGGTTGCGCGCACTCTGCACCAGAAAAGTCAGCGTCGTAGGCACGCATTTGTGCAGGTGAACTGCTCTGCGCTGACGCCCCAAATGCTGGAAACGGCACTCTTCGGACAGGAGAATGCAGCATCCAGTGCTTTCAGTTCTGCTGAAGGTGGAATGCTCTATCTTGCCGGAATCGATTCTGTCCCGTTGGGAATCCAGACTAAATTGCTGAATGTGCTGCAAACAGGCGAATTCACGCCAGGCGATGGCAACAAACCACAGCGAGCAAATGTGCGCATCATTGCGGGGACGAACACCGAATTAGCGAAAAAAGTACAGGAAGGCGGTTTTCGGCAGGATCTGTTTTACCGGCTCAATCTGATCGAGGTGATATTGCCGCCGTTGCGGGAACGCGGCCAGGATGCTTTGATCCTGGCCAACCACTTTTTGCAGCATGACGCCGAGCGCTTTGCACTGCCTTCGACACAGTTGTCGGACGCTGCCATCGACGTTTTGCAGCGCTATCCGTTTCCAGGCAATGTACGCGAGCTCAAAAATTTGATGCGACGCGCACTATTGCTTGCAGACAGCCAAATGATCGAGCCGCTTCATCTGCAACCGCTGCCAGCAGACCATGTGCAGACCGGTGCGCATATTTTGCATTTCAACACGGCCAAACAGCAGGTAATCGATGCATTCGAAAAGGCATTTTTGGCGCAGCGCCTGCACCAAACCGGCGGCAACATTTCACAAGCGGCCCGCGAGTCCGGCATGTACAAAGCCAATTTTATCCAGAAAATGAAAAAGCACGGCCTGCACAGGGTTGATTTTTTGAAAAAGTAAAGCCACATTTTTTACCACGAAGTCGCCAAGACACGAAGGTTGCATTTCGTATTTTGGAGCCTTCGCGTCATGTGTGGATAAATTCACTCCACAGCCATCTCTACCAGCGTTGCTCCCCAACCACCACGCTCCGGCGGTGCATCGCCAAACCGGCGTACACGCTGATCTACCTTCAAAAACTGCTGCACTTCCCATTTCAGCCGACTTTTGCCTTTGCCGTGCACAATCCGCACTTCGCGGTAGCCTTGTTCTACAGCAAAGCGCAAATACTCATCCAGCACTTCCGGAATTTGTTCGGGAAAAAAGCCGTGTAAGTCGAGTACATCCTCAACGCGCACCGGCTCGAATGGATCATCGTTTTTGTTTTTCATAGATTGCAGCGATAAGGTTGCCGGTGACAGGGATTCGGTGAGTAGCTATCAGCAGTCACTTCCCAGCAAAGGAATTTGAATGATGAATATCGATAGCGAATTTCGAAGAGCCAACGGCCAGCTATGGTCGCACAATCAGTTTGTCGAACAACACGCGCGTGGTCGCAGTGATGTCGACGATGGCCTGCTCGAATGCCTCGGCATTGGCCTGTGATGGTTTGTTGTAGCCGGTGATTTTGCGTACAAATTGCAACGCAGCCGCGTACAATTCTTCGTCTGTCGGCTTACTTTCCGGCTGGTGCAATCTTTTGATATTTCGGCACATGGGCTTTCCTTGGTTTGATGCAACACTTTACAGAGGACATAAGCAGAGAACAGCTATCAGCCAACGGCGAACAGCCATTTCTATTTGCCTATTGCAAACAGATGCGATTTGGCGCGCACGTACAACATGCCTTCTGAAATCGCCGGGCTGGCCATCAGCAACTCTCCCATTTTGTTCATGGCGCTTTCTTCATATTCCGGGCCGGCTTTGACCACAAAAATATCGCCATCTTCGCCGGAGAGATAGAGCTTGCCATCGGCCGCGACCGGCGATGCGCTGAAGCCGCTGCCACTGTGGCGAATGCGCTGGCGGTAGATTTCGGCGCCGGTTTGCAGCTCATAGCAATCGAGAATGCCCTGATTAGCGAGCACGTACAGATAGTCGCCGTAAATCAGAGGAGTTGGCATGTACGGCCCGCGTCCGCGCTTGCTCCACTGCACGAACTCGCTCGAAGTTTGGCCATCCGGCAAAGTGATGTCGCCCGAGGCGCCGGGGCGCAGCACAAAAATCGGCCTTTCCGGCCCGCGGCCGCTGGCTACAACGATCAGGCCGCCTTTGAAAATCGGCGTTGGCGCGGTAATATTGGAGCTGCCGCCAAGCTGCCAAAGCTGCTCGCCGCTGGCGGGATCATAGCCGCGAATGAATTTCGAGGCGTTGGTGATGAGCTCGACGCGTTGCGTGCCCGGATAAATTGTCGGCGTGCCCCAGGATGGCTGCTCGTCGCGCGGGCTTTTCCAAATGGTTTCGCCTGTGGTGACGTCGCAGGCAATGATGAAGGACTCGCCCTGGGTGTCGCACTGCACGATGGCCGTGTTTTCATAAATGATCGGCGAGCTGGCAAAGCCCCATTCATAGCTCGGCGCATCATAGGCTCCCAGGTCCAGCTTGCCGAGGTCTTTTTGCCACAGCACCTTGCCATCCGTGTCCAGCCCGAACAGGCCTTGCGAACCAAACATGGCAACTATGTGCTTACCATCGGTCGCTGGCGTAGAGTTGGCGTAGGTCGCCTTGATGTGGCGTTTGTCGATTGGTGCGCCCTGTGTGACGGTTGTTTGCCACAAAATTTTGCCACTTTTTTTGTTCAGGCAAATCACATCCCAGCGATGCACCGAATGGTCGTCCGAGGCGGTGCCTTCGCCGTACAAACCGGCTTTAAAATCCGCCTCACCCCTGCCGCTGATCGCCGTGGTGACGATGAGCTTGTCACCCCAGATGATAGGACTGGAATGCGCCAACCCGGGGATACGGATTTTCCATTTGATGTTGTGACCAGTCTCGCCGCTCCACGCATCCGGCAAATTTTGCTCATCCGCCACCCCGGCAGCATACGGCCCGCGAAAAGACGGCCAGTTGCCATCTGGCGATTGTTGGGCTTGCGCGGAGACTGACCATATCAAAAACAGAACAAATGAAAGGGATCGCTGCATAAACAGTCCTTCAGATTTATTATTCCCCACGTTTAAAAGAATCATACCGTTCACATTTTGTCATTCAGGATAGAATCTATGTTGCCCGATTGCACGGCCTTTGGTCTTGGTTCTTTGCTCTTCGGCCAACAGCTAACAGCCAGCTACCGCAAGGTTTTGCGGAACAGCACGGCGCGTTCGTAGATAGTGAAGCCGCAGTGCTGGTGCGCGGCAATGCTCACTTCGTTTTCGGGCCAGGTGTCGGAGGCCATCACTTTGCAGCCGCAGGTGCGCGCCCAGTCTTCGGCAGCGGCGAGCAGCATTTTGCCCACGCCACGGCGGCGGTGCGCTTCCTCCACATACCAGCCTTCGACATAGCCCATTTTCGCCGGCCTGAGCGATTCTGGTTGCTCGCGCAAGCCCGCTTCCAGCCAGCCGAGCCAATCATCGCTGTCGGTTTCGGCAATAAAAATCCGGTAGCGGTACGGCTGGGCCAGCAGGTCGCGCAGCTCACTTTTGTGGCTGCTTTCGCTGTCCGGCCACAGGGCATTGCGCAGCGGCACAAAGCGGTCGATTTCGCTGTACTGCAATTCGCGCACGGTGATGTTTTTGGACATTGTCATTTTCCAGAAAAATCAACAACTGTAGGGGCACGACGTACCGTGCCCTTACTGTTTGTTCAAAAAAATCTCGGCCGATGGCGGTTTTATTGCAGGGCGACCCGCCGGATCGCCCCTACGATCTGGCTGCCCAATAGAATAGCAACACAACCAGCCAATCGCCAACAGCTAACGGCCAACAGCCCGACATCATCCGGTAAAATACAGGTACGCTGCCAAAATCAGCGCCAATACAGCGGCGGAGCCGAGCAGGTCTTCTTTGCTCCAGCTCGAGCGCGATTCCGCGCGGTGGTCGTCGCTGAGGGTGCCGTAGGTCAGACCGCTGATGTGGTCGTAGGATGGCGGTGCAGTGGCGTAGCTCACGCCAATCATCACCGCAGCGCAGACCAGGAAAATCAACAGGCTGTAATATTGGAAAAAGATGTTGTTGACGATCCACAAAAACGAGCCCGGATCATAGGCAAAGCCGTCGATCAGCTTCACCGGCGTGTCGACACCGAGCCGGAACAGCCCCATCGCAAAACCGACGATCAGTGTGGCCAAACAGCCTTTGGCATTGAGGCGCTTGTTGAACACGCCGAAGAAAAACACCACAAAAATGGGCGGGCCGAGATAGGCTTGCACACCCTGCAGATAGTCGTACAGTCCCTTGCCGCCCTGAATGATCGGAATCCACAACAATCCGGCCAGCACCATCACCGTGGTGGCGACCCGGCCGACCCACACCAACTGGTGCTGCGAGGCTTGCGGTTTCAGACGGGCGTAAAAGTCCATGGTGAACAGTGTGGACGAGGCGTTGAACACACCTGCCAGCGAGCTCATCAGCGCCGCCAGCAGGCCAGCTACCACGATACCGCGCACACCGACCGGCAGCACATGCGCCACCAGCAGCGGGAAGGCCGACTGTGCTTTATCGCGCATCAGCTCTCCGTTGGCATCGAACAATACGGCAGTGATCGCATCCATGCGGCCGCTCTTGGCCAGGGCAAAGCAGATCATGCCGGGAATGATGAAAATAAACACCGGCGTCAGTTTCAAAAAGGCGGCAGCGATGCTGCCACGACGGGCTTCGCGTTCATTGGGCGCGCCCAACACACGCTGCACGATGTATTGATCGGTGCACCAGTACCACAGCCCGATGATCGGCGCGCAGAACAGCATGCCCACCCACGGATAGTTGTCGTTGAAATACCACGCCATGCGTCCGGCTTCGCGCACCGGCGCCCATGTGCCTTCGACGCCGGCTGGCACCAGTGGCTTCCACAAATTGAACATCTCGGAACCCGCGATCACGCGCAGCTCGCTCCAGCCACCCAACGCTTGCAAGCCATAATACGTAACCAGAAAGGAGCCGAGAATCAGAATGACCGTCTGCAGCGCTTCGGTGTAGGCCACCGCACGCAAGCCACCAAGAATGGTGTACAAGCCAGTAAACACGATCACTAAAATCGAGCCGATCCAAAAGCTGTCCATGCCGAGGAATTCGATATCGGGCATGAGGACGCTGAAAACAATGCCGCCTGCAAATATGCCGACCGCGATTTTGGTGAGCACATAAGCGACCAGTGAAATCGCCGACAGTACCGTGCGTGCAGCCGGCGAAAAGCGCTTTTCCAAAAATTCCGGCATGGTGAACACTTTCGAGCGCATATAAAACGGCACCATCACCCAGCCGAGCACCAGCAGACACCAGGCATGCAACTCGTAATGCGCCATGGCCACGCCATCGGTCGCGCCGGAGCCGGCCAGTCCGACCAAATGCTCTGAGCCGATGTTGGACGCGAAAATCGATGCGCCGACAACAAACCAGCCGAGGTGACGGCCAGCGAGAAAGTAATCATCCGAGGTGTCTTGTCTTTGTTTGATGACCCACCACGCCAGGCCAAAAATGACCATGAAGTAAAGTGCGATCACCAGCCAATCGAGTGTTTGCAGCACGGTTTCTTCCCTCCGCTTTTGAGTTCAAAACTGCGATGCGCTCCATTGTTCGAAGCTGAATATGCGACGAATGTCCGATGCGGCATCGTTTTGAAGTGGTTGAAATGGCAGAATATAGCGAAGGAAGGTTGCGGAGTGAAGTAAAAAAAGCTCAACGTAACCGTTGAGCTTTAATACCATTTTCTCTCAGAACAAATAAGGCAGGGTTAAAAAAATCTTCACAGCCGGGATCGATGAGTGCACCGAGATGTTAGAGAGTGCTTTAAAAACAATATCGTTCAGATAAGGAAACTCAGCGTGTCATTCTGGAATGAATCGATTCAGCATCGATAGCCAAACCTGAGTTCAGAATCCAGATAATGGGCAATATAGATTCCATTCTGAATGACAAATCGGGCTTTTTCGACAGTTTCTCCAGCATGCCATTGAAGGGACTTTTAAGCCAGCCTCTTGGGTCGACCCTGCGTGCCTGGCGAACTCAGCGGTTGCATAGATTTCACCTGAAAGTATCAGGTTCGGATTCCCGGACAACATTTTTTCATTGTCCTAAAATCAATCCACTCTTCTGGCACGAACGCCGAAATCCACATTATCCTGCACCCAGGCAAAATAGGTTGGCTGCTCCTGCAAGGACGAATCCGCTTCAAAAATATCCGGATCCTTCCAGGTCTCCATCACCTTGTCGTCCTGAGTCCAGACTTTGATGCGCTTGCGCGGCACTTCAGTTTGCCACTGCATGCCGACCACTGCACTGGTGTAGAGTAGCCGCAGCGTCACATTGCGCGACAACCTTTCCAGCGGACTGACATTCAGGCTGCGGAAGTCGGTTTTGCCGTTCTTTTTGATGTCCGGAATACCGTCGCTGACCATGACCACCGAGACCGGTTTTAAAACCAGGTTTTTGTTTTTAACCGTCAGCGCGACCTGCTGAAAAAAGGCATTGAAATCCGTATATGGATTCAGTGCGTCTTTCGGAAAAATCTTATGCAGAAGCGCTTCGATTTCCTCGACCGTTTTGCCTTCAAAGGTTTGAATCGGATAAAATGTCTTAGGCTCATCAGCACTGGCGCCACCGATTGATCCAACGAACAACACATTTGGTTTTTCCAGTTCGCCAAGGCCATTGAGGTGGCTGAAAATATATGTTGCCAGAAATTTCAGTGAATCATCAAAATATTTACCGTTTACAAATGAGCCGCTAATGTCGACGCCGATAAACATCGACAGCCTGGGGCGCTGCTCGCCAGAGCAACTGCTCAAAAGCAGCGCGAGGGCGAGCAACGGCAGGGCTATTTTTTTTCGTATTTGCATTTTTCCATCCTCTTAAATTGTCATCCCTAAAATCGCACCTTTTGGATTTTCAGCTTGCTCTGCAAAACCGCTGAAGCGGTTCAAAAGGATGCCCGACCTCTCATTGACACCACGATTCATCATGTTGCTAATGAGAGCGATTCAGGCCACACAGCCGTTTCAAAGGCTTGCCCGAGCAATTGGATAGCCGATTTGCGCTTTTATTTAAACGATACAATGACTTCAACGTTGATACAGTTCGGATTCCACCATGCTGAAGCGCTCTTCGCGGCGCGGCTGCCGTGCGTTTGTTTGTGGGCGTTCTTCCACGTGTTCAGCATGCTCGCCATTTGAAAGCAGCGTCGCAGCATTTTTGATATCGCGTATGCTTTTAAACGGAATTTCAAACAGATGCCGGCTGCTGATCAGCAGGGTGCAGAAATTGACAACAGCGGCGAATATCTGCAATGGTGGCAGAATAAACGAGCCGAGTAAAGCCTCGCCCTGACGCTCAAACCACGCCATATCTTCTTTGACCTGTGCGAGGAAACTAGATTGCGAACGCGCTGGTCGCGGCTGTTGCGGCGCCCTATCCCGCGTTTCGACAGTACCCGTACCACGTCCTCGAATGATCGAAAGGATTGTAGGTGTGCCGTGAGAAGCAAAAAGAAACCACGACATGCTGCGAATGCCAAACCAGACCACAGTTGAAATCACCAGAGTGCCCCAGATTCCAAGCTCAAAATTTTCAGAGTGCTGAGCCAGCCACGGAACCAGCGAATCGACAAACTCGCGATACAGAAAAACCACTTCGACCGACAGAACGACCAACTCGATCACGGTTACGCCGATAATGGAGCCTACATCTTTGCTTTTGATCGCCTCAACCATGGTGGCCAGCACAGCATAGCTGCCGAGCACAACAATAAAAAGAAAGACAAAGAGCGGAATGCGCAGAAAAGCTTCGGTGAAATATTCGCCGGTGATATTGGCAAAGGTGTCCATCACCAGCGGAGTCGTGACATAAGTAAAAATCGCTGTTTCCACCACACACCAGAGCAACGTCATGATCACTGCCAGCCACGGGACATTCGAATACATCAGGTTGTGCCCGGCGTTGCCAAGCAAACGAAACGGCATGGCGATAAATTCCAGCACGACTGCCCAGATGCTGACCAGTACGATTTTCACCAACTCCAGCATCACCACGGCGAGATGGAACACGAAGCGGAAAATGCCGCCCCAAAACGCCACAAAAGATTTGCCGAGATCCAGCCAGGTGATAAACATGGCGTTGACAAACGCACTGCGATTGCCACGCACGATGATGCTGACCACACAGGCGATCGTCAGCCAGCAAGCGATGATAAAAGCAAGCACAGGCAGCAGCAAGAACAGCCGCTTTGCGCTCATGATCCAGAACGGATCACTTGCCGCCCAGGCATAAGCCAGCAGCGGCGCCTGCAGATAGTGCGGGAATGTCAGTATCGACACCACCGCATTCACGACTTCATTGTTTCCATTTTGCATAAATCCGTACTCCTCCTGTTTGAAACACTGATGCAGCCCGCAAGTCACAAAGGGAATTGATAGGGTTGAGATATCTCACATGCCACAAGGTCTGCAAAAATTGCATTCCTTAAACAACATGGTCGGTATCAGGCAAAGTACAGGCCAAAAAATTTTATCAGAGCAAATCTGAGAAAGCCTCGGTGGATAAATTCTCGCCATCAGCAGCATTTTTCATTTTTTTAGAGAATGGTCATTGATGAAACCGTCGACCTGATCGCACGCTCAAAAAAGCACACCTACAGGGCAGCTCGTTTAGGGAAGTGGTAGAGAAGATTCGCAGCTCTCCCACCAACAATACGCCGGGACGGATTAAAGCAATTCAGGTTGCAAAACGCCGATGCATTTTTCAGCGATGTAATTTTTACATGGGAAATTGCGATTTCTTCACAACCATATTTTGAATACAGCTCAGCCTGTTTTCGCAAAGCCGAACGCAAAACAGAGCTCAAATGTCAGAAACCTGCTCATTCTTGCTGCGGGCAGCCTGCTTTCGGATGGTCAGTCCTATTGGTATTGCATCGTCATGCACTGATTTGTATATTCATCGAGTTGCGACCTCATCTTTAGTGACAACAATGTGTGAAGGAAGCCAGCGCGTTTGGAGCAATCGGAATAAAGTCTTTCATGGCGACTCGCACTCAAACAGACTTTGACAGCTTGTCCTGGCTTGCCCAATAATTCAATCCGGAAGATTGGCGATGCATCCCGCGAGCCCTGTATTCTGCTCAAGCTCCTAATTTGTATTCGATAACCGCTTAATTAGCAATTATTTAAATTGAGGAACACCCTTTCAATGGTTTTGTCAACACGCCGACGTTTTTTCTATTTATCTATTCTGCTTACGTCTCTATTCTTCGCTTGCGATGACAGTCAAAAAGCCTCCAACGACAAGCCCGGGGCAAACAGCGATCAATCCGCGGGGCTGCCTGCCTTTATCGATGCGACCGCCGAAGCCGGACTTGCGGAATTTCGTCATGACAATGGCGCCAGAGGGAAAGTCTATTTTCCTGAAATGTTTGGATCAGGTGGAGGTTTTATCGATTATAATGGCGATAATTGGCTGGACATTCTTCTGGTCGGCGGCGGTCCAATCGATCCGGACCCGGAACACTTTGTCAAAGCTCTCCGGCTCTACAAGAACAATCGCGATGGCACCTTCTCCGAAGTCACAGACGAAGTCGGTCTATCCGATGTCCAGGCGTATGGACATGGAATTGCAGCAGCTGATTATGATAATGATGGCGATGAAGATTTGTTTTTATCGACCTTGCGGCGAAATTACCTGTTCCGCAATGATGGCGGCACATTTTCCAGCGTTGGCGAGGCTTCCGGCGTTTCAGATCAATCGGCCTGGAGCAGTTCATCGCTATTTTTTGACGCAGACCGCGATGGCGATCTCGATCTTTATGTTGCAAATTATGCTGACTGGGCGCCGGAAAAGGATATCTTTTGTTCGGTTCAGGGTGTCGTGATGCCGGTTACCGGGCAATCCGAAAAACTGGAAAAACAATTTGGTCAAAAGGCGTATTGCCCTCCTAATGAATTTCAGGGCATCGCTGGCCGCTTTTATCGTAACAATGGCGATGGAACTTTTGCCGACGAAACAGAGGCCGCTGGCTTTCTCTCCGTTCCCGGAAAGTCCCTTGGCGTCGCCGAATTTGACTACAATCGTGATGGGTGGCCGGATATCGTGATCGCCAATGATGCCGAGCCCGATCAACTCTACAAAAACAAGGGCGACGGCACGTTTGTAGAAATCGGGAAAATGAGTGGCATCGCGTTCGGCGATCGGGGCGAAGCACGAGCGGGAATGGGTATTGACACAGGTGTACTCGACGATTCGGGGCAGGAATCCGTCCTTATCGGCAATTTCTCCAGTGAGATGATTGGTGTCTACCGGCATAACAGTGATGGTCTTTTTGTTGACCGGGCTGCTATGTCAAAAATTGGCCATTCCAGTTTTTACAGCCTGACATTCGGCCTCGTTCTGTTCGATGTAGAATATGATGGCGATTTGGATATGCTGGCAGCAAATGGGCATATCTGGGCGATTCGGCCTTCATTGGACGGCTCAACCTTTCGACAAAAGTCACAGCTTTTCGTGAATCGAGGCGATGGCGTCTTTTCCCTCGCACAAGCTGCTCCCGGCAGCGTGTTTGAACAAATGATGGTGGCCAGAGGCGCCAGCATTGGCGATTATGATCGCGATGGCGATTTGGATGTGTTGATCACTGAAAATGGTGGCCCGGCACACCTGTGGCGCAACGAACTCAGTGGCGCCAACTATTTAAGGGTGCAGCTTGAAGGCAAGGCATCAAACACCGAAGGTATTGGTTCGCAAATCATTGCGGTTGTTGGAAAAAAGAGAATGTACCGACGCATACGAACCGGCTCAAGTTATCTTTCCCAATCTGAGAAAGTCGCTTCGTTTGGGCTGGGAAAAAACACGCAAGTTGACTCTTTGCTGGTGTACTGGCCTGGCGGCCAAACGGATGTCTTGCTTGACCTGCAAGGCAACCAGGAACTCCAAGTGCTTGAAGGAACCGGCCGTTATGAGGTGTTGACCGCTGGCCGATCTGAATAGCAGCAAGCGGATTGTAAAATAGTACTATTTCTTTGCAACATCATCCCCGGCCGAAATCACATCAACATCTACATCGCTTAAGCCGTGAGAGTATTGAGCTAAGTCGAAACAGGACTTCCCTACTTGAATCCCGCCAATAGATCCGGCAAAGTGCCGGCAATTCCATGACTGCATCCTATTTGCTCCAAAAAGATCTTGATCATCCATAAAAAAAGCCCGAACCATTGGCCCGGGCTTTTTAAGCTCAGAAATAAGATGATTCTGATTATTTCATCAGCAGCATCTTTTTGGTTTGGGCAATATCACCGACTTCAATTTTGTAAATATACACGCCGGATGGTACAAGTTTGCCCGAATCGTCGCGACCATCCCACTTCACGGTGTGCTTGCCTGCCGGCTTCATCTCGCTATCGATCAGGACTGAGACGCGCTGGCCGAGCAAGCTGTAAACCGTCAGCTTGACATCGGAAACCTGTGTCAGGTTATAGACGATATTGGTGGTCGGGTTGAATGGATTGGGATAGTTTTGTTCCAGGCTGAAATCAGATGGCAGGATGCTTTCAAAAGATTCTTCGACCGAAGTAATGCGGCCAGGAAGAAATGGCGTTGGTGAGCCCGGGACATAAACAGCTTTTGCATTCGTGATTGAATCTCTCAAAGCGGCAATATATTGATCCCGGTTAGCCAGGTAGTCTGCCTTTGCTTCCGGGAACCAATTCAAATCGCCCAAAGGCAAGCCATCGGTACCGGCTGTTAGCAAGTTTGGATTTGTGTAGCTCAAATCAAATGCTGGTGGCCAGTTCAGTACAGGTAAACCCGTTCCCGCATCCCATGTTACAGGCGATGGCACACGCCAATCAATCCATTCGGTGTTTTGATCCCCTGGTCTCAGTGTTGTGTCCCAATAACCGCCCAAAAATTCGACTTGTTTTGCAAGGTTGCTCGGCGGCACCGCAAAGCCCGGGTTCGTTTCGCTATCGCCGTACGGAGGCCCACCATAGTTTGTGCCGATGGTATAATCATCATCATTGGTAATAAATGAATCCACTGAAGCATGTTCCCATAGCAATCCCGGCACGCGTGCAGGAGTTGAATCAGGTCCAGCCGTTTCAAACCAGTTGATGATCTCCTGCTGGCGGTAAAACAAATTTTGACCCAGGTACAGCGAAACCGAGTCGAGTTTGCCAACGACATCGGAATAATAATTCCATGTTGTCCAGTGGGCATCGTAGGTGTTATCCGTGGTCTTTCTGCCGAGGAAATCGAAGTTGTAATAGATGTTATTTGCCTGAATATTTTCAAAGGCACGCTGTTCGTGGCCAGCCTTCATGGAATTCATGTAGGTGTTGTGAATTTCATGCAGTCTGGCATTAAACCAGGGACCGCTGTTGCCGAGCAATCGACCGGAATTCACGACTGTGTTGTTTTCGATGGTCACATTTTCACCGGCGACGTCCATACGCATCGGAAATCCTCCCCAGGGAGACCAACCCAGCCCCATACCATTAATGAAAACACAATTCGTAATACTGATATCCAGGTTTTTCCCCTGATTTCTGAAAGCAAAGCTCTGCCAGTCGACAAAGGCAACGTTGTCGGCAGTATAGCCACTGCCAGCAGTGTTGCCAACAAACTGTCCGCTAACGGCATCGTTGCTCGCACGGCCGCTGATGACGAGGTTCTTGAGTGTTAAAATACCACCAGCTTGCAACTGAAGGAAATTTCTTGCAGCGCCATCAGAACCCGGTGTATTGACCAATACTGGTGGGCTGGTTTGTTCATAAATCCAGCCATCATCCGGCCCTTGAATGGTGATTTCAAAAGTTAAGTCAATCTGTCCGTCAAAAGCATAGGCTTTGCCGCTTTCAACAAGGTAGACACCAGGCCCGGTAATCTGGTTGTTGACGAAATCGAGGTCGGTCAAGGTCGTCTGGGCTGTCGCAGTTGAGCCAAGTCCAACGAATAAAAGAAAAATAATTGTTAACCTTCTTGCCATAGTACGTGTTCTCCTTTTAGTGAGTAAGATTTGATAACTGTTGCTTTGTGATATCACAAAACCAAACGTTTAGATAAGACTCGTATCACCTCCCTTGTGCTTCAAACTTGAATGAAAAGACGTATATATGTTTGCTAATTAAAACTGGTATCGAATACCAATATCTGCCGTTCGGCCATAAAAGTTATCAGATGATAATTTTCTCAACACGCTGACAAACCGCCGATCGGAACTATTGCTGATATTGTTCAGATTAAAAAACAATCTGGCGCCTTTAAACGGCAATTTTTGGTAAGCGGTGAAATCCCAACGGTAATAAGCGTCGGTGTAGGAATCAAGCTCTTCATAGGTACGATTTGCGGATCCCAACACATTATCCTGATAGACAAACGACAAGCGTGCAGAAAAACCGCCAATATCATAGCCCAGTGTGGCATTCAGGATATCGTTAGGTTGGTCGGGCATCCGCCCCACTCTTGATGAATCAACAAACACGAGTCTGGCGAATGGACCTGTTCCTTGTCTCACAGCCGTTTGAAACGGATACGACGTTTCAGAGGTAATGTGTGTGTAATTGATATTGAAAACCATGCCTTTGAGCGGTGAAGGAAGATACCAGAAATGCGTTTGCCAGTCCAATTCAAAGCCCTTGACTTCAGAGGTGGCGTCTAAATTCATCCAAGTGGTGATATCGGTATCTTGCGCTGAGGACAGCGGGAACAAATTATTGATTTTCTCGCGGTCTTTGGTTTTAAAGCTCGTCTGAACAATTAGATTGTCGACCTCTTTATAAAAATATCCGGCGGTCAGCAAGCCGATATGGTTGTTGTAAACGGAAGCGTAGATGTCATAATTTCGCGACAGTGCGGGTTGAAGATATGGATTGCCCAAAGTCAAAGTGGGAGCAGCGTAGGAATCAAAATACCGGTATGGGGAAATCGATCGGTAATCCGGATAGATAATACTTTCCGTTCTTGCCAGGCGCACATCGAACCAGTTTGTCGGCTTAACGCGCAAATGCATTTGTGGAAACCAGTTTTTGCCTTCAATCACATTGATCGAATCAACATTGATCTCCTGGGTGCGATAGTCCTCGGGATTCGGTCCGAACCGGTTTGTATAAAAAGCAGTGTAATCGACATCATATTTTTCGTACCGAATGCCCGGTACGAGCGTGATGAAATTGCCAACCTTCAAATCGGTCAGTGCGTAAAACGCGGACAGCCTTCTTTTGTAACTATAATCGTATTGAGACGATTCCCTGTAGGCCATTGGATAGGCATTATAGGGAATGCCGTTTACATAAAATGTCGTGCCATTCGCCAGGTCTTCAAAATGCTGCATTTTCCAGATATCAGGCGTGTAAAAGAAGCCGACGCCTCCTTCTTCGGAAAGGAAATCGCCAACATCATAATTTGGATCTTCAAACAGAAAAGCCCGAATACCCAAATTTTGATCAATGTTTTCCAATCCAAGATCCGGCCAAAGCGAGTCTTGCATTGCTGCAACAAAGCGTTCACCGGTGAAGGTTCTGTCCGGTGTGTTATAGTGTTGCGTTTCATCATTGTCCCGCTTGTTGCTGACATATTTGCCGCCGAACTTGAGTTTGCCGGAAAGGAAATTGGTAAAATTGTAGGGTATCTCAAAATTGACAACCGCTTCCTGGGCAGACTCGACAACATCACGCTCAAGGGTATTGATCGTTTGCACTCTCAACGCATCGATAACCTTGGCGTCTCTTAATATCTCGATCGGCGTTGCCGTTAACGGATCTGAAATATTGGGCGTGGAAAAACCACTCTGGTTTTGCTCAGTACCGATACGCATGGTCAAATCACCGGGCCGGTACTGTTTCGAGCGCGAATTAGAGATCGAGAAGTCCATCCCGACTCCGGAAAAATCGAATTCTCCCTGGAGCGCATTGTTGATCACCGTATTGCTGATCTCCCGCACCGCACCGTTCGCAGTAAACGCCCTTCCCGCCAAGCCAAGAGAATTCTGCACCTCGGTCTGATCTTCAGAAAGGTTGCTGATAAAGTTGTTAAAAACCAAAGAACCGCTTGAAAACTGGTAATCGAAAATCAATCCACCACCAAGTCTCTTTCTATCTGTAACCAGATCACGAATGACGACTCCGCTGAGATCGATCGGTCTTAGACCGACGTTATCTCTCACTGCGCTATAGTCTTCATTTATGGCATAGCTGGCGCTGATGATATCTGAGCTTCGGTTGACATTGTCCAGATAGCCTGAAACCTGAACACCTAACTTATCATTGAGAAATCGATTGCTGACCAGACCGGTAGCTCTGTAATTGCCATACGTACTTGCCAAAGAACCATAGCCGTCTTGCAAAGAGAGATTGCTGTGAAAGCCCGGAGCGGCTTTGCCAATCTTGAGGTTGACGGTGCCACCCACCGCGTCAGCATCCATATCCGCTGTCAGGGCTTTGGTGACTTCAATTCCGGACAACACGTTTGGTGTAATCATATTGAGATCCACGCTTCGGTCATCCCGGTCGGTTGACCGCATGCGAACGCCGTTGACTTGCATGACATTAAATTTCGGCGACATACCGCGGATCGTGACCTTTTGTCCTTCACCACCGCTCCTGACCAAAGAGATTCCGGGAAGGCGGGCAACCGACTCGGCGGCATTGACATCCGGAATGTCCTGAATGCGATCCGCAGCGACGACATTCTTAATCGTCTCAGATGAAATCTGCAAGTTCACCGCGGCAATCTGGCCTTCGGCCTGAGCCGTAATTTCTACACTCTCACCTTCGAGCGTTTCATATTCCAATTGGATATCAAGATCGATATTGCCACCGGACACCAACACATTCTGCTTGGCATCTTTATAGCCAATGTATTTTACAATGATAACAAAGGAGCCCGCAGGAACTCTCTGAATTTTGTATGTTCCCTCCGCATCGGTGGCGGTACCTATACTCGTCCCTTCCAGAAAGACATTCGCACCAGGCAGCGGATCGCCAGTCGCTTTGTCTCTAACAACACCCGATATTCTTCCACTGCCCTGGGCATAAATATGGCCAAGTGGAAACAAGAGCAACATGAGAACGAGAACTATTCTTGTGCGGTCCATTTTCACTACCTCCTCGCAATTATTCATAACCTTTTTAAGACCTTTCGCTCTGCATAAAAAGACGGCGCTTTTATCCAGGCTCATCCTTGCCGAATTCGTCTCGCATGACCAGCAGCAAGCAGGAAATGTGTTACCCGGCATTCGAGCCGATCAAAAAGATGATGGATTATGCCTGCCAGGGATAACTTTTCCTGGTCAGACAGTCAACCAATCTGTATTTAAAAATCATGAAGAAAAATGGTACCCGGATTCGATCGATCAAGGCTAAAATTCAGCTCAGTCATTATCATTTTTTCTAATGAACCATTTCGCAATTCGCGAGTAACTGCATCGGCAAGTTGGTTTGCCTGGGAGCTGTTTCTATTTAAAATCCGAGTTTCAAGGGAGCAATAAGCCTTAAGTCACAAATGCAAATTTATGTTACCAGTTGAACATCATTTTGATGCGACGATTTATGCGATCAACGTCTCTTGCACGTTTTGCAGTGCAGCAAAATGTCCCCAGAATTTATCAAAATCATGCCTTTGTGACAATTCATGAACGATTAGGCAGCAGCTTTAAAAGAAGGGCACATTTATGTCGTTTAAGCTAACGACTTTAAATATATGAATTGCAGATTAACATACTTAAAAAAATATGACGAATTATTTAATTTTTTCTCACCTGAATTTCTTTGCACGTTTTGCTAAAAAAAATCGCACTTTTGGATGCAATTCCATAAAGGCATTTCAACAGCGCAGTATGTCACTTTCTCCTTCAGAGAAAAAGTAGTAACGTATTAAACCTATTCAACTTAGATAAATCAATTCCACAAGCAAAACAGGCTCTCGAAATCGTGCCATGCAAAGCCCATTTCTTTCAAACGTTGCTTTTTCCTGTAATGACAGCAGAGGCAAATGGTCATCACTTTATAGTTATGGAGTGGACAAAGGGAACCAGGCCAGTAATATAAAGGTGCATTCCCTTGCCTTTGATCGAACCAAAATGAGTCGAGTAGACCTCACCATCCATTCGGCTTACATTATCATGCGCAAATTTTCCGGGACCAATTTCGATCGAATCGCTGCCGGAAATATATTTTGCTTGTCCGCTTTCCAGAAAGTACTCATCGTCGTTGCGGCCCTGGGTCACACCTTGCAGCACCCCTCCTTCTCGAAAACATAATTCCAGCGTCACCTCAACATTTTCTGCGCCGGTTATATCGAAATCCATTTGGAAAACGCCATTGTCTTCTACTATTTTAATAAGAGTAACGAGGTCCAGCGTATCCTTTGGCCGCGAGCCAAAATCCATTTTGCTCCAAAAACGTCCGTCGACAGATTCCGAAAGCTTGTAATCGCCAGCTTCATTTTGCTTGTTTGCAGGAAGCGGGTGGTAGTAATAGGCTTCCTTCGTTTCTGAAAGTGTATAGGTATTGCCATCTTTGCGCAGGCCATCGCTTCTAAAATAACCCATATTGAAGAAGTTGCTGGACAAGCGTGCGTACTCCAGCACAGCAGCGCCTTTTCTGAACGTAAAAAAACTGGGATTGGTCGAGCGGCCGGACGCAACAATCAGCGGCTTATCGGTTCCGCCGAAGATGGAAGCAGTGACCTTGCCCCGCTTCAGCCTCACCAAATCTGATTGCACGATATATTTGGTATATTGGTCCGGCAACTCGTTGCTCTCGGGTAATTTTTTGCTGAGAACCGGGCTTTCCATAAACAGCGCCAGAGCCCTTGACAGCACGTAGCGGTCAAAGTTGTCTAGTGACTCAATTTTGCGGGTTATCGCTGCAAAAAAGCCGTTGTTATCATGGATTGCCATGTATCGATAATGGATATAAAACAACGCTATCGATACCGGTCTGTATTGGTCCTGCCGTCTGGAATCAAGGCAAACAAGCTCACCATCCGGTTCCACATAATAAAATGTGGAGGAAAGACTTTTTCGCACATAGTCAAACAGAGCTGGTCGATCAAGAATCTCCGCAAGGTGGATAAAAGCAAGATCTTCCACCCGAGCATAGTTCCTGCTTCTTTCCGGAAATTGGCCATCTTCGTTGATATAAATCCCCTCAGCCAACCATTGCTCGATTCTATCGAGGTATGCTTTATCCTTAAAGATGGCATACAATTGCGCCAACACAGAGCAGACAACCCAACGGTGGTTTGGCGTATGAACGCCGCCGGTCCTCAGGCCTTCCCCTGCATTGCGCAAAAATTTCTCGAGCTCCCGCTTTGCATTTGAAAGCTCAGCAAACTCATGTTGATTCAAAATTTTTGCTGCAGGACAGAGTGCTTCCAGCAAGAATGCCGTATCTGGCGGCGATAGCCTATTGCCGCCAGAATCCAGCGTGCCATTGGGATATTGCAATTCCAGCAGTTTCCGAATCATGGTTTCGAGTGCAGGTACAATTTCTTTTGATTTGTAATACGAAGATTTTGAGTTGCAATACCCGGCAGTCAAATTAGCGAAGCCTCCGCTCAAATTCCGATAATACTGCCTCTGCTGAGGTTGATTGATCATTTCCAGAAGACTCGCGATGGACTTGTCGTTGGCTTCTACCATTCGTGCGAGTAATGCGTCATCCGTGCTGGCTTGTTGCTGCCCGCTCCTGGAGAAGACATTTACCGGCACAAAAGGCGCTGCCAGTACCAAACCGCTGGTTTTCAGAAATTCTTTTCGGCTAATTTTGCTCATTTTTTCAGCTCCAACTTTAAAGGCTGTTTGTCGATCCCCGCCCCGCATCTGATCAATTTCATCTCAGCTTTCCAAGTCTGTCACTTTACTTGGTGGAACATGTTAAGGTTCTCATGGATATGCTCTTTTTCATGCACGCTGTCGGCAGTGACATTTTGAAGGTGCACATTTTCGACCGGCAGTTCTGCCTGTCCCAAGATTTTTGAGACAAACCGCACACTTGCAGCCTTGATATTGGTCAGAAAGACGTTAGCAATGGGCGTCAGTCTGCGTTCAATGGTCGGCACCAAATGGCGCCACTGGTACAACACATCGGTTTCAATACCGAGGATGCCCTGGTTGATGTTGCCCGCAGCTATATTGCGCAGGTGGACATTGTGGACAAAACCTCCCCGGCGCTCGTTGGTTTTGATAAACAGGAGATGGTCCAGTTTCGCTCCATCCACCACTGTGCAGTTGTCGATAAAAACATTTTCGATGCCGCCGGAAAGCTCGGTGCCGATGGCCACCAACTGATGGCCATTTTTGACGGTACAATTTCGCATGATGATATTTTTGCAGGGCGCATTCAAGCGCCAGGCATCCTGGTTCCTGCCTGATTTGATGGCAATCGCGTCATCACCCTGATCAAAAACACAATCTTCGATGAGCACATTCTCGCTCATTTCCGGATCGACACCGTCGTTGTTGTGACCAAGCGCCCGGACTTTCACGTTTTTAATGGCCACATCCTTTGAAAGATAGACATGGATCGTCCAAAATGGGCTATTTTGGATTGAAATGCCTTCGAGCAGAATGTTCCTGCAGCGGTTAAATTGCAGGAAATGCGGGCGCAGATTTGCGCCTTCTTTGACCATTTGCCGCTCTTCCACCGGCGTGTTTCGCGCAGCCAGAAAGTACAAATCTTTCAGGCTTTGCATATGCGGCTCGGGGCGAGGGAACCATTGTTCCCAAACGTCCATTTTGGCTCGCAATTCTCCTTCGCCCGTAATCGCGATATTCTCACACTCAAAGGCATAGATGAGCGGCGAATAATTGTAGCACTCCAGCCCCTCCCAACTCGTGTGGACTGGCGGCAAGTAGTCATCGGGATTTTCGGAAAAAACCAGCGTCGCGCTCTCACGAAGGTGCAGATGCACATTGCTTTTCAAATGGACTTTTGCCGTTGGCCATTCGCCTTTCGGGAAAATGATCGTTCCTCCGCCGTTGGCGTTGGCATCAGCGATGGCGCTCGCAATGGCCCGGGTTGTCTTGGCCTGATTGCCTGACTCCGCCCCGAAATCTGTTATGAGCTTTTCACCGCATTGAACAAAGTCCGGCACTTTGATGGCCGGCATGGCAAAAGGCGCTTCGATATGTATTTCTTTTTGAGTTATCATTTCGATATAAATCGCTTTTCATTGTTTGCGAAAATGATTGCAAAATGCTATTTCAAAAATCATTTGTATTCCCGCGCCAGCCAATCCTTCGGAACCGGAATGACGCAGATATTCATTGAGCGGCCGTCTTCCGAAAGCATGGCCGACTGAATCTGGATTCTGGTGCCATCCGGGCTAAAGGACGGGTGCGGATGATCGGCTGCGGTGTCCTTATGGCCCGTGGACAGCAACAGCATTTCCCCGGTATGCCGGTCGATCAGGTAGATGCTTCTGCTGAAGTCATCACCAACGGCAAAGCGTCCGTCGTGCGAGCCGTTGACGTGCCACAGGCCGCTGCCTGCTTTCGTTTGCCCGACAATGAGCATTTCCCGCGTCTCAATGTTAACGATGCCGAGGCCGGTTGGCTTCTCGCGCGTGCCGGATGGTCCCCATTCCACTTCCTGCCCCGGATTGGCGCCGCGTACACCTGTGGCTTCGGGACGATCTTCATCAACCACGCCGGGAATGGCGCGGTGCCCCATGATAGCAAAAGCCACTTCATTGGGTGTAATCACGACTTCGTGGGTGACCCATTCGTACTCTGATTCAGGATAAAGCGGCCGCAGTCCGGTGCCATCGGAATGGACAATCCAGGTCCGCTGCGGGGATTTACCGCCGGTTTCCCAACAAAAAACGATTTGTCCCGGTACCCAGGAATTCGATTGGATATGCCCGACTTGAAACGGTACCGACACCACATGCTTCAAGTCGCCAGTTTTGACATTCATACCTGCAATGCCACCCGGGCCAGCCCCCATGTTGCGCGGCCCAAAATTATCATCGATTTTAGTTCCTTCCGGCAGATGTTTCGCAGCTTCTTCTTTGCCAGTCCGGAACCAGACCCACTCTTCGTCCGCATCCAGCGCCATGTCACCACTGGCGCCGATCTCAGCCGGAATGGTACCACAAACTTTTTGATATGCTTCAGCAGATTTGAGGGTACCGTTTTCGCTGTCGGCAAACAGTTTTGCCAGGTCAACCCGCACGACTTCACGCTCTCTGTTACCACGCTCATCTTGTGTTCTTCGCATGTAGAACAGTTGCATCGATTTGCGGGCAATGCAAAGTGTGCCGTTATAGCCGCCTTCTGTGACCTGTACAATATCGCCCGTTTTTTCATGCACCGCCATGGCTTCACCCTTGACACGGGCGGACCGGAAAACCAGCCATTCGCCATCGGAAGTCCATTGATTGTGTGTCTGGTAAAATTTAGAATCCCCGGCAGGTGTGCTGGTTAAAAATATCAGCTCCGCGCCGGTTATCGGGTCGGTAATGACTTTTCGTTCAGAAGGAAAACGCGTGCCAATTTGCGCCTGAGCTGAAAAACACGACACCCCCAAAATGAGCAAACCACCCAATACTGAAATGATGCCTTTTTTCATATACTTTCTCCGTTTGCGCTGATAAGATGAACCGTACCTGTTATTTTTTTCGTTTATTAGGCCACGCAAGATGCCAACCATTAATGTGGCCACGAATGTTTTGCAGACCAACCTGGATCGCTATTTCAACAACAACATCTTTTTTCGCAGGGTGAGCGTCTCTTCTCTCCCCGACGATGATAATTGATAAAAGTAAATGCCGGAAGCAACAGGCTCGCCAAAATCGTTTTTGCCATGCCAGGTGACGGTAAAATCGCCCGGATTCTGATTTTGCTGTACCAATGTGCGGACTCTCTGCCCCTGAAAATTATACACTGAAACGGTGACATATCCTGGCCTGGCAAGGCGGTAGTGAATGGCTGTTTGTGGATTGAAAGGATTCGGGTAATTTTGGAACAACCGGATTTGTTCAGGCAGTTCTCCATCCACACCATCGACATGCGTGGTGTTATCGACTTCAATCGCCCCAAGCTCTGGCGCACTCCCCAGATAGTCAAAGCCGATATCGACACCAGCATCGATGATCGCACTTCCCGGCGCCGGGCGCATAAAATCGATTTCCGGCAGGCTGCCGTCTTCTTGTCGTGGCGCTTCCAGCAAGGCCATATCAAGGCTGACAAAATCATCATTCGACAGGCTGATTGCCATAGCCCAGGAATTGTTTTCCAGCGTGTTTTTCGATGGATCGATGTAATCTGTATGCTTAATGCCAAATCTGGTCTGGTAGCTCAAATTGTTTTTGAGCACGTGGTCGTAGCCATTCACCCAAATATTATCAATCTGCGGGCTCTCGCGGTTCACCATATTAAAGTTCACGCTATTATCGTAGCCCGAATTATTGAACCAGTCGTTTCCACCCAGATGATGATTTGAATAGAAGCCATTGGCCTTGTTCTTCACGGCTATGCAGAAAGAGATGGCATGGCGCGGTATTATTGCGGGAATGCGATCGGCTGTATCATGGGCAAAACCGCCAGCTTTGAAGCCATTGCCATCTCCGAGGCTTTGGAACGATGTCGAAAATCCATTATAAAATGCCCAGCAGTCCTCAAAAACCACAGCCTCATCGGCGCGGATGATATCGAATCCGTCATCGCTGTTGAACCAGGCGCGGCATCCCCGAAAAACATTGCCTGTACCACCAGGATCCGGATGGCAGCCGAAGCCATCATTATTGCTGCCAAGGCGATCTTCCGACACATTGTCATGATTGCGGTAGGCATCGCAATTCAAAAATAAGTTCCCGCCACCGCCGTAGTGCCGCAGCCCGGTGCCGACATTGTCGTGCATGCTGATTTCTTCAAATATATTATTGCTTCCCCTGCTGTAAATGCAATAGGACTCTGTATGTCCGGTAATCGTGGTCTGAATGCCGGTCATTTCGAAGCCTTTTAGGTGAATATACTGGCCGGCCACGTAAATACCAACCACCCGCCTGTCTTGTGGTTTGACATCAGAAAAATCAAAAACAGGGGTTTCGCCCGGATAGGCCCAATAATTCATGCGTGCGCTATCAGAGCCGCTTTTATTCAGATAGGTTACCGAAGCAAACAAGCCCGAAACCACCTCAGATATCTGGCTTTCGGCGATTTGATATAGTCCACCACGAACATAAACTGTATCACCCGGGCTGGCTAATTCCTGGGCTTTTTGCAAGGATGCCAGGGGTAGTTGCATTGTTCCCGGATTGGTATCACTGCCATCCGGCGCGACAAAAATTTGGGTCAAATCTCCCTGATCGGAGGAGTCAGGCGGATCCACCACAGGCAAACCAACCATGCGAGCGACTTCATTCAGGTAAACTTGCTTTGCAGCCGCGGTAAAGTTGTAATAGTTGAATGGGGCGCCATTTGTCGCGTTTGCATGGTCGTTGCCGTTGCCGATGAAGGTACGGTAGCCGACTGGCATGTCGCCAGCGCCTTCATAAAATTCCACCCATGGCTGCCATCGCACAAACAGCACATTTGAGGTACTGGCCTGGCGAGCTACCACCGTTCCGTTGCCGCCATCCGTGGTCTCCACATAATCGTATGGCGTCGTAACCCAGTCCATGGTGCTGTCTGCAGCAAGAGTCACATCGGCGAATACCGAGTCATCCGGTGCCTCGATCTTGGCGCTGATGGTCTCGCCGCCGGTGTCGTAAGCCGAAGTCGTTGCAGTCGGCAGCCAGTTTAGGCGATTGTTGCGCGCGGCATACAGATGGAGAAGCATCACAGGCGCTTTAATAGCATTCCAGGCTGTCTTGTGCGGATCGCCAAAATCAGCGCTTGCGCCTGATCGCCCGATGATCACCAAATCTGCTGCATTTAGTGTATCGAGCAACCCTTGCGAGGCTGTTTCAAGCGAGCTGCTGTAGACCGAATTGACTTCGTACCCTTCTGCGAGCAAATCATCGATAAAAGGCTGGTCCGGATGCACGCCATTCTCATCTCGCTTGCCCGGAAGGCTCACAAATGCGATTGTGCCAAGACTGGTGTAATCGTCTGTGGTGGGATCGAATGCAGGGTCTGTTGTTAAGATGATGTGGTCAATGATGGAATTAGGCTCGCGGCCAAAAATATCCACGGTGTGAACGCCGGCTGAGTCTATTTCAAAAGATGCATTTCCCTTATGCCAATTCCATACTCCGCGCGGTGAGCCGGCAACCTGGTCGACGACTTTGCCATCGGTACCAAAGAAGAATGAATCTCCGGTCGGACTTGGAAAAAACACATGCGCCCAAATATAATGGGTTCCGGTTTTAACAAATTCGATGTTGTAGGAAAGCTTTATATTGATGTTTTCCGCATTGTCTGTGCTGCCATCACCCGCCGCCATGTTGGCCCGCATATAACCATCGCCAATGAAGCCAGCTGTCGAATCCTCAAATGTGAAGGTCTCGCCATCTTTGGCCCCGGAGCCGGGCCGGTAGGATGAGTAGTCCTCCGCAGCCATGACTACCAATCCGTTTTTGCGGCTCGATTGTTTAAAATCAGCCACCACATGGCTATCCTGAACAGCAAACGAATGTTCCAGCTCAGGCGGGGAAAATGTGCTGCTCACAATACTCGCCCGCCCATCAGCAACCAAGTCACTGCCACAAAACATACAGATGATAAGAGTCGCTATCATTCTCTTTTGCATCTTTCTACCTTCCCTGCAAAACAAATATAGACTGGATTCAGCAAAAATCATTTTTTCACACTTTTGATATTGCCAGTTGCAGCACGTTTTGTTAAGCCAACATTTCAATCAGGGCTCCGCAACCTACGAATAGACTCCAGCGGCAATTTCTTCATCCCCCGTCCGACCATCAGACAAACGAGTGCAGCATGTGCTTTCTATTGTGGTTCAGTTTCGTTTGACTTCCGACCTGAATTTAAATATTATCATCTCTTCATAAAGTCCAAAAATCTTCATGAGATGAGCGGAATGCGATTTTTGCATTGAAATATAAGACGATCAAAAGTCAAGAGGATCGAAGACGATCCACGAAAGCGTGCAAGGATTTCTGCAGGCCCGTATCTGGTCAAGCCGGCATAAATGCCAAAAAGTATGCGCTCAACTGAAGATTCCAACGAAAAAATCCCGAACGAGAGTAGCCCAGCAAGATGACCGAATTTAACATTCTCGATTACGGCGCAGCAGGCGACAGCCGCCAGGACGATGCATCTGCGATCCAGAAAGCGATTGATGCATGCTCAGCATATGGCGGCGGTCGCGTCATCGTACCTGCAGGCCGGGTCTTTCTATCCGGTCCCTTCAACTTCAAATCGAATGTTGAATTTTATTTGGAACGTGGTACTAAAATCATTGCAAATCCCGATGAAAACGTTTATACAGAAAGCGCATTTAAGGATAATCGCAGCGAAGGGACCATTTGGATCGGCGGCAAACATGCCGAAAACATCTCCATCATCGGCGGAGGGCAAATCGATGGCCAGGGCGCAGCCTTCATGGACGGTGAGGATGCGGCAGCGTTTAAGCTTAAGCCGGTCACCGATTTTGACCCGAGACCACACCTGCTCACCCTGGTTGGTTGCAAGAACATCACCATTCGAGATGTGACCTTCAAAAATTCCGCTTACTGGTGCCTTCACCTCGCAGGCTGTCAGGATGTCCTTATTCATGGCATCCGGATTTTAAACAATCTCAAAATTCGCAACGGAGACGGCATCGACCCTGACCATTGCCGCAATGTCAGAATCAGCGATTGCCATATCGAATCAGGCGATGATTGCATTTGCTTGAAGAATCGCCGGGAGTATGCGGAATTTGGCCCATGCGAAAACATTACGGTCACCAATTGCACCATGATTTCCACCTCCTGCGCGATCAAGCTCGGCAGCGAAAACGTCGACGCGATCCGTAACGTCGTATTTAATAACTGCGTCATCGCTTCGAGCAATCGCGGCATCGGCATTCAGCACCGCGATGAAGGCAGCGTTGAAAACATCCTTTTCAGCAACATGCTCATCGAAAGCCGCCTGTTCGACGATGTGTGGTGGGGAAAGGCCGAACCGATTTATATCACAACGTTCAATCGCAACACGGATGCGCCGCATCGCTATCCAGCTGATGGCCGACAGCGGCCAGTCGGCCAGGTGAAGAACATTCGCTTCAGCAACATCGTGTGCAAGAGCGAAAGTGGTGTCTACATCAGCGGCAGTCAACATACCCAGCCTGAAAAGATTGTACTGGATCAGGTCGAACTGGAAATCAATAAATGGACAAGGCATCCGGGTGGTTGGTATGATCGCAGGCCATGCGATGTGCAAGGTTTGATCGAACGCCCGATCGCCGGTTTCAAGCTCAATCAGGCCAATGATATCACGCTCCGCAATTGCCGCATAACATGGGGCGAAAATCGTCCTGAATATTATGGTTCGGCAGTCGATGCGAATCAGGTGGAAAACTTAAAAATTGAGAATTTTGCTGGGGCGGCAGCCTTCCCGGAACAAAACAGAGCAATACAAATACATCCTGCGAAAGGTGAAAGTTGATGTTTGGTTTATCCTTTTTGGACCTTGCTGTCATTATTGGCTATTTCTCGGTGACTATCGGCATTGGCATTTGGGCCATGCGCCGGATCAAAAACGAGGAAGATTACCTCCTGGGTGGCCGGCGCTTCGGCAAACTCATCCAAACCTTTGCCAGCTTCGGTCAGGCTACATCGACAACCGAGCCGGTCGGTGTGGTAACGACCACCTTTAAAAATGGTGCGGCAGGCATCTGGAGTTCCTTGCTCATGCTGTTCTCCACCCCTATTTACTGGATCACCTCGCCCTGGCAGCGGCGGCTGCGGGTGCTGACGATGGCCGATTTCTACGAGGAACGTTTTGGTTCAAAAACCATGGCAACAGTCTATGCCTTGGTAGGCACAGTCGGCATGATGGCGGTGCTGTCAGTGGGTTTCGCCGCTATGACCAAAACAATCGTTGCCATGACCCCCAAAAGCTTCCAGGAACTCACTGTCGAGGAGCAAGCCGAATACCAACTTGGTGATGAACTGAATACCCTCGAATCGCGCGATTTCGATTTGCTCTCGAATGCGGAAAAAGCCCGGTTGGCTGAGCTGCGGCAAATCAAGCCGCGCCAGCTTTTTTCCCATGTGAACGAAAACATGCTGATTTGGATCGTTTGTTTCATTGTGCTGATTTATGCCATTGCCGGCGGTCTGGAAGCGGCATTTTACACCGACATGTTGCAGGGCAACTTCATCATTCTGCTTTCTATTTTGGTGCTGCCTTTTGCCTGGGTCAAGATCGCATCAGATTTCGGCGGGGATGGCATGTTCAGCGCTTTTGAAATTTTGCACGACCGCCTGCCACAGGCATTTTTTGAAGTATTCGGTTCGCCGACATTGATCGATTTTACCTGGTACTATATCATTGCCATTTCCGCTGTTGCCGGGATCACTGTGGTGACGCAGCCGAACCAACTGGTCACCAATGGCGCGGCCAAGGACGAGTTTTCCGCCCGATTCGGCTTTGTAACCGGCACCTTCACCAAGCGTATCCTGACTTTGTTGTGGGGTATGCTGGGCCTGGCTTCCATTCTGCTTTACGGTTCTTCGATCCAAAACTCGGATTTGGTGTGGGGCCATGCCACCCGCGATCTGCTCGGCGGGCTCAATCTCGGACTGGTCGGTTTGATCATTGCCTGCATGATGGCTGCACTGATGTCCACCGCGGACTGTTTGATGCTCACCTGCTCTGGCCTGTTGATGAACAATTTCTACAGGCCGTTCTTTGCGAACCGGAGCGAACAGCACTATGTGAACGCAGGCCGTTTTTTTGGTGGTGTATTTCTGGTCGGTGCCGTTGTCATCACTACGCAATTCGATGATATATTGCAAATCCTGAAGCTGATTTGGGAGTTTTTTGTCATTTTCGCAGCGGCATTTTGGCTGGGGCTGAAATGGCGGCGAGCGAATCGAGTCGGCGCCTGGGCATCCATTCTATCGACACTCTGCATATTTTATCTTCTGCCCCTGCTGCTTCCCCTTATTTTTTCCGGCCTGCGCAGCGCACCCGAGCTTTTAAAGCAGACCAATCCCGCGCCTTTGGTGCGAATGTACACAGCGCATGAAATGGATGTTCGCACTCGCGACCAGGGGATCGCCCGCTGGGATGCGCGAGAGCTGCAAGGATTGAACGAAAGCCCGCGCCCCGAGAAATTGGAGGTTGGCCAAACCTTCGAGAAAACATTTGTTTTGCCATCCAAATCCATCTTTTGGTCAAAAGACCTCAAAAAAGACGGAGATCAGTTGGTCGGCAGTGGCTATCTCTATTTTGAGTTGATTTTCCTGGAAAAAATGGGCTTTCATTTAACTGCAAATCCCTATGCACTGAATGAAACCATTCGCATCATGATACGCCTATTTTTTCCTTTTATTGTCTTGATCATCGTCTCGCTGCTAACCCGGCCAGATGAGAGCAAAGACCTTGAGCGCTTCTTCGTGAAAATGAGAACGCGCACGCTGGGCGATCGCGAACAGGATGCGGCACAATTGCAAAAAGCCTATGAAAATCCCGAAAGCACGAAATCGATGCTGCTTTTCCCCAACACCAGTCTGGAAATCTACCGTTGGAACAAACAGGATTTTCTCGGCTTCATGGTGGCGGTGGGCGTCATGTTTGTCGTTTTGGCCATGTTCTTTGGACTGGTCTCATTGGGCTCTTAGCTTTCGAATTGCGGTCCCGAAAACGAAAACGGCGCTGCCTATGATCTGAAACGACGTGCAAACCCGGTGCAATTTGAATAGTCCAACAAGGTCGAGCCGTAGCCGAAATTCACCAAAAATTCACGATGGCACAAATTCTTTCCAGGAGCCTTTGTGCTTCGTGGAGAAGAACTTTTTGCCACAAAACGGATGAATTTGAGCTCTCAAGTACTGAAGGTAATTGGTTTGTATACTTTTCAGCCATCATGGGTGCAGGAAAAACAAGTAGCAAGATTTATTAATCGTTATGAACACATTCCAATGACATCTTAACTGAAAGAAGCATGTGCCATGTCAACACCACTGCAATCCAACGGAAGTGCGCAAAATCCCCTCAACAGCCTGGATGAATGGGAAGATTTTGTCGAAGGCCGCTATGAAAACGAAACTGAGCGGACAAAGTACAAAGGCAAAGAAGCCTATCGACAATATGACGAAGGTACGCATGACACGGTCAAACAATTTTATCATTTGAACCATAAGCACCAGACCCTCGATTTTGTGAAACAAAAACGCCGGGAACTCCTGACGCTGAACAGAAAAAAAATGGGGGCGTGGGAGGCCATCGAATACCTGAACACGCTGGTCGATGACTCCGATCCGGATACAGATCTGACCCAAATCGAACACCTGCTGCAAACATCGGAAGCCATTCGTGCCGATGGACATCCGGACTGGTTTGTGCTCACCGGACTCATCCACGATCTGGGCAAAATTCTCTGTTTGTGGGACGAACCGCAATGGGCTGTCGTCGGCGACACCTTCCCGGTCGGATGTGCATTTTCTCCTGAGATCGTCTTCCCCGAATATTTTAAAGAAAATCCGGATACTGCGGACGCGAACCTGCAAAGCAGAACCGGTATTTATCATGAAGGCTGCGGATTGAACAATGTGTACATGTCCTGGGGCCACGACGAATACATGTACCATGTGGTGAAAGATTATCTTCCGGAAGAGGCGCTCTATATGATTCGTTTTCATTCATTCTACAGCTGGCACCGTGCGGGCGACTATCAGTATTTGATGGATGACAAAGATCGCGAGATGCTGCCATGGGTACAAAAGTTCAATCCGTACGACTTGTATTCCAAAACACCAGATAAGCCGAATGTAAAAGAAGTCAAACCATACTACGAAGACCTGATCGCCAAGTATCTGCCTGCAACATTGAGCTGGTAAGTCATCGGCAATATCTGCGCTGCTCAATCATCATCGAGTGCGCAAACCAATGAAGGCCATACCCGAAATGCATCCGCCAATCGTCACTTAGCGAAAAACCGCTGAAGGATGTCCGGTTTTGGAAGAAGGCCAACTCGTTTGCGCAGCGAAGAAACTTGTCCCTTTCAACCAGACAGGAGCGTTCTCTCATTGTGAATTATCTCTTCAGTACATTACCAATCTTTTAGGATCAAATGCGTTATAATTTCTCCAGTTTAATTCAGCCGTTCCGCAAACAAATATCTTGCCTTTCACTCGTGATGTCTGCTGCGTTTTTTGCCTGTGCCCCCAAAGCCGAGCACTTTGAACCGGTCGACCTGGTCTACCCTTTGCTCGATACTGAAAACTCGCGCTGGTTTTACTTTTCATCCGCATGCCGGCCGTTTGGCATGGTCAATCTCAGCCCAGACACGCAAATCGGCGGCGCCTGGGGCAGCGGCTATCGATTCAAGACCGACACTGTCAAGGGAATCAGTCACGTCCATGCCTGGCAGCTCGCTGGCGTCTCGGTGATGCCGGTCACGATTGAGCCGGAGACCAAGTCTTCTATTTACCACGATTTTTATTCCAGATTCTCACACGCAAGTGAAAAAGTCGCGCCCGGTTATCACGCACTCGGATTGGAGCGCTATGGCATTGAAGTTGAACTCACCAGCACCAAAAGGGTTGGCTTGCACCGCTATCAATTCCCCGAAAACGTCCAAGCCGCCATTCTCCTCAGTTTAAACGGCTTGCTCGGTCCGAGTGAACTCACAGATGGCAGACTCGAGCAAAATAGCAGCTCAATTTTGACGGGCAGCGTTGTCAACCAGCCGACGAAACGCCGCCCAAAACCCACGACTGTCTTTTTCCACATCGAGCTGAATACAGAAATCCAATCGCTGGAACAAGATAGCAGCAGCGGTGACTATTTGATTGTGCTGGACAAACCGCAAAATGCGGTGCTGATGAAAGTCGGTATTTCCTACACTTCCAGCGGCAATGCCCGACAAAACCTGCAGGCGGAGCTGCCGCACTGGGACTTTGACCAGGTTGTACAGGATTCCCGGCAGGAGTGGAACGCGCTGCTCAGCCGCATCAAAATAGAGGGCGGGAGTCACGAACAGCAAAAGCGCTTTTACACTGATCTTTGGCATGCCCTACAGGGCCGTCGTCTCATCAGTGATGTCACTGGCACCTATCCAGACAATACTGGCGATACTTTTCGCATCGGCCAGTTGCCAACCGATGCCACAGGCAAGCCCAAATTCAACCACTATAATTCCGACTCGTTCTGGGGCGCGCAGTGGACACTCAACACCTTGTGGGGCCTCGTCTATCCAGATATTTATGAGGATTTCCTCCACTCGCTCATGCAATACTACCGGGATGGCGGGCTTATCCCTCGCGGCCCTTCCGGCGGAAATTATACTTTTGTGATGACCGGCGCTTCATCAACACCCTTTATTGTAAGTGCAATTCAAAGGGGCATAGTGAAAGATCATCTTGAAGAAATTTATGCGGCCTTGAAAAAAAACCACATGCCCGGCGGCATTATGGCCAAAGCCGGCTATGAGCACGGCACTCTTTTGGGCGGCGGCTTGACCTACTACATCGATCAGGGCTATGTCCCCTACCCCGTTCCCGAAGGCGATTTCGGCTACCACCAGGACGGCGCCAGCCTGACCATGGAATATGCCTATCAAGACTGGACCCTGGCTCAATTGGCAAAGAAGCTGGGACATGAGGCGGATTATGAGATGTTCAGGCAGCGGGCTAAAAATTATCAGAATGTTTTTGACGCGGATACCGGCTGGATGCGCCCCAAAGATGTTAATGGAAATTGGCGTAAAAACTTCGATCCGTACGAGTACGAAAATGGTTTTAATGAATCCAACAGTGCGCAATCGACCTGGTTTGTACCTCACGACATTCGTGGGCTGGCAGCGCTGATGGGCGGTGAGGCAAATGCGGTGGAAAAATTAAATGCGCAATTTGAAGCCGCAGAACAACTCGGCTTTACTGCAGGCACTTCACACGACCTCGAAATACACCCTGAATACCGCCGCATCCCGATCAATTATGGCAATCAGCCATCGATCCAAACGGCATTCATTTTTAATCAGTTAGGGCGGCCAGATTTGACTCAGTACTGGTCACGGAAAATTGTCGACAGGGTATTTTCTGGCTTGTCACCAAGCACAGGTTATAATGGTGATGAAGATCAGGGATTGATGGGCGCTTTGGCCGTGCTGATGAAAATCGGGCTTTTTCAAATGAGCGGCGGCACGGAAGAAAATCCAGTCTATGAACTCGGGAGTCCCTTGTTTGATAAAATGACCATCGAGCTGCATCCCGAGTACTACCCCGGAAAACAGTTCGTCATTACAAAATCCAAATCCCAGTCGGACGGCGCTTACATCAAAACCGCCGTAGTAAATCAAAAAGTGATCGATGGTTTTCAACTTCGCCATGAGGACATCATCAATGGCGGAGAATTAAAATTGGAGATGGCAGGTCGTCCAAAACAATCCAGCGGTGAATAGATTTCACGCAAAGACGCAAAAGCGCGAAGGATCGCAAAAAAGAGCTTTGCGAAATCTTGGCGTCTCCGCGCCTTTGTGTGCGTTTTTGAGGATTTTGCTTCATTTGATTCCTTGAGGAGAGAAAGAATTGAAAATATCTCATCTGAAACTGATCAAGACAACCCTCAGTATTTTCGCACTCATTTCTGCTTCAGGATTTGCATTCACCGGACGCTTAGGCAACCCAGGCCAACCATCTGAAAATTCCCAGGCAACCAGCCAAAAGAAAATCTACAGCGTGCTCAATTTTGGCGTGAAGGGCGATGGCCAATCGCTGAACACAGAAGCTATTCAGGCCGCAATCGATACAGTGCATCAGCAAGGAGGCGGGAAACTTTTGTTCCCGCACGGCACCTATCTCACCGGCAGCATTGTGCTGAAGTCCCATGTCGAACTTTATCTCGCAAAAGACGCCGTGCTTTTGGGCACGACCAATCCGCATGCTTACAAACGGCTCAATCGTTGGCAGGCCATGATTTTAGCTGAGAACCAAACTGATCTTGCCATCACAGGCAAGGGCACAATTAACGTGCAGGGACAACAGGTCGCCTTAAATGTTGACAGCCTGTTTTATATTGGCGAGCTCGATTCTGCCTATTACAACCTGCGCCGCAAACGGCCGCACGAAAGCGCCCGGCCACAAAGCATCGAAATGGTGAGCTGCAGCAACATCCGCGTTACCGGCATCACCATCAAAGAAGCCGCAAGCTGGGTGCAAACTTATGATAAATGCACCAATCTCGTTATCGACAGCATCCGGGTGGACAGTGACGCCTACTGGAACAATGACGGCGTGGACATCAGCGATTGTAAAAATGTGCGCATCACCAACAGCCACATCAATGCCACCGATGATGGCATTTGTTTGAAATCGCATGATGCCGAAGCGGTGAACGATAGCATCTATATCGCCAATTGTACCATTCGCACCAGTGCCAGCGCGATCAAATTTGGCACAGCCTCTCGCGGTGGCTTTAAAAACGTCACGATCGAAAATATCAAAGTTTACGATACCTACCGGTCGGCAATCGCGCTGGAATCCGTCGATGGCGGCATTCTCGAAAACATCGACATCAGCAATGTCGAAGCGGTCAACACCGGTAACGCTATTTTTATCCGTCTTGGTCACCGCAACCAGGACAGTGAAGTCGGCACTTTGAAAAATATTCGCATCCGCAATGTCAAAGTGCAGGTACCATTTGAGCGTCCGGACAAAGACTATGATCTGCGCGGCCCGGACTTGTGGTTCTTCCACAATCCGTTTCCAGCCTCCATCACTGGCATCCCTAACCATGTGGTCGAAAATGTCATCCTTGAAAACATCGAAATAAGCTATCCCGGCAGGGCAAACAAGGGCATGGCGTATATCCCGCTCAATCGCCTGCACGACGTGCCGGAGAATGAAGCCGATTATCCGGAATTTCACATGTTTGGCGAGCTGCCGGCCTGGGGGCTGTATGTACGCCATGTCAAAGGATTAACACTAAAAAATGTTAAGATGCGGGTTGAAGAACCCGACTTCCGACCGGCTTACGTCTTTGACGATGTGCGCGATTTGACGCTTGCAGGACTGGAGATTTATCCGACAACCGGCGCGAGACAGATCGTGTTTAAAGATGTGCATCAGGCACGGGTGGAAAACATCAAAGTAAAAGGCGCACCGAACGACGTTCTGCAGCTGGGCACGTGCTCCGACATTATCACAAAATGAATTCCGCTTTATGAGTAAGGTGTTAAGAACGCACGCAAAGACGCCGAGACGCTAAAATTGCGCAAAGTTTTTCTCTACGCTCCTTAGCGTTTTCGCATCGTTGCGTGAGATATGTTATCCCGGCTTCGCTGGACTGGAGGAGGATAAATGCATCGGAAAGTTTTGAAAATGGGTATTTTATTGAGCCTGCTTGCGCATCTCTCATGCACAACAGATCAGGTTGAAATGCAGTCTGCCGGTTTTACTTCCTGGGCCGCAACACCACCGATGGGCTGGAACAGCTGGGATTGCTATGGCCCCACCGTCACAGAAGCAGAAGTAAAAGCCAATGCAGATTATATGGCGGAGCATTTGTTGTCTTATGGATGGCAATATATTGTCGTCGATATCCGCTGGTATGTCGAAAACACCAAATCCCGCGGTTACAACCAAACCGATCCGCGCTTTGTGATGGATGAATATGGACGGTTTTTGCCCGCAGTCAATCGCTTTCCATCGGCAGAAGGCGGCAAAGGCTTCAAACCACTGTCAGACTATGTCCACGGGAAGGGACTTAAGTTTGGCGTGCATATGATGCGGGGCATACCTGTCGTGGCAGTCAAGAACGATACACCGATCCTTGGCAGCGCGGCAACCGCCAGCCAAATCTACAGCGAAGACTTGCAGTGCAAATGGCTGCGGGACATGTACACCATAGACGCGACTAAAGATGGCGCTCAAAGCTATTATGACTCTATTTTTAAGCAATATGCTGAATGGGGCGTGGACTATGTGAAAGTAGATAACATTTCGCGTCCGTATCACACGGCTGAAATCGAAATGATCCGCAAAGCGATCGACAAATGTGGCCGCCCGATTGTTTTGAGTCTCTCCCCTGGCGCAACGCCGGTTGATCAGGCCAGCCATGTTGTACAACACGCCAATCTGTGGCGCATTTCCGATGATTTTTGGGATCGCTGGCAAGATATCGAAGAACAATTCGCACGATGTAAAGCCTGGGCGCCACATATTGGAGACGGCACCTGGCCCGACGCCGACATGCTGCCACTGGGGCGTATTGGCATTCGAGCCGAACGTGGCGATGAAAGGCGAACCCGGCTCACGCAAGACGAGCAGGTGACCCTGATGACGCTTTGGGCGATCTTTCGCTCTCCCCTGATGTTTGGTGGCGATTTGCCCAGCAACGATGCTTTCACTCTTGCATTGATCACCAATCCGGAGGTGCTGGCCGTCAACCAAAACAGCAATGGTAACCGGGAATTTTTTAACCGGGCTGGTCATATTGGCTGGATTGCTGATACGCCGGATTCGCCGGATAAATACATTGCATTGTTCAGTACAAATGATGCTGACAGCGCTTCATCGCCGATTACGGATAAGGTTGTGCTCCAGTTTGACGAAGCTGGATTGACTGGCACCTACACCATCCGCGATTTATGGGCGCAAAAAAATCTGGGTTCCTTTGAAAACTCGTTTACCTCGGACATTGCTTTCCATGGTGCCGGGCTTTACAGGGTGAGTCCGGCAACCGATAATAGTGGTATCCACTAACTGCAAACTGCAGGCTGAGTCCACACATTTTCACCCAAAGTCGCAGAGATAAATAGGTTGCGCAAAGAATTCTCTGCGTACCTTTGCCTCTTCGCGACTTTGCGTGATTCTTTTGAGTTCAATTGCCGCTGTCACCTCAAAGACGCCGAAATCTATATCTATAAATCAGGAGATATGATGATACGCAGAATGCTCTCCGCTCCGCCGGCCGCTTTTCTCTTAACTATTTTAGGGGTATTTCTCTATACCGGATGTGCAACGCAAAATCAAAACGATCCTGATAAGCTGCCCAATATCATTTATATCATGGCGGACGACCTCGGCTATGGTGATCTCGGCTGTTACGGTCAAGAAACCATTCAAACACCTAATATTGACCGTCTCGCGAAGGAAGGCATGCGCTTCACAAATCACTACTCTGGCCACACGGTCTGTCGCTGCTCCCGGCTATCGCTCTGGACCGGCCATCACACCGGCAATTTGCCGATACACGGCAACGCGAAATGGCAAATGGGACCGACGGATATCACCATCGCAAAGCTTTTGCAGGAAAAAGGCTACGCAACAGGTGGTGTAGGGAAATGGTCTTTGGGCGATAGCGGCAGCACGGGACACCCAAATTTGCAGGGCTTCGACTTCTGGATGGGCTTTCTCGATCAAAGCGAAGCCCACAATTATTTTCCGACGCACTTGTGGCGAAATTCAGAAAGAGTGCCGCTCGCCGGCAATGTGCTCAGTGACAAACCGCAAGATCGTGGCCGTGTGGCGATTCAAAAACAGACCTACTCGCATGACCTGATCGCCGACGAAGCGCTTGCTTTCATCCGGCAAAACAAGATCAATCCGTTCTTACTGCACGTCCACATCACGCTGCCGCATGCCAACAATGAAAGCGGCAATGCCACCGGCGACGGCATGGAAATCCCGGATTACGGTGTCTATTCCGACGAAGACTGGCCCAACCCTGAAAAGGGCTTTGCCGCCATGGTCACCAAGCTCGATAGCGATGTCGGCCGGATCACGGCGCTACTGGAGGAGCTTGGGTTGCGAGAAAATACCATAATTTTTTTCACATCCGACAATGGCCCGCACCAGGAAGGTGGGCACCAACACGAGTTTTTCGATTCCAACGGCCCTTTGCGCGGCCTAAAGCGCGATCTGTATGATGGTGGCATACGCGTGCCGCTCATCGTGTCCTGGCCCGGTCACATTCTGCCAAACTCGAGCAGCGATCATCCGTCGGCTTTTTGGGATTATCTCCCGACAGCCTGTGAACTCGCCGGTGTGCAGCCGCCGGACAGCATTGATGGCATCTCCTATTTGCCGACTTTGCTCAACACAGGCGTGCAAAAACAGCACGATTATCTGTACTGGAAATTTGAAGAGTTGGGGGTGGAAAAGGTTGCCCTGCGTTCCGGAAGATGGAAAGTGGTTCGCCCCGCAACGAATGCAGCATTTGAGCTGTATGATCTGTCGGTCGACAACGCAGAGCAGCACAATCTGGCAGACGAGCAGCCAGCCGTGCTGTCGCAGCTAAAAGACGTGATCGCAAGTCTGGAATGATATACTGTGAATCTGAACGATAGTAAACGATAACATCATATACGGACTGAGAATTAGGCACATGCTAACTTTCTGAGTTTCCATCATCAATTCGTTTTAAGATCACCTCGCAACATCTGGTCCATCACCCAGGTCGTTCGGGCGGCGCTTTCTCCCTTGCTGGGACAAATGCCCTTTCCGTTCAACTCGTCAACAATCGCTTGAATGAGCGGTTGCTGGATGTGATTTGGATAATCATATGAAAATTTTTCCAGACCCGCCCGCGTGTTCAAAATGATGGGGTGTTCGTCGAACGTCGAATAGGTAATTTTTCCTTCACTGCCAATGATCTCGGTTTTGTCCAGGCGCTCAAAACCAGTAAAACACCAGGTCCCGACTCCCTGCACTCCCGACTCGAAGACGAAGGTGCCCGTAACGATATCCTCCGCGGGATATTTATGGGCTTGATTGGCTGCGAAGCCACGAACATGTTTAATAGGCCCCAACGCATAATCGAGAAAATCCAGCATATGCGAGGCCAAATCCATAAAACGTCCACCACCCGCAATTTCCGGAACAACACGCCAGGGCAGCGCACCAGCTTGTAGTTCATCTAAAGACAGGGGCTGATAGAGCGTCACGGTGACAAATCGAACATCTCCAATCGCTCGCGCATCGAGCAAGTCTTTCACTTTCAAAAAACGGTCTAACGCTCGTCGATAGTAAGCGACGAAAAGAGGCACACGGGCAGTTTCGCACGCCTGGAGCATCATCCGGCACTCTTCAAAATTTAAGGCCATCGGTTTTTCCACATAGACCGGCTTACCAGCCAGGGCGCTTAAAATTGCATGCGCTTTATGAGAAGCCGGCGGGGTAGCAATGTAGATCGCATCGACTTCTGGATCATGAATCAAGGCTTCGGCCTTGTCATACCACTTGGGTACCCCATGGCGTCTCGCATAATCCCGGGCAAGTTCGCCTGTGCGCCGCATGACAGCCACCAAACTGGAGTGCCTTGCTTTCTGAAAGCCAGGACCGCTTTTGACCTCAGTGACATCACCACAGCCGATGATCCCCCAGCGAATCGTCCGCATTTGTATCTCCGATGTGGAATTTCCGTATTAATCATTTGAATGAAACAGCATTCCGGCAGGGATGATTTGCTTCTCCAGGCCCGGTCCTTCAATGCTGATATCGAAAGCCAGTCCACCGCCCGCCTGGAAGAACTCCGCTTCGATTTTATGGAATCCCGCATTCAGCACGGCAAAGCCCTTGACTTCGATCGGGGCGTGCCGGCCATCGTTGTTGACGACCAGCTTATCATTGATGTAGATTCTGGCGCCGTCATCCGAATTGGCATAAAAATTATAGAACCCATCCACAGGAATTTTGATATAGCCGCTGTATTTTACTGCGAAATCGCTGCCGCCATGGTCAGGGGGCATCACAAACTGTCCGACCAGCCCTTCTCTGAGTATTTGCATGTCGGCAAAATCTGGCAAGTTCATAAAAACGCCTTGATAATAAGCGTATTTCAGTTGCGGCTTCGGATGATCGATCTTTCGGGCCGCACCGATTTTTGAATCGATTTTGCCTTCCAGTTCGAACATCACGACAGATTTTGATGGCAAAGTGGTTTCGAGGATGCCGCCTGAAATTTTATACTCTGAAAAAACAGTCGGCACAACCTGGCCGGGGTGATCGAAGGTGTTCATCGCATTCATTTTGTCGGCCGTCAACAGGCTGGCGCGCACGATTTTGTTCTTAAAATCTCTGACCGCAATGCTGACTTTTTGAGCCTGATTGGGATCGACGTTGGCGAGCGAGACATGAATGAGACCCTTCGAGTCGATTGAGGCCGAGGCATTGACAGCCGGTATCGCCTCACCTTGATAGCGATAATCGGGCGCTGAAATCTCCATGGGCAGATGAATGGCGTCCTGATGTTTCTGGAACATTTCAAATACATAAAACGTCGGTGTTAGCAGCATTTTTTCATCGTTGGTGAGAATCATCGCCTGCAAGACATTGACCATCTGCGCAATATTGGTCATTCTCACCCGATCTGCATGCTTGTGAAAAATATTGAAATTGCTGGCCGCGACCAGCGCATCCCTCAGCGTGTTCTGCTGATATAAAAATGATGGATTGGTGCCGGGTTCGACATTGTGCCACGTGCCCCATTCATCCACGATCAAAGCGATCTTTTTGCCGGGATCATACTGATCCATAATCACACTGTGCATGCCGATCAACTCTTCCATGCGCAGTGTTTTTTTGATCACATCGAACCAACCAGCCTCAGCAAAATCCGCCGCAGGCCTGGAATTATTGGTGTAATAATGCAGAGCCATGCCGTGAAAGGCATTGCCGCCATTTTGCATCACCACACGCGTCCAGGTGGTGTCGTCCACATTCGGGCCGACAGCAATTTTGTAGATTTGGTTATCGCTATAATTTTTGGCAAACGTCGAGTACCTGCGCATCAAATCGGCGTAATATTCCGGGCGCATGCGGCCACCGCAGCCCCAGCTTTCGTTACCGATGCCCCAATATTTGACTTCCCACGGCTTTTCCCGTCCATTTTGGCGGCGTAGATTGGCCATGGGATTGTCGCCATTCGAAGTGGTATATTGAATCCAGTCAGCGAACTCCTGGACGGTGCCGCTACCGAGATTCGCAGAGATATATGGCTCCGCTCCAATCAACTCGCACAGATCAAGAAATTCGTGTGTGCCAAAGCTGTTATCTTCAACGACGCCACCCCAGTTGGTATTGACCATTTTCGGGCGCTTTTCGCGCGGACCGATGCCGTCCTTCCAGTGATATTCGTCCGCGAAACAACCGCCGGGCCAGCGTAGCACCGGCACTTTCAGCTTTTTCAATGCTTCGATGACATCATTGCGGATGCCGCGGGTGTTGGGAATGGGCGAATCTTCACCGACCCAAATGCCGCCGTAAATACAGGAACCGAGATGTTCGGAAAACTGGCCGTAAATATTGGCATTGATCAACACCGACATGCTGTCGAGATGTACGGTGATATTGGTTTTATTGTCATTTTGTGCCGATGCCGAAGCAGATATAAACAAAATAGAGATGAAAATAGAGAATGACCCCATCAGCGTTTTCTTGTTTGGCTGCATTCTTCCTCCTTCTTGTGTTGGCTCTGTATCGATTTGTGAGTTTTTTTGACTGGAACAAACCGGATTGACAAGATTTTCCTAAATCCTGTAAATCATGTTTATCTGGTCAAAAAAAGTAGCTGACTCACATATATCGCGATTAGATTTTGGCATCTTCTTTTTAATGTTGCGCTAATTCAATGTTCGCACCGGCGTGAGCGTCACTGGCCCGATCAATCCGGAAGGCAGTGGTCGCCAGTCCTTTGCGGCAAACAAATTATCCGGCCCGCGGTTTTCTCTGCTCCTTGCCGGGAAGTTGACGTTATAAAATATCTTCCACACCACTTGACGTTTCTCAAGATCAATGATTCGATTTGCCATCAGGTTGGAAACGGCAATTTCGAGCCGGTTGGTCGGCTTCAGCAAGCTGGCGTCAAGAAAAATGCGGAAGGTTGGGCCGATCAAGGTCGCGACTGGCTGGCCGTTCAGTGTGACGCGTGCGCTTTCCGCCACTCGTCCGAGGTCGAGCAGCCAGCCTGCCCCTTCTCCAGCAGACTGAGGAAAAGTAGTTTCATACACAGCCGTGCCGGAAAATTTTTTGACAGCGTCTTCCTCCCACTCCGTCCACGAGCTCAGTGCATCAAGCTCTCTTTCTTCGGGCAATTCCGGTCCACCGGCGACAAAACGGACGCGCCAATTGCCAGTCAATTCCACACGTTCGCCCGACGGTTCGAAATAATCATAAGCAGGCCCGTTGACCGTGGCGTCGAATGTTTTGAGAATGCACGACTCACCGGGCGCCAATTGCAAATAAACCTGCCGGTCGCCGTCTTCAGCGATTCGCGTTTTGGCAATGCCATTTTTTTTCAGCATCGGGTCAAAAATCGCAACCGCTTGTGCATCGACGGCAAGCGGCACCCAGCCATCGACAGGCTCATTGCCCCAATTTGAGATAAAGTAAAAATTGCCGTTTTCGTCGTGCCGCCGGACAAATTGCAATCCTGAATCCACCATCGACTCGCGCCGAACCTTGGCTTGAGCCAGCAGTTGCGCGAGATCGTCCCCCAGCAAAAAAACTCCAGCGCCGACTTTTGCTTCGCGGATATTCGGATCCGCGGCATCGGCAAAGTTGATTTGCCCGAGCAAATTCTGAAATTGTACTTGTCGCGCTTCGAGATCGAACAGTCCGGGCACATCGCCGGGCATGCTTCCGTGCACGATCACTGCGGCGCCGCTTTGCGCCAATTGCAGCAATTTTTCAAAGGTCGCAAGTGGCATGTACTGGCAATGCGGGACGACGATGGTTTGGTACGAAACGCCGCCCGTGTGAAGCATTTGATTTTCCGTGACCACACTCTGCAATTGTCTATCCGAAATATAATCATAAGCATAACCGCGATATTGCAGCATCTCGGCATTGGCTTTGAAAGCAGAAGCATTGAAGCCGCCGCGTCCGCCACCGAAATGTTCCAGCATTTCCGCACCGCGTTCCGAGAAGCGATCATGCGCAGGGAAATACAGCAAAACATCGTTGTCTGGCTTGCCGGCTTGCAGAAACGACTGCACGCGCGCAGCGTAGTGATTCAGCGCCGACAGATCATCCCACCAAGGATTTTGCGGATTGAAATGCACGGCCGCGTAAAATAGCCACCCCGGCCATTCGGCATTCTGTGGCGAATAAGCCGTGCCATGGTAGACAACATGATTGACGCCACCCAACCAAAAGCGCTCGAGGTTCTTTTTCACCTCCGAAAGTGTGGAAGTGAAATGCTCATTCAACCATGTCGATGACTCGGATGATGTCAATTTTTTGCCGGTGACATTGGTAGCCGATGAAGCAAACTTCATGGCTAAAATATTGGTGCCTTCCGTTTCCGGAATATCGCTGGCAGCGTAGAGATCGAGCACGTTGGCTGGCGAACCGTGCGCCTGGTTGCGCACGATGGCATTTTGGCTTTGCGCCCAGTGTTGCCATCCTGCAGTAAAATTTTCCAAAATCAAATCGGATATCGTCTCGCGATAGTCGCTCAGCACGCGGCGATTTTTGTCATCGGTGTCCTGTTCGAAAAGGGCTGGCAAATGTTTGCGCAAATCATAGCCGCGGCGCGCCTGAAATTCATCAAAAAATGTCGGTGTCCAGTCGCCTTGGCCGGCGGCGTCATCCACTTCATAGGAGTCGTTGAAAAATGCCCGCAAACTGCTGAGGTCGTGATCTGCGAATGCAGCATCGAAGCGCTGCAAATAATGCGCGATCGCTTGTTTGGCAAAATGGTCGATGGTGTTGCCTTCGCCGCCGGGCGCCGCACGCTCGACCATTTTGCCGTGCCAGCCTTGAAAGACCGCGTACAATGTCCAGTCGCCTGTTGGCGCGATCCAGTCAACTATGCGATTTTCATCCACTTTGTCGGTAAGATCGACCACATCACCGGTGTTGGAATAGGCCATCAATACTTTTAGCGGAAGGTGCTTTTCGAATTTCACCTGGTCGAGGGCAAGTGCTTGCAGATTTTGATTCGCCGAAATGGGCTCAACCAGGTCGCTGATTTCGATGCGATCTTTGCCGGGAGTGCGCAGCGCAAGCTGGTTCGGCACGGCGCGAACGAGCGGTTTTTGCACATAGCTGATCGTTTTATTGAGCCGTTCGCCGCCCTGCAATTTGTAAATTTTGTACACAACATTTTTCGGGGCGTCATCCGCTGTCACATGCGGTCCGCCGAACGGCCAACCGGTGCCAGTCGCCATATCCACGCCCAGATCGAGCCGTTGCGCTTCCCGCAGCGTGTGATCCAGCATTTCCATCCATTGCGGCGAAAGATAATCGATGAACTGCTCATCCTCGCCGATCACGCCGTAAATCGGTGTAATCTCTACGCCGCCGATGCCGTTTTCTTGATAGGCTTCCATCGCCGCGGTCAGGTCTTCCTTGTTGACACTGTTGCCATGCCACCACCAGCGTGTCCACGGCTTGGTTTGCCGGGTGATCTCAGGCCATTTAAGATCCGGTGACGATTGCTGGCAGGCCATCAGCATGACAAAAAACAGGCTGATTGAGAAAAACAAAAATTTGTATGTTTTCATGAGCTACTTCAGGTAAAATACTTCTTTTAGAGGAATGGAGATTGGCGAGTTATCGGGATTGGTTTCCATAATGTCAGCCATGTAGGCCCACCATTTTTGCACAATTTCGGTTTTGCCAAGGTCCTGCGACCCGGCATCGCCAACTACATTTTGGACGGCAAAAAGCGTGTGACTGTCTTCATCGAAAAAAATCGAATAATCCTGGATACCGGCATTTGCCAGGAGTTGCTTCAGCTCCGGCCAAATGGCATCGTGACGTTTTTTATACTCGTCGATGCAGCCTGGTTTCAATTTCATTTTAAATGCGACACGTTTCATTTAATGTTTAGCCTTTTCTTGACACGATTTACATGATTTACAGGATAAATGAGGCGATACGAGTTCAAGGTAAAGTCTTGCAAGGCGAATGATCCGGTTGATCACGTCGATCCTGTTATCCGGTCAGACTCAACGCCATCCTTCATTTCTTTCCAGTTCACGCAAGTCCGGCTTTTTTGCAGCGATGCTGAGCGATTCATCATAAAGCTGGTTCAGATCGCCCAGATCAATACCGGATCCCTTTCGGATAAAAAATGGTATTTTGTGCAACGGCGCATCGACTTCGATATATTCGCCACCGTTATAGGTTCTGCCGGTATCCCAGGCATCGATCCATTCTTCGCCCGCCGGCAAATACAGGCGATGCCTGGTAACGTCGTTTTGCCAGATGGCGGAGACCAGAATATCAGGCCCGAGCAGATAGGTTTGCCAGTCCTGCCAGGCTTGCTGCTGTTTAGGATAGGCAAGAAACAGCGGCCTTGCAACCGGCATGCCAGTATCGTGTGCATCCTGTGCCAATTGTCGCAAATATGGTTTCAGCCGCATCCTAATCTTTGAATAGAGTCTCCACGTGGCGATCAAGGGTTTATCGTAGTGCGGTTCCTTGATATTATTCCAGAATCCCCTATCCTGTGTCGGGCCGACTTCCATGATCGGTGAGAAGCATCCAAACGCCAACCAGCGCATGCAGGTCTCCCGGGAAAACTGGCCCCAGTAGCCGCCGATATCAGAAGCCCACAACGGATACCCCATGATTGCGCAGCGTTGCAAGGCGATGATTGCCGAGCGCAGGCCTTGCGGTTTGCCATTGGTATCACCAGCCCACATGGCGCCGTATTTTGCACTTCCGGTGTATTGGGCCCGAGGGTACAGAATGAAGTCATCGCCGAGAACAGGCATGACGGCATCAAAGGCTGCCTTGACATATTGCCGCGGGTAGTCGTTATAATTTTGCCGGTAGGTCGTGCCGATGCTTGTTCTCAGGCTCAGGGAGTCCAGTAGCTTCTCACCGTCCGCGCGATCCATTTTGAAGCCTTTGATCCCCATTTTGGCCAGCTTGCCCGGTCCATTTTCACCCCACCATGCGACTGCCTGCGGATTGGTAAAATCCAGCAGCACCTGGCGAGTATTGCCCCGCATGCGGCTCTGCAAAAAATAGCCTCTTTCTTCAGCGACATCTGCCATCTTTCCCATAACAAATGGGGCAATCCACATCATCAATTCAATGTCCTTGCCGTTCAGCCATTCGATCATCTGGGGCGCTTCCGGAAAACGTTGGGAATCGAATTCATAATCGTCGAATCCACGCACGCCAGGGGCCCACGGACGATCGATCCAGTAGGCTGTAATGGGAATGTCGTAGGCTTTCATCATCAGCACGTCTTCTACCAGATCGCTGTTAAATGGCGCACCTACCTCGGTTCCGTCAAAATAAGTTTCTCGATGAAAGTGATTATCGCGCCAGCGCCATGGCCCAAATGCCCATTCGGGTGGCACAATAGATGGCCCGGTTTCCATTGCATGCCGTTGCACGATTTCCGCCGGTGATGAGCCGCGATACAGCCTAAAAGACAGTTCACTGCCCTCGAATGAAATCTGAACAGCCTGGGCGCTCTCTCTGCACAAATCAAATGTGCCGGGCCAGGTTCCTTCTGCAAAAAAGCCGTAATTGTTTGATGAAAGATAAAATGGCGCGTAGGCTGAAACCGTGGGGCTGACTTTCATTGCAACTCTTTCGCCACGAAGGTTCATGGCTGTCTCGATGCTGTCGGCCCAGGAGTTGTTTTGGTGACCGTCAACAACGCGCTCGAAAAGGCCGGTAAAATACTCATCCTCGCTGGCTTTGAGATTAAGGTACCATCTATCCGGACTCTGGGTGCTTTCAGTTAAATAGAGTTTGCATTTTAAGTCCGTGCTGTCGTTGCTAACCTGCAAAACGGCCCTGGAGCCTGAGTCGGTTTCCCAGGCATAAGTAGCCCCAATCTCCGTAGGGTTGATCATTGGTTCGCCACTCAGCCAGGTAATAGAATCGTTGATGGCGAAGCCAATGCTTCCCGTCGTTTCTGAAACAGGCTGAAATATGATGGGCTTGCCGCCGGCGTTTTCCACAGTGATAACCGGAAAAGATTCTTTGCCTGTGACTGAAATTGTGATATCGCTTTTGATGGAACAGGCTGTAAAGGCAGTCGAGAAAGCGACACTAATAATGGTCAAATATGCGCTGCGGATTGGCACTTCGCTTTTCGTCATTTTCATGATTCCTCAAAAATAAGGATTCAATCGCAATGAAAAATTTGTGAGCTGTTGCAGGCAAAATAGTCCCCCACGTCCTGCCATCAAAACAATATAGAACGACTCGCCACCATCAGCCATCACAGAAAAATCTATTTCACCTTCTGTCTGCTCAGTTCCAGCGCCGAGGTGTTTTTCTCGGAAAATGGCCTGAATCGGAGCGTGTAGTCATATTCTTCGGGCCAGGTGCGGTATTTCATCAGCACCGGCACCGGCGTGTCGCCGACACCAGTTACTTTGTGATCGAGGCACAAGGTGACATAATCAGCTTTCCTGAGCTGGAATGCATAGCGGGCGCGGTCGAGGTTATCCGGATCGTAATTCGAAGCATTCACATTCATTTCAGGATCAGCAAAGACAGCCAGCCCAATCCCATCGGCATCTGTCAACGCCGCCCAGCGCGCATCACTCTTGTTGCCATACTCCTGGGGGAAAACATACGGCACATATTGCGCGTCCACCGTGCCTGTATAAACGCCCATTTTTGCGCCGGTTTTGCGATCCGGGTAGGTTTCCAACGGCCCTCTGCCGTACCAGGTCAGGTTTTGCAGATCCTGCGAGAGCTGCAGCCGCACTCCCATTTTTTGCAAATAGCTCAGTTCCTTCCCGAACGGAATCACATGGTGCCGCAACAGAATATCACCGCTGGCAAGAATCGTGTATTCGTATGTGACATCAAAGCCGGTAATGCTTCTGCTTGAAATCGTGTTTTCCCACAGCGTCTTCACGATCACCAGAATTTCCTGCTCCGAAATCTGCTTCACATCGACAGATTTGACGACTTCCTTCACTTCATCCAGCTCATAAAAGCGCCATTCTTCCGACTCCCAATAAGCTTTGGTTTTGCGATCGTGCGACCAGCCGGTGTTTTCATTGTCAACCGGCGGGCGATAGACATCCAGTCGTGGACCGGCTTTGAACAGTTCTTTGCCCTGAAAAATCAACGAAGATAGCGTGCCCAGTGATTTATCAATTTTGTAGGTGAAATCGTTGCCCTGAACTGTGATTTGATTGGCGGATTCGGCTAAAACAAGCGTACCATCGTTCGGCACGGGTTCGCGCTTTTCCTGGGCTTCAAATAGCAATTTGAACTGATCGAAAGCCACCTCATGCCCTTTCGGCGCCCAAATCGTTGCTTCGGGCAAGCTAAACGAGATCGTCAGCCAGGCTTCGTCGCCCGGTTGCAGCACAGGCTCGGAATACGGCAAGGTGATGATTTTTTCGGAAAGCGGCGCAACATCCAAATCAAGCGTGCCGGACTGCAATTCTTTTTCAGCCGTGTAAATGCGCCAACTGGCATTCAGCTCATTGAGGTTGGAGAAGTGGTGGTAATTGATCACACGGAATTCGCCTTTGGCCAAATCAACTGCCTTGACCCGAACCGGAGCGTGGCTGCGCTTGACCTGCCAGGTTTCGGGCTGTACCGATCGGTCAGCAAACACCGTCCCGTTGATGCAAAACGCATCGCTGCCATAGGAAAGGAAGGTCTCGCCAGTGTCGTTGAATTCATCGAAATTCATTATCAGCTCGGCACCGGCTGCGGCCTCCTGCTGGTGAAATCCGAGCTCGCTCGCATTTAAAGCACGCGCATAAATTCGCACATTATCGATCACGGAATTCGACAGGTAACCGGCGACACTGGAGATATTGCGCTCAACGTTTTTGCCGATCGAAACCGGGAAATACGAGCGGCTGAGATTGCCGGAGAACGCCACGCTGGCAACCACTTCCCCATCGATAAGCACCTTGACAGCCTGGCCATCATACACACCAGCGATGTGGTGCCAGTTGTAATCCCAATCATTGGGCACGCGCGCGATGGCGGTCGCGCCGGCGTTGTGGCTTTGCACGTGAAATTGCAAGCTGTCGGGATGAAGCTGTTCGAGCGCGAACTGACTGGCACCCTTCGTGATGATCGGATTCTGCTCCTCGATCGGACGCGGGTAAATCCACGCTTCAACCGTCACCTGGTCGCCGGTGACATCGAGATTGGGGTGATCGTAAATTTCGATATAATCGTCCAGGCCGGAGAGCTGGATCGCCTTGCCGAATTTGCCATCGACAATTTTCGGATTGTTCATCACCGCGCCATGATTTTGATTGTGGGACAGATCAGGGGTCAGAATGAGTTTTTGCCGCAAACCCTGATCGACCCAATCCCAAATAAAACCGCCCTGCAAATTCGGATACTCGCGGATGATGTCCCAAAATTCGTCGAAGTTGCCGACGCTGTTGCCCATGGCATGCATGTACTCGCCCATCACCACCGGCACGTCAAAATAGCTGGCGAACCAGCGCAGCTTTTCCGGGCTCGGATAGCGTGGGCCGGCAATATCACAATATGCCACAAAGCCATCGACATTGTTGCTTTGGTGCATAATCAGGCGTGTGCCGTCGACTTTGCGAGCGTATTCCGCCTGTTCGAACATCACTGGGCCGGTGCCGGTTTCGTTGCCTGTGCTCCACATCACCACGCTCGGATGGTTTTTATCGCGCTGCAACATGCGCTCGAAGCGCTCGAAAAAGGCATCACGCCAGGCCGGCTGTTCAGGAAACCAGTTCATGCCGTACCTGCCGCCGGGATTGCTCTGCGCATAGTGCGTCTCGGTGTTGACCTCATCCTGGATATACAGTCCATATTCATCGGCCAGTTCATAGAATTCCGGCGAATTCGGGTAATGACACAAGCGCACGGCGTTGACATTGAACTGCTTCATGACTTCGAAATCTTTTCTGATCATGTCAATCGGCATGGTGTGGCCAAAATCAGGATGATGCTCGTGCCGGTTCACGCCGCGAAACTCCACCGGCACACCGTTGACGCGCACCTGTTTGTCGATCACTTCGATTTCGCGAAAACCAACGCGCTGATGAAGAACCTCAGTGAGGGTACCGTTCCCATCGCTGAGCTCGAGCGTCATTTTGTACAGATTCGGTTTTTCCGCAGACCATTTCAGTGGATTGGCGATTTTCTGCTTGAAGTCCAGCAGTACTTCTTCTTTGGCATTCACATTTTTTGCCATTTTTGCTGAAGCGATCACATTGCCCTGAAGGTCATGGAGTTTTAGCGCCACTGCCTGCTTGCCACTCTGGCGGTCGCTGAAATTGCGCAGTGAAACTTGTGTCCATAAAATCGCATCTTGATATTTTTCATCCAGGTCGGTGCGGACAAAAAAGTCGCGAATATGGGTTTGTGGCGTGGCAAACAGGTACACCGAACGCGAGATGCCGCTGAAGCGCCACATATCCTGACACTCCAGATAGCTGCCGTCCGACCAGCGAATGACTTTGACCGCCAACGTGTTTTCACCAGGATGCACCATGGAAGTGACATTGAATTCCGAAGCGGTTTTGCTGCCTTCATCGTAGCCGACATATTCGCCATTGACCCACACAAAGGCAGCGCCTTGAATGCCATCGAAATGCAGAAAGACCTGCTTGCCATTCCAATTTTCGGGCACAGTGAAGGTTGTGCGATAGCTGCCAACCGGATTGATGTCGTCCGGCACATGCGGTGGATCGTACGGGCTGAATTCCTGCGGCTGGTTGCGGTAGATGTTCCAGCCATAGCCCTTCATCTGCCAATTGCTGGGGACGTCGATCTCATCCCACCCACTGACATCATAGCCTTGCTTGAAAAAAACCGATGGCGCTTCGTAAAGGTTGATCGCCCAGTGGAATTTCCACGTTTTGTTCAGCGAAATGTAATTTGGAGAATCCGCTCTCTGATTGGCCAATGCGCTCTCGACCGAATTGTATGGCACCAGGGGGACGTGTGGTGGCTCTTGGTTTTCGGCAAAAACTGTAGGATTTTCGATGTAGCGATTGAGGTCATGAAAAGTCTGCGCACGGAGGCTCACATATATCAAAAACAAGCACATACATACACAATATCTTTTCCAGAACACACTCATTTCTCACGCCTTTCGCAACTAAATTTCATTGTTAAGCAGGAATTGGTTTGAACAGTACTCAAATATTATAGCTTTTGCAAGAAACTCGGACGGAACCAAAACATCTCACGCAAAGGCGCAAAGATGCTAAGGAATACAAAGAAAGTTATCTTCTTTGCGAAAACCTTTGCAGCTCTGCGCCTTTGCGTGCATATTTTTTATGACAGAATTAAACCTATCGGTGACCAATGCGCTCTTTTTATAATTTCAAAACGCTCGCAAGATTGATCATTTTAGCTCTGCCGTTATCGTTGGCCGCCCAGCCACAAATCACCGTGCAGGTCGATCAGCCCGGCACAAACATCAGCCCGACCATGTATGGTGTCTTTTTCGAAGACATCAACTTTGGCGCAGATGGTGGTCTCTATCCTGAACTGGTGAAAAACCGCTCATTTGAATTTGACAAACCACTTCGCGGTTGGCGGTTGCTGCGAACATCACCTGAGCAGGGCAGCATCCTGATTATGCGTGACGAAGCAAAGCCGCGCAATCCGCGCTTTATCCGGCTCAATGTTCATCAAGCAGGCCATGGATTTGGTCTCAGCAACGAGGGCTTTCGTGGCATGGGCATTCGCACGGGCGAAAGCTATCGTTTCAGCATTGATGCGCGCAAGGTCGCTGGCAACAGCACAACGCTGCGTGTGCAGGTGGTCGATACGGAAGGCAAAATCCTTGCAGAAAACCGCTTAGCTGGTTTCAATAAAGATTGGCAAAAATATGAAATCACGCTCACGGCCAACGCCACCGAGGCAAAAGCAAAACTGCATATCTGGATCGACGGCGCCGGTACGCTCGATCTTGACATGATTTCGCTGTTTCCAACCAACACCTGGAAAGGCCGCAAGAACGATTTGCGCAAAGATTTGGTGCAATTGCTGGCCGATATGAAACCGGGCTTCCTGCGCTTCCCCGGCGGTTGCATCGTCGAGGGCTTTAACCTGGAGCAGCGCTACAAATGGAAAGACAGCATCGGCCCGATCGACCAGCGCATCTTCAACATCAACCGTTGGAATTTTGAGTTCCGGCACCGCCCGACGCCGGACTACTTTCAATCGTACGGGCTGGGCTATTTCGAGTATTTTCAATTGGCAGAAGACCTTGGCGCCGAGCCAATGCCGATACTTTCCTGTGGCATGGCTTGCCAGTTCAACACTGCCGAACTGGCGCCGATGGATCAGCTCGATCCGTACATTCAGGATGCGCTCGACCTGATCGAATTTGCCAACGGCCCGGCAGACAGCAAGTGGGGCAAAGTGCGCGCGGACATGGGGCATCCGCAGCCGTTCGGAATGCAATTTTTGGGTGTCGGCAACGAGCAGTGGGGGCCGCAGTATGTCGAGCGCTACCAGGCCTTCGCCGAAGCCATCAAGCAAAAATACTCGGACATCCGGCTGATTGCCGCGACCGGCTCCGATCCGTCGATTTTCCCCAATGGCGAAGCGGAAGTGGACTATCTGTGGCAGCAGTGGCGTATGCTGAAGCCGGACATTGTCGATGAACATTTCTATCGCAAAGCCGATTGGTTTGTGGAAAATGTCGACCGTTATGACACCTATCCGCGCGACGGCATCGAAGTGTTTGTCGGCGAGTATGCGGCGCAAAGCGTGGCCGTCGCCAGCCCCGATAATCGCAACACATGGAAAACTGCTTTGTACGAAGCGGTTTTCATGACCGGCATGGAGCGCAACGCCGACCTGGTCACCATGAGCTGCTATGCCCCACTGTTTGGACATGAAGAGGCCTGGCAATGGCGGCCGGACCTGATCTGGTTCGACAACCTGCAATCGTACGGAACCGCCAATTATTACGTGCAAAAACTGTTCAGCCTGCACAAAGGCGACCGCCTACTGAAGGCGACGCTTGCGCATGCGCCAGCACTGGATGAAAGCAAGCGCGGTCTGTTCGTCAGCGCCACTCTGGACGAAAAAACTGGTGAAGTGATTCTCAAAGTTGTAAATATCACCAAAACGGCAATCAACGCAGCAGTTGAGCTCGCGGGTGCACAGAATATCAGCACACCAGCAAAAGTCATTGTGCTGCACTCCCCTGCCCTCGACGATGCAAACACGCTGCGAGAGCCGAAAAGAATCTATCCGCAGGAGTCGACAGTCGCCATCAGCATGCCCAACTTCCGCTATGAATTTCAGCCTTTATCGCTGACGATTTTACGGGTGGCAGTGGAGCCAATAGACAATCAGCAATGAAAACAACCGTATTTTTCAAACGACTTTTCCCAATACCAGCTGCTCAATATTTTAAGCTGCGCCTGGTAACAACTCCAACTAACATTGACAAGGATATTTTTAATGAAATTCATGCTTCGACCGCAAATAGTTTTTTCATTTATAATTTGCTTGCCTACGCTTTCAACCGCCCAAACATTAACCACGCCAACCCTGTTTATCGCTGCGAACTCGACGGCAAAGAATGGCGACGATAAGGGCTGGGGCAGCCATCTGCAAAAGTTTTTCGACACCGAAAAACTGGTGGTGGACAATCGCGCCCGCGGTGGGCGCAGCAGTCGCACGTTCATCACTGAAGGCTTGTGGGACGGACTGACCGCTGATCTCAGGCCCGGCGATTACGTGCTGATCCAGTTTGGCCACAACGATGCCAGCCCAATCAACGATGACCGGCGTGCGCGCGGCTCGATCCCCAGCCTCGGCGATGAGACGCAGGAGATCGACAACCAGGTGACCGGCAAGCACGAAGTGGTGCACACTTTTGGCTGGTACATGCGCAAAATGATCGCCGACACCAAAGCCAAAGGCGCGACGCCGATTGTTCTCAGCATGACCACCCGCGACATCTGGACCGACGGCGAAATCGAGCGCGAAAACACTTTTTGCACCCTGGCACGCCAAATCGCCGAAAACGCCGGCGTGCCATTCATCGACGTGCGCAACATCATCGCCGACCAGTACGCGCTGCTCGGCCCGATCCGCGTGCGCGAGCTCTTCCCGATCGATCATACCCACACCAGCCCGGAAGGCGCTTTTCTGAACGCGGCCAGCATTGTGTCCGGCCTGAAGGCCAGCGACAGCCCGCTGGCGTCGGTGCTATCAGAGCTCGGCGAGAGCGTGACGGCCTACTCTCCAAATTCGATGATCAAGCAATTCAAGGATTGGCTGACCGCCAAGTGGAAGCCGGAAGCGCAACCGGAGTCAGATTCCACCAAGCCGACACTCTATGCCATCGGCAACTCGACGGTTCGCACCGGCGTGCTCGGCAATGGCGAAAACGGCCAGTGGGGCTGGGGCGCACCGATTGCCGACTTTTTTGACCGCAGCCGCCTGAATGTCGAAAATCGTGCCTGGGGCGGTACCAGCAGCCGCACATTCCGTAGCCAAGGGCACTGGCAAAAAGTGCTGCCCCGGCTTAAAGCCGGCGACTTCGTCATCATGCAGTTTGGCCATAATGACGCCAGCCCGATTAATGATGATCGTCGCGCACGCGGCACGATCAAAAGCAATGGCGATGAAACGCAGGAGATCGACAATATGCTCACAGGCGAGCACGAAATTGTGCACAGTTACGGCTGGTATTTGCGGCAATTCATCAAAGAAATCAAGGCCAAAGGCGCGACATCAATTGTCTGCTCGCTGATCCCGCGCAACAACTGGGCTGACGGCAAAGTGAAGCGCTCGGCGGATGGCTATGCGCTGTGGGCGCAGCAGGCAGCAGAAGAAGGCGGCGCGTTTTTCATCGATCTGAACGCCCGGATCAGCGACCACTATGACCGCTTGGGCGAGCAACGTGTCGGGCCGCTCTTTTTTGATGCGGGCGACAACACGCACACCAACGCCGCCGGCGCGCAAATCAACGCTACGCGTTTGGTGGAAGGCATCAAGGCACTTGAAGGCTGCTCGCTAGCCGAATATCTGAAGGTGGTTGAACCGCGTTAGCGGGCATGACCTAAAAGAGTCTGGGTGCTCAGTACGAACTCACCCGAAGGAGCAAAGCGGCAAAGGTCTACGCAAAGATGAAATTAATTTTCTCTGCGGTGCTTTGCGTTTTCGCGGCTTTGCGTGAGTGGTGTTTTAACGGGGCAACAAATTGGTGGTGAAAATGAGAACTCAATGCCTGTTCGTGATCCTTTTTATTTTAACAACAATTTCTTTGTGCATGGGACAAAGCTATACCCTGCCGCTCTGGCCGGACAACATCCCCAATTATCAAAAAACGGATGAGGTGGAAACCCGGGACACAACCAACGCAATCAGGATTGGCTATGTGCAGCAACCGGACATCTCGGTGTTTTTGCCATCAAAGGGCATCGCTACCGGGCAAGCCGTGGTCATCTTCCCGGGCGGTGGCTACCGGATTCTCGCCTACGACAAGGAAGGGACGGACATCGCCAAATGGCTGAACTCTAAAGGCATCGCGGCTGTGGTTGTCAAATACCGTTTGCCCATTTCAAAAAGCAACATCATCCCGCACAAGTCCCCCCTGCTCGATGCCAAACGAGCGTTGCGGCTCACGCGCGATCACGCTGAAAAGTGGCATATCGACAAAAACAAAATCGGCATCATGGGTTTTTCGGCCGGTGGCCACCTTGCTTCGACATTGGGCACCCATTTCGATGCTGGCGATGCCAATGCGAGTGATCCGATAGAGAGATTAAGCTCAAGGCCGGATTTCATGATTTTGATCTATCCGGTCATGACGTTTTCGCATTCTTTTATGCACAAGGGTTCGCGTGACGCCTTGCTTGGCGAAAATCCTGATCCGGCGTTGATCGAACATTATTCCAACGAGTTGCAAGTCAAGGCCGACACACCACCGACTTTCATGATTCACGCCGGTGATGACCGCTCTGTGCCTGTCGAAAACAGCTTGTTGTTTTACCGCGCGCTGAAAGATAAAGGCGTTTCGGCAGAATTGCACATCTATCCGGAAGGCGGACACGGCTTTGCCCTTGCCCTCGACAAAGGCTATCTGTCGACCTGGACAGACCGTTGTGTGGACTGGTTGCGCTGGATCAATAAACCATGAAAAAACAAATACTTCTTCTCTATCTATACACTATGATTGGCCTGCTTCTGGCATCGTGTTCAGCACCAAGTGAACAAAGCGACAGAATCGCTGCAAAACCGCTGTTCCGCGATCCGGTTTATGATGGCGCCGCCGATCCGGTGGTGATTTGGAATCGTCACGAGAACAAGTGGCTCATGTTTTACACCAACCGCCGCGCCAATGCGGAAGGCCTCGACGGCGTCACCTGGGTTCACGGCACGCGCATCGGCATCGCCGAGTCATCGGATTACGGCTTGACCTGGCAGTATCGCGATACCTGCGACATTCAGTACCGGCCGGATGCGGAATTTTCGCATTGGGCGCCTGAGGTGATCGAGCACGATGGCACCTATCATATGTATCTGACCTACGTGCCCGGCATATTCACCGACTGGAATCACCCGAGAAACATCATTCATTTGACCAGCACCAACCTGATCAACTGGAACTACGAATCGACGCTCAAACTCGCCAACGACAAGGTTATTGATGCCTGCGTTATGCAAATGCCCGACGGCAACTGGCGCATGTGGTACAACAACGAAAAGGACGGCAAGTCGATTTATTACGCAGACAGCCCGGATTTGTACGATTGGCAGGACAAGGGCAAGGCGGTCGGCGACCAAGGCGGCGAAGGCCCGGTGGTTTTTGCATGGAAAAATAAATATTGGATGATTACCGATGTCTGGCAAGGTCTTGCGGTGTATCAGTCGGATGATCTCAGCAACTGGCAGCGCATCCCCGGCAATCTGCTCGAACAGCCCGGATCCGGCCCCGATGATCAGGTCAAAGGCGGCCATCCGTATGTGGTTGTCAGCAACGATCGGGCCTATCTGTTTTACTTCACCCATCCGGGCAGAATCGATTCGATTCCGGAGAGCGATTGGTATGAAAAGCGCCGCAGCTCGATTCAGGTTGTGGAACTGAAGTATGAAAATGGCCAGATCGTCTGTGATCGGGATGCGCCGACGTTTATTGAATTGCAGCAAAACCGTTAACTCCTGTTGTGTAAATTTCACCGAATCGAAATGAAGATTTGCCTCAAAACGACACGCCAATACAGAAAACGCTCTAACATGCGGCGATTTCAGATTCGGAAGAGTCGTATTGTAGCTGCGAATTTTGCTTTGTGTGTTTTTTGCTGTATCAGGCTTTCTCCATCTGTTGTTTTTGCCCAATCGGTCCATTCCACAGCAACACTCGATCTCTCCTTCCAGCATCTCACCATCGACGACGGGCTGTCGCAGGGCATGGTGAATGCGATATGCCAGGATCGGCAGGGATTCATGTGGTTCGGTACGAGGGATGGACTGAACCGCTACGACGGCTATCGGTTCACCGTCTTCCGCAGCAATCCCTTCGACTCCACTTCTCTCTCCAACAATTTCATCACCGAAATTTTCGAGGACAGCCGAGGACGGCTTTGGGTTGGGACGATCGACGGGCTCAATTGCTTTGATCCAACGACGGAAAAATTTAGGCGATTTCTCCACAATCCTGACAATCCATCCAGCTTGAGCGGCAATCACATCACCGCCGTCTGCGAAGCTCCGGCGGCCCCTGACGCCGATAACGATGCCGCCGTTTTCTGGGTAGGTACCGTTAACAGCGGCTTGAACAAGCTGATTCTGCGGGAAGAGACTTTCGAAATTGTCCGATATCAGCATGCGGCTGATGATGCAAACAGTCTCGCTGGGAATCAAATCGAAGATATTTTGGTTGACCGGAACGGTAATTTATGGATTGGGACGTTTGAAGGGCTTTGCCGCCTCGATCCATCTCATGCCGCAAGCTCCGGGATCGCTGGAAAGGCGGAATTCATCCGCTACGCCTTGGCGTCAACAACAACAAACTTCGCTTTCCCAAAGATCAGCTCCGCCCTGCTCGAAACCAGTGACGGCTCGATTTGGGTTGGCTTAAGCGGCAGTATCGCGAACGTCACCCCGGGGAGCGACTCATCGGGAGTTTGGCAGCGCCATGATTTTTCCGCGGTAATTGAGGCGGATTGGCCGCCGAACGAGATATGCGAAGGGCCGCAAGGTGAGTTGTGGGTGGCGACAATTTCTGGCCTGGCGATTTTCGATCCCGGCAATGCGGAATCTCCTTGGCGGCAGCCTGATCCTGAAGCGCCCAACGGGCTGAGTTATCACGGCCTTCCGTCACTTTTTCGCGATCGCAGCGATGCGATCTGGATCGGCACTTCCGGATATGGACTCAACCGTTGGGATCCCAATGCCAAGAAGTTCGATTCTTTCACCGCCAACAACCTAACACGAAAATTTGAAGTGGAATTTGGCGTTTCCGGCGTCCTGGAAGATCAGCATGGCATTGCTTGGATTATTTCCAACGGTATATGGCTATTCAATCGCAAAACCGGTGATTTGTCGCTGCATCATCTCAATGATCATCTCGAAATCGCGTTTGGCTTTCATGAAGATCGTGAAGGATATTTGTGGATAATCGGGGCGTCTAGTATTTTTCGTTATAATAGACGGTTTATGCGGCTTGAAAATATCTTTTCCTGGGCGCATTTCGAGGAAGGTTTCCTGATGCGTGGGATCCACGAAGATCGAAACGGCGATATATGGTTTGGAGCGGGAAACCGCTTGGCGATTGACCCCGCATCCGGGCCGGCGAATCGTCCCGCCCTTTACCGCTGGCACCGGCAAGCCGAGACGATGACGGAGTACCCTCTCCCTGTTCCGAAAGCATTGACAGGAGAGAACCTACTGATTCAGCAACTCATTCAAGATCGCGACGACGTTTTCTGGCTGGCGACCAACCGGGGGCTGGTTCGATTTGAGGTCGAGAGCGGCGTGCTGAGAATTTTCCAAAATAAGACGAACAATCCCGAGAGCCTGAGTAGCAACGCCGTAAAGACAGTTTTGCTCGATCCTGTTCAGCCTGAGCGCTTTCTATGGCTGGGTACCGACGGTGGCGGCTTGAATCGATTTGACATGGTTTCTGAAAAATTTTCTTATTACATGGAAGAACACGGTTTGCCCAACAACGTGGTCTACGGCATTCTGGCTGACGACGGCGGCAATCTGTGGATGAGCACCAACAAAGGGCTCTCCAAGGCCGTGACGACAGAAGATGCGCGAGAAATCCTGCGATTCAAAAATTATGACGCCGGCGACGGACTGCAAGGCAACGAATTCAACACCGACGCCTACTTTAAGAATGCGGCGGGAGAGATGTTTTTTGGCGGCGTCAAAGGCTTCACTGTTTTTCACCCCGACAGCATCCGGGACAATCCCGATATGCCGCCCATCGTGTTCACGGATTTGCAAATCAACTACGAAAGTGTTCGACCGAATCGGTCGAGCTCGCCGCTGCAAAAGACGATCAATACGACTGAGCGCATTGTTCTTTCGCCGGAGGACAAAATAATTGCGCTCGAATTCGCTGCGCTGGATTATGCCGCGCCGGAACGAAATCTCTATTCGTATAAGCTGGAGAATTTCGATGGTGGCTGGAGCAGGCCCAATCCTGTGCGCCGGGCAACGTACACGAATCTTCCACCGGGCGAGTACGAATTTCGCGTGCGCGGTAGCAACGACGATGGCGTCTGGAACGAGTCCGGCGCTTCGGTCATCATTGTCGTCAATCCGCCCTGCTGGAAGACCTGGTGGGCGTACACGCTTTATTCTTTGCTGAGTATGATTTTCTTGTACGGATTCAGGCGCTATGAATTAAGCCGAATGCGACTGAAGGACCAGGTGAAGTTGGAAAAAATCGAAGCGCAAAAACTGCAAGAATTGGATCAGATGAAATCGCGCTTTTTCGCCAACATCTCGCACGAATTCCGCACGCCACTAACGCTCATTCTCGGCCCGATTGATAGCATGCTCCAAGGACTGGACAACATGGTTTTCAAACGAAACTTGCACTTCATGCGCAAGAACGCTGGTAAACTGCTGCGCCTCGTCAACCAATTGCTCGATCTCGCCAAACTGGAAGCAGGCAAAATGCAATTGCGGGCGAGCCGAGGCGATCTTGTGCAATGCGTGAAGAGCGTCGTCGCCTTTTTCGAATCGCTGGCGGAACGCAAAAATATCGCCTTGCACTTTCAAAGCGAGCCGGAGCAGATCGAAGCCTGGTTCAATTCCAACGATCTCGAAAAAGTCTTTTACAATATCTTGTCGAACGCCTTCAAATTCACGCCGGAAGGCGGTAGCGTCATTGTACGGTTGGCTGTCGATGATGAACCGGTTCAAACGGTGCGTCAGTTGGCCGGTCATTGGGCCTCGATAACGGTGAAAGACTCCGGCGTTGGCGTCTCCACAAGCGAGCTTCCGTTCGTTTTCGACCGGTTTTATCAAGCGGGGAAGAGCATCGGCAACAACAGCTCTGTTCAGGATTACGAAGGCACGGGCATTGGTCTGGCCTTGGTCAAAGAATTGGTCGAGCTGCACTACGGCGTCGTGCGCCTCCGCAGTGAAAAAGGCCGCGGCACGGAAGTCGTGGTGAATCTGCCGCTGGGAAAAGCGCATTTGAAGCCCGAAGAGATTATTGAAAAAGCCACTAACAGCCAGCACTTGGCTTTTAGCTTTCAGCCTTCAGGCAACAAGCAACCAAAAACAAGTGGTCAACAACCGGCAGTCAACAGCCGAAAGCCGGAAAAAGCGTCGATTATTCTGGTGGTTGAAGACAACATCGATATGCGCGACTATCTCCGGCAGCATTTAGCGGAAGCTGGGTACCAGGTTTTGGAAGCGGCGAACGGTCAGGAAGGGTATGAAACGGCTGTGGCCCAGATTCCCGATTTGGTGATCAGCGACGTGATGATGCCGAAAATGGACGGCTATGCGCTGTGTAATCGCTTGAAAACCGATGAAAAAACCAGCCACATTCCAGTGATTTTGCTCACTGCCAAGGTTGAACGGGACGACAAGCTTGAAGGTTTAGAAACCGGTGCGGATGCCTATTTAACCAAGCCCTTTGACGCCCGCGAGCTTCAGACTCGAGTCAAGAATTTGATTGCTTTGCGCAGTAAGCTGCGGGAAAAATTCCGGCGGCGAATGATTCTGCAGCCAGGCGAGATCGAGATCGATTCTATCGATGCAGCTTTTCTTGAAAAGGCGGTCGCGATTGTTGAAAAAAATCTCCAGGCAGAATCCTTTTCCGTCGAAAACCTCGCGCGGCAAATCGGCATGAGCCGCATGCAGTTACACCGAAAATTGCGCGCGTTGACGAACCAGTCTGCCAGCCATTTTATCTGCGCCATTCGGGTGCAGCGCGCCGCCGAGCTGATTAAAAAGGACGCCGCGACCATCACCGAAATCGCCTATATGGTTGGTTTCAACAGCCATCCCTATTTTTCCAAATGCTTTCAGGAACATTTTGGTATGACGCCAACGGAATACAAAAAGCAAAACGGTTAAAGATCGCTGTTTTCATTTGCGCAAAACCCATCGAATTCCTGCCTTACAGCTCCATAATGTGACAATAGTGTTAGCATTTGTGACATGAGTGGAAGCATTTCCCGCCATCTTTTTCCTATTTTTTGCCTGACCAACAAAGAGACTCTTGCAACTGCATTATTTATTAACTGGCAATTTACGCTCAAACGCAAGAAGCGTCATGTCCGCGCAGGCGGGCATCCAGAAGTGTAGCTAAAGCACTGATTAATAATGGATTCCCGCCTGAGCGGGAATGATATTTGTGATCAATCCAAGTGCAGTCCCGATTGAATCACAAAAATTATGGAGAAGCCAGATGAATCAATTGAATGCCTATGCAGAACAAATCTTTAGCCTTGCTGTTGATTTTGCCCCCAGATTATTGCTCGCGATCAGTGTATGGCTTTTGGGCTGGTGGCTTATCGAGCGATTGGCTGGGATTGTCAACAAAAGCATGGAGCGCTTAAAAATCAGCAAGGATATCCGTCCGTTTCTGCGCTCTCTGGTGAAAATCGGATTGCGGGTGTTTCTGATTTTCAGCGTTGCCGGGATCGTTGGCATCGAAACCGCGTCCTTTGTCGCGGTGATGGCGGCCTTGGGTTTTGCGGTCGGTTTGGCCTTGCAGGGCAATCTCAGTAACTTCGCTTCCGGCGTGCTCATCCTGATCTTTCGTCCTTTCAAAGTCGGAGATGAAGTGAAAATCAAAGGCAACTGGAGTTTCGTGCAGGAAATACAAATTTTCCACACCGTGCTCCGCAAGTTCGATAAAACCCTTATCATCATTCCCAATAGCGTCATCATGAACGACGTCATTTACAATCATTCGGCGGCGGAATTCCGCAGAGTGACCATCGGCCTCAAAGTTCCCTATAGTGAAAATCTGGACAACATTCAGCAGGTTTTCCTGAAGACCGTCGAAGATATGCCGGAAGTCCTAAAAACGCCCGAACCGAGCTTTTGGGTCGGAGACTTTGACACTTATTTTATGCATGTGAACATTTCCGTTTTCACGGAGCACAAAGATTTCTGGAAAATGAATAACGTCATGAAAATTGCTGTTTTGGAAGCGCTCAAAAAGAATGGCATTCAGGTGGCCTATCCCACGGGCGTCGCTTTTGGCAAGTTTGGCGAAGGGAGGAAAGAAAAACCCGTCTTGCCAGACGTTGGCATTGACGAGTTGCAGCTCGCCTCCAACCGATGATCAAAGTGAGTTTGATGCGAGATTATAATATGAAATTACAAATGGGAGCACAATGAATTATCGAGACAATATTTTGCAGACCATCGGCAATACGCCGTTGATTAAGATGAACCGGGTCAACGAAGGATTACGTCCTTTGATGCTGGGCAAAATGGAATGCTTTAACCCTGGCGGCAGTAGCAAGGACCGGATCGGGATGGCCATGATCGAGGCGGCGGAACGAGCAGGCTTGCTGAAGCCCGGCGGTACCATCATCGAGCCGACTTCCGGTAACACTGGTATTGGCTTGGCGCATATGGCAGCAGTGAAAGGCTACAAAGTCATTTTCACCATGAACGAAAAAGTCTCCCAGGAAAAGCGAAATATACTCAAAGGCTATGGCGCGGAAATCGTCATTTGTCCTTGTGATATTGGGCCGGAAAATCCCCGAAGTTACTACAAAGTTGCGGAACGTTTAGTCGAAGAAACGCCCAACGCATTCTCTCCGAATCAATATAGCAATCAAGACAACCCGCTCGCACACTACGAAACGACCGGACCTGAAATCTGGCGCGATACGGCGGGAAAGATCACCCATTTTGTCGCGGGTATGGGAACAGGCGGAACGATTTCGGGAACGGCAAAATTCTTGAAAGAACAAAATCCGAATATTCGAATTATCGGCGTCGATCCGGAAGGCTCGCTGTACCGCCATCTTTATGACGGTACCGATGGCGAGGTCGAAAGCTACAAAATCGAAGGCATCGGCCAGGATTTCTTGCCGGGCAGCATCGATTTGGAACTAATCGATAAAGTGCTTACGATTCCCGACAAAGCAGCTTTCGGCATGGCGCGGGAACTGGCGAGAAAGGAGGCATGGATGGTTGGGTCTTCAGCCGGGGCCGTCGTTGCCGGCGCGCTTGAAGCAGCGCGAGAATTAGATGAAAACGCCGTAATGGTTATGCTTTTGCCCGATTCCGGCAAAAACTACTTGAGTACGGTTTTCAACGACGCGTGGCTGGAAACGAACGGGTTGATGTGAAACATTCGAATTACGCTTAACAAAGGAAATGCAATGTCCTCTTCGACCAAAGATAAATGTCCGAACATCCTGCTCATCTGTACAATTGCCGCACGTTCGAACCAGCTGATGCCCTTCCATTCAGACGATGAAAATGCAGCTTACGCTCACTTGAGCTCGCTCTGCACCGAAGCCGGCATGAATTTGTATATTTCGCATTTTGACAATCTGTGCGCCGGGTCGTTTGTTCTTTCCTGGATATACAAAGCCGGATCATGGCAAACGAAAGAACTTCCCATTTCCGAAGTGTCGCTTTCCTATGCCGATCTGCCTCAGAATTTTCCCAATGCGAATGCATTGCGAGATAAGTTAATCGAGAATGAAGTCAAAATCTTCAATGATCTGGAGCTGAGCGATTGCCTGACGGATAAAGTCGCGACCTATAAGATGTTTCCGGAACTCATTCCCCCAACTTTTGACACAACGAATCCGGACATCCTTTCCAGCTTGCGAAAAACGGCGGCGCATCGCGATCTTAACATTGAAAAACTATTTTTGAAACCGCGATTCGGAGAGAGAGGCAAGGGAATCGACGTCATCGATATCGCCGCTCTTAACTCTGAGCATGTTTCGAACAAGCATGAATATGTCGTACAAGCGTTACTGGAGTCTGACGCAGGCGTTCCGGAATTGAACATTCAAGGCCGGCATGATTTGAGAATGTTGGTTTGCAACGGTGAAGTGATACAGCTTTTTGTCAGGATTCCCGCTCCCGACTCATACATCAGCAATTACGCTTCGGGAGGCAAAATCCTGCATTTCGACGTCAATCGCCTGCCGCGAAAATTCCATGATGTTGCAATGAAAATCGATGAAACACTCAGGCAATATGGACCAAGATTGTACAGCGTCGATGCAGGCGTCGGCAGGAGCGGCAAGATTTGGCTCTATGAATTGAACACTATGCCCGGGATCGTTTGGGAAAGCGAGAACGCACCTGACCAATCAAGGTATAAGAGAGTGCATAAAGCCGTCGTTGAAATGCTGAAAACCGCCCTTTGAGTTTTTGAATCGTCACGAAAGGAAGGAACCGTGCAGCGTTTTATCATTCTCGTTACAGCTTTAATGATCACACCGCTTCATGTACAGGCGCAAAAGAAACCGTCACCTTTGGATTCAAAGCATTTGGTATTCAGCTCGTTCAGGGGCAACGGCAAAGACGGTCTGCATCTTGCGTACAGTCAGGACGGTCTCAACTGGCGCGCACTCAACAACGATCAAGCTTTTGTGCAACCACAAGTCGGCAAAGACAAGCTCATGCGCGATCCGTCGATTGTGCTTGGGCCGGACAGCCTTTACCACATGGTGTGGACGGTGAGCTGGCATGAAAAAGGAATCGGGTATGCGAACTCAAAAGATCTGATTCGCTGGTCGGAGCAAAAGTATATCCCGGTGATGGAGCATGAGCAAAACGCGCGCAATTGCTGGGCGCCAGAGCTTTTTTATGATGACACCAAAGGCGAATACTTGATCTTTTGGGCAACCACGATTCCCGGCAGATTTCCCGAGACCGACGGCCAGGATGCCCGAGCAAACGATCCGGGCTGGAATCACCGCGTGTACTCCATCACGACGCCGGATTTCGAAAATTTCAGCGAAACAAAGCTTTTTTACAATCACGGCTTCAACGTGATCGACGCCTTCATTTTCAAAGATGCTTCCCGAGACGAAAATCCGTTTGTCATGCTGCTGAAGGATGAAACCAACAAGCCGTTCGTGCCGCAAAAGAACATTCGGCTGGCATTCAGCAGTCGTGCGGAAGGGCCATACAGCAAACCCACCGAGCCGATCACTGGCGATTATTGGGCGGAAGGTCCGACGGCCATCAAAATTGGCGAGCAGTGGTTTGTGTATTTCGACAAGTATATAGAAAAGCAATACGGCGTGCTGGTCTCGCGCGATTTACATGACTGGATCGATCTATCTGATCAACTCACTATGCCAAAGGGCATGCGACATGGCACAATATTCGAGGTTTCGGCAGAAACAGCAAGAGGCCTGCTGGCTCTTGAAACTGGCGCGCCTGAATAAAAGTCTCGTTGCATGCGAGCCAAAGATCTCACGCAAAAACGCGAAGATGCAAAGAAAAATCCCTTTGTGATCCTGTTATGCCGCCCATATTTGCTGTGCCTTTTGGCTATTCTTCCTTCTGCAAATGTTGCTGCAGAAAGTCGAGAATCACCGGCCAATCGGCGGGAAGCATTCCGTGTCCGCCATCATGCATGAAAAAGCCGATATCGTTCAAAATGGCATCACCGGCGGGTGGCATGCCTTCTGTGCTCAATCCCTGCTTTCCCAATAATTCGTACACCGGCCCGGCAGCGACGGCAGCCAGAAATTCGCCGTAGGGATCCGACCATTTATCGGTGTTGCCGGTGATCAGCAAAACCGGCCGCGGCGCGATCAGACTCAGCAGCATGTGCGCATCGACCGGCAGCGAATTGACATCATCGCCGTACTGTTGGTAGCGAGGTGCGAACCAGTAATCAAAGCGTGTCGGTGCGGTGATATGGGCAATGTTTTCGCCATAGTTGCGGCGACTGAGCGCAGCGCCGCTTTCTCCCGAGCAAACTGGAATGACCAGCGCAAAACGCTGATCCAGCGCACCGGCCCATAGCACCGTTTTGCCCAGCCGCGAAACGCCCATGATGGCCACACGACTGGCATCCACCTTCTCGTCTTTTTCGAAATAATCGAGCGCGCGGCTCAATCCCCAGCTCCACGCTGCAATCGCGCCCCACGCATCCGGCTCTGGCTGTTGGGTGCCTTTTTTGGCGAACAAACCACGCAATCCATATTCGGCGCCACCATCGAAATCCGGTTCAATGTCACCGTAATATGCCGTTGCAAAACCAAATCCGCGCTCAAGCACTGCTGGGACATTCAGCGGTGCAAACCGCCGACCACCTCCCTCGCCTGCCGGTACTTTTTTCCTTTCCCGATTCCATATGAATCCCTGCTTGACGCCCGGATCATCGACCGTAACTGAGTTGGCGCGGAAAGAAATATACAGCAGCATCGGCACCGGCTTTTTCGCTTCTGCAGGGACATACATCAGCACATCCATTTTCGGTTCATCGGCATCGTTGGTAAAATAAATGGTGGCTTGCGTGCGTTTGGCTTTGCCATCAAAGGCGGCGCTTTCGCGGTCGAACACCTCGAAGCGCAGATTTTTTGGCGCCTGCGGAGATTTGCCAAACTGGTGTTGTTCGAATAATGCAAGAATTTCATCACGGCGCTTGCTCGACCAAACCTCGGCATCGGCGACGATCTGACCATCGGCGCATTTGAGCGGATCGGGTAGCGTATATTCGCCAACTTTTGCCTCGATGTAATTCGCGGGAATGCCGGCAACCGTATCCGGCGGAAAATCAGCGATTTGGCTTTGCGCTTTAGCAGAGAACAGGACACACACGGTGATTGCCGGTAGTATTTTCTTCATATCAATTTTGTGTAGCACCATTTTCTCCTTCAGTTCAGGGCAAAACGGAACATCAAAAGCTCTCACGCAAAGACGCAAAGTCGCGAAGATTACGCAAAGAAATATTTCTTCCTTTAGCCTTTCTTTCTTTGCGTGCACATTTTTCAAATCTCACTCAGCTCGTTTCACCGAAATAAACCTAACCGGCCCAAGCAAACCGGATTCCGGCAACGGCGGCGTTCTGCCGAAAAAGCGGATATTTTCACTGCCGGCTGGAAGCACTTTCGTGCTCACTTCAGGATCGCGGTCGCCGAGCAAGCGGTTCGTCCACTGGTTGGTCACGTCGATGCGCAATTGATTCACGCCCGGTTTCAGGAACGTTGTGACGTCGAAAATGTATGGCGGCTTCCAGCCAATCCCCGCTGTTTTTCCATTGATAAAAACTTCTGCGACATCCACCACCTCGCCCAAATCCAGCAATAATTTCACATCCTTCTGAAACCAATTCTTTGCAGCCTCGATGGTTTTGGAGTAGGTGGCGGTACCGGAAAAATACTTCACGCCAGCGTCTACTTGTTCCGCCCAGGACTGCAACTTTTGAAGCTCGATTTTTTCCGGCGCACCTAAATTGGTAGGAAATTCCAATGTCCATGGCCCACTCACGGCCATCAAGGTCGTTTTTTCATCATTGCGTAAAACCTGAGCTGGATTCGGCGTCCCTTCCCGAAAGACGACAAAGGCGGAACCGTACTGCGGCAGGCTCAAAGACACCGTCGTCAAGCTATCGGCAATTTTGTATTCGGCCGGTTGGCTGATGCCGGTATCGGGAAACCACAGCTCAGGGACTTTGTCGCTGACACGGAATCGGGCATCGATATTTTGACTGTGATCAGAGCTGTTGACGACGAAATAGATGTCGCTGTCCTCGGTGCGGCGATGAATCCAGAGCAAGTCCATATCAAGCGCACGGCTGTATTCGACATCCTTCGCAATGCGCATCGACGCCAGCACTTCAGCAAGCGGCAATCCCCAAATCACGCTACCTTTGCCGACTGATCGCCTGAAACGGCTGATGCCATCGAGATCACCCCATACTTTTTCGGCGATGGTTTGTACTTGCGCATCGACCTCAGGATATCCCACCAGACTCGGGGAAGCAACCGGTTTCGGCCCGACAATCGACGCGCCACCTTCGACCAACTGGTGAATTTTTTCGAGCACGGGCAAGGTCATGCGGTCGATCTGCGGCAGCACCAAAATGCGGTACGACATGCCATCCGGCAAAACCAGGTCGCCGTTTGTATCAACGGACAAGCTGTTGAGCAGCACGTCGGTGTTGATGTAATCGTAATCGTAGCCTGCGGGCGGTTTCGGCTCGAGTCCAGCACCCCAAATTGGCGGCGTAGACGGTGCGCCTTCGTTCAGCAAATAGGCAATATCGGCGATGAACCTGCCTTGCTGCAGCATCATCGAAACTCGCGTCAGGTAATCGATGAACGGTTTGGCTTGCCTGGCCCAGGTGATATTGCGGTGCAGATGCGTGCCCACCATGGTATTGCCAGGTTTGCTGTCGAGCGGCTGGTGTGCCGAAGTGTGAAAAACCAGCCGGTTCACACCCTGACAAAACCAATAATCAGCGACCTTTTTTAGCGTAAACGGCGATTCATAGCCGCCGCCGGTGAAGGCCTCCGCCGCAACGATTTTCTTGCCATACACGTGCGCCGCCGAAGCCGCGCCGCGAATATCCTGATAGTACATCAATTCCGGATGCAGGGCGCGCACCCAAAATTCGCCCATCGGGATGTCCATAAATTTTTTGCACAGCAACGCGTCTTCAAGAATTTCCAGAGAGACGCCGGAAGCTTCGCCGTACGTGCCGATCCCCTGCTCTCGCAAAAAATCAGAAATCACGCCGTAATGGTTTTCCGCGAACATATCTGCCAGCGTGCGCCGAAAATCCCACAGAAAGCGATCACTCACCTCCGCACTCTCGACCACACGCCCTGCGAGTACGGGCAAGTAAGGCCTTGCATCGTAGCCCCGCCTCTGCTGAAATTCCGCCAGCATATCGTCCGTCCAGTTTTGCGTAGCGGCTTCCCAACTGTCCAGCAGAACGTAACGCAGACTTTTGCCGTACAGCGGACCGAGCGTAGCGGCAATAGGCTGAAGGTAGTCCCGTATGTAGGCCGTCGTGTGCTCGCGGCTGAGCTTGTCGACTTCGAAACCGAGCCCTGTGGGCATGGCAGGTTGATTTTTGGCACCAGTGAGCGAATAGCCGATGCGAAGCACGTTCCATTCGCCTGCCGGAACCTGCCATTCCAGATCGCCATTCGGTTTCATTTTTGATTTGAGATCGATGAGGTCAGCTTGTGAGATGGCGGTGTTGGCTGGCATATCCGGTGTGGGGACGGACTCGTATTCGAACAAATGCCGGAATCCGGCCTTCTCTTCCCAACGATGAATACGAGCCTGTGCATGCAGAATCGCTTCGCTCAGCACATACTCGGCGGCGGGTTTGCCGGGATTCTGCTGCATCGTTTCCGCCGGCCCAAGCGGTGCGCCGGTCATTTCAAGCCTGTAAAATTTCGCGCTGATCTCCGGAAACGCGAACGTCCGCACCCAGCCTTGACGATAGAGCTGCGCGCCCGGCAGCATCGCCAGCGTTTCGAAATTCATGCCATCTGTACTTGCCAGCAGCCGCCCAATGGGAACGCCTTTGCCACCACTGATGGTGAAAGCGCGAGCAGTGAAAGGCTTTTCAAAAGCAAACTGAACCCAGGCAGGCTCGCCATTCTCCGGCGCCGCGATTGTAATCGCGGAATTCAGATCGTCATCCAGCAAAGAGCTTGGATCGATGGGGCCATTGTGCGACGTGACTTTAGGTTTGAGTGAAATGATGTCCGGTGCGGGATTGCTAATCCGATAGGCGAATACGGCAATGTCTTTGTAAAAAGTGGGATCATCGTTTGCTCGCCCGAGATTGCGAATCGGGCTGTTGTTGGTCGGCGGATGTGGCAAACGTCCGGCAAATTTCTGACTCCCGTGAATCAGCGTGTCGCTGAAGACCAGTTTTTTCATGGCTTGTTCCGGTTTCACCCACGGCCCGCCGGTGAGGCTCCAGCCAGCGGAACTGAAGATGGCCATTTCCAAGTTCAGGCGCTCGGCTTCATGCGCCGCATGCCGGACAGCGGCCAGCCATTCCGGCGAGCCGAACGACACTTTCTCATCGACAGTTTGGCCGCTGCCAAAACGGACATCCGCCAACTGAAAGCCAGCAATGCCGACTTGCTGCATCCATTCGAGGTCTTTGGTGATGCCATCCAGCGTCACATTGCCGCCGGTCCAGTGCCACCATGTTCTCGGCCGGGCGGCTTCCGGTGGATTCTGGAAGCTGGTGAAAAGCGAATCTTGTGCTGCATGCCCCGGAACATAAGCCATAAACACACAGGCCGATAGCAGCACTGAAAGAACGAACTTGTTTGGTTGATCTCGCATGATTTTAGCTTCCATTCAGGACGTGTTTTGCATTTTGGGGAAAGCAGACAGCTTATTTTAGCCGCAAATTTACCCGAATTTACACGAATGATTTCTTTCAATTTTTATTCGTGAAAATTCGCAATATTCGCGGCCAAATTTCAAATTCCATACGAAAAAATGTCAGGTAGTAACTTCAAGGCGTGCTTTGCGCGTTGTTTATTTAAAATGCATTCAGACAAATGGCATTGTTGGCAACAGGCGCAATCGACATCTCCAATTATCGACTCCAGGCACCCAGGATTTTTTCGAGGGTATATTCCTGCGCTTCTTTTTGGGATAAGAGGTGTGCCCATTGCACGCGTTTTTTTGTACTGGCGCCTGCACCATAATTATTGTATTCAGCATAAAAAGTGGTCGCTGCATCTTCCGCATTGCTCCATATCTCCCAGCCTTCCGGACGAATGTGTTGTCCCAATTCGCATTCGATAAAAACAGTTTTTGCGTTAGGCCGCCAGGGCCGTCCGAGAAATACCTGGCTGACATTTTCGGCAGCTTGCAGTTTACAATTCAGAAAAACAAAGCCAAATTCTTTGCCCTGAGTGGTGCTGGCTGCTGTGATATAGGAGTCACTTTTGCTAAAAATGGTACATTCCTTAAAAACGGCGGTTGCGGAGCCAAAAATAAAGTCGGTGGTTCCGGCTATGGTGCAATTGCTAAAGAGCTGGCTGCTGTTTTCTCCGTCGAGATAAGCCGTATCTTGATTGCCAAGAAATGTGCAGTTTTTGAAGCGACAGCGGTTACCTTCCACATGGATGGCGACCGCTTGACCAATTGGCCCTGCCGCGTTTTCAACGGTGAGGTTTTCGGCGTAAAAATCGTCAGCTTCCACTTTCATGGTATAGGTAAAAAAAGTGCTGTTTCTGCCGCGGTTGATTTTATTGAAATGATCGTCCCAGACAATGATGGTTTTTTCCACATCTTCACCGATGAGCGACATGGTCGTGTTCCAGGACGGAACCCTGACTTTTTCACGGTAGATGCCGTTTTTGATGAAAATCGTAATGGGCTTGGGAGGGAATGCCTTGGTTGCGTCGATTGCGTCCTGAATGCGGGTAAAATCACCGCTGCCATCCTGGGCAACCGTTATTTTAAATTGAATATTGTCTTGTGCATGAGCGAATGATGTGATGAACAGTAATAGATTGAAAATGCTGATTTTTTTCATTGTTTAAAGTTTGGTAAAAGTGCACCGCTTTTAACAAAAATCAATCATTTATATTTTGCCGCCTTGCAACAAACATCAACCCATAACCAACCATTTCACTTCAATTCATACACCCCAAATCCAGTCACTTCCTGACGCGATTTTACCGTGCGGAAGCCGAAATAGCCTTCGGTCAGCGGCGCATCGTCCGTATAGGAAAAATAGGGCTCGCCATCCACATAAACCCTGGTCGTGCCGTTGTACACAGCGATTTGGATCAGGTAGGTTTTATTGGGTTCGAGCAAGTGCTGTTCATCCTGCAAATCGAACAACAGCGTGCGCTCGCCAGTGCCTTGATATTTGCGGAAGCGGGTGGTGCTGTTGGTGTTGCCACCAATCCCGGCGTAGTACATGCGCAGGGAATCGTATTCGGCAAAAGTGCCGCTGCGGGTGAACACGCTTTCCTGTCGGGGATCGGTCGCCATCCAGAATTGGTTGAGATCGGACAGACGGTCGTTGGGGCCGTCGTTCATGACCACCGTCCGGCGATACTCGATCAGAATGTTCCCCGACAGCTTTTCCTTGAACCAAACGGTCGCGCCGCCATCGACGTCGATGACCAGTTTGCGATTTTCGATCCCCACTTTCGAGTTCGGCGAGTCCGCCGTTTCCACCACCCAATTTTGCATATCCCGGAAAAAATAATCCTGGTATAGCAAGTCGCCCTTTCGATAGTGAAACTTCAAATTGTCTTCGGGGATTTGGTCGCCAACCAGTTCGAGCAATTCGATGGCATTCAGGCACCACTGCGCAGTGGTGTTGGTGGACACTCCCCTGACTTCATAGATCGGTTGCAAGCTCTCGGGGCCGTCGAATTTTTGCATGGTGAAATCGGTATGATAAATCCAGCCACCGACATTCAGGAACGAATCCCAAGCGCGTTTTGAGTAGGCTTTGTCGCCCGTTGCTTTCGCGTAGTAGGCTGGAAGGCGGGCATACCACGGGCCTGCGTCTCCCAATTTCGCGGCGCGGCCCAATTCTTTTTCGATTTCATTCTCGGGCGCTGCATATAATCGGCAGAACTGCATCCAGAGTTTGTCCCATTTTTCATTTTTGAGCAAAGGAGTCAACTCAAAAGCCACCTCCGGCCCGCCCATCAAAACGGACAAATGGGAATAGCCGATGTCATCCTGGTTGAGGCGATGCAATTTGTAGGTTGCCGGATCGTAGCCCATGGCGGCGCCGTTACCGGAGAAAAAGCCGTAAGGCATGCCATACAAACTGTTCACGCCGACCAAAATACGGTCACGGTAACGCGTGTCGTTGGTGCGCTCCCATTCGGTCATCCAGTTACCGACCAGCGCCAGCCAGTCGGGGCCGACGCGTGCGTGGGTTGGATATTCGCTTTTCTCCAAAATCAGGCGCAGCGGATCGAGCTTGCCGATGGCCTCGTTGGACGCTTCGACCGAAGCACGCATCAAATCGCCGGTGCGCTCATCGGTTGTGAGATAATAATAAAATCGCCCGAGCGCTGCCTGCGCGATCCTTACCTCCTTGGCACCGCCGCCCCAATGCACCACATTGTGGCGCGATCCCAATCCTTTCAACCTCCCCAAATGATAGACATCGACTTCGCCGGTGTGGCGCGTCATCGCCTCGGCCATTTGGAAAATATCCTCGCGGCCCGAACGCAAATAACTGTACCATAGCCACATATTTGGCATCAATTCGGTGTTGTCCCAGGCGTAGCCACCCATGTCGTATTTCCAAACACGCCTTGGCGGATCGTAGCCGTGCATAACGTCACCAAAATGCCAGAAGCCGTACCAATGGCGCTGCTCGACCTCCAATTGGTAGTATTTGAACGCATTGTCGAGTTGGTTTTCGATCCAGCGTTTTCCCTGGTTGGATCGGTCGGGCAGGCTCCATACTCCGAAAACAGGAATGCTGTGGATGTATTCAGGAGAAGCGCTCAGCAATGGTGGCTGATTGCCCTGTTGCACAACGTGATTCAAGGTCTCGAGCGAGGGCACGTTTGGCGATGCGTACAGCAAAATTTCGCTGGTGCGCGCCACGCCGGTCGCCGTGCTCAAGCCCGGTTGCGCATCTTCGTAGGCTGCCTGAAGCGTGTGCCCCCAGGCAAGTGAATCGTAATTGCGCATATCCATCGCTTCGGCGACGGGCGGCCACAGCCAGGCCTGCAATTGCGCCAAATCGGTTTTGAGGTTGCGGGCTTCCAGTGCGGATGGATACGATTGCCAAAAATTACGGACGCAGATCGCCAATCCGCCCGAAACATCGCCGACGAATGCCATGCCTGTCGAACGTTTGCCATAGCCTGCGCCAAGCCAGGTGCTGACATCGTTGGTTCTTTTTTGCACCACGAAGCCGTCGGCGTTCAGTTGTTCGAGCTTGAAATCGTTCCAGCTCGCCCAATTGTCCAGCAGAAATTGTTGCCGCTCCGGGAAGGTTTCGCGCTCGGCGATGCGCTCTCCGGCGAGTTGTTTGGGATAAAGGTCTTCACCGTTGTGATACAGCGAGCCGCGCCCGTTGAGGGGCTGGACGGGTTCGTCCCAAAAACCGCCGTTTTCGCCTGAAAAACGAACATGCCGGTTGTATATCTGTTCGTCCATGGGCACGTCGAAAACCAGCCCCAAACCGCGGATAAAATCCTTGTGCTGGTCGCCATCGTAAATGATGGTGTGCACCAGGCGCACACTCTGCTGCCCTGCGTAAAAATAGAGCCGGACAACAAACGGCAGCCAACTGCGTCTGCCATCGTCCGCAACGTGCTTGCCCTCGATTTTGACCACGGCTCTCACCGGGCCATTTTGCTCTACGGTGACTTTGTCAACCTGGCCGGTGAATTGTTCTTTGGTGGGTTGGGCGCCAAGTTCCTGACTTGGGCCATTTTGCAGAATACACACCAACCTGCCGCCGGAAGAAATCTCCGCGCCGTTCAGTTTCAGCGAGCGAATGAGTTGTTTGCCCTGCCTGGGAATATCGCATTGCAAAATGCCGGTGTTCACCAGCACCGAATTATTCGTTTCGGTGAGCACAACTTTTGTATCGAATGCCGCAGCGTTGGCATTTTTACCGGGTTGCAAATCGAAAGTGGCGCCATCATTGGCACCGACCACCGTGCTCAATCCAACCCATTTGATCGATCCGTCGGGCCAATACGCCATCGGCCATGCCTGCACGGGCAAGGCTTGTCCCTGGGCGTTTTTTAGCGAATACCCACTCGATCGCTCAAATTTTCCCTGCGGTAAAGGAACGCCCCAGCTCACGCCGGCGGACAGCCCCGGCGCTTCTCCGCCGAGCCAGGATAATTTGATTGAATTCGCTTCTTGTGCAAATAATGATTGCGGCAAAAGCCCGAAGACGATCAGTATCCATCCCAATGCGATTGGCCAACAATGTTGTTTCATTTCTCTTTTCATTGATTTTTCCTCCTGGCTCTGAAAAGCTCGAGCTTAAAATTTTTCACACAAAGCTGCAGAATTGCAAAGAATGCACAAAGAAAAATGTTTTTTCTCTGCGACCTTGGCATCTTTGCGTGGATTTCTTGATGCACCCCAATACCCGACGAGGCAATTCCGATTTTAGTTTGGCTCTTTCGCCAGCGTCAATGGCCGCGTTGCGAACCATAGGACGGTGCCGACCAGCATGAGCGTTTTGTGCAATGGAAAATCGATTGCACCGATAAAAACCAAAACAGATGGCAAAAGCGTTAAAACCAGCCCCAACCAGGATAGAATATTTAAAATTGACTTTGGCATACGATTCCCTTCCTTCAACTAATTTGATGCTGCAGCAAGCGCTGATTTTTGGATCAGACGGCTCGCTACCAGATACACGGCAGCGGCGACAAACCATCCGGGCAAGCCCAGAAAAAAGATTTCCACACCATAGGCTTGATTCAAAACAATGCTGAAAATCAGCGTCAAGGCCCATGCCGAGGCGGCTGCCATGTTAAAGCGCTTCCCGAAGGTTTCGGCATAATTCGACTTTGCCCCCATTCGCGGCAAGACATAAAAATCGATCAGAATGACCGCGCCCATCGGCATGAGAATCAGGCCGTACAGTGCAACAAAATCGAGCAGCTTCATCACCAGCGCCGGGAAGCAGGCGGCAGCTGTGGTAATCATGCCGACCACCATGGTCACCCGCCAGGTTTTCCATTGCGGCCTGATCGACTGTAAAGCTAAACCGGCTCGGTAAATCGTCGGATTGGCGGTTGTCCAGCCGGCAACAATAACGCACAGCGCACCCGCAAAACCGGCGGCACGATACGCAACCGGGCCTGGAGCAAACTCCGTGCTGTAGTTCGATTCATATAGAAAAAGGGAATACAGAATACCTGAGGCGATCCAGGCGATGTAATGGCCTACATACATGCCGGTAGCTGATGAAAAGCCGTATTGCCACTTTTTTGCATAACGTAAAATGGACAAATCCGCCATGCCGATATGCATGGCCATATTGCAAAACCATGCAAAAAACATCACATGCCAAAAGGTGAACTGGCTCTGCCCTTCCAGCGGCACACCAGTCCAGATTTTTTCGTTGGCCACGCTCCAAAAATTCGAAATCGAAGTCACGCCAAGCTCCGGCAGCACCGCAATGGCAGCGGCGATAAATACCAAAATCATCCAGGGCGCAGCTATATTGGCAACCCGCGCAACCTGCGAATACCCCATCATGGCCACAAGCGTTGTCACCGAGCCAACAACCGCAACGGCAACGATCCAGCCTATGCTATTGGGCAGCCAGTCGCTCAGGTTTGGCATGGTCAAATCGAATGGGATGCCGACAGCGGTGGCAGATACAGCGATCATGGAGCCTGCCAGAAAACAGAACATCAGCGCGTTAACCACATTATACACGGCCGTCAGTTTCGTCCCGCAGATTTTTTCAAGCATGTAGTAAAGCGTTAGCCGCGCCTTGGTCGCAATCGGTGCGCACAGCAACGCCCAGCTCAGCACCGCCAGCAGGTTGCCTACCAGCAGTCCAAAGACCAGGCCGGCTGCGGATACGCCATGCGCGACAAACAACGGCCCGATAACAAACTCGGTGCCGGCAGTATGTTCGCCAGCATACATTCCAATGAAGCTTCCCAGGCCCTTTAGTTTGCCCGTGGGTACTGGCATTCGCTCAAATTCGTCGACCGACTCTAATTGATCTTGTAGTTTTGTGTGCGCCATTTTCTTTTCCTTTTGCGACAGTAGGATCGTTTTCAAGGCGCATAAAGTCCTAAATGCCCCGGAAGTTTCCAACTAAAACGCGACGAAGCTAACCGAAATGTTAAATCGGTTCGTATAATGGGTCGGCTCGGCACCAGCGTGTTGCTGGTCCAAAAATCATCGCACAGAGAATAGCCTGAAATATACCTGCCCCACCAGAGCTTTTCTTGAATATCTGCATATTGTAATTGAACCTAAAGGAAATATTTTTACTTTAGATATATGCATTGCAAGGCATCAGGATTGATGCACAGCAGAGCAAAACAAACGACCTGAGGAAGGAAGCCAACTTTTCTTATTATAATCGCCTCAACTCAGTAGTTTCAAGCCGCATAAGAATATCCGATGCAATGAAGTGATACTTTGAGAACTGTGAGGAAGATTACAAGATTGGAGCTGCAAAATGCAAACGAACAAGAAACAATTTAAACATGTCAACTACCTTTGGGATGATGACGTTGCTAAAAAACTCGATCCCGTAGAGAGATTGGTTTACCGTTCGAATATTCTCGGACAGGACCAGCGCATCACCAATACAGGTGGCGGCAATACTTCTTCAAAATTGGACATGCCGGAACCGTTGTCGAACGAAAAGGCAGAAATTCTATGGGTAAAAGGTTCAGGCGGCGATTTGCGCACGTCAAAAAAGGAAAACTTCGCTTCGCTTTACCAGGACAGTTTGACTGCCCTGCAAAAAATCTATAATGATGCGGAAGAAAAAGGCGTCAAAACGGAGATCGAAGATAAAATGGTGTCAATGTATCCGCACACCACCTACAACCTCAATCCGCGAGCCAGTTCCATCGATACACCACTGCACTCTTTCATCCCGTTCAAGCATGTGGATCACATGCACCCGAATTCCGTGATCGCCGTCGCTGCTGCACGCAACTCAAAAGAACTAACCCAGAAAATCTTTGGAGATGAGATCGGCTGGGTGAAATGGCAACGTCCTGGATTCGATCTCGGTCTGGTGATGCAGGAAGAGTGTGAAAAGAATACAGCACTCAAAGGCCTGGTCATGGGGCAGCACGGACTCATCAATTGGGCAAATGATGACAAGGAGTGCTACGACCTCACGGTATCCCTGATTGAAAAAGCAGCCGAGTATATTGAAGCCAATGACAAAGGCGACAAGACCTTCGGCGGTCAAAAGTATGCTGCGCTTTCGGATGCAGAGCGCGAATCTGTGCTGTTTGAAGTCCTGCCAAGGCTGCGTGGCATGGTTTCGCAGAAAAACAAGTTCATCGGCACGGTGCAATGCGATGAAACCATTCTTCGCTTCGTCAACAGTCACGACGCGCCGCGGCTGGCGGAGCTCGGTACCTCCTGCCCGGACCATTTTCTGCGTACCAAAATCAAGCCGCTTTACGTCGATTGGAATGCACAAAAAGAAGATACCTCAGCATTGCTCGAAAAGCTCAATGCCGGATTGGAGCAATATCGCAAGGACTACGCCGAATACTACAATGCCTGCAAACATCCCAATTCTCCGGCCATGCGCGATCCAAATCCGACGGTGATCCTGATCCCTGGAGTTGGCATGATCGCCTGGGGCAAAAACAAGAGTGAATCGCGGGTGACCGCCGAATTTTACAACTGTGCGGTGGAAGTGATGCGTGGTGCTGAAGCCATCGATGAATATATCGCACTACCGCGTCAGGAGGCCTTCGACATCGAATACTGGTTGCTGGAAGAGGCCAAGCTGCGTCGCATGCCGGCAGAGAAAGAGTTTGCCCGCGATATCGTTGCGGTTGTCGGCGCTGGCAGCGGTATTGGCAAAGCCACGGCGCTTCGTGTCGCCAAAGAAGGCGCGCAGGTTGTTTGTGCCGATCTCAACATCGAAGGCGCACAGCAGACGGCAAAGGAATTGACCGACATTTACGGGCAGGGTATCGGCGTGGCTGGAAGCGGTATCTCGGCTTGCGGCCCGTCTATTGCTTTGTCTGTCAATGTCACCCAGCGCGAAAGCATCCGCGAGATGTTCAAGCAAATTATTCTTGCCTACGGTGGCATCGATCGCATTATCGTGACAGCTGGCATTTTTGTACCGCCGGACAAGGCAGGGAATATCCCTGATGAGAAATGGGGTCTGACCTTTGACATCAACGTGACCGGTGCCTACCTGATGGCTGATGAAGCGAGAAAAATCTGGCAAGCTCAAGGGTTAAAAGGCAGCCTGGTGCTCACCACCAGTGTCAATGGCGTGGTCTCCAAAAAAGGCTCACTGGCTTACGACACCAGCAAAGCGGCAGCAAACCATTTGGTACGCGAGTTGGCGATAGAACTTGCGCCGATCGTGCGTGTAAACGGCCTCGCTCCCGCAACAGTGGTGGAAGGCAGCAGCATGTTCCCGCGCGATCGTGTGATCAGTTCGCTCGCAAAGTACAATATTCCTTTTTCTGAAGAGGAAGAAACCGAAACATTGCGAACCAAACTCTCAGACTTCTACGCACAGCGGACGCTGACCAAATCGCCAATCGCGCTGAACGATCAGGCGGAAGCGGCTTATTTATTGGCAAGTGACCGGCTCGGAAAAACCACCGGCCAGGTTATTCCGGTAGATGGCGGATTGCACGAGGCGTTTCTCAGGTAAAAAACAAAGCCATGGATGCGAAGTGTCTTTCCTGAAGATGCTTCGCATTCGGCTTGAGCAGGGCAACGTTGATCTCAATCCCACTGCGGATTCGATTTGCTTATCGACAGCTACCTCTACAGTCTCTATTGAATACTGGTGAGTCCAATCTGGCGTTTGTTACTGTCTTACAATTGCTTACGCTCAGAAATCAAAGTGCCCCTACGAGGACTCGAACCTCGGACACATGGTTTAGGAAACCACTGCTCTATCCGCCTGAGCTATAGGGGCAAGTCACTGTTAATTATTATTTTGTAAAAACTCAAACATTTTGCTATTTTTCATTATTGCCACCGTATTGCCGCAGCTCTAAAATTTTTGCCGTTCCTTTGTTCAAGTGTTGAGACAATTTGTTAACTGCTGCGTGCTCCTGAGATCGAGTGGTATAGCAGTATTTCAACATGGTTTCGAAATCCCGTCATCGCCCTACTTTTTGAATGGCAGCAGGATCGTTGCCAGCCTCAAATATACATTTTGTCCCCAAATGGCGAAAAGTATGAAATGGTCGCGCTTCAATTCCTGCATCTTTAAAGGTTCGATCAAGTGGGTTGCAAATTGATTTTAAAGGCTGATTGCGCATTCCGGTAAAAATATGCTGATTACGATCTTTTTCAGGGTGGTTATCCAAATCAATGCCTTTTTCAGCTGGAGATTCTTTGAACTGATGAATGCTTTTTAAAGGATAGTTATCAATCAAATACTCATCACTATTGACCGCAATGTTCAATATCCTAAAAAGACAAGTATTCTCGCGATTAACTGGGGCCGGCCCAACAGTTTGAAGCCGCATAGTACGACAGTTGATAAAATCTTGTGAGTTAACCTCGCTCAGCTTTTTCTCGCCAAAATATTTCACAAGATGGTTGACACTAGTAATCGTGCGATTATAGTTTTTCTTCCAAGTCACGGACTTCAAATATTCTACAGCATACTTGGCGAATTTCGGATTTTGCTTGTTTTTCAAAATCTCAAATCGCCCATGAATCAAATCCTGCAAAATTTTGTTCTCGACTCGTTTCGCATCTGTATAGGTTTTAGGTACACTGCGGCTTATTCGGATACCGCCATATTGTACCCTTACATCATATATAATCTTTCCATCTTTTATGGTTTGTTTTATGATAGCAATGCAAATAATTTAAAAGGATTCTCATGAATCTCAAGCATTTTTGCGTTTAGAGTTTTCTATAAATTTATTGAGATCGATAAGGTAGTATAGCCTTCCTTAGGCGCACGGTTCACCAGTGCGCAAACACGCCGGGGTACGCGGTTGGTTTCCAGCTTTCATTAGGTGGGCCTAGCTGGTTGGGGGTGAGCATTTGCAGGAGCTGCAGGGTCTCGTCGAACGAGCCGACGCCGCTGGTCGTATCGAGCGCCCGCAGATTCTGGTAGCCTAAGCAGTTGCCCCACTGCAGGACCTCTTCCATCGGCTTGCCGTGCAGCAGCGCGGTCAGAATCCCGGCAATCGCCGAATCACCCGCACCGGCAGCAGAGAGAATCTCGTCCGTCTGGTAGCTAGCCCCCCAGAGCTCCCGATTGGCCCAGTCGCTCGAATGCTGGTTGGCAAACAGCGGTACCTGGCGCATCCGCGCGCTGTCGGCGGTTTTGGCGTACAACCCCTGCGGTCCGGATTTCAGAATCACCAAAGCACAGCCACAAGCGAGCAGGGCGTCGGCCAAGGCCGCGTACTCATCCGCCGCCAGCGCCGCGATGCTGTCCATACCGGCATCGCGAAACGCCAGCCAGCGCTCGTGTGCCAGGCAGCACAAGATCTCCTCCAGGCTGGGCATAAAAACATCAACATAGGGCAACACCTGCCGCAGCCACACCTGCCAATCGATTTGTCCGGCCTCGCTCTCGGGATCGGGCAGTGCCATATCAATCGAGGTGGAAAGGCCGAGCGCTCTGACCTCCTGCAAGATCCGCTTGAGCTCAGCCCCGTCGTCCAGATACAGCGACCGCATGATGGGCGGATAACCGAGATGGAAATGCCGTGCCGTGGCCACCACCGGCCAGTTGAGGTTGTCGAAGGTAAAAAAATCGTTGCACCCGGGGTTGTGGAGAATGATGCGGTCGACGGCGGGAAGGGCGATGATCACCGAGTAGGAGCTGCCGACCTCGGCGTTGCGATGGAAACCACGCACGTCTCCGTATTTCGACATGCGCTCGATGATGATGTTGCCAAAATCGTCGTCGCCGACGCTGGACATGTAGGCGACACGGCAGCCGAGCTTGCTCAGTGCGATCCCGGTGTTCGACACAGAGCCGCCGGTGGCCATTACTGCGTCGCCGATTTTTATGAGCGTGCCAGGCTGAAAGACCCGGCTCGGCTCGGTCGCGCCTTTGTAGAGAAATCGCGGGATGATATCGAGACAAATGTGGCCCGCCGCGACAATATCGAGTTTTTCGGCCATGCCCTGCCCCTACTCTCCCGGCCGGATGCGATCCACCAACGCACGGATCGCCTCAAGCCCTTCGACGGCGCCGAGGCGCAGCACCATTTCGCGAGATTCGCCCGGCTGCAGCATTTGCAGCGTGCCCCGCTGGCGCTCCGCCGCCCGGCCCAAGACCAGACAGTTGGCAGGCTCCAGCCCCAACACGTAAGTCCCTCGCCCCATTTGCTTCCACTGAATAAGATTCGGCAGCTCCGCCTGGCGGTAGCATACCGTCCCCGCCAGGGCAATGGCGTCGTTGACGACAGCTGCGGTCACGAAGCCGTGCTCGTCGGCGTTGAGCTGATGAAAGAAAACCTGCTCGGCATATCCGGCCTGCGGCGGGTCCATCTCCAGGTGCGATCCCAGCCCGGGTTTGGCGGCGGCGTCTCGAGGCTGCACAGACTTTTGATTCACCACCAGCCGCGATCCGGCGGCCACCACCGGGAAGCCAAAATTGCAGTGATAGAGCAACATGAAAGGCGCTTCGTCATCCCCGAAGTTTTCGACCCGGTCGGTGATTTGGAGCTCACTCTGGCCGAGTAGGGCCGAAATCCGCCGGGTGAGCTGCAGGTTGACCCCAAAGAAAGCGGTCTCCCGCAGGCTGGCTTCAACCCAGATCTCGTAGTCGTCACTGCGCCATTCGCCGCCGTGGCCGATCAGCCGAGCCGGGAGATTCGAGGCAAAACCGTGCATGCCAAAGGCGCCGAGCGCATCTTCACCGGGCACGCCCACGTTGGTCAAGCCGCAGGTGTTCAACCAGCCGCCGTGAAAGTTGCGCAGCCAGCCAGTACCGGCGGGATCGTAGAACGCCGGGTGGGACGGCCCCAGCGCTGAGGTGAAAGCCAGCGGCGTGCCTTTGAGGCTCGCATCGTGGATGTCGAGTCCGCGATCGAGCAGTACGGTGAACTCGAAGCCCGAGCCGGTGTAAAACTCGGCGATCCGCACCCCGCGACCGGGGCCATCACTCAGCTCTGCCAGCCGTACTCCGGCAATCTGTGCGATGTCGCCAACGTGCGCCAGCAGCGCCTGGCGCGTCCATTTCTTGCCAAAAATGTTTGCCATTTCTCAATCCACAGGATATTCGTGACACAGGTAGTAAAGCGGTGCTTCGTCTGCCTCGATCTCCGGGAAGCGGCCGATTTGCTCCAAGAAGCGGTTGTCCTTTTCGTCATCGTTGACACGCGACACCTCCCCCACCAAAACCAGGCCCCGGCCGGATGCGCCGTAGAATTGGTGGTACAGCCGCGGCGGCAGAGTGATGCTCTCGCCCGGGCGCAAGACCACACGGCCCTTGGCCGCCAGCTCCCGGCTCACGCCGTCGACTTGAACAATCACTGGCGTTTCGGCGAGCTGCTCGTCGCCGGTGGCGTTGCAGAGCTCGATGACCAGCTCTCCCCCACCACGGTTGATGATATCTTCCATCTTGTGAAAATGGAAATGCCAGGGCGTCACTTGGTTCTCACGCACAATCATGACTTTCTCGGCGTAATCCTTACCGCCGCGCTCCCCCACCTTGCCGTTGCGCAAGGTGAACAGCAGCAACCCGCAGCGATAAAAATCGCCCAGACCGAAATCGGTCAAATCCCATCCGAGCTTGTGGTCAATCACTTCCCGGGCCTCTTGCCGGTTTTTTTGCCAATCCGCAGCACCCCAACATGCCCACGGCGGCAGATGAAACTGCCTTTCTCGAAAAAAAGCCACAGCTTCCATTTGCAGCAAGTTTATCTCTGAACGTTTCATTCTATTTGTCCGATCTCGAAAATGCACCCCGGAAATTTCGCCTTGCGGTGGAGACACCCGGAGTGCATTAGCGCGATTGTATTGTCCGCTTCGTGTCGGATTAATAGCCTGTACCTTCTTACACAACGTCTCGCGCGTCACCCGATTTCCACCACCTGGTGCGTCTTTCCCGAGGTCAGAGCAGCGGCCAAGATTTTGTGTTGCAACCGCGTTTCTTCCGGGGTGATGCAGCCAAATGGCATGTGCGCCGGGCGATCGACAAACTCCTCGACCAAAGCCGCCCACATCTGCAGAATCGCATCGGTGAAGCCAAACTCGAAAATCGGGCCGGTGATGGTTTTGTAGGCGGAACCGTACCCGACATCCTCATGTCGCCATTCCTGGGTGTCGCCGTCGACGTAATGCATGGTCTTCAGGGTCTTGGGGAATTTGGTGCTGAATTTGGCGCTGAATTTGGTGCCGATCACTTCGATGTACCACGTGTCAGTTTCGCCGGGCGAGATGCGGTAGGTTTTCAGCGTCATCGGAAAGGTGTAGCCGTCTGTCGGGTGCTCCACTTCGCAGGTGATGGTGCCGTTGTCCCAAGTCACGCACGGTGCGGTGCTCCCTTTGCCATCGGGCCGTTCGGTGACGATTTTCGATAGTGATGCATACACGCGCCTGGGAATCCAGCGCACCCGCAGCGGGATGTGCATAGCGTGCATCCCGAGATCGCTGAGACAGCCGTACTCGCCGTTGAATTCGATCATGCGCTTCCAATTGATCGGCTTCTGGAAATTCAGATCCGACGAATGCAGATAACCGCTGTGCACCTCGATGATCCGGCCCCAGGGGTTTTCAAGAATATACTTGTGCACCTGGTGGCCGCCCGGAAAGAACGGGAATTCCGAGGAGCAGCGCACAAAGAGATGCGGGTGCGCGTCAATGGCCGCCAAAATCCTCTCATTGGCTGCGGCATCGATACCGAACGGCTTTTCGCCGAGCAGGTGCTTGCCGGCCTTAAGGATATCCATGTAAAATTGCTCGTGTAGATTGTGCGGTACCGCGCAGTAGACAATTTCGACATCCTGGTTGGCAAGCAGTTCGTGGTATTTAGTGGTGAATTGTCGGATCGATGGAAAATTCTGGCGATACCAGCCAAACAGCGATTCGTTCAAATCGCAAATTGCCACAATCTCCGGCCGGGCTTTGGTTTCCAAGAGGGCGGGCCAGCGCGCAGAGGCTACCGCAAATTCCCGTCCCATCAAGCCGCAGCCGATGATACCGAATCGGATGGTTCTTTTTTCTGCCATGGTTCTTCACCGGTTTTTACAGATAACATGCCTCGAAGAGGATGTTATCTATTCCTTTTTGCTTAATCCTTCTCGATGATGGCCAGCGCCTGGTCGACCGAGACGCCCTCGTGGACGATGGCCATCAGCGCCTTGGTCATCTGTCGTGGTTTAGGGTGCTGGATGATATTGCGCCCGTAAACGATGCCGCTGGCCCCCTGTTGCATCAAGTCGAATGTGCGTTGCAGGACCTCCCGCTCTGGCGCTTTGCCGCCACCGCGCGGCAGCACAGGCCGCCCGGCAATTTCAATGACCCGGTGGTACTCGCTCACGTCGTCGCAGGGATCGGCTTTGATGATATCCGCGCCCAGCTCGCAGCCCTGCCGTACCAGGGGCAGAATCTTGTTGATGTCTCCGTCCACCATGTAGCCGCCTTTGGCTTCGTTCACCTGCATCACCAGTGGCTCGACCATCAGCGGCATGCCGTAATAATCACACTCTGGCTTCAGGCGACAGATATTTTCGACGCACTGGTGGTGCAACGCTGGCTCGCCGGGAAGCATCAGCAAATTGACCACCACGCAGGCGGCGTCCAGGGCCACGGCCTGCTCGACCGGATTCTCGATCAACTGACTATACAGGTAATCCGGCAGGTGTGGGTTGTAGCAATTGGCGATGTCTGTTCGCAAAACCAGCGCCGGTTTCTGCTTGCCGGGAAGGCGCTGGAGCAATTCGGCCTGCCCGACGGTGAGCTGGATAGCATCGGGATTGGCATCGACAATGGTGTTGATCGCCTGCTCCATTTGCTCGATACCGCTCAGGAAGCCAACCTCATTGAAAAAGCCGTGATCGATCGCTACATCCAGGCACTTGCCCGATTTACTAAGAAGTCGATTCAATCGATATTTCATCATTGCATAACTCCTTCAGGTATCACGTTGAAACGCGAGTTACCCCACTGCGAGACACGCGGCAGCGCACAGCCTGTTATTGGACCGAGCGACGCCTGTGGTTGCCAATGGGCTTCTCACGCAAAACCCCACAGATCGTGTCGGGTTTCGAATTATACGGTAGAAATGACTTGATTGCAAAACAATTTGTACCTAAACTTTTTCAATCTATTGGCGACTTTAGCGGATTCTTTTGGTCAATCGACATGGTGCAATTCTCAAAGCATCCCGCAAATCCAGTGATCAGGCGCACACCGGGGACGTTCTTTGCCAAACATGCAGCTAATCCCGACTTGTTGGAATTCGCGGGCACGTGTTTTCTCTACTTTCGCGGTCAGGACGCGCGGGGGCATGACGAAATCGGTGTGGCTCATACTTCGCGATCCGCATTCGACGGCGTTTCCTGGACCATCCCGGCTGAAAACCCCATTATTCGCGTCTCCCCCGACCCGGCTGAGTTCGATTCTGGCTACATTCTCGATCCGGCAGCGATCATCATCGGCGGCAAGATTTATCTCTACTACACTGCGCACCGAGCTGACTGGCAGAGCTGGAACACTCCATCGCACATCGGCCTGGCGGTGTCCGATGGCGGCTTCCATTTTGAAAAGAGCGGTAATAATCCAATCATCGAGGGTATGGCACCGGAAATCATTCAGCACGCCGGCATTTTCCGTCTCTTCTTCCAGCGCCTATGTGAGGACCGGACACATTTTGAAATCTGGTGCTGTACAAGTCCGGAAGGAGTGCACTTTAGCGCGGCTGATGCACGAATTGTCTTCCGCCCCTCGGGCGAAGCGGAAGCGTTCGACCGCTGTAGTATCTCGACGGTGCGTATTTGGCACGAGCACGACTGGTTTTACATGACCTACGGCGGCTGCCCGAAGTTCATTGATTACCCGGCAGCCATCGGCCTGGCGCGCTCCAGAAACCTCCGGCATTGGGAGCGCTACCCGGGGAACCCAATTCTCGCAGCCGGCACGCCAGGTGCCTGGGATGAAGGCGCGCTCTGGTTCGCCACCGTTTTCAAAATGAATAGCACCTACTATCTTTGGTACGAAGGCACCGGCACTGCGTCGAGCCTGTCGAACTCAGAGGGGCGGGAGATCTCGCGCCTGTGCCGGCAAGAGAACTATGGTGGCTACGGTATTACGTCTTTTTCATAGATCGGCCTCGCCAGCTTTAAGGGGGAAATACCGGACTGGTAGCGTCGGTGGAGCTGCGATCTGACACTCTCGGTTGTTGGGAAAGCGCACTCAATTTCAAAAACACTGGAACGGACGATGACCATCCGCAGGCATAGTGCCTGCGCCTATATGAAGCCGCGCCCTTTAGAGGCGCGATTGTCGTGCTGACATTGCTGGAGACAAGAATGGAACCAATCTACCATTTCATTTCGCACTCGCACTGGGATCGCGAATGGTACAAAACCTACGAGACCTTCCGGCTCGATCTCGCGGACATGATCCTGTCACTGCTGCGCATCTTTGAGACCGTGCCCGACTACGAGCACTTTACCCTGGACGGCCAAACTATTGTCCTCGAAGACTTCGTTGAAATCACGCCCGGGCATGGCGCGGCGCTGCGGGAGTACATTCAAGCGGGTAAAATCTCCATCGGGCCCTGGTACATCCTGCCTGATGAATTCCTGGTCTCCGGCGAGTCGACCGTGCGCAATTTGCTCTATGGCCGGAAAATTGGCGAGAAATTCGGCTCAGTGATGCAGGTTGGCTACATTCCGGATTCCTTCAGCCACCTGGCGATGATGCCTGCCATTTTGCGCGGTTTTGACATGGATACCGCGATCGTCTATCGCGGGTTTGGTGGCGAGCCCGGGCAGGAGAAGTCCGAGTATCGGTGGATCGCGCCGGACGGCTCCGAGGTGCTGATGGTCCACTTGCCTCCGAACGGCTACGGCGATGCCTACATCGGCAAAGACGACCCGGCTGCCTTCGTGCAAAAAGGCAATGCACTCAAGGAGATTCTCGACCCTCGTGCGACCACGCCGCATCGAATTTGTATGAACGGCGGAGACCATCATTTCCCCGAGCCATACCTCCCCGAGGCCCTTCGCGTCATGAATCGAAACTGCGAGGGCATCTTTCGTCATAGCAGCATCCCGGATTTTGTCGATGCGGTGCGAAACTACCTGCATGAGCATGATGTCCCGCTGGCCCAGGTGCGCGGTGAGTTGCACTACGGCTTTCGCTACGCCTTCGCAGTGCAGTCCGGCGTCTATTCCTCACGTATGTACATCAAGCAGGCCAACCGGAGATGCGAAAGACTGCTGACGCGCTACGTCGAGCCGCTGGCTTTTTGGGCGACCTTGGCCGGGCGAGAGATGCTTTTCCCGATGGCGGAGCAGGCATGGAAGCTACTGCTGCAAAACCACCCGCACGATTCGATTTGTGGTTGCAGTGTAGATGCCGTCCATCGTGAAATGATGACCCGCTTCGAAAAATGCGAGCAGATTGGCCAGGCGGTTATCGAAAAATCGACAACGCAGATCTACCCCGATGCCTGGGACGGACCTGAACACATCATCGTCTTCAATCCGCGCACCCGGCCTGCCAGCGACCCTGTGGAAGTGGCAATAGAATTCTCCCGACAGAAAATCGTCGTCGGTCTGAATCCCGATGTCATTCCTGAAACGCCGCTGCCGCCGATTCCTGGTTTTCAAATTCTCGATGCCGCAGGAGAGCCGATGGCATTTCAGATTCTCCGCTATGAACCCAAAGCCCACGGTTTGCGCTATAGCGACTATTCCTACCCGTCGAAGCGGCTGGTCGAACGTTTCTCGGTACTGGTCGATCCACGCCAGGTTCCCGGGCTGGGATTTGCCGCATACCGGGTCAAGCCAACCGACCGAATGCCGACATACGAGAGCACACTGCAGGTGGGCCCGTCGCATCTGGAGAATGATTTCCTGCAGGTGACAGTCGAATCCGACGGCAGCCTGACGCTGGTCGACAAACGAAATCGTCGCACCTACACCGATTTGCACGTTTTCGAAGACGGCGGTGACGCCGGGGACGAGTACAACTATTCGTATCCACATGAGGATGAAATCATCACCTCGGCAGGGCAACACTCCGAAGTTGCGGTGGTGGAAACCGGGCCGCTGCGTGCCACTTTGGAGATTAGGCAAAAGCTGCAACTCCCGGTCGGATTGGACGAAACCCGCAAGCGGCGCCGCGCCGAGCGTGTCGAAGTTCTCATCACCACGCGGCTATCACTCCACCACAATCAGCCCTGGGTGGCCTGCGAAACCACCGTCGATAACTGCGCCAAAGACCACCGGTTGCGGGTGCTGTTTGCCACGAGATTTCCGACCAACAAAAGTCTTGCCGATAGCCAGTTTTGCATCACCCAACGCGAGCACCTGGTGGTCGATCCATCGCAATTCACCATCGAAGTGCCGACACAAGTGCACCCGATGCAGCGCGGTGTTACGGTGATGGACGACACTCACGGCCTGACCATCGCTTCGGAAGGAATGCCCGAATATGAGCTCAAAGCCGAGGAACCGGGCACCCTGGCACTGACACTGCTCCGGTGCGTTGGGCTTCTCTCGGGCGGCGATCTGCTGACCCGCCCCGGGGGCGAATCCGGCTGGGTCACTGACGCGCCGGAAGCCCAGTGCTTGGGAAGCCACACATTCCGCTACGCGATCATTCCTCACACCAGGGCGGATTTCGAAACCTACGGCCCGGTCAACGAACAGATCGAGACCTTTCTGCTGCCCTGCCGCGCGACCCGGCGCGGGGGGGCGCCACAATTCGCCCTGTCCGGTTTCGGACTGGAGCTGACGCCGGCGGCGCTGGTGGTCAGCGGCCTCAAGCCGGCAGAAAACGGCGACGGCTTCATTCTGCGCTGCTACAATCCAACAGCGAGAAAAATCGAAGGCACGCTGAGATCCAGCTACACCATCGCGAGAGCGACGGCGACGCAGCTCAACGAGCGCGACGGCGCTGCACTGGTCGTGGAAGATGGTTCGGTCGTTGGATTTGTGGCGCAGGCGCAGCAAATTGTATCGCTGCGCCTGCGCTTTTCTGCGCCAGACAAGAAGGGAGCAAATTGAGATGGCAGCCATGTCAAAAACCGGACAAATGATCAGCCTGGAAAGAACCCGGGCCGTGATTGCCGGTGAGCCTGTTGACCGACTACTGGTGCAGCCGATACTACGCCTGCGCCTTCGGAGACTACTGTCGCGACGCAGGATTCGGTGAGAACAAACCGGCAAAGAAAAGTGCAGAAAAACCAACGCAGCCGAAAGATACTACAAGCGGGAAGGGCAAATGAGCCGACAACTAAACTGTTTTTGCTGGTGTGACCCTTTTGCATTATCTCGGCGAGTCCCTTTTTCCTTGTCACTATCATCCCTGCCGCCAAATAAAAAAGGGAATCACATGGATTCCCTTTTGACATAAAAACAAGTATTTACGTAAGTAGTGGGGGCTGGATTTGAACCAACGACCTTTGGGTTATGAGGCCAACAGTCAGCTCTCTACAGATTTAAAAAATCTTCATTACGAAATTTTCATTGCCTTATTTTTGCCATTATGTGTTGGTGCGTCATCAAGATTTTCTCGAAAAGATATTTTCAGACTCTCTTCGTTTGTTTTTATTGAAGCTAAAAGAAGGGAAACAGGATTAGGGAACCACTGCTCTATCCGCCTGAGTTATAGGGGCATAAAAAATTAAAGTTTACACCCAGTGCTTCTGAGACTTCAGCCAACCGGAAGAATTCCATATTTTCACAATGTTAGCCTGATCGGCACCCAAATAAATCAAGATGGTTTAAAACCAGCTACGCTGATGTGCAAAAGTTTGGATTATTTTCAGATTAAATGCAATCAAAAAGACTGCCATAGTATTTATCACATGCGCTTCGAAATGGACGCACCAAAGGCGATGTCTGTCTTTTCGATCAAATACATCAGAAATGCTCTGGTTTTTTTGACACTTTTTCTCAATTCTCAGCATAAACCGTGATGAAGTAGTCTCCTCCGCTCAATTTAAACTGTCCGGTTTGCAGACCTTTTATATCTTCCGGATCAATATTGTTGTGTTTCTCTTTAATCTCTATTCTCTGTAAGTGTGCATGTTGCAACCTAACTCTTGCCAAACTTCCTTCCGGCACTGTCATTTCATAGCAATATATGCCCGCTGACTCTCTTTTCCAGTTGGATACAATTTTTCCGTAAGGAGAGTGGTATGTACAATTAACAAAGTCAAGCTCATCGGGAGTTGAAGGAGCCAAAACGAACTCTTTAAATCCTGGATATTCAGGATCAGGACGAATGCCACCCAACCAACGATAGAACCATTCTGACACCGTTCCAAACATGGGGTGGTTATTCGAGAACGTATTGTCGCTTTCTTCCCAGGTTTCCCATATCGTGGTGGCGCCCTGATCGATCATAAATCCCCATCCAGGATAGGCGGTGCTATTGACAATATCAAAAACGATGTTCGAAGAAACATGCTCGGAAAGCGTTTCCAGGATATATTTTGTACCAAAAATACCTGTACTAAAATGAGATGAAGGGCCATTTTTCACGGCCTGCAGCAATGAATCTTTGGCAGATTCAATCTGGTCAGGTGGCACTATTCCGTGATAAAGCAGGGCGGAAAACAGCGTTTGCCGATTTATTTTTTCAGTTGCCGGTTTATCCCAAAATTCAGTTTTTATCGCATGCTTCAATTTATCGGTCAATGCTCCATATTTCTCTTCACCAGCTTCGTCACCCATTATGAAAGCAAATGTTTTCATAATTCGGGCGCATTGCAAATAGTGACCTGTACCTGTCAATTGCACAGGAACAGGCTCCAATGATTCATGGTCACTTAGACCTTGATCAACAATCCCATTCGGATGAATTCGGGCAACCTTATCCATCCACTGATTATTCATCGCATAAAGTTCTTCTATGATCGCGGTATCATTGTAATACAGATAAAGGTAATACTGGGTTATAAGATAGGCCGATTCCCAACTGATCCCGCAGTATTTTATCCCAACGAATGGAGCGGTATCCACAAAGCTGGAATCGTTTATTGCATCTACCCAATCATAAATGGTTTTACGATACATATCTTGCATATCAAAATTGTAGATATACGATTCGCTGGTTGCATTGATGTCTCCTCCATAACCAAACTTCTCTCTGGCGGGGCAATCTGACTGAACGCTGACAAGATTCGACAGAAATGTTCTTTCTGTCGCTTTTTGAATGGAATTGAGTAACTCCGAGGAGCATGAAAAGGTATTTTCATGGATCACGTTGCTGTGCAGAGCCAAGCCTTGGATATCCGAGATGTGCGGTTTTTCGGCCATTCCCGCGATCTCCATATATCGATAGGCGTGGTATGTAAATTCCGGTTTGAACCAGGCATTTTCACGATCGCCAATAATGTAACTGTCTGTTTGCCATGCAATTTTAGGAGCTCCCGGCCCACCTATACCATCCCGCTTAATCTGACCAATGACACTTGTCAGTGGATTTAGTTTTCCATCGTCATAAATCCGTTCACCAAATCGAAAAGTAACGGTATCCCCTCTATTTCCTGATAGCTTTATTTTATAGGTGCCAGTAAAATTCACCCCCATATCCACGATCCAAAGTCCTGGCTCCGGGGAATAAATCTCACGCGGTGTAATTTTCTCCGCAATTTGAACGGGTGGGAAAAAGGCTTTTTGTAGCTCCCCACCTGGAGCCTGACTTATGCGGGCAGCTTGCCACTCTTGGTCGTCAAATCCAGTGACATTCCATCCTGCTATCTCCTTTCGGGCATCATAGACAACCCCCAGATAGACGCTGTTTTTTACTATCGGGCCGAAAGCATATTTCCATGTGGTATCTGATACGATTTCCTCTAATTTGCCACTCTCATACTCAATAAAAAGTTTGGCTAAAAAGGTTGGTTTACCAACACTCGTGTCAGTTCTTAAATTTCTGTGGCCCCACTTTCGAAGCGGCAGAGGATTGTAAAAACCATTCCCAAGAATAACTCCCAAACAATTGGAGCCATCCTTCACAAGTGAAGTCACGTCATATTCAGTATAATATATTCTTTTGCTATAGTCAGTCCAGGCGGGATCCAGCACATTTCTTCCGACCGGCATTCCATTCATGGTAGCACGATAATATCCGGCAGCAGTGATGTAAAGCCTGGCAGACTTAATTGCCTGACTTGCAGTAAATTCTCTTCGAAAGAATGGCGCCGGACGATCCAGATAATATAAGGAATCGGCGGCTGGAAGCTCACGTCCATCGTGAAGCCAGCGAGCTTCATGATTTTCAAAAAATACCTCAGCCGCCGGTTTTTCCTGAACGCCCCTGCTACAGGCGGACACAAATAGTAAAATAATGATGAACCTGGAATTTGCCATTGCATCTCAATTGTGCGGTGATGTAGTTGTATGTTTTTTCAAGCAGCGAGAATCAGCAACCAGCTCTTTTTTGTAAGCTGCTGTACTTGCTACTTGAAAAAATCAGGAGTGGAAAAGACATATCGAGCATCGAAATAAAAATCCTGCTTAAGGCAATGTCTAAACTTCTGAAAACGCAGACACCGCTCTAAACCTATTGACAGCTAAATCAGAAACTTACTGTTATGGAACGATCCAACTCCATCAAAACTTCATCAAGGTAGTGAATAAATTCTTCTTTCGAAGTGATACCGTTCGGTTCTTTTTCCCAAGCTGCCAAAAAATAATAGTCCAGTTTACCGGCATTCGGTTGCAACACGACCACGCGGCTCAATTCATCTTCCGCCTGCTCAAGCAAATCTGCTTGCCTGTACAGTACAGCCATGCCGAGAAGATCGCCTGCCAGGCTTTGCTTGCCGTAATTGGCGATATATTGCCACTCTCCATCGTCCTTTTGCTCAGAAGCAAAATAATCTACGCCCTTTTCCTTCACCAGGCCAGTGCACAAATTAGGGAGGTTACCCCTCACCGCAAGCGAGTGTTTTGTCATTCTACTGCCAGCAGCTATTGAAAGATTGGATACCAGGTCAATTTTAGCGCCATCGATATCCCACCCGTAATAGTTGGTACGAATTTGTGCGTAAATCGGTCCACTTGCCACAATTTCGCACCAAATGCTGTCGATTTTGTTGATACGCACAGCTTTATCATTCACCCACATGCCAATTGAACCGATACCGAGCGACTCGCCGACCTTCAAAACATCCATGCCCCAATCGGCCATTTCATGATAAGAATCGTAGCCATCCAAACCAACATTTTGCAGAACCATGCCCGTTGTCTTTTTGCCGTAAATGTCGATAGCATTGCGCCAATCGAGATAAAAGCGATAGCCGATTTTATCTGATTCCCAACCCGGTCCTTCATAGCGAAAAAACTCGGTGTGATCTGTATGCCACTTGCGCACGCCGCTTGCATTAACATTTTGAAATGAGCCGCCGATGTATTTATCTCCTTGCCACTCTCCGCCGAATTTGCGTGACAACTCTGCCTGTGCGCGCTGCCGATAGTCTCGCGTTTTTTTGCCTGATGCCGCATAACGAACCGTCAGCTTCCTGGCTTCGTTTGCATCAAAGTTGGCTAAAAACGCAAGTTCATCCAATGTCCCATCGGCGTTGTTGTCCATCGTCTGTGATGGCACTTCCTGATTTTTATCAAGGATTATGAAAGCATGCGGGTTGAAATCCTGGTGTTTAGCCTTGAGTTCGACAATTGACAGGACGACAACCGCATCATTTTGAACCAGGTCGGCTTTGTTTTCAGCGGTTATTTCAAAAGCATGAGGATACTCCGATGCCCATTCTGATCCACCTCGCTTATCTTGAGTACAGCTTAAGAGCAAAATCGATATTGTAAAACAAGCCAATTTTAAAGCGTTTTGCATTTCCATTCTCCTCAGTTTATCAAGCAATCTTGCAGGAAACGAAATTGATGATTCACTCGAAATGAGATTGGCTTTTACCATAGCCGAAAAAAATTTTTGCTGCGCAAACAGGCCTCGACTTTATTTTAATTCTGCCATTTCGACCATATCCATATCGGTGAAATCTTTGTTCTCGCCTGCCATTGCCCAGATAAACGAATAATTCGATGTGCCACAGCCAGAGTGAATGGACCAGGGCGGCGAAATGACAGCCTGCTCGTTTTGGATCACTAAGTGGCGTGTCTCCTGTGGCTTGCCCATCAGATGCACAATTCGCGCATTTTCAGCCAGCTCAAAATAGAAATAGACTTCCATGCGGCGATCGTGTACATGGCACGGCATGGTGTTCCAAATACTGCCCTCCGCCAACACAGTCAAGCCCATGACCAACTGGCAGCTCTGAATGCCGCCATCGTGGACCATTTTGTATATCGTCCGCTTGTTGCAATTGGCATCTGAACCGAGAGCAGTTGGATCGGCTTGCTCGAGCGCGCATTTTTGCGTCGGATAAGGTTGATGTGCGGGCGTGGAAACAAGATAGAATTTGGCTGGGTCATCGGCTTTTTCGCTTCGAAAAATGACCGACTTGCTGCCTTTTCCGATATACAAAGCTTGCTTGCTTGCGAGTGAGAAAGAGTGGCTGTCGACTTCCACAATCCCATCGCCTCCAATATTCAGGACTCCCATTTCGCGCCGATCGAGAAAGTGCGCTGTACGCAAGGCGTCATGCGTCTCGAGTTTCAGTGCCTGCTTCAAAGGTACGGCGCCGCCTGTGATAAAACGATCATAGTGCGAATAACAAAAACTGATCGTATCCGCCATCATGAGATTTTCGATTAAAAAAGCCTGACGCATTTGCTCGGTGGAAAACTGCCTGGCTTCGTTCGAGCTGATCATTTCCCGGATTTGCATATTTTAGCTTCCCGTTCTGTTTAATGATTTGATGTTTCTTGGCCACAAGATTTCTAAAGAAACAAGCATTTTGGCTTTTATCAGATGCCGCTTTGCCTAAAAGCCTTGCGCACGTATCAATGCCAAGCATTTTCCCGTACCGTCACTCAATCCGGAACCAATCGAAATCGGCATATCCTTTCAAGCCGGTCACTTGGGATGAAAGCGCAAACAAACCGATTTTTGCGCCAATCCATCTGCCTTCACGAACAGCAAAAGCCTCTCCGATTTTCGTATAGTTTTGGGCATCCGTGCTGTAGGCGAACTGGCAGGTGCCATTCCTGGTGTATATTGCCCGCAAGAAAAGGCCTCCCGACTTTACCTGAATGCTCTGTTTTATTTCTTCGGAATAGCCCTGATGAGCGTTTTTGCAGACAGTCAGGTTCAACACAAAGCCATCCTGCGAAGGCGAGAGCGTTAGCGACGCATAATCCAATCCCATGTTCACCAATCCAGCTTTTTCCCCATTTGCCAAATTGGTGGCATCGATTTTTGTGGTAGCAATAAATTGTGGGCCGGGGATTTTCTGTGCCAAAATATTCGGCACCATCCACAGAGATGCCGGCGAATCATGGTATTGTGCATGCAATCGCAAGTGTCCCTGCCTTTCAGACAATGAATACCAATGATCGTAATAGTTGGCTTGCCATTGCCAGGCCAGATTGTACTGCCGATCATTAAATTCATCCGATGCTTGCAAGGCTCTTGCGGGATAGCCTGCCTTTGTTGCTGGCTTGATGAACCCAGCCACTGGCTCACCGATCCCGTCACCATCCTGATCATTTCCGATTACAGGCCACCCGTCAATCCATCTCACAGGTTGCAAATGAACGATTCTGCCAAATGGTTGAAGCTCTTGAAAGTGCATGAACCAATTTTGTCCGCTTTCCAGCTCCATCCAGCCACCCTGGTGCGGACCGTTGACATTTGTGTTCCCCTGCGCTAAGACCTTTCGACCTTCGTAAGGCCCCCAAATTTCTTTTGACCGAAAAACCATTTGCCAGCCGGTTGCAACTCCACCTGCCGGCGCAAAAATATAATACCAGCCGTTGCGCTTATAGAATTTTGGGCCTTCCAAGGTATGGTTTTCCGGCAAACCTGATATGATGATGTTCCGGTTTTTGGTAACAGTCGCACCATCTGCATTCAATTCCTGCAATTGTAAAACATGACTTAGGCCGGCGCGACTATTCGCAAAGGCGTGCACCAGGTACACCTTGCCATTATCATCCCACAAAGGACAGGGATCGATATTGCCGTAAGCCTTCTTGACCAGAACCGGCGCAGACCAATCCTTGCGGGGATTCCGCGTGCGCACCATAAAAACACCTCTATCCGGATCGCCCCAATAGATATAAAACCAGCCATCGTGATAGCGCAGAGATGGCGCCCAGACGCCATTGCCATGCTGCGGCACATTAAAATAGGTATCTGGAAAGCGCGATACAGCATAGTTAATGATTTCCCAATTTACTAAATCTTTGGAATGAAGAATGGGCAATGCCGGAACGCAATGAAACGATGATGCGGTCATATAAAAATCTTCCCCGACACGAATCACATCCGGATCGGAGTAGTCTGCCCAGATGACAGGATTTTTGTAGTCACCGTTGCCAAGATCAGATTGCCAAACCTGCGCAAGCATCGACGCCGTGTCAGACACGAGCAGATTGCAGACGATGATCAATAGCTTAATCCGAATATGCATCATTTTCCCGCTTTGATGAAATTGCTTATCTTGCTTTGACTTCAATTGAACAGATTGCTGCAAAGTGCTGCTATGAATTTCTGGTAGATCATCACCACTTCATGTTCTTAAATCAACAAAATCAATGCAGATTAAAAGGCAAGCATTATCGCGTGAATCAATATTCAGCAACAATATTCAAAAAAATTCATGATGGGATATTTTCAATAAGTTGCTCGCGACTTCGATTTTGGCAGTTGGCATTTTCAACCCGGGTGCTTGCCGACAAGCAATCTCTTAAGCAGGAGCATAGTTTCGCTCTCAATATTTTCGCCGCAACATACTATTTGGTGAACAGCATTTTTTTAACTCGAGTGAAGTGCCCGGCTCTCAATTGATACAGATAAAGGCCGCTCGACAAGTGCCCGGCATCAAATGCGATGCGATGCGTGCCAACAGTCAACCTTTCATCCAACAGGACTGCCAGTTCCTGCCCCGATAAATTGTAAATTGTCAATCTGACATGTTCCGGCTCCGGAAGCTGAAACTGGATGGTCGTCTTTGGATTAAAGGGATTCGGATAGTTTTGAACGAGCTCAAAGCTCTTGAGCACAGCATTTTTTGCATCATCGGCAATTGAAGTTGCGGGATTGTAGCCAATTCTACCCGCACCAGCTTCAAGCATGGCAGGGATTGCCGCAGCGCTGTCCGGCGCATAGCTATAGGGTGGCTCGGGCACGGTGCCACGCGTCTGGGCAGGGTTCGTGCAGTTATCGAAAATATTGTTCCGCTCAACCAGATCACCCGGGCCGGAAGCACCAACACCGACAAGTGTCGGGTCTTTGACATTTTTAAAATAGTTGTATTCTACCAGCACTTCGGCATCCATTGCCGAGCCGACGCCGTAGTTGTTGCCGATGAAATAGTTATTATAGACATGGCACAAAGCAGAGAAGCGCACGCGCGGATGGCGTTGTACCGTATGATCGTACCAGTTGTGGTGATACGTCACGCGCAAATGACCGATATCCTGCGCGCCGTTGTTGTCCGAATGGCCCAACAGGGATGTTTTATCGTGATTGTAAAACCTGTTCCAGGACACCGTCACGAAATCCGATCCACGTTTGATGTCGACAGCACCATCATATGCATTGGTAAAATCGCAATGGTCGATCCAAATATGATGAGAGCTTTCCTGCACATTGATGGCATCGTCAACACTGCCTTCGAAAAGCAGGTTGCGAATAATGATATTCGATTTGCCTGAAATATTCAGCCCGCCGCCACGGATGATACCATTGCTGTCGACACCAACAACAGTTTTGTTGGACTGCATGCTGATCATGCCTGCCAGGTTGATGGTGCCATTGACATGTATGATATACGGATCAGCTTTCAGGATGTAGGTCAGGAATTCAGTGGTATTGGTTGCCACAACCACATCACCGTTTGCCCCGCCGGTGGTACCATTTTGCCCCGGTTCGTTAACCGAGGCCCAGCCGTCTGCGGCATTCATTTGCGCCAGGACATTTTTCCCGGTAAAACAAGCAGACAGGCACAAGATACTCAGATATGCTATCTTAGGTGTCTTGGAAAATTTCAGCAAAAGTGGCATAGAGCTCCCGGCATGAACGATTCGCATCTGCATGATTTCATTTTTGAAGCCCATCCTGCATGGATTTTGAACCTGCAATATGAGCCTTTTTCGCAAGGCTGTTCAAATATTTTTCCAGGTTGGTATATCCATCGCTGTTAAAATCTCTATTTCGATCACTGGCATCGTTTGGATTCAGCCCGTGCTGTAACTCCCACGCATCAGCGATGCCGTCATGATCGCTATCTTCCAGCGCAACAGTGGAATGCAAAACCGGCCAGCCTCCGACCTGATGCTGAGAATCGATGATTCCCCTACCACCTGCGTATGCAGCCGTGCCGGTCAGTACTTCTTTCACGATACGTGCGTCCACAGCATCGCGCCTGGGCAGGATTGCGCCGGCGTGTTTCAGCACCAGTTCAAATGCATTTTCAGCTTGCTGTTCTTCAACAGGCACGACCGGATGCGGCTTTTCAGCCCTGACCTTTCGCCAAAAATCGCCCTGCATGCCGCCGTCCCAATTATCCCAGCTGACCTCGGGAAAGCCCACCACCACATTTTCCGCCACGTACCAACGGCCTGCAGCATTCAATGGTTCGGCAATGCGATCTCTGTGGCGGGAAGCGGGTCCGGCTTTGTAGTAATTGGCGACCAGGTTAACTCGCCCTCCTTCTCCGCCATAAACGTTATTGAAACCCCAATTGTAAATCACATTGTTGCGCAGATCGACCAGCTCTTTTTCCGGTTCATGACTGTATCGGCTGCCATTGATTCTTGGCGTGCGGCTGGCGTGATGAGCGATGAGATTATGGTGAAATGTCGCACCCTGCCCGCCCCAGATGCCGCCATAGCCATGTTTTCCCTTTGGGTGATAGGACGCATTGAGACTCTCGCTGATAATGCACCACTGCACCGTGCTGTTCCGATTATCCCGCACGGTCAGCACTTCGTCGGTGCCCCAGCTGAAAGAGCAGTGGTCGATGATGAGGTCTTTTTGAAAAAATGCACTCAGGGCATCTTCAGCCAGCTTGTGGACATCGCCGAGGCGCACGCGCAGGTAGCGAATAATGACATTGTCGGCTTGGATGAGCATTGGGTAATCGCGCAGGCAGATGCCATCCCCCGGCGCGGTTTGCCCGGCAATAGTAAGATTGCCATGCTTGATTTCAAGTGCAGATTGCAAAACAATCGTGCCGGAAACGCGAAAGACGATGGTTCGAGTACGCTCATCTTTTATCGCAGCGCGCAGGCTGCCAGGGCCGTTGTCGCTTAAAGTGGTGACTTCGATGACACTGCCGCCTCGCCCACCGCCGGTGAATCGGCCAAAGCCTTCCGCTCCCGGGAATGCCAACTGCTGTGAATTGCAGAACTGGGTGCTGGCAGCAAAAAAAATGATCAAGGAAGGCAATGCCATGCACAGCTTATCACGCAAATGCGCAAAGATGCAAAGCAACGCAGAGAATAGATTCTTGGTCCATGCTCTCCTTAACGAATTGATAAATTTTCTATAATCCTGAGCGTTCATTTCATTTATAGCTGATAAATAACAGGCGGCTCAAATTTGTACTGATTCAGCTTATCGCAGCAATAAGAGCCTGCGCGCAGCAGTGAACTCACCTCCAGCGCTCAGGCGATAGCAATAAATGCCACTCGCCGCCGCATGCGCGTCCCAAACAGCCGAACAGGAACCGGCTGCACGATAACCGCTGAACAGCTCCGCTACCTTCTTTGCTCTGATCTACTTTACCAGCATCATTTTTCGCAAATGCGAAAAGGATTGTGTTTCGATCCGATAGAAATAGGTTCCGGTTGCCAAACCATCTGCATTAAATTTGAATTTGTGTGTACCGCTGGCCAGGTAACCGTCGTATAGCACTGAAACCTGCTCGCCCAGGGCATTATAAATTGTGATTCTGACTTTATCGGGATCAGCCAACTGGAATTGAATGGTCGTATTCGGGTTAAATGGGTTGGGGTAATTTTGATAAATATGATAGCTTTCAGGAATCGCATTATCGCTAATCGAAGTGATATAGTCGCTCTCGAAAGCGCCGAGGTCCGGAGCGGTACCCTTGAAAGCATATCCCAAATCCACACCCCCATCGATGAGATCACTGCCCTGCGCCAGGTGTAAAAATTCAAATTCCGGTAAACTGCCATCTGCTTGCCTCGGCGCAGCTGCCTGTTCAGCAGCGAGGCTGACAAAATCTTCGCTTGTAACCACAAAATTGGCCAGCCAGCTATTGGCCTCCTGAATCGCAAAGTTTCCCAACTGCACATTGCCTTCGAACGACAAGCTGTTTTTAATGGTCAAATTTTGTCCGCTGTTGAGCGTGCGCTGAATTCTGTAATTGGCTGCAAGATTCGCATAACCGGAACAATTCAATAGTGTCATCGAACCGAGGTTGTTGTTCTGATCGAAACCCTTGTTTTTGTTGCCAAAAGCGACACATTTGATCAGAATCATGTGGTGCATCAGGCGCTCGCTGTTGCTGTTGTCGCCGCCTCCCATTTTAAAACCGTTGCCGTTTGCCTGCGAGCCCGGATCGGTACCATCCTTCAGATAGCCATTGCCCCACGTCCAGCAATTTTCGAGCGTGGTGGTGACATCATTCGCACCTCGCAGATAGCCATCCCAACCATCGTCGCAATTGCCCCAGGCGCGACAACCATAAAAATTATTGCCGCTGCCGACGGTGAGTTTGGGAGCGAAACCATCGGCGTCGCCATAATCCGGCGGATCCGCGTTAAAATAGGAGTCGCAATTGATGATCTGGTTGTTCGAGGCGCCATTGCTGAGTTGCAAGCCGGTGTCACGGTTTTCATAAAATGCACAATTTTCGATGATATTGTTCGAGCCGCCATTGATCTCCATGCCATTGTCGCCCGCACCTTTGATTTGCAGCCCGCGAATATGCCAGTAATCGGCACGCAGACTGAGGCCTTTCAGGCTGAAGGGCTGAGCGGAAAAATCAAAAAGCGGCACTTCATCCTGAAAAGCTGTCAAAGTGACCTTAAGGCTGTCGAAACCACTTTTTGATGAACTGATGGTGATCGGGCTGATGATGGAATAGCTGCCGCCGCGGACGTAAATGGTATCACCCGGCTGTACAACCGCTACCGCTTTGGCAAGAGTGCCAAAAGGCTGAGCGATTGTTCCGGGATTGAGGTCATCACCATCCGGTGCGATGTAAATTTGTGCATACAACAAATCGCCGGTGAAAGCCAGCGCAATAGCGAACAGGAAGATTTTTTTCACGATTTTTGCTTCTCCGCGATGTTTTTTTGCAACAAGCCGATGCGAACCGCATGACTTCTCAGGTGGAAGGTTTTCGAGCAAATTGGCTTTTGAACGGCACGTGCAATAATGTGAAGCCGCAAGGAGGCATAAGGTGATTGGCTTCAACTTTGCATCTTTGCGGCTTCATGCAATTGAAATGAGGAGCTACTTCATCAACACAAGCTTGCGCACCGAAGCAAAATCCCCTGCGATCAGCTTATAATAGTACAAACCGCTCGCAACACGCAGACCGGCATCATCGCGTGCATCCCAGGTCACGGTGTACGCGCCCGGCGCATATTCACCATCTACCAGGGTACGCACCAATTGGCCGATGCTGTTGTAGATACTGATTTGCACCGTACTTGCCTGCGGGATATCAAAACGAATGGTGGTTGTCGGGTTGAATGGATTCGGGTAGTTCTGCGATAGCGCAAACTCCGACGGCAGTTCAGACAGCTGTTCAACCGAAGTCGGGATAAGCAGGCTGCCGCCCTCATACGAAATCGAACCATTGTCGCCAAGTGTAAAGGCAATCGTGTTGTTGAAGACACCGGCCACCAATCTGAGTACACCATTAATCGCCGTTGCTTGCGATAATTCAACGCCAGCCGCATTGTCAATGGTCAAGCCGAGCACGGTGGCTGGCATGGCGGTGCTGGTAACCTGCGCTTCAGTGCCGTTAAATATGTAGCTCGCACCCTCGTCAAGAGTGATCGTGCCGGTCGTTTGCAACGCGCCCGCAATGCCGCCTGTGTGCGCTGTTGCGAGCGTTGCGCCGTTTTTGATGATAAAGTTGCCGCTGCCACCGAACTCATCGGTACCCATGTTCAGCGTTGCAGCGCTATCGACCTGAATCGGCAAGCCGCCGCTGCCATAATCGACATTGGTCAGTGTGATGTTTTGCGTGCCACTCTGGTTTGCAAAAATAAAGGTCGCACCGTCGGTATTCGAATTTCTGGTCGTTGCATCCGCAATCGAAAAATCGCCTTCGAGCATATACCATTTTGTGGTGCCAACGCCGCCCTGGCTGCCTCTGCTGACAGAAAAAGTGCCGCCGGTTACATTGACATTGCCATGGTGGTTGATGATCACATCTGTTGCACTGGAGGTGCCCTGGGTTTCGAGGGAGCCGTTTTGTACAATGACATCACCCATAATGGTGATGGTTCCCGACGAACCGCCAACCAGACGCCAGCGTGAGCCGCCCGAGTTCAAAAGGGTGATGTCGCCGCCAATGGTGCGATCAGCCAAATCCATATCGCGATTCGAAAGCAAATCAGGGGTATCAAGCGTCAGGTTATAGTAATCCTGGCCTCGGTTATCTGGCGTCGAAGTAGTGATTCCGGTAAACAGTGCCGTAGAACCGACTTCCCAGTAGGACACAGGGACGCTGCCTCCATCGCGGGCATGCTCATATATGGCACCATCCATGAAGATCAATGAGTCGGGCGCCATGATTTCCCCACGGTTGATAAGCAGACCATTGGCGCGGAAATTTTGGGTAATGTCCAGAGTCGTGCTGTCAGATACTTCAAAATGCACGTCGCCGCCGGCATATTCTACATTTTCAAAAGTAATTTGTTGTGTATCGGCTTTGGCGAAGACAAATTTTGCATTACCGGGCGTCGGATTGGAGTTGCGCGCTTCGGCATTCGAAATGGAAAAATTGCCTTGGTGCAGGTACCAGGTCGTGGTACCGGAACCACTGCCTTGCGATCCTCTGGAAATGGCGAAGCTGCCACCGGTAACAACAATATTGCCATAGTGGTGGACAATAAAGGTGGTCACGGCATTGCCTGTTCCCTGTGTCGCAAAGGTGCCGCCTTCAACAATCACATCGCCCAGAATGGTAACAATTGAAGTGTCGAGGGAAGTCGTCGAAGTCAAATACCACCGGGCGCTGCCAGTATCAATGACTCTGACGTCTCCGCTAACGGTCGTGCTGTCCAGCGCCATATTGAGATTTGAAAGCATGCCAGGTGTATTGAAAGTGATGTTGTAGTAATCCTGATTTCTATCGTCTGGAGCTACAGCAGTCACACCGGTGAGCAGCAGGGTCGCGCCTTCTGCCCAGGTCGAGAGCGGAATGCTGCCGCCATCCCGGTCGTGCTGATAAACTCCGCCGTCAGCAATGGTCAAGCTGCTATTGCCTTCCACTTTGCCCTGGTCTTTGACAACCAGCGTTCCGGTAATGGAAACCGCTGCATCCACAAAAATCGAGTCTGTGCCCTGCACCGTGATGGTCTCGGAGCCCGAGGGCGCCGTTGGGCTGTTTACCCAGGTTGCGCCATTATAAATTTGCCAACTTTGGGCTGCACTCCAGTTGCCACTTGCGCGCGATTGATAATCTCCCGCAGTTTGCGCATAGAGCGCTGCTGAAGAAATCAGCAAAGCCGTCAGGGTGATGACACATGTACCAAGCTTTTTCATTACAAACCTCCTTTAATGAATTTAGAATAATGTGAATGGTTTACTTGCAAACAGCTCGCCGGAGCACCAAAAGTTTAAGTTCCCATTGGCGATTTTGCTCCACATCCCGGTGAAAGCCGTTTTCTCTTATTGGCTTAACCATGGCAATTCGTATATGATTTGCGCCGCAAGAACATGCCTTTTTTCACTGTTTTTGCTGATCGCGCTAGCCCAGACATCCTGGTATTTCGTCGAAGTGTTTTCGTAAGTCGCATTCACATGAAAGCCGGAAATCAGCACACCGACTCCGGCAGAATAAACAGTGTAGGTAACCGGTTCACCATCGATATAATTTCCTTCAGCTTGAAAGACTTCTGCAGATCCGCGCATGCCACCGCGCAGCGCCAGCCAGGGCGTAAGCCTATATTCGCCACCGATTCGAAAAACCGACGCCGAAAGCCATGGTGAAGACTCATTGCCCTGTACATCGACGAATTTGACCGAATCGTAGGGACGAAACTCATATTCAAAACCAAAAGTTAGCTTTTCCCGCGGCGTCAGCGCAAGTCCGACCGTGCCACGCCACGGCAGCTTCAACTGCTCTTCTCCCTGCATCGTTGAAATGGCTGATGTGCCGGCGGAATCTGTTGCGACTTGTATATTGTATTTTCGCGTAATGGTCATCGGCAGCTTCATCGCGAAACCGATGCTGAGGTAGCGGCCGGAAAGGATGCTGCTCAAGGTCAGCTCCTCACCTCTGAAATCCGATGTGCCGGTTTTTGTAATGGTTCTCGGCAGCGATTCGGCCCGGAAGGCATTTGAATAAAAAGTCAGCCTGCCTCTGCCGGTCTGTTGCTCGAAATCGTCGCTGCTGCCTTGCAGAATCAAGCCGCTCAGGCCAATGGAGAGATTGTACTTTTCAATTTTCCCGGCCACGGCAATGCCATAGCCTTGTATTGCTCCATCGCGCGAACGCAGCGCCTGCGACCACTCGACGTGGAGCGGATCGCCATCCGATGGCCGCAAGGTCGGCAATGGCCGCTGTGACAGGATGGTCGGTGACAGCACATTGTTGTTCTGATAGTAATGATCCAGATTGGCGTATTCGACCACTCCAACTCCCGCCACAATTTTGAACGAACCGGAGGTGAGTGGCGTGGCGAGCGTAGCCTGCTGGGGTGCTCCACGGTTGCTGGAGCGCGACCAGTTCGGCCCGATAGTATCAAATGCCCTTTGCACACTGTCTTGCGGCGTGAAACCGAGACGCGTTGAATCCGGATCCGGAATTTGCGCCGTTAAATTTTCCAGCAGTACGCTCAGGTTGGGGTAATATCGCACGGGTGCGTAATTCTGCTCCTGCTCCACGTCTGTGGAGAGATGCGTTCCGCCTGCCGAAATTTGCAGTCCTGACAGTGATGTCAGGGCAGCCGGATTCTGAAACATCAATCCGACATCCCCTCTGATGCCGACAGAAATGCCTCCCATTGCGCTGCTGCCGGCCGAATGCAGCACAGTGCGGTCGAGGCCCTGAAAGGTGAGCGGCCCGCCGTATCCCTGCGCAAAAAGTGGCTGGGAAAAGAGAAGAAGCGGCACGCAAAGACGCAGAGTAGCAAAGGTTACGGAAAGAAAAAGCTTTGCGTAATTCTTGCATCTTCGCGGTTTTGCGTAAGAATTTTGGCAAATATCAGACAAATTAAAGATTGAATTTTTCATGGCAGAATAATCCCTAAACTGATCCGCTGAATATGGCCGAGATAGGTGCCCATTTCGCCGTAACTATAATCCACCGACAATCGCAGTCCTTCAATCTTATGTTTAATGCCGGCGCCGAGGGTCAAGCCATCGAAATCATAATTGAACTTGTATCCGCCCCGCAGGGCAAAAGCGCCGGCAAATTCATATTCCACCCCCACATGCATTTGCTGCGCATAATCGTTGGGGTGAAAAATATCGTATGCCACGCTCAAACGGCTCGCTTCACTGCCGGAGCGCAATAGTCCATTCGAGCCGATTACATCTGCGCCGACGCCAAAACGAAACAGCAGTGGCACTGGATTCGATTCGTTGGCATACTCGACATCCGCGCCAAAATTTTGCACAGCCGAGCCGATAAAAATGGAGCGATAGCCGGTATTGTAGCGGATACCAAAATCGAACAGCATGCCATTCGCCCAGGTATCGACTTCGCCAAACACGCCTTGCCGAATTTGCGCCGTGACCCGCTGGCCATTGAACAGTGATTCGTGAGCGAACTTGATACTCGCACCTACCGAAAATTTATCCGTCAGCGAGCGCGCATAGGACAGGCCGACCAGATAGCTGAACGGGCTGAAGGTTCTGCCCGTCAATCCCGGATTGTCTGGATCGTTGATGTAGGGTCGTTCATTGGTGGTCTCTTCGAAATCGCCATAGTCGACATACTGAACCTGAACGCCAATGGCTCCGAAGCCCTGGATGGAAAACGCAACTGCCAGCGCGCCCTGCTTTGCATCAAAGAGCCAATCGACATACGTGGTCGAGAATTCCATATTGTCGATTGCCGCCAGCCCGCCTGGATTCCAGAAAACCGCTTCTGCACCAGTCGCCCATACCGAATATGCCTCCCCCAAAGCCGTTGCCCGTGCCGACGGCATGACCTTGAGAAACTGCATGGATGTGCTGCCAACTTTTTGAGAGAACGAAGCATTCGCGCACAGCATGGCCGCCAACATCACTGCTGAGAAAAATCGCTTTTTGATGATCTGAGAATTCATATCAATTTTACCATCAAGGTTAAATTAATGAATGACGACAAATTTGCCATTGGCCCGCTCGCCAGTGTCGCGGTCTTCGACGACGAAATAGTACACGCCGGAAGCGATAATTTGATTGTTGATGCTGAGTTGATACCAGGGATTGCCAAAGGTTTCGCGATCATGCTCGACTGTCATTACCAACTGGCCGGTGTAGGAAAAAATTCGGATAGTGCAACGCTTTGTCAATCCCAGAAACTGAATTCTGTCGCCGATTTCACCGCTCGGGTCTGAACCTGACAGCCCGCTGGTCACGATAAGCGGATTCGGCACGACATAGACTTTTGCGAGCCTTTCGGAAGGTGGCGCCTGCGTTTCATGAGTCGTCAGGTTGGTCATGCCGCTCCTTCCTCCCTGCATATCGACCGAGACCACTGCGTATGCGACGTTGTCACCGAGATTGCTTTCAGGATCGATCACAGAGTATACGCCGTCGCCAAAAAATTCCGGATCCTGCGGGGAAACGGTGGCGATAACCGTCCATGGCCCCAGCGGATGTGGCGCTCGAAGCACTTCGTAATGGCTTAAGGCTGCACGCAGTCTCGGTGTAGAAAAGGATTCTACCTGCGGCCCCCAAATCACTCTATTCGCTGCGGCGCGGGTATCTTCGATACGAATGGCCGGTGCTGGAAACGGAATAGGAATGGTGTTGTAGCTGCCGGTGGCAGGCGCTTCTTCCGGTTTGTATTGCAAGGTATCATACTTCATCAGTGGTTGGCCGGTATACATTTCAATTGCGCGATCAGCAACATCGCGAATCGACACGACGCCGGGAGTGACGTACCAAGGCAACGGATGATCCTGCAAATATGTGCTGCCCATATAAATTTTGCTACCTAAGTGCGGGTATTGCAGCGTGTCGTACCAGCTCGGCACCGGATTGAACCAGGCTCCCGCATCCACGCCAGCGCGTACGGTACCACCGAGGTCCTTGTAAATTCTATCACCAGCCACGCCCGGGCCATAGCCTGCAAGTTCCGCTACGGTGAAGCGCATGGTTTCGCCGGACGCCAGGATATATGGGTAAAAACCATAGGCACGCGAAACCGGCTGCCACCAGGAGAGATTTGCCGAGCTATAGGTGCGCCCCTTCCAGTAATCCCACAGTTCCGGCTCAAACTGGTCAACAAATCGGGTCGAATCCGTGACAGTATTCCAAATCCCTGTTTTTCTTGGCAAAATGGGATTCATCCAGGTACCGGTTTTCGAATCGCCTGGCAGGTTGCCGTTTTCATAGCGCAGCAGAAAGGGCTGTTTGGCCTTGTCATTTCGATCCCACATGCCAGCACTATCTGTGCGCGCGTAAAAAACCTGTTCAGTCTGGTTCCGGCGGCTCAAATGGTCATAATCATAGTGCAGCACCAGCAAACCAACTGCCTGGGGCGAATTCAAACCACCTCGATTGCCTTCCTGAGACCAGACCTCAAAAAAATTCGGATCGGGCAAGCCGTCGCGTTCATGATTGTAGCTCATCCAGCGCTTCAAATCATAACGTGCGAAGTGATCGCCCAAACCTGAAGGTGGCTGTCCGCGAAAGGCCGCTTCCGACCAGGCGCCATGATTTCTCTGGTATCCAAACATGGAGGGTGCGAATGTGTTCGCAAAAGTGATAAACACATCGCTGATGGTTTCGCTGGTGATGTTTTCGAACGCATACTCGTATATGATAAAGCTGTCGTAGCCGGGATAGCTCCATGCGCGGCTGGTGCGCGTGACCCGAATGCCTACCGGCGTATCCCATGCCGAGATGATGATCTCCTCAGCTTCATCCGGATTAAAGGCCGGATTCAGCTCGCCATTTTCCAGCACGGGAAAATTTTCGATTTTTTGTAGCTCCACGGGCGTGCTGTAAACACCCAACACCGGTACAGGATCACCATTGGTGTTGGAAGTTGCGCCACAAAAGGCAAAAATTCTGTTACCCGCACGTGTGCCCGAAATCCAGATGCCACTGCCGAAGGAGTTATGTTGCCCCGGATAGTTGACACGGTCGAGCACCATGCTGGAATTCGGTGGCCATTCCATCGAAGAGCTGCCGGGCTGAATCGTGCCACCGGCGTTGTATGCTCGTCCCAATTCTCCGGTATTGTAAACATTTTGATGCAACAGCCCACGCGTGTGCACCCGCCAGTCGCGTTGTTGCGAAAAGGCGGCGACGAGTGAGATGTGCAGTAACAGGATAATGAATCCGATTCGTTTCATAGTTTCTTTACCGATTAGTTAAAACTCTAGCACCATACCGAAGCTGAACGACCTCGGCTGATTGTCATAAATCAAGAACGACTGGTCGACACGAAACGGCCCTTGTCTGCCCTTATCCCACCAGTAGCGAATTCCATTGTTTGGATCGTCGATGGAATACTGCTCATAATATTGCAACTGCAGATTGGGATTGGTCGGGGTGGGCCGGTCAAAAAGATAATCGTAGTTCAGTATTTTGTTGTTAAACAGGTTAAACACTTCCGCGTAGAAGCTCGCCGGCACGCCGAAGAAATTTCTGAATGCTTTCGTCACTCTCAGATCGGAATTGTATTCCATCGGCGCGCGCTTGACATTGATCAGCCTGATGTCTGAAGGTGAAGTATACGGCCGGCCGCTTCGGATGATGGAATGCAACGATATCGTCATGTCCGAAAAGGGGTTGGCATTGAAAAGCATTGGCCCCCAATTGTTGCCGGTAGCATAGCCAACCGTTATCACCACATTATGCGTTCTGTCAAAATCCAGCAGGATATCGCGGGTTGGCACATTGGTCAGATCAGTTGTTATCGTGCCCAGCGTGTCGCGGTTGAATAAAGGGCTTGCGGCGGTGGCGGTGGCGCTCTTTCCGGTTGCATAGCCGTATTGATAATTGACCGAGCCCGTGAATGCGCCTCGCCTTTTGTTCAGCGCGACCCGGAATCCGCGAATGTCGGCATAATCGAGATTGAAATAGGAATCCACCTGATAGCCAGCTCTCTCGTCGATGAAACCTGCTTGCTGCACCAGATTTTTAACATCTTTATAGTAGCCACTGATGTCCAGGGTAAAGCCTTCTCCAAGGGATTGCACGACGCCAATGTCGTAGCTATTGGTGGTCTCCGGTTCGAGCTTCGGATTACCAAGGATCAGCGGATCGTTCAGGCGCTGCCCAACCCGTCTCGAAACAATGTACTGGAAGGATGGTCGCTGCATAAACGAACCGTAATTGAGATGAAAAACGGTGTTCTCTGAAACCGGGAATGATACGCCAATACGTGGCTGCAACCGCATATACACCGGCGACTTTTCCTGAACGGCATTCTCCGAATCAAATTGACCCAATGAATCGGAGTTGCCAAACGGTGTGTACAGGTCAGGAAAATAATCCACCCCAGAATACCAGAGATCAAAACGCATTCCGATGTTGGCAATCATGCCTTCGAATTCCATTTTATCCTGCAAATAAGCTGCCGCTTCCAATGGATGTGCAGTGTAATTTTCAAGATATCGGGTCGAACGTACGTTCAAAAAATTCGAAACGTCGATCAGATAGGAATTGATTTGCACACCTGTATTGAAAAGGTGAGCATTGGTGACCTGGCTGGTGAACGAACCATCAAACGTCAAAGTGCGGGTTTTTTCTTTATTGAAGGTATCATTGCCGACCTGATAGTTTAATCGATCCGGGGAATTGTTGTTCGGATAGGAAATGGTGCTCACCACCCAGTTAAAATCAACCGAGTCGGGCAGGACATCGGGAACCGGCGAGGAGCCGAGCGTGTTGTCGGTAAAAAGCGAGTTCAATTTCAGTTCGTAATACGTGCTCTGACTGAGCGCTTTGGTAAAGCGCGCCCCCAACTGAGTGTTGACTCTTTTCCGGCTGCGGATGCCGGTGATGCGATCCCATAGCCAGCGCTGATAGCCACTGACACTGTTTGTGCTCGGAAAGACATTATCGCGCTGGTGCGTAAAGCCACCGCTCAGCCGCAGCGTTGCCGAGCCGCCGAGGTCTGTGACGATATTGCCCATACCCTGATATTCGGCATTCGGTAGCTCGGTCGGAAAAACAGGATTTTGCTTGTTGGCGCGCAATGCCATGAACATGCGCATTTTATCGTTGATCGGGCCACCAGTTGCCGCTTCGATAGAGTAATCGACTTCATCGCCGTACGTTCTGCCGATATCGCGCCGGGTTTGCTGCCAAAGCAACTCCGCCACCGCAACCTGTACCAGCGTATCCCCTGCAAAACTGCTTGTCAATCCCGACGCCATTGAGCCGTAATACGGTTGCACCTGGTCCGCCTCCGGATCACCGGTCAGCCAAATATCCCCCTGCATTAGCAGCCTAAGGTAATCATTCGCATTCGGGTCAAATACGCTCGGGCCAAAATGTTTTCGGCTTGGCGCTCGAGTTCGTGACTCTACGCGCGTGTGCCAGGCGTTCCGATCGCCTTCTTTCATGGAGATATTGACCACGCCGGACTGTGCATTGCCGTATTGCGCACCGAAACCGCTGGTGATCACTTCTACTTCTTCAACACCGCTCATAATGGGCAAAAACGCCGAGGAGCGATCGAGCGGATTGACGATGCCCATGCCTTGCAGCGTGTAGTATTCTTCACCAACACGTCCACCACGGAAGTGGCCGTCGCTGACATCAGCCGCCAGATTGAGAACGTCGCTGATATCGCGGACGCCCGGCAAAGTCTGCACATCTTCGAAACGCACAATAGCGCTGGTCGAGGTTTTGTCGCGCTCAATATCAGGGCGAACCGCTACAATCACCACTTCTTCGCCTTCCAGTATCTCACTGACAAGCTTAAAATCGATGGTGGTGGTTCTCCCGGCATTGACGATCACATCGACCACTTTCATCGGCTGGTATCCGATCATGCTTGCGCGCAGTTCATATCGTCCCGGCGGAACATTCAGAATGAAATAGTCACCGTTCGCATCGGCTGCAGCACCTTTTGTGGTCCCGACGATGAGAATATTTGCACCGGGCAGCGATTCGCCTGTTTCAGCCTCCGTAACAGCGCCGGCAATTTTGCCGACGTTCTGTGCATGAAGAGTGCTGACTGCGAGCAACGTCGCAAGTGCCGTAAAAAGGCCATTTCTCATCAACAAAGGTCGCATCCATCCTTTTTTGGCACACCACTGAGAACAGACCTTTCGCATTCCGCCTCCTATTTTTGCAATTCGCCATTCATAAAAACATCTTTCATGCGCAAACCTGTTGCGTGAGCCAGCCTATTACCATCTCGCACACCGTCAAAGCGGCAATTTTCGAGCTGCAAATTAGAGACTGGCGAGCGCTCATAGCCGGCAATACGGATGGCATAGCGACTTTTCTTACTGGTGACATTGCTGACGAAGATGTCACGCACAACCGGTGTGTGCGGGCCGCTGTCGCCCTCGCCATACTCAAAATTCACCCGGATAACGGCGTCGCTGACTTCACCGATTTCCACATTGCGCATATAAATTTGCTCGACAACTCCACCCCGCATCGAATTGGTTTTGATGCGCAGCGCGCGGTCGAGATTGGGGCTGTCCATCACGCAATCTTCCACAAATACATTGCGCACACTACCCGACATCTCGCTGCCGATCACAACACCGCCGTGCCCCTCCCGCATGGTGCAGCCTTGTACAATGATATTCTCACTGGCTACGCCAACTCTGCGGCCATCGGCATTTCTGCCTGATTTGATCGCGATGCAATCATCGCCCGTGTCGAAATAGCAATTCCTGATCAGCACATTTTTCGATGATTCCGGATTGCAACCGTCATTATTAGGGCCGTGACTGATAATCGTGACGTTCTGCACAGTAATATTATCGCTGAGCACCGGATGAATTTCCCACATCGGCGAACGCTTGATGGTCACGCTGTCGATCAGGATATTTTTACATTTATAGGGTTGAATAAAATTGGGTCTCAGATAAGCACCTTTGCCGAAGACACGTTCGGAAACCGGCACTTCATTTTCTGCCATTTCAAAAAGCTTCAACCTGTCAGGCTCTCCGCTCAGCGGGCCTTCTCTGCTTTTCCATGCCCACCAGCTATCATTGTCTGCCTGGCCATCAAGGGTGCCGCTGCCCGTAATCGCGATATTTTCCTGCTCATACGCATAAATGAATGGTGAATAATTCATGCATTCGACACCTTCGAATCGTGTATAAACGACGGGCAGGAATTGATCGGTGTCGCGGCTGAACAAAATGGTCGCATTGCGGTTAACATGCAGATTCACATTGCTTTTCAGGTGGATGGCACCGGTTAAAAATGTCCCTGCCGGTACCACCACACGGCCTCCGCCGGCTGCATTGCACGCAGCTATCGCGGATTCGAATGCCTCACTACAATCCGTTTCACCGTCTCCGGCTGCACCATAATCGGTAATGACAAAATCCCGGTCCGGAAAAGTTGGTGGCACGATATGCCCGAGCATGCCGGGCAGCTTTTCCCAACCTGTAGCGGGTGTCGGTTTCGATCCGCTACAACCCGGCCATAAAAGCATGATCCCGGAAATGAAAGCCAATGTGGTCGCCCGGGCTTTCCCCTGCGCATGCATTCCAAAAAGGTTATTTTTCACGGTGATCTCGATTCTATTTTAAATGAAAAACCAATTTTGCCACGCTTGTTCAAACAGATCGCCAGCATGCTATTCCATCATTTCGACTTCGAGGCTCGCCAGGATAAACGGCCCCGTACCCTTGCCATCGTTTTCAGCGCGTGGCTCTTGAAAAACGTAGTACTCGTACGATCCGTCACGGCCATAGCCAAGGCCGGCGCTCTTGCAAATTTGCGTCAGATTGATCGTGCCGTCGGGATTGTGCGTGATAAAGCGCCCGACAATCCCCTGAAAAGCAATTTTGGAAACATACTTGTACGCCTTATCGAGATAGCCAAGACGCACGCCTTTTGCCAAAGCATAGGTAAACATACACGACACCGAAGCTTCGAGATAATTGCCTTCTCGGCGTGGCTGATCGAGAACCTGCCACCAGACACCGGAATCCTCGTCCTGAACGCGAGCCACCGCGACCGCCAGCCGCTGCAAAATGGCAATCAGGTCGCCACAGCCGGCATGGGACTCGGGCAAATAATCGAGCACATCGACAAGCGCCATCGCGTACCAGCCCATCGCCCGGCCCCAGAAAATCCCGGAAAGCCCGGTTTCCGGATCTGCCCACCCCTGTTGTTTTTTTTCATCCCAGGCGTGGTACAGCAAGCCGGTTTTCGGATCGCGTGCATGTTTTTCGATCAGCACAAACTGCCTGACCACATCATCGAAATTTTCAGGTTGGTCGAACAATTTGCCATATTCCGCATAGAACGGGCTGCCCATATAAAGTCCGTCCAGCCACATCTGGTAGGGATAGCGCTTTTTGTGCCAGAAACCACCCTGGCTGTTTCTGGGCTGATCAGCCAACTGACTGCGCAGGATTGCCGCCGCATTTTTATACTTTTCGTCGCCGGTTTCCTGAAAAAGCAAAAGCAGCATGCGGCCTTCATTGATCTCATCAATATTATAATTGCTGAGTTTGTAGTCGGCGATATAGCCATCTGAATCGATAACGCTATCTACCGTATGTCTGATGTAATCAAAATAGCGCTGATCACCGGTGTGTCGCCACAGTTCTTCAAAGCCCCTTAAAACAGTGCCGGTTACGTAATCCCATTCGTCATATACATTTGGTTGCCGTGCCATAATCGATTCGGCCATTTGTACGGACCACGCTTTCTCGGATACCGTCTGCTGTTGTGTACAGGAAACCAGAGTCAGGAAGCCAATCAAAAAACCGAATTTCACAACAGTGCGCGCCTTTCCAACCTTGTTTGTGTCACCGTAGATCATAATCTTTTCCAATCTTAAAATGCTGGTTCCGGGCATTCTGGCTGCCAGCCATTCAACACATTCTCAGCCGTATACCAGGCCATCGCTCTTTTGTCCAGAACCGGCCGGGCCGGGCTAATTATTGCTCCCGGGCCAATGCTACCATATTCAAAGAATCGAGAGTCTGGCTGCACTTCAAACCAGATGCGCTGGCCGCTCGAGTCGCGCGCAGAGATTCGGGCATAGCCTTCAGGGCCGATATGATCACCCATGAAACATTGGATAAAGACGGCACTGCCTTCCACCTTCGGATTCGCGCCGGGATGCCATGGCCGACCGAGACGGACGGAGCCTGCCGGCAATTCAGGTGTTTCCTTTTGCAGGCGGGAATGAAGAAATAGAAAGCCAAATGGAAATGAAATGGGCGTGCTGGGTGCGCTGATATAACCTGTTGGATTCTTGCCATTCCGATTGCGCGAAACGATATCACAGCGCTCAAAAACAGCCTGCCCTGCCCCGAAAATGAAATCGACATGACCAAGAATGCGGCAATTGTGGAAATAGTGCCGACCAGCATCGGCAAATAATGTATCCTGAAATCCTCTGATGATACAATTGCAAAAAACTGCCCGATCACTTCCCTCTGCGGTCATTAAAGCAACAGCTTGGGCATTTTGTATTTTGGAAGGATCGTTATCAGGTTTTGCGGCGTTGGCTGGGTAGTCAAAGCTATTTTCGATTGTGAGGTTTTCAGCACGGAAATCAGGTGCGGCAATTTGCAGCGTGTAGCTGCCGGGTGTGCCAGAGTTGCCGCCAGTGGGATCGGGTGTGTCGGCATTGGCATCGAAGGAAATAATGGTACCGTCCATACTTTCGCCGACGAACTGCACATTGGCCTTGTCAACTTGCAGTTTTTCAAAATATCGTCCGTCCTTTATTTGGATAACGAAAGGCTCAGAATTTGTTTCTGGAACAGTGGCAAGCGCTTGTTGAATCAGCGAAAAATGTGGGATGCCGTCGATTATCGTCCCGGGCTTGCCGGCAAAATTGGCATCAACAATGGCATTTTGCGCAGCAAAAGATAAAGGACAGATTGCACAAAAGAGCAGCGAGATCAGGAGACGTATCATACGCTTCTCCATGTTTGAGCACACATTTTGAGTTCAACTCTGAAACAACGGATCATCGGATTGCAACGCTCTCATTCGATGTCTGGCAACAAGGCACGCATTTAGCGAGATTACAAATGTCAGCTTTGCCTGATGTTGGGAGTGGGAAGCTATTGCCTCATCTGCAAACGAATAATTCCCGTTACGCGCAAACATCAAATTAGCACAGACCGCGCAAAATTGAAGTGAAAAACTGTGAAGAACTGTGAAAAACAATTTTTAACATGATCTTTGTATGGTAGTCATTAACGGCTTGCTAATTGATTTCTAAAAGCTTATAAATGGAAACATAATTCTGAACGGTAAATGCGATGATAAGCAAGAACGACCAAACAAGGTGTCTTGAAAGTCTTCTGAACAGTCAGGAGTTTTCAGGCTCAAAAATCTACAACTCGTATTTGAACTATCTTGTCGAAGCGAAAAACGCCGGCAAAGAGCTGAAAGAGACCACTATCGCCTTCGAATTCTTTGGCAAAGATGCTTCATTCAATCCGTCGGAAGATACGATTGTACGTTCGCATACCTATCAGCTACGCAAAAAGCTGGAGAGCTATTATCATGAGGAGGGAAAGGACGATAAGTGCAGACTGGTTATTCCAAAGGGTCACTATGACGTCAAATTCGTTCATGTATCAGATGAGGTAGCGACATCAAAGTGGTTCCTGAAAGCTTTGCCGAGAAGGAAGCACAATCTCTTCATCATTTTGATTCTACTTCTCGCTGTGATTTATTTGGTTTTGCGCAATTTTTCTCTCGAAAAGCAGCTCTCGCAATATCATCTGATTGACAAGTCCGACCCGATCTGGAGTGACTATCTGCAATCAGAATTGCCAATCCTCATTTCAGTTGGCGATCACTATTTTTTCAATGAGTATAGTGAACAATTTCAACATCCAATCGATATCCGGCACGGCAAAATCAATTCGCTTGAAGACTTTGAGGCATTGAGATTACAGTACCCGGATATCAATCTGCAGCCAACCGAAGAACCATATTTTCCATATCACAGTATCTGGAGCCTTCCCCCGGTTTTGTCGCTAATGTATTCCGCCAACCAAAAGCCAATTTTGCGCAAGTCTTCGGCTCTCACACCGCAAATGCTGAAAGAATATAACATGGTTTTTCTGGGCAGCATTAAAACTCTATACATTCTGGTCCATACACTTTCAAAATCACATTTTCGCTATGAAATTCTGCCGCATAAAGTGATCTACACTCCCCCGGATTCATCTGCCACCCATGTCTATGAAACAAGTCTGCATTCAACAGGGCCAAATGATGACCTGGTCTTGGCGGTGAAAATTCCTGGCCCCGCGAACAATGCGATCTTCATAATCGCTTCTTTCCATTCCTTAGGCGCGCCGGAGATCGCCAGGTATCTTGCCGAAGCATCAACTCGCGCGGCCTTGGAAGAAAAATTTGAACAGACATACGGTAAGATGCCGGAATATTTCGAGGTACTGTTCCGGGTAACCGGTATCGACAAGACAGCATACAACACCGAAATTTTGGTCTTCAATGAAATTGCGACTGAATAAGCCCGTACGCTTTGAATTCGATGGGTTGGCGAAGCATCGATTGGGAAAAGTACTTTGTGGGTCCCGAACGCCGGCTCCGAACAGAGCCTTTCTCTGGCAGCGGGAAGCAAGAGAGCTTTGATCTTACATTCCCACGGATTATAGATTTACACTCTACCCATTTCAAACGAATCATTATACCCCAAAACCAGCGCAGCACTTTGTGAAAATTTTATAAAATTCAGGAAGTTGAAAACCGCGAATCAGCGTTTTACCCGCGCATTGCCTTCCCATATGCTCCAGATTTGCTCTTCATCGGCGGGCTGGCAGTAATCCGTGAGCAGGGTTGTTGCCAGCACACCACTTGCCCAGCCAAACTGCAACCATTTTTCCGGCGTCCAGCCACGAAGGATGCCATAGAGTAAACCGCCGACGAAACCATCACCGCCTCCGATGCGATCGAGCACAGCAATTTCGCGCGGTTCGATCACATGCCAGTCGCTTCCTTCCACCATAATCGCGCCCCAGAAATGGCTGTTGGCATTCATAACCTGGCGCAGGGTAGTGGCAAAAACCGAGGCATTGCGATATTCTTTTTTCACCCGATCGATCATGCCCTTGAAGCTTTCGATTTTCGCTGCCAAATCTTTACCGCCAGCTTCCGGTCCGTCGATCTGCAGGCACAATTGAAAATCTTCCTCATTGCCCACCAGGATGTCCGAAACGCTCGCGATTTCTGCAAAAATACGATGCAACTCATCTTCGCGATTTTTCCAGAAAGAAGCACGATGGTTCAAATCGAATGAAATACGCGTACCTTGTTTTTTAGCTTCACGCGCGAGTTCAAGACAGAACGCACCGGTCTCTGGCGAGAGCGCCGCAATCAATCCCGATAAATGCATGATCTGCACACCCTCGTCCCCGAAAATCCGATTCAGGTCAAAATCTTTCACATTCAATGTACGCCCGACTTCACCGGCGCGATCATTGTCGACCCGCGGACCGCGTGCGCCGATGCCGCTATCTGCAATGTTGATTTGATGGCGATACCCCCATGGCCCGTCTTTTTCGACTTCCGGTCCTTCAAAATCCATATGGCGGCTGGCGAGATTGCTTTTGATCATGCTGGCAATCGGGCTGCCCTTCACAAAGGTCGTCAGCACCTTCACTGGCAAGCCGAGAAACGACGCTACGCTTAAAACATTGGTCTCTGCACTGGTTGCGCGCATAATGAATGTGTCACTTGCATGTACCGGTTGCCCGGCTGGCGGGGTCAAGCGGATGCCCATGCTCGTCGGCACCAGCAGCGTATATTTGCAGTTCTTTTTCAATTCAAAATTCATTTTGGACTCCAACTTGTCAATCCAAGCTTATCAGAAATCGATAACGAAAAAGGCCAACTCTTTTTGAACAATTTAAACGTTTACGAGAGACTCAACCAGCATGCATCTCAGCGTTTCAGGCGGAACAGCATTTCCCCGGCTTTGGGAACATACAAGTAGCCTTCGCCTTCACGATTCTGCCAATCCGCCGGATCGATGGTTACAGGATCGCGGTAGCCGAGATTGATTTTCGCACAGACTTCCGGCGGGATCTGCGTCGCCAAAATCACATTAATGCGAGGTTTTTCAATACCGTTTTCATAACTGCCGATCCCCTTTACATGGGTCGAGTGCGCCATGATGCCACCGGGGATATCGGCAAATTTTTCCATGTTGTTTAAAAAATAATCCCGAGTGTGGTAACCGATTTTTTCGATAATTTCACCGTGCACGACCGAGACTTCCTTAATATGCGGCGCGTAGATGATCAGTTCACCACCATCGGCAACGACCGGCTCCAGCTTATACATGCACTTGCCGCCTGTCCATAAGTCATCATACATCGCCGGGGCGCACGAGAGCACCGATTTGAATGGCTGGTCCTTGTAGATGATGTGCAACTGGTCGGAAAGATCAGCGGCGGCGTCCCAGGCTTCTTCCGGCGTGCCAAAATACAAGCCTGCCAAATCCTTTTCTTTGACGACCAAACTGAAGCAGAGGCGTTGCATCGGCAGAAAGGCAGCCGCTTTATCGACCACCGCGCGCACCGGCGTATACTTGGTGCCGATAATCATCGGATTGGTGATCAGCGCCCCGAGCCAGTGAAACAAATCGATGATTTCCTGGCCGGCAATGCCCGGAAACAGATACTTGTTGCCACCGGAAAAACCGACAACTTCATGTGGAAAAGTTGGCCCTATGATCATCAGGACGTCGTAGTCAAAGACCATTTTATTGATGGTGATCTCCGCTGCCTGACGCATCAGGCCATTCGATATCTCCGCAATTTCTTCCTCAGTGACAGTGCCGATTGTGCGGAGTTTGCTCTTGTCTTTCCAGTAATGGTTAAAAAAGCGGGCCTGAGGATATTTTGCACCATGTTCGATTTTGTCGCTGATACCGACACGCTGGTAAATTGCAGCATCGCTCATCGGCGGATGCGTGCCCAACGCAACGATAAAATCAAGAAGCGCCACGCGATCAGCCAACAAATCATACAGCGTACGGAACATCACATCGATTGGCGCAGTGCGCGAATGATCCGGAATGATAAAAAGCAGCCTTTTGCCTTCCAAATTCTGCGAAGACACCGCTTGTTCGCAAAGCGCAAAAACATCTCGCTCATTCAAAATTCGATCAACTGAGCCGGCTCCAATGACTGACATGGCTTACCATTCCGTATGAAAAAATTGCCCGCGCGCAGCATCGACTCTTTCGTAGGTATGGGCGCCGAAGAAATCGCGTTGCGCCTGTAGCAGATTTGCCGGTAAACGTTCGCATCGATAGCTGTCGTAGTACGCCAGTGCGCTGCTGAAAGCCGGTGTCGGAATGCCCAATTGCGCTGCGGTTGCGACGACGTTGCGCCAGGCAGTTTGCGTGCGGGCGATCACGGCTTTGAAATAGTCGTCCAACAGCAGGTTGGGAAGATTCCTGTTTTTCTCGAAGGCGGCTTTGATTTCTCCCAAAAACTGCGCCCGGATGATGCAGCCGGCGCGCCAAAGCAATGCAATATTGCCAAAATTCAGATTCCAGCCGTACTCTTTATCCGCCGCCTCCATCAATTGAAAGCCCTGAGCGTAGGAGCAGATTTTGCTGGCAAACAGCGCCATGCGAATTTTTTCGATAAATTCACTTTTATTGCCTTCAAATTTTATTCCCGGTCCCGGTAGTTGCCTGGAAGCTGCTGTGCGTTCTTCTTTCATAGCGCTAATGGTTCGGGCAAAAACCGCTTCAGCGATGGTTTGGGCTGGGACGCCTAAATCCAAAGCCGTCTGGCTGGTCCATTTGCCGGTGCCCTTTTGCCCGGCCGTATCCAGTATTATCTCAACCATTGGTTTGCCGGTTTTGTCATCTTTTTTCTGCAAAATTTTCGCCGTAATATCGATGAGGTAGCTGCTCAATTCGCCTGTGTTCCAATCTGAAAAAATCTGTGCCATTTCATCCGGTTGCAGGCCAAGTGCACGCTGCATGATAAAATAAGCTTCGCAGATCATCTGCATGTCGCCGTACTCGATGCCGTTGTGCACCATCTTGACAAAATGGCCGGCGCCACCATCGCCAACCCACTGACAACAGGGCTCGCCATCCTCGGTCTTAGCCGCAATCGCCTGAAAGACAGGCTTGATCAGTGGCCAGGCCGCCGGATCGCCACCGGGCATGATTGAAGGGCCCCGGAGCGCGCCTTCCTCGCCGCCGCTCACACCTGTGCCGACATATAGCACGCCGGCAGCGTTCAGCGTTTTCCAGCGCCGCTCGGTATCCATGAAATGGGTATTGCCGCCATCGATCAGCAGATCACCTTTATCGAGATGAGGCCTGAGCTCCGCAATAACGCCATCCACTGCCGCACCTGCCGGCACCATCATCAAAATGCGGCGCGGAGACGCCAGCTTTTGCAAAAACGCTTGCATGGTTGCGGCAACCATCATTTTTTTTCCGGCAAATTTTTCTGCTGCCAGCGACTGTTTTTTGACATCGAGGTCAAAACCAACAACGCTGAATCCATTGCGCTCGATGTTCAGCGCCAGGTTCTGCCCCATCACCCCAAGCCCGACGAGGCCAAAATCAAATTTAGATGACATCATTATCCTTTTAATATTGTAGTCGTTCAGCGCATGGTTCGCAGCTACCCATGTATAGTTTCAATCGGTTGAACCTGTTTTTCCAAGACAACAGCGAATCCGAGCCAAAGACAATTTACTCTGCAATAAATGCTTTCACTTTCTCAGCAATCCTGGTTCCAGTGAATCCATACTTTTCTGCCAAAACTTTATACGGTGCAGAAGCGCCAAACTGCTGCATGCCAATCATGAGCAGCGGCAGTTGGAAATATCCCTGCCAGCCAAAGGCAACCCCGGCTTCGACAACGACCAGCTTTTTAACAGACTCCGGTATCACACGGCGCTGGTATTCGCGCGATTGTTGTTCGAAGAGTTCCTTGCTCGGTACCGAAACGACCGAAACGCCCAGACCGTCCTGCTCAAGAATCGCCTTGGCTGCCAGCGCTGGCTGAACTTCCGAGCCACTCGCCATCAGGACAACTTCAGGCTGACTGTCTTTTGCTCTTGCAACTGTATAAGCACCGCGAGTGATATCCGCTGGGTTGAAATCGGCTTCACGCTGCAGTGGGGCGACATTTTGGCGGGTCAGCAGCAGCGCGCTGGGGCCGTCCTTTCTGCGCAAAGCCATCGTCCAGCACACCGCTGTTTCCACGCCATCCGCCGGGCGCAATGTCAGCATATTGGGAATAATTCGCAGCGAGGCTAACTGCTCCACCGGCTGGTGCGTCGGGCCATCCTCACCGACAAAAATGCTGTCATGGGTAAACACAGAGATATTTTGCATGTGCATGAGTGCCGCCATGCGTAGCGGCGGGCGCATATAATCGGCAAAAACCAAAAATGTAGAGCCGAACGGAATGTAACCTCCGTACAAGGCGATGCCATTGTTTACCGCCCCCATTGCATGCTCGCGAATGCCAAAGTGGAAATTGCGTCCATGAAACTGATTTGCCTGAAAAGCAGGGAATGCCTTCAGAAACGTTTTGGTCGATGGGTCCAGATCGGCAGAACCACCGACAAAAGCCGGCACGTTTTCCGCAATTTTCTGCATGATCTTCCCGGAAATCGCGCGGGTTGCTGCATCGCCTTCAGGCAGGGCTGCGATCAAATCCGATTCCAGATTTTCCGGGATATGCTTTTCGATCATCCTGCTGTAAAGTTCAGCTTGCTGCGGGTTTCCTTGCTGCCAGGCTTCAAATTCTGTATACCAGACCGCCGACTCCTTCAGCAGCTCGGCTTTTCTTTGCGCAAAGAGTTGGCTTACTTCTGAAGGAACGTAGAACTCCTTCTCTTCAGAGAAGCCCAAATTGCGCTTGGTGATTTTCAATTCATCAGCGCCGAGCGGTGCTCCGTGCACCTCCGATGTGTCCTGCTTGTTGGGGCTGCCAAAGCCGATGCGGGTTGTCGCAATGATCAGGGTTGGCCTGTCGCTGACCGCCTGTGCTTGTTCAATTGCTTCTGCAATCTGCGTATGGTTGTGTCCGTCAATTTCGATCATGTGCCAATTATATGCTTCAAAGCGGGCTTTCACCGATTCAGAAAAGGCCAAAGCGGTTTTGCCTTCGATCGTAATGCCATTGCTGTCATACAACACGATGAGATTGTCCAAATGTAAATGTCCGGCCAGCGATGCCGCTTCGGAAGCAACGCCTTCCATCACATCGCCATCGCCCATGAAGCAGTAAATGTTGTGTGTTCCGAACAGCCCGTCTTTGGTGCTGTTAAAACGGGCGGCGGTCATCTTGGCTGCGATAGCCATCCCCACAGCATTCGCGAAGCCCTGCCCCAACGGGCCACTTGTGGTTTCGACACCTGGCAAGCACCCAGCTTCCGGATGGCCGGGTGTTCTGCTTTGCCACTGCCGGAAGGATTTCAAATCATCCATTTCAACTTCGTAGCCGCTCAGGTAAAGCATGGAATAAAGCAGCATCGAGCCATGCCCGCCGGACAATACGAAGCGATCACGATTCGGCCAGTCCGGCTTTTCCGGATTGTGCTTTAGATATTTCGTCCACAGGACGTATGCGCAATCGGCCATCCCCATCGGCAAGCCGGGGTGGCCTGAATTTGCTTTTTGAACACCATCTGCAGCTAATAAGCGAATTGTATTTGCCGTCAATTGTCCGAGATCAGAGTTTGTGTTGGTGGTTTTCACATTCATTTCCTAAAACGAGTTTTCGATAAAAATTAATTTACATCAAGCAGGTAACTGGTTTTCGATACCAGAGAATTAATTGTACATTGTCGCAAACTGTTCATATCATCTGATTATTTTGCCGCAGCAAACGGTCGCACATGTTTGCCGAGATGGTGCTCTAAATTGTGATAGTGCAATTCTTCATGTTCTTGCAGGCAAGCTAAAATCCGGTCACGGAAGAGATAGCTGCCCCCCTCGCCACGGGTCGTCAGCACCTTGCCGAAAGTAACATGCAGCACCTGGCGGGCATCGTTTTGTTCAAAGAGCGCCAGCAACTGTGTATCCGAACACTCGCTCGCAGCAGGGACATTTTCCGTTTTGGCCGACACATGATAGGTGCGTTTCTCCACTTCGAAGCGTGCGCGCGAAAAGTCGAGAATTTCGCGGAACAGATCCGGTTCTGTAGCGGCGATGGTTTTTAAGGCTTCCAGATAACTGGTGCCTGCGGTTTTCACATGGACATGACCTGTCCGAAGTGAGCCGATCGCTGCATAAACATCGAATTTATCGCTGCCGGAGTGAATGCTGATCTTGTACGGACCGAGCCGCTCAGCAATCGCCAAATGTTTCAAATACTCCTCTTTGAAGTATTCAAGATCGCCGATGTAGTCGATGCCTTTCTCGAACTGACCGACAAAACGCGGCGCCAGGCTCACAAGCTCAACATCTTGCCTTTTCAGCTCGGAAGCGACGAAAAAATGCTCAAAAGGCGTGGTGACCGCATCAGTTTCATCCACGGACAATTCAACTTCGGCAGCATGGCCCGGGTGCTGTCTTTTCAAGTGCCGGTACATTTTTGATGTGTGTTCGATCACACCGCCATATTTGACCAGCGCGCGCAAAACGGCAACACGGTCCGGCTTAAGCTTAAACGTTTTTGTCAATTGAATATCTTGGCCAGCATAGCGCTTTACAAGCGCTTCAAAATCACCGTTCAGAAAAGCAAATTGCACCTCACGAGCTCTGTCTTCGAGCGTTGCCAGTGATAATTCGTCTGCTTCATTGACGACATGATCACCCGGATCGAATGTAAACATGGTGAAGCCAGCGTTGACCAATCGATCGATATCATCAGTGGTCTTCAAATGGTCCGCATCGGCGCCAAAGCCATCTTTGTAGCCTTCCTGAAAAACGGCCCAGATCGCTGTGTCCATCACCTCCTCCGGCTCACGCTCGGTGCGCGCCAATTCGCGGATCGATTGCTGCGCCAGTACCGGCTTCATGTGCGAAGCCCTGATGGCGCGCACATGACCGGGATTCGCGAGACCGAGCCGGTCGCCAAGTCCAATGGAGTCGTCTATGCCGATTAAAACCGGCCGTGTAAAAGCGAACAGACTTTGTAATGCACTGGCATTTTCATGGTTCAACGGGAATTGGCTCAGCGTTGCTTCAGTAAGTCCTTCAGAACTGATCGATTTTTCATTTTGAAAATGTTGGACGAGATCGCTTTTACCGGTTTCATCAAATGCATAAAGGGACTTTTCATTTCCCACTTTGCCGATAAAAAACACAACATTTTCGAGTCGATTGATCGAGCTCGGGTAGACCTTGATTTTTTCATTTTGTGATATTTCGATGTACAAAAAATCCAGGTTTTCCGGGTGTGGACCTTTCAATTTTTTCAGAATGTCTATTCTTGTCATTTCCTGCAGCTCCTGCTTGTTAATCGAGCTTGTATGCCTTTTTCACTAAATCATATGCCAGTGCCTTGACCATTTGCCTTGCATCGGCCATGTCGATAATGTGGCGAACCACTTGCCGCGCCAGGAAATTTGCATCGACGCGGCGAGCCAGGTCGTGGCGTGCAGGGATGGATGGAAAAGCGCGGGTATCGTCATTGAAACCGACCGTATTGTATATGCTCGCCGTCTCAGTCACACGTTCGCGAAAGCGCATCATGCCTTCAAAGCTATCATGAAACCACCATGGCGGACCAAGTTTGAGTGCAGGATAATGCCCGGCGAGCGGCGCCAATTCGCGGGAGTAGGTGGCTTCATCCAGTGTAAAAACGATCAGTCTGAAATTTTTCTCATTGCCAAATTTGTTTAACAGCGCATGCAGGTTTTTGGTGTACTCTGTCTGCAACGGGATGTCACAGCCTTTGTCAGGCCCGAAGCGATCGAAAATCCGTTGGTTGTGATTGCGAAATGAACCGGGATGGATCTGCATCACCAGACCGTCGTCGACGCTCATGCGCGCCATTTCCATCAGAATATGTGCGGTAAAAGCCGCTGCATCCTTTTCGCTTGCCTGCTCGTGCAAACCGCGCTGAAAAATGGCCTCTGCCTCGCTCTCAGAAAGCTCATGTGTGTGCGGGCTGGCCACGCCTTGATCAGTGGAAACCGCTCCCATCGACTTGAAAAACTCACGGCGGACTTCAAGCGCACGAATGAAATTTTTAAAGCTGGTGATTTCCATATCTGCCGCATCTCCCAACCTGGTGATTTCATTTTTCCAGCCGGGAGCGAGAAGGTTCACAACGGCATCGGGACGAAAGCAGGGAACGACATGGCCCAGCCAGCCTGAATTTCGCATCTGTTGATGATATTCCAGCGAGTCGGCGGCACCATCCGTCGTCGTCAGCACTTCGATGTTAAAGCGTTCGAACAATGCACGAGGCAAAAATTCCGGCGACTGCAATTTTTGGTGAATGTGATCGTAAATCCGCATTGCGCTCTCACCATTGAGTTTTTCGGTAACACCAAAAACCTCGGCAAACTCATGCGCCAGCCATGCGCCGGTTGGTGTGCCGGCATATAAATAAAAATGTTCTGCAAAAATTTGCCAGATCTTGCGATGGTCGTTTTCAACCGGTGCGCCATCCTTCGTCGGAATGCCAAGCGATTCAAGGGCAATCCCCTGCGAATAGAGCAAGCGAAAAATATAATGATCCGGAATAATGATCAGCTCGGTCGGATCAGGGAACGGAGCATTTTCAGCCAGCAACTTCGGATCGACATGGCCATGCGGGCTAACGATGGGTAAATCTTTCACGCTATCGTATAATTCATGCGCCACTTTGCGTGTCTGGGCATCGGACTCGAAAAAGCGCGATGGATGAAGTTGAAAAGTTTGCATAAATAGTTCCTTAATGATTGAGGTATTGATGAGATGGCAATCTCAATACACTATTTTTTTTGAAATACGGATAGCGTCACAATCGTCTCAAGTGCGTTTTTTTGCAGGATTGCTTGCAGAGACTGAATCACCGGGGATATCTAAAGGTATGCTCAGAATGAGACCGAGTCAGATAGAGAGCTGTTTCAACTGAAATTCAAAATATCAAACGGGTGTTTTTTTCTGCAGTGCAAATTCCTCGGGTGGCAAGGTCATGAATCTACGCTACAAATTTAAGGAATCCTTAATGGGATATCTGAAACACAAATGTACAAAAACCTTTAGAATCCTGAAAGCTTTTAGATCATTTTTTCAGCAGAATAACTTGTAGTTTTGACCACAAATTCAATTTCAGCGCGCCATCCAACCGCCATCCACCAGCAAAACATGGCCGTTCACATAATCCGATGCTGCTGAGGCCAGAAACACGACAGCGCCTTTCAGCTCATCCGGCTTGCCCCAAGCACCTGCCGGAATGCGCTCGGAAATCGAAGCGAAGCGTTTTGGATCAGCGCGCAATGCGGCTGTATTATCTGTTTCAAAATAGCCCGGCGCGATGGCATTGACCTGCACATGATGCTGTGCCCACTCGTTTGCCAACGCTTTTGTCAGCTGCGCGACACCACCTTTGCTGGCCGCGTAGGCCGGAACGGTAATGCCGCCCGAAAAGCTCAGCAGCGAAGCGATATTGATGATTTTGCCTTGTCGTTGCTCAACCATGTGTTTGCCAACTTCGCGGCTCAGTCGAAACAGGCCATTGAGATTGGTTTCGATGACCGCCAGCCAATCTTCGTCCGAATAATCGACTGCTGGTGCGCGCCTGATTGTACCGGCATTGTTGACCAGGATATCGATCTTGCCGAACGTCGTCAGAACCTGCTGCACAGCCTGGGAGATCTGGGCCGGAATGCTCATATCGCAAGTGAGAGCCAGGCACTTTCTGCCCAATCCTTGCACTTCGCTCTGCGTTTTGTCAAGGTTTTTTGCATTCGTGCTGGCGGCTACGATATCGGCGCCGGCCTCAGCCAGCCCGATTGCCATAGCCTGCCCCAAGCCACGGCTGGCGCCAGTGACAATCGCAACTTTGCCATCAAGTTTGAATTGATCGAGAATCATTGCTTCTTTCCTAAAAAATTGCTGTGTGATGCAGCCGCGTCGTTCGATAAAAAATTTATCAGCGCTTGCCATTATTGCATTTTGGCAAGCTGGCTTGTTTCAATTGTATGGATGACGAGCCAAAGCCATACCTGAAAGATGATCAGCGTTCAGTTCGGATGAGTTTGGCCAGCGGCAATTTTTGTCGCCTTATCTCTTCAATGGCGAGTTCAGCCATTGCTGTTGCCCCATGTTCATTAAAATGGGTATTGTCCTGGTTGCCATTTGGAAAATTTTTATATTTGCCTGGTTCAATCCACAAATACAACGCTTTGGACTTTTCAGGCCCTAACGATGTCACAAGATTTTCCGATTCAAGCTGCAGATCAATAAATGCTACGTCATGTTCTTGCGCGACCAATCGCATGACCAAAGGATAAGCTCCGTGGGTATCTTCCAGCACGCCAAATTCATTGAATTTCCGCCGCACGATCGAGCTGAACAAAATCGGCGTCGCGCCCTTCTCCCGCGTTTCCCGCACGTACCTGATCAGGTTGCGGCGGTAACCCGTATATGGATTCGTGTAGCGCGCAGGATCCTTAACTTTCTGGTCGTTGTGACCAAATTGGATAAAGACATAATCTCCCGGCTGCAATGCATCGAGCACCACCTGCCATCTGCCTTCATCGAGAAAACTTTTTGTGCTTCTGCCATTGACGGCGTGGTTTCTTACCGTCACGCCATCTTTAAAAAATTGTTGCAGCACTTGCCCCCATCCACGCTCCGGATCGGCTTCCGGAATCGGTTTATCGGCCATCGTAGAGTCACCGAGCATAAATATGGTGATCTCTTCGGGTGAGCTGCAGGCAAGATAGAGTGCGGCGATCAGTGAGACAATCAGCAAAAAAGCAGATTTTTGCGAAAAATTTGGATTCGCTCTCATTGCAATACCTGTCCGAGCTTTGCTCTCAGTTTCCAAGATGCTTGGTTTGAAATATTTTCCAAACAGTCCGTTTTCTTTTATAGATTTCATTGCCACCGCGCTCCATCAGAGACAGAGAAACAATAGAGGAGATTGGCGCTCGAAAAAGGGGCATGGCAGGCGAATCGTCAGGACGGATCATTTCGTGAGCTTGAATAATCAAGGTTGCATTTTTCCTTTGAAATGCCGTTCGCTCAGGCATCTTTGTCTTCCTGTTGGTTGCCAACTTTTGATGCTAAATAAGCGCGAAATGCTGCCGCAAATTCTTTGCGCTTCAAACCATAATCCACCATCGTCTTGAGATAATCCAGTTTGTTGCCGATATCATAGCGGGTCCCCTCTATCGTGCACGAAATGATGCGCTCTCGCTTCAGCACCAGCCGCAATGCATCGGTTAATTGAATCTCACCTGTGTTATCCGGCGCAGTTTTTTCGATTGCCTTAAAAATATCCGGTGTCAGAATATAGCGTCCGGCAATCGCCAGATCCGATGGGCTGCTTTCAGGGTGCGGCTTTTCAACAAGTTGATCGACTTCATGTATGCGATCGCTCATCCGTACACCAGCTACAATGCCATAACGTGAAACGGTCTCTACCGGAACCTGCTCGACACCGATGACGCTGCACCGGTATTGGTCAAATACGTCAATCAGTTGCTGCGTTGCTGGAATTGCCGAATCGACGATGGTATCACCAAGCAGAACGACAAAAGGCTCACCTGCCGCATGCATTCGTGCATGATAAATGGCGTCGCCCAGGCCACGGATCTCCTTTTGGCGCACAAAGTGGATGTTGGCGAGATCGGAAATACGACGAATTTCATTAAGAGCTGCTTCGTTCTCAGCACCAGATAGTTGCAATTCCAGGTCACTGTTGCGATCAAAATGATCTTCAATAGCACGTTTGCCACGACCGGATATAATCAAAATGTCTTCTATGCCGGAATCTATTGCTTCCTGGACAACGTGCTGAATCACCGGTGTGTCGATGATCGGTAGCATCTCTTTAGGCTGTGCTTTGGTCGCCGGTAAAAACCGTGTGCCGAGTCCGGCAGCTGGAATAATGGCTTTGCGGATCATGTGCTCGTCCCAAAATGTTGGATCAGTTCAATTTTGCTGAAACGGTGAATTTGCATCATAGATTTTGAGCTTCAAAGTCAGTTTGGCGATAGCAAAAATGTATCGCAACTGAGGTACTCTGCGCTTTGCCAAAATCAAGCTCATGGAACGAATGGGTCATCGCCTCGTATCGACTCCTGGTTGTGGTCAACTTTTATCGCAATCTATCAGTCATCACACAACATAGGGTTTGATGACGCGGGCTCCAATTTTTTTCATCTCGACGATCAACTTGGTTAGCATTTCGTCATTTTCATGAACACCGATGATCGAGCCACCCGAACCGGTGAATTTTGCCGATGCTCCGCAAGCGCGTGCCGTATTCACCAACTGCAGGTTGCTTTCGCTGATGTGCATAATCTTCTTGCGCAAATCAAAATTCCTGTTGATCAGACGGTTCAATGACGTTAGATCCTGTTTTAAAATCGCCTGCCTGCCTTTTTCGGCCAGCGAGGCAATCTCAGCCAAGGTTTCCACAACTTCCTGATCGCCTTTGTCATAGCGGGATTTGATATCGCCGAGCACAACCCCGGAGATTTTGCTTTGGTCGGTTTTATACGCCATGTACAAATTCGGCAACAGCTTCGGATCAAGTCGCTCATAGTCGCCATGCCCCTGCTTTTCCATGAGCGGCTTGTCGAAGTTCATGTAAACGCAGCCTTCGTAGGCTTGAATTACCCGGTCCTGCAAGCCTGCGTTGATGCCCAACTCTTTTGTTTCCACCACCAAAATAAGGTTTGGCAAAACCGGCAGGGGTATATCCACTTCGTAAAATTTCATTAACGCGCGCATAGTGGCCGTAATGATTGCGCTCGATCCGGCCAGACCGATTTGGCGTGGGATTGACGATGTGTAGCGGATTGAAAAATTTTTGTTTGCCAGCCGCAGATTTTGTTGCTCACAATATTGCCCGAAGGCCTTGATCGTGGCCTTAATCAAGCGCGAGCCACCGTAGTAGCCCATAGCCGTCACCGATTCGACCAACTCATAAATACTGCGAAATTCGTTACGATCCTGCGGCGCCAGCTCAATACACAATTCAGGTGATTGATAAAGCGTAACATGCGCACCAAAATTACGCACGCTGATCGATATTGTCTTGCCGAAATAGCCGTCGGATGGATTCCCCAACAAGCCTGCGCGAGCAAATGCGCGTGTTTCGATAATCATTTCAGAAGCTCACTGCAAAGTCGTGTTCATTTTGACGATCACATCTTCATTTTCTATTTCACATTTTGCTGCTGAAGCGCGCAATCATAAGTTTTTTATCGGCTTATAATCTAAGTTCAGCTAATCGACATAACAAGTTTCATTCGGGCATAAGCAATAATTTGCCCAAACTGGATAAATAAAAAATCATTTTCCTGCAACCCATTTAGTACCAATCTTGTCTCCAGTCAGCGATATTTTATGGATGGATTTGCGCATGGCATTGCGGCTAGATCCAAAGCAAGTTGCGACCATCTAAAACTCTTATCCCCGCCGCAAGCAACGGGGTATTGTGGAATTTTTTCATCCAGAACCAAACCAGACTGTCGCTTGAGAAGAAAACCTGGTAAGCTACGGGGTGTTCAATCCAAATCTTAATAAAAAACGCTTTCCAGGGTGGCAAGTTAAATATTTCGGACAAGCTACTCACGCAAAGTGCATGCAGAGACGAAGGCTAAAGTGTGCTGATCAAAATCGCTCCACCTTCATGGCCAAAACCGAATCGATGGTTCGCTTCACGGCCTTTTAGGTATTTGATTTCGGTGATTTGCTCATAAGAAATGTTGTAGAGTTCATTAATAGTCCCAAATCTAGCATTGTTTAAATAAACAACCGGCTCAGCCTGAATCACGCCTCGGGAAATTGAGCTTTGCGTTCTTGGCGATAAATATTTTGGGCGTAGAAATTCGATAATTTCATAAGCGTTTTGCATCGGTTTCTTTTCAACGGCAGCTTCAATTTCTTGCTTGGAGATAACGTAGTATGATGTCGTGCTATCTGCGGCGCCTTTGCTCGTACCACCACAAGCAGCCAGCCCAACGGCGAGACATATCAGCCCAAATGCCTGCACAGTAAACCTTGCTTTCATTTTACTCATGATTGTTTCTCTCTTTCTTCATTGCATTTGTTTGCACTCTATGCCGACTTTCCGCACGCGTGCATTTTGCAGCATGGTGTTTTGCATCGAAAAGCTTAGAACAATAAAAAATGCTTCACCCTCGCAGACGAGAATGAAGCATTTTTGTTTACTCACATTTTGTGCCTTAAATCTGAAACAGCTGCGCAGCAAAAATGATCATCCGCCGAGATTTGGGTTGGCGTTGATCTCGCGCTCGCCGATCCGCAACACCTGCCACGTACCTGTGGGCAAATGCCACTGGTTGAAGCGTTTCTCATCCATCATTCGATGTCCTTGCAGGAACAACGTTTTATCACGCTCGGTGATAATCGTATCCATGTCAATTGCAGATAGCGTGCCCAATCCGTAAAATGCACGCACACTATTAACCGCCGACAGTGCACGCCCGCTATCGTTATTTCGCAGGCTGGTCTCGGCGATAATCAATGACATTTCCTGCCAGGTTACAATCGGGTATGGCGAAGTTTGTTCGGGAAATGCTGCCTGTCGATAATAGATGGTACCGCTACTGCCTTCAATCGTTTCGATCAAGATACGATTGGCTTCTGCCGGATCAGCTGTGATGTAATCATTGAACCGAAAATCGACAATCCATTGGGTGCGGCCGCGACCACCACCAAAATAATAGTCATTTGGAGACTGCGTGGTGTACAGCGCCGAGAAGGCTTCATCGCCTGAGACTAGCCCATTTTCTGCGAAGGTTGCCGCACTTGAATAATTGCCGGCCAGCAGATGGACTCGGGCAATGAGCGAATTGACGACACGTCCCTGGTAGCCACCGTCGTCTGTACTGGCTTTGCCCAGAGCGAGCTGATAATGTTCCAGCGCCAGGTTGTACATTTCGCTCGCCGGAATAAACGGGCCGGCATTGATGACTCCTCCGGGTTCCGTCGGGTTCAATCCAAAATAGCTTGCCATGTATTGCCGCATCAAGCCACTTACCAGATATGATGTGTACATCGCTTCCCGCTCTTGTTCCGGATCCGCATCGCTAATTTCGCCCAAACGCCGAATCAGGTCTTCAGCAAAGTACCGCGCTTCACTCAAATTTGTAAACAAGCCGTCAATTGAATTGTTGTCAGGCTCGATATTGCCTTCGTCAATTTCCCGAAAAGTCGGGAAAGTGGCATTCGGCACATCCTGATCGAATACCATTTCATCGGAAAGTCCACCACTCAACATGCCAGCAAGAGCGACAGTCGTCGCCATTCGTTGCTGCACACCCTTGGTCAGAAAAATGACCTGGCTTGCATCAGTCAGCCTCTCATCTTCTACCTGGTCGATCAGCGGGTCGACTGACTGCACATAATCATTGCAGGCATAAAACAGAAAGCCTACCAATAAGAAAATTAGCACTCTTTGCATTTTATTACTCCAATAGTTTATTTTCATAATTGCCATCTATAAACTTCGTTATGAACTCTTCTGTCTTTTGAACGATAGACAGTTGCTCATATAACTTGGACAGGACCCAGGTGTTTGCTGTTAGAATCCGATCTGCAGAAAAAAAGCATAGACTTTCGGATTCTGCAGCGTCAGAAAATCCTGACCGCGTGACAGACTGCGAGCGCCATCGAAATTTACTTCAGGATCAGCGCCTGAATACTTGGTCGTTGTCCAGATATTGCGCGCGCTGAAGCCAACAGTGAGGTTTCTCACAAAGTTGGCTGCCTGAATTTTCTGAACCAGATTTCGCAGATTGTAGCTTACGCTGATTTCGCGTAGTTTGAGGAAATCCGCTTCTTCGATATAAGCCCCGTCGACATTGAAATCGAGTTGTGCATAGCGATTGGCTGCATCTTTGTACGCGGCTGAACCTGGTGAAAATTGTTGCAATCCTTCTTCGCCTTCAGGTGGCGTATCGGTGAATCCGAGTTGATATTCAAGTCGATTCAATTCCGGCACATTGCCAAAACGTGCAGCAAATTGTTTGGTCAGGTTGAAGATGCTGTGTCCGGTTGCCCAATCCGCCATGACATATACGTTCAGATTTTTGAACAGGTTGACATTGAGCGCGAAAGATCCAGTGTAATTTGGAATTGGATTTCCAAAGGAAATTCTTTCATCAGTGATTTCCGAACCGGCATAGGTGCCATCCTCGTTGAATCTTGCGCCGATCACATCAAAGGTGTAGAATTCGTGATTGCGCAAGCCTTCTTTGGTGACATTGACATCGAACCCGTCGAAAATCGGTTGAGCACCACCAAGGTCCTTGACTTCATTGGTTTGCCAGGAGCTTGTCAGCGTGAGGTCAACCTGAAAATTGCGACTTCTGAATGGCGTTGCTTGCAAGAGTGCTTCCAGGCCTTTACCATCGACCTTACCAATATTGAAGGGGACGGCAGTCGCAGTCTGGCCGGTTGAGAGGGCATTCCTGAAATCGATAATGGACTGGCGGGCGCTTTGCATGTAGTAGGTAAACTCGAGGGCATAGTTGCCGAACAGTTCGGTTTCGAATCCAAATTCCAATTCTTTCACCCGCTCCGGCTCAATATTGCGGTTGCCGATTGCATTGAGTACTGCACCAGCGCCATAACCGCCAGATTCCGCAGACCAAAGATAAGGAATCGCATCAACGAGAGCCGGCAAAATACCGGTTTCACCATAAGCTGCGCGCAGCTTGAACAGGCCGAAAGTTGAAGGCAGGAAATTGAATTTGTCAAGCCGCATTGCAACACTGGCTTGCGGATAGAAAATATCCGGCGCGTTTTCGCCTACGGATGAGGCGAAATCGTTGCGCAAACCGACCGTCATGAAATAGGTGTCATTGAAGGAGAAAGAGTGGGTCGTAAAGATACCGGCATCACGTGTGTTGAGCTTGGATTCGCCCTTGTCCTGCAAATCTGCACCTGCGCCGATATCGGTAATCAGCGGGCTGCTGAAGTTCTGCACCTGGAAAAAGGCCGTTCTGACATCGCGATCGAAGAACTGCGTACCGACAATGGAAGTACCTTGCAGGCGGCCATCCATAAGGCTATAGGAATAGCGCGCGTTCAAATCAAAGGTAATTTGTCGGTTACTGCGCGTCCAGACCGATCTTTGGCCGTTGACCGTATTCGGATAGAACAAATCGGAGCGCAGGTATTCATCCCATCGCAAATCCGAATTATCGACACCAATACTCGCTTTCACCTCAAGATTCTTTCGCGGTATAAACGATGCCTGAAACGATCCGATAAACCTGTCGGTGTCGGCGTTGTTTCTGAGGTTGGCAATCGAGAGGCTGTCAGTAAAAGCATAGGATGAAGCAAACAACAAGGTATTGCCGAGCCAGCCACGAATATTGTTGTCATTCTGAGGGACATCGCTTTCACTGGCTGTAAAGCCGGCAGTTGCCGTGAAGGTTAATTTTTCTGAAGGGAAAACATCGATATTTGCACGGAGGTTATGGCGATTCAGGTAATTGCCGACTTGAATCCCCTGCTCATCACGCTTTTCAAATGAAGTGTAGTATTTGATGAAATTGTTGCCACCGGAAATATTGATATTGTGCTGTTGGATATCGCCTGAGCGAAAGGTATTGTTGGCATCATTCGCGGTCACGAAATCCGCCGGATCATAATCAAAAGATTGCTCATTTGAACCCAAGGTTAGCTTATAGTTGACAGATACACCGCCACGTGAGCCAGCAGAAATCCTGCCCTTTTTAGTCGTTATCAGCACAACTCCGTTAGAGCCATTGGTGCCATATGATGCGGCTGCTGCCGATCCTTTCAGAAATTCAATATTTTCGATATCATCGGGGTTGATATCTGACAAGGTTCCCACCCCTTGACCGCCAGTGAAGAATCCAACCAGTTGGCTGTTATCAACACGGACGCCATCAACAAAGATGATGGGTTGCTCATTACCATTCAGGCCACCGCCAGAGCGCACGAAAAAGCGGAAACCGCCGCCGACGTTGCCGGAGGCTGGTTGAATCTGCACGCCCGCGAGTTTGCCATTGACCAATTGGTTCAGAGATGAATAGTCAGCCTTTTCTGTCAATTGGTCGACATTGAGGCGCGACACCGCAACTTCGGCAACGCTCTTTGAGCGGCGATTCGCGATACCCGTTACCACCACTTCCTCGGTCTGAAAGATGTCCTCCTGCAGCTTGACGACCAAATTAGACACATCAGCGGATAGTGAGTAGGTCTCTTCATATTTTTTATAGCCAATGAAGCTGACCACCAGGGTGAATTCTCCAGAGGCATTATAGACAAAGGAAAACTTCCCTTCCAGGTCACTTGCCGAACCGACATTTGTTCCCTTAACAAATACATTTGCACCAGCAAGGGGTTCGTTGAGATCTGCATCGACAACAACGCCCTTGATCTCTTTTAATTCGGGTGCCGATTTTGCTTGTAAGCTAACAGCGCTGAATAAAAACAGTGCGAAAGCCATGAGCACCCATCGTGCATCGTAGCATTTTTTTATGTTTGAGAGCATGTTCGTACATCTCCTTTCTGATCTTGAAAAGTTCGTGAATTTGAAATTTACCTCATTTTGGGGCATATTGTCCTCCTTCCTAAAATAAGTGTCCAATCGGCAATCAGAGGCCCCGAGCATTTCGAAAGAATCGATGAGTTGTACGAAAGCCATCCTCATTCCTTCGCACTGAGCCAGCACGACTAACTGAGGAAAATGCATCGCTCCCCAGATAAGCGTGTACACATCCGCTCAGAATTGGATCTATCAGCACTCCTTTTTTTATTGTTCAGGCTCGACTCATAAAAATAATCAGCGGCAAGAGACTCCGGCATCACTCCTTGAAGTCAATCTCATCTTTCAACGTTAGCCCTTAGCCTTCTGTATTGCTTAATAAAATCGTATTTCAACGGAAGCCGACCTTTCGTTAAAGACGCATCAACTGAACACAAACTGGATTTACACATCCAGTTTTCACGCCGTGAATAAAGACTCCAGCACTTCGCTGCAAGAGCGTCTTTACCAAAGCAGGCATTTTGATGAAATGAATGTTGTCAGGGATTTGGATTGTTGCTGTATGGAGGGTGGTTTTGAGCGTTTTTATGTATATCGCTTCTGCGGTCGGATGATATCCAAACAAAAGTCCGCAAAAGTGCAGCACAAGAGATGTTAGAAGTGAGTTCCAGGCTCGATAAGCTGTGCTAATTCGTGCGCCCATCCTGCATTCTCATTTTATGAAAATTCAGATTTTGTTGAGCTCAGCACGCTGAAAATCAAGTTAAATAAACTTATTGAGTATCGTACATTTTGTTTTAAAATGCAAGTCCTAAAAAACAAAAATAAACATCCTTATAATACAAAGCTAACAATGCCATCATTGTAAAAGTTCAGTTATCTGCAAAATTTAACACAAAAAAACTCCGAAGATTGGCAATCTATTAGAATTCGGAAAGTCATAAAAATGTGCAATGAAAGCGTACGCTGCACTTTCGAGAATAATCTAGCACTTTCTCCAATCATGCAAAGCTAATCTTTGTGATCAAAAAGCAAACTTGCTGACACTCATCGCAATATTCTCGCCAGCTTTGACTGCATGCAATTTTGTATTAAAAATGCGCTTAGTATGAATATTTTGGTGCATAAAAGTTGCCTTTTAAGAACTTCTTTTGTAATAGCATCTATCTGTTCTTTTCAAGCCAATGCACCTCAAACTTGATTACGCTGTTCTGGCAAAATCGAATGCTGTTCTGCATTGGCCAACAGCTAACAAAACAGAACACCTTAAACACCGGGAGGTTGTCGTGAGCGTGTATATTAAATCACTGATGGATGAAATTGTTGCTAAAAACCCGGCTGAGCCTGAATTTCATCAGGCCGTGAAAGAAGTGGCTGAAACGATTGATGTTGTGTTTGAGCGCCACCCTGAATATCGCCAGGCGAAGATTTTCGAGCGCATCGTTGAACCTGAACGGGTCATCATGTTTCGCGTTCCCTGGGCAGATGATCGGGGGAATATACAGGTCAATCGTGGCTTTCGTATTGAAATGAACAGCGCTCTCGGACCCTATAAAGGCGGCTTGCGATTCCACCCATCTGTCAACCTCGGAATTCTGAAATTTCTCGCCTTCGAACAAGTCTTCAAAAACAGTCTCACAACCCTGCCAATGGGCGGCGGAAAGGGTGGATCTGATTTCGATCCCAAAGGCAAAAGCGACAATGAAGTTATGCGCTTTTGCCAGTCATTCATGACCGAGTTGCAGCGGCATATCGGGCCCAATACCGACGTGCCTGCCGGCGATATCGGCGTTGGTGGCCGCGAAATCGGTTTCCTTTTCGGCCAGTACAAAAGAATTCGAAACGAGTTCACCGGTGTGCTCACTGGCAAAGCACTGAATTGGGGGGGCTCGCTCATTCGGCCGGAAGCTACCGGTTATGGAGCTGTTTATTTTGCCGCTGAAATGCTGAAAACCCGCGGCGAGAGCCTGGAAGGCAAAGTCTGCCTGGTATCCGGCAGTGGTAACGTTGCCCAGTACACCACCGAAAAGATCAACCAACTAGGCGGCAAGGTCATCACGCTCTCTGATTCTTCGGGCTATATTTACGATCCCGAGGGCATCGACAATGAGAAGCTCTCATTCGTGATGGATCTAAAGAACGTTCGCCGCGGCCGGATTAGTGAGTATGCAGACAAATACAGTGGTGCAACGTACAAACCGGTCGACTCCGGATTGCATTACAACCCGTTGTGGGATCATAAAGCAGATTGCGCTTTTCCAAGTGCGACGCAAAATGAGATCAATGATAAAGATGCACAGAACATGATGAATAATGGTGTCTATGTGGTGAGCGAAGGTGCAAACATGCCAACCACCATAGATGGCGTCGATATTTATCTGCAAGAAAAAATACTCTATGGCCCCGGCAAAGCTGCCAATGCTGGCGGTGTCGCTGTCTCCGGCCTGGAAAAATGTCGCAGAACAGCATGCGCCTGCCATGGTCCCGCAAAGAAGTTGATAACCGTTTGCAGGAAATCATGAAAAACATCCACAAGACCTGCGTTGAAACAGCCGAACGATTCGATTGCGCAGGCAACTATGTTGTCGGTGCAAACATTGCCGGATTTCTGAAGGTTGCTGATAGCATGATGGACCAGGGTATCGTTTGAGTAAATGTATGACGCACCTTAATCGAAGAAGTCATTTCGAAATCCCCCCCTGCAACACCGGGGGGGATTTTTTATGCTGCTGCCTGAGAGTCTAAATTCCGATATTCGAACCACCCCCGAAACAGGATCAATCGATACTGAAGCATGTTTGCGAATGGAAGGTAGCGTCAGTTCGACGCAAGCCATTTTCGATTGAAGATAGAATCATCTTCATGGTGAGCGGAATCGAACTTTGAATATTTTGAACGTGAAATGCTGAAACTCCTTATCGCCTTCGACTGTACCCGGGCTGAAGAATCCGATGCTTTGCTTATATCGAACTCAGGTTAAGGCAGTCATCCAATTTCGGTGTTTCTGCTGCCGCAAAGCCGTACTCCGGACATCAACACTAAAAAAAGTTTCGAATCGCCTCCAAACCAGCCAGGACAAGCAATGGAAAACAAATCCAACAAATCCGCGGATCGGGTTGTTCATGCCTTCCACACCGATTTCCCAACCGGCGACCGGTTTAAAGTATTCCAAAACCTCATGCACTACAGGACGCGCGAAATTCTGCTTGTTTCCAGCCAATACAACCTTTTTTTGCTGGAAGAAGATGGTCATATGTACGAATTTTTGCGTGAGGAATACTATCAGCTCAACCTCTCCCATACGCCCGAGATTGTGCGGGTGGAAAGCGGCCGCCGGGCGCTCAAATTGCTGCAGGGCGATCACCGTTTCGACCTGATCATCACCACGGCGCACAGCTCAGACATTACTGTTGCAGAGTTTGCCGACAATGCGAAAAAACTCAATCCCAATCTTCCCATTGTGCATCTTGTTTTTGATACCAGCGAGTTCAATCCACGCCTGGTGAGCAGCGAGCACAATCCCTTTGATCGCATTTTTACCTGGACCGGTGATTTCCGTCTCATTATCTCGATTCTAAAAGTGATTGAAGATGCCAGGAATGTCGAACAAGATGTAAAAAACGCCGGCGTGCAGGTCATCCTCTTGGTTGAAGATAATATACGGTTCTATTCATCCTATTTGCCGCTACTCTATTCCGAGCTCTTGCAGCAATCACAGGAACTTATGGAACAGGGAATCAATCTGCAGCACAAATTTTTGCGCATGCGAGCGCGGCCTAAAATTCTATTGGCGACCAACTACGAAGAAGCATGTAAATATTTTGAAGCGTATGAGGATTATATCCTCGGTGTGATCTCCGATATCAATTACGTGCGCAATGGCGTGCGCGATGAAGAGGCCGGCTTGCACTTTGCGAGATTTGTCAAATCGCATAAATCAGATATTCCAATCCTGCTGCAGTCTCACAGCATCGAGCTCCGCGAAGCAGCATGGGCAGCCGGTGCTTCTTTCCTGCACAAGGATTCCCAGCACCTGTTGCGGGATATGCGTGAATTCGTCTTCGACAATCTCGGTTTCGGAGATTTCATCTTCCGCACCGCATCCGGGGAAGAAGTGGCCAGGGCAAATGATTTAAACACGTTGCTGCATGGCCTGAAAACGGTCCCGGCAGAAAGCATAAAATTCCACTCAGACCGCAATCATTTTTCAAATTGGTTAAAGGCCAGGTGCGAGTTCTGGCTTGCCAACAAGCTGCGACCACGAAAGATCTCCCACTATGAAAATATCGAAGATTTGCGTGATGATTTGGTCAATTCTCTGGAGCTCTATATCAGCATGCAATCGCGCGGAATTCTGGTGGATTTCAATAAAAACAGCTATGATCCACAGTTCGGGTTTGCCCGCATAGGCGGTGGATCCATCGGTGGCAAAGCCAGAGGCCTGAGTTTTCTAAATTTGCTTGTCAATGTGAATAATTTAGGCGATAAGTTCGAAAATATTGCCATCGGCGTTCCGGCAGCACTGATTCTCGGCACCAATATATTCGAAGAATTCATGCAAATGAACAATTTAAAAAGCAGTGCACTGGATATCCAGGATGACAAGTACCTTCACGAAATCTTTTTAAAGGCTGAATTCCCCGGTAACATATCCGGCCATTTGCGCGATTATTTGCTCAAAATCAAGCAACCTATCGCGGTACGGTCGTCCAGCTTGCTGGAAGATTCGCAATATTTCCCGTTCGCCGGTGTGTATGATACACTCATGCTCGCCAACAACGACGACTCTATTGATGTGCGCCTGCAACAGCTTCTGCGTGCGATCAAAATGGTGTATGCTTCTACCTATTCGAAAAGAGCACGAACCTACATTCAGTATACTTCATTCCGCAATGAAGAAGAGCGCATGGCAATCGTCATCCAAAATTTGGTAGGGAATCGATACGATGACTATTTCTACCCTGAGATTTCCGGCGTTGCGAAGTCCTTTAACTATTACAGCGTTTCGCCGCAAAAGCCCGATGATGGTATCGCTTCCGCAGCCTTGGGCATGGGTAAAACGGTTGTCGAAGGCAAAAAAAGCCTGACATTCTGCCCTGCATACCCAAAACACGTTGCACAATTGAATTCTGTCGATCAGGCACTGTATAACAATCAAACAGATTTCTATGCCATTCATTTGCACAAAACCGATGTGCAATCAATCGACGATCTGATGCAGTTGCCCGTGAGTCATGCCGAAAAAGACAGTTCGCTGCGCTATGTCGCATCGACGTATTCGCCTGAGAACAACGCAATCTACGACGGTGTTTCCCGGCGCGGGCAGCGGCTCATTACGCTGGCGCCTGTGCTCAAACAGGAGATTCTACCCTTGTCTGAAATCCTGCAAACTGTTTTGGAGATCGGCAAGCGAGGTATGGGAAATGATATTGAGATCGAGTTTGCAGTGCGTTTTTCTAAAGCTCCCGACAAGCCACATGAATTTTGCTTGCTGCAAATGCGGCCGGTTGAACGAAAAAGCGAATATGTCAAAATCGAATTTAATCCTGAAAAAAAAGGCTCCACCTTATGCTTCAGCAATCAGGTTTTAGGGAACGGAATTATGAAGAGTATCCGTGACATTATTGTCGTCGACCGCGATAAGTTTGACCGATCCCAAACAAGAACCATTGCCACCGAGGTGAAGCATTACAACCGATTGTTGCTCGAAAAGGGCTTGCCCTACCTGCTGATCACACTCGGTCGCCTTGGAAGCTACGATTCCTGGCTCGGGGTGCCCGTGCATTGGGAAGAAATCGCAGGAGCCAAAGTGATCATCGAGAGCGGCATCAAAGAAATGGTGATTGAACCTTCGCAGGCGTCTCATTTTTTTCAGAATGTCAGCTCGTTTAAGATCGGCTATTTTACCATCAATCCGGCAAATACCAGGCATTTCTTAAACTGGCGCTGGCTGAAACAGCAGCATGTTCGCTCGAAGCAGGAATTTGTGTGGCATATACAGATGGCGGAGCCACTAACTGTTGCCATTAACGGCAAAAGTCAGGAAGGCATTATTTCGATTGACTAACGATTCAACATCTCTCTTAAATATTTCATCTCAGTATAAAAAAGCCGGACATGCATTGCACATCCGGCTTTTTATTCGTTTCAGATTTAGAAATTCCTAATTTTTACTTTGCGATTTGTCGTTCGCGAGCCAATTCTGTTTCACGTCTTGCAAATCACTTCATCAGAATCAGCTTGCGTTGCTGCACAAAGGCATCGCCTGCACGGATGATGTACAGGTACACGCCGCTGGCGACGCGCTGGCCGCTGTTGTCGGTCGCATCCCAGCTGATGGCATGGCTGCCGGCCGGCATCTCGCCATTTACCAGCGTCCGCACCAACTGCCCGGTAGTGTTGTAAATCGACAGTTTTACTTCACTGCTCGCCGGCAACTGATAGCGGATCACCGTCGTCGGGTTGAACGGATTCGGGTAGTTTTGCGACAGACTGAATGCACTCGGTACGATCTCGAGTTCGGCCAATTCCAGCTCATCATCCAGCGGCACAACCCGTTTCGGCAGGCTGGCCGGAGAATCGTGATGCAGGAACGGTACGCCTTCTTCCACCGTCACTTTGGCGGCGCAAACGGTACCACGGAACTGGGTCTCATCCGAAAAATGCACTTCCGCTTTCGGAGCGATGATGTTGCCCAGGACCAGCGAGTATTTGCCGATATCGACTTTGTTTTTCTGCATGGTCGAGAAGGTCACCAGATTCGAGCCCAATTCGCCGTAAGGCTCGATCACGATTTCGACATGGTCGTCGATCTCGAAATCCTTGACCACATTGATGTTGATTGCCGCACCGCCATCAACATTGATGACGATTTTGGCGAAGTTGTCGGTGTCAAGCTCATCCATATAGTAATCACCAGCACTCAGGTACAGAACGGCCTTTTTCTCGACTTTGACCTTACCATAGGTGCCGGGCGCCAAAGTCAGGCTGCCTTTTTTGTGGGCAGTTTTGTCCGGACCGCCAGCAGAGTAGCTCAGCACAGGCAGTGGGATCTCGGCCACGGTGGCCTTATCCGTAACCGTGCCGGTGATATCGCCGAATTCATAGATGCGTTTGGCGGTGGCGTCGCCGTCGATGGTCACGCCTTTGTCGATGGTGATATCTTTCACTGCGCTCAGGTTGCCGCTGTGAGTGCCTTTCTCATCATTGTGAAAAGCGATATCGCCGTTCGAGTGGATGTCGCCATCCGACAGCAGCGTGCCGTCGAATTTGACATTTTCGTCAGCAACGATGATATAAGGCTTCGGCGTGATATTATTGCAATACACATTGAAGCTAAAGGGAGTGAACACCACATCGTCACTCACCACATCGCCGCTGCCACTCGGGTTCGATACATGTGTCGGACCGGAGGCGGCTCCCCACCAATTGCCGACCGCATTCGCACTGACGCCAGTGGTATTGAGAAGGCCGTAGGAAGTATTATCATAAATTTGATTGCAATCTATGATGTTCGCAATGAGTGTTGCGTCGGGCTCTTTGTAAAGTTCAATGCCATAGTCCCAGTTCGTGACCGTATTCCCGGTAGCGGTAAAATCCACCACGTCGGTGCCAAGTGCATAGGCGCCAATACCGTAGCTATCTGTGCTACCATCACCAGTGAGCACATTTTTGTCAAGCGTGTACGAATAGCCTGGAGGGGTGCTCGCCTTTTGTATCTGGGACGCTTTCATTGCATTGGACGTTGTCAGCCCGTCAAACGGATCAGGGATAACACGCAGGTTATCTCCGGGATCGACGATAATGCCATAGAAATAGGGTGAGCCGGTGCCTACAGATGAGGCAGTCACTTCATTGTTCTGGTGCAAGCCCGAACCATAGAGATGATAGATACCGATCTGATTTTCGATTACAGTATTGTTGTCGGTATTCACATTCGCTTCATAAAACAGCATGCCAGTGGAGACCCAGTTCGCGGGCGTATAGGAATGGCCACTGACCGTGTTGTTGTTGACTTCAGCGGTCGCACCACGACTGACTTGAATGCCATTTTGAGCAATAAAGGTGACTGCGCCTGCGCCGGTGACTGTATTTCCCGTAATTGTGGCGTTGGAACCAGCATTATCCACTGTGATGCCATTTTTCTGAAAACCGGAAATTTCGTTATCGGTAATGGTCGCTGTGCCTGTTGTGCTCAACGAACTGCGTCCGATTTGGATGCCGACACCGTTTTGACAGCCACTGATGGGCTCATCGCGAATATCGAGAATTTTGTTGTCGTGAATGTCAGCATTCGCGCTGCCACCAACGAAAATGCCGTAGCCGATGCTGCCGCAGCCGGTTGGGCCAGGGCCGCTTACAGTGAAGCCAGTGATTTCGACATCAACGCCTGCTCCATTAATATCAACAACACTCGATGCAGGGTTGGACGCTACAGGAATTGTTGACGGCGCTTTGATGATCGTCGTTGCTGCGTCAGCACCCAGCAACTGCAAAGACTTTGCAATCGTGACTTGCTCGACATAGGTGCCGGCTGCAACATAGACAGTACCACCTTCACAAACCATGTCCACACCGGCTTGTACGGTCAGTTTCGCATTAGCTGGCGAGTCACCCATATTCGCATCACTGCCAGTCGCGGCATCGACGTAGACCTCATCGATGCAGGAGAGTACGTCAATGCGCTCTGAATTGTCGATCGCCAGAAAACTGAATTCGTTGTTGGCGAACCAGCCATAACGGTTGCCGCCTATGGTGCTACCAATAATATCCGTCGCATCGGTCAATGTCCAGGTTTTGATTGTCGTTCCCGAGCCATCGATAATGCTCAAATCTACCGCAAGCACACCACCGCCGGCATCATAGAATTTGTGTTGGAGCGTGTACCACCCGCTGGTCGTAATTGAAAACGGATTGCGTCCGGGATTCTTTGGATAGGCTCCACTTCGCGATGCGTTATTGCTCGCGCTGATCACAAAACGTGGGCTGCTACCCGTTGCATCGCTATCATTATAAAAGCCAGCGTTAAACACAAAATCGCGTCTATGGCTTCCAGCCGCATCGTTGATCGCTGAGCTGAAATCGAAGCGCGTATCGTTTGTGCTGGTAGCAGACAAATCAAGATAGACATCCACTTTGGTGATATAACCATTGGTAGGAAACGTACTATTGTAAACACCCCAGTTTGTTGCAGCACTCCCTGCCTCCGTTCCCCCAACACCGCTCCCGACAGCTTCACCATGAAAACTGCCAGTTTTTGAAGCAATGCTGTTCGTTCCCGAAGCCACCCGGACCGCGTCAAATGTACCGCCAAAAACATCCCAACCGGAAATATCAGTCTCAAATCCTTGAAAATGAACTGTCTGGCCATTGCCACTACCGGCTGCAGCCAAAAACACAATGACTAATAAAGCAAAGAACTTCTTCATAGTTTTCACCCCTACTCTTCATTCTTTGAGATGTAAAGTCTCGTTAGATCAAATAACTGTTTTGCAAGACTCATTGAATTATTCCAACCAATTCCGCAGCATCACCTCCTCAAACAGGAATTTTTTGGTTATTGATTGATATTGCAGCAAACTCTGGCATCCAGCTGATGGAAAGTGATCATTTAAGCTGGTTGCTCATTCTGCTCGTTGTTGGTATTTTTTTGGAAAAAACTGTCCATAACGTTTTTCAATGATGCACTGCATGCCAGGCAAAAAGCATCATCTGTCAGTGTGGCAAGGGATCTTACGCATAGGTCAACACGATGTGGATTGCAATGCAAACGGTTGTGCACATACCTGCGTAAAAAATAGCCAGCCCTGACAGGCCAACGTTCTTAAAGTTGCTTGATTTCTGAAAGTGTCCCACCCATGGACAGATTGGTGTCAGTCATTGACAAGAAATCTTGACTGAAGGAGTGTTGTGCAAACAAGGGGGAGTGGTATCGATATCCGGCAATTTTTTCTGAATCTGTTTTCGTACCCCAGAGTGCTGGAAAACTTTTGCTCAGCGCCCCTACAAACGAAAGTTGTTTTGATGAAGCTTTGCTTGAATGCTGCTTCTCAACAGTAGCGAACTCTTTAATTATACCTAATCCTACCTCCGCAGAAACCGTATGCAGAAACAATCGGGAAGATTTTACATTGGCACAAAAAAAAAGCCGGACATGGTGGCCATGCCCGGCTTTTGATTCGTTTCAGATTTAGAAATTCGTACTTTGTGCTTTGTACTTGGTCATTCGTGAGCCAATTCCGTCTCACGTTTCACAATTCACGTCTCACAAATTACTTCATCAAAATCAGCTTCTTCTGCGAAGTGAACTCACCCGCACGCAGCAGGTACAGGTACACCCCACTGGCGACGCGCTGGCCGCTGTTGTCGGTGGCATCCCAAACGATGCTGTGCGTGCCTGCCGGCATCTCACCATTCACCAGCGTTCGCACCAACTGGCCTGCCGTGTTGTAAATCGACAGTTTTACTTCGGCGCTCGCTGGTAGCTGATAACGGATCACCGTGGTCGGGTTGAACGGATTCGGATAGTTTTGCGACAGATCGTATACTGTCGGCACCACTTCAGCAATGGCGTCATCATCATCCACATAATCCGGCACCACCCGCTTCGGCAAGCTCTGCGGTGAGTTGTGATGCAGGAACGGCACGCCTTCTTCAACGGTCACTTTTTCAGCGCAGACGGTGCCACGGAATTGGCTCTCATCAGAAAAGTGCACTTCCGCTTTCGGGGCGATGATATTGCCCAACACCTTGGTGTATTTGCCGATGTCGACCTTGTTCTTCTGCATGGTCGAGAACGTCAACAGATCGGAGTCGCTGTCACCACCCGGATCGATCACGATCTCGACCGCATCGTCGATCTCCAAATCATCGACCACGTTGATGTTGACTGGGCCGCCGCAGTCGATCGATCACCATTTTGGCGAAGTTGTCGGTGTCGAGCTCGTCCATAAAGTAGTCGCCGGAGCTCAGATACAGGGTGGCTTTCTTCTCCACCTTGACTTTGCCATAGGTGCCTGGCGCCAATGTCAGGCTGCCTTTCTTCGGCGCGGTTTTGTCCGGCCCGCCAGCGGTGAAATTCAGCACCGGCAGCGGAATCTCGGCCACCGTAGCCTTGTCCGTGACGGTGCCGGTGATGTCGCCAAACTCATAAATGCGTTTGGCGGTGGCGTCGCCGTCGATGGTCACGCCCTTGTCGATGGTGATGTCTTTCACCGCGCTCAAATTGCCGGTGTGGGTGCCCTTCTCGTCATTGTGGAAAGCGATGTCGCCGTTGGAGTGGATGTCGCCATCCGACAGCAGCGTGCCGTCGAATTTGACATTTTCGTTGGCAACGATGAGGTAGGGCTTGGTGGCCGGGCCATCCGGCTCGAAATCAAAAGTCGTGCGCGTGTCCGTCACCCGGATAATGAACTCATCGACGCTGCCCTGGTAGCCTGAAAGCCAGGCACTGCCAGCTTTGAACAAGATACCGGACAATGCGCCGGTTTGCACGCCTGCATTCGGATAAGCTGCGAGAATATCACTCAAACTGCCCGGACTGCTGATGGGATAGAGCTGAGCAGCCGGCGCATCACCCACAACCGGCGTGCCGGTTTGCCACCAGTACCGGCGAGCGCATCCCAGGTTTGCCAGGTACCGTCGACGATGACATTGTCATAATAGGGTTCAAAGACCAACCTACCCTGCCAGCTTGTCGTGGCATCGGTCAGGTCGTAGTCAATATTGATCTGCAGCGCCGGGGCGACGGTGTTGTTGCCGAACGAATTGTAGGTGCTGTATTGCAACTCATAAATATCAGCCAACTTGGTACCAGGGAAGTTGGAGGTTCCCAAGGCCACACCGCTGGTGCCGTCAACCAGCGAAAACTGCGCACTGCCGCTGTTCAGTGGCGGCGTGCCCGGCCCGTTGATGAAATCCACGGTTCCCAGCACCGCTTTCCGCACCATGAGCCCAGCCATTTAAGGATGAAGGCTTGACGGTGACGAACAGGTCACTGGTTGGCGGACCGATGGACTGGGTAATATCCCACGCCGAGCCGCCTTGCGTACCAGCATAAAGCTTGTTCGGATTCAGTGGATCGATAGCGAGAGCAGCGACACGCAGTTTACTTAAACCGGTATTCAATGCGTTCCAATTGGCCCCGCCGTCGGCGCTTTTAAACACACCGCCCGTATATGTTCCGGCATAGAGCATGCTCGGGGTCACCGGATCGACAGCAAGAGCCTGAACATCAGGATCGGTTAAGCCGGTGTTGGTCGCGCTCCAATTGACTCCGCTATTGGTACTTTTTTAAACACGCCACCATCGCCCGTTCCGACGTAAAGCGTACTCGTCGTCAATGGATCAATTGCCAGCGATGAAAAATTGGCGGTAGCGGTGATGCCGGTGCTGCTAACACTCCAACTGCCCCCGCTGTTGATACTTTTATAAACATTGCCGAATGTGGCAAGATAGAGTGTGCTCGGCGTTGTGGGATCAACGACGAGTGCATAAATGGAAGCCGGTCCGCCACTGTTACTGGAGCTCCAATTGGCGCCACCGTCGATGCTTTTAAACACACCACCAGTGTTTGTACCGGCATAGAGCGTGGCTGGTGTCGCTGGATCGATCGCCAGGGAGCGCACAAAGGTAGTGGTTAGGCCGGTGTTGATCGCACTCCAATTCGCCCCGGCATCGGTGCTTTTAAACACGCCACTGCTGGTACCGGCATAGAGCGTGCTGGTTGTCGATGGATCAATTGCGATAGCCCATGTGTTGGATGCGCCCATGCCATTATTGCTGAGATTCCAGGTGGCGCCGCCATCGGTGCTTTTATACACACCGCGCTCGCTACCGGCATAGACTATGGTAGATGTCACCGGATCGACTGCGAGCGAACGGATACGAACAGCAGCCACGCCATTGTTGCTTTCGCTCCAGTTGGCGCCGCCATCCGTACTTTTAAACACGCCAAAAATATTTGTACCTGCAAAGACTGCTGATGAGCTAACCGCAAGAGACCGAATATCTGCAGTGCTGATGCCGGCATTGATAGCACTCCAATTGGCGCCACTATCCGTGCTTTTAAACACGCCGCCTGCGTTTGTGCCGGCATAAAGCGTGCTTGAGGATGTTGGATCAAATACCAGGGCATTAACCCATTGACTGCCCATGCCGGTGTTGATCGCGCTCCAATTCGCGCCACTGTCCGTGCTTTTAAAAACACCGCCACCACCGGTGCCGGCATAGAGCGTGGCCGGGGTTGACGGATCGATCGCAAGCGCGTTAACAAACAAGTTGGTTAAGTTGGTGTTGAATGCTGTCCAGTTGGCGCCACTATCCGTGCTTTTAAAAACACCGCTGCCCCAAGTGCCGGCATAGAGCGTGGCCGGGGTTGACGGATCGATTGCCAGGAGCGCACATCTGTAGTGCTAATGCCATTGTTGATCGCGCGCCCAATTCGCGCCGCTATCCGTGCTTTTAAACACGCCTCCTGAGGTTGTGCCGAGGTAAAGCGTACTCGGTGTTGACGGATCGATTGCCAACGCACTTAAAAATATACTGGTTATACCGGTACTGCTGGCGTTCCATGTCGCGCCGCCATCCGTGCTCTTGAACACACCCTGGCCAGAAAGGGCGGCATAGAGCGTGCTCGTCGTTGTTGGATCGATCGCAATGGCGAAAACATCTCCTTCAGGCAAGCCTGTGTTGGCGAAGCTCCAGGTCGCGCCGCCATTGGTGCTCTTGAACAAACTACCATCATTGGTGCCGACATAAACAACAGAAGAATTGGATGGATCGATCGCAATGGATTGCGCTCTTGCCCCGTACGGGCCCTGGTTGGTCCAGATATTATCGCCGGAATGCGCGGGCTGCGGCATTGTGCCAAACAGAGCAAGTGCGAACAGCAAAAGGCTGAACCGTTTCGCCATTTCCTTCAGATTGGCCGGAAGCGTGGTGTGATGTAGCATCCTCATAGCAAGGAATCCTCCTTTGGAAAAACAGATGGCGGCGAGTCCCTGCCAGAGTGCAATCCATCGCTCCTGATGGATCGGCATGTTCACAAAATCGGTAAGAATCAAATGATACAGGCAGTCCTGAACACAGTTTGCCTGCCGAAAATGCTTGCAATCCTTTTGCAAGCGATTCAAACACTCATTATTACGTGCGGGAAAGGCTGTTGCGGATCAGGCAAAGAAAGATTTTACATTGGTGTAAAAAAAGCCGGATATGCATATGGCACGCCCGGCTTTTCAGTGTTTGTTTGTCGTTTGATACTTGATATTGACGCTTTCAACGCAGCTTGAAAGTCTCCCTTCGAAGTGCCTGTTCTGAGCTCGCCGAAGAAGGAATTTAGAGGATGTTGCTGAAATTCATGCTCAAATGAACATCCTTAACATCCCCTGCAATATAGCCGTCAGTTTAAAGAAATAACCATCTGGTAAACATAGCTTGTCCTTGTCATTAACCCCGTCCTTCAGGGCGGGAAACAACAAGGTTTCTCTCAATTCATCCTGACCAAGCCGTTTTAACGGCTTCCTTTGCTCTCGACCAAGCTGGTGTTGTGAAACCGTTAAAACGGTTGCAGAAAAAGCGTGATGCTCTGCTATCCACCCCGATGAATCGGGGTGTTAATGAAACGATAAACCTTGAAAGAACAAACACTTTTCCCTTAAACATCCCCCTGCCCCCCTTCAAAGGGGAAAAGAAATTCCGTTTCACAAATCACTTCATCAAAATCAGCTTGCGTTGCTGGACGAATGCATCACCCGCGCGAATCACATACAGGTACACCCCGCTAGCGACACGCTGGCCGCTGTTGTCGGTGGCGTCCCAGGTGATGGCATGGCTACCAGCCGGCATCTCGCCATTCACCAGTGTCCGCACCAGCTGACCGGCGGTGTTGTAAATCGACAGCTTTACTTCGGCGCTCGCTGGCAACTGATAGCGGATCACCGTCGTCGGGTTGAACGGATTCGGATAATTCTGCATCAGTTTAAGACTGTCCACAATGTATTCATCACCAGCCAGCTCGTCTTCCATATCTTCCGGCACCACCCGCTTCGGCAAGCTCTGCGGCGAGTTGTGATGCAGGAACGGCACGCCTTCTTCGACGGTCACTTTGTCGGCGCAGACCGTGCCACGGAACTGGCTCTCATCGGAAAAGTGCACTTCCGCTTTCGGGGCGATGATGTTGCCCAACACCTTGGTGTATTTGCCGATGTCGACTTTGTTCTTCTGCATGGTCGAAAAGGTCAGCAGATCGGAGTTGCTGTCACCACCCGGATCGATCACGATCTCGACCGCATCGTCGATTTCCAAATCCTTGACCACGTTGATGTTGACCGGACCGCCCGAAACATCGATCACCACTTTCGCGAAGTTGTCGGTGTCGAGCTCATCCATAAAGTAGTCACCGGAAGTCAGATACAGGGTGGATTTTTTCTCCACTTTGACTTTGCCGTAGGTGCCTGGCGCCAGGGTCAGGCTGCCTTTCTTGGGCGCGGTTTTGTCCGGTCCGCCAGCAGTGTAGCTCAGCACCGGCAGCGGAATCTCGGCCACCGTCGCCTTGTCCGTAACCGTGCCGGTGATGTCGCCAAACTCGTAGATGCGCTTGGCGGTGGCATCGCCGTCGATGGTCACGCCCTTGTCGATGGTGATGTCTTTCACTGCGCTCAGGTTGCCGGTGTGGGTGCCCTTCTCGTCATTGTGGAAAGCGATGTCGCCATTGGAATGAATGTCGCCATCCGACAGCAGCGTGCCGTCGAACTTGACATTCTCGTTGGCAACGATGAGGTAGGGCTTGGTGGATGGTGGCGCAGCCTGGTACAATTCAAACGCACCGATATCCACGGTTCCGCCGACAGGGCTAAAGCGGTCAAATCCCGCGCCCCGCTGGTCGGTGGTCAGCCCGGCATTGTTGGCAAGCGTATTGTCTCCTGCGTCGATTGCCAGACTGCCTGTAAGCAACGCATGCGTCAGCGTTGGGCCACCGTTATCGGCCAATGGGCCAAGTAAGGGGTCCCCTGTGAGATTATTGGAATTCGTACCGTTAATGCTGGATAGTCCGTCTTCTATCAAACTGAAATAGGCGGAGATGGTACCAGCAATTAAGTAAAGATCACCACCGCTTGTGCTGTTGGCAACGATCGAATTGTTCAGTATTAATGTGGCATTGTTGGCAATACCTCCGCCTTGGATTGCTGTATTGCCACTGACCGTTGAATTCGTCAATGTTGTTGTGCCGAAGCCGTTTCTAATCCCACCGCCTATGCTTGCTGAATTACCACTGATGGTTGAGTTATTAATGGTCAATGAACCGTTAGAAATTTGAATCCCGCCGCCGCTACCGTAATTTGATGAATTACCACTGATCGTCGAGTTATTAATGGTAACGGAAGCCCCTGTTGAGCCAGAACTGAATATTCCGGCGCCGGTGCCATCGAAAGTCGTATTATCGCTGATGGTAGAATTATTTATCGTCAATATACCGCTTGCATTATAAATCCCGCTGCCGCCAATGGAAGATGTATTTCCGCTGATGATTACATTATTTAAGGTTAATGTACCAACATTATAAATTGCGTTAGAATTAGAGCCCGAAATCGTCAATCCGTTAATCTCCACAATGACGCCGCTGACAGTTTGGAAAATGCGATTGTTTCCAAAGGTTGTCAGGATATCCGCCCCCGGACCTTGAATAGTCAGATTCTTATCAATATTCAATTTACCTGATATGGGTATCAATGTAATGGGGCTCACAACGGAGTTCATGTCGAAGGTAATGGTGCTGCCGGGGCAAGCATCGATGATTGCCTGGCGCAGGCTGCCCGGGCCGCTATCGGCGTTCGTCGTAACAACCGGGTCCGTAACGCAGTCATCATTGGTGATCGTGCCGATGCCCTGACCGACATTGACATAGGCGCCAGTCACATTGCTCACATTGACCAGAAACGTCTCGTCCGCTTCGAAATCGGTATCGCCGTTGACCAGCACACTCAAAACATAGCTCAAGTTTGAATTGGCTGCTGTGATCGTTTGGCCGGTGAGCGATTGTGCCGCGTAGTCGGAAGCTGCAGTCGCCGGATTTGTCGTCCCATCCGCAGTGGCGATATCAAATGTCGCACCAGCCGCAGAAATCAGCGTGTCGAGACTCACGGTGAAGTCGAAGCTGGCCTGGCCGCCGTCGCCTTCAGTCGCGGTGAAGCCATTTATGTTCAACTCCACATAGTGGCACAGAAAGTTCGGGCCGAGGATTCCGTCACCATTACCAGGTATATTAGGGAAAGTTAGACCACCAGATTCACTGGTAACAGTTGTTTGTCGATATTCACCCCATGTAACCGGCGTAGCAAAAAAGATTTCATTTGTATTCGTATTAGAATGAATAATTTGATCTCCGCCGCCAACTTGATACACGGGAGGATAATAAGCTCCTATTACATAGGTTTGTCCGGCCTGGAGTGTTACAGGTGTGATGTTCACATAACGACAGCCGGAAATAAGCGTGGCGCTGGTACCGCTGGGTATTGAGACGGAAGCCACGAGAGTTGCTCCGTCGCTGGTCCAGATGCCGACGTCATGCGCTGTCAATAAGCCATCATTTCCTGAATCGTAAATACCCAGATGTGACACCACAATATCTGCAGCGCCAACCGTAAATGACCACCCCAATGTCGCATCAAAATTATAGCCTGCAGGGCTAGCGCCGTATAAGTTAGATGCCGGAAAATCGGTTACACTGCCAAGTTGAAATGCAGGAACGTTTTCGGCAGCCGCCAGTGGCAGCGTGCCCGCCAGGGTAAACAGCAGCGCGAGCAGCATCCGCAAAGGCGCACCACCGGCAGGGAACCAGTTTCTGTGTCTCAAGGAATTCATACATACTCTCCATAAAGGGCTATGAGGTGGCGGCACGTCCCTGCCAGACGACAATCCATCGCTCCAGATGGACCAAGATGTTTACAAAATGGCTGAAGAATCCGTGGAATCAGGCAGCCATGAACGCAAGTTGCCTGCGTGAAACGCCCACAATCCTTTTGCAAGCGATTCAAACAACCATGTTTACCTGCGCGGTCTGTGAGTGCGGAGTTTTTGCGGAGAGATTTTACATTGGTGTAAAAAAAGCCGGACATGGTGATCACGCCCGGCTTTTGAACTTTTTGGTAAGTTGAATTTTGATCGTCAGCGTTTCAGCCTGACCACGGCGAATATACGTGTCCCCTGCCCTGCTTGCGAACTGATGTCGCAGTGCCCGCCGAGCTTCTCGATCCGGCTGCGAATATTCTGCAAGCCATTGCCTTCCCGTGCAGAAGTCAGGTCAAAGCCCTTGCCTTGATCGACAATTTCGAGCCAGATTTCGTCATTTTTCAGGCTGAGCTGGACCTGCACAAGCGAACTTTCCGAATACTTGGCGGCATTGTGAATCGCTTCTTTGGCGACCAGCAGCAGGTTTCGGCGTATTTCGGGATCGAGCCGGACATGCATGATGTTTCGCGATACCTGCATGTCCAGCTTGATATCTTTCGCTTCACAAACATCGTAGGCAAAGCCGGACAAGCGGTGAATGAGCGCTTCGACCGAATCGTGTTTTGGATTAATCGACCACACCACGTCGCTCATCGCATTGGACAGTTCCCGGGCAATATGGCCCACACGCTCGATGGAGCCCGCCAATTCTTGGATCATTTCCTTATTTTTGAACGCGTCGTTTTTTTCATCCTGCAGCTCGGTTTTGCGCAAGGCGACATCGGAGAGCAGGCCGATGTGGGTCAGGCCGGCGCCAATATCATCGTGCAAATCGGTGGAGATGCGCGACCGGATGCGCTCGACAGCCAGCGCACGTTGTAACTGCACTTGGTGAATGGCATACAGCAGCGCGCCGATCAAAATGAACGCGAACAAAATAAACCACCAGCGCTGCCAGAGCGGCGGCAGCACGGTAAAGCGCAGTTCAGCCGGCTCAGGACTCTCGACCCCCTCAGCGGTGACGGCTTTCACCTTAAAATGGTAATCGCCCGGGCGCAGCGAGGTGAACTGCAAGCTGCGTTGCTGAGTAGTGCCGCTCCACTCATTTGAACGTGCAGATAAGGAATATTGGAACCGCAGCAGCTTTTCATCTTTCAGGCTGATGCCGAGAAATTCGATTTCAAAAAGATTCTCGTCCGACTGGAATTGCAGCTCCGATTGCAGGTCGGCCTCTTTGCCGCTGACGCGAAGTGCGGTGATTTCTATCGGCACCGCCAGCTTTTTCATCTCCTGCGCCGGCGGCTTGTAGAGCGTCAGGTCATCGACGTTCATCATGTACATCATGGGCATACCCGGAATCTGTCCGAGCACGCGCGTGGTGGTGCGGATCAACCTTTTGTCGGTAACAAAATTCCGCTCATCGTCCAGAGCCGTGTGCTGGATGCCGGCCGAGGTACCGAGCCAGACGCGCTGCTGGTCATCTTCCGCCAGCGACCACACCGCGTCGTTGATCAGTCCATCCTTTTCCCTGACATTCTCGAAGGTGCCTTCTTTAAAAATCGATATGCCATCATAGCGATGGCCAATCCAGATTTCGCCATTTTGGCGCTGCACCATCGAGCGCACCTGGTTGCCGGCCAAACCATCGTCGCTGGTAAAGGTGCGCTCGTGAACGTACTGCTTGCCATCGGGTTTGAATACCGCAATACCACCATTGAACTCGCCGAACCACATTTTGCCGTCCCGGTCCATCAGCGATGCCGATACGGTACCGCCAGCCAGACCGTCGTCACGGGTATAGACTTTGACGCGCTGCATGGCATTGAGATCATACTGCGCCAGGCCCAGCCCGGCGGTGCGGCGATACCAGAGCTGGTTGTTGCGATCCACCATGAAGCCGCCAAAACGGCCGCCGGTGTGCAAATCCACTTCCGCCTGCAAACGATGGGCAAGCGTCAGGCCGGTGGCTCCGTATTGCTGCATTTGGCGCTGATAACCAACAACACTTTCCGCTCCAACCGCCAGCCAAAGCCGGCCATTTTGGTCAGGTTCTATGCTGTAGACCGGCGCATCGATTTGCAGAGCGGCGCTACTGTGCAGATGTTTTCGCCACGAGCCATCCCGGGCGCGCCAGATTTCCCAAATGCCGTTGTCGCTGGCTGTAAAAAGATGCTGATTTTCATCGATCATCACAGCATTGGGCTGCGATGCGCTGATATTTTGAAATGGAAAGACGATCACATTTCGGTCAGAAAGCTTGTAGAGTCCGGAGCGTGGCGTGCCGAACCACAGGTTGTTTTCCCGGTCGACAAAACCCGGGCTGACATCTTCATGCAGCATGCCATTGATATTGTTAAACAGCACCGGTTCGGAGTCCGGGAAGGATGCCTTGTTTAAGAGAGCCGGGCCATCTACCGTCGTGATCCATAAATTGCCTTCCCGGTCGTCGAGAATTTCACGTGCGAACAGGCCCTGCAACTTTTTGGTCGCTATCAAACGATCGTTTTTGATTTTATGGATTTCGCCGCTATCCGTACCGATCCAAATCGTTCCATCGTCATCTTCCTGCAGGCATAAAGAATAGACCGAATCGGACAGAACAGGATTGAGGGATTCCAGGCGGGCATTCTCAGTATCGTACCGATAGACCTGGTTATCGTAGCTGATCCAGATCAGGCTGTCTTTCGTCTGCTCGATAAAGCCGACCCAGCGATTCTCCATTCCCGGCAGTTCGAAGGCAACCAGGCTGTCTTCTTCAAGGGTAAACAAGCCACCATTGGTGCCGCACCACAGCCTGCCAAAGCTGTCTTCCAGCAGGTGCCCGACGACCTTATGCGCAAAATTCGTCCCGATTGACCTGGTTGTAAAAGCGCCATCCCGGAAGACGGTCAGGCCGCCGCCATGGGTGCCAATATAAAACGTGCCGGGGTATTTTTTACTTTCGATGATCGCCCAAACGTGTGGCACGAGCAGGCCTTCCCGGCTGCCGTACCTTTTAAACTCAACGCCATCGTAGACGGCAATGCCACCATCTGCACCAATCCACAAGTGCCCTTTCGAATCCTGGGTGATGAAGGTGACCCAGTTTGAGGGCAGGCCATCCTTTATGGTATACTGCTCAAAAAGCAGAGCCTGCGAGTAGACAATTGCACTACTCAGCAAGAAAATGAGTTGCACGCCAAGAGCGACAAGCCTGGCCCGACAGCGAAGGCCGGGGCTTCCGGGCAAAGTCCGTTTTTGCTTAATTTTTCGTTGCAGCATAGTTGAAAAGGCATTCCGATCTGGCAAGGATTGCATTACGAATTTGGTCATTTTTGAAGGATTTGACTGCGCATAAGTAGGCATAACAACATTTAAATGTCAAGATAAACGTTCCTGATCCATTGATGCAACAACGAAAGCATCCCAATGGCAAATCTATCAATTTTAATAGGTGGAAAACACGATTTCGCGGCGTATCATGCATGTATCAAGAGCTGAAGCAGCTCAAATATTCATCTTCGCACATTTATAAAGGAATTCATGTGGTTGAAAAATTGAAATTGATGTGTGTGCTGGCACATCCTGATGACGAATCACTGGGCACGGGCGGCGCGCTGGCCAAATATGCCAGCGAAGGCGTCGAAACCTATCTTGTCACAGCAACCCGCGGGGAGCGCGGGCGCATCGGCGACAAGCGTGGTCATCTCGATTTGGCAACGGTCGGCCAAATCCGCGAAGCCGAGCTGCTCGCTGCTGCTGAAATACTTGGCGTTCGTGAAGTGCAATTTCTCGACTACATCGATGGCGACCTGGATCGCGCCGATGTAAGCGAGGCGGTGGCGAAAATCGTTTCGCACATTCGGCGCGTGCAGCCGCAGGTCGTCATCACCTTCGATGCAAACGGCTCCTACGGCCACCCCGACCACATCGCGATATCGCAATTGACCACCGCTGCGACTGTGTGCGCGGCTGATTCAAGCTACAAAACCCTGAACGATCATGCCGCACACCGCGTCTCGAAGCTGTACCAGATGGCCTGGACGCGCGGCAAATTCGAGGCATACCAGGCTGCCTTTAAAGATCTGAAATTCAATGTCGATGAAGTCGAGCGCCGCGCGACACCCTGGCCGGATTGGGCGATTACCACTTTTATCGATACTGTCGCCTATGCACCTACTGTATGGCAGGCGGTGCAGTGTCACCAGTCGCAAATGTCAATTTATCGCGAATTGCAGCATTTGTCAGATGAGCATCATCGTGCCCTCTGGGGAGCGCAGGAATTCTATCGCGTGTTCAGCCTGGTCAACGGCGGACGTCAGCGCGAAACCGATTTGTTCGAGGGATTGCGGTGAAATGTTGTGTTGATGTGTTGTTCGTTGTTGGCCACAAAGCGAATAGTGAAGAACTATTTTTCAGAGCGCCGCACCAATTAGCGTGGGTAGAATCACACTATCGCTTAGTCAACAGTTTCTTTGCTTTCTCTTTTCGGCCTTAGAAATTTGGCGTGAAGAATTTTCAGTTTCGGTTCCGGAAAGGCGCATTTTCTGTTTGAGCGCAGCGAGTTTAAATGCGCCAGGAAGCGAAGCTGAAAATTTAGCCACATTTCGGCAGCCGAGGCGTTTTTTGCTTCTTTTTTGAGCGCAAAAAAGAAGAAGTGGCTTCGACTGAATGATAGAATCTCCTACATTAAGACAGCGCGCCGATGCAGCGCCGAAATGAACCGAGATACACCGAATGTGAATGCATAGGGAAAACTGGCAATGGACGATCACCATCATGATCAATCAGGTTAATTGGTGAGCTTGCGCTCATGTGAAAAGACAGAGAACCAATTTCGTACACGATTTTTATGAATCGTTTTAAAATCATCACTTACCGGAGTACATTTTGTCATGAAGCACCAAAACAATACTGAATCAAATGGTCAACGGACTTCGCCGCTAGAGATGACGCCAGAGGCATTCCGTGCGCTGGGTTACGGCCTGATCGATCAGATCGCTGACTTCCTGGGAACGCTGCCCGACCGTCCTGTCACCACCGGGGAAACGCCCTCCGAAATTCGCACGCTCATCGGCGAGCGCCGGCTCCCTCGCGAGGGCGAAGATGCCGAGCGCATACTTGCCCAAACAGCCAAGCTTTTATTCGATCATTCACTTTTCAATGGTCACCCGAAATTTTTAGGCTACATTACTTCATCAGCCGCACCGATCGGTGCACTGGCCGATCTGCTCGCTGCTGCAGTAAATCCAAATGTCGGAGCCTGGAATTTAGCGCCGGTCGCATCCGAAATTGAGCGGCAAACCATTAGCTGGATCGCTGAAATGATCGGTTATTCAAATGAATGCGGAGGTATTTTGGTGAGCGGCGGCAACATGGCGAATTTTGTTGGATTTCTGGCTGCCCGCCACGCCAAGGCAGGCTGGGATACGCGCAAAAATGGCATGCGGCATGAGGATGGTCAGCAGTTGCGCGTTTATGCTTCGAAGGAAACCCATACCTGGATTCATAAGGCAACCGATCTGTTCGGCCTGGGCACCGATGCCATCCGCTGGATTGGCACCGACACCAGCCAACGCATGGATGTCTCGGCCTTGCGCCGTCAGGTTCAACAGGATGCGCAAAATGGCGATCGGCCTTTTATGGTCATCGGCACGGCCGGATCGGTCAGCACCGGCGCCATCGATCCCCTGCACGAGATCGCTGAAGTCTGCAAGCGACACGATCTGTGGTTTCATGTGGATGGTGCGTATGGCGCCGTTGCTGCGGTCTTGCCGGATGCGCCGGCAGATATTCGTGGCATGCAATTGGCCGATTCCATTGCCCTTGATCCGCACAAGTGGCTGTATGCGCCACTCGAAGCAGGCTGTACGCTGGTGCGAAATCCGGAATCCTTGCGCGATCCGTTCGTGTACCGCCCGGCTTATTACAAGTTCGATGACATCGGCGGTGAAGCACCGATTAATTTCGCCGATTACGGGCCACAAAACTCACGCGGATTTCGTGCGCTAAAAGTATGGCTCGGCCTGCGTCAGGTCGGTCGTGCCGGTTATGAAAAAATGATCTCAGATGATATTGTGCTGGCGCGGCGGCTGTATGAACTTGCGGAGATGCATCCGGAATTGCAGGCCTTCACGCACAGCCTCAGCATCACGACCTTGCGATATGTTCCTCAGCATTTTGACATGGGCAGTCCCGCTGCCGACGACGATCTCAACAAACTGAATACCGAGCTTTTAACCCGCTTGCAGGAAGGCGGCGAGGCATTCGTTTCCAACGCAGTGATCGATGGCAAGTATGTTTTGCGTGCCTGTGTGGTAAACTTCCGCACGACGATGGCAGACATCGAGGCGCTGCCGGAAATCATCGCACGCATCGGGCGGCAAGTCGATGCTGAATGGCGAAAATAGGTTTCAGCCATTTTCTGTCTTGGACAGGCTTCAGAAAATGGGTAACACCCAAGTCAATTGAACTAAAAAAGGGAATCTTCGTGACTCCCTTTTTTAATGTAAATTGCAATCAAAAATAATCAGTCTCAGTGCTGTGCAGGCATGACTATCGCATCATCAATAGCCGAACAAGCGCGGTACAATCATGGTCAATGTCGGGAAGTAGGTAATGATCATCAAAGCAATAATCATTGCAAGAAACAGTGGCATGAGCGGCCGGATGACTTTCACGACCGAGGTTTTGGCGATACTGCAGCCGACAAACAGCACATTGCCGACCGGCGGCGTGCAGATGCCGATACACAGGTTCAGAACCAGAATGATGCCAAAATGAACCGGATTGATGCCGAGCTGCACGGCGACCGGCAAAAAGATTGGCGTGAAAATTAAAACCGCAGGCGTCATGTCCATAAACGTGCCTACAAACAAGAGGATGAGATTGATAATCAGCAGGATAATGATTTTGTTGTCCGAAAATGAAATGAGAAACTCACTCATATTTTGTGGAATATTTTCAAAGGACATAATCCAGGACATTCCCATTGACGTCGCGATCAAAAGCATGACAATGGCCGTTGTTGAAGCAGAATCGAGCAGAATTCTGGGAATCTGTGACCACTTGACTTCCTTGTAAATGAGGACTGAGAGAATAAACGTGTACAACACGGCAATCGCAGATGCTTCAGTGGCGGTAAAAATGCCCGCAACGATACCGCCGATAACAATCACCAAGAGCAGCAGGCTGGGAATGGAGTCCCAAAAACGTTTCAGCGCAATGGCAAAAGCGACCTTCTCGCCAACAGGATAATTTTTGCGATAAGCAAAGAAACCCGCCACCAGCATCAGCGTGAGGCCAACCAGCAAACCCGGCAAGTACCCAGCAAGAAACAGAGCGGCAATGGACACCCCACCGCTGGCAAGCGAATACACGATCAAAATATTACTTGGTGGAATCAGCAATCCTGTGGTGGATGAGGTGATATTCACTGCAGCGCTGAAATCCCTGTCATAGCCTTCCCGCTCCATGATCGGTGACATAAAACCACCGATAGCCGAGGCGGCCGCGACAGCCGAGCCGGAGACAGCACCGAAAAGCATTGCCGCAACGATATTCACAAAGGCGAGTCCGCCCGGCAGCCTGCCGACCAGCACTTTGGCAAAATCGATCAGCCTTCGCGCGATGCCGCCGTGATTCATCAACTGGCCGGAAAGGATGAAAAATGGGATCGCAAGCAGCGCAAAACTATCCAGGCCGGTCGCCATGCGTTGCGCGACAGTTGTCAGTGCCGGGATTGTCTGAATGCTCGGCAGCATGGTCAGCACAGTAGCCATGCCGATGCAGAAGGAAATTGGGACGCGCAGGAACAGCAGCACCACAAAAGAGACAACCAGAATCAGGATATTTGAAACTTCCATTACGCCCTCTTTTCCGATGCAAAAATGGCAAGATCATCCAGCATGAACGTGATCGAATAAAACATCATGACCAATCCGCTGATTGGAAGAATGGAGTAGACATAGCCAATTTGAATTTGCAGCGCAGCCGATACCTGATTGAGCACCAGGGTGATTTGCATCAATCGAAAGCCGCCGATGACCATAACCAGCAGGGCAAAGAGAAAAATCACGATTTGAATAAACAGATCGGACAGCAGCTTTTGTCCGGCAGATAAGCCACTGCCAAACAGCTCGATCGCAAGGTGGGTTTTCTTGCCAACCGCATAGCATGCGCCCAAAAGCCCAAGCCAGATCAACTGAAAACGCGCCAACTCATCGGTTATCGAACTCGGATCTTGCAGAATATATCGAGAAAAAACCTGCCACAATACGTTCAGGACCATGAATCCCATTAAAATGATCAGCAACACTTCAAGCGTTTTATCGAGCTTGGCTCTCATATTTTTCAGGACTTTTAACGCAGCCATCGTCTCCCTCTATTGCATAATTTCCTGGATTAACTTATGCATCTCCGGTTGATCTTCGTAGGCTTGCAGCAGATCTGCCACTTTCGCGACAAAAGGCTGTTTATCCGGACGGATCACTTCCACGCCTGCTGCCTGCACGGCTCGCAATGCGTCTTCGCTTGCCGTTTTCCAAAGCTGTTTCTGATATTGCGCAGATTCTTTCGCGGCTTCCTGCACGATCTTTTGCTGCTCGGCGGTCAATGAATTCCACACAACTGTGCTCATGACCAATACATCCGGCACTGACGTATGTTCATCCAGCGAATAGTATTTGCAAACCTCGTAATGCCTGGAAAGATAGAAACTCGGCGGATTGTTCTCGGCGCCATCGACGACGCCTTGCTGCAGCGCGGTGTACAACTCACCCCATGAAATCGGTGTTGCTGCGCCCCCCAGGGCATTCACCATTTTGATTGCGGTTGCGCTTTCCATGGTGCGAATCTTCATTCCCTGCAAATCGTCCGGTGTGCGAATAGGCTTGTTGATGGTATAAAAGCTGCGGCTGCCAGCATCATAAAAGCAAAGGCCACGGATCAAATACTTCTCGCTTTCCAGCAACAGCTTCTGCCCTATTTCGCCATCGAGCACTTCGAAACGGTGCGCTTCATCGCGGAAGATGTACGGCAATCCAAGAACCCTGTAAGATGGTACAAAACTTTCCACGATACTTGCGGACACCTTTGTCATACCCAGGCTGCCGATTTGCAGTAACTCGATGCATTCGCGTTCCGAACCCAGTTGCTCGCTCGGATAAATGTCGATGCGCATTGTGCCAGCTGATTTTTCCGCCACTTTATCGGCCATGTACTCCATCGCCTTGTGCACCGGATGCCCGGGATCAAGCCCGTGCGCCAGCTTGAGCGTGGTGATCTTGCCCGATTCTTTGCAGCCAAACAGCAAAAGTCCAATTACAGCAAATACCCAAAACGACTTTGCTCGCATCTTATGGAGAGCAGATTTGTTTCCCACGCAAATCTGTAGCCCTCTAAATTTAAAATTTTTCATAAATCGGCTCACCTTTACGCAGCTACTGATAATTATCTTGAAGTGCGATCATACAGGTTTTGAGGTCGGATTCAAAATTTGATTTTGGACAAAATATAGTATGGCTGATTCAGCATCCGTTACAACTAAATTCGCTCAAAATCGATAGCAAACGGCTAAAAATAGCGCTCCGCTGCCTATACGCCACCAAAAATGCTAAATCCGCCGTCGACCGGGATCACCGTGCCGGTCACGAACTTCGAGGCTTCGCTTGCGAGCCAAACAGTCGTGCCAATCAATTCATCCGGCAAGCCGAAGCGCTTGAAAGGCGTCATGTCGATGATCGTTTTGCCGCGTTCGCTGAGAGAGCCGTCATCGTTGGTCAGCAATGTCCGATTTTGCTCGGTGAGAAAAAAGCCTGGCGCAATAGCATTGACACGAATACCCGGACCAAACTTCAGCGCCAGTTCCACCGCCATCCAGCGGGTAAAATTATCGATTGCAGCCTTGGCGGCAGAGTACCCCACCGCGCGCGAAATCACTCTCTGGCTCGCCATCGACGAGATATTGATGATCGAGCCTTGCTGTGCCCTGGCCATCGCACCACCAAAAACCAGCGTCGGCAAGACCGTCCCATACAAATTCAGATCAGTCACCTTGCGCAAACTTTCGATTTTCAAATCAAAGACGCTCTGCCCTAGTCCGATAACCGCCTCGGCAACATGGCCACCAGCCGCGTTGATCAGGATATCGATCCGGCCAAACTGGTCCAGAATGCGGTCGCGAGCCGCAGTCATTTTCGGCTCGTCCAATACATCGCCGCTGACCGTTGACACATGATCTGTGCAGCACTGCAATGCCGCAACTCTGGCTTTCAGTTTCTGCTCGCTGCGCGAAATCAACACGACTTTGGCTCCAGCCTGCAATAAGCCTTCGGCCATCGCCCCGCCGATAATGCCACTGCCGCCGGTAATCACGGCAACCTTGCTTTCTATGTTAAAAAGTGAATTCAGATATTCCATGCACAGTCCAATCTTACATCTTGTGAATGACTTCAGCCGGCTTGCCAAATTATCGGATGCCCATCAGCAGATCAAAGACCAACTGATCCAGCTTCTCATATTTCAAGCCAACTTCCGAAATGGCTTTGCGGTCGAAGGGGTGCTTTTTCAGCGTATCGGCCTTTTGTGGATCAAAAACGCCGAGCAGCGATGATGCTTCCGAATGCTCGGCATGAATCTCCTTGAGCAGAGCCTGGATTTCCGCATCGGCTTTGTACTTTGCCGCTTTATCCTTCAGGATCAAATAGGTGCGCATGCAGCCTCTGGCAAAATCCTTCACACCGTCGACATCTTCACTGCGGTAGGCGTGGGCATCGAAATGGCGCGAGCCGGCATAGCCCACATCTTCCAGAAATTTCACCAGAAAAAACGCTTGCTTGTAATTATGCGATCCGAAACGAAAATCCTGATCATAGCGGGCAAAATTCTGATCGTTCAGGTCGATGTGGAACAGCTTGCCGGCATCCCAGGCCTGCGCGATATTGTGCAGGAAATTCAGCCCGGCCATGTGCTCGTGTGCCATTTCCGGATTGACGCCAACCATGTCCGCATGATCGAGCGTTTCGATGAAGGCCAGCATGTGCCCGGTGGTCGCCAGGAAAATGTCACCGCGCGGTTCGTTTGGCTTGGCTTCCAGCGCAAACTTCAGATCATACTGCTGCGATTTGACGTATTCGCACAGGAAATTCATCGCTTCACGCATGCGCTTGACTGCATCGAGCGGATTTTTGCCGGCATCCGTCTCGGTGCCTTCACGACCACCCCAAAACACATAGGTCTGTGCACCCAGCTCAACGCCCAGATCGATGGCCTGCATGGTTTTCTGCAGAGCGTAGGCGCGCACCCTGGCGTCATTGGAAGTGAATGCGCCATCCTTGAAAATCGGATCACCGAACAAATTGGTGGTTGCCATCGGTACCACCAGGCCGGTTTCCTTGAGCGCATTCTTAAAATCCCGCACGATGCGGTCACGTTCCGAAGCTGTTGCATCGATCGGCACCAGGTCGTTATCGTGCAAATTCACGCCGTAGGCACCGACCTCCGCCAAAAGGTGCACGATCTCGACCGGCGACAGCACTGGCCGCACCGCTTCGCCGAACGGGTCGCGCCCGGGATTACCGACCGTCCACAGACCAAAGGTAAATTTATGTTCAGGTTCGGGTTGATAACGCATTGTCTTTGCTTCTCCTCTGCTAAGTATTCAACAGTTCAAGACTCATAAAAAAACCATCATAACTACAAATATTTAAAAGATGTTAAAATCTGACAAACCGAAAAACATTCAGTCTTTTCCAAAATACTTGTGTATTATTGGACTTAAACTCGCTTGCTATTAAACCCATTTTTTAATAAAGTTCCAAGCGCTTTTCACCTTATCGCAACAGTCTCATCGTTGAAGCAATAAAAATACACATTAACTGTGAATTATTGACACATTGTTCCTGCACTATTTCAAGCTCTGACTATCAAAAAGATCATGAATAAATGAGTGAATACATTGGGAAGACTATGAAGCTATTTAAGCTTAGTCATGGAATTTTGATCGAGAAAAATTCATCCTATTTCCTGCTGGCAGATGCCGATTGGGATGGTTTCATTAACGATGATGCATTGTTTCAAAAAGTGCATGGCATCAATGCGCCACAGCTTACCATAGACCAGGCGCATCAGCGCTTGGCGCAAGGCATCGATGCGCCGATGCAGTCGCAGGAATTATGGGCAAGCGGCGTCACTTATTTTCGCAGCAAACAGGGCCGTCAGGAAGAATCGAAAAATGCCGGCGGCGGCGATTTCTATGCGCGCGTTTACGAAGCGGAGCGCCCGGAGCTATTCTTCAAGGCGAATGCGCATCGCGTGGTCGGACATGGCGGCGCTGTGCGTATCCGCCGCGACTCGAACTGGAATGTGCCGGAGCCGGAGCTGACACTTGTAATTACGACCTCGGGCAAAATCGTCGGCTACACCATCGGCAACGATATGAGTTCGCGCAGCATCGAGGGCGAGAATCCGCTTTATTTGCCACAGGCCAAAACCTATGACAAATGTGCTGCCCTCGGCCCCTGCATTTACGTGACAGACCAGCCGCTACCCGCACAAACCACTATCGATGTCAAAATCAGCCGGAATCAGCGTGCGCTGTTCTCCGGGCAGACACATATCGGTCAAATGAAGCGAACGCCGCAGGAACTGGTCTCTTTTCTGTATCGCGAATGCTCATTTCCGCACGGCAGTCTGCTGATGACCGGCACCGGCATCGTGCCGCCGAACGATTTCAGCTTGCAAAGTGGCGATGCCATTGCCATTACGATGGAACCGATTGGAACTTTGGAAAACAAGGTAGAATAATCATGCAAATCACCGGATGCAATTTTATCGGCGCAGAAGAATCCAAACGTGGCGAACGTACTTTCAAAGCCTTTGATCCTGCCGCGGAAACCGAGCTGGCTCCGCAGTTTCATGAAGCCACCAGCCAGGAAGTCGATGCGGCTATACTCAAGGCCGAACAAGCGTTTGCCTCCTACAGCCGTCGCAGCGGTTTAGAGCGCGCTGCCTTTCTCGAGAAAATAGCCGATGAAATCATGGCGCTCGGCGACGCTTTGCTGCAGCGCTGCAGTGAAGAGACCGGACTGCCGCTGGCGAGATTGACCGGAGAGCGTGGCCGCACGGTCGGGCAATTGCGTATGTTTGCCCAGCTTTTGCGCGAAGGCTCGTGGGTCGACGCGCGCATCGAAACGGCGATGCCAGACCGCCAGCCGCTGCCAAAGCCGGACGTTCGCAGCATGCGCAGGGCATTGGGGCCGGTAGGTATTTTTGGCGCCAGCAACTTTCCGTTGGCCTTCTCCGTCGCTGGCGGCGATACCGCCTCAGCGCTGGCAGCCGGCTGCACGATTGTTGTCAAGGCTCACCCCGCACATCCGGGCACCTGCGAAATGGTTGCCCGAGCGATCCTGAGCGCCTCGCAAAAATCAGGCATGCCGGACGGCACTTTTTCGATGTTGCAGGGGAAATCGAACGATGTCGGCATGGCCATCGTCACACATCCTTTGATCAAGGCGATTGGCTTTACCGGTTCGTTCACCGGTGGCAAGGCTATTTTTGATGCGGCAAATCGCCGTCCTGAGCCGATCCCTGTTTATGCGGAAATGGGCAGCAGCAATCCGGTGTTTATCCTGCCGGGTGCGATGAAAAAACATAGCGCTGCAATCGCTAAGGGCCTGGCAGGTTCGGTTACTTTGGGTGTGGGGCAATTTTGCACCAATCCAGGGCTTGTTTTTCAAATGGATGCAGGCGATTTAACTGCATTTCAGAGCGCGCTGAGTGAAGCTTTTCAAAAAGCCCCATCAGCAACCATGTTGACACCGCAAATCCACGCCGCATTTCAGGATGCTGTGGCCAGTACTGCTGCACAGAAAGGGGTCAACATTTTAGCTAGCGGCGCACAGACTGCAGGCTTGCAAGGGGTACCCCACGTGCTGCAAACAGATGCTGCATCCTACATTGAAAACCAACAACTCGAAGATGAAATTTTCGGCCCATCCACCCTGTCGGTGACAGCAAAAAATAAAGCTGAATTGCTGGACATCGCGAGCAAGCTGCACGGGCACCTGACAGCTACGCTTTGGGCCACCGATGAGGATCTCGAAAGCCACACAGAACTGATTCATACTCTGGAAAGAAAGGTCGGCAGACTGATCCGCAACGGTTTCCCCACCGGCGTCGAAGTCTGTCATGCGATGGTGCACGGCGGGCCGTTTCCGGCAACCACGGATAGCCGCACAACCTCCGTCGGCACGGCAGCCATCGACCGCTTTGCGCGCCCGGTCTGCTTTCAAAATTTTCCGGACAAACTTTTGCCGGACGAACTGAAAAATACCAATCCACTCGGTATTTGGCGGCTGATCAATGGCGAGATGAGCAAAGGTTTACTTTAAACTCGAACGGACGCGGATGATTCCATTTACTTCGTATTCGTGAAAATTCCAGGCTTTGTGGCCAGGTCTTTAATTATAGAAAAGGCACCAGATAGAGCAACGCGATTTTCCCAAAATGTACAGGAGGTGGGCAAAAAGTGAAAAATGTATGGCAATTCATGCTCTTCTTGATCGCCATTCCGGCTCTCGCGCTCAGTCAACCGAAGGAAGAACACACAATGAACCGACTCATTATTTATGCCGATTCTGGCAAACATACTATCAGCAGGCACATTTACGGCCAGTTTAGTGAGCACCTTGGCAGAGGCGTTTATGAAGGCATTTGGGTCGGCAAGGACAGCGATATCCCCAACACACGCGGCATCCGCAACGATGTAGTGCAGGCACTTAAAAAAATCCACGTCCCGACTCTGCGCTGGCCCGGAGGCTGTTTCGCTGACGAATACCACTGGCAGGATGGCATCGGCGATCCGGCCAAACGACCCAAAATGATCAACACGCATTGGGGCGGCGTTGTGGAAGACAACAGTTTTGGCGTGCATGAGTTTCTCGATTTGTGCAAACAAATCGACGCCGAGCCCTACATCACCGGCAACGTCGGCAGCGGAACCGTCGAGGAGATGTCGAAATGGGTGGAATACCTGACTTTCGAAGGTGTCAGCCCGATGGCTGATTTGCGTCGTCAGAACGGCCGCGATGAACCGTGGAACATCAAATATTGGGGAGTCGGCAACGAAAACTGGGGCTGCGGCGGCAACATGAGCCCGGAGTTTTATGCTGCACTCTACAATCGTTTCGCGACCTATTGCCGCAATTACGGCGATAACAAGCTCTATAAAATCGCCGGCGGCTCCTACAGCGACAACTACAACTGGACGGAGGTGCTGATGAAAGACATCAAGCCACACTTGATGGACGGCATCTCCCTGCACTACTACACCATCAACCGGGACTGGAGTGACAAGCACTCCGCGACCAATTTCGATGAGGCCAGCTACTTTGAGGTACTGCAGAAATCACTGAAGCTCGACACCTATTTGACCGAACACACCCAAATAATGGATCAGTACGATCCAGAGAAAAAAATCGATCTGATTGTGGACGAATGGGGTGCCTGGCACGCTGAAGAGCCCGGAACGAAAAGAGGCTTTCTGTACCAACAAAATACCCTTCGCGACGCCTTCGTAGCAGCACTGTCCCTCAACATTTTCCATCAGCATGCCGAGCGCGTGCACATGGCCAATATTGCACAAACCATCAACGTGCTGCAAGCGATGATTTTGACCGACAAGGAAAAAATGATTCTGACACCGACCTATCATGTTTTCGATATGTATCAGGTACATCAGGATGCCTTGCTGCTCCCCAGCGAACTCACCAGCAAAGCCTACTCACCTGCCTCAGATAGCAAACTGGACGCATTGCACGCCTCATCATCCCAATCAGCAGACGGTACGATCAATCTGAGCATTGTCAACATTGATCCGAAGAATAGCATGCAAGTCGAGTGTGAGTTGCGAGGCATTGCCGCCAAAGCTGTATCCGGGAGAATTCTCACCGCGGCGGCAATCAACTCCTATAATTCTTTCGAACAGCCGGAACATGTACAAAGCACCAGCTTCAAGGATATTTCAATCAAGAACAACAAGCTGCATGTAGCGATGCCGGCAAAATCGATTGTAGTGTTGCGAGTGTCGCCAGAATGAGCCTGGAATCAAATTCATCTGGCCGGTGTCACACAGGCTTCAAAGCAAGTGACCTTGTGATTCCGACTAAATTGTACGATTTCACAGGAGCAGAGTCATGATCGCCGATGTCATTTTTGAATTCATTGCCAAATTTATCGAAAATCGAGTTCGTGGTAAATTCAGATATCTTTGGTTCATCTTAATTTCTATTGCGGCACTTGTCTTGCTTTTTTTAATTTTCCGCCAGCTCTTTTGAGTTTAAGTGAACTGGAATGCTTTTAAGGCGAAATCAAAACGAATAAAAACAGGGAACAGCACGATGAAAGCACCTAAAAAGAGAACAAAATTTATCTTATCGCTTGCACTATACTTTTTGGCAGCAGGAGTGACTATGAGCTTTGCAACGGAAACACCGACCATTACCATGCGCCACTTCGGCGAAACCGAAAGCGGACAGGCTGTCATGCTCTATTCGCTTGTCAACGCAAGCGGCGCGCAACTCGACGTGACCAACTACGGTGGCACCATTACCCGTATTGTTGTGCCCGACCGCAGTGGCAAAATGGCGGATGTGGTGCTGGGCTATAACACTTTGGATGAATATGTACAAGATTCGCCCTACTTTGGCTGCATCATCGGCCGTTACGGCAATCGCATCGCCAACGGACAGTTTACCCTTGACGGCACAACCTATCAACTCGAGAAAAATGATAAACCGGGAGATATCCCCTGTCATCTGCATGGTGGCTTGAAAGGCTTCGACAAAAGAGTCTGGCAGGCAATGCCATTGATCGAAAACGGCATCGTCGGTATCAAGCTGAGCTATCTGAGTCCGGACGGCGAGGGTGGCTATCCCGGCAACCTCGAAGCTGAAGTGACTTACTGGTGGAACAATAATAACGAGCTGAACATCGAATACAAGGCCACCACTGACAAAGCCACGCCGGTTAACCTTACTCAGCACTCTTACTTCAACTTGCGTGGTGAAGGCAGCGGTGATATTCTGGGTCACGAACTCACCATTCAGGCTGAAAAATACACGCCGGTCACTGCCGGACTAATCCCGACTGGCGAGATAACAGCTGTTGCCGGAACGCCATTCGATTTTACCAAATCACATCGAATCGGCGAGCGGATTGGCAATGATCATCAGCAGCTTAAATTCGGCAAAGGCTATGACCACAATTGGGTGCTAAAAAGGCAATCTGACGGCATCGAGTTGGCGGCAAGTGTTTTCGAGCCAACTACGGGGCGTGTGCTCGAGGTCTGGACGACAGAGCCGGGCTTGCAATTTTACAGCGGCAACTTCCTGGATGGCCATCTGACTGGTAAAAGTGGCCAGGCCTATGCGTTCCGCAACGGATTTTGCCTGGAAACGCAGCATTATCCGGATTCGCCCAATCAGCCCAACTTTCCCAGCACGACGCTGAAACCGGGCGAGGTCTATAAAACGACCACAATTTACAAATTCAAAACAAAATAGATTTAAAGTCCGGGCGTGGCAAAATGTTGCCAGCCAGCAGGCGCAGCCAGCTTTCTCTTTCCTGTTTGCTATCGTACGAATAATGATGCCCAACTAACTCTGGCAGAAGCTTTCTCGCTGAAGTTGCTGCGCCTGCCGGTCAAATTCGCCTCCAGCCGGTCTTTTTGTCCACTTTGAGGCTGAGATTCCAGTGTTCCGGTACTGATTTCAGCAGGTAGCATGGTAGCTAAATTTCAGAACGGAATAATTCTTACAAATCTGCTCTGCAACGTTTAAGATTCTGGCTACCAATCTTCGAGAACCAAATCATGAGAATAACAGCCGCGAAAGTTATCGTTTGCTGCCCGGGGCGTAATTTTATCACGCTCAAAATTGACACCGATGCTGGCATCTACGGTCTGGGAGACGCGACGCTAAACGGCCGCGAATTGGCCGTCGCCACCTACCTCGAGCAGTACTGCATTCCTGCGCTGATCGGCAAGGATCCACGCAATACCGAAGATATCTGGCACTATTTTTATCGCGGGGTGTACTGGAAGCGTGGCGCTGTCACCATGACCGCTGTGTCGGCGATTGACCTGGCTTTGTGGGACATCAAAGGCAAGGCTTTGAACACGCCACTTTATAACCTGCTGGGTGGAAAAAGCCGCGAACGCATACTGGTTTATGCCCACGCCACCGGCAAAAATCTGCAACAGACCATCGATGATGTAGGCAGAAAAGTCGAGCAGAGCTTTCAGGCCGTGCGCGTGCAGTCCGGTGTAGCGGGTTTGGCAAAAATCTACGGCGTGGCGAAAGATGGCAGATCGTATGAACCGGCCCAAAAGGGTATGCCAGCGGAGGAAGTGTGGGATACATCAAAGTATCTCAATTCTGTTCCCCAGGTATTTGAAAAAGTACGTGAGGCTTTCGGGCATGACCTGCACTTGCTGCATGATGTGCACCACCGCTGCACACCCATAGAAGCGGCGCGGCTGGCCAAAAGCCTGGAGCCGTACCACTTGTTCTGGCTCGAAGATCCGGTGTCAGGCGAGTTGCAGGAGGGCTTGCGCTTGCTGCGCCAACATTCGACCACCCCGATCGCCATCGGGGAGGTCTTCAACACGGTTTACGACTACACGGCACTGATCACCGAACAGCTTATCGATTACATTCGCATGCCGTTGGTGCATGGCGGCGGCATCACGCATCTGCTCAAGGTCGCGGCGTTCGCATCCATCTATCACATCCAGACCGGATTTCATGGCGCCACCGATCTCTCGCCGGTCAATCTGGCGGCATCGATTCATTTCGATCTCGCCATCAGCAATTTCGGTATCCAGGAATACATGCCGCACCAAGAAGTGGTGCACGAGGTTTTTAAAATCAATTATCGCTTTGATTCCGGTTTTTTGCAAATCAATGAGGCCCCGGGCATCGGCGTCGATATCGATGAAGAAAAGGCCAGAGACTATCCTTACCAAACAGCCTGTCTGCCCGTCAACAGGAAAGCGGACGGGACAATGTACTATTGGTAATGTGAAGCTATCCGGCAACGTCCTTGTCATTTCGCGCGAGTCATTTCTGGAAAATGGGCGAAGCTTTGAAATATCTGATGCTCGCCATAATTAGCATTTTTTCGTTTCTCAGTCGGATGCAACAAGCCGACGCTTTTGCGAAAGTCTACACCCGCCGTTAGCGTCCAGGGCCTGCACAGCGGATGCGTTTGTCCTTTGCAGCAAAAAAGCCGTCGCGCCATAATGGGTAAGCTTGCTTTCAGCATTAGAAGCTCAGGGTTGCTGCACCAGCTTTGATAAGTTCATGGATGGCGCCCGAACCGGTAATCACAACACCATCGAGCAGGTCTTCTTGTGAGTAGCCACGTACATTGGCACACGGCGGGCACACCAAAATACGTCCGCCTCGCGATGTCAGATTATTGATCATTTCGCCTACCGTGGGATCGAGCGGGTTCAGATGCACTCTGTCGGCAGCGCCCTTGCGCACGCAATCGACTGCCGAACTCGTCAGAAAGACAGTGACTTCCAGGCCAGTGCTGATCGCGCCATTGGAAATGCTCCAGGCCACGGACATTTTTTCATCTTCCAGTCCACATGCGATCACGACGACAAGTTGTTTTTTTGCTTCGGACATTGGTTTCTCCTCCTTCTGAATGATTCGTTTGGATTTCATCAAGCATAGCTTGTGAATTTTCTATTTTTCGAACACTGCCAACACCATGCATCATGGAATTGCTCGGCACGGGACCGAACGAAATGCTTGCACAATTCATGGTATTGCTGACGCCAGTAATGATACAAAACGCCGAAGCTGGATGGGACTATTGGAAGTGATAGTTATCGATGGTGCTAAATGTAGCTACTTATCAGATTTGATAGCTTTCGTTACAAAAACGAGGGATAGGTATAATTTGGATGAAATTTGCAGGCAGGTTATCATGACTGCTTTGGGGAGTGGTTGCTGGCGATAAAGAGCACGAATGCCGGCATGGCTAAAAGCTATGCCAGCATTCGCCATGAATAAGTTGGATTCATCTCAATCGATTGCAGCACCCTCGGCACTGGATGCTTTGAAAATGCCAAAGTTGGAGATCGCTGGAACATTATTAGACTCTGCGAGAATCAAACGGATTTTGCCAGCTTTTACAGGCTTGATCCGCAATAATCGTTTATAACCGACGGTTGTGCCTTCCGCGAATTTTTGCCATGTGCCGTCCAGTTCCGCTTCGACGGAAAATTGCGAGATACGTTGCCCGAAACGGATTGGCTCCTGAATCATGATGCGATCAAACAACACCTCTGCCGGCAATTCAATTTCAAGCGTTGCTTGCGAAACGCCATCATCTGCAGCCCAATAGGATTCGGGATCGGCATCGACGATATTGGCTGGCGAGAACTTGCGATGTTGCAATCGGGTGTTATCTGCCGTAACTTGCGCACCCTGCGCTAAATTCACTTGAAACGTTTCATCGATAATCGATTTGAATGTTTTCAAAGCCTGTACATCCCGCTCATGAAACAACCCGCGACGATCCGGTGGGATATTCAGCAACAACAAACCGTTTCGCCCTACGGATTTGTAGTAAATATCAACCAGTTCCTGCGGCGTTTTCACCAGGCTATCCTGACTTTGGTGGTAGAACCAGCCTGGTCGTATCGAAACATCGCACTCACCAACGACCCAGTTTGTCCCATTGGGATCACCGCTGTTGAGATACTTTGTGTCTGCCGCTCCAATCACCGTTTTGCCGGCATCGATCATCGACCAATTCGTCTCTCCGGCGAAGCCATGCTCGTTGCCGATCCAGCGGATATCCGGCCCGGCGTCCGAAAAGATCAGAATGTTGGGCTGCAGACGTTTGACCAGGTCAAAAATTTGACCCCACTGGTAATAGGTTTCGCGGTCGATCCGCCTCTCTTCGTAAGCACCACCGTAATACCCCGTGCCGCCATTTGCGCCATCGAACCAGATTTCCGATATTTCGCCATAGTTGCTGAGCAGTTCGCTCAATTGATTTCGATAGTAGTCGAGGTACTCCGGCGAACCGTACATGGCGTGGTTGCGATCCCATGGTGAAAGATACAAACCGGCTTTTAATCCATATTCCCGGCAGGCATCGACAAATTCCCGCACAACATCCCCCTGCCCAGCTTTATAAGGGCTTTGTTTTACGGTGTGCTCGCCGAATTGGCTCGGCCACAGACAGAAGCCATCGTGATGCTTGGCGGTCAGAATGAGCTGGCGCAATCCACTCTCCTGCGCCACTCTGGCCCATTGTCTGGTATTGAGGGCAGTCGGATGAAAGAGGTCTGGCGACTCGTCGCCATTGCCCCATTCTCGGTCTGTAAACGTGTTCACCGTAAAGTGAACAAAACCGATCAGTTCCATTTTCTGATAGGCAATCTGTTGTGGCGTCGGAATGACTTTGTTGGCAGGAATGTCGCCAGGCTGCCTGGTACAGGCCGAGCAAGCAGACAAAACAAGCAGGAGAGCTGCTTTCAACAGAATTTTTCGAACCACCTTTACCTCTTTATTCAGTTTGCCCATATTACAAAATGCGATATAAAAATTGGACGGATTTCTTGTTAGCACATTGGTCTGGCATGGCAATGAGTTTAAATCTACTCGATTAATCGCCTTTGCACACCCTCAAAAGTCATTTTCACCGTCTTGATTGCGCCATCCTGGTTAAATTCCAGCTTATCAATGCAGGTCACACGATGATCGCGCCCCTGATTCGGGATTGGACGTCTGTGGTAAACAATGTACCATTCATCTGTACCCGGCACATTGATCACTGAATTGTGTCCTGCGCCGGTCGCGACATTTTCGTCGGATTGCAGAATCGTGCCGATGCGAGCAAACGGTCCGAACGCATTCTCCCCTATGGCGTAAGCAACTTTGTAGCTACCATCGCCCCAACTGCCTTCCGACCACATAAAATAGTAGCTTCGGTTGCGACGAAAGATCACCGGCCCCTCAACGTATCCTTCCGGAGTGATTTCTTTGAAAATGGAACCGTCATCCCAGGGGATAAAACCGGTGAAATCGTTGTTCAGCCTGACGATATTGCAGCGTCGCCAGCCACCATAAACGAGATAGTAGGTGCCGTCCTGATCTGCAAAAACAAACTGGTCGATCGGTTGCGCATCGTTATAAAAATCCGAGATCAGCGGCTTGCCAAGATAATCCCGGAAAGGCCCGGCCGGTGTGTCCGCAACAGCGATGCCGATGCCGCCCTGGTGGTTGCTGGCGTCGCTTTCGTTCCACATGGGGCCGCCTGGTCGTTGCACATCATTCGCCGAAAAAAACAGGTAATATTTGTTATCTTTTTTGATCGCTGCCGGCGCCCACAGTGCCCGATGCGCCCACGCCACTTTGGAAGTATCGAGCACATGCGGATGCTTTTGCCAGGTCACCAAGTCCTTTGAAGAGAAAGCATCGAAAAAGACCTGCTCGTCATATTTGGCAGACCAAGTCGGGTAGATCCAATATTCCTCGCCGAAGACCACACCCTCCGGATCGGCGTACCAGCCATCCAAAATCGGATTGCCGGACGTTTTGTCTTTTTCGCTCATTTCTCTTTCTGCGCAATTGCTGATCAATGCAAAAGCCAATGAGACAAACACATAGCGACATTTCACTTTCAGAAAGCCACCTTTCTCCTGGTCAATTTTTGGATAATGAATACAAGCTTAACTATTTCTTTCGCGCTACCAAGACGTGCAAAACGAAACGTGCTGACAAAATTGTTCGAATCGAATGAATACACATACGGAGGCACCTGGCGGGGGCGGCATTGCCAGCGTCCGCGATGACGCGGGCTCAGAGTGAAATCAGTGCGTGCTGCGGTAAGGCATTAATCCTGCCGCGCTGAAATCACAATAGCTGGAAGCCGCATCAGGGCAGAATTCATTTGATCGAGTTGAGCAGAACCCGCAGAATTGCACAAAATTGATCAACTCCCCGTTGTCGACCATTTTGAACAAGCGGTTTTAAAAGAATACCGAAATCGCAGCACTGGCAATTTTGAAATCATCATCGGTATTGTATTTTTGCCCTAAAATTTCACTCTCATTGATGTTATTCACATAGGCGTATTGGGCTTTCAGCGTAATCCGATCCGAAAGAGTATAGGAAAAGCCAAACGATGAAACGCTTATGTCCGCATTCTCCTTCCACGCGCCGCTTGAGGCGGCAACGGCCAGACGCTGATCCATCAGCCAGTAGGTGCCATAGAAGAAAAGCCGTTCTGTGGCAAAATAGCCCAAAGTACCATAGAAGAAATCGAGGTTCGCATCGAGTTCATGGAGATCGCTTTTCATGTCGACTTTGATAATTTCGCTTTTGAAGGAAAATTTGGTGTTTTCAAAGGAAAGATCGCCGCCCAAGCGCTTTTTCGGAATTTTACTGAAATCCGACCGGGGGAATTCAAACACATCTGCAAAACTCTCAAAAATGCTGTCCTTATCGTATGTACCTGAAATGCCAATTTTAAATTCGCGGAGGCGGATTCCGAAGCGCCCTCCTACCAAAAACGTCGCTGTCGTGTCGATGCCGGTTTGCCCGTAATCCGGATTGCTGTTGACATTCGGACTGTTGCCCAAAAAAATCGCGTAGTCAAGTTTCGCTTCTTTCGCCGGGAAAAATCCATAGGCCTGTACAAAGGCCCTTACCGGCGTCAGCAGGTCGGTTGGAATAATTTCGCTGAATGAGGTTTCATACGCCAGCGGCCTGATCACATACGGCAAAATCGGCGTACGATTTTTAATTTCATTGAGATCGTTGAAAATCGGCAGCAGAAGTCCCAATTTCAGGTTGAAACGCATATTTAATCGGTACTTGAGCCAAGCTTCCTCAAGGTTTCCCGATCCCCATTGCCTGCTGGATGAAAAATTGTTCAAGAATTCGAAGTTGACAAAAGCCGACCAGTTGGCATCAAAATCTTTTTGAAAAAACAGGTTGAGCTGCTGCAGGCTGAATGAATTGCGCTTCGGAAGATTTTCGAACGCTGACCACTGCTGCAGCGAATTTTGAAAGTAGCCAAAGATTTTGATCGGACTTGCATCGCCTTGCGCATTGGCGTGCACACAACTCATAAACAAGATTGCAGGAAGTCCGATCGCCTTTAGCCATTTCGCCGCTCTTTGCTTGTGGAATGTCGGTTTCATTATGCGTTCTCGCTTTGATCATGATTTCATTGAACGTCAGGCTGGAGTTTCCAATGATGGTCTATTCTGATTGAAATGCAGGAATTTGCAATTTGCCTTGCTGCATATTGCGAGCTGACAACGATTCTCCGCAGTGATGGCCGGGGAGCTGTGTGCAAATATCAGACGGCATTCTCATTGCGGATTTCAGCCGACCGAATCACTGCTTTCCGTCTTGAAATAAGGGCATGATTACAAGTAAAAAATAATAAAGCGCAATTCGCCCATATGCAAACAAAATAGACCGTGCGAAAGCACAGTCACCTTGACGGGCTGCACTTGTTTAGCTGGAACCCGGCCTGTTTTAGCTAAATTATCGATTGATTACTGATTTTGGCCGGATTGCAGGCATCGCACGATGTGATTGCTCCGGATGGCTGTTTCAGTGGGGAGAATGTCGCTGCATGCAGGCAGGCGTAGTGGGCAACGTGGCGCAAAGGCGCAACCTGCCGGAAGATTGCGCAGGTCGGGTACTTCATGATTTTGTCCTGAAATTCGGTATGTCTTTTTGAATCCCTGGCCAGGCAGCATGCGAGGCATGGCTTCGAGCAACATTTTGGTATAGGGATGCACAGGCAGTTGGAACACATCCGCGGACGGGCCTTGCTCGACAATTCGGCCGGCGTACATCACGGCTATCTGGTCTGCCATTTGCGCGACGACACCGAGATCATGGCTGATCAGCAGCACAGCCAGCCCCATCTCTTGCTGCAGGTTACTCAACAATGCCAAAATTCCATTTTGCAGCGAGACATCGAGAGCCGTCGTTGGCTCGTCTGCGACCAAAAGCTTTGGCTTGCACGCCAGCGCAAGCGCGATTGCCACGCGTTGGCGCTGGCCACCACTAAGCTGATGCGGGTACAGTGTATATGTTCGCTCGACGTTTGGCAAGCTCACCTTCGCCAGCATATCGAGTGCCTTGCGTTTGGCGTTTCGGCGGTCATCGCGAAAATGGTGCTGGTAAAGCTCTGCAATCTGGGTCCCGATCCGCAAGACCGGATTCAACGCAGACAGCGCATCCTGCAAAATCAACCCGATTTCTTTGCCACGAATAGCCTGCATGTACTTTTCCGATTTTGTCGCCAAATCCTGGCCATGCAACAGGATCTGGCCGGAAACGAGCTGTCCTGCGGGCGGCAGTAAACGAAACAGGCTCAATGCCAGAGTGGATTTGCCACAACCAGACTCGCCAACCACGGCCAGCGTCTGGCCTTTCTTAACCGAAAAGCTGACATCATCCACCGCGCGCACGACCGATTTTTGATCATGATAGTGGACACTCAGCCTGGAGACGTGCAATATTTCTGATTTATCGGATTGCTTTTGCATGGTCCTATCGAACAGATTGTATTTGCTTGGCGGTGTGTTTCTGGAAGCCTTCGCCGATCAGGTACAGGCTCAGGCAGGCCAGCAAAATTGCCACTCCGGGGAAAAAAGCCAGCCACCAGGCATCGCTTAGGAAGTGCCTTCCATCTTTTAAAATGGTGCCCCAGGTCGCTGTGGGCGGTTGTACACCCAACCCTAAAAAGCTCATCGCCGACTCTATCAAAATTAAGTCTGCCATTCGCAGTACTGCTGCCGCGGTCACGGTCGGCAGGGTTGCAGGCAGCACATAGCGCAAAAATATGCGCCACACCGGCAAGCCCGAAGTGCGCGCCCGCAGCACAAAATTTTCGCGCTTCAAAACCAACACATCGCCACGTACAAGTCGGGCAATGTCCATCCAGGCAGTAAGCGCCAGGATAATGGCCATGATGCTCAATTGATTGCCAAACAGGGCGATGCAAGTCGCTACGAAAAAAATAAGCGGAAAGGTGAGAAAGAGATCGACGAAACGCATCAGAATCCGATCCGTAGCACCACCGACATAGCCGGATAACGCGCCGTAGCTTGTGCCGAGTATGACAGCCAGCAACATGGTGATCAGTGCAAGTCCAAGCGAAATGCGGCTGCCATGCAAAACCCGCGACAGCACGTCGCGACCGAGCTGATCAGTGCCGAACGGATGACTGACCGAAGGTGCCTGTAAACGTCCCGATGTTTCGAGATGTTGCCTATCCGGGTCCTGTGGCGCTATCCAGCTGACTGTCGCGCTGAGCACAAAAAGCAAGCCCAGCAACGCACTCCCGACTTTTACCCGAATCTGCATGACACGCTCATTTCGCATCAGATGCGCACCCTCGGATCAACCAATCGATATAAAAAATCAGCAAGCAGATTGCCGCCAGCTACCAGCACCGCGGTCATAAAATTGGCTGCTAAAATAACAGGGTAGTCTTTTGCCAAAAGGGCCTCGTATACCAGCCGCCCCATGCCGGGCCAGGCAAAAACCACTTCGATTACCAGCGTGCCGCTCAGCAGAACAGGAAACGCCAGGCCAAGCTGCGTCACCATCGGCAACAGCGCCACCTTAAAAATATGGCGACATAAAATGGTGCCTGTGGAGAGCCCTTTGGCTCGCGCCAGCAATACGAATGGCTTGTTCATTTGCTCGATCATTCGCGCTCGCACGAAGCGCATGGTGGCCACAGCGCCGACTAAGCCCAGGATGGAGCCAGGCAGAAATAAGTGCCATGCGCGGTCAAGCAGCCACTCGCCCAAGCCAAAATTTGTACTAAACATAGACTGCATGCCGGAAGCTGGCAGCCAATTGAGCTTCATGCTGAAAAAATAAATCAGCAGCATCGCCAGCCAGAACGATGGCATCGCATAAATGGCCAGGCTCGCGGCATCCAGGATCATGCCGAATTTTCTTCCCTTCCAAAGAGCCGACAACATGCCCAGCGCACCGCCGACAAAAAATTGAATGACTAAAGCAAGCAGAGCCAGTTGCAGCGTTGCTGGCAGTGTCTCAGCAAAGATTTCCATCACTGGCCGGTGATGCGTCCAGGAATAGCCCAGATCGCCGCGCAGCAAATTGCCTGTCCAACGCACAAGTTGCTGCCAGTAGCTCAAATGCAGGCCTTTCTCGATTCTCATATTCTGCAAAAAAACCGCATCGACTTCCGGCCCCCAATATCGACTGGTAACATCACCCGGTGACCAATAGAGCAGGCTGAAATTGACGATCCAGGCTCCGATGATCAGCAAAATTGCCATGCTTGCCTTGGCTCTCATTCCCGTCCCTATCGCAAACAATCAAATTTTCAGAAATTATATCTCAGCTTGCATTTACCGCACATCAGCACCACTCGCATATTTTTTGGCTGATTTTTGCGCATTTTGCAGCATAACTTCAATTTCATTAAAAAAACGCTTGCATTTTTGCCGACACTCCATTTAATTATCCAAATACTTTAACCATACGGTTAAACCAAAAAGAAGGTACATCTAAAGCATGGACACATCAGCGGCGTACAGCACCGAAACCGAAAGGCGGATTTTGCAGGCGGCCACCGATATTTTTTTGCTGAAGGGCCGGGATGGCGCCCGCATGCAGGAAATTGCCGATAAAGCCGGCATCAACAAAGCCATGCTGCACTACTACTTCCGCTCGAAAGACAAACTCTATGAACAGGTTTTCATTGTTCAACTCGAGCAGTTCTTCACAGGCTTGCTCGACGCCATTCCCGAAACGGATGATGTGCATGCTTTTCTTGAACACTTCATTGATTCGTATATGGATTCCATGGCTGCAAATGAGGGCCTTGTGCGCTTTATCATTTGGGAAATTCAGAGTGGCGCGCACTTGATGCCTGCTTTTATCCAAACCATGTTCAGCAAACGTGGTTATCGCAAACCGCTCTTTTTGGTTAAAATCGAACAAGCCATCGACAAGGGTCAGATGCGCAATGTTGAGCCGGTCAATTTTGTGATCAGCCTCATCGGCCTTTGCGCTTATCCTTTTATCGCGCGGCCAGTTCTGGAGAAAGTACTCGGTGGCCTGTCGATTTCATCAGCAGAGTTCCTGGCACAACGAAAAACCGAAATCCTGCAACTGATCTGGAATGGCATCAGGCCCGAATGAAGCTTGCCCTTCTCAAAATTAAACCAGGTGAGTCATGTTTGACGCATTAAGCAAAAAACTGTTTTTTTTACTCTTTTTCGTCGCTCAGATCGCTGTCGCGCAAACGCCAATTACCCTTCCGGAAGCGCTGAAACTCGCCCAGCAGCAGAATCTCCAGCTTCAAAAGCAGCAACAGGCAGAACTTCTTGCCCGACTGGAACTGTCGATCCGCAAAGCTCAACGCCTGCCCTCGCTGGATTTATCCGCCACCAGCGTCTATACCAGCGAAATTGCCAAGTTTGACATCCCGTTGGCCATCACCGGAGGGCGTCAGGTACAGATCGAGCTGGGTGATCACCAGCGCAGCGATCTTGCCCTGGCCCTGCGTCAGCCGTTGTTTACCGGTGCGCGTTTGCAAACGCAAGTGCGATTGGCGCAAAATGCTTTGTTGAGCGAAGAAATCCGGCAGGAAATTTTACAGCAGACCATCGCGCACCAGGTGCGGACACTTTTTTACCGGGCGCAGTTGCTGGTACGCGAACGCCAGGCGCAACAGGCCAGCCTTGCCCGCGTTCAAAGCGCTCTCGGCCAGGCGCGCGCATTGATGCTGAATGCGCAGGCCATGGCGTTTGACACGCTGAAAATTTATACGCAACAATTGCAGATCAAAATTGAAGTGGAAAAAGTCGCCAAGGACCAGCGATTGCTTGCCATTCATATGGCGCGCCTGCTGGATTTGCAGGAAGCGAGGCCGATTGCCGAGCAGACCTTGCAGCAGCCTCCAGAGGCCATCCCGGCGCTCGACAGCCTGCAGCATGCCGCAATGCGACAACGGCCGGAATTACGTGCGATCCAGGCAGCTCAACATGCAGCCAGGCTGCAGATCAAACTGGCGCGCTCCGCTTATTTCCCGACGCTTCAGGCTGAAGCGAGTTATAATCTCGGCAAGCCGGGACTAAATCAAGTGGCCAATGAGTGGATGGATTATTTTGCCGGCGGTGTGCGTCTGCAATGGAATCTTTGGCGTGGCAAGCAGGATCAGCACCGTGCTGAACAAGCAGAAATCACAGGCAACCGCCTGGCGCTCGAGGAACGCGATCTCAGACAACAAATCCGTGTTGATGTGGCACAAGCCTGGGAAAATCTCAATTACGTGACCGAACAATTTGATCTGGCCAATCAACTGCTTTTGCAGCAGCGCGAGCGCTACCGCATTGCGAACATCCAATACGGCAATGGGCTCGCGACCACACAGGACTTAACCGATGCGGAGACCGAGCTGACACAGGCAGAATTGCTGCGCGAGCGAATTTTTGTGCAATATTTCCTGGCGCGCACAGATTTGATGCTGGCAACCGGTACGACCAATTATTAAAGCAAGGCAATTGCCAGTCGATTTGCGCTTAAATTTAGAGGAAAACGATGAAAAAGATATTCTTCTACGCGACACTATTGTGGCTCTTTGCCTGCAATCATCAAAATGAAGATGGCTTTTCAGCGAGCGTGATTGCTGAAGGCACGGCCATCAAGCTTTCGCCACAAACAGGCGGACAAGTACTCGATATCCGTTTTGAGGAAGGCACACGTGTGCAAGCCGGTGACACATTGGCAGTGCTCGATACCGAAAAATTGAGCTACCAGCTCGAGCAGGTACAGGCCAACGTTGCCGATGTTCAAGCGCAAAAGGGCATCGCGGCCACCAATTTGCAAAAAGCGCGTGATGAGGCTGTCTATGCGAAAACGCGTTTCGGTCGGGTCAATGATTTGTACAAACAAAACGCCGCCACCGAACAAATGCGCGATGACGCTGAAATCAATACCACACGTGCCGAATCGTCTATGCGCTCAGCCCAACAAATGCTTGCCTCGCTGGATACGCGACAGGCTGCACTACAGGCTCAAGTTAATCTTTTGCAAAAGCAAATCAGCGATGCCACGCTGATCTCACCGCTCGATGGCACTGTGACGACTCAGTATTACCAGCTCGGCGAAACTGTGCCGACCATGGCGCCAATGCTCGAAATCATCAATCTACAGGAAATGTGGGCAAAAGTTTATGTCACCGAGACCATGCTGCCCGCTATCAACATCGGCCAGGAAGCGCAAATATCGATGGACGGCACTGATGAAAATCTGGTCGGGCGGGTGGCATGGATCAGTCCGAGGGCAGAATTTACTCCCAAAAACATTCTAACAGAAGAATCGCGCACAGGCCTGGTCTATGCAGTGAAAATCGATATCGACAATCCGCAAGGCCTGCTGAAGCACGGCATGCCGGTTGCCATTTCGCTGCCGTTGGTGAAAAAATAGTCTGAAACAATATGCAAACCCACATTGCAATCGAGCATTTCAGCAAAAATTTCGATGGTGTTGAAGCGGTTAAAAATATCTCGCTCAGCGTCAGCAAGGGTGAACTGTTCGGCCTGATCGGTCCGGATGGCGCAGGCAAAACCACCACGATGCGCAGTCTGTGCACGCTGCTGCCTGTGGAGCAAGGTGAGCTTTCCATCGTCGGCCTAGATGTCAGAAAAGAGGTGCGGCGCATCCGTTCTCGCATCGGCTACATGCCGCAGCGTTTCTCACTCTACCCCGATCTCTCAGTTGAGCAAAATTTGTTGTTTTTTGCCGACCTGTTCGGCGTGCCCAAGCAGGAAAAATTCCAACGTTTGCAGGAGCTGTACCATTTCAGCAAGCTGGAGCCGTTCAAAAAACGCTTGGCTAAGCAGCTCTCCGGCGGTATGAAACAAAAACTGGCGTTGTCCTGCACGCTCATTCACACGCCAGAAGTGCTCATCCTCGACGAACCGACCACCGGAGTGGATCCGGTCTCGCGGCGGGAATTTTGGCTGATCCTGAAAAAGCTGCGCGATGACGGCGTGACGATTTTGGTGTCCACGCCCTATATGGACGAGGCGTTGCTGTGCGACCGCGTCGCGTTTATGCACAAGGGCCAAATTCTCGCCTTGGATAAGCCGGACAAAATTGGACGGCTTTTTCCGTATGCGCTTTACGAAATTTCCAGCTCAGCACCGCAGAAAATTCAGAATCATTTGCAGTCGCAGCCATCTGTGCAAACAGTGCATATTTTCGGCGACCGGGTGCACGCCAGCTTTCGGGAATCGCTGTCCGCGGAGCAGCTCGCAACCATTCAGCGTACCGCGCCCGAGCCGATAGCGGCAATGCGACAAATCGAGCCCGGCATCGAAGATACATTTTTAGAATTGATGAAGCAGGTTGAATAGGAAAAATGCCCGATTTCGCAGTTTTTACAGAAAACCTCGGTAAATTCTTTGGTGGATTTCAGGCAGTCAAAAATCTGAATCTCGCTGTTGAATATGGCGAAATTTTTGGCTTTCTGGGCGCAAACGGTGCGGGCAAAACCACCGCGATCCGCATGCTCTGCGGCCTGCTGATGCCCTCTTCCGGCAGCGGCGCTGTAGCCGGCTTTGACATTTTCAAGCAGGGCGAAAAGATCAAGCGCCACATCGGCTACATGAGTCAAAAATTTTCATTGTACGAAGATCTGACCATCGAAGAGAACATCGAATTTTATGGCGGTGTGTATGGCTTGGCGCGGCCGCAATTGCTGGCCAAGCGGCAGGATTTGCTGCAGGATCTCGGTTTGTCTCAGCAGGCAAGCACGCTCACACATGATCTGCCACTCGGCTACAAACAACGCCTTGCTCTCGGATGCGCACTGTTGCACGATCCCAAAATCGTTTTTCTGGACGAACCGACCGGCGGTGTCGATCCGGAAGCGCGACGCAATTTCTGGAACCTGATTCACGCGATGGCGGAGCAAGGCAAAACTGTATTCGTAACCACTCATTACATGGACGAAGCCGAGTACTGTAATCGAGTCTCGATTATGTATCAGGGCGAAATCATCGCTCTCGACAGGCCTGAAGCGCTGAAAAAGCAATACGGTCAAACAAGTATGCAAGATGTCTTTATCCATCTGGTGGACCGCTAAAAATACCGAACCGAATGATTTTTGAGAACCTTTATGTCGCATCGTATTCTTCCGATTATTCGTAAGGAATTCATTCACATTCGTCGTGATTTCCGCACGCTCATCATCATCTTTGCGTTGCCGATTTTCATGCTTTTTATGTTCGGCTATGCGATCAACCTTGAGTTGCAGCATATCGCTCTGACGGTGGTCGACGACAACAATTCACCCGACAGCCGTGCTCTTATCCGAGCATTTAGCGGCAGCAAGCATTTTAACATCAGTGTATATGACGGTAAAGTCAGCGAAGTAGGCAGCCTTTTTCATCAGCGAGCTGCCATGGCGGTGCTGCTGATTCCGCATGACTTTGCCGAAGAGCTTGGCGCGCATCAAAAAACGAGCGTGCAACTGTTGATCGACGGCAGCGATTCCAATACCGCGCAATTAATCAGCAACTATGCCAATGCCGTTTTGCAAAATTTCAATGCTGACCGTGGCGTTACGCTGCCATTCGATGTTTCACTCGCGATTGAGTACAATCCAGCATTGAAAAGCACCTATTTTTTTGTTCCCGGCCTGGTGGCGTTGATTCTGATGATGATCTCGGCTCTGCTCACCAGCGTCGCGATTGCGCGCGAAAAGGAGACCGGCACCATGGAGCAAATTCTGGTATCGCCGTTGCGGCCAGCAGAAATTATTTTGGGCAAAGTCATTCCCTATATCGTCATGGCTTTTCTCGATGGCTTGCTGATTCTGCTTGTCGCGCATTTCTGGTTCGAAGTGCCTTTACGGGGCAGCGCCTGGCTGATGCTCGGGGGTGCGCTGCTATACATTTTCGTCGCCCTCTCTCTTGGTCTGCTGATCTCCACCCTCGCTCAGAATCAGCAGGTTGCCATGATGGTAGCTTTGATTGCTTCTATGCTGCCGACGCTCATGCTTTCCGGCTTCATTTTTCCGGTTAACAGCATGCCGTTTCTTTTGCAGTTGATTTCTAAAATTGTTCCGGCAACCTATTTTCTCAAAATCATTCGCGGGGTGATGTTGAAGGGTAACACGTTCGAGCACATCCGTCTCATGTTCGCAGCGCTGGCAGCGATGGGCTTATTTTTCACATTTGTCAGCACGAAACGCTTTAAGATGACACTCTAATGCAACAGATTCTATATTTATTACAGAAAGAATTCAGGCAGGTTTTTCGCGACCGGGCTATGCTGGCCATCATGTTTATCGCGCCGATCATGCAAACGATTGTGCTCGGATTTAGCATGACAGTTGATGTGAAAAACATCCGGCTGATCATTTTTGATGCGGATCAAAGCGTGTTGAGCCGTGAACTCGGGCGAAGTTTTGCCAACAATCCGTACTTTGATTTTTTGGGCTATGCCGAGGCTCCGCAAGAACTGCGGGATCAGTTGGATCGCTGGCAAACACAAATTGGCATCCATATCGACCGAGACTTTAGCCGTAATATTCAGCGCGGCGAGCGAGCTTCGATTCTGCTGATGCTCGATGGTTTGGATGGCAACACAGCTGGCATTGCCGCAGGGTATGCGCAAGGCATTCTGGCAGAGTTTGCGCAAGGAATTGGCCAACGAGCAAGCACGATTCGCATGGCTTTGTCCGGCCTGCCCGGTACAGCAAATATGCGTTCGCGTCCCACGCCGGTAACGCCGGTGACCAGCGAAACCCGCTTCTGGTACAATCTCAATCTGAACAGCAAAAACTACATGGTGCCCGGACTGATCGGAGTGCTGTTGACGGTCGTGACGCTTTTCCTCACCTCGATGGGGCTGGTGCGCGAAAAGGAAATCGGCACGCTCGAACAACTGATGGTCACGCCTATTACCTCCACCCAGCTCATTGTCGGCAAGGTCCTGCCCTTTTTGCTGATCGGCTTCGTTGAACTGAATGTGATGTTGGCAGCAGCCTTTGTGATCTTTGATTTGCAGCTTGCAGGCAGCTATCTGCTCCTGGTCGGCGTGGCGCAGCTCTATTTTCTCACCACGCTTGGACTCGGGATTTTCATTTCAACTTTGGCGGAAACCCAACAGCAGGCGTTGTTTATCTCTTGGTTTTTTATGATATTTATCATTCTCATGTCTGGCTTTTTCACACCGATCGCCAATATGCCGGATTTTTGGCAAATGGTGACCTACCTCAATCCTGCCCGCTACTTTATCAGCCTGATTCGCGAGATATTCTTAAAGGCAACCCCTATCAATAACCTTTGGCGCGAAATCATTCCATTGGCCATTTTCGGTGTGGTGATTCTCTCCGCCAGTACCCTCAAATTCAAAAAGCGCATCTCCTGATGCCCCAAATTTTTCCCGAAAACTGGAAACTCTGCTTCGATTCAAGCGTACGATTCAAACATTCGTTTCAAACACTTGTTTGAATGAAGATTTTTTCTATATTTGGCTTTGCTTATAAACCCATATGCCGCCAATCCAGGATTGAAAATGAGTGATGCAACGAACACCAAAGACCGGTTGCTCGACACTGCAGAGCAGTTGTTTGCGCAAACTGGCATAGAAGCAACTTCCCTCCGCACGATCACAGCCGAAGCCGGCGCCAATCTCGCAGCCATCCACTACCATTTCGGCTCAAAAGAGACGCTGATTCAGGAAGTGTTTGCGCGTCGGGTCGAACCGGTCAATCAGGAGCGCCTGCGTCAGCTCGACGAACTGGAGGCCGCTGCCTATCCGAATGCGCCATCGCTGAAAAAAATCATCGAAGCGTTTATTTACCCGGTTTTGCTGATGAACAAAGTTTCAGATGGCGATTGCCGGCCGTTCATGCGCTTGCTCGGCCGGGTTTATTCTGAATCGGAAAACATCCAAAAACTGCTATTCAGCCAATTCAAAGAAACAGCCACACGATTTTTAGCCGCTATTCAAAAAGCTTTGCCGCACCTGCCCAAAATCGAAGCATCCTGGCGCTTCAAATTTATGGTCGGCGCAATGGCGATGACCGTGGTCAGCCATGCCGGTTTTGAAGAGCAACTCGGCTCGGAAAACGAAATGCAGGACATGGAAGCCATCATCGAAAAACTGATGGCATTTCTGATCGGCGGCATGCAAGCACCACTTTACCAAAAGTCGGAGGGCAGCACGAAATTGTGATTTTTTGAAGCTGTCTGGCTTTTGTAAAACACCGCACCCACTAAAGGGGCACTAAATATTTTACACAAGATTTAAACAAGGCAAAGCTGTCCGGATTTTGCAGTTTCGACAGCTTCAACGCCTTTATTGTAAGGAGAATTGATGGAACGCAAACTGCTTTTGTTCACCTTGCCGCTTTTTTTGATCTCGTGCGTTTCTGCGCCCAAGACAAAAAAAATCAGTGTCGGCGAGCCTGCACCCGACAAATGGTCTGCCGGCGAAACTGTCGCGGGACAAATCGACTCAACCTGGTGGATGCATTTCGGCGATGCCAGGCTTGACTCGCTGGTCGATGAGGCCTTGCTAAAAAACTTCAATCTGCAGGCTGCGGCTGCCAGTCTTGATGCGGCAGTGGCGCAAGCTAAAATCGCCGGCGCGTCGCGTTTTCCACAACTCAACGCTGGCATGACGGCATCACGGGTGAAGCAAAATTTCATTGGCCTGCCCATCCCGTTTGTTACCGAAAAGGTGCTCACTTCAACCAATACGATTTACAGCCCGTCATTAAATTTTAGTTGGGAACTGGATTTATGGGGCCGCATCCGCTCCGGTCAATCGGCTGCGCTTGCAGATGTCGAAGCTTCACAAGCCGAACTTGCCGGTGCAAAACTGTCTGTGACTGCCCAGGTTGTCAAGACCTGGTTTGCGGCAATCGAATCACGGCGCCAGGTGGAACTGGTGCGCGCCACTGCAGAAAGTTATCGGCTTTCCAGCGAGCAAATTCAGGATCGGTACGAACGCGGATTGCGCAGGGCATTGGAGGTCAGGCTCGCACTCAGCAACCTTGCCGCTTCCGAGGCTATGTTGTCGCAAATCCAGGCACAACATGAGGCTATCGTCCGGCAGCTCGAAATTTTGCTGGCACGTTACCCGAGCGCTGCGCTGCAACTGAGCGCAGATCTGCCAGATTTACCAGCCGATGTCCCTGCCGGACTGCCTGCAGAATTAATCTCCCGGCGCACGGATGTGGTCGCAGCGGAACGGCGGCTGGTCGCATCTGATGCACGTATTCGTCAGGCCAAAGCAGCTCTTTACCCACGGATCAGCCTGACCGGCTCAGCTGGCACTTCGTCCAATGAGTTTGGTGATATTCTTGACGGTGATTTCAGTGTATGGAGCATCGTCGGCAATTTGCTGCAGCCGCTTTTTCAGGGTGGCCGCTTGCGCGCCGGTGTCGATCTCGCCAAATCGCAAGCCGACATGGCTTTAGCGCAGTACGGTCAAACCGTCCTCAGTGCCTACCGCGATGTGGAATCTTCGCTGGCCAATGAGCGTTTTCTGCGCCAGCGTCAGGAAGCGCTGGAAACCGCGACCGAGCAGGCAGTGGCAGCGCGGCAACTCGCAGAGGATCAATACGCAAATGGCATCATCGATTTGATCACCATGCTGGACGCACGGCGCAGCGCATTTGCCAGTGAGAGCCAGTTACTGACTGTGCGGCGTGAACGTCTGGATGCACGCATTGATCTCTATCTTGCACTCGGCGGCGGCTTTTCACGTTAGTTTTCCCAGACAATTTCCATGAACTATTTTGCAAATAAACAATTTCTCGATAATCCCATCATGATGGAGCGATAAACATGAGCAAAACCATGAGAGTTCTGATCCCGACAGCAATTCTGATTTTCAGTCTGGTCGGTGCTGTAATTCTGGTACTTTCCAAACCGGATGTCAAAACCGCACCGACGGTTGCGCCACGACCGCTGGTGCGTGTCCAAAATTTGCAGCCTGAAACCGTCACCATGCTGGTTAAATCACAGGGTACCGTTATGCCCCGTACGCAAAGCTCGCTGGTATCACAGGTGGCAGGCCGGGTCGTTTCGGTAGCGCCAGGCTTTGCTGCAGGTGGTTTTTTTGAAAAGGGCGACGTTCTGGTCGAAATCGACAGGCGCGACTACGAACTCGCTCTTACACAAGCGAAAGCGCAGGTTGCCCAGGCCGCGATGCGCCTGAAGCTTGAAAAGCAGGAAGCTGAAATCGCTCAAAAGGAGTGGCAGCGGCTTGGCAAAAACGGCAGACCACCAGACCTGGTGTTGCGAAAACCGCAACTTGCTGAAGCACAGGCGACTTACGATGCAGCCAGTGCAGCCATGCAATTGGCAGAGCTCAATCTGGAGCGTACCCAAATCCGCGCACCCTATGCAGGCCGCGTGCGCGCCAAAATGGCCGATGTTGGTCAATATGTGAATCCGGGTTCTCCCATCGCACAAATATATGCGGTCGATTGGGCTGAAGTACGCCTGCCACTGCCAGATGAAGAGTTGGCATTTTTAGATGTGCCCATGCATTTTCGCGGCAACCTGAATGGCGAAATGGGGCCGGAAGTGGTTTTGTATGGCAATTTTGCCGGCCAAAAATATCAGTGGCGCGGACACATCACCCGCCTCGAAGGCGAAATCGATGCCCGCAGTCTCATGGTTTATGCAGTTGCCCGTGTTGAGAATCCATACGGTAAATCGCAGACCAATCGGCCGCCGCTCGCCGTCGGCATGTTTGTCCACGCTGAAATTACAGGACATAAAATCGAGAGCATCATTTCAATTCCACGGGCGGCAATCCGGAGCGATGGCCGCGTATTGGTTGTTGATGCCGACCAGCAGTTACGCTTCCGCGAAATCGATGTTTTACGTACAACAGACGATACAGCTTACGTGCAGGGTGGCTTGCAAGCCGACGAAACACTCTGCCTTTCTCCGCTGGAATCCGTTGTCGACGGCATGCGCATCCGAATTGCTGCATCCGATGAAAAGTCAAAAAAGGATGCCAGCGAGGAGGTGGCTGAATGAACAGAGCAATCGAATGGTTTGCTCGCAATCCTGTAGCTGCAAACCTGCTTTTGGTTATGATATTAGCTGGTGGCGTGCTATCGCTTTTCACCATAAAAAAGGAAGTTTTCCCGGAATTTAACGCAGACACCATCAGCGTATCTGTAGTTTATCTTGGCGCTGCACCCGAAGAAGTTGAAGAAGGCGTATGCGTCCGCGTTGAGGAGGCATTGCAGGGTCTCGAAGGGATCAAGCGGCTTCGCTCGACCGCATCGGAAAATGTCGGCAGGGTTCTCATTGAAGTTGAACAAGGTGCAGACACACGAAAAGTCCTGGACGAAGTCAAAGCCCGTGTCGACGCGATCAGCACCTTTCCGGAACAGACTGAACAACCTGTGATTCAGGAATTGCTATTCCGTAGCCAGGTGATCAATGTTGCCGTTTCCGGCGATGCCGATGAGCGCACCTTGAAGCACCTGGGCGAGCGCGTACGCGACGAAATCCTCGATCTGCCCGGCATCAGCCAGGTGGAACTCACAAACGTACGTCCCTACGAAATTTCGATCGAGGTATCCGAAACCACCTTGCGACGCTACAATTTGAGCTTCGACGAGGTTGTGCAGGCAGTCCGGCGCTCATCCCTGGACCTGCCGGGCGGCTCGATTAAAACCGATGGCGGCGAAATCCTGTTTCGCACCAAAGGCCAGGCCTATCGCGGTAAGCAATTTGAAGACATTGTGCTGCGCTCGTTCCCGGATGGTACGCGGCTCAAACTCGGCGAAGTGGCCAATATCGTAGATGGTTTCGAAGACACCGATCAGTCTGCGCGTTTCGATGGCAAGCCTGCGGTGATGGTGCAGGTTTTTCGTGTTGGCGATGAGAGCGCGCTCGAAATAAAGGACGCCATTGATACCTATATCGCCAAGGCAAAATTGCGCATGCCCGAAGGCATTGAGCTGACGATGTGGCAAGATGACACCAAAATCCTGAAAAGTCGTCTTGATTTAATGGTGCGAAATGGTCGCGCCGGCTTCATTCTGGTCTTCTTGTCGCTGGCAATTTTTCTGAGGCTGCGATTGGCTTTTTGGGTATCTGTCGGTCTGGCGATCTCCTTTTTGGGGGCATTTTGGGTCATCCCCTATTATGATGTTTCGATCAACTTGCTGTCGCTTTTTGCGTTCATCGTCGTGCTCGGTATCGTTGTGGATGATGCGATTGTGGTTGGGGAGAATATTTATGCACACGTGGAGCGCGGCGAGTCCGGTGTCAAAGCTGCCATCGCCGGAGCAAAGCGTGTAGGCGTGCCAGTTGTGTTCGCTGTGCTGACCACGGTTGCCGCTTTCAGCCCACTGCTCTCCGTGCCCGGCAATATGGGCAAATTTATGCGCGTTATTCCAATTATTGTGATCGCGACTCTGCTGTTTTCTTTATTGGAATCTCTTTTCATTCTGCCAGCTCATTTGCGGCACCTGAAACCAGAAGAGGATAGCGCAAAAATCAGCAATCGAATAAAAAGAAGATGGCGCCGCTTTCAAGATGAATTCGCACGACGTATGAATCTTTTTGTGCGACGATTCTATGCTCCATCGCTCGAATTTGCCCTGAATTGGCGGTATGGCACAATCGCTGTGGGCATCGCGACCTTCGTGCTCACAATCGGACTGGCGGTAGGCGGCTGGGTGAAATTCAACTTTTTCCCAAACGTGGATGCCGATAATGTTGTTGCCCTGCTGACCATGCCACAGGGCACACCAGCCGATGTGACGGCAGAAGCAGTACAGCGCCTCGAAGCATCCGCACTTGTGCTGAAAAAGGAGATGACACGCTCAGAAGATAGCGAACCGATGATCGAACATATCCTTGCTTCTACCGGCGAACAACCATTTCGTGTCCGCCAGCAACAAGGATCCGGGCGCGCCTCAGCTTCTTTTGCAGGGGCACATATAGGCGAAGTCAATTTGCAATTGATGCCTTCGGAAGAACGCGATCTCACCAGCCCGGAAATTGCCAAACGATGGCGTGGGCTGACCGGCCCTATACCGGATGCGGTAGAATTGGTGTTCAGCTACTCGCTATTTTCTGCCGGCGAACCAATCAACATCCAGCTTGCTGGCAGCGACTACAACCAACTGCAAACTGCCGCACAGGAGCTCAAAGCGGCGGTAGGCGAGTATCCCGGTGTTTTTGACGTAACCGATTCGTATCGGGCTGGCAAGCAGGAAGTCAAACTCAAAATCAAGCCAGAAGCAGAATCGCTTGGACTGACGCTTTTTGATCTTGCCCGGCAAGTTCGACAGGCGTTTTATGGTGAAGAAGCACAACGCATTCAGCGCAACCGTGATGACGTCCGCGTGATGGTACGCTATCCGGAAGAAGAGCGCCGCTCTCTGAGTGACCTGGAAAATATGCGCTTGCGTGTGCCCGGCAGCGCCGAAGTGCCTTTCTCTGTGGCAGCGGAGGCCGACCTCGGACGCGGTTACGCAGCGATCAACCGCACTGACCGCAAGCGCACGATCAGCGTAACGGCCAACGTCGACGATAATGTCGGCAACGCCAATGAAATCATGGCCAGCCTGCAAAAAACCGCTTTGCCAGCAATCCTGGACAAGTATCCTTCCGTATCTTATTCGCTGGAAGGACAGCAACGTGAGCAACAGGAGACAATGGCTGGCTTGTTCGATGGTTATCTTATTGCGCTCTTGCTGATTTATATTCTGCTAGCGATTCCATTCAAATCCTACTCACAACCCATCATCGTCATGAGCGCGATTCCGTTTGGCATTGTAGGGGCAATTTGGGGACATGTGATTATGGGCATGGACTTGACGATCCTGTCGATGTTCGGCATCGTCGCTTTGGCGGGGGTTGTTGTCAATGATAGTCTGGTGATGGTCGATTTTATCAATCGCGAGCGTGCGAATGGCCTCCCCCTTGCCACTGCAATTCGTGAGGCCGGCATTGCCCGCTTTCGAGCTATTCTGTTGACCTCGCTGACGACTTTTTTGGGTTTGACGCCACTTCTGCTTGAGCGCAGTTTGCAAGCACAATTTCTGATTCCGATGGCCATTTCCCTTGGTTTTGGTGTGATCTTCGCAACATTTATCACCCTTGTGCTTGTGCCGGTTGGCTACTATATTCTGGAAGACGGTAAGGTAAGGCTCTTGCAACTTGTCGGCAAATCTTCGCCTGAACTCGACCAGCCTGAAACACAAGGCCAATTGATTGCAGGCTCCTAAAAAATACAGTAGTGCGCTGGCTGGCGAGCGTGTCAGCCGGTGCATATGCTGATTGAATCGCTGGTCTTCCAACGCAAATATCCCGCCGCCCACCTGTAATGCTTCTGGTAAAAAAAGCATTTTCCGACCGTCATTTTGTGAAATCGCCAAATTTAACAAGGATTTAGCATGTCGAAAATTGTTCAGATATGTACGGCTGTGCCACCTCATAGAATCGATCAAGCCAGCGCCAGCAAAACGGTCACGCAGCTTTTTCGCAATTCGGGACTGGATATCGACCGGCTGCTTCCCATTTTCCTCAACACCGAAATCGAAAATCGCTATATCAGCGCACCCATCGAATGGTATGAGCACAACCATGATTTTGCCACCAAAAATGCTCTTTTTCTGGAAACAGCTATCGCGCTCTCGGAAAAAGCCGTTGCACAAGTCTGCGATCAGGCAAATATCGCTCCCGATGAAATCGATCATGTTTTCATGATCTCAACCACAGGAATTGCGACCCCCAGCATTGACGCTCACCTGCTGAACAGGCTATCGTTCAAATCCGGTATTCGCAGGACGCCAATTTGGGGGCTTGGCTGCGCAGGAGGTGTAGCAGGCTTGTCCAGGGCTCACGATTGGCTCAAAGCCTATCCGTCCAAGTTGGCATTTGTCATTTCACTGGAATTGTGCTCGCTGACGTTCATCAGCAACGATCGCACGCGCAGCAATTTTGTCGCAACGGCGCTTTTCGGCGATGGGTGTGCCGCGGCGTTGCTTGCCGGTGATCAGCACCCCCACCGAAACGGACGTGCTATCCGCATCGAGGATACCGCGGCTGTAACCTGGCCAGACTCGCTGGATGTAATGGGCTGGGACATCAATGACGCTGGTTTGAAAGTCATTTTTTCTCAGAGCATTCCCAAAATTGTACAGGCATCGGCAAGGCCCGTGATGCAAGACTTTCTAAACGCTCACTCCCTCTGTATGTCGGATATCGATTACTTTCTATCTCACCCTGGTGGTGCAAAAGTGATTGCCGCCTATATTAATGCGCTCGACTTAAATGAGCGACAAGTTGCGGACATGCGCTGCATTCTACGTGACTTCGGCAACATGTCTAGCGTAACAGTACTTTTTGTGCTTGAGCATTTTATGCGGTCCGGGCAATACCACTCCGGGGCGCGTATTCTCAGCGCTGCACTAGGGCCGGGATTTTCATCGGAAATGCTGCTGGCGAGGAGTTGCTGATGAGCGGAAACAGCACGCTAATCATATTTATTGCTGTGCTTCTTTCTGAGCGCGCGTTCGAATTGCTTATCGCACGGCGAAATGAACTTTGGATATTGCAAAAAGGTGGTCGTGAAATCGCAGCAGGCTTCTCAAAGCTGATTGTGGTATTTCATGTGGGCTGGTTTGCGGGATTTTTACTAGAAGGAATTGCGGGAGGAAGGCAAGTGCTGACGCCGCTTCCATTCGCTGTTTTGGCGCTGCTTGTGCTACAGGCAGCACGCTATTGGTGCATCCGGTCTCTCGGCCCTTATTGGAACACGAAAGTGATGATTTTGCCCGGTGCATCATTGCATCGGCGCGGTCCCTACAAATGGTTTCGGCACCCAAATTATCTGGTCGTGATCATCGAAATCGCACTCTACCCGGCCCTGTTCGGCTGCTTTTGGACAGCAGTGGTTGGCAGCGCAATCAATGCCTTTTTATTGAAAAAAAGAATGGCCCAGGAGGAAGCGGCGCTCAAAGAGCATACAAATTACCAGGAAATTTTTGCTAAAATCGCTTACCGGCCAAATTAAGCAAAAAATCTGGCCGCGCCATCCGGCAGCGCAAACGGTATTTCATCGCCCTTTCTTAACATGCCGTTTTGCACGCTCGTCGGTCTCTGCGCCACGAAGCGGTGAGCTCCATGTTGCAGCACAAGTTCTTCGTAAGCACCGGTGTAAATAACATCCTGTATCACGGCTTTTGGCGATTCAATATTCCCCAATTCGTTCCCGATCAGCACGTCATGAGGGCGAAAGCCGATCACCGCTCCGGCAGAGATGGCAACGTTGCTTGCCGACACGGTCAGTTTCCAGGTCTCCGAAAAGCGCACGGTGGTGTAATCGTCTGCGGTCGACTCGACTTGTGCGGGCAAAAAATTCGCCTTGCCTAAAAACGCCATCACTTCACGCGTGGCTGGATTTCGATACACTTCACGCGGGCTGCCAACCTGCACACACTTGCCCCGAATCAAAACAGCCATCCGGTCGCTTTGCGAAAGCGCCTCTTCCTGATCGTGCGTCACGTAGAAAGTGGTGATGCCGAGACGCTGCTGCAACGAACGGATTTGTTCGCGGGTTTCGACGCGCAACTTAGCATCGAGGTTGCTAAGGGGCTCATCCAGCAACAAAATATCCGGTTCGATCACCAGGGCCCGCGCCAGTGCAACGCGCTGCTGCTGGCCTCCGGAAAGCGCATTCACCGGACGATTTTCATACCCTGCGAGGTCAACCAACTGCAGCGCTCCGCTGATTTTGTCGGGCATATCGGCCTTTTCAACTTTGCGCGCCTGTAAGCCGAAGGCAACATTTTCGCCGACTGTCATGTGCGGGAAAAGTGCGTAGTTCTGGAAAACCATGCCGACATTGCGCTGCTGCGGCTTGAAATGCGTGACCTTCTTCTCGCCAAAGTAGATCTCACCGCCATCAGGTTCTTCAAAGCCAGCCACAATACGAAGCGTGGTGGTTTTGCCGCAGCCACTCGGGCCGAGCAGACTGAAAAACTCACCTTGTGCAACTTCGATCGACAGGCTATCAACCGCATACACCTCGCCAAAATGTTTTTCGATATTTTTAAGTGTTACACTCGCCACAGCTATTTTCCCTGATTGCGAATATTTTCATCCCAGTATTTGATCCACTCGTCGCTTTTCTCAGAAAAAATCTTCCAATCGATTGGCAGCACTTTCAGCTCTTCACGCATCCACTCCGGCAACTGCTCTTTTGGCAAATCTTTTCTCGACGGAATACGATAGAACTTGTTTGCCTGTTCGATAAAGGCTTTTTCGGAGGTGACAAATTCATAAAACAGTTTTGCTCGCTCGCTATTTTTGCCGCCAGCAACCAGCGCAATGCAGTCAGTCACCACCACGGTGCCGCTTTTGGGTACGACATAGCCGAAGGGCAAATTGTTTACGTTTTTCTGCAGCAGCATATCCGGCATGTTCCAAAGCGTCACATCACCTTCACCCCGGGAAAGCTTGAGATAGAAAAGTGTTTGGTCAGGTGCATAGCTGTGGGTATTGGCATCGAGCTTGCGCAGCCATTCGAAGCCAGGCCCAGTGTTTTGCTCGGCCCCATAAAAGCGCAAAATCATGGCGGTGAAAATGGCGCGCATGGTCCCGCTTGGCAGCGGATCACGAATCACAACACGATTTTTCCATTCTGGCTGGAGAATATCATCCCAATCCTGTGGCGCGGTTTCTGCGGTCAACTTTTCGCTATTAAAGCCGATCACCTCCGGCGTGAGAAACGTTCCATACCAATGATGATCAGCATCATGATAAATCGGATCGATCGCATTTGCCCAGCTTGGCTGGTATGGCTGCAAGAGATTTTCGTCTTTGGCTTTCATGAACAAGGGAGCCGGGGCACCCCACCAAATATCGGCTTGCGGATTGGCGCGCTCACTGCGTACGCGATCCAGGGCATCCTGCGAGCCCATATCGATCCATTGCACTTCAATGTTGGGATGTGCTGTCTCAAATTGCGTAATCATGCTTTCGAGCAAATCTTTACCATGCGTCGTGTAGACGATTACATTTTCTTTTTGCTCGCCGCAACCGATAACAAGGAGAAGAGTAACCGAAATAAAAACACTCCTGAAATATTTTGCCAAAACGCAACCTCCCTTTCCTATTCCTAAAATTCAGGTGTTCAAAAAAAAAGCCGAGCAGAACTCGGCTTATTATAATAAAATCAGTTTAAAATCTCAATTGCAAATGACGAATCACTTTATCTTCAACTCGGTTTTGCAGATTCCCGTACCAGTGTGCAGCTCTAAAACGTAAGTGCCAGATGCAAGTTTTTGATCGCTTTGAGCATAATTCCAGGTCAGGTTCTGCTCGCCATCTTCAAACCAGCGAGGTAGTGATGATGAAATTTTTTGGCCGCTGGCATTGAGCACGGTCAAATTGATGTCCTGAGATACTTCATTTTGAAATTGAATTTCCACAGAACCATTTTTCAGTACTGCCTGCATATTTCGGATGCCTGATTCGGCTTGAAAGCGATAGATGATTTCTCTTGAGAGAATTTCAGAACGATCCGTCTTGATCTTTTTCAAACGATAAACCTGTTTGCCGCTCGATTCCGGATAGTCGACAAATTGAAAGTTTCGTGTTTTGCTGCCGCGCAGGGCCGGCACAAAACCGGCAGAGACAAACTGGCCCTCGGCATTGTGGCGCTCAATTTCGTAGCCGAGAACATCCTGCTGGCCTTCAGGTTGCCAAGTGAGCAGAAGGGCGGAGTCTGAATAGGGTTTGACCTGCAATGCAAGATCAACCCGATCTCCAGAATAATCCTTATATTCTGTCTTGATGGAAGCGGGAATCGTGAATGCGAGGGCAAGAAAAAGCAGGACTATATATCGATATTTCACGTAAAATTCTCCTTTTTGGTCATTGCTTAATTCATTAAGCAAACCAAACGCCAAATTTAAGTTTTTTCCCGAAATCCGCAAGAATTTTTTGTAAAATTTCTGTAACAACGCGCTTTGGGCAGAGAAAAATTTGCAAGCAGGCACCAATTAAAGCAGAAGTACCCTCGCCGGCGGGTTTTTGCGCATTTTGTGGGAATGAAATCTTAAGTAGCTCACTATTTCACACGAAACAGCACAATGGTGAGATCGTCAGAAAACTGTGTTTGGCCGGTGTAATTGATCAAGTCTGTATGCAATTTTTGGATAATCTCATTTGCTGGCAAATGGCCATTTTGCTGCAAGAATTCTGATAAGCGTTTTTCTCCATACAACGATTCGGCATCATCAAGCGCCTCGGTAATGCCATCCGTATAGAGTAGCAATACATCGCCGGTTCGTACCTTCAGTTTCTGCTGGCGATACTCAGAATGCGGCCGCACGCCGACTATCAAATCCGCTCCTGGCACCATTTCAACACTCTGTTTTCTATAGAGTAATGGGAAATTATGGCCTGCATTGGTGAAGGCAAAAATCTGCTTTCGTGTATCGAAAATACCATAAAAAAATGTGACAAATTTTTCTGGAGATATCGATGAAGCGAGGTGGTCGTTCACTTTAGAAACAACGGTTTGCGGTGCGGTATTTTGCATTGCATTGGCGCGGAAAACAGCCTGCAAATTAGACATCAGGATGGCGCCCGGAATGCCTTTGCCGGAAACATCACCGATCGCGAGCCCGGTCAAATTGTCCGAAATTTCGACAAAATCATAAAAATCGCCGCCTATTTCGCGTGAAGGGATGTTGAGTGCGGCAACCTCGAAGGCGGCGCTTTCGGGCAGACACTGCGGCAATAGCAACTGCTGAATTTCGCGCGCTACAGCCACTTCTTTCTCATAACGCTCTTTTTCCAGTTTCTCGACCGCAAGCTGGATATTTTCAAGCGTTATGGCGACCTGGTCTGCCAACAGCGACAGCAAATTCATTTCTTCATACGAAAACGAAGTATGTGTAATTTTGCGACCAATTGCTAAAACACCTAACAACCGGCCTCGATGGCAAAGGGGTACCAGCAAATGCACGCGCTGCCTCAGAGTTTCCCGAAACAGCTCGTCATCCTTTTTTTGCAAAAACAGCTCAGAAACGTAAACAGGACGGCGCTCCTCATATAAAATGCTGACCGCATCCGAGTGGCGCGGTAACGAATATGCTTTGCCCGTCTCGGTCGCAGCAGGAGCTTCAAAGTCATCATTTCGTGACGGCAAAAGCAAATAGACTACCTCGAGCAACATCGATTCACTTAATCCGTTGACAATGCGCTCACGCAGTTGTACCGGATCGAGCAGGGTTAGTACCTCATGGCTGAGCTGGCGCAGTGCTGCCTGGCTATCGCCCAACCCCTTACCAAATAAACGATCGACTGCCCACTCAACCAAATTCAGAACCGGCTGAAATGCGATGACCGTAAAAATCAGCAGTAAGGCTTGAACCAAAGAAGCATTATCATTGAAAACAAGACGCGCCAGCCGGTTGACCTGCCCATAAAACAGCAGGTAGCCGCCTGCCAGCAGTCCGGAAGTCGCGGAGACAATAAATCCACGGCGAATGATATATTGAATTTCCAGAAATTGGTGCCGAATAATCGCCCAGGTGATGGCGATAATGCCGAGAATCAATCCGATAACGGTCAGCACATGTGGGTGCCACCAGACCATCTCTATTCGCAAAATTTCTGGCAGAAGAAACGAAATGGCATACAATCCCGTGCTGACACGAACCCCCCACAATACCAGCCGAATTTGACTTCGCAAGCGCGGACTGGTGATGCGTGCATAACTTATGTGCATGATCATCAGCGCGGCGCCAATATACAGTAGATTAACAAAGCCGAAATATTCAGAATGGTATTCGCGCAGCAAACTGAGCGCATACAGAAAAAAGCCGATAACCAGTCGCACCGGCTCAAAGATAATTCCGAGCGCTGGCAGCAAATTTTTTGTGTCGATTAACCCAACAATACCTGCGCTACTGTCAAATACCGATAAAAGCAACATGTGAATGACTGGTGGCAAATATAGCGGAATATAAAGCCGTGGGTGTGATTTCAGAATTTTGCTTTGACTCGGGAAGACAAGAGCAAACAGAAAGAGTTGAGGAAAGAAAAGCTGCCAGGCAATAAAAGCGATGTTAAGAGTGGTGCGATCGAGATTAATGCTCGTGCTTTCTTCGATCAAAAAGCCAAAAGCTGTCAGCACGGTTGCGATCGCTGCAAAAAAAAGCAGTACGGAAAGTATCCGGTTGATGGTTTGTCGAGGATTTTCGCGGACGATCAGCCAGGCCAGCAAAAAAAGAAAAATGCCGCAGGCAAAATAAATGACCGTCAGCAGATTTTGAAGCAGCATTAATCAGATTTGTGCTTAATTAGCGTCAATACAGTACCTTTATCGGAAAAGTCATAAATCACATCATCCATAAGCGATTTTAGAATAAAAATGCCCCTGCCGCTCTCTTTCAGCAAGTTCTCGGGATCGAGAGGATCAGGAAGTTTCTCGGGATTGAAACCGGTGCCTTCGTCCTTCACGATCACTGTCAGGGTCTTATTGACCACAGAGATACTCAGGTGTACCCTTTTGCTTTGATCGAGTTTGTTGCCATGTATGATCGCGTTGTTGACCGCTTCCGTCACTGCGATGGCAATGCTGTCCCGCTCGTCTTCCGAAAATTTCATCCCCTTGGTGATGCGCTCGGTGAGTTCTTCAACTTTCTCGACATTTTCGACCTCGCTGGACAGCACCAGCTTGTACATTTTTTCGTCTTCTCGATTTGCAGTCATGTGCTCACTCTCAAAAAGTCCACTGTACAGATAATTGAATATGGCTAATAAAGTATGGCTTTCCTTGAAATGGATAAGCTTTTTGTCTTTGTCCCGAGAAATAAATGAGAGAACCGTCGCTTGCACGATAGACAAGTCGCATGATCGGCCCAAAGTTGAACTGAGTTCCGATCGGCTCTGTGCTAAACTCGCCATCGGAATCGCTGATAAACTGCCAACGCTTTTGCAGATAAAACGAAGCACCGATACCCAGCTCGACTGGCCAGCGAAACGATTGCGACAGCAGCATATTGAACCAGTGATTTTGCAGCTTGGTGCGTGGCCGTGTACTGAACGCAGACCAATTCAGACTGCCCAACTCTTCCAGCTCCAACCGGTAAAAAAGTGAAAAATCGATTTGCGATGATACCGGCAGGGCGAGTGAATCGCTTAGAAAAAAATCGCGAATCACATAACTGCGCACCTGTGATGAATTGCCTTCAAAATCGTAATCGACATACTGGGTACGCACGCCAACTTTTTGCTGAAAAAGCACGCTACTTGATGGCTGATAGCGCAAAACAGGCTGCAAAATCAGCAGACGCGTCCAATTATTTTGCGAAGAGAGCCCGCCGTCAAGATAAACAAAATGCTTTAAAAATGCACTGATTTGTACACCTATCGAGAGTGCCTCCCGTAGCTGATAATGATGCGAGAGTGCGACCTGCCAGCGCTGCTCATCAAAACTGTCATTATTGGTGGTGTCAGAATTATCGTGTTGCAGCTTGGCGACTTCAAGCGAGAATTGCAGTACATTTTTTTTATTCGGGCGATAGTACGTACGCTGTGACAATTTTGTTCGCTTTTCAGCCAAATCGTAGCCGATGGTTGCAAATCGGCGTGAAATCGGTGAAAAGCCGGCAGAATCCGGAATATTATATTTGACTGACGACTCGGAAGTCTCCATCGCGATTTGTCCAGTAAATCGGTTGGATTGCCAGAACAATTGCACATCATTGGTCAGGCTATAATCGTCGTGAGACCGCGTCGCGCCTGTGCGAAATTGCTCAAATTGCTGTACTGCCACATTGCCGAGCGCAAGCATGGTATTTTGTGCCAAAATCACACCATCACTTATGCGGTAGCGTAACGTATTTGAGAGTCCGCGTTGTTCTTTGCGCAAGCTTTCGATATTGCCAAGCGTTGGATTTGAAAAAAAGTTATCGCGCCGAAAATAATCATAGAACACTGCCAGGGAATCGCTTGTTCCCGGCTGAAACTCTCGAAACACCGAATAGTTTATCCGGGCGTTGGCATTTTTTCGCTCCGGAAATCGGGTCATTTCAGCAAGCCCGGATGACTGGTTGCGATAGCCATCGATCTCAAAAGCATCTGCCTGAAATGAGAGCGCTGCGAAAGGCCCATGCTCCTTAAACTCACGCCGGTTCTCCCAGCGATATCCGAGCTCAGGCTGAATATAAAACCTGCTGAATGCGTGCCAATTGGTCGCGATTGTCGCGGCAGCTTGTTGTCGATCAAAGTTGAACGCTGACAACTCATCGTGAAAATTGGTGAGCTGCATACGCCCGAGCAGCAACAGATTAGGGTGCAATCGCTGACTCAAACCAAGATAACCGATTTGGTTGTCTTTCCATCTGTTGCCATCCGAGCGATCCGTCATCGATGTGGTAAAATCGATACCAAATTCGTAGGAAAACTTCTTTTTCAGTCCACCGTAGCCAACGAGATAGCGCCAATCAAAAACATCGAGTTGCTGCTGAAAAGACACCGTATTGCTCGGGCGCACATTTGGCGGTTGCACTTGCGCCCACACCTTCACCGCAACGCTTTCGACCAAATTAAAAATCAGAAAAAACCATGCGAGTCGACTCAACTGCTGGCAGCTCGTTCGATCCTGTGCAGATTTTCGTTGAGGCACTTTGAAATATCACTTCGCTCGAATTGAGATTTTCGCTGCCGTATCAAAAACAGATCGCTACAGAATTTTGGGATATTTGGATTTCGGAACGATGGATCCGCCAGAAATCACCAACTTCAATGCTTCTTCGACGGGCAAGTCCAATTCAACAACCTGGTCTTTTGGCACAAAAACCAAAAATCCGCTGGTCGGATTCGGCACGGTCAACACAATGATGCTGACCACATCTTCTGAAATGTTATCCTGCACCAGGCCTTTGGTATCTTGCGTAAAAAAGCCAATTGAATAGACACCGGCACGAGGGTATTCGAACAGCACAGCTTTTTTAAACACCTCGCGATGTTCACCTAAAAAGGCCTGGCTGATCTGTTGGATGGTGATGTAAATACGGTTGATGATGGGAATGCGCGTCACAATTTTATCACCCAGCGCGATGATTTGCTTGCCAATATAATTGCGCGCGATCAGGCCAACCACCATAATCAGCAAAATCAGTGCAATAAAACCAACTCCCGGGATCGGCTTATCTCCGATATTGAGACCCAGGTAAAAAATCGTGTCCCGCAAAATACCATCGATCCATTGGAACAATCGGATAATAATGAACACGGTCAGGGAAATCGGTACCAAAACCAATAGTCCGGTACCAAAGTAGTTGCGAAGCCTTCTTGCCAGACTGGCGCGCGGATTGAAGGGGATTTGTTTCATTGTGTCTCTTTATAAATAACCCGTAAAATTTCTTCATCGGAGTAGCCCATGTTGTATTTTTCACGAGCGATTTTGCCAATGTAGCTGCTGTCGCTGCGCAGTCTTTCGATCAGTACCCGCAGGCTGTCTTGTTCGCCTCGCAACGCATCAATTTCTGCAGCAAGAGCTTGTTTCTTTTTATGTTGGCGATAATGTTCGAGCAATCCATAATCTCCGCCGATGTACAAATAGGACAAAAATAAAATAAAGCCAATCAGGATCACCCAGGCTGACTTTCTGTTATTTGTCGGCGAATTTGGATTGGATGGACTCATGCTGTTTTCGCTTCGAGAGCCGGTTTTTGTTCGGGAAAAAATGCAGATACATTTTCAAATGATTTTAGCGCAATAAAACAAGAAAACGCTAATTTAATAAATATTTGACCATGATGTAAGAAAAAAATATGCCAGAGAGGCTGCACAAAATATTTACGACATCGTTATCCATCCACATTAGACCTTTGATGTGAGCAGTGGTGGTGTCGCAGTGTATCTGTCTTTCAGTGAGTTTATGGCAAACCGTGCATCGATTTTTTCGTTGCACCGTAGCGCCGAGCAGGCTGTCCAAAACTTGTGCTAATATAGCCGATATTGCGATAATTACAAATACTATTGAACTCAAAGAATAGATTGGCCAGAATTTACCAATCAGCACACCACAGCCAGCCATGAACGCTGCGGCTAAAACCGCACCGGACGTGCCGCTGAATGTAACGCCACCGGATTCACCGACCGGCACCAGCCGCCCTGTTATTATAGAGCGCGGCCTCGATGAGAATGCCATTCCGATCTCGGTCGCCCAGGTATCTGCCATGGCGGCTGCGAGTCCACTCAGATAAAAAATATACAGATACTGGGATTCCTCCAGCAAGCTGCCCAACACCAAAAGTGCTGGCAACAATCCATTTGCCAATACTTGTTTGGCATCGCGGTGAGAGCCTTTCTCCAGTATTTTATCCCGGTCTTTGCGCTCGCTTTTCAGTATTTTCGAGAGCACATTCGAAACTCCAAAAAACAGCAACATCGGGATCGTGTATGGCCACCCTCCTGCGCCAAAGGTGACCGTGCCCACCAAAAATCCGGCGAGTGCACCGCTCAAATCAAGCAAATGCAATCGATACGACATGGCCACAACTGCACCCGCAAGCAGCATTGCAATGCCGAACTGAATTTGCAAATCCGGATTATCGAATGCATAAATAAGCAGGGCAGACAAAATCGGCACAGAGAGGTTATCGGAACCGCGAATGGATACAGCTTCGGCGGATGTCGCTAACAGCCCCACCATCAGAGCGGTTAGAACCAGTTGCAGATTGTTGAGAGTAGACGTGTCTGCAAATGCCATCAACCACGTTGCTGTAATAATACTGGAGATAACGAACATGGTCGCGCTGCCACGTAAGGATTTTGTGTCGCCAGGCAGGTTCAGCATTGCACTTTTTGGCGCATTGCGGCCGGCCATGCCAGCGGCTGCATCTGCAAATGCCATCAAAGAAAAACCGATCAACACAGCCAATTTGTGTTCCGGCCAAAAAAAAGCCAGCAAAATCAAAAACGACAGAGGGTAATAGAAAGTCCCGAGCGACCGGTTTGGTGTTGCATTAAAAGAGCGAAATGCGTTTCTCAGGATCGACCACAAATTGAAGGCGGCGAAGCCGGCAGCTATCAGGATGAGCGGAACAACGTCTTGCAGCAGAAACAATGCAGCCAGCACGAACACGCCCGTGAAAACATGCACTGCTTTGCGCAGTTGCCAGCCCGGAACAATCCGTTTTCGCGACACTAATTCTGCAAAAAAAACAAGGATAAACAGCCCAAAAACAAGCAGTCCGGTATAAAACCAGTCTTTCGAAGGAACAGCGACGAACCAATGCATGATTTTCCTTTTTGCACAAAGTTATCCACATTTTTTCATATCGTAAAAAAATATATTTTTTTTAAAGACAGCATGATCCGAAAAACACACAACACAAGATGTAGTGGCCGTCCAATTCAAAACATACAAGCGCAAAGGGTGAACACCTGCTGACCATTTTTCACAAATATTTATTTTATATCAACTTGCAATCACATTAATTTCTCAAAAAAATCATGCCAAATTTAAGCAACAAGTGTTTAGGCGATTTGCAAACACACAATTCTGGAGAATGATTCATTTCAGCGTCTTTCAGTTCAAATTATTATCCCAAAGTTATCCACATTTTGCGCACAACAAAAAGACGACCGTTTTTCCTGCATCAAACACGCTAAAAAACAAGCAATTTGCTCGTCGAATTGCGCTTTCTACACAGTTTATGCTTGACTCTTAAATTTGCAAGTTTAAAATAGTGCGACTTTGTTCCTGCAAATTCAAATAAATTGACACAAATCTTTTAGAATCGATAATTGGAGGTTGAAATGGAATTTCGCAAATCAGCTTTGCTGTTTGTTGCTCTGGTTTTCCTTGGAGCCAGCAATCTGTTGGCGCAAGAGCAAGCAGAAGCGCCGAAGTACGGTTGGGAAAATACGATTCTCGGTAATTTAAATTTCTCTCAGAGCAGTTTTAGCAATTGGGCACAGGGTGGTGAAAACAATTGGGCCTGGCAACTCGACCTGAATGGCAAATTCGAGAACAAGCAGGAAAAGTATGACTGGACCACAAACGCCAAAGTCTCTTACGGCCGCACAAAAGTTGGCGACCAACAGTCGAAAAAATCCGCCGATGAAATTCGCATGGAGAGTGTTTTGACCTGGAAGGCCGGCAAAACGGTTCATCCATATATCGCCTTCACTGGCGAAACACAGTTGACCAAAGGCTACGACTTCTCCACCGATCCGAAGACGGTCATCTCGCAGTTTCTCGATCCGGGCTATTTTACTGAAAGCATAGGATTGGGCTTCGAGCCATTCAAGGATTGTAAAACCCGCTTTGGTGCTGCGCTAAAACAAACTGTCGCGAATGATTTCGCCAGCCGCTACAGCGATGATCCTGCAACCACAGATATCGAAAAGGTGCGCTCGGAAGTAGGGATAGAATCTGTTTCCGACTTCTCGAGAAAAGTGAGCGAGAATATTCTTTTCACGACCAAACTTGAGCTTTTTTCAGATTTGTCGACGTTTGAAGAAGTCGATGTACGCTGGGACAACGTTTTCTCGGCCAAGGTATCCAAATACATTGGTGTTTCCTTTAACTTCAAACTGCTTTACGACCGCGATATTTCGCTCAGCCGCCAAATCAAGCAAGTGCTCGGTGTTGGCCTGAGCTACACCTTCTTGTAGAATAAAGCGGGCGCGCCACTTATGCATAGTGTGCGCGCCTGATCTTCTTGCGCCATACCCTTCGTAAAAAATTGCAACAGAATCGCAATGTCTCCGCAACATCTCACCCATTTCTTGCACGTATCTTCTCGCCAATTCCGAAATCCACAATGAGCGCATCGGGTTCAATTAATTGAATTGCATGCGCATTTCGCTTCATCAACAGAAAGGATATCGTCATGGCAAACGATCAAAGACCAGCAGGACCGGGAAACCGCCGCCCCGTGAGAGAGTTTCGCGCAATGCGCAACAACATGCTCGGCTATTTTCAAAATATGGCTGCGACTTACGGTGATCTATCTTATGTGCGATTTGGGATGCAGAAAATTTTTCTATTTAATCATCCCGATCTGATCAGGGATGTCTTGATTCAACACAACAAGCATTTTGCCAAAAGCCGGGGGCTCATTTTTGCTAAAAAATTGCTCGGAGATGGGCTTTTAACCAGTGAAGGCGAGTTTCACTTGCAACAGCGCCGCATGTTGCAACCGCTCTTTCACAGGGAGCGCATTGCAACTTATGGTGAGGTAATGGCGCAATATGCCAACCAGCACCAAATAGCATGGCGGGATGGCATCGAGGTCGATATAGCAGCCGAGATGATGCAACTCACACTCAAAATTGCCGGCAAAACCTTATTCGACACCGAGTTGCACACACGAACCGAGCAACTCGCAACGGCTCTGGCAACTGCCATGGAGCTTTTTCCGCTTTTTATATTGCCGTTTGCCAGCATACTCGATAAACTGCCGATTCCGATGGCACGGCGCTTCCAGCAAGCAAAAAGGCAAATGGATGACATCATTTATGAAATGATTGCCGAACACCGCGCCGGAGGCAGTAATCGGGGCGATGTACTTTCCATGCTTCTGAATGCCCGCGATGCTGAAAGCCCGAATCAGCGCATGAGCGATCAGCAGATTCGTGATGAAGCATTGACCCTGCTGCTGGCCGGACATGAAACCACCGCCATCGCGCTCTCCTGGACGCTCGATCTGCTCGCCAGGCATGAGATCGTGTTGCAAAAATTGCAGGCCGAAATCGATGCAGAACTCGGCGATAGTCCGCCAGCCGCAGCCGATATTGCACGCTTGCCGTTCACGAAAATGGTGTTCACGGAAGCGATGCGGCTTTATCCACCTGCTTACATCATTGGCCGCCAGGCGCTGACGGAAATTGAAATTGCACATACCTGCATTCCCAAAGGTGCCACCATATTAATGAGCCCTTATCTCATACATCACGACGCGCGCTTTTACGATCAGCCAGAACAGTTCAATCCAGACAGGTGGCGCCACAAGGCGATTGAATCGTTGCCAAAATATGCTTATTTTCCATTTGGCGGTGGCGCACGCATCTGCATCGGCGAACATTTTGCATGGATGGAAGGCATTTTGGTGCTGGCGACGATGGTGCAGAACTGGCAGTTTCAAGCCATCAATCCGCAACCAAGCAGCTTGGATCCTTCAATCACCCTGCGACCCAAGGGCGGTGTGCCGATGCGCATTTTGCGCCGACAAAAAAGGTCCTACGCAAAGTCAGCATAAGCATCGACCGCAACAGCCTGACCAGCCATGCTTTGTGATGATCATTTTTCGTTTGGCTTTTTCCGGCAAATACTGTATACATTGGCTCACCATTCAGGAATCATCGGAGGATGCCATGCAGAAAAAATGGTTGTTGTGGGCGCAAAAGATTCAAGCTGAAGCGCACAATGGCTTGCACTATACGCAAGATCAATATGATAAAATCCGTTACCGCGAATTGATGGAGCTTGCAGCCGAAATCATCGCAGAGCACACGGATATTGACAAGCAAGCGGTCTTCGGAATCTACGCTGCCGAAAAAGGCCACCGCACGCCCAAGGTAGATGTGCGCGGCGCCGTTTTTCGTGACGAAAAAATTCTGCTGGTGCGCGAGCGCAGCGATGGTTGCTGGACCATGCCCGGCGGCTGGGCGGATGTGCTCGACGCACCATCAGAGGCAGTTGAACGTGAAATCCGCGAAGAATCCGGCTTTCTCGCCAAGGCCGTCAAACTGGCTGCACTTCACGACCGCAACAGGCACGGCCACCCTCCACACCCGTTCCATACATACAAATTGTTTTTTATATGCGATTTGCTTGGCGGCGAAGCCACCACCAGCAACGAGACCGATGCGGTAGATTTTTTTGCTGAGAATGATTTGCCCGGACTGTCGCTTTCGCGCGTTGTGCCGGAACAAATCCACCGTATGTTTGTCCATTTCCGCAATATGAATTTGCCAACCGATTTTGATTGAACGGCGTCTGCTTCAATTTTTATACACCAAGATTCGTGCCCATTTCGGTCCTGTAGAAAGCGCTGGCACCTGTGCATTGTGCTTTGTCCCGGCAATTACAAATTTGAAAAGCACCTATCCGCAAAACCAAGATTGTTAGGGTATTGTAATGATGTTCCGACACAAAGGTCTGGGCAACGGGCTTTTCACTGCATCGCTCCCTTGATTTTCACCGAAAAGATTGCTACCCTTGACAGGAAGTCTACAATGGCAGCCACGCCGTGTGGCAGGCAATATGCCAGGCCCACCAAAAATAAGGAAGTTGAATGAAATCCTCCAAAACAGTCTTGACGGTCGATGACGATTCATCCATCCGTTTATTGATTCGATCAGCCTTGCGCAGCTTAAAAGCAGTCAAGGTGATTGAGGCGGAAGACGGACTTGCCGGTCTTGAAGCGTTCAAAGAGCACCACCCGGACCTCGTCATCCTCGATGTAATGATGCCGCGTATGGACGGCATTGACACCCTCAAACACCTGCGCGCCGCTCCCGATTCCGCTGACACGCCCGTCATCATGTTGACCGGAGTAAAAGACCAATCCAAGCTGATGCCACTACTCGAAAACAAAAGTACCGAATATCTTCCCAAACCGTTCATCATCGAAATCCTGCGTCAGAAAGTGCATGGCTTGCTGTTTCCCGGAAACGGCAATGGCAATTAACCTGCCTTCGGTCGCACAATGTTTGTGGTATTCGCCAATGCATCTCAATGCGCCGCTTTGAAAGCGCTCACTTTTTCCTGTTTTTCGCTCCAAAAAATATCTACATTAAGCGCCAAGAACCGCAAACAACTACAGCGCAATCCACCATTTCCCTTGACACGCCATGCTTGACAGCCTGAAAAGACTTACCAAGAATTCCGCCATTTACGGGATCGGCCATATTTTTGCACGTTCGATCGCGTTTTTTTTGCTGCCGATTTACACCAATTTCCTGCCAACAGAAGATTTTGGTGTGGCGGTGCTGCTGCTCTCGCTTTTGGCTGTTTGCAACATATTCTATGTGTATGGAATGGATTCCGCCTTTTTGCGTTACTTCATTGAAGCTGAACAAATCGGCGAGAAAAAATCCATCTTCAGCACGGTTTTTTACAGCATTCTTGGCACAGCGCTGCTATTTTCTGTCGTTGGCTATCATTTTGCCGACGAACTGGCCGGGCTGATCTTTGGCACCACTGCGCATGCCGAATTGCTGCAGCTCTGTTTCGGAATCCTTTTTTTTGATGGACTATCAGCTATTCCGTTTTTGGCTTTGCGGGCTGAAGAAAAAAGCGTTCAGTTCGTTAGTCTGAAATCGCTGATCACCATTGCGACGCTGCTGCTGAACTGGATTTTTATCATTCATTGGCAATGGGGTCTCGCCGGGATTTTCCGGGCAAATTTGTATGCCTCCGCCGCGGGATTTTTGTTGCTGTTGCCGGTCGTGTTTCGCTATCTGTTCGGTCGATTTTCGCTGTCATCCTTTAAACTGCTGATGCGATTCGGCCTGCCCTATATTCCATCGACACTGGCGGTTATTTTAATGGACGTGATCGACCGTTTTTTTTTGGAACGCATGGCAGGCAGCAGCGCGGTTGGCTTGTATGGTGCCGGTTACCGCCTCGGCATGTTTATGGCGCTTTTTATCGCAGCGTTTCGATTTGCATGGCATCCGTTTTTTCTCGCAACAGCCAAAAAACCGGATGCACAGGCAATTTTCTCTAAAGTGCTGAGCTATTTTTTGCTCTCCTGTGCATGTGTATTTTTAGCGATCAGCTATTTCATCGACGATATCGTGCGCGTTCAGATTGGCAAATACCACATTTTTGGCGAGGCGTACTGGCAAAGTACCACTGTCGTTCCCATCGTTATGCTTGCTTATGTTTTTTATGGTGCTTATGTTAATTTTGTCGTCGGCATTCATATCAAAAAGAAGACACAATATTTGCCATTGATCACAGGTGCCGGATTGATTGCCAACATAGTTGGCAACCTGCTCCTTATTCCACGCTGGAATATTTTGGGCGCAGCGTGGGCAACTGTGATCAGCTACGCCATCATGGCGTTGGCACTCTACTTTGTGGCGCAAAGGCTCTATCCCGTGCGTTACGAATTCGGCCGGATCGCCAAATTGGTCACCATCGTCGGCGTGTTTTATGCAAATTTTGCTTTATTGCAATGGGGATTCGTTAGCAAGCTGGGCTTTGGATTGTTATTTATCGGTGCGCTGTTTGCAAGCGGTTTTATTCGCCCAAAAGAGCGTCAGGTTATCCGTTCTGCCTTTTTGAAGCGCATCAGGTGAGCGTTGCCAAAATAAAACTTTGCACGGCAAACCAATTCATTTTAACTTCGTTAAGAATGAAAAAAGATCAAGATTCTGCCAAAACTTCGAGCATATTTCCTGCAACCGATCCGCATCCGTTTGTGAACAACTGGGGCCCGGAGACGCGCCACGACAAGCAACCTTCAACAGCACGCAACGCATTCTCGCTGGAATATCCGCTTTATCGCCAGCAGCTCATCGGCCAGCTTCCTAAGCAATTCGATCAAAGCCAGATTCCGGTAGAAATCGACGCCGAGACGGGAACTGCAAGCTACCACGCTGACGATATCGTGAAATACGGATTACATCAGATTATCTGCTTTATCGAAAATGGCGACATCCCTGCACGCTATCAGGCTCTGCACATCGCAGAGTGGCTGATCAATCATCTGAGCGAGTGGCGCAAGCACATTTTCGCCTGGCCGAGTGAAAAGCCCCAGCCATTCTACAAGCTGTCTGCTCCGCGTGTCTCCGCAAAAACTCATGGCCTGGCTCTGTCCCTGCTGCTGCGTGTCGCCTATATCGAAAATGATGCCTGGTACGAAGAGACAATTAAGAAAATTGTGCGGCTATTTTTCCTGCCGGTCGAAGAAGGTGGGCTGGTGCGGCAGCTTGGCTCCGGCAGCCTTGCATTTGAAGAGTTTCCAACGCCAGACCAGACCGTGCCTTTGTCGAGCCATCTTTACAGCTTGATCGGCCTGTCGGAGTATGCCAACTATTTTGACGACAACGATGTTAAAACCATTCTGCGCGGCGGATTGCGCGGACTGCGCGAGTTGATGCCGGTCTATGACAACGGCAAATGGCTATTGTTCGATTTGCATGCCAGCAAACGCTGCGCATCCCTCCAGGGAATCCGTAACGTCTGCGTGCTGCTGAAAATCCTTTCCAATCACACCGAAGACAAGCAATACGCCGAGATGGCGCAAAAATGGTATGCTTACACGAACACTTTCGCCAACAAGCGTTTCTACCTTCTTCAGCGCATTTGGGAAGCAATTCGGCTGCGCTTTTCTGCCAAAAAACTGCACATCGACGCCAAATATCTCAAGGTAGCGCCGCGGTGAAAAAACTCCTGATTCTCAGCTATTATTTCCCACCGATGGGCATGGGCGGCACGCAGCGGGTCGCCAGTTTTGTCAAATACTTGCCGTCACTGGGCTGGCAGCCAACCGTCATCACTGTTAAACAGGTCGCCTATCACGCCTCCGATCAAGCTATCCTCAAACACATCGGCAATGCACGGATTGTGCGCACCGGCTCGCTCGATCCGCTCCGGCTGGCAGCCAAGTGGCATTCACAGCATGCGGGCTATGCTGGCGGCTCGGCTTCATCAAAACAGCAGCTTGCACGCAAGGCGATCAACTTCATGCTGCTGCCGGACAATAAAATTTTGTGGAATCCGTTTTTGCTGCATGAGGCAAGAAAGCTTCTGGCAGGCGAGCAGTTCGATGCTATTCTCAGCACTGGCCCGCCGCATTCAACCCACCTCGCGGCCAGCAAACTGGCCAAACGCTTTCGTCTCCCGTGGATCGCCGATTTCCGCGACACCTGGGCTGGCGGTGATTTTCAGGCCAAAAGCACCAGGGCACACACCGCAATCGATGGGTTGCTGCAAAAACGTGTGCTGCACAATGCGGATGCTGTGATTGCGGTTTCGGCGGGATTGGCAGATACCCTAGCGCGCAGCGTGCCTGAAGCGGCTGACAAAATCAGCATCATCACCAACGGCTACGAGCCGGATGATTTCGGCGAACCGGCATCAGAACCGAACGATTTTTTTCGCATCGCGCATATCGGAACCACCGGCAATTTTGTGCAGCCTGCGCTCGCCATTCGGGCATTTCGGATTTTTGTGGAAGATGCAGGATTGTCGCCGACTGAAGCGCGCCTGAGTTTTGTCGGCGCTGATCTCGATGGCAAGCTGCAGGCCCTGATTGCCGAATCCGGCATCAGCGACTTCGTCGAGATCACAGGCTATGTGCCGCACGATCAGGCAGTCCGCTATCTGCAAGAATCGGATGTGCTGCTATTTTTGGCCAGTGGTCATCCAAGCGCCGGCTTCATTCCGGGCAAAACCTTCGAATACCTCGCCGCCCGCAAGCCGATTCTCGCCCTGAGCGAACCAATCGAAGGATTGCATTTGCTGCAAAAAACCGGGCTGGTCCGGCACGCCCTGCCCGACGATGTGCCGGCTGCGGTCAACGTGCTCAAAGCTTTTTTCAGCGAAAAACAAAAAGGCAACGCAATATCTCCCAACGACTTCGACATCCAACCCTACAGCCGCGAGAACCTGACCCGCAAGCTGGTCGCTGTACTTGAAGCTGTTTGTCGATAAAAACAAGGCCCGGCAAGCGAATAAGCGGTGCCAACTAAACGGTTGCTTATGGCCACTCAATTATTGTTTTTCCACTTAGCAACGTTGTGTTCGCTAATAGCGCCGCTGGTTTTGAAGGCGCCTCCAACATAGAGACTTTCGTCGCTGTCAATTTCAAGCGCCAACACCAGATTGTTCACACCGCTACCGCTACCCAATGAGGACCAACTTTTGATTGTGTTGTCCCATTTTGCGACGTAATTGGCGCGAACCTTGCCAGCATAGGTGAGTTTTCCGCCGACATAAACATTGTTGCCGTCAATAGCAATTGCGGTGACAACACCATATGTTCCATCGCCTAACGGCGACCAGGCTTGGGCTTGTCCTAGAGCGGGTGCGAACACGAACTCGAGCAACGGCGCCACACATGTCAAGGTGAAGTTTCTTTACAAATTTTTCATCCAGTTCTCCTGTTTTGGAAGATTTTTTCTATCTACTCTCTTCAAGATTTTCCGCTTCCTTGCGCTATCACAGGCAGCAGTAATGGAGCTTGTGAAAACAGACAGACCTGATCAGGGTTTTGGAACTGTTGCAAGATAGCTAAAACACCTTGGTCATTTTATATCGATCAGCACAAAGCCTTACCTTTTCTGCACATCACAGCCGGAAAAATTTGTTCTGGTGGTGTGAGTACCTAAATTCAGCGTACCAAGAGCAAGGAGTCGACTTCAAGGTCTCCACCAAGCTCATTGGCCGCGCCTCTGTGAACCAGGATGAAATCAGCTTCACGAGAGACACCAATGATTGCCTGGACAGCAGTGATACTGGCATTGCTGTTAGAGCCAGGCACGATCCCTTCATTCCAGATTGATGTCTCAGACTGAGGCCCTGACTGTGCCGACGTATGTGTTGGATTGCCGACAACGCTTAGAACTGAGCCCCGCGTTTTGAGCAAAATGTGAACTCGCGAAGACAGTCATGAATATCCGTTGTAACAACAAAACGGCAGGGAATGTAAGCTGCCAACAATACATGATATTGCTTCATCCACGATTCATTTACAAAAATGAGGCACTCGTGAGTCTTACATGCTGTTATTTAGTGGCCCCAGACAAATTAGGTGATATAGAAAACTTTAATTCATCAGCTGTACAAATTAATTTTGACAAGATAAGCTTAAATGATCAGCGTCATAAGCTCAAACCATGAATCCAATTCACGCTGTTCGCATTTATTTTCAATTGTCCTTTTCTGATTGCGATAGTACCAACCGAATATTAGTTTCCCCCAAAAACACACTCTAAAAACGAGGGAGACCATGAGCCAGCAAAACGACAAACATTCCGAACTCAACCGCCGTGATTTCATCAAACTTGGCGCGGCAGCCGGTGCGGCGGTCGGCATGATTCAGCTTGGTTGCGGCAACGAAACAGCCGGATATGCGTTGAGCAAAAATATTGGCGGCGCACCGGATGAACTCTTTAAAGCCCCGCCGATGGAAACCGTGCGTATCGGCTTTGTGGGTGTCGGCGGCATGGGTTCGGCGCACGTGCGCAACCTGCTGCGCATCGAAGGCGTGGAACTGAAAGCAGTGTGCGATATCGTACCGGAACGGGTCGAGAAAATCCAGAATTGGGTAATCGAGGCCGGACAGCCCAAGCCAACCGGTTATTCGCGCAGTGAGACCGATTTTGTGCGTATGTGCGAAGAAGAAGACCTCGATTTGGTTTACACAGCAACCCCCTGGCGCTGGCACGTTCCTGTCTGCGTTGCCGCTATGAAAAATGGCAAGCACTCGGCCACGGAAGTCCCGGCAGCGGTCACCATTGACGAGTGCTGGGAGATGGTCGAAACCGCCGAAAAATTTCAGAAACACTGCGTGATGATGGAAAATTGCAATTACGGCCGCGAAGAAATGATGGTCTTTAACATGGTGCGGCAAGGCCTGTTCGGCGAAATCCTGCACGGCGAATGCGGCTATCTGCACGATCTGCGTGCGGTCAAGTTCGATTATGATGGTGAGGGTTTGTGGCGGCGTGAGCACTCCAAAACCCGTAACGGCAATCTCTACCCGACCCACGGTCTCGGCCCGGTGGCACAGTGCATGGACATCAACCGTGGCGACAAGTTCAATTATCTCGTCTCGATGAGCAGTCCGTCGCGCGGCTTGCAGGAATATGTGCTCAATACGTTTCCGGCAGGCTCGAAGGAGCGGCAGGAAAAATACGTTCTCGGCGATGTCAACACCAGCATGATCAAAACTGCCAACGGTCGCACCATTTTCGTCAGCCACGACACCAACTTGCCGCGCCCATACAGCCGCATCGATATGGTACAGGGCACCAAAGGTCTTTTCCAGGGCTACCCACCCCGCCTGCACATCGAGGGCATGTCGCCACAACATCGCTGGCAGGAGATGGCGGAAGTGCTGGAGCAATTCGATCACCCACTGTGGAAAACCGTCGGCGAACAGGCACGCGGCGCCGGCCATGGCGGAATGGATTACCTCGAAGATTATCGCCTGATCAAATGTCTGCGGGAAGGCCTGCCGCTGGATATGAATGTGTACGATGCCGCCGCGCTCAGTGCGGTTTCCGAACTGAGTGAGCGTTCGGTCGCAAACGGCAGCCAACCGATGGAATTCCCGGACTTTACCCGTGGCAAATGGAAAACCTATCCGAAGCTGGAGATTGCTGGAGGGTAGTGAAGATGGCTTTTGGCAATTTGCTATTCGCCTTTGGTGTTACTGCACTCAACAGACACAATTGTAGGGGCATGGCGCGCCGTGCCCCTAGCATATAACCAACAGCTAAAATCCCAACCAGTACGACGCCTTGATCAAAAAGGTGTTGACAGGCCGCACGTGAAACAGCGCATCATAGTCTCTGGAGAAATCCAACAGACCGTTGCGTTGGGCAAAATCGTCGCGCTCCTGTTGCCATACAAAAAACAGCACCGAGCCGGGCCGGTACTCCCAGCGCAGCACCGTGTTGACGCGTATCGAGCGGAAGTTGAAGTCGAGCTTCGGCAGCGTGAACGCCGGCGACGGTCCTGCGCCATCCGGATCGATGACGGAGCTGCCATCGGCATTGGTTTCGAGGCTACCGACTTGCTCGCCATATAGATCGAAATCGAACGTGCCCGGCGTCCGGAATTCCTTGAGCGCGGTGTAATTGTAGGATGCAATGTACGGCGCGGCATACATCTGCAGCGATAAATTGGGCGAGAACGTCCAATCCAGCCTCATTGAAAATCGCTGATTTTTTGATTCAATGTTGGCAAAAACATAGCGTGCTCCGAATGTATGTGTCGCCAGCGCGTCAGCAATTCGGTCGACAAACTGGTCCGTGTCGTTTTCCAGGCCGAGCGTTGCTTCAAGGTCGAGAGAGATCGACTGCAGGGGACGGATAGTCGTCTCGACTCCCACATATTTATCGTACTCGCCGGAAACATCCTCGCGAAAAGTACCATAAACATCGAAGGCAAGTTTTTTTCGATTATCCGTGCCGACGCTAAATTCGATGCCCCAATCCGATGGCCGTTTGGCATTCGGCCCTCCGCGCGTCAGCCGGTCATTGTAGGTTTCCGGCGTGATGCGGGCGCCGAGTTCAAAAGACCAAAAATTATTAAAACGAAATTCGGCGCCAAAGCCATTGGTTGCCCAAATCAGATCCCCGCCTTGATTCCAGCCCGGCCCTGACCACCAGTAAAAATCGTAATTGCGGAACAGTTTTCCCGGCGTGTTTTCGCGGTACATCAAAAAGGTTGTGACCGAGCGATAATCGGCGCGGTTTTGGTAGCCAAGGTCATTGACTTCAAAGCCGGGGCTGACATCGCCGTAGGTGATCGAGCCGATCCAATGCTTGCCGCTGTTTTTGGTGATCGACAACTCAACATTGTGGCCGCCGAGCGAGCTGGCATTTTCATCGAGTTCCATATAATCGGCATCCGGGCGCTGAAAGTACCGTTGCGGGCCACGCTGTGCTGCCGCCACCACTGACGGCTCTCCAACCAAATGGCTGCGGGTAAATACACCGCTGACAATCCAGTCTTCATTCGATAATTTGTGCTCAAAATCGAGCCCGCCAATATACGCTTCCTTGCGCAGCAGTCCTTTCAGACTTTCCGTTGACAAATCGCGATTGGCGGCATCAAAAAAGCCACCGATGGTGGTTTTGCCATTGTTAAAATCTTTTTTTGCACGCATAACCAGGTAGTTGGAGAGCGGCTCAACCACTTCCTTTTTATCTGTATTGGCACCGATACTGTAATCGGCATTTTCTCTGGTGGTGATTGCATCGAGCAGGCCGATCGACCAGCCACTCGCTGTTTTGCCGCTAACCTTCACTGCAGCGGCAATGGTCGTTTGCTCAGGCTGGTCGATAAAGTCTGCCGCAGCGTCGCTCACCGAGCCTTGCGGCTGCCGTCCGATGCGACGGGTGTAGAAAATGAACGGTGCATTGCTGTTAAAAGTGCGCGTTCGCCCAAATTCGAAAATATCCGTCCCTTCCAGAAAAAATGGCCGTCGCTCGCTAAAAAAAGTCTCGTAGGCCGATAAATTGATCACCGCCGGATCGGCCTCCACTTGCCCGAAATCAGGATTGACCGTGCCAGTCAGGGTAAAACTGGAATTGATTCCATATTTGAAGTCTGCTCCGATATTGCTGGTAAAATCGTTCGAATGATAAAACGGGTTGACCGCATCACCCGGTGCGCGGTGCAACCTTCCGGAGCTATACGGCATGATCTCCAGGCGGCGCGGAGCGAAATTGGTTTGAATGCCCTTCATGGTGCCGAACAGCGAAACAAAGCCGGACGATTCCTGCAAACGTGGCGACCAAAAGACTTGCTCGTCGTTGCGGGCAATGTAGCGCCACAATTGCATGCCCCACTTCTGTTGCGGCGCAGATGCATCGTAGCGCAACTGCGAAAAAGGAATGCGAAACTCGGCAGTCCAGCCACGATCGTGAATGCTGGCAGCGCCGTCCCAAACGGCGTCCCAACTGGAATCTTCTTCATCATCGTTATAAAAAAGGATATCGCGCTTGACACCGCGCGGATTGATGCCGAACACAAAGGCCGTGCGCTGGTCGCCATAACTGTCGATCGAAATTTCGAACCAGTCCGAGTAGCCGTTGCCATCGCGCCGGAAAAGCTGGGCGGCAATTTTTTCTGGATCGCTATCCAGCATATCGGCACATACGTAGATGTATTTATCATCATATGCGATACGAACTTGAGATCTTTGTGTCGCAGGCTGGCCGGAATGAGGTTTGTACTGCACAAAATCGCTGGCGACGTTGACGATGTTCCACTCGCCATTTGCGGCAATACCATCGATGTGGGGGGGGACGGTTATCTTCACTGCGGTGTAGGTTGGACGGACTTCATTGGACTTGCCGCCGAGCGCTGGGAGAGCAAAAGAAAATAAAAAAAGCAGGGCGATGCTTTTTCTCATAGTGTGTCCTTTCGAGAAAATGCCGGTCCGGCATTTGATGAACGATTGTCATGTTGGGTTCGAGAGTTAGGACACAGGTTTCGGAAAAAGGTTGCCAGCTTTTTCAAAGTTTTATCAACTTAAAATTCCACTCCTATGCCAAACATGTGCAGATTCAATCCCGGATTCGGTTGCACAGTACTTGCATTGGAAAGGTGTTGGATGCGGTAAACCACAGCCATATTTGAGGTAAGTCGTAAGGAAACGCCGATGTGGCTGATGAAGTGAAAATGCCCGCCGAGATTTTTATGCGGGAAGCGGGCATTGCTCAAAAAAGTTGGGCTGGATCCAAATTTCAGCGCTAAACGACTCCCTGCATTGCTGAGCACAAAGGATGGTCCGACAGAGAGCAAAAATGCCCATTTGTCGCTCTGCTCGAGCAGGCTGGTCACCACATCCAGGCGCATTCCGAAGCGCAAGCCATTTTGTGATCCAGTGATCTTTGTTATCGGGAAATCGGCGAACATCTCGTATTGCCGGAAGCCGGTATCGTTGTCATTGACGGGGACTCCCATGCGTATGCTCATGCTTTTGGGCTGTGCGACAGCGCTCTGTACGATGCACAATGCAATGAATGTGATGAAAAACCGCAGCCTATATTTGAAATAAATTGTTTGCATATACTTTTTTAATTGTTGGCAATCCCGATGCTAAATTGTGTCATTCTGAGCGTGAGCGAAGAATCTCAGCCGTTCATAAACATCAATCGTAGTTGTATAAAATCAGTTTCACCAAAAAAGATCTGCTTCAAATATACCATTCTACACTTAAATCCTTCCATTCAGGATTTACAGATTCGATCAAAGTAATCTTTTTGGCGCGTGTCCAACCCTTAATTTGCTTTTCGCGGGCAATAGCAATTCGAACATCGGGTGTCGCTTCAAAATAGACCAGCTTATTGATATTGTATTTGTATGTAAAACCATGAGTTTTCTTCTGCTTGTGCTCCAAAACTCGGCGAATCAAGTTATTTGTCATGCCTGTGTAAATGGTCTTCGATTTGCTGGACATGATATATACGTAATAGCTTCTGTCACTCATAAGCCCCCCGAGTATTCTATTCAAACTAAATGATCTTCGTGTCTATATGATTCTAATAATGAAAATTGCTTTTGTCATCCAATGCGAAGTAGTATCCTAACCCAAGTTGTGACCTAAAAGAAACTGACACTGTATGCGAGCACAAACAAGAAAACTTTGAGTTCAAAGCCCTTTGCAGTGACCGCATGTATCGATTTGGGAAGAGTTCTTTCGATCAAGCTGCCTGCGGTCTCGACCCTTTTTCGATAATAATGCTGCAGATAGGCGACATATCCGGGTACAGCACGTTTTGAATTTTTCTTTCGCAAAGGCGAGAGCGTAATCTCGCAGAGTTCTTCTAACAGGTCTTCGGTTTTGTACTCGTTGTAGGCTTTGTCAGCATAAATTGTACTGTGCTCCGGCAAATCAAACTCGTACACTTTCAAAGCATCGACATCGGCGACACCGCCGGGCATCAGAAAGGCTTCAACGGGTTGGCCGTTTTGGGTAATCATGATGTGAATTCTCAGGCCATAAAAGTATCTTCTTTTGCTTGGGATATAGCCTCGATACTGTTCATTTTGATAGATTCGCGACCTGCGAATGCGATAGTTATCGCAAACCGCAATCGGGTAACTATCAATCACATAAATCGATTCGGTGTTCAGGTCTTTCCACGTTCGACTCAAACACTGGAAAAGCTGAACAAAGCGATCTGTTAAGCGATGCAGGCGGCGGTTGAACTGGCTTTTGCTCAGCATGTCAGGAAAATACTGTGGTAGTTGTAAAAACCGGCACGCTTGAGCGTAATTGCCACCAAAACAGTAGGTAGCGATAATCGCAGTGGTCATGATTTCGGCATCGGACATTTGACATTGCGGATCTTCGCGATGTGACAAGGCTTTGAGAAGATCATCGCATAGACAGTAAATTGAAAGAATTTTGTCGTCCATGAAACTCCAGAGGAATATGAAAAACAATTTAAGCTATTGTTCTTTTGAAGTTTCTGGCGACAAATCCTCTTGATTTCAGACCAACGATATTTTTTTGAAAGAACAGTTGGTGATCAAAACGATTACATCAATAGGTCACAACTTGGGTTATCCTAAGACTAAACCCGGATTTCTGTTTGTCTAGAGATTCTTCGTCGCGAGGCGACTCAGAATGACACGTATGCAGCACATGAATTTGAAAAATTGTCCAGCCAATTCGCCGAAAGCAATCGTAATCACGTACCTTGTTCAAGCACCATCACTTCCACCCTGTCCAACCGGGGCCACGGACAACCTGGCCCGGGGTGGCGCCAGTATGCTCGCCATTTTTCAGCACCTGCCTGCCGTTCACAAAAACATGTTGCATGCCGGTCGAATACCGATGCGGTTTTTCAAACGTGGCATGATCCTGTATTTTTTCAGGATCGAAAATCACCACATCGGCAAAATAGCCTTTTTCGAGTTTGCCGCGTTCACGAATACGCAAATTTTCCGCCGGCATCGAAGTCAGGCGTTTGATCGCTTCTTCGAGTGGAATCACTTTTTCTTCGCGCACATATTTACCGAGCAGGCGCGAAAAATTGCCGTAAGCACGCGGGTGCGGATTGCGTTTCAGAAAAAGACCTTCTGGCGCGAGCGATCCGGCATCCGAGCAGAATGTCATCCACGGCAAGGCGATCTGGCGCTTGACATTCTCTTCCGACATCAGGAAATAGACGGTTTCGACCCGGCTGCCGTCTTCGATCACCAAATCAATCATGACGTCCTGCGGGGATTTGCCTCGCATTTGCGCGATCTCAGCGAGACTCTTGCCGGTCAGGGGCTTGAGCGAATCGGATTTGAAGCCAACCAATAGCATGCCTTCCGGCCCGGCTGCCAGTCCAAGGTTTTCCCACTCATCGGTCTTTTCAACCATCTCTTTTTTGATTTTCTTGCGAATCGCATCATCCATCAAGCGCTCACGCCACTTGTCGAAACCGCCTTCCTGCACCCATGGCGGCATCGATGCATCGAGTCCGGTAGCCCCGGCAATGTAATTATACATATCGGCTGTAATTTTCAGACCATCAGCACGGGCGGCCTCGATCTTCGCGATCACATCATCGAGCTTGCCCCAATTCTCTTTGCCGGCAGCTTTCAAGTGATAGATTTCAGCGGGAATATTGGCTTCGCGGGCAATGGTCAGCAGCTCATCCAGCGCCTCCAGCAATTGATTGCCCTCGCTGCGCATGTGTGAAATATACATGCCGCCATATTCCGAAGCGACTTTTGAAAGCTCGATCAACTCATCTGTTTTGGCATAGAATGCCGGTGTGTAAATCAACGAGGTTCCGAGGCCGAGCGCACCTTCCTGCATCGCTGTATGTACGAGTTCGCGCATACGTTCCAGCTCTTCCGGCGCAGGCGGGCGGTCTTCTTCGCCGAGCTCGTGAATACGGACAGTTGTCGCGCCAACAAAAGAAGCGATATTTGTGGAAATGCCCTTTTCAACCAGATAATCGAGATACTCGCCCAGAGTTGTCCATTCGATATTATATTTGAATTCGCCTTGATTTTCGAGAATCTCCTGCTTCATCTTCTCGCTCAGCGGTCCTTCAGACCAACCTTCGCCAAAAACTTCGAGGGTCACGCCCTGCCGGATGTCGCTTTGCGATTTGCCATCGATGAGCAGCGAGGTCGTTGCCCAGCTGAGCATATTGATAAAGCCGGGCGCTACAGCCAGGCCTTCTGCATCAATCTCTGTGTCGCCTTTAGCGTCGCTCACATCGCCAACAGCTACAATTTTTTCACCTCGAATGGCAACGCCACCTGCGTATGGTGCGCCGCCGCTGCCATTATAAATCGTTGCATTGCGAATGACCACATCATAGTGTTTTTGCAAACTGCACGACAGTGTGAACGCAATAAGAACCACCATCGCTTTCAAAATTTTTCTGGCCATCTCTCCTCCTGTTCATAACCAAAATGTTCAAAGCAATATACTTTTTTCCGAACGGATCACAACAAAAAGCACACAAAACAGCTCGAAATAGCGCAATTTAGGCACTCGCTTCCTGATGCTTTGGACTATTTTCTGCCTAAATGCTAAAATCTTGGAATAAATTGAAACGAATTGTCGATATTTGCTGTTGTAAGTGAATATCCCAGCAATTAGCACTGCCACACCACCAGAAACTCATTTGTGGAGTACGTCTATGCCGCTTGCGAAAAACAAATTGTTTGTCCATCTCATTCTTCCACTCCTTTATATCTTCTGCATTTTCGCTCAGCAGCCTGCGCCTGCCCAGGATTTTTCGATCGAACATATCCTGTCAGCACCCTATTTAACGAATTTGGTTGCTGCTCCTGATAGCGATCGAATTGCATGGGTTGAAAACATCGAAGGTCAACGCAATATTTGGATGGCGGCAGCGCCAAATTTTGAAGCCATCAAGCTGACCAATTATTCAAAAGATGATGGCATGCCTATTTCGCAATTGGCTTTTTCCTACGACAGTGCTTTCCTGATTTACGTGCATGGTGGCAGTGCCAATCGCGGTGGCGAGCACCCCAATCCCACCAGCGCGCCAAGTGGAGCTGATCAGGGCATTTGGGCTGTCCGAACGCAAAGTGGCAGCCTGCCTTGGCGGCTGGCTCATGGCAGTCATCCTGTGCTGTCCCCGACCAGCAATGAGCTTCTGTTTACCGACCGTGGTCAGATTTTTTTGGTGCCGATTACTTTGCCCGGCACCGCAAACCGCTACAACAGCAATCCGCGCCAATTCATCAACGCCCGTGGCAGCAATGGCTACCCACAGTGGTCTCCGGAGGGAAACTCGGTCGCATTTGTCAGTTCACGCGGCGATCATAGTTTTATCGGCGTGTGTGATTACGAGTCGCGCCAGATCACCTGGATGGCACCCAGTGTCGACCGTGATCAGATTCCATGCTGGTCGCCTGATGGCAAGAGGTTGGCGTTCATTCGAATGCCCGGAGCTAAGAAAGATGAACTCCACAACATCACGGACGGCACACCGTTCGCGCTGCATGTTGCCGATGTCAGCACGGGCACATCACTGGAAATCTGGCAATCTCCTGCTAACGATGGCGGATTTGCACAAAGCTATCCTCGCTCCCCGTTGCGCTGGACCCGACAAAATCAGCTGCTTTTTTATTCCGAGCATGAAAACTGGCTGCAGATTTACAGCATCCAACCGGATGGCAAGTCAGTGCGGTGCCTGACGCCTGCGGGGAGCGAGGTCGAAGTTAGCTCTGTTTCAGCGAGCGGCGAACACCTCTATTTCAGCAGCAATGCTGGAGATAGCGGCCGGCGACATTTGTGGCGTGTTGCTTTACCCGATGGAACGCCAGAGCAACTCACCTCCGGCAGAGGCATCGAAACCGACCCAGTGGCATTGGCAAGCGGCAACTTTATTGCCTACAGGCTCTCCGGTGCAACCTTGCCATCAGCCATCAACATTGTTCCGGTCAGCAATGGTAGAACAAAACGAATTTTCCCGATTGAATTGCCAAAATCCTTACCGCAACAAGAGTTGGTTGTGCCGCAGCAAGTGACCTTTCAAGCTGCTGATGGTTTGAATATCCACAGCCAACTATTTGCTCCCAAAAACGCTTCCGACAACCACGACCACCCGGCTGTCATTTTCATGCATGGCGGCCCGATTCGGCAAATGCTGCTCGGCTGGCATTATCGTAGCTATTATGCCAAAACCTACGCGATGAATCAATTTCTCGCCAATCAGGGCTATCTGGTGCTGTCAGTGAATTATCGTTCGGGAATTGGGTATGGTCGGGCTTTTCGACAAGCTGTAAATCAAGGCCCGCGTGGTGCATCCGAGTACCAGGACATCCTGGCAGCGGCGAACTTTCTTCGAAGCCGGCCAGAAGTAGATCCCGCGCGCATCGGCCTATGGGGCGGTTCGTATGGTGGCTACCTGACCGCGCTCGGCCTGGCCCGCAATTCTGACATATTTGCTGCCGGTGTTGACCTGCACGGTGTTCATGATTGGGCGTTCCGTGCAACGGATTTCTCACAAGGTGGCGGCTGGGGTCTGCAAGGTGAAGCACTGCTGGAAAGTGCATTCCGTTCGTCGCCGGTGGCTGCACTCGACACCTGGCATTCGCCGATTTTGCTTGTTCACGGCGACGATGATCGCAATGTGCTTTTTCAGCAGACCACGGATCTGGTGCAACGCCTGAGGGAGCGCAACGTGCCGGTCGAATTGCTGATCTTTCCCGATGAGGTGCATGGTTTCTTGCGGCATGAAAGTTGGCTGCGTACCTTCCGCGCTGCCGATGACTTCTTTGAACGCACGCTCAAGAAAAAGAAACACCAAAGATAGCTTCGGGATCGCTTTGGAAGTGCGGTTCCGTCAAAATTTATTTGCACGCACAATTTTGGCGAATTATTTTCGCGCACTATCCACGATTTGGTGGCATACCCTGCCGCAAATCAGCGGAATGCGCGCAGCATGGCGTAACCGCATTTTACCGGTTTTGTATTCTTTCAAGGAGGGATGCATGTTCAACGAATTCAAAAAATTTGCGCTGCGAGGCAACGTCCTCGACATGGCGGTCGGCATCATCATTGGCGCTGCATTCGGCACCATTGTGAAATCGCTTGTAGATGATGTGCTGATGCCACCCATCGGCCTGGCGCTCGGTGGAGTTGATTTTTCCAACCTGTTCATCCTGTTGAAGGCTGGCGCCGAAGCCGCAGCACCGTATGCATCTCTTGCAGATGCCAAGGCGGCCGGGGCAGTCACGATTAACTACGGTGCCTTTATCAACAATGTCATCAGCTTTGTGATCGTTGCATTTGCGCTGTTCATGGTGATTCGTGGCATGAATCGCCTAAAAAAGAAAGAAGAAGAAAAGCCTGCCGAACCACCAAAGCCCAGCGCCGAAGTAGTGTTGCTCACCGAAATTCGCGACGCGCTCAAAGCCAAATAGAGCCAGCAAACAAACTGAACGCCCCGGATTCGCAAACTGAAGAATTCGGGGCGTTTTCTTTCTCTGCCTTTGGTCGCTTTTTCGTGGTGCGGTGCGCTGTTTCTTCGTATGCTGCATACATGTTTACACAATCCATCTTTGTCTTCGCCATGCTGAGTGCAGCGATCGTCCTCTCCGAAATCCTCGTTCGCAAGACCTTTTTCCGACATATCGGCACATCGCTTTTGGTGATTATCGTCACCGCAGTTATCGCCAATCTCGGCATCATCCCAACCAGCGCTGATGAAGCGCCCATTTACGATGGCGTATTCGTATACGTCGCCCCGGTCGCGATTTTTCTGCTTTTGCTCAACGTCAATTTGCGCGATATTCTGCAGGCAGGGCCAAAAATGATCGGCATGTTTCTGATCGGTGCTGCCGGCACGATGGCTGGCGTGATTTTAGGCATGTGGCTCATCGATGGCCAAACGGCCATCGGATATCTGTATCGCCCGCTTGGCGGCATGTTTGCCGGCACGTATGTCGGTGGCAGCGTTAATTTTAATGCGGTCGCTCTGCATTACGGCGTCGCCAAAGAAGGGGCATTATTTGCCGGGTCTGTCGCGGTCGACAACATCGTCGGCGCCATCTGGATGCTGGCATGCCTGGCGTTTCCGAAAGTAATGGCGATGCTGCAACCTGCTTCCAACCATGTTTCCGAGAACAATGCGGCAGAAGTCATCACCGGCATCGAGGACGATACCGAGACCATCCACCCGATTGACCTCGGCTTGCTGCTGGGCGCAGGCGCGATGGTGACCTGGCTATCGAATTGGCTTGGTCCGATTATCGGCCTGCCGTCGATTTTAATTCTCACAACCTTCGCACTGATTCTCGCTCAGTTCAAATTCATCAAAAAACTGACCGGCACGCGCCTGCTCGGCATGTATGGCTTGTATCTGTTCTTAGCCGTGATCGGGGCCTTTTGTGATCTCGCAGCTTTGCAAAATATCGGTGACATCGGTTTATCGCTGTTGCTGCTGGCCTTTACAATTGTGCTTGCGCACGGTGTATTGATTTTCGGTATGAGCGTACTTTTCAAAATCGATCACACCATTACCGCAGTCGCTTCACAGGCCTGTTTTGGCGGGCCAACCACGGCGCTGGCGGTTGCGCGCAGCCTTGGCCGAGCCGACCTGCAAGTGCCTGGCATTTTGGTGGGTGCACTCGGCTACGGCATCGGCACGTATCTCGGCTTTTTTGTCGCGGAGTTTGTGCTGTGAGCAGCAAATTATTTGAAAGGTTATGACCTATGATATCTTTGGAAAAAAACGCGGCGGTATTGACGGGTGCCTTGTTGTGCATCGGCTTGGTCGTTGCAGGCTGGTTCGTCGGCAACGGCTTTCTGCAAGGCCGCGCAGCAGATCGATACGTGACCGTAAAAGGCATTTCCGAGCGGGATGTGCGTGCGGATATCGCGTTGTGGCCGCTGAGCTTTGTCGCCACCGACGATGATCTCGATAAAGCACAACAAGCAGTGCGGCGCAATCACCAGCAGGTGCTGGCATTTCTGGAGCGCCACGGCATCGATCCGCAAATGGCGGAAGTCCAAAAACTGGACGTCAAAGACCGGCTGGCGGATCCCTACCGCAGCGGCCCGGCACAGAGTCGCTACATCATCACCCAAACCGTGATGGTGCGCTCGAAAGAACCGGAAACCATCGCCAAAGCCAGTCAGGCTGTTGGCGAGCTGGTCGATGCAGGTGTGATTTTGTCGGCGACCGGCATGGCTTATAACGGCCCGACATTTTTATTCACGCGTTTGAATGAATACAAGCCGGAGATGATTGCAGAGGCGACGGCAGAGGCCCGCCGGGCAGCCGAACAATTCGCGCAGGATTCCGGCAGCCGGCTTGGCGGGATACGGCGCGCCAACCAGGGTGTGTTCGTCATTTTAGCCCGAGATCGGGCGCCGGGCATTATTGAAGAGAATCAACTCGATAAAACCCTGCGCGTGGTGAGTACAGTCGAATATTTGCTGGAGAATTAGCAAGGGCTGGGTACATAAGTTTGCATTGAAAACACCCTCTCAAAAAAAGTGGCGTGCAGCATAAGCCGCAACGCCACTGAGAAAGCAAGTTACATTTCTTACTGATCACGCCCCGGGATAGCCACCACCACTGCCTGATTTGGCGCCGCGCTCCTCGGCAATTTTTTGCTGATATTTATTCTCCTTCAGCGCAGTCAATGGCTCAGGATGCAGGCCCATCTCTTCGCGCACCTGCGCCAGAAGTGGCCGGACATCGCACTCGAAGGCATTGTTGAGCTCACGATACGCACCCAGCACATCGCCAGCCGCCTGCTGCTTTGCCAGCGCCTTGCGGTCGACCAGCAACGCCTTGGATAGCGCTACCTGGCAATTGATCACCGACTGCACCATTGCTTCGATTTTTGGCTCGATATTGTGTGATTGGTCGATCATGTAAGCCACCTCACGCGCGCAGGAAGCGGCTACTTTACTCTCGCTCATTTCGGCATCAACCAATTCATTGAAAATGCAAAACAGCTCAAATGGATTGACCGTGCCGACAATCAAATCGTCATCCGCATACTTGCGATTGTTAAAATGGAAGCCACCGAGTTTGTCTTCATCCAAAAGTGTCGCGACAATGTGTTCGATGTTTGTGCCTTGTGCGTGGTGGCCGGTATCGACAAGCACCTTGGCTTTGTCGCCGAATTTGCTGGCCAAAATGTAGGCGATGCCCCAGTCGGCAAGATCGGTGTGATAAAAGGCTGGTTCGAAAAATTTGTATTCGATCAGCATGCGCGTGCCGTCGGGAAGGGCATCATAGACTTCCTGCAGTGCTTCCTGCATGCGGGCTTTCCGAGCGCGAAAACTATCCTGGCCGGCATAGTTAGTGCCGTCTGCAAACCACAGCGACAAATCACGCGAGCCGGTGGCTTTCATGATATCGACACATTCCAGCATGTGATCGACTGCCATGCGCCGGACTTTCGCATCGGTGTGGCAGATCGAGCCAAATTTGTAGGCTTCATCCTGAAAAACATTTGGATTGATGGCGCCGAGCTCGATCCCGATTTCAGAAGCGTAGCTTTTCAGCGCCAGCCAGTCGTCGACTTTATCCCACGGAATATGCAGCGCAACCGATGGCGCGACGCCGGTCAGCTTGTGTACCATTGCCGCATCGGACAACTTTTCGCGGGCGGTGCGCGCTGCTCCCGACCACGGAAAAACCCGAAAACGCGTGCCACTGTCGCCATACCCCCACGACGGTGTTTCGATATGCTGCTTTTTCAGACGGCTTTTGATTTTTTCGATATCAAGACCGTGCTGGTCACAACGTTTTTCAATCGCATCAAGTCCGGCATATTTCTGGCTCATCAGCTTGTCTCCTGTTTTGAGTTTTTTTGTGGCAAATGACTTTATCCTGCCTTTGCAGGGGCGGGAAATACCCTCTTCCCTGCACAAAATCAAAAAATTGTCTTTTTCTGCTGCTTATCGCTGAAACGCGGCATTGACGCCGCCATCAACGTTGAGCATGTTGCCCGTGCTCTTAGCACTGCGATCCGAGGCAAAAAACAGCACAGCTTCGGCAATATCTTCCGGCAAAACGAACACTTTCAGCGCATTGCGGTTGCGGTAGTATTCTTCCAGCTGATCCGGCTTGATGCCGTAGGCCTTAGCGCGCTGTTCCCGCCAACCGGATTCGTTCCAGATGCGTGAGCCAGCGATGACGGCATCGGGATTGACAGTATTGACTCGAATGCTGTGGGGTGCCCCTTCTTCAGCAAGACAGCGCGCCAGATGCAGTTCGGCCGCTTTGGCTGAGCTGTAGGCTGAGGCATTTTTGCCTGCCACCACCGCATTTTTCGAAACGATGAAAATCAAGCCACCACCTATACCCTGTTTTTTCAGTATTTTAAACGCTTCGCGCGAAGCCAAAAAATACCCTTTCACCAACACATTGTGATTGTACTCCCAGTCTTCAACAGAAGTCATATCGATTGGGCTGGAAGAAGCGATACCCGCGTTCGGGATGACCACATCGACGCCGCCATAGTACATGGCAATATCGGAGAAGGCATGCATCATCTGTGTTTCGCTGGTAACGTCCGCGACAATGCCGCAGACACGATCTTTGCTGTACTCTGTGCGCAATTCCTGCAAAGCGTTTTGCAAAACGTCTTCATCTTTATCCAACAGCACGACATGCCCGCTTTCTTCGAGCACACGCCTGGCGATGGCACGGCCGATGCCACCGGCGCCGCCTGTCACGACCGCGACCTTGCGCGCCATTTCCTTTTCTTTCGGCATACGCTGCAACTTCGCTTCTTCGAGCAGCCAGTACTCGATGTTAAAGGCCTCTTGTTCGGACAGCCCGACATATTCGCTCACTGCATTGGCGCCGCGCATCACGTTGATGGCATTGATGTAAAATTCAGCCGAAACCCGCGCGGTCTGCTTGTCTTTGGCAAAAGTGATCATACCGACGCCCGGGATTAAAAACACCACTGGGTTTGGATCCCGCATCGCCGGTGAGTCTGGATGTTTGCAGCGCTGGTAATATTCTTTGTACGCCTGCCTATATTCAGGAAGCGCTTCGTCAAGCATTTCTTCGAGATCTGCGAGCGTGTTCTCCTGTGGATGCCACTGCAAATAAAGTGGACGAATTTTGGTGCGCAAAAAATGGTCCGGACAGGATGTGCCCTTGGCGGCCAGCACTTCTGCATCAGCAGAGTTGATGAACTCCAGTACACGTGGACTGTCATCGAAATGGCCAATTTTGCGCTCGTCCTTGCAGATTTTTCCGCGAATCAACGGCATGATAACCGAAACGATATCCGAACGCTCCTGCACAGGCAATTCCTGCAGAAGAGTGCCGCCGAAAACCTTACCCGTTTGGGCAATGTGCTCTTCCAAATAGGCCGAGGCATCTTCGATCACTTTCAGCGTTGTCTCGTAGCATGATTTGGCATCTTTCCCCCAGGTAAAGAGCCCGTGCCCACCCAAAATGATGCCTTCGATTCCGGAATTTTCATTATATGTTTGCTCCATTTTCAGACCGAGATCGAAGCCCGGACGCTGCCACGGAACCCACGCCAGCCGATTACCAAACACTTCTTTCATAATCTGCTCACCGTCTTTCGAAGCGGCAATCGCGATGATCGCGTCGGGGTGCAAATGATCGACATAGGTTTCCGGGATGAATGCATGCAGCGGCGTATCAATCGAAGCGGCGCGCGGATTCAAATTGAAGGTACAAAACGGCAAATAGCCCACCATTTCATCTTCATGTTCAATGCCACGATAAAGCTTTTTCAGCGCGTGCAACTTGTCGAGATACAAGCTGGCAAATCCTTCCTTTTTGATGCTGCCGAGATCGCCGCCGCTTCCCTTGACCCACAGCACATCAATTTCTTCGCCACTGAGCGGGTCTTTTTCCTTGATTTTGGTAGAGGTGTTGCCACCGGCAAAATTGGTCAGTCTCAGGTCTGCGCCCAGCAAATTGGAGCGGTAAACCAACAGCTCCAATTCGGACATATCTTTTGCTTTCTCATCATCCCATAAATAGCTCACGTATTTGTAATCCTTCATCTTCTCCAAATCCTCATTTTAAATGGCCGCCTGCTGCCGAGCATGCATGTTAGTAGCCGGTGCTTTCAACATTGCTGCAACCATGCATCGATGAACTCCCCGCTCGAAGCTGGTATTTTTGCTGTTCACAACCGGTATCAATAATCGACATTTTTCAATAAAATGTTGAAATTAACGACCTTCTCAGCAAAAAATCAAAATGTTTTTTGCTTTCCATGTTAAATTTCTATAAACACATATTTTAGGCGGGTAAGACGCAACCGGCCCAAGATCGAGAACCTGCAGCACATCTCTGAAAGTTTTCAATCGCTGCGACTTGCGATTTTTTTACGTTTTTCGTACAATTTCTCGATATAATTCATGCAACCATCATGACGGAATAGCCAAAAAAGGATCAATCCATGAGTATTCGTATTTTGGTCACAGGCGGGACTTTTGACAAGGAGTATGATGAGATTCGCGGCGAGCTTTTTTTTCGCGATACGCACCTGGCGCAGATGCTGGAACTGGGCCGCTCCCGATTGAGCGTAGAAATCGAAAAAGTGATGATGATCGACAGCCTGGAAATGACCGATGGCCACCGTCAACTTATCCTCTCGCGATGTCTCGAGTGCCCGGAGAAGCACATTGTGATCACCCATGGTACGGACACAATGGTAGAGACCGCAGCCGTGCTGGCCGAAAAAATCAACCACAAAACAGTGGTGCTCACCGGCGCGATGATTCCCATCGCTTTCGGCAGTTCAGACGGTTTGTTCAATCTCGGCAGCGCGCTTTCTTTTGTGCAAGTTCTGCAAGCGGGCGTCTATCTCAGCATGAACGGTCAATATTTTGCATGGAACAATGTTCGCAAAAACCGCGAGTTGGGACGATTTGAAAAAAGCATGTGATCCGTCACCAAAAACAATCGTTTGATGACGGATCATTGATTATGGTCTTTTCTAGCGCACCATCACCAATTTTTTCTGCACGGCTGCCTGTCCATTAACCTGTAGTCGGCAAAAATAGACGCCACTCGCCAGCCGCCGGCCATCGCTGCTTCGACCGTTCCAGCGCAAACGGTGTTGCCCGGCTGGCAAGGCTTCATTTGCCAGTCTGGTTACTAATTGCCCGGCCGTGTTGTAAACTGCCAGCGAAACTTGAGCTGGCTGCTGCAAATTGAATGATAGGGTCGTGCCAGAGTTCGCCGCTTCGCCGGGTGCAAAAAATGGGTTGGGATAATTGCTGAGCCCAAACTTCGAGGGCGTCACATTACCAGCATGTTCTTCGACAGAAGTCGTGCCGCCGAGGGTGACGGTGTAGGTTGCATTGTTGCCGGGGATGTCATAGAAAAAGATGCGGCCGGAAGGCCCGGTGGTACCGGAAGTAATGACTTTTCCTGCCTTGGTAACTGTGAACTCACGGCGCGTTTCCAGCTCAGCAATGAAATGCTTGACCCACTTTTCACTGCTCACAGTATAGGAAAAATCCTGCAATTTTGCCTCGGTTTTGCTGAAAATCACCAGTCGTTTCTCATCCGCCAGCGCACCGGCCCAGTTGCTGCCGGATAATCCTTGCACCGTTTGCGGCTTGAGTGAGTTAGCGTCACCCAATTTCATGACTGTCAGGAAAAAGCTATCCTGCGAGCGGATTTGCAGCGTGTGGTCGCTCAGCAAATAGGCGGCTTTTTCGCTGAATTCCGAACTGCTATAATCCAGCGGCTGCCCATCTGCCCACACCCATTCGAAACCGGGTCCGCCAAATTTATGCAGCGTCGTCTGCTGCGGAAAAACCGAACTAATGTACATCTGGCCGTGCGCCTGATCAATGCGATTGGTGACGCGCACGGTTTTGGCAGTGCTGGTCCAATGGCCGCTGCCCGCTGCAGCCCAATTACCGTCGATCGCTTCGATATCGACCGGCGTGTGCAGCACAAAATATTTCTCGCGTCCCGAGGTGACCCGATCCATCACGAACAGATAGTCGCTGTTGACACCGCCGCGCCAGAAGAGTATAGCCCGTCTGGCCTGGCTGGCTTTTTCCCCATCTGCATAGCTGCGCGAATAATTATAGTTCACATAATCCCACTCATCACGCATGTATTCGCGTGCTTCAACGGTTCCGATATGCGCCGGATCGCCATCGTCAAAATCTGCCGGTACATCGGCATTGCTCATGCGAATGTCGACCATCTCTAACTCAAGCGCCTGGTCGCTTCCCAGCCCGAATACATTGTTCAACGCCATGCCTTTGCCACCATTGTCGACGCGCGGGATGCCGTCGCCGGAGTTTTTTGAATTGGAAGCGCCAACTGCCAGCGGCCCGAAACGGTGTATATTGATCGCGCCGACTTCTTCTTCATTATGGCCATTCGGATACCAATATTTAAAACTGTAGAATTGCACCAGGGCCGCGTCGTCGCGATGATCCGAGCGCATTACATGCGACTGGCCGAGCTTGAAGCTCAAAGCGATCTCCGCTTCATTCGGCGATAATTTTGGAATATGCCTGGTGCCAAACACAAATTTATAGAAAAAATCAAAAATATGGCTGTCATAGTAATTGTAGTCGTCTACGTCGTGACCGTACGGACTTTGCTCGCAAAACCAGGCAGCAAATCCAGCTAAATCCGGATCGCTGGCATAGAGCCGGGCTGCTATCATATTCATCAATTGCGATGGATTGCTGTCTTCCGAGTTGAGCATCGAACTGGTATTGTGCTGCGACCAGTAATAGACGCCCTGATAAGCCATTGGAACCATGTTGTAATAAAGATAATAAGGGGCATAGTGCAGCCATGAGTTGGAGGCGAAGTAATCTTCGCCCATCGCGCTGCCCGCGGCAGCCGCCAAAAAACCGATCCCGATGAAAGCATCCATGCTGTAGGTGTCGCCCTCAATCCAATCGCTCGAACCTTCATACAGCTTTGCTGCCACACCAAGCTGGCGCTCGATAAAAACATCTTGAAACGAATCCATCATTATCTGCGCCTTTGTGCTGTAGGCCGCGCCGAGGTCATTGTCGCCATAAAAGCAGAGCGCGCCAGCATAGGCATGTGCATTGGCTGCATAATGATTTTCCAGCTTCACCTTGTCATTGTCGTATTTATTTTCCCACAGAATAATCAGTCGATCCGCCATAGCACGTCGCTCGTCCAGAGTGCTTAGGCCATGCGTCCAATCATACACCACTTGCAGCGCCAAGGTGGCAAGGCCACCCTCATCCGATGTTAAATTTTTAGCACCGTGATGCTGTTCATCCCAACTTTCAGGAAGATTTTGAGCGAGATACATGGCAATCTCAATAGCCTTGCGCCCGTAATCGGTTCTGCTAAAACTTGCCTGCACACCATTAATGGTCGTCGGATCGATTTGATAAAGAAGCGCATAGGAGCGCGCTGCACCGAAAAGATGATTCCATCCTGCCAACTCGCCTGACATCGGAGAAGTGGCCATCAATCCATCCATGTGGCTGACAAATTTCTGGAAATCTTGTGTGTAATAACCACTGATCTTCGCGCGCACAGCCGCGAAATCATTTTGTGTAAAAAACAATCTGGGATGTTCCCTTCTTTCCAGAGGCGATCCTTGCGGGGAGGTGAAAGTCGACGCTGTGGCCGAGTAGCTGATAAAAAATACAGAAACCAGTAGCTGCAAAATTCTCACGATGACGCTCCTGCTTGTCGTGCAAAAAAGTAATTCAAATGTGTAAAAATGACATCGAACAGGTCCGCTGCGATGAGCCCTGGATTCCTTTCGTGGAGACTGTCGAAAAAGTGCTTTTGCCACTCTGAGCATCGCGATGAATCTTATTTTGAGCGTAGGCTCTGAAATTCTTCGTCGTTTCACTCATCAGGACGACACACTTGATGGATTTTTCAACAGCCTTGTGGGGCCATCATCGCATCAAAATGGTGCAGTAAACCTGTCAGCGTGCACAACAAGCCAAGAACGTGCCAATATGAGCCGCCTTCTGTCGAACCGTGTTGATATTGTTTTAAAAATGCAGCTTGCCTTCGTCTGCGAAGCTGTAGTAGGTGTTATCGCCGATGATGATATGATCCAGCACATGCACATCGATGGACTTGCAGGCTGAGACGAGTTGGCGCGTTACCTGCACGTCCTCCTGCGAAGGCGAGACTTCCCCACTTGGATGGTTATGGATGAACACGACCTGGGCAGCGCCGGCATTCAATATTTCGCGTGCGATTTCCCGCATGCTGATCAGGCTTTCGGTCACCGTGCCGCGAAACAGCACCTTCTCCACCATCACTTTATTGCGCGAAGTCAGCAGAATCACGCCAAACACTTCGCGTTTGAGATCGCGATATTTGAGATGCAGCAAATCGAACACATCTTTGCTGCAGGAGATACGATGCTGTGACGGTTTTTCTTGCTTCGCCAACCGTTTGCCGATGCCGATGGCCGCTTTGATTTGCGCTGCCTTTGCCATGCCGATACCTGGGATTTCGGTGATTTGCTCCACATCCATGCGGTCGATGCCACGAAAGCCATCGCACATTTGCAGAATACGGCGCGCCAAATCGATGGCGGAAAGTTTCTGCGTGCCGACGCGCAGAATGATCGCCAGCAATTCCGCATCCGAAAGCGCTTCCACGCCCAGTTTCAATAGTTTTTCGCGTGGCCGGTCATCTTCCGGCCAGTCTGCAATGCGCATACGGTCATGCTGACCAAGCGAATTTTGCATAGCAATTCCCTCCATTTTGTTTTGAGTGGGATGGCTAAATTTTTCTCAAGTGTCCTGCTTATGACGAATTAGCCATTATCGCTAATGTGAGATACAGTCATCTGCATCCAATTTAAAACCAATTCTTTTCTTCTGATCCATTGCTTTCGCCAAAGGGCACATAGCGTTGCTGTGCGATTTGTCCGGAAACAATGCCATAAACATTTAGCCGGTTGCTTGTGCAGTTAAAAAAGAAGCTCTGTTGCAATGATCGCTTCGGGTAAATTTTGACTCCGTCATCCTGCAACTCCGCGCGCACAAAATCAAACCATGGCGCCCAATTGCCAGCTTTGTTGTTTTCGTCGGTTTCGCCGATATACATCTCGAAACCCTTTTCGTAAAGCACAAAATATTTTTTGCGCGTCGTTAAAATCAATTTTCCGAAAAAGAAGGAGATGAGCGGGACGGCGATGTAGAGAAGAATACTCGCGTACGATCGTAGAAAGTCGAGCTGTTCTGGTGCGGCAAAAAAGGTATAAATCAGCGCAATGAATACAGCAACGACGGCTCCGCCGATGAACAATCCCTTGAGGTAGGGTGGTTTGTACTCCCACTGCACAAGCGCTTTACCAAGCGGAGCAGCGGGAAAGGCTCGAACACTTGGAAATATCATTTTTTCGCCTGAATCGTTTAAACAGTGTGGATTTGCAGTGCAGGTAAAAACTCATGATGCGGGGATAACAGCTTCGATGCGACAGTTCGCGTCGTTCATTTGCCACCCCATAGAAGAACCGCACTGCTGCAATATACACACAGCTTGTTCGAGAACAAAATGAAAAAACGGTGCTGATGCGAGCTGCATCGGTTTGGGCAAATCCGCCAAGCTCACCACTGGTGCCGATTCGATGTTCTCCCAGTCCAAAATTTTATCTTCCTGCGCCACATGCACAGCAAGTCGGCATGCGTTTGCTGACTGTCCAAGCTCAACAGTGAAGATTGCAGGAGCCTGCAATAAGGATCCATTCGCTTCTCGGTCCAGCAGCGAAAGCTCGAGCATGTTGTAAAAAAGCAGCAAAAACCGCCTCTCCGAAATCTGCAGGCGAATGTTGGGCTCCACATTGAGTTGCACAGAAAGGGTCGCCCTTTTCAGGCGGTAGCCCGACACCAGCAACATGTGTTCACAGAGCTGCTTCGGATCGTTGGTGCCATCACCAGCCCCGGCTTTTGCGACCGCTCGCAACGCATTCGAAAGCCGGGTCAGATCATCACTGCCTTCCGTGAGGTTCTGTACGACCTCGGCAAACACTTCATCTTCTGCACGCAGGTCGCTCAGCAAGCCTGCGCTGGATGCGAGCACGGTAAGGGGATTGTTGAATTCATGCAGGAAGGAGGCAATTAGCTCGCTGAGCATGCAATTATAGGCTAAATCCAGGGCAGACTCGGCAAAAGTTGCCGCCGAAGGCAGAAATTTGGTGGATAAAGGCGACGCGAATTCAGACATTTTTAACGGCTATTTTTGGCTTTTGTAAAAAAAATACAGGCTCATAACAAGATTGACCTGAAAGGCTCCCATAGCCACACTTGTGTAGCGGTCATATTTTTCGGCACGATTAAAAAAAGCTTCGCGCTCTTGTGGATTGCCGGATTGCAAGTATTGGTTATAAGCATCGTCAGCAGTATTTTTCAACGCCATTGCTGCAATACCGGTGGCCAGGCTAAGTCCTGTAAAAATCAGCGCCCGCCGGCCATGACGCGCCTTGTGCAAAGTTGCTTCCTGCAAAATCTGCTGCTTTTGAGAGGCGAAAACCGGATCTTCCTCGAGCACAGTTTCAAGGTACTGTGGACCATCAGGTTGGCAAATTAAATTTGTTGGCCGGTAGCCTTCCAATACCAATGTCACTTGAGTCGTCATGGTGTCGGATAACTCAAGAATGAACGGCGTTGTCCCTCGCAGCCTGCCATCGAGATACACTTCTGCGCCAAACGGCTGACTTTTGATCAAATAAGGCCGCTCAAGCTGAGCAAATACTTGAATACTATCGCCATACGTCAATTCGACGGATCGCTTCCAGTTGGTCATCATCCAGTTGTTCTGTGCATTGCGGCTCAGCAAAAGCTCATATCGGCCGCTGTCAACTGCCAAAAAATGAAGTGGGGTTTTGCCCACCAGCTTGCCGTTCAGGTACACATCGCAGCCCGGCGTTGAGCTGTCGACTGCCAGCCAGGCAGAATCGGCTGCGACTGAATCTGCTGTTGCGACCTGTCCATACAACGCCAAGGTTGGGCACAGAAAAAAGGCCAACACCGCCACGACAATTTTAATGCATATTTTTTGTTTCATAGAAATTGCTGTTGTGCTTTCATTAAGTCGATTAATAACGCACGCGCATTCTCGACAATTACCGCACGCTCAACTCATGGCCTTGTCGAAAAATGTAAATATACTTGTCCTCGCTTCCGACAATCAAAAAATCACCGATTGCGATTGGATTGGTGCGCACACGACCGCGCAGCTCAGCCTGCCAAAGCAATTTGCCTGAGCTGACATCAAGCGCATACACATTTTTATCGAGACAACCAAAATAGACAACGCCACCCACGATCAGAGGTGAAGTGCCGATTCCGGACGGCGCTTCATGCCGCCAGATTTTTTTTCCTGTTTGTTTTTCAATGCCGCGAATTATTCCATCGCCCGTGGCGACCACAAGTACGTTTGCAGCCAACGCCGGTGTGCGCCAACCCCGCGCCTGTGCTTTAATTTGCCAGGCTGGCTTGCCATCAGCGCGCGTAAATGCACGAATTGTGCTGTCCTGAGCGCTCACAAAGACCAAATTGTCATCCACGACCGGCGATGCAAATATCGGAGAACTGAGCTCGCGATGCCAGATTTTTGCACCGGTATGGCGATCAAGAGCGTAAAGTTCGCCACTATCCGTGCCAAAAAACAACTCCCGATCCGATAGCGTAGGCGCGGCATGCGCCTGACTTTCTGTTTCGAAGCGCCAGATTCTTTTTCCGGTTTGAAGGCTGTAGCGATCGACGTGTTTGAAACGCGCGACCATATAGACCGATGTATCCGCAACCACCGGCTCGGAAGCCAGCAATCCGGCACGTACCTTCCAGACAAAATTGCCGTCGTGCAAATCGTAGCACATCAGCGTCTCCGAGCCGATCTCCAGGCCGACAGCCAACCGTCCGCTGGCATGTAAGCCGAGATTGCCAACCACGTTTTCCGGCAACTTGATCTTGCCTTTGACTTTGCCATCGCGCAGGTGATAGCCATAAATCCGGCCATTTTTCGTAGCGATAAAAATGGTACTGTCGAGCGCAACCAGGTTCTCGACTGGTGCTGCCGACAGAGAAATGGTGTCGATCAATTCCAATGGCGGTGCCGGGCCGTTGGCGCGAAAATGGTGTTGCTGCAGGTTGCCACCAACACCGAGCCAACTGGTTTGTTCGGCATTTTCGGAAAGGTGCGGACGAAAGGCCCCACAGGCAAAAAAGAAAAGAATCAGCAAGGAAAAAAAGAGTTTTTTATGCATAAATCCTTTTATTGCAAAAGTTAGAAAGTGATCTTTCTTCAATATTATGAAGCTAAGGGATTTGGGCACCCTGAGCCATTCTGCAGACGAATCATTTGCGCATGTGTGTCATGTTTCGTTATCGTCCAGCATGACATGATGTAGCTAAACTTAATGGCAGTGGGGCTTTCCTCATTAAAAATCCCAACCAAAAAAGAAACGGTGGTACCACTCGGGATCAAATTTGATCTGATTGAATCTGAAGCCATCGTCGATATTCTGCACTGCAAATCGCCGCCCGACATCATAGCGCAATACCAAAAAGCCGCCAAAACGCAACCGTGCGCCAAAGCCGGTCGCGCCAAGGATATCGGTCAGACGATTATCCCAGGCATTGCCGATGTCAAAAAACAGTGCGCCGCGAATTGCGCTGAAGCCGATGCCGCCAAACGGGAATGCGACGTTGAAGCGGTCGATGAAGGGAAAGCGCAGTTCCTGGCTGATCAGGAACACATTCTTGCCCCAGATGCGCCAGCGCGGATAAAGCCGCAAATCCCAGCTCCCGCCCATATAAAAACGGTACAGCTCCGATCCCTTGCCGCGATTCATGGCTGTCCAAAATCGCGTCGCATAGGAAACCTGCTGGCCCAGCCTGAAATACTTGCGATAGTCTGCACTCAATGTGATGAAATTGGTTTTCGCGCCCTTGATATCGAGGGTGTTGCCAATCGAAAAGCTGTAACGTTCGCCGTCCATGGGGCCGGAAGCGCCCCACAGCGAATTATCTTTGGTGAGCGAAAGAAAGTTCGACACCAGCAAGCCATTGATATCTCCGGAAAGGCCAAAAGCTTCGCGTTCCGATTTGCGAACATTGAAATTCGCCTCGACACGCCGGAATATCGATAGCGGGTAGCTGATGGAGGCAAAACCACCATAGCGGCGTTCGAAGAAAAAGCCATCGGCAAAATTGTAGTAGGTGCCGGCAAAGTGGTACAGCCCATAAGCTGTATTGGCACGCTTGCCCAAATTGACTTTTGTGACTGCGACATTGAAATTTTCAAGAATTTCGCTCTGGCTGGAAGCGGTATTGTAAACCAAAAAATAGTATTGCTCGTTGCCAAGCATATCGCTGAAAGCGAACTGCGCGCCGCCGGAGGTGCCAAAAATAGGGTCCTGGTTGATTTGACTTTGCGCAATATCCAGGCTGAATTTCTTGCGGTAGCGGAAATTCGAAATTTGCGATGCACCGACCAGCTTTGGCATTCGCCACGGCTCCGGCGCGCCGACAAGGCTGTCTGCGCTCACTTTCTGGGCGGTATACATTTTGTTTTCGATATTTTTAAGGCGACGCAATTGAAAGGAAAAGTTTTCAAATGCAGTAAAAACGATTGAGCCATCCGGTGTCCACTCGGGATCGAATGCACCGGTGATGAAGTGCGTCACTTTTTTGAGCGAAGTGGCTTGATCCAATGCGGTGGGGTAGGCTAACGGCTCCGGCTCCACACTCGAAACTCCGCTGATACTGGCAACGTATTGCGATTTCTCTGCTGGCAAGCTCATTGTCCAGATATTAAACGCACCGTCACGGTCACTCGTAAAAACAATCGAGCGCCCATCTGGTGACCAGGAAGGTGTCAAATCCTTGTGGTCGCCAAACGTCAGGTAAACAATCTCGCCGGTTTCGACTTTGCACAGGAATAAGTTGTAGGAGCCGTGCTTGCCTGTTGGCGATCGGTCGGAGCTGAATGCGACAAAGCGGCCATTTGGTGACCATGTGGGATCGCGATCATCGTAAAAATCGTTGGTGAGCTTTTTTAAGCGCTCTTTGGGGAAATTGTAAATATAGAGATCACTTTTGCCGGCAAAATTGACACCGGTAAAGACAACTTCATCGCCTTGCGGGCTCCAGTTTGGCGAAAAAATCGTCACGATCTCGTCAAACTGCAGGCGCTCCAGAACTTCCCGGGTTTCCAGTTTGAGACGATAGATGGCATCCTTGCCTTTGCTTTTTGCTACAAATGCCAGCTCGCCCGCATCATTTGCGTCAATCTTGCTTTGCAGCAGATTAAAGGCTTCAAATTCAGATGTCCGTTCACCTTTAACAACGATATCCAGCTCGCGTTCGCCATTATAGCCATTGTAGGGCATCGAATAGATATTCGAATACCCTACCCGATTTGAAACGAAGACCAGCTTCTCATCGCCATTATGCTGGCAAAACGTCGGTTTGGTGCTAATACCCTTCCGCGTCAGACGTTCGGAGACCATGCCCGGCATGTCGTTCTCATCGAGAATCGGGTACTTTTCTTTCATCAAATGGTAAAGCCACATCTCATCGAACTGCTTGTAGTTGACACCCAGGGTGAGACGCATTACCTCCGAAAAACTGTCGGACATCCATAAATTGTCGATCAGTTGCAGTAGCTTTTCTTCGCCAAACTTTTCTGCAATGAACCGGCAAATAGCCTGGCCTTCCTTGTACATCAGAAAAGTGCCGTAAATTCGGTACATCTGCGAGAGTGGGACCAAATAGCCGGCAATCGTGGCGTCGCGGATAAACATTTCAGCTTCGGAGCCCCAGCCTTCACCCCAGTATTCGGCCAGACCTTCTGTAAACCAAAGTGGTGGAAATGCGTAATTGCTCTTGCGATGATCTTTGAGGGTACGATTGGCTTTGCTGTGCATAAAAACGTGCACAAGCTCGTGATTGATAACATGATAAAAATCGTAGAGCGAGCCATTGGCTGGAATCACAACCCGGCCTTTTAAAAATTCAAAAAAGCCTCCCACACCAGGCTGTATCAAATTCGGGGTAACATTGGTTTGCTGAAAATGCAGATGATTTGAGTAGAAAATCAACGGAATACTATTGTTGATATTGTGATCGAACTTGTCTACCAGGCGATCATAGGCTTCTTCTGCATAGGCAGCACCGATTTCAGCCAGTTCCTGCATCTCGGGATAGTAGTAAATATCGAAATGCTCGGTTCTAAGGACATGCCAATCGAAGTGATCATAGTTGACTTTATTTCGACCGAAATAGTATTGTGCTTGTGCGGTTGGCAGGTAGAGCAGGAAAATCAAGAAGGCCAAAAGCGGACGTTTCATGCAATAACCTCGTTAGGTACCCAATTCGATCTGATCGAAGAATTTAAGATTAATATACCGGCAGTCAAGAAAATTTTTCGAAGATTGTTTCGACAATTTCTCATATAGTAGCGGGAATACTGTATTTCATGTTCAACAAGAAAACGTTTTCGAGAACAATTGGTTCCTGATCATTTCGGATTCATCAGTGAATTCACCAAGACATGTAATGATCGCATTCATTGAATCATGGGCAAAGATTGTACCTGAATATAAAAATCGACTTAAAAGCAAGTAGATTATAGAAAAGATGAATTGAAGTAAGTAGGCAGCAAGCAGGGGCTAAATAAGGATAGATTGAAAAAGTGGGCGATACTGGATTCGAACCAGTGACCTCTGCCGTGTGAAGACAGCGCTCTAAACCAACTGAGCTAATCGCCCGTGTCGCAATTTTTCTGGATACGCTAATTGCGGGCAGGATAATAAATATTTTTGCCGAATTATGCAATAAATTTATTAGACCATCCAAACTGCTTTTGCAGTTTTAAAAACTTCTGCAAGCGAAGATTTTACAAAAAAGCCCCGCAAAGTTTGCGAGGCTTTTTTTAGATTATCGATCTAATTTTGCTTTCCCATAGCTTCGGCTTTTTCAAAGGCAGCCTTGCCTTTTTCGGCATCCCCAGCCTGCATGTGTGCGATACCCAGGTTATACCACAAGTTCTTGTTATCTGGCTTGATCTCGGAAGCCTTTTCCAGAAATGGAATACTCTTTTTATAGAGTTCTTTCATTTTTGCCCGCATTTCGGCAATTTTGGGATCATCTTCATTTTTTTCTTCGAGCTCTTTTGCTTCTGTGCGGATTTTGTCTGCCATTCTCAGGTAGGAATCACCAGTTGACAGTAAAGCTTCAAAATCATCCGGATTGGCTGCAAGAATGCTTTCGAACTGTTCGATGGCTTTCAGGTATTCGCTTTTATTGTAAAAAAGCCGTGCATAGTTAAATTTCAGATCATTGTTATCAGGATTGGCTTTCAAAGCTGTTTCGTAAGCCTGAATCGCTTTGTCTGATTCGCCAAGTTGGTCGTAGGCCAAGCCAAGCGTCGAGATGGCATCCGAATTGTTTGGATCTTGTTCGAGCGCTTTTTCAAATTGCTCGATCGATTCCGCGAACTTTCCAGCATTGTAATATGCGATGCCGAAATTTACCAGGGTTTCGACATGTTCTGGTTCAACGGCGAGGGCTTTTTTGTAGTTTTCTTCAGCCTTGTCAAACTGATCTTTTCGCAGGTATGCAACTGCCAGATTGCGATAGTTTTCAGGCTTTTCCGAATTTACCAAAGCCGCTGTTTCGAAAGCCTGTATGGCGTTATCAACGTTTTCTTCATTAAACGCATTAACGCCTTTATTGAAATACTCGACCCAATATTTTTCACGTTCGAATTTGATTTGCTGTTCAAAAGTGTTGGCTGCCGCAAGACTGGCATCAAATGCACGATTCATGTCTTCGAAGCGCCCTTTTTTGCCATACCCCTGGCCCAGCAGATATTGCGCTTCTGCATTTTCCGGCGTTACCGCAACTGCTGCTTCCAGTTGCTCGATTGCTTTGTCCCAGTCATTCTGCTGAATATATACTTTCGCAGAAGTGACCTCTTTCGGCTGGCATGCCCACATTACACTCAAACCAACGATCGCGATCAGGGCAACCAGTACAACATTGTGCTTTTTCATTCCTCTCTCCTTAGAACTTGAGGTGAAGGGGATTATTATTTTGCGTATTTCCAACTTAGCAGAGTCTTCGCGACGGATATTTTATCCAGCGCTGACATTATTCCGACGACCTATCCAACTTTGAAAACGCCATGTGTGTAGCAACGAGGCAGCTTGGCAGTAGCAAGCAGGTTAGCGTGGAACAGTTGATTTTCGCGCAAATATGCTGAGGCTTCTGTACCAGCAAACGCAAAAAATCGGGCAAAATTTAGCGCAATATAGATTTATTCCTAATACAAATCAAGTGTTTTTTAATGACTTCGGGAGCTGCAATTCATAAGGCGAGCTAATAATGCCGCTCTCGGTTATAATGCCGCTAATCAGTTCAACAGGCGTCACATCGAATGCGGGCGCGTAAACTTTGGCGCCTTCCGGTGCTGTCTGACGGCCAAATCCGTGGGTAATCTCGCTGGCTGCTCGCTCTTCGATCGGGATTTCTACTCCGGATGCAATCGCAAAATCGATGGTGCTGATTGGAGCAGCAACATAAAAAGGCACACCATGGTGCCGGGCTGCCACAGCCAAACCGTAGGTGCCGATTTTGTTGGCCGTATCGCCGTTGCGGGCAATGCGATCAGCACCAACAATGCACAAATCAATCTTGTGCTTGCGCATCACCATCGCAGCCATATTGTCGCAGATCAGCGTGGCGTCGATGTTTTCTTGTGCCAGCTCCCACATATTTAGACGAGCGCCCTGCAGCAACGGACGGGTTTCATCCACCCAGACATGGATTTTTTTGCCATTGGCATGCGCGCTGTAAATCACACCCAGCGCCGTACCGTAATCGACTGTTGCCAGCGCACCGGTGTTGCAGTGTGTCACGACCTGCGCGTTCTGAGGAATGAGCTTTTCGCCATGCGCACCAATACGGCGATTGATGTCACGATCCTGCCCGTACAACGCCATCGCCTCATCGATGAGCCATCTTTTCAAATCAGGGATGTCCAGATTTTCTCGCTGGCGCACGCCCTTTAGCAGTCGGTCCACTGCCCAGGCCAAATTAACAGCTGTTGGGCGGGTGGCTTTCAGAAAACTGGCTGCGTTATCCAACCCTGCCAGGAATTGCTTTTTATCGCTATACGGCGCCTGTTGCCCTGCCAGCACCATGCCGAAAGCCGCCGCCACGCCTATAGCCGGTGCGCCACGCACCCGCAAGTTCCTGATCGCTTCTGCCAGCACCTCCAGATTGTCAATGTGCAGGTATTTAAGTTCTGTTGGCAGCAAAGTTTGGTCGATCATGCGGATTTTTCCGTCGACCCACTGCAATGTTGTAACAGGCATTGTGTTTCCCTACTTCTGTAGATTTTCAAATTGATCGATACGCAATTCAATGGTGTTATCTCAGCCAGCGAAAAGAGACTTCTTCACCGACGTTCTCGGGCACAAAAGTCAGCTCAAACCGGTCCGCTGTTCGGGGTGTCCAAACCAGCGCCCAGTTGTCACACTCGCCTGCGCGACAAATCATTTGGCCACGGTGACGTATTTCCAGTCCAAAAGCCAGCAAATCGCCCGATCTGTCCGAAATATCGACTCTGTGGCTCGCCCGGAACCGCTGCTGCACAGACCATTCGACCGCCGGGAAATGAAACTCATCACCGGTTTCCTCGAACAATCCTGCGATCAGGACGCCATCCAGATTTGACAATAACTCGCGGTTTAGGTACGTATCGAGATAGGACGTTGCGTCCATCACACCACAAAATAACGCACCACTGTCCGGCATGATCGTGCCGGGCGCAAAAGCAAGATGATCGAGCGCATGCAACGACTCATCGTGCAGCATTTGCCCAAAAAATTCATGTACCAATAGATCGATCGGTTCGGCGGGTCGAAAGCCCTCGATTGGGCACCGCACAACCTCGACATTCGCAAATGCTTGCAATCGCTGTTCCGCTATATTTGCCAACAACTGATTTTGTTCGACTGCATAAACCTTTTTCGCGCCGAGCTTTGCCATTTCTGCAGCGAACAATCCCAGCCCACAGCCAGCTTCTACACAAACCTTCTGCTCGATCAGAGCGCGGTTTGCATGCAGCAAGCGCAGGTATGCTTCGATGCGGGTCTCATCATCGTAAATGCTGATAAATGCAAGCAAATCATCAACCTCGCGAAATCGCGATTCCGAAAGCCGATTGACTATATCCATAAAAGCACCCTCCTATGTTGATAAAATTTGAAATCAGGGCACCTGCCCACGAGCAGTATCATAAAAATTAAGCTCTGCGCAAATTCTTTTGCATTGGCGGGTACAATATTTGTACTTTATCGAAGCCAAAAAGCAGTTTTGAAAAGTGAAGCGCCATGAATTCCGCACGATTAAACTTATTTTTTATCAGTATATTTTTGCTGATCCCGCTTGCAAGCACTCTCGCACAGCAAGCTGATGTTCGCACTATTGCAACCCAGCTCAGCGAACTTGAAATGCGTTATCAACAAATCCAAACTCATAAAAAACAGCTTTCTACAAGTGCAGACAGCCTTGCTGAAATCATCCGAAAGCTTAAGGTCAAAGAGAGCCGAAGCTTTGTGGAAGAACGCGAGCTGGAAAACCAGTTGCGCCTGTCGCAAAGCATCGCGAGTCGCACGCAGAATATTTATCAGAACGAAGCATTGCTATTGCATGAATTGACCGTTTTTTCCGAACGTGCTTTCAAAAATTTGAATGAAACGGTCAAAATTCTGACAGAAAAGCTGCAAAATGCCAAACAGCAAAAAGAAGAACAACGCGCAAAGCAATTAGCTCGCGAACTGCAGTCGGCGACCCAGGTTCGTGCGCGCTGCCAGGGCTACCTTTCGGCACCACCCGGCAATCTGCCACTCATCAATATTCAAATCAGCGACAGCGACTCACCAAAACAAATTCGTGAAAAAGCAGATTTTCTATTGGATCAATCCGATCGCTTTAAAAACGCCGCGCAGCAAGTCGATAAGAAATTGACAGAGTTAGCAGATGAAATCGAGTTGCGCCATCGACTCGGCGATTTTGTCGACGATCTTGCTGCGTTTGATCCCGCCACCGAAACCGTATCGGGAGCATCCGGCAAAATCAGCGGCGCAGTGACGCTGGCCGACGAATCCACAAAGATGAACGATGCCATCACGCCTGCGATCTCAGGCCAGGCTATCGCTCTGAATCAGCCACTGCCACAAATATCCAGCGATTGGCCTGCCAACATTTCTCACCTTTCGACCGATGAATTGGAGCGTTGGATGAAGCAACTTCAGCAGCAGCAGCGCAATCTTGCAGCCAAAGCAGATAGTTTGGCCAGGCAATCCGATACGTTCCGCAAAACCCTAAACTTGAAGCAGCAATGATCAGGGTGCCAGCCAGATTTTTATTTGCCTGTTCACTGCTGATGCTGAATGCGCACTTGCCAGTGCAAGCACAAAGCAAGCTCCAGGTCAAACATCGTCTTCAAGCTGGCGCTGAACGCGATAACAACATTTTCGAAACACCCGAGAGTGAAGTGGCTACACTTGCAGGGCGATTTTTATACAGCAACCAACTGCAAAAAAGATGGCGCCATTCCGCTCTTACCATCCAGTACGCTGGCGGCCTGCAAATCTATCCGGAGTTTTCGGAAGAAAACAAGACCGTTCAAGATTTGAGCGGCAGTTTGCGTTGGCAACTCAGCAAACATTTGAGCGTGGTCGGCCAATTGCGCGGCAATGCAAAAGTCTATTTCGATGCACCGCTCGATTTCGCGCACAGTTTTTCGAGCCTGACACTGAACGCGCTGCTGACTGAAAAAACTGTATTGTCTCTGCTTGTCAGCTCATCAAGGTTGGACTACGCTGAATTCGATGCGTTCGATTACGCCAACCGCCAACTTGGCGCCAGGCTGACGCGCGCCTTGCCTGGTGCAATGACGATCGAGGGTGCACTCTATTTCAACCGATTCAACTATCTGCGCAAGGCCTATCGACTGGATCGGCTGGCGTTCAATCCAGTACTGGAGCCACTGCCATTCGATCAACAAGATGATCAATGGCATGTGCAGGTGCGGCTGCGTTTTGGCAGAAAGTACATTTTACACTTCACCGGCGAGTATATGCATACCGACGCCAACAGCTTTGGCTACAGTAACGAACAGGCCCGACTATCCGCTATTTTTGGACGAAAATTCGGACATGATTGGCTGCTAAGGCTCGCTGCTATGGTGCAATTCAAAGACTATCGCGAGAATATCGCTCCGGTCATTCAGCGCACGCTCGACCCGGAAAGCGATGAAAACAATTTTATTGTGGCAGATCTCAGCTATAATTACACAACCAGGTTGACGTACCTGATCCGACTCGCGGCCTATAAAAACGAGTCAGCTCTACGAGGCAGTTTTTACCGCAAATTGCAACTATTTATCGGGGCGGAGTACCGGTTTTAAGCACAGACTGTCGTTTCATTTTCATTGAGGAGCATCGCGCGTCAGAATTCAACCACCAACACAGCCTGCTGATCCGTTGTTGGCGCGATACCCTTGAGCACCTGCCATTTTTCTGTGCCCTGCTCGCCAATTCCGATGCTGTAACGCCCATCGCCGTAAATCATCGGCCGGAACCGGTCGCCATCGATACGCAAAGTGTAAACAATCTCGCCGCTGGCTTCGTCGACAATTTGCACGACAGGCTCTGTCATGCCAGTTATACGCAATTCCGGGAGATAGCCTGCAGGCTGACGTGCGTAATTATCGCTTTGCCGAAACGTGATCGGCCAGCCGGCATAGGGTTTTGATTGGCCTGCTCCCGGATCTGTCCAGCGCGGCCAGTTCTCGAAAGTAATTTCGCGCCGAGTGCGATTGAAGCGGACGATTCCATAGCCCGTGGCGCGATCATACAGCAAAGGTGGCTTCATGCCGGTTTGCTGTGGATTGGCAACCGCATATACGCTCATTTTATTGCCAAATCCATCTTCAAAATCTCCTGTGTAGCGCGGCGTACCGGGTTGGCGATTTTGCCCTTCAGTCGGCGGGTACCAGCGTCGTGGCCAAATGTTTGAAATCGCAGGCACGCACAAGGCTGTGCCCGCATCCCGCCAATCATCGATTCCGTAATGCACTGTACTTCCAAGGTGCTGGTCACCCGCGACATGGATCGCAAAGGCCTTGCGTATCTCGCTCAGTGCGGCATTGCGTTGTGACTGCGGCCAGCCATTCGAGTCAAAATCGTGCACGATCTTTTCATTTTGTGCAAACTCACCCGGCTTTAATATCGGCAGACTTGGAATAATCGCACCGCTCTTTGCCTCGACCGGCAGGGTGGCAAGATTGGTGAAAATCGTTTGTGACAGCACAGCTTTCATCCAAATGCCATCGCGCCAGTCTGCAGCCCATTGCCGCAGAAAATGCAGCTGGCGTTGGCCCAACAACTGTGCGCCGGCAACATCCGCCTGTGTCTTGGCGTCGAATTGCGGATTTTGCGGCCAGCCATTCCAGATTTGCGCTTCCGGCAGCAGCGCTTTTGGCGCCGATTTGAATTTGCGATCTTCGAGAATAGCAAAACTCACGCCTGCGTAATCAAGATCGCAATAATAAACCCCAATGCCCTGCTGCACTGGCGTCGGATCAAATGGATCGGGCAGGTGACTGGTTTGCGTGCGCTCGACCAATCGTACCCATTGTGGAAACATTTTGTAGCCGCCGCTGTCTTGCGCATCTGCTCCCGCCGTACCGGGCTTGGTAGCCTTGCCGGATTCGCCCCACACATTGCCGTGATAGACATCGTGATCGTCGGTGATGGTGATGGTCGGCCGGTCACGCATCAAATCCGCAAAAGCCCAACCGAACAGATACCATTTGCGTAAATAGTCGAGGGCAGCCGGTTCGAACGGCGCGCGCTGCACACCAAAGCCACCGACGCCTTCGTATATTTGATCCCCGGAAAAAAACAGCAGGTCCGGTTTGTGAACGGCTACATTGCGCACCACTTCACCATGAGGAAAGCCCAAATCATTGTTGCAGGAAAAAGCGGCCATCACCAACGTTTCTTTTTCGAGCGGTTCGTGCCGGATGGTTCCCTGGTAAAAAAAGCGCTCAATGCGCTGTCCCTGCGCACAAAAATCATATACGATGCGGTACGGTGCATCTTCATCGCCTTGCCAATTTTCAACCCGAAAAGATGCCGTGCGTGCTTGCTCATCGATCGATGATGTGTCCACTGGCTGCCAATCGCCATTTCGCTGCAACTCCAGGATGACTTGTCGCGCATCGCTCGCGCCAATGGGGGGCATCTGTGCGGTCATTTTCAGAATGTTTTTGCTGAGGGTGTACTGACTGAAAAGGGTTGGACCAAACTGCCGGTTTTCATCTGCAGCGATTTTGCCGCCGTTGATGCGCCAATCAGCAAACCATGTGCTGGATTGCAGTTTGTTTTGTGGGAAATCGCTCACCAGAGCCAGGCCGCCAACCACAGCTGAGTCAGCAACATCAGGAATGGTTATTTGCGCCAATGCTCCGCTGCTATCTGCCGCAAAAACGGTGAGTTTGAGCTGGTATGTGCCGTCATCAAATTGCCCCTGCACTTCAAAATCGATGCCCTCATTCTGCAATGCTGATGGATCAAAGCCCGGAACATCTGCAAGCAGCGAATCGTCCCAAACAAAGCGCCCATCCGGTGTCACGCCGACACCCAGGCCTTCACCGTGCACAGCAGTGTCACGATAATCGTTGAAACGCCCTTTAGCGCCGATGCGAAAACCGGCCCACGCCAGGCTGCTGTCATCATTTTGCTGAAAAAAGCCGAAACGGACACGCAGTTCGAAATCGCCTGTTTGTTCGCCCAATTCGTGCGTGAGCAGAGCCAAACTCCGGTTTCTGCCACTGAAGACACACTCCACCCGGCCATTCGCCAGCTTCCAGTCCTGCAAACGGTTTGCCCAATAGCGAGGCCCGATGTAGGTTCGGGTGATTTCACTGGGCCAATCGCTGCAATAAGCAGCACTATTACGCTGAGCGCATGCCCAAAACAAACAACTTAAGAATGCTAAAGTGAGAGTAATTTGAATAGTCTTCACGCGCAACATGGCGATTGAATCTCCGCAACCAAGTGATTGATTTTACGTGTTTTTGAATGGCTCTGTTAGCAAAATACTCTTGCATGATGCACAATCCAAGTCTCATCGACCAAAAACACAGCACCTTGGAAAATTTCATCATTTGTTGCGCTAACGCACCTTAAATCCATTCATGCAAAGCGGATGCTGCTGTTTAAAAATTTGTATGGAATATTTGGTGAAGGTTCTTGTTTTATTGCAAAGATAGGCTATATTTATCTGGTTTGGACCTGCATCTCCAAAGGTCTATTGCAGCGGCTCATCACGTTACTTTGTAATCTTATCGCACTGGCGCTAAATTAGCTTGACTTTTTCTTATAAATTCAAGTTATTTTATGTTTTGGTTTTTCCGGCTCTATACTTTAAAAATAGTTCAATTTAATGCTTATACCATTCAAATTTCTTATAAATCGGGTACTCAATTTCGTCTTTCATGTCGGTAGTTTTGGAAAGCTCTGCTACCAAACGGTTCTCGCAGTGCGCGATTACCGCACCTACTCGGACAAGATTATTACCCAGATGATGAGCATTGGCATTCGGTCTTTGCCTGTGGTCGGTTACATTTCCATTTTTATGGGCATGGTTATGGCCCTGCAGGCGATCAAGCAGTTTACCCAGACGGTCCCGCTATACGTCGCCGGAACAGTTGTCGAGAAAGCTGTCTTGCAGGAGCTGGCCACGGCGATGACCGGTTTGGTTTTGTCCGGCCGGGTTGGCGCTTCCATTGCCGCTGAGATTGGCACGATGAAAGTGACGGAACAGATCGATGCCCTGCAGTCGATGGCTTTCAATCCAATCGCGTATTTAGTGGTTCCGCGTTTGATCGCAGGATTGGTCATGGTGCCGGTGCTTTCGATCATCGCCGGTGGAATCGCGATGATTTCAGGCTGGCTGACTGCTATTTCCCTCGCCGATATCACTACGATCGAATTTTTTAAAGGCGCAAAAATGTATGCAGCCTGGCACGATTTTGCTCTGCCGGTTTCCAAATCTTTCCTTTTCGGCGCGTCGATTATCATGGTTGCCTGCTACCAGGGCTTGAACACAAGAGAAGGCGCAGAGGGTGTTGGCCGTGCTGCCACCAATGCCGCCGTCAGCGCCTGCTTGCTGATTTTAACGCTGGATTTTGTGATGGCAAAAATCATCCTGGGTTAGCGGAGTGTATTCAAATTTTTGTTTTCCTACAGAATCTTCCCGGGAAATCGGCTGAATTTTTGAGTTAAAGATCTTTTATGATTAGATTTGAAGAAGTCCAAAAAAGCTTTGGCCAACTGCATGTACTGCGTGGTGTGAACCTTGAAATTGAGGATGGGCACACGACAGCCATCATCGGCGGCAGTGGCTGCGGCAAGTCGGTCTTGTTGAAACATATCATCGGATTGTTGCACCCTGATGAAGGTCATGTTTATGTCAACGATGTCGATGTGACCCGGCTCGATGTACGCGGCTTGAATGAAGTGCGCAAAAAAATCAGCATGGTCTTTCAAAATTCCGCTCTTTTCGACTCCCTCAATATCGGCGACAATCTGGCGCTCGGTCTACGGCGCCACACGCGTTTGAATGAGATGGTGATTCGCGAGAAAGTCAAAAAAGCGCTTTCGTTGGTCAACCTGGACGGTATAGAAAAGAAATTCCCGGCAGAACTGAGCGGCGGTATGCGCAAGCGCGCAGCCATCGCCCGGGCCGTTATTACTGATCCCGAAGTCATTCTTTATGATGAACCGACAACGGGACTGGATCCGCCCCGCGCGGATCGTATCAATCAATTGATTATCGATTTAAATAAGCAACTCGGCGTGACCTCGATCGTTGTCACGCACGACATGCACTCGGTATACCGCGTCGCGAAATCAGTAGCGATGCTCGATGGCACCATTCGTTTTTATGGCACGCCGGACGAGCTGGCGAAATGTTCCGAACCTTCAGTGCTTGAGTTTTTGGAGAGTGCACGGGGACACGAGTGGCTTAATGTAGCACCTACTACAGAGGGAGATTCCTATCATGCGACGATGGAGTAGCGAAATCACCGTCGGTGTATCGATCATACTTGCGCTTTTCATTTTGGTTTATGGCTACATCTTTCTGCGTGAAATTCCTGTACGCCAAAATGGTTTTGAAGTGGATATTTTGTTCGACAATATCACCGGCCTTGAAGTGGGTGACCGCGTTTCTGTATCGGGCTTGCGGGTTGGTCGCGTGCAAAAGCTGAGTCTGGCCGAAAAATACGTAAAAGTACGCATATGGCTTGATGGTTCGATCCATTTTCCGACGGATTCGCGCGCAGCGATTAAAAGCATCGGAATGATCGGCGAGAAGTACATCGATCTGATACTTGGCAGCAACAGCGATCCATTGCAGGAAGATAGCCAGATTTTTGGAGAATATGTCAACGACCTCGCGGATGCAGGAGGATCAGCAAAGGACTTAATGTCACAAACGTCTACCCTGCTCGGCAAGTTCAACACAGTGATGGATTCTCTGCTCGAAAGGCAGGCACACGTCGATTTTTCGAGAACCATCCGAAACACCGAGCAATTGACCGCCCGACTGGACAGATCGCTCAGCAAAAATATGGGTCACATTCAAAACACGCTGACCAACATCGACACGCTGTTGACCGGAATGAAATCATCCTGGCAGCGCAACGAGCAGGAAATCGACAGCACCGTTCAAAATTTTGCCAATGGCACCGAGCGCCTGCCGCAGGTCATGGCAAAACTCGACAGCGTTCTGACCACCACCCAGCATCTTCTGACCAGCATTGAGCAGCAAAAAGGTGCCGTTGGCAAAGCCCTGTACCAGGATGAAATATACGTGAAAGCAAACGATGCGGTCGACAAGCTCAATGTTATCCTGGAAGAGTTGAAGAAAAATCCGCAGAAATACATGCAAATGCGTGCAAGCTTGATTCACCTCTTCTAAGCGAATCGAAATCTGTGCGCAGCCTTTAGAATAGGCGTCGCGGCTGATAAGCTTCACAAGAGGCTCCTTCGCCAAGACGCCATTTTTTTAACAGAAGTGATCCGTGGTACGGTTCAAAAATCTCCGACTCAGGGACCGGCTGTTCGCGTTTTTTTTCCTGCTGCTCGGTTCCGTTCTCACCTTTTCGGGCATCTACGTCGATTTTCAGCTCCGGCGCGTCATCGAAAATGAGATCGCGCAGAAACTGATCGCCCTGGCCAGCCTCGCCGCCACAGACGCCAGCAGCACCCAGGTGCTCAATCTCATGCCCGGCGACGACCAGTCGCGCACAGCACAAAACATCGCCAGTGAAATGGGCATTTTCACCCAAAACGAAGACATTTCCCGCCTGCTGATTTGCGATCGCGGTGGCCGTGTTTATTACGACAGTCAAAACAGCTTGCCAATCGGTACACAATATGTTCGACTGCAATTCGACGCGTCTGAAATCGAACAAATATTTCAGGATGGCCAGTCCAGGGCATCCAAACTTTTCAAAGACAATGCCGGTAGTGAATTTAAAGCAGCCTATGCGCCGATTCGGAGAGATCAGCAGATTGTTGCAATTGTGTGCGTGGAGGGTAGCGCTGAGGGATTGCTGGCAGTCCGGGAGACACGCTCGGCTCTGCTGACCATCGGTGTAATCGCTGTGCTGATAGCATTGTTTTTTGCGCTGTTCGTGGCGCGGCAGGTCACGCAACCGCTTGAAAAACTCAAACGGGCAGCGGAATCGATCGCCCGCGGGGATTATCAGCAAAAAATCGACATCTCAGGAAGCAGCGAGATCGCCTTTCTTTCCCAGACGATTGACGACATGCGCAAAGCGATTGCGCAACGCCACCAGCAACAACAAATGATGCTGGCCGGTATCGCGCACGAAATACGCAACCCGCTCGGCGGCATCGAACTCTTTGCCAGCTTGCTGCATAAAAAACTGGAAGGCGAGCAGAAAATCTCCATCGAAAAAGTTTTGGCTGAAACGCGGCACCTGAAACAGATCGTTAGCGATTTTCTTGATTTTGCCAGGCCAGCAACCGCAGCGAAGCAAGCTGTCACATTGGTGGGGGCCGTGCAAAATGCCCGCGATCTGGTGGGATCGGCACATCCGCATATCAGATGGCAGCTTGAACTCGATGATGCACTGACAGTGTATATCGATCCCGAGCATCTGCGCCGGATTTTGATCAATTTATTTCAAAACGCTTGTGAGGCCATTGATGACAAAAAGGATGGCCAAATCGTTGTGGCGGCAGAGACCAGGCAAAGGCAGATCCTGCTCGCGATTCGCGACAACGGTCCCGGCATCATTTCAGAAGACCGGGACAGGCTTTTTCAACCCTTCTTTACCACACGCCACCAAGGAACAGGTCTTGGACTGGCCATTGTCAAGCTATTGCTGGAAGAAAACGACAGCAGCATTTCAGTCGGCAACCCAGGCTTGGGCTGCGAGATGGTGCTGACTTTGCAAAATGGCCGGCTAAAAAAGTAGAGAAATCGCGCTATTGGGCCTGAACATATTCACCGAAATCCTGCAATCGCAAGCCGCCTTCCGGATATTCTGCATTCTCGATTTTGCTCTGCGGCCCCAGCACAACCAGTTGCATGCGGTCCGGATGCAGATATTTTTGCGCAGAAGCCCGCACCATTTCTGCAGTTACCGCACGAATTCGATCACGATAGCTTGCGGAGGCAGCATGATTGCCATAGCGCAGCCATTCTTTTGCAAACGTCTGGGCTATGGTATGGCCATTCTCAAATTGCATTTCAAACACGCCGTCTGCAAGCGCATTTTTCGCCACAAATAATTCTTCATCGCTCACGGGCTCTGTGCGAATCCGCTTTATTTCTTTTAGGGTCAGCTCTGCCAGCAGATGCACGACTTCGGGCCGGCCGTAGGTTTGAAACGTATAACTTCCGGGGCCACGCCAGTTGGCTTCGGGAAAGCCGCTATCGTCATTGGTCAGACCGCGTTTGTCGCGGGTCTCGCGGAACAGACGCGTATCAAAATGGCCGCCTCCGAGAATATAGTTCATCACTTCCAGCGAAGCCTGATCTTCGAGCGGCACTACCGGCAATTCGTGACCAAGCACCAGCCAGGCCTGCAATTTATCGACATCATATGCGTACACACGACGCTGAGTAGCAGTATCGATTGCTGCAATCACCGGACGCTTTGGTTTTGGCGCGCTGACCCAATCCTGAAAGCTTTGCTCGAACGCCAAGCGCACATCGCCGGCGCTGAAATCGCCGGAAATGGCAATTACCGTATTACGCGGAGTCAAATAACTCTGCTGATAAGCGCGCACATCTTCGACCGCCAGCGCACCAAAATCGGTTGCAGACGGTTTTCTGCCATAGGGGTGGCCGCTGAAAAGATGGCTTTTGAATCGCTGTACCGCTTCATCAAGTGAGCCTTCATAGCCGCTGTCTGCGCCTGGACGATTTCGTGCTCGCGCCGCACGATTGCGCAGGGAAATGATGGTATCGGCGCCGATATCGGGCTCCTTGAGTGCCTGTGCCAGCAGCAATAGCGCTCCCCAGGTATCTTCAGCTGGCACATTCAGGCGGATTTCGAGCAACTCGGCGGTCAGGTTCACGCTATATTCAGCAGCCATATTTTCAAGGGTGATGCGGAAGCCACCGGCATACATGCTGCTTGCACCTTTGTTCTGCAGAACATAGGCCAGCGCCTCGGCAGCCCCGGTTTTAGCGGCATCGGCCGAACCGGCATTGATGTATGCGGTTAAAGTTACCATAGGCACGATGTGATCTTCCACGATATAACCAACCAGGCCATTATTGAGACGCACCTGATGTGCCAGCGGATCAGGACGCTCAAATGCGCTCGCTGGCAAAGCCATATTTCGGGGATGGGTGTAATCTTGTGCAACAAGCGGCGAAAATATTGCTACGCAAAACAGACACGCTATCAAGCGAAGAAATTCGTGCGGATACGCGTCAGCGGATAGTGCACGGTGTCTTAAACATGTCTTCATTCTGCACCTCCTTTGCGATCTTCGTCTTCCGGACTTTTGACAATGCCAACTGACAAATTTTGAGCCACAAAATAGCGTTGCGCGATATGCCGCAAATCCGCTGCTGTTGTGTGCTCGCGCGCATCAAGGTGTTTTTTCAGAGTCGTCCAATGATCCATCACTTGAAAATGACCGATTTCGAAAGCCAATTGATCTGCGGAGAGTGCAGTACGATACCATTCGCTGCGGAGTTTCTTTTTGGCTGTCTGCAACACATCGCTCGATACCAATTCAACCTTTAAATGTCGAATGACATCCTGCAAAATCTGCTCGCTTAATGCCAAATCGCTTTCGTTTTCCAGCACCCACTCAATATTGAAACTCGATGGTACACCGAACCGGCTGGTGTGCACGACACGCATATTGATATTGGCGCTGCCGCTAATGCGCGCAGCCCGCATCGCATCAGAAATTGACTTATCCAATACTGGCCCCAGAACATCGAAGCCCGGGCGCTCGGGATGACCAATGCCCGGCATGCCAAATCGCAATTCCACTCTCGGCCGCAGGTCGTCACTGCGATAGATCATGCGCTTTTCAGCCTGTGGTACCGGCTCGATGGCCCGTACCCTTTCCGGCTCGGGCGCACGCTGCATCCAGCCAAAATAGCTGCGTACCAGCGGGATCATCTGCTCCAGCGTCACGCCGCCGACAAAAATCAGGCTGGTGTTGTTGGGTACGAAATAGTTGCTGTACATATCACGCGTGCCATGCCGGGTATACTGACTGAAATCGCTGAGATATCCTTCCGGCCAATAGACCGGATGCACGGTTTGCACCAATGCATTCATCGCTTCATGGTAAGGTGTAGTGGGGCGATTCAAATCACCATAGCGCTGTTCAAGCAAAATCATGCGCTCCTGGTCGAATTCGCGAAACACGGAATTGCGCATGCGGTCGGCCTCCACGCGCAAAAACAATGCGACCCGATTGGCTGGCAGATTGATATCGAATTTCATGTATTCCTGCTCGGTGGTCGCGCTCAAATGCGTGCCGCCATAGCCCTGATACCAGGTCATCATTTCGCCATTTTTGCGGTATTGAGCGGCGGTGCTATCCAGGCGCGCCAGTTCAAGATGCAGGCTGTCGATTTCTGCGGTGGAAACAGCATGTTCATAATCGTGAAAAACGCCGCGCTGGCGGGTCGCATTACGCGCTCTGTTCAGCGCATTGATGAGGGCCTTTTCTGTATCGTAAATCTGTGCGATAATCTCCTTTTCAGCCGACCAGTCGATCGTGCCGAGTGTTTTCGTGCCTTTAAACATCAAATGCTCAATAAAGTGAGCAGAACCCAAATCGCCCGGTTTTTCGACCATGGCACCAAAATCGGTAAATATTTTGCACGCCACCCGATGGTCTCCGGGGCGTTCCAGCACCAACAGACGCAAACCGTTATCGAAGACATGCTCGCGAATGGGCAAATCATAATTGGACGTTTGCGCGGCCACAGGAAGTGCCGCTGCTAATAGAATCAGCACGGAACGAATTCGTCGTTTTAGCATAAAAACTCCATCACATTTTCAAAAGCCGTGTTCGAATATGGTTTGAGCGTGCATGCGCATGGCGAAAGTCAACCTTTACGACGAAGCGTATTCCAGGTGAAGGGGCGGTGCGAGCAGGCAGGTTTGGAAGTGACATCGCGCGGCGAGTGGCTCTGTGCAGCACGTCTGCCGTATTTCAGGCGATCCAACCGGGTAAAGTAGCCAATTGCGCTACTCACCCGAAACGAACAGGAACAAAATAATCTGCTGTGCATAAATGTGAAAACTTTTATGACGAATCCAGCAAAAATACTGACCATAGCCGAGAAAAGTGCACAATTGATAGCAAATTGGATGCGTTCGGTCCGAATATTGGTTGCAAAGCGATTGCCTTTTGTCACAATTCGGCTATGTTGCACAGGCAAACTTCAGCAAAATACACATAAGTGATGGGAGAAATAATGTCTGCAAAACGGTTCCTGAAATGGCAACTTTCTGCTCTCATGGTTCTTATCTGGCTTGGCGTGGCTGCCGCACAATCCGGCGCACCCTATGCAATTGCACCATCCAACCCATATCAATCATCGATTCAGCAAGCGCAAGCATTGGTTGATTCACACCGCGCAGTGGTAAAAATCCCCGGCATGTCGGTTTCGGTTGCTGTGCACGGCAAAATTGTTTGGTCACAGGGTTTCGGATTTGCCGATGTCGAAAACCGCACCATGGTTACACCATTGACGAAATTCCGCATCGGCAGCGTCTCGAAAACCCTGACTGCCAGTGCGCTTGCCTTGTTATACGAGCAGGGCAAACTCGACCTCGATGCACCTGTACAGACCTATGTGCCAGCTTTCCCTACAAAACGCTGGCCGATTTCGACACGCCAGGTGGCCGGCCACCTCGCAGGCATTCGCCATTACCGTAATCTGGAATTTTTGATGGCGAAAAAATTTGACAGCGTGACGGAGTCGCTGGAAATTTTTAAAGACGACACCTTGCTTTTTGAACCCGAGACTGCCTACTCCTATTCTTCATACGGCTGGAATTTGATAAGCGCAGTGGTGGAAGGCGCGAGTGGGGAGGATTTTTTGCCATTCATGTATGAAAATGTCTTCTGGCCGCTCGGCATGTTTGAAACCGTTGCCGATCACAACGACAGCTTGATCGCCTATCGCTCTGACTTTTACCAACGCGATGAAAAGGGCAATTTGCAAAACGCGCCTTATGTGGATAACAGCTACAAATGGGCCGGCGGCGGATTTCTGGCCACAACCCGGGATTTGGTACGCTTCGGCTCCGCTCACATGCAGGGTGGTTTTTTAAAACAGCAAACACTCGACCTGTTTCAAACTCCTATGCATACAAAAAACGGCAAAAACACCCACTACGGCTTTGGCTGGGTGAGCAGAACCGACGAAGCAGGCCGGCACTGGGTTGGACATAGCGGCGGCTCTGTCGGCGGCACCGCTTTTTTGATCATCTATCCTGAATCGGGCGTTGTGGTTGGCATTTTGTCAAACGAGAGCAGTGCGCGTTACAATGATTTGCCGCAAACCCTGGCCGGGCTTTTTATACAATAAACTGCATGAAAAAAATCACCCTTCTGCTTGCACTCTCAGGCGCAGCAGCCCTGTTTATCGGATTTAAAATCCGTGCAACCTCGGTCGAGCCGCCGCGCGAACAGTTTGCAGGTACAACGCAGCAAGAACGACCAGCTCGCATACTCACATACATCTATCCGGATCGTGGGGCCCAGGCTGAGGCGTATCGCACCTATTTTGACCAGCTTGAAACGCGCCGGCGCTACTTTGCCGTCCGTGCCGTCCCAGCTTCGGCGGCAGACAGCGCAGCAGCAAGCGAACAGCTTTTCCTGCTCGGCACGCCAGCCAGCAATCCACAAATCAGCAACTTCGCCGCATATTTGCCGTTGGAGTTCGCTGATCGCAGCTTCTCCATCAATGGTACGCAATACGACAACAATGCTGATGTGGTGGTTCTGTCTGCCCCAAGCCCGAACCGTTCGGTGCAATCGATCACGATCATCTCCGGAAATGACGACCGGCATATTCTTGCCTATTTGCAGCGCAGCGGCCGAAGAATGCAGCGCTACGGGGACTACACTGTGCTGCGTGGCAATCAGGTCGTGGCATACGGCTTTCTAAGCAGCCTGTCTACAAAATCAGATATAAACGCTGATGTGCATTTTTTGCGCGATAAAAAACGAATTTTCGAGAATAGCACCCTCATTGTCGACTTCTTTGGTACGCCCCCGGACGAGCAAAAACTTCTCAACTTCCTGATGCAGCAACAGCAGCTCGCGCGCAGACAATTGCGGCAGTTGGCTTTCCAGGATTCCGCCAGAGCGCTGCCAATCAAACTGACACTATACGATACTGCCGAACACAAAACCATCGCTACCGGTGACTCGCGGCTTTCAAGCTGGCAACCCGGCGATGATACGATCCATATTGTTTTCAATTCAGCTCTGCTCGGCGATGATTTTACTGCCATCGCCGAGTACCTGTGCTGGCAATGGGCCGGAAGCATCCCAAACGACAACATCCGGATGGCCTCTGGCATCCTGTTTTCGCATGCATGGGGTCGCGAAGGCTATCCGGTGTTGGCGGGGCGCTTCTTTCACAACGACTTTTTCGTACCGTTTGTGCAGCTCTTTACCAACAATCCGGCTGAAGAACACTCGCCTTTCGTTATTGGTGCCGAATTGGCAACATTCCTGCAATTTATTCTTTTTCATAATGGTGCAGCGAGTCTGAAAGCTGTCTTGCACACTACTCCCGCCACACTCAATCAGGCTGAGATCACCAGGCGCTTTCCGTCGGGATTGCAGGACAGCTGGCAGCGTTGGTGTCAGAACATGCTGCAGAATTCGCAGCCTGATTTGATGGCTGGCGGCGCTTCATTTTTAAAAGGATTTTGCTACGCCCATGAGGGCTATTCAGTGTACAACGGCTATATGGGTACGACCTCCAGGGCCAGCCTGACGCGTTTGGCAGAGCTTGGCGCCAACGCGATCTCCATCACGCCGTTTGGCTACCCACGCAGCAATCGTGAGCCGAGCCCAATGCGCAAAAGCAATGGCACAGGTTCGGAAAATGACGAAAGCCTGATCGTGGCAGGACATTTCGCGCGCGAACAGGGTATGCAGGTCATGCTGAAGCCGCACTTGTGGGCCGGTCGTTCATGGCCAGGTGACATCAAAATGGATGATCCGGCCCACTGGCCAAAGTTTTTTCACCACTATGAGCAGTGGATCGCGCATTATGCTCTCCTGGCGCAAATGTGCCGGTTCGAGCATTTGGTGATCGGCGTGGAGATGGTGCAGGCGACGGTTGGCCACGAGGCGGAATGGCACAAGCTGATCGCGCGATTGCGCAAGCTTTATGGCGGCAAACTGGTGTATGCGGCCAATTGGGGCGACGAGTTCGAAAAAATCACCTTTTGGGATGCGCTCGATGCCATCGGTGTGAATTGCTATTATCCGCTCAGCAAAAGCGAAAATCCGCAGCCCGGCGATCTGCTGCAAGGTGCACGCAAGAACATGCGCCTGATCGAGTCGGTCGCTCAAAAATACGGCAAACCCGTCATCATCACCGAGATCGGCTTTGCCAGCCGGTCCGCACCCTGGATCCTGCCGTACATCGATGGTCGTGGACAGATGCCGGAGATGCTGGGACAGCGGCAGAGCTACGAAGCTGTTATTCAAGCTTTTAGCGGCCGGAACTGGCTGCAAGGCATATACTGGTGGAAATGGCCATCCGATTTGCGTGATGGTGGATTGCAGCACACCGGTTTTACGCCGAATGGCAAACCAGCCGAGCAGGTCATCGCCGATTGGTATTTGCAGTAAACCACCTGAAACGATCTGCTACGCGTGTTTCTGCAAGCAGGCTAAGGTTTGAAAAAACTTGATTTTTGTGAATAATTTAAGTAGGATAATCCATTCACAATTTTGCTTCGACCAAGCCGGCTCATTCCAGACTGGAACGTTTCGCTCTTTCTTACGCATTCGAGGCTGACCAAGACAGGCAAACGACCATTGCCGATACAATTGCTTGACTTAAACAGGTGCCGTCATGTGTGCGCATGCTGTCCGGGTTGAAGCAAAAATCATCCAATCATGTCTGTGCTGCGCGTTGAGTGGCACAAGAACACGCAACCACGGGGGAGATTATGTTCCCGGTAGGAAATTGGATTTTTGGTCTGAAACCAGCCCCGCCGCCACCACCGAAAAAACCGTTTGATGTTTTCTGGGAAGCCTTGGGAAAATTTGTCAAAAAAGCGGTCGTCATCATTTCCGCTTTATCTGTTCTTATACTCGTCTATTTGATCGGCTTCTCACAACAAAACATGGTTGATTTTATTAGAAATCTGCCATTTTTCTCCAGTTCAGAATCTTCGGCCACGTCCACAGCTGAATTGCCGGCCATCCCTGGTGAAAAGCTGTATGCGGTGATTGTTGACAGAGTCGATACGGAGGTGCAAGGCCGCGAGGTCATCAGCCGGTTGCGCGCGTCGAACATTGTCAGCTCACAGTTTTTCGCAAATGGTCAGTATGTGATCTACATAGGAAGTTTGAGCACGCTCTCACAAGCCGAAATAGCTTTGCAAAAAGTGCAAAGCAAGGGTTTCGGTCGCGCCCAAATCGTTCGATAACCTGGCTGTCTCTCCGAATCTGGTGGTGAATTCCTGTACCTGACTGGCGTACACTGATGCCTGTAGCGAATTGTCATTGCAAAGCAAGCTTGTTTGTCATTTCATTTTCTGAAACTGCATCAATCCGGAAAAGCAATAGATCGTCATTTTCATTTGAAGCGGCCTTGAAGCCGGCAAGGGATTTTGACTATCCTGCCCACAAACGTGTATAATTTGAACATGCTTGTCTGCAGGTTCAATTTCAAATGTATCGTTTCTTGCGCACTTCGAATTGACGCTTTATCATTCACTCACATCTTTTGACTCGAGCATCTGAAGGAAGATTATCCGTGCCTCCAAGTCCCCGCGCCCAAAAAGGCTATATGCTGGTTGGAATGGTTTTCTGGTTCATTTCACGCGGCATATTTTACATTATGCTTTACCTGCTCGCCTTCATTATCGGTGGCATGGATGGCCCTATCCTCGAACGCATCAAAAATATCCCTATTCCGCGCATTCAGCTACGGCCACGTCAGCAGATCAATACATCGAATTTCAACATCAGTTATTACACGGTGCTGACCGGCGCCTTCGCCTCGCCTGCGGAGACGGCGACTCATCAAGGAAAACTTGCCGAGGCGCGCATCAGAAGCCATGTCATTATCCAAAACGGTCTGCATTACGTCTGTGTTGGGCGTTACATGTCCGCAAACGAGGCCAATATTACTTTCGAAAAGCTACGTGACAAAGGTTTTTCCACGGCGATTGTCGCTGGCCCGGTCCAGTAGCCTTGCCGGAATTCTATTGCGTCAATCTGCATTTTTTCTAAATTTAAACCCATCAATTCATCTGTTTCGTTCATTGCCTGCCTCCACTCTACCTGCATCTCGCGCTCGAACGATTTTTATCGCACTTCTCAATCCGGGAGACTCGCTTTGAAATATATCCCCATTGTAATCGCCATGATCATATTGGGCGCACACTTCTTGCGTGATGGGCAAACCGTGCTCGCGTTACTGCTTGGTGCCTCGCCGCTTATTTTGTTCATACGTAAAAACTGGAGCCTGCTTTTTATGCAGGGCCTCGCCTACTTCGGCACGTTGATTTGGCTACACGCTGCCATCACGCTTACACAACAGCGCATCGCATTTGGCGCACCATGGATGAGAATGCTGGTCATCCTTTTAGTCGTTGCTGCTTTCACTCTATTTGCCGGATTGCTGCTGCATTCGATATCCAGGCAAAAACGCACTGTAATATCTTCAGGCAAATGATCAACCGATCACGCAAAACACACTACTTTTTACATCAAACAAGGAAAAGACCGATGGATCCAGAAACCATTCTCCAGCGTATCCGCACGCCGCATAAACATGGCCAACTGGTGCTCACTCCTTCCTACAAAGCCGGTGCATTCGACAGCCACGGCCTCGATTGTCCGTTTCTGTTCTCCCACAAAGGACGCTATTGCATGACCTATGTCGGATGGGACGGCATCGGCTATCAGACCGGACTGGCTGTTTCAAAAGATTTGGTCAACTGGCAAAACCAGGGTTTGCTGATTCGTCGCGGCCCCAAAGGCTCAGTGACCGAATTCAACATCGCGATGACCGGCATGCTGCGCGACAACGATTTGTATGGCAACGGCGCACTCAAAAAGGTTGATGGCCGGTTTGTCGGCACCTACCATGCCTACCCGCGCCCTGGATTCGAGAGCGGCCCGGCAGTGATCGGTTTGTGCTTTTCCACTGATTTGCGCCATTGGGAGGTTGGCCCGCCGATACTTGAGCCGTCGCCGGACTGGGATTGGGAGTCTGGTGGCTTGTACAAATCCTGGCTGATGGAACACGATGGCACCTACCACCTTTTTTACAACGCCAAAAATCGCGACAAACAACCGTGGTTCGAGCAGACAGGCATGGCGACCTCGCGCGATCTGGTCAGTTGGCAACGCCACCCCGGCAATCCGGTGTTGCGTTTAGGCGATAAAGGTGCTTTTGATGATCGTTTCGCCTCTGATCCGGCAGTCTACCGTGACGGCGACCACTGGGTGATGTTTTATTTTGGCCTCAGCAGTGATGGCCACGCCCGCGACGGCGCAGCCTATTCCACGGATCTGCTGAACTGGCACAAGCTCGACGAGTTGCTGATCGACGTCGGCCCCGAAGGCACGCTGGACTCGCTGTATGCGCACAAGCCGGCAATGATCGCAAAAGACGGCCAGCTTTTCCACTTTTACTGCGCGGTGGAGCGCTGGCACGGCGGCACCATCGGTGAGATCGAGCACGATGAAAAGCGCGGCATCAGCTTCGCAGCGAGTTGATGATTTTGCAGCAAGCGCAAGGCGGGCTGTCGGCACGCATATCTTCAGCCTGCTTCGTAGGGGCAAGGTGCACCATGCCCCTGCCTTGCCCCGCCCTGTTTTGCATCAAAATTTGAAAGCATCCCCCGGCGGAAAAGGTTTGACATTCCTCCTCAAATCCGCCATCTTTTGTGACAAACGATTTCTTGTCGCATCGCCATGAATGAACTCGAATTTACACAGCCAGAAATGGCCAGATTGTATTCATGTGCTTTCGTGGCTGCATTCGTCTTCGCGCAATTCTGCCAGTCAATCCGCTCATTTCTTTATTCAAAAGGACGTGCTATGATACGCCTAAAATTCTTTGCCCGGCTGCTGATGTGCAGCGCCGTGCTTGCCGCTTCTCCTCTCTTTGCCCAACATGAAACCGCCTTTAACAACACGTGGGAAATCATCCCGCCGATGAGCCCAAACGTCAATCGCTATACCAATCGCCTGTCGTTGCAATTCGAGACCAGCGACGGGCAGGTGACCTTGATTCGCAACTGGGGACGCCGCAGCGACAGCGGTGATACGCTCACATTCACGCCGGACGGCTCCGAATTCCTTGCGCCGGTCACCGACCGCAATACGCTCTCCACCTACTACTCCGCGCTCATTGCCAAACACGGCACCGACCGCGTATTTTCCGCCACCTGGACCGACAGCGGTCGCACGCTGCAACTCAAGCAAAGCTATCAGGTCGATCTCGCGCAGGGCAGCAAAACCGTCAATGAAATCCATCGCTTCACCATCGCGCGACGGCACGATTTGCTCACTTACACCATCGAGCGTGACTCGCGCGCCGAGCAGCCCACCGCCACTTACGTGCTGAAAATCAAAGACAGCATGCGCTCTTACATGATGGAACTGGAGGACAACTGGGAGGTGCAGGGCGATCTGCAACGACAGGCTTTGCTCATCAGCTTACAGGGCCTGGCCAACCGCGACGGCGCCAATCTCTATCTGATTTATCCGGAATCGTGGCAGTTTACCTACACGCGCCGCCTGTACGAATGGTACCGCGACGACCGTGGCTACAGTTTCACCATGCTGAAAACACCGCGCCAGGCCATTGAAGCCCTGCGCAATCACGTCAAAGGCTATGTGGTTTGGGATAAAAAGGTCCGCACCTCGCTGATTGTCGCCTACACCGTTTCCGGCCTGAAAGACGCTGTGGTTGCCACCGAAGAACAGATTCCAATGCTCGACTCGCTCGGGCTGAAGAAAATCGCCGACTTCCGTGGCACCTTTGCCGGCATGAGCGATGCCGACATTTACAGTTGGGCGAAAAAGCAGTACTGGCAAGATTGCAGCCGCAAATTCATCATTTGGCTTGGCGGACACTCAGGTCGTGTGATGCTGCCGGGCGTAGCGGATTGGGGTGTGCGCAACAAGGTCTTTTTCCAGGATTTATCGACTGCTCCGGAGGACACTGCAGAGATCGAACTGGCGAAAGAGCTGCTCGGCGATATGCGATCGGACGCATTAGTGATGGGCTGGCATTCCTATGCCAAAGATGGCGAGAGCCAGCACGTCACGCTGTGTTCGAGCTTCGGCCTGCCGGTGCTGGGTTTGCACAGCAACCCGAATATCAGTTTTGAAAATCAGATCGGCTTTTCAGAAGGATTCGAGTTCAAAAACAACCACAATATCGAGCCGGGCAAAAGCTACAAGCCGGAAAACAAGGTTTACATCGCCAACATTCAAACCGATGGCATCGGCATCGGTGCCTGGCTGATGCCCGGGCGCGGGGAAATCCCCTATGCCTGGGAGACGCTGATGAATTACAGTTGGCTGGCGCCGAGCCTGCTGGAGTTTTTCTACGCCACCGCCACGCCGAATGACTATTTCATCGGCGCACTATCGGGGCCGGGCTACATATATCCGAAAGCCGTGCCCGAAGACAAGCTGCCGGGCCTGCTGCGCCGGGCCGATTCGCTGATGAAGCGGCTCGATCTGCATGTTTTCGACATCATGGATTACTCGCGCACCAGCCCGCGCCATGAGTTTGCCGATTTGACCCAGCGCGTGGTCGATGCCTATTATGAAAACATGCCCGATGCTATTGGCTTCGTCAACGGATATGTGCCGGCCAACACCAATTACCTCAAAGACGGCCGGCCGATGGTGTCGTTTCAGTATTATCTGTCGCCGACGGTCTCGGAGCAGGAAGCGGTCAACGACCTGCTGGAATTGGGGCGGCTCAACGACAAGCGTCCGTATTTCTTGCTGCTGCACATCCGCGAAACCAGCTCCGTGTCGCGGGTGAAATCGATTCTCGGCCAGCTTCCGGACGAATACGAGCTGGTGCCGCTGGACGTTTTCCTGAAAATGGCCGGCCAGTCCAAGACCAACGTCAATCGCGTGATTCAGCAGTGAGAATTCGATCACAAGGATTGGCAAATTTGCTTCATTGTATCTGCATCTGGCTCACACCCAAATCAGTGCCGAGCCAAATAATGCCGTCGCGATCTTCGAAAATGGAGTACACCACATCGCTGACGAGGCCATCCGCTGCTGTGTGATGAAACCATTTCTGTTTGTAAAAGCGAAAAGCGCCAGCACCCTCTGTGGCGAACCAGACACCGCCATGACGATCGACCGCTTTCGGAATCAATGTTTCGTGCGGCGCGTGGCGGTGCCATGTACCATCACGCAGCAGCGAGTACGCACCTTGTGAAGCTGTGCCTGCCCACAGCCTGCCGGCGTCATCCAAAAGCAACCCCCGGATGTTGGCTTCCTGTAAATGCACCTGCCAAGCTGTGTCATCAAATGCACTCAGGCCGCCTTTGCGGGTAGCAAACCAAATGGTACCGGATGCTTCAGCCAGCACATCGTGCACGACATTGTGCGACAAGCCCTGCTCAGTCGTGTAATTTTGCCAGCTCGTGCCATCAAAAACGCTGGCGTCGGCGCTGCTGCCTATCCAGTTGCGCCCATCGGCATCTTCCCGAATGGCAAAAACCACCCTACCGTTCAGTCCGATATCATCTTTGAGCGCGAAAGCTGTCCACTTCTCGTCGTCAAATTTCTGCACTCCACCGCCGCCAGCACACCAAATCGCGCCTGCCCGGTCTTCGACAATTGCGAGGATGCCGTTGGCGAGCAAGCCATGCTCAGTCGTAAATGCTTGCCAGGATTTGCCATCGAATCGCATCACGCCGCTGTTGCGGGTGCCAAACCAAAAATTGCCGTTTCGATCTTGAAAGATAGCTCGCACATCTTTGTCCGCCAGTTCAGCTTGCCCCACGAAATCATCTGTTGCCACCTTATAGTTTTGCCCGAAAACAGTTTGCACCAATAGCAATAGCACCAAGCCAAGCTTTGTATAAAATTGAGGCATTCTGATCTCCTGTAATGAGGTAATGATACTTTGGTATTTAATCACTTTTTTCTGATAAGCGCTTTCATTTTTTTGTATCCAGCGTGCAAGCTCTGATTTATAAAGCCGTGGAGAGCGCCGTGGCCGCAGAGCAGACTCTTTTCTCCGCGTATTCTGTTCTTTGCGGTTTTTAGCGCAAGCCTCGGTCAGTTTTGTACAACATGATTTTCAAAATTCGTGTTCATTCGCTACATTCGCGGCCAATCCTTTTCACCAGCAAAAAGAGAGCCTTTATGAACGAATCCAAAGCAAGCAAATATGAATGGCACCGCTCGCCCGTGCCACGCGCCGAGTTGCACAAGCTCAACCAACGCAGTGATTGGCGTGGTTTGCTGCAAACTTTCGGTCATCTCGGTCTGCTGCTTCTAACCGGTGGCGCGTCCTGGTACACCGCTGCCAATGGCCCGCTGTGGGCACTGCCAATTCTCCTGTTCGCGCACGGAACCTTCTATGCTTTTTTGCTCAACGGTTTCCACGAGTTGTGCCACAAAACCGTTTTTAAAACCAAATGGCTCAACGTGGTTTTTCTGCGCATCTTCAGTTTTTTGGGCTGGTACGATCCGGTGATGTTTTGGGAGAGCCACCAGGCGCACCATAAATACACCCTGCACCCGCCGGACGATCTCGAAGTCGTGCTGCCGACCAAAATCACCCTGAAAAATTTCCTGCAGGTTGCCTTCATCAACCCTTGGGGCCTGTTCGGGATGGTAAAAAGCGTCGCGAAAGTAGCGCTCGGTAAAGTCGAGGGCGAGTGGGCCAACCTGCTGTTCCCTCCGGAAGCGACCGAAAAACGACGTCGACTGTTCAATTGGGCGCGCACGCTGCTGATCGGCCACGCCCTGCTGGTGACCGTGTCCATCGCGCTCGGCTGGTGGATGCTGCCGGTGCTCACCACCTTGGCGCCGTTTTATGGCGGCTGGCTGCTGTTTTTGTGCAACAACGCCCAGCATAGCGGCATGCAGGACAACGTGCCCGATTACCGTCTCAACACCCGCACCATCCTGCTCAATCCGTTCGTGCAGTTTTTGTACTGGCACATGAATTTTCACATCGAGCACCACATGTATGCAGCGGTGCCATGCTACCACCTCGGCAAGCTGCACCGGCTGATCCGCCACGATCTGCCGTACTGCCCGAATGGCTTGTTCGAAACCTGGCGCCAGATCATTGCGATTTTGCAGCGCCAAAAAGAGGATCCGGGCTATGTTTTTGCGCCGGAGTTGCCTGCACGCACAATGGCAGGAATGGAGGCTGCATAATGGCAACAGCCAGGCATTGGGCGATCCGTTTCATTGCCGTTTGCAGCCTCTCAGCAACGCAGGCAGCCCCACAAAATTCGCCGGCCGCAGCTTACATTCAGCAACTCGCTATCGATCCGATTACCCCGGACGTCATCTACTCCGCAACCAATGGCGCGGGCCTCTTTCGCCGCACAGCAGATTCGGTATCCTGGCTAAGCATCAGCCCATCAGACTCGGTCACCCGACATTACACGCTCAAAATTTCCCCACAAAACCCGGCACGTTTAATTACTGGTGGCCTCGAAAGCGGACTGTGGCTGTCCAACGATCGTGGAACAAGCTGGCAGCAGATTGGCCTGGCTGGCACCACCATCGCCGATGTCGCACTCGATCCACAGGATAGCAATCGTGTGTTTGTGCTGGCTCCCGATGGTGTGTATCGCAGCAATGATATTCGTACGCAAAAATGGCAGCATGTTTTCGACTATGCCGGTTTTCAGCGCCAATTTCGTAAAACAACCAAGATTGATCGTCTATGGCGTTTCGGGCGCTTTCAAAAAATCGCTGTCGATCCGCATAATCCAAACACCGTTTTCATCGGCGCACGCTGGGAGGGCGGTTATCACGTCAGCTACGATGCTGGCGACACCTGGGCACATAAAACGATTTCCGGTATCTATCGCCGCACTGATACCATTCTGTTCCATCCCGATCAACCCGGTGAAGTCTTGCTCGGGACCCATCACCAGGGCCTGTTCAAATCGTACAATCACGGCCAAAGCTGGGTGCCGATGAACCGCGGCTTATCTCCACAAATCCGCACGCCTTTTTATGGTGCGTACCTGATTTCCGGGCTGGCGCGCGATCCGTCCAATCCGCAAGTACTCTATACCGGAAGCGATTATGCCAATTGGAAAAGCAGCAATGGCGGACTGGACTGGCAGCAACTCGGTCCAACCTTGACCTGCGAGTTCGCGCGCGCCTTTGCCGTTGATCCGAAGCGCCCCAATATCGTATATGCCGGCGCCAATGTCGGTGTGTACAAATCGGTTGACGGAGGTGAGCACTGGCAGGCAGCCAATAATGGCTTCCCACCCCGCACGATCACACAAACGCTCGACGCCACTGTCAAAGGGATATCATATCACTTTGCCCTGGTAACCGGCACGCCCGCCGTGTATCGTCGCAGCCCGGGGGAGAGCGAATGGCTGCCGCTCGGTTGGCTGCTGCGCGAGCCGGGTGACAGCCTGACTTTCGACAGCGGCACCGGTACGCTGATATTGCATACCCCTGCCCGCCAATATCGCAGCACCGACGGCGGCTTGCGATGGGATACTCCCGAAATATCCTATGCTCCGGTGCGCAGCCTGCCGGTCGCTGCACCGATGCCTGAATACAGGGAATCCGAAGTTTGGCAAATTGACCTTGAAATACACGGAGAGGTGTTCTTTGAAGATGCAGCCGTTGATTCGATGTATCAGCAGCCGCCGTATGTCAGCCTGCAACTGCTGCCGCCGGGCTATCCGTGTGATGGAAGCGTACCGGTTTGGCAAGGCAACTGGGAGCGTAATCTCAAAGGGCGAGTCCACATTCCGCGCGACGCTTTGCAGCCGGGGCAGCATTACCTGTTCTATGCTGAGGTGCGCGATTTTCAAAAAAATGTACAGGCGGGTTTCGCCATTGTGCAGCCTCAAATTGGCAACACAGTGACGCTCACAGTCGCCCCGAATACCGTATTGCCTTGCTTGCAAATCCCGACCGTGCGGTAGTTGCTGCACCGCTGATATTAAAGCAAAAAGGAATTCAAATCTTGGCCAAAGAAAAGCAAAAAATCGGCCTGGCGCTCGGTGGCGGTGCGGTGCTCGGCGCGGCCCACATCGGTGTGCTGAAAGCATTCGAAGAGAATGACATCCGCCTCGCAGCGCTGACCGGCACCAGTATCGGCGCGTTTATCGCCGCCCTGTACGCATTTGGCAAGTCGGCGGACGAGATCAGCGAGTTCGTGCATGAACTCGACTGGCTCGATGTCACCAGCCTGTCGCTGTCGAAATTTGGTTTGCTGAGCAATGAAAAAATGGGCGAGCGCCTGACGGAAATTTTGGGCGAAGTCCGGTTCGACCAGGCAAAGATTCCGTTCGCGCTGGTGGCCACCGATCTCAGCAGCGGCAAAAAAGAGCTGCTCAAGCAAGGCGAGGTCGCCAGGGCCGTGACGGCCAGCGCCTGCGTACCCGGCATTTTTGCGCCGGTTGACCTCGACGGATGCATGCTGGTCGATGGCGGCCTGCTGGAAAACGTGCCGATTTCACCGCTCGCCGACCTTGGCGCGGAACTGACCATTGGCGTCGACCTCAGCGCCAACCGCCGCTATCAGCCGCCCGAAGATCTGATCGATGTGCTGACCAGCAGCATCGACATTGCCCTCGACAATGCCACCCGCATTCAGACCAGCGACGCGGATTTCGTCATCAAGCCCGAGCTGGCCGCCTACAGCCGCACCGACACCAGCAAAACCGATGCACTGATCGCCGAGGGCCACAAAGCCGCCCTGGTGTGTTTGGATGAGCTGTTCGGGTAAGCACTCACGCAAAGGCGCAAAGCTGCAAAGCATCCGCAAAGAAGAACTTTGCGCCATCGTGGCGTCTCAGCGGCTTTGCGTGAATATCCGACTTTCCGATAATAGGCTTGATATTTCACCACCAAGTCTCCAAACCACGAAATGAAGAGCTTTGTAGTACCCCTTCCTAAAATAAGCATCTACCCACTGCCTTTTCACCAAACCACTACCACCGAATCAACGAATTACTGCTTGAATTTTTGCCTGCATTGTTGTAACTATCTTGCGTTCGATCAATGGGTGAAGTAAGCCCTCACGCAAAGGCGCAAAATCGCAAAGCTCCGCGAAAAAGAACTTTGCGCAACCTTCGCGTCTCAGCGGCTTTGCATGAATATCTTGATGCCCTGTCGATTGGAGGACAACATGAAAATTTCATTTGAAATTGGTGAGCTCGATTTTGAAGAAGCCAATCAGGAATTGGTCAAAAAGACCCTGAAGCTGGCCGACAGCGAGCTGCAAGGCGCACTCGACAAAATGGCCAAGGCCGCGCTGACCGAATATCTCGAAATGCTGGTCGAGGGCGGCATGCCGAACCGCGCCGACGAGGTCAAGCAGCACCGGCTGTTTTACCTGACCCTGAACTATTTTCATCCCCTGCTGCCGACCGAGCTGCAAATTTCCACCATTTTCCAGCTCACCCAAAGTCAGAGCAAAACCCTGCTCAAAAACACCCTGTCGCGCTACCGCAACCGGCTCGATGATGTGCTCACCGCCACCCTGCAGCACACCCTCGAAACCGCCGAGCACGCCGATGATCTGTACTTGGTGGTGATCCAGTCGGAAGTGGTGCGCGAGGAGCTGAACATGCTGATCACACAAAACGAGCCGACCTACAAGCTGATCACCAAACGCCGGGGCAGCGCCGGTCAATTCGAAATTAGCGAGGATTCGTATGTTTTGTTGCGCAGGGAGTTGATGCTCGATGCAGAAGATGAATGACATTGTGGCGATTTCCGGGCTGCTGCTGGCCCTGACGACTTTTTTGTTCAATTTGGCGCTGCCCAAAATCAACCAGGCGCTGCAATTGGACGAGCACATGTCCGGGGAGATTGCGCGCCAAAAAGCCCGCAAGCAGGTTCGCGCGACGTTGCTACTGCCGGTGCTGCCACTGTTTTTGGCCTTCTTCGCGCTGTTTTATGTCAACCTGCCGGCCGCAGCGCAGATTGTAGCCAACAGCAGCTTGCGGCTGTGGCATTTTGAAGTGGACACGACCTTGTACGTGCTGGTGGAATGCGCTCTGTTGGCGTTTGTGCTCTACCACGGCTGGCTCATCTACCGGCTTGCGGTGAAGAGCAGGAGGTTGGGGGATTAAGCGAATTCTGACAAGAAGTGATGGGCGGGCTGGTGCAGAGATATAAGCGAGCTACCAGCCACAGTGCTTCTTTGTTTGCCAATTCAGGGAGAGAAAAGCACATTTTCCTTGCGCTTTAAGATTGCAATAAGTATAGTGTCTCATGCTTTAAGCAATACCTTCAGGGGATACTCTCCGAATGATATAAAAAGCTTGGGGATGATAGGGTGTATCGCATAATTCTCTTTTTATACGTCAACCAAACATCAATGAAATTGCATATTTTTTATCGAAAAAAATCAATATAAACAGTCAATTAAACTAAATTCAAAAACTATATTTGCACGCAAGTTGGATAAGTGAGATGTTCGTAAAGTGAACATGAGAACCACCACCAATACTGATGATACAACAAATCTAACATTTTAAACTAATAGGAGGCTCAAAATGGCAACTTGCCCGAATTGCGATCATAATCCGTACGGATTCAGTAGCTCTTGGATGTGGATTTATCAGTGTAACGATTGTGGAAAACACTTCTGTCATAATTGTGGAACGACAACAAGCAACGGCGTTCGCTGCGCACACTGCGGCTCGGACAACACAGAGAAAGATCACGAGTGCCATGGCACTCCCGATTGATAGCTAACCTCAACTCAAAAATTATTTGCTTCATACATTTGTACTTAAAAACGTTGAACAACCTGGCGCTTCGGCTCTTCAAAAATTTGTAACACATCAATTTCTCGTCATGCCCCGCTGGTTGCTGCAGGGTATTGCCGATTTTTTTCTTAAGGACAAGACATCCGCCTGCAAATGATAACGCAACAAGCCATAGAACATTAAGGCTAACTTTTATCGAACATTTTGATACAAATAGTCTGCAGCCTAAGCAGAAAGGGGACTAACCATGAAGATACTGCAAATTATCAATGGCAAATTGTTTATTCTGTTCTTTGTCACGTCCTGTGCTCCAACATATACTGGAAGCCAACAGCAAGGTTTTATTGGATTGGTTCCAATTATAGTCTTGGTCGTTGTTGTCCTTCTTTTTATTTCCATTAGAAAAAGCTCCGAAGCTGATCCATTAACTGCAGACAACGGAGCCGAATTTTCAAATGGTGCGAACATGGTTTTGAAAGTGAATTTAAAAGGAGGATTAATTGGATTCCTATTAGATAATCCTCGCAAAACGCTTCAGGAAAAACTACTTGTCGCCAACCGGAACGGTTGGAAGGTTATCCAAGTTATTCCAGATACAACTGGCAATTTATTCGTTTATATCTTTCGACTAATTCTTTTGATCGTCACGCTATCTCTTTATACTCAAGCAAACGGATATTTGATAATTCTTGAAAAAAAACAGATCCCAAACAAAGAATGAGAAACAGAGTGTGCTCAAGACTGCTTAGCAAAGTTGAAATCTGTATTCTGGCCGCAATGAATAAGATACGTTAGGGGCATGGCGCACCATGCCCCTAATCACACTTGTCTCATCCCCTCATCAAAAATCTGCACCTGCACTCAAAAAACTGCCTGGCTTTTCGTGCGCAATCGAATAATTGTAGAAAACGAGCCATTCATTTAACTGCGTAAAAATCCTAAATTTAGAAACGCGGCATCATCCAAAAACACGCACCAAAGCAGGCGAGATTGCCTCTGGTACACGGCTTGCCTTCCTATAACCGAAAAGCCAAACCGGAGGAGAGATGATGAAACGCTTGCTTTTTGCTGTTGTGCTCGCGCTGTGCCCGGCCACGCTGTCAGCGCAGTATTGGACCGATTATGTGCTGGAAAAGGGCTTCGATCAGCGCGACTATTTTCTGCGCCCGCACCGGATTGTGTCGCTGCATTTGAAAAACATCGATCCCGGCCTGTTGGGCGTCATGCCTGACCCGCTCAGTGAAATGTCGTTCCAACCCGCCACGCTGGCGTCGCTGCCCGGCAGCCGGCTCTACCTCGACCTCAAGGGCAAAGCCAACGAGCCGAAGGAATTCAAGTACGCGGTGTACCCGCTGTACGACTACGCCAACAACTATTTCCTGCCGCCCTATTACGCCCAGCCGGTGGAGCGCAAACTCGAGCCGCTGCTGTCGGCGGTTTATTACGGCGACGTCGCGGCCAAATACCTGCCCGGCCTCAAATTCGCGCTCTCGTACGAACTGATTCACCATGAAGGCAAATTCTACGAGCCGGTACCGTACTGGTACTATCGCGGCTACGATGCATTTGGCGCCAAAAATGAAGCCAGTGCTGATTTCCCCGACATCGATCCTACCGTGCGCCAGGATGGCTTGGATGAGAAATCCGAAACCGCCCACTTTTACGACGCCATTCTTTCCTACAAGCTGACGAAATTCCTGTCCGGCGGCGTGAAGCTGAGTCACGTGCAGACCGACATCGGTGGCGATTACCTGCGCCTGAACAATTATAACGACCCGTTCAATCGCGACTATGAATCGCGCTATTTGAATGGCAAGAACAAAACCGCCAGCATCCGGCAAAATGAGATCAGCGCCGGTGTGGTGCTGGCGCTTTCGGATCGGCGCCAGATCGGCGTGTTTGCCGGCAAAATCGACGGCGATCACACTCAGTCGGCGGCCGACCAGGACAGCAGCTATTACCGCTACGGCCTCGAAACGGGCGACGACTATTTTGGCCGCTGGCGTTATTCGCACATTAACCAAAGCGAGTGGCTGCACGATGGCCAGACGCGCTATGCTGGGGTGCACGGCGAATTGCCGATGCAGAGCGATATCGCCTTTCGGTTTCGCCTCGAGGTCGAAAAATCCGACATCGATCTCAGCAACGGCGACACGGTTGCCGATACCAGTTACAGCCAGTACCGCTACCGCTATTATGAAAATGACAGCCTGTACAACTCCATCGACGGCTCGCGCTTCGATGAAGTGCGCATCGGCAGCGGCAATGAAAATGTCACCCGCAAGACAGTGGCGGCGGGCGTGGTGGTGCCGTTCCAAAAACGCAGCGAAATCACCGTCGGCATTTTTGCGCAGACATCGAAAAGCGAAGTGCTGATGTATGAAGAGGCCCAGGTGCGGCGCGCCAGCCACCAGCTCACGCCGACACCCTGGCGGCCGGTGGAAAGCCAGATCGGCGTCGAGGACAAAACCCTGCGACTCGATAAGTCGACCAGCATCACCCGGCTGGCGCTGCCGATTGCGCTGAATTTTCATCTCGGCCACGGCTGGTCGGTCTCTTTTGGCGCGATCAAGCAGTACGACAAAATCGAGGCTGACGAAATTGTCGATGTCTGGTTTCGCACCGACTCGACCACGGTCATCAATTCGAACGGTACGATCATCGACAGAGCGAAAGAGCGCGTCGATCGCTACATTTCGGTGCCTGTGCGGCGCAGCGAAACCTCGACCGCCTATCATCTGGGCGTGAGCTTCCAGCCGGTGCAGCGCGTCCGTATCGATGTGGGCATGGGTGCCAAGCCGACCGAGCTGAAGCAGTGGCAGCTAGCGGTGGCGCTGGGGCTGTAAGTGTGTGGAGGATGTATGCGTGCCAAAATGTTGCTGATTTTCGCGCTGAGCCTGCTTTCGCTGCATTGCAAGCATGCGCTCTCGCTCGATGAACACGATAAAATGGTATTTCGGTTGGTCGCCTACACTCATCTGAGCGAACAGGACAGGCAAAGCCTCAGCAACGATTGGCGCAAAGCCAGAGTTTCGAGCTGTAGTTACGTGCAGGAAAGCAATGTGAATCTGTGCGTGCAAAATCCAGACAAGCGCGATTTCACCTACGATTTTACCTTTGTCACGGCAAGCCCAAGCATCGACCTGAAAGCAAATCAAGCTCTTGTTACGGTTCTGTTCAATACCATCCATGACGCGCTGCTCGGCCCGATCATTGTGGTGATCGATCCCGAGGCGAAGGTCGTGGTTGGCTATGTTCTCCGGATGTGAGGGAAGACTCGCACCTCGTAGAAAACCACCATACAGGCATCATAATCAAAGCTGCATCTGCAAAAAAAAGTTTGCACAACCGTCGCATTTGCCATATCTTTACAGCTATAAGCATAGCGAGCTTGAAAATGAGTAGCCATGCCAACAATTTTAAGAATCGGCGCATTTCGATCCATTTTTATTCGGATGAGCGTAACGAGCCAGCACACATCCATGTTGAAACACCGGACGGTGAATGCAAATTTTGGCTGGAGCCTGTCCGATTAGCCAGAAACAAAGGTGTCGCTCCGCACCTGATTCGCAAAATTGAAAAACATATTTTTGAACACCATGCCTTTTTGATGGAAAAATACGATGAATACCACTCAGACTGAGATTGAAGTTGACGTCGAACCAACAGCCATACGCGCCTGGGCAGAAAGCCGTACCATTTATATCGGGCTAACCGATGGTCGGATTGTCGGTTTTCCTGCAAACAGATTCAAGCGCCTAAAAAACGCTACTGAAGCTCAGTTGCAAGAAGTAACGCTCCGTCTCAACGGCTTCGCCTTGCGCTGGGAAAGCCTCGATGAAGACCTTACAGTGCCAGGGGTCGTCGCTGGGCATTTCCAATTGCCGCTTGAATCAGATGAATAACATCCCCTCCCCCTGCCAGAGCAAAAAAGAAATCCCACCAAATGAGCCAAGCACACCAGCCAACCGCGCGCTAATTTAAATAGGCCGCCCAAAGGACTTTTTCCACAGCGCGGCGACTTCCAAAAGACAAAATTTTTTGTAGCTGGCAGGGGTATGGCGCGCCATACCCCTGCGAACGAATTTCTCACCCTCAAACACGGTAGGAAACCATGCTGAAAACAGCTGATCCCGGCACCGCCACACTGGCCGAACAACTGGCAAGTATTCCCGCATTGCTCGCACATCCGCACGCCAAAGACCTGATCGCCATCGTCAGCGGTGAAACCCACATCAGCACGGCCGGTTTCCCCTACATCAGCGACCGCAGCTTCCGGCGCTTCATCGAACACGTACCGCATTTGTTTCAGCAAGGCGCCGACCTGCTCTACTGGTTGCACACCCTCGAAAACGCCTTGCCATCGCTCCCAGAACTCACCAGCGAGCACTATGCCTCACTGGAACGCGCTATCAAAGTGCTGCGAACCATCGTCTTTACCGCTGGCATCACTTCAGTGCCTGATTTGTGGCTGTTGCGGCAAGTGCTGTCGGCACACAAAGCCATCGGCCTGGTCGACGAACTGGTGCTCGGGCATGCTATCGACCCGGAAGTCTACGCCAAAGAGCACAATCTCCAGCTCAGGCAGCTCGAAACAGACCTGCATTTTCTGTACGCGCGCGGCTATCTCTATCGCGGTGATGGTAATTTCCGCATCGCACGCCACCCGGACATCGCGAACGTACTCTCCGAAGTCACCGAAATTCCACCGGCGCACCGCATCAATTTCTTGCCTGAACTGGTCGCATTTTTTGAGTCACCGAGCGGTGCATCGGAGCGTACGGCCTTGTTAAGCGACTTTTTGCGACTGCCAACAGGCGGCCAGCCAACCCGTTCCTGGATTGCCAGCTACGATCAAATTGAGCTTGGCAGACGGGTCCTGCCGCTGGTGCTGAGCTTGCGCGTGCTTGGCCACACCGAGAAACTCACGGCCGGTGCGCAGGTACACCAGGTGCTGCCGGATCTGCTACCGGAAATGACGGCGGTGCTGCACGCTGCCGGCTACCTGCGGGACGGCTCGGTCAGCGAGTATGGCGCGCGTGTTTTTGCTCGCGGCCCCGGCCCGTTCGGCATCATCGGCGCATACCACCCCTACCTGCGCGCCCTCCCCGACTTATTATCCGGCGAGCAGGTACAGACCTGGGTACAGCGCGGCGAGAATGTCGCGGCCAGCCAGGATGCCAACCGACGCTCATTTCTGGCAGCCAATGATCAGCTCGACAAATTTTGTGAGCAAACCGGCTTTCGCTATACGGTGTTTATCGAACACGCCGTTGGCCATGGCGAGGCGATCCGGCAGCGCTTCGAGCGCAGCGGCGAAGAGACCATTCACTATTTTGGCGCGGATTTGGAAGACGATGCTATCGATCAGGCGATGGCGCAGCAGGCGCTTGGGCATTTGCCGAAAAACATGCAGTTCATCCGGGCAGCAGACATCGGCGAGCCAGAGCGGGTGACGGCTTTTCTGGCGCAGCAGCAGCTCCTCGGTGAGCCGGCGGTGATGATGGTCGGCAACGGCTTTCACGAAATCCGCCAGCAGACCAATGAAAAGATGCTCGAGGTGTTTCAGGGCTATCAGCAAGCCGGCTTGGTGCTGGTTTTCACCGAGGAGTCGGCGCTGCACGACGAGGCGCTGCTGGACACGGCCTGGAACACCTACCATGCGGGTTTTCGCTACGTGCACGAGTTGTCCGGACAGGGCTTGCGTCCGGCAGTGGAGCGCGACAACGCTGCGCGCTGGAGCTGGCGCAAGTGTGCCACGCTGGGCGGCTACGTCGTGCTCGATGCCTATTCCTACCGCAGCCGCACGATTTATCCTCACAAGCGCCCCCACCACAAAAATCCATCCATCAGTGTGACGTATTTCTGTGTGCCGCATAAGCTGGCCGAAGAGCTTGGGCTGGAGGTGACGGGCAGGGAGTGATGAAAGACTTTTGGCTAAAAAGACAAACAGCTTGACAGTACCACTTTACAGTACTATATTTAGCTGATGAATCGCAAAAACAACCAAACTCTTCAGCAAATTTTTGCACGCCCGGTGCGTTCGAATATCAAATGGGCTGCTATTGAATCCCTATTTCGAGCACTTGGCGCTGAAATTACTGAACGAGAAGGATCCCGAATTGCGGTAATATTATTTGATGAAGTGAGAGTTTTCCATCGACCGCACCCTTCGCCAAATACCGACAAAGGAGCGATCGTCAGTATTCGCAAATGGTTAGAGAAACATGGAGTTACACCATGAACATCATGACTTTAGATGGCTATCGCGCCAAAATTGAATATGATCCGGAAATCGATATGTTTCGAGGTGAAATTTTAGGATTAAACGGCGGAGCCGACTTTTACGGCAAAAATCCGGAAGAACTGCGCCGTGAATTTAAAATTTCCCTGGAAACTTTCTTGAGCGTTTGTCAGGAAAAAGGTATTTCTCCCAAAAAAGATTTTTCGGGCAAATTCAATTTGCGGATAAGCAAGGAACTTCATCAAAAAATTTCGCTCGAAGCAGCATCGGAAGGCAAAAGCATTAATCAGTGGGTTGTAGAAACGCTCACAAATTCAGTTGCTCACTGAACCAGCCTATTCCCCCATCCCAAAAATTCCTCCATCAGCGTGACCTATTTCTGCGTGCCACGGAACCTTACCGAAGAACTCGGGCTTGAGGTGCAGGGCGGGGAGCATTGAGGCAGTTTTTGCTTGTGGCTTTAGGGCAGAATGCGCATAATAATTTTTCAGACTTCAAATAATGCACACACGAAATCACCCTGATGTCGACAAACTCCCCCTCGCCGGGGATCGGCTGGCCAGACATTGCAATGCATCTGAAAAAAAGATCATCAAAAGCCACAGCAGAACTCAGCAAAAAGGCACTGAATGCACAAAAACATTTCAACTCCAATCTTTTACGCCACGGCCATAGCCGCCATGCTGATGACTTCTTGCACACAATCCGTTCCAAAGCAGCCCAACATTTTATTCATCGCTATCGATGATTTGAATGACTGGATTGGCTGCATGAGCGGCCACCCCAACACCATTACACCGAATATAGATCGGCTGGCATCGCAAGGCACGCTTTTTACCAACGCACACTGCCAGGCGCCGATCTGCTCGCCTTCCCGTTCCAGCCTGATGACCGGCTTGCTGCCGTCGACGACTGGCATCTACGGCCAGGTCGATGACGATAATGATGTACGCAAATCCAACGACGCAACCCGTGCGAGCACATTTTTACCGGAATATTTTCAGCAAAATGGCTACAAAACCATGGGCATCGGCAAGCTGTTTCACAAGCACGCTCCCGATGGCGTGTTCGAAATTTCCGGTGGCCGCGTGCCCGGCTTCGGCCCGGCTCCCGAAAAGCGTATGAAATGGGAAGGCAAAAGCGGGCCCGGCTATGGCGCCACCAGCACCGATTGGGGCGCCTTTCCCGATGTCGATGAGAAAATGCCGGACCACCAGTCTGCGGAGTGGGCAAAACAGCGCTTGGCCGAAGACCATGACAGACCGTTCTTTTTAGCGGTTGGCTTCTTGCGACCGCATGTGCCCTGGCATGTACCGCAAAAGTGGTTCGACCAGCATCCTGCACAGCAGGTGCAAGTGCCGCCGTATTTGCCGACCGATTACGACGATATCCCGGATATCGGTGTGCGCATCGCGGATTTGCCAATGATGCCGACAACCGAATGGGCAATCGAAAACGACGAGTGGCAAAATATTGTGCAAGCGTATTTGTCCTGCATCACCTTTGTCGATCATTACGTTGGCGAGGTGGTGAACGCTTTGGAGCAGAGCCAATACGCAGATAACACCATCATCGTTCTCTGGGCAGATCACGGCTATCACCTCGGCGAAAAAAATCGTTTCGCCAAGCACTCATTGTGGGAAGAAGCCACCAAAGTGCCGCTGATCATTTCCGCACCGAACTATCCGGCGGGGCAAATCAGCAGCAAGCCGATTGGATTGATCGATCTCTATCCGACGCTGCTCGACATGGCAGGGCTCACTCCCAATCCCCAAAACGAAGGGCATAGTCTCGTGCCGCTGCTGCAAAATCCGGGCGGCGACTGGCCGCATGTAGCACTCACTACCTATGGCCGCAACAACCACTCGGTGCGTGATGAGCACTTCCGCTATATCCGCTACGAAGATGGCTCGGAGGAATTGTATGATCACCGTACCGATGCGGACGAGTGGCGGAATTTGGCCGGGCAGCCCGAGTATGCGGAAGTGAAAGCGCGTCTGGCGCAGCAGCTGCCCGCTGTCAATGCACCATGGGCACCGACCTCTTATCACAACTACAACAGGTATTTTATTGAACATATGGCGCGCGAATCAAACGAAGGCGCACCGCAATGATTGCTTTTTTGCAAGCACCGACAAAGGAGGAAAATGTGAACAAAACGCTATTAAGCATTTTATTGTTATCGATGTGTTTTTCATCGGTTGCCTTAGCCCAAAACTGGAAACCGCTGTTTAACGGCAAGAATTTGAAGGGCTGGAAAGTCTTAAACGGCACGGCAGAATATCGGATTGAAGATGGAAAAATCATCGGCGTGAGCGCGCTCGGCACGCCAAATACATTCCTGGCTACAGAGCAACAATACGGCGATTTTATTTTGGAATATGAGGCGAAGATTGATGACGGATTGAACTCAGGTGTACAAATTCGCAGCCTGAGCACAGCCGATTATCAAGATGGTCGCGTGCATGGCTATCAGGTAGAAATCGATCCGTCCCTGCGGGCCTGGACGGCTGGCATTTACGACGAGGCCCGGCGCGGCTGGCTATACAATCTCGAATGCAATCCGGCGGCAAAAACGGCGTTCAAGCATAGCCAATGGAACCAGTTTCGTGTCGAAGCCATCGGACACAATATCCGGGTCTGGCTCAACGGCGTGCCGTCAGCGGACATCATCGATGACATGACTGCCCGTGGCTTTATCGCGCTGCAGGTGCACAGCATCAGCGATGCGTCGCAGGTTGGCAAAACGGTACAGTTCCGCAATTTGCGCATCTTAACCGAGAATTTCGAAAGCGCACGATCCCCTCAAAACAATGCTATCCCACAAAAAAGCTATCTGAAAAATCAGCTGACCACACGGGAAAAAGCTGAAGGCTGGCAACTGCTATGGGATGGCAGAACCTCCAACGGCTGGCGCGGCGCCAGGCTCGATGCATTTCCCGAAAAGGGCTGGGGCATCAACGACGGCATTTTGAAGGTGGAAAAATCGGGCGGTGGTGAATCGCTGAACGGTGGAGACATTGTAACAACGCAAAAATTCAGGAATTTTACGCTTGAGCTGGATTTCAAATTCACAAAAGGCGCGAACAGCGGCATTAAATATTTTGTGGACACAGAATTGAATCAGGGCGAAGGCTCTTCTATCGGCTGTGAGTTTCAGATTTTGGACGATGACCTGCATCCCGATGCAAAACAGGGCACCGCCGGCAACCGAACCCTGGCCTCGCTGTACGATTTGATTCCAGCGAACGCGAACTTCTGGGCGCCACACGAGCAAGCCAAACGCGTAAACAAGTATGACTGGAATCGCGCCACGATAGTCGTGGATGGCAATTATGTCGAGCACTACCTCAACGGCATCAAAGTAGTAGAGTACGAGCGACGGACACAAATGTGGCGTGCGCTGGTTGCCCGCAGCAAATATGTGGTCTGGCCCAATTTTGGGGAAGCTGAGAAAGGACACATTCTCTTGCAGGATCATGGCGATGAAGTCTGGTTTAAGAATATCAAAATCAAAGTAAAGGAGTGAGGGCATGAAAGGCTACAGCAGAAGAGAATTTATTAAAAACGCCTCTTTGACGACGGCAGGCGTTGCACTTGGCGCATCAGCTTTGTCGGCAAAAAGCTATTCGCGCATTTTGGGAGCAAACGATCGGGTGAACTTTGCGGTGGCCGGATTGCACGGTCGTGGCAATGCGCATATTTCGGCCATTTCTGCCTGTGAAAATGCTATGGTCACACACATTTGTGATGTGGATCAACGTGAACTGGATCGTGTACAGCCGGTGGTGGCACAGTTGTACGGCAGCACGCCCAAAACTGAGAAAGATTTGCGCAAGTTGGTCGAGATGAAAGAGGTCGACGCGATCACTATCGCCACGCCGGAGCATCTGCAAACGCCCTTTGCGTTGTACGGCCTGAAGGCTGGCAAGCATGTTTACCTGGAAAAACCCGGCAGCCACAATCCCGGTGAGGGCGAATTGCTGGTGAAAGCACAGCAGAAATACGGCAAGCTCATTCAATTCGGCGACCAGCAGCGCTCATCGATTCACTCCATCGATGCCATTCAGAAAATTCGTGACGGCGTCATCGGAAAAGTTTATTTCGGCAAGGCGTGGTACAGCAACGACCGTAAGTCGATTGGCTACGGCAAGCACGTGCCGGTGCCGGATTACCTGGATTGGGAGCTCTGGCAAGGTCCGGCGCCCCGGCGGCCCTACCGCGACAACGTCCATCCCTACAACTGGCACTGGTTTTGGAATTGGGGCACGGGAGAGACGCTCAATAATGCCATCCATGAGGTCGATATTTGCCTGTGGGCGCTTGATGTCAAACTGCCGAAGAAGGTCAGCGCACTCGGCGGCCGTTATCATTTCGAAGACGATTGGGAGTTTTACGACACGCTCGTCACCAGTTTTGAGTACGACGACAAAATGATCACATGGGAAGGCAAAAGCTGCTCGGGCAAATTGTATTACGGCCGAGGCCGTGGCGCAACCATCCACGGCACCGAAGGCACCGTGCTGATGGACAGAGATGGCTACGAAATATATGATCTTGAAAACAACAAAATCGCTGAGTACAAAAAGAGCGAAAAAGATGCATCTACGGATGTGATCGGGGCCGGGCCGTTGACCAACGCCCACTTTCAAAATTTCATCAATGGCATTGTGAATAGCGAAAAACTGCACTCCCCCTTCAGGGAAGGCAATGTCAGCGCGACCATGCTGCATCTCTCCAACATCGCCTGGAAATTTGGCCGCGAATTGCACATCAACCAGCAAACTGGCCATATTTTGAACGATGCCGAAGCGATGACCATGTGGCAACGCGAATACGAACCCGGCTGGGAACCGAAAATCTGATGATGCAAATGAGCGCATCGCAATCAACCGCACTGGTGACACTCCGGGTTTTGATCGGCTGGCATTTTCTGAACGAAGGGCTCACGAAAATCTGGGATCCATATTGGTCTTCTGCCGGTTTTCTCAACAGCTCGGAGTGGCTTCTCAGTGGTTTTTTCCAATGGATTGCGGCAACGCCTGTTTTGTTAGCTGCAGCAGATTGGCTCAATCAGTGGGGGTTGCTTGCCATCGGTTTCGCGCTGATCGCAGGCCTGTTTAGCCGCCCGGCATGCTACGCCGGCTTCGTTTTGTTGCTGTTGTATTTCTTTGCCCATCCACCGCTTGTCGGGCTGGAAAATCCCCTGCCCGTGGAAAGCAGCTATCTCATCGTTAATAAGAACCTGATCGAGGCGGCTGCCTTGCTGGTGCTGGCGCTTTTCCCGACCAGCCAGATATTTGGACTTGATCGCTTGCGCATTCGCAATAAATCCTGAGGTCACTTTATGTCGGAACACCCCAAAAATCAGCAGGAACAGGACAAACACGCACCCGAACCCGGACACACTTTCAACAGACGCGATATACTGAAAGGCTTTTTCAGCTTGCCGGTTTTTGGTGTTTTCGGATTGGAGTTTTGGCGTAAACTGTCCCATGAGCGCGACAAGAAAACGGAGCTTCTGCAGAAGCTCGAACTTTCGCAGCAAGCACCCGCGCTTTCGACCAACATGCAAAGCAGCAGCGAGCATGTGCGTCTCGGCATTGTCGGCTTTGGCGCACGTGGCGAGTACCTGGCCCGGATGCTCGGTTTTGCGCACCCTGACTGGATTGCTTCGCAGCAGCAGGCTGAAAACAGCGACCGGCTGACGGATTATCTCGAACAAGCGGATTTAAACGTGTCGCTTGCCGGAATCTGCGATGTGTTCGACATGCGGGCGGAACGCGGCTTGCAGGCTGCACATAATCCGAATCATGCCAGCGGCAAAGGCGCAACAGTAAAGCGCTACGCCACCTACCACAACATGGTCGCCAGCCCGGACATCGACGCGGTCATTGTGACCACGCCGGATTTCCACCATGCTCCGGTCAGCATCGCAGCAGTCGATGCGGGTAAACACGCCTATTGCGAAAAAGGCATGACCCGCACCGAGACGGAAGTCTATGCCGTCGAAAGTGCCGTCAAAGCTGCACAAAAAAGCAAAAATATCAAGTTTCAGGTCGGCCATCAGTACACTCAGAATCCGGTCTTTCATAAGGCACGCGAGGTGCTGGACAAAAGGCTGCTCGGCCAAATCACCATGGTGGAGACGTTTACCAATCGCAACACTCCGCATGGCGCCTGGGTGCGGCATCTGGATGGCAACGGCAATCCCAAGCCTGGCAGCGCTGAAAGCATCGACTGGCAGGAGTGGCTTGGCGAGGCGCCACAGGTGCCGTTCAGTCTCGACCGCTACTACAACTGGACGAAATATTGGGATTATGCTACCGGTCTGAGCGGCCAGCTCATGTGCCATGAGTACGATGCTGCCAACAACCTGCTCGACCTCGGCATTCCTGCGTCCTGTGTAGCGGCGGGCGGCAATTACGTTTTTAAAGATGGCCGCGAAATTCCGGATATTTTTCAGGCGACTTTCGATTTTCCCGAGCAGGAAATCACCATGCACTACAACGCTTCGCTGGCCAGTTCCAAAAAGCGAGATCGCACCATTGTTGGTCGCGACGGCTGGATGGAAGTCGGCAATTCGCTCAAAGTTTTTCCGGATGGCAATTCAGCACGCTACGCAGAGGCCATCAGGCAACACGTAGTCGATCCCGGCACGCCCATGTTCTATTTCCAGCCGGGTTCCAACCAACTCGACGCCATCACTTCTGCAACCGAAAAGCATTACGCTACCAGCGGATTGCTGTACACCTATCAGGCGGGGCAGCGCGTGGATGTTTCGCACTTGCATTTGCGGGAGTGGCTGAACGCGATCCGGCACGATACGGCGCTAAGCTGCCCGATCGAGCGTGGTTTCGAAGTCACAATCGCCTGCCATATGGCCACCAAAGCCTACCGCGAGAACAGACGCGTGACGTGGAATCCGATGAAGCGAAGGATTGTGTAGCAGGACTGCCATTACAGGGTTGCAGATGCGCTCAATATTGAAATCGAACAAATACCCGAATGTCGTAATGCGTTCAATTTAGCAAGACAATAACCGCAAAACATTATCCGAGACTTTCAGTATGCTGCCCATCCCCGGCGCCATGCAAGCTACACTGGTCAGCTTTTATGGCGAAAAACCAAAAAAATTCGTAAAGCTTATTCACGATTGTCAAAACAAAATATCTGAATCGCTTCGATCAGCGTATACCCCTTACCAACTCGATCAAGTTCACGCGACAATCGTTGGCCTGGAAGGACATCGGCATTCAAAGAAAATATTGAATGCAAATTTCCTGAATTTCCGCCATGAGCACAAACTGGTGCAGCTTGATTCTTTTTTGGGGCATCTTCGAGCTGGCGGAAACGTGCCTATAGAAATTCAAATTGGCGGCTACCCGTATTATCAGGATCAAAAAGATGTTCCATTCTCAAGCCAGGGGAAACAACCTTACGAGCGAACATTTTCAATTCGTGCAGATAAAGTAGTCGCTATGGGCTGGCCTGCCATTCGCCTGAAAAGGGGCGATCATGATATGCCATTGCACAATTTTCGGAAAGCATTCCAGGAGGTGAACGTGCTTCACAAAGAGCATCGCACCACAACAGACACAGATGATGACTTTTACTTTGTTCTCGGTCATGTGGATCGCAGATATGCAAAGGCTGATGAAATCGAAAAGCTTGAGAAGGAGGTCCGAGAATTTCTTGCCCAACGCCCTCCCACACGCCTGAGCCTTGGCCTGGAAAATCTCTCCATTGTTGCCTATCTGGATGCGCAGCTTCCTGTGGGCACATCATGTCGCTTTCGCGTGACCGATACAAATTTTGATGGGAGTGATCTGCTGCAACTCTATCCAAAACGCTAAGGCCAATTCTTACAAAACCAAAAAAAGCACACACCTGACCTAAAGGAACATAAATCATGTGGGATCAAAGATACAGCGCGAGTGAATATGTGTACGGCAAGGAGCCGAATGATTTTTTAGCAAGCATGGCGGGGCAAATCCAGCCCGGGACAACACTGTGCCTTGCCGATGGTGAGGGCCGTAACGGCGTGTTCCTGGCAACGCGGGGCCATCGCGTCACGGCTGTCGACAGTTCCCATGTCGGCTTGCAAAAGGCGAACAGGCTCGCTGTCGAGTGCGGCGTCAGCATTGAAACGGTGCACAACGACCTTGCCCACTACCCTATTCTGCCGAGCGCCTGGGATAATATCGTTTCGATTTTTTGTCATCTGCCGAGCAAACTGCGTCAGGAAGTCCATCGCAGCGTTGTAGCTGGCTTGCGGCCGGGCGGGCACTTTATTTTGGAAGCCTATACCGTCGATCAGCTCAAATTCGGTACCGGCGGTCCAAAGGATGAAGACCGGCTGATGCGGCTTGTCGATGTGGAACAGGAACTGGCCGGCTTGCATATTGAGCTGGCGCAGGAAATCGAGCGCGAGGTAATTGAAGGCCACTTTCATGACGGCAAAGGTGCGGTGTTGCAAATATTGGCAATCAAACCATAAAATACCTTATCGACCGCTCTGGGGTTGGCTGGGCAGCAGACGCCATTATTACGGTGATTTTCTGAAGCATGTGGACGACCAATTGCAAGTCAGTCAGGCATAAAAAGGTAAAAATTAGACCATTTCGGTACTTTTTCCGTCATGAGGCGACCTAAGGCGGTTATGATCAGTGACGAGGCTGTATCACAACACTACCAACGTGCGGACTTACCGCATGCCATCGAAGATGCCATCGCGAAAGCGGGCAAATCAATCGAGCACATCACCATGGAAGACCTCGGCCCGCTCGACGAATTTCACATCGGTGGGCGCAGAGCAACGCAGGCTTTTCTCGATCAACTCGGATTTTCTGCCCGACATCACATTATCGATGTTGGCTGCGGCCTCGGGGGTGCGGCACGCTTTGCTGCCAGGCAATATCATTGTCGCGTGACCGGCATTGACGTCACCGAAGATTACATCAAAGCCGGGCAGGCGATGAGCTCATGGGTCGGCATGGATCGCCATGTCACGTTGAAACATGGCAGCGCGCTCGCCATGCCTTTCCAAAATCAGGTTTTTGACGGTGGATATATGCTGCATGTCGGGATGAATATCACCGATAAACACCAATTGTTCAGCGAGATTTACCGTGTGCTGCGGCCCGGTGCTGCTCTCGGTGTGTTCGACGCGATGCGCGATCGGGCTGGCGAACTCGCATACCCGGTACCGTGGGCTAACAACACCGGCAGCTGCGCTCTTGAGACCACAGAGCAGTATGCAGCGGCGATGCGCTCAGCTGGCTTCGAACTTTCCAGCATCGAAAATCGTAGCCAGTATGCGCTTGATTTTTTCGCGCGGATGAAAGCAAGGAGACCGGCGAAAACTGTCCCGCCTCCACTCGGCCTGCACCTTCTGATGCAGAAAACCACTGCTGAAAAGCTGCAAAATCTGGTTGCCAACATCGTTATGGGCTATGTCGCACCTACGGAAATGATCGCCCACAAAAAACAATCCTGATGTACTTCTCAACTGCAATCCACATTTCATCGCAAAATTATTATTTTAACCTGAATTATTCATAAACTGCCAAATTGCGATCAATCAGCAGCAACGGCATACCCGCTTAGACGTCTATTCAAAAACACTCCTAAAACATCGATTTATTATCGGTTACCGCCTTCCCTGGAATAACACTTATACATAATCAAAGTTAAATCTTTGCAGCATGATCTTAGGCAGCTTTGTAAAAAAATGATTGTACACGGCGATTTTTTAGCTAATTTTGCGCCTGCGTAGCTTTTGCTGACTACGATTTTGATAACCACGGACATTGCGCCGTGCTGCTCCTACTCTATTTCAAAATCCAATGCTCACTTTCTTCATTGTCATTTACTTGCTGCTCACGTTAGCGGTTGGCTTTTGGGCTTCCCGCCGCATAAAACTGACCGAAGATTTTACGCTGGCCGGGCGCAGTTTGCCTGCCACCGTTGTCGGCGTTACCATCTTCGCGACCTGGTTCGGGCCGGAGCTGATCATGGGTGTGCCGACCTATTTTATACAGGAGGGCGTACAAGGCATCATTATCGATCAGTTCGGCAACTTTCTCTGCCTGACTTTGGTGGGCTTGTTTTATGCGCGCCGTTTGTACAGGATGCGCATTGTCACCATTAACGACTTCTTCCGGCAGCGCTACACCCCTGCCATCGAAACTGTCACCTCACTGATCAACGTGTTCACCTATTTTTCGTGGATTGCAGCGCAGTTTGTGGCGTTGGCTCTGCTGTTTAAAACCATTATCGGGCTGCCGCTCAACTGGGGTATTATCCTGGGCGCGACTATTGTGGTAATCTACACCTACATTGGCGGTATGTGGGCGGTGTCGATTACCGATCTCATTCAAACCGTGCTGATCATTGCCGGCCTACTCTTTTTGCTGATCAAATTGCTCGATATAACCGGCGGCATCACACCAGTGCTGGCAGCGACGCCGGAGGGCTTTTTCCGCCTGCTGCCGGAGCCGGGCATTCACAACTGGCTGGATTATCTCAACAAGTGGATGATCCTGGGCATCGGCGCGATACCTGCGCAGGAAATCTACCAACGTATTCTGTCAGCGCGCTCGGAAAAAGCGGGTGCGCATGGAGCGCTTATAAGTGGTGGCATGTTGTTCGTGATTGGCGCCATCCCGTTGCTGATTGCGCTCAGCATTAGCCAGGTGTACCCAGCCCTGTTGCAAGATAGCGGTGGCCAAAACATGATCCCGAATATGGTGTCACGCTACACCGAAATGCCGGTGCAAATCCTGTTTTTTGGCGCGCTGATTTCAGCAATTTTAAGCACATCGAGTGGAGCGATGCTGGCACCGGCGACAGTGATCGGCGAGAACCTCATCAAGCCGCGCGTTCCTGGAATTACCGACAAGCAATTGCTGCTGTTCACGCGCTTGTGTGTGATTTTCGTAGCCGTCATCGCTTGCACGATGGCCTATTTCAACAGCAGCATTCATGGTCTGGTCGTCGATTCGGTTACGCTCTATTTAGTGTGTCTGGTCGTGCCATTTTCATTGGGACTGTTCTGGCGCAAGGCCTCGATTGCTGGGGCATGGGCTGCCATGATCGTCGGTCTGCTGGTATACGCGCTCTGCGTCGCGCTCGAAACCCGCATCGACGCAGCGATGCAGGGATTGTTGGCGAGCCTGCTGGCGATGGTGGCGGTGAGTTGGCTACGGCCTGATACGAGCTTTGCAGCATTTCAGAAAAACCAGACCGCCGCTTGATCAGGTTCACCAAAAAACAGCATAAAAAAAGCCGGTCCGCCCAAACAGGGGAACCGGCTTCTATTTGAAAATATGTTTTCGTCAGGTTGTGACTTCCGCACCGTTGCCATTTTGATGGCGACTGCTGAAATTGCGACCGATCAGGTACAGCCCGATCAAAATCAGAGCTGCCGGCGCGATATAATCTTCGAAATGGATGTAGTAAAACCACTGATCGAGCAGCGTTAATACGCAGATCAACATCGCACCGCCCGCTGGCCAGATTGCCCAGCTGAGTCGGTTTTGCTCGCTGCGGATAAAATAGAGAAAGCCAAAAGTTAAAGCCACGCCCAAAAAGAACAGCGAGCCACTGTAATGTCCCATGCGCCAAAATGTTGCTTCCAGTCCCACCGTTGCGCCGATGGTTAGCAAAATACCGCCAGGAATGACGGCCCACCAGTGCTTGCGATCGCGCAGATAGACGGCAAGAAAAGCTGCCGCCAGCATCCACAAAACCAGCATGCCTGTGTAATCGTCCGACAGGATGCGGCTGCTTTCCAGAAAGATCATTGATCCGATAAACAGTAATCCCAGCCCAACGATCAACTTCCAAACGACCTTTTCACGACCGTAGCCGGTAAGAAGGGCTAAACCGATGAGGGTAAATGCCGTTGCGACAACATATTCGTCACGGAAATAGATCCAGCGAAACTGATCCATCAGGATTAGCAATCCGACGATGATCAGGCCAGCCCCCAGCCAAATTCTTGAATTGTTTTTTTGCATAAAACCCTCCACGAGATTTACTGCCTATCGCTATTTTGTGGACAGTTAATTGACGGAAGTGTATACAGAAAGTTTCAAATTCAAAAATATCCGGGGGACTAATGCGGTTTTTACAGAATGTCGCGATGTGCTGGCTTAAAACGTATAGCCCATTTCGACTGAAAGCAGGGTATTTCGGGAATCATTATGCTCCTGTTTTCGGCTGCTGTCCTCATCGTAATTGGCAAACAGATTGACTTCAAGCTGTGGTGACATCCGCCAGGTGAGAAACAGGAAGGTTGAGTTGATGCGGCGGTCAGAATAGAGCGAGAAGCTATCGATACGGTTGGTCTGTGAATCCGGGTAAGTGCGATATTCGAAATTGTTGGTCAAATTGAGCATGAATGCACCGAGCCGGAAAAGTTCAAGCGATACACTGAAACCGTGCGAGAAATAGTCTTCATAACCCAGGATGGTTTTATCGAATGTAGCCTGCACTGGATCAACGCTACCGACCGAGCGTGCTGTCCGGATCAGGTCCTTGCCATGCACACGCAGCACATAGAGATACCCCAGGCCAAGCTGCCAATCGTCAAAGAGCCGCATCAAAAAGCGCGGATTGGCGGTGACGTGCACATAGTCCGGAGTAATGAGGCTGGCAAATACATGTTGTCGCAGCGCTACATCGCCCTGCATGTCAAAGCTGATGGTTGAACTCAGTCCAAAACGAAAATCGCCGCGCAGATACTCTTCTTTGAATGGATTTTGGTAGGTGCTGTCGCTGCCACCAAACGCATAGTTGCGAACCCGATAAATATTTTCGAGCGCGAGTGAAGAGTTTGTGGCTGTGTATTGATACACGCTCAAACGCAAAGCGTGCTCATCGTAGTCGTCCGCATCAAAATCGGGATGGCGACGCACGGCCAGCTCATATTCGGCGGCCAGTCGTGTTGACAGCCCGGAAGTATATTGCATCCCTGCAAAGGTGCGGTTATGAAAATAATTCGGGTAAAAGTCCGTTTGCTCGCGGTAGCGTCGCACGCGAAAATCATTGCCAATGTAGCCATTCAATTCAGGTGAGAATGCAAGACCACCACGCAAACGATTGTGGTATTGCCAGAACTGCACACCCAGCGAATCGCGATAACTGGTCCATTCAGCGCGATGCTGCATCTGGAAATGCGTCTGATTGTAGCTGCCCTTGAGTGTTTGTATTTCCGCCTCACCATTGTAGTAATCGCGGCTGCCTTTGGCCAAAACATGCGCGGTAACAGAGCCAAGTCTATTTGACTGCATTTCACCACGCATACGAAAGCCAATATAGGGATTGGCGGAACGCTCAAAAAATGTCGTATCTTCGATGAAGCTGAGCTCAAAGCTTTGACGCCACAAATCGAAACCGCTAATAAGCTGTGGTTCAAAGTGCAGACCTGTTTCGTTCCCGAACTTCTGTTCTTCAGAAGCAGCAGCAGTGGACAAACTATCGATGGCAGCATCGATTTTCGTCAATTCCAGTGCTGTATCGAGGAAAAGCAGGGCTGTCTCAAAGTCCTTCTGGTTTGCAAATGACTGTGCATCTTCCATAAGCTCAACCACTTGCCCGAGGGTCTCCCGCGAAGCAGACCCGATGTTTTGACGCACCCAACGCGTCAACCTGATCCTGCTCAAATCGTAATAAACACTGCGATCGATGAGCGTTAGCGTGCTATCTTCAGTCCCTGTTTGTCGAGCCTGCACATCGACGCAAAAAAGCAGCGCGAATATCAGCGATATCAGCCAGATGCGGCACCGCGATACCTGTTTTTTAGGGTCACACCAAAGACTCTGCACCCCACGAATACAATGCAATAGCAGGTCCTTTTCGCTTTGCAATTTCATGATCATGAATTTTATCAGACTGTGCGCAGTTCGAGCACTTTCGCCGAAGGTGCGCACAGTCATCTGCCTTACTTCATCAAAATCATGCGGCGAATTTGGATCACTTCGCCCGCCTCAAAGCGCAGCAGGTAAATGCCGCTGGCAACACGCAGGCCACCGTCGCTGATGCCGTCCCAACGCACCTGGTGCAGGCCAGCATTCATTTTGGCATCCACCAATGTACGCACCTGCTGCCCAATTAAATTGTACACCATTACCTTGACTTCGCTATCGGCAGCCAAAGCAAAGCGTATGGTGGTTTCCGGATTAAATGGATTGGGATAATTTTGCTCCAAATAGAACGATTCTGGTAACACATCTGTGCTATTTTGCACGTCGGTGGTGGTTTCGCCGATCTCGATTTGGATGTCGTCCTGCGAGCGGCCGCTGCTGACCGTCACGGTCAGCGCGGATTGATCATCTGCGCCACCATAGTAAGCATCTTCGTAACCAGCGCCGTTGATTTTGAGCTTGTACTCACCAGAAGGTAAATCATCCAGACGGAATGTTCCGTTGCCATCGGTGAGAGCTGAACCGATGATGCCGGCGTCGTTGTAGGCATAAACAGCCAGCCCTTCCAGCGATACAGCTGAAGCAACAAAGCTACCGCTCTGGTGCTTGTGCAATTTGCCGCGAATGCGATACGGACCGCGTGGCGCCAATTGCAGCGCAAAGTCGATACCGTCTACGGCCTGGTTGGCTGCGACCGTCACCAGATCCGCTTCGCGCCAATGGTGTGCATCGTCAAAAAACTCGACGATATGGCCGCGGGCCCAAACCAGCACGAAATAGTCGCCGGGGATAAGCCGCGTTATGCGGTAACTACCCAAGGCGTCCGTGATGTCAAAATGAGCCGGGCCGGGAACAACCGGAATGGCGAGGACTTTTGCGCCTGCTATAGGGCGACCGGGCTCAGCACTGTTGCTGTCTGGCTCTGCCAGCACCACACCGGCAATCGTGCCCGAGCGGTTAACGAATTTTGGCAAGGAAAAATCGATCCCCACCACATTCGCGCCTGAGGTAATCGGGACAGGCGTCGCTTCGGCCTGATAATCAACACCGTCATAAAAGCGCCCATCGTATCCGCTAACGCGGGCAAAAACAAGGTATTCGCCAGCAGGCAAACCAGCGACCTGGTAGTGGCCAGCCCGATCTGTGAAGGCAACGCGCGGATTGCCGATCGCATCAGACCACAGGCTCACAGTTGCGCCGGCAAGCGGCAGGCCAGTCGCGGAATCGACCACGGTGCCGGAAAGCTTGCCACCGATACCAAGTTCAAAATCGATGCCGGTTACAGCAGTAGATTGTGCCACTTCCACCAAGGCCGCATTTTCGAAGGTCGGGGAACCACCATAATACTCCGGCAGATAATCTTTGGCAAACGCCTTCAGGAAATATTTGCCTGTGGGCAGATCTTCCAAAAAATAATTACCGCTATTGTCTGTGCGCGCCTGATAGCTTCGCATCACCGGGCCCATGCTTTGCAAATCGAGCATCAACATGCGCGGATCGTATTCGAGAAAAGCGATCACCGTTGCCCCGGCCAGAGGCGCCTTGCTGTCTTCGTCGATCACCTGCCCGGCAATGCTGCCGAGACGATCGAGGGCAACGTCTGGCACGCGAGTATGGGCATTCTCCATAATTTCGATGGTGTCTGCATCCAGCACGCTCAGTTTGTTATCGACATATTCCCCCACAAAGCCTTTCGCTTCTGCAAAAACAAAATACTTGCCCGGTCGCACTCCTGCCAAAAACTCGCCTTTTTCGTTTGTTTTTGTGCGTGCCACCATCTGTACCAGCTTTCGGCCACGACCGCTTTCCAGCACCGAAATCATGGCATCGGCAACCGGCTCGCCGCTGGCGGCATCCACAACCTTTCCGGCAATGCCACTGCTGGCTGCAAGATGGAAATCGATGTTGTCGAGCACATTTGGCGGTGAAATGGTCAAGATGTCAGGGTGTCCACCGCGTTGGATATCATCAAAAAACTCGCCCCGATAGCCTGCTGCTTCAGCATGCACGTAAAAATCACCTGCAGGCAGGCCATCGATTTCGTAATGGCCATCAGCACCGCTTTTTGTGTAAATTTTGCGCTGCGAAATAACATGCACCGCAGCGACCAAACTATTGGCGATCGGCAGACTGTCTGCTCCAGATTTGACAAAACCACGAATTGCCCCACCCAGCAAAAGCGCAAAATCGACTCCAGTGAGACTGTCTTCGGCGTTGATGGTCAGCACATTGGCCTCAGCGAGCGCATCTTTGTCATCATAAAATTCGGTTAAATAGGTTTTGGCACTGGCGCGAACGATGTACAGGCCCGGAATAAGCTGGTTTGCGACATACTTTCCATCTGCATCGGTGCGCACCGAACGCACCCAGCGGAGAGGCCCGATTTTCTGCACCAACAATTGCGCACCGACAATCGGCTGACCAGTGGTCTCATCAGTCACTGCACCACTGACGCTGGCTGTCGGTTTTTCGCTCACGGTCACTCTGGCCATGCCGCGGTACACCGCACCTTGGATATGGACATAAGCGATAACCTGTCCCTGCGCAGGGCTCGATGCCGCTTCAAACAGACCATCCTGATCGATGCTGCCGATATGTCTTGGCTCAACGGTCCAGCGAATCGTGTCGATTTGCAGATTGGAATTGTCGCGTGCGATAGCCGTGAGGTGATATTGCAGATTTCCCCCTGGCTCGATGGCGGCATTTTGCGGTAGCACTTCAATTTTGATCAATGGTGGCCGCGGCTGACCGATGGCGATTTCGGCTTCGCCGTAGTAGCGCACATTGGCACGCTTAAAAACCGCTAAAATCCTGACGCTGCCTGCCAATCGACCCGCTTGAAACAAGCCCTCGTCGGAAATCTCACCGAGGGAGTCAGGCTTAACACTCCACTCTAATCCATCGGATTCGACTTTTTGACCGCGAGCGTCGAAAAGATGTGCTTCAAGTTGCAGAACGCCACCGGGCTCGATGGCGGCCTGCGCCGGCGTAATAGCGACGGAATAGGCAGGCGTTGGCTGTGGTTGCGCACCGGCAAAACTGCAGGTCAGCATAAGGGCCCAAAAAGCTAACTGACTGATAATAGTACCTTTGAATCGTTGCATTTTATTCTCCCTGGTAAATCGTCCTAAAATTGCATCAATGCTGTGAGTGTCCTTTTTACGATCCCGATGTATAAAAAAGGTTGTGGAAAGATTGATAGGAATGGATTTAATTTGAATGGTGCGATCACCTCTTTTCATTGCTTAGTCCTGTGATTGCGAAACCCGCAATGCTGTCGCGATCAGCTCTTTGCCGATTTCGCTGAGCTGAAAGGCCAGCAACAATTTGCCTTGCTGGCGCTTACTTTCAGCTTGTCGCAGCATAGCGCGTGCATCTTCAAGCAAATCATTAGCCTGGCTTGCCGAAGCAGCATGCAATGCAGATTCAGCTTCCTTCAAGCGCTGCAGCAGCTCGTCGATATTTTGCTGCACCAATGCCTGCGTGATCTGCAAATGATTACGATCTTTGCCGCTGGTTTCGGCTTTAGCGAGAAATTTTTGTGCGATCAAAATGCGCTGCAGCGCTGAGCCATATCTTCCCGCTGCAATAGCCTGTTCGGCTCGCAGCGCCGCCTGGCGCACGAGAGCGAGATAATCAGCAGCTGGCTGATCTGCAGGTAAACTGCGTTCAAAGCGGGCGATATCCTGTTGTAGCAATGCCAGTTCACTCTCTGCTTTGTCCTGCACATCACCGTCATCCGGATAGCCGATCCGCAACACGTTTTTAAGCAAGCGGCGCGCCAGCAGCAACTGTGCTTTTGCCAAAACGAAGCGCCCGTTAGCCAGCAAGGATTCAGCGTTCCTGATATTCTCTTCCGCCCGCTGCAACAAGGCTTGTCCACGCTGTTGATCATTCGCATCGAAACGACTTTTGACGGATGCCAACATCTCCCGTGCCGTTTCCAGCTCAATTTTGAGTTCAGCTTCGTTTAATGCCGCGCCGCCGGAAGAAGTTAAATCAATCGCACGCAACAGCAGCCGCATGGCGCGATTGTAAAGTTGTGCTGCAGCCTGGCTCCGACCTTCCTGACATGCCTGTTCTGCCAGCTTATAGCTCTTGAAAGCTTGTTCAGAAATGCGCTTTGCCTGATCATTTTGAGACGCATCGATAGCATTCTGCGCCCGTGTAACCATATTTTGAAACTGCGCCCGTTCGCGTTGGCAAGCATCGTGCACCATGTCGAGCGCTTGCCTGGCAAAAGTTATCGCCACAGTAAATTGCTCGTACGCCTTCTGCACTTTCCCGGCTTGCAATGATGCTTCTGCGCGTTCCTGAAATTGCTTGGCGCTGCGCAGAATGCGCTCCGCTTCCTTGTTGCCGCCGCCCAGCACCTCAAAATCAGCTTGTTGCATCACCTGCTTGAGCTCGCTGACAAGTCGTTTCAGTGTACCATCCGTTGCAATCGCCAGAATGCGATCAAGGGTGTTGTTCGCTGTCCGAATCAGGGCCAGCACGTTGCCGTATCGCCCCTGGCGGAATTCACTTTCGATCTGTTCGCCGAGCTTCTTGGCTTCCAGCAAAACATTGCGTGCAGCGTTGTTATTGAATGCTTGCAATAGCTGTTCGACCTGCAGGATGCGTTGCTTGAGATTTTCCACCTGTGTTTGCAGTTGCCGACGCTGCTGTGGCGTCAGATCCTGTTGGCTGTATGACAACACAGTTATTCCTATCGTACTTAGAAAAACAAACAGCGCCAGCACGTTTTTTTTCATATTCAATCCAACCATTTCACTATACCTCGGCAAGCCACCAGGTGATCATCCTGCCTTGTCCATACAATTAGTAGTCCTTTTCTGCATCTGCATAGGCGCAACGACTATGCCATTTAAAAAACATGATATACATTTGGTCTCAATCCACTGTTTAAATAGAATTTAAGCACTTCACTTCTGTATTAGCTATCTTTAAAGATGTACCAGCCGGTACATATCTCTTGTACCTTGCGGGACAAAAAAAGGCGTTTACTCGAATGAGCAAGCGCCTTTATGTAATGCTTTGAAAGAATCGATTGTGGATCAGGCTTTTTCGGTCGCAGCTTTCATCGGTACTTTTACCAGCAAATAAAGCAGGCCGGCAAAAGCGAGCAGGCCAAGCCACGCGCTTGGATTCTCAAGACCCAGGTTAGCCAGTGCGAAACCGCTGCCGGTGTAATCCAAAATGCCGAAAAGCAGTGCCAGAATCACAGCCATCAGCGACTCGCCAGCAATCAAACCGGAAGAAATGAGCAAACCGGTATTTTCCGCTTTGGTTTTCTGCTCATCGGTTGCGTTGCGTTTGGCCATCTGTTTGTCGAGTATCCATTTGATGATGCCGCCAACGAAAATGGCAGCAGTGGTGTTGAACGGCAAATACATGCCGACCGCGATCAGCATCGGCGCTGGAGCTTTGATGAGGATCAGGCTGAGTCCGAGAAACATGCCCGAAATCACCAGCGGCCAGGCCATCTCGCCGCCAACGATGCCTTGCGACATCAACGCCATCAGGCCGGCTTGCGGTGCAGGCAAATTCGCGCTGCCAATGCCGTACGCGTTGTGCATCAGTTGCATCGGGAACACCAGCACCAGCGATGCCACGATCACGCCGATGATCTCGCCGATTTCCATTCGCCAGGGCGTGCCGCCAAGCATGTGCCCGACCTTCAAATCCTGCATCATATCGCCGGCAATGCCGGCAGCGCAACAGACAACACCAGCCACGCCCAGCACCGCAGCAATGCCCGCCTTGCCCGTAACTCCAATCACCAGCATCAATAATGCTGCAATCAGCAATGATGAAAGTGTCAAGCCGCTTATAGGATTGTTCGAGCTGCCAACAACACCGACAAGATAGCCAGCGACAGCGGCAAAAAAGAATCCCAGGATAACCATGAGGACAGTCAAGGTCAAGGAGCCAGGCAGTGAATCGCTAAAGAAGTAATAGAGCAAAAACAAGGGAACAGTAAGGATTGCGACCGAAATCATAACTGTTTTCAAATTCAGGTCGATATCGATTCTGCTCGATCCTTCGCCATCTTCTTTGACCTTGCCTATATCTCCCAGGGCCTTGGAAATACCGGTAAACAAAGCTGTACGCATATTGTAAAGCGTATAAAAAGCTGCAACGATCATGGTGCCGACCGCCAAAGGCCGAATCTGGCGATACCAGACATCTTCTGCGAGATCGACCCAACTGCCGAGGTGCGCGACACCTTCTATGCCCGAATTCAACAACACACCGGCGGGCACCAAAAACATCCAGCCCATTACCGCGCCGGCAAACAGCACAGCCGAAATGTTGGGACCGATGATAAAACCGACACCCATCAGCATAGGCGACGCCGAAGGCGATTGCAGATAGAAGCCACCATCATAATTGAATTTTTGACCGAGAAGCTGAATTTTTGACTGTGCCAGTGAGACGAATGTTTTGGCAGAGTCATTCACAAATGCAATACCATTTGGATTTTTGAACAGCTCCCAGAGTGCAGCCAGCCCCATATTGGCAAACAAGTATTTGGCGCCGGTTTGTCCGCCCTGCCCGGCCTTGACCATCTCCGAAGCGGCAATACTTTCGGGAAAAGGCAGGTCTGACTCTGAAACCAGCGCCCGACGCAGCATGATCACAAAGAGAATACCAAGAAGACCGCCTATCAACATAATCAGACTGCTTTGCCAGTAATTCAACTCAGTCCACACGCCGGTGATCAAAAATGCCGGGATTGTGAAGATCGCGCCGGCCACGAGCGCCTCGCCGACTGAAGCTGTCGTTCGTGCGATATTTTCTTCGAGAATGGTGCCACCTACGACACGCAGCGCCGCCATCGCCACCACCGCCGCCGGAAATATAGCAGCAACGGTTAAGCCGGCCTTCATGCCAACGTAAGCATTTGCCGTTCCCAGTACCAGCGCCATCACCACCCCCAGCAGCACCGCCCGGATCGACAGTTCCTTCATCGATGTTTTCGCCGCTACATACGGCTTAAATTCCTTCTCTGCCATAACTCCCTCCGTTAAGTGGGTAATCAAGAGTGCGTAAAGTGAATAGCAGGTATATAGTACCTTCCTCCCAAAAAGTAAAATATTTCTGAACGAAAAAAACGATCGTCGATGTACGGTGCAATTGCAGCTTAATTGAAAACTTCCAATGTCACCAGGCAGGAATCATTTCTAAAAATTGCTAACGCTTTGTTTTATTAACTGCTTGTTCTAACTGTAAGTTGGCTCCTGACTGGAGGCTATGATGACTTTTCAGACAAATCCATATCTTGCCTGAATTTTCAACCGGGTAGAAAAAGGCAAGGACGATAATAAAAAAGAAGTTAAAATGAAGCTCACCAGATCGGTCGGGAGCAAGGCGTTCGAGCGTACACGGAAGCGTCTGGTGTGTAGTTCAGTTTTTATATGAACTCGACAACAGGCTCTGGCCGCTATTCTCCCCCCAGCCGCTCCATCATGGAGTAGAGCTTACGACGGGTGATGCCGAGCAATTTGGCAGCCCGGCTTTTGTTGCCGTCAGCTTTTTCGATGGCGGTGAAAATGAGCTTTTTCTCGACCTCTTCCAAATTGATACCCTCTTCCGGAATATCGAACAAATCGGTCGGCGTGGCCGCCTGCCCCTGCACATGCGTTGGCAAATCTTCGCTGTTGATCGTGTCGCCACCTGCCATAATCAGCGCGCGCTCGATGACGTTCTCGAGCTCGCGTACATTGCCCGGCCAGCCATAGCGCCGTAGCCGTTCCAAAGCAACAGGATCGATTCGTCCGCCGGGTCGCATTTTTTGCAGAAAATGCTCCACCAACTCAGGAATGTCTTCAGCGCGTCGCCGCAGCGGCGGCAGGGTTATCGGGAAAACATTGATACGGTAGTACAAATCTTCGCGAAAAGTGCCATCCTTGATCGAATCTTCCAGGACGCGATTGGTGGCGGTCATCACCCGGGCTTTGAGTGGAATCATCTCGGTGCCGCCAAGTCGGGTGTACTGCTTATTCTGCAGCACGCGCAGCAGTTTGACCTGAATCGTGGGCGAAATTTCGCCAATTTCATCGAGGAAAATCGTGCCTTCGCCGGCGAGTTCGAAATGGCCGAGCTTGCGACGATCCGCGCCGGTGAATGCGCCTTTTTCATAGCCAAAAATCTCGCTTTCGAGCAAATTTTCAGGGAAAGCTGCACAGTTCACGGCGATGAACGGCTGCTCGCTGCGGGCACTCAAATTGTGAATGGCGCGCGCGGCTAATTCTTTGCCCGTACCGCTCTCGCCCAAAATCAGCACGGTGGCATCGCTGGGCGCAACCTTTTCGATCATTTTGTACACCTGCTGCATCGCGCCGCTGCTGCCAATCATATTTTTGATGGAAAATTTGCTTTTCAGCTCGGCTTCGAGGCTGCGATTCTGCATTTGCAGCGCGCGTTTTTCAAACACCCGTTCCGCTTTCAGCTTTAACTCTTCCAGCGAAAAAGGCTTGAGCACATAATCGTACGCGCCTTTCTTCATCGCTTCGACCGCGGTTTGAGCCGTGGCATAGGCAGTCATCAAAATGATTTCGGTATCGGGGCTGAGTTTTTTTACAGCTTCCAGCACGTCGATGCCGCTGATGTCCGGCATTTTCAGATCAGTCAGCACCAGCGGTACCGGATTTTCGCGAAATTTCGCCAGCGCATCTTCGCCCGAGCTGGCAATGGTGACCTGGTAGCCAGCCTGCTCGAAAGCGGTTTCGAGCACAACAGCCATTTTGCGTTCATCATCGACGATCAATAGCGTGCGTTCGTGCATGGTCTTCTTCCTGAAAAGTGAAGATTTTATCGGATATTGGAAAGTACATTTTCGGTTGAATTAGTCAAGCGAAACCAGCCATCATGTCACAATCGCCGGTTCGCTTTGCAGAATTTGGTTGGCTTCCCGGTACGATTGCATTGAACCGATATCGAAGCGCGTACCGGCAATTTTTGCGGCAAAAACAGGCTCGCGTTCCACCAGATAGGCGATGAAGTGCCCAGGTGCATCCTGCGCATTCGGTTGCGAGAGGTAATCCGAAACGTGCCGAAGCGCGGCCGGATGCAGGCAGTAAAAAGCCGGCGCAGTCCACTCCGATGGCGGTGCTTGTGGCTTTTCATGCAACTTCATTACTTGATCGTTCTCCGCCAACTCCAGCACCCCCGTGCGCCGCAAGCGCTCGATGCGGGTTTCGCGCAAGGCCAGCACGTAATTTTGCCCATTTTCGCGAAAATCTTGCCAGATGGGTGCGAGGGCGAAGCGAAAAATATTATCTCCCGCTGTAATCATCGTTGGTTGCAGGTCGGGCAATCGGTCGAGCACAAATGCCAGGTCCGCCACCGCACCCAGGCGGTTCTCGTTGTCGGTGGTGCCATCATCGTGTACAGTTAAAGTCTTGTTGTGCGCGACCAACCGCTCCCGCCAATCTGCCTGCCATGCTTCAAAATGGCGGGCAAAACGCGCGTTGCTGACCAAGTGAATTTCGCGCAAATCAGGCAAATCGATGAGTTGGTCGAGCAAGTAATCCAGCACCGGTTTGCCGGCAACTTCGAGCAATGGCTTGGGAAAATCTTTGGTAAGCGGATACATGCGGGTAGCAAAACCGGCACAGAGTAAAATCGTACGCATATCTTCTCTCTCTGAATGAAGTTGCTAATTTCAACTGATTAATCCATTGTGCGAATGAAATCAGCCATTGATGAGTACAAAAGTTTTAAATTGTCATGTAGCAGGCATCTATTTTGACTGTTCTGTTGAAATCGATCGAGCTTTCTCACGATGCTGAATAGATTCATCCTGAATGACAAGGCCACCATAATTAATCCATTGTGTGAATTAAATAAGCCGTTTATGAGCACAAAATGGCCCAAATTGTCATGCCGGAGGCATCTATTTTGACGTTTCCGCGGAATCTAGCGAAGTTTCCTCACGATGCCGAATAGATTCATCCTGAATGACAAGGGTACTATTATTATATAAAAACAATGGTTTATCCAAAAGGACTATCGCAAAAACAATTCACACAACGCGTTAATTAAATAAAAACATAAGGTTGTGAAAAAGGAGAACCTGAAAGCAATTCGCACAGCGGGTAACTGACGAAATCTTTGGAAGCAACTACGCTTCGGTTCTCAATCCCAAACAAGGTCCTTCGACATCCGACAAATAATACCAATTAATGCCACCGCGCGCAAAGAAAAAGAAAGACAGAACCCAGAAAGCCGGTTCAATGCATTTTGCGATGCATTGAACCAGCGCGGCAATATAGCTCTTGCAATTTGCCCTGTTTTGCTTTACATATTTCGTGAATCATAACCATCAATCCAAATCAGCAGATACCTTGAAGAATATGTTGAATTTACAAACAGATTTTCGTCGCTATGTTTGCCAAACTTCGGACTCTCCCATCGGGCTGGAAATCGTCCGCGGTGACGGTCCTTTTGTTTTCACGGCTGACGGCCAAAAATATCTAGACCTGATCTCCGGCATTGGCGTGGTCAATGTCGGTCATAATCGCAGGGAGATTGTGCAAGCCATTCAAAAGCAGGCAACACAGTATCTGCACCCAATGGTGTACGGCGAGTTTGTAATGCAGCCGCAGGTTGAATATGCTAAAAAGCTGGCAGCGCACCTGCCGGGAGACATCGAAAACATCTTTTTCACCAACAGCGGTGCAGAAGCCGTGGAAGGCGCGCTGAAGACCGCCCGTAAATTCACCGGCAGGCAAAAAATCTACAGCTTCAGCGATTGCTACCACGGCGACACCATGGGTGCGCTGTCGTTGCAATCGGCCGCGGTGTATCGCAAGCCATTCGAGCCGGTGGTGCCGGAAATCGCATCTTTGACATGGAACGACATCGCCGCGCTTGACGATATCGATGCGCACACGGCTGGCGTGATCATCGAGCCGGTACAGGGCGAAGCTGGCGTGCGCGTTCCCGACCAAGCTTTTATGGAAGCGCTGCGGCAGAAATGCGATGCGTCCGGAGCGTTGCTGATTTTTGATGAGGTGATGACTGGTTTTGGCCGCACCGGCAAATTGTTCGCAGCCGAGCATTTCGGGATTTTCCCTGATATTATTGTGTTGGCTAAAGCGCTCGGTGGTGGTTTGCCTCTCGGCGCCTTCGCAGCACGTAAAGAAGTGATGGCCGCGCTTTCCAGCGATCCGCCCCTTGCGCACGTCACCACCTTTGGCGGCAATCCGGTTTGCTGCGCAGCCGGTCTGGCATCGTTCGAACTAATGTTGCGGGATGATTTGCCTGCCCGCGCCGTTTGGGTCGGCGAACAGTTCATTCAGCATCTCAACGCATTGCAGCAGCGGTTTGCCTGCCTGCGCGAAATCCGTGCCAAAGGCTGCCTGATCGGCATCGAGTTTGACAGCAGCGAAAGGGCGATGACCTTTTGCCGGCTGTGCTTACAACAGAACGTGATCGTCGGCTGGACTTTGTTTCATTCTAACGTAGTGCGCATGGCGCCGCCGCTGATTTTGGAGTGCTCCGAAATTGATCGTGCTGCAGGGGTGATGGCCGCTGCCCTGCAAGAAATTTGCGTACTGACATGACCGCGTCATCACAATTGCCCTGCCGTTCTCATTTGCATGGTCAATCTCAGTTTTCGCGGCCAAAGTATCCGGGAAAATATGTTCTTCTTTTTTCTGAATAAATTGCAGCAATGTGTGTATCACTTGCCAAAGAGGCAACAGCAGGGCCTGCTTACTCGAAAGAAAGCCTAAATGGTCAAAAAATCCAATGACAAGCCTGCGCAGCCAGTCGAAACGGACGACGAATCCGAAATCATCCTGCAATGCCAGCAGGGTAACCGGCATGCATTCGGCATTTTGGTTGAGCGCTATAAAAAGCCAGCCTTTTTCACGGCACTTGGCTTTGTCGGCGACCATGATGCTGCGCTCGATTTGTCGCAGGAGGCTTTCGTCAAAGCGTATCGCGCTATAAAGTCCTTTGAAAACGGAAAGCGCTTTTTCACCTGGTACTATCGCATTTTGCGCAATTTGTGCTTCAATCACCTGCGAGACAGTGCACACCGGCCCCGGCCTTTTTCCGAAATCGGCGAGCAAGCGCTGCAATCGCTTTCGGATGCAGAAGCTGATCCGGAAAAGGCAATGGAAAGTAATGAAGTGCGGGATATGGTTTGGCGCGGATTGAATCGTTTAAAAGTTCACGAAAAAGAGATCATTCTGCTAAAAGATTTTCAGGATTTTTCTTATAAAGAAATTGCTGAAGCGCTCCAGTGTCCGTTGGGTACTGTGATGTCTCGTTTGTACACGGCGCGCAAAGCGTTGAAAGGTGAGCTCGAAAGGATTTTGGCATCATGAAGCAGCTGCCCAACATTGAAAAACAACGTTTTGAACAGCTTTTGACCAAAGCCATTGACGGCGAGCTCGAAGCTGCAGAACAAGTGGATTTCGATGCTTTTATTTCGCGATATCCCGAATGCAGACAAGAGTGGCAGGAACATCAAAAAGTTAAGGAGGCAACCAAAATGTTGAAGTTCAAGCAACCTTCCGGGGAAGTTTGGGATAATTATTGGATCAACATATACAATCGCATCGAGCGTGGTGTGGCATGGATCGCCATTTCTGCCGGTGCTATTATTTTGCTAACCTATGCTTTGTATCATTTGATCGAAGTGTTATTCGGTTTTATGTCGAACCCAACAGTGCCGTTTTTCATTAAGCTCGCTGTCATTTTGGTTGTTGGCGGCGTGGCCATTTTATTTATTTCAGTGATTCGCGAAAAACTCTTTTTGCAGAAAAAAGATATTTACAAGGAGGTCAAAAGATGATGATCGTGAGTTCGAATGCTATTGCGGGTAAAAAAATTGTGAAAACGCTTGGTATTGTCAGGGGAAATACCGTTCGCGCCAGGAATATTGGCAAAGACATCCTAGCTGGCTTGAAAAACATTGTTGGCGGGGAAATCGAAGAATACACCAAGTTGATTGCGGAAGCGCGCGACCAATCGGTCGACCGGATGATCGAAAATGCGGAAGAGCTCGGCGCCAATGCGATTGTCGATATCCGGTTTATGACCAGCTACATCATGGGCAACGCATCGGAGGTACTGGTGTACGGCACGGCTGTAGTGGTTGAATGACCTTTCTGCATCGAACGGAGTTCAACTCATTTTGGCCATAATTCCTTCGCCGAACGGTTGAACTCCGCGATCCCATCCTGAGCGTGGAACAATTTCACACCCTGCCTAAATTCTTCTTGCAACAATTCACCGAACTCTCTATATTCAACCCGTTTTATTTCAAGGAATAATCGCCTGACCCGTCACATGGAAATCACCGACGAACAATTACGCACGATCATTCACCTGGCGCACAAGCACCTCGGCAAGCATGCGTCCAACGAGAGGGTAAAATACGTTGTGACGAAAGTTGTGAAAAAATTGACTGATGAAATCAAAACACAGCCTCCTGCCGTCAAATAATTCAGACCCGCCTGATGAATAGCTGCTTTGCTGTGAATCGGAAGAAGCACAGACCAGCGCAAACCAGCTGACCGACCCGACTTCCCAATTTTGACAATCATCACAATTGACTGAATTAAAACTTTCATACATGATAGATGTGGAGCTGTTATGAATTATATCGAACCTGCACCAATTAATCCGCAAGACGACGATCCATTTGAATCGATGATGTCCCGCTTTGACATCGCCGCGGAAATCCTCAACCTTGAGCCAGGCATTTACGATTACTTGAAAACACCGCAAATGGAGATCAAGACTTCGATTCCGATCCAGATGGATGACGGCACAATCGAAGTATTTGAAGGCTATCGCGTGATTCACAACACCGTGCGCGGGCCATCAAAAGGTGGCATCCGCTACAGTCCGGATATCAGCCTTTCGGAGATCAAAGCGCTGGCCGCCTGGATGACCTGGAAATGCGCGATTGTCAACATTCCATTCGGTGGCGCAAAAGGCGGCGTGAAATGCGATCCAAAAGTACTGACGCCGATTGAACTCGAAAAAATAACCCGGCGCTATACGGCCAATCTCGCAGATTTTTTCGGTCCCGAACGCGACATTCCCGCCCCGGATGTGAACACCAACGAACAGATCATGGGCTGGATTATGGACACCTACAGCATGCATCATCGACGTACGGTAACGGCAGTCGTCACCGGCAAGCCGACATTTCTCGGTGGCTCGCTTGGGCGCGTTGAAGCAACCGGGCGCGGCGTGCGCGTGGTTGCAGCCGCAGCGATGGAGCGCCATGGCATGAAGCCAGAGGAAACCAGCATCGTTATCCAGGGTTTTGGCAACGTGGGTTCGATCGCTGCGCAAGAATTCATCGATATCGGCTGCAAGGTCATCGGCATCAGCGATGTGACAGGCGGCTACTACAATCCCAAAGGCATCGATATCAATGCTGCACTGGAACACCGGAAATCGCACCAAGGTACCTTGGCGGACTTCAAAGACGCCGACCAGGTCAGCAACGAGGAACTGCTTGAGCTGCCCTGTGACATTCTGGCTCCTTGCGCGATGGAAGATCAAATCACAAGAAAGAATGCCGAGCGTATTCAGGCCAAAGTCATTGTCGAAGGCGCGAATGGTCCGACCACAGCAAAAGCTGATCCGATTTTAGAGAGCAAGGGCATTCTTGTGGTGCCGGATATTCTGGCCAATGCCGGCGGCGTCACCGTTTCCTATTTTGAATGGGTTCAGGATCGCATGGGATATTTCTGGACCGCGGAAGATGTCAACGAACGCCTGAATCGAATTTTGTCAGAAGCATTCAATGCTGTGAGCGACCGGGCAGAAAAGCACAATGTTAACATGCGGATCGCTGCTTACATTCTTGCAATAGAGCGCGTCACCAAAACGCTGAAGTTGCGCGGCATCTACGGATAATATCATCCTGTTATTGCTTGACTTTTAGACATTTTTCCTATATATTTTTCGGCTATTGACCATTTTTTGTATAAACACCGGAGGTAAGCGCAAATGCGCCGAAACAATCTATTCCGATCGCTGATTGCTGTCTTTCTTTTGCTCTGGGCAGCGTATTCACTATATCCATCGTTCGAATTGATGCAGCAGCGCAGTGTTGCTGATAAATATTTCGCAGAATTGATGGACTACACAGGCTTCACTCGTGATGATATCAATGAAGCGCTGAACGCGGCTGATTTGCAGCTCCGTCTTCAGGAGCTTGGGCTCAGTCAGGACTCTTTACAGCAGGTTAAGAGTACGGCAGAAAAGCTTGCCGCGATCTACCCTGACATGTCCCGCAATGAAGAAAAAGCGATTAAGCTTGGACTCGATTTGCTCGGTGGCACTTATCTGGTTTACGAAGTTGACTTGCCAAAGCTGGTGGAAACCAACGCCAAACTCCGCGATGCGACTCTCGATTCGATGATTGCACAAGCGCGCACATTGAGCTTGCGAACAGGCGACGACTACTTTGTCGTCCTGAATGGCTTGTTTCAGCAGAGAGGTGTGAGCATGTATCGCTATTTCGGCAAACGTTCGCAGACCAATGAAGAGATTATCGCAGAACTCAGCGCGCTTGCGAATGATGCCATCGACCGTACACTCGAAGTGATCCGTAACCGAGTTGACCGCTTCGGCGTGTCGGAGCCGTCCATTACCAAACAAGGTAATCGCCGTCTGGTCATCGAGTTGGCAGGTGTGACGGATGTAGAACGCGCCAAATCGATTATCGGCGACACGGCTCTATTGGAGTTTAAGCTGGTCAAAGAAACAGATGATGCGCGGACGATTCTTGAAGATATCGACCGTACCTGGAAGAGGCATATTCAAGGTACCGGCGCAGACTCTGCATTAACCGTCGCTGGTGCCGACACAACAGGCCAATCTGCTACCGAAGAGCAGACAACATCTGTTGACGACCTGCTCGGCACGACCACGCCAACCACCGAGCAAGCAGACTCCGCGAGCGAAACAACCGACAGCGACTTGCTGATCAATCCTGCCTATGGCCAGGAATATCCATTTTTTGCGCTGCTCGATCAAAATTATGCCGACATTCCCGCGCAAAACCTGCTGGCGGTCAAACGCATTATCAACCATCCAAAGATTCAACGTGTCATTCCGGACGATGTCGAAATTTGCTTTTACAACAAGCCAATCGTACGCAACGACAAAGAGTTTTATCGTTTCGAAGTCCTGAAAAAGGAGCCGGAAGTTACCGGTAAATATCTTGAGTCTGCTGATGTGACCATCTCCTCCGGTGCACAAAGCCTGACGCAGGGTCAACCGGAAGTTTCGCTGAAATTCAACACCGAAGGCGCACGCATCTTCTCGCGTGTGACCGGCGCCAATGTTGGCAAAAGACTGGCTATCGTTCTGGATGGCAATGTCGCCTCCGCGCCAAACATCGATGAACGCATTCCGCGCGGCGAAGCAGTCATTCGCGGTTCGTTCACCATGGAAGAAGCCAACGATCTGTCCGTCATTCTGCGCGCAGGCGCTTTGCCCGCACCAGTTGTCCCGATTGAAGAACGCACCGTCGGGCCGTCACTCGGTAAAGACTCTGTGCGTCAGGGCCAGCTTTCCATTGCTCTCGGCATTCTGCTGGTCGTCGCATTCATGGCCATTTACTATCGTCTCTCCGGCGTCGTGGCCAATATTGCATTGATTTTCAACCTGATTATCATCATGGCATTTCTGGCTGCGAGGGGCGCTACCCTGACGCTGCCCGGTGTCGCAGGTATCATCCTGACGATTGGTATGGCCGTCGATGCCAACGTGCTGATTTTTGAGCGCATACGTGAGGAGATCCGCACAGGCAAAACCGTGCGCGCAGCGATTGATGCAGGTTACAATCGCGCTTTTTGGACCATCGTTGATGCGAATGTCACAACCTTTTTAACAGGCTTGGTTCTGTATCAATTCGGTACCGGGCCGATCAAGGGATTCGCGCTGACGCTCATGATCGGTATTCTTGCGAGCTTGTTCACGGCAATTGTCGTGACACGCATCGTATTCGACTATTATACCCAGAAAAAAAATATTGCAAAGCTTAGTATATAACGCGGAGTAGAAGTTACCCATGTTTCAACTCATAAAAGACACTGAAATTGATTTTCTTAGCAAAAGAAAGATCGCGATGATGGTCTCCGGACTGCTCATCGTGATCGGCATCGCCGCCACGATTTTTCATGGTGGTCCGGATTACAGCATCGATTTTCTCGGTGGCACAGAAATCCATGTCCGTTTTAGTGACGCGCCGCAAATCTCGGAAATCCGCTCTGCTTTATCGGATATCGGCTTTGGCAATGCAGAAATCAAACAATTCGGCTCGCCTCAGGATATTCTCATTCGTGTCGAACAACAAGAAGCCGGCACTGAAATATCGCAGCCGATTCTCGACACTCTGGGTTCGAAGTTCTCCAGCTTATCGCCGGAAATGTTGTCACGCGATATCGTTGGGCCTAAAATCGGGCAGGAATTGCGGAGCAAAACCATCTGGGCTATTCTCATCGCTCTTGGGCTGATCCTGATTTACATTTGGATTCGCTTCGAGTTCGTTTTCGGGATTGGGGCCGTAGCAGCCTTGTTTCACGATGTGCTGATTACATTTGGTCTCTTTTCGCTGTTGCGCCTTGAGATCAGCCTTGCCGTGATCGCTGCCTTCCTGACCATCGTCGGTTATTCACTCAACGATACCATCGTCGTTTTCGATCGCATCCGTGAAAACATTAAAAACTTGCGCCGCGAACAATTCACCACCGTTCTGAACCGCAGCATCAACCAGTCCCTCAACCGTACAGTCGTTACTTCATTGACGACGCTGTTGGTGGTGGTTGTGCTCTACGTATTCGGCGGCGAAGTTTTGCGGGGATTTTCGTTTGCTCTGCTGATTGGCGTCGTTGTGGGAACCTACTCATCGATCTTCATCGCCACCCCGATTGTTGCAGAGTGGGAAGGCCGACAAATGCAGAAACGCGCCGCGCAGTCCGCTCAAAAGAGAAAAAAATAATCCGGCGAAAAAGGGAGGTCAACATGAATTTAACCGAAAAAGAAACCGATGGCGTCGTCATTCTCGAGCTATCAGGAAAAATCATGGGCGGCCCGGATGCCAGTCTGCTCAACGACAAATTGCATGAACTGATCGAAGCCAACAAAGTCAACATCGTCGCCGATCTGGCGAAGGTCGACTGGATGAACAGCTCCGGCCTGGGTATTTTAATCGGTGGGTTGACCACTATGCGCAACAACAACGGTGACCTCAAATTAGCCCGGATTACCGACCGCATTCAAAGCCTGTTGATGATCACCAAATTGATGTCGGTGTTCGACACACACGACGATCTCGAATCGGCAATTGCGAGCTTCAAAAAATAGGCAAAAATTCAGCAAACGATGACTCCGGAGATGTGTAAATGCCTTTTGCACTCCGGAGTTTTTTTTTGGTTTGCAAATCTTGTCCACGCGCTGATGAATGCGATGTGCACAGATAATTGCTGCCACTTCTCCGTGAGGACAACCCGTTTCATCAGGTCAAGAAAGGACGTTTTGTTATGTCAGTAGATATCATCGTCGGTGCGCAGTGGGGTGATGAAGGCAAAGGAAAAATTGTCGATCTTCTCAGCAAAGATATCGATATCGTAGCGAGATATCAGGGTGGCGCCAATGCTGGCCATACGGTTGTATTTGACGATAAAAAATTCATTCTGCATCTTATCCCAAGCGGCATTCTGCACGAATCCACGGTCTGCGTAATCGGCAACGGCGTGGTAATCGATCCTGTGGCGCTGATGGAAGAGATCGATATGCTGAAAAGCAAAGGCATCGACATCGAAGGCCGACTTTTCATCAGCCATTGTGCTCACCTGATTATGCCCTACCACAAAATGCTCGATCAGGCAAAAGAATCAAATGAAGCTGAGCTCAAAATCGGCACCACCGGCCGAGGCATCGGCCCGGCTTACGTCGATAAATTCAGCCGCTCCGGTGTGCGCATCGTTGACTTGCTTGACCGGCAAACGCTCGCCGACAAGCTGCAGCGCAACATCAAACAGAAAAACGAAATCCTGAAAAAAATCTATCAGAAAGATGAACTCGACACGGATAAAATCATCGAAGAATATCTGGCGTTTGACCGGTTGGTGGATCCCTATATCACCGACACCAGCCGCTATCTGAACCAGGCCATCGCTGCCGGCAAAAACATCATTTGCGAAGGCGCCCAGGGTACCCTGCTCGATGTCGACTTTGGCACCTATCCGTTCGTTACCTCATCGAATCCGATTAGTGGCGGTGCCGCAATCGGGCTCGGCATTGGCCCGACCAAATTCGATCGCGTCATCGGTGTCGTGAAAGCCTACACCACCCGTGTTGGGGAAGGCCCTTTTCCAACCGAATTCGACCAAACCACATCCAACCAAATCCGCTCGCTGGGCGATGAGTTTGGCGCCACCACCGGCAGACCCAGACGCTGCGGCTGGTTCGATGCCGTGCTTGCCAACTACTCAGCACAAATCAATGGTATCGACTCGTGGGCGCTGACCAAACTGGATGTACTCGATACGCTCGAAGAAATCAAGGTCTGCGTGGCGTATGAGCTGGATGGCAAGCGCCACACTTCTTTCCCGGCTTCGCTGCAAAAAATGCAGGCTGCCCAGCCACTATACGAGACATTTCCGGGCTGGCAGGCCCAAACCAGCGGCATTAAAAATTTTGCTGCTCTGCCGGAGAATGCCCGCAAGTACATCAATGCAATCGAGCAACTGACCAACACGCCGGTGTCGATTTTATCGGTCGGCTCGAGTCGCGATGCCACCATTTTCAAGTCGTGAAGTCGATGTGAGGATTGGTGCGATTTGAAAAAGAGTGAGGGATTTCAAGCAAAATGAGAGCGGACCTGTCGCTCAAATTGATGTGCAAGTTCGTCGAGATCCCCCATGAGCAACTCGACAGAGGTCAATTTGTAGGAAAACCAATTTGAAGGCTGTTCAGCGCTGATTTTCCGGGTGCGAAGAATTAACTCTTCCTCAGAATGGCCAAATTCTATTTTGCCGGAATCCAATTCTGCCTGCAAGGCGTGCTCGATTGCTGCCAGGAGTTGCAGCCAGCGCTCATGGGACTTTTCTGCCATCAGCCGGCCGAAGTTTGGTGTACGGCCGTCAATATCGGTAAAGCCATACTCTTCAGCCAATTGCCACGAGCTGAATGCGCCACCCGATTTTTGCAGTATGTTCGAATCCGCAGCCAAGGCCGCCACTGCACGACCGACATAAAACGGCGACTCAGACTCGGCAAAATAGGGATCGATTTTCGCCGCGTCCTGCCAATTGTCCTCATTGACGCTAAAATGCTCCAGCATTGCCTCCGAACGCAAAAAGCCCGGCGTAATGGCGAGCGCTGCAATATGGTGGTCGCGCAGTTCCTGCGACATCGCCATGGCCAGGCGCATGGCAGATATTTTTGCGAGATCATAAAACAGGTTGCCGCGATAGTGCCGGTTGATTTCCACATCGCCATCGGTCACTTCGATAACCAGGCCGCGGCGCTGCGGCAACATCAGCGGCACGCCGTAACGGCTGGTGATGATGTGCGCCATCACTGCCCGATCCAGCATGAGTTTGCCTTGCTCGATCGACAACTGCCAAAAGGGCTTGCCCCACTCGGTGAGCGCATCGCCGCCCCAAATATCGTTGACCAGCAAATCGAGCCTTCCCTGCTCTGCTTTCACACGCTCAAAAAACGCCTGCACCTGCTTTTCGTCGGTGTGATCGACCTGCGCGAAATAGCCGACACCGCCGCGTTCTGTCACATGCTCAGCCGTTTCTTCAATCGTCTCAGGCCGCTGTCCGCTTGCCGGCTTGCCGCGCACACTGCGTCCGGTGCAGTAAACCGTCGCACCGGCCGCGCCCAGCATGCAAGCGATGCCCCGCCCTGCCCCACGCGTAGCACCCGCCACTACCGCGACAGTATTTTTGAGTAAAGGATCGATTGGTTTCTCCATGCCTACTCCGATGAATCTCAGCGAAACAGGCTCTGAATATCTTCCTTCGTCAACTGTTTGAAAAACGCCCGCTCGGTTGAAATCAAGTTGTCTGCCAATTGCTGTTTGCGGCGCTGCAGTTCCAGCACTTTTTCTTCAACAGAATCTTTGGTGATGAATTTATAGACAAACACATGCTTTTCCTGCCCGATACGGTGGCTGCGGTCGGTTGCTTGCATTTCCACTGCCGGATTCCACCACGGATCATAGTGGATGACATAATCCGCCGCGGTCAGATTCAGACCCGTACCGCCAGCGCGCAGACTGATCAGAAAAAGCTTTATGTCCTTGTTTTCCTGGAAATTGCGCACATGTTTCTCGCGGTTTTGGGTCGATCCATCGAGATATTCGTATTGCGTGTTTGTTTTATCGAAGTGCTGCCGCAAAATCGTGAGCATCTTCACAAACTGCGAGAACACCAGCACTTTATGCCCTTCGGCAACGATTTCGTCGAGCTGCTCAATAAATGCTTCGTATTTGCCGGAGCTGCGCTCCTGGTCAGGATCGATCAGCATCGGGTGGCAGGCAATCTGGCGCAACTTGGTCAGGCCCTCCAACACGGCAATGCGGCTGCGCGCCAAACCATCCGCTTCGATGGCGTTCAAAATGGAGGCGCGGTAGTAATCACGCCAGTAGGTGTACAATTTTTCTTGCCCCGGTAGCATCTTCGCATAAAAAATTGATTCCGTTTTCGGCGGCAAATCCTTCTCGACCTGTTCTTTTTTGCGGCGCAGCACGAATGGGAAAATCAGCTTCTGCAAAAAGCCCGCGGTGGCATCGTCGCTGTGCTTTTCGATTGGCGTGACAAAAGCGGTTTGAAAATAGCGCTGACTGCCCAGCATTCCCGGATTCAAAAACGCCATCTGCGACCACAGTTCGAGCGTATTGTTTTCGATCGGTGTGCCGGTCAGCACCAGCCTGTACTCAGAATGCAACATGCGGGTTGCGCGCGCTGTCAATGAAGTCGGATTTTTGATATATTGAGATTCGTCGAGGATGACATAGTGGAACGGCCGCTCCTTCAAAAACGTGATGTCGCGCCGCAGGATGCCATAAGTGGTCAGCACCACATCGACATCAGCAAAATCAGCCGTATCGCGTTTGCGTTCAAGTCCCTCGTGCCGAAGAGCCCGCAACTGCGGAGCGAACTTTGCGATCTCCTGTTCCCAGTTAAAAATCACCGATTTCGGCGAAACGATCAGCGTCGGTTTATCCACACCCTTTTCTTTTTCGCTCAATAACAGCGTGAGTGTCTGCACGGTTTTTCCCAATCCCATATCGTCCGCCAGACAGCCACCAAAACGATAATCCTGCAAAAATTTGAGCCAGTGAAAGCCGGTTTTTTGATACGGCCGCAGCGTGCCATTCAGCGCTGCAGGGACCGGTACTTCCTTGATGCCCTGGAAGTCGTTGAGCTGGCGAAGGAAGGTACGATAATCGGGATCGGTGTGCACCTCATCCGCTTGCTCGGACAGCGCATCGATGAGCGTGACGTGCGCACGCGATAGCTTGACATTCTCCTCATCCGCTTCACCCAACTGCATAAGATGCTTAAACTTTTGCAGCCAGGTATCGGGAATGCGCGCCGTGCTGCCGTCCGAGAGTTGCAGGTACGGATTGCCGGCGGAAATCGCTTTTTTTAACTCCTTCAGCGAAACCTGGATGCCATCGAAATCGACCATCAACTTGAGATCGAACCAGTCGATTTTGCTGGACACTTCGATATTAATTTTCGGCATGCTGCGCCGCACTTTGAAGCTCTCGACCGCTTCGACGCCATACAGCTCGAAGCCGACTTCGGTGAGACGGTTAGCCTGATCCAGCAGCCAGGCAACGGTCTCCTCCGGTTTAGTGGAGAAGGTGCCACTTTTTACCGCCACCGCTCCTGTTTGCCGCAGCAGTGATTCGCATTCGCGCTCCATCTCCACATCGCGGTGGATGCGCAAGACGCGATTTCGGCTGCGGTCGGCTTTGTAGCCGAATTCGGTCGCGGTTTTGCCCTGAAACTCGTGCGCACCATAACCGAATCGCAACTCGATCAACAGATTACCAGCCTGCTCTTTCAAATAAAGTCGCGGCACGGCTTCTTCGATGACATCCACCACTTCGAGGCGTTCATCGAGCTCAATATCGCGTGCAAAATCGGCATGACTGGTCAGTTTTTGCAGAAATGCAGAAACATCCTGCTTGGGGATATTCAGCGCAAAATTCTTTTCCAAAAAGGGCAAAAACGGCTGTGGATCGGCCGGGCTTTCGATGCAAATGAGGGTATTCTCCCGCAAAATCCAGATCGGATTAGCGGACAGAAAATAGAGATGATCTGCGACGGCCTCTTCGACGCCAGCCCAGAGCAGAAATGGCTTGCACTCGACCTCGCCGCCGTTCAGCACCAGCCGGAAACGCACGCGGCCCTTTTCGGGGCTGAAACGCACCGACTTGTTGTAGGTATTCAAGGTTTTGTCGAGAAAAATCCGGCTATGGCGCAGCATGTCAAACAGCATGCCGCTTTCCGCACCCGGGCGGAAGTAGCCCGCAGTGGGAGCAGAGCGTGACTGGTACACGCTGCGCAGCACGCTTTCGGAGCGCGCGGCGATATAGGACAGGGCAAATTTTTCTTTCTCGTTGAGACTGAGATTTTCGGCATCGGTCTCAGCCAGGTCGGTGACTTTGCCGAGTTCGCCGTCTTTTCGGTAGCGCGCTTTTTTGGCGTGCAAAACCCACTGATTGTGGCGGGCTTCGAGGTAAAAAACCGGCACGAACAGCGCTTCGCCATTTTCCCGGTTGGCGCTGATTTTCTCAACGAAGCTTTCCCACGGCTTCAAGCGCCGGACATTGGCGCGGGCGGCTCGCTGTGCAAAAATAGGCGTGGCTGTGCTGGCCTGATCCGCATTCGACTGTGCGGCTGCCTGGCGTTTTTGCTGCAGCGAGGCGAGATTGGCTACGGGAACACCGTCGGTGCGTGCAATAATGGCCAGACCTGCGGCGACCTTGTGTTTGCAAAATGACCGGCCGTTCTGGCCGCAATCACAGACCAGCTCGATGCCATTGTCCTCGGTTTCGCTCGCCAGCACCTGCACCAAATGGATGCGTTCATCAAACACCCGCGCCTGAATTTCCTCGGTGGTGAATTTGACGATTTTCACCCGGTCGGCCAGAAAATAGTGACGTCCGCTCTGGTAGGTCTCCTCGCCAGCCTGCTTCTGCAGCGCGTCTTTGGAAATTTTATCCTTCAATGTACTCAAACAACGTTTCCTATCGTCAGCGATGATTTGAATCGATCTTGCAAATGACCAGATATATGCTTGCTTTGCCGCACAAAACAGCAAAACGCTGCTGCGGTTTGACCAAATGTGCAGCAGCACGCAAAATGCAGCCCGGCACTCGCAAAATGGCGCGCTTAACCGTGGTTTGCAGATAGCATGCAGCCAAAACAAGCAACCCGCAATATAAGCAATTGATTGCGAAAACTCAAACAAACAAACAAAATTGGTTTATTTTTTACGTTGGGGGAAGGTAAGCTGTTTTGAGAAGGCAAAAAAATTCGAGGGCCGCCTGCGGCGGCTGAAGAAAATGATCAAATGATTCAAATAAGCAAAGAATCGATTGTCACGAACGAACGGCACGGACGAATCTGTTGAGGTTGACATTGCTGTTGAAGCATTTGCCATTGAAGAAAAAGACGGAACAGACGAGGCCGGCGGGATACCACCGATCCTCTGTCCAAATATATCCCTGCGCTGCAGCAAAAATCGGATCGATGTACAAATCGCCATTTTTCTTCTCCCGCTCCATCAACGACATCGCTTCTTCCAGCGTCGGCAAGCGCCAATCGTCGAAACCAGCAAATTTGTCACTGTTCAGCTCGTCAATGTACTTTCCTGCCGCTCTAAAAGTTATCGTTTTCGAAGAGCCACCTTGCTGCCAATACAATCCGGTCGCAGCATCGAAGACGACTTGCTTGTCCTGCTGAAGCTGATAATCATGGGCAATCCCTTTACCAGCCGGATTACTCCAGTGCCGACCCTCAGCACAGAAAAAATCGTACTTTTTCAGCATGGTTTTGACAGCATCTTCGGAAAGATTTCCGCTCGGCGTGGAACGGAGTGCAAGGCTTGCCTTGCGCCTTGGCGGCGTTTCCGTATTGTTTTCCTTAAGGTTATAAAGCCTTTCGAGCGCTTGCTCGAGCTGGCTGCTTTTGGCGGCAAGCTCATCTTTCGTTTTCTGCAAATCGGTGCCTGCCTGCAGCAAGGCCTTTTCTTTTGCTTGCAGGGCTTTTTCGATTTTTTGCAGTTCCGCTTTCAGCTTGTCGTGTTCAGCACGGGCAATGCTGTGGCGCAATTGCTGTTCTTTTTCGCTCAGCAGCTTCCGCAATGCCAGCATTTCACTCGCAACCACAAAGGCGTCGTGGGGCTTGTGGAGCTGCACCGGGTTGGTGGGGTGAGTACGCCAGTCGTCGAAAGCGCGCAGGCTCTTTTCGAGCTTGGCTTGCAGTGCCTTCATGCCACCATCCGCCGTGCTGTATTTGATGCACTGGTAGTTGACAATATCGAACGGCAGTTCCTCACCGTCGCGGATGATCATGATGGTCTTGTTGCCGATCGCGTGCGCCACGCCCATTTCGTAAAACACGTTCGGATTCCACTGGGTCAGGTCGGCAATCACCACATCGCTGGAGAAAATGTACTGAATAATGTTGCGGTGGATATTGTACGGCCCGTCGAGGTCATCCGAGCGCAGCACATCGAATTTGGCCTGCTCGCACGCCGGCCGGATGGCGTCGGTGTAAATGCGCTTCATGCCATCTTCGAACGGCATGATCACAAAGCAGAGATGCGGGTGCTTTCGCTTCATTGTCCCCTTTTCTAAAACAAGGTGGTTAGCCACGAATGGATGCGAATTTGCGCGAATTTTAAGAGTATTTAGCCTCAATAGCGTTCAGTTAAGGAGCCTTCTTCATCCTGTAAGGAACATGCTTCATCCTGAGCGCAGTCGAAGGATGAATTTTAGCGTAAATGTCATGTCTCGACTTCGCTCGACATGAAGAAATTGGCTAAACTGAACAGTAATTGTATTTAATCTGCGTTCGATAAAAGCACAACATCGAATTCTTCAGCCAAAGTGCAATCGAAGGCGATCAGGATTTCCTGCAACACACGCTCAAAACCTTCATGGTTCGACTCCGCTCACCATGAAGATGAATCTATATTCAATAAAAAAATAGTTTGGGTCGAACTCACATTTTTCAGAAAACCACAATTTTAAACGGAATCCGTGAAGATCTGTGTTCATCCGTGGCGAAATAAATGTGACTATTCAGTTGTCACACTGGAAGTGTCTATGCTGACCTCAGATTTTAATTCCCTGCGTTGGCTTAGCGATTAAATCTGCATAGATTCCTGTCGGAACGACAAAGAAACTGAATAGTCACAAACAAATAATCAGATGGTGCAAAAGATAATCATATTCGTGCGGGAATGCAAGGCAGTATTGGTAGGCAGGTACGAGGCAATTTGCAGCGAAAATAAGGGGCATGGCGCGCCATGCCCCTACAAACAATTTTACAGATTTTTGTATTCTTTGACCAAATCGGTCACCATGCCTTTGGCGTCGCCGAAGAGCATCATGGTTTTTTGATCGTAAAACAGCTCGTTGTCAACACCGGCAAAACCAGCCGACAAACTGCGCTTGACGATCATCACTGACTTGGCATGATCGACATTGAGAATCGGCATGCCATATAGCGGGCTGCTCTTGTCGGTGCGCGCTGCCGGGTTGATGACGTCGTTCGCGCCGATCACCAATGCGATGTCGGTATTCTGGAAATCTTCGTTGATTTCGTCCATTTCCAGCAGCATGTCGTACGGCACATTGGCTTCGGCCAGCAGCACGTTCATGTGACCGGGCATGCGTCCGGCAACCGGGTGAATGGCGTAGCGCACTTTGGTACCATTGGCCATCAGCATCTGCGCGAATTCCTGCAGCACATGCTGCGCCTGCGCCACAGCAAGGCCATAGCCCGGTACGATGATCACGGACTGCGCCGCTTCGAACACCATTGCAGCATCTTCCGCCGTGTACTGGGTGACGCTGCTTTTGTCTTTTCTGCCACCGGAGGCGGTGCCGGTGCTGTCATCGGTACCGACTGCGGCAAACAGCACGTTCGCCAAGCTGCGATTCATCGCTTTGCACATGATTTGCGTCAGGATCAGGCCGGAGGCGCCAACCAGCGCACCGCTGATGATCAAGACATTGTTGGAGAGCACAAAACCGGTTGCGGCCGCAGCCAAACCCGAATAGGAGTTCAGCAATGAAATCACCACCGGCATGTCCGCGCCACCGATCGGAATTACCGAGATCACGCCGAGCAGCAGTGCAATCGCGAGAATAATCACCAGCAGAATGGCATTATCCGGATTGACAGCCAGCATGCCACCGAGGATCACCACCGCAATCAGGCTGGCCGCATTCAGCGCCTGCTGGCCTTTGAAGGTGATCGGCGCGCCCCGCATGATGCCCTGCAATTTGGCAAAGGCGATCAAGCTGCCCGAGAACGTCACCGTCCCGATCAGCACACTCAGCCCGATGGTAATAACGATATCGAGCTTTGGATCGCCGGTTGAAGTGACGTAATTGCCAGCGACAAATTCGGAGTATGCGACAAAAGTGGACGCCGCACCACCAAAGCCGTTGAACAGCGCAACCATTTGCGGCATATTGGTCATTTGTACGGTAATGGCTGCGTACGCGCCGATGCCGGCACCCACGATCAGGCCAATGATAATATACGTGAAATCAATAATCTGCTTGTCCAGCAGGGTCATCAAAATCGCGATCAGCATGCCGAGCATCGCCAGCATGTTGCCGCGACGTGCCGTTTTGGGCGAGCCCAACTGCTTCAATCCGAAGATGAAGAGCACGGCAGCCAGCAAATATGATAGGTTCAACAAAGTTGCCATGAATTATTTACCCTCCTCCTTTTTATCCTTCTTGAACATCTCCAGCATGCGGTCGGTCACCATAAATCCGCCCACCACATTGATGGTGGCACAGATCACGGCCAGCGTGCCAAGAACAGTGCTGAGCAAGGCATGCCCGGCACCCGCACTGATCAACGCGCCAACGATGGTAATGCCGGAGATCGCATTCGAACCCGACATCAGCGGTGTGTGCAAAAGAGGGGGCACTTTGGTAATCACTTCAAAGCCAACAAAAATGGCCAGTACAAAAACATAAATTGAAACGAGGATGGCATCTTCCATCTGTTCGCTCCCTTCTCCAGTATTTCAAATTTCAACGAGTCAATAAGAAAAGTTACTACATACGACTTTTCAGGAATTCATTCACAATCTCGCCGCCGTGGGTAATGCAAGCGCCTTTGGTGATTTCATCCTCAAAATCCAGTTCGCCGCTTTCGGTGCCGTAAATGTGTTTGAACAGGTTGGTGATGTTTTTGGAGTACATCTGGCTGGCATGCACCGGCATTTTTGCGGGCAAATTCAGGGTTCCATCGATCACCACACCGTGCTTTTCGATGACTTTCCCCGGCTCCGTCAACGGACAGTTCCCGCCCTGCTCGGCAGCCAAATCGATGATGATCGAGCCGGGACGCAATCTTTTCACCATTTCTTCGGTAATGAGCACCGGCGCCGCTTTACCGAAAACCTGTGCGGTGGTAATCACCACATCTACTTTCGGCAAACGCGCACCAATCGCTTCGTGCTCTTTCTTGATGAATTCTTCCGTAGCTTCCTTCGCATATCCGCCGGAAGTCTCCATATCTTCGGGGAGCTCCATTTCGATGAACTGTGCGCCGAGACTCATCACTTGCTCTTTCACCGCAACGCGCGGATCGAATGCTTCGACCTTCGCGCCCAATCGTTTGGCCGTCGCAATGGCTTGTAAGCCAGCCACGCCAGCACCCAAAATCAGCACAGTCGCCGGGGGAATCGTTCCGGCGGCCGTCATCAGCAGTGGAAAAAATTTGGGCAATTGGGTCGCAGCCGTCAGTACAGCGTAATAGCCAGCTGCCGTCGCTTGTGAGCTGAGCGCGTCCATGCTTTGAGCGCGCGTGGTTCTCGGAATGAAATCCATCGCGAACGATGTGACTTTTTTATCGGCAATTTTTTTCACGGCTTCTTTTTGGGTGAAAGGGGCCATGTAGCCGATAAAAGTTGATCCTTCTTTCAAAGATCCGATTTCGTCATCTTGCAGAGGCTGCACTTTCAAAACCAGATCGCATTTGGCAAAAATATCCGCACTTTTGGAGGCAATCGCTGCACCGGCTTCTTTGTATTTGTCATCAGAGAACATGGCTTTGGAGCCAGCGCCAGATTCCACCAAAACTTCGTGATTCGCTTTCGTCAAGATCGATACCATCGATGGCACCAAAGCGACTCGCGTTTCATTATCTGCTTTCTCGCGCAGTACGCCAATCTTCAAGAATACACCTCCTTTGCCATTTATCAATATAGAATGATCGTAGAAAATCTGGAAAATGCAGAACGCACAAAGTTGATTTTTCAAGGTTGAGAAGAATAAGTTCTGCTAATATAACAGCCTTCGAATATAAAAGAATGCCCTTCTAAGTCAAAGGAAAGATTAACGAAACAGGCAAAAATCGAGGAAAGTTTTGAAGGTTGGAACAGAGCGGAGCACAGGCAGGGTACCCATGCCCGTTTATGATTTTTGAACCAGCTCAATCAGGACACCGCCGGTGGTTTTCGGGTGCAAAAATGCGACGCGTGTGCCTCCCGCGCCGCGATCATCGTCTTGCGGAATTTTCTCCATGCCGGACTGTTCAGCCGCAGCAATCGCGGCATCAAGATCATCCACATCGAAGCAGATGTGGTGGATACCCTCGCCTCTTTTTTGGATGTACTGCGAAATCGGCGACTCATCATCCGTGCCTTCCAGCAACTCCACAGACGGCTCGCCCACACGGAACATCGCGATATTCACGCGCTGATTGTCAATCTGTTCGATATGGTCCGGTGCTTTTTGAAAAAGAGCCTGATATTTTTGCACTGCCGCCTGCAAGTTCGAAACGGCAATACCGATATGATCGATTTTCATGGTAGCTCCTTGAAAATGGACACTGGAAATTTGAAACTCGCCACATGAACAAGTCTCGAGTTTCAAGTTTCTTCTCATCCAACCGTCCCCCAGTGCAACGCAACAGTACCGAAATTGAGTTTCCTATAGTGCACATCCCGAAGGCCGGTTTGCGCCATTTTTTCTTTCAGTTGGTCTGCGGTTAAAAAGATATCGACCGATTGCGGCAGATAGGTATAGGCATCACGGTTGCCACTCAGCAGTCCACCCACGAACGGTACGACTTTATGAAAATAGAACCGGAACAGCGGGCCGAACAGACGATTGTTCACCGGCGTGATTTCGAGAATCACAACTTTGCCGCCCGGCCGCACCACCCGCGCCATCTCTGCGATGAACGTGCCGACATCGATCACGTTGCGCATGCTGAAGCCGGTCACCACCGCATCGAAACTGCCGGTACGGAACGGCATGGCCAGTCCGTCCGCGCCGAGAAAGCGGATCGTTTCATGATCGCGCAATTTCTCCTTGCCGATTCTGACCATATTCAGACTGAAGTCGGCAGCCGCCACCAGCTCAGGTTGTTTGGGCAACGCGGAAAAAGCCAGATCGCCAGTGCCACAGGCAATATCCAGCAGTTTGCCATCGACAGGCAGTTGGGCCTTTTCAATCGCCAGTCGCCGCCATCTGACATCCTGGCCGCCGGTCATGACGCGATTCATCAAATCGTAGCGGCCGGAGATCTGGTCAAACATGTTGCGCACATAGCTGGCCTTTTCCGATGGCGTTTGAAAGTTGACGAGAGATTTCGACATAGATTTAAAGCTTTCGATTGACCGATTCATGATGGATTCGATGCACAAAACGGTATACACATTTGTGAGAATTGCGACCAAAATAGCGTAATTTTGCCTAAAAAACAAGTGTGTAAATGTCAAGCCTGCAAAGCGGCGACACTGTATCAAACAGGCTTATTCGCAGCGGCATGTGCGGTTACACTTGTGTTTGCATCGATCCGTGACCACATTGCTCGGTGTCGAAAGCCGATGAGATAAAAATCGAAGATTCGGCCATGAATGATACAAATTTTCGCGAATAAACAACGGGAGAGATTAAATGGCGTTTATCAGCTATGTTCCGGAGCAAGCCGCTGGCAGTGAGTTGAAAAAACTCTATCAAAAATACTGCGGCAGCGATGGCAATCTGGACAATATTTTAAAAATCCACTCACACAATCCGCGCTCGATGCGGGCGCATTTTGAACTCTATTCCTGGCTGATGCGCGGCAAATCTGAGCTGTCGCGCCTGCAGCGGGAGATGGTTGCAGTGGTGGTGTCGGCGCTCAACCACTGCCATTACTGACTGGTGCACCACGGAGCGGGACTCCGTCGATTGGGCATGCCGGACGCGGAGGTGGCGATGCTGGCAGAGGATTATCGCCAACTCGAGCTGGCTGCTGCGGATCGTGCCATGCTGGACTATGTGGCCAAACTGACGATCACGCCCAGCCGCATCGAAAAAGCGGATGTCGAACATTTGCGGCAGGCTGGTTTTTCCGATTCAGCCATTCTCGACATCTGCCAGGTGGCCTGCTACTATGCGTTCGTCAATCGCCTTGCGGATGGACTGGGGGTGGAGGTGGAAGAGTACATGCGGGAGTGATCTTGGGATTAGCCTTTTTCGAAAAGCCTTTTTCGAATCAATAGCATTCTCAGCGACATAAGAAAGATTATTAAGATCGAAATGACATAACAATAGATGCCAAACTGCCATTCAATTCGGGCATTGATTTGAAACAGGATCATGTAAATGAGCATGCCAACGAAAATGACATCGAGGACAAAATAGCTTAAAAAACGGCTTACGAACGACATTCGTTTTTTGGCTTGTTCGATCCCGGCAAAGCTGGCATGCCAAACATGGGCAATGGCACCCAATTTGACGACTGGTAAAAGCATGCCAAGTCCCAGCATACTGAGCATGAAAAAATATTGTTTTTCAGCGAGGAAATACAGCAGCATGGAATAAAGGGATAATGTTCTGCTGAAAAAGATGTATTTGTTGGCTGTGAAAAGCGGCGCAAAAATCCCGACTGCCAGCAAAATCAGTGCTGTCACGATAAAAATGTGTATGCTTTTGTGCTCTTTTGGAAAGAGGCTTTTGATGGAAATTTTGTTCATGGTTGATCAAAAAAATATCGTGCAAGGTTGCATGTAGAGAGTATTGCAAATAACCGGACGCAAATGAAGCGCATCTACATTTAGGATCGGTTTTAATTCGCATTGTTGGAATTTTCTTTCTCGGCAGCGCTCTTAAGGGCTTGAACTCCGTGCTTTAGCGCTTTATCAATTTGGCTTCTCATGGTGCCCGGCATTAACCAAGGTAGGATTCCAGTAAATTTTTCCTCGGTATAAATATGCGTGGAATCTCCTTTATTGGCGAAGTTCCAGAGATGAGATGCATTAATGCCGAAAGTTTTGCCTTTCCAGGCGATCCGCGTGTGTGGTTCGTATTCGGTTATAGTTGATTCTATGGTTATGCCACCAGCTTTCCATACAAATTCAGTCCCGGTGCCTATTTCCCCATTGACTACCATGCTTTCGATATCAGAGTTCCACTCGTCCCAATTGTTTAAATCCGTTTCAATGTCCCATACCTTCTCTATAGGTGCATTCGCAACAATTTCTGCACTCGCCATAACGGGCTCTTTGTCACGAAACAGCAAAAACAAAACAATTGCCATGACTATTGAAATGATAATGTATTTTGTCATAACCTGTTTTTCCTAAAGCAATACTAAACGTCAAATTTTCGTGTCGTTTAATCTGGGTGCCGCACTCTCATTGTTTCAATTTCTTACAGGGACGATCATCCCGATTTTTCAGCCAACACACAAAAGGGGAATTAAAACAACTGACTGATTCAACTTGGACTTGTTAGCACCCTCCTATGAAGAGGCCTCAACTTGCAAAAGCCAGTTCGAATTGTCAAGAAGTATCGCGCAGGTTCTACGTTCAAAAATTTTGCTTTCTATCGTGATCGAACGCTGAAAACTGTTTATACTCAGCGAATTATCATCTAATCAAAAAAGGCCCGCTTATCAACGGGCCTTGCATGCAACAATAATGTAATTGGGCTGGCGAGCTTTACTCGCGCCTTGAGGCAAGTAAAAGAACTACGACACGGTTGCGGCTTCGTCTTGCTCGCGCACGACCAGATCGTATACCGTCGGGATCACCACCAGCGTCAGCAGCGTGCCGATCAGCAGACCACCAATCACAGTGATCGCCATCGGCGTGCGCAACTCCGCGCCTTCTCCGATGCCAATCGCCATCGGCAGCAGGCCCAATACGGTCGTGAGCGTGGTCATCAAAATCGGCCGCAAACGCACTTTGCCGGCCTGTTTGATGGCTTCGCGCTTGGCCACGCCCTGCTTGCGGAGCTGATTGATGTAATCGATCAGCACAATGGCATTGTTGACCACAATACCCGCCAACATAATTAAACCAATCATCACCACCACGCTGATCGGCGTTTGCGTGAGCAGCAAGATCAACACCACGCCGATGGCCGCGAATGGAATGGTAAACATGATGATAAACGGCTGCACCAGCGACTCGAACTGTGATGCCATGACCAAATAGACCAAAAAGATCGCCAGCGCAATCGCCAGTTTCATGCTGTCGAACGATGTGGACATCTCCTTTTGCTGGCCGCCGAAAGTGACACGGAAATCCGGTGGCAGCACCAAGTTATCGATGGCTGCCTGAATATCCGTCGACACGCTGCCGAGATCGCGCCCTGCGAGGTTGGCCGTCACCAAAGCCACCCTCTCCTGATCGACGCGGCGAATTTCGCTCGGTCCGCGCTCGAGACGCAAGTCCGCGACCGATGCCAGCGGAATCGGCACGTCACCACTTGGATTGATGGTCAAGCGCCGCAAATCATCGACGCTGTTGCGATCATCCTCGCGGTTGCGAATACGGATGTCGACTTTGCGATCCTGGCGGTTGAGCTCGGTGCTGACCGTGCCCTGCACTTTGTCGCGCACAATGCTGCCAATCGTCGAAATATCCAGGCCCATTTGGGCTACTTTACGTCGGTTAAAGACGATCTGCACTTCGGGATTGCCACCCTCGGTGCTGGCCTTGACATCGCGCAGGCCTTCAATGCCACGCATTTCTGCCGCCAGGGTCAGGCTCAGCCGCTCCAGCTCTTCGATGTTGTAGCCGCGCACTTCTACTTCGATCGGTGTTTTAAAGCTAAACAGGGTTGGCCGCGAAAATTTGTACTCGATTCCCGGCACATTTAAAAATTTCAAACGCAGCGCTTCCATCGCAGCCTGCTCTTTTTCACCGATATAGCCAGGCTTTAAACGCACATGGAGCTGGCCCATGTTTTCGCGTTCTTCCGTCGCGCTGAAGCCCATCTGCGCCGCTGTGCCAGCGACGGTGTACACGGTTTCAACGCCTTCTACGCCGCGCGTCATCTGCGACATGTGATTGACGACTTCATCGGTTTCTTCTACCGGCGTCCCGATCGGCAGCAGCACATCGACGAAAAATTCGCCCTGGCTCACTTCCGGGATGAGTTCGGTTCCGATCAGGCGAACACCCAAAATGCTCAGAACAAAAACCACTACTGTAATACCTAAGAAGCGGGCGCGTTGCTGTAGCACCTTTTCAAGAAAACGAGGATAGCCTTCGGTAAAGCGGTGCAGGAAATGATCAAACCCCTTCAGGATCCAGCCAAAAAGGAACTGTAACGCTTTGCGTACCGCTTCGATAAGCATGCCGAGAAATTTCACAATAAAAGCCGGGCCATCGACAAAAATTCGCGCCAGTGATGTACGTAGCTTGCTTTTTTCTTTCATGACCACCGGTGCAGGCTTGTATTGCAGGGAGGACAACATCGGAATCAACGTGAGCGCAACCATCAACGACGCCAGCAGTGAGAACGTCACTGTCAGGGCCTGATCGTTGAACAACTGTCCGGCGATGCCTTCCACAAAAATGATCGGCACAAACACGCAAACCGTGGTCAGCGTTGAGGCGATGACGGCCGTGCCAACTTCACTTGCGCCTTTGTCTGAAGCCTCGGACAGCGACATGCCATCGCGCTTGTAGCGGTCGATCGCTTCCAACACAACAATCGCATTGTCCACCAGCATGCCGACACCCAGCGCCAGTCCGCCCAGCGACATGATATTGAGCGAGACATTCGAAACGAACATGAAAAAAAATGTCACGATAATCGAAATGGGAATTGACAGACTAATGATGACGGTACTTTTTAAGCTGCGCAAGAACACAAACAGGACAATGATCGCCAGCACGCCGCCGATGATAGCAGTGTTAAGGACTTCATCGACCGAGTTTTGGATAAAAAGCGATTGATCGTTGACAATCGTCATGTTGATCGGGACATTGAAGCGCTCATACTCATGCATGATTTCAGCAAGCCGGGCCTTCACTGCGTCCGCAACCCGCACAGTGTTCTTGTCAGCTTCCTTGTAGATCGCGATCTCGACCGATTCGCTGCCATTCAGGTGGGTGATGACCTTGCGTTCTTTATGGCTTTTGCGAATGTTTGCCACGTCCTTGAGCAAAACCGGTGCGTTGCCACGCATACCCACTACAATGTCCTTCATTTCATCGGGTCGCTGAAACTCATTCAAAGTTCGAACCAGAAACTCCGCTTCGCCATCTTTCAGCAGTCCGCCAGTCAGGTTGACGTTCTCCTGCGAGAGCCGTTGAGCTACCGTATTGATCGGAATGCCCATTTGCGCCAAGCGGCCTTCGTTGACGTTGATTTGAACCTCTTCCTCAAGCCCACCCGACACCTGTACCGAAGCCACTCCTTCCAGCGATTCGATGTCCTGCTTGATGCGTTCTTCCGCCAGCAAGCGCAAGGCGATCAGGTCTTCTTCGCCAGCGAGAGCGATACGCATGATTGGATCGAGTGACGGGTCAAAACGCAACAAAATCGGCGCTTCGGCTCCATTCGGCAAATTGAGCATGTCGAGCTTTTCACGCACATCCAGTGAGGCGAAATCCATATTGGTTGCCCACTCGAATTCGATGATAACGTCCGAGACACCCGGGCGGGAGGTCGAGCTGGTACGCACGACACCGGAAACCACGCCCACAGCTTCTTCAATGGGCTTGGAGATCAGGTATTCCATTTCGCCCGGAGCGGTCCCTTCGTATTCGGTGCGAATCGTCAGGGTTGGATAGGAAATATCCGGCAGCAAATTGATCGGCAGGCGCTCGAACGCCACCATACCGAAAATCACCACCGCTACCATAAGCATGGTGATGGTCACCGGACGTGAAATTGAAAATTGGACGAGTTTCATTGTACGCTATCTTTCTTATGAGTGAATTCAGCTTGAATGACAAATACCGATATGAATATTGCCTTCGAAATTCGTGATTCATCATTCAAAATTCAATTGCCGATTCGGAATTTCGAATATCGAATGCTGAATATTGAATATCGAAGTGGTTTTAATTTATTTCATGTGCTCATTTTTTTGCGCTGTAGTAATGCTCTTCACAAAAATTGAAATCAATTCATTACATTCGACAATCACCGGATGGATTTCATCGTTTTGCAGAAGATTCATTCGCAAGGTAAACTTCAGCCAAACATGGGTTTCTCGCAATTCTTTCAGACAAATATTCATTTTGTGAATGAAATCTCTCCGGGACTCTGCACTTTGTGCCTCGCCATAATTTGGTGCTGGCGAGGTGGCACTTCGTATGATTTGGCCTACAACATGATTTCCAACTCTTGTCGCTGGTACGTTCTCGACGAGTCAACAGACACAAATAGCAAATTCGATCAATCGCTCTTCCAAATCATATTTTTTCACCTTCTCCCACCTTTGTATTTCAAGATTTGTGATTCGGCATTCTTGATTCGATACTCATGTTCAGCTTTTTGTGAATTTCGAATATCGAATCATGAATTTTGAAGGGGAATCCACTTCGTCATTCGCCATTCAGCATTCAAAATTCAATTGCCCGGTCGTCTTCGTTGCCCCATTCGGCTTCGCATTTGGGCGCGCTCTTCTTCGATGTATTTGTCGTACGCTTTTTTCTGATCATCGGAGAGCAGTGCTTTGATATCATTATCGCGTTTCTCTACAATTTTGCGACGATCCTGCATCATCGCGCGAAAGTCGCCGCTGCCGCTTGCCATCAGCTTCCTGGTCTCATCAAAGGAAGCAAAATAGATGTCGCGCACTTTGCTTTTTTGGCTGTCCGCCAGCGCGATTCTCAATGCCAAAGAGTCGAAATTTGCTGCAATCTGGCTCGAATCCGGCATTCGCATGCCACGAGGTTGCGCCCAACTTGTTGCGGGCAAGATGATGATGGCCGTCAATGCCGCCAACACAAAATTTCTACATAGAGACCGATGATTTTCCATCTGCTTTTCCTTTCACAAAAAAACAACTGCATGGGCTGTCCCACTTTATTTCGGAGCAACCCGGTAAATTGGCTTAATTGCCTACGGCCTCTTGCGCAGCCGGGCGACGCAAATGATGCACTCTTGCGGTCACTTTGGCAAACCAAAGTGCAATTTCATCGATAATGACATATAGTATCGGCATAATAAACAGCGTGAGCGGCGTGCTGGTGAGCAAACCACCCACAACCGCAATGCCGACTGGAACATACATGTTGGAGCTGCCCTCGGGCGCGCCGAGAAAGCCCGGAAAAAGTACCGGCAGAACAATCGGCATCAATCCGATGATGGTGGTCAGGGTCGTCATCAAGATCGGACGCAGGCGGTTGCGGCCGCCAATTCGAATCGCTTCGGCTCTCGACATGCCGTCACGCCGGCGCTTGTTGATCGCATCGATTAAAATGATACCATTGTTTACCACCAATCCGCACACGACAATAATGCCCATATAGGACATATTGGTCAGCGTGGTACCGGTGATGCTGAAAAAGAACACCACCCCGATCAGCGCAAACGGCACTGAAAACAGGATAGTAAATGGATGCACAAATGACTCGAAAAGCGATGCCATCACAATGTAAATGAGCACAACTGCCAGAATGATGGCAAAATTCGACTCTTGCTCGGTTTCCTGCATCAAGCGCCAGTTGCGGCCTTTGCTCCAGCTGTATCCCGGCGGCAGCTCGATGCTTGCCATCGCTTTGTCAATCTCCATATTGACTTTCCACAAGCCATCGCTGTCGGTGTTCGCGAAAACCGTGATGGTGGTCTGGCGATCTTCGCGCTGGATCGACTCCGGGCCTTTGTGCATATCGAGTGCCGCGACACTGCCAAGCTGCACCATCTCGCCGCGATTGTTGGCAAGTGCCATGTTGCCGAGTTGTTGCATGTTCACCCGATCTTCTTCCGAAAGCTGCATCAGGATATCAACTTCGCGATCCTGCGTTTTGTATTTCGAATTGGCGCGGCTGGTCAGTGCGGACGAAATCGTCGATGCAACCTGTTGCGATGACAAACCATATTTTTGTGCACGAAAGCGGTCGACACTGACGCGGACTTCCTCATCGCCGCGCTCCATGGACGTATCGATATCTTTGATGCCTTCAACATCTTTTAACAGAGCACGAATGCGTTCAGCATACGTCACCAGCACTTCTGTGCTCTTGCCCTTCAACTCGATGCTGACGCCTTCGTCACCGCCGCCACGACCGTGCATCCGACCAACGCGATACTCGACTCCAGCGAACATCGGCAACCTGTTGCGAACTTCATCGTAAAGCTCGGTGGTAGATTTGTTAGCCTGGTCTTCCGGGGTAAAATACACTGTCACACTGGCACGCCGGCGGCTGAAATTGGTCGCCACAGTCATAATTTCCAGATCATCTTTATTCGCGATCAAAACGGTTTCGACTGAATCAAAAATGGCACTGATTTCCGGAAAGGAGAAATTCCGGTCGAGATCAACACGCAAATCCATTTGACGCTGTGGGGTACGCGGCATATATGAGCGGTCGAGTTTTTGATACATATCCCACACGCCATAGCTGATCAGAGCGAGCAGCCCGAGCGAGGCGATAGCAAATGGTACACGCGTCACTTTGCTGATCGAATTGCCGTACCACTCTCCCAGCTTCACCAGGAAAACCGCTTTTTGGCGCTCTTTGCCTGTAAAAATTCGAGAAGCAGCCAATGGAATCAATGTCAGACTGACAACCAGACTCGCGGCTGTGGCAGAGACAATAGCCACACCAAAATCGATCATGAACCGTCCCATGCGGCCTGAACTCATAAAAATCATCGGTACAAAAACGATCACAGTGGTGAGCGATGCCGAGGTCACAGCGACTGCGATTTCGCGCGCGCCAACGATTGAAGCCTCGCGGGCATCGAGGCCCTCCTCCTGCTTGTGCCGGAAGATATTTTCCAGAACGACGACCGCAGGATCAACCAGCATCCCGACAGCGAACATCAGTCCGGAAAGCGAAACCAGGTTGAGTGTGATGGTGGAGTTGATCGGGCCGAGCCGTAGAATGTACATGATTAAAAAGGTGGCAAGAATGGATATCGGGATCGACATGCCGATGATGATGGTACTGCGCACCTTGCGCAGGAAAAAGAACAGTACCAGATTAGCCAGCAAGCCACCAAAAATACCTGCCCAGGTCAAATTGCTGAGACTGTTGAGGATTTCCGATGATTGGTCACGAAAGACCTGTGTACGCAATTCAGCATACTTGGGCTCTTCACCCAGTTCTTTAATATAGGCTTGCACACCCTTGGCCACATCGATGATATTGGCTGTGGAAGCTTTGTAAACGCGCACAACGATGGATTCGGCTTGATCCAAACGTTGAAAATTGGTTTTTTCCGGAAAGCTGAAGGAAACTTTGGCCACGTCGCCGAGCACCAATGTGGTGCCATCAATTGGCACCTGGGCAATCTCGTCCACTTCCTTGAATTCGCCTATAACCCGAACCGAATATTTCTTACCAGCATCGAGCACCGTGCCGGCAGAAACGTTGATATTGTTGGTTCGAAGGCTGCGAGCGAGGTTGAAGAAGTCCAGCTTGTGCGCACGCATGCGCTCCATATCCAGTTCCACCATGACCTGGCGCTCGTCCATGCCGCGAATTTCGACATTGGCTACGCCTTCAATGCGCTGGATGCGCGGGATGATGACTTTATTGACTGTCTCGTGCAATTCATCCAGCGTGCGATTTTTCCAGGCGATGCTGAATTCGTATACAGGCAAATCGCTGCTTTGCCAGCGAAATATGCGCACACGTTCGACATCGGACGGCAGCAGCGGGCGCACACGATCTAGCCGGTCGCGCACTTCGACCGAAGCCAAATCCATATCCGTGCCAGCCATGAACTCGACCGATACATTCGATTGGTTCGCAGATGAAGTCGAGCTGATTTTTTCGAGATTTGGCAATGTTCCCATCATCTCTTCAATGGGACGTGTGATGTTGCGCTCGATTTCTTGTGGTGAGGATGATTGGTATGGCACCGAGATGCGCAGCCTCTGGGACTCGATCTCCGGAATGAACGTCAATGGCAGACGTTTCAATCCGAGAAAGCCCAGCACCACTATGCTGACCAGAACCATGAGCATAGTTATCGGTTTTTTCACTGAAAATTCAGCAATGTTCATATTTCTCACCTTATTTGGATGAATTCTGCAAGGCTGGTAGTGCACCGCCGTTTACGTTCAAAGAGACAGGTCGCCCGGAAGCACTTTCATGCAACCTGATCTGATAGTCGATGCGATTTTAATCTGTCATGCCCTCGACTATGTGCTCTGCTTCTGCCAAATGCTCCTTCGGCACCACGATCACGCTTTCAAAGCCGATCAAGCCTGTGCTTTGGCCGATCAATGCCGAACTGAAGAAACTCTTCAAAACAACACACGGGATTTCGTGGGCTTCCAGCGCACTCTTGACCATTTCGGCCAGCACGGTACCTGTCAATTTCGAAATTTTGACCCACTCTGTAGTGCCGTAGTTGTCTTCTGGCGGGCGATAATTGGCAACCAGTTCGGCGCCGCAATCAAAGCATTCAGTAATCTCGTCACGGTATTCGTAGCCACAGTCAGGGCAAAAAGGCACGTTAGTCTCCCTTGTTTTCTGTGTAGATGTGTTTTTCTCTCTGCATTAATTGCGGCGATTGCCGAATCCGCCTCGGGCGCGCATTTGCGTAAACAGTTCGTTAAAAAACAAAATCTTCTTTTCAATGTTCTTTTCGAAATCCGGGTCTTCGGCAACTTTCTTTTGCCAGGCTTCCTGATTCTCCGGGCTGCGCATCATAAAACCTGCCCAGCGATCGGCCATCTGTTCAAAAAACGCCAGCTTTTTGGCCGGATTGTTGGCAAAATCCGGATCTTGCTGTGCTCGCTCCTCCATCGACTGCTGAACACGCGGATTTTCCGATAGCACTTTTTCGATCCGCGCCACCATCTCTTCATCGACATTTTGCGGCAACGGCTTCTCTGCGCCATCGGCGGCCATTTGCTGCTCCATGCGACCACGTCGACGCTCGCCCTGTGGCGGCCCCTGTCGTTTGCTGCTATCCGGTGCCGAAGTGACAGACACTTCTTCCTGGCCGGGCACAGCGATCGGCAAGCCTTCGCGCAAGCCTTCCTGGCCAACCGTTACAACCAGGTCGCCTTCCTGCAAACCTGCCAGCACTTCAACTGTATCGCCGGCAACAAAGCCAGTTTTCAAAATCACCTTTTCGGCAATGCCATTTTTGTTGACATACACCTGATCGCTTTCACTCTCCAAAATAAGCGCACGCTTCGGAATCAGCAGCGTATTGTTGTGGCTTTCTGTGGTGATATAAACCGAGGCAAACATGCCGGGCTTCAATTGATTGCTCTCATTTTCAATATCGATGGTGACCTTCACCGTACCGTTCGCTGGATCGACGATCGGGCTGATCATGCGGATCACCCCGGTAAACTGCCGGTTGGGTAAGGCATCGACAATAATTTTTGCGGATTCGCCTTCACGCACCCGTGCGATGTCTTTCTCGGGTACGTATATCTTCGCGCGCAACGGATTGAAATCTGCCACACTAAAGAGCGTTTGATTCATGCTGATGCGCTGTCCAAGCTCGATGTGGCGCAAGGTCACCACGCCATCAATCGGGGAGCGCACGGTCGTGTAGGCAACTTTCAGACTCGCAGCTTCAAAGGCCGCTTTTGAGCTTTCGAACGCCAGCCGGGTGGATTCGTATGCTTCTTCCGCAATCAGTTGCTTGTTCAGCATGTCCCTGGCGCGCACGTAAGCTGATGAATCAGTTTGCATTTTAGCACGCGCTTGTATCAAATCGATTTTGAGCTCGGCCTCATCGAGTTGCGCCAATACCTGGCCTTTACGCACCCGCATGCCCTCCTCTGCAGGCAGGTTGGTAACCTGCCCGGTCACCTTCGCCAGCACATCGACCTGTTTTTCCGCTTCAATGGTTGTGGTATGCAACAAGAACATGGCGATATCGCCGCGCGTCACTTCGGCAACCTGCACAGGTATCGCAGCACTGCGCTGTGATTGCCCCATCATACCCATCGCGCCGCTGCGTGCGCTGCCATCTCCGCCTTCATCTCCGCCACAGCCCCAAGCGGCCATGCTCAACGCCAGCGCGATGACCGCAATATGCACAAAACTAGAGAATTTGTGCGGATATTCTGTTTTTTGTTTTGCATTCATCTGGGTGAGATTCTCCAATTTAAACATTCGTTTTCTCCATAAATCTTTTAACCAGGTAAATTCCGGTCGCAATCAAAACACCTGCGATGATAAAATAAATTGGCAAATTGTTTGCAGAGCTTTTGCGCGTGATCGGTACCAGCCCGGCCGCCATTTCCTGCAACTCATCCTCGGCAATTTCACCGACAATGTGGTAGTGCACGCCGGATTTTTCGCCCTGCACCATACTCAACTGAGCATTATCTCCACCCCACTTGCCACGATTTTTGCGTTGATCGGTATCGCCATTTTTGCGTTGAAACAGCGAAATCATCGACAAGCCATCGCTGTACTGCAAGTGGACAAATGCCCGGTCTTCTTTCTGGAAAGCGCGGATGCGTCGCAGCGTAAATCCGGATGGCAAAGCCGACGGAATTAACAAAGTTTCTTTATAATAGCCAATCAATGCAGCGATATCATGAAACTGGGTTGCACCAGCGCGCTGTCGAAGACTGTCCACCGTCGTAAAATTCTGATATTTTAACGAATCGTCCGGGAAGCCATAGCGGATCGTAATAAACCGGCTCACCTGCACCAGCGAGTCGGCATGTATATTTGCAGGCATGCGGCGGGTCTCCAACAGCACGCCCATCTCCGCATCAACTTTGGCAAAATAGGATGGCCGCCCGTTTCTCTTCGGCTCAATTTTCAACTCGAGGACTTTGCGCCCGATATAATCAGCACCGTTCTGCAACGAGATGACATAATTTTGGCTCAGCAATTCGATTTCCTCGAGCAGTTGCCCTTCCTGCAATGCTCTTGAAATACCGCTGCGCCGCATCGAGCGCGCGACATGGGAATCGCCGGTGGTTTTGAAAACCTTGCCATCATTGTAAATCACCGTGTTTTGCAGAGCTTCCGGCTCCAAAAAATGCACCAGCGTTTGTGAAGGCGCCCAGTGATGGACTTGCCAACGTAGCAGCATAGGCTTCCCGGCATGGCTTGTCTCGCGCTCCAAAGTGCCGGAGTAGCTGATTTTTTTCTGCGCTTGACTGATTTTAAACAACAGGCTGTCAATCGCGACAGAGTCAAGCGAAGTGTAATTCAGCAGCGGATAGCCTGTTTTCGCAACAGAGGGCACAGCTTGTATGCTCATGATTGCCGAAAACAGCACCACTTGAATGCATGCTGCGATGCTTGGTGGGCGATGATTAACTTGAAGTCTCGTATTCATAAATTTCACGCTTCTACTTGCGGCCGGAAGCAGCGGTCAGCATCACGCGCGACGGCATCGTGCCTGTCTGAAAAATGCCGCTCTCCATTTGCCATGTATGTTCTTCCAATAAAATCTCGATCTCTTCCTCCGCGGTGAGCGTAGCGACGCGCTGTGTTTGTTGGTAATCCTCAAAAGCAAAATAGGAATATACCAGCAGGGCAACAACCACCGCTGCAGCGAATGCGCGCGACCAGCGTATGTGCCTCCAGAGCACAGAAAGGAACTGGTGCTTTTTATGCCCTTTCTTCGCAATAATCCGGTTTTGTACATGCATAATCATGTTTGCCTGAGCAGCTTCATTCAGCTCGCTGATCTGCACAAACTGTGTGGCCTTGCGAATCGCGGTGAGGTCTCGTGTCATTGCCATACAGTCCGTGCAGATGGCGGCGTGGGCCTTGGCCGGCTGGGGTAGCTCTTGCAATTCACCATCGAGATAAACATGCAAAATTTCTGTGTACTGTTGGCAGTCCATAATGATAGCCTCATCTTAAAGTTCTGTCAAGGAGACGCCGCATCTCGAGTCTTGCATGGTGCAGCCTCGAGGTGACCGTGCCTTCGGGGATATCCAAAATTGCAGCAATTTCGCGAATTTTAAAGCCTTCAATCTCGAACAGAATAAACGCTGTGCGCTGATTTAGTGACAGCTTTTGCAATGCCTTTTCAATTGCGCTGGCGAGCTCGGATTGCTCGGTTTCCATATGCGGATCGATCTCGGTGGTTTTCTCGAAAACAGATTCGCCATGCGCTTCATCCGGTTGCCGCCAAAACACATTGCGTGCGCGTTTGAGATTTCGCCGGAAATTCGAAAGGCGGTTAACCAAGATTCGTGTGATCCAGGTCGAAAAGCTGTATGCGAAATTAAACCGGTGCAGAGCACGATAGGCTGCCAGAAAAGCATCTTGAACGATATCTGCCGCATCTTCCGGTGGCACGCCAAAACGACGCGCTATGCGATAGCAGGATCCCATGTGCTTTCTCATCAATGCATCGAATGCGGCCCGATCGCCGCCGATCGCCTGCTCAACGAGGTGTGCATCGGTGCTTTGCTGTTGTGCCTCCCTTTCCATACTATTCTCTATATACACCACGTCTTTTTTTTTCTTCAAACTTTTTACCTTTTTCTTGCAGATCGGTATTGATTGGCGATCAGTGCCACTTTCTCGGCATCTAAAAAACCACCCAAATACAGAATCAGATGCTCATATTGCTTCATTACCCGGCAGGCCATTGCATTTTCATTTAAAAGACTGTTCCCAAAAGTCCTTGCATTTACACAGCAAGGCGGTTATATTTTCGCCACACCTAAAAGTAAGTGAGGCCGGATGCAAACACAAGCAATTGAAGATTATTTAAAAGCCATTTACAAAATCGGCACCCAAAAGGACAAAATTTCCACTTCGGCTATTGCCCACAAGCTCGGTGTTGCACAAGCCTCGGTTACCGGCATGATCAAAAAACTTGCCGAAATGAAATTGCTCGACTACTCACCGTATCGTGGCGTGCAACTCACGACTGCCGGTCGCAAAATCGCTCTCGAAACCATTCGCCACCACCGACTACTTGAACTCTACCTGCACGAAGCGCTCGGCTACACCTGGGATCAGGTTCATGAAGAAGCCGAACATCTCGAGCACCATATTTCCGAAGAATTTGAAGAAAAAATGGATGTATTGCTCGGTCGCCCATCCTATGATCCACATGGCGCTCCCATACCGACCAAAGATGGTGAACTGCCTGACATCGAGCACCAACATCTTTCCGATCTGCAGCCGGGCGGGGTAGCCACCATTCGCAGAGTCAGCGACGAAGACCCTGAAAAGTTGCGTTATCTCGGCAAACTCAAGCTCTTCCCGGAAGCCGAAATCGAAATCATCAGCCGCGAGCCATTTAACGGCTCCACCAAAATCAAAGTTCATGGCAGTGTGCATTCGCTGAGCAAAGAACTCTGCGACGCGATATTCGTGGAACTCAACACGAGCGCTGAATAATGCTGACCCATTCCCGCACCCTGGCCAACTCCAAAAGGCGAATAAATAAGTCGTACACTCCCCTCCACAAAGCCATCTTTCCACACGACCGGAAATATTCACCACCATGCTGATCAAAGAATTTTTACGCCGATACAATCTCAATCCGGAATCGATTGTGCTATGCCTTTTTGCGGCATTCTCCTTTTTCTCGATTGCAGGCACACAAATCGCGCTCGGGCTGGCTTTTCTCATTTATCTGGCTCGTCATTTTCGCGCAAAATCGATTTCTGGCCAAAAATGTGGTCTCGAACTGCTGCTTGCGGGCCTGTTTATCTGGGCTTTGCTGAGCTCTGCTTTTTCTGTCCGGCCGGCGGAGAGCTTCATTCATCTCAAGCATTTGCTGTTAATCGCGACAATCTATTTGCTGGCAGATCAAACGCGCTCAAAGCAATCGATTCGCATTTTTGTGGGTGTCTGGCTGGCATCGGCTGCCATCATTTCGCTGGTCGGCTTGCTGCGCTACCTTGCCCAGGATACGCTTAAAGTCATGGCAACGCAAAGCACCACCATGACCTGGGCAGCCATGTTGGTGCCTGCGACCACCGTCAGCTTCGTGCTGCTGTTTGCTCTGCCCGCTTCCAGCAAAATCAAATCCTTGCTTGCGATTGCGGCGGTGCTGCAATTGATCGCGCTCTTTTACTCATTTGTGCGCGGTGCCTATCTCGGATTTTTTGCAGGAGTCGGATTTGTGTTGTTATTGCGCAAGCCTAAGCTGATTTTTGCTTTGATCGCGGCTGCAGCATTAGCGATTTGGCTGGCGCCGGAGAGCTTGCAAACCCGCTTCCTGAGCATTTTCGATTTGAACAGCGCGACCACACAGGTCCGGCTGATTCAGTGGCGGCATGCATTCGAAATGATCCAAAGCCACCCGATTTTCGGCTTTGGCTGGGTCGATCTGGGCGCGCTGCATCGCGAAATGATTCCTGCCGATCCGGCCATGCCGACCATCATCGCCAGGGATGTATTTTACATCGGTCATTTCCACAGCAACATCATTATGTGGATGATGATTTGGGGATTGCCCGGCCTGGTGCTGATGCTGGTATTCTTTGCCAGGATCACGCAGCTCGAATGGCAGGCCTTTCGCAGCCATCCAGACCCATCCTTCGAGGCAGCGCTGGCACTGGGCTGTCTCGGTAGCCTTGCCGGTTATTTTGTCACCGGCCTGTTCGACTGGACCTTCGGCGATGCGGAAACGGTTACCATTCTGTGGATTACCGTAGGATTGGCGCTGAGAGATTCTGCAGATGGAACGCAATAGCCTACCCGGAGTTTATTTGGCATCGGCGAGAACGTAGCTATCCGGCTGTTACACTGGAAGTATCTGTGGTGAACGAAAACAATCATTTCCTGTATTCACATAGCACCAAAATCTGCATAGTTCCCTGATGGAGTGACGAAAAAGCTGAATAGCTACGCAAAGCCCACCAAAAACGACTCATCAGATTATGTTGAAATCAAAACAAACACTTTCTGCTGAAGAAAAGATGCCGAGGTGCGGCTGGCCATTTTCGATGTGCTCGGGCGTGAAATCGTCATGCTGCTCGAGCGTTCGCTGGTTGCAGGCACGCACTCCGCCCTGTGGGATGGCCGCGATGTTGCCGGCAAAAATGTGCCAAGCGGACATTACTTTTACATGCTGCAGGCCGGGCATATCGAGCTCAGCCGCGGACTGACGTTGATACGGTAAATTGGGGCAAAAAAATGACAAAATACATTTTGACAACCAAAATCATGACCAGCTTTTTCAACCCAATGTTGCTCTGTGCTTGTATGGCCAGTGGCGTGTTTGCACAGAAAAACGTCGTACAGAAAGCCACGAGCGCTGATTTGTCGCAGCACAGTCTGCTCAGCATTAACAAATTCACCAGTTGGGTGCGCGCGGACGGCATTTTCAGTCGCACGCCCAAAGATTCGATGGGCACGGTTTTTCCGCGCGGCCAGGTGCCGATCATTTACAGTGATGCATTTATCTGGGGCGGAAAAGCCTGGGTCGATTCCGCCGAAAGCCAGCCTGCTCCGTTCGGGCAAACCGTGCGCGTCGGTGGCGCGACCTATCGCTCCAGCGCCCAACCCGGTCGCATCATCGGATTCGGCGCGGAAGCCGTGCCAGCGGACACGCTCGCTCCCGAAGCCCGCGTCTATCGCGTTCGGCGTGATTTCTACGGCCTGGGCGAATATGAATTGCGGCGCGAAGCTATTGCCTTTTTTGAGTTTAGCACCGACCCCGATGCTGCGACGCCAGAGCAGATCGCAACCATTCGCGAAATGTACGCGCGTGACTGGGCGGAATGGCCGGTGCAGCACGGCGCGCCATTTATCGACCGTAATGGCAACGGCGTGTTCGATCCGCCACCGCCCTTTTCAGACAGTTTTTCGCTGGCGGATTTGGTTGCTGGTGGTTACGACGAGCCGGGCATCACTGCCGCCGACACTGATGCGCCCGCAGATCAGGTCATTTGGACGGTCTATAACGATTTGGACGAGACCAAATCGCGCAGCTTTGCCGGATCACGGCCGCTGGGTTTAGAAATGCAGCTCACCCAATGGACCTACCGCAGCGATGCAGAATGGGGGGCGATTTTTTATCGCAAAGTCAAGTTCATCAACAAGGGTGGTGTCGAAATCGATACATTGGGCAATAAAGGCGCTTTCTGGCTCAATGACATGTATTTCGCCCAGTGGGCTGACCCCGACTTGGGTTTTTATAGCGACGATTTCGCTGGTTGCGATACGACGCTTAACCTGGGCTATGTTTACAACAGTACAGAATTGGACTCGGAATTTCGGAAATACAATCTCACACCCGCAGCGGTCGGCTATATGATTTTGCAGGGGCCGGTGGTACGCAATGCAAATCAAAGTGCGATTTTCAATTTCAGAAGTGTCTCTGGCTGGCAAAACTTGCCGATGACGGCTTTCAATTGCAGGTCGGTTGGAGATGCCCGCACAACACCATCGCATTCCGATCCTGATGCAGCGAGACGCTGGTATAAAATCCTGCGAGGCTTTGATCCGGTCTATGAAAACGATCAATACTATCCAGCGCCGGTCGGTATAGAGCCGGGCCCACTGCCTCTCAGCGGTGATCCGCTGACCGGTATTGGTTTTTTGGATGGCCAAAGTGTCGGGAATTGGTCTTTGCTGCCGAGCGATAAGCGAATCACGATCAGCTCCGGCCCGTTTACCCTTGCACCGGACGATACCCAGGAAGTTGTGTTGGCTTTTGTGGCAGGCATGAGCAACAATCGCCTGACCAGCGTTCAGGTGATGAAATATCTGGCACGGCAGGTGCAGTTCAATTATCCGGATCACTATGCTATTCCTGGTGAGTCAACGCAGATCACCCTAAGTTCAGATTTGCCTGCCGACTATTCGCTTGCGCAAAACTACCCGAATCCGTTCAACGCCAGCACCCGCATCGATTTTGCCTTGCCAAAAGATGCCGAAGTGCGGCTGGCCATTTTCGATGTGCTCGGACGCGAGGTTGCCGTGCTGCTCGAACAGCCGCTGGCGGCAGGCACGCACTCCGCAGTCTGGGATGGCCGCGATGTTGCCGGCAAAAATGTGCCGAGCGGTCACTATTTTTACAAACTGCAGGCGGGGTACATCGAGCTCAGCCGCGGGCTGACGTTGATACGGTAGTCAATGTCATTAAGTTAAGGATTTTTCTTCACCCTGTGCGCAGCCGAAGGGTGACTTTTTGAGCATGAAAACATGCCTCGACTCCGCTCGGCATGAAGAGCATTTGGCTAAGCTTAATGACATTCATTCGATAGTATTCGGGTGCATCCTTATTGACTTTCACATAGGAAATATGCAGGCTGTAGATAAATGCATTTTACCAAAAAAGGCCCACTTGCATGAAACGCCTAACTGTTCTCGCTTGCCTGCTCGTGGCCACGACGCTACAGGCCCAAATTCCTTTCAAGCGTGGTATCAACCTGACCGAATGGTTCCAAAAAGCCGATGTCCGGCAGATACAATTCAGCAAGTTTAACCGCGAGACCTTCGCCCGTTTGCAGACAATGGGCTTCGATCATGTGCGCCTGCCCATCCGGCTGCACGATATGACCAGCGGCGCACCGGACTACACCATCGAGCCGCTGTTTTTCGATCTGCTGGACCGGGTGGTTGACTGGACCGAAGAGCTCGGGCTGCACCTGATTATCGATAATCACACCTTTTCCGTCACCGATGACACTGATCCCAATATCATCAATATTCTCCTGCCAGTGTGGACGCAAATGGCCGAGCATTACGCTCCACGCTCGAGCCTGATCTACTACGAAATCCTGAACGAGCCGCACGGCATTTCGGACAGCATCTGGAATCTGTACCAGCAAAAAGTCATCGAAGCCATCCGTACTGTCGATCAAAAACACGCGATCATTGTTGGCCCGGCCGAGTGGAACAGCTACAACAATCTCGACTTGATGCCTGCTTTTGCCGACACGAATCTGCTTTACACTTTCCATTTCTACGATCCGTTCATTTTTACCCACCAGGGCGCGAACTGGTCGATGCCATCGCTGCAGGAGCTCAGGGGCGTCCCGTTCCCATATGATGTGGCGCGCATGCCGGATCTGCCATCGAGCTACAACGGTACCTGGATCGAAGACGTGTGGCAGCAATACAGCAACGAGGGCACGGTGGCGCATGTGCAATCCCGACTCAATATCGCTGTGGCATTTCAGCAGCAGCGCAACGTCCGCATGTTCTGTGGCGAACTTGGCGTGCTGCGCACCTATGCAGACACCGAAGACCGGGTGAAATGGTACAAAGCGGTGCGCGAATATCTCGAAGCCAACGGCATCGGCTGGACAATGTGGGATTACACCGGAGGCTTCGGCCTGTTCGAGGCAGGCACGGACGAGTTATTCGAAAGCGATCTCAATATCCCCCTGATCGAAGCGCTGGGGCTGACGCCGCCGGAGCAACACGAATTCGAAGTCAAGCCGGATTCGGTTGGTCTCGAGATGTATGATGATTTTTTCGGACCGAATATTCGCGAGTCGAGTTCTATTGGCAACGGCACGCTGGATTATTACGCCGAAACCGCGCCGGCGCAGGGCAGTTATTGCATACATTGGAGTGGTGTTTCGCAATACAGCCACATTGGCTTTAACTTTGTGCCGAACAGAGATTTGAGCCAACTGGTTGATCGTGGCTTTGCGCTCGAATTCCACGTCCGCGGCGACTCGCCCGGCGCCAGTTTCGACGTGCGTTTCATCGATACCAAGACCGTATTACCGGACGACCATCCCTGGCGTATGCGCCACCTGATCGACGAAAGCGTCGCTCGCTGGGATGGTGAGTGGCACAAAGTCCGCATCCCGCTAAAAGATTTCCTCGAGCACGGCGCATGGGATGACGGCTGGTATTCCCCAATCGGCGCATTTGACTGGACAGCGATAGACCGCTTCGAAATCGTTGCCGAGCACCACGATCTCACCGGCATGCAATTCTGGATCGACGACATCCGCATCATCGATCCACAGCTTTCGTCGATTGCCCTGGCCGACATCGCCCCGACATCTTTTGTGCTTCAGCAAAACTACCCGAATCCGTTCAATCCGACCACGACAATCCATTTTGAATTGCCCAAAAACAGCAGCGTGCAACTGGCCATTTTTGCTGTAAACGGCCAATTGGTTCGTGAGCTTGTCTATGGCGAGAAATCTGCCGGGCGACACAGTGTGCGCTGGGACGGTACCAATGCGGTGGGACAGCGTGTGGCCAGCGGCGTATATTGGTACCGGCTTTCAACAGAAGATGTTGCTGCACATCGTAAGTTGCTGCTGATGAAATAAGATAACAAGGCCTGTGAATTGGCATGCATTATCGCTGCATGATTCCACCCAGCCTGCCTTACTCGCTCCGCACTGATCCGCGATGTCGGTACCTTCTGGCTGTTTACCCGCAAACAAACAACGCCTTCCAGCCCGACAAAAGGAGAGTTTTGTGAATCGACAGTGCCTGCTGAAACCAATTCAGTACAAACGAATCATGTTTTTGCCAGCCTTGCTGTTTGGCGTTGCAGTCGTGCAGCCTGCCAAAGCGCAAAATTCGATTGAGTTACACTATTTGTCGTCATTCTCGCATGGTGCGTATGCCAAACAGGCTTCTGAGGTGGTAGCGCATGATGCGGCGACCCAGCGTTTGTTTGTGGTCAATTCGCAGAATGTCCGGCTCGATGTGTTAGACATACGAGCCCCCGAGACACCAAAGCTGGCGTTTAAAATCGATGCAAAAAAATTTGGCGGAGGCGTGAACAGCGTGGATGTGCATGCCGGCCTGGTGGCGGTGGCGATTGAAGATACCAACAGACAGGCTGCTGGCAGCGTCGCAATATACGATACCGATGGCCACCTGCTCAGCCACGTAAAAGTTGGCGCGATGCCGGATATGCTGAAGTTTTCGCATGACGGCAGATGGTTGTTGACCGCCGACGAGGGTGAGCCCAATCAGGACTATTCCGTCGATCCCGAGGGCACCGTCAGCATCATCGACCTGAAACCGGGCGCGCGCAATGTGCGACAAAAACAGGTGCGTACGGCCAGTTTCGCCAAATTTAACGACAAAAGGTACGATCCACGTATCCGTGTTTTTGGGCCGAATGCTACACCAGCTCAAGATTTCGAACCTGAATACATCGCGATCTCACCAGACTCGCGCACGGCCTGGGTGGTCTTGCAGGAAAACAACGCGCTTGCCATGATCGATATTGCTACTGCACAGGTCACGCAATTGGTGTCCCTTGGTTTTAAAAACTTCAACCTTCCGGGCAATGGCTTCGACGCCAGCAACCAGAGCAATCAAATTAATATCCAAAACTGGCCCGTGCAAGGCATGTATCAGCCGGATGGTATGCTCGCGTTTCAAAGCAACGGCCGCACTTTTCTCGCCACTGCCAACGAAGGCGATCCGCGCAAATACAAAGCATTTCAGGAAGAAGTGCGTATCGAGGACCTCAAGCTTGACGAACAGGCCTTCAGCGATATCAAGCGACTGCAAAAGAAGAAAAATTTGGGTCGGCTGAAAGTGAGCAAATCGAGCGGTGATCTCGACGGTGACGGCGACTTTGATGCGCTCTATACATTTGGTGCGCGCTCTTTTGCACTTTGGGATGAGGCTGGCGAGCTGATTTTTGAAAGCGGCAGCGATTTCGAACAGATCACCGCAGCGGCTTATCCCAACGAATTCAACTCAGACAACGAAAAAAACGGCACCATGGACAATCGCAGCGACGACCGCGGGCCGGAGCCGGAAGGCCTGGCGATTGCGGAGCTGAATGGTCGTATCTATCTTTTTATCGGACTTGAGCGTATCGGCGGGGTGATGGTCTACGATGTGACCGAGCCGGAAGACGCGTTTTTCGTGCAGTATGTCAACCATCGCCGATTTCATGGCAATGCTTCTGAAGGCACGGCAGGCGATCTCGGGCCGGAAGGCCTGTGCTTTATCGCGGCAAAAGACAGCCCGTCAGGACAGCCTTTGCTCGTCGTGGCGAATGAAGTCAGTGGCACCACCTCCATTTTTGAAGTACGGACAGTTGACGCACCTTCTCAGGCCGGATTTGCACATCGGCTGCATACCGACTCCGGGCAACAAGCACCGCCTAAAAGTGCGCGTGATAACTTTGCGGTTGCATTCCATTTGTCCAAACCGGCCAGCATCCAAATCGAACTGATGGACGCGGCAGGCAAAATTGTCTTTAGGGCAGAAGAACAGCAGCTTTCGTCGGGGGCACACAAAACCACCTACCGGCCGGAAGGTCTACAAGCGGGCTTCTATTTTTGTCGCATTTTAGCTGATGGTGACATGCTGCAAATTCGAAAGGTGCGTTTGCAATAAAAAAGCGCCAGCTGGACCAAATGGCTTCCAAGCTGACGCTTTAAAATGTGTGTAAGCTACGTCCGGCTATCTTTGGCAGCAAAGATCAGTTGCTGCTGTTTGCCTGCGAAGCCATATCTTTTGCTTTTTGAATATATGGATCTGCTTTCGGGGAAAAAGCCACCGAGTCATCGAGCGGGACGATTTCAGCATTGACTTTCACCTTCCCGGCATTTTTCGAGAGAGTGATCAGCGCCAGTTCGCGTCCACGGTCACCGGGGCCGACAATCGGCACGGAATCGACATAAAATTCGCTCGACATCGGCTTGCCATTGCTATGGCCAACCAAAATAAGATCATATTCTTGATGCGTTTTCGCCAATTGCCGTGCTTCAAAACTGTTGCCATGATAGAGCAGCACTTTGAAATCGACGTTTTTGGCATCCAGCTCCGGCTTAACCTTAGCCAGGTATTGCTCGAGCGGTTCCGGCACAAAATGCGGATTTTGCATCATGACCTTCTCGGAAACCGCAGCGACAAAACCAATTTTCACGCCATCGCGCGAAACGACGGCGATATTTTGTGCAAAAGCCTCGGTTTTGGCTAAATTGCCAGCAAGAAAAGCCGGTTCAGATTGATGTTTTTGTAACCATTCAAAGGTGCTTGCATCGCAATCGCGCTCACCGAGGCTCACAACATCGTAGCCCAACTCCTGCATGGCTTCCCACAAAATCGGCGTTTGCCACACAATGTTCGGGCGCGTTGAAATGCCCACATCACCGCCGTCCACCATGACCATATTGGGGTACAGATTTCGCAAACTGTCCACCGCTGTCCATCGCCTGGCCAGACCGCCACGCCTGGAATTGTGTCAGCCACAGGGATCGAAATAGCCGTGCGTCGAGCTGGAGAAGACCAGTTTTGCTTCGCCGCTTTTGCCGTTCTGGCCAGGTGATGCAAACGACAGCGCAAACAGACTTGCCAACACTGACAAGCCGAGCACTTTCAATTCTTTTCTCATTGGTTAGCCCTCATTTTTATGAAAATTAGCGTGAATTTCGGTTAAATGGATTCTAAAATGAAAAAAATGCTGTACAAATCCAAGATGAATTTTGATTTTTACAATAATATTGCAGGGAGAAAGGTCCTTTAGGCTACCGTTTTTTAGGCTGTTAGGTCGTTTCTCGTCATCACCTTCAACCTAAACCGCTTCACCCTAAAAACCTTTATGCATCTTCATCCACTTTCAAATTTTTCGCCACATCTTTATCTTTGCTGACGCGCCAAATTTTTGAATCGAGATAATAGTGCTGCATGGCAAAGCCCAGCAATGAGGCAGCCAGTATGCGCTCGCCAAGCCCCAGCGCTTCGGGATTTTTGATGCCTGCCATCATGCCGATGCTGTTCAGCATCACCACGTCGAGTTGGAGGCCGAGCAAATCTTTGAGCCATTCGATCCAAGGGCCGCGGTAAAACGCAAAGGTAAAAACCAAACCAATAGCCGCGTAGATGGCAAAGTTTTTAAAAAGTACCTTCGCCCAGCGGTATTCGCGTTCGACTTTTGGTTTATATTTATTTTGAGCAAATTGATAGACGATGCAGTGGTACTGAATGTTGTGGCCGACCGTCACCAGCGGCACGATGAACACCGCCATCACCGGGTGGCTGAACGCGACCACGTGCAGCGGAATAATGAGCAACATGTACAGCAATTTATTGCCGTTAAGCACCTGCCCCTGCCGCCACCGTCGCACCTGATTGGCGATATAAATCAGCAAAATCGCTAAAAATCCAGCCCATGCCAGCGGGTATATCACCGCCCCGATGCTCCATTCGCCCCAAATGGGTGTGCGCAAACCGAGATCAGGAAAACCGGGCGTTTCGGCAAAATAACTGCTGGTTAAAAACATCACCAGCGGCAAATACAGGCTCAGATTAAAGAACCATTTGTCGAGCCTGTCCTGCGGGCCGCCTTTGTCGGAATCGTTGGCTTTGCGCTTATACAGACCGAAAAATCCCCAATGCTGCCGGACGACGTGATAATAGGCCCACAAGCGAAAAAGCACAAAAAAGAGAACCGCACCGAACGCGAGGGTCCCGGAAGACAGTGGTGAACCCATAGTGGCGGTCACACTGCCAACCAGGTAAGGGGCAAGAATCGCTGCCGGTCCCACCAGGAACCAAACAAAGGAGAAAAGCAAAACACGGCGGCGCGTGCGCCATTCATCGGGATCGAACAGCGTGCGGCCGAGGGTTGCCCAGATATGCGGAGCATCCAAAATAAAGGCCCAACTCAGCACCACCAGCAGTTCCAGTGTTAGCGGAACATGCAAGCCGCCGAGCTTAAGAGTAGCCAGTGGATCGGTAAGCGGATTTTGCAGATTGAAGATTGCATAGGCGATGACGGCAACGTACAGCCATCCCGCCAGCGCCGATCCGATATAAAACAGCAAGTCCTTTTTTGGATCGAGAATCCACGCGAAGCGAATCCGGTTTGAAAACAGATTTTGTGAGAAAGATGGAGCATTCATATGTACAGTGCAGGTTTATTTTTGTAGTTGGAAATGGGCTTTTGTACGCTCAAAATGGCTATTTTTACTCAAGGGGGCAAGGGAAATGAGTTGGAATAGCGGAGAAATTTTGATAAGGGCAGTTAGCCCGCAGAACCATGCGAAGCCTACGGGCTGGTTATGATTGAGCAATGCTTACAGCATTTTCTTCAGCAGTACAATTTGACCAGCGTGGTAGACATTGTGTTGTACCAGCCCGAGCAGCAAAAAAAGTTTGGATTTTTCCTGTCCCGGCGGCCTTCCCGGTATCGGTTCAACAAGCTGTGCCGGTGTGAGTGTTTCAATCAACTTCAGCAGCGCTTGATGACTCTCCAGCAAATGCGTTTTTGTGGTCTGCCAGGCAACATTTGTTGGCTCCGGGACTATTGGCCATTCCTGCTCCGGCGTCGGTGAAGTGGCCTGTCCGCGTAAAAGTGTGGCGACAATTTCCTGCCAGGCAGTGAGATGGAGAATGATCTCCCAAACGCTATGGCCATCCGCTATCGGCTTATTGATAGCCTGCTGGACAAATATGCCTTCAAGCGCTTCCAGCACAGCCGGGCCATGCCATGCGTCGCCATACATTGTGCGTGAAAGCTGGTCTTTTAGTAAACTGTTATCCATTATTCTTCGACCACTTCCGCGCCCTTGATTTTGCCGTTTACTTTTCCGCCTTTGCTGAGATGAACGGTTACAACAACATCGGTATTTCGGACTTCAATATCGCCATCGACTTCGGAATCTTCGCCAATGGTAATTTTAATCTTACGCTCACTCTTTGAAGAGCTTTTGCTGTCGCCCACGATGATGTTGCCGCCCACAAAACTGCTTTTCAGCAGCACGATATCGCCATTGTAGGTTTTGATATCGCGCTTCACTTCCGTCTTTTCGAGGTCAATCGTTCCATTAATCGAAGTCACACTTCCATCAACCAGCACACCGCTCTCGCAGCTAACCGAGCCATTGACAGTTTCGATGTCACCCCGTACCAGGACTTTCTCAGCCAGGCGAATTCCTCCGTTTACGCACTGCAAATCTCCTACTTCGCTGTCGCGGCCGACCTCAATGCGGCCGTTTACCGTGCGACTGCTGGCTTTGACAACCGCTTCGTTGCCGATGTAAATATTGCCATTGACCGTGTTCAGGCTGCGGGTCACCACTTCCCCGTCAGCAATCTCAATCGACTTGTTCACGCTCATGTTGCAGGCTGCAAAGCTCCCAAAAAGCAGCAATAAAAGCCCGGCAAAAAATTTTGATGATTTCATAAAAACCTCCTCCACTACTTATCTGAACCTGGTGAGCCATTCAAATTTCTTGAGCCGCTTGATTGCTACGGTGTCATGAAAGCGAGGTTGCGGTAAAATTGCCCGGTGCCCCATTCGGGTTCTCAAGAATTAGTCCAGTGAGCCGCTTACTGATAGCAATGAATGAAAATGCCCGGCCAGAGTCAAGCAAAGCGAAACCGAATGCCGGCAGTTGCAAGCTGCGTCCTACTATTGTTCTGTTTCAATAAAAAAGGCTCACCCGCTTTGGATGAGCCTTTGAGATACTGCAAAATTGTGTTTCAATCAGGGGAATTTGATTTCAAGACCGAAGCGTGGCTTGCCGCGGATTTTCAACTTGAACGGGTCGACTTCTTCCGAAACGACGTCGCCAATGCTGTAGCCAGCCTTGAGTTCATTGGCAAACTCGATGCTGTAGCCGGCGAATAGACCCAAATCGACAAAGCCAAGCGAAAAGCCGCCACCGACGCCGATGATCGGCTCGATGTTGGTGGCGAGTCGCAGGCCAGCGAGGGCATGGAAAGAATTGCCGAAGGTTTTAGCCTTGGTATCGACCGGTTTAAAATGGTAGTTCACCACTGCAAAGGTTGCCAAATCGAGATTGGGCTTGGGCTCGACGATAATCGTACCGTCGCTGCCGATGATAATGTCGACGTCATTGATGGAAGTAATCGCCGTCGCCAGTCCGAAGCTCCAACGCTCGCGGGAGGTGTTGTCGTAAATCATCCGGGCCAGCACTTTTTCATCGGAGAGATCCTTTTTCACCAGTACGGAGAAATCGGCAAATTTGCGAAAGGCAGCCGGTACTTCAAATTGCCGTACATCGATGTACGTTTTAGGCGCAGCGACAGGCTTGTCCGCAGCTGCGGTGATTGGCAATGGCACAAACAAGCCGATAAAGGCAAGCAAATCCTGATTAAACGGCGAGTCTTTTTCAACTGCCAAAACTGACAAAAACGACTCTGCGCCTTCGCTGCGGGTGATATAAATGTAGTACAAATTGTCTTCACCCAATCCCCACAAGCGGGTGCTCAGGAAAGGCTGATCGCCGTGGAACATGCCGATCGGCGTCATGTTGTCGGTAAAATTGGCAACAACAATATAATAGGCTGCAGGATCGAGTTGCACGCCCGCTTCGGTCAGCAGCTTGCGCAGTGTGGCCGCCGAGGTTTCGACATCGCCTTCGTAAAACCAGCGGTAGGCCTGTCCGAACAGATCGTTTTGATCGGTGTATGCGTACGGCGCACCTTCAACCTGCTTGGGCACAAGGATCTCACGTTGCTGTGCAAAACCGGGTTGCGCCAGCAAAGCGATCGCAATCCATAACAAGGTCATTCGCTTTTTCATTCATCCTCCTAAATAATTAAAAATGAATGTTGGTGTTGTGAAAACAGGCCGGGCCAACATATCGCAGCACCGCAACCTCCACAAAATCAACTTTTTGTAAATGCAATTTTAAATTGGAGCAGATTAATCAAAATAATGCAATGAGTCAATTGTTTTTTGAACAAGCCCTGCCGTCATTCATCTTGCCATCCCATCCGGTTTGTCTATTTGGGCATCGATTCATTTGCCATCATTTGTTCACAGCCGGTTTTCTTATGTTAACCATCACAGAAACGATCAGTGCTGCAAAATAGCTGATCGCCGTGACCGCATCGATCATTCCGGCATCGAACTCCATCCCGGTGAGCCGGTCTGCAATATATTTGATGTACGAGTTGGGCAAATCATATTCGCCCAGTTTCAACTTGACCTGCCACTGCCAGTCAGTCAGCGGGCAGTAGCCAAGCCCGTAAATTTGTCCGAGAGCGAACCACGACATACCTGTCAGCAGCAGGCAAACCAGGTTGGCAAGACGGGTACGACGAAACAGCCAACCAAACAAATTGAACGAAATCAGCGAGAGGTGAGCCAAATGCAGCAAGATATCGAACACATGCAGCATGGTTATCGCTCGCAGTCAATTTAAGGGTTTTGCAAACGATAGTGATCGTAATGGTAGAATGCTGCCACCACCAAAGCGTGACAGATTTTGCCGGTTCGGATCATGTCCGCAATTGCCGAAAGGTCAAACAATTCGACAGCGATATCCTCCGCACTATCGAACGATTGCGGCTTGCCAGGGAGCACATTGCGCGCCAGGAAAGTGTGGCAGCGATTGTTCAGAATTGCCGGATTGGGTGACACAACGCCGAGCGGGATGATGTCGTCAGAATCGTAGCCAGTCTCTTCGATCATTTCACGCCGTGCCGCAGCCGCTGGAGATGCATCTTCTGGATCGATTACTCCACCCGGGATTTCCAGCGTGAGCTCACGATTGCCATGCCGGTATTGATGAATCAGCACAACCCTGCCCTCCGGCGTGACCGGAATGATGTTGATCCAATCATCTGAATCGATCACATAAAAGCCGTGCTGCTTGCCGGTGCGGGGTGAAACGCTGGTGTCTTTGCGGATTTTGAAAATACGAAACGTGCCAATATCTTCGCTCAGCACGTTTTGCCATTTTTTGACCATGCAACTCCTTTTTGCAGAGGCTATCGCAACTCACGGATTTTATCCTGTGCCAGCTTGGCTTCGTTCGAAAACGGATATTTACGCACCAGGTCCTGCAGTGTTGCCGATGCACTATTTTGCTGTCCGAGAGCGATCTGGCTGTAGCCGAGCTTGAGCAAGGCGGCTGGCAGCTTATCACCTTCCGGATAGCGCCGTTCGACATCTTTGAACGCCAGGGCTGCCTGATCGAATTGTTGCTGCGCATAGTGGCACTCGCCGATCCAGTACAACGCATTGTCGGACAGCTCGCCATTTGGCACCATTTGCAGATACTGTTGGAATCCGGATTCGGCAAGAGAATACTGGCCTTTCACCAAATCCTGATAAGCGGCATCATAAAGAGATTTGGCATCGGCCGCACTGGTTTGGGCGCCCTGTACGGTATTGTCGGTCCGGGTCGAGTCAGGTAGTGATACGCTTGGTACTGCCTGTATTTTGCTCGGCAAACGCGAAATCCGCTGATCAGTGTCCTGCAAGCGGGCATTGATCACATCCGCCTCACGGCCGAGGCGATCCAGCTCCAGCTTTAGCTCTGCGCGCATTTGCACCATTTCTTCACTGGATTGTTGCACCAGACTCTGCAATTTCACCAGCGCCTGCGCAATTCGGCGCTGATCGTCACGTATTGCTTCCAATTGGGTCCGCACAGTAGCTGTGTCCTGTTTTACTTCGCGCACCGAGGTTGCGGTAGCGCATCCGAATGCCGTGTAACCGGCAATGAGCGTGGCGGCGAGAAGACGTGCTTTCATCATCCGTTTCTCATTTTTGTTTTTTCACCATTTTACAACGGGAAGGGCAGCAATTTCTATTTGATATGATGCTATTTTCGAACAAATTCCGATCGGCGGTTTTGATACCAGGCTTGCTCGTTGTGGCCGTAATCCAGTGGCCGCTCTTTGCCGTAGGAAATCACCGAAATCCTTGATGGTGAAATACCGAGCGAAACCAGGTAGTCGCGGGCGGCGCGGGCGCGTTTATCGCCGAGCGCCAGGTTATACTCTACCGTGCCGCGTTCGTCACAGTGGCCTTCGATCAATACATTGGCATCGGGATATGCTTTGAGCACGCGGGCATTGTCTGACAGAATTTGCAGCGCCTCGCCGGTCAGATCGAATTGATCGAATTCGAAATGAATGCGTTGCAGACGAAATTGCACGGTCGGCTCCATTTCGACGGGTGCGGTGACAGGATTTTCAGGTTGGGTCGGTTCCGCTGTCTGTGTTGTCGGCTCATCGAATACAATCGGCGCCGGCACATCAGGTTCAGGCTGGGCAGTTTTTTTGGCGCCACCGCAACCAAACACGGCGATTCCCAAAGCGAGCGCTGCTGCCAGTTTCAATTTGGCAATTACATTTTTGAAGACAGACTTCGATCGAATCATCATTTTCGCACCTCACGATTGATATGTCCGCCGGATCGTCTGCTTTTGCTGCTTGTGAACTACAATTTTCGAGCGAGGTTGACAGCAATCCGGTCTTTTCCAAATTTTCATTTTTTATTCATGCAAATGATGAGCCAACTCAACGATTTGCTTTTGCAACATCCGGCCAGCTCACCGCAGGCCTACCGCTCCAAATCCACACAATAAAATCGACCAGCGGCGGCTCCGCACCCAACCCGCGCAGGTTGCTGCATACCTGTCCGCGGTGATGTTGGCTATGCATCGGAACCTGCAGCAAGGCATCTCCCAACGTGCCGTTAGCCGGCTTACGGCCGATACGTTGTGCAAATCTATCCTGCCAGGGGATGTGCAGCGGCTCATCCAAATCTTCCTGGTTGAGATGCTGCAAGTAGCGATCTTGCTTTTCGGCTGTTTCGAATGCCCATTTGCAGAGCGCCTGCAAGTTGACAAAATCCGACTCAGCCGGGAACTGCATGGGCGCTGCTGTCCAGATTTTGAAGAAAGCCAGTTGCGTTAAATGGCTGTGATACAACGTTGCTTTTAGCTTTTTATCTGCTTCGGCATCGGAATGCGCAAGCACAACTTTCCAAACTTCAGCATCCGCCCAATGCATGTGCGTGTACATTTCGTCGAATAAAGCCAAAGAAAACATCTCCACCTCGTTTTTGGCAAGCATTATTTTCCGGAACGCGACTCATTGCCATCGCAATTAAAATGCGATTGCGGTCTCACATTGCTGGACCAGCTCGGGCTTTCGCAGGTGCCTTTCAGCGTCAGCCGCTCGATCGCTGTACCGTCCCACATCATCGAGTAAACATCCTTGCCACCGTTGCGCGTCGAAGTGAATGCGATGCGGTAGCCATCGGGCGCCCAGGTTGGATCTTCATTGCTGCCCTGACTTTGCGTCAATTGCGTCGAGGTCTCGGTGGTTAAATCGTAGACACATATCTCGAAGCCGCCCGAGCTGCGGGATACGTAGGCAATTTTATCTCCACGCGGCGACCAAACCGGCGAGTCATTGTACTCGCCCTCAGCCGGCAAACGCTGCACGTCGGTGCCTTCCGCGCCCATCAAAAAAAGCTGAGGATTGCCGAGCCGGTCCGAAGTAAAAACAATCTGGCGCCCTGTCGGCGACCAGCTTGGCGACGAATCGATGGATGGATGGTGCGTCAGCCGCGTGACCGCCCGCGTGCGCACATTCATCATATAAATCTCGGCATTGCCGTGCCGGGTGGAGACGAAAAGCAGTGCGTTGCCATCCGGTGACCAGGCTGGCGAGGAGTACATGCCATCGCCACGCACCACCGGTGCTGACTTGCCTGACTCGAATTCGAAGGCATACAAATCCGGATTCCCGCGCACATACGATGTGTAAATCACACCACGCGCACCGGTTGACCAGGCCGGATTGAGATTGAGTGAACCTTGTGAAGTCAGCTGTTGCAGATTGGCGCCATCGTAATCCATGGCATACAATTCCTTGCCTTCAAAGCTCGATGCCGTAAAAACAATCCGGCTTTTGGCAATGCCTTCTTCGCCGGTGAGAATGGATACAATCTCATCCGAGAGCGCGTGAATCAGCAAGCGCAGATTCGGTTCGCAGCCGGTGAGATTGCGGCTGCCCAGTATGCGATGGGTGTTGAGATCAAGCAGATTTGCTGACAGCGTTGCCTGGTCGCCCTTCACCGCAATGCTCGAACGGATGGCGACGCGGATGCGCCGTTGCGCCGGCAGTAAATTTTTTGCAAAAGCGGCCTCATCGCGCAATATCGTCGTATCTTTCACAGCCTTTGGATCGATCAGACTGGACAGCCACAGATCGCTTTCCAGCACCGAAACCACCATTTCACTATGTTTGCGCGTGGCGTTCTCGCGCACATCTGTCGGCCAAATCTCGACGGGCAAGCGCAAGCGCGCACCGGTTTCAGCACGCAAATGCACATCCGTTTGGGCATGCGACAGCGCGGATAAAAAGATGCCAAAGATCGCTGCGCAGAAAAAGATTTGTCTTTTGCTAATCAAAGCGTTTTACCAATTCTGGTTTTTGACATAACGTTCAGTATTCGGTGTTCAGTCTTCGAAATTCATTATCTGGTTTTCAGCTTACACTTAAGCTGCAAAGAAATTTGAATCATGAATAGTGAATTTCGAGTGACGAATAAAGAATTAAAAAACCACTTCGACATTCGGTATTCGAGATTCAGCATTCGAAATTCTTTCGGCTTTTCATTCTCAGTGCGATATGTGCCAGGCATCTCCAGTATCCAGTTTCAAGCATCTCCCTTTAATACACGACAAAATCAAAATGCACACCTAACGACGACAGCCCGGAACCTGCAGGCAAAGGTGGGAGCGGATTTGCCGCATAAACGGCCCGCAATGCCGATTGGTCCACTACAAAACTGCCACTAGCCTTGGTAACCTTGATCTCGCTGAGATCACCTTGCTGTCCGATGCGAAAATACACCGTCGTTAGAAGTCCGCCACCCGCGTTGGTTGGAGGTTGCCACTGCGATTCGATCCGATACTGGATCAAGGCCAGATATTCGGGGAAGGGGAACTCGGGTGCGTCGATTTTCATGCCCGGTGAGCTGAGCCCGGGTGTGTTTTTGTCGGCAGATTTATTTGCAGCGGCTGGCTGTGGCTTGCGCCGTTCAGGCTCCTTCTTCACAGCCTGGCGATTCACTTTCGCCTTGACGGCTGGCTTGATCGTTGGTTCAGGCTTTGGTGGCTCCACTTTCCTCGGCGCCGAGCGGGCCGTGCTATTGGATGGCGATTTCGCCACAAATGTCGCCGTGATGGTTTTGGGATAGCTGCGTGTTTCTCTGCTGGCGAACGCCCAGCTTAAAATCAACAGCAGCCCGAACACCAGGATATGGCCGACAATGGAAAACAGTAGCGAACGCTGCATTTATCGCCTCCGCGACGGTGTTTCCAGCACCAATCCGACATTTTCGACGCCAGCATTTCGAACGGCGTCCATCAACGCGATCACTTCGCCGTACGGCACCGCAGCATCGCCTTCCACCAGCACCGGCAATTGCGGCGCGGCGCTGACCAATTGTTTGACAACGCCACTGAGATTGTCAACCGAGACTTGCTTCTGGTTGACATAGATTTGCTTTTGCCCATCAATGGCGATCAAAATGGCTTCGCGCGGCTGCGGGCTGCGATTCTCCGCTTTCGGGAGCTCTACTTTCACACCGGCACGCATAAACGGCGCCGCAATGATAAAAATGATGAGCAACACCATCGTCACATCAACCAGGGATGTCACGTTGACGTCCGAGATGACTTTCGAGCTTCTTTTTTTCATGCTGCCAACAATTTGAAAAATAAATGGTGAGTTCTGTGATCAAATGGTCGAGATGATCTTCGATATCTTGTAATTGCGTTGCCAGGTAATTATTACACAATACCGCTGGAATGGCCACTGCCAACCCGAAAACCGTAGTAATCAATGCTTCGGCAATGCCCGGTGCGACAATCGCCAAATCGGCCGAGCCGGTCGTTCCGATGCCGAGGAAAGCCTGCAATACGCCCCATACGGTACCCAGCAAGCCGATAAACGGACTGACAGATACGACGGTCGCGATAAAGGACATGCCTTTGCTCAGGCTCAGAACCTCTGTATTCACGCCGGTTTCCAATCGCAAGCGCAATTCCTTGGCAAAGTTTTCATCATCGGGCAACCGGGAGTTGCGGCGATCTCCGCCGTAGGCTGCGGCTTCGTTCGCTTTATTGACCACCTGCATGCCTTTCTTAATAGCATTGCTGAGGGTAAAATAACCTTCCTCGGCAATACGGCTGAATTCGTCATCGCGCTTTTCAATAGCGTGCGCGAAAAAGGAAGTCAGGTCGACATTGGGGCTGATCAGATTAAGATTGTATGTAAATGTTTTGTTGAAGTTTTTAAACTGCAAATACTTGTTGATGGTGATCGTCCATGATATTACCGAGAGGATAATGAGTGCAATGAGAATGACCTTGGTAAACAGGCTGGAACGCCAAACCAGCGTCATCACGCCAAGATCGTTACCGGGAAGCTGGGCAACTGATTGTAGCCAAAGCAGCGAGCTGAAGAGAGGTGAATTCATGAAGTGCGGTGGCCTTTCGTATGTCCTTTCAAATTTCTTCCTGAAAAATCGGTTGGCAAAGTAATACCAATGCACAGCCAAAATCAAGAGCAGACTTTAATTTAAGGCACTTTTTCAAAGACAAAACGTGTATTTCAGCAAGTTTAGTGCCGTTTCCAACATTTCAGATGGTTATGGCCCGACAATCTCAGCGATGATCACGCTGTGAACTTTCAGAGGATCACAGCTGACCAAGGCATGCCTGTCATCCCACTATTGTTGTAAGGGCTAAGATGAATCTCAAATTATTTGATCAATATCATTTTCCGAATCTGCGTAAACGCGCCGATGATTATTTTATAGAAATAGATACCATTGGCCAAATTTGAAGCATCAAAATTTTCTTTATATATGCCCGGCATTTTATCGCCGCTTACCAGCGTTTCGATTTTCTGTCCCAGGGAATTGTACACCGCTAGTTCGACCGGGCTGGCAATTGGCACATAGTAGGAGATGACCGTGTTGGCATTGAATGGATTCGGATAGTTCTGTTCGAGGCGATAGGCATTGACTGCATCGTCAGCCTCGCGCTCTGCAATTCGGGTGGTTTCATCGACCAAAGAAAAGCGCACAGCATCAGTGCGCAGCACATCGCCGGAGGTGCTTCTCCCTGTATCTTTTACCCACAATTCAATATCGGTATTTGCTGGCAGAAAGAGTGAGCCGATGGTAACCCATGCGCCGCTACCTTCATTTTGATTCACGTGGTATGAAGCTATCAGCTCTCCGTCGACGACAATTTCATACAAAGCGTCATCCGTCGAATTGACCGTTTGGGGAACGATTTCTTTGATATCATACCTGCCACTTTTCGATAATTTGGTGACAAAGCGTGCGGACGCAAGCCGCGACTGATTCAAAAATGCATATCGGCTCGAAGCGCCATAAATATTCGCGACACTGGTATGCCAGACACCGAATTCCTGATATTCATCAAAATCTTCATTGTCAAGTGTTTGAAAATATGGCACCACCTCAACAGCCACCGGCAACTTGATCAACGGTTGAAGCAGATCATCTGAATAAATCAGCAGTGTATCATTTTTTGCCCCCACTTCCAGCGATACAAAAGAGAGAGGAATGCTTATTGTCGACATAGGCTGGATCACGAATGGAACCGGATGCTCAAATAAAACCTGCTTATTCATAGCGCTGAACCGGCTCACATGCAAATCTTCGTAACCAACATTGGCGATTTCCAGATTGTAGCGCACGGTATCTTCCACGCTCACTGCGCCAAAATTGATCATTGCTTCTTTGATGTTGATATCACGGCTGCGTACCAGAGCCGACACTTTTACCACATCCGCAGCCAGAATTTTTCCGCTCTGGTTCTGTCCTGCAGCACGCATTTCGATAGAGATATTGCCTTCCTGACCGGCTTGAATCGTGTAGAGATAAATCCACTGCTTTGCAGGCTGCAAACCATTCAGTTTTTTGGCGGCCACGATCTCGTGATCGACGAAAATATCAAAATTTAACGAATCAGCCCGCTTTGCGATATCCGGGAATTGCACAAAAATATTATAAGCGCCAGCTTTCCCTAATTGCAGGCTCCACTCTGCAGCCGGCAAGTTGGTTGCGCTGATTGTTGCCACGCGTGATTCCGTGCCCCATGCCGCATAGGCAGATGAACTCCAGGTGCCCGACAATTCGCTGTAGCCGGCATCAATGTTATCGATAAAGGCATCGTCCGGCAGGTAAAAAATAAAGTCCATTGCCTGATTACCCATCGTGTCGCACAGGGCGACGCCTGCCTTGGCCAGGCTGGCCAGCGATACCGGCGCAATAGTCCTCCAGCGATTCTGGCCGGTTTGCGTGCATTCCAGCACCACATATTCTTCGTTGAGGTTTTTGACTGCCACAAAAGGTTGCCGTTGAAAAATCGTCTCGTCCGTTTCAACCGAAAAAAAGACATCATCTCCAGCGACTTCATCTGTGAAACTGATCTGAGGCGCGACCTGATCGGTGCTTTGTCGGTAAATTTGCATGGCTTCAATGGCAGTACAGTATTTAAATTTTACCTCGGGGTATTTCTCTGCGGCAGCATGGGCAAGATCATCAATCGTTTGCATTTGCTCCGGGAAATCTGCTTCCGGCAAATGCGACCAAAAGCAGACGACCTGATCATCACCGGTTTTTGCTGCTGCAAACACCTGTTCCATATATTTGTTATTGCGGGCTTTGTAGATCGATGCAGAGCGCACCTGCCAGCCGGGACCATCTCCAGGGAGCTGGTAGTTTTCGCGCGATGGCCGGTATGGAATAAAATCCGATGGCGCAAGCGACCAGTCAAAAATGTTATCGATTGGCTCCGGATCTTGCGTTCTTTTGGCAGGATAATCATTATGCAAGCTGTAAGGCAAGACACGCTCATCGAGGTACTTTTGCCAATCATCATCCATGTAGTGCCAGCCACTGCGAAACGAAACCGGAAATACTCTTTCTTCAAGCAAAAACTGCGCTAAAGTCACTTCAAAATCATCCATTGACTCGAGAAAAGTTTTGGCTTGATTCCAGTAATACAGGCCGTCCTGATCATAATCTGACCAGAAAAATGTGTGATAATGCAGAGAAAGTTCATCACCATTGGCCAGAACATTTTGTCCGTGATATTTCTGCATCAAATACAAAGTCATCGTATTCGGCACCGGGACATTCGCATTGGTTGCATGCCGAAAAATATTACCTGCCATCATCCACCAGGTCATCTTCATCGGCTGCCCATATGAGTCGACCAGATTTGCCCGGAACGCCGGATCCATAACGCGATAAGCATTGCGTGCAGGGTCCGTGAACAGCGACTGGTCATAATAACAGGTGTACCGGGCTGTATTCATGCCGTCCCATATCGCTGTGTCCGAGCCAATCACCAGGTACACTTTGCCTTGCGAAATAGCACTCGATACAAAACCGAACAGTCCCAACAACACAACAAAAATCAAACAAGATTTCTTCAACATATGGGCTCTCCGCTTATTTTGATTATTTCGCACCACAGGAATGCACAAAAACAAGCAACATGCTAAGGCCTAAAAATGCACTATCTCAAACACCGGAGCAATCAAGGTGTTCAGAAGTTGACTGCGAGAGCTTCAGTAGGGTTTCGCTGTCAATATTGCAGCATTTTCAATCAGGGTAATCGCAGGGCGAACGCCATTGTTGATCCAGTTTGATTCCGGCAAATTTTTGCGCAAATGGGTTGGTATTTCGCCACCACCATGAAAGGCTTGCGCGATTGTCAACGTGTTTGCAAGCGCCACCGCTTTCGCGTGGTATATGGACTCATTAGTATATTGATATGCATCCAGATAGGCCAGGATCATCAGTTGAGAGCTCCGGGCGACTGGCGTGTAGAACTTATATTGCTCTAAAACGCACGGTACAAACCAGTCGAAGCCTCCGGGAAAGGTTGTGCCATTCCACTTTGAATTTTGCTTAAACCAGGGGTATTCAAGCACAGGATCAGTTGGCTCCCAAACGACAAATTGATCCTCGGCAAATCGGATCAACTCTCTTGCCATATCGACATATTCGGGATGGTCCGCGCTGCGCTTCAGCAAAATTCGCGCAAACTCCACAGGTTCTTCCCGGGACAGGTTCTTGTACTGTTTCTGCGGGCGGGTATCTTCAAATTGCGCTTGCCAATTGAACGTGGCCATAGGATACTTCATGCACCAGTCAAGGGCCTTATCCCTGCATGTGATATACTTGGCCAATGCATAATTTTCAATTAACCGGTCAAAGAGCTCGATGACCATCGTCGGCACCAGTTTGTGGTCTTTGATCGCAAGGCCTGTTGTCGTGCTTAATATCTGAGACCAGGTGCCGGCCTCATTTTGAGTCTTCACGTACGTGTCCGCTATGTTCTGCGCTGCAACAAAATAGTCTTTTTCTTTTGTGAAATCATAAAGGTCCAGCAGCATTTCAGCTGCAATGGCAGGAGAGTTGGTCATGATCTCATTTTGAAAATAGGGATGCTCACCGCGCGGTACACCATCCCAATAGGTTGCAGGCCAGAATTCGAGCGGTTTGCCTGGCGGCTCGGTCAACGCTAACAAAAAATCTGCAACGATTTCCGCAACCCGTAAAGCTTCACCAGCATCTGGTTCTTCAGGAAAAAATTTTGCATAATGAACCATGCCCACAACCACCGCACTCATGATTTTGGTGGCATGTGTCCAGAGGGGATAGCTCGGATCAGGTTCACTGTGCGTCCGCCAGTATTGAATTTTCGGCTGTTGCAGCAAATTTTTAAGGCTTCGATAACCGCTTTGTTCATACGGAAATGCTGGTTCATTCCGAACCTTTGCAAAAGGCGGGCTTTTTAGAAAAATACGATTTCCCACAGTTGCCAGTTTTTGACCGCCTGGGGCCGTTAAAGCATCAACTCGCAAAGTTAAGCGACCGTTTGGTAGCGAGCTCCAAATTGGCGAAAGAGGCACCCATGGTTTGGCGGCTTCAAAAACATATTCCTGGCTATCCGTCTCTGCTGCTACAAGGAATCGATAGGCCATTGCCTCTGGCACTTCTTTGAATTCAAATGCCGGGGCGCTGATAAAACGCTTCGAATAAGGATTCCAGAACGGTTTCTCCCCCGGAATGCCTGGGTGGATTGGCTGCAGCAACTGCTTTCGTGCATCATCCGTAAATCTCGCTGACGCATTGCCATCAAGGGCCCTTTCGAAATTCACAATAGCAGCGATGAGTGCGAGCACAACCACGGCTGCAAGTATTGGCAGCCATTGTCTTTTTCTCTGCATAATTGAATTCTTTCTCTTGCGCACAATAGCACCACCAAAGACTCGGCAAGCGCCTGCTTCTGATGCGGTGACAATCCTTGCATGGAACAAGGTCATCACATTTCGCAGGTATGACGCCGATCCCGCAATTAACCTATTGCAAGCGCCCCTAAAATACAAAAACGAATGCACTATTCCAAAATGTGTCCTGCTCAATGCCAATAAAAATAGCGTGGTGGACTATTCAACTTTGACGGCCCGGATTTCGCAGCAGAGTTTATCTATAAACAAAAAAAGGGACCATAGTATTGCTGGTCCCTTAAAAAAATCCACGGCTGCAAATGGCGTTTACGCTCAAAAATAAAAAGAGCGAATGACGGGATTCGAACCCGCGACACCCGGCTTGGGAAGCCGGTGCTCTACCAACTGAGCTACATTCGCTTTTGGGCAAATTTTTGAATACTTGCAAATTAATGATTTCGGCTAAAAAGTCAAGTGAAAAGCGTGGCGCTTGTTTGATGAATTCGTCATTTTTAAAGAGCAAGCAGCAGGTCAAGATAAGAGTGCGCCAGCAGTTGTTGTGGCTTAATTTTGAATTTGCTGAGATAGTGTTCAAGCTTTTCGGCTTCCAATTGTGGATCTTTGGCTGGCTGTAAAACAGCTTCAAACTCGATGAATGTCCCCAGCTGGTCAACCGTGTCAAGATGGACGCGCACATTGTTGATCAGCAGCAACTCACGGTGTTTGACCACGCGTGCCAGTTCCCCGTAAGCTTTTCCCAGGACTCGCTCAAGCTCATTCGGATTGTCCGTGCGATAAATGTCATATTCGCTCTTCCTTACTTCGGGCCGGTCATCGCGCCGGTAGAATATGAGATTAGCTGCCTGGCCCTTGATATGCCGCAATTTCAAGCGTCCTTCGGGCACATGAAAATAGACATCGGTTTGCTCCAATATCTCGGCAAATTTACCTCCTAACTCGGCCACACAGCGCCGGGCATGTGTAAAATCTTCATAGCGCGCCTTGATTTCGATATTTTGCAATGTGTCGCTCCGATCTGTATTGAAACAAAAAAGTGGTGCGAAGTCAGGCTACGCACCACAATTTTTTACATGTTATATGCTTGTACAACCGAGATTTATGAATCGGATTCTTCCTCGGCTGCCGGTTCGCCCGGACAGCAACGATATTCCTGCGATTGATCCAGTAACTCGATTTGCCGTTTGAGCAGTTCATTTTCGAGCCGCTTGCGTTCCAGCTCGATGCTGATTTCATTTTGCAGCGTCGGCTCACAAATGTTGCAGCTATCGAGACAGCTTCGAACCAGCAGGCCTGGCGTCGGCAATGACGTTTGCAACGAAAAGGAAAACTCTTTGCGTGCAACTTCAGAGATTTCCCTCGTGCCCTTGTCGAGCAGCCCTACACTCACCAACTTATCGTCAATAGTATCCAGGGCTTCGCGTCGAACCTCGGGCGAGATCGGTTCGACAAACTCAGCTCTTTCGATTGCAAAAGGTGATGCGACGGCGGCAAAGCGTTGCGCATTTTGGACCTGTTGACCGGAGAGTCGAGTGGCTTTTGAGAACTGTTCCCGCACACTGACGCGACCAGCTTCTTCGACTTCGAGCCTATTTTTCGCTGTCGCCAGCACTGCGCTCGGGATCACAGACACCTCGCCGCGGGAAGTAAAAGAATTGTTGGTAAGGCGGGTATCCGCTGCCGGATCAATGACGCGCCGGCGAATCGATTCAATCGTCAATTTTACCGTTTGGGTTTTGTTGATCTGGTAAAAATAGTACGTAACCGAATGACAGCGATTCGGATTCGAGAAGGTGCGGGAAGACGATTCGAAATGATCTTCGGTTTCACCTTCTGCGTGGGAACGCGACTGCACTTCGCCAACAGACACGGAATTGGAAGCGCGGGTCGCCTGAACAGAACGATGATGCGAGGCTTCCGCATGCTGCCGCAGTTCCCGCAAAAAGTCACTGGTCGATTCCGCGCTGTACGAACCGCTCACATCAATCGACGGACTGGTAAACACAGATTCCAGAAAGCCACTTGTTTCGCCATGCGTATGAAATTCGCCTTTACGGGTATTCGATGCACGGGCTTGATCCCGAACCGTCACATCAGACATGAAATCGCTCATGGACGACATATAATACCGCTCTTCGGAAGTCTGTGCGTGTCGATAGCTTACTTTTGATTCGCTGTCAAAGCTGAATTGCGTGCGCCGGTCAGCAGTGAAAAGCCGTACTTTTTCACCTGGCAAAAGCGTCATGCTGTGCACCAGATCACCCAGCGCCATCGGCCCGGGACAGCGCTCCAGGCGCGCGTGAATCAGCACTTCAACCGGCACATTTCGCTGCCGATCGTTGACGAGGATCGTCGCGTTGTGAATTTGGCGATAATGAAAATCGATCACGTCGCAGGCGCGATCCGTTTTCAGTTCGGGACAACATGGAACTTCAATGCCATCTTTTGCCGCCTTGTCATTTTCCAACAAGGCCTTTGCTGTTTTTGATTCTGCCATGGCTAAACCTCCTTGTTTAGTGTAGGTCATTACATCCTTTTCGCTTTTAAAAGCGCTCACTAAACAGAGATTCGCGGACAAGCAGCGACTCCCGAAAAAACTCACACAATCGGTTTGTTCAAGATGTTTTCACAGCGTCTGCCGGTATCAACTCGTCCAGCATTTCGAAAGCATAGCGCAGATGCGGAATCACAATGCTGCCACCGACGATCAACGCGATATTCATGGCTTCGTGCAATTCTTCGCGACTGGCGCCCTCTTGCACACAGCGGTCGATGTGGTACAGGATGCAATCATTGCAGCGCAGCACCATGCTGCCCACCAATCCCATCAGCTCTTTATATTTGACCGGCAACGCTCCTTCCACGTAGGCCTTGTGATCTAGGGCGAAAAATTTCTTGAAATCCTTGAAGCCGCTGTTGAGAATCTTATCATTCATGTCTGCTCGGTATTTGTGAAAAGAGGCGGTTTTGGTCTGCATGGGTTGTTCCTCCGATTCTTATCCGTTTGTTATTTGCAAGTCGTTACTGCAATGAGGTGTTGTTGCAAATGGCAAATGGCAAATGGCAAATGGCAAATGGCAAATGGCAAATGGCAAATGGCAAATGGCAAATGGCAAATGGCAAATGGCAAATGGCAAATGGCAAATGGCAAATGGCAAATGGCAAATGGCAAATGGCAAATGGCAAATGGCAAATGGCAAATCAAAATAGCACTTCTGCAATGACTTGCAAGCTCTATGATGTTTTGTCCAGGCTACTTGACTTCCAGGCACAAAAAATGTAGATTGGCCACGCATCCGATTTAAACATGGGGTAATAAATGACGATCGATGTGATTTCAGCGATTTTATTGGCTGGTGCAGCACAGGGTGTGTTGCTCTCGGTGGTTTTGCTGACTGGCAGGCGCGGTGATCGCCGTGCCAATCGCTACCTGGCTGTGCTGCTTGGACTGTTTGCGCTCAGCATGGCTGCCCATGCACTGGCACACACGCCGCAGCGACTGAATCTTCCACATCACGCCGGCTTTGGCATGGTGAGTTTTTTCCTGTATGGCCCGCTGCTCTATCTTTATGTACGCGCACTCTCGGAAGCGCAATTCGACTATATCCGCGAACAACGCCACCATTTCGCTGCATTTTTCATCGGGTTGCCGGTCTATTTTTTGGCCAACGAAATATTGGCTTCGGAGCGCGCGATCCGATTTTTCCAAAGTGGACTTGCTGCCGCAGTCACCGGCCATTTGCTCGTCTACGCAGTTTTAACGCTCAAAAAACTGCACCGTGCCGGCAAAACCTCCAACCAAAACCAGACACAGCTCCTGCGTTTGCGCTGGCTGCGATTTTTGGTAATTGGCTACGTGCTCACCTGGCTGGTGGCATTTGCAGCCGAAGGTCTTGGTGATGACCTGATTCGCTGGAATGGTGTTTGGATCGCGGTTTCGGTTTTTATCTATTTGATCGGCTACTGGGGTTTGCGCCAGCCAGAAATATTTATCGGCGAGAAACCTGCACTGAAAACCAACAGCGAAAAATATCAAAAATCTACCCTGAGCGCAGAAATGGCGGAGCAGCTCCACCACAAGCTGCTCGATTTGATGGCCAGCCAGAAACTCTATTTGCGCAGCGACCTCACCCTTGCCAAGCTGGCACAACAGCTTTCGACTTCCACACACCATTTGTCGCAAGTCATCAACGAAAAGTGCCAGCAGAATTTCTTTGAATTTGTCAACAGCTATCGGATTGCAAAAGCGCAACAACTGATTCGCGAGCCAGCCAACCGTCACAAAACTCTGGCAGAAATCGGCTTCGAAGTCGGCTTCAATTCGATCACGTCCTTCAATAGCGCGTTCAAAAAGCACGCAGGCATGACGCCATCGCAATGGCGCGACGGTGATTCACCTCCCTGACCTTGCCCGATTCGATTATGCCAAGCAGTAGGGGCGATCCGACGGATTGCCCCTGCAAAAATCCCCCGCAGTAACCAACCGCTAATCCCTTCATCGCTGCAATTCAATCTTCCATCCGCAAATATTCACTCGTTTCGCGCCAAAATTTTGAGCGTGGAAAATGCCCGCAGTGACAATCCGGTCGGATTGCCACACAGCCCGATCGGATTTGACCACTTTTTCTGCGGATAGTGCGTTGTTACCAGCAGAGCGAAGAAAGCCCAAAGACAAGCTGCCTAAAACACAGAAAGGTTACATCATGAAAAAATTCCTTAAATCGCAGTTCGGCCTGCCGCGCGGTGCTTTCGGATGGCTGGCAGGCAAAGTCATGGCCTACAATAATCGTGAGCGCGCCGCATGGGCAGTGGCACTCTTGCAAGTACAGCCTCGCCAGAAAATTCTGGAGATCGGCTACGGCCCGGGGCTGGCTTTGCAAATACTTTGCGAGCGCTGCCCATCCGCCTCGCTCACCGGCATCGACGCATCCATCGTAATGTGCCGGCAAGCCAGCCATCGCAACCGCAAGGCCATCGCCGCAGGCCAATTGAGTGTGCAGCATGGCTCGGTCGCGCAATTGCCATTTGCAGATGCCAGCTTCGACGGCATTTTTGCCATCAATTCCTTGCACCATTGGCCGAATCCGCCTGCAAATTTGCTCGAAGTGCGGCGGGTGCTGAAACAAGGCGGACAACTCACGTTGGTCGAGCAGCCCCGCATGAGCAAGCGCTCTGGTAGTGAACTGCAGCAATTGGTCGGAGACCGACTGACGCACATGTTGCGGCAAGCCGGATTCGACATTATCAACCTGAGCAGCCGCGTGATGAAACCGCATCCCTGCATTGCCGCGCAGGCAATAAAACCGTCACAAAAAAATGATCGCGACTGCCGCCATGTCTATTCTAATTTCAATCAGAAAGGAGACCCGTTATGAAAAAGAAAAACCTGCTCATTGTCGGCGCATTTGCACTGCTGGCCGTGTTCTTTTTTGCCTTTTCAAATCATCACCAGCAACGAGCAAGCGAACACCGCGGGGGCCATAGCGAGCACGTGGTCAATGTGCTGTCGCGCTGGCTTGATTTGAGTGCAGAGCAAAAATGTCAACTCACAGAACTGCAGGCTACGCTGAATAGCAAGGAAATGCAACATGCAGAAGTACATACCGAGCTTGCCGCAGCTGTGCCGGCACAATTGCAGCACGACCGCATCATTCCGGCAGAACTCAACCGTGTGTTTACTGAAAAGGAAGCACACTGGGTGCAAACCCGACAAGCGTTGGTGCAGCAATTCGCCGATTTCCATGCATCGCTGAGCAAAACGCAACGTGCGCGATTGCGGAAAATTATTGCATATTCAGTGCACAACGAACGCGAACGCTGAATTTTGAACAGTCCATATTCTGCAAGAGGGCACACTGTGTGCCCTTTTTTTATAGCGGAAAATAGTTCGAAAGAGCTTGCATTTACCGGTCAAACAGGTATTTTCAAGAGGCTCAAAGCCTGCATTTAAAGCCATTTTGATCATTTGAAAAACCTGAGGTTGACCGTGAAAAAATTCCTGACCTGCCTTGTGCTGGCCGGCCTTTTTTTAACCGGCTGCACTGAAAACGAATCGGCAAATCACCTCACCATTTACACATCGCTCTACCCCGAAGTCATCGCCATTATGAAGGATGCAGCAGCAAAGGAAATGCCCGATGTTGAGCTCGACTTCCTGCAGCTCGGCAGCGAGCTGGTGGCTGCGCGCGTCAACACTGAACTGGCGGCTGGCGGCACCAAAGCCGACATCATCATGACCAGCGATCCGTTTTGGTATCACGAGCTTAAAGAAGCAGGACTTTTGCTGCCCATCGACGCAACCAATGCGCAAAATGTGCCGACTTCCTTACGCGATCCCGGGAACTTTTGGATCACCAATCGCATTCCAGTCATGGCCATCGCTTACAACCGCAATGCCGACATTCCGGCGCCTACCACACTCTCGGAGCTGGCCGATCCCAAATATCGAGGCAAAATCACTATGGGCGATCCGATGAAATCGGGCACCAACTTTACCACCATCGCTGTGCTGGCGCATCAATATGGCTGGGAGTTCATCGAAAAACTCAAAGCCAACGACATTATGGCTTCCGGCGGCAACAGCGCCACCCTGCGCCGCGTCGAGTCGATAGAGTACCCGATCGGCATTGTTTTGCTCGAAAATCTGCTCGCCGCCCAGCGCAAGGAAACCGATGTCGAAATCGTCTATCCGCAGGATGTGCTGATCTCGATTCCCAGCCCGATTGCAATATTTAAGAGCACGCAAAAGGCCGAAGCCGCTAAACGCTTCTGCGAATTCGCTTTTTCTGAGGCCGGGCAGAATGCCATCATTGCCGGCTACATGTATTCGCCGGTGCCGGGCTTTGCCGCACCCGAAGGCGCCAAAGCGTGGCAGGATGTTGAAGCCAGCTTTTTCGAATGGACAGATGAGCTGATTGGCGATATCGCCGCCCGCCGCGAAGAAATCAAGCAGAAGTTCACCGAAATTATGCAAAATTAGCTGGCAGCCTGCTCGCCATGAAAAAAATCCCCGCATTGTTCCTGCTGATCGTGGTCGCATTTTTCTCGATCGTCCCGCTCGGTTATATTTTCGTGCGACCGTTTTTAGGCGATGCTTCGTCGGCGCAAGGCCTTTTGCAGTTGCTGACCAGCACGTATTTGCAAACCACCGTGCAAAACACTCTGCTGATGAGCAGCGGTGTGATGCTGATGACCATCATGTTGGGCGTGCCACTGGCCTGGTTTCTCACCCGCACCAACCTCCCCTATCGCAAACTGCTGCGCACGCTGTTCATGATGCCGTATATCATCCCGCCCTATATCGGCGCCATTGCCTGGATCGACCTGGCTAATCCCAATGTCGGGCTGCTGAACCGGCTGATCGGTGAATCCTTTTTCAACATTTATTCGCTATTGGGCATGATTTGGGTGCTGGGACTGTTTTTTTATACCTTTGTGCTGCTGGGCGTCAGCACGGCGCTGGATAACATGGATCCGAGTTTGGAAGAAAGCGCGCGCATGTGTGGGGCACCGCCGTGGCGGGTGGCGCTGGACATCAGCCTGCCGCTGGTGCGGCCAGCCATCTATTCGTCGGGACTGCTGGTTTTTCTGGCTGCTGCGGCGGCATTTGGCGTGCCTTACCTGGTCGGCGGCAGCCGCAACATTCCAGTGCTGACCGGTGTGATATATGAGAAAGTCCGCACCGGCGGTCTGAATGGTATTTTTGAAGCCAGCCAGATCGCTTTGCCCTTGCTTTTGTTGGCGCTGATCGCGCTTTTTGTGATTGAGCGTTTTACCCGTAAACAAGGATTTGCGGTAGTCAGCGGCAAAAGCGCCATCGCTTCAAAAATTGATTTGGGAAGATGGCGCTGGCCGATTTTTTGGCTGCACGCGATGCTGTTGGCTCTGATCGTGATACTGCCACTCAGTTCGATTGTGATCAGCTCATTTCTGGAAATCCCGGGACGCTTCGACAGCTTCTCGTTGCTGCACTATCGCGAAGTTTTCGGCGGCCAGCACAGCATTTTGCAGGCGCTGCTCAATTCGCTGCTCCTCGCTGGCGGTGCGGCAACCGTTGCGATTATCATCGGCGGCATGGTGGGCTATTTGCGCGTCAAGCAAAATGCCTGGATGGTGCGTGCGGCTGACCTGTTCCTCAGCATTCCGTACGCCACACCGGGCATCCTGATCGCGCTCGGTTTGATTTTAGCGTTCAGCCGGGGCATCCGCTTGACCGATACGCTTTGGATCATCTTTATTGCCTATTTTGTAAAATATGCTTCTTTTGTGGTCCGTACAGTCGCACCCAACACCCAGCAAATTGATCCGTCACTGGCGGAAGCGGCGCAAATGTGCGGAGCTGGGCCGCTGCGGCGCGCGCTCACGATCTGGATTCCGCTGCTCAAGCCTGCGCTCATCGCTGGCTGGTTTTTGGTGTTCATGCCATCGTTTTCCGAGCTGACCATGTCGATTTTACTGGTCGGCATCAACACGGACACCATCGGCACGATTATTTTCAGACTGCAGGATTACGTCAATCCTGACGCTGCGCCGGTTGTCGCCCTGCTTGTGGTGCTGTTTGTGGTGCTGTCCAACGGGCTGACCAAAGTGCTCACCAAGGGCCGATACGGAATTTAGCAGCACTGCTTCTGTGTTCTGAATTCAAAATTCAGCATTCGAAATTCGATATTCAGAAAGATTTACCTGATGCCTACACTCACGCTCGAACATATTCGCAAAACCTTTGATAGTTTTACTGCGGTCGAAAATTTTTCATTGCAAATCCGGCACGGCGAATTCGTCAGCCTGTTGGGGCCATCCGGCTGCGGCAAAACCACCACACTGCGGATGGTTGCCGGACTCGAGCGGCCGACCGACGGTAAAATCGAGCTCGGCGAAACCACATTTGCTGACCTCGCCAACGGCGTTTTCATGCCACCGGAAAAGCGCAACATCGGCATGGTTTTTCAGAGTTACGCCATTTGGCCACACAAAAGCGTCTTTGACAACATCGCCTACCCGCTCAAAATCAAGAAATTTGCAAAAAACGAGATCATTGAACGCGTGCATAGCGCGTTGGCATTGGTAAATCTCGATGGTCTGGCAGACCGCATGCCGAACCAGCTATCGGGTGGTCAGCAGCAGCGCGTGGCACTGGCGCGCGGGCTGGTGATGGAGCCATCGATTCTGTTATTGGATGAGCCGCTCTCCAACCTCGACGCCAAGCTGCGTTTGAAAATGCGCGATGAAATCAAGGACTTGTCGAAGCGCATCGGAGTGACCATGCTGTACGTCACCCATGACCAGTCCGAGGCGATGGCACTGAGCGACCGGATTGTGGTGATGAACAATGGCTACATTTTGCAGGTCGGCACACCGGCGGAAGTGCGGCAAAATCCCGCCGATGCCTTTGTGCGCGATTTTATCCATTGAGAATTGGATCAGGCCGAAGATGTAGGGCATGGCGCGCCACGCCCCTACGTACGCATGCACCTTGTCAGATCAACTGTCTTAACCAAGCAAACCTTTCAATCTTAAGAAGTTATGCCGAAAAAACTGATGCTTTCAGTTTCCAACATCGCCAAAATCGGCGCTATCAAAGGAAAAGAAAAAATGAGAAAAGTCACGCTACTAATAATTGCTTTTCTATTTCCAGCTTGCCAATCGCAAAAGCAGGAGGCGACCATGAAGACTAATCTGAATCTCTTTATCAATTGCGCCCATCGCGGCGCTTCCGGACATGCACCAGAGAACACACTGGCAGCCATGCAAAAAGCCATTGAAATGGGTGCGCAAATGTCGGAACTGGACGTGCAGCAAACGGCTGATGATGCGCTGGTGCTGTTCCACGATGACAGCTTGAATCGCACCAGTACCGGTTCAGGATTGCTGTGGCAAAAAACGCTGGATGAGCTGCAAACGCTGGATGCCGGCTCATGGTACGGTGAAGCCTTTCGTGATGAGCCCATACCGACTTTGGAGCAGGTTTTCGAATTGGTGCGGGGCAAAATGAAGCTCAATATCGAAGTCAAATTGCATGGCCACGAACGCGAGGTTGCCAAGCTGGTGGTCGACAAAATCAAGGCGGCAAATTTTGCCGATCAGTGCATTGTGACCTCTTTCGGTCACGAAGTTGCCGACAGCATCAAGGCACTGGCGCCGGAGTTGACGGTTGGCTACATTTTCGATCACACGCAATACAGCGATGCTGTCTTTGCTGGCCCGGTCGACCTGCTAAGCGCCAATTATTGGTTGATTACTGAGGATTTCATGCAAAAGGCACGTACTGCTGGCAAGCAGGTGCACGTCTGGACAGTCAACGACAAGCCAACCATGCGCCGCATGCTGGAGATGGGCGTCGATGCCGTCATCACCAATTATCCAGACCGGCTGGCCGAGGTGGTTGCGGAGGTGAAAGGGCAGAAGTGAGCGGTGACAGGAATTTATCTGCCATCCAGTTTACAAATTCAAATTTCCGATAATTCACTTGCAATCGTGCTTTTGATTAAACAAATTGCAAGCTTTAACATCTTCATTTTAAAAACCTTCGGGAGCGATAGGTGGCGCAGGGGAAAATCAGCTTGCAAATAAGAACAACCGACTTTTGGGAACAGTTTCAGGGTGTGAACCTGCGTACGCCGCAGGCTATCGTATTCGGATTGGGCTGGTTTATCTCATTTGTCCTGCTTGCGTTGGCTGCGCAGCAAAATGACTATACCTTCGTGGTGCTGCTCTTTCTGCACGCTTTTTTTCTGTTTCGTGTCGTGCGCGCCATCGTGCAGCATGCCATGCCTCCAGTGGAACTCTTGCTGCTGGTCTTTTGGATGCTATTTGCCTTTGACATCTTTATTTTGCAGGGCGCCAGCATCTTGTCAACCGGCAGCGAATCCGTTTCCCCCTCTTTCTTCTGGCTGACGCTGCACATCTTGCTGCTTGCTCCTGCCATACTTTGCTTCAGCCTGATTTTGGTGTACAACGCCCGCAGCAAGACCTCCGTGCTGATTTGGTATTTCCTGCTGGGCCAGGTCGCCGCCAATCTAATGGGCGAAGGCTGGGAATTTTACCTGCTCGCCTTTCAATTTTTGCTATTTTTCCTGCTTCTGCGCAGAACAACCTGGTTGGAAGAATTGACCAAGTCAGAATGTTGGCTCTATCTGATATTTTTCTTCCTGATTTTCACACAGGTCATCAATCCCGATCCTTTCCAGCAGGTCAATGCAAACATTGCTCAACATGAGGCGCTTTGGTTCATCTTTCCGAGCTACCTGTACATGTTGCTGAAGCTCTATGTGCTGGCCATTTTGATCAAAATTCCTGTGGTTTTGGTGTACAATCATGCCCGCTTGTCGCGCAAATTGTGGATTTCCGGGATGTTCCAATCCACCTTCCCGCAGATGATCCAGTTTGTGATGTTGCTGCTGATTTTTCATTTTTTCATCGCTGGCTGGCAGGCGGAAAATGTCCGGCAGGCTTTGATGAGCCAAATCGATGAGATGCGTTCGCCCGGCGGACTTGAATATATCGACTATATTGAACCGCACCGCTTTGCCATCGATGATTTCAAGGAAATTCGTGGCTTCGAACCGATCAACTTCTCCCGCCGAACACCGGAGCAAGGCATCGTAACGCTAACGCGTAAGAGCCGGGCGCGCTTCGATGATGAACCAGCGACCGTCAATTTCCTGTTTTTCCGCCCTGAAGATGCCGAAAAAGACTCTGTGATTCTGGTCGAGCTAACGCCGCAGTTGCTGAGCTTGATATCGCGCAATACCCACGTGCTCGCCGGTTCTGCACTGATGAGCTATGCCTATACGCCCAGCAGTTGGGAATCGTTTTTTTACACTCCAAGTTTTTTCAGCGAGGACCGCAACATTCGCATCTTCCCCTATGCGTTGGCTCCGAAAGAAGAGCAGCAAACCGTCTTTGCCAAAATCGAAAACCGCTACATGGTGAACAGTGTTGATGCGGATCTCGAATTCAATTTTCTTGGCAGGGATTTTGTAACGCTCGGCCGCATTTTGGTGCCGCGCTACGATGAGCACTGGCGCGAGGAGGGCTACTATGTTTTCGACATTCTGCTGGAGCCGGATGTGTCGTTTTTGCTGTCGCCGATCATGCGCAACATTTACATTCTGTTTGCCCTTTACTTGCTGATCAACACCTTTATCATCCGGCGGGTGGTGAAATTCGGCTCGGAAATCAACCGCATGATTGTGCAAAAATTCAATCAACTCAAAAGCGGCATCGTGCAGATTTCTTCCGGCAACCTCGATTATAAAGTCAAGCTCGAGGGCCAGGATGAATTCGTCGAGCTCGGCAATCGCTTCAATCAAATGGGTGAGAAACTCAAGGAAACCATCGCCGAAGCGCGCGAAAAAGACCGACTCGAGCACGAATTGCGCATTGCACGCGAAGTGCAGCACAGCCTGATCCCGCCCAGTCTGCCGGATGTGAAAGGCTTCCGGGTGGCAGCGACTTTCCAGACCGCAACGGAAGTCGGCGGCGATTTTTACGACATCACCCCGCTTGGTGACAACAAATTCTTGTTCACCATCGGTGACGTTTCCGGCAAAAGCACCTCGGCTGCGTTTTACATGGCGCAGTGTATCAGCCTGATCCGGTTTTCGCCACAATTCACCGATGATCCGCGCGAAATCGCCCTGCGGCTCAACCAGTACTTCGTCGATCCGCTGGTCGACCGCCAAATGTTCGTGACCGCCATCGTCGGCCTGCTCGATGCCAACGACGACGTCATCCGCTATGTACGGGCCGGCCACACGCTGCCGATTTTCATGCCCGGCAACAGCAGCGAGCCGATCCGCGAACTGGAAGCCCCGGGCCTCGGCATCGGGTTGGCGCGCGGTGGCGAAATGCTGGAAAAGATGCTGCGCACCGACTCCATTGCCATGACCCAGGGCGACACCGTGGTTTTTTACACCGATGGCGTGGTCGAAGCCACCTGCCACGAGGTGGAAAAGCTCGCTCAACAAGCTGGTGAACCTGAATTTTACGGCGAAGAGCGTTTGATGCAGCGCCTGAACGAATCACGCGGCAAAACCGCCCATGAAATCTTGCAAACCATCCTCACCGATCTGGAAAATTTCTACCAGGGCAACCTGCCCACGGATGACTATACGCTGCTGATTATTCAGAAGCGGTGAGGCAGAAGGCTCTAAAAGGTAACTGGAAAAGGTTAATGTAGTATGAAAACAACACCCGAACACGATGCGCGCATCGCAAAAATGACGTTTGCGTCGGTCTATCCGCACTATGTCACAAAAGTTGAGCGCAAAGGCAGGACAAAAGATGAATTACATCAAGTCATAGAGTGGCTGACGGGCTTTGATGACCAAAAACTGCAAATACTGATCGACCAGAAAGTGACTTTTGAAACGTTCTTTGCGAGCGCAAAATTGAATCCCGATGCTCTCTTGATTACAGGAGTCATTTGTGGCTACCGGATAGAAGAAATTGAAACCCCGTTAACAAAACAAGTAAGATACCTGGACAAGTTGGTGGATGAGTTGGCGAAAGGCAGAAAGATGGAAAAGATTTTGCGAAAAGAATAAAGTCGGTTTTTCTAAAGGCAACGAACAAAAAGCTTGCCGTTCCATCTTTGCCTTTTTACCTTCCTGAAAATGACTAAATTCAACCCCCAATCTCATGTCTCTCTCCATCATCGATGCCATTTTACTGATCGGCGCGGCGCAGGGCCTGCTGCTCGCCACGCTGATTTTCCATAAATATCGGGCTTTTTTTGCCAACCGCTTCCTCGGCTTGATGATGCTTTTTTACGGCATCATTTTCTTCGACCTGTTCTTTGGCGAGATGGGTGTATACGAACGCCTGCCACGTCTGCAACTCGTCCTTTCCGGCATCGCCTTTTTGGTTCCGCCGCTGCACTATTTCTACGCCAAATCACTCATTCATTGCACTTCCAGGCTCGATCGCACAATCTGGCTCCACCTGCTGCCCTTTGTGGTATACAAGCTGATCTTGGTGCCGGATTTTTTTCTCAGCACCGGCACACTAGTCGGGATGCTGCACGAAAACGAGCGGACGCTGCCCATGCGATACCTGTTTTTCAATTGGGCTGTGATTGCACAAGGCCTGCTGTACATGGGACTCACCATCGGCTTGCTGCAAAAATATGCGCGTGGTATTAAAGAACTTTTTTCAACTACAGAGAAAGTCCAACTCAACTGGCTGCGCAACATCACCCTGCTGCTCACCTGTGTTTTCCTGAGTTTTTTAACCGAAAATGTGTTTTTGCTGCTGGACATCAACCTGTCCAATTTTTTCAATTTCAGCTCATTGCTCGGCGCCGTCAGCGTGTATGTGATGGGCTACCTCGGTATTTCTAAATCCGGCATATTGTCAGCGCCGGATATCCAGCAGCCGCTGCAGCAAATGACGATGCAGGCTGAGGAGCCGGAGCCACGCTATCAAAAATCCGGTCTGTCGAGCGAAAAAGCCGATACCCTACTCGCCGGGCTGCTGGAATTGATGCAGCGAGAAATGCCGTTTCGGGATAGCAACTTGACCTTACCGGAACTGGCGGCCAGGTTATCGATTTCCGCGCACAATCTGTCGGAAGTGATCAACACCCGGCTCTATGTGAATTTTTTCGATTTCATCAACCAATACCGCGTGGAAGCTGTCAAAAAAGATTTGGCCGATCCAAAGAAGCAAAATTTAACCTTGCTGGCCATTGCATTCGATGCAGGCTTCAATTCCAAAACGGCTTTCAATACGATTTTCAAAAAGCACACCGGACAGACGCCGTCGCAATACCGCCAACTACACCACCCCAAATCCGCACAATCCTGAGCAGCGTTCCACCCCATTGGCACACCCGTTTATTTGCTCATCAATGCGTTCGCGCCGATGGGCATGAGCGCACCGTCTATCGTTTTCTGCTATTTTGGCTTCGTTAGCAAAACCGTAGAGACGCAATATTTTGCGTCTCTACCCCAAAACGAAAGCGAGCCTGAATATGAAATTCTTTACCAAAATAGCCAACCAGGGATTCTGTCTTATCACTGCCCTGCTGTTGTTCTCCCCGCTGGCCACTTACGGTCAAACTGGCACCATTAAAGGTACCTTGCGCGATGCCAGCAACCAAAATCCACTGATTGGCGCCAATATTATGCTTGCCGGCACCAATATGGGCGCCGCCAGTGACAGTGAAGGACAGTTTGTGATCCCGCGGGTGCCAGTTGGACAGTACACATTAAAATTCAGTTACATCGGGTATTCGCAGCAAGCTATGACCGACGTCGTTGTGCGTTCGCAGCGTATCACTTTTGTGGAAGTAGCGCTCCAACCATCGGCATTGGCGTCGGAGGAGGTCGTGATCACGGCGGGCTATTTTCCGCAGAACGACGAGCAGCCGACCAGTTTGACCAGTTTTTCGCAGGAAGAGATTCGACGTGCGCCGGGATCAGCAGGTGACATCAGCCGCATTTTGATGAGCCTGCCGAGCATCGCCAAAATCAATGATCAATCCAACAGTCTGATCGTGCGTGGTGGTAGCCCGCTCGAAAATGCCTTTTTTGTCGACAACATCGAAATTCCGAACATCAATCATTTTCCAGCTCAGGGTTCGTCCGGCGGCCCGATTGGTGTTTTGAATGTCGATTTGATTCGCGATGTCGATTTTTATGCGGGTGGCTTCGGGGCACATTTTGGTGACCGGTTGTCATCGGCTATGGACATCCGTCTGCGCGAAGGCAATCGCGACGAGTTCGACGGCCAGCTCGATTTCAATTTTGCCGGATTAGGTGGCGTTTTTGAAGGCCCCTTGCCAAAGCAGCGCGGTGCGTGGCTACTATCCCTGCGCCGCAGCTACCTCGATTTGCTGGTCGACGCCATCGATGTCGGCACCAGCATCGCGCCGGTGTACAGCGATGCCCAGGCCAAGGTCACCTACGATTTGGGCAAACGCCACAAACTCACCGCCTTGCTAGTGCGCAGTGACGATTACAACGATCCGGATCAGGATACGGCGCGCGAAAATGACATGTTGTATTACGGCAATCAGGACATAGTCGAACAGACAATCGGTGTGAATTGGCGGGCCTTGTGGGGCGGCAATGCTTACGGTAATACATCTATTTCGCACACAGCGACGCGGTTCAAGGAAGACTTTTATGAGACCGGCTCCGGGGCATTGCTGGTCAAAAATCGCTCTCATGAACAAGCCGTGCAATTGCGTCATCTCAGCCATGTGCAATTGCGCCCGGAAGTAGCACTTGAACTGGGCTTTGAAACCAAGTTCTTGCGCGCTGACTATGACAATTTTTATCCGCCGTATAGCGATGCTTTCGGCGATACCGTGCAGGCGCTTGCGCTTCAACACGATCCGCATGCAACCAAAATGGCGACATTTGCCACGCTGCAAATCAGGCCAGTGTCGGCGCTTTCACTCACATTCGGTGGCCGGCTCGATTACTTTTCCTTCAACAAAAACGCATCCTTTTCGCCCCGACTTGCCGTGACCTATCAAATCAGCAATCGCACCACGCTGCATGGCGCGGTTGGTCTTTTCAGGCAAAATCTGCCGTTGCTTTTGCTGGCACAAAACGATGCCAACAAAGCGTTGCGCGATCCATTGGCCAGTCATATGGTGCTGGGCTTTAGTCACTTGCTCACTGAAAACACCCGGCTAAGCCTGGAAGCCTATCAAAAGAATTATCGTCATTTTCCCATCGATCCGGCGCAGCCTGCGCTGTTTGTGCTCGATGAATTGTTTTACCGATATGGTTTTTTCTTCAGCCATGAGCGACTTGTGGATGCTGGCAAGGCTTCGGCGCGCGGTGTTGAGTTGATCGTGCAAAAAAAGCTGGCAAACAAGGTTTACGGCCTAGCCAGCGCCGCTTGGTTCCGCTCAAAATACACCGGACTGGACGGCATGGCCCGCGACCGGGTGTTCGACAATCGCTTCATTTTCAGCGTCGAGGGCGGTTACAAGCCGAATCAGGCTTGGGAATTCAGTCTGCGCTGGATTTATGCCGGCGGGCCGCCCTATACGCCGTTTGATATGGCTGCTTCGCAGGCGTTGAACCGGGCAGTGCTCGATCAAAATCGCATCAATACTGTGCGCTATCCGGCCTATCATTCACTCAATGTGCGCTTCGACCGGCGTTTTCATTTCCGTAGCAGCAATTTGGTGTTTTATTTCAGCGTTTGGAATGCCTACAACCGCAAAAATGTCGCATCGTATTTTTGGAATCAGGTCAAAAACGAACCGGACGTGCTGCGGCAATGGGGCATGCTGCCGATTTTTGGGCTGGAGTTTGAGTGGTAGGGCGTGAAAAACAAGCTGCAAGTATTTCAAAGCCGAATTTCAATACATCGAATGAAGCCACAGATTTGCACGGATTATCACAGGTATCTCGAATTCCTTCAATTTTTCTAACATTTCCTAATAATCAGTGGGAATCTGCGTGAAATCGTGGCATCAAGCAAAAAAAAGCAGGAGCCGTCGCCACGCCTGCTTTTCTGAATTTAATCCAGGATTTCATTTGTTTCATAAAGCTCATAGGCTTTCAAAATTGATCCATCCGGATTTTTTCTAATAGAGCCGCTCCATATTTTAAGGAAAGACTATTGAGAAAGTCTGGTTCTACATCTTCGATGTATGAAAGGTAACCTTTTAAATAGCTCTTATTCTTATCAGATATTTTTGATTTTGAGAAATCAAAAAGCAGCTTTTTAATGTATCTTTTATTTCTGCGGCCAATCGATACATCTCCATTTGGGGTTACAATCAATCCAGTTATCATTCGCCTGCTTCCTCGCGAAGAGAAGATTGTCTTTAAATCATTTATTTTAAGCCTTGGCGATTTGCTTGATTTTATTACGCTAGCAAGTTGATCATAAAATTGCTTGCATGCACCTTTTTGATCTGTAGAAAAAATAATATCATCGGCATATCTTGAATAAACAGATTTTGGATCTATCTTTAATGCAATTTTTTGTATCTCTTCATCTAATTCATACATGATTATATTACTAACCATAGGAGATGATGGTGCTCCAACACCCAATCCGGACCGACCACTTCCTAAATCCACAAATAGGCTCTTGATTAAAAAATCGATTTCTTTGTCATTAAGGTCAAACTTGCTTTTTGCCATACGTGCCAAATCACGCGGCTGCAATGATAAGAAAAAATTTTCAAAATCTATTCGAACTGAGTATTTGTAAGGTGCATGTAACAAGGCGTTTTCTCGAAGAGGGGAGCTCAGCCCCCTTTTATATGCGATAGCGCTTTCACTAACTTTGAAATCCCCCAGGAGTATCTCCATTAAAGCATATTGAATAGCCTTTGTTTCCTTAGCTGGATGATATATAGTGCGGAAACCTGTCAACTTACCTTTCTTCGGGATTTTGTAAAGCCTGTATGTTTTGCTACACCGCTTGCTATGCTTGACTATTTGCTCTTTAGAAAAGCCAAGATATAATGCAATTTTTTCAATTAGATCCATTTAAAATTCGCTAAATTTTGCAGACAATATTCTCGCTTTTGGCCAATAGTACTTATGATAATGATTAATAATTGTTGATCGATATTTGATAAGATTAACATTTCCAAATTTAAAAAAATAACGTGTGTCACCTCGTGCTCTTAAATAAAAAGATTTAACACGAAATACCAATTTTAATGCTTCAAGGAGACCTAATTCAAAAAAAATGTCATAATTGTCTATGCCAAACAATTTTTCGAGCACAGCTATCAACTCTTTATGGCTTATTGGATGAAATATGTTAATCAAATCCAGCAGTAGCAACATTTTTACTTTACCCGGGAGTTCATTGAATTCCTTATTACTTTTTACTGTAAACCTTTTTCTATTACTTCTTTGAATTTTGCTCAAGCGCTTTTGTACATCTGGGATGCACTTTAATATCGCGTCCAGATTAGTATAAATTATTGGCTTAAATCTAGATATCTTGCCAACCTTAGCCAAAGGTCCTAAGCTAATAAAGGAATCATCATTTATAAACTTTCGATCATTTATTACAAGTATATTTTTTGCGAGGCTGTTTTTTATAGCAAAAGCACCTAATTCTGCAAAAGTACTTTCACTTTCCAATACAATAAAAATACAGTCGGAATAGAAACTCAATCTATCTTCAATTGCGAGAAGATCATGTCGCTCTTCGTTTGGGAATGCTCTAAAAAAATCTTCCGCCAAAAAAAACTGAAATTCAGTTAAGTGTTTTGAGGCATAGTTCATCAGCAATTGCCTACTTGTCTTGGAACCGCTATTGGATTTAATTTTTTTGCCGCACAAAAATATAAGTTGCGCATCAGCTTCCAAGAACATGTTATCAGTTTTGAATGGAATTTGAAGGGGTGCGAGAAGGTTTTTTGGAAAGAAGTTTTCTTTTATTCGCATATAATTGCGGCAGCCATCTTGCTATACTTTGAGCGTGGCGAGTATAAAACCCGTTCAAGAAAATAGCTTTCTTGAACGGGTTTTATACTCGCCAAGAAAGCTAAAAAGTACAATTTGAGGATGGCTTAACACCAACCTATGATTAAATGCTTAATCACAATGACTATAGCAAGATAGCCGCCAACTCCACTTTAATCATAATCAAGAAAAAATCAAACAAAAAATTAAATATCGCGTCTTGAAAGTGCGGTAATTACGCCGCTTCCTGCACCGCCTTGGTCAGCGCGGGCACGACTTCGAACAAATCGGCTACTACCGCCACATCGGCGATTTCAAAGATCGGTGCGTGCGGGTCTTTGTTGATCGCGACGATGTATTTGGAATTTTTCATGCCCACCACGTGCTGAATCGCGCCAGAGATGCCAACTGCCAAATACAGTTTCGGCGACACCGTTTGCCCGGAAGAGCCGATCTGCCGGTCGATCTTGAGCCAGCCATCATCGCAGACCGGGCGTGAACCGGAGACATCGCCGCCGAGCGCTTTCGCCAATCCTTCTACTAACGCCATATTGTCTTTTTCCTTCAATCCGCGCCCAGCCGAGACGATCACTTCCGCCTTGCTTAAATCGACCTCCTGCTTGACACCCTGGAAGATGTCCAGCACGTTGGTGCGAATCTCGGTACCGGAGAGATCGACCGCCACTTCTTCAACCTTTGCCGAGCCAGGTTGCAGACCATCCGCGCTAAAGGCCCCTGCCTGGAAAGTTGCGATGTAGGGGCCATTGCCGCTGAATGAATAGTCCGCATTGAATTTGCCGGCAAAGACCTGGCGTGTCAGCATGAGGCTGCCGCCATCCACTTTGTAGCCGATACAGTCGCTGATAATTTTGGCATTGATTCTTAGCGCCAGCTTGGCCACGTAATCGCGTGCCTGGTAGCTGTGGCCGACAAAAATGTAGGCCGGCGCAGCTTTCGCGATGACCTGTTCGAGCGCGGCAGTGTAGCCATCCGGCGTGTAGTTTTCCAGTGCAGCGTTGCTGGCTGCATAAATCGCGTCCGCGTGTTTGCCGGCAGCGCTGTCGGCCATGCTTTTGGCGTCTTTGCCGAGCACAGCTGCCGACACACCGATGCCGAGATCGGAACCGATTTTTTGTGCCGCAGTCAATGTCTCCCAACCGATACGACTGATCTTGCCATCGTTATTTTCTAAAACAACAAGTATTCCGTTTGCCATTGTGTATCTCCATGTTTTAGCTATCAGCCTTCAGCAGTCAGCGATCAGCATTTGCCAACGCTGATGGCTGATGGCTGTTAGCTGACAGCTGTTACAGTACTTTCGCTTCGTTTTTGAGTTTATCGACCAGCTTCGAGACGATGTCTGCAGTGTCGCCTTCCAAAACCACGGTTTGTTTGGTTTTAACCGGAAGATAAATTTTATGCATTTGAATACCGCTGGCATCGGCATCGCTGACGCCCAGGTCGCTGATAGCAATTTCCTTGATTTCCTTGCGCTTGGCTGCCATGATGCCCTTGATGGTGGCATAGCGAATCTGGTTGAGGCCAGACTGGATGGTCAGCACCGCCGGCAAAGGCAGCTCAACAGACTGAAACCAGCCGCCTTCAAGCTCACGCTTGACTTTGATTTTGCCATCCTGCACATCGGTTTCCATCACAAGGGTTGCGTGCGCCATGCCGAGCATTTCCGCGACCAGCACGCCGGTCTGGCCATAGCCCAAATCATCGCTTTGCAAGCCGGACAAAATCAGATCGAAATTCTCATCTTTAATAGCAGCGCAAAGCAATTTGGCATGGGCAATCGGATCCGGATTACTGTAGCCGCTGGAGTTGATGTGAATGGCACGATCTGCCCCTTTCGCGAGCGCTTGCTTGATCGACTCTTTGACACGCTCCGGCCCCATGGTGACCACCACCACTTCGCCATCGTGTTTTTCCTTCAAACGCAGCGCTTCTTCCAGGCCGTAGTGGTCGCTTTCATTGATCTCAAACGTCACATTGTCTTCATCGATCCACAGCCCATCGCCATTCACCTTTAGCGTGGCGTCTTTGACCGGGACTTGCTTCAACAGAATCGCTATCTTCACAGAGCGTCTCCTTCAGTCATCTTTTAAAATGTAGTACTGTGTTATATGCGTTACACATCACGATTTACGTTTTTGACATTTTATAATTCGTAATTCATAAAAAATTATTCATGAAACACGTCGAAAGGAATTTGTTTACTATTGTAGATCAGATCGCAGGCTTGCCGGCGCTGTTTATCGAGGTTGTTTTCGATTTGCCGGGCTTCACGGCGCACGCGGCGCCAGGCGGCGTCACAATAGAGCTGCACCAGCGGCATCTCCTGCTCGACCGACTTGCTGTCCTTAATTTTGCTATCCACGCGTGAAATCACAGCTGCCATCCCATACAGATCGATCGCCATGTTGGCGATGCGCTGCTGAATAAATTCGTGGTGAATGATCTCCTTGCCATATTTCATTAGCACTTTTTCGACGTTCGATTGCAACTCATCGGCAAAATCGTTGAAGCGCTCGGCTTGCTCCTTCAACTCGGGCGCAATATTTTTGAGCGTATCTTTGGTTACCACATCACGGACTTTTTGCACCGCGAATTCGGTGAGCAGACCAAAGCCCTTTATGGGATCGCGCAGAGCTTTGCCGATCTTTTTGAGATATTCGCCCGGCCCCTGCATGCCAGCGAGCGCCGTGAAAGCGCGCAAAATCTCATTCGTGCCTTCAAAAATCAAATTGATGCGGGCATCTCGGACGATTTGTCCAAATGGATACTCGGTCGAGTAACCATTGCCGCCGGCGATCTGCATGGCTTCATTGGCAGCGCGCCACAGTGCTTCCGATGCAAATACTTTACTGATGGCGGACTCCAGCGAGTAGTCTACCGTGTGGCGGTCAGCCAAAGCGGAAGTCAAATAGACCATGCTTTCGGCAGCATAAGCGTCAGCCGCCATGTTGGCGATTTTGTCTTTGATAATTTCGAACTCGGCGATGGATTGCCCAAACTGCTTGCGATTTTTGGCATAGTCCGCAGCCATTTGCGTCAACAATTTGCAGCCGCCGACATTGCCGGCGGCAAGCCCCAGGCGGCCAACGTTGAGCGTTTCCATCGCCACCTTGAAACCCTTGCCGAGCGGGCCGAGCAAATTTTCCACCGGCACTTGCACGTTGTCGAAATTAAGCGCGGTGGTGTCGGAACCGCGGATGCCGAATTTGTCTTCCGGTTTGCCTGCCGAACAACCCGGCCATTTCGCTTCCACCAGAAATGCCGAAATCTTTTCTTTGATCACGCCGTCCTCGATCACATCGGTCTTGGCAAAAACCGTCCACAAATCGCTGATGCTGCCGTTGCTGATCCACATTTTGCCGCCATTGAGGATGAAATGTGTTTTTTTATCATTCAACACAGCTTTACTTTGAATACCGGCGGCATCCGAGCCTGCGCCCGGCTCGGTGAGCGCAAAAGCGGCAATCCACTCGCCGCTGGCCAATTTTGGCAGGTATTTTTGCTTCTGCTTTTCGGTGCCGTACAGCAGCAAGCCGTTGGTACCGATGCTGGCATGGGCACCCAACGTCACCGCCAGCGAGGCATCGTAGTTGCAGACCTCTTCGAACACGCGGCAGTAGGCTGTTTCGGAGAGACCGGCACCGCCATATTGTTCCGGAATCGACAGGCCGAAGAAGCCGAGCTCAGCCATGCCTTGCAAGACTTCTTTGGGGATTTTCTTATCGCGGTCGATTTGTGGGCTGTCGACAGCATCTTTAGCAAATTCATTCCATGCCTGCAGGATCATATCGAGATTTTCCTGCTCATCTTGCGGCAATTTCGGATACGGAAAAATCGTTTCCTGATCGATTACACCAGCAAACAGCGACTTCATAAAACTGACGTCGGTTTTGTCTTTCTTTGCCATGGCTTTTGCTTTCTGCTAAAATTTTAGATATTGGCAGCGTTTTTAAAATTCGGCAGGCTATGTTTTATCCCGAGCAGGCCATCAATCGAGAGATCTTCATCGATCAACGGCCAGTGGATACCATATGAAACTTGATAGTGTTGTTGTTCAACATCTGATGCAGCAGCCAATCTTTCAGAAATCACAGATAATGCGAACTCGTGGTTAAATCCATCGACTTTGATCTTGAGTTTGCCATCGCAAATCGCAACATTTTCGGCATTATGATATTTTTTCATTTCAATTTGCCTTTTTGGAATCTATTCCATTCTTTTTCAAAGTACTTGAAGTTTTCAAAAATAATTTTCTTGACTTGGCGTTTGTCCTTTTTTCCAAGGTTATAACTATACGCTTCCTCAACGTCAAACTGGTCTGAATTTAGCCAATATTTGCACTCTTTCTCTCATTTGCGACAATGAATATGAATCGGTTCATCCCCTTCATTTACATAGAAAAAGAATCACCAGCCCATTACATATAAAATTGTCGGCATTCTGCCCCCATCAACATTCTTCGCCCAGTCTATTTTTGCTATTTCCAGTCTCGTTAAAGATAAAAAAAATGAGTAAATAACAAATCATTTTTGCGTCTTTGTCGAAGGTTTCTTGCCGGTTTGTCAAAATGTTGTCCCCTGGAAAACCAGTTGCGAACAGCCCTACATGGTGGGAAAACGCTTGCGGTTCAGTATGTTGCCTGCTATTTTGCTTGCAGTTTTTGACATTTTGTTTTCACTGCGTATTTGCGGCGCCGTGCTGTTGCCAAACGGAGGATTTTTCATGCACAGATTGTTCCGTATGCTGATGATTTGTTTGTTGCTGCAATCGGTTGTTTTTGCTCAAGAAAGCAAGACGGATAGCGGACCCAAAACGATTGCCGACTTCACCCAGAACATGCAGAAATTCGATGGCTATTTTCCATTTTACTGGCACGAGAAAGATGGCAAAATCTGGCTCGAAATCGATAGATGGGATACGGAATTGCTGTACATCAATTCCCTGCCGGCCGGCATCGGCTCCAACGATATCGGCCTGGATCGCGGCCAGCTCGGCGATATCCGCATTGTCACATTTCAACGCGTCGGCCCGAAAGTGCTGATGGTTCAGCCCAATTACAGTTACCGCGCCGATACGGACAATCCGGCCGAGCGCAAGGCTGTCGAAGATGCGTTCGCCACCTCAGTGCTTTGGGGCTTCGAAGTGGCTGCCGAAAATGCCAGCGCAGTGCTGGTCGATGCCACGGCTTTTCTCATGCGCGATGCGCACTACGTTAGCGGGCGTTTGCAATCGTCGAATCAGGGCAATTACAAACTCGACGGATCTAGGTCAGTTTTCTATTTGCCGCGCACCAAGAATTTTCCAAAAAACACCGAATTCGAAGCCATCCTGACTTTTACAGGTGACGCGAAAGGCCGGTGGATTCAAAGTGTCACGCCGAGTGCGGATGCAGTCACTGTGCGGCAGCATCATTCGTTTGTTGAACTGCCGGAGCCCGGATTCCAAACGCGCACCTTCGATCCACGCGCCGGCTTTTTCGGCGTCGATTATGCGGATTATGCAACGCCAATCAGTGAGCCGCTGCGCAAACGGCTGATTTCACGACATCGTCTGCAGAAAAAAAATCCGAACGCCGCGGTGAGCGAATCCGTTGAGCCGATCGTTTATTATCTCGACCCGGGCACCCCGGAACCGATCAGATCAGCTCTGCTGGAAGGCGCATCGTGGTGGAACCAGGCTTTCGAAGCAGCGGGCTATAAAGATGCGTTTCAGGTGAAAATGCTGCCGGAAGACGCCGATCCGATGGATGTGCGCTACAATGTCATCAACTGGGTGCACCGCTCGACGCGCGGCTGGTCGTATGGCAGTACGGTGACCGATCCCCGCACCAGCGAGATCATTAAGGGTCACGTCACCCTCGGTTCGCTGCGGGTGCGCCAGGATTTTCTGATCGCCGAAGGTCTGCTGGCGCCGTACCACGATGGCGAAAGTGTGCCGCCGGAGTTGCAGGAAATGGCATTGGCGCGCATCCGGCAGCTTTCTGCACATGAAGTCGGGCATACGCTTGGTTTGGCGCACAACTACGCAGCCAGCATGGCAGACCGCGCTTCAGTGATGGATTATCCCCATCCATTGGCACTGAAATCCGGCGATAAAATTGATCTTTCCGATGCCTATGACACGGGTATCGGTGCTTGGGATAAAGTCGCCATTACCTATGGCTATCAGGACTTTCCCGAAGGCACGGATGAACAGGCCGCGCTCAATGCAATCATCCAGAAATCACTGAGTGACGGATTGCTTTTTATCACCGACGCCGATGCTCGCCCGGCAGGCAGTGCACATCCGATGGCGCATTTGTGGGACAACGGCAACAGCGCTGTGGATGAGCTCAACCGGCTGATGGAGGTGCGCAAAACCGCGCTGCACAATTTTTCTGAAAAGAACATTCGAAGCGGCCAGCCGCTGGCGCTGCTCGAGGAAACCTTTGTTCCACTCTATTTGTCTCATCGTTATCAGATCGAAGCAGCATCGAAAGTGCTCGGCGGCCTGATGTATACCTATGCATTGCGCGGCGATGGCCAACAGCCCACAGCAATGATTCCTGCGAAGGAGCAATGGCGGGCTTTTGAGGCCTTGCTCGCTACCTTGAAACCGGAAGCACTCGCTGTTCCCGAACGCATTCTCCAGCTCATGCCGCCCCGTGCTTTTGGCTACAGCCGAAGCCGAGAACTGTTCAGCACGCGCACAGGCCTGACTTTCGATCCGCTGGCCGCTGCCGAAACCGCCGCCAACATGACGATCGACTTTCTGCTGCATCCGCAACGGCTGGCACGGCTGATCGAGCACGAAGCGCGCGATCAAAGCATGCCCGGTATGTCTGAAGTCATCGACAAATTGCTGGACGCGATCTGGAAAAATAAGCCATCGAACGACTACGATCAAGCAGTGCAGCAGGTGGTCGATCAGGCGATTCTGACCCATTTGATGGCGCTGGTGGCAGATGAAAACGCCGCAAATCAGGTACGCGCCGTGGCGCATCTCAAAATACAGCAATTGCGCACCTGGTTGCAATCTGCCAGCCGCGACGAGAAAAATCCAAACCGCAAAGCGCATTTGCAATTTGCTGCCGCGCAAGTTCAACTCTTCCAGCAAAATCCGGCAGAATTTGTGCGCACCTTGCCACAGCGCCCGCCGGATGGCTCGCCAATCGGCATGGATGCCTGGTGCTCTTTCCAGCAATGATGCGTAAAGAGGAGTGTGTAATCCTTCTGCATTCAATGCTGCCCTTCGGTGCTCGTCCTGGACAGCATTGAATGCAGAAGATAAGCTGTTGATTCGACCATGCGCAATTGGTAGAAATCTCTTGCTTTTTTCTTGCGTCGATGTTATTTAGGCGTTTAAATAAATATTTTGGCAAACTCTTTACACCCGGGTAAATATTTTGCTTCATTCGATTTTTGAAACTCTGCTGCCTGCCTGGCATTTCGTGCCGCCTGCTTTGGTGCCGGCATATATCCCCACAGCATTTGAATGCTACCCATTTTGCATACATACCGGTCAACAAACCACTTTATTTAATAATTCATTAAAGCAAACGCCGTACCTTTAGTTCAACTGCGTTTCAAAACTTTTAACGGGAGGAAGGTTATGAGGTGGTGTAATTTACGTTTCAATTGGATGTGGCTCATCGGGCTGCTGATGCTTATGCTAGCGTCGCCTCTGTACAGTCAGACGGCCACTCTAAAAGGCAAAGTGATCGACAGTGCAACCGGTGAAGTGCTGCCCGGTGCGAATGTGGTCGTGACCGCTATTGGCACGTCTGCGCAACCCACTGGCGCTGCTGCCGGCGAAGATGGCGCTTACATTGTTACCCGGCTTGCTGCGGGCAATTACATGGTCGTCGCCTCGTTTATCGGCTATGCTCGCAAAGAATTCAGCAGCATTAACCTGACGGCAGGTGAAACAAGGGAGCTTGACATTGCGCTGGATGCTACCGGCATCAGCGTGAATGCCATCTCGATTTCGGCATCGCGCCGCCCTGAGAAAACGCTGGAAGCTCCAGCATCGATTACCGTTCTCAGCTCATCGGAAATGCGTGGCGAAGTTGCGCCAACGGCTGCCAGCGTGCTGAAGAACACCGTCGGTGTCGATATTTCGCAAACCGGTATCGATCGCCGCGAAATGGTGCTGCGCGGATTTAACAACGCGTTCTCCGGCGCCACCTATATTTTGACGGATTATCGCCAGGCGGCGGTGCCTTCGTTGGCGGTCAATATCCATTCGATCATGCCGAATATGGTGGTCGATCTCGATAAAGTTGAAATTGTACGCGGTCCCGGTTCGGCACTGTACGGTGCCGGCGTCGATGCAGGCGTGATCCATTACATCACCAAAGATCCGTTTTCACATCCGGGCACATCGATCTCGGTCAATGGTGGCGAGCGATCCTTCTTTTCAGGAGCGTTCCGGCATGCTGGTGTGGCTGGTGAAAATATCGGCTACAAGTTGACCGGGCAATACGGCCAGGCCAATGACTGGGAACTGGATCCAAATGACAAACTTGATGCCGAACAACTCGCCAATGATGCAGATGGATTGCAACGTAATTATGATTACAAAAAAATTAACGTCAATGGTATGCTGCAATTTCGCCTGAATGATAATACAACACTCACAGCAGACGGTGGTTTTTCAGCGCTGGATGCAGTCGTGCTAACCGGTATCGGCACTGTCCAGGCAGACGGGTTTGGTTATAAATATGGTCAGTTGCGCTTGCAATCAGGCGGCTTTTTCGCGCAAGCTTATTTGAACAACAACGATGGCGGCAACTCATTTGTTTATGGTACTGACTCTACTGTAGTTGACAACTCTAATCAGATTAATTTTCAAGCACAGTATGATATGGATATCAGCGACAGCCAACAGCTTATCGTTGGTGTCGATTACGACCGGACCACCCCAGACACCAAAGGTACAGTCTATGGCCGCAACGAAGACAACGATTTGATTTCCGAAACCGGCCTGTATGCGCAGTCCCTCACCCGTCTGTCGCCAATGCTCGATTTGACGCTTGCTTTGCGCGGTGACTACAACAACATTTATGAAGACTTTGTACTGTCCCCTCGAGTTGCGCTGGTGGTCAAGCCGAGTTCGCAGCACTCTTTCCGCGCAACCTATAATTATGCGTATTCATCTCCGGGCAACAACTCACTCTTTCTCGATATCGTTGCCCGTGAACCGGATGCCAGTTTACCGATCCGCATCCGTGGCCGTGGCGCAGCCTATGGCTACACATTTCAGCGCAATTCAGCTTTTGGCGCATTCGCGAACTCCGACCTGGTCGCACGCAGTCTGAATCCGGCAACCCCGGGTGCAGCGCAACCCATTGGCTTGCCATTGGATGCAGTCTATAATTCGGTTTTTGCCAGTCTCAATGCCATCCCCAATGCTACGATCAAACAATTGCTTGGCTTACCCTCAGCGACGCCTGATGCATTGATTGAACAAGTCAAAGCATTGTTTGCACCCGGTGTCACCAATGTAAACGGCTTTTCGCAAGGCGCGTTGGCGCTGCTGAATTCCACTACCGGCACAACCAATCCGGTGAGTGATGTCGTTAACATTGATCCTTTACAGCAAACGACCAGCCAGACCTTTGAATTTGGCTATAAAGGCCTGATCGATAACCGCTTATTGATGGCGGTCGATTTCTACTACACCAGCAAGAAAAACTTCGTGGGTCCGGTGCTGATTGAAACGCCGTTTGTGCTTGTGCCGACGTTGGCGCAGGATTTCCAGGCCGCGCTGGCAGCCGGCATTACCAACAATGCGCAGCTGGCCGCAACATTGGCGGCAGTCGGCCAAACACCGGAAGCCGTTGCAGCAACCATTACGCAGCTTGCTTCAGGCAGCCTGCCAAGCCCATCCACCCCGGTTGCGATCGTTGTTCCGAACGAAAACGATCTCGGTGCAGGTCAAATCCCTGAACTTTTGGGAACCTACAAGAACTTCGGTAAAGTCAATTTCTGGGGCATCGATGCGGCATTTCAATATTATGCCAGCCCGAGCCTGCGCCTGTTCGGCAACATGTCAGTTGTCAGCGATGACTTCTTTGATAATACCGAACTGGATGAAACCAGCACGGACATCACCCTGGCGCTCAACGCACCAAAGTTCAAGGCCAAGGGTGGCTTCAATTACAATATGCTCAACAGCTTTTCGTTTGGCGCCTCCGGCCGTTTTGTCAAAGGTTTTCCGGTTCAATCCGGCCCGTACATTGGCGAAATCGACGACTACTTTTTGCTCGATGTCAATATCGGCTATGACTTGAGCAACTATTATCAAGGCTTGCGCTTTGATCTCGCTTTTAACAACCTGCTGAACAAGGAGCATCGCGAGTTCATCGGTGCGCCCAAACTTGGCAGAATGATCATGGGACAACTCAATCTAAACTTCTAAGAATGAATTGCTGCAGTGTGCCATCCGCGCAAGCATAAGGATGGTATGGCACACTGAACGATCCATGCAGCCCGGCGCGCTACTGTTCTGAATTGTGCACGCCGGGCTTTTTTTATTGAACAAATGAAGTTGAACTTTTTATCATTTTAGATGGTCAAATTCTTTAAAATCATTGTCGGTTTTTCCAGCACATTATTGCATTTTTTACAATTATTGTTCAAATGGAGAGCCAAATGAAGAAAAGCAGTCCTCGGAAATATAGACCAAGCCTAACAATGGCACTGTTTGCCGCCATCTTTCTTCAATTGACTCCCTCCGGAGCACAGGCTCAAAACGCAGCCTTGTCCGGTGTAGTGGTAGATGCCAAAGACGGACAAGTGCTGCCGGGCGCCAATATCATGCTTACAGCCAGAGACTCCAGTATCTCCCGACGTGGCACAGCTTCGGATGCAGAGGGCGCTTTCGTGTTCAAGAACCTGAATGCTGGTGAATACAAGTTAATGATCAGCTACATCGGATATGCCAGACAGGAAATTCAAAACATTCTTGTGCATCAGGCAGATTCGCAACAGCTTTCCATCAAGCTGGAACCGACCGGCGTCAGCATGAATCCAATTTTGGTGTCTGCATCGCGGCGGCCGGAAAAGTTGCTGGAAGCACCAGCATCCGTCAGCATCGTTGATGCCGAAGATATCGAGGCTCGCGCAGCATTGACCGTCGCCGATCATTTAAAAGGCTTGCCCGGCGTTGACATCATGCAGTCCGGCCTGGCTATGGCCGACATCTCTGTGCGCGGCTTCAACGAGGTGTTCGCCGGCTCACTGATGCTGCTGACCGACAATCGTATCGCGCGCGTGCCATCCATTCGGCTCAATGTCTACAGCCTCATCCCGTCTACCGATGATGATATCGAGCGCATCGAAATTGTGTCCGGTCCCGGCTCTGCCCTGTATGGCCCAAACAGCGCCAATGGCGTCCTGCATATCCTCACCAAATCGCCGCTGGAATCTGAAGGCACTACAGTCAGCGTTGGAGGTGGGGAACGCAGTGTGCTGATGAGTTCATTTCGGCATGCTCAGCGATTTGGCAATAGCGTTGGTCTGAAAATTTCGGCGCAATATTTTCAGGGCAACAACTGGGAATATTTCGATCCAGCCGAACCCGATTCGATCATCAAAGGACGGCAAACGGTCAATGGCCGCATCCCTGAATCCGGCTTGATCTCCAACGAGCGCGACTTTGCCATCGACAAATATTCACTGGATGTGCGCCTGGATGTCAAACTTGGTGAGCAGACCACACTCATTTTGAACAGTGCCATCAATAAAATCGACGAAATCGTGGTCACGCCGATCGGCTCAGCAAAATCGAACGGCTGGGAATACACTTTTCTGCAATCACGCTTGAAATACAAAAACTTGTTCGTGCAAGCGTTCACCAATCGCAGCAATTCGGGCGATACATACTTTTTCCGCAGCGGCGACGTGATTTATGATCGTTCGCGCCTGTGGGTTGGCCAACTTCAGCACTTTTTGCCGGTGAGCGCCAAACAAAATTTTACCTATGGTTTCGATGCCCTGCTGACGAGGCCCGACACGCGCAATACCATCAACGGCAGCTTCGAAGATGACGACAACATCGATGAATACGGCGTCTACCTGCAATCCGAAACCGAGCTTTCACCCAGACTCAAATTTATCAGTGCGTTGCGCGCGGACAAGCACAGCAGATTGGATAACCTGGTCTTTTCCCCTCGAGCAGCCCTGGTGATGAAGACGCCGCGCGGCAACAATTTGCGCCTTACCTATAATCGCGCATTTCAAACGCCAACAGCAAACAACCTGTTTCTGGACATCCTGACCACGCCCGATGCCTTTACCCTCGGGGCGATGCTCAATTCTCGCTACGATTTTGATGCCGGCACAAACATTCGTGCACAGGGCGTCCCGTCAGGTGGCTTCACATTTCGCTTTAATGATAATGGTCCACAATTTCGCTCGCCGTTTGCCCCGCTCGATCCACGTGGGCTGGGTATCGCGGATTTTATCGATTTCAACGATCCGATTTTTACCAATACCATGTGGCAAGCAGCGCGGCAAATCATCATGGACGGCTTTGAGGAAAATCTGGTCAGCAACGGCTTACCAGCCAACATTGCCAGCAGCCTGGTTGGGGATCTTGGACGCGCCATCATTCCCCAGCAGATCAATGGCGTCGAAAACCGCCTGAAGCAGATCAATCTTGAAATAGAAGCGTTCGAAGATGTGGCTGGTGTCACCGATATTCCGCGCCTGCAGCCGACCATAACCCAAACCTACGAACTGGGCTACAAGGGCCTTTTTGCCAGCAAAATGACGCTTGCGCTCGATTTTTATCACACCCGAATCCACGATTTTATCGGACCACTGGTTATTCAAACGCCGAACGTCTTTTTGGATGCAACCAGCTTGCGGGCCAGCATCGGTTCGCTGATCGAATCGAATTATGCCAACTCGAGCAACTTTTTGCTAAAAAGCATTTTGCTGCAAATTGACGATCCGAACAATGGCGGCAATGGCAGCGGCTCACCCGTCGATGAGTTGGTCACGCTTTTTTCCGACAGCGCGGCTGCTATTCCGCTCGGCACCGTCACACCTGCGGAAGCGATCGATCCAACCGCCGTGCTGCTGACCTACCGCAACTTCGGCAACATTTCACTCAGTGGATTCGACCTGAATCTGAACTACTACTTGAATCACAATTGGACGCTCAGCGGAACATATAGTTATGTCAGCCGCAATCTATTTGAGAAATCGGATACCCAACTTTACGATATTCCACTAAATGCACCGAAGCATAAAGTTGGACTGGCTATCGCTTACTCTAATCGCCGGATCGGTTTGATGGCCGAGTTGCGCGGACGTTTTGTCGACAGTTATCCTTTTCAGTCGGGCGAGCTGATCGGTCGGGTAGATGATTACACGGTGGCTGATCTGAGTGTGGAGAAATACCTCTCAGAGCATACCAAAACAGTACTGACGATTTCAAACTTGTTCAACAATGTGCATCGGGAATTGATTGGCGCGCCGGAGATCGGCAGGCTGGCGATGGTACGTTTTACGCGCATGTTTTAGTGGCGGGCAAATGTGATTCGAAATAAAAAAGCGGATGATTGCAATGCAACAACCTATCCGCTTTTGAAGGATTATTTACTTTCTATGCGTCAGTACTCAAGGACTTCTGCATAGCCATTTTTCGTCGACGCGTATTCGGGTAAATGCGGCATAAAAATGGGGCTGATTTCAGGTTTTTCATCAACCATTATCGGCGTTTTCGCTTCTGTGCGGTCTTCGACTGTGAATTCCGCCAGTTTTTTGCCAAGCACATATTTCTTACCACGCATGGCGATTTTGCGCACAATCATTTTACCCTGCTCAACCACAATACCAAGCCGACCCGAGACGGGCAAAAATGCACCGGTATTGATAATCGTGCGGCCTTCGCTCTCCCATATACCTGCATAATGGGTATGGCCGATCAGCACATATTTGGCAAAGGGCCGAAAAATCTGAGCCAGCATCGTCGCGCGGTGCGGCGTTTGCATCCAGTACTTGACGATGCGCAGCACACGCCACGGCGGCCAGCTTTCACGCAAAATCGTCAGCAGCTTGGCCATCTTGCCCTGTGGATAATTCATCTCATGCATTTCCAGAGAGATCGATGCTTCACGCGCTGCAAACAGACGCTCATCGAAATCAGTCAGCGCTTCACGACACATCTTCTTTAAAATATTGGTGTGCGTTTCTCCCATAAATGCGGCTTCTCTTCCCCACGGTGCCAGTTCGTGAAAAAGAATATCGCCATGTGTGACCAAAACAGATCCGCCGAACAAATCGAGATGATTTGCCGATGAAATGACCGGATCGTGATTGCCATTGATAAAAACCGGTTTCGCTCCCTGCGATAAACATAACTGTCCAATCTCCTCAACCTGAGATTGGGCATTCTCACGATTCTGTTGCGTCAGCATTTCGACCGTATCGCCATTGAACAGCACGGTTTCGAAGCCCGAAAACAGCGATTCCAGTTGTTCGGGGTCGCGTACTGCGCTAGCGGGATGGCCGAAATGAATGTCAGACAGAATCAAAAGCGGGAAATCCAGTTTCATAATATTAACCTTTGTCTACTCAATCTACCCACAACCGTTTATTTTATATGGTATTACCTTCTTAACAATCAAGAGAACAATTCTCTTTTAAACGCGCAAGTGATTTAGCGGTTCAAAAATTGTGAAACGCTTTGCCTATTGCACCAAACGAATTTTGCATAGCCGATAGAGCTGCAGGCATCAGGTGTCACTTCAACAGATGAGCAAATTCAAACGAGTGCTGGTGGGAAAGTACTGATTCTTTTTTATTTGACATCACTTGTGAATCAAATTATCTTTACTATACTATCTTAATACAAGTGGCGCAGAAATCATCTTAACATTTTACAAACATTCATTTAACATGAAAGGAATGTTCTCTTGTCTGCTCCGAAAATCGCACAAAAGGGACCCTATGCCTTAGAAATCGAGCCCGGAAATTATTTGTGGTGTGCCTGCGGGCTATCACAAACACAGCCATTTTGCGATAAGTCGCATAAAGGCACGGGTATCAAACCGATTTCTGCGAGAATCTCTGAAAAGAAAAAAGTGTATTGGTGCGGATGTAAACAGTCCGGCAATAAACCATTCTGTGATGGGACGCACAATTCACTGTAGGATTTTGAAAGCTGGGCGTTTGGCAGCCATTTCATCAAAAAAAACATGAAGCAGAATTTCGATGTGATCGTCTGGGGAGCAGGTGGCATGGGCAGTGCGACCTTGCGCTCCCTGGCCCTGCGAGGTGCAAATGTCTGTGGTGTCGAGCAATTCGGCGCAGCGCATGACCAGGGCAGCTCGCATGGCGAAACGCGCATTATCCGCAAAGCCTATTTTGAGCATCCCGACTATGTGCCGCTGCTGAACAGATCGTTCGAGTTGTGGCGCGAAATCGCAGATGAAAGCGGGCGACAATTACAAATCACAAACGGTCTGGTCGTCTCTGGCGATCCGTCGTCTGCCACCATTCAAGGCTTGCAGCGCTGCTACGCTGAGCATGCATTACCGCATGAGCGTTGGACTGCGGAGGAGACGCGCAAGCATTTTCCGCAGTTTCATCTGCCCGGCGGCCATTCTGTGTTTTTCGATCCGGATGGCGGCTATTTGATGGTGGAAGAGTGTGTGAAAGCAAATCTCTCTTCAGCTCTCCACCACGGCGCTACCCTCTATTTCGGTGAACAAGTATTGTCTTGGCATGCAGACACATCAGGCGTTAGCGTGCAAACAGATCAACGCGAATTACAAGCGAAGGCGTTGGTCTTGACTGCCGGGGCGTGGGCCGGTCGGGTTCTTTCCGAGTATGGCATTCCTCTGGAGATTTGGCGCAAGGTGCTGGTCTGGTACCGCGGCAACGGCCTCGAGGCATTTTCGCCACAAGCGTTCCCGACCTATTTCATCGAACTCGACTATGGTGGATTTTATGGATTTCCGGTCGTGAGCGAGGCTGGATTTAAGGCTGCAGAGCATTTCGAGCCGGATATTGTGGCACAACCGGAGGCGCTGCAACGCCAGCTTTTGCCACGCGATGAGCCCAGACTGCAGCGATTTCTCACGGAAATATTTCCGGCTTTGCGAAAGCCCAAACGTTCGGCTTTTAAAGTGTGTATGTACACCAAAAGCCCGGATGATCACTTTGTGCTCGGCGCGCTGCCGGAAACGCCGAGTGTCATTGTTGGAGCCGGCTTTTCCGGACATGGCTTTAAGTTCGCACCGGTAATCGGTGAAATTCTGGCTGATTTGGCACTGGACGGCCAAACCAGCCACCCAATCGATTTTCTGAAACTTGAGCGCTTCTTGAATAACTGAATGGAACGCGTCTCAATCTTTATTCGTAAATCATCATTCATAACTCAACATTCATTATGCGTATTTTAATGACCGGCGGCACCGGCTTTATCGGTAAACCGCTCACAGCCAAACTCGTCAGTCTTGGCCATCGAGTGACCGTTATCACGCGCAGAGCACCAGGCACGCGCGAAACCAGCTCTGAAGGTGTGGACTATTTCGCTGCTGACCTTTACAAGGAACCTGTGTTGCCAGCCGAGTTGATCGATGAAACCGACGCGGTGATCAATCTTGCCGGCGAAAGCCTGGCGGGCAAGCGATGGACCAACAAACAAAAAAGCAGAATTGTGGAGAGCCGCACGCGCACGACCAAAGCGCTGGTGGAAGCGATGGCCAATGCACAGAAAAAGCCAGACGTGTTTTTGAGTTCTTCTGCAATCGGCTACTATGGTGGCCGTGGCGACGAAAAGCTGGATGAACAAGCCAGTGCCGGCTCGGATTTTCTCGCCACAACCTGTTTGCAGTGGGAATCCGAAGCACGCAAAGCCGAAGCGCCCGGCAGGCGTATGGTGTTGTTGCGTACCGGTATCGTCCTGGGCAAATCCGGTGGCGCGCTCGCCAAGCTGTTGTTGCCATTTAAAATGTTTGTCGGCGGTCCGGTTGGCTCCGGCCAGCAATGGATGTCGTGGATCAGTCTCGATGACCTGATCGCGCTGATCGTTTTTGCTCTTGAAAACCCCAAGGTGGATGGGCCGCTTAATCTGACAGCCCCCAATCCTGTCACAAATGCGACTTTTTCTAAAATGCTCGGCCGCGTTTTGCGCCGCCCTTCATTCATGAAAGTGCCCGGCTTTGCGCTAAAAATGCTACTCGGCGAGCAGGCGCTGATTGTACTCACCGGTCAGCGGGTTTTGCCAACGAAAGCGCAACAACTCGGTTTCACTTTTCGTCATACCGAACTCGAATCGACTTTGCGGGAACTGCTTGGTTCTCAAAATGTTTGATATACGCCAACTTTCATTTTGGATCACTTCAACAGCAAAAAATGCCATCGAAATCTTTCTATGTCAATACCCGCGTTCCCAGTCGCCGTACATCGGATTGGGTAGCGCAAAAAAGCGCACGCCGAAATCCGGGTGTTCCAAAACCTGCGTTTTCAGCTCTTCATAGCTCACGCCATCTGCAGGCTCAAAAAAATCACCGACCTGATCACCGATCAGCGCGATAATCGTGCGTGTGCCCAGGCCTTCGCAGCGCCCCGTGCCGGTGATGACTTCCTGACGCCGCACTTCTTTGGTATCGGCGCGTTCCCGCCGTCCCATCAGCACATCGCCATCTCCCCACAATCCGAGCGCCTTCAAATTGCCTTCAGTTGCCGGATCGAGCTTTGCGTCGCGGTTGGTGATAAAAGCGACATGTGCATGTGGACCAATGGCGCGCACACTGTCAAGAAACGCCTTTACACCTGGCACCGCCGCCGATTCTTTGCGTTCGACCCAGCGATTCCAGGTAGCATACGAAAACGATTCCCCACGCTCAAAAAGCTCCACCTGGTATTGCGAATTGTCCAGCACGGTTTCATCGATATCCAGCACCACTGCCCAATCGCCTTGCTGCGCGGGCGCCATCGATTTCACAGCCCGCCAGGCCGCAAAGTAGGTTTGCTTGCAGACTGCCGCATACTCAACAGACTGCCGTACCCAGCGGATCTCTTTCGACAGGTTTTCCTGAGCAATACCAGATGTGATTAAACCAAAATGGATCATCAGCAGGGCACTGACGAATAGCGCAGCCTTTTTTCGACCATACACGATACCTGCCGCTGCGGACTGTCGATCAAAATTATTTATTTCCATTTCTGAAAAACCTCCCTTTTATGCGTTGCAGCGCTTCCGGCGTGTCGATGTCGATGACCACGCCGGCATCATCACAATCTATTTCCCGAAGCACAGACTGATTTTTTTGAATGATTGATAGAGCCCCACAGTCGCCATTGAGCAGCATTAAATCAGCAAAAAAATGCTGACTGAACAGAACCGGGTGGCCAGCTTGGCCGAGATATGCTGGCCGCAAAATCGTCGGTATGCGAAGATTCTGCGCCGACTCACACATCAAACGCACCGTTGTTGGCTCGATAAAGGGCATGTCGCCCAGCGCGATCAGCACTGCATCAGACCGTGCGCTGATATGCTGCATGCCACAGCGAATCGACGATGCCATGCCGGTATGGAAATCCTGATTGTGAACGATTTGCAGCCTTTTATCAGGCAAAAAATTGAGCTCGTCGGCAGCATGCCCCAACACCACGATCACTTCGCTTAGCTCAGCTGCCAGCGCATAGTCAACGGTTCGCAGCAGCATCGGCTTGCCGTCGACAGGCAACGCCATTTTGTGGTGCGGCAGCATGCGCGTGCTGCTACCGGCAGCCAAAATGATCGCGCTTACGAATGGAATTGTGTTAACCTTTTGCGCCATTTTGCTGTACGGATATGATCTCGGCAATAATGCTCGCTGCAATTTGTGCTGGCGACACTGCACCGATTTTCAATCCGATCGGTGCATGAATGCGGGCGATTTGTTGATCAGAAAGACCAGCTTCAAGCAAACGCGTCATACGCTTTTTGTGCGTTTTGCGGCTGCCAAGTGCGCCTACATAGGCTGGTTGCCTGCCCAGCAACGCGAGCAAAGCCGGATCGTCGATTTTCGCATCATGGCTCAATAGCACAAAAAAGCTGTTTTGGTCGATGCCGATTTTTGCGATCGCCTCGTCAGGCCACTCATTGAAAATTTGATCAACTTGTGGAAAACGCTCGCGATTGCCGAAGGCCGTGCGCGGATCGACCAGCAGCACTTCAAAATCCAGCGCTTTCGCGAAAGTGACCAGCGGCTGCGCGATATGCACACCACCGACAATTACCAGGCGCGGTGGTGGCAAAAAGGGATGAGCAAAATAGATGGCATCGCCGATTGTTTCTGTGCTTGCGCTTCTCGGAAAACGATCTGCCGGATAGCGCTGACTAAATTGTATGTCAAGCTCGGCTTTACCGGTACTGCCGATTCGTTCGCCGTTTGCAGTCAACAACAAATGTGCATCATTCAAACCATCGATTCGGGTGATCAGCATGGCAATTTGCCGGGATTGCCAAATCGGCAGCAATGCTAAATTCACAGGATCATTGGATAGCCACGGCTCGACGAAAACCTCGACCTGACCACCGCACGCCAGTCCGACAGCCCAGGCATCGTCGTTGCTGACGCCAAAATGCAGAAGCTGGCTCTCGCGCTGCCCGATGACCTGCTGTGCTGCTTCCACAACTGCGGTTTCCACGCAACCACCACTAACCGAGCCGCACATCTCTCCTGCCTGCGAGACGATCATCATCGAGCCAGCCGGGCGCGGGGCAGAGCCCCAGGTTTTGACTACCCGCGCCAAGGCGAATTTAGTATCTGCGTCATGCCAACGTTTCAGCGTCTCAAAAAATGCTGCCATCTCGAATTTCTATTCTTGCCAAAGTGTTTCCAGTGACTGACGCTTGCGAATCACCTGCACATCTTCATTCGAAACCAGTACTTCAGCAGGTCGCGGCCGCGCATTGTAGTTTGACGAAAGCGTAAAACCGTACGCACCAGCGGACAAAACAGCCAGCACATCGCCGCGCTGTACTTCCGGCAATTCGCGGTCGCGTGCCAGGAAATCGCCGCTTTCGCAAATCGGCCCGACGACATCAGCGGTGATTCTTGTGCCGCCACGCAGGTTGGTTGGCACAATAGCATGGAAAGCGCTGTACAGACTTGGACGGATCATTTCGGTCATCCCGCTGTCAACGATAACAAATTTTTTGCCAGTGGTTTCTTTGAGATAGAGCACCCGGGTGAGCAGCAAACCCGTGTTGGCGATCAAAGCACGCCCGGGCTCAAAAACGATTTCGATCCCAAGTGAGCCGATCGATTCGGAAATGGCCTCGGCGATGGCGGACGGATCAAACGCAAAATCATCGCGACCCAGTGCATCTGTCGCTACATCGATGGGCTGGCTGTAATCCACGCCGAGACCACCGCCAACATCGATATAGCGCAAGCGATGGCCGGCTGCCTGCACTTCCTGGATGAGTTTTCGCATGACCTGCCCCAGTTCAGCATACGGCGCAATGTCAGCAACCTGCGAGCCGAGGTGCGCATGCAGGCCGACCAGTTCACAATTTGAATAAGTGGAAAAATTGCCAATAATCTTCCGGACTGTTTCGAGCGCAATACCAAATTTATCGTGATGACGACCTGTCGAAATATAGGGATGGCCATGAATATCGATATCCGGATTGATGCGCAGCGAAATCGGCGCGCTCTTGCCTGCATCGCCAGCCAGTTGATTGATAACCTGCAACTCCATTTCAGACTCTACATTGAAGCCCTTAATGCCCTTCGAGAGTGCGGCCAAAATCTCATCATCGCGCTTGCCGACCCCGGCGAAGACAATTTTTTGCGGATCGATATCGGCCTTCAAGGCCAAATTGAGCTCACCGACAGAGACGACATCCGCACCGGCGCCGAGATCGCGCAACTTACGGATGATTGTTGGATTGCTGTTGGCCTTCAACGCGTAGCAGATGCTATGCGGCATTTTTGTGAAGGCGCTTTCAATACGCGCGAAGTTATCGACCAGTGCGGCTTCGCTGTACACATACAATGGTGTACCGAACTCATTTGCGAGACGATGAAGCGCCACCTCTTCAAAATAAAGGTGATTATGACGATAGCTGAGAAATTTCATGTGGTGATCCGTACAAAAATTGGATTAAAAAAGATATGATGCAATTCGCGTTGAAACGTGTCAAAATAGCGCAATTCTGCTGGAAATGCAATCACTTCTCTACAACGATATCGTTGCCCTCATTGGGCCAGCGAGGGCGGATTTTGATGGAATCGGCATAGACAAAAAAACGCTCGGCAGGGACAAACGGAACGGCAGTACCGAAGTCAAATTCACCATTTGGCTTGGTATCGAAAAATCCTTCGATCCGGTAGACACCCGGCAGCAAATGTCGAAACCGATATTCGCCGGGACCGACCAATTTAAACGCACGCTCAGCTTTGCCGCCCTCGATCTGCACCGCTTTGAGATAAATGTTGGTGCAGTCCGGCAACATCAGCGTTGTTGAAAGCGTGCCAGCGATTTCTGAGAGCGTATCCGCATTGAGCACGACAAAAGTCCGAACAGCGGTGGTGTCGAGTAGCATATTGCCCGTCAGGTCGCGCAATTTCTCAGCCTGCAATTCGATTGTATGACGCGTCTGGCTTTTCCATGTGCTGCCAGACTGAAAAAGCAGTTCGAATGGATTGAGCCACTGCAACCGTCCGTCAATCGGCGTGCGTAAGGAATCTACGGCGCGAACCGAAATCGCCGATGAGTCAGATGGCTGCATCCATTCATTGAAGACGATGCGGATTGGTGTGTCCAGCGCCACTCCGGTGCTGCTGTCTTCCGGTGCGAACCGCACGATCTTCGGCCGCAACGTATCCGGACGAGCGTTGCCGCCAAAACCGAACTGGCTAAATGCTTGATCGAGGGCATTGCCTGCCGGATCGGTCATTTCAAGCGCTTCAATTTTGAGCTGCACAATTGAGTCGAGCGGTTCTGTAATCAGGAAATACAGTTTGGGATCAAGTGGGAAATGTGCGGCATTACGGATGTTGACGGTGGTATTTTTGAGCGTATCCTGCAGCACAAAGTGGCTGGCAAGCGCGCTGTCGATGCGGGCCAGTTCCTCATCAAATCGCACTTCGATAGTATTGGCATTATTGAGGCTGGCATTGCTGAGCACGGGCTGCACTGTGTCTTCCTGTGTCATGCGAAAATGCAAATTGGTGACACGCAAATTCTCAGCACTGATTTCGATATCGCGGTCCGGCACGCCGATGCGGTCTTCCATCGGATCGTATACACCATTGCGAGCCTGATCCTGAATCGCGAACACGCGATATTTACCGCCAGCAATAAACGGGATGCGATACTCGCCTTTTGCGCCAGCCTGGGTAACATAATCCCCGCTGCGTTTGCGTGGATCAATACCCATGCTGTCTGGCTGCTCCGGCAATATGTACGCCCACAACAAAATACCCTGCGGATTGCTTTCGCCAAATATCTGTCCGGCAATCTCGCCGCGATCAATGCTGTCACCGGTCGAAAAGGCCAGCGTGTAGGACGAAGCCATCGCCACATTGTGGTTGTCGCGCAAATCCGTGCCGATCGTGACCACATAGGTGCGCTCCGGCAACAGCGGCTTCGGAAACTCGATTCGCACACGCCGGCCACTGTAGCTAAATTTCAGTTCGCCACCCGGATCAGGCGAAACAAACAGAGCTTCAGCAAAAGTTTCTCGATCGATTTTCTCGGTGAATTCAATTTCAACGCTGGCTTCGATGGGAACACGCACCGCACTTTGCGGCGGAATGGTATTGATGATTTCGGGTGGCTGTTCATCGACCGGGCCACCGGAAGGGCCGATTTGGCGGGCGCAAGTGAGCCCAAGCAGGCCGCCAAGCAGAGCATAGAACAAATGCCTGGTCAGTCTTGTTTTATTGGGGAGATTGGTCATGTTGTGGGCATTACTCCCGGCTGATTGCACTGTTGCCGTTTTCCATATCTCATTTTAATCAGCCGTTACCTCAACACAAATCGAAATGTAATCACGCCGCGTTGATTGCGCTGTTCGAAATCCTGCGCCAATTCATTGAAGCGCCATTGCCGGAATGCTTCGACCGCTATTTGCTCGAGCCTTGCATCGCCCTTCAGCACCGGCACTACGTTCGCGATGACGCCATTTGGCAGCACTTGAAAGCTCAGCTTGACCACAGCTTCGCGCGTCAGGCCCGGCGGGTATTGCGGAATGACTTTTTTCAGCACTTTGCGATTGGCGGCTTCACCTTCAATCTGAAACGGCACTTCGACACTTTTACCGAGATCGGCCGCGCTGGCCTGGATGGTTTTGTCGCCGGTCTCCAGATTTTCCAGCTCTGCTATCGCCTTGCCGGTACCTTCTGTCTGCGAGCGCGCCAACACATCAAACTCAGGCTTGCGCTCCTCGCTGCTGCGTTCGAGCGCGCCAGTCACGTCGCTGGAGGTGGCAAAATCGCGCCGTTCATTCGTGAGCACAGGCTTTTCGTTTTCCAGCATGCGGCGCTTGGGCAGATTGATGATCGTTTTGTTAACGTCTTCCTTCGCCTGTTCTTCAAGTTGCTCCCTGGCGCTTGGAGCAGGATCGGGTTGCTGTGGTATGCTTTCTGGCTGCTCCTGAAGCGCAACCGCATGTTGATTGACGCGGGCGAATTCCATTTCGATCCATTCTGGAATATCGTAGCGCCAGCCGACATTAATCAGCGCGAAAATCAGCACTAGCAGCACATGCGCGCCCACTGCGGCAGCCCAGGCGATCTTGTTTTCGCTGGGCAGGGCTTGGCTTTTGGATCGGGCCGGATGTTCTGGCTTTTTTGTTGACTTTTCTGTTTGCATGTTCATCTAAATGGCTGCATTGTTATCATAAAGCAAGCCTTGGACTCTGAATTTCTGTTCACAGTCCCGGCTGCGTGGCGATCATGAAACGCTGGGCACCAGAGAGTTTGGCGATGTCGACCACTTCAACGGCTTTTTGCAAGCTCAAATCCTGATCGGCTTGTATCACCACCAGCTTTTGTGGATTTTCGGCCAGCAGTTGCCGCAGCTTGGTGCCCAAAGTGGATTTGCTGACTCTTTCCGAGTTCAAATAAATCTGCTCGCTGCTGCTGATCGACACGGTGATTTGCTTCGCTTCATCCGGCACGCCGGTGGCCGCTTTGGGCAAATTGACTTTGATGCCAGGCTGCACGATAAACGAAGAAGATAGCAAAAAGAAGATCAAAAGCAACAGCACGATATCGGTCAGCGAAATGGCCGAGAAATAGAGCATGCGCTTTTTATTTGTTTGCAAACTCATGGCGCTTCGCTCCTGTTTGGCTCAAAATTGTGTCCAGCAGCTCAGTCGAGGCGGCCTGCATTTCCGACACCATTTTTTCGACTTTGCCCTGAATGTGATTGTAAAACATGATCGAAACGATACCGACGGCCAGACCGACCGCAGTCGTGATCAGCGCTTCCCAAATGCCGCCAGCCAGCACGGCCGCATCGACATTGCCGCCGCGCGACTGAATTTCCATGAACGCGCGGATCATGCCGGTGACGGTGCCGAAAAAGCCCAGCATCGGCGCAACCGACGCGACCGTCGACAGTGTGCCGAGATTTTTTTCGAGATGGAAAATTTCATTTTTGCCAGCCGATTCGATGGCATCTTTGATTTCCATACGCGGCCTGCTGGCATTTTCGATTCCGGCACGCGTCATTTTCGCGATCGGGCCAGCGGTTTTTTTGCACAATAGAATCGCATCCTGCAACTGCCCCTGCAGCAGCATATTGCGGATTTGCAGCACAAAAGTGTTGGTGTTGATTTGTAATTTTCGCAATACCAGCAAGCGTTCGACAAAAATGAATAGAGCGACAATACTCAAAAGGTAGATTGGGATCACCACCCAGCCACCTTTCGAGAGAATTTCCAGCAGCGTCATGCAAGCCTCCGAAAGTTATTTTGAGCCGGCAGCTGACAGCAAGCCGCTGTCCGTATGCCGCGTGATTGGCATTAGCCATGCATCAATTTAAATTACCAAATATAGCGCGCACCCAGCAAGGCATTGAGGCCCATTTCAGGATATCCCTGCCAGGCATCGAAGCCGTCATCGACCAGATTATTGGCCTGGGCAAAAATCTCAACATGCTGTGCCGCCTGCCAGTTCATGTGAATGGTTGAAAAAAGATAGGCGGACAATTCCTGAAAGCGCGGCACTTCGCCTGCCGCTTCAGCAACCTGCAACAGCGCGGTGCGGCGTTTGCCCACCCAGGCAAACTGCGTTTCGAAAGACAAATTTTTGCGCGGTGCGAGCGTCAGCGTCACCGGTGCCCGGAACTCGCCGCGATATGGCACATCGTACAAGTTATTGAAATCCTGGCCATTCAACCTGAGCGCATCCTCAAATAAATTCAGACTGAAATCCAGTTTCATGGTCTCGGAAAAAATCAATTGGCCACCCACTGACGCCAATCCCATACGAAAATCATCACGATGCAGCGCGAACGTGCCGAGAGAATCTCGCAAAAAGTAGCTCAGCCCATCGATGCGCTGGTTTTCATATTTAGCCTTGAAAACGAAATTTCTGCTCACCTGCCAGTCAACATTGGCCGTGACGCGCCATTTGTTGTCTTCGGGCAGGGGCCGCGTACCGTTAGCGATGTAACGATTGGCAGCGAGCGCATTTTGCCACGGCATATACGTGAATCCGCTGCTAAAGCTGGCGGTGATGACGAGTTTGCGGCTGGGCGCCAAGAACATTCGCGCGCCTGGCCGTAGCCGAGTTTGCGTCGCCGCACCATCCACTGATACGGCCGTGTAATCCGCCGACAGTTCCGCGCTCACTTTGCCGCTCAAAGCAAAATTATAGGAGAAATTGAGGGCATGCCATTTCACCTCAGCCGAATCATTGCCGGCTGCATCGAGCTGATCACCGAGAGTGCGAGCTTGCAATTTGAGTTCGCTATTGGCAAAATGTGCGCCCACCTCCCCAGTCGCTGCGTAGTAGGTATTTTCAACGTCGAACAGCCCCGCTGAAGCAGCATCGGCGGCATTGCGGAGATCGCCCTTTCCGAATTCCGCTGTGATCGAACTCCTAACCACTTCGCTCAGCTCAAAATCCCCTGCGAATTCAGCCGCAGTTGCCAGCGTTTCGCGGGTGTGACCGGCCACCGCCGAGCCATACAGACCGTAATCCGCGCTGACATGTTGGGCTGACAAGCGCCAGTTGTTGCCCGGTGATGGCGTGAGTCCGAGCCGCATGCCGAGCGAAAAGCGCTTATCCTGGCTGTTTTCGAACTGCCCGCCAAGATGGCTGTAATCGGCTTCGATGCCAAAATTAAAGGCGGCCAGTGATTGCCAATATTTGCCGTTGCCACCGTACAAATCATATTGTCCGCCGAATGCAGCAAGTTCAAATTGCCTGAATTTGCTTTTCGCACCGGTTTGCAACAATTGCTGACGCTCACCGGCCTCAACATCTTCTGTTTGCAGCGGATTGTACAGGGAGGGCGGATTGACCAGTTCTGGCTGGTCGGGTGAGATGGTGATTTTTTTGCCGGCCGTGCGCTTTTCGCCGCCGCTGCCGTAAATCAGAACGTCCGGCAATTGCAGACGTTCATCATTTTGCGGCAATGCAGCTTTGCCGGCTTTCGCCTGCGCGCTGTCGGCTTTGGTGCTGTCTGCTGGTATTTTGATGCGCGTCGGTGGTGCTTGCGGCTTTTCCGGCTTTTTCTTCTCCTGCGAAAATGCCGTGGTTGCGCAAAAAAGCAGAATTAAAAACAGCGCACCGGCCAGATTCATTACATGAGCTATTTTAAGCATTTATCAATCCTTTGTCCTTCACTGCGTGACTGTTGGCCCAATTGTCATTCAGGAGGAATCTATTTTAATGTCTGTATAGGTTTTGAACTCAGACCTGGCTAAAATGTCGAATAGATTCTTTCAGAATGACATGATAGGGCGCTTAGCATAATGCTATTCCCTGCTCACTTTCCGGCAAGCTGCTGCAAGCGCTCCTGCGCCATCTGTTTATACTGCTCGTCTTTGTAGCCATCGAGAATCGACTGATACAGCTTGCGTGCTTCCCCCCACAACTGTTGCTGCTCATTTGCCATGGCTGCGCGATAAACGCCAGGCACAACCCACGACAAATAACTGCCATACAAATACTTTACCTTCAAAAACTCGACCGCCGCGGTTTTGTAATTTTGTTCAGCTTCGTACGTCTGCGCGAACCGGAACTGCGCTTCAGCGGCCGTCTCATCGCCAGTCAAGTTGATTGCCCGATTGAAATGCTCCCGTGCTGTGGCATATTGAATTTGCGCCACGGCAATCCGCCCCAGACCGAGCTCTGCCGCAGCTTTTTTGCTGTTATCGGTTGATTTTGCCAATGCATGCGTGAAAGACTGTGTTGCTGCATCAAAGCGACTTTGCTTCAGATAGACATTGCCGGCGACGATGTCAGCCTGCGCCGCGTAAACGCCGCTTGTTGCGACACTCACCTGCTGTAGAACATCTTCAGCACCACGAAAATCGCTCCTGGCTGCCATCAGCTCACCTGCCCGCAAAAGCGCTTCCTGCGAGTCGTCAGCCTGCGGGAATTCACGTGCCTGGCGCTGCATGGCCGAGATCGCCTGGGTGGTATCCGCCATTTTCAGGTAGGCATTGCCGATCCAAAACCAGGCAGACCCGGCCGCTTTGCGGTTGCGGTAATTGCTATATAACTTGCGGTATTCCGCGATCGCCTGATCATATTTTTCGAGATTGTAGAGCAGTTCACCTTTGCGAAATTGCAGATCGGCTGCAGCTTCGGAGTCAGGAAATCGTGCGATGTAGGTATCAGCCAACTGCAAGGCTTCGTCATATTTTTGCTGCTGCAACAGCGACCACTGCATGCCGCTGACCGCATCATCGAGATATTCGCTGCGCGGAAACCGGTTGATCAACTGCTGGTAGGCCTGGATCGCCTCATCGTATTTTTCTTCGTTATAAAAGCAGTCGCCGATTGCATACTGTGCATCATCGGCGTAGTCGTCGTTCGGATAGTTTTCAACAATATTGTCAAAAATTTGCCGGGCTTGCGCAAAGCGGCTGGCGCTGAAGTGGATACGCCCGATCATGTACTGGCTACGCACCACGTAGCTGGTGACGGGATAACGTTGACTTACCAGTTCAAAATCGTTGATGGCGCGGCTGTTTTCACCGCGCTTAAACTGGCAATTGGCAATCTGAAACTGCGCTTCCGCCTTAACTTCGGCATCGACGCTGAGCGGCAAAACCTTGGCATAGGTTTGCACGGCGCTGGTCATTTCACCCAGATTGAAATAGTTATCGCCAGCCCGCAACAATGCATCAGCGCGGATATTCGCATCTTTTTCCAACTCAGCTGAGCGTTGGTAATCGCGGATAGCGGCACGGGCGTCGCCCTTTTTCGCGAATGCCCAGCCTCGGCCATAGTAGACGCGCGCTTGCATTTTCGATTGTGGATATCGCTCCAAAAAAACAGTGTAAGCAGCCTCTGCGCTGCGCGGATCACCGGCCTTGAAATAGCTCTCGGCCAGCCAAAACTGCGCTTCTTCAGCATGCGGGTTTTGGGCATATTTTGCCAGAAAATCCTTCAAATTCGCAATAGCAGACGGATACTGGCCGCGCTGAAAATTTGCCCTGCCTTGTTTGTACAAAGTGCGCGGTGCAATCTCACCATCCGGGAAGCGCGCCAGCAGACGAGCATAGCTGGCTTCGGCATCGGCATAATTTTTCATGGCCAGATAACATTCGCCGGCCATGTATTGGGCTTCGGCAGTCACGTCAGCATCATTGTGGTTGCGCAAAATTTCGGTGAATGCCCGCAGCGCCTGTTCATAAAGTCCGGCCTCGAAGTCAATCGCGCCGATTTCGTAAATGGCGGATGGCAACTCTTTCGCGGTCGGATAATCCGACTTGACCTTCACGAACGCTTGCCGGGCATTGCTCATATCGCCGCTTTCTCTGTAGACTTTGCCAATCTGAAATTGCGCAGCCGCCACAAAGGGGCTCTGCGGATAGTTGGACAACACGGCTTCGAATTGCTTGATCGCCTGCAAATACGCGCCAGCACGCTTGTGAGCCCAACCTGCGCCATAAAGCGCATCATCGGCAAAACGACTCTGCGGATTTTGACGCGCGAGTGCCGTGTATGCATTCGCCGCTTCACTAAATTGTTCGAGCTTAAAATGTGACTCAGCGATCAAAAAGCGGGCTTGCTCATGCTGCTCGTCTTCAGGGAATTGCGTCAGCGCCTTCTGCAGCATCCCGATGGCTTGCTGAAACTGGTTCTGCCCGTAGGCGGTAAATCCGGCGTGGTACATCGCCTGCGGCATCAACGCACTGGTGGGATAGCTTTTCAATAGCTTCATATAGGCGGCATTAGCGCGGGCATAGTCATTGCGCTCTTCGTAAATCCAGGCTGCGGAATACAGCGCATAGTCTGCGAGAGAGCTTTGCGGATAATTTCCAAACACCTCTGCGTATTGTCTTAGCGCACCATCACCATCATCGATGCGATAAAGAGCCTCACCAAGCCAGTAATGCGCCTGATCCAATAAATCGGAACTGCCATAGTCGCGCAAGAACAACCGCAGTTCTGCAGCAGCTTCATTGAAACGATCGGCGTAGAAAAACGCCTGTCCGATGCGAAATTGTGCACGGTCGCGCAAATCTACCGCTGAATAACGTCGCAACATCTCGCGATAGGCTGCGACAGCATCCATGTACGATTGTTGATTGAACAGGCTTTCGCCGTAGAGAAATTGTGCCTGGCCTGCCAAGTCGTGATCGGGATATTTCTGCAAAAAATCCCGAAACTGCTCGGTGGCTAATTTATACAATCCATCATCATAAATGCCTTTGGCGGTGATGAAGGCGCGTTGGGCATCGCGACTGCTGCCGGTTTGAGTTGCTGCGAGCGAGGGGAACCCCAACAGCAACAAAATTGCCAAAATCATCCCATAACAGCGCGTATGATTTCGCTCAAAAAGCATATTGTCAATCCTGTTTGTTCAATTTTCTCGAATGTGCAAAGTGAGTCCTGCCGGATGATACAGCCTTTAATAGGACTGTGAAAAAGCCCTGAAAGTTTCTATTGCGATTCAATCCGGAGTCTAAAGCCAGCTATGTGAGCTGAAGCGCAAAGCTTTACATCTCATTGCCCGAACGCACCAGTTCGCTCAGGGTGACGAACCGATACCCTTTATCCTGCAAGCGTGGCACGATTTCCTTCACCCCATCGACTGTCTGGCTGCGATCGACACCAGGGGTGTTGCCGCCATCATGCAAAATGATCAGGCTGCCCGGCTGCACCCGGCCCAGCACACGCCGCACGATTTTATGCGTGCCCGGCTTGTGCGGATCGCGCGGGTAAACATCGCCAACCACCGTGCGATAGCCCGCTTTTTCGGTCAAATTGACGACCCGCTTGGTAAACAATCCCATCGGCGGGCGCATGTGCACCGGCTCACGTCCGGTTACATCTCGAATGATATCATGCGTTTCAGCAAGCTCACGGGTAACCTGCACATCGCCGAGCATCGGCAAGCGCGGATGGGTAAAGGTGTGATTGCCTATTTCATGCGGCCCATTCGCAACTTCACGAGCGATATCGGGATTCTTGCGCACCTGCCGGCCGATCATAAAAAACGTCGCTGGCACATGGCTCTCTTCCAAATAGCGCAGCAGCGCAGGCGTGTAGCGCTCATGCGGGCCATCATCAAATGAGAGCGCAACGACTTTGTCGGCGGTGTTTGCGCGCCAAAAAATACGTTCGGTCAGCCATGGCCCGATGCGCTCGAGCCCCAGCGAATGACTGAGATCGCCGATAAAGGCATGCATTTGTTTAAAAATGCGCACTCGTTCCATACTTGCAATCATAGCGTTACTGACTTGCATTCAAATCACCTGTGTGGTTGATGACGTGTTTTGAAATGCGAGGTATTCCTCGCGCAACCCGTCCAAAAACGTGATCAGTTGCCTGCGTTCGCGTTTCATCCGGTTAAAGAGATGTTTATTGGTGAATAGGTAAAACGAGAATGAAATTTTCTGATTCTGTTCACGAATTTTTGTCACATACATCAGCGCGAAAAAACCGGTTGCCGGCAGTGACAAGAAATAGAGCAAAGCCCACTTGATGCCCCAAAGATGGTACACCAGCGCGCTTTGCAAAAAATAAAACAAGACAAAAGCCACACCGCCGCCAATCAGCAGCGCAGAAAGTATTTTGGTGCGCTCATCGAGGAAACGCTTGCCGCAATTCTCGGCAATACGATAAGGCAAAAAATTATTCAATACACCGTAGACTGCCGGCAAAAAACCGAGTGCTGCTTGTGTATACGCTTTCGCAACACCGAACCAAATTTCTTTTTGCGTGAGCGACGCTTTCAGCATGGCATCGCGCAAATTCAGTCGGTTCAGCTTGCGATTGTACAGAGCCAGCTTGTCCTGCAACTCTTCGACGCGTTCAGGTTGGTGATTTTGATAAAAGGCCACGCATTCGGCAACAGCTTTGCTGATCACAAACTCCTCGCGATAGGCCTTCTCGCGATCTTTCCTGCTAATCGGCTCGATGGTTTTGAGCTCATCCTTGTAAATTGCCACAATCTCACGTACAAACGATTCCAGCGATTCGGACCGAATGTGTACAATCAGGTTTTCCAGTGCTTTTTGGATGGCATCGGTCAGTTCGCGCACACCATCGTGCTCATCTTTTCGATGCGTAGCCAAATAGGGAGCCAGATCGAGCGGCTCTCCAAAATTGACCAACACCCGGCTGCGGAAATGCGAAAGCGAATAAAAATGCAAACCGACCGGCAGGAGCGCAACGCCCAGGTTATACTCGTGTTTTTGTTCCGTTTCTAAGATAATCCGCGCCGCGCCGGTTTTAAGCTGCTTGACTTTCTGCTGAATATCACTAATGCCTTCCGGGAAGATACCGATGACCTCGTTTCTCTCCAGCGCTTCGGTGCAAGCTTCGAACATCTTGACATTTTGTTCCATTTTATCGGGATCATCCTGGCGACGGTAAACCGGGATCACACCGCAACTGCGCAAAATCCAGCCGAAAATCCGATTGCGAAACAATCCAGCATGTGCGATGTAATTGACTTTTCGGTTTGTCACCACACCCAACACCAATGCGTCCATGATCGAGTTGGGATGGTTGGCTACCAATACCACAGGCTTGCCTGCCGGCATATTGTAGCTGTGCCGGATATCAATTTTTTGGAAAAAAATGGTCAATGCAAACTTGATGAGCGCGTACATCACGCGATACATTACAGGTTTGCGGTCAGCCTGCCAGTGCATCATTTCTCTCCCGATCGGTCAGAAGCATGCTCGCTCCGGAAGCGCTAAACCTGAACAGGTGCGTTCGTTTCGAGATAGGCTTCGAGCGCGTCCAGCTCCTCCGGTGTATTAAAGGCAAGCACTTCGCTTTTGTTCTGTAGCTTTTCGGCGACAACTTTATATCGATGATCACCATGCAAAATGGCAATGGCGTCCGTCAAATACTCTTCTCGCTGTGCTGTGTTGGACGTGAGTTGGGTGAGCATTTCAAACAACGCATCCGCTTTAAAAAGATAGACGGAGACATTGACATATTTGCTTTTTTCAATCTCCTCGCTGGTCAGGCGGATGCCGCTTTTGAGCTGAATAAATCGCTCATCTGGCGCGAAAAAGCCCATGAACGCATCGCGCGTCAAAGGATGACCGGCATGCAAGGCGTCATAAAGTTCTCCAAGCGCCAGCGCAATCTTGTTATCCGGACCGATCAATGTTCGGGCTTTGTTGAGGGCATCTTCCGCAGTCAGCTCGCCGGCTCGTTCTGTCGCTTCAAAATAATCACTCAGCAGCTGACATTTTGCACTATCAAATTTTTCAACGCTGGCGATCGGCTCGCCGCTCGGTGCAAAGATGACCCGACCGGCAGATGGCTCCATTGCTTTGTCTGCCATCATGAATGCGAGGTCGGCATCGCTGTGCTCTGCAACTTTCATCAGCCGGCGCAGCGCATTGGTTTCGATGATTTCATCGCCAGGCATCACCAGCACACGGCCGAGGTGTGCCATTTTTTGTAAAAGCTGTGCACCAGCCCGCGCAGCATTGCCGGTGCCCAAATTTTCAGGCTGAAAGGCAAACCAGGTTTCACCGCTAAATTGGCCGCTGACTGTACGCATGACTTCTTCAGCATGATAGCCGACAACAATGATATGGCTTTCAATGCCAACCGCGCGAAATGTTTCGAGCTGGCGGATAATGACTGGCTTGCCTGCAACTGGCAGGCATACTTTGGCGCGGCCATTGGTACGCATCCGGCTGCTTTTGCCACCCGCTAATATAATTGATGCAATTGTATCCTGATGTTGGTGCAATTTTTTTGAGATCACTTAATGAATGGCCCATGATATTTGCTGCCGGAAATTCATATTTGCCCGGCGAAAGTTTTAAAATACTTAAATCATTTGCGAGCAGCAAGAGATTTCGAATTGCCTTGAAATTCGGCATCGGTATATTTATTTTCGCTTTGCATCCATTAAAACTTGCTGCACTTCACACCAGTCAGCAATCAGGCAAGCTACCTGGTTTGCCTGGGAAGGTTCACATTTATGGCGATGATCCATGGTAACAAAAATGTGGTTCAATGGCAAGAAGCGATTGTTTCTGCATGAGTTAACATCGCTTTTAGCATACTTACGCCATCTGCCCGTCCAGCCACAGGCATCCTCGTTTTGCGTCCAGTATTTTTTAAAGAATGACTGCCATATGCGCAGCACTCGTGTAAGAAAGATCAACGTTGCCAATCGAAGGCTACTCATCTCCCAAATTCTTATTATAGCGCTGGCCCTGCTTCTCTCAACCAAGAATCATGCTCAGCAACACCAGCCGGACCTGAAATGGATGACTCTGAAAACAGCGCATTTTTCCATCCACTACCCGGCAGGTTACGAATCCATTGCCGATAAAATTGCCCATATTTGCGAGGAAGTCTACCAGCCAGTCGGCCAATCACTCCATTACTTTCCACACCGCACTCAGGTTGTGGTGCACACCCGCTCCGACGTTTCCAATGGCTATGTTGTGCAGCTTCCGTGGCGCATGGAGTTATTTATCAATGAGCCGCAGGACAACACCTTCGGCTCCAATGAGGAATGGCTGCACATCCTGATTACCCACGAAATGACCCATGTTGTACAGGCCCGCAAGGTGCGCGGGCTTTCGCGCTTGAGCTATCCCTTTTTTGGTGAGCTCAACAGCTTCTGGCACCATGCCACACCAAATTGGTATGTGGAAGGCTTCGCAACGCTGAATGAAACACGTTTGACGCAGGGTGGGCGTGGACGCAATGCTTACCACCGGATGAAAATGATGGCGCCACTCATTGACGGACAACCATGGCCGCTGGCCAATACCAGCTTTCTCAGCCGCAAGCGCTTGCCTTTGGACATGAGCTACGTGGCTGGCTACTACTTTTCGGAATATATTGCAGAAAAGTATGGTGATGATGCCTGGGAACGCATTTTTGACCGCTACAACGCCAATCCTTTGCCGGGATTTGGCCATGCGGTTAAAAAAGTGACGGGGCGAAAGCCGGAAGCGCACTATCGCAAGTTGCTTGCACAACTAAAGGAAACCGTACCGCATCATACTGACCGCTCGCTGCCTTTGCGGCGCACCGAATTACCTGAGAATCAGTATTCGCCGAAATGGGATGGCGAAAGGATCATTTACTACCGCAACAGCTACGACGATCTGCCCGAAATTGCCGCAATCGGCTCTAACGGTGAGCAACAACACATTCTACAGCGCACTCTGTTTGGCACGGAAACAGCGCTGGCGATCAGCAAAAATTGGCTTGTCTGGTCTGAGCTATCGTCACACCCGCGCTACAGTGCCACCGAATACGCGTGTCTTAAGGTTTATGACAGACGAGCGAATGCGATACGATCATTAACCGATGAGTTGCGCTTGTATAGCCCGGATATCGCGCCGGATGAAAAGTCCGTTGTCGCTGTACAGTCAGCGCTTCCAACCACACGGCTAGTGCGAATTGACATGGAGGGTGGCGCTGTAGCGCCTTTGCTGGCAATCCCGAAGGCAACCCTGCTCAACCCGCGTTGGTCGCCTGATGGCCGTTTTATTGCATTTGCGATCAAGGATTCAACCAACCAGCAAGACATTGCCATTCTTGATCTCGAAAAACGTGACTGGCGGCGCGTCACGCCGTCCGATCACTTCCACGACAATTCGCCTTGCTGGTCACCGGATGGCCGCTACATTTTTTACACATCCGATCGTTCTGGCATTTTTAATATATGGGCCGTGCAGGTGGCGACCGGTCAGCAATGGCAAGTGACTGATGTGAGCACAGGAGCATTTGCCCCCGATGTCTCCGCCGATGGCCAGCAGCTTGCATTCGCACTTTATACTGAACTGGGCTTTCAGGTCCGGACACTTGCTTTGCAGCATAGGAATTGGCTTCCAGCAGTTCCCGCAACCGATTCTCCACAGTTTTCCAATCCACCGAAATCGCAAGCAGCATCCGTGGATACAAGCAATTGGCAGCGTGGCTCCTATCGCGCACTTTGGCAAATTCTGCGTCCGCAGGGTTGGTTTCCATGGGCGGTCGAGGATGAAAACGGCACTGCCTTTGGCTTGTTTGCCATCAGTGAAGATGCCCTGCATCAGCATGCCTGGAGCGGCTTTCTCACCTTCTCGCCAGCCAACCTCAAACCATCGTGGGATGCGAGCTATAGCTATCGAAAATGGTGGCCGGAGTTGAGGCTCCGCAGCTACAGCGATGTCGATGCGATTGGATTGCTGCGTGGCCCAAACAACTCGACCTTCGATGGTTGGCTCCGAAATACCGGTCTTGAACTGACTGCTGCGGTACCACTTGCGGTGAATAGAAATACCTATACAACATTTTTCAGACCACTGTTGGGTATGAAGGGCGAAAACATTAATTTGTTCGCACGCGGCTATTCACCCGGCGTCGAAGGTGTTGAAGTCAAAAACGGGATGGGACACTATCGCGGCTGGAAGGCTGGAATGCAATTTTACCACGCCAGCCAAGCATTTAGGGATATAGTACCGCACAAAGCGATTTTTGTCTCATCTATTGGGGATTGGAGCTCGGCTTTCTTAAAAAGCAATATCGCCGCCCAACAGATTTCAACTGCGGTGAATGCCTATTATCCAGCATTATTTAAACACCATACCTGGCAGTTGCAACTTGGTTTCACAATGCGCAGCGGCAATCTCGGCTTTAGCAGCTTTCGCTCCTATCCGATCGGCTACGGCGATCCGGGGCGACGAAAGTTGTTGCGCGTGAAAGCTGCATACCATTTTCCTGTTGCGTACAGCGAATGGCAGATGCCATTTTTGCCGATTTTTCTGCACACGCTCTCGGGAGCATTTTTTTGGGATTGGGGAACGAGTTGGAATCACGGTACGGGCGCCACAGTATGGAACGAAAACGCCCTTTCATCCGCGGGCGTTTTGCTGAGTGCAAATATCAGCCTTTTTCAAACAATCAGTATGCAGGTTGGATTGGTGAATTTCTATCAGGATGCGAAAAGAAAATTTGCCATCAAACCGGTGATCGGTTTAAATTTTTAAAAAAATTTGGAACAAAGGAATTAATTTTGGTGTTATATGTCTTAAATCTACGAAAGTAGATTTGTCTCGGCTACTGGTGACATTGGCGGCGCTCACCGGTAGCCTTTTTTATTTTCGGCTTAAACTGTCTGCGCATCGAGTCCACGTATATCATAAAAACGGTCGCACCACCCCACAGAGTATGAGCAACAAAATGAACTTTTCTGATTGAAGCAATCTGTACCAGAGAGGCAGGCTTAGAGCTGAAAAGTGAACGAAAAGCGGTTGATGGATCCGATGGTTCCCCATGAAGAATAGGCATAGTCGATATTGTACTTTTTGACAATCAGACCGAAACCGAGTGACATACCGGCAAAGCGGTCGCTGCTATTTTCGAGTTTTTGGTCCCTTCCGAGCGAGTTATACCCCAACCGAAAAAACAGACTCTCGCTGAGCTTGAACTCCCCACCGGCAGCAAATTCGAAGTCTTCATCAAAATATTTTCGCAGCGTAAGCGAATAACGCAGAGGCAAATGGGCCAGTTCCTTAGACGCACCAACTTCGACACGCGTCGGCAACTTTTCCCTGGTATCGATAAAAGCAGAGGTTGCATTGCCGAGATTGTAAATCCCGCCACCGATTTTGAGATTTTCAAAAAGATTGGAATGGTAAAAAAGGCTGGCGTCGAACGCAAAGCCGGATGCGCTGTAAACATCAATGCCGGAGTGAATGTACTTGACTGCCGCGCCGTACCAGATTTGCTTGGTGTACTGCCGTGAAAAAGCCGCTGTTAGCACCACGGCGCTGGCAGAAAAACTGCCGGAATTATTTCCAAATTCATCCAGCTTGTCAAACGAACCATAATCTTTATAAAACAAGGACAAGGCGAGATTGCCGGCGGTAAGCGGTTGTATATAAGCACCGAACCCACTTTGTATATCGAGAACACTGTTAACGTAATCTACCGTGCCCTGTTTTTTGGTAATGCCCGCGAGTGCAGCAGGATTGCTGGCGATTGCAAAAAGATCGTTATCAATCGCGGTAAAAGCGCCGGCCATGGAGGCAACACGCGCACCAACAGGACTGCGCAGGAAGTGGAAACCCCGCGTTTGTGAAAAGGAATGAGTTGTCAAAGTGAGAAAAACGGTGGCGGCAAGGACAGAAACGAATCTATGGTTTCTCATGGATATCACTATTTGGTGGGCATTCAAAAACATTTAAGAGCCACCTGTCGGAATCGAACCGACGACCTGCTCATTACGAGTGAGCCGCTCTGCCATCTGAGCTAAGGTGGCATGCCTTGCAGATGGGCAATGCAGTTTGACTTCCAAAGGGGGTGAAAGCGATACACGCAATGGCCGCTACAAGCAGAAAAAGTGGGCAGGGGCAGAATCGAACTGCCGACACATGGATTTTCAGTCCATTGCTCTACCGACTGAGCTACCTGCCCGCCCATGTTCGAAAAGAACAGGCATTAAATATATCATTCGCAACATGAAATGCAAGAAAATTTTTATCAGAAGTCGATCAAATTCAGGAGCTTAATATCCACCCCATTCAGGTATTTCCCAAGGCTTTGCCGTAACTCGACGGTCAGGCTGTCCATGCCGCTTACCGTGTGCTGGAGACGCTCAAAAATCGCATCATCATAGACCAGTTTGCCAACCGTGCCTTCCCTTCCTTGTATCGCAAATAGCATGTCCTGCAAAGAAGTCGTCATCGTATCCATCTTTGCCGTTACTTGCGCCAAACCCGCCAAACTGCTCTGAATTGCCGAGCGGTTTGCCGTTAAAAGCGTATCCATTGTTTGGGAAACTGAATGCATATGCGTAAGGGTGCCACGCAGCCTGGGCTTTGTTTCGCTCAGCAATTGATTGAGTTCGGTGCTCACCTCATCCAGATTTTGAACGCTCCGATGCAACGGCTGACGTAACTTGTCGCGGTCTAACAGCTGACTAAGCTCAGCCATCGACTTCTGCATGGTCACTAAGAGTGTATCGACTTTTGGTTTCAGGCTATACGCTTCGGCAAACATCTCAGCAATTCCAACGACGGATGAGCCCGTGACAGGATGATCGATGCCGCCGGTCAAAAGCGGCTGCCCGGACACACCTGGTGAAATCTCCATTTTGTGGCCGCCCATCAAATCCTGCATGCCGATCTGTGCATGAGTATCATCAAACAAGGTAATATCATCATCCAGCATTGTAGCGATCATTACGTGATCTTGCCGGAGCAGGATTTCATCCACGCGGCCTTTTTTCACACCATTGATATGAACCGGATCCCCAGGCCGCAAGCCACCACTGTTGGCAAACGAGAAGTAAACCTGCCGCTGTTTTGATGCGAAGCCGACATCTTTTCCCCACAGCACTCCTAATATCAACATGACAATGCCGATGATTGAGGTGATGCCGACACTCAACTCTAATTTGCTTTTATCCATGTATCCCGCAGGTCATTCGTAATCGCGCTCAAGGTATCGCTCGAGGCGTGTCAGGTTTGTGCGATCCGCCGAGTCCCGCTTGATGGTGCCGCCTTTTACCGCGGACTCTTTTTTCTGCTGAATTTTTCGCAGCAGCCGGTCGCTGAAGAGCTGAGCAGTGTTGTGCCCGTATACCTTCAGCATCTCATTCAAAGCGATTACTTCGGCGATAACGGTAATATTTTTGCCTGGGAAAATGGGTAACTGAACCACAGGAATTTTCACATCCAGATACTCCGACACATCCTCGTCCAATCCAATGCGTTCATATTCTTCGGCATCGTCCCATTCCGCCAGGTGGACTTCCACTTCAATGCGTTTCTGTACCCGTACAGAGTTTACGCCAAAAATATTTCGCACATCGATAATGCCGAGTCCGCGAATTTCCATATGGTGTTGCAGCAATTCGCTGCCGCGTCCAATTAGAACTTCACCCGCATGGCAGGTAATGTTAACAACATCGTCCGCTACCAAACGATGACCACGTTCGACCAAATCAAGTGCAATCTCGCTCTTGCCGATGCCAGACCGGCCGGTAAAAAGCACGCCCATGCCGAACACATCCACCAAACTACCGTGCACAGTGATGGATGGCGCGAACCTGCTGTCCATATAGTCGCTCAACAAGTGCATCAATTGAGTGGTAGAAAGCTGGGTTCTAAAAATGGTGATTTTATGCAGGTTCGCTAATTCGAGCATTTCTTCGGGGATTTCATTGCTTTCGGTCACGATAATGCAAGGCAATTCGAAGCTGAGTACAGTCTCCAATGCCTTGCGACGCGTCGCCTTGTCGAGGTCCCGCAGGAAGCCCATTTCCGTGTTTCCAAAAACCTGTACACGCTGATAGGTAAAAACCTTCACATATCCGGTAAGCGCCAGCCCTGGGCGATGCAGATCCCCTTCGCTGATGGCACGTGTAAAACTTGCTTTGTTGTTCACAATTTCCAGCCGCAGCCGGTCGTTTGTGTCTTCATAAAGCGTTTTAACATTTAACTTATGCACATGAATAATTCCTAAAATGGTCAAAAAGCAAATGGGGCTGCGCCAAATCAACTTTTTCTCTTTCGCCGCAGTGCTTTGCAACGGCCATACCTTTCAGCGTGACATTCGCAATGCGGAAGCGGTCGAAAAAAAATACCTTTAGTGCAGCCCCATTCCTGTTTAAAAATCAGGCTTCGACTTCTTCAGCCAAACTATTTTCAAAATCTTCCGGTTTGGTTTTCACTTTTTTAGTGATTTTGGTTTTGTGTTTTTTTAGCTGTTTTTCCAGCTTGTCAACGGCCAGGGTGATCGATTTGCGCAGGTCTTCGCTCTTCTCTGTTGCAGACAATTTTTGCCCCTGTAAGCTGATATTAATTTCAGCAATTTGCGTTTGCTGCTTATGCAACTGTTTGACAAAATCCAGTACGATTTCACACTCCAGAATGCCGTCGTGGTACTTGCTAAGTCGTTGAACTTCTTCTTCAGCAAAGGCTTTCAGTTTCGCGGGAGCTTTAAAGTGCCTTGCAGTGAATGAAGTGCGCATAAAGAACCTCCTTTACAAAGAATTTATGTGCGATTCGCAAAAGGGAATCCTTTTGCTCTATTTCTCCTTGCGGCTTTTTGCGCGAGGATGCGCTTGCATGTAGGTGCCTCGCAGCCGCCCCGGTGTAACATGAGTGTAAATTTGCGTAGTGGACAGACTTCTGTGACCAAGCAAATCCTTAACAGCAACCAAATCCGCGCCGGAGTCAATGAGATGGGTAGCAAAACTGTGTCGAAGAATGTGCGGATTGGTCTTGCCTTTCTCCGATACCGTCGACAGCAGCCTGTTGACAATTGTCGAAATTTTTGCGAGTCCCAGGGATTTGCCTTGTTCATCAATAAACACAGTTTCAACCTGATGATTTCTCTTCAGAAGGCCAAGCCACTGCGCTCGTATAGTCAACCATCTTTTAAGCGATTTTTCAATCGTTTTGGTAATCGGCGCCATTCGCACTCGTCCACCCTTGCCATGCACCCGAATGACCTGTGAGTGCAGGTTCAGATCAGCAATTTTGAGAAAAGTCAGCTCACGCAGTCGCATACCCGTCGCATAAAAGAGCAGCACGATGACACCATCGCGGATATCAGCAGGTTGCTGCAGTTTTTCGATATAGTTTTGGAGTTGCTGAATCTGAGTTAAGCTCAGAATCTTGGGAAGAGTGCGTGCCTTTTTGAGAAAACTGATATTCGCAGCGGGATTGTGATCAATCATTTCGCTTGCGACCAAAAACTTAAAAAAAGAACGCAGAGAGGCCAGCTTACGATTCATTGTCGCAGGCTGATAGTTGTGCGACGATAGGGCGGCCAAAAATTGGCGGACCTGCAACCGCGAGACAGACGCGTTCGGCGCTGCCTCCTCGGTGAAATGCACAAATTGCTGTAAATCCTGCTTGTAGGTTGCAATCGTGAGGGGTGAGGCTTTTCGCTGTGAAGCCAAATAATCCAGAAATGGAGAAATTTTAGCAGCAAGGTCGCTAATCAGCAACGACGACATTTTCGCCTTCTTCTTTTTGAAATTGGGCTTTGCATTGCGGACAAGCCAGAAAATTTCCTCGGGACTGGTTATAGCGTTCTTCCAGATAATTGTTGCCACAATTTGGGCACGCCTGGGCGACAGGTTTGTTCCATGATGCGAAGTCGCATTTGGGATAATTACTGCAGCCGTAAAATGTTTTGCCGCGTTTCGACTTCCGTTCAACCAACTTGCCATCACAGCCATCATTTGGGCAATCTATGCCCATGGTAAACGGGGCCGTATTTTTGCAATCAGGGTAGCCACTGCATGCTAAAAACTTGCCGAAACGCCCGGTTTTGACAACCATATCACGACCGCATTTTTCGCATTTTTCATCGGTTGTCACATCTTCCTTTTCAAGCGGCTGCGTGTGGCGACAGTCCGGGTAGCCAGAGCAAGCCATAAACTGGCCATTGCGGCCCCAGCGAATGATCAGTGGCTTTCCGCATTTGGGACACACTTCGCCAGCTTCTTTTTGCAGGTCTTCCTTGATGACGTCGCGTTTCTGTTCGGTCGATTTTACTGCAGTATGAAAAGGTTTGTAAAACTCACTGACGACCTGGTCAAAATTTTTCTGGCCAGATTCAACCTTATCCAGCTCTTCTTCCATGAAAGCCGTGAATTTGACGTTGAAAATCTCCGGAAAATTTTGCACCAAAATTTTGCAAACGGTCCGGCCAAGCTCGGTCGGCACCAGTTGCCGTTTGTTTTTTTCGATATATTTTCGCGCCAACAGCGTCGAAATAATCATCGCATAGGTGCTCGGTCTGCCGATAGCGAGCGCGTCCAGTTCCTTGACCAAACTGCTTTCGCTGTAGCGGGCCGGGGGCTTGGTGAAGTGCTGTTGCGGCAACAATTCAAGCAAACTCAAAGCATCGTTTTTCTGCAAATCAGCCGGGATCAACACGCCATCCGCGCTATTATTCGCATCATCGCTTTCTTCTTTGCTATCTTCATAGAGCTGCAAAAATCCGCTGAACACGACAATCGATCCGGTAGTGCGGAAAAGATACTTCTGCCCGGCCGAGATTTCAACGATAGTCTGCTCAAGCTTAGCCGATGCCATTTGACAGGCAACAAAACGTTTCCAGATCAGATCATACAATTTGAATTGTTCGCTGGTCAGGTAACGTTTGATTTTTTCCGGTTGGTATGCAACTGATGTGGGCCGGATTGCCTCGTGTGCATCTTGCGCAGACGATTTCACTTTGAATGTTCTGGGCTTATTAGGCAGGTTTTGCTTGCCAAAGCTTTCGCCGATGAACTGTCTGACCTCATCAATCGCCTCGCCAGCAATGCGTGTCGAGTCGGTACGCATATAGGTGATCAGGCCAACGCTGCCTTCCTTGCCAAGCTCAATGCCTTCATAGAGTTGCTGGGCAATCATCATAATGCGTTTGGCAGTGTAGCCGAGTCGACGGGCAGCTTCCTGCTGCAGGGTGCTGGTCGTAAACGGCGGGCTCGGTTGACGAACAACCGGCTTCTTGATAATATCCTTGACGATAAAATCCTGCGCCTTAATGGCGTCGGTGTGCTTCTGCGCCTCATTCTCATTCTGAATCGCAGGTTTTTGATCATCGATTTTAAAGAGTTTGGTTACAAAGGTATCGCTCTCGGGCTTTTGAACCCGCGCCGAAATCGACCAATATTCTTCAGCCTTAAACGCCTCAATTTCGTTTTCGCGCTCACTGATCAATCGCAACGCAACGGATTGCACCCGGCCAGCACTGAGACCGCGATAAATGGTACGCCACAAGATCGGACTGACCTGATAACCAACCAGTCGGTCGACTACCCGGCGCGCTTTTTGTGCGTCGACTTTGGAAACATTGATATCAGTCGGTCTCTCCAAAGCAGATTTCACCGCGCGCTCGGTGATCTCGTTAAACATCACGCGCTGGACTTTATTGTTTTTGTTGGTAATCTCTTCTGCGAGGTGGGAAGCGATGGCCTCGCCTTCACGGTCAGGGTCAGTCGCCAGAAAAACGGTCTCCGATGACTGTGCAGCTTTGCGCAACGCATTGATAACTTTGGCTTTGCCACGAATGGTGATGTATTCCGGTGAAAAGTTGCCATCGACATCAACACCAAGCCGCTGTTTGGGTAAATCTTTAATATGCCCGACAGAAGACCGGACGAGAAAATTTTTGCCAAGAAACTTGCTAATTGTTTTGGTTTTTGCTTCAGACTCAACTATAATCAGATTTTTTGCCATAATTAACCTATTTAGTGAACGAGCGGCGAGTTGTTTTCGACGAAGTAGCTTCCATTGCCGCCGCTGCTTTGCTGCGCTAAAATATACGCGGCGATCGCTTTCATCTCTTCCGAATCAATCGTACCAGTACCCAGCAGCATCGCACGCTCGATTGCTTGCTCGATATCCAAATCATCAAAAATGCCCAATTCTTTTAGCTGCAGCAAATAGCCAAAAGCTTGCGGGCTAATAATCATCGTCTCGAGGTCGTGCAAGATGCGGAATGAAAACTCATGGCTCTCTTCTGTGTTGGTGAGAATTTCTTCAAAGTTATTACGGATTTTTTCAAAAAGCCATGAAAAGGCCGAACTGATTTCATTTTGCGAATAGCCTTTGCTGAGCAAATCTCTGGAGATCAGGTCCAGTTTTGACAAATTCGCTTTGTTTCCTCGAATCTGGTTCATGATAAAAACCAGTATTTCGACGACCCGTTCATTCATTTACTACCTCGCTTTCATCTCGACTCCTTTGCGACGCAATCTAATAAAATCTCGTGCAAAATCAAGCTATTTTCAAGCTTTCCAAAGGCGCAAAAAAAATAAATTATTGTCACGACTCGCCTTGTGACACTGTTTTTATTAGAATTACCAAGAGCACTTCAGCTACCAAAACGGGCCTTCTGCATTCTGATGGGCAACATGATGCTCTATAAATTGCTGTATCCGATAAGATTCAAATTGCGCAAAATCGTGATGCACACCATCCAATTTTGACAAGTTATTCGTGCGTGCAACAGCGGTAAACAAGGTATAGCCGTTGGCTATGCCTCAACCTGTCCATGGCACTTTTTGTACTTTTTACCGGACCCGCATGGGCACGGATCATTTCTGCCCACTTTTTGGTCCAATTTGACTGGCTGCTTTTTGCCAGCCTGCTGCTGTGAAGGCGCTTGCGGCTGACCTTGAAATCCCATACCTGTCGAGCTTTGATGGCTGGCTACCATCTGCGCCTGGGCAGGCCGCCGGCGCGGCGCAAAATAAGATGCATCCGGACGCTGAACCTGTGCACGGAAAATCAACTTGAGCACATCGCGATTCAATGAATCCAGCATCTCTTCGAACAGGTTGAAGCCTTCGCGCTTGTATTCAATAAGCGGATCCTTTTGGCCGTAAGCACGCAGACCGATTCCGTCCTTGAGCTGATCCATTTCATACAAATGGTCGCGCCACTTTTCGTCGATGACACGCAGAATGACCATGCGCTCCAATTCTCGCATGACATCTTTGCCCAGCACGCTTTCCTTGCGGCGGTAGACTTCAACCGCAGACCTGGCCAGCTTTTCGCTCATTTCATCGCTGGGCATTGTGCCTTCATCTTCTTCTGTGAGCGGCCAATCCGACAGAAACGTTTTTTGAAAGCTGAATCGCAGCGTTTCCATGTCCCACTCGCCGCCTGTCTCCGTGTTGGCATGCACATTGACAAGGTGCGCAACTTCGGTGCTCAGCATTTCCATGATTTCCGAACGCAAGTTCTCACCACGCAGGGCGTGGTTACGGCGATCATAGATCACTTCCCGCTGCTGGTTCATCACATTGTCGTACTCCAGCAGGTGCTTACGGATATCGAAGTTATGCCCTTCCACTCGCTTTTGGGCACGCTCAATGCTTTTGGTCACCATTTTGTGTTCAATCACTTCGCCTTCTTCCAATCCCATGCGATCCATGACATTGGCGATGCGATCCGATCCGAACAAACGCATCAAATCGTCTTCAAGCGACATATAAAAACGGGATGAGCCTGGATCACCCTGACGTCCACTACGCCCACGCAACTGCCGGTCGATCCGCCGTGCTTCGTGGCGCTCGGTACCAATAATGTGCAAGCCACCGCTTTCCACGACACCGGCGCCGAGTTTGATATCGGTACCGCGGCCTGCCATGTTGGTAGCGATGGTAACACGTCCCGGCTCACCCGCACGAGCGACAATCTCCGCTTCTTTTTGGTGATATTTCGCATTGAGCACCGAATGAGGAATACCGCGGCGTTTCAGCATGCGGCTGAGCGTTTCACTCACTTCAACGGATACCGTACCCACCAGCACCGGACGTTTTTGGCGGTACATGTCTTCGATTTCATCCAGTGCAGCATTGTACTTTTCGCGGCGTGTCCGGTAAATGCTGTCTTCAAAATCCTGACGAGCAATCGGCTTGTTGGTCGGAATCACCACCACGTCCAGCTTATAAATTTCCCAAAATTCTGACGATTCTGTTTCAGCGGTGCCGGTCATCCCTGCAAGCTTATCATACATGCGAAAATAATTTTGCAGGGTGATGGTCGCAAGCGTTTGGGTCTCGCCCTCAATCTTGACACCTTCTTTCGCTTCCAGAGCCTGGTGCAAGCCATCACTATAGCGGCGGCCTGCCATCAACCGTCCGGTAAACTCATCGACAATCACCACTTTGCCATCGTTGACAACGTATTCGACATCTTTTTCATACAAAGAATACGCGCGCAGCAACTGTTGAATACTGTGCAGACTGTCAGCTTTTTTCATGTATTCCTGATCGAGCTGCTCTCGTGCTTCGACTTTCTGATCCGATGTGAGCTCTTCATCCAGCTCGATCGCATGGGTGCGCTCACTCAAATCCGGCAGCACAAACATTTCCGGATCGTTTGGCGAGAGGTATTCGCGGCCTTTATCCGTGATATCGATGGTATGGCCTTTTTCGTCGATTGCATAGTAGAGCTCTTCGTCGATTTCATGCATACGCTTGTCGCGCAAATAATCGTTTTCGATGCGCTTGATCAATCGCTTGACACCGACTTCGTTCATGAGCTTGGTGAGCTTTTTGTGCTTGGGAAAGCCGCGTGTCGCCCGCAGAAGCAAAATACCTGCATCTTCTTCATTGCCTTCTTCGAGCAGTTTCTCACCTTCACTGACCAGCCGGTTGGCAAGCTGTGTCTGAGCGCGAACCAATGCTTCCACCCGTGGTTTCATGGCCTGATATTGTGCGTCTGAAGTCGATTCTACCGGGCCTGAAATAATCAAAGGTGTGCGCGCCTCATCGATCAGCACCGAATCGACTTCATCGACGATGGCGTAGTTATGGCGGCGCTGTACCTTGTCATCAAGCCGCACAGCCATGTTGTCGCGTAAATAATCGAAGCCGAATTCGTTGTTGGTTCCATAGGTGATATCCGCCCGATACGCATCCCGCCGCTGATCGTTGTTCATATCATGGGTGATAAAAGCAGAGGTCAGACCGAGGAACTCGTAGACCTTGCCCATCCACTCGCAATCGCGCCGGGCAAGGTAATCATTGACGGTCACCAAATGCGCGCCTCTGCCGGTGAGAGCATTGAGATAGAGCGGCAAGGTTGCGACCAGCGTCTTGCCTTCGCCAGTGGCCATTTCGGCAATTTTGCCTTCATGCAGCACAATACCGCCGATGAGCTGAACATCGTATGGTACCATTTCCCACAAAGTCGGTGTATCGGCTACGTTCCATTTTTTGCCCACCAATCTGCGGCAGGCATCCTTCACTACCGCAAATGCTTCCGGCAAAATTTCATCAAGAACTTCTGAAATAATCTCGCGCTCTTCATCATCCAGTTCAGCGAGTCGGTCGCGTATGGCATCATGGTCTGGTGATGCATCCTGATTGGCATCGCTGCCATCAGTTGCCTCCGTATCGGAAACATCAGCGCGCAATTCAGCTTCCAACCTCTCGATTTCTTCTCTGGTTTCGCTGGTTGCCTCATTGATTTTGGTTTTAAAAACATCTGTTTTTTGCCTGAGCTCTTCATCGGTGAGCTTTTCAAGTGTTGGATAGATTTCATTGATCTGATCGACGATTGGCTGAATGCGCTTCAAATCGCGATCGTGTTTACTCCCAAAAACCTTGGTGACGATATTGGTCAACATCTTATGCAAAAACTCCTTGTAAGCATCTTTGTGAAATCGTCAGCGCAAATTGAGATGACTGACGATGAATCTATTTTGCACACTCTATCCAGCCTGGCTGCGTGGAACAGAGTGGTGTAAATTCATGATAGTTTAGCCGTTGTCCAGGCCTCGTCCCTTTTTTTGAACGCTGCCCTTTTTCTCCAAATCATTTAAAATGGCATCCAGAATGCCATTGACGAAACGACCGCTATTTTCAGTGCTATATAACTTGGCGATTTCAATCGCCTCATCGATAGAGACCTTTGGGGGAATGTCTTCAAAATAGAGAAATTCGCAAATGGCCATGCGCAACAAAATTTTATCAATAATGGCAATCCGGTCGAACTCCCAATTTGCAGCCCAAACTTTGATCATAGCATCGAAATTCTCCTGTTCAGCAACAGTTTTCGTGAACAACAAAGTGGCAAATTTCTTGGTTGAAGCATTGTCGGGGCCGCTGAGGACATTGAGCTCAAGGACTTGATCTACCGAATTTCCGGATAGTTCGTGCGCGTAGCAGGCTTGCAGAACCAGCTCCCGCGCTTTTCTTCGTCCGCCAACTGACATGGCTGTCATCTCTCCTATCTAAACATCAGCAGTTGCTGTAAATGAACGAAAATTGTTTGCCCAAATCCCTACCGGAATCGGTGTCTTCGTTAGTATCGACGAAATATGGGCTGCCAATGGCCTGATAAATCTTGTATTCAAAGAGCATTTCCCGTAAAAAACTTGCAAGCCTCATTGAGCGGCCCCGTGCGGGGCATTCCTGTCTGCTTTGAGAGACAATTTGTCTGAGTTGCAATTTATATACACAAATCGTGCCGAAAGCGGGGCAATCTTCTGTGCGGGCTCTTTTCATAGACAGCGATTATGTGATTTAAAGCAAGTTCGTATCACGAACAGAGTCACCAACCAGCTAAATACAGGCTGAGCTTTCATGCTTTTCGCGATCATTACTTTCTGTTTCTGAACAGTTCGATGATGCAATCTATCTGCCGATATGAGTGAGCCAATTGTATTTGTCTTCGGCATTGCCTTTGATAATGTCAAAATACTGTTTTTGAATCGCGCGCGTCAATTTGCCCGGCTTGCCGTTGGCGATGGTAATTTTGTCAACACTGCGCACCGGCGTGATTTCAGCCGCAGTGCCGGTTAAAAAGATCTCATCTGCAATGTACAGCATCTCACGCGGCAGAAGTTGCTCGACGATCTCAACACCATTTTCAGCCAGCAATGTGATCGCTGACTGCCGCGTGATTCCCGTTAAAATGGAAGACGACAGTGGCGGTGTATACACGCGACCATCGATTTTGATAAAAATATTTTCGCCCGATCCTTCACTTATAAATCCGTTGGCATCCAGCAAAATACCTTCGACAAAGTCATTGCTTTTCGCTTCCAGCTTCACAAGCTGCGAATTGAGGTACTGGCCACCAGCTTTTGCCAATGCCGCCAATGTGCCGGGCGCAATCTTTCGCCAGCTCGATACGCAGACATCGACCCCGTTCTCCAGCGCTTCATCTCCAAGATACTGCCCCCATGGCCACAATCCAATCACTGCATCGACAGGGCATTTGGTCGGATCGATGCCGAGCGTGCCGTAGCCACGGTAAATCAACGGGCGTATGTAGGCATCATCATATTTATTTTTGCGCACAAGCGCAACGCAGGCATCCACAAGTTCGTCAAGCGTGTAGGGTACCTCCATTCGGTACACTTTTGCCGAACGAAACAGACGCTTAAGATGGTCTTCCAGCCGAAATATTGCCGAACCTGACGCCGTTTTGTAGCATCTTAGGCCTTCGAAAACATTGGAGCCATAGTGAACGACATGAGACATCACATGTATTTTCGCCTCATGCCAGGGTATAAATTCGCCATTAAACCAGATCTGACTGTTTTCATCAAATGCCATGTCGTTCCTTATTATTTAAGCTGGTATTCGATTTTGTGATTATTCGAACGGATTTCAAGTCTGCCCAAAAGGGTCAAATGTCACTCCGGATAAAACATCGGTATTCCGAACACACAGCGATCAACTCTTAATCAGATCACGCGCGACCACAAGTTTTTGAATTTCGCTGGTGCCTTCATAGATTTCGGTAATCTTGGCATCACGCAGGTAGCGCTCGACCGGGTAATCTTTTGTGTAGCCAACGCCACCGTGGATTTGAACAGCCTTGTCAGCACAAAACATGGCCGTTTTTGAAGCATGCAGCTTGGCCATCGCGGCGGCATTGCTGAACCGTTCGCCACGATCTTTCTGGGCCGCAGCCCGATAGATCAGCAGCCGGGCTGCGTTAACCTCCATATCCATTTCCGCCAGCATGAACTGGATGGCCTGAAAACTTGCAATGGGTCTGCCAAATTGCTCCCGTTCCTTGGCATATTTGACAGCCGCTTCCAGCGACGCAACCGCAATCCCGAGCGCCTGCGCAGCGATCCCGATCCGGCCGCCATCCAGTATAAACATGGCAACGCGAAAGCCCTTGTTGGGCTCGCCGAGCATGTTGGCGTTCGGTACCCGGCATTGTTCGAAAATCAGCGAGCAGGTATCGGAGCTGCGAATGCCGAGCTTCTTTTCCTTTTTGCCGATAGAAAATCCCGGTGTACCACGCTCGACCATAAAGCAGTGCACGCCGTGTGAGCCTTGCGATTTATCTTCAGTAGCAAAAACCAGGTACGTATCGGCCTGCGTGCCATTGGTGATCCAGTTTTTGGTGCCGTTGATGATCCAGTCGTCACCATCTCGGGTGGCTGTGGTTTGCAGCGCGGAGGCATCGGAGCCGGTGGATGGCTCGGACAGACAAAATGAGCCGAGTTTTTTGCCAGCCGCCAATGGTGCCAAGAACGCCTGCTTTTGGGTCTCGGTTCCAAACTTTTCAATACCGGCGCATACTAACGAGTTGTTGACCGAGGCGATCACGCCGGCAGAGGCGTCCACCCGGCTCAGTTCCTCGATCATGATACAATAGCTTACCGTATCCATGCCACCGCCGCTGTATTTCGGATCGACCATAATGCCCATAAAGCCGAGCTCACCCATTTTCTTGACCTGTTCTTTTGGGAATCGCTCTTCCGCATCGCGCTCTCTGGCATCGGCTGCCAACTCTTTTTCAGCAAACTCACGTGTGGTTTGCCGAATCATCAACTGCTCTTCGCTCAGTGAAAAATCCATTCTCGCCTCGATTTAGAAATCATTCCAAAACTCAAACGAGATTATCAAAAAAGCATAAAATGCGTCATTATGACGGATTTTTAGAGTATTTTTCCAGATTGCATCCGGGAAAAAAGTAATTTGCTTTTTCGACAGTCTCACCGTAAAAATTCAACTTCCATATTCATAAAAGCCCTTGCCGCTTTTGCGCCCGAGGTAGCCGGCCGCCACCATTTTGCGCAACAACGGGCAGGGACGATACTTACCATCTCCGAGCTGGGTATGCAAAACCTCCATGATGTGCAGGCAAACATCCAGCCCGATAAAATCCGCCAGCGTCAGCGGCCCCATCGGGTGCGCCATGCCCAATTTCATCACCGCATCGACGGCTTCCGCAGTGGCAACGCCTTCCATCACGCAAAAAATCGCTTCGTTGATCATCGGCATGAGCACGCGATTGGAGACAAAGCCGGGATAATCGTTGACAGCCACCGGCTCCTTGCCGAGCAGCTTGCTCAGCTCCATCACTGCAGAAAATGTCGCATCGGAAGTCGCCAGCCCGCGAATCACCTCGACCAGCTTCATCACCGGCACGGGATTGAAGAAGTGCATGCCGATAAATTTGTCTGCACGCTGTGTCACCGCCGCCAGCTCAGTGATTGATATCGATGATGTGTTGCTGGCTAAAATCGCATTTTCCGACAAAAGCGCATCGAGTTTGCGAAAAATGTCCTTTTTCACCTCGCCATTTTCGGTAGCCGCTTCAATCACCAAATCGGCTGCGGACAAGGCTTCCAGTTCGGTCGAGATCGAAATTTTGCCTAAAGTCTCATCCACATCTTTATCGGCAATTACACCTTTTTTTGCCTGCCGTTCGAGATTTTTGCGGATGGTCGTCAGCGCTTTTTCAAGGAACTCGTCTTTGAGGTCAACCAATATCACATCATGGCCATTTTGAGCAAACACATGGGCGATACCGTTGCCCATTGTGCCACCACCAATCACGCCAATTTTCTTGATCTGCATTGTACTCTCCGGCTCAAATTTTAATCACCAAATTCAACTTTACGCTCAAACTGCCTATAACATTATGTCAGAAATCCCAATAACAAAGTGCAAGACAAGCTTTGCATTCCTAAAAAACTACATGCGCTCGACAATCACGCTCGAAGCTTCGCCGCCGCCAATGCAAATAGCTGCGAGTCCGGTTTGCTTTTGATGTTTTTGCAGCCCATAAACCAGTGTGGTCAAAATGCGTGCGCCACTGGCCCCGATCGGGTGGCCGAGCGCCACGGCGCCGCCGTGCACATTGAGCTTGTCCTGTGGAATACCGAGCATGTCTTGCGCCGCCAGTGCGACCACGGAAAAGGCTTCGTTGATTTCAAACAGATCGATATCCGCGATCTCCAGATTTTGCTTTTTGAGAATTTTCTGGATCGCATCAACCGGCGCGGTGGTAAACCATTCCGGCGCTTTGGCTGCCGAAGCCTGTGCAACAATGCGGGCTAACGGCTTTATTCCCAGCTTGTCCGCCACTTCGCGCGCCATCACTACCATCGCACAGGCGCCATCGTTGATTTTGGAAGCATTGGCTGCCGTCACTGTGCCTTCTTTGTCGAAAGCGGGGCGCAGACTGCGCATTTTTTCAAAATTGGCTCGTCCCGGCTCATCGTCGGTGTCGACGATAACCGGATCGCCCTTGCGCTGTGGAATCGACACCGGCGTGATTTCATTTTGAAAGGCGCCACTTTTCTGCGCTTCCTGTGCGCGTTTATAGCTCAGCTCGGCAAAATCGTCCTGCGCATCACGCGGAATATTGCATTCACGAGCGCACAGTTCTGCAGCATTGCCCATGTGGTAATCGTTATAGACATCCCACAGTCCATCCTTGATCATCGAGTCGGTGAGCTGGCCGTGCCCGAGCCGGTAGCCATTGCGCGCTTTTTCCAGCAAGTAGGGGGCTTGACTCATGTTTTCCATGCCGCCGGCGACAATAATATCAGCATCACCAAGCATGATGGCCTGTGCCGCCAACATGACCGATTTCAGGCCGGAGCCGCAGACTTTATTGATGGTCATGCAGGTCACGCTGTCCGGCAGACCGGCCTTGATTGCGGCTTGCCGTGCAGGCGCCTGGCCGACACCCGCCGGCAGCACACACCCCATAATCACCTCATCGACCTGCTCCGCTTGCAGACCGGCTCTTTTTAGCGCTTCTCTTATGACGACCGCGCCGAGTTGTGGCGCAGAAATCTCTGCCAAACTGCCATTAAACGCGCCAATCGGCGTCCTGTTCGCGCCGACAATCACTACTTCCCGAAATGTATTGCTCATAATTTTGCTCCACAAAAAACGTAATTCATAGTTCGTAATTCACATTACGCGACAAAAATTACAGTTCAACCTCTTCCAAAACATACGCCCCGTTCTTTTCGCACAAATAGCCACTGGTTACCCGAGCCGAATGCTCAAAAATCAACAGCCAGTGTTCATCGATGGCCTGGCGCAGCACCTTGGGCTTGACATCCATTGTTTGCTTTGGAAATAAATCATAGCCCATCACATACGGTGTTTTCAGATGCGATGGCGTCGGCACCAGATCGGCGAGAAAAACAGCTACGCCAGCCGGAGTCGTCAACTTGACAATCGTGTGAAATTCAGTGTGTCCACCGGTGATGACGCTTTCAATGCCAGGCAGCACTTCGCCTGTGCCATTCAGCAACTCGAGCTGACCAGTGCGTTGCAACGCCTGCCAGTTATCCGGCAAATAGCTGGCTTTGCTGCGCGGATCGGGATTCTGTGCAGTTTCGAATTCGCCATTCTGTGCAAAATATGTCGCATTGCGGAAAGTCGGCACTATTTCGCCATTCTCGTTGGCACGCGTATTCCAGCCGATATGATCGAAATGCATGTGCGACATGATAACGTGGGTGATATCCGCCGGTTCGAAGCCCTTTGCGTGCAGATTGTCGAGCAGGTTGCGGGGCTGCTGGACGGCATAGATTTTTGCGAATTTGGCGTCGTACTTGTTGCCGATGCCGGTATCGATAAGAATTCTCTGGGCACCACGGATGATGAGCAGGCAATTCAAACCCATTTGGATTTGGTTGTTGTCATCAGCCGGTTCGAGCCGATGCCACAATGCTTTTGGCACCACGCCAAACATGGCACCGCCATCGAGCTTAAAATTGCCGTCCGAAATAATGTGAAGTTCGCAATCGCCAAGTATCATATTTTTTAAAGAATGATGCGCAATTCATAATTCATAATTCGTCAACTGCTTAGGCATATCGTTTTTGTGCACGCATGGTTATCCTTTGTTGATTTCGCTCATCACCAGCTTCGAAATCACAATGCGCTGCACTTCGCTGGTACCCTCGCCGATTTCCATCAGCTTGGTATCACGAAAGATCCGTTCGAGCGGATAGTCGCGGCTGTAGCCATAGCCACCCAGAATTTGAATACCCTTGTCTGCCGCTTTCATCGCCGACTCACTGGCAAAAAGCTTGGCCATTGCCGCTTCTTTGCTGTATGGTTGGCCGGCATCGCGGAGCTGCGCCGCTTGATAAACCAGCAGTCGGGCTGCTTCGAGTTGCGTCGCCATGTCTGCAATGTACCACTGAATCGCCTGGAACCGCCCGATCTTTTTACCGAAAGCCACCCGCTCATCGGCATAGCGCGCGGCATGCTCGAGCGCAGCACGTCCCAAACCCACCGACATTGCGCCGATACCGATACGACCGCCATCGAGGGTTTTGAGCGCATAGATGAAACCTTTGTTCTCTTCACCGAGCAGATTTTCAGCAGGCACACGCACGTTTTCGAAGGTAATTTGCCGGGTATCGCTGGCGCGCAGCCCCATTTTATCTTCCTTTTTTCCAATCACCACACCGGGCATATCTTTATCAACGATGAACGCGCTGATGCCCTTTGTGCCGGCATCGGGATTGGTTTTGGCAAAAACCACAAATGTACTGGCATAGCCGCCATTCGTTACCCATTGCTTGCTGCCATTGATGACATATCCATCTCCATCGCGTTGTGCCCGCGTGGTCAGAGCTCCAGCATCCGACCCGGAGGCTGGCTCCGACAGGCAAAATGAGCCGATCTTGTTGCCGTTTAACAAATCCGGCAGGTATTTCTTTTTCTGCGCTTCTGAACCAAACATGTAGATTGGCGTGCTGCAGAGCGAGACATGCGCAGCGACCGAGAGCGCGGTCGAGCCACAGGCCACTCCGAACTCTTCCATCGCCAGTGCGAACGCCATGATATTCATGCCTGAGCCACCGTATTCTTCTTCAAATGGAATGCCGAGCAGCCCAAGCTCTGCCATTTTTTTCAGATTCTCGAGTGGAAACGTCGAGGTTTCATCAATTTCTGCAGCAACCGGCTCAATTTCATTTTGGGCAAATTCGCGCGCAAGGTCGCGCATCATTTTTTGTTCTTCAGTTAAAGCCATCATGTTCTTTTTCCACGACTGGTTTCGGGTACTCTTCTAAAATTTAAAACAATAGAATTTAGCGTCGAAAATTCCAACTGACCACTGCACAGCTTAAAACTTGATGTCACATTGTTTACAGAGACTATCGCCCCTTGAAAACCGGCGGCCTTTTCTCCTGAAATGCTTTCAGCGCCTCCAGCCGATCCTCGGTCGGTATAATACGCGCGTAGCTTTGGCGCTCGATCTCCATGCCGATGTGCGCTTCTACGTCGAGGCCACGCACGATCGCTTCCTTGGCAGCCCGCACCGCAATCGGTCCATTTTGTGCAATCTCGCCGGCAATTTCGCGCGCCTTGTTCAACAAGTCAGCATCGTTGACTACAAAATTGGCGACACCATCCTGCAGACATTGATAGGCACTAAATATTTTTGCCGAGGTGATCCAGTACATTGCTTTGGACGGGCCAATCAGGCATGGCAAACGCTGGGTGCCGCCCGCTCCCGGAATAATTGCCAGAGCGGTTTCGCGCAGGCCCATGGTTGCATTGACCGCCAGCACGCGCAAATCAGCCGCCAACGCCAGCTCCATGCCACCGCCAATGGCAGAGCCGTGAATCGCAGCGATCACCGGCACGCTGATATTGGCCATGGCATTGGTCATTTCACGGGTGGCGGTCACCGCCTTTTCGACCTGATCTTCAGACATGCTCTGGCGCTCTTTCAAATCGGCGCCAGCGCAAAAATGGTTGCCGTTTGCAGACAGAATGAGCGCGCGGACATCAGCCTGCCCTGCGAAGATCATTTTGTTCAGTCCAATCGCGAATTTGGTCAAATCCTGAATCAACTCGCGTCCGAGAGCATTGACTGGCGGTCGATCGATGATCAGGTGGCCAATCCCCTGTTTGACGGAGAAGTTCAGATTTTGAGAAGTATCCATTTTCACCACGCTTTCGGTTTAAGACTGCATCGTGACCAGCTCGTCTCAGCGTTCATGCAACGGCAGATCGTCTGGCGCATCCGCTTCGAGATACAGCAATCCCAGCCCGTGGGTTTTGCCCTGTGCATCGGTTTTCAGACTCTCCGATCCACCACCGCCAAGCGCATCATGCAGAATGAAGTTGAGCGCACGCAAGTTCGGAATTTCATAGCGCTCAACATCACCATTGCATATTTCCTTAAAATGGGATTTGACGCGCTCGGGGGTGAGCAAACTTTTCAAAAAAGCATAACCGGCATCGTCATAAGCGACGATACCGACATTGCTGGCATCGCCTTTATCGCCGCTGCGTGCATAGGCGATATCTTTTAAGCGGATTCGCTTCACTTTTTCTCCGGATTTTGATAGTCTTCGCTAACTGCCGGACGGATCGAGTCCAGCCCTTCCGGCGGTGGCATAATCCAACGGATGGGCTGGACCGTGCCATCTTTGCGAACTGTTTTTTCGATATATTGATTTTTCAAGACCGAGCGTTCGATCCAGACATCATCTTCGATCACGCAGCCGAAAACATACGAAGTACCTTTGATCAGCACATTGTTGCCGATGCGCACCGGATTATCGTCTGAGCCAGTCATATTCACGCCGGATTCGATGCTGCAGTTGATGCCGATCATCAAATCGCCTTTGATGATATTGCCGTAGAAAATTTCGGTGTGATCACCGATTTTGAGCGTCTGGTGGGCATAGGTGCTGATGTGCACATCCTGTTGAATCTTGACGCCTTCGCCCAATATCACATTGCCATCGAGGTAGGCGCGGCTGCCGATATCAACACCGCGATCCAGGTGCACGTTCGGCCCAACGTGCACGCCAGGCCCAATAACAATATCCAGCGGGCCATGCTCGGCGTCTTTGCGAATAATCTGTTCGATGACCTCTTCGGCAATATAAAAATCTTCTTTGTCGAGGATAGTGATGATGTCCTTGAGTTTTTCATAGGCATCGTGGCGAGCGATATCTTCCATTTGTTTGAGCACGCTCTTGACATTAAAACCGAGCACGGCATTCTCGTCAGTAGTGGCAAAGGCACGCACACTCAAGCCATTTTGATTAAAAATTGCAATGAGGTCGGTGACATACAGCTCACCCTGCACATTGTCCTCGCGCAAATGATAAATGTGGTGCATCAGGGTTTGGCTGCGAAATGCAAACAGCCCGGTGTTAAACTCACGCGTTTCCAGCAGTTGCTGGCGAGTAAAGGCGTAGCGTCGACCGTTGTACTGCGTAATATATGGCTCGCCATCTTTCTTGGATAAAATATCTTTGTGCTCGATGATCTCGATGACTTTTCCCTCGTCCTCGCCAGAGAGCTGCCCTTCGACATCCGTCGCTGGTACACGAATGATACGGCCATAATAATTTTCGTCAGCCGGGCCTTTAAAAATGCTGGTCAATACCATCATGTCGCACGGATTTGCCACAAAGGCCTTGTGGAATGAGCTCACGACATCACGATTCAAGAGACCGACATCGCCGGGAAAAATATAGATTGTGCCCTGATAGTTCTTTTCTTTGATCGGATCAAGCCCGATGCGGACGGCGTGGCCAGTTCCGCGCTGTTCAGCCTGGTACGCATATACGCGATGGCTGGTCTTGCCACAAGCCTCCGCAACTTCTTCGGCCTTGATGCCGACGATGATGATCTGGTTTTTCGTGCTTAGGCCATCACGCGCTGCGTTGGCCACGCGCAGGACCGTCGGCACGCCCCAGATTTTGTGGATCATTTTGGGCGTTTCCGACTTGATACGCTTGCCGTGGCCGGCGGCCAGAATCATGGCAATGGCGTGATCGTTCAAGTTCAATTCATCTGAAAGCGCTTCCAGCGCGGAAGAGGTGTCCTTGTTGGTCGTGTTCATATTGGTTTCCTTTTCGATGATGCAAGTGCGAGATGATTTTGGCCACTAGCTGCTAGCTGTTGGCCTTTAGCTTCTGAATAAGATTGTTTATCATTTTTTGTTGAATTTCTAATTGCTGCAAAAGGGCGTTTATTTTATCTCCTGCTACTAAAGAAAGTTCACAGATGAGAATGAGCTGCGTTTCCAGTTCAAATGCTGAACCGAGGGCAATTTCCAAAAAGCGTTTGAAATCAGCCTGGCTGTTTCGACTGCAACCCTCGGCGATATTCGATGGAATGGATACTGCAGCACGACAAATTTGGCTTCGCAAGCCAAACTTCTCTTCAGCAGGCAATGATTCAGCTAAATGATAAACCTGCTTGACAATGCCAATACCACCCTTCCAAATGTTCAAAGTCCGAAAATTTCGCATGCATCTCCCAACTTCTTAGCTATCAACAGCAAATAGCCAAAAGCCAAGCGCTAAAATGTCTCCACCACGATCTTTGGCTGAATGAACGATTTCGGGATCAGTGCCGGCCAGTAACTAACGATTTCCGTCGCTTTTGGACGGCCGCCTGCAAAGCCAGTCACGCCAGGCGGGCCACTGGTGACCAACGGCACGATTTCCATGCCGAAACGATCGACTTTGGCTTTATCGCTGTCCTTCACGCCGATGCGCAAAACCACTTCGGCCGGCTGTTGCGGCGCTTCGGCAATGCCCGCGTGGCAAACGTTCGTGCCAACCAACTCGACAAGTTTGTTTTCCTCCGGGAAAGTCACGCCGTCGTATTCCAGCCGTTTCCAGATTATTTCAGCACACAGGGCGGCTTTCTCGGCCGCGTCCGGACCGGCAATGGTGAGCTGACCCAGCGCTTTATAGCCACTCAGATAGCTGATCGAGACCTTTAAAAATGGCGTTGCGGACTTGCCCTTTATTCCAGATACTTTCACGCGATTCTCACCATCATTATCCAGTTGGATGGTCGTAAAGTCCGCGATGACATCCGGTGTGATATAATTTTCCGGATCGCCCATTTCATAAACAAGCTGCGACGCTATGGTTTCGATGCTGATTTTACCGCCGGTATTGGCGTGCTTGGTCACAGTAAATTCTCCCGAAGCGCTCGCTTCGATTACCGGATAGCCGATCATCGCAAAATCGTCGATTTCGTGCCAGTTGGTGTAATTGGCGCCAGTGCACTGCGCACCGCACTCGACGATGTGGCCTGCCACCGTACCGGCAGCAAGTTTATCGAATTCCTCCGCACCCCATCCAAATTCGTGAATCATCGGCCCCAGCACTAACGATGGATCGGTAACGCGTCCGCAAATCACGATATCCGCTCCCTGCGACAAGGCCTGTGCAATCGGAAATGCGCCGAGGTAGGCGTTGGCAGAGGTGATGCTATCGCGGATGGTGCTAAGCGGCTCGCCAGTGTCCATATTTTTCAGCGATTCATTTTTGCCGAGAATCGCGTCAATATCGAAAAAAATATCATCACCGGTTACTGTCGCGACCTTGACATCAGTCAATCCGAGCTTGCGAATGACCTCGCCCGTGGCTTTCAGGCAGGCTTCGGCGTTGACGCCGCCAGCGCTTGAAATTATCTTTACCCCTTTTGTCTTTGCCTCGGGCAGGATGCGCTCCAGCATGCGCACGAAGTCGGTGGCATAGCCCGCATTCGGATTGCGCGCTTTCAGCTTCTGCATGATGCTCATCGTCACTTCGGCGAGATAATCCAGAGTGAGATAGTCGAGCTTGCCTTCGCGAATCAGCCGGATCGGGCCGAGTATCGAGTCACCCCAAAATCCCTGACCATTCGCGATATATATTTTTTTGTCATCTGTCATCATTCTGCTGCTTTCTGTCAAATATATGGCTTGCTAAGGGTGAAATTGGTTGGTGGCTGTGGCTGTCAAGAGCACATAGCCGACGACCAACCGCCAGCCATACTCACATCCGCATCACCCCGGTAACGTAATCGGGCACATCCGGATTGTGCGCCGCCAGTTCCAGGCCATTGATGAGCTCACGCCGCGTTTCGCGCGGATCGAGAATACCATCTACGATCATACGCGCTGCGGTGTAATATGGCGAAGCTTCCTGTTCGTATTTTTCAACCAGCTTCTGTCGAAAGGCTTGTTTTTCTTCGTCGTTGAGATCGCGCTTGGTGAGCAAAACTGTGTCCGCAGCAATGCCGCCGTCCATGACGGCCAATTTAGCCGTTGGCCAGGAAAAAATCAAGCGAGGATCATACGACTTGCCGCACATAGCATAATTACCCGCACCAAAGCTATTGCGAATCACCACCGAAAGCTTTGGCACGACGGAATTGGCTTGTGCATTCACAAACTGGGCACCATCCTGGATAATCCCACCGGTCTCCGCCATTTTGCCAACCATAAAACCTGTGACGTCATGCAGGAAAATCAACGGAATACAGCGCTCGTTGCAGAGCATGATAAAATGGGTCGCCTTGTTGGCCGAGTCGCTGTAAATGACATTGCCCATCTGGATTTGTGGTGGTTGCGGACGGCCGAGATGATCCGGCGGCATTTCTTTTTTCACCGCCATGCCCTGATTGGCGACGATACCGACCGTGAAGCCGCCCAGTCGCGCAAATGCCGTAACGATGGTCATACCATAGTTGGCCTTGTATTCCTGCATCGCGCTGCCATCCACCATGCGCGCAATGATTTCGCGCACATCGTAGGTCGCTGTTTTATTGGTAGGCAAAATGCCAAGCAGTTCATCCGGATCGTAAGCCGGTTCTGCTGGAGCGCTGCGCTCGAAGGGCGAGGCTGGCTCGGGACCGACTGCAGCAATTTGGTCACGAATCCACTCGAAAGCCTGGTCTTCACTGTCAAATTGGTAATCTGCAACCCCGCTGATGGCATTGTGCATGCTGGCGCCACCGAGATGCTCCAAATCCACCTCCTGGCCGAGTGCGGATTTCACCAGAAAAGGTCCGGCCAAGAACATGCTGGAGTGCTCGCTAATCATCGCCAAATCGCTGGACATGCCCGGCAGGTAGGCGCCGCCAGCCACGCAAAAGCCGAACACACAGGAGATTTGTGGGATCCCCATCGCAGCCATTTTGGCGTTATTGCGGAAGATGCGGCCGAAGTGATCACGGTCAGGAAAGATTTCTGCTTGCCGTTCCAGATTGACGCCTGCCGAATCGACCATGTAAATGATCGGCAGCCGATTTTCCATGGCGATCTCTTGCGCACGCAGATTTTTTTTGCAGGTAATTTCAACCCAGGCTCCCGATTTCACCAGCGGATCGTTGACAACAATCACGGCTTTTTTTCCAGAAACCGTGCCAATGCCAACTACCGTGCCTGCTGACGGGTAGCCACCCGGGATATCCGCATACATATCATAGGCCGCAAACAGCCCGATCTCATTGAAAGTCGTGCCCGGATCGAGAACGCGATTGATTTTTTCGCGAGCCGGATATTTCCCTCGCTTGCGCAACTTTTCAACGGCTTTTTCCGAAGGCGTTCTGATTTCATTTTTGCGCTGCTGCAGAACCTGCAACAGATTCAGCATGTGGTTTTTGCGCTTTTTGAACTCGTCGGACTGCACCTGCAGGCTGGACTCGAATGGTTTCACTATCGAATATCCTTAATTCTGAGCTGTGTGCTGATCCGCCCCTGCCATTCGTTTTCTTCAACCAAATACGCGATTTCAAGGTCTTTGGGATTGCTCGTCACTCTGTGCAACAAACCGCCAAGGTTAAAGCCAATGGTGTCAAAAATGATTCCGTCCTGCGAGGCACGGAAGCGTAAATGATTTTTGCCGACGACCGACACATTGCCTACCACCTGTACATTTGAGCTCATGAAAACCGGGCGCATATTCTGAGGCCCGAACGGCGCCATCATTTTCAGTATGCGCATGAACTTATCGTCGATCTCGGAAAAGGCCAGCTCACCATCGATGGAGAGGGTTTTGACACGCATGTCGCCGGTCAGATTTTGTTCAGTGTAGGTTTTCAGGCGCTCACGCAGCTCTTCGATTTTTTCCTTTTCGATACTGAGTCCCGCTGCGTACTTGTGGCCGCCAAAGGTCATCATCAAGTCGGAGCAATGCTCCAGGGCATCGTAGATATTGAAACCGGGCACGCTGCGAGCAGAGCCTTTGCCGATGCCGTTCTCGGTGGAAATCATCACAGTTGGCCGATAATATTTTTCCACCAGGCGGCTGGCGACAATCCCGATCACACCCAGATGCCATTCTTCTGAATTCAGTACAAACGCGGCATCGTTTTCCGGATCGAATTTGCTTTCCACCATATCGACTGCCCGCTTAAACGTCTCTTCATCAAGATTGCGGCGCTGCTTGTTTTCATGCTCCAAAATGCTGGCGATAGCATAGGCTTGCGACTCGTGCTGCGCGATCAGCATATCCACCGCGCGGCTGGCATCGCCCATGCGCCCAACAGCGTTAATGCGCGGCGCCAAAATAAAAATAATCTGCCCCGTGCCGATGGTCTTTTGAGCCAGTCCGGTGTTCCGCAGCAAGGCGCGTAAGCCTAAATTGCCGGTCTCATTCAACACCTTCAAGCCTTCCCGCACAATGATGCGATTTTCATCGACCAGCGGAACGATATCCGCGGCGCTGCCGATCGCTACCAAATCCAGCAGTTTAGAGAGTTCATCAAAGCTGTGGCCGACCTTTTGGGCGATGGCTTGTGCGAGCTTAAAAGATACGCCCACGCCAGCCAGCTCTTTGAACGGATATGGGCAATCGCTTCGCTTAGGATTGAGCACGGCGATGGCATCCGGCAATTCCGGGCCGGGCTGGTGATGGTCGCACACGATGACATCCAGGCCCAATTTGCGGGCATGCTTAATTTCTTCAATAGCCGTGATACCACAGTCCACTGTGATAATCAAGTCGACGCCCTTTTTATGGGCCGCCTCAACGGTTTCGATGCTCATGCCATAGCCATCTTGAATGCGATTCGGAATGTGGTAATCGACGAAATAGCCGAGCTGACGGAAGAACAGGATGAGCATGGCCGTGGATGTCGTACCATCGACATCATAATCGCCATAAATGAGAATTTTGCGTTTGTTTTGCAGCGCATCAACAATGAAAGTGACGGCCTTTTCCATATCCGCCATGATGAAGGGATCGTAGAGATGCTCGATGTCGGCACGGAAATAACTTTTGGCTTGGTCAAAAGAGTCAATGCCGCGATTGAGCAGGACACGGGCGAGCACATTGGGGATGGTCAACTGTTTCGCAAGGTTGGTAACAATTTCATCGGAAAACGCATTGGTTAGCGTCCAACTGGTCTGCATCGTGAAACAGGCTCCTTATCAAAAAAACAAAAATTCCAGAGCAAGCCTGTAAGCCGAATTCTGTGCCTTGCAGCGACGCCGGAGCGCCACAACAAGGTGACGACCATTTATCTGGGCCGGATGTTGCCACCAGGCTCGAGCGACCTACCCGTTTCGTCCTCGCAAGCGAGATTGGGCGGGCTACCCTTTTTCCCGAAAACTCGGGAAAACGACACCTATTTGGTCTTGCTCCGAGCGGGGTTTACCATGCCTCCCATGTCACCACGGCGAGCGGTGGGCTCTTACCCCACCATTGCAACTTTTCCCCGCCCCGACGAATCGGACACGAGGTAGTCTGTTTTCTGTGGCACTTTCCCCCGATCACTCGGGGTCGCTGTTAGCGACCGCTCTGCCCTTTGGAGTTCGGACTTTCCTCCCTCATTTCGGACACATGGCCCGGAACGAAGGCGGCCGTCCAGCCTGCTCTGGAAATTTTGATATATAGTAATTATTGTTAATTAACGAAATAATTCATGAAACGCGCATGTAGACGGTAAAAAGACTGTCGAAAAAATGATCGAGATGCTCAGAAGGACAAAAAACAATTTTCCGGCAGTCTCAAAGAGCTTTCAAGGCAGCCCAGTATTTGTTTCTCAGCTTCCAATGCACTGCTTTACGCAGCCGGAACGCTGTCCTCTTCCTCTTGCCAATAAAGAATGCGGCCGCAGCTTTCACAGGCGATGATTTTGTCTTGGTCACGAACTTCCATCACTCGCTGCGGAGGAATTTGTGTGTAACAGCCCCCGCACGCGCCGCGCACAACAGCGACCAAAGTTGTGCCGCCTTTGTTATTGCGCACACGCTCATAGTGCCGCAGATGCTGGGCTGGCACGTGTGCGGCGATTTCTTTGCGTTCAGATTTGAGTTGACTTTCCTTGTCAGCGTTCAGTTCGATCTTTTTCTGCAAATCCTGGGATTGCGTTTGATAGGAGGCCTGCATTTCTTCGAGCTGGGTGACAATGTCTTCATGTTTTTGTTTCTGCGCATCGATTTTTTCGATCAGTTCGAGCACACCGGTTTCCGCTTCGTCAATGCCTTTGATCACGGTTTCGATTTCCAGGGTAACCGCATCATATTCTTTATTTGTTGTCACAGCATAAAGCTTTTCTTCGTTGTGCTTTTTCTGTTCCTGCATTTTGGTAATATCATTTTCCAATTGACGTTTTTCACGTTCAAATGCATCCCACTCCGACTTGACTTGATCTGCGTCTTCTTGCGTTTGAGTAAGATTGTTTTTCAAAGTTTCAACCCGCGCAGGCAAATCACCCTTGTCGCGCTCAATCTGATCCAGCTTGATATCGAGCTGCTGGATATGAAGCAAGTTCTTAATCGCCTCTCTCAATACGATCTCCTCTCGTCTGTTGGCGTTTCAGCAAATCCAGATGCGCTGAAACAAAAAAGCACCTCGTACAGGTGCATTTTTATTTTTCGGAGTTTTTGAAATGAAATAAAGCTTTCGCGCAGTCAGCTAGCGAAGCTCTCACAAGCAGCTCATCGGTTCGTTTCATGAGCAAGCATTCCATTTCAATCCTTATTTCTTTTAAATTTTGATCCATTTTGACGGACGTCAAATATATTAACCGCGCTCCTTAAAATCAAGATATTTCTCTTGCCTTGCCAGATGCAATTTCTCACGGTTTTAAGACAACTTTGGTACATCCATCTTCTTTGTTTGCAAAAATCCGATAGCCTATTTTACCGTCATCCAGTGGCATTTGGTGAGAAATGATACTGACAAAATCAAAGCGGCGTTTTTGCACAACCGGCACAAGCTGCCCCATGAGATGCCGTGCCGGGCAGCGGCCGATTTTATAGGTCAAATTTTTATTGTAAGCTGCTTCCGGAGAAAAAGCAAACGTTGGCTCGGTGTGCACACCAACTACAGAAATCACGCCTCCCGGTCGTACAAGTTTGTACGCCATCTGCGACGCCGAAGCGCTGCCAACCACTTCCAGTACGGCATCGGCGCCACGGCCATCCGTAGCCTCGCGCACCAGCGCAACCGCGTCGTTCTCAGCGAAATCAATCGGCTCGGCACCAAACTTTTGCGCTAACTGCAACCGCTCCGGGATGCGGTCGATCGCAAAAACCCGCCGGGCGCCGAGTTCAATTGCGCTGGCAATCGCCATCAAACCGACTGGGCCGCAACCGACCACCGCACAAGCGATGCCAGGGCGCATATCCGAATTTTTCGCGGCAAAATAGCCAGTCGACAAAATATCGCCGAGCAAAAGCCCCTCCAGCGGGCTGACATCTTCCGGCAGATGCACAAGCGTGGTGTCCGCGAGCGGCACGCGCACCAGTTCAGCCTGTCCGCCATGCAAGCCAGCATCGCCTTCCACCCAGCCGAAAAGCTGGCCACGTTCGCAGCGACTGGTCAGGCCAATTCTGCAATAAAAGCAGTTACCACAACTCGTTGTAAACGGGCACATCACCAAATCGCCCTTTCGAAACTGCAGGACATCCTTTCCAGCTTCCAGCACGCGCCCAACAAACTCGTGCCCCATCACGGTACCGTGATCCAGGCCCTGCTCGCGTGCAAAATAGACATGCAAATCCGAGCCGCAAATGCCTGCCAGTTCAACTTGTACCAGCACATCTGTCGACTGCTCAATACGCGGATCCGGCACACGCTCACACGATACCTTTTCTTTGCCCGTGAATACAATTGCTTTCATTTCTCTAACCTATTTTCAAAAAAATTTTGTGCAATTTTCCTTTCAAGAAAGAGAAAAGATTCTATTTTCACAAATAAAACCAGCCGCAGTCCCACGCGGAAATGCCTTTTTCAAAAGTGTGGGGAAAACCTATCTGTTGAAATGGCGGGCCCTAATTTCAATCTTGTTATGAATTTACAGCATGGGGAACTGCGAAATTTCATCTGAATTTGCGATGAGAATGTGCGCATGATTGGCAAAACCATCTCGCATTACAAAATTCTCGATGAGCTCGGCCACGGTGGCATGGGCATTGTCTACAAAGCCGAAGACACCCGCTTGCACCGCACCGTTGCGCTGAAATTTTTGCCACCGCATTTGCTCACCGACGACGAAGCCAAAGCCCGCTTCACCGCCGAAGCACAAGCCGCTTCTGCCCTCGATCACCAAAACATCTGCACCATCCATCAAATCGACCAAACCAGCGATGGCCAGCTTTTTATCGTGATGGCCTGTTACGATGGCCAGACGCTGCAGGATCTCATAGAGACGCAAGATTTTGCGTCTCTACCAATCGAAAAGGTCATCGATATCACCAGCCAGATCGCAGCCGGACTGGCGCGAGCGCATGAAGCGGGCATCATCCACCGCGACATCAAGCCGTCGAATATCATCATCACCGAGCGTGGCGAAGTCAAAATTCTCGACTTTGGCATCGCCAAATTGCGCAGCCAGCAGACGATCACCAAAACCGGTTCAACCTTAGGCACAGCTGCCTACATGTCGCCGGAGCAGGTCAAAGGTGATCCAGTTGACCACCGCACCGATTTGTGGTCACTCGGTGTTATTCTCTACGAAATGCTTGCCGGACGGCGGCCCTTCGATGCTGAATACGATCAGGCGGTGATGTATCAGATTGTCAACGCAGTGCCGCCGGGCATCTCAAGCCTGCGCCCGGATTTGCCGCTGCTACTGGTCGAGCTGGTTCAGGGATTGCTGGCGAAACATCCCGATGATCGCCTGGATGATTTGACGGCATTACAGTCTCTGCAAAGTGAAAAAGCACATTTATCCGGCGTGGTTCGCCCGGCCAAACGCGGCACCACAAGCCAGAAAGCGCGCCCGCTCCGGGCATTATTGACGACATTATTGCTTGTACTCCTGGCAGTTGTGGCGACGGTAAGTTGGCGTCTCGGCAACAATGATGGGATAGCTCCAGAATCGACAATTCACCAGAACAGCGTCATGGTTTTGCCGTTTGCGCTGCACGGCAGCGACAGCCTCGCCTACCTGCGCGAGGGCATGATCGATCTGCTCAGCATGAAATTCGATGGTGCAGGCGAGCTGCGGCGCATCGATCCGGCCGTGGTGTTCAACCAAATCCGACACAACCAGACTGACCTGAATGATCCAGGCGCAATTGAAGCGGTGGCCAATACATTGGGAGCGGAATATTTTGTGCGCGGCAATATTTACGATATCGGCGGCAAAATGCGCTTCACGGCTTCGCTGCATCGTACCGGCCATGGCGTGCTGGCCTCAGCAGAAAGCCAGACCGGCGTTTCGGACGATCTGTACCAACTGATCGATGATCTCGGCCGGCAATTATTGGTGTTCAGCAGCGACACATCAGGTAGTCCGGTGCAACAATTGGCACGGCGCACCACGCAATCTGCCACTGCATTGAAAGCCTACCTTGCGGGTGAAGCGCGATTGCGTTCGGAAGAATACACCAAGGCGATGGAATATTTTCAACAGGCCATCGCTCACGATTCGACTTTTGCATTAGCCTATTTTCGGCTTGCTCGCACATCCGGTTACCAGGGCCCGTCAATTGATCGTGCTTTTCTGCTTGAAAAAGCCATGCAATATAGCAGTCAATTGAGTATCCGCGAGCAGCTGCTATTCGAAGCACTGTACAACTATGTCGTCACGAGAAATTTTAAAAAAACCATTGCTCTGTGCAGGCAAATTCTGACACTTTATCCAGGTGAGCTGGAAGTCTGGTCCATCTACTTTGAAGCACTCGAATTTTATGGCCCCCGTCTTGGCGAGCCAATTGAGATAATGCAAATGGCCGCTAACCGCTGTTATGAACTTGGGCCAGATAATGCACTCTATCTTGCCTATTTAGCGAGCATGGCAGAGCGCAACGGTGACATCCAAAACATCATAAAGTTCTCCAAAATGCGTTTGCAATTATCGCCTAACGGATCCTGGGCGCCATTTGAACGACGCCGCTTAGCTTTTATTGAAGGCGATGTTGCCACAAAACAGAAAATACTGCAAGAGCTGCAAAAGCACTCTGCGACCAGTGCCTGGTTTTTAAGCCGGTCCATTGCAATGAGCACTGCAAATCCTGAAGATCATGAAGCAGTGGCTTCGCTTTTAAAAAGATCAGGTAATTCGGATATTTGGCAGGCGCGCGGAGCGCAAGTAAGTGCTTATTTCGCGATGTCTCGTGGGCAGAGAACGGCGGCGCTTAAGGAAATGAAAATCGCTGAATCTTTTTTTGATGACTATCCAATCGATGAAAAAGCACTCTACCTGCTGATCCCCTATGCAGATGCCACAGAGGCTATGATTCGCAAACAGATTCAGAACATTCGATATTGGCAGGCCACTCGTGCATGGATTCCTAAAAGCGGCGTATATGCTGATCCGGATCAATCGATGGCGTTCATCCGTAGAAATTACGCGCTTGGTTTGTTGTTTTGTGAACTAAAAGATATAGAAACTGCAAACCTTCACGCCGATTCTCTTGCAAAATTTCAAGAGCATTTTTCTGGCAAAGAGCTAACGCAAATTGAACAAAAAATGGCTTCTGCTTTGGCGTCCAGCGTACGAGCTTTTATCTCTTTTCAGTCCGGCATGCCTGAAAATGCCATTAAAACCCTGGAGCAACCCAATCTCGATTGGTGTGCTAATTTTCGTTTGCAATTCGTCGATGCCCAACTTTACGAACGTTTTCTGCGCGCACGGTGCTATCGTGCACTCGGCCAGTACGAAGACGCAATTCGCTGGCTGTCGACCATCGGCACGTTCTCCTATCCCGCCATCGCCTATCGCGCGCCAAAGCATCGCCTGCTGGCTGAAATTTATGAAGAAATCGGCGACAAGGAACAGGCCATCGAGCATTATCAACGCTTCATCGAGCTGTGGCGGGATTGTGATCCGGAGTTGCGGCCACAGCTCGAAATCGCGCGGGCACGCATTGATGCGCTACGACAATAGAATGATCCTGGTGGCAATTAGATACTAAACCATTTGCAGACTTTAACTTGAATAGTCAAAGCACTTCTGAACATGATGAATGCCGAACAACACTCCTCCGACAATTCCATTGATCGACTCGAGAACCTGCTCGAATTGGCCAATCTGCTCAACCGCCAGACCGATTTTGATGAGATCGTTCGGCTGGTCACGGAACATGCACGCACGCTTTGTAACGCCGAAGCCGGCTTGCTGTTGATGATCAATCCCGGCACCCGCAAAACCATCCGAACCATTTTTCGGGCCGGCAGCAACCACACACCGCAAAAATACAGCAAAGCGCACCAGCAGCTCTGCGGCTGGATTTTGCTCAACAAACAGCCGATTCTGCTCGACAATCCTGAATCGGATGAGCGATTCCATAACGCCAATCTGCCCAAAGCCGGTGTCCGCAATGCGATCGGTGTACCCCTCCTGCATCGGGACATCCTGTTCGGCACCTTTATTTTGATCAACAAGCATGAAGGCGGATTCGATCAACAAGACCAACATGTTTTGCAGCAGATCATCACACTCGCAGCGCCGCACCTGCACGATGTGCAGGAGATGCAAGCCTACTTTGAACCTAAAATACCACGCTCTGCCCTGTTGCAAAAATATCACTCAGTTGGCCTGATTGGCAAAAGCAAAGCCTTCATCGAAATGCTGGAATCAGTCGAGTATGCAATCCGCAGCAACGTGCGTGTTTTGCTGGAGGGGCCGAATGGCACGGGCAAGGAATTGGTCGCGCGGGCCATCCACAAGTTTAGCGAGACGGCAAATGGCAAGTTTGTTGGCTTTGACTGTGGCGCTGTAACAGAAAGCTTGTTTGAATCGGAGCTTTTCGGCCACAAAAAAGGCGCTTTCACCGGCGCAATCAATGATCGAACAGGCTTGCTGGCCAGCGGTCACAACGGCACGATTTTCATGGATGAAATTGCATCGATGCCGATAGCTATGCAAGCCAAACTCCTGCGTGCTCTGCAGGAGAACGAATTTCGTCCGGTTGGCAGCAACACAACCTGCAAAATCGATGCACGGATCATTGCCGCTTCAAGCAATTCGTTATGGAATTTAGTTCAAGATGGCACCTTTCGAGAGGACTTCTTTTATCGGCTCTATGTTTATCCGATCAAGCTTCCTGCGTTGGCAGAGCGGGCAGAAGATATTCCACTGCTGGCCAACCATTTTTTGCACAAATTCGCGCAAAAACAAAACAAGGCACTGCACAGCATTGCAGAAGATGTGATGGATTTCATTATCCAGCAGCCCTGGCCCGGCAACATTCGTGAGCTCGAGCATTTTATCGAACGGCTGGTGGCGCGTACCGACCAGGCTGCGACAGTGCTGACACGCAAAGCCCTGCCACCTGAGCAGAAACGTTCCTTCCAGAGAAAACGACGAGAAATGCACGATCTGCACCATCATGAGTCACTGGAGGAAAAGCTCCAGCGCCACGAAATCGAGCTGATTCAGGAAGCGCTGCACAAAACCGGTGGTAACAAATCGCAGGCCGCCCGGCTGCTTAAAATCCCCACCCCGACATTGCGGTATAAGATGCAGAAGTACAAGATTTAGCAGGTGGCAATTTTCATCTCATCCAACTTTCATAAAAACAGCAATTTCTGAAAACCATCAACTTTCTGCCTTCTTAATATCTTTCCCTTAGCACTATTCAGCCCAACACTATCCAGCCTATAATTATTAATTTTCAACAACTTAAACCACACCAACCAAAATGGCATTATTTTTGAATTCTCCTTAGGCGTCCGGTAAATCATTGACCGCAGCCAACTTGCAGTCAATTCATTTTCTTTACTCAAAGTTTCAGGAAAGGAGCCAATTATGCTTAAGTCGAGATTATTAGTGATCTTGGCATTCATGTTCATTTTGTTTACAGGACCAGTTCGTGCACAAAACTCTCCCATTCGCATAGCCTGTGTTGGCAACAGCATTACTCAAGGATTCGGCCTTGAGAATCCAGATAGCGATTCATACCCAGCACAGCTTGCAGGCATCCTTGGCGGGAATTATGAGGTCAGAAACTTTGGTCAGGCAGGAAGAACTTTGCTCAAAAAGGGCGACTTTCCCTATTGGGATACAGACTCGCTCGGTTTCAAGGACGCCCTTGGCTTCAATCCGGATAAGGTCATTATTATGCTCGGCAGCAACGATACCAGAAACCCGAATTGGAGTTTCAAAGAAGAATTCATTCCCGATTATATTGCCTTGATCGATACATTTGCTCAGCTTTCATCCAAGCCACAAATATTTATCTGCCAGCCACCACCGATTTTTCAACCTTTATTCGGACTCAATGATTCGCTACTCACCAATGAAGTGCTACTGCTCATCGACTCGGTGGCGTCAGCTAAAGCCCTGCCTCTAATCGATGTCTATTCTCTCATGCTTCCGTTCCAACAGCACTTCTTTGACGGCGTGCATCCAGATCCACAGGGCGCACAAATGGTCGCTGCTAATGTGGCGGCTGCCATGCTCTCGACGAAGATTCAAAATGAAGGCATTGAATTTTCGCAAAATCCAGTAAATTTTGAGCTTTATCAAAATTATCCAAATCCTTTTAATCCCAGCACAACATTGACATTTTTTGTCGGCAGAGCATCTGATGTTAGCCTAAACATTTTCAATCTGTTAGGTGAAAGAATTAAAACACTTGTAGATAGCCGTCAAGCAGCGGGAGAGGTGCAAATAAAATGGAATGGTACAAATTCAGCAGGCCACCCCGTAAGCTCGGGGATTTACCTCTATCGGTTAAAAATCGGCAAGGAAGTGAAAACCCGCAAAATGATGCTAACCAGATAGGCGCTTAGTAATCCAATTTATCCCGGCTTGAATGGAGGAAGTTTCGATGAATGAACTCGAACCGGCCATCGCCTTGCTCGACCGAAGCTGTGAACTGCTACAAAAGCAACAGACCAATATCGCGCTGAACCAAGTCTATTTTGATTTATGGAAATACCGCAACAGGTGGCCAAAGGACATCTGGCAAACCTTCTGCACGAAAATCTGCAGAGACCATCCACTAACCCAGGCCATCCACACTTCGCCGATCTCGCACAGGGCCTACACCAAGCCGCGAGGCTACGCAGGTGATGCCATTCTCATGGACTACCTCTATGAATATCAACCACAGTTCAGCTCCCAGGTATACAATTGGGAATATCGCATGCTTGGCCCTAAAAGTGTCCGCAGCCGCAGATTCATCATCGCGGATATCATCAAAAAACTCGTAGTCGACAAGAAACACTTCAACATTCTCTCTCTCGCCTGCGGGCACATGCGGGAAGCTTTCGATCTGCCGCCATCCACATTGAAACAAATCAGCAATTATTACGGACTGGATGCGGATGAAGAAAGCCTGCATATTGTCGATGAAAAAGCGAAGGAAATCTGGCAGATTAAGACGGTCAAGGCAAACGTGGTGCAGTTGCTCAAAAGCGATTTGCAACTCCCTCAATTTGACCTGGCTTATACACTGGGGCTTTCAGACTATCTCAAAAATCCATTTGTGAAAAAGCTAATCGTCAGAGTTTTTAGCATGCTCGTGAAAGGAGGAAAATTCATTATCGCCAATTTCACCCCTAATCTGATTGATAGTGGCTATATCGAAACCTTCATGGATTGGCATTTATTTTACCGCGATGAGCAGGCGATGATTTCCTTGCTGCAGGGGCTGCCACCAAACGCCTATCACTATCATCTTTTTCGTGATGAGTTTAAAAACATCGTGTTTTTGGAAGTGACCAAACTGTAGAAATGAATTTTGCTTAGCTCTTATCAAAAGCAGCGAGGCCACTGGGCTCACCACGGCCAAACTGGCGCTGAGGGGAGGCCTCGCTGCTTGATTATTTTGCAGATCAAGTTTTCTATTTCGGGATGCGCCATTCAGCCTCCAGGCGCTGGTCGGGGTGGTCGTTGGAGATCATGACAAAAGTCATTTTGCTGCCTTTTTTCTGCCAAATTTGTTTGCCGGAGAAACTCTCGCGCGGAAACAACAGCACCAGGCGCTTCATGCGCGCAGAAAAAACAGAGCGCCCCAATTCTGGACCATCTTCGCCTTCGGGCCGGGATCGCATACCGACATTCGTTACATCCTCCACTTTTAGCGCTTCGTACTGACGGTGATCTTCATCTTCGACAAAAAGGGTCCAGCGCTTTAAATCGAGATAGCTTTCGTGCATGTTGGTGCGCATCGTCAGTAGCACCGGAAAATACTCGCTGGTCTGCCATTGGTCGCGCACATCCGCATAGGCCTTTTGCTTTTCTTCATTCGATAAATCCAGAAAGGTTGAGACGTATTCAATGCCGCTCTTGACGATCTGTTCGCCGGCAAACAGGGCTTGAAACGACACAGGCGGCATGCCACCCGGTCCCGGACGTCCACCGCCAAAGCCACCGCGCCCGCCGAGAGACGATTGCGCTGACCATGCATCGAGTTCTTCGAGGTAAGCGGATAGATTGAAATCACTTGGTGCGGCTTTCCCGCCTTGTGGCATGTCCGCCCACCCTGGCATCAATAATTCAGCATCAAACTTTTCGTGCCCAAAAACAGGCCTGTCACCATCGTTTTCGCCGAACTGATTGGATGGAAACCTGCCGCCCGCAGACGTCATGCCTCCCATTCTACCCATGACACCGCGCGACAAAAAATCATCCCCGATCTCTACCTCGACCTTGAGCTTGCCATCTTTTTCAAAGGGCAGCACGCCTTCGGGGTAAACAGGATTCTCGAGTGGGATTCGCATCACTAAAATCGCCGAAGAGTCCTGATACAGCGCATCAAATTCCGGCACAATCAGTTGGCCGCTGCGCCGCTTTTTGTCCGGAACCAGGTAGGCCGAATAATCACTCGGCGGCATAAAGTCGCGCAAACGATCGTTGAGGTACTGTGGCAACAGCGGTTCGATTCCACTGGCAATGCGCACCGGACGTCCGCCACCCATCATGCCGCCAGCAGGTTGCAAGCGGATGCTGAACTCATGCCTTTTGCCCTTGAAGGTTAGCGCCAAACCGATTTCACGCAGGCTGCGATCTATCGACTTCTCTTGTGCGGAGAGTGCCAAATACAGGCTGGTGTTGTCGTGATAGGCTGTGGCGGAAATATAGCCATCGATTTCGATAAAATCGTTGCTGGTGGGCACGGCAATGCCTGCTTCAATTCCGGGCAGATCCGCGCCCTGTAGAGTTTTCACCTCAATCGTTTTATCTGCGAACGCCTGTGTTGTCAGGCCAAAAAGTAACATTATAGCGACGATCATCCAATTACGATTCAGCATTTCCTGCTCCTGTTTTTCGAAATATGAAGAAATTCAGCCATGAATCATTCCGAATTTCCACAAAAAGGCATATTGCCCAAAGAATTTTTATGCGGCGACTGTCTATTCCAACTGTCTATTCCAAATGAACAAGCCTTTCCATTAAATCCCGGAACGTGCGAAGAGTTCCTTACTGAATACGTCCGTCGCGCGGACTACCCGATTTTTCACGTTTGGTTTTTGACAGGATGCCTATGATCGACAAGATGCTTTGCATGCTCCGGCTATTGGGTGTTTGCTATTGCCAAAATTTGCCAACAGCCAATGGCTGAAAACAAACAGCATCAAGAGATAGAATCACATTTTGCCATAGGAAAAGAGTGGCTGCCGGACTTTTTTTTGAATATCGATATAATATCTTTTGGGCTTGGTGGTAATTTTTGACTGTAGCTCATCTGCATTAGTTTTATGCAAGCGTGGTTCCAATAGCAGGTTTAAAAAGCGGATCAAATGGATGGCGCCGGCTGCAGCCAGGCACCAAATTGCCGTATTTTGTGATTGACATCATCACCTGGATTTTCATCGAGAATCAGCATGGCCTGCACATCAGGATTGGCAGCGCAAAAGGCTTCCACTTCCGGCGGAGACATAATCATAAAAGCGGTCGATAGCGCATCGCCGATGCCGGCCTTGCTGGTGGCAGCCCAGGCCGCGCATTGCGAGGTTGTCGGCTCGCCGGTACGCGGATCGATAATGTGCTGGCCTTTTTGCAAGCCGGAGCCATTGAGGGCACGATTTCGCAACGCAGAGGTGGCAAAGGCTTGTCCGGCCTCCGGCAGACTGAGGGAGACCGGCCAGCCATGTCCCGGCTGTAAATCGCCACGGCCCAAAACCGAGCTAGTGCCGCCATGAACCAGGGCATGCTCGATGCTCCATTCGTCCAGCAATTCAGCCAGCCGGTCTACCGCATAGCCTTTGCCATAGCCGCCAAGATCGATCAAAATCGCGTGCTCACCAGTGAGGCAAACGGTATGAGTTGCTTCGTCCAGATCCAGGCGGGCCAGGCCGGTTTTCTGTTTCGCCGCAGCCAATTCTGCTTCATCTGGCACCTGGCCCTTTTTGCCAGCCTGCCGCCAGCAATCCAGCACCGCCCCAACAGACACATCAAAGGTGCCATTCGTTTGCGTATGCAGCGTTTTGCAAGCGTTAAGGCATTCGAAAGCATAATGGCCAATCTGCAAAATCCGGTTCGGCGGCAGCGTATTGATGCGCGAAATATCGCTGCCGGGCACATAGCGGCTCAGCTCCATTTCGATGAAATAGAGCTCAGTGAACGCTGCATGCGCAGCCTGTTCAGCATAATGAAAATCGTCACAAACGATAAAAATCTCGAAAACAGTGGCCATCGCACGGTGGGAAAAGCGATGAAAAGCAGGCAGATCGGTTGCAGCAGGATTCAGTTCAATTTTTGGCAGAGGCATCGATGGCAGCCTGCTTTTTGGAGGATGATTTGGATGGATTATTCTGCCGTTGACCGGCTAAAACAAAATGTGCCATCACCACGGCGATCAGGAAAAACGCCAGGGCACTGTACTTGTGCAGACTGAGAGCAGTATTCTGGCCTGAAGTGCCCAATAACGTGGTCATGCTCAGCATCACTGTGAGGCTGACTGGCACAGCCAGAATCGCCAGGCACCAAAAACATATTTTTAAAATGGCTGTTCGGTTTGCTGCGTCGTTTTGTACGGATTCTTCAGAAGATTTGCGGAACAATGAGACAAGCTGGCGCCAGTCCTGCTCTTGCATGGCGTTGTTGTGTGCTGACAAAACAATCCACAGCATCAGGCTCACTGCGAACAGCGGTGCAATGGCAACATGAATCAGCAGCAGCAGTCCGGAAGGCGCAGCCCCTACGACCATGTTCGGCAGGAAACCGCTGAAGACCAGCAACAGCAAAGATCCCGCTGCCAACAGCAGGGCAATTTTGCGCAAGCCGTTTATCGAGCGCTGTGCCGGTCCGGGCTGTGGCAGCCATGAAGCACGCTGACCATTCAAAGAAAACGAACGTGCGTGCCACACAAACAGGACGATGGAACTGGCAAATACACAAATCAGCAAGATGCGAAACATGCTTAATTTTCCTCTGCGAAAGTTTTTAAAAGTCCCGCCAACCCTTGAAATGCATAAACCAGCACAACCGCAGCGATGATCAGCGTTGAGGCTATGATGAGAATTTTGAGCCAGGGTCGGAACAGAAAGGACAGCGCGAAGGCGCTCTGATACAATGCGCTCGAACCCTGAAATTCTGCCATCGTCAGCACTGCTCTGTGCCCGGAGGCCAGCGGCGTTGCAATGCCTACTTCGCTAAAATAGAATGGTGAGCCGGTGCTGTGACAATCATCGCAGCCACGCACACCGAGCGATTGTGCAGCCGGCCGAACATCGTGCGCAACCGGCCACATATACGGATTGGCAGCCCTGTGCGATACGGAAGTCAATGTGCCGCTGGACACCAGTTTAACCAGATTGCCACCCGCAATATAGCCGAATTGTGTGCCGACGCTGTCCAGCTTTGCCAGTGTATCCAGCACTGCCACAATCATCGAGTCCGGCATATCAACCCAGTTGCCCGGCGCTTTAATGGAGTCAGCCACATAGCTGGCGATCAGGAAAGGCTGCACGCGCTCCGGCAACAACGGTGCAAGGCTATCGCCATGCAGCTCAGCCCAAAAGGATGGCCACAGCAGTTTATGCGGCGCGATTTTGCCATTTTCCAGTTTAGCGAAAACAGGAGATAGAATGCGCGGCAGCACTTCGTCATTTTTCAGGACGCCATGGGTGCCGAGTTTGTGGGCACGGGATGTTTTTACTGTGGCAATTTGCTCTGTCGGCAATGGGCCGGAATGGCAGGCCGTGCAGCTCATTTTGTCGAAATGTACAGGGGGAATACCCAAATGCTGTGGTTTTGGTGCGCCGAACCTGCCGGCGAGCATCGGCCGATCCTCCCCGCCAAGGTGGCAGCCTTCGCAGGTCAGCGAAGACGCGTGCGTGGATGCGGCTTCGCTTTCAGCTCCACGCGTCATGTTGTGATCGAGGCTATTGCTGTGGCAATCGACACAGAGCATGCCTGCCTGCACATGCACATCGTCATCCTGTTGCCAGCGCTCGACGCTGCTGACTTTGGTTGAATGACAAAAATAGCAGCGTTCCGAAGGGATATCGCGCACAATGTCGAAAAAGACTTCATTTTTGCTATTGAACCGGCTCCGCTCATAGCTCACACTCGGAGGAATCTTGTCCGTGACGGAGGCCGGAACGGCGGTGTAGATATCGTATTGCTCGGGCATGTCTTTGGCGGAACCCGAGACTTTTGCAAAACCGCTGCTGGCCGCTGCTGCCCAGCGAAAATTCTGCTTCGGCATTTGCGCCGCGAATTGCGACTGATCGTGTGCTGCTTCGCCATCATGACAGCTCAGGCAATTGATTTCAAGTTTGCCGGACACCTGCCAGCGCAAATAATTTTCCGCAGGGATCAGCGAATCCGCTTCTCCGATACCACCGCCTGGCAGGTGCGCGCCGAACTTTTGCAGAAACTGCATCGGAGTGATGCTGAGCGAACCTGGCAGATAGGTCCCACTCCAGCCGCGCTGAGAAATCGGGATTTGGGTGGCGGTGACCGGATCGGTCAGCACCCATGGCTCGCCTTTTCTGCCAGCCGGTACCGCGGGGTTTCCGGCACTGAAATGCAGGCCTGCACTGATTTTTTGGTAATCATGACATTTGCCGCAGGTCTCGCGAGTAGAAAACGGCAAGAGATGGGTCTCGTTCGGACGGATCACCGAGCCATCTTCATCGTAGAGCTTGATCAAATGCACCGGTACGGCGCGGCTGCCATCACTGACATCGCCGAGCATGCTTTCCTGGGGAAGAACGGATAATGGGAAAAGCAAAACAAAAGCACTGCAAAGCTGAATCGACTTGCGGCGTTTGAATTGGATGAGATTGTAAAAGTGACATTTGAACGCTTTCAAGCCACAAACTCCTCCGGCTTGAAGGTAAGCCGGCGGCCGGAGGCAACAGCCTCGTTGACTTTCAGCACGGTGACAGCGGTTTCGTAGCCGATCTCGACCGGGCAATTAAGCGTTTCTTTGCCACGAATGGAATTGAAAAAATTCTCCAAATGAGGCTTATGATAGGGATCGTTGAATTGTACCGGCATGGTGTACTTGGGTGGCGGCACGGTTTCGCGCACATCCAGCACCGCACCAGTTGCAACTGGTGCGGCCGGCGCGACCGGTGCATTCAGATAGCCAAGCTCTACCCACTTGTCCCACTCCGGTGCGCTCGGCTCGCGATAAATGCCGTTTTTGCCAGCCGACTCCGACACCACCAGGGCACCTTGATCGCCCATAAAAACTTCGTGATAGCCCTGATTGCTGTTGGTGGTGATCGTTTGGTAAAAAGCGCGTACAATACCGTTTTCGGTCTCGTATTCATAGGTCGCGAGCACGGTATCGTACCACTCGTGGGTGTTTTTATCATAATAATCGGTGCCGCCACTTGCCATCACCGCGCGCGGCTGGGTGCCTATAAACCAGTTGTAAATATCGATCTGGTGCGAGCCGAGATCGACGATCGGGCCACCGCCCTTGCCTTTGTACCAGCGCCAATTGCGATGCTGGTGCATGTTGTCGTAGCCATATTTTCTCAGAATTGCAGGCGGAATGGCGTATTTGACGGGCCAGCCATTATCGGGCTGAACCGAACGGTTCCATTGCCCGTTTACTGTGGTGATGGTGCCGAGGGCATTGGCTTCTTTCACCAATTTATGGTAGGAATGCAGATACCACGGATTGCTTCGCCGCTGATGCCCGATTTGCAGCAACTTGTCACTTTTTTTGGCCGCTTGTACAATCTGCCGCGCGCCTTCCAGCGTATTGGACATCTCCTTTTCGAGATAGACGTTCAGGCCGGCGCCAAGGCAATCGACAGCATGGCGAGCGTGCCAAAAATCGGGCGAGGCGATGATCACCGCGTCGAGGTCCTTTTCCTGGGCCAGCATATCCTGATGGTCGACGTAAGCCGTGACATCGTGACGATATTTTTTCAGCAGGTTGTATGCACGCTTAAGATTGTAGTCTTCCCAGATATCGCAGACAGCTTTAAAGCGAATATTCGGAATTTTCAGGCACGCGCTCAACAGCACCTGCCCCTGTGCGCCAACCCCGATTATCGCCACATTCAGATTATCGCTTTGATTGAAAAAAGATGCGCGCAACAGGTTGGGCGATAACACAAGCCCAGCCCCGGCTGCCGCTGAGGTCTGCACGAATTGCCGGCGATTGATTTTATTTCCCGCTTCAACAGGTGGTTGGTTAGTTGCTGCCACTCGTCTCCTCTTCCATTTTTTCGTTTTGTGTGTCCATTTCGGGAAGTGATTCACAAATCCCTTTTAAGTCGCTCAGCCCCTGCTCCATTTGTGTGCCAAGCATGGAGTCCATCATCAAGCCCATATAGCGTGCAGCGCCGTACGGCAATTCCCCAGCGCTGGTCCAGGTGACCTTGGTGCCACCCTCCGTGGACTCGAACGTCCAGTCATCTGTAGCAGTACCTTCCATTGGCCGGTAAAAGACCATCTTCGAATGAATGGACTGCGGAGGTGTAATCGCAGCAAATGTGAGTTTGCCGCTGCCGATCTGTTTGCCATCCCATTCCCAGGAGTGGCCAACGGTGCCGGGCTGTCCGGAAATAGTGCTCTTGGCAGTCGGCTCCATTTTTGTCCAGGGATTCCATCCCATCCAGTTATTGAAATCCGAGACTTGCCCAAATACCACATCAGGCGATTTGTTGATGATAATCGAGCGGTCGAGTTCATAAGAAGTTGGAAGAAAGAGAGCGACGACAAAATACAACACGACAATCGCGCCAATGAAAATGAGTATGCCTTTTAAGACTTTCATTGTAAACCTCCCTTATTTTTTAAAACACCAAAGCTACTGCAGGTGAATCTAAAATGCAAAATAATCGGGACGAATTCTTATGTGGATTGTGCACAGGCATCATATTATCCATACAACAATTTGATCACAGCAATGATTTAACTACAAGAAAAAACAGCGAGCTGAACAAGCCTGTTATGGCGACCGGCTTGTCGGCGAGGCTGGCATGCCACCAGCCTTGTGGCAAAGGCTCTTCCCTGCCGATCTCCTTCACTTCCAACCTTGAATGTCTAAACATCGCAATCGCCTGCCGTTGGGAGTTTCGCATCAATCGCCCGGGTGCACCCACAATCAAATACACGAAGTACTGCAAAGGCACCACCACGATCAACCATAGCAACAGAACCGCACAAATCGAGGTGAACAAGATCACCGTCATGAGCGAATCGAAGAGTGGCCTTTGCACAGTTTTCTGGTCATCGCTTTTTAAGTGTGTTCCAAATGTATAAATGGGCAAGCCGATCAGTTGCAGGTACGAGCCTAAATAATTCCATGGATTTGCAGAGATCAGGCCTGCGTGTTCGCGCATATTGCCCCACACCAGTGAGCAGGCAGTGGTGGCAATGCCAAACAGCGCGCCATTTTTGAGATACCATTCCAAATAGTCGACCGAAAAAGCTGTTTGAAAAATCCAGTAATTCCCCGCTAACAGAGCCAGCATGATCAGCAGCCCCAATGCTGAAAAAAAAATCCGATTCATACGCATTAAATAAGTTTCTCCGGAATCTCGGACTTCTACCCTTTACGAGCAGCCTGTCGGCATTTCGCAACCAGAACAAGCATTATTGCAGAGCTTCAATCGCTTTTTCATTGCTTGGCAAAATCGTGAACAGCATGGTAAAACCTGCCATCTCAAAAACATTTTGCACATTGCTTTTAAGCGAAGTCAAAACCATTTTGCCATCCATTCCTTTCACCCTCTTCGCGATCATCAGCAGCACACGCAATCCTGAACTCGAAATGAATTCCAGCGCAGAAAGATCGAGCAGCAGCTTCTTCTGGCTTTTTTCCACCAAATCCACCAGCGTCGTTTCCAGTGACGACGATGTGTTGGTATCCAGCCGTCCTTGCAATGAGAGAATTGCGATATCGTTTTGCTGTGACTGAACAATCTCCAGCATGGCAATCTCCTAACGTTTTTCCAAACAGGCGAGAAATGATTTAATGGTTCTCGCTGATAAAATTGCGCTTGTAGATAACGCGTTGTGCGAATTTTTTTTGCGATAGTCCTTTCGGATAAACCATTGTTTTTATGTAACAATAGTACCCCTGTCATTCAGGATGAATCCATTCGGCATCGTGAGGAAACTTCGCTAGATTCCGCGGAATCGTCAAAATAGATGCCTCCGGCATGACAATTTGGGCCGTTTTGTGCTCATCAACGGCTTATTTCATTCGCACAACGGGTTTGTAGATAAGGACAGAACACATCCAAAGTCAAGGCAAAACGCGCAAAGCCTCATTGCACCAAGCACTGCGAACAGCATTCATCATTTTGCAGGTCCCGCATTTCATTTCAAAAAGTTCTTTTTCAAACAATCGTAACAAAAATCGCACACAACTTTCACGCAGCCTTCATCGCTTTTTCACTTTCAGTTCCTATTATCACAGCACCGCAAATCGTGGCTGTTTCGACCGTTTATTCACCGCAGTCACCTTAAAGCACTTATTCACTACAACTCTTAAGGAGGATGAATTGATGATTGCAACCGAACTCGCAGCAAATGGTAGGTATTTCAAACGAATGATTGCACTCGCAGGATTATTCAGCTTTTTGTGCGCTGCTCCACTCGCCGTTGCGCAATCCACTTCAATACAGCTCACTCAGATTGGCACTTATGCATCGGGGATTTTCGCTGAGGGCGGCGCAGAGATCGTTGCGCATGATCCCGGCACACAGCGGCTATTTGTCGTTAATGCGCAAGCTGTCACATTGGATGTGCTCGATATCAGTGCCCCCGGTACGCCAAACCTGCTTTTTACCATCGATGTCACGCCCTATGGTGCTGGCGCCAACAGTGTGGCCGTTCACAAAGGCATTGTAGCCGTTGCGGTTCAAAATGTCGATAAACAGGCTAATGGCAAAGTCGTGTTCTTTGATGTGGACGGCACTTATCTGAACGATGTGACAGTCGGTGCCTTGCCGGACATGTTGACCTTTACGCCGAACGGCAAATACCTGCTGGTGGCGAACGAAGGCGAACCAAACGATGATTACACGGTTGATCCGGAAGGTACAGTCAGCATTATCAAGCTTTCCAAAGGTGTTGGCCGTCTCACGCAGAAATATGTCAAGACGGTCGATTTCGGCAAATACAACAATGTATCAAATAGATGGTCCGACAAAAAACACGACGATGACCACCGTCGTGGCAAGCACAAAAGGCGGCACTCCGACCGGCGCGGCAAGCTCGATCCGAGCGTACGCATTTTCGGCCCCGGCGCCAGCGTTGCGCAGGATATTGAGCCCGAGTATATCACGGTCTCGGATGATTCCCGCACAGCCTGGGTTGTATTGCAGGAAAACAATGCCATCGCAGTGATCGATATCGATGATGCCGAACTTGAAGACATCATCGGCCTGGGTTTTAAAGACCATACCAAGGCCGGCAATGGCTTCGACGCCAGCAATCGAGACGGCAGCATCAACATTGCCAACTGGCCGACCAAGGGCATGTATTTGCCTGACGGCATTGTCAGCTTTAGCAAGCGCGGCAGAACCTATTTGATTACCGCAAATGAGGGCGACAGCCGCGATTACGACGGCTACAGTGAAGAAGTGCGCGTTAAAGACCTGGTGCTCGATCCAATAGCCTTTCCGGATGCTGCTACCCTGCAATTGGATGAGAATCTCGGTCGGTTGAAAACGACTCTTGCCAACGGCGATATCGATGGCGATGGCGATTTTGATGAAATTTATTCGTACGGTGGGCGCTCATTTACCATTTGGAATGAAAAAGGCAAACCGATTTTTGACAGCGGCGATGCGATTGAGCAAATCACCGCAGCGGCGTACCCCGATAATTTCAACTCCGATAATGAAGAGAACGGCAGTTTCGATGACCGCAGCGACGACAAGGGACCGGAGCCCGAAGGTGTGGTGGTCGGAAAGATTCGCTCCAGCACGTATGCCTTTATCGGCCTCGAACGGATGGGTGGTGTTGTGGTTTATGATGTCAGCAATCCGTACAATCCGTCTTTCGTGCAGTATATCAACAACCGCGATTTCAGCGGCGATCCCGAAGCTGGCACAGCCGGCGATCTCGGCCCGGAAGGCCTTGCTTTTATTCCGCATTACGAAAGCCCGACCGGCAAGCCGTTGCTGGTTGTTGGTAACGAAGTGAGCGGCACCACCACCATTTACGAAATCGATGTGGTTGTAGCGAAAAACAGCGCGCCGGTTTTGGCAGAAGACCAGCCTGCAGGCCTGCCGACTTCGCTGGAACTGCATCAAAACTATCCCAATCCCTTCAATCCTACTACGATGATCGGTTTCAGCCTGCCGCAGGATGCCGGCGTTAAAATCCGGGTGGTGGATTTGATGGGCAGAACCGTTGCGACGCTGACGGAAAGCCAGTACAAAGCCGGTGAACACACTGTACAGTTTCAGGCCAACAACCTGTCTTCGGGCAACTATTTCTATGCGCTCGAGGTCGACGGTGTCGTCCGGCAAATCCGTAAACTGACTTTGCTAAAGTAAGCACGTTCACATTCTGATTGGAAGCCACAGCTTTGACGTCATGTCCGGCTGTGGCTTTTTTTATTTCATTCTGTAACAATTCGCACAAAAAACAGTCTTTTAAAAATGCTTATCATCAATTAACCATGCCAAACGCCTTACCGCTGCTTTATTTTTCCTGAGGGAGGTCACATGCTGAAGAGTCATTTCAATATCGCATTGCGAAATTTACTGAAATACAAATCCTACACCATCATTAACATCGCTGGCCTCGCGATAGGATTTGCCTGCTTCACGCTCATCTTGTTGTTTGTGCGCCACGAATTGAGCTATGATCGCCACCACCGCCACGCTGAAAGCATTTACCGCATCGCCATTGAAATTCAAGCCAACCAGGGCCTTCAGCGCAATGCGCAATCACCCCCAATCTGGACCAACTGGCTCGCAGCAGAATATCCCGAAGTCGTCAATGCCGTACGCTTTAAACCCCCGCGCCAGGGCTGGATGGTGAGCTTCAACAACAGACACTTTTCAGAGAAAGGCTGGGCCTTTGCCGATTCAACTGTTTTTGAAGTATTCGATATTCCGGTTTTGCAAGGTGATCCCAATACAGCACTGTTGGCGCCGCATACCGTCGTGATCAGCGAAGCCATGGCAAAAAAATACTTTGGCGATGCGAATCCGCTGGGCAAAGTCCTCACACTCGACAACCAATATTATTTCAATGTTACCGGCGTGTTTGAAAACATGCCGTCGAACTCGCATTTTCAATTTGACTTTCTGGCTTCGTTCGTGTCATTGAACGACCCGAGAACGCTCTATCTGCTCAATGCGCTTGAATCACAATTTCCGTTTTCCTACTCTTATCTCTTGCTGGAAGATGGTGCGGATCCAAAGGCTTTTGAAGCGAAACTTGCGCAATTCATCGAAAGGCATGTGCCGCAGCAGTTCCGCCAGGGCGGCATTCAGGTCAGCACATTTTTGCAGCCGCTCACGGAAATTCATTTGCACTCCAAACTGGAGAATGAAATTGCGCCCAATGGTGACATGACCGTTGTCTACACCTTCTCAGCGGTCGCTCTATTTGTGCTGTTGATCGCGTGTATAAATTTTATGAACCTGGCCACGGCGCGCTCCGCCAACCGCGCCAGGGAAGTCGGCATGCGAAAGGCGGTCGGCGCATTGCGCTATCATATCATCTTGCAGTTTCTCGGCGAGTCGATCCTGCTGGCATTCGGCGCTCTGATTTTCTCGCTGTTATTGGTGTTTCTGGGCTTGCCGGCGTTCAACGTGATTGCAAACAAAGCAATCGCCTTCTCCGCGGTGTTTGAACCGAGTTTTTTTGCACAGCTTGTGGTCGTCACCTTGTTGGTAGGGCTGATCGCTGGCAGCTATCCGGCATTCTTTTTATCGGCCTTTCGTCCGGCTCTTGTGCTAAAAAGTGGTGGTGCAAATGGCCGCTCCGGATCTGTGGCGCTGCGAAAAGGCCTGATCGTGTTCCAGTTTGCTATATCTGTGATCCTGATCATCGGCACCGGTATCGTTTATCAGCAAATGGAATTTGTTCGCAACAAAAAACTGGGCTTCGACAAGGAGCATGTTGTGGTGATCCAGCTCACCGATCCAGCCGCGGCAAATCGTTTTCGCGCTTACAAAAATGCCATCTTGCGCGATCCGAATATTCTGAATGCATCGGCATCAGTCAGCGCACCGGCAACGCTGGTCGGCCAGGCTGTGATGCACCCGACCACTGCTGCCGAAGGCGAAACCTGGCAGGTACAGACCTATTTCGGCGAGTTCGATTTTATTGAAACCATGGGCATGCAACTGTTGGCCGGCCGCGACTTTTCACGAGAATTCGGCGCCGACACCATTCGCACATTTTTAATCAATGAAACAGCGGCAAGAGCTTTCGGCTGGAATGATCCCCAGGAAGCGATCGGTAAAGAGCTGCAATTTGCGCAAAATCCGAATCGATTCCGCGTTTTGGGAGTGGTGGCCGATTTTCATAGCCAGTCGTTGCGCGAGCGAATCATGCCAGCAATCATCGGCTACAACTCTGTCACCAACTTCTTTGCCTTCGTACGCATCCGTCCGGGCAATATTCCCGAGACCATTGCCATGCTGCGCGAGAATTGGGAGCGCATTGTGCCGGGCTATACGTTCGACTACTCCTTTCTGGATGAAGATTTCGATAAGCTCTACAAATCGGATGATGTTCTCGGCAAGTTGCTGGGCGGCTTTTCGTTGCTGACCATTTTTATTGCCTGCCTCGGTTTGTTCGGTCTGGCGTCGTTCATGGCGGAGCGCCGCACCAAAGAGATCGGCGTGCGCAAAGTGCTGGGCGCTTCGGTCGGTGGCATCATTTTATTGCTGTCGAAAGAATTCACCCGGTTGGTGCTGCTGGCATTCCTGTTGTCACTGCCTGCTGCCTATTTTGCGATGAATGCCTGGCTGGATGGCTTTGCTTATCGGATTGCGGTGCCAATGAGTGTATTCGTGCTTGCTGGCGTACTCTCTCTGATCATCGCTTGGCTGACGGTAAGCTACCAGGCAGCCAAAGCCGCGCTCACTGATCCCGCGGTTGCCTTGAAGTATGAGTGACGGGCTTGCAGACATCAACTTAGGCAAGCCAACAAATTTATCGAACACATAAAGATGCCCGATTTTGAGATCGGGCATCTTTATGTAGAGCTGGTAGCATTTAACTTGGATTATGAAAAAATAATGAAATCTTTTTGAGATTATCATTTTTTTTAACAGCAAGGAGACAACAAAGAATGGTAGCTCTAAAAGAAAAAAGCCAGCTCAAATGGGACGCCGATGCCGATGGCAGCGAGCATGGGTGTTTCGCATACGATTCGGTTTGGGTTTGCAACCGCAGCAAAGTGCAGGCAGTCGATTTATTTACAGGCGAACATCTGGCGACGTACTCAGATTTTGAAAAAGATCCCCGCAAATTGGCCCCGTTTGCAGGTGGAATTGCGGTTGCCACAGACTTCGGCAGACTCTACAAAATTGACCTAGAAACTGGAGCAACCCAAAAAATCACCACATTTTCCGGCGGCTATGTCAATTGGATGCAGGAATTTGAAGGCCATCTTTATATTGCAACAGACAAGCAGTTGGTCATGCTCGATTCGGATGGTAATGAAGTAGCAGTTTACGGCCGCAGTTGCCGCGGCGAGCCGGTGATCGGCAGCGGCTATATTTTTTATGGCTTTTCCAGCAGTGGCAACTATGGCGTGGCCGTTCTCGATGTCAAAACCCTAAAAAAGCAATGGGAGATCAGCACAAGTGGCGCGGTCGATACGCCACTGGCAACGGACGGTGTGCATCTATTTTTTTCGGACTGGAACAAAAAAGCCTACATCTACAATATCGCTGAGCGCAAAAAGCAAAGCGGCGATCTCACGTTTAATTCGAAAATCAGCGCGCAAATCGCCAGCGACGGCAAAAACGTATGCATCCCCTGCGAAGACAAATCGATCTACGTGCTTACGCCACAGATGGCCACTGTCAAAATTCCGACAGGCATTAAAGTAAACAAGTCTGGAAAACAGACAATTAAATACAAGCAAATAGAAGAAAAGCAATGGAAAATCATGAATCGTATCCGTTTGGAAATGCCGCCGATGGGCCGCTCATATCTGTCGGACGGAATTTTGTACATTGCTGACACCCACCGTTCCTACGCGATCAAAATCGATACACAACAAGTCATCGACTACGAGTACGGCAACGGCCCGGATATCATTGGCTTGCGCAACGACATTGTTTATTTGCGCGGCTCGCAAAAAATCTCAGCGGTTTCTTTCAAAGAGGTGTTTGGCTCCTATGCTGCCACCTCGCAATTGGTACAGGATTTCGATTTCTCAGGCAAGAAATCTTCCGAACCGACAAAAATCAGTACCTATACCACTGAACTCACCCTGACCGATCCGGATGGAGCACCGCGCGACAACATGGACGTGCGCATCTGGGCGACAGAACCTACCAAAATTTCGGTCGGCAATATCGAGTACAGCGTTGATACACGAAACTTCGCGCAGGTCAGTACCGATGGCAATGGCAAGGTGCGTATCACCTCACCAGCGAATTCACTCTCTTCACCAGGTCTGCTGCTGTGGGCACAATTCATGGTGGAAGACGAGCAGATTCTCATCCACCCCGACAATCAGGTGCACTCAGACTTGTGTAATATTGATAAAAACGGCTTAAAAAACGCCAAAGGCTTTAACAATAAAAAAATTGTCAAAAAAGAGTACCAGGATGATGATCAGGCTATCGGCGCGGTGGTCGATTCTGTCAAAGCGCTCATGCAAATGACCCAGCCATCGAGTGCGGACGGCCAGCCAGTCCAAAGCCGGTCAGTAAAAAATGATTACGTTACACGCGGCTATGACAGCGGCACCATTCGTACGGTTAAATCTGGTGATAGCGCTTCGCAAATCAAATGTGAGCAAAATTTTTCGCTCAGTCTGCGCGCCGGCAGTGCCAGCTTTCAGCAGCTCGATACCGAGCAGACGCAAACCGAGGTGCAGGCCAGAAGTGTTTACGCCAGAGCAGTCTGGGATGAAATTGAAGATGGATGGAACGATTTCACCGATGCCGTAGATAACGCAGGTTCCGATTTTGTCGATCTGGTTGTTTACGCTGGCGATGAATTTTTAGAGCAAGCCGAAGCCGTCGCCACGCTGATTGTCGACGGCGTGGAAACGGTGTACAAATTTGTGGTCGATACGGTCGAAAAGGCGGTCAAGCTGGTCGAGGCAATTTTCGAAGCCATCGTCGAAGCGATCCAGTTTGTGATCGAATGGCTGAGCTGGCTACTCGACTGGCAGCGTATCAACGAAATGCGCAAGCACATCGCCAAATCAGTGAATGAGGGCCTGAGCTACATGATGTCGGACGAGGTTTTGGGCCTTGCGAAGTCGATGACGGACGAAAGCTTCGGTGATTTGAAAGCGCAAATGCACAAGGCATTCGATGAAATGCGAAAAATCGTCGGCGACAGCAAAGTCATCGATGTCGAAAGTGGCGGCGAAACCGGCAGCGATGAGCCGGACAATGGTGCCCGCGACAACTGGCTGACGCAAAAATTTACCGACAATGCCTTTCCGCAATCGAACAACAGCTCAGCCCGACAGGTCGAATCTCCTTCGACCAGCGCGCGTAGCATGTCGGGTATCGATGCGGGTGATGCCACCGATGCGATCAACGATTTTTACAAAAAGGTAGAGAAACTGATCACAGACGAAGTGTTTCAGGAAATGCTCGATGTCGCCAGCAAGCTGAATTTTGATTCGAGCTCGGCATTTTTGAACTCATCATTGTCAGCATTGATCGATGTTGCAGAAGGATTTTTCGAGCTGGCACTGGATTTTATCGAGGTGATCGTAAGCGGGCTTGTCGATCTGCTGGGCAAGCTCGGCGATACGCTGCACGACTTTTTGAACGACGAAATCGACATCCCGTTTATCAGCGATCTGTACGAATGGGTGGTCGGCTCCAAGCTCACTGTGCTCAATTTGATCGCCTTTATCGCTGCCGTGCCGGCGGTCATTTACGAAAAAGCCACCGACACGAATTTGATTTCGGGGACGAAAACAGCAGCCGCACAACAGACATCGACACGCTCGACGCAGCAGCGTTCAGAATCAGGCGATATTGATCCAAACACTTCAGAGACCTTTGCCATCATCGCAAGTATTGTACAAGCACTATGGGGTCCAACTACAGGATTTGTAGCCTTTCACACGAAAAAACCAATACCCCAAATCGCTGGGATTGGATTTCCGCTTGTATTTCGCAGCTTACTTATGACAAGCATTTGCACAAAGACAAAAGGCGACAAATGGACCGATGTCGCATTGTGGCTGTATCCTTCGCTCAATATAATAAATGATTTAGTCTTTGTCTGCTCACATAATAGAGATCTTTCAAGGGATGTCCCATCCGGACAGGCGATATCTGCAATACTGGCAATTTGTCATTGGGATATGCTGGCAAATTTACGGGGCGGAATGGACACGGAAGATGCGCTTTTCTATTTTTTCCCGGGACTTCCACTTTTCGTTAAATTTTTACGGAATTGGGAACCTTATGGCTTTGCGGCGTCTGTAGCTACTGGTTTTATTACCCATTCAGGTCTGGCCATCTGGCGTGCGGCGAGAATTGGCAATCAAATGAAGAATAACTGATTGAGTTTGATCTTCTGAATATTCTTAAATGGCGCAATACAAACAAATTCAATTGCAGCTTGCAAACGCAAATCCTTATCTTTTTTCCTAAATCCAAAAACGGCTCCATTCGCTTTGCAAATTAGCAAATGGAGCCGGTTTTTATTCATTGCCGTTCAGGCAGTCTATTTTTTCGCTTTCAGCCCCTTCGCAGTGCGGTCTTCAGGAGCAGGGGCGGGCGTCATTTTAGGCGGATTCGCTTGCACCAGCTTCATCACCTCTGCCACCACTTTTTCGATTTGTGGATCGCGGCCCTGCACCATCAGGTTCGGATCATCCCAAACCTTGAAATCGGGCGTCACACCTTCGCCTTCCCAGAACCAGTGGCCATCGTTGTCGTACAGCCGCGCGCCCGGCACGGTAATGCCGCCGCCGTCGATCAACCTGTGCCCGGTTGCGGGGCCGACCAGAATACCGAGCGTACGCTCACCGACAATTGGACCTGCCTGCAATTCCTGGAACGCCCACGGCAGGCCATCGCCGCCAGAGCCGGCCCAGCCATTGATGAGCATGCCGAGCGGCCCGGTGTTGGTTTTCACCGGCCAGGTGTGATCGCGTCCATGCCGCCAGTGCAAATTGTACACAACCGGCCGCTTCATTAATTCGAGAAAGCGATCCGCCAGTTGCCCGCCACCGTTGAAGCGCTCGTCGATAATGAAACCTTGTTTGTCCAACTGGCCATAAAACATGCGCACCAGCTCCAGTTGGCCACGCCCGCCGGTATTCGACATGTATACATAGCCCAGTTTGCCATTGGAAAGCTTGTCGACCATTTTGCGATTGTTTTCGATCCATTCCAGATAGCGAAGGTTGATTTCTTCGCCTTGTGTCAGACACTTGATGACCAAGTTTTTGGCGTCATCCTTTTTGCCGGTTGCGCTGATCATTAGCGAAACCGTTTGGCCCGAAAGCCCATCGAAAGCGGCGTAGGGATCTTTTTTCGGATCGAGTTCTATGCCGTTGACGGCCAAAATAAAGCTGCCAACACTTGCTTCGACACCCGGCTGATCGAAAGGTGAACGCACTTCCGTGTCCCACACCGCCGGCCTGACGATGCGCCTGATGCGGTACATATTGTTGTTCAGCTCCCAATCAATGCCCAGAAAGCCGGTTTCGCGACGAGGCACGTCCTCGGTATCGCCACCGAACGTGTAGGTATGTCCAGCGCTCAGTTCTGCCGATAGATTCGATTGTAGATTGCTGACATCCCAACGTGTGCGCGCATCTTCGATCAGCGCGCCGTATCGTTTGCGCAGACCATCCCAATCGACTTTGTGCATGGCGGGATCGTAGAAAAAGTCCCGATATCGCCGCCAGGTATCGTTAAAAATCTGCCGCCATTCTTCACGAGGCACCAGATTCATCGCCAAGCCATCGGTCGGCACAGCTTTCTCAATTTTTTGGCCTGGCGCTGGCTTGATGATGCCATATTTGCCATTGCTGTTGACCAACAACATTTTGCCGTCTGCCGTTGCGGTGAAGCTGCGGACGTCCGATATGATTTCTTTCTCTTCGCGCTCTTTCAAATCGTAAAACATCAGCGAAGCCGAGCGCTCGCCGGAGCCAGTATTCGGAAACCGCAGATAGACCAGTTTGTCTTCAAAGGGCGTGAGCTGACCGATATTGCCAGCCTTGGGCGGCAGCAAAATCAGTCTTGTCTCCAGTCCGGCAAAATCAATTTTGACAGTCACTCCCGTGCTATCTTTTTTCCCGGATTTTTCTTCTTTTTTGGCATCGTCCTTTTTATCAGACTTCTTTTCTTCATTGTTGAGCGCATCATTCTTCGGACTGAGCAGAGAGGGCGCATCTTTTGTCAAGCTGATCGATGCAATTTGCGTAGAATTTGGGTAAATCCAGGTGCCGTCGCCAAGGTCTGAATAGGCCGCCGAAAAATCGCGATTGGTGAGATAGAAAAGATATTTGCCATCCTGACTGAACGCAGGGGAGTTGTCTTCAAAAAAACCGCTGGTGGCTTGCTGCAAGCGTGCATTTTCAACATCATACAAAAAGATAGCGTTGTTGGCATTTTCGAGGCCCTGATGAAAAGCCAGCCACTTCGAATCGGGTGACCATACGATCGGATAGCCGAAGCGGCCGCCATGCCCGACATTCCAGTTGGTGTTGCCGGCCGCTATCACCTTTTTGCTGGCGACATCGAGCACAAAAATGGTGTTGGTTTCATCGATAAAGGCGATCTTCTCGCTGTTCGGTGACCAATACAGAGCATAACCAAAGCCTTTGCCACGATTGGTCAGCTTTTGGGCATCGCCACCACCGTCGCTGGCTTGCAGGTAAATTTCGTACTCGCCGCTCATATCGCTCCAAAATGCGATGTGCTTGCCGTCCGGTGACCAGGCGGGATTCTGATCGAATGCGCCACTGCTTTGCGTCATATTGATCGTAAAACCTTCCGTAGCCGGAGCATTAAAAAGCTCGCCGCGCGCTTCAAAAACAACCCGTTTGCCTTCAGGAGAAGCGGACATATTGCTGATATTTCGACCGACTTCCACCGACCGCGGCATTTCAGCCGACAAATCACTGACCACATGCACATCGATCTGTTTGTATTGCTGCGAGCTCAAATCCATCAAATATAGCCCGCCGCCCATCTCAAAAACCAGATCGCTTGGGCCGGTCGACATGAATGAAATATCGAAATCGGTAAATTTGGTGATTTGCGCTGTCGCTTTGCTGTTAGTGTCGTACACCCACAGATTGCGCCGGAACTCCTCACCCTGATCTGACAGGAAGTAAATTTTGTCGCCAACCCAGGCCGGTTGGCCGTCATTCACCTTGTTATTGGTGATATTTTCAGCTGTATTGGTGCGCAAATCAAAAATAATTACATCCGAAGCCAAACCACCCTGATAGCGCTTAAAAGGATAGTTCTCAGTAATCTTGGTAATATACGCCAGGCGATTACCATCGGCTGAATAGCTTGCCAGTTCACCATATGGTACTTGAAGTTTTTCCGGCAAGCCGCCGTCTTTACTAACCAGATAAAGCTGACGAAAGGACTGCCGGCCGCTTTCCCGGCCTGAAGCAAACAGCACCCGCTTGCCATCAGGATGCCAGTCGATCATCCGGTCGAAGTGGGATTGGTAGGTCAACCGCGTCGGCAGACCACCGAGAGTCGATATCACAAACACATCCGCATTGCCGCTATAGCTTGCTGTGTACGCGATCTCCTTGCCATCCGGTGAAAAGCGAGGCCAGCTTTCCTCACCGGGCGAATGGGTGACCTGAATCGCAGTGCCACCAGCTTTAGGCATAATCCAGATATCGCCGCCATAGACAAAAGTAATTTGCGTGTCCGACACATCCATGTAGCGCATCAGTTTTGCGCTGATCTGTGCATTCGCGCTGCTGCCGAGAAAGCATAGCGCAAACAGAAAAACTATTTTTTTCATTTGATCATCCTTTTTTTTATACAAAATGAATTTACATACTGAGACAGATTTGCGTTAATATGTTCAATTCTTGTTAACGAAATACGGCAAAAAGCACTTCTTTTTTCAGCTTTTCACAATCTTAACGTACATCGTTACAAACTGGTGGAATCTGCTAAAAAAGCAAGCGCTTTCGATTCAAGCTTTCATCCCAGCCTTGTTTTCAATTACAGGCCATGAACGAATCGGCGTGCCCAGATTTGGCATTTTTCCCTTGGATCATCCTTGCCCGCTGCTTACCTACATTGAAAGAATTTTGCACAGATCAGTGGGGCATCTTCAGCACTTCTTGATGGTCGCTTGAACATACAGAAACGACGCATCCTTCCAACCGGAAGCCCATGACGAAGGAGAAATTTATGCCAAAACATCCGCTTCAAAAATACCCATCATTACTGGCGGCGATGCTTCTTTTTTGCACAATTACAGGGCTCGGGGCACAAACACGCATCGGCATTGTGATTGACGGACCCTGGGAACGCAACCAGGAAGTCCGCGAGTTATTCGAAAGTGAAATTACGGATCTGACCACTGGCGAATTTAAAGTGCTTTTTCCCGCCGAAAAACGCATCGTGTCTAATTGGACGCTTGCTGGCGTAGACAGCGCATTGAACCAGTTGCTGACTGATCCCGAAGTCGATATCGTGTTGGCAATGGGGGTGATTGCTTCGATGCGGGTCTGTCAGCGCGGAGAATTGCCCAAGCCCGTGATCGCACCCTTTGTGATCGACGTGGCGACGCAAGGTGTGCCGCTGCGGGACGGCAAAAGCGGTGTGCGCAATTTGAATTATGTGCACATTCCATCGACAATCGAACGCGATTTGCGCGCGTTTCTCGAACTGATCCCATTCAAAAAAGTAGCTGTTTTGGTCAATCGTGCGCTTCTTGAGGCCGTGCCTGATTTGTTGACCAATATTCAAAGCATCACCAACAAGTTAGATGTGACGCCGGTCGTGCTGCCCGTTGGCCGCAACACTGAAAATATTTTTGCCGGGATGCCGGATGATGTCGAGGCCGTGTACGCATTGCCACTTTTGCAGCCGAACCGCGATGACTTTGATCGATTGGTGCAGGGGCTGATTGAACGCAAGCTTCCCAGTTTTGCGATGCTCGGGCCGGATGAAGTGCGTAACGGCCTGATGGCTTCTATCAACACCGACGTGTTGCCGAGAATTTCGCGTCGGGTCGCCCTGAACACGCAACAGATTTTGCTCGGCACCGAAGCAGGCGAGATTCCGGTGGCGTTTGCTGCTGGACAGCAATTGGTGATCAATATGTCAACCGTGCGCGCCATCGGAGCATTGATCCCGTTCGCGGCACTCACCGAAGCGGAGATCGTCAATCCGATACGCACACAGAACGACCGTGTTTTGACTTTGGAGTCTGCCGTGAAGGAAGCGACGCGCGCCAATCCCGACCTGGCCAGCAAAGCCCGGGAAGTTTCAGCCAACCTGCACGCGATCGGCTTGACGCGCGCCAACCTGCTGCCACAAATCGACATTGGAGCAACAGCGCTGCAGATCGATGCCGACCGCGCAAAAGCATCGTTCGGATCACAGCCCAGGCGTCGGCTGAGTGGCACTGCTACGCTCACGCAATTGATTTACTCGAACGATGCATGGACGCGCTACAATGCACAACAGCAGCGACAGATGGCCATCGAGCAGGAATTGGCGCAGCTCCGGTTAGACATAGCACAACAGGCAGCAACCGCCTATCTGCAGGTTTTGCAGGCCAAAACCAACGAGCGGATCGAGCGCGATAACTTGCAACGCACGCGTGCCAATCTGGATTTGGCGCGTGTGCGCGAAGCTGTCGGCTTCTCCGGGCGTGCGGACGTGTACCGCTGGGAAAGCGAAATTGCGATTAATCGAAGCCGGGTCATCCGGGCCAACGCCCAGCGCAACGCGACAGAAATCCAGCTCAACCGATTGCTAAATCGGCCCGCAGAAGAATCGTTTCTTACCAGCGAGACCGAGAGTGAAGATATCGGAATCCTGAACGAACTGGGGCCGGCGTTGCCCTTTTTAGAAAATCAGGGCAAGTTCAGAGTGTTGCGCAATTTCATGTCGCAGGAGGGCATGCGACTCTCGCCCGAGTTGCAACAACTCGATGCGCTGATTGCAGCACAGCAGGGCATCCTCAATGGCAAAAACCGCGCGCTTTGGGCGCCCACCGTTGCACTGCAAGCCCAGGTAGACAATACGTTTTCGAGAACCAGTGCGGATCTCAGCCTGCTCTCCGGCGCAGGCTTGCAGCCGGCCGACGATTTGAACTGGAATGTGGCATTGAATTTAAATTTTCCGCTTTTTACCAGCGGCTTTAAAAGCGCAGACCGCCAACAGGCGCGCGAACAACTTTCGCGGTTGCAATTGCAGCGCGACGCCGTAGCAGATCGCATCGAGCAGCGCATCCGCTCAGCATTCCATTTCGCCGGGGCATCCTTTGCTGCCATCAAGCTATCGCAGGCAGCCGCCACCGCTGCCGGACAAAACCTCGAACTGATCGTCGATGCCTATTCCAATGGTCTGCTGGCTATCATCGATTTGGTCGACGCACAAAATGCCGCATTGGTAGCCGAGCAGTCCGCAGCAAACGCCGTATTTGCATTTTTAATCGACTTTATGGAAGCCGCGCGCGCAGTTGGCCTGTCCTGGTATGAAATGTCCGATCAGGACAAATTCCAACTGATTCAGAGACTCCAGAATTTCGAATCAAATGCACAAAGATAAGCACTGGATAGATTTTTCGACTCATATTAGCGGGAGCCTAACGATGCACTATTTTCAAAAATACTTTTTGACGTTCGCCACCCTCTGTGCGGTTGCACTGGCAGGTTGCGGCAAGGAAGAGCCTGCCCAGCAGGAGATTTTGCGGCCGGTGCGCTATCAACAAGTCTACTCCAGCGGTGGCGACCGAATTCGAACATTTTCCGGCACAGCGCGCGCAGGCGTCGAATCGCGGCTGAGCTTTAAAGTTTCCGGCACCGTGCAGCAAGTTGCGGTGCAAGTGGGCGAGCGCATCAATAGCGGCGAGTTGATCGCCCGTCTGGACCCGACCGATTACCAATTGCAGGTCCAGCGCGCCGAGGCGTCCCTCGATCAAGCTAAAGCACAGGCGCTGCAGTCCCAGCAGAATTACGAACGCATCCGCCAGCTTTACGAAAACCGCAATGCTTCCCGCAACGATCTCGACGCCAGCCGTGCAGCTTCTGAATCCGCAGCCGCGCAGGTCGCCGCCGCCGAAAAACAGCTCGAACTGGCCAATCGCCAGCTTGCGTACACCCGCTTGACGGCCCCCACCGCCGGCGCTATTGCCACTGTCGATATCGAACCGAATGAAAACGTGCAGGCTGGCCAAACCATCGCCCAAATGACTGCCGGCTCCAGCCTGGAAGTTGAAGTCGCGATGCCGGAAATCCTCATTTCCAATGTCCGAGAAGGAGATGCTGTGCAGGTCTCTTTCGATGCATTGCCCGGGATCACATGCGATGCCACAGTCGTGGAAGTCGGCGTGGCTGCATCTGGCCTGGCGACGACCTTTCCGGTTACGGTGCGGCTGAACGAACGGCAAGAGGGTGCGCTGCCAGGCATGGCAGCCGAGGTGGCTTTTCGCTTTTACTCGACCAGCAAAAGCGAAGCGTTTTTGGTGCCATCGTTTGGAGTCGGTGAAGATCGACTTGGACGCTTTGTCTTCGTGCTCGACTTCTCAACTGATGAGGATGACGTGGCAATCGTGCGACGGCGGGCCGTGACCATCGGTGAATTAACTGCCGATGGTATCGAAATTCTGGAAGGTTTGACCGAAGGCGATTATCTGGTGACCGCCGGCGTCAGCCGGATTATCGATGGCCAGAAAGTAAAATTTGAAGCAACGAGATAGCATTTCAGTTGCAGACAATCGGTTTGGACACGCCACAAAAACGGAAAAATCGCATGAATATCACACAACTTGCTCTTACCAAAAAGCGCATCACGCTGACGGCTATTTTGGTGATTTTGGTCTCCGGCCTTGGTGCGTATCAAAGCATGTCCCGCGCGGAAGATCCGGGCTTCATTATCCGCACAGCGCTGGTGACGACTGCGTTCCCCGGCGCCAGCCCGGAACGTGTGGAGCAACTCGTGACCGACAAACTGGAAAAGGCCATACAGGAAATCCCGCAAATCGACTTCGTCAGCAGCCAATCCCGGCCCGGCCTGTCGGTGGTCTTTGTCAACATCAAAGAGCGCTATAAAAACATGCGTCCGATTTGGGACAATTTGCGCCGCAAAGTCGATCGCATGCGGGAGCAGATGCCGTCCGGCGTCATCGGCCCGACCGTGAACGACGAATTCGGTGATGTATTCGGCACGCTGGTGGCCATCACCGGCGACGGCTACACTTATGCCGAGCTTAAACAAATCGCTGACGATACTCGCAATGAGCTTTTATTGATTGAAGAGATTGCAAAAGTTGATATCATCGGTGCACAGGAAGAGCGTGTTTTTGTGGAATACAACAATGCCCGGTTGTCCGAGTTGGGCCTGTCGCCAGCGCAACTGCAGAGCATTTTGGAAGCGCGCAACATCATTTTCCCCGGCGGACAGGTTTTTACTGCCGATGAACAAATTTTACTGGAACCGAGCGGCAATTTTGACTCGGTCGAAGAATTGGCGCGTACGGTCATCAAAATTCCGGGTTACAGCAGTCTGGTGTATCTCGGCGATGTCGCTACGATCCGGCGCAGCTATATCGATCCGCCCAAAACCAAAGCCACCTATCAAGGAACACCCGCATTGGTTTTAGCCATCAGCATGCGCGAGGGCGGCAACATCATCACCCTGGGCGATGCCATCCGCGATAAGGTCAATCGGTTTCAGCAAGTTTACCCGATCGGTGTCGATTTTGACATCATCTATTTTCAACCCAAATTTGTCGAAGATAAAGTGAACGATTTCGTCAGCAACCTGCTTCAGGCTGTTGGCATCGTCATTCTTGTGATGCTGCTTTTTCTTGGCTTTCGCACCGGGCTGGTGGTTGCCAGCCTGATCCCGATGGCGATATTGATGGCATTTATGGTCATGGGCATGCTCGACATCGGCCTGGATCAAATGTCGCTCGCTGCCTTGATTATCGCCCTCGGGCTTTTGGTCGACAATGCGATTGTGATGTCGGAATCGATTATGGTGCAGATGGAAGAGGGCAAATCCGCCATGGATGCCGCTATCGCTTCGGCCGCAGAATTGCGCACGCCGCTGCTGACTTCGTCGCTTACAACTGCAGCAGCATTCTTAGCCATCTATTTGGCGAAGTCAGCGGTCGGGGAGTACACCGCACCGATTTTTATGGTGGTCACCATCACGCTGCTGTGTTCTTGGATTTTGGCGCTGACAATGACTCCACTGTTGTGCACGCTCTTCATTAAAATCAAGCCGAAATCCAGGGAAGAAGAGTATCAAAGCGCATTTTATCGCTTTTATCGCACCAGCCTGCTGATGTTGCTGCGCCGTCCGATTTTGACGATTGTCAGCACACTGGTGCTGTTTTTTGCGTCGCTGCAGCTCACAGCCTACATTCCTGCCATCTTCTTCCCTCCCAACGACAAGGCGGTGATGCACGCTGAATTGAAATACCCGGTCGGCACACCGATTGAAAAAACCGAAAGCATGGTGCAGGCTGTCGAACACTTCATCAGCGAAAACATGATAGCTGAATTTGACGCTGGCGGTGAGTTGATCCGCCACGGTGTTCTCGACTGGGCATCTTTTATCGGCAGTGGTGCTCCACGCTTCTATCTTTCGCTCAACCAGGAACCGGAAAGCCCTGAATATTGCTACATGCTAATCAATGTGACCGATCGCGACCGGATGGACAGCGATTTCACCCCCAAGCTCAAAGACTTCATCCAGCAACATTTTCCCGATGTCAGCGCGACAGTCGGACCATTAGCGCTCGGACCACCTGTCACCGCGCCCGTGCAGGTGCGCGTTTCAGGTAAAGAAATGGACAAGCTATTCGATTTGGTCGATCATGTCAAAGCCCAGCTCGACAGCATGAGTGGCGCCACCAACATCGTTGATGATTGGGGCATGCGTACCAAGAAGTTGCTGGTAAAAATCAACCAGCCACGTGCGCAGCGTGCTGGTCTGACCAGTCAGGACATTGCGATTTCGCTACAGACCGTGCTCAGCGGCATTGCCACCACCGATTATCGCGAGGGCGATCAGGTCATTCCGGTGGTCTTGCGCTCGGTTGCTGCTGATCGCAAAGATATCGGCAAGCTGGAAAGCCACAATATTTACGCCCAGCAAACCGGGCGCACCGTGCCGCTGAAACAGGTTGCAGACATCGAAATTGCTTTTGAACCGGCAAAAATCTTCCGCCGCGACCGGCTGCGCAATGCGACCATCAGTGCACAGGTTTTGCCGGGCTTTAATGCAATTGAAATCGCCAATAAAATGAAAGTTTGGCTTGACCAGGAAAGCAAAACATGGCCCATCGGCTATAAATATGAACTGGGTGGTGAACTGGAATCATCCGGCGAGGCGCAGGCATCGATTATGGCAACCCTGCCGACGGTGGCCCTGATTATCATTTTATTGCTGGTGGGACAGTTCGACTCATTCCGCCGGCCAGCCATCATTTTACTGACCATCCCGCTCGGCATGATCGGTGTTTTGGTGGGATTGGCGATCACGCAGGAGCCATTGGGATTCATGGCATTTCTGGGATTGATTTCGCTTTCGGGAATCGTTATCAATAATGCCATTGTGCTGATCGACCGCATCAAAATCGAAATCGAGGATAACGGCCATCCACCTGCCCACGCGGTGATCGAAGCGGGCCAGCGCCGCCTGCGCCCGATTTTGCTGACCACAGCAACGACGATCGGAGGCTTGCTGCCGCTCTGGCTGGGCGGCGGTGCGCTGTTCTCATCGATGGCGGTTGCGATTCTGTTCGGCTTGCTGTTCGCTACCCTGCTGACACTCGGCTTCGTGCCGGTGCTGTACAGCTTGCTTTTTCGGATAAAATTTAAGGGCGAGCAACTCGATTCGTATGAATGACCAGTTGGAAAATCTGCAAAAGTAGAAAGCATGAAATGCGGGACGGATTTCTTGTTCTCCCTTAAAAAGAGCAGGGGCATAGCCTTCAGCTTAAAGAAGGAACCTTATGCTTTAAAAAAGCTTGTCGATGTCATAAACCCCGTCCTTCATGGCGGGGAAACAACAGTGTCTCTCTTAACTCCTCCTGACCAAGCCGTTTTAACGGCTTTCTTTGCGGTGCCCTTGCTCTCAGACTGAGGCAGGCTGCGAAACCGTTAAAACGGTTGCAGAGCGAGCGTGATATTTTGCTATCTACCCCGATGAATCGGGGTATTGATGATACGATAAGTATTGAAAGAACAAGTTCTTTCCCCCCTTAAACTGACGGCTATGCCATCAAAGGGGGACTTTCAAAGTAGTCCTTACTCCAGTTCGCATGTTGCTTTTCAACTGATCATTCAAAAGATATGTAATCGCTTACTCGCTCGCCGGGCGCAATTCTGTCAGCTGAATATTGCGGTACTCCACCAGGCTGCCGTGATTTTGCAAGCCGATGTAGCCACTGCGCCGCCGCAATCCCGGATTTTTCCGCAACTTGTCCATGTGCTCGATCAAATTAGTGTCGATAATTTTGGTGCCATTCAGCGTCACGTCGACTTTCGGGCCGTTGCAGACAATCACCATTTTTTGCCATTCGCCTGCCCTCCAGGTCACGCGCGGTGACGAGGCCTGCACGGCATAGACGCTGCCTGTATATTGCCACGGTTTGAGTGTCGCGTATTTTTCGGCATAGTCATCGAGCACCTGGATTTCCATGCCGGTGTAAGCCGGATCGCCCATGTGCGGTGCGCGCACAAACACACCACTGTTACCGCCTTCCGACATGCGGTATTCCAGCTCGAGTTTAAAATTATTGTACTCACGTTCGGTCGAGAGCCAACCGCCACCCTTGCCAGTGGTGTAAAGAATGCCATCCTTCACCCCCCAGCCATCTTTCTGACCATTGATGATCTGCCAGCCGGTCAAATCGCTGCCGTTAAACAAATCGCCTTCAAATGGTGGCTCGGTGCGAGGAATTTTGCGGATAAAAATATTGCGGAACCATAGAGGTGTATTATGCGCCTGCAATTCGATTTGCCCGGTCGAATAAATCGGCAATTCTCGTTGCCAGTAGTTTTCCAAAACCACGTTATCGACCACCAAAACATCATTCAAAAAGACGGTGACCTTTTCGCCGATCATGATGATTCGGAATGTGTTCCACTCTCCAACCGGCTTATCCGCGCGTGTTAGCGGCGTGCTGGGGTGTTTTTGATTGTTGTACAAACCACCCGAGCCGACACCTGCGTCCGGGCGCTCGTAGTCCCAAATCTGCACCTGCGGCGAACCGCGCAAATAAAGTCCGCTGTCGCCTTCTTTGCCGATTTTCCAGTCGATCAGCAATTCGAAATCGCCGTAATCTTTTTGCGTACAGATGTGATAATATTCGGTGCCATCGAATTTTAAAACACCATTTTCGACGCTCCAATGCGCCTGCATGATCGAATCAGCCATGGCTTGCTCGCTTGCCAGTTCTTCCGAACTCATTTTTGCACGGGCCGGCGGATTTTTCACAAGACCTTTCCAGCCAGTCAAATCAGCGCCATTAAAAAGCGCTTCAAACCCGACCGGCGGGCGGTTGTGCTCAAATTGGGCATCGAAATAATCGTACACCTGCGCTCTCGTTTCCGGCGGTAATCGGTCGCCTAACAGCGTTTCCAAAATATCGCCACGTGAGATCGGTTGCTGTTGCTCCCCATCCGTGCCGCTCAGTTCTACAAATGTGACTGCCGCCTCAAAAGCCAGTTCGGGCTGATCGAGGTAGTGCAGCGCCCGGTTGAGCGCCAATGGCGTTCGCACATGCTGCAAACCGCCGATAAACATTTTTTGCTCATCCGGCCGCCGTGTGACCACCATCGCGCGGTCAAACAGGCTGAGTTTCTCCGCTTCACTGACCGAATCGTTCTGCATGAATCGGGCGCAGGCACGCAGCGCCAGCACATGCTCGCGCAAGGCTTCTGATTTCTCCGCAATCTGCAGCAGATGCGGAATGGCCGTGGCCTCAGGCCACTCGAAAAGCGTTCTCTGCGCAGCATCGTGCACAACCGGATCCGTGCTGCGAGCCAATTCCACCGTTTTTTGCAATGCTTTCGGGCCAGCTAATTTCCCCAACAATGGAATAAACAGGTCTTTCTGTTCAGCAGCACCTTTTTCCAAATGCGCCAAAACCAAATCAACGGCCTGCGCCTGCGCACTCTCGCGCGCTGAAACCGTTACATACGCCTGCCGGAGCGCAGGCTGTATTGCAGGTACGGTTTTAGGCAGGTTTTCTACCATTGCCGGCAACATGTCCACAGTGCCAAGTGTTTCGAGTCCTTTCAGCGCAGCCAAACGCACAGGCTCGCTGTCGTCATTAAATGCGATTCGCAGGAAGTCACCAGCATACTGTTCGGCTCGGCGTGCTGTCAGCAATCGCACTATGGCCAAGCGAGTCGCTGGTCGTGGTATTGAAAGTGCGCCATGCAAGGTTTCAAGATGTGCGGTGACAGGCACATGCAGCAGCGCAAATTCGGTTTTGTCGATCTCCTCCGTATCTTCGATCCGCAACAAATGCCCGATCAGCAGTCGTGGCGCCGACGGCTCACCACTGGTCATCAGTCCATCGATGGCGCTTAATCTCGTTTCCAAACCCGGCGCCAGCAGCATGGTCGTCAGCTCCTGCATCGACAGCGTGTCGTCTGCCAGCGGTGTTGCTTTCGCAGATGAAGCTTGTCGCCTGTCCAAGCTGGCATTTGCGGCTTCGGCAATGGCTTTGTTTTCCGAGCTTGATTCCTGCTCGAGCAACCGATCAGCATTTTTGTTTTGCACGCGCGCGAAGGCTGCCAACAGCTTTAATTTGATCGGATTTTCTGCTTTTGAGTACGCTTTCAGCAACACTTTTCCGGCTTTGTCGGTGCCAATCGCCAACAGAGTCCGGATGGCGGCATCGCTCAAATGGCTATCGTTGATCAAGTCGGCAACTGTTGGCACAGCGTCGTCGTTGCCGACGATATCAATTTGCTCAAGCAGAAAAACTTTGTTCTCGACGGGTAATCCGGATTGCAACCCGCTTACAAGACCACGGATCAACATTTTGCGCTCCGAGCCAGCATCGGTCCGGGTGACGGCCAGCACCATGCCACCGATGGCAAATTCGGCCTGTGTCGCCAACGGATTTTCTGCCTGCAGCAGCGAGCAAAGGGTTCGAACACCGGGCTCGCCCAGGCTGAGCATGCGGCTGTTCAATGCTTCCAACTCCAGCGCGCTGCGGGCGGGATATTTTGCCAGCCAGTCATACAATTCAGCGTTTTGCTGCTGGGGGAAAGCATTTGAGGCCACGAGCACAATTGTCAGTAAACTGGCTGTGATCAGGTTTGATTTTTTTTTCATCATGCGCCTTTTAATAACCTATTTGATTGAGCAAAAAATTGACAGCAACAAAAAGCATTGCAGCCTAAATCACCCACCCGCAATCGCGCCGATAACCATAAACGGTTCCTTGCCCGAAACAACTGCCTCTGGCAACGGCGTGCCGTAGGGCTCGTGCGAAAGGTCTTCACCACAGACGAAAAACCGCAAAAATGGCCGGCGTTTGAGCGTCCCATGGTCGCGAATGGTGCCGCGCAGCATTGGGTAGGAGATTTCCACTGCATCGAGCACAGCGCCGATGGTGACCGGGCCATTCACTTCGATCTGCAACTCCGCCCCGGTGCCCGCCAGTGTGCGCAAATGATGAGGAATCGTGACACGAATCATCAGGAAAATCTCAAATTTCGAATTCCAAATTTCAAATAATTCTCAAACCCCAACAACCAAATTCCCAAATAAAACCAGCGCTCACATTTTTATATGTGAGAATTGGAATTTATTTGGGATTTGGTGTTTGGGATTTGAAATTTCCTTACTTCAACGTCTGCACTTCCACCGACAGCACCGCCGGCAAATCTCGGACGATGGGCGCCCAATTGTCGCCGCCATCGGGCGAGCAGTAAACCTGGCCGCCGGTGGTGCCGAAGTAAATGCCGCACTGGTCGAGCGCATCCACCGCCATAGCATCGCGCAACACATTGACGTAGCAGTCCTTTTGTGGCAATCCCTTTGTCAGCGCTTCCCATTCGTTGCCACCGCTGCGGCTGCGGTAGACGCGCAATTTGCCTTCCGGCGGGTAGTGCTCCGAATCACTCTTGATCGGAATGACATAAACAGTTTCCGGCTCGTGCGCATGCAAATCGATCACAAAGCCGAAGTCGCTCGGCAAGTTGCCGCTGACTTCGTGCCATTGGTCGCCAGCGTTGTCGCTGCGCATGACATCCCAATGTTTTTGCATGAACAACACATCTGGACGATCAGGATGCAGTGCAATGCGGTGCACGCAGTGACCAATCTCGGCAGTCGGATCGGGGATATACTCCGAGCGCAAGCCCTGGTTGATCGGCTTCCAGGTTTTGCCGCCATCATCGCTGCGAAAAGCGCCAGCCGCAGAGATGGCGATGAAAATGCGCTTTGGATTTTTTGGATCGATCAAAATGGTGTGCAGACACATGCCACCCGCACCCGGCTGCCACATTGGGCCTGTGCCGTGGCCACGCAGTCCGGGAAGTTCGTGCCAGCTTTTGCCGCCATCGGTTGTTTGAAACAAGGCCGCATCTTCCACCCCAGCATACACCGCATCCGGATCGCTCAACGACGGCTCAAGATGCCAGACGCGTTTGAATTCCCACGGGTGCTGGGTGCCATCATAAAATTGGTGGGTGGTCAGCGGCGCGGAAGCTGTGTCGTAGACGAATTTGTTGCTTTCGCCCATCGGCATGCCTTCCGGCGTCGTCCTCGGCTCTCCCGCAGGTGTGCCGGGCTGATGCCAGGTTTTGCCGCCATCGTCGGAGCGCTGAATGATCTGTCCGAACCAGCCACTGGTCTGTGATGCATAAATGCGATTTGTATCAACCGGCGAACCTTTGACATGGTAGATTTCCCAGCCGGCGAAGTGCGGCCCGCTAACCTGCCATTTTTCTCGCTTGCCGTCCGATGTTAGAATGAAGGCACCTTTTTTGGTGCCGACTAATACTCTAACTCCGCTCATTGAATTCTCCTTTTTTTAATTCACAATAGTGAAATGTGAATTGCACTTCCTTGCTCGAGCTCTGGCATGCAATCACCTGTTTTCACTGGCGGCAAAAATAGATATGATTTCATTAAAATATTTTTTCTGAAGTCCTTCGAACACACGGTTGTTTGCACTGTAGCTCTCTCCTTCCTCGCCTTTTTTGATCACCACCGTATTGAACGCGGCAACACAACCTGTCCTGGATGGCGGGTGGACATAAATAAACGTGCTAAAGGCTTTTTGATGGCCTGTATGGCCGATGATGCGCACCGCACCTGTTTCGTGAATAAAAAAGCCAAGCCCCATTGAAACGTGCATATTTTCCTCGGAAGAAACCTGCACCTGAGGCTGCCACATCTCTTCAAGAGATGTGCGCTTTAAAATGCTGTCGTAAGCTGCCTGCTTTGTTTCAGATCCGATCAAAAAGCCGACAAATTTCGCGATATCTCCCAAAGGTGCATTCAACCCACCGTTTGAAACCGTAATGCCGGTATCAAAATCCAATCCGTTTGTGGTCATTTCGCCACCGATGATGTCATAATTATTCGACCGGTTTTGAAGCAAATGATAAGGAGAATGATCGAAATAGCTTGCATACATTTTGAGCGGTTTCAGAATATTTTTATCGACGTAGACTTCGTAGTCATCGCCACTCAGCAATTCGATCACGCGCCCCAAAAAGATGATACCGGGGTTTGAATAACTATACTTGCTGCCGGGCTTGAACAAAATCTCCGTGTACGGAAACATGGCGACCAGTTGTTGCCAGGTCGTCGGTTCATGCGGATGCCAGGATTTGTCGCCGCCCCACGGCCATGTCGGTGCACGAAATCCGGCTGAATGGGACATGAGATGGCGAAGGGTGATCTCTCTCATATCGCCGAATGGATTATGCACTGCTTTCAGCTCGGGGATGCACTCGATGATCGGATCGTCCAGGCTTAGCAGGCCACGATCCCGTAATTGCATGATGGCAATATTGGTGAACATCTTGGTGTTGGAGGCCCAGTGATAAATGGTCTGAGCATCCACCCGGCGTTTGCTTTCCAGGTCAGCCATGCCGTAATACGACGCACCCAAAATTTCGCCATCGCGGATGAACATGGTACTGCTGCCGACAACGCCGGCTTCGCTGAGGCTTTCGGTATAATACTTTTCCAGCTTTTTCCAGGCAAATTCAAAGGCCTTAACTGACTGGGCAAGCGCTGGAGCATTTGAAATAGGCATAAGGTTCAAGCCCAGAATAATTGTTATCAAACGGATCACGATTTTTTCCTGTTTTGGCGTTCGTTATGCTTGAAATGCAGATTGACCAAATCCAAAATCTCTTACAGCAATGGCAGCTTTCGAGATTGTCGGAAATGTCCAAATCTGTCATGCAGGAAACATCTATTTTGACTTTTCATCCGGATTTTGAGCGTAGTTTCTACCTGAATGCTAAAGAGATTCTATCCAGAATGACACCAAAATAGGTTTTTCGACGATCTCTTCAGCTTAACCTGCTGCTTTTAAAGTCCTTTCGACGGTATTCCAGTTACGGGTCGTCACTTTTTTCCCATATTCTTTTTCGAGAATGCTCATCAGATCCACCGTCTGGCTGTCCGCGGAAAGCGTTAAAACGCTGCACACTTCTCGTTCGGATGCGTAAAGAATTTTGAAATTTTTATCGGGAGATTCATACGGAATTTCCAGGCTGCTCTCGGTCCCATCCGGCAGAAAAGTGACATACAGCCGTGTTTGTTTCGTCGCTTCGATGCCAGCGTAAGGCTTGGTCTCAGCCAGACGCTTCAGTTCATCTACACGGCGTACGAGAACGTGAATGTAGCGTCCGAATGCCGATGCCAGCTTTTGCTCGATTTTCTCGACAAGCTCAGACTCGCTCGCAGTCGGGGCATCAAAAAGCACGTTACCACTTGCCAGCAAGGTTCTGACGTTGCCGAAGCCTATTTTTTCAAATGCAGCTTTCAGCTCGGCCATTTTGATGTTTACACCGCCGACATTGATTCCGCGCAGGAACGCGATAAATTTTATCATTTCGTTTTCGCTTTTCCTTCTAAATGTCCATTCTCGTCCCTGAGCACCAAACACAGGAGTGCCAAAATGCATTTTGGCATTTTTTTGATATTGTCAAACTGAAGCTTGACACTCCTTTTTCAATCCACATTTCCTGCTTATTAGTGTTCGCGCACGACCTTATATTCCGACCTACAACTTCCACGGCTCACGCATCGGTGGATTGATCAGGCGGTCGGCAGCATCATCATTGATAAAGCGCTGCTTTTCCGGATCAAAATACAGTTTGCGGCCCAACTGCAGGGCAATTTTGCCCAAATTGACCAATGTGCAGGAACGGTGGGCGTTAGCTTCATTGAGCGCAAATTTTTTGCGTTGTCGCACCGCTTCGCTAAAATCCGTCAACTGCGGTAAAGGATCGGGAAATTGCGCCAGCTTTTTCTCGAGACCAGGAATGTCGGATTTGAAGCCGCGGTAGAGCTTGCCCTGCGGCCCTTCGATAAATGGCGCACTTTCATCGGTGCCTTCGCCATCCAAAATGATTTCACAACCGTCTGCGTAGCGCATCCAAATGCGGCGCCATGAGCTGACCGCCTCCGGGTGCTGCTGTGGCGCGTCTGCTTCGATTTCCACCGGGCTGGTGTGATCTTTATCAAGGATGTATTGCACCGGATCGAGATAGTGCTGGCCCATATCGCCGAGGCCGCCGCCATCGTAGTCCCAGTAGCCACGGAAAGTACCGTGCACGCGGTGCGGATTGTAGGGCTTGTAAGGCGCCGGGCCGAGCCAGAAATCGTAATCGAGTTGCTCGGGCACCCACTGCGGCGCCAGGTCGGTGCGGCCGCTCCAGTAAAATTTCCAGGTAAAGCCGGTGGTTGCGCCGATGGTCACACGCAGCGGCCAGCCCAGCATGCCACTCTGCACCAGCTTTTTTATCGGCGCGACGTCGGTGCCAAAGCCGTAAAAATCGCTGCGGAAACGGAACCAGGTGTTGATGCGAAAAATCCGGCCATGACGCTGCACCGCTTCCACCACCTTCTGCCCTTCGCCGATGGTACGTGTCATCGGTTTTTCGCACCAGATATCCTTGCCCGCTTCCGCTGCGGCGATGGAAATCAGTGCATGCCAGTGCGGCGGTGTCGGAATATGCACGATGTCGATATCATCGCGAGCCAACACTTCGCGAAAGTCGGTATAGCCATCGACACCCGGGCCGGCGATTTCCTGTGCCCGCTGCAAATGCTCGGTATCGACATCGCAAACAGCCAGCAGCTTTGAACCGGGGTAATTCAAGTGGCCACGCCCCATACCACCAACGCCGATCACGGCTTTGGTGAGCTGATCGCTCGGTGGCAGATAGCCGGTTCCGCCCAGCACATGGCGCGGCACAATGGAGAAGGCGCCGGCTGCGGCGAGAGTGGATTTGAGGAATTTGCGTCTGTTCATTTTTTCAAATCGTTTCAATTTTTTACCCAGCTAAGTAAGAGAGTTAAGAACTATCAGCAAGTTTCTATGGCTTCAGTAGTCATTTGCAGCTTTTGACTAAATTGGTTTCTCTACTTGCGACCTATGGGCAAGTTGAGATGCAGCAATCCATGCATATCTGAACCTTATGCATCTTATTTTTCCAAATCAGCAAAAAGCCTTTTAATATCTTCTTCTGGATTTATTAATTCCAAACGTGTTCCATAATAATGGTAATGAAATGCGTTGAACACTTCCATGCTAAGATCTATAAGTTCTTTAAATTCATCTGGGGCGATTCCAGCATTCTCGTACAAACTTTTTTCATCGTAATCGAATTTTAAATGCGCAAAATATTCATGTCGCAAAGTCTTTACTTTTTTCCAAAAATAAATAGCCTTTTCATAGTTTTTTTCAACTTTGCTCAATTCTTTTGGAGAAAGCTTTTTATCCCTTTTGATATCCTTTAACACTCTATTTAAATTGACGGTATCTCGACGAGTATCATATAACTTAAACAGAGAAATAATCAAAGTGTTGAAAAGAGCTCTGATCAATGTGGAGAAAAAGACTCGATATCGATTCATGGTTTTGATGTATTGAGAACGATCTGGCCCAACCAGCTTCCACCAGAACCAATAACTGAAATTTGAATCAATTAACAGTTCTAGTAGTGGATTGCCTTGATGATTTACTAAATTTTTTGCTTCCATTCTTCCTGGATACTAAAATTACCTTGTGTTAAAACTTAAATTCTTTTAAAACAGTTAATGATAGTTTTGAGCACTTTTTTAATCCATTTCTATACATTTATTCTGCAATTCAACTTCAAGCTCGCTATAAGACTTACAGCGCTTTTTTTGAAAGGGATCAAATCATGAAAAAATAGCTTGCTTTATATTATCCATGTTCGTGTTAGGCTGTCAAAAGAATTCTTGCGTCACTCCTGAGCGAAGTAGCTTGAATCAGGGATCGTACTCATTAAATTTCATAGCAAAAGAAAATAGCTTTAGAGGAATCAACCACAGTTTTGAGCTACCTAAAAAAGAAAACCTGTTCGAATTTAGCGAATTTGCTATTATCTATGAGAAAATTCAAGCCGACACTGTTTTCGATTGGCATTTACTTGTATTTGGGCGGCAATTCGCTAAACCAGAATTACTAAATCCAAACCTTGCTCCACTCGAGAATTACGATGAGCACGGAACTCTTATACGAATGCTCGCTTCGGATACACCAAATGATTCTACAGTAAGTGCTACGTACTTTTACAAAACTGCAAACGGAAATTTTGGAAGACTCTATGGCAGCGCAACTTACAGTTTTTTTAGCTTCGATAATGACTCTATCGGTGTAAATGTTGATATCATCTTGAACTATGAAGTTTTAACTGATGGTTCGCGAACATTCCCAGATTAGAATGGCAATGCTCTTAAAACAGTGTTATTTTTACAAATATTATCTTTCGGCCAAGCCCTCCGCATCAAAATTGCGCAGCGAATTCAAAAACAGGCCGATGCCGCCGACCAGCAGCACCAAAATCACGATCAGCTCGAAAGCCGACATGCTGCGCAGGCGAAAATTGATACTGGAGATGACACCGAAAATTAGCATGATCAAACTACCGATTGTCAGAATCCAGCCCAGATAATTTTTCGAATTGTAGAAAATCATGCCGATGCCAAACATAAACGGAATCATCACCATGCCGGTCGTGAGGCGGAAGCCGCCAAAGCTGTAGAGCCCGTAGCCCAGGCTAAAGTGGTTGGTGACCTGAATGGCGTTGAGCAAAAGATAGCCGCCGCCGATCATCATCACCAGACCCATGAAAAACCGGCCGATTCCGCCTTTTGTGCCCCCCGCACCTTGAATTGCCATTTTCGAACGCTCCTTTGCCTGTTTGCGGTTAGAATGACACGCTTACGCTTCCGATGCTTTCACCTTTGCCTCAACCGCTTTGTCCTGAAAAGTCAGGAAAAACAACAGGGCAACCGCTGCCGCGAAGATACAGGGTACCCACCAAATCGCCGACCAGTCTTTTGCGCCATCTGCAGCAGTGAACAATTCCACGATGTGCCCTGACAGAATCGAGCCCAGCCCGATGCCGACGCCGTAGGTAATGAGCGCGATAAAGCCCTGTGCACTGGCGCGAATCTCGCGGTCGGCTTTTTTATCGACGTAAATCTGGCCGGTCACGAAAAAGAAATCATAACAGATGCCGTGCAGAATGATGCCGCCGTACAGCATCCAAACGCCAGTGTCGAGATCGCCGCTTGCAAAGAGCGCGTAACGCAGCACCCACGCCAACATACCGACCAGCAGCATCTTTTTAACACCCAGCCGCACGAAAAACCACGGCATCAGCACCATGAAAATCACCTCGGACATCTGCCCCATGGTCTGTTTGCCCGCGACACCGGTCATGCCGAGGTCGTTCAGAAACAGGTTGGTGAAATTGTAATAAAAAGCCAGCGGAATACAGATCAGCAAAGAGCTGATGATAAAGATCAAAAACGAACGTTCTTTCATCAATCGCAACGCCTTGACGCCCAAAATATCACCGATACTGACCTCCTTGCCGACATTTTTCGGTGGCGTCGGCGGCAGCGTGAGCGAATACAGTCCCATCACAATCGAAGCGATGGCCGCCATTTTCATCGGCACGGTGCTGGCTTCGACGCTTTCGTAAAAATTAAACTGAATGAACGTGATCACCAGCCCTGCCACGATCCAGCCGATTGTGCCCCACACCCGCACTTTCGGGAACTGCTCGTCGGGATTTTCCATTTGGTTGAAGGACACCGCATTGACCAGCGCCAACGTCGGCATGTAGCACAAGTTGTACAGCAGCAGTCCGCCAATCAGGGCCGCCGCACTGGTGATACTGGTGGCAAAGAAAATCACCACGCCGCCCGCGATGTGCAGCACCGCCATCACTTTTTCAGAGTTGAAATAGCGATCTGCAATCATGCCCACGAAGAATGGCGACAGAATCGCGGCGATGTTGTTCATCAGATAGGTATAGCCGATCTCACTACCGCTAAAGCCGATGCTGCCGAGATAGGTGCCGAGGGTCACGAACCAGGCGCCCCAAACAAAAAACTGCAAAAACATCATGCCGCTGAGTTGTGCGTATGTTTTTGTGCTCACGTTCCCTTCCTCCTTTTGTGCTTACTTCTTTTGGATAAGTCTTGTCAAAAAGTCACTCATCATCAGTATCATGCAAAAATGCACTCTGCATTATGTATTCAGAATTCAGCCTTCGTCGTTCGAAAATCAGCATTCAAAATTTGGCTGCCGCTCACTGCAACCTTACAACCTGTCCACTACGCAACGATTCATCCGCCGCCAGCACGATGCGCAGGCTGTTGACGGCATCGCTCAGGTGCTCGCTCAAATCGAGATCGTCGCGGATGGCTTGCAGAAACCAGGCTTGCTCACGGTCGCACAATTCCTGATGTCCCGGTTCATCACGCGTGTCGATCAGCACATCCTTGCTGGAAAGTTCGCCGTTTGCGTCCAGCGTTGCATGATGCTGTAGCAGGCTGTTGGTTTTGGTGTGCGCATCGATATCTGCCGAGCCGGTGCCAGCCGCGCCCGGATCGACGATGCTGACACAACCTTTCGGGCCGATCACGTCTTTGACAAAAAAGGCGGTCTCGCTCATCATCGGGCCCCAACCGGCCTCGTACCAGCCCACTGAGTCGTCTTCGAAACGCACCTGCAACTGGCCATAATTGTACATTTTTTCGTCGATTTCCTCGCTCAGCCGCGCGCCGATGGCTTGCACCAGCACCGGCTTGCTGCGCGTCATCTGGCACATGATGTCGACGTAGTGCACGCCGCAATCAACTATCGGTGACATCGATTGCATGAGCTGCTTGTGGGTTTGCCACTCGGCGCCACTGCTCTGCTGATTGAGATTCATGCGCATCACAAGCGGTTTGCCGAGGGTGCGGGCGATCTCGACAAACTTGATCCAGGCTGGGTTGTGGCGCAAAATGTAGCCGACCACCACTTTACGTTTTTTTTGCGCCGCCAGCTCGACGATTCCCTGTGCCTGGGCGACGGTTTCGGCCAACGGCTTTTCCATAAAAATATGCAACCCTGCGTTGAGGGCTTGCTGGGCAAATTTGTAATGCGAATCCGGATACGTACAAATCGCCACCGCATCGGGCTGTGTTGCCGCGATGGCTTTGCCGAAATCGTCAAATTCGGCCACGCCACCCAGTTCGGCAGCAAGTGGCGTTCTGCGCTTCGGTGTGCGCGCAATCAAGCCGCACAGTTCAAAATCAGCCATTTTATGATACGCACGCGCATGCGATGCACCCATGTTGCCGCAACCGAGCACGAGGACTTTAATTTTCTTGTTCATCAATGTATCCTTGCATCAATTTCCAAATCGCAAAATCCATATCACAAATAAATTCCAAACTTCCAGTTTCTAATCTTGTCTTTTCGATACTGGAATTGATTTGGAATTTGTCATTTGTAACTTGGGATTTTATAGCACATTCATTTCATGCAGCAACTTGCCATCGGCAAATCTGCGCACTGAAAGCGGCGCAATGTCCAGTGTTTCGGCACGACCTTTGACCAGCATTTCCGCCAGCACAAAGCCTGCCGCAGAGGCATGCATCACGCCATGGCCGCTGAAGCCGTTGCAGAGATAAAAGCCCGGCACGCCTGACTCGCCGATAATGGCATGATGATCCGGCGATACTTCGTAGCAGCCTGCCCAACTCAGGCGAAAATCGATACCGGCGTCTTCCAAAACCGGAAAGCGCTCGAGCATTTTCGGCGCCACCACTTCGATAAATTCCGGGTCGAAAATCCAGTTTTGCCCTGCCGGTTCGTCCGGGTTCGAGTACGCCAGCCCCACGCCATCGCCTTCGCGACGTGCCAGCAATCCGGTGTCGGTATCGACGATCATCGGAATGACGCGAGGTACTTTGTCGGTTGGCCCGGTCACCACGATTTGCCGCCGTACAGGTTCGACCGGCAAATCCACACCGGCCATTTCTGCAATCTCTTTTGCCCAGGAACCAGCACAATTGACTGCCATGTCCGCTTGAAAATCACCTGCAGCCGTCCGCACGCCGGTGATCGAGCCATCACTTTTGAGCAGATCAATCACATTTGTATTCGGCAAATAGGTGATCCCCATCGCCAGAGCGCGGGTCAGGCAGGCATTCATCAGTCCGTTCGGATCGATGAAGCCATCGCGGGCGCCAAAGCTGCCACCGATCAAATCATCCGTGCGGGCGAACGGAATTTTTCCGGCAATTTGCTGGCGCGAAAGCGGCTCGACGGTCACCCCGTGCTGCTGTTGGAAGGCGATGTTTTTTTGCAGTATTTGCCAACGCTGTGAGTCTGCGGTTAAAAACAGGTAGCCCGCCTTGCGATAACCGGTTTCGCTCAGCATATCGGCTTCCATCGCGTCCAGCAACTGCATAGACAGCAGCGACATGTTGATATTCATTTCGGTAGAAAATTGCGCGCGGATACCGCCGTTGGCCTTGCTGGTGGAGCCGGTACCGGCAAATTCTTCGCGTTCGACAAGCAACACATCGGTGCAACCGAGTTTGCCGAGATAGTAGGCCAGACTACAGCCGATCACGCCTGCGCCAACGATGATGATATCGTATTTGGATTTGCTCATATCTCGCGTCGTTCATTTCTGCACAGCGACAAATGCCTAAAGGCCACACGATAAGCATCGAAAGCCGTTTTGAAAAAAGATTTCCGACCAATGCAATTCTTCATTGATTTGAGGCTATTTCGCTTGCGCAGATTGCCAGCAACAATTATTCTGTGATACTCAAAATATGACTCAACCAAGAGATTTTTGCATGAACAAGAGCGAAATATTAGCACAATTTTCATTTTTCAACGAATTGCCTTCACGTTGGCAGCAGCTTGTTGGGGAGAAAGCAGCATCGGCCAGCTTGCCGGCTGGCGCCTTTTATTTTCATGAGGGCGATGCTTGCACGCACATCGCCTTGGTTGGCAAAGGGGATATCCGCGTCTACAAAGGCAGCGAAAGTGGCCGTGAAATCACGCTGTATCATGTGCGCACCGGCAGCACATGCATTCTAACTGCATCCTGTGTGCTGGCGGGCATGAGCTACCCTGCCAGCGCTCGGGTAGAGGCGGCAGCGGAAGCTGTCCTGTTTCCTGCATCGGATTTTCGCCAATGGATCACCGAAAGCGCCGAGATAAGACAGTTTGTGTTTGAAACGTTGGCGCGCCGCATGGCTGACGTTATGGCCCTGATCGATGAGATTACTTTTCGCAAAATGGATGCACGCCTGGCGACTTTTCTACAACAGCGTTTTGCCAACGATGGCCGGCCGCTCACGACGCTGCACTTCACACATGAGCAGATCGCCATCGAGCTCGGCTCCGCGCGCGAGGTCATCAGCCGCCTGCTGAAAGAGTTCGAGCGGCTGGGCGCCATCAGCATCACACGCGGGCGCATCAAACTCAACGACAGCAAAGCGCTTGAACGGCTGGTTTGAGATCACAAATCTTGCGACAATAAAAATGAATGTCGCGACCTGGCATTTTTTTCATCTCTCTTTTGAAGCTTCAAATCGTTCACAAAAATGCCATTTTTGTGACATTATCACAGAACTCAGCCACGAAACGCTGTATATTGCCAGCAGCAAAATTCACTATTGAGATTCATTTTGGAGGTTGTGATGAAAGCAAATGTGGGTTCCGTAGACAAAGTTTTGCGCATTGTGATCGCAGTTGTACTGTTCAGTCTATTTTTTGTATTCGAAAGCAATTGGCGCTACATCGCAGTTGTGGGCTTTGTGCCTTTGCTGACTGCGCTGGCCTCATGGTGCCCGCTCTATTCTTTATTTGGCTTGAGCACCTGCGCCACCAAAAGTTAATCCGCTGATCTTCCCCCGGAAAGCCCGGTAACAAAAACATGCCGGGCTTTTCCATATTCTCCCTGCCTGCCCAATACAATAAAACCCTTGCACAACGGAAATGCTGAGCGTATCTTAAGCGCAATATTATATGGAATTGTTTTTCCTGAGATGCAGCGCAAACCAATCAATACATCGCAATGAGTTTCAAATCTTTTTTTAGCGGCATTTTCGCGATTATTCGCGGCCTGATTTATCTGGCAGTTGCCTTCATTATTTTGGCCATTCTCGGCGACTACTTCATCTCGCGCGATGCCGAAAAAAAACCGGCATACCAGCCTCCGCTACCGCCTGTTGCCAAACCGATTCCGAAAAAGGTCATTCCCTGGCATGAAGTGGATGCGGAGGTAAAAGAAACGCTTTTTGCAGCGCGTGCCGAGGCGGACACTTTTGCAGCAGGCGAACTGCAAGCCTGGCACGAACGGCTGATGGTGCGCGTTGATCACGATTTTCTGGAATGGTATTTCGATTACTGGAACCAGCAAGCCATCGGCTTCAAGGGCTTGTATCAAACAATTTTGAACTCGATTGACGAATCTTATCCGACCGCGGCCGAAAAAATTACCGAAGAAATTCAGTACGAATTTGCTCAACGCGTCTTGCATCCGCAACTCGCGCAGCTCGAGCTCGAACGCATCACCCGTGAAACGGTCAATGTGTATGTGGAGAATTTGCGACTGGGATTGGAGGGCATTCCGGAGCAGTATACCATTCCCAAAGAAACCTGGGACCGCTATCTGAACGGCATCGCGGTGATTACAGCCGGTGCTGAGGGCAATCGCACTGTGTCGCTGTCGATGAAAGCCATCACGGCATCGTCGGTCGGTGGCGCGATCCTGCTGGCCAAGCCGGTGAAAGTGGCAGCGGGCAAAATCGGTATGAAATATTCGTCCAGGCTGGCAGCGAAATCGACGGCCAAAATAGCTGCAAAGACCGGCGAGAAAGTCGCGAGCAAAAGCGGTGGCAAGCTGCTCGGCCCCATCATTGGCCTGGGCATCATTATTTGGGACGCCATCGATCACGAAAAAACCCGCGCTGAGGCCGAGCCGATTTTGCGCGAAAACATCCGCATCTATCTGCTCGAAGTGAAAGACCAACTGCTGCACGACACCGAAAACGGCGTGATGGCGGTGGTGCACGAAATCGAAACAAGTATCTTGCAATCTCTGGTCAGCAAGCCAGCTCTGCCGGACTCTGTTTCAATCGAAGCAGATGATTAACAAGCCCGAGACACCCCACTGCCTCGGGCCTCGTGACGTCCTACCTATCCAAAATACAATCCTGTCAGCAAATGCAGCGTATATTTTTTGCCGCTCGGTAACGTTACCGTCACGGTCTGATCCCCATCAAAAACGATTGTGAAGGTAAAGTCGTAGGCACTTTCCAGGTCGACACGCCCACCCAGTTTGGTATAAGTGCCCTTCAGGGTGCCGACCAATTCGCCTGAAGCTGGCACAAGGGTGCTGGCGCTCAGATCGAACACGACATTCTGTACCTTGTAGCTGCTGGCGGCCTGCACATCAAGGCTGCGTGCCGTACCGGATAATGAATATTTCGAATGGTTCGCGCCCGAGCCACTGACCATGATTTTGCCCGAAAGGATCGCGTCTGCCGTCAGTACCGAACTGCTGTTCAAGTCGACACGGATCGCATCATTCGCTGAACTGTAATTACCCGACAGTGAGCTGACGTAAGTGACACTGTCTGTCAGCCCGCGCAGGAAGCGCGGTTGTTCTGCGCCGTTGCTGTTAAAATAGGCCAGGCTCAAATCGTAGGTGATCCATGAAACAGTGAGCGAGGTATCGAATCCTGCGGATTTGGCCATTGCCGAATAAGCACCGTTCGAAGTAGACGCCGCCATGTTCAAGTCTGCCATTATCCCGCCATTTTGCTGCGAAACTTCCGCCGCGACCAGTTGCATCTGCTCCGCATCGCTAAGCGGATCGAGTTGTTCTTCTGGTGCAGTGCTGCTATCATGGCAGCCCAGCGTTGCGAAGGCCAACAAAATTCCTGCGAGTAAAAATCCTTTTTTCATCATTGAGTCTCCTGTAAAATGATTGGTTGAATTTGCGGCGTTTTGTGCGTTTGCAATTCGATCACCGCATCAGAAAATGATGCGCTAATATACAGCAGCGATTTTGAAATGATGTTGCAGGGAGATGGCAATTTTCTGACAAAAACCCCTCAACAAAAATTGCTATTTCTGTAGAACGCGCCGTCTTGTTGCGAAAGTGTGGCGATGGTCTTGCAAATTGTCAGCATCGGCAAAAATGCTGTGATGCAGAAACAAAGTTTTGTACATTCGCCATAATCAGCAAACCGGAGGGCAGAGAAACGATGAACGCCAAACAGATTTTATTGATCGAAGACGAAAGCGGCATTGCGCAGATGATTCGCGTGCAATTGCAGTTGGTAGGATTTTCTGTGCACGCAGTCGAAGAAGCGCAGGCGGCGCTAAGCCTGCCACAGCTCTCTGAATTCGATCTGATCATTTTGGATTGGATGCTGCCGGATGGCAACGGCCCGGACTTGATTCCACAGCTTCGCCAGCGCAGCAATGCACCGATTCTTATGCTGACTGCACGCTCGGAAATTGTCGATAAGCTGATCGGCTTCGAGTCCGGCGCGGACGACTATTTGACCAAGCCGTTCGACATGATGGAACTGATCGCCCGTATCAAAGCTTTACTGCGCCGAAGCGGCTCTGCTGTGCAGCGTGCAAAAATACCCGCCCTGCGCTTTCGCGAACTGGTGCTGGAGCCCGACACACGCCGTGTGACAATCGCTGGCGATGAGGTGGAATTGACGCCTACCGAGTTCAAAATTCTGGAAATTTTTCTGCAAGCGCCCGGCAGCGTTTTCAGCCGCGACAAATTGATCGAGTTGGTGATGGGCTACGAGTACGAAGGCTACGGCCGCACGCTCGACTCGCACATCGCGCGCTTGCGTGGCAAAATCGAGCTCGACATCAAATCGCCGGAATACATTAAAACGGTATTTGGCGTAGGCTATAAGCTGGGGGATTGAAGGACATCAAAAATACAATGATTTTTCGCTCACTATCATCGCGCTTGATTGCGATTTTATGCTTTATTTCGCTGCTGACTTTTGTGGTGCTGGTACTCACCAACACTTACTTTATCCGCAACGCCGTTGTCAATCTGCTCACCGATTTGCAGCGTGATCGCATTCAGCATCTGTTTGCGCAACTCGATGCCCGGTTCTCCGGGCAATCTCCGGTCGACTCGCTGAACGGCTTTTTACAGGCGCAGCACTACGAATATGATTTATTTGTCTTCAATCGCGGGGGCAAGCCGCTCGCCGGCACCGCAGCACTCGGTCCCGAACAGCGCTTCGCCACCAATTTGCAGGAAGAAGCCAGCCTGGATGGCTTTGCGAAAGTGATCTACAACCAAAATCCGCAAAGCGATTTTTTTGCCATCAAAGCAGTTCTTGTGCACCAAGATTTGCCGATTTTGAAAAAGGTGCTTTGGCCCTTTTTGCTGTCGACAATCTTCGTCATCATCGTGTCTTCCACGCTTGGCTGGGTGCTGATCCGCTATTTAAACAGAAGGCTGGCGCGCTTAAAAACAGGCGTGGCACAAATTTCTGCAGGCAATTTCCAGTTGCAGTTAAAGGATGAGGGCCAGGATGAAATCGCTTTTCTGGCCAAAAGCTTCAACCGCATGGCCGCGCAACTCCAGCAGCTCATCGCTTCGCTCGAACAGAGCAATGCGGCGCGTCAACGGCTCATCGCCCATGCATCACACGAAATCAAATCGCCACTCACTTCGCTGAAAGGCTTTGTCGACATCATCGAGTATATGAATGTCCTGCCCGAGCAGCAACGTAGGGATCTGCTGCCGGCTGTAAAGAAAGACCTGCGCCGCGTCATCAAAATCAGCAACGACATGCTCGAACTGGCCCGCATCAGCACACCCGAATTTCCGCTCGATTTGCGACAGTTCGATTTGGCTACACTGCTCACTGAAGAGCACAGTCATTTCGTCAGCAGAGCCAGGCCGCATGGTGCACGTACACAGCTTTCGCTCGACCTGCCAGCGCATTTTCATGTCCATTCCGATCCTGAACGGCTCTCGCAAATACTGGACAATCTGTGGAACAACGCGCTCAAGTACGGCGATTTGAGCCAGACCATCCGCACCGCTGCACGTATCGACGCTGACACAATCCGCATGGGGGTCAGCAACATCATGAAAGCCGGACTGACGGTTGCGCCAGAACAACTCTTCGAGCCGTTTTATCGCAATCCGGCCAATCCTGATAAGGTTGCGGGCGCCGGGCTGGGCCTGGCGATCGTTAAAGAGCTGGCCGAGCGGCTTGGTGGGCAAACACAAGCCCGCATCGATGACAAGCAGATTACAATCACCATCCTTTTGCCGATCACCAAATAGCACTCTATATTTTCTCAATTCCTTGCAATTCTGATCACCCCAGCCATCTTCTGCTTCGAACTTTTGCGTTTTTTTAGCCCAAATGTATACCTTTGCAATTTTTTCTTTCTTTTCTTGAAACATTACTGTACATATACAGTATATACAGCGAGTTTTAAAAGAATTCGCAAGGAGCCAGCATGAAAACGAAAATATTCAAAGTATCCGGCTACTCATTCTACTTCGGCAACAAGCCAAAATCAAAGCAGGTTCTCGAAGACCAAATCAACAAATGGCTTGCTGAAAAGCCCGGCATTAAAATTATCGATATCAAGCAATCTTGCTGCGGCGGCAGCTTCAATCCAAGTATCACGGTCGTATCCATCTGGTATGAATCGTAGGGAAACGCCATGCTATTGCATTTGACCGATTTGTCTTCGGAACCGATCCATAAACAGATTTCGCGGCAATTGATCGAAAAGATTCTGGCTGGCGATCTGCTTGCCGACAGCACCTTGCCTCCAGCCCGCACGCTTGCCCGAACGCAACATGTCAACGTGCACGCGGTCGAGCGAGCCTATAGTGAACTGGCCGCCGAAGAGTTGATTTCGGTGCGCAATGACAAAGATGTGACCGTCAATGCGCTGACTGCCGAAAAGAAACACGCCATTGCCATGCAAATGCTGGCAGGCGACCAGTCGCCGCTGAATATTGTCAATGCTGTTTCCGAAGAGCTTATTTCCGCTTTTGAGCCAGCCAAGTTGGCAGGCATTTTTGCCAAGAATCTCAAGCAGCATTTACTGGTGGAAGACCTCGCCTTCGCCATCGCGAACTCCGCCGGTGCGCTGATCATTTTGCCGACAAATACTCACGCAAGCTATGAAATCGAGGCCGATGACGCCCTGTTAAAAGCACTGCGCAGCAAAACCATTCCGGCGAAATTGGAAGAATTTAAAGCCTTCGCCAAAAGCGATCTCTTCGACGAACTCAGCATGCGCGCGATGAATGTATTGGTGCCGCTGCATGGTGAAACGGCCTTTCATGGCTTCATCGCGCTGGGCAAAAAGGTTACCGGCATTGCGTTTGGCTACCACGAAATGATGCTGCTGTCCGTGCTGGCACGGCAATTCACAACCGCACTGAACAGCTCGCAGCTCTATGTCGAAATGCTCGAGAAGCGCCGCATGGAAGAAGAACTGGCAGTTGCGCGCAAAATTCAGCAGGACTTGTTGCCGCGCGAATTGCCCGACAACCAACATTACCAAATCGCTGCCTACTCCAAACCATCGCAAACCGTGGGCGGCGATTTCTACGACTATCTGCCGATCGATCAGCAACGCTTCGGGCTGGTCATCGCCGATGCGTCAGGGAAAGGTATGCCGGCAGCCATGCTGATTTCACAAATTCAGGCCATTCTCAAAAGCGAAGTCAGCCACAAAAACAGCATCGAAAAAACCATTTCTGTGCTCAATCGGCATTTGAAGCGCTATTCGTCCGCGCAAAATTTTGCCACGCTCTTTTTCGGCATGGTCGATATGGAAGCGCAGAAGCTGTTCTATGTTAATGCCGGCCATAATTATCCGATTCTGGCGCGCGAGAATGGCGAGGTTGAACTGCTGCAAACCACGGGGCCGGCGTTAGGGATTTTGAAGGAGTGCGGTCATGAAATCGCCTCGGCATCGCTGGTGTCCGGAGATACGCTTCTGCTTTACACAGACGGCGTGACGGAAACGATGAACGATGCAAACGAGGAGTTCGGAGAATCACGATTGCAGGAACTCTTCAGCTGCCAACGCGAGTTTGATACCCAGGCGATAATTGATGCGGTCAATGAAGCCCTGGGTGCATTCGAAAAAACCGATGTCGCCCATGATGACCGCACGATGGTCGTGCTCAAATTGAAATCATACAAGTCGTGAATCGGTCCGGCATTTTTTTTTGCGGACACGATTTGCAGATAAAAAATAAGCAATCGAGTAGAGAATGCTGCTAAACCTGACCGATCTCTCAAGCGAACCACTGCAGAGCCAGATCATTCGCCAGATACGGGCAAAGATTCTGAGCGGTGAACTCAGCGCAGAAGCAGATTTGCCATCGATTCGTGCCCTCGCGCGGCAGCAGCATGTCAGCGTGATCACAGTGCAGCGTGCCTATGAGGCCTTGATGCGAGACGGCCTGATTCACTCCCGCAGAGGCAAAGGCTTTTTTGTTTCACATCTCAAAAACAAGGAGAAGCAAAACATGGCCAAGCAAAGACTTTTTGACGCCCTTGCGCCGCTTATCAAGGCTGCGCTCGAAGAAGGATTGACTGAAGACGATATTTGGGAAGCCATCGAAGTTGCGTTAAAACAAAATGGACGGGAAAATTGACTTGGAAATCTGAAACTCGAAACTGGTAACGTGAATGTTGCAGTTCCCCTTCCAGTTTCTAATTTCGAGTCACGAACACCATCTCTCTATTATCTAATACAGGAGGAACCATGCTCGCCCTACAATTGACTGATGTCAAAAAATCATTCGGCAAAGTACATGCTGTCAAAGGCCTGTCGCTCAGCGTCGAGCCGGGCACCATTTATGGACTTTTGGGTCCGAACGGCGCCGGCAAGACCACCACGATCCGTATGATTATGCAAATTATCATTCAGGACGCAGGTGAGATCTTGCTTTACGGCCAACCCAACAATCAAAAAATGCTCGACCAGGTTGGTTATCTGCCGGAAGAGCGCGGTTTGTACCGAAAAATGAAAATCGAAGATGTTCTGCAATTCTTCGGTGAGCTGAAAGGAATGTCACCTGGCGAAGCCAAAAAGCGCAGCCAGACCTGGCTGGAACGCTTTAACATGACAGAATACATCGGCAAGAAGGCGGAAGAGCTCAGCAAAGGCAACCAGCAAAAAATCCAGTTCATCGCCACTGTCTTGCACGAACCCAAACTGGTTATCCTCGACGAGCCGTTCTCCGGCCTCGACCCGGTCAACATGGAGTTGTTGAAAAACACCATTCTGGAAATGCGCGATGCCGGCTGCTGCGTGATCTTTTCGACCCACCTGATGGATCATGCCGAGAAGCTCTGCAACGCCATTTGCCTGATCAACAGAGGGCAGAGCGTATTGGAAGGGCAACTCGCTCAAGTGAAGAAGGGCTTTGGCAAGCGCAACGTGATTCTTGAATACGATGGCGAAAATGGCTTTCTCGACAATCTCGCTTATGTTGAACAGGTGGATGCTTACGGAAATTATGTCGAAGTGCGTCTGAGCGACATGAGCAAAGCACAGGAACTCGCGCAGCACGCGTTGAAGCACACGCAACTCAGGCGCTTCGAGATCGTCGAACCATCATTAAATGAGATTTTTATCGAAACCGTCAAGAAGGGCTGACACCAAGGCCAAGCCAAATTTAAAACTGGAGAATACAATGAGCAAAATGCTAACCGTTATGAAACGGGAATACCTGACGCGAATCAAAAGCAAAGGCTTTATCATTGCCACTGTGGCGATGCCCTTGTTTATCCTGATTATGGTTTTTGCCCCGGTCGTGCTGTCTCTCATCCAATCGGATGACCAGCAAAAAATCGCTGTGATCGATATGACCAACGTCATTTACCCGGAACTTGAAACCAACCTGGGCGATACGACAGCCTCCGGCGAGCGGCTTTATGACCTCCTTCAGGTTGAAGTCTCAGCCGGCGAACTCAAAGCTGAGGAAGAGCGGCTGCGCGCAGAAATCCAAAATGGCGAACTGAATGGCTTGATGGTGATTCCTGAAAACGTGTTCCAGGAAAACAACGTCGAATATTATGCCAAGAATGTCAGCAACTTCAACCAAAACAGGGAGTTTCGCAACGCGATCTCCAGCATCGTCCAGGAGGCGCGGGTGCGGGAGCGCGGGCTTTCCCCCGAACTCGTTTCCGAGCTGACAAGGCGGGTCAACCTCGAAACATTTCGCGTTGGAAAAGATGGCGGAGAACAAAAAGATGCCGGCCAAACCTTTATCCTGACGTTCGTGCTGGTGATGTTCCTGTACATCTCGCTGATTGCTTATGGCGCGACAGTGATGCAGGCGGTAACCGAAGAAAAATCGTCCAGGGTGGTGGAACTGGTGGTTTCGTCGATCAAGCCGTTCCATTTGATGGCGGGCAAAATTCTCGGCATCGGTTCGGTCGGCCTGACACAATTTCTGCTATGGGCAGCGACGGCTGCAGGCATTTCGGCCTACGCCGGCGCAATTGTCGGCATGTTTGGTGGTGACCAAAGTGCTGGCCTGGCTATGCCGCAAATCGATGCCAGCATTCTGGTCTACTTCGTGGTCTATTTTATCCTCGGCTACATTTTGTTCGCTACGCTCTACGCTGCTGTCGGAGCGATCGTCAACTCGCAAGAAGAAGCACAGCAATTGCAGTTTCCTGTCATTATGCTGCTGATTATTCCGCTCATTCTGATGCAGTTTGTGATTCGCAATCCGAACGCAACATCATCTGTGGCGCTGTCCCATTTTCCTTTCTTCTCTCCGATTCTGATGTTCACGCGTATCGTTGTGGAAACGCCCTCGTTCGGCGAAATTTTGCTTTCCTTTGCCATAATGATTGTTGCTATCGCCGCAATGATTTACCTGGTTGGCAAAATTTTCAGGGTAGGCATTTTGATGTACGGCAAGCGTCCGACGCTGCCGGAAGTGCTGAAGTGGTTGAGGTACTAAACCTGGAAACTGGAAACTGTTCGGAGAAAGGATATTGAATCAGCACGAGTTGAACATTTCAGCAAAATCATCAATAAACTGAGTCCAAAACTCAATGCATTCATCGACAGCGTAAAATAGACAAACACAAGTATCACATTTCGAGTTTCCAGTTTCATCAACATAAGGAGCTTTGCAATGCCAAAAGCATTCGAATTTAAGGACGTCATCAAAAACTATGGTGACTTTTCGCTCGGGCCGCTCAATTTGGCGCTCGAGCCGGGCACCGTGCTCGGCTATATCGGGCCGAACGGTTCAGGTAAGTCGACCACCATGCACTGCCTGGTCGGGTTGGTGAAAGCAGATGCCGGCGAGATGCATGTCTTCGGGCGGCCAAACGACCCCAACAAACCGGAGTGGAAGCTCGACATCGGGTATGTCGGCGATGTGCATGTGTTTTACGAGAACTGGTCCGGCGAACGTAATTTAAAGTTTCTACGGCAATTTTATCCCAACTGGTCAGATGCGCTGGTTGCTGATTTGGCCAGGCGCTTCGAAATTCCGCTCAATAAAAAAGCCAAAGAGTTGTCGAGTGGAAACCGTGTCAAGCTGTCGCTGATTTCGGCGCTGGCGCACCAGCCTAAGTTGCTTTTGCTGGACGAGCCTACAGCCGGACTCGACCCAGTGGTGCGCACCGAAGTGCTGGACGTGCTATTCAGCGTGCTCGAAGACGGCGAACGCGCTATTTTTTATTCGACGCACATTCTTTCCGACATCAGCCGGCTCGCAGATGAATTGGCATTTATCCATAATGGCAATGTGGTACAGCGCCACGCCAAGGAAGATTTGACGGATCTCTGGCGTAAGATCACCTTCCAATTCGACGGCAACAGCCTGCAGCTCGATGCGGTTGTCAGCCACAAACAGGAAGGTAGAGACCATCAGGTCATCAGCAGCAATTTCGAAAAAACGCTGAGCAACCTCTCGACGCTGGGCGCTGAGAACGTGCAGGAAAATCGCATGAGCATCGATGAGATTGCCGTGCAAATTTTGAAAGATGTGAAAAATGTGGCAAATCGTTAAAAACGAGCTAAGCTATCATAAATTCATCCTCATCTTTGGCTGCATTACAGTGGCGTTATTCGGGAATGCGACAAAATTCGGTTTCGAACGATTCGATCTTTCCGAAATGGCCTGGATGGTCTTCCTCGGCGCCTACACGGTCATATACACCAAAAGCCAGGAGGAAAAAAGAAACCAGTATTTTGCGCGGCTGCCATTGCCTGTCAAATCCATCGGGCTCGCGCGCATCACCGTTCTCTACCTCGTTTTCTTTGGGCTGTTGGTGCTCAATTCCCCGGACCATCTGACATGGAAAGCACTGACGGAAGATCTGCGGTCATGGACAGTTTTGCTGGGCAATACGCTGATACTGATTGCTTATACGCTCGCTCTGATTGTCGCTGATATTCACACGATCAGGAATCGAAAATATCGCACACTTTTTTGGGTATCGGTTGCAAGCTACGCGCTACTTATGACCACGCTTGTAACGACATCGTTAATCTATTATAATCAGCAGAGTGCGCCATATTGGGGCGTTTTCTTGTTCAAAAAGCCGATCATTCCAGTTTTACTGAGTCTGCTGCCGATACCAATTCTATTTCATGTGAGCATAGCCGCTTTTATGCGGCGCAAATCTTATTTTGCTGCTTAGGATAAAGCTATGTGGTCCATTATTAAAGCTGAACTCGACTATAATCAGCGCCTTTTGCTGTTCATGTGTTTGCTCATTTTTCCCATAAGTGCGTTTGCGTTTATGGAACCGGATGTACCGGGCTTTATCATTCTACTAATGATTTTTGTTTTGCTGCAAAACTGGAATGTCGGGCGCAATCGCGAGCATCGCGACTACCAATTGATATCTGTGCCAATAGCAAGCCGGTACGTCGCTCTGGCACGCATTTTCACCATCCTGGTGCTCGGGCTGGCCATTGTTGCGGTTTATTTCGTGATCACACATATATTTGGACCGCAACGAGCAACACAGCGAGCGAATCCACTCGCTTTTTTAGGATTGCTGGTCACGCTCTTTTCAATCTATTATGTTTGTCGAGACCTGTCGATCGGCTTAATGCGAAGGTTGGGTCTGACATCAGAAAAATTGCGAATGGCCTTGATGCTTTTGTTGGTGTTCACGAGCTTGCTGGGCATCGTCGCTATGAAGTATGTGCAAGACGGCGGAGCTATGCCGCTCTGGTTCGATGTAATTGCGAAATTTTTAGTGGGGCGCTCGGCAGCCCACCACGGCACTGGCTTGATACAATTTTGGCTGATATCCATCTTTTTTGCTGTGCTGAGTTTATTCAGTTTTCAATATCGCCGCAGTTACTTGTCATGAGTTTAACTGAGTAGAATGATGTGGCTGATCATTAAAACAGAATTCGAATACAACAAAAAGCTGTTCGGCGCGGTGCTGGCGTTTGTACCGCTGTTATGTTTTTACGAATTCATGATTGCCGGTGAACGGAAGGGCTATGTCCTGATTTTGATCTACCTGGCCACAGTTTTTTGGAGCATTTTTCGTAACCGGGAAAAGCGGGAATTGCAGCTTGCGCGGCTTCCCATCTCCCCGCAGCAGCTTGCTTTGGTGCGCATTGTTGTGGTGTTGCTGACGAGCTTTGCAGTGATGGTTGGATATCTTTTGGTCTATTGGCTTTTCCATACGCGCAGCCCTGAAAATGCTATTCGATTGCTCGCCTACCCGGCCATCATGTTGCTCGGCTTCACGTTCTATTTTGTATTCTATGACTTGCGAAGACTCGGTGATCAGCCGCACGTTCTCAGTGCGAAGGCCTTCAAATCGATCGCAATCTTTGCTTTTTTCCTGATCAATGCACTGCTCTTTTATGGGATTTATCAGACTAAAACTACAGGTCGTCTGCATTGGATCATCGCCAAAATCGACTATATCAATCTGCTGACCGATCCGCCGGCGAATGCAACTCATATATTTGCATTTTTTGGATTGAGTCTGCTGCTGGCTTATTCAACCTTGTTTACCTACAGCAAACGGAAGTCTTACTTGCGATAAATCAATTGCTGTTCAATGCCATGGGATAATTGGAAAATGAAGAAACAAAATCCGGCCGTGCCAAGAGCGCTATTACTGATCATTATCGGTTTGATGAACACGGTTTTTATCCGACCGGAAGACGTCGGATCATGGAAAAACGATGTTGGTATTGGCCTTCTGATCCTGGCAGCTATTCAAATCGTTTACTTGTTCGTCGCGTTGCGAAAGCGCAGAAAGGTTGAGTCATGAAACAATTCAACAAACGCCATTTGGCCATTGTGTATTTCATAATGAGTCTCTTCGCGTTAGGCATAGCCATCTATCAATTTGTTGACAACAGGAATGCCGATGGCGCTTTGAGCCTGTTGTTTTTCGCCGTATTCCTGGCTGGCGGTCTGTTCAACCGCAGGAAAACAACGACGATTGACTCTCATAGCAATGCTTCCAAACCGTAGCCATGACTATTTTGCAATGCAGTTTAAATTTCCATGCCATCGGATAAGGAAGGCAAAAGCAGAGGCACTTCAATTTGCCAAAGAAGGTGTACGATGTGGCATATTTTTTATACCGAGCTAAGCTATTACCGGCCCCAATACGGCTCGCTGCTGCTGTTTGTATTCGGCTTTGCCATTTATGTGCTCATCAGTCATGCTGAAGCATTAAATGTCTTTTTGGCCCTTATAGCGATCTTTATGCTAAAACCACTGTTGGATGCCAGAGATGGAGAAAAACGCAATCGTTTACACTGCCTTTTGCCGTTGCCCGCACGTGCTCTTGCGGTGGCGCGCGTCATGCAAATCATGTTGCCATTAGCTGCGTTCTACCTGGTATTTTTTCCATTGCATGCGCTTATTTTTGCTAATGCAGCCGGTTGGCGCGAGAGCGAGCTTGAATTGCTAATGTTGCTTGGCTTAAGTCTGATCGCTTATGCGTTTTTCTTTGTATTAAGAGACACAATCCAGGAATTCCGGCAGAAAAAAATGAATGCGGTCAAAATTTTCGTTTCAGTCCTGCTCTGCATTTTCTGTATTCTGTTGGCTGGAGCGGTTTCAACGATGTATAATAGCAATCAATACATCGGAGAGACTTTTGCTATTCTGTTGATACCCTTTAGCTTTTCGCTGTTTTATTTATCGATTGTTACGTTTAAAAAACGTGCATCATATTTGGATTAGGAACAAGTCATGTTTGCCATTTTTCTGGCAGAACTTCGATACACATACAGAGTGCTGTTGCCGGTTGTCGTTCTGATTGTCTTGCTCTATACGGCTTATTATCAGCTCAGCAATGAGGACGATGGTCTGCACATCATCTTCTTTTCATTGTCGATTGCCACCATTCTGCAACTGATCATTTTGCGCAGCATGGAAAAGCGTGACCGACTATTGGCTATCCTGCCACTGCCAAACAGGCAGATTGCGTTATCGCGCATTTTGCTCTATGCCTTGCCTTGCGGCTTTTACTATGGGTTGTTCTTCCTGCTATATGGTGTCGCCAGCATATTTGGCATGCACATCGCCAATGATCTTTTCGATGAATTGATGTTTGCTGGCGTGGTCTTGCTGGGATTTTCATGCTTTTTCATTGTGCACGATCTGGCATCGCACATGTCTTTTGCCAGCCTGCGCAAACAAGCAGACTGGTTTGCCCTAGTGCTTTTGGTTACCGTCGCGCTTATCGGCATTCCGATTTTGATTGCACCGATCGAAGTGGAGCGGGCTCAATTCCTGCAAGCGCTGTGTTTCGCCGCTGGTCTGCTCTCTATGCTAATGGCAAAAATTGCTTTTGAACGCCGAAAATCCTATCTGGAGTCCTAAGCATGTTGCGCCTTGTCAAAACAGAGATCGCCTATTTTAAGATCGGCCTGATTGTTCCAGGCGTGGTCGGATTGTTCTGTGCAATCTTCGCCTTCAGTTGGGGACTGGATCGCACCGAGCAAATTGCCGGTATCAAATTCGGCTTCATCATGCCGCAGTTCGGCGACATGTATAGCCTGATGGCCAGCACTGCCGTTGCGCTGTTCATTGCCATGGTGATTTTCGGCGAGCAAACCGGCAGAGAAAAACGCGATCGGATGCTTGCCCGTTTGCCGGTATCGATGCGCACAATAGGTATCGCCAGGCTGCTGTTGGTCGCCTTGTTCCAGCTTTTTCTGCTGCTGATTTGGCTGCTTTTTTACCGCATCGAGCATGTTGCCCGGCCAGGCAATACTCTGATGCATATCTTGTTTGCGAATGCGGCATTGCTGGCGATCATCTTGCTTTTTGTCATGTGGCATGATCTCGGCTTTCACAGCAGGCGCATCTACCGGAGCCTGCTCTTGACTGCCGTCGGTGTGATCATCATGGCTGAATCTGCGCGTATCACCGATTTGCTGACCAATCCGGCCGACCAACAGGATATTTTTCTGTACCCGTTTTTGCAAACTGCTGACGGTACGTTAACTGCGCATGCCGTGCTGGCCAGCGTCGCAATTTTGAGTTATTTTGCTTTTATCAAGCGGCGTTCGTTTTTACAATGACGGCAAAATGGATTTGACGATTTCCGACTGAACAGGGAGATGACAATGGACGAAGTCCGCTACTACGCCGGCTTGTTGTTGCTGATCGCCATGCCGCCGGGCATGATCATCTGGCTCTTTATTCACCCGTTCGCGCAATTCTGGCGCAAAATCGGGCCAGTGTTTACCTACGCGCTGCTCAGTGTGCCGATGATGCTACTGGCCTACGCTCTATATGTCAAACGCGATTTGTTGATGGTTGGTGATTATGGCAGCAGTGTACCGGCGTTTATTGTTGGTAGCATTGCTTTTATTGGCGCAGTGATTATCGGTGCCAAAAGGCACAAATATCTCAAGCCGAGCATTCTCGCTGGTATGCCCGAACTGTCGAACAAGCGCTATCCCGGCAAGCTGCTGAACGAAGGCATCTACGCGAAAATTCGCCACCCCCGTTATGTTGAGGCGCTGTTGGGCGTACTGGGCTATGTGTTATATGTGAATTGGCTGACAGGTTATATCCTGCTGCTGTTTGGATTCGTGATGGTTTATTTGATTGTATTGCTGGAAGAGAGGGAACTGTGTGAACGATTTGGCTCGGAATATCAGGAATACATGCAGCGGGTGCCGCGTTTTTTTCCCGATAATCTTTTTTTGTAGGCAGCTGCGCTGAAAGCCGGACTTGGCGTCAACATGAAGCGTGATGATTTAATTGAAAGGACAGGATTATGATGAAAAATGATGAATCCGCCAGCGAAATGACAGGTTTGCAACGCCTTGTCGCCATTTTTAGTGCGCCGACCAAAGCGTTTGCCAGCATCAATCGCAAGCCAACATTTGCCTTTCCAATCATTTTTGCCATTTGTGCGGTCACAGCCCTGCAATTGCTGACGCTCGATGTACAGCTGAGCGACCGACTGCTGGAATTGAAAGCGAGCGGCGCGTCCGAGCAGCGCATTGCTGAAGGCGAAGCAACACTGGCCGGGCCGGTCAAGTATCTCGGCATCGTGCTCACACCCATTATTGCGCCGATCATCTTTGCTGTTTTGGCATGGATTTATATGGTTGCCTGCAATAAATATTTTGGAAAAAAGGTTGCCTTCAACATCATCTTTTCAATGGTATTGTGGGCGAGTATGGTGGCGCTTGTCGACCTGGTGCCGGCCACCTGGTACGCGCTCACCAAAGGCACTCTGCATGGTTACGCGACCGATCTCAGCATTTTATTGCCGACGCCAGCGCTCGGCGAGGGCAAAAGCATCCTCTATCGATTTTTGGCAAAATTTAGCATATTTACCATTTGGCAGCTCGTTTTGTTGATCATCGGATTCGCTATCGCCTATGGTTCGACAACGGCCAAGGCAAGTCGGCCAGTGCTGGCGCTATGGGCATTGTGGATTGCGATCTCGGTGCCGCTGGGCAAGCTGTTCGAAGGCCTGGCGATGTAGCACCATCCGACTCTGCGCGCAGACAATGCATTCAGCCCGTTACACAACACTGGACTAAACTTGTTACTGAATCTTTCATAAAAAGGCAGCGACTTATGTGGCAAATCATGAAGGCCGAAATTCACTACAATCGATGGATGCTGCTCGTCTCCCTGGCCGCAATGGTGCTGATCAGCGTTTTGGGCGTGAGCACAATCGAACACATGGATTGGATGATTTGGCTGCCATTTTTCATGATATTCGAAAATTTGAACAAAACCCATCGGCGCGAAAAGAGAAATCGGCAGGTCGTTCACCTGCCCTTGCCGTTGAAAAAAATTGGCACCACGCGAATAACGCTACTTTATTTGATTTATTTATGTGGCGGACTGATTTGGCTTCCGATGTTGATGCAGTCCGAACATGTCTCGGAGCCGAATGACGCCTGGGTGATGATCGCCGCTGGCATGATGGTGCTGAATGTATTTACAGCCAGCACCATCAAACAAAACCTGAACGTTTCTCATCGCAGATGGCGCATGTGGTTTTGGTACGGTGCGTTTGCGTACGCAGCCCTGCTCATTGGCCTCTTTAGTGTGGTCCTTACTTACCAGGGTGACACCTATGCCCCGGCCTTGGTCAAAGCGCTTACCGATTACTCGATCATTCCGATTGTGACGTTTTTGCCGGTGCCGGTTCTCTATTTTGTGGCTATTTTCAGCTACAACAACCGTCACTCCTATCTCGATGAAAGGACAGGCTTATGTGGATGATTCTGAAAGCGGAACTCGCTTACACCCGCAACGGTTTGCTGATCGGATTCGCGATTGCTGCCTGTTTTTTGCTGGGTGCAATGTTGTACAGCGCCTGGTCAGGCATTGGATTAATGATCAACACATCGATTGTGTTTTTTATCAGCGTTGGTGTTTTAGGCAGTGAAGCCGACAAGGAGAAGCGCACCCGTATTCTCGCATCGCTGCCAGTTCGGCCGCAGGAAATCGGTTTTGTTGAGCAATATTATATCCTGTTCTTCTATCTTTCGATGGTGTTTTTGTGGCTGGTTCATGCTGTTGTCGACACACAGTTGCTGACATCTGAAACATTCAGCGCCATTTTTTCCATTGCCGGATTGGTCCTGGCCTTAATCAATGCTTTTGTGATTCATTCACACCTAGGCTACTGGGGTGGCAAGCGCTATAAGCTGCTCACCGTCGGGACGGTATTTCTCCTACTTCTTGCCGTTTTTTTGCTGGCATGGCAGAACTCATTTCAAATGGTCTGGCGTTCCGCAAGTGCCTTGTTCTTCTCCCCCGCTGGCAGCACAATTTGCATGGTGCTTTATTTTTTGATGGCGAGCCTGGCAATCGCCGCTTTTGTGAAAAGAAAATCCTATTTGGCGTAGATTTGACCAGCATTGCGCTGCTTTAGCTTTTAGCCGGCAAAACATGATTTTGCAAAAAGGTATCCGATGATCAAATTTATCAAAACCGAGATAACCTATCACAGCACCTATGTGGCGCTGATTCTGCTCGCCCATATGTTTAATCTATTTATCATACTCGCCACTGATTTCTCAGTCGATTTTCTGGCCATTTGGTTTATTTTTCCGTTTATCATCAGCGGTCACATTCTCGGGCGCGAGCACTTGAATTCGAGAATGAGTGCGTTTGTGCTTCTGCCTCTGGCCATTCGCAAAATCGCAGCCATGCGTGTTGCGTTTGTTTTTCTATTGCAGTACGGTGGCTGGCTCGTGGTGCTGCTGTTTGCCGCGCCATTTATCGATTTCTCCACCGAATTACTCTATGGCCTTCTGTCACTTTACGGTGCGATCACAGGCCTGGTTTTCACCAATGTCATCGGCAGTGATCTCAACGCCTACCAATCAAAAAAGAGCAAACGCTCGCGCTTTGTGCTTGTCCTGCTTATAACAACATTTTTCTTTGCCTTTGCTTTTATTGCCATTATCGAGCCGGGGCATTTTCAGTACAACGATATCGTCTTGTTTTTGAAATCTGCTCCCGGCTTCCTGAGCGCAACACTTTTTTGCGTGGTAACCATTTTGTTCAGCCTGACCATTTTTATCCGCAGACCGTCATTTTTAAAATAATGACTGGTGAGTTGACGCAATTCCGGGCTTATAACATTCAATATTCAAGCTGATGCACTTTCCATTTGCCATTCGCCAGGACATCTTTTACATTCCGGAAAATCAGCCTTTGCGCTGATGCAAAGGCTTGCAGCATTGAACCGAAGTGCGCAAAAAAATTGAAACTGCCATGAACCGAATCGATCGTCTGGTCGCCATTATTCTACTCCTGCATTCCCGCAAGGTCATTCGCGCGCGCGACATCGCAGACCATTTTGACATCAGTACCCGCACAGTGTACCGGGATATGAATGCGCTGTGCGAAGCCGGCGTGCCGGTCGCGGCCGAAGCAGGTGAAGGCTACAGTCTGGTAGATGGTTACCATTTGCCGCCCGTCATGTTTACCGCCGAGGAGGCCAGCGCACTATTTATCGGCGCCAAGTTCGTCGAGAATCTGACTGATGCTTCGGTACGAAAGCAGGCGGAATCGGCGCTGCTGAAAATTCAATCCGTTCTCCCGGACAGCACGCAGGAATTTCTTGAACGGCTGCGAACCCACACCGCGCTTTTCCCGACACAAAAAGCCTCTGCGAACGGCTTTCGCGATGATATTCTCACCACGATCCAGGATGCCATTGTGCACCGGCACGTGTTGGCTCTTGAATACTATGCGGTCTATCGTGATGCGCACAGCAGCCGTGACATTGAACCGCTGGGCTTGCTCTACTACAGCAATCACTGGCATCTCATCGCGTTCTGTAGGCTGCGACAGGACTACCGCGACTTTCGTACAGATCGTATCAAAGCAATTCGTATAAAAGACGATATGTTTGCGCCACGGGATGGCTTCTCACTTCAAACCTACTTGCAACAATTCGATGCCTTGAAAGATCCGATTGAGGTCAAAATCAAATTCGACAAACGGATCGCACCGCTGGCTCGCGAGCGCCACAGCTATGGCCTGATCGATGAAGAAGCCGATGCTGATGGCATTATCTTCACCTATTTGACCGGCAGTCTTAAGTGGACGGTGCATTGGCTGATCAGCTACAGCACCTTCGTCGAAATCATCTCTCCGGATAGCCTGCGCTCCGCGATGCAGACAGAAGTTCAAAAGCTCGCAGCACATTACAGCTCCACAGCCACGGCTCGTGATTAAGCACATACTTGTTCAAAATTGCTTTTTTTTGGCCTGAAGATTTGCTATTGTTGACGCCGATACAATACGATCAAACTACCTTTGCACATGCTTATAAGCAAAATAAAGGATGGGAAGTATGCTTGAGGATCTCAGGAAGAAAACCGAGGACCTGGTCATTTCAGTCTACAAATTGGGTGTTGCAAGCACCTCCATTGAAGATGTCAAGCTTGAGGACATCGAGCCGGAGTTGGCGCAAAAACTCAACGACGTCGACACCCGAATTTATGCTATTTCGCAGGAAATTGAACAGCTTTCAACCAATAAAACCAGTGCAGACACGGCTGTGACCATCGTTAGCAAGGTCAATAAAATCATCGATGAAACCGATTCGCTCGATTCACAGATCATGGCCATTCCCCGGCCTCGCAACCGTATCGGCCGCCCCAAATACTACGAACGCATCCGCTTTATCATCGCCAAAATCGAGCAGATCACTAAAAAAATAGCCGCCTTGCACGAAACCATCGGCAATATGCCGCCTGTCGATGATGAGATGATCGATGAAAAACAGCCCCAGACGGGGCCTGGCGATACGTTCGACGAAATTATTCCACCCAAATAAGCATGCCCGGTGCGGCTTGCATTCGTGCACAGGCTTGCATGTTACACAAAAGCGCTGCACATTCAACATGTCCGATAAGATAAAAGCATATTTCATCTATCGGGCAGTTTTGAGCAACAAATAGGCAAATCGCCTTTCCACCATATTTAGACTGCGAATCGGCAACGGCCAGCCAGCCGCCACCATGCTGCTGCCGAATGAAATATGAAACGTTTTTACCTGACATTGCTTTTCATCACCCAGATCGGGCTGGTTTTCCTACCAAACCATGCTTTGTTGGCGCTGCAATCCCCGCAGATCGAAGGTGAACCTGCATCCTATTTTGCTTTCCTTGAGTCCATCGCTGCGCTGCCCGCAGAGCAACAGGCGGCCAAGTTGCGTGACTATATCGCCAAGCAGCCGGGCGTTGAGCAAGCCTGGTTCAAACTGATCGAGCTGGCCCTGCTGCAGGATCGCCTCGACACGCTGCAACAAGAATTTCAGCATTGGCCCGATGCAATTGAGGCGCGCCAAAACAGGCACTGGGCGCTCGCCAGGATTTTCGCGCTCAAGAAAAACCAGTCGCGGGCGATGCGGGCATACCGGCAAGCCATCGCTGCAGACGCAGTGCCGTTGCAGCTCTGGATCGACTATTTTGCATTCACGTACGGCAAGAATCCATCTGCGGATTGGCGTGCAGGTCTGCCTGACCCGCAGGTACTGCAATCCGGCCTGCTGCACGGTTTGCAGCAATATTTCAGCAATCAACCCGCACATGCCGCCGAGACCTTCGCCAGCCTGCCCAAATCCATTTCACATCAGCCACAACTCCTGTACCTGTGGGGCAGCAGCTTCTTCGATCGCGCTTTGTATGCGCAGGCAGATTCACTTTGGCGACTCGGCCTGAAGCAGGCCCAGGCAAACGGCGATCAGCAGGCAGAAGCGCAATTGCTCACCAGCCTTGCCTACGCCGCCAGCCAGGACTACGCCACAATCGACTTTGCCGAGCACTATTATCAGCAGGCAGAACAGATCGCCCGCCGCATAGACGACGCATATCGTTTGCAGCTTGTGCTGGGTAACCATGCCACCATTCTCGAAAAGCCCGGCAATGCCATTACAGCCTTTCAAGAAGCCATTTCGATTGCTGAAAAGCTGCAGCAATTTGGTGATGCTGCCCAGTGGTACATGGGGCTGGCGCAGCTGTACTATTTTACAGAGCGCTTTGCTCTGGCTCTGCAAACCTACGCTGCGGGCGAGCCGGTTGCGCGTCGTGCCGGGGACCGCTCCGTTTATGTGCAGATGATGCGCGATAAAGGCGATTTCTACTACGATCTGCATCAGGACTCGCTGGCGCGCAAAACCTATCGCGATGTGCTCGCTCTGGCGAAAGAGCTCGGCTTAGCGCAGCAGGAAAAAAGCACACGTGCCCGGCTTGCTGACGATTTACTTGAAGCTGGCGCTTATGAGAGGGCACGTATAGCCTACATCGACTATATCGATTTTCTTTCCGACCCGGCCGATTTTGAAGCCCGGGCGTATTGGCAAAGCCGGGTGGCGGAGTCGTTCAAGCGCCAGGGTCAGCATGCAAAAGCGCGCGACTGGTTTGAGCTCGCGCTCGCTACCGCTCGATCGGGCAATGATGCTTTTTATGAAAATTGGCTGTTGCTCGAACTGGCCAAGCTCGATCTCTCCAATCATTTGCCACGAGCCGCGCTCGAAAAATGCCGTGCCATTCGTGAATATGCCACAGAGCAAAGCTACAACGAAATGCTCTGGCAGGCTGAACTGGCCGCCAGCAAAGCACTTCAAGCCACCGGCAACACCAGTGGCCGAATCGCAGCGTTGAAAGATGCTGCCGCCGCAGTGGAGCAAACCCGCCAAAACCTGACTGTCGATCAGCTGCAAATCAGCTATTTTAGCGAAGCACAGCAAGTCTACCGACAACTGGTTGCCGCCTATCTCGCTCGACTTGCGGAACAACCTGTCGCAGCCACGCGCGATACACTCTTCCACTATCTGCAACTGACACGTGGCCGTACGCTCAACGAGCTTGGCAGCGGCGGCGCAACACCTGCTCAGGATAGCGGCTATGTGGACATCGCGACCAAACTGCGCACCATTCAACGACGCATGCGCGACGACAGGTCTGCTCGCAAACAAATGCAGAGCGCATTTGAAGCCGCACGCTACGCATTACTGACCCGCCGTTTGCGCCTGGCGGCACATGACACAATGCATGCAGTTGATCAGGAATCCGCTCCATTGCTGCTGCAAGAGGCGAAGACTCAGTTGAGCAAGCTCGGCACCTGCCTACTGCTCTACCACATCGCCGCCGATTCTTCGTTCGTTTTTGCGATCTCCAATTCACGAACTGAAATCATCGGTATAAACATCGAGCCGGATAGCCTGCAACGCCAAATCAATGCACTGATTGCACCGCTTCATCAGGTTCAAGCAGTATCGATTGACAGCGTGGTGTTTCGGGCCGATCTCGCACATCAGCTTTATCAGCAGTTGGTGGCGCCAGTCGAGCAAAAGTTGGGCGCGGAAATGCCACAAAATGTGCTGATTGTACCGGACATTGCCCTGATGCAGCTGCCTTTCGAAATGATGCTGAGCACGAAGCCGCAAAAGCAGCGTTACCTGCCAGCGGACAACCCCGATTATGCTTCTGCGTTTTTGCTGCATCGCTGGACAATTTCATACAGCCCCAGCCTGGCAATATTGCGCGGCCAAACTGCAGCACAAACAATGCGTCCGGAAGTGGCGATTTTCGCCAATCCCTTTAATAGCTACGCCCTGACCAGTAACCTGCGCTCCGATCGCGGTTGGCGTTTTGATGCCTTACCCTATGCAGAAGAAGAAGCGAGGCGTATCGAAATGCTCTTAGGCGATGATGCCAACATCTTTCTGCGTGACAAAGCCAGCAAAAGAACATTTTTTGAGCAGGCCCCGCACTATCCGATCATTCATTTCGCCACCCATGCCTTTGCCGATCCATCTTTCGATGCCTTTTCCGGGTTGGTGTTGGCAACCACGCCCGACTCCAGCGATGATGGTTTGTTGATGGGCTACGAAATCGCCGGGCTTGGTTTGCAGGCTGATTTGGTCGCTTTAAGTGCATGCGAAACCGGCCATGGCCAGCTTGTCAGCGGCGAAGGCGTGCTGGGCTTGCCGCGGTTGTTTTTGGGCGCGGGCGCGCGCTCGGTACTCATGACACGTTGGGTAATCGATGATGCATTTGCTTCTGCCTTGCTGCCGGAGTTCTATCAATACTACTTGCAAAAGCGGCAATCAAAGGCAGAAGCATTGAGCCGGGCGCAAAAAAGCCTTCTGCAGGCAAGCAGCGAACAGCCGCACCGCCATTATCAACATCCGTTTTACTGGGCATCATACGCTCTTTATGGTCATCCAGGGCATGGCTCGTTTGCCACCGGGTCGAAATTTGAGAGAAATTTGACGATCGCATGCATCATTTTGTGTTTGGCGGCATATTCCGTCTTTCGCATCAAAAAGCACAGAACATAGCTCATTCCGCCGCAGACACTCAGGATACTTTTTGGGCAACATCATGCACGAGCAGACTCAAAACATCACCATTTTGCTGGGGCAATTGACAGGCGGCAACAAGCAGGTTATCGATCAGCTTCTGCCGATGGTTTACCAAAATTTGCAGGCGCTGGCCCGCAAGCAACTGCGTCTGGAGCGCGCCAATCACACGCTCAACACCAGCGCGCTCGTGCACGAGGCCTATTTGAAACTGGTCGATCAAAAACAGGTGAGTTGGCAGAATCGAGCTCATTTTTTTGCCATAGCATCGCAAGCTATGCGACGCATTCTTATTAACTATGCGGAAAAACGCATGGCCGACAAACGCAACGCAGGCCGACCACTTGCCACCTTCGACGAGAATGCCTACATGCGCGAAAGCCGCGCCGAAGAGTTGATCCGGCTCGACCTGGTTCTCACCGAATTGGCGGAGCGCAGTCAACGCCAGGCCAGGATTGTGGAATATAGCTTTTTCGGCGGCCTGACGCATGAGGAAATCGCTGAAGTGCTGGGCATTTCGGCGCCAACTGTTCGGCGCGACTGGCGCATGGCGCGTGCCTGGCTGAGCCGTGAAATGCGCAGTGGCTAATCTGCTGTGATCGTCCAATCGAAGCCGGGAATCCCAGCCTGTTTGCGCCAGCCATGCCAAACGACTTCAATGAACCTTCCAAAAAAAACTTGAATAAATAGCCGGTGCATCTTAAATTGACGCTCATTTTGCGGCAAAATTGTCTGCTGTTGCCGCCAAACAAATCGATTTCAGCGCCCTGAGAGCGTTATGTATATTCATCGAACAGAAAGAGGCCTGACATGTCACGAATGGTTTTTTGTGTGAAACTTGGGAAAGAATTGGAAGGCCTTGAAGAGCCGCCTCAACCAGGAGAACTCGGCGAGCGTGTCTTCGAAAATGTTTCCAAAGATGCCTGGAAAATGTGGATGAGCCATCAGATCATGCTCATCAACGAATATCGTTTGAATTTGACCGATCCCAAAGCCAACGAATTTTTGGATCAACAAATGGAGCAGTTCTTTTTCGGGGAAGGTGCGGCTGCTCCGCCGGATTATGTGCCACCCACCCAGCCTTCAAAATGATCACTCACCATCATGAGAAAACCACGGCTTCTGCTCACAGCGCCTACAACAAGCTATCGTCTCGACGATTTTATGGCAGCAGCCCGCCATCTCGATGTTGAAATCCTTCTGGCATCGAATCGCTGCCGGAAGCTGGCTGCACTGTGGCCCGATCTGCGTTCTATTCCCTTACCTTTCTCTTCCCCCAAGCGCGCAGTCGAGCAGGCGATGGCGCTTTTGCGTGAACAACCTGTGGATGCTGTTTTGCCTGTCGACGATGAGGCGACTTTTCTTGCTGCCATGCTGGCCCGCAAGCTCAAACTGCCCGGAAACGATCCTAAAAGCACGGCTCTATCCCGCAATAAATTCCTGTTTCGTCGTGAAATCGCCAGAAGCGGCATGCTGTCGCCGCGCTACTGGCTACTTCCTGTTGATACTGCGCCGGAGCATGCAGTGGCATCAAAAAAAATCAGCTTGCCATGCGTGCTCAAACCGCTCGCTCTCTCCGGCAGCCGGGGCGTCATCCGAGCCAACAATGATACAGAATTTGTTGCTGCCTTTCATCGAATCGCTGCACTGCTGTCGCAAAAGGAGTTCACCCACAAGCCCAAACGCGCGCATCAATTCATTTTGGCCGAAACCTACATCCAAGGCGAAGAGTTTGCGCTCGAGGGCCTGTTGACGAACGGAATGCTGGATATCCTGACTATTTTTGATAAACCCGATCCGCTCGAAGGGCCATTTTTTGAAGAGACGATTTACCTGACGCCGAGTGGTTTGCCGCCGGAAATTCAGGTTCAGCTCCACCGCAGCATCGAAAATGCCTGCCATGTCATCGGCTTGCGGCATGGCCCAGTGCATGCAGAAGTGCGCATCAATGCAAGTGGCATTTATGTGATCGAGATGGCAGCACGCACGATTGGTGGACTGTGCGCACGGACGATTCGACTCTCCACCGATAACAGCCTGGAAGAAATGGTTATTCAGCATGCGCTGGGAAGGCCGGCGATTCCTGCAAATTCGCCCTTGCGCGCCTCCGGTGTAATGATGATTCCGATTCCCAAACAAGGCATTCTTCACGGCGTGCAGGGTATCGAAGCCGCCAAAGCAGTGCCGGGCATCGAAGATGTCGAGATCACGATCAAGGAGGGGCACCTGGTGATTCCATTGCCGGATAGCAAAAGCTATTTAGGCTTCATTTTTGCGCACGGCCGCACGACCCGCGACGTCGAACGCAGCTTGCGGAAGGCCCATGCCTGCCTTTCTTTTTCCATCAAACCATCCCTCGGCGTGATGTGATCGTGCGTTTCTCTAATGGAGTATCAAAACTCCTTTTAATCCGTTTTTCAAGTCACATGCAATTTAATACACAATCAAATTTATTTACCAGCATCCTACCTGTTTGAAAGGGAATGAAAAAAATGCTAAATGATGAATCGCTTAAAACGCAATGGCAAAGCCTCGATGATGAAATCCGGACCTGGTGGGATAAAGATTTGCGTGTAGCGCAGGAAGAGCAAATTTGCGATCCGGCGCTCAACCGGATCTGGTATTCAGATGAGGAACACCGCAAGCGGGAGGAACAGCATGGCGAACAAAACAAGCGTACGCTGTTATTCCTGCCGTATCCCTATATTTCAGGCGGTGGCAGTGAGCAAGCCTTCCCTGAAATGTACTGTTGGGATATTTATTTCGTCAATCGCGGATTGGCAGCGCATGGACGCTACGATATTATCCGCAACCACATTCTCAATCAGCTTTTCTCAATTGAACGCTTTGGAATGATATTGACGGGAAATCGAGCTTATTATTTGACCAGAACACAAACGCCAATCCATCCCGCGAGCATTGAATTGTATTATCAGCACCATCCAGATCGCGATCTTCTGCTGCGCGCCTATCCTCTGCTAAAAAAAGAGTACGATGGTTACTGGCTGGCAGCGCATCATCAAACGCCAACCGGATTGGCGACCAACCGCGACCTGAGTGAACTCAAAGGCACCAAACTCGATGAGCAGTTTAGAGATCGGCTGCGACCGGAACTCGCAGCTGAAGCCGAAGTGCTCGACTTTACCTCGATTTTTGCCGGCGATATCCGCAAATGTGTGCCGTTGCAAACCAATTTCGCACTCGTTCGCTTTACAAAGATACTCTCATGGATAGCGGCCGAGATTGGCTGGCCAGACGAATCACGCCGATGGGAAATAGAAACAACAAATCGCACAGAAAAGATCAATGAACTCTGCTGGAATGAAGAAAAAGGCTTCTATTTTGAATATAATTTTGAGCAGCGAAAACAGTTACCCTTTTGGTCACTTGCGGCCTATTGGAGCATGTGGGCAGGCATAGCCAATCCGAATCAGGCGGCTCGTCTTGTCGAGAATCTTACGCGGTTTGAACACGAATATGGCCTGGCACAAACGGTTGAAGCGTACCCCATCCCACACCCTGAATTCACTGCTTTGCAGTGGGATTATCCATCATGCTGGCCGCCCATGCAAATTATGGTTGTTGAAGCTTTGGAAAAGTATGGCTTTCATGAAGAAGCGAGGCGGATTGCAGGCAAATTTTTGCGCATGCAATTGAATGTATACCAAAAAACCGGCTATTTGTGGGAAAAATACAATGCCGTGTCAGGAAATGTCGAATTGCCACGAGAGCGCTATCATTCCGTGCCGCTTCACAATTGGTCCTGCGCGGCGGTGGTGCTGTTGGGACGCAAGATTTTTAGCGAATGAGCGATAACTGCGTGCTTTCCAGGCTCTGTTTCAGTCACCATGACACTGCAAATGGTGCTTTATTTGAACCACTTCGCGATACGTTCGCTTTCAAAGCGCGCTTTGTCGGCGCGGAGCGATACTGAAGGCCCGTCAAGCCCGACATTTGGCTCTTGCGCGCCTAAAAAATCGGCATTGAGCGCAGCAACATTGCCGCCGCCGAACTCAATGTAGCACGTGCCTTTGCCACCAAACCTGACCGGTCGGGTCGAGCCTGTGAGCTTATTGACGATATCATCTACCACGACATCAGCAGCGGCTTCGGCAAATGTCCCGGCTTTGGGCACCGCAAAATCCCCGACCGGAATATTGTTGACGTCACCGACAGCGTAGACATTTTCAAATTTAGTCTCCAGATTTTCCGGATTGACAGCAATCCAGCCGCCGTTGCCAAGTTTGGATTCGCGCACTGCCTGTGGCGGTACGTGCAGCGGCACGCCGACAAACAGATCAAAATTGACCCGCGCCCCACCTTCGGTTACAGCCACTTTTTGGCCCGGTTTGATTTCGACCACCTTTTGTTTTTTGTGCAGCTCGATGTTGCTTTGCGCCATCCTTTTTTCAAGTTCGGCCGAGACGTTTTTGGCAACCGGCAAAGCGGTCGGTGATGGAATCAACATTTTGAGCGTGACCTTGTCCCGGACGCCTTTTTCTGTAAAAAAATCGTGGAGCTGCAGTGCTCCTTCGTATGGCGCGGGCGGACATTTATAGGGTTTGCCAAAAATACTGATGAGAACTGTGCCCGACTGAAAATTTGTGATAATTGGATAAAGTTTTTCAGCCCCTGCCAGGGTATAAAATTCATGTCCACCTTCAGAAAAGCCGGGAATCGATTGCGGCGCCATGTCGGCCCCGAGCGCCACGATTAAAAAATCATATCCAAAAGAGCCTGTGCGCGTTTTAACCATTTTGGCAACCGGATCAATTTGCTCTATCGTATCCTGAACAAAATCAACACCTTTGGCAGCGATATTACGATAATACGATTTGACCGCATTTACCGATCTGCGTCCAAACATCACATCAAATTTGCTGAAGCCGATAATGAAAAAATCGTTTTTGTCGATCAAGGTGATTTTGCAGCGATCACCAAGCTCTTCACGTAGTCGCGTTGCTGCTTGCAAGCCGCCAAATCCAGCACCGAGAATCAGAATATTTTTCGTCATTTGCAGCTCTCCTGTTTATTCTTCGTTTGGTTAAAAACTCGCATTCAGGAACATTCTTCTACCCGCCCGCGCGAACGGCCTTCACCAGCGGCATCGGATCATGCACCGTCAAAATCGAAGCCCGACCGTTCTGCATATCGAAATGAATGCGCACAGCAGGCGCACCCGCAGGTGAAAAAGTATATGGTTCAATTGCATGTAGCACCCTGCCGCTCTGTCCCTTGCGCTTAATCGCAAGATTGCCCTGCCGATTGAATTCTACGATCAGCCGATCATTTTCATTATCCCCAAATACGTATTCGCCAGTATATGCAGCCGCGTCTGATTCGCTTAATTCGATTGTTTTCGGCTTTAAATCGGCATCGCCGAGCGATTCGAGAAAAGTAGCGATGGTTTCAAGATCGGCGCGCTCAGGGGCCGAAAGTTCCGGGCGCGCCAGCCGGTTTTTGGCATGCTGTAGCAGCGTGATGCCGTGTGGGCCCGGTACACGTTGCAATCCTGGCACTGCCCGCAGAATTTGCTGGACAGCTTCAACCTTGCCGAACATGACGAAGGTAAAAAGATTCGGTCGCGCACCGTGCTCGAGCAATAACTCCGCTATATCTCGCCGCCCAGTGTGACTGGCCGCGCCGAGTGCACTCTCCCAATCACCGTAGCCCCAATCCCAGCAAGCCTTTGCCAGAGCGGGCCGTGCCGAGACCAACTCTTTGGCGCGCTCGAAGTTAAAATGTGCAACCGTGACCATTTCGGCAACGGCATCATCATCTTGTCGTGGAAAACGGTCAGACACTTCAGCGGTTGTCTGGGCAAGCGCCGATAAAGCTGCACGTGAAGGATGGGAAGGTGGCAGGCCAAGTAAAGCGACAGCCCCAATACTGGAGCCGGCAGTCGTGAAAAACTGACGGCGACTCTGTTCAGTGGACATACTTGCTTCCAGCTAAAATTTTGGTGAGATTATGGGCTTAAACAGGATGGACAGTCAGGCAGCGGCGGATGTTCAGGAATTTTTGCCATTTGCGGTGGCCACAATCGCCTTTACCAATAATTCCAGGTGCACACACCGAAAAGATTTCGAGAGCAGGCATCGAACCTCCTGCTCACGAAACGGCTGATTGAACTGGATCAACACTCATTTTGTTCTTTCAACAATCAGCAGGAAATTGACCACAGCCACTAAAAATGGACCCGGTGTGACATTTGGAATAATGGCAACAATCTCGCCTTTGAGCCCATTCAGGAATTGCTCTAACTTCTGCGCGTCTGTGGTCATTCTCATCTCAAATCGGTGCACTTTGTATTTCATGACAAACCTCCTCTCAAATAAACTGAGTAAGCTTACGAGAACAGGCAGGAAAAGTGGTCAACAAAATACAAAATTGCATAGAAAATCAGTTATTCGCTGCTTTTTTGGCCTTTCGGCACCAAACGCACAGCCCACAATCCGCTGTGAAAATCAGAAAAATAAATCAAGCCTTTGTACGGTTGCGGGCCCCACACCATCGGCACATTGGGGATGAGCGATTCCCTGCTCGATGGCATAAACCAGGCAATTTCGCGTCCCTGGCGGTAAAGATCGCCCATTAGTTCACCTGAGACATCGACAACACGCAGGCCGCCATTGTAAAATGCAGCATACAAAATATCATCTTCCACCCAGAAGTTGTGCGAACCGGTCAGCGGCGGCTCAAAGCGCGCCACTTCGCGTGGATTGTTCAGATCTGTGAAATCGACGAAATGCAGCCAGCCTGCTGCAATAGTCGGTGCGTAATCGAACGTGTTGTCTCCATACGGAAAAGCTTCATCGCCAGCAACGACATAAAATTTGTTGGCCGACTGGCTTTTAAACGGAAAGGCTGCGTGGTTCCAGCCACTCGGATAGGTGTAGCTGGTCATTTTAACCGGATTGGACGGTGAACCTGATCCTGCCAGTACCGAACCAAACTCCGGATTGACGGCTTCGCCGAATTTGCGGAAAGGCGCACCGGAAGTCGCGCCGCCGATATCCACCAATTGCACGCCATCGTCCCAATTCGATGAATAAGCGATTCCATCTTCTATCCAAACATCGTGAATGCTGTGACCGGGTGTATCGAGCTCAAAGCGGCCGACGCGGTACGGCTTGGCGGGATCCTCGATGTTGATGATATCATAGCGCTGGCCGTTGTTGACTGCATAGACATGGTTTTCATAAATAAAAGCGTTGTGCACGCCGCCAGTCAACTCGTCATCGTAAGCAGAGAGCACTTTGACATCGCGCGGATTGCTGACGTCGAGAATCACGATACCATTGCGTCGGTTGGAAGCGCCTTCACGGGTGATCACGCAAATGCGTCCATCTTCAGAAACCTTGACATCATTAACGGTACGCGCATCCACTGTAACCGTATCGATCAGTTGGATATTGGTGGGATCGGTGACATCCCAAAAGAATGCCTCGCCGCGCGCCACCCAGGTACCCGTCACGGCATAATCGCGGCCATCCACACCCTGCCAAACCCATAAATCAGAGGTGAACACATCGGGAACCAGGCCATGCCCAACGACTTCGATGTCCTGCTGCACGTTGCGCGGTACAATGCGCACGGTAGCCCGCGCCGCATTGGGTCCGGAAGTGGCGACAATCGTGTACAAACCGGGGGTATCGGCGACAAACCGGCCATCGGGCTCGATTTGACCGGAAGCCGGTGCGCCGCGGTCATCATCGGGCCTGGCCACAAAACTCAGTTGAATTGGCGCATCTTGCTCAGGCTGGCCAAGTTTATTGAACGCCGTCGCTTGAAAATGAATCACATCGCCGGTGCGGGCTTGCTCGACGTTACTTTGTAATGCAACATTGACCACCGGATTTTTGGCCACATCCAGTGCCACGCTGTTCCGGATTTGACCGGCTGTAGCTGTGATTGTAACCTTGCCAGCCTGGTGGGCTGTCAGGTTGCCAAACGCATCAAAACTCGCAACATCATCGTCGCTTGACGAGAAAGCAACTTCTGCATCATCCCGAAGGAAATTTTTCGCGTCAAACACTCGTGCTGCAAGCGAAATGGTGGTGCCAGTGAACAGACGCTCCGGTACACCGCTCAAATCAATTTTCTGCAGTGGCGGAAAGGCAATTTCAACAGGTATCGCCATTTCAATGCGGTTCTCACGGTTGCCAACCGTGCGCACCGTCAGGTTGAATGTTCCCGGCCGGTGTGCGATCAGTGTGGTTTTCAGGGTACCGCTGGAGTCACTACTGCGTGGACGAACTGTCAGACTGCGACTGGCCTGATTGCCGCGCGCATAGACAAGAAATGGCTGCTTAACAGGCTTGCCAGCTTTGTCGAGCAAGCGAATGGTCACCTGCGACGAATCATCGACATTGAGTTGTACCGACGATGTGTTGAACTCAAACTGATTATCGGATGGTTTTTGTTGCTTATCCTGTGCAAGCAGGACGACTGACGCAAAAAGACAGGCAGTCAATGTCAGAAGAAAGCGCATCTTTGAAATGTTCATGAATTCTCCACGACTATAGATTGGGGGACAGTTGTCAATTATAATAATGTTTGTTAAATCAACTAATGGAAAATCCGGCAAAACGGCTCGCTCAATCGCTTGCCTGCCGGTCATAGCGAGCTTTTTATACGTAAAACAAAACCTATATTAATTTGAGATCATAGCTGGCGCAGACAGCGCCGCAATTGGAACAAATCAGTTTTGCTTCCCAGCGACGCGCGCGCTGAGAAAGCCGTGCGCAACGACCTTAGCCAAAGTTTCGTTGGCATCATTCAGACTGGAGTATCGACCGACGGTCACGCTATAAAAGCCGCCCTCGGCGACAATCTCGCTTTGAATGCGCGAATCTCTGAGTTGTGACTGCACCTGAGCAGCTGCTGCGCGGGTGGGTGTGGTTGATACCACGACAGTGTAGTATCCAAACTGGATATCTGGCCCAGGTGGTGGTGCAGGAAGCGGTGTATTTTGAGGAAAAACCACCTGCACTTTTGGCGGACGGAGTTGTTGGAAACGCTCTTTCAGCGTACCCTGCAGGCCACCCAGCCGAAACATGATGATGAATAAGCCGATGTAAATTGCCCATCGGAATACAAACCAAAACGTCCACCCGGTAACGAAATACAGCTTGGTAGTTTTGGGGATATTATCGTCAGCCACGTTGTGTCGACCTATGTGAGTTCATGATGGAAATGTTTGCGCAATCGACAATTTTTAAATTGAACCAGCGCCAAAGTGGCTCTGGCAGGCAGGCGGCTTGAGCTGTCATAAAAAATATGCTTCAGCGGTAATTTTAGCGCTAACTGCTTTCAATACAACTTCGTAGCTCGTAAAATAATGAAAAATCTTCTCGCAGTCAAGCGTCATTTCAAGCTGAGAGTGCATGGAGGACGTAAAAGCAACGCCCGCTGTCCGGCTCGCGATAAAAGGCATCAACCTGATATTTCGCTTGCTGATAATGCAAAAAGGCCGCCCGCGTGCTGGCGCGCCACTCGATAGCGCGATCCATATTTTCCGTTTTAAGACGTTGAATGTCAGCAGGAATTTCAACACGCACCGTCGCATCGCGCGGGTAGGCAGACTCTTTTGCGGCATCTTTGTCATAAGGATGCGTATTGGCGATGGGTGCCAGTTCAAAGGAGGCAATGTCTTGCTGCAACGTGCCTGCCAGGGCTTTCTCCACCCTATCCGAGGCAATCCGCCATGCGATCACAAACCGATCCATCGCCAGACCGCGGTGCAGCACGCTGTCAGAGTTTACGTACATATCCGCAACGTATTCATCAATATTGGCGCCGAGCTTGTTGAAGTTCAGGTGAGCATTTTTGGCTTCCAGCGGATCGAAGGTCCAGTAAATGGTGTGCGCACCGATATCCAGGCAATGCTGGCGCTGAAACAATTTGAGCCGACGTCCAAGACCGGCATCGCGAGCATGCGGCTGCACTGCCAGCATATCCGACCAATGCACCAGTTTGCCCTCTTTGCTGCCGGTCAGTCCGAAAACAAAGCCGACCAGTTTGCCATCGGCGTCAAATGCGCCGGCCGAGACACCACCAATTTTTTGGCCAACCATCAGGATTGAGGGCGGTACACTCTCACTAAACTGCTCGCCCCAAGTTTGCTTTTGCAGTTCCCAACATGCTTTGTATTCAGCCGCTCCGGACAGTTGCCGGATGGTGTATTGCGCTGTGTGGCTCGGCATAATCTCCTCAATTTTTGACTTTTTATTGCCTGTGCTTATCAATTCGAGCAAAATATCAGGACTTGGCAATTTTGCAAGCCTTTTGAGCCATTCACGGAAATTGCCTTGCCTTTGCGCCGCACAATACTTATCATGTCAGGCATATCGATCTTCATGCGAATGGGTTGAATTTGGATATTTTGTCTTCGCGGCTCGCATTAAAAGATGCACTTTTTTTTATCGCAAAGCACCACTTGCTTTGATGATATGCACCTTATAAATGGGGCTTCTCTATGTTTGCTCGCTTGTCTGCCAAACACACGTTCTACTGCATTTTACTTTTTAAAATGAATTTTTTGATTCAGACGATGGCATTTGCGCAAACCAGCCAGCGCATGTGGAGCGAGATTCAATCCCCGACTTCCGAAAACATTTTATATGCCCAGCTTTTACATGAAAATCTGGGCTACATTTTTGCCGAAAAACAGCAGCTTTTCGAATATCGCGATGGTACATGGCAGCAAATCGACATGCCAGCCGGCGTACTCGTTACCGAAATAAAAGTCGTGGATTCAGGCGATATTTTTGCGATTGTGCAGCCATTGGATAGCTACCGCCAGACATTAATGCGTCTGCAGAATGGTGCCTGGCTGCCGATGAATCCACCGAATGTACACAGCATGAGGCGACTCTATTTTCCTCAATCCGATTCAGGCTGGGTGAATGCGGCCTGGGGAGAAATGATGCTGTTTCGCAAAGGCATGTGGAAGCAAGTCCATTTTCCGTCGCCATGCCATGTGGAAACATTTATTCCCGGGTGGCAAGGGGAGCTTTTTGCCATCACGGATTGTCCGCCCAATGAAGCGAGCGAAATAGTGCAACTTATCGATGGTAAATGGCAGCTCCTGCCCAACAACCTCGGTATTGGGCTGCGGAGTGGTATCGTTGATGCTGACGGGACCTTACTTGCGTGGTCAGATCGAGCAGAAATATATGCATGGGATGGCTCCAGCTTTAAAACGCTCGCGTTTCCTACCAAAATCAAGCGGCTGGCACTCTTTTCGAATGGCAGTGGTTTTCATCTCGTTCCTGATGGAATCTACTCCTTCAGCGCACTGCGCAATGGCCAATTGCAAGCCATGCCTCTGAGCAATGCCAAAGATGTCAACAATATCACCCTCACAGCAGACAGCAGCGGCTGGCTTTATGGCCGAAACGGCAGGATTTGGAGCCTTGGCGCGAAAAACGAAATCCAATCTGTCTCTTCCTCCTATCGTTTTGCTGTTGAATCGAAAGAGATCGGCTATGTCAGCGGCATGGCTGTTCTGCGCACGTCTGATGAATCGTCGGATATTTACTTTGTCGACAATGAATATCCAAATCTGATTGCCAGCCGAATCGACCTTCCTGAAATCACAGCGCGGATTTCTGCTGCCAGCAAATATCACCTGGACGAACCACAGCAGAATTATGAAAACTATCGAATGTATGATTTTGGCGTGATTACGGGTGATTTCAATGGCGATTTTCTGGAGGACGTTTTTCTCACAGGGATGTACGGTCGCAATACGATGTTTTTCAATGGCGGCAAATCATCCTTTGTCGACGCGACAAAATGGGCCGGGCTGGCGAGTGACAGAGGACGATTCTGCGGTGCGGCGACGGCCGATATCGACAATGATGGCGATCTCGATATTTACGCTGCCGACGAATTTGGACCGGGTAAACTCTACGTAAACAATGGATATGGGCGTTTTTCTGAACAGGCTGCAGCGCGCAATGCAATCGTTCCCCATTTTTCTACCTCAGCCTGTTTTGCCGATATCGACATGGATGGCTGGATCGACCTTGCCGTCACAACGTACCGCGACGGCACATGGCTGTTTCGCAATAACGGCAATGGCAGTTTTGAAAACATCACCAATTTGAGCCCGGATTTGCAACCGGATTCACCGGATAAATGCTCATCTTTGACTTTTGCCGATTACGACAATGACGGTGATTTCGATCTGTTCATCTGCAGGCTTTTCGTCAGCAACGCACTCTTGCAAAATGACGGCGCCGGCGTTTTTCATGATGTCACCACACAGGCTGGCGTGAGTGATTCGGCCCTAAGTCGCGGCGCAGTCTTTTTCGATCCGGACCAGGATGGTGATCTCGAATTGTTCATCAGCAATATGGGGCACGATCACTTCTACGAAAATCTCGGCAACGGGACATTTCGGGCAAACCATGGCAAGGTGCGCTATAAACCAACTGCCTGGGTGCCCGCCGAATTTGTCAGTGATTACTCTGGTGGCTTATCCAACGGCACGGTCGTTTTTGACTACGGCGCGGATGGTGACATGGACTTCTGGGTCGGTCACTTTGACGGCAAAAGCAACTTGTTTCGCAATCAAAAAAATTCACCGGACTTCCTGCAATTCCGACTTTCGGGCATCGACGCAAATCCGTCTGCAATTGGCGCAACCGTCAGCCTTTTTCCTGCCGGCACAAATTTCGATCCGGATACGCAACTTGGCGTGCGGATGATCGAGAGCGCCAGCAGTCTTGGCTCGCATTCCGAGAAGATTATCCATTTCGGCGTCGACACGCTGCAGACGTACGATGCAGAAGTGCGCTTTCCGGGTGGCAAAAGGCATCATCTCCGAAATTTAGCTCCGGGCACAATACACAAAATCGATGAGCTTGCAGGCAGCGAAAAAATCATCGCAACCTTTAAAAACAGCGCCTCCAGCTTCCTGTACGGCCATCGAAGCGGCATTCGGTACCTTCAGGCAGCTCTGGTTGCCGCTACGATGATGCTCATCTTTTTCTTGTTCAAGGAAAAATTTGCCTGGGATCCGGCTATGCGCCTGGCTTTGTTGGCCGGCACCTGTGCAGGCTTTCTGGTCGCCCACCACCTGGTTGTTTACCAGAGCGATATTTCCTATTTTTCTGCGCCACTTGTGGCAAGCTTTGTCGGCGGCTTTTTGACAGTAACAGGCTGGAATTGGAAACGCTTGTACAGCATTCCGAATGCCGATTTTGACTCACTTGCGCTGCGGCTGACCGGCTTTGCGCACAGTGAACATTACGCAAATGTGCTGGCAAGCATCGACTTGCACCTCCGCAATTTCCAGCCGATCCGGGATGGCGATGAAGCGATCGCACAGCGTTTTTTGAGTTCAATCCATATCGTGAAAAGGCAAATGCAGCCTGATTTGCAAATGATCATCGCCTGTTCGCGAAGCCTCGATTTCCAACTCGAGCGTGCTCTGGCGCTGCATCGTGCATGGCGCCGCCTGCTACGCTTGCTCAACAAAATCGAAAGTGATCTCCAACATCACCGCAGGATTGCCGGCGCACGGCTCGATCAGCTCAGTCATGCACTCGAAGAAGTGCGCTTGCATATGCGTGGTCTCAGAAAATCCGTCGAACAGCGCGAGTCCGTGGATGTGGCGAAAGTGCTGACGGAGATAACCAGGCACCTGAACAAGCAAGCGATCAGTTGTAAATTGATTTTGCAGGCCAACCTGCCAATCGCTTACTTGCCAGAAAGCAGCCTGCGCACCATCGTCGACGAGCTTATTGCCAACGCACTGCGGGCGATGCAGCAGTCTAAAAAAAGACAGCTCGAACTCGCTGCCCAACAAGACGATGACCATCACGTGCGAATTGAAATCCGCGACAGCGGGCCAGGCGTTCCGCGCGATCGGTGGCAAAGCATCTTTCAGCGCGGAGTGAGCACCAAAAAAGCAGGCGGCATCGGACTCTTTTTGGCCAGACAACTATTGGAACGCCATGGCGCTTCGCTGGACATCAAGGATAGCTCCGAACACGGCACCACAATGCAGATTACTTTACAAAGGGCAAAGTCATGAAACGCAATGTTTTGCTGATTGACGACAACACGATTTTTATTGATGATTTCAAGGCTTATACCAGAGACATTTTTCAGGTCTTGAGCGCGACCTCTGCCGGCGACGGCCTGACGCTTATGCGGATGCATGATCCAGACGTAGTTTTGCTCGATCTGCTGCTCAAGGGCAGCGAGAATGGCCTGGAGGTGCTGCAAAAAATCCTGCACATGGATCCAGACATGCCGGTTATCATGGTCACCGATTTCCCAGACCATAAAACGGCGGTTGAAGCGATGCAGCTTGGTGCGGTGCATTACACCTCCAAAGCGCCGAACATGGAAACGCTGAAAGCGGTTATTGAGCAGCAGGTCCAAATGCTGCCGTGGCGCCGGCTTTATCGCGAGCAACAAGATCAAAAATTTGGTGAGTTCATCGGCGAAAGCGAGACGATGCAAAAAGTCCGCGCCAAAATTGACCGCGCAGCGCTAACCGACATGCCGGTTCTGATCACCGGTGACAGCGGAACCGGCAAAGAGCTTGTGGCCAATGCCATTCATCGCAAGAGTCAACGAGCCAGCCGCGCCATGCACACGGTCAATTGCAGCACGCTGAGTGCAAACTTATTCGAAAGCGAGTTTTTCGGCCACGAGCGCGGCGCCTTCACAAATGCCTATAAATTTCAGCGTGGCAAATTTGAGATGGCTGACCACAGCACGTTATTTCTTGATGAAATCGGCGAACTGCCCCTGGAATCGCAGCCGAAAATTCTGGAAGCCATTGAATACAAGCGCTATTGGCGCCTCGGCGGAGAACAGGTCATGCATTCAGACGTGCGCCTGATCGCTGCTACCAATCGCGATCTGGAGGAATTGATCGAAGAAGGAAGCTTTCGTAAAGATTTGTACTACCGGCTCAAGGTGATCGAAATTCATGTGCCATCGCTAACAGAGCGGCGCGAGGACATCCCGAGCCTGGCACGCCATTTTCTGGAGCTCGCCTGCCGCGAAATCCGCTGCCCGATTCCGAGCATCCCACCGGCTGTCATGACCTATTGGCAGAACAAGCCATGGCCCGGCAACGTGCGACAGTTGCGCCATAAAATGGAGGAGATTGCGCTCGAATCATTCGGCGGCACAGTCAGCTTTGAGCAATTGGATCACAAGCAAGATCTCGCACCAACGCCTGGCTATCAGGATGTGTTCAATCTCCCCTATGCCGAAGCCAAAAGGATACTTGTGGAAAATTTCACCCGGGATTACATCCTGCGCGCACTCAGGAAGAACAACAACAATGTCGTAAAAACCGCCAATGAAATCGGTGTCAACCGCACCACCATCTATCGGATTTTGAAAAATCTCTCGCAGGGCGATCAAGCAAAGAAGTGACCCGGCATGCATCTGCACACTCCATTGGTGCAATGTGACTTGCCATTTCTGCGCAAGATGTGTATCTCCCCGAAAAAACGTTCCCTGCACAAAAGTGAAACATACCCATGAAAAAACGTATCCACACGATTTTCGTTTTGGCGATAATGGCGGCAACGGTCATCAGCGCCAATGCGCAAACACGGCCATCGGATCTGCTCGAACAAAAAACCTTAAAAAAAATTGCCCAATTCGATGCGGAATGGGATGGTGTACTCGGTGTTGCGGCACTCGATTTAGGTACCGGCCACCTGTTTGCCTATAACGGCGAGGGTGTCTTTCCGCAAGCCAGCTCGATTAAGATTCCGATCATGATTGAATTGTTCAGACAAGACCGCGCGAACAAAATCAACTTGCAGGCTTCATTTGAAATCACGGATCGTTATTTGGTCGGCGGCAGCGGCAAATTTCAGGAGACGCTCAAAGCAGGCCAATCGATCAAAAAACCGATCATCGAAATTATTCAGGCCATGATTGAATGGAGCGACAATGTGGCGACCAACGTCTGCATTGACCTGGTCGGCATGGACAATGTGAACAGCACCCTGAACGAGCTGGGCTTTGGCGCGACCCGCTTGCAGAGAAAGATGATGGATGGCGAAGCGGTAGCGCGAAATGATGAAAACATTTCGACACCGATCGAGATGGCGCGGATGGCGCAAATGCTGTACGAAGGTGCTGTGGTGGACGCGCAGGCTTGCGAGCAAATGGTCGCCATTCTCGCCAGCGTCGATGCGGCTATGCGCAAAGCCGTGCCGGCACAGTACAAAGTCGCTGCAAAACCGGGCTGGGTGACCGACGCCCGCTGCGAGACCGGGATCGTTTTTCTCGACGATCGTCCGTTTGTGCTGAGCGTCATGTCCACCTACAACGGCCCCGGCAATGGCAACCCGGTCGGCCCAATCACCGAAATCGTTTTCGATCATTTTGAGCGCCTGGCGCATTCCAACCTATATGGCCACCGCACCGGAGAGCGCCCGAAATAGGCTATTTGAGCGTGCGTAAATAGGCCACCAAATCTTCGACATCGATGTCATCGAGCCTGGCGTCTTTCATCACTGTACCCGGAATGATCGATTGTGGGTTTTTGAACAAATGGTACAGGTAATCGTCCTGCAGCTTGGCCCCCACTCGCGTCAATTCCGGCCCGATGGCATCGCCCTGCCCGGCAATGGTGTGGCAGCCGTCGCAGCCATAATCACCGAACAAGGTTTTGCCCGAAATCACCATGTCGCTGTCCGCTTCCGCAAAGTCAAAATCGACTTCAGGGAATTTCTTATCGAGACGCAGGGTAAGCAGGAAACTGGCCATGTCGCCGGCTTGCTGCGGAGTCAAATCGAAATTCGGCATTTTCGCAACCGGCCGCTCGTTGCGCTTCAGCCAGCGCACGCGATGGGGGTGCTGCAGGTAGCCAGCCAGCCATGCGAGTTTATATTTATTGCCCGAGAATTCCAGCCCCGGCGGAATATTGTCGCCAGCCGACGCAGCATCGTGGCAACCGGCGCACTCGAGGCCGACAAAAAGCGTTTCCCCCCGCGCAGGATCGTATTGCGCTGAAACCATGGCAGAATCCGACACAGCACCACCGGCGACCAAGCCATCTTTTGCACGATTCCCCGAATAGCTCCCCCAAGTCGTCAGCGCTAAAATGCCTATTGTACATGCCACTCCCAACGAGAGCACAACGGGCCTTTTTGCAAATGCGCGCGCCGGATTGCGATCAATGAATGGCAACAGCAACAATATGGTAAAAAACGCCCCCGGAATGATGACTGCACCGATAATTTCGAGCGGCCCTTCAAAAATTTTCAGCAGTTGAAACAATGCATAAAAATACCAATCCGGCCGCGGCACATATTCAGTGTCGGTCGGATCGGCTTTTGCTTCCAGCGGCGCTCCGTAATACACAGCCAGAAACAGCAAAATCACCACCGCCAGAAATGCCACTGTGCTGTCTTTTAAAAGCTGCACCGGGAAAAAGCGATGACTGTACTTCACCAGCTCTTCTTCGCGCTTGCCGGGTGGCGTCGGGCCATGAAAGCGCACAAAATAGATGTGTCCGATCACAATCAAAATCAAGACAAGCGGCAACACGATGATGTGCAAGGCGAAAAACCGGCTCAGCGTCAGCGTGCTCATCTCGCTGCCACCCTGCATCAGTTGAATGATATATTTACCGAGCACTGGCATGACGCCGCCAACGTGGATGCCGACTTTGGTGGCAAAATAGGCCTTCATGTCCCATGGTAACAAATAACCGGTGAAGGCAAAACCCAGCACGACCAGAAACAGCACAACGCCAAGCACCCAGGTCATTTCGCGCGGATGCTTGTATGCGCCCCAGAAAAACGTCCGCAGCATGTGCAGAAAAATCAGAATGACCATTGCACTGGCAGCATAATGGTGCACACCGCGGATCGCCCTGCCAAACAGCACATGATTTTCGATATACAGTATGCTTTCATAAGCCACTTCTGCATTGGGCGAATAGTAAATGGCCAACAGCATGCCGGTCACAACCTGAATTACGATGGTCGCCAGCAGCGCCGAACCGAGCGTATTTGCCCAGCCCACACCTTTTGGTAAAGGTTCGTTCAAGAAGGTTTTGATCGGCTCGGTTACAGGCGCGAATGATTGTTGAAGATCATGCTTAAACATATTTGGATCATCCAGTTTAGATTCAAGCGACAAGCTGAACGAAGATCTGATCGTTTTCAATTTTCACGGGTAGCTTTTGCAGCGGGCGCGGCGGCGGCCCCGACACCACATTGCCGTCGGCATCGTAGGTGCCATTGTGACAGGGACAGATGAAAGCATTGCGGGAAGCGTGCCAATTGACATTGCAGCCGGTATGCGAGCAAACTGGCGAAAAGGCGATTGCGTCAGGGGAATCTCCAGCGCTTGTTTTCAGCCACACAAATCCGTTCTTTTCTGCTCGGGTGTAGCCAGCTTCCGAGACGTAGGTAAACGTCGCTTTTTGCAGCGTGTTGGCCCGAAATTTTTCAATCGCACCGAGCGAAATCCAAGCTCCCGAATCTTTGCGAAAAACCGGTGTCAACAGGTACCCCAGGCCCGGAACCGCCAGTGCCGCTGCGATCAATCCATTGAAAAGCACAATCAGTATTTTGAAAAAACCACGTCGAGAAGTCAGCTCATTCATTTCAATTGGGTTTGACATGTACGAACTCCATTTTTGCAGCAAATACAATTTCATGCGAACGAGGAACTGCACCCATTACAACTGGCGCTCTATTCATCCAGTCTGCCAGGTGCTGCGGCGGAAATGCCTTGCCAGCGGTGCTACCGGTGATTATCTTGACTTCAAACTCGCTTGCACTCAGATACAGGGCATTAAGCAAAAAAAATTTAAAATTCACGAAGGTCCGGCACACTGCTGGCTGGTACTTTGCAAGAGCCAAGCCAAATTTTAAAGTTCATTGCAAGGCCCAAATGCGGATACTATACAATGCAGAATACTTGCAGCCTTCTGGGCGCGCTTCTCTCATTATCGTTTTTCCTGCCCGCCACGCTCTGGTCGCAGGCAACCGGCACTGTTGAAGGTCGGGTCGCTTTAACCCAAAACCTGCGCGAATCATCTGAGATCGCCAGCAGACAAATCATCCGCCAATACTCTGTCACATCGGGAAAATTTGGTGATGCAATTAATGATGCTGTAGAAACGCCGCCGGCAATTGTAGTTTATCTTAAAAGCAATAGCGCCACATCCCCAGTTGCTCCAAGATCACAGCCCTATGTGATTATGGATCAGAAAAATGAACGTTTCGTGCCGCATGTGTTGGCCATCGAACGCAATACGGAAGTGCGCTTTCTGAACAGCGACAGTATCTATCACAATGTATTTTCATTGTCGCAGGCAAAATCCTTCGATTTGGGCCGCTACCCGCAGGGTAAATTCCGCGCGGTCAAATTCGATAAGGCCGGCCTGGTCAAAGTCTATTGTGACATCCATACCCATATGAGCGCGTACATTCTCGTGCTCGATACACCCTATTTTGCCATGACCAATGACGACGGAACATTTTCACTGGCAGGTGTGCCGCCAGGTGAATACCAGCTTTTTGCCTGGTATGGCAGGTGGCAAAGCAGGCCAATTTCAGTTAAAATCAATGCGGCACAAGTCACAATAGCCGAGCTGACTTTTCCATAGTTCAGGAGTTCAAGAGCATCTTGATGAATGCATTCCAAGATCAAAAAACAATCAAGAATCAACGCGTTTTTGATAGAATTTCTACCAGGATATGTGCCGCTGCACTCGTATTGGTATTGCTGCTGGCCGGGACGGGATTTGCACAGCGCGCCAGCAAAATCATTATTGGCGGCATCGCGAGCACAACGGCCTGGCTACCCGGCGATGCGGCAACTCCACTCAGCAGTGGCGGAACCTACCCCACGCTGAACAACCGTTTCATTCTGCTTTTCGATTTCGAAATCGACGAAGCGCTTTCGGCTTTTGCTTCTTTGGAAAGCTACCAGGGCAACTCGCCTGTTTTCTATGCCATCGGCTTAAACTGGCGGCTTTCGAAGAGTCCGGATCTGCTGTTGCGGGCAGGCAAGTTTCCGGCGCCGTTTGGCAATTTTTTGCCGCGCAGGTATGATTCAGAAAATGCGCTGATTGGCCGCCCTCTTGCCTATTTTTATCAACACAATTTGAGCGCGACAGTCGTGCCGGAAAGCTACGACGAACTGCTGCAAACGCGCGGAAGCGGCAGTGGCAACGGCTACTCAAATACGCAGCAAAACGGCGAAGGCATGCGTTTTTTCGGCCGCGAAGCCTACATCTCCGGCCTGCAACTGCTTGGCCAAATGAATCGCCTGCGCTATGGTATTGCCGTCACCAACGGCGCATTTTCAACAAGCGCAAATACCAATCACAGCGACCGGTTTAACATCGCCGGGCACGTGCAGTATATGCCGATGCTTGGTCTACAAATCGGCGCTTCATTTTCGAGCGGTGCTTACCTGGAAACCGACGAGGCATCATATCAGACAGGCTACTCCTATAAAAAGACTGAAGACTATCGCCAAACATTGGTTGGTGCTGATCTCAGCTATAGCGCAGGTCACCTGGAGCTTTGGGGAGAATTTTTGCGCAACAGCTACGGCTCGCCTTATTTGATCGATAAGCTTGGGACAAACAGTTGGAGCGCAGAAGCCAAATACAAAATCAATGCGCGAATCTATCTCGCCGGCCGCTGGAGTACCCTCCTTTTCGACAACGTACCTGATGAAAATGATGTGGACAGCGACGGGGCAACGCGCGAAAGCTGGGACTATGATGTGAGTCAACTCGAGCTTGGATTTGGTTATCGCATTCATCGCAATGGCTACGCCAAGCTGACCCATCGCTTGAACCGTACGCACGATGCGCCAAATGGTGATCCGGCAGATGATGTGACCGCACTGCAATTAGTGGTCTTTTTTTAGCTGTAACATATTTACAACCATTGGAATTGAACAGCATCGCGGAATATCGAACTCAGCCGAATAGGATCGACCGCATTAAAAATGAAAAATCCGACTGACACGCAATCGCCCGATCTAAAAATCCGCTCGCCGCTGCGGCGCAAGGTGCTGTTGCCGGTCGCGACCATGATCATCGTAATGATCACCGTGGCATTGTTTGTGGTCAACAAAGTCGTGCACAACCAGGTGCAGCAGGAAGTCACCAACGATTTGAAGCAGAAGTTGCGCGCTTTCGACAGCTTGCAGCGTGGGCAGCAGGAATTGCTGGCGCAGCGCGCCGTCGTACTGGCTGAAACACCGCATCTGCGCGCTGCTATCGAGACCTTCCACCCCGAAACCATTCAGCGTGAACTGACGCGTATCATTTCCAGCCGAACCGACTCGTTGGTGCTGATTCTTGATCCACAGGAACACACTCTGGCGACGTTTGGCGAAAATACCAGTGATATCGCTGCCTTTCCACTCGATCAATTTTTTGCTCAAAAAGCCATTGCGGGCGCACAACTCGGCATCGCCATCGTTGGCAACGCATTCTGGCAGGTCGCCCTGGCGCCGGTGCTGATGCCGGCGATGGTTGGCGGCTCCGTGCATGTCGGCTACATCGTCATTGGTTTCCCGATTGATCCCGCCTATCTGAACCATCTTGAGCAGGTGATCGGCTGCCATTTTGCGTTTTATCAGGATCGCGATGTTCTGCGGAGTTCATCCGGCATCCCCGCGGAAACAGCGCGCACCACCTTTGCACAGTTTCGCAGCACAGCAACAAGCGATCAGCAGGTTGAAGTCCTGGAAACCAAAAGCGGTGAGCTGCTGGTGGGGGAATGGCAGCTCGCGCCCGAAGCAAAGTTTGGCTACATTCTGGCGATCCCTTTTGAAAGTATTTTTCAGGAAATTGTCGAACCTGTCGAGCGCACAATTTTGGTCGTCGCGGCGTTGGCGCTGGCCGCAGCGATTCTGATCAGCTACTTTATTTCGCGGCAGGTGGTTTTTCCGGTGCAAAAACTGGTTTCCGCGACCGAGGCTGTGATGGCCGGCGATTATGCTCATCCGATCGCTGTTGATGCACAGGATGAAATCGGCTACCTCGCGGAAAAATTCGATACCATGCGGCAGGCGCTGCAAAAGCAGATGAAAACGCTTGCTACCAAAAACGACGAATTGCAGCAAGCCCTGCAGATGCTGGAAAAAACCCAACAGGATTTGGTGCAGTCCGAAAAGCTGGCTGCAACCGGCAAAATCACCGCGCAGTTGTCACATGAGCTCAATAATCCGATCCACAATGTGCAAAGCTGCCTGGAACGCGCACGACGAAAAATCGGTGATAGCCAGAAGGCCAACGAATATCTCGACCTGGCGCATACTGAAATCGTTCGCATGGGCAAGCTGGTGCGGCAGATGCTCGATTTTTATCGGCCCGCCGCCTACGAGCGTGAAATGGTGGCGATCAACGCCATTATCGAACAGGTTCTGCAGGCTTCGCAACAGCGCTTCGAAGAAAGTGCGGTCAGCATCGCCACCACGCTCGATCCACTCTTGCCGAAAGTCAGTGCCTCATCTGATCAGCTCAAACAAGTTTTTCTCAACCTCACCAGCAATGCACTCGATGCCATGCCGGACGGTGGGCAACTCGAAATATGCACGCACGCACAAAACGGCCAGCTTGAAATCCACTTCAAAGACACCGGCATCGGCATTGCGGAAGATCAGATCGGCAATATTTTCGATGCGTTTTACACCACAAAATCGCGCGCCAGCGGTGTCGGTCTGGGACTGAGTGTCAGCTATGGCATTATTAAAAGCCATGGTGGCAAAATATCCGCACACAGCCAGCCAGGCAAAGGCGCGCAGTTCACCATTCAATTGCCCGCAGCGACAGGCAGGAGTTAGTTCATGCCCGAATGCAAAATATTGCTCATCGATGATGATCGTACGTTTCGCGTGGTAACAGCCGATCTTTTGCAGGATGAAGGTTACCAAACCAGCAGCGCAGCCAGTGTTGCCGAAGCGCGCGATACCCTCGCCAGCGAAGTTTTCGACCTCATTCTTTGCGATATGGTGATGGAAAACGAGACCGGGCTCAACCTGCTCGAGTACATCAAGGAAAAAAACATCCAGACGCCCGTGCTGATGATTACCGGCTATGCTTCAGTGGATAGCGCGGTGGCGGCGATGAAGGCCGGCGCTGAGGACTATCTCACCAAACCCTACAGCGACGATGCCCTGCTGCTCAAAATCGAACGCACCCTCAGTAAATTTCGCACGCAAATCGAATTGCAGAGACTGCGTGAGCAGATCCGTGAAAAATTCGAGTTCGGCAAATTAATTGGTCGCGCAGATAACATGAAAAGGGTGGTGGAGTTGCTGCAGCAGGTCGCCGATACCGACGCCTCGGTGCTGATCACCGGCGAAACCGGCACCGGCAAGGAGATGGTCGCGCGCGCGCTGCATCACAACAGTCGGCGAGCAAGCAAAGCTTTTGTCGGTGTCAACTGTGCAGCGTTGTCGGCACCGCTGCTGGAAAGCGAGCTGTTCGGGCATGAAAAGGGCGCTTTTACCGGTGCGATCGGCCAAAAACCCGGACGCTTTGAGCTCGCCAACAACGGTACGCTGTTTTTCGACGAAATCGATTCCATGCCGATGAACATGCAACCCAAACTGCTGCGGGTCTTGCAGGAACGCAGCTTTGAGCGTGTCGGCGGCACCGAAACCCTGACCGTCGATGTCCGTGTCATCGCGGCCGCCAACACGGAACTCAGGCAAGCCATCGAGCGCGGCGATTTTCGCGAAGATCTCTACTATCGCCTCAATGTCATTCCAGTGCGCTTGCCGCCATTGCGCGAACGGCTCGAGGACATTCCGGTGCTGGCGAGCCATTTCGTGCACAAATATGCCGAACGCATGGGCAAAACTGTCGACGAAATTTCGCCGTCATCCATCGAATTGCTGATGGCGCAGGCCTGGCCCGGCAATGTGCGCGAGCTCGAAAACATGATCGAACGGGCAGTAATTTTGTGCCAGAGCGAACAGATCGAGCCGAAACATTTGCTGCTGCAAAGCGAGGACAAAATGATGCATTTGCTCGCCGACGCTGTTTCAAGGCGCCTGACCGAAGAGCAGGTCGCGCAGCTTTATGCCCAAATGATTTATGCGGAAGTCGGCCATAGCAAAAAAGACGCCTGCGAGGTGCTGAGAATCAATTATCGCACATTGCAAAACCGACTCGGTCTGTCGGATAAGGATGGTGAAGAATGAAGGCTGTCGTCTTGAGCACTCGGACCACGAAAACTGGACGATAACAATGATTCGCGCAGTTCGATTCGAGCAAGCCATTCGTGCCAGCTCGTCGCTGCCGCTGGTTTTGCGCGGCGATGACGGACATGCCTATTTCGTCAAAATGAAAGCCAGCGGCGATGGTTTGATCGCGAGTGTGATCGAGTGGCTGGCCTTCAAGCTCGGCAGGCTTCTGGATTTGCCCACACTCGAACCATTCGCACTGCATATCGCGGATGACTTTTCTCCGGGCGACATTGATGCGGAAATTGCTGATTTATTGCGCGCCAGTACCGGAGTTAATTTTGCAACACGCTATTATACAGGAGCCGTACCGCTGCAAAAACCGCATTTTGCCCAGGTCGACCGGCAGCTTGCGGCGCGCATTTTCCTGTTTGATCTGTTCCTGCTCAACATTGACCGAACACCGGACAACAGCAATTTTATTGTGTGTAACGATGCGCTGTACTGCATCGATTTTGCTGCGTCGCTATTATTGCGGCAAGCCATTGCCGGCGGCCATAATGATGGACTTGGTCAATTGCGGCAGGTCAAACGCCACCCATTCTATGCGCACCAATTAGCGCCGTTCGATTTTATCCGTCAGCTTCAATCCCTGCCGGACAAACAAATCATCGGTTTGGTCAATAGCGTACCGGAAGTGTGGCTGAGTGAAATCGGCATTAGCGAATTGTTGCGCATGCGCATTGCCGACCATTTATTAGCTGCCAAAAACAATGCTCACGTGCTGCGCGACAAGCTGGATTTGTTGCGGGTGCTGGTGGTCGAAACTGATGCGCAGCGAGCGCAGAAAGCCGCAAAGCATCGCAGCCGATTCGAAGGGAAATTTGGCAAATTGTGAAACCGAGGTCATAGTTCAGCTTCGTTGTCATTTCCCGAGGAATCTATGCAGATTTTGTCACAAAGCTAACGCAGGAAATTCGAATTTGAGTTCAAAATAGATCCTATCCAGAGTGACAGCCTAATGGCTAAATTTTCGGAGGGAAAACGATGAGACACTATCGCATACTAGCCGTCACTATTGTGGCATTGTTTGCAATCACATGCAGTCAACCGAAACACTTCGATATCGTCGAAACCAGCATTGCCGATATCCACGATGCCATAAAGCGTGGCGACCTGACCTGCCGGCAACTCGTCAGCGCCTATCTCGAACGCATCGAAAAATACGATCAGCCGACCGGGCTCAATGCCATCGTCGTAACCAATCCCAATGCGCTGCAGCGCGCCGATGAGCTCGATGCGGAATTCCAACAAACTGGCGAACTGCGCCCGTGCCACTGTGTGCCGCTGATTGTGAAAGACAATTACGACACCCACGATTTGCAGACTGCTGGTGGCTCACTGGCGATGCAGGGCTCGCTGCCTCCGGACGACGCTTACCAGGTTCGGGTGCTGCGCGAAGCTGGCGCGGTTGTACTGGCCAAATCCAATATGGCAGAGTGGGCTTTCAGTCCATACCAGACGGTGAGTTCGCTCGCCGGCACGACGCGCAATCCGTACGATTTGGATCGCGTGCCGGCTGGCTCGAGTGGCGGTACCGCTGCTGCGGTGGCGGCCAATTTCGGCGCGGTCGGGCTCGGCACTGACACAGGCAATTCGATTCGCGGCCCGTCCTCGCACAACGCGCTGGTCGGCATCCGTTCGACCATGGGATTAACCAGCCGCGATGGCATCATCCCGCTCTATTTGCGCAATGACATCGGCGGACCGATGGCGCGCAGTGTGGCCGATGCTGTGCGTATTTTGGCGGTGATCGCCGGCTACGATCCAGCCGATCCGATCACCGAGCGTTCGGTTGGCAAAGTGCCGGACAACTACACTCAATTTCTCGATAAAAATGGTTTGCAAGGTGCGCGCATTGGTGTGTTCCGGCATTACCTCGACGCCGAAAGTGGCGATCCTGAAATCAAAGCACTGATGGAACAGGCTATTGTCGATTTGCAAAATCAAGGCGCGATCATCATCGATCCGTTTGTCATCGAAAATTTCGACTCGCTGACTAACAACATTTGGTGCAATGTTTTTCAGCATGATGTCAACAACTATCTCGCCTCGCTCGGCGACAAAGCGCCACACAAAACGCTGGATGAGATCGTCGCGACTGGCAAATACGCACCGTATATTGAAAGCCGCTTGCAGCGCGCGCTGGCCGTCAGCGAATCACCTGAACAGCGCGATCCCCCCTGTCTTGATTTGTACAGCTCGCCGCGCAACATCGCCTTCCGCAATGCCGTTTTGTACGCGATGGACCGCGACCGTGTTGATGCAATTGTTTACCCGACCTGGAGCAATCCGCCCCGCAAAATAGGCGATATGGAAAGTCCGGCCGGCGATAACAGCCAGCTTTTGTCGCCACACACAGGCTTCCCGGCCATTACGGTGCCGATCGGCTTCACCAACAACACGCTGCCAGCAGGCATGACCTTCATTGGCAGGCTGTTTACCGAACCGGATTTAATCAAGTTCGCTTATGCTTACGAGCACGCCTCGCAGCACCGCCACCCGCCGCAGGGATTTGAATAAGCACTCTCAGCTTTGTTCGGATGACCGATCTGTGCCCGAAAATTTTGAATTGTCGATTTTGATGAACGACTTGTTGATTGGTTGGTTACTTAAAAAAATGCCGCCCCGAATTTATTGGAAAGGATTGAACAATGCGCGGAAAAATTGTGATGTCAGTCGGCAATGTTGTCGCCTTGCTGGCCGTAATTGTGGTGAACTATTTAGCCAATGCGATACCGTTCAACGGTCAAACGACTGGAGAGATTTCTGACAAATTTGATGTGCTCTTTAAGCCGGCCGGCTATGTTTTTGCAATTTGGGGAGCCATCTATTTGGGACTGCTCGCGTTTGCGATATACCAGGTCTTGCCATCCCAGCGCGAATCCGGGCTGCTGGACAAAATTGGCTGGTATTTCATCCTGAGCTGCCTGGCGAATGCGGTCTGGCTCTACTTTTGGCATTATGAGCATTTCCTGCTCACAGTCGCTATCATGCTGGTGCTTCTGTATTCGCTCATCACCCTTTACCTGCGGCTCAACATCGGCAACCAGCCGGTCCAACCCACCATGCGCTGGCTGGTACAGGTACCGTTCAGCATTTATCTCGGTTGGATAAGCGTCGCCACCATCGCCAATGTAACAATCTTTTTTGCGTCGATTGACTGGAATGGTTTCGGAATTGCACCGACGGTTTGGTTTGCAGTGGTCCTGCTGGCCGGCCTGGCGCTCGCTCTGCTAATGAGTTGGCAGCGCCGCGACATCGCTTACGGGCTGGTCATTATTTGGGCGTTTGTGGGCGTGGCGGTACAAAATGCTGGGACATCAGCTTCAATGCTGTCCTGGTCGGCGGCGGTTCTTTCAGTGGTCATGGTCGTTGCCGGCAGATTTCTGGCGCGATAGGTGAAGTTTTTCTGATAGCAAATGCAAACAATTTGCCATTGCTCCGTACTGACAAAACAACACGCAATTCTATTTCCTGTATCGAGGAGGCATCATGCAAAAGCAATTTCAGGCTGTGTTCGCTTTGGCAGGAATCGCTATCGCCATCGTCGGCTTGACCAATGATCAAATCCCGTTGCTGATCGTTGGCTTCAGCCTAATTTTTCTGGCGGCACTGGGCCGATTTTTCCTGCAAAAAGACAAATAAGCCGCTGTATGCATGCGCCGGTATTTACTGCGCTGCCTGTATCTTCAGGCCAGTTATCCGGCTGCCATCCGGTTGGCGAACGCGGGCGCATGCAGCCCAACCGCCGCTTTTGTTGACCACTTTCAGCATGAGCGTGTTCCAGCCTTTTTGCAGCGAAACATCCACCACATCATCGCCGGGAGTACAGCCACGGCTGATGTCATTTACAAATACCATTTTTCCATTGAGCCATATCTTAATACCGTCGTCACTGCCGGTTTCCAGCCGAGCCTGCTGTGCCTTTTCTGACCACATTTGGCTTCGCAAGTACACCACCCGCCGGTCGCCGCCAATTACCTTGTCCAGCTCCAGGCGCCAAAACTGACCTGGATTTGTCTCTGCCTGAAAAGGTTGCCACTGTACGTCATCTCCCGTGCTCTCCGGTGCAAAGATGAAATCCATCAAATTAGCATCCTTTTGCTCGTATGGTCCAGCCACAAGCCAGTTGGTAATGTGGTCTTCAATTTTTTCCGCAACCCGTGCCAGTGAATCGGCCTTCGTGTGCAATCCATTACTTGTACTAACCGATGCAACTTTCCGCAAGATCGTACTCATATCTGGAATATTGCGGCCTTGAAGCGCTTCGGCAATTTTGAGCGCAGCAACACCTGCTTCCTGCTGCAGGCTGCTGTCATCCAAAAATTCACCAGCAAATTTGAGCGCCTCGGCAGTCTGCAGATCTGCCAACGCAGACAGCACCATGCGCTTCTCTCCATCGTTTTGTGCCAGCGTCATTGCATCGCGGTATTTCTCGACATTCTCCGCCGGCGTGCTAATGCTGTCGAGGCTGAGCATGCGAACGTAGCCGCGCAAGCCCAGAATACGGTGGACATCACTGCGAGCAGAGGTCGCGATAGAATAGAGTGTGGCCACCGGTGTGTTGTCCGGCCAATCCGACAGCGCGCGAATAGCCGCTGCAGCGATTTGTGGACGGTCATCATCGAGATATTTTTGTAGCGTCGGCAGTGCGTTTGTTGCGCCAATTTTGCCCAAAACTGTCAGCAATGAAACCTTATCCGGCACATTTTCCACTGTCGGCAGGAGAGCCAACACGGCTTGCGAGCGCTGATCGGCCTGTGGGATTTTTTTTGCCACCGCAGGAATGGTCAGTTCGAGCTCGCGCCGTTCTCGATTCGATTGTACGCCGTCCAGCAGCGCCACGATGTCCGGCAGCTTATCCGGTTCGCCTATGGCTCGCAAAGCGCGCAGCGCTGCCACACGCACATCCGGTGAGGCATCTTTGGCAGCGGCCAGCACAGCAGCTGAAGCCGAGTCGATGCCGCGCTCACCAGCCGCACGAACCAATTCAGCCTTCTGTGCAGCGCGCGCAGCGGGGATTTCCTTGCCAATAGCCGCATCCACTTCGCTGCCAGCCATTCGATTCAAGCTCGCGCGCGCCACTTGCGCTTCCAATCCGCTCTGCCCTGCGGCCGTTTTCGCCAGAAGTCCCACCGTCGAAGCGTCGCCGACATAGGCGAGCGTTTGCAATGCGCTCACACGCACTTGCTCGCTATCGCTTTTTGTCACCTCAAGGACATATTTCAGCACATCGGGTTTGCCACGTTCCGACAGTGCCGCCAGCATTTGAATCTGCGCCGTTTCGTTCAGTTTCGGCAACTCCCTAACGATGTTCTGCACGGTTTTGCTGTCGTCGATTTCGCGCAGCAGGCCGATAGCTGCACTCTGCAATTCCGGCTGGCCGCCCTTCACCGCGCGGGTGACGAGCTTGTCCGCATCTGACGCGCCGGACAGCACCAGACCGCGCAGGGCAGCAGCTTGCACGAAAGCAGACTCTTTGCGATTGTAGAGTTTCCCGTAGAACGCCAACGCATGTTTCTGCTCACCGGCTTTTTGCAGATTTTCTGCACAGCGCAGCAAGAGGTCGGTCAACACAGATTTGTCTGCGGCACGATTCGCAGCACGTGCTTTTTCGAGCTGATTAGCAGCTTCCGGCGTGGCGATGTTTGCCAGTGCGGCTGCGGCAGCATGAGCGACCTCAACTTGTTCGCTTGTCAACAGCGCGGCCAATGCATCGACTGCTGCAACCGCATGCCGCAGCCCGAGGGTGTTGATCATGCCAATTTGAGCCCGGCCTGAGCTGGAACGAATTTGCCCAAGCAAAGCCTCGTCGATGGCTGTACCCGGCATGCCTTCGAGCGCATACCGCGCCATCTCGGCAGTCGCGGGTACGCCGAGCATGCTGGTCAACACCGGCACGCTTGCTTCGCTGCCGATGATGCGCAATTTTTCACAAATATACTGTCTTGCTGCCAAGCTCAAATCATCTGCAAACAGTTGCAGAAACCGGTTTTCCAGGCGCCGCAGCGCTTCAGCAGAATCATTCGAGAAGCGGATAAAATCGTTGATCATCACCAAAGGCTGCAGGCTTTGGCCATAGTCATATTTAGCCAGCGCAGATAGCGCCACTTCGAGGCTGGGAGTCGCATCGGCAGCCAGGTCGCCGAGTGCAAACTGAATACCGTCGAGATAATGCTGTAAAACGGTCGGGTTCCAATACACTTGCGGATTGTGTCCAATTGATGAATAAAATACCCGGCCTGCGCCAAATTCGCGCACCCAGCTCACCGGCACATCAAAATCATTTGGCCGGATACCCTCTACTTCATTGGTCGCTTCATCGTCAAAGTTCAGACTCATCAATACGCGCACATTTTCACGCGAATATAGCTTCCTAAATCGATACAGCTCATCATTGATGGTAAAGCCCTGGCCCTTAAACGCCGCTAACACCGGATGCGCCGGGTCATCGATCTTGATCGCCCAGGTGCCACCGCTATGCCACGGGTGCTCATCGAACAATCCACCCATCATCGCTGCTGCTTCCGGCCAATTGTAAAAATTATCGGTTGCTGCATGAATACCGATGATGCCTTTGCCGCTTTTAACAAAATCCAACAAATTTTCGCGATATTCGAGATTCTCGAATTTCAACTGAGTCGTACTCATGAGGCAAATGGCATCATATTTTTCGAGATTGCTGCGCTCAAAGACGGTCATGTCTTCACTCACATCGACCGCAAACGCGCCGGTTTTATCGGCCATGATTTGCAAGGCTTTTGTGCCATATGGAATGGATGCATGAACGAAACCTTCAGTGCGAGTGAAGATCAGCACCTTGTGCGGCTTTTGCGGCCTGGCACTGGCCGCTTCAGGCACCGCCGCCGTGATTTTGGCGATCTCGTCAGCCGTGGGTTGGGCATAGTTGCTGGCAGGTGTTAGCATCACAGCGCCAAGCAAGATAGAAAAAAGCAATTTCGAGTACATCGGCAGCCTCTGTATGGTTATTTTTCATGGCATTCGTTGCATTCGGCAAAGATAGTAGAGCTTTTCAATCGACACAAACGATAAGAGCCGAAAACAGCATCCAATTAGCTCAGCAGCGAATAACGGATCAGCAAACCTTGTGCATCGCGCCAGCGAATCCAGCCGGTCACTCGCGCTTGCCCCGCATCATCAAGTATCTCTACTCGCAGCCAGTCACCTTGCATGGCCAGCGGTTTGAGCTGAGCACGCTCCGGCAATGCCACCGGGCTGGCATGCAAAAGCGGCTTGATCCGCATCGGATTGTTGGTCGGATCAAGCAACTCCACCGCATAAACAGACAGCAAAAAATCCGGCCACAACACACACTCCACAGCTTGGCGATCCACCCAGGCCGTCTGGCCGCTTTGGCGATTGACCACCACTTCCAGCCAGTTTCGCGAAACGGTTTTAGCGCGCAAATACAGCAAATTGTAATCGAGTTTCATCACCTCCGGCCAAAACCACGGCGGCGCGGTCGCGATTTCGACGAAATGTTCGCCTTGTTTGAATGTCAGGCTATCCTGCGGCGCGAGCTGGTGCGGCATCGTTTGCAGATCACGTACGCTGTAAAAATGCAGTGCAGTGCCGGCCTGCAAGCGCGGCTTGACCATGCCGACGCCCAGCGGCTGCTGCTGATTTTGCGCCGCGTGCAATACAGCATCGCCGCTAAATGCAGATGGTGCCCGATCAACCGGCGCTGTGGGCCTGGGCATGGCAGGCATGTCGGCTTGCGACGCTTTTCGGGAGCGCGCCAACATCAGCCATGTCACCAGCAGCAGGGTCAATACGAATGCGCCAACCAGGGCTGTGCGCACATTTTTGCCACTCATTTTCCTGACCATCAAAACACCGATGATGAGGGCAATAGCCGCGCCGATCACGCCGTAGCCGAGCGCAATGGCCGGGCCGGCCAGGCCGCTGCCTTTGGGCACAAATAACGCCCCGATTCGCGTACCGATGGCCAATCCGAGAAATACCAGCAAAATGATCAAGCCGGTGCCTTGCAATAATTTCAATTTTTCTTTCAATTTCCCATCCTGCTTATATCATGTTTATCCAGTCGCCAACTCCAAAATCCGTTCCTATAGCATGGTCTGCTAAAAAACGCATTCGCCATTTTCTGGCAATTTTTAAAAAATGCGGCTGGCAAATCCAAACGATTTGAGCCGTAGCTTTCAAAAAACAGCCGCCTTGCTCAGATCGTTTCACTTGCATTGCGAAGTGCCAGCAATTATTATCATCGAAAAAGTGCCATATCGTTTTCGATCGCAAAAAGATCAAAGGGAAGGAGCATGCTGTGAAAAACAATATTTTTGCTGCGACGCTGGCCATCTGCCTGCTGGGATTCGGATTTTATTTTGGCAAAATGACGCAGGAACAGGAAGAAAAGCCAATCACCGCTGAACAGATTCAAGCTGCAGCGAACGTTATCGGCCTGGACATGACACAGGCGGAGATCGACTCTCTGCTCGAAGGCGTAAGCCGCAACCGCAACAATTACATGGAACTGCGCAAACACCCGCTGCCGAACAGCGTGCCACCGGCGCTCAATTTCAATCCGGTGCCGGTTGGCTTCGAGTTTGAAAAAACCAAAAAGCCGCTGGTGCTGAGCAAACCGAAAAACCTCGCCGTCCCGGATCAGCTCGAAAAGCTGGCCTTTTGGTCGGTGCGCGATCTCGCCGAACTGATCCGCACCCGCAAGATCACCTCGATGCAACTGACGCAAATGTATCTCGGCCGCCTGAAAAAGCACGGCCCGACGCTCGAAGCCGTTATCACGCTCACCGAGGAGCGGGCCTTGGCAGCGGCCAGGCGCGCGGATGAAGAAATAGCGGCAGGCAAATACCGCGGGCTGCTGCACGGCATTCCCTATGGTGCAAAAGATTTGCTCAGCACAAAAGGCTACAAAACCACCTGGGGCGCGATGCCCTACAAAGACCAGATGATAGACGAAGATGCGACGGTGATTAAAAAACTGGATGAAGCGGGGGCGGTGCTGGTGGCCAAAACCACCCTCGGCGCACTGGCCATGGGCGACGTCTGGTACGGCGGCACCACCAAAAATCCCTGGAATTTGGAGCAGGGCTCGAGCGGCTCGTCGGCAGGCTCGGCTTCGACAACCGCCGCCGGATTGGTGGCCTTCTCCATCGGCACAGAAACGCTGGGCTCGATTGTCTCGCCTTCGACGCGCTGTGGCGTGACCGGTCTGCGTCCGACTTATGGCCGCGTCAGCCGCACCAGCGCGATGGCGCTGAGCTGGAGCATGGACAAGGTCGGCCCGATCTGCCGCACCGTTGAAGATTGTGCGATTGTGTTCAACGCCATTATCGGCCCGGACGGAATCGATCAGACACTGATTGACGTGCCGTTCAATTACAACGCCAACACCAAATTAAGCGATTTGCGCATCGGCTATGTCAAAAGTCTGTTCGAGCGTGAGTCCCGCGGCAGCGAGCGCGATAGTACCGTGCTCGAAGTATTGCGCAGCCTTGGCGTCAAGCTGGTCCCGATTGAGCTGCCGGATTTTCCGTACAGCGCCATGCGGCCGGTGTTGAGCGCCGAAGCCGCCGCAGCCTTTGACGCCCTCACTCGCTCCGGCGACGACGATGCGCTGGTACGCCAAGGCCGCAACGCCTGGCCGAATGCGTTCCGCACCGCGCGTTTTATTCCGGCGGTCGAGTATATTCAGGGCAATCGCGTGCGCTACCAGTTGGTGCAGGAAATGCAAAAGGTGATGGCCGCTGTCGATGTGTATGTGTCGCCATCGTATGGCGGACCGAACCTGCTGCTCACCAATTTGACCAGCCATCCGTGCGTGGTTTTGCCCAACGGCTTCACCGATGCAGGCAGCCCGACCAGCATTACCTTTATTGGCGGACTCTACAACGAAGCTGCGGCCCTGCGTGTAGCAAAAGCCTACCAGGATGCCACCGACTGGCATTTACGCCACCCGGCGATGTTTGAGTAGGGAACCAAGCTATCTCAAATTATTTTTCACCAACTGAAGGACACAGTTTTTCACTGATTTTCTTACTCAACTGTTGTTTCATCCTTGTTCATCAGTGCAAATCTGTGGCTATCTTTTTGAAGCTGGTTTTAAAGACAATTTCCAAAAGATGTAATAGAACTTCAAGCCACGTAGGGTGGCGAATCAATTTATCTGAATTGCAGTGATTCAATTACAAAATGGCTGAATACCAACCTTCGTGGAAATGGCATCGAATCGCTGCAAGCAAACAAAATGAGGAGAGAGAAAATGACAAAAGTCGTGATTGGTATTGTGGTAGGCGCTATTTTGGGCGTTTTTGATGGTATGGTGGCGTTGCTCACCCCGGAAGCTGGCAACATTTGGGACATCGTGCCGTGGTCGTCGCTGAAGGGACTGATTGTCGGATTGATTGTCGGATTTTATGCCCGCAAAGTCAGCAACCTGCGTGGCGGTGTCATTCTCGGGCTGGTGGCCGGCGCCATCTTCGCGCTGTTGGTGGTGCTTGGCAACATTGCCGGTGGCCTGCCGCCCTACTGGATCGAAATCATGCTGCCCGGCACCATCGTCGGCGGCATTGTCGGCTACGCCACACAGCAGTACGGCAAGGGAGCGACGGCATGAGCGCGACCGCCATCACCGCATTAGTGCTATTGGGCGCTGCCTTGAGTGCCAGCGCCCAGCCTGGCGAGCGTGCTGTCACTGCTGAAGCGGTGGTTGCAGCGCCGGTCAGCGAAGTCTGGGCAGCCTGGACCAGCAGCGCAGGCGCACGCACCTTTTTTGCGCCCGACGCCAATATCGAGCTGGCGATCTACGGAGCGTATGAGTTGTACTTCGATCCGACCGCCGCACCGGGCAATCGTGGCGGCGAGGGCAACAAAGTGCTGGCGTTTCAGCCTGAAAAAATGCTGACGTTTAGCTGGAACGCCCCGCCGAGTCTGCCGACGGTGCGCGATCAACGCACTTTTGTGGTGGTGCGATTCGAGGCCATCGATGCGCAGCAGACGCGCGTCACGCTGCACCACAGCGGCTGGGGGCAGGGCGGCGAGTGGGACAAGGCATTCGATTATTTCAACAATGCCTGGAATCGTTTCGTGATGCCGCTACTGAAATACCGTTTCGCAAACGATCCGGTCGATTGGAACAACCTGCCGGATCTGTCGACGCTGAAATAAAATAGAGCAATAGAAACTCACCTCGCCCCAAAATACTTGCGCGGCGTTGATGGCGATGATTGCTGCTCGGGCTGCCAGCGTCCGGACTCGTAATCAAGCCAGCGGTCGTACAAGCGTTCATTGTATTGTAGCAAAAGCTGCTCGCCATTCGGCTGTTCACTCACAATCTCGCGCAAAATTTGCGGGTAGGCACGCGTTGCCACCCGAATGGTACCGATCACACCGTCATAGGCTTCCTGGAAATTTTTGGCGGTGAAATCGATGCGATTGTCACTGTAATTGACACCCGGTACATCGCGCAGCACCGATAAATCGGCTGGCGGCACCACCCGTAGCGCCGCTTCAACCGGCTCGACAATCTTCATGACCTTTGATCGGCTCAGGTTTTCGAGAGCACGCCTGGCTTTCTCTCGCATTTCGGCATGCACTTCATCGACAGGCCGTAAATTCACCGTCGAGGCGCTGGTCGCCTCCTTCACCACAACATATTCCAGCCAGTTCATGTCCTTTAAATCATCAAGCAGCCGATCGTCGCCCGAGGCAAATACCACCGGTACATCCACCCGCCCCCACGAATAGGCAATTAACTCGGTTTCGGTAATTGACCGGCCGTTTATGATAATCTCGGTGCCGAGGGTGAAGGTGTGCGAAGCAAAGCCTTTACTGCCGGTTTTGGCGTGCATGCCCACCACCGCAACTGCATCGTACACATTCGGCTCAGTAAGGTCGACGTACTGTCGAAACGGCTGGTCGCGAAAAACCTGCCTGGCGCGCGGATCGAGCTTGTCCGACAAAATATCGGGCTGGGGATTGCCGCTGCCGTGCGCATCCACCACATGCACTTCGGTTGCGCCTCCCGCAAACAATCCGTCGATCACAGCATTGACGTCGTTGACCAGCAGTTCCTGGCCTTTTTGATAGAACTCGGGATAGCTGAAATCAAACGTTCGCCAGTCATCCTGGCCGGACAAGCCTTCCATATCGTGATAAACCAGCACTCGTAGCTCGCCTTCGGTATTCATGGCCGGCCGGGTATACAAATGTGGGACCTCCGAACGCGTCGGCATTTTGCCGATCATCCAAACAGCCAACGAAACCCCCATCGCGACGATAACCAACGCCACGAAGACAACCAATGGGCCATTGCGTTTCTTTTGCATCACCTCTTCTTCACTCCCTTGTTCGTCAAAAAATTTAAGGCAAATGAATATCGCATATTGTTCATTCAACAATAATTAACCATTCACGAAACCGCAAGCACAATGAAACCACACTTTCCTGATTCTCGATCAGCCACTTATTGCATGCAATCCAGGCTGCTTTTCGTCCTTCAGCGACAGGTGAAGCAATCCAATTGAGCCATCGCCCAAACAAATCGAATCCGGGCAAAACTGAACACTCTTTTTACATAATAGTGTTGCTTTCATGCGCTCACTTCATTTTTTTACGAAATTAGTTGTTTTTCATTTGCATTCAGATTACATTATTGCCATATTTTCCCAAAACATACAGAGTTATCAAGCAAAAATCGCTTAAAAAACGTTATCGCGACGATTATTCAAAGCGGTTTTCTGCAAATCCCGTTCTATCGTTGTAGCATCTTTGTATCTCAGCATCGAAAGGCTGACTCCGATCACGCGACTTAAATTGCGAAATTAAAAAATGCGTTTGCGTTTTAAAAACATCCTTTTACTTAATTGCCTTAACGAGGATGTAAGAAAAATTTCGTTTTTGCGGCCACTCCCATTGCTCACCTTTTCATTTGTCTTCTCGTTTTTTCTTTCCAGCAAGCTATCGGCGCAAACACCGCTCACAAATATAAAAGAAGACTGCCCGGTCGATACCATCAGTGCGGTCAGCTTGAAAGATGGTGATACGCGGCTCAACTCGTTTAACCGTCCAACACATATCGAATTTGCAGATTCGATGGCTATTTCGGTACCCAAATCAGGTTTTTACAAGGTGACCGGACTGGTCAATTTTGATAGTGGCAACAAGCAGCTTAATGAAAGCTTCTTTACCTTTGTGCGCAATCAAAACGATGGCGGACGCATCACCTATCCGCTCGATCCGAACACATCACTTCCCGGAAAAGCGCAATACCGCGTCGTTGAAGACAATACCATTGATGCTGACAATTCGGAATATCGTCATTTAGGCTACTTCTATCTGAAAGCCGGTGTGGACACATTGGTCATTTATCATTATGGTCGCATATCAAACCTGGATCCGACTTTCTTGAATTGTGGCACGCCCGGTCCGCCTGCCGATACATTGAATTGCGTTATCCGCGACGGCAAGGTTGTCATGCGTGGCTTTCAAAGTGTACATGTGAGAGGTTTTGTTGTTGCCTATGCCGGTTACGATCTTGCAGTGAGCCAGTCAATCATATCAGACACATCGATTTCAGTGAGTGGCAAAACTTTTCCCGCAGTTGTAGCTGGCGACACCTTTAGCTATCAGATCGACATTCAAAACAGAACAGATAATACCACCCGTAATTTCACCCTGGAAACCGCCATCCCCAAAATGATCACGCCAATTTTTGGCAATCTGGAACCATCAAGCAGGCAGGCTGTTGGCGATGACAGTCTTTTCACCTGGCGATTTAATTCGCTGCCGGGAGGCGCTACTGAATCGATCCTTTTTCAAGCCATCGCTGCCGATGCTCCGTTGAATTTTCCGTTTCCAGTGCAAAGCATGAGTGAGGTATCCGCACGCTGTGATACGCTTGCCAGCAATGACAAAGCATCGGCACTGCTCTACATTATTAAGCCACCGGAGCCGTTGGTGTATGATTTGGCGCACAGCCAGTCCGCCAGCGTCGATAGTGTCGTGGCAGGCGGCAGCTTCGAATACACGCTCTCGGTCATCAACGTTGGCGAGATCGATGCCGGCAATTTCACCGTCAGTGACACCTTGCCGGCCGTGCTGCAGCCCGGCTTTGCGCGTCAGCCTGACCAGCGTTCGCTCGCAGGCACCGATAGTGTATTTGTGTGGAATTTTGATCAGCCTGGTGATTCGCTTTTGGTCGGCGATACTTTTCTGATGTCCATCATTATAGCTGTTCCTCAATTTGGACAGGGAGAAAGCCTTCCGTTGCTCAGCCGAAGTGGCGTGCTCGATCCAAAGGATCAGGACTTGAGCAATAATTTTGCATCGACAAATGTGATTGCGTTTGCGCCACCACCGATACTGGAGTCCTACCTGGATCGCAATGTATTCGAACCCGGCTTGCTTCCAACAATCGGTGTAAACTTTGGTTTGAGGCGCGGCAACGATGTTGAGATCAATGTTCACGATCTTTCTGGCACGCTCATCAAGAATTTAGCCAATCAGTACTATGCGCCGGGACAGCATCGAGTTGAATGGAACGGTGTTGCAGAAAGCGGCCAGAACGCCGGCAGCGGATTTTATGTTATCACCGTAAGAACGACAGATATGGTTTTTTATAAAAAGCTCTTTTTAGTGAGGTAGAGCAATCGGAGTCGAATGATAAAAAAGACTCACAATTTCGTTTCAGGGATGCTGCTTGCGTTTGCAGTTTGCAGCCTTTTTGTACAGCCTGCACAGGCACAGTTGCGCGCGGGCGGCTCTTACCTTGAAGTAATCCCCGGAGCAGAGCAGCAAGGCATCGCCAGTACGCTGGCTGGGACGCTGGATCATTTTTATGCATTTTATACCAATCCCGGCGCGACCGGTTTGATGCGTGAATGGCAGCTCTCCGCCTCCTACACGAACTGGATTCCGGATATTTATCAGGCTTCACTTGTGTACGGGCGTGGTTTGCGCTTGCCATGGAACAAACGCACGCGCTTTGCGCTGGCCCTGTCCTATCTCGGCATCAAGGAGTTCGATAGCTCGAATGGCCGGGCGCCGCTCGTTTCCGGTGGTGACTTTCTTGCATCCGCAAGCCTCGGGCAGCCGCTGCGTTTTATCAGCGACTACCTTTCGCTGGGTGGCAGCATGAAATACTACCATAGTCAGCTCGATAATTTTAACGCGCATTCGACTATTTTTGATATCGGTTTGCTTTTCCGAACCAAGCGTTTCCGTCTGCAACAGCCCGGTGGACTTTTTGAAGAAGCCATTTTCTCGGCAGGCGTGTCGCTCACGCAAATGGGCAAAGCTTTGCAATTCATCACAGAAGAAACCCCACTGCCGAAGACATTGCGCGCCGGGCTCGGCTTGCATTTAGGCAAGCACGATGGTTTCCAGACCCATCTTTCCGCCGAGTACCGCAAATTGCGCGATGAAGATGGCTATTGGGGAGTCGGAGCAGAATTTTCGTATGCCTATTTTGCAACCATTCGTTTCGGCTACAGTTTTGAACAAGACAATGTATTGCGCCACCTTGCAGCAGGAGCGAGTTTCCGATTCGATGATATCCGCAGCCTGTTCTTCAATCCCGGCCGCAGCAAAGCGGTGCGCTTAAATACTGTCAAATCACAACAAAACGATTTCTTCAGTTCGCCTTATAGCGGGACCGTAAATTACTACACTATAGGGCCCGAATACTTTGATTTTATTTCGCCAGCCCATGGGACCATTGTCAATGCGGACACGGTACAACTGCGCTGGGAAGTCTCACGCGATCCGGATTTATGGGACGACACCCACTATTGGCTGGCCGTGCATCTCGACAGTCTGGAACTCGCACAGACAATCGCAGCGATAGAGCAGCAACCGCGCGAATCGGTGCTGGTACCAATGCAGCAAAACGGCTTTTTCTTCAGCGATTCGGTGAATACAAACGAACTGACTCTTGATCAGCTAAGTCGGGCCATTTACGCTCAGAATCTGCAAGATTTGCCGGAGAGAATTGATTTTTACTGGACCGTCGTTGCGCTGGACAAAGACAATCACCCTCGTTTCATTCGCAAAAAGGGTGAGCATATTGCAAAATTCAGCCTGCTGCTGCCTGATTTGCGTATCGACATCACCCGCACCTGGCAAGATAGCACGAACGCTACACTCAACACAGGTTACGCCGAAGTAACGGTGACCAATGATGGTGCAAACCTTGCGAGCAATTTCGATATTGCGCTATACGATCATCCCAAGGATTATGTCAGCCTGCAGCAGGATGCCCGAAGTATCATCGATTCGTTAACGCAAAAAACACCGGTAGCGCGCATCAGCACACTGTTTCCGCAGCAGGACACAACTTTTGTTGTACAATTCGCGCTGCAGGAGCAAGATCCGTCGCAGCATTACCTGACTGCGCATGTCGATGACGCCTATGCAATTTTCGAAAGTCGCGAAAGCAACAACACAGCCAGGGCGCTGCTGCAACTCAAATATGACCTTGCCCTGCGCAAAATGGCAAGCATCGACACGCTTTTTCAAAACGAACCTGTCAACTACACCCTGCAGCTGACCAATAACGGGCCAATAGCAGCAAAAGCCTTTGCGATCACCGATATCCTGCCATCCGAAGTCAACGCATCCGATTTTAGTCACGCGCCATCGCAGCGAGGAGATACGCTCATTTGGACACAATCGGATTTGATGCTGGAGACCTTGCCGGCCAACCAATCGGTCGAGATTAAATATGTGCTCAACTTGAAACCGCCAGTTGCGTTAGAGCCGATCACGCTCGATGGCATTCATTTTATCGTCAACACAGCGGTGTTTATCGATTCGCTTGCAGCGGCAGCCGTCATCGAAAAGGCCATCCCCGCAATTCGTGCAGCGCTCGAACGCGATCCGGATGCGTACATTGAAGTCTCTGGACACACCGATCCGTCGGGCGGTGATAGAATTAATATTCCGCTTTCACAAAGCCGTGCTGAGCGAGTGAAGCGCTATTTAGTGGAGCGGGATCCGCTGTTCGGCTTGCTGGTCGCGCGCGGCTACGCATCGGAAAAGCCGCGCTTCCCGAACACGACCGCAGCCCTGCGCAAGAAAAACCGACGCGTAGAAATCAGTCTGCCGCCGTACCAGCCTATCCGGCCGTCCGAGCTGATCAATAGCAGTCAGGTGACCTCCAAAGATGACGTGAATCCCGCCAACAACTTTGCTGCGGACACGGTGATTGTGTTTACACCGCCTGAACCGGCGATAACCTTTGAAGAGTTGAAATTTGAATTTGAGTTTGATGATGATCGCCTTGAACCGGCGGATGTGCGCAAGCTCGATTACGCAGCGGGCGCGCTTGCCAAAATGATGGACGCTGACCCGGCGCTGGTCATCGAAATCAGCGGCCACACCGATATCGTTGGCGATTCCTTGTACAATGAAGGGCTTTCAGTTAGACGGGCAAAGACAGTTTATCGCTATTTGAAGGAAAAATGGCGCCATTCAAAAGATCGCATCGATCGCCTGAAGGTTGCAGGCTATGGATTTCGTCAGCCCGTTGCGAGCAATGAAACGGTTGAAGGCAGATGCCACAATCGTCGTATTGAGTTCCGGCAAAAAGGTCAGAGAATCATCATCCAACGTCCGATTTCGCCAATCAAGGAATCAACAGACACTGCATCGCTACAAGAATAGCACCCCGCCAGAGACCGTTCATAGCCTCCCTAGACAGTCGAAAAGCCTATTCTTAATCTGTTTGCGAATTAGATATGCCGTCTATGAGTACAAAATGATCCAAATTGTCATGTAGGAGACATCAATTTTGACATTTCCGCGGAATTCAGCAAAGTTTGCTTACGATGCCAAATGGATTCACCCTGAATGACAATGCTGCTGAGGCTCACTTGTTTGGGATTCTCTGAAGGTCCAAATCCTGAAAATCAAAGCTAAAATCAATGTTTGGCGAAATGCCCTTCATTTTGATACTTTGGGCCTTTCCTTCTTCATCCAGAGAAAAAATAGCAAAGGCATCGGCATTCATATCCTGATATTCCCACCTGATCGCGAAGGCATTGGCTTTATAATACTGCATGGCTCCATTTAGTTTCGGGGAGCGATAGGCTCGAAACCAGAGTCGGGCATCTTTCAAAAAAACCTCAACTTTTCCAAACCATTTGTCCTCATAAATGCCGATGTAGCTACTTGCCTGAATATGATCGGTATTGGCGGACTTAACCGTTTCCCAGACTTGCGCCGTCACCGAATCCCCGCGGCTCTGACGATTTCTAAACATCTGTTCATAACGCGCGGTCCAGCCAAAATCGTCCAGCCCCAAATAGCGATCGACAATTGTTTGTGCAACAGCGGCAAACAAGCCTCCGCCGCCCTCGCTGGTATTTGTCAGAACGACAACACCAAGGCTCAAATCCGGAATCATTATGGTTTTGGAAAGCATGCCGGGCAAACCGCCGGTATGGGAAACGCTCATATTTCCATTTACATCTGACAATCCCCAGCCCAATCCGTAGCCAGCGAAATGCGAGTTATAGCGCGGATTCGGATTTGCTTGCAGGGTTGTATGGATTTTCCACATTTCGTTATGATTTCTTTCTGAGAAGAGTTGTTCTTCCAGGTTTTTGCCATACTTTCCCTTGTTCAACTGGACACGCATCCAATTGCATAAATCATCAACGTTGGAAAATATCCCTCCCGCTGCGCCATTAATGTTTTGGGTATTGTGCTCAAAATGTGCAATCGCTCTGAGCGTGCCTGTCTCTGTGGAATGCGGTGTGGCAACATTGCTTTTATCGGAAATGTACTCCAAAGATGTGTAGGAATGATCCATATCCAAAGGCTCCAGAATCCGCGTTTTAATAAACGCTTCCCAACTCATCCCGCTCACTCTGGCAATAACCTCTCCGGCGACAAAATACAGAAGATTGTCATAGTCAAACTTTGTGCGAAAAGCGGATACGGGCTCGAAATACTGGAAATTGGAAAGGACATCTTTGATTGTGAAGTCGGAACCATCCGGAAAGAACATCAAGTCTCCTGCGCCAAGCCCAAGCCCGCTGCGATGTGTCAGCAAATCCTGTATATTAAAATTTTCGGTGACGTAGGCATTGTACATTTTGAACTCAGGTATGTGGTCTTTTACCTTGTCCTGCCAGCTTAATTTGCCATCATCCACTAATATCGACAATGCTGCTGTCGTGAATGCCTTGGTGTTGGAGGCAATGGCGAAATTGGTGTGCTGATCGACCTTTTCCCCGGTCTCAATTGATTTTAAGCCATAGCCCTTGTTGTGCACAATCTGCCCATCTTTCACAACCCCCACCGCCGCACCGGCTACATCGAACTTTCGGAGGGCTTCTTCTACGAGTTGATCGATTTCACTGGATGTCATTTGCGCATAGGCTGTACTCGAAACCAAAAACTTAGCGAGCAGCAGCAGCATAAAAATCTGTCTGATTTTTTTCATCGTTCAATATGCCTTTCCGTATTGAATTGAAATTTGCTTGAGGGTGAGCTATATATTTGGAATCAGTTCGACTTGCTCCGACCATCGGAATGATATCCATGCCATCATTAGCAAAATGCGGCCATCCATTGATGAACGCAATGTACTGATAAAATGAAATTTTAAAAGCAAAATAGGCTCAATAGCCAGGCTGCATTGGCGAAGTGGCTACTTCATGCCCTTAGGTGGTATTTTGATCTCGCTGTTTGCAGCATGATACACGAACGAAGCCATGATCACAGCATTTTTCATCAAATCTTCAATCGGCAAAGTGTCGAAGAAATCCAGATTGGTGTGACCGCCCGTACCGCCAACCCGATCCTGCAAAAACTGGAACGCAGGCAAACCGGCTTTGTCAAATGGAACATGATCTGTGCTGCCGACGCTTTGAATTGAAATTGTGGTCATGCCCATGTCGCGGAATGGCTCCATCCAGGCCGCGAAGATGCGCCGCGCGTGTTCGTTTTGTTGCAGCCAAATGCCGCGATATTGTCCCGGGCCGTAGTCCTGGTTGAAATAAACCGAGAATTTGTCATAATCTGGAGTTTTGCCATCTTTGGCATCGCCAAAATGCTTTTTCACATAAGCGGTGGAGCCATAAAGACCCTGCTCTTCCCCAGACCATAGCGCTACGCGAATCGTGCGTCGCGGTTGCACACCGACAGCCTTCAGGATACGCATTGCTTCCAGCATCACCGCGACACCCGAGGTGTTATCACTGGCATTCGGGCTGGCGTGCCAGGTATCAAAATGCGCACCTAACATCACCAATTCATCTGCCAGGTCGGTGCCGGGGATGTCGCCGAGAATGTTTCTGGCTTGTTCCACATTCTCACCGATACGGTTTCGGACCTCAACTTCAATTCTGACCGGGATATCGCGCAAAAGAATGCGATACATCCGGTTGTAATGCTCAGGCGTTACCGCAACAACTGGTACGGAGCTCAGCGTCGCTTCCCGCGACCAACGATCGTTTCTGGCTCCGGGTCGGGCAAATCCGCGCACTGCACCCGGCCAGCCACTCCTGGACTCCAGAACCACAGCAACGCCTTCCTGTACGTAAAAGGCAAGTCGATCTGCGCTTGACAACACATCCGGATTTCGTGGCGGGCGTGAATTTTGTCGGGAGCGATAAGGATCTGTATCCGCTTGCGGCGGCACGGCATCCTGCTCGAGGGCGCGCAAATCATCATCGGTGCGGCGCGGCGTGCCCTTGGCAAAACGCTCCAGATCGACAGCCGGCGGGGGACTGGAGAGTACAGCCAGTCCGCGCAATTTCCCTTTGTACTTTTCAATGTCCTGCCTGGTGCGAATGTCGGCGATCACGACTTCGAGTTCGCGCTTGCCGCCTGTGCCGGGTGTGTGAGCTATGGGATAACCGACCATCGGTTGATAATCCGGTTTGAGCAAATGAAGCGAGAAGTACTCATTATCCCAGCTTGCTCCGTACTCCATGAACGGCTCGCTGACAACATTGACCAGGCCCATTTGCTTCATCTCCTCAATGACCCAGCTTTGAGCGTGCTTCATGTCGCGGGAATTGGTGAGTCGCGCGCCCAGCACATCGGTCATATAAGAGAGCGTATTTGAAATTCCAGAACGTTGCAGCCCTTCCTCGCGTATCTTCGCGACCATCTCCCAATCAACGGCTATCTGCCCGGTCATGTGCCGGCTGGATTGTGCCGCAGCATGATTCACATCAAAGGCAACAACAAGAACGAGCACCATCAAAATAGAGCGTCGAGTTAACATAAAATTAGACTCCAGTTTAAGAATTGCCTCAATCATCAACACCCTGCACTATTTCAGCAAGATGAGTTTTTTCGTTTGTACTATCCCGTTTCCTGTCTCCAGTCTGTAAAAATAAAGTCCGCTAACAACTCCTGATGCATCCCATTCTGCTTGGTAATTGCCTGCAGGCAGCCTTGCATGTACGAGAGTGACAACCTTCTCGCCAAGCAAGCTGTAAATGCTCAGCTCCAGCTGAGTTGTCGTGGGAAGCTGGTATCTGATCGTTGTCCGTGGATTGAAGGGATTTGGGTAGTTTTGATGCAAGATATAGTCATTTATGACGATATCGCTGGCTGCAATGCTTGTAATTGTGTCGACAATGCTAAAAGATTGCTCACTGGCTGCAAACAAATTCACATCAGCCAAGCTTGTAATCTGAATCCTATATTCTGGCGACGGACTTAATCCGCCCGGTATTTGCCATTCAAACGCTTTGATGTTGCCGGGGACTTTTCCGATTGTCAAAATATTTTGCTGATTAGCCAATAAATCAATCAAAACCGTGTCATAGATATTTGTCTGCCATCTTATGACTTCATCGGTTACATGCTTCCACTCTTCTCCGCCATTCGGCGCAACAATCTCAATGTACGGATCGGTTGCTTCGAAACTCCTAACGCTGGACCAGTCGCTTTCCATCTCAGCCAGAATTGACTTCACGCGCCAGAAGTACTTGGTTTCATTGGCAAGGTTTTTAAATATCTGGAAAGATGAATTGTGTGTCAAATCAAGCAAAGTTGAGGCAAACAAGCTGTCGGTGGAAACCTGGACTCTAAAATTAGAGTAATTGCCTTTGCCAGTCCAGCGCAAGACAATCGAATCTAACGGCAGGACTCTCAGTTTATTCGCAGGTTCGTAAGGAATGGGGATATTGGCGCTGTAGGTATTCGCCATATCGCCAAAAACAATTTCTCCGAATCCATTCAGTGTTGTGATCAGTTCCTGTTTCAGCGTATCGTAGGTGGTCGGTAGTGGCAAAAACAAGCCGCTGTTGGGAAACTCTCTCCAGAAAATTGAGGTCGTCGCAGGATTTTTAATTTCCGGAAAAGTTGCCATATCAAAATGAAATTCTGAGCGGTGTGAATTGATGGCCAAACCTTGAAAAACTATGGAAACCGGATAAATATGCGGCAGCCCACCCAGAAACTCCGGCTTTTTCGGCCCAAACGGCAAGCGAGTTATGGTCGCTTCGTTGTAATCAGCAGCGCTCAATGAAGCAAATGTGATCTCAACACCGGTTTTGATGGATTCATTGCTAAAGGAATAACTGTTGCCTTCCTTCACCTCGATATGGGTATAACTTGGCTTCGATATGAACTCTTTCCACGGGAATTTATAAGCGCGGTATGCTAACACCCCGCGGGGCAAAGAGAGCTCCAATGCAATCGAGCCATCCGGATGCACTTCTACAGCGTTCCGCTCTACAAATTGCGGACTTGGAACACCATAGCCAATGAACCAGCCACCATTTGACAGCTTTTGCGCATTTCCTGCGGTCGCACAAAAAATGTTACCATTTGGATAGCGCCATTCGGAGACCAGCGTTGCTACCTTATTTGCCTCATCAAGGCTGTACTCAACAGCCCTCGAATAGGGTGGCGAATGAAATTGCCCGTTATCAAAAAGCGAAATATTGCCGTTTGGCAGTCTGATAATATTGTGTTGCCTCGCGTGATAGAATGGGGCGTTCTCCTCATGTTCGCCAACATAGGTGAAGTCGCTGCGTGGGCTTCCCATTCTCCACATGATCTCGCCTGTTTCGCGGCTGATTTTCATAATCTCGCTGTGGTTCCTGAAAGAAGCCAGTATGCTGCCATCATCGTCGACTGTAAATGCATTTAACGTACTGTAATTGATCCGGGAGTCGGTCAAGTTCAGGTCGCTGTCGGTAATCGGTATATAATCGATGTTACGCCATTCAAAGACGACATTTTTCTCACGATCCTGCTCCTGAATAATATTGATGATCAGCGATGCGTCTGTTTTTCCCCCCTCGACAATTTGACTCATATCATACAGAATTGTGTGATAAGACATCATCATGACATTGCCATTCGGAAGCATTAAAAACTCATGGAAATCAGTTGTATAGCCATTTTTCATTTTGTAAGAGTCAACGAAGGCCAAATTGCTATCGAGCACGATTTGTTGCAAATCCTCACCTGGTAGTGGAACATTCGAAGCAAAATCTCCCAGGGCATAAGTCAGCAATCCATTTGGCTGCACCTGAAAATCATAGGGCGCCCCTTCGACCCGCACTGAATCAACAATATTGCCGCTGCTATCGAGGATAAAGATGAAGTTGCCATAAAGCCGTGGACTGGTATTGCGATCCCAGGTTGCCATAAAGATATATCCAGGAGATGGATTGTCGACGGAATGAATGGTGATCGGCGGCGCAGGCAAGCTATCCGAACGGGTGTTTTTTTTGCTGACGAATCCAGGCAACTTTTCAGAAATGAATTTGTTGGTTGCATCGTCAAAGTATAGCTGAGTTATCCCGTCTGGTGCTGTGGTGAAATGAAATCCAATTTCGTCCAACTCGGTGCCATTTTGGGTCTGTACTCCCTGCTGCAATTTCACCGTTACAATTTCATTACTCGCGAAATGATGGTACGGATTGAAGAGTATAGTTCTTCCGTCGCGGGCCAGGATAAGCTCACCTTCATGAATGCCACTCTTGCTCCCCTTCACAACGACAAGCTCGCTCTTCAAGGTGGCAGGATTAATCTCGTCGGCATGCCGCAAAATGATATTCGTCTCTTTGGTGACCATTGCCGAATTGGGCTTTGGAGAGAAGTATTGAAAATCCGACGGCTGCGCCTGCAGGGATGTGCAAAGTGCTAACAATACCAACAATTTCAATTTCATTCTTTCATCCTTTCTCAATTCCTATTTCATCAAGATCATTTTTTTTGTAAAGCTATGCATTTTAGCACTCGAACGGGATTGGGCAGCAAGCTTGTAGAAGTAAATGCCGGATGGCAGGTTGGAAGCATTGAGCTCAACGGTCTGCAAACCGATTTCCAGGTCATTTTCGCGCAGCGTCCGGACTTTCTGTCCCTGCAGGTTGAAAATGATCAGGGATACACTGCTCAATTCCGGCAATTTGTATTTTATGTACGTCGTTGGATTGAATGGATTTGGATAATTTGAATAAAGCATAAAGCTATTTGATGAAGAACTTTGCTCATCAACACCAGTCTCCACCTCCATTTTTAATGAAAAATTATCGACATAGATACCAGGCGAATAGATCCCGGCGTTGATGACGACGCGCGCGTTATTGTCGGTCGGCTCCTGCATCTGAAAACGATACACCAGCTTCTTCGGCGTAGTGTAAAGAGCGGTGTATCCGATTCGGCTGTAGTTGGTGAAGGGCGAAATATCCTGACCGACCTTTATTTCAACCGCGCGGATCGCTTCCGCCCAGGCGTCAAATTCAAATGTATAATTCTGTCCCTGAATCAATGGAATACCATTCTGGCGAAGCTGTACATCATAGATTTGTGTTCCGGCATTTTGAATAATAATGTGGCATACGCCATTTTCAACCTGCAATTGAGCCGAGGCGGGACCGGCTACTTCCCAGATCCACGATTCGGCGTTATTGGAGAAATCATTATTCAGAATGAAGTTCGAGCCCGGTTGCGCGATGTTGACGACAACGCTCTCTTCGTTGGACAGCTCACCTTCTACGCCGTTATTGTTGACAGCCGAGACGCGAAAATAATATCTCTGGCCATTCTCAAGATTTTTCAAGCGCTTGAGAGTGGATCGCGATGTGTCGATGAGCGCAGTTGGATTCGGGGAAGTACCGCCGTATATTTTATAAAACTGTATATCAGCATCACCGAATTTGTTAAACAATAACGTCAGATTGTCTGCCTGTGGTTCCAGCATCAAATAGGGGGCGCTAACATTGCCTTTCCAGGAATGGCGAAACGAGCGATAGCAGTGGTAGCCGGCTTCGAATTGCATTTCAAACACTTTATCGCCGCTTGCTGTTACCTCCTGGGCAATCGGGAGCACATCGCCAACCGCCCAGTTTATATGGGTATTTCCGTTTGGCAAGCGCTGGGCATTCCCCATGTAATACGAGTAATTGTTGGGCACATCATTTCGAAATTCCCAGACGCGTGTTGCCGTCATTTGTACAGTGTCGATTGTGTACTCCACAGCGCGGGAAACGGGCGGGGAGTGCAAATTGCCGTTATCGAACAGCAGATAGCGATTGTTGCCATTGGAGCGAATGGCGTGCTGGCTTCGAAAGCCTTGGAGCGGGTCGTCAACAAACGTGAAGTCATTGTTCGCAGAAGCCGGCGTTCCGCATAACCGCCAGATAAAGGCACCGCTCTGTCGATGGATTTTCGAAATCTCACTGAGATGGCGGCTGGATAAAAGGATATGTTCATCCTCATCGATATAGATCGCATTCATATGCGGAAAACGGATATAATTGCCCCTCAGATTTTCGATTTCTACATCACGTATATCGAAATGGTCCCAGGCGCGCCAGATAAAAATCAATTGATCGTCTGCTGTAAATTCCTGAATGCAAGTTTCTCTGACGGTTGCATTTCTTTGCCCGCCCGTCACATATTGACTCATATCTACCTGGGTTTCTCTTCGACCAATGAGAAAATAGCCGCTGTCGGGCAGCATAAAAAGTTCGTGTTCATCCGTTGCATAGCCGTTTGTAGCGGTAATCGACTTGATAAATTCAAAATTTTCATTGAGGACAAGAAAGCCCCTTGCCGAGCCGGCCACGCTATCACGTATCAGCATGGTGATCAGCCCGTTGGATTGCACTTTGAAATCACGGCGATTATCCGGCGTTTTCCAATACCATACCGGATCGCCCGAAGTATCAAAGATGATATTGTAACTCGGCGGGCCCATGTTGTTCAGGAATATGTATGCATCAGATGGATTGGTGTTTTTTGTGATCTTTACATGCGGAAAATCAGACGGGACAGACACACCATTCGACATGATTCTGGGCTGCCTGGCCTCTCGGCTCCTTTTCAGCTCATGCAGGTCAGGTTCCACCTCATTGCGTTGGCGTGGCTTGGCCATCCCTTCAACCAGCGAACGAAATTCGTAGGAAAGCGGTTTGACGCTTGTTTTCGGTGTTGTCAGGAAAAGAGGCTGGATGATCACTTTGACGCTTTCACCTGGCTCATAATTCTGTTCAGGCTTAAAAATGATGGTCCGATTGTCGGAAGCAACGATGGTTTTTCCCGCGTGCTGGCCACTTTTTTCGCCGATGACCATGACCAAACTTGAAAGATTGCTCAGCATCGCGGGAGAAATATCTTCAAACCTGATGATAATGGTCGTCGCGGGATGCACATATTTTGCACCCGGCGCAGGAAAAATATATTGATATCCGACAGGCAGGCCTTCAGATGCAATAAGCTGGGATAAAAAGAGCAGGACCAATCCGAAGGAAACGAATCCGCATTTTCTCATCGAGTTCAATCCGCCTTTCATAAAGAGAACATAAGCTGTTAGCTAAATAGCAGGGAGCAAAGGCTTTGCCAGGAAATGAATGTGGTCTTTCAGAAAGCAAACAACAGATTTTTTTGTTTTTGTATGGAAGTCTTCGAGCACCGTACCGATTGAATACATAAAAGCATTTGAGAAGCACGAAGGGGGTGGATAGACAGGAATGTGAAGCCCTAACGCAAAACAGCTCATGCATTAGGCTGCCTCTTATCTGTTGCACCGATTTGCGTCGCCGAATATAGCGGATGTGTATGCAGGAAAAAAGCACACGCATTTTTCCCTTAAAAATGGCAGAAATCAATTCCGGATTCATCGATCATCCGGCTTTTCTGTGTTCCTTTTAGATTGTATACAATGAGATGTATCATCATCAGAAAGTCAAGCAAAATCAATTGGGAGAAAGCGCAATTCAATCAATAGCACTTGTTCATTCTATCTGCGACTTCAAATCCCGCAGCAGCTGCCAAAAGTTGAAATTTTTTATAGGCTATAGCAAATCGCCTATTTGGTGGGAAAAGTGAAATTTGAAAATTTTCGGCACATACAGAGCAGGACAATTCAGATAGTGCGCTGAGTGGCAGAGAAACCCACCCATTGGGGCAGCCACATTCTTGTGACCAACTTGTGACCATTCGGCAGCAAAAATCGTGTAGAACCAAAAAAAAGGCACTGATCCGAATATTGGATAGTGCCTTAACAATCAAACACTGACTACAGTGGGCCCTGTAGGACTTGAACCTACAACCAACGGATTATGAGTCCGCTGCTCTAACCGATTGAGCTAAGGGCCCAAAACACTTTTTGCGTTTAGATTCCAGCCAGCCGGGCCTGCAACAAAGCCGCCATCTTGCGAATGGCCGTGCCCCGGTGGCTGATTTCATTTTTTGCCACGATGGTCATTTCGGCAAAGGTTTTGCCTGCAGGTGGATAGAAAAAGACCGGATCGTATCCGAAACCACCTTCACCACGCGCTGAGGGCGTAATGACTCCCTTACACACACCTTCGACAGTTGTGACGCCGTCTTCATCCACAAATGCGATCACCGTGCGAAATTGCGCTGCACGCTGCGCGTCCGGCACATCTGCCATCTCTCGCAAAAGCTTTGTCACATTATCGGCATAGCTGGCATTCAAGCCGCTATAACGACTGGAGTACACGCCTGGCGCGCCATCGAGGGCATCAACTTCAAGTCCGGTGTCGTCGGCCATACTGGGAAGGCCGGTTATTTCAAACAGCGCCTGGGCTTTTTTGATCGCATTGCCTTCCAATGTATCGGCGTCTTCTTCCACCTCTGGGAGATCATCACGATCTGCTGCGCTGATCAGATCAATATCGAGACCGGAGAGTGCTTGCCGGATTTCGGTAACTTTGTCGCGGTTTTTTGTGGCAAGGAGTATCTTCATTCTTGCTTCGCGTATACGTCGATGTGATCGACGATGCCGACGATTGAGGCATCGATAGGCGTCATCTCATTGCGATACGGAATCACCGCCTCGCGGGCGGTGACGTAATAAACAATTTCCCCGGGGCCGGCACCGATGGTATCGACCGCAACAATCGGCGAGCCAATCGCTTTTTCCTGTGCATCAAGTGGCTGGATAATTTGCATTTTTGCGCCTTCGAGTGTCTCCACTTTTCGGGTCGCCCACACGGTACCGATCACTTTAGCGAGATGCATCTTGTCGTCATTCGTAATTTGCAATTCGTCATTCGAACATCCTTGCCCAAAGTATGAAACAAGCACCTTGTCACGTTTCACACTTTAGGTGTCATGTCTTTTCAGTCACATCCAGCTTGTCCACAATCGCCATAATGGTCGCGTCGACAGGTTTTTGGGTCGTCAACTCGGTTTGCCGCGCCGAACTGCCCTGACAAACCAACACAATCTCGCCGACACCAGCCCCCACGGCATCGACCGCTACCAGAAAACCGGATTTTTCCTGATAATCCAGTTCAACCGGGCGGACAATCTGCAGCTTGGCGCCTTCAAGTGAAGCTTCTTTGCGCGTTGCCCAAATCGTTCCGATGATGCGTGCAAGAATCACGATTTCGCCTTTTTAGCTTGGATAGACTTCAGCTTCGTTGCATTTGCAAACGTCGACAAAGCGCTGATTAAATTTCCAGGAATTTTTCACATCTGATTTTTCTGACGTAACCACTTTGGTCGCAACGATATTCTGGCCGCATTTTGGGCAAACACGAACAAGACGTGCGCTCGAGCCCTTTGCAATCTTCGCTGCGAATGTTCCACCTTTTGCCATAACTTCATCCTTTGGATTATTTTGTTATCTGATCAATTGTTTTTAAATTTGAATTTTATCTGCACAAGCCTGACTGGCTGCTCAGGTCACCGCGCAGATAAGCAATTCTGTGCTCATTATCGCGGGTTCCAAACCTTTGCGGAAAACAATCAGTGATATCCGTTTGAATCCTGCCTGAAATACGGCGAAGCCACAAGCCTATCAAAAAAATTTTTGAGCACGAGAAGCAGATAAAACTGCCTCAGGCAACCGCTATTTTAAAATTTAGCGGTGCGCAATATGCAAATATTTTTTTTCAAAATCAACCCATTTTATCTTAAGGATTTCAAACAAGCTACGGCATTTTTTCCTGTGATCATATCCCGAAATGCGTACAGACTTAGCGGCTCCGTCGTCTTCCTGCACCGAAAGTTAGCGGATTGTTTTTGCGGAACCTGTTGTCCGCAACGTTTTCAGTAGCATGCTAAGCTTCTGCCTGGTGACTAAACCAAATGCTATCTGCACTGACATCATGCACTTTGATGCGGCCTTTGGGGATTGGCAACTCGCGCTGATCTTTATTGAAGTAAAGATTGTACGCCATGGAGTTATGGCCGTACGACCAGGTAACAGCAACTGAATAGCACGAGTCATTGATTTTGCCGGCATACACCACCGCAACCTGCGCACGAAAAACCCCCGGCCGGACTTTCGCTGTTTCGCCGATTTTAAGCTTGAACTCATTCGAATGATTCATCACATACCACCCTTTTCTAAAGCCAATCGCACACTCATCATTGAGCATCAAAACACAGCCTGGCTGGGGCGGGCAAAACGGTTTTCCGCTCCGGGCCAGGCTGTGTTTGTTAAAGAAATGCTTTAAATCCGTACAGCGGCGATCTAATGAACGCTGCTGCTTTTCATAGCGGATACAATCGGTAGACGGATTTGCGACGGATAGGCCGGCGAGTGATGCACTTTGTTGTTGGCGATAACGCCGACCGTTTCATCGAAATTGTTGCCGCCTGTATTTAGATTGCGCACGAAACGCGGAAAGTTACTGCTCGAGACCTCGATACGAATGCTGTGGCCCGGAGCAAAATAGTTGCTGGTCGACATCGGGCTCACCGGGACTTTGTAAACTGTGCCCTGCTCCATGAAGACTTCTTTATCATAGCCTTCACGATAGCGCACGCGCTGAATGGTTTCGTCCAGATTGTAGGCGCGTCCATCGGGGTAGACATCGATCAGTTTAACCGTAAAATCAGTATCTTTGACATCTGATGAAACATACAGCGTGATCTCAATGGTGCCGGTCACTTCCACGCCCTGCTCAAACGGCTCGGTGGTGTACACCAAAATATCGTCGCGTGTCTCCATCTCACTTTGATCGAACGCGCCGCCACGTACAGCATTGCCGGTGCAGCAGACATTGCCGCCATAAGACGGTACCGGATTCATCGGATCATACTGAAATCCATCAAAGGCATCGGTTTTTGGCGCATCGGTTGAAAGTGCGCCGTCTCCAAGGCGGGTATTGGCATTGCCACCGCTATTCAGATAATAGGTCACCATTTGACTGTTCTCCGGTGGCCAGGTTTCGGAAGATTGCCACTTGTTGCTGCCCATGGTGTAATACTGGACATGTGGCGTCTTTTTCAGCACACCATTGGACTCGCCCTTCAACCAACGATCGAACCAGGCATAGATCAAACCATCGTAGTCAAAGCGGGCATCGCCGAGATTGCGTTCTCCGACAATGGTTTCTTCCTGTGCGCGCTTGTAGGCGCAATGCAATGTCGGTGCAATCACAACGAATTGATTCTCGGCCACTTCCGGATCCTTGGCATTCCTCCGAACATGATTAAACAGAGCGAGATTTGGGCCGGTGGAGACGTCATACCACGAAACAAACCACAAACTCGGTGCGCCAAAAGGCATATCATCATGATAGAGCCCCCCTTCGTACCACGCCGGATCGTTTGGTTTGCGCACAATCATCTTGCCATAAATGCCTTTCGGCCCCTGCACATTTTTCATGATATCCATTACCGGCAAATGCCGCAGAGCTTCCGACCAATCGACAGGCGGCATCTCCGGCGCCAGGTCGAAATAGCGCGATACCCGAACCAAATCTTCCTGCGACATATCTGCCGGGAAGGTCGGGCGCTGAATGTTTTGATTACCGTACAACCAGGCAAAAAACAGCATTTGCTCTGCGCCGCCGCGATACCAGTTGCCCTGTTCATAAAATTCACCGACTCTGCCGACTCCCGCGCCAAATCCCATCGGCACCAACGCAGCGAGAGCAGGATGGTCCAGCGCAGCTACCGCCATTTGCCATTCGGCCGTCGAAGAGCACCCATACAAGCCGATTTTGCCGTTCGACCAGGGCTGTTCTGCCATCCAGGTAAATGCGTCATTGCCATCGGTGGTCGGTGGGCCGAGAATATCCCATTCGCCTTCCGAGAAAAACTTGCCACGCTCATTTTGCACCACATAAGCAAAGCCGCGACTGACCGCTTCGTATGCGGCCCGGTAGGTTCGTGTGCTCGGTTTACCATCGCGCCAGGCATTAAAATTATAGGGCGTGCGGGAAAAAACGATCGGCACCGGCTGATCGGTTTTCGGACGGTACACATCAGTTGCCAGCCGGATGCCGTCACGCATCGGCACCATTATTTTTTGATCGATGATAGCGATCTCTTCGAGTTTTGACAAAACATCGTCTTCTTGTGCGAGTGCTGGCGCGATCAAGCAAAGACAAGCCGCACAAAGGGCAATTGCCGCAGTCAGTTTTTTCAGAGACATTATCTTCCTCCTTTTGAAAACATTACGATCACCCAAACAATAGCCGCTTATGACAAACCATGATCGGGATGAACGGCCAAGCGAAACATCGTGAGTCTATGTGGCGATTGGTATCGTTATCGCGAGGTGGATCGCGGGAGAACTCGGCAGGCCATTGAGAGCTAGCTAACATATGCTATTCGCCTCAAAAAGATGGTATTGGCTGCCTGCAACAAAGCAGACAACCGCAGTTTTGGGGCAGGAAATTGTCTATTTTGTTCAAATTCCGTGCCCGCATACCGGCAAGACCGGAAAAATGGAGACAAGAATAATAAAATCAAAACGTTGAAACGAAGTCATGCAAAGGGTATTCTTTTCCCAAAAACGATAAAAGTCTTGCCCTGTTCGAAAAAATGGGAAGGTTCGACTGAACCATCTAACGGCAAAAAGACGCACCTTCCCTGATTTTCAAGCACACACCCATTTCAAATCAATGATCCATCCGCTGGGCCTTTCCAGCGTAATTGCCACCGCGCTCATTCCCGGAACAAACCCTTTTCAAGCAAATCAATGACGGCTTCAAAGCGAATATCCAGGCTTTCCTCGGCCGATTTTTCAGGATTCATCAACGGCAGCGCTGAGCGGAGTGCGTGTGGGAAGATAACCAGTGAGTCAAGCAGCAAACTAAAAGTAAAAATATCCCCGCACCGAACGTGCCGGTTTTCGATGAGCTGGCCCAATCTCTCATAGAAATCTGAGGGAAGCAGCGTCTGCTGGTAAAGCATTTGAAGCGATTCTTCGCCATCCAGCAAACAGCGGATCAACAATTTGACAATTTGGGGATTGAGCAAAAGCCACTGGTCGTACAATTGCAGTGATTTTCGTAAAAAGGCTTTTGGTTCTTCAATTTCTTCGACTGCCAATGCGATGGCGCTTACCATCGGGCCGGTCGCTTCAGCTAAAACGTCGCGAAGCATGGTCGCTTTATTGAGAAACAGGGCGCGAGCGGCACCCGGTGCAACGTTCGCGCGTTTTGCGATCGACTCGATACTGGCATCCACGAGTCCACATGTGGCAAACTCATCAAGGGCTGCCTTCAAAATGCGATTTCGATCACCAGCGATGTGATCGGTTGCATTTTCCATCTTGTCCTCTTGCTTTTCTGTGCCGGACACGCAATGAAATGATGAGCAGACATGAAATATACCTGCTCCTGCATGAAAGATTTATTCTGCTTTCTTCTCCACCGCACGCATGCGCACCTGCTGGATCAGCGGTTCTTTTTCCGGTGTGAGCGTAAAAAAGACCAAAATATTTTTCTTTTCACCTTCCAGCGTGAATGTGCCGCGCAACTGATTCATCGGTACCATCGGGCCAACATGATGTATTGCTCCGGCTTCATCGTAGAGTTCCTGTGTCCGCTTCACCACGTCTTGCAGACGGTTATCCATAAAGAAATTTTCAGCAAACAGTCCGGACGTTTCGGCGCCCTTCCACTCCGGCAGGATTTTTACCAATGCATTTTTGCGTTTTTCGAGAATATCCGAGGTCGGCAACGTGCGCGGCTCAAGCCCTGCCAAAGTGACGATGGTATCCAAAACAGCAAGATTCATGGTGCTGGTGCCGCCATACGTCCTGTTATCGAATGACATGACGCCGAGACCGTATTCCGGCATGATCGTCCAGTTACTGCCAAAACCGGGCAGGCCGCCACTATGCCCGATGTAGACTTTGCCGTCGCAATCGCGCGTCCAGCTCAAGCCATAGGCATACGCACGAACGGCGGCACACTCCCGCCCGTTTGGAAAGCGGTATTGATCCATCAGCGCAGCAAACCGCCAGGGATGATGCATTTCGCGCAGCGAGCTTCTTTTCAGCGGGCCGGTATCGTCGTCGCTTCTGGGCGGCCAGGCTGAAAGATGCAACGCCATATAATTTGCGAAATCTTCAATCGAGGTGATCAGGCCCCCCATCGCGCCAAACGAACCATGATGTTCCAGCGGAATATTTTGATAGGCGTCATCGATCCATTGATAGCCTAACGCCAAATGCGCTTCAGGCGCTTTTTCATATTCCCACACGGTCGCATGCATACCGAGCGGCTTGAAGATATGCTCAGTTGTATAGTGCTGAAATTCCATGCCGGACACCTTCTGCACAATCTGCCCCAGCAGCGCAAAACCGAGATTGCTATACTCGTAAGCAACGCCCGGTACGTTCGAAAATGAGATACCGTCGGCAACAAGTTGCATCAGCTCGGCATCAGAATCGGCCAGTTGCCGGTCGCCCCACGGATTGTCTTCAGGGAAGCCGGCTCCATGGGTGAGCAGATGCCGGATGGTGATTTCCGGCGCATCGGTGGTCAGGTATTTTAGCTTTTTCATCTCGGGCAGGTATTTCGAGGCCGGATCGTCGAGGCTGAGCTTGCCAGCATCGCGCAATTGCAAAATTGCCAGGGCTGTGAAGCTTTTGCTCATCGATGCAATGCGGAAGAGCGACTTCACATCTGCCGGAATCTGTGCTTCAAGATTGGCAAAGCCGAATTGGCCTGAGTAGAGCAGTTCGCCATCCAGCACGATGCCATAAACCAGACCGGGCATGTGGCGGCTCTCCATGTAATCTTTGAACATCGCGTCCACTGCTGCGGACGTGGTCATGACTTTTTTGCTGCGATCTGCATCGCTGAAATCAGCCGGCTTGTGCCTGAGCGAATCGCCGGGAGCACTGACTAGAACCGGCGCGAACAGACAGCCGAGCGCAAGCACAACAACAATCAGATAAACACGTTTTTTCATGGCAAGCTCCTTATTTTCTATGCATTTGAATCCGATAAACAACGTCTGAAACAATCCGGGCTTTCGCATCCCGGTGTTCATCGCGCTTCAAAATTTGACGTGCTGCAGAATAAACTCAACAATCGGTGTCGGATCTTCCAGGCTGTGCGGGTGGTGGCCAACACCCGGCTTGTGAATCACAGTGATGTGCCCGCCAAGCGCTTTGTAGCGCGCTTCGACAACAGCCGTGTTTTCCGCTACCGGCACGACTTCATCCGCATCGCCGATAACATGCAAAATCGGGACTTTTGCCGCAGCCAGGGGTGCGAGATTGTCGACCGGATTGCCTTTGTAGGCCCAAAACTGCTCGCGCGTGAAGCCGTACGCCGCCATCATCTCTTTGCGCTCGACACCCGGCCAGCTTCTCAAATCACACACAGGCGCGTCACCGTAGAGACAGAACACGTTGTGCGGATTTTGAATCGCCCAATTGTAGATGATCAGGCCGCCCCGGCTCAAACCTTCGAGCACGGTCTTTTTTGCAAAACCATGCTTTTCGGTTAAATAGGCATAAAAATCGTCCCAGATTTGCACCGCTTTGGGAGAGCCAAAAAGGTCGACCACATCAATATAAACCAGGTGAAAGCCTTTGTGCAGCAGTGCAATGTCGACCTGGGGCTCGTGGGTGAAGAAGCGTGCTCGCCAAATCCACGGTTTGCCATCAGCCGCTTGCTTCGGCGCCACAATAATCGCTGGCCGGCCCTTGTGCATGAAATCATAGCGATCAAATGTGTGGTACTCCGTTTTCTCGCCCGGATAGTCTTGCGCAGAAATTGTTTGGCTGAAGCAGAGACAGAAGAGAACAATCCCCATCGTAATTTTTAAAAACTGTATCATTTTCATTTTATTGGTTGTTACGTTGTCTTGCCTGAAGCTGCCGCAGTTGCAAATAGAGACACTGATTCGCACTCAACGTCTCCTCCTGGCGCCAGTGCCAACGCCGTTCAATTCAGCCAGTTTCTCCATGTCGAGCACTTCGGCAGGCTCAGTACAGGCTCGTCGAGACGTGAAATTTATGCTCAAGAATTCAATCTTCGAAGACGCTCAGGATGAAGCATGGCCTTTAGCTGAACGGTTTGGATTTTAAATTTTTGTTGTGCACATTCAAAAAATCTATGCCCAACACCTTTCGGATCAGGGCTAAAAACGAATAGCCAGTTCTAAGCTGGCTATTCGTATTGAAATGCATCATTGTTAATTGTTGTCATTGCGTCGCGGATCGGGAGCAAACTGAATCACATATTCTTTCGGCGGTTCGGCCTGCATCAGGTGCCGTACAAAATAGTCCCACCTTCTACGCATGATGTAATAGGAATCCCTGCCATAGCCGTGGCGGGCATAGGGCAGCAACAAGAAATCGAAATCTTTGTTGGCTTTGATCAGCGCATCGGCGACCAGGTAGGAATTGTAGGGCGGGACATTATCATCCATGCCGCCGTGTATCAGCAACAAATTTCCCTGCAGATTTTCAGCATAAATCTGGTTGGCCTGCTGCTCGTAATTGGAGACACCGTCGCTGTTCTTTGTTTCAAGACCAATGTAGCGTTCGCCCCAATCGTCTTCATACGTTCTGTTATCATGGTTGCCCGATTCGGAGATACCAACCTTGAAGAACTCCGGAAATTTGAACATGGCCGCGGCCGTTGCAAAGCCTCCGCCGGAATGTCCCCAAATCCCGACCTTGTCCAAATCCAGGTATTTGTGTTTCTCTGCCAACTGCACCAGGCCAGAGATTTGGTCAGAAAGCGTGTTTTCCGCCATGTTGCCATAGCAGGCATCGTGAAAAGACTTCGATCTGCTTGGATTGCAGCTTCCCTCCAATTGCACAACCACAAATCCCAACTCTGCCAGGGCCTGATGGTCGCCACGGCCTGGCGCGAATCCCCAATAACCGACACTGCCGCCTTGCGGGCCGGGATAAATATAGACGATGACCGGGTACTTTTGAGCTGGATTCAAATTGGACGGCGTGTAGAACAGGCCATATAAATCGAAACGGCCATCTGCTGATTTGACCGTAAAAGGAGTGGGCGGTTGCCAGCCGGTAGCTTCTAGGCGCGAAACATCCATCTTTTCCAGCGTTTTGACCAATTTCCCTTTTGCGTTTCGTACTTCATACACCGACGGGACGTTCGGCATCGAATAGGTGTCGATAAAATAATTGTTGTCCGGCGAAAAATTGACCGTGTGATCACCGGTATTCGGCGTCAGCAGCTTTAAATTTTTGCCGTTCAAATCGACGCTGTACAAATAGCGAAAATAAGGATTGCTGTTGGCCTCCCTGCCGCTGCCCAAAAAGTAAATGGTGCGCTTTTTCTGGTCGATATACACAATTTCTCTAACGACAAATTCGCCGGAGGTGATTTGCTTTTTCAGCTTACCTGAGTTCGCGTCATGCAGGTACAAATGTCCCCAATCGCTTCGCTCCGAATACCAGATGATCTCATTGCTTTTGGATAAGTATCGCCAGCTGATATCATCCTGCCCCGATTCAAATTGTGTGTCGACGTTCTCTTCAAAGATGTCCCGCACCTCGCCGGTCTCGCAATCGGCAATGCGCACTTTCGCCTGCTTGTGGTCACGGCTGGTGGACACAAACGCCAATTTTTTGCCGTCTTCGCTCCAGTCCACATCGACCAGCGTTCCGCGCGAAGAGATATCATCCGACAAGCTAGCCCTTCTGGGATCAGGCGGCATGTTGAAACGGATGATTTTGGGTTCCGCGCTGATGTCGATCACTAACCTGTGTATCAGAATGATTGTCGAGTCGCTCGGAAGTGGATATTTCCATTCCTGCAGTTCCGGCTCCCCAACCTTTGCTTTCACCAGATACATATTGCTGACGTGCCTTTGGTCCTGCTGAAAGGTGGCAATTTTTTTGGAGTCAGGCGACCAGCTTACAACGGCTCTGTCGCTATGTTTCCAGCCTGCATTGTCGGTTGCGTAGCCAAAATTCTCGATGCCGTCGGTTGTCAGTTGGGTCTCCGTTCCGGTCTCGACATCTTTCAGCCATAAATTCCAGTCGCGTAAAAACACAGCCGACTTGCCGTCCGGGGAGATGCTTTCCATGCTTCGCCTGTTCGAGCCGGGTGGTTCGACGCCAGCTTGTTCAAATAGTTCTTTTTGCGATGCTGCGGTGAGCATTTTGCCATTCGCCGGACGATAGAGCTTGAACACCGATGTATCCTGCGTAAAGGATCGGTACCACAAACTGCCGTCCGGCAACCACTGTGGCCGGATACTGTTGTCGATCAGCTTGCTGGTGTTGCCCGACAGCATGCTGGCGGCGCGATCGTAGTCGGATGCGGTAAATACCTTTGTGTTTTGCCCGTAAGCCAGACAGGTCATCGACAGGCTCAGAATAGCCACTGCCAGAAGTTTGTTTTTCATCATACTGTTCCACCTCGATTTATCCGTACACTATGCCGCTTTTGTATGCGCTTCCGCAACGAGTGTTTAAAAATCACGCACCATGGGCGGGATGTTTTACCTGGCTATTTTATCCAAACCTTGCCATTTACCTGCAGTCGGTAATCGAAAATCAACAACCCGCAAACATATCTGGATTTTATCCAGGAGCAATGCCGTTCAGTCAAGAAGAGTTTTTCTTGTCATGCTCGCGCAGGCGGCCATCCAGAAAAGCTTAAAAACAGTGGATTCCCGCCTGCGCGGGAATGACGATTCACAGGTGTATTCACTCTTAATTGAACGGCATTGCATCGAAAATGATTTGCCTTCTCTGGGACTGCGCGTTTGCGAGCCCGTGCACAGATCGCCGGGCAGTCCGCTGGCTTGCCATTTCTGAAGCCGCGTCGGCAAACTGCCTCGCGAAAGAGCGTGTCTGAAATGTTGAATGGAAATACCGACAGTTAGCGAGCGCATGTTATCCTCTGCGAACAACAGGAATCGATGACGGGTCATTCATAAAAAATGGCTCGTGGGTCGTAAGCGACCGGTGAAGCCCATCTGTTGTTTGTATTTTTGATTGCGTAATTTGTCTCCGATTTCGTGATGTGACCAAAGTTTCACATTCGACTCAGGAGGCAATTCATGCATGATTCCAAACAGAGGCAGCGCCGCACGGCCGCCCAAATGTTTCCGTTGATCGAACAGTATCTTGCCCGTGCCGATGATCTGACACAAACGGCCTTTTGCAAACAAGAGCAGTTGCCGGATGCCGTTTTTTACTATTGGCTGAAGCGATACAAGAACCAGCACGATTCAGTGGCTGACGCAACTTTACCGGCCGAACCTACGAGGTCTGCCAGCCGTTTTCTGGCTGTCGATCTCCCCGTCGCTGGTGCTGCTGTTTCGGCAGTGTGTGAGATCGAATTCCCAAACGGCGTTCGTGCCCGTTTTACCAACGCCGCGGACGCCATTTCTGTGCTCGAGCGGCTGTGATGTTTGCAGCCCCTGCCAGGCTCAAATTCTACCTGTACCGCGAGCCAGCCGACATGCGCAAAGGCTTCGACGGGCTGTGCGGTCTCGTGACCGACACGCTGGGGGCAGACCCGCTTTCGGGCGATGTGTTCATCTTTCTAAACCGCCGTCGCAACCGCATGAAGCTGCTTTTGTGGGATCGTGACGGTTTCTGGATTTTCTACAAGCGTTTGGAACAAGGCGCCTTCGAGCCACCGGTTGTTGCAGAAAAAACAGGCTCTGTAGAGTTGGCCTACGACGAGCTGATGTTGATTCTGCACGGGATCGAGCTAGCATCGGCGAAAAGACGCCGCCGCTATCGCCCGGCCGCTTGAGCCGCTTGTGAAAAAAATCATCTTTCGTCAAAAAATCCGAGGATTTTTCACGGCGATTTTGTAAGGTCTGGACATGGCACAGACCCTGGACAAAACGCTGACCTACGATGAGCTGGTGGCTGACAATGAAGCCCTAAAGGCGAAAAATGCATATCTCGAAGCCGAGCTTGCTGCGCTCAAGCGGCTCATCTTCGGCGCTAAAAGCGAGCGTTTTGTTCAGGACCATGACAACGCCGCTCAACTTGACCTGCACCTTGACAATGTACAGTTGGTATCGACATCGCGTCCGGAAACCGAAACCATTACCTACGAACGGAAAAAGCTGCAAAAGAACGGGGCCAGCCATCCGGTTCGGCAGCCCCTGCCGGCCCATCTGCCGCGCACGGAAATCGTCATCGAGCCAGATGAAGACATCAGTGGCTCCAAGAAGATCGGGGAAGAAATCACCGAAGAGCTGGAATACAAGCCTGGCACGCTGTTCGTCAACCGCTATGTTCGGCCGAAATATGCTCGTCCTAACGACGGCGGTGTGGCTATTGGCGTTCTGCCGTCGCGGCCGATTGAAAAAGGGATTGCCGGTCCTGGCCTGCTGGCTCATCTGGCCATCAGCAAGTTTGTCGACCATCTGCCGCTCTACCGTCAGGGTAAAATGTTCGAGCGCCAGGGGGTCGAGATCGCCCGCTCCACTCTGGGCGACTGGATCACCGCGACCTGCGCTGCCCTCGAGCCGCTGTTCGTCTTACACCGAGAACAGGTTTTGCGCGCCGATTACCTGATGGCGGATGAGACACCGATTCGCGTGCTCGATTTCACCACCAAAGGCAAAAGCCATCTCGGTTACTTTTGGGTCTATTACGATCCGCTGAACCAACGAGCGTTGTTCGACTACCGGCAGAGCCGTGGGCGTGACGGCCCGCTCGAATGTCTTGCCCATTTTCAAGGAGCGCTGCAAACGGACGGCTATCAGGCCTACGACATCTTTGAAAAGCGCGACGGGTTAACACTATACGGCTGCATGGCGCATGCCCGACGCAAGTTCACCGAGGCGCTGAATAACGACCGCGAGCGGGCGGAATACGTGCTGGCCGAAATACAAAGGCTCTATACCGTCGAGCGGCAGGCACGCAACGCCGGCCTGTCGCATCAGGAACGCCAAAAGCTCCGGCAAACTGAAGCACGACCCGTGCTCGAGCCTCTCAAGGCCTGGCTCAACGACCATTATCTGAAGGTGCTGCCCAAAAGCGCCATTGGCCAGGCAATTGCCTATGCGTTGGCGCGCTGGAGCAAATTGTGTCGTTATGTCGAAGACGGCCGGATCGAGATCGACAACAACCTGGTGGAAAACGCCATCCGGCCGGTTGCTTTGGGTCGAAAGAACTACTTGTTCGCTGGTTCGCATGCTGGCGCAGAGCGCGCCGCGATGATCTATTCGTTGGTGACTACGGCCAAAGTCAACGGCGTCGAGCCGTTTGTCTGGCTGCAGGATGTCCTTACACGTATTGCCGACCATCCCCACAAGAAACTTGCTGAGCTTCTGCCCGGCTCACAGCTGTCCAAAACGGCCGAAGAGTAAAACTCAAGACGCCGTTCACCGGACGCTTACCGTGGGTCTGGATTGAAGTGGGTGTAAAAAGCAGGATAATTATGAGAATGTCAAGCGAAATCAGGTAGACGGTTTTGCGGCAATGAAATGGCCGCCGGACACGCTAAGGTGTGTGATGTAAAGTTAAAGCATCTGGGTGCTAAATCTCATATTTTTCTTCCGAAAGATTTCACTTAAATTTAAATCACCATGGATGATTTCGGCAGGATTCACAGCTTGTTAGAATTCCTTAGTAGAGTTTCGCCATCTTTAGCACAAATTAAGGATAACAAATAGATATGCACAGACATAGCTAAAGCAAGTATTTATTATTATTTGTGCTCCGAATATAGCGGTTTAATACGGTCTTGTAGCAGACTGCTACTTCTTGCTACATCTTCAAGAATGATTGTTCCATCATCTATCTCCTTCTCCGATAAAGAAACTGAATTTCTTAGCTTCCGGCTTATGTTGTAAGCCAGATCTGCAAAGTAAAGTGAAGTTGACTTCCTGTTCTTGTACCACAAAAATATCGTTCTCCATTTGTCAGCGCCAACTTCCTCGATTTTTTTATTTTTCATCTCTTTTGCAGACAGCTCTGCTCTACTTGAATCATCGGATTCATTAAAACGATTGTTTTCAATAACCATGTATTCCCGAATCAAGGTCAGATCAACTTTAAAATGTTGACCCTTTGCTGCTAGCCAACAATCTTCTTTCTTCGCCCATTCACCATAAAGAGAGCCTGGAGCATGGTGCCGTATAAAGCCATCAATTTGCAGCATAAGACTATATAATAGTTTTTTAAAATCATTAGAAAGGGATTGTTTTTTCCAAATATAGTACAAATCAAGTCTGGCAGATACAAATTGCGTCAACCAAGCTATTGAGTAAGGTACTGTAATATATCGCATGTCCCCGATAGAGTTTGGACTAATTCCATATACTTTCTCGCATGTTTTAAAAATGATAGCCTTGGCAACTGTTTCCTGAAAATATAATTCATTCGGCTTAGCAGGTAAATTATAATGCAAAAACTGAGCGAAGTTTTTCTGACTGCCACGAACAACATGATGCGGTCCCACAAGCAACATGTTATTTTTAGATATTTCCTGATAACTATTTATATATTTTGCCAACTGTTCTTTGTTGAACATCTGATTCCTTGGATTTCTCAGATCAAATGCCTTACGTCTTGAAGGTGTAAAACCTTGCCGGTTTCTTTCATTTTTGTATTGCCCTCTGGCTCTTTCAAAAAACCATCTGGTCTGTATTGATTCGCCAGCAATCGGTGGCGCCCATATATTCCGGGAAAGTTGTTCAAATAAAATAAGGCTTTCTCTATTTGAACTCAAATCTGATAATGATATTCGGTTTTGAGTATTTGCATACTCGGCGATCCTAGCAACAGTATCAGCGAATTTGTCAGGATTTTCGATTGTGGTGAGTTTCATTTGAACATAAATATCTGCGATTTTTGCCCCACTATTTTTCCAGGTATGATAAATTGCTGCAGTGGTTTGTCCTCCGTTTACAATTTGGAAATCCTTAATAAAGGAAATTGCTTTTCCTCCACCAGGCATATCAATTAGCCTGACTTCCTCTGCAGTTGCAGCGATCCCATTATTAAATGCAAGGAACATATGTGGCTCAGTTAAAATGGTATTTTTGATTCCGCGATTTATTTTACCGGTAAATTGTAGAAAAGAACGGACATTTTGCTCCAAAAGTCTCAATCCATAAATTTCATAAATATATGCAAGAATTAGCCCCGGAATGATTGCCAGATATGACTGGTAGCCTTCCGATCCTGTCTCCTTGCTTATACAAGGCACGGTTCCCAATTCCTGAAAATCAATCTCAATTGGAATTCTGGATTTCTCTGACAGATTATAAAGATAGTTAATATCAATTATTCGATATATAACAGGGTAGCCAGCAACCATTTGAGAAGATTTAAAATCTGCCATGAAATCAAAATTGGTCAATAGAAAAGCATTTACTCTGACAAGGTTCCTTTTAACATCGGGGATATTTGAGAGTGTATTCGCGAGATCAAATATTTCGGAACTTTCCTCAATTTCATTTACATATGATTTATTTACTGAATTAAGAAAAAATTTAGATAATTTTGTTAAAGCTTTATCAACATCTGTTTTTGCAATTGAGGTTAATTCTGGTTCAGCATTATAAATAGTTATAAAAAGATCGAGAGTCTCATAATTTTCATGAAGTGCATAGCCATTCACTTTATGCTCAACACCTCTTTTGCTCAATTTTTCATCATAGCATGTTCGGCTGTTTTCTGTTTCACCTGCATCTGCAAGCATTGTTAGAGCGATATCAGTAAAAATTTGTTCAGGATTCGCTCCTTCTTCTTCCGCAAGTAATGAATATTTTATTTCTTCCTGCAAATTGCTATAGAATCTGAACAATTCATTGTTTTCGAGCATGTTTTCCTATTCCTTCATAGAGATTTTTGAATAAAAGTTCTTCCTGCAAAACCCACTTTTCATTCGCAGAGATTACAAGGGAATAACGGACATCACCAACTCCAGAAGGAATCATAGCTTCTGTAAGCTTAGGAAAGTCATTAGTAATTCGATAGATATTTTCTTGCCGTATGGAATAGCAGGTATTGTTATACAACTGCCGATGTAGGTCAAAATAGCCTGCTTCCAACAATTTGATCCGAAGCGCATTATACGCAGATAGATTGTTTAACAATAGTTCCATCAGATTATCTGCAATACTATTTAATGTCTCGCCATAATTTTGGCGGACTTCAAGCGAATAGTGAACCAGAAAGATTCTCGGAACAAGAGAAATATCGAGTTGGCGTTCGTTGGAGATATGTAGTTTTTGCTGATTTTTGCCATGAGTGGTTTTGACTTCGACAGCCCAGTCAGCAAACTGAAAATCTTGGACTGATTTTTCAACACCTTTCCAGGAATTGATGCAGTAATCTGGGTGCGGCACATTTGTAAGGAACTTTCTCAAAAAGTATAACTCCCCATACAGACCTCTCTGTGCTTTGTCAGATAGTCCCTGCCGGCCCAATTTTTCAAATAGCAGGCGCCATTTTTCAAGGCGGAGCAGCAACTGCTTAATAAGTTCCGACTCTTGGGTAATATTCACAATTTGCTGAATAAGGTCTTCACAAAGTGCTGAAAAAATATCCCGGTGTTGATTATTTAAAAGAAGCACCAGAAGAAACTGCTTCTTAGAGTGCTTTTCATCAGGAACTGTTTCGATCTTTACATCCCGCAGCTTATCCCAGCTTTTTACCTGCAAGACAACTAATGCATTCAAATGAGCAGCAATACAGCGCAATCTTTCAGGAGCTTTTAATGCTACGTAAACATCAGGCTTGACTGCTCCTGAATAGCGTTTATACAAAAGTCCGCTCTTCACAGGCTGTTCATCTTCCAGCTCTTTCCATATTCTTTCAATCTTCATCGTATCCTTCAAATTCGTCATCCACTGTATCAAATATTGGCAATAGTTCTTCATTTACTGCATAAGAAACAGGGGCATTGAAATCACTTTTGGGAAAGCTTATGGCATAACCTATAAAGGGTTTTGCCATACTGGATAAGGGAAATTTATTTAGACTTTCCTTTGGATCAATCAAGTAGATAAGAAGCAAAGGCCTTTGGGGATCCCGAATTTTATTCCTAACGATTTGCCCATTAGGGTAATTTGCATGACCTTCTTTTTCTCTTTCTTCATTGGTCAACTCCATTGCATACTTATACTCATCTTTAGTCAAATCTATGAATTCGTCATCAGGACTAATGATATGAGATTTTTTAATTAAGTATAAATGCTCATCTGAGCGTGTTTCATCGTCGGTTCTTTTCCATTGACCAATTTTGTATGACTTTCCACCCAAAATGAAATTGGAAGAGTTTTTTGCTTTTGGCTTCGACATCAGGCCAATACGCCAATGTGTAAGCTCACTATTTTTCAGTTGATTTGATATGAAGTCGATTAACTTTTTAGGTTCGGCCTTTTTTAGATTTTCAACCGACTGAATTCCGCTGAAAAAATTTAAAACATGATTAGAATCAACATCAAACCATAGGAAATTATTAGGATTCACATTAAAATTGTCAGGAAGTCCTTTAAAAAAATCCAAACATATAGCATAATTATTTTCAAGAACAATTAGGTCCTTTTTGAACTCATACGACTCAACAAGCCTTCCTGCCCAAGAAATTTGGACGGTAGTTGCGGAGCGCATTTTATTAGTAGCCGAAATCTGAAGCACTCCCGGGTGTGTTCTTACTTTGAGTGCATATTGCTCAGGTGTTGAACCTGCAACATCAGACATATAGTCAAATTCTTCCCGAAGTTCCTCAGATGCATGCGTAATATGACAGAACCATTCATTAAGTTCTCTGCTTGTGAACAGACGGCACAAATCAACATAACCCAGACGGTATCCAAACCATCTTCCCATCTGCATCAATGTGTCATACATTCGTGACGAGCGTAGGTAGTAGCTGATCGAAAGTCCTTCAAGCGTCAATCCTCTGGAAAGCTTGTTGCCTCCGACAGCAATTACAGAAAGTCCGTCCCTGTGGTCGTAATAATCAAGTGCATCACGTGAACCTCCATGTATTGCCCTTACTTCAATTCTGGAAGCAGCATCATTCAGTTGAGTTAATACTTTCTCCCAAGGATGAACTTGAATATTTGGATCAACGTCACGCAATGGTGAATTAAGAATCTTACTTGAAGCTGTAACATAGGAATGGTATGTCGCCTCATCCTTCTCAAAAGTAGCCCTGAATTCATCGAGAATATCAGCATCATTCTGGTTTATACCCATTCTGTAGTAATCAAACTGATTCTGGACCAGTTCAGTAATGTGAGTCTGCCAGCGCTGAAACCTAGAAAGATGGATAAGCATGGAGTTATGAACATTGAAATGCCCCCTCAGCCTTCTTATTGCACAGGTCAGAATGAAACAGCGAATTGCTCTTTTCAAAGTATCGGGAATGGCAGAGGGTAATTGGTCGTGTTGCCTGTGTCTGTCTGGTACAAAGTGCGAATAATCATCAATCCTGTTGATAATTGGAAGAACCGTTTCAGATTCATCCCCATCATCTACAAGCTGAAAGCCAAAAACTCTTTCTGGGCCAACGTAATTTGAAGGTGCCGGAATATTTATAATAAAGTCTCTCGGGAACAGATCATCTTCCTCAACGGGGATGAAAATATTCGCAAAGGGCGTGGCCGTATAACCCACATACCCGCTTTTGCCAAACAACCCGATAATTCGAGTAATCCAGTCATTGATCGTACTTCTTCTTTCACGATCATTGGATATATTTATAGAAGCGTTGTCCGCTTCATCATCTATTAAAAGCAATGATTTGTTTCTGATTTTTCTATGATCCGCCTCCTGTACTGCCTGTGCTGAAAGCCATTGATGCAATCGCCGCAAAACATGTGAGTTTTTTTTGACAACGGCAATAATGGGTTCATTCGTGTCAAAGTTGAATCCGGCTGTATTCGCTGCACCTTGGGTAAAATCGCCCTTATCAAGACTGGACGTGAGAGAGTGGGCAACACTGGATCGGTTTATCAGGCCAACACCAATCCTGATATTATTTTGATTAAAGGCTCTCGTGTGCTGGGTGTCAAAACCCAGAAAACCTTCGTCAAGCCGGAGTTGTGTCTGACTTCTGAGGTTATTGTGAATACCTGCAAGAATAATAATAAGTTTGAAGCCTGCATCAACTCCTTTACAGATCAGCCCGGTGTAGTTGGAAGTTTTGCCTGATTGTACTTGGCCAACAACTAAGCCTTTTTTGTCTATTTCAATATTACCGGTTGGATCAAACAAGCTGTCGAGAATTCTATCGGTAAGCCGATCCAGCTTATTTATTGAATCGGGTGCAAAGTTCCTTTCGTCCTGGAGGTAGGAGCGGTATCTTGACCAAAAATCCCATTTTATTTCTGTTTTTTTTGTATTCAGCCAAGGCAGCCTCCTTTCAGCTCCTTCAATAATCCTATAATCTTCAACTCTCACATTGTAAATACTTTCAATCTCTCTTATCAGTTGTTCTTTTTCAAGCCCTGAGAAAATTGACATTTGAAGAACTTGGCATACACATTCTTCTATCTGCTCTCTGTTGACAGAAGTGGTGTTTCCCAGCATTACCCTAATAATTTTAATTGCCTTTTCGATCATATTTTTTCCAAATGCTCAAGATATTCAAGGTAAAAGTTAAAAGGCTCAATGTTCGCAATCCTTGCTCTGGCGTGTTCAGGCGGTAATCCTTCTGCAATTAGACTCTTGTACATAGTTTTCATTACATCGATTACATTTTCATGATTCTTCCCTTCAAAAGGCTGTCCATGCGGCCGTTCGTTTTCATTTTCCTGAAGCGTAATCAGGGGCACTGGAACAGTTTCTTCAATAAACTGAAGAACTTTTTCAAACTGCTGTGTCAGGCCATTGGTATTCTTCAATAATTCTTTCAAGATTGGATGTTTCCGGTTAAGCCGGTAAAATCGCTTTCCGTGGCGAGTTTTTTCTTCCCAGAAAGGAAAATATTCTTCCTTAGCTAATTTTCGCCTGACAACCTTTCCCTTGTGTCGGTAAACTTCAACTGCCTGAGCCCGGACATCTTTCGCAATTGCAACAATTGATTCTCTAATTTTTGTTGGTGGGCGCGCGACAGACTTCTTAATATCAATCTGCCACTCATTGTCCATGCTATTTGGCAAATCAACTTTTATCCGGCACAGGTCGTAATGAACTTCACGCTTGAAAAGCCCAAGCCAGTTCCCTCCAACAAGCAAACGCCGATTCCGGTAGATATAAAATCCCTGATGATCAGTCCAACTATCTCTCGGTCCCTTACCGTAGTTATAATCTTCTGCTGATAATTTTGATCTATGGGGAAGAACAAAACCCTTTATGCGCACAGCACCTTTTTCAAGTGAGATTTCGGGTCTTGACTGCAGGCCATCGAATCCGATCATGAAAGGATCCCAAGATTGAATTCGACGGCCTCTCAGGAAAATATTTAGTCCATCATCTATATACCTGTGAAATACCATAGAAAGGTGCATTCTAACCTTTTCTATTGCGGCAAGAAAATCAGTCTTTGAGGATTCTTTGTCAGCCTGTGTGTCTTTTGTAAGCCTGTCTAAATCCCACCATAGCACCGTGGTCCCACTGCTTAAATCATCGATATATTTATTGAGATCGAACTCATCTGGTTTATATTTTATCAATTTCCATGATTTAACCTGATTAACGTAATCTAAGTCCCACGTCCAGCAACTTTCTTTCTCATTCTTTTTCGAATTCACGCAAAACTTTCTGCACTGTGAGAATGATGCTGTTTTAAGTCCAAGTCCAAATCGACCAAGATCATTCTCGCTTCTCGCTGTAAGTGGATTTACACTTCCCGGACGCATGGCCTGAATTAACTCATCATTGGTCATACCTAAACCATCATCTGTTATTCCTATTATTGTGTCTGGCCCTTTCCAAACGTAGTCAATCCATATATTCTTGGCACCTGCTGAAACAGAATTGTCAATTATATCAGCAATTGCAGTTTCAAATGAATAACCAATAGCTCTAAAAGATTGTATCATGGAACTTGCTTCCGGCTCAGCCGCTGCCGTATCTCTATCGGAATAATCGATTCGCATTATGCTGGTCACTCAACTCTTTTATGTATATTTTTTTTTGCGAAAAAAACAGAAGCTACGATACCAGCAATCTGATTCGCCAAAAGAGGTGGCACAGCATTTCCCACTTGGATAAACTGTGCGGTTCTTGGCCCACAAAAATAGTAATTATCAGGGAAGGTCTGAACTCTTGCAGCTTCTCTTACTGTAAAGCTCCTGCATTGTGATGGATCAGGATGAATGTAGTAATGGCCATCCTTTGAAATGTGGCTTGTAATCGTTTTACACGGTCTATCCTTTAACTGAACACGAAATCTGTCAGCAAATTTTTTATTTTCCAATCCTGCGATTACATTTTTGTGAGCAGGCAGCAAAGCAGGAGGAAAATCCTCAAGTTTTGGAGATCTGTTTTTAATGAGAGCAAAGCAGGCTAAAAAGAAATAGCGATGCAAATCACTTTCCATATGTCCTCGGGATGAATGGTTACATATGCCTCTAAGCTTTTTATCAAGATACCATTCGGAAAGATATCCGATAGAATTTTCTGAAAATGGAATAAATTCTCCCCCAGTTATATTTTTTGTTAGGTTCAATTTTTCAAGCTGTCTATTTATTTCACGCTTTACATCAATATCAAGACCTGATAAAATGTCGCCTTTCACAATTTTATTCAGAGATGCTTTCCAAGCATCACCAGTATCAATAGTTTTAGAGAGTACACTTCTGAGCTTTGGTAATCCGCTCAGGACCACTGAAATAGGAACTTCTGCTCTTGGTTCAAGAACTCCTGGTCGGAAATCAATATCCTTCCTTATTCCAAGCAGGATAACTCTATGTCTGGTTTGAGGAACACCATATTTTTCGGAATGAACAATGAAATCACTCTGCGGAAAGATGGGATTATCACAGATATCATAACTCAAAGGATTCGCAACAAGAGAAAATATCCGGTAGCCCAAACACTCCATTTTTTTCCCAGAGTTGCTCAATTCTGAATTATAAGCAGCTGCGGGCTCAGCAAGATCACTCATAATTTTTGAAAAAATCTCATTTTCCTGAGTTTTTGCAGAAAGAAGCCCCTTCACATTTTCCATTACAAAAACCGCTGGATTATGCACTGCCAAAATTCTCAGGTACTGCTTATAAAGCCCTACCCGAACATCTTTTTTTTCATCCAGCAATTTTTCTTGTCTCCTTGATCTACCAACAACAGAATAAGCCTGACAGGGTGGCCCCCCAATCAAGAGCCAGTCTTCCTTACATCCAAGAGCTTTCTTGATTTTATCATCAACAACATTAGCATGTACTGCACCATTGTTGTCGCCAAGAGTAGCCAACCAAGCTTCATTCTCTGCTTTTTCGGCTTGTGTGGGCCATTTTTGATAAAGCCTTCCGAGAGAAATATTTCCCTTAATAAACTCATAATAATCATATGGAATAGAATCTTTTTCAAACTGGCGAAAAAAACTTCTCAAGGTAAGGGTTTGATGAGCATAGTATTCTTTCTCAATTGAGAGCGATATACTAAATACTCTTTGGTAGGTTTCGGGATCTACATATGCGCTGAAACCCTCCCCCAATCCCCCGGGACCAGCAAAAATGTCAATTATCGGTATTCTCATGAACTTCAATCTGATTAACAATTCTTTGCAGTGTGTTTTCAGTCTTACCTTTTTTAAGTTCACATTCAAAGACTGTAATTACATTCCACCCATTTGCCCATAGCTCCCTAGTATTTTTTTTATCAAGCTCTTTGTTTCTTTTTATTTTTTTTAACCACCATTCAGTTCTTGTTTTGGGCACAACAAAATATTTACAGCCTTCATGGCCATGCCAGAAGCACCCATTAACAAATATCACTGTTGAGTATTTAGCAAGAACTATATCTGGCCTGCCAGGGAGACTTTTTGAATGCACTCGATACCTAAAGCCCCTTGAAAACAAATATTTTCTTACAATCAATTCAGGCTTTGTATTCTTTGACCTGATTCGACTCATATTAAAGCTACGGATTGCTTTGTTGTGCACATCAGCCATTATAAATCTCAACAATACATTAAAAGCACCAAGAAATATCTTCGGCGCCAAGGAGGCTCATGTTTAGGTCGTGAAACAAATTCATGCCGAGAGAATCAGAATGTTTGCAGGATAAATCTTTTATCGGAAACTGGACACCAGATCCCTGTTATAACAAAACTTAATATATTGGCCTTGAAAGGATTGATACGAAATCCGGATCAGAAACAAATATTATAGTAAATATAAAAACATACAATCATTTTGCGCTTTTGCACAATTCAAATTGAGTAGATTCTGGATCGTATGCACAGTTGTTTCCATCAATCTCAGAATCCATACTAACCAAATTAGAATACTTATTGAATAATGCAATTCTTTACTTAGCTTTGTATTCATCCAGATGATCTGGCAACAGAACAATATAGGCCAAATCCAAAAGAATATACAACCAAAACAAAAAAGGCGCATATTCGAAAACCGAATAGCGCCTTTTTTATTGCTTTTCTGGTAGCGGTGCAGGGACTCGAACCCCGGACACGTGGATTATGATTCCACTGCTCTAACCATCTGAGCTACACCGCCATGTACTTTTATCAAGACCGAAAATTTAGCATATTCAGGCAATTATGCAAGCGGATTTTACATCAGGCTAAAAATTCTGCACAAACGGCATCGCACAGCAGCAGACCGTCGCGTGTCAGGCGCAGATGTCCGTCTTCGAGCCGCAGCAGTGGCTGTTCGCCATGCAGCATTTTTTCCATTTGTACCTCATACTCGTCATAAAAATCGGCCTGAAATGCCGCCCGGTAGGCTGCCAGATTCAAGCCAGCGCTGCGGCGCAATCCCAAAAAGATCATTTCAAACCGTTTTTGCTCCGGCGTCAGCCACTCTTCAAAATCCTGCGGCAACCTGCCCTCGGCAAGTTTTTTCATATAATGCACATAGTTGCCGACATTTGCGAAGCGGCGCTGGCCATCAAATGAGTGCGCCGATGCACCGAGTCCGAGATAGCAGCTGCCATCCCAATATTTGTAGTTGTGGTGGCTGTGAAAACCGGCTTTGGCATAGTTGGAGACTTCGTATTGATCGTAGCCATGCGCCGCCAGGAAATCAATGCTGAAATTGTAAACCGCCCGCGCCCGGCCTTCGCTGAGCGGGCGGATTTTGCCCGACGTCAGCAAGCGGTATAAAGGCGTGCCGTCTTCGATGGTCAGGTTGTAGGCGGAGATGTGTTCCGGCGCCAGTTGCACGGCCTGGTGGAGATTTTCGCGCCAGCGACTCGGACGCTGTCCGGGCAGGGCAAAAATCAGATCGATGGAGAGATTGGCAAAGCCCACTGCGCGAGTGGCGTCGACCGTTTTGTAAATATCGCTCACGCTGTGAATGCGGTCGACCTGCCGCAGTTCGTCCTCATGGAAAGATTGCACCCCCAGGCTCAGGCGGTTGACACCAGCCTGGCGATAGCCGGCCAGTTGGTCGCGCGAAACGGTGCCCGGATTGGCCTCCATGGTGACTTCTGCAGCTTCGCTGATGAAAAAAGCACTCCGCAGTGCTTCCACAATCCGGCTGACTTGCGCGACGCTGAGCAGCGAGGGTGTACCGCCACCGAAGAAAATCGTGCTGTATTTTTGCTGCTGCCAGAATAGTGAGGCTTGCTGCAGATCGATCTCGGTCAGCAGCGCATCGACGTAATCCGGAATTGCTTGCTCGCGTTTGGCCACGGTGTAAAAGTCGCAGTAGCTGCAGCGCTGCTCACAAAACGGGATGTGCAAATAGATGGCCGCCGTATCGGGTGTGCTGAGGACATCCTTTTTGCCGGATACGGCTGCGGGTTGAGTTGAAGCGATCATGTTTGGCAGGTCAAAACGGGTGATTGCGAATGGCGCTGGTTAATCCGTGACTATTCAGTTTCTTTGTCATTCCGCCAGGAATCTATGCAGATTTTATCGCCAAGCCAACGCAGGAAATTTAAATCTGATGTCAGCATAGACACTTCCAGTGTGACAACTGAATAGTCACATTAATCCAGCAAAGTGCCAATTCGGCTCCAGCGAATTTTATGCATGATATCGTGAAATGGCAGGTTGGCAATGGAAGACCAATAGACAAACATGGCCTCACCCACCACATTTTCGCGCGGCACAAATCCCCAGCTACGGCTGTCATAGCTGTTGTCGCGATTGTCGCCCATCATAAAATAATGGCCCTGGGGCACCACCACCGGGTCCATGCGTTCGGCCTGGATGTTGTGGTTGGAGTAATGGCGAATAATATAGCTTTTGCCATCGTCCCGGGTGATGCGATAGCTGAGCAAATCGCTGCGCTCTTCTTCGTCCCACACTTTGCCGATGAGCTCGAGCCTGCCTTCCGGCTTGCCATCGATGTAGGCCAGGCCCTGGCGCACTTCCACGGTCTGTCCTTCCCTGGCGATACAGCGCTTGACGTAGTTCTGAGTCGGGTCCGGAGGGAACTTAAACACCACTATCTCGCCCGGCTTCGGATCTTTGATGGCAGGCAGGCGGAAATGCGGCAACTGTACATCGATGATCGGAATTTCATCCGGAGTGCGAATGCCGTAGATGAATTTATTCACCAGCAGGTAATCGCCTGCGAGGATGGTATCCTTCATCGAGCCGGTTGGGACGTGATAGGCTTGCACGACCGAAACACGCAATAGCAGGGCGACAAAAAGCGCGACCAGAATCGATTCGGTGTACTCACGAAAGACGCTTTTTCTTTTGGGAGTGTTGTCGGGTTGCGAGTTTTCGTCGGCAGATAATTTTTTATTCATCGGCATTCTTAAAATATTTATCCCCAAATGGCTCATTTTTCAGCAGATGATCCGTATGCACTTTTTTAGCGGATCACGTTGGCCAGCCGGCTCCAGCGCACATGGCTAAAAATTTCATAGATTGGCTGATCCCAATCCCAGTCCCAGGACCAGTAAATAATCAGCGCTTCTCCAACCACGTTTTCCTTGGGCAAAACGCCCCAAACGCGGCTGTCGGAGCTGTTATCACGGTTGTCGCCCATCATAAAATAATAGTCTTGTTTGAACGTATAACTGGCCGCTTCGAATCCGTCAATATAAAACTTATCTTCATTTTGCGTAATTTTATGGCCTTCATACTGCTCGATTATTTTCCGGTAGAGGCTGGTGTACATCTGGTTGCCCGCTTCATCCAAACCTTGTATACCTTGTCCAAAAGCCATGGTTTCCGCATTGATCGGAATGGCGTCTCCCTTTTTTGGCACGCGGAAGGCCGGTAAATTGCGAGCCTGAAAATTTTGATCCGCGTAGTGGCGGATTGTATAGGTTTTGCCGTCTTTGCGGGTCACCCGGTAGTATTCCACAAAATGGCCCTCATCCGGATCGTATTCCTTTTTAATCAGCTCTTTTTTGCCTTCAGGCTGGCTATCGATATACACCTGGCCTTCACGGATTTCATAGGTTTGTCCTGGGCCGGCGATACAGCGCTTGATATAATCCTGGGTAAGATTGTCTGGAAATTTGAATACCACGATTTCGCCTGGCTCCGGATCTTTGAATGCGGGCAGGCGCAAATAGGGCAGCAAAATGTCGGTGAATGGAATCGAGTCGGGTGTGCGTGCTCCGTACACAAACTTGTTAACGAGCAGGAAATCGCCAACCAGCAATGTATCTTTCATCGAGCCGGTCGGGATGCGAAAGGCTTGCACGATGAAGGTACGAATGAGCAAGGCAGCCAGAAGTGCAACCAATATCGCTTCGGTGTATTCCCGGGTTGGACTTTTCTTTTTGCTTTTCGCCGTATCTGCCTGCTTGGCTTTGGGATCGTCTTTTTTCATGGTTTTGGTCGAGTCCGCCATCATTACTCCACTTTGAGTACTGCAAGGAAAGCTTCCTGGGGAATTTCAACACGCCCCAACTGCTTCATGCGTTTTTTGCCTTCTTTTTGCTTTTCGAGAAGCTTGCGCTTACGGGTGATATCGCCGCCATAGCACTTGGCGGTGACATTCTTGCGCATGGCGCGCACGCTCTCGCGCGAGATAATCTTCGAGCCGATGGCCGCCTGAATGGCCACTTCAAACATCTGACGCGGAATAAGCTCTTTGAGTTTCTCACAAATTTTGCGTCCCCATGTGTACGCTTTTTCGCTGTGCACGATATGCGACAACGCATCGACACGGTCACCGTTGATCAAAATATCGAGTTTGACCAGGTTGCTGCGGCGAAAATCGATGAACTCGTAATCGAACGAGGCATAGCCACGGGTGGTGCTTTTTAATTTATCATAAAAATCAAAAATGATTTCGGACAGTGGCAACTCATAGGTCAAGTCGGCGCGGGTCGGATCGATATAAGAGGTGTTTTTGTAAATACCACGCCGTTCCTGTGCCAGCTTCATCACGTTGCCGATATATTCGTTTGGCACGATAATTTGCCCGCGAATATACGGTTCTTCGATATACTCGATCTCGCCACGGCTTGGCAATTCTGCTGGATTGTCGACCACGACAACTTCCTTGCTGGTTTTCAACACCTGGTATTCCACGTTCGGCATTGTGGAAAGCAAATCAAGCTCGTACTCGCGTTCGAGCCGCTCCTGGATGATTTCCATGTGGAGCAAGCCCAAAAATCCAACCCGAAAGCCGAAGCCCAGGGCGATCGATGATTCAGGCTCGAATACCAGAGAGGCATCGTTCAGGCGCAATTTGTCGAGCGCGGCGCGCAGGTCTTCGTATTGCTCATTGTTGGTCGGAAACATGCCGGCAAACACCATTGGCTTGACTTCGCGATAGCCCGGCAGGGGCTTGGTCGCCGGCTTGACCGCCGCGGTAATGGTATCGCCAACTTTGGTATCCTGCACATCCTTGACACTGGCGATGCAGTAACCGACCTCGCCGACGCGCAGTGCATCTGCGGGCTGCTTCTGCAAGCGCAACGTGCCTACTTCATCCACCTCAAACTCGCGGCCGGTGGTAAAAAATTTGATCTTCATGCCCGGATTGATTTCGCCATCGACGATACGAATGTAGGCAACCGCACCGCGATACGGATCATACATGGAATCAAAAATCAGGGCGCGCAGCGGGGCATCATCTTCGCCCTGTGGCGCTGGCACCCGCTCGATGATCGCGGTCAGTATTTCTTCGATGCCTTTGCCCGCTTTCGCGCTTGCCAGCAAAATCTCGGAATCTTCGCAGCCGATCAAATCGATAATCTGCTGTTTGACCTTATCCACTTCGGCGCCCGGCAGGTCAATTTTATTGACGACCGGAATGATCGTCAGGTTGTGATCGATAGCCTGGTACAGATTGCTGATGGTCTGCGCTTCCACGCCCTGGGAGGCATCCACAATCAGCAGTGCGCCTTCGCAAGCCGCCAAGCTGCGCGAAACTTCGTATGCAAAATCGACGTGGCCGGGGGTATCGATCAGGTTAAGCACATAATCCTGACCATCGGCAGCATGATATTTCATGGTTATCGCGTGCGCCTTAATGGTGATGCCGCGCTCGCGCTCGAGATCCATGGCGTCGAGCACCTGGGCTTTCATCTCGTTCTGCTTCAAAGTGTGGGTCGCCTCGAGCAGACGATCGGCCAGGGTCGATTTGCCGTGGTCGATATGCGCGATAATGCAAAAGTTTCGTATTTTCGATTTTAAGGGCATATATTATCTTCGCGATCCTGTAAAATTGTTGACTGTTCCTGCAGCCATTTTTGCTTATTAAAAGCTATATTTATCATTTGCGGCGACTTCTGAAATTTCATCATCCTGCCGGCGCGTAACCACATTCAAAAAAAACAGTCTTGAATATATGGATTTTCGCGGGGCTTAGCAAGGAAAAGGTGGGAACGATTCGCTGAAATTCCGGAGACTCAGCTTTGGCAAATCTGCCGGTCCCAAGCCATATCCCGACTCGGTAACCACATCATTCAAAGACCAACAGCACAAGCGAACATGCCGGCACAGCGATATCAAATCCCTTGGCTGAATTTTTTGGTGTATCGAATGCCCGTGGCGCTATTTTTTCGTCGTCAAAACTGTTTTGCGCGGCAATGGACTCGCCTGTGAGCACCCAGCTCTCCTTCAGTTGCATCACAGACTGTCCGAGCTCGACATGCAAGTTTTGACTCGTATCAGGAGAAAGATTCACCACGGACAGATGCAGGGGGCCGGTATCATTTTGAGAAGCGATGGCATAACATGCATCACCATCGTTTTTGTCCAATTCGCACGGCACCAGCCAGGCATCCTGGTGAACCTTGAGCATATCAAAAACATGGTACAGCGGTGTCCGGCAAAATTGTTCATCATCTGTCAAAATAACCGCTGCCAACACATTGATCGTCTGGGCGAGATTAGCCATAAAAGCGCACGGCTCGGCACAAAAAAGATGCAAGGCGGCAGCCGCAAAAAGTGCATCCCCCAGCGTGCAGGACTGCTGCAGTCCGTTTAGTGGCGTGGCTTCGTGCTTCCAAACACCCCACTCATCAATAGCGAGTTCAATCGCATGTTCATCTGTGCTCAGCCCCGCCGCCAGCGCGCTCGCCTCTGCCAACTGGCGCCGCCATTCCGGCAATTCTGCCACCATAGCACGGTACTGCTGCAAAGGCGAGGCCTCTGGTGGTGCAGTCCGGCCAGCGTAGAGATGGACTGCCAGCAAATCAAAATAGGCATTCCTGCCTTCTGCCACAGCTTCGCGGGCGCAACGATAATCCGCCAGCGTCATTTTCACGCCCGCTTGCCGAAAACGCGGGTCCTGCGCATGGGGTGCCTGCGCTGCAATGAATTTGACATAGCCAGCAAATTGCCGCGCCACATCGGCATAGTAGCCTGGCCGCATCATGCCATCCATCGGATAGCCCGGCTCATTGCCGAGGCTCCAGTATTTGACGTTAAAAGGCGTGGGATGACCATTTGCAGCACGCTCGCGGGTCAGCGTGGTTTCAAGCGCGCAATTGCAGTACTCTGCCCAGGCAGCAGCTTCTTCCACGGTACCGCTGCCGAGATTCAAGCACAAGTACGGTTCAGCACCAATCAGTTCACAGAATTGCATAAATTCATGCGTGCCAAACTGGTTGTTCTCGAAGGAATTCCAACCAAGATTCTGCCGTATCGGTCTGCTCGATTTCGGCCCGATACCATCGCGCCAGTGGTAATTGTCGGCGAACAACCCGCCCGGCCAGCGCACTGCTGGAATCTGCAATTTTTTGAGCGCCTCGATCGTATCGCAACGCAAGCCATCGATATTGGCGATGTGCGGATGATCGCCAACGTAAATACCATCGCATATGCACCCACCCAGATGCTCGATAAAGTGTGCGTATAAATGGCGGCTGATGCGCCTTTCATGCTGGCCGCTACCAACGCGCAGTTTCGTTTTTGCTTCCAAATACCCAATCCGCTTTTACAAATATATCAGTTCAAAGGAGAAATTTAGCTGCGCAGCCAGGCACCGATCAGGTAGCTTGCCGAAGCCACGGCCAGGCACAAAACCGTCCCCCACAGCACATCGACGACCACAACTTTAATCGGCCAGTCCTTGAGCGTTGCCAGATTGGTTAAATCGTAGGTGGCGTAGGTAAAGAAGCCAAACAACGCCCCCCACAACGCTGCCTTCGACAGACTGTTGCTATTCAGTGCGGGCACAACAGCGAAAATCAGAATGCCTACAATGTACATCAAATAGAACAGAATTGCGGCAGCCCAGTTTACTTCCGGGCTTAAAACATGACCGAGATTGCTGCGATAGAAACCACGTGCGACCACGCCCAGCCACAACAGATCGATCAGGAAAAAGACTGGTACGGTCAGCAAATAGAGCTTTAGATAAAACATGAGTTCTCCTCAAGCTGATTCAAGCCGGAAGCATTGCAGCGCTGCCATGTTCATCGAGATGAAGCACCGTTGCCAAATTCAATTGCACCGCCAAACCCAGATTATCCAGGTCGACGTGCTCGGCAATGTCCGACATTTTGTGGTAATTGGGCTCGCTGTATGGGTAGCTTCCGATGCTCATCACCGCAGTTGGAATACCGGCATGGATGAACGAGCCGTCATCATCATTCGGCATTTCGCAAAGGTATTTTTGCTGTATCATTTTCAATCCAAGCTGATCGTTGAGTGCGATCATCAGATCGGCCAACGCTTCTCCTTCCGGCGTTGAAAATCGGGTAACATTGGCAGGGGGATCGCCATGACGGGCTTTGCCAGCAAGACTGTCGAGATTGAGCACAGCCAGCGCACGATAGTCCGAGGTAGCCAGCGCTTGTGCTGCTGCCACGCTGGTCCATGGCCAATGCTCTTCATTGCAAAACAGCAGCCAAATGCTGCGTTTGCTCGCGTAGCCGGAAAGCACGCGGGCGATTTCCATCAGCGCGATGGTGCCGGAAGCATTATCGTACGCGCCGGGCGCACAGGGTAGCCAGCTTTGCGAATCTTTGTGCGCGAGCAGCAAAATCAATTCTTGCGGATGTGAGACACCGCGTTTTATAAAATAGAGATTCATTGCGTTATAGACAGGCTCCCATGGCAATGGCTTGCGAAATCCATGCGGGACAGTGTGGTCGGCCTGGAAAGCCTGCACTGGCACGGCAACCTGCTCAAAGCCGAAACCAAGCCCGGCGAGGCACTTCATGATGTAATCATCCGCCATCTGTAGCGTCGATTTGGTATGGCCCGGCAACGAATGGTTGAGTGTGCGGCACAGAAGTGGATCTTTTGCGAGATAAATCAGATCCATTGCCAACCGCGGCTGATTGACGGCCTTTAAATAGGTTGGAATGTGTGGCACGATCGGCATCGGAAACCACCTTATTCGAATTGAGTTGTCTGGGTGCGTTTCATGGCGTTGCCATGCGGGCGCGGCGGAACAGATTGATGGTTTCCTGGTTGGCGAGCACCCAAAGTGAATAAAGCCCCAGCAATGTACCAAACGGAATGTTCAGCAGGTTGAGCACGCCCAATATTAATGCCAAAATCCGCCCCCATTCGCGACGCTTTAACAGCCCAATACCCGCAACGATGCCGGGCAGAGAAAGCATGCCGAGAAACAGACCGATAACCATACCCACTGTCGAGGTGATAAATAAAGCTTCCGCATCACCAGACAACACACCGGCGCCGGTGAGAATCAAAAAAATCAATGCAGCGACTGCGAGCGCGATCAAATTGAAAGCGATATACAGTACACCAAGAATTCTGACATGCTGGTCCATGTCTCCCTCCTTCGCTTCGTCTTCAAAAAGACACTATCGCCAGAAAAATGACAGATGGTACATCCACTATTTGCAGTACTTTTGTTATGCCAAAAGGTTCAATCACCTTCCGGATTGATGATACACTAATTCCAGCGCCTCCGAAAAGGATATCGACCGAAATTCAGTAGTGTGTCTCATTTAAATCTGTACCAAAATATTGGCCGGAGCGTCAAAATTCAATTTGACATGGTCGATTGATTTCATTTCTGCGGACTGGTTTCAGCAGCCTGCAGGCGTTCGCGGTAGATTTGCCCGATCTCTGCCGCAACCAGCATGATCAGCGCAGAGAAATAGAGCCAAAATGCAACGATTACCATGACAGCGTATGCGCCATAGATTTTGCCCCAGGTTGAAAATTCCAGCAAATAATAGCTGAATGCCTGCCGGGACAACTCTTGCAAAATCGTCGCCCACAGCGCGCTCATCAACACCGCACGCCTGGGCGGATTCTGGTCGGGAATCAACAAAAATATGATAAAGTTGACGCAGCCGAAACCCAGCAACGACAGGAGCTGCAGCATCCGCCCTTGCAATGCTCCAACTTCGATTTGCCCGGCAATCGGCAATTGTTCGGCAAGGTTTTTCAGCAAATCAATTGCCGGCAAGAATGTCAGCGATACCACAAAGAGCAGCACGACGAAGAGCACCATACCGAGGTCTTTGAGCTTGCCGCGCACGGTGCTGGCCGCATTCTTCACCTGATAAATGAGATTGAGCACAGTGCGCATGCCGGTAAACCAACCGCTGGCCGCGAAAAGCAACCCGAAGCCTCCTACCCAGCCCGCAATCTTTTTGCTCGCGACCACTTCCTGCACGCGGGTGTTCACCAGTTCCTTCACAAAATCTGCCGTGCTGGTATCCGGGATGGAGCTATCGATAAAAAAATTGAGCTGCGCCCGCACCGCCGCCGAATCGAGTACGTTGCCCAGCACAAAAAAAATGATCAGCACCAGCGGGATGATACACAGCAGAAGCGAGAACGCCAGTCCCGACGAAAACATGAACAAGTGGTGCTCGTCGATGCGATAGTAGAGCGCCTGAGCATAGGCTCTTACACGTTCGATCCACAGTTTCGCATGCCCTTGGATGGTACTGACCATCTTTTGAGCGATTTTTTGAGCTTGCAAGGCCGTTTTCTGTGCTTGCATGGGTGAATGATCCGTTTCGAAATAAGCGGGCGACTTCGGCTACAAAAACGTCGCGATTTCGTCAAGTGACTTTTTGGTAATCGCTGGAACGCGGGCGTCGCTGGCCGGATAGCCAACCACCAAAAGCATGTATGGGCGCTCATGCGCGGGGCGATCGAGAATCTCGTTCAAAAAGCCCATCGGACTGGGTGTGTGGGTGAGCGTCGCCAGCCCGGCTTGGTGCAGGGCGGTGATGAGAAAACCGGTTGCGATACCAACCGACTCCTGCACGTAGTAATTTTTAGCTTTACCGCCAGCCGGCAGCGGCTCGTAGCTCTGCGCAAAAATCGCAATCAGGTATGGCGCGGTCTCGAGAAAAGGCTTGTTTTCATCGGTGCCGAGCGGTGCCAGCGCATCGAGCCAGTCCTGCGGGGCACGATTGCGATAAAATTCGCGCTCTTCTTCCTCTGCCGCTTCCCGGATCACCTTTTTGATTTTTGGATCGCTGATTACGACGAAATGCCATGGCTGGCGGTTGGCGCCGTTTGGTGCCGTGCCAGCGATCAGCAGGCATTTTTCGATCACTTCGCGTGAAACCGGGCGGCTGGAAAAGTCGCGCACCGTTCTGCGCGTGCGCATGTACTGGTAAAATGCGTCGACCCGTTGTTGCATGCTCTCGGGCGAAGTTTCGGGGAAATCGTTAAGCGGGACAAATGGATACTTTTTCATGATCGGCTCGCCTTTCGGAAATTTTGGGCTGATTCAGGCGTTATTTTCCTGAAAAAGCTGGGTGATCAAAAAAGCGATTTCAAGACTCTGCGCATAATTCAGGCGCGGGTCGCAGTAGGTCTCGTAATTTTTGGCCAGGTCGTCATCTTTGAGTTCAACTGCACCACCGATGCATTCGGTTACATCTTCGCCGGTCAACTCAAAATGCGCGCCCGCCAAAAAACTCTCAAGCTCTTTGTGGATGCGAAAGCAGTGTTGAAATTCGGTGAGAATATCGGAAAAATCGCGGGTTTTGCGATTGCCGTTGGATGAGATAATATTGCCATGCATCGGATCGCAGCTCCATGCAACCTGGAAACCAGCTTTTTGCACCGCCTGCACCACCTGCGGCAATTTTTGCTCGACATGGTTTATGCCAAATCGCGTGATCAAAATTATACGGCCAGGCTCGTTTTTCGGATTGAGCACAGCAAGCAGTTCCAGCAATTCATCGGCTTCGCACCCTGGCCCGACCTTGATGCCAACCGGATTGGCGATGCCGCGAAAATATTCAACGTGCGCGCCGTCGATGGCACGCGTGCGATCACCGATCCAAACAGTGTGCGCACCGAGGTTGTAATAGCGCCCGCTGACAGGATCTTTGCGCGTCAGCGCTTCTTCGTATCCCAACAGCAAGCCTTCATGCGATACGTAGAAATCGACTTTGCCGAGCGATTCCGGACGGGTGCCGCCAAATGCTTCCATAAAATTCACCGCATCGAGAATGCGATCGACGACATTGCGGTAGGCCGGCCATTTTTTGGTCTGCTCGATCGAATGCAAGTTCCAGTGATACGGATGATGCAAATCGGCAAAGCCGCCATCGATCATCGCGCGGATGTAATTCAGGGTCATGGATGAGTAGTAGTAGCTCTGCAGCAGGCGTTGGGGATCCGCCACTCGCGCCAACGGATCCGGCTCAAACGAATTGACGCAGTCGCCGCGATAGCTCGGGATATCGAGCCCATTGACATGTTCGTTGTTTTTTGAGCGCGGTTTGGCGTATTGCCCGGCGATCCGGCCGACTTTGATGATGGGCATGCGGATGCCATAGGTCAAAATCACGCTCATCTGCAGCAAAATCTTCAACCGGTTGGCGATCATGTGCTCATTGCAGTCGATAAAGCGTTCTGCACAGTCGCCGCCTTGCAGCACAAACGCGCGCCCTGCGCTGGCGTCGGCAATTTTAGCACGCAGCTTTTCGACTTCGCCAATCGAAACCAGTGGCGGGAAGGTGTGGATTTTTTGCAAAACGCTATGATACGCTTCTACGTCCGGGTACTCCGGCTGCTGAACCACCCGATAGCGCTGCCAGCTATCGACTGCCCACTCCCCTCGCGTTTTTTGCTCTGCTGTTTTGGTCATCTTCAACATGTTAAATTCATTGATGTTCACTCTCGCCGCCACCTCGGGCCGCATGACTCAGCTAATGAAACAAAAAAAGCAGTGCAGGCGACATCGCCAAACACTGCTTTCCAATAAGCGTTTCCGACAATGCGCAGGTTAAACTTCGTCTGAGGACGAAATGATTTTGCTGACCAAACCGTACTCGATCGCCTCGGTGGCGCTCATCCAATAATTGCGGTCGGTATCCTGCTCGACTTTTTCGAGCGGTTGACCGGTTTGCTCGGCGATGATGCTGTTCAGCCTTTTGCGCATCTTGATAATTTCCTGCGCTTCGATCTTGATGTCAGCTGCCTGACCACCGACGCCGCCCATCGGTTGGTGAATCAAAAACCGTGTATTTGGCAGGCTCAGGCGGTTCTCTTTCGGTACTGATAGAAAAATGTGCGTCCCGGCGCTGGCAACCCAGCCCGTACCGATGATCTTCACCTTCGGCTTCACGAACTTAATCATGTCATGAATGGTGTCACCGGCTTCGACATGGCCGCCCTGTGAGTTCAGGTAAATGGTGATATCATCATCGGAATCAGCTGCCAGCGCCACCAATTGCATCATCACTTCGCGAGCCAATTTCTGGTTGATTTCACCACAAATAAAAACGCTGCGTGTTTCAAAAAGCTTATCCGAAATTTTCGGATGCTCGGTTTTTTCTTTGTCCGTGTTTTTTTCCGCTGTGCTAAAAACGTACATCTCAACTCCTAAGAATATTTGAACTACAGAGAAGGCAACCGCGGGCATCCATTGAGTTCAAATCGCAAATATTTTTCTTTCGATTTGAGTTGTGTACAAAGCCCGACAGTCACTAAAAATGATCGCAAAACTTGCAATTTCAAGCGTCTAATATACAAAATTATCAACAGCTTCACCACATCATTTTTTGAATCTTTCCACATCGGCCTCTGCGCGCGAACGATTCGGGCGGTAATCTATGAAAAGATTTTACAATTGTGAAGGATTCCCAACTACACTTTTTGAATAAAAGTTGCGACGCCCTCAAATTCCTATCCCCGCCGCAAGCAGCAGGGTATTATACCCAACTCTTAATAAACACATTTTAACGGTCGTCATCAACTCGTTTCTATCCCAAGCATTTGCAGTCTTTTTGCATATATTTTGGCGTTTTCGGGTGAAGAAATGACAATAATAACTGACTTAATTCGATTCTGGTCTAAACGATAGCGCCGCAGTAGTTCAGGTGATGATAGCATTTTCTTCACAAGTTCAAAGCCAATGCGAGTAAGGCTAAAGGAAATACCTTCCCAGTGGTGAAATCTTGTATACTCTTGACTCTGTATAAGCCTTTGGTAATGCAATTCGTTTGGGGTCTCTGGAAAAATAAGACCAAGATCAACAAGCTCCGAATAGATTTTGCGATGCCAAGGAAACTCCAGGAACACGCCCAGTGACTGAGGGTAAGCATTTGCAGTCATAAATAGCCGCCAGATCGCTCCCATAGAGATAGCATTACCCTCGACCAAAGCCATTAAATCTTCGATTTGTTTTCTATCGCCGATTCGCCAATTTTCAATACTTCCAAGCCTTTTGATAGTATCATGGCTTAGCTGCTCTTTTGCCCAGCGCATTTTCGGATTCCCGTCAATCCAGTCTCCGAATTCAAGATACTGCAAATTAATTGCTTGGTCCCAAAAAAAGATATAGGTCTCAAGTCCGTTTGTCAATATGCAATAAGCAATAGGGTTCTCGTCGTCAAATCGTTGATTCATCATTAAAGCATAGCTTGCCACTTGGTAGTGTCCTTCTGTCACGTTCCGATTTGGCGCTTTAACTTCAATAATTATCCTTGGTCTTTCGGAAGCAAAAAGCACAATATCAGGCCGATAGAGTTCTTGCCTTCGCCCTTCTCTAATAGCTATTTGCTCAATCGACTCATCTACCACAATTTGTTCATCTGAATATCCAAGCCACTCAACCATGCGATATGCAAAATTCTTCTCAACTGACCTCTCATTTCGAAGAGCATTCAGGCTACAGAAGATATTCCGACGTTTTAATCGATTTCTGTCATTTGGCTTTTTCATCGCTGGCAGTACGATCCTTGAATAATTATTTTAATGTCAAAACCTTTTAGCCAAACAAATGTGAACCACTTCTTCCCCAAGATACAATATCAAAAAAAACTCATCATCAAGTATCTCGCACGCTTACGCCTGAAATCGACATTTGCTTTCTTTCCACTCTGATCACAATCAGATTCTCCGCTCTTTTGAATTCAACGTCTCTGCGCGCAGACGATTCGGGCGGTAATCTATGGAAAGATTTTACAATTGTGACGGACTTTTAACCGAACCAAAGGTGGAATAAATCAGTACGATTGACTGTACATCGAGAAAGGAGCTCGGAATGTACCGTTTTTTGCACACCAATCTCTTTTGAAAGGAGGAAAGATATGTGGCGAAAACGCAAATCAAACACAGATCTGTTGACACCAGCGGGCGCGATCATGCCTGCGCGAAAACAGAATGAAAGGCGCATCGCAAGTGGCAGCCTTGCCATCCGCAACGATCACAAGCTGGCGAACAGCAACTCAGGAGCGAGAACAAGTTTGGCAGATCGTTGCACAATGCTCTTTGCAGGATTGACACTCCCGCCAGGAAGGCGACATTTTCACGGGTTGGTTGCCACGGCAATCGCAAGGCGCCATCCCAGCACCGACGGACAGCCCGTCCCGCTCCGGACGTAAAATTGGAGTATGTTCGAAGGGCCGGGATTGCCCTTGCTGCACAGCACCACCTTAAGAATGGCGCCTTCCTATTTTTTTCTCCAGCTTTTGACCCGCCTCCGACAACAGCCAACGAACTGTTTTCTCGCCTTTCTTTTTTTCCAACACTCCCGCTTGCAAATACTCATTCAGCAAAGCCACCAACATTTTTCGCTTCAGCACCGCTAATTTTTGATGCAATTCGGTAATGCTCATACCGGTTTTCGAGGCACTATCTTCAGCAAGTGTCGACAAAATTTGGAGTCGCAGCTGACCAGCTTGCAGCTCTTCCAGCAGAGCTTTTTGATCGGGAAACGCTTTTGCGGTCGCTGCGCGCTGAGCACCAAAATATTTTCTTTTCAACAAATAATCCTGCACCGGATTGGTCGTCAGGTGAGGCTGGGTTTCGGCAAATTCGATTTGCCGGGCAAGTCCCTCGCGCAAATTGACGATCCCCTCGTAGCCGCGATCATATTTGAGAACCTGAAAAACGCTGATATCGAACGGAATTTTTTCGTCGCGTTCGGCGATCATAATGGTTGGCGCAGAGGGTGGCCCGGCGTGCGCAATGCCAAGCTCATAAAAAACATTCGGATTCAGCCGCGACAAATCAGCCACCACCAAATCCGCTTCAAAAAGATTGCTGACGATTTCGTTGATGATGTTGATTGGCCCGGAGACTTCTTTGAGGCGTTCGCACTGGTAGCCTTTTTGCTCGGCTGCGGGCAGAATCGCATGCCGGAACACCTCTTCGAATTCATCGGCGAACGGAATGATCACAAAGCATTTTTTTGCGGGCATTTTCATGGAAGCCATCTCATTTCTCCAAAATTGCACATGCAGTCGGGCTTGTTGAAGGCAGCAAGTTAGCCAATCCACTTCGGAATGTCAATTGCAAATTCGCGTCCGTACGGTAACGGTTTGCGTCCTGTTTGTGTTGGTTTTATATTGGCGCAAAGATGTTTTTTTGATGCAGTTGTAAGAAAGCAAATTTTATGAAAAAGATGTGTTACTATTGGATGTTAGCAGCATTCGTTTTATTGTTTGGTTGTTCAGGCAGCAGAACGCTGAAACTGCACGACTGGCAGGAACTCCCGAAAGAACAATATACTATTCCTCCCTATGCAAAAAATCTAAGCGGCTACAAAATCGCGCTCGACCCCGGGCATGGTGGCTTGGCGCATTTGCCGGGCTACAAGCGCGGTCCGACCGGCAAGCGCGAGCCGGTGATGAATTTAAATGTCGCTCAATTTTTAAAAGAATTCCTGGAAAAAGCCGGCGCGCACGTCGTGCTGACCCGCACCAGTGATTATTTTGTTTCTTTACAGGATCGCGTAGACATCGCAGCCGAACAGGAATGCGATTTTTTGGTTTCATTGCACCACAATGCCGACAGCAAGCCTGAAACCAACTACGTCTCGGTCTACTACCATTTGCATCCGGACTATTCACCGCTAAGCATGGACCTGGCGCGCAATGTTTATTTCGAGCTGCTCAGCGCCTTGCGATTGCCACAGGTAGCCGAAGATGGCCTGCTCACCGACCGGATGATTTATCCGGCAGGCTTTGGCTTGCTCCGGCGTGCAACCATGCCGGCGATTTTGCTTGAAACGTCGTTTTTTTCCAATCCGCGGGAAGAGAAGCGTTTGATGGATTGGCGCTACAATCGGCGCGAGGCGTATGCGATCTTTCTCGGCCTGGCCAAATGGGCAGCTGGTGGCATCCCCGAAACCGAATTGCTTGCGCCGACTGGCATCGCGCGCGACAAGCAGCCCGAAGTAGTGTATGGACTGCGCGATGGCATTGTTGAACGCGGCGGTCGCAGCGATGGCCGTCTGTTAGCCTACTCCGAAAGCGTTTCGTTGAAGCTCGATGGCAAGATTGTGCCGGCCTCGGTGGATCTGCGCCGCAAGCTGCTGCGTTTTCAACCCGATTCAGCCCTTACGAACGGACCACACACCGTGCAGGTCGATCTGCAAAATCTGTTCAAGAACCACAACTTCCCGCGCATCGATACACTGATTATTGCTTCGCCGGTCGATTCTGCCAGTTTTGAAGTGCCGACGCGCATTTTGCCAGCGGATGATGCAGCGCTGCTGCCAGTGGTGTTTACCCTGTTCGACGCCGATAGCCAACCGGTATGGGATGGAACGGAAGCGTTGTTGTCTGCCAGCACGGGCACGATTTCTCCGGAAAAGCTGACGCTCAGCAACAGTAGAGGCCGGGCCTATTTCAGGGCCGCCAGCGATACTGGAGAAACGAAAATTTATCTACAGGCCGACGCCCACCGAGACACGTTGGCGTTGCGGCTTATTGCGCCCGGCACAACCTGGCTGCTCAGTGGCATGGTCATCGACGATTCAAGCGATGCCGGCATTGCAGACGTGCAGATCAAGTTGGACGATTCTATCAGCACCTTTACTGATCATAATGGCGGCTTTTATTTGCTCGATCCACCGGTTGGTGCACACAGCCTGTCTTTTCAGTGTGATGGCTACACTTCGGAGATCAGATCGGTCAGCATCGATTCGGGTAAAAGTGAGATTGTGCTGTCTCGGCTGCGTGCCAATTTGGGTGGACTTTTACACGGCGAAAGCATCGTCATCGATGCGGCGCTGGGCGGCACCGAACACGGCGATCCGTTTGAAGGCATCAGCGCTGCCCAGGCGAACCTGCAGCTGGCCCAGGCGCTCGCCGACACACTGCGCTGGGCTGGTGTCGCGCCAGAGCTGGTCCGGCAAAATGACACCACCTACACTGTTGACGATCGTATCACCACAGTGAATGCAGTGCCCAGTGGCTGGTACTTGAAATTACTTTATAAAAAATCGACTGATGATTCGGTGCGGGTCCGTATCACCGGCTACCCCGGCAATTTGGCAGGCGAGGCGATCGCCGAAGCGATGAAACAAACCTTTCAACGATACGGCAAAACACGCGTGACGATCGAGCTCAATACCAATGTACCGGAAGTGTTGCGCACCAATAAAACCGCACTGGAGGTGCTGATTCACTGCCGTCAGCCAGATATTTTTCAGCGTGATCTGCCAGCGCTGTTCGATGGTATTGTACGGCAAAAAATAGCAGAAAAAAGCGGTGCTGTGCGGGAAAAAGTCGGGGAAAATTGATTACGCAAACCTGCCAGCAGCACTAATCTCATGTGCTGCTGGCAGGTTCTTGGGCTGAACGATACGCGGTGTTTATCTCGGCAGTTTATTCCCATTCCAAATGCTGGCTCTGACCGGTAAGCTGTGCCAACCGTCTTTTAATAATTTCAGCTTTGTTTTCCTGGCGCTCTTTCAACGAATCTTTCAGTTCCTTCAAGCGGGTTTCCAGTTTGGCAACTTCTTCCCGGCGATTTTCTTCACGCAGATCAAACAGCTCGCTTAGAATTTTATTTAACTCCGCTTCAATATTGGCTTTTTCCGATTTGCTGGCCTGGCGGTGTGCTCTGCCGAGGGACTGCGACTTTTCTTCGAGCGATTTCGTGCGCACGATGCGTTCATAGCGCTCAGGATCGCTTTTTTCAAATCTGCGTGCCTGCATCATCTCTTCCAAAACACGTTTAAGCTGGTAATTGTACTCGTCGCGGTTGACTTCCTTGACCATTAACAGTTTCTCGACCTTTTCTGGAGAAATTTCCCGCAAAAACTCCAGCGCTTCGCGCTCTTTTTCAGCAAATTGCCTGGAATATTCTTCCACGGCCACATCCGGCTTTTTCTTGATCTTTTTTTCCTGTGCGGAAAGTTGAACACACACGCCGCTCAGCAACAACACGCTGACCATTAGAAACATCGTTTTTTTCATTTTTCACCTCTTTGATTATTAAGAATTTATATCCCTCAAAATTTTAGAAAACAAGGCATCATTCGCGATCGTTAACACTGCTGAGCGCCAACTCCAGTTGCAAGTTGTCGATCTCTCGCTCGACAGATCGCAATTCCATTTCCCAAACGCCATCATTGGTTTCGAAAATAGCCAGCGGCGCGTCAGACAACTCCAGCGATTCAGCTTCGTAAATGTCATCTTGCATCAAAAGGAGCCGGTTCTCAACTGCTGTTGCTTGCCACTCCAGCGATTCTGTATTCGCTCGCGGCCACAACCAAAAAAGCGCGAGTCCGGCAGCCAACGCAAGGGGAGTAGCCCAGTACAGCATCGGTTCCCGGAGCGCCCGCCACTTCGGCTCTGCCTGCACTGCGATATGAAGCGCATCCTGATAGCGCGCTTCGTCAAGCGCAGCGTTAGGTACTTTATCGTAAATTGTCAGAATTTGCCGCGCTTCATTGAGGGACTTTTGGCAGTGCGGACAGACATGAAGGTGATCCCGCCAATCCTGCATTTCCGCCCCGGGCAGTTCCTCCGAAAGAAGAAGCCACATGGCTTGCTCGAAATCCGCACAAAGATTCTTTTTCATTGATTTGGCCATAATTCAATCTCAAAATTTCATATAATCAGATCATCATCGCGCAAACATTTCTTCAGTTTTGCCACCGCGTAGCGCATGTGACTCAGCACGGTGTTGAGTGGCTCGCCTGTCACCTTGGCGATTTCCTTGAAGGCCATGCCGCTATGCTGACGCAGCAAAAACACCTGGCGCTGTTTTTCAGGCAAAGCTTGCAATGCCTGCTCGACCAACTGCCTGGTTTCGTCAGCAACAACCTCATCTGCGGGTGTGTGCGCCATTGCCTGGTCCGGTACGGTTTCACGAAACGAGATATTGGCACGCACTTTTTGGCGTCGCAGGGCATCGCGAACGACGTTGTGGGCGACGCTGAACAACCAGCTCGAAAATGCGCTTCTGCCCTTATAGCCCGGCAAAAAACGCCATACTTTGATGAGTGTATCCTGAAAGAGGTCTTCGGCAAGCTCTTTGTCGCCACAAGACCGCACCAAAAAATGAAAAAGCGGGATACGGTAGTGACGCATCAGCCTGTCAAATGCATGGCCATCTTTTTTTTGGCACAGCTCGATGAGTTCCTGCTCGGATTTTTCAGGATGATCTATCATGTTCGTTTATGAAGACGCGATCTGTTAAAATTTATTGTATTGCAATGCGATATTCTTTATTTTGTCAATCCGCCGCAAGCGGTTTTAATCGCGCATCCCTAGTTTTTTTGCAAATTGCCTTGGCTGGAAGCAAAAAAATATCCGCTTTTGCCATAATTTTTCCGATGCACATTTTCCGTGCTATAGAAAAACGCAAATCCGAAACTTTAGGGTATAATTAAATGTTATTGGAGATTCAGTTGTTGACTCTCTGCTAAAAAGAATTTACTATTTTTCTATCCGCTTTTGCACCAGCGTCATACGCTACATTCTCTCAGGAAAAGCACTTTGAAAGGAATTTCACATGCGTCACGTTGCGATACTGGTTGCTCTCTCCAGCTTATGCTTTTCTGCGACAGCGACTCTCGCACAAACGAAAATCATGCCGTTAGGCAATTCTATTACCATGGGCATCGGTAGTACCGGCGACAATACAGGCTATCGCAAGCCCCTTTATAACCGCCTCAAAACCAACTACTCCGTCAATTTTGTCGGCTCGTTGCAGGATGGGTCGGGATTTGACAGCGACCACGAAGGCCATCCCGGCTGGAAGGCCGATCAGATCCGCTCGAATATCGGCAATTGGGTCAACAACAGCGATCCCGATATGGTGATTTTCCACATCGGCACCAACGACATATCCGCCAATCGCTCAACACAGGATATCATCAACGATATCGATGTGACCATGAGCCAGATCTGGAATCACAATTCCAACATCCACATTTTTCTCTGCAGCATTCTCCCACGTACCGATGCCAAAAACAGCAATACAGTAACGCTAAACGATGCGATTGTCAATCTTGTCAATCAGCGCAAAGGCAGCAATCCGGTCACTCACGTCGATCAATACAATGTTATCGCAAGCGTCGCAAACTGGCAAGGTTCGCTCATGGATGACTACTTGCACCCCAACGATTCGGGCTACCAGTTGATGGCGGACAGATTTTACAGCATAATGATCAACTATCTCACTCCGGTCACTCCGGTTGAGCTCATCACCTTTAATGGCCTGGCAAACCTTCAGACAGTGCATTTGATGTGGCAGACGGCTTCCGAAAGCAACAACTACGGCTTCGACATCGAACGCAGTTTGAATGGCAGCCCTTTTGAAAAAGTAGGCTTTGTGAAAGGCAATGGGACTTCTTCCATATCGCACGATTACGCATATTCCGTTGAAAACAATGAGCCTGGCGCCTACCAATTTCGTCTCAAACAGATCGATACCGACGGTACTTTTGCCTACAGCGATGCGATTGACGTCAAAGTCACGGCACCGGCACTCTATACGCTGCTGCCAAGTTATCCCAATCCATTTTCGATCTCAAGCGGCGCAGCACAAACCAACATTTCGATTGATATACCCGAACCCACTTCTGTGCGGGTTGCCATTTATGACATTCTCGGTCGGGAAGTGGCTATGCTCCACAACGGCACAGCCAATGCCGGTCGCCACAGCTATGTCTGGAATGGCCAGACCAGTGCAGGCAGCCTGGTTCCGAGTGGCACCTACTTTATCCTGATGAATACGCCAGGCGATGTGAAGCGACAAAAGATTCAAGTTATTCGATAATCGGAAAACAAAAAAGCCCGTTGAGTACGTCCGGTACTAACGGGCTTCTTTTTGGGTGGAAAGCAATTTAGGGGAATTGCCTTCCTGGGCAGTAACCGGGTTCATCCCGGCATTCTACACAATCGCTGCAGCACCCACTTGCGGAGCGGTGGGATTGCGCTGCCTGCTCATATTCTGATCCATTTCGACCATTCCAACCAGATATTGAGCCGAACCTCGGTCTCGCCATTTTCTGCGCCAATCACATTGAAATGATTGTCGAACGTGCTGTATTGTGTCATCAATTCAAAGAAGACAGCAGGCTGTGGATGCCAGCGCATTTCCAGCGTAAAGCGCTGCATTTTCTCCACAACGCCGGTCGGGAAAGGCTCGGAATAGCCCTCTGCCAAAGTTGAAGCCAACCACGGTGTATCCCACGCGGCTTCGATGCGGCCCCGGCCGTGCCTGCGAAAATCAGCTTTAGCCTGAATACGCCAATTATTATCGATGGACTTGCGCATGAAAAGCAACCAACGATCAAAATCGTTGCCGAGAAAATGGCCGATAGGGCGATTGCGATGGAGAAATTTCTCGTAAAACTCCGGCGAGTTATAGGTACGATTTTTCACTTTGGTGTACTCGATGCCGGTCGTCAGCCCGCGCGAGCCAAAGGGATCGGCAAAGCGCGCCCCAAACAGCAAACCATATTCATCCGGCTCCAAATCGATCACCGAGCTCTTTTCGATTTGAAAATCATCGATCAGCAACTCGCCATAAAACTCAGTGCCCGGGCTTGGGAAATATGAGAAGTCAATGCTGGCAAAACTGTTAGCAGTGCCACCGCTGTTCAACACTTCGCCGTGAAAAACCAAAAATGGATTGAGGTAATTCCAGTCGAAGCCTCCACTCCGCCCATAGAGCGCCGCCTGGCTCAGGCCGACTTGCAAAGTCCGGCCAAAAAACGCAAAATCGACTCTGCCTGCACTGAGATGGCGGTTGATTTGGCCTGAATTATTCAGGTTTTCCTGCGCAGCAAAACGATCCAGTTGCGCAGAAAAATAGCTAAACTGGGCATATCGTGTCCGCAGTTGCAGATGGAGCTGATCCATAGGCAGGCTGTTATCAGAAATCAGCAGCGTTGCATCTTCCCCCCTGCCCCAGCGCACGAAATCACGTCCGATTTTGAGCTGAGCGCGCTGGCCATACCAAACGCCGTAGGCCTGCTCGGTGATAGCGGCAAATCCGCGCCATTTTTTGCCTGCGTAAGTTGGATCGTCACGCAATGTTTCATCAATATTCACGACATTGTGGATGTAAACATTTTTCGAAAAACGCAGTGCGGTTGTGAAGCGCTGAGAAAATCGTGAGCACATTGCTTCATCGATGTGCCCGAAGCCACCTGAGCTGAGTCCACCAAAAAGCAACTGCGGAGCATCTGCTTGCCGATCAATCTTTAAGGCAAAGTAGTGTTTTAATCGCGCGCTAAAAATAGAGGAGCTTGCCGCCAGGCTTTGCACCGCATGCGCCACACTGTCAACCCGCACAGGCAAGGACGACGTCCAGATCTGGAGTGCGGGCTGACGCAATTGCAGCTCTTTCAAATCTTCCTGCAACCAGTGATAGGTCGGAATGCTGGCACCGCTGCCAAGCTGAGCTTTTGTCGTCACAGGGAAGAGCAATAGCACATGCAGCAGTACGGCAGGCCATAGTTTTCCATGGAAACGTCGATTGGAGAGTTCAAACGTTGTCAAAATTAATCTATATCAGTTTGAGATTGTTCGATTTTGTTGATTCACGAAGCTCGTGCCGATTTGGCTGCCATTGCGCCATCAGCCTGCGGATGAGATCGACTGTGGTACAATGCGCGAAATCTCATCTTTCGAAGGCTGTGCCTCGATCTGTGTTGTTTCGGAATTGGCCAGATCGTGCTTGCGCAAAATATCCACGACTTCACCAAGGGTACGAACCTGATGCGTCGGGGCATAGCCATTTTGCAAGGCAGTGTTTTCACCAAGCAGAATTGTCTGGCAGCCTGCCCGATTGCCAGCAGCAACATCAGACGCCGAGTCGCCGATAAAAAAAGCGTTTTCAAGCTGAACATTGAAATTGAGTTCGTTTTGCGCCCGATAAATCAGCCCTGGCTTGGGTTTTCTGCATGCACAATCGGTTTCTTCGAGATGGGGACAATAGAAGATTTTTTCGATATGGATACCATTGTTGAGCAGAACTTGCTGCATTTTGCTATGTATCTCAAGCAGCGTGGTTTCCGACATCAGTCCCTTGCCGATGCCTTGCTGATTGGTCACCACAACCAGTTTATAGCCCATTTCATTAAAATAGCGCATCGCATTCATAGCCCCCGGCATGAACTCAAAATCCTTCCAGGAGGTAATGTATTCATTGTCCGGTGCTTTTCGATTGATCACGCCATCGCGATCCAGAAAAATCACTTTTTGTTGCTCGCTATGCAGCATACGGCGGATGACCTGCGTCATGACATGCTGGACAATCAGATGAAAGTCTTCAGCGATACCGTAATTGCGGCTGGAGACGGTCAGGTGCACATCGACGATATCTTTCGCGCGACCGCCGTTGAAGCCTAACAGGCCGATGGTGGTTGCGCCGGCGGATTTGGCGTAACGCAGCGCCTTGACGATATTGGGAGAATTGCCCGAGGCCGAAATGCCAAGGACCACATCGCCGGGATTGAGATAGCTTTTGAGCTGTTCGGTAAAAATTTCGTCAAAATCGATATCGTTGCCAAGGGCTGTGATGTACGCCATGTTGTCGGCCAGACTGATAGCACGAAAGCGCTTAAAGCTGATATTGTCGTAATCGACAGTGCCTTTCGCCAAATCGCAGGCAAAATGCGAGGCGGTTGAAGCGCTGCCACCATTGCCAATGATAAAAATCTGCTTGTCCTGCTGCCGCGCTTTCAGCAGAATATGAACGACCTTCTCGAAAGCCGCATGATCGATTTCATCCAGCGTCGCTTTCAAATCCTGAATATAGCTATTGAAATAATGTTGAATCATCGCTGTGAACTCCTGATGAATTGTCCTTAAATCATTACCGCGCTGGGTAGCGACGCTGATTGAAAATCACCTTGCTACCATCCTGCTCGAGCAAAAATGGCAGCTCACGTGAGCCTTTCAGCGCTGAGCGAACGGCATCCTGCTTATCGCGTGCGACATACAAAAGTAAAAATCCGCCACCGCCGGCACCGGCCACCTTGCCGCCGAGCGCCCCGGCTGAACGGGCAATATCGTAAAGGTCTTCAATGGTATCATTTGAGATTTTGCTGGCCAACCTTTGCTTGATCTGCCAGCTCTCGTGCAAAATTTCTCCAATGACCTGATAAGCGCGCTGCTCTATCGCGTTTCGAACCATCGGCACGAAGGCTTTCAGCTTTTGCAGCGCTTCGAGCTTGTCAGTGGTTTTTTGTTTTTGCTCGGTTAAAATTTCAGAAGATTTGCGGGTTAAATTTGTAAAAAACAGCAACAAACCTGAACCGAGCCTGCGAAAGTGTGCGGGATCCAATTCAATTTTCTCAACTCCCACACTGCCATCGCGACGGAAAGTAAATTCTCTTACACCACCGTACGCTGCGATGTACTGATCCTGCTTGCCGATTGGCTTGCCGCATAAGTCGATTTCAATTTCACAGGCTTCGCGCGCCAAACGTTCAGCCGTTACCTGCTCGCCATGGTACATGTAAAAGGCATTCAGCAAGCCAACCGTCAGGCTGCTGGAAGAGCCTAATCCCGAACCTTCGGAAGGGATGTCCGCCAGCATGGTGATCTCGACGCCATTGCGAATGCCGGTTTTGCGCAAGGCTTCCCGCACCAGCTCGTGCTGGATATCGTCGATGTTGTCGACAATCTCTTTTTTCGAATAATTGACGTAAATTTTCTCGTCAAAACGTTCATTGACAATCACAAAAATAAACTTGTCAATGGCCGTGCTGATGACTTTGCCATCTTCATTGTTGTAGAAATCCTGCAGATCAGTTCCTCCACCGGCAAAACTGATGCGGAGCGGCGTTTGTGTGATAATCATTTCAACCCTCCCTGGGTAAATTTAAATGATTCGATATCATTGATCGCACGCTGATAACGCTCCAAGTTGCCGATATCGAGCAAATAATCTTCTATATGGAAACCTTTCATTTGTCCAACGAGTTTGGGCAAAATATCGAAGCCCAAATCCTGGGGGTAGTCTTCCTGGAAATAGTCAAAAATCCCCGGGCTCGCCATATACAATCCGGCATTCGCCAGTGTCGATTTTGGCTGCTGCGGCTTTTCGGTAAAGTCCACAATATTTTTTTCGTGATCCAGCAAGGCAATGCCGCACTCTTTTGGCCGGTTTGTTTCAAACAGTCCCATCGTCAAAAGTGCATCCTGTTCCAGATGGAATCGCCGGAATGCGCTCAAATTGGTGTTGGTCAAATTGTCGGCATAGGCGATTAAAAAGCTTTTTTCATCCGTAACCCACTCACGGTTGGCGTGAATCGTACCGGCGCTGCCCAACAGCGTGGATTCATAAAACGGAATGATGCGAAACGGGTACAGACTCGCTTCCAGAAAGGCCTGCACCTTCTCCGCATGGTGATGCAGATTGACCAACACTTCGGTTACGCCATGGGCAGCGAACAGTGAAAACCAGTAATCCAGCAGCGGCTTGCCTTTTAAGGACACCAGGCACTTGGGAATATCATTCGTCAACGGCCGTAGGCGGGTGCCAAGCCCGGCTGCGAGCAAAAATACTTTCAAAGAGCGCCTCTTGTCATCTTAAATCTGCCATCCAATTCTAATTCGCAGAGCTCGCTTTGCCATCCCTTCGATATTGGAATTCGGGGCAAGCCTTGCACTCCTGTATTCTATGCAAAGCGAGCTCTGCACTCTTTTTCTTATCTTTCCGCCCTGCGTACCACGTTGAGATTTTTCATCGTCTTCTCGGCAAAGTCCAGAATATCGTCGATATCGGATTGCTGATTGAGATAGTCCCAATAGTCGCGAATGCTTTGCTCAATCGGCCTTTTGGGTGCCCAGTCAAGCGCCTTGAGCTTTGAAATATCGGAAAAAATGTGACGCGTATCGCCATAGCGGTAATAATTTTCCAAAATCGCCGGCTGCTCGCGGCCGACTTCATTTTGCATAATTTGGTAAAACTCGGAAACCGTGTACGGCTTGCCGCCACCGACATTAAATACCTGGTAACTGGCGCGTTCATCTTCCAGCACACGAATGTTAGCGTCCACCACATCGTTGATATTGATGTAGTCGCGGATTTGCTGGCCATCTTCATAAATGGTCGGCGATTTGCGGAAATAGAGATGCAGTGAAAAAATGCGCATCGCACCGGAGTACGCATTGTAAAACGACTGCCGCGGCCCCTGCACGATCGAGTAGCGCATCGCCACCGACGGGATGCCGTAACGACGGCCAAGGTGAATCGCGATCTGCTCTTCAGCATGCTTCGAAAGTGCATATTGATTTTGCGGATTGATGCGTTCTTCCGGTGTCGGCAGATAAGGCATGACTTCGCCAGTCTGCGGACAATGGTGCTCCCAATCCCCGTTTCTGAGTTGGCTTTCGAGCCGGATGTCCGGAATCATTTCACCAAAAGCCGGTGATTTGTACAGCCCTTCGCCCAGCACGGCCTGTGAAGCCGCCACAATGACTTTCTGCACCGGCAGCTTTTTCTCGACAATGATCTCATACAGCAATGCCGTGCTGACACTGTTGACCTGAAAATAGGTGCTGAAATCCGGCAGGTAATCCTGATATGCGGCAAAGTGATACACCACATCGACGCCATCGAGCGCGTAGGTGAGTGTCGCTTTATCGCGCACATCGCCATAAACAAACTCAGCTTCATTGGGCACATAATCGGGCTTGCCCTTTAAATGCACAGGTTGCTGCAGATTATCGAGAATGCGGACTTCGTGCCCCATTGCCAGCAACCGGTCAACTGTATGTGAGCCAATAAAACCAGCACCGCCGGTAACCAAAACCTTCATTTATCTCGCTCCGATTCCTAACAATACCACAGGTATCGTTTTAAAAAGAATTTTCATATCCAACCACAACGACCAATTGTCGATGTATTCCAGGTCCAGCTTGACCCACTCATTAAAATCGCTGATCTGGCTGCGTCCGTTGATTTGCCACAAGCAGGTTATGCCGGGCTTCACGGAAAGCTTGCGACGATGCCAGCTTTCAAAATGTTCCACTTCGGATTGCAGCGGCGGACGCGGACCGACCAGGCTCATATCGCCTTTCAGCACCGACCAAAGCTGTGGCAATTCATCGATACTGAGTTTGCGCAAAAACCGACCAACCGGCGTAATCCGCGGATCACGTTCCATTTTAAAAACCGGGCCGGACATCTCATTCTGTTCCATCAGTTGCTTTTTGATTTCATCAGCATTGATATACATGGTGCGAAATTTATACCCGATAAACCGACGCTTGTTTGCCCCCATCACTTGCCAACGGTAAAAAATCGGGCCTTCGGAAGTCAGCTTAATCAGAGCTGATACGACAGGCAAAATCACCAGCGTAAACGGAATCAGCAAGATCGATGAAATAGCAATATCAATGACACGCTTGAGCAATAGCTGCCAGTCCTTTGCCTTAAAAGGCGAATACGTGAGAATGGGATAACCGTATTTGATATCCACAGTCATGCTCGAAACGAAGTCTTTCAGGATGCTCGAAATTACCCGGGCCTGCACACCTTCGAGCCGGCACTTCTTGAACATTTCTTCCACTTCTGCGAAATGTTTTATATCGGTCGCAAAAATCACTTCATCGATATAGTTGCTATGTAGAACAAACTCAAGGTCTTTGAAGGTGCCGATCACTTTTGATTTTGAAATACGCGTACCAACCTTTGATTCGTCTTCAGCCAGGAAACCGACGACATCGATTCCCCATGGCTCGTAACTGCCCGCTGATTCAACAAATCGCCTTGCCAAATCGCTTGTGCCAACGATCAGCACTTTGGCATGGTTGAAGCCCTTTGCGCGCAGATGGTTGATATATTTATGCAAAATTGCTTTTTCTGCAACTAAAAAAGCAAAATTGATAAATAAAAACAACACAAGCAAAGTACGCGGCAGACTCGTTTCTTTCGAGAGAAATCCGAGCGCGGATACAATCAAAAATCCCCACAAGAGCATCTTGGCAATTTGCGTAATCTCCTTGTTTAAAGAGAGAAAACGCTGTTTGGAATAGCCATCCTGGAAAGAGAGAATAATCAGCCACACCAAACAAATCAATGCAATGTGAAAATAGTAGTTTTGAATGGTAATTGCGCCTGCTGACGGGATGATTGGCAGCAAAAAATCACGCACATGAACTGCGGCGATAAATGCCAGCCCGGTCAGAACGATGTCCAGCAGCAAGATAATCTGATGGATGAGCCGGGAGTACTTGATCAGTGCCATTTTTATCTCCGATGTAGTGCTTGTTGTAATGACGTGTTGTCGTCTGTTGCTTAAGCAAAGATGAAATCCATTTCATGGAAAATGGCAGTTTCATTCAAAATTTAGCAAGTGACAAGGAATTCAGTTTTGTGTCTGTATCGCCTGTCAGAGTTCAATTTTTGATGCAATGAGCGGATTGTCAGAATATCGCAAAAATTAACGAATACGCATTTTTACATATTATATCAACTTACCTGCTTTTCTGCGTTAATAAATACTTGGTAAATTTATACAAATAGAAAGAATTGATCACAAAATAGCGCTTGAGTTTCTTCGGATCCTGCCACGAACGGTATAGCCACTCCAGTCCGTATTTGCTCCACGCTGGCGCCGGACTTTCGAGCCCTGCGAGCACTTTAAAGCTGCCCCCAACGCCGATGATGATGTTGGCTTGCAACTCCTGCCAATATTTGTCGATAAACAACTCCTGCTTTGGTGAACCCAAACCGATGAACAAAATATTCGGACGGCATGCACGGATTTGCTCGACGATCAGCGGCTCTTCTTCCAAACCAAAATAGCCATTGCGATGGCTTTTCACCGCAATATTGGGATATTTTTGCTGGATATTTTGCACCAGACTGTTCAGCTCATTCTGCTGTGCACCGAAAAGCGATATTGAAAAGTGTTCAGCATGTGCCAGCTCCAGCAGTGCTTCCATGACGTGTACACCGCCCATGTTGCGCTGCTTGAGTGGCTTGCGTAAAACCCGCATACCCATATTGATGGCATTTTCCGGGAGAATGATTTTGGCGCGCTCGATGAACTGTCTCACCTGTGCGTGCTTTTCGGACAAGTACATTTTGTTGGCATTTTGCACCGCCAGGTAATGATACTCGTCCACCGTTATCGTCTCTTTTGCAAAATCGAGCAATTCATCGAGATTGATATTATCGACGGGATAGCCTAAAAAATTGGTTCGGAATTCACTCATAGCTATGTATTGCATTTTGTGCTTCGTATTTTGAACTTTGCTTCTCTGTCATTTCTTCATCCGCAAAAGCAGTGCGCTCAACGCCGCCAGCATCCAGGCGTTCGACCAGCGCATGTAGGATATTTTGTTCATGTATCTGCGGTGCTTTTGGTAGTAAAAGTAGCCGCTGGCGTCCTGCATGTGTTCGCTCATCCACAATGCGACTTTGGTAGCCAGCTCCAACTCACCCACCCGGGATAGCGTGAGTATACTTTGCGCCGCTGCCGTCGCATCAACCGGGTAGAGCGACTGATCGTAATACTTTGGCGCGCCATCGGCTTCAAAAAAATGGCGCAGATAGTAATCAAGCCCCTTTTCACGCTGTACCTCAAACGCAGATTCTTGCGAATTTTCTAAAAATACATCCAAACAGTCGAGTACATACGCGGTGTGAAAATTGTCGACCCACGTTCGTGCATCACCGTGTGCGTACGACCAGGCTCCATCTGCTCGCTGCAAATCCATCACATAGGCAACAGCCGCAGCAGCTTCTTTGCGTAGCGTTTCATCACCGGTGACTGAATAAACCTGCATCAAAAGACGCGCGCCTTTCATGGATGCATTAAACACCACCTGCTGATCGAGTGGTGAATACGAGTAGCAGAAGACCTCGCCCTTACGTGTTTTGTGTAGATCATTGCGCACAAAATGCGTGGCGCTTTCGCACAGATTAAAAGCACGCTGATCGCCAGTCGTCTGATAATATTCAAACAGCGCGTTGGTGATAAATCCGGTCGCAACGACTGTCGGCGTGTAAGCCGGGATTTTGGCGTAACGTGCTTCCCAATCAAAATCATAGCCCCAGCAAGCGCCGCTGTAGCCCTTTGATTGCAGCGCTTCGAGCTGTTCGAGACAAATTGCAATCTGCATCCGGTAATGCTCTGCTTTTTGCACAAAAACCTGTTGCAGCGCAGTGAAGGCTTGCAAACAGAGTCCGAACGTTACCGGATTTTCACCTTTTGGCACGGCCAGCAGGCTGCGCAAATTGACGGGGCTGCGCTTCACGACCTGTTGCGCACCAAACCGCGCCAACTTGTTCGTTCGCAACACTGGCAGTTGGAAGAGCGGCGACAGCAACGCATCGAACGGATCGTAGCCGCGATAATTTTCCGCCAAAATATAGCGCTCTAATTTCGCTGCACTTGTGCTGATTTTCTGCCAAACCACGCTGTTTGGGTCAAAGCGCGGTGGGCTGGCCGGTGCGGAGCGACTCGAGAATTTTGAAGCTGACAGTGGTTGTTGCAATGATATCGTCAACGTGCAGTCCTGCTTTTTCTTTTCCGGTTACAACTTTTATAAAGTGTGTCACTTCCTGGCTGTGGCCCTTGCCGCCATCATATTTGGCCTTGCGGCTGCGTCGGCCCTGGAAAAAGGTCACTTGTTTAAAATTATCCATAATCGCCGTGCGGCCACTGCAATGTACTTCACAATATTCTTTAGCCAGTCCGCTATTGCCATTGGCGTGGTAAATCAAATTGCCGACCGAGCCATCTGCATAACTGATGGTCACGGCGACATTGTCATGATTCTCGACCTGCTCGTTTTTCGAAGCAATTGCCTGTGCAAACACACTCACCGGACGCGAGCCGGTCAAATAGGCGAAACAGTCGATAAAATGGCAGGCCTCACCGATAATTCGCCCACCTTGCTCTGCCGCCATGCTCCAATGCGTTTTCGGTAAAAATCCGGCATTAACACGGTAATGCATTACCATCGGTTCACGGCGGTCCTGAAAAAACTGCTTGATGTCGTTAAACGGCTGGGAAAAACGACGATTGAAGCCGACAAACAATGTCGCATGACGTGCGCTGTCATTGGCCAGCGCGGTGGTCACTTCCTGCAATTGCCCGGCATTGACAGCCAGTGGTTTCTCAACAAAAACATGCTTGCCTTGTGTCAGCGCCGCCGCAACATATTTGGCATGGCTATCATGCCTGGAGGCGATAAAAACTGTATTGATTTCGCTATCATCGATCACCTTTTGCGCATCGGTTGAGCAAAAAGTGAAGCCGAATTTTTCTGCTACGGATTTGGCATTGACGGGCTTGGAGGTCACAACGCCCTTCAGATAAGTGCCCAGTTTTGTAAGTGGCGGAATCAGATTAGACTGTGCAAAATTGCCCGCACCGATGAAGCCAACAACGCCTTCGGTATCTTCAAGCCTGGCTGCGCCATTGCCGTTGAGCGTGATCGTCTGCATGCGGCCATTTTGCGACTCCACTGCGGGATAGTGCAGCAAAACGCCGAGGTATTTTTCCTGCTTTTTGCCTGTGATCAAATCATAAGCTTCCAGCGCCTCATCAATGGCAAATCGGTGCGAAATCAGCGATTTGACATCGAGCTTCTGTGCCGAAATCAGATCGAGCACAGCTTGCATGTTGCGATTTTCCGTCCAACGTACGTAGCCGACCGGGTAATCGATACCGCGCTCTTCGTAATCGGCATCGTAGCGGCCGGGGCCGTAGGAACAGGAGATGCGCAAATCCAGCTCTTTCTCATAAAACGGCGAACGGGGCACGTTCATGCTCACTGCACCAACCACCACAACTTTGGCTTTTTTGCGCGCCATTTCCAGGGCCATTTCCAACGGCTGATTCGATTTTGTGCCCGCAGTGATAATGATCGCATCGGCTCCGTGGCCGCGGGTAAAGCTTTCCACCGCCTGCAATGCGTCGAAATCGCTGACCGCACAGACATCGCAGCCAAATTTTTGCGCCAGCGCAAAATTGCCGGTCGAGACATCCAGGCCGACGACGCGGCAACCGTTGGCTTTCAGCAATTGCACCGTTAACAAGCCGAGCAGGCCAAGGCCGATCACCACTACGTTTTCGCCGAGTCGCACCTCCGCTTGCCGCACGCCCTGCAGTGCAATCGCACCCATGGTGGCGAAGGCGGCTTCTTCATACAGCACATCGTCCGGGATGGGCACGGTCAGATTTTGCGGCACGAAATTCATTTCGGCATGCGATGCAAAGCCGACGCCGGCGCACGCGACACGGTCACCAGGCTTAAATCTGTCCGATGCGGACGCCACCACTTCACCGGCCGCGCTGTAGCCGAGCTCTTTATAATTGTCGAGACGATTTTGAACTTTATCATAAGTGGCGAACAAGCCTTCGCGCTTGACGTTGGCAAACACCTGCTTCACCAAATCAGGACGCGAGCGCGCCTTGCCGACCATCGATGCCTGGGCTGTCGCCACCGAGCTTTTCTCCGTACCTGCGCTGATGAGCGAATAGGCTGTACGCACCAGAACGCCGCCCGATTTCAGCATCGGCTCCGGCAATTCCGCCACACTCATCTCCCCGGTTTTTTGATATTGGATAACTTGTTTCATAGTCTCTTTTATTTAGGGCGTAAACACTTTTGAAAAAACACATTATTGGACAGAATTCACCTGATCGACCGGATAGGCTATCGATGCCAAACAGAAGCTGGTATAATCCTGTAAATCTTGAAGAGCCAGTCAAATAAACTGATTTGCATTCACGTTGAAAAATCCAACCAACCTTCTCTCAAACGGTTCGAAATACGTCACAACAAGAATTATTGAAAAAATGTTTGAAACCATACTTCATTGGTCAACAACGTCCAGATTACATGGGCATTATCTTCGAGACCGCTTCGATCATTTTTGATCAGCTTGCTGACAAAGGCCGAATTGTACAAGCCGCGCTTCTTTAGGCTATCTTCATTGAGCAAATCATCCACCATTGGTGCTAATGGGCCGCGAATCCATGAACGGAGTGGAGAGCCGAAAGGCGCTTTCGGCCGATAAATAATTTCGCGATCCACATATTTTTCCGACACCTTTTTCAGCAAATACTTTTGCACATTCTTGCGAATACGGAATTCAGGTGGCAGGCTGAACATGAATTCGACCAAACGGTGATCGGTCAAAGGTGGACGACTTTCAATCCCCGCAGCCATAGTGGCTTTGTCCGAATAGGTCAAATTGTGCTCGGGCAGAAAAACTTTAGTATCGTTCAAGCACATGCGCGTCAAGTATGGCACATTGGCAAGATTAAGGCGTGCATTCTGCGATTGGAAATAATGAGTGTCGTAATAACCGACGCCATTGCGAAAAAAGCTTCGATATTCCTGCGCTGAAAACGCCAGGTCGGCCACCAAAAACCGTTCAACTTGCGGTAGCGAGGCGAATGACAAAAAACGTTTCGACCAGCGCAACATTTTCAACCCCTGCCTGCCGGTTGCAACAGGTACTTTCTCAAATGCTTTCTCGAGTGGTGCTCGCAAGAAGCCTGGCACAACTTTCTGATACGTATCTGCTTTCAAACACGCCAATTGCTTGCGATAGCCCCCAAAAATTTCATCGCCACCCATGCCGTTAAGCAAAACGATAATACCGAGTTCACGCGCTGCCCTGGAAATCAGATAGGTATTGATGGCAGCTGGATCGGCAAGCGGTTCATCGAGATGCCAAATCATTTTCGGCAAGAGTTCATCGATTTTTGGCTCAATTTCGAGTTCATGATAAAGAAAGCCGAGTTGGCCAGCAACCTGCCGGGCATAAAAACTATCATCCACCATTTTTTCAAATTTTTGATCGGTATCAGCAAATTTAATTGTGAATGCGTGTACATCTTGCTCGGTATTCTTTCTTACCAAGGCACTGATAATCGACGAGTCGAGGCCACCGCTCAAAAAAACACCCACCGGCACATCTGCAATCATCTGAAGGCGCACGCTGTCTTGCAGTAGCCAATCCAGTTCATCGCATGCGCTCGATTCATCATGCAGACGCTCGGCGGTTTCCACATCCCAATACTGCTTTATTTTCAACTCGCCACCCGAAAAGGTCAAACAATGTCCAGGTGGTAGTTTAAAAATATCCTGAAAGCCTGTGTATGGAGATATTTGGTAGCGCGTAGGGGTGTGCAGCGCAAAGTCATCAGGCGATTTCGGTGTCAGCCCTGTTGCCAAAATCGCTTTGATTTCCGATGCAAAAACCAACGCAACACCTTTGGCGTGATAATAGAATGGCTTGATGCCAACACGATCGCGGGCCGCAAAAAGTTCACCGCTCTCTTGGTCAAATATAGCGAAAGCGAACATACCATTCAGCTTGTGCAAGCATGTTTCGCCCCATTGTTCATAGGCCTTCAGCACCACTTCGGTGTCGCTATTCGAGCGGAATCGACAACCTGCCGCTTCAAGCTGAGCACGTATTTCCTGATAGTTATAAATTTCGCCGTTGTAGGTGATCCACAGGTTGCCGCGAACGTTTGACATCGGTTGATGACCGGCAGGTGACAAGTCGATGATCGACAAACGGCGATGGCCCAAGCCACTCTGCCAACGGTCGAACCATTGATGTCCACTATTATCCGGGCCACGATGCGCCAGATGTTCCGTCATCTGGTTGAGAAGATGTTTATTGCCGCAGTTGATTAGTCCAGCGATGCCACACATGAATAGTTTTCCGGTTATAGGTCTGTAGATATCTTCACTTGAGTAAGGCAAGCGGCATATTTCATGAAAGAGTGCACACTGCCATCAAAGATTTAGTCAGTCCGAAACTTTTTTCTTCGAGGATTTCTGCTCCATTGAACATTTCCTGCATTTGCTTTTTACTCAATAGGTGCCAATCAGGGCTTGTCTTCTTTATCCAAAATAAATTTGTAAATCGAAGCATCGGGATGAGCAGATTACGTGGCAGCCATGAAATTAAGGGAAGCCAGATATTGTTTTCAATAGGAAAGCTCTTGCATGGGGTCTGCACAAAATATTGTTTTGTGATTCGCTTGATTTCTTCAGAAAACTCTCGTTGTCTCTTTAGAGATTCTCCCTTGAATCTTTTTTCCGATCTTAAGTATCCACACATCATCTTAGGAAACTGTTATATGCTCAATAAAGGATGAACAAAATACAACATCGAACAAGCCATCTTCAAAGGGAAGTCGATCCGGCTCGTCTACGAGCACGGGATCGTAGCCAAATTTTCTTTGGCCTTCCGCAATAAGTTTAGCATCGATATCAGTGATGTAAACATTTTTAGGTCTGACTTTGGAACCTGCAAGCACCGAATTAATCATGGAACCGTTCTCCGATCCCAAATCCAAAATTTTAGTGTGCTCATCAAAATGAAAGGTCGCACGGAAAATAGCGGCCCATTTTTCTCGAGCTCGTTTCGAATAATACCTGACTGCATTTATAATTGGATTCATTAGCTTAGCTCATTTCAAAATTTGCAAAACAGTATGGTCACATTATGTACCTAAAGGGTTTGCAACCTGGTCTGGGATTGTTTTTTGGTTTATGATCTTGTAAATCGTTTCCAAATAGCGCAGGGCAACAGGTTTTGGCAAAAAATCCTGAACCTTGACCTTGTTAGTCTGCACGATTTTATCGCGTAATTGCGGATTATTCACAAGCTTCTCAATATTCGAGGCAAGTGCATTCGCATCATTTACTGGCGTATATATTGCATTTTCATTTTCAATTAGATGGTCAGCAACGCCACGAATTTTCGTTGTAACAATAGCCGTGCCATGTTGCATTGCCTCCGTTACCACAGTTGGAAAACCTTCTATCCAACTTGGTAAAATGAGAATATCGGCTTCTTTATAGGCGGCGATAAGTTTTTGTCCTTCGGCATAACCGCCAAGAGTGACCGTCTTGGAAATGCCCAACTTGTCAATTAGTTTTTTAACAGCGTTTTCCTCAGGTCCAACCCCTAAAATCAACAAGTGGATATCATGTTTTTGAGTGAGCGTCGCCACAGCATGTAATAGCTCGAAAATGCCTTTCTCTTTGACCAGCCTGCCAACAAAAAGCAGCTTGCTTTTGCTGTTTGGCAAGCTCCATTGATTGTGCACCACTTTTTCAGGTGAATTGAGCACGACCGGGTTCTCAACAGTCCAAAATTTTTTGCTCGCATAAAATCGCATAAAATCGTTTTGTTCTTCTGTAGAAAGCAACATGACACCATCACATAAATCAAGGACTACTTTCGTTGCTTTTTTAAAGAGCTTGGGCTTGCCTTCCGCAAGTCGATGGCTTTGGCTGCCGTGGATTTGCAAAATTGTCAATGGCCTCAAATGCCTTGTTGTCCATAACAGCGTTAGGTCACGAATTACGGCAGCCCAGTCGTGTGCGGTTTTGATGATTAGCAAGTCATAGATATTTTTTTTCAGCAGCTCATGTACCTGTACGATACTCAAAATTCTGCCGCTGATCTTCCTGCTCAGCTTTTCATCGTTTTCGTTCGCCCCCCAAGGTAGAGTGTCAATTGCACAACCTAAAGTGCGTAATTCTTCGACAAGAATCGGCGTATGCTTCATTATTGGTCCTCGAATATTGGGGCTTGGCGTCAGCATGAGTATGGTCATTGCACGAGGTCCGTTATTTCACTACCGCCATTGATGGTTTCATTCAAACAGAAGCCGGATTTATCTTTTGTGAAATGTGATACCTTTTCTATATCCCGGTTTTCAACAATAAATAAATGGCCACCAATTTTGAGCGAGCTTTTTAGGTTTGCAATAGCTCGAGCAATTTGTTCTTTTGAAAAATAGCTCAAATTTAAGACATTTGCGACCTTGATGATATCGGGATTGTCAAATTGCCATTCCAACATGATATCATGTTCTGTTAGAACAATCCTATTGTCTTCCAAAGCAAGTCTTCTAAGCTGTGGATGTATTAAATGAAGACTTTGAACTTTTTCTATATCGTAAGGTGGACTTGTCATAATAAAATGATTGGCAAGTGCTTTGATGGGCGAAATGGACTTTTCCGTAGCTTTGTAAATAATGAAACGATCACTTACCCGCATGATACATTCATGATTTTGGGGATGATAGAAAACACCATCTCCTTTGTGCTCCAAATAAGGCAGGCTAAGATATATATCCGTTGCAAAGTATTTATTAAATCGATTGCCCAGTTTTTCGATTAACTCCAATGAGGTTGTGCCATCAGAGATACCTAAGTCAAGCACCACAGGGCATGTTTGTAAATTTTTAGCGACATTTAAAATTGCTCTGTCAGCTAATTTGTGGCGCTCTGGTTCGGTTGATTTATAAGTCGTTCCAATTTTAATTGGAGACACAAATCTCGAAAAGACCTTTGTCTCCGCGCTCATATTGATTAGGCTTCTGGGATCATCTGCGTTTGGAACCAATCGAAGAAACCATTGAGGAAAGTTATTGCGATTAAGTTTAATCGGACAGCGCATGTTTTAACTCTTGGTTTGCATCCTTAATGACTGTATTGAACGAAGTACATCTCATCTTTAGGCAGAAGTGCCTCTTGCTCCACCCAACAAGCGCGCATAAATTTCAATTAATTTCTGCATATAGGAATCTATGCTAAATTGTCCAACTGCCCATTCCCGCGCTGTTTGAGACAGTAACTGCCTGTCGTTTTTGTTTTTCAGGAGAGCGATTATCTGATCCGATAAATCAAGTTCATTACCAGTCTCAAATAGATAAGCGAATCTTCCTGCTTCTGTAACTTCAATCATCGGTGGAATATTTGCTGCTATAACCGGTATGCCCATCATCATAGCTTCGATGACAGCAAGCCCGAAAGAGTCTTCCAAAGATGAAAAAACAAAAAGGTCGAGGCTATTCAATATATCTGGTATTTCTTCTCGACTCCCGAGAAAAAAAACTTTATCAATAATCTGTTGTTCCTCACAATATCGAACACATTGGTCGTACAGGTAAGGCGGTCTATCATCTCTTTGTCCAACAAATACGAATCGACTATTAGGAACTGCTTTGAAAATAGTAACAAGTGCTCTGCAAATTGTGAGTTGATCCTTAAATTTGTTGAAATTCCCGACCATTCCCATAAGGGTTATTTCAGCGTGCAAGCCAAGCTCTTGTTTCAAATTCATTGCCGTGGGCTTCAATTTTGTGCTATCGATACCATTATGCACAACATGAAAATTTTCAACCTTATGCAAATTTATGCCTTTGCAAAATTCTTGTAGGAACCCTCTGCTAACAATAATATTAGCATCCATTCTCGGATTTAGGAATTTGCCAATTATTTTATTTTTGAAATCCTGAAATTGCCCATGAATCGTTTGAACCTTCTTCACTTTTAAGAGCGATGTTGCAAAGTATGCATGCAGACCTTCTACCGGTTGGTGAGTATGAACGATTTGTATATCGTTTTCTATGATAATTTTTCTCAGCTGCAATATGATTTTGAAATCTAGCGGCAATTTTCTCTGCAATTTTATATATTTTGCACTTGTTTGGCGGAAATCATCATCTAACTCACCGCCTTGCATTACTACTAAGAAGACTTTTAAAGGGTATCTTTCTAAAGCACGGCAAAAATCGAGCGCAAGAATTTCGCTCCCACCTCTATTTACAGCATCCAAGATATGCAAAACGTTCATTGCAACTTCAGTTTTAATTTACCGATTTTGGTTTTGATCCAAAGCAACAGGAACAACAAAGGTCCAACTCGCAATCGATTTAAAATACGAAGAACCAATATATTTTGACCTTCTTTTTTAAGCAGTTCTAAAAAATGGATATTTTGAGTGTAACTACCGGCTGCAATACCCAACAATACAGCTTTATGCATTAATTCCAAAATTGTGTTTTTAGCCGCTGCTCGATAATCTTCATAGAAAAGCTCGACTAAACGTTGAATATATCGATACTGGTCTTCAATCGACAGCTTATTGTCGAGGCAGTACTCTTTCGTCAATGAATCGAAACGCGTACGTTCACGGCTAACAATAACTTTATGGATATAAAGCTGCTTCAAGTTTGCTTTATAAATGCGCAGCCAGTTCAAGTATTCAAAAGCTCGAAAATCTTCAAAAAACAGTCTACTGTCAAATGATTTGCGACTCACAACGTGGACAAAGTCACCGTCCACTTCTCCCTTTAGCCAATTTAAAAAATAAAATTCGTGTATTGGCTTTTTTAGAATCGGATGCTGAGAAAAAAAATCTGCGCGATCATCAGGAGCAAACAAATAGTGTTCATAATCCTGTTGCTCTTTCAATGATTCAATAACACTTGAAATTCCATTTTCTAATAAGTAATCATCGCTATCAAGAAATATCAGAAATCTCCCTGTCGCAGATTTGATTCCAGAATTTCTAGCGTGGTTCACGCCCCTGTTCTGATCCAGTTGTATCAGCCGCACCCATGGATATTTCTTTGCGTAGGATTCAACAATCTCTTTGGTCTTGTCTGTTGAGCCATCATTAATCACAACTTGCTCAATATCAGCAAATCCCTGATTCGCCACGCTTTCGATGCACCGCCCAATACAGTCTGCACGATTAAAAACAGGTGTAATAATAGAAATAAAAGGAGTTGCTGTGGAAATGCTGCCGATATTACTCATGGTAGCAATAGTAGTCTTGGTATCCAATTCGTAATACCTTGTAATTGTAATTGGTTAAGAACTCAATTAGTAGATTTTCTTTGTCCGATGGGTGTTCGACGATAAGACGGGGCCTTTGCCTTGCTAGCAACGAAGACATACCTTCCAACACCTCCATTTGATGTCCCTCTACATCTATCTTGACCCATTTAATCAGTTGCCCAGGAAGCTCCTTATCGATGAAATCATCCATTCGAACTGCCATGACCTTATCTACCCGGGCGCTGCTATAGTCTTCAAACTCATTCAATGAATGCCCGCCATTATTAAGCGGATTAATATGGAACTCAAGCTCGGCGTTGACATTCGATACTGCTTTTTGATGGACAACGATATTTTTTGAACCGTTAAGCGAAATGTTTTTCATTAGCCTTGAATAGTTATCCTTATCAGGCTCAAATGCAATTACTTGACCTTTTTCACCAGTGAAGGCCGAAGCCAGCAAGGCATAGTAACCGATACATGAGCCAATATCGATGAAAATGTCGCCTGGCCTGAGTTCTTTTTGTATCAAATCAACTATGTGTTTTTCGTACACTCTGTCAAAATAAATGCTTCGATCTGTAGCTTTCGCCAGGTCGCACCGAATGGCCAAACCACCCAATATTTTGCGTGTTGCAACGTATTCGTGTTTAATATCGTTATTGTTTTCCAAGCAAAGTGTTTTGCGCATAAAGCTATGGTAATCCCATCCCAATTTTCGAAGCACCGGCCTGAAAACTTTGATTCTCCAAAACGCCGAATAAATGCTTAGATTCGTTTCTATATCCATTGTCTGTAAATCCTGTTTTCCTTGGTACTCATTACTATCGAACTGTTATTTCTTTCGAAGCAGAATCGCGACAGAACATCTCTTCTGTGAAGCCATTCTTGATGATGCGTAAATTCTCGGGAATGAGTTGAAATGTCGTCGGCTGCTTATCCCAGGAGTACTCAAGCGTGTAGCCTTCAAGATATTTTTTGTTCAATAGCTCACTATCAATCCCTAAATCTTCATTCTCCACAACATTCTGCACCTTATTGATCGGGAAACTCGCCAGAACCGATTGCTCAAAACAATAGCCATTTGAGAACAAATGTTTTACAGCTGCATGGTGCGCCACCGAGCCTTCAAATGTATTCGGGTTGATGTACAAGAGCGGCTCAACCTGGGAAAGCAGGAACTGCAACGAATAAATATGCCCGTCTACTGAGAATGGGTATGACCAGAATGCATCACATTCGGCATCATCGATTTGCCAATGATAAAAGTCACCAACATTGCGCCCGCGCGAGGGCGCTGAATGAATGTTTTTGCCATGCCGCAAGCTAAAAAATGCCTGCTGAGGATTCTCATCGATCAAATCAAAAACTTCCTGGCCTAGGGTAAAATCTCGATAAAACAGGCTGTCGTCGGTCAGAAACATAACGTACTTGCTTTCGGGCTTATTTAGGATGCTCTCAAGCAACGGTTTTAAATTTGAGCGCTGGGTCAAATTCCTTAAGAAAGGATATTTGAAGTAGCGATAAGTATTTCTCGAGCGCAGAAAGAGTTTCGGACCGAACTTATAGATACCACGCTCTTCCTGAAGGAATTCAACTTCTTTGGCAATCGATTTTTGCTTGAGTGTTTCGTAGCCTTGCTTAAACTCACTATTTGAAAAGCCATAAAGAATTTTGACTTCAAATCTCACTGAAGTTGAATCGATGCTGCGAAAAATACTGTGAAGCAGAGCTTCCAATTGCATCGGCCGATTAAATGAAAAAACAACGATAACAAACATGATGGGAAGTCAATACTCTTAGCTTTATTTTCTGGTTAAAATTAAATGGTAGAGCCTGCGGATAATAGGAAATCTATTCTTTTGTCGAGCAAAGAACGCCATGATGCCCGTATGAAATAGGCTCTCCAGAAACAGGGCTTCAGTAATCATGGCATATTTTTTTAATTTTAATTGGCGTGGCGAAAGACGCAAATAATAGGCTTCGCCTTCTGCGCCTGCCGCCGAGGTGGATACGCGTGCGAATCCACTTTCAGCCATAAATCCATCGAGTTCATGCAGCAACACAGCATTCTGGTAATTCCTGGTGAGATGGATTTCTGCGCAAATCAATTGAAAGTTCTGAAGCAGAAGAAACATTCCCTTCAGCACCATCAGTTCTGCACCTTGAACATCAACATTGAGAACGTTATAGTTGGAGATATTAATGCCATTCTCAGCAAAATAGGTATCCAAGCGCCGGGTTTTCAGAATTTTGGAGCCAGCCATCTGTAATCCTGGAACTAAGCGATCAGTCAACTGATCATTTAAGGGTAACAAAGATGATGAATGGCCATTATTGTTTGCTACAAAAAACTCAACAGCAAGATTGTCCTGCTCAGAGGCCAAAACGCAATGTGCCGAATGGTGTGAGAACCGATTGATTTTTGCTTCAAGATTTTTAAAAACATCCGGATCAGCTTCGATCCACATGACCGAATCAAAGCCAATTTCATTATAAACTTCACATTCTTCGCCTTCATGGGCTCCGATATGAAGTATCCCATTTGCCCGAAGCTGGTGCTTTTCGAGAATTGATTTCAATAAAGTCGACATATCAGTAAAATTCTATGCGTAAATTGTGATTTTATAGCCATTTTCTATTCAGGAAACACAGCACTCTTGATATAAACATCACCGAAGACACTATAGTCACTTGAATACTCCTTAAGAATCTCCTTCATTTTCACAGGGCCAACCCAAGTATCCAACTGCATTTCCATCGTCTCCCCCAAATAATAATTGCATTTAATTTCAGAAAAACTTGCGAGATAATCTAAAGATTCTAGGACAGACTGTAAGTATTCCGGTGTAAACTCCAAGGAGAGTGCCGGTATGGGCTTTGATAGGCCAGAAATCACCTGACTTTCGTACCCTTCTACATCAATTTTAACAAAAGCAGGCCTCCCAAAATCTGAAACAAGCTGGTCCAGTGTTATGATTTCTACTGTTTGCTTTTTGTTCCATGCGGCAGAAGGAAAACGTCCGCTTTGCTGAACTGCGTTCACCCAATCTTCTGACAATGAAGAAATCGTATGCGCACTACTGATAAGCATTTCTGCTTTCCCAACCGCTTTTCCAAGGGCCTTTGGCAGCAAAGTCACGTCGGGATGACTGCCATATTTCCTTTGAAGAAATTTGATACAATATGCTTGCGGCTCAACAGCGATAACTCGTGCACCCAATTTTAGGAAGACTTTTATTCGGTTTCCAACATTGGCACCTACATCAAACGCCAAATCACCTGGCTTAATAAACTGCGAATAAAATTCAAGCAACTTTTGATCGTTTTGTGACCAACCTTGTTGTAATTGGCTGTCAACATGGTTTCTGTATATGTCATACAGAAAGCTTCTTTTTATTAATCTTTTAATCGGTTGCAAAATGCAAATTCCTTCCAATATGTTATCCAAACTCAATAACAATTCCCTGTTTTATCAAGCAATAAACGATTTTTCAAAGCACTAGCAATATCACGTGGCAGTCCCCAAATACTTTTAGGAAATAACATCGAATTGCGCCGTAACCAATATTTATGCTCCGGGAACCAATCTGAAACAAACTCTTTTTTTTCTTTCCAATAGAGATTTTGAATATCGATAAAAGTCAGCGCTTTCCTTAGAAACAAAAGGTTAATCTTGTCAAAAATACCATAGCGCAGCTCAACCGCCGTAGTTTCTACCGTAATTCGATTGTTGGCGGTTGTTAGTTTTCCTGGATCACTGTCTAAATAATACCCTAAAAACTTATGTGCTTTTACTAACGGCATCTGCCTGGCTAGGCGAATTTGAAAATCAAAATCGCCCGACACTCTGAGTTGTTCATCAAAAAGGCCAACGGAATCATGAACCGACTTTCGCCACATTGGAAAACAAGAGCAATAGCAACTGCGTACAAAATCTTCTTTCATTTTATCGTATTCGGGATGAAAATAAAACCGGCCTTTTAAATCTCCGTACTTATCAACGCCGATAATATCTCCGTATGTCATTCCGGCGTAGGGATTATCATCCAGAGTTCTCGCCTGAACCGACAAAGAATCAGATTCTCGAATATCATCGACATTCCATATTGCGATATACGTGCCTCGCGCCAATTCCACGCCACGATTCCAACTTGCGTATAAGCTCTCGCGCTGATTAATATGAATATGTTTCACCAATCCGGGAGGCAATGAAGGCTTTTGGTTTTCGATAATAGCAAGCTCTTCTTCCCTAGGTGCATTATGCAACAGGATGACTTCAACCTCATGTAGATTATCGATTTTCGAAAGATGTTGAAAATAACCAAGCAAAAAGCGCTGGCAATTATACAAAGAGGTTAAGACAGAAATCTTCATCAGGCAGGCCTCAGCTTCAGAATACTTTAATTCGATCTTTGATTTAGTTTGTGGTCCCTAAGTGAATGAGATAAAACAACAATCAACAAAGGCAGGCTAACAAAAACAACGGTGTCAACAAAAACTGCACTCGTAAAGGAATTGAAAAAAATCATTAGAAAAAAACAGGTTCCCATCATCCCGATAGCATAGTGCCTATTATTCCACATCATCCGAGTGGCAAAAAAGTAAAGCCATACATAGAGAAGTGTTCCCAATAAACCGGTTTGCAGGAATAGAAAAGACCAGGAGATATCAGATGTATCAATTTGTGTGACAATTCCACCGCTTCCTCTATAAGCAATTAAAAAATTGAGCAAGCGGGTATATTTCGAATCTTCAGTAAGAAATCCTGAGCCAAAAAACACCCTTTCAGGAGCCGTTGTGGTAAATTTTGCCCGTTCGAGGGCATGAGCAAGTCTGAATGAGAGATTGTCTTTTGGATTCTTCAGGCCACTTTCCAATACATTCCCGAAATCATCGATTCCCTGTTCCACTCGCTCAAGAATCAAAGCAGGAAAAAAAGCTCCAGCTAAAAGCAAAACCGCTAAAATATTGCGAAAATTTTTGTTCCAACTCCTGGCTCTAATGCCAACTAATATCAAAACTGCCAGGAGAGAAAAAATGAGTGAGCGATGCAGTGGGGCAAGAAGGGTTGCCGCAAATAATGTTAAGACCACCCATCTTCTCATGCCAGATGACTTATCGACAAACATTCCATGAAAGAAAAACAGCATGATGAACATTGGAAGGTTATAATATCGTGTCCAAGTGCCCGATTGCCCAATAAACTCCGTAATGGCTCCTTCCGTTGTTCCGGTATTTAATAATGATGTACCTAACGGTATCTGCAGCAAGAAAACGATACTTTGCAAGACAGTCAGGTAGCGCAGAAAAATAAAAACTTTATCAAATTCGGCCTTGCTCAACCGTCTATAATTAAAATAGATCAACAGCAGAAAAAATTTTCGGCTCGCGCGCAGGACTGAGCTCGGCTCGTGTTTGTATGCGAGCAAGCTATAAACAATTGCGATGAGGATAAAACACAAAAAGAAAATAATTAGCTTAGCAAATCTGTCTCGCTGCAAAATGCGAAAGTTGAAACGCATATCCACGACAAACGTTATAACGACGAAGATTATCGCGAAATCGAGTGATTTGCTAATTCCAAATGCTGTATAGAAGGCATTCGCTGGGACAAATTGATAACCACCGGTAATAAAAAAAAACAGTATAATACTTGCCCAAAGCTTCTTGCCACTGAAATAGAAAAAAAATGCTAAAATTAAAACCAGAAGCCAAATCATAAGCTCAAATTATCGCCTTAGATGTGTGTGATTGGTTTTGTTTCGCTAATTCGGCCTTGTAGGGAAACATAGGTTGTGCGACTTCAAGAAATTTGTCACAGATAAAATCGATTTGATGCTCATCTATGCCCAAATGATTTGGCAAATAAATGCCAAATTCGTGAACGATATCAGCTACGGGCAGGCTTGTCTCGCCGTATTTCTTTACCCAAAATGGTTGTTTACCCAAACTGCCGCATATCAATGGCCTTATTTCAATCTTATTTGCTTTTAAATGTTTGTAAACTTCTAACCGATTGCTAACAAATGTACCAAAAGCAAAACTGGATAGTTTGTCAAATCTGCTTGTCTGGCAATAAAACCTTTTGGCAAGACGACTTTGATACTGGATAAAATTCTGTTCTCTCCTTTCAGCAATTTCATCAATTTTTTGCATTTGGGAAATTCCCAGGAATGCATTTAAATCAGTAGATCTGAGGTTGAAACCTGGATAATAAAATGTATACAACTCTCTTACCGGGTCTATGTTGTGTTCCTTAGCCCAACTAACCTTATAATATCCTTCTACGTCTCTTGACCAACCATGTGAACGTATAGAAAGCATAATATTGTATAATTCATTATCGTTTGAGGTGACCATCCCCCCCTCAATCGTTGATATATGATGGCCATAATAAAACGAAAAGGAACCAGCTACTCCGAAGTTCCCCAACTTATTATAATCTTGTACTGTACCAAGAGCTTCGCACGCATCTTCCAAAAGCAATACATCATATTTTTGACAAATCGATACCAGTTCTTTCATTTTATTTGGGTGGCCAAGCACATGTACAATTATTGCAACTGCCGGTCTATGTTCTTTGCACAACTGCTCAAAATGATTCAAGTCGACGCCTAATGTTTCGGAGTCACTTTCACACAGGTGCGGTGTAAAGCCGAGCTGAACCAGAGGCGACAAAGTCGTAATCCAAGAAACCGCAGGTACTATTGCCTGCTTATTTCTTAATCGCCCGCTTTCTAGCAATGAATAAATCATCAGGAGATTGGCCGATGATCCGCTATTTACATAGATTGCATATTGGGAACCGATGTAATCTGCAAAAATGCGCTCAAACTCTAAAGTTAAGTCGCCCTTTGTTAGTTGAGGATTGGAGGTTACCCACTTTGATAAATTTTCTAATTCATCAGTGGTTATAGTATTGTCAGCAAGCTTAATTTCATTAGATGTCATTCAGGCTTCCTTACTAATTTCATGATTCTTTTTGCTATTCTGTATGAAAGAGTAACAACATGATTCTGCACCCAGAAGAGCACTGTGTCAATTTTTGTAAAGCGAGCTAATTTCAAATTCAAATAGAATTTTTTTGCTTCGTTATATGCCAAAACAAATTTTTCTGAATTTTGACTATCTTTTCTCGAACCTATGGTGATTGATCCATCATGTGCTCGAAAATAAGCAAGTGGTTCATTTACAAAGCCAAATCGTTTTGTGTTGAGCAAAGGCAGCAGAGAAAAAAGTAAGTCCGGTCCTACCCCCCTATAACTATATTTTGCGCCTGGGATTTTTCCAACAAATAAGCTATCTAACAGATCAGACTTCCTGTGAATCCCACAGCCAGGAGAAATTACCGAACCAGGCATTAATAAGTATTTTTCTACAATTGAATTGTCATGCAGGCCAGTCTTATATTGATTTTTAAACAACTCAGTGATTTGCTTGCCGTTACCTCCATCCATAACCTTCACCGCAGTAAACACAAAAGAGACATCATCTTCAAATATTTCAATCGTTTTCGCTATAAAATTCGGCGCAACCCAATCGTCATCAAAATTAATATGAATGAAATCACCCCCAGCATGAACAATGCCGTCTAACCACATAAAATGGATGCCGTTATCCTTTTCGCGCCGTATATACTTGATCCTGTCCCCATAGGTCTGAGCGACTTGCGGCGTAGCATCTGTGCTACCATGATCGCAAACCACTATTTCACATTCGTATGTTTGGGCAAGTGCAGCATCTATCGCCTGTTTTAGATAGTCAGCCCTGTTGTATGTAGGGATGACTATCGATACTTTCTTATTCGTCTCTTTCAAATTGTTTCTCTCTAACGGTTCTTAACTTTGTCACGTCAGCCACCAAATATGAATTCGCTTCGATTTTATCTGTTATTATTTTCAGGTCTACATCTGTCATGCTTTGCACAAAATCTTCAATCGTTATGCCTTTGCCCGATGCAATGTTGATAATACCATCATATTTCGCATCCATCAAATCGATAATGCGTTCTGCAACATCTTCAGCCATAAGAAAATCTCTAATATCCCTTGCACCTTTCAAATAAAATGGCTTTGCGAGATTCTCTTTGCTTAGGCGTTCTTTAATTGCCGGATAAAGAAATGGTTTGTGTTGTGTCTTATGATAGAAACTAAAGATTCTCCCAATGCAAACAGCTGATTTGTGCTCTTTAGAGAAACACCTTATGGCTTCTTCAGCATAATATTTTGTCTTCCCATATAGATTTATGGGTTCAATTTCCCCTTCTTCACTGATCGGCTTGCTTGAGCTTTTGTAAACATGGCTGGTGCTCGAATAAAAAATCCATGGCACATCATTCATCGTTGAGACAGCTGATAAAAGGCTAACTGTGCCACCGACATTTACACTAAATGCTTTGAATGGAGTCGTTTCAACTTCGATTACCGGGACCAAAGCGGCAAGATGTATGATACAATCAAAACGACCTGTGCCTATCCAGTCAGCTACTGCATTTTTATCTCGAATATCATGTTGGAAACATTTAACTATATCACCCCGATCAAGGAGCTTTTCATGTAGCAATTTCCCAATCACCCCAGTTGCACCCGTTAAGCCGATTATTTTGCCCATAACTTAACTGCCTTGCCGTTAGCAATTTTGTAATATTGAATTGGCGCCAGTATGGCTGCAAACGAGAGTGAGACACAACTACCTAAAATCACTCCAGTTGAACCAAGCCCTAAATCTTTTGCGAGGTAAACTGAAATTGGAATATTGACCACTGCCGCCAGAATCGAGCAATAGAGCTGTAACCTTACTTTTCCGGTCGCATTAATAAAATGAACAAAAATCATATTCCAAGCCTGAATAAGTACAAAGGCCCCCATTGAAATCGTTAATATAATCGGGACGGCCACCTTATTCCCAAACCAAAATTCGTAGACTTTTCCAGAAGCGAAGATTAGGCAACACACACCCAAGAGTGATAGTAGCCAGATTTGTATTGTTTTATTTATTGTACTTTTAATCCATAGCATATCATTTTTAACGTAGGCTTCAGTGTAAGCTGCCCATAAGGGTATCATTAGCGTACCAAATCCTAAGGAAATCACTCCGAGATACCGGAAAGCGATGTTGTAGGGTACAACCTCTTCTGGTCCCAGTATTTGAGTGATAATCAAATTGTCAGTTGAGAAGATGATGATTACTGCAATTTGAATCAGAAAGAACTGAATTCCAAGATTGACTATTTCACGTAAGTGCTTAAAACTAGTATACCTAAAAGATGGAGCTAAATTCCTACAGTACTTGGTGAAGAAAATAATATTTGCAATAAGAAGCACAAATATTCCAGAAAAACCAGAGGCGAAGCTTATATTCAAAAGTGATCCTACTGTTGTTTTATGCAAAATCCAGACTATTGCTAAGAATATTATTCCTTCAATTAGAGCAATGCTGCTTGACAATGCTGGCTTCTGATTGGCAATAAGAACGGTATTAACCAGTTGAACCACAAAACGCAAAGCAAAGAACAAGAAGACTATTAAAATGACTTCCTGAAGTTCATTCACCATTAAGGACGGTACTTTAAAGATGGCTGACCAGTTAATAAATTGGGTGAAAATAAGGAACATTATAGTCAAGAAGCTTGCTAACAGTATCAGGATAATATATGTCGTGCTAATATATACACGTGCCAATTGATAATTTTTATTTGAAAGAGCTTCAGTGAGTTTATTGCGGAGACCGTTTCCAAGCCCAATATCAAAAAATGCAAGCCAATTTATCACCGATCCAATTGTCAACCACACGCCGTAGCTAAATGTATCAAGATAATTCAACAACAAAGGTACACGAACAAAGCCTAGGAGAATCACGCATCCCTGAATAAAAAAAAGTGCCACAATATTTTTGCTTATTCTAAGACTGCGTTCATGCGTTAATTTCAGTAATTGTGCTGGTGCTTTTAATCTAAGAAGCAGATGATTTATCATGATTAAGCTAAAGATTCCAACTTTACAGGTGCTTACAGTGTATGAAACTAGTTTGGCAGCTTTGCATTTTCTGGTGATTTATCTTCGAATAGATTATGTGCAAACTATTCAAATTTCGGTTGTCAAGTTGAATACAGGTACTCCTGTTTTGCAAAGGCCTTTCAAATCAATTTTCGCAGTCAGGTCTCATCGATTATCACGGTAATATTCAATCGTCTTATGTAACCCATCTTCAAAGGTCGTTTTGGCTTTAAAGCCGAATTCTTGCAAGGCTCGCGAGGCTTCGAGCATACGGCGCGGTTGGCCGTTTGGCCTTGAGGTATCCCAGACAATTTTCCCTGCAAAACCTGTCAAGTTTGCAATCAACTCAACAAGGTCCTTGATGGATATCTCAAAGGCAGTACCCAGGTTTACCGGTTCGGGCTTGTTGTAGAGCTCCGCAGCTCTTATAATGCCGTCGGCAGCATCTTCCACATACAAGAACTCCCGTGTCGGGCTGCCGTCGCCCCAAACGATAACTTGCTCTTTATTCATCTCCTTCGCTTCGATACATTTCCTGATCAGCGCAGGAATAACATGAGAGCTCTCCAGATCGAAATTGTCTCGTGGACCATATAAATTGACAGGCAGGAGGAAAATGGCATTCATGTCATATTGCTGGCGATATGCCTGCGATTGTACCAGCAGCATTTTCTTCGCCAAACCGTATGGCGCATTGGTCTCTTCGGGATAGCCATCCCAGAGGTTGTCTTCCTTGAAAGGAACTGGTGTAAATTTAGGATAGGAACAAACGGTTCCGACTGTGACAAATTTTCCCATATCACGATGGCGAGCCTCTTCGATCAGCGACATCCCCATCATCAAATTATCATAGATGAATTTGCCAGGATTGCTGCGATTTGCGCCAATGCCACCAACCTTGGCAGCCAGGTGAAAAACGATAAGATTTGAAGACTTGAAACCCGCAGGTCTATTCTTCTCGGCATCATCGAATAAGCGACGAACCGCATCAGGCTGCCGCAAATCATATTCGCTACTGCGCGGGACAATGATCTCCTCGACGCCAAGCTCTCGCAGTTTTTCAACCACAAAAGAACCTAAAAACCCGGCACCGCCGGTAACAATGACTTGCTTATCGGACCAAAACTGCATGTGCAGGTACCTCGCTCACTTCTTTTCTAACATGTTTTCCATCAATTTGATTTTTCAAATCATCGAGATCAGCATCGACCATGATTTTTACCAAGTCTTTAAACTTGGTGCGAGGCTGCCAGCCGAGCAAATCTAAAGCTTTTGAAGGATCGCCAATAAGCAAATCGACCTCTGCTGGGCGGAAGTAGCGCTCATCAATCTCTACAAATTCATTCCAATCAAGATTTTGGTAACCAAATGCAATCTCAAGAAATTCACGCACCGAATGAGTTTCCCCGGTGGCAATCACAAAGTCTTCGGGGATTTCGTGCTGCAAAATCAACCACATCGCTTCGACAAATTCAGGCGCGTAGCCCCAGTCACGTTGTGCATCGAGATTTCCCAGGTAGAGCTTGTCCTGCAATCCCAACTTGATTCTCGCAACGGCTCTGGTTATTTTGCGGGTGACAAATGTCTCGCCGCGTCGAGGAGATTCATGGTTAAATAAAATGCCATTGCTCGCGAACAATTTGTAGCTCTCACGATAATTCACCGTTGTCCAATATCCAAATACTTTAGAGCATGCATAAGGACTTCTGGGGTAGAAAGGTGTCGCCTCCCTTTGGGGCACTTCACGCACCCTGCCATACATTTCGCTGCTTGAAGCCTGATAGAAACGGCATTTCAGGCCCGCCTCCCGAATCGCTTCAAGAAGGCGCAAGGTTCCAAGTCCAACCACATTTGAGGTATATTCCGGAATATCAAAACTTACGCGAACATGGCTCTGTGCGCCCAGATTGTATATTTCATCCGGATTTAAATCGTAGAGAAGCTTGACGAGTTGTACCGAGTCCGTCAGATCGCCGTAATGTAGATGCAAGTTGGTGTTTTCATTATGTGGATCGGAATAGAGGTGATCAATCCGACCGGTATTGAAACTGCTGGAGCGCCTAATAATGCCATGAACTTCATATCCTTTGTTCAGCAGCAATTCCGCAAGGTAGGAGCCATCCTGTCCAGTTATGCCTGTTATCAGGGCTTTCTTCATTATGAAACCTCGTTAAAATATTTGTTAGTCAGCTTATTTTTTCTATTCCAAAATAGAACACAGCTTATTTAGGAGTTTCGCTTCTTCTTAATCAGCTTGGTGTTTTTCTGATCATCCTTACCGTAATAATAATGGTAGTACTGATAATAATAGTAGTAGCTGCCATACATACTCTCGACCTTGACGCCGTTGAGCAGGCTGCCAAGCAAATTGGTACCTACATTTTTCAGCAGATTATAGGCGTGTTGTGCTGCGTTGCGATCGGTTTGGCCCGATTTGGCGACCAGCACCACACCGTCAATTTTGCGGCACAGCACCGCAGCATCTGTTACTGCAATGACTGGTGGGCTGTCAAACAGCACCACATCGAAACGGCTTTTCAACTCTTCAATCAGGTTTCTCATTGCTGAACTACCGAGCAATTCAGATGGATTTGGCGGCAAAGTGCCGCACGGCATGACAAACAGATTCTCGATTTCTGTTTCTTTATACGCTTCTTCTATACTGGCACGGCCAACCAAAGCATTGGTTAAACCGACACGGCGGTCGAGTTTAAAAATCGAATGCTGCACCGGTCGGCGTAAATCCGCGTCCACAAGAAGCACTCGACTCCCCATCTGCGCCATGGTGATGGCCAGATTTGCGACCGTAGTAGATTTGCCTTCACCAGGTCCGGGACTGGTCACCAGCAGTGTCTGTATCGTTTTATCAATTTTCGAGAATTGGATATTGGTACGGAAGCTGCGATAAGCTTCAGAAATCGGTGATTTCGGCGCAAAGTGAGTGATCAATCGGGTTGCCATTTCGCGCACATCGTCTGCTGAAGCGGTACCATTGAGTTGTCCATTCGGCACAACTTTAAGACGCTTCAGCGCTTCTTCTTCCTTGATCTCCGGAATTGCACCAAGTACAGCCAAGCCCATTTTTGAGAGATCTTCCATCACCCTTACCGAGTTATCCATAGCATCGATCAGGAAGGTCAATCCAATCCCCAAACCCAAACCGACCATCATGCCCAGTATCAGGTTCATGCGCTTTGTAGGCTTGATTGGATTCTTTGGTGGCTTGGCCGGATCGACGATGCGGACATCGCCCAGTTGGCCGACTTCGGTGATCTGCGATTCCTGATATTTTTCCTTCATCATGATGTAAATCTTTTCATCGACCTTGGCGGATCTCTCGAGCTGTGCCAGGCGAAGGCTTTTTTCAGGCAGTTGTGTCAGTTGGCCAGCGTATTCGTCAACGATAGATTTAAGCGAGCTGACCTTTGGCTTCAGCGCTTCAATCTCAGCTTCGACTTCGATTTTGCGGCTCCATAGTTTCTCACTCATGGCAACCGGATTGATGATCTCCTGGGTCGCCAATTCCGCAATTTTTTCTTTAAAGCGTTTAGTTAACACATCGATCTGTTCGTTAAGACGATTGTATTTTGGATGATGGCGGTAATCGACACCCTCGGTCATCAAGTTGGCTATTAACGATGCCTTTTGGGTTTCCAGATCAACCAGCTGCTTTTTCATTTCTTCCAAATAAGGCGTGGAGGAAATCGATTCAATATCAAAGCTTTCTCTGCTGCGGCCAAGCTGGTTGTTCACATACGCCAGACGTTCACGATTAGAGTTAAGCTCGGTCAAAGCCTCATTGTAAAGTGATTCGAACTCTGCCAAATTCTTTATCAATTCTGTCGTTTCCTCCGATAGAGCAACCACTCGCTCCTTTTCCTGAAAATCCTTCAGCTCATTTTCGGAGCTGGCGAGCTGGTCCTGTACAATTTGCAGTTGATCGTCTAGGAAGTTTTTGACCTGCCGAACTTCTTCCTGGCTCATGCGGCGATTCATCTCGGCGTAAGATTGCGTCAGCGTATTGGCGATGAAAGCGGCTTCATTGGGATCATTGGCATCGACGCGGATTTCAATCATATCCGTGCTGCTGATCGGCGCAATGTTAATGTTTGCACGCAAAATATTGACCGACTGGTCAAAGCTGTAGCCTTTGTTGACCGTTTTTTCACCATCATCGCTGCCAAACAGGCTGCTCATCGCTTTTATCATGCCCGCCAGAATACCTGGTTCGCTGTCATCATTGCTGCCGTTGGTGAGAATTTTGAGCTGACCAGCAAATTCCGACTCTTTCAAGCGTTGAATGACCGTTTCAGCAAGTGTACGGCTTTTCAAAATTTCAACCTGATTGTTGATCATGGTTTCTTTCTTGATCAGGCCACCGACTTCAAATAGGCTTTCACCAACATTGCCGTCATCTTTGATGATGACTTTGGTGCTGGCCTGGTAAACCGGTGTGGTGGTGTAGGTAAAGTAAATTGTCGCCGCCATCACTGTGATGAAAGATGACAAAATGATCCACCTGCCTCGATGCAAAATATGAAGGTAGTCCTTCAGGGTAATCTGTTTTTCTTGATCAAGTTGTTGCTCGTCCAACATGATGCATATCCCATCTTTTAAAATGTCGGTAAATGTTTGCTCGGCCTAGTGCCTGTGCGGTTTATGCAAGGCATTCTGATGCACTGACTCTCCGCCATATGGCGAGGGTGTATTGCACGTTTATCGGTTATTCGCGATTTGGATCAAATAGTAGACGTTGACAAAAACAGCCAGCTTTGCAGTAAAGTCCAGTGCTTTGGTCACAAAATGGAAGGTCGACCCTTCAACAACAATCGTATCGCCTGGCTTGAGTTCAGGAATCAGATTTTTGTCGCCTGTCTTGATGTACTTTTTGACATCAACTTCAAAAACCTTGTTTTCATCGGCCAGCTTATTGAGATCAGCCTCGCTCGGATTGGTTGCGCTCGCACTGGATGGCGCCATGCTGCTGCCGTTCATGGCAAACTTTTGGTCGCCCCAGCCTGCATTTGATTGACTGCGCGTAGAATTTCGAATGACCTTGATTTTTTTAATCTTGGCTTCTTCGCGAGGGCCGCCAGCAAATGATATGAGAGAAATCAAATCAGTATCTTTAGGTACCATATACTGACCTGGTTGCTGTACGAAGCCCCAAATATTGACGCGCATCAACAGCTCATCCTGGTCTCCGAGGTAATAGAGAGCACCACGATTTTGGGTTGAAGAATTTTTATTGTCGCTCTGTGCAAACGCCGTATCAAAGGGTTGAAGGGTGAGGGTAATTGCAAGTGGAATAGATAGGAGTAGTCCTAACACATGATGCTTTTTCATATACTGCCGCCCAAAATAGTTATGCATGTACGGTTTGCTTTGCAAAAGTACGCTGCGTTTTGCTCTCAAACTTCCATGTTCAAAAGCGGGTTAACAGAGCCGGTACACACTCCTGTGCTTGTGCAAGTATGCGAGAAATCCCGCAGCCACACCTACAGTCCCTAAGAATGCAACCCAGCCGATGATCTGCATGATGTTTTGCCCGCGCTGGTTTCGACGTGGCCAAATTTCCTTTTGGCACACAGCGACGACCATGCCGAACCGAAACATGAATCATTTGGCTCGCCCTAATTGCATGGAATGCTGCAATGCCGTTGTCCGAAACCGGCCAACGGCTCGCAAGGCATGCCAACGCCTATGAGCCAAATGTATGAAAATAAAAAATTGAAAGATCGCTATCGAAGATCAACAACTTCAACAGAGGCAGGTATTTTCAAGGAGAAAAGTGAATCAGAGAGAGGCGAATTGATTACTATATTTTTAAGAAAATATCGTGTTAGATTCTCGTTCAGGTCTTCTTGCTCAATCTGAATCGCCAGCCAATCGGCTTTGCTCACCCAGACTGTGGTAGAGACGATAAATGAATTCTCATCTTTTGGCTGAAATTTAATCTGATAACACGGCGTCCCGCCAAGCTCTATCTCTCCTAATAATACTGCCCTGGAGTCCTTCGTATATTTCAGCAAAATATCCCGCGGAAGCGGGTTTTCCTTAGACTTCGAAAGCTCGTCAATAATGACTTGTTCCCTATCTTTCGAAAAAGTCCACACAATGGTACCGTCGGTGATAATTAATTGCGGATCAGTTTCTACACGATATTTATTTTTTTCTGCCAAATAGATTTTTCCTTCGCTCTGATGCTGCTCACCGGCAAGCGACCAAATCGAGGTTTGCACGAAATCAGCTTGCAAGGTTTCGATCTTTTCGTATTTCTCGCGCAGCTTCTTTACAATTTCATCGACTTCGTCACCGGCAAACGCGCTTGCGAAGGCAGCAAAGCCGAGGACGAATGCACACCCAAAAAGAATGATCTTTGTTTTTGTGCTCATATTTATCCTCAAAGTAAAATCTCATCCTGATGACACATTTATCGCTCTGATTTTTTTAAAGACGGCCAATTCGCGATTTTGGCTGATCTCATTTTCGTACAGAATTCAACGCACCAGCTTTGCATTGGTTTCGTAGCGGTCTTTAAATCGAGTCCCAATCGAGATGCTCGAGTTGCTCTTCATCGATCAGCACTTCCCGCGCCTTGCTGCCATCAAATCCACCCACGATGCCAGCCGCTTCCAATTCATCGATCAAGCGAGCTGCACGAGCATAGCCGACTTTCAGTCGCCGTTGCAGCAGGGAAATTGATCCTTGTTGGTGGCGCACCACCAACTTCAAGGCTTCCTTAAAAAGCTCATCGCGCTGGCCGCCTATCCCGAAAGGCTCAGCCGTAATGCCCAACTCATCATCACGAATCGGCAACAATTTGCGAGGATATTTAGGCTGGCGATAGATATGATCTAGGACGCGTTCAACTTCTTCTGTGCTCATATAAGGCCCGTGCAAGCGAATCAACTCCGGACTGCCTGGAGGCAAAAACAGCATATCACCTTTGCCGAGCAGTTTTTCAGCGCCATTCATATCCAAAATCGTTCGGGAGTCTGTTTTGGAAGCCACCGCGAAGGCAATACGGGCTGGAAAGTTGGCTTTGATCACGCCGGTAATCACATCCACAGAAGGCCGCTGGGTCGCGACGATCAAATGAATACCGATCGCACGCGCCATTTGCGTCAATCGCGCAATCGGCTCTTCCACTTCTTTGGCGGCTGTGAGCATCAGATCAGCAAGCTCGTCGATCACCACCACAATGTAAGGAACATGAGTGGCCGGATTGTCAGGCTCGCCTTTAATGCGGCCATCTTTAACACGCTGATTGTAATCTTCAATATTGCGAACTCCAGCCGTTGCAAACAGATCGTAGCGCTGTTCCATTTCAAATTCGAGGCTGCGCAGCACAGCAAGCGCATTTTGAGGTGTGGTGACAACTTCCTCATCCAGATCTTCACGATAAATGAGGTGCTGGTAGCACAAACGCTTGTACAGCCCCAGCTCCAATCGCTTGGGATCGATGAGTACAAATTTCACTTCTGTCGGATGGGCCTTGAACAGAATACTGGCAATGATGGTATTGAGGCACACGCTCTTCCCTGAACCTGTCGATCCGGCGACCAGCAAGTGCGGCATTTTATTGAGTTCCGCTACGTACGGTTTGCCGCTGATGGTTTTTCCCAATGCGATGGTGAGCGGAGAAGTCGAGTCCACATAATTTTCCGAATCCAAAATGGAGCGCAAATAGACAAATTGCGGCTCCTTGTTTGGCAGTTCGATACCTACCGCTGCCTTTCCTGGAATCGGCGCAACAATACGGATCCGCTTGGCCCGCATCGATAGCGCCAAATCATCGGACAGTCCGGTGATTTTGCTGACTTTAATGCCCGGTGCGGGTTCGAATTCATAACGGGTGATTACCGGTCCAGGATTGATTTCAACGACATGGCCAAGTACGCCAAACTCCTCAAGCCGCTGCTCCAACTGGCGGGCGTTGGCCAACAATTCTTCTTTGGGAATCGGCTCAGCCGTCGCCTCGGGGTAGTCAAGCAACTCCAAACTCGGACGGATATAATTGCCGAGCGGAATTTGCTTGGGTAACTCATCGTCAATCGTTGGAGGATCAATATCTTCGCGCTCGGTGACCGTGATGGAGGCGAGATCGTCAAATTCGCTCTCCGGCTCCGGCTGGTTCAAATCACGCAGGGGTGAAAATTCCGGCGCCGGCTTTGGGGCAGCAGGTTGCGGGGCTGCCGGTGAAGTTGGCGGTGCAGCGTCGTCCTGCCGATAAGACGATTCTGGCGCAGAAGGCCCGGTGTGATCCTGTTCCTGATTGATGCGCCGCAATTTTTTATGCAATGGCAAATCGTCTGCTTCAGATTTTTGCTGATCGCGCATCGGCAGCCTGATTTCAGGGCGTTTGCGTTCTTCCGGTTGTTTCACAGCTGGCTCTTTCAGGCTGCGCAAACTGCCTGGCGACGGCAAACTCACCTTGTTGAGCTGTCTTTTCACAGCAGCTAGCGTGGTTGAAGCCGTTGTTGCTGTTTGAGAAAAGATTTTCTCAAAGCTAAACTGCGTAGCCGCGACGATGGTCACCATTGCAAGTGAGATTAACACAATGATACTGCCAACCACACCAAAAAACTTATTCAACATGGTGGCAAAAAATCCGCCTACCAGGCCCGAAAATTCAAATCCGAATTTGTATTCTTCCGGATTGGATGCGTACGGCAATCCAAGAATAGTCGCAATGTAAATGGCCAGCACAATGATAAAAACAGTAGCGCGGAAAAGCGATGCGGTTTCATTGCCCTTAAAGCGATTCCAGCCCCAGGCGAACAGAAGGAACGGCACCACGATGGACGAGTAGCCGATGAATAGTTTGATCAAATAATAAGAGATATAAACGCCCAGCACGCCCATCGCATTTTTAACGGGAATAATGCGCATGCCACTCGGTTCTTCGCCGGGATCATAAGATACCAGGCTGATCAATACGAGCAGCGCAAGCGTCATCAGCAATATACCGAAGATCTCTTCCTGCTGACGCAAATTATCAGTCTGCGAGTTTTTTTTAGCAGCCATAAAACGTAATGAATTAATAATGATGATTGAATGTCCAATATTGCGGATATCAATCTGGATTGCATCGGTCAAAGCTGACCCGGCCAATGCCCAACGAGCTAATACGGTTTTTTATAAAATGGCGTTTTCACAACCTTTGCCGAGGCTTCGCGATTGCGGATCTGGACAATCAGCTCGGTGTCCGGCACCGCAAGTTCGGCTTCGACATAGCCAAGTGCAATTGGATAGCCCAGGCTCGGTGACAGGCTCCCGGAAGTGATCACACCGACACGTACGCCATCATGCAAAATATCATAGCCATGCCGGGCGATGTTGCGATCGGTCAGTTGCAGGCCAACGAGCTTCCTTTTTGGTTTGTCCTCTTTAACCTTGCGCAACACCGACGCGCCAATAAAATCACCCTTATCGAGCTTGGTGATCCAGCCAAGTCCCGCTTCGAGTGGATTGGTCGTTTCATCGATATCATTGCCGTACAGGCAATATTTCATTTCAAGTCGCAGCGTGTCACGCGCGCCGAGTCCGATCGGTTCTATTCCGTACGAGCTGCCGGCCGCCATCAAGGATTGCCAGACAGGTTCTGCATCGTTCGGCCCAACTGCGATTTCGAAGCCGTCCTCGCCGGTGTAGCCTGTGCGCGAAACGATCGCTTTGCGCCCGGCCACGTCACCTTCGGCGAATCGGTAAAATTTGACTTCAGAAAGCTGAATTTTCGTGAGGTCCTGCAAGACAGCTTCTGCATGTCGCCCTTGCAGCGCCATCAATGCATAATCATCGCTGTCATCTGTCAGCGCAACGCCATCTTCGACGTGCTGCAGCAGCCAATCGAAATTTTTGGCAATATTGCCGGCATTCACGATCAACATGTACGCATCGGCGAATCGATAGACAATTAAATCGTCGATGATGCCACCGTTTTGGTAGCACATTGCCGAGTATTGCGCCTGACCGGCTTCGAGCTTGGAGACATCGTTGATTGTCACTTTTTGCAAAAAATCCAGCGCCTTCGGGCCACGGACAAAAAACTCGCCCATGTGCGATACGTCAAATAAGCCGACGGCTTCACGCACTTTTTTATGCTCATCGATAATGCCTCGGTATTGCACTGGCATCGAATAGCCGGCAAATTCAACCAATTTGCCGCCAGCGGCGACATGCGATTCATATAAAGGTGTTTTTTTCGTGTCCATGTCCACCATTTAAATGCTTTTAAGAACTTTGTAGATACGGTTTAAGCCTTCCTCGATATTAGCTATGCTGTTGGCATAGCTCAAGCGCAAATAACCATCACCATACTTGCCAAACGCTGTTCCGGACAGCACCGCCACATGCCCTTCATTCAAAATACGCGCCGCCAGCTCACGGCTCGAAATCGGTACCTTGGAGACATTTGGAAAGACGTAAAATGCGCCTTTGGGCATAATGCAACTCACTCCCGGCAACTCGTTCAGGCCTTTCACAATTACTTCGCGGCGCTTGGCGAATTCCTGCACCATTTTGTCGCACTCTTCCTGCGGTCCTGTCAACGCTTCGACGCCGGCATCCTGCACAAAAGTTGCTGTGCAGGAATTGCTGTTAATCATCAATTGCACAACACGCTGCGCCAATTCCTCTTTCATGACGCCAAAACCGAGACGCCAGCCCGTCATCGAGTAGGTTTTCGAAAAGCCGTCCAGCAAAATCGTCAAATCTTCCATACCAGGCTCAGCCATGATACTGGCATGCTCGCCATCGTAGATAATATTTTTATACACTTCATCGCTCAACACCATGATGTTGCGCTCGCGAGCAATATCGGCAATGGCTTTGATGTCATTTTTGGAAAGAATGCCGCCGGTAGGATTGGCTGGTGTGTTGATAATGATGAGCTTGGTTTTGTCGGTGACCAGAGCTTTCAGATCTTCGATGTCGAAACTGAAACCCTTTTCTTCTTTTAAGGGCAGTGGCACCGCTTTGGCACCGGCAAACTCGATCACGGATTCATAGATCGGGAAGCCCGGATTCGGGTAAATCACTTCATCGCCCTCTTGCACCATGGCGATGATCACGAAATACATAATCGGCTTCGCGCCTGGCGTAACCACGCAACGCTCAGGGGTGGTCTCGACACCGCGCCAGCGCTTCACGTCCTGGACGATGGCATTCCGCAATTCCGGAATCCCTGCGGCCGGCGTATAGTGCGTTCTGCCATTACGCAAAGATCGCACGCCAGCTTCGACGATATTGTTGGGGGTATTAAAATCAGGTTCGCCAATTTCAAGATGAATAACATTTTTTCCCTGTGCTTCGAGCGCCTTAGCTTTGGCAAGCACTTCGAAAGCCGTCTCGGTTCCCAACCGGCTCATACGATCCGCTAACTTCATTTACCGTCCTCCCTTGTGCTCGTAGAGTGATATGCGATTGAACTGGCATTCCGAATTGCAGCCACCTTGCAGACAATCTGCCGGTCTGTTCCGATATGGCCCCAGGTTCATATCAAACAATACCGTTTCGATTGGGAATATTCTGCAAAATTGAATCATTTCCTGGCGGATTGACAGTGAGGCTGAGTGGTTACAACTCTTCTGCGTAAGTTTTAGAACAAAATAGCGTTAAACGCTTGAAATCAAACGAAGCAAGATAGCAAATATTAAGCTCCCTGTCAAGCGCATTAACCTGAGTTGTACGAAAACGCTCTTCCCAACAACTGCACCCTACCTTTTCGATTCAGGCCAAATCGGACGCTCCCCAAAAAAGAACGCCAGGTTTTGAGCACCTGGCGCCTTTCAGATTTTGGTTCCCACTATAGGGAACCAAATAAAAATGCACATTGCAATTGCTATCAGAGGTAGTTTTATTCTGCGAGCTTGGCCTTTTTCTCAGCTACATCCCGCAAGTCCGCTTCACGCAATAAGGTGCGGGACTCCACGGCATTAATAATGATCAACAAGACTGATCCGGCAAAGGCAAAAATCAGCAAAACACCGGCTTGAAATACTTCAACCAAAAGAAATACCGAGAGAATAATTCGCATCTCCGTCGGTCCAAGCGCGAAGCGGTCGATCGCATAGGCATTAGTCACGCGGTACCGCAACAATGAAATGATCATCGAGCCCCCATATGCCACCACAAAAATCAGCGCGATAAACTTAAAATCAGGCAAGTAGAAATAAAATCCGAGCGCAATCAAACAGGTCGCGGTCCAGTCGACATTGACATCAAGCGAAAAGCCGAACCACTTGCGCGGCGTTTTGCGGTAGTATGCCAGGCGCCCATCCAGCGAATCGCCGAACCAGTTGATTGCGAGACCGGCAATAGACATGAGCAAATACCAGCGATTCTCGCGCCCAAACCACAAACCGGTAAAAACCAGCAAACTCCCAACAAAGCCGACTGCTGTAAGTTTGTTGGGTGTAACCCATTGTGGCATATGCCGACATAAAAAAGCGATCGTTGCCTGTTCGGCATCTCTCAGGACATTGCTGCGAATCCGATCTTTCTTTTCCTTGCTTTCTGCTTCCATGACAGTTTCTCCACTCATTTTCTTCTAAAGTGATTTTTAAAAATTTGTCTCATCAAACTTCCGTATCGTTTCAGCATCCCGCCAGCGCTATTGGCTGTTTGCCTTTGGCACCTGGCAAAATGCCAATAGCGAAGAGCCAAAAGCAGGTTTGTATTCATTCCGGATGCTCGGAATCCGAAACAATTATCGGACATGACTTTTCCACAATGCTCTAAAATAAAACTGGCAAATCAGGCCGCCCAGATGTCTTCTTTGGTTCTCATTTCGAATGCCGAAGCGGCGTTTCCATTCGGTCAATGTGATGACAAGTGAGGTGCAATTCCTCGACTCGTCATGTATTTGTTTGTTTTGAACAACGCCCATAGTATGCTTTGTACGTTTTGAATCGAACGATTCCTCCATTTTTATAATGGTTTGACAAATCGCGGCACTCCTGCTCATAGGACGATGACCAGCAAACTTTCAGCATCCCCTATCACTTCCACCACCGGAGGAGAAATGGCGCCTTCTGCAAAACTTCATTTTCATGGCGGCGTGTATATGAGCGCCCTGCCTTTGCTGATTTTTTTCGTTACGGCAACCACGTTGGTCATTTTGGGCGCGCCGGCAGTCGAAGGCATGATCATGGCGGCCATGCTTGGGCTGTCTGTCGGCATGATTTTTACGCACGATGTCGCGGCTTACAGCGAACGCATCTTCAGCTTGATGGCCAATCGCATCGCGACGGTGGCCGTGGTGTGCTGGTTATGGGCAGGCGCTTTTTCCGGTATTCTCGCCAGTTCCGGCCTGGTCGAGGCGATGGTTTGGATTGGCTACAAACTCAATTTAACAGGTGCCGGATTCACACTGGTGGTATTTCTGTCTTCCGCACTCTTCGCCGTTTCCGTTGGCACCGGCCTGGGCACCATTGTTGGTTTCACTGCGGTGATGTATCCCGCCGGCATTGTTCTGGGGGCGAATCCCGCTGCCTTGATGGGTGCGATTTTCAGCGGCGCAGCGCTCGGCGACAATCTCGCCCCGATCAGCGACACGACGATTGTATCCGCAGCAACCCAGGAAACCGATGTCGGTGGCGTGGTGCGCTCGCGCCTCAAATATGTGTTGATCGCTGCAGGCTTTTCGGCTGTGCTGTTTTTGCTACTCGGCAGTAGCAGTGCCGCACATCAGCCCGGCGATGCAGAAAAACTGCTTGCAGAGACAGCGAATCCCAAAGGCCTGCCAATGCTGATTCCGGCCGCTATTGTATTCATCATCGCGCTCAGCGGCGGGCATTTTCTGGCCGCACTCACCGCAGGCATCGCGGCGGCGGCGATTATTGGACCGTTATTTGGCATTTTTGAGTTGAAAAGCATCTTTCATCTAACAGCAGAAGGGGGCGTTTCCGGCAGTGCCGTTCAAGGCGCCATTGGTTTGTTGCCGACGGCGATTTTAACTTTGCTGCTGGTCACTTCAATCGGACTGTTGCAGGAAGGTGGCTTCCTGAACAAATTGATGGAGTGGTTGGATCGCTCGATAGCCAAAACTGAGCGCGGTACGGAGCTTTCGATCATTGCGCTCATCACCTTTGCCAATATCTGCGTTTCCGTGAACACCGTTGCAATGGTCGCGACCGGCCCGATGGCGAATACGCTGCGCAAGCGCCATGATATTCACCCACACCGGAGCGCCAACCTGCTCGATACCGTTTCCTGCTCATTCCCGTATATCTTGCCCTACTCAGCGACCATCGTGGCGGCGGCAGCTGTGCAGCAGCAAGTGGCCGCGCGCTACGCATTCGTGGATGTGCTGTCCTTTTCACAGGAAGCAGGCTACTTTTTTTATGGGATCGTGCTCTTCCCGCTGATGGTGATCGCTGCACTGACCGGTTTTGGACGCAAACACGGTTAGCACGCTTTTTTCGGCAGAATCACCTATCCGGCCCGTTGCCTGAGGAATTCAGCAGGAAACGGATACATACCGTAGCGTGTTGCGCCAGAATATGCCTGCCAACTATCGCAAAAGCCTCAAGTAGACGATTCTTGCTTTTTGACGAAGATGATCTTATATTGCACGCTGTCTTTTAAATGCCTGACATGGCACAATTAAATCTTGAATTTTTAACCTGCTGAAAATCCTGTTTGCTGCTTTCGCAGACATGCTTTTTGCAAATGCAAACCTGTTCGGCTTAGTGGCAAAGCAATTTTCGCAAAGGTTACTTATCTGCCTTGATCTTTCGGAATGAATGAATTTTGGGAAAAGAGCCGGGAATCGTTCATGTTAAAAAATTCGACTCCACCGTTCCGCGAAAACACACCACGCGCTCAGTCGACACCGGCCTGCGGTGCACATGATGTACTGGCAGCGATGGCCTCGAAAATTCAGCATTTTTTTGATGCACACAGCAGCAGTCCGAGCAGTTTAACCGAAGAAATGACTTTTATTCGGCTCGAATTGCCGGTTCACGGAATCGTTCCCATGCAATGGCTCTCGCAACAAAATCAGGCAAGCAGGATTTATTGGTGTGGCCGGGAGCAATCCAAAACGTTCGGGATTGAAATCGCCGGAGCAGGTATTGCAGATACACTTTCTGCATCAGACGTCTTTTCCCATGACGATGTTTTTCGTGAAATCAGCACCAGGCTCGCCAATAGCCCTGAAAATTTGCGCTACTATGGAGGCTTTCGCTTTTATGACGGCCATGAGGTTGATCGCAGTTGGTCGAAGTTTGGCAGCTACCGTTTTGTGGTCCCACGATGGGAAATCCAGCGCTCAGGCAAAGACTTCCGCTTTTCCTGTAATTTCAAGCTCGAGTCACAGACAAAACTTGATGTATTACGCGAGGAGTTGCTGAGCGAGCTGCAAACTCTGCATTTTTCGCCCCAAAAAATGCATCCGGTCCTTCCACGGCCAGCGCAACGCATCGATTTGCCCGATCAAGACGGCTGGCGCAACATGATCAAACAAGCGCTGACAGCGTTGCATGGTGGGGAGCTGGACAAAATCGTGTTGGCGCGAAAAACGCGCTTTGTGTTTCCGGAAAATCTCGAGCCACTGTCTCTGCTCTCGCTGCTTAAAAACAGCACCCCAAATCTTTTTTACTTCTATTTCCAACCAGAGCCAAACATTGCATTTTTGGGTGGTTCGCCGGAACGGCTTTACAGCCGCGAAAATCGCATGTTGAAGAGTGAAGCGATTGCCGGCACACGCGCCCGCGGCATGACACCGCAGGAAGATCACGCCCTGGCGAACGAACTTCTCCACTGTGATAAAGATTTGCGCGAACACCGTTTCGTGGTCGAAAACATCAAAGAAAATCTCGAGAAACTCTGCCATACCGTCGACATCGATGATGAAATCACCATCCTTAAACTGTCAAAAATACAACATTTGCGCTGCCGCTTGCAGGGTATTTTGGCAGACGACGTTTCGGATGCGGAAATCTTTAAAATTCTGCACCCCACGCCAGCAGTCGGTGGTTCACCGACCGATCAGGCTATCGATGCAATCAAAAAACTTGAGCCATTCGATCGTGGCTGGTATGCCGCCCCGCTGGGCTGGATCAGCCAGGATGCTGCCGAATTTGTCGTCGGTATTCGCTCCGGGCTTGTCGACCATGAAACGCTGGCGCTGTTTTCCGGTGCCGGCATTGTGAATGGCTCGACCCCAGATGGCGAATGGACAGAAATCGAAAATAAAATCGGTAATTTTATGAAGGCGATCATGCAAAAATGATTGCTGATGCCCCGAATGCAAACGCCTATTGGAGCGCCCTCGCCATCGAAGAACTGACACGGCTGGGCGTAGAGCTGTTTGTGATCTCGCCGGGATCACGTTCCACACCGCTTACGCTGGCCGCTGCTGCACACCCAAAAGCACAAACAAAAATCATTCTCGATGAGCGCGGAGCCGCATTTATTGCGCTCGGCTATGCACGTGCTTCTCAAAAACCGGCTGCGCTGATTTGCACTTCCGGCACTGCCCTTGCCAATTATTATCCCGCTATCATCGAAGCTTCAGTGGATTGTGTGCCGCTGCTGATTCTGTCCGCAGACCGCCCGCCGGAGCTGCGAGAAACCGGCGCCAACCAAACCATCCGGCAAACGACGATCTATGGCGACTACCTGCGCTGGTTTACGGATATGCCTTGCCCAACCAACGAAATCGCTGCTGAATTTGTACTCACATCCGTCGACCAGGCGCACCATCGCGCGTTGTGCTCGCCGGCCGGTCCGGTTCAGATCAATTGGATGTTCCGCGAGCCACTGGCACCCACTGCGACCGGGGAAATTTTCGAACACGCAAACCGGCGCATCGAAAAATGGCTGACGAAAAACACAGCATTCACCCATTATGAAAAGTCAGCATCCAAGCCACCCTCTGAAGCCACCAAAAATTTAGTCAAAAAGGTCAACGGAAAGCAAGGCATCTTGGTGGCAGGGCAGCTTCGGGATGAAGCCGAACGGCATGCTGTACGGACGCTGGCAGCAAAGCTCGGCTGGCCGGTTTTTGCCGACATCACTTCGGGATTGCGCACTGGCGAGCGATTGCCGAATGTCATTGCAATGCATGATGTGCTGTTACGTTCGCCTGCAGTTGCCGCTGATCTCCTGCCCAAAGTGGTGTTGCAGATCGGTGCACGTCTCACTTCAAAAAGGCTTCTCACCTTCCTGCGTGATTGTTCCTGCGATACATACATTTTGTTGGCGAACCACCCTTTCCGCCATGATCCGGATCATCGTGTCACCTTGCGATTGCACGCCGATATCGCAGCAACATGCCTGGAATTCGCACAAAAGCTTCCAGAACAAAAACATGCGCAATCGCCAAAAATTGTGCATCAAAATGCGCATGCTGAACAAGCGCTCAACCGTTTTTTTGACCAAAGCAACGACCTGAGCGAGCCTGGCATCGCACACGCGGTAGCCAAATTGGCACCACAAAACAGCGTATTTTTTTTGGCCAGCAGCATGCCCGTGCGCGACATGGACAATTTTGCCGTTCCGGGCGGGCCTGCGCTGCACGTCTTTGCCAATCGCGGCGCCAGCGGCATCGATGGGACGATCTCATCAGCAATCGGATGCGCGCTCGGCTGTCAGGCAAGTGCAACATTGCTGATCGGTGACATCGCCTTTTTGCACGATTTGAATGCGCTGCAGCAGCTGCGAAGCCTTGAAGAAAAACTGGTTATTGTGGTCATCAATAACAATGGTGGCGGGATTTTTTCGTTCCTGCCGGTCGCAGAGTTCAAAACCCATTTTGAACGTTTTTTTGCCACGCCGCACGGTCTGACATTCAAACCAGCGGCAGAACTATTTAAACTGAATTATGAATATCCGCGAACCTCGGCAGATTTTAAAGAAGCATACCTCAGGGCCTGGCAGCGAAGCGGAAGCGCCTTGATCGAAGTTCAAACCGAACGCGAGCAAAACCTGGAAATGCATAAAAAAATCGCTCAGCTTGTCCTTGACGAACTTGCCTAACAAAGCGGCTTGCGCGCCTGGCCACCTGTGAAAGAATGGTGGCATAAATGCCAACCCAGCATAGCCATCGACATCCCTGTCAAAAGACAAAAAATCAATCAGAACACATCGGCCGTCCGCTGCAAACTCTGAAGGTTTTGCGCTCCAGCAACGATGGAATCCCGATGCGGATGCTGGCAGAAATAGCCATGCCCAAACGGCAGTACATATCGGCATTGTCGCGGATCGGAGACGAGGCATTCGGCAAATTGTGCGATCCCAATATCTTTGGCAAAGCAGGTTTTCAGGTTTTGCAAAACCGGCAGGGCTTTCTTTTGATCATTTTGCTGCATAGTTGTGGTTCTCCGGTGTAAGATGAATGATTTGTTAGTTGCATTCACAGCCAAAATAGCACAGGCTCTTTAATCAAAAATGAAGCTCGGTTAAAGAATCAGGGAAAATCTCCAGTACTTTTCGCCATTCCGCTGATGTGATCATTTGTACTATTCGCGTGGCCGGAAGCGATAGCCCACGCCGATAATGGTTTGGATGACGTTGGAGTAATCACGGCCAAGTTTCTCGCGAATGTTGCGGATATAGACATCGACCGTACGTTCGTACACGCTCTCTTCGCTGGTCCACAATCTTGATAGCAAGTTTTGGCGCGACACCACCCGCCCCGGACGCTTGGCCAGGTACAGAAAAATCTCGAATTCTTTTTTGGTCAGGCTCACGCTCTGATTGGAAACTTTGACTTTGTGGCATGGCGGGTCGATCAGGATCTCACCGATGCGGATGACTGCATCTTTTTCATCCGAGCCCTGCTGTGATTTTCGCAATGCGTTTTTGATGCGCGCTCTCAGGCGTGCCATGCTGAAGGGCTTGGAAATGAAGTCATCTGCGCCAAGCTCCAGCCCGACAACTTCGTCAACTTCCATGTTTTTTGCTGTTAGAAAAATAACCGGGATGTATCGGGTGCGGCTTTGATTGCGCAGTTTCCTGAGCACATCCCAGCCGTCAATGTCGGGCAAAATCACATCCAGCGTGATCAGGTCCGGCGCTTCTGCGACAGCCATCTCCAACGCTTGCTGGCCAGAGCTCGCCAATAGCACAGTGTAGCCTTCGCGCTCCAGGTTGTATTTTAAAAGTTCGAGTATATCCTCGTCATCATCGACAACTAAGATTCGCTTTGCCATCATTCCTAATATTTATTATCCGTACGTTCCTTGGCCTATTGGGTAATGTTATATAGGCAAAAAAGATTAAGGCATTATTAAGGCAAGGTTAAAATTCACAGGCACGAAGATGCCGTTTTTTTATTTTTTAATGCCAAACTGCAAATAATTTGATTTTGGTTTATGAGCAGTTTATCATACATTTTGTGAAAAAATAAACTCTTTCCCTAATGCGGCTGCGCAATTTCCTACTGCCAGTCGTGCCTACGTACAGCATGACATCAGAAATCGCCATCGGCCAAAATTTGATCGCCTTCCTGGAAACAGGCAGAAAACTGGCTCACAAAGTACTTTTTTTACATGGTTTTATGGGTTGTGCAGATGACTGGCAGGCTGTGATGTCAACGCAATCGGCAGAATTCGATTGCCTGGCGGTCGATTTACCCGGGCATGGCAAAACGCGCATCGTTGAAGGTGAGACGCCCTATGCTGTGGAAGAATGTGCGGCATTGCTGATCGCATTTTTGCACAAAAAAAAGATTGCACGCTGTTCGCTGGTCGGCTATTCAATGGGTGGGCGTCTGGCGCTCTTTCTCGCTCTTCGATACCCGCATTATTTCAATGCTCTGATACTCGAGTCGGCGTCCCCGGGCTTGCGAACCGCAAACCAACGCGCCCAAAGAAGGATGGAGGATGCGGAACGGGCCGCAACGCTCAGCTCTGGCAAGTATGAAGATTTTTTGAATGCCTGGTTCCAGCTTCCGCTTTTTGCCGGCATGATACAGCACCCGGATTTCAGCGCCTTGCTTGCGCGGCGGTTGCAGAATGATCCCCAAAAGTTGGCAATCTCGCTGCAAAAAATGGGGACCGGTCAACAGCCGTCGCTCTGGCCAGAATTGCCAGCTCTCGCTGTTCCAACTCTGCTTTTGGTCGGGGCACGCGATGCAAAGTTTATCAAGATCAATGAGGAAATGGCACAGGCGTGTCCCAAGGCACAACTGCAAATAATCGATAACGCTGGACACAATGTACATTTTGAAAGGCCAGCAGCTTACATTGAAAAGATTCATCATTTCTTAAACAGATCGAAGGAGAATCACGATGAGCACGATCAACTGGATTGAAGCCCAACAATTTGAGGATATTCTTTATCACAAAGCCGAGGGCATTGCTAAAATCACTATCAATCGGCCGCAAGTCCGCAACGCCTTTCGTCCGCTGACCGTTAAGGAGATGCAGCATGCGCTGGATGACGCTCGTGACGATGCCGAAATCGGCGTGATTATTTTGACCGGGCAGGGCAAAGAAGCGTTTTGCTCCGGCGGCGACCAGAAAATTCGCGGGGACGCCGGCTATGTCGACCAAAAGGGCGTTCATCGTCTTAACGTGCTGGATTTTCAGCGCCAAATCCGTACCTGTCCCAAGCCGATCATCGCCATGGTGGCCGGCTATGCGGTCGGCGGTGGCCATGTACTGCACGTCATGTGCGACCTGACCATTGCCGCTGATAACGCCATTTTTCAACAAACCGGCCCCAAAGTGGGCTCGTTCGACGGTGGATACGGCTCATCCTACCTCGCCCGCATCATCGGCCAGAAGAAGGCACGCGAAATCTGGTTTTTATGCAGGCAATATAGTGCCCAACAAGCTTTGGAAATGGGCCTGGTCAATACCGTTGTGCCGTACGAAAAGCTCGAAGAAGAAACGGTGCAATGGTGCCGCGAAATTCTCCAGCATTCTCCGCTTGCCATCCGTTGTCTGAAGGCGGGCATGAATGCGGATTGCGACGGTCAGGCAGGCTTGCAGGAGCTGGCCGGCAACGCCACGCTGCTCTTTTATATGACAGAAGAAGGTCAGGAAGGGCGCAATGCTTTTGTGGAGAAAAGAAAGCCCGATTTTTCAAAATTTCCAAAGCGTCCATAATTTTTTTAAAATCGCTTTTAGGAAATTGTTTTTTGTTGACAATCATGTGTCGTTTATGTATATTTTCGCTCTTTGAAATGAAGGCGATATGGCAAAAATAAAGACAAAAGCGCGAAGCAAGAAGAAAAAGGTTGTCGAGCGGGAATTACCGTTTTCGCGGCAGAATTATATTATTTTTGCCGTTGGTGTTCTGCTCATTCTCATCGGCTATCTCGCATTAGCCCAAGGACCTTATGACAGCTTTTCATCGATGAGCATCGCGCCTGTTCTGCTCGTGATCGGCTACTGTATCGTGATCCCCATTGCAATCATGCTTCGGGGAAAGCAGACAGTTGCTGATGAAGCAGAAGTTAAACAGGGCGATTAGCTCAGCTGGTTCAGAGCGCCTGCCTTACAAGCAGGAAGTCACTGGTTCGAATCCAGTATCGCCCATAAAATTTGGGGCCGTGGTGTAGTTGGTTAACACGCCGGCCTGTCAAGCCGGAGATCGCGGGTTCAAGTCCCGTCGGCCCCGCCCCTAATGAGAAAGCACCGTAGTAAATGCGGTGCTTTTTTATTTTGATAGAATGCCTTTGCCCCGCCAGAGCCCCCAGCTTGCCACCCGAAAAAGATCCACTTCGCATTCTTTTTACAAACGCTAAAGCTTAAGCATCCTGTTTTGCACAAACGATTCCTGAGGATGACAGCAATCATTTGCAGGTTGCCGAGCTTCACCTCCCGCCCAAAAAACTGTGACGAATTTTGTCTCAATTCATCGATCATTCGTTTCTGCTCCATCCGTCTCATTCACTTTTCATTATGAAAAGTGCTTTTCTCATTGAAAAGAAAAATGGCTTCTCAGCATCAAATCAATCAATTCTTATCACGTCCAACTCCGATCGGACTGAATTTTTTAGCCTGTTTCGTAATGCAAGGATTTACCAAAACTTAGCGCGCATTGAGCATTTCGATTTCGAATTTTCAATCCACTTTTATGCACATCTCTTCCAATTTGGCATACAAATTGTGTAAGCCATCGTCAAATTTTGCGAATTCGCTTTGTATTTTTCATTTATGAACCACCTCAATTTGGTTTATTAAGGAGTTATGTGATGAAAAGAACTGCTGTTCTTCTGGGGCTGGCACTTGCGCTTTTCTCATTTATATTTACCGCTTGCAAAGATGACAAGAATCCTGTCGCCGTAAACGAATTTGGTGAAATCAGTGGAACCGTAAATTTTGTTGGTGCATGGCCAGCCGCCGGTGATGTGCAGGTCTCCATCTGGTCAAGCTGGCCGCCGGCAGGCCCTCCCGCTGCTGCATCCGACGCGCTGACATCCAATAACAATTCAGCAACCTACAAGCTTGACGGCCTGCAAAAGGGCACTTACCCCGTCATGACAGTTGGCTGGCGTGATCCACAGAATCCAACGGGCGCAAAGGTCATCGGTATCTATTGGGCACAGTCAGATAGCCTCGGGGTGGATGCCTCCGGCAACGTGACCGCTGCACCGCAAGCAATTGTTATCGACAACAGCCAGATGGTCTACTCCAATGTCGTCGTGAAAGCCAATCTCGATATCATCAAATAACATTTTTCACTACGCATCGTCCGGGCAAAACACCTTATTGCCCGGACGATGTTTTCACAAGCAATTTTATTTACTGATACAATAGGTCCAATCATGCACGGCCATCCGTTTGCTATCGAAAATGTCGAAAAAGCGCGAAGCATGTTCTACCGATACAGCAGTCGATTCTTGACAACTTTTTTCTTTGTGTTTGGGCTGACAATGTGGAGTTGGCCGCTTTTTGCGCAAGGGCCAGCTGAAGCAGAAGATCTTCAATTGATGAAAGTGCAAGGCCAGGTTTATGATGCAGAAACATTGCAGCCACTGGCCGGCACCAATGTCATTCTCGTAAAAAACAGTGTTAAAGCAAATCAGTTCGGCGTAGCCACAGCCAAGAACGGGACATTTATTTTTCTTCGGGTTGAGCCGGGATCCTACAAATTGACGATCCGCCGCATCGGCTACGAAGATCAAATTTTTAAAAATATGCAGGTTGGCTCGGCCAGCACGCCAAAATTTTTGCGCATTCCGCTCAAACCGACCGCTATCAATGCCGACGAAGTGATCATTACCGCAACGCGGCGGGAACAGACCGCACAAATGGCGCCCGCCAGCGTAGCGATCGTGAGCACCAGCCAATTGCGCAATAGTCCGGTTCGCACTTTTGACCAGGTTTTGGAAAGTGTGCCCGGCATATCGATTTATCGTTCTTCCGATGTTTCTGTTCAGAGTCTGTCGATTCGAGGCAGCTCTGATGTCGCCGGCGGTGGTGTGGGCAATCGGGTTTTGCTGACAATTGACGGCAGGCCTGCCCTCACCGCCGATACCGGTGGCGCGCTGTGGAGCCTGGTGCCACTCGGATACATCGAACAAGTTGAAGTCGTGAAAGGCGCTTTTTCGAGTTTGTACGGCTCAACGGCAATGGGCGGCGTGGTCAATGTCATCACGCGGCGCCCCGCTTATCGCGCGCTGACCACGGTGGAGACAGGATTTGGCCTGTACGAACAAACGCACCCTGCTCTGCGTTTTTCCGAACAAACATCCTATCGAAATGAGTTGACGGTACGTCACTCCGGCAACCGCGGGCGTGTCAGTTATCTTCTCGATTTGAGTCGCAAGCAATCCGATGGTCACAGTGAGAATGCCGGCTATCGCTTTTTCAATGCGTTCGGCAAATTGATGTATGACCTGCGCAAGAACCGCAATCTCGAAATCAGCCTCGGTACGACAGCTTCGGATAACGATTTTCCTCATACCTGGCTGAGCGCGCTGCAGCCGCTGCGTGTCGATCCAGGTGATCGCGATGACCGGCAACAGAAGCGCGCATACAGTGCAGATTTTCACTATTGGGCCCTCGCGAATGCCAACATCAAATACAGTTCACGATTCTATTTTTACCGCAACAGCTCGCGGTCATTTTACAACGAAAACGATCCGAACTGGCTGAGCACGGGCAATCAGCCTTTCGGTCAGCAAACCTGGGTCGATGCCGACAAATACGGTAATTTGTCACAAATTGATGTGATTTTAAATGATGATCACAACTTGATTGGTGGCCTGGATTTCCAGCTCGATCGCGTGGATTCCGCTCCGGATACCATTATGTATGGTAAGCGGCAAGTCAACAACATAGCTGGCTATTTGCAGCACGAATGGCAAGTCTCGCCGCAATGGACATTGACCTCCGGCTTGCGCTATGATTGGAACCATCTCGTTAATGGTCAAAATCTGAGCCAGCTCAGTCCGAAACTGGCAGCGGTCTATCACCCCAATTCCAGGCTGGCGATTCGTACCCTGTTCGGCCAGGCGTTTCGCGCGCCTTCGATCGCCGAGCGTTTTTTCCAACGCGAGGTCAACGGTGGCACGCTGTTCAAGCCCAATCCGGAGTTGCAGGCCGAGAAAATGGATTTTTCGCTGGAATCCGGCTTCCGCTTGCAGGCCACCGACCAGCTTTCCTTTGATTTTTCCTACTTCCGCTATCACTACCGCGATATGATTTACTGGCAGGAGATTTCCGAAGAAGAAGGGGTAATATACACGCTTTTTCAGGTCAGGAACCTCAATCGCGCGCTGCTGCAAGGACTGGAAGCGACTGTGGATTATCGCTGGAGCCGCCACCTGCATGCCGCAGCGACCTACACCCTGACTGATGCAAAAGATCAATCACCGAATCGGGCAGATGATATCCTGCCTTATCGCGCACGCCATGCGTTGTTTTTATCGCTCAACGCAACTTACAATCGCTTCAATTTGCACGTCAACAGCCGCTACCAGAGCCAAATCGACGAAGTTTTTCTGTACCCGCTGGATGCACCGGATGCCTTTTTTGTCAGCAATGCCAAGCTGGGCGTGCGGCTCACCAAGCCCGTGCAAGCTTCGCTGGCCGTGAACAACATTTTTGACAGCCAGTACGAGGAATTGGCGCGTTATCGTATGCCGGGCAGAAACTGGTTTTTCGGCCTGGAGTATCAATTCTGAATCCAACAAGGAGCATCATGTTAGAACTGATCCGCTATATTCCGATTCTGACGACACTGATTTCGCTGCCTTTTGCATGGATTGTCTATAGGCGTTATCGCGAGAAGGGCAAGGGATTGCATCTTGTTTGGTGGGCTGGTGGCATTTTGATGTACGGTGTCGGCACGTTTACCGAAGCGTATGTGACGCTGTTTGGCTGGAACGAAGCCATCTTTCGTACCTGGTACATCTCCGGTGCGTTGCTGGGCGGCGCACCTTTGGCGCAGGGCACGGCTTATCTGCTGATGAAGCAGCGCACAGCACACATTCTGACCGCATTGTTGTTGCCAGCCATCGCCATTGCAGCGTACTTTGTGCTGCTGTCGCCGATCAAATTTGCGCTGGTCGAAGCCAATCGGCTGAGTGGTGCGGTACTGGAGTGGCATTGGGTGCGGCTGTTCAGCCCGTTCATCAACACCTACGCATTCATCTTTTTGGTGGGCGGCGCGGTGTTGTCAGCCTGGCGATTCAGCAAAAATCCCAAAACCCGGCATCGCTTTATCGGCAATGTGCTGATTGCGGTTGGCGCGCTGCTGCCCGGCATCGGCGGAACCTTCACACGCTTTGGCTACACCGAAGTGCTGTATATCACCGAAATGACCGGTATTTTACTGATTTTTGCTGGCTACAAAGTCGTCGTCGATGTCAAGGATGGCCTGCGGCAAGGCAAGTCAGAGCCAGTATTGCAGATGGCGGAAAATGCTTAACTCCATCGAACAATGATCATTGATCGCTGATCATTGTTCATTGCTTACCCCTTCATCCCCGTCAGCGCGATGCCGCGCACAAAATAGCGCTGGGCGAAAAAGAACAGCACGAGCAGTGGCAACACAGCCGCAGTGGCTGCTGCCATCTGTAGCGGCCAATTATCTGAATAGATCGAATGAAACGAGGCGATGCCGACCTCGATTGGCCGCATTTCCAGTGAGCGCGTCGCAATTAGCGGCCACAGAAAAGATTGCCAACTGGCGACAAAGGCAAACACGCCGAGGGTCGCCAGCGCCGGCTTCGACAGCGGCAAAATAATGCGCCAAAAAATCGTCCACTCCCCCGCGCCATCGATACGCGCCGCGTCTTCCAGATCGCGCGGCAGGCTCAGAAAAAATTGCCGCAGCAAAAAAATCCCCCACACCGAGACCACTTCCGGCACGATCAACGCCCAAAAAGTATCGACCCAGCCGAAGGCATTGACCAGCAAAAAGCGCGGAATCAGCAGCACGATCACCGGCACCATCATGAATGACAAAAATGCCAAAAACAGCGCATCACGGCCGGGAAAGCGAATGCGGGCAAAGCTGTAGGCGGCCATCGAGCAAAAAAACAATTGCCCGATAGCGATGCCAATCGACATCAGCATGGAGTTGAGAAAAAAGCGTCCAAATGGCAGGGTCGTCAGCGCTTCCAGCCAGTTTTGCCACAGCCATTCATCTGGTACAAATTTGGGTGGGAAGGTAAAGACTTCGAGGTCATCCATGAAGCTGGTCAGCACCATCCACACAAACGGCGCCAGCATGGTGAACGCCAGCGCGATGGCCAGCAGCAGCATGCCGGGTGAGGCGAGTTTTTGGTTTTTATTATTCATTTTTGAGCTTAAACGGTTGCTACTTCAAAAGGTATTTGGGACTGACTACTCCAACACGGACAAGCCGCAGCCAAAACTTGCCACGAAGTCACCAAGACACAAATTTTTCTTGGTGACTTCGTGGTGGATGATTTATTGCCAATCTGACCGCTGGCCCATCATGCGAAATTGCAGCAACGTCAAAAACATGATGATGACGAACAGCACAAAACTCATCGCGCTGGCAAAGCCCATGCGCAAATAATCCCAGGCATTTTTGTAAATATGGTACACAATCACTTCGGTGGCTTGCAGTGGCCCGCCTTCGGTCATCACGTAAATCTGGGTAAAAACCTGGAAGCTGCCAATCACGCTGGTGACCAGCACAAAAAACGTGGTCGGTTTCAGCATTGGCAAGGTGACGTAGCGAAAGCGTTGCCAGGTACTGGCGCCATCGATCAACGCGGCTTCGTAAAGATAGGCCGGAATGTTTTGCAGCCCGGCGAGAAAAATCACCATCTGGTAGCCGGCCTGCACCCAAATCGCCATCAGCATGAGCGACAGCAAAGCGGTGCCCGGATTGTGCAACCATTCGTATGGCCCGAGCCCCAACCAAGAAAGCGCATAATTCATCAAACCAAAATCCGGATTGTAAATCCACTGCCAGACAATCGCGATGGCGACGAAGCTGGTGATGCTCGGCAGGTAAAAAATGGTGCGCAAAATCCCGAGTCCGGGCAATTTGGCTCGGTTGAGCAGCAACGCCAGTCCCAGCGAAACGGCCATGCCCACCGGCACGTGCAGTGTGTATAAAGCCGTGTTCTTCAAACTGTTCCAAAAATCGCCGCTGCCGAGCACTTCGGCGTAATTGTCCAAGCCAACGAACGGTTTTTCCTGCGCCAAAATACTCCACGAATGAAAGCTGATGAACAGCGCAAACAGAATCGGGCCAAGGGAAAAAAGCAGCAGTTGCACACCGGCAGGCGCCACGAAACTATAGCCCGCCAAAACTTGCCGCAAGCGCATCGGGCGCTGCAGGTTGCGGCTGACAAAATCGACCAGTGCGATCATTGCGATGAGAAGGATAAAAATGGCAAAAAACCACCCCAGATAATTTTGGCGCACCCCATTCAGCACAAATTTCGATTGCTGCAACGCCGCCTGCACAGCCGGTGCGGAATGGGTCGCAGTGAGTGCTTCGAGCTGGCTAATGGTGGTGGCCTGCTCGTGCACGGCTTCCTGCACAGCAAAAAATCCCCACAGCGCAAACAGCACAGTGAGCGCGATCAGCCACAGGCTATTTTTATGTGCGCGGTTCATGTTGATTGCTCTTGGTTCGGCACGTTCGCTCGGCGCAATTTGAGCGTCAATCCCAAGCCTGCAACCGCCACGGCCAACAAGCCGATCAGCGCGGATGGCTTCAGCATGGCCGCAAGAATGGCTGCCGTCTGCGTGCTCGCCGGCTGCATCAACAGCAGTGCACCGGTGACATCCCAGGCATCGAAATCTTTGACCGGCACCGCGCACGCGAGGCGCATTTCTTCTCCGAATTTTGCGATACCTGCCCAGCGATTTTCGCGCGCAAAAATAGTCTGCTGCAAATCCGCTGGCAAAGTCATGGGCACTTGACTTTGATTGGTGCGAATTAACTGATTTTCAAGCCATAAAAATGACTGCATATCTTTTTCGGAGTGTGGCTCCCATTGAAACAGGCCTACGCGCACGCGATTCGGAGCATCCATCGGCGCCATCGCAATCCAAACAGGCCGATTGCCCGGCATCACCAATTCCACAACTGTGCGGCCACGCAAAGCAGCCCGCAACATTGCCCGCGCACGCTCATTTGGCTGCAGGCTAACGCCGCGTCCGACATGCTGCACAAACTGGCTATCGAGGACGGCGGCACCGAGCTGCCGCTGCGAGTTGAAGCTATCAGCCTGCTCAAATGCGGATAAGACTTTTTGTTTTTCAATGGAAAGATGCTCATCCAGCAAGGCAGCGCGCAGCCCCATCTGCGTGATGTCTGCTTGCCGGGCGCGCTCGGCAGACTGATTGACAGTTAAAATATAGAGCAGCGCGAGCGCACCATTTAGCAAAAAAAGGAAGGACTTTCTCATATCGGATTTTTGTGAAAAACGCTGACCAGTTCGATATGTGGCGTGTGTGGAAACATATCGACCGGCTGCACACGGCGCAGCGAATAGCCGCCTTCACACAGCATTTTGGCATCGCGGGCAAAGGTGCCGGGATTGCACGATACGTACACAATTTTTTCCGCGCCAAACGCCAGCGAGCGTTCGATGACAGCCGGGTGCAAACCTGCGCGCGGCGGATCGAAAACGATGACATCCGGCGTGCCGTGCCCAGCTAATTTCGATTCTGTGCTCTCCAACTGTTCCTTGAGATCGCCGCAGATGAAATGGCAATTGTCGATGCCGTTGAGCTCGCAGTTTTGCTCTGCGTCCCGAATCGCATCCGGTATCACTTCGATCCCGACCACTTTTTGTACCGATTGGCTGAGATAAATGCCGATGGTGCCGGCGCCGCAGTAAAAGTCAAACAGCACTTCATCGCCACGCAGTTCTGCGAATTCCGCGACCTTCGCATATAGCAGTTCGGTGCCGTGGGTATTGGTTTGAAAAAAAGATTCCGGCGAGATGCGAAATTGCAAATCACCAATATTCTCGAAAATCATGCCATCACCGTGCAGCACACGGGCTTCCTGGCCGCTGGCCACCTGGGCTTTTTTGCGATTGATACTGTGCACGATGGTCGTCACTTCGGGAAAGCGTTTGAGCAGCTCAGCGGCGAGCTGATCGACAGCCTTGATGCCAGCTTTTCCACCTTCGTTGGTGACAATATTGACCATGATTTGGTCGGTGTTTTTGCCTTCACGGATCACCAAAAAACGCCAAAAGCCGCTATGGTCGCGGGTGGTGTACGGAAGCAGCTTGGACTTGCGCGCCCATGCGGATACGAAATTGCGAATGGCATTGCTCTTCTCACTTTGCAGATGGCATTCATCGATGGACAGGATTTTTTCGTAGCGGCCACGCACATGCAGACCGAGCGCAAAATCTTTATCTGCAATTTCCACACCCGAGTTCGCTTCAGCCTTTGGAATCCAGCGTTGGACGCCAAAAGTGTACTCCATTTTGTTGCGATAAAAAAACAGATTGGGCGTCGGTAAAATAGGCAGAATCGGCGAATTCGAGAGCCCGCCGAGATGTTGCAAGGTCTCGCTTACCTGCGCCGACTTGGCTTCGAGTTGTTTTTCGTAGCGATAATGCTGAAATGTGCAGCCGCCGCAATCGTCAAAATGCACACATCGCGGCTGGACCTGATCAGCAGATGGCTGCAAGATTTCCAGCAGTCTCGCTTTGGCATAGCTCGATTTTTTGCGCTGCACCCGCGCCAACACCTTCTGTCCCGGCAGGGTATCCGGTACAAAAACGACCAGCCCGTCGACACGCCCAACACCTTCGCCGCCAAAAGCCAGCGACTCAATCAAGACTTCGATTTCTGCGCCACGCTTCACTGTAGCGGGCGCTGTGGTTTGCGGCAAATCAGACATCCAGCAGCACCAACTCTTTCTGCATCGGCGCAAAAACTTCCGGGCCGTTCGCACCATAATACACATCGATTTCTGTGCGCACGCCAAATTGCGGCAGGTAAATGCCAGGCTCGATTGAAAACAACAATCCCGGCACCAGCTCGCGCAGGTCGACCGTCTCGTAGCCATCGATATTGGCGCCCTTGCCGTGATCTTCCTGCCCGATGCTGTGGCCGGTGCGATGGAAAAAATAGTCGCCGTAGTTATGGCTGGCGATATGTTCGCGCACGACATCATCGACCTGGTGGCCGAGAGTGGTTTTGCCTTTGGCATGGTTATCCTGCAACAAGGCCACGCCTTTATCGCGGGCATCGCGGTCGATTTCGAAAATTTTCACATATTCTTCGGGTGGATTTTTGCCGGCAAATCCAACCCAGGTGATGTCGCCATAAATCGAATTGGGCTTGGCTTCTTTCGCCCACAAATCGATCAAAATGCAATCGCCTTTGTTGATCGGTTTAAACAAGTCTTTGGTTGGCGCATAATGTGGGTTGCTGGCATTGCCATTGACACCGACGATGGCATCCGACATCGACTGAAAGCCATTGGCGTAGATGCGCTCCCGAATAAATTGCTGCACATCAAACTCAGTGACGGCCTTGTTTTTTTGCAGGCGCGTCTCGATAAACTGGAAGGCTTTTTCCTGAGTTTCGTGCAGCATGCGTACTGCTTTGATGTGGGATTGCAACTGGTCATCGGATAGGCGGCAGGTAAAAAATTGCACCAAATTTGCTGACGACACCACTTCCGGTCCGATAGCGCGAATGGTTTCGATGGTACCGGCATCGACATACGAGTTGGTCGGAATGGCATTTTTTGGTGAGTATTCCATCGCCACCTTTCCGACGCCTGCGAGCAGCGTTTCAAGCGCGCTCTGCAATTCCTGCCAGCCGGCATACAGCATGCGCTTGCCCGGCACAACCGGGAAAATCGCATCTTCAATTTTATGAACAATGGCGATCGGTTCGCCCGATTTGGGAATAAAATAGAACCAGCGTCGTGAAAAAAAATGATCGGAAAAGGTAAAAATTTCGGCGGCAGCTTTATTGAGGCCATGAAAATCATAGATCAGCCAACCGTCGATTTCGGCCTCTTTTAAAAATGCTTGCACTGCAGGAATCTCGAGATGAAAGTTTTGATTCATTCGTCTACCTTTCATGGCTTGGATTTAACATTGTCAATTGCGTCAGCTCTGTGTCCTGAGAGATGGCACACCTCGCCCTGTAAAACATTTTCTTGATTTTAAAGCGTTATCCATTTCAAATTGCTGCTTTGCTGTCATTCATCTCCCACCAGTAAGTACCGGCGCGCCCCGGCATAAATTTTCTGCCAGTATGGTGAGCTGAGGTCGGAAATCACCACACCTTTGTTGCCGACCGAATGGATAAACTGATCGTCCGCGAGATACAGCCCGACATGCCCAATGTGTGGCCGATTTTTCTGATAAAAAAACACTAAATCACCAGCCATTAACTGCCGGCGTTTTACACGCTTGCCTTTGCGAAATTGCAGCGCGGCTTTGTGCGGCAATTTTAATGCAAAAGCGCTCTCGTAAACGGCCATTGTCAGCCCGGAACAATCCACTCCGGTTGTATCGTCGCCACCATATTTGTAGGGGGCATGCAAGAACGGCAACAACTCTTCTGCCAGCCGCCAGCTCAATGTTGAACTGCTCAACGAATAGTTGCGTGGTGCACTGGCTGGTTCTACTTCCGAATCGGCAGGTTCGACGCCGATATCACCTTCCGCCTCATTAAAATCAAGTGCAGCGGCCTGCTTTATCGTATCGGCGGGAACACTATGGCTGCCTGCATCCGCCCCGTCTTCGCTGGTGCGTCGATAATCGATGTAGCGCGGATCGGCCGCACCTGGAAAACACCCAAAAAAGAACAGGACTGCAGTCAAAGAACACAGCAGGACGAAATGTCGTGAGATGCGCATCATAAAAGCTGTTTCCTCAATTTATGTCACGTAATTGTCAGTGCCTGGCGCACAATGAATTGCAGATTAGAAATCGCTCAATACGTGTGGGCAGCACTCAGCCCCCGCTCACTTGCCTGATTCTGCGGTACAACGACCGTACCATCGGCGATCACATAGGTAAGCTGTGCCTTAGATTGCTGCGCCTCGGCAGTCTCGAGCGCATTCTGCAGGCTGGCGAAAGGCTGAAAGCCCATTTGCCGCACCAGTGCAGGCTCAAGTTGCGATACCACGAAAATCTTGTGCGAACGCGCACTTTCCCGACTGGCCATAATCATCAAGTCAGCTGGTGTCAATTCCGCTGTCCCGGACGGATGCGATGGAACCGCCTTCTTTTGGTCAAATCGTTCGATCGCTGCAGCGCCGACTCCGTTTGCACAGGCGGCAACCAAAATCACAATACCACCTTCTTCTGTGATAGCACAGCCCCGGCTTAAAGCCGTGATGCTTTGCAGAAACGTCTCATCTTTAGGTGCTCCTCCCGCACCGACAATGGTCAAGCTGGCTTTTTTTGCAATCGGAAGCACATTAAGCTGGTCGAGCGCACGACAAGCTGCAGCGTGTGCCTGGTATGGATTGCCAGCGTAGGCGGAAATCATTTCGCCTTTATTGTTGGTCACTGCATACACACCAAAGCGAGGCGAAATATTCCGGCACGCTTCGCGAATTTCATGATAAACAGGATTTTGTGCTAATGATCCATCTGTACAAAGCGGATCGATCTTTTTTCGATCCGGTGCAAGGGCGAGCTGACAAAGCCTCGAGATGGTCTCCTGGCCGGCGCAGCCAGGTACAATCAGCGCCGGACCGCCGGAATAGCCTGCAAAAATATGGTGTGAGACCGAATCGCATAAAATGATTTCGTCGGCGTCGAGCAAGTGCTTGTTCACAAAAACCTGTGTGCCTTTGCGCGTTTCTCCGATATACTCCAGGGCCTGGGTATCGCGGAAGTCGTGCTGATAAACCGAAATACGCTTAGGCAGGTCATCTCCGAGCAATTCCGCAACAGCTTTTCGTGGCAGGGGCCCATCCGCCCCATTGGCCACCAGCACGCCGATTTCGGCATCCGGCACGGCGACTTGATTTAATGCATTGAGCAATTCAGCGAGCAAAAGCTTCGTCGTGTCCGGCCAGTGGCGGTTACTCACTACCAACAATAAATTTTTTGACCTGCGAAAAGATGTTTTGAGAGGGTAAGCGGCAACCGGCTTCTCGAGCGCTTTAGCGATCAATGCTGGAGGTTTTTGCAGGCTGGCAATATGATTCGGCTCGAGCTGAATCATATTGCTGTTCATTCGTATTTTTGCACTTGCAAACCCTTTGCCGTACTTTAACTGCAGTAGCATAGTTGATTGGGAAACTAATCGTCTTCAGCTGAATTGTTTTGTTTCGAAAGTATCATATCACCGATACAATGTCAACGCTTTTCATTCTCTGCAAACCGACCCAACAGGCTGTTCACCCATGAAACAGTGTCTCACATAAAGACACTTTTATTGCATTCAAAACCTTCCACAAAATGCCCCGCATCAGGCTAAAATATTGTTTTTAAAGGCACAGCGCATCGAACACCATTTCTGGCACGCTATTCGCTATAAGCAAAACAACTTTTTTGTTCTTCATCCATACCACGCTTTTTTTGGAGTTACCAACGCCACGGCATCAAGCCAGGGAAGGCAAGCACTACATCTTTGAAGAATCGCCATGGATCGTTAGTAAAAGGTTTTTACTATTTTTAGGCTTAATCCGTTGGGAACCAGGATTGCAGGACATCACGCACAGCACCAAATCTTTTTCCAAAGAAAGCTTCTCATTTGCAAGCGGGACCTTTCAACTTCGCACAACATCAAGCTTGCTTGAGAGATGGATGAAGACAAAAGAGTCTTCAGTAATTTCTTCCATCCTTAAAACCCTATTGTTTTTAAGGCACCTACCTTAAGGGATACGGTACGCGCACTGTATCCCTTTTTTATTTTCAAAAGCCCGTCTGCACATTCAATCCAATGGATCAAGCTACAAAATTAATTTTATTTGATGCGAGCGGGAGAATTCGCTTGAGCGTTAGCCGCCAAATCAATACTTTGGGGCATGATTGCATCCGCTTACACCATTATCATTCTTTTCCTGCTCTTCTATTGGGGCATTCTTTTCTGGCTTGGGCGCGGTCTGACAAAATGTGCCCACGCTAATCAACTGTCATCACGACTGCCTGATTGGCCGCGCATTTCCGTGATCGTCTCTGCCCGAAACGAAGCGCACAACCTGCCGCGTTTGCTGCATTGCCTGCAAAATCAGGCCTATCCTGCCGAGCGCATCGAGTTTTGCATTGTCGACGATCGATCGAGCGATACATCCTGGCAGATTCTCGCCGACATACAGCGCCAAAATAGCCAATTTAAAATTTTTCGCATCGACAACACTCTGGATGACTACGCACCCAAAAAGCGAGCACTCGATCACGCGATTCGCGCAGCAAGTGGTGAATTACTCTTATTAACAGACGCCGATTGCACACCGCCTCCGGGATGGGCGCGCTCGATGGCACAACACTATCAACACGGCGTGGTGCTGGTGCCGGGCTATAGCCCGTACCGCTTCGATACCCCGATGCCCAGGCTGTTGCGTGGCATGCTCGCCCTCGATTTTTTCGGGCTGGCAGCCGTAGCCGCTGCTTCTATCGGACAAGGCTACCCGACAACGGCAGCAGGTTGTAATTTGAGCTACCGGCACGACACCTACTTCCGGGCAGGCGGATTCGAGCCGATCCGGCAATGGGTATCCGGAGATGATGATCTGTTTTTATTAAACGTAGCAAAGCAAAAATTGGGGCGAATCGGCTATGCTCTTTCCCCGGACAGCTTTGTACCCTGCGCTGCACCATCATCATGGCGACAATTCTGGCACCAACGTATTCGATATGCCAGCAAGGGTCTGCACTACGCTTCGCCACTCACGTTCGGACTGAGCGCAGTGTATTTGCTTAATTTGTCGCTTGCGCTGGCGTTGCCGGCAGGGATGTTCGGTTTTTCTGCGTATGGGATGTTTGCTGTCATGGTTTGGATCGGCAAGGTTCTCGGGGAATACCTTTTCCTGCGAAAAGCAGCCCTTCTTTTTTCTGAGCATAGACTCTTAAAATACTTTTTGCCAACCGCTCTCATTCATCCATTTTATATCACCCTCTTTGCCTTTCTCGGCAGCTTTAGCCAATTTCGCTGGAAGGATGAAAAGGCGCCCAAAAAGCAACAAACTGAAACCGCTGCTCATGCTTGACTATCTGTTGCTGTTTGGCGTTCTTGCAATTCTTTCACTCTATGCACTGCAAACCCTGCTTTTTTGGGTTGGTTTGCGGCGTGGCCAGAGCAAGGCGAGTGAACCGCAGCTTGTTGAACCTGTGGTTTCGATTGTGGTTGCTGCCCGCAATGAGGAACAACATTTGCCGCATTTGCTCGAAAGTTTCCGGCATCTCAACTACCCGCCTGAAAAAACCGAAATTTTAATTGTAGACGACCATTCACAAGATTATACGCGCCAGATTGCCCAAAATTTCGCCCAGGGCGATGCGCGCTTTTATCTGCTGAGCGCTCAAGAGCCCAGCCAAAACTTGAACGGCAAAGCCAATGCTATCGACACTGCCATTGCAGCAGCACGCGGTGAGATTATTGTGATTACCGATGCAGATTGCCGGATTCCACCGGACTGGCTGCGTGCTCATTTGAAATATTATAGCAAATCCATCGCGATGGTAGGCGGCTTCGTTCTTACTGAAAACAGCGTTTCCACGCATAAATTGTTTGCGAGCTTGCAGGCACTGGACTGGCTCTATTTATGCGCTGTCGGTGCCGGCGGGGCCGGACGAGGCAGGGCCCTAAGCATTTTTGGCAACAACTTCAGCTTCCGAAAATCGGCTTACCTGCAGGTGGGTGGTTTTGCTGGCGCCGGCTTCAGCGTGATCGAAGACTTTGCTTTGATGCGAGCCATGCAACGCGCCAACCACAATATCGCATTGGCCGCGGATCCTGACATGCTTGTGAGAACCGAGCCAGCACTCTCAGTGCGGGAATTTTATCACCAACGCAAGCGCTGGGTCTTGGGCGGCAGAGGCATTTCCTTGGCAGGCCTTTATGCATTAAGCCTTAGCTTTATCAGCAAAATCGTACCGCTTTTTGTATTATTTTGGGCTGATATAGATGCATTTTTACTGGTTTTCGCCTGGCTTGCTGTAGCTGATTTTCTGCTTGCATGTTCTGCGGCACGCCAAATCAGATACTTCAAACCACTCAAGGTGGCACCGTTGCATTTTTTCTTCGCGATGGCCTATTCAATCGCTTTTGCCCCAATTTTCTTTCTGGCAAAATCCGTTGTCTGGAAAGGTCGGCGCTACAAAACATAGCAGTCGCTTTTTGATGATCAAAATGCATCGTGATCGGAGAATTGACGATTAGCCATTGACAAACGATGAATTTTTTATTGTATTTAAATTCGAGATTCGCAACATTGTTTTTATTAAACGTGCCAGCGACTTTGGCCAATTCTTAGAGATCAGGCATCTATGAAAGTAAATAAGTATATTCTGCGTGGCATTTTGTTTGCCGGACTAAGTCTGGCCCTTGCCGTGTACGAAGCGTTACTGCAAGATGAACCGCGTTTTGAAATCATTCTCGGCTATTCGCTGGTTTTTCTCTATGGCATTCTGATCATTGTCACGCGCAAAAAACGCCCTGATTATCAGGAAACTGATTTGCAAAGTGAAGAGTAAGCCTTTGCAAACAAATCGGGAATGGTTCCGTGAGACTCGGTGTTTAATGATGAAATTGAAACAACGATAAATAGACTTGAGGTCAATCATGCAAAGAATGTACAGGCTTTACACCACGATTTTTTTGCTTATTTTCTTTTCTGCCGGAAAAGCTTTTCCGGAAGATGGCAAAGCTGCCAAAATCCAATGGATTCCGTTTGCTGAGGCGATTCAGAAAGCCAAAGCAGAGAACAAAATGGTCGTCGTCGATTTTTACACCGACTGGTGCTCAGCGTGTAAATTGATGGAGAAAAATACCTACGAAAACAGCAACGTTGTTTCCTTTGCCCAAAAAAAACTGATCATGACCAAAGTGAATGCCGAAAGCAATGACAAAACCAGCTTTCGCGGCCAGGATTTTACCTACCGTCAGCTTGCGCTCGGCTTTGGCGTGCGCGCCTATCCCACAACAATTTTCATTACGCCTCAGGGCGAATTTTTAACCAACATCGAAGGCTACATCCCGGCTGATAGTTTCATCCCGATTTTGGAATACCTCGACGGCAAACACTATGAAACAATGAAATTTGATGAATTCATGGCGAAGAGGGAAGCCAAATAAGAAATGCAATCAGCTCAAAATGAACCGGCGGCAGCCGAAGCACATCTCGTTGCAGCGCTGCGCGACGGTGACAGACAGGCTTTTCGAAAGCTGGTTGATCAATTTCAGCATCCGGTTTATAACCTCGCTTTCAAGATTTTATGGAATCGCGAGGATGCCGAAGATGTGCTGCAGGAAACTTTTTTTAAAATCATCAAAAGTGTTGCTGATTTTCGCGGCGATAGCAGTCTGGCCACATGGGTCTATAAAATTGCCACCAACAACGCGCTGATGAAATTGCGCGAACGCAGCAAAAAGCAAGGCAAGCTTTCGGAAATTCAGGATATCGATGTGCAGGATATTGCGCCGACGCACCTCACACCCGAAGCCAGCGATCCCTTCGATGAATTGCTGAAAACCGAATCGACCGAGATTTTGCAGAAGGCCATCGAACAATTGCCGGAGCATTATCGCGGGGCATTTGTTCTAAAAGACGTTGAGCAGTTGCCCACCGAAGAAGTGGCCTATATCCTCGGTATCGGTACCGAAGCGCTATATTCCCGTCTCAAGCGCGCCCGCATGTTTCTGCGCGATGCTGTTCTCGCTGCATATCGAGAAAAAAAGGAGGTTCCCCATGCCGTGTCCTGACAAGATCGATCAAATTTGCACGGAGCTCGGTGTTGATCTCGATTCAGAGGTCTGCCAGGCCCTGCGCTCGCATCTTGAAGAATGCCCGGATTGTAAAGCCTACGTAGACAGTCTGCGCAAAACTGTCTACCTGTACCGGCAATTGCCTGGCATGCTGCCTTCCCAAGCTGCTTCCGCCAAACTTTTCAAGAGCCTCGATCTCGAATAACAGGGCCTGCTCGCCAACTCCAATCGACCTGAGTGGGCCACCTGATTCATATTTCCTTCTTTCTTTTGTTCTCCACTGCCAGCCTTCCGATTTTCAAGCGCGGCTGGCGAATTTTCATCGTTCTCAAATCCATCAATACGATTTTCGGCACTTCCCATTTGAGCATCGTTCAAAGCCAGGATTGCTTTTATGCAGTCGCAGGATAGCCAATTCGTACTCTGTTCGCAATCGCATTTCAGCGGCTTCTGCATGAAAGCATTTATTCTTACTTTTGCTGACCAATTTTTGCGAAAGCAACATCTAACCTAAAAAAACAGCAAATAACATTTTGCATTACAATCATAAAAGGAAAAATAAAAATGTCGAATCAATCTGTTAAAGTCAGCACCGCCACTTTTGATAGCGAAGTCATTAAATCAAACAAACCCGTTTTGGTGGATTTTTGGGCGCCATGGTGTGCACCGTGTCGCGCGATTGCACCAATTCTGGACGATCTCGCAAACGAAATGGGTGACAGTGTGAAAATCGCCAAGCTCAACACCGATGAGAATATCGATCTGGCTCGCGAGTACCAGGTCTTCTCAATTCCAACGCTCATGATTTTTCACAACGGACAGGTCGTCGATCAGTTCATCGGCTTGCAGCCCAAAAGTGTGCTAAAAGATAAACTGACCTATTATGCTGGTGCTGCTGCGACAGCATAATCGTGTTGATTTTGTTTGATTTTTTCATTCAGTTTTGCGTTATTCCATACTGCCCACAGCATTGATTATCGATATCGTTACACTACTCTGCAACCATTGCTGCGGGCAGTTTACCATATCACCTAAAAAGCTCTCTTTAAAACATGCAAGATTATATTACCATCGGGCTTTTTCTTTTTGTTTGGATTGGATTGAACCGATGGCTTTTGCCCAAGCTCGGTGTCCCCACTTGAATGTCTGGAGTTTGTGACGTTCCGTCGGAACGCAAAACCCGTGAACAGCAAACAAGTGATGAGCAAGTGAAGCCGACAGCCAGCCAGGAAAAAGAATCATTGAGTTAATTTTCGAGGGAATGTTCATGCCAATTTATGAATACCGCTGCAAGAATTGCGGCAACGAATTCGAGCTGCTGCGCAGTCTGAGTCAATCAGATAGCGACATCGCTTGCGAATCTTGTGGCCAGCAGCAAGCGGAAAAGCTCTTTAGTACCTTTGCCTCGAGTGCCGGTTCAGCATCGAGCTACAGTTCGGCTGCGAGCAACGATAGCTGCTGCCGTTCGAGCAGTGGCTTTTCCTGAGCGGCCTGATGCATTGACAGTTCGTCAAAAAGCTTACAAGGCGATCACTATTACAGCGATCGCCTTTTTTTATCCCGATATCGCGAGGTTTTTATGCAGGAATCGAATAGTGCACATTTGCATGCGCGCTTAAGCGCACTTCATCGCAGGTTGCGCCATAGCATTTTGCAGCAGACGCGCACCACCTCATTTGCTGACATGTCTGAGGTGGTTGCAGAGCAGGGCGGTGATGTGATTTTTGCAATCGATAAAGTCAGCGAGGCGCAACTGCTCGATTTTTGCGAAAAAGAGCTCTTCCCCGAAATTGAATTTGTACTGATTGCAGAGGGCTTGCCTGGAAACGGTGAAAAGCTGTTTTCGAAATCGAGCCATGCGGACAGCGTGCCCTACCGACTTATTATCGATCCAATCGATGGTACGCGGCCGTTGATGTACGACAAACGCAGCGCCTGGATCTTATCCGGCCTCGCGCACAACCGCGGTGAGCAAACCGGGCTCAAGGACATTTTTCTCGCAATCCAAACAGAAATTCCGGTGCTAAAACAAAACAGTGCGGATCAGCTTTGGGCGATACGCGGGCAACATGCGCAGGCATTGCGGGAAAATGTCGATAGCGGCGCCAGCCAGCCTTATCACCCAAGCCCCAGCCAAGCTGCCAGCCTCGATCAGGGTTTCGCCAGCTTTGTACATTTTTTTCATGGCAACAAAAGGTTGATCAGTGAGATCGATGAGCGCCTGCGCGAACTGGTGCATGGCACGTTGGCGCCAAACAAAGCCTGGACTTTCGAAGATCAGTACATGTCGACCGGCGGGCAAATTTACGAATTGTCCACAGGCCGCGATCGTTTTATTGCCGATTTGCGGGCACTTGCCGGCGGTATGCTCGATGCACTCAGCGGCTTGTGCTGCCATCCGTACGATTTATGCACGTCCCTGATTGCAGAAGCCGCTGGCGCAATAGTTACCGGCTCCGATAGCCAGCCACTCAACGCTCCCCTTAGTGTCCACGAAAACGTCGACTGGATCGGCTACGCCAATCAAACGATATACAGCCAGATCCAGCCGGCGCTGCAGGAAATCCTCCATCAAGTTGCATCAGAACGCACAGGTTCGTGATTTAAAAATTTGTTTTTACTCAGCAAAAGGCTATATTTACAGCTTCTTCGAAATAAGACACAAAAGCATGCGTAGCCCGCAATCCAAACCGCCGCTGCTCACTGAAACTGCTATCAGGCAAGGGCTCAACTGGAATGATCGTTTTACTTTATCACGTATCCCATGAATCTGGCTCGCTACATTTCCGAAGACTTAATCGATCTGCATTTACCTCCCCCTGCGGAGCCGCCCGACAATCCGGAGCTGAATATGCAGAAATGGCAGCAGCGCCAAAAAGAAAATTTGCTGGAAACATTTGTCGCTTTGCTGGATAAATCCGGCCTTGTTCTGCACCGGAGAAAACTGCTTACCGATTTAATCAACCGTGAACGCCAGGCCAGCACCGGGCTGTCACATGGCGTTGCGGTGCCGCATGTGCGCACACGCTATGTTCGAGATGTGATGATCGCCTTTGCCCGCTCCAGCGAAGGCTATGAGTTCGATTCAGTCGATAACCTGCCGAGCCATCTGTTTTTTATCATTGTCTCGCCCAGCCACATCGGTGACTTGCACATCAAAATCTACAAGCAAATTGCTGAAATATTTTCCTTCAGTAACGCCTTCGACGAACTGATGGCTGTTGAAGAAGCAGGCGAGGTCATTCGTATTTTAAGGCGATTTGAATAGGAACACCATGGATGAAATCAAAATCATCGGCAGGAAACCAGTCATCGAAGCTTTCGAAGCCAACCTGCCGATCAAACGCATTTATCTCGCCGCCGGTGTTACCGGTGAGGTGATTCAAAAAATTTTGAGCTTTGCGGATCAGCGCAAGGTGAATACAACAACGTTGAACCGCCACGATTTGCAGCGCATGGCTGGCCCCGAAAACCACCAGGGCATCATCGCCACCATGGCATCGCTGCCGGTTTTGAGCATCGAAGCGTTGCTGCAGCAGACCACCCGCCCCAAGCCGGTTTTTGCCTTGCTCGATGGCGTGGAAGATCCACGCAATTTCGGCGCGATTTTGCGGGCAGCTGATGGCAGCGGCATAGACGGTGTGATTATTCCCGAGCGTCGCAGTGCCAGCTTATCGCCCGGAGCGATCAAAAGCAGTGCAGGTGCTGCCTTTCACATGCCGGTCGCGGAGGTGACCAATCTGGCGCGCGCCATCGACTTTTTAAAAGAAAATCAATTTTGGATTGTTGGCACAGATATGACTGCGGAACAAACGCCCTGGCAGGTCGATTTTGACATGCCAACCGTGATTGTGCTCGGCAGCGAAGGCAAAGGCATGCGGCGCTTGATCCGCGAAAAATGCGATTTTCTGGTCAAATTGCCTATGCTCGGCAAGGTGGAGTCTCTCAATGTCGCCACCACCGCCGCGATTCTTTTTTATGAAATCGTCCGTCAGCGCACCCAATCCGAATAAAATTTATGCATAAAAACAAAAGAAAATCTATGTTGCTTTTTTGCTCAAAGCCAGTTTCTGAAAAAAGTGTTAACCGAGAACCACACACCTTTTTCACGCTCATTTTTGCCGTTTTCGTGCTGAATTGGATTGCTTGCAGCCAGCCGACAGACAAGCAAACTGTGACCGCATCTGCAAAAACCGGCGTGCTAAATGCCGCCTTTTTATGTGTCGACGGCGTTTACAACTCCGAGCTCATGGCGCCATACGATGTCCTGCAGCACAGTGTCTTCCGCGACTCCAGCAATTACATCCGCTGCTTTATCGTCACCCCGGATGGCAAGCCTTTTGTAACATTCGAAGGGATAACCATCACACCGCATTATGCGTTCGATAATGCTCCAGAAGTCAACATTTTAGTCATTCCGAGCACAGAAACCAGCATGAGCGCGGATTTAGAAAACGAAGCCTACATGGGGTGGGTAAAAAAAATCGTGCAGGATGCGGACTGGGTGATCACCGCTTGCGATGGCGCTTTTCCACTGGCCGCAACTGGCGTACTCGATGGCCGCACAGCCACCACATTCCCCGGTGATCGCGCGCGCTTTGCAGAGATGTTCCCCCAAATTGATGTCCGCCACGATGTCAACTTCGCTGCCGATGGCAAGTTCATTACTTCAGTCGGCGGTGGACTGAGCTATGAGCCCGCGCTATATCTGGTCGAAACCATCTACTCGAATAAACATGCGCAACTGACGGCTCAGGGCCTGGTGTGGAATTGGGACTTGAGCAAAATACCACATGTTGTGGTCAAATAATACGTGAAATGCATGCCGCGTCGCTACGACTATTGCTGAATACGCTCAATGCGAAAGCGTTCCATTTTGAGGCGCGGATCAAATCCCAGCAGCACCAAATCATCCTGCCAAAAAGTTATCTGGATCGCGTTCATGGTCAAATAATAGCGCTGCAGCAATTCGCCTTCGGATGAAAATATTTCCAGCCAGGAAGCCGCGCGTTCTGCATCCGGCGCAACCAGCACCCACAGCTGCCCCTGATGCCATTGCACGTCATGTACCACTTTTTGCCGTAAAACCCGCCATCTTTTTGCGCCGAGTTGCTCTGCAAATGGCTCAAAAACTTGAAATTCCGGGATGATCCTCACTGTTAGTCGCGGCCTGCCATCTGCGTTGAAAAAGTACAATTGGTATGGATTGATCAGCACCAGAGCAACTTCGCCTTTGTTGCTGAGCGCGAGATGCCCCTGATGCAAGAGCGGTGCGCTATTGACATCATCTGATGTGAGTGCTCCGAATTGCATCTCCTTCCGTCCATTGCGCTCATATTGCGCCAGCACATAAGGGTAGGGTTTGGTTTGGTGCACCAGTAAATCGCCGTTGCGCTGAATCGCGAGATCAGACACTACGCCATCGATAGCAAAACTTCCCAGACGCTTTCCGCGGCTGTCCCACCACACCAGCGTTCCATCCTGATCGAGCGCTGCGATCTCATCATTTCGGGCTGTCAGCGCAATCGGTGCCTGCATCAGGCTTGCCACACCAGCCGTCATCGGCCACTTGCGGCGTATTTTAAGTTCCGGAGCTAAAATCACCACATGCTTGCTCGCCAAGTCCGCCACTGCAATGAAATCGCTGCCGGTGGCGAGATAATTCAAACGATTGCCGTTCACTTTATGGCGGCCAAGATCGTTTGCCTGCAACGTTGCGATCGAAACCAGTTTGCCCTGCTTTGCCGCGTCATTTTCCCATTTTGGCCGGGGATAATTTAGCTCGACTGCCGGTGGGAATGCCAAGTCGTTTGCGATGGCAGGAATAATCTCGGGACGAATTTTGCGTGTCACCTCTTCAGGGAGGTGCGATGCCACTTTTCGCACCGGCTCAATGGGCCCAAACCGCAGGTATCCTGCCAATAAGGTGAAGACAAGCACGAATCCAAACAAAACCAGTCTTTTCATTTTATTCCATATCCTGCATTGCTGAAAAATCGACTATTCGGTGCGCCCTCGCATCCGCAAAGGATATGACAGCAGAGGTGAGCAAACGTTGGCAAAAAAAAAGCTCCTCGCTGTGGAAGGCGAGAAGCTTTTAAAATCGGGATTGATGCTGGCTGCTTCAAATGTGTCCGCGTACATTGTCAGTTGGGACGCGCTTCGTCTGCGGTCACAATCAGCGTTTCATACAGCGAAATTGCCATGCCGATTAAGTAGAGACACCACACCAGATAAACCACAGAAAATGCCCCTACCGGACTCAGGCCGGGCGCAAGCCATTTATACAGTGCCGTGGCGACAGGCAAACTAAAAATGCCTACGACTGTGACCAAAATAATGCATGTCAACACCTTTTTAGGTGTATTCTTGGTGCCGCCGAACCAGCCAATAATAAACAGAAGCAAACCGATCGCAATTGCAACGTAAATACCTTCTTTAGGCAGCCCTTCGATTTGCCGGATCAATCCGTCGATCGAATCCGGATTCTCCGCCACAGCTAATGAATCTTGTCCCATATTCCGTCCTCTCCGATCTGAATATAGAGCCTGTCGGAAGATTATGTGATCATTTCAGCTAAAATAATCATTTTGCTTAAAATGTCAAACTAAAACACCTGAACAGCATAGTGCGAAACGTTGAAATATCTTGCTTTACACCGATTTGACGCTTTCCTTTGTAGCTTGCCAACCTGTCACGCTTTATCGAAGGACATTTTGCATGAAGGCATTTTTCCAACAAAAAATCGATCATATTAAAACTGACTTGATGCGCAGCAAGGAAAAGCTGATGCCGCTTTACCAAAAGTATGAGCGCTTCCTGCCGCTGATCTTTTTTGCCTATGGATTTACCAGCGATTCCTTTTTTCTCAAGGTCGACAGCCTGATGGACCATCTGTTTTTACTGACCTACACGGTGCTTGCTGGTTGTATCATATTGCTGCTTGGGCTCATCCAAACCGGCCAAGCGAAAGATGCACGTATCTTGAAATATCGAAAATACTATCCGTTGGCTCTGCAGTTTTTTATGGGCAATTTGTTTTCAGCTTACGTGGTCTATTATTTTAAAAGCGCAGCCGTTGGCCAATCGATCATTTTTCTTGGTTTGCTGTTTGTTTTGCTCGTTGCCAATGAGTTTCTGGGTGACCGTCTCACCAACATCACGCTGTTGTGCACGCTGTACTTTTTTATCACCTTTGCCTTTTTGACTTTTTTCATCCCCATTTTATCGCAGCGTATCACCAGTGCCATGTTTTATTCAAGCGGTGCGATCAGCTTCTTCATCACCAGCGCCATTATATCTTTCATTTACCGCAAAATTTACAGACAGCACCCGAAAAAAGTCCTCGGCCCGGCGTTTTCGTCGGCCACAGTCTTTGGTATGATGATTTTCTTTTATTTGTCAAACTGGATCCCGCCCGTGCCCATTTCCCTGCAGGAAAGCGGCATATTCCACTCGCTTTCTGTGGATCGCAAAGATGACCATTTGTACAAAGTGAAATACTTTCGGCCCTATTTTTTTCAGTTTTGGCGGGATGATGATAGCGATTTTTACTATACCGAGGGGGATACGATTTTTTGCTATGCTTCGGTGTTTGCACCACCGGGCTGGCGAGAAAAAATTGATTTTCGCTGGCAGCGCTACGACGAAAAGCGCGATACGTATTCGACCACTGATGTGATCGGCTACGAAATCAACTATGTGCCCGGCCGCGACGCCGGCTATCGAGGCTATACTTTTAAGCGCAACGTGCAACCCGGACCATGGCGCGTCGATGTCGAAATCGCGACCGGCGCGATCCGGCAGGTTCTCGGGCGTATCGAATTCGAAATCATCGAGCACAATGACGACAAAGGCAAAGAATTCACGGATTGGAGATAATTTCGAAACGAGCGCTCTACGGTTTACACCAAAAGTACAGACTGCCGAGTTCGCCAAAATCGGCATCGTAGCGCCCAACTTTTGCTGGAGACATCGCAGTCATGGTGCCCGTGAGCACAACCTCCCCGGCTTTGATTTTTTTGTCGCGTGCGTGCAACTTTTCAGCTAAAAAAGCCAATGCACTCCACTGATCGCCCATCACAGCACTGGCAGAGCCTTGCCCGGCCAACGCACCATTATGCGCAATGCGAACCTGCAATGCGTTGATATCCACGTTCGAAATTGGCTGCTTTTCCCCAACTATCAAATGCCGTGCACCAACATTAGCGGCAATGAGATCGAGATAACTCAGATTTTCCATACTTGAGAAAGCAAGGTCTGGCAGTTCGATGGCTGGCGCGACTGCCGCTACAGCTTTGCGCAATTGCTCTGGTGCAACTGGATAGTCAACATCGTCGGCAAAATAAAAAGCCAGCTCAACTTCTACCATCGCTTGCACGAAATGGCTCAGCCGCACAGTGTCGCTTTGCGCTAATTGCATGGATGACCACAGCTGTCCATACACCGGTTCCGGCGCACCAAAGGGTCTGACTTTTCCGGTCAGGCCGAGTTTATAGCCGATCATTTTTTCGCCGCTTGCTCTGAACTTATCGATCACTTGCTGTTGAACCGCATAGGCTTCTTTTTCGTCGAGCATATTGCTCTTTTGGCTTTGCAGCAGCGGTACCTGCGGCATGATCTGCTGAAAATTCGCCACAAAATCAGTTGCCCACCTCTCTGCATCATCCAGTTTTCCGCCACTCTGCTGGCATCCCCAAAAAGCCGCACCAAAAATGGCGGCCAAAGCAAACGTTCTTTTTGTTAGCATCACTCCTCCTTGTAGCGGTTTTGGCCGCTTTTCAAAAAACGTTGGAAAAGCTGTTCAATGTGATCGCGATCAATGATACGATAGTGCGGATGGTAGCGCTCTTCGAAAATTTCACTGTGATGTACAACCAAATGTCCAGCTTCAATTTGCTGCTCAAGCCATGAGCTGTCTGCCCGAAAGCCGTTCATTTGCAGCGGCATTTCGGAGATGATTTTTACGATAGTGTACCACTCTTTGCGCCAGGCTTCCGGCTCAGGCTCATCAAAAGTGGCCGCACTTTGCAGGAAGGCTTCCAGGTAGTCACGAAAAGGAATCGCACCATCATGCACCAGCCTGAGATTTATGCGATAAAACAATGCATCGTAGCCGACAGCATGCCAGTCAAGCGCACTGAACTGCTCGGCCTGCTGCAGCTCGATCTGCAGAAACCGGCTAGCGGCATTTGCATCATTGATCAGATGCCCGGGACCAAAAGCGCCTTGAAAAAAAAATTTGTACAGGTCGACCAGCCGCGCTTCGGGATACCGCTTCAGCTCATCTTGCACTGCCTGACGAATTTTTGCTTTCTTATGCGCTTCACCACCGCAGCCTGAAAAAAGGCAAAAAAGACAAAATATGGTAGTCTTACGCCATGTCCTGATCGAATTCAAACTCAATTCAATCACGGAAGTTTACATATTGTAGCGGCAAATCAAGCTTTGCATCGCGAAGCAGTGCGATCACCTGCTGCAAATCATCGCGCTTTTTGCCGGTGACGCGTACTTGCTCACCCTGAACGGAAGCCTGAACTTTGAGTTTGGCATCCTTCACCATTTTGACGATTTTTTTGGCCATTTCTTTATCGATACCCTGCTGGACAACTATTTTCTGCCGCGCCTTTTTCAGGGCCAACTCCGGTTTTTCCAGCTTCAGACATTTGATATCGACTTTGCGCTGCGATAATTTCAGACGCAAAATCTCGATCATTTGCTTTAACTGATATTCTTCCTGTGCATGCAGGGTGATCTCTGATTCAGTATGCTCATACTGAGAGCCGGTCCCCTTAAAATCGAAGCGAGTTGTCACTTCGCGGTTTGCCTGGTCAATTGCATTGGTGACTTCATGCAGATTCACTTCCGAGACGACATCAAATGACGGCATGGAAACTTCCTTTCGTTAAAATTCAGAATACCTATTTGCAGAATCCGTTGCGATTATGCAAACAGCACTAAACTATTAAATTGCAGGCAAAGTTCAAAAGCGAAAATCGAATTTCATGAAAGGAAAGCACATTCAGGCAGGAAAGAGGGCAAATCCCGGCGAGCATGCCGCTCATACAGGCTTCAAAACCGACATGCTCAAGGCAAAGGATGTAACTGCAGAATTTTAGCGATACTCCGGCACATTGCGTCCTAAAATAATGTCACGCTTGCCGACCAAAAGCTCGCCTTCTCTTTCTAAATGCAAAAGACCGGGATGCCCACCGCGTGGTGATTTTCGTGCACGCTCGCGGCTGTTTAAAAGTGGGTCATCATCGAACAAGTAGCTGCCGAGCCAGTAATATTTGCCATCCGGCTCCAACAGGATTGGATGTACATGCGCGGCAATGCTGCGATTCGGATAGCTGGCTGGCTTGAGCGTATAAAATGCATATTTGCCATCGTTGCCGGTTTTGATCCAGCCACGCAGATAGCCGTGCCGTCGTGCCCAGCCTTGTTCATCGCCGCGCGTTGGGTATACGCCCGTCTGGTCGGTGTGGTAGATGTAAAGAATAACATCGGCAGCAGGTGTTTTGCCGTCTGGCTTGTAAATCGTGCCAGTGAGCTTCAACTTGGGCCCGGGATCCTTAAAATCCGGCAACGTATCGACTGCCGCCAATCCCCTGCCGCCATATTCAAATACAGCTTCGCAGCCATCGCATGCGCCAACGAGTTGACGATTTTTCCACTCTTGCGCCTGCCCGGCCTGTAAAAAAACGCCGAACAGCAGCACCGTAAAAGTCACTTTTTTGATCATCAGGTCTCCTTTCATCAGGATGCCGATGGGCTCGCCTGCGGTGCAGGAGTCAGCGCACCGCACCAGCTTTAGCGAATCAGCAACATACGTTTGGTTTCGCTGAAAGCATTCGTCTTAAGCGTATAAAAATACAATCCTGACGGAACTTGCCGCAAGGCATCATCCAGCCCATCCCATGTGACGCTATAGACTCCGGCGCTCTGATCGCGTTCAACCAGCGTGCGCACTGGCTGACCAAGCAGGTTAAAAACAGCCAGCTGCACCTGGCCGGGCTCAGGCAGACTGTAGCGAATGATGGTTTCCGGGTTGAACGGATTCGGGTAATTGTCAGATAAAGCATATTCGGCCGGCGGCCCAATATCATTGCCTGCATCTGTCGCCAAGCCATCAAATGAAAAAACGAACAAACCCTGCTGGCCATCGCTGATGTAAATATTTTTTGAAGCTGTAAACGTGAAAACACCAAACGCACCATCATAACCTTCACCGCTGGCGGGTGAGGTGTCGTAGGTTTCGATCACAGCTGGATCTGTCGGATCGGTGATATCAAGGATACGAAAGCCGGCCGTATAATGGGAAATGAAGGCGTAGTTTTTTACGATTTGGAGATTATGAATGGTCGCACCAGGCTCCGCGATGGAAGCAACTTTTAGCGGATTTTCAACATCGCTGATATCCCAAACGGTAATGTCAGGCGTCGGATGTCGCGCCAGCTCGTCGCAAATAAACAGATATTTTTCGTCTTCGGTCACCCACCCGCTGTGATGATATTGAATTGCGGGATCGACGATTTTGTTCAGCAGTTGTGGCGCAGTGGGATTGCTGAAATCGTAAATAAAGGTACCGGCCCCACCGTGAAAGTCATACAGCCTGCTTCCAATGACGGCGGCATCGTGTCCGCCGCCCAGATTGTCGGACCAAACCAATGCTGGCGATGCCGGATTGATATTGAGGTCATAAATACGAATGCCGGGGTAGGCCAAAATCATATAGCCATTTCCGGAAATGAACAGGTTGTGGGCGGTCGGCATGCTGCCCACGATCTGCGGCTTGGTCACATCGGAAATATCGGCAATGCGCCCGAGCTCACCTGTGGCAGTACCGGTGACACCATAGGCATAATTTTTCCAGGTTTTGACATCAAAGCCGGGCATCTCCGCAATATCGGAGACTTTTGTCGGATTGGACGGATCGCTGACATCGAAAATCATCACACCGGCATTTGGTGGCGTACTGAAGTATCCATAGCCGACAATCGCATACTCTTTGCCTGTAGTGGCATCCTGAAACCCCCAGATATCTGCAGTTTGGGTCGTATTTACCGGCGCCTGCCCCAACAATGAAACACGATTACCAGCGGCTTTGCCAGCTTGCCAGGGAGATTGCTGGGCTTCAAGATTGAAGGGAGTTCCATGAAGTATCCAAATCAGCAACACTACGTTGCAGAAGCATTTTTTAGACATAATTTTCTCCATTGTCTCAACGCATCCGCCCTTCCAAAATTTCTGTCATTGAGCAGATTGATTCTTCACAGGCTTCAAGAAGACAGTGGTCTGTATTCGATCATGCACTCTTCAACGTTGAAAGTCTTTTCAAGCAAACACGTTGGCCAGCACATAAAATAACAATGCCCTTGCCAGATTCAAGGTGCGATTTCTTTTAACGCAGTCGGTTTGATAGCAGTTCCAGCCATTCTGCCAACCGAGATTCCAGTTGGGTGAGAGAAACACACCTGTACATCAAAACTTGAATTGCAGATGAAGACAAATTATGAAAAAAGATTCAGGTGAGATAAAGACATTTTGCCAGGTGGATGGGCGTCAAAGGTGGGGTGTATTTCAACAGCAGAGGATGGCTTGGCCAGTTTAGGGGATTTCGAAATCGCTTTGCAAACGAGCGCTGTATTTCGCCGCATTCCGCTATAGCGGACTCCTTATAAGCATTATTTTCGCATGAAGGCATTTCCCTTTTTGCTGCTTTTTTCGCTTTTTACGGCCGCTTCCAACAGCTTGATCGCATCGCTGTCGAGTTCGTTCACTTCCAAATAATGTTCTGTCAACACCTGGCGCAACTGCTCGCGAATGCCTGGCTGATCAGTTGTTTGAATAGCCGTTTTATAGATAGCGATGGCTTGCGAATCCTTTCTGCCTTCAATCATATACACTGTCGCAAGTCGTTGATATATTTTAATTTTACCTGGATTTCGCTGCATCAACATCTCGTAACACTCAGCCGCACGCGCAAATTGCCCACTAACAAGAAAATAGCGTGCCCGAACTGCCGGAACGGAATAGAGCAGGGCTGCCAGTGGCAGCAAAAAAAGTGGTGTAAGATAAAGCAGGATATTGGAACTGTCATCGTCATCCGGCACATCTTGTTGGGCCAGTGGCATACCATTCTCAGGCGGCAATAACGGGCTCTCCACCACAGAACCCGGTTCATTCGACTCCACAACAACGGCTGGCTCAGATCGTTTTTCTCCATCAACAACAGGCGTCTCGTCAATCGGTGTCATGCCCCCATCTTCATCAATCTTCACTATGCGTGGGTGAGGCGTTTGGTCAGCGAACTGTTCACGCCTCACTTTTCGCATATCAGAAGCTTGCTCTATCCGGCCTTCAGCGGTTTCTTGTTCTAAAATCGTCTGCTCAACGGCCAAAGCATTTTCCAGCTTTGAAGCAATGTCTGTGCTTTGGACTGGCGGTGGCACAGGAATCTCAGTTTCATTTTCCTTCGGCTCAAGCGCAGCCTTTTTCTGCACATTTTGTGGATCGCGCTGGTTTGTGGCGAGCCGCTTGGCAGGTGAGTCTAATTGTGCGGGCAGTTCTGTCTCCCGTGCGTCACTTGCTGGTAAGCGGCGTGTGCGCGCAGTGCCTGCTGCCGGTTTCGCCATTCGCAATCGAGTCGCCTTTTGCGATAAAATGGCTTTCTCGCAGGCAGCAATACGTTGTTGAATGTCTTTATAGGCCGCGTTGCTTTGCGCAATTTCGCGGTACACTTCAAGAGCCTGCTCTGGTTGCCCGCGTTCTTCAAGCTGAAGTGCTTGCGCATATTTGCTCGCATAGCGATTCAAATAGGCATCCTGCTCGATCAGTATCTCAATTTGGCGCAGCTTGGCTTGCACATTGCGGTAATTGCGATTTTTCACAATCACCTTTTCGAAGAACTCCTTCGCGACCTGATAGTCGCCAGCCTGCAATGCGGTTTGTCCTTTCTGAAAATTTTGCTCCATCTCATCGCGTGCTATACGCAGTTTTTTCAAAAAATCATCGTTCACTTCACTCTGTGCAAAAAGGGCATCCACCCCGAATGTCAAAGCGGCAATGAGAATGGCCAAACCCCAAACATTCCGAATAATTGGATTGCTCATATTCATCGCTTGCTACCTCTGCTGCAAAAACTCTTAGCTATCCGCAGCTTGCTATTTTCTCCAAAAACTACTCCAGGGCAGGCGCTTTTCGTGGGTTCGTGACCGGGTATTCTCCGTCCAATGGATTGTGCGGACGTATAAAAACAGCATCTCATAGCGATGCAATACTTTAAAAATAGATATAATTCCGACTGTCAGAAGTGCAATCAGCATCGTTGCCAGCACAGCGCCGAATTGGTAAAAAAACGCTATATTGTAGCTCGGTGTCCCTGCAATGCTCGTTTCAATTTTATCCAAAGCAAATGTTTTGAAAAACGCCGCGCCCGGATAGCGAGGATTGAGAAGCAGTACTTTTTCGAAGGTGACACGTGCTGCATGCCAGTTTTTCGTTCTAATTTCCCGCAAGCCTGTTGCAAAAAGACTATCAGCATGTACATCCACGGATGCTTGCTGCTTTCCCTTTACAGCCATAGCAGCAAGCTCCGTGGTTTCAACAGCACCAAGTAAAGATTGAGAATACTTTGCTTCGGCAAATGCAGGTTGGCCTATCCCCAGAAAAATGAACATACCTATTACAACCAACTTCATCTCTTCTCTTCCCTGCCCTTCCATACCGATTGCCACACAACACGTTGCGTCTCTATCAAAATCATCCTGCGCCAAGATAGACGATTGGTCTTGTCGCTTATACCGCACCGGAATCTGGCTGGACAAATGACCAGCTTGCAACAAAAAAGGCGCAGCGAGCCATACCCCATCTTGGGAGGAATGTCTCGTTACGCCTTCACCTAATAGGCCACTTACCTATGCGATAAGGCACTTTTTAGCAGCGCTTGATTCATTTTTATCTCGCCGCCAATTTCAAAAACAACTCTTCATCGCGAAAGTAGTAGCTGCATTGCCGCAAAGTGCAGAGTGTCATTTTTAGATTTTGCAAAGTTTTTCCAATCCTTTGCTTTGCGCGCCTTCCAATCGCCAAGGATTGGAAAAATTGCGTTGTGAGCGATTTGAACACCCAACTGACGATGTGCCACGAATTGCTGATCGTCTGCAAAAATTGCGTGCGCGCGGTATTTTGTTCTGAATGCTGTACCCAAATTCAAACACTTTGATTTTGAAAAAGCTATTTTTTGTTTGCAAAATGCTTGCAAAGCGTTAGTTTTAACGCGTTGTGCGAATTGTTTTTGCGATAGTCCTTTTAGATAAACCATTGTTTTTATGTAACAATAATTCCCTTGTCATTCAGAGGGAATCTTTTCGGCATCGTGAGGAAACTTCGCTAGATTCCGCGGAAACGTCAAAATAGATGCCTCCGGTATGACAAGTTGGGCCATTTTGTGCTCATCAATGGCTTATTTAATTCGCACAACGGGTTAGTTTTATGTAATATGGCCGCCGCCAGCTTGCCGGCACCTTACTACAAACCTTCCTTACGGAACAGGGCATGACGAATTCCTTACCACTCAGAGCATTTTCATTTGCCCCGATGCGCTTCCGGTTATCGCGCATCGCTGCGCAAGGTATTTCTGGGGGATTTTTTCTTATCATCTTGCATACGCAAAACGCAGTTGCCGCACAAATAGGACCAACCAGCGGGCCAACTTCTTTTTACTCATCGCTGCGGTTCGATTTCGGATCTATATGGGCGGTGCTGATAAGTCTGCTTGCGATGTCTCTGTTTCATGCCACCAAATCGCGTTCAAAAAACCGGGAAGCCGAGCTCGAAGCGATCATCACCAATCAGGAAAGCGCGCTGACCGAAGCGGTGGAAAAAATGAACTATCGTCTCCGCTTCGAGACAATGGTGACATCGCTTGCCAAGCGCTTCATTGCGCTCAATCCCAATGAAATCGATGCTGTTATTTTAGATGCATTGGCGGAAATCGGGCAGTTCTGCCAGGTCGATCGTTGCTACATTTTCCGCTTTTCGGATGATGGGAAATTGACGAGCAATGTCCATGAATGGTGCGCTGAGGGCATCGAAGCGCAAATCGATAATTTACAGAATATTCCTGTCGAGCTATGCCCATGGCTGATGAAGCATCTCTGGCAGTTCAAATCCGTCAGCATACCGGTAGTTGAAGATTTGCCGCAGGAAGCCTGCAGCGAAAAAGAGCTTTTTGTTTCGCAGTCCATTCAATCCGTTTTGTTAGTACCAATCGTACTTCGAAGTGAATTGATCGGCTTTTTGGGGTTCGATGCGGTAAAAAGCCAAAAGTCGTGGCGTGAGGAGGACCAGATCTCCCTGCAAATGGTCACGGAAATCTTCGCGATGGCCTGGGAAAAAAGCCGCGCAGAGCAGGAATTATCCGAGAGCCGTCACTTTCGTACAATCGCAGAAGCTGCGCCGATCCCTGTTATCATCAGCCGCCTTCAGGATAGTGAAATTCTGTATGCCAATCAGGAAGCCGCAACGATCCTTGGCATTCCTCGCGACAAAATCATCGGACAGTCAGCGCTCAGTTTTTATCAGCAACAAAATGATCGCGAAAAACTAATCGAGCAAATTGGCAAAGAAAACAGTGTTTCGGGATATGCACTGCAGATCCGCACGCCAGACAAGCATGTTGCACATGTGCAACTCTCTATTCGCAGGCTCCTTTACGAAGGAGAAGAGGCGATCATCAGTGGCATCTATGATATTACTCAGCGCATAGCCGTCGAGCAGGCCTTGCGTGAAAGCGAAGAGCGCTTCCGGCAACTTGCCGATCATATCGATGAGGTTTTCTGGCTCTCCGATCCGGCCAAAAAGCACATGTACTACGTCAGCCCGGGATTCGAAAAAATCTGGGGGCGTTCCTGCGAAAGTCTCTACAACAATCCACGCAGTTGGTTTTATGCCATTCACGACGATGAGCGCGGGCAAGTGATGGAAGCTTCCCTAACCATCGATTCCACCAACAGTTACAGCGAGATCTACCGCATTCGAAGACCGGACGGCTCAATGCGTTGGATTCGAGACCGCGCCTTTCCGATCCGCGATCAAAATGGCCAGATCTACCGCGTCGCCGGCGTGGCCGAGGACATCACCGAAATGAAGCGAGCGGAGGAAAAAATCGCCCGGCTTGAAAAGCAAAAACTGGAGATCGAAAAGCACGCTGCCACCGGCCGGATGGCTGCACGTGTCGCTCACGAAATCAACAATCCACTGGCAGGCATAAAAAATGCCTTTTCGCTGATTCGCGGTGGCATCGATCCAGGCTATCGTCACTATGATCTGGTCGATAAAATTGAACACGAAATCGATCGAATCGCTAAAATCGTGCGCCAAATGTACGATCTGTACCGGCCAACGCCCGACCTGTCGCGCGAGTTTGATATCAATGACACCGTGCGCGATGTGGTGACGCTTTTGAAGGTCAGCAGCCAGGAGTTGAATATTCCGCTGCAATTGGATTTGCAATCAGAACATTTAAAAGTTTTCATGCCCGAAGCTTTGGTGCGTCAAGTGCTGTTCAACCTGATCCAGAATGCCATAGAAGCTTCCGAGCGTGAAAGTCCGGTAGGTATCCGAACATCTGCAGACAACATGCACTTTGAGATTGCGATCATCGATCATGGCACCGGCATTTCTGCGGAGGTGGAAACAAAAATTTTTGAGCCCTTTTTTACCACTAAAGATGGACTGAAAACTGGCGGTTTGGGCCTTGGCCTTTCCATATCAAAAAGCATTGTCGAGTCTTTGCAAGGCACCTTGAGCTTTGAAAATAACGAAACCGCCGGCACCACAGTACGCATCCGGTTGCCTCTGGCTTCCAAAAAGGGAGGAATGGATGTCTGAACCGAAGACACATGCCAGAATTCTAATTGTTGATGATGAGGAAATCTTTCGGGAAACAACTGCCCGTTTGCTAACAGAAGCTGGCTATGCCTGTGACACAGCCTCAAACAGCGAGGCTGGCGTGAACCTGCTTCAAAACAATACGTATTACCTCACCATTTCGGACATCAAAATGCCCGGCAATGATGAGCTGGCATTTATCGACGAAATCGCAAAAATCGCCAGGGACATGCCGGTGATTTTGGTAACCGGCTATCCGTCCGCAGCTTCAGCGATCAAATCCATTCACCTACCGGTGGTGGCCTATTTGGTCAAGCCATTCTCATACGCTGAACTACTCGAGCAAGTCAGCATCGCGATCAGTTCGTATCAATCGACGATGCTTCTGAACCAAACGATCAAGCAATTCCAGAATCTGCAGCAGCAACTCGCTTCCGCTTCAAAAAAATCGGTACAGGCACAACAGCCAGAGCAATCGGTGCAGGCTTTTTTGGCTCTCACCCTGCAAAATGTTTTTGGCAGCCTGCTCAATATCAAAAATTTGACGGAAACGCTCGCGGGCGGTCAACCGCAGGCCGAATCCTGTCAGTTGCTGCAGTGCCCGCGCCAGTTGCGGCTGCGCCAGGCAATCGAAGAAAGCATTGATGTTTTAATCGAGACAAAAGATTTTTGCAAGTCCCGCAAACTCGGTGAATTGCGCAAGAAACTCGAGGCTGTTCTAAAAAACGAAAATCGGGACTTGCAATTTTCCAAAAAATAGGTATATTGCCGCATATCAAAAAAGCGTCTCATCATTTTCCAAACAATCACCCCGGTGTGTGAGATATCGGGAATCCCTTAGCGGGCAGATGCAAGATCTGCAAGTTGAAGGCATAATCCAGCGCTCATTTGCTAATGAAGTGTGCCGGGTTATGCTTTTTTTTTGATACAGCACTTGCGTATAGCTCCACGTCCACTTGCTGCAAATTTAAATCGACCAGGTTGACTCATGGACACAGCCAAAAAACATCGCGGAACTTCCGGGCCAGCGACTGGCGCTTCGGAATCCTCGCACGCTTCCAAATCCAGTTCGCAACAGCACCAGGATGCGTTAACCTTTGTGCGGCGCGATTTGACCAAAGCGCATCAACAGGATAAAAAAGAATTTTTCTCCAACGTTGCAGCTGGCGTGGCGCACGAGATCAACAATTTGCTTGTCGGCGCGATTGGAGCAGCCAATCTCGCAACGAAAAACACGGCGATTTCCGCGCAGTTGCAGGAAGAGTTGCGCCTGATCGAAAAAGCCGGAGCACAAATTGCTGACTTTGTGGAACGACTTTCACTCGCAGCGGAAAAAGGTATTTACCACTTTAAAAAAGTCGATTTATCTGCGGTATTGGAAAAGGTGATAAAAGCCCAGGTACACCAATTACCACATGGGCTGAGGGTGCAGCACCAAGTTGAAAGTGATCTGCCACGAGTCTCCGGCGATGCTGAAAAACTGGAAAAAGCTCTGCGGGCGCTGCTGATAAATGCATTCGAGGCTTGCGAAACCCGTGGTGACCTCGTGCACGTCAGGCTGGGCGTGGAAAACGCATCGTCTATTGATCCGGACGAATTATTTTGGCCGTTTGAATCTCAGCCACACAAACTGCTGTCGCTGTCTGTTGAGGACAATGGCTGTGGTGTACCCGAGGATGTGATGGTGCGTATTTTCGATCCTTTTTTCACAACCAAATTCCCAGGTCGCGGGCTGGGTCTCGCGATGACCGCCGGAGTCGTCAAGCGGCACGGTGGCAGCATAACCATTCGCAGTGTACAGCACAAGGGCGCCACTTTTAGCATTTTTTTACCGGCAGAATAGCTCACAAAGATTTCTCCATTGCGCGCTTTTGACGACACCGATCGATGGCGCGGCGGAATTTTAAGCCAAACGCACAGCAAAATTTGATGATCCGCCGCGTCCATCGTCGCGCCGAAACAAGAATCCACAGTTTTTCCCACCATTCGATTTGCAAATCAAATTTTACAACAATTTATTTATGATTGTCAACATTTCATCATTACATTGCCGGCAGCTCAAAAATCAAATGCAAAGGAGGTGCTGAGATGAAGTGGTTCAAGAGCGCACTGGTTTGCGGATTGCTGGTTGCAGGTGGTGTACAGTCGGCATTTGCGCAGTGGCGCGATTTTTCAAGCGTCAGTGAAAACATTAAATCAACCGACAATATTATCACGGAAATGCGCTTGCAATGGGTTGGCGATTACCGGCAGGTGAAAGCCCAGTTGCAAGGCACGATGGAAATTTTGGCTGATCCGCCAGCGATCAAATCGATCTCGCCAGGTGGTTCTTTTGCGTTGGAAGAAAAGAACGGCAATCAATATCGCAAACTGCTGGTCGAAAGCGATTCAAAGGGGGCGCTAAGCTATCGTTATGAAGTGCAAGCTGAAAACGCTGTATTCAGTTCAATTGCACAACAATGGTTTGCTGCGCTTTTTCTGGAAATTGTACGCGAAGCAGGCATCAACTCGCGACAACGCACGCAAGGTCTCGTTGACAGGTATGGCGAAAATGCAGTTTTTCAGGAAATTGACCAGATTGAACGCGAACGCTCAAAGCGGTTTTATTATGAACGTTTGCTTGAGCAGGAGACGCTCAGTGATTCTACACTTCTAAAAATCGCCACCCGCATTCAGCACGAATTCGCTGCGGATGCGAATCTGCGAATCATCATTTCGGATATGACCACCCGTCCAAAACTGGATACAGCGACCTGGCAGGCGCTGCTCAAGGCGGTTGCCGAGGTGAACAACGATGCCACTCGCGCCAATTTGCTGATCGACATGGCAGCCGCTTTGCCAGCCGATTCGCGCGTGCAGTCGGCCTATCGCACCACAGCCAGCGGCATCCGCACCGAGGTCGAAAAAAAACGGGCACTTTCCGCACTCAAATAAAATGCATCCATTCTGAAACCATCGCGTATAGAGCAGTGTCTTATTTAAAACAGACCAATATTGCCTGATGCCATGTCACGCTTTTTAGCCGGGCACGTTAGCGACAAATCAGGTAATGCATATTGCATTTTAAAGGAGGACAGGATGCATTTTACGCAAGGCCATATGCGCCGTTCCAATCCCCGCTCCCGCGCTCTTCAAAAAAATCAATCACTCCTTTATTGGCTCGGTTTCTGGCTCACCCTGACAGCCTGTGCCTTCTACAGCACTGCTTCCGCGGGGACGGGCGACAGCAAGGAATTCCGTCAAACTGTTGATTTAAACAAAGACGGACGCTTGCGGATGGAAACCTACAAGGGCAGCATAAAGCTCACTTCGTGGGACAAAAATCAGGTCGAAATCTATGCACGTATCGAGCCCGGCGACAATGTTTCATCACAGTATGCTGTGGAAAGTGTCGAAGCCACCAAAATAGACATTTATGGCAGCGGAAGTACGGTCACCATTCGCTCGGACTACGACGATGTGCCGTCGGATCGTTCGTGGTTGTTTGGCCAAAGCCGTAACGTTCCCTACGTTCATTACGAAATCAAAGCGCCACGAACCGCGCGCATCCAAATCGATGACCACAAATCTGAAATATCGATCAGCGACTTTTCGGGGACGATACTGGTTGAATCGTACAAGGGCATCGTCGAGGCGGAAAACTTAAGCGGAGAAAGCATATTCGATAGCCACAAAGGCGAATTTCGCCTGACCGGCATTCGAGGCAACATCGAAGTAAACAACTATAAAGGTGAAGTTTACCTAAGCGCAGAGAAGCTCGACGGCCGCTCGCGGCTGGAAACCTATAAAGGCCGGATCGAAGTACGCCTTCCAAAAAATTTGGCTTTTACACTCAGCGCCGACATCGGCGATCGCGGCGATTTCCGCTCAGATTTTGAAATCAATCAGCGCCGCGACTGGCGCGATGATCGCGACGATTATTATATCGAGCAGGAAATCAACGGCGGTGGGCCTGGGTTGTATTTTAAAACGGGCAAAGGCAGCATTCGCCTGATCTATTGATTTTTGTCATGATCTCTGCAGCAAAAGTGACCGTATCGGCTTGCCATCGGCGCGATTTAGGCGCGTGCTTGCATTTGGATAGCGCATCGAGGGCAATTCGATACGGAACACTTCACCGTATTTTTTCGATCGAATTATCCAAAACCCCAAACATGCACTGAGATTCGGTGCAACTCGCCATTATTATATTCCCCTGCATATTTCAAGTCGACTGTAAAACTCGCCTCGCAATTCATATCTGCATTCAAATGCATTTAAACAACGAGATGCAAAGTCTGATGCACAGTGCGCATTTCCTTATTTGTACGTAATCGTTTGCAAGCGCGCCAAGTCATCGCTATTTTGCCTGCCTTGAACGCGAAACAGATTTGGTATTTGACTTTCGGAGGGCATTCATGAAGATCAAGCTGCATTGGCAGATCATTATCGGTCTGGTTTTGGGGCTCATTTACGGCATTATTTCCGCATCCATGGGCTGGGGACTCTTCACCAAAAACTGGATTGTGCCGTTTGGCGACATATTTTTGAATTTGTTGAAATTGATCGCTGTGCCGCTGGTCATTTCATCACTGATCACAGGCGTGGCTTCTTTAGCCGATATTCAAAAGCTATCCCGTATTGGTGGGAAAACCATCGCAATCTACATCAGCACCACTGCCATTGCGGTCACAATCGGGCTTTTGCTGGTCAACTCGCTACAGCCGGGCAAAAGTGTGCCCCAGGAATTGCAGGCAAAGCTGCAAGCCACCTATGAGGCTGAAGCTGGTTCGAAAGTCGAAGGGGCTGAAACGGTAAAGCAACGTGGCCCCTTACAGATTTTCGTCGATATGGTGCCCAGCAATTTTTTTGACTCCGCTGCAGACAATGGCAACATGCTGCAAATTGTTTTTGTATCGATTTTGTTCGGTGTTGCCCTCATTTTAATCCCTGCCGAGAAATCGCAACCGCTGATCAATTTCTTCGATGGCATGACGTTCGCTGTCATCAAGGTGGTCGATATTATCATGCTGCTCGCACCGTACGGTGTATTCGCACTGATCGCCAAAACGATCAACACGGTCGCTGCGGATAACCTTTCGTCTGTGATTGAACTTTTGAGCGCGTTAGGATTCTATTGCATTGTTGTTCTGATCGGCTTGCTGATCCACACCGCTGTGACCTATCCCAGCTTGCTCAAAATTTTCACCAAAATGCCGGTTACGACCTTTTTTAAAGGCATAGGCCCTGCCCAGGTCTTGGCCTTTTCTACCAGTTCAAGCGGTGCTACACTGCCTGTGACTATGGAGCGCTGCGAGAAAAATCTCGGCGTCTCTGAAGAAATTTCATCTTTCGTATTGCCGCTTGGCGCAACAATCAACATGGATGGTACAGCGTTGTACCAGGCTGTTGCTGCTGTGTTCATCGCCCAGGCCTTGGGGCTCGGCCTGGGCCTGACGGCACAATTGCAGATTATTCTGACTGCGGTTTTGGCTTCCATCGGCACTGCAGCTGTGCCGGGGGCGGGCATCATTATGTTGGTCATCATACTCGAAACTGTGGGCGTACCGACCGCTGGCATCGCTCTCATTCTCGGCGTGGACAGGATTTTGGACATGTGTCGTACTGTCACCAATATAACTGGTGATGCGACGGTTGCGACTTGTGTGGCAGCGACCGAAGGTCAGCTTGGCACAGCCAGTCTCGATGATGAAGTCGTCGATTTTCACCAAAAGAATTCATGACCGGTCGATCATTTTGCCGCATTTTCGGGCTACTTGAAAGTAAAAACACGACCTTTTTGTTGCATCTTTCGCTTGCAAATTCGCCTGAAATACAGTACAGTTAATATTTGTAGATCGCAATTTTTGTATAATTTAACCACAGCATGCAAAAATGATTGATCTCCGCAGTGATACGGTGACGCGGCCAAGCGCCGCCATGCGCCAAGCCATGGCCAACGCCGAAGTCGGCGATGACGTCTATGGCGAAGACCCGACAGTCAATGCCTTGCAGGAGCGCGTTGCCGGCTTGCTCGGTAAGGAAGATGCATTGTTTGTCGCTTCCGGCACCATGGGCAACCAAATTTGTTTGCGCGTTCACACCTCCCCCGGCGACGAGGTGATTTGCGAGGCCGGCAGCCACTTCCTGCATTTTGAGGGTGGCGCCATGCCAGTTTTGTCGGGTATTCAAGCACGCACAATCGTCGGGCATCGAGGCATGATCGAAGCCGAGCAAGTACGCACGGCACTGCGGGCGAATACGTACTATTTTCCGCGCTCAAAAGTTGTCGCGCTTGAAAACACCCACAATCTTGCTGGTGGTACCGTCCTACCTCTTGCTTCCATCCAAGAAATTTCCGGATTCTGCCAAAAAAACAGGTTGGCACTGCACCTCGATGGTGCACGATTGTGGAATGCCAGTATCGCCAGTGGTGTGTCGCTGGAAACGTATGGCCAGCTGTTCGATTCGATCAGCATCTGTCTGTCGAAAGGGCTCGGTGCGCCGGCAGGCTCCGTGATTGCCGGCTCGCGCGAGTTCATCGCCGAGGCCAGGCGTGTGCGCAAACAATTGGGTGGTGGCATGCGGCAAATCGGTTTGCTGGCCGCTGCCGGACACTACGCCATCGACACCAATCTGAGCCGATTGGCAGAAGATCATGCCAATGCGCGTGAGTTTGCGGAAATCATTGCGTCTTCTCCAGATGTTGAAATCGATTTGGAAAATGTGCAGACGAACATCATTATTGCGCGCCTGCATGGTGATATTTCAGCATCACAGTTCTGCCAAAAAATGCAGCAAAAAGGTGTGCGGATTTCGATGATGGATGAACAAACTCTGCGTGCCGTTACCCACCTCGATGTTTCAAGGGAACAAGTTGTGGAGGCTGCGCATATCTTTCTTAATCAGCTCAGCCAATGATTTATCGATACAAATCCCTTTATGCCCCAAAATAAGAAACAATTTCGGTACCGACTCAGCTTCGCTGCAAAAATATTGCTCGGTGCGCTAGCAACGACTTCCAGCCTAGGGTACGGCCAGGAGGGCACTGAATCGATCCGCCTGCAACAACGCCGGGATTTGAGCCAAAATATTGTCATTGGAATGCTCACCGGCATTACTGATCATACAAAAATCACCATCCGTATCGATGATCTGGACTACCCGCTTAGTGCAACCGGCAACGGCAAGCCCTTCGATGTGATCAATCGAAGTCCTAAAATCGTCGAAATCTTGCTTAAGCGGCCTCCAGGGCCCGGCACTATTACGCGCGTCGCTTACCGCTTTTTCAATAGTGAGCGCAGCTTGTACCAGGCACTTCTGCTGAGCGAAGTGGATTTCGCCGTTCTTAGCGAAGAAGCGATGGCGCACGAAGTCGTGCGCAATAATCCGGTCATGCTGCCAACCGCTATTGCAAAAAAAACCCACAGTATCGAAATGATCGTGTACAATCTGCAGCACGAAATATTGAAAAATTTGGAGATTCGCAAAGCCATCTCGTTTGCCATTCGCAAGCAGGATTTGGTTGTACACGTGATCGATGGTGTGCCGCAGACCAAGGGCGAGGTTGCGAAGGGCAGCGTTTTCGAGCCGGACAATGAATTTTATCCGGATGTTGCGATTGAAGAATACCGCCATAACTTGCGCCGCGCCAGAGATTTGCTGGAAAGCAACGGCTGGATCGATCGCGATAACGATGGTGTGCGCGAGAAGAACGGAATTAAGCTCAAGATCAAATTAGCCTATCGTGGAGGCATCGAGCTGGAAGAGAGCATCGCTCGTGATGTGCTTTTGGCTTGTAACCAGCTCGGCATCGAAATTATCGGTGAAGCGCTTGCAGCTAGTGAGCTCGAGGCCCACCTCAGCTCCGGAAAGTATGAAGCGGTGTTATCGGAGTACACTTTTGATGAGAGCATCGAAGCAATTTATAATTTCTTCACCAATCCGCAAACCAGCTTTATTCGATTTTCCAATGAATCCTATCTCATGCAATATAAGCTGTCTCAACAGACATCGGACCGAAAAAACATTATCGGCTTGGCGCACGGCATGCAGCGCACACTAAACAACCAGTGTGTGGTATCCTTTCTCTTTTTTAAGTGGTACGACTATGCTGTGCACAATGCGGCCAAGCTTCAAAATGTGCGCGATGCCAGTTCATCCGGCATCAATCCAATCAATTTATGGCGCCTTTCCGGCAGAGAAAAATAAAGTCATGTTTACATCCACGCCCGTCCATTTTCCGCACCGCATGTTTTCGCGACTGCTCGCCTCGCATATTTTGCTGGTGATCATTCCCTTGTTGACAACGGGCTATTTTTTGGTGCGCACTGCCGAATCTAACTTTAAAGAGTTCATTTTAGAGCGCAACCGTGAAATTGCTCTGCGCTCCGCGCGGCAAATCGAACTCACTCTGGAGAGCGTATCGGAAAAACTCAAGCTCACTGCCAACAATCCATCGATTTACGGACCAAACGCCCTTTACCAGCAGCGCATCATTCACAACCTGGTTAAAAAATTTGACATTTTCAGGGAAGTCACGATTTTTGATCTCAACGGCGGAATTGTGCAGTCCACCGCATTCCGGCGCCTTGGCAATGGCAGCAGTCTGCCCCATTTTGACACCCTGCGGCGGCAGATCCTGACAAACGGAGAGTATGTCACCGAAGTCTATCTCAGCGACGAGCAATTGCCGGTCATGGACATTTACGAACCAGTGGTAAATGAATTTGATGAGTTCATCAGCATTTTGCACGCAAATGTTGATTTGAAGGAAATGTGGGACCTGGTTGACAAAAGCAAGATTGGCGGCGAAGGCGCGGAAGCATTCGTTTTTCGATCCGACGGCCAATATATCGCTCACACCAACCGTGAAAAAGTGATCCAGCGAGGACAGCATTTTCGAGAGAAAGAAAGCCTGCCGCGAATTGCTGAAAAGCTGGCCTTCAGCGATATTTATCTTAACCAGCAAGGCATTGAGAATGTTGCTGCATACTCGCCGATCCGGGCGCGCAGCATCAATTGGGGCATTGTCATTCAGCAGCCAACCAGCGAGGCTTTCGCTGTGGTTGACAAAATGGAGTTTCAGGTCCAGCTTTTATTGGGCGCCAGCGTAGCCGTTGCCTCATTGATCGCGTTCTTTTATTCGAGAATCATCTTGCGTCCGGTGACAAGGCTGGTACACGGTATCGAGCGGATTGCAAGCGGGGACCTGTTTTACCGCATCGAGCCACTGGGCAAAGATGAAATCAGCCAGCTTGCCGTCCACATCAACGCCATGTCCACCAGACTGCGGACGATCCAGAACAAGCTCAAGCGTGCTGAGCGCCTCGAGACACTGAGTAAACTCGCATCAGTGTTGTCGCACGAAATTCGCAATCCATTGAATTCGATGGTGATCAATATGCAAATACTCAATCGCGAATTTCACAAGCCAGCGGTCGATGTGAAAAAACTTGACCATTACAGCCATGTCGTTGCCAGTGAAATCAAACGCGTTGATGATCTCGTCTCTAATTTTTTGCTTATCGCAAAGCCACCCAAGCTGACACTTGAAGAAATCAATCTCGGTGACTTAATTGATGAAATTCTTGCCACCCAACAACCACTGGCCTTGCCAAAAGGCATTCGCATCGAGCGTCGCTATGAGAGCAATCACGTCCATGCCCGGATTGACAGCGGCAAAATCAAGCAGGTTTTTCTAAATATGATCATCAACGCCATTCACGCAATGCCGGGGGGCGGCAGATTGGTTATCGAAATGCGCTCTCCTTTAACGCGCGATGCAGAGGAAACATCGAACATGATCGAAATCGTTTTTCGCGATACAGGCAAAGGCATCCCGCCAGATGAATTGAAGCACATCTTCGATTTTTATTTTTCCACCAAGCCGGATGGCACCGGGCTCGGCCTTTCGGTTGCACAGCAGATCGTGGAGGAGCATGGTGGAAGCATCAAAGTGCAAAGCGAAGTCGAAAAGGGCACAGAATTTTTTATTTATTTGCCGATATCGGCGAAATCTGCAAAAACAAAAAAAGTATAGCTATTCAAGCTATTGTACTTGACAAACGTAGACAGATCTATTATATTTGGGGCTACTTTCAGAAAAGGGAAAAATTTTAAAACCTTCTATTTGTTCTCCCTGTCTTATCGACGAAACTTTCCCCTTTTATTTTCGGTTTAATGAAAGCAACTTAATCTGAAACCGAAAGGATGTGTCAAATATGGTTAAAGTCATCGTAGGGGAAAGCGAATCAATCGATCATGCAATCTATCGGTTCCGCAGAAAGTGCGAGCGCGCAGGTATTCTCCGCCAATTGAGGAGATCGACTTACTTCGTCAAACCAAGCGAAAAGAAGCGCTTACGCAAAGCAAAAGCAATTCGCCGGACCAACCGCTTGCAAGCCAAGACAGCGTAGAAATTATGTTCATTCAAGATGATCGCACCGCACAAATATGCGGGAATTTGTTTTTTTCCGCAGGCTTCCGCAAATTTGCGGGTCAGTCTGTAGGTTAGGAAACAATCATTTCAATTACGCAATAATTTTACCTTTATTCTCAACTTTCGAAGTCATCAAGCTGTCATTTGTTTAGGGATGTCGGCACAGGATTTTGAACAGCAACAACGAAAAGGCTTTACGATGCATTGATGAAACGCGGGAATGAATCTGCAGAAATCTCTTTATTTGGATTAATCTTATGGCCAAAAAAGTTCAGTTGTCCGAAGCGCGAACAAAGCAATCAATCGAAAAATACCTTGAAGAAATTGGCGGCTATTCTCCCCTGACACCGGACGAAGAAATCGAGTTGGCACGCCGAATTCGCAAGAACGATTCACGTGCCCTCGACAAGCTCGTAAAAGCCAACCTCCGATTCGTCATCAGCGTCGCCAAAGAATATCAGGGGCAAGGACTTCCCTTGCAGGATTTGATCAGTGAAGGTAATCTCGGTCTTATCAAAGCTGCCCAACGCTTCGATGAAACACGCGGCTTCAAGTTCATCTCCTATGCAGTGTGGTGGATTCGTCAGTCGATATTGCAAGCTTTGGCCGAGCAGTCGCGCGTTGTCCGCTTGCCGCTCAATCGGGTCGGTGCGATCAACAAAGTTGGTCGGGCCCTCGAACAGTTGGAAAAACGATTCGGTCGCGAACCCAGCATGGAAGAAATCGCGGATAAAATGGAAATGACAGCGTATGAAGTCGCTGACGTTCTGAAAACATCTGCCCGTCATCTTTCGCTGGACGAACCTTTCAAGGAAGAGGAAGGCAACAGCCTGCTCGACGTCCTTGAAAGTGACCGCTATGCTCCGCCGGATGATACGTTGATGCAGGAATCGCTGCAAGTCGAAATCGACAAAGTGTTGTCTACGCTCAAGCCCCGCGAAGCTGAGATCATCAAGCTCTACTTCGGGCTCGATGGCGACCGCCCGCTCACTCTCGAAGAGATTGGCGAGCATTTCAAGCTAACGCGCGAGCGTGTCCGGCAAATTAAAGAAAAAGCGTTGCGCCGCTTGCGCCATCGCTCACGATTGGAGCCTTTGCGCAAATATCTCGGCTAAGCGCACCAACATTCGATATCCTCAAAGCCCTCCTCAGCGAGGGCTTTTTTTATGTTTCGCCCGCAAAAATTCTTTGCAATTTGATGATTTTTCACTCATCTTCCAACCAATTCGCAATGCCCGATCACGATTTTGCATAGCTTGCGTTCAAAGCGATTTATTACGAAAGTCACCTTTCACATGTATGCCGAAATTGTCTTCGATGTCCCGCTCAATCAACGCTTTACCTACCTCGTTCCGCAGGATTTGCAGGATGCCATGCAGCCAGGCATACGCATTTTAGCACCATTCGGCAAGCGCATTTTGACGGGCTATGTTGTCGGAATACCGGAGACGCCACCGGAAGATATCGAGCTCAAAAAAATTGCTGACATTCTCGACCAAGAGCCCGTCATCTCTATGGGCATCATGCAGCTGGCTGAATGGATAGCTGAATACTACCTTTGTGGATTTGGGGAAGCCCTCAAAGCCGCGCTCCCCGCCGGTACCAGCATCGAATCGAAGCGCACGGTACGCCTGATTGCCGATGATTTGCAGCTGGCCGCGCAGAGTTTGAATGGTACGCAGGCCAAAATCATTCGCATTCTTCGCGAAAAAGGTACGACCCGAATCGAGACGCTACAACAATCCTTCCGCTCCACCGGCATCGCCTATGGCTTGAGAAAGCTTGAAGAAAAACAACTCATTGTCCTGGAAAGCGAGCTTCGCGGCAGAGCCCATCACACCAAAATCGAAAAATATGTGAGGCTAACAACCGACGCCAATGCAGCTGCAAAAAAACCGCTCACGACAAAACAGCAGCACATTGTGGATTATCTCATAAAAAGTGGTGGCAGCGCGCGGCAAGCACAGCTTTTAAAGACAACAAAATCAGCAACATCTACCCTGAAAGTTCTGGCGAAGGCGCACAGAATTGAATTGTATGAGCGGCGCATCGAGCGCGATTATTATGGCGATTTAAGCGTGCCTCCTGCTCCGAAGCTGATACTCAATCAGGAGCAGCAGCAGGCGGTGGATCGCATATGCAAGATGCTGGATACCAAAACTCCACACACCTTTCTCATTCATGGCGTAACCGGCAGTGGAAAAACACAAGTGTATATCGAATCGATCAGACATGCGATTGCCGATGGTAACAGCGCGATTGTGCTGGTGCCAGAGATTGCCCTAACGCCGCAAACTGTGCGCCGTTTCCGGGCGGAATTCCAGGATCTGGTCACGGTCATGCACAGTCGCATGTCCATCGGTGAACGCTACGATGCCTGGCAAAAAATTCATGCCGGCCGGGCTCGTGTAGTGGTCGGTCCTCGCTCTGCGATTTTCGCCCCCGTGAAAAATCTCGGCCTGATTGTGGTGGATGAAGAGCACGAAAGCAGCTACAAACAATCGGATAGCACGCCGCGCTATCATGCCCGCGATGTGGCTGTGATGCGCGCCGTTTTCAGCAACGCAGTGGTGTTGCTTGGCAGCGCCACACCTTCGATGGAAAGCTACCAAAACGCCCTGCGTGGCAAATACACATTGCTCGAAATGCTGAAACGCATCGAAGAGATACCATTGCCAAGGGTTTATCTCATCAACTTGCTTGATGCACGCGCTCCAAAGGGACAGGGTGACGATTTTTTTATCACACCGGCATTGCAAAAAAAAATCGAAGAAAAGCTTGCCCTGCGCGAGCAAGTCATCATCCTGCAAAACCGCCGTGGCTTTTCAACTGCTGTGCAATGTACCGAGTGTGGCTACGTGGAAACCTGCCCGAACTGCAATGTCAGCCTGAGCTACCACCTCAAAGGCTGGCGTATGCGTTGTCACTATTGCGATCTCAATCAGAAAGCGCCCAATTTTTGCCCCAATTGCCAAAGTGCTGAAATTCGCTACCGCGGGATTGGCACCCAAAAGGTTGAAATGCAGCTTCAGGAACTGCTGCCCAAAGCACGCATTGCGCGCATGGATCTCGACACCACGCGCGGCAAGCGTGCACATGACAAAATTTTGCAGGACTTCGGAGAACACAAATACGATATCCTGGTTGGCACCCAGATGATTGCTAAAGGGCTGGATTTTCCGAAAGTTACACTGGTAGGCGTGATTTCAGCAGATACAGGCCTGTATCTGCCTGATTTTCGTGCATCTGAGAAAACGTTTCAACTGATCACGCAGGTAGCGGGGCGCGCAGGGCGCAAAGGCGGGCAAGGTGAAGTCTTTATACAAACGTATTCCTCCGGGCATTTCTGTCTGCGATGTGCCCAGCAACACGATTTTAAACAATTCTATTTTCAGGAGCAGGAAGATCGGCGTACGCTGCATTATCCACCTTTTGGCAGACTTGCCTTGCTGCAATTGCGCCACAAAGACGAACAGAAAGCCTGGCATGCCACCTTACAGTTGGCCAGTTTGTTAAGAACATCGGACGCAACCTTTGACGTGCTCGGTCCATCTCCCGCACCATTGGCCAAATTGCAGCAGTATTTTCGTTTTCAAATTCTGCTTAAAAACAATCGCAAAATGGACGCGTCCGCCAGCCGCATGCGTACAGCCATCCGCCAGGCGGTCGAGCAATTCCGGCAGGTTGCCAGCCAAAGTGGCGTTACCCTGACCGTCGATGTTGATCCGCTATCAATTTTATAGCATACATGAGTTACCTGCTCTGTACGCCGGATGTATGGAGTTCCACGATTTTGGTGCGGGCTGGCAATTCCACCTCAACAGCAGCCGCTTTCAAGGCCTTCGCAATCCTTTCGGCAGCATCTGGATCAATTGTCAGTGCGAGTATGGTCGAACCGGATCCACTTAAAAATGCCGCATTTGCCCCGGCCTCATAAGCTGCCGCTAAAATACCGTCAAATCCTGGAATCAACTTTTTGCGAAATGGTTGATGAAGTGTATCGCTTACAGCCTGTCGCAGCAACGCTAAATCACCACCGAGCAAGCCGGCAACCATCAATCCTGCGCGCTGAACATTGGCCACCGCGTCCGCGAATTGTACTGATTTCGGCAACAAGCGTCGTGCCACCTCCGTTGAAATCGTCAAATCCGGAATCAACAAAACGGCCTTAAAGGCAGGCAGTGAAGTAAATTGAGCGTAGTGCAATCTGCCTGAATCGTAACAATTGACACAAAAGCCACCAAGCATGGAGGCGACCAGGTTCTCCGGATGTCCTTCGATTTCGCAGCCAAGCTCAAGCAGTTGCTGCATGGGCAATTGTGTCTCGCTTTGCAGGGACGCCAAGTGCAAGCCTGCCGCAATTGCCGCCCCGCTCGATCCCAAGCCGCGGCTCAGTGGAATGTCGTTATGAATTTCAAGCGCAATCGATTTGGCTGGCAAATTGAATTGTTCGCACGCACGCAGATAGGTTTTCAGCACTAAATTGGATGTATCGCGGGCAAGCTCGCTCTCACCCTCGCCGCTCAGCACCACATGAAAGGCATCTGCGGGGCGCACGCGCAGTCTTAAATAGACGCGCAAAGCGAGTCCAAACGTGTCAAATCCCGCTCCAAGATTGGATGTTGAGCCAGGCACCAAAATCTCAAGACCGGTTTCAGGAATTTTCAGCATCTACTTTCCCTGTTCTTCATCTGCTTACATGATTTTTGCCTAACACATGCTCAGCCTTCTACCCGATTATCCCGTTTGAGATTCGGCCTTTTAAACGGTTTTGCTGAATTCGTGTCTCCCCAACCACCCCTGCGCGCAAAAAATCAGAATCAATGTACAGAACCATGATGTGGAATCAAATAAAATCTTGTATGGGAGGCCAGATGAGGCAATTTGGAAAATTCAGTTTTTATTTAGTATGCGCATTCTGCTTTGCAGCCATGCCTGTGCAGTCACAGCACCTGCGCGACGGCAAATTTTTTGATCAGGGCAAAGCCATGACACAGCGAGCTGAAAATGCCCCAAAGGAGCTCGACAAAATGGCTTTTGCAGTCGGGCAGTGGGATGTCACCTATAGCACCTATCTGGGCGACAGTCTGGCGCATACGGCGGTCGGGCAGGCGGAATTCACCTATATGAATCGCGGCCATGCTTTCATGGAGCGTTTTCAACTTGACGATTTGGATGGAATTGGCACACCATTGAGCACCATGGCTTTTTTAACCTATAGCCCATCTTTTCAGACGTGGGGATTGGGTGAAGCGAACAGTCTCAGCGAAAGTATATCTGTTCTCAACGGCGATTTCAATGGTGAGCACTTGCGATTACAAACAGTCGCGCGTATTGGTGGAGGTATGAAGCTAACCTATTTGCGTGGCAGTTATCAGAAAAAATCGGACAGCCAATTTGATTTCATCTTTGAAGTGTCAAAAGATGACGGATTGAGTTGGCAGAAACAGATTATTAAGAGCTATCGCAAGCGCAATCCACAGTCAGATTTCCTTGCGCCATCGAGCGGATTTGGCAATCCTGCTCCACATCTCCCGGAGCAGGCACGGCAATTTGATTTCTTAATTGGCGTGTTTGATGCAACGCAGGAACTCACTTTGCCGAATGGCCAACAAACTCGCTTCCCATCGACCTCAACCGCAACATATGCACTGAACGGCCACGCAATATTGGAATACAACTGGTATGACGTGGATCGCAGTCTTCCCGACGCCGCAACATCTATCATCCGTATTTACAATCGGGCGATGCGCCGCTGGGAATCGCTTTATCTGGCCAATCGTGGCAACAATCTGCTGTATTTCGGCGGTCGACAAGAAGGGAACCAGTTGGTTTTGCATCTTTTTTCCAGCAACACCTTGGCGCCGCGTATCAGCAGATTCGTATTTCATAGCGCCGCTGATGACAGCTATGGATGGTTTGCGGAAACCAGCACGGATCACGGAAAATCTTTTGCGAAAACATGGACCATCGATTTCATCCGCAAACAGTGAGTTGCATAGAGATGCCGAAAAAGGCAAAAAAAACGCATCGGGGCTCTCAAGGCGTTTGCATCGCCAGGAAAACCTCGATACGTTTCGTGAAAGCAATGCGACCTAAAAGTGCAGCACATCCTTAACTATTCAAGCTCGACAGCAAGCGAAAAATCGCCACCCCCACGGTAGCTGCGAACCAATATATAGTACAATCCGGGAGCTTCTGGCGCAACCTTCAGCGCCTCATCCGGGCTGGCTGTCCATGCTCGCAGGTCGAAATCCGTCGTTGTTGGTGGCGCATCTTTCTTAATATAAAGATCGAAATCGACGCCATTTGGACCATCCAGTACAACCCGAGCAGCTGAGGGCAGATTCAATGCAAAGACTTTTTCTGAGTTGGTGGCATCGAGCTTACCATTGGTCGATGCTTTAAACGCCAGTTTCTCGTAGGTAACTTCGGTGGATCCATTGCGTGCAAGCTGAACCGCCTTTGCTGCATCAGGGCGGCCATAGCCGTAATATGGACTATGACCATCGGCGCTATAGCTGCCACCGCTGGTATCGATCTGGACGCTGGCCTGGCGCAAAATGTCCTTGACCTGGTTCCAATGCAGATCCGGATTTGCTGCAAGGATGAGCGCGGCAACACCCGCCACGCCCGGGCAAGCGCTGGAGGTTCCACCGAAATCATTGGTATAATTGCCATGATCATCTCCCGGTGGTGGCGAGCTCGGATTGAGCACGCCGGGATTGTAGCCAGCTTTCCCTTCCCGATCTGTTGTCCAGATGCCTGGAGTTTGTGGCACAGGATGATTGAATTGGGCATAACCAACATCGCTGCTCGGAAAAGCAATCCACACAGATTCACCATAATCGCTATACACGCTCCGGCTGTTTCGGTCGTTGCATGCGGCAACCGCGACGACCTTGTCGTAGCTGGCATAGCCATCATTTTCAACACTCTCGTTGCCGTTACCGGCAGCCCACGTAATCACGCAACCTTTGCCATCTCGACCTGTGTTCACCGCATAATCGATGGCTAGCCGCGTGCTGTCAGGCAGCGAAACCATCACATTATGGGTGCTGTCGTTCGGGTTCCACCATTGCCCGTCAGCAGGACCCCAACTGCACGATATCACATCGGCGCCATGATCCGCCGCCCACTCAAAAGCATCGGCTTCTGCCTGCGAACCCAGGTTCGAAACCAGGCGTATCGGCATCAGCCTGGCTTCCGGAGCGACACCGGAAGCACCATGCTTTCCGTCCGCACAGGCGACGCCAGCGCACGCTGTGCCGTGATCTTCAGTGTAATACCGGTCTTTCGGACGCGGATCATCATTGCCCTCAGTGACGTCTCTGGGAGCAATGATTTTGCCTGCGCTTTCAAACTCTTCGTGATCAATATCGATGCCTTCATCAATGATTGCAATCACAATATCCTTGCCTTTAGTGATTTCCCAGGCAGCGTTTACGTTGACATGCGCTGTAATGGTCTTGCCATTCACAACGCTTTGCTGCAAGTGCCATTGTTGTGGCGCAATCGCACGGCGGCCAACTTGTCGTATCAATTCCGGATGACAAAGCTCGACATCCTTTTCATCAAGCAGGTCTTGCGCAATTTGAAAGATAGCAAGGCCGGTTCCTTCCGGTGCAGCCACAAAATAGGCATTGCTCGCATATTTCACCTTCTTTTTGATAGTCAAATTGTGCTTATCGAGTACCCTTTTGCAGTCATCATCGCTTAAACTATCTCTGAATTTAACAAAAAAGTTTTCGGTATAAACAACCGGCGCTCCCAGTGCCTGATCCCGCAGGACCCGCCCCGCAAAGCGGATGTCTTTTTCTTGCTTAAATTGTGCTCTCGCCTGGTCACGCAATTGCAGCAACTGGCTTCGATCGTGCTTGCACTGCAATACCGTCACGTCGGCTTCAGAAAATCTGGCGATCGGTGTAAGCCTTGACAAAACGCTTTTGCCCTGTTTCGATTTTATCGCCTGATCCAGCTCTTTCTTGTCCTTCGTTCGCACCACCACAAGATCGTCGGCGATTTCGAGGTGCTGTGCTACGCCATGCCTGCCGCCATGCTTGTACGTGTACATTTTTTAACTCCTTTAAAAAAGATATCCTTAAGCGAACAGTGAATAATGGGCGCAAATATAGCAGAACAAAATCTTGAAAAGCAAGCAACATGTGCACGCCATTTGTTAAATAAAAATCATTTTTGCAACCTTGGACTCCTGCACTCAGGACTGCAAACTTTGGAAGTGCAAAATCTGAACAAATGGCGACAGGCGCCGCATTATTCAGATTGATAAATTGGTCCTGCAATTTGCATCTTCATACTTACGCTTCAATTTGCGAGAAGATCGCGCTTTGAGAGAGTATTTATTTTTTTAGCGGAAGCTGTAAGACCTGCAAAATACTGCCTGCGGCGATGAATATAAACGTCCTTTTCAATCCGTTTATGTTGCCAATTGTCCAAATGAACCTTGCCTGAGGATATGTTTTCGTTCCAGCATGTGCAGTTCGAATTACTACATTTCCAAACAACTTATATTTGCATCAACCGCTTTGGTTTTGTAACTTCAGCGCCCAAAATCCATTCCAATCGCTAAAATCTGGAGACAGAAATGTATAATGTGACCCTGATCCCCGGTGATGGCATCGGCCCTTCGATTATGGAAGCTGCCGTGCGCGTGCTTGAAGCTACTGGTGTCAAATTTACCTGGGACAAACAAATTGCCGGCATGACAGCCTACGAAGCCGATAAAACACCTTTGCCGCAGGAAACAATCGATTCCATTCATCGAACCCGGATCGCTTTTAAAGGCCCGCTGACCACGCCAGTTGGGACAGGCTTTCGCAGCGTGAATGTCGCATTGCGACAGGAATTTAACCTGTATGCAAATGTTCGCCCGGCGATTTCATTTGAAGGGACGCGTGCCCGATTTAAAAATGTCAACATGGTGACGATTCGGGAAAACACAGAAGGGCTTTACAGCGGGATGGAACACGATATTTTGGTCGAGGGCCAAAAGGTCGCTGCGGAAAGCATCGCCTTAATCACCAAAGTAGGCTCGGAAAAAATAATTCGTTTCGCCTTCGAATATGCCAAATTGCACCATCGCAAAAAGGTTACACTTGTGCACAAGGCCAACATTTTGAAAGCCACAACTGGTATGTTTCTTGAAATCGGCCGTGCTGTTGCAAATGAGTATCCGGACATTACCTTTACGGATAAAATCATCGATGCCTGTGCGATGCACATGGTGATGGACCCTGATTTTTTTGACATCATCGTCACCACCAACCTGTTCGGCGATATTCTGTCTGATCTGGCAGCCGGTCTCGTCGGCGGCCTGGGCTTAACGGCTGGCGCCAATATCGGCAAGGATGCAGCCATTTTTGAAGCAGTTCATGGCAGCGCGCCGGATATTGCAGAGAAAAACATCGCCAATCCAACCGCGATCATCATTGCCGGGGTGAATATGCTTGAACACCTGGGTGAATATGAAGCCGCCGTGCGTGTCGAAAGAGCCGTGCGCGAGGTCATCCGCGAGGGCATAGCCGTAACACCTGATCTCAATCCGGAAACGCATTGCGGAACACAGGATATGGCAGAAGCCATCATTCGCCGTCTCAATTAAGCATATACCCCATCGTGTCATGCCGGGGATGGCTTGCTCACCCCCGGTAAGTGCTGCATCTATGCAACACCGACGCAACATCTTACCGAACAAAGGATTAAGCCCAAATGCAGTGACCACAAAAGAGTTGCATGCATGCAACTCTTTTGCTTTAGACCGCCCACTTCACACTTTTCTACCAACGTATTAACCTAATACAAAACAATAGCATACGCACCCGAACCCACCTATTTGCATCTTTGGCACTGACTTTGCCTTATCAGCTACATCAATTAGCACAACACCTTGGTGCTTTTTGGTAAAACTTTCTCAATTTGCTTTCCGACCAGCAAAGCATTACTGGGGGGTATGCTTTGCTGGATTTTTCAAAGCGAATCTGTCCAATGGAGGGGTCAATATGACACGCCAACCACGCCTGCCTCCTGAAAGCTTTCGAGAGTTACTACAAAAAAACATCGGTCAGCAAATCTATCTCAACGCAGACGACCGCCACCCGTGTCGCTTGCTTGAAGTGCAGACTGATTACATTGTGCTTACCTCGCGGGGGCAAGCCAACCAGCCTCATCAAACCTATACCGTCCCGATTTCCAGTATTGTTTCTCTACAAGATGTAGAAGGCCTTGGGGGATTGGTGGTGTATTTGCTGCGGTGAGGAAATATATTAAATGAGCTTAAAATGCCTTAAACGGCAAGGAACATTGCATCCTACTGTTCAGAATTCTCACAAATACAAATCATAAACAATACATTGTTTATGAAAATCCATCATAGGAATCTCTATACTTTTTACAGGGGTGTTGAAAATGGCAGAGAAAACATTTTTTAACCAAAATGGCGTTTCCGTTACCAACTCGCGTATTATTATTGGTGGGCAAACATTTGCTATGAGTAATATAACTTCCGTTCGTATGATTGAGGAAACACCATCATACAAAGGGCCCCTGATCTTGGGTGCAATTGGCATTTTGCCAATGCTCTCTGGTGATGGAGGTGGAATAGGGGTCGGCTTACTGCTCATTGCTTTGGCTGCGATTTGGGCTTTCACAAAGAAAGCAAAGTATTTTGTTGGCCTAATGACTGCAGCAGGCGAATCAAAAGCTTTAAACTCCGAAGACCAAAATTACATTGGTAGTATTGTACAGGCAGTAAACGATGCAATAATTGAAAGGGGTTAATGATTTTTATCATGCTCTAAAAAGATCCTAATTCACACTTCGTCTTCACGTATCGTGAAAGTATCAGCATCTTGCCAGGCGGGGAATGAACGGCGGTAGGCTTTTGGGGATTCGCTCGAAAGCATGACGGTTTGGATGCAGGCCTTATTTCTGTTATGGAAGAGAATATTGCCCAGCGGATCGATCACACTACTATCGCCGCAATAGGGATGGCCATTTCCATCTTCGCCGACGCGGTTCACACCGACAACAAAAGATTGATTTTCGATAGCACGCGCGGCAAGCAAAGCCCGCCAATGCGCCGCGCGTTTTTCCGGCCAGTTGGCGATAAAAATCGCCAGGTCGTACGCCATGCCAACATTACGTGTCCAAACCGGGAAGCGCAGATCGTAGCAGACAAAAGGACGAATTTGCCAGCCTTGCAATTCAACGGTGAGATGGGTATCGCCTGCACTGTATACTTTATCCTCGCCCGCCATACGAAAAAGATGGCGTTTGTCGTATTTGAAAAGTTGCCCATCTGGCCTGGCCCATAGCAGGCGATTAAAATAACGACCATCTTCTTCAATTATAACACTGCCGATTATATCCAGACCAACCTGTGCAGCTTTGCTCTGCAACCATTGCACTGTTGGCCCATCCATTCCCTCCGCTAATTTTGCCACATTCATGCTGAAGCCCGTCGAGAACATTTCCGGCAGCACAACCAAATGCGTTTTCTCTTGCAGCCTGGCTAAATGGTGATCGAACTGCGCGAGATTGGCACCGCGGTCCTCCCAAACCAGATTTGCCTGCACCAGAGTCACTTTTAAATCGCGCACAATTTCTCCGCTGCTCGCTCGAGCGTCTCGTCTTTTTTCGCGAAGCAAAATCGCAGAACTCGATCTTCGCGCTGATCATGATGAAAAACCGAGGGGGGGATGGCAGCGACGCCGTGCTGCGCTGTCAGCTGCTCTGCGAACACCATATCCGGCTCATTGGAAATGACGGAATAATCCAACATTTGAAAATAGGTGCCACGGCATGGAATAATCCGGAAACGTGAGTTCTCCAGCAACCTGATAAAAGTATCACGCTTTTTCTGATAGAATTTCGGCAACTCCCGATATTTGTTCTTTTGCAGCAAATATTCTGCATAAGCCAATTGTACCGGCGTGTTGGAAGCAAAAGTCAAAAACTGATGGACTTTGCGAAACTCCTCCGTCAAAGACGCTGGCGCCAGACAATAACCGACCTTCCAGCCGGTGGTGTGATACGTTTTGCCAAAGGAACTGATAATAAAACTACGTGCAATCAATTCAGGATGCCGCGCCACACTCTCGTGCTCCAGGTCATCAAAAATGATATGCTCATAAACTTCATCGCTGATGATATAAATATTGGTGCCATCGAGCAGTTTTGCCAGCTCGGCAAAGTCGGCCCTGCCGAGCACTGCACCGGTGGGATTGTGCGGCGTGTTTAAAATGACCAGCTTTATGCGCGGCGTGATTGCCCGTGCGACTTCATCCCAATCGATGTGGTAGGCTGGAAATTTGAGCTTGATATAGATGGGAATACCACCATTGATTTTGACCGCCGGTTCGTAGGAATCATAAGCAGGCTCAAAAATGAGCACCTCATCACCCGGTTGCACAGCAGCCGTGATCGCAGCGAATAGCGCTTCCGTGGCGCCAGAGGAAATGGTAATTTCGGTATCGTGATCGAAGGTCGCACCGTAGAGTTCCTGCGTTTTCTCGGCGATACGCTCGCGCAAAACCGGGATACCTTGCATTGGCGCGTACTGATTGTGGCCATCGCGCATATATTTACAGACCAACTCGACCAGCTCGGGATCACAGTCAAAATCAGGAAAGCCCTGCGACAGATTTATGGCATTGTGCTGACTGGCGAGCCGTGTCATCACCGTGAAGATGGTTGTGCCCACATCGGGCAATTTGGAAGGAAAGTGCATGCGTTCTCGTTATCAGAAGCCTGTGGTGTCATTTTTAAATATTAACGGCTATTCGCCAGCGTATTGAATCAAGGACTCTACCCGATGGCCTTTGAGTTTTTCACGCCCGTTTAGAAACGACAATTCGATTAAAAACAGATAGCAATGTAGCACGCCGCCTAACTCTTCGACCAGCCGGCAGGTGGCTGCTGCGGTGCCGCCGGTAGCCAGCAAATCATCGACAATAGCGACCGACAGTCCCTTTGTGATGGCATCGCGGTGAATTTCGAGCGCGTCTGTGCCGTACTCCAGCTCGTACTCAGCTCGCAACGATTCCGCAGGCAATTTGCCAGGCTTGCGCGCCGGCACAAAAGCGACGCCCAACCGATCCGCCAGAGCCGCACCGAAAATAAAGCCTCGCGATTCAATACCAACGATCACATCGACTTCGCCTTGCAGTGCTTTTTGCATCGCATCCAGACTGGCACGGAAGGCTTCAGGATTTTTAAGCAGAGTGGTGATATCTTTAAAACCGATGCCCTTTTTCGGGAAATCGGGTACATTGCGGATAAATGTTTCGAGTTTTTGCACGGTTTGTCCTTTCTAATGGATCACACGAAAATCTTTATATAAATCGTATTCTGCAACATCATCCACTTGCATATCATTCACTGAGGCGAACGCTGGCCCCTGCTTGAGAATCGCTATAAATTGGCTCAAATTTGCCAGCGAGCCCTGCGCAAACAACTCGACACTGCCGTCGGGGCAGTTGCGCACCCGGCCTTTAATATCGAGATCATTGGCTTTTCGAAGCGCAAAGTATCGATAGCCGACACCCTGCACCCGGCCACGGATTTTTAATTTGATGGTTTTCATGCGCTTTACCGGGTAGTTAGGCTGAGGGTTTTTAGAACGCAGAAATTTTTTATGCAGAGCCATTCAATCTTTGGCTTTGCGTAATTTCTTTAGCCTCCAAGCCTGCACCCTAAATCCCTTCTGTCTTTGCACCTGCTCAACACATGGCATTATTCGGCGTGCGCGGGTATGGGATGACATCACGGATGTTTTTCATGCCCGTCATGTACATTAACGCCCGCTCAAAGCCCAAGCCATAGCCAGCGTGCGGGAAGGTGCCAAATTTGCGGATGTCCAGATACCATTGGTATTGCTCGACCGGCAGCCCTTCTTCTTTCATGCGTTCGACCAGCAAATCAAAGCGCTCTTCACGCTGGCTGCCGCCGATGATCTCACCGACACCCGGGACCAGCAAATCCATCGCGCGCACCGTTTTTTGATCATCGTTCATCCGCATGTAAAATGCCTTAATCGATTTTGGGTAATCGGTTACAAAAACTGGCCCGTTAAAGGTCTTTTCAGCCAGATAACGCTCATGCTCGGTTTGCAAATTCTGTCCCCACTCCGTCGGATATTCAAATTGCTCACCAGATTTCTGCAGGATATCGATAGCCTCCGTGTAGGTCATGGTTTGGAATTTGGCGTTGAGCACTCCCTGTAATCTCTCGAGCAAACCTTTATCGATAAAACTGTTAAAAAAAGCCATTTCATCGGGTGCATTTTCAAGCACATAGCTGATCAGATGTTTCATCATCGCCTCGGCCAGATTCATGTTGTCCTGCAAATCAGCAAAGGCGATCTCCGGCTCGATCATCCAAAATTCATTGGCATGGCGGGCTGTATTAGAATTTTCGGCGCGAAAGGTTGGTCCGAAGGTGTAAACGTTCCGAAAGCCCATGCAAAATGCCTCAACTGCCAGTTGCCCGCTCACCGTCAAATAGGTTTGCCGTCCCAACAACTCTTGCGATTCGTCCAGCGAACCATCTGGTTTGCGCGGATAATTCTCAGCACCGATCGTTGATACGTGGAACATTTCACCAGCGCCCTCTGCATCAATACCGGTAATGATCGGTGTATGCACATAAACAAAATTTTGTTTTTGAAAAAATTCATGAATCGCCTGGGCAAGCAGCGAGCGCACCCGAAAAACTGCCATATAGGTATTTGTGCGCAAGCGCAGATGCGGAATGGTGCGCAAGAATTCGAAAGTATGACGCTTTTTTTGGATCGGATTGTCCGGTGTGGCCATACCAACAATGTCAATCCCGGTCGCCTTCACTTCATAAGGCTGGTTTGCGCCGAGTGATTTGACAAAAACACCGCGCACTTGCAGCGAGGTACCGATGCTGACTTTGGCAATATCGGCAAAGTTAGTGAGCTGGTCTTCGAAAACGAGCTGCAGATTTTTGAACATGCTGCCATCGTTGAGTTCGATAAAGCCAAAGTTTTTCGAAACGCGCGCGGTTCGTACCCAGCCGGACAGCGCGACTTCCTGATCGATATATTGCTGTGGGGAGGTCATCAGTTCCTTGATGGTCAAGGCTTTCGGTTGCATGGTCATTGTCTCCGTTCTGTGTTTGTATTGCCAAGGCATTGCACACTGCATTGGCACGGATCTGCATTTATTTTGCCAGTAATACCGGCATTTGCGCTTTACGCATTACAGTTTGCGTAGTGCTTCCCAAAATCGCTTCGCGAATACGCGAGTGGCCGTAGGCACCCATGACGATCAAATCGTACGCATGATCTTGTGCAAATTCGCAAATTTTATTTTCAGGCGAGCCTTGCAAATGTTTTTTTTCACACGATACATCATAATTGGCTAAGTATTTTTCTGCTTCATCGAGAATTCGGCCAGCTTCATCTGCCCGGGTGGATACATTGATCACCATTATCGGAAGCTTCAGACGATTGGCAAAATAGCCAGCAAGGCTGAGCGCGCTATTGCCGGTATCGCTGCCGTCGTATGCGGCCAATATTTTGCGCATTGCAACAAATTCTTTGCTGACAATCAAAATCGGCTTGTGAATCTGGCGGCTGACGAAATCAAGCGTCGCGCCGATACTTTTGCTTTTCCAGGCAGCAAATTCGCCGCGCGCTCCCATCACCAGCAAGTCCGCAGTACGCACATATTCACTGATCACATCGGTGGGCGAGCCAACTTCTTTGTGCAGAGTAAACTGGATACCCGATTCGCGCAGAACAGCTTGGCTTTTCTTCAAAACCATGTCCGATTTTTGCTGTTGCAGATTCTTGGTCTCTTCGAGGTAGAGCGCGGAAGGGATGATTGGCACAAACGCATCCGCTCCCACTGACATCGCCCACTCAAACGTACGTGCGTCGACAACCGAGAGCACCCGCACCCGCGCATTAAAAGCTTTCGCCAGATGAATGGCATTGCGCAATGTCGATTCGGTATAAATCGAGCCGTCTACGGATACCAAAATGGACTTGATCATCAACTGTCCCATTCTTCTGCTTTGGCTTCACGGCTCATCAAATCAGCCACAGCTTTGCGGGCAGATTCGTTCTCAAAAAGTGCCTTATACACTTTTTCAACAATTGGCATTTCGATTTTATGCTTTCTTGACAATAGGTAAGCAGCTTTGGTCGTCAGCACACCTTCCGCCACCATTTCCATCTTGTCGAGGATTTCCTGTAGCGTTTTGCCCTGACCGATCTGTTCGCCAACGAAGCGATTGCGGCTGTGGCGGCTCATGCAGGTTGCAATCAAATCGCCCATCCCGGAAAGCCCGGCAAAAGTCATGGCATTCGCTCCCATCGCCACACCCAAACGCGTCATTTCCGCCAGACCGCGTGTCATCAGGGCTGCTTTGGTGTTGTCGCCAAAACCCACGCCGTCGCAAATGCCGGCAGCCAGCGCGATCACATTTTTAAGCGCCCCACCCAATTCGACGCCGATGATGTCTGCGTGCGAATAAACGCGCAGATTGGGTCCCATGAAAATCTTTTGAATGTCTTTGGCGGCATCGAGATGATGCGAGGCAGCGACAATGGTGGTTGGAATATCCCGGGCGACCTCTTCAGCATGGCTCGGGCCGCTCAGACAAATAAAATCGAAACGACGGTCAGCCAGCACATCTTCAGCAACCTCGTGCATCGGTTTCAGTGTATCGGTTTCGATGCCTTTGGTGACGCTCACCACCCGCACATTTTTTTCTGTAAAATCTTTGACCGCAGCAGAAAGCGTCGCCCGGAAAGCATGCGATGGAATGGCTAAAACCACGACTTCCCCGAAGCGGACGGCATCACTCATATTGCTTGTCAGCGCAAGATTGTCCGGCAGCTTCACGCCAGGAAGGAAGACATCGTTGTAGCCGGTCTGATGCATTCGCTCGATCAATTCCGTTTCACGACCATATAAAACAACATTGTGGCCGTTTTGCAGCAGCAGGCGCGCTATTGCGGTGCCCCAACTGCCAGCCCCGATGATGGCGACTTTTGCCACGGCTGTACCCTCTGGGTTGATTGATAATTTGCAATTATTCAAAAATGCAATTTGCAGGAGAAGTCCTACTGTAAATTGCTCTACACGACATGACCAATCCGGATCGCAGTCTCGCCGACGCTTGCCAGCGCTTGTTCGATGTCATCAATCGCATCGGCAGCGACCACCAGCACCAAACCGATGCCGAGGTTAAAAACGCGCCGCATTTCCTGGTCGTCAATGTCGCCAAGGCGCTGCAATAGTGAAAAAATGGCCGGTATTTGCCAGGCCTGCCAATCGATGTCCAGCCCCAGACCTTCACGCAATAGCCGCGAGGTATTGCCGACCAGCCCGCCGCCTGTGATGTGGGATATCCCATGCAGCCCTTCGGCATGCCGCACCGCATTGACTGCCTGAAAATAGGATTTGTGCTCAATCAGCAGTGCATCGCCAATCTTCATACCCAAATCCGGGTAGGTGGTGTGATACCCCGATTCCGACGACATTTCGATGATGCGACGTGCCAACGTATAGCCGTTGGTATGCAAGCCACTGCTGCTCAAGCCGAGCAGCACATCGCCTTTCTGAATGTGGGAGCCATCGATCACCTGCGATTTTTCGACGATACCAACCAGCGTGCCGGCAATATCGAATTCGCCCGGCTCATAAATGTCCGGCATTTCCGCCGTTTCTCCGCCGATCAGTGCGCACTGGTTGTAGGCGCAGGCCTCCGTAAGCCCCTCGGCAAGCTCCAGAACCGCTTTGCCTTCCACTTTGCCGAGCGACAAATAGTCGAGAAAATAGAGCGGCTCTGCCCCGCAACACATCACGTCATTAACACAATGATTGACCAGATCGATGCCGATGCCTCGGTATTTGTCCATCGCGCAGGCGATTTTGATTTTGGTGCCGACACCATCGACGCTGGAAACCAAAACCGGTTGTTGGTATTGCTTTAAATCGAGCTCAAAAAAACCGCCGAAGAGCCCGATTCCACCCAGTACGCCGGGACGATGGGTTTTCCGGGCAAGCTGCCCGATTTTTTTGACAACGGATTCAGCCGCATCGATATCAACGCCGGCCACTTTGTAGGTTAGCTTCATGCTGTTTCACCAGTTGGTGTAAATAAGATCTTGCGGATTTTAAAAAGTCAAACGTCTGTTTTTCGCGATAGTCGGGATAGGTCCAGGAATTGGTGACGTATTCGCCATTGCGAAAGCGCAATTGAACATCGGCAAAAATGCCTGCTCCGATATGAATGCGATGATCGAAATTTTTGGTGGTGGTCAACACCAGCTTCGCCAGTGTCACATAGCCCGGGTCGATATTGATGGTGCGATTGCCGTTTTCGGAGGTAGCCTGTTCGATCTCAATCGCGCGCATCTTCATGGCAACCGCTTGCTCGATATCGAAAATCTGATCGTAGACAACAAACATTTTCAGCAGGTCAGGCCCCATCTCCTGCGCGTAGTATTGGCTGTATGCAAAAGCAAAGGGCGCACTCTGCTGCCACACCTGACCAAATGGCGCAATCGCAAGGTCCTGCAGTGTCGGCAGAGCGATGGTGCGCTGAAATGAAAAGGCAATGAACAGCAGTGCTTCATCTGGTTTGCCCGGAGTAGCCATTCAAAATCATAAAAAGAAAAAGCCCGGCACACCGGACTTGGTTCAAAGCTCCGCATGCGCAACCACCGCCATCAAGCAGTTCTCCTCGCGCGATGCGCCTGCAACTCTCGAAAAAATGTAAGCTTAACAACAGAAGCTAATATCTCGAATGCCGTCCAAAAAATCAAGTGAAAAGTAGAAACAGACCGGCTGCAGCAACATGCCCGAATCAAATCGCTTGCAATTGAATCCCGCATTGTCTTTTTTACAAGCCTTGAGCATCCTGAACATTCCGGATGACGTGGAGGAAGGAAATGAAACAGATACCCATGCCGATGCAACGGCGAACAAGAAAGATGGCGGGAAAGGCAAAAAAATGAACATGAGTTTTCAACTGAAGCGCATGCTCGCCACCGCTTTCTGGCTTGGCCTGATGCCGTTTGCACCCGGCACGTTTGGCACGCTGCTGGGCGTGCTGATACATGTCGCAGTCTACTCTTTTTTGCCGCTCAGTTGGCACGTTCTCGCGCTCACCATCGCGCTTTTCCTGGTCAGCTATGCCAACCACGCGCTGACTCCCTGGGCCAAATCGCATTGGGGTAAAGACGATCCCGGAAATTTTGTTTTGGACGAAGTGGCGGGCTATTTGGTCGTGCCGATCCTTTTTCACCAGGGCGATTTGTGGCAGGTGGTTTTTTGGGGCTTTTTGCTGTTCCGGGTTTACGATATCATCAAAATTCCGCCGGCGCGGCAAATCGACCGCAAACTGCATGGTTCGTGGGGGATTTTGCTCGACGACCTGGTGAGCGCCACCTACGCTGTGCTGACGATGTACTTTTTGGTCTGGCTGGGTGTGCAAATGGGGTGGTCGGATTGGCTGATTCGTCCGTAAGCGGTGATGCTTTCTGCACTTGATGTGGCAAATTGCAGAAAGTTGCTTGACTTTTGCTGGTGATTGTTCTATATTTTGCCGCTTTTTCGACCAATTTGCCGGGGTGGTGAAATTGGCAGACGCGCTGGATTCAAAATCCAGTGGGGGCAACCCCGTGCGGGTTCGAGTCCCGCCCCCGGCACTTCTTAAAGGCAAGATTTTCAAGGCACTAACCTGTTTCAAGGTTCAGTGCCTTTTTTGTTTGTTCTGATTTTATTTTGGCAGCGTTGGCTTGCGGTGTGGACGCTATCTGGGTAACAAAAGTTGTTTCTTTGTAATCCACAACCAGATGGCCCACAGGAACGTTTCATGCATTTGAGGTTCAAGTTGCAAATAAGTGCAAAGCAAGCTTAAAATTGAAACGTGCGAAATTTTTCAAATAATTTCGGGAAGCCGCCGTGCAAATGCATCTTTCATACTAACAGCGCCGCATGCGCAGACTGATAGCAACACACAGACTTGCTCTGTTCGCGACTGCGGTGGCTGTAGCATTCGTTTGCGCAAACGAGACCATTTCACAAAATCCATTTTACCAAAAACCATTGATTTCAGGAGGAAATTATGGCAACCATCACAGATGTCAGACTGAACGTGCAAAAAGGCGGCCCAGGGGGATCAAATTCCCGCCGCAACGTCACCGTCTCCTACGAAGTATGTTTCAACCGCTGCGAGTTGCTCGACGGCACTGTTTTCGTCGAACGCATCGATCTGAAAGGCGATGATCCGATTTTCGACGATCAGCAAGCGGTGCTTTCCAACGGGCTCTGCATCAAAGCTACCGAGCAGTGCATCAAGCGAAAGATCACCCGCGGCGTTTCGCGAAGCACCCTCGATGAAGATGGCGACACGGTGATCTTCGGGATTCCGATCAATGAAGATCAGGATGAGCTGTACGCGAAAATCACGCTCACTCCATTTACCCCGCATGGCGATGAGGCCAAATCCAATGTGGTGCGCGGCAGTTGGGGTGCGTTGGGCAGCGACTAAGTGTTGCTCTCTCTTTTCGATAAGGCAAGGCGGGCCACAAAGCCCGCCTTTTTGTTTTCACCAGGTTCAATGAACAGTTCTGACAACTGTGCCGACAATATCATGACTATCTGCCATGAAGCAAGTCTCACCGTGCCATCATTTTGTCGTCGCCTTTAATCCATTTGCCGAACCAATCCAAATTGCGTTGCATGGCGTCCATCAACAGCTTTGGCTCGCCGATACCGTGCGGCTGGCGTGGATAGGTCACCATTTTGGTTTCGACGCCCTGGCGCTTGAGGGCATTGTACAATTCATAGCCCTGCGAAACCGGCACGCGCGCATCGTTTTCGCCGTGCTGAATAAGTGTCGGCGTGGAAACACCTTTGATATTGAACATAGCGGAATGTGAAGTCCAATTCTCGAACACATCCCAATACTCGCCGCCGAAGTAATCGGGAATGAACCCGGGGATATCGGCCGTGCCGGTAAACGACATCAGGTTGGTGACTCCCGCACCGACAGAGGCAGCTTTAAAACGTTTGGTCTGCGTGATCACCCATGAGGTCATGTAGCCGCCATAGCTCCACCCCATCACCCCCAATTTCTCCGGATCGGCAATGCCTTTCTGTACCACATAATCAACGCCGGTCATGATGTCCTGAAAATCCCCACCGCCCCAGTCGTTATAATTGGCATAGCGAAATTCACGCCCATAGCCACTGCTGCCGCGCACATTGCAGCGTAGCACGGCATAGCCATTGGAAGCAAATGCGGCGATCGGGTAAGCGCCACGATTGCCGATAAAGCGCTGCACGAAGACGCCCGTCGGGCCACCGTGGACGATCACCAACAACGGCACTTTCTCTCCGGCCTGATAATCGACCGGATAGGTCAACAGCCCTTCGATTTGCTTGCCATCTTTGGATGGCCACTGTATGACTTCGGTTTTGCCGAGCGCCATTTCTGGCAGCGTCTGGATTGTGCTCACCTGAACCGGTGCAAGCTTGTCCACTCGGCTTACGAAAGCTTCAGGTGGACTATCCGGTGTTTCGGAAGTAAAACCGATGTAATTTTTGGCCGCATTGAGATGAACATTGCTCACCATTTGATTCTCGGTTGTCAGCCAGACCAGCGCGCCGCCATCGACTGGCAATGCGCCCAGTCGACTTATCGTACGATAGGTTTCAGAAAACAAAACGCTTTTGCCATCTGCACTCCAGCCAAATACGCTCGGCTGCTGGTCATAGCTGTTGGCAAGCGGCTTTGGCTCGCCGCCGTCCGCTTTGATAAGATGCACGCGCGAGGTGAACGCCCAGGTCGGCGGATCGTCGCTTTTCGAGAATGCAATCCATTTTCCATCAGGGGAATATAAGGGGCCGAATTCAGCAGCATTGGAGTTCACCAACGACTTGATTTCCCGGCTCGCAACATCAACCGTCGAAATGTCCGCTTTGGGCCAATCATTGACGCGCGGCGTCGGCACATGCGAAAAGACGATGGTTTTGCCATCCGGCGACCAGTCGAAGCCGCCACCAAAAGCACCGCCAACGGTAAAATCGCCTATTGTGAGCTGCCGTTGTACCCGCTTGCCATCGCTATTCTTTGCTGTAGGAATCACATACAGGTGGTTCATTTTGAAATTTTCATCAACTACACGAGCATCGTTTTTTGCCTTTTGGTTCTGCTCTTCTTCCCTGGTCAAGGTGTCGCTCATCATAAAAGCAATTTGGTTGCCATCGGGCGACCACGCATATGAGCCAACGCCGGTTTTGACATCTGTGAGCTGCTCCGCTTCGCCACCACCTACTCGGATCAACCAGATATTGTTTTTCCCTGACCGGCTCGATGTAAAGGCAATCTGCCTGCCATCGGGCGACCACTGTGGATCGGAGCAGGATTTTTCGCCGTAGGTGAACTGGAAAGCATTCGAACCGTCAGTGTTCGCCATCCAGATATGCGTTCGGTACGTGCTTTCATCGCCGTCGGTTACTGCTTCCCGAATCGTGTATAAGACGCGCTTGCCATCCTGCGCAACGCGCACGCTGCCGACGGATTTGATCTTGATGAGCTCCTCCGGAGTCCAGCCTGTAGGTTTGGCTTGCTGTTCCTGGGCAAAAATTGACGATACTGCAAACAAGGCCGCAAGTAGCAGGTTGATTTGAATGGATTGGCAAGAAATGATCGATTTTCTCATGATACATTCTCCCGGAGTGAATGAAGGGATGGATGTTGGTCCAACTTGTCGCGCCCTAATTTTTCGCAACGAATTTCATCCGAACTTTGCATTGTACTCTTCGACAATGTCGCCCACAATCCGGACACGCTCGATATCGCCGGTGGAAGAAATCTCGTCTGAGATGCCGAGCACCAGCTTCGGTGCAAAAAGCTCGATAACCTTATGAGCACACTCGACCAGCACCTCGACCGGATAGGTTTCATCAAAATAGATCGCCGGTATGCCATCGAGTAAAAACATCTCGTCGCCGAGGGCGGCCTTTATCTCTTCAAGGCTCACGTCGCCCTGTGGTGCTGGCGTGATCGCCTCAATTCCATCCAGTCCGGTTTCTTTGGCATATTGCAGCAAAGGCTTGCAGTCGCCATCCCAATGCGAGTGAACGAACTTGCCTGCCGCATGCAGCTTTTCACAGCGCCGTTGACAGGCAGGAAGATGGTATTTCACGAACAGAGCGGGAGACAAAGTGCCTGAGTGGATATTTTCGCCAAAATTGATGATCTCAATCGGCGAGGCGTTAACGACCTCGATCAAGCGGTCATGGCTGCTTTCCAGGGCCCGAAAATAGGCTTCGGTGGTATCCGGCCAATCATAGATCGCATAGACGCCGTTTTCAACACCCATTTTTTCGATATACAGGCTCTGGACGTTCATGCGAGGCAAATACACTGTCGGTGCACCGAGATCGCCAACTTTCGCCTGGCTGTGTTCAAATTTTTGCTGATCCCATTTCCAGTTCGTATTCTCTTCGCGCCAGGCAGCAACTTTAAGCTCCTCCTCGGATTCAACTTCCCATTTGATGTGGATCGGGTGATCCGTATTGGGCGTTCGCCGATTGATCAGGACCTGGTTGCCGACCGGAGTTACGATGGTAATCTGCGTATCGGTTTCGTTTAGGGGTTGCTCAATAAACTTCACTGCAGGGTGTTCAATTCGCTGGAAGCAATCGTTGTAATAATTGTAGGGGCGATCGGAGCAGCCCAAAGCTCGATAAATATCAGGCAGGGATTTGTTCGTATAAGGCGGAGGGAGTGGATGTCCGGCGAATTTTCTATCAGTGTACCAACAAAGGATGCGCGGCTGCCAAATAATTTGGCCATCGGTTTTTCCAAACAGAACATCTCTGTTCAACTTTGCGAAATTTTTCATACTCGTTTGCCATGTTTAACATCATTAAAACAACAATTAAGCTACTCTATCACTTGCAACTTGACCTTCATTTTTTGCGCGTTTGCAGATTGTACAGGCGCAACTCAGACAGCAGGATTTTTCTTTACGAACCCCCATTTTCAAATAAATTGCTCGCATCAAAGCAGCATTCCTTGGCACCCGTTGTCCTTTTTCACGTTTTGCTTGTCTTGCGCATGCTTGTTGGCGTTCGTTTGCAAATAATACGCCATTTGCAAAATGCATATGCCGTGCTGAAAAACTCACATATTAAAACTATATCTAAAATTTTAAAAAAATTAAACTTGCATGCTTTTAAAAGGCATTTTTTTAACCAAAGCACGGAAGCGCATTGGAATGCTGAAATTCCTAAAACTAATAATGCTTGGTACCATGTTTTGCTGAGCAGCTATTCAGCAAGCAATAAAATTGGCATTGCCAGATCAGGCTATTTGGGGACTTTGCCAACAGGTTTGCGTCATAAGCTTCGAGCTTCATAATTTCCGCCTCATCCGGCTTGACATTCAAGCAACAATTATGCATCGTTCTACTGACGACAGCATCCTTGTGGATTCCTACAAAACAAACCATCGTTCTGATGTGATTTGACCATGCTGAATTATTTAAAGCAAAGGAAAAAGCGATGAAAAATTCAAACTCGCTGCTTCTCGTTCTGCTGATGATTTTTGCAGTTTTGTCCACGGTATATGCCCAGGATGCGGACGAAAAGAAGGCAAAAGAAGCAAAGATTAAATCGTATGCAGAGGTTATCACCGCGGATGCCGTGACGGACAGCGGATTGTTTGTCTTGCACACTGTTGACGACAAGATCTTTTTTGAAATCCCATTCAACCTGCTGGATCAGGAAGTGCTTATCGTTAGTCGTATCGCAGGTCATGTCAAAAATCTGAATTTTGGTGGCGCGGGTATGAAATCGCGGCCGCAACAGGTGGTGCGCTTTCAGCGGCACGGCAGCAAGGTGCTGCTGCGCTCGGTGTCCTTCAACAGCGTCGCAGACGAAAATGATCCCGTGTATCGCTCGGTGCGGAACAACAACTTTGAGCCTGTCATTATGGGCTTTGAGATCGCGGCTTTCAATGATGATTCGACGGCACTGGTGTGCGACGTGACCTCATTTTTCACCACTGATGTGGCGATGATTGGGGCGTTAAGCAAAAGCCAGCGCAAAGATTTCGAAATCAAAAGCCTGGATGGAAAAAGGAGCTTCATTGCTTGGGCAAAAAGCTTCCCGCGCAATGTCGAAGTGCGCCATGTGCTCACCTACACTGGCAGCGAACTGCCTGATAATCAGCTCACGGACGCGCTGTCGATCGAGATGAACCAATCATTGATTTTGCTACCGGAAGTGCCGATGCAGGCGCGCTCTTTCGATTCTCGGGTCGGCTATTTTTCTGTTCAACAAACCAACTACAGCCTGGACGAACAGCGGGCAGCACAGCAACGATTTATCACTCGCTGGCGATTGGAGCCGACAGACATGGAAGCATTTCGTAGGGGCGAGTTGGTCACGCCGAAAAAACCAATCGTTTATTACATTGACCCTGCTACACCGGAAAAATGGCGGCCCTATATCAAACAAGGAATAGAAGATTGGCAAATTGCCTTCGAGGCTGCCGGCTTCAAAGATGCCATTCTTGCCGCTGATCCGCCGAGCCCCGAAGAAGATCCCGACTGGAGCCCGGAAGACGTGCGGTATTCGGTGATCCGCTATATTACCACCGACATTCAGAACGCGCAAGGGCCGCATGTACACGATCCGCGCACTGGCGAGATTCTCGAAAGCGACATCCTGTGGTATCACAACGTCATGAACTTGCTGCGGAATTGGTATTTCGTGCAAACTGCGGCCGTTAATCCAGAAGCCCGTGGTGTAAAATTTAAAGACGAAATCATGGGGCGCTTAATTCGCTTTGTGGCGGCGCATGAAGTCGGCCACACGCTCGGGCTGCCGCATAACATGGGCGCCAGCGTGGCGTATCCGGTCGATTCATTGCGCTCGCCTTCCTTTACCAAGCGTATGGGCACGGCGCCCTCGATTATGGATTATGCCCGCTTCAACTACGTCGCGCAGCCGGAAGATGGTGATGTCGGCTTGATGCCCAATATCGGCCCCTATGACAAATGGTCGATCATCTACGGCTATCGTCCATTGCCGCAGGCAGCTTCCGCTCAAGATGAGCGTGCGATTCTGAACGAGATGATTAAAGAGCGGGCGGACGATCCGCTGTACCGCTATGGCCGGGGCAGTTCGGTTGATCCCAGCTCACAAACGGAAGACTTGGGCGATGATGCGATCAAAGCAAGTGCTTACGGCATCGCCAATTTAAAGCGAATCGTGCCGAATTTGGTCGAATGGAGTTCGGAACCGGGCAAGGAATATGATAGTCTCGAAGAATTGTATGGACAGGTCGTTGGGCAGTTGCGCCGCTATATGGGGCACGTCAGCACCAACGTCGGCGGCATTTATGCCTACCCAAAGACTTCCGACCAGGACGGCTTTGTTTTTACCCAGGTGCCGGCAAGCTATCAAAAAGCAGCTGTGCAGTTCCTGAATAACGAACTGTTCGCGACACCCAAATGGCTCATCCGGGCCGATATTCTACGGCTTTTTGAATCGGATGGCATGTTGCAGCGATTGCGGGACTTGCAGGCGCGAACCCTGAGCAGTCTTTTCAACGCTGATCGTCTTAAACGGCTGTCTGAAACTGAAGCACTCTATAGCGTGCCAAGCTACACAGTCGTCGACTTGTTTGGCGATGTCAAACGCAGTATCTGGTCCGAACTCGAAGACAAGTCAGCTATCGATCCGTTCCGCCGCAACCTACAGCGCGAATTTTTGAAAAAAATGGCTGACTTGATGGACGCCAAAAACGAAGCATTTGACGAATCGGACGCACGAGCGGCTGCCAGGGGCACCTTGCTGCAATTAAAAGCTGAATTGCCACGAGCGATCGATCGCAAAAGCGATTCCGCTTCGAAGTTCCATTTGCAGGAAGCGCTCGCGCAGGTAAACAAGCTGTTGAAAGGCGGTGAAAAATAGCCTTCGGGGATTGTCCCAAAACGAGAGTATTTGAGAGTATGGTGCGATATTGTGGTAGGGGCATGACGCGCCATGCCCCTACACAAACGCCCAGATTCTTTACCGCTTGTTTTGTGAAAACCTTTTGTTCACTGAGCCTGGTGCTCAATGATCAATTATGCTTTCAGGAGAGAAATTTTCTATGCAAAAATATGTGCCAATTCTGTTTCTGCTGCTCTTTTTCTCGTGCACGGTCAGCCGGGAACAGCCAAACATTATCCTGTTTTTGGTCGATGATCTCGGCTGGCAAGACACTTCGGTGCCATTTTGGAGCGAGAAAACGCCATTCAACCGGCGCTATCACACGCCCAACATGGAACGTCTCGCAGCACAAGGCATGAAATTTACCCAAGCCTATGCCACCAGCGTCTGCTCGCCGACGCGCGTCAGTTTGATGACCGGCATGAATGCAGCCAGGCACCGGGTCACGAACTGGACCTTACGCAAAGATGAACTAAAATCCATGGAAATCAACCACCCCGATCTCATCTTCCCGGATTGGAATGTGAATGGTATGAGTCCGGATTCGAGCATTGCGAACGCGGTCTACGCAACGCCGTTGCCGAAATTGCTGCAGCAGGCAGGCTACCTGACGATTCATGCTGGCAAAGCCCATTTTGGCGCAATTGGCACGCCGGGGGAGAATCCATTAAATCTGGGTTTTGCGATCAACATCGCCGGGCATGCTGCCGGTGCCCCCGGAAGTTATTATGGCACAGAAAATTTCGGCAATCACCCTGACGGCAGCCCCAAAAATGTTTGGAGCGTGCCAGGCTTGTCCGAATTTCACGGTCAGAACATCAACCTGACGGAAGCCCTCACCCAAAAGGCCATCAGTGTGATGGATAGCGCAGTGACATTTGCTCAGCCTTTCTTTTTGTATATGGCGCATTATACTGTGCACACACCGATTATGGCGGACGAGCGTTTTTTTCAAAAGTACATTGACAGCGGTCTCGACACAGTAGAGGCCCGCTACGCATCCATGATCGAGGGCATGGATAAAAGCCTGGGCGACTTGATGGATTATCTCGAAAAGCGCAAGCTGGACGACAATACGGTCATCCTTTTTATGTCGGACAATGGTGGATTAAGCGCTGTGGCGCGTGGCGGGGAGAAGCACACGCACAACAAGCCACTTTCCAGCGGTAAGGGGTCGGCCCACGAAGGTGGCATTCGAGAGCCGATGATCGTCAAGTGGCCGGGGACGGTCAAAGAAGGCTCGATCAGCCATGACTATCTGATTATCGAAGATTTTTTCCCAACACTTCTCGATATCGCAGGGATCAATAATCCACAAACCGTACAATCCATTGATGGAATTAGCTTTACTCCCATGCTTCGCCAACAAGCTTCGACGGCAACAGAAAGAGCCTTGTACTGGCACTTTCCCAATGAGTGGGGACCATCTGGTCCGGGAATTGGCGCATCCAGCACGATTCGCAAAGACAATTGGAAATTGATCTATTATCACAAAGATCAGCGCTTCGAGCTGTTCAATCTGGATGCGGATATTGGTGAGCAGAAAAACCTGGCCAATAAAGAGCTGGAGAAGCTGCAGGAATTGGCCAAGTCATTGACAAATTACCTGAAAAGCATTGATGCCCAAATGCCGATCGACAAGAAGAATGGCAAACAAATCCCATATCCATTTGAGTAAGGCAGAGATGACAAAACGCGCGCTGCGCGTCCCAATTAGTTGCGATCACCTTTCAGGCTGTCAATTATACCCAATGCAAACAGAATTTCAGCGTTTGGATCAAAGTCAAAAGTTTTTAGGTCATCATACGTCATCTCAAAATCTGGCCTGAAGGTTCTGCCCATTTCAGGATCATCACGAAAGTGGGTAATGTAGAGATGCGAGATGCCACCTGCCAGCCGGGAATAGTTTAATTTGAATCCAACCCAAGCACCGCAGGCATTGCCGGCCTGCGACGAAGGAACGCCTACGACCTTACCTCCTGCGGCCCAGTGATCATACATAAACGCATATCCTGAGCTTGTCGTTAAGGGTGAGCAGAGAATGATGATGTTTTTCGGCCTGTAGTACCCCGAATACTCGCCTGACTGGTATTCCTTCCAGAATGTCGATGCTGCTGACGCTTCTTCTTCGATGATACGTATGGATTCATCGCGGGTGAAGCTCTGGCCTTTTTGAGGATAGCCGGAAAAGTCGTAGTCGCTCCCTGTCAATCTGATGGCCTGATGCTTGTTGATTTCTTCAATATTCCAATTCACATATTGTTTCCAGAACAGCGGCGAATACTTTTTAACGAAAATGCTCTTTTTGCTGCTAAAGGAGATCAATGCTTCCTTGCCGTAAAAGAAGTAGAAAAAAATGGTCGAGATAAAGGCATTTCCGCCTTGATTTCGCCTCAGGTCGATGATAAGATTCTCGGATTGATTTTTTTTCATTGTTTCGACGAGCTCCCGGCACAATTCTGTAGCAGATGGCAAGCCGGCCACCAGTTCCCCTGTGCTGAGCGGTGGCGCTTTATCATTGTATTTTCGGTATAAAGCCGTGGCCAATCCTTTCCTTATGGAATTCTGAATGTTCAGATCCATTTCAAACGATTCCCGATAGGTATACATATTTTCGATCAGGAGCAGAACTGTTTTTTGCTCGCCATCCAAAAAGCGATAAACATAATTGCTTTTCTCTGTCGAGGGCAGCTTGAACGTGGATTCTGGCATGATCAACTGATCGATTCCTTTCCCATTCTGCTCCACATTCAGTTCGATTTTTTGCCCATTGCGATCTTCCAAAACAACATGAATCGCGCCGCCCTGCCACTCGGGAATCAGGTGCGCAAGCGATTTATCGTACCAAAGCGAGCCGTCGTATCCGAGATATCGCATCAGTTGGTATTCGTTGTCATACCCCTTCAATCCGGCTTGTCTTTTCAGCAGTTCGTCCAAAGGGACATTTTCCACAGAGACAAGTTCGGCTCCAATTAGATGTCGTTGGCCGGCGTTGGTAACAGCGGCAACATACATCTTGTTTTCTACCGCCTTGAAATAGAGCGGTATCCCTCCCGGGGATTGTTGATTCAATTGATAGGGAGACCAAAATGCAGTATGGCCATCGCCTACCGAAGCTAAAAAGGGACTCAGATGTCGAAAAAAATCCGTTTGCGTCAACCCTTCCTCAGGCAATGTCCGGATGAGATCCTGCATTCTTCGGTGAAAAGCGACCTTTCCGCCGCCACGGGTGTAGGGATCCGGGTGCGTCACATCCAGTATAGATGCCAATTGTCTTACATCGTCAACCAGGAAGCTCCGGCTGATCTTTTGGTTGAATGAGATTTGCGCGAAACTGAACACTGATTTCCACAGCAAAGCGATAGCAATGAGCATACAGAACGTTACGGATATGCGTTTCAGCCACCTTGGTTTTACAAATTGCAGCGTCAAGCCCAGAAAAACGCCATATGCCATACAAACAACAAACCAGGTCTGAAAATCTCGCATCACATAACCAAATACCAGGCTCATCGCAACGCCCCAAACCAGCCAAAAAACAAGCACCTGGTATTTTCTTAGCATCGTGCCAATGCGTTTCAAATCGACTTTTGAAAAAATCGTTTCCATCCTTCTCGCCTCTCAATGATTTAATGGGCAAACCTAAAATCCCGGCTCAATTGACAGGATAGACTTCGCAAATCATCAACAAGTCAGCCGGGCTTGCCGAAAACACAGGATTTTGGAGCATTAGAGAAATATACCCAGAGGCATGACGCACTAAAAAACATGGCTGAAATTGAAAAACACGCGCGTTCCTTCCTTGCTCTTCCCAATATCAAACCGTACGACGAAGGTCGTCAAATAATAGCGCAGCCCAAAACCGCGGTTACCGTGCCAGCCAGTGAAGCTGTACTTTTCTATCCCGGACCAGACGCGACCAGCATCCAGGAACAGCACGCTTCCAAGGCTTTTCCATAACGGAAAACGATACTCTGCCGAAGACAGTACCATCGCCTTATCGATGAAGCGCTCTGCTTTATAGCCTCGAAGTGTCCAGCTATTCCCCAGCCTGGCTTGCTCCATGTACGGTGCTATGCCATCGACATGCTGTATCCAATGGCGAACTGCCAGGATGTGCGACTTTGAAAACAGATGCTGGTAGGCACTCAATTTCAACTGATAACGTGCAAAACGCCAATCACCTCCAAGAGCCCGAAACGCGTTACCGCCCTCCGCTTCCGCCAAAACGCCTCTCGTCGGATGGATCTGGCTGTCACGCGTATCGAATCGGAGCATTATGAGCGCCATTGCAACCTGGCTCTCACCGGCACCGGGCGTTGACGCTAAAATTGTGCCCCATGCCGGATCAAAGTTGTAGCTGGTGTAATGTGCATACCGCAGCGTCGCAGAGGCGATCAATTCCGGCAAGAATGCACGGCTCAGGCTTATGTCGGCTTTGGCAGACTCGCGAGGAAATTGCAGATCGTTGTCCTTGCTTTCATTGCCGAATCCCATGAAATTGGTTTTCAACTGCTTATTAAACTCCAGGCGCAAATCGACAGCCCATGGAAAAACTGTGCCCTGGCGAATTTCAAAATCAGGGATAGCAAACGTGAATTGCGCCCAATTTTCCCCCTTTGAGCTACCATATAAAATTAAGTCAAGTGATTCGTCGCTGCCGAAATGATTGCGGATAAGCCCTTTCATGCCAAAACCAAAACCCGTGTCAGAATCATAATTCATTATTGGAAAGATATTTTTTGAGACTTTTTCAGGTTCTTGAGGGTGGGCAAACGAGGAAAGAGCCAGAAGCATAAAAATGACCCAGTTCCGGGTCAGCCTGTTTTGTGCTGCAACGGTCATGGTTCTAAGCCCCTGTTTTAAAATATTGGAAGGCATCATCAGTCCCGAAAAGACTGATCATTTTTGCAGCCTGCGGCAGTCCACTCAGCGCATCGGTCGAGACAAGCCTGAACGAAACAAGCGCCAATTCATCCCGACTTTCACGCCCAGCTTTACTCTATGCGCCAATGAGTATACGGCATTTAAACGGAATGATGCATTGTTTCCACAATTTGGATTTCCAATTTAAGCACGCTGGATTTTCAAATGCCATTTCGGGTCAGATTCATCGTCAGGCATGGGTACCGGGGCTGCATTGGCATTACTGCACAATTTAACGAATCCAATTCAATTAAAAACAATTTTTAAACATCTAAGCTCATTTATTGCGAATACTGCAGTACGTAAACACAATGTGTGTCCCATCAAATCAAACCATTTAAAATTAGAATAAACAAATGTTTTCGTCAAAGCTATCTGAAGCAATGCGGTGTGGCATGATACTTGGAGTCTGTATTGATAAACCAGCATTGAAATACACGTGTGCAGCCATTTTTGCACATTTTCGAGGGAGGCCAGGCTTCATGATACCTCAACTGATTGCATGTATTTTAACGATCCAAGACGCGCCTGCGGATCGCGTTTTAGCAAATTCCGATTGCATACGTTCGAACATGATCGAGCAAGCTTTAGAGCAATTGTATGTAGAAGAATATGATAGCGCTCTCGTGACCTGCCAAAGGCTGCAGCATGTCGTTCCAGATGATCCAATTGCAAGTCTTCTGCAGTTGAATATCTACCAAGCGCAGATGCGTGCGTACCGGGTGCGCATTTTTGAATCAAAATTGGATTCGCTGATCACACAAGCCATCGAGCAGGCTGACCGAAAGGCAAAAAATACTCAAAGCGCGGAGATGTTGTTCATGCAAGGATCGCCCAGAAGTATACTTGCGCTACACAGCTTCAGGCAGGGTGAATGGGCAAAAGCGATCACAGCTTTAACGCATTCATTGCATTACATGAAGAAATCCCTAATGAAAGACCACAGCTTCGTTGATCCGAAACTATCCCTGGGCTTTTACAAGTATTACCAATACAAAATGCTTAATCTGGGTCTCGGCTTGCGCAAAAGCGCCTACAATGAAGCAACCAGCCTGATTCTGGAAGTTTGGGAGAAAGGCCGCTATCTCTCGACTGATGCCGGATTTGCTTTGCAGAATATGTATTTGCACGAGAGTGATTACAGCAAGGCATTGGAAGTAAATGATTGGCTCACCGAGCGCACTCCAAATCATCCCAGCATTCTTTATCATCGAGCTTTGCTTATGCAATCTCTGCAGCGCCCTCAGGTTGCCCTGGATTGTTGGTTGGCACTAATCGGGCGTCTGCAAAGCTATCGGATGCAAAGCCATGGATATTTGGCTGAATGCTACCTGCATGTCACGCAAATATATGAATCGATGAATGCAATCGTACACCGGCAGGAGATAAACCAGGCGATCGCGCTTGCCAGGCAACATTCTGCGCTTCGCAATCCCGAATTGGAACTGGAAAGTTCGTTTCAAAAGCCAGATGATATTGACAAAGAAATTCAAAAACTTTGCAAAAAATATTGTTCAGCCGATCAATAGCGTACGAGAAATGAGCACCAATGCAAAAAAATTGTTCGTAACCCAGGCCGCAACCTGTTTGCCGCTTTCATGGCGAAAAATCAGCAGGGGCCTTGTCTGCTTTGCCGTAGTCAGTGTAACAAGCCTAATAGTCCTTTTTTACTTCACTTACACAGCCGGAACGCTGTCGGCAATATCTCAAATCGATTTGGAATTCATTTTATTGGCAGCTTTGCTGCAATTGATCGACATCAGTTTAGGTGCCTGGCGTAACCATATATTGGTGGAGAAATGCAAACCTGGCGTGAAATTCCGGCTTTGTTTCAAAGCGCAATTGGCAAACGAGTTTGCAGCAGCAGTGACGCCAGGCCAAAGCGGCGGAGGGGTGGCGTGGCTCTACATCTTGCACCCCGGCGGCGTCAGGGTTGGTGCGGCCGTAGCAGTCAGTATTACTGTCTTCATCAACACATTATTTTTTATATTACTTACAGCAATTTTAGCGCTCATTGTACTCAAGGCATATTTTTCGGATCAAACGATTCAGTTTTTTGTTCAATTTGGCTTCGTGGTTTGCACCGGATTGCTTTTGTTGACTATTTTTTCCCTGCTTATACCCGGCAGCATTGAACGGCAGCTCAACAAGCTTGCTGCATGGTCAAGTGGATCCCGGCAAAATTCATTCACGCGCTTATCAAAGCTATCCAAGCGGCTTGCGGGCCACATCGCAATCTATCAGGAAAGTTTCGCTCGATTCCTGTGTGAACACAAACTTGTCATTTTCAATGTCTTCCTGATCACAGGCATCTACCATTTGCTGAAGTTGAATTTAGCCTATATCATTCTTTTAGCATTGGGCATCGAAATTGATTATCTGACAGCCATGGCGATCCTGGCGCTTCTAAAATTTATTCTCTATTTTTCGCCAACTCCAGGAGGAAGCGGCGTCGGTGAGCTGAGCATTGCGGCTCTTTTTGCAACGCTTATGCCTCTGCACATGCTGCCAATATACACTGTACTGTATCGCTTTTTCTGCCTCATTTTGCCGGCGGCCTTCGGCGCATGGATCGTGATGAGAGAGATGAAGACTGGCATCCCGGCCGCTTGATCCTTTATTGCTATTGAGCTTCATTTTGTCGAACCGGAAAGCTTTTTCACAGGGAGGCTATTAGGGATGAAGAGTTTTTCGGCAAACCCGAGTGGCTATCCTGGAAGGACTGTCAAGCAAGTGCTTTTTGTCATTCTGTACACCACGAAGAATCTCATTTAGCGCGAAATTTCAGAGACCCATATCGCTTCTTTTTCCGGAACGAAACGCCCAAGTTTTTGGCAGTCTCAGATACGGCTCTTTTGCATTTATCGGAAACATGGATTGCTGGTTTCAACCTATAGATTGATAATGCAGGAAAACAAACAGGCCCTGGCGTGGTTGTAAGTATCATCAAAAGAGAAATGCCGCAATCCATCATCAGAACAAAAATTATAGCTGACGATGAGTGCGGCCCATTCAAATATTAGGAATCAATATGCGGCAAATGCTGCTGGTTGTGTCTTTACCTTTTGACGAACAGTGGATGCCTTGCTCAATATGTAATCATCAATCGGACGAACTGCGCGGACAAAGCAGGTGGCAAATGAGCTTTGCACGCGGCAATGACCATAATAAAAATATACAATCCAGAAATTGGTCGCAGAGCTTTCATCGGTGGTCCAGATCCATAGTTGATTTTTATCGAAACGCCCATCCAGGAAAAGCCCAACGCTTGTCGCCTGTCGCGGTTGAACCAGTGACATGGCTTCTTCAAGAGTTGGCAGCCGCCATCCCTGGCAACCAGCATAGCCTTCAATATTCAGTTCCAGAAGATATCGATCGATATTGGCATAGGTCATGGCGTTTGGAGAGCCATCTTGCTGCCAGCAGAGACCCGTTGTGTGGTCTAAAACGACCTTCTCTCCGGCAAAATCGAGCAGCTCATATTGATGATCGATGCCTCTGCCGCCACCATTTTTCAAGCCGTCATAAAAATTGTTTTCGCGGAGCATCGCAGTGAGCTGGCTCTCGTCGAGGGTTCGGGGCGATGTGCGCAGACGAATGGGCTTGATCATGCCCCGCAATTCGACATTTTCACATAAGAATGTCATCAGCCGCTGCAAGCCATCCTCACGAAAACAGTCGATCCGGTCAAGGTGCGGCAGGCTTTTGGGTATCTCAATATCATCCAGACACAAATAGACAGCCTTGGTATTTTCCAGAGGCTTTGTGAACAGGATATCCATGATTATTGGAAGTTCCTTCCCCAGGATGCCATATTGATTTACTGTGCTTTTCGATAGACAAATGAAGACAAAATCTGATTCCGGCACAACTTTGCGCATGGTAACAGTCCATTGCTGACTGCCAACAATTTCATGGCTATTCTGCCAGGGCCGAAAGCCTCTCGCTTTTAGCTTTTCGTGCAAATCCAGGGCACGTCCTTCGTCGTGATGATCGTAGCCAAGAATGATTTGGGCTGCTTTTTTCATAAGATCCCTCACAATGTTGCAGTTCAATGGAGCAAAAATTTGCTGCGGATTGAAACTTTGCTCATTCCCCCAAAAGCTTCGGAGCAGTTCGTCATCTTCGCCTTATTTCAGATCCGTCTGAGAGAATTGAGGCGTTGTTGATCATCATATGAACTGGTCCTTTACATTGCACATCGAGGCTGCTGTAGTTCTTAAAAGAAAGGATATTTTTGTACGAAAGGGAGGTTTACAGCTACCAGAAACGATCGTCATGACTTTCAATGCGAACAACACAGTGCCGATCATTTTTAATAAGCATCGAAATGACAGTTGTGCAATGTCATAGACGTTGAGCCAGAATACAAAAATCTTATTACAACTTTCATGCCAAACATCCTTAGCCTGAAAAAGCATTAATCATTTTGCCATTTGCCGAAATTGTCATTCAATATTGTAAGATATTTTTCAAAAATGTATTATCCGCAGTTGCAACTCACAACATCGAGGCGCCATCAATTGTCCCAAACCAGTGGTCTTCCTTTGTGAAAATTTCTCTGCAGTCACCCGATTACTCTTCAGAATTAATTTTTAAAGAATTCCGCTATTCATCACACTTTCGCAAGCCTGCAAAGGCTTTATTATTTTCAAGAAAAATTGTGGCCCATCATTTCTGTAACTCCAATAATATCAATAGTTGATTTTGGTAAATCGCTGGCCTGTATCTTGCAGCTTTTCAAACTTGGTGCGCGCACAATTAAACATAGTGAAGCGCACACGATTTCATTGTTCAGAAACAGTCCAGGATTTCCTTCCAGTGCTGTTTCTTTGACAATTTAAAAAATGTAATAGTGAGAAGGCCGGGTTGATTTTTGATGTGGCGGCCGTCTCATCTCTTGTCTTCCCATGCTTTTCGCGTGCGATATTCTTTGATGGCAGAGATGACCGCAAGAAACGCGAGGTGGCAAGACAATCAGATCCTTCCCCTGATTGTGGTGTGTGTTTTGAGACGGTTGCCACAATACTTTGCATGGCTGTTACAACAAGCCAGGAGCGGCGCACCCTGCCTTCTCACATTTGAAAGGAGGTTAACTGCAATGAATAAACATGCAGTGATTGCGGGCGCCTTGTTCACCATCCTGAGCCTGATGGGATTTGTTTTAGCCGTTTTTGCGTTTTTATCCATGCTCGACAAAGAAGGCGGCAGCACCTTGCTCACCAGTATCGAAGGGCTCGGTATTCTCGTTTATATAGCACTTGTCGCATTGCCAGGCGCTTTTGCAGGCTTCGGTCTACTTTTTGGCTACAAATGGGGCCGTGAAGTGGCGCTCCTGCTCGCCGCCATGTCACTTATTTTTTTCCCGCTCGGCACCATCTTCGGCATCTATGTAATTTGGGGCCTAACGCGCGAAGATAATAAGGTGCGAACGGGATTTCAATCATACGCGCATTGAAGGCGCACATGTTGTCTGTAAGGTGAGGAAATGGATGAGAGAATTCTGGTGGTTTCGGACACCAAGAAGTTGCGCAGCTTGTATGAAAGCGAGCTGGGCGAGCGCGGCTTCGCCATCGAAGTTTCAGACAATGGCGAAGAGGCGATGCAAAAATTGCAGCAGGAGCTCATCGACCTGGTGTTGCTTGATCTTGATCTCGAGCGCGGTCAGGGTTTGAGCTATCTGCAGGAGTTTGTCTCGATTTGCAGACAGGCTAAAGTTGTGGTCGTTGCCGATTCGCCGGAATACAAGCGTGATTTTCATTGTTGGGCTGCGGATGCTTATTTATTGAAATCGTTGGACCTGGATGAACTGAAAAGGACGATTGAAACGATTTTGCACGGAGAGTGACATGACTTGTGTTCGGGCAGAAAAATATCTGGTCGCGCTGGTCGATGGCGAATTGCACTCCACGTGGCGCAAGCGCGCGCTGTGCAGGCACCTGCACCAGTGTGCTGCCTGCCGGCAATCGCTGCTTGTACAATTGCGCATTAAAAGCATGCTACATGCGAGCATTCAGCGCGAGAAAGTGCCGGCTACCTTGCAATACGCAATACAAAAAAGGCTGGCCGAAGAGATGAACTGATCTTGCTCTAAATTCAGGGCAAGTCAACTGATCACTCAAAGCACGATTATGGGCGCAAGCGTACAAAGCTGGTATTGAGATTTCTATACCCAAAGCATTACTCCGCAGTGGTATTTCCATTCCCACCCAAATCTGGCAAATCAGGTGATTCCCGGAAAAACACAATGGCAATTTTAGCGTGAGGACTATCTATGCAAACCAGTATCGAGATCGCCCAAAAAGTGACACTCAAGCCCATCCGTGAAATTATGGAAGGCCTTGGATTAGCTGATGAAGATGTTGAATTCTACGGTAAATATAACGGCAAAGTCCGCCTGCAAACCCTGCAAAAATTTTCTTCCCGGCCTGACGGCAAGCTGATCCTTGTTACCGCCATGACACCGACCAGCCACGGCGAGGGCAAAACGCTGACCTCCGTCGGACTCGGACAGGCGCTCGCCAAAATCGGCAAAAAGGGTATGATTGCGCTACGCGAGCCATCACTCGGTCCCGTTTTCGGCATCAAGGGTGGTGCGACCGGTGGTGGCTATGCGCAAGTTTTGCCGATGGAGGACATCAACTTGCATTTTAACGGCGATATCCACGCCATCGGTGCGGCTCACAACCTGCTGGCCGCGATGGTTGACAACCACATGTTAAAAAGCAACGATTTGCGCATCGATCCCACCAATGTGCTCTGGAATCGCGCCATGGATATGAATGACCGTTCGCTGCGGCAAATCGTTATCGGCTTAGGTGGGCGCATCAACGGCATCCCGCGTGAATCCGGTTTTGTTATCACCGCAGCGTCCGAAGTGATGGCGATTTTGGCGCTTGCCACCTCCCGCGCTGATCTCAAAAAGCGTCTCGGCAATATTGTGGTTGGTTTCGATCTCGACAGTGGTGTGGTCACCGCTGAACAATTGCAAGCCCACAAAGCCATGGCCGTAATCTTGAATGAAGCCATCATGCCAAACCTTGTGCAGACCATCGAGCACACGCCGGCCCTGATTCACGCCGGACCGTTCGCCAATATCGCACATGGCACCAGCAGCGTGCTCGCCGACAGGATCGCGCTCAAGCTCGCCGATTATGTGGTGACCGAGAGCGGCTTTGGCGCAGATTTGGGCGCCGAGAAATTTTTTGATATCGTCTGCCGGCAGTCTGGTTTGTGGCCATCCACCGTGGTGGTGGTCGCGACCTGCCGCGCCATCAAACTGCATGGTGGCGTGCCTGAAAAACCGGAAGGCAGCCTTGAGCAGGAAAATCCCGACGCCTTCAATAAAGGATTAGGCAACCTCGAAGTGCACGTCCGAAACATGAAAAAATTCGGCGTGCCGGTCCTGGTTGCGATCAATCGTTTCCCATACGACCGGCCATCTGAAATCGCGATGGTGGAAGAATTGTGTCAAAAACTGGAAGTTGCCTGCGTCAGCCACCAGGCCTTTAACAAAGGTGGTGAAGGGGCGGCTGCGTTGGCGCAAAAGGCTGTGCAGTTAGCAGAAAGTGCAGGACCGCCGCGCCCCAAATTCATTTATGATCTTGAACTACCAGTCGAAGACAAAATTCGAAAAATCGCCACCGAAATTTATGGCGCTGATGGTGTCTATTATGAAAAACGAGCGATGAAAAAGCTGGAAAAATTCGCGGGACTGGGCTACGGCAACCTGCCGGTCTGCATCGCAAAAACCCAGGCATCGCTGTCAGACAATCCTCGCGCGCAGGGTGTGCCGAAGGGCTGGATGTTGACCGTAACCGACGCCAATCTGTCCGCTGGCGCAGGCTTCCTGGTGATCTCTTGTGGAGAAATGATGTTGATGCCCGGCCTGCCGAAACTGCCGGCCGCCATCAACATGGATGTCGATGAAAACGGTAAAATCACCGGCCTTTTTTAAGCTGATTTTCGCCAGGAATGGTGCGAATCATTTGCGAAACTCCGTGTCGAAGTGTGGCTAATAAGTTCAGTCCCCTTCACGGCAAAAACCGCAATTTCGGTGGTTTTAAAAACGGAATCTGAAATATGAACAGCCAATCCGATCACAAATATCGCTACATCTTCGGGCCAGTACCGTCACGGCGGCTCGGCTACTCCCTCGGCATCGACATCATTCCGCTCAAAACATGCAATCTCAATTGCGTCTACTGCGAACTGGGGCGCACTTCCGCTGAAACGATGACAAGGCGAGCCTACGTCGACAGCGAAGCCGTCCTGGCCGAATTGGCGCAGGTCATTGCCGACAGCCAGCGCATCGACTACCTGACCTTTTCCGGCTCCGGCGAACCAACACTCAATAGTGAGCTTGGCGAACTGATTCGCCGCATCAAAGCAACGACAAACATCCCTGTGGCCGTGATCACTAATGGCACATTGCTCTACTTGCCGGAGGTGCGCGCGGCGCTGCGACAAGCTGACCTGGTCATGCCATCACTGGATGCTGCTTCGCAGGACGTGTTCCGCCGCATCAACCGGCCACACGGGCACCTGCAGATCGACAAAATCATCGAAGGCCTGATCGATTTTCGTGGCGATTATAGCGGGCCGATCTGGTTGGAGATTCTGTTTGTGTGCGGCATCAACGATAGCACCGCTGAAGTGGCGCAGCTGGTGCAGGCGGTGCAGCAGATTGCCCCCGACCGGGTGCAGCTCAACACTGTGGCGCGGCCGCCAGCCGAAGCCGATATTCAGCCCCTGAGCCGCCAAATGATGCAGCGTTTGTGCACACAGTTTGGCGAGCAAGCCGAGATCATCGCCAGTTTTCACAGCACGGCACGCAGCAGCGAGCACAACAACCTAGGCGAAGCCATTCTGGCGCTCACGGCCCGCCGCCCGGTGACGGTGGCTGACATGGCGATGAGTCTGGGTGCAAGCGAGAAAAACATCAGGCAAGCGCTCCCTGTTTTGCTGCGAGCAGGCCACCTGACGGCACGCAAACATGGCCGCCACACCTATTACCACATGCGCCGCGACCACGCCCGCACTATCCTGCCTGACGAGTTGTTCGTGGGGTGAATTTAACTTGTTTGTTGGATGAAAATTTCACATCACCGACTACATCTGCAAATCGCTCTGCCGCTTCCGCGTCCAGGCGCAGGAACAACTCGGGCTCGATCAGTTCGAGCTCGGTGAGCAACAAATCGCCATTACGCTCGATGCCATCGACACGGGCGTAAAGCGGCACCGGTTTGATTTTTTGCACGATCTCCCTTGCCTGCCGCACCAGCCGCTCCGAGGGCTGCGCCAAAACGGCCGAGCCGCCGAAATCAGCCTGTACCCGAAAATCGCCATCGCGGGCGCGCTTTTTGACCGCATGGCTAAACGCACCACCAAAATACAGCAATGACCACTCGCCATCGCTGGCAATTTCCGGCAAATAGACTTGCACCATCGCCTCGCCGGATTGCAAAATCGCTTCGAGTCGATGCTGAAAATCGGCCGCCCGTGAGCGCTCGCACAGCCATGTTTGGCTCGCCGTCGCCGACACCACCGGCTTGATCACAGCCTGCGACCAGCCTTTCTTATCCAGCAATGCACACAAATCCACAGACTCGCCTGCCGTCAGCCAACAGGTCTCCGGCACTGCCGCCCCCTGTTGCGCCAATTCCCGCAAATAGCCTTTGTGCAGATTCCACTCGACCGTTTCGATGGCATTGTGCACCGGCACCGCCAACTCGCGCAGGTGCTGCAGCCAGCACCGGAAAAGCGCCAATTTCAAATGATAATCCCAGCACGAGCGCAGCACGATGGCGTCGAATTCCTGCCACCGCACGTTTGGGTCATCCCACAACGCCGGCATGACTTCGATGCCGCGCGCCTGCAAATGCGGCACGGCCAGTGCATCATCTGCAGTCAAATTGGGCGCGTTTTGATAAGTCACGAAGGCAATTTTTTTCATATTATTCCGAACAATTTTAGTCACGATTTTTTGCGAATAAACACGAATCGAACCTTCTGGTTGTTTTCTTATCAACCAAGATACAGGCTGATCTGCGCACAAGCAAGCACCATTTTAGAGACAGCACAGCCTTTGGTCACGACCAAACCTATTTTATCATTGTTGTTTTAGCCGCAGAATGCACAGTAGTCGCAGAGATGCCAAATTTTCTCTGCGGCCGCCGCGCTCTCGGCAGAAAAAAGCTTTGAGAAAATTTATAGCGTTGCCGCAAAAACACGATGCTGCTGCTTTATCGTACAAATGAAACGGCGCGGTGTTTGGGCACAAAAATCTTGCATCCGGCGCTGGAATTTGCAATTTGCGTTTGGCTAAAAAAACCACACAGTCTCGAAGACATGCAGTACCTGACATTCGTTTGCTGGATTTTTGGAGGAGATCATGCTCAAAAAAGTGCGTAGATGGGGAATGATTTTTTGTTGTCTGCTATCAATGACGGCTGCGCTATTGGCACAGACACCGCCCGACTATCCGCAGCAGCTTGCCGATTTCTTTAGCGAGTGGCGTGCCTTTCAGGCCCCGGCGGTGCACGATGGCGTGCCGGATTACACCGCAGCAGCGATGCAGCGCCAGCACGATGAGCTTGCCGACTGGCAGCGCCGTCTCGCTGCTATCGACACCAGCGGCTGGGCCATAGCGCATCAAATCGACTATATCCTGATTTGGGCGGAAATGAACGGGCTGGATTTTGCGCATCGGGTCAAAAAGCCCTGGTCGCGCGATCCGGCGTTTTATGTGTGGTTTTATCCCGGTTTGACCGATGTGCCGGAGCGCGAAGGCCCAAACATCCATGGGGCGATTGAGTGGGCGTATTTCCCTCAGCCACTCTCCAAAAATGACGCCAAAGAAATCGCTGCGCGCTTGCGCAAAGCGCCGGCTGTTTTCAAGCAGGCCCGCCAAAACCTGACCGGCAACGCTCGCGATTTATGGGTCACCGGTACGCGCACCATTCGCGAGCAGAGCAAAGACCTCGCGCGCTTTGCCGAACAAATTGCCGAAGCATATCCGGATTTGGCCGCGGCGGCACGCGAAGCGCAACAAGCCTCGGATGATTTTGCTGAATGGCTGGCTGCGCGCGCCGACAGCAAAACCGGCATTTCCGGTGTCGGCAAAGAGAACTACACCTGGAATCTCAAAAAGGTACATTTGCTGCCGTACACGTGGGAAGAAGAAGTGCTGTTGATGCAGCGCGAATTGGCGCGAGCGCACAGTGCATTGCGGCTTGAGGAGCACCGCAACCGCCATTTGCCCAAGCTGAAAAACATCGACAATGCCGAAGAATACGAACGGCTTTTCAACGACGCGGTCACCGAGTACGTGAATTTTCTTACCGAACAGGAAATTTTGACCATCAAGCCCTACACAGAACCGGCATTGCGCGCTCGCGTGAATCCATTTACCCCAGCCGACGGTTTGCGCGGCTTTTTTTCTGAAATCACCTATCGCGATCCGATTATTATGCGCACGCACGATTATCACTGGATAGAATTGGCGCGATTGCGGGAAGAGCCACATGCCAGCCCGATCCGGCGTACGCCATTGCTGTACAACATTTTTGACGCCCGCTCAGAGGGTATGGCTACCGCAGTTGAAGAGCTAATGATGCATGCCGGCTTCCTCGACAAGCGTCCGCGGTCACGTGAGCTGATCTGGATTTTGCTGGCACAACGTTGCGCCCGCGGACTCGGTGGCCTGTATCAACACGGCCTTGAAAAGACGTTTGACGAGGCTACGAAATTCGCTTCAAAGTGGACGCCGTGGGGCCTGCTGCCGGCAGATGGCGGTACGATCCAGTTCGAGGAGCAGTTTTATTTGCAGCAACCTGCTTACGGTACCAGCTACGTGATCGGCAAGCTCGAAATCGACAAACTGATTGCTGAATATGCCCGCCAGCGCGACGGACAGTTTGTGCTGAAAGAATTTATGGATGATTTCAACAACGCCGGGGTCATTCCGGTTTCGCTGATTTACTGGGAGCTGACTGGCGACAAATCGATGCTAAATGCGGCTCTGGCGGACGAATGAATTTTGAACACGAACCGGGGATGGACGTTCTCGAGACTGCGCGCTTGCGGTTGCGTCATTTCATCGCCGGCGATGCCGCGTTTGTGCTCGAATTGCTCAACGATCCGGCTTTTCTGCAAAACATCGGCGACAAAAAGGTGCGCACTTTGGCGGAAGCGCGCGGTTACCTTTTGCAAGGCCCGATGGCCAGCTATGCTGAGCACGGCTTTGGTTTGAACCTGGTGGTGCTGCGCGAGTCCGGTGCACCGATCGGCATGTGCGGCTTGCTCAAACGCCCGAATCTGCAGGATGTCGATATCGGCTATGCATTTTTGCCGCATTTTACCGGCAAAGGTTATGCAACCGAATCAGCCGCAGCGGTGCTGGCGCATGGCCGAGAACAGTTTGGTTTGCAGCGTATCGTCGCTATTGTGTCACCGCACAATCGAGCTTCGATCCGCGTGCTCGAAAAGCTCGGTCTTGTTTTCGAGCGCAGCATCCAGCTCTCGGGCGACGCCAATCCGGTGAGCCTGTTTGCACCACCGGCATAAATACTTTTGGCTCGAAAAAATCGAATGCATAGCCCGGCCAAGGCATTTACCAAATTTAAAGCACTGGTTTTTCTGAATCCATTAACATCGATAGCGCTGCGCTCTCGCCCACCAGGCAATTTTCTGCAGAAAAAATGTTTTTCGCCACCTTCAGGCCTTACAAATTTGGATCGACCATCGAAAAATGAGACACAAGAGGAAAGATTCATGGCAAGGTTAAATGCTGCTTTTCGCTGCATCAACGAGTGCGGAGAGCACTATGCGCTCGACGACGTGATCTATACTTGCCCCCAGTGCGGTGGTTTATTGGAAGTTTGGCATGATCTTGACGCATTGCAGCAAAAGAGCGGTGCGGAATGGCGCACATGTTTCGATCAGCGTGTTCGAATGCGTGCACAGCCGACATGGGGATTGTCGGGCATCTGGAGCAAACGCGAGTGGGTGCTGCCGGAAGTGAACGATGAAAATATCGTTTCGTTGGCGGAAGGTTTTGCGCCGCTTTTGCCGGCTGGCCAACTCGGCGCGACCTTTCAGCTCGACAATCTGTGGCTGAAGTTGTGCGGGACCAGCCACAGCGGCTCATTCAAGGATTTGGGGATGACCGTGTTGGTCTCGCAGGTCAAACAGATGATCGCCGATGGCAAGAACATCCGTGCCATCGCGTGCGCCAGTACTGGCGACACCTCTGCGGCTCTGGCAGCCTATTGCGCAGCGGCGGGTATTCCGGCGGTGGTGTTGTTGCCGGAAAATAAAATTTCCACTGCGCAGTTGATTCAGCCCATTGCCCACGGTGCGTTGACTCTGGCACTGCAAACGGACTTCGATGGCTGCATGCGCCTCGTGCAGGAATTGACCAAAAGGCCGGAAATTTATTTAGCCAACTCGATGAATTCTTTGCGCATTGAGGGGCAAAAGACGATTGCCGTGGAGTTGTGTCAGCAATTCGAATGGCAGGTACCGGATTGGGTGGTCATCCCGGGCGGCAATCTGGGGAACATTTCGGCAATCGGCAAGGGCTTCGAGATGGCGCACCAGCTTGGACTCATCAGCCGCACGCCGCGATTGGTGTGCGCGCAGGCTGAGCATGCCAATCCGCTCTACCTGAGCTATCAAAACGGATTTCGGCTTTTCGAAGCGCAACAGGCAAAACCGACCCTGGCAAGCGCCATCCGCATCGGCAATCCGGTGAGCGTGCACAAAGCGATCCGGGCACTGCGGCAATTCGATGGCATCGTCGAGCAGGCCAGCGAAGTGGAACTCGTCGAAGCAGCGTCGCAAGCGGACCGGGCAGGCTTTTTTTGTTGTCCGCAAACGGCCGTCGCGCTGGCAGCTACGCACAAATTAGCCGCGCGCGGCACGATTCAAAAACACGAACGGGTGGTGGTGATTTCGACAGCCCACGGCTTAAAATTCACCGATTTCAAGCAAGCCTATCACGAAAATCACCTGTCCGGGATACAATCCCAGCAAGCCAATCCGCCGCTTTCGCTGCCAGCCCGCATCGAAGATGTGCTTGCAGCAATCGACAAGCACGCTGAATCGCGATAAAAATATAACAGATTGAAATTGCCTTATTCGTAGCGCAAAGCTTCGACCGGGTTGGCCAGTGCAGCGCGCACGGCTTGCACACCGATAGTGCAAACAGCAATCGCCAGCGCCAGCGCCCCGGCAAGGGCAAAAATCCACCAGCTCACATCGATCCGATAGGCAAAATTTTGCAGCCACTTGTTGGTCACCAGCCAGGCGGCCGGGATAGCGAGCAAATTGGCAATCACAATCAAAAACACAAATTCGCGCGTCACCAAAGTCACGATTTGCCGATAGGAGGCGCCGAGCACCTTGCGCACACCGATTTCTTTGGTGCGTCGAGTGGCAGCCAATGTGGCGAGACCAAACAATCCGAGACACGCCAGCAAAACGGCAATTGTGGATGCCCAGTTGACAATGCCGAGCCAGCGCTGTTCGCTGCGATACTGGCTTTGCAGGTCGTCATCGACGAATGCATAATCGAATGGTGTGTTCGGCGCAACTTCAGCCCATACCGATCCGATTTGTGCAATGGTTTGCTGCACATTCTCCGTGCCGATACGCACCAGATAATCGCCAAGCGGCCAATCCTGGTCGAGCACCAGCATCATCGGCGTGATCTCTCTATGCAGGGATAAAAAGTGGTAGTCTTTTACCACACCAATCACCTCTGGGCCTTCCGGATTGTTGCGTTTATTCCAACCCTGCAAACGCTGTCCGACTGCACCATCGATCCAGCCGAACTCTTTCACAAAGGCTTCGTTGACAATCACAGCCCCACCACGATCCGTACTCATTTCACGCGAAAAATTCCGGCCAGCCACCAACCCAATATCGAAAACGTTGAGATAATCGTAATCGACTTTGTATACATAAGCTGACCTCTCTTCACCTTTGTATTCGAAGCCATTGATGCTCCAACCGCGATTGAACGACGAACTGACACCGCTGACAACAGCAATGTCCGGCATGCCGTTGAGTGCTGCGCGAAACCGCTCCAGCCGCTCCACGCTCTCCTCGGGCGAGCTACCGAATGCCCTGATCGCCAAAACCTGCTCAGGCTGATAGCCTAAATTTTTATTCATCATAAAGCTCTGCTGCCGCGACATGAACAACGCGCAAATAATCAGGCAAATCGACAGACCGAACTGGAACACCACGAGGCTGCGAGTCAGCATGTTTTGGCCACCGATGCGCAGCTTGCCCTGAAAAACAGCGACTGCTTGAAAGCGCGACAGATACGAGGCAGGATAGCTGCCGGCAATCAGGCTAACGAACAGCACCAGCGCCACCAGCGCCAAAACATCGAGGCTGCTGCCGGAGAACGCGAATGCGAGCTGCTTGTTTGCCAGACGATTAAACGCCGGCAATAAAAACTCGGCGAGCACGATACCGACAAACAAGGCGATCAACGTGAGCAGGCTTGCTTCGCCCCAGAACTGCTTTTTCAGCTGAAAGCGGCCGGCACCGAGCACTTTTCGCACACCAACCTCTTTGGCCCGAAAGCTCGAACGCCCGATGGCAAGGGTAATAAAATTAATACAGGCGATAACCAGAATCAGTGCAGCGATACCGCTCAAGATATAGGCATACATCGGATCGCTGATCGGCTCTTCGGATAAATTGATCGACTGGTCGAGATGAATATCGGTGATCGGCTGCAGCCTGAGTTGCATGGCATCGGCATCGGCGCTCATGCGGCCACGCGTGCGCGAGCGCTCGATCATATCGCCCCAATATTTTTGGATAAACGGGGCAAATTTGCCGGTCAGCGCTGCGGCATCGGCTTTGTCATCGAGCAAAACATATACGGAACCGTTAAAACTGGTCCAGCGTGTCTTGCGCTCTTCATAGCCGGGATAAGAAGTGATCGGTACGATGATTTCATAAGAAATGCTGCTGTTGGCGGGCGGATTTGAAACCACTCCGGTGATTATATAGTCACTTTCACCCAGCCAATGCCGCACCGTGATGGTTTGATTGATCGGAGAATCCTGACCAAACATTTTTTCGGCCAGATCTTCGGTGATGACTGCGGAACCAGTCCCCGAAAGCGCATGCTGCGGATCACCTTGCAGCACTTTAAAGCTAAACATGCTGAGAAATTCCGGGTGCGTGTACAACACATGTTGCACAGCAGAGTGGCCGTTCCAGCTCACCGCACTACGTTCGTGCAATAGCTGGGATGCCTGCTCGATTTCAGGAAACTCTGCAACCAGGGCATTGGCCAACGGCAAGGGCTGATAGGCTGAAGGTTGCAGCGTGCCATCCGGTTCCTTTTCGACTTCGATGACGCGGAACAGGTGCTCTTTTTGCTGATGAAATTGATCAAAGCTGAGTTCATCCTTGATGAACAGCAGAATGAGCATTGCACAGGCGATGCCAAAAGACAGGCCGAAAATATTGATAAACGAATACACTTTGTTGCGTAGCAAAGTTCGAAAAGCGATTTTTAGGTAGTTTTTTAGCATTTTGTCTCCTCGATGACTTCGGCAAATGGCGATTGGTCTTTTGCAGACAGATCAAGAGTTGTGCCAAATCGGCGCCGAGCCTGCTGCGAGGATTGCCCAAGACGCCAGTATCCGTTCACAGGACAGCTGTTGTTCGCGTGCGTACAGTCGGCTTTGGTCATAGATAATTGCACAACTTGGCGTTACCGGAAGCGCGCCGGCGAATTGGAACTGCCAGGCTTGGCAAGCAAACGCTGCAAGCCTGGCGCATATAATAAATCTGCAAAACACTGTACGCTTTTCGCAGTGAACCACAAATTTATTTTAGGTAGATCAAGACAATTATTTTCAGGATGTTAAAGCATTATAAACAACACAAAAATATTTTTCGCGTTATGCAATTTCGCTGTTCCAACGCTATAAAAGAGAAATGTTGAATGGACTCAATATTAGAAAAAACATGTTTGGAAAAATCATCACCCAACTTCTGATCGCCCTTGCATTTGCCTTATCGCAAGCAAGTGGCCAAAATGCACCTGAGGTCAATCTCAGCGTTGAGCCAACCTGGCTCACCATGCGCGACAGTGCGCAGGTTGCGACCTATCTCTTTGCTGCAGATTCGACGCAACCAAAACCGACGATTTTATTGCGCACGCCGAACGGACTGCAGGAATTCGAGCACGAAATCGGTCAATTTATTCAACATCAGTACAGCGTCGTTGTGCAGTTGACAAAACGACACATACAGGACTCTAGCCAGACCAAGCAAAGCGGCTGGATGCATCCGACCGATGGCTATGACACAATTGAGTGGATTGCTGCACAGCCCTGGAGCAATGGCAAAATCGGCATGTTTGGGCGTGGGATATCGAGTTTCACACAAATTTTGGCGGCAGGCAGCGAACCACCACACCTTACAGCGCAGTATCTGATCGCCACGCCTTTCAATTTTCATGATGAACTGGTTTTTCCTGGCGGATCGTTTCGCAAGCCTCTGGCGGAAAAAATTAAATTCCCCCAGCAGCCCGAGGATTCAGTCGCTGTACTTGATCGCCATTACACCTATGACGATTTTTGGCTGCAATTCAATGCACTGCAATATATTGAAAACATCGAAGTGCCAATGGCGTTTGTTTCGGGCTGGTACGATGCCTACGCGAAAGGCACCATACGCGCCTTTCAAGCCGTCCGACGTTTTGCAGGCAAAGCTGCGAAAAGCTCGGCGCGGCTGCGAATCGGCCCCTGGACAGACAACCAGGATGGCATCGGTCAACGCAGGCAGGGTGAATTCATTTTCCCTGAAAACGCCAGCTTTGACATCGTAGATGATGCTATTGCATGGTTTGATCGATGGCTGAAGGGCGAAAATGTTAATCTGGTGATCGAACCACCAGTTCATTATTATCTGATGAGCGCGGTCGATGATGCGTACAGCTCGGGCAATATTTGGCAGCAATCCGGCAACTGGCCGCCGGAAAACCAGGCAGTAAAATACTTTTTAAAAAAAGATGGTGGTCTGGGTAGCGAAAATGATGAAAAAGGCACCGCTGAAGGCTACCGCTATGATCCCGAAAATCCGGTACCAACCCGCGGCGGCGCCAATGTGCATCTCGAGGCGGGTCCAATGGATCAGCAAGGTATCGAAGAGCGTTCCGATGTGCTGCTTTTCACATCTCCGCCTCTCATAGGCCCTCTGACTATCGCTGGCAAATTGACCGTACGCTTGTACGTCACCAGCACGGCTTACGACACAGATTTTACAGCCAAACTCACCGATGTTTACCCGGACGGACGCTCCATCCTGATCGCGGATGGCATTGTACGCACACGCCTGCGAGGCTCGCCCCGCTTTGAAAAGCTAATCACACCCGACAAGGTGTACGGACTCGAAATTGATTTGGGTCACATTGCATATCAGTTCAGCAGCGGGCATCGCATCCGGCTTGCCATTTCCAGCAGCAACAGCCCACGCTTCGAGCCCAATCCGAACGCGCCATTCAGCTTTCACAAGCACAAACGCAGCTTCGTCGCCGTCAACACGGTCTACTATGGTGGCAGCAAAGCCTCCTTTTTGCGCTTACCAGTCATCGCGCTGCCGAAGTAAATTACATGAAGTCTAGCCGGTTTGTTTTGCTCGTCTGTATGCTAGCCCGCAAGAACCAGGCTGTGTTGATAGCGGTTTGCAAAAGCCATGTCTGATGATTGTTTGTATGCTTCTGAAAAGTGCAAGCAGCTTTCAAAACGATTATTGCCCGAAAAAACGTTGCGTCAGAACAGGATCAGACAATATTTTAGAGAAGTGCTGCATCTGTAAAACGCCTACCTCGATAGATTCAAATAAAGCACAGAATAATGTTATTTTCGCATAAAATCTGATTTTTCTCTTGGCATCGTCAAAAAAAATTCTATTTATATAATACCATTCAATTTATTTCGGTAGTCAGATTTCGTCACCTCACTGTTACTTTGCTTCCAGGCTCCTGCGGCAACAATCCACTCGCCGCTTCGAATTCTTGATGATCGCATAACCGAACCAACTTTTAGCTGTTGAACCTGCGCCGCCCCACAGAATGGCTACGTGCGCTTCGCGCAAACTACAGATTTCGCACAATTATGGGGGCGCCGTCCGCAAAATGGAAACGATAAAAGCGCCAATTGGTTAAAAAGACGGAAAGGAGTAAGATGATGAAAAATGCAGAACACTTCATGCAAGCCAGCCACCACAGCGGCACCATTCCAAAATACAAATCATACTCTCTGCATAATTATCGGCAGATCCAACAAATTTACAAGCTCTCAGAAGAACAGCTTTTTGAAATTGAAGTCGTGGGGCGGGTTTTTCCATTCAAAACCAATTCTTACGTCATCAACAAGCTGATCAACTGGGATGATGTCCCGAACGATCCGATGTTTGTTCTGACTTTCCCGCAAAAAGGCATGTTGCTTCCGCATCATTATGAAAAAATGGCCAACGCGATAAAGCAAAACTTGGCACGCGAAGAGCTCGACGGCATTGCAAATGGTATTCGCCATCAGCTTAATCCGCACCCTGCAGGGCAGATGGAATACAATGTACCGGAGCTTTACGGCGAAAAGCTCACAGGTATTCAACACAAGTACTCGCAAACGCTGCTGTTTTTTCCATCGCAGGGCCAAACCTGCCACGCCTATTGTTCGTTCTGCTTTCGCTGGCCACAGTTTGTCGGCATGGACGAATACAAGTTCGCCATGCGCGAAACGGACCAGTTGATCGAGTACTTGCAGTTGCACCCTGAAGTGACAGATGTGTTGTTTACCGGTGGTGATCCGATGATTATGAAATCACGGCTGCTGGCACAGTACATTGAACCGCTGCTTGAAGCCAATTTGCCGAATTTGCAAACCATTCGTATCGGTACCAAATCGCTGTCCTTTTGGCCGTACAAGTATCTCGACGAACACGATGGCCCCAAAATCAGCTCGCTCTTCAAAAAGATCGTGCGGTCCGGAAAGCATTTGGCTATCATGGCGCATTTCTCGCATCCGCGCGAGCTCAGCACAAGAGCCGTACGGGAAGCCATTCGCCGTATTCGGGAGACCGGCGCGGAAATTCGTACGCAATCGCCATTGCTGCGCAACATTAATAATGATTCGAATGTTTGGGCCGATATGTGGCGGCAGCAGGTGAAGCTGGGCTGTGTACCGTATTACATGTTTGTTGTGCGCGACACCGGTGCTCAGCACTATTTTGGCGTGCCTCTGGTGGAAGCTTATCAAATTTTCCAGAAAGCCTATCAACAGGTCAGTGGCCTGGCGCGAACGGTTCGTGGCCCGAGTATGTCTGCCACACCCGGCAAAGTTCAGGTCATCGGGGTTGATGAGGTTGCCGGAGAAAAGGTCATTATGTTGAACATGTTGCAGGCGCGCAAGCCAAATCTGGTCGGTCGGCCTTTCTTTGCAAGATATGACAAGGAAGCGATTTGGGTTGATGATCTTGTGCCCGCCTTTGGCGAAGACAAGTTCAAATTCGAACGCTAAGCATGCATCGATGACGGCGACCCAAAGTCGTCGTCCTTGGATGGGATTTGCAAATTATTGCAGCGCATTTAGGGGGAGGCGTCTTCTTATTTCATACACGGCGATGCCGAACGCGACACTCACGTTGAGAGAAACCTTGTTGCCATACATTGGCAGGTGAGCAACGACATCTGCAGCCGCGCTCACTTCAGGTGACATGCCGTCAAACTCATTGCTGACGATGATGGCAACGCGAGAGGGAAATTCAACATCGTAGAGCGGTATACTTTCGTCTGTTTTTTCCAATGCGATAATATAGTAACCTTGCGCGCGCAGCGTTGCTATCGCGTCCAAAGTTAATTTTTCGTAGTGCCACGGTACCGATTCTTCTGCACCCAATGCTGCTTTGCGAATCTCCGGCCGTGGCGGACACCCGGTAATCCCGCACAGCACCAGCCGCTCCATCCCCGCACCATCTGCCGAACGAAAAATCGCCCCCACATTGTGCAGGCTACGAACACAATCGACAATGCCGATCAAGCTGCTTTCTCTTTTGCTGCCACCATTCATTTATCTGCTTCTTTGCCTTTCGTAGCTTTTCCTTTTTTAAGGCTTTTGTACATGTCGCTGGGCATTTTTAAAAATAAATGTGGATGCAACTCGACCAAGGTAGCCCAAAACGTCAATCGCAATTTGAGCCGCAAGACAATATAGACTTGCTGCAAGGTCACCAACGCCAGCAACGCAACCACCGTCGGTGCCTGCAAAAAATCCGACAAAAATGAAAACAAGAGATACAGGAAGGCATTCATGGCCAGGAAACTAAGCAAGAATGACAGGCTCAACACAATGTGCTTGAAAAAAACTGCAAGTGCACTTCCGAATGTGCTAAAAACATGGCGCTCACCTGTAATGACCAAATTCACTTTCGCAAAATCCGCAATTGTAAAGACAAATGAAGCTACTGCCAAATTGACAACAGCGCTTATGCTGTTTGCCGTTACCTCTCCAAGCCAGATTCGCAAAAGAGCAGACAAGCCCGGAAAAAGTCCCCAAAACAGCAGTGCATAGAGGCAAGCAGAGAGAATTGCCAACAAAACAAACGGTGAAAAATAGTATCCGCAATTACCCCAAAACAAGGCTGCATCATAGCGGGTGCGACCGGAAACAAAAAGGGAAATGGTGCCACCGGAAAGAAAAACGCTCAATAGCATATACAGCCCCACAACACCGATAATCGCAGCACCTGAGCCAACCAAAAAGTCATAATGGCGCAACATAAATTCCAGCACCGCACTCAGATCGAAACGTCCAGCCAGGCTGGCGCCCGTCAGGCTGAAATTCAATTCAGTGCGTCCAACCCAATACAAGGAAGTGGCGGCGATACTGGCGTACACCAGGCTGGCCAAATAAAAAAGCAACAGCAACCTGTCACTTTTGCCTGCGGTTTTCCAACCCGCCTGTATACTTCGAAACAGCAACATGCTCGATCCGCTTATCCTAAAAAACTAGTCAACAAAATGACTACATTTTGCAGCATGAAGATCCACCGCCCTAACAGCTTTTCGTCGCCAAGCTGGGATTTTGCGGTCATGCTATTATTTGCAAAATTTTCGTCAAACAAAAACATTTGGTCCGGATCAATCATCGCAGAACCAGCCGGACTCGAATAGAGAAGCAGCAATTGTTTTTTTCGCGTCATACCATCCCAGGTAAAGCGCTTTTTCAAACCATCTGTAAATGCAACTTCTGTTTCAACCGGAAAGATCACATCCCCGTCTCGCACAAGCGAGATCGTCGAAAGATAGCTCACACTCGTATCATCACTCCGCAAATCAATTGCATCTGGCGGGATCGTCTCAATCCGCCATGGAGCAGATTGCAGCCCGGCAACCATATAATCTGCGCGCGGATCACTCTCTAAAAACTGCTGAACCAGTTCCCGAACGTTTTGTCCACTTTCCTGTGCGCAAATGTCCAATAAGTTTGAAAGCACCGGTGGTTTTCCGCGCCATTGCAGATAAAAGGTCTGCAAATTTCTCTCAAACTGTTGCGGGCCAATCCAATAGCCAAGCGTTGTCCAAACGAGAGCAGCTTTTGCACGAATTGCAGCATCATTTTTTGTCAGATCCGCAAATAAATGCGCATACTGCATTTCGCTCTCACCCATTACCTGCTTAAGATAAAGCAGTCGATTGTACTGAAAATCGCTCAAGGTCAAACCCAAATGATCGATGAGATTTGCATGCCTGCCGTAATAAACGTCCAGCATGCGCATGGCATTGTAATCCGCCAGCCCCGCCAAAAGCCAGCTTTGTGCATCTAACTTCGGCGATAAGCCTGCACTCCAGTATTGCGCCGCAATTTCACGAAAAATGTGCTTTTCAAAAAGTCGTGAGTAATCCATCACGAGCCACGATCCCGGCGGCACATGAACCACCCCTGGCGTGGCAAAAGTCCATGCGGTCGTATCGAACGGCGCTGCATCGGCCATTGTCAGCGTATCGAACGGGAACTTGCTATACAAAGCTTGTAAATATTCAAGCGCCCTGCCTGCAGCTGCAGTATAGCGTTCGCGATACTGCAAATGTTCATTTTTTACAAAAAAACGCACATCGACGCCTGCAAGTCGCTCATAGCGTACGGCGTATTCCGGGGACGCAGCCAGCTCAAAATGCGCAGGATTAAATGCTTGCCGCCCGGCTGCCGTTCCGCCGCCGGAGAAATGGCTTGAATCAGCATCGGCAATTTGCGAAAATGCATTTTGCCCGAAAAGCAAAAGGCCACCTGCAGCCCAAAATGTTAATATGTGCCTAAAAAATCGCAATGAGATCTCATAAAAATGATGATTATGTTGCAGAAATGAGGGCCGGAGAGCAAACAGCGAATTGGAGCTACCAAGGCGCGCACTTCGATAGCTTTCGACCAAAACCTGGAATTAGCGTTGATTATGCTTCGGCATGGTAATGTGCTGTTTTTTTTGATGATTGTTCGATATACCAGAAGCGCATCCGCACTTGTCGCAACCACCCTTTTGATCATCAGGCTTGAATTGCTTGACGGTTTTCCGGCCGGCATAAATAGCAGCCATCGCGACAATCAATCCAACCAAAATTTCCTGAAAAGTAAATTCCATTTTAAGCAAATCCCAACAATGATCCGACTTGAAAAACAGCAAACGAAGCGACGTATGCTAAAATAAACATGTATACAAACATCGCAATCGGCCATTTCCATGAGCCAGTCTCCTTGCGAACAATCGCAAGGGTCGACATGCACTGACAGGCAAGAACAAAAAACACCATCAGTGAGAGCGCAACCAGCGGTGTGAATACCGGCTTGCCGGTATCTGCGTACACATCTTTTTTAATGGCTGTTCGCAGATCAATCGAGGTCTCATCAGCGTCCTCAACATTATAAATGGTCGCCATGGTGCTGATGATGACTTCACGCGCGGCAAAGGAGGTAATCAATCCGATACCAATCTTCCAATCAAATCCGAGTGGCTCGATCACCGGCTCAATCACTCTACCGAGCTGCCCGGCGTAACTCTGGCGGATCTGACTGTCAACTTTTCCGACGGCTTTGGACGCACTGTTCTCAACCTGTTCTGCGCCCCCGGGTGTTGTTGCAACTGTATCGGTTTGCTTTTTCGGATAAGATGCCAAAAACCACAGGATAATGGAAATTGCGAGAATGATCTTGCCGGCATTGGCAACGAAAAGCCTGGCGGCATCATAAACTCGTACAAAAACAAAATGCCAAACCGGCGCGCGATAAATTGGCAGCTCCATAATGAAATTGGTTGATCTGCCCTGCACGACCCATTTTTGCAAAATAGTAGCAGAAATGACTGCCACAATCACACCGAGTAAATACATCGACAGAAGAATCAAACCCGGCAAATAAAAGATGCCACCAAACCAAATATCCGGGAAGAAAGCACCGATCATCAGCGTGTATACCGGCAGACGAGCACTGCAGCTCATGAAAGGCGCGACTAAAATGGTGATCAGCCGATCTTTATTATTTTGAATTGTGCGCGCAGCCATAATGCCGGGAATCGCGCAGGCAAATGAGCTTAACAATGGGACTACTGAGCGGCCACTCAGGCCCACCTTTGCAAGGAAACGGTCCATTATAAACGCCACGCGCGCCAGGTAACCCGTGTCTTCCAGGATTGCTAAAAAGAAAAACAAAAAGACAATTTGTGGTAAAAAAATCAGCACAGCCCCCACACCGGCAATCACGCCATCGACAATCAATTCGCGCAATGCGCCAGGCGGCATGAATGCGGTTGCCTGGTCTCCCAACCAGGCAATCAAGCCTTCGATCGCATCCATCGGCACCGACGCCCAAACGTAGATGGATTGAAAAATCGTTGCCAGGATCAGCACCATTATCAGAGGTCCGAACACGCGGTGAGTGAGCACGCTATCAATTTTTTCGCTCACATCCGTACGCTGACCTTTGCGCTCCTGCAAAACATTCTGCGCGCAAATCTGGTCAATTGCGGAATAGCGATACCGAACTTCCGCCTGCCGGTACGGGATTCCCCTTTCAGAAAATTTTGTCCGAACTTGCTCTACCAGATGCTGCAGTGCATCGCCATCGCCGCGCTGTTTCCATTTTTCGGCAATTTCCGGTTCGGAAACGATTCGCAGTGCTTCGGCAAAAGCGCCGGCTTCGGATTTGATCCCGTGCTGCTTAAGCCAATGCATCAACGGCAAACAAATTTGCGACAACTCAAGCGATTCGCTGTCATCGAAGGATGTGCCTCGTGCTTCCTGTAGCGTATGATCCATCGAAAAAACCGCTTGTTTCAATTCCTGAATGCCTTTTTTGTTTTTGGCAATCACGGGCACGATCGGTACATCCAAACGTCTTGCCAAGCCATCGATATTAATACGATATCCCTGTTTTTCGACCAGGTCCATCATGTTGAGAGCGAGAATAATCGGGTAGCCGAGGTCTGCAACTTGTGTAAAGAGATAGAGGCTGCGCTGCAAATTCGTCGCGTCTGCCACCACGATGATCAAATCTGGTCGCGGCTCCAGGTCGGCCGAACCGGTCAGGACCTCGACCGCAATGCGTTCATCGAGTGAACGTGGCATCAGACTGTACAATCCCGGCAAGTCAATCAATTCATAGGCCACCTTATCCGGGCTGGCGATCATACCCGAGATGCGTTCGACCGTCACACCCGGAAAGTTGCCGATTTTGTGTTTAAGCCCTGTTAACGCGTTGAAAAGGCTGGTCTTGCCTGAGTTTGGATTGCCGACAATGGCTACTCGAAAGCAGGTCGGGCCGGATTTGGATGGCGGGACTGTTTTCTCAAGCAGGTCACTGTTCATTTTTCACCGAATAGGAGTAGCAATGATGCTTCGGGCGAGGTTTCGCCGTAAGGACAAATCGAAGCCACGGATTCTTATTTGGATTGGATCCCCGAAAGGTGCTTTTTTGATAAACCGAACGACGCTGCCGATGATCAGCCCCATCTCCAAGAGACGCAAGGCTTCATCTTCGACATCGTTGTGATAGCCGGAAATAACCGCTTCTTCTCCGGGTCGCATAAGATCAAGTGTCAATTCTGCAACGGCTCTGGCTGATTGGGCATCTTGAGGCTTGAAAGTACTCATTAGGCTTCGCTCTGCTGGTAAAGAGGTTGATCATTTTTTTCGTCTAAAAGGCATGTACCTTTGCAAATCGAGCATTCGATATTGTGATCACACTCGATCTGAAAGCGCTGAAAAGTGGTTATAAATTCCCGAGCTTTTTGGGCATCCGAATACAAAAACTTGACAAAACTGAGTAATTTTTCGCCGATTTCATAGCTGATCAAATGCTCGATTTTGCATGCGTTAATTTCAGCTTGTTCAGCGTCCACTTCCAAAACATCTCGAAAAAACTTGATCAAAATGCGTTTTTTCGATTGAATAAGCCGCGCAAGTGAATCGCCTTTGGGAGAAAGCTGCAGAAACTTGTTTTCGTCTTCAACGACCAGACCTTTTTCTTTCAAAGCCTTTAATGTGATAGAGGCGCTTCCTCGGGTGATGCTCAGCCTTTTCGCGACGTCCGTCACACGGGCGTAGCCGAATTTATTGCGCAAACTGGATATCGCCATCAAATGGTGCGCAGCACTGTGGGTGATCTCGTTGTTTTCGAATGCTTTCCAGGTTTCCATTTTTGCCTGTCATTTATTGCGATGCCACAAGTGACAAGAGTTTATGACACAATTTTTTGTTTTAATACTAAAACAAACCATGCGAATATAAAAAACAACCCGAATCGAGTCAAGTGAAATGTCAATTGTTGCATGCAAAACGCCCAGACGGCAGCATCTTTTTCAAATTTAGAGAATGAGTATTTCCAGATACACAAAGGATCGCGGGAACGCAACATGCAATTGGCAAGGAATTATTGCACGAGACTATTCACACAATAGTCTGATCTCAACGTCTGGATTTTGATGAATCGAGAAAAGTTTGCACGAGGTTATGAAAAAGCTTTTCTTGCTGTGGATCGAGTTTTTCAAGCTCCACAGCATACTCCTGAAATTTTTTCAAACGCTGGTACATGCCAAGCATGTCTTCCATTGTGTCACGGATTTTTTCTTCGAGGCGGTTGGCAGCATCAAGTGTATCGTAAGGCTTAGAAGCAGTGTCAATATCAGCTGAATTCGCATGCGCGGTAGCTGATGGTATCATCATCATTTCTTCCTGTCCGGTAATGAGCCAATTCAAATTTATTCCAGCATAATAACATTTTTCCAATATTCTGGAACCCGGATCTTTAGTTTTGCCACTCAAAATAGCGTAAATTGTCGATTTATTCACCCCCGTATCTTCAATAAATTGAGATGTATGGCGATAACCGAGCGCTGCAATTGCCGCAGTCAAACGCTCAGACAAAGTCGATGAAATCAAATTTTTACTATTTTGAATTTTTTTGCTTGTTTTTTTCACCATAGCACAATATTATTAATTTGTTCCCGTGGCGGGATGCCCACCTTGCGCAAAGAGAGTATCGCTGCACGCCATTCTACAGATTCCACCACAGAATGTCAAAAAAAATCAACCCGAACAATCCAGACCTATTCCACAATTGGGAGGGAAAATGAATCAGAATGATTTTATGCTCGCACTGACACTTTATGCGAAATCCATCCCGTTCCACGTGCTGATTATGGCGGCTATTCTAACAGCGAATGAACAGGAAGAAAAAAGAGTCAGGAAGTGTTTCCCAGAGATTTGGCAGGAAGTTCAAACGCGCTCAGATCTGGGCCGTAAATGATCCTTGTGCAACATTATCAAAATCAATCAGCCCTTTCTTCGTCATAAAGCCGTTGCAGTTCGTGCGAACGACCGCTATTATTTCCAGCAGAAATTAGATTTCAGCCAAGGCATTATCTCGGATTAAAGTGTATTGGTATTCCATACCAGTCTGCTTTGGTGATGTTCCACTCAAGGAGAGAGCATAATATGGGTGATTATCTTTTTGTTACCCTTTTTAGCACACTATTTATTTTGCTGGCAGTCGATCTTTTTGCCAGGTGGTACCAAACTTTCCTAAGCCGGCGTAGCCTGCCAGTGCACGTGCGCAGCTTCATTATTCAGGCTATGTGGGTTTTGCTGGCACTCATCTCCTGGAACGCTTTGTATCGCAAATTCCTGCCGATCGAATTTGACGCTTCACATCTGTTGTTTGCGCTATTTATTTTTTCCCTACGTGGCTTGATTCTGTCACTTTTTGAAAAGAAGTAACCCCATTTATTTTGATTGCACTGTAGAATAGATCTCATCTTTTCTGTCTGGCTCGCACAAGCTTCACGCAGCGTCACCGTGCCTAATCAGACATCAATGTTGGCTCGCGCGCGTCTGATGCAACGGAGCCTTTTACGAGCAGGCTGATGATATGATTGGCAGCAACTGCAGCACCGTGATTCATGACTTGATCCGCAGATATTTCCCTTTTCAGAGCATTCTCAATAGCGCTCTGCCACCTTCCTGCAAAGAATTGATTCAATTCGATAAATTGTCCAATACCATACTTCTCAATTGCTTCGACCAAAATCGGGTATTCACAAAAATCTTTTCGCTCGGTGAAGATCAGCGGTGTTTGGTTGATCAGGCATTCTGAAACAATGCCATAACCCGGTTTTGAAACCACCACATCAGCAGCGTTGACCAATTCCTGAAATGGCAACAAGCCTTCTGGCAGATTTTGCACACCAGCAATCGGCGAATTTTGATTGATGACCACAATTCTGTTTCTTTTATCGGCTGTTACATTGTCGAGCTGAACCCGATGCAAATCCGCCAACCGCATCGCGACCAAAACCATGCGTGCACCTTCCGGCAACCGCAGAGTATGGCGCACATCCTTCACACGCCGTTGGGCTTTGCGCGCCACCAGTGGCACGTCGATGATGTGTCGAAATGCATCCATCTCGCCATACATTGGCAGCCGTAACAGGACATCTGCTTTGCGGTAGCTGACACGAATCTGGGTAATCAATTCACGAAAACCGCGCTCCATCTCAATAAATTTTTCATAAATCCAATCCCATGAGAAATTGCCGATCGCCACCGAGGGCAACCGGGCAGCTTCCGCTGCCGCAAATGCCAGCGGTGGAATATCACCAACCACCAACTCAATTTGCTTTTCCTTTAAAAGGCGCACTTCCCTGGCAACAATTTCAGTTTTTTGGGCAAAGAGTGCACTCACGCGTTCGTACGTTGCTGGAATATCCACTTCTGAAAAATCATGTTGCATCGTGCCGACATCGATTTCACAATGCTCGTATACAAAGCTATTTTTCAAATTAAGAGAGAAAAACCAGGGTGGTGCTGTGGTTCGGATATGAAAAAAAAGATAAGGATTTTGGGCAAGCAAAGCCTTAATAACCTCGATGGAACGAACAGCATGTCCGTAGCCATGACCGCTAATGTAATAGGCAATGTGAATCATAAAAATCAATCTGTCAGCTTTTGTGGTTCAGATTGAAACCTTCAAGCGCATTTTGCTTGAAAATTTCACAGAGAGAGAAATGGTATAGCCTGAACAAAAGTTTTGCAAACGTTTCGGTTCAGAAATATTTATTCATGCATCAAAGATTGCACCGTTTGCAATGCAGCGCTATTTTCGCTGACGAGGCGCAGGCGATGGCGGGACAAGTCCGGCAGGTCGACGCCGCAGGCCGGGGCCAGCTTGTAGCGTGCTGTCTGCAGCAATAAACACCGTATCGACAACATTGTGGTAGATATAAATCTGGTCGTAGAGTCTGGTGTTCGAAATAAATAGCGTATCTTTATCTGTTCGCTCCACCCGGAATATGTCGTAATTTTTTAAATAGCCGCCGGGCGGATACTTTGGAGGTTGCCAGTACAGCGAATCTTCCGCAAGATCGTAACCCCACATATCGAATGCATAGGCACCGTCCGTGGAGCGCGTAAAATACAAATTGATCGGTTCGGCTGCATAGTTACTGCTCAGTCCGCGCAAGACGCTGGCCAGAATATAATTGGCAGCTTTCTTTTTCGGATCATTTTCCGGCAGCGATTCCAGAAATTCAGCGCCCTGTCGCGGGCCACCCACCAACTGCGTCGCAGCATTAAAACGCCAGTTGCGAATCATAGCCGTGAGTGCAGCTGACGGGATGAGCTCGTAAGAGCGTCCCGAAGGTTTGACCAGCACAAAATCATCGCTGCCAAAACCGTTGTTATTGGCGTCAATCAGGGTGATCGAGCGAATCGAATCCGGATTTTCAGGCAGCAAGCTGATGCGAACCATTTTGCGAATCGAATCGGGATTGGTCACCGTGGCGGTTGTCACAATTTCTTGGTTGATGATCACATCGCTGGCATCTCTCGTTTGCCCGGATGCAAACGTGCTATAGAATACGGCAAACATGACCGCCGCACAAGTAAAATATATTTTTTGACTATCCATTGCCCTGTCGCGCCTCATGTAGCAGTTCCTGAAAAGTCCTTGCTTCATCAAAATTTCGCTGCCGGCGCAACGCTTGAACAAGGATGCGCAGTGTATCTTCCACTTCCTGGCCGGAAAGCTGTTGCCGCAAATGGTAAGCCTGTCGGGCGTACGGCAACGCCCGGTTCGGATCGTTCAGCAGCAGCTTTGCGACTTCGAGATGAGCCTTGGCTTCAAAAACCCAATCAACCGATAACGATTGCAGAAAGTAAGGCAGCGCTCCTTCACGGTCCGGGATTTCGAGCGCAGCCAGTCCTGTATTGTAACACATCACTCCGTAGGCATCGATATATTGCTGCAGCAGCGTGTCGGCTTGCGCCAGCGCCATGCCCGCCGAATCCTGCCGATAAAAATCCATAACCTGTTTCATGTGTACGATTGCAGAATCTGGCAGGCTGAGGTGGCTGAACTCCAGATTTGCCAGCCGCCATTTCACTTCCTGCCGGGCACGCCGTGTGCGCAGGTTGCCTGTTTTCAGCAAAACCCTGTAACCATCCGCTGCACGCTTGTACTGCTCGCGCGTACTGTATACCTCCAGCGAATCGCGCATTTCCGAAGCAGTGAGATTCCAGTCATCCCAGTTTGCCCATTGATAATGGTAACGTAAAAGTGAACGATGACGATCATTCTGTGCCAGTTCTGCCGCACGCCGAAAATCCACTTTCGCAGAATCTTCATGGTTGAGCCGCATATTGCCAAGCATCTGATAATAGACATACAGGAACAGCGCGCTTGAGTCGATCGCAGCCGCAACATTCGCGTCGGTTATGGGCTGATTTTCCGGCACTTGCATGGCAGCCGTCTCGCGCAGGACGTATTCCGCCTGCTGATAGTTTTTAAGCGACTCCTGCCAGGCGTTCAGATTTGCAAAACATTCTCCCAGCCGCGCATAAAACACATGTTGCCCGCCATTCATCTTAATGAGCATCAGCAAGACTTCCGCAGCGTTACCCCAGTATTGGTCCTGCAAAAATCGCTGTGCTAATGCTTCATAAACCGTCGACAGCGCAAACCGAGTCTGTTCGTCGAATGGATTGAGCGCAATCGCTTCTTCGAGGTAGGAGCGCGCGCGCAGCAAGGCGTCGCGCACCGCCTTCTGACGCTCATCGGGGCTCATCGATGCATCGGATTCGACAGCGGCTATATCATTCAGGGACTGCACGCCTTGATTGTAGCGCTCAATCGCGGTCAATGTGTCCTGGCCGACGGCTTGCTGCCCTTCATCCGCCTTCAGCACGGCCCACAACTCATCGCTTTTTTGAATCAGTGCTTGTGCAGAGTCGGCTTTGCGCTGTGCCAATTGCTCTTTTTCCCAATCAAGGAAAACACCGCGCGCCAGCGAATCCGCCAGCGCCACAGTAGTGGTATCGAGGCCGGGGAAAACAAAAATGCGTCGTGGGGCTTGCGAAGCGCAGCTCTGCAGCAGCACAACTCCCGCGGTAGCAAGTATTGCCAATCCGTAGCAACTATTTTTCAACTTCATGTTTCACTGACTCCCACCAGGATAAAAACAGATCATAGAATTCAGCATTTTTTGCGTGGCCAATTGGCAAGGGCTGGGTTTCGATGGTCGCGATCTCACTGCTTGCGGGCAACCGCGTAACCGTGCCGGCGCGCAATTTTTGGCTCTCTTTGACAAATCCCTGATCAATCAGATAGATAATTTCACTTTTTTCGACCAATGCGATGCGCACTTCGTAGTTGCCTTCAAAACAGAGCAAAAACAGTTCAAAATGTCGACGGTTGATGCTGAATTGCACCTTCGAAGTCAATCCGCCTTCACGATAGCCGAGAAATTGCTTCAGCACTGGCGACAACTCGGCTGGATGGCGTCGCACCCATTCGATCAGCGCCCTAAAAATTTCCGAGACTTCGATTTTGTTTCGGTCGAAATCGCCCAACGCCAGCTCCGGTGTTGCCACCTGCCCGGACGGTTCCTGCGGAATTTCCGGTGTCGAGCCGCTGCCCTGGAATTCCGGGGCACTGTTCTGTAGTGATTTGCCGCGTCCCGCCTGAATCGCCTGGCTGGCAGCAGAGCCGGTTTTCGATGGCAAGGCAGGCAACGATCCAGCACTGCCATCAATCAGCCGGAACTGGGTCTGGCTGAACGCAGCTCGCTGTCGCGACGGCGCTGCAGGCGAGGCTTGCTGTTCGCGCTTGGAGGCTGCATCCGATACGGTCGGTGTTTGCTGCAGGCGCCCCAATTGCAAGCGTGTGTTGAGCTTTTCCGGATCGAAGCGCTCGCGCTGAATCGGACTTGGCTGCAGGACCGGCGTGGTTTCCACTCTTTCTTTTGGCGGCTCAATTTTTTGTGGTTCGATTTTCTCCGGCTCGATTTCTTCCGGTTGTATTTTTTGCGGCAGAAACTGCGTCCAGACTTTATCATCCAGCTTTTCATAAATTTTGGAAAAATCCCTGGACGGGATATTTGCCAAAAACATGAAAAGATGGATTCCGGCAATCACCATAAACGTGATGGTGCCGGTAAGCGTTTTTTGTTTTGCTGTCGCTGTCATTTACACTTGCTCATCGGAAAATCGGAAATCTATACTTTTGATATAATTTTCCTGCTCGCACAGGTCGAATACATCGACCGTGCGCTGCATGGTGACATCTTCCTCGGGATCGATAATCACAATCATTTTGCGGCCAACTGCCTCGAATCGATTGTCGAGTGCTCGCAATGCTGCACGTAATGCTGGCAAATCCTGCGCGTTGATCGGACGCTCGCCTTCAATATATATCTCAAACTCGCCGAGCTCGCGGCCAATGTTGTGGATAACCAACTGCACGAAAACTTTTTCGACGATCTCTTCCTGAATCGGCTCGCTGGTCGATTGGCCCGGCAGCTTAAGCTGGGTTTTGTTTTGAATATCGCTGATGCCGATAAAGCCGAATAAAATAATCAACACAACATCGATCAGACGCATCAACATACTGCCACTCATGCGTTAGCCCCTCCTGCCTTTTTTGATAACATCAACACCGACAGGAATGCCGCGCTCGCGGCATGCACCGACCACCGGGAAGGTGTACTTCACCGGCGCATCGAAATTGGCGCGGATACGTACGCGCATTTGGAGATTTTGGTCTGCAAAAAACTGCATCTGTATGTCGAGATAATGCTCCAGGTCCAATAAATTATCGACAACTTGGGTCTCTTTTTCAATCAGATACTGGCCGTTCGCCAGTACGCCAATAAAAACCACCACTTCCTTGTCCGGGATATCGGGCAGAGTGGTTTTGCTTTTCGCCAGCTTGATCACGCTCTTACGTTCAACTTCAGAGATGATGATGAAGCCGAACAGCAAAATAAAAATCACATCGACCAGCCGCAATACCAGGCCGGTTCGGCGCTTCTTCTTTTTGATGCCGGTTGTGAGCGAATGATCTTTTGAGGTGGAGTAGAACATATAGTTTATTTTAAGGTCGTTTTTGCCTTCAGGTTGCGAAGCTATTGGCGCTTCGCTTTTGGCCTCTCACATTTCATTTCTACCTGCTCACGCTTTACGGGGTACTGAACAGCACAAATTCGACCGGTCGGCCCTTGCTGCCTTTGAGCGCTGCCTGCACACGATGCAACCCCGGCGTACTCCCAAGCCTGAACTCTGCGGTCGCCAGGCCATCCGCATCTGTGCTGGTCACATAGTCTGGATGTCCGCCGTTAAATGCACCCTCGCCTTCTAAAAGTTTGTAAAGCACATCGGCGCCATGCACCGGATTGCCGAATTGGTCATGTACCGAAACTTGCAGCGATTCTGGCACAGGCTGCCCTGTGCGTGCGGATTGATGATTGCCATGCTCAATGGCGATACGGTCTGCACGCCCCGCCACAATATCGATTGCAAAATGCGCCGACACGCTGCTGTCGGTTTGCAAATGGCACTCGATGGCTGCCGCGCCAACCTGCGCCCCGCCCGTCAGAGCCAGCACGATTTGGCCGTTTTTATCGGTTTGGCGTTCGAGCTCGCGCTTGTTTTTATCGACAAAAAGCTCACCTCTTGTCTCGATCACGACGCGGGCCTTTTGTACCGGAATATGATTGTGATCGATGACCGCAAGCGTCAACGCTCGGTTGATGGATTCGCCCGTGGCCATCTCTTCCGGCGGGCCGTCGATGGTTTGCAGCGAGAAATGCTCGCTTGTAGCAGGCGCCACTGCTGGGCTGCCAGTTGAACCGTGCATGCTCTGCTCGATGGAATGCGAAATCGATTTGCCGATATTTTCAATCAGATGTTCGAGATCTGGCCCTGCCGGCTGCTCTGCGCCAACCACAGCAGGACGCGATCTCAGCGGCCTCTTCATCGACTCCCAGTCCATCAAAAACAATCGCATTTTATCACCTTTTTCGGCCACCATTTCCATACGCTTGTTAAAACTGCTGAACAATTTGGTGTTGCCAAAATTGATAATCAAACTGACAATCAAACCGAATAACGTGGTAATCAGCGCCATACCCATGCCGTCAAGAATCTTTTCATTATCGAGATCACCACCGAAAAAGGTTTGAAAAACGCCCCAAACCGTGCCGAGCAGGCCCAACGCGCCGGCCGAGTCGGAGAGAAAATGCAGCCACCCCTGGTACGATTCGAATTTTTCGTATTTGCCGTGTTTGAACACATTGAGCTCGTACTGCGTGTTGGCCGCACTATAGCCTGCGTCAAAAAAAGTGATAAGATGCTGCATCATCCCTTTCAAATACGATTCTTTGCTTTTGCCGAGCGCTCCTTTGATTTGCTCCAGATCGCGAAAAGGCATTTTGATCAAATTTTTGGCATTTCGGTAATCGATCATCAACTCGATTGTTTTGCCGACCATAATGAAGACACCCAGCACCAGCACGCCCATGATAATATAGCCGATGTAACCGCCGTGTTGATACAGTTCCCAAAACGTGGTGATTTTTGATTGTCCAACCGGTTGCGCGGACTGCAAACCAGCTGCTGTCGAATCGATGGTTTGCTGCGTCTGCGTGCCAGAAGGTGGCGTTTGGCCATGTGCAAGATTGCCCGCCTGTATTTGTAAAAGACAAGCGAACACAAACAGGGTGGCATAATACATTGTTTTTTGACGACGAGACATCGTATTCATATCCTTTTCGTTAGGTCCTTTTCAACCTTTTGGGGGAGCACTTTTGCCATCATTGCTGCAAGCGACTGACTTGCACCACAGACGGGTACTTTACACTTTCTTGCTAAAAACTACCGGATTTTCTAAGAGTATGAAACAACTCCTAAACGCTACCCTTTGTTAAGAATGGCTCGTTTATCTGCGCCTTACTTTTGTTGAGGTGGCTGATATTCCGGCGCAATCTGAATCTGCACAGTGCTGCGCAATTCGCGTGCATACAACGTGCTTGGCGCCGATTGAATCGTCTGTCCGCTGTCATCTTGCCACTCGACATAGTAGCGGTAAAATCCATTGTTGATGAGCACATCGGCATTGTCATGCCACTCCCAGCGGAACTGCTGCTGCTGGTCGGTGCTGATACCGCGATAAGTAAAAATGCGCTCACCTTCGCTGTTTTCGACCACAAACTGCCATGGCTTGAAGTACGAGCTGGTGTCGATGGGAAAAATCGAAACCAGCACACTCATTGGATCGGCCAGCCGAATGGTCTCCCGGCGCGTCAACGTTGTCGGATCCCAAGTTGGCTTGATTGCCTGTGCAGCTTCAATCGGTTCGCTCGGCACGACCTTCACCAGGAATTGCGAAGCTGGAATGTGCAATGAATCGGCCAGGTATTTGACGATGAGCTGCGCACGCGTTAGTTGCGCGTTGGGCGTCACGATCAGCGTCTTTTTTGAAGGGTTATCTTTTAAATCACGCCCAAGTTCGCGCAAAAATGCAATATAGCTGGTGTCAGTAATGAAAAACAGATCTTCCTTGGTTTTTGAGGTATCCTGCAAGCTGAAATCAAAATTTTTGCGAAAGGTGATTCCGGATTCGCCTTCGAGTGTGATCAGATGACCCGGCTGGGCTGCGGCATCAAAGCGCGCGAATTGGTTGGTTAAAAATATTGGCGTGCCGATGCTCATGGTATCCGCTAAACCAAGATCGTAGCTGGTCAATTGCTGAATAGCAGTTTCATCCAGCTTTTGCGACACATCGCGTTCAACCTGTTTCGTCACGATATCAACTGTGTTGTGCTCCAGCCGCGCGATGAACTGCGGCACCATACGAATGCGCGCCATTTCCGGCCGCACAGGCCGACGATTTTGTGGCACATCCACCAGCTCGATGGGCTTTTGAAGGCGGTCAAATTCATAAACAAACGCAGCTTCATGGCTGCCTGCACCGGTTCCGCTCAGTTCATTGATCGGCAAGCTCAATCCGTAGCCCACCGCAAATGGCCCGGAGACGTAGAGACGTGACAACAGATTCACGGCTTCATCATCGATACCGAGCTGAACAAAACCCAACATTTCATCGCTATATTGTACGCTGGCGCGCCGACTGGTTGCGGTTCGGTCGATTTTGCCTCCTGTATGCATCTCAGCACGTCCCAGGCTGTACTTCAAACCGAAAGTCACAACCGGCTCAAGTCGAATCGCATCATCAATCAGGGAAATATTCGGGCGATTGAGGTGCGAGACGCCGGCTGCGAGCACCACCGTATTAAATGGCATAAAGGTCACACCAAGGTGCACATCCGGTTTCCAGAGCGATGTGCCGCCAGCCAGCACCGGATCGCTGAGATCATCGAGTTCAAATTTGCCGGCATCGTAGGAGATGCCCAGCAAGCCGATGCCGACGCCAAGTGTCAATTTTGTGGATACTCTGCGGCTAAAGACCGCACGCAAACTGCTCTCGTTATACAACGGCGTGCTGAAATATTGTGATTGCAGACCAGCCGTCAACTCAAACGGCAGGCGTTTTGGCACATTTAGTACAAAATAGCCTGCTTTGAAAAGTGCAGCGCCTGCATCGGCAAATCCGAGATGAAAAATCTTGAACCCTGCCTCTACCGCACCCGATTGCAGCGCACTAATGGACGGATTAACCATCGCCGCACGCCAGTCGTACACGTTAGCGGGATCGGCCTGAAAAAAATTGAGGCCAACCTGCGCCTGCGCTGATGCACTCCAGAAGATGCTGATCAGGCAGATTGAAAAAAAGAATTTTTTAACGCGCGAGTACAACATATCCCTGCAAAGATTTGTTATTGGCATCTTTAAGAACGTAAAGATAAACACCGGGGAGTTGCTCTTCGTCGCTGCTGTCCCGGCCATCCCAGAAAATTTGTGTCTGGCTGCCCTGTGAGGACAGACTACGCAGCAAACGGCCCTGTACATCAAAAATAGTGAGTTCGATCGGCAGGTCAAGCGCCAGTTGATCGATAGCAAAAAACACCAAATCATTTTTGCCATCGCCATTGGGTGTAAACGGATTGGGTCGTACCACAAGCTGGCCAGCTTCTATGGTCAACTCCCGCGTCACGACATTGTTTTCTTCGTTCAGTTCAGCAATCTGGTCAAGAAAATCGACTTCGGCGGTAATGCTAAACTGCTGGGTGCGGTCGAAGATAAAGTCGACGGCAATCGAGTCGACAGCACTGGTATCGAGTCCAGCAATGTAGCGCCGTGATTGCACAATCTCGCCGTTCACAAAAATACGTGCGGAAAAATCCTGTCCTGCTCGCACAGGCGCATTTTCGTTATGAAATTGTGCGGTAATGGTAGCGCGCTGATTGAGACGGATATCCGGCACTGAAAAAGCGATGCCATCCATCACCAAGTCCGGTTTTGCGCCCTCGACGCGGATAACCAGACTGGCAAAACTGGTAAGCGAATCGGGAGTCAGTTCACGGGCTGCGAAATCGAGCAGAAATTCACCGGCGCAGCCAAACGTGGGCGTATACCGCAGAGTCGCTGTTGTTGCATCAAAGCTGGCGCTGTTGCCGCAAAGATTTTCGAGATTGAGCGCTGTGATGGCCACGTCAGCGCCTTCGGGATCGCTTGCCAAAACCTGGAACTGCAACTCCTGGTTTTCCGCGATGGTGACGGTGTCTGGCAAATTAGTAAAAACCGGAGCATCATTTACGGAGATCACTTTGATAAAGATCTGTTTTTCCGTGCTGACAAAAGCCTTTTCTGCGATCACAACAAAGGAGGTATCCTGTGCGCCTTCACCCGGCGTGCCGCGTATGAATCCCCTGCCTTCGCTATCAAATGTGGTACTGCGAATCCAGCCCGGCAATTGCCGAAAACGGAAATTCAATCGCTCCTGATCCGGATCTTCGAACACACCTGCTACGCACCCATTGAGTGAATCCGCTTGCGACGAGCAGGTACCCTGAGTCACTGAGAAGCAAAAAGGCTGGTGTTCGACAATAAAAACCGTATCCGGACTGGCTGCGCAATAGATCGGCTGATTGCGCGTGCTGCGGCCATATAGTGGTATACGCACGAGTGGTTGGTTTTCATCGTTGCTGGAAATCAGCAGGGTATCAGCGTAGGTACCGGTATCTGCTGGCGCAAACGCGACCAACACCAGCGCTGAATCGTAACCCTGTACCTGCATATTCGGCTGACGATTCTGCACCGAAAAGGCCGGCGTTGCACTTTCAATCGCAAAAGTTCCAAGTTCCAAAATGCCGTTGCCATTGTTCGCCACCTGCAGGCTGCACACAGACACCGAGTCGGGCGGCGTGACTGGAAAAAAGCAGCTATCCGGCTCGATGCTGAAATCGACCATCACACCACGCCCGAGCAGCAAGATAGTCACCGGATCGCGGCCGCCAGGGTTGGGATCGATTGCTACCGAAACGGTTTCGGCAAAGCTGCCGGTATCCCGGGGTGCAAAAGAGAGGGTCAACGGCAATAGCTCGCCACCTTGCAGGCTGTAGGTGCGGGGCTGGACGTCGAAATTTGTGCGGTCGTCCCAGTTCATGGTCACTTGCACGTCGAAGGAATTGCGTAACGAAATTTGCTTGGTGGTATCGCGGTGCTGACCGACAAACACATCGCCAAAATCACATACAATGGTCGTGTCCGGCAAGCCGGTAGAGCGAACCAACCGGACGAGCTGTGCGTCGTGGCTGGCGTAGAATATATCTTCAATACCATCGCGATTGAAGTCGGCAACCGCCATGGCACGGGGCGTCGGTAGAAAATTGACGATACGGGGAGCGCTCAAGCCCGTACCTTCATTGCCTAACAAAGCGAGCGTACCCAGTTCGTAATCACCCGTCAGCAAATCCAGGTCGTGATCTTGATTAGCGACAGGGACATTGTAACGGCCATCGAGACTGCCGTAGCCAAAGCTTTGTACCAGGTTGGGCAGCACGATTTCATCGACAATTTCGAAACGGCCTTCACCCTCCGGTAACCAATGCAAAACAGTGACCTGACTTTGCCCTGCTGCGCTCTCGGCAGATTTGCCGATAATGGCAAATGGCGCAGACAATACAACCAGCTCTGGAAAATCGATATTCAGCGCATTATTGCGGTCTTCAACCACATTGAGAGATTGCACGGCAATTGGCCGCAGCGGAATATTGATAGGCGCTTTTTCCGCGTAGCCAGCTCCTCCTCGATTCAAAAACACAGACAGCGCGTTGGTGCCATTATAAATTGCTGCGACATCAGGTAAACCATCGGCATTGAAATCAGCGCTGGTCAATCCGAAAATGCCGGTTTCAGTTTTTGCGGAAGGCCGCACTTGTTCGCGAAACGCGCCTCGCCCATCGCTGCGCAGCATGTTGTAGTAAATAATGATTGTGTTCGCCCCGACTGACGAAACCGCAAAATCCGGCAAGCCATCGAAATTGAAGTCAGCTACCGCAATGCCGTTGGGCTGTGCACCGATATCATTGGTTTTCAACAGCAGATCAAAAACGGGCTGGGGATCAAATGTCGCGTCGCCATTGCCCCACAAAATGTACACTCTGTTGCTCGAAAATGGTACAATGATGTCCATGGTTCCATTCGAATCAAAATCAGCAACCGCGACATCGAGCGGTGTGCGTTCCGGATCTGCATCGGCACCAATTCGAAGGGTTCGTTTGAGCAGCAATTGCGTGCCGTCATTGTCAAAAATCGTGACTGTGCTCGAAGTGCTGCTCACCAGCACAGCTTCAAGAAACGGATCGGTATCAAAATTGGCAGCGGCGATTTTAACCGGCTGCTGCTCACCATTTTGCAGCTGGATATCCTGAATCAGCGTATCCGAGGGCAGAATATTGGGGCGAAAAAGTCCGGCGAGATTTTGTACACGAAAACTGAACTGATAACCCGGCGCTGTGAGCGATTGTCCTCCCTGCGACGTCACATATTGATTGAGCGTCACGGTGATTTGCTCACCTTGAACAAAGACCGGATTGGGCACAATTGCCAATGTGGTATTGGTACGCTGGATCACCTCGGCAATTTCATAATAGCCATTTCGGTCACCCGAGATCGTCACGCCACGCAGATCTTGCGCAGAAACCGGATCACTGAAGCGGATTTCAACCGCCGCATTGAATGGCACATCCACTGCGTTGGGTTGGGGGTCCGTGGTGACGATCTGCAATTGCCGCGCACGTGCGGTGCCGAAGAGGGCAGACACGAGCAACGCCCAAAAGATCAAGCTCGAAATCCGCAAGATGATTTGTTTTCCTGTTATAAATTTCAATGCAGTCTTTTTCACTTTTTGCTTTGTAAAAGCTCAATTTGCTGTTTCAGGGCCAATGCTTCATCGAGGCGCGCAGTAGCCAAATAAGCATTTCGTTTTAGCGTGAGCGCTTCCAGGTTCGAAGGCTGTGCGCTCAAAACCTGATCGACCAGTTCATGGACTTCAGCATATTTTTTTTGCTGCATACGATGTGCTGCCAGCTCAAGCCAATATTTGATCATCGTTTGCTCGGCAAGCTGCTTTTGTCCGAGTGCGAGATGAGCGGCGTGCTTCAGGTCCACTGCATTTTTATTGAGGCGGTCGAGCGCGAGAATGGTCGTCGCGACCTTGAGCAACTCCGCCTGATCATTTTGTGCTGACAGCGAGTCAGCGATCAGCAGCAGCGAAGTGATCTCGATTTTTCTGGCCGCATCATCCTGCCCCAAGTGCTGCAAGGCTATTTTTTTCAAATTCAGCGCAGGCAAATAACTGGCATCGATGGCGATGATTTCATCGCTCAGTTTCAGCAATTCCTGGTAGTTCTTTTCACCGAGTCGTTGCTGAGCGAGAATCAGCAGCAGCTCAATTTCAGTGCTGACTGCTTTTCTGGACTGGCCAAGCGCCGCAAAGGCGCTTTTGCGATGCTCCAATGCTGGAACACTTTGGGGGTCGAGCGTCAAAATCGTGTCGGTCGCAGCCAATACAAATTCGTATTTTGCAACTCCATCTTCAGCAGCGGCGGTGCCATTGCCATCCTTCAACCAATGATCGATACGAGTCAATTGATAAGCGATTTCCGTTTGTTTTGCCTGATCGTTTTGGTCAAGTTGGCGGTGGGCTGCAATTTTCAATTGCACAGCTTCACGATTGTTGCGGTCGAGATCGAGCGCTTTATCCGTTTCGCGAATAACGGCTTCATAATCCCCATTCGCCAGGTGTTGCTCCGCTGCTGTCAACAAGTACTGCATTTCCGACAGACCCGCCTGCTGGAACTGGCCCAGCGAATCGTGCGCCATTGCTTTGTAACGTAGCGCCATTAGGTTTTTCGGATCGAGCGCCAAAATATCCATCGCTTTTTTCAAGAATCCATAAAAATTACGATTGGCAAGATGGGTACGCGCGACTGCTGCGTGGTAGGTGATTTCTGTTTGTAATGCATCCTGCGGTTGGCCAAGCGAATCGTAGGCGCTTTTCTTGAGCTGCACTGCTTGAAAATTGGTGCTATCGATGGCCAGCGTCTGTGCGGTGGTGCGGATCACTTCGAGAAAATTGTGCTCTTCCCATTGTTTTTTCCCCAGCACATCAAGGTAGAGCAATTGTGCTTCGCGTGCCTTGCGGTACTCTCTTGTCGAATCGAACGTCGCGGCACGCAGTCGCAGCGCTTCGAGATCATTTTCCCGAATCGACAGGATTTCATCGGTTGTTGCCAGCAACTCGGGGAAAAGCCTCTGTTTGAGCCGTATTTGCGCGAGAGCATGCAGATAATCCAGTTTGGTGAGCCGGGCTTGCCGAACTTGTCCCAACGTGATTTGCGCTAATTGTTTGAGCTCGTAAGCTTGCAAATTATTTGGTGCGATGGCGGAAAGCGTGCTGGCTGCGGCCAGCAATTCCGGGTAATTTTGCTGCATCAGCCGTGCCTGCACGATGGCTTGCCAGTTTGCCTCGCGGTCGCCGCCGCGGGTGATCGCCAGCTCTGACAAGGCAATCGCATCTTCATACAGTCCCATTCTATACTTAAAGGCGGCAAACGACTCAACATCGGCTGGATCTTCACTCGCTGCAATCAATTTTGTATAGGCATCAGTTGCCTCATCGCGTCGATCCAGCATATCCAGACTGTAGGCGCGGAAACGCAACGCTTCCGGATCATGCGGTAACGCCATCAACAAAATTTCAGCTTGTTCGAGCGCCTGTTCAAAATAGTTTTGTGCGAAGGAAAGCGCCATCATGTGGCGACGGGAAATGTGATCATCGAAATGCAGAGAGAGAGCTTGTTCGAAAGCGCCTAAAGCCTGGGCAGTATCGCCAAATGCCAGCGAGGCTTCGCCAAAGAGACGATGCCCAATTGCGCGTTCCGGGTAAATAATCGTGATCGCGGCAAAGTTGACCAGACTTTCATCGGTATCACCAAGTTGACGTGCAATCACGCCATCGTTAAAATTTTTGCGCCAAAAAAGCTCTTTTTTGCTGTTCACATCGCGGCGCCACGCCGGATCGATTTTTTCGCAGGCATCAAACGCGGACATCATGCCCTGCCACCGGCCGAGCTCACCGCGAATTTCCCCAAGCATAAAAAAAGCTTTTGCATCGCCAGGATTTTTTTGCACATGCGCAGCCAGCAGAGTTTCAATTTTGGCCGTATCGCCCTGGCGCTTGGCTAAATCAACGCTTTGCCAGATCGGCGCGGCGCAACTCCACAGCAGCAGCACAACCAGAGCTGAAATCGATGCACTATTCCCTGTGCATGTTCGAATCATCCTGAAAATCATTTTAAGATTACTGATCCTAATGTTGAAAAGTTGTCTGGCATCGCTTTGCAAAACAGAGTTTTTTGCAACGCAGTATGGTACCATGTATCCAATTTTGTTCGGGATGAGATAATATGCAGAATACCTGAGCTAAGGATTGCAGTTAGGTGCAGTGCAGATGGTGCGAGGCAAGGAAAATTTACGCGATTAACCGGGGGACAGCGTTTTTCGGGTGAAATTTTATTAATAAAATACCACTAAAGCAAGTGAATTCTCAGTTTGCTTATTACACATTAAATCAATTAATAATAAAAATTTACACAGAAATACCGTACAAAATAATATCGTTTTCGCGGAAATCACCTGGTTTATCATCAGCAAATCCTGCGCCAGGTCGACGAAAGCGCGCCACATTCGGCTATAAATATGTTCAATCTGCCTGTGGCAGTTTGAACTTGACAAATTGTTCAACGCAAATTATACTTGATGGTTCTCATTTTGAATCGTCTATTCAAAGAATTTCCCATTCCCTGCTGTTCGTTGGCAAAAGCGAGCCTTGCCCGCTGTGGTGCAAATTTCGTTTTTGCAGTTTGCTCAAATTGCACAATCAAACCATGTTTCATTGAAAATTCAAGGGATTCTTAAAAGCAACCCAAGCATCGCGCACAATTTTGTCCAACAAACAGTACGTTCCAGCAGTTTTTCACCATCCTATCCGCCCCTTTGCGTCCGCACATTTTTATCTTCGTGTTGTTCCTGCGGATACTTGTGTCAATCAGCGGCAAGTGGGCTCCGACGATGCTTCGCAAAATGGGTCAGGCACTCGCTATGTGAACAGGACGATAGCAAAGTAAAATTTTCCCAGGCAATTCCGGCAATTTTCATTGGGTGTGGTTAATGTATAAATGACAAGCGCACCGGGTTCCTATCGGCTGGCGATGAGAATTCATTGCCGTGGTGGTGTTTTTGCCGAAGCCCAGCTACGCGCTCAACAATATTGCTTGGCTGTCCTACATTTTTATGAACACAAAAATTCGCCTAAAAACCATGTTGGCGGCGCTGTTGTTGCAAGTTAGCCTTGCGCTCTCGCAGCCCATCGACCACAAAGGACGTGAATTCTTTGTGGCTTTTTTGCCCAATCCGGTTGAGCCACTCACGCTGCAACTGCATTTGCAGTCAGATGTGGACACTGCCGTTCTGGTTGAATATCCGGTCGGAACGCCGCTGCAGGATAGCGTGCGGATCCGCGCAGGAGAAGCACGGGTCGTTGCTTTGCCCGCGGCAGCCGGACGCATCAACCGATGGCCGAACCGTCTGTCTCTGCAAGGCGACCGCAATGCCATCCGCGTATCGGCTTCTGCGGAAATCAGTTGTACGCTCATCAGCCGCAATGATGCGTCTTCCGATGCCGGACTGGCCTTGCCGGTAGAGACGCTGCAAAGCAATTATGTCATCATGAGCTATGATATCAGCGAGGCAAGTGATGGCGATGCCGGCGTATTTGCTGTAGTCGCGCCTTATGACAGCACCATCGTTACGATCACGCCAACACAGCCGCTGACAGGCGGTGTCGCAGCGCAGCAATCTCTGAAAATTATGCTGCAGCGGGGCGAGGCATTTTTAGCAGAGAGCCTGTTTGATTATTTTGGTCGCGATGTATCGCTGGCCGGCTCGTTTGTTAAATCCAACAAGCCTGTGAGTGTGATCAATGGCAACAAATGCGCACGCGTACCCTTCGGCCTGCCATCCTGCGACCATCTTTTTGAATTCGCAACGCCAATCCAAACATGGGGCAAACAAATTCTTGTCCATGCTCTCGGACAGGAAGTGATACGGCCTTCCGGCGCCAACTACCGGGTGTTGGTGTCCGCTCCCAACACCACCGTTTATTTAGACGGCACAGCGATTGGTACGATCGATGAAAATCAATATCTCGACGTCGATACGCTGTCTGGTTCACATGTTTTTAGTGCGGATCAGCCGATTCTGGTGACGCAATTCATGACCAGCAAAATCGCGGCATCTTCGCAGAGCGCTGATCCGGCAATGGTGAATATGGTTCCGACTGAACAGTTTGTGCGCAACAGTACTTTTTCCATACCGGTCGATGCACAGAATCTGCCATTTTTTGAAAACAACCGAATGACCGCGATTGTGAAGAATGAAGACATCGGCCAGTTTGAGCTTGATGGCACAGTTGTGCCGGTGCAAGAGTTCACCGCGATCCAAAATAGCGGCTACTCGGTGGCGACGATCGAATTTGATCAGCAGATTACCCACCGAACCAGTTCGCCAAATGGCCACAGCGCGCTGGTGTGGGGCTTCAGCAATGACAATTCATATATCTTTCCCGCCGGCATGCTGCTCGAGCCGATCAATCCGCTGGATGATGCGCCGCCTGAGATTACAGTCAGCTTCAGCGAGACGCTGCAATCAACAGCATTTGGCTCTGTCTTCGACAGCAAAACCGGTCGTGTTGCCGACCGCGATACTTTGCTGTACGGCGGAGAGCAATCCGGCATCGCCAATATCGATCTGACAAACAGCGAAAATGTGCAATTGTTCGATCTCAATTTTGAACGCGGCGATGAATTCGGCACCTTTGCCCTCTCACTGATCGATCGCAACGCACCCGGCAGAGCCACCATTCGTGCCATCGATCTCACCGGCAACCAAAGTACCTACGCTGTGTCCCTGCCGATTGTCGATGTGCACATCATTGAACCCGTAGATCAGTTTGTCACCATCGATGAACGTGTTGCACTGACTGCCCGCGCGCGCTTTCAAAGTCTGGGCAGCGATGACTTGTCGCAATACCAAAAGCTGGATACTGTATTCGTCAACAACCAGGCCTTTTCAGGCACCGCGCTCAACAGCGATGATACGACAATTTCTGTCACACTGCCGCTGCAAGTCGGTGAAAACCGCTTGATTGCCAAGCGTATGTTGCGGCGAATCGAGCAAGGATCGGTATCAGGTCCGCTGGCTTTTGCGTCTGACACGATCACGGTTGTGCGCGCTGCCCTGCTTACCTGTGATGGTTTGCGTTTCATATCGCCAACCGATAGCCAGGTTGTGCGCAGCGAGCAGATAGATGTCGCGCTCGAAAGCACTGTCCAGGGTGGCTTGCTGCCCATCTCGCGCGAAATAGTACTACAAAACATTACGACCGGGCAAAATCGATCCCGGCAAGAGATGCTGCAGAGCACTCCACTGACAGACACAGCGCATGTCTCTATTCCGCTTACGTTAGGCTGGAATCGCCTAACAGCCACGCTAACACTGCAGGATGTGTTTGGCCAAACATCTGTTTGTAATGATACAATCGACGTCTTTCGTCCGGATGAGTTGATTTGTCAGCTCGAAATCGAAAATCCACAGGATGGTACCTTCCAAACGGCTGGTCTTTTTCCGTTTCGTGCGCGAATCGAGGCTTCCGGTGGTGTTGTGCCCTATGCAGATACCACTGGCTATTTTATTGTCAACGATGATACTTTGGCGGCACAGTTTTTCGCCGACAGCTCGATGACTGCAGAAGTACCACTGCAATTGGGACAAAATACCGTTCAGGCACTCATGATCGTCACCGATGCCGCAGGACAGCAGAGCCAATGCTCGCAGACTATTTCTGTAACCGGTGTGGAAGCCCTGCAATGCAATGTGAGCGTGAGCAACTATTCTGATGGTGACTCTTTCAGCACCGACAGCCTGCGTGTCAAGGTCGAAGCATACCCGGTTGGTGGTGTTTTGCCAATCGCACAGCAACTCGTGCGCATCATCATCAATCAGGACACAACCCATTTTCGCGAGGTGGGCAGCCGCAATTTCACCGCAAGCGGGCCAGCTTTAGAGGGTGCCAACAGTATTGAAGTGATTGCACATTTTATTGACGCCATCGGGCAGCAAACAGATTGTGGCCAGCAACTCGTGGTCACCAAAGTCGATCCGCTATTGTGCCGCGTACAAATCATCTCACCGCAGGATGGCATCATTGTCACCAACGACAGCATCGAAGTGGTGGCGGTGGCTCAAGCGATTTCCGGTGTGCCGCCATTCACTGTAAGCCGCTCTTTGAATGGCGTGCCCATCACAGCGCAAACTGATACTTTTTCTGTTCGCATCCCGCTGGTGCTCGGCGAGAATGGCGTCGTCGTGTCTGCAATCTTTCAGGATCAGGCCGGGCAAAAATCGACCTGCGGCGACGGGATTACGGTAACCCGCGAGAAAGGCCCACTGTGCGACCTGACGATTGTTGAGCCCAAAGACGGTGCATATGTTCTTGGCGACAGTGTGCTGGTGAAAGCGTACCGCCAAATCAATGGCGGCATACCGCCTTTTGAAGAAACGCATACTATCAACGGGATATCAGTTGAGGTCGAACGGGATACTTTACAACTGAAACTGCCGCTTTTTGAAGGAGAAAACAGCATTACCGTCACCTCGGTTATTGTTGATTCAGTTCGGCAACGCACGATGTGCGAGCAAACGATCAGCATTATCAAACCGGACAAACCGAACTGTGAAATTGCCTTGATTGAACCAGCGGACAGCAGCTTAATCGCCAGCGACAGCGTGCAGGTGGTTGCAGTCGTTAACATCGCAGGCGGTGTCTCACCGTACCAAATTTTTGCGGAAGTCAATGGCCGTACTGCGGTCCTTCAAAATGATACGTTGTCGGCATGGGTGCCGCTGCAAGTAGGCGAAAATCCCATCATCATTGCAACGAATGTGCAGGATGCCGTTGGCCAGTCAACGCAGTGCGAAAAGCAGCTCTTTGTTTCTCGCCCGAGCGTGCCCGTTTGCAGCCTGGCGATCCTGCAGCCGCCGGACAGCCTGTTGACCACAGCCGGGAGTGTGCTTGCCCGTGCACGCGCTACTGTTTCCGGCGGTGTGCAACCTTATGCCGATACCTTATTCGCATTTATCATCAACGCCGACACGATCCAAATTGCGCCCGCAGGTGACAGTTTGTACGCAGCCGAACTGCCACTTTCAAGCGGAGAAAATACAGTCACAGCGCTGTTTAACGTTACAGATTCACTTGGGCAAGTGGCCGCCTGCTCGCAAAGCATCAGCGTTTTTCAGGCTGAACCGATGGCATGTGAACTGCAAATCCTTTCACCAGTTGATGGGGCGGTGGTCATTCGCGACAGTGTATCTGTTCAGGCACTTGCCCGGGTGACTGGCGGCATCGCGCCGCGCTTCCTTAGTGGCATCATTAACGAAGCGCCGGCAAGCTGGCAAAATGACACGCTGACCGCAACCATCGCTCTCGAGTTGGGAAAAAATCCCGTTTCAGCAAAAGTCATTTTCGTCGATGTGAATGGTGACACGACAAGCTGCTCGCAATCCATCGAGGTCTTACGCGAGACTTTCGCCGTGCGTGTGCGCATTCTTTCGCCGCAGGATAGCAGCTATTCCTGCGATGACAGCTTGTTCGTGACTGCCGGTTTTGAGATCAGCGGTGGCGAAGGGCCATTTGACATGATGTGCGAAATCAACGGCAGAGAGATCACGGCCAGCAACGGCATGTTTGCAGCCAATGTCGCGCGCACACAAGATGCAACACAGATTATCGCGCTCTGCACCGTTACCGACGCCATCGGCCGGCTTGTTTCCGGTGCCGATTCCGTAACTGTATTAGTGGATAATATTCTGCCGGTATGCGATTTCAAACCCGAGAACGGCAAAATTGTTGGCATGTTTGCGGATTTTGAAACTGGCATCGCTTCGATCAAGCCGGAGTATATCAACAATGGTCGGCTTAAGGTAGAGCGCTTTCAAAAAGGCGCAAAAATTGTCAAATTTGAAATCGAGCCGATCGATCCGGAGCAGGTCATTGGCTTCAACATCAATGTGACAGATGTGTGCGGCAATAATTTCTTATGTGATCCATTTTACCTGAATCTCGACACCAATGATCCGCGCCAAATCAATTTGACCTTCCCATCGGTTGATCGCTATTTCTATATCGACAATTATGGAATTGAAGAAATCCAGTTCGAGCTCAATGGCAAGTTGTTCACCTTCTCGACCACCGCCGCCACGTCCGAAAATCATTATCTCATTCCAGCCTTTGGCAAAATATCCTTCGACCTGGGACCCTGCCTGCAGGATGACGGCAATCAACTCACAGTCACCTTTAGCGGCCCTCCCGGCACCGGCGCCGATCTGCTCTTGATGGATGTCGATACCGGCGTCGAGTATGTGCTGGAATACAACGAAGTGCTGCCCACAGCCTTTCAACTGCTGCAAAATTATCCCAATCCATTCAATCCGGAAACCATCATACCAATCCAGATTCCTGCCAATTGGCCGCATCGCGTCAAAATACACATCTTCAACGCCACCGGGCGGCTGATCAAGATACTGCACGACGACTATCTGCCAGCCGGGCACAACACATTTCTATGGGACGGCACGGATCAGCATGGCAAAACAGTGGCGTCCGGGGTCTATTTGTATCGCGCCATCTCCGGTCAGACCGTGCTGCTGAAAAAACTGGTGCTGGCTCGGTAAGAACCGCATCCGCTTCATTTTGGTGATTTAATCTCAAATGCTTGTTTGCATGCTGTAAAAATCGTGACAATATTGTATCATCCTGAAACGAAAGCTCAGATTGAAACACTTTTTGGATTACATTTTCGTGCGCAGCAGATCACAAAAATGACATAAAAGACTTGAATTACAAAATTGTTGTTGCCTGCAAAATTTCACATCACCATCTTCATCACACAAATTCAATTCTATAAAATTCAAAGTGTTAAGACAAAAAACACAACAGTAACATGATATTTTTAGGCTGCAACAGGGCTGGTGTGGCATGGAGTTTGTTAAAAGGGATGACAGAGATCGCAGGACGGATCTTGTAAAAGACAGGGATGTCAAACACTAACGGACAGGCTTACCCGAAGATTGTCCGTTCATCATCTCCTCCTTCTGATGGCGCGATAGGACTACGCGCGATCATTCCCAAGAGATCGGAGTGCTTGTCTTGATTCGAATCAGGCTTTGCACTCCGGTTTCTTTGATACTCTCGTCTTTACCTCCTACACTGCGGTTTATACTGCTAACGTTTAGTTAAATTCAGGGAAAAAGCAGAACATCTATCAGGCGGTGGTTCCCGGTTTGCGCGCTGGGGAACCACAGGCCTGTTAGGACGCGAATTGCCGGCGATAAACATCCTTAGCGGATGGCTTGTCGCCGGCTTTTTTATTGTGGATCAGTTATCAGCTACCTCATCAAAATCAGCATGCACTGTTATAAAGAAAGCATACAAGCATCTTTGCTGCCACCATTCAGAAACCAATTTCCGGCACCCGGACTCTGGTTCCCTTTTTACAATATCAAAGCTCCTCGCAGTGACAACAAAAGCATACCCTTTCATTTCACCTGCCACTTGCCATCCCAGTTTTGCAGCTCATAGCGGTCGGTCATCGGGAAATGCGGCGGACGGCGGGTGTACAATCGTTTGTCAAACCGAATGTCGGTGGCATAGCGCGGCTCGGTCGCAGACAGGGAGCCTGCGGTGAGGCTGCCATAAATAAACAACGTTTTGTGGATCGATCGATAATACTCTTTCACCCGGAACATCCGCCTTGCCAGCATGGCTGCGCAGACATGCAAATCGTCCACACCCGTTTTTTCGGTGGGCGCAATTTCAATATTTTTTTCACTGACCATTCCCAGAAAATCATCCGCATCGTCAAAAAGTTGCGGCGACTTCGCATAGATGAGATTGCCGGTAATTTCAATCGAACCGCGATTGTAAATCAGCACTTTGCCGTGCACAATCCCCTCAACATGCAGCTTTTCAAGACTTTCGCCCAAAATGGTAAAAGGCGCTTGCGGCAGCAAAATTTTGCCTTGTCCGGTTACGTTGCCAGCGGCTCGCCAATGCAGAGAGCCATCGCGCTGAAAGCTGAGCCAGGCTTCGCTTTCCAGCCGCAGCAGCGCTGAATCGGAGGCGGTGCCCGTAACCAGCGAATACAAATCGCGCGGAAACTTGATCTCGGCTGTACCGGTTTCCAGTCCGCCCTGAAAGATCGAATCCGGCGCGGCGTAGCCAAACGGATCACTTTGGCGCATAATCTCGAAACCGGCCGAAGTCACTTTGCCTTCAAATTTTGGATGCACGCCACGGCTGCTGCTGATCTTAAAATCGGAGTTGGTGTGGAAACGGCCGTCAAATTTGTCATTGTGGATCGCCACATAGGGATCCCAGAAATCCACAAACTGTGCAAATTGCGAAAAGCCCACACGCTGCATTTCGAAGCTGGTGGACAGCGTGCGGCCATAGCGTTCGGTGCGCACCTGCACGTCGAGCTTATCGAATGTACTTGCTGATTCAGCCTTGCGATGCCGCACCTTGATCTCGTAGCGCGCATCGTCCTTCTCCCAGACAAAAACCGAGTCGGACTGCGATAACGGCACGAAATGGTCGGTCATTTTCTTCATCTCTTTAAGGAGCCAGTCCTGCTTTTTCGTCGGGATCGCCAGTTGTGGCGGGGACAGCCGGGCATCTTCGCCGAAATGCTCGTCGATGCGAATACTCCGGCGTCTTTGGGGACTGTAGAATTGCGTGCTTTTGAGCGAGGCAGGCTCCGGAGCATTTGGCAGAAAATTCGGATGTGGCGAAGATTCGGCAAGGTCAGCGCCGATGTTTTGGGTAGTGAGGGGTGTTTGCGCAGGTTGCATTGATTCGCCAACGGTGAGATGAGAAGATGATGTCGCGAGCGCGGGCTCTGATATTTTCGGACTGAGATCAAGCGCGTCCGGGACAGCTTTGCGAAGCTGATCGTCAGTGGCTTGAATGGCGAATCCTGGCATTTGGGCGCCGAGGGAGGCTTCGGGCAGCGTTTCCTCAGCCGGCACAAAAATAAATTCAATGGCTTCCGGCAGGGCTGCGCGATCTTCGCGCACCAACGCAGCAACGATCAGCACGATGATCGCAAGCGCCAGCAAGTGCAGGAGCAGCGAAAGTGTTAACGCCGCTCCAAAGATATTTTTGAAACGGAACTCCATGACACTGCTAAAGATAGTTACCGTTACATCTGCTCAAATATGACGATTCTTTGCCATCTTTCAAAATAATTATTGCAGGAACTCACCACTTTTTTATGACGCGCTCATCTTTCACTCCTTCGGAATATTGAGGAAGATATTGGTAGCAGTTCACTTGGGCTCATAAACAATCCCGGTACCACCAGTGATTCCCTCGACGGAGAAGTTGGAACCATCGAGAGTGAATCCACCTTCACACTCGAAGGGCTTGAGCAAATAGACCGAATCGAGATCGTTGTGGGCAAAGCAGCCGAAGCCGCAGGAGAGATGAACCGAAGCCGCGAGGCCGATTTTCGACTCCATCATGGCGCCGATCATAAGCCCGAGATTGGCGGCGCGGCAAATCGAGATGATCTCAAGCGCGCCGAGGATACCGCATTTGGCGACCTTGATATTGATCATATCCGCCACGCCCTCACGAACGACGCGGAGCGCATCCTCGGGGGTGAAGACCGTCTCGTCAGCCGCAACCGGCAACGGGCAGTGGTCGCGCACAAAACGCATTCCCTCGAAGTCGTCTTTGCGCACAGGCTGCTCGAACATGCTGATGTTGGCGCCACGCGCATTGGCGCGCCGCACCAGTTCCACTGCATCCTTCGGCGAAAATGCCTGATTGGCGTCCAGCGAAATTTCGGCATCAGGTGCATTATCGCGCACAGCGACAATGCGATCAGCATCGGCCTGCACATCCATGCCGACCTTAATCTTGAGCTTGCTGAATCCCTGTTTGATAAACTTCGCAGCGTCCTCGCCAGCCTTCTCCGGCGTGCCGAGGGACAGCGTTATGTCGGTTTCAACCGACTTTTTCACCCCGCCGAACATGTCGGCCAGCGCGACACCCCTGGACTTGCCGAAGGCATCGAGCACGGCGATCTCCAGGCCGCTGTGGGCAGCGACCTGATAGCGGACAAGCTTGCGTGTCTCATTCAAAATACCACGCCACGAGCGGATGTCTTTGCCGACCACTGCCGAGCTTAGCTGGTCCATAACTGCGAGAACGGTCTCGCGAGTGTCACCCGTTGTGTAGGGCGAGGGCGCAACTTCACCGAAGCCGGTGGTGCCGTCTTCAAGAACGACGCGAATCAGAACATTCAACGCAGCGTCTTTGGTGCCGGTTGCAATCTTGAAAGGTTCCCAAAGGGGAAGGTCAAGCGGCTCGGCAATCAGCTCACGAATGATTGTGGACATCGTTTAGTTTCCTTTTTGACAATTGACTAAACAAGGTGAACTCGAAGTCAGGTAGCGGGATTTTGGCGCTTAATGAAAATCAAAAACCATCGCACCTACCTGTTCCGCCGAAGTCTTTTTGTTTCACTTCACTACGCCTAATTTCACTCTCCGGGGCGATATTCACGCTCAAGCTCAGCCCGGATTGCCGCTTCATCGAGCAGCACCGGCTTGAATTGCATTTTCGCAAACAGCGGCGCCTGGTCAGCAAAATGTGGCGAGTCCGATTCAAGGGTGGCACTGCCAAACTGATGGATGCTTTCGGAATGCACCTGTCCTGCCTGATCCCACTCTACCATCAAAATGTAGCTATCGCCAGCGGTGGCACGCAAGCGGCCATCTTCCTGCGGTGAGCTGTAAATTGCGCGCATAATGTCCGGGCCACCATCGAGTGGCGCATCAGATTTGCCGCGTATCAATCGGTTCACTTCACCCCACGGCATCTCTATTCTGTTGAACTTCCTGGTGAGTTGTTCGGCTGCTCCCTTCAACCGCTGCACCAGCGTTTGTGTTTGCAGGGTGTCCAAATGACCGGAAAGATACGGACGAAATGCGATGATGGCCAATGCAGCAGCCGGACTGCCGGCGTCGGTGCGCAAATCCCATTTTTTCAGCACATCCAATGCGTTGGTCAAAACTGAATCGTCACCTGGATCAATAGCAAAAAGTCGTTTTAAAATTGTCGCCATTTTTGATTTTTGCGAATACTGCAGATCAAATTTATAGCGATAAAACTCTTCCGAAGTAATCGACTCATCCGTGCCGTACAACTCCATCGCCCGCATGGCACGGTTGGTCATATCGGTTTCGATGCCGAATTGCGGCGCGAATCGCGTTGAATCAGGATTGCCAGGCCCATCCGTCGCCTGAAACGGTGTGTTGTTGCAATTAAAGACCAGTCCCGATGGTGGATTTTTAACCTGCGGTAACTCTTCAAAAGGCAGGTAGCTGCGCCATAACGTCTCGCTAGTCTCGCCCGGCAGATAATTGCGCCAATCATAGCCTGCCGCGCGTTCAGGCAGCAAACCATTGTACAGGTAAAAAATATTGCCATCCCGGTCTGCATAGCCGGTATTGAACATCGGTACTTGCTGCAGTTGCATGGCTGCCAGCCACTCGTCGAAATCCCGAGCTTTGTTCATGCGATACCACTGCTCGATTTGCCCGATGCGGCCATAGCCGGCATAGCGAATGGCATAGGTGCCGTGCGGGCGGCGCACCACCGGGCCGTGCACCGACCACAACGTTTCACGCTCGATGGTCCAGTAGAACGGCCCAAACAGCTTGACCCGAATCGGCGCGGTGCGCACATCCAAATCCAGCCACTCGCCATCGAAGCGGTACTGATCCGGATCATCGGGATTGGTGTCAAGCACATACACATCAAGCAGGTCGGGTGTGTTAACGGTGTGCGCCCAGCCCAGCGCCCGATTGTGACCGTGCAAAATCACCGGGCTGCCGGGAAACAGGCCGCCCACGGCATCCCAACCCTGCTCGCTTTTCAAATGGACTTCATACCACGCCACCGGCCCCTGCCATGGCTGATGCGAGTTGATGGCGAGCCGGGTTTTGCCATCGGCTGAACGCCCCGGCGCCACAGCAAATGTGTTCGACCCATGTGTATAAACACGCTTACCGCCCGCGTCGTTTTGCCGAAAGAACAAGCTGGGTGTACCATCGAATTCGCCACCCGGCAACGCATCGACCGGACCAATAGATGCGCGTTCCGGTGCCTTTACAGCAATTCGATCTGCCATCACAGCCATAGCGTTTTTTTGCAAAAGAGGTCGTTGTCGCTCTTTCGCAAAAATCTCGCCCAGGTAGCGATCCATTTCAAAAAATAGCGGGATTTTGTGCAGAAATCCGGCAACCAAATCTTTGCCACGCACCGGGTACAGCGCGGCGATGGCCTTCTCCGGATGCAACCCGGCATAGACATTCAGGCCGTGCGCATAGGCCTCGCAAATCGCACGTGTTTCCGCGCTCAACTCGCTTGTGTACTTCGCATCGATGACATCCCAGATGCGCAGCAAACGCACCATAAAATCATTTGGCGCCGCATCCCGGCCGTAGACTTCAGCGAGTTGGCCGCGTGCTGCCAACAACGCACCCTGAATGGTCGGAAAATCGTCTTCAGCATGAGCAAAGGCCAATCCATAAGCGACATCGGCATCGGTTTGGCCGAAAATGTGCGGCACGCCCCATTTGTCGCGCAGGATGCGGACATCATATTTTCCTTTCGCTGCCAGCAAAGATGTGGTATCGAGCGGCGCGGGCTGCAAATAGAAGTAGGCTGCCACTAAGCCCGCAACCAAAATGCTAACGCTGGCGATGGCGATTTTTCGCATGAATGGAATCTCCATATTGGGATGGAATGTTGTTTGAATCGGGTAGGAATAACAAAAAGGAAGTTCGATACAACCCAAACAACAGGTTCTTCAGCTTGAGCGCAGTTGAAGGCGATCACGAGCCCCATTACTTCAAGCTCAAAATCTTCATGGTTCGACACCGTTCACCATGAAGACGACCCTCTGCTAAGCCGAAAATGCTTTGATCGAACTCACGTTAATAAAAAGCAACCGCACAAACTGCTCGCTCGCAAGGTGAATCAGCTTCCTTGCGAACCTGCAGTCTGGCGGTTCATCTAAGTGAATTTAAAATTTCAGCACGGCATTTTTATCTGTCATTTGAGCGCTTGCCAGCCTCCGGCGCTTGTTCGACGTTGATGCCTTCCGGTGGGACAGGCGCCGTATGGTCGATCTCTGTCGGATCGTCCGGTTCTTCCACTTGTTGCTGGTCAAAGCGGCCGACGGCCAGCACCCAGTCGGATCGATAAGGTGCATTCCAGGTCAGTTCCTGCGCTGAAAAATCGCCGACAGCAATTTCGGCATACTCTTTTTTCGCATCCACAGCCACGATCGGCTGGCTGCCGCTCATCGCGCTCAATTTGAGCAGCACCGAAGTAGCGTCGCGTTTGTAAAAAACAAAATTGCTGTTCGCCTGATCTTTCAGCACATAGCCGTCACTCAAATTGGTGGCGCGCTGCAAATCCAGCAGCAGGCGGTCGCGCCAAAAACGAGCGTGCGTGCGCAACTGCTCGGGATTGGAATAATCCGGCGAGGTGCTGTTCCAGTAAAACAAGCCCCAACTGCAGCCGATACCACCTGCCATGGCAAAATCCCAAAAGGCTTGCATGGTATTGTTCATATCCCAATGGTCACGCGTGTACAAAAAGCGCCGCTCGTAAAAATGCGGCCTGCCCGGCTTGGCTGCCACGGTTGCAACAGCATCCTGGTAATAGCCCGAGGTCGGGCGATTGTCATTCGACAGCACATCGAGCGCGTCGTTGGAGAAACTTCTTGCCATCAGCAGATGTGGCCAGCCCATCTCACCTTGCAAGTACGACGCCCACTCGCGCAACTGGCTGTCGCTCACCCATTCTTCCAGGTCAAAGCCATAGGCCATCGTCCAGCCGGGCAGCGGTCCCAGTCGGGCAGCGATGTAGCGTTGCAGCCGCTTGTCAGGCGTGCCGTTGATACCACCGACGCCCACCGCTGACCATTTGCGCTCTTCATCGCCCCACAGCCAAAAATGGATGCGCGCACCCAGCTTGTGCGCCGTAACAATTGCTGTTTCGACGGCGCGGAAGGTCGCGAGATCGGGATTTTCGCTGCTGTGTTGTTCATAGCTGTCCGCCCCGGCTTTGAACCACTGGTTGTTGACATTGATCGCCAGGGAGTTGCAGCCGCGATCCAGCAGATACTGCACCATATTGGTAATATAGGCAGCGTTGCCGTAATCGCGAACATCGGTTGGCAAATCGGTAAAGCCGCTTTTAAAAAGGCGTTCCGCACCCCAGTGCACCTGCAAAATGATACCGCGCAGCTCGCCATTCTCGCCGGTTTGCAAAGCAAATTTATCGTTTTTCGCGGTTAGAAATCCGTAAATACGAGAGTCATTATTCGGAGCGATCGTGACGATGCCGGAAAGACCATCCAGTTCTGCATCAGCACTTGAGGTGGTAAAGCGCCATTCACCGGTGCGGGTGCCGGTAAAGCGCAGTTTCCAGGTTGTGCCGCCATCGTAGAAAAGGCTTGTACGGTGGGTTGTGCCGCTGGCTTGGTGCATAAATGTCGCGGTTGCGCGCAGATCAAATGGATTGCCACTGTAGGTTGGGTTGTCGAAACTCCATTCGACAAAAGGCGCCCACAGCGTACTGCTTTTTTCAGCCACTTGCCCAGAAACGGTCGTGACAAAACCAAAGCCAAGCGCGAAACACAGAATCCTTAGTGTACGCAGCGAAATGTATTTGGGGAACATCCTCATTCCTCTCTGCTATTGTTTAAAATAGCCGTTCGTCGTAATCGACAGCATTTTGTTTTGAATTTAATACTCACCATTGCTTGCAAAACAACTTCAACCGGAGCAGTTTGCTTGATTGCGCTCAAGCGCTTCTCTCACACTCCTAAAACGGCCCGAACGAGATGCAATGTAGTTTGTTGCAGGTTAAAATGCAAGCGCAGCGTTTTCGTAAGGTATTGCACACACGCTCAATTTGGCGAAATCCATGAAGCGGCACCTGTGGATTTCGGCGGGCCTGCCAGAAATCCTTTCCTACTGCGGAGGATCGGCCGCCATGCGTCTGCACTTTCTGGCCTCGTTTTAGTATCAAAAATTTAAGCCTTATCTGAAAGCGGCATATGTCCTTTGAGGGCGGGAAGGCAGCAGAACACGATTCTGGAAACTGAGCATCTATAACCATTTGTGCGCTTTTTGTTTTTTTGATCTGGCAAAAATCGAAAGCAGGCTTTGACTTGTAAGACGAATTTTGTTATGTTCAAAAGGCTGTTTTTGTAACGAAATTTCATAAAGTGACGCGAATTAAGAACTGAACTATTAGCACATTCCCGGCACATTTTTATCCAACTCGCGATTGCAGTGCAACAAGCTTGTCGGCGGATTTCGGTTCAATTTGCTGCTTTTCAGCAGGATATTTTTCGGGTCGTCGATTCGAATATGGTCGTTAAATCATCATGTGTATGCGGAATTCACAAACTATGTTCAGTAAAAACAAAATTGACGTACTTTTTGCCGCAATCTGGCTCGTTTTCAGCGCGAGTTTTACGCAAGCGCAACAGATCGACATGCACTGGCAGCCCGTTGATTCGATCAATGCGACGCTGCCGGAGGGCATTCGGCTTTTTGCCGGCCAGAACGATGCGTTGCCTTTGCGGGCCTGGTATGTGCGCATCGCGGAAAAGCGTTCGGATTTGGCGACGCGAGTGGTGCTTTCGGACGATAGCAGCGATCTTCGCGAGACCATCAGCAGTTTCGCCAGCGATTTGGGCGCAGCAGTCGTTGTCAACGGTGGCTATTTTGATATGCGCGCCAGACCAGCCACACATGCAGGCCTGCTCTATATCGACGGCAAGCTGGTTGCACCTGCAACGCACAATGTCACCCGCGATACCGTCAGCTACCCGACTGCCCGGGCTGCCATCGGCTTTTTCGGGGATGGCAGCGCCGATATCGCCTGGGTTAGCAATCGAAACAACAGCCTGTTTGCCTGGCCATCGCCGCCAGCCAACCGGCCGGACCAGCCTGCAGCATTTCCCGAAGCGGGTGCCGTATACTGGCCGGTTCGCGACGCTATTGCCGCGGGGCCGGGACTGATTTCAGAACGCCGCATCCACATCACCTCGGATGAGGAAGTCTTTTTCGTAAGCTCGATTCCCAAAACACACCCGCGTACAGCCATCGGCTATAATACTGAAGACGAGCTATTGATATTGGTGGTCGATGGTCGCCAGCCGGAGAGTCGGGGGGTCGATTTGCAGGAATTGGCCGTGCTGATGCTGGAGTTAGGCGCAGTGGAGGCGATGAATTTGGATGGTGGCGGTTCCTCCGCGCTGGTGGTGAACGGCAATCTGATCAATCGCCCGACAGGTGGCGTCGTCGAACGCGAAGTGATGTCTGCAATCGCCACATTTGTGCTGCCGAAACAAAAATGAGCCTGCCAGTTCGCCCCGCAAGACTTGCCTTTTGAATTCTCGCACTCTATTTTGTCCGGTACAGTCATTTAGAGTTTTTTCTTAACTGAGTTTTACCACATGTCCAAACAAACAGCCAAACACGCCCTGCTCGTGGTCGATATGCTGCAGGACTACTTCGATGCCGCGCTCTGGCCGCAAAGCCAATTGCCGCAACAGCGTGCTCAATTGAGCGCCCGCGTCAATGCGTTGGTCGATGTCTGTCGTGCACATGGCGTCCCGATTGTTTGGGTGCGACACGCCTTCCAACCGGATTTGTCGGACGCTTTTCCCCACATGCGCAAGGCCAATCGCCGCTACACGATCGCAGGCACACCCGGCAGCGAAATTTTGCCGGAATTGCACGTAGAAAAAGACGATACGATTTTGGTCAAAAAGCGTTTTTCCGCCTTTTTTCGAACTGATTTGGAACAACAACTCCGTCGCATGCAGGTCGACAGCCTGATTTTGGCTGGCATCACCACATCCTGGTGCGTGCGTTCCACCGCTGTCGATGGTTACCAACTCGATTTCGATATCTTTTTGGTGCAGGAATGCCTGGCCGGCTTCACAACACAAGACCACGAGGCATCGTTACAAGCGATGGACGGCTACATCGCAACGGTTGTGCGCACTGATGATATTTCCGGTATGCTAACTCGCTAAAGAATCCAAAGACAGTTCGATCAAATAAAACAACGGAGAAAAATATGGCGGCACAAACTTCGTACAAAGGCAGCCTCTCTGCCGAACAAAGAGCCTTCTATGATCGCGAAGGCTATCTGGTGCTGCCGGGACTGCTCACCGACGGCGAAATGCAGCCAGTGCGGGCAGCACTGCAACAAAAAGTCGACAGCATTGCCAATGATCTTGTTGCTGCGCAACTGGTTCACGATCCAATGCGCGGGGAGCCGTTTGCCACCCGTTTGGCGCGGCTGTTTGCTGGCCTGAGCGATCAGGATTTTTTAAAATTCGGCCGCTCCTGGCGCGACCGCATACCCGGCTATTTCGATTTGATGAGCAATCCCAAGATACTCGATGCAGTCGAAAGCCTGATCGGCCCTGAAATTTTCGCCAATCCTGTGTACAATGTGCGCCCCAAGGTGCCGAAAGTCGCAGCCGGGGTGGTGCCCTGGCACCAGGATAAAAGCTACTGGCCGGATGCCAACGCCAACCCGGTGATCACCGTGTGGATTGCTCTGGTGGATGCCAACCATGAAAATGGCTGCCTGCAATTGATGCCACGCACTCACAAAAAACGACTGCTGCGCTATCAGCGCGAGACAACATCCGGTACCGGCTACCTCGAAGTCGAACCGGCGTACGTGCGCAAAAACAAACGTGAGGTCGTTTCCCTGCCGATACAGGCAGGTGGCGCCATCTTGTTCAACGACCGGCTCATCCATTGCTCCACCGCCAACAATTCCGACCACGTGCGCTGGAGTGTCGACTTGCGCTATCAGCCGACCGATCAGGATCCCATGCCCCAGCACGGCGCCGGATTTCTGGCGCGCAGCCAGGCCTTCCCGCAGCGCATTGCAACGCTGGAGGACTGGCTGGCGGGCAAACCGGAACACGAGGCTTGAACAGTTCCAGCTATTTAAATTCAGATTCTCCCTTCGATCGACTCCGCATTAAATAAATTTGCCTTTTTCAAAATCACAGGCAACCCTGCCCAAACACGTTGTGTCTAACCAGTCGAATTCGCAATCGTCAGTCCGTTGCTGATCGTGCAGCAACGCCGCCGATTTTATCCGTCAACAGGAACAATATTGTCGATTTTTAGCGCCTTTCGCCGATCAACATCGCCACCGAACGATAACCCATCCACAAAAGACGCCGATCAGGAATTGGTCGTCCGCTGTAGCAGTGGGGAGCGTTCGGCCCAATTTCAACTGTACGAAAAGTACAAGGATTCGGTGTACAGCATTGCATTTCGCATGGCCAACGATTCACAAGTGGCAGAAGATATCGTGCAGGATGTTTTTATCAAGGTTTTTAAAAATATCGGCAGCTTTCGCGGTGACGCAGCCTTTTCATCGTGGCTTTATCGCATTACCTCCAATGTCTGTATCAACCATTTCCGAAAAGCAAAGCGCTGGAAAGCGTTGGTAAGTAACGGTTATTTTGAAACACAAACAGAGACACATCAAGCCCCGGATGCTGCCCGGCAGACTGAACTGGCGCCGCACCTCGAGCACGCTATCCGGCAATTGCCTGAAGGCTATCGCATGGTGTTCGTGCTGCATGACGTGCAGGGCTTTCGTCATGAGGAAATCGGCGCCATGCTAAACATCGCTATCGGCACATCGAAATCGCAATTGCACAAGGCGCGAAGAGAATTGCGGCAACTCTTGTCTCCGATATTGGAAATGCAGCGCGCCTTATCGCATTGAAACAGTTGTTTCGTACATGCCAAATCATTCTGTAATGGTCAAAGAACCAAGCACGAAAAACGAAGAGCAAAGAACAAAATCATGACCTGCAAAAATTGTCAAAAAAGACTCTCCGCCTATCTCGATCAGGAATCGTCACCAGCGGAGCGCTCTGTAATTGAACAGCACATCAGCGAGTGCACGGACTGCGCACAAGCACTCCGTGACTTGCAAATGCTGGTCGACCAGGCAACTGCTTTGCCACAAAAACATGCCCCGGATCGGTTGTGGGGACGCATCGCTTCAGAGCTGGATCAGCCGAATGTGAGCCGAATCCACGACACCGTACCAGCTTGGCGCAACTGGCTGCGCCGCCCCATGCCTGTAGTGCAATTGGGATTTGCGATCGCCATTTTGGTCGTTGGCATGTTGGTCGGACGTTACATTTTGCCACCGCAGAGCGACACCCTGCGGCTGCAAGTCAGCCAGCAAAGCCCGGCTGAACTGGCGGCGCTCAATGTGCGCGCCTCACACTATCTCGAGCGCTCGAAAATGCTGCTGGTCGGCATCGCCAACCTTGAACCGCACGGAGACGAACGGATCGATCTGAGCCTGGAAAAAGCCTACTCCGTTGACTTGCTGCGCGAAGCAGATTTTTTGCAAGAAAAGTTACCCGCGGGCAAGAACGAACGCCTGCGCAGACTGGTCGCCGAACTTGAGCTGGTTTTGCTTGAAATTGCCAACCTTGAAGCGGAAAGCGATTTCGAGCATGTCGATTTGCTCAAATCCGGCATCGAACAAACCGATTTGCTGTTTAAAATCAATCTCAGCGGCTTGAACGAAGAGAAACCAGCCAAGGCGACTGCAGCGTCCGGGCGGCAACTCTGAGTACAAGCAACGAAAATAAAAAATCATACACCGCCAATACATGGAGCGAAAAATGAAACGGTTCTCGAAAACACTCATCATTGCGGCGCTGGCAAGCCTGGCTTTTACCAGCACGCCATCGATGCAAGCCATCGAAGCAGAGTCTGCATTCTCCTGGTCTTTTTTCCCGGAAGAGCTGCAAACAGACCCGGCATACAAGGATTACAAGGCAGCCCGCGCACTCTTTTATGACGAAAAATACCAGCAAGCCATCACCGCATTCCGTGCCATTTTGGGGAAATATCCGAAAAGCGCCTACCGGGATGACGCGGCTTTTTGGCTGGCCTACAGCATCGAACGTGCCGGTGCAAACGGTGAGACAGCTTTCAAGGAATATCAGGATTTTCTGGAAAAATTTCCGGAGAGCAGCTACGCCAACAACGCCAAATCCAGCATGGTGCGACTGGCACAACAACTCTATCGCGCCGGCAACGAGCAGTACAAAATCTACCTGAAAGAATCAGGGCAGGACGATGATTTCGATGTGCAACTGGAGGCGGTCACCGCGTTGGCGCAGCTTAACAGCAATGAAGCCTTGCCGATTTTGGAGAACGTGCTTAATAAAGAAGGCAGCACCCGGCTGAAGAAAAAAGCCTTGTTTGCCATCGGCCAGATCGGCAGCCCGGAAGCGCTCGCGGTTTTGGAAACCTACGCGCAAAACGGCGCTGATCCCGCATCGCAAAAAGAGGCGATTTTCTGGCTCGGACAGCAGGGTGGGCAAGGCGCACTCAATCCGCTCATGAAGATTTATTCCGCCAGCCAGGATAGCGATATTCGCAAGAAAGTGATCTTCTCGATCAGCCAAATCGGTGGTGAGCAGGCCAGTGCCAAGTTGTTGGAAATTGCTCGCAACGACTCCAATCCGAAAGAGCAGTCAGAAGCCATTTTCTGGCTCGGACAGCAAGGCCGCGCCACCGCGCTCGATGATCTGATGGCTATTTACAAGAGCACTCAAAATGCTTCGGCACGTAAAAAAATCGTGTTTACGGTCAGCCAGGTATCAGGCGAAAAATCGGCGCAAATCCTAAAAGAAATGGCCATGAACGACGCCGAACCGGAAGCACAGACCGAAGCGATTTTCTGGCTCGGACAGCAAGCCGGGCAAAGCGCAGTGCCGACACTGATGGAGATTTTGCGCAGTACTAAAAATCAAGCGGCCAAGAAAAAAGCAGTGTTCAGCTTGTCGCAAATCGGTGGTGCGCAGGCCGCTAAAAATCTTAAAGATATCGCCATGAACGAAACCGACCCGAAAATCCAACAGGAAGCGATTTTCTGGCTCGGACAGCAAGCCGGTGCGGAGGCGATCGAACCGCTGATGGAGATTTTCGGCAAATCGCAGGATCGCGATGTGCGCAAAAAGGTCATTTTCTCGCTCGGCCAAATCAATACCGCCGACGCACGCACCAAGCTCGAACAAATCGCCAGCAACGATGAAAATGGCGCCAGCCAGGAAGAAGCGATTTTCTGGCTCGGACAGCAGGGTGGTGCTGCCAGCATGCCGCAACTCATCAAAATTTATAACGCAACGGCCAATGCCAGCGCCAAAAAGAAGGTGATTTTTTCGGTCAGCCAAACCAACTCTGACGCCGGCATCGATTTTCTGATCAAAATTGCCAAAAGCGGCGAATCGACCGAAGCGCGCAAGCAGGCGATCTTCTGGCTCGGCCAGTCCAATAACAGCCGCGCCCGCGAAGCCTTGCTGGATATTTTGAACCAATAATCGGCTGATTTGTGGGGGCGATTCGGCGAATCGCCCCTACCGTTTTATTATATTTTTGCAGCAAAGGATTGATCATGAAAAACCAAAATGAATCAACTCTGTTAACAATCAGAAATGCATTGTTCCTGGCGCTTCTGATATGCGCACCAAAGATGTTTGCGCAAACGCAAGCTGTCCCGCAGGACTTCATCCGCATCAGCGGCCAAGCCACATTGCAGGCAGGGCTTGCCGAAGCTGCACGCCAGGCTCGCGCCACCGGCAAAACATACTGGGTTGGCTATCAGTTCGATCTGCACAGCAGCTTCGACTTCAGCGAGCGCCGCGTGCTCATCCATAAAAATGGCGGCATCAGCTTCTTTTCAGGCGACAGTCACTGGATGTGGGATGTCGAAGATGATGATCTCGAAACCAGTGTGCACCGGGCGCTGGCGGAAATGGGCGAGGAAGCGTCGAAAGCCTATCTCGAAAAACGCCGGAAAGAGTTTTCCTATAGCGCAGCGGACTACGCAGTATACCTTTTGTTTAACGCCGGCAAAAACGCTATTGAACAGGTTGCCTTTATCGATTTTGCCCATATCGGGCACTTGGATGAGGCTCCGGTCTACTGGCTCGGCCAAGTTGCTACCGAACAGAGCTTTGACTATATGCGCGGACTGGTGGAAGATCGCAGGCAGGACATGCAGTTGCGCAAACCGGCACTGTTTCTGGCCAGCCTGCACGCATCATCGCGGGTGGTGCCATTTTTAGTGAAAATTGCAGAGAACGATAGCGAACGCGAGCTGCAAAAGAAGGCGCCGTTCTGGCTTGGCCAAATCCACTCCGATGAAAGCTTTGCCGCACTGGAAGGCCTGTTTGCACGCGCCAAGGACCACAAAATCCAGGAAGAAATCGTCTTTGCCTTTAGCCAGCACCATAGCCCCAAAGCCACCGCCAAGCTGGTGGAAATCGCCCGCAGCAACGCGGATGAGAACGTGCGCGAAAAGGCGATTTTCTGGCTCGGGCAGAGCGACAATCCCGACAACCTGCGCGAGCTCGAAAAACTGTTTCGCGATACCAAAAGCACCAACTTGCAGAAAAAGATCATTTTTTCGATCAGCCAGCACCGCAGCGAGCGGGCGCCGGGCATTCTGATCGGCATCGCCGAAAGCGATGCAAGCCGCGAGGTGCGCAAACAAGCGATCTTCTGGCTCGGGCAAATCGCCGGCAAAAAGACCCTGCAAACGCTGCGCGGCATCGTCGATGATGACAGCGATACCGAAATTCAGAACCAGGCTGTCTTTGCGCTCACCCAGCACCGCGACAAGCAGGAAGTCGCGAAAATGCTGATCGACATTGCACGCACACACAAAAACCCGAAAGTGCGCAAAAAAGCCATCTTTTGGCTGTCGCAAACCGACGACGAAAAAGCGCTGGAGTTTTATAAAGAGGTGCTGGCAAAGTAAGGGATGCCATTGACATTTTGAACAAGGTCACCCCCTTCTTTTTGTTAGATCAAAAAGAAGCAAAAAATCACGGCTGACGAAATTTGGCTAAATATTCAGCGCTGCTTTTTGCCGCGTTAGTATCCGCTGCGCTCAAACAGAAAACGCGTCTTGTCAGACGCGTCAGCGAAAATTCTTCACGCCAAATTTCTGAGGCCGGAAAAAGTTGATGATGCCCGACTCGGTTTATCGAGTCAGTTTCTGCGTTTTCAGAAAGCACCCTACAACCGCTGCCATTTCTATAGGCTCGCCATCACCCATCATCCCGCAAGAATGATCGCAGGTCAAATTCGTTTTGCGCATACCTATATACTTGCTGCTACTTTCTTGCGATTTTTACTTTCATATATACATATCTTCCTGAACTCCCAATTTGACTCATCCTGGTGAACGGAATGCATCGCTCTATTCTTTTTCTCGCCGTGCTCATGCTGGCTGGTTGTGCCGCACACCTGCCAATCGACCGCAACGATATTTCAACGACACTCGCATCGCGCACAGGCCATTCGCTGGCGCCTGTGAAGGCGGATAGCACTTCCCAATTGCCGGCAGGCGTGCTGATAGCCGACGGCATTTCTGAAGACGAAGCCGTGGCGCTGGCGTTGTGGAACAATGCCCAATTTCAGGCTGATTTAGGCGAGCTTGGGTTCGCGCGAGCAGACTTGATCGAAGCCGGCATACTACGCAATCCGATTCTGTCATTGCTGTTCCCGGTCGGGCCGAAGCAATTTGAAGCGACCCTGAGCCTGCCGATTGAAATCCTGTGGCAGCGCCCAAACCGGGTAGCAGCGGCCCGGCTCGATGCCGAACGCGTCGCGGAACAGTTGGTGCTGCATGGCCTTGATCTCGCCCGCGATGCCATGGTCGCGCACGCCGATTTCACCCTGGCGCTGGCGCACAAACAGCTTGCGGATGAAAATGCCTTTCTGCAACAACAAATCGCCGACATTGCCGGCACCCGTTTGCGGGTGGGCGAGATCAGCGAATTGGAAGCGTCAGCATCGCAACTCGAGGCGGTGCGGGCACGCGAAGCAGCCGTGTATCGTACCCAGGAAGCCGAAACGGCGCGCGCCCGATTTGCTACTTTATTGGGCTTTGAACCGCATGACGCGTCGCTAACCCCTGTAGTCACTGCAGCATGGCAACCGTTCTCAGCTTCTTTGAATGAATTGTCGAACGCTGCATATGCCTCTCGGCCGGATTTGCGCGCCGCAGAACTGGCGGTGGAAGCAGCCGGCAAACAGCTCGGTTTGGAGCGCGCCAACATTCTCAATTTGACGGCGGTGCTGGATGTCAACGGCTCCGGAAAAGAAGGCTTTGAAATGGGGCCGGGCATGCAAATTGAATTGCCGTTTTTAAATCAAAATAATGGCAAAACAGCACGTGCCAAAGCGCAGCTGCAACAAGCCGCACAACAATATCTGGCCACCAAACAACGCATCGCATTGGAAGTGACAGAGGCCAGCAGCGTCTACCGCGCCTCAAACCAGGCATTTGAACTGTGCCATACGCAGTGGGCACCGGAAGCGAAAAAAGCGGCTGAGCGCGCTCAAAAAGCCTTTGCCGTTGGTGAGGTGTCCTACCTTTTTGTACTGGAGATCAATCGCCAGCTTCTCGATGCGCGCGTGCGGGAAGCGGTAGCACAGGCAAATGTGCACCGGGCCGCAGCCCAGCTCAAGCGCAGCATTGGTTTTTACGCCGAGAGAGTGGAGAATTGAAGGAAACACAAGCAAAAAGTGTGCATGCTCCGGGACACAAAATTTCTAAAGCGACGACCTTGCGCATAGGCCTTAAGGTCCTTGGCGTTCTCTTGAGCGCACTCTATATCACCAACCTGTTTGCCCATTTTTGGATCAAAGATCGTATCGCTGAGTTTGCGTTGATTTACTATGCAACCCCGTTGCCGATGCTCGTGCTGGCCGGATTTGTCATTGCAGCTTTTCATTTTTTTACCAAACAACACCAACTTGCCAGGCTTGCTGTTGTACTCGCGTTGATCTGCCTGATTTCCTGGCCTCTGCAGAGTTTCTCCCTCAACTGGACGACGCACTCCAATGACCAGCTCAAGCTGTTTTTTTGGAATATCGCCCAGAAAAAACGGACAGATGAAGTCATCAAATTGATCGAGCGCGAAAAGGCAGACATCATCGGCATTGTCGAATCCGGCATCAAAAGGCGGCATCGCAAGATTTGGGAAGAGACTTTCCCCGAATATCACGTCGAATTTTTGCGCAAACAGATGCTGCTGCTCACCAAGGGCAAGATCATCGACAGGGAAGAAGGCTCGATCAGCCGGCGCGGGTTTTACCATCTGTTCAAAATTTCCCTGGATGGCAAGCTTTTCACCGTTTTGTTGATCGATATCAAAGCGGATCCCCCGACCTCGCGCGCGGTTGTCTTTGAGCAATTGGAGAAAATCATTCTGCCGCACAGGCAGGAAAGGCTGATCGTGATGGGCGATTTTAACACGCCACTGCAATCCGTGCATTTTGAGCGCTTGCGAAAACATCTCGATCACGCATTTGAAGCTGGCGGCAACGGCTTCGCAGAAACCTGGCCCTCGCCGTTCCCGCTGCTGACAATCGATCACATATGGGTATCTCCCTTCATTGAAGTGCAAGACTGCACTTTGAAGCAATCCTCTTTTTCCGACCACCGTGCCATTTCAGCAACGGTCAACATTACAGAAAACCCGGATTTAGCCACAAATCCGGATTAGCTTTCTTACACAGATATGGACGAGTCAAACAACATGAACAAGCATCACATCTTCCGGAAGCTGGCTGGACTGTTCGCTTTGTGCATTCTGCTCGCGAGCACCTGGAGTTGCAGCAAGGAGCCAAAGGCAGCAGCCGGCAACACACCGCCCGCAAAAGTACAAAATGGTGTAAAAGAATCGGCGCTTACCACTGTCACGCTTTCTCCGCAAGCAGAGCAACGTCTCGGCGTTGAGACGGTCATTGTCGAGCGGCGCAAACTGCCACGTGCACTCGAGCTCGGTGGCGAAATCATCGCGCCTCCGGGCCGCGAGGTCACCATCGCCGCACCGGTGGCCGGGGTGGTGCTGGCCGCCAATGGCACTGAGCCGCAAGCAGGCATGACTGTCCGCAAAGGGCAGGCGGTTTTTCGTCTGTTGCCGCTGCCGGCAGGCCAGGATTTTATCGGCGCTCCCGAAGAAGTGGCGCTCAAAAAGACCCAGTATCGGGTCACTCTCGCCAAGGCGGAGCGCGCCAGGCAGTTGCTGCAGGACAAAGCTGGCAGCGAAAAAGCCTTGCAGGAAGCACAAGCCGAGCTGGCGATTGCAGAGGCCGCCTACAAGTCTGCCGAAGCACGCTTGCAGCTCAGCAACAGCCATAATCCGGACTCAGACATCATCGCGCACAGCACCATGGCGCTGGCAGCACCGTTCGACGGGGTTGTGCAGCATATCGATGTCGCGCCCCGGCAGAATGTCGCCGCCGGCACCGCGTTGTTCCAAATCGCCAGTCAGAATCCGGTCTGGGTGCGGACGCCCGTTTACGTCGGCGACCTGTCCAGTGTCGACCGCCAGCAGCCCGCCCGCATCAGTTCTTTTGGCGCGGCAAAAGATGGAGCGGCCTTCGAAGCACAGCCGGTGCAAGGGCCGACACTCAGCGACGCCAACGCTGCTTCGACCGATCTCTATTTTGAATTGCAAAACACTGAACAGCGATTTCGTATCGGCGAAAAGGTTGCCGTTTCGGTGGTGCAGCAATCCGAGCGCAAAGGCCTGGTGGTTCCCGTTGCTGCGATTCTGTACGATATTCAGGGTGGCACCTGGGTTTATGTGAAAACAGCGCCGCAGGTTTACACACGGCAACGGATTGAATTGCAGTACGTTGTTGGTGAGTTAGCCTTGCTGGCGCGCGGTCCGGAAGCCGGCGCCGAAGTGGTGACCGCCGGTGTTGCCGAAATTTTCGGCACAGAGTTCGGAGGTGGCAAATGATGCAATGGCTGGTATCGACCTCACTGCGCCTGCGTGTGGCGATCGTTGTGCTGACGGTCATTGCGATGATCGGCGGCTCACGCATTCTCAGTACCACGGCTTTCGATGTTTTTCCGGAATTTGCGCCGCCACTGGTTGAGATTCAGACCGAAGCCCCGGGGCTGTCAACGCCCGAAGTGGAAGCGCTGGTCAGCATTCCGATTGAAAATGCCCTCAACGGTGTGTCATGGCTCAAAAAAATCCGTTCCAAATCGGTGCTCGGCTTGTCGTCGGTGGTGCTCTATTTTGAAGAATCCACCGACTTGCTGAAAGCGCGTCAACTGGTACAAGAACGGCTGGCACAAGTTGCCGCGACCCTGCCGGACGCTGCTCATCCGCCTGTTATTTTATCGCCGCTGTCTTCCACCAGCCGGGTGATGAAAATCGGCATTTCTTCCGAAAAGCTCTCACAAGTCGACATGACCACCATCGCCAAATGGACCATCCGTCCGCGCCTGATGGCGATTCCCGGTGTGGCCAATGTCGCAATTTGGGGCCAGCGCGACCGGCAAATTCAGGTTCTGGTCGACCCACAACGCTTGCAAGCGCACGGCGTTGCCCTCGACGATGTGCTGCGCGCTACCCGCGATGCCACCGAAATCGGTGGTGGCGGTTTTGTCGATACTGAGAGCCAGCGCTTCGCCGTCTCGCACGCATCAAATGTGCAGGCACCGGAAGACCTGGAGCACACCCCCGTGGCTTTCCGCAATGGCACCCCACTCACGCTTGGCAACGTTGCCGAGCTCACTGAAGGCACGCCGCCGGCTATCGGCGATGCGGTTATCAATGATGGCCCGGGCTTGCTGCTGATCGTCGAAAAGCAACCCTGGGGCAACACGCTTGAGGTTACGCGCAAGGTTGAGGCTACGCTGGAGTTGCTGCGTCCCGGTCTCGGTGATCTCGAAATCGATTCCAGCATTTTCCGGCCGGCCACTTTCATCGAAATGTCGCTGGCCAATCTCAACAGCGCCATGCTCATCGGCTGCGTGCTGGTGATTTTGGTGCTGGTGTTTTTTCTCAACGATTGGCGCACCGCACTCATCAGCGTGCTGGCGATCCCGACCTCGCTGTTGGCGGCCGCGCTGTTGCTGCATTATCGCGGCGGTACCATTAACACGATGGTGCTCGCCGGTTTGGTAATCGCACTCGGCGAGGTTGTCGACGATGCAATTATCGATGTCGAAAATATTATGCGACGGCTGCGCCTTAATCGCGCTTCGAAAAATCCGTTGCCAGCTTTCAAAGTCGTACTCAATGCCTCGCTGGAAGTGCGCAGCGCGGTGGTTTACGGCAGCGTGATTGTCGCGCTGGTGCTGCTGCCGGTGTTTTTGCTTGAAGGTGTTTCAGGCGCGTTTTTCCAGCCCCTGGCGCTGTCGTATGTGCTGGCCATTCTGGCTTCGCTGCTGGTTGCGCTCACGCTCACCCCGGCCCTGTCGCTGATTCTTTTGCCGAATGCGACCCATAGCCAGAAAGATGCGCCACTGGTTGTCTGGCTCAAACAGCGCTACGAAAACTTCCTGCCGAAGTTGATCGAACAGCCGCGACGCATCGGCACCGTTTTCGTGACCACGCTTGCGGTGGCCGGACTGACTTTACCATTTTTAGGCGAAGAATTCTTACCGCACTTCAAAGAATACGATTTTTTAATGCATTGGGTGGAAAAGCCCGGTACCTCGCTGCAGGCGATGGAGCGCATCACCGAGCGCGCCAGCAAAGAATTGCGCGCCATTCCCGGCGTGCGCAATTTCGGCTCGCACATCGGACGCGCCGAGGTAGCCGATGAAGTCGTCGGACCCAATTTTACCGAACTCTGGATCAGCCTCGATCCCAAGGTCGATTACGAACCGACGGTGGCTAAAATCCAGGCGGTGGTGGATGGCTACCCCGGCCTGTACCGCGATTTGCTGACCTACTTGCGCGAGCGCATCAAAGAAGTGTTGACCGGCGCCAGCGCCACGCTGGTGGTGCGCATCTACGGCGACGATCTCGAAATGCTGCGCGACCATGCAGAGTCCGTGCGCGCAGCCATGGCGAATATCGACGGCATCGCAGACTTGAAAGTGCAGCCGCAAATTCTGGTACCGCAAATGGAAGTACAGGTTCGGCCGCGGGCAGCGGCGCGCTTTGGGTTGACCCCGGGCGATATCCGCCGTGCGACCACCACGCTGATCAAGGGCGCCAAAGTCGGTGAGTTTTACGAAGGCCAAAAAAGTTTCGATGTTGTGGTTTGGGGGCAGCCGAGCATACGCACCAGCCCGGAGGCGATCCGTAACCTGATGATTGAAACGCCGACTGGCGGGCTTGTGCCGCTGCGCGATGTCGCGGAGTTGGTGATCGCACCCATGCCGAATCTCATCACCCGCGAAGCTGCGTCGCGGTACACTGAGGTGACCTGTAATGTGCGCGGCCGCGACCTCGGCAGCGTGGCAAAAGACATCGAGCGCAAAGTCAGCGCTGTGCCATTCGAGCGCGGCTACCACGCCGAATTCCTCGGAGAATATGCCGCACAACAAGCTTCCAAAAACCGCTTGTTTGCGCTGTCGCTGATCGTGCTGGTTGCGATTTTCCTGATTTTGCATGCCGATTTCGGCTCGGTGCGGCTGGCGCTGTTGATTCTGCTCAGCCTGCCGTTCGCGCTGGCTGGTGGCGTATTCAGCGTCATCCTGACCGGCGGTGTACTCAGCCTGGGTGCGCTGATCGGCTTCGTCACGGTGCTCGGCATCGCCGCGCGCAACAGCATTATGCTGATCAGCCACTACCGGCATTTGCAAAAAGAAGAGAGCGTTGCATTCGGCATCGACCTGATCATTCGTGGCGCCAAAGAGCGTTTGTCGCCGATCTTGATGACCGCGCTCGCAGCTGCGTTGGCACTCCTGCCAATCGTGCTCGGCGGTAACCGGCCCGGCCAGGAAATCGAGCACCCGATGGCGATTGTCATTCTCGGCGGCCTGATCAGCTCGACCGTGCTGAACCTGTTCGTGCTGCCGGTGCTGTATGGCAAATTTGGTCAAAAAGTGGCTGGTGAAAACGTTGCGTCTTCATAAAAATTTTTACCGGGGCTGTTCAAAACCAATACCGTACAATTCAGCCCGGCTTTGGCCTTCAGGCGAGGTTCCTTAGCTGCACGGCATCGGCCCAATAATTTGCGGCAATTCACAGATGTGCTCTGTCGAGGCATGGTGTATCGAAAGGCCAAGCACATGACTTCACAATTGCGATTGCTTAAAAATTGTTTGCATGATGAACAAGATAGACAGGATGCTTTCATCTTGTTCATCATGTAAAGCGTGTCCAAAATATGTTAACCCTACATCAGATATTGCATCACTGTATTTATGAAATAGACCACAAAATAAGCGATCATGGTTGGAGACAGCCCGGTTCGTTTTTCCCCCTTATCTCTCCCGTTTGTCTTTTTTTCTGCACTTTATCAAAATCTTTTGTTATATTGCCGCTGCGCGAAACTATTGGCCGGTTGATACAGTAGCATTGTCTTCGATCGGTCGCTCCCCTTTTTCAAGCCGATAAATGATGATTACTTTTTAAAACTGTTGGACTGGGCAATCGTTTTTGCTGGACAAACAGCTGGTTGCACGACAGCTTCATCTGTGAGAGACAAAATTGAACGAGAAACACGTCCCTGTTTTGTTGGCCAGAGCCAACTCTTTTTCAATCATTTCCTTGCTGCGACAAAGTGCGCTTCTGCTCGGTAATCTGCTGGGCGGCATCTACTTTATCACCCTGATTATTCATTGGTTCATCAAGGATCGCATCGATGATCTCGCGGTTGTCTTTTACATGACACCCTTGCCGGTGCTCGCCGTACTCGGTTTTTTGGTAGCAGGCATCCATCAACTGAACAGGCAAAACCGGCTGGCGAAAGTCACGCTGGCGTTTGCGAGCATGTGCCTGGTGGCATGGCCTGTACAAAGCCTCTCCGTCAGTTCAGCAACGCACGCCGCCGGCCAGGTCAGGCTTTTTTTTAGCAACACCGCAAACTACAAAGATACCAACCAAAAGGTCGAGTTTATCCGCCAGGATGATGCCGATATTATCGGGCTTGTCGAATCCGGCATTAAGGAGAGACATCAAAGCCAGTGGCAGGCTGCCTTCCCGGATCACCAGGTTGCCTTTTTGCGCAAGCAGATGCTGGTCATGACAAAGGGTGAAATCATTTCTCAGGAGAGTGGCACGCTGAATCGGCGGGGCTACTATCACTTGCTCAAAATCGCATTGCGCGGCGAACAGTTCACGCTGCTGCTGGTCGATGTCGACGCGGATCCGATGCGCTCGCGTGCGGTTGTTTTTGAGCCGTTGCAAAAGCTCATTCGCGCCCATGCGCAGGAGAAGCTCATTGTGATGGGCGATTTCAACACCCCCCTGCAGTCGACCTATTTTGAGCCGTTCCGCGAGCATTTGTATCAAGCGTTTGAAACCAGCGGCAGCGGCCTTGCGGAAACCTGGCCGCAACCTGTGCCACTGCTGACCATCGACCACATCTGGGTCTCGCGCAAATTCGAAGTCGATCATTGCGATTTGATTTGGTCGCCATTTTCCGATCACCGTGCCGTTGCTGCCAGAATTGATTTTCCCATCAGCGAGGAACTGGTTTCTAAAATCGAGTAGAGACCTTGCCGCCACCCCGTTTTCCCAACCGAGCACAGCAACACATGCGAACCGCACGCTCCCAATAAACAGTACCCTTCCCCTCATCTCACAGGACAAGTCCGTCTTTATTGATTTGTTCCCTGCGAATACCCTTCCTGTTAAAACAACCTGACTGCATGCAACAGTATTTAGCGTAAATCCGAATTACCTAAAATAACGTGAGTTCGATCCAAAAAATCTTTGATTTGTTTTATACAAAAAGCATTTCTTTTTCTCCCTTTGAATGGGGCAGGGGGATGTTTCGGGTCGATTTTAAAGCCTAATTCCGGTGACATCCCCCTAAATCCCCCTTCGAAGGTGGACTTTTAAGAGGCTAAGAAGCACGTTTCTCAATCTATTCCTTACGCCGAACTCACGTTTAAATATCAGATTCTTCAGCTCGAGCATTGTCGTAGGCGATCAGAAGCCTTCTGTCTCATGCTCAAAATCTGCATGGTTCGACGCCGCTCAGCATGAAGGTGCCTTTCCACTCAGGCGGAAAAGAATTTCGCTGAACGCACTTTATCCGTGCATCATAACCAGCCTGTTTTATGCTCAGATGAAGCGAATGTAAAATGTAGAATGAACACAAAAAAAATGTTCGCAACTCCCGGAAACGATCAGTATTACTGGTTGTTTTTAAAATTGGAAGTACTTGAGGCTTTCAAATATCCACATGGGCAGGGACGATTCGCATCCGACAACTCACTTTGGCAACTGGGTCAAACAGAAGTCGAATTTTGCGAAACACCACAAAGCGCAAGGCTGCAGAAACACCAAGAATCTACTGAAGGAAACCTTAAAGCTACGCTCGATTTGGGCACAACTTCCCTTTTGTAAAATATCAAATTTTTTAAGAATTTTTTTTCGCACTGCTGAAAGACAACTGTATTTAAGAGATGTCATTTTGATTAAATGACGAAACAGTCTCAATTTTGAAACTGCCGGAGCCATGATGGCTCCTCTTTTGCCCGCATTCAAAATTTGGCAGCAGAGATGATTTTTGCTGCGTGTAGACAATGCTGGCAATTCCTTCCGAGAATGGACTCTCCTTTTTCATCCAACAGAAATAAACATGCGCATTGGTGCTACGCCAAGCTGCGCACAGTTTTTACGACAATATCCAAACAAACAATAAAGAATCATTTAACTCATTGATCAATCATTCTATGTAATGGGCTGTGAGGAGGTGATAATCCACAGAAGAGACTAAACAAAAACAATGCAATTGCCGCACACCGTTATCTAGTAGTTTAATTTTTGAGATATCGATGTGCAGGCTTATGGATGGCAGTCCGCCAAGCGTGTAGTCGATGAGAGTTTATTAAAATTTAAGAAACGAATTGAGTCTTACAAAATGGCCTTGCCGGAAGCCATTTAGACGACATTTATGAGGGTATGTAAGATGACGAAAATGCGACAGACCTCTACTCCGATTCCGAAGGTATTTGTAAGCGTTCTCACGTTTTTGCTGCTGTGCGCGCCGATGTTGTTCGCGCAAACAAAGCTTGATCCAAGCACGATCACCAAATACAAGGATGCTTTGCCAAAGCCGGCAAAACTGACCGGTACTTATTTGGAAATCGGAGCTTATGAAATTTCCCAAAAGCTCCATAGCGATCTGCCACCAACCACCTTGTGGGGCTATGGCACTTCACAAGCAACAGCAACGTTCCCGGCTGCAACCATTGAAGCGACCAGAAATGTGCCGACACGAGTCAAATGGACCAACAATCTGGATGGTATCAAGCATCCATTACCTATCGACAAGAGTCTGCATTGGGCAGATCCATTGAATGAAGGCATGGATATCAGCCAGCACACTTCCAATGATTATGATGGCCCGGTGCCGTTGACTGTGCATTTACACGGCGCAGAAGTCGAGCCTGAAAGCGACGGCGGCCCGAATACCTGGTACACGCCCGGCAACGGGATCAAAGGCCCGGAATATACCAAAGAAATTTACATGTATCACAATGAGCAACCACCTACTACCCTGTGGTACCACGACCATGTTCTCGGCATCACCCGTCTGAACGTGTACATGGGTTTGGCCGGTTTTTACATGCTGCGCGATCCTGCCACCGAAACCAGTCTGAACCTGCCATCCGGCGATCAGGAAATCGAAATTGTGCTGCAGGACCGCATGCTCAACACCGACGGTTCCCTGCTGTTTCCGAGCGAGCCCACCAATCCGACCGTGCACCCGAAATGGGGCCCGGAATTCTTTGGTGACATCATGGTTGTCAATGGCGTGATCTGGCCACATAAAGAGGTCGAACGCCGCAAATATCGTTTCCGCTTCCTGAACGGCTCCAATGCGCGTTTCTACAAGATGGCACTGGATTATCCTGGCATGCAGTTCATCCAGATCGGTACCGATGGTGGATATCTGGAACACCCGGTCGCAATCGACACCCTGGTTATCGGCCCTGGCGAACGTGCTGATGTCGTCGTTGATTTCAGCGACGTACCGGACGGCACCAATTTTCTATTGACCAATGTTGCCCGAAGCCCATACCCGGATGGCGATCCTATCGAACCCGGTATGGACGAGATTCTTCAGTTCCGCGTCAAGGGTGCGAAAGTTTCTGATTTCGACGATCCCAATATCGCCTCGACGCTGAATGTCATTCCCGAGCTCACCAATCCGACCGTCCGTCGCCAGTTGACGCTGGTGGAAGAAGAAGGTCCCGGTGGTCCACTGGCGATGTTCCTCGACGGCAAAAAATGGGGCGCCACCATTTCAGAACTGCCAATTCTGGGCGCCACCGAAATCTGGGAAGTGGTCAACCTGACTGTTGACGCCCACCCGATCCACCTGCATTTGACACAGTTCCAACCTCACAGCCGTCAAGATGTAGACGCTGATGGCTACAGAGCGGAGTGGTTTACCCTGAATCCGGTTGTTCCAACCGAAACCGTAACCAATCCGAACCTGGCGCCATACCTGGTTGGACCTGCAGAGGAACCGCAAGAAAATGAGCAAGGTTGGAAAGACACCTTCGTGATGTTTCCTGGACAGGTCTCACGAATTGTCGTCCGCTTCCAGCCGATCGATACACCACTCGGCACCTTCATTGACTATCCGTTCGATGCGACGGCAGAACCGGGCTACGTCTGGCACTGCCACATCCTCGATCACGAGGACAATGAAATGATGCGTCCGTACAAAGTGGTTCGTCCGAAGGATTTCGTCTTCGTTGCCGAAGATAACATCAAACTCGACGGCAACAGAGAATCCTTTGGCCACATTCACTCCAACGGCGACGTCAACTTCCATGAAGGTCTGCCAGGCTATCACAGCGGCAATGTCACCGCAGTTGTTGACGCCACCATTGAAAGCAACAACACCATTAACGGCGATGTCAAAGCGGGCGACGATCTGCGTATCTTCGGTAATGCATCTGTTTATGGCACGACTTCCGAAGGCGGCGTGGGTCCTGTGGCTCTGCCATCGCCTTCGTACACAGCGGGTGGAGCCGACAAAACAGCGACCAAATCGCATCCGTTGACCTTGGCGCCGGGCAACTATGGCAAGATCAAAGTTGCGAAAAAAGCCACGCTGTTCCTGAGTACGGGCGACTACAATGTGGATGAACTGGATACGGACAGACTGGCGACCATCGTCTGCGATGTCTCGGCTGGTCCTGTGGTCGTCAACGTTGTCAGCGATTTGGATTTCGATGATGCCATTGAAATTCAGGTCGTCGGCGGCAGCACCAAAGCGGTTACCTTCAACAGCCTGCAAAGCAACAAGATCGATATCGGTAAATACAGCCTGATCATGGGCAATATCGTCGCACCGAAAGCGGAAGTCCACTTCTCGTATGGCGATGCGTTCAAAGGCGCCGTTTTTGCTGACAAAGTCACTGTAGACAAAGATGTGCCGATTCATCACCATGATTCGCCGGTTGCAGTACCGAAGCGAGTTGAGCCGATCGCACTGGACGACGACGCGATTGCGGACGCGCCCATCGTGACCGATTTTGAACTCTCGCAGAATTATCCGAATCCGTTCAATCCTTCGACCACCATTAGTTTTGCGCTGCCTGAAGCCAGCAACGTCTCCCTGAAGATCTTTAACAACACGGGTCAACTGGTTCGTGAACTGGTCTCACAGGAGTATGCTGCCGGTTGGCACAATATCAAATGGGACGCGAAAGATGACAGCGGCAAAAAAGTTGCGAGCGGTGTCTATCTGTATCGCATCTCGGCCAACAGTTTCACCAGTCAGCGCAAGCTGGTGCTGATGAAATAACATCGCAGCGTTTCACAAAACGCAATCGTTTTCAAAATGCACAGGTTCGCGGGAGCCTGTGCATTTTTTTTGCTCTCTTTCGAAGAGATCGGAGAAGGCTTTACTCATTCGCACATGAATTTCAGCGCTTTCTCTTTGGGTGTCTTTAGCCTGAGTTCAATATAAACTGAACCATCGAATGCTTCAGCCCAAACGAAATCGAGCGCGATAGCGAACTCCAATTTTTTATCCGCAAAATCTTCATGGTTCGACGCCGCTTACCATGAAGATAGCCTCTGCACAGTCGGAAAAGTCATACTGCGAGCTCACGTTATTTTGACAGGAGGAAAACTGGCAGGGAATTCGTGGAAGTTTGTTGGGGGCAATCATGCGCCTGGAAATTGGCCGCGCATTTCAAAGGGCCAGCGGCGAACCGCCAGCGGCATTCATCAATACAACACCGCGCTGCAGAAACTGACCACGGACTGCTTATCGTCCATCAATCCCTGCTCGTAATGCAACAGCTCGCCTTTTTGTGCCTCGATGGCGGACAGCAGCGTGTAGATTGGTGAGAAACCGCAGATTCGGTAGCGGTCGTCGACGCTGGCGATATTTTTCAGCCACCCGTCCGCATCGACACGCAGAGCGCTCTGCAATGCGGCCTGATCATGGCTTTCGACCTCCTGCAAAAACCTGGCATCCGGACGCGAGCGATCACCGTAGCGCGGCCCGACATGGGCAAAATCGACGCTGGCAATGACGGTTACTGTGCGCTTCTCGTCGCGAATGGTTTGCCTCAGGGCTTGCGAGAAGGACTCGATAATGGCTTTTTCACGACTGAACTGATCCATCACCAGTGCGTGGTAACTGAAGGAACATAAAACCGGAACAATGGTAAATGGCCGATCCCCCAGCAGCTTCTTCAAAAACACGGTCTGAAATTCGATGGTGTGCTCGGATTTGTGCAGAAACACATCGCTGTAGAGATCACCGGCATACTTTTTCTCGAGCGCTTTGATAAATTTCTTATCGGTTTCCACCCGGCCAAGTGGTGTATCAAAATCGATCGGCAGCACGGAGTAGACATTTCGCAGGCCAGCATGGCCTGTACCGAGAATGACGTACACGTCTGCAGCAGGCGATTCGGCGATGCGCTTGTAGGCATGGGTATAGGTCGATCCACCAATGCGCAGATCGATATGCGGGGCGATAATGCCTTTCGGCGTTGGCAAACCATTCACAGGCCCGATTTTGCCCGCACCATTTTTTTCCAGAAAAAAAGCATCGATTTGTTTTGCGAGCGCTTCTCGCTCAGCCGGATAGCTCGCGCCTGCATGCGCAGCCGGTCGAAACTCGCCTTTTAACAAAGCGCTCTCAATCGTGCGCATTCGATTGCGGAAGTTTTGATTGTCGAGCAGGTAATTCTCATCGAGGTGGGCCAGCAGATTCTCAAACAATTCCATTTCGATCTCAAATCCGAGCTTTTTGCTGCTGTGCGCAACGATATCAGCTTTGCTGTGTTCGCCATCGCAAAACTGCAAGATAAACAGCGCCGCTTGCGTAACCAGGATAATTTCTTCAGAAATCCCCAACGGATCGCGCAGAGCGATCATTTTGCCATCTTCAGTATCGACTGGAAACGCTTCGACATGGCGCAGCTTCGGGCCTTTTTCCATCGCGGCAGTCCTTTCAAACGTCGCAAACAGTGCGGAATGTGGATGAATTGTAGAAGCCAGAAAAAAGCCCGTAAACCAGGCTTTTAATCGTGTATTGGCTATTGCACGCTGTAGGGATAGCGTGTTCAAGATGACGACACGTCGCTAAATGTAGAAGACAACACCTTTACCTGCAAACTTTTTTCCCCCGAGTGGATCACAAAAGTGTTTTTTTCTTGCAGTGCTTTGCGCCGGATACGACCGATAGCGAGCGAGGCAGTGCTTTTCTGTGGATCGCGCGTGCAGGTAGTAAGCATGCCCACTTCCTGATCGCCGTCCAAAACTGCGGCAGGCAGCTCTGCTGTCATTGCGCCATCGATGGCCAAAGTGGCATACTCAAACTTCACTTTATCGTAGGTATCGAGGCGGGCAATGACCTCCTGCCCGATATAGCAGCCTTTGTTGTAATTGATGAATGAGTGCAATCCAGCCTCATAAGGATTGGTGTCTTCCTGCCTGAATTCATTCCCAAATTGGGGCACGGCCTGCTCGACGCGCAGCATATTGTATACTTCTGCGCCGGCTGGAGTACAGACTTCAGCTAATGCAAGTGCCTGATACACGGCGAGGGCATGTTCGGCGTCGACCACGAGCAGCAAGCCTTTCGGACACAAATGCGCAACCGGCAGACAGGTAACAGGCACATCCGCAATTGTGGTAGCGCTGGAGGTTAGCGGCATGGCATCCAGTCCAGCGACGGCCACAGCTTCATTTCCTGCGAGCAAAAACAGCCTCACCCGCTCACTGCGATTTTCACAGACGACGTGTTCGACAAATATATAGCGATCCAGCCACGCCATCAGCGCTTCGCCTTGCCCATGGCTGGTGATGAGGTGATAGCCATCAGCATTTTTAATTTGAAAAAATGCATCCACCAGCTTGCCCTTTGCGTTGGTAAAAGCATTGACCAGAATATCACCATGCTGCATTTTGCGCATTTCGTTCATCGTCAAACGGTGTAGCAAGTCATGCACATCTTTGCCGGTCAGTTTTAAAAAGCCAAGTCCGGTGAGATCGAAAAGAGCGCAGCCTGCATGTGCGGCGCGATATTCATCCGGTGAATCACCAAAATTCTGGATGGCGGGAAAAGAATTGCCGTAGATTGCCCCATTTTTTTTCTGAAATTCGTGCAAATCGCTCATATTTGTCGTCAAAAAATTAATTTTGCTTATAGATTCGTATAAAAACAGTTTGTTTTTCGCTAATTGATGCTATATTATACGACAACCGGCCTGATAAAACAATTTAATTAAACTTATCAATCAGATCAAATAGTGTGAACGTATGCAGATCAGAACCCTCAAAACATTTTGCGATGTTGTCGAGCTTCAATCCTTCTCTGAAGCCGCCAAAATCAACCACTTAACGCAGTCCGCCGTCAGCCAGCAAATCAGCCACATCGAAAGTGAGTATGGTGTCCGCATGATCGAGCGAGCACAGCGCAATTTAACGCTGACGCCCGCAGGGGATATCTTTTTCCGCGCATGCAAAGAAATTTTGCAAAAGCTGGAAGATACCAAGATCGCTATTAATGAAATTTCTAATGTCGTGGCTGGTACAATCAAGCTGGAAAGCATTTACACCATCGGCTTGCACGACTTGCCCAAATTTGTGCAGCGCTTCATGTCAACTTTCCCGGAAGTCCAGCTTCATCTGAACTACCGTCATGCTGCTGAAATCTATCAGGATATTTTAAGCAACATGGCCCACCTTGGCGTCGTAGCACATCCGCAAAAGAACCGCCAGCTCGATATCCACCCGTGCTGGAAAGAAAAGCTCGTGCTGATCACGCCGCCCGACCACAAGTTCACCAAGCAGAAAAGCGTCAAGATCGAGAACTTGAACGACGAACCATTCATCGCCTTCGAGCGCAACATCCCGACCCGGAAAATCATCGACAAAGCTTTTCGCAACAAACAAATCCAGCCGAAGATTGTCATGACGCTGGACAATATCGAAATGATGAAGCGCGTGGTCGAAAACGGCACAGCCGTGTCCATCGTTCCGGAAAACTCGATCAGAGATGAATTGCAGGAAGGTACGCTGGCCTCTCTCTCCTTTTCAGATGTTTCGATGGATCGTGATATCGCCATTATCAGCAAGCGTGGCCGAATTCTTTCGAACGCTGAGAAAAAATTCATCTCACTGCTGCACGAAGGCATCGAATTTCATCCGGGCAAAGCGCAGAAAAAGAAAAAATCCTGAGGTCATCTCTTCGGAGATTTTCTGTTCAAATTTTGCATCAATCATCGCCAGGGACGGCGATTTGTTGTTGCCTCGGCTCATCTCGCCCAATCTGACCGCCAGAAACACCAGTATCCTACATCTTCGATGTTCTCATATTTGAAATTTCTTCTTCCCGAAACGACAGTGAAGTCCTTATTTGCTTACAATCATTTTCTTCAGCAGCACAATATCCGGTGCAGCGGTTAATTTATAAAAATAGACCCCGCTCGCCAGTTCCTGCGCCTTCACCTCCACCGAGTACTCCCCGGCAGGCTTAAATTGATCAAGCACAAGTGCAACGCGCTTGCCGAGTAGGTCGAGAATTTCCATCCGCACCCGGGTGCTTTTTGCAATGCTGAATTGAATGGTCGTTGTAGGATTAAATGGATTGGGATAGTTTTGCGCCAGTTCAAAAAAGCGCGGCAAATTGCCAGTCTGTCTTTGATCAGCACCTGTGGTGGCATTTCGTGCCAGGCCGAAATCAAGGTCCGTCTCGATTTGAGCTGAATACAGTTCGATCACACGCTCTCCATTGACGGGCGATACGGGCCGGTAAACTGTCTGCACAGCAACGCTGACTCTGTATTGGCCGGGCGCAAGCTCATCAAAGCGATACTTGCCCAGCGAGTCCGTCAGCACCGTATCCGCCACCATCGCGCCGCCCGGTAACTGCCCCGCAATCCAAACGGGCCAACCTATTAAATACCGTTCATTTTCTTCCTTGCTGGCACTGCTATCCTGATCCTGCCAGACCATTCCGCTTAAACCGGCCCATTGCCAGTTGCCAAAATCGAATGCAGCCAACGCCTGCCCTGCTTCGAGAGTCACATCGTATGCGCCGCCTTCTGGCTGGCTTTGCTGCCATCCCTGCGGCGCGATTTGCTCGATGCGATAGGTTCCGGGCAGCAAGCGGGAAAATGCAAATTTTCCACTGCCATCACTCATCACCTCGACCGTATCGGTAGCTGCAACCAAACGGACTGGCCATGAGATTTGTGCAGGTTCATCCTGGTCGCGCAGGCCATCTGCATTGAGATCATGCCAGGTGGTGCCTTCCATGCTGGCAGGCATCCAGTTGCCAAAATTCAACGAATCAGCGCTCTCTCCTGGCTCCAACGATAGTTCGTATTCGGCTGGCTGAATCGGAAAGGACTGCTCCCAACCGGCGGGCAATTTTTGGATCAGCCGATACCTGCCGTGCCCGATCTCACTGAACAGGTAGGCGCCAGCAATATCCGTACTGACTCGCGTTGTATCCTGACTGTTGACAGCGATCAAGTGGAGATCCCAATCGGGGATGCCCGGTTCGCCTTCGTCTCGGATACCGTCTGCGTCCAGATCGTTAAAGACAGTGCCCGAGAAACTCACCGGTGAATAGGGAACCCAAAATCGACCGTTTTCGATTTCAACTGTCAGCGCGGTAGCGAAAGGATCGCCGGCGGATACTTCGCTGAGAATAATCTGCGCGCTGTCGCCTTCCACCACCGAAGCGCTGACTTCAAACCGCAGTCTGACCAAAATCCCGCTTTCAACAATCGGCCCGGAGCCCGAATCAAAATAGACCATGCGCACACTATCCGCTGCGATCACGCTCAAGCTGAAATTCGTTGCTGCTGCTATCGGCCCAACGGAAAAATCCACAAAGTGCAGCAAATTACCATCAGTTTTGAGTGCCGCGCCCAGAAAAGCAATTTGGTTGCCACTCGTCTCGATCTGCAAATCGACGGTGATCGTATCGCCGGCCGTGCCAGTCAGCGAATCCGGCAGCGAAAACACGACCGGATTCTGCGCAAAAGCCATTGGCGTGCTGATGAAACAGCTAAGCGCAATCCAGCACAGAAATCGTTTGAGTTTTGTTTGAACACGCCAGCGTGCTTGCTGGCCGGGTGTCTGCAAAAACAGATGCATCAATCTCTCCCGCTTGATTTATTTTCAGCGCCACTTATTTCATCAGCAGCATTTTTTGTGTTTTGGAAAAGGATTCGTTTGCGCCGGTCGCTTCGATTCGCAGCAGGTACACACCGCTTGCGACCGCCTGACCATGCTGATCCCGACCGTTCCATTCAATCGCATAAAAACCGGCGGCTTGCGTTCGGTCGACCAACGTTTGCACGCGCCGGCCCAACGCATCGAAGACAGCGAGTTCAACATGAGCTGTTTCGGAAAGTTGATAGCGAATCCGCGTGGTTGGATTGAATGGATTGGGGTAATTCGGTGCCAACGCAAAACGCTTCGGCAAAGCGGCAATCTGAATCGCACTTGGTTCTGCAAAAACTTTGGCCGCTGAAAAAACCGATTTCCCGCCCTGGCTGCCTCCGCTAGTAGATTGGCTGGAGAAGCTCTGTACCGCCGTCAACTGTTGAAGGTGTAAAGGCAGGGACGTGCCCGGCTCCAGTGTCTTTTTCAATCGTACAACGACTTCCAGCAGAGTGCCGGGGTGCGAAATATGCGAGCTGGAAACTGAGAATGCACCGAAACGCAGACATGCTTTTGCCGCTTCATTTTCAGCCTCGTTGTTTTGATGCTGCGGGATGTTTTGCAGGCTGTGGTCGAAACGAAAACCATTGGTGGCGACCTGCTCATGCCAGCAGACCTGCACGACCTCCAATGCCGTGCCGTCAAACTCGAGCGTGCCACCGAGCGCGTAAACTCCATTATCGAGCGCAGGACCATCAATGAGGATTTCAATCACCGATTCCACATTTTCAGGAGAAATTGTAGTTGGCTTTATGCGCAAGACAAGCGGCTCTGCAGCGCCGCCTTTGGCCAGCAGGCCTGTGGCTCCTTCCGGCGCTGCATTCGGCCAGCTTAAATCGACATCGCCGACTGCGACGGCATGAAAATTTTGATTGATCAAATTTTCCTGGACAGCAAAATGATCACGCCGACCAAGCGCTTTTTTCCAGTTATCGAGAGAGTCCTCAAGTTGGAATTCTGACGGAAATGCGCGCCAATCCGCAGTGGGAAACTGCTCAATCCGCCCAAGAAAACGATTGAAAATCAACCCGGCATCGATCGGATTGATGGTGTGATTGCCATCGGCATCGGCGGCGAGTTTTTGTGCGCCGCTAAAGCTGATGTTGCCCAAGAAGGCTTGTACGATGAGCAGTGCATCAGTTGGTGTCAGCGATGCGTCCAGTCCCCCGCGCGTCCGCCCGATTTCAACAATATAGTCATCGCCCGGGCGCAGTTCAGCAAGCTGATAATGCCCGAACTCGTCCGTGTTTCGCAGAAAAGCCTGCCTATTTTTGGCACGCAACCTCACATCCAACTCCGGGACTGGCCGATTGCTATCCGCGCTGCCGTCGAGATTGCTGTAAAATGCAGAACCTGCAATAGAATGCGTGCGCACAAACACACTACCTGCTGAACCGGATACAACGATCCCTTGCCCGGCTACCGTGTTGGCAGACAAATCGCTGAAGCGAAAGGCGTATTCACCACCCAGCGCCATTGAATCGACCAGGAAATGCAAAGTGGCGAGTATGCCAGACTGCGAAAGCGGCTTCTGTCCGAGCGCCAGCATGGCCATGCGCACGCTATCCGGCTCTGGAGCAAACACATTCAATGTCTGGTCGGTTAAAACCGGCCCTGGCGTGCTGCCGAGAAAATGCAAGACATTGCCTTCGGCCGCGAGCGCAGCCCCAAGGGCGTTAATAGCCTGCACCGAGTCCGACAGATCAATCGAGATCGGCACAGAAATGCTATCGCCGGGGATGGTGTGCAGACTGTCCGGCATACTGAGTGCAACCATTGTTTCATCGAGCCGCAGGCTGACCGGCACCTGCCATTCCGGCGTGGCCGGATCGTTGGAATGGATAAAAATGGTGGCTTCATAGTCGCCTTTTGCCAGCGCCACGGCATCGATTTCTACAAGCACCTCCAGATTTTGCCCTGCTTCAATGGCCGCACTTCCCGGAGTTTCCGACAGCCAGCCGGTACGCGGTGCGACAGCAATACCGAACGGGCCGACATAGCCAACAACATTGGTTTGCGCCAGGATTTCAACATCGCTGCCATCGTAGTTCATCCGTTGGACCAGGTCAGTGCCGTTGGTCGTCCAATAGAGCTTGCGCGCCATGCGATCAATGGCGAGCGAAAGCGCGTTTTCATTGGCTTCGAACTGGTAGATCGTTTCGAGGCCGCTACCATTGAGATTGGCTTGTCTGATTTTTCCATTGAAGCTATCGATAAAGAACAGCTTACCCACCCCTGGATCGACGACGATGCCGCGTGGGCCATCCAGGCTATCTTTTAGAGCAAATAGCGTTTCTTCTGCGCTGCCATCCAGATTGGCGCGCGCCACACGATTACCGCTCTGCTCAGTCCAGTAAATTTTTGCATTGCTGTGGTCGATTGCCAGTCCCCACGGCTGGGCCAATGCCTGTGCATCGGGCGCACTGCGCTGCGCTGCAGGCCCGGCGGCGACATCTGCAAGGTTTGCTTTGCCTCCATTCGCCTGTCCCGCCGCAATCACCTCAAATCCGCTGCCGTCGAGATTGGCCCGTGCGATAACATTAGCGACAAAATCTGCCCAATAAATTTTGCCATTAGCTGCATCGACGTCAATTGCAACCGGCCCGCTCAGGCCCGACAAAATGACGCGAGATTCACTGCCATCAAAACGGCTTTCACGTAACGAGCCATCATCAAAGATGGCGCGATACAGAAGTTCATTCTTTTCATCTGCAGCGATGCCGCTCAAGCCAACTTCCAAAAACAAGTCCCTTTGATCATCACCTTCCAAGGTGCTGCGGTAAAGGGTATCTTCCGCCACATTGGAGTTGACATTCCAGAACAGATTACCACCCGGAGCGAACGATGCGACTTCCTGCTCTTCGTCACGTATGGTAAATCGCAACGGGCTGGCTCCCTGATTCCTGATGATCAATTTGCACTCATACACCTTGCCGGGGCTCAGCAGCAGGCTTAACTCCGCCGGTTCAACAGCGATGACCGGTGGCAGCTGCGATTGGCCGAGCAATGCCAATCCAATTTCTGGCTCATCGGGATCATTGCTGCTCAAAACCAGCTTTGCCTGATGCACACCTTCCGTGCTCGGAATATAGCGCACCGGCAATCTTCTCTGTTCACCAGGCTGAAGGGCAAAAGCATCTGCTGGCACCACAAAATCAGGATGATCACTTGCAATACCGCTGACAAGCAATTCATCGCTGCCAACGTTGCTGATCATCAAAGAATCCCGGCCTTCAAAGCCGATAAACACTTCGCCGAAATCAAAGGAGGAGTCGGAAATGGCGATATCCGGCGCGGCGGTAACCCGCAGCCTGGCCGGGGTTGCAGTCATCGGCGTGAACGGATCGTTGCTCGCAAACAGAATATCCGCCCGATATTCTCCGCCGCTCAATCCTGCTGCGCGAAATTCAAACTCGATGTCAAGTTGTTCACCGCCCGGTACTTCTGCCGATAAGGTAGCCGGCGCCAGCCAGGAGGCGCTTTTCAGCACAGTACCATGCCCTGTTTCCGGGAACCAATCACTTGGCTTGGTGGCTGGCCCCAACGCTCCGGATAAATTGAGAATTCCATCATCCCGATTCAGATGAATCAAAGCAACCGAAAAACGCAGCGTGTGGGTATCGATCTGCAAGGGATAATTGGCAATCAGCGTAGAGCCGCGCATCAGTTGCACCAAATTCGTTCTGAGGTTAAAAAAGAACAGTTCGTATTCGGCGCCAATATCCTGCTGCGGATTGCCGAAAGTAGGCGGCAAGCCCGTATCGGGATTTTGATCGAGGTCCAAAGAAATAGCACCGCCGAAATCATTGATATTGATTGTTGTGGCAAAATCGATCTGGAAGTCGATATATTCATCACCGCTGAGAGCACGCACCGCCACAACATCGACCACATCGCCATCTCCCTGCGCGTCGGACAGGACAATCGGCAATGCCGCGCTGGCGTGTGGATTAGATTGAGCAACCGTTACAGCCTCCACACCGATGCGATCCGCCTGTTGCCACGCTTCCGCATGCTTGGCGCTCCATTTTGCGCGTTCGACAGGATCACTTGCATTATCCGTTGCCATCGACACGGTTGCTGAACGATTGCTTGAAATCGCATTCAGGTCAAAGCGGAGAGTATCAGCTTCTGTATTTGGGTTGCGCACAGAGAGCGTGACATTCGCACTTTCGCCCGTAAAGAGCGATCGCCTGAGCGAATCCGGGGTGATCGCAATTTCAGGCGGCACCAGCGCATAGCCTGCAAGGCGAATTTGCGCTTCGGCTTCGTCGGGATCGTTGCTCGTGACCGTTAAAATTGCATTCACCACTCCGCGGGCGCTGGCCGTAAAATGAACACGAACAATGCCGCTCGCAGCAGGGGGCAGTTCCAGGGAAATCGGCTCAATCCGAAAATCCGGCGAATCGACGCGCATATCGGCAATACGCAGAGTATCCGTGCCTTGATTGCTAATCTGCAGCGAATCGCTCACAGTCACACCCACATAAACATTGCCGAAATGCAGAGAATCTGTTGAAAAAGTCACATCTGGCGCATCCGAGACGCGCATGGTGACAGGCATTGTAACTCTCGGCTGCAGCGGATCATTGCTGACGATTTCCAGCGCAGCGCGATAGGTTTTCTCCTGTAATCCCGAAGCATTCAGCGTCACCTCGATTTCTGCTTGTGACCTCGCAGCAACGGCGCCACTCACTGGAGAAGCATCGAGCCATAGTGTACCAGGATCTCCGATAATGATGTTGTCCCACCAAGCGCGCGAGTTTACTGAAAAATTATAGAGATAGGCCCGATCCGCGTCGTTCACGAAATCTGCATTTCGAAACGGGATAGCTGCCTTGATTAAGACACCGTCGACATAATAATCGAAATGCTTTTCCTGCCAGTTCAAATCCTTAAATTCGATTTTATACCATTGATTGGCCTGGTAGCGAAAGGATTCATCGCCGCCGGGGGTGGAGCCATTAGCAAACAAAAAGCCATTTGCTCGCGCAAAAAACAGGATGACCGAATTGCGGGTTTCACCGCCATTTGTAAGCAAAAAATAGGCATCACTCTGAGTGCTGGAACCGGACCGAATATAGAAGCTGATGTATTCCGGCTGGCTGGCTTCAAACTCCTGATGAATACCATGAAAATGGCCTTCGATCAAATTGCTGTACGCGAAGCTATATTGCCCGCGCGCGGCAGTGCTGTTTGTCACCTCCCGCACCCCGGAAATGTCATCGATCAGCCATTGCGAAAAATCACCGCTTTCGAAGCCATCACGGAATGGCAGGATTGCGGCCACAGCGCTGCCGGTATTCGATGCCTGAATTTGCGGCGCAACATCCGGCAGAATGTCCGAACCCGAGGCAAAATACTGCGGTATCTGTGCTTCGCTGGCACGCTGGATGGCATGTGCTGCACCAGCCGACTCGACAACTTCGAGAAAATAGCGAAGCTCGCTGCCGCCGGTATTGGCCAACGCAAATGTCTGTGTATCAACTTGTCCAGTGAGAAGCGTCACATCAAGTGAATCTGGCGAAAGCGATAATGCCGGCGGCAAAACGCCACGTCCATTGAGCACAATCACGAGATTCTGTTCATCCGGATCATTGCTGCTTATGGTCAACGTTCCCGAAAAATCGCTCTCACCCGATGGCGAAAAATAAAGATTGAACAGAGCGGAATCCCCCGGCAGAATCACAACACCGGCGGGCGCAACTTCAAAGTTACCAGGCTGAACCTGTATATCATTGATGCGCAGCGAGTCGGTGCCGATATTCACAACCACCAGTTGGGTTGAATCGCGTTCTCCGACGAACACTTCACCAAATTCGATCGATGTTTTTCTGACAAGTATATCTGGCGCGCCGATTACTTGCATATGCACCGGCACAGTCAATGAGACTGTCACCGGATCATTGCTGGTGATCTGCACTTCCGCCAAGTACCGTCCGGCGTTCAGCCCGCTGGCATTGAGTAGTACCGATGCAGTAGCGCTATCGTTTGCAAAAACTCGCCCCTTTTCCGGCTCAACCCTAATCCAGTTCAAATTCTGGCCCAGCAACAAAAGCTCAAAGTCGAGCGTGCCTTCAGCCTGATTCGAAATGGTCATGGGCAGCATCAACTCAGCGCCGGTCAGCAATTCTGCTTTCAGCGAATCCTGCGTGACAGCGATTTGCGGCGCTCCCAGCGTCACTGCGCTCGCAACATTGGAAATTGCTGAAGCGTTGCCAACATTGTCGATCACGCGTATGGCAACGTAGTAGAGCAAGCTGTGCTGCAAACCGGACAAAACATACTGTTCGGGCGCTCCACCCGGCTGTGGCAGCGGCGGATCCGGAGCGAGCAAGGCATGCTCAAAATTATTCTCGTCAATCGGATCAGCGGAATAGCGAATCTGGTATGCAGCAGCGCTACCGGCCGTGCCATCATCGCCGCTGGCCGTCCAGCGCAGCACAAGTTCATTCGATGCCGGATCGCCAGCCTGCAGGTCGGCGATGGCTGCGGGTGGCGCGGTGTCGGGATCAGCAGCGCTGATCGCTTTGAAGGCATTCAGACGTCCTCCGGTCACGACTTTCCCGCTCAGCGCTTTCAACGTATCAACCGTCGACATTAGCAGATTTTTCAGCACAACTGGCGACAGTGACGGATCGATTGACAGCATCAGGCTGGCGACGCCAGCCACATGTGGGCTCGCCATCGAAGTTCCGGTGAGATTGCCATAATCATTGCCGGGCAATGTGCTTAGAATCGTGCTGCCCGGGGCCGCGAGATCGACTGTTTTGGCGCCATAGGTCGAAGAGGAAGCGAGCAAATCAAATCGGGTCGTATTGGCAACGGACAAAATATTGTCCAGATCGTAGCTGGCGGGGTATTGCGGCGACAAATCGCTGTCAGAGCCGGTATTGCCTGCCGCTGCCACAAAAAGCTGGCCTGCTGCACCGGCTGCAGCGATGGCTTCCTGCAAGGCCTGGCTGCTCTGTCCACCGCCCCAACTGTTGTTGGTGAGTTGTGCTTTCATTTTCACCGCATACTCGATCGCAGAGATGGCTCCTGACGTGGAGCCACTGCCGTCAGGGCCTAAAAATCGTAAAATCATCAGCCTGGCCGCCCAGTTTACACCGACCGCACCGTTCTTATTGTTGCCCACCGCCGCAATGGTTCCGGCTACGTGTGTGCCGTGTCCGACGCCATCCATCGGATCGTTATCGTTTTCAAAAAAGTCCCACCCTCGTACATCATCTATATAACCGTTTTCATCGTCATCGATACCATTTCCGGGGATTTCGTTCGGATTGCTCCAAATATTTGCAGCCAGGTCTTCATGCTGCCAATCCGTGCCGCTATCGATTACGCCAACGATAATCGGCTTGCCAGTGGTGATCGCCCACGCTTCCGGCGCATCGATGTCAGCATCATCGGCACCGCCATTTTGGCCGTTGTTATCCAAGCCCCAAAGGTTACCGAACTGTACATCATTTGGAATAACTCGAGAAGCTTGCGATTGCTTGACTGGGGTGCCGACGCGCACAATATAATCCGGTTCCACATATTCGATAGCTGGTTGGGCCTTTAGTGCTGCGATAGCCTGTTCGGTAGTCTGACCGTTCAAATCCCAAACTTCGGCATCGATAAGGGCAAGGCGCCTGCTTTTGGCAACCTTCGCCACGGCCTGCAATGATTGCAGGGCACGTGCCCCCGGCGATTTTTTCAATTTTACAATCACCCTGTTTGGAACGAAATCCGGATTGCTTTCCGATTGTGCATGTGCCAACATTGGCGCACAAAAAATGGCCAAAATCAGCAAAAACCGTCCAGGTCTGAACCAATTGAACATAAAAGGCTCCTTGATAATTGGGTCTTCGGAAAGCGCAGCGCAGGGGGCAATGCAAAGGTGTTGCTCGATCAAAGTGGCGACAGTTTTATGGAACAAGAGCTGGGAAATGGCTGCAGGCAGGCGGCAATGTTTCCCCTATTTGCAAACTGACAATTGCAAAATCAACCTTCCGCTTATTCTGCAAACTGCCAGCGAGATAGCATGCTAATGAAGACAGCATAACGACATCGATTTCCCAGGCCTGCATAAAAAACGACTTACTCTGGAACTTTTGCAACGGATTTATCACCAAGGGCGGCCATGATGCTTACGATTTTCAGGCAGAAGCATTCCCCCACACATGCTACAGCAATTTGAAAAGCTTGATGGTGAATTGAATGCCTGCGGCGCCAAAACCGGCGATCAAGCCGATCAGCACCGCCACGACCACCATAAAAATATGCTCAGTCGACTTAAGCGGAGAAAGTAGGTTCGCAGAGATTTTAAAATCATGACGCGAAATTTGCGAACCTGCTTTCGAAGCGTGCGGCTCACTCGTTTCATTTTTAAAAATGGTAACCGATATTGAGATGTGCAATATTGGAATGGCGGTTGCTGAACGAAATAGTGTAATCGATCGGACCAATGCGGGTCGGCATTCCGAATGTTAAACCGAATCCAGAAAAATAGGGATCACGTGCAAGCCGAAAACGCCAGCTGTCAAAAATATTGCCGGCATTCCAGCGCAGGATAATATAGCGGCGCTTGAGCAGCTCCCATTGCAAGCCAAGCTGCAAAAACTGGACATGCGTGCCGGACAGTTCCTGCGGTCGAAGTCCTAAAAACGATTCAACCCCACCTAAAAAAAAGCGCTCATGTACCGGCAATGCATCAGAAGAGATGCCGCCAAAATAAAGCCGACTCAGGAGCGATACTTTTGAATGTACCGGATAGTATGCGCGCCAGTCAAATGAGAATTTGCGGAAGCCGACATTGCCGCCAAGTTTAGAAGTCGCGAAATCGAATTCCATGTTGAGCTGATGCCCGCGGCGCGGAAAATACAACCTGTCGTATGTATCAACCTGAAATGAAGCAAAGGCAGAGGAAACATAATGCACATCCTTCTCAAAAAACGATGGCGCAATATCCGGCAAGGTGCTGACAATTTCTCCTCGGATGCCGATGCCAAAAGTCTGCGTCGTCGAAAAAATGTTACCAAAAAACAGCTCACCCAAAAACGTGCGCAGCTTCAACCGTGATGAACGCTGCGAGCCATCGAACTGGTCGAGCACACGTTCATTGGCATTGCCGTGCACGAGAATCCCTAAACCGGAGCGCCAGCCAGAGTGTACAAAATAGGCCAAATCCGCCTCCGTCAAACCGGCGATTTTGAGATCAAATGTCAGTGCCGAGCCGTGTCCGGTTAAGTTGCGAAGCGTGGCATTCAACACAAAGGCTGTCTCATTTCGGCTGTCGTAGCGCGCACCAAAATTGAGCAAATCATGATCTTTCTCAATCACATTTATGGTCAGGTCTGTCCCCTCGCTGCCAGGATCCAGTCTGTAGCTCACACGCTCAAAAAACTGTGAACTGTAAATACGCGACACCGCCTGATCGAGCGCTTTAGGCGAGATCCACATGTTGGGATCAATCGCCAGCTCGGCTTGCACCAGTCCTTTCGAGACACGCCGCAAACCCGAGATCGTCACTTTGTGGATGTAAATCGAGTCGATTTTCACAGGCACGCTTGCCCTGATCTCCGGCAAGCGGTGATCTGCTGCAAGACGTGCTTTCAGTGCCAGCAGTTGCGGCAGGGCCTGGCGGGCGGCACGCTCTCCCAGTTCAACAAAGTCACCCGCATCGTCAAAATCGGCAAAACCAAGCCGTTCAAATTTCGGTGTAATGACCACATCACATTTTTGGCGCTGTTCTTCCGTTGTCCGGGCAGCATGCAAACTCATGGCTTGATCTAATATCGCCAGGAGCGAATTTAAGTCCTCCGCTGTTTTGAGCGGCGCACCAACGTCAACGCCTATTATCAGGTCGGCACCGATGGCCAGCGCATCGTCAACAGGCAGGTTGCGGACCAACCCGCCATCAACCAGCAGCTTGTTGTCGATCTCAATGGGTGTAAACACAGTAGGGATTGCCATGCTGGCTTGCAAGGCTTCCGGCAGAAATCCGTGTGTCAGGCGCACAACTTGTCCTGTTTCGATGTCCACAGCCACGCAAGCGAATGGTATCGGAAATGCCAAGAAATTATTGACATGGTGCATCGACCATGTCAGGCGGGAGAGCAACGATGAAACGCGCTGGCCCGCGATAAGCCCGACTGGCAGTTGCACCGATTTTTGCCGGATGCGCAACGATGCGATATAGCGCTCTTCCCAGGGTTTCTCCGCCATGCTCATCAAGCGACGCTCAGTGGCATCGCTAAACAAATCATTCCATTCGATACTGCGCACGACACTGTCGAGGCTGGCGGCGGAATACCCGATCGCATAGAGCCCGCCGATTACCGCCCCCATGCTGGTGCCGGTAATAAAATCGATTGGCATTTCGATCTCTTCGAGAACTTTTAGCACGCCGATATGTGCGAAGCCTTTCGCACCACCGCCGCTGAGCACAAGCCCGACTTTCGGATGATCCGGTATGTGCTGCGCCGTACCGACATGCGGCATGCCAGCTACAATCAGCATGGAAACCGCGAGTATTCTCAATGTTTGCAACATGAATTCAACTGCCTTTAGCCTCTCGGCCAGACCTTCTTTGCCAGTATGCTTTAATTTGGCTCGCTCGGCTTCTGCACAATGTTTTTGCATAAGCAAAAAAGCGTTCTGGGTGATACAATTTAGACTTTAGCGCAATATAGCAAACCAATCCGGCTCAGGCAAACGCTTTTGTCGATTACAAATCAGGTCAGATCCAATTCAATTTGCAGGCAGGACAAGCTCTCAAAGCTCAAAGACGTCTTGCGAAATTGAAATTGGCTGTTCACAATGGAACATTTTCGACACAGTATCAATCCGCGCATAGTGGTCAAAAATCTTTTGTTGGAAAATTTTTCGTATGAAAGAAATTCATTTCTTGACTATCACAAGTCTCTCAAAAACAGCCACCTGCACATTGCAAGCAAAGCGCATGAGTCCCTGTTTTGCACTCATATTGTAAATGCTGAGGCAGCCATTAAAGCTCATACAAGCAAATGGAACGTATCTTGCAATTGGTCGAATTCGGCTGCATACCCTGGACATTTCCGTCCTCAATACAAATACAGTTCTAATCTGAGTACAACTATGGAAACATTCATCAAAGTATTGCTTTCGGGCTATTTGGTGGGCTTGACTTGCATGGGCTATCTGCTGGTGCGCTCCTACGAGGTTCATTTCGGCGAAGACAATAAGGGGCCGGTGGTGACCATATCAAAGGATTTGAGTGCCAACTGGCTCGGCATTGCGCTGTTTAGCATGACCGTTTCGTACACATGGTGCCTGATCGGCGCCGCGGTCTTCACACTTGTCAGCAGCAACACACAATTTCTGCATTTCTCCCTTGCTATTGCGATGCTATGCGCTGCCGCGATTTTCATGACCAATACCAAACGCAAAATGGATAAAATAGCCATCAGTTTTATCGTTGTGATTGGCACCTGCCTGATGTTTGTTCATGTTTTTTAAACAGCATCAGCACCAACACATGGAACAGGCATCAGTCCTTAAGACAAACAAAGGTCGAATGAGCATGCATCGTGGCGGTTACCTTGGGGCTGGTTCAAGTTCAAGGTGACGATTTTCGTTATCATGCCCCCCACAGCAGAATGGCCAACAATGGCTCACCCTTTGCATATCCAGCAAGGGATGTGCAAATCGCTCAAGAAAAATGATCCATGCTATCTTTTTGCGTGCGAATTTCGTGAACGAAAATGCCGCCCTGACCGGATTGTACAATGCTGGTAAATTTTTTCACCAGCCACAGCTTTATCTGCCCCCGCACATAAGGCACTAACAGGGCAAAGCCCGCCAAATCGGTAAGCAGTCCAGGCGTCAGGAGCACAATTCCCCCAATCAGGATCAACAAGCCATCTACCAGATCACCAGTTGGTATCCGGCCTGCTGCCATTTCATTCTGAATTTTCCGCAAAACCCAAAAGCCCTGCAGGCGTGCCAGATACGCCCCCCAAAAGCCGGTGATCACCACCAGGCCAATCGTGGGCCAGAAGCCAAGCACTTCTCCAAGCTTGACCAGGATGGCGAGCTCTATCAGAGGCAAGCCGATAAACAAAAGCACGAGTCTTGCAAACATATTCATTCATCCAGTTTTTTTCAGTCAGCTTATTTTTTTCAAGTTTTCAATATTGAAGCCGACAACCAGCGTGTCGCCTTTGCGCACAGCAGGTGCTCGAAAGTTGCCGGTCGGTCCCAAGATGAAGCCTTTCATCTCATCTTCCGATGGCATGCCTGCACGCAAATCAAAATATTGTGTTGCCTTGCCACGCGCGGCGTATACGTGGTCGATGCCATCGAAAAGTGCATTCAGATCGTCTTTGGTATACTTTTTAGAGCCCGCATTTTCATACGTATCGACTTCAATGTTTTCCTGCGCAAGAAACTCTTGCGTTTTCGCACAAGCGCTTCAGCCAGTGCGGCGATAATACCAGTCGACTTTTGCCATATCTTCCTCCTCATGAAATAGTCATTTCTATCGTGAGTTGAATTGCATGTTTAGTTAAAATAATCGAATCAAGGCAGGCTTTCAAGGACAGATTTGCAGAATTTCGGCAGACTGTGTGCAAACTTTTGGCTGGCTGCATCCAGAGAGCAAGAAGGTTTGCAAGCATAGATTAGGTCAGATTTGAAGCCGGGCGCGGCCTGAGGTGACAGCGCCCGCGTTTCATGCCAGTTAGCGTCCGGAAATAAAAATATCGCCGACATCGGCATGCTCTTCCATCACCCGTTTGAACAATTTATCCAGCCGGCCATCCACCTGCACCAGCACCAGTTCGTTACGATCAAGGGAGAGTACAAACATTTCAGCAATCGATTGGCGGTGTTGCTTATAGACGGCCATGACAAACTCGTCATCTTCATGCGCCCGCACTGCGGTTTTCCAATGATGTTTCTCGATCATTTTTGCTACGGCGTTTGGCAATTCTACCTGCCGTGCCGAGCGCAAATTATACGTCTCATAAACGGCAATTTTGATATGCTGCACATCGCGAAGAATATCGCGCGCAAGACGGATTTCGCGCTCATCCGGCGCCAGCCCCAGCAGAGTACGCGCCAGGCCGATCGAGGCGGGTCCAAGGTTGAGCTGAATTTCGCGCCGAAAATCGGCTTCTGGCGCCTGGCGCTCTATCTCCGCAACAATGGCGGAAAACTCCGGCGTCCAAAAGCAGCCATTGAACAACGGTAGCAGCAGAAATAGAGCCGTCAGCACTTTGAGTTTCGCATTTTTCATCAGCTAATCCTTTATTCTGATTCGCACCCGGATGCCCAGCAAAAGAAGTTTGTGAACGTTTCGCACCCCACGCTGCAAGGTGGAGTGATTTGTCTTTAATGGCAAGGTTTCATGCCAACGTTAACGCCGACGCCGGGACTCCCAGCGCGCGCTGTCGAGATGATTGAGATCCCAGCGGTTGCCCAGCCGCCCGATTTGATCCGGGTCGATATTGCCGACGATATTGGCGAACAGCACACTCTTTGAGCCTTCAATCGCCATCACCACAATACCGACGATTTTTTTGTTCTCCGGTTTCAGGTAGACATAAACGTCATCTTCGTTTTCACGCACACGCACTACACGCTCCCAGCCTTCTTTATCGAGTTTTTTAGCCAGCTCGCCGTTCTTACCCTGCACTTCGTCGCGCTTATCGCGAGGCAGGTCGTAACGCTCAACACGCACATACAGGAGATTATCGAGCACCTCTGCCAAATCCGGTTCGGCGACCTTGGTTGCACTGGCTGCCATGGAGAGCAGAAAGCCTTCAAGATTGATTTCAAGCGTCGGCTCATCGCTAAACGTGGTGCGGATATTGTCCAGGTTGAAATAACCCGGATTTTTTTTCAAAGATTCTTCCTGGCCAAATAGCGCGACCGCGAACAGCAACACGAGCATGATGGTCATGATTTTAATGGTTTTCATGATTTCCTCTTCATATTGTTAAAGTTGAATTTCAGACATTTTCCGCTAGGCCATGCGACTGCGTACGCTCAGTCAACACAGCAAAGCTTTCCAAAATGGCGCACACAACGGCCTTCAGTGCTCATTTTCAGAGCCAATAACCGCACGCAGCGCTTCTTGCAGCGGCGCAACAACCTCCGGCTCGAGCACCTGGTCGCGCACCGTCACACCGGTCTTTTTGCCGAGATTGCCCAGGTAGGCAATTGTCCATTTGACATCGAGCTCGGCCAGGGCAACTTCCTCCGAGCTGTATGGCGGCGCGGTATCATGCCAAAAGACACGATCAAGCAACAGTAATGCCAGCAGCAAAAAACTTGCGCCGGCCAGCGCCGGTCGCCAGACACGCTTATGCAGCAAAGCATTGCGCCATTTTGCATAGCGCTGCTGGCGCACAGCCGCCAAAGTACTGCTCGTAACGACCTCGGGGCAAGGCTTTGGGGGCAGCGTGCGCAAGGATTGCTGAATGCGCTGCGCCAGCTTTAGCTCGCCTTGGCAGCCATGGCAGTCCTGCACGTGCAGTTTGATTAGCTGCATTTCCTGTTCGGGCAAGGCAGTATCGAGATAAGCTTCGATGTTGTCCTGCACGTCGGAACAGGTCCATTTTTTAGATGTGCTTTTCATCTTCCCAAACGCATTTCAATTGTTCACGTAACATTTTTCTGCCGCGATGCAAATAAGCCTTTACCGTATTCAAAGGCAAGTCCAGCGCATCGCCGATTTGTTCATATTTATAATCCTGAATTTCGCGAAGGATGAGAATCGAGCGATACGGATCATCGATTTTTGCCAATGCGTGTTCCAGTTTTTCCTGAAAATCGCTGTTTTCCGTAAGCTGTTCAGGCGAGTCAGCATCGTCCGCAAGTTCGGCAAAATCACGCTCGCTCAAGTCGGTGCTGGTCACATGAGCTTGATACACCTTGCGTCGACGCAGGGCATCGAAGCAGGCGTTGCGCGTCACAGTAATCAGCCAATGCTCGAGCTTGCCCGCCTCGACTCGATCGCCGTATTTCCAGAGACGGACAAAGACTTCCTGGGTGACGTCTTCCGCCTCTTCGTATTGACCGAGATAGTAAAGCGCGAATGTGAACACGCGATCCCGGTGCTGATGCATCATTTTTTTAAAGGTTCTCATCATCGTCTATGCAGATAACGCACGGCAGGAAAAAAAGGTTACACTTGCAAAAAGGAAGGCATCAAACAGCTTGGTTTTGCTGCGTATGAAATGGGACGGCAAGTGAGATTTTCAGACCATTTTCAGGCAAACTTTCAAAACGCAGATGCTGGTTCTCGCCATACAATTGCTGCAGGCGCGTCACGGTATTCCGCAAGCCCATACCTTTTTGCATTGCCTGCTCCAGGCTGCCAGCAAGGCCCGGTCCGTTGTCACTGATTTCGACCACCAATTTTTGCCCATCTTTTTTGGTGCAAATATGGATAGTGCCCTTGCCCGCCGTTTTTTCGATGCCGTGTTTGATGGCATTTTCAACCAGCAATTGCAGAATCAGGTTTGGCATCAACGCATCAAGGGTTTCAGAAGCAATGTCGCGATGGACTTCAAAGCGGTCGCGATAGCGGGTCGCCATAATTTCGAGATAAATATCAAGAAAATCGAGCTCTTCGCGCAATGTGACTTCCTGTACATCGGCATTGGCCATTGCCATTCGCAGCAGGTCGCTCAACTGCCGAATCATTTTATCGGCAGCGCGTGCATCCTGATACACCAACGAAGACAGGGTATGCAGGGTGTTGAACAAAAAATGCGGGTGCAGTTGGTTTTTCAGTGCCTGTAACTGCGCCCTGGCAAGCTGTGACTGTAGCTGGCTGGTCTGCAATTCGCGTTCGCGCAGCTTTCGATAGGAACCCACCATTTGGCTCAAGCTCAGCACCACCCAATACGACAGGAATGTCGGTGCGAAAAACCGGATCAGAAAATACAGGTAGCCGAAACCGCCTTCCCGGTTCATTTGGGTGCGAAGAGTGAAATTTGGCTGACGCATGGCCATTGGACCAGCAACTGTCTTGAGATACAACAGTGTCAATCGCTCGATGGCGATTTCAAACGCCACCGTAAAAAGTATTGCTGCCAAGAGATGCAAGACCAACCGCCTTTGCCATGCACCGGCTTCCAGGGGAAATTTGTGTGCAAGTACAGCAATGGCCGGTACAGCCAGGCCGAACAAGTATAATGTCGCGGTCCAGCGCACCAGCAGGACGTGGATACGACGCGGCGCGGATTCTTCCAGCATGGCGTTGGAAATCAGAATATAGCCAATTGCGATGGCACCAGTCCAGGCTAGCAGATACAGTAACCATTGCCATAGTGGCTGCTTTTTGAACGAGACTAAAAAGTGATCTTTATTCATTTTGGCAGGTATTCATGATCGTTTGGCATTCCCGGCATATGGGCGAGCCGGCGGATCGCCCATAAAAATCGGTATCTTTGCATCCATCAACCAAACAAATCCATTTGATTGGCGACCGTCTTTTTATCACGCTTGGCTTTGCGCACACTGCTGACATCGTACATTTTCAGAGCATCTTCGATGTCGGCCCAAAATGGCGATGGTGCAGTATCGCGCGTCTTGCCGAACAATGTGCGTTTTTTGGCACGCAGCAAAAAGAGCTGCTCCTTTGCGCGGGTCATGCCGACGTAAAACAGGCGTCTCTCCTCGTCGATGGTTGAGGCATAGCCATCCAGTTGCAGCGGCAGCAAATTTTGCTCACAGCCGGCAATAAACACCACCGGGAACTCCAGTCCTTTCGCTGCGTGCAGCGTCATCAACGAAATGCGTTCGGCACGGGCGTCCAGCGCATCGTTAGCACGCTGCAAATGCAATTCGTCGATGAATTCGCGCAGCCCGGAACACAGCAACGCCAGGCGGGACAGGCGCTGCCAGGCTTGCGCCAAACGCTCATCCTGCGATAGCTTGCGCTGCCAGCCACCCAAAACGAAAAGATGCTGCAATGTGGCGGCGATACCGACATCCCCGAGACGCGCTTGCAAATCCGTGATGTCCTGTATAAAAGCCTGAATCGCTGTGGCTGCACGGCCAAGTCCGGCTTTTTTTCCTGCTACGCGCTGCAGCAAACGTTCAAAGGTAATCTGCTCACTTGTCGACTGATCGTCCGCAAAAAGCGCAGTCGTCGTTTGTTCGCCCACGCCATCGATCAATTCATGCATCAATGCGCTCACTCGCTCGACGGGAACCGGCATCGCACCTGCCAATTGCAACACGGTCAAAATGTGTGAAACGCCCGGCTGCGCCACCAATGGTTTATCGCCCGAGACCTGATATGGAATGCCGCTGCGCGCAAATGCTTCTTCAAGCGCCTTGCGCTGGCTGTTCAATCGGTACAGCACGGCGATATCACCGAAACTGACTTCCGAATCTTTTTCGCTAAGTACACGGCCGGAATCCTGCGAAAACATGCTGGTGCCGCCGACCAGCTTCTCAATGCAATGCACTATGTACTCGGCTTCGGCGTCTTCGCTGGCGGTTTCGTGCAGGGTAAGCTGGCCACTTTGGGCGATTTTTGCAGTCAGCGCGGGTAACTCGCCCAGGCTGTTCCTCGCAATCACCTGCCCGGAAGCGCTCAAAATATTTTGACCGGAACGATAATTATCCCCGAGCTGCATCACCTTGGCACCGGGAAAATCTTCGGTAAAACGTGCAAAAAATCCGGCATCTGAGCCACGAAAACTGTAAATCGCCTGATTTGGATCTCCGATCGCGGTGACAAGCGTTTTCTCTCCGGTCAGGGCCAACAGCAAAGCATGCTGTGCCGCATTGATGTCCTGATATTCGTCGACAAAAATGTAAGGATAGGTCGCACGTGTTGCCTTATGAATTTTGGTGTCATTTTGCAGAAGATACAGCGCTTCGACAATCAGATCATCAAAATCGAGCAGTCCCTGTGCACGTAATGCCTGGTTGTATTGCTCGACGTCCTCCGATATTTCAGTAAAATCTGCGCGGGCCTTCCATGCAGAGATGGTGAGCTTGCGCTTTTTGCGCTCTGCCGCTGAAGCTTCCGGCCAGCATGCTTTCAATGTTTGTTCGATATCGCGCTCTGTGGCGATGTTGAAATCGGCAGGGATGCGCGCTGCATCTCTGTGCATGCGCAAAAAATGCAAGCAAAAGCTGTGAAAAGTTGTGGCAGTCACCACGATATTTTCATCCTGCAAACGCGGCTGCAAACGTTGCTGCATCTCTTCCGCCGCTTTGTTGGTAAAAGTGATCGCCAAAATGTCGCCGCCCGGATCAAAACATTGCACTACATGTGCGATGCGCATCGTTAGTGTGTGGGTTTTGCCCGTGCCCGGCCCGGCAACGATCAGCAAATGCCCGCCAGCATGCGTCACCGCTCGCCACTGGGCAGCATTGACTTTTTCCGGCAACTGATTACCAATTTGCACGTCAGAAACCGACGCAACGGCCGTTTTTTTTGCGTCGCCAGATTCTGGGGCCTGGCTTTCTTTAAGCTTGTCAGCGGGGATTTGCATATTGATATTCTCGCTCGTTTTAATCGTGCCTGGTTCTGCTCTATCGTGTTTCGCATCATTGCGGGTCTTGCCGTTCGTTTGAGCCGGATTCTCCGGGAAAAATGTGTTTTGTCGCTGCCATTCCAGTCTTTCGTCGTCCTTGAATATCCGGATCTCCCCAAATTCACCGTCGTAGCCGGATGCAATGTCGACCTGTCCCGCGCGCACTCGACGGATGGCTTCAGCAAGCAATGATCCTGCTGCTTTTTCAATGTCGTTCAGCTCAGCGTCGCGCAAAACAAACAGTTCATTGCCCAACCGGGCTAAGAGCTGCTGGTAGGCACTTTGCACAGTCTTGCTGGCGGCACCAACCTGCTTTACATCGGAGATGATTTCCGGTAGAGGAATCAGACTGAGGTAAGGGCGCCAGTGTGGCGGCCGATCGTTGCTGTTTCGCTCACGGTCCGCCAGTTTCTCGACGCGAGCCAATACGCCAACAATCACTGGTTTTTTGCAAACCGGGCAGAGTCCCTCGTGTATCAATGTTTCGCTTGGATGCAAGCGCTGTTTGCAGGAGCGATGGCCATCGTAGTGGTATTTCCCTTCTTCCGGAAAAAATTCCAGCGTGCCGACAAGGCCGCCTTTTTCTGGTTGCGAAAGCGCCTGATAAATTGCCGGGTAGCTGAATTCGCTGTCAAAAAGCGTTGCTTCACGGCCGAGCTTGGCGGGAGAATGCGCATCTGAATTGGAGATCAGCACATAGGGATCGAGTTGCGACAGGCGCCAGTTCATCGGCGGGTCTGAGCTTAATCCGGTTTCGACAGCAAAAACATGTGGCAGCAAATCACCGAGATAAGCTTCCATGCTATCGAAACCGCCCTTCGAGCCCAGCGCCGAAAACCACGGCGTCCAGATATGAGCCGGTACAAAGATGACACTGGGATCACTGTCGAGGGCGATCTCGAGCAAATCGTGGGAATCAAGCCCGAGGATCGGGCGTCCATCCGCATGGATGTTACCAATGCTGTCGAGCTTAGCCTGGATTTTCTCCGCTGCGGCAAAATCGGGTGCGAAAATCAAATTATGGACTTTACGGACTTTGTCGTGGCGCTTGTAAATATTGGATATCTCGACGGTGAGCATAAAGCGCACCTCTGCAGCGCAGGATGCCGGCACTTCGTTTTGGGTAGCCCTTGCATACTCTGGCCTGAGGCGGAAAAGTCCTGGTTCGGCCGGCTGCAATTTTTCGCGTAACTCCGCCATCCACCCCGGATGTACAAAATCCCCGGTCCCGACAAGCTGAATGCCTTTGAGCTGCGCCCATTTGGCCATATTTTCGAGATTGAGATTTTTGCTGGTCGCGCGCGAGTAGTGTGAGTGCACGTGCAGATCGGCAACAAACTTCATTTTATCCTTTCATAGAAGCACAGAAGAACCTTGCTGCACGGCAAGGCTATAAAGGAGCAGCAGGCGGAAAATCATGCGACAGGATGCTACAAATTGCGGCAGAGAATAGCAAGCAGAAAGTGCTGGAGAACGGAGGGCAGAGACTGGAATCTGCAGACGGGGATTGTCTCTATTTTTTAGAACGCACTGTGCAAAAGTTTGCGCTTGAGACGTTTCGCAAATGGATAGCTTGGATCCAGAGCAAGCACCGTGTTGACCTTTCGCGCTGCATCGCGGTGTTGGGATGCGTCGTAGTGAGAAGCGGCCTCAAGATACAGACGATTAATGGTATCCTGCTTGTAGCGCTTAAAGTGCTCTTTTTGCGCACGGGTTGTCGCCAAAGCTTCCGCTTCCTGCATGATCAAAGCGATGGGGATTTTGCCACCCAGTACGGCTTGAGGACGAGTCATCCATTTACCCTGGAACTTCGGCAAAAGCCGCATGGCTTTTTTGCGCGGGGTTTTGCGACGGCGCACCTTGCGCTCAAATTCCATCATCATCGATTCGAGCAGTTCATATTTAATTTCAGGCTCGGGCAAATCAATTGGGCGTAAGCCATCGAGGTCTTCGTGATAGGCTCCATTCCAGCGCCGTGTGCTGTATTTGACTTTTTTGCGAATGTCAGATTTTTTGGGAGGCTTTCCGTTCAGGCGCCGCACCATCGATGCATATTTTTCAAGATTCTCGCCGATTTGTGCGTTTGCGTCGACGTCTTTTTCAACAAAAACAGTTTCGCCTTCCTTCAGGTAGTACACACCCTGCTTCACTTCTGCAAGCCAGGGCGTACCGGCAAGCAAGTCTTCTGCGATCGCCAAAACCTCAGGATGATAGCCCATCTTTTCGCCTTCAAACAGTAATTTGATGAATACCGGGATGGCGCGCCGGTCCTTCAGGCTGATCATCCACTGGAAAAGCTGACTGTAAAACATCAGTCCAGTGCGCTTGCTTTTGCGCTGGGGATGGTCCGCCCAAAACTCCCAATGCAGCAGTTCTTCGCGCATAAACTGCAGTGCATGTGGATCGTTCACGGTGACCAAAAACTTGTGGCATGCCCAGCGTTCCGGGAAATCGGTATCGCTTCGTTCGAGCTTGTTGAGAAAGTAAATTTTGAGAAAATGCAGCTGCGCGATACCCTTGCAGGCTTTCAATACCTTTTTGGCCAAGCCATCGTTCAGAAGATAGAGCTCGCCCAGAACCCGGGCCGGGTAATGCCCAGGAATGTGCGCTAAAACTTCGATCAATTTGTCGAGCACATTTGGAGCGATATCGATGATGAGTGTCTCATCAAGCTCGCCTTCTATGTAACGCACAGCTTCTTCTCCGCTTGCAAAAATCTCTTCAGCAATCGGCGCATCGGGTTGCTCCAGCAATTGTGCGAACTGCTCTTTGAGCTTTGCAGAAAACGGTTTATTTTTCTTTGGTCGGGAAAATGCTTTATCAAAAATATTCTGCACATATAGCTGCCACACAACCCCGATGATCGCAGGATCAACGCTGGCATCTTCAATTGTCCGGTGAGCATGTTTGACAAGATTAAGATGTTTGCTTTTGACATGCGGTTGAATCGATTCCAGCAGTTCGATCAGCGCATTGCGGATCTCCAGGGTGATGTGGCGTTTCATCCCTCGAAAAAGCGCGGACATAAATGGCTCACTATCGACAACATCTCGAAACGTCTCGGAATTGGCACTAATCTCAATAATATCATATACAACCGGATCATGCAGATCGATACCAAAATCAAAACCGTCCGGAAAATATTCCACCAGTTCTCGCATTTTGGCGAGCGTAATAATAAATTTGTTTAAATCGTCTTTAAACAATTTTGAGGTCATTCAGTTTAATCCATTTTACAGTGCAGTGGGCGCCTTTAAAATTCGCGATTGTTGTAGCGGGCTTAATTCATGTAATATCGTCATGATCCGCAGAATAACAAATCAAATTATCGTCAAAAATTGAAACGCAGCGACCTCAGGTAAGGTTCATCGTTTTGTGTTGAAATAATTTAACAATCTCAATGATGAAACAGTCCAAAAGTTGTCTGCCATCAGCATGTTCATTTTCTATAGCGAAAAAAAAGCAGCTTGCTTATTTTATCGAAAACCCGGAGCCTGACAATGAAAAAAAGACCAAGTGCCCTATTTTTTTTCCTGCTCTTTCTGTACGCTTCGCCCAGTTTTTCACAGCGAATCACCCTTAAGCCTCTGTTTGGTTATTACTTGCCTAAATTAAATGCCGTCAACGATGACATTGCAAAAGAGCTGCCGTTCTGGCGAGAATTTCTGGAAACAGACTTGCCCGATCCCGGAAAAATAGGTGGTCATGCTGTTTACGGCGGACAATTGCAAGTCCATTTTCGTGAAAGCTACTTCATCAATGTCCATGTTTCGTTTTATCGCGATGCCGCTGAGACGCAATTTTCCGATGCTTTAAACCCCTCGGCCGGACAATTTCATTATTCGCGCAAAGTTGAATTCTACGATGCGATTTTGAGTCTGCAGTACTTTTTCGATTACGATTCGGATAATCTTTTCAACACCTATCTGCGCATCGGGGCAGGAGTGCTGTCCACGAATGCAAAAACCGAGACCAAATCGACCTTCACAGCCAGCATGGTCAGCAACACATTTTTGCCGCAAGTTGATACGCAAGGTGATTTTTCCGGCAGTACATTGACAGGAATCATTTCAGCTGGCATGGAATTGCGCTTTACGCCATCCCTGACTATCTGGGGTGAAGCAGGGCTGCAATCCGCGAATGTTGGTCAGCTAAATGGTTCACTGCAACGCGCCAACAGCACAGCTGTGCCAGACTACACAACAAACACGACATTTGATTTTTCAGGGCTTTTTGTACGCCTTGGCGGCGGAGTGGGATTGCCATTTTAAGCTTTGAATTCTATCAGTCAAACACAACACACATACTTTGCAAGACAAAGTACTTGACAATATCAATTTCTTTATTTAGTTTCCGCCATGCAAAAACAGACACCGACCGCACCATCGATGCAAGCCCATGCGATGGAAAGCATCCGATTCATTCGTGAAACAATTGAACGCACAACGCCTTTTACCATGGTTCCGGGAAAAGGCATGGTCCTGCTCGGCATCTCCGCCATTGTTACCGATTTTTTCGCTGTTCGCCAACCTACCTCATTCCTTTGGCTGCTCGCCTGGTGTATCGATGCTGTCTTTGCAGCGAGCGTGGGCGTTTATCTCATGCAGCGCAAGGCAGCTCGGGCCCGTGTTTCGCTGCTCTCCAGCAACGCGCGCAAATTCTTTATCAGCTTGTGCACGCCGATTTTTGCCGGAGCTGTTCTGACTTACGTTCTTTTTCATGCAAACGAAACCGATCTCTTGCCCGGCACATGGCTATTGCTTTACGGCGCCGGCGTCATCACCGGCGGCTCTTTTTCGGTAAAAATCGTACCCGTCATGGGTATTTGCTTCGTTGTTCTCGGCTGCCTGGCTCTTTTGACACCGCCAGCTTGGGGGCACTGGTTTATGGTAGTCGGATTTGGAATTTTGCATATCATTTTTGGATCATTTATCGCCAGGAGGTATGGTGGCTAAACAAAACAGTCTTCCCAATAATCTGCCGCGCGGTGCGCAAGCAGATGGCACGGTTCCGAAGAAAAAAATCTTCAAACTGGTGCGCGGATTAGCCAACGATCAGACATCCTCGCAATTTGACCGAATTATTCATGACCGCATTCGTTTGGCAATCCTGAGTTCGTTAGCCGTGAATGAAAAATTGACTTTCAAGGAAATGAAACAATTATTGGACGTCACCGATGGAAATTTGAGCGTTCATGCCCGCAAACTGGAAGAAGCGGGGTATATTAATGTTTCAAAATTCTTCGAAGGAAGGATGCCCAAAACAGAATACCAGCTAACCAAAGCCGGCCAAAAGGCACTCGACGCCTACCTGAACCATATGGAAGCTTTGATTCACGCCATGCGTGATCAATAGGACGAATTTTTTCACAAGAGGACTTTATCATGCAAAGCACTTTCAACCATGAAAATGAAACCAAAACACATGTTGCAATGATTATGGACGGTAATGGAAGGTGGGCGCAATCCCGCGGCATGCTGCGCATCGAAGGCCACCGAAGAGGCATGGAAACCGTGCGTAAAATGGTTGAAGCTGCCCCCGAGTTGGGTGTTGGCACATTGACGCTCTATGCATTCTCGTCCGATAACTGGAAACGGCCGGCTGCAGAAGTAGAAGCGCTCATGCGCTTGTTCCAACTCTATCTCAAACGGGAAGTAAAAAAATGTATTGAAAATGGTGTGCGGCTCAGTGTAGTGGGCCGACGCGATCGTTTTCCGCAACGCTTGCAGCGTGCCATGGAGCGCGCGGAGGAAGCATCGCGGCACTGCCAGCGGTTGCACTTGCGTATTGCCGCCGACTATTCAGCGCGCGATATGATTTTGCGCGCAGCTCAGCGGGTTGCGAGTGACGAATCTCTTTCGCGCGAGCTTTTTGCCCGACACTTAAGCGGTGAACCACACGATGGCGAACCCACGCCGGATGTTGACCTGCTTGTCCGCACCGGCGGCGAAAAACGGCTCAGCGACTTTTTGCTATGGGAATGCGCTTATGCGGAGCTGTTTTTTACCCCCAAAATGTGGCCCGAGTTTGAAAAAAGCGATTTCAAGCAGGCAATCGACGATTTCCGCCACAGGGAACGACGCTTTGGTGAAGTGCCGGTCGCACACGCGAATGCAGCCTGAGAACCCATTGCTTCATGCGAGCACGCAACCTACAAAAATCAGATTTTGATTCTTGAATTTTTCAAAACTGAACACCTATCATGGAGCATCCCGATTCGGACCGAATAGCATGGCGTGTGCATCGCGAAGCCGTATTGCTGCTCGCAGGTCCACGCGCCCTGTTGATGCAAATTGCCCATCCTGCCATCGCTGCAGGCGTGCACGACCACAGCGACTGGCAGCGCAGGCCGTATCGACGCTTGCTGCGCACTCTGTGGCTGATCAACCAAATCGTGCTGGGAAGTGATGCCGTATCACAGCAAGCCGTGCGACGCGTCAACCGCAGGCATGGCCGTGTTCGCGGCCACTATCGGGCTGACGACTCGCAGCCACCGCAACCCTACCATGCCAATCAACCAGAGCTGCAAATGTGGGTGCTGGCGACCCTAATCGACAGCTCCATCGATGCCTATCAACGTTGGATCAAACCGCTTTCAGAGTCCGAGCGCAGCAGCTACTATGCTAAATGGCGTGAGGTCGCAGCGCGCTTTGAGATTCCCGCCGAAATCATTCCACAAACATATCAAGATTTTGCACGTTATTTTAACAATATGCTGACTGGCAACGCACTGTGTGTGCGAGCGGACACAATCGATATGGCCGGTCAAATTTTGCGCACCAATCTGCACCTGCAGAAATTTGTCATGGCACTTGCCGTGCACACTTTGCCTGAACTGCTCCGCGATAAATTCCACTTCGCATCGGAAACGCGCCAGCAAGCGGTTTGGCAGCGCTACAATGCAAAAATCGGCTCTTTTGTCCGCCACACGCCACTGGCTTTCCGCATCAGCCCGCTTGCCATATTTGCCAAAATCAAATCATTTCCATAAATGAAATCTTGCCGCAACTTTGTCTCATTTCGCATGTCAATTGTACTGGGGATTCATTGCTTGCGAATACTGCGAGAAAATTTATTTTTTGCAACAACCATACAAGAATCAAGTAAACGAGCTCATGCAAATCGAAATCCGCGGCCTCAGCAAAACCTACAAAGGTGGCGTCCAAGCTCTTCAAAATATCGATCTCCAGATTCACTCTGGCATGTTCGGCCTGCTTGGCCCCAACGGCGCAGGCAAAAGCACGCTGATGAAAATTCTTTCCACACTGGAGGAGCCAAGCACAGGCCAGGTACTGATCGATGGCCACGATATCCGCAAACACCGTCAAAAGGTCCGGCAATCTTTGGGCTATTTGCCGCAGTTTTTTGGTGTGTATCCGCAACTCACCGGCGCAGAATTTTTAGCATACATCGCTCGAATCAACGGAGTGGCGGGCAAAAATATTGACAAAATCGTACTTGAAACTCTGCAGCGCGTTGGATTGGCTGAAGCGCGGGACCGCAAAGCCAAAACCTACAGCGGTGGCATGTTGCGCAGACTCGGTATTGCCCAGGCCGTGGTGCACCAGCCGCGCCTGCTGATTGTCGACGAGCCGACCACTGGGCTCGATCCGGAGGAGCGCATTCGGTTCCGCAATTTGCTGTCCGATATCAGCCGTGACAAAATCATCATTTTGAGTACCCACATCGTGGGAGATATATCGAGTACCTGTGAAGATTTGGCTGTGCTGGCTAAGGGGCAGGTCGTTTACAATGGCCGCCCGGATACCCTCATTTCGCATGCGGATGGCAAGGTCTGGCAAGTCCAAATCGACGAAGCGGATTTTTCAAAGGTCGCCGATAAAATGCAGGTCATTTCGACGATCAACCTCGGCAGCCAATTGCTGCTGCGCGTTGTCGGTGATGAGCGTGCGAACGGCTACAAAATGGAGCCTGTCGCGCCCAATCTCGAAGATGCCTATATGTATTATATGGAAAGCGTCGCCGGTGAACGCGTCGACGAGGACAAATTGGCCGAAGCGACGGCTTAGTTCAAACAATCAGCCAGGCCAAAGCGGATCATTTGCTGCAGGAACGTCTTTTTTAGCATTTTATCATTAAAATCGTTTAAAAACCAATCTGCTCATGCTCAAATCCATCATCGCTATTTTAACCATTGCCGCCAACGAACGGCGCATGCTGTATCGAACGCCCAAATTTTGGGTGCTGGCCGCTGTTGGCATAGGCTTTTCCGCGTTGATGTTGCTCGTGACCACCATCGCGACGCTGCTCGGCAATAATCCGCCGGATCAATTCTTTCTGGAAGGTGTCGACGGCTATCTGGCGATTTATTTTTTCAGCTACGTTCAAGCGATTCTGGTGGTGTTCGTGGCTGGCGATTTTCGCAAGGCCGAAGAGAAAGCGCGACTCGACCAGGTCATGCTTTCACGCCCGATGACCACTGCCAACTGGGTGCTCGGCAAATACTTCGGTGTTGTCAGTGCGCTGCTTTATTTAAACCTGTTTCTGCTGGTTTTAGCTGCAGTTGGCCGTGCCGTCAAAGTGATTGCGACCGGTGTTGGATTTGATCTCATCCCCTTTCTCACCTATTTTATCATCGCCACCCTGCCGTCTATCCTGTTCATGGCGGCGTTTGTCTTTTTTCTCGTCAGCTTGATTCGTGTGCAATCTGTCGCGATGATCGTTACGCTGGCCTATATCGCTTCAATTTGGGCTTATTTTCAGCATGATTTTTATGGTTTATTCGACTATGGCGTCTTTTTCGCTCCCCTGTTTGCCGGCGACCTTATCGGGCTCGGCGATATCAGCGGCATCGTGCAACAGCGGCTGTTTTTCACATTTTTAGGATTCGGATTGCTGTGCTTCTCCATTGTGCTTTATCCGCGGCTCAAACAATCTACTTTTTCGCAAACCATTGTCAATATCGCCGGCATCGTATTTCTTGTTTTATCAGCCCTGACCTGTTTTGCGATCATTTCACAAAATCGCACCCAGATTCAAAAGCAACAAACTGATCTGGCCGCACAAGCATATTGGGTGAACACGCCGCCCGTGCATGTTCAGCACTACGACTTCGACATCGATTACCGACAGCCAAGCCAGGCGCTGCAATTCACAGTCAACATGCACCTTCACAATCCATATACTTATGCACTCGACTCACTTGCATTTGCCCTGAATGGTGATTTTCAGGTTTCTGAAGTGGTATCTGCTGATGGCAGAGCGCTCAATTTCAGTCAAAATAATCAGCTGTTGATTTTAAAGCTGAGCAAATCGCCACTGCAGCCGCATGCGACCGACACGATAACAGTGCGCTACTCTGGTCGGTTGCATGACAACGGTGAGACATTTTTGCTCGACCGCCTGCAGGATATGCGCGCCATGCTGTATCGCGAAGACGGACCGTGGATCATGGGCCGCATCGCTGGATATACAGGGGATGAGTATGTTATTTTGCCGGCTGAATTGGGTTGGTATCCGGTGCCAGGTGCGGCAGCGGGCTATCCGTTCGAACAGCCACGCTCAAAAAATTTCGCCACTGCCAATTTCAATATTGCGACGCCGGTTGACTATGCCGTGATCAGCCAGGGCAGGCGCAAGCCGGTGCTTGAAGAAAACGGCGCACGCATCGCACAATTCGAATCGAATATCCCCAAGCCCAAATTTTCACTCAACATTGGGAAATACCAACGTTTGTCACGGACCTTCGGCATAAAAGATTCGACCGGTAAAAATGACAAGGGCATCGAAATCGAATTCTTTTATCGCAAAAACCATGTACGCGACATTGAACTGTTCAGCGAAATTGCTGACACCTGTTTTCAGGTCATCGATCGCATTCTTGAAATTTTTGAGCAACAAACAGGGCTGCCGTACCCATACTCGAAACTGAGCTATGTTGAAGTGCCACTACAATTCCAGGCCTTCGCGACTCGCGCCGGCTTCCCGCATTCACCAAGTCAGCCTGAAATCATCATGATCGATGAATTGCGGATTGCCGGGCTGCATTTCGACCAGCAAATCGACCGGGAAACCAAGCGCGCCCGCCGCCGCCGGCAGGATGACACGCCCGCTAAAATCAAGCGAGAAGTGTTTATCCGCGCAGCGCTCGGCATGCTGACCGACCGCGAGTTCGATTACAGCCTGTTCTCCCCTATTCCGAATTATCTGAACTTTTTGCTTGATATTCGCGATCCGCTGCTCGACCGTGCACTTGAACTGCAGCTTTACGAAAGCACTGAACGCACCTTGCGCCAAGTTTTTTACCCGGATTTTTGGCGCATCCCCAAAAGCCAGCTCGATGAAGTTCGCACCGGCGGCCGCTGGTCCAGTTGGCGTTTCGACCGATTCTATCAAACTGACTTTGATTCCATTATCACCATGCTCGAGACCACACCACTGGCAACATTGCGCCCGGAAGCCCACAAAGGCCTGTTCTTCGGTGCGGTCGATTACAAGGCGTCGCCCGTGCTGCAAATTCTCGCACAAACCATGGGCGAGGAAAACTACCGGCGTGCACTGCGAAAGCTTGTCGAAACAGACCGTTTTCAACCTGTGACACGCTCGGATTTTTTGGCCGTGATGCAAAGTGAAAGCAAAGCCGACCTGTCATCCTTCCTTGAGCAGTGGTTCGAAGAGGCGACTTTTCCTGGTTATCGGGTGACCAGCGCAGAGGCGGAAAAGCTGGACACGGGCAAAATGAAAATAGCCTATCAGGTTGCCGCACGTGTACAAAATGGTGAGGCTGGCGATGGCTTTGTGCAGGTCCTTTTTCACACCAAAAACGACCGTGTCTCCAAAAATGTGCGCCTCGATGGCTATGAAGAAAAAGAAGTGCTGATTGGGCTCGACGAACCTCCCACCGAAGTGGAAGTCGTGCCATACTTTTCGCGCAATCGCGGCAAGGTCGCCAAAGCGGTTGATGTGCAAAACCGCATACGACGCGGACAGCCAATCGATACTGTGTACTCCGTATCGTCGACGGTCGATTCGCTGATTTTTTATTTGGACGATCGCGATGACGGCTTTTTCATGGCTGCAGCCGAAGAAGCGAAATATTTGCGCCCTGAAATGAAAGGGCGCTCGTGGTGGGAATACAATAATCCGCTCGGGTACGGTAAATATCTGTTTGGCTGGCGCTACAAACGTGCCGGCGATGGCGACTTTCCTGCGCGCTGGGAAGCGGATGTGCCGCGCTCGGGCTACTATGATCTCAGCTTTAACCTGCCGGTGCGCAATCGCTGGTGGGCGCGCAACCTGACCCGGCGATTCAAAATGACCATTACAACTGCAGACGGCCCGCAGCCTCTCGAGCTACGTTTTCAAGAAACCGCGGATGGCTGGGTGTACATGGGACGCTATCGATTTGAAAAAGACAAGCCCGCAGTCATCGAACTATCAGATGAAGGACAGGGCTACATTCTTGCCGATGCGATTCGCTGGGAATTCGTGGAATAGCACTTCAAGGTTGTTAGGCCGAGGCCGGAGTTTAGTTTTTGAGGAGGAATGAAATCGACATGCTTGTACGAAATGCGAAGAGATATGTGCTTGCCGGAATTTCGCTTTTAGCTATTTTAGGCGCTTCAAATGTGCTTGCCCAGCAAATTCACACACTAACGCTGGATCAGAGCCTCGAAATCGCATTAGGGCGCAGCTACGACGCCCGGAGGTTGGAGCAATCTCTGATCAACTCGCGCATGAGCCTGCGCGCTGTGCGGCTCGGATTTAAAAGCAACGCCCAATTTGATCTCGTGCGCGCCCCTTACGTCTTTCGGGGCGAGCAATCTACCATCGATCCGCTCCGGGGAATCACCGTCTTTACCCGAACCGAAACGTTCAATCTAACCGGCCGGCTTTCCGTCAATCAGCCGATTTCTTTCACCGACGGCACGTTATCGCTCGTCGGCACAATGGATCGTCTCGACCAAACCGGTACCATTGATCGACTGGAATATTCGCCCGATCTGCGCATCCAATACAGCCAGCCGCTTTTTACGCTGAACCGGCTCAAAACCGGTTTGCGACGCGCTGAACTCAATCTCGAAAGCACGGTTCAGGCGTATACCCGCAGCGCGCTTGAATTGGAATTCAGTGTGACCAGCAACTTTTATCAGCTCTATCGTTCGCAGCGGCAGGTGGAGATCGACCGCGAGCAGGTCGAACAATCCGAAAATGCTTTTCGCATCGCCACATTGAAGCAACAAGCCGGCTTGCTGCCCGAAGTGGAAGTGCTGCGCCTTGAGGTTGACCTCGCAAATGCCCAAAACACCGCCGAAAGCAGCCAGGCAAGTCTTGAGCAGGCGGAAGATCAATTTAAAAATTTGATTGGCCTGTCCATCAACGATTCTGTGCGGGTCATCACCGCGCTCGAATACGCGCCAGTGGAGGTCACCTTGGAAAAAGCCATGCGTGAAGCACTTGACCGGCGCACCGAACTGCGTGAAGATGAAATCAACATCGAATTAAGCCAGATCAACATCAAAGAGGTCGATACCAATAAAGAAATTCGTGGCCAGCTATCCCTGAGTCTCGGTATTTTCAATCGTGACGAAACCCTGGATGCAGCTTTCCGCGACTTCGACAACAACCGCGGTATTAACGTTTCAATGTCAGTGCCGCTATGGGACTGGGGCAAAAACTCTGCTGAAGTGCAGGCAGCGCGCGCCAATCTCGAAAGCAATCGCCTGACTCAGCAAAATCGGGTCAATGTCATTACCCAGGAAATCCGGGCCGCAGTGCGCAATCTGCATTCCGCTCAAAAGCGCGTCGATATTACCAAGCGCAGCGAAGAACTGGCGCAGAAAAGCTATCGCATCAGCTTGCTGCGCTTTGAAAATGGCGACATCAGCAGTCAGGATTTGGCGCTCGAGCAGAATCGTTATACCCAGGCGCGCATCAATTACCTCATCGCGATTATCGATTACAAACAATCACTGGCCGACCTGCGCCGCAAAACGCTGTGGGACTTTGAACGCGAAACGCCAGTCGAGATTGCAGTGCCGGAGTAGTTGATTTTTAACAAAGCGACCTATTTCAAATTGCAATAAGTGGCTGCATTGATATTTTTTAAGCCACAAATCGATGCCGATCAGCACGAGATTGAACTGAAGCTTTACAGCTTCTCAAATCCGTGAAAATCTGTGTTCATCTGTGGCTGGAACAACTTTCCAAAACATGACAAATTTTAGCAAAAAATACGCTAAAGTGGGCAGAATGCTCGGTGGCATGGTTAAAAATCCGGAAAAATTTTTACCAAAAGCATAATGACATGCTACTGCTACTGCCACTGCGACTAAACGAGGAGTTCTCATGCAAAACCAATCGACCATTCTCAAATTTTTGCTCACGGGCATTGTGCTGCTCACGCTTGCGTGCGATAGCAGCGACGAACAAAATGCAGCCGATTTAACCTTTCCGGTGTCGATTGAAAAAGTGCGGCGCGGCCCGATTGCCGAATATATTTCGACCACAGGTACCCTTCGGGCGGTGCGCGAAGAGCGGGTTTTGGCGGAAGTGGAGGGCATCCTGCATATCGCCAAAAACAATGGCGCTACTCCGGCAGCAGGCAGAAAAGTGGCCGCTGGAGAGCAACTCGCGAACATCGAAAATCCCGAACACTTGCTGAACGTACGGGTGGAATCAAACAAAATGGCGATGGAAAACGCGGTTCGTGAGCTCGAAAAGCAGCAAGCGCTGTACAAAGAAGGCGGCGTCACGGAGAAAGAGCTTGAGCTGGCGCGCCGCAACGCCCTCGATGCGCGGCTGAACTATGAAACCGCTGTTATTCGTGCCGGCAAACTGGAATTGAAGGCGCCGATTTCCGGTTTTATCGCCAACCTGCAGACCAGCAGCGACGGTACCCGCATCAATGCCGGTTTTGTATTATGCACGATATTGGATTATACCAGCACAACGGTCACTGTCAATTTGCCGAACACCGATTTGGGTCGTGTGCAAACCGGCCAGAAGGTGCTGATCAGCAATTACGCGCTCGAAGGCGAAATTTTCGAAGGTACGGTCGCAACCATCGACCCAACCATCGATGAGCGCACACGCACCTTTGCGGTCAAAATTACCGTGCCGAATCCGGATTTGCGTTTGCGACCCGGCATGTTTGTGAAAGCCGACATTACTGTGGACAGCCGGGATGATACCGTCATCATCCCCAAATCCAGCCTGGTGACGCGCAACAATCAGCCTGTGGTGTATGTTGTCGAAGGCGCCAGTGCCGAAGAGCGCGAGGTGCGCACCGGCCTGGAAACCCGCGATGAAATTGAAGTCTTATCCGGCATCAGCGAAGACGAGCAACTGGTCATTCAGGGCCAGGAAACCCTGCGCGACAAATCGAAAGTGCGGGTGCGGAAGTAACTCGTCATTCGTCAAAATTTGGTGCATCAAAAAACAAAACCTAAGCACAAAAACAACCAATAAAAATATGAATCTCCCCCAATTTTCTGTTAAATATCCGGTAACCGTGGCAATGCTGATGACGCTGATCGCGATTTTGGGCTACATTTCGTTCGACAAGCTCGGCACCGATCTGCTGCCGTCGATTTACAATCCGCGCATTGTGGTGGAATTGCAGGCCGGTGACCGTTCGCCGCAGGAAATCGAGCAGCGCTTTGCACGTCAGCTCGAAGGCGAAGCCGGCACAATCAGCAGGGTGGTCGATGTGCGCTCGGTCTGCACTCTCGGCCGCGTGCGCACCACCATCACCTTTAGCTGGGGCACCGATATGGATTTTGCCCTGCTGGATGTACAGAAAAAGATCGCCCATTTCGAATCCGATCCCGATGTCTCGCGCCTGACTATCGCCCGCTATGATCCGCAGGAAGAGCCGATTGCGATTTACGCATTACAAGCATCGCCGGACATCGATCTCGACGAATTGCGCCGCATTTCCGAAAATGTCGTCAAGCGCAACCTCGAGCGGCTCGATGGCGTCGCCCGTGCGCAGGTCTATGGCGGCCTCAAACGCGAGGTGCGCGTCGAGCTGGATGAGTATCTGCTGCAAGCCTACGGGCTGACCACCGCGGCGGTGTCGAGCCAAATCACCCAATCCAACGCCAACGCTTCCGGCGGCACGCTCGAGGAGGACAACAAATCCTATTTGATTAAAGGCGTCGGCAAATACGCATCTGTCGAGGAAGTAGCGAATACCGTTGTGGGCTACCAATCCAAAGCGGCCGGCAGCAATGGCGACACCAGCGCAGTCGGCACGCAGCAATCCGCCAGCGTCTATTCACCTGACAAAGTGCCGATCTATCTGCGCGAAGTCGCTAAAGTGAGCTATGCGCCCGAGGAGCGTACCGAAATCGTGCGCTTCCAGAATCGCGAAAGCGTGGCAATGTATATTTACAAAGAGGCGCGCGACAATACCGTGCGCGTTGCCGGGCAAGTCAGTGAAGCGGTGGAGGCGATGGGCAACGAGCTACAGGGCGTCAGTTTTCACCAGGTGGTCAACCAGGCCAGTTTCATCGAAGGCGCCATCGGCGAAGTCAAAACCACCGCTGTCATCGGTGTGATTTTGGCTGTGCTGATCCTGTTTGTCTTTTTGCGCCACGCTGGCGTCACCGTCATCGTTAGCCTGGCGATCCCGCTGTCGATTTTGGCGACATTCACACTGATGTTTTTTCAAGGTTTTACCCTCAACATCATGACGCTCGGTGGGCTGGCTTTGGGTGCAGGCATGCTGGTTGATAATGCTATCGTGGTAATTGAGAATATTTTTCGCAGGCGCCAATTGGGCGAAGATGCCAACACAGCTGCTGTGACTGGTACGTCCGAAGTCGGTGTCGCGATTGTGGCGGCCACACTCACCACCGTCATCGTGTTTTTACCGATTGTGTACGTGCAAGGCATCGCTGCCGAGTTATTCAAGGAACAAGCCTGGGTGGTGGCCTTCTCGCTGCTGTCGTCGCTGCTGGTGGCGTTCATGCTGATCCCGACCCTGGCAGCGCGGCTATTTGCGGGCAAATCCGGCAGCACGTTTAAAGAGCGCACCCTGAATGTGCCCTTTTACAACAACCTGTTGGCTGGTGCGCTCAACCGACCGAAGCTGGTCTTGTTTTCGGCGATTACCATGCTGGCTGTATCCTATCTGTTGCTGCCGGTGGTTGGCTCGGAATTTGTGCCCCGCAGTGGTGAAAATCAGGTGCAAATCGACCTGACCCTGCCGCCGGGAACGCCGCTGGAAAAATCATCCGAAGTCCTGTCGAGTGTCGAATCACAAATCAATCAGGTGCTTGACAAAAGCCTGACCAGCATTTTTTCAACCATCAATGTGAGCTCGGCGCAGGATGTCTTTACCGGCAACACCGAAGGTGGTGAGCACCGCGCCAACATGACGCTCAATTTAGCCAAAGGCGACAATACACTCTATCCTGAAGATGCGATCACCCGTTTGCGCGCCAATTTGGAAGTGCCGGCAGTGGAAATCAATTACAGCGTGCGCGAAACCAGCCTGCAAAGCACCATCGGCACCGGTGGCCCGCCTGTCATCATCGAAGTGCGCGGAGACGATTTTGAGATGCTGCGGCAAATCAGCGACAATGTGGCAGTCAATCTGCGTGACATCGCCGGGCTCAATAGCATCGAAACCAGCTTTGCCTCTGGCCGCCCCGAAATCAACCTGCAAGTCAATCGCCTGCTGGCCGCCAGTTTCGGTTTGGATGTGCAGCAGATCGGTGAGCGTGTGCGGGAACGACTTGCCGGCAACGTCGTGACCAATTTTTACAGCGAAGGCGAGGAGCGCAACATCCGCGTGGCCTACGAAAAAGCCACTCTCGCAGAGTTGTCCGATATGCCGATCAGCACCCAGGATGGCGCGGTCATTCGGTTGCGCGACATTGTCGATTTGCAGCGCGATGAAGGCCCGCGCGAAATTCAGCGCCACAACCAATCGCGGGTGGCGCATGTGACAGCGCAGCTGGACAAAGGTGTCACCCTCAGCCAAGCCATCGGCGGCGTCAACAACGTACTCGAACGTGTGCCGCTACCATCGGGCTACGAATTGAGTTTTGCCGGTGAAGAGGCCGAGCGCCAGGCATCGTTTGACCAGCTCAAGTTTGCGCTGTTGCTGTCGATCCTGTTAGTGTACATGGTATTGGCTTCGCTGTTTGAAAGCTACCTGCATCCTTTTACGATTTTGCTGACACTGCCGCTGGCGGGCATCGGCGTGGTGTTTGCCTTTCTGCTCGCGGGCGAACCGTTGAGCATCATGGCCTACATCGGTATTATCATGCTGGCCGGCATTGCGGTGAACGATTCGATCATTTTGGTCGATTATATCACTCGGCTACGCAACGACGGCATGGCGCGGCGCGAAGCGATAGTGCAGGCTGCCCGCGACCGGCTGCGGCCGATTTTAATGACCAGCGCTACTACGATTCTGGCATTGGCGCCGCTGGCCATCGGCATCGGCGAAGGCGCACGGCTGCGCGCACCACTGGCGATCGCTGTCATCGGCGGGCTGGTGACTTCGACGCTGTTAACATTGGTCGTAATTCCGGTGGCGTATGACATGATTGACCGGCTGCGAATAACGGATACCAGCAGTATTCCGGCCAATCTGCCAAACCAAGGTTCTAAGGCGATATGATCCAATTCTCCCTGAAACGCCCCGTTACCGTGCTGATGATCACGGTCGGTTTGTGCCTGCTCGGCCACCTGTCGTGGCAGCGCTTGCCGGTGCAGCTTTTGCCGGAGCTGATCTATCCGGAGGTGTACGTCGGTGCAGGCTTGCCGGGTGGCTCGCCCGAAGAAGTCGAGCGCCAGTTGGTGCTGCCTGTCGAGGCCGAAATCGCCACGCTCGAAGGCGTCAAAGACATCGAAAGCACGGTCAATGCCGAATTTTTTAGCACCAAAATCGTCTTCGACCACGATGTCGATATGCAGTTCGCAATTCTGAAGCTGCAGCAAAAAATGACCGCGCTCGAACCGCGCCTGCCGCAAAATACCCGCGTCCAAATCAACCGTTTCGACACCTCGGATTTGTCGTCGTTTTTAATGCAGCTCAGCCTGCGTGGCGACCGTGAGCTCACAGAATTGCGCGACCTCGCCGAGCGCAAAGTACGGCCCCGGCTCGAACAAGTCGATGGTGTGGTCAACCTGTCTGTGGGCGGTGGCAGCCAGAGCAACATCGGCGTCATCATCGATCCGGATCGCTGCGAGGCGCTCGGCATTCCGGTCACGCGTGTGCAGCAAAAAATCGATGCCTTTCATCGCCAACCCGAGCATCTCGGGCAGGTGCTGACAGCAGGACTCGTGCTCGACGTCAACCTGATCGGCCGCATCGATGATCTCAGCGAGTTGCAAAATCTGGTGATCGATCCGCGCGGCATTCGCTTGCAGGATGTCGCACTTGTCGGTTACAGCGAGGCAGAAAAAACGCGCTTGTTCCGGGTCAATGGCAAAGCCGGCGTCGGCATTTTCGTGCAGAAAGACAACACCAGCAACATGCTGAAAGTGGCGGATGACGTCCTCGCCGAAATCGAGCTTTTGAACGAAACACTTAAGCGCGACGATGTCGAGCTGGTAGTCAGTTTCAGCCAGGCCGAACTCATCGCCACCGCTATCGACCGGGTGAAATCGCTGGCCGTGACCGGCGCTGTGTTGGCGCTGATCGTGCTGTTTTTGTTTCTGCGCAATATGCGTTTCGTCACCATTTTGATGATCGCCATTCCGGTGAGTCTGCTGGTAACGGCCAACTTTATGTACGCGTGGGATCTGTCGGTCAACATCGTTTCGTTGTGCGGGCTGGCACTGGCTATCGGTATGCTTGTGGATAACGGCATCGTGGTGATGGAGAATATTTTTACCCATTACCAGCAAGGCAAAAGCGTGCGCGAAGCCACGCTCACCGGCACCAAAGAGGTTAGCCGGTCGATCTTTGCCGCCACCGGCACCACCGTATTGGTATTTTTGCCGGTGCTGTTTATCGAGAGCGATGCCCAATTGTTCGTGCGCGAGCTGGCGTTATCGGTGATTTTTCCGCTCTGTGTGTCGTTCGTGGTCGCGCTGACCGTGGTGCCTCTGCTCGCCAGTCGAACGCTTTCCGGTAAAGCGTTCCGGCATTTCGGCAGTGGCCGCGTGGTGGAAGTCTACCGGTTGCTACTCAAATCTGCCGTGCGGCATCGCGTCCGCACCGTCTCCACCGTGGTGATTTTGCTGTTGCTGACGATTTTGATCGGCACCGCTTTTATTTTGACGCAAACCCCGCCACCTCCCCCCGACCGGCTCGATGTGTACGTTACCATGCCGCAGGGTGCTACGCTCGAGCGTGCTGACCAGTTTGTGCGCCAGCTCGAAGACCAGGTTTTGGCGCTGCCGGATGTCGAGGAAGTCCGCGCCAACATCCAAATCGATCAGGCGCAGGTGTCCGTCACCTTTCTCAATGCGGACGAGCGAGAACAGTCCATCGAGCTGGACAAACATAAAAACAGCTTGCGCCGGCAAAACGAAACCCAGGATGAATTTGAAATCAGCTTTGAGCCGCCCAGCTCAACCGGCCGCGGCGGTGGACGCCAAAACAGCGGCGGCGGTGGCTTGCTGTCGTCGGAAAAAGGCCTGCGTTTGCGCGGCAATGACATCAACACACTGCGTCAACTCAGCGAGCAAATCCAGCAAACCCTGCGTGCGATTGAAGATATCGAGCCGCGCTCGGTGCACTCCGAATTGCGCAGTGGCGCGCCGGAAGTACGCATCAACGGCGACCGGCTGCGGCTGGCGATGTGGGGTCTGACCATGCAGCAGGTCATGACTTCGATCTGGGGCACGCGCGCCGAAGGCAGCCAGGCAGCGACACCCTATTTCAATGCGGGCAATGAGTACGACATCCAAATGCTGCTGCGCGACATCGAAGAACGCCAGCTCGCCGATCTCGAGCAAACCCGTGTGATGAATTCCGCCGGCCAGGTTATTCCGATCAAGGAAGTCGCGGACATCCGGCTCGATGAAGGGCCGGGAAATATCGTGCGCTACAACCAGGAACGTCAGGCCAAAATCACCTACGCCCTCACCTCCGAAGCTGAAAGTGTGAAAGCACGCGTCGAAGCGGTTGAAGCACAGATCGATTTGCTGTTGCAGGAATTCCGGCTACCGCGCGGCTTCACACTCGAACGCCTTGAAGAAGAAGACCAAACCTCGATTTATTATTGGATGCTGGCCATCGCCGGGCTGCTGATTTTTATGTTTTTGGCGGCGCAATTCGAGTCGCTGTTCAGCCCGTTTGTCATCATCGGCACCATCCCGACCGCGATTATCGGCGCGCTGCTGGCGCTGACCCTCACCGGCACGCCGCTCTCGCTCGGCGAAGGCGCACCGATGGCATTGCTGGGGCTGATCGTGCTGCTCGGCATTGTTGTCAACAACGGCATTATTTTGCTCGACCGTATCGCGATTTTGCGCAACGAATATGGCTACCGCTGGCAACGCGCAGTGATGGCGGCTGCCCAAAACCGTGTACGGCCGATTTTGATGACCTCGGCGACCACCATCCTCGGCATCTTCCCGCTGGCGCTCAAGCAGGGCACCGAGTTCGAAATCTGGCCGCCGTTTGCCATCACCGTGCTCGGTGGGCTGACCGTCTCGGCGCTGTCGACGCTGGTGTTTATTCCGGTGCTGTACGTCGGTTTGGAGCAGACCCGGCAGTGGCTCAAGGGCATCGGCTGGCCGGGATTAATCGCCGGCTCGCTGGTAGCAGGTGGTTTTATTTACTGGTACTACCAAAATTACCACAGCTTGCTGTACACCTCACTGCTGACCTTGCCGGTATGGTTCGGCGTGCTCGGGCTGATTTTCGCGGTGCAGCAACTTTTTGCCGTGCGCAAAGCGCGAGCGGCGGTGCTGGAGGAGACGCTGCATATCCGCATCTCCAACCTTACCAAAATCTATGGTTCACCGGGCCGTTTTACCCGCGAGTGGCAAAAGCAGGGACGTCGTGAGGAACTGCTGACCCAGGAAAGCGGTCTGCCGTGGAGCAAAACCGAAGTGCAGGAGAGCACCATTTGGGTGGCGGTTGTTGGCCTGCTGCTGCTTTATTTGCACACCTTCATCGAAAACGGCTTCTGGCTGGTGATGCTGACGCTGGCGACCATCGCCTGGTTCTTCGCCGCGCGCGAGCAGTACTACCGTTGGCGTTTTGTGCTCGGCAAGCCCCCAAAACCGCGCCAAAAACGCTCATTTCGCTTCTGGCGACCCAAAAAGCAAAAAGCTGCTCCCGATTCGGTACCAACCGAAGCTGTCATTCAGGATGAATCTATTGTGCCTACGCAGCCGGATGATGCGAGCACGCACGGAAACAGCCAGCGAAAATGACTTGACATTAAACCCACGTTTTTGCATTTTCCACCCACTCGGCGGGACATCTTCCACACACAAAATTCTCGAATCAACCACTGAATTGCCTGCCGGGGAGGCGGAGTGCAAGGTTTTGATCGGGCTAATGAGCGGTCATTTTGTACTGCTTTCGGGTTAAACGGCAGGTATAAATGACACCCGAAAGGGTCGTTCAATTCCGAAACACTTCAAAGAATTAAATGAGACAAGTACTTACAAATAATCGTCGATTTTGTGATAAACGACAAAACCTTTCGGTTAATACTGGGAATATATCTCATCAATAATATGCCGAACAAAAAAGGAAGATTTGTGGATCGGAGGCAGTTAGCAGATTGAACAGCATGCATTTACAGATCGATGAACAGGCGTTTTTGCTTCACTTTGTGCAGAATTCGCCGCAGCTTATGTGGTTTCTCGGTGCCGGCACGTCACGTTCGTCTGGTTTGCCGACCGCGATGGATCTGATCTGGGATTTGAAACGGCAGTACTACTGCGCCAAAGAGAATCAGGACATTCAGGCTCACAATGTCAGCAATCATGCCATCAAGGCGAAAATTCAAAGCTACTTCGACGGCATAGGCTGCCCGGAAATCTGGAGTAATGAGGAATATTCCTACTATTTTGAATTGATGTTCGGCGAGGACTATGCCGCGCAGCAATCCTATATTCAGAATCAGTTGTCTCCAGAAAAAGTGACGCTGACGATTGGGCCGCGTGCGCTTGCTGGGCTTATGGAAATGCATCGGTCGCGTGTTATTTTCACTACAAACTTTGATGATGTCCTTGAGGATGCCTATGCCGCCGTCGCAGGAAAAAACCTGACGCCTTTCAATCTCGAAGGGTCATATGCCGCACTTGAAGCGCTCAATGCGGAGCGGTTTCCGTTATACGCGAAGATTCACGGGGACTTTCGATACCAGAAGATCAAGAACCTTTCGATGGATCTGCTCAATAACGATGAGAAGATTCAGGAATGTTTTGTTGCTGCGGCCGGCCGTTATGGCCTGATTGTCACTGGCTATAGCGGTCGGGACAGTAACGTGATGGCCATGTTTGAAAAGGCATTAGTGCAGCCTAATCCATTCCCGCAGGGTGTCTGGTGGACAGTCCCGCACACGTCCAGTATCGCGCCTGCCGTCGTCACTTTTATAGAAGCGGCACGGGAAAAGGGCATTATAGCCCACATTGTAGAAACTGGGACGTTCGATGTGATGCTCTACAAGGTCTGGCGGCAGATTCCAAATAAGCCGCAGGTGCAGGATGACAAAGTGCGCTCTGCACGGGCACATCCGGTATCTATTCCGTTACCCAAACCTGGTAAACCCTATCCAATTCTGAGAACGAACGCGCTTGAAATCATAGGCGTGCCCCGGCAATGCGGTATGCTTCCTGTCATCGGTATTCCCGCTTCCGATGTGTTTTCTGCTGTACGTGAAAAGCAGCCGGATGCCGTCATTTCCTATCAGGATGGGATCGTCTTCTGGGGAGATTCCGCACAGGTTGTGAAAAGTTTGGAAGGGTTGATCGCGAACGATGTTGGTGTGCGTGAGTTCGTCGAGCCGGTTACCGAGATTGCCGAATCTACATATCTAAAGTCGCTCTACGAACATGGCATCGCCGAAGCGCTTTGTCACGACAAACCCGTTCTCCTGCGCAAAAAGGGCAAGACCTATTACGCCGTAGTTGACTACCGCCAAGTTGATGATGAACGCTTTGTGTCACTAAAGAAGGCGGTTGGCTTTCGTGGGATTCCTGGACCGATTAGTGGCACCGTTCGCGGGTTACCGGATACGCACTGGTCCGAGTGTATCAGGCTCAGGCTCGAAGAGCGCGCCGGTGTCTTGTGGCTTTTGCTTGACCCCGATGTCTGGATTACTCCGTTAAAGAATCGTGAAAATGCTCACGATTTCCTGCGTAGTCGTAAACTGAAACGATACAACAACCAGTCCTACGATATCCTGGACGCTTGGATTGAAATTCTAATCGGTCCCGTTGGGCAAGGCACTCCGGTTACCGTTACCTATGGAGCTGATACGAACTACCCGGCTTCTTTTACTGTTTCTACCCGTACGGCGTTTAGTAGGAGGGCGTTCGCATGAGCGTGCAGCGACACGATGAACTATCCGCACACGGCATGCTCCCTGAACCGCCACTCTTATTTGCAGGTAAGAAGACTGACACGCACCCGTTACGCGGCCTAATCGCAAACGGACCTTACAGTCGTGATCTTGGTTTTCCCGTGCAGGTGAAACTTGCCTATCTGGCACCCACTGCTCGCATGAACCGGATAGAGTCTATCGTTGGCGAAATGCAGCGCAAGGCCCAAGTGAAGGAAGCACCAAACTATTATTTCGAGTATCCAGGTTTTGAGAACGTCTTTCGTGTTCCGCTCGTTCCCGCGAATGATACCCTGAAGTTTTCGCCGCCTGATGAATGTGCTCGCCTTGCGCAGGCACAGGATGGCGAAGGGCTTGTGCGTGCGCTTGTACATAGCATCGGCGCTACTCGTGCTAAACGTGGCTCTTTCGATGTGCTCATGATCTATCTTCCACCTGAATGGAAAAATGCCTTCACGTACGAGGGATTTAATCTCCACGACCGCCTAAAAGCGCTGATCGCTCCACTCGGTATTCCCGTGCAGATCATGAACGAAAAACTCATTTCTCGAACCTGTCGTGCTCAAGTGATGTGGGGCATTACTGTCGCACTCTATGCCAAGGCTGGCGGCATTCCATGGAAGCTTGCGAATTTTGATCGCGACGAAGCCTACATAGGACTTAGCTACGCGATGCGCAAGCATAGCGATGGTATGGAGTACAGCACGTGTTGCAGCCAGATATTCGACCCGGATGGAACAGGATTTGAGTTTGTCGCCTATGACACAGAGGAGTTCGAGACGGACAGAAGAGGAAATCCTTACTTAAGCTATCAGGAAATGATGTCCGTTCTCTCGCGTAGTCTGCTGCTATATCAGAACGGTCACTACGCGCATGTGCCACGCAAGATCTTCGTTCACAAGTCAACGCGCTTTACTGAAGAAGAAATCCAGGGCGCGCTGGATGCTTTCGGTTCCAAGACCGAGGTGGAGCTTATCCAGATTATTCGCGGTGCGGCGTGGCATGGTCTGAAGGTCGATCCGCCGCCACGACCTGGCGAGAAGGCCCGGCCTGCCGGTTACCCGCTCGACCGGGGCAGCTATCTTCCCCTCACTGAGACTGAATGCCTGCTTTGGACACAGGGAAGCGTTTCCAGTATCAATGCCCAGCAGGCGAACCGGCCTGTCTTTAAGGAGGCTGTCTTCAAGCCTATACCGAAACCGATATTTCTCAGACGCTGGTCAGGTGCTGGCGGCTGGTATGATACCTGTTCAAGTGTTTTTTCGCTGACCAAGTGTGACTGGAACAACAACACGCTTTATAAAACGTTGCCCGCGACGTTGGTATACTCACAACGTTTTGCCAACGTCGTAAAAGGCACACCAGATATTGTCGATGACGTATATGACTACCGATTCTTTATGTAGGCACTTCCTTGAACACGTTGTGACGGCAAACGAAGCTGGCCAACAAGTAGCTGCCCCAAAAGCGCGCGCTGTGAGCCTTAACGTTAATTTTTTGAGCACCCGGTTTTAGCGCCCGCAATGAAATAAGCAAAAATTGGCGAGGAACCACCCTGCCTTCCTAAAACGCTGACATTGCCCACCCGCACATCCGGCAAAAAATCTCACCCGAAAATCCTTTTCTTTTCAAAATTCCCGCCTTATTTTCAGCGAAAAGAGGCTGTTGGCTGTTGGCTGTTGGCTGTTGGCTGTTGGCTGTTGGCTGTTGGCTGTTGGCTGTTGGCTGTTGGCTGTTGGCAAAAAGCTAAAAGCCAAGCGCTAATAGCCAACAACAAAACTGAGTTTTCACCTGCAAACCGGAGACGAACATGAGCGCATTGGCCGTTCTCGGCGGCTCGCCAGTGACGAGCAATTTATTGCAAAAAACTTCTCTCAAAAGCCACAACGATCTGGCGCGCACCTACCTGCTCGACGCTTTCGATAGCGGTGTGTGGGACGACTGGCCCGGCGTCGAGTCGATGGCATCGGCATTTCAGCAGGAATGGGCGGATTTCAACGGCAGCCGCTTTTGTGCCCTGCTCACCAACGGCACCCACACCCTGCAAGTCGCGCTCGAAACCCTCGACATCGGCGCGTTCGACGAAGTGATCGTGCCCGGACTCACCTGGCAAGCCACCGCCAGCGCGGTCTGCGACGTCAATGCCGTCCCTGTCATCGTCGATGTCGACCCGGAAACGCTCTGCATCGATCCGAAGGCGGTCGAAGCGGCGATCACCCCCAAAACGCGCGCCATCATTCCGGTGCATCTGTACCACCGCATGGCCGACATGGACGCGCTGCTCGCCATCGCCAAAAAGCACAATTTGCACATCATCGAAGACACCGCGCACGTGCATGGCTCGCAATGGCGCGGCAAATCTGCCGGCACCATCGGCACCTTCGGCTCGTTCAGTTTCCAGCGCTCGAAATTGATGAACGCGGGCGAAGGCGGCGCGCTGCTGATGCAGGACGAAGATTTGTACTGGAAAGTGGTCAGCCAGCGCAGTTGCGGCCGCGAATTCAAGCCAGGCGTGAAAGTGCACAGTGGCAATTACCGCATGACCAGTTTTCAGGCGGCGATTTTGCGCGCGCAGTTGGTTGCACTGCGTGAAAATGCCGAAGTGATGGATCGCACCAGCCGTGCCTTCGACCGCGCCATCGAAGCGGCGCCGGGCGTCCGGCCACTGTTTCGCAGCGAGAATTTGACCCGGCAATGCAGCTATGGCTTCGTGTTTTTGTATGATCAAAATGCTTTCGACGGATTGCCTGCAACGCAATTCCGCAAGGCCCTGTCTGCAGAATTGGGCGTCACCTTCGGTACGACTTACGAGCCGCTCAACCAGAGTCCGGTTTACTATCCGCACACTAAAAAGCGCCATCAATTGAGCCAGGAGTATATGCAGGCGATCACGCCATCGCGCTGGCAATTGCCGGTGGCGGAGGCGCTGTGGCGCGACCGGGTAGTACAGGCCTTGTGGTCGATTCTCGGCTGCCCGATAGAAAAAGCCCACCTGCTGACCGATGCGATTGGTAAGATTTACGAGCAGCGCCATGCTCTGCTGGAAAATCCCAAATGACAAAACCCAAATAACTAATAAATTTCAAATCCCAAAATCGAATGGCGAAATTTTAACACGCTGAATTTGGGATTTGAAATTTCATCATTGGAATTTATTTGAAATTTGTAATTCGAAATTTAGAATTTTATGAATCAATCACCCATTTGGGGACAATATGCCGGTGCGGTGTCGCTGACGTTTGACGACGGTACCGACAACCAGCTCAAACAGGCCGTGCCGCCCCTCGATGCGCATGGCCTGCGCGGCACGTTTTATCTGCATGCCCGTGACAAGCTGATGCAGACGCGTTCTGCGGAATGGCAGGCGGTCGCGAGCAGTGGCCATGAAATCGGCAACCACACGCTAGCGCACATCTGCTCGAATAATTTCACCGGCAGTCGCGGCGGGCTGGAAGATTGCACGCTCGACGATATCGAGCATGATATTTTGCATGCACAAGAGCGATTGCTAACGATCGCGCCGCAGCAAAAAAACTGGACTTTCGCCTACCCGTGCCATTGCCAATTCGTCGGTCGTGGTGAAAATCGTCAGAGCTATGTGCCGCTTATCGCGAAGCACTTTCTCGCTGGACGTGGCCTGAGCGAATACGGCTTCGGCAACCAGCCCGGCTTTTTTGATCTCGCCAGTGCCGGCGGTATCCGCGTCGACCGCATGAGCGGCTTCGAAATGATCGGCCTGGTGGAAGAATTGACGGCGCGCGGTTTGTGGGTGATTTTGGTTTTTCACGACATCGATGGCGGGGTGCTGAGTGTAGCTGCAGACGATTACAACATGCTGTTGCGCTATCTCAAACGCCGCCGGCAGGACATTTGGACCGCGACGGTAGCAGAGGTTGCGCTGCGGATTCATGCACAGACAAAATGAAGATGATCCTCTATGTATTTGCAGGAAAACCTACATGTCTCTTTCAACCGAAAATGCTGAGCGAGCTCTGAAATTCTTGTTGAGAGCGATCGGCGGCGTCTCGTTGACCGCCCTGATTTTTGTGGCCGCACCCTATTCGTGGATGGATGCGATTCACGCGCAGTTGGGCATGGGGCCGCTTGCCGATCAGCCGGTCGTTGGCTATTTGGCACGCTCGACATCGGCATTTTATGCATTGCTCGGCGGCTTGATGTGGGCCGTGTCCTTCGATTTGCAGCGCCATCGCGTTGTACTGACCTATCTGGGTATCGCATTCTGCTGCTTTGGCGTTATCCTGCTCGCGGTCGATTGGCTGGAGGGCTTGCCGCTGTTTTGGAAACTTTGGGAAGGCCCATTTGTGATCACGCTCGGCATCGCGATGCTCCATTTAGCGCAAAAAATCAAATCCGGCACAGAATCTGTCGATTGATGTTTTAACCTGAGTTCGACTTAAGCCTTTTTCAATGCACTAGGGAGCAATCTTCATGGTGAGCATAGTCGAACCATGAAGGTTTTGAGCGTGTGTTACTGGAGCTCCTTTTCGCCCTCGACTGCGCTCGGGCTGAAGAATTCAAAGTTTTGCTTTTATCGAACTCGCAGTATTATAAAAAAGTTCTTTTTCATTGCAGCCTCTACCTCGCTCACTATTGGATTATACAGACAAATCAAAGCACATGACGCAAAAACAAATCTCCGTTCTTATCGTCGATGACGAGCCTTTTGCGCGCGATAAAATCCGCAATTTTCTTAATGACGAAGTGGATTTTGAGGTGATTGGCGAATGTGGTAATGGCAGGCAAGCTGTGGAAGTGCTGCATGCTACATCGCCGGACGTGCTTTTTCTCGACATCCAAATGCCTGAAATGAACGGATTCGAAGTGCTGCAAAACATTGATTTGCCATCTCTGCCATTGATCATTTTTGTCACCGCATTCGACGAATTCGCTGTCAATGCATTTGAAATCCATGCACTCGACTACCTGCTGAAGCCCTTCGATTATGAACGTTTCCAAAAGACCCTTGATCGCATCCGCAAAGCTGCGCGTACAAATGGCAGCGTTCTGTCTGCCAAACTCGAAAAGCTCCTGGAGCAAATTGAGAGCAAACCCAAATATTTACAGCGGCTCATGATCAAAGCGCGCGGGGATATCTATTTTCTTAAAACAGATGAAATCGATTGGATTGAGGCTTCAGGTAATTACATCACGATTTATTCTGGCAAAAAAACGCATCTGCTGCGCGAATCTCTCAGCAGCATTGCCGAAAAGTTGAATCCTGAGCAATTTGCACGCATTCACCGTTCGCAAATCGTCAACATCGAGCGCATCGAAAAGCTCAATAGCGATATGCATGGCGAGTACATTATCACGCTTAAAAATGGCAAAGCGCTCGTCCTGTCCCGCACATTCCGCGACAATCTTCTACGCCATTTTGATGGCGAACAATAAGGCCTTTTCAGGCTCTCTGAGTGCTTCTTATCCGAAATTCAAACAATCCGCTTTTCCAGCCACGCAACAATCTCTTGCAAAATAGCATGCTTTTCCGGCTCATTCAAGATTTCATGCGCCAGCCCGTCATAAAGTCGCAGCGTTTTGTCTGTGCTTCGGGCGCGCTCGTGCAACCATTGCGCGCTTTGCGGATCAATCAGGCGATCCGCCGTGCCATGCCCAACCCAGAATGGCAACTCGATTTTGTGCAGACGTGCAGCGACCTCCGCGCCTGCAGCAAGCAGACGAGCGCCAGTTCGCGCGCATACCTTGCCATGAAAGATGAGTGGATCTGTTTCGTATTGCCGCACAATTTCAGGATCGCGGCTGATAAA